>CAVUFU010000001.1:0-417215 GCA_963740695.1 uncultured Acidobacteriota bacterium
CTGCGCACCGGCGGCTACCTTATAGACTTCTGGGGCGCTGGTTACGATATCGCCGACCGCATGGGCCTCTTGCCGGAGATCAGGCGCAGAGGAGTCATGTTCCGCGAAGTCCGCGCCGTCAATCCCGCCGGCCAGCGCGTCGCGGGCTTTCCAGTCAGCGCATTTGCGCGCATGACCCACGGCCGCTACATCAGCCTCCCGCGCAGCGAACTCTCCGCGATTATCTTCCACTCGCTTGCCGGCAAAGTCGAAACCATCTTCGGCGACACGATAAATCACATCGAGCAGTCCGAAAAAAACGTCCGCGTATCCTTCGCGCACCAAGCCCCGCGTGATTTCGATCTCGTCGTCGGAGCTGACGGCCTTCACTCCCGCGTCCGCGAACTCGTCTTTGGCTCGGAAAGCCAGTTCGAAAAGTATCTCGGTTACAAAGTCGCCGCGTTTGCGGCCCGAGGCTATCGCCCACGCGACGAGCTCGTTTACATGACCTATACGCAAGTAGGTCAGCAGGTCGGACGCTATGCCATCGGCGATGACTGCACCATGTTTCTGTTCATTTTCGCGGATGAAGACGCGGCAATCCCCACCGATCTCGCCGGTCAAAAAGCCCTATTGCGCCGGCGCTTCGCAAATTGCGGCTGGGAATGTCCCCAGATTCTCGACGCGCTCGACTCCGCGAACGAACTCTACTTCGATCGCGTCAGCCAAATTCATATGGACCCGCAGCAGGGTTTATGGACCAGAGGACGCGTAACCCTTATCGGCGACGCAGCGTCCTGCGTCTCGCTGCTCGCCGGACAAGGTTCCGCACTAGCTATGATTGCAGCCTATGTCCTCGCCGGCGAATTGCATCGCGCATCCGGAGACTATTCCAAAGCTTTCGCGCGCTATCAGGATCTTTTCGCTCCCTTCGTTCTGCGCAAACAAAAAGGGGCTTTGCGCTTTGCCGGTGCCTTCGCGCCAAAATCGAAGTTCGGGCTGTTCCTTCGCAATCAAATCTTCCGTCTGATGAGTATCCCTTGGGTCGCGACCCTAGCCGCCGGCCGCGATCTCGCCGACCGCATCGCCCTCCCGAATTACGAATAAGCCCCGCCCCCTCCACCTTTTCTCTGTGAATCGCCCCACAGGGCGATTCACCCTGAGAACCGGCGGTGCCGGTTCGAAGGGCGAACTCTGTGTTAAATCTTTCGCCTTTTGCGGTCGGTCGGCGCCGAGCGGCCCTCACCCCAAACCGAAAATCCCACAAGCCCAACCCAACTAGTGCGCTAAAATAGCCTGTTCAATTCACAGGAGCAGCAAATCTCGTGAGCCCTCAATCCAAAAACACGTTCGGCACCCGCACCAAAATCCACGTCGGCGACGATTCCTTCGAAATCTACCACTTCGCCGCGCTAGAACGCGCCGGCATCGGCAACGTCACGCGCCTTCCCTTCTCCCTGAAAGTCCTCCTAGAAAATCTGCTCCGCCACGAAGACGGCCGTTTCGTTTTCGATGAAGACGTCCGCGCGCTGGCCGCCTGGGATCCCACCAGCGCCCAAGGCGCCTCCGAAAAAGAAATTTCCTTCATGCCCGCCCGCGTCCTGCTTCAGGATTTCACCGGCGTCCCCGCCGTAGTGGACCTCGCCGCCATGCGCGAAGCCATGCGCCAACTCGGCGGCCAACCCAAAAAAATCAATCCCCTGCTCCCGGCGGAATTGGTGATTGACCACTCCGTGCAAGTGGACAAATTCGGCGTAGCCGGCGCCTTCGCCTTCAACGCCGACCTCGAAATGCAACGCAATATCGAGCGCTACGCCTTCCTCCGCTGGGGCCAAAAAGGTTTTCAAAATTTTAAAGTAGTTCCGCCGGACACTGGCATCTGCCACCAGGTCAATCTCGAATATCTGGCCCGGGTAGTCTTCAGCGAAAAGCAAGACGGCCACGCCGTAGCCTTCCCGGATTCATTAGTCGGCACCGACTCGCACACCACCATGGTCAATGGCCTCGGAGTCTTCGGCTGGGGCGTCGGCGGCATTGAAGCGGAAGCGGCCATGCTCGGCCAGCCTCTCTCGATGCTGATTCCGGCCGTCGTCGGCTTCAAATTGCACGGCCGCCTGCCCGAAGGCGCCACCGCCACCGACCTAGTTCTCACCGTCACGCAAATGCTGCGCAAAAAGGGCGTCGTCGGAAAGTTCGTGGAATTCTACGGCACGGGACTTTCCAGCCTCACGCTCCCGGACCGCGCCACCATCGCCAACATGGCCCCCGAATACGGCGCCACGATGGGCTTTTTCCCCGTGGACGCCGAAACGCTGGCCTATCTCCGTTTCACCGCGCGCCACGAAGATCAAGTTCGCCTCGTCGAGACCTACTGCAAAGAACAAGGTCTCTTCCGCACCGATCACACGCCCGATCCAATTTTCTCCGACCGAATTGAACTCGATCTCTCCACGGTGGTTCCCACCATGGCCGGCCCCAAGCGCCCGCAAGATAGCGTCCCGCTCACCCAAGCCAAATCATCCTTCGAAAAAACGCTTACCGCACAACCCAAGCACGTCAGCGTGCAAAATAATGGCGATAAATTCGATCTCGCCGACGGCTCGGTCGTCATCGCCGCCATCACCAGCTGCACCAACACTTCCAATCCATCGCTGATGCTCGGCGCCGGCCTGCTAGCCAAAAAAGCCGTCGAGCGCGGCCTGCAAACCAAGCCCTGGGTCAAAACCAGTTTCGCCCCTGGCTCCAAAGTCGTCACCGATTACATCGAAAAAGCCGGTCTCTGGCCCTTTCTCAATACTCTCCGCTTCAATCTGGTCGGTTACGGCTGCACCACTTGCATCGGCAATAGCGGCCCGCTCTCCGAACCCATCGGCAAAGCCATCAAGGAAAATAATCTCGTCGCCGTCTCGGTCCTCAGCGGCAATCGCAATTTCGAAGGCCGCATCAATCCGCTCTGCCGCGCGAATTACCTCGCCTCTCCGCCGCTCGTAGTCGCCTACGCCCTCGCCGGACGCATGGACTTCGACATCGTCAACGAATCGCTCGGCAACGATAAATCCGGCCAGCCCGTCTATCTCCGCGATATCTGGCCCACGCCCGACGAAGTCGAAAAAACGATGCGCTCGTCCGTCACCAGCGAAATGTTCCGAAAAGAATATGCCGACGTTTTCACCGGCGACGAGCACTGGCGCGCCCTGCCCATCCCCGAAGGCGATCTCTACGCCTGGGACGAAAAATCTACCTACATCAAGCTTCCACCGTATTTCGAAAATATGCCGCTGAAGCCCGTAGCTCTCGGCGACCTGCACGGAATGCGCGCTCTCGCGGTCCTAGGTGACAGTGTCACCACCGACCACATCTCGCCCGCCGGCTCCATTCAACCGGACTCTCCAGCCGGAAAATATCTGATCGAACACGGCGTCCAACCGAAAGACTTCAATTCCTACGGCGCCCGTCGCGGTAATCACGAAGTGATGATGCGCGGCACCTTCGCGAACATCCGCTTGCGAAACATGCTAGCCCCCGGCACCGAAGGCGGCTGGACCATCCACCAGCCCGGCGGCGAAAAAATGTCCATCTACGATGCCGCCATGAAATATCGCGACGAGCGCGTCCCACTCATCATCTTCGCCGGAAAAGAATACGGCTCCGGCTCCTCCCGCGATTGGGCGGCCAAAGGCACTATCCTGCTAGGAGTCCGCGCGGTGCTAGCGGAAAGCTTCGAACGCATTCACCGCAGCAACCTAGTCGGCATGGGCGTGCTCCCGCTAGAATTTCTACCAGGCGAAAACCTAAACTCTCTAGGCCTGACCGGTCTTGAAATTTTCGATGTCGAGGGACTAGCTCACAATTTCGAGCCGCGCAAAAAAATGAAAGTCCGCGCGCGCAAACCGGACGGCAAAGAAATCGCGTTCACGGCAATAGCAAGAGTGGATACGCCCTTCGAGGTAGCCTACTACCAACACGGTGGGATCCTGCAATACGTCCTGCGTCAAATGCTCTAGGTCGTGAAGGCTCACTCAGATTTCTTGGACGTGTCGCCTTTGTAGCGGCGGACTTCAGTCCGCCATCGCTCGCCGGCGCGACGCCTACTACATCGCAACGAATGTAACTCCGGCGCCGCGTCGCAGCTCAACAACAACAATTTTCAGAGAGCTGGAACTTCGGCGCAACATCTGAGGGTTTGTAGGTCGCGGCTTTAGCCGCGACATTACAGCAACCAAACGAAAGGGGCTTCAGCCCCTGAAGTTCCCGCGAATTGAATTTTCCGCGCGGCAAAAAACTCAATGGCAGCTCAGGCCCGATTCCCCGAAAGGTGCGGCCCCGTATGATCCTTCAATCGCATCCGCAAAATCACCGGCGCCGCCAAAGCAAACACCACCGCAAACACCACGAAAAATCCCGCAAACGCCACCAGTAAATCCGCGCCCCGGTGATGCAGCAGCATCAGCGCCGCGTCTCCCAACCCAAACGACAGCGCAAACACAATAATCGCCGATATCGGCGTCGGGCAAAGACTCGCGTGACATTCCGGGCAAACCACTCCCGAAAATCCCGAAGTCGTCCAAACTGCCTTAGCCGGAATGTGCTTATGGCACTGCGGGCAGGTCATGGCGGTGTCCCTCCCGAATACTGAACCACATCAAACAGGTCGTCCGAGCGGCTGGGAGCCTCCAACAGCGCTAATCTACCACGACCTGCACTGAGGTCAAGTGCTGAAAACTTCCGCTCGCCCCCGTGATCGTGATCTCGTACGTCTGCGGCTGTGGCCCGCCGCCTCCGCCCCCGCCGCCACAAGCTGCCATCATGTTCACCAAAATAATCATTCCTGCGCAACAAATCGCAATCACCGCCCGCCGCCGCTTCTCAGAATCCAACGCGGCAGCCGATCCGAATATCGCAAGAATCACCGCTAACGTAATCCACCGATCCCACGCGCCTGTCGTGCCGCGGAAAAACGTATTCCTCCCCACCCCGTAAAAATTTGAAATGCTCGCTGTCGCCGGCACCGTAACTGCCATCGCGATGCTGGTTCCTGCCGCCACAGGCGTCGCCGGATTCGGCGTAAACGTGCAATTCGCCCCAGCCAGCGCCGTGCTGCACGTCAATTGCACCGCGCTGCCCGTCGCACCCACGGGCTTTAGCGAAAACTGATAATTGGCAGTCCCCCCGGGACTCACCGTCGCGCTCGCCGGCGCCACCGTTCCAAACGAAAAATCGCACGGCGCGCCCATCACGCTGAACGTCAAAGCATTCGTCGTCCCCAACACCGGATCGGAAATTGTCACCGGCACCGCTCCGCCGCAAGGCGCGCCCCCACTGGACGCCATAGCGGTCAAAGTCGTCGCGCTAACAAAAGTCGTCGCTAGCGCCGTACCATTAAAATTGATTACTGACTTCGGAGTAAATGAATCTCCGTTCGCAGTCAACAAAAATGCTCCGCCGCCAAAGTTCGCCGACGCCGGACTCAACCCCGTCAGCACGAATCCCGGCAAAGCCGGCAGCACCGTGCCCCACGCTCCGCGCCCATGCGTCGCCGCCACCAGCAATCGCGAAGCGCTGCGCAGCTTCAGCGACATCACCTGCGAGTTGGGCAGCCCCGCCTGCAGCACGCTCCACGTCGTCGCGCTCCCAGCCGTCGCGTTCGCGCTCGCGTACACTCCCGCATCCGTCGCGATATAAATCGTATTGTCCGTCGCGTCCGTCGGATCAATCACTATGTCGTTCACCGGCACATCCGGAAGATTGCCATCCACCTGAATCCATGCAGCGCCCGAATTATTCGTAAAAAAAACGTGCCCCAGACCGTCGCATCCGCTGATCCCAGGACAAGAAAAGCCCGAATAGCTCACAAACGCCGCTTTCGGATTCGCGGAATCCACCGCGATCGCCGCAACGCTCCGCGCCGGTTGGCTCGCCTGGTTCACTTTCTGAATATCCGGCGCGCCCTGCAGCGCCTCCGACGATTGCCAAACGTTCCCATCCGAAGTCCCTGCGTAAATCGTATTCGAATCGCTCGGCGCCACCGCAATCGCAGTCACAAAATTCTTGCTGCCGTCCGTCGTCAGGTCGCTCGTGATCGCCGACCAGTTCCCGCCCCCATTCGTCGTCTGATACAGCCGGTAAGTCCCGAAATAAAGGTTCTGGCTGTTCTTCGCATCCAGCACCAGCGGCGGGATGAAATCCGCGTTGTCGCTGAAATTAATCCCATTGTTGAAGTCAATCGCCGCCCAGTTGATCCCGTCCTGTCCCGGCACTCCATTCATAGTATTTTTATTCAACGTCCCCGGCCCGCCCAAATAACTGCAGGCCGCGTAAATCGTGCTCGGCGTGTGTGGATCAATCGCGGTATATCCGCCATCGTAAGGACAAGCCAGCGCCCCGCTCCAATCCAGCGTCCCGCTGTATTGCTGGATGTCGTTCCCTTGCGTGCCGCCAAAAATAGTTTTGTCCGTGCTCGGATGAATCGAAACGCCCGGATAGAACTGCGTCAAGTTCAGCGACGTATTCGGATTCCCCGTATCCGTATTCAAATCCGCCCAATGCTGGTTCCCTGGCGCCACGCTCGAGTTGAAAACATCCTGCGAACTCCACACTCCGCCGTCATTCCCTACAAACATCGCCAAAACGTGCGAACCGGACTCCACCGCAAATTTCAAAGCGTGCACATCCACATGCGTGGAAGTTCCGTTCGCGCTGCCATCTGCGCTCACGTCGCCCCACGTGCTTCCTCCATCGAGCGACCGGTAAATAGACGAAGTGCCATACGCGTTCTTCGCCAGTTGCGGCTGCGCCGATCCGCCAGCAAAAACAGTGGCGCCGGCAGAACCCGGCATCACCGTAATCTTCATGTCGTAGAAGCATTGCGGCGCGCAAAAGTCCGGCAAATTCGAGGCATTGGGATAAATCGCGGTGAACGCCGGGCCCGAGCCATTGCTCTGGATTCCCGTGCCCTTCCATACGCCCAACAAGTTGTCTGAGTTTGTGCCGGCGTCCGCAATCGAAACCCACAGCGTCGAATTCGCCGGTGTGCTTCCCGGAGCGATCGCCAGCGAAATGCTGCCAAAGCTCGACGGGCTTGCGGCGCTATCCAGCCCCCCCACGAGATTCCACGTAACTCCGGCATCGTGCGAAACAAACACGCCATTGCAGTACGCCGCTGGACAAGACGCGGGCCCGACCTCGGAATTCGCGTTCGGATCACCGAGCGCGGCATACACGGTATCGCCCGTCGCGTTGCTCGGATCGAACTTCACATCCGTCGCCGGATTAAACGGCGCGCCCGTCGCTCCGCCTCCATCCGGTTGCGTTCGAGTCCAGTGCGCGCCCCCATCCGTCGAACGCCACACCCCCGAAAGCAGCGCCCCTCCCGCCGCGAAATCCGTCCCCTGCACCGCCGCCAGAATCACCGGATTCGCTTGGTGCGGCTGCACCGCCAGCGCCGCAATGTAAGGCCCGCTCGCGCCCGGGCCCTGCGAAGCGCTCGCCGTAAACGTCGCATCCTGCATCCACGTCTGCCCTCCGTCCATCGAACGCAGCACGCCCGCCCCATATATATTGTCCAGCGCGTAATTCGATTCGCCGGTTCCCACCAGAATTTCCGAGCTTTGCATGTGCCCGTTATTCGTCTGGCAGGTCGAAGAAACCAACGCCAAAGCCCCCGTCGAAAGCGACGGCTGCTCATCCGTCAGCGGCTGCCAAGTCACCGGCTTGCCGCTCAACGCATTAAAACTCACCCACACTCCACCGTCCGCGCCGCCGGCATACACCGTATTTCCCGTCGCGTCGCACGGATCCACAGCCAACGCCGTAACCCGCCCCGAAACATTTCCATAAAACATCGTGTTCGCCGTAGGCTGCGGTCCCAGCGCGGTCCAGGAATTCTGCGCAAGCGCCACCCCATCGCGTGCGCTCAGCCGCTCGGCAAACGTCCCTTCCGCCGCGATCATCTTTTTATTTTGCGCAAACGCACGCAGCAGCAGCGCCCCAGGGACGTGTCCGTTCGCCGATGCCCGCTGCCGGAAAAACCACTCCGCCCGCAAACGCACCAGCTCAGCGGCATTCAATGCAGTTTTCGAGGAAGTTTGTCGCGGTGAAATCTGTTGCGCCAGCAGCGGCCCCAGCGCCACCAACAAGACACACCCGCATACCAAGCCGGCAAGCCCAGTCCGATCCCCGCAACTCCGCCCAGCGAGGCCCCGCAAACCTCGGCCTCCCCGGACCACCCCGCCGTCCCGCTCCCCCAAGGATCACCACCCCCGCCAACAAACACTATACTAGCCAAAAAGACGCAACCGTTGCATATCCGACCAATCTCCGTCACCACTTTCGATTTTTCGACGAACGCTAGAATCTCGCCTGCCGCCGGTGGTATTGTAGCGGCGGCATCGAAATCGTGCGGCAGCTTTGAGCCCGCGCCGCAGCTCAAACGTCTTGCGCCCATCCCACAAAAGGAGCATCCCCATGAAATCTAAACGCAATTTTTCGCTCTTTGTTCTCGCCGCATCGCTACTTTTTTTCCTGGCCCTCCCGGTTTTGGCTCACAACTATCCTGCCGCTCCCCAGTCGTCGAAGTCCGCTGCGCCCGCCAGCAGCAACCTCGTGGATTTGAACACCGCAACCAAAGCGCAACTCGACGCGCTACCCGGCATCGGCGCCGCCTACTCGCAAAAAATAATTGACGGCCGCCCTTACCACGCGAAAACCGATCTCGTGAAAAAGAAGATCATCCCACAAGCCACCTACAACAAAATCAAAGACCTCGTAATCGCCAAGCAGCCCGCGAAGTAAGCTCGCGCGGCGCATCCGCAATCTGCAAGCGCCACTCCCGCGCGGCGAGCCCATAGCGGCCCGCCGCGCGGCGCTCCACTCTCATCCATGAACCTCGCCGTACTATCTCCGGTGATCCCCCAAGGCAGAGAACTCACTGCCGTCTTAGTCGTCGTCAGCTTTTCCGCAGGGCTCAACGTCTACGCCACCGTCGGAATGTTGGGCCTGCTCGGCAGGTACCACGTTCTCGTGCTGCCCGATTCGTTACACGTCCTGCAAGACTGGAAAATAATCGCCATCTGCGCCGTGCTTTTCCTGCTGGAATTTGTCGGCGATAAAATCCCGCTCTTCGATCTGCTCTGGAACGCTGCACACACCTTCATCCGCGTCCCTGTCGCGGCGTATCTCGCCTACGCCGCCACTTCGCAATTGCCGCAATGGGAGCAAATCGCGGCCACCTTTGCCGGCGGCCTGATCGCCCTCGCCGCACACGGAGGCAAAACAGCCGCCCGCGCCGCCGTCACTCACTCCCCCGAACCATTTTCAAATTTCGCGCTGAGTCTGGGCGAAGATGCCCTGGTGGTATTCCTGATGTGGATCGTGACGCAACACCCTTACGTCGCGTCAACGATTGTAGTGATCGCTCTCTGCGTAATCCTGGTCCTACTACGTTTCGTAATCCGCTCCCTCCGCACCCTCTTCAGCGACACAGAAAGCGCCCTAACCGCAGTCCCGCCCCAGCGCTAGCAAGAATCCAAACGAGCGCCGCTCACTACGAATGGAGAATGTCATTCCGAGGGCCGCCCTTGCCCGAGGAATCTGCTTTTCTTCTCGGCAGCTACATCCTTCCCTTAACCGCGCCACACGCATTAGCCGCTACGGTTTTTTCTTCTTCCCGAACAATCCGCCAATCGCCCCAGCGGCCGCTCCCGGCGCTTTTCCCGCGTCGCCCACTCCCGCCACTCCGCCCTTCACCAAATTTCCGGCCGCGCCGCCAATATCCGGAATAATCTTCGGATCCGACGTCGTCCCCTGCACCTTGAACGGTATCCCCCCGCCCGAATTTCCCTTCCCGCCGCCGCCCATCACGGAACCGAGCTTGCCCGCTCCTCCAGCCACCTCAGTAATTCCCGTGCCAATTCCCCCCGCCAGTTTCGCCACCATCTTGAAATCCAATTGGCCCGCCGGGCTCATCGTGCCCGCTCCGGTGACGCTCCCAATCGTCGGCACCACCAAATTCAAATTGTCAATCTTCGTTCCCGTTGGATCGTATTTCACCGTGGCGCTAAGCGTCTGAATCTCAGTATCCGAAGACGATCCCGGCCCGCCGCCTAGACCCGTGAACGAAGACAGCGCTCCCAGCTTCGATTTCAGACTGAATCCCGCCAGCTTCGCGTTCTGCATATTCACCGGTCCCGCCACCACCAACTTGTCCACCGGCCCGCTGAGCGTCAGATTCGCCGTAAGCGTTCCACCCTCCAGCTTCGACCCCGGCGGCAACACCACGCCTACCGCCGGCAAAAATCCCTGCAGATCGCCGAGCGGCATTCCCTGCGCATTCAGTTTCATCTGCACTTTCGTTTCGTCGCCCGCCGTGCTGTATGTTCCAGTCACGTGCGCCAGGGCATTTCCAATGTGAATGTCGCCCTGCTTCAATACGCCGGATTGATCCTTCAACGTGTAATCTGTCGCGTAATCGACATTCAACGGCACGCTCGAAGGCGCCCCCGACGGCGTTACCTTGATCTTGTTCGTCTTCACCGATCCCTTCGAACTCATCGTCTTTCCATCGGAGCTCAGGTCGCCGTTAAAATCCACGATCCCCGCAATCCCCGACGCCGGATCAATAAATCCCGTCTTCGCCAGGTCCATGTGCGCCACGTTCACCGTCGCATTCAGCGGCGTCGCCGACGTGTCCGTTTGATTGATCGGTCCCGCCTTGCCTTCCACTTTCATATCGGAGCCGCTTGGCCCGGTAGCCGTCAGTTTGAAAGGAAACTGAGTCGTGTATGAAAGATCCGAAGCCTCCAGATTGACGTTCGAATACACGCTCGGCTTGGCCTTCGCGCCCACCTTCCCCACAATTAATCTCCCGTTCGAGATCTTCAATTTGTCCACGCTGAATCCCGGCGCGGTAGCCGTCGGTGCAGCGCCACCCGCCGCTGGCGTGCTGTTTTTCGACTGTCCCGCCGCCCCCAGCGTCGAATAATTCCACGTCCCGTTGGCGTTGCGCAGCAAAGTGATCTCGGGTTCTTCGATGGTGAAGGAGCTAACGTTCAACTGCCGCGAGAAAATCAGCGGCATCATCGCCACGCCCACGTCCAGCGATTTCGCCGTCAAAAACGCGCCATTGCTGTAAGCCGGATCGTCCGCCACCGAAACATCCTTCACCGTCACCGAGCCCGAAAGGATCGATAGCCCGATGTCGCCAATGCCCACCTTGCGCCCCAGCGCCACGCCCAGCTTCGTTTCCAAAGTCGGCTTGAACTGGTTCACGTTGATGAATAGCGGCAGCGCCAGAATGATCAAAAACAACGCCACGATGATGCCGCCGATAATGAGAAGGGGTTTTCGTTTCATGGTGAGCCTCCCGCAGAAGGAAATTTCAACGCGCGCCCAAGGTTGCCCGAGGAAACCGCCATCATACCTCCGCCGCGTTGCCTTCGGCAAACGCTGCGCGGCGCAGCGCGACCCGCCGGCCGCATCCCGTCCGCGCGGCAAGATCGTGTGGAGTGCGGCGGCGCGCCGCCGCTTTCTCCCAAGCCGAACGCGCCACAACAGCATCCAGGCGAGGCAAGCCTCGCCTGGCAAGCTGTCGCCCGGTCACGTTTGCCTCTCTGCCACTCCGTGTCTCGCGTCGCAGCGTCCTCCGGCGTGCTCTGTGCGCTGTGTCTTAATTCTTTGCAGCAACAAAAACTGAGTTCCCTCCGCCACCGCAACTCCCACCTCACGACCATCCACCCTTCCCCACTTGTAATAGAACGAACGGTCGTGCTATTATCCGCCCGTGAAAATGAAGGCTGACAAGCGATCGCGCTCAACCGCAGTGCCGCAGTTCCCCACTCGCCGGCCCCGCGGCCTGAAAACCCGCCACGCCATCCTGCGCAAAGCCGTCAATATCGCCTCCCTCGAAGGCCTCGAAGCCCTCACCATCGGCAAACTCGCCGCCACCCTGCGCATCAGCAAGAGCGGGCTCTTCGCCCACTTCGGCTCGAAAGAAGATCTGCAATGCGCCGTCGTGGACGAAGCGCGCGACATTTTCGTCGAACGCGTCGTCCTGCCCGCCGCGAAACTGCGCGGCGTCAAGCTCCTTCGCGCCCTCTGCAAAAACTGGCTCGCCTACGGCGAAGATAAAACTTTCCCCGGCGGCTGCTTTTTTTCCGCCGCTTCGCTCGAATTCGACGACCGCCCCGGGCGCATCCGCGATCGCATTGTCGAACTCATGAAAAAGTGGCTGGGAAATCTGGAGCACGCCGCGCACGAAGCGCAATCCGCCGGCGAAATCCGCAAAGACGTGGACGTCCGCCAGCTCGCCTTCGAAATTCAAGCTCTGGCGATGGGAGCGAACTGGAGTTCGCGCCTCTTCCGCGATCAGCGAGCTTATAGTTCCGCCGGTGACGCAATTCTGCGGCGCATTGACGAAGTGACCACATCGGCCCAATCGAGGGAGTGATGCGTAGAAGTCTGCGACGGCTAGCGTGCATTTGCACCTGCTCCGTCGTGCTGTTCACGCTAACCCCGCGCGCTAGCCGAGCGCAAGCGCAGCCCGCGCCCGCCGGCAGCGAAATTCCTCTCCAGCGCTGCGACAGTCTTCCCGTCGTCGTCCTGCAAATAGACAAGCAGGACAAGCGCTTCCTGATCGACACCGCCGCCACCTCCATGCTCAACGAGAAATCTTTCCCGCAAGGCCACGCCACCCAAGTCCGCGTGCAATCCTGGAACGAAACCACGCCGCTGAAAGCGCGCGAAGTTTCTATCAACGAACTCTCACTCGGAAATCACACTCTGCGCAACATCAGCCTTCACGCGATTGATCTCACCGCGATTGCCAAAGCCTGCGGCGCGCCGCTTGATGGCATCCTTGGCGTGGATCTCCTCGAACGCCTCGGCGTTACCATTGACCTGAAACGCAGCGTCGCGCGCCTCGCGGTCACACAGCCCAGCTCCTCCGAGGAATCGCTCATCGCCGAAATGGAAACGGCCATGCACTCGTGCTCCGAAGCTTTCAACAACGCCGACGCCGACAAACTCGCCACCTGCTTCGATCCCGATTTCGTCCTCAGCTCTCCCGCCGGCGAACTCCGCGGGCGCGAACAGGCCACCAATCACCTCCGCCAGCAATATTTTCACCTCGTCCCGCACGCCCATCTTTCCATGATCATGAACGACCAGCGCGCCGTCGGCGACGTCGTCTGGAGCCTGTACGACTACACCATCGAATCTCCCTCCGTTCACACCGCCGGCCGGGGCATGATGCTCTGCCGCAAATCCGAGAATCACTGGTACATCCTCAGCATGCATGAATCCCCCAGCGGTCCCGCCTCGACCTCCGCGCGGTAGTGATTTCTCGCGCGCTACATTGTCAACGGAGCGGCAGTCTGACGCCTTCGGTGGGGAATGCAGCGTGAGTGGTGAGTAGTGGTTCGCGGTCGCGGTATGAGATTTTTGGAATTTGAAAACGCGTTTTTGTGTCGATTAGAACGGGGTGCTGTCGTTTGTTTTGAGAGGTTTACGTTGATTTCTAATATCTGCCATTGTCGATTAGAACGGCAGTGACGGGTGATTCGTGATGAGTGACGAGTGAAGCCCGGCGCGGCTTGTTGACTGCGACGATTCGATATGCCGAGATGCGTGATTTTGGAAGTGGCCGGTCCCGCAGAGAGCGCGGGATGCAAGGTACGCATTTGTTGGCGATTGATTTGGGGTGCGGGTGTTTGTTTTGTGTGAGATACGACGGATTCTAATCGGCGGGGTTGGCGATTGAATTTACGGTGACGAGTGATGAGTGACGAGTGACAAGTAACAGCGGGAGCGGGGATGTAACATTGTAGTTCGGATGTTACATGAGGTTTTGGAGCGGCCAGTTGGTGAGCGGCGCGACAACTGAGGGGCGCGGGGCGGTTTTTGGGTAGAGATTTCCCTGGGGGTGGGAGTGGTCTGCCTGTCGCCGTTGTGGCGGAGTGCATGTGGCGTCCTCAGTGGGCTGGAATAGTTGCCCGGCCGTATTTTATCACATTTACTGCATGAGTACCAGTGCCAAAATGGGAATAGGTGTGCTGCGGGCACGGCAAAGCGAAAGGCTTGCGCGGGTGGGACGCGAGCGGAATCTGATTTTTCGGGTGCCGGGGAGAGCGGGTGCGGGGATCGCACGGGAGCACGCGGTTCACGCCGAGTTGTCGCGGGGAAACTCGAAAACTTCGCGGGAAAGGCACCGCGATCGGTATGGCGCTACGCGCCGTCTTTTTTCGGCGCTTCCGCGCCGGGCTAATATCTGTCGCGCCTGACGGCGCTTGGATCTTGCCTCGATTAGGGCTGTGCGTTGTATCGGAATGTGAGTCTACCAGCGCGTCGGCTTGCCGGAACTGACGGAAGCTTTTAAGTTCAATCCGCGCACCCTCGGCTGTGGCCCGCCAGCTAACGGCGGGCAGGCGAGAGTGCGGAATGCGCCATGCAAATTCCGGTAGAACGCCTCGGCTTCGCCGTTCTGGTGGTCCAACCGGCGCTCGGTCAACTCCCCGGTGGCCTCATCCAGCATCGCAATCTGCTGGTAGCGCGTGTGAAAATCACATCCTATAATCATCATCGCTCGGCTCCTTTCTTCCGAGCCTTGGTCGTTAGCGCAACCAAGTTTACTCGGAGGAAGGAGCCGACAACGTCATCCAATCAGCCCCTCATTTTTCACCTCTTTTTCGCTGAGGATCAGTATACGATTCGCAACTGATGGATGTGTTTATAGAAGACAAGTTTTTTACTGGAATCGTAAACCTAGGTTGCTTCTCAATCTGCTTGATAGCCGACGCTAGGTGCTCCTGCGTCCATATACCACCAAGTGGCGGATTCTCAAAGGAGACGCCGCTCAGCTCACTCTTCGACAAAACGAAACTGGCGTTGTTCTGGACGTTGAACTTCTGGTGGCCGTTGTTCTCGCTTAAGAAGACAGCGAAAACCAATCCGTTCGAACGAGCGGGAGTCGCATAGTTGACGACGTAAACAACCTTGTCGTTAGGATAAGATTCCTCGTCAAGAAAATACCCAAACGTCAGCTTCGTTGCATTCGAGGATGGTAGAAACTTCTTCGCCTCAAGACACTGAGCGGCACGAAGCAATAGCTGTGGCGGCTGCTCCTGCGGACCAGCGGTTGCCGCCAAACAAATTAGTAGCGTTATTCCTAGAGCGATTTTTCTCATAATAGGCGTCCTCCCGATCTTCATGGTCAGTGGCCCGGATCGTTGTAGATGTATATGTAGGTTTGTTCACGGCTGGTACTATCTCTGAATGGCCCAAAGTGAGCGTACACGGTCTCACGCCCTGCCTTGCCTTTAAGATGATTGCCCGCAGCGCGACTGTGTAGTTTTGAAGGGGGCGTATGACTGGTTCCGAACTGTGTGCGGCCTTGGACTGGATCAGCGCCACCGTTAGCCCTATTCGTATAGGCATCCCTCATGGTCTGGGCATCTTGAGTTGTTGCGGTACCAGTGGACGGAGCTACCTTACCCGGATGATCCAGTTCTGCATTATTGATGATCGTATTCGCCAGCGCTTTTTTGCCTTTTTCAAGCTCTCCAGGATCGCCGTTTTTGGGTGTGCTCAGGCTCCTGTCTTCATTACTCATAGTCTTTTCGAGCGATCCAACTGTTGTGTTCCCGACTGAATGGTTGTCTACATTGTTATTTTGCGCCTGAGCGGATTCTTGCGCGTCTTTCTTAATTTGTGCAGAGCAAGCTGCCGAACCTGCATCGGAGCAAGCGCCTAGGTGTGAATCACCCTCCGCGTAGTTGGCGTGGCCATCGAGGTCGGCGAAGGTTTCGGGGTTGTCGCTGACCATGGCGTAGAGGTTGAGGGTTTGGGGATTGGTGAGGTTAGCGTAGGGGACCGGAGCCGGAACGGCGGACCAGTCGGCAGAGAGAAAGCGGCCGTAGGCGGAGGAGTAGTAACGCGCGTCATAGTCGTCGTTTCCGGTTTCAGCATCGCGTTCCTTGCCGGTGAATTTGTAATTCTGGGGGCACGAGTTGGTGAATTGGTGCTCGCCGCCGAAGGGATAGAAGTCGGCGTCATAGCAGAGAGCGCCAGCGCTGGTGCCGAGAGCGCGAGAACTGCCCAGCATGTCTTCGGCATAGTAGTAAATGGCGTTGGTGCTGACGAGGCGGTGGGCGATGCGCTTGCCGCCGAAGTAGATGTATTCGTCGGTGATGTTACCGGCGGAGTCGGACTCGTCGAGGATTTGGGTGCCGACGCCGAACCAGTAGAGCTTGCCGTTGGATTTCTGGACACGATCGCCGTCGCCGTCGTAGGTGTAGTTCACGCCACCACCCGTTTTCATTTCGCTCTCGGCGTTCCAGACGTACGTGGAGGTCACGTCGGAAGTTTCATTTCCCGCAGCGTCAAAATTGAAGCCGGCCGTCGCGATCCGATTATTTGTTCCGACAGAAATCGTTTGCGCGGGAGCGGTTCCTGTGGCGGTGACAGTGGTCAGATTGGCCCATTGGTCATACGCGAAAGTCTGCGACCAGCAGTTCGAGCCGCATGGCGCTGGGGTCTGAGCGGTTACGACGCGGTTGACCTGATCGTAGGTAAAGGACTGCGAGCGGGTGGTGTCACGTCGATTTACGATTCCGACTACGTTGCCGTTGTCAGCTGCGCCCAAGCTGAAGTTGTACTGCATGTCCAGAATCGTTCCGGTCGTCTGCGTCGCAGTGCACTGTGAGCCAATCGGGAGAGGGGAATTGGGAGTGGCCGTGGTGTAGAGCCAGCAAGGTTGAAGCCGAGAGTTGTAGATGACAGTCGTATTGTACGCCGAACCATAACTGACTGCCGCCGGACTGCCAGCGGGATTGTAGTCGCCATTTGAAGCGTAGGTAATGCCGTTGGCTACGTCCGATGCGGTGGTCGGCTCCGAGACGGCGTTCACGGTATAGGTGATTTTGCGCCCGCTCGGGTACGTGAGGGTCGCGAGCGAGCCGTCGAAATTGTAGGTGTAGCTGGTAGTCTTTGTGATCGCGTTCGTGGTGCGCTGCTCGCCCGCCTCATGGCCTACCTTGTCGTACGACCACATTTCGGAACCGCCTGAGTCAACCATGCTCGTGCGGCGCCCGACATTATAGCAGGGAGTGATGACCACACAGGTCGTCTCGTCGTACGTGTATGTGACGGTGGGATCACCGTTCGAATAGGTACGGGTCTTCAGCCGGTTCAAAGCTTCGTAGCCGTACGTAATCGTGACGCCACGAGCATCCTGCTTTGTGAGGACGTTGCTATCCGCGTCGTAGGTGTAGGAGACAACTCCGGCTTCGGGATTGGCGGAGGTGGTGAGACGCTTGAGGGAGTCGTAAACGAACGTTCGGGAGTGCGAGCCTCCCTGAACGACTCCGAGGAGATCGTCGAGCGTGTCGTACGAATAAGTGGTTGCCCAAATCGGCTCGCCGGTACCGGGACACACCGATGCTGTCGCGGAGGTTGAGTTCGGCTCGTCCACTTCGATCAAACGGCCAAGCCCATCGGTTGTGCTTCGACGCCAATGGCCGGCCTCATCAGTGACCATCGTGGTTGGGCCGCAGTATTGCGTCTGCACATTGTCGGAGGTTGCCGAGCCGTCCGGAGGAATCATGAGAATAGTGCGGCCGAGCCCGTCGTATTGATAGGACGTGACCCCGTAGCTGGAGTCCGACGTGGTGCGGTAGGGATTGGTAACAGTTGCGAGGCGACCGTCGGCATCGTAGGCGGTATCTGTGTAATCCGTTCCTTGCGGATCGGATGAGATTTCCTTGTGAATTTCGCGGCCCAGGCCATCGAACACGCTGGTGGCGATCGAATTCTGAGATGACGTGATTTTCCTGGTAAGAGTGGCGCTTACCGGGAAAGTCGATTCCTGGCGAGTAACTGTATCGAGACCACCATCGGGATAGGCTGCGGTGGCGATGCGCCATAGAGTGTCGTACGTGTAGTTGGTGGATTGACCATTTGGATCAGTAGTGGTCGTCAGCAGACCTGTGTTGAAGTCGTATAGATTGGTTATGGATTGGTTCAGGGCATTTTTGATCGTTGTAGGATACGCGCCCGCGTAAGTAGTGGAGTACAGGTAGTTGGTGGGATTTAGCTTCGGGTCATAAATCGTTTCGACCATCCCCGTATCGAAGAAATGAGAATTCGTGACGAGGTACGTGCCGCCGGGGTTGAGCCAGCGGTGAATGGAGGTCTGATTCCCACGGTAAGTGCCGTAGGGCGAGGTCGTGTGCTGGGTGGTAATTCCGCCTGAGTCTGCTGTGAATTCGTCGTAGGCATAGGTAGTGTAGGCGATCTGAGTGCCACTTGCGTTTTTCGTTTGAAGCGAAGTTAGGGCGTCGAGCATGTTGTCGGTCAGATAGGTCGAACCCGTCGTAGCGAGATATGCCCGGGTCGTGGTTCGGAGGAGTGGACCAAAGGCGTTCTTGGCGATGTCGTATTCCGATTCGATGATGAGCTGACCGTAACCGGCAGTTCCCGGTCCCGTGTCGCCGGCGTATGTGAAACCGGCGTCGTACGTCTTCGTGACCTTTTTCATGAATCGGGCAGACCCGCTGTACAGAATCGTGTCGATTTCGGAAGGCTCGACGTTGTTCACATGAAGAGGAGTGGTGCCGACGTAGTTCGTGTCGGTGGAGGTTCGATAAGTAGTATCGGTTTCACGCAACTGGGTGCCCGAGCCCTGATATTCCTCGTCTGCCGTTTCGTAGAATGTGCACGGCCCAAGGGCGGTGAAATAATGCGCGGAGAGGTTTCCAAGCGGGTCGGTTACATCTGTGGTTATAGAGGTCGGTGAGGTTCCCGAGAGCGAGTAAGCCCCGCTTGAATATGTCCAAACGTGTGGCCCCTGGCCGTCGTTCGCGTCGAGGGCTCTGGTGGTTACTCCGCGGAAATAAAAGAGGGGGTAGTGCGGGTCACCGCAAATGCGTGCATCAATCCACGTATAAGAAATCGTGCCGCCAGTAGGAAGCGATACGGAAGAGAGGTTCCCCTTCCCGTCGTATTCGAAAGTCCAGGTCTGACCGTTGGGCAAGACAAGACTCTGTAAAAACATTGGAGTGCCCGAATAAGTTCCGGCCTGAGAGCCGGCGATGCTGAAGGAAACGGGAAACTGCGCATAACAAAATTTGTAAACCTCGTTCACTGTGTAACCGGGAATGGTCCACGTATAAGCCCTGAATGTCGCCTGGGATCCAGAGCAACCCGAAAAGTCGGTTGTGCTTACACCTGAGACAGTGCCGTATTGTTCGGACGGGGGAGGTGGGATAGTCCGACCCAAAGAATCGGTCCAACCGGAGCTGCCGCTCGTCATCGTGTTGCCATTGGCGTCTTCGATTAGGCCGGATGTAAGGCTATAGCGGGTACCCTGGCGGTCGGTGACGATGTTGGTGCTCGAGTCCCAGCGGTAGCCTGTGGTGTCGAGGGTTTCCCAAACTGTCCCACTCACGTTCCCCAACTCATGGACCGACTGGTCGGCAAGGCGAAGGGAATAGCCACCAAGATTCGTTCCGTAAACGGCACCGAGGATGCTCATTCCTAAATTCGGAAGGGGCACAACCTGAACGCCGTTTCCGACCCACGCCCACGAGTAAGTGCACTGGTTTCCAGGCGGATGACAGAACTGATCAACCTCTGGCGTGGGATTGTCATAACGGAGGACGAAGCCCATCGGCAATTTTCCGCCGCGTTGCGGATACGAAACGACGGGCGCGTGGAAGTCGATCTTTCCGTTCGTGAGATTCACGACGTCAATGTCCCCGCCGTGGTAGGAGCCGTAGGGCTTGAGGCCTTGCTCCGTGATGAGATTGTTCTGTGCGGCCGCGAAAGAAACGGGAAAGAGAACGAGAACGGCTGAGAGACACAATCGCTTCATGTGCGAGAGCCTCCGGGTGGGAAGACGCGCCATGTATATAGATTGCATCCAAGAAACTGTCAAGTAATCAGTAGAAAAACTGCAGGTCTCAACTGCCAAAAATCTCACGAGACAATTGCGGGCCACGCTTCTTCGACCACAATTCCAGGAAGAGGGCTACGGTGGCAGGGGCGTGGCCTGCGAAGTGGTTGTTGGCGTAGGCGAAGACTTTTTTGCCGCGGTGGGTGGTGGTGTAGCAGTAGTCGACCCAGTGGGAGAGGGCAGGGCGGCGGTCGAGGATGGTTGTGTCCCAGGATTTGGTTTGTTGTTCGATGCCTTTGCGATCGGTGCTTCGGACAATTCAGGGCGTGGAAGATGGGGAGTGGTGGGCGTCGTGGGGTGCGGCATGGCGTCGCGGGATTGTGCCGCACCTTCCTTCAAACCGGCCTCTGGCAGGTTTTCAGGAGAAGCCGGCGCTGGGGATTGTTTTGGGACTATTCCCAGCGTTTACACGCTGGGCTAATTTGTGTCGCGCCGCCCTTCGAGTCCGCCGCAGGCGGAGCCTCAGGGTAAACTGGCGCTGGTTTTGTGGCGAATGCGACTTGTGCGAGCGCGATGGGCTTGCTAAAAGCGGGGTTAGCACGTAAAATAGTGCTGCACGTGATTCTGTGCTGACAATGAAGGCGAATATCACACTCAAGCTCGACTCTGACGTTCTGCGCGAAGCCAGGATCCTGGCGGCCGAAGAAGGGCGTTCGGTGAGCGCTTTGCTGGCTGCAAAGCTGGAAGAAATCGTGCGCGAACGTAAGGGATATGACCGCGCTCGAAAACGGGCCATAGCGCGCCTGCGCAAGGGTTTTAAGCTAGGCTGGGTTCCTCCTCGTTCGCGGGACGAACTCCATGAGCGATAAGGCGTTCGTGGACACCAATATTTTGGTGTACGCGCACGACCGTGCGGCAGGGGTGAAACACGAGCGGGCGCGGGCGCTGATCGAAGACCTCTGGAGTTCGGGTCGCGGAGTGCTCAGCACACAGGTGCTTCAGGAACTTTGCGTGAATCTTCGGCGCAAGACTGCTCACCCTTTGTCCATTGAAGAGACGATGCAATTGCTGCAGGACTACATGAGTTGGGACATCGTGACCAATACGGCTGAATCCGTGGTGGAAGCCCTGGCGATCGAGCGGCGGTTCAACATTTCGTTCTGGGACGCGCTGATTATTCAGGCCGCGGGAAGTTCCGGTGCGTCCATTTTGTATTCCGAAGACTTGGCCGACGGTCAGAGCTATGGTGCGCTTCGCGTCGTCAACCCGTTCAGTCATCCGGCGGGCGAAGAGCCGGCGAGAGGCCGGCGGTAGTAGCGGGGCTGATGCGAAGAGAGATTAAGAAAAGAGCACAGCCAGGAGTGGCTGTGCCACAAAGGCCCCGGTCACACAGCAGCGTGCGCGGCGCACCAATCACTACTCACCAGTTACCAAACACTGCTTACTTCTCACGGCTTACTTACAACGACTTAGCGGTTGTGGCTGCTTGCGGTGCCGAATTCCCTAGGTTTAGCGGGGAAAGCGTGCTATGGTTGGGCTGCGTTTGTTGCTCTTGTAACACCTTTAGATTCGATGAAGGGGCTGCAAGTTCGCACTTGCGGCCTCTTTTGCTTTACGGCTGGAGGCGGTCGAGAAGCAAACAAATAGCTTAAAAAAAGAAGGAAGTAAATCAGTGAGAGAACAAGGAACAGTGAAGTGGTTCAATGCCAGCAAGGGATTTGGATTCATCCAGCGCCAGTCGGGCGAGGATGTATTTGTACACTTTTCGGCGATTCAGGCGGAAGGTTACAAGTCTCTGAACGAAGGGCAGGCGGTTGAGTTCGAAGTAACCCGCGGCCCCAAGGGCTTGCAGGCAGCGAACGTCACTAGCCTCTAGTCGTAAAGGGCGAGCCGGTTAACCCCGGTTCGCCCCTTTTTTTTCGCTTAGGTGGATGCGGGTAAAGGAGCCTCTTGAAAGCACTCCCCGAAGGGCAGTACATCAAGCACTTCCAATACGGATTAGGCGTCATCACCGAATCGGACAACGACCGCACTTCTATAGATTTTGATTTGCATGGGATGAAGAAGTTCGTCACCAGCATTATGGTGGTGGAGATTGCCGAAGGCACTCCGCCGAAGCGCAAGCGCGCGCGGCGTACGAAGAAGGCTGTGGCGGCTGCCGCGGTGGCGGCGGCTGGCGTTGGCGCGGGCGTGGTTCCCGCCGGAAAATGAGCATTCACAACAGCGTGATCGTGCAATTTGTGGGTTTCGAGGCCAAGTCACAAGGCCGGGAATATACTTTTACGGTGCGCGAGACTGCTACCGAGCCGCGGGAATATACGTTGACGATTCCGAACGAAGCGTTCAACACGCGGCGCGTGCGATTTCAGGATGCGCCGGATATTTGCTCGCATCGTTTGCATGTGGAGCTGGCGGCTACCGAGAACCATCCTGCGAAGACGCATTTTCATCTGACTGATGCGGAGCTGGAAGCTTATCGAACTTCGCACATGCAGAAACCTCCGAAGTATCCCTACGCGCCGAAGAAGGACGACGAGCAGGACGCGTAGCGGTTTCGAAGCGCCGCGGTTTCGGCGTTTTTCCCCTCCAGCAGTTCGCAGGACAATATTAAATTTGCGAATGGATTTGGCGCGGTGTGCGTTCGTGTGGGCGCTGATTGAGCGCGCTTACGCGATTTTTGTTACGACGCGGCGCGCGGCCAGCGAAATCATCAGGCGACTGACGCCGCTGAAGAAAATGCTGATGCCTACGATGGTGCCTAGCACCCATTCGAGGCTGGAGGGCCAGAGGCGCCAGATCATCGCGCCGAGGATCAGGGTGATGATGCCGTCGAGAAGGAACCAGCCGGAACCGCTGGCGGGGCGGTGCTGGAAATAGAGGACGATTTCGGCGATGCCTTCGATCAGTAGATAGAACGCGAGGGCGAGAGTGAGGGTGGCGAGGCCGCGCAAGGGATGGTCGAGCAAGTAGAACGCCACGCAGAGATACAGAATCCCGAGCAAGATTTTCAGGAGCACGCTGCCGGTGCGTCTGGTGAACCAGGCGAAGACGAAATGCGCGAGGCCGGCGAAAACCAGCATCCAGCCGACGAAGACATTTGCGGCGAGGCCGGCTTCGAGCGGCATGGCGATCGCCAGCAGGCCCGCGATGATCATGATGATGCTCACTGCGATGGACCAGCCTACTGCTTTCTTTGCGACGGCTGAGATATTTACTGCTGGGGGATCGCTCATTGCTTGCCTCCTGTCTCGTGCCTGGTGCGTGGTGCGTGGTGATTTCTGGCAGCTTGCTCGCGCGCACGAACGGGACCGCTGCCGAGACACTTATACCACCGGCGAAGTTAAAACGGGGAGAGTGGCTGGTAAAATTGTGGGGCGGCTACGCTTGCTAGGTTGGCTTTGGGCGTGATGATTCGGTGGACGAGGCGCGAATATTCTCGTGGTATGTTGGCAAGACCGGATGAAACTACTCGACTCGCTTAAATTTCCGCTGTGGGCAGAGAGCTTGGGGACTGGCACGCTCGATCACTCCGACAAAACTTCCACTCGCGACGACGACTTGGCGAAGGCGCGCGCTTCTGCGCGGGCTCCCGTGCTGGCGGAGTCGTTTGCATATGTGCGCGGGAACTTCTGGAGATTTCTGGGCGTTTCCATCGCCGTGCTGGTGCCGTGTTTCTGGCATCGGATGATCGTGGCTGGAGATTTGGGCAGCCATTTGTATAACGCCTGGCTGGCGCAACTTGTGGAGCGCGGGCAGGCGCCGGGGTTTTGGCTGGCGTGGCGCTGGAATAATGTGCTGTTCGATTATTGGCTGGATGGGCTAGGACGGATTTTTTCGCTGCAGGTGGCGGTGAAAATCGCGGTTTCTTTCGCTGTTTTGATTTTTTTCTGGGGAATGTTTGCGCTGGCGTGCGCGGCTACGCGGCGCGCGCCTTGGTATTTGTGCCCGTGCATCGCGATGTTCACGTACGGGTACACGTTTCACATGGGCTTCATGAATTTTTACATTTCTCTGGGGCTGGCGTTTTTTGGCATGGCGATTTTGTGGCGCGGGAAACGATGGGATTGGCTTGTTCCCGTTGTGCTTGCTCCGTTCATTATTCTGGCGCATCCGTTGGGAGTTGCGTGGCTGGTGGGCGGATCGGCGTACGTGGTGATCGCGGAAAGGATCCCACGGCGCTATCAGGTTTATTTGCTGGCTGCCGGCGGGGTCGCCCTTTTTGCCGCGCATTATTATTTCTGGCACCACGATGTGGTGGAGGCGCAGCCTGGACCAATCTACTACTTCAACGGAACCGACCAGCTGCTGCTATTTGGTTCGCGCTACGCGATTCCGGAATTTGCGCTGATTGTTTTTATATTTGTCGCGCTGGGTGTGGATTTTTTCAGACGCTCTTGGGGGCAATTGCGGCTGGAAGATTACGCGGTTTCGCTGCAGCTTTACATCATTGTGTGCATCGGAGTGGTTCTGCTGCCTGACGGCATACGTTTTCCGAGTGCGCCGACTGCGCTGGCGCTGTTGACGGAGCGGCTTACGTCGGTGTCTGCGGCTTTGCTGTGCTGCCTGCTGGGAGCGATGCGGCCACGGAAGTGGCACTTGGCGGCTTGCGGGGCGATCGCTGCGGTGTTTTTTGGCTTCTTGTATCAGGACACGGGGAAAATTGACCGGATGGAAGCGCAAGTTGAGCGGCTGGTGCGAACTTTGCCACCGAACCAGCGAGTGCTTGGCACCATCAAGTCGTTTGGGGGCTCGCGCATTTTGATGCAGCACATGCTGGATCAGGCGTGCATCGGGCATTGTTTTAGTTACGGGAATTACGAGCCGGCTTGCGCGCAATTCCGGGTGCGGACTACGCCTGATAATCCGCACGCGATGTTTAGTTACGAGCGGACTTCGGACATGGAAGACGGGAGTTATGAGGTGCAGGCGGAGGATTTGCCGGCGTATCAGGTGTATCAGTGCAGCGAGAGTGGGATGGATTTGTGCATCCGTCCGTTGGCGGCGGGGGAGATGAATGATCGGTTGGGGGTGCATCCGGATGATGAGTGAGGCGGAGGCGGCCACTTACGGAACAGCGGAAGGATGGGATTGTGGTTCCGGGGGCGAACTTGACCCGAGGGTGTTTTGTTCGGGTTAGATCGAAAAGCAGATCCCGCTTCACTTTTTTGCGGGATTTGAAGGACGGGATTACCCTTCCGTCCGACGCTGTCGTACCTCGGGGTGAATCGCGCTGTGGTGTGGCGTGCAAATTCAGAGGCCGTCTTGTGTTTGCGAAGGTGCTGCAGTCATCGCTTGCGACGTAACTCCGCGAAGCAAGCTTCGCTTACGAAAAAGCGAGAGCAAGCTCTCGCACTCCCAGATGGCGCTGCGAACTCACGGCTGGCGGTGCCACGACCGCGGCGACCCTTCGGTTCGACGCTGTCGGACCTCAGGGTGAATCGCGCTGTGGCGCGATTCACAACGCCAACTGCGAAGAGCCGGCGGGACGCCGGCGCTACTGTAATAGCCCGAAGACGACGACGCTGTTGGGAGTGCCGATGTAGACTTTGCCGTTGGCTATCATGGGCGTGATGAATTTGTTGTCGGAGAAGTGGTCGCGGCTGTTGGCGGCTTGGTTGCTGTCGTAGAGTTCGGTGGTTAGATTGGTGGCGTTGTAGGCGCGCAGGACGCCGCCGCCGTTATTTTGTATCACCCAGACGATGCCGTTGCTCGTGCCGTTCGCGGAAATGCTTGGTGTGCCGCCGGGATAGGGGTAGCTTGCGGAACTTTGCGAACCGGCGGGTGTGACCAATTTTGCATTTGAAATTGAAAATGCCCTCAGTGTGTCGTTGACGGCGGCGTAGTACACGGTGTTATTGAAATACGCGGGCATGGACCAGACGCCGCCATTCAATCCGTTCGAGTCGATTTCCTGATAAATCGCGCTGTCGTTGCTGGTATTAAATTTGCCCATCAAGTTGCGGTTGACGACGTAGATGTGGCCGTCTTTGCCCGCGCCCACTCCCAGTTGCCAGGTATTGTGCTGGTTGTCCTGCAAGTCGGGCAGGAGCATTTCGCCGCCGGAGCCGAGGTCTTCGTCGGAGTTCGATTCCGAATCGGTGTTGAACATCGTGAAATAATCGGCGACGGCGAGATTGCCACCGGTGGTGGAAATTTTGATAAAGGCGTTGCCGTAGTCGCCGTGTTCGGGGAATCCGTTGGTGTCGAGCGTGTCGTCGAAGGTTCCGTTGGCGTCCAGGAAATAAATGTTGCCGGAAGAATCGGCCGCGGGGCCGTCGCCGGCCATCCAGATGGCGCCATCGCCGCCGTTCGGTGTGACGTCGAGAACGCTGGTTTGCGCGAGAGTCGTTTCGTTGTAGCCCATGACCCAGCCGGTGTAGGGGCCGGCGTCGCAGTGCGAAGCCCAGGTGGTGTAAATCACGCCATTGAGGAGCAGGAGCGCGGCGCGTTCCTTATATTGCTTGGGATCGAAGGTGGTGGTGCCATTGATATTTGGAAAAGTAGCCTGTATCGGCATCGGGCTGCCCGATTCCTCGGCCCCGGTCGTTAGGTCGAGGGCATGCAGGCGCTGATGATAATTTCCGCCGCTGTCCTTGGACATGGCCACTAGAAAGATTTCGCCGTGCGCGCCCACGTTGAGATCGATGACCGGCGTGGAAGTGATTCCGATGATGGGCGAAACCTGGCTGCAGCCGCGGCTGTCGCTGGCCGTTTCGTTTGCGCCGAGGACGGAGACTTGCCAGAGCTGCGCGAAAGTGTCCGCGTCGAAGGCGTAGACGGAATCGTTTTCGGTGACGATGTAAACCACGTTGTGGCTGCTGCCGGCGAGCGTGAGATTCGAGACGTAGAGAGGTTCGGCGTCGACTCCGGCATCCACTGCGAGATTGCCTACTTTGCCGAAGTTGGTGGAATTTAGATTGGCTGGAGTGAGCGTGGTTTCGTTTAGATTCTGTCCGGTGCGCGCGACGTCGTTGTGATAGGTCAGAACGTTCACGGTGCTGGTTTGCGCTGCGTTTACGGTTAGGGTGACCGTGTTGCTGGTCGCTGTTCCGGCGGTATTCGTAACTGTCACGTAAACGTGCGCGCCGCTTTGCGCGGTCGTCGTGTGCGGAATCGAGTACGAACTAGAATTCGTTCCAGCGGCGCTGCTGTTCAGGAACCATTGATAGGTGAGCGGAGCCGTGCCGGTGGCTGTTACGGTAAATGTGGCGGTCTGCCCGGCGGTGACCGTCACATTCGCGGGTTGCTGGGTAATCGAGGGCTTGGTGGGCGGAGCCGAATTGACCGTGAGGACGACGGTGTTGCTGGTGGCGCTGCCCGCGGAATTGGAGACTTTCACGTAAATCTGCGCATTGGTTTCCGCGGTGGTGGTCTGCGGAATTGAAAGCGTGCTGGAATTTGTTCCGGCAGCGGCGCCGTTCATGAACCATTGATAGGTGAGGGGCGCGGTGCCTGCTGCGGTGACTGAGAATGTGGCTGTTTGTCCGGCCGTGACAGTGTCGTTCATGGGTTGCTGCGAGATCGTTGGAGCGGTTGCGGCCGCATTCACGGTCAGCAAGACGGTGTTGCTTTTGGTGGTGCCGACGGAATTTGACACGTTGACGTAGATTTGCGCGCCGGATTGGTTGGCTGCGGCTTGGGCAATCGTAAAGGTGTTGGAATCGCTGCCTACCGCAGCGCCGTTCATGTACCACTGATAGGTGAACGGGTCAGTGCCGGTGGCTCCCACGGTGAAAGTGGCTGACTGACCGACTGTGACGGTGGCGCTGACGGGTTGCTGCGAGATAGCTGGAGCCGTGGGGACAGGCTTGCGTGTTGGCGGAGTGCCGGAGTATCCGCAGCCGGAAATCATGGTGACGGCCGCGAACGCTAGCAGCACGATTAAGGATGGGCCGTTTAGTTTCTTCACGAGGACGCACTCCACGGAACGAATCTTGTGACCTGGGAAGCACCGGGAATCGTCTTACGGCGCGAAAGCTATGCGCCTAAAGACGGTGGGCGATCCGAAAAACCCGTACTTCAGCGGCTAAAGCCGCTCTTATTCCGCTGCGTTTATGCCGTAGCTAAAGCTACGGCCTACAAAGATTCTTGTACTGTTACACAGGCTCTTTGAGCTACGCAGACGGTGACACGTCCCTAGAGCAATTCGACTGCCTTAAGTTTACCTGACGTTCCGCTGCGAAACACCTGTGCACAGGTGCAGGTTCGGGACAGGGGCTTGGTGATGCGATTCGGTCTGCTATTCGGAAAAGGGTCGAGAAACTCGAGATTTTAGGCGAGTGGCTTAGAATCCTCAGGGCGAACTGGCACGCCCTAGAGCTGCTGCAGCTGCAGGGGCGGGCCTGAGACCCGCCCCTACCGTCGCGCTAAGAACAATCGCGGACCGGACGCAGCAAGCCGCAGGGGCGAACGGCACGCCTACGCGCCTTCTGCCGTGGTTGGCTCGGCTCGCGGGGTGGAGCTTGCTGTTGCGCTGCTGCGACGTCCGTAGAGCCATGCGCCCAGACGATATGCCAGCAGGATCGCCACTAGCGAGGCGTAGAGGAGCGGCTTGCGCTCGTCGGATTTCACCAGCCAGTAATAATGGATGACGCCAAGGATGGCGCTGGCGTAGATGGCGCGATGCAGCATTTGCCAGCGCTTGCCGCCCAGGCGGCGAATCATTCCGGCCGTCGAAGTGATCGCGAGCGGAATCATCAGCACGAAAGCCGTGAAGCCGGCGGTGATGAAGCGGCGCTTGAGGACGTCTTTCCACATTTCGGACCAGGCGAAAAAGTGGTCGAGGCCGATCCAGGTGCTGAAATGCAGGAAGGCGTAGAAAAATGCGAAGAGACCCAGCATGCGGCGAAAACGGATCAGTTGGGGCAGACGCAGGATTTTGCGGAGCGGTGTGATGGCGAGAGTGATGACCAGAAAGCGGATGGTCCAGTCCCCTGTCGCGTGGGTAATGAATTCGATGGGGTTCGCGCCGAAGTCCATGTTGTCTGGAAATCCCGCGAAGCCGTTGTGAAAGGCGCGCCAGAGCAGCACGTCGAGCGGAATGAGGCAGGCCAGGAACACCACGACCTTCGTCCACTTGCTGGTCAAGATGGAATTCACGCGCGGTTCACGCTCAGTAATATTTTTTCAGGTCCATTCCTGCGTACATGCTGGCGACCTGATCGCCGTAGCCATTAAACATCAAAGTGGGGCGGCGGCGAAACTCTCCGAGGCGGCGTTCGGAGGCCTGGCTCCAGCGGGGGTGGTCCACGTTGGGATTCACGTTGGAGTAAAAGCCGTATTCATGAGCGTTGGCGAGATTCCAGGTGGTGGGCGGCTGATCTTTCACGAAGGTGATGCGCACGATGGATTTGATGCTTTTGAAACCGTATTTCCAGGGGATGACCATGCGCACGGGCGCGCCATCCTGATTCGGTAGCGTTTCGTCATACATGCCGACGGTGAGCAGGGTCAGCGGATTCATCGCTTCGTCGAGGCGCAACCCTTCGACATACGGAAGTTCGATGCCCGCGCTGGGACCTTCCGGCATCTGGTTGACGCTGTAGTAGCTTTCGAAAGCGACGTACTTGGCTTTGGCCGTAGGCTGCACTAGCTTCGCAATGGTGCTGAAAGGAAATCCAATCCACGGGACGACGATTGACCAGGCTTCGACGCAGCGGTGGCGGTAGATGCGTTCTTCGAGCGGGGCGAGCTTCATGATCTCGTCCATGGTGAATTTGCGGCGCTTGGCTACTTCGCCTTCGACGGAAACTGACCACGGGGTGGTCATGAAATTTTTGGAGTTCTCGGCGGGGTCGGTTTTTCCGGTGCCGAATTCGTAGAAATTGTTGTAGTGCGTGACGTCCTGGATCGGCGTTTCCTTTTCCGTGGTGCTGTAGGGCCACTTGGTTACGCCGGTGAGTTTCACGGGGGTCGAGCCGGTGGCTGGGCCGGCGAGCAGGCGCGTCAATTTTTTGTAGCCGACTACGGCGCCGTAGGTGGCGGCGATTCCAAAGAGAAAATTGCGGCGGCCCATGTAGAGGCCCTTGGGCGTGACGTCCTTGTAGCTTAAATCGGGAGCTTTCTTGATCAACATTGCACTTCTCCGCTGGCGCGAGGCTTCGCTATATATAGTACGCGCTCTATTGGACATTGGATGCTCGGGCAAGCGAAAGGGTACAGCGGTTTGCGGGCCTGCGCGCGACGGCTGGTGCGGACGCGGAGTGCGCTGGAAATCTGGCGTGGAGCGACGACGGATTCTGCGCGCACATTGCTGCGCGCGAGTGGAGTTAGTGTTTCGCGGGGTGGTGGCCGCCGTCGGTTTGCGCGATCTGCTGGCGGAGTAGCGTGACGAAGGCGGCTGCGGCGCGAGGCAAAGTGCGGTCGCGACGGTAGACGAGGCCGAGTTCGCGGGTGAGCGGCGCGTCGGAAATGAGGAGCAGTTTGGCTTCGCCGGAGCGGACTTCTTCTTTGGCGAAACTTTCGCTGATGATGGAAACGCCTAGGCCCGCGGCGACGAAGCGCTTGATCATGCCGACGCTCGCGAGTTCCATGGTGATGCGTAATTTTGCGCGATGCGGACGGAAGAGCTTGTCGAATACCTGGCGCGTGTAGCCGGTCTTCGGGACGATCTGAGGCTGATCGGCGACTTCACTGAGCGTGACGCTTTTCATGCGCGAGAGCGGGTTATTAGAGCTGACCATGAGCATGAGGCGGTCGCGGAAGATGGAATGGATTTTGAGGCTGGGAGATTTCACGGGCAGAGTGACGATGCCGACGTCCACGGAGCCGTCTTCGATTTTCTCGATTACTTTTCTGCTGAAATTTCTGTAGATGCTGATTTGGACGGCCGGGTATTGGCGGTGGTAGGCCGCGAATAAATCGGGGAGGACGTAGAGGCAGGTGGCTTCATTGGCGCCGATCTGGAGAGTGCCGCGCGGCGAGCTGGAAAGATCGGTGACGGCGCGGAGCGATTCTTCTTTCAGAGTCAACAGGCGGTTGGCGTAGACGATCAGCGCTTCGCCGGCGGCGGTCAATCGGACCGTCTTGCCGACGCGATCGAAAAGTTTCTGGCCGTATTCCTGTTCGAGCTGGCGGATTTGGGCGCTTACGGCCGGTTGCGAGCGGAAGAGTTTTTGTCCGGCACGCGAAAAACTGCCTAATTTGGCTATTTCCAGAAAGGTGGTTAGGTGGTCGAAATCCATTGTTTGAGGGCAAGATTATAGCAGAGAGCCGCGCTAAAAGTTGATTCGCGCTGCGGGTTGGGGCACGCGGGGCTAGCGTTTGTAGGTTTCGCTGCCTTTCGGCTGCGCCGCATGGGCGGTTTGGGTTGCGCTTCGCGCGGGCTGCAGGGATGCGCGGGTGACGCCGACGAAAATCGGATTGGAGATGATCCAGGGAACGTCGGGGCGCAAGAGCGGATGATGCGGAAGGTAGGCTTCGACGCGGTAGACGCCTGCTGGGGCGTTCTGGAGATCGAGGTGATCTGCGATGGTTTCGCTGAATTCAGCGCCATTTTTTTTCAGGACTAGCCGGATGGTTTGATTTTCGGCCTGGGCGGTTACTTGCAGTGACGAGTTTTCCGGCGCATCGCTGCCGGCCGGGAAATATTGCGCGCCGCTTTGCGCTGAAAACTCGAATTTGTCAGGCTCGGCTGCGCCGCGGATGCAATTGAAGAAATCTCCTTTGCGGATTTGTGCTTCGGGATCGCGATCGTAACGCTTGTCTATTCCCATTGCGACGAAAGAGAACGTGTCTGCATACGAAGGCAGTTTGATGGGCAGGAATTTCGTGATGTGAAATCCGCCGTGAGCGTCAGACGCCACGAAACCCCAGGTGCGATCGTGCTGGAGGAATTCGTCCCAGTGGGCGATGGATTCGGAGGGAAACGAAATCGTTTTCAAAAAATAGTAATGCGAAAAGGGATAGAAGAGCGCGAGATGCAGGCGCTGGGCCGGCGTGGTGCGGCGCAAGCTGGTGAACAGATTCAGGATTTCGATGCCGTCGGGGTGCAAGTCCGCGTTCCAGTAATGCCAGCCGTAGCGGCGGTCGTCGGGGTAGGCGAGGACTGGAAAGGCGCCCCAGGTGCGGGCGTCCTGCATGGCTTCGGGAGGAAACGAGGAGACGCGAAAACCGGGGGTTTGGCTTGCGCCGAAAAAAGTGAAGTGCCCGGCGGGCAGGGTCGCTTCCGAGCCGCCGACGATTGTTACGCCATCGATGGTGTCGCGAAAAACGGAGGAGGCTACGTTCGGTCTGCCGTGATCGGTGAGGAGTACGAGGCTGACATTTGCGGCGCGTGCTTGGCGCGCGATTTCTTGGGGTGATTCCAGGCCGTCGGACAAATTCGAGTGGACGTGATAGACGCACCAGCGATAGGCGTCGGAGCGATGCGGGGAGTACGCGGCATAGCGCAGGCCGGTGGCCACGTATGCGATCAGAATGACGGCAGCGATGATTTTGGGGACTAATTTCAGCGGCTTCGCTTGCTTATGCACCTCTTGCGGCCGGGCTTGCTTGGCGCGAAGCTGCGGCATGGCGGCGTTTTGCTCGAGCGTCGCTGGCATAGGCTTCCACTTTACAGCGTAAGTCGTGCTGTTTAGGCGCAACTTCGGGTTAGGAGTTTCGCGCCGCGCCTTGGGCTTGGGCGGCGAGGCAAGCCTCGCCTTGCGACAGGCGGCGGCAAGCCGCCGCACTCCCAGAAAAATCGGGTGCGATGCAGCGACGACGATGGCCGACGTCGGGTTGGATATCGCGTCACGGAGATGTCGCGAAGGTGGAGTTTTGGGCGGCGCGGTGTTAGTTTGATTATTCTCAATTCCCCACGCAAGAATCCACTACGAGGTGAACGAAAATGACTTGGGGCAAGCGGCGCGCGATTGTCATCATCATTCTGGTGGTGTTTTTTGTGGTGCTGGTCGCGGTGGCGTCGAAGCCGGGACATTTGCGGCTGCCGTCGCGCGGGGTGCTGGTGATTGACCTGATGGGGCAGATCGAAGAGCAGCGCGCTCCCGATATATTCAGCGCGTTCAACGGAAATAGCGTGCCGGTGCTGCACGATTATGTGGATGCGATTGACGCCGCGGCGAACGATTCGCGCATTACCGGACTGGTGGTGCGGATCGCTCCACTCGAAACTGGTTGGGGCAAACTCGAGGAGATTCGCTCGCACTTGTTGCGCTTTCGCAAGAGCGGTAAGACCAGCATCTGCTACCTGGGCTACGACGGGATCGGCAACCCGGAATATTACCTGGCGAGCGCGTGCCAGCAGGTCTGGCTGGTGCCGACCGCGCCGGTGAGCATTCGCGGGATGATCGCGCAGGCGCTTTTTTTGCGTGGGACGCTCGACAAATTAAAGATCGTGCCGGAGTTTTATCACATCGCGGAGTACAAGACGGCCGGCAACACGTTCACCGAGAAGAAATTTACTCCGGCGCATAAGGAAGAAGTGGAAGGATTGCTGCACAGCATTTACGAGCAGTATTTGAACGATGCTTCCAGCGCGCGCGGGATGACGGCGCCGCAATTCGAAGCGCTTTTGAACCAGGGGCCTTTTTCTTCGAAGGACGCGGTGACGAATAAGATCGTGGACCGGCTTGGTTACTGGGACCAGGTGCAGAGTTATTTCAAGAAAGAGGATCGAGGGTGGAATCCGATTTCGTTGAACCGCTACCGGCCGTTCGTCAAAAATGAGGGCGGGAGTGAGATCGCGGTGGTGCATGCGACGGGCTTGATCGTCTCTGGCGATTCCGGGACCACCCCGGGCGGCGGATTCGTGATGGGCGGGGATTCGGTGGCGTCCGATATTCGCGCGGCGCGGCAGGATTCCGCGATCAAGGCGATTGTGCTGCGCGTGGATTCGGGCGGCGGCTCGGTGGTGGGCAGTGAGGTGATTCGGCGCGAGGTGGAGTTGGCGAATTACGCGAAGCCTGTGGTGGTGTCGATGTCCGACGTGGCGGCTTCGGGCGGTTACTGGATCGCGGCGCCCGCGCGGAAGATTGTGGCCGATCCCAATACGATTACCGGCTCGATCGGTGTGCTGATCGGCAAGCTGAATATTTCGGGGCTGTACAATTTGCTGGGAATCAGCACCGATTATGTGGCGACCAGCGATAATGCGACGCTCTTTTCCGACCAGCAGAATTTTTCGCCGGCGCAGCGGGCTTACATCGAGAAATCGCTGAATGAAACTTATGCGGATTTCACCAAGGGCGTGGCTGCGGGCCGCAAGATGCAGGTCGCGGCGGTGGAAAAAGTGGCCAAGGGGCGGGTGTGGTCCGGGTCGCAGGCTAAGGAATTGGGGTTGGTTGACGAACTCGGCGGGCTGGACCGGGCGATTGAAGTGGCCAAACAGCTTTCGGGGATTCCGGCAGACGAGTCGGTGCACATCGTGCGCTATCCGGTGGAGAAATCATTTTTTGAGCAACTTCTGGAACGGGAAAAAGACAACAACATGAGCGAATCGGCGTCGCTGGAATCCATCGTGCGGCATATCGTTAACCAAATGCAGCCGGTGCAGGCGCGCATGCCGTACGAACTGCACATTCGTTAGAGACGGTGACACAGCGGGTTTCGCGGTTTGTTGACGAGCGCGATTAGCCTTGGATTTGCACGCGCAGCCTGCGAGCGCGTCTGCGACGGCGGACGAAGAGAACCAGCACCCACACGACAGCGACGATCACCATCAAAATGAGAAGTGCGAATGCGATGAGTATTCGCATCGAATTTTCCATTGTGAAATCGCCGCGCACGCTGTAGAAGCCGTTGAAGCTGTGGACGGCTGACGGGAGCGCTTGCACATCGTCTTTCGTCAATTGCAGAACGTGTTCGTTGGGATGATATTGGGATTCCCACGGGAATAGTTCGCCGGCGGAGTTCATTTCGATATGGCCGCCGAGGACGAAACTGATCGGGCGATCTTTGACGAACGCGGCGACGCGCTCGGCGCTGGCAACGTCCGCGCCGGCGTCGTCAATTAGAAGCCTGGCGGGCATCAGAAAGTCGCCGGTGAACAGCAATCCCGTATCGCGGTCGTAGAATGAAACTTCCGTTTCGCTGTGCCCCGGACTTGGAATCACATCCACCGTACGATCACCGAGATCAATTTTGGCGAGACCGTTGGGCCAATCCGTGAAGTTGTAGAAGCGCTTGACGCTGTCAATATCGAAACCAACTACCTGGGCGTTGGGAAAATGCGCGAACTGCGCATCGCCGGCGCGATGATCGAGGTGCCGATGGGTGTGAACGACGAGCAGCGGAAGTTTTGCAGAGCCCTCGCCTGGAAGCAGACTCATTACGGTGTCTGCCAGCGGAACGACGTGCGGATCGGCGACATCGCCCGTGTCGATCAGGAGCGCTTTTGTGGATCCGATCAGCAAGTACATGAAAGGAGCTTCGAAAGTGGTGCAAAGATTTTCGCGAAGAATAAATGTCTGAGCGTTGTACTGATGCTGCTGAAGCGGAGGTTGCGGGTTTTTGGCGCAATCTGCCGCGCCTTCGTTCCAGTGAACGTCCATTGAACCGGGCGCGATTTGAGACCAGCTTTGCGGAGATGTGAGCGCTGCCGCAAGAGCTAGCAGGACGGAGAGAGTGAGCTGCTCCGTAAGCCGCTTGCTGATTTTTCGGCCAGTTGCGGGTGTCATGGGTTACTAAGCCTCCTTACGCGTGGGCAGCATTGCATCGATGCTGCGCAGCCACAATTTCACGGCTTGGTCCACGCGCTTGCGGTCGTGAGTGGTGCAGAAATCGAGCATGAAGCCGCGCAGTCCAGCCAGAACGATGGTGGCGATGGCGCGCGCCTGATTGCGTTGATGAAGTTCCGCATCGAGTTCGTTGGTCATGAGTTGCAGCCAATCCTGGATGGTGTGGTGCAGGAATGTTCTGTAGAGTCGCGGATGACGCAGCGCGATCCCATAAATTTCGAAAAAAAGACGGAAGAGCGGCTCGGATTCCGGAGCGCTCATTTGCTTCCAAACCGCCAGATAGCTGCCGGTAAGGCGCGCTTCCTCGATGCGGCCGAAGGCGGCGCGTTGCCGTCGCCGAATGTGTGCCAGAACCTCGACGATCATTTTTTCCTTCGACCCGAAGTGGTAAAGCAGGACGCGAGGAGTGCAGCCGAGTGCTTTGGCTAAGGGCCGAAGCGACAGGTCACTGAGGCCGTGCTTCACGAGATACCGGACGATGGCGTTGCGCAGTTCTTCGGGGCGTTTTTCATCGATCGGACGGCTCATGAGCCGACGCTACCATAAATGACACAGTCGTTACAATAATTCTGATTCTGCCAAAATCAAACGGCTGATGTAGGATGGCGTCCGAGGACACGTATGCCGCACTATGGCGATTATCAGAACGAGATTTACGGCGGCGGACTGCAGGGCGTGCTGCCGCAGTTGCCGGTGGATTTCGCGGGGCTGGAGGCACGAGTTGCCAGCGCCTTGCCGCCTTCGGTATTGAGCTACGTGCAGGGCGGCTGCGGAGACGAGTGGACGCAGCGGCACAACGCGCTGGCTTTTCGGCGCTGGGGGATCGTGCCGCGCATGATGGTGGATTGCTCGACGCGCGATTTGTCGGTGGAACTTTTCGGCGTGCGGTATCCGACGCCGCTGTTTATGAGTCCGGTGGGAGTGCTGGGCATCTGCACGCAGGACGGACACGGCGATTTGGGGGCTGCGCAGGCGTCGGTGGCGACGGGAGTGCCGTTCGTGGCTTCGACGCTATCGAACGATCCGCTGGAGAAGGTCGCCGCGACACTTGGTGGCACGCCCGGATTTTTTCAACTGTACACGCCGAAAGATAAAGCACTCGCGGAGAGCCTGGTGCACCGCGCAGAAGCCGCCGGCTACAGAGGAATCGTGGTGACACTTGATACGTGGCTGACGGGTTGGCGGCCGCGCGATCTGAATTCGGCCAATTTTCCGCAGCTGCGCGGGCATGTGTTGATGAATTACTTTTCGGACCCGGTTTTTCGCGCGATGCTGGCGAAGCCTCCGGAGGAAGATCCGGCGGCGGCGATTCGGCTGTGGGCGGGCACTTTTGGCAAGGTACTGACTTGGGATGACATGCCTTGGCTGCGATCTCTGACGAAGCTGCCGCTGATGTTGAAAGGGATTTGCCATCCCGACGATGCGCGGCGCGCGATTGATTGCGGGGCGGACGCGATTTATTGTTCGAATCATGGCGGGCGTCAGGCGAATGGCGGGATCGCGGCGATTGATTTGCTGCCTGGGGTGGTGGAGGCGGTCGCTGCGGCGTCGCCTCGGATGCCAGTGCTTTTCGATTCGGGTGTGCGGTCGGGCACGGACGCGATCAAGGCGTTGGCGCTGGGAGCGACCGCGGTGGGAATCGGCCGACCTTATGTTTACGGACTCGCGCTGGATGGCGCGGAGGGCGTGCGGCACGTGCTGCGAAGCATTCTGGCCGAGGCTGACCTTTTCATGGCTGTGAACGGCTATCCCACGATCGCTGATCTGCGCGTTGCGGGCGCGATTCGCAACGCCGCGGTGCCGTGCGAGGCGTGAGTGTTTGCCGATGCAGCGTGATTTCTCGCGGACGGAGGCGAGCTGTGCGCGCTTGTACAGGATGATTTAAACCGCGTGCGGAAGATTATCCGCGAATAGGGCGATGATCTTGGCGACGTTTGTGCGGTCCCGGTCGCGCAACGAGGCGTATTCGCTGACTTCGATGATCCGGATACGCGGGTGTTTCAGGAACACGTGCAGGAGTTGGCCGGCTTCGGAGAGCGTCAGGCCTTCTTCATGCGGGAAATATGCGCTAGGCAATTCCCTTGCTTGCACGACATCCATGTCGAAGTGAAGAATGATCGAGGCCGAGGACGGGATCGTTTGCAGCGCGTGTTGGGCCGCCTCGCTTGGGCTCGTGCGACGGACGTCAGCGAGTGATATCGAGTTTAGCTCTCAGTTTGTGGAGCTCGAGGGACTGGTCCAGCCGATTACGGTGACGTTCGCTGGGCGCAGCGGCGGGCCGGCCCAGAACGGTGAGTCATGCGTCAGCAGCCATACGGCGGAGGCGGCTGCGCTATTGCAGTGATTGGCGACGGGAGCGGCATCGTCGAAGTCGCCGTCAACGTAGAGCACATAAATTTCGTTGGATGATGCGCGCTGCAATGCTTGCGCGGTGCCGACTACTACGCTGCAATTGCAGCCGAGCAAGAACGGAATTTGTGCGGGCTGCTGCAAGTACGACGCGACACGATCGCTGATGCAGTCCCAGGCGATGCGCGGACCGGGCCAGCTGCGGATGGGCGGCACGGTGTGATGCGGCAGATAGCTGGGGATGGCGACGTCGCCGTCGTCGACGGCATTGCAGCCGGCCGCTTTGAGCCGCTGGAGGAATTGGGCATCGCGGTAGGCTTGGGCGTCGTTTTCGTTGCCGGGGACCAACGAACCGGTGCGCAGCGGCACTCCGAGGAAGTGATATTGAGTGGTGGCGGGCGTTGCGCTGGGAAGCGGTAGTTCGGCGGCGTCTGCGCTTCCAGCGAATATTGGTGCGCTGACGGCTGCTACGCTGCTGCGCAGAAAATCTCGGCGATCCATGGAGAGGCTCCGGAAGTATGTGGGATTAGACGCGGGCTGGAGCGGAATGTCTAGGCGATTCGTTGCGTGGCTGGAAACTTAGCGATGGCCGCGATTCGAACAGGCTGAAAGTGCCGGCGAGTTTGGTTATACTGTTAGGCCGAGGCGCGGTACCCAAGTGGTAAGGGAGAGGTCTGCAAAACCTTTATACGTGGGTTCGATTCCCACCCGCGCCTCCATCAATTCCTAAATAAAACAGCACATTCCTATTGACATCCGCAAGAATTGTACGGCGATGGCACGGATAAAGAATGAAGATTTGATCTGGCTGCGCCCGGATATCAAGTTCGATGGCGACTACGTCGCCGGTTCGAAGCTCCCCGCTGTGGAGAAAACTCCCGCTAAGACCCGCGGGAATAAACGCGACCGCGACCGCACTCCCCAGGGCGATTACGCCCGTCACGGAAGGCGCCACTCTGATCACCGTGCGGCTTCCGAGAAAGATGAATCATCACGATGCTGGGGATTATTTCGTCGTAGTAAATCCAGGCCACGGATCGGGCTGTATCGTGAGCAGCGCAATCGCGGCCGACGACTGCGTATAAGTCCGCATGACACAGGCGCGAACCGCCTTCGTTGCGCCCGTCAAGCAATTGAATCGCGACTACACGGTGGAACTTTTCGACATGAAGTCGCACGCGTTAGTCATTGGCCCCCTCGGAATAGCGCCCGCCACCGTAAAGGCCAAAAGCTCGTGCGCCAGCAAATCCGACGCGCCTTGTATCCAACAATCGATCAAGGCCACCGACCCCGTCAACGGTTTTGCAAGCGGTTCGGACTACCAGGTCGAGATCACTGTCGGCACCCCCACCGGCACCACGAGCAAGGGGTGCGCTCCAATACAGGCCGACGGCTCTTTTAGCCTGGATGTTTCCTCCTTGAAGGAAGGCGACACGATCACTATGACTCAGACCCCACTGGCCTCCATGCAGCCCTGTGGATCGGGAGGCGCAGCAACCGTCGGTGGCGGAGCCAATCCCGCGGCGCCATCGCAAACGACGGCGGATAAAAGTGCCGCGCAAAACCCCTCTACGACAACGGCAAAGGTGGTGACCGCAACGTCGGCGGCTTCGTCGGTTTCTGGAACCACTTCTTCGCTGTACGCATTAGGACTCGTCGGAATCAACGCGACGGGCAGCAGCAATGCCGGCCCGAGCCAGCAGTACTTGGCGTCGTTCGACGTCATGGGCCCGCTTCCCTTCCTCGGGTCGCGAGTCTGCACGCCATTCGATTCGCCGCACCGCCTGAGGCACAGGTGCTGGATCTGGCTGAACCCACGGATCGCCAGTGCGCCTTCGGCCGCGAACACTTCGCTCACGAGTTATTCTTCAACCAGCTCGCTTACTTCCGGCATCAGCGGACAAACCGTTGGGCAAATCACTCAGACGTTCGAACTACAGGCCGGGATGGAATATTCCCTTAGGGATCCCTACTGGGGCACGCAGTTTGGCTCTGGCAACAGCTGGGCGCGCATCTCCACATCGTTCATTCTCGGCGGAGGGACGTACACGCCGCTGAATCCCCAGAGCAACGCTTCCGAATATGACCTCAACACCAATCTTGGTGCGCAGTTCAACAATAATCCCACATTTGCAAACCTTTACCCCACGCTGGCGCAGGCGCTATGCAACACGACGTGGGGCTATAACCCCACGGGAGGATGCACGAACCCAACTCCGGCAACGGTTTACAAGCACGTCGCATTCGTCCTGCCCGGCCGATCGCGTTTCTATCGCGACTGTTACGGCGGCATTCGCCTGCGGACTTACTTTTTCTAAGGAACCTGCGGGCTCGCCTACCTCGAACACATCAGCGATTCCAAATCCACTGGGTGCCAGCTCCAGAACACCTATCCCGGCACTTTCGATTTCCGGTTTGGACAGGATGAAAGCGTCACGAAGGGATACCGACGGGGCGTGGTGTTGACGATCATGGGCAATTATCCTTTTCCCGGAACCAACGGGAGGGTCCACATTTTCGGCGCAGCCTATTTGCGCTTACATCACAACGTCAACTCCCCTACCCTGGCCTTGGTCACCACTTCTCCCTTCGTCCCCGTCACCGATCCCTCCGTCGTGATTCAAGCGATTCAGCAAAGCGACCAGGACTATTTCCGGCTCGGCGTCGGCGTCGGTGTCGATTTGATCGCCGCCTTCTCCAAATGGACTGGCAAATCCACTACCACGTCCTCGGAATCCGGCAGCGGTTCCGGCGGCACGACCACTCCCGCGTCCGGCACCGGTGGGAGCACCGGCAGCGCCGGCTCAGGGTCAAGTTAGACGTCGCCCGCGAGCAGATTCGGCTCGCGCCGCGCCCGGCAAGCATGACAATTCGCGCAGAATTTCGCACTTCCAGGCAAATCTCACGTGCGGCGGAAGGTACACAGATGTTTGGCGCACGCTGCGATATCGGGATGGTTAATTACTCGACTCGTTTGTTGCCAGAGTGCCGGGCGTATAATTTCTTGCGGACGAATCAAATGGTAATTGGCGACAAGCTGAAAGCACTAGACGCCGCGACAATATTGCCATCGTGATCGTATTTGGCGCTGTTCTCTATCCAGCCCAGGTGGTTCCCGTTAAAGCCGTATTCGTTCTCCTTGTCCAGATAGGCGACCGGTTTGCCCGCCCACAGCATGGTTAGATCACCGTCTCCAGCGAGATAGGCGACGGCCCGTCCGCGAGAGTCGATCGAGCGGCGATTAGGGCGTTTCAGAAGTTCTGAGATCACTCACATGGGTAGAAATTGGCGCAGCACGGAATTTCAAATGCACGTTACTCATCCCGCTGGAGGACTCGACGGATTCCGCGCGTTTATGATTTGGGCGGCGCCGCATGAGGCTGTTGAAAATGCAAATGAGGGCCGGGACGGCCGTTGAGCTCGTGGCCGTCGGCACATGTACCGGACACTTGGTTTCTCTCGCGTTAACAGCTCGAATCGGAATCGACGTCACCTTCATCGATGAGCGATCGGATATCTAACTGGTTACGCGTGGCTATGCATTCCGAAACAAAAATCACCGTACCTACCCCTTGTGAATCGTTTGATTGTCGCCGCGTTTGCCCTGCTCTACGGCGACAGCCATCCGACCTACACGCTCGATTTCAATCGTGACCCGGTCTCCACTCTTGATTGGTCCCACACCGGCAGGCGTGCCGGACGCGATGACATCGCCGGGATAAAGCGTGGCCACCGAAGAGGCCATCGCGACCATGCCGGGTATGTCGAGTATGAGATCGCGCGTGTTCGCGTGTTGACGAAGTTCGGAATTGACCCACAGCTTGAGGTCTAGAGCGCTTGGATCGCCTACCTCATCGCTGGTCACGATGGCCGGGCCAATTGGAGTGAATGTGTCGTAAGACTTGCGCATGACGCGGTCTTCCTTCCCGCGCAAGGTGACATCGATCAGGCAGGAATAACCAAACACATAGCCGAGAGCGTCGGATGCATCAATTTGGCGGCCGGTCTTGCCGATAATGACTGCGAGTTCACACTCGTGGTGAATTTCACGACCCGGGAGATCTGGCAAAATGATTGGATCAGCGGGACCACTCAATGATGAATTGGCTTTAAGAAAAAAACCGTTCGTATCGGCTCGTAGCGCTACGTTTCTTTCTTCACCATGTGCTGCGAAGTTCACGGGGAAGGCGATGAGCTTGTTTGGCCATAAAATCGGAGCTTCCAGGCGGACTTCCGCTACGGGGACACCGGGACCGGTTAGTGCTGTCCGGATTTGAGGCAGCAACGCATCGAAATTCTTGATGAGTCGCACCATGTCCACCGGCGGCCAAGCCGCTGCATGCGAACCCGTCGCGAGCGTCACGTCGTGAACCAGCCCGTCACGCAGGACACCGATCTGACCAGCATTGTAACGAACAAATCTCATTTATCTTCCGCGAAGGCGCAATCCGGCCCTCATGCCATCACACAAATCGGCTGTCAAACAGATGAACCTTAAAGGAAAGTCGAACGACACCGAGCCGCACACCGTCCTCGATGCGTGAATTACTTTACGGACCGGCCGCATACAATTCTGAAAGCTACATCAATATTCTCGTACACCGTTTGTGAGAATGGCGCTGGGATGCTTTGGAATTTCTGTCCGTACTTGGCGACGAGCACCGGCGCCAAGGTCTGGCGAGCGTCGGCCAGCGTGCCTCCGGAAGCGGCAACCTTTGCGACTCCCGCCATCAGGTCGGTCAGGAACTGTTTCCACACTTCGAACATTGCTTTGCCGCGCAAAACGTCACCATGACCGCCGATGACGGTGTCAAAGTCCAAGGATTCGGCCGCATCCAGCGTTCGAACCCATTCGTACGGGAATGCGTCCGTCAAGGTTGGGGTTCCGTTGTGCAGGGCGTCGCCGCTAACTAGTACTTTTGCGTCTGGCACATATATGAACAAATCACCGTCTGTATGTGCCAAGCCCAGCCACATGACTTGGACGGTGTGTGATTTGCTGTGCAGCGTTAACTGATGGTCTAGGGTCAGAGACGGGAGAATTCCCTGCACGTCTTTCAGTTCGGAAGCATATGCTTCGGCCTGATCGAGATTTTTCTGAATCTGGGCTTTTTGCTTGTCGCCGCTCGCACGCTGGAGATCGGCTTTCAAATTATCGATGCGCGCGGGTAAACCAAGTGCTTCACGGCGCATGCGCGGGATACCGCGTTTCGCGATGTCTTCGCGCGTCGCGTCGGACGACACAATTTGCACGCCCGGCCACTCGCTCAGATAGGCCTGCGCGCCCTGAAAATGGTCACCGTGAAAATGGGTGATGACCAGAAATTTTACGGGCTTATCGGTGATGCGCTTGATCGCGGTGATTACTTCGCGGGCTGCGGATGGTATGGACTCTGAGTCCACCACCACTACCGCGTCATCCTGCACGATGATGGCTGCGTTACAGTTCAGGCGAAACGTCGGACTGGCAATTGCCGCGTATACGCCGTCGGAAATTTTAACTATGTGGAAGATATCGTCGGCGCCGAGCAAGGACGTCGAAAGCAGGAAAAACAGCAGTGCAACGGTGCAAGAGCACTTCCACGCGACCGCCTTCGCTCGGCATTTGACAGGCGCGGTCTTCGGTACGCGCGGGGAAAAATGAGAACGCCCGCGGGCAGGCGCAGTGTATCGGCAATCGAAAACGGTGAACATGCCCCCTGCCTTCGAGCGAAAGCGCTAGTTCAGCGGCCGCACAATCGCGATTTTTGCTTGATGATTTTCACCGACGACAAAGCTCGGGTACGGCGTTGAATTATCGACATCGGCGCGACGAATGTTCGCGCCCAAGGTCGGCAGCAAATACTGCGTGATTTCTCCCGTCTTCGGATTCAGCCGAGTTACCAGATCCGTCACCATCCCGCCTGTCCAAACAAAACCTTTGACGTCGGGCGCCGTGTCGTAGGGACTGTCCCAGGGCGTGGGGTCGTCCCATTCACGAAACTGCTTGGTCGTCGGGTCAAACAACGCGATCTTGAAGGCGTAATTCTCGGCGAACCAGAGCTTGTCTTCCGCGTCAAAATGCATGCGGCGCGGACCAGAATTCACCGAGGGCGTGGGATACAAAGAGCTTTTCCCAGTTTTTGGATCGATGACGCCGATGTTGCCGCCCGACATGTCCGCAAAATAGCCGACGCCTTTCGAATCGGCGTTTATTCCATAAATGAAATGCCCCTGCGGTTCCGGGCCTTTGTTGCCCGAACCCATATCAATCGCCGAAGGAACCCAATCCGGATAAGCGCGATAGTGATCCACGTGTCCCGTTGCGGGGTCCAGCAGATTCATCGTCCGGTTCCAGGTGTCGACGAACCACACCGTGTTCTCTGGGCCAAACGCCAGAAACGGCACGCGCGACTTGGAGTTGAGGTACTGCGGTGGGAGGCTCCAGCTGGTGATCTTCTCCGTATTTCTGTCGAACTTTGCGACGCCGGCCTGTAATAACCTTCCAATCCAAGGATTGCCGTCCCGGTCAAGTTCCAAATCCAAAGATCCACCGGGAAAATCAGGTCTTATTTCGGGAAGGGTCCATTCTTTCGTCTTGCCGGTGCGGGGGTCCAGGCGGCCCAAAATCGGCTCGGCGAAATCGTCGTACCAGATCATCCCTTCGGAATCCATCACCGCGTCGTGAGGCTGCGCGTCCGGCCTAGGCAAATCGAACTCGGTGACAACAACCTTCGTGGCCTCACCGTGCGGCCGCGGCAAGGTCTTGAGTTCAAAGGCCCATTGCGATGTGGCACTCAGGTTTATGGAGCTGAGATATTTCGCAAATTCCACGTCTCCGGGACGCTGCTGCTGATGGAAGGGCAACATCTGTGGCTTTTCGATGGAACTGGCGGGCCCGTAGTTGCGCATGCGATTGATCGTAACCATCCAGCCCGATGGATCGTACCTGCTGCTTACGATCGGGTAAGCGGTGTGGCACAAGATGCATTTAAATAGTTCGTCTTTTTGTTCAGGCGTACCCGGAACACTCATCAGCCATTCGGCCGAACTTAGCTGAGCAGCCAGATCACGGGACTTTTTAAGGGTGAGATTAGCCGTGGCGGGCCGCTGTCCGACGTCCACGGTCAACTCCGGCTGCGACAAGTCGTATCCCACGGCTCTTACAGAAAGGTTGTACTCGCCTTCCGGCAGTTCGTTCGGCGTAAAGCTGTAACGACCTTGCTTATCGCTGACGACGGTGACGCGGATACTCCCGCCCAGACGCTTGGCGCTGACGAGAACGCCTTCCATCGCCCCGTCGGCGTCAGAACTCACGACGCCACTCAAAGCCGCGTTCGCGGATGTCTGGGCTCTCGCTAACAACTGCGATGAAATTACGATAGCGATAACAACGGCAACGACTGAAACCACAACTCCACAACGCATAACCCCTGGGTCCTTTCCGACATCGCCGATCGTGCCTTCCAGCAGCGCGAATGCTAGCATCGAGCTCTAGTGAAGAAATGAAATCAGAGTTAATTTTCATTAAGGTACCGTTGCGAGTGCCGAAGTCTCGGCGGCCAATACCGCAGAGAGAGAATTTCGCGCAAGCCGAAAATACATTGAAATTACGAGTACAGAGGACCCCATCCTACGATCGCGCGCGAGGCCGGCGCCTTGTCGTTAGCGTCCGTAAACCAGCAATCGGAAAGTGCCTGGGCGAACAATCCCCATCGAATGGAATCCGCCGGTGGGATGATCGAATACGTTCGGCAGTGGGGTCTTTGCGCTGTTTTCGGGTACCGTGCCGGGGTCGAAATCCGCGGTATCGAGGAACAGCTCGGTTGTCTTGGGATCGAATGCCATGGTGTGAGCGCCGGGTTGCGTCGTAACAGTTTCGACGACGCTGAATTTGCGAGGGGAGTCTTCGTGAAAAATGTGAATGCTCCCGGCGCGGTCTGAACTGAACACGAGGCGCCGGTCCGGATCATAAATGTTCGTGTCTACGCCGTTATCAATCGGAAATGTTTGAATGATCTTGCCGCTGTCGGCATCCATGATCGCAAATAGCTTGTTTCGCCCTCCAATGAATAACAGGCGATGCTCTTCGTCCATCGTCAGCGCTGTGGGCATCGCCGCCGGAGCGATCGGCCAGCGGGACTTGATGAGAAGCGTATGGGAATCCAGTGCTGCGACTTCGTTGGTGTCCCGAATGTTGACGTATATCGTTCCTTTGCCATCGGCGACAGCGAATTCCGGGCGCCCCCCCATGGGAATCGTGGCTACTACAGTGCCGTCGGCAGGATTGATCACGGTCGAGTCATGCGTTCTCCCATTGAAAGTGAAGATGTGTTGAGAAACCGGATCGTAGATGATGCAGTCCGGGTTGCCGCCTGTCTTTACTTCGCCGATCATCCGCAATGTCTGCAGCGAAAAAATCACAACGTGATCTGCGCCGCCATCGCTGATGAATCCACGATCCAGTCCCTTGATCAACACCGTCCCGTGAGCAAGTTGAAGATCTCCAATATCGGCGATCCAGGCCCCCGTGTCGGCATCCACGACGTGGACTTGAGCGGTGTGTGAAAGGTAGAGCCGGCGAGACGAGGGATCCAGAGTGATGGAATCCCACCCACCTTCTCCCTTTAGAGCGTACGACTTGATGAGCTTGTATCCACCATCTGGAGCAGGGGCAACCGGCTCGTGGAGAAATGCAATCACCAAAGTTGCGAGAACCGCAGCCTGACAAAACGGTTTCATAAATCCGCCTCACAAGCCATGTTTGCTATTCCGTCGGGATTCTTGTGACGGAGTGCACGACTCGTTTCCAAGTGCCATCCTGTTTAACCCAGACATCCGTGGTGGCTTCATGGGAAACGAACGAGAGGGTCTTGCCCGTTTTGTCTTTTTTCCCCGTAACGTCCCCCAGATAAGTCACAACAGCCACGTTGCCATCTCCATAGACGCGGACGCGATGGCCGTACTGTTTGATGGAGGATGGTTTCCGGGTTCCAGCGCGCAGTTGAGCAGAGACTTGGGCTTTGGTAAGGATGCCAGCATCGGGATCCTGATACGCCAGATCATCAGCATTGTGGCTATCAAACCAATCCGCGGCGGCGGGTCCGCTATTAACAAGCAACGGGATCTTGTCTTTTTCGATTTTGGTGACTTCGGCGATAGCCTGCTGGTCTTTGGCCGCCTGATCCGCGGGGGCTTGCTGGGCACTCACTGCGCCCGACGTTAGACTCACCAGCACCATCAGCAAAAAAACTTGTCTCATCGTAGCTGCCCTCCCAGGCCCACAATCTCGTTCCGGCGCAACGCTTCACGAGCAATTCGTCGCAGCCCTGCGTATCATTTCGAAATGCCGCACGGATATTTCGACGCCCTTAGCCGCAAATGTCACCATATTAATTTCAAAGCGAACTGGACCTGCCTGCTGGTGGTCGAGGTTTGAGTGATCAAACCTGCACCGGCGATGGGAGTGCCAGTTTGATCGAACAGCGTGTCATTCGCGACGGGAGACGAGAAATTGGCGCGATTGAATATATTGAAAAACTCGGCGCGGAATTGCACGTTGAAATTCTCTTTCACGTAGGTGTTCTTTACCATAGAGAAATCGAAGTTCACCAGACCCGGTCCCACAATTTCGTTGCGGCCCGCGTTGCCGATGAGGTTCTGGCAGGTTCCGGGCGCGGCGGAAAAGGGCGTGCACTGCGAGGCGATCGCGGGCGTCGGGACGGGGAGCCCGAAGCAGCTGAGCTTGATGTAATTGTTCACGTTTCCCTGATTGATCAGGGAATTGCAGCCCGGCCCGCGCAGGCGATCCGGGTAGTCAAATGGATCGGTGTTGTTTTGTCCCAGCGGATCGCCACCGATCAGGGGGGTGAACGGAAGCCCACTGCTGACCTCGAAGATGCCGCCTATCTGCCAGCCACGAGCAAGCCACGCGGCGGGACCGGCGAGCGAGTTTGGAGTGGGGACAACCCATAAGTAATTGACTACCAGGTTCTGGCCGACGTTGAAGTCCGATGGACCGCGAAATAGGGAGCGGTCGAAGAACAGCAGGCTGGTGATGGAGTTCGCGAAAGGGTCGCTAATCGTGGTCGCCGAGCCGTCATCAATGGATCTGCTCCAGGTATAGGAACCTTGAATCTGAAAGCCCTTGCTCATTTTCTTGATGAGCCCCACCTCGAGCGAGTTGTAGTTGGAGCTAGTTCGCCAGTCCAAGTAATCAATCCGGCCGATGTTGGGATTCAGCAGGTTCCCGCTGCCGATCGCTTGCGGCCAGAGATCTCCAGCAGAAGTTGCTGTCGGTAACACCATGTTCCCGTCATCCATATGGAATGGCAGGTGCACACCGGCGCTTCCTACGTAAGCCACCGAGGCGGTAAGGTCAGGTGTAAGTTGGCGTTGCACATTCAAGTTCCACTGCATGACGTAGCTGCGCGAGGGATTGTCCTGTATATAGGACGTGCGCAGGTTGGACGTCGCGCTGAGCAGCGAGTACGCCTCGGTCGGGAACGATCCCGGTGGTAAATTCTTTGCCGTACCGGAGAGAAAGAAAGGGGCGGTGTTGGCCTCATTGGAGGAATACTGTTGGAGCAATGGAAGAACGTCAAACATTCCAAAGGCGCCGCGGACCGACGTCCTGCCGTCGCGGAACGGGTCCCAGGCAAAGCCCACGCGCGGCTCAAAATTGCGGAACGTAGGATTTGAAAAGAGCGGGGCGCCCAGATGCGCAGCTGGATCCGTGATTACTCCGAGGGCAGCCAGCTTGCCGCGGATTTCGGATGGAGTGGACGCCATTTCGTAACGCAGCCCCAGATTAAACGTGAGATTGGGGTGCCAGCGGATGTCGTCCTGAACATAACCTCCAAAGATATTTTGTCGAAGGTTGCGGGGAGTGATCGTCTCCGGAAGACCCGCAGAAAATGACTTTGGATTGTTGGTGAGAAAAGCTGTCAGAGAACCCAGTGAAAATTTCCCGCCGGCCGTCGAAATCGTTTCTTCATTCATTTGGTCATACTCGAAGCTGACTCCAAACTTAATGCTTTGAATTCCTTTCGTGAGGAAGACATCGTCATAGCCCTGAAACGCGTTTAATGTCTTCTTAACTCTGGTTCCGGAGTCCACACCTCCTGGAAAAGCCGTCACCCCCGGGAACGAGATTTGAGCGGCATTCTGCCCCGGCACTGAACCTAAAGCGGGATCTCCCGCTAACGGATTTATGGCGCTTAAACTAAGGTCCTGGGCGCCGTTCCTGTTGAGACCGATGCGCACGGAATTGAGCAATTGCGGGCTGATAATGTGGTTCTCCCCGATCGAGACGATCTGACTCTTCGTCCGATCACCGAGGATTACCGTGTTCAGCGTATCGGGAAACGTAAGGACGCCGGCGTCATACCGATAGCTTCCAAACAGGCTATCCTTGTCCGAGATCTTGTAGTCGATTCGGCCCGTACCGAAGTCCTCGTTCGTAATCTGGCTGCCCGCAAAGGTATAAATTCCGGTATTCCCGGGACTCAACAGAGGTCCGTTTGGCAGCGCCCAGAGGCCCAGATACGGTTGCACAGCGGGGTCCACCGCGACCGTAGTGGTCGTCCCGTCGGTGTTGTGAATTATTCCGTTGCGGGCATCGGGCGATGGGACCGTATCCACGGTAGTGGTGCCCAGATCCTGGCGAAGCCCTTCGTAATCCCCAAAGAAAAATAGGCGCTGCTTTTGGATCGGTCCGCCAACAGATCCGCCGAACTGATTCCGCCGGAACCCGGGAATCGTCGCACTATCAAAGTAATTTCGCGCGTCCAGCGCGCTGTTGCGCAAGAACTCATAGGCGTTGCCATGGTAATCGTTGGTACCCGAGCGCGTGATGGCGTTGATGACACCGCCGGAGGTTCTACCGTATTCAGCAGTATAGTTGCTCGTTAAAACCGAGAATTCCTGAATCGCATCGACGCCCAGGGTGCCGCCGAGAACGCTGCCCGGGCCGCCGCCGGCGTAGTCATTCACGTTGATGCCGTCGATGTAATAACCATTCTGTTGCGGCCGAATACCGGAAATTGCCATCTGTACGCCAAAGCCGCGGGCCGCCCTTTGCTCGCCGGCGGCGAGGCTCGGTTGCAAGGATGCGACTGACAGCACACCGGGCTGAAGAGTGGCAAGCTGTGTCCAGTCGCGGCCGTTCAGGGGTAGCTCTCGAACGGTGGTCGAGTCCACAGAAGCGCTAATCGTGGGGTTGGCCAATTCCACATTCGGACTCTGACTTGTCACTTCGACCTTTTGCGCCACTTGACCCAGTTGCAGTTGGATATTTTGAACTTGCTGAACGCCGATGGTCAGAACGACGCCAGTGTTGACCAAAGTGGCGAAGCCCGATGCGGAGGTCGTGATTTCATACGTACCCGGCAGTAGGTTTGGAGCCGTGTAAAGGCCGTCCGAGTCTGACGTGACCGTCCTGATCACTCCGGTGGATAAGTTCCTAATCGAGATCTGAGCATTTGGCAAAACAGCGCCAGATGAATCGCTCACGGTTCCACTCAACGTCGCTCCGCCGACCTGACCGAAGGCCGGCGACGCAACAAAGGCTCCGCACATCACAATGACCAATAACTGTAGGCCCAGGAACCGAATTCGTGCGGCGCTCAGACATCGCATCGTTGTGCCCCCATTTTTCGCGCAGATTCCTTTCCTGATAGCTAGGTAATCGGCATTCTTGCAGTGATCCATCAGAAACTTAAATCAGAGTGATAACCAAACGCCGCGGAGACTAGCATCTGAATCGCGGACTGACATGAAATCAGAATTAATTTATATTAAGGTGGTGTTGTCGCTCACTCCTCGGCGAAGCGCGATACGTAGTTTTCAGATTAATTCCACGAGAACTACGAACCTTAATTTAAAATGGGTCAGCCAGTTCACGCCGTCCACATCCAGCGTGGTCATGTGTTCGATGCGCACGAACACAATCATGACAGTGTGACATTGAAAGAGGAGCGCGAAGCGGGTCTGCTGTAGGTGAAGGTGCGTTGCGGAAGTAAGCGCGCTGCCTGAAGAAATGACAAGAACAGGACGATGCAGAAATCGAGGCTCGAATCAACTCGTGTCCGAAAGATCCGCACCTTTTGCTTCTCGTCCACAGACAGTTACGATTGCGACCAAAATGGCAACGAGGACTACCGTCCACGCCAGCACGACGGCGTAATTGCCCCCATAGTGTCGTTCGGTGAGCTTGGCCTGAATCACAGAATTTCCCGAGGCTAGGAGGTTACCGAGTTGATATGCCAAGCCCGGAAAGGTAGCGCGAGCCGCAGGAGGCGATAATTCATTCAAATGAGCGGGAATGACGCCCCAAGCGCCTTGCACCGTGAATTGCATGGCGAATCCGCCGAGAGCGAGCATGGGAATCGTACGCGAAAAGGCCCACAGCGGGATGATAGGAAGCGCAAGTAAGGACGCCAGAATAATTGTTTTTCTTCGACCGATCCGCTCCGACCAGGTTCCAAACATAATTCCGCCGAGAAGCGCGCCAATATTGTAAATGACGGCCACGCCTCCCACGGACCGCGGTGACAATCCATGATTTACCTGAAGGAACGTCGGATAAAGATCTTGCGTGCCATGGCTGAAGGAATTGAACGCAAACATGAGAACCACGAGGAAAAGGAAACTGCCGAGATAGGAAACAACATCCTTGCTGAGATGCCGCTGAGGTCGATTCGAAGTATGGCCCGATACCCAGGCGGGCGATTCTTCGACTTTACTGCGTATGTAAATAACCAGAAACGCGGGAAGAGCTCCGATCACGAACATGCCACGCCAACCGACGATCGGAAAGATCGCGGCATAAGCCAGGGCCGCCAGCAAATAGCCCACGACGTAGCCTTCCTGAAGAAATCCGGAAAAAAAACCACGCCCTTTCGCGGGCAAAGTTTCAAAAACCAAAGCGGCTCCGACACCCCATTCACCGCCCATGGCTACTCCAAAACACGCTCGCATGATCAGAAAAATTTTCAGCGTCGGCGCCAACGCAGAGGCCAACTCGAAAACAGCAAAAGCAATGATGTCCAGCATCAATGTCGGGCGGCGGCCAAAACGATCGGCCATAGCTCCGAACAGGAACGCGCCGATCGGCCGCATTGCGAGCGTCAAGAAGACAGCTTGAGCAATCGCAGAAACCTTCGCGTGGAATTCGGTGGCAATGGCACTAACACAAAAAATCAAGATGAAGAAATCGAAGGCGTCGAGCGACCAACCCAAAAAGCAAGCAATGAAAGTATTGCGCTGCGCCGAAGTGAGCTGTCGGAAGTGGCCAAGAACCTCCATGCTAAGCTTCTGCGCCGGAATATGGGAGGTAACCGCGATTCCATTGCGTCGGAGGGCAACGAAACGTGGAAGGCGAAATCATCGAGAGATATCGAACCGCGAGAATACACGGCACACCGGCAGTTCCGCCTGGGTCATTTAATGACATTCGCGCCAGCTTGCGCACAAATCGCGTCATGGTCGCTGCTATCTCCGGAGACGCCGATCGCGCCGATGAATTGGTTACTGGAGATGAGCGGAATGCCGCCGCCAATCGGCATCGCGCCAGACAAACCTAGAAATCGAAGGCCGGTGCCTCCGCGAGCAACCAGATCTTCAAACACCTTACTTGGCCGCTTGAAGAGAGCCGATGTGCGTGCTTTATCGATTGCGATTTGCGCGCTCCCAGTCTGGGTGTTGTCCATTTTCTCGTAGTACACCAGAGTGCCGCTGGGATCCACGACGGCTACCGCCATCAGCCAATTGTTTTTTTTTGCCGCGGCCACCGCCGCGGCAGCCGCTTTTTTGGCATCCTCGACCCCAACCGGCGGGCCGTAGGGCCTCGGATCTTGCGCTATCGCGCGGGTACCGCACAGAAACAGCGCAACCACAATCGTGAGTTTCGCTATGCGCGATGTCATTTCGGTCCTCCTGCGGACACATATGCCGCACCTCTCAAGCCTTTCGAATGGACAACCACTCGCCTATTCTCGATGGTCCGTCAGCATCCGCAAAAGCCACGGTGCAGTCACCGTTTCAAAAATTCTCGGATTGGTCCACCCTTTGGCGTCACGCCCCATATGGCCGCCTTGCGGGTTAATCCATGCATCTTTGGGTGTTTGCCCGCTATTCAAAAGCAAATCTATATCGGAGATCGGAACCTGAGTGTCGAGCGCACCGCCAATCACCAACATCGGAGCCGTGGGCCGATCCAGAAGCCCGCGGGTCTTGAGCGACATCGTTTCGCGTACGTCCGCCAGTTCCGCTAGCGTCGAAACTCCAAACATGGACATATAAGCTTGTGCGTAATCGAAAAGGAATTCCCTGTTCTTAGGCATCTCCATCGTTTTGGAACGCTGGAACGCATCATGCACCGGAGGTGACTGAGCGACGACGGCGCACAGGCGTTTTTTTTCGGTGGCGGCGATTTCCGCGGACCAGAAGGCACCGAAGCTGACACCGTAAACAGCTACGCGGTCTTTATCAACATCGGGCCGTCGAAGCGCATAGTCAATCGCCTGCACCAGCATGCGTCCGGCGTTCGGACTGGCCTTAATCGGCGCTTGGCCTGTTCCAGGGGCGTCGAGCACGAGGTATCCGATTCCAGAATCGAGCAGGGGACGAACGCTTTCCGCCATGTTCTCTTTGCCGCGGTCCAACCCGGGAACCACAATCACGATCGGGGCGGGAGTCTTGTTCGCGGGCATTCGAACATAGGCGGTAATTTCACTCCCTTCAAAAGGTATCTCCACAACTTCCAACGGGGGGTGGAGCAGGCGGCCATGCGCCCTGTAGGCATCGAGCGCTTTTTGATAGGCCGCCTGCTTACCGGGGGAAGTGAGAGCGGGCCAGCGGGCAAAGTTGTAATAAATCCATGCCTGAATAAAATCTTTATCGGCGAGTGCCGGCGACGATGTCTCTGCTGAAGCTTTCTGCATGTAACGGTCGCCGAGCGAACTCCAAGCCGCGGCCCAATCGTCGGGCGCAAGACTTTTGAGTTGTGCCAGTGCTTCCTGCACTTCGTCAGGCTTGAGTCCCTCGCACGGGTAGGCCTGGCGTTCTGCCCGCGATTGGACCTCCGTCTTAAGCTCGCCGAGCGTGCGCTCCTGTGCCGAGGCCACAAACACGAAGACAGCAAAACAGAGCGCTGCGAGCAAGCATGCCGCAGGAACGGCGCGTGGGAATATAGACGGCGTTTTGTCTGTGGTCCTGACTTGAGCGAACGACGTACGGATCTGGGCAACTCCTGGTATTTTTCTTATCGCATGGGGAATTCCGAGGCTTATGGAAAATTGCGATTGGCGAGTTATTTTCAACATTCGACGGACTTGATCCCTGATCATTTAGTCGTTAATGCTGCATGCGCTGGCGACAACAAAAGCCCCTTGGCGCGACTTCACGGCCAAGGGCGGAAAGGAATTCAATTATTACTCCGCGATGGTTGTACCGTGATAGGTCGCCAGCCGCCAGCGCCCGTGGTCCCTGACGTAAACCATGGTGAATCGCCGCGGCAACTCATTCACCTTCCCGTGATATTCCACGATTCCGGAGGAGCGCCCCGTCAGGACAACCGTGTCCCCGTAGACCTGGAAGCGGTAATCGTCCTGTTTGAAGGACAAGAATTTTAGCGCCCCGGTGCGTATCTCATCCAAGTACTCCGATTTGCTGAGGACTCCGCCTCGCGTATTGACAAAAATAAAATCGTCGGCGTGGATGCGATCGAGTGTACGCATGTCGCGGTCTTGGATCGCCTGATCTCTTTGGTGCTCGATATCGACGATTTCTTTTTCGATGCCCTCTTTTTGCTGGATTGCTGCGACTTCTTGGCGCGGAGCAATGACGACAAAGGAAACCGACAGAAGCGCGAAGAGGAGAGCCTGTTTCATCGAGACTTCACTCCATGAACTGCCCGGGCGTTTGAAAAAATCGCGGCAGATATCTCATAGCCACACGGCGGAACGTGCCGGATGAACAAAAGCCGACACAGTTCTCATCGAAGTGGCAGCGCAACCGCTCACTTCACGTGCTTTCGAACCCAGTCGTCTATCAAGGCCGCGATCTCGAGATTATTCTTTTCGATCATCATCAGGTGCGTGTTGCCGTGGATGCCGTGGTCGCCAAGCAAGATCAAATCGTTCGCTACACCCGCCTGCGTCAGGTATTGCGACGTGCAGTGGTCAAACGCAGCATGAAAGGACGCCTCGCCCGCGATGATCGCTTCGGGTATGCCAATCAGATGCGGCAGCCGGTGAGGTGAAGTTGCAAACCAGCAGCGCACAAGATCAGGGCCCTGCGGCTTATCTTCCTGCTTCGGTGCAAGGTCGGCCAAATCCTGGACCGGCGGATCGTACGTCAAGTGGTCCACCGTTAGTCCCCACTTTGCTTCCACGAATGGCCGCGTAATTTTGGGCGGGTTGTCTTGAAAGATCTGTTCGAGATGTTCGACGATGGCGCGATAGCAGGGCGGCCCCCACGGTTCCACGGAAACAATTCCCTTTACCAGTTCAGGCGCGTCGTCCGCAATTTCCCAGCCGAAATCCCCGGAGCGTGAATGTGTCAAAAGAATGGCAGGCCCGATTTTGCGCAACAAGGCCACTCCATCTGCGCGGTTATTTTCATCGATGCTCGCATTGTCCGAGATCATTGACGGCATCTGCGACATCCACAACTGATCGAACACCGGATCACCGGGCGTGGCAGTTCCGGGCCACTGCGTGTGCAAATGCGCTTGCGGAAAAAGATTGAAGCGCTCGACTGCGGCAAATCGGTGCTCCATCATGTCCACGGTGATGTTTTCCAGAGGACCGTCCGCGTCAGCGTTGTAGGGCGATCTGCCCCGTGCAACCTGGTCCACAACGTACACAGGATAGCCGTGCCGCAGGAAATACTCGGCCCAGCCTTCCCTACCATCCGGCGTGCCCATATAAATGGTCCCGCTTTGAAAAGTGCCGTGAATCATCACGATCGGATAGGGCGATGTGACTTTCGCGGGAATTTGATACTGGACATACATCTGGTCAACGATTGAGGTTTGACCCCGATGAGAGAATTCCCGGCCTCCGACATATAGAAATCCAGATTTAGCAACTGCGATGGGACCGGAGTCAGCGTCTCCTCGCGCCAGTACGGCGCCAGAAACGGCTAATACTCCAATCACGATTGATAGCAACGCCTTTCCAGCTGCTCGCCGACTTGCTGTTTGCATTTTTGCCTTGGTTCCTTTCATTGCCCTTCGAAAAATCGCCGCAGCCAAGTGATTATCGTTTAGAAATCGGAGCGCGATCTGCACACAGGATTCGGCACAACCACACCACGTGGTTCGAACGGATCTAAGTCCAACGGCGGGGACTATAAGAGAGGGTCTACTCGGAAGCATTAAACGACAATTAATTTCCTTTAAGGTTCGGTAGGCTTGAAAATTCTGATGTGTGCCAGTGTAGTCTCAGCGAAGTTTCCAAGCATTGAACTCAGAGGAACAAGAAAGATCGTGCATCTGCAGACAACGTGGCAATCAGGTGGGGTTGAGGAGTCCGTACGGCTTTTCGCCTTTCAGGGCGGCGATGACCTGCGCGACAGCGCTGGCTTGTAGAGTCGTCCGCGCTTCTTCACTGAGCCACGCTGAGTGCGGCGTGAGGATGATCTTCGGGTGATTTAAAACAGAGGCGGCCGCCTCCGTGGAATCCAGCACGTCGAGCGCAGCTCCAGCGATTTGTCCAGAATCGAGTGCGGCTAAAAGCGCGTCCTGATCAATCAGTTCACCGCGGGCGGCATTAATGATTGAGGCCGTGGGTTTCATCTTGGCGAATGCGGCTACTCCAAAACGATGATGGGTTTCGCTGGTGAGCGGAGCGTGCAAGGAAATGTAGTCCGACAGTTCCAGAAGATCATCAAATGAGCACAGTTCGACGCCGCAATCTGCCGCCCGCTTCGCCTGCAAATAAGGATCGTGGACGACGACGCGCATCCCCAGCGGTTGTACTTTGCGGGCCAGGAGTGAGCCGATCCGGCCAAAACCAAAGAGGCCGCAAACCTGACCGCGGAGCCGGTGCAGAGGAGGCATCTTGGTGATTGACCAGGGCTGTTTAGCGGCTAGCGCCATCGCCGCGATGATCTGCCGGCTGATTAACAGCAACAGCGCCAGCGCATGATCGGAAACTTCGTCGATACAGTAATCCGGCACATTGGCGACCATGATTCCGCGTGCTGACGCCGCCGCAACGTCGATCGTTTCCACGCCAATTCCGTAGCGCACGATGATGCGGCAGCGCTTCATCTCAGCAATCACTTTTTTGTTGATGCGCGCGCGGCCGGCGAGCACGCCGTCGGCATCCTGGCAAAGCGTAATCAGTTCAGCTTCTGTCGTTGCCTGCCCCGCGATCAGATTCCAACCCAGCGCATTTACGGCGAGAGTTTCCTGGTCGATGTTTGGAAAGCGATGATCGGTGATTACGATTTTCATAGCGCTTGTGATTTGCAGGCATGGCCGGACGAGTTGAAGTGGAACGCGCCCGCGTCACCGCCCGGCGTGCCAACCTCCGTCAACGAACAATGTCTGGCCGGTTATGAAATCCGAAGCGGCACTCCCGAAAAAAATGGCGGCGCCAACCAGATCCGCCGGCTCGGGAAAGTGGCCGAGCTTGATCCTGGCAAGAAGTCGCTCCGTGCGGGCTGGATCTTGTCGCATGTGCATGCGAGTGTTGTCACTAAGCGTGGCACAGGGGGCAATCGCGTTGACGCGCACGCCCAGCGGAGCCCACTCGGTCGACAACGCTGCGGTGAGATAAGTTACGGAGGCTTTGGCAGCGCCGTAAATGGACTTCCCGAGGTCGGTGCTCGCCGACCACGTCGAACTGAGGTTAATGATTTTTCCGTACTTGCGCCCAATCATGATCTTGCCGATCAGCTGCGAGCAGAAAAACATGCCCTTGGCGTGCAGGTCGAAGACTCCGTGCCAGTCTTCTTCCGTCACATCCAGGGCGGGCTTGGTAAAAGCGAATCCCGCATTATTAATGAGGATCAGGCGGACGTCTCTGTCGCGAAGCACATCGCCGACGCTCTCTGAGAGCGAGCGTATGTCATCGAGCTTGCTGAGGTCCGCGCGAATTACGTGAGCTTTACCTTCAGCCGCTTCAACAAGCCGCTGAACTTCGATCAGCTTCTCGCGACGCCGGCTAACTAAGACGACTTCGGCACCGGCCCGCGCGTAGGCTAACGCGAACGCACGTCCGATGCCTTCACTCGCTCCGGTGATGACTGCGACGCGTCCATCCAGCCGGAACGAGGGAAATTCTTCTCCTCCGGAATTGTCTGTCATATCAGCTCATCAAGGGCGGGTCCGTCCCGTGGTGGCATCGAGCCGATGCGGCTCGATCACCAATCGTTCGTCGAACGGGTAGGTCGTGTATATTTCCACGCCGTCGTGGGTCACGATGTGATTGTTCTCCAGCCGAATGCCGCCGACCCCAACTTTGCCGACATAAGGCTCGAAGTTGAGCACCATTCCTTCCTTCAGCGCAATCGGCGCTTCCTTTGAAGCATAACTAAAGTGCGGACTTTCCCAGGGGCAGAGTCCCGCCGCGTGGCCGAGATTGTCAAGCACGTGCGGCACGGCCGCCTCGAAGACTTCGGCATTGGTGGCGCCGGGCTTCACTTTGGCAGCGGCATTGAACAGAGCATCGTAGGTCTTCTGGTGCATGTCGCGCATTTCGGCCGTTGGTTTGACATTGCCGCACACCCAAGTACGGGTCAGGTCTCCCCAGTACCCGTTGTAGCCCGCCCCGATGTCGATGATGACTAAGTCTCCGTTGCGTATGATGCGATCGGAGGTGAACCGGCGGTAGGGCGCGGTATTCGGGCCGGACGTAATAATATTCGAGCACTGCGTCCATTCGCTTCCCAACGCGGTCATGGTATGCCAGGCAATGGCCAAGAGTTCGCACTCTTTGATCCCAGGACGCAGGGCTTCGATGGCGCGGTCGAGCGCTGCTTCGGTGAACGCGTTCGCCATCTTCAGACATAAGATCTCGTCTTGAGTTTTGATTTCCTTGGCGCGCATCAGCACGCTTTGATAGCCATCGGCAAACTCGGTGTTGGGCAGAGCTCCCCGGATGGCAGCTTCCAAACTAAAATCCCAGATATCGATTCCGACTCGCTTTCCGGCAAACGAACCGAAGAAACCTTCGGCTTGTTCCACCCACCGTTTCGCGCCGCCTTTTTCACGAAAATTGGCACGGGGCTGAAACTGTTCCTTGTCGAACCAGGGCATGCGGTAGCGGCACTGCTCGAAGTCCATTGTCCAAAGGACGGGCTCCTTGCCTCGAGCCAGCACCACTACGGCATTGCCAACAACAAAACAGGGCCCGAGATGATGCCGATACCCAGTGATGTAGCGCGCGTCCTCTGGACGAAAAATAAAAAGAGCATCCAGCGTCGAATTATTAAGAGCGTCCTTGGCCCGCTGGAGGCGTTCCCGCCGCATCCGTCCCGGATCGAGACGCGCTTCCCAATCGACTGCCATCAGTCCTATGTCCGACATGCACTCCCCTTTTCACGTGAGAAAATATTCCGGCTGCATTCAATATCGAGCAGCAGCCAGGAATTGACGCTTTCCGGAATTGCGCCCGCTGCGCCTAACGGCCGACATTATTCAAAACACCGGAAGATTCTATGCTTGGCGGCGGACGGAAAGCCTTAAACGGAGATTAATTCTTGTTCATCCAGCCAGGCCGCCCGAGCCTGCATTGGGCGCGCCTCTATTCAGCCCGAGCTTACGTGCCGGCCGCCATAATTTCTCGTACGCTATTTATTCGTAAGCAGAGCACGGAGATAACAAGCAAGACAACACCAATCAACCCGAATCCGTGCTGGAAATTGCCTTCCTGCTTGTTGAGATAACCGATGGCGACCGGGCCAAAAAAACCTCCGAGACTTCCCACGGCGGTAATCACCCCCATTGTCGTTGCCGCCACGTTACGCGGTAGCGTCTCCGTGGGTATCGCCCAGAAGGGACCGAGCGGGCCATACGTTCCAATGCTCGTCAGGCACACGAACATAAACGCGAGCACGGGCGACGATTGGCTGAGCGCCACTCCGACCAAAAGAAAGATTCCACCCAGGGCGAAGGGCACCGCCACATGACCTCGCCTCTCGCCCGTTTTGTCGGAGTGCCATGAATTAACAAGCATCGCGACGATCGCCACAACGAACGGGAATGTAGCAAGGCCACCGATTCCGGCGCTGCTTAATTTCTTGGCCTTCTCCAGCGCGCTAGGAAGCCACATCAAGAATCCAATTTCCGTGCTCATGCGGAGAAAGTAGATCAGAACGAGCAAGAGTACCTGGGGCCGACAAATCGCTCTGAGGGTGGGCTCTGGATGCACAGGCTCAAGTTCGGCGCCTTGTCGCTGCAAAGTTTCTTCAAGGTAAGCGCGCTCCTCCGAGGATATCCAACGCGCATCGCGCGGCTGGTCGTAGATCAGCATGTTGAAAATTATCAACCAGACGAAGGGCAGTGCACCTTCCGAAATCAGCATCACGCGCCAGTTCCAGCGATCCAAGATCCAGCCGGAGAGAGGCGAGGAAATGATGAGGGCAATTGGACCGCAGATCATCCACAGTGCGTTGGCGCGTGCGCGCTCGCCGCGCGGAAACCAGTGAGAGACGAGGACGAGAGTCGCAGAGAATACTCCGCCTTGGGTGATCCCTAACAGAAGGCGCATGATCCAGAGTTCGTGCCAGCTTCGCACCAGTCCGCAACCAACGGCCGCGATTCCCCACGCGAACAAAAGTATGCTGATAAATTTCTTGGCGCTCCACCGGTTGGCAATGTGGCCTCCCGGAATCTGTAGCAATAGGTAGCCCCAGAAAAAAATCCCGGCGACGTTGCCGGCCTGCGCAGAGTCCATATGCAGATCACGGCTGAGCGAAGGCAACGCCATCGAGACGTTCACACGGTCAATATAGGCGATCGTGTAGGTGATGAGCGCGGCAGGAATGATTCGCAGCCAGCGTTGTTGCGGCATGCTATGGGCCTCAGTGAACGGGAATCGCTACGGGAATAACAGACTCTAGCGGCGCACCAAATTCGTAACCTCCGAAGTGCGATTTGCATGAGTAACTATTGGGGCAGACAGAGACTAACAGCGGCCGAAACCGATGAAATGAAATCAATATTAATTTGTATTAAGGTCGTTTTTTCCGATAATCCCCTTCGTCTCTACCTTCGTGGGTGTGGTGCAGAATCGCTCCTCCCTGCCTTGTCTCAGTTCATCGAACAGACCGCTTAGTCAAAGTGAATTCTGGTGCAGCCAGTCTGCAAGATTGCACATTCGTCGAACCACCTTAATGAAAATTAATTGTGACTCCATGCTTTGGGTGTGGCTGTGTGTTATTCCGGGCGCACTTAGGAGATCACTTGCGACTTCCATCTAAAGAATCCACCGAGGTAAGCGCCTTGACTACGGCCAAGACGACAAGCGTTTCAAAGGAGCAAGCATGGAACGTCCGATACGAGTAGGGCGACACATTCGGGCTCTGCGATTGTCCGCCGTTTTGGCTATAGGCGCATTTTTCGCCTCTCCTTCATATGGACAAGTGGCCGGAGCGACCATTACGGGCACCGTAAGCGACGCATCGGGCGCGGTCGTACCGAATGCCCAAATAGCAATTCGCGAAGTATCTACCGGCATTGTGCGCACGGTTGCTTCCGACCACGCCGGTTTCTATATGGCACCAAACTTATTGCCGGGAAATTATGCGGTTACCGCTTCGGCCCCCGGATTCTCCGTCGCCATACAATCCGGCATCACGCTGACAGTTGGTGGCCAACAAGTCCTAAATATCACGATGCAAGTAGGACAGGTCTCTCAAAAAGTTGAGGTCACTTCAGAGGCCCCCACTGTGCAATTGGCCGACTCTACGATCAGCGCCGTGGTCGATTCAACGACGGTTCGTGAACTGCCCTTGAACGGACGCGATTGGACACAGCTTGCGACTCTGCAACCTGGGGTAACGTCCGTGGCGTCGCTACAAATCTCCTCCGGACCTGGGCCAACGAGAGATCTGATCAAAGGCTTGGGTACGCAACTGGCTGTTGCTGGAACGCGACCAACACAAAACGATTACCGCCTCGACGGAATCAGCGTCAATGACAACACGAACGGCGGACCAGGTAGTGCTCTGGGACTGGCATTGGGAGTGGATGCGATTCAGGAATTCTCGGTTTTGACAAGCAACTATTCCGCGGAGTATGGGCGCACTTCAGGCGGTGTCATTAACGCTGTTACGCGATCAGGATCAAATCAGTTCCACGGTGATGCGTACGAGTTTCTGCGTAACAGCGCTTTGGACGCTAGGAATTACTTTGATGGTCCTACGATCCCCGAATTTCGACGAAACCAATTCGGTGGATCTATCGGTGGGCCGATTCGCAAGAAAAAAGCTTTCTTCTTCGGGGACTACGAGGGACTACGCCAAAACCTTGGCATCACTTCGGTGACTACAGTGCCTTCACCGGACGCACGCAATGGGATCATCCACAACGACGATGGCACGACCACAATCGTGACGGTCGACCCTCTTGTCAAGCCGTTCCTGGGTTTGTGGGGACTTCCTAACGGGCCCCTCCTGGCGCCAGGTAACACAGGCATTTTTACGTTTGTTGGTAGTCAACTCGCGAGTGAGAACTTTGGTACCGCGCGAATTGATTACACGTTCTCAGATCAGGACACACTTTTTGGCAGCTGGCAGATGGACAGGGGAAGTATTAGCTCGCCGGACAGCTTGAATACCTCGATCCAAGGAACAGCGACGTCGAGGCAGTTTGTGGCGATCGGCGAGACCCACATTTTCTCCTCGCAACTCGTTAACTCTTTTCGGGTCGGCTACAACAGGGCTGTGTCCTCAACGACCGCTTTTAACGCGATCAATCCTTTGGCGGCAGATCCCTCTTTGGGTGCAGTTCCGGGACAAAACGCCCCCACAATCAATGTACCCGGCCTCACAGGGTTTACGGCGGGCCTGCCTGGATCATCCGTGATTAGCTACCACTGGAATTCGTTTCAGGGATATGACGATATCAGCTTAACGAAAGGCATTCAGAATATTAAGTTTGGCGCGGCTGTGGAACGAATGGATTTAAACATGTTCGCTGATTCAAATGGCCCTGGTACATTCAATTTTGGTTCGCTGACCGATTTCCTAACCAACCAGCCCAGCTCATTTTCCGCCGCCCTTCCAGAAGCCGTAAGTGAACGGGGCTTTCGGCAAACCATCTTCGGCCTTTAAGTTCAGGACGACATTCGTTGGCGGCCTAACCTAACAATCAATTTGGGATTGCGCTACGAGATCTCATCAGTACCCACGGAGGTGCAAGGCAAACTAACGACACTTAGGGATCCGTATACAGACACCACACCTCATCTTGGCGATCCCCTTTTTAACAACCCCACACTTCGGAACTTCGAGCCACGAGTAGGCTTTGCCTGGGATCCGTTCCGAAACGGAAAGACCTCGTTTCGCGGTGGCTTCGGAATGTTCGATGTATTGCCCCTAGCATATGAAATCGAGCAGTTTGAGCCGTCCGGAGCTCCCTTCTTTAATGTTGTCGGGGCCAACGCTTTAGCACCAGGATCGTTTCCTACGGGGGCTTTCCAACAGGCGGCAGCCAGCAACCTCTTGCGCATTCCGTTCATTGAACCTAATCCGAAGCGCAATTATGTTATGCAATGGAACCTGAACATCCAGCGCGAGATCTTACCAAACCTCACAGCGACTATCGCCTACGTTGGAAACCGCGGTAGGCACCAGCCGTTTCGCGCCGACGATATGAATATGGTGCTGCCAATAGCACTAACCCCATCAGGATATCTGTGGCCCTCGCCAATCGGCAGTGGAACAGTGCTCAACCCAAATGTCGGACGCATTGACTACCTCTCGTGGACATCAAACTCATCCTACGACGGTCTTCTGGTGGGGGTCGTCAAGAGAATGAGCCATGGTCTTCAGGTTCAAGGTTCCTTTACGTGGAGCAAAGCAATCGACGAAGGGTCCGGAAGCATTCAAGGCGACCCGCTTTCAAATTCCATCTCGAACTTATTTTTCTTTGATTCGAGACTGAGGCGTGCTCTAGCTGACTTCAACGTCGGCAGGAATCTCACTGTCAATTTCCTCTGGACTATCCCCACATCAACTTCCCTCCATGGCGTCACAGCGTGGATAGCGCGGGGATGGCAGCTGGGTAGCATCGTACAACTTAACTCTGGGTTGCCTTTTACTCCTCTCTTTGGCTCGGATGGCGACCCGCTCGGAATGGGAAGCCACAGTCCTTTCGACTATCCGGATCGTCTTAGCGGTCCTGGCTGCCATTCCCTGGTCAATCCAGGCAATGTAGCGAATTACATCAAACTCGACTGCTTTACCGTACCGACGGCGCCATCGCTTGCGTTTTATAATGCGAACTGCGATCCAACATTCGGCGCCTATCCCGAATGTTTCAATCTTCTTGGCAACTCGCGCCGCAATGATTTGATCGGGCCGGGCTTGGTCAATGTCGATTTTTCTACGTTTAAGAACAACTACATCAAGGAAAACCTTAACTTGCAGTTTCGGGTGGAGTTTTTCAACATATTCAATCATTCAAACTTTGTTTCCCCTATCGATAACAGCACTCTGATTGATTCCACCGGAGCGCCTGTCCCGGGAGCAGGATTGATCGATGCGACTTCGACTGACAATAGAGAAATCCAGTTCGCTCTTAAATTAATTTGGTGACCTCCAATTCGCTAGGTCTCCGATCTTAGAAAAGGAATTGTAGAGTGAGCTCTTGGACTTGGAGGAGAACCCAGCTGCCAACCGCACTAAAATGTTGTGGGCTCCTGCTAGTAGCAGTGTGCCTCATTGTTTTCACCCCTTGGGGGCTCGCATCGCCCCAGTCGCCCACACTGAGCGTGACCTTGGCCGGACAATCGATGATTCGTTGCGATATCCGTGTTCACACGCCATCCGTTGTTTCGACGATGGCCCCGATGTTGAACGGCGACGTGGTGTTTACCAACTTCGAAGCAGCGGTCGGCGAACTAAGAAAAGCGCAGTTGCCTGGTAACGGTCGACTGCTCGCCCCCGCACCGCCTGGAGCGCTCGCTTCGCTGAAAGACTTAGGTTTTAACCTGCTCTCGCTAGCCGACAACCATGCGTGGGATCTCGAGATCCCAGGCATTCAGAACACGCTCAAGGAAGTCGATCGTCTAAACTTGGCTCATGCCGGGACCGGAAACACGCTGGACGAGGCCGCAGCGCCAGGTTACCTGCGTACATCTAAGGGCACAGTTGCGCTCGTAGCGATGGCCTCAGGCCTGATTCCGCCGGGGGGAGGGGCAACCGCAGCCAAGCCGGGGGTCAATGAACTCGAGGTCGAGGCCGGGGACAAACCGAATGAGGGCGACGCCCAGCGCATTCTCCAGAGTATCCGGGACGCCAGCAAGCGGGCCGACCTCGTTATAGTCTATCAACATAACCACGTATATACTAAGCCTTTCCATATCTTGATGGAGGAAGAGTTGCCGGAGAGGTTACGTCCGCCTGATTGGATACAGCAATGGGCGCACGCAGAAGTAGATGCAGGCGCTGATATCGTAGTGATGCACGGTGCGCCACTGGTGCAAGGCGTCGAAGTTTATCGCAACCGGCCTATCTTTTACGATCTGGGTAATTTCATTTTTCAATTGCCGCCGTCACAGACGGTGGCTGACGAACCGATCGTCTGGGAAAGCGTTATCGCGTACGTTAATTTCCGTGGGAAGGATCTGCAATCAATCGAGTTCCGACCGATCGTTCTGAATAAGCTGGGTCAAGGCCAGGCGGACACTCGCGACGAGTACGCGAGTAATCTTTTCCTTGAAACACGCGGCTTGCCAACGCCCGCTACGGGACAGAAAGCGCGTTATATCCTCGAGCGGCTGGCTGAGTCGTCCCAACCTTTTGGAACAACAGTCGACCTGAAAGGTGATACAGCGGAGGTCCATCTGAAAGGCGGAAATTAGGACGAATCACAACCACTCAGTGCGAGCGCGCTGGCCAGCCACGCTCCGCCGTCAAATGGTTCCGCCGGCAGCGCTTCGTGCTGCAGGATTGCGGTCTAGATTAGCTGGTTCCCGCGCCATCTCCTCCGGAAAATGCGCAGATGGACTTGGACGAAGCGAGTTCTTTTGTTCTGAATCACGAATGATGGTCAATTGCGAGGATCCAAATAGAGAGGACTTGTGATTAAACCTTTTGCTGGATCTACACAGCTTGTCACACTCATTCTTGTTGCCTTAACGTCTTCCGTCTGGCCCTCTGCGAGAGAGCGTGACATTACGCCCGCTCTTGTTCTCAAGGGTGTGCGGTTGATCGATAGAACGGGTCGGTCGGCGATTGACAACTCCGTGCTCGTGAATGAAGGAGACAAGATCCAAGCCCTCGGCGAGACGACTTCAATTCAGGTTCCCAAAGGCGCTGAACTGCGCGACATGCGGGGAAAGAGCATCGTGCCCGCACCCATCAACCTGCACCACCACCTCGGGCTAACGGTCGGGGTTGCGCCGGAGCTCCATCTGCGCGGCGGGCGCTTCAAGCCTCTCGTTTACGATCAAATGACTCTCGCACAAAAGACTATGACAGACGATGTGCTGACAGGCGAACGCGGGTCGATGAATGGACCTTACAACGTCTTGCTGCGAAGTCCGGAGATGGGTGATCTGGCTCAGAAATATGGCGCTTATCTTCGCTTTCATTCATCTGTGCCCAAAAAATTGAACGAGTTTGCCATTCTCATCACAGCGCGGCACTGGAATTCACAATATGAGTGGTATGCTCACCACAAATACGGGCTGCGGGCGGGCTTAAATCCAGAGGTGATCGCAGCATTGGCAGTTGGGAAACGACCTAGCCCGATGGAGCCTGACGAAGAGATCGTTTACAATTTCTGCACGGAGTTGCTCGATGCGAAACAGGTTAGTGATGCGACGTTTGAGGCTGCAAAGGAAAAATTAGGGGAGCGTGGAGTGGTTGACTTGATCGGCGTGGTGGGCTACTACCAGCTGGTCTCGATGCTCCTGAATGTGGACGGTTATCCACTGCCAGACGATGCGAAACCGGAATTGAAGCCACTCGACTAGCCGCTTGATCGAGCGTAGAGGCCGGGAGTTGAAGCCGTTGGCAGAACTAGACCAGCTCAATTGGCTTGATTCTCATTCCGATGGAACGGGAACGTAGCTGAGAATTTCTGCGACGTGCCCGGTGCGCTCCGGGATGGCCACGAAAAGGTGGGGTGGTCCCCCTTTCTTTCCGGGCTGTCTGGGATAACCCGCGGTGCGTCCGCCGAGAGCCGACGGAACGTTGGCGACGAGCTCGTAGTGGTCAGGATCCTTCATTTGAAAAACACTTATAAATCCCTGGCCACCAGGCACGTAAATACGCTTGAGCTCTGAGTCGTAATACAGATCGTCGGTATCTGCCACGCAAGGCAACGCAGCGACCATTTTGCCCGAGCTCATGTCAAACACCGCAAACCGTGGCGGGATGCGGAATCCGATAAAAACCCGCCGGTCCGCCTCATCGAGCGCCATTGGAAAATTCTCCTTCCAAGTAACGGGCCATCGAGAGATTGCGTGAGTATCTCGGTTGACGACGGCGATCTGGCTTAGCTGTGGCAAGTTGACATACATCTCAGGACCTTTCTCCGCAAGCTGAAACGACTCAGCGTGGGACCCAGTCTTGTATTCGTCGGGCAGCCGCTGATTGGTCGTAGCATCGACCATCCCGATGGCCGCTTTCTCGCCATCGCCATAATCAACGTACACTCGTTTGGCTGCATCGTCATAACGCAAGTTGTCGACATCGGCCTGATAATCGATTGTTGTAATCAAGCGGTAGGCGGCACCATCGTAAACGTAGAGTTTCCGGTGGTCGCGGCTGGCCACGAAGATCTTGTTCAGTCCGGGAGCGAAGACAACGCCTTGCGGATGCCCCAGTCCAGTGATCGTGCGGACTCTGGCGCCGCCAGTAAGGTTGATTATTTCGAGCGAGTCATTACCCAGAGCCGCAAGAAAAAGCCGTCCGGGTTCGGCGGAGTCGAATGCGAAATGATCGAAACGGCCGTGAACACCGGGCAGAGGGATCTCGGCGGTTAATACGAGCGGTTGGTATGGTAAAGACTTTGCTGAGTTTTGCGCAAGCGCCAGCACTGCCAGCGAAAGCACTGTCGCGAGCACTCCGCATATTCCGAGCACTGCCTTGGTCAATCGGTGGGGACGATCGTGATCGGAACATTGCACGAAAGTTGCCATTGCTGTGGAATCTAGCACGGACCTCGTCGATCAGGATGGAATCAAAATTAATTTACATTAAGGTTTTGCCGCTCTGCTTTTCGGCGGCTCGTCGAGCGAGAATGGCGTTGGCTCCGAGTGTGATGCGGTGCTCGCGAAATCGCGAATCCCGAGAGAACCTTAATAAGAATTCATTCTGGGTTAAGTTCACGGTGGAACGGGTTTGCTACCATCCAGCGCGGATTCGCGATCGGACCGTTAGGTCGGACTCTTGGAACTAATCCTTAACCGGGACGGTCTAGTGGCGCCTATGTTCTGCCCGAGCTTGGTGAAATTCATGTACGCTCAAATCGCATGGATGTAGTGCAGCAATCTTCCTGCACAGAAGAACCCGAGTTTGACGTCCTCGTGATCGGAGGCGGGAACGCAGCTTTGTGTGCGGCGATGGCTGCCCGCCAGCGCGGCGCGAGCGTACTGCTGCTGGAAAGAGCGCCAGAGCACATGCGCGCGGGAAATACTCGGCACACGCGCAACATTCGCTGCGTGCGCGCGGCTCATGACTCTGGGTCCTCCGAAAGCTATTCCGAAGCAGAATTCCTGGAAGACCTGATCCAAGTCACTGGCAGCCCGCCTAACATGGAGCTGGCTAAGCGGACGATCCGTGAATCTCGGGAACTTCCGCAATGGATGAGTAAACATGGCGTCAGCTGGCAAGAGCCGCTGGCAGGAACGCTCAACCTTGGCCGAACCAATCGATGGTTTCTAGGCGGCGGGAAGGCGCTCGCCAACGCCTATTATCAGAGAGCGATTGCAATGGGTGTTCGGGTGCGTTACGAGGCATTTGTCGAAGACCTGGAGATCGAAAGCGGTAACTTTCAGGCTGCGGTGATCAATGTGGCAGCGGCGGGAAGAAAAATTGGAGCGCGCGCGGTGGTTATCGCAACCGGCGGCTTCGAAGCGAACCTAGGATGGCTGAAGTCCCTCTGGGGCGAAGCTGCCGACAACTTTATTGTTCGCGGGACACCGTACAACGACGGCACGCTGCTTGCAAAACTTCTGGAAAAGGGCGCCAAACCGATTGGCGATCCGAAAGGATTTCATGCGGTCGCAGTCGACGCACGCGCGCCGAAGTTCGATGGGGGAATCGTCACGCGTTTGGATGCCATTCCTTTCGGGATCGTGGTCAACCGGCAAGGGCGGCGATTTTACGATGAAGGAGAAAATATTTGGCCCAAGCGCTACGCGTCCTGGGGCCGGTTGATCGCCGAGCAACCGGGCCAGATCGCCTACTGTATCGTGGATTCCAAAACCATTCATAGTTTTCTGCCGCCGATGTATAAGCCCTTTTGTGCGGGCACGATCCGAGGCCTCGCCACAATGCTCGGGGTTGATGCCGCTGTCTTTTCGCAGACGGTGGAAGATTTCAATCGCGCGACCGCCGGAAACGCCAACCTGCGAATGGAACGCCTGGATGGTCTGTCCTCCCGTGAACTGCGACCGGCTAAGACCAACTGGGCGGTTCCCATTGACGCTCCACCCTTCTACGGGCTTCCACTGCGCCCGGGAGTCACTTTCACTTACATGGGCGTCACAATAGACGACCGGTCACGAGTCGTAGAGCGGACCGGAAAATCATTTAAGAATGTATTCGCCGCCGGCGAAATCATGTCTGGAAACATTCTCACCAAAGGATATCTCGCGGGATTTGGACTGACGATCGGTTCGGTATCTGGAAAATTGGCCGGGGAAGAAGCCGCGAACTATGCCCGATCTTGAATTATTTCGAGAAGCCAATCGTCAGCTGACGATCTGCAATTCTTGCCGCTATTGCGAGGGATACTGCCCGGTTTTTCGCGCGATTGAAACACGGCGGGACTTCGCCTCTGGCGAGGTGCAGTATCTGGCCAATCTTTGCCATGACTGCCGTGCCTGCTACTACGCCTGCATGTACGCTCCGCCCCATGAGTTCGCGATCAACATCCCGAAGATCCTGGCGGATGCGAGGACGGAAAGCTATCGACGGTGGTCGTGGCCCGAGTTTCTTTCCCGTGCCCTCGATCACAGATTTGTTGAGGCCGCGCTGGCGTTCAGCGCTTGGGCGGTCGTCGTTTTATTGTCGGTAACCATCATCGGCAAAGACCGAATGTTCACTCGCCATCTTGGGTCGGGCGCTTTTTATCAGGTCATACCTTACGTCGCGATTGTGGTTGGCGGAATGGCCTTGTCTTTCTACTGGACGTGCGTATGGATTATTGGTGGCGTTCGATTCTGGTCAGAAGCGAACCGCAGTGCGCCGTCGGTAAGCAGCTTAACGACCGTTGTCGGAGCCGTTGCGGACGCTCTCAGCCTCAACTACCTGAAAGGCGGCGGGCCCGGGTGTTATTACCCAAAGGACCGTCCCTCCTCCGTTCGTCGCGTGTATCATTCGCTCACGGCGTGGGGATTTCTCTCAGCCTTGATCTCGACTTCTCTCGCCGCCATCTATCAAGATGCTTTCCATTGGCTGCCTCCGTTTCGACTGATGAGCGCACCCGTGCTTTTCGGCACGGTCGGAGGCGTGGCGATGACCATCGGAACGCTCGGATTAATCTGGTTCAAATTGAATAGTGACGATGTCCCAGCCGGAAGGACTGCTCCGGCCATGGACTACATGTTCCTGGGGATACTCTGTCTGGCGTCGCTGTCCGGCCTGTTCACTCTGGTCTTTCGCGCCGCTTCGGCAATGGGCACCATCCTAGTGATTCATCTCGGGTTCGTAGCCGCACTCTTCATCACCGCTCCTTATGGAAAATTTGTTCATGTGGTCTACCGCTTTCTGGCACTGGTAAAATATCGAACCGAATTGGCTAGACCTTCCCGAAAATGAGCGCGCATTGCGGTAGAGCTCGACTTCAAGTCAGCTCAGCGTTCAATTCGCGCCGGTCCGCAAGAAGTGAGGAAGAGGCGAGACCAGATACAATTCTTGATTTTTCAGAGGTCCAGAGGTCCGTGGAAAAGGTATCTAGAAACAATCTGAGCGAAGGTGATCGCGGCGACGCTTCTCTCGCAATCAGGATCCCACCGCAATTCCTGATTCCAAGCGAGGTTCCCGATACCCCACGGTGCGTGGAGACGAACTCGCGACCGCGCTCGAATCCCATTGCGCAGTGTCTTTCAAAATCACGGTGAAAGTCGTGTGGTTCGAAGGTGTGCTCTCACACTCAATCGAACCACCTTGCGCATGGACAATCGCTTGCGCAATCGCCAGCCCTAAGCCGCCGCTGCGCGTTTCCGAACTTTCGGGAAGCCGGGCGCGGTAGAAGCGCTCGAAGATGTGCGGTAGATGCTCGCGCGGAATCCCGTAGCCCTGGTCCTGAAATTTCAAACGCAGCTGTCCGTGGTCCTTCTCCAAGTTCACCCGCACCAGCGTGTCGGGCGGAGAATACTTGATGGCGTTATCGAGAAATATAATCGAGAGTTCATGTAGCAGCGTTTCGTCGCCAAAGTAGGCAATATCTTCGCTCAAGTCGCGCTCAATACGAATATGTTTTGCTTGCGCGAGCGGCCCGATACGCGCGCAGGCCTGCTCCATCACTTCGTTAAGGTACAAAGGCTCACAATTCATACGAAGCTGGCCGGCGTCCGCCATGGACAACGTAAACAAGGCCTCGACAATACGGGTCAAACTCGACACCTCTTCGTTCACGACGTACAGCGTCTTGACATATTCCTCGGTACTTCTCGGCTGCGACAGCACAAGTTCCGTTTCGCCCCGCAACACGTGCAGGGGTGTTCGCAATTCGTGCGCGGCGTCCGAAACAAATTGCCGATCCTGCCGTAGCGCCACGCTGAGCCGCGTAAACAGCAAATTGAACGCCGACGCCAGACTGCTGAGTTCATCATGCGCATTGGGAACCGACAGCAGCCTGTGGTCCTCCGACTCCAATTCCGGTCCCGGCGGACTTGAGCCTTGGATTCCTTCCATCATGCGGCGAGCTTGCTCGATAAGCTTGGTAACGGGTTCGAGACTCCGTCCCACGTACCATACCGAGATTCCCGCGGTCAAAAGGAGGCTGATCGGAAGTACCCACAGGATCAACCGCCTGATTGTCCCGAGTGCCATCTCATCGTGACTCATCGGCATGGTGATAACCAAAATGCGATGTTCCGAACCCTGCTTGAAGGGAATCAGCGCCAAGCGCTGCCGTCCTTGCTCTGCGCCTTCCGTCGTCCGGAAGACGACGCGCGATAGGTCGAGTTCGCCCCCTAATCCAATGGCATGGCCGTTCAAATTCTTGGACTGCTCCAAAACGTTTCCCGACGAATCGAGAACCTCAAAATATTCCTTGGGCACATCCAAGTTCTCGATATTTCGTTTGGTGGGGTCTGAAGCTACCTGCGCCACAACCGTGCTGCCCACTCGCAGCAGCCGGCAGTCAAGTTGCGACAACATCTCCCTGGAAAACAGGCCGTATATGCCAAATAACGTGCCAGCCAGGAATATGCCGACGATCGCGCAGAAAAGCAGCATCATCCGGAAACGCAGGGAATTCACTTGTATCATTCGGCTGCTCCCAGTCTGTAACCCACACCACGAATCGTGTGGATTACTTTGGACTTTTCGCAATGGCCGATCTTCGAGCGCAAGCGGTTGATATACACGTCGACCAGGTTGGTTTCGCTATCGAAATGGAAGTCCCACACGTGTTCGATAATCTCGCTGCGAGTGACGGATTCCGGAGCCCGCAGCATCAAGAGTTCGATGAGGGCAAATTCCTTGCTGGTCAGCGGAATGTTCGTGCCCGCGCGAGCGAGCCGGCGATGATCGCGATCGATCTCAAGATCGCCGAAGCGCAAGTTCCCTCCCCGGTGGTCGAGCCCGCGGCGGACCAGCGCTCGTATGCGAGCGCGTAACTCGGCAAGCACGAACGGTTTCGTGAGGTAGTCGTCCGCGCCGGCGTCAAGTCCCTCGACGCGTTGCTCAACCAGACTACGCGCCGTGAGCATCAATATGGGCGTCTTGACGCCGGATTGACGCAACTCCGAGCAGACTTGGATCCCGTTTAAGCCTGGCAATCGAATGTCGAGCAGGATCACTTCATAGCTGGCATCGCCAGCCATTTCCAGGGCGCGCTCGCCATTCTCGGCCACATCCACGGCATACGCGTCTTCGCGCAGCGCGCGCGCCGTAAAACTCGCGACCTTGCGTTCGTCTTCCACGACCAGGATTCGCATGATCAGTCCAGCCTCGATTCAGCGCCCGCACGACAGCGATGAGCAGGATTTCAAAACCTGATGCATCCTATCGAATCGCTCGATTACAGCACCGTGACTACAGCGTGTCAACAAACTTGACCCTCAACCCTACAAATCGTTCCTTAATGAAAATTAATCTTGGTTTCATGCTTTTCCGCGCGGCTCATTGTAGCGTGCTGCGGCACTGCGGCTATTTTACGTAGCCTGGTCTTGGTGAGCGCCGTGGTCACTGTGACGGCGAATGGAGTGTAGGCATGCGACGTCGTCCGGAACGAATTCTTTTCCTAGCGACATATATGCGCTCCTTCATAACACCGCGCTAGACGCTCCCAATTGCTTCGGTGGCGCCAACGCTTTCCAGAGGAGTGAAGCGAATGCGGATCCGACCTGCGGGCCTGATGGCGGGTGTCACTCTTGTTTTCGGATTTATGTCGGTCTCTGCAATCTCCAGCCGTGTTTCTCCGAAGCTGCCTGGACCATCCGGATATCATGTTGCGAGAACTATCCCGATCGGCGGCGCAGGTTTGTGGGATTACTGCATTGTCGATAGTGCAGCGCGACGTGTGTACATCTCCCATTTCACGCATGTCGTGGTGCTTGATGCCGACACCGGGACATTGGTCGGCGACATTCCGGACACGCAAGGCGTTCACGGCGTCGCTCTCGCGCCGGCCCTCGGCCTTGGTTTCACCAGCAATGGTCGCGCAAACACAGTGACCGTTTTTGATCTGAAATCGTTGAAAGCGATCCGGACAGTTGCAACGGGAGGAGAGAATCCTGACGCAATTTTCTACGATGCTGCTACGAAACAGGTCTTTGCATTCAATGGCAGGACCCAAAATGCTACCGCGATCGAAGCTGAAAGCGGCAAAATAGCAGCGACGTTCAAACTGGGTGGCAAACCGGAGTTTGCTGCGGGCGACGGCGATGGACACGTTTTCGTAAACATCGAAGACAAATCTGAGCTCCTTGAGATTGATGCCCAAAAGCAGGCCGTAATGAATCGCTGGCCGCTTTCGCCGTGTAAGGAGCCGTCCGGCCTTGCCATGGACCAGAAGAATCGCCGACTCTTTGCGGTCTGCGATAACAACATCATGGCCGTCATAAACGCGGACTCTGGAAAAATAGTTGCGACACCAGCCATCGGCGATGATCCTGATGCCGCCGGATTCGATCCGAAGACAAAATTCGCGTTCAGTTCAAACGGCGGTAGCGGGAATCTCACCGTCATCCACGAAGATTCACCGGATCACTACAGCGTCGTAGAAAACGTGCCTACCAAGAAATATGCCCGCACGATGGCAATCGATTTCAACACGCAGAACATCTTCCTTCCAATCGCAGAATTCGAAGCAATCACTCCGCAGGGAGCGAAAAGACCTCCGATGAAGAGCGGCACTTTCAAGGTTCTTTTGGTGAGCCAGCGATGAAATGAGACGTTCGAATATATTGTCCGGCTGAGTTCTCGCGGAATTTGCTGGTGTTCCTTCGCGGAGCAATTCTTCAAGTCTTGCGGCGTATTCAAAAGACGCGATCCTGGCAATCACGATGACTCTGGCGAAGCGGGCAAGAATGGAATGTTCGGAACGCACGGAACCGGGTCTGGCTCGCATTCGAGCGTGCGGCAAGCGCCTCGGCACAAGCGCGTTTACGGCAGTGGTCGGGGAAACCGCATTCCATCCAGCCGACGTGAAGCCCCGCGGACCACCTCACTGAGAGGCGAATTTCTTGAAACAGTCAACCTTACTCACGGCTCGCAGAACTGAACATCCCAAAACCGTAGTGCTGCCTACCGAATCGGCGTCAATTTCCACCTCATAGCTATTGCCGTTCGTACATCCGACGCTCCAAAAAGCACCCCGCTCCTTTGAAATACCCATGTAGAACGCTCGTTTGCCGACACAATCCTCGCCTGTGACTTTACCTAACATCAACGCTTGGTCGCTTTTTGTCAGACCCAGCAGTCGATCGTTTGCTTCGTTCCCGGTGCTTTTAGTTGCAGTCCGAGGCGTGCTCGAAACTTGAGCAACGGCGGGAGTCGCGGTCGGGGTCGCATTCGCCTCGGCGGACTTCTCACTTGTACTATTAAGGCTGACCATTATGACCAAGATGAGCACAGCGAATGCGCCGACGACCAACACGGCGGTTTTGGGTGAGATCCGATTGTCCTGCACCGATGGCGCTGGCGGCGTAACTCCCATATGGTTGGCCTGCGGTAGAGTCGCCAGAAGGTTTCGCGCAACCGGACTATCGAGAGGGATGACGTTGGAGCTTCCGCATTTTGAGCACACTTGAGCAACGGTTGAATGGCGCCAGACCGAGTAGATTAAGCCGGTTAGGAGAAAAAAGAGCCACAAAAATAGTTCGGTAAGAACCGATCCCTTCATAAATCCCTTTGTGTTCCCGACCGAGCCACACTGCAAACAAATTTTTTGCGTCACTATTAACCCTCCCCCCGGCCGCACGGCCTGCCAGCGCAATTGCGGCTTTAACTGTCGATCGAGACTAATCAGACGGCCCGAGTTAATAAATGGTACTTTACATTTCTTGATACGTATACCCCTTGCTAGCCCGCGCCGAACTAAACGGCGTTCAGGCGAGGATAAGGCGAACATGATATTTTGCGGTCGTTATGATCGGGTTTGCGAGATTCGATCCGGAGCTTTTCCGGCGCCAGCTTATGAAATACACCGACCTGGGACTCATCAAAATGGGCAGAGCCTGTGCTACGGCCGAATGGCTGATTGCCGATCCCGTGACGAAATCCGAACAGGCTAAGAAATACGAACTGTGCCGCGAAGAGTGGCGCCGCCACCCGAAGCGCGCCGGGGTTCAGAAGTGTGATACCGTGCGGATGGTGGGATCAAGACGCGTCGCAAGCGGCAAGATTTTGTACGAAATTGTACGGAATCGGGCAAATCCGTACAAATCTATACAATTCCGTCGGCGGGTAAGTCTTGTAAATCCAATGGACAGGAGCCTATTGGGAGTTCGATTCCCACCCGCGCCTCCAATTTGCATCCCGCCTGTAAGTTTGTTTACCTCGAGTAGCCTGCCGACGTGCGCATGAGTGACGAGACCAAGCCGGACGCACACCAGCCGCACGACAAAGCGCTGGGGATGGAGCAGGCGATTTCGCGGCGCGATTTTCTGAATGCTTCCCTGCTGGCTTCCGGCGGATTGCTGATGACGTCCGCGTCTCCCTTGCAGCTGCTTTCCGAGGATGATTGGACCGGATATGGAGGCGTGGGCGATTACAGCCGGTCGAACGGAAATACTTATGAAATTGTGCAGGCGGGACATCGGATTCGCGACGGCGAGTTTGAAAAGATTCCGGCTGCGGCGATGGAGACGCTGGAGGTCTACGATTGCGTGGTGGTCGGCGGCGGAATCAGCGGACTTGCGGCGGCGCTCTTCTTTTTGCGGCAGGCCGGAGCGGGGCGCAGGTGCCTGGTGCTCGATAATCATCCGATTTTTGGCGGCGAGGCCAAGGGCAACGAATTTCTGGTGGACGGGCACCGTTTACTGGCGCATCAGGGTTCGGCGGTTTATTTCGTGCAGTATCCGCACAGCTTCATCGCTCGCTTTTACGATTCGATCGGGTTGAAGACGCCGAAGCTGCAGTATCAATCCTGGGCCGGCGGCGCGCCGGAGATTCCGCTGAGCAAGACTCCTTACGATATGGTCGGCAGCGAGCCGGCCACTTACGGATTTTATTTTGGCGCGAAATTCGGGCGCGGCGGCGCGGGCGCGTGGTTGATTGACCCCTGGGGCAAGAAATTGCAGGGAGCGCCGATTTCGGATGCGGCGCGCGCGGATTTGTTGCGCTGGCGCGGCGGTCCGCTCGTTCCTGAAAAGCGTCCGCGATACCACGGCGACGATATTTCAAGGCAGCTGGATCAAATCACGCTGGAAGAACACATGATGCGGCTTTATGGCATCCGCCGCGAGACGATTCGCACGTTTCTTTCGCCCGTGGAAGGCGGCGGATCGGGATTGGGACCGGATGCTTTGTCGGCGTACGCCGATTATGCGGCGGACATGCTGCACCCGCTCGATACCGAGGATGGCGACCAAATGTTTCCGCGCGGGAATGGCGATATCGCGCGGCTGATGATGAAGGCTTTGATTCCGGGTGCGATCTCTGGCGGGGATGGCGTTGAGGAAGTCTGCAACGGACGCGTGGATTTTTCGGCGCTTGATCAGGCCGGAGCCGCGGCGCGCGTGCGGCTTGGCGCGACGGCGGTTTGGGTTCAGCACGATGGCGACCCGGCAAAAGCGGAGTTCGTTTCGATCATTTACGCGCAGGGGAAACAATTGTATCGAGTGAAGGCGCGCACCGTGGTGATGGCGGGCGGCTGCTGGACTACGAAGCATATTGTGCGCGATTTGCCCACTGCGCAGCGCGATGCTTACGCGCAGTTCTACCGGTCTCCGTGCTTGATGGCAAACGTGGCGCTGCGGAATTGGCGATTCCTTTACAAGCTGGGAATCAGCGGGTGCCGGTGGTTTGAAGGCATCGGAAATTATACGGAGGTTCGCAGGACGGCTTTGATGGGGGCGGATTCGCCTGGAATTGGGCCGGATTCGCCGGTCGTGCTGAACTTGAAAATTCTTTTTTCGTATCCGGGCATGGCGGTAGCGGAACAGGGGTATCGCGGGCGCGGAGAATTGCTGGCCACTCCGTTTCGCGAATACGAACGGCAAATCCGGCAGCAATTCACGGATATGTTTGGCGCGGCGGGGTTCGATGCGCGGCGGGACATCGCGGGAATTATTTTGAATCGCTGGGGCCACGCGTATTTGAATCCGCAGCCTGGATTTTTCTTCGGGAAAGAGGGCAAGGCCGCGCCGAGCGAGGCGTTGCGCGCTGCGCCGTTTGGGCGGATTGCGTTTGCCAATACGGATTTGGCGGGGATTATGGATCACCGCAGTTCGATTCTGGAAGCGCAGCGGGCGGTGGGGCAATTGCTGGATCAGGTGTTGGCGTGAGTTGATTTTTGCTGCGGTCTTGGGACCGCCAGCGATTTGTGCGGTGACGCCGATGGCGTCCGCCGCCGCGGACGCCGCTACAAAGGCAGGCCCACCGCGCGCGTTCCTCGGTGCTCCGTTCTCATTTCGATTTGCCTTCGCATCATTACCAATTCAAAACGTCACACGTAGAATCATGTTCCGGCCCGCGCCGAGACTGGTTACGATTCGGTTTGTCCCTCTCATGTGGAATTACCTGATTGGACCGATTCTGGCACTCTTGCCACGACCTTGGCGCGACTCGCTGCCATTTGGGGATAATTTGCGGTGGGGACGAGCGGGGGCTGTCAGCGGGCTTTGGGAATCGCTGGCTGCTCTGGTGGGGCTAGGGTATTGGTACATGTACGCGATGTCCACCTGGGTGGACACGGCCGTATCGAGAGCACTGGATGGAAAACTGGGGCCGAACGTGACGGTACAGGAGATTGGAGCCGTCGCGCTGACGGTATGGTTTACGCACCCGCTCACCTTGCTGCTTGGATACCTGATTCTCGAAGGAATGGTGCGCTTTTTGGCCGCGGCGTTCAGCGAGGAGAGCCTGGGTATTCTCCCGCTCGGCGTGCTGGACTTTGTATTGGTTCGGCCATTTCGACCGCGGAATGCGTTGGACGTGCCGGAATACGAAGGGGCAGCGGGCAACGCGCGTTCGTTTTTGGATGCGCTGCGCGAGGCGATGCTGAGGGTGCGCGGCGTCCCGGAGACAGATGAATTGCACTTCCGGACCGATGGCGATGCGGAAGTGATGGAAATTCGGGCGTCGCACCGCAAGCAGGAGTGGATTCCGCCGCGCACGGTGCGATTCGAGGACACGTATTACCGGTTGGAGGCGTCCACGGTGAAGAAAGGGCCGCGGCCGTTTTACTATACGTTGCGGCGGCTGCCTTCGGGAGTGCCTGGGCGCAGCGTGCTGATTTACGCGCCTGCGGATGCTCCGGCGCAAGAGTAAGTTCTCGCGAGTTGGCGTCCGGCACGAAGTTGCGGGCACCCAGCGGTGCTTGCGGTGACGCCGATGGCGCACTGAAGCGCGCCGCTACAAAGGCGGTTCGGCGCCCTCGGACGTTGTTCTTTGGCAACAACCCTTCTCTGTTAGTACTTCCGTACCAGTGAACTTTTAGTAGCTATCGGGTAAAAGCGATCATCGGCATTCTCTTGGGGGCCCGATGACGAAGCTTTCGGTGTCTTTGCTTATCCTCTTCGTATGTGTTTCCGTTTGTTCTTGTGGCGCGCGCGCCGCTGAACCGCGAGGGCCGCTCAGTCAAAGCGAACTGTTGGCGTTAGTCGCGGGCGCTGCTCTGCCTGACAACATTGTGGCGGGAATCCATCAGCGGGGCTTGAGCTTCCCTGTGGATGCTGCCTACCGCGCGGAAGTGTCGAAGGCGGGCGCCGACGCGACAATTTTGGCCGCGCTGGATTCGGCGAAGGTCGTGGTGACGGCGGGCGCAAAGGGAGCGGCGAAGCAGGATGTGCTGGAGCACATCGCCAATGCAGGGAAATTGATGCAGGACGAGAACGATTCCGATGCGGCGAAAGAATTGAACGCCCTGCATCAGGCCAATCCCGCCAGTCCGGAAGCTGGGTTCGTGATGGGACAATTGCTTCGCAAGGAAGAGCATTGGCAGGAAGCGGCGGCTGTACTGAGCGAGGTCCTGCAAGAAGATCCGACTTTCCCCGAAGCGCACACGAAGCTGAGCTACCTCTACTATCGGCTGGACGAACAAGAAGATGCGCTGCGCGAGGCGAAGGCGGCGCTGGCGCTGACGCCGGATAACGCGGAGGCGCACAAAAACGCGGGCATAGCGCTGGCAGCCATGAACAAATTCGACGCCGCGCAGGCGGAGTATGACGAGGCGCTGCGCCTTAAGCCCGACTACGAGCCGGTGCGTATGGACATGGCCCTCATGCTGAACGCCAAGGGTGACTGGCGCGGGGCCATCGAGCAATTCCAGAAGGATCTGACGCTCAACCCGAACAACGTGGATGCGCACTACAATCTGGGATTGGCCTTCGAGCATATCGGCGATTTCCAATCGAGCCTTCGCGAGTACCGCGAGGGAAAACGGCTGGCTCCGGGAAGGTACGATGTACGGCAAAACCTGGGAGCGGGTCTAATGAACCACGGATTTGCGGCGGACGCCGTGGTGGAATTCCGCGAGTTGGAAAAGCTCTACCCCAACGCCGCAATGTGCCACTACTCGTTGGGAATGGCGCTTTACCGGACCTGGGACTTGAAGGGTGCGGAGGCGGAATATCAGATTGCGGCGCGATTGGATCCATCCGACGCAGGGCCTCACGAAGGCCTTGGCGAAGTTCTGGAAACCGAAAAGCAATACGATGAGGCGCTCGTGGAATTTCGCCGCGCCGAGGGGCTCGATAGTCGCTCCTTCACCGCGCATTACGGGGCGGGGCGCGTACTGCTGCTGGAAAAGAAGGATTATCCTGCCGCGCTCGGCGAATTGCAGCAGAGCGAGGAGCTCGCGCCGAGCGATCCGAAGGTAGTTGATTTGTATGCGCAAGCTTTGGAAGCTTCGGGGAATATTGATGGGGCGATCAGCGAATTCAAACAGGCGGTGGCGCTGGAACCGTCCGACCCGCAAGTCGAATTGAAATTGGCCGGCGCTCTGGAGAAAAAGGGCGATTGGCCGGCGGCGATTGAGCAATACCACAAGGCTGCGCTGCTGGATGCGAGCATTGATCTGCGAACGAAAGTGATCCGTGCGGATGATCCCGTTCCGGAAACGGAGTACGAGAAGGCACACGCGCGATTGAAGGAGCATATCGCGGCACTGAAGGCCGGGGGCAAAGTCTCCGAAGCCGCGGAGCTGGAAGCACATGTGCGAGCGGCCGAGGCCGCGCCGAGCCTTTCGGAACAAATCGATGCCGCGCTGCAAGCTGGCGTGCGGGAGCTCACACAGCGGCATTTTGATGTAGCGCTGGAGGACTATAAACAGGCAGTGGTGCTTGCGGATAAAATGCAGCCGCACGATTCGCGCCTTTTGACGGCGCTGGACAATGTGGGAAATGGGTCCATGGCGCATGATCCGGCGGCTGCGGAAGCGGCGTTCGAGCGCGAACTCAAAGTCGCGCAGGAACTTTACGGCCCGCAGTCGGCGAACCTCGCAGCGCCTTTGCAATCGCTGGGGCGCAATGCGCTGAGGCAACACGATTATGCCGGCGCCGAGAAATTCTTTTTTCGCGCGGTGGACGTGAACGAAAAAGTTTTTGGCGAAGGCAGCGACCGAGTGGCTTCCAGCCTGGTGAATGCGGCGGTGGTTTACACGGTACAAGGCGATTACGCGAAAGCGGAACCATATCTTTTGCGGGCGCTGAATATTGACGAATCGCTCTACGGTCAGGACGGAGTTGGACTACTGATACCCCTGGCGAGCGTTTGCTCGATGTACGACAAGTGGGGCAAGCCCGAAAAGCTGGAACCTTGCGAGCGCCAGTTGATTACTGTGCTCGAAAAACAATTCGGACCGAACAGCCCGCAACTGGCTGGGACTTTGGACAAGGAAGCGCAGACCCTGCGGACGCTGGGACGCACGAAAGAAGCCGCGGACATCGATGAGCGGCTGGCGTCAATTCGTTCGCTCACGATGCAGACGCACCCGTAGCCTCAGTGGAGCGTCGCGGGGACGACCGCAAATCAAAGATTTAGGGGCGTTGGCCCGGGGCTCGGCCTATGGCGGATCTGCTGCGGGCTGCGCAGCTGGCTTCCGGAACTACGTGGGCTGCTTCGGCTGCCGTGGGCGCGGGGCAGGTGGGCGTCTTGCTTACCGAACGCACCACGATCGTGGCGACCGTTGCCGCGACGGCCGCCCCTACGCCGATGGCCGTCACTCCCGCCGCACCGATTCCTCCGCCGAGTCCCGTTGCTCCGGTGGCATTCGTGGAATTTACGGCGTCAGTGACGTTCATGGGCGTGGCGGGAGTAGGCTGCGTGGGCGCCTGATTGCCGTGTACGGATGATTGCTGGCCGCCTTTTAGGGTGACGCAATTTCCGGCGGCGTCGCAGATCTGGCAGGTTCCTTCGAGACAGACCACCTGCATGGTGCCAACGCTGGGATCGAAGATGACGGCTATTTCTGTGCCGACGACGCCAGCGACGCCTACGGGAGTACGGACACGAAAATGCGCGTTGGGCTTCACGAGCGCGGCGGCGCGGGCGCGCACGCGGCCGTAATTGAGATCGAGATCCGTTTGCTGCTGGGTGGCGTCGTGCTGGGCGATCGCGAGGTTGGTGTCCGAGCCGACGCTGAGGACCGAGCCGTCGTCGAGCGCGACGCGCGCGCGTGCGAGATGTCCCGTATTGAGTACATCACCCCAGAAAACTTCTTCGGAAGTCGAAGCAGCGCTCTGCTGCGTGCCGCGAATTAAATTGACGATGGGCAGTACCGCGGTGATCTTGCCGGCGTGGTCGGGCTGCGCGGTTTGCGCGGCGACGTCTGGAGGAATCACGAGGGGCAGGCAGATCAGGATTGCCAGCACAGAGAAAAACGGATGGCGGGAGTTCATTCGCATATTCCCTCCCCGGTCGCTTCGGCAACGCTTCGCGACAGGCCGAAGTTGTCCAGGACGTTAAAATTCCTTTGGGTGAGGCTTGCGGGATCGGGCAGAAAATTATCACAAGTCCGGGGAGACGCCTAGCAAAATTCCAGTGAAGCAAGGGGAGAATGCTACTGGCACCGGGCGCTCGAGCGGGCGCGAAAACGTTCTGAAGCTCAGGGCTTTTGCGCGGTTGGTGGTGGCTGCGCGAGCATCTGCCGCATCGTCTGGGAACTGCCTGGCGCGCGCTTTTCGCGCCAAGCGTCGAGGCGCTTACAGTGCTCTTCGAGCGACGCAAAGAGGGTGGGATTATGAAGGCTCTCTCGCCAGGCGAGGATGGCCGGCTTCGCTCGTTCCCAAGCGACCCATTGCTCGTTGGTGTTTTCAAAAAAGAAATCCTCTTCGATCAGGCCGCGGTTGACGATGTTGGCGACCATATCCCAGTAACCCAGGACCATGCGCATGAATGCGTTTTCCTGGGAATTGGGAGGCGCGAGTTTCTGCACGTCATCGCCCGACGCCGGTTTGAATTCGCGAATGAACCAGTCGCGCGCTTCGCGCAAGCGCGGCTCGCGGCGAATGTCGTAGAGGCGCAGCATCAGGTTTACCTGCTCGTGCGTGACTTCTCGCATTGGTCCTTCCTCCCGGTGTGGCGGATTGGGTTGGCCGAATTTATTCGGTTTCTGCGGGCTGCGGCAATTCGCCTTGCAGCGTGACTTTGTGCGTATAGCTGAGCGGAATGCGGGATTGTTCGAAGCCCATTTTTATGCGGCGGCGCAGCTCGCGGGCGACGTCCTCTTTGCGATTCAGGATGGTGCGGACTTGCAGGCGGATCACCGTGCCGTCCAGCGAGAGGGATTCGACGCCGAGAACGCGCGGGCCGTCCACGATGGCCGGCGTCCAATCGGCATCGTTGCGAAAATCGCCTGCGATTTTTTCCAGAGTGGCGAGGGCTCGGCCTACCATTTCTTCGGCGGGAACGGTGACGTCCACGAACGCTTGGGACCAATCGCGGCTGAGGTTGGCGACTTGTCCGACGAGGCTGTTGGGGATCGTCACCATTGCTCCGGCGGCATTACGAACGACGGTGCGGCGCAAAGTAAGATGTTCGACGCGGCCGATTTCGGAATTCAGCTGGATCAAATCGCCGACGACGTACTGGTCTTCGAAAACGATGAAGAAACCGTTGATGAAGTCTTTCAGCAGGCTTTGCGCGCCGAAAGCGATGGCGACGCTGGCGAGGCCGGCAGTGGCGAGCGCGGGGGCGATGTCAAAATTCAGGACCTCGAAGCCCATTAGAATGGCGACGATCGCGATGATCGTGGTGCCGATGCTGTAGAGCAGGCCGGCCATGGTGCGGGTTTGCTGCTCGCGCATTTGTCCGGCGCGCGATTGGGCTTTGGAGATTTGTACCAGGCGGGCGGTGAATGCTTTGAGCAGGCGCGCGAGGAAGAGGGCGAAGAGGAGGATAACGCCGAGGCGGAGCCCGGTCTTTCCTACAATTTCCAGCCACCGTGAGAAGGAATCAGTCATAAGATAAAGCGAGCGGAATTATACCACCGAGGGTGTGGTACCAAGCGCCACGGAAACTATTGGCGTGGCCGCGAGTGGTGAATGGGAGCACGGATCATGGACTTCAAAAAGCGAAGTTTTATGATGCAGGTGATGGCGTGGGCGATGGCAGCGCCACTCGCGCTGCTGGGCATTCGCGCATTCGCGCAAATGCAGGGGCAGCAGAATCCGCAAAATCAATTGCCGATACCTTCGCCGACGCCGCACAATCCGAACGACCCTTTTCCGGATAATGGGCCCAAGATTGATGAGGCGAAGATCCTGAAGGCGAACAATCAGCAGATTCATGACGACGTGGAGAAACTCTACGACCTGGCGAGCGATTTGAAGAAGGAAGTGGAGAAGACGGATTCGGCGAACGTGCTGTCTTTGCCGATGATGCAAAAGGCTGAGCAGATTGAAAAACTTGCGAAGCAGGTGAAGAATTTGGCGCGTGGAAACTGAGCGCGAGTTTCTTACGGCGCTTGAACCGGTTTGTGTTGCTGGATTGCTTTTGCCAGCGTTCTGGAAGCAAGGTAAAATGAACGCACTGTCGCTCGTTGGCCAGATAATGACGACGAGCGACAATCACCACATCGCAAGCAGTCCGGAAATTCCGCGCGATGCAGACTGCGCGCCCGTAGCTCAGATGGATAGAGCGTGTGCCTCCGGAGCACAAGGTCGGGAGTTCGAACCTCTCCGGGCGCGCCACTTCTTGGGTTCTGCCTTTCCTTGCGGCTTGTCACTTGTGAAATGTGATGGGTGACAGCCAGAGGAACCGGCCTTCGCCCCCCAGCTGTACCAAAGAACGAAACTCAGGTGTCTAAATTCACGGCGAGCCACATATAAGTGTCCGCGAATGGGACGCTCGCGACATCCCAGCGAGGTCCGGCTTTGCCGCCGCGGAGCCGTCACCAGCGGTTCTGTCTCATTCGGATTCTCCTCCCGAACGAGAGGTGTGGCGCCTGCGGAAATCTTAACTTTCCTCACGCAGAACAAAGATCGTCTGACTCTCTTTTCTTGATGAGCAACGTCAGAGCACGTAAGGCCACGAACCTTTCAAACAGGGGTCCACTCATGCGAACGATCGTTTTTTGTGGCGCACTGATACTGCTCGCCGGCGGGACCGCCGGAGGCGTACGAGCAGACAGCCAGGGAAACCAGCACGATGTGGCAAATCAGGCAAACGCCGCCTACGATGCGAAAGACTGGCAAAGCGCGGCTGACCTTTACGAACAAATCGCGAAGGAGCAGCCGACGAATCCGCGGATATGGTATCGCCTGGCCACCGCGTTGCACGGGATTGGGGAGCAGACGAAAGCCATTGCGGCTTATGAAAAGTCGCTGGAGGAAGGTTTGCCGCCGGCGCGGGGAGAGTATCAGCTTGCGCTCGTGTACGCCTCGATGCGGGAAATCGAGAAATCGTTTGAATTCCTGCAAAAAGCGGCGGATCACGGTTTCAATTTGCCGGAATCGTTTAGCTCGGACCCGGAACTTGCCGGGCTGCGCAGCGACGCGCGTTTTGCCAAGTTGTTGGAGCAGGTGAAGAAAAACGAGAAGCCCTGCGCCTACACGGTGGAAAACCGGCAGTTTGATTTCTGGCTGGGAGAATGGAACGTCGTCAAAACACAGGACGAAGCCCCCGCCGGAAGCAGCAGGATCGAATTGATTCTGGGTGATTGCGTTGTGCAGGAAAATTGGACGAGCGGCGGAAACGCCGGCTACACCGGAAAGAGCTACAACATCTATAACAACTCGCTAAAGCGCTGGGAACAATACTGGGTGGATAGCGTGGGTGGAAACATTTTCTTCTACGGCGGGCTGAAAGACGGGGCAATGGATTACTGGACGGACGCTATCCCGCAAACCGACGGTACCCGACTAAAACGGCATTTGCAATTTTTCAAGCTCGGTCCGGACACCGTGCGCCAATTCAGCCAGGGATCCACCGACGACGGGAAAACCTGGCAGGTTGAGTACGATCTTACCTACCATCGGAAAAAACCGACGGAAAAGTGATCCAGGCCGGGCGCTAGATTCATCGCGGCCAAGGCAGCCAGCGGCGGCGCGGGCTAGCGCTGAATCAGGCTATTGAACGTCGGAGACCCTGCCATTGGTGAAGATTACTTTCATGTCTGGGTAAAAATACATTTGCTTGGCGCCCAGGTTTACGATTTTTTTGGGCTGGCCCAGGATTGCGACGACCTGATCCGTTGTCTGGCCCAGTGCGATGGTCTGCGGGGCCGCGGCGGGTGCGGAAGCTGGAGCCGGTTGTTCGGACTGCTGTTGCGCTGGAGCGGAGTTATCCGCGGCGGGTTGATCGGCCGGCGCGTCCACCGTTACCACTTCTTCGATGGATTTCATGACTTCGTCGGCGTTGGGCGTGCCATTTTTCGGGAAGGGAAATTTCAGCTGGCCGTAGTAACGGACGTCGTTATAGGGATCGCTGACGAATACCAGGTATGCGCCGTCCGGTTTCACTAGAAATTCGGTGACCCAGAATTTTTCACCGGTGACGAATTTGCGTTGGGCGATATTGACGGGCTGTTGATTGGCGGGGGCGAGTTCCATGCCCCAGGCCATATTGGCGCCGAAGCCCATGGAGATGGCGCCGTTCTTATAGGTGTTGGGTGGCGGAGCGATGGCTTCGACGGCGGCCATGACCAGGCCATCTTTGTGGAGGACGAGAACGGAGCCGGCGGTGACGATGTCGGTGCGGTCGGTGGTTACCTTGGTGCGGGTGAATTCGGCATTGAGACGCTTTAAGATTTCGGATCGCGGATCCTGACCGTACAACGAGGGCGCTACGGCCGCCAGGGCAATTACCAGGGTGCAATACAGCAGGCTTCGCACGACGGGCCTCCTCGTAGGCGGGACTTTCGGATTGGATTACTGCGCGACGGATAACTTACACCCGGGGCGCGTGCTGATGCAATTCGCGGATTTGGGACTGGCCGGCACCCGGCGCGTGCGGAATTTTTCGGAGGGACCAACCGCGTGGGCGAGGAGATGGCTTCTCGTGAGCAGTTTTCAGCTGGCATCGACGAACGGGTTTTCAATAACGATTCCGTTGATTCGCTGGTCCGCATTGAAGTCTTCCGAAAGAATTCGGGTCGCGCCGCTCCGCACCGCGGATGACACAATCAGAGCATCCCAAAAGCCGATTCGGGATTCGTCTTCTATCCGAAATGCAGAAAACATTTCTGCCGGCGTGGTTTCCGTGCACCAGATCGCATAGCTGTTGACGATTAGACGCGCCGAGTCCTTTGAGAGCGGAGTGGCAATCTTTCGCGTGACGTTGACGTAAAATTCCTGGAGGACTTGCAAGCTTAGAACGCCTGTCCGCTGAGTCCAAAGTTCGCGGAGTACGATGTTGGCAATCCTATGCTTCGCGGGCGCGTCTACGTCATGCGCGTAGATGAGTACATTTGTGTCCACGAACGTCTTAGCGCTCATGGAGTTCGTCACGGCTCGCTCGGACGACGCCTCCGAGGTGAAAACCTTGATCGAGCAGGCTCAAAGCTTGACGCTCGGCGCGTTCGTAGGCTTCCTCCTCGCCCACGAGGATTTCGATCTGACTTGCAACGAGGCCACTGATCGAGGTGGAACGCCTAGCGGCTACGATCTTGGCCTTTTGAATGGTGTCGCGGTCTAGGCTCACTGTTAAGTTTTGTCTTACGTTGGACTTAGAGTGTCGCATGGTGTTGTTCCTTTTCGTCACGTATACTACGTGTATCACGTATCTTGCGTGCCGTCAACATCTGCGCATTTGTATGTTACTTCGCGACCTCGACCGGTAGGTGACGCTTAGGGATTGAGCTGGTTCAGCGAAACGATGTGTTGTGCTAACATTTTATGAGGATGAATCGTATGGATTGGTTGAAGTCTATATCGCGCGGTTTTGTGATGGCGGGCGGCGCGGCGCTGCTGCTAGTTGCGCCTGGCGCGGCGTTGGCGCAGACACCGGCGGTCGCTACTGGTCAGGCGGTTGGGGCGGGGTCTGCCCAGTCGCGCGAGGTTTCCGTTTCCGCGGCGACCGGGGCACTGGGACAGCAGGGTCTCGAGCATCGTTTGGTGCTTTACAACACGCACACTGCCGAGCGGATTGATATTGTTTACCGGCATGGCGAGGAGTACATCCCAGCGGCTTTGGCGAAGCTGGATTATTTTCTGCGCGACCACGTGACGGGCGACGTGCGGCATATTGACCCGCGACTGTACGACATTCTTTCGGATCTTACGGCTTCGGTGGGGCATCCTGGCGGCGAGATTGAGATTGTTTGCGGGTACCGCACGCCTTCGACCAATGAATCTTTGCGCGCGCATACTACCGGCGTTGCTAAACATAGTCTGCACATACAGGCGGAGGCGATTGACCTGCGGATGCCTGGGATCAACACTTTGAAATTGCGCGCGGCGGCTTTGGCGCTGCGGCGCGGTGGCGTGGGTTACTATCCTCATTCTAATTTCATCCACGTGGATACTGGGCGTGTGCGCCAGTGGTGTTTTGAGTGCCCTGCTGATTTGATGAGCGGGGATTAGAAGCGGTAACGATCCTCAGTTTGGCCCACCGTCGTTTGTTGCCCTGACGTGGATCGCGCACTGAAGTGCGCTGCTACAAATACAAGTCAAAGGCGGACGCAGTCCTTCGATTCGGCACTGCCGAATCTCAGGATGAATCGCGCTGTAGCGCGATTCACAAGCAGCGCCGCTACGAACCCGACCGATTGGCGCGAGCGGACTTAAAGCAGCGGCTGATGCCGGTCTGGAGATGCTGTCCTGCGTGACCGACTCGCCAGGACATCAATTTCCAAGAGCCGGCGAGACGCCGGCGCTACTGGTGCTAGCCGGGGTACGGGTAGCCTTTCGCTAGGACTTTCTCCAAGGCGGCATCGTGGCCGTAGATGTCATCGTAGAAGTGGACTACGCCGTCAATCCCTACAATTACGGTGGCGTAGACGATCAGGACCGGCACTGGGTGCGTCAGATTTACTTGCTGGTTGTTGGGGCCGCTGGTCATCGCTGCGCGGACCTTCTCCGCGGTCCAGCCGGGATTATTGCGCAGGACCCAGACGGCGAGATCGGCGGGGCGTTCCAGGCGGATGCAGCCATGACTGAAATCGCGGCGCGAGCGCGAGAACAATTGCTGCTCGGGCGAATCGTGCATGTAAACGCTGTAGTCATTCGGAAAAATAAACTTCACCAGTCCCAGTGAATTTTTGGGACCGGGAAGTTGCCGAATAAACAGTTTCCCCGCCCGGAGCTGCGCGAGATCATCGCCGGCAATCGGGCCTGGCGCGAGGGGTTGCTGCCTGCTGTTCACCACTTCAAAACCCTTTTTCGTTAAGTAATCGGGATCGCGAGCGATCTTCGAAAACATTTCTGATTTGGCGATCGAGTATGGAACGTTCCAATAGGGCCGAAAGACGACGTAGGCCATGCTGTCTTCAAAGACCGGCGTGCTGTGGTCGTAGGCTTTGCCGACGACGACGTTCATCGTGACACCGATGCGAAAATTTTCGTCGTAGGCACGGAGGCGAAATTCCGGGATGTTCACGACGATCGGCGCGGAGTTGTAGGAAAGCGGCAGCCAGCGCCAGCGTTCGAGGGTCAGTTGCATCTGGCGGACGCGCGTGGCTAGCGGGACGTTGAGGTCAGCGAGAGTTTGCGTGCCGATGCGCCCATCGGGAGTGCGGCCGTGGCGGCTCTGAAAACTCTTAACGGCGTCGACCAGCGGCGCTTGATAGACGATGCTGTCCGCCGGCACGTTAGCGTTCTCGGGCAAGTCTCCGAGTAGCCGCAGCAGGACGGCCAATTGCGGGACTCCGGCGTAAGAATCACCTGGCGCGACAGTTTTCGTGACGGCGGGAAGCGGCTTGCCGTTGTATTTCTTGGCGAGATCGAGGTAGGTGTCGAGAGCCTGGATGGTTCGGCGATAGCCGGGGTACGGCGGCTCGACTTGCGCGAGGATGTTCGCGACGTTCGAAGCGCCCACGACATCTTCTTTCAAGAATTGCGGTAGATCGTATTTCTTGGCCTGGATATCGAAACCGAATTCGAAATGCTTGGGATTGACCTTGCCGATGTGCAGGTCGGAGATGTAGCGCATGACGCAAATTGTGAGAGCGAGGTCAAACCGCGCGGCGTCGGCTTCGGAAGGTTGCGCCGTGGCGGGGCGGAGTTTCGCGAGGCGATCGGCCCAGCGAGAGGCGTCGTAATCTTCGGCGTTCAATCCCTTTTGATCCGCTTGAAAGAGCACCGCGATGATTTGCTGCGCTTGCGGAGTCGGTTGCATGCCGCGCACCCACTGGAGGGCGTAACCGTACGATTCGTAAAATTCCTGGACGAGCTTGGTGTAATCGCTGAAGTCGGGCCAGCGCAGGTCGGCGAGATTTCCGGTTTGGATGGTGGAGCGCAGCCAGGCTTGGGTATCGGGAGTGAGTTGCTCCGGGGGCGCGGCGGATTGTGCGAGAGATGCTGATTGGCCCGGCGTGGTGCTCGCTGAGATGTCTCCTCGAACCAGGAGCAGCGCGAGCAGCAGCGGCATGCAACATGCGCGGTGGAATTGGCGTGATTGTCTCACTGGTGCGCTCCTTAGCCTTTTGTCAATTGCGAACGAGCCGGCGGCGGCTCGATGGGTATTAGAGATGCGAAAGGCGCTTTCGTCAAAAGAAAAATGGCGCTGGTGGCTGGCTAGCTCGCCGGTTTGAAATCGAAGTTGGCGAGGTTCATGTTGCCTGCGGTCAGAATGCGAACGGTCAGGACGTTTTTCCCCTTGGCAAGGCGAAGGCGCGCGAGATTGTGCGCGATATTCCAGTGATGCCACTGGCGCCAGGCGATGGGATCGGCCGCGTTGAATGTGGAGGCGATCTTGAGCGGGCCGGTCGCGTCTTTGCCGTTTACGTCGAGCGAGATGGTGCCACCGCGATTGGAGGTGTAGAGCAAATCCGCTGCGTATTCGCCCGCGCTTGCTGCTTCGACCGTGATGTTGAACCATTCGCCTGGCTCGGTCCAGCCGACGTAGAGCTGATTTTCCTGAGGCTTCACTACGTCGTAGGGACTATTGTCAATTTGGTCGTGAAATTTGGTGTACGAGGTGTCTACCCCTTCGTGCATGCGGAATTGGTTGAGGTAGGTGCCGTCGGCGGGATTGAGCGCGCCGCTGCCGTTATTTTTCGCGTCGCTGTCGTGATAGGCGACGCCTTCGCCGCCCAGGTCGTAGTAGGCACACTCGATGCGGCCGGGAATTTTCTGCGGGCCGGCATGGTAGCGGCTGTCGTGGTACGGAGTGCCTTTGTAGGTGTCCTGGTAATTCGTTGCGGACGATATTGCGCAGAACGCGGCGACTGCTAGCAGAGCGGACATCGCTGGTCGAAACAAACTCAATCGGGGCATTTCTCGTTCCACGAAATACGTCCCTTCTTGCGCGCCGCGGTTTCGTGCGTGTCGCGGCTCATTTGTCAGAATACGCATCGAGAAATTCGTAGCGGGCGCGCTGCTGCGCATCTTTGGCGGCGTGGCTGCCCTGCCCTTCGCCAGTCAGGTGCATCACTTGATAGCCATCGTGGTGATCGTACGGTGGCCATTTGGGCAAGTTGTCGCCATTGGGATCGCCGGTCTTTGCGAAATTTGTCCAGTAGGAGGCCATCTCTTCGGACACTTTGAAGTCGGCGGCGGTCCAGGGAATCCCTTCCTCGAACTTTAGGGTTTCGAAGACGTACTGTATTTCGGCGGCGTGGCGGGCACCTGCTTCGCTCGCGGGCAGCGGGCCGATCATGGCGCCGGGCTTTACCGCGGGATTTTGATCGAAGCGATATTGGTAAACGGGCGCCTTGCCGGTCTTGGTTTGCATGTCCATCCATTTCCAGGTGGAGAAGGAGATGAAGTCATCACTGGCGAGCGCTTCGGCGGAATGTAGGGCTTCCTGGTCGGTGGCGGCGGGATAGAGTTTCAGAAATTCGTGAGCATCGCCATCGAAGCGCGCCTCGGCCTGCTCGGCGAAACTTTTCGGCGTCGGCTTTTGCGGGGCGAGCTGGACGGAGATGTCGAGTTCGTTTGCGTTCCAGCCGGCGAGGAGAGCAACGTGGCTCTGCGCGCCTTTTTCGTAGATGGAGCGCACATCGGTGGGCAAGAAATGGCCGTCAATATTGGGTTGGAAGACGAAGCCGCGATTCATTTTTGCCGCGGCTTGAAGTACGTCATTCGCGGGCATGGCGCGCAATTGCGCGAGGGATGTGGCGCCCACGGATTCGGCGAATTTCACACCGAGCTGCTCGGTTTCGGCGAGCGGCTCCAGGCGCATGTTGTGCGCCGGCCGGCTGGGAAAGAATGCGCCGCTTTCGCCGATGGCTTTTTGAAAGAGGTCTTTCGAGAGCGGCGAGGCCATTAGCGCGCTGACGGAAAGTGAGCCTGCGGATTCTCCGGCGATGGTGACGTTGTGCGGGTCTCCGCCGAACGCGGCGATATTGCGCAGGACCCAGTGCAGCGCGGCGACTTGATCAAGCAAGCCGTAGTTGCCGGAAGCGTGGTGTTCGGATTCCCTGGTCAGCTCGGGATGCGAGAGAAAGCCGAAGACGCCGAGGCGGTAATTGGGGCTGACGACGATGACGCCTTTTTTGGCGAGATTTTCACCATCGTAGCGAGTTTCGGAATTGCCGCCGGCGACGAAGCCGCCGCCGTAGAACCAGACGAGCACCGGCAGATTCGCTTGGGCGGAATGCGCGGGGAGCCAGACCGTGAGATTCAGGCAATCTTCGCTGGGTTCAACGTCGCGAAAATGGATGTCGCCGTAGACGTCGGTTTGCATGCAGGCGGGGCCGAATTTATCGGCGGGGCGGATTCCCTGCCAGGAGAGCGGGGGCTGCGGAGGTTTCCAGCGGAGATCGCCGGTGGGAGGGGCGGCGAAGGGGATGCCTTTGAACATGCGGACGGTGTTGTCGGAATTCAGTGTGCCGGAGACTGTGCCGCTTTCAGTTCTTACCTCGTTTTGTGCTGCTGCCGGGATGGGAAGGATGGCGAGTGCAAACACTACGAGAGTGGCGAAGCAGATTATTTTTGCGAGTTGAGGCATTTCTGGTCGCCTCGATTGCGATTCGTTTTTCCGACGAGGTTCAGCTTACTAAATGTTGGGTCGTAAGCGTCTCGCCAAGATTGAAAAGCGCGGCTTCAGGGGCTAAAGCCCGGCGCATTGCGATGCGCTTGCGGCGGGACTGCAGTCCCGCCCTTCCCTTTGTATCGGAAGCTGCGGAATGGCAAATTCAACAGAGCCGGCGAGACGCCGGCGCTACAATTTTCGAGGCGGTTACTTCCAGAGCAGCGTGGTCAGCGAATCGGCCTTCAGCGGCACTGTGGCGGACACGTTGGCCAGGCGCAGTTCGATGGTCCGGGCCGCGCCGGGATTCGCGACTACCAGCACTTGTCCGCCGTCGGGATTTTCTAGTGCTACGTGCTGGACGTCTTTGGAGGCGCTTTGCGAATCGAAGCGGCGCGCGCCGCGGCGGATCAGGCGGGAATAATGGGCGAAGGCCCAGTATTGTCCGCTCTTTGAGATTTCTTTGGTCTGCGAATTGATGGTGACGACGCCGCCGCAGGGGAATGGGCCGATGTTGGGCTTGCCTTTTTCGTCGAGGGCGAGATTCCATGAAGTGATGGAGCGGCACCAATTGCGCAGGACATCGGTGAAAGTGGCGCCCCACTTACACCAATCGTTCGAATAGTGGGGATCGGAGATGTCAGGGCCGCCTTCGGTCCAGTGCATTTGAACTTCGGGATACGCGTCTTGAACCTTGGTCATCATATCGGGAGTGCCGACATAGCCGTGCCACGCTACTGAATTGCAATAACGGCGAAGCTTTTCGTCCTCGAGGGAGCAGACGACGCGTCCCCACAGATTGTAATTGTGGTCCAGGATCCAGATTTTTGTGGGCGTGCCGGTGCTTTCGAGGAGAGGCCCTAGATGTTCGCCCACGAAATGAATTTCATACTCCTGCGGCCAGGCGCAGGCGGGCATGCGGCCGTCCTGGTCGGTGTCCACTTCGTTTTGCGAGGTGACCGCCTGGATCGGAACGCCTTCGGCTGCGTAACCCTGCAGGAATTTCAGGAAGTATTGCGCGTAGACGCCGAGGTAGGAATTGCGCATGCAGCCGCCGAGCATCGAGTTGTTTAATTTCATCCAGCCCGGAGGGCTCCAGGGAGAGGAAAAGAGGAAGAGATCGGGATTCACCTGGCGCGCCTGGCGCAGGATGGGAAGAATGTATTCGCGGTCGTGGTCAATGGAGAAGCGGGTGAGCTGGGGATCGGCGTCGCCGTCATCGAAGCTGTAGACTTTTGTGGAGTAGTCGCTTGCGCCGATGCAGGTGCGGTGAACGTTGAGAGCCATCTCGGAGGGATGAAACATCTCGTGGAAGAGCTGCTCGCGTGCGGAAGCTGAGAGTTGGTTGAACGTGTAGCAGGTGGCGTCTGTGAATGCGCCGCCGAAGCCCAGAATGTCCTGATACTTGGTGGCGGGGTTCAGCAGGATTTGATCTGTGGCGCTCGAGTGCGTCGCGGGCGCGGCGGCCCAGGTGACGTGTGGAGCGGCGGTGAAGCGGTCTTCGCCGGAGGTGATCCAGATGGAGATTTCCGAGCCGGCGGCGGGAGCGATGCCGGGCGCTCTGGACGATGAGGCTACAAGATCTTTGGGGGCGATTCCTGCTGCAAAACCTATTGCTGAAATTCCTAGGAAATCGCGTCGCGTGGGCGGCTTTGTCACCGTAGTCTCCTTTGGTGCCTGCTGACAACAGATTTGCGGGAACTTCAGGGGCTAAAGCCCCTGACTTTTGCGCAGAGCTTATGTCGCGGCTAAAGCCGCGACCCACAAACCTTCAAACCTATTCAGCTAGCTGATCGATTACCATTTCTGTTACTGCTCGCTCTCGCGTCAGCGCCCCTTGAACCGCGTATGGACTGCGTAGAGCGAGGTGCGCGCGAGAATGAATAGGGTGCTTTGGTCGGCGCCGCCGAATAGAATTTGCGAGGGGCGCTCTGGGACGTCGATCGTTGCGATCAGATTTCCCGCTGGATTGTAGACGTACACTTCGCCGGCGGCGATGTAGACGTTGCCGTGGTCGTCCGTTGCGAGGCTTTCGCCGCCCTGCTCGACGAAGAGCTTTGGATCGGTGATCGTGCCGTCATCCGCTACCTTGGCTACGTAGGTCTTTTCTTCGGACTCGTCGGAGACGTAGAACGACTGGCCTGGGACGGCGGGGCCCACGCCGAAAGCGCGCAGCAGGTCGTTCAGTTTCGTGCCGTAGTAGAGTTCGCCGCTGACGAAATCTTCGCCGGCGGGGAGGAACGTGGTGCCATCGGGCGAGACGTATTGGTAGGGTTTCCGCTGCGGAATCGCTTCGACAAAATCGTTTTCGTTTCGCCAAAAACTGACGGGAAGGGTGGGCGTCATTCCCGGGCGTGGAGCGGCGGGCTGGGCTTTCAGCAGCGTGATGTCGTCGTCTTGCGCATCCGGCTTGAAACTGTAAACCGTGCCGTCACCTGCGTACGAAATCACCATCAGGTCGCCGGATCTATCGAAGAAGAGTTGCACGGGGTCGAGGGGATTATCGCGGACAACCGACAACTGATGCGCGGCCGTTGACCAGCGGTAGATGGTTTGCTTGCGCGCGTCCACGAAATAGAGGTTGCCGGAGCTGTCCACGGCGCCGCCGGAAATATTGAAGAATCCGCCGGTGAGTTTTTCTACCTGCGCACCGCCGGCGATGATCGCGGAAGTCTGCGGTGGTTGTGGCTGCGGGGCGTTGCCGGAAATTGTGAGCCAGGCGAGTTCGCGTTGGCGCAAATCGAAATTGTGGGTTTCGTCGTGGAGGACGTTGTCGAACGAGGCTTTGCTATCGCTGTAGCAGTGGACGTTGCGAAAATTTATGTTTTTCGAATTCGTGATTTTGATGGCGTAGGGGAACGGCTGATAGGCGCTGACCACGCGATACATGTGGAAGTTCGCGATCGTTATGTTGCTGGAATCGCGGATATCCAGCGGCAATGCAAAGGCGCCTTCGCCGCTCTCTTCTTCCGTTTGCAGCGCATAGATTTGCCAGTTCGAGACATTATTCAGGACGACTTCGTTGCGGACGTGATGCTCGCTGGAAAGTTCGTAGACGCGGCCCGGAGTAGACGTGTCCGAAATATACACGCCGGCTTGCGCGAAGGTGCTGGGCGTCCAGAGGCCCACGAAAGTGCCGCCACCGCCGCCGGTGATCCACAGGCTGGGATATTGTCCGTCCCAGCGGCGCTTGCTATTGGGATCGGCGGTGTGGGTGTTGTTGTAAATCTGCTTCCAATTGTTCGAAGCATCCGCGGCGGTATCGTTGGGGTCCACGGTGCCGTGGCCGCCGAGGAACCGCACGTCGTTCATCATGGAATTTGTGCCGGCCATCCATTTCGCGGCGACGGCGCGCGGATTGATGCCGTTGGTGTAGAGGCCGATGCCGGTGACGATATTCGTTCCGTCCTTGGGAGTTTCGAGGAGTGGCTTTGGACTGCCGACGCCCTGAAACGCGGCGGTGCCGTCGGCGAGGAGGATGCGGGTGACGCTGGGTTGCAGGCCGATCAAAACTGTATCGGGCTTTAGCGCGATCGTGTCCGTGACGCGATATTGCCCCGACGGAAAATAAATTGTGCGGTGGGCGGCTATGGCTTTGCGCAGCGCTTCGGTATCGTCGGCCACGCCATCACCGACCGCGCCGAGTGAGCGGATGTTGACCCAGGTGTCCATCGGTGGCAACGGTAGGATGTCTGATTTCACCGGGTCCGGTAATTGTTGCAGCGCGGCGGTTTCGTAGACGTCCTCGATCGCGCCGGTGGCGCCGAGATCGTCATAGTGCAGGCCGTGGGAAAAAGTCTTCACTGCGTACATTTCCGCGGGGCCTGCTACTTGCTTCGCGCTTTCGCGATACTGCGCGAAGACGGGAACGTGGCTGCAGACCACGTTTTCCATATTGATTTCGTTGTGCGCGTTGTATTCGTTGCTGATGATTACGGCGGGGCCGGAAACGTTTTCCATGCGGGCGTCTTTGATCCACAGCTCATCGGAATAGTGCGGGTCAATTTCAACCGCGGTGGGGACATTTTTGAATTGCGGGCGAATGAGAGTTAGGCCGGCTTCGTGTTCGCGGATGGCGGCTTCGCGCTGGCCTTCGAAAGTAGCGTCAATGATGGTGAACTGCCAGCCGGGGGAGGGTTTGCGCGTCCATATGCCGTACTGGCCGCCGTGGAAATGGACGTCTTGCGCGACGTTGCCGCCATCTTTGATTCCGGCGAGGCCCGAACCGATGCGGAAATCCATGTGCGCGAGGAAACAGTGCTGGGCGTAGTGCGCGCGGACTCCTACGGCGCCGGGATTGCCATCCTGGATTTCGATATCAATATTGCTGATGGCGGAATAGAACGTGCCGGGGTGGGCGTCGGGCGGCGGAGCATCGCCACGCGGACGCGCGCCGGCGAAAAAAATCATGTAGATGGGACCTTGCTGATAGCCCGGCGTGTTGGCGGCGAGGACGAAGACCGGACGGGCAGCGCCGTAGCCGATTAGGCGGATGCCCGGCCAGATGTAGATTGTTTTGGTTACGCGGTAACGGCCGGCGGGAATAAAGAGGATTCCTTGTCTCGTGGTTTCCTGGACTTTATTGATGGCTTGCTGGAGGGCGGCGGAGTCGTCCGAGATGCCGTCGGCTTTTACTGGGAAATTTTCGGACGTTAGGTAGATGGCTTTGGGATCGTCGAGACGGGACGGGTAGTAGGAGGATTGGGCGCGGAGCGGAAGACTTGACAACAACAGAGCCGCACTGAGGAAGAGCGTTTTTATCATCGCGATGTTCTCTGATACGCTTGCCGGAATTAGCGGCGCGCGATCCAAATCAAAGACTAAGAGCCGACGAGACGCCGGCGCTACTAACCGCGGCGCGCCATCGGCTCGCGACAGGCGCATTGTTCGCCGCTGTACGACTAATTCTTGCGAGTGGCGTCGTTGCTTCCTTCCTCGATTTGATCCGGGCGCATCTCGCGGTAAATCTCTTCCAGCTTTTCTTTCATGCCTTTGTATTTCTGGTATTCCTCGATTTCATGCTTTGCATCTTCCGGGCGGCCGAGCTCGCGGTAGACGGCGCTCAAGCGGAAGTGGGCGGCGGCGCTGGTGGGATCGAGTTGTATGGCGTGTTCGAGAAGCGGCAGGGCTTTTTGCGGCTGGTCCATGGTCATCAGAACTTTGGCGAGGCCAATGTTGGCGTCGGGGTCGCCGGGTTGCAGTCGAACGGCGCGCGCGTAGCGGTCGTAGGCTTCTTTCGTATCGTTGCGGTGCAGCGCGATGTCGCCGAGGCGGCATTCGGACTGCTCGTCATCGGGGTTGGCTTCGAGCGCAGCTTTGTATTCGCGTTCGGCTTCGGCGAGACTGTCGGGAGTCGCAAGCGTGCTGAGCATTTCGGCTAGCTCGAAGTGGATGCCGGGGAGTTGCGGATCGAGCTTCAGGGCCTCGCGGTAATTCTGGATGGCTTCTTCGGTCTTGCCGCGCTTGGCCAGTTCGTGCGCGAGTGCTTGATGCATGCGCGCGGAATTGGGAGCGACTACGGACAAGCTGAGCAGCGCGTCGGCGGTGAGATCGGAGTAGACGCGATAGGCGGTGTAGAGGACGGCTTCGTTTGTGGGCGCGAGCTTGCGCAGGACGTTGACGGTGGCCGCGGCTTTATCCAGGTCGCCTGTGCCGGAATAAATTTCGATCATTTCCATGCCTGTGTCTATTCGGACTTTCTCATCCTGCACGTTGGGGAATGCTTTTTCCAGATCGTTGCGAGCGGCGGCTACGTCACCGGTGCGTTTTTCGGCGATGCCGAGCAGCGCTTGAATCTTCCAGAGCGTGGGCTTGAGCTTCAGTGCGGCGCGCAGCTCTGGAATCGCGTCTGAATACGCGCCCTGAAAATAGAGCAGGACGCCAAGATTGCCGCGCGCGTCAATATTTTCCGGATCAAGCGCGACAATCGCGCGAAATTCGGGCACTGCCAGGTCGGGCTTGCCTTCCTTCAAGTACTCCGCGGCTTGTTGCGCGTGCGCTGCGATCTGCTGCCGGCGCGCGGGCGAGGATTGCGAGTAGCACGGCAACAGCCCAACGAACAAAACCGTCCACAACAAGAGCAAAAGCTTTTTTGTCCACATGTCACGATTGTACGGCGGACGAGTGGTGAATCCGAATCTCGATGGACCGGCAGGCAGAAGAGAGGACGGTGGGGTGAGGGCCGTCCCCTCTCACTGATGGGCCGTCTCGTTTAGAACGTAATGCGCGCGCTCAGCTGACCGCTGCGAGGAGCTACGGTGACGCCGCCGTTCACATTCGGGCCGCCTGTCGCGCCGTTGATCACTCCGAAGTTCGATCCGCCAACCGTATATCCGGGGGCGGCGAAGCTCGGGTGGTTAAAGATATTGACCCAATCCGAGCGTAGCTCCAGGGCGACTCGTTCTCCGAAGTGAAAGTCCTTAGCCAGCGACATATTGAAGACCGTCAACCGCGGGCCTGATAGCGTGTTTCTGCCGTTGTCCCCGAACGTTCCGGATGTGGGCAGGGCATACGCTGCGGGATTGAAAAATGCGATCGTTCCGGGGGGCGATCCGGCAGGCACTGACACAGAAGTGTGCGGATTGCCTACGAGATTCGCATACCAATCGCAGCCGTTACTGCATTGCGAATAGCTGTTGTTCACGCTGTCGATAATGGTGAATGGATTCCCACTCTGCGTGACAAATGTGCCGCTGACGCGCCATCCGCCGACAGCAGCGTCCTCCGCCGGGTTGGCGTCACTCAGATACTTCCTCCCCTTGCCAAAGGGCAGCTCGTAAGCAGCGTAGCCCTTGAACGCTTGCGGGACGTTGAAGTTCGAATTGGCGTAGTTAGCTTTGGGGTCGTTGCCGATTTGCCAGAACTGCGTACCGCCGCGGCTGCCCCATCCAGAGGAATCCTGGTCATCCAGGAAATGCGACCACACGTAATTCACACTGAAGAGCAACCCGCTGGAATAGCGTTTGGTGAGTTGCAGCTGCATCGCGTTGTAGTTCGAGATGCCGTTGTAGTTGTTGCCGCCGAGGCTTCCCCAAAGTGGGTAAGGACGGTCAGCCTGATTGTTGGGGCCCGCTGCCAAACCGGCTGGATCGGTGATCTGGTTGAGATCCGTCGGGAACTGCAGATTGCTACCGTGGCTGCCCACGTAGGCGATCGACGCCATGTAGTTGCTGGCGAATTGATGCTCCACGCTCACCTGCCATTCGTTTATTCTGCCCACCGGGACGTTGTACGGCACATACGTCTGGCTCGAGAAGACACCGGGAGTGCAGCAGTAACTTAGCGGCTCTCGCGCGGCCGGCGAACCGACAACGTAACTCAGAACAGAAGCGGCGGTCGCCGCCGATGCGTCGAGGTTAATTAACGGCGTGGGGCCAGCACCGTTGTTCGGGTCCGAGTTACTTCCCTGACTGGTCGTGAGTGACCCGGTTCCGATTCCATTGCCGTACGTGTCCTGGCTAAAGTTGTACGAGTACATCCCGAACCCGCCTCGTACGACTGTGTCGGGCCTCCAAGACCAAGCAAAACCGACGCGTGGCAGGAAAATGTCGTATATGGGTTTCTGCAGCGTGTTGCGGTTGTCCTGGCCCGCAAACCACATCGAGCCGAGCGAGCCGTTGTAGGGGTTTATGATGTTGGGGTCGAAACCGCCCAAGCTGTTGTTGATCTCGCTGAAACCCGTCGTAGCTACGTAGCGCAAGCCAAGGTTCAACGTGAGATTCGACTTCACCTTAAAATCGTCTTGCACGAAAAGTTGCGGGCTCTTTATGCGGGCGTAGGACGTGGTCTGATTCTTGGCGTTCCAATTTTCCACATCACCCAGCAGGAAGTCCGCCAGTCCCGAACCAGACGTGGACACGCCATTCTGAGCAGTGTATTGCCCTGTAAAGGCGAAGTTGCCGGCCGTTACATTCCCCCATGGCGTGGTGTTACCTTGGCCCATCAGCACTTCAACGCCGAAGTGCAGAATGTGCCGGCCCTTGACCAGCGTCAACGTGTCTGACGGGTCGTAGAGGTTTTCGATGTATACGGCGTTCGTACCGGGCTGCAGCAATTGAGTGCAGCAACCGCCGTAGCCGGTAATGTTGATGCTCGGGAAAACGTTGGCTTTTGCATATTGCAAACCGAGCATGCCTGCATTGTCGAAGCCGATGGTCTGCGGCACGAACCAGTTGCCTTGCTTGGTATAGCCCATGCGAAATTCGTTCACGAGGGTCGGGCTGATCGTCCACGTGTCGGAATATTGGACGTTGTAACCGTCAATGTCCCCGGAAAAGCAGTTCAGGGGGCACGGAGACGAATTGATATTTTGCCCGGGGTTGTTCTTCTGGCTGATCGAAAAGGTCATGCGGTTGTTCTGTGAAAGGTCGTAGTCAATCCGCCCAAAAAATCTGAGGTTGGGGTTAGGAGCGGACGCTGCGAAGGTGAAGTTGTTCTGAATGTCCCCGGGATAGGTGATGTGCGTCGTGGGGTCGGTATAAGGAGTCCCTGCCGCGTTTGGCATAGGGTAGAAGGAGAGAAGCTTGACAGCTACGGAGTCAGCCGAGCCAGCGGGTATGACATTATTTGCAAACGGTGTACGCACCCCGTTTATACCCGCCGAGGCCGGATTGTAGATCGTAGGGTTCCCGGAGAAGTCATAATCGCCCGGAAAGGCTGTGCCCATGCCTCTTTCTGCCAACGTTGGAACCGTGCTCACGTGCGTAGCGGGCGCTCCATTGTTGTATATCTTGTCCACGACGAAAAAGACAAACAGCTTGTTCTTGATGATCGGCCCGCCGATCGAGCCGCCATACTCGTCATACCGCAAGTAAGACGGAGCAGCTTTCGCGTACGAACCATCCGCTTGTTGAACTGCAAAGTACGGAGATGCATTCAGAATATTGTTCTGCCAGAATTCATAGGCCGAACCGTGAAAACTGTTGGTGCCGCTCTTGCTGATTTGATTGAACACGGCGCCGCCGATGCCGTACTCAGCGGAGAAAGAGGAGGTGGTGACCTGAACCTCCGAGATGGCTTCAAAGACGGTATTGTCGACGTTGTTGCTCACGGGCAATTGAACTACCGCACCGTCGGCAAGATAGTTCGCATAATTAGGAAGGTTACCGTTAATTGAAATTGCATCTCCGGCATTATAAGAGCCGCTGCCCTCGGAGCCAGGCTGCGAGGGAGCGCTCGACGCGCCGGGAAGAAGGATATTGAAGTTGGCCCAGTCGTTGCCGGTAATTCCAGCGCCTACCTGAGGGAGCACGCCGATGGTTTTCTTTTCCAGGATCGTGCCTTGGTAGCCCGTTTCGGTTTCAAGCAGCGGCACACCGTTCGCTTCTACTGTTACCGTTTCCGAAATCGCGCCTACTTCGAGCGCGGCATCTTCGGTGATGACGTCAATATTCAGGGTGAATGGTCCGCGCACAAATTTCTTGAAGCCTTTGGCAGTGACGGTGATGCTGTAATTTCCAGCGGGGGTGGAGACGGTGTCGTAGATTCCGTCCTTGTTGGTGGTGAAGTCCTTCGTCTCACCCGTATCAATGTTGGAGAGGGTGACGGTGGCGCCCGCGACGATCGCGCCCGAGGTGTCGGTGACGGTGCCGCGGATTTCACCGGTGTTTCTGCTTTGGGGAAATGCCGGAGTGGAGATGACGAGCAATAGAGAGATGGCGAGCGCCCAGCGAATGAAACTCTTCATGGAGTTCCTCCCAAGCTAGAATGTCGAACCCATCACCCGAGATGGGCTTTGAGAACTAGAATGCGTCCGGTTGTGGACGCGATTCATGCCTTGCGTGCGACTGACCCGTAAACCTATGTTGACAAAGCCTGTTAAAGCCCTTCGTGCTTCGCGGCCCTGGCAGAGGCAGACCGCGTGCGAATCGCCGGAATCCAGGTCGGAAACCAGACTTTACGCCAAGCGCTTTTGTTTACCGGCAATCGCACCCCATTGGCAGTTGGCAAAGAATATCGTTGTTCTACTGGCTTTGCGGCCAGTCTTACAGCACCACCCCTTGCTGGCGGACATTTAGCTCCTGCGGCGAATCTTTGTCAAGATAAAAATAACGATATTCTTAAGGGAATTTGCGCAAAGTGGAAATTCTTGCGTGCGGACGCCCGCTCTGCGTTACAATCCCGGCCCATACGCGGAGAGAATCAGCCGCTGCCACCGCAGCGCACGCACGCTCAGCAACGAGAATTGCCGATGAAATCACGGACTACGCGAACCCCGCGCGCCGACAAAAATGCCGCAACGCTGCGCTCCGTCGCGGAACATGTGGGACTCACAGCCAGCACGGTTTCCGCCGTGCTCAATAATTCCTCGGCTGCGCGCTCGGTTCCGCAGAACACCAAAAATCGCATCCTGGCAGCAGCGCGCGAACTGAACTACCGGCCGAATTTTTTCGCGCGTACTTTGCGCATGAAGCGCACGTACACGATCGGCGTGATCCTGGAAGAGATCGGCGACGCATACGGCTCACTGATCATCAGCGGAATCGAGCGCTATTTGCGCGAGCAGAATTTTTTCTTTCTCACGGTCGCGCACCGGCACGACAAGAGACTGCTCGCGACTTACTCGCAGATGCTGCGGCAGCGCGGCGTGGAAGGGTTCATCACCGTGGACACTTTCCTGACGGAAGAGCCGGCACTGCCGACCGTGGCCGTCGCGGGGCATCGCAAAATCAATCGCGTGACGAATATTGTGCTGGATCACCGGCATGCGGCATCGCTGGCGCTGACGCACCTGGTGGAGCAGGGGCATCAGAAGATCGCGTTCATGAAAGGCTCGACGGCCAGCGTGGACTCCGAGGATCGCTGGAACGCAATCTGCGAAGTGGCCGGAGAATTGGGGATCGCCATGCGCGCGGAATTGATCGTGCAGCTGGAGGGCGACGATCCCACGCCGAACTTGGGATATCCGTTTGCGAAGCAATTGCTGGCGCGGAAACAGCCCTTCACTGCTCTATTCGCGTACAACGACATTTCCGCGATTGGTTCGATCTGCGCGTTTCAGGAGGCGGGGTTGCGCGTGCCGCAGGATATTTCGGTGGTGGGCTTCGACGATATCCAGAGCGCGGCGTTCATCGCACCGCCATTGACGACGGTGAGGCAGCCGCTGCTGAAGATGGGCGAGATCGCGGCGCGCACTCTGCTGGACCGCATCGAAGGGCGGTCTAAGTACGTGCCGGAAATTGCGATTGAGCCGGAGTTTGTGGTCCGCGCTTCTACCGCGGCGCCGGCGGCTGATGAGGAGTTGAGGGCGAGAACGGGTACTGGCAGGCGATAACTTAAAAGCGGTCTTGGGACGCCCAAAGCCCTAGGCCGGGATTGTCGATGAAATAAAAATCCTCGCCGGCGACGTTGTTCCAGCCTTGTTGCAGCCTTGATGGAATGTAGTGTTTCAGCATGTGGTTCAGATCCGCGTACCCGAAGCCCACGTCTTGTATTTCTTCGCGCGTTAAATGTCCGGGAGACCAGATGATCCGGAAGCGGCCTTCCGACGAGCCGTGAATCAGGTGCGCTGCGGCGCCCAGGTCGGCGGCGAGGTCCGGGTTGTTGCGCACCATCGCTAGCGCGGCTGCGGCGCCGTGATAGCCGAAGTTGCGGATTAATTTATCAATGCGGGGATCTTCACCGAACGCGCTGACGCCGGGAGCGAGGATGAGCAGCTCGCCGCCATCGGCCATGGCCATACGGGTGCGGTAGATCGCTTTGTTGCCGAGCCAGGTGCTGTGATATTCGGCAGGGTTGAGGTAGACGACAGCTTTTTTGATAGGTTCGGGCAACAGCGTTAAATTCACACGCAGACTTAGATCGGCGGCGGCGTTGAAGCATTCGCTATCGTCGCCGACGAATAGGCCGCGGGTTACCGTCGCGCCGGAAGCATTGCGTCCGACGACTGTGAGGACGTAAACGATCGGCAGGTCTTTGAGAAAATTGGAGGCCGCGTAGTTCAGCACGCGTCGCACGGGATTATCCGCGCGGCCCATGATGCGTTCCATGCCGTAGACGGCGCCGAGGTAGTGGCTGCGATTGATGCTGTCCGGCCCGCCGGTGCCGACCAGAATATTTTTATTGTAATTGGCCATGCCGGCCACTTCGTGCGGCACCACCTGGCCGAGGGAGAGGATCAGATCGAAACCGCCGCGGGGGATGAGGCGATTCACTTGCGCCGGCCAGTCGTAGTCGAGTTTGCCTTCGGATTGCTCGCGGATAAATTCGGCGGGAACTGTGCCGATCGTTTCGACGTCCTCGCGCCATTTGTGGGTGTGGAAGATTTCGCGGGGAATTTCGCCGAACATTGCGGCAATTTGCTCGGGCGACATGGCGTGGTGCGTTCCCACGGCGGGCAGCACCGCGCGGAGGTTTTCGCCGAAATATTCCCAGACGTAACGAGTGAGTTCGCCGGCGCGGGACGAGAGACGCGTGTAATCGGGAGGGACCGCGAGGACATTCTTACGGGGGCCGAGTTTTTCGAGCGCGGCGCGCAGAAGGTCCTTTAGCTCGACGGAGGAGAGCTCGCGATCGGGGCCGCCTTGTGCGCAATAAAGTGCCATTGTCTAAACTTGAAGTTCGCCGAATATCGCCGCGCTGGCTCGTTGCGGCTTATTCCGTGCCTGTCGCGCTGAGATTCAGTTTGCGGAGCGCCTCGCGCACGTTTTCCTCGGGGGTTGCGGTGGCGCTCAGTAGCACGGCAACCTTCGGTTCTTCGAGGTCCGCGAATTGTCCCGCAAGAATTCCTTCGCCTGCGAAGTGGCCGCTGCGATGTTCGAGACGGCGGCTGATTTCCTCGAAGCTGCCTTTAAGATAGCAGATGCGCAGGTCTACGCCTTCGGCGAGCTTTTCGCGATAGCTCTGCTTCAGCGCCGAACAGGCCAGCGCGGCATCCTGCTTTTTCGCAGCGCATTCCAGGAGCGCGGCGTGGATCGCGGCGAGCCACGGCTGGCGGTCGGCATCGGTGAGAGAAATTCCGCGCTTCATTTTTTCGATATTTGCCGGCGGATGGAAATCGTCGGCGTCCAGAAATTTCCAGTGCAATCGCTCGGCGAGTAGTTTGCCGACCGTGGTCTTCCCTGCTCCGGTCACGCCCATCACCAGAATAATCATGCGGGGATATTATCTCCTGCGCGAGCGTTTTGCGGGCGGCGCATCATTTTTGATTCATCCTCCTGAAACAAAAGCGAAATTTCTTTCGCTCCCTGCGGGCAGATTCGCGGAGATTGCGTTGCGAAATGACGCGAGTTCCACGACTGGTCGCTGGGCCGTGCGAGCACGCGTTCAGGCTTGACTTCCCGTGCCTCGCGGTTCAGAATTTCCGCATTTCGCGGTGGATTTCGGCCCCCTTTCAATCAATCGCAATTTTTAGTGCGGAGCGAGTATGGGCAAGCTGCGGTCGCGGACCGTGCCGAAGGTGACCTGTGCACGTGTGGCCGCTGGTTTGCTGAATATCACGCCATAGGACCCTTCTGAGGGCGCTGGCATAACAAACGACTGGGTTAACTGCGCGGCGGATGGCGAAAGTGCGCAAATTTTTGCATGTTTCGCCGCGCCAAGAATCGGTGTGAGGTTTCAATCCTGGCAGTGAGTGTGTGTGCCAAACGACGGCAGACGCTAGCGGGCTTAAACCAATTAGGAGTATCAAGATGCGACGGATCGCAAGCCTAGCAATCTTAATTCTAGCCAGCACCTTCAGCGTTGCTGGGCAAGCGGTGAATACCATCAATACGGTGGCGGGCGGAGGGGCGGAGCCGGCCAGCGCGACCAGCGCATACTTGCCGCAACCGTATGCCGCGGTGCGCGACGCGGCGGAGAATACATACATCTCGGTGCCGACTTTCAACACCGTTTTCAGGGTGACCACGGCGGGGACCCTGAGCGTGTATGCGGGGAACGGCGTTAGCGGATTCTCTGGTGATGGTATGGCGGCGACTTCTGCTCAACTGTCGTATCCAGAGGGGCTCGCGATTGATGGGAACGGAAATCTCTTCATCGCAGACATGTACAACAATCGAATTCGGCGAGTAGATGCCCTGACCCACGTGATCACGACGGTCGCTGGCAGCGAAGATCCCTTCGCGGGCACGGATGCGGGAGACGGCGGTCCAGCCGTGAATGCAAGACTCAATCTGCCGCGAGGCGTAGCAGTGGACTCGCACGGAAACCTCTTCATCGCGGATAACGGAAACGGGGTGGTGCGCGAAGTGGTGAATACGGGCGCCGCGGACCAGAACCTCATTGTGACCTATGCCGGGAACGCGTTAGCCACCGTAGCCGGGTGCGCTAGCGGACCAGCTACGAATGCCGGGTTTGCCAACCCCGTCGGCATAGCGGTGGACGCGAACGACAATGTGTTTGTCTCCGACCAAAGCCTGCAAATCGTGTGCAAGGTGACGACCACCCAGACCATTTCCACGTATGCCGGGACTTTGCACTCGTCCGGGATCCCAGGACAACCCAATGGAGACGGCGGACCGGCGACATCGGCACAGCTCCTGCAACCCGCCGGACTGACAACTGACACTGCCGGGAATTTGTACATCGCCGATGCTGGCAATCCCAAAATCCGCAAAGTCACGGCGTCAACAGGTGTCATCTCCACGGTTGCAGGTATCGGCCTCATCTGCACGAACGCGCAGGAGCCGACTTGCGGCGACGGGGGGGCTGCCAGCAGCGCGGAATTCAATTTTCCGCAAGGCGTGTTTTTCGATTTGCTCAACAACATTGTCGTCACGGACACGGACAACCAGCGCGTGCGAGTCATTAGTACCGCCGGCACCATCACGGCAGTCGCAGGCGGCGGGACGGGTGGAGACGGAGCGGCCGGGACTAGCGCGATCCTCGGCCTATCGCAATACGTGGCCGTAGACAGCAAAGAAAATGTGTATGTGCTCGAGTCGAACGGAGAAAGGCTGCGCGAGCTGAACGCCACGACAAAGAATATCAGCACCGTGGCCGGCGACGGATACGGCGGAGCCACCATAGATTGCACGGGCACCACGTGCGGCGCGGCAAGCAACGGAAATGGCGGACCGGCGACGCAGGCCCGATTTGTATTTCCGGATGATGTCGCGACGGACTCTTCCGGCAATTTCTACATCTTGGACTATTCCGCTGAAGTGGTTCGCAAGATTGATACCAGTAACCCGCCAATCGTAACGACTATAGCGGGGAATGGACTGAAATGCGGGGCGAGTGGAAATCCGAACGCTTTTCCGGCATGCGGAGATAATGGCCCCGCGACCAGTGCCAGCTTAAGAAATCCCTATGCCGTGGCCGTGGATTCGACGGGAAATGTTTACATCGCTGATGCCGGACTGAGTACGGTGCGCGTCGTGGATACGAACGGAACAATCAGCACGTTTGCGGGTACGCCCGGGCAGTCCTGCAACACTTACCCTACGAACTGCGGAGCCACGGGCAGCCCCACGGCGGCGCTTCTGAGCTTTCCGATCGGACTCGCCACTTACAATTTGTTCGGGATCAACGTGGTGTACATCGCGGACGCGGGTGACAACGTCGTCCGCCTCGTGAATCCGGAGACGAACCAAATTTCGACCGTGGCGTTCAACGGCTTGCCTACCTTCGGCGGGGACGGCGGGCCGGCAACTAGCGCGAGCATGGAAGGGCCGTCGCAACTCGCGGTTGACAGCCGCGGTAACTTGTACGTCGGCGGAGGATCCGACAACGTCGTGCGCCGGATTGACGCTACTGACGGATCAGTTATCACTGTTGCAGGCGACATCAACAATCTGGTTGGCGGATTTTCCGGCGATGGCGGACCATCCACATCGGCGATGCTTGAGAACTATGGATTGGCGATTTTCAACACGGCGAACAACACCGATGATCTATTCATCGCCGATTCCGGCAGCAACCGTATTCGGCGGGTGAATTTGGCGCCGGTGACGTTGGAGTCAGGATCGTTCACGGCGTTCGGTCCTGCGCTCGCGGGAAGCAGCAATACGGCGTCGCAACTGATCTTCTTTACGAATAACGGGCTGGACGATTTGATATTGAGCGTGAAGGTGACGGGCAGCTCGGCGTTCGTACTGCCGCCGTCGAACGGACCCGGCGGGACTTACGTTTTTCAGGTGTCGCCGGGCAGCACGGGCGAGCTTTCGGTGAATTTCAATCCGCCTGTGGGCGTCGCCGGGACGTTGAATGCGACGATCGGCATAACGACCAACGATGCGGCGCATCCGACGTTCAGTTTCCCGGTTACAGGGACGGTCACGCCGCCAGCGACGTTGAACGTGACGATCAATCCGGCTGGGGACGGAAACGTCGTCGGCTACGAGAACAACGACGAAATCAATCCTGCTATCACCTGTCCGACAACATGCTCGAGCAGCTTTGCAGTGGGGTCCACAGTTACGTTGGGGGCGTCAGGGAACGGGAGCTTCGCATTTCAAAGCTGGAACGTGGCGAACGCGCCGGACGCGGCGAATTGCGCGAGCGACACGACGGGCTTTTGCGACTTTACGATCACAATTTCCGGTGAAACGATCGGCGCGAACTTCGCAGTGGCCGTGCCCGGCAGCTATAACATACAGATAGTTGGCTACGGCAACGGCAGCGGGACAGTCACCAGCACGCCTGCCGGAATCAGTTGCACCGTCACGAATGGCACCGCCGGGGCGACCGGCTGCGCCGCGACTTTTTCTATGGCGAATGCGCCCAACGGCGTGCTGCTGACGTCCACGGGCACTGCCGCGAACGGTTCCGTCTTTGTGGGATATCTTGGGTTCTGCGCGGCCGGCACGACCACCGGAACGTGCACCACCATTCCAAGCACAAGTTCCGTAGGCGCTGTCTTCAGCGGGCCGCCCGTGCCGTTTGCCGTGGGGCAAGTGTTCCTGGACGCGGGAAACATGATTTTTGTGCTGGATCCGACTACCGGCAAGCCGGTGCAGGTGCTCAAAGATCTCCCCACTTCGGATGGGTCCACCGGACAAGGAATGACTTTCGATTCCGTGGGGAATCTGTACGTTGCCCAAACCACCGGATATCTTACGGTCTTCAACAAGCAAGCGGCGGGACCGACGGTGTCCGGTAACAACGGCGGAGACGATGAAGGGTACTCGGTGGTTATCGATCCGTCTGGGAACGCTCTGCTGGCTGAACTCTTCATTACCAGCGACGAACAGCCGACGCTGCTGCAATTCGCTCCCGGGACAAGTCCGACTGGCACACCCACCGCGACATATTATCCTGCCTTCGATACGTCGAACCCTGGCTCCTTCTGGGTAGAGGTGCTGGATAGCGGCGATACGGTCGCCTATACGCTTGGCGGCACCGCTGTGAAGGTATTGGACCTGGGCGAGCAGATACAGCATCCGGACATCGTGCCGACGCTTACGGCGGGCGAAGCGCTCTACGCGCTCCGTGAGTTGCCAGATGAATCCTTGCTGGTGGCGGCTTCGGACAAAATCCTGCGTATAACCCAGAGCGGAACCCTGGTGCAGAGCTATCGCCCGGGCACCGGCGGCCTTTTTCAAAACCTGAATCTGGACCCGGATGGGGTGAGCTTCTGGGCCAACGACGCACTTTCAGGGCTCCTGTACAAAATAAATATCGGGAGCGGCGCGGTCGAGAACGGCGGCGGCTTTCAGACGTTTCTTGGTTTCACGGGAAATGTGCTAACGCCAGGAATCGGCGGTATCGCAGTCTTCGGACAGCCGCCGTCGGGCGGCGCTGATCTGGCGGTTAGCATGACGGCGCCAGCATCCGTGCTGGCGGGCGCGAACATCGTTTACAACCTTAGTGTGGTGAACAACGGCCCGCTGCTGGCGACGGGCGTTACGTTGACAGCCTCGATCCCGAATGCGTTGCCCGTAGGACTGGCGCCAGCGAACTGCAGTGCCAATAGCAATGGATCGGTTACCACCATCACTTGCGCCTTGGGAAATATTCCCAGCGGTCAGAGTCTGCCGGCGACCTTTACGATGACGCCGACGATCAGCTCCGGCACGATTACCGCCACGGCGAACGTCGCAGGCGCGCAGCCAGATCCGAACCTGATCAACAACTCCGCTTCGGTGACTACAACGATCAGCGGAACGCAAACGTTCACACTCACGGTGACGGAGAGCGGAGCCGGGACGGGTACGGTTGCGAGCACGACTCCACCGAACAGCATATTGTGTCCTTCGACTTGCTCGGCGAGCTTCAACGCGGGCACGATGGTGACGCTGAGCGCGACGCCTAACAGCGGTTCCCTTTTCGCCGGCTGGAGCGGAGCGTGCACGGCGACGAGCGGGACATGCGTGGTAACCATGAGCCAGGCGCAAAGCGTGACGGCGATGTTTATACAATCAGGCGGCGGGATCACGTTCACATCCACCACGCTACCTGGAGGCGCGGTCACGGTGCCATACGGCGCGGATATTCAGGTGACTGGCGGCACACAGCCTTACACCTTCGCCGCAACGGGATTGCCCGCGGGCTTCTCGATTGATGCAAAGGCGAACGGCAACGCCGCGGCGGGGCACGTGTTCAATAACGCTCCGCAGACCGCGGGGACATTCACATTTAATGTGACCGTGACGGATTCAACGACTCCGACACCACTTACCGGCAACGCGGTAGTTTCTGTGACCATCGCGGCGATGCCGGCGAACACGCAGCCGCAATTGCTGAAGGGCCAATACGCAATGCTGTTGCGCGCTTACAACGAAGTGACGGGTGTGGAAGAAGGTGTGGTGGGCAGCCTGACGTTCGACGGTACCGGAAAAATCACCGCTGGCGCGGTGGACATAAATTCCGCGGGAGCGGGGAGCGTCGGAATTTTGTCGAACGTTGCCACCACTGGTTTGTACGTGATTGGGTCCGATAACCGCGGAGTGATCAGTATCCAACCGGCTGGGCAGAGCCCGGCGATATTTGCTTTCTCGGTCGGCAACGTGCTGAACGGCGTGGCGGCGAGCGCAAACATGGCGTCGTTCACAGATAATTCCGGCGGCGGCGAGATTGCAGCCGGATACCTGCGGCTGCAGGACCCGACTTCGTTCAACAACGCTGCATTTGCGGGAACCTATGTTTACGACAACACCGGCCAGGATCCCTCGGGCAATCGCGTGGCGGAACTGGGTTTGACCACGCTCGATGCCGCGAATAGCGTCACTTCGGGCACCGCGGATACGAACCTCAACGGCACGACGGGAAGCATTTCAACGATCACAGGTGCTTACACAACTCCAGACAGCAACGGCCGCAGCTTGCTTACGCTGACCGTGAACAAAACCCCGTCCATCGTCGTGGTGTACCAAATTTCGGCGAACGAAGTGGCGCACATGACGCTGGATGCGCGTGCCACCAACGTCCTGCTGGCTGGAACCGCGGTGAAGCAGTCCAGCCCTGGATCGTTCTCGAATGCTTCGCTGGCCGGGCCGGACGTGCTGAGCGTGGTGGGTGGCGGCAGTAGTGGATCGTCGGCGAATGTCGCACTTTTGACGGTAACACCGGGGACCTCTCCCACCGCGAATATTACGCTGGACACGAACGATCAAGGCACGGTGACGATTGGCCGGGCGCAGACGGCGGCGTTGTCTATCGCGGCGAATGGGCGAGCAACGCTGAGCCCGGGCACCATCAACACCAATCTGATCATCTATCTGACGAAACCGGACGCCGGGTTTGTGCTGGGGACGGACAGCTCCGTTGAATTCGGGCCGATCCAGCCGCAAACCGGCGCGCCGTTCTCCGCCACGCCGTTTGCGAACGACAATTTATTTTTTGGATCGCAGGAGGCATTGTCGGGCAGCGAGAGCGAATTTTCGGGCATCGCCATGATTGGAGCCTCGAGCAGCTTCACTCCCCTGGACGACGAAACGCACCCCGGCGGCGATCTTTTCTTCGACCAGTCGCTGGGCGCCTTTACGTACGCGGTGAACGCGTCGGGGCATTTCACGCTCACGGGCACATTGCAAGGCAACGAATCCGGGTACATGGTTTCGCCCTACGAAGCGATTTTCCTGGATACGACCGGGCCGGCGTCAGACCCGGCGCCTTCGGTGCATCCGCACGTGGTTGTGGCGCAGTCCATTCCTACGCCAGCCACGTCGGGGGTGACGGTAGCGCCGACGAGCGTGACTTTTGCTGCGCAGACGGTGGGGACTACAAGCGCGGCACAGACTGTGACAGTTACAAATAACAACACAACGGCCGTGACCTTCACGGGATTTACGCCGTCGGGACCCGACGCGGAAGACTTCGGGGTTCCACTGCCAAATTCCGGAAGCATGTGCAGCCCAACCGGGATGCTGGCGGCTGGCTCCAGCTGCACGATTAATGTGTTGTTCACGCCGCAAGCGGCGGGAGCGCGCACGGCAACTTTGAACATTAACGATAATGCCACGGGAAGTCCGCAGACGGTGGCTCTGAACGGCACTGGTACCGCTCCGCTGGGGACGATCGTGATTTCGCCGACGTCGCTGACGTTCGCGAGCCAGGTAGTCGGCACGACCAGCGCGACGCAGACGGTGACGGTATCCAATAACGGCAACGTGAACGTCACGTTCACCAGCATCGTAACTACTGGTGATTTTTCCGGCGCAACCACGGCACAGTGCCCGACACTGGCGGTGGATTCTTCGAATTGCGTGTTCCAGATTGCATTCAAGCCTACGGCGGCGGGAACGCGCACCGGCACGATCACCTTCACCGACAACGCAACGGGTACTCCGCAAACGGTGACGTTGACGGGAACCGCGACGAATGGACCGGCGACTGTCACTGTGTCTCCCACTGCGCTGACGTTTGCATCGCAAACGGTGGGTTCGACCAGCCCGGCGCAGAACGTTACGGTGACCAATACCGGAACCGGCCCCGTGAATTTCACGAGCTTCTCGATTACCGGCGAGAACAGCAGCAGCTTCGCGCTGGCGAGCAGCGGCACGAACCCTTGCAATCCCACCGGAACTTTGGCGGCGAGTGCCAGTTGCACGATCGGAGTGACGTTCGCGCCGACGACCGCCGAAGAACTCGGGGCTACTCTAAGCATCGCCGACAACGCGACCACCAGCCCGCAACAGGTGTCGTTGAGCGGAACCGGCAATAATTCGCCGGTGATCATTTCGATTCCTCCCGGGGGATCCGCTACTGGGACGGCTACTCCCGGCGGCACCGCATTTTTCGGATTGCAAATCACCGGAGCGCCGGGCGTGACTGGCACCGTGCAATTTGGTTGCACCCCATCTTCGCCGACGATTACGTGCAACGTAATTCCCAGCTCGATCGTGTTGACCGGAAAGCCGATTGAGATTGCGTTTGGGGTTCAGACGTATTGCACGGGCGCGACGAATACAGGTTTCGCGCCGGGCGGTCCGGGAAGTTGGCCTGCCGGCGGGATCACGTTGCTGCTTTTGTCGCTCGCCTTGGGCGGGATGGCGTGGATGATGCAACGGAACCGGCGCGTGGCGCTGACGTTTGCGGTGCTGATGCTCGTCGCGCTGGGCACGGCCGCCTGCGGGAGCCTGGCGAAGGGACCGAACGGAGCAACGCCACCGGGAACCTACAGCCTCACGTTAACGGTCACGTTCAACGGGCAGACGCAAACGATGCCGAATTTCCTGACACTGGTCGTGAAGCCGTAACCAGGCTTAGCTAGCGCGCTGGTACTGCGATGAAGGTGTCGTGGTCCGAGCTCACTGTAACTAGTGTGTTTTCATTCGGTTGACGCTAATGCGCCCTTTGGCGCTATACAGCAAGCTCAGCTGAGGACTACACATTTCACTGTATGGCCCTGCGTAGTTCCCGCGACGTATAGTCCGCGGCACGTATCCGCTCAGTGCATACGCGAATACGCCGGGTCCGAATCCTAAGGAGACAACTCGCATGTCCATTCTGGCCTGGATTTTTTTGGGGCTGATTGCCGGTTTCATCGGTAGCAAGATCGTGAATAAGAGCGGCGAAGGCATCGTGCTGGATATCGTGCTGGGAATCATAGGGGCGATTGTAGGCGGGTGGTTGTTCAATCGCTTCGGAGCCGCCGGCGTCACGGGAGTGAATTTGTACAGCCTGCTGGTGGCGGTGATCGGGTCCGTTGTGCTGTTGGTGGTGTACCACGCAATTCGCCGCATGGCGTGATTGAATTTGTGGGTGCGGTATGAAAGAACTGATATCAACATCCCCTCAAGCGATACGCGTACCGAAGCTGTGCCCCCGCTGTGGAAGCAAATACGTACATCGTTCCCATCGTCAGGGAGTGATCGACCTCGTATTTCGCGCGGTACTGCTGCGACCCTTTCGCTGCGAAGATTGTGACGGGCGATTCTACCGGCGGGCGAGCTAGGCGCTGGCGCACACCCGAACCTTTGAATTGCTTCGAGCGCCATGCGCAGCCGCGCGCGTTTGATGCTTAGGCGTGAGCTGCATACTCCGTTCTACCCGCGCAGACGGAGTGCGGGCACTTGCAATCTAAATCCGAACTTTCTTCCATCGTTTCGCACTGCGTGCTGCAATATTTCTGATCGGTGACCTGACAGGTGCAGATCGGATGTGCGCACTTTTTGGTTTCCTGGGCGGCCATGGGATTCTCCTTTGGCGAACCGCAAGCGGCGGAAGTTTAGCCCCGACCCGCGTCCATATCCATACCTGATTTCCGTCAACAGGCCGCGCGAATCGCTGTACTGATACGAGATAATTTTTCGTTTCTTTTGCAACCCGGACAAACTAAGCTGTCCGCCCACTACCTCGGGCCCGGAGCCGGCGCACGCCGGCCTGCCTGCCGAATAAGGAGACGCCGGACCCATGACGATTCGGGACATCTTATTCGGCAAACCACTTCCTACTTGGGATGAGCGCGCCGAAGAACTGGGAACGGGCACCGGTATACCGATTTTCGGCCTCGATGCGCTGAGCTCCGCGGCGTATGGGCCGGAAGCGGCGCTGACTTTGCTGATGGTGCTGGGCACGGCGGGGATCGCCTACATCGTGCCGATCAGCGCCAGCATCATCGTGCTGCTGATCATCGTTTTCTTTTCTTACCGGCAGACGATTGCCGCGTATCCGGGGGGAGGCGGCTCCTACACCGTCGCTTCGGAAAACCTGGGCACGTTTGCGGGGCTGCTGGCCGCGGCGGCGCTGATGATTGACTACATTTTGACGGTCGCCGTGGGAATTTCCGCTGGCGTTGGCGCGCTGGTTTCCGGGTGGCCGCAACTTCTGCCGCACACCTTGCTGCTTTGCCTCGGGATATTGGTGTTCATCACTGTGATCAATCTGCGCGGGATGCGCCAGGCCGGAATTTTCTTCATGGTTCCGACGTACCTTTTCATCGGGAGCTTGCTGGCGACGATCGGGTGGGGTGTGTTCAAGGCGGTGGCCGCCGGAGGCCATCCGGTTGCGGTTCAGATGCCGCCACAGGCCGCGCATCCGGTGGTGGCGGCTGCGGGTGCGTGGCTCTTGCTGCAATCCTTTTCGAGCGGCTGCACGGCGATGACCGGCGTGGAAGCGGTGAGCAACGGCGTGCGCGCGTTTCGCGAGCCGAAAGTGCAGACGGCGCAGCGCACGCTGACGGCGATTATCGCGCTCTTGATTCTGATGCTGGGCGGCATCGCGTACCTGGTACGCGCGTATGGCATCGCCGCGACGGATCCGGGGCAGGCGGGTTACCAAAGCGTGCTTTCGATGATTGTCACTGCGGTGGCCGGGCGCGGGCCTTTTTATTACATCACGATCGGATCCGTGCTGGTGGTGCTTTGCCTATCGGCGAATACGGCCTTCGCGGATTTTCCGCGGCTGTGCCGCGCCATCGCGCTGAACGGATACTTGCCGGACGGTTTCCGATTGCGCGGCAGACGCCTGGTGTATTCCTGGGGCGTTTACGTGCTGGCCATGCTGGCAGCTTTGCTGCTGGTCTTTTTTGGCGGCGTGACCAATCGCCTGATTCCGCTCTACGCGGTGGGAGCATTTCTGGCGTTCACGCTTTCGCAAGCGGGAATGGTGGCGCATTGGCGGCGAGTGAAGGGTCCCGGCTTCCGGCGCTATATCGTCGTCAATGCCATGGGAGCGATCGCGACGGGAATCACGACGGCGATCGTGCTGGTGGCCAAATTCGTAGACGGCGCGTGGATGACGGCGCTACTGATTCCGGCGCTGCTGATGCTGATGATGGCCGTGCATCGTTACATTGGGCGCGTGGCGAAAGAGTTGGAATGCCCGCACCCGCTGAACGTAGGAGGGCTGCACCCGCCGCTGGTGATTTTGCCGGTGCAGCAGTGGGGCATGTTGACGCAGAAGGCGCTGCAGGTGGCGCTTACGATTTCGCCCGACGTGCAGGCGGTGCATGTTTGCGGCGACGGAGACGCGCAGACGTTGCAACAGCACTGGGCCCAGTTAGTGGACGATCCCGCGAAGCAGGCGGGATTCACGGAGATGAAGCTGGTGATGCTGGATTCGCCCTACCGCTTCGTGATTGTGCCGATCGTTGATTACGTGCTGAAGATCCAGCAGGAAAATCCCGACCGCCGGATTGCCGTGGTGATTCCGGAAATGATCGAGAGCCACTGGTGGCATTATTTTCTGCAGAACAACCGGGCGGAATTGCTGAAGGCGTTGCTGCTGTTGAAAGGAAACAAGCGGATTATTGTGGTGAATGTGCCGTGGTATTTGAAGGCGTAATAACAGCTGGCAAGAGTCACGGTCTGCGAAGAGCTAGCCGAGATGGGCGCAGCCGACCTGCTGCGGATCTTCTACTAGCAGCGCCCCCGCCACAAACTTCAAATTCAACTGCGAAGAGCCGGCGGGACGCCGGCGCTACTAACTTCTACTTCGCCTCGCGCAGGAAACGCGCTGCTTCTTCGGGCGGCGTGGGATTGATGTAGAAGCCGGTTCCCCACTCGAAGCCCGCTACCTTCGTCAGCTTGGGCATCATTTCGATGTGCCAATGATAGTGGTCGTTGACTTCCTCGCCGATGGGCGAGGTGTGGATCACGTAATTGTACGAAGGAAACGCGAGCGCGGAATCGAGGCGCGCCAGAAAATCGCGCAACACGCGCGCGAGGCTTGCGTAATACGGCGCCGGCATATTTTCAAACGCCGAGCTGTGCTGGCGGGGAAGAATCCAGGTTTCAAACGGGAAACGCGGAGCGTAGGGTGCGAGCGCGATGAAGTGTTCATTTTCCAGGATCATGCGCGATTTCGTCTCGATTTCCTGGCGGATCATGTCGCAGAAAATGCAGCGCTCTTTTTCGTCGTAGTAGCGCTTGGAGCTGTCCACTTCTTCGCGGACGCGTTTGGGAACGATGGGCAGCGCGATCAATTGTGAATGCGTGTGTTCGAGCGAGGCGCCGGCCGGTTCGCCGTGATTTTTGAAGAGCAGGATGTAGCGGAAGCGGCGGTCGTTTTTCAGGTCGAGCATGCGGTCGCGATAAGCCCAGAAAACTTCTTCCACGCCTTTTTCATTCATGCTGGCGAGCGTGTTCTTGTGTTCGGGAGTTTCGATGATCACTTCGTGCGCGCCGATTCCGTTCATGCGGTCGAAAAGTCCCTCGCCTTCACGGTCGAGTCCGCCTTCGATGCCCAGCGCGGGAAACTTGTTGGGAACCACGCGGACGGTCCAGCCGGGCGTGTCCTTGCCGCTGCCATTGCGGCCGTAGGCGAGAATCTCCGGCGGCGTCTTGCCTTCGTTGCCGGGGCAGAAGGGGCAATTCGGCGAGCCTTTGATCTGCACGCTTTCCCGCACAAAATCCATCGGCCGCTTGCTGCGATCGCTGGAGATGATGACCCAGCGGCCCGTGATGGGATCCTTGCGAAGCTCCGGCAAACGTTTTCCTCCCCGGCCCGAATATTGCCCTATTTTAGGGCACTGAGGCCGGCAATTTCCGCGTTTTCCGCTGGTTTTATTCTACTACCGTGCGGGACTGCTGAAGCGCTTCAATTGGAGGGGAGCTGACTTTTTCACACGCCGGCGGCGCAGTGCGGGATTTAGTTGCGCTCGGCGCTGAACGCGCCTCTGTGCAGACGCACCAGAGGCTTGGCGCCCGGGCGCGTCTCGATTGCTAGAACATCGAAGCGGCATTCGGCGCTTTCAATGTGACGGGCGCGCAGAAATTGCCGGGCCATGCGCGAAAGGTTGCGGCGCTTTTCCCAGTTCACCGCGTCTTCAGGAGTGCGCTGGAGCGTTTGCGACGCGCTTGCAGCCGTAGGCTCCGGCATCGTGCGGGTTTTCACTTCGACGAAGGCCAGCACGGAGCCGTCATAGCCGACCATATCAATCTCACCTTTGATTCCGTGCGTCGTGAAATTGCGCGCGATCAGAGTGTAGCCGTGGCGGCGCAGATACCAGTAGGCGTACGTTTCGCCGCGCACGCCGGTCTGACGAGCGCGCAGCTTTGCGGAAAGTTCTGCGTCAGGCGGCGCGCCAACGGCGGGAGGTGTGCTCAACCCCTTGCGGGCGCCAAAATCAACAATCGAGAAAATCAATCTTGCAAACATGCAAATCCAGCGATGCGGCTTTTCGGCCGCTCAAATAAATAAAATGTATGGGTGCACGCCGTTACTTGATTACTTCCAAATCCCATTGCACCGTTTTACCGCGAAACACGAACGAAAGATAGTACTCCCAAAATTTTCGGAACCAGCGGAAGTGGTTGACCATGAATTCCAAGCCCAGCGCGCGCCACAGGCGCAACATTTCGACGCGGACCCGGCGTTCGCGGAAATTCGCCGGAGCGTAGTAATCGTATTCCGCCGGCTTATCACTGAAAAACCACAGAGAAAAACTCGACAGATGCCAGCGGTGCGCGGGACTGCAATAGGACGCGTGATCCGTGTAGTGCGGGGTGATGATGGTGACTCGCGCGCCCGGCTTAGCGACGCGGTGAACTTCCGCCAGCACCCGAAAAATATTGTCCACCTCTTCGATGATGTGCACCAGGCGGACCTGCGCGAAACTGCTGTCGCGAAACGGAAGTGTTTTTTCCCAGTCGCATAGCACGTCGGCCTGCCCCGCCGCGCTCATATCAATGCCCAAAGAGCGTGGAAATTTCTTGCGACCGCAGCCGATGTCCAGAATTTCCGGCAGCTGCGTCACTTGATAACCTCGAAGGTGAACTGCATCAGCTTGCCGCGAATCAGGAAACTCAAGTAGTGCTCCCAAAACTGGCGAAACATCTTGCTGTGATTCACCAGGAATTCGAAACCCAGCGCGCGCCACAAACGCAGCAGCGAAACGTAGTTTCTTTTTTCGCGCATGCGCACTTTGGTGTACCACATATCGCGCCCATGCATTCCGCCGGGATAAAAGTAGAGAAACGAGTATGTGTTCAGATGCCAGCGGTGCGTGGGATCGCGGAAGGAGCTGTAATCGGTGTAGTGCGGGGTGGCGATGAAGATGGTGCCGCCGGGCTTGGTGACGCGATGGAATTCTTCCATGGTGGCGATGATATCCGCGACGTGCTCGATGATATGTTCGGCGCGCAGATGGTCGAAGGAATTGTCGAGAAACGGCAGGCCGCCGCGGTCGAGATGGCAGATTACGTCGGCGGCGGTGGAAGGATTCATATCCAGGCCGATCGAGCCGGGATATTTTGTGGGACCGCAACCTACGTCCAGAATACGGGGCAACGCGCCTCCTGGCGGAAAAGTTGCGAAACACGAATCGCGTTCTTGCGCATGTGGATTAACGCTCGCGCCAAAGAAAATAGCACAGGCCTGCAGTTGCAAGCCTGCACTATTTGCGACGGTTCAGGTTTTATAGCGGCGATCTTTAGCCCGCCATCGTTCGCGCGGCAACGTCGATGGCGTCCGCCGCGGCGGACGCCGCTACAACGTCAAAGTCGGAAGCGAATTCAAGAGCTAAGAGCCGGCGAGACGCCGGCGCTACTGACCCCTATAGCGAGCGTTCCACTTCGCTGAGGCACGCATCGAGCGTGCTAACCGCGAAGCGAGCTTGCTCTTCGTCAATCACCAGCGGCGGAGCGAGACGGAGCGAGTTTTCTCCCGCGCCGAGAATCAGCAGGCCCTTGTGGAAGGCCATTTCGACGATGCGATTGCGCAGGTCCGGGGCTTTTTCCTTGGTCTTCTGATCGTGCACCAGTTCGATGCCGATCATCAGGCCCTTGCCGCGAACTTCGCCGACGATCTTGTGGCGTTCGCGCCAGTCGGCGGTGAGCGAGATAATCAGTTCGCCCATGCGCGCGGCGTTGGCGTTGTATTCGCGCTCGAGCAGGTCAATCGTCGCGAGCGATGCAGCGATCGCCACGGGATTACCGCCGAACGTCGAGGCGTGCGCGCCGGGTTTCCAATTCATGACGCTGGCGCGCGTGATGATGGCGCTGAGCGGCATGCCCGAGGCGATGCCTTTCGCCGAGCAGATGATATCGGGCTCGATGCCCGCGTGCTCGGATGCCCACCACTTGCCGGTGCGGCCCATGCCGGATTGCACTTCGTCGGCGATGAGCATGATGCCGTGCTTGCGGCACAGGGCGTGCAGACCCTGCAGGAATTCCGCCGGAGCTGCGAGATAGCCGCCTTCGCCCTGAATCGGTTCGACGATGATGCCGGCGACGTCTTCGGGATCCACGATCCGCTTGAAAAGCTCGTTCTCGATGTACGCGAGCGAATCGGCGGCGGCGTTGGCGGGATTATTGCCGAACGTGCCGCGATAGGAATTCGGATAATGAGCGTGAAAAACGCCGGCGAGCAGCGGACCAAAATGTTTGCGTTGCACCGCTTTGCTCGCCGTCAAGGACAACGCGCCCATCGTCCGTCCGTGGAAACTGCCATAGAAGGCGATGAGCTTGTCGCGCTTGGTGTGATAGCGCGCGAGCTTGATGGCCGCTTCGGTGGCTTCCGCGCCGGAATTGCCGAAATAAACGCGCTTGGCTTCCTTGCCGGGCGCTAGCGCGGCGAGCCTTTCGGCGAGCACGACCAGATTGGGATAGTAAAAATCCGTACCGGACATATGAATGAGTTCGGCGGCTTGTTTCTGGATGGCAGCGACGACTTCGGGATGGCAGTGGCCGGTAGAAACGACGGCGATGCCGGCGGCGAAGTCGAGAAAGATGTTGCCGTCCACATCTTCCACCATGGCGCCGCGGCCGCTCTTGGCGACCAGCGGATAATCGCGCGTGTAGGAAGGCGAAAGAACCGCGTGATCCCGGGCTACAAGAGCTTTGGCTTGCGGTCCGGGAAGCGCGGTGATGAGATGAGGCAACTTCGCGGCGGTCCGGGCGTCCACTTTCTTTTCAATTTTCTTGTCAATCTTCGTGTCTACAGCTTGCATAGCTTCCTCCAGAAATCGATTTGGGCTCAGCGCGCACACTGGTTTCCGCCAGGGGTGTGCTGAAAACGCAAAGTTGGAGGAGCTTACTTAGTCAACGCCGTAGAGGTTCGGGCGCTCGTGAGAGGGCTGGCTATGCAGCGAGAGATCGTGTTTTGCGGAGATGGTCATTTGTACTTCCAGCGGACACTGCCGTCACGCGTATCTTCAACAATGATACCAGAATCGGCGAGCTTCTGCCGGATTTCGTCGGAGCGTTTGAAATCGCGGCGCTTCTTGGCGGCGTTGCGTTCGGCGATCAGGGCTTCCACCTCTTCCGCGGTCGGACGCGGTTTTGCGCCGCCGAAGCCGAGCAAACGAAGCTTTTCTTCGTCGTCATCATTGAGAACGGCCAGGATCGCGTCGAATTTCTCCATCGCAGCGACCATGGGCGGCGCGTCCTGCTGCAGGAAATCGCCGCGGTCCATCGCCGTGTTGACGTCACGCACGAGGTCGAAGATCGCTGCCAGAGCGACGGCGGTGTTTAGATCATCCGCGAGGCCGGCATCAAAATCGGCCAAGGCCTGGTGCGCGCGCTCTTCCATTTTCGGATTGGTGCCGCCCGAAAATTGTTCGTTCTTCAGGCGCGCGACGAAATTGCGCAGCCTTTCGACGGAATTTTCAGCTTGCTTCAGGCTGTCGGCGGTGAAATTGAGCTGGCGGCGATACGGGACCGAGAGCAGCAGATAACGGACGGACGAAGGCTTTGCGCCTTTGGCGAAAAGATCGCGCAGGGTGAAAAAGTTCCCGAGCGACTTCGACATTTTCTCGCCGTCAATGATGAGGTGCTCGGCGTGCAGCCAGAGATTGGCGAAGGGATGCCCGGTGGCGGCTTCGCTTTCGGCGATTTCGTTTTCGTGATGGGGGAAGGCCAGATCAATGCCGCCGGTGTGAATATCCAGCGTTTCGCCCAGGTATTTCATGGCCATCGCGGAGCATTCGATGTGCCAGCCGGGTCGGCCCGGGCCGATGCGCGTGTCCCAGAAATGTTCGCCCGGCTTGGGTGCTTTCCAAAGAGCGAAGTCGCGCGCGTCGTCTTTTTCATAGCGGTCGTTATCCACGCGCGCGCCGGCTTTCATCCCCGTGAGATCTATTTTCGAAAGCTTGCCGTAGGACGGAAATTTCGAGATGCGGTAATAGACCGATCCCTCGCTTGCGTACGTGATGCCCTTTTCCTGCAGGCGGATGATCAGGTCCACCATGTCTTCAATGTGATCGGTGGCGCGCACGATTTCCTCGGGCATTTCGAGGTTCAGCGCTTTCATGTCGTCGAGGAATGCCTGAATGTATTTCTCGGTGTAATCGCGGATGGATTCGTTGGCCGCGGCGGCATTCTGGATGATGCGGTCATCCACGTCGGTGAGGTTCATCACTTGCAGGACGGAAAGGCCCCGCGAATGCAAGAAACGGCGCAGGATGTCTTGAAAAACGAAGGTACGGAAGTTCCCGATGTGGGCGTAGTCGTAGACGGTGGGGCCGCAGGTGTAGATGCGGACTTCGCCCTTGTGGAGCGGCTGCAGAGGTTCCAGGCGGTTCGAAAGCGTGTTGTGCAAGAGTATGTCTGTCATTGGCGCCACAATCCAAAACGGTGATTGTAGCTGAGGCGCTGGCTGGCGGCAAACGGCGGTATCCGAGGCCGCTGACCAAAAGCCAACCAGCGCAATGAGTTCCGGGCGATTGTTGCCGGGTCCGCAAACAAGTACCACGCGCGGGCGCAGAAAGCCCACGTAGTACCCATAGGCCAAAAGTACCATTTTCAAAAGAATGTGCTCAGTTAGTCTACAGGCAGGCTGAGGGCGCGTTACCGGGATTCGGAAGCGCGGCACGAATGGGGATGCTTATGAGGACTGTAATTCTTTCAGCGATCGTTTTGCTTTTCGCCGGTACGGCGCACGCGCAGCTTCTGGGCGGATCGATCAACACGGGCGGCAGTTCGATCAATCACGCGACTACGTTGAATACGAATGTAATCAACGGCACGACGAATTCCGAGAGCGCCCCGGCTGCATCGGATACCGTGGTGAACCGAAACTCGAAGAACCCCGGTGAATTCGTGCCGTCGAAATTCTCAACTTACCAGGACGTGCTGGCCGAGGCCAAACTGGAGGCGGCACTGCGGCCGACGACCGTGGCCGAAGCCGCCCGCCAGGAGCAAAAGCGGCGCAGCAAGTCGACAGACGCAAATGTGATCCAGCTTGACGAAGATGCGCAAGGCAAGCTGGTGATCGCACCAGCGAAAAAGTAGGATCGCTGCAAATCGAGCAGCACGTCAATCACGGAAGCAATTCCACGCGGCGGCTGATGATGGAGCGGTCGCCGCGACCGAACTGCACTGCCGTGAGCGGGCGAGCCTTCAATAGAAAGAGTCCCTCCAGGGGTAGCGAGTAGGTCGTATCAAGGGCATACACTTCCACGGCCTTGCCCGCTGGAAGCGTGAAACGCAGTTCAACTCCCTTCGCAGGCATCGCGGAAAAATGAAAGAGGAACCAGCCATTCACCCGTCTGCGGAACTTTTCCGATTCTGCCGGTAATGCTTGGTTCTCCGCGCTGACAGATTCAATCCCCGAATCCGGCGGGAAAAGCACTCCCGCATCGGAAGCGCCGCGTTCGGAGCGCAGCAGCGCACGGTACATGCGTTTTCCTGCGGAAGCGGAAAGCTCCAGAATCGTAAAGGTCGGCGGCGGCAAATCCAGATGCGGTGCGCTCACGACAAATGATGGCTCCACGATCCATGGGTACGAGCCTGTTTCCTGGCGGCGAAAGTTTGTGGCGAGACCGAGCGATTCCGGCAAGCGGCCCGAAGCCGGGTACACCACCCATTGCGAACGGCCCGAATCTGCTTCCTGAACGTATTCCAGGTTCACGTGCTCCGGCGATTTCGCCGAAAAGACGGGAGCGACAATGGCGGCGAACGCGGCGATCACCGTAGCGGCAGCGGCGAGCACCGGCAACGCCACGACGGCAAATCCACGCGGGCGATTGCGGTCGGCGCACAGCGGAGCGATCGGACTGCACAGCAGGCCGACGAGCAGCGCAATTCCGGGCAGCGCGGGGTTGCCGAAAGTTTGATAGAGCAGCACCGCCGGGACAAATCCGAGCGTCGCGCCGACGGCGAGCGGCACGACGACCGCCCAGGTGGCGGCTCGCGATGAATTTTGAGGGCGGAACAAGAGCAACAATCCCGCAAACGCCGCCGCGCAGGTAGCTGCTTGCAGGATATAACCGAGGGCCGCATAGCGCGAGGCGATCGCAATGCCAAAAATAGCCCACCAGGTCCAAACGCCCGCCCAAAGCCCCAAAAACCCCGCGCGGCCGGCGAATCGGATGGAAAGCAGGCACACGATGACAATCGCCAGCGACCAAAACGAAATCTGTGCCGGAATCGGATGCGCCACCCACGCATTCGCGGTCGCGCCCGTGCGGCGTAAGATATAACTTAACGCGAGCGCCAGAACTCCGACGGCGATCATGGCTATAAACCACGCGAACAATCCCCAGAGAAATTCGAGCGCGGTAAGGCGTTTCTTGAAAACAAGCCAGCCGATTTCGAGGAACAAGAGCAGCGCGGAAAAAATAGCGATCTTCAGCGTCCACCTGGCCGGCCACCAAAAAACAAAACGGCCAAACAAATCGAAATAGACCGCCGAACTGCGCGGCGGATTGGAGATGTCGCGGTTGGCGAAGGCTTCAAGCGAACCGAGGGCGTTCTCCCCGTGATGCTGCAGCGTCGAAGTATCCGCGTTCGCGAAATTATCGAGCGGAGTGTGGTAGTGCACCACTGCCCCGATATTGGCGAAATTTAACCCTTGGTATCCGGCCGCTTTGAAGATGCTGAAATCCGTGTCGTTGGGAATTCGTTTGTACCCTTCGTAAAAGATTGAACTAGTTGCCGGACGGCTCGCGCGCGACGCGTAGGCGCGCAGCGCCCACTCATTCGCATCGCCCGTTTCAAACATCAGGCTTGGGCCCGTGGTCCCGCGGCTCTCCACGTTCACCGCGACCCGAACTTCCTTGGCCCAGGGATGCTGGGCGACAAACGCGCGCGCGCCGAGCAGGCCGGATTCCTCGCCATCGTCCACAAGAAAAATAATCGAATGTTTAGGCTGCGCCAGGGATTTATAGGCGCGGGCGCATTCAAGCACTGTGGCGGTGCCGGCGCCATCGTCGAACGCGCCGGGACCGGCCGCCACGGAATCGTAGTGCGCGGCGATCAAAACGGCGTCGCCAGGTTCACTGCCGTCGAGGCGGGCGACCACGTTATTCACGGTGGCGCAATCGCCGTACTCGTCGCAGGCGAAGCCTTGCTGCACCGCGGGCCGGTAACCGAGCTTGGTGAACTCGTCCATTACGCGGCCACGCACCACGTCGTTCTGCGGGCTGCCAGTGGGATGCGGTATACCGTCGCCTACCAAACGGTACAAGATCTCCCGGGCCCGCTCAGCGGAGAATTCGGTGGGACTAGCGGTGACGGGTTTGGGCGCAGGGGGGCGCAATCCTTCCAGGGAAAGGAAGAGGATTAGGGCCAAGATGGCAATCGCGGACAAAATGCTGCCGGAGCTCTGGGTAGCGTCCTGCTGCAATCATGCCTCCACGCCGGGCCATCGTAGGCCGCGGGGGTTGTTAAGTCAATCTGCAAGAATCAGTTAGTGGAGTCCCGACTCGAGTTGATTGCTGCGGCTTTCGCCTCCGTCGCCAAGTGGCAATCTGCCTCCGCGCCGCCGGAAGCCGAGTACTGCCCGGTGGGCCATGTCGGCCCGCCGCCGCTACAGAATGTGCATCTTGGGACAAATGCTTGCTTTACACCGCTCGCTTGCCATGCTACTTTTTATTCCCGTAACCGCCGTCCCGGTAAGCGCCAGGCGGAAGGGCCATTGAGTCGACCCTCCAGCGTTTTTGTCTCGAAATACCTCCGACGAAAGATCGATAAATTGACGCTTCTTCGCGCTGCGAAGCCGAGGGAGCGAACTGTGCGAGGAAACTGGTGCTGAAACTGCGTAAGGTCGAGTTATTGGGTTTTAAGTCGTTCTGCGAGAAGACGCCAATCACCTTCAGCGGCACGGGGATCACCTGCATTGTGGGCCCCAACGGGTGCGGCAAATCGAATGTGGTGGACGCGATCTCCTGGGTGCTGGGCGAGCAAAGCCACAAGATGCTGCGCGCCGAGCGCATGTCCGACTGCATTTTCAACGGCACGGCGAAGCGGCCGCCGATGGGATTGTCCGAAGTTACTTTGACGCTGGTGGATCCGGATCTGGTAAATGCCGTGGCGCAGGTGATAGAAGTGCCGGAGGAAAGTGCGGCGCCGGCTGAAGCGGCTGGACCGATGATCGTGGAGAATCCGCCCGAGCCCGAAACGAAAGTGGTGGATGGTTTCGTTGAACTGGTTGCAGGCGAGGCTGGGCCCGAAGAGAGCGCCTCTGCGGACGCTGCTGAGTCTGGGAAGGGCAAGCCGTGGAAAAAACGCGGCGCGGAAAAACCGGCGATTGCTTTGAAGCCGGGAGAAGTTGTGGTGGGCCGCCGCCTGTATCGTTCGGGGCAGAGCGAATATTTGATCAATGGACGCGTGGCGCGCCTGCGCGACGTGCAAGAACTTTTCATGGGCCTGGGACTTGGTCCCGATAGTTACGCCATCATCGAGCAGGGCCGCATCGGCCAGATTCTGAATTCGAAGCCGATGGATCGCCGTGCAATCATCGAAGAAGCTGCCGGAATTACGATGTACAAGACCAAGCGGCGGTTGGCGGAAGCGAAGCTCGAAGCGTCCAAGGTCAATTTGTCGCGTGTGCACGACATTCTGGTCGAAGTGGAAAAGCAGCTGGCTTCGCTGAAGCGCCAGGCGTCCAAGGCCCGCCGGTACGCCGAGCTTCGCGAACAGATGCGCGAACTGCTGCGCAGCGTGCTGGCGAGCAAGGCTGAGCATCTCGATATCGAAGCGGCGCGGCTGGAGAATCTGTTGCGCGAAATGGATATGGCGGAAGCGCGCGAAGCGAGTTCCGTGCATGAACTGGAATTCGAACAGGAACGCCTGAGCAATCGCAGCTACGAACTCGACGGCGAGTTGCGGCAAATCCAGAATTTGCTGGGACAGACCGTGCTGGACCTCGATCGCGCGGAAAACCGGATTACTTTCAATCGCGAACAAACGGCGCAGATCGAATCACGAGCGATGCGCCTGGCGGTGGAAGCGGAAGTGGCGGAGCGCCAAGTGAGCGATTTGAGTTCGCGTATGACGGCGCATCGCGAGGCCGTGACGACGCTGCGCGAGCAGACCGGCGCGCTGGAAACGCTGCTGCGCGAAACCACCGAGCGATCTTCAACTACGGCCGCGGAACAGATCCAGATGGAAGCGCGCATGGAGGAATTGCGGCAGCTCGCTGGGCGGCTGGTGGAGGAATCCGCGCGCGAGCTGGCGGAATCGTTGCAAGCCGAGGAAGCGGCGGCGCGACACACAGCGGCGGAAGAGCAGCGCGCGGCGGCTATGCAGGCTATCGAAACGGAATGTAGCGCGTTGAATGACAAAGTTGCGGCGGCCGAGCAGACTTTCGCGCAATCGGAAAGCAGCGCGCACGAACTCGGCAGCGCTGTGCGCGATGCGCAAGCGCGGCTGATTGAATTGCGCCGCAGCCAGCAGGAAACCAGCCAGCGGCTCGAAGTAATGCGCGAAGGGCTTTCCGCGGAGCGCGCGCGGCGGGCGTCCATCGAGCAGATCCTGAGCGAGCGTGCCTATACCGCGGACGCGGTGCAGAAGCTTTTCAATGTGGCGCGCGAGGCGAATTCGGAATCCGCGGCGAGCGGATTCCACGCGGTTGGATTGCTCGCGGATTACGCCGAAGTGCAGGAAAAGTACGAAGGCGCAATCGAGCAGTTCTTGCGCGACGAGCTGGAATACGTGGTAGTGGAATCTTTCGATCACGCGCGGGCGGGAATTTCCCTGTTGCGCGATGAAATGGGCGGACGCGCCACGTTTTTCGTGGACTCGCTCAACAAGCTGAATATTCCTTCGCCAGAAGCCGATGCTTCGCTGCCGATGCCCGCGGGAGTGCTCGGCCGTCTGGATCGCCTGGTGGATTTTCGCGAGCCGCTCGGCCCCGCCGCGAAGCATTTCTTGACGAAGCTACGCACGGCTTACGTGGTGGAATCCGCCGCCCTCGCCGAGCAGATGGCGAACGAAAATCCGCATAGCTATTTTCTGACGCCGGAAGGCACTTGCTATCACGGACGCATGGTTTCAGGCGGGCGAGCCGGCGAAGCGGGGCCGCTGGCGCTGAAGCGCGAACTGCGCCAGCACGAAGCGGAAGCGCTGCGTCTGGAGCACGCGGTAAACGAGCAGCAAGCCGAAATGACTCGTCTGGAGCACGCCATCGCGGACGGCGAAGCGCAAGTTGCTTCGGCCATCGCGCAGCCAGATGGAAGCGGAAAAATCGCTGGTGGCCGCCACCCATCAGCGCGATCAGGCGCGCTCCGAACTGCGGCGCATCGAGCAGCAATTCGCCGCCGAACGCGAAGAGATTGCGCGTTTGCGCGCAGACGCCGAATCCGCCCGCAGCCGCGCAGGGCGAAGCCCGGCGCAAGCACGCGGAGGCATCGCAATCGCGCGAAGCAGCCGAAACGGAAAGCGCGCAAGTAACCGAGCAACTGATGCGCATGCGCCAGGACCTGCAATCATTGCAAGAGCAGGCCGCGGCGCGACGCGAAGAATTGGCCACGATGTCCGAGCGGTTGACCACCGCGGAATCGGCGCAACAGCGCTTGACCGAGGAAATGGCGCTGGCCGGTGAGCGCGTTACGACGCTGAGCCAACAACAGGAAATGATGCGGCAGGAAAAATCGGAGCTGGAAACCTCCTGCGAGCAGCTCGGTTTGCAGGTCGAAGAGCTGCGCAAGGAAAAGTCGCGACTCGAGGAGCTGAAGGCCGCGCTCGAAGCCGAATGGGAGCAGGCGCGCACGCGCGCAACGCAACTCGATGAAACCGTGCGCGGCAAGCGCCAATCGCTCGACGAGCTGCGCGCCGACCGCAACCAGCGGCAAATCGAGAAAGCGCGCAACGATGCGGACCGCGATTATTTGCGGCAGACGTGCGTCGCGGAATTGAACGCGCAACCGGAAGAATTGATGGCGCAGCAAGCGCAACTGCTGTTGGGAGAAGATCTGGTCGCCGCCGAAACCAATTACAATGAAATGAAGGCGCGCGTCGAGGCCATGGGTCCGGTGAACATGATGGCGCTCGAAGAATTCAAGGAGTGCGAGGAGCGCGATACGTTCCTGCGGCGCGAGCGCGACGATCTCGTAACCTCGATTCAGAATACGCAACTTACGATCACCGAGCTCGATCAGGTTTCGCGGCAGAAATTCGAGGAAGCCTTCAATTTCATCAACGCGCACTTTGCCATCGCCTTCCAGTCGCTCTTCGGCGGCGGACACGGCGAAATGCGCCTGGGCGAGCCGGACAGCTCCGGCGAAGCCGGCATTGACATCGTGGCCCAGCCGCCCGGCAAGCGGCTGCAAAATATTCTGCTGCTTTCGGGCGGCGAAAAAGCGCTGACGGCCCTGGCCCTGCTGATTGCGGTGTTCAAATATCAGCCGAGCCCCTTCTGTATCCTGGACGAAGTGGACGCACCGCTGGACGAAGCGAACGTCGGGCGCTTCAATAAAATGCTCGCGGATATGTGCGGGCAAACGCAGTTCATCGTCGTCACCCACAATCGCAAGACGATGGAGATGGGCTCGGTGCTCTACGGCGTCACGATGCAGGAGCCCGGCGTTTCGAAACTCGTCTCGGTGAAATGGGAAGAGACCGCCGCGATCGCCGCACCCAAAGCTGCTTCGAACGCCGCGTAGCGGATGACTCCGAGTTCGCACGCAATTTTTTCGCAGCGTTCACGCCTGTGAAAAATTCCCGTGCAGTGCTCTCTTAACGGTTGACAACTCAACTCGGTGCGCTAGAATACCCGCCTCTTAGCAACGAGGTAAAAACCCTTGGCATCTCCGCAAATGACTCCAGTGATTTCAGAAACGAATTTTCCCGGGCTCAAACTTCGGGGCCGCGGCAAAGTACGCGACATCTACGAATTGGGCGATCAACTGCTCATCGTGGCAACGGACCGCCTTTCGGCGTTCGATGTCGTGCTGCCGACGCCCATTCCCGATAAGGGAAAAGTTCTCACGCAGATCTCATTGTTCTGGTTCGATAAGCTCGCCGGTATTATTCCCAATCATGTGATCGCCGCGAAAGATTTCAGCGGCGAACTGGCGCAGTATGCCGCGTCGCTGAACGGCCGCGCCATGTTGGTGCGCAAGACCGAACCTGCGCCGATCGAATGCGTCGTGCGCGGATACATCTCTGGGTCCGGGTGGAAGGACTATCAAAAGACCGGCGCGATTTGCGGCATTCCGCTGCCTGCCGGCCTCCGCGAATCCGATAAGCTGCCCGAGCCGATTTTCACTCCGTCCACCAAGGCGACTACCGGCCACGACGAAAACATTTCGTTCGACGAAACCGTGGCGCGAGTGGGCCGGCCGCTCGCGGAGAGGCTGCGCGACGTCAGCTTGACGATTTACCAGCGCGCGTCCGAACATGCCGCCGAACGCGGAATCATCATCGCCGACACAAAATTCGAATTCGGGCTGATCGGCGACGAGCTGATCTGGATTGACGAAGCGCTCACGCCTGATTCGTCGCGTTTTTGGCCCGCGGATCAATACGTTCCGGGCAAAACGCAGCCCTCTTTCGATAAGCAATACGTGCGCGATTATCTGGAAAAGATCGGATGGAACAAGCAGCCTCCGGCCCCCGCGCTGCCCGCAGACGTCGTGACGGCCACGCAGAATAAATACCGGGACGCCTATCAACGCGTTACAGGCCACGCACTCGACTAGTCCGGGCGCTGCTCGCGGGTGAGCCAGCTCCGCGTGCGAGGTCCAGGATAACCGACATTCGAGGCCCCATCCTCCGGCCCCATCGGAGCGTGCAAGCGTGAAAGATCAATTGGAATCTCTGGTCGGAATGATGGTGGAGCGCGGGATTCTGCTGGAAGAAGCCGTCACGGAGTTCGAGAAGAAATTCATCAAGCGCGTTTTGGAACGGTTGGATGGCAATCAATCACGCGCCGCCAAAGCGCTGGGAATTCACCGCAACACATTAAGCCGCAAGGTGGACGAATACAAACTGGACCACCACAGGCGTCGTCGCGCCTAGCAACTCGAGTTCTCTCAAGCGATCGTCAGCAATTCCGTTCCGAAAAAAAGGCCGGCCGATTTCTGGACCGGCCCTAATCCTTCGCAGCTTCGATCGCGGCTACTGCTTCGAGGGAACCTTGTGATGGTGGCCGACCTCCGCCTTCTCCGGAATGGCCGCCGGGTCCACCTTCACCTGATCCCAATGCAGCAGGAAAGGGTTCGGATCATAGCTGACGATCGCTCCGGAGAAGCGGATTCCGTCGTCCTTCTGAAGACGAACGACGTCGGGCTGCGGAGTATCCTGCGCAGCTCCCGGAGTTCCCGCTGGGGGCGGCGCAATCCAAACTTTCACGTCCATGTTGGGCGTGGTGGCTTTATCCACTTCGTCTTCGGTGGCGCCGGTGAAGACCATGAAATCCACAAAGCCGTCGCCCTGCTTCGCTTCGATGATCTTGCCGACGACCCCCGGAAATTGCGCGTTGCAGATCGCCAGCCAGGTCATCTTGGCCTTGTCACCGCCGGCGCTCAGGTCCGTCATCACCGTCAGAATCGTGCTGCCCTGCGCGATTTTTTGCAGGTCCGTCGCGGCGGGAATCGTGTAGGTCGCCGGACGATCGCCCGTGGTGCCGGCAAGAGTCATCAATTCGTTGAGCTGTTCGTCCACGGCGCTATCGCATCCGGGCTGCTCGTAGGCCAGAATTGCTTTGCGCAGATAATCTTTGATCTTGTCCGCATCCGGGACTTTCAGGTTGATGGCTCGCGCGAGAGACCAGAAGCCATCAATCGATTGCGGCGGATTCATTCCCAGGTAAGCCAGGCCCAAGCGGTAAAAGCTGACTGCGTCATTGGGATTGTTCGTCAGCGCTTTCTTGAAATCATCCACGGCGGCCGGATAATCTTTGAGCTGCAAATCAGCGAATCCCGCGGAGGCGTAGAAGAAAGCCAAGCCCGGCTTCTTCTGGTCGCCAAACTGCGCGTCGGTCATCGTTGAATTCGCGGGTTTGGGATACTTCATCAGCAGATCCGCGCCTTCGCGGGCGGAGTCGCGTTCTTTGGTGAGTTGGTCGTGCGCGTCCGGCGCCTTCGGATTATATGTGGATAGGAACGCCTGCACTCGCGTCTGCAAAGCCTGCAAGCGCGCGGCCGCGTCCACTTTATCGCCCATGGCGGTGATTTTGTCGGCTGTCTCGATGACCTTCGGGTAGTCCTTGAGTTCGTTATAGGTGCTCAGGTAGAGCTGCTGCACGTAAATCATCAACGTGGAATTCGGGAACTTGGCGACGAAATCATCGAGCAGCTTGACGCGATTTTGCGGATTGGTTTCCGCGCGCGCCGCCTGGAAGGCATTGTATTCCGGGATCGTATAAGTAGGCTTGGCCTCCTGCTGCTGGGGCCGCGCGGAGGCCGGCGGCGCCTGCAAACCAAACTGCACCAGCGCGAGTAGTAAGAGTCCCTTTATGAGATAGCACTTTCGCATCATCTGTTCGCTGCCTCCTGAACTAGTTTAACAATGGATTGGCGGCCATGCCCTGGGACCACAAACCCTGCAGAATAACGGAGTAAAGGAAATCCACGGGATTATAGGGAAAGCGCCCCATGCGTGCAAGGTGAATTCGGCCTGCTCGACAAAATCTTGATTTGGACGCGCTCCGTGGATCTCCGCACCTGAATGGTAAGATGATGGTTCGCTGAAATTTGTCGCCTCGTGGGAGTTTCGCAAATGTCCGATTCAAAAGTCCTCGCAGGGAAAGTCGCGATCGTTACGGGCGCCAGCCGCGGCATCGGGTTCGCGGTCGCCCAGCGCCTGGCGAAAATGGGCGCGAAGCTGAGCATCTGCGCGCGGGACCCGCAAAAGCTGGAGGCCGCCGCAAACAATTTGCGGCAGTCTGCGCCGGCGGTCTTCGCGGCTCCCGTGGATGTTAGTCGGGCGGACCAGATCGCGTCCTTTGTTTCCCTAACCGGTAAGCACCTTGGGCCCGTGGAAATCCTCGTGAATAACGCCGGGATCGGTTACTTCGGGCCAACCCATGAGGCCACCGAGCACAACTGGGACTCGGTATTAGACACCAATTTGAAGTCCGTGTTCCTGATGAGCAAAGCCGTCGCGCCCGGGATGATCGAGCGGCGCGGCGGGCACATCATCAACATTGCGTCGCTGGCCGGCAAGAACGCCTTCCGCGGAGGCGGCATATACTGCGCCTCCAAGTGGGGATTGCTGGGCCTGACGGAGTGCATGGCGGAGGACCTGCGGCAATACGACATTCGGGTCAGCGCGGTCTGCCCCGGCTCGGTGGCCACAGATTTTTCCCCGCATACCGGCAAGGATGCCAGTAAACTATTGCAAGCAGACGACATAGCTCATGCTGTAGCGATGATCGTCACGCAGGCGCCGCAAAGCTTTATAAGTGAAGTACTTATGCGGCCAACCCAAAAGCCCTGACTCTCCCGTCGCTGCCTGCCTGAATCCCCCGGGAGCCTCCCGCATCGAATGCTTCAAGCTCAAATGATTTGAGCTTAAAGTATAGTCTACAAATGCCAACCCATTTCGAAGGCTGCGAAGACACCGTGCGGGCGCTCAACGCTTACATCAACCTCGTGCGGGCCTCAGACTCGGTACTCACCAAGATCGGCGCGCATCTGGAATCCGAGGGTGTTACTCCAGGCCAATTCGCCGTCCTGGAGGCTCTTTTGCACCTCGGCCCGATGTGCCAGCACGCGCTCGCCGCGAAGCTGCTACGCAGCGGCGGCAATATGACGCTGGTCGTGGACAATCTGCAAAAGCAGGGATGGGTGAAGCGGGTGCGCCAGGAAAAAGACCGCCGCATGGTGCAAATTCACCTGACGCCCAAGGGAAAGCGATTGATCACCCGGATCTTTCCGGAGCACGCCAAGGCGATCGCGCGGGTGATGAGCGAATTGACTCCGGCGGAGCAAGAGGAATTGCGGCGCATCGCACGCAAACTAGGACGCGGCGCCGAGGAACTGTGCGCCGAAAGGCTCAAGAAGGAGATACACAATGATTCAGATCAGACCAAGTGAAGAACGCGGACACAACCAGCTGAACTGGCTGGACACGCGCTTCACGTTTTCGTTCGACCAGTATTACGACCCACAGCACACGCAGTTCCGCGCTTTGCGCGTACTGAATGAAGATATCGTCGCGCCGGGCCAAGGTTTTGGAATGCATCCCCATCGGGACATGGAAATCCTCACCTGGATTCTCGAAGGGGCCCTGGAACATCGCGACAACATGGGAACCGGCGCGGTGATCCGTCCCGGCGAATTGCAACACATGACTGCCGGCTCCGGCATCCTGCACAGCGAATTCAATCCTTCGCCGAAGGATCCGACGCACCTTTTGCAGGTCTGGATCATGCCGGACCGCAAGAATCGCAAACCGGAATACGAGCAACTCGCCTTCCCGGATAAAGACTTGCGCGGAAAATTCCTGCACGTCGCGGGGCCGCAGGCGCCGGTAACGATTCACCAGGACGCGAATCTTTATATCGCGCGCCTGGATAAGGGCGACCAGGCCAAGCTTGACTTGAAAGCCGATCGGCACGCCTGGCTGCAGGTCGCGCGAGGCGGCGTCACCGTAAACGGCGAGGAATTGAAGGCCGGCGACGGAGCGGCAATCTCCAAGGAACACGAAATCGAGGTAAAGGCCAACGAAGCATCCGAGGTCCTGCTGTTTGACCTCGCATAAAAATCAAACTCAAAGGAAGAAACGCGAATGACGTCATCGGACAGCCTCATCACCCTCTCGGGCCGGATTTTGATCAGCGTGATATTTCTAATCAGCGGAGTGTTCAAAGTGGCGGCTTACTCGCAGATGGTGGGATACGGCGCGGCGGTACATTTGCCGGTGCCCAACGTGGCAATCGCGGTTGCGGCCGCCGTCGAACTCGCCTGCGGGTTGTCGGTTCTCGCCGGGTTCAAGACGCGCATCGCCGCGTGGGTCCTCTTCCTGTACCTGATACCCGTCACCTTCTTTTTTCACAATTTCTGGGCGGCGCAAGGCGCGGCGCAGCAGACGCAGATGGTCAACTTCCTCAAGAACGCCGCAATCATGGGCGGACTGTTGGTACTCGCGGTGAACGGCGCTCGGGCTTACTCGGTGGACGCGGCGCTGGCGAAGAAGAGCTAAGTGAATTGCAGGACCCCGGGCGCGTGCAGCCGTCGGCTGGGGTGTTGCGGTTAAACGGCCGGCGTCTGGATTGGGGCATTTGAAATTTGCACGAGCACGTCAATTCATAGCAAGTAGCTAAAAGGAGAAATCATGAGCGCACCAAAAAAGAGGACCGCGGAAACTAGTGTTCCCATTCACCCTTTGATCAGCGAGCGTTGGAGCCCGCGCGCATTCGCGAACCGCCCCGTCGAGCCGGAAAAGTTGCGGGCGCTGTTCGAGGCCGCACGCTGGGCCGCCTCGTCTTTTAACGGGCAACCGTGGTATTTCATCGTGGCAACCAAAGACGACGCCGCGGACTACAAAAAGATTCTCGATTCCTTCGTCGAATTCAACCAGGGATGGGCCAAAGGCGCGCCGGCTCTGGCGCTGAGCGTGGCCAAGCTGAAATTCGATCACAACGGCGAACACAATCGCCACGCGCTTCACGACGTGGGACAAGCGGCGGCGAATCTGGCGCTGCAAGCGCACGCGCTCGGCCTCGCCGTACATCAAATGGCCGGGATTCTGCCGGACAAGGCTCGTGAACTTTTCGAGATTCCGGAAGGCTACGAACCGGTTGCGGGCATTGCGATTGGCTATCCTGGAGAACCAGACGCCTTGCCGGATCACTTAAAACAGCGCGAGTTGGCGCCACGCGAACGCAAGCCGCTCGCTTCGTTCGTATTCACGGGAAAGTGGGGAAAAGTTTCGCCAATCGTCGGCGGAAAATCGTAAAGACGTGAGCCGCGGCAAAACGGAAGTTGAAGTCATCCCGAGCGGAGCGAGGGATCTGCTTCTCGTTCAACCCCAAGAAAAAGCAGATTCCTCGGGCAAATTCGCCCTCGGAATGACATCCCGATGGTTGTGCGCAAAATTATGAGACTGGTCGACGCTGGCCCGGCTAAATCTTCGGCAGGACAATTCCCTGCTGGGATTGGTATTTGCCCTTCTTATCTTTGTACGAGATTTCGCACTGCTCGTCGGATTCGAAGAAGATCACCTGGCACAAGCCTTCGTTCGCGTAGATGCGTGCGGGCAGCGGGGTCGTGTTGCTGATCTCGAGCGTCACGAAGCCTTCCCATTCCGGCTCGAAGGGCGTGACGTTGACGATGATGCCGCAACGCGCGTACGTGGATTTGCCGACGCAGATCGTCAAACAGCTGCGCGGTATCCGGAAATATTCCACCGAGCGGCCCAACGCAAACGAATTGGGCGGCACGATGCAGATATCGCCCTTGAATTCGACGAACGACTTCGGGTCGAAATGTTTGGGATCCACAATCGAGGAATTCACGTTGGTGAAAATGCGGAACTCGTCGGCCACGCGCATGTCGTAGCCGTAGGACGAGACGCCGTAGCTGATGACGCCTTCGCGCACCTGGCGGCCCTCAAAGGGCTCAATCATGCGGTGCTCGCGCGCCATCTTGGTAATCCACTTATCAGACTTCACCGACATCATTTCCTCCTGGTCATACCACTTGCGCTGCCTTTGCCGAATGCTCGCCGATTTTGTCGCCGGGCGGCGTCCAAGCCGGGTGCCCCGGCTGATGGAAGCCGGGCAGTGTAATACACCGCACAGCGCTTGACAACCTGCAAACCCCTGTCTAGCATAGGTTTCCGGTCAGTGGGAGGCACGTGTGATCAAGCTCGACATCGTAAATGCTATCGTACAGAAAACGAATATTACCCGCACAAAAGCCGAACAGGCCGTGGAAACCGTCTTCGAGGCTATGAAGAACGCGCTGGGCCGCGGTGAGCGCATCGAGCTCCGCCGCTTCGGCGTCTTCAACGTAAAGCCTCGCAAGACCGGCATCGGCCGCAACCCCCGCACGGGACAACAGGTTAGCATCCCGCCCGGCAAAGCGGTCCGCTTCAAGCCCGGCAAGGAACTGCAGGCGCTGCCTGCCACCGCTCCCGCTCCAAAACCCTGATTGAGATGGCGCTGAGCGCCGCTGCGAGCGGCGCGGAACCCGTTATTTCGCGCCGCGCATCCAAACCTCATGCCCAATAGTACCGGCAACGGCGATGGTCGACTTCCACTGGAAGTGCTGGACCGGCGATTTGCCGAAGTCATTGACCTGCCGCCGCCCCGAGTTACTCTTCGTCGCCCTCCTTATTGGCCCGCGGTAGTTCTATTCATCCTGACTGTGGCGACCACGCTTGCTGCCGGAGCGATGTTCGCCATTTCTTACGCCAATGACTCGGCGCGCGCTGTCGCCGACGAAAACCTTTTCACGCTGCCATTGCTGGTGGTTCAGCATCCGCACTTGCTATTGCTGGGAATTCCCTTTGCGGCGACGCTGCTTGGATTCCTGATGGCGCACGAAATGGGCCATTATCTCGCGTGCAAATATTACGGGATTGATTGTAGTTATCCGTTCTTCTTACCGTCTCCATTTCTTTTCGGCACGTTTGGCGCGGTGATCAAAATTCGCGCGCCAATCACCACGCGCCGCGCTCTCTTCGATATCGGCATTTCCGGTCCGATCATGGGCTTCATCGTCGCGGTGCCGGCGCTCGCATACGGAATTGCCGCGTCGCGAATCGTTCCCGGCGCACAAGATGATTCCGGCATTACTTTTGGCGTACCGCCGCTGATGCGATTTTTCTCGGCGATTTTTCATCCCGGCACGGACCCATATTCCCTGCTGCTGCATCCGGTGGCGCGCGCCGCGTGGTTCGGGCTGCTGGCGACGGCGCTGAATTTGCTTCCCGTGTGGCAGCTAGACGGTGGGCACATCATCTATAGCTTGACGCCCGAGCGCCATCAGCGGATTTCGTTAGCGGTGGCGCTGGGCCTGGTGGTTCTGGGATTGCGCTTCTGGTACGGCTGGGCTTTTTGGGGAATCGTGCTGCTGGTGCTGGCGCTGCGACTGAAGCATCCGCCGCTGTACGATCGTTGGCAACCACTCGATGCTTCGCGCAAATTGCTCGCGGTGCTTGCGCTGGTGATGTTCCTGCTGTGCCTGACGCTTATGCCTACGAATAACCCCTGGTGATCGCCGCTCGAACTCGGACGCATCCGGGTTGAACGCGCTAGAACAAACTCGCAGGATCCACGTCCACAATCACACCGGTTTCCGGGATTTCTTTCTTCGCGCAGAAATCGAGCGCGCCGCTGAGGGCGTGCGAGAGCGCGGAGCGCTGCGGCGATTTCAGCAGAAATTGATAGCGGTATTCCTGACGCAGGCGTGCGAGCGGGGCCGCAGCCGGGCCTAGAACTTTTACGCCACGCTCTTCGAATGGGGCGAAATAAGCGGCGAGCGCGCGGGACCAACGAATCGCGTTTTCGATTTTGCGGTCGCGTACCAGGATGCTGGCGAGCGCCGTGAACGGCGGGTAATGCAGCATGCGCCGGAAGTGCGCTTCCTTCTCATAGAAAGAAACGTAATCTTGCTTCGCCGCGAGCTGGATCGCATAGTGCTCGGGATAATGCGTCTCCACCAGGACTTCGCCGGAAAGTTCGCCGCGGCCGGCGCGGCCGGCGACTTGCGTCAAAAGCTGAAATGTTCGTTCGGCTGCGCGAAAATCCGGTAGGCCGAGCGCCAGGTCCGCAGCGACCACGCCAACGAGGGTGACGCGCTGAAAATCGTGGCCCTTCGCGACCATCTGCGTGCCTACCAGCACGTCCAGTTCCCCGCCCGCGAACGCGCCCAGCACCTGCTGATATTCGCGCTTGGTGCGTACCGTGTCGCGGTCCAGCCGCGCAATGCGCGCGTTTGGGAAATGCTCATGCAAATATTCTTCCACGCGTTCAGCGCCGTCGCCCACGAAGTACATATACTCGGCGTGGCATTTCTGGCACTGCTTCGGCGGGCGCATCGAATATCCGCAGTAGTGGCATTCCAGGCGCTGGCGGCTTTTGTGATACGTCAGCGCAATGCTGCAATTCTCGCATTGCACGAAAGCCCCGCAGCTGCGGCACAAACTCGACCACGAATAGCCGCGGCGATTGATGAGGATCATCGCCTGCGTTTTTTCTTCGAGCCGCAACGCAATGGCCGCGCGCAGCGATTCCGAAACGGGCGCAGCTTTGTGTGCACGACGGAATTCCTCGCGAAGATCTACCACGCGCACTTCCGCCAGCGGACGATTGGCGACTCGCGCGGTCAATTCCAGCAATTGATATTTTCCGCCGCGCGCGTTGTGATATGTCTCGAGCGACGGCGTCGCGGAACCCAGCAGCGCGACGGCACCTTCGAGGCGCGCGCGGTAAACCGCCGTATCGCGTCCGTGATAGCGCGGCGTTTCCTCCTGCTTGTAGCTGGACTCCTGCTCCTCGTCCACGATCAGCAAGCCGAGATTTTCCAGCGGCGCAAAAACCGCCGAGCGCGTGCCGACCACGACGCGCGCTTCTCCGCGCCGCACGCGCCACCATTCGCGCGCGCGCTCGACGTCCGGCAAGCCGCTGTGCAGCGTCGCAACCGTCGCGCCGAAGCGCGCGCGCACCAGGCGTCCTAGCCACAACGTGAGCGCAATTTCCGGCACCAGCACGATCGCATTTTTGCCTCGTGAGAGCGTCGCTTCGATCGCGCCCATATAAACTTCCGTCTTGCCGCTGCCGGTTACTCCGTGCAAAAGCGCTGCTTCGAATTTCTCCGCGACAATCCAGCGCCAGATCTCTGCAAGCACCTGCTTCTGTTCGGCATTCAACACATTTGCCGGCGGCGTGAAATCCGTCTCCCACGCGTCCTCGCCGGGAACGACTGGCTCTTCCCAGGTAAGCAGCATGCCGGCGTTTTCGAGCCGTTTAATGACGAGCGCAGTGACGCTGGCTTTTTCGAGCAACGCTTCGAGCGGAAGCGGTACTTGTGCGTCGGTGAGAACTTCGCGAACTCGTTTTTCGGACTGGCCCACGGGACGGTCAGGAGCATCTATGCGCCACGCGACGATCTTCTGCACGCGGGTCTTGCGGCGGCGCGCGACTTCGCGCGCAGCTAGGTAGCCGCGGCGCACAAATCTTTCCGCGGCCACCTCACCGCCGGACAGGCGCCGGACGCGGGCGGAGCGCACCGGATGATCTTTCGCCCCTGGTGCGTCCAAATCAAACGCGCGCAAAAATTCCAGCTCCCCCCTCTCGACGTCCGTCTTTTCTTCTGCGGCAGAGACAGCTTGCAGGTAGGCGCGTCCGGCATCGGTTAGCCAATATTCACGATCGTGCCGCAGCTCGATTTCCGGCGGCAGCATCGCGCGAAACGTCTCACCGATCGGTGCAAGGTAATAGCGGCTGATCCAGTAGCCCAGCTCGATCAGTTTCGGCGGCAGCGCGGGCAAAGGATCAAGCAGTTCGGCAATTTCCTTGATACGCTTCGTTTCGGGCGCCTGCGCGGTAACCGCAAGCCCCACGCCAACCATGGGACGATTGCGAAACGGAACCAGCACGCGACGCCCGACCAATTCTTCGCCGTTGAATGAATCCGGCACGGCGTAAGTAAACGCCGAGCGCAAGGGCACCGGCAGCGCGACTTGCAGGTAACGTTGAGTCATGGATTCCGAAAGATAGTGTAACAGCGTGCGGCGATCGTCTATTCAGGAGCGCGTCACCTAACGGCGAGTTCGAGGCCCTCGGCAAGTTTGGCCGAAGCAGCGTATTCGATGTGCAGCACGCGCCTCGGTATTTCGGAGCGCGACTTGGATGAGGCGTGAACAATCAACGGCCTCATCGCGAGCACTCCTCCGCGGGCAACCAGGCAATCTACGGGCGCAATCTGAGTGCTCAGCCGGTGGAGCGCACTGTCATCCAGCACTCCCATCGTGTGCGTTCGCGGGAGAACGCGCAACGGGCCGTTCTCCGAAGAGGAATCGTCAAGATGTACACGCAGCGCAACTATCGTCGAAAGCGCATGGGCCGGAGCGTGCGCGTAAATTACTCCCTCCTTCACGGACCACGGTCCCCACTCGGAAATATCGCGGCGCTCCCGCAACGGCAGTGCCGTGTCCTGATGCCAGACTACAAGCCAATTGGAAACGGGCGACTTATCAAATAGCGTGGCCCTGAACGGAAAGGGATCGCACGCGAGAATCTCTCGCGCAATATCCAACAGCCGTGAATCGCTCGCGACCGCGCACACTTCGGGATGCCTGAGCGCGTGCCGCATTCCAGCGCGGCTCCTCGGTAACGGATTGCGAGTGAGACGTTCATCCAGCCGCGCTATTTCGTCCGGCATGAGTACGCCGGGAAGGATCGCAAAACCTTGCTTCTCAATTTCTGTGAGCCGCATTGCCGGCCTTCTTACGGGTCGCTCGGAAATTGGAATCCGATGCTCTAAATGCTAACCATCACGACGCCTGCAAAAATCAGAACGATGCCGAGCCACTGGCTGCGCTCCAGCCGCTCGCGCAGAAAAATCCATGAGAGCAGGACGGTGACGGCACCATAGAGCGACGCGAGCACGCTGACCACCGAAACCTGCCCCGTGCTCAGCCCGGCGTTGTTCGCGACAAACGCCGCCGTATCCAACACTCCGACAGCGAGCAGCAGCCACCATACGCCGCCGCGCGGCAGCCGGATCGACTGTCCAACGGGAGCGGCCACCACCGCGAGCGATACCAACGCGGTCAAGCGCATCACCCACACTGACACAGCGCTGCCGACCAACGGCACCACGTAAAAGCCGAGGAACCAGAACATCACGCCGAATGCCAGTGCCGCGAAAATTGCCCAGCTCACGCCCTTCGATAAGTGTGCGTGCGCAGTTTCTCCGCCGGCGGCAGCCGCCGAACCCTCCGGGGCTACTGCCGTCGCACTCTTGGCTTGCGGCGCAAACGATGTGGCCGCGAGAATCACTCCCACCAGTGTCACCGCCAGGCCCGCCGCGCGCAGCATATGAATGCGTTCGCCGCTGAGCAGCGAGAGCGCCACGGTAAGCGCAGGATAGCTCGACGAAACCGGCCCCACGATGCTCATCGTGCCGATCTCGAACGAATGATAAAGCGCGAGCGAACCGACCATGTTCAAAATGCCCGCGGCAATAGCCATCGCCCAAGGACGCCAGCCGGGCGCGACGCCCGAAAAACCGATCGTCCATTTCAGATAAGCGCTCAGCGCGAGGAAACCGAAAAATTGCATGAAGAACAGCGTGCGGTAGGCGCCCACGCGCCGCGACGCAAAACGCGCCGCAAAATCCGCCGCGCCCCAGGAGAAGGCGCCGGTCAATCCCAGGAGGATGGCGAGCGAAACGTTCATGGCGCGGAAACGCTAACGTTTCCTGGGCTGCAGGCCGAGAAGCGCCATCACTTTTTGCAGGTCCTTCCACACTTCGCTTTTCGCGGGCGGATTGCGGAGTAGGTAGGCAGGATGGTACGTCGCGATCAATTTCGCGCCGCGGAAGTCAAACCACTCGCCGCGAAATTTCGAAATGCCCTGCGTGGTTTGCAACAGCGTCTGCGCCGCGCAACTGCCCAGCGCGCAGATCACCTTCGGCTTGATCACGTCCAGCTGGCGCAGCAGGTACGGCGAGCACGTAGCGATTTCGTCTTTTTCCGGCAGACGATTTTCCGGCGGGCGGCATTTCACCACGTTCGCGATGTAAACATCTTCGCGGCGCAGGCTCATCGCTTCGATCATCTGCGTCAATAATTTTCCGGCGCGCCCGACGAACGGCTCGCCCTTGATGTCCTCATCATGGCCGGGGCCTTCGCCGACAAAAACCAGCTCGGCTTTTGGATTGCCGACGCCATAGACGATGTTCGTGCGTCCCTTGTGCAACTTACAGCGTGTGCAATCGCCGATGTCTTCGCGGATGCGCGGAAGCGTGTCGTCCGCGATGCGATCAATGGACTCGAACAGTGATGGCAGCGAAGTGGGGGCCACGATCGACGGTGCCGCCCCAGGTGTAGCGACGGGCTTCGCAGCGGGCGCGACTTTGCGCGCCGATACCCCGGCAGCAGCGGCCATTGCGACGGGAGGCGCTTCCGCCGGTCCAGCTTCGGTCGACACGCCCTCGGGCGCCTGCTGTTCGTGCAACGGCGCGCGATCCCGATAAAACGGCGCGAGTCCCAGCTCCTCGCCGTAACGCAGCCAATCCTTCACCTGCTCTTCCACGCGAGTGCCCACACTTGCACGCTTGGCCGGATCCATCGAATCCTCCGCTTGAGAACTTACTTGGATTGTTTCTGAATTTCCAGCACTTGATCGAGGATGCGGTTGGCGACGTCGAGCTTGCTCATCTTGGGCAGCGGAACTTCGCGGCCATCGCGCAGATAAAAAGTGACGATGTTCGTGTCGGTATCGAAGCCCGCGCCTTCCTGGGTCACATCGTTCGCCACAATCATGTCCGCGCCCTTGCGCGCGAGCTTGCCGCGAGCGTTGTCGGCGACGCTGTTCGTCTCCGCGGCAAATCCGACCAGCACACGATTTCCCTTTTCGCGGCCAAGCTCGGCGAGAATGTCGGGTGTGGGTTCGAGCTCCAGCGTGAATCCGCCTGACCCGCGCTTGATTTTTGAATCCTGCGCCGCAGCCGGACGGTAATCGGAAACAGCAGCGGCCATGATCGCGACGTTCGCTTCGCGCGCGCGTTCAATCACCGTGCGATGCATCTGCTCCGTGGCGCGAACCGGAACCCAATCCACGCCGTCCGGAATTTTCAGCTCCGTCGGGCCGCTCACCAGAATCACATGCGCGCCGCGCCGTTGCGCGGCTTCCGCCAGCGCATAACCCATCTTGCCCGAGGAGCGATTGGTGAGAAAGCGGACCGGGTCAATATCCTCGCAAGTGGGCCCAGCGCTTACCAATACCGTTTGTCCCGCGAAATCGCGACGCAGCCCTAGCACTTCGCAAACTTTCTTGGCGATTGTCTCCGTCGCAGCCAGGCGTCCCGCGCCCGTCATGCCGCATGCCAGGTAACCTTCATCGGGATTCACAACGTGCACGCCGCGCGCGCGCAGCGCCGCGATATTTTCCTGCGTCGCCGGATGACCCCACATGTTGACGTTCATGGCCGGCGCCACAACCACAGGCGCCTTGGTGGCGAGATAAAGCGTCGAAAGAAAATCCTCCGCGATTCCGTGCGCGAATTTACCCAGGATATCGGCAGTAGCGGGAGCAACGAGCAAGAGGTCAATGCGCTGCGCTACGGCGATGTGTTCGATGGCGCTTTCCACATTCGCAGGTGCGGCGCCGGCAGCGCTGAAAAGATCGGTGATGACTTTCTGCCCGGTAAGCGCTGCGAAAGTAAGCGGAGTAATGAATTCCTGCGCCGCGCGGGTCATCACCACCTGCACGTCCAATTTTTCCTGCTGCAGGCGGCGCACCAGTTCCGCGGCCTTGTAGGCCGCCACTCCACCGGTCACACCGAGCGCTATTTTCATTGCATCACCGCGAGCCTAGGACTTCCGCCGCTTCTCTTCCTTGTCTTCGGCGTTTTCGTTGAGGTGCGGCGCGTCATATTCCAGCAGGCCCTTCTGCAATTCTTCTTCGGCGATGCGCGTGGTCTTGCGCGAGCGGGGATTATCCACCATGGGCCGCCCCCCGATTAATAATTGCCGCGCGCGCCGCGCGACCACTACCACATAAGCAAACTGGCTTTCTGGTGCATCCTTGAGAACGGCCATGTGAAGATCAGCCTCCAAAAGACTTCAGAATTTCGCGAATTCGTTCTTCGTTGCGTGCCACCCGGCAACGCGAACCCAGAGCGATGGCCTGCACTTCCCTGCCCGCACGCTCGAGGTCGTCGTTGATTACCGCAAAATCGTAACTGCTGTAATTCAGCATTTCCTGGCGCGCGCGTTCCAGCCGCCGGTGAATTTCATCTTCCGAATCCTGCCCCCGTGCCCGGATCCGGTGTTCGAGTTCCGCGCGCGAAGGCGGCAGCACAAACACCGCAACCGCGCCCGGAAGCTTCTGCTTTACCTGCAAGGCGCCCTGGACGTCAATTTCCAGGACCAAATCTTTTTTCTGCGCCTGCGCCGCTTCCAGCCATTTGCGCGGCGTGCCGTACCAATTCTTGCCGAACACCTGGGCGTATTCCAGGAATTCGCCGCGCTCGACCATCTGCTGGAATTCGGCCTCGGAAACAAAATTGTACCACTTGCCGTCGCTCTCCGTCCCGCGCGGGGCACGAGTTGTGCACGAAACAGATAGCAGCGTGCCGGGGACTTCCAGAATTTTTTCCACCAGTGTGGATTTTCCGGAACCCGAGGGGCCGGAGACGATCAGCACCAACGGCTCCGCTTGGCTCATTCGATGTTCTGCACCTGTTCGCGCAATTTCTCGATCTCGGATTTTATTTCCAGGCCCAGGCGCGTGATCTCCAGACCTTCGCCGTCGTTCCCCGGCGATTTCGAAAGCAGCGTATTCGATTCGCGCTGCATTTCCTGCAGCAGGAAATCGAGCTTCTTGCCGACGTCCGCCGCGCCCGCCAGCAGCGATTCGAATTGTTGCACGTGACTGCGCAATCGCGCCAGTTCCTCGGTCACGTCGCTGCGTTCCGCGGCGATGGAAGCTTCCTGAGCGAGACGCGTGGGGTCGAGCTGCGCTTCGCCCAGAAGTTCCTGCAAACGCGTCTGCAGGCGGCGCGCAAATGCTGGACGCGCGTTTTCAGCTAACACATCCACTTTAGCCGCGAGCGCCGCAATGCCTCGCAGGCGCGCGGACATTTCTTCGCGCAGATGCCCGGCCTCTTCCTCGCGCATCGCGTCAAGCTTCACCAGCGCTTCGTTCAAGCAGTGCATCACGACTTTTTCCAGGCGCTCAAGTTCTTCCTCGAGCGAAGCAGCCGCGGCACCAATCACTCCCGGCAAACGCAAAATGGACGCGAGATCCGGCTCGGTGGAGATGCCGAATTCCTGGCGCAACGAATTGACGGCTTTCAGATACGCCGCGGCGACGTCGTGATTCACGCCCACCGCCGCCGGGCCGGCGAGTTCGTAATATAAAGTCACGTCCAGATGTCCGCGCCGGACACGTTCGCGCAAAAGCTGGCGAATGCGCGGCTCGAGCGGTTCGAAACCCTCGGGAATGCGCAGATGCAAATCGAGAAAGCGGTGATTCACCGCGCGAATCGTGACGCGCAGGCTCCAGCCATTTTCCACCGCGCGCGCCTGCGCGTAACCGGTCATGGACTTCAAGCTCGCGGTGCGCGCCTTGCTGGTACCGACGGCGACGGATTTTGAAGTTGTGCTGGTCATACGATTACGCTGACTCGGCCGTTCGCGACGCAGGCTCCGCATCCTGAAACTGCATATTGTACAAACGGGCGTACAAGCCGCGGCGCTCCAGTAACTCCTCATGAGTACCGCGCTCGCGAATTGTGCCTGCTTCCAGCACGGCAATCAAGTCGGCGCGGCGAATTGTGGAGAGCCGGTGCGCAATCACAAAAACCGTGCGGCCGGTCATCAGATTATTCAACGCGCTTTGCACCAGCATTTCGGATTCGGAGTCGAGCTCGGAGGTGGCTTCGTCGAGAATCAGAATCGGCGCGTCTTTCAGCAATGCGCGCGCAATCGCCAGGCGTTGGCGCTGCCCGCCGGACAGCCGCTGGCCGCGGTCGCCAATCAGCGTCTGGTAACCCTTCGGCATTTGCGTGATGAAATCGTGGGCCATCGCCGCTTTCGCCGCCTCCACTACTTTTTCGTTCGGCATGTTGGGCTGGCCGTAGCAGAGGTTGTTCCAGATCGTGTCGTTGAAGAGGATTGTCTCCTGCGTGACGATCGCCATTTGGCCGCGCAAGGAACGCAGGGTCACGTCGCGCAAATCATGTCCGTCAATGCGGACCACTCCCGAAGTGGCGGCGTAGAAGCGCGGCAGCAGGTTCACGAGGGTTGTTTTGCCGGCGCCGCTCGAGCCGACGATAGCGACCACGGCTCCTGCCGGAACTTTCAGGCTGATATTTTTCAGCGTCGCCGATTCGCCGTCTTCATACACGAATGTCGCATCGTCGAACTCGACGCCAGTCGAAAAGCGCGGAAGCACCTTGGCGCCCGGCGGGTCGAGCTTTTCTTCCGGCAAATCGAGGAACCTGAAAACCTGCGCCGATGTTCCCAAAGCCTGCACAAACAGCTGATAAATCCCGCCCAGCCGCTTGATCGGCTCGTAGGCCTTGAAAAGAGCAAAGGTGAACGCGCCGAAAGAACCGATGGTCATGCGATCCGCTTTGATTTCGCCGCGCGCGAAAAAAAGAATCATGGACACTACCACCGCGCCGAGCACATCCATCACGGGCCCGGTCGCGGCCATCGCACGGATCCAGCGCATATTTTCGCGGAGCAGATTGCGCGCGGCCTCGCCGAATTTCCGGATTTCGAAGTCTTCCATTCCGAAAGCTTTTACGACGCGGTTGCCGCTAATCGTTTCCTGCAAGATCTGACTAAGATCCGCCAGCCTCGAGCGGCTCTTTTCGGTCGAGCGGCGAATCCGGCGCGTCAATTTACCGACGGGCCAAACCACCAACGGAACCAAAACGGCGGCTCCCACAGCCATCCGCCAATCAACGACCAACAGCACTACAACGAATATGACCAAGCTGAAAATTTGGCGGAAGAAATCGGCCAGGTAGTCGGAGAAGGCGCTGCGCACCTGCTCGATATCGCTGATCACCGCGGACATGACGCGGCCCACCGGATTGTCGTGGAAAAATCCAACAGGCTGCTGCACCACTTTGGCATACACGCGATTGCGCAGGTCGGTGATGCCGGCAAGGCCCACATACTGAATCAAAGTGGCGCCGAAATATTCCGCAACGGCCTGAAACAGGAAGATGAAAAGTAACGCCAGCGCAAACACCGACCACACGTGATGCACGCGCGACGGAACGAAATCGTTCATGTAGACGATGCGATCGGTGCCGGGAACCTGGAAAAGGACCAATTTCTGCAGCGAAGACTGCGGATTCAGCACCACGTCAATCGCGGGCTTGATGGCAAACGCCACCAGCCCTTCCGCGACGCCCATGCCCGCCATCAGCAAAACGCCCGCGGCCAGTGCAGGAGTATGCGGAGCAAGATAGCGCAGCAGGCGGCGAAGCTCTTCGCCCTGCGTCATGGTAGTAGCGTCTTGTTTTATTTCAGAATCCAACTTGCCAGCCCTCAGAGCCGCCCCCGCGGCCGCCTAGTTTCAAGAAACTTGCTTCTCGATGTCGCGATGCACGACTTTCGCCGCGTAATTCTTGCGCTTCAGGTCGCGGCGAATCACTTCCGCCAGCGCGACGGAGCGATGCCGCCCCCCAGTGCATCCCAGCGCCACCGTCAGATAGCTTTTCCCTTCGCGAATATAGTGCGGAATCAGATAGAGCAGCATGCTCTCGATTCGCCGCAAAAATTCGCCGGTTTGGGGAAATGAGCGAATATAGCGAACCACGCGCTGATCTTTGCCGCTAAACGGCCGCAAGCGCGGAATGAAGTGCGGATTGGGCAGAAAACGCACATCGAACACCAGGTCTGCATCCGCCGGAATTCCATAACGAAATCCGAAGCTGACCACGGAGACCAGCAGCGGCCGCCGCCCGGGATTCTGAAATCGGTCAATGATGAATTGCCGCAGCTCGTGAACGTTGAACTTCGTGGTGTCAATGACGACGTCCGCGAGGCGCCGGATCGGCGCCATCCGTCGGCGCTCCAGGCGGATTCCTTCGGCCACGGATCCATTGGCGCTGAGAGGATGCGGACGCCGCGTTTCGCTGAATCTCCGCAACAAAGCTTCGTCGCTGGCCTCGACGAACACCAGCGTCGCCGGATGTTCAGCCGCGAGTTTGCGGTAAATGCCCGGCAGCTTTTCGATTTGCTCGCCTTCGCGCGCATCCACCAGCAGCGCCGCGCGTTCCACTTCGCCCACGCCTTCGACGTAGAGTTCGCTGAATTTGGGAATCAAGCCGACCGGCAAATTATCTATGCAATAAAATCCCAGGTCTTCGAAAGTATTCAGGACGGAACCTTTGCCGGAACCGGAAAGGCCGGTAAGAAGAACCAACTGGCGGGCGTCGCGATTTCTATTTCTGGGCGGGCGGCGCGGCACGGCGGGCTGTTAACCCTTCACTCGTCGGCGGTGCGTACTCGGGATGCGCAAATCCTCGCGATATTTTGCGACGGTGCGGCGCGTCACTTGAATACCTTCTTCGCTGAGGCGCTTGGTAATTTGTTCGTCGGTCAACGGGTGCGCGGTGTCTTCGTCTTCGATCATCTTCTTCACGCGGCGCTTCAGCGATAGCAGAGACATCTCGCTGCCCTGCGGCCCATTTACCGATTCGCTGAAGAAATAACGCAGCTCCAGCACGCCCTGCGGAGTGTGCACGTACTTATTCGCCACCGCGCGGCTGACGGTGGAAGGATGCACGCCCACTTCCTCCGCTACTTCCTTGATCATCATGGGCTTCAGATGATCCGCGCCATAATCCAGAAAATCGCCTTGCCGCCGCAAGATGGATTGGCAGACGCGCTGGATGGTGTGTTTGCGCTGCTCGATATTTTTCATCAGCTGGATCGCGGCGGTGAAGCGCTCTTTCACGTAATTGCGTACGTCGCGGTCGGCCGCATCGCGCGCCAGCAGACGCCGGTACATCGGATTCAAGCGCAACTGCGGCAAGTCGTCTTCGTTCATCAGCGCTTGCCATTCGCCATCCACTTTGCGGAACTGCACGTCCGGCTCGACCAATCGTGGTTCGGTGTGGTTGTAACGCAACCCCGGCTTGGGATCGAGCTGCTTGATCACGTCCACGGCGCGCTTCACGAGTTCCACGGGACGGTTCAACGCGCGCGCCACTTCTTTCAGCTGATTATTCTGCAGCAGCTTCAAATGCTCGGCGATGATCTGCTGCGCCAGGGTATTTTGCGGGTCAACCAGCTTGAGCTGCAGCAGCAAACATTCCTGCAAATCGCGCGCGCCCACGCCGGGAGGATCGAATTCCTGCACCATGGCGAGCGCTTCTTCCACATCGTCCATCGTGTAGTTGCCCGAAGCCGCCAGTTCATCGAGCGTCGCGGTCAGGTAGCCGTTTTCGTCCAAGTTGCCGATGATCCCATCGGCGATTTTTCGCACCGTTTCGGTGCAGATGCTGACGCTGAGCTGCCAGGTCAAATGGTCGGCCAGATTCTGCGCGGAAGAAAGGAACTTATCGAAGGAAGGACGCTCAATGTCCTCGCGTTCGCTGCCGGCGGAGCGCTCGGCTCCGGAATCGAGATATTGCGAAAAGAAAGAGCCAAAATCGAATTCATCGAAGGGATTGGCTTCGGGCTTCTCCGGAACTTTTTCGATTTCTTTCTTGAGGAAGGCCTCGTCGGTATAGCTATCCTGCGCCGCCGCGTCGCCTTCGGCCACTTCATCCAGAACCGGGTTCGCCATGATCTCCTGATTGATCATCTCCCGCAGTTCCAGCCTGTTCAGCGCCAGCACGCTGACCATCTGAACGAGCCCCGGCGTCAAAATCTGCTTTTGCGCGACGCGGAGACTCAGTTTGGGTGCGAGCCAGTTCATATCTTCAGTTTAACCGGAATCCTTCTCCCAGGTAGATGCGGCGCACTTCCGCGTTAGTCGAAAGGTCACCCGGCGTGCCGGCGAAGAGGATCTTGCCTTCGCTGATAATGTAGGCGCGATTGGTGACGGCCAGGGTATCGCGCACGTTGTGATCGGTCACCAGCACTCCAATTCCCGCGGCGCTCAAATCCGCTATGATCTTCTGGATGTCCACCACCGTCAGCGGGTCAATCCCCGCAAATGGTTCATCCAACAGCACAAACGAGGGCGAAAGCACCAAGGAACGCGCTATTTCTAGCCTGCGCCGCTCACCGCCCGAAAGCACGTACGCCCGGCTGTAACGCACCCCTTCCAGCCCCATCTGCGCCAGCAACTCTTCCACGCGATCGCGGCGCTGCTCAGACGTCAACGGCAGCGTCTCGAGAACCGCAAGCAAGTTCTCTTCCACTGTCAATTTCCGAAATACAGAAGGCTCTTGGGGTAGGTAGCTGATGCCGCTGCGGGCCCGGAGGTACATGGGTAGGTCGGTGATGTCCTCGCCGTCCAGTAACACACGCCCATAGTCCGGACGCGCAAGGCCGACCAGGATGTAAAATGTCGTAGTCTTTCCTGCGCCATTCGGCCCGAGCAACCCAACCACTTCGCCCTGCTGAATCTCCAGACTGATTTTATCGACAACCTTACGCCCGCGATATGACTTGCTTAGATCGGCGGCCTGGAGTTTCAACATGCCGGTTCATTTCTCAACCCGGTGCTTGGTCAGCGTGCGCGAACCTTCTTGGGAATCGATCAAAATCGTATCATTCGCTACAAAGAAGGTCAACGAATGGCCGGTGGTTGCGTCGCTGGCCGCGTCAATAATCGTCGGATGTCCGCCGGAAAGCACGAATTTTTCGTCCGAAGCGGTGTATTCCGCCTGCTCGGCGGTGCCTACGCGGTCTCCCTGCCGTACCGTTACTCCTCCCAGCGCCAAAGCCCGTTGCAACTGTTGTCCAGCCATGACGCCCGCGCCCGGCACAGCTGACGACGCACCCGCCTGGCGCGTATCTGGTTGATTAGAAGCTATTTGTGGCGCTCCCGCAGCGGAAATTTTGGGCGATGGGGCCTGCAGGAACACGTCCAGAGTGCTCGATTGCATGGACCCCTGCTGCGAATCAGCCGTAACGCCGCCTTCGAGGTGCGCTTTCCCGGCGTCGCCCCAATACGTGAGCAGCGGCGCGTGAATCGTCCACAAAGTCGGTCCCGACGGCGCTGTCGCTGTGGTTCCCGACTTTGCCGTCGGCTCGCCGAATGATTTCACCGGCGACGTGGCTTGTGGGAACACCGCCACTACATTTTCTCTGGCTTGCAATTTCTTGTCGTCGCGCCAGATCTCGATCTGATTCGACTGCAAGACGGACTCGCCTTGCCACAATCGCGCGTGGCCGGAATACGTGACGTCTCCGGAGGTCGTCGAGCCGCTCAGCGTATCGGCTGAAATATGCCCGGGACCTGAGCCCAGATTCACAGCGCTCACGCCCCCGTTGCCCAGGTAAGTGGAAACGACTCCGCCCCCCGCATGAATTTCGCCTGACTTCTGATTGATCGTCACTTTCGCGGCGGTCGTTCGGCTCATCGCGTCCGAAATTACCGGCGATCCATCGAGCTTGATGGTGTCCGTCGCGCGAACGATATTGGCGCGTTCGGCGGATGCACGCCGGTCGGCCTGCTCGAAGCGCACATCGCCATTCTCATCGAGCGTCCGCCATTCCCCATCCGCTGAAAATTTTGCCACCAGCTCCGCAGCGCGAACCACCTGCGGCGCCGCGCTGCCGATCTGCCTGCGAATCGCGACGCCCGAGTGCCCGACAAGCTCGTCGAGCCGGCCTTCCTCGCTGAATTGCGTCACGAACTTCTTGGCGCTCAATTCCGTCGTGTCGTTGCCGCTTTTCGTCGTGATCGTTCCCGGCGCCGCGGTTTCCGCGCTTTCGATCCGCGTCTGATTGGGATCTTTCCCGGGCGCAAATTTCACCAGCAGAGATTCCGTCTTCAGACTTCGCGATTCGGGCCCTTGCTGCGAATCGAGCGCCACCGCGCCAGTCGCCGTCATCGTCTTCAGCGCGTTGTGTTGCGGCTCCATCGTGAATATTGCGTGGGCCATCGAAAAATGGTCCGAGCGGTCCACCGCGTGGTGCATTCCTTCCACGTTTCCGTCGGCCACAATCGTTTCGACCCAGCCCGCCGGATCGAGCGTCGCCTCAAACTGGTCCGCGGTCGCGGTGAATTCGCCCTTGGCGTCAGTAGAACGAATGGCGGGATGCCCTTCCGCGACGGCCTGCCGCGCGTGAAATTCCGCGTCGAGATCGATCGAAATCCTGTCCGCGGAAAGTTCGCGGCCGCCCTGCCGCACCACCGCCGGAGCATCCAGCTCTACGATGCGTTCATTGCGACGAATTTCCATGCTGCTTCCCGTCGCTGTCACCGGCAGCCCGCCGGTCCGCGGCGACGGCGGCATATCCAATTCCACATCGTGATTCAGCCGCACGATTTCATTCTGCGAACTATAGCTCACTCCCACCGCATGGCCCTGCCCTCCGGCGAATTGAAATTGCACAGGTGCCGCCGTGGACGCTTCACCGCTATCGCGATTAAAAGATAAATTGCGCGTCGTCACCTGCAGCTGCCGCTCGCTCGCTTGGCCTTGCGCCGGGTCCGCCGCCGCGAGATCCATCTGCACGGCGCCTTGGCACACCACATTGCCCGACTTCGGCGCGTAGCTGCACTCGCTGGTATGAATATTGTCGTCGCGCTTTCCGTCGCGGCCGTAAATCGTGATCCAGACGTCCTGCAGCAATGCGCGGTTTTCATCCCTATACTGCGTCGCGCGCGAAGCCCGCACGGTGAAGAGCGTGCGGTCCTGCTCCACTTTCGAAAACGAGAATTCGTTGGACTGCTGCTCGACGCTCGCCGGCACCAGCGCCTTGATCGCGCTGCGCGCCCGGGCTTCGCGGATGGCGCGCTGCGCGTAAACCCCCGCGACAACCAGAGCGATCGCCCCCGCGGCCCAAGCGGCCCAGCGTGCATAGCGCGCGGCTTCCTGATTGCGCAGAGGAATCTCTCCCTAACGGCGATAACGCTCTAATGGACTTAGAACCCGAGTATAGGTGAGAGGTTTCCCGCTTAGCAATCGGACGCACTGGGCAGGTGCAACACTCACAAGAGGAAAAAAAGCGGCAGGCGCCTACTTGTGTTGCGAAAGCATTCCCACGCCGGTAGCGGCCACGCTGTCGCGCGTGGTGTTTTTCACCAGGTACATAGCCTCATCGGCAAGGTGCAGCAACTCGGCCTTGGTCCGCGAATCGCTAGGGTAAGCAGCGACGCCGACGCTGGCCGTCACGTGCGCGTTGATTCCGGATTCCTGCAGCCAAACCGTCTCGCGAATCAGTTTGTGCAAGCGCCGCGCCACGCCCAACGCATTGTCCTTGGAAGTTTGCGGCAGCAGCACCACGAACTCGTCGCCGCCGTAGCGGAAGGCCAGGTCAATCAATCGGCACTTGTCCTTGATGGCCTGCCCAATCTCCGCGAGCAGCTTAGAGCCCATCAAGTGCCCGTGGGTATCGTTGACGCTCTTGAAATGATCCAGGTCAATGAAAATCAACGAAAATTCGAAAGCGTAGCGGTGCGAGCGGTAAATTTCCGTGTCCAGCATGAAATTCAGGTGCCGCGCGTTATACAAACTGGTGCAATCGTCGGTGATCGTCAGTTCGTGGATTCGCTGCACGTGCCGCGCGTTCTCAATGGCAATCGCCGCATAATCCGCCAACGCCTCCAGCAAAGCCAAATCGCGCGCGCTGAAGCCTTCCGGGCCGATACTATTGATCAACTCGATTACGCCGAGGCATTGTTCGCGAAACCGCACCGGCACAGCGACAATCGAGCGCGTCTCCATCTTGGTCCGCTCGTCCACTTGCCCGAAGAACCGCGAATCCTTGCTGGTATCGGGCACCACCACGGCCTCGCCCGTCTCGGCGACCCATCCCGCCAATCCTTGCCCGACCTTGATGCGCACATCCTTCAGCGATTCGGCGCCCTTCCCCGTCGCAATCTGGAAGTAAAGCTCCTTCTTGTCCATATCCATCAAAAGCAACGACCACGTATCCGGCCGCAGTACTTCATTGATCTTTTCCATGATCGTGCGCAGCACTTGGTCAAGCTGCAGCGACGACGTCAGCGCTTTGCCCAGCTCATGGAATACGGTCACTTCATTCGAGGACTCCGGAGTGACGATGTCCGGACCCACACCCGGGGTTCTGCGGCGCTCCACACCGTCGAACGGTCTTCCGTCCGAAGCTCTCCGCCTGGTATCCACGGGGAGACTTTCAGTCGAATCTGGAGTTTCTTTAGTCAACCTTCTCATTATAGGTAACGCTTTCGGCTCTCCGCAATGGGGTTCGCGGCGCGATTGACGAAACGCCAACATCCCCACTTTCGCGCGTCTTGCGGCCCAGCATTGACACACTCTTCACTGACGCCTATATTTTCTGTGGTTGCGGGTTCCTGCGGATGTCTTCGACACCTTTCGGCGAACAACTCAAGCGCGAGCGGGAAATGCGGGGCGTCTCACTGGAAGAAATTTCCGTCGCCACACGCATTGCGCCGCGCTTCCTCGAAGCCCTCGAAAACGAACAATGGGAGCAATTGCCCGGCGGTGTATTTAATCGCGGCTTCATCCGCTCGGTGGCGCGCTATCTGGGCCTCGACGAAGACAATCTGGTGGCCGAATACGCGCTGCAAACCAAAGGCCGCCCCGAACCCGGCGTGGTCGCTGAGCCTCCGGACGAGCCCGATCGCCTGTGGGCGCGCGTTTCTGTGCTGGTGGTTCTGGCGATTTTGATCATTGCCGCAGGCTGGGCTGCGATCCACTACCTCGGACCCGAAGATCGCCGCGCGCTTGCACAAACATTCCGGCGATCCCGCATATTCTGCGCCCGCGCGAGCTTCGTCTGCGGTGCCGGTCACCGTCGCGGGCCCAAATTCCACAACGCCGCAGCCGGCCGCTACCGATACATCCCTCGTCTTGGGTGCTCCGATTCCCGCAAACTCCCCCGCGAACGGAGCCTCTCATTAGCGCCGAGCTTCGCGACGCGATACGTTCCGGCCGCGCGAGGCCCGAACAAAAACTCGCCGTCTGCTCGGCTGCCAGTCCTGTCGCCCGCGAGGACCGTACCGAACTCCTTGCGATCCTGGCAGCGGATGCCGATCCCGCCGTCGCGGAACGCGCGCACGCCGCAATTTTGAACCAGCCCATCGAATCATTTCTCGCCGTGCTGACGCGTTCGGATGCCGACCCGCGCTTTTTCGAATTTTGCGCCGATAATCTGGGCGAGCGGCCGCAGGTGGCCGACGCGCTGGCTGCCAATGCGTCGTGTCCGGCCGAATTTGTCACGCGCGTTTCCACGCAACTGACTAGCGCCGGAATTCAGTCTTTGCTCGACAATCTCGACCGCCTCACGTCCTATCCGCCGCTCAGCTCGGCCCTCGCGTACTCCGAGGCGGCCACTCCTGAACAGCAGGAGCTGCTCGCGGAATTTGAAACCAACGCGGTGCTCAAAGAAAACGAAATCGAAGAAGCCGCGGCGGAGGCCGAGCCGGACGTCAAGAAACGAAGAACCCTGCTGCAAAGAATGGCCCAGATGAATATCGTTCAGCGCATACAGCTCGCCGTCAAAGGCGGCCGCGAAGAGCGCATGCTTTTAATCCGCGACCCCAACAAGATCGTGCAGCGCGGCGTGCTGCAATCTCCGCGCTTGACCGACCTCGAGATCGAAAACTTCGCTGCCATGGCCAACGTCTCTCAAGAAGTGCTGCGCCTGATCGCCAATAACCGTGTCTTCATGAAAAGCTACGTGGTCGCCAGAAACCTCACAAAAAATCCCAAGGCTCCGCTGGACGTGACGCTCCATCTTCTGCCCCGTCTGACGCCCGGCGATTTGAAACAACTCAGCACCAACAAGAACATTCCAGAGACGCTCCGCAGTTCGGCACAAAAGCTCGTGCGGCAACGCAACGCAGCCCGGCCGAGCTAGCAGCGTGTAGAGAAAACCGGAGTTTCGGTGGCTCGAAGCTTTAGCTCCGGCATGAACTGCTGCATTTTCGGTGGCTCCAGACTCTGCGTGAGGACACGAGAATCATTGTAGGCCGTAGCTTTAGCTACGGCGCAGGCACGGAAAAATCAGGACGGCTTTACCGCTTGCGGAAAAACTCGACTTTTTAGGGGGTCGGTGCTTTAGCTCCGACATAAATCGCGCTGTTTAACAAAGAGCTTTAGAGTCTGTGTGAGAACGGTGACTTTCGTCAGGGCACGGTTTTAGCCGTGCCGTAACGAACGGAAAATGAGAGCGGCTTTAGAAGAGGCTGCGGGCCTTGCAGACTCCGCCGCCGCATTGACGCTCTCTTCGCGGCCTTTGCGCTCGCCCTCGTTGTAAGCGATCAAAACTTTCCAAGGAAATGTTCAGCCCCACCGTGGGAGCCCCCGCATTTATGCGGGGGAGCGCGGGCTTCAGCCCGCGCGAAAGATCCCGGCAAATAAAACGAGCAGCTTCAGCCGCTGAGGGGGCGAATTTCGAGTTCTCACACAGTCTCTTCAGCCCCCGAAGCTACGCGCTTCGCTTCCAGCAGATTTTTCCGGGGCGATTTCTAATTCGCGGCGGGGCTTACGAGCGATGCGGCAATCTGCTTCTTGTATTCCTGTGCTTTCGCCAGGATTTCTTTCTCATTGAGCGTCAGCATCTGGCGGTCTTGCATCACAATTTTTCCGCCGACGACCACGGTCTTCACGTCGCTCGCCTTCAGCGCATACACCAGTTGCGAATAGACATTGTACATCGGCGTCGCGTGCGGCGCGGCAGTGTCCACCAGAATCAGATCGGCTTTCTTCCCGGTTTCTAGCGATCCGATCTCTTTCTCGAGATGCAACGCACGAGCGCCGGTGATCGTCGCCATCTCGACCACCTGCTCGGCGGGAAGCGCTCGCGAATCCATCCTGGCAACCTTCTGCAACTTCGCGGCAAGATCCATTTCCTCGAAGAGGTCCAAATCGTTGTTGCTGGCCGCGCCGTCCGTCGCGAGGCCGATCGCTTCGCCCGCCGCAAGCATCTCGACGACGGGCATCACGCCCGCCGCGGTTTTCATATTGCTCGAGGGATTGTGAATGCAGCCCACGCCAAAATGCGTGAGCGTGGCGATATCGGCGTGGTCCACCCAGATGCAGTGCGCGCCAACAACGTCGGGTCCTAATATGCCCGCGCGAGAAAGATAGGCCACCGGCGTCAGCCCGTACTTGTTGCGGCTTTGCTCCAGTTCGAACGGCGCTTCGGCGATGTGAATCAAAATCGGCGCGTGATTGCGCCGCGCCAGAGCCGCCGCGTCTTGTAGCGTCTTCTCCGAACACGTGTACATCGAGTGTGGCGCCACCGCCGCGACGATTAGCGCGTCACCTTTCCACCGATCGAGGTACTTTTGCGTGTATTCGAGAGCCTGCGGCACCGACTTGTTGTCCGGCGCGGGAAAATCGATGATCGTCTCGCCCAGCACGCCACGCATCCCAGCTTCCTTGGTTACGCGAGCGACGGCATCCTCGAAGTAATACATGTCCGCGTACGTCGTGATGCCGCCGCGCAGCATTTCCAAAATTCCCAGGCGCGTACCCCACGCTACAAAATCCTCGGTGACGTTGCGCGCTTCGGCGGGGAAAATATATTTGTGCAGCCAATCATCGAGTGACAGGTCATCGGCGATCCCGCGAAAAAGGCTCATCGCCGCATGCGCGTGCCCATTGATCAACCCGGGCATCACAATCGCGCCGCGCGCATCAATCCTTTTTGCCGATTCGTACTTGCCCTCAATTTCGGCGCTCGTGCCAACGGCCACAATCGAATCACCGACGACAGCGACCGCGCCGTTTTCGATCACACGCCGCTGCGCGTCCATCGTCACCACAGTGCCACCGGCGACCAGCAGATCAGCCTTCTCCTTCGCAGCAGCCGGCAGTGCCAGCGCAACGCAACCGGCACCACAGATGAACACAGATAAACACAGATGAAACCAAAGAATGGAAACTCCAACCGATGCAATTCGCACTCGCAAGATTTCGCGTTTCAAGTCCACAATCCCTCTTTGTTTTCCATTTCTCATTTTTTGACTTTATCTGTGTTTATCTGTGTTCATCTGTGGTGATTTTCGCAAATGCTACAGGAACGAGGAATCAAACGGGCGCGCCAGCAGCCCGCCCGCGGTTTCTTCCTCCACTTTGCCTTTGAGATTCGCCAGCACCACCGGCACGTCGCCGCAGAATTCCCAGATGATCTGGCGGCAAGCGCCGCAAGGCGGCGTCAAACGATCCACATCGGTCACCACCGCGATCGCATCGAACCCGCGCTCGCCTTCCGAGACAGCCTTGAAGATGGCCACGCGCTCCGCGCAGCAAGTGAGGCCCAAGGTCGCGTTTTCCACGTTGCAGCCGGTGTGAATGCGCCCGGATTTCGCGCGCACCGCCGCGCCCACGCGAAAATTCGAAAAAGGCGCGTACGCGTTTTCGCGCGCCTGCCTCGCGGCCGTAATCAGTGCGTCGTATTCGCTCACGTCATCCTTCGCTTTCTTCAGTCTTTATCGCTCGCGATGCGCGGCAACACCGCCCGCAGCAGCGCGATGAACTGCCCCTTGACCCGCTCGCCGGTTTCCAACACTTCCAGATGATTGATCGGCTGATCCAGAATTCCCGCCGCCATATTCGTCACGCAAGAAATTCCCAGAACGCGGATGCCCATGTGCCGCGCCACAATCACTTCCGGCACCGTGGACATCCCCACTAAATCAGCTCCAATCGTACGCAAATAACGAATTTCCGCCGGCGTTTCGTAGCTCGGTCCCGAAAGCGCCGCATACACGCCTTCCGAAACGTCAATTCCCAGCCGCTTCGCTTCCGCCAGCGCCGCCTCGCGATACGGCTTCCAATACGCCGTCGTCATATCCGAAAAGCGCAGACCGAAGCGCTCGTCGTTCGGCCCAATCAGCGGATTGATGCCTTGCAAATTGATGTGGTCGCGAATCACCACCAGTGCGCCCTGCTTGAAGTCCACATTAATGCCGCCCGCCGCGTTGGTCAGAATCGCCGCACGAATTCCCATGCGCCCGAAAACGCGCATTGGAAACACGACTTGCTGCGGCGTGTAACCCTCGTAGAAATGGACGCGCCCTTGCATCGCTGCCACAAGCACGCTTCCAACCTTGCCGATCACCAGGCGCCCCGCATGTCCGATCGCGGTCGACCGCGGAAACCCCGGAATTCTTTCATAAGGGATTCGCGTTGCATCCGCTCAGTTCGTCGGCGAACGCGCCTAAGCCGGAACCAAGCACAAGCGCAATCTCCGGCCGCAGTTTCGTCTTCGCCAGAATGAACTTCGCGGCGCGCTCGGCCCGCGCAAATTCGGGATCGCGAAATCCGAGTTTCGAGTGGCCGGAAGACTTCGAGCGAGCAGCACTCATCGCAGCATGATCCCCACAATGGAAGCCGACATCAAATTGGCCATCGTTCCCGCCGCCATCGCGCGAATCCCCAGCCGCGCCAGATCGGCTTTCTTATTCGGCGCCAGCGCGCCAATCCCGCCAATCTGAATTCCGATCGAGCTGAAATTCGCGAAGCCGCACAATGCAAACGTCGCGATCGTAAACGACCGCGGGTCCAGCGCATCCTTCATCGGCCCCAATCGCTGGAATGCGACCAATTCGTTCGTCACCATGCGCAAGCCCAGAAGATTCCCAATGGTGTGGCAATCCTGCCACGGAATGCCGATCACCCAAGCAATCGGCGAAAAAAGCCACCCGAAAATCTGTTCGACGCTTGAAGGAAACCAGCCGATGCCCAACATAGCCAACCCGTTGTGAACCAACCCAAACACCCCATCCACCAGGTAAATCAGCGCAATGAAAGTAATCAGCATCGCGCCAACGTTGACCGCAAGATTCAAACCATCAATCGTGCCACGCGAAATCGCACCCAGCGCATTCGTATCGCGCTCGAGCGGAGCCATCTCCACCCGACCGGAAGTCACCGGCACTTCCGTCTCCGGTACCAGCATCTTCGAAAGCAAAATCGTACCCGGCGCGGTCATGATCACAGCAGCCAGCAAATGCTTGGCCTCGATTCCGTAAGCGATGTACGCCGCCATGATTCCGCCGGAAACGTGCGCCATGCCGCTGGTCATGATCGTCATCAATTCGGACTGCGTCACTTCCGGCAGAAACGGCCGGATGGTCAGCGGCGCTTCCGTCTGCCCCATGAAAATACTCGCCGCGACGTTCAACGACTCCGCGCCGCTCGCGCCCATCAGTCCGGTCATCACTTTCGCGGCCTGCTTGATAATGAATTGCATCACGCCCAGGTAGTACAGCAGCGCAAAAACAGCGGCGATAAAAATAATCGTCGGCAACACTTGGAACGCCAGGTAGAAACCCATCGGCGAACCCTTCTTGCCCAGGTCGCCAAACACAAACTCCGAGCCCTTAAACGCGAAATCCAGAACCCAATTCACTCCCGCTCCGGCTTTCTGAAAAATCAGTCGTCCGAATTCCCAGCGCATCACCAAGAACGCGAAAACGATCTGCAGCCCCAGTCCCCACGCCACCGTCTTCCCGCGAATCGCGCGGCGGTTCGTCGAAAAAATATAGGCCAGCGCCATCATCGTCATCATTCCCAGGACGCCTACCAGGCGATGCATGCGAAGGAGCCTCCTTTAACGAACCATGCGACAGCCTTAAGCCATTTCTCCCGCACCGATAATCTTCCGCACCAGCGGCGCGGCCGGCGGCGCGTGATCTCCAATCTCAAAACTCTCCGAAAGCAATCTCATCGCGTGAACCAACCGCGAATCCAGGTTGTAATGCACGGTGCACAAATTTTCACCGGCTTTCACGGCGTCACCGATTTTCTTTTCGAGCACCAGGCCCACGCTCGGATCCACCGAATCTTCCTTTTTCTCCCGGCCGCCGCCGAGTAACATGCTCGCGACGCCCACTTTTTCGCAGTGAATCGCGGCGACGTATCCCGCGCGCGGCGCATCCACTCGCGCCGTATGCCGTGCATGCGGCAACCGGCCCGGATCGTCCACGATCCGCACATCGCCCCCCTGCAAGCGAATAACTTCGCGGAATGTATCACGCGCGCGCCCCGAAGCAATCATTTCCGCCGCCAGCGCGCGTCCCTCCGTGACGGATTTTACGCTCCTGCCCAATAAAAACATCCACGCCGAAAGCTCCAGGCACAATTCCCGCAAGTCCTCCGGACCTTTTCCATCCAGAATTTCGACGCATTCCTCTACTTCCAGCGCGTTTCCCACTTTGCGTCCCAGCGGCTGCTCCATATCCGTGATCAGCGCGACAACTTTCTTCCCCATGCGCGTTCCGGTTTCCACCATCAACTCGGCAAGATGTTCGGCGTCCTCCTGCTTCTTCATAAATGCGCCGTCGCCAGTCTTCACGTCCAGCACCAGCGCGTCAATTCCCTCCGCCATTTTTTTGCTCATGATCGAACCGGTAATCAGGTAGGGGCTTTCGACGGTGGCCGTCACATCGCGCAAGGCGTACAACTTCTTATCAGCCGGCGCGATTTCCGGCGTCTGCCCGATCAGCGCGCAGCGGCACGTTTCCAGCACGCGACGAAACTCATCGAGCCGCAAATTCACGTTGAAGCCGGGAATGGATTCCAGTTTATCGAGCGTGCCGCCGGTGTGGCCCAGGCCGCGCCCGCTGATCATCGGCACGTAAAGCCCCGCAGCCGCCACGATGGGCGCAATCACCAAAGATGTCTTGTCACCGACGCCGCCCGTAGAGTGCTTATCCACCTTGGCTGCGGGCAACGCGGACCAATCAAGCACCGACCCGGAATGCAGCATTGCCTCGGTCAACGCCGCAAGCTCCGCGCGCGTCATCCCGCGCCACACCACGGCCATCAAAAACGCCGCAATCTGATAGTCCGGAATGCGCTCGTGCGTCGTGCCGGAAATAAGGAATTCGATTTCTTCGCGGGAAAGCTCCGCGGCATCGCGTTTCTTGCGAATAAGGTCAACAGCACGCATCGAGAAGGATGCGCCAAGCTAGCATCGCGCCGCGCAGGCGTCAATCATTCTGCGTCAAGCCAAGTTAGAAAAGTTTTATAGACGGGATGATGAAGTGTGCAGCCACAACAACGAACCGAGAGCGAGTCACCAGCGATGACGCGATTCGTGTGGAGTGCGGCGGCGCGCCGCCGCTTTTGCGCAAATTGGACGTTGGCGAAAAACGCTCCTGGCGAGGCGCGCCTCGCCAGGCTTGATCTTGTGACGCCGATTACACGGTGCAAGCGCCGGCACGCCGCCGCACTCCACATGCGCAACGAGCGGAGCTGAATTCCAGCCGCTACAACTTCGTCGCACTAGCCGCGACTTCCGCCATCATCGCCTGCATCTCGTCGTGAATCAGCCCGTTGCTCACCAGCAAATCCGGCCCGCCAGGACGATACGCTCCGCCGCGCAAATCCGAAACCGTGCCGCCAGCCTCGGTGATCATCAAGATCCCCGCTGCCGTATCCCACGAGTGCAAGCCAAATTCCCAGAATGCCTCGAACCTGCCGCACGCGACGGAACACAAATCCAGCGCCGCCGAGCCATCCCGCCGCACGCCATGCGAACGCAAAGTGAATTGCCAGTAATAATGAATATTCAAATTCGCAGCGCGATTGTGCGTAGGAAATCCAGTGGAAACCAACGAGGTAGCCAGCTTCTCCATCTTCGAAACATGAATCGGCTTCTCGTTCAGAAAAGCCCCCGCGCCCCGCGCCGCCGAAAAAAGCTCATTGCTCACCGGATTGAAAACGACTCCGACCAGCGGCTGCCCATCCTCCAGCAACGCAATCGAAACCGCAAAACACGGATAACCGTGCGCAAAATTCGTAGTCCCATCCAAAGGGTCCACATGCCATTCGTAGCGCGAAGCGCCGGCCGCACCACCCGAGCCTTCTTCCGCCACAATCCGATGATCCGGAAATTCGCGCCGCAATCGCCCCACGACGATCGCCTCGGAGCGCTTATCCGTCTCCGTCACCAAATCCACTTCGCCCTTGTACGAAATTTTCTGCGGCCGGCTGTGCTCGGTCAGCAGCACCGCCCCCGCCTCGCGCGCCGCTGCCAGCGCCACTTCGAGAAATTTGTTCATGCGTTTATCGCGCCACTCCGGCGGTCATATATTCTCTGCGAGATCGCACATTGTCTCCGGTATTCACTTTCACCTCCACGTGCCGCGAAACTCCCGGCGGCGGCGTGGGATTGGGATAGTAGCCCAGCAAGTATTGCGTGCGCAGTTCCTGGTTGATGCGATCGAAGATCCCGGTCAGCTCGCTGATGTCCGTAGGATAGTACATCGCGCCGCCGGTGCTGTCTGTGATCGTCTCGATGGCGTGCTCGCCCGCCGTATTCCACCCTCCATTCGATTTCATCGGCCGCACCACCACAGTATAAAGAAGCGTGTCCGAAGCGATCGCCGCCCGCCGCGCATCTTCAAATTTCGAAATGCTCGTGGTCTCGCCTGCATCAGTGATGATCACAACAGCCCGACGCCGGTCCGCGCCCTGCCGCCGCACCGATTGCGAACCCAGCACCACCGCATCGTAAAGCGAAGTCCCCATGTCCGCGCCGAGGTCCACTCTACGGACGGCCTCCTCCAACACTTTCGTTTCGTCCGAGAAACTGCTCAGCTGAATCACATCGCTGGTGAACGAAAATACCGCCAGCCGGTCGCCGGGCCGCACCACTTCGTCCACAAAATGAGCCGCGGCATCGCGCTCGACTTTTAACTCGATGGCCGCTGAGCCGCTGGTATCCACCATCAACGCGAGGTCGATCGGGCGATTCGTTTGCGGCTCGAAGCGCACGATCTTCTGCTCCACACCCTCTTCGAAAACCTGAAATGCGCTCTGCCCCAGGCCAATCACCGGCTCGCCTTTGGCGTCCGTAACGCTCGCCAGAATGCTCACCAGGTCCGTCTGGACGCGGATCGTCCCTTTTTGCTTTTGCTTGTCTTGCTGCGGCTTGGGGGCTGCCACCGTCTCGGCTAACCCGGCTATGCCTGCCAGCATGAGGGCGCAAAGCGTAACCATCGCTCGTTTCATCTAGGAAGTAGATTCATCCAGGCCGGAAATGGCTTTCTGGGGCAACGATTCGCCTTCGGCCCACACGGCGCCGCCGGCGAAGAATTCCTTCTTCCAGATGGGCACGGTGCGCTTCAAAATGTCTATGGCGAAGCGGCAGGCGTCAAACGCCGCCGCCCGGTGAGCCGAACTGACCGCGATCAGGACGCTAGTCTCGCCGATTTCCAGCCGGCCCAGCCGGTGCACGATGGCGATGCGGTGAACCGAAAATTTCGCGCGAATTTCCGCGCCAATCGCGCGCATTTTCGCATAGGCCATCGGCTCGTAAGCTTCGTACTCCAAATAGAGCGTCTGCCGGCCCTTGAAGTTGTTGCGGACGAACCCGTCGAACACCACCAGCGCGCCATCTTCCGGCGCTTTTAAACTCTCGATAAGCTCGCCCGGCTGGATCGCTTCGCGCACCAGCAAAAAAATATCCTCGGCCACCGCCGCCTGCTGGCCTCCGCTTACCGGAGGCAAAAACGCGACCTCATCCCCAGCAGCAAGCGGCGCGCGCCACTCCGCATACTCCTGGTTCAATGAAGCCGCCACCGAAGGCCGAAACTCCGCAAGCTTCGGAAAGCGCCGTCCGTACCGCTCGAAGAGGTCTTCGACGCGAGCGCCCTCGGAAAGCTCCGCATCCTCCTGCGCAAGCCCCACGATCTCTTTGAGTTGTCCAAAAAAAAGCACGCGCACACGCATATTCTTCATTCTACCGCGCCAACGCACACAAACGCGAAACTCGTTCCGAGGCCAATATCCGTGCGATTACTTCGATTCCGCGAGCTTCGTAATTTCGTCGAGCCGCGCGGAAGCACGCAGCAAAGCCGCCGCCAGCGAAGTCCCTTCTTGCTGAAACACGACCGCGTCGTCGCGATCCAGCGCTTCATTCACGCCGGGCAACACCTCCGCCGCGTAACCCGCGTAACTTCCCGGCGCATAAATCGTATGCTTGTACCAGGGCCGGCCGACCAGGCCCTGAGGCGCCAGCAACGCCTGCTCCACCGATGCCAGTTCATGATTGATCCGATCCTGCTTCGCCGTGTCGAACGGAGTAACGTCCATGTGTTGCAGCGCGCGCGATGCGCGCGTCGCGGAAGCCGTCAAACGTCCGGACGCATCGGAAATGCTCTGCAGCGACGCGCTTTGCATTCCCAGCTGGCTGGCGCGCGAAACGAGGTCGTTCGTCACACGCGCAATCGCCTCAGCGTACGCCGCGTAGTCAAACGGCAGCACGTCCGCTTCGTCCATCCGCAATGCCATGGTCCCCAGCACTTTCGCGAGCGTCGCATGATACTCAAACGTCGGATCGCCAAATGATTTCATCCAGAAGAAATCATCGTAGAGCGAGTGGTACACGCCGTAATCGCCTACAAATCCCGTATCAATGGAGGGAATTCCCGCGAAATCGAGAAACGGACAAAAATCCGAGCCCGCGCCCAGAGCATCCACCGGAGCTTGCCCCGGATTTTCCAGCGTAGCCTGCGTCCGCGCGATGCCGCTCAGCTGCTTTTCTCCACGCTTGGCATGTTCGAGCCACGCTTCGTAGACGCTTCCCGTGCCATCCGGTCCCGCGACGGAGCGCGCGGCATCGCGGATCACATCGTTCAGAGAAGGCGTCGCGGAAGCCGTAAAATTCGGCCCCGCGACTCCCACGTCCGTGTTGATGTACACCACCGCCTTCGCCTGCAGCTCCGCGCGATTCGCCTCCACCCACTCCGTCGAGCCGATCAGGCCCGGCTCTTCGCCATCCCATTCGCACATCACGATCGTGCGGCGCGGCTTCCAGCCAGTACGTGCCAGCTCACCCAGCGCACGCGCCGTTTCGAGCATCGTCGCCGTCCCGCTGCCGGGGTCCACCGCGCCATACACCCACGCATCGTGATGATTGCCAAGCACCACCCACGCGCTATCGTCCGTCCCGCGCAACTTCGCGATCACGTCGTAAATCGGACGCTGCTGATAATCCATCACCAGCTTCATATGCGCCACGGCGCCACCGGGCCCAACGTGATACGTGAACGGCAGCGCTCCCTGCCAGCCCCGCGGAACGTGTGGGCCGTCCAGCTCGCCCAGAATCACCGCCGCATCTTGCGCGTTGATCGGCATGGTAGGAATATGCGGCAAACTTCTCGCATCAGCAGGGGCCAGCCGCTTCGCGTCCGGCGTTGCAGCCACTCCCGGCGTCAAAGGATCTCCCGGATAAATTTCGGTGTATTGCACCGAGCCGCGCTGAATGCCGCTCATCGGCCGCCAAGGGCCGCGCGGAAACACATCTCCCTGAAAATATCCATCGTCCTGCGGATCGGAATAGAGGATCAACCCAAGAGCCTTGTGCTCTTCCGCCAGTTTCGTCTTGATGCCGCGATAGCATCGCCCATAGCGCGCAATCGCAATTTTGCCTTCCACGCTGATGCCCATCGCTTCCAGCGCTTGGTAGTCTTCCTGCGTTCCATAATTCACGTAGATCACCGGCGCGGTGATATCCGCCGACGGCGCGTAAACGTTGAACGCCATCACTGCGTTCTTGTTGTAGGTGTCTTGATCAACCGGATATGGCTGCTCGGGCGTTGCCAACGCAACCGGTTTCGGCGCTGTGAGCTCTAGTTTCACTTCGCGCGCCTGCGGAAGCCACACGCTGTAGCTCACAATGTCCGCGTCAAAGCCGTAGCTGCGATACTGATCGCGCAACCATTCGGCCAGGCGATGGCTTGCTTCCGTGCCGGCCAAATGCGGCTCGCTCGTGATGCGCCGCAAATTGCTCTCGGCATGCGCTGCATCCGGAATAGCGCGCAGCTTCTGCTCGCGCTCTTGTTCCGCCTGTACATGCGCGGCTGCAAAGCCGGTAATCCCGTGATCTTCTTGCGCGCTAACTGAAATCGCGGATGGAAGCAATAATGCGGCCGCCGCGATGAGCCCCGCGCCCGCCCGACACATTGATGAAGTCATTCTCACCTCGCTGCGAAACTGCAAATTCTATAACAGCGGAGCGCTCACTGCATCTCGCGTGCCGACAGTACGACGAGGGACCTTGACGTGCCCTGACTTGCGCCGTACGGTAGTTGAACACAACGGACCATGTCCAACTCACGAGGGATTTGAATGAAAGTGCTGATTTCGGGAGGCTCAGGCCTGGTTGGATCAGCGCTCACTAGGTCGCTGCGCGCCGATGGCCACTCCGTTTTTCATATCGTGCGTCCAGGCCGCACACCGGCTCCCGGCGACGTGCGCTGGGACCCATCGCGAGCCACCGTGGACGTCCCCGCCCTCGAAGGTTTCGACGCCATCGTCCATTTGAGCGGCGCCAGCATTTCCGGTGGACGCTGGACCGAGCAACGCAAGAACGAGCTTCGCAGCAGCCGCGTGGATTCCACGCGCGTTCTGGTGGATTCCCTCGAGCGCCTGAAACAACCTCCGCGCGTTTTTGTTTGTGCTTCGGCGATTGGCTATTACGGCAGCCGCGGCGATGAATTGCTCACCGAATCGAGCGGCTACGGCAACGATTTCCTCGCGATTGTCTGCCGCGCCTGGGAAGGCGAAGCCGCGCGTGCCGCCGCACGCGGCGTTCGCACGGTAATGGCTCGCTTCGGCGTGGTATTAGCGACGCAAGGCGGTGCGCTGCCGCGCATGCTCACGCCGTTCAGACTCTGCGTTGGCGGCCGCCTGGGCAACGGCAAACAGTGGATGTCCTGGATCGCGCTGGAAGATGCGGTGCAGATCCTGCGCACAGCAATCACAGATGAAAAAATGCAAGGCCCAGTCAATATTGTCGCGCCCCAACCGGTACAAAATGCAGAATTCACGCGAGTGCTAGCCGCAGTGCTGCATCGCCCCGCAATTTTCCCCGCCCCGGCCATCGCGCTGCGCCTGGCCCTGGGCCAAATGGCCGACGGGCTCCTGCTAGCAAGCCAGCGCGTCCAACCCGAAAAGCTAGCCGCCAGCGGCTACAAATTCCGCCAAGAATCCCTGCAACCCGCGCTGCAAGCTATTCTTGCGAATCCCTAGCGCAGCGCTTCGGAAGCCGCGCGCCGCAGGGCGCTGCTCCCCTCGCTATAGATCCAGGCGATCGATCAGAGCTTGCACGTTCGAATCGTCCACCGTCAACTCCGGGCGCGATGTCGCGAAATCCACAACGTCATCGAGCGCCTGAAAGAGCCGCATCTTCGCGATGGCGTATTCTTCGGTTCCGGTCAACGCGCGGCCTGTTTGCTTCGTCCATTTCTCGAGCGCTTCCTGCATCACGAAAATGCGGATCGGAAACATCGTCTTGCGGTCCGCCGAGACGTAGTAAACGAACTCGTTGCCATGCGCAGCATCGCGCTGCGCCGGGTGCGCATCCTGAAATTGATATTGATACACGTAACCGCTCGCTGCCGAATAACTCTTAATTCGCCGCACCGTCTCGGGCTTTGCCATGGGCGCATTATTCGACTGCCGCTTGCCCGTGTCAATCTCGGCGTCCCGCTCAGAGGGCGCGGCAGCGAAGACCGCGATCGTCACGCCGCGCGGCGCATCTCTCCCGATTTGGCTTCATAAATCGAATCCGTGTGCCATTGCGGGACTCGATGAACTTCCGCAATTTCAAACGCGCCTACTGCTTCTGCATTGCAATCCGCGCCGCACCTTTCACCTCTCTCGTAACTGTTTGCCCTCATTGGCATTGCTGAAAAATGCCGCGCGGACACTCGCGCATGTTCCCGCCGCTGCGCGATTCGCATTCCTGCTCCGCTGTGGCACAGCGCGTGCCCTCATCGCCCGCAGATATGAAAAGCACCGGCGCGATCGCCAACACCGAAGCGACACTCTCGTCCACCGCGCCGCGCCGTACCACGCAACGCATCGTTTGGCGTCGCAGTGTGCTGTTGCGCGCGAGAACCTATCTTTTCTTGGCGTTTCTGCTGGGCGGTTGCGGATACGCTGGCACTCCGCCGAATAACAACGTCACTGTGACGGTGCAACCGTCCACAGCGAACGTGGCGCTAGGCCAGTCGCAGCAATTTCAAGCCACGGTAACAAACTCGTCGAACGGCGCCGTCTCCTGGAACGTAAACGGCGTCGCCGGAGGAAATTCAACTTCCGGTACGGTATCGCCATCCGGGCTTTACACCGCGCCCGCCACGATGCCCAATCCAGCGACGGTTACGGTCACCGCCATCAGCCAGGCCGATGCGCAAGCCAGCGGCTCGGCAACCGTAACGCTGTTGCAGCAAAGCAGCATCGCAGTATCGGTCGCGCCACCAACGGCCAGCGTGCCCACAAGCGGCGCGCAAGTTTTCACCGTGACTGTCACGGGCACCGCCTCCTCTGGCGTCACTTGGAGCGTCAACGGAATCACCGACGGCAACGCCACGCTCGGCACCATCGTCGCGAACAATGCCAGCAGCGCAGTCTACACAGCGCCCATTTTGATTCCGTCCCCTACCTCGGTGACGGTCACAGCCACCAGCACCGCAGACCCCACAAAATCAGGCAGCGCCACAGTAACAATCACATGCGCGAACCCGATTCTGATCACGCCCTCCACAGCCAACGTCGGATTAAGCCGCACACAATCCTTCGCTGTTTCGTTCTGCGCCGCCAATAACACCACCATCGCCTGGGACGTGAACGGCATTCCCGGCGGCAACTCAGCAAACGGCACCATCACCGTCACCAGCGCGACAACCGCAACCTACACAGCTCCCGCCGACCTCCCCGCCACAAATCCCGCGATCATCCACGCCACCGCCGGCGCGCTCGTCGCATCCGCATCCGCCACAATCGTAAGCAGCGTTACGGTAAGCATCGCTCCGCCGTCGGCATCCGTCGCCACGGGTCAGCGCCTCACTCTCACGCCGACGGTATTGAACACGACAGACACAACAGTCACGTGGACGGTAAACGGCATCGCCAATGGAAACACCTCCGCGGGCCAAATCTGCCAGCACAGTTCAAATCCGTGCCAGCCCCCGGCAGCACCCAGCTCCGCGAGCACTGATTACCTCGCGCCGGCCGCGGTGCCCGCGCCGAACGCCGTCACCGTAACAGCGATCAGCAACGCCGATCCGTCGAAAAGCGCCTCCGCGATCATTTCCATCAGCAGCACAAACGGCACAGTCGCGGTCACCATCTCGCCGCTTTACGCGTTCGTAGCTCCGTCCACCGGCGCGCCTTCCACGCAGCAATACTTCGCGTCAGTCACCGGCTCAACCAATAGCAATATCAACTGGACGATACAAGGTGGCGTTACCGGCCAAGGCTGTTCCGGCGCGGCCTGCGGTTCCATCAACTCCACAGGCCTCTACACTGCGCCCGCTTCAGCGCCTTCGCCGAACGCCATCTCCGTGATCGCCACCAGTCAAGCAGACCCCACCAAATCCGCCACGGCCGGCATCGCCATCACCAGCGGCGCCCTGATCAATCAAATTCTGCCGTCCAGCGTCCTCTCCGGTGCGGTCGAAGGTTTTCCGCTCGCCGTCCACGGGCTGAATTTCGTCGCGGGCAGCGGCAGCTCCGCTTCCACCATCCTGGTCAACGGCGCGCCACGCGGCACCACCTGCGCCACCACTTCAACGTGTGCGACGGCCGTGAATCCTTCGGACGTGCATTCCGCCGCAACCCTCAACGTGCAAATTCAGAATCCCGGACCGAACGGCGCGCTGTCGAATCCGGTTCCCTTCGTCATCGTTCCATTCGACTCCTCCGTCGCCGCGCTCGCGCTCTCCAGCACGCAGCCGTCGGTCACATCCATAGTCGTCACGGTCCCCGAGCCAACCACCGCAGCCGCCTCCGCTCCCGTCAATGTGGACACCATCGGCCTCCTGACCGGCGGAAATAATTGCGGCATTCAAGGCTCTCCGCTCACGATCACGCGGCCCGCTTCCGGCACGATCACGGCAGGCCTTTGCATCCACGGCAACGGACTCGACCCCACATTCACCTACTCCTTCAGCGGCGCAGGCGGCGCGCCTGCAGGCAGCGACCTCCCGGTCACCGCCTCTGCCATCAACGGTCTTTTCCCCAACATGATCGAGCTCGATCTACAGCTCAGCAGCACCACTCTCCCCGGCGTCCGCACGCTCTTCATCACTACTCTGAACAACGATCGCGGGACGGCCACCGGAATGCTCGAGGTGAAATGAAATGCGAACACGCAAACGAACGCGATCAACACCAGCAGCAGCGCGGGTCGCAGCAGCCACGGCGTCCGCAACGACAGCAGCGGTGCTGATCGCAGTGCTACTCGCCGCCACTTTCTGCCGAGCCACCACGCTCGAGCACATGTCGCTCGCGAAAATGGCGCAAACCGCGCCGCTCATTATCCGCGCGCGCTGCCTCGCAAATTCCACCGCCTGGGACGCCGGCGAAATCTGGACCTTCACATCCTTCGCCATCGAAGAAACCTGGAAGGGCGCGCCGCCGGGCGCCGCGGCGCAGATAACCGTCCGGCTCCTGGGCGGTTCGGTTGGCAATCTCACGTCCACCGTCTCCGGCGTGCCGCGCTTCCATCCCGGCGAAGCAGTAATCTTGTTCCTCGAACCCACCCCGCGCGGCGATTTCTCGATCGTCAGTTGGGTGCAAGGCACATTTCGCATTCGCCGCGACCCGCGCACCGGCGACGAAATCGCCGTACAAGACACGGCAGCCTTCGACGCCTTCAATCCCGCGACGCATCGCTTCGAATCCCCGGCCGTCCGCGATCTTTCGGTCGCAGCTTGCAGCGCTCAGGTGAAATCCGCTCTCGCCGCGACCACAGGTGAAAATAAATGAAACAATCCTCCGCCATCCTGGTGATGCTCGTGCTTTCTTTCTCCGCAATTTCCGATGCGCAGCCGCTGCCCTATGCGGTTGACTCCACCATCCCGCAATCCGGCGGATGCCCGCAACCGAATCGCTGGAATCTCTCGCTCAGCTCGCCGCTCAATCGCCGCTGGAGCACCGCGCTGCCCACGCTGCTCTCGCCGACAATACTCACCGTCGCGCAGCAAAATTCCCCCGCAGCGGTCGCCGAAATCCAGCAAACCATCAGCGACTCCTTCGCGGTATGGGCCGGGGTCGCCGGCACCACCTTCAATTCCAACAACTATCCCGGCCTGCTAGCTCCCATCGCGCAAGTCTCCGCCGCGAATTCCTGCACCGACGACGCCCAAAACAACGTCGACGGCCTCAACACCATCTGCTTCAACCAGTCCAGCATCGGTTTCACTAGCGGCGTGCTGGCCTTCACGCGCACCATCACCGCCAACGCTCCCGGCGCCACCGTCGGTTCCTCCGCGCCCGCCGCCTTCGCAGGCCAGATCCTCGACGCCGACACTCTGTTCCGCAACGACGGCCAAGCCACCTTCGCCACTCCCGGCGCGCTCGCGACTCCGCAGGGCCAAGGCGCCTACGATCTGGAATCGCTGCTCATCCACGAAATCGGCCACTGGTTCGGGCTCGATCATTCCGCCGTAATCCGCGCGATGATGTTTCCCTTCGCGCCTCCTCCCGGACAATTTCTCGGCGAACGTCCCATCTTCACGGTCCCGGACGCTCCACTCGCCGACGACGATCGCACCGGCATCCGCGCCCAATATCCCGACCCGAACGACACTCTCAACGTCGGCGCGCTCCGCGGCCGCATCCTGCCCGCAAATCCCTTCGCGCTCGCCATCTTCCCAGCCCCGTCCACCGGCGCATCGGTCACCGGCATAGTAGGCGCACACGTCGTAGCCGTGGACGCCGACACCGGCAGCATAATCGCCGGCACGTTAGCCGGCTGGAGCTGCGACCCCGCAAATCCGCCCACGCATTTCGATGGCGGGTTCGACCTCGAGCGCTTACCGGTAGGCCACAATTACAATCTCTACGCCGAGCCGCTGGTAGGCTTGGCGCTCCCCAGCGATTTCAGCGACGCGCTAACCGAGCTCTGCTCTGCCTCCGCCACACCCACCTGCCAAACCCCCGCAGTAAACACAAATTTCAACGTCCGCATCCAACCCGCGACGCAGTGATCCACAAAAAGCACCGCCACAAAAGAAAAGCGGCTCCCAAACCACGGGAGCCGCCTAGCGTCTTGCGGGGGTAGTGAAAGTTCTACTGGGTCGAAAGGTCCATCTGCGTCATGCTGACGGTGTTGAGGCTCCGCAGCATGGGCGTAAGTGGCGGCAACAAGCTCGGCGTCAAAAACTCCGTATCGAAGTTGTAGCCGCGCGTCGGCGGGCTGTACACCGTATTGCAACACTTGAAGCTGCCCACCGCCTGATGGTTGTAAAAGAGGCTCACGATCGAGCCCTTATACCAGAGCGTTTGGCCGCCCCAGTTTTCGATGTATCGAAGGAAGTTGTGCGCGCCGCCGTCGGTCCCGAAGTCGTTTCCGGTCCCGGCTGGTTGCGCGAATGGCACGCCTTTGCCTCCCATAACGGCCACCCGGTACGTCGTAGTGACGGCCTGCCGGCTTCCCAGCGTGTACGGAAAGGCAAACGAATTCACGTCATTCCAGCTGTCGGAAAGCAGAGTGACGGCGTCAGCAACGATCGAAGTAGCGACGTGCGCGCCGCCGAAGTTGCCGTTCACCCCTGCGTTGAAATCTCCCTGCAGATACACCGGGTTCTCTGAAGCGATCGTCAACCCGCAGTTTACGGTGTCACAGATTCCCAGATTCAACGTGCCACCGTTCACTATTTTCAGCGCCCGCCGGAAGAACAGCGGGAAGTTTTCACGCATATCCCGCGGATCCTGAACGATCATGCCGGGCCACATCGAGGTCTTTGTGACGCAGTTCGGATACGGATTGAGTGCAAACACCGTAGTGGCTGAAACGTTTGTGGTGCCCGCAGCAAGAAGCTGCGCGTTTACCGGCTTGGGCAGCACGCTCGGCAGCAGGATGCTGGCGCCGCTGGCGGTGAATAGATTGGCTGGAGCGCTGGCGTTTGGAGGAAAAAGGTTTCCATACGTCCGCAGCGCGGGGGTTGTGTCGGCGCCGGCTGCGTTGTAGTCGCCTTCAACGTCTTCTCCCGCATCGAGAGCGTTATTCGGGCAGCCGTTGCCGTCAGCCGGATTCACGAAATCCTCGTAGCCGTAGCCTCCCGTTTTTGTCAGTGCGCCGCCAACCGAGGTGGGCGGGGCAGTATCAAAGCGATCGCCCCGGCGGTCCGAGAAATAAACGGTATAGCCGGAAATGTTGATCGCATTCGGTCCGTTGGTTCCGATTGCCCCAGTGAACCATCGGGCAAGATTGTTGGCATCGAGCTCAACGTAGTACATCGCACCGCTGATAGGTTCCTCGCCGCTCGGGGCCAGGAAGTTCGCGACCAGCGCGTTGTCGCGGAAAATCGCCTCGCGAGTGTCGTACAACACGTTCGGCCAATAATCCGTTGATACCGCCGTGGGCGCCCCGCAAACGCCGGCACCCAATGTCGAGCTCGACGGATTGTCCCGGAGACGCGCGAGCCGGATGACGGCATTACCGCTCGGGTCAGTGCAGGTCGAAGCCGGAACCTGTACGGTCGGCGAATACGGCCGCAATGGCGACAGTAACGGTGAAGCGTTCTTGTGGGTGGCGCCGTTCATGCTGTTGTTGTACCAATTCGGATTCAAGTTCCTGCCGGTATAACCCAGATTCAGGATTTCGTTGGTGACGTCCACGAATGCCCCGCCCGCTTTGGTCTGATAGTCAATCTTTATGCAACCGGTAATCAGCGGTTTGCCCGGGGCCGCCCAATATCCGTCGCTTACGTTCGGATAAGGTGCGGGGACCGTCGGTGACGGATTCGCCGTGTAGCCCGCGGCACTCTTTGCTCCCGACGTCGGCATCGGGTACTGTCCCACAGGTGTTGCCAGCGTCCCCAGGTTCACCGGCACGCCGGCAGAAATCAGCGGCAGGCCTACGATATCGCTGTCCGTGCAAGTTCCCGACGGGCCGTAGTCGGCCAGCAGGATTCGTAAGCTCGTGCCCTGCAAGCCCCCTCCCGGAGGTTCGAGTCCCATGCCGTAGTACCGTTCTCCCAACTTGGCTGCATTGGTGATGTTCTCACCGGGTTGGGGCAACCGAATCAGGTCAATGGATTGTCCGCCGATCGAAGGCGTTGCGATGCCGACGTTCAGCGGCACAATGCCAGTCTCTTTCACGCCGATGTTGTTGTGATACACGCTCGACGCCAGGTTACCGAAACCAGGCTCCCACAGCGCGCCGTACGGGCCGCCGTAAGTGTCGGGGCCGCCGATGCTGCCCTGCCCCAGCGTGAGGTTCACGTAGCTGCCGGAGCCGGGATTGGTCGTCATGTTCACCACTCCCGCATAGTTGGTCGCCGTGGGATAACCGTTTTCCAGGTTCGAACGGATGATCTCGCCTGCGGCAGTCACTTTATCGGAAAAGGTTAGAGTACCGCCTTCCCCCAGCCACAAGTTGCCATTGGTGTGCACGCGGCCGCCGAAGTTGAAGTCCGGTCCCGCGAAGAAATCCAGGTCCGTCTGCGAAAACATTCCAAATTGAAAAATCGGAATCGCCGCCGTCTGCACCAGGCGTTGCAGCTTTACTTCGGAGCCCATCGGAGTCTCCGCCGTCACTTGCAGTGTGTACGGCGTCAGCAACGCTACCAGCCCCGCGTTCTGGCCGGTCAAAATTGTGTGCGTGTTCGCTTGCGGATTGCCGAATGGGTCGGGGGTGAACGACATGCAATAGCCGTTGGTTCCACAAAGCGCGTTGGCCGTGTGGGAAATGTATTGAATTCCGTTCCCGGTCATATCTACCGGCGCGGTGGTCGTCATGATCGTGTTTACGTCCGCCAGGCTCACCACCGGACTGACGTTGAACTGGGCTGCCAGCGCTGCGGTCATCGATTCCATGCCCGCCTCAGCCGCGTAGAACGCCCTCTGCCGGTCGGAGTTGTTCCGTCCCAGCTTCTGGTCGCTCATCACCATCCACGCCAGACCCACGATCATCGAAGACACCAGCAGCAGCACCAAGAGTGCTGTCACCAGTGCCATCCCCTGTTCGCGTCGCTTCGTCACGGAAATTCTCCTTTAGCCTCTGTTTCTGGTTACTGATACAAGCTGAAGAACGACAGACTCTGCACGCTTACTTCGGTCTGCAGATTGTTGCGGAAATACCCCATCGTCTTGCCCTGGCCGTAGGCGGTCTCGGACCGTGCAGCCAGCAGCAGATTCACTTTGCGGATTTGCGCCGGTGTATCTGGTGCAACGATTACTCGGGCATTGGTGGCGGGCACCGTAGCCAGTGCGTTGACAATGTCGTAGGTCACGTTCAGATTTTCGATGACCTCGGCCACGGCTACCGGCGGGTTGAAATTCACCCGCCGCATCAGCACCGGACGTTGCGGATTCGCGTTGCTGTCGATGTAGTATGTGATCATCCAGATGCGCGTCGCCGTCGTGGGAGGATACACGCCGCCCGCTGCCGTGCTCGGCAACGTGTTGTTCGGCAATCCGGTCTGGTTCAACTTAAAAGGATCACCGGCGGCGAACGTAACCACCTGGCCCGCCACGTTGGTGATACATTGCAACGACACTCCGCCCGCATTTTGGAACATGATCAGGTCACCCGCTTTTAGGCCCGTATTTCCAGTGTTGATGTTGATGCAGGTAATGTCGAAGGCCACCGTTCCGCCGTTTGCCGAGATCGACCCCCCGGGGCAGCCGGGGTTGCCACCAGAGGGCGCCAGGAAAATCGGGAACTCGTTGAGCGTGTGCGGAGTCGCCGGGATGGTGTTATCAATCAGCGAGTTGTCCGCGTAAATCATGGTGATCATATCCGTGTTGTTCGGCCCAAACAGCGTGGCGCCGGGATTGTTGGGATCGGGAGTGGCAGTCGGCAATCCCAGGGAGGGTCCCGGCGTAATGGCAGACAGCACCGTCGAAGCGGCGGGAAATTTGTAGGCGAGAGTCGGCGGGCTCGGCTCGTTCACGTTCACAACTCCCGCGGCCGTATTCGGCAGCGGAATCCCGCCTTGCGGAATCGATTCTCCCGCCTGCACCAGGTCGCGCACCATGTAATTCAAGCCCGCGCGCAAGTTTTCCTGCGTGTCGGCCATTAACGATACGCCCTGCGTGGCCTGAATGCCCTGCGTCAGGGCCGCCAGGCAGGCGCCGACGATCGTCACCAAGATCGCCACCGCCACGAGCATTTCCAGCAAGCTGAATCCGGCTTCGCGCTTCATTCTTTTTCTCCCTGGCGCCGCTCTACGAGTACTGCGAGATATTTGTCACCAGCGTGTAGGTCCGCTGGAATCTCGCGGCGGTATAAGTGATCGTCACCGTGATCTGCCGCAAATCGGCGCGTCCCGCCACCGGAGCGATCACGATCGTCCGCCTAAAATTTGTCAACGGCATCTTGACGTCATCCGCCGTTCCCAACTTGCCGTCTGGACCCGGCGTCCATATCGAATCGTATATCGCGCAGTTGTCGTCGGCGGTTCCCTCGATGCCATCAAGGCCCGGATCGCAAAGCAGTGTCGGACCGTCCACGAATATTCCGCCCGCCGATACGTTGTTGATGTTCGCCCACGTCGTCTGCGAGACGTCGCGCGCGGTGTAGATCGATTCCACTGCCTCCGCTGCTTTCTGCTCCGCGATGTACTCGTCCTGCGACGTGGACATGTACGCCAGCCCATCCGCCAGCATCCCCGCGAGCGCCAGGATGCCTACAGACAGAATCAACAACGCGACCACCGTTTCCATCAATGTAAAGCCCGCTTCTATCCCGCTTCTCTTCTGGCGACTCATGCGCGTTCTCCCTGTTCGCACTCCGGACGTTCCTGCGTGGCTGGCTGCCATCTCAGTACACCCACGATCCGCCTCGCAAGCGCCACGCGCGCGCGCGGCCTGTGCCGCCCAAGATCGATACTGCGGTCGGCGTGTCAATGAAGTTGGCTATTCCAAGAAAGACGGTGCCGTTGATTACGTTTCCGTTGCCGTCCGTAAAGCTGCCATCGCTTTGGAATTCCATTACCGGCGGGCCGTTGGCTACCCCGGCGAACGTTATTGGCGCCACGTTTCCAAATCCGTCGGGCGTATCGATCTCCCCGGGGAACAGCATGAACTGAACCGAATTCTCGATCGGAAGCGTAAGAATCACGGTGGGCACGTTGGCCGGCGGATCCAGCCTGGTCAGCTGCACGCACGCGTATCCCGCAGTGCATGGCAGTCCGGTGAAAAACTGCACTTGCACGGTGCGCCGGGCGGAGATCGCGGTTTCGCGTCCCTGCCGCATCGCCGATTTCACTTCCATCGCTCCAGCGAACGCGCGATTCTGTTGCAGCGCCGGTTGCGACTTCACCACTGCAATCCCGGTGACTACCAGCGCGATACCAACGACGATTAGCATTTCGATGACGGAAAATCCGCGCTCACGGCTCTCGCAACGGCGTCCTGCTTTGTCCCTCAGTGCCAGCTCTTTCACGCTTACACCCTCGAATCGCCCTTGCAAGGCGGGCGAGCCTCGTATTCCTCCACTTGTAATGCACTTGGCACGCCACGCGTCGCCGCGCCCTAATCCACAGCGATTGAATGGTTTGGGGCGATTTACAAAAAGTGTCGGCTTTCAGTTCGGCCCGGGCGGGGTAATTTCGTTACCGTTCTGGCGGCAGGCTACCACAGCACAAAGTGGATGTTATCTAGGGGGTTAACAGAAGGTAAGCATTGCAGAACATCCGACGGAGACTCGACGGACACGACGAGGCAACCGCCTGCTAGCGCTTCGATCGCGATCTCGCCGCGCGCGTCAATTCCCGCACCACCCGCTCCAGCTCCGCGGCAAGCTCTTTCGGACCCTTGCGCCGCAATATCTTTCCCACTTCGCGGTAATACCATAAAGTTCCCTGCTTGCCGCCCTTGAATCGTTTCCACAGCGTCGCGCGATGCGTGCGCAAATCCTCCAGCGTCTCGCGCGCGTTATACAATTTATCCGCCGCCGAAACCAATCGCACCGACGAATCCGCGCGCCGCAAATGCCGCAAATATTCGGTCTTGCGTTCCAGCCAGGGAGGTTTCGGCTCGACGTCCGAATCCGTGCAGCCTTCCACGATGCGCGCTACTCGCCCGCCGAATTTCCGCCGGATCTCGCGCAGCCGCGGCTTCCCGCCTTGATCTTCCACTGCGTCGTGCAACAGCGCCGCGATGGCTTCGTCTTCATCGCCGCCGTGCGTCAGCACGATGGACGTCACGCCCAGCAGATGCCCGATATAAGGACGCGCCGTTCCCTTGCGGAATTGCCGCGCGTGCACCCGCGCCGCATACACCAGCGCACGATGGAAACGCGCCGTCAGCGGAAGCGCCTCCCCCATCAATTGCGTTCGCGCAGCTTGCTCAGCAAGCGCAGAATCTCGAAGTACAGCCAGATCAGCGTCACCATCAACCCAAACGCCGCGTACCACTCCATATATTTCGGCACGCCTGCGCTCACCGCGTTTTCGATGAAATCAAAATCCAGCACCAGGTTCAACGCCGCAATCACCACCACAAACGCGCTGAACGCGATCGCCAGCGTTCCGTTTCCATTGATCAGCGCGAAATGCACGCCGAAAAATCCCAGCACCATGGACACGATATAAAACAGCACGATCCCGCCCGTAGCAGCCACGACCCCCAACTTGAATTTCTGGGTCACTGGAATCAGCCCCGAGCGATACGCCAGCAGCAGCACCACCAGCGTGCCAAACGTCAAACTGACCGCCTGAATCGCAATGCCGTGGTAGCGCATTTCGAACATCGCCGACACGCCGCCCAGCACCAACCCCTCCAGCAGCGCATAAATCGGAGCCGTCACCGGCGCCCAGGTCTTCTTGAATATCGTCACCAACGCGAAAATAAATCCGCCGATTCCGCCAATCGCGGCAAGCCCCATCACCGATGCGGGATTGTGCGACTCCATGAAAATATTCCATGTCCAGATCGCCGTGGCCATCACGCAGATCAACAAGAAATCCCGTCTTGTTGACCGTGCCCTTCAGCGTCATCGCCTCGCCCACCGCGATGCCTTCCCCTTGAAACGCCTTGGGGTTCAACGCCGGGTTCGAAGTCCTCATCAAATTCGCCACCGTAATTCTCCTTTGTGCACCGACCGCGCTTTCTGTATGCGCACACCTTTGCGCCTAAATCCGCCCGATGTTCGCACATAGCTTACTCGAATTTGCCGAAACCTCGAAGTCGCGAGCAGCTCCGGTAGTGGGTCAGTTTCCGGTAACGCGACTTATCAGGCATTGAGAAAATCTCAGACCCCGCTCGACTGTGGCCGCCTGACTCACAGCAATAGGACTGGTTTGCCGCAGCTGTGCCGACGCGATATCATCCCACGCATGATGACCAATCGCGTGGCTAACACAGCAGTAAAACGACTAGTTCTCGTGGCTGCACTGGCCTTCATAACGCCCGCTGGACTTGTGGGACAAACTCAGGTCAATCCAGCAGACATCCTAAAAGCGCATGCCGCGTGGCTAAAACAATCCAGCCCCGGGGCGACTTTGGAAGCAAGGCAGATAGTTCGCGAAGGATCAACGGTGCAATATCACCTGTTCGCGAAGGGATTGTCTTCGGACGCCTTATATCAGGTGGTCACGTGGCCCGTTACTGAGGCGGCTCCGCAAATGTTAATGGAGGGAGTTAGCATCGGCAAGGATGGCATCGTCATGTGCGCGGGCAGGGAACCAAACCAGTGCGGCGATGCATCGAAGAAAGACGATCCGATCGCGTTCGCCTTCAGTCCCGCGAAAGGAGAACCGTTCCGCTTGGCCGTGGTATCTCCAACTTCAAGAGTCGCCATTGTCCTGGTTCCTCTGCCGATTGAAGGTAAGGACAAAGGCTGCACCATCTCGATCGTCCGGCTAACGCCGAAATTCGAATTGGCCTATGCCACTGGTACTGGCTTTCCTTCCGATTCCGAAGTTCAATTTGACACACAATCGTATGGCGAAAAACATCCCGTCACCGCAAAGACAGATGCTAGCGGCAATCTTAGCTTCGCACTGCTTCCCTTTGTCGCTGGACACGCGAAAGGTACGACGACGGTGAAAACAATCGGAGGCCATTGTTCCCCGTCGCTCAAATTCGACTGGGGAAATTGAGGTAGGACCGCGCAACTCCTGATAAACGCCGTAACCGGAAACTGACCCATCGCCGCAGCTCCGCGGAAGGTCGCTGAGCAAAAATTCAACGTCGAATCAGCGCATCAAGCGAATACGCGTTGTATTCCCGCGCAGCCAGCAGTACCGCATAAATCAGAGCATATAGCAGCTGGATCGCGACGATATTCCAATCCGAACGCAGCGCCGTCCCGAACACCAGCAAGGCCATCGTCGCCGAACCGACCAGCAGCGCCTCCTGCGTCCACAACCCCAGCAGGAGCAGCAAACCGATGGCAGCCTCGACGAAAACCAGTGCCAGCCCGAACGCATGCACCAGCATCGCGGGCAGCACGGTATCGGCGAACGTCTTCACCAACCCGTCGGCAAATTCCTGCAAATGCGGCAGACGCACCATCGCGTGCATGAATATGCTCAAACCCAAGATGAAGCGCAAAACCAGGTAACCAAGTTTCCGATCAACGATCGGCGAGGAGCGCGGCGGTGCTGAGGAATTCGGATTCATGCGACATGAATTTTTGGTAGCGCTAACGGGAATCGAACCCGTATTTCAGCCTTGAAAGGGCCGCGTGCTAACCGTTGCACCATAGCGCCACAGAGGAAGTACCGCAGAAACGTACCTAGATTATCAGACATAACTGCCCCAAAATGAAGAAAACAGAAATTAGAAAACGGAAAATCGAGAATCGGGCCGCCCCGTCATCGCTCCAGCCGCACCGAATGTCGCGCGAATCGCATTTCCATTTTCGCTTTTCCATTTTCCATTGTCGCACTGCCGTCGCGCCCGACGCGACCAAAGCCTCCGGCGAGCCTATTTTCCATTTTCTATTTTCTACTTTCCGCATTCTTACTGCCAGTGCTCGCGTTCGCGCAACGCCGTGATATGCGCCACGTGATGCCGTCCATGCCACGCATACAGCGCCAGCTGCTCGTCGAGCGACATCGGCTTCTCCCACTCCGGATGACGAAACTTCCGCGCCCACTCCGCCGGCCCCAGCGACCTCAGCAACAGCACCCAGCGCTTGTGCAGATTTTCCAGCAGCGCCAGCGAAGGCTCGATCGCCGATGACTTCGCGTCCGCCAACTCCGCCCACTTCGCTTCCACGTACGGCTTGATCATCGGCTCGTCTTCCGTCAACCCCAGCTTGAAACGCACGTACGCGTTCATGTGGCTGTCCGGCACGTGATGCACCACTTGCCGCACCGTCCAACCGTCCGGGCGATAAGGCGTGTTCAACTGCTGCTCGTTCAAACCCTTCACCGCCGCGCGTACTTTCGCCGGCGTCTCTTCGATCACCGCCATATATTCCGCCCGCTGCGCATCCGTAAGCGCTCCCGGACGATGAAACTTCCCGATGGGATACCGCAGATCCGTTTCCATCGCGCACGCTCCTCGACTGCCGCAAAAAATTAATTGTCGCCGACAAGAATAGAGCAAGCCTGGCATGAATACGCGGATTGGATGCACGAAAAGGGGCCGGATTCGAGGTCAATTTGGACTGCGAGGCTTCGGCAAAACCAGGCTCTTGCCTAACTCTGATCATCCAGATATTCCTCGTGCCACGCCATCTGGATCGCTTCCAGCTTCCCCTCATTCGAAAGCTTGGGGTCGCCCACAAACCCCGGAAGCGCCGTCACATACTTCAGCAAATCCGTAAACCGCACCGTCAGGGGATCCACGCCCGGATGCGTTTCCGCCAGCTCGATCCCAATCTCTTCCGGGCTATCCCAATCAAATGTGTTCGCCATTCTCTCTCTCCGTAGAGTCAAAATCGCGCCGCCAAATCGAATCCCGAGCCTTCGGAAACGTCGGTTTTCAGGGGGTCGGAGCTTTAGCTCCGACAATAAACGCTTGGCTGACCGCGGGCTTTAGCCCCTGAGGAAAGCGGTTTTCGTGTGTTGCCCCGCCGATCGTCAGTGCTCCGCTTCCTTCGCGTAATTCTTATTCCACTCCGGAATCTCCACCACAATATCCTTCGTCCCGTCCGGCACGCACTGGCAACCCAGCCGCGACTTCGGCGTCACGCCCGGCGCTTCATCCAATTGATCCAGCTCCGCGTCCGTCGCTTCATTGCATGAATCCAGCCCCTCGTGCACGATCACGTGGCACGTCGAACACGCGCACACTCCGCCGCACGCATGATCCAGCCCCTTATGAAAACCCTGCGAAATATCCAGCAGGCTGCCCGGCAATCCGTCGTGCCCGTAAGGCACCTTGTCCGGGTCAATTTCCACCGGCTGGCCATCTTTCACAAACGTGACCTTATACTTCTTCGTCGCGGGCGTGAACTTTGTCTCTTCAATATATGGATTCTTACCGCCCATTCCTTCTCACTCCTCTGGCCGCGCCATTCCTCGCGCCACCAAACTCTTTCGAACCATTCCGCAAATAACGGCCCAACAACTCCAGGGCGTCAGCGAACTCGAAATCTTTGTGGGTCGTGGCTTCAGCCACGACATTACATCTCGCAAATTCGCACCCGCTTTAGCCGCTGAAGTTCCTCTTTCTTCCGCACTTTGGCAAAACTTCGTCAGGTTTCCGGCCGCTTACACATCATCCAGCCGCTTCCCCTCAAACGCCGTCTGCAAAGCCCCATTCATCAAAACTTCCGCCAAATGTTCCGTCGCCTTATTCAACTCATCAATCCGGCTGCGAATCAATTTGTAATCCGTCGCCAACATCGCCAACGCGCAGCTTCGCGTCCGATTCCATAATCGCCGCCCGCTCTTCCGCCGAAATCTCCTGCGCCCGCGATTCTGCCAGCGCCTTCACCGTCGCCGCCAGAATCGTCTCCGCCTCCGTCCGCGCTTCAATCAACTGGCGATCCGCAAAATCCTGTTCGGCATACTCGATGGACTCCTCAAGCATGCGTTCGATGTCCGTATCCGAAATCCCGTAGCTAGGCTGCACCTCGACGGTGTGTTGCTCGCCCGTGCGCATATCCCGCGCCGCCACTTGAAGTATCCCGTTCGCATCAATCAAAAATTTCACTTCAATGCGCGCCAGCCCCGCCGGCCCCGGCGGGGTCTTTAGCTGAAATCGCGCGAGCGACCGGCAATCTTTCGCCAGCTCGCGCTCTCCCTGCAGCACGTGCACGTCAATCGCCGTCTGATTTTCAACGCCCGTGGTAAAAAGCTCCTGCGCGCTCGCCGGAATCGTCGAATTCCGCGGAATAATCTTTCGCCACCACGCCGCCCATCGTCTCGATGCCCAGCGACAGCGGCGTCACATCCAGCAGCAGCATCGTCTTCACGCCGGTCTCGAGAATGTCCGCCTGCACCGCCGCGCCCAACGCCACCACTTCGTCCGGGTCCAACTCGCAATGCGGCGCACGCTCGAAATAATCGCCCACAGTCTTACGCACCTGCGGAATGCGCGTCGAGCCGCCCACCAGCACCACTTCATCAATCTGCTTTACCGCAAGCTTCGCATCGGCCATCGCCAATTTCACCGGCGTCATGGTCCGCGCCGACAATCGGCCGAATCAACTCGTCGAATTCCGCGCGCCGGATTTCGCGCACGTACATTCCCCGACCATCCAGCGGAAAATGAATAGCCGTCTTGTCAGACGAAGAAAGCTCGTGCTTCGCGCCGAATCAAGCTTTTACGCAACGTCTGTATCGCTTCGCCGCGCGGATCCAGCTCCACGCCAAATTTCGCTTGGATTTCCCGCCTCGCCAGGTCCAGCAACGCGTTATCAATGTCATCGCCGCCGAGATGCGTATCCCCGTTCGTCGCCAGCACCTGGTAAATGTCGCCTTCCGTAGTGCTGATCAATTTCAGAATCGAAATGTCAAACGTCCCGCCGCCAAAATCGTACACCGCCACATGCCCGCGCTTCTGTTTGTGCAATCCATACGCCAGCGCCGCCGCGGTCGGCTCGTTCACCAAGCGCAATACTTCCAAACCCGCCAGCCGCCCCGCATCCTTCGTAGCCTGCCGCTGCGCGTCGTTGAAATACGCCGGCACGGTGATCACCGCGCGGTCCACCGGCTCGCCAAAATATTTTTCCGCCCACGATTTCAATTCGCGCAGGATGTACGCCGAAATCTCCGGCGGCGTAAACGTCCGCTCACCCAGGCGCACGCGAATCACATTGTCGCCGTCTGGATCGATGCGGAAAGGAAAAATCTTCAATTCGCTCTGAACGTCCGCCACTCCCCGGCCCATCAATCGCTTCACCGAATAAATCGTCCGGTCCGGCTGCGTCAACAAACGCTGCCGCGCGGCGTCGCCCACAATAATCTTCCCGTCGCTATCAACGCTCACCACCGAAGGACACAACGTCGAGCCGTTAGGCCCCGGAATACACTTCGGCACTCCCGTCTGCGCATCCATATACGCAATCAGGCTGAAAGTAGTCCCCAAATCAATTCCAACCACGCGTCCCATCGATCTCTCCGCACAATCTAAAAGAACATGTCATCCCGCTTGCCCTGGGTGCCGTAGCGAAGGGAACATAGCAGGGATCTGCTTTTCCCCGCCGCTACGCTTCCGCCAATTCCTTCTGCACCCCAGCCACTAAATTCCGAATGTAACTTCGCCGATTCAAAACCTCATTCATCCGCGCGAGCAGCGCGCCCCGCCGAGCATCATCCGCATACGCATCCACGGCCGCATCCCACTCGCCGCCGATCTTCAACAATTCCGCGTCAACCTCGGCAAGCTTCTCCTGAAAATTCACCGCCGCCGCATCCAAACGCCCCCGCAAACCTGCCACATCCCCGCCACCAGCCCGCGCCTCACGCAATTCATCCAAGGACTCATTCAACTCGAAAACTTCCTCCAGCAATTCCGGCGGCGCCTGCTGCTTGGTAGTCCCCTCCTTGCGCACGCCCAAATGCTCCAAAAGATATTCCACCCTCGAAATCGGCTCGCGCAAAGTCCGGTAAGCATCGTTCAATTCCGAAGAGCGCTCGAGCGATAAGTTCCGCTCGAACTCCCCCGCCCGCACGAAATTATCCGGATGCAATTTCCAGCTCAAAATATGAAATTGCCCTTCCAACTCCGCGGGATCAATCGTCAATTTCTGCGGCAATCCAAAAAACCGGAAATAATCCCAGCCGCCGGGGAGCGGCTGAATTTTTCCGCAAGCCGCGCAGAAATGCGCTCCGCTCACCGCGCCCTTGCAGTTCCAGCAACTGGCGACCGGCACTCCCTCCGCCCGTTTTTTCTGGGGTTGTGAAATGCTCATGCGTATTCCTTCTCCCGCAAATCGCCACCACGGATACTTCCAGCGATACCTCGACCGCCGCGACGTTTGACTGGGTTTCAGAAAATCCGTGTGGACCTAATCCAGCCGGCGCGCTGCCCCGCGCCCGGCCTTAGGCAGTGAACGAGCTTCCGCACCCGCAACTTCGCGTCGCCTGAGGGTTCTGGAAGACGAAGCCCTGCTTCATCAAGTCTTCGTGATAATCGAGCGTCGTATCGTGCAAATAGAGATAGCTCTTGGGATCCACGAAAATGCGCGCGCCGTTTTCCTCGAACACTTTGTCGCGATTCCGCGCTTCGGTATCCAAACGCATCGCATAACTAAGCCCCGAACATCCGCCGCCCTGCACACCCACGCGCAGTCCGCCGGACTCCGCCGGTACGCCTTCCTTCTGCAGCAATTCGCGGATTTTCTCCGCGGCCTTTTCCGATACGTGAATCATGGCGTTGATACAGCTCCCGTAAGGCGCAAGACGAGTTCTAGCCACTAGCCACTAATCACTAGCCACTGCCGTTATCGCCAAAACTGCCGCCACAAAACTCCGACGGCAGTTCAACGAACTGACGAGCCAGCACCTAAAACTTAGTTATGCGCGTTCGCAGTCTCGGCGGGAGCCGCCGAAGGCTCGCCCTGCTTCTTCTTCCAATCACCCAAAGCAGCCTTGATCGCGTCTTCAGCCAAAACCGAACAGTGGATCTTCACCGGCGGCAAAGCCAGTTCGCGGACGATGTCCGTGTTCTTGATCGCCAGCGCCTCTTCCACCGTCTTGCCCTTCACCCATTCGGTGGCCAGCGAAGAGCTCGCAATCGCCGAACCGCAGCCAAACGTCTTGAACTTGGCCTCTTCGATCACACGAGTCTCCGGGTTCACCTTCATCTGCAGCTTCATCACGTCGCCGCATTCCGGTGCGCCCACCAAACCCGTGCCCACATTCGGATCGGCCTTGTCCAGCGAGCCGACGTTCCGCGGATTGTTGTAATGCTCGATCACCTTCTCGCTATAAGCCATTAGTTGATTCTCCTCTTCATGGTTACCGTGCTGTCCAAACCTTCCCCACAGATCACTTCGTCCGTTAGTGTGACGGGCGCGATCGAAGCCGATCGTCCCGCGCAAAGTTCTTCCAATGTTCGGGCCACTACTTCCTCGCGCAATCGCAGGAACTCCAGAAAATCCGCCAATTCCCCGATCTCCCGAAAACGCCGCGAATTGCACGCCGCTCCATCTGCATTGGGTGCAAAGAAAACATCAAACACGGTTTCGCTGCCGTTGCTCGTTCGATGTACGCCGATTGTGCCTTCGTAGGTCACGTTGCCCTCCTCGACGTTGGATTTTTTTTCCTAGTCCGATGCCACCTGCCATTTCATCTTGCTCACGTCCACTCCCTCTTTCGCCATTTCATACAGCGGCGAAAGCTCGCGCAGTCTCTGCACCGTCTCCACCACGCGGTTCGCCACGTAATCCACTTCCTCTTCCGTGTTGAACCGGCCCAGCCCGAATCGAATCGACGTATGCGCCAAATCCTCGCCCACGCCCAAAGCCTTCAGCACGTAACTCGGTTCCAAAGTCGCCGAAGTGCAAGCCGATCCGCTGGATACCGCAATATCATTGATGCCCATCAGCAGCGATTCACCTTCCACATACGCGAAGCTGATGTTGATGTTGTGCGGCAGGCGATGCACCATCGAACCATTAATGAACGTCTCGTCCAGCCGCGACATGATGGATTCCCGCAATCGCTCGCGCAGCTTCTTCAATCGTTCGCTCTCCGTTGCCATTTCCTGCTGACACAGTTCGCAAGCTTTGCCCAGACCCACGATTCCCGGCACATTCAAAGTTCCGGAACGCATCCCGCGCTCGTGTCCGCCGCCGTCAATAATCGCAGCCAGTTGCACGCGCGGATTCTTGCGCCGCACGTACAAAGCGCCCACGCCCTTCGGCCCGTACAGTTTGTGCGCTGAGATCGAAAGCATGTCGATGCCGTCTTTCTGTACGTCCACCGGAATTTTCCCAACGGCCTGCACGCCGTCCACGTGCAAGAAAACGCCCTTTTCCTTCGCGATCTTGCCGATCTCCGCGATCGGCTGCACCACGCCGATTTCGTTGTTCGCGTACATGATCGAAATCAAAATCGTCTTCGGCGTAATGGCCTTGCGCAATTCCTCCAGGTCCACGCGCCCATCTTTCGCCACGGGCAGATACGTCACTTCGTAGCCGTACTTCTCCAGGCGCTTACAAGTATCCAGAGTCGCCTTGTGCTCAGTCACCTGCGTGATGATGTGGTTGCCCTTCTCGCGGTACATTTCCGCGACGCCCTTGATCGCCAGGTTCGTCGATTCCGTCGCGCCGCTGGTGAACACAATCTCTTTCGGCGTGGCATTGATCAGCTTCGCGATCTGCCCGCGCGCATTCTCCACCGCCTCTTCCGCTTTCCAACCATATTCATGGTTACGGCTAGCGGCATTGCCATATTTCTCCGTAAAGTAAGGCAGCATGGCCTCCACCACGCGCGGATCCACCGGCGTAGTAGCATGATTATCAAAGTAAATCGGAAGCTTGATTGCCATTCTAGATCTCCTCAACCCCATTCAATTTAGATGCCCCAAACCCAAGTAACCGGCGCCCAATCCCCAATTCCGGCTTCGTCTAATTCCGCAAGCCCTGTCGTGGCGCTTTTGCTTTTCTCTGCGTACTCTGCGTCTCTGCGGTAGACTTGCCTTTTGCTTCAAACTCTCCGTGCCCTCAGCCTTCCTCTGTGTCCTCTGTGTTAAATCTTTAGCTGAGTAAGCGCCTCAAACTCTCAACTCCACCATCTCCGACATAGGCATCTCATCCGTCATCTGCGAAATCGTCACATTCCCAAGCACGGCCAAAATGCTGTCATTCACCCGCCGCAAAGGTTCCCGAATCGAACAAGTAGTAGTCACATCGCAAGCCCCGCGCGAAGTCACACACGACGTAATAAAAAGCGGCCCGTCAATCGCCCGAATCACGTCCAAAGCCGTAATCAACGACGCATCCCGCGCCAAAGTGTATCCGCCGCTCGATCCATGCCGCGCCGCCACCAAGCCACCCTTCGCCAACTTCTGCAGCACTTTCGCCATCAATGGCGTGGACATCTTATACAGCTCCGCGATGTCCCCCGCGCTGCACGACCCGCGTCCTCCATGCATCGCCAAATGCTTCAGCGCAATCAATCCGTAGTCAGCCTTCTTCGATAGCTTCATCATTAGAGTATGTACGACTGATTCAGTCGCATTTAGATTCTAGGCTGCCACAACACGAATTGTCAAGCGATGCATTCGAGCCAACTCCAATCCCAACAACATGTTAAACAACGACCATTTTAGTCCACTTGGTCAACAAGGCCCCATCCAACTGCAAAAATCCGCCCCCGAACGGCAACCCCAGCCCATCCAATGGTTTCGCAGCCCTTCGCCCCAATTTTCTCGCCGCCACAATCAATCTTCTAGGTTAGAATCCCAAATCGCATGGATTCCGCCGAACCCAGACGCGTCACCGCCATCTATCCCGGCTCGTTCGACCCGGTAACCAATGGCCATCTGGATCTCATCACCCGCGCCTCCAACATTTTTGACAAACTCATCGTCGCCGTCGCTCACAACATGGAAAAAGATCCCCTCTTCACCGAAAAAGAGCGCGTCGAAATGCTCGAAACCGCCACTTTCAAATGGATCAACGTCGAAATTGACGTCTTCGACGGCCTGCTGATGGATTACGCCCGCGCCAAGAATGCCAACGTGATCGTCCGCGGCATTCGCGCCGTTTCCGATTACGAATATGAATTGCAAATGGCCATGATGAACCGCAAGATCGAGCCCGACGTCGAAACCGTTTTCATGCTGCCCGCCGAGCAGTACAGCTATCTAAGTTCGCGCCTGGTGAAAGAACTGGCGCGCCTCGGCGGTCCCGTGAAAGAATTTGTTCCTGCGATCGTGCAAGAGCGCCTCAGTGTAAAATTCAAATAGACGGTAGCGCAGACTCGCTCACCGTGCGGTTTACGGTTTCCGTAAAGGACCCGGTTTTTAGTGGTCGGAGCTCCAGCAGGTGCGTGACCACGCAGGATCTTTGTAGGCCGTAGCTTTAGCTACGGCACAAATGCAGAATAGTCGGGGCGGCTTCAGCCGCTGAAGTACAGGCTTTGACGTTGTTCCGCAAACCATTTATTCTCCACGAAGAGGTTTGAAGGAGTCCCATGGAACTGGCCACCGAGAAAAAAATGGAAGAAACCTTCCAGCTCGCCGACCGCGTCAATCGCATCAACGTCTCGCCGACGATGGTCGTGCTGCAAGAAGCTGAAAAGCTCAAAGCCCAAGGCATAGACGTCGCCGACTTCGGCCCCGGCGAACCCGATTTTCCCACGCCCGATCACATCAAGCGCGCCGTCGTTCAGGCGCTAGAAGAAAATCGCACCAAGTACACTCCCGTCGCGGGCATTGCTGCGCTGCGTCAGGCGATTTGCGATTGGCACGCCGCCAATCTCGAATCGTCGTACCAGCCTTCCGAATGCGTCGTGAACGTCGGCGGCAAGCACGCCATCTTCAACGCCGTCTGCTCGCTCATCAATCCCGGCGACGAAGTGATCATCGGCGCGCCGTACTGGGTCAGCTATCCGGACATGGTCAAATACGCCGGCGGAACGCCCGTCTTCGCGCCCACGCGCGCCGACGATTTCTTCATCCTGCGCGCGTCCGAAGTGGAAAAGGCGATCACGCCAAAGACCAAAATCGTCATCGCCAATTCTCCCAACAATCCCACCGGCGCGGTGATTCCGCCCACCGAATTCGCGCGCTTGCAGGATCTCTGCAACCGCCGCAATATCTGGCTGCTCTCCGACGAATGCTATTCGCACTTCGTCTACAAAGACGCCAAGCCTTTTTCCGTCGCCAGCGTCCCCGGGTCGAAGCATCGCCTGATCATCGCCGGCTCGTTTTCGAAGACGTTCGCCATGACTGGCTTGCGCCTCGGCTACATCCTCGCCCCCAAGCCGCTCGTGGACGCAATAGCCAAGCTGCAAAGCCAGTCCACCTCGAATCCCACTTCGATCATTCAGTACGCGGGAATCGCGGCCATGCGCGGCTCGATGGATTCCGTCACCGCCATGCTCGCGGAATACGCCCGCCGCCGTGAACGCATTCTCACAGGCCTGCGCGCGATTCCAGGAGTAAGCTGCGCGCCGCCGCTCGGCGCGTTTTACGTGTTCCCAAACGTTTCCGCGCATTTCAATCCGCAAATGCCGGACACCACCTCTGTCGCGAAGCAGCTTCTCGAACGCGAACACGTCGCCGTAACGCCCGGTGAAGCTTTCGGCGCGCCCGGCCATTTGCGCCTCTCCTACGCCACTTCCATGGAGCGAATAGACGAAGGATTGCGCCGCCTCGCGCGTTTCTTCGCCCAGGCAAAGTGACAGCGACTGACGTCAACCTGTGTCCCGCGCGCCTCGAACCGATATTTAGTCCGCGCCCCTGGGGAGCGCTTTCTCTCGCGCCGCTTTTCCCCGAGAAATCCAATTTGGCCGAGCCTCTCGGCGAAGCGTGGATGACCGGCAACGAGTGCCGCTTCGCCTCCGGGCCATTCGCCGGTCAAAAATTGGGCGACGTATGGCCCAAGCTGCCGCCGCAGTGGGCCGGCACTCAAGCGGATCTTGCCCATGATTTCCCGCTTCTCGTAAAGTTTATTTTTGCCGAGCAAAAACTTTCCGTGCAGGTTCATCCCGACGATGCATTCGCCAAGCGCCACGAATCGTCCGCAGGCGCCAGCGCTTCCGGCAAGACGGAAATGTGGTACGCCCTGCGCGCGCGCGCGGGCGCGGAAGTCCTGGTCGGCCTAAAGCCCGGCGTCACCGCCGAAAAATTCAAGCGCGCCATCGTGGACGGCACCGCCGAGGATTTGCTCGAACACGTTCCGATGCGCCCGGGCGATACCATCTTCGTCCCTGCCGGCACCGCGCACACCATCGGCGGCGGCCTCGTTCTCTGCGAAATCCAACAGCACTCGGACATCACCTATCGCGTCTACGATTACAATCGCCGCGACGCACAAGGCAAGCTGCGCGACCTGCACATCGAAAAAGCGTTGCAGGTAATCCAGTTCGGCGAGCAGAGCGGCGGCAAAGTTGATCCCGTGCGCATTTCGCGCGGCGCAGTCACCGAAACCTACTTCGTCGCCTGCCGCTACTTCGCCACGGAAAAATGGGAATTCGCCGAACGCATCGCCTCCACCACCTCGCCCGAGCATTTCGACCTGCTGATTTTCCTCGAAGGCGATGGCTCCATCCACTGGGGCAGCGAATCCGTTGACTACGCTCCGGCGCAAACGTGGCTCCTCCCCGCGGCCCTCGGAGCCTATCAATTAAATCCCGCCGCGCCCACCACGCTCCTGCGCACCTACGTCCCCACGCACATTGACGAATTCGCGCGTAAGCTCGCCGATCAAGGCGTCAGCGAATCCGCCTGGTCGCGCTTGGTGCATCCATGACCGCCTCCGCAAGCGTATCCGTGAAGAAGACTCGCGAGAAAATTCCCGCCTGCGCTGTCCTCCTCGCCGGCGGACGCGGCACACGCTTCTGGCCGCGCAGCCGCACGCGCACTCCCAAGCAGCTTCTGAATATCACCGGCGACGAAACGATGCTGCGCCAGACCGTCTCGCGCCTCGCGCCGCTTTTCGGCCAGCGTAATTTCTGGGCAGTCACCAATGTCGAACAAGCCTCCGCCGTCCGCCGCGAACTCCGCGGCATTCCCGCGTCGCACATTCTCGCCGAACCGGTCGGCCGCAACACCGCCGCAGCCATCGGCCTCGCTGCGATTCACCTCGCACACGATCACGGCGACGCGCTGATGGCCGTGCTGCCATCCGATAGCTATGTCGCGGACGTCGCACAGTATCGTCGCCTGGTGCGCGCCGCACTCGATCTCGCCCGCACGCCCGGCAATCTCGTCGTCCTCGGCATTCCGCCCACGCGCGCCGAAACCGGCTACGGCTATATCGAAGCCGGCAGCAGCGCAAGCGCCACAAAGCCCGGCGGCCTTACCGCCTACGCCGTCCGCCGCTTCACTGAAAAACCGGCGCTCCCGCTCGCACGCCGCTATCTTTCCGCAGGAAGGTTTTACTGGAACGCCGGAATGTTTTTCTGGCGCGCCTCCACGTTCCTCGAAAATCTGCGCCGGTTTCTCCCGGCCACCCACGCCGCGCTCGCCGATCTCGCGAAAACCATCGGCACGCGCACGTATGCGGCCACCCTCCACCGCATTTATCCCGAGCTCGAAAATATTTCCGTGGATTTCGCCATCATGGAACCGGCGACGCGCGACGCCCGCACACCCTCGGTCTTCGTGCTCCCCGCCAAAGTAGGCTGGAGCGACATCGGCTCCTGGCAAGCAGTCTTCGAATTGCTAGCCGCGCAACCTGGCGCGAACGTTTCCGCCAGTCCCCACTTCGCCCTCGACTCCACAGGCAATTACCTCTGGAGCCCGAAAAAATTCATAGCCGCCATCGGCGTCAACAACCTAGTAGTAGTCGAAACCGACGACGCCATCCTAATCTGCCCCCGCGATCGCTCCCAAGACGTAGGCAAAATCGTGAAGCACCTAGAGCGGCAAAAACGAAAAGACCTCGTATAACCCGCGTCCTCACAGCCAAGTGTCGCAGGCAGTAGGGGCACGGCATGCCGTGCCCACCTCCGCGCCGCCGCGCCCGCATTTGTAGCGCCGGCGTCTCGCCGGCTCTTCGGTATTGACGGTGCCTGCGGTTTTCTCTGCGAACTCTGCGTTCCGACCTCTGCGCCCTCTGCGTTAAATCTTTTGACTTGCCGCAATCGCGCCCTCCAATTTGGCGCCGCCAAAAACGCCGCTAAAACACAACCGACCTTCCCTCCACAAAATTCATCCCTTATACTTTCACCGTGAACAAAATCAAGTTCGGCACCGACGGCTGGCGCGCCATCATCGCCGAGGATTTCACCTTCGAAAACGTCCGCAAGGTGGTCCAGGCGATCTCCCGTTACGCAGTCCGCGCTGAAAAACCCGGCGCCGGCCTTCTCGTCGGCTACGACACCCGCTTCGGCTCCGAACGTTTCGCCCGCGCCGCCGCTGAGACCATCTCCGCCGCCGGCATTCCCGTATGGCTAGCAGCCGACGCCGCCCCCACTCCCGCTCTCTCGCTTCTAGTAAAACTCCGCGGCGCCGCCGGCGGCATCCAAATTACCGCCAGCCACAATCCCTATCAATGGAACGGCGTGAAATACAAAGCCAGCTACGGCAGTTCCGCCTCGCCCGCCATCGTCGCCCAAATCGAATCCGAGCTAGCGCAAGTTCTTCGCGACAACGTTCCAGCACTTCCGCCGCAACCAAATCTGATTCATTCGCTAGACGTCCGCGCCCCCTACCTCGAAGCCCTCAACAAATTAGTGGACTGGGACATCCTGCGCGCCGCCAAATTCCGCTTCGTCATTGACCCGATGCACGGCTCCGGGCGCGGCCTTCTGCGCGATCTTTTCCGCCGCAACGAAATCGCCTGCGAAGAAATCCGCGGCACGCGCGATCCTCTTTTCGGCGGCGTGAATCCCGAACCCATCGAGCCGCACGTCGCAGCCCTCCGCGAAGCAGTGGTGAAAGGCAAATTCGACGCAGGCTTCGCGCTCGATGGCGATGCCGACCGCATCGGCGCGATCGATCGCGATGGCACCTTCGTAACGCCGCACCAGATTTTTTCCATCCTGCTCTGGCATCTCGCCGGCACGCGCAAGCTTCCCGGCGAAGTAGTAAAAACGTTCTCCACCACCAAGCTCATTGACAAAATCGGCGCGAAATTCAACCGCAAAGTCTGGGAAACTCCAGTCGGCTTCAAATACGTCTGCGACCGCATGCTCGAAAGCGACATCCTGCTAGGCGGCGAAGAAAGCGGCGGCATCGGCACAAAGCTCCACCTCCCCGAGCGCGACGCCAGCGTCAACGCGCTGCTGCTAGCCGAAGTGATGGCCTGGCACCGCAAATCGCTAGGCGAACTCGTCGCCCTGCTGCACGCCGAATTCGGCGAACATCATTACAACCGCGTGGATCTCTCGCTGAAAAACGGCCAAAAAGAAAAAGCGCTCGAATATTTCGCCGATCCCAAGCTCAGCCGCTTCCTCGACTGGCCCGTAACCCGCCGCGAAAATCTCGACGGCGTTAAAATTTATCTAGGCGAAATCGGTTGGGCCATGGTCCGCGCCTCCGGCACCGAGCCCATGCTAAGAATCTATTCCGAGACCACGCACCCGGAAACAACCAGCCGCGTCCTGGAAGAAGTATCGCGGCGAGTGCGCGCTCTGTAGCGCCGGCGTCTCGCCGGCTCTTTGCAGTTGCCTTTGACTCTGTAGCCGCGCACTTCAGTGCGCCATGCAAGTCGCGGCAAGAAACGACGACGCCGACAAAATCGTCGCAACGAGGCCCCGGAAGGAGCACACGATGGAAGCCATCAACCTGAACGAAAAATTCTCCAAAATAAACGACCACTGGAACCCGCGCATCATCGGCGAACTCAACGACACCTACGTGAAAGCCGTAAAAATCCAAGGCGAATTCCACTGGCATCATCACGACGACGAAGACGAACTCTTCTTCATCGTCAAAGGCCGCCTGCGCATGAAATTCCGCGACCGCGAGGTCACGGTCCAGCCCGGCGAATTCATCATCGTTCCCAAGGGCGTCGAACATCTTCCCATCGCCGACGAAGAAGTCCATATGATCCTCGTTGAACCCAAAACAACTCTCAACACCGGCAACGTGCACAACGAACGCACAGTCGTCGAACTGGAACGCTTGTAACGCAGCAAGAACGCGGTCACCGGGCCACGCAACAATCAGCACGCACGAAAATACCCGCCCGGAACCATGCGGGCCACAAGGCAAAAAACATGCAGCGGCGCCTCTACACCCTCGACGTTTTCACCACCAAGCCATTCGCCGGAAATCCGCTAGCCGTCGTCACCGATGGCGACGGCCTCTCCGCCGCGAAAATGCAATCCATCGCGCGCGAAATGAATTTATCGGAGACGGTATTCATCCAGCGCCCCACGAATAATCGCGCGCTCGCCCGCCTGCGCATCTTCACCACCACGCGCGAACTCCCCCTCGCCGGGCACCCCGTAATCGGCACCTGGTTTCTGCTAGCCGAACTCGGCGTCGTCCCCGCGTCCGAAGGCAGCGTGCACATCCTGCAGCAAACCGGCGCCGGAATTCTTCCCGTCGAATTCACTTTTCACAATGGCCGCCCCGTGCGCGTCACGATGACCCAAAAGCCCGCACGCTTCACCCGCGCCGCCTTCACGCGCGCCGCGCTAGCCGCAGCTCTCGGCCTGAAACCCAGCGACCTCGCGCCCTCGCTCCCGGTTGAATTCACTTCCACAGGAATTTCCAATCTCATGGTTCCGCTGAAAAGCCGCGCGGTGCTGCCGAAAATCCAAATGAACATGCGCGCGCTCGCGCACCTAACCTCACCGCACGGCACCATGGCCTATTGCTTCGCGCTCGCAGGACGCGGACGCGCCTACGCCCGCGGCATGGTTCCCTGGGGAATAATCGAAGATCCCGCCACTGGCTCCGCCGGCGGCTCGCTAGGCGCGTATCTAGTCCATCACGGCCAGATGAAGCCCGCGGAAACCCTGGTGATCACCCAAGGAGTCGAAATGGGCCGCCCCAGCGAAATTCAGGTAGAAGTAAAAGAAGAACGCGGCAAACTAACCCCCAAAGTAAGCGGCTCAGCAGTCCGCATCTTCGAAGGCCACATCGAAGCCTGATCGCTCGCCGCATCGCCGCGCCACAAAGAGAGTCCGTAGGGGCACGGCATGCCGTGCCCGACCCAGCCATCGCGACCGTCGATCGCGCAGCCAAACGGTCTCAACGGGGCAAGCTCAATATGGAGTGCGGCGGCGTGCCGCCGCTTTGCGGAAGACAACCAAACCACAACAGCCAACAATGGGCAGCGGTCGAACGAAAACGCGCACCATGTATTCAACGACGATCCGCATTCCGCGCGCGTTATAAATTTCTACTTCTCAATACTCTTCCACGCCGCGTCCAAAATCCCATTCAAAAACGCCGGCGATTCCGCCGAAGAAAACTTCTTCGCCAATTCCAACGCCTCATCAATCGCCACTTTCGCCGGCGCCGTCCCAAACCTCAATTCATAAATCGCCAAACGCAAAATACTGCGATCCACCACCGCCAAACGCTCCAACCGCCAATTCTCCGCCAGCTTCTCCACCAGCTTATCGCTAGCGTCCGTCTCCGCCACCGCGCCCTCAAACAATTGATTCGCAAACTTCCGCGTCGAATCCGCCGCGCGTGCCTGCTTCCAGAAATGTTGCTCCACCGAAGCAGGCTTCCGCCGCGTCATGTCCCACTCGAAAAGCATCTGCAAGGCAAACTCGCGCGATTTATGCCGCAGCGTCATTCTAACGGCGCCGCGTCCGGCCGCTCTTCGCGGCAGCAGCAGACGTAGCGGTAACGCCAGCGGCAGAATTTTTCCCGATCTTGCGCACCAAACTCCCCATCTCCACCGCTCCCAGTCCCGCCTCGTAACCTTTGTTCCCAGATTTCAATCCCGCGCGGTCAATCGCCTGCTCCAAAGTGTCGCAAGTCAGCACGCAAAAAATCAGTGGTACGCCGGTATCCAGCTGCGCCAATTGAATTCCGCGCGCCGTCTCGGACACCACCACGTCATAATGCGATGTCTCGCCGCGCAAAATGCACCCAATGCAAATAATGGAATCGAATCGCCCGGTCGTGGCCAGCTTCTTCGCGGTAATCGGCAGCTCAAACGATCCTGGCACGCGCACAATCTCAATCTGTTTCTCATCCGCTCCGCACTGCGCCAGCCCTTCGAGCGCCCCGGCCAGCAGCCGGTCGGTGATAAAACTATTGAACTGGCTCGCCGCGATCCCGAATCGCAATCCCGCCGCATTCAATTCCCCGCGCGCGCTAGCAGGCTTCAATTTTTCGGCCATCCCTCAGCGCCCCTCGAACTTCGCGGGCCGCTTCTCGATGAACGCGCGCGTCCCTTCGTGCATATCCTGCGTAGTGCAGCACAACCCAAATAACGTCGCCTCCAGATAAAGTCCTTCTTCCTGCGGCATTTCCATTCCGCGCTCCACAGCCTCCATCGCGTACTGCACGGCCAGCGGCGCATTCGCGATAATTTTCCGCGCGATCGATTCCGCCGTCGCCAGCAGTTCCCCCGGTTCCACCACGCGATTCACCAGCCCAATCCGCAACGCCTCCTCCGCCGAAATCATGTCGCCCGTCAAAATCAATTCGTGCGCCACGCCCTTGCCGCACAGCCGCGGCAACCGCTGCGTCCCGCCCATGCCCGGAATAATTCCCAATTTCACTTCCGGTTGGCCCAACTTCGCGTTGCGGGTGGCAATTCGCATCGTGCACGCCAGCGCCAATTCGCACCCGCCGCCCAGCGCGAATCCATTGATCGCCGCGATCGAAGGTTTTCCCAGCGTCTCGAAACGATGAATGATTCCCTGCGCGTGCAACGTGAATTCCCGGCCGCTCACCGGCGTCTGCTGCGAGAGCTCATTGATATCCGCGCCGGCAATAAAAGCCTTCTCCCCCGCGCCCGTCACGATCAGCACGCGAACCGCGTCATCCCCGCACACCGCGGCCAGGCAATCGCCCAATTCATCGAGCGTTTTCGAATTCAAAGCGTTCAATACCTGCGGCCGGTTGAGCGTCAGCCGCGCAATCTGATCCTTCACTTCAAACAGCAAATTATCGTAAGCCATAATTTCCCTTTAATAAGATTCCGGATTTTACCACGCGTATGGTTCCCGAAGAGGCCCAGCTTTGGCGTGCCCGCGAAGATGTCGCGAAAGTCACCCGCGTTCAGCTCGCATAACTTACTGCAAAAATGGACGGGGTGTCATCCCGAGCGTAGCGAGGGATCTGCTTTTCATGCAGACACTAACAAAAGCGAAAGACGCTCCATCAAGGTGTGCCCAGCGCCACCAATGTATTCCCGCCGCGCTGCCGCGCATCTTCCAACCCCGCATCCGCGCGATTAATCCACTCCGTCACGCGATCTTCCGTCTCATCCCCCGGCCGCGCAGAAGCCTCCGCCACCACCGCGCTGATCGTCAAGTCCGGCGTTCCCCAGGAAGGCCGCACCGAAGCCGCCGTGTGCCGCAATTTCTCGGCTAGCGAGCGCGCATTCTCCAGCGAAGTATCCGGCAAAATGAAAACCAGCGACCACGCCGTATATTTCACCGCGATGTCCGTCTGCCGGATCGCCGAAGAAAGCCCGCGCGCCAATTGCTCGATGTAATGATCCAGCGCCGCATCACCGTGCTGCCGCAGCAATTCCCCGCCGCGATCCACATGCAACACAATCAGCGAAATCGGCGTGTTTTGCGCCCGCGCGCGATTCGATTCCACCAGCAAACAATCAATGTAAGCTCCGCGGCTCAGCAATCCGGTTTTTTCGTCCGCCACCGCCAGCGATCGCACCAAAGATCGCAGCCGCGTGTGATTCACCGATAGCACCAGCTGGTCGCCCACCGCCTGCAAAAAGAAACTCTCGTTCGGCTTCCACCGCCGCATTCTCACGTCGCCGATTAGAAGTGCTCCGGATGGTGCCTGCGTTTCCTTGTCCGTCAACATCACGCCCAGCGCCGATTCCAGCCCCAAATCGCGCAACGCCGGCATCGTCGTCGCCTGCAATTCCACTCCGCCCAATGAGTCCGGCGCCACCTTGGCCACCATGCCCGCGATCGTTGAGATTTTTCCAGCACCGATCCCAGACATTCCCGGCGCGAAATATTCCGCCGTCGCCGGCGCTCCTTCACCCGGCGCCCCAACCGCCACCAGGCACCGGCTCGCCTGCAGATGCTTCCCGATTTCCGCGGCCGTGGTTCCCAACACTTCGCGCGGCGTCGGCTGCCGGTACATCAACCGGTTGATTTCCGCGATCGCGGCCAGATCGCGGTGCGTTTCCGCGGCCGTCGGCCCCGGCGGCGTTCCATAATTCTCCAGCTGTTGTGCAGAAGTCTGCGGAGGCGCAGCAGCTGGCGGGGGAGGCGGCGCTTCGATTACCGCGGGAGCCGCAGCCCTCGGAACCGCTTTTCGGCCCGTTCCTTTCGGAAACCAATTCGCGCGTTCATAAAGCGCGCGCAACCGCTCGTTTTTTTCTTCCTCGCCGGGAAAAAGTTCGGCGATGCGCTCCAGTCGCTCCACAGCCTTGCTCTGCAGCGAATACTGCAAAAATATCTCGACTTGCACGACGAGGTCTTCCAGCGCCTGCTGCGCCCGCATTTCCTCCGGCACGGATCCCGGGCTTTGCGATGGCTCCCGCCCCGCCCCCGTAAATCCATCGGTACGCGTGGAAACCGTCGCCGCTTTCGCCGCGCGCGCCAGAATATTCTGCAAGAACGCGGGATCGGCCTTGCCCTCGAGTCTCGAAATCCGTTCGTGGTTTCGATAGTCGTACGGATCGATGTCCACCAGCCGGTCCAGCGCATCGCACGCTTCCCGCATCCGACCCGCTTCCAGATACAAATCAAAAAGCTTCATCAGCGCTTCGAAATATTTCGTCTCGCGATTCAATTCGTCGTAGAGCTTGGCCACCATTTGCGCCAGCGAGAGCGAAGCGGGATACGTCGCGGCCAATCGGTCCGCGTTGGCAGCGAACTCCACGTCTTTGCGCAAACTGCGCATCGTGGTTTTCGTCTGGACCAGCACCGCTACGCCCTTTTCATCCTGGCCCGCGCGCAGGTAAGCGCCGGCCAGATCAAACAATTTCGCGAAACTCTCCGGCCTCTGTTTGTAATACGCCTCGAAAACTTCCCGCGCGCGGTCCAGTCGCGTGGTGCGCAAGAGCCCTTCGCCGAAAAGCATCAGGAACGCAGGATCCGCTTCGTTGGCCGAAAGCGGATCGAGCAGGATTACCGCGCCCTCGGAGTCGCCCTTGCGTAATTTCGCGTCCGCGAAAAGCAGCGCTCCCGCGCGGTCCTGCGGAGAAAGATGGTTCGCGCGCCCGAAATATTCCAGCGCTTCGTCCAGCGCGCCCACCGCCAGCGTCAATTGCCCCGCGCGCAAATAGCTGCGCGTCGCCAAGTCCGCATGGCGCAACCGCTCGGCCTGCTCGCCCAGCACGATATGCCGCTGCGGATTTTCCGGGTCCAGCAGCGCCATGCTCTCGAAGCACGCCAGTGCCTCGATGTCGCGCTGCTCTTTGCCGTAAAGCTCCGCGGCAATTCCAAATTGTTCGATGGCTTCCGACGTGCGGTTCTGCTTCTGCAGCAAAGTCGCGTAACGCATCAAGCGGTCGGCGGGCTGCGCATAATTGCGGAGAAATCGAACGAAAACTGCGGAAGCTTTGGCGCCGTCGCCGGTCTCGACCAGCCGGTCGAACTGAATCCCGTAATACTCCGCGGCCTGCGCGGGCTCGTTCAACCGCGTATAGATGTCCGCCAGCGCCTGCAGCGCTTCCTGATTCGCCGGCGCTTCCTCAAATACGGCCTGGTATTCCGCGATGGCTTCGCGGAGCTTGTTCTTCTCCAGGCTTTTGCGCGCCCGTTCGAGATGCTTGGTTATGTCCTGAGCCATGGGAGTCCGGGCGTCTATCGGGAATTGCGGGCTTGCTGGGGAAGTCCGCCCGCGAGCCTCGTCAGCACGGCGAAACGAGCCCCCGATTTTCCGCGCGGGTCGAATAACAACTATATACCGGAGGCGAAGGCCGCCTCACAACGAAATCAAGTCCGCGTGCTCATTTGGGCGATAGACCACAAGAAAAATGGTGGGATTCAAGCCCGCACTTGGTTCGGCAAGCCCTTCACCTTCTCGCGCATGGACTTGAGCGAAAGCCCGCTGCGCACCAGCCCCGCAAAACCCAAAAATATAAACGGCACGGTGAGCGCCAAAAAAGCGAAAAACGAAAAGCTCGTCGCGGTGGTCTTATCTATCTCAAAAACGCTCAGCCCCAGCACGCAGAAAAACTGGTACGCTCCCACGTTCGCAGGCGCATTCGGCAGCGACACGCCCAGATTGATCACCAGCAGCACGACGATCGCCGCCTTGAACGGCAGATGCAATCCATACGCCTGCATCATCGCCCACAGCCCCAACACCTGGCAAAACGGCAGTGCCAGCGACGCCATCACCGACGAATAAAAACTCGGCGCGGTGCCCATCGCGTGCAAGCCCAGCAGCGCTCCCATCAATTTTCCCGGCAGCCGTCGCGGGCCCGTGGCAAAGTCCGGCTTCTGCGACAGCTTGACCTCCAGCACATAGATAACGATCACCACGATCCCGAGCAGCACCAGCGTCGCGATTCCCAGCGTGTCCGCCACCTTCCGAAAGGGCGGCCGCAAATCCACCAGCAGCGACGCCACCGCCAGCGATGCCGTCGCAATCACCAAATCCACCAGCCGTTCGACGCCCACCGATCCCAGCACGCGGCCGATGGTGATGTCCTCGGAATCCGATATCAGATAACTGCGCAACAATTCTCCCGGCCGCAGCGGAAAAATCAAATTCGCAAAAAGTCCGGCGAACACCGCGCGAACCGCGTGCGTCAATTTCACTTTCCCAAACGGGCTGAGCAGCCACTTCCAGCGCACCGCTTGCACCACATAACTCAGCACATCGAAACCCATTCCCACCAGCACCCATTTCCAATCTACTTTCGCCAGTTCCTTCATCGCCTGCACGATATGAAAATCGTGCAGCACCCAGACGAGGCAGACGATCGCCAGTCCGTAGCCGATCATCTTCGGCAGCCGCGACCGCTCCGGCACAGTGGTTGGAAAAAGTGTGTTCACGCCCGCAGGCATCCTCCGACGGCCCCCCGTATGCCGCTTGCGCGCAGCCAGCCCGCCGCCACGCGCCATATATCACTAAAACCCGGTACAGCCTACGACATCCCCTTCGCCCATTCAATCCACGACTCCCCGTAACCCACGCCAAAGTTAACGACCCCGCAACCCACTCAAAATTCAGAGAATGTGTACACACTGCCGCTGGGGTTCGCATTGGAAAGGCGTGATTGGTGAGTGGTGAGTGGTGAGTGGTGATTCGGGAGCTGCGACCAATCGTTTGGGCTTTTGGCGTGAAATTTCTGGTGTTTGAAAACGCGTTTTTGTGTCGATTAGAACGGGGTGCTGTCGTTTGTTTTGAGAGGTTTACGTTGATTTCTAATATCTGCCATTGTCGATTAGAAATGTTGTGCGTCGGGCGATGCGCGACTGCGATTTGGCGTTGGTGGCTTGCGGAAACCTGTGAGAAATGGCGATTAGGAAGGTAGTGAGTGGTGATTGACCCTTCGCAAAGCGCGCTCAGGGTAATTGAACGATTGGTGACGCCTGATTGGTGACTTGTGGTTGGTGTTCCGTGTCCCTTGTCCCGCCGCGTGATCGCCTGGGAGCGCCCATCTCCCGATTGCCGTGCCGGCTCCATCACGGGGGATTTCCCCGTGTCATCGGAGGTGCGGGGAAAGCGGTACTTTGCGGAAACGTCTGTTTTGTTCCGGTTAGAAAATCTTTTCTCGTTTCGCTTCATGCAGTTACGAAAAATTTGAATGAAGGTGTGTTCCGGATAGGATTCTTGTGGTGTGAGGTCCGCGTGGGCTTGTCGAGGGCACACCGGGCGATCGATCAAGAGCGCTGGGCGGTTTTTGGGTAGAGTTTTCCCTGGGGGTGGGAGTGGTCTGCCTGTCGCCATTGTGGCGGAGCGCATGTGGCGTCCTTCGTGGGCTGGAATGGTGGCCCGGGTTTATTATATCACATTTACTGTATGATCACCAGTCCCAAAATGGAAATCGCTGAGGACTGGACAAGGGGCCTCGGGCGAAAAGGTCGAAGGATTCACGGGAAAGGCTTTGCGCGTAGACTTCCAACTCGATGGCGTGCGCCCTCGGCACCCTGCACGCCTAATAACAACCCCGTAGCGCGGTGCAAGGTTGGGCCGGTTACCACACGTAAAACCCTAAAGACGGCCGTCGCTTGCGCTACGAAGCCGCCTTCCCTGCTGAAACCGGGGTCTCCTGCAAGATCCTGCGCGGTCGTTTCGAAGTGAATCTGCACCGAAATTGTTCAACGATGAGCCGGTCGGCGCTTACCTGCGAACAGATTTGGCTCGCGTGCTAATGGGACGCGTTCCCCTGACGATAAAGAATTTGAAACGCGCCAATCGGGCATGGGGGAAATTCGTGAAATTCGCCACAACGTCGTTCGCGAGGGAAATCTTCGCAGCAATCCTGAGCCGCAGAATCGCGTGTGTGATGGGACTGGCGGTGCTGTGCGCTGGGGCGTTGCCCGCGCAAGTGTCGTTTCTGGGCGCGCAGCGAACGGTTGCGTCTACGGGCTTGAGCGGTCCGAACGGCGCCGCGGCGGATGCGGCGGGGAATCTGTACATCGCGGATACGGGCAATAATCGCGTCCTGAAGATCGCGCCGAACGGGATGCAGACGACGGTGAGCGTGGCGCCGTTGACGCTGAGCTTTCCATTGGCCACGGCGCTGGATGCGGCGGGGAATTTGTACGTGACCGACAACGGCAACAACCGCGTGGTGAAAGTGCCGGCCGCGGGCGGAGCAGCGACCGCATTTGCAACCGTGGTGACGCCGGATGGCCTGGCGGTGGACGCGAACGGGAACATGTTTGTGGCCGACAACGAAGACGGGCAGATCGTGAAGATCACGAGCGGGGGCACGGTCAGCAGTTTCGAGACGGATTTGGAGGATCCCGTGGACGTGGCCGTGGACGCGGCGGGCAACGTGTACATGGCGGATGGACTGCTTGCGAGCATCGTGAAATACCCGCCGAGCGGCGGGAGCGGCACGAACGTGGGATCGTCGTTATCGAACATCTCCGGCGTGGCCGTGGATCGCGCCGGGAACGTGTACGTGGCCGAGAGCGGGGAGGGCGCGGTGATCGTGGAAATTACGCCGGCGGGAGCGAAAAGCACGCTGGCGACGAGCGGGTTGGGCGCAGCGACTTATTTCGCGGTGGATTCGAACTACGATCTATTCATCGCGGACAACGTGCACAACGACGTGATCGAGTTCAGCACGATTTCCGTGCCGATGGGATATGCCAATGTGTGCCTGAATGGAGCGCCGGGGCCGTGCAGCCAGACGGCGACGCTGCAGTTCTCGGTGGCCGAGGCGTTTATTTCGAGTGTTAGCGTGGTGACGACGGGGGACTCGGGGCTGGATTTCTCGCAAACGGATGGATCGTGCAACGGCGAGACGTCTCCTTGCGAGGTGGTGGTGTCATTTCAGCCCAGCGCGCCGGGCATGCGCACGGGAGGAGTGGAGATCTTCGATGAATGTTTGGGAGAGGTCTTGGCGGTGCCGGTCTACGGCACGGGTAACGCGGCCAACGCCGCGTTCTTGCCAGCTCTCGCTTCAGGGCCGATACCGAATGATGGCTTCCAGGACCCGGTCGCCTTGGCGGTGGCAGGGAGCGGCGTTTACAACGGCGGCCCAATTTTCATCGCCGACGATGAAGCCTGCGTCATCTGGATCGCGGGCGAGGGCGAAGGCGAGGGCTTCAACATTTACGCGGGAAGCTACGGGACGTGCGGGTATCAAGGGGACGGGGGAACCGCGACGAATCCGGGAGAGCTGAACAGCCCCGAAGATGTGGCCCTGGATGGCCCTGGAAACTTGTACATCGCGGACGCGGGAAACGGCGTGATCCGCAAAGTGGATATGAACGGCAACATCAGCACGGTGGCCGGGGATAACGAGCGGTCCGGCGGATTTTTCGGGGATGGCGGACCGGCCACCAACGCCGGACTGTACGACCCCAATGGAATCGCACTGGACACAGCGGGCAATCTTTACATCGCGGATACACGCAACAACCGAATCCGCAAGGTGGACCTGGCGGGAATCATCACGACCGTCGCAGGGTCGGGCGCAGAGAGCTACAGCGGCGACAACGGACCAGCCACGAGCGCCGCATTGAATGGTCCACTTGGGGTGCGCGTGGATAGCAATGGGAACCTATTCATCGCGGACAGTGGGAACAATGTGATCCGAAAAGTGGACCTGACCGGGAAAATCACCACAGTGGCGGGAAATTTTGGGTTGGGAGCGGGCTCCAGCGGAGACAACGGGCCGGCCACAAGCGCGCAGCTGAGCTTTCCGATCTTCGTAAGCATGGATGCCGGCGGCGATCTATTCATTTCCGACGATGGCAACGGCGTGATTCGGCGAGTGAATGGAAGCGGCACAATCACAACGTACCCGATCGCGACCGATTTTCCAGAGGAACTGGTGGTGGATCCGACGGGAAATCTCGCGGTGATCGATCCCGAGGACGAAACGCTGCTGCTGTTCGCCCGCACGATTCCGCTGGGACTCGGGTTCGATCCGCAAAACATCAATACCGCGAGCGCTCCGCAAGACGTAACCGTGACGAACATCGGCAACGAGGCGCTGGATTTTGCGGCGATCACGCCACCTACCGGATTCAACCTCGGCGGGCCGGATACTTCCTGCTCGATTTCATCCGCCGTCGGGCTGGGGCTGGACTGCATTCTCGGAGTGGTGTTCGACCCGCCGACGGCTGGGGGTTTCGAGGATGCGGTGGTGCTGACGGACAACAGCCTCGGGCCTACGGGTGCTTTGGGAGCCACGCAGCCGGTACCAGTGAGCGGCACCGGCATTGCTCCACTGACGCCAACGACGACTGCGCTGACGGCCATGCCGAATCCAGCAATCGCCGGACAGACGGTGACCCTAACCGCGACAATAACACCCACGCCGACGGGCGGAACTCTGGGAAGCGTGGACTTCTGCTTTGGCGGGGTGGGCCCGACGGTTGTGAGAAATTCGCAGCGAGGAGCGAGCCGCTCGTTTGGACGATGGACGAGGAGCGCGGCCGTACCGGAGGTGGCCAGTTGCGGCGGGGGCACTCTGCTGGGAACCGTGGACGTGATTGCGGGAGGAACCGCGACGTACACGACGACGAGCCTGGCAGCGGGAGCAAACGTCATCACGGCGATTTATGAGGGCAACGGCACGCTTGCAGTTTCCACCTCTGATGCGGTGACAGTGACGATCGGCGCGGCAGCCAGTACCACGACTACGCTGACGATTTCGCCGAATCCTGGCACGGACGGGCAGGCCGTCACTCAGACGGCGATGGTATCGCCAGTCCCGAGCGGCACACCGCTGGGCACAGTAACTTTCTGTGATGCGGGGGCTGACGATGCGATCGGCCGTCTGAACGGCCTGGGGAAAACTCGCGCGAATGTGCGACAGCGCGCGAGCCTACGGCCAGCCGGCGCAGCCAGCCCGTGCGGAGCGGATACATCGCTGGGAGCGGTGAGCATCACCTCGCAGGGAGCCGCGGTGGTCACCACGAGCTCGTTGACGGTGGGCGATCACAATATTTACGCGGTGTATTCGGGCAACTCGGCGTTTACGGGTTCGACATCCGACTCGCAAGATGAAACGGTGAACAGTGCGTATACGGTGACAGCGCCGCAGACGCCCTTCACCGTTAGCGAAGGCGGGTCGGTGCAGATTACGGTGACCGTGCCACCGCTGGGCGGCTCGTACAGCAACGTGGTGACGCTAGTGGCGAGCGGGCTGCCGCCGCGCGCCACGGCAACTTTCAATCCGCCGACGGTGACTCCAGGAGCGGATGGCCAGCAAACGATCATGACGATTCAACTGGCGGCGGCTGGGGGCGGAGAACCGGGTTCGGCACCGTCCGGTCCTTCGTTGACGGCACAGCGGATGTGGCCCGCGATCTGCATGGGCTCGCTCTTCATTCTTCTGGTCATGATTCCGATGATAGGCGCGATGTTGAGCAAGAGGCCTGCGCCGCGGCTGGCAAGGGTAGCCTTGAGCGTCGGAGTTATCGCGACTGCGGCGCTGGTGATGGCCGGATGCAACGGCGGGTTTGCCGGACTGAGCACGCCCGCGGGCCAATACACCGTCACTGTCACCGGTACGAGCGGAGCGCTGCACCCGTCAACCACCGTTACGGTGGTGGTGCAATGAAACACGCAACGAACCTACGAGGACAAACGCGAATGAACATGCGCAAGCTATTTCGATCGGTTGTGCTCATCCTCTGCGGGCTCGCAGGAATGATGGCGCTCGCTTCCCGGGCTGGCGCCCAGGAAGACCGATCACCGCTGGAGGTGGGAATTGATTACAACTACGTACGGGCCAATGGGCCTCCGGGCGGGTGCAGCTGCTTCTCCATGAATGGCGGCAACATCTGGGCTGCTTACAGCTTCAGCCACAGCTTTAGCGCGGTGGGGGAATTCAGCGGGCAGCACGCGGGAAACATTAACGCGACGGGCGAGGACCTAACGTTGTACTCGTATCTTTTTGGACCGCGCTACACACTGCGGAAGTCGGATCGGTGGCTGCCTTTTGGCCAAGTTCTCCTCGGTGGAGCACACGCATCCGGGACGTATGAGCCTTCGCTGAGCGGCGGTTCCGGCTCGTATAACTCGTTTTCGTTGGTGGCGGGCGGCGGCTTGGACGTTGATGTGACTCCGCACATCGGCATTCGCGCGATGGAGGCGGATTACTATCTCACTCGTTTTCCGAACGGAGTGAACGAGCGCCAGAACAACTTGAGAATATCCGCGGGAGTCGTGTTACGGTTCTAGCAGACGCCCGCGGCACGGCGGCGACGGTTCCGAGAGTTTGTACGAATCGCGGTGGGAAACCCGCGACCCGCAGGTTTTCACGGCAAACCAGAGTGGCTGTTCCATCCGCGAACCGGGAGATTTGTGTTCCACGGGTCGTGGGTCACCCTTCGGCCCGCCACTGGCGGCTCTCAGGCCGAATCGCGCTGTGGCACGATTCGCGGAATCAACTTCAAAGGTGGGCGCAGCCGGCAGCGCCCCTACGAAGAAAGTGCAACGGCAACGGCGAAGAGAGATCCTTCGCTGCGCTCAGGATGACGGAATAAAGAAAGAGCACGGCTCTTCCCTGCCCAATTCGAATTTCGATTTTGTGTCTTTGTGTGGCAAACTCGGGAGTTAGTTGCGTCCACATCGAGAGCCATGGATCCCCAGTACATCCGGAATTTTTGCATTATCGCGCACATTGACCACGGCAAGTCTACCCTGGCGGACCGTTTGCTGGAGCTTACCGGGGCTTTGAGCCAGCGGGAGATGCATTCGCAAGTGCTGGATTCGATGGACCTGGAACGCGAGCGCGGGATCACGATCAAGGCGAAGAGTATTCGTTTGCATTACACGGCGCGGGACGGGCACGAATACCGGTTGAACTTGATTGATACGCCGGGGCACGTGGATTTTTCGTACGAAGTTTCGCGGGCGCTTTCGGCGTGCGAAGGGGCTTTGCTGGTGGTGGACGCGAGCCAGGGCGTGGAAGCGCAGACGGTGGCGAACGCGTTTCTGGCGTCGCGGCACAATCTGACGATTATTCCGGTGATCAATAAAATTGATTTGCCGGCGGCGCGCGTGGATTTCGCGAAGGAACAGATCGAAAACGTGCTGGCGATTCCGGCGGATGAGGCTTTGCCGATCAGCGCGAAAAGCGGGTTGGGAGTGGAGGAGGTGCTGGAAGCGGTCGTGCGGCTGGTGCCCGCGCCGGTGGGGTCGGCGGAGGCGCCGCTGCGGGCGCTGATTTTCGATTCGTGGTTCGATTCTTACCGCGGGGCGGTGGTTTTGGTGCGCGTGATGGAAGGGCGCATCGCGCCGCACATGAAGATCCGGCTGACTTCGAGCAACGAGACTTACGAGGTGGAAAATCTGGGAGTGCTGACGCCAAAGCCCGTGGTGCTGGAGGAGCTTTCCGCCGGGGACGTGGGGTTCATTATCGCGAATATCAAGCGGGTGGCGGACGCGCGCGTGGGAGATACGGTGGTCGAGGATGGGCATCCCGCGCCGCCTTTGCCGGGGTTTGAGGCGATCAAGCCGATGGTGTTCGCGGGACTTTTTCCGGTGAATGCCAGCGATTATGAGATGTTGCGCGATGCTTTGGGGAAATTGCAGTTGAATGATGCGGCGTTTTTTTATGAGCCGGAAAATTCCGTCGCGCTGGGATTTGGATTTCGCTGCGGATTTTTGGGGCTTTTGCACATGGAGATTGTGCAGGAGCGGTTGGAGCGCGAATTCAATATTGGGCTGATTACTACCGCGCCCAGCGTGCAGTACCGGATTACGACCACTGCCAATGAAGTGATGGAAGTGGATAATCCCACGAAATTTCCGCCGCCGGCTTCGATTCAGAAGATTGAGGAGCCGATGCTTACCGCGATGATCATTACTTCGGAGGAGTCGGTGGGCGGCGTGCTGCAATTGTGCGAGGAAAAGCGCGGCGTGCAGAAGAAATTCGAGTACCTTTCGCCGACGCGGATTATGTTGACTTATGAAATGCCTTTGAACGAGATCGTTCTGGATTTTTACGACCGGCTGAAGAGCGTTTCGCGCGGGTATGCTTCTTTGGATTACCACTTGTCGGGGTACCGCGAATCGGATCTGGTGAAGCTGGATGTGTTGGTGGGCGGCGAGGCGGTGGACGCGCTGACCGTGATTTGCCATCGCGAGCAATCGTATGAGCGCGGGCGCGAGTTGGTGACGCGTTTGCGGAAATTGATACCGCGGCAGATGTTTGAGATTGCGGTGCAGGCGGCGATCGGCAGCCGCGTGATTGCGCGCGAGACCATCAGCGCGATTCGCAAGAACGTCATCGCCAAGTGCTATGGCGGCGACATTTCGCGTAAACGGAAACTTTTGGAGAAGCAGAAAGAAGGCAAAAAGCGCATGAAGCGCGTGGGGCGCGTGGATATACCGCAGGAGGCGTTCCTTGCGGTGCTGAAGGTTGCTGGTGGAAGCGTGGACGAGGAATAGTCCTATTGCTCTCAGTTCTCGGTGAAAGGTAGACTTGTAGAGAAGGTGGCAAAATGCCGAGTACAAAATTCATCAAAAACAAGAAGGGTCAAAAAGTCAGCGTCGTACTCGACTTCAAGGAGTATGAAAAGCTGATGGAGGACCTGGAGGAACTCGACGCAATTCGAGCCTATGATGCTGCGAAAGCATCTGGCGAAACGCCCATTCCCTATGAACAGGTCCTGAGAAACATCGCACAGCAACGGAAGTGAACTATTCGATATTTTTCCTGCCTCGCGCCGCGCGCGAATTCGCGGCGCTGCCTAAGTCCGACTTCGAAAGGGTGCGACGAGCAATCGATGGCCTCGCTGCAAATCCTCGCCCGCTGAACTGCCAAAAACTGAAGGGGCGTGACGGCTGGAGGATCCGGGCCGGCAATTATCGAGTGGTCTACGATATTGATGACACAGTTCGATCGGTCACAGTGGTCAACATAGGCCATCGGCGCGAGGTATATCGATAGGAATGCATCTACGAATTCTTCTTATTGCGGACGGTCGCGCCGAGCTCACCTTGCGCTACGCGGACTGAAATGTCGTCGCCTATTGCGACTTGATCGGGCGAGCGGAGGACTTTTCCTGAGGCGTCGTAGGCGATGGCATAGCCGCGTTCGAGGATGCGGAAGGGGCTGCGCTCTTCTAAGCGCATCATCGCAGCCTCGAGTTTCCTGCGCTTGCCAATCAGGACGTGATCGAGCCGCACTTGCAGTTCCGTGGTGTCGCGTTCCGCGCGGCGGCGTAGTGCGCCGACGCGGGCGCGCAGATCGAGCGCGGCGAAGCGCATCTGGACCACGTTCAGGTGGCGATGTTTGCGCGCTACTACGCGATCGAGCGCGGCGTTCAGCTCGCTGCGCTGCTGATCAATGCGCCGGCGCAAGACCGTTGCGCGGCCACGCAGATCAAATGACGCGACGTGCGCGTTTGCTTCGGTGATGCGCTGGCGCGCCATCGCCAGGCGGAGGCGCAGGCCGATGGCTAGCGAATTGGACATTTCATCCAGCTGCTGGCGGCGGGCTCGCAGGACGTGCTCGAGCTCCCGAAAGCCGCGGTGGGTCTGCAAATCGCGTACACGGTGGCGCCATTGCGAAAATCTGATAGCGCATCTGCTGAATCAAGTGGCGCTGGTTCTCGGCAATGTGGCGTTCGAATTCCTGGCGCGACTTCACCACGATTTCCGCGGCGGCGGAAGGCGTGGGCGCGCGCAAGTCCGCGACGAAATCGGCGATGGTGAAATCAGTTTCGTGGCCGACGCCGGTGATCACCGGAATTTCCGACGCAAAAATCGCGCGGGCGAGAATCTCCTCGTTGAACGCCCACAAATCCTCGAGCGAGCCGCCGCCGCGCGCGAGGATCAGCACGTCCACCGTCTTCGCGCGATTGAAATATTCCAGCGCCTGTGCGATTTCACCCGCCGCGCTGGTACCTTGCACCTTCGTGGGGTAGACACTGACTTGTGCGTTGGGAAAGCGGCGCTTGAGGACGCGCAGGATGTCGCGAATCGCCGCGCCAGTCGGCGACGTGACCACTCCGATGCACCGCGGCAAGACTGGGAGCGGCTTTTTGCGCGCTTGGTCGAACAAGCCTTCCGCTTGCAGCTTTTTCTTCAGTTGCTCGAAGGCTAGTTGCAGCGCGCCGAGGCCTACCGGCTCGATATTGGTGACGTAGATCTGATATTCGCCGCGCGCGTCGTAGACGCTGAGTGAGCCCCGCACGGTGATGTGCAGCCCGTCTTCCGGTTTGAATTTCAGCGTGCGCATTTGATCGCGGAAACAGACGCAGCGAATCTGGGCCTTGGCGTCTTTCAGCGTGAAATAGCAGTGACCGGATTGCGCCGCGTGGCAATTAGAAACTTCGCCCTCGACCCAGACATCCGGTAGCGCCGACTCCAGCAACTCGCGGATGCGCGCCGTCAGCTCGCTGACTTTCCAGGTGCGGCGCTCGGGCATCAGATTGAAAAGAGAGGCTTGGCTCATGGGCTCAGCGACGGAACAAGTTCACGACCCAGAATAGCAGCGTCAACAGGACGCTGAGCAGGAGGCACGTGACAATCGGAAAATAGAAGCTGCTATTGCGTCCTTGGTAGGCGATGTCACCGGGCAGGCGTCCGAGCCGCAACGGCAATTTGCCGCCAATCAGCAGAAAAGCGCCGGCGCAGGCCAGCACAATACCGAAAATCAGAAGGGCCTTGCCGAGTTCGCGGAGAGGATCCATTGTGGCGGCCGTCACTAAACACATTTTACTCCCAGTTGACGCTGGCGCGCAGGTTGGAATCAGGCTGTTGGGGTTCCGCAAATGTGAAGAGACGGCACAACCGGTATTTCAGCGGCGGAACAGTTTGCGGAAAAACTCAAAATCCTGGCTTCAGGGGCTAACGCCCCGAGAAGATAGGAGTGGCTTACGGCGGGGCTGAAGCTCCGCCCTTCCGGTTTTCCCGAGGACTCTGACGGCGGGTTGATTGCGGTGCGTTTCGCCGTGGCTGAAACAACGGCCTACGAAGATTCTCGTGTTCCCACACAGATTCGAGTGCCCCGCCCTCGCACAAATTCGTGAAGGTTGGGGTGGCGGGCACCCTGCGCCATCGGAGGGCGGACGCAGTGGGTTGGGCGGATTACGGCGATTGGAACCGATGCAGAGCAGGATTCGCGCTGGGGAGGGTGGTTCGCGCTGGGGCTGGTTTACTGCACGCGAAGCGAGCTTCGCGCCGGAAAAGCGGCGGCGCGCCGCCGCACTCCAGATGGTTTTGCGCTGGCCTTCGAGTTGCGTAGCGGGATCGAGTCGTGCGGTGGCTGGTTGCCGCACTGACTGCAAAGCTCCTCGCCCCAAGAACTAGAACGAACCGAATAACTCGTTAGACTAATTCCGCGCCGGAGAAGAAGTAGGCGATTTCGAAGGCTGCGGTATCGGGCGCGTCAGAGCCGTGGGTGCAGTTGTACTGGATGCTTTCGCCTAGCTCGCGGCGGATGGTGCCAGGGGCAGCCTTGGCTGGATCGGTCGCGCCCATGGCGTCTCGCCATTTGGCGATGGCGTTTTCGGCTTCGAGGACCATTACGACAGCCTTGCCGGTGCTCATGAATTCGGTGAGTTCGCCGAAGAAATGGGCGTTCGCGGTGCACGGCGTAGAAGCCTTCGGCTTGTTTCTTGGTAAGGCGCAGGGATTTGATGGCGACGATCTGAAATTTCGCCGCGTGGATGCGGCTGATGATATCCGCGGTCAGGCCACGTCCAACGGCATCCGGCTTAACAATTGCTAGACGTTCTTTCGAGCGCCATGCTGGTGATCTCCCAAGTGTAAAAATATTCGCGGGGCTCTGTGGCCCAATCGCGCTTTCCGTTACTTTCGTTTCTTCGCGGCCTTCTTTGATTTTCCCTTCGCGCTCTTTTTTGCAGACGGTTTCGTTTTCGATTTGGACTTTCCTAAGCGCCGCGGCCATCGTGTGGCCGATCTCGGCGGGACTTTGCACGGTGCGAATTCCTGCGGCGCGCATGGCTTTGTATTTTTCGGCGGCGGTGCCTTGGCCGCCGCTGATGATCGCGCCGGCGTGGCCCATGCGACGTCCTGGAGGCGCGGTTTGGCCGGCGATGAAGCCTACCACCGGCTTTTTTACATGCTTCTTGATGTATTCCGCAGCTACTTCTTCGGCGTTGCCGCCGATTTCACCGATCATCACGATGGCGTGCGTATCGCGATCTTCGTTGAAGAGCTTGATGGCATCGAGAAAACTGGTGCCGATGATCGGATCGCCGCCGATTCCTATGCAGGTGGATTGGCCGATGCCGAGATGGGTGAGCTGATCTACGGCTTCATAGGTGAGGGTGCCGCTGCGGCTGACGACTCCGACGTGACCCTCCTTGTGGATCGAGCCGGGCATGATGCCGATTTTGCATTTTCCCGGCGAGATAATGCCGGGGCAATTCGGGCCGATCAATCGCGATTTGGAATTTTTTAGCGCGGCGTTGACGCGGACCATATCGAGCGTGGGCACGCCTTCGGTGATGCAAATTACCAGCGGTAAACCGGCGTCGAAAGCTTCGAGAATTGCATCGGCAGCAAAAGGCGGCGGAACGAATATCACCGACGCGTTTGCTTTTGTCGCTTTCACGGCTTCGGCTACCGTGTTGAACACCGGGACACCCAAATGTTTCGTTCCGCCTTTGCCTGGAGTGACGCCCGCAACAACTTTCGTGCCGTAATCGAGCATCTGCTGCGCGTGAAAGCCACCTTCACGGCCTGTGATTCCCTGCACGATCAGGCGCGTACTTTTATCTACCAGAACGCTCATCGCGCGCCTCCTGCCAGTGCGACGGCCTTCTCCGCACCATCTTTCATTCCTTCTGCGACTGCGAAATTCAGTCCTGAGTTTTTCAAGATTTCTTTTCCCTGCTTCACGTTCGTTCCTTCCATGCGCACGACCACGGGAATTTTGAACTTCAGCTCTTTTGCAGCGTTGACTACGCCGCTGGCGAGGACGTCGCAGCGCAGAATGCCGCCGAAAATATTCACGAAGACGGCTTTGACGTTGGGATCGCTGAGCAGGATGCGAAATGCGTTCTTTACTTGTTCTTCGGAAGCGCCGCCGCCTACGTCCAGAAAATTGGCGGGGCTGCCGCCGCTGAGTTTGATGATGTCCATGGTGGCCATGGCGAGGCCGGCGCCATTTACCATGCAGGCGATGTCGCCATCGAGCTTGATGTAATTCAGCTTGAATTTCGAGGCTTCGACTTCGAGCGGAGTTTCTTCGTCGAGGTCGCGCAGATCCTTGAATTCGGGATGGCGGTAGAGCGCGTTGTCATCGAAAGTTACTTTGGCGTCGAGTGCGACGAGTTTGCCGTCGCCGGTGACTACGCACGGATTAATTTCTAACATCGACGCGTCCGTCTCGACGAACGCGCGATAGAGCGAGTGGAAAAACGGCACTGCGGCGCTTACCTGTGCGGGCGTGAGGCCCAAGCCGAACGCCAGCTTGCGCGCCTGGTAGGGCTGAAAACCTGTCGCGGGATCAATCGCTTCGCGCAGGATGGCTTCGGGGCGGTCTTTCGCGACTTCTTCGATTTCCATGCCGCCGGCGGCGCTGGCCATGAAGATGGGCGCGCCTACGGTGCGATCCACCAGCACGCCGAGGTAGAGCTCGCGCTTGATGTCCAGGCCTTCTTCGATCAGCAGGCGGCGCACGACGCGGCCTTCTTCGCCGGTTTGCGGCGTGATGAGGGTCATGCCCATGATTTGTCCGGCGAGGGTGGCGGCTTCTTCGGGAGATTTCGCGAGTTTTACGCCGCCGCCTTTGCCGCGGCCTCCGGCGTGAATTTGCGCTTTCACCACGACGACTTTGGTGCCCAGTCGTTCTGCTACTGCGCGCGCTTCATCTTTTTTGACAACTACTTCGCCGCGCGGGACTGGGACGCCAAATTTCGCGAGGATGGCTTTGGCCTGATATTCGTGGATCTTCATGCTGACTCCATCGGCTTCCTGAAGGTCGCCTTGAATAATGGTGTTAAAATTTGCGATTGAATCAAGCGACCTAGTTTACTTGGAAGAAGGAACACGGGCAAGGAGCGGCATGGGACTGGAAATGAGGGCGGCGTGCGAAAAGTGCGGCGGGGCGCTGGGCATGGATGACGAAGCGTACATTTGTTCGTACGAATGCACGTTTTGCGCGGGCTGCTCTGCACAAATGAAGCACGTTTGCCCGAATTGCGGCGGCGAATTGCTGCGGCGGCCGAAACGGCAGGCGTCGAGTGCATCCGCGTGAAGGTGCGAAATTGCTGCGAGAGTTTGCTCACCGAATATGCTTCATGAAGCGCTAGAAAAAGTGATGCGGCGCGAAAATCTTTCGCGGGCGGAAACCTGCGCCGTGATGACAGAATTTTATGCGGGGCAGGTTACGCCCAGCCAAATGGCGGCGCTGTGGACGGCGCTTTCGATGAAAGGAATGACTACGGAGGAACGCGCGGCCGTGGACGAAGCCAGAAGGGAGCACGCGCCGACGGTGGAGGGCTCTGCGGCAGGAACTGCTGAAGGGTACGAGTTCGGGCATCCGAAATTCTGCGCGGGGTTGGTGGCGGCTTCGATGACGGTGGCGCGCGGAGAAGATTTATCGCGGATGGATGCGGAAAGGGCGATGGAGGACATTCTTTCCGGCAACGCGGATGACGTGAGGATTGCGGCGTTTCTGGCGGCTTTGCGATTCAAGGGCGAGACGGTGGACGAGGTGGTGGGCTTTGCGAAGGCGATGCGGCGGCACGCTGTGCCGATTTTTCCGGCGGGCGCGCGGCGGCCGGACGACGTGATCGTGGATACTTGCGGAACGGGCGGAGACGAGCGCGGGACGTTCAATGTGTCCACGGCGGCGGCTTTTGTGGTGGCGGGTGCGGGCGTGCGCGTGGCGAAGCATGGGAATCGCTCGACTAGTTCGCGGTGCGGGTCGGCGGACGTGCTGGAGGCGCTCGGCGTGAAAGTGGAAATTGCGCCGGAGCGCGTGGCGCAGGCGATCGAGCAGATCGGGATTGGGTTTTTATATGCGCCGGCGATGCATTCGGCTACGCGGCACGCTACGCGCGCGCGGCGCGAACTGCGCATGCGGACGGTTTTCAATTTGCTGGGGCCGTTGACGAATCCTGCGGGGGCTTCGGCGCAGGTCGTGGGAGTTTACGATGGCGGGTTGATCGAACTGGTGGCGCGGGCGTTGGGGGAACTGGGAGTGTCGCGCGCGTTTGTGGTGCACGGGGCGGATGGCTTGGATGAAATTTCGATTGGCGGCGAGACTTCCGTGGCGGAATTGCGCGATGGCGTGGTGCGTAGCTTTTCTGTGGTGCCTGAAGAATTTGGTTTGCGGCGGGCGCCGCTGGAGGCGATTCGCGGCGGGGATGCGCAGCATAATGCGGGGATCATTTACAAAGTTCTGGGGCGTCGAGGTGCGGGAAGCGGCGCGGCGCAGCATGAACACGGGCCGCATCGCGATATCGTGATGGCGAATGCGGCGGCGGCGCTGGTGGCTGCGGGACGGGCTACGGATTTTCTGGATGGTGTGCGGCTGGCGCAGGAGTCCATTGATTCGGGTGCGGCGCGAGGGAAGCTGGAGGGGCTTGCGGCATTTTCGCAATCTGAAGCTGGGCACGGGCAATCGGCGACTTGAAATTTGCAGCTATGGACGCGCGTTCGATGGGTCGGGCGACGTGGCGGAATCGAGATCTAGAAGAATTTTTGGAGGATTGGCGCCGGGGACGCCGCTTGCTGCGGGCGGATAGCAATTGCCGTCGCGGTTGTAGGTGGTGCCGCAGCTTTTTGTGAATTCGTGGCGGCGGGGCGATTGCGCGAATTGCCAGACGGAGGCGTAGGCTACGCCGCTTGCTGACGGTGGTGGCGGATTTTTTGGGTAGGCGCAGCCGGGCGAGGGCGGGCAGGCGTCGTTGTAGACGAAGAAAGATTTGGCGGCGGTGCGCTGGTGAATGTCGTCGGCGGTGATGATGAACTGGGCCTTCCCTTCCTTGGCTTTCATACCCGAGCAGTACACTCCCGCGCTGTAACCGGATGAATTAACGCGCTGGATCCAGGAATAGAGGTAGTCAATCTGCACGGGCAACATTCTGCCGCCTTCTTCCTGGTCCAAATAGATGATTGTGTGCGCCGGGAAACCTTCTTGTTGGGCGGCGCGGATGGCGAGTTCGGCGTCGCTTGCGCCAAGCGCGGCGGGAACTACCGGCGGCTGAAGCTGGCTCTCGGTGCGACCGTTGAATAACACGAGGAAGCCAAAATTATTCTGGAGGAGCGCGGCGCGCTTGCCGGTCCAGGAATTTGTTTTTGCGCCGGGAGGTGGGTTGAGCCAGTAGCCGGCGAAGGAGAAAGTTTTGCGGAGGGCGGGGAGCGCGGCGTCGCCGGGATAGTCGTTGGCGTCGAAGCCGAGATAGGTGCGCGGCGGGGCGGCTTCTGTTTCATTGCTTTGTGGCGATAACCGGCGCGCTGGCGGTTGCGATGCGGAAAATAATGGCGCCAGGCAAATTGCGGCGACGATTAGCGCGGGGCGCATGATGTTAAATGCTCAGAAAATTTTTGAGGAGGTCGAAGCCGGCGCCGGTTAGGACCGATTCGGGGTGGAATTGGACGCCTTCTACGCGGAGTTTGCGGTGGCGGAGGCCCATGATGGTGTGGTCGTCGGTCTCGGCGGAAATTTCGAGTTCGCGCGGGAGGGATTTGCGTTCGACGATCAGGGAGTGGTAGCGCGTGGCGATGAATGGTTTCGGGAGGCCGCGAAAAATGGTGCGGCCGTCGTGAAGGATTTCGCTGGTTTTGCCGTGCATTAGTTTGGGGGCGCGGATTACGCGTCCGCCGAAGGCTGCGCCGATGGCTTGGTGGCCCAGGCAGACGCCTAGAATCGGGATCTTGCCGGCGAAGCGTTGGATCAGGGGGACGCTGATGCCGGCTTCTTTGGGAGTGCAGGGGCCGGGGGAAACTACGATGCGTTCGGGGCGCATGGTTTCGATTTCGTCGAGCGTGATTTGATCGTTGCGGCGGACTTGTAGTTTTTGGCCCATTTGGCCGAGGTACTGCGCCAGGTTGTAGGTGAAGGAGTCGTAGTTGTCGAGGAGGAGGATCATGATTGCAGTCAGCCAAACCGGAAAAGAAAGAGAGATCCCTCACTTCGTTCGGGATGACAACCGAATCGTGGAGCGTTTCTAGTTTAGCTCAAACACGGCAAACGGGGGCGGGTCTGAGACCCGCCCCTACAATAGCTTGCCAGCGCGATCATTCGGCCGGGGCGCCACCGCGAATCATTCCGCGCGGCTGCTGGCTTCGCCGAGGTGGGCGATTTCTAGGGCGGTGAATAGCGCGCGGGCTTTGTTTACCGTTTCCTGATATTCGCGGGCGGGGACGGAATCGGCTACCACGCCGCCGCCGGCTTGGATGTAAGCGCGGCCGCCTTTGGCTACGAGGGTGCGCAGCGCTATGCAGGAGTCGAGATTGCCGGAAAAATCCATGTAGAGGATGGCGCCGGCGTAGATGCCGCGGCGGGTGGGTTCGAGCTCGTCAATGATTTGCATGGCGCGAACTTTGGGGGCGCCGGAGAGTGTGCCGGCGGGGAAACAGGCCATCAGCGCGTCCAGGCAATTCACGTCTGGGCGCAATTGGCCGCGCAGGCTGGAGACCAGATGCATGACGTGCGAGTAGCGTTCGACGAACATGAGGCGCTCGACTGCGACCGAGCCGTATTCGCAGACGCGGCCGAGGTCGTTGCGGCCGAGATCCACCAGCATGATGTGCTCGGCGCGCTCTTTGGGATCGGCTAGCAGCTTCGCTTCGAGCGCGCGGTCTTCGGCTTCGTTGCGGCCGCGCGGGACGGTGCCGGCGATGGGGCGATAGTGCGCGTTGCGTCCTTGGACTTTCACGAGCATCTCGGGGGAGCTGGCGACGACCGAGACGTTGTCTATTTTCAAGTAGCAGAGATACGGCGAGGGGTTCACTACTCGCAGGGCGCGATAAATTTCGAAGGGGTCGGCGTCGGTTTGCGCGGAAAAGCGCTGGCTGGGCACTACTTGAAAGATGTCGCCGGCGCGGATGTAGCTTTTGGCTTTTCGTACTGCTGCCATGTAGCGGGCTTTGGTGAAATTCGATTCGATGCGCAGCGGGCGGCGGGGCCGGGCGCGGCGTTGACGCGGCAGCGGGCTTTCGAGTTTTCGGCGGGTGCGGCGGATTTCGCGGACGGCGGCGTTGTATTTCTGGCGCAGGCTGCCTTTGCCATCTGTGAAAACGTTGCGAATCACCCAGACGCGGTGTTGCACGTGATCGAAGACGACTAAGCCGAGATAGAACATCATTACGGAATCGTCGAGATTCAGGTCGTCGCGGCCGCTGGCGGGAATCTTTTCGATCAGGCGGACCATGTCGTATGCGAAATAGCCGATTGCGCCGCCGATCAGCGGCGGAAGGCCGGGGACGCGGACCGGGCGATAGCGTTCGGTGAGCTTGCGAAGATAGGCGATGGGGTCGGCGGTGAAATTCTGGCGCTTGCCGCCGGATTCGAAGGTGCATTCGCGTCTGCGGCAGCGAAAGATTTCTTCGGGCTTCGCTCCGGCGAAGGTGTAGCGCGCGATGTTTTCGCCGCCTTCGACGCTTTCGAGCAGAAAGGAATATTTGGCGTTGTTGGCGAGGCGGAGATGCGCGCCTACGGGCGTGAGCAGGTCCGCAGTGAAGGTTTCGTAGACCGGGACGAGGTTGCCCTGGCGCGCGAGCTTCGAAAACGTCTTAAAATCGGGCTGAATCATCGCGCTGCCATTTTCTCTTCGTTGCCTAGAGCGCGCAAGACCACGCGGCGCATGGCCGCTTCCGGAGCGCGTTCGCCCGTCCAGATTTCCCATTGCGCGGTGCCCTGCGCGACGAACATTTCGACTCCGGAGACGGTTTCGATGCCGCGGCGCGCGGCGAGCTGCAAGAGTTTGGTGGTGCGCGGGCGATAGATCAGATCGAATACCAGGCGGCAATTCAATTCTGAAGCGTTCAGCGGCGAACGCGCGGCGTGCGGATACATTCCGACCGGAGTTGCGTTGATGATCGCATCGAAGAATTCTCGGCGCAGCCGGGGGCGCTCGACCGCTTCCCCTTCCACCACGCGGGCCAAAGCTTTGGCTTGCGCCAGACGCCGGGCGCAGATGCATACCGATGCGCCCGATTCCGCGAGCGCAAATGCCACGGCTCGCGCTGCGCCGCCCGCGCCGAAAATCAAGGCACGACTGCCGCGCAGCGGAATACGGCGTTCGAGCGCGCGGAGCACGCCGACGTAATCGGTGTTGTAGCCGTAGAGTTTTCCGCCGCCGCGCACTACTACCGTGTTTACCGCGCCAATCGCCGCGGCCATTGGATCGCAATCGTCGAGGTGGCGCAAAATCGTTTGCTTGTGAGGAATGGTGACGCTGAAACCGGCGATTCCCAGCGGCTTGATTGCTCCCAAAAAATCGCGGAGGTCGCGCACGAGGAACGGGAGGAAAACCGCGTCCATCTTGCGCGCCTGGAAACCGGTGTTCTGCAACACGGGCGAAAGGGAATGTCCGATGGGGTCGCCGATCACTCCATAGAGGCGCGTCTTCCGCTTGAGCGCATCGGCGCGGTAAAGATGCTTCATGGCATCGAGGGTCACCTGGCCGGGAGCGGTGGCATTTTCGACCGGCGCGTACGCCAGGGCGCTGCCGTCGCGCAGAGCCAAAACCCGTGCCGGCTGCGCCACCTCGCCCATAGGAATGACGATCACCTGCTTGCGCCCGCGCGCTAGCCGCAGCACATTCATGCTGGCTGCCAGCGAGTCGCACTGTGCGGCAATCTTGATAACTGCCGGCTGGGCGCGCGCCAGATCAGCCGCCACGCGCCGCAAATTTTTCGGTGTGCGCTGAAAAAAATGGGCGGAAGCGATCTGGCGGCCTTCGCCCAGCAGCACATCCAGCAATTCCGGCGGGCACAACGACGAGGTTTCTATTTCGAGGTCGTACCAGGCGCAGCCGGCACTGATTGCCTCCGCCAGGTGCACGAGCTGCTTCGCGATTGATCCGGCGAATTTGCCGCCCGCCTGGCGCCGCCGGCAAGTAGCGATAAATGTGGCTCGCGCGGAGCTCGCCGCCTTGCCGGCACGCAGCAGCGCGAGAAATTTCGCAATTTCCGGGTCGTTCAACAGCCAATCGAGGCGCAGTTCGATGGTTCGCGTGACATTGAGAGCGCGGCGCACCTGCGCCCACATGGCCCGAGCATCCGCCGCGGCGACGACGGCGCAAATCTTGTCGCGACCGATCATCCGCGCCGCCGCAGAAGCACTGACGCACGAAGAAGGATCGAAGGTGTTCGCGCTGGTGAAATGGGGCGCATCCTGGCCTATGGTACAGGTAATGCAGGGCTTGTACCAAGCCGTGCACAATGTGTAAAGCGGTGCCGACCATTGTCTTGACGGGTTCCAGTACGTCTATTACAGTCGGGATATTGTCAGGATTATGGGGAGCGCCTGTTCCGCGGCGCACGTTTTTCAAAGGAGCATGCTTTATGCGTGGGAAAATTGTCCTTGCCGGACTGATTTTGAGCCTTTCCGGAATCGCCGCACAGGCGCAAACGGTAGCCGCCGGGCCGACTCAGGCCGACTTGTATTGCACGGGCACGATCACGAACGAGGCCATACCGCGAGACAGCTATGTGATCACGGGCGAAGGGTCCAATTACAAGATCACCTTTGACGAAGGCGACTACGTCTATTTGAACAAAGGCGCCAGCCAAGGCGTGAAAGTGGGCGACGAATTCTCCGTGCTGCGCTCGGTGGAAGACCCCACGGAAATTGATTGGTCCAAGTGGCAGACCCAGATTATTCGCAAGCTGGGAACGTGGTGGGAAGACGAAGGGCGCGTGCGGGTGGTGGTGGCGCAGCCCAATACGTCCGTCGCTCAGGTGGAAAATTCCTGCAACTACGTGCAGCGCGGCGACATCATTCTGCCCTTCAAGGAGCGCCCGGCGCCTCCTCTGAAGTCGGAAGCAAATTTTGACCGTTTCGCGCCGTTCAGCGGGAAGGCTACGGCGATGGTGATGATCGGGAAAGCGTTCCAGGTGTCACTGGGAACCAATGACATCTTTTTCGTGAATCTGGGCAGCGAGCAGGGCGTGCGGGTGGGCGACTACTTCCGCATTTTCCGCTACACCGGCACGCAGCACGAAACCGCTTACCAGACGAAAAACTTTGCGTTTGATGCGGATAAGGAATCGAAGGTTGGGAGAGTGTATGGGTTCGGCAGCGTCCCGGCGAAATACACTTGGGATAACACTCCGCGCGAAGTGATCGGTGAAGGAATCGTTTTGCGCACGGGGTCGAATTCGGCCACGGTGCTGACGACTTTCAGTTTGCGAGAATTCTACGTGGGAGATTACGTCGAGCTGGAGTAGTTGGGGGCGGCTGGACGCGCAGCGCTGCGAGACCTGAGGCGCAATCGCAAAGCGTGAACTTCAGCGGCTAATCAGTTTGCAGGCGAAGTCAAAAGCCCGCCTCAGCGGTTAAAACCCCCGATGATCAACGTGTGGCTTTGGGCGGGGCTAAAGCCCCGCCCTTCCATTTTTCCGCAGCGTGTAGAGCCTATCGGATTTTGCTGCATTTGTGCGGTAGCTTAGCTGAAGCTACGAACTACAACGCCCTCCAGTTTCGACAATTAATCTTCAGCGCAGCGGTTTCACGCGCGTCGGGAGAGCAGGTTCGGCGAAAACTTCAGCGGTGAAAGCCTGGATACGCGTGTGCGGATCCTTCCAGGCTTCCCGCTCCAAACCGGCTTTCGCGCAGGTCTCTTCCACGAAGCGCTCGGCTTGCCAGCTGAATTGCGTTGCTACTTGCGGCAATAAGACTCCGCGGCGCCATCCGTGGGTGACCACCAGGCCATGCTTCCCGGCCTCGATTTTTTCGAGGGGCACATCTTCCAGCGGCGACAAAATGGAAAGCTCGATCTCGATCTCCGCGAGTTCTTCGGCGGGAACGGGCTTGAAACGCGGATCCTCGAGCGCGGCGGCTTTGGCACAGTGCGCGACTACTTCGACGAGCGGATCTTTGGACGGCAGTTGACCGACGCAGCCGCGTAGACGGCCGCGCCGGTGTAAGGTGACGAAAGCGCCGCCCGGCTGCCGCAATATCTTGTCGTCAGGAAAATCCTGGATTGGTTCGCGCTTTTCGACGCCGGCTACCAGAGCGCGCCGGGCGAGTTCCAGGAGTAACTGCTTCTCGCGTTCAGCGAGTGGGGACATCCTGCGGTTTTTCTTCCTGTTTCACTAACATGGCGCCACGGCGGCGCTCCTGTACGCGGAAATTGATCTGCGTCCAGAACATCTGGAAATAGTGGCCTGCGGAAGCCACCGCACTGATTACCACGAGCCAGAGCAGGACGGTTCCCACCAGTTTCAGCGCCGGATGATCGGCGGTGAGAATCACGGCGCAGCCGGCCATGACTTGCAGAATCATTTTCATTTTGCCGAGCGGCGACGCGGGGATGATAAGTCCCTCGACAGAGGCGATTTCTCGCAGGCCCATGACCATGAATTCGCGGCCGATGATGATTACCACCATCCAGGCCTGCATCAAGCCCATTTCGACGAGCGAAATAAAAGCGGCGGAAATTAGAAGCTTGTCTGCAATCGGATCCAACAGGATTCCCAGCGTGGTGATTTCTTTGCGGGAGCGGGCGAGATAGCCGTCCATCACATCGGTGGCTGCTGCAACGAGCAGAATCAGAACGCCCCAAACTTCGAAGTGAATGGGTAAGCCGAGGAAATTGAAATTGGGCTGGCGAGTAAGAAGGACGACAACGAGCAGCGGAACGAAAAAGATCCGCAGGGTCGTCAAACTGTTCGGCAGATTCATGGATTTCCCGGGAAAAATCCCCCGGCCCGCGAGCAGACGCGCTCTCCGAAGGTTCAAGCCACTATAGTCCCGCAATGGGGGCGAGTCAACGGTACCGGGATGCGCGTTTTAGGGCTGCAGGGTTTCACTATTTTCGCGCATTGGCTAAAAAGGCAAATCCCTACGCTAGTAACGCTTAGCCAGCGCCCTGCTGCAAACCTGTGCAAATTCCATCGGGCTGTAACAAAGGAGGCTGGAGCGGGGCGCGGCTGGGCAGAGAGCTTTGAAATAGGCTTAAGGCACGTATTTGCAGATGTTTACAAACGGAGCCTCGGAGGAGGGCGCGAAAATGGCTGGTTTTTTGGGTCTTTTTTCTCTACTGAGGGGGCCTTCTTTTCCACAACGATTTCCACAGAATCCGGGGTTCAAATCTCATTGTTTCTTACGGATTTAGCGGGAATTTGCCGCGGGCCCGCACAAAATTATGCGCAATGTCCGCAGGCTGTCATGTTGGAATTACGGCTTGACGGATTCGGCACTTTCGTCGCGCGGCGTCAGCGCTCTGGCGCTGGGGACGGCGAAATCTTCGAGCCTGCGCGCGAGCGATTCGGGGATTTCGGCTTGCAGATGCATGTGGCCGTCGAGAACTTCGGAGTGCAACACGCGGCCGCAGGCGTGGACGAGCGAAAGATGGCGGCCGTCCGAAATTGGAATGCGCAAATCGAGATGCACGAGCGGATCTACGGGAAGCGCGGCGTCCATGCGCGCGAGCAAATCTTCGAGGCCCGCGCCGGTGACCGCGGAGGTGAAAATCTTGTTGGCGTTTTTGCCGTTGGCTTTGATGAGTGCTGCTAATTCTTCCTCGGAGAGGCGGTCGGTCTTGTTGAAGACTTGCAGGCGCGGGCGGTCTTGCACGCCGAGGTCGGCGAGGACTTTCATCACGTCGGCATCTTGTTCGGCGTGATGCGGATTCGAGATGTCGCAGACTTGCACGATGAGCGCGGCTTCCTGGACTTCTTCGAGGGTGGCGCGGAAGGCGGCGATCAAATCCGGAGGGAGGTCGCGCAAAAATCCTACCGTGTCGGAAAGGAGCGCGCGGCGGCGCGACGGGAGGCGCACGGCGCGAACGGTGGGATCGAGCGTCGCGAACATTTTCGAGGAAGTGAGGACGTCGGAATGGGTGAGCGCGTTGAAGAGCGTGGATTTTCCGGCGTTGGTGTAACCCACCAGGGCGATCATTCCTAGCGGGACGGCTTGGCGCGCGCGGCGGCGCGTGGTGCGTTGGCGGCGAACTGTTTCGATGGCTTGCTTGATTTTGCTGACGCGGTCGCGGATGCGGCGGCGGTCGGTTTCGAGTTTTTGTTCGCCAGGGCCGCGGGTGCCGATGCCGCCGCCGAGGCGCGAAAGCTCTTCGCCGCGTCCGGTGAGGCGTGGCAGCAGGTAATTCAATTGCGCGAGCTCGACTTGCAGTTGGCCTTCGCGAGTGCGCGCGTGGCAGGCAAAAATATCGAGGATCAGCTGCGTGCGATCAATTACGCGGGTGCCGATGCCCTTTTCCATGTTGCGGAGCTGGACGGGCGTGAGGTTATGGTCCACGATCACGAGCGGGACGCGGCGGGCTTCGGCTTCGGCGCGAATTTCGTCGAGCTTGCCGCGGCCTACTAGCGTGGCGGGGTCGAGCGCTTCGCGAACCTGCATCACTCTGCCGGCAATTTTCGCGCCGGCGCTTTCGGCTAGTTCTTCGAGTTCCAGCAGGGAGTCGCGTCCCGGGGCCGAGGGATCGCCCGCATAGCCGCGCATCGCCTTTTTCAGGCCGACGCCTACGAGCAGCACACTTTCGCGATTGTCCAGGGGTTGAGGAGTCTTCATGCGGCTCGATTGAGGCTGGTCCCGTGTAACTTGAGGAGGCGCCTATCCATTCGTATGAGCATTATACTCCGAAGGCGTTTTGGGCGCGAATCGAGTGGCGATCGTGCGGCGGCCTGACGGCGATTCGGTGGCCGGGGCGTGGTAGTATGGCGCTCAATTCCTCGAGGGTCGGACCGAGAGCTAGCGGGAGGCCTGCGAATGGCGACGATAGGATCCATACACGCGCCGGTCGAAGCCGGCGGCGTCCTAACTTCTGCCCCGGCCGTGAACGGCACGAATGTTGCTGCGCGGCACTCGGCGCTGGTGCGCGTCACTCATTGGATTACTACGCTCTGCTTTATCGCTTTGCTGGTTACCGGAATGGAAATTGTGATTTCGCATCCGCGCTTTTATTGGGGCGAAACCGGGAATGTGTTGACGACACCTTTGTTTCAGCTGCCGATTCCTTCTTCGCGGAGCTTGGTGCAGACGGGTTACGGTTACGTGATGCCGGACCAGAACGGTTGGAGCCGGTATCTTCATTTTGAGGCGGCGTGGATCGTGGTGCTGACTGGATTGCTTTATGCGCTCTACGGATTTTTCACGGGACATTTCTGGAAAAACTTGAGCCCGGGGCGAGGCGATCTTTCGTGGCGCGTGCTTTCGGCTGAAATCGTGAATCATTTGCGATTCAAGCGGCCGGGCGAGGCGGAAGCGTGGTCTTACAATACGCTGCAGCGGCTCAGCTACTTGTTCGTGATCTTTGTGCTGTTTCCGTTGGTGATTTGGACCGGCTTGGCGTTGTCTCCGGCGTTTGATTCGGCGTTTCCGGCGACGGTCACTTCGTTGGGCGGGCGGCAATCGGCGCGCACGCTTCATTTTTTCGTCACGATCGCACTTACGCTCTTTTTGCTGGTGCACGTGGTGATGATTTTTCTGGCGGGTTTCAAGAGCCGGATGGGAGCGATGATCACGGGACGCGTGAGTCGCGGACGGCTAGCGGGCGATAAGGAGCGCAGATGACCGATCTTTCGCGCAGGAAGTTGATCATCGGCGGAATCGCTGTTACTGCGGGCGTCGCGGGATTGGGCGTGGCCGCGCGGCTTGCGGAAAAATATGGGCTGGTGCCGCCGGATCACAGCGGGATCTTCGGCGTCGGCGAGACTTTGACCTACGCTTCGCAGCGTCTCTTGACGCGGCATTCGCTGGCGCGGGAATTTTCACGCAGCCAGATTTCGAAGCGTCCACTGATGAACGAATTGGCGCCCCTGGGCGACGACTTCAAGCGCCTGGAGGCGGGAAAATTCGCGGACTGGCGCCTTACGGTGGACGGGTTGGTGGATCGGCCTGCTGCGTTTTCGCTCGACCAGATCAGAAGCTACCCTTCGCGAAACCAGATCACGGAAGTGGTGTGCGAAGAGGGCTGGTCGTATGTGGCGGAGTGGCATGGCGCGCCGCTCTCGCACGTTTTGGATCTTGTCGGTGTGCAGCCGCATGCGCGATACGTGGTTTATTACTCGTTCCAGCCCGACTGGTGGGAAAGCATGGATATGGCGGACGCGCTGCATCCGCAGACTTTTCTCACGTATGGCGTGAACGGCGGCGAGCTACCCGTGGGGCTTGGCGGGCCGCTGCGCATGCGGGTACCGCGGCAGTTGGGCTATAAGAGTTTGAAATTCATCACGCATCTGACGGTGACGGACAGCATGAAAAAGTTCGGCAAGGGGCTGGGCTCAGCGGAGCCGGAAGCTGGTTATGCATGGTACGCGGGGATCTGATGGCGTCGTTTCGGGCGCGCCGTGTATTTAGGTGGTCGCCGGCGCGGAACGGTCGGAAGCTGCGAGAATCAAGTCCGAGAGAGATTCGCTGAGGCTACGGCCGGAGACTTGAAATTCGAGGTCGCGCGTGGCGCGATCGAGCCAGCCGAGATAGACCAGTAGCGCGATTTCCGCCCACGACTCGGCGAGTTCCGGAGTGAAACCAATATCGTGCAGGACGCTCGCGATATGTTTCGCGCGTTTCTTTTCGATGGCGGAGATGCGCGCAGCGACGCGTTCATCGCGACGGGCCCACGCGCGCAACGCTGCTTCCACGCGAGCGCGTGAGGGGTCGGCGCAGTGTTCGATGAAGCGGGCCCAGCGGGCGGCGGCGCGCGGGGTTACGACCGTCGCGCCGAGCCATTCGGTTTCATCGCCTTCCCAGCGCTCGAGCATCTTCGCGAGCAATTCTTCGCGGTCCTGAAAGTGCCAGTAGAAACTGCCTTTGCTGACGCCCAGATCGCGGGCGAGCAATTCGATGCGCACCGACTCAATTCCTTCGGTGGAGAGGCGCGCGAAGGCGGCGCGGACCCAATCGTCCGGTTGCAGTGGTGAAGATTTCAGTGCGGTTGCGCTGGCCATGGAGGTCGCCTGTAGCTGAATGCGTGCCGCGGCACAATACTCGACTGGCTGCGGCGCGTCAAGTTGCGTAATTGATTATGACGAAATTTTCATGAGCGCTGCGGAAAAAATTTTCGGGTCGTCGCCGAATCCTTCGAGCCAGTGGACTGCGGTTTCTTTGCGGAACCAGGTGATTTGGCGTTTTGCAAAATTGCGGGTGGCCTGCTGGATGCGCGCGACGGCTTCGTCTTTGGTGAGGCGTCCAGCTAGGTGCTCGCGCCATTCTGCGTAGCCGATGAATTGAAAGGGTTTGGCATCGGCGGGGACGCCATCCGCGACGAGTTTGCGCACTTCTTCGATCCAGCCGGCGCGAATCATGGCTTCGACGCGCCTATGAATTCGCTGGTACAGCGCTTCGCGCGGCGGCCGCAGGCCGATCTTGATCACTTCGTAGCCGGTGAGCGGGTCGCGGCCGCTGCGATGGATTTCTCCTACGGTTTTGCCGGTTACTAGCCGCATTTCGATGGCGCGAATTGTTTTTTGGGTATCGCGCGCGCCGATTCGTGCTGATGCTTCAGCATCCAGACGCGTTAGCAGGCGATGAAGATATTCCGGGCCGCGCTCTTCCACTGCGGCGCGCAATCGTTCGCGCAATTCTTCGGAGCGCGGCGGCGCTTCGGCCAAGCCTTCCAGGAGCGCACGCAAGTAAAGTCCAGTGCCTGCTGTCAGAATCGGAGGCTTCTCGCGGCGACGCGTGTCTTCGAGGACTTCGAGGGCGCGGCGACGATATTCTCCTGCGGTAAAAACTTGCGAGGGTTCTACAAGATCCACTAGGTGGTGCGGAATGCCGCGCTGTTCGGCTGAGGGAACTTTCGCCGTGCCGATATCGAAGCGCCGGTAGACTTGCGTGGAATCGCAGACTAGAACTTCGCCGCCGAGGCGCTCCGCCAGCGAAATTCCCAGCGCGGATTTGCCCGCGGCGGTCGGCCCCAGAATTACTACGAGACGCGGCAGCGCCGTCATCCCGAAAATTTCCAATAACGCAGCAGCAAGATGAGCAAAACCAGGGCAGCCAGCAGGAGAGCGCCCAGGACTTGTGTGCGGCTGAGTTTCATGGCTGATTACTGCGCGTTATTGATGGGAATATTATAGAAGAAGATGAAGCGCAGTTCGATGAAAGGCCCCTTGAATTGCGGAGGCAGCGGATCGAAGGGGTTGGTGGTGCGAATCGCGGACATTGCCGCGGTATCCAGCGGATCTTTTCCGGAGGTTCGCTCCAGGTTGTAATTTTCCGAGGGGAAGGAACCGTCGCGATTGATGCGGAAGGTGATGGCGACGATGCCCTTGTCGCCCATGTAGGCGGATTCGGGCATGACGGCGTACCAATTCTGCTTCACTCTGGCGACGAGGCGCGTGATGTAACTGTTGAAATCAACGCCTTCCGTCGGCGTCAGGATGGTGACGGCGTTGCCGACTTGGCCACCTCCGCCTCCGCGCCCACCACCGCCTCCAGCGCCTCGCGGAATGCTCCCGCCAGTGCTGTATGTTCCACTGCCGGCGTGCTTGACCGCATCCTGCAGTTCGTCCTGCATTGCCTTCCCAGGCGAGGAACTCGACAATCCGAGATTCAAGTGGCCCGGTATTGGCTGCGGCGCGGCAGGTAGAAGCTCTGATTTTCTCGGCGGCGCGTCCACGGGCGGAGTGGCGGCCGTGGAAGGAGGCGGCGTCCGATTCGGCTGCGGCGTGGGCGCCGAAGGCAAATCCGAAGGCGGCCGCTCGGGGTTCCGCGCAGGCGGGGCTTCGATGGCGTGCTCCTCCGGCCGCGGCGGCGCCACTTTGTTCAATACTTTCGGGCTGATCTTCACTACCGGCCCGGGAGGCGGCGAGGGCGCGCGAGAGAGCGCCCCAGCATCCGGCGGCAAATAGACGACGCCTAATTCCTTGCTGGCCAGCTCGATCTCGGTTTGCGTGGGCACATGCGGCGGAAATATTTTCGGCAGGAAGACCAGAAAGACGATGAACGCGATGTGCGCGAGCACCGACGCGGCGCGGGTGATGGCGTTTTCTTTGGCGTCGCGCTTGTCTTCGCCCTCGACGAGAAGATTGGCTTCGCCGGTGAGGAAAACGTCCGGCTCGACTACTTCGCGAAGCTGCGCCGTCATCTCCGGCGGCTGGTCGAACTTGTCGATCTCTTTCTGCTCGGGCCTTTCTACGAACGCCGGAACGACTACGCGCGAATCCATGATGGCGAGCGGTACGTGTTCGCCCCACGGCTCCGTAGTTTCGAAGGGCTTGGCGGCCATGCCGCGCGGAACCAGCGTGCGATCCACCAGCACGCCCAGCGGCAGATGCTCGGGGATGGTGGTCTTGCCGGTAAGCGGCGGCGCGTCGGACAAGTCCGAAGGGACGACGGTGCGATCGTCCATGTACGTCGTGAGACGGCGCGGCGGCTTTCGGGCCTCGCCGTTCTCGAGCGGGCGCACATCCGTGGGCACAAGTGTCCGGGGGATCATTTCGTTTCCTGGGGACTGAGAGCATCCAGTTTGACGCGGCGGGCATGTTCCTGGATGCCTGCCATTACGCGGTCCGCCAATTCGAGGGCGGCGCGGCCGGCGGCGCCATCCACGCGGGGAGGCCGGCGGGTGCGCACGGCGTGGACGAAGGCGCGCAATTCGGCGCGCAGCGGCTCTTCGGGAACTGTGGGCACTTTTTCGAAATTGATTTGCGGGAGCGCGGCGGCAGGCTCGCCGGTCGGCTGTCCGGCAGCTTGATCTACGCGGACGCGGAGCAAATCCTGGCGCGTGAAATCGATGGAGACGTATTCGTGCGCCTGGAAAAAGCGCATCTTGCGAACGCGCTCGGTGGAAACGCGGCTGGCTGTGAGATTGGCTACGGCGCCTGTGGCGAATTCCAGGCGCGCGTGCGCGATGTCTACTTTGTCGGTGATCACCGGGATGCCGACGGCTTTCAGATCCGTCACGGGAGAATCCACGAGCGAGAGCAGAATGTCCAGGTCGTGGATCATGATGTCATAGACGACGTCTATATCCAGGCTGCGCGGGGTGAAAACGCCGAGGCGATGGACTTCGAAGAACATGGGGTTGGCGACGATTTTCTTTACCGCCGTGACGGCGGGATTGAAGCGCTCGAGATGACCTACCTGCAGAATGCGATTGGCGCGTTGCGCGGAAGCGATCAGACCATTGGCCTCGCCCACCGACGCCGCCATCGGCTTTTCGACCAGCACGTCGAGGCCCCAATCGAGCAAGCGGCAGCCGAGGGAGGCATGTTCTTTGGTGGGGACGGCAACACTCACGGCATCTACTTTTTCCACTTTGAGCGAGTCCATATCGCGGAGCACTCGCGTGGTGAATTCCGCCGCGACTTGCGCCGCGCGGGAGGCATTGGTGTCCACTACGCCCACCAATTCCACGCCTTCCATCTCCGCAAAGACGCGCACGTGGTTGCGGCCGAATTCGCCGACGCCGACGACGGCTACACGTATGGGCTTCTCGTTCACGATTTCCTTTTAGACGCGGCTTTTGGCGCTTCGCCGCCCGTGCTTGCGGCGGCGGTTTCCGGCGCGAATGCCTGGATCGCGATGCCTGCTTCATCGGCGGCGCGGATCAATTCGTCGCGGTCGAAGAGCAGCGTGCGGCGCGCATCAATCGCGAGGGCCGTGGCGTTCGTGCGCTTCATCACTTCGATGGTGGCCAGGCCAATCACGGGCACGTCAAAACGCATATCCTGCTGCGGCTTGCTGACTTTCACTACCACCAGGCGCTGCCCGCCCGTGATGCGCGCGGCGCGCTCGATGGTTTCGTCGGTGCCTTCCATCGCTTCGATGGCGACGCACGCGCGATCGCGCACTACCACCATCTGGCCCAGGTCCATCCCGGCGATCTGCCGCGCGACCTGCATTCCGTAGGCGATATCCTGCGCTTCGGATTCATCCGGCGCGCGGCGAGTCAGCACTCCGGCGGCAGGTAAGAGGGTGCCGAGAAATTCTGTCGAGTCCACTAGCTCGATGCCTTCATCTTTCAGGACGCGCGCTACCGCGCCGATCAGCGAATCCGTGTTCTTGGCCGGCAACGAAAGCAGCAATTTTGCTAAGCGCCAATCGGGGCGAATCGCGCTGAAAATTTTATTGTGCTTCACCTGCCCGGCCATTACGGCGCGCTTCACGCCTTCCTGATGCAGCAGGTCGATGGTCTTGCTGAGTTCTCCCAGGCTCACCCAGTGCAATCTTTTTGCGACGCGCTCGAGGCCCTGCGAAGCTTCTTCGCGAATTGCGATCACCGCCATTTCGATGCCGCGGCTGCGTGCTCCTTCCAGCACCAGAAACGGAAAATCGCCGTTGCCGGCAATCAAACCCCAATCCGAATGGAGCAGATTTTGTGTGTTGCTGGATTGCGCTGACACCATCACCCTATTTCGTCAGACCGCGGTCGGACGAGGCCGACTCGATGAACTGGACTAATGTTATGACGTCCTGAGAGTCCGCGAGGGTTCCACGCATTTTTTCCACGGCCTGGGAGGTGTTCAATTTCGAGCGCAGCAGCAGGCGGTAGGCTTTTTCGATGGATTGAATGCGCTGGGAGGAGAAGCCCTGGCGTTCGAGGCCGACGCGATTGACGCCCAGGCAGCGCGTGCCGCGGGGGGCGACGATCTTCGAAAACGGCGGGACATCTTGCGTGATCACGGTGTGCGCGGCGACGTAGGAATATTTGCCGATGCGGCAGAATTGGTGGACCGGGCAGAAGGCGCCGATTTGCGCGTGGTCCTCTACTGTTACGTGGCCTGCGAGAGTCGCGCCGTTGACGAATATCGTGGAATCGCCGATCTGGCAGTCGTGGCCGATGTGCGCGTAAGACATGATCAGGTTCTTACTCCCAAGCCGGGTAGTGCCGCCGCCCTTCACCGTGCCGCGATTGACCGTGGAGAATTCGCGGAACTCGTTGTGGTCGCCCGCTTCGAGGCACACCCGCTCTCCCTTATACGTCAAATCTTGCGGGTCGCCGCCTACTACGGCGAATGAGTAAACGTGGTTCTGGCGGCCGAGGCGCGCGGGGCCGTGGACGACGGCGTGATGTTCCAGGATGCAGCCCTCGCCCAATGTAACTTCGTCGCCGACTACGGCGAAGGCGCCGATTTTTACGTTTTTGCCGAGCTTCGCGGTGGAAGAAACGATTGCGCGGGGATCAATTTCGCTCATGGGGATCACTCGTCGCGGCTCACTCACCGGGCTTACTCATCGAGCTTTTTCACGGGAGTTCGCGCGCCGAAATTCGTGGAGTCCTTGGGTGCGCCATCGGGTCCGACATCAACCATCGCGCACATTAACGTGGCTTCGGCGGCCAGTTCGCCATTCACGCGGGCGTGGCCTTGCACTTTGCAGAATGGGCCGCGAAAGGTGATCACGTTCACTTCCACGCGCAATTGATCGCCGGGCACCACCGGACGGCGGAAACGCGCGCCATCAATCGCCGCCATGTACATAACCTTATGCTCGCGGTCTTCCACTTCTTGCAGCAGCAGAAGGCCTCCGATTTGCGCCATGGATTCGATGATCAGGACTCCGGGCATGACGGGCTTGCCGGGAAAATGTCCTTGGAAGAAATATTCGTTGATGGTGACGTTCTTGATTCCCACAATGCGCTTCTTTGGTTCCATTTCTTCGATGGCGTCCACCAGAAGGAACGGGTAGCGATGTGGCAGGATCTTCTGGATCCCGATACTGTCGAGGATCATCGTGTATTCGCCTTTGCTTGCGTTTTGAGCTGTTCGCGTGTGATGTGGAAGCCGCGTGCGCGTGCTGTACGCGCCACTTGTGAATTGAGCCGCGCCCGTCGGGTCGTTCGTTTTTCGCGCCCAGCGCGGATGACCGCACCCACCCCACCGATGTTAGCCGCCACGGTGCACAATTGCACCGGCGCGCAATCAGACAATTCTATACGAAACGCGAGCGGGTGGGAATCGCGGTCCACTGCAGCCCGTCGGTCAATTTCAAATGGCTACGTTTCTTAGGATTAGCTGCCTGGTTCAGGACGCGACAGTTGCTGCCAATATTAGATCCGCGCATACTTCCGAGGCCGATCCTCATCATCAAATCAAGGTCTGATGGAGCTTCCCAATGTCGTGTGTTCTGCGAGCAAGAGGAATTAATTTCGTCGTTGATAACTTTCTGACTGGATCAACTTTGACACCAATTGCGGTCTTTCGGCGCGGACAGCCGCGGTCGGGGCTGCCGGGAAGCCCGATCCTCAATGCGTCAGGATTCCACGCGATTGCTAGTGAGGCGGATTTTTCGCAGCTCCAGGTTCAAATTGCAGACGCGGTCCGCTTTCTCGAACAGAATAAGAATGAACTGGAGCGGCTTGTCGGGTTCCCTGGCGTGGATGTAGTTTTGCTGGACTTCGGTGTTGAAGAGCGCGATGTTGCAGCTCAGAGCGAGCGCTTCCCGCCGCATCTTCTGCTTCTTCTAGGTAATCTCGGTATCGCACTTGAGTTCACGTTGTATCCTTGCGAAGTGCCCAAAGACGAAGCGGGTAGTGGGCCCGCAGTCTGACCTCTCTGCTCACATGGCGGTGAAATGCGGAACGCAACGATGAGGGAAATCCTGCGCGAATTGCGCGCGCGACAAGATGCGATGGTGAAATTGCTTGGCGAATTTGTGCGTTGCGAATCGCCTAGTCACGATAAGGGTGCTGTGGACCGTTGCGGGGGGCTTGTGGCGCGCGAATGGAAACGGCGTGGGGCGAGCGTGCGGATTTTGCGGCAGGCGGAGCGCGGGGATCACTTGCGCGCGGAAATTTGGCTGGGCGCGGGGAAACCTGCTGGACAGATTATGGTGCTTGGGCATGTGGATTCTGTGTATCCGCTGGGGACGCTTGCGAAAATGCCGTTTCGCGTGGCGGGTGGGCGGGCTTGGGGGCCTGGGACTTTTGATATGAAGGGCGGCTTGGTTTTGGCGCTCTTTGCCGTGGATGCTTTGCGCGCGGCTCGCATCGCTGCTGCGAAGCGATTTGTTTTCTTGTGGACTTCGGATGAGGAGATTGGCAGCGAGAGTTCGCGGCGGGCGATCGAGCGGGAAGCGCGAAGGAGCGACGCGGTGCTGGTGCTGGAGCCGGCGTATGGAAGCGATGGGCGTTTGAAAACGCAGCGCAAGGGAGTGGGGGGCGCGGAAATAATCGTGACCGGGCGTTCCGCGCACGCGGGGATTGATCCTGAGAAGGGCGTCAATGCGGTGCATGAGCTGGCGCTACAGATCGAGCGCTTGATGCGGTTGAACGATCCGCGGCGGGGGATCACGGTGCAGACTACCGTGGTGAGCGGCGGGACGCTTACGAACGTGGTGCCGGAACATGCGCAGGCGTCGGTGGACATTCGTTATGCGCGTTTGGCAGATGCGGCGCGGCTCAGCCGGAAACTGCACGACTTGCGGCCTATCCTCAAGGGCGCACGGGTGGAAGTGCGGCGTACTGGGGACCGCCCGCCGCTTGAGCGGAGTGCTGCGGTGCGCAAATTATTCGCGCACGCGGAATCTTTGATGCGGGAGATGGGATTGCCGCTTGGCGAGGCGTCTACTGGAGGAGGTTCGGACGGCAGCTTCACTGCGGCGCTCGGAGTGCCTACGCTGGATGGATTAGGCGCAGTGGGGGATGGGGCGCACAGCCTGCGGGAACACGTGTTGGTTCGGGCGCTGCCTGAACGTGCGGCGCTGATTGCTGGGTTGCTGGCGACGTTGTGAACGGCTTCTTGTAGGGGCGGTCTTCACAGGTTGCAGAAAAAGTCAAAATTGAGGCTTCAGGGGCTAAAGCCCCAAGAGAAAAGGCACGACTTACGGCGGGGCTGAAGCCCCGCCCTTCCCTTTTTTCCGGAAGCTGTTCAGACCGCCATCGCTGTTGCAGCAACTTCGATGGCGCACTGAAGTGCGCCGCTACAAAATCGATCTCGCGTGGATTCGCGGAATCACGAAAAAAATCGGCGGGCTAGCGCACGTCTTCGTGCTGCAGGAAGACTATGGCTTGTTGCTGCAAGTCTGAGTAATCGTCGTGGAGGGTGTCGCGCAGGGCTTGCTCGGTGTTGGGAGCGGTGTTGATCGCGTCCATCAGGCGGCTGATGTCGGCGATGCTGCCGGTTTGGATTATGGATTCGACTACCGCTAGCGACCAGGCGTAGGCGAGCGCGGCGGAGCCGCCTGACAATCCCATCCACGAGCCTTCGAGGCTGGCTAGTGTGGGGAGCGCGCCCTGGCTGCCGGCATTCAGCAATTGCCCGGCGGAATCGGTGGTGCGGCGCCCTTCCATGTATTGAGCGACGCCTTCCTGCAGCCAGGTGGGCGCGCGATTGTGCGTTTTCTGGCCGATGAAGCTGTGGGTCAGCTCGTGCTTCAGGACGCGCGCGAGTTCCGGCGTCACGCTGGTCAGGCCCTGGACGGGAATGCGCATGCGGCCATCGTTCAGGGCGCCCACCCAACTCGGCGCGCGCGTGATGTCCGCGAAGCCCTCCTCGGTGTACAAAATCACGCCGATCGGTTCGGGCGGAGTGAAATCCAGCTCGGATTCGAGGTCGCGGAAATCGTCTTCGAGGACGTGCAGGATTCCGCGCGCTAGATCGGGGGTCGCGCTGCCGTTGTATTTCAAGACAAAGTGAGCGGTTTCGCCTTCGCGATAGCTTTCTTCTTCGGCTTTGTCGCGCTCGGCCTTCTCCAGCGCCCGTTCCACATCAGCGTCAGGACGCAGCCTCTCCGCGCGCTGCCACTCGGCGACGGCTTGGTCCATTTTGTTTGCGCCGTAGTAAGCCCAACCCATGAGCTTCGCGACGTCCGGGGATTCAGGGGCGAGGCTGCGGGCGTGTTCGAGCGGGTCCATCGCCGTGGTGAACTGGCTTTGCCGCAAGTACAGAACCGCGAGATTGAGCAGCAAGCCCAAATTGTCCGGGGCAAAGCTGAGCGCCTCCCGGTAATGATCAATCGCGGAACTCGTGTCGCCCTTGGCGACCAGGAATTGCGCCGCGGCATAATGCCCCGCCGCTACTTTGTCAATCGCGGTCGCGCCGCCGGAGCGGGCGTTCACTTCCAATTGGGCGAGGTAGGTGAAATCTATCGCATCGTCGTGAACGGTAAGGCTTGCCACCTCATCATACCCATGGACGGGGGTGACCTGCGGGGCGGAGACCGGCGGCTCGGATGAGGCCTTCGCGGCGGAGGAGTAGCCGAAGCCGTCGCGGTCAATTCTGGCGACGATAGATTTCGGAATGGACATCTGTCCGGCGGGAGTGTCGTAGCTGACGTGGTCGTTATCTTCGGTGACGTTGGAGGCCACAATGCGGCGGCCATTTTTGAGGACGATGGTATCCGCCGCCGCGGAAGACACAGCCAGCAGGACCAGCGAGGAGATGAGCGCTACGGAACGCACACATGAATTTTATCAAGCCGGTTCGCTGGGAGGCGCGCGCTCCTTGCTGAGCGATGCCCTAAGCGGTACAGTCGGGGCCATGCTGAGATTTTTGCGACTTTCGCCCAGCCTTCTCCTGGTGCTGGTCTGCGCGGAAATTCTCAGCGCTCCGCACGCGGCGCGTGCGATGCAGCCGCAGCAGAATCCGCCGGCGGCGTCCGCGTCTTCGGCTACAGCAACTATCGCTCCTAGTCCTGCCGCGCAGGCGATGCCGAGCGACCCGCTGGCGCTGTACCAGTCTCTTAGCGCGTTGCGCGCGGACGGAACGCGCGTCTACTCCGTTCACGATTTGAATTTGCGGCGCGATGTGCTCAATTTCACGTTTGCGGAAGGCAGGCTGGCATTTCTGCAGCCGCTCGGCGGGCGCGTGACTGGAATTGTGTTCGCCGGACGCGGCCACGTGATCGCCACGCCCCACGAACGAGGCGAACGCCGGTCGCTGGCGCAGTTCCTGGGCGTGCCGATTCTCGACATGGGATTCTCCTCCGCGTATATCCGGTTCACGGACGACACCGGCGCTGAAATTGAGCGGCAATTGAAACAGCATGACGCCGAATCCGCCGCCGATCCGGATTTCGCGCAACGCTGGGACCCCGAAGTTGCGGCGCTGGGGCCTTCACAGTCGTTGCGGGTGATGACGGATCTGCTTTCGGCGAACCCGTTGCCATATTTCTACACACTTCTCGATGGCGATCCCGCCGGGCCGTTCGAGGTGTCGGTAGACCAACGCCGCAGCGAGCAAGTGCTCATCGGCCAGGTGCGCATGAACAACGGCATCGCGGTTTACGACGTGTGGGCTCATTTCCCAGCCGAGGATTCCGCGAAAGTCTCTCCCGACGCTTTCGCGCCGCTGGATTACAGAGTGGATTCGACGATCGGCGACGACCTCTCGCTCAGCGGCAAAACAACACTGCATCTGAAAACGCTGCGCGGCGGCGAGCGCGTGGTCCCGCTGGAACTTTCGCGCAACCTTACGATCAGCGACATTCGCGGCGACGATGGCCAATCCTTGCCGTACTTTCAAAATGAAGAGTTGAGCCGGCGCAACGTGGCGCGCCGCGGCAACGATTCGATTCTGGTGGTGCTGCCCTCGGCACATTCCGCCGCAGAAGATTTTCATTTGGAAGTTGCTTATCGCGGGGACGTGATCGCCGATGCGGGGAACGGCGTGGATTTCGTCGGCGAGCGCGGCACGTGGTATGCGCACACGGACGGCACGTATTTTGCGCAGTTCGATCTGACATTTCATTGGCCGAAGCATTTGACTCTGGTAGCAACCGGCGTCGAGAGCGATGCGCAGGAGGATGCCAACGCAAAGTCCGGCCGGTGGCGCTCGGACGTTCCGTTCGCCAATGCCGGTTTCAATCTCAGCGAATATAAGACGCAGGCCGCCACGGGGCAGCCGCCAGTGCAAGTGTTCGCCAACGAGCAACTGGAGAACGCGATCCTCGAACGCCTGCGCGTGACCGCTGCCAGCGAACGGCCGCCCAGCGCCATTTTCGACGAGAGCCGGCCCGGTCAGATTGTCCAGCAGGTTCCCCCACCGCCCATGCCGCCGAGTCCTTCGGCGGCGCTCAAGCAAGTGAGCGGAGAAGTCGCGGATTCGATTCGTTTTCTGGAAAAATTGAACGGGGATTTTCCTTTCAATCATCTGGACGTGACGCAAATTCCGGGATCGTTCGGGCAAGGCTGGCCCGAGCTGGTGTATCTCTCGACGCTAGCGTTCCTGCCGCCCGATACGGCGGAAGTCGCGGGCTTGAACGCCTGGTCGCGCAGCGCGGCGCGCGATCTGATGCCCTGCCATGAGACGGCTCATCAGTGGTGGGGTAACGTTGTTGGGGCGGCCAGCTATCGCGACATTTGGATCCAGGAAGGCATGGCTGATTATCTTTCGCTGCTTTACGCCGACAACAAAAGACCGAGCGAGCACATTTTGACGAAATGGCTAAATCATTACCGCGACGACCTGGTGGCGAGGATTCCAGGCTCGGATCATTCGATCGAAGACGTGGGGCCACTCGTGCTCGGGCCGCGGCTCGCTTCCGCGAAAATCCCGGAGGCGTATGACACGCTGATCTACGGCAAGGGCGCTTGGGTGATGCACATGCTTCATGAAATGCTGCGCGACCCGGCGAGCAAGGATCCTGACGCGCGGTATCGCGAATTTCTGCGCGGGGTGCTGAGCGAGTACCGCTTCAAGCCGCTTTCCACCGAAGATTTCCAGCGAGCCGTCGAGCAGCATATGACTCCGGCAATGGATCTGGACGGCAACCATAAGATGGATTGGTTCTTCGAGCAATGGGTGCGCGGCACCGGGATGCCGCACTATTCGGTGAAGTTCGAAGCGAAGGCACGCGGCCACGAATTTCTGGTGTCGGGAAATTTAGAGCAGAACGGAGTGGAGGACGTGTTCACCGCGCCCGTGCCGCTCTACGCCAGTGCAGGCGGAGGGAAGCCGCAGCGACTGGGCGTCGTAGTCACTACGGGTCCCGAAACTCATTTCCGATTTGTCTCGCGCGTTCGTCCGTCGCGCATCGTGATTGATCCCTATTTGACGCTCCTCTGCCGTAAGGACTGACGGCCCCCCGTTCGTGCGAAGCGCGATGGTATTCAGCCGCGCGCAACCGCAGCCTAAGCATGGCGGCACATCGCCAAAATTCTTTGCATCCAGAATGGATGTATATGCATCTACTTTGACATGAGCAAACAAACGACATTTCCGATCCTGCCTTGCCTGTGCGCCAATTTCCGGCGGGCTTCGCGGGCGTTGACGCAGGCCTATGAGGAGGCGATCCGCCCGCTGGGGATCCGCGCGACGCAGCTAACGATCCTGCAAGCGCTTGCACGGGCGGGCGATTTGCCGCAGGGGAAGCTGGGAGAAATTCTGGCGATGGATAGCACCAGCCTGACGCGCACGCTGGCGATCATGAAGCGGCACGGGTGGATCGCTTATCGCCGCGGCGAAGACCGGCGCGAACGCTGGGTATGCCTCGCGCCCGCCGGGAAAGCGCAACTGCGGCGCGTGGAGCCAGTGTGGGAGAAAGTTCAATCGCGACTGCGGAGCCGGTTGGGAGACAAGAAGTGGAAGGCTTTCATGGATCTTACGCATGAGATGGCCAGCATTGCCACAACTGAAGGAGGATCGCTATGAAGCACTATGGAAAGCTCACCACGGGGATCATCGTGGTTTGGTTCTTGTTCGCGCTGTTTGCATCGGCGGGGCATCTTTTCACGAATAACGCAAATCGCATCGGACTTTCCGTGGCGATCGCCGCGGCGGCGCCGCTGATTGTGTTTTCAGTGTGGTTCGCGGCGTCGGAAGGGTTTCGACAATTCACGATGTCATTGAATCCGAGAGTTTTGACGTCCGCGCAATTCTGGAGAATTATCGGGTTTACATTCCCGCTGCTGGAAGCGCACAGGGTTCTACCGGCGCTTTTTGCGTGGCCGGCGGGATACGGAGATATGTTTATCGGCGCGACGGCATTTTTTGCGGCGTGGCAACTGGCCATTCCGCAGCGCCGCAATGCGTTTATTGCCTGGCAACTTTTGGGGATGCTTGATTTGGTGACGGCCGTGGGCCTGGGCACGACGGCGCCGCTGATTGATCCACACGGAGTGCCGATGGCCGCGATGACGGTGCTGCCCTTGAGCTTGATACCGACGTTCCTGGTGCCGCTATTTTTTATCTTTCACGTAATTTGCATCGCGCAAGCGAGGGAGTGGAAAGCCGGCACGGAATTCGCGGGGCGATTGGCGAGCGCGAGCCCGTTGCAGCATGGCACGGTCTGAATTAGCAAAATGGCACTAGAAAGCGCGGGCTGCATTAAAATTTTCTAATATGCAGCCCGCGGCAATATTTTCCGCTTCTCAGTTCTCTTCCTCGCTGCAAATTTTTTTCCCTTTCACCTTGCGTCCTAGGGCCTGAGGTTTTATCCTAGCGGTCGTAATTTTGCAGACGCACTGATTTGGGTGTGTGCTTTTGCGGATGCACAGTCATTGCGCTGATTTAATCATATTTTGCAAGTCATAGAAACGCTTCACTGCAACTTGCCGGTGTCGTGGGGTTGAGCCATCGGCGGTTTCGAATTTTTTATGCCCCTTCGCTAGGCTCGCAAGCAGCTGTAACTATTTTCCTGGGGTTGCCGCGTGGATTCTGAGGGCGCTGAAAGTCCAGTCCAGCCAACTTCGGCTCATCCGATTATTGAGCCGGGGCACACGCTTGGATCGGTAACAGACAAGATCAGCTCGATCGTGCTGGGCCGCGGCACGTCCAAGGGCTGGATCTTCGGCTTCGCCATTTCGTTCTGCCTGCTGATGCTTTTGATGATCACCCTGACGTACCTGCTGGTGAAGGGTGTGGGCATCTGGGGCATCAATATACCCATCGGCTGGGGCTTTGCGATCGTCAATTTCGTGTGGTGGATCGGAATTGGGCACGCCGGGACGCTGATTTCCGCGATTTTGTTGTTGTTGCGGCAGCAGTGGCGCACTTCGATCAATCGTTTTGCGGAAGCGATGACTCTTTTTGCGGTGGCTTGCGCGGGCATGTTTCCCCTGCTGCATATGGGCCGCCCGTGGCTTTTCTACTGGCTGATGCCGTTGCCGAATCCGATGTGGCTGTGGCCGCAATTTCGCAGCCCGCTGGTGTGGGACGTTTTTGCGGTGTCGACATACGCCACCGTATCTTTGCTCTTTTGGTTTGTGGGCTTGATTCCCGACTTGGCGACGCTGCGCGATCGCGCGAGGAATCGCCCGGCGCGGATTATTTACGGGATGCTGGCGATGGGCTGGCGCGGGTCGGCGGTGCACTGGTCGCGTTATGAGACCGCTTCCATTTTGCTGGCGGGTCTGGCGACGCCGCTGGTCGTTTCCGTGCATACGGTGGTGAGCTTCGATTTTTCGGTGGCGCAGCTGGCCGGGTGGCACACCACAATTTTCCCGCCGTACTTTGTGGCCGGGGCGATCTATTCGGGTTTTGCGATGGTGATGACTCTGGCGATTCCGATTCGCAAGTTCTATCACCTGGAAGATTTCATCACCATGCGGCACCTGGGGAATATGGCCAAGGTGATGCTGGCCACGGGGTTGATCGTCGCTTACGGCTACATGATGGAAACTTTCATGGCCTTTTACAGCGGCAATCACTTCGACCGCTTCGCCATCATCAACCGCATGACGGGCCCGTATGCGTTTTTCTACTGGCTGCTGATTGCCTGCAACATCGTGATCCCGCAATGCCTGTGGTCGCGCAAGGTGCGCAATAATGTTGCGATTTTGTTTGTGATTTCGCTGGTGGTGAACGTGGGCATGTGGCTGGAGCGTTTCGTGATCGTGGTGATCAGCCTGCATCGCGACTTTCTGCCGTCGTCGTGGGGAATGTATTACCCGACGCGCTGGGATTGGGCCACGTTTGTGGGCACGATTGGCTTGTTCTTGACGTTGCTGTTCCTCTTCATCCGCTTCCTGCCGGTGATCTCGATTTATGAAATGCGATCGCTGGTGGAAGAAACGAACGAAGAGAATCCCAAGAAATAGGAGCGGGCGCAGAGTTCGATGCCGCAAATTTTTCATCACAGCACGAACACGATTTCGCGGCTGAGCATTTATGGCGCCGTGTTCTTCATCGCGATTTTGGGCGCGGTGCTGTACCGCATTGAATTGTCGCCGTTCTATACGCGCGTGAATGAAGCGCGCGAGCAGCCGGTGCCTTTCAGCCACAAGCACCACGCCGGCGAATTGGGGATTGATTGCCGCTATTGCCACACGACCGTGGAAAAGTCGTCGTTTGCGGGCGTTCCGCCGACGCAGACGTGCATGACCTGCCATTCACAGATTTGGACCAACGCGGCAATGCTCGAGCCGGTGCGCGCGAGCTACCGCGACGATAAATCCATTGCCTGGACGCGCGTGAATGCCCTGCCCGAATTCGTTTATTTCGATCACAGCATTCACGTGAGCAAAGGGATCGGCTGCACCACCTGCCACGGCCAAGTCGCGGAGATGCCATTGATGTGGAAGGCCAACACGCTGTACATGGAATGGTGCCTGGACTGCCACCGCAATCCCGCAAAGTACGTGCGGCCGAAGGAGAAAGTATTCGATCCGGGCTACGTGACGCCTCCCGATCAACTCGAGCTGGGGCGCCGGCTCGTGAAGGAATATAAAATTCAAAGTTTGACCAGCTGTTGGACCTGTCACCGATGAAGGCGAACTGAACAAAAATGAGCTCCGACTCCAATCCGAACGTTCCGACTTCCGTAGACCTGGCGGCCGTCCGCGCGAAACTCGCGCAGGAAAATGGCAAGCGTTTCTGGCAGAGCCTCGAGCAACTGGCGGAGACCAAGGAATACCGCGAGTTCCTGGAAAATGAATTTCCGCACGATCCGGCGAAGGATCCGCAGGGCTTGAATCGCCGCGACGTATTGAAATTTGCGGCGGCCTCGGCGGCGCTCGCGGGGTTGAGCGCTTGCACCAAGCTGCCCACGCAGAAAATTGTGCCGTACGTGAAGGCTCCCGAGGAAATCGTCGCCGGCAAGCCGCTCTTCTATGCGACTTCCATGCCGCTCGCGGGAGTTGCCGCGGGACTGCTGGTGGAAAGCCACATGGGCCGTCCGACTAAGATCGAAGGCAATTCCGAGCATCCCGGCAGCCTCGGCGGAACGGACGCCTTCGCGCAAGCGGCGACGCTGGGCATGTACGACCCGGACCGCTCGCAAACGATCGAGCACGAAGGACGCATCAGCGATTGGGGCGCATTCGTCACCGCGATGGGCGATACGAAATCGCAGCTCGCGGAAGGCGGGGCGGGGCTGCGCATTCTTACCGACACGGTGACCTCGCCGAGCCTGGCTGCGCTGATTCGCTCGGTGCTCGCGGAATTTCCGCAGGCGAAATGGCATCAATACGAGCAGTGCGGCCGCGACAATGTGCGCGAAGCGACGCGTACGGTCTTCGGCAAGCCCATGAATCCCGTCTATCGCTTCGACCAGGCGGATGTGGTGGTCTCGCTCGATGCGGATTTCATTTCTTCGGGGCCGGGCCACGTCCGCTACGCGCATGATTTCGCTTCGCGCCGCGCGATTGAAGGTCCTTCGTCCACCCTCAATCGCCTTTACGTCGTCGAGAGCATGACCACCAGCACCGGCGCCATCGCCGACCATCGCAAAGCGATCCGCGCTTCTGACGTCGAATCGTTTGCGCGGCAACTTGCTTCCGCGCTAGCGGTGCCCAACGTGAACGCCGGCGGCTCGGGCGCGAGCAAGATTCCCGCGGACTGGACGCGCGCGGTAGCGAAAGATCTCGCCGCGCATCGCGGCGAGTCCCTGGTGGTTGCGGGAGAAGAGCAGCCGCCCAGCGTGCACGCTTTGGCGTTTGCCATGAATGAAGCGCTGGGCAACATCGAGAAGACGCTTTATTTCACCGAGCCGCTCGAAGCGAATCCCGTGAACGAACTCGAGTCGCTGCGCGACCTGGTGAACGATATTAACGCCGGCAAGGTGGAATTGCTCTTCATGCTCGGCGGCGGAAATCCGGTCTACGACGCTCCCGCCGATTTCGATTTCGGCCCTGCGCTGCTGAAAGTAAAAACGCGCGTCCATTCCGGCTTGTACTACGACGAAACAGCCGAACTGTGCCACTGGCATATTCCCGCCGCGCATTTCCTGGAAATGTGGGGAGACGCGCGCGCCTACGACGGCACCATCGGCGTGATTCAGCCGCTGATCCAGCCGCTCTACGACGGCCATTCGCCCTGCGAAATTATTTCGGTACTGACCAAGAACTCCGGAAAGCCCGCGCACGACATCATTCGCGAATACTGGCAAGGCCAGCGCCCGGAAAAAGACAAAGCCTTCGAAGCCTTCTGGGAACGCTCGCTGCATGACGGGCTGATGGCCGGCACGGCATTGCCGGCCGTTTCAATTTCCGCGCATGCGGATTTCGCGAAGCTGACGGCGCCACAACCAGCGGGTGAGGGCCTCGAGCTCGTTTTCAAACCTGATCCGACCACGTTCGATGGCCGCTTCGCCAATAGCGGCTGGCTGCAGGAATTGCCCAAGCCGAATACGCGGCTCACCTGGGACAACGCCGCGATGATCAGTACGGCTACCGCGCAGCGCCTCGGTCTTGTAACCGGCGATTACGTTGCGCTGCAGGTCGGCGGACGCGAAACGAAAGCGGGCGTCTTCATCGTTCCCGGCCACGCGGATGATTCCATCACGCTGCACCTCGGCTATGGACGCCGCCGCTCCGGACACGTGGGCACCGGGCCCGGCTTCAACGCCAACTTCATTCGCACTTCCGCGACGCCCTGGATTGCCGGCGGGCTAAAAATCGAAAAGACCGGGGACAAATATTATTTCGCCGTTTTCCAGCACCAGTATGTGATTGACCAGGATGGGCACCCGCCGGTCGAGAAGGAAGCCGTGGAAGAAGCGCGCCGCGATTTGGTGCGCATCGCGACGCTCGACGAGTACCGCCAGAATCCGAAATTCGCTCAGGATCCGCGCGAAGAAGCCAGCAAGGGGCTTTCGCTTTATCCTGGTTACAAGTACGAGGGCTACGCGTGGGGCATGTCGGTAGACTTGAACAAGTGCGTGGGGTGCAATGCCTGCGTGGTCGCCTGCCAGGCGGAAAATAATATTCCTGTGGTCGGCAAGGAACAGGTGATGAAGGGCCGCGCGATGCACTGGATCCGCATCGACACCTATTTCCGCGGCGACATTGACGCTCCGGAAACCTATTACGAGCCGGTTTTCTGCATGCACTGCGAAAATGCGCCGTGCGAAGTGGTATGCCCGGTGGGCGCCACGGTGCACAGCCCCGAAGGGCTGAACGAAATGGTTTACAACCGCTGCGTGGGCACGCGCTATTGCTCGAACAATTGCCCGTACAAGGTGCGGCGGTTCAATTTCCTGCTGTTTTCGGACTACACCACGCCCAGCCTTTTCGGCATGCGCAATCCGAACGTGACCGTGCGCAGCCGCGGCGTGATGGAAAAATGCAGCTACTGCGTGCAGCGCATCAATGCCGCGAAAATCACGTCCGAGGAAGAAAATCGCAGCGTGCAGGACGGCGAAATCGTCACCGCGTGCCAGGCGGTGTGCCCGGCCAACGCGCTGGTGTTCGGGAATATCAATGATCCGAACAGCCGCGTGGCGAAGCTCAAGGCGCAAACGCGGAATTACAGCTTGCTGGACGATTTGAACACGCGCCCGCGGACCACTTATCTTGCGCGCGTGCGCAACCCGAATCCGGAGATTCACGAGTAGAGCGATGAAACGCAAGCCCATTTACGGATTGCTGGCTGAATTCGAGACGCCCGCCGAATTGCTGGCGGCCGCGCAGCGGACACACGATGCCGGTTACAAGAGCATTGACGCGTTTTCGCCGCTGCCCATCGAAGGGTTGGCGGAAGCGATCGGCTTTCACGGCACGGTTCTTCCGGTGGTCGTGTTCATCGGCGGATTGCTCGGCGGGCTGGGCGGCTTCTTCATGCAGTGGTATGCCAACGTGATCAGCTACCCGCTGAACATCGGCGGCAAGCCGCACAATAGCTGGCCCGCGTTCATCCCGATCACTTTCGAGCTCACCGTGCTAGGCGCCGCGCTGGCGGCCGTCTTCGGCTTGCTGGCGATGAACGGGCTGCCCACGCCCTATCATCCGGTTTTCAACGTGGCGCGCTTCGCGCTGGCTTCGAACGACCGCTTTTTCCTGGTGGTGAAAAAGCGCGACAAGAAATTCGATCTGGCGGGGACCAAGACTTTTCTGGAAAGTTTGCATCCGCACGGAGTGTTTGAAGTTGAAGTCTAGTCCACAATTCGCATCCAGGCGCTGCGCGCTGGCGCGCTTTTCCGGCATCGCGATGCTGGCCGCGGCGGCACTGCTCTTCTCCGGCTGCCGACTGGATATGCATATCCAGCCGAAATATTTGCCTTACGATCCCACTACGTTCTTTGACGATGGGCGCTCGGAGCGGCAGCCCGTCCCGGGGACGGTGGCGCGCGGCCAATTGCGCCTCGACGAACTGCTTTATACCGGGAAGGAGAACGGCGTCGAATCGAACCGCTTCCCCTTCCCCATCACGCACGAAGATCTGGAGCGCGGCCGGCAGCGCTACAACATTTATTGCACGCCGTGCCACGATTACACCGGCAGCGGCCGCGGCGTGATTGTGCTGCGCGGATTTCCGCCGCCGCCTTCGTATCATATTGACCGTCTCCGTGCAGCGCCCGTCGGGCATTTCTTCGACGTGATGACCAACGGCTTCGGCTCGATGTACAGCTACGCGTCGCGCGTTGATCCCGAAGACCGCTGGCGCATCGCCGCTTACATCCGCGTGCTGCAATTGAGCCAGCACGCGACCTTGCAGGACGTGCCGGCGGAGCAGCGCCAGAAATTGACGCAGGCGCAATCTCAAACGCCAGGACAATCGCAATGAGCATGATCAGCCAACTGCTGCACGCCTATCTCGTCGGCTATGTCTACTGGCTGATGATTCCGCTGGGCTGCACAGCGATTTTGATGATGCATCACCTCACAGGCGGGTGGTGGGGTTACCCGATCCGGCGGCTGCTGGAAGCGGGTTCGCGCACGTTCGGCTTAATGGCTATTCTGTTTATCCCGATTTTGCTGGGGATGAAGATTATCTATCCTTGGGTCACCTCCTACGGAGAAATGGCCGGCGATCCGAACTTCCGCTTCAAGCTGGCGTATCTGACGCCGCAGTTTTTCGTGGTGCGCGTGGTGATTTATTTCCTGATTTTGTTCACGCTGTCTTATTTCCTGAATAAATGGTCGCGGGAGCAGGACCGCACCGGCGATCCGGCCACCGCCAAGAAACTGGAAGCCTTCAGCGGACCGGGCCTGATTCTGTGGGGCATCGTGATTTCCTTCTCGATGATTGACTGGGTGATGTCACTCGAGCCGCAATGGTTCTCCACCATTTACGGAATGATTTTCATGATCGTGGGCGCGCTGACGGCGATGTCTTTCATTATTTTAGTGGTGCGGCAGATGTCGGACGACCCAGCGTTCAAGGCCGTTACTGCGGGGCAGTACAACGACCTGGGCAACCTGATGCTGGCGTTCACGATGTTGTGGGCTTATCTGTCGTTCTCGCAGTTCCTGATCATCTGGTCCGGCAACATCAAGGATGAAATTCCCTGGTACATGACGCGGGCATTCGGCGGGTGGGCAGTGGTGGCGGTGATTCTGATCGTGCTGCATTTCGGGCTGCCGTTTTTGCTGCTCTTGCAGCGCAACGTCAAGCGGCGCGTGCAGCGGCTGGCGACCGTGGCGGCCATGATGCTGATTCTCAGCATGGTGGACGTGTACTGGCTGGTCGTTCCGGCGTACGAGAAGGATCATCCGCATCTCGGCTCGCTGCTGCTGGATATTTTGTTCATCGCCGGGATTGGAATTATCTGGGTGAGCATGTATTTCCGCGAAGTGAAGAAAATGCCGTTGCTGCCGCTGCATGACCCGCGGTTTGAAGGAGAGCTCCTGCATGAGCATGGAGACTAAACACGGGCCCGGGCACGACGCGCACAGGGCGCCGAACGAGGGCTACGAGCACAGCGACGCGAGTCCGCGGAGCTTGTCAAAATGGGCCGCGTTGCTGGCAATTGTATTGGTGGTGGTCTTCCTCGCGATGTGGTGGCTATTTGGTTTCTTCGGCAAGGAACAGAGCCTGGGCCGGCCGGCTTCGCCTTTTGAAAACGCCCGCGTGCTGCCTCCGCGGCCGCGGCTGCAAGTGGAGCCGCGCGCGGATCTGCACGCCTATTGCGTGCAGCAACTGGCCACGCTGAATAGTTACGGCTGGGAAGATCAGCACAACGGAGTCGTGCGCATCCCGGTGGATCGCGCCATGGAGCTGATACTGCAGCAAGGGCTGCCGGCGCGCGCTGCCAGCGACATTCCGGCGGGCGTGAGCAATCCGGCGCCGTTTGTGCCGAAGGTGATGGACGCGCAAGGACCGTGCGGGTTTGTCACCGAGCGCGATGCGGATCACGAGATGAGCGAGGAGGCGAAGAGGTAGTTGCTTGCTTCCGCGGCGCGATTTGCTGCTGCGATGATGTGGCTTTCGATTTCGAGTGGTTGGGTGTTTGCGAGGAACTGAATCAAGTGTTGGTGTCTGGCAAATCCGGCTTGCGAAATAGAGTGTTGGGCGCGCTCGCGGTGGCGTTTGCAGCGCTGGCGCTCGCTTCCGGCGCTCGCGCGCAGCTGGCGTCCGACCCTATGCAAAGCGTCGGGGTGCGTCCGGACTTGCTGAAGCAAGTGGGCATTGATCAGAAGCTGAATCAAGCGGTGCCGCTGAATCTTACTTTCCGCGACGAGCACGGCCAGACCGTGCAACTCGGCCAATATTTCGGGCAGAAGCCCGTGATTCTGACGCTGGTGTATTACAACTGCCCGATGCTGTGCACCCAGATTTTGAACGGCGTGGAATCGGGGCTGAAAGAGCTGCCGATGGATATCGGCAAGCAGTTCAACGTGGTGACGGTGAGCATTGATCCCAGCGAAGGGCACGTGCTCGCCGAAGTGAAGCAGGAAATGTACACGGGAATGTACGGGCGGCCGGGCGCGGCGCAGGGATGGCATTTCCTGACGGGCGATGAGCCGCAAATCAAGCAGCTGGCGAACGCCGTCGGCTTCCGCTACGCCTACGATCCGGACACCAAGCAATTCGCGCACGCCAGCGCGATCATGATTCTGACGCCGGAAGGAAAGATTTCGCGCTATCTCTACGGCATCCAGTTCCCTTCGCGCGATTTGCGGCTGGGCCTGGACGAAGCTTCCGAGGGAAAAATCGGCTCGCCGGTGGATGCGATTTTGCTGTTTTGCTATCACTACGACCCGCACACGGGAAAATACGGTTTGCTGATTTCGCACGTGATTCAGGCCGGCGGCGCGCTTACTTTGCTGGTGCTGGGCGGGCTGGTGCTGGTTTTGTTCCGCGGCGAGCATTACGCGCTGCCGGGAAGAAAGGCATGAACGCGGACGCGCCGCGGCGCAGCGCCGCCGGCCCGCGAAAGGCAATTCTAGAGAGATTATGACCGGTCTGATTCCATCGAGTTTAAATGCGCTGGCCGCGGCGGCCACGCTGATTCCGCTGAAGCCGACGGCTGCTTCCTCCATCGCCGAGGGCGTGGATCATCTCTATTTCTTTCTTACGGTGATCACGCTGTTTTTCACAATTCTCATTTTCGGCACCATTTTCTTTTTCATGATTAAGTATCGCCGCCGCTCGCCGGATGAAATCCCGCCGGATACCAAGGAGCATTTGGGCCTGGAACTTACCTGGACGATCATCCCCACGATCATCACGGTCTTCATTTTTGTGTGGGCGTCCAGCCTGTACTTCGAAAATTCGCGGCCGCCGGAAGCCGCCACGGAAATATTCGTCGTCGGCAAGCAGTGGATGTGGCACATCCAGCATCCGGAAGGCGTGCGCGAAATCAACGAGCTGCACGTGCCGGTGAACGTGCCGATCAGCATCACCTTGACGTCCGACGACGTGATCCATGATTTCTACATTCCCGCGTTCCGCGTGAAGAAGGACGCCGTTCCGGGCCGCTATACTTCGCTGTGGTTCCAAGCCACCAAAATCGGCACGTACCACATTTTCTGCGGGCAATACTGCGGCGCGGACCACGCTGAAATGATCGGGTGGGTGTACGTGATGTCCGCGCCGGACTACGCTGCGTGGCTTTCCGGCGGGTCGAAAAACGAATCGATGGCGCAGACGGGCGAGCGGCTCTTCACGCAACTCGGTTGCGTCACCTGCCACGTGGCGGACGGCGCCGGCCGCGGCCCCTCGCTCGCAGGGTTGTACGGCAAGCCCGAAAAGCTGCGCAGCGGCGACATGCGAGTGGTGGATGACACGCTTATCCGCCAGGCGATCGTGACACCCAATTCCATCTTGTTGCCCAATTATCCGCCGATCATGCCCACCTTCCAGGGGCAGATCAACGAGGAGCAGGTGCTGCAGCTGATCGCCTACGTGAAATCGCTCGGAGCGGAAGAAAGGAAGACCAACGCGAAATGAGCAGCACTCTTATTGCGGAGCCACCCGGCCAGGACGTTCCGGATAGTTCACGCGTTAATTATTTGAATGCGAACTACGGCGTGAAGTCGTGGCTGCTAACCACGGACCACAAGCGCATCGCGCTGCTGTACCTGGGCTCGATCACTTTGATGTTCTTTGTCGGCGGCTTTTTTGCCGTGCTCATGCGCTTGCATTTGATCGAGCCGCAGGGCGCGCTGGTCGCTCCGGAAACCTACAACAAGCTTTTCACCATGCACGGCATCATCATGGTGTTTTTCTTCCTGGTGCCTTCGATTCCCGCGACCTTGGGCAATTTCCTGGTGCCCATGATGATCGGCGCGCGCGATCTGGCTTTCCCGCGGCTCAACCTGCTGAGCTGGTACATTTACGTGATCGGCGCGTCCTTCACGCTGTACGCCATCATTTCCGGCGGCGTGGATACCGGATGGACGTTCTACACGCCCTATAGCAGCAGCTTTTCGCACACCAGCGTGATTCCCACGGCGCTGGGCGTATTCATCACCGGATTCTCTTCGATCCTTACCGGATTGAATTTCGTCGTCACCATTCACAAGATGCGCGCGCCGGGGCTGACCTGGTTCCGCTTGCCGCTCTTTATCTGGGCGATGTATGCCACCAGCATTATCTTCATCCTGGGCACGCCCGTTATCGCCATCACCTTGTTCCTGTTGGGTCTGGAACGCCTGCTGCACATCGGCATCTTCGACCCGGCCATCGGCGGCGATCCGATCTTGTTCCAGCACCTTTTCTGGTTTTACTCGCACCCGGCTGTGTACATCATGATTTTGCCGGGCATGGGCGTGATGAGCGAACTGATCACATGCTTTTCGCGCAAGCGCATTTTTGGTTACAGCTTCGTGGCCTTTTCCAGCCTGGCGATCGCGGTGATCAGCTTCCTGGTGTGGGGACATCACATGTTCGTCACCGGCCAATCCATCTACGCCGGATTGATTTTCTCGTGCCTCAGCTTTCTGGTGGCCATCCCTTCCGCCGTGAAAGTTTTCAACTGGACGGCCACGCTCTATAAAGGTTCGATTTCTTACGACGCGCCGATGCTTTATGCGCTCGGTTTCATCGGCCTGTTCACCATGGGCGGCCTGACGGGATTGTTCCTCGCGTCGCTGGCGACGGACGTGCACCTGAACGGCACTTACTTCATCGTCGCCCATTTTCACTACATCATGGTGGGCGGCGCGGTGATGGCCTACCTTGGCGGAATCCATTTCTGGTGGCCGAAAATTACCGGGCGCTTATATCCGGACGGCTGGGCGCGCTTTGCGGCGCTGATCATCTTCGTCGGATTCAACCTGACTTTCTTCCCGCAATTCGTGCTGGGTTACCTGGGCATGCCGCGGCGCTACGCCGTGTATCCCGCGGAATTCCAGGTGCTGAACGTGATGTCTTCCGCCGGTGCTTCCATTCTCGGGATCGGCTACCTGATTCCGCTGATCTATCTGACGTGGTCCATCCGCTATGGGCCGATAGCCGGGCCGAATCCCTGGGGCGCGAAGGGTCTGGAATGGACCACGCCATCGCCGCCGCCCACGGAGAATTTCGAGGAGATTCCCATCGTCACTGAAGACGCTTACGACTACGCCGGCACCACTGGAGCGCATCGTGGCTGATATGGCCGTGCATGGACATGGCGCGCAACCGGAGGGGTTCGCGCATCAATTTGAGGACATGGAGCAGCAGCGCGAGGCGGACAGCCTCGGCATGTGGGTGTTCCTGGTCACCGAAATCATGTTTTTCGGCGGACTTTTCGCCACCTACATCATCTATCGTTCGCTCTATCTGCACTCCTTCGAAATCGGGAGCCGGCTGCTGAAAGTCGATTTCGGCGCCAGCAACACCGCCGTGCTGATCGCCAGCAGCTTGACCATGGCTCTATCCATCCACGCGGCGCAGTCGGGCAAAAAGAAAAACCAGCAGATCATGTTCCTGGTTCTGACGCTGGTCCTGGGCGTCCTATTCCTCTTCTTGAAATTCAATTTCGAGTGGCGCGCGGATTACGCCGAACATTTGATCCCAGGCTTCGGATTCATCATTCGCCCGGAGTGGGGCGCGGCGGGGTCGCACGTGCCCATGTTTTTCCTGTTCTATTTTTTCATGACGGGTTTGCACGCCCTGCATATGATCATCGGCTGCGGAATTCTGATCGTTTTGATGTTCATGGCCGGGCGCAACCGCTTCAATTCCGAATACTATGCGCCGCTGGAAGTCACCGGGCTGTACTGGCATTTCGTGGATATCGTGTGGATTTTCCTGTTTCCGCTGCTCTACCTGATCGGCGGGCGCTACATCATCGGGGGAGGCCACTGATGTCCGAACACATCGTCCCGGTGAAAATCTACATCGCCATATTCGTCGCGCTGCTCTGCCTCACCGCGCTCACCACCGGCGTCGCGTTCGTGGACCTCGGCGCGGAATTGAACACGGTGGTCGCGCTGACGATTGCCGTGGCGAAAGCCTTGCTGGTGATTCTCTTCTTCATGCACGTGAAATACAGCAGCGGGCTGACGAAAATCGTGATCGTCGCGGGCTTTTTCTTCCTGGCGATCCTGGTCTCGCTGACGCTGGCCGACGAACTGACCCGCGGCTGGACGCCCAACCCCGGCGCGTGGGGCGCGATTCTGCCTTTGCTGCGCGGCTTGGTTTAGCTTCGGTCCCTAACCCGCCAAACTAAACGTCACGAACAACGCGACCGCGCCGACACATCCCAGCGACCAAAGAAACATGAGGTCCGCCACGCGCGCCAGCTTGACTCTGCGCGAGCGGCTCTCCGAGCGCAGCGCCATGTACGACAAAATCGTCGCGACCAGGAATCCCAACGAGACGAAGGAAAGAAAATTGTCGGCCAGCGTGGTGATCTTTTCAAACCGCGTGTAGATCTTGATCAGGCCGATGGCGGTGAGGCACAGCATGAGCATGTTGGGGGCGTTGGCAAAAACTTTTTCGGAAACGTCAATATCGTGCTGCTGTTGCAAGCCTAGATTGGCCATGGAGTCCACCTCTCGTTTTTCGCTCGGTTAATGCCGCGTGAGTGTAGCGCAACGGGCACGCGCCGTGCACCTGCAACCAATTATCTAGAGTGCGGCGGCGGGGTACGGCTTGCCGCGCTCAAGGCAGGCGAGGCGCGCCTCGCCCGAGACAAAGCGGCGGCGCGCCGCCGCACTCCATATTGATTTGCGCCACCGAGCAGTCTTGCATCGCTCGGCGGCACCGCCGCCGCGGACACCGCTGCAATGGATTCGTGGATGTGGCGGAAGAAAAAATTAATGCGGGACGGCGCGGAAAGCGATGACGGCGTTCAAGCCGCCGAAGGCGAAGGAGTTTGATAGCGCGGCGCCCACCCGCAGGGCGCGCGGCTGATTGGGAATGTAGTCGAGGTCGCACTCGGGATCGCGCTCGTTGTAATTCGCGGTCGGCGGCAAAATTCCGTGGTAGAGGGCCAGCACGGTGGCAACGGCTTCCAGCGCGCCAGCCGCACCCAGCGCGTGGCCGTGCATGGATTTCGTCGAGCTGACGCCGATCTTGTCCGCATGCGCACCGAAGACTTCGCGGATCGCGCTGCTTTCCACGGGATCGTTGCCGGGAGTGCCGGTGCCGTGCGCGTTGATGTAGCCGATTTCCTCGGGAGCAAGGCCCGCTTCGCGCAAGGCGCCGCTCATCGCGCGCGCCGGACCTTGCACGGTGGGCTGCGTCAAATGATGTGCGTCAGCCGTCATGCCGAATCCGCAAATCTCACCGTAGATTTTCGCGCCGCGCGCTTTGGCCGCATCCATCGGCTCGAGCACCATCATCGCGCCGCCTTCACCGAGGATCAGGCCGCGGCGATCTTTGCTGAAAGGGCGGCAGGTATCCGGCGCGACGACGCGCATCGCTTCCCAGGCCTTCAACATTCCGATGGTAAACATCGCTTCGCTGCCGCCGGTCATCGCGAGATCCGCCAGCCCGTCGCGCACCAGACGAAACGCCTGCCCGATCGCATGATTCGCCGAAGAACACGCCGTTGAAACGGTGTAGGTCGGGCCGCTGAGACCTATATCCATCGCGATGTGGCTTGCCCCCGCGTTCGCCATCGTCTTGGGAATCGTCAGAGGGTGCACGCGCCCGCGTCCCTGAACCCACAAGTCCTCGAATCCCGACTCGATCGCCGCCTGCCCGCCGACGGCGGAACCGCAGACGATGGCAGAATTTTCGCGGAGCTCGGGGGTCAACTCGACGCCGGAATTGCGCAAAGCCTCGCGAGCCGCCACCACGGAAAATTGCGCGAAGCGGTCAATGTAATTGTCCTTGCCGCCCTCGAAATGCTTTAGCGGGTCGTAGCCACGCACTTCGGCGCCGTTCTGGAAACGCAGCGCGGAGCAGTCCACCGTCTTGATCGGAGCAATTCCGGAGAGGCCTTTGCTGAGGGAAATCCAGCATTCCTGAACGTTTAATCCCAGCGGAGAGATAATTCCCAACCCGGTGACAGCGACTCGGCGCGGCGCCATTCGTCAATCCGCGGGAGTAGCCGAGCCCAGCGAGGAATCGGGAGGCGCGGCGGCCAGCAGCTTCTTGATGCCATCTACGACGTCATTCACGGTGCGCAGGGAGCGCACGTCGTCGTCCGGTATCGAAATTTTGAATGCGTTTTCCAATTCGAAGAGCAGCGTGAACACGTCCAGCGAGTCGATGCCCAGGTCCTGCAGATTCGTTTCCAGGGTGATCTTGTCCGCCGGGATGCGCTTCACGGAAGCCAGCGTGGTGATCACCTTCTCGGCAACTGCATCAGACATCGAACGTACCCTCCGTTGGTTGAACTCATGCTGAATTCAGCGTCGGACGCGCGAGCATTGGTCCACAGCGTCCGCAATTCGGCTGCGCGCAAACTTAAACCGTATCCGAATCATCGGCGATAATCAAATTCTAGCAGGACTGCGCGCCCCGCGGCGTCTGTTTTTCCGCGCGCTAGGCGCGCGTTCGGGTTCAGCGTTTGGTCGCCGCGGGCGTGGGTCCCGCAGCGGCAGCCGCTGCCGGGGTCGGCAAGGGCTCGAGCTCCTTCTGCGCCGCCGGCGGAAGCTTTTCGGTGTTGCCCAGAAACGTGACCAGCTGCCAGGTCTGCGTGTCGTTGAGCGTGCCGCTCCACGCGGGCATTCCGCTCCAGCGAACGCCGTGCTGGATGATGTAGAAATTCTGGTTCTCGGCCATGTCCGGCGCTTCCTTGAAAAATTGCGGCACCGGCGGATTGAACGCCCTGCCGAACTGCGCGTCTGGATTCGAGGGCAATCCGTGGCAGCCAGCGCAGTGGTCCATGAACAATTTCGCGCCCGCCACCAGAGTATCTTCGCTAGCGGTGAGCGGATTCTTCACCTGCGGTGCATTGCGGTCCGTGGAGGCGTCCACCGCAGCCATCGCCAGGTGCATCTCGGTGTGCGACGGTTCATGATCCGCATTGAAATCCACGTAGCCCTGCTTCAAGAGATAGTAAGTGCCACCGATAATTACGATTATCGCGAATATGAATCCGATCAGAAAACTTCGCATATGAAAATTCCCCCTCCAGTTTAGATGTCGCTCCCCAGCGACGGGTTATTGTTTTTCCGCAAGGCGGTTGTATTTCCGCAGAACTTCACGCAACCGGTCGTGCGGCAAGGCTTCCACTGTGTGGCCATCGGCGCCCGTCATTGTTTTGGCCGCCACTAGCGCGTTCACGACCGCTTCTTCGGTGGCCTGCACGGTCGCTTCAAAAAGCGCGTCCATCTCGTCGTTCGGCAGCATTTGCACATTAACCACTTTTTTCAGTTCTGTCCCTGCCCCGGGATTCGCGGTGGAAAACGCGATGAAGATGTCGCCGGAACCGTCCCCCGAAATACTGCCCAACCGACCCAGGCCCAGCGTGACGCGCTTGGCGATACGCTGCATCTGGCTCGGCAACAATGGCGCGTCCGTCGCCACCGCCACGATAATCGAGCCGGTATCGTCGCCCCAGATCTTCTTGCCGGTGATTTCGTAGCCCACCGGAACGCCGGCAATGCGCAGCAGATGGCGCGTTCCGAAATTGCATTGCACCAGCACTCCCACGGTGTACCCGCCCAGTTTATCAGGCAATTTGCGCGATGCGGTGCCCGTGCCGCCTTTGAACTCGAAGCAAATCATTCCGGTGCCGCCGCCGACGTCGCCTTCCGCGATCGCTCCGCCGTGCGCGTCCTGCATCGCGGCATTGGCGTCCGCGGCCGTGACGTGAAATCCGTTGATGTCGTTTAAGTAGCCGTCCCAAGTTTCGGCGACCACCGGCAGCGACCACCAGTCCTCGAGCGGCAGCGACGTGCCATATTTCAATTGCCAGGCAATCACCGCATCGCGCACCACGCCGACGCTGTGCGTATTGGTGATCATCACCGGGCCATACAGAAAGCCCGACTCCTGCACCCAGGTTGTTCCGGTCATTTCTCCGTTGCCGTTTTCCGTGAACCAGCCCGCAAAAACGGGATCGAGGCTTTGCTTTCCGCGCGGGAAAATCGCGGTTACCCCGGTGCGCACCGGTCCCTGGCCTACAACCAGTTTGCCTTCGCCGGAAATCAGCGTGCGGTAGCCGACTTCCACGCCCTTTACGTCGGTGATCGCATCGAGTGGGCCTGGCGTTCCTTCAAAGGGGACGCCGAGTTGCCGTGCACGTGGCTCCGTTTGCGCGGGCGAGGTGGCGGATGTTGCGAAAATCGCGAGGATCGCGAGGAATATGTATGCAAAGCGTGTCATGGCTTCGGGGCCTCCGCAGTGGACTCCAACTCGATCTTGATCCGCTTTAGGAGCGCGGTGTTTTTCTCCAGCTCGCTTTCCAGGATCGTCGTCTGTTGCGCTAGCACCGGCCAATTGCCTGCCTCGGCAGCTTCGGTCAGTCCCGGCAATTCCAGATGCGCGTAGGTGTAGCGCGTGGCGTACAACGAATGCTTGAACCACGGTCGCCCGGGCATCCCCTCTGGATTACACCAGTTCCGCTCGACCTGCATCAATTGCTGATTCACTTGCACGGCTCGCGAGGCATCCAAACGCCCGCTGGCAATCGCGCGTGCAGCGGCGGCGTTCAGTTCGCGGCCGGCAGCTTCGAAATCGGCCACGTGCTGCTGCAACGCGCCGAGGTCTATGTGTCCATTGACGCGGTTCGCCAGATTCAAATCCACCACGAATTGACGGATATTTTGCGCGTAGTTTTCGAAATCGAAGGGCAGAATTTCCGCGTTCGCCAGGCGCAGCGCCAGCACGCCCCAGAGCTGCGACATCAGCCGGTGATAGCGATACTCCGGATCGCCGAAATGATTCATCCAGAAAAAATCGTCGTAGAGCGAATGATAAACGCCGTAGGGACCTACGAACGTCAAGCCCATCACCGGAATCCCCAGATAATTCAGGAAGACGGTATGGTCGGAACCGCTGCCGATGCGCGTGTTCGCGAGATCGAAATCGGCCACGGGCTGCTTCTCTCCCAGTTGCGCCTGCCGCGAGAGCTTCCATTCGTCGTAGAGAGTTGCGCCCGAAGGAGCGGGCAGCGTACGGCTTACTTCGACGAGCAGCGGCGCGAGGGAGCCGACCGCATCGCCCTGAAAATTCTTGCCGGAGGTCGCTTCGTCCACATTCAAGTACGCAACGGCTTTCTTCTTCAATTCATCGGCGTACTGTTCGGCCCACTCCGTGGAACCCGTCAAAGCATATTCCTCGCCATCCCAGCTGCAAAAAATCAGCGTGCGCTTGGGGCGAATTCCCTGCTGCAATAATTTGCCGAGGCCGCGCGTCATTTCCAGCATCGCGGCCGTGCCGCTCGAGGGGTCCACCGCGCCGTAAACCCAGGCATCGCGATGATTGCCGAGAATCACCCATTCGTCCGGAGCTTCACTACCGCGGATGCGCGCTTCCGTCACGTAATACGGCTGGACGCGCGTATCCATATCCACTTTCAAATGGACCACCACGCGCCCGCCACCGATCCGGTATTTGATCGGCAGCCCACCCTGCCACGCCGCCGGCGCCAGCGGACCATCCATTTTTTCCAGCAGCGGTTTCGCATCGCGCCACGATAGCGGCACGCCCATGATTTTCGGCAGCGTCTTGGCCTGTTCGATCGGAATGCGCGGGGCGTCGGGCACCGACGCGTAACCCGGCGTCAGCGGATCGCCCGGCTCCAGAAAATCGTACGTAATCGCGCCGCGCTGGATGTGGCTCTCGGGGCCCCACGGACCATCCGGATACACGGCGCCCTTCGTGTAACCGTCTTCCGCGGGATCGGAGTAAATCAGAATCGCGGCCGCGCCCAGCTTTTCCGCCGTGTACGCTTTGAATCCGCGATAGCTGTACGGCAGCGAATAACGCACCAGCACGATTTTGCCGCGCACATCAATTCCCTGCTGGCGCAAATAATCGTAATCCTCGGGATTGCCACTGTGCGCGTACACCACGGGCGCCGTCACTTCGCCCGAAGCGGAATATCCGAGGTACGCGCCATCTACCTTCGGATTGCTTGTGTCCGGGTCCACGCTGTAAGCGTCTTCGCGCAGGCTCGCGCGATAGTGCTTGGGCTTGATCATTTCCAGGGAAATTTCGCGCGGCGAGGAATTCAGGACATCGTATTCATGAATGGTTACATCTTCCAGTCCCTGCTCGCGCCACTGGTCGGCCATCCACTTCGCCAGGTCGTTATTGCGCGCGGAACCCGCGGGATGCGGCTCCGCGGTCAGGTAGCGATGAAACTTCATGATGTCGGCGGCAGATATCGAATCGCGAAACGCATGCTCCGTCGCGTTTTCCGCCGCAGCGCCTTGCGGCGAAAAACCCGGCATTTTCGCGACGTCCGCGGCCGTCAGCGTCAGCACTAACGCGGCCGCACCGAAAAGCACGGTTACTGCGGCACGCGGAAAAAAATGTGGCCGATCACCACACCGCTCATCATTGCGCCTCCGTGCAAGGCCCTCGTCAGAACGACGCAGATGTGCCTCCCGCTCCTGCCAGATGAGTTCTTTCCAGCTCCCCGATCGCGCGTTCCAGCGCGCTTATCAGGATATGAATCATGCCTGTCGTAAAGGTGAAAGGCGGCGCCAGCAGAATGTGGTCTCCGCGAGTGCCGTCCACACAGCCTTGGAGCGGATACGTCATCACGCCGGCCTCGAAGGCATCTTCCTGAATGCGGAACGCGACGCGCGCATCCGGCGGAAATGGCGCGCGAGTTTTCGGGTCGTTCACGAATTCAATGCCGAAGAGCAGGCCCATGCCGCGGATATCGCCGATGACGGAAAATTTCTTCAGAGGGTCGAGGGCCTCGCGCAGCTCTGCGCCTGCGGTCGCGACGCGCTCGAACAACTTTTCGCGCTCGATGTAGTCGAGAACCGCATTCCCCGCCGCCACGGCCACAGGGTGCGCGTTGTACGTGAATCCGTGCAGGAACGCGCCGGAACCGCGCGAAAGCGCTTCCACGACGTGACCTGCCGCGATCACCGCACCGAGCGGTGCGTAACCGCTGGCGATCCCTTTGCCCACCAGAATCATGTCCGGCGTCACGCCCCAGTGTTCGATGGCAAAGGGCTTGCCGGTGCGGCCCATTCCGGTCATCACTTCGTCGGCAATCAATAAAATTCCGTGCCGATGGCAGATTTCCGCGAGGCGTTGCACGTAGCCTTCGGGAGGAGCCACCGCACCGAGCGTCGCTCCGGAAACCGGCTCGAAAATAAACGCGGCCACGTCTTTCGATCCGTCGCGCTCCAGCACGCGGTCCAGTTCGTCCGCGCAATCCACATTACATTCCGGATAACGCAGGCCGAACGGGCAGCGGTAGCAATAGCACGGCGGGATGTGGCCCCATTCCTTGAGCATAGGCGCGAAAGGCTCGCGCCTGCGCACATTGCCGGAAACCGAAAGCGCGCCAAGCGTGCTGCCGTGATAACTCTGCTGCCGAGAAAGCACGCGATGACGTTTTTTTTCGCCGCGCTCGATCCAGTATTGCCGCGCGAGCTTCAGCGCGGTCTCGGTGGCCTCGGAACCGCCAGAAGTGAAATAGACGCGCCCATCCTTGCGCATATCGCGCGGCGCAAGCGCCAAAATCCGCGCGGCCAGCTTTTCTGCGATGGCGGTTTGAAATTGCGAGGAATGAACGTAGGCGAGGCGCGAGGCCTGCTCGGCTATGGCGCGGGAGATTTCTTCGACGCCGTGCCCGATGGTGACCACCGCCGCGCCGCCGGAAGCATCCAGGTAACGGCGGCCATCCGCCGCATAAATGAAGCAGCCTTCCGCGCGCGCTGCCTGCGGATACGTCTTCAAAAAGCTTCGTGGGAATACCGCTTTGTCCGTCATTGGCCGCCGGGTGACCGCCGACTCTGCTTGCGCCCGCACCCCAGGTTCCGAGCACAATCTAAAAGACGAGCGATTCTAGCAGAAATCGCGCTGGCGCAATCACGCGGGCTACTTCTGCTTCAGCTTCTTCAGGTCAATGGTCGGCGCGGGGAATTTCAGCTTCATTTCCTCGAGCGCCTCGACGATGACGTGCGAAACCGCCAGATCGCGGAACCATTTCTTGTTGGCGGGAATCACGAACCACGGCGCAATTTTGGTGCTGCATCGCTCCAGCGCATCCTCGTACGCCTCCGTGTAGTCGTCCCAGAATTTCCGCTCGTTGAAATCCGCTTCGGAAATCTTCCAGCGCTTGTCGGGATCGTCCACGCGCTCCATGAAGCGCTGCTCTTGCTCCTTCTTGCTGATGTGCAGAAAAAACTTCAGGACCTTGACGTTGTTGTCGGCCAGATACTCCTCGAACTGGTTGATCTGCTCGTAACGCTCCGACCAGACCGCTTTCGGCACCAAGTTATGGACGCGCACGATCAACACATCCTCGTAGTGCGAGCGATTGAAAATTCCGAAATTGCCGTATTCCGGAATCGCATGATGTACTCGCCACAGATAATCGTGCGCGGCTTCTTCGGGCGACGGCGCCTTGAAAGCCGTGACGCTGCAGCCCTGCGGATTCACTCCGGACATCACATGCCGGACGGTGCCATCTTTCCCAGCCGCGTCCAGGCCTTGCAGCACGATCAGCAAAGCATGCTTGCGGTCAGCATAAAAACGATACTGCAGGTGATCCAGCTTCTTGATCGCCTTTTCCATGCTGGCTTTCATGGCGTGGTTCTTGTCCCAGCCAAGCGTCTCGTCCGGATCAAACTTCGCGAGCTTCACCTTTTTCCCCGGTTTCACCATCAATTCCTTCGTGAAATTTGTGGCCATGAGTGCTGTACACCGTCCTTGGTTTTCCACAGACTACCGAGCGAACCGAAACATGCGCCAATCTCCGGTTGTAACACTTTTTTCACATTTGGGCTTCTGGTTCCGCGTTATCATGGAGGGCTGTCAGCGGGTTCCACACGAATGGGGATACTTACGTCAGAAATTCCTGCCGCAATTGAGCCGCTCCCAATCAAAGAGCCGGCGCTTAAACGCCAATATCCCGGAGCGCTGGTAGTAGTGGAAGGAATTGACGGTTCCGGAAAAAGCACCCAACTGTACCTGCTGAAACGCTGGCTGGAAATCGGCGGCTATCGCATCCATTTCACGGAGTGGAACTCTTCGCCTTTGGTGAAATCCGCTACGCGCCGCGGCAAGCAGCGCCGGCTGCTTACCCCCACCACGTTTTCACTGCTGCACGCCGCCGATTTCGCGGATCGCTGCGAACGGCAGATCATGCCGCTGCTGCACGGCGGTTACCTGGTGCTCGCCGACCGCTATATCTACACGGCGTTTGCGCGCGACGCGGCGCGCGGTTGCTCGCCGCACTGGCTGCGGAACCTTTACAGCTTTGCGCCGACCCCGGATATTACATTCTATTTCCGCGCGCCACTCGACGTCGCTGTAAACCGCATCGTCGCCGGCCGCCCCAAGCTGAAATATTATGAAGCGGGCATGGACCTGGGAATCTCGCTCGATCGCGCCGAAAGTTTCCGCATCTTCCAAGAGCGCATCCTGAACAATTACGACCAGATGATCGATAGCGACCATTTCGTTTTGATGGATGGGACCGTGCGCGTCAATAAACTCCAAAAACTCATGCGCCAGATTGTCGGCGAACGCATCTCGCTGCAGCAATTCGCGCCCAAGAACAAATGACCCGCACCGCCAAAAATCCGCCAAAAACCGGCGGCTCGAATGGCCGCCCGCACAAGAAAAAGAAGGCCGCCGCGGAAGTGCCTTCGCGCTTTTATGGCACTCCACTGCCGGGCGTAAAACCCGAAGAGCTCAGCGGCACGCTCATCGTCATCGAAGGCACGGACGGCTCCGGCCGCTCGACGCAAATCTCCCTGCTCACCGAATGGCTCGAGTCCGAAGGCTTCGCGGTGCAAACGATGGGCCTGCGCCGTTCGTATCTCGTCGGCGAAGATATTGACGGCCTGCTCGCCGAAAACGCCGTCACGCGCATGACGCTTTCGCTGATGTACAGTACCGATTTCTTCGATCAGCTCGAACGCCGCATTCTTCCGGCGCTGCGTTCCGGCCTGATCGTTCTCGCCGACCGCTATATCTTCACGCTGATCGCGCGCTCCGCCGTCCGCGGCATCGGCCGCGATTACCTCCACGGCATTTACGAAACTGCTTTGCGTCCGGACCTTACTTTCTGGCTCAACGTGCGCCCCGAAGTCGCCTTCGATCGCGAATTCAAAAAATCGCAGACCATCAGCTACTGGGAATCCGGCCGCGATATGTCGCTCTCGAACGATCTGTTCCAGTCCTTCATTCGTTACCAGTCCATGATCAAGCGCGAATTCGAATATCTTTCCAAGCGCCACGGCTTCATCGAAACGGACGGCGAAAGCAGCGTCTCCGAGGTGAACAGGGTGTTGCGCAAACGCATCGCCCTGCATCTGGGCATCCGGAGCACGCACTACAAGCCTTCGCACGCCTTGTCGCAACTCTGGCGATAACGAGTGGCCGCTCCCGTTCAACTGGCAGCCATTGACGCTGGCTCCAACGCCATCCGTCTGGTCGTAGCGCGCGCCACTTCCCCCAAGAACATCGAAATTCTCGATAGCGAACGCGCCGCTGTGCGCCTGGGCCACAACGCTTTCACTCGCCGCGTGATCACCGGCGCCACGATTTCTCGCGCGGCGCGCGCGTTCCGCCAGTTCCGCGATCGCATGGATCAGTACAATGTGGGCGCTTACCGCGCCGTGGCCACCGCGGCCGCGCGCGAAGCCCGCAATTACCGGCGCCTGATGGAGCGCATTCGTAGAAAAGCGGGGATCGAACTGGAAGTGATCAGCGGCGAGGAAGAAGCGCGGCTGGTTTGCTCGGCCGTGCAGTGGGCTCTGGGCGATCGCGTACAGCCGCGGCTGATTTTCGATCTCGGCGGCGGCAGCCTGGAACTGAATTTTTATCAGCGCGGCATTCTGGAACATCGCATCGGACTGCCTCTCGGCACAATCCGCCTGATGGAAACCTATTCCATCGAAGGCGCGATTGACGAAGACAATGCCAACCGGCTGCGTCATCACATTCTCTCGCTGTTGCGCAGCGCGATGCCCTCTCCGCCGCGATTGAGCCGTTCGCTCGCCGTGGCTTGCGGAGGAAACGCCGAAGCGCTGGTGCGCATTGCGCAAGGGCCGCCGATCGAGCGCATTCCCGCCATCAACACACGACTGCTGCGCGATCAGACCTGGCGCATGCTGTCTCTCGATATTCCCGGACGCATGCGCGTCTTCCGGCTGCGCAAGGATCGCGCGGAGGTAATTGGCATCGCGGCGATTATTTTCAACACACTCGCGAAGTGGCTGGACCTGCGCACGATGCTGGTTCCCGGCGTGGGCGTGCGCGAAGGCATTCTGCTGGATCTCGTCGCCGAACAGTATTCCGTGCGCATCACCTCCGAGGAAGAAAAGGGCCGCGCTTCCGAACTGCTCGCCAGCGCGCGCTGGTTTGCGCGCCGCCTCGACTACAATCCGCAGCACGCCGAACAGGTGGTGCGTCTGGCGCTTTCTCTTTTCGATCAGTTGCGGCCGATCCACGAAATGGGCGCGGACCTGCGCCTGGTGCTGGAGATTTCCGCGTTGCTGCATGACGTCGGACATTTTGTCTCGCGCAAATCGCATCACCGTCACGGCGAGTATCTGATCCGCAATGGCGAAATTCCCGGCCTGCGCGGCTGGCGCCGCGATATGGTGGCCGCCGTGGTGCGTTACCACAATTCCAAATCCGAGCCGGAACTCGAACACGCTTCTTACGCGGCGCTCGATAGCGAGCGACGGCGCCACGCGCGGCTGCTCACGAGCTTGCTGCGCATCGCCGAGAAGCTCGAATCCGAACACGCGCAGCGCATCGCTGGCGTGGACGTGCAAATTTCCGGCCACAAAGCCATCTTCGTCATTCGCGCGATGGATGGCACGCGCCTCGACCTTTTGGGCCTGGAACGCAAATCCAGTCTTTTCGAACGCGAATTTCACCTGAAACCAGAATTTCGGCGCGCTCAGGGCAAAGAAAAGGTAGCCTAGAGCCATGATCCTTTATCTTGTGCGTCACGGAATCGCCGTGAATCGCGACGATCCGCAAGCTCCCGCGGAAGCGGAGCGTCCGCTCACCGCGAAGGGCGTGCAGAAAACGCGCGCCGCCGCGCTCGGGCTGCAGGCTCTGCACGTAAAGCCGGACGTGCTGATCACCAGTCCCTACGTGCGCGCCGCGCAATCCGCTGAAATTTTCGCCGAAACTCTTGGCTTCGCTCTCGCGAAAATCCGTACGCACGATGCGCTGAAGCCCGCCGGAAATCCCGCCGAGATCATCAAGGAAGTGATTCGCGTGCGCGCCAAGGAAGTGATGTGCTTCGGGCACGCTCCGCAGCTGGATTTGACGATTGCGCACGTAGCTGGCGCGCGCGGCGTCTTCACCACTCTGAAAAAGGCGGGAGTCGCGTGCCTGGAATACACGGCGGCGCATGGAAAGTGGGAACTGCGCTGGATTCTGACGCCGCGAATGCTGCGTCAGCTGGCGGATTGAAGCCGCTGCGCTTCGCCGGACCCGGAAGCTTGCACGATGTGAATGTTTTGAAACCCGGCGCGCCAAACCCGCCAGAGCGATTCCTTGTTGTGATTGGCCGAGTGGCCGCCCCCGTTGCTCGAATGGCTTGCAGAGCCGTTGGTGGCGCTGGTTCCGTTTCCGCCGATTAATGAGCGGAATTCGTCGAGGCGCGTTTTTCGCGCGTCTTCAATTTTCTGGTACCACTGCAGCACCAGCACCTCGGGCAATTTCGCGCGCTGCCGCCGGATTTCGCTGCGCAACACATCCATATCGTGCACTTCGCCCAACAAATCCTGGATGCGCTTCAGGTTTTTGCACCAAGGCTCATAACGCTGCGGCATGAAATTTTCCAGCGTGTAGCGAAAGCCTTTTAGCCCGATCCGCAGCCGGTGCCATGCGATGCGGCTGCGGCCCCGGCGCGCGCGCTGGTACAATTCCGCGGCATCGTTCAAACGCGTCAGAGCCAGCCGCTGAAACACCACGCTCTCCAGCGGAAAGAATTGCGCCTTATCGCCGAGCTTCTGCGACCACTTCCGCCAGTTCTTGCGGTCGAAATTTTCCAGCGCTTTCTCAGCGTCTTTTCGTTGCTTGGTTTCGGCTAGCGCCAGAGTTTTCAGCACGTATTTACGCAGCGGATCGTCGCCGGCCGAAAGTTTTTTCAGCCACTCCTGCTCCACTTGCGTATCGCGCAGCGCTCCGAGCGCGCGAAACAATTCCCGGCTGTCTTTTTTCAGTTTTCGCCAACCGCGGTCGGGATTCACTTCGCTTAAAGCGTCGGCCATCGTGCGGCAGCGCCGCAGAGCGACGCGCAGATCGTGCACGTCTTTCGCTTTCCAGCCTTCTTGGACGGCATCCGCTAATTCCAGGACGCGGTTCATCCACGTCTCCATTCCAATGCGTTTCGTCGAACCACCCGGGGGTAATGCAATCGTTTGTGCCACTAGATAATTACCGGCTTTCCGTTTCGCTAGACAGAATCAGCCATCCTACTCCTCTGATTCGCGGTTTTCCAATGCGCCCTGTGGAATTCGGCCGCGCAACTCAAGACGCGTGTTTTCGAAGTATTCGAGCGCTAGCTGTTGGTATTGGCCGACTTCGATGAGGTATCCGTCAGGATCGCGCATGTTGCAGCGCCATTCCCAACCGTGATCATCCAGCGACTCGGTGAGGACACCGCTCCCTTCGCGCGCCATTCGCGGTAACGAGCCCAAACATCGGGGAGAGATTGCTTCGGCCTGAAAAACTCACCGCAAACTAGTCTAGACTAGGTATGGCTTTATTGCCGGGAGGTCAACCTCATGGAATTCATCGTGGTGGGAATTCTGGACGGCTACCGGGACGCGGAAGAAGCGGTGCAGGATTTGGAATCGGCCGGGATCGTCGGCGGGCAAGTGGAAGTGATCAGCGACGTTGACGAGGACGCGCGCACCGCGGACACGCCCGGCGAACCTTCCACAAAACCGCGCGAAGCGCATCACAGCCGTCTGGCGCGCTTATTCGGCGCAGGAGGCGCGCTGAATAAGCCCGAAGTCCGCGATCTTTCCGGCGAGCAACCGAATTACATCGGCGATCAGGAATATTACGCCACGCACGTCAAAGAAGGCGCCGCCGTGATGATCGTGCGCGCCCCGAGCGAGCCGATCGCCAACCGCGCTGCAGCAATCCTGCACAATCATGGCGCGCGCACTCCGGGACACAAAGACGCACCAGCCGTCCGCCGGATTGAGTAGACTCGCGCGGCTTCCCGTACATTGAGGTAGCGTAAGAAGATGAAGGCGAATTAGCGGAAGTTGCTGATCAACACGACGTCGCTGGCCGTTTCGCCCTTCGCCAGCAGCAATTCCTTGCCATCACGCGACCACGCAAAATCGAAGATATGTCCTGAGGTAAAATCCGTCACCGGATGCGGCGCGCCGCCCGCAAGCGGCTGCTCCCACACGTTCGTCGCCCCACGCCGCGTCAAAAGATATTGCACGCCTTTGCCATCGGGCGCCCAGTGCATTTTATTTGCGCCGATCGGCCTGACAAACGTCGCGGTCGCGGCTCCTCCTTCGGCAGGAATCACCGCGATCTTGGTTGTCGGCACCGGCCCCAGATCCTCGTAGGAGCAGGCGATCCATTTTCCATCCGGCGAAATTGCTCCGGTTACACCGCTGCTGGAGGCGTAGAGCTCGACGGGAGTTCCGCCCTCGATCGGAATGCGATAGAGCTTGTGAGCCGAATTGAAGAGCACCCACTTTCCGTCTGGAGAGCATTCAGAATTAAAAGTATCGTCGCTCAATTGAGTGGGGTTTGAGCCGTCCGCATCGGTCCGCATCAGTCGCAGCTCATTGTCTTCGAAGGAATCGAATACTAAATACCGGTCGCCACAACTGGACATGGCAATGTAATTGCGCAGCCCCGGACGCGGCTGGTCGCGCTGGCTGCCGTCGGCATTCATTAGCTGGAGGTCGCTGCCGCGGCTGCGGACCAGCAACTTGCCATTGGGACCGGGAGCGATGCCGTCGTCGGGCGTTTCGCCCGTGGTAATTTCCTTGGCTTGCTCGGTTTTTCCATCCGGCAAAATCCAGATGTGCGAACTGCGCGAGCTGTCGAGAGCCACCAACATTTTCCCGTCCTGCGTTATTTCCAACGATTGGCCGTAATCCAGCAAATCGTTGGAGAAGCGGCTTCTCTCGCCTCCGGGATAGGATACGTCGAACAGTTGCGCGCGATTTTCCGGCACCAATCCCAGCGGCATCAGGTAGGAATTCCCGTCGGGCAACCACGCGGGTCTGCCGGGTTGTTCGGCGCCAATAACCAAATCCTTCATCGCGCCATCGGCGACGTTCAAAGCGGTCACCACCCACTCGGTCGTTTTGCCCGTGTGCAATCCCGGCGCCAGAATCGTTTTTCCGTCCGGTGACCACGCGGCCCCGAACATGAAGCCCGGCCAATCCTGCAGAGTGGCAAGAAGGTGATCGCCACTGCCGTCCGCGTTGGCCTCGCGCAACTCCACGGTGCTGTGCTCGGGCACTCCGCGCATGAAAACGAACTGCTTGCCGTCGGGCGAAAAGGTCAGAGGGCTGTCAATATCGCGGATCAATTGGCGCGGCGTGCCGCCAAGGACGGGCATCATGTAGAGGTAGCGGAAATTGATGGTGCTCTTGTCCGAGCGCACGAAGTAGACGTAATTGCCGTCCGGCGAGAAACTCAGCCCGGCGAACGCGACCACGTCCGGCGCCAACACCTGCACGTCGCTCTTGGTTGCCACGTTGCGCACCCACAGGCTTTGCTGCTCGCCGTCGCGCAGCACGTAAACGATGTAGCGCCCGTCGGGCGCAATCGCTACTCCAATGGCCTTGCCGCTGTCGGTCAACTTCGTGATCTGCATATTTTGCAGATTCAGCGCGTGGGGGCGGTTCAAAAATTTGTATCCCGCAAAACCAATCACCGCTAGGACGACGAGGACACCCGCTAAAATCGGTATCGTGAGGCTGCGCTTCGGCGCGACTGCCGGTATTGCCGCCGAGCCGGAAGACGCGGCCACGCCGGTTGCGACGGCGCCCGACGACGGAATCGAAGCGCTCGGTCCCGATTCGTGTGCCGAAGTGATCGAGCCGCTCGCCGAACTCACTCGCCCCGAGCTCGTATCGCGCTTCAGACGCTTCAAATCCGCGCGCATTTCCGCGGCGCTCTGATACCGCAGGTCGCGGTCCTTCTCCATCGCTTTGAAGATCACTTGCTCGAACTCGACGGGCAAGCTGTTATTCAGCCGCACCGGCGCCACGGGATTCTTGTGCAGGATCGCGTCAAAAATCGCGCCCGAGCTTTCGCCCTGGAACGGCAACGCGCCGGTTCCCATCTCGTACAGCACAATCCCGAACGAAAATAAATCCGAGCGGGCGTCGAGGTCTTTTCCCAGCACTTGCTCGGGAGACATGTACGCCACCGTGCCCATCGAAGTGCCCGGGCTGGTGAGTTGCGCCGTGTCCACGCCGACGGTGAGCATGGAGTTGCCGCTACGCGCCGCCACTTTCGGATTCGCCACCTTCGCCAGCCCGAAATCGAGGATCTTCACGTGCCCGCGCTTCGTGACGAAAATGTTCGCAGGCTTGATGTCGCGGTGCACGATGCCTTCGCTGTGCGCGGCGTCCAGCGCGTCGGCCACCTGAATCGCCAGATCCAGCAGGCTATCCAGTTCCATCGAAGGCCCGGCGATCATGTGTTTCAGCGTGCGGCCGTCCAGAAATTCCATGGCAATGAACGCTTTTCCGTCCGCCTCGCCAATATCGTAAATCGTGCAAATGTTGGGATGATTCAGCGCGGAGGCGGCTTGCGCTTCTCTCTGAAAGCGCGCAAGTGCTTGCGGGTCTTTCGCCACATTGTCCGGCAGGAATTTCAGCGCCACAAAACGGTGCAGCCGGGTGTCCTCGGCCTTGTAGACGACGCCCATGCCACCGCCGCCGAGGCGTTCCACAATGCGGTAATGCGAAAATGTCTGTTCAAGCAGCGGGTCGTTGGCGGGCATGCGCAGCACATATTAGGTCGCGCCATCAGCCAAGTCAACGAACACCACGGGCTGAGTTGCGTTCGATGGGAGAATTACTGCAGCGGGATGCGGTAAAGGTTCCGGCGGGTACTCTGGCGCGTGAAGGCGTAGAGGGTGGGGCTTACCGCGGACTCCACGACCTCCGGAATCTCAGCGGCCTTTGTCGCATTTTTCAAATCTTCCGGCACTGCGATTCCGGTCGGTGGCAATTTCGGCAGCCCGCTGTCGTGCGACACCGGCAGCAGGTAGGTGCCCTCGCGCATCAAAGCAAACTCCAAATAGACAAATTTTCCGGTAGTGTCCCAGACGAGCGAGCAATACGCCTCGCACAACGTCACTGTCGTACTTCCATCCACGGCAAATGCTACCACCTGTGCCGCGTGCTCTTGATCGGGGGCGGGCGCAGCGGCTACGAACCAGCGGCCGTCGGGCGACGTCGCGGCGGCATCCAGCACCCGCCGCAGGGATATCTTATGACGATCGGCGCCGTTCGCTCTCATGCGATAAAGAAAATTCGCGTCGCCTTCGATCGCGCGGAAAACAATATCTCCATCGGGCAGGAAGGAGGGGGAATCGTCGATCGCAGTGACGGGCGAGATGCGCACCGGCGACGTGCGGCGATTCGTCGGCGCCACCCACAGGCTGGAACGTCCGCTCGGATCGTTCGCCGCGAACACGACTTGCTTCCCATCCCTGGAAACCGAGTAGTCCTGCATGAAATAACCGGGCAAAACGCTTTCGGCGATCCCGCCGGCTAAATCCTGCACCTGAAGTTCGAAGCCGGCCGTTTGGCCGTTTCCCGCCAAGTAATAGAGTTTCTTACCGTCGGATGAGAAAGTGGGCCTCACCGCAAAACCTTCCGAGGAAACCTGGTGATCGCCAGCCTTGTCATGAAACCAAACAGTGCTGTCCTGCGATCCGACGGCGGTGAGCAGCGACTTGCCGTCGGGGGTAAGCGCAATGCCCTCCTGCGAGGTGGGGCCGAACGTCAATTGCTCAGGCTCGCCATCCGGAAAGCGCTGCCGCCAAATGTGATATTGGCCGTCCTTCTGCGCTGTGAGGTACATCCATTTGCCGTGGGGAGACCACGCGCCTGCCAGACAGCTACCGGCCGGGGGACCCACGACGCGCATCTCGCCAGAGCCGTCAAACGGAACAACGCGGCACGGCAGCAGGTCACCACGACTGTCCATCTGAACGACCAGCACCCATTTGCCATCGGGCGAAAGATAGGAATGATGGACCATGCTGCGTTCGCCGGGAGGAACGTAAACGTCGCGACTCTGTCCGCGGCCTTGGTCCGTAGTGACCAGAACCATGTGCAGCCCCTCTTTAATTTCAGAAAATAGCAGACGCTGGCCGCTTTCGATCCAAGTCAGAGATGAAGCATTGGGTAGAAGTGTGTGCGGCTCACCGCCAAGCACCGGCACTTCCAGCACGTCCCAGGGATCCACGGTGCTGTACGCGATGTTCGAGCCGTCGGGAGAGAAGGCCGGGGCTAACTTCACCGACGAGTCATGCGTGAGTTGGACCGGCTGGCCATCCGGCAGAAACTTCACATAAATTTGTCCCGGCCCCAGGAAGGAACTGCTTCCGCGGATGAAGGCCAGCATGCGCCCATCCGGCGAGAGAGTGGGGTAGACGGCGGAATCCGTGAAAAAAGTAATTTGCTGCCAATCTTTGCTGGCCGGAGGGCTGCTGCGTTGCGAACGAAATAGAAAAAACGCGCCGCCCAGCGCCGCCAGCACAAAGATTGCCGCTACCACATAAATAATCGTTCGTCGGCCGGCAGGCGCGCGCGTTGCCGGCGAAGTGGCGCTCGTGCGATTCCGGTTCAAGTTGCTTCGCCTGTGCCGAAGGCACCGCATTTGAACGGCCCGAACTGCTGTCGCGCTTGAGCCTCTGCAATTCCGCGCGCAGGTCTGACGCATGCTGGTAGCGCAGATTGCGGTCTTTTTCCAGCGCGCGATTGATGATTTCTTCCAGCTTCGTCGGCCAAATCCGGATTCAGGCGAACCGTGAGCAACTGGTTCGCGATTCAGTATCGCGTCGAATATCACTCCGGACGTATCGCCACGGAATGGCAGAGCGCCGGTGGCCATCTCGTAGAGCACCACGCCGAACGAAAAGAGATCCGTGCGCGCATCGAGCGGCATGCCTCGCACTTGTTCCGGTGACATATAGGCAACCGTGCCGACTGCACTGCCGGGGCTGGTGAGGAATTCCTCCGCAGTGGCTGTGGGCAGACGCCGAAACGCCGGCGACCTTCGCCCGCCCGATCCGCGCTTCGCTAATCCGAAATCGAGAATCTTGGCGTGTCCGCGATCAGTAACGAAAATGTTCGCTGGCTTGATATCGCGGTGAACGATTCCTTTCGCATGCGCCGCGTCCAGGGCATCCGCGATTTCAATTCCCAGTTCGACGATTTGGTCGAGCGGAAGCGGCCTGCCGGAAATCCGCTGGCGCAGCGTCTGCCCCTCGAGAAATTCCATCGCGATGAATTCGCGGCCGTCCTGTTCGCCGATGTCGTAAATCGTGCAAATGTTCGGATGGTTGAGCGCGGAGGCCGCTTGCGCTTCGCGGCGGAACCGCTCGAGCGCGGCGGGTTCGTTCGACGTATCGCTCGGCAGGAATTTCAAGCTTACGGCGCGATGCAGCCGCGTGTCCTCGGCCTTGTAGACGACGCCCATGCCTCCGCCGCCAAGCTTTTCGGTGATGCGGTAATGCGAAACGGTCTGCCCGAGGAGCGATTGAGGATCTGCCATTGCGTGCTCATCTTAGGTGGCGCTCGAAACCAAGTCAACGAACACAAACTTCGTTGATGCAGCCACGATACCCGCTTTCCGGCACGAGGACGGTTTTGTAGCGGCGGAATTCAGTCCGCCATCGGTGCTAGACACGCATCGACAGAACGCGCGACACCGGTGCGAAGCGCGTCACCAATGGCGCGCTAAAGTGCGCCGCTACAAAGGCAACCGGTGGCGGGTCAGCGATTGGGTGCTGTAGGCGAAACCGTGTTTTTCGGAGATGTCTGATATATTGTGCCGTTCTTCGGCGTATAGATATCGACTGCAACCAAACCCGTGGACGCCATCGCGCTCGAAAACGTAACGAAATCGTATGACTCGGTCACCGCGGTCAATGCCGTTAGCCTGAACGTTCGGTCCGGCGCGATTCTGGGCCTGCTTGGTCCCAACGGTGCCGGCAAAACCACCACCATCCGCATGATCATGAATATCCTGGTGCCCGACGAAGGCTCCATCCGCGTGATGGGCGAGCCGGTCACCGACGCAACGCGCGACAAGATCGGTTACCTTCCGGAAGAGCGCGGCCTCTATCCGCGCATGAAGGTCCGCGAGAGTTATAATTTTTCTTGCCGCGCTGCATGGCCTTAGCGAAGCCGAATCTGGAAAGCGCGCCGACGAATGGCTCGAACGCCTCGGCCTCAGCGAATGGTCAGACAAAAAGCTGGTGGACCTCTCGAAAGGAATGCAGCAAAAGGTGCAGTTCATCACTTCGGTGATTCATCGCCCGCCGGTTGTGATTCTCGATGAGCCTTTCTCCGGCCTCGACCCCGTGAACGCGGCCTCGATCCAAGAAATTATGCTGAGCATGCGCGATCAGGGTTCGACGATCGTTCTTTCCACGCATCGCATGGAACAGGTCGAACGACTGTGCGATTCCATCTGCCTGATTAACAAGGGTCGCAATGTTCTCGACGGCGAGCTGCGCGCGATCAAGCAGTCTTACGGCAAAAACACGCTGCATGTGGAATTCACCGGCAGCGACTCCTTTCTGAGCCACCCTGGAATCGGCGAAGTCACCCGGCTCGTCACTGGCGTCGAAGCCAAACTGAAACCTGGCGCCGAGCCGCAGGAAATCCTCAAGGCAGCGGTGCTCGCCGGCACGCGCATTACGCGTTTCGAGTTACTCGAGCCTTCGCTGAGCGAAATCTTCATTGATAGGACGACCCGTGCGTAAAGATCTGGCTGATTGTTGCACGAATACTGTATCGAATTGTTGTCGCGGTTCAACGCTGGAGCTGCACAATGCAAGGTGGGCGTGATTCGATGCGCGGAAATCCCGATAATGTCCGGTTTGACTTTGCTCCTTCCGCTCCTAGAGGCCGAGAGACATTTTGCCGTCGGCAATCGCCCGGCATCGCTCGGTAAGACATCCGTCGCGCAAACGCTCCAGCTCGTCCGGCGAGAGCGTCCAATTCTTGGCGTGGGCCAGCGCAGAAACCAGCTCCTGCTCGAGCGAATCGGCCTTTCCAGCGGGCGCGTCCGTCGCGATTTCGAAGGGTCCCGCGAGCTCGGTGGAGCGGCTCCCCCACTCCTTCCAAAGCGCTGCGAGCCGCTGCCACAGAAATTCCCGCGCGTCGGGCGGCGCATGCTCTCCCAGAAATAGAGCGGCCGATCCCACCGTCTGCAAGTTCGGTGAAAATAATGCATGCGTCGCCGCCGGAAGCATGCCAGTGGCATACTGCGACGAATTGAGTGTCCGCAGCACTTCGCTGCCACAGAAACCTTTGCCGTCCTGCAGCAACGCCTCGAGGCGTTTTTGGGCGTCCTCGTGCGACACGCGAAATAGATAACCGATCAAGTTGCCCTCAACTCCGCCGAAACACGCCTTGGGATTGCCCCGTTTGTCCAGGATTGCGTCTACTGAAGGCGCGAGGTTGCGGCTCCCCGCCCGCAAGACGAGTGCGGCGACTCGCTGCGATTGTGCGGAATCGTCCATTTGCGGGTTCGCGAGCGCCTCCTTCAGCACGGCATCGAGCTGCGGCCGCTCGGCATCGCGCAGTAGCAGGATAATTTGCAGTGGCGTATTGATCTTCGAGGCGGTCACGTCGGCCAGGATCGCGGCTTCGCAGTCGAACGGCCAGTCCTCGCACCATAACTGATACGCTTGCTGACTCTCATATTCTGCCGTGTCGTCGGGTGAAGCCCGGGATAAGTTGAGGATCAGTGGTAACAGTTGGTCGTGCGGCATCGTTTGCCAATCGCTCACCAACAATTGAAGTTGCTCAGCGCGGCTTAGATCGCCCGCTACTCCGAGAACGTCGGTGCGAAGCTGCTGCAGCCGTTCCGATGGCAGCGGCGCTGTTGTGTTCAAGCGTTCCGCCTCGGTCCACGCTTCATAAAGTCCTGCCGCGCGAGCCGTGCCGGAGCGCTGCTGCATCGTCGCGGCCAAGCCGGCAGTGTCTTGAGCGACGAAGTCGTCTTGCACCTTGTCGCGCTCTTTATGTTCCTCGTTCCAAACTTTTTGTTGCTCGGGATCGGAGGGGTACGGAGGCAAGACGCCAAGTTTTTGCCGCGTCTGCAGGCCGGCAAGAACCTCGATCAAAGTGTCTGGGATTTTGATTTGCGGATTCCGAAGCGCCGATTGGAGTTGGGGAATGATCGTATCGAGTTGAGTGGATTCTCGCAGTCCGATACCCAAAGACCAATCCCGCGATGGATCAGGACTTTGCAGGTAGACCTGCACCAGGCGCTGCACTGCGGCGGGAGTGTCAAGCAACGCCAAGCGGTAAAGAGCGCGCTCACGATCACCCGGTGCTCCTTCCACGCTCAAAGTCTGATCGATTTCCTCCATTTGCGTTGCGACCCAATCGGGGTCTGCCGGGATGATGTTTAGATCAAGCGGATCCGTCACCAGCGCAAGCTGTTCCGCTCCCCCTCCCTCCTGCGGCGTCTTGACGCGCGAAATCTCGCTGCTGGTGATACTGATCGAGTAGTGTCCCGGCTTCTGAAACCGAATCCATTCCGTCAGATCGAACGTGCCTATCTGTGGTTGCGAGGTGACATAACCCGACGTGCTCAAGATGGATCCGCCCCACCCAACCGCTCCCAGCAATCCACGAGGATCGACGAAGCCATCGGAGGGTGTAATCTTGATTGCGATGTTCGCGAGACCCGGTTGCGGATTTGTAAATGAACCGTGATATTTCTCGTTGGCTTGGGAAGAGTAACTGATTTCCATCGGTATGGGCTCACCGAGGTGGTAGGTATTCGAATCGCTGACGAAGGCGGCGCGGAATTGCAGATCGTCCGGAGTTTGCGCGCGGAGCGCGCCCTCCGAGCTGAAAAAAATCAATGCGCCGAAAATGATGAGCCGTCGCATCTCGCTGTTTCGCATTCCTATCGGGCCATAGCACCCCTGCTGGTCCCAATAATTCCGCGAATGAAATCCACTTCTTCCTGACTGTAAGGAGTGCCGTCTGTGTGGAAAATGTCGTGGAACCAGACGGTGGGATGCCGGTCGGTGTAAGGATGTTGCCAGGAGTCCCACGGCAGATAGGTTTGCGATTTCCCTTCGACCAATCCCCAGTTGATCGCGGCCACGTGATATTTCTTCGCAATCGGCAGCGAACCTTGAAAGGTGCTGCCCACTCCGCGCGCCATGTATTCGGTGCAAAGAATCGGGCGATGGTACGGCTGCAGCCACACGACGCGCTGCTCGAACTCCTCCGGGTTTGTTGTATCCGTGAAAAGAAATTACGTCAGACATCTCGATCTGGATTTTCTCCATCGCGTCCAATTTCTCGGGTGAAGACCAGCCGCCTTTCCACACGCCGCTGGTCAACGGCTGCGAAGGATGCGCCTCGCGCGCCCACTCAAATACTTGCGGCAAGAGCGCCAGCACCAGCGCGACTTTATTCTTCGGCTCCAAATCCCCGTAGCTTCCTTCATTCGTGTTGTCTGGCTCGTTCCAAACGTCCCAACCCAAAACGCGCGGGTCCTGCGCAAACGCTCCCACGATGCCCTTCACATAAGCGGCGAGCCGCGGATATTGCGCTGGATCCTGCAACGCTTTCGCGCCAGGGCTTTGCACCCAGCGTGAATTGTGCACTCCGGGACGCGGCGCGGGTTGCTTGCCGAGTTGCGGATTGGGGTCCCAGCACGAATCGAACAGCACGAAAATCGGACGGATGTGATGCCGCGCGGCAATCGCGAGGAAAGTATCGATGCGCTTCTTGAAACCGTCCGCGTCCTGTTCCCAAAGCAAATCGTGGAAAAACACGCGCATCGTGTTGAATCCGAGCGACTCCGCCCAACCCAACTCCAAATCAATCCGCTTCGGGTCAAACGTCTCCGCCTGCCACATCTCCAATTCGTTCGCCGCATACGCCGGCAAATAATTGCTGCCGACGAGCCACGGCTGCTTCGCGTACCACTCGCGCGCCTGCGCCTCTGTCTAGCGAGGCAATTCGTGCTGCGGCACAGGCGCCGCCGCAACGCAAACGCAGCCCTGCGCCAAAATTACGATCAAACAAGCCGCCACAATTCTTGCTGCAATCGCTACTCTCCAGCTGGTCATGATGCTCGCCATTCTACCTGCACTCCCGAGTCCTGGAACGGCCAACTCTCAATGACGACCTTTCAACTCTCCCTTCTGGTCGAGCATAATGGAGGCGCCGGAGGGTTGAGCGTGCCGCGAAAAGCTCGCAGCGTAGGTCTTACGCAGGTTTTCGAGTGGGACGACGGATTGGTGCGCCGCAAGGACGATTACCTTGCTGCGGAAGAGCCGCTGGAAATACAGCTGGGCGATGAGCCGCTGAGCGTCACCATGCGCACGCCGGGGCACGATTTGGAACTCGCCGCTGGATTTCTTTTTACCGAGGGGTTGATACAGTCGCGCGGCCAGCTCACGGGTCTGGATTTTGCGGCGCGGGAAAATGGCTCGCAGAAACTGGCGCAGAGCGAGAGCGCTGCGGAGACCAGCGCCAAGAATGGGAACGTAGTGCGAGCGCACATCTCGCCAGACGCCGCGCCGGACATGGAAAAAATGCGGCGGCATTTTTTTGCGGCATCGAGTTGCGGGATCTGCGGCAAAGCTTCGATTGACGCGATCCGCGCGCGTGGCCTTGCGGCGCCGAATCCGGATTTTCGGCTGGATGCCGAGATTCTGGTGCGGCTGCCCGAGAAGTTGCGGTCCGCGCAGGATGTGTTTGAACGCACCGGCGGATTGCACGCGGCGGCTTTATTCGATGCCGGCGGCGACTTGCTGGTCTTGCGCGAGGATATCGGCCGGCACAATGCCGTGGATAAAGTGATCGGCTGGGCGCTGCTGGAAGGCCGCGTGCCGATCGCGAATTGCATGCTGCTGGTGAGCGGGCGCGGCGGATTTGAAATCGTGCAGAAGGCAATCGTCGCGGGACTTCCGGTGGTCGCGTCCGTCTCCGCTCCTTCGAGCCTCGCGGTGCAACTGGCGCGCGAACTGCGGTTGACCCTGATTGGATTTTTGCGCGGCCGGAGATTCGTGATTTATTCAGGGGAAGAGCGCATCGCGCCGCGGGACTTACGCCTGCCTTCCGTCTCTAGCGCGACGCCCCTCGAGTGATACGCGGTTGGTCAACGGCAAAACCTTATGGAGTGCGGCGGCGCGCCGCCGCTTTTACGGCGTACGACATGGCGCGATCGAGGCAGGCGAGGCGCGCCTCGCCTAAGAGAAAGCGGGGGCGCGCCCCCGCAGTCCATATTAGCCTTGCCGTTTCATGTTGTTGAGCCGCCGCTACAAAACCCCTAACGCGACTCAATTCACTGTTTTGCGAAAATTTTCCGGCGCGAGTTCGTCGTGGTTTTCGCGCATCATTTCGCGGAACGTTTCGAAAAGCTCAGGGTCCCACCAGCCGCGGGTGGCTTCTTCTTCCATGAGATCAAGTGCAACCTGGGGAGCGAACGCCACTTTGTACGGACGATCGGTGGTTAGCGCGTCGTAAACGTCGGAGATTTGCAGGATGCGCGCGGTGAGCGGAATTTCGTCGCCATGCAGCCCATCGGGATAACCCGAGCCATCGTGCTTCTCATGGTGGTGGCGAATGATCGGCAGCACCAGGCGAAAAGTCTTCAGTGGAGCGCAAATGCGCTCGCCCACGACGGGATGCTTCTTCATCACCATGATTTCTTCCGACGTCAGCGGTCCGGGCTTCAGCAGAATGGAATCTGGCACGACGACTTTGCCGATGTCGTGCACAATCCCCGCGCGGCGCAACGCCTTAATATGCTCTTCCGGGACGCCCAGCACTTCGCCCATGCGCGCGGACATTTCCGCCAGGCGCTCGCAGTGCCCGTGCGTATAAGGATCGCGCGCTTCAATGCTGTACGCGAGGCTGAGCAGTACCGCTTCCGCGTTTTCCAGTTCGTCCGTGTACTGCTTCAGGCGCAGCAGCGAACGCGTGCGCGCCAGCAGTTCGTTCAAGTCGATCGGCTTGCTGAGGAAATCGTCCGCTCCGGCATTGATGCCCATGATGCGGTCTTCGGTGGCGGAAAGGCCGGTGATCAGCACGACGGGAGTGAGGCGCGTTTCCGGCGTGGCTTTGATGTGGCGGCAAACTTCGAAGCCGTCCATGCCGGGCATCAGAATATCCAGCAGAATCAGATCGGGGCGAAACGACGCGCACTCGATGATGGCCGTGGGACCGTCACTCGCGTCGCGGACTTCGAAGCCTTCCCGGCGCAACAGCAGGCCCAGCGCGGTGCGCGCGGCGGCTTCGTCATCAACGATCAGAATCTTGTCATGCATAAAAGCGCGTTCAGGCTCCCAGCCAGCTAAGGCAAATCAAAATAGCGAGCTTTTTTTGACGCGGACCGCACGTGCCGGGTCGCCAACTGGCAATCGGACCTGTGGGATGGGCTACGTTCCGCAATTAAACAAATGTATCGCGTCCGCGAAATTCGAACAACCCTGGAATTGAGGCTTGCTGCGAGGCTGCAAACGATTCTTTCGCTCGGTGCGCAGCCGTCTGCGCGCGTTGCGAGGGCTATTCCCGCCGCAAGGTGGCTTCGATCAGGCCGTGCGGTTCGTCGGTGGGAAGAAAAACCTGCGCGAGATTATCCATGCCGAAGGGCGAAAGATCCACGAGGTTGAAATGCTTATTGGGCAACGAGAGGCGGATTTCGCGGACGCGCTCGAAAGTTTTCAGCACCGCTTCGCCCATTGCGTAGAGCGTGTGCTGGAGCGATTCGCTATCGTGCTCGGCAAAAGTTTCGAGGATCGTCTGACGGATGCCGTGCCAATGCTGGCTGAATTCGATTTCGCCGCCTCCGTAGAGCCAATCAGCATGGATCGACGTGGAAAGTATCCGGTTGCGATCCTCTTTTAGCGTGGTGTAGGGATCGCGCAAGAACTTGTCGAACGCTGACTTCGTGGTCTTCAGCACGATCAAATCCGCGATGCCGGCGCGAATGGTCGTGCCCTCGCGCGTGCCGCTCAGCATCGCCGTGCGCTTCTCGTCGCCGCCGCGCTGAAACGCGGACGCGTGCGGCTTCCCGCCGATGACGATGCGGTTCCAGAGATTTTCGGCGGCCTCGATACTGACGCGCGAGACCTGCGGGTTGTATGTGAGGAAATGTTCGATCAGGTGCTGGCAAAACTCTTCCACGGCTTCCACGGGATATTGCCGCGCCAGGACGTAAACCGTATTCTTCATCGTATCGGTGGGAAGGATTTTCGAGTTGTCGCCCGTGGTGTGCGCGGATTCGAAGTCGCCTGCGAAGGTAATCGCAAGGGTCAATTCGCGGATATCGTGACGGCCGTCCTGGCGCACCACGCGCAGCAGCCGAATGCGCGATTTGCCGTAGCTATTTTCCGCGAGCTTGATCGCCATTCGTCAGCTCCCGCGATAGGTGGAATAGCCGTAGGGACTTAGCAGCAGAGGAATGTGGTAATGGTCTTTTTTGTCGCGGACTTCGAAGACGATGGTGATTTGCGGATACAGGCTGCGAATCTTGCGCTCCTGAAAATATGACTGCGTCTCGAAAGTGAGCCGGTAGATGCCTTGCACCAGCGCGCCCGGCTCGAGAAGATGCCGCAGCCGGCCATCCGCGTCCGTGGCGCCGCGGCTGATTTCTTTCCAGCCAGCGCCCTTTTGAATTTCCAGCGTCACTTGCACGCCTGCGGCGGGGCGTCCGAGAGAAGTATCCAGCACGTGCGTGGTAATTTGGCTCATTGCGCGAGAAGCTTCTCCAAGCGCAGCCGCGTAATTTTTTTCTGTTCGTCCGCGGCGATGCGCAATTCCACTTCGGGATCGTTGGCCAAGCGCTCTTGCAGCGTTTTAAGAATTTCGTCGCTTGATTTCCCAGACGCGCAGATCAGGAAGACGTGGCCGAACGTGGCCCGATAGGCCTGATTCGCCGCAGCCAGCACCGCCAGCGTATCGGGCGAAGCTTTCTGGGCGGTGGATTGTTCGCCGGCGGACCAGCGCTGCGCGGTTTCTGATTGCTTCGCCGCGGGCTTCGTCGTGCCGATGGCGGGATGCGCGCGAAACGCCGCGAGCCAGTCTTTGCGCTTGAGCGCTTCCCAGACATCGTCCGAAGCATCGTAGAGGCCGGCCGCGTCGACGAAAGGACGCTGGGCGAGCACCTGTTCGACCCATTTTTTCGAGCTGCAGCAATCGAGGAGCGCTTTGGCCGCCTGCGGGCGCGGCATCTGGTTCAATCGTTCAACGCCGCTGAGGCGATCGGCAACGTGCGCCGCGCGGCCGAAAACGCGAAAGCGGCTGACTCCGCCGTCCGGGAAAATATTCAGACGGACGTGCGTGGCTTCGCCCGCTTCGTGCAACTGCTTCTGAAAAACGTGGCGATGATTTGCCTTCAGCGGAGTCCGTGAAAGTAGCTGGCGCCAGGCGGCGCCGGAAGCGTTGGACGTTAGGCGCGAAATTTCTGCTTTGCTGCCTTCCGCGTGACAAACCTCCACGGAGCAACTATCGGGAAAATTCCCTTTGAAATGAGCAGTGTCAATTTCGAGGCGGCGAACTGTGCCAGCCATCCCCAATTTCACGATCACCCAATCGTGCCCCGGGCCGCGGCGGCGGCGCGTCTCCCACCCATCGCTCATGACTTTCGCGCGTCCCGGCATCAGCAAGTTCAACGGCTCGCTGTAAAATTGGTCACTGGAGGCGACAGGGCGCCCGCCATTTTCCACCGCAGCCAAATCGAATTCGCCTTTGGCGACGCGCGCTGCATCCGGCACGACTTCCCCGTAAAGACGCAGCCGCGCCACGCCGCCATCGGGATAAATTTTCATCCGGATGTGCGTGAAGCGCCCGGAGTGCGCGATCGGGAGAAGGAATTTGCGAATCGCCTTTCAGCTCGGTTTCCGGAAGCAGCTCCGTCCATTTCGCGGTGGCGGCCTGAAGCTTTTTCAGCTCTTCCTTGTCCGCCGCTGCACCGCGCAGCTCGCAGCCCTCCAGCGAAAACCGCGCCGGATAATTCCCGGTGAAAAAGCTGGTGTCCACCACCACGCCGCGCAAAACTCCCGGCAAGCCCAGCCGGATGATGCACCAATCGCAGCCGGGCGTGCGGCGGCGGCGTGTTTCCCAGCCGTCCATCCAGTGTCCACGGTCGGTGAACTTCTCCACAAAAATCGGTTTGGACTGCTTTACCAGGCTTTCCTTGGGACCAAAAAATTCGTCGTTGGCGGCAATCACGCGCCCGCCGAGCCGCTCGGCTGCCAGATCAACGAATTGAGTGAAATCATTCATACAGCGCCTCGCAGCAACACATGGCCGATGGGGCTCGCGGAAAATCCTCCGCGCTCGAAAATTTTCCGCCCCCGCAAGAAAGTCGTGATGACTGTTCCCTTCAGTTCGCGGCCTGCATACGGCGTGAGTTTGTGCCGGTGCAGCAATTGCGCCGGATCCACGCGCAATTTGTCGTCCGGATTCCAGATCACGAAATCCGCGTCGCAGCCCACCGCGATCGAACCTTTTTTGTGCTGCAGTCCCGCGAGCTGCGCCGGCCCCCCGCACAGCCACCGCGCAATCTGCGTGACAGCATAGCCGCGCGAGCTTGCTTCCGTCCAGACGGCAGGCAAGCTGAGTTGCAAGGATGCGATGCCGCCCCAGGCGCGCAGGAAATCACCCTCGTCGCGCAGCTTCATCGCGGGAGGGCAGGGAGAATGATCGGTGGCGATGAAATCAATCGTGCCGTTGGCTAGCGCCTCCCACAATTTTTCGCGATTCTCGCGCTCGCGGATCGGCGGCGCGCATTTGAATTCCGTGGCGCCGTCCGCAATTTCTTCGGCAACGAAAGTCAAATAGTGCGGACAAGTTTCCACGCTGACTTTGACGCCTTCGTTTCGTGCGTGTTGGAGCACGGGAATCGCATCGGACGATGACAAGTGCACGATGTGAATTCGCGCAGCGAATTCCCGGCTTAGCCGCAGAAGCAAAGCGATCGCTTCGTTTTCCGCGTCGCGCGGCCGGGATGCGAGCCACGTCGCGTAGCGGCGCGGCGATGCGTTCTTCGCAAGATTGGCGACTGCTTTTTCGATCGGCTCCGGCATCTCTGCGTGCGCCAGCAGCGGCGCGCCGAGAGTCGCCAGTTCCGGCAACGCCCCGCGGAGGTGTTCTTTCGTCGCGTGTTCAAATTCCGGAACGCCGCTCGGTACGAGAAAACATTTGAAGCCGAAGACGCCCGCTTCCCACAGCGGCCGAAGTTCCGCGACATTCCCGGGAACTACGCCACCCCAAAATCCCGCGTCCACCCATAGTTTTCCCGCCGCAGCCGCGAGCTTTTCGCGAAAGGCCACAGCGGAGGTGGTTGCCGGAATGCTGTTGAGCGGCATTTCAATCAACGTCGTGACGCCGCCGGCCGCAGCGGCTCGGGTGGCGCTGGAAAAACCTTCCCACTCGGTGCGGCCGGGCTCGTTGATGTGTACGTGCGTATCGACAATTCCCGGCATCACCACCAGGTCGCCCGCTTCGTGGATCGTGACGCCGGCACGGACATCGTTGAACTCGGTGACCGCAGCGATTCGTCCCGCGCGGACGTGAATTGCCGCCGGACGCTCACCGTCAGGCGTGATCACCCGCTTGCCGCGGACGATCAAGTCGTCCGTTGCGCCGAATGCCTGCGATGAATTGGACGATGAATCCGGCGAATTCTTCATGTGCGCTCAGCCTGCCAGACTTTCGATGAATTCAGCTAGTAAGTTTCGCGCCACCGCGCGGCGATAGCGCGACGTGGATCGAATGTCGTCAATCGGCGCGATTTCATTGGCCAGGGCGTCCTGTGCTGATTTCAGGAGTTCCGCGTCCGGCTGCCGGCCGCGCAGCGCTTCCTCGGTGCGCGTCGCGCGAAGCACCGTGGGCGCCACGCTGGCGAGAGCGATTCGCAAATCGGCGATTTTGCCCGCTTCCACGCGCGCTGCCGCAGCGAAACATATTTTCGAAATAGCCTGTGCGCGCCGTGGGCCGACTTTCCGGAAGTATTGTTTCCAGGGCTGCTTGTTGCGCGGCAGACGAATGCGGCGAATCAGTTCGTCCAGGCGCAAATTCATCTGCTTATAGCCGGAATGAAAGCTCTGGTAAGGGATCCAGCGCGCGCCGCTCGCGGAAACGATTTCGATTTCCGCGTCGTACACGAGCAATGCCGGCGGCGAATCGGCGGCGGGTGAAGCGTTCGCGATGTTGCCGCCCAGCGTGCCGCGATTCTGCGTGGCGATGCTTCCCGTTTCGGCGGCGGCGCGGCAGAGCAGCGGAAATTCGCGCACAAGGATTTCGTGCCGGCGAACTTCGGTGTACGTCGTCAACGCACCTATCTCTAGAAAATCGGAGTTCGCGGTAATGCCGCGCAATTCCGCTAAATTCCAGATGTTCAGAAACTTTTTGTGTGGCAGCTTCCCCGCTTCGAGCAGGACCATCAAGTCCGTGCCGCCGGCGAATGGCTTCCAGACGCCCGGTTCCTTCGCCATGCGGCCGAGCGCGGCTGCGAGATCGTGCGGCGTCTCCATGTGGTAGGACGGGAGCAACGCCCTCACGCGCGCGTCCCCGAATGTGTTTCCGCGTGGCCGGAATGCCGCACAGCTTCGACCACGGATTCGAAAATCTTCGTGTAGCCTGTGCAGCGGCAAAGATTCCCGGCGAGACCTTCGCGAATTTCCGCGTCATTCGGCTGCGGAATGCGCGCCAGGAGATTCACCGCCGCGAGGATCATTCCGGGAGTGCAAATTCCGCACTGCGCGCCGCCGTAGGTGAGGAAGGCCTGCTGCATGGCGTGCAGCGTTCCACCGCCGGCGTCCGCGATCCCTTCGATGGTGCGTATTATTGTGTTTCGTGCTTGCAGCGCCGGAATTAGGCAGCTGTTTACCAGCGCGCCGTCCATCTCCACCGCGCACGCGCCACATTCACCTTCGCCGCAGCCTTCTTTCGTGCCGGTGAGTTTCAATTGTTCGCGGAGGACGTCGAGGAGTCGCGCCATGGGGTACGCCTCGAAATGTCGCCCGCTCGCCGTTCACTTCGCACGTAATGGAAACTTTGCGCGCCGCTTCAGACATGCGCGCCTTCCGGAATCTTCGCAGGCGTTTTGCGCGGCAGAGCGGCGAGCAATTCGAGCAGGGTTTCGGGTGTGATCGGAATTTTGCGAATGTCCACGCCGGTAGCGTGCGCGACCGCATTCGCAATCGCGGGAGCTGTGCCATCGAGCGGCAATTCGCCGATGCCTTTTGCGCCAGCCGGGCCGCGTTCGTACGGAATTTCTTCGAAGAACACGCGAATAGGCGGCAGATCCATCGAAGTGGGCATCACGTAATTGGTCATTTGCGCGTTGACCATGCGGCCTTCCTGCCACACCACGTTCTCGTAGAGCGCAAAACCGATGCCTTGCGCGACGCCTCCCTCGATTTGACCCGCTGCGAGAACGGGATTGATCACCTTGCCCACTTCCTGCACTGCGACGAAATCTTCGACGCGAACTTCGGCGGTGCGCGTGTCCACGGAGACTTCGGCGACGTAAACAGCCCACGCGTAAGCGCCGTAGGCGTCGCCGCGATAATTTTCATCGTCCCAATGGAGATCCCGCGGATGTTCATACTTGACGAAAGATTTCAGCGGGCCGTGCGCGTCAATATATTTTGCGCAAGCTTGCGCGAAATCCGCGGCTCTACTGCTGCCGCCGTCGCCATCGCCGGATTTCAGCGCGCCGCTATCGAGCAGCGTTTTCTTCAGAGCCAGCGCTGCGGATTCCACCAGCTTGCCGACGATCATTGCCGTGCGCGACGCCACGGTGGGCCCGCTATTCGGCACCTGCGCGGTATCGGGCTGAAGAATTTTAATTTGATCGCAATCGAGGCCCAGCGCGTCCGCGGTGATCTGCGAAAAAATCGTGTTAGTGCCCTGCCCCATTTCGGTGCTGCCGGCCAGGACGCGCACCGTGCCGTCGCTCATCGCTGCCATCGCCACTTCCGATGCCAGATATTCTTCGCCCGAACCAGTGAATCCGGCGCCGTGCAAAAACGCAGCGAAGCCGATGCCCTTCTTGATGGTCGTGTATGCGCGGGCATTCTCCTCCGTGAATCGCTTGCGCTTGGCGTGGTAATCGCTCAGCGCGAAGGCGCGATCGAGCAGCGCGCCCATGTCCACTTTTTCTTTTACTACTTGACTCACCGCCAGCGTATCGCCCTGGCGAACGAAATTGCGGCGGCGGAGCTCATCCGGCGCGATGCCGACTGCGGCAGCGACGCGATCGAGATGCCGCTCGAGCGCAAAGACGCTTTGCGGCGCGCCGAATCCGCGGAAAGCTCCGTGCGGCGGAGCGTTCGTGGCGACAGCACGGCTGCGAATGCGCACATTCGGGCATTGATACGGGCCGGCGGCGTGAATCGTTCCACGCGAAAGCACCACAGGCGAGAGAGTTTGGTACGCGCCGCCGTCAATCGTGAAGTCAATTTCCATCGCCAGAAGCTTGCCATCGCGCGTCACTGCGGTGCGATGCCGCGTCTTCGATGGATGGCGCTTGGTGGTGGCGACCATGTCTTCGGCGCGGTCGTAGATTATTTTCACCGGGCGGCCGGATTTTCGCGCGAGCAGCGCGGCATGCGCGGCGATCATCGAGGGATATTCTTCCTTGCCGCCAAATCCGCCTCCGGTTTCCGTCTGAATCACGCGCACGCGATCTTTGGGCCAGCCGAATAGCCTGACCAGGGCTTTATGCACGTAGTACGGACATTGCAGCGAGCCCCACACCGTCACACCGTCGGCGTCGTTCACCTGCGCGATCACGCCCTGCGGCTCGATGTAGAGCTGCTCCTGCGCGCCGGTTGCGTATTCACCTGCAACGATGATATCGGCGCTGGCCCAGGCTTTGTCCACGTCGCCTTTTTCCACGCGGAAGGATTTGAAAATATTGTCGCTGCCCCAGATGATTTCCTTCCGCGCGAGAGAGTCCCCGATCGAAAAAATCGCGGGCAGCGGTTCGATCTCGATACGCACGTTGCGGCGCGCTTCTTCGAGCAGGTATTTATCGTGGTGCGCGAGCAGGACCACCGGCTCTTCGCAGTGGTTGACGAATCCGTCGGCAAGGCAAGGCTGATCTTCAATCAGCAACGCGACGCAATTTTTTCCGCAGACGTCTTTTGCGGTGACAATCGTGAATTCGTTCCAGGGAATATCGCCCTCGTAACGAATCTCGCGAACGCGTCCGCGCGGCGCGGCGCTGCGCACGGTAACGCCGTAGAGCATGTCCGGGAAAGTGAGATCATCAACGTAGCGCGCACACCCGGTGACTTTTTCGCGCCCTTCCTTGCGAGGCACCGATTTTCCGATACTGCGCGTTTCCACCGAAAGCCGCCTTAATAGCGGATTTTATCCTCTTTCTCCTGCCAGGCGCGAAATGCGGCCAGCGCGCCATCCTGCACGAGTTGAATCATGGGAATCTGACGCTCGGGATGCGGACGGCTGATTTCCTGGTAGATGAAAGCGTCGTCGAAGCCGGCGCGCGCCGCATCCGCCGCGGAATTCGCGTAATAAACGCGGGCGGGACGCGCCCAGTAAATCGCGCCGAGGCACATGGGGCACGGTTCGCAGCTCGTATAGATCTCGCAGCCGTGCAAATCGAAAGAGTTCAGCTTGCGGCAAGCCGCGCGGATGGCGACAACTTCGGCGTGCGCGGTGGGATCGTTGGTCGCAGTCACTTCGTTCGCGCCTTCGGCGACAATTTTGCCGTCTTTCACGACGACCGCGGCAAACGGGCCGCCGGCGCGCTGCTGCACGTTCTCCAGCGATAGCGCGATAGCGCGAGCCATGAAAGCATTCGGCGTGGTACTCATTCGATTCTCAAGTCCAGCCACCGCGTGGAAGAGCGATGCGAAAGATTGTAACGCAGGCGCGCGCCGCGAAGCCGGGAATGTGTTTTCCCGGGCCAGAAGCTCTGCTCGCGGCTAGAGTTTTCCGTGGTTTTACTATTCTCGGGTTTTATCTGTGTTCATCTGTGTTCATCAGTGTTGCAGTTGCAATTTCAAGATCCGGCAAGTATCCCGCGGCGAAGGAGCGTTCTTTGCGGCGCCAGAAATACAACAGCGCGCTGCCGATCAAGATCAACGCAACGCACAGCCCCGCCCACATTCCCGGTGCGCCCCAGCCCACGCGGAAGCAAAGATAGGCGCCGAGCGGCAGTCCAATGAACCAGTAGAAAAATAGATGGCACAACATCGGCGTGCGCGTATCACCCGCGCCGCGCAAAGCGCCGGTGGCGACCGTTTGCATGCCGTCAAAAAGTTGAAAAAACGCCGCGACGAAAAGCAGCGCGCTGGCCGCTGGAATCAATTCAGCATCGGGCGTGTAAATGCGCACAATCTCGCCCGGTATCAGAAAGAGCGCAATCGCCATACACCCCATGAAGCTCGTTCCCAGCAGCAGCGCCGTCCAACCGGCGCGGCTCGCAGCGTGCGCGTCGCGGCGGCCGAGTGCCTGGCCGACACGCACAGCGGCCGCGGCGCTGATCCCGAGCGGCACCATATAGGTGAGGCTGACGGTGTTGAGCGCGACCTGGTGGCTTGCCAGCGGCACCGCACCAAGCTTGCCGATGAGCGCGGTCGCCACCGCGAAGACGCCGACTTCCATTCCAAATTGCGTGGCGGCGGGCAGCCCCAGATACACGAGCCGCCAAACGCGAGAAAAAGTCGGCAAGCGCGCGGCGTTGCGCAATCCGGTTTTATTGCGATGGTCGTAATACAGCGAGTACACGAGCAGCACCAGCATCATGTACGTGCGCGCGAAGCAGGTGGACCAGCCGGATCCAACCGTTCCCATCGCGTGAAAACCAAGATGTCCGTAAATTAAAGCCCAATTCCCCGCCAAATTCACGAGGTTTGCCGATACCAGCGCGAACATCACCGGCTTCGCCATGTTCATGCCCTGCAAGTAGCGGCGAAAGACGAAATAAAGCAGCAGCGGCAACGTGCCCCAATTGAGTGCTTGCAGATACGGAATCGCTTGATGCAGAACCGATGCCTGAATATCGAGCGAGCGCAACAGCGGCCCGAAAATCCACACGGCACCCATCAACACAGGCGTAATACCCAAACTCAAATACACGCCGTTAACCAGCGACCGGTGGCAATCCTCGACATCGCCCGCGCCATAGGAATGCGAAACCAGCGTATCGAGGCCGAGCATCAACCCCGTGCCGAAAATCGCGGCGGAATTAAAAAGAATGCTGCCCAGGCTGACGGCTCCAATCGCGACGGCGCTATCGGCCTGGCGCCCCACCATCATGGTGTCCACGATGGCCATGGTCATCCAACCCAGTTCCGCGAGCACCAGCGGCAGCGCGAGACGAATCATGGGGCGCGCTTCTTCCGCGATGTAATGTAAAAACAGCCGTTTAATCATGAAAATGCAATCCCAGCGATGCGAAAGAATCCACTTCGGGCAGGCTCTGCAGATTCAAAGCACGCAGTGGCAATCCTATGCACCACGAGTTTATACTTTTATGGCTTTGGCGTCTCCCGATTGCGGTAGCGCACAATCGGCTTCGCGCGAATCGTTGGGCGAAAGCGCGCCAATGCCACCCCAGCCTGGAACGCCATTCAATCACAGGTGCCCCACGGCATTCGCACGCAAGCGATGGTCAGGAGGAATCCATGCCGACAAAGGAAAAACGCGTCGTACTGCAAGGTAGCGAACGTACCGTCATGCCCGGGGCCAGCAGAGTGGGGCCGGCGGATCCCAAAGCGCAAATCCAGGTGACAGTGTTTCTGCGGCGAGGAGCTCCGCTGAAAAAAGTTCCGCCCGCGCTGCGCCAGCGCATTACGCGCGCGCAATTCGCCGCGGCTCATGGCGCAAGCCTCAGCGACATCAAAAAAATCCGCGCGTTCGCGAAAGAATATGTTTTGAAAGTGGTGGAAGAAAGCGCGGCGCGGCGTTCCGTGATTCTCAGCGGCACTGTTGACGCGTTCTCGCGCGCCTTCGGCGTCGAGCTGAACCGCTACCAGCACCCTGGCGGCACTTGCCGCATGCGCACCGGCACGATCCAAATTCCGGCCCAGCTGAATGGAATCATCGAAGGCGTATTTGGCCTCGACAACCGGCCGCAAGCGAAAGCACATTTTCGCATACGAAAAAATAATCCGAACGCCGTGAGCGCCCAGGCTGCGGCGGCGAGCTCGTTCACCACGTTGCAAGTCGCGCAAGCCTACAACTTCCCTGCGAACGCCGATGGCACGGGACAAACGATCGGCATCGTGGAATTAGGCGGAGGATATCGCGCGGCCGATCTCACCACATATTTCAAGAACCTCGGCATCACCGCGCCCGAAGTCACCGCGGTTAGCGTGGATGGCGGCACGAACTCCCCAACCGGCAGCGCCAGCGGCCCCGACGGCGAAGTGGAACTCGATATCGAAGTGGCCGGAGCGGTTGCGCCCGGCGCGCAGATCGCCATGTATTTCACTCCGAATACCGACCAAGGTTTTCTCGACGCGCTCACGACCGCGGTCCATGATACGACTCTGAAACCTTCGGTCGTTTCCATCAGCTGGGGCGGCCCGGAAAGTTCCTGGACGCAGCAGGCGCTCAACGCATTCAATTCCGCGTGCGAAGACGCATCCACCATCGGAGTCACCATCCTCGCGGCTTCCGGTGATGACGGTTCGAGTGACGGCATCACCAGCGGCACGCCCACCGTTGATTTTCCTGCGTCGAGTCCCTTTGTGCTCGGTTGCGGCGGCACTAAGCTCGCGATTTCGGGCGGCGCGATTTCCAGCGAACAAGCCTGGAACGAATTGTCCGCGGGGGAAGGCGCGACCGGCGGAGGCGTCAGCGAATTTTTCGCGCTGCCGACTTTTCAGCAGAGCGCGAGTATTCCGAAGGCGCCGAATGGATTCGTCGGGCGAGGCGTGCCGGATGTCGCCGGCGACGCCGATCCGGAAAGCGGCTACAACGTGCTAGTGGATGGAGAACAAACTGTGATCGGCGGCACGAGCGCCGTCGCGCCGCTATGGGCTGGCCTGCTCGCGCGCATCAATCAATCGCTGGGAACGAGTGTGGGTTATCTGAATCCGACGCTCTATGCCGCGAGCGTGGAAAGCACGCTGCACGACATCACGACGGGTAACAACGGCAGCTACTCCGCAGGCCCGGGATGGGATCCCTGCACGGGACTTGGTTCACCCAATGGAGCCGCGTTGCTGGCGGCCCTGGCAGCGCAAAACACGAAGATCGCGGCGAAGGTTAGTTCCGGCAAGGGCAACACAAAATCTGCAAAACGCAAGTCTGCGCCAGCAAAGCGGAAGAAAAAAACCTCATCCAAGGGAAAAAAGTAACTAGTCAGGGTAGGGGCGCTGCTTGTGAATCGCGCTGCAGCGCGATTCATCCTGAGATTCGGCAGTGCCGAATCGAAGGGCTGTGCCCCAGTTTGAGATAGGACCGCGAAGCTGCAAGGGTGCTAGTAGCTGGTCTTCGAAGGACTTTCGTTGAGCTCGTCCCAAACGGCCCAACTCATCCCTGCGATCGCTCCCGCGAATATCAAATAGAAGATCAATTTTTTGCGCCGGCGCTTACGCGGCTGTATGACTTGCGCGCTGTTAGACTGCGTGTCCTGAGGCGCGACATCGGCCGTGGGCGCCACCGCCGCGGGTTCCAAATCCATCGTCACGCGATAGGATTTTCCGGCAGGAATGGTGTGCAGCTCTCCATCGTTATCCAGAACCAGCATTCCACGATACGCCGAAATCACGACTTCCATCGGACTGGTGATCGTCACTTGGCCATACGACGGCACTCCATCGGCCGCGCGCAAAATGCCTTCGGGAATTTCCAGCTCGATTTTATCGGAGCCATTCGAGGCGAATCCAACCGTGCCGTGTGCAACCACCGCGTGCACGATCGTGGAATTTTGCGCCAACCTAGCGGCGCTCGACGCGAGCAAGTAGAGCTGGTTCGTGCCGAGCTTGAGGCGCAGCGTGCCGCCCGTGTTGGTCTCGACGGTATCGCCCGGATAGACCGTCGTGCCGACGGCGAGCTTGGCGTTGTCCACGCTTGCTTGCTGCGCTTGCAGGACCATGCCGAGCGGTTTTTCATTCGCCGCAAATCCGGGAATGTCCAGCAGGCCAATCACCAACACCACGACCAGGCAAGAGCGCGCAATCAATCGCAAAGGATCCTCCGAGAGGGTACGAATTCAACGTAGGCGCTCGAGCAAAAACCGTCAACGAACAAGGCTTGCACTGCTGCGTAGGAATTAACGTTGTAGTGGACGTGTAGTGGAATTGTGGGCAAGATTTAAGCGAAAGCACGTCCACCGCAGAGACGCTGGGGACGCAGAGAAAGCGAACACGCGCTCCGCTTTGCCAAAGCACAAAAACGTTTGTCGTCCCGAACGACGTGAGGGATCTCTCTTCGGTTTTTTGCCTTCCGTTATCTTTCACTGCATGAACGCCTCTTCCGAGTAGTATAGTTTTTGGTCCTGGGGAGGGCCGTAAATGTCATTCTGCCGGCGCGTTGCAGCATTTAGTTCGGTCATCATTTTTATCGCGATCATGAGCGCGGCCACACCTGCGCAAAATGCGCCGGCGACTCAAACGACCGCGAACGCCAGCGAGCCGCAATTCAATCCGCGTATGTATCAGGATCTGCAGTGGCGCTGTATCGGTCCATTCCGCGGAGGGCGCACCGTCGCCGCCACGGGCGTTCCCGGCAAGCCCGATGTTTTTTACATCGGCGTGAATAACGGTGGCGTATGGAAAACCACCGACGCCGGCCGCACCTGGATTCCGATTTTCGATAAAGAGCCGACCGGCTCGATCGGCGCGCTGGCGGTGGCTCCTTCGAACCCGGACGTCATCTACGTGGGCAGCGGCGAAGGCTTGCGACGCCCCGATCTTTCCACCGGCGATGGAATTTACCGATCCACCGACGGCGGAAACACGTGGACGCATCTTGGGACTGCGCGACGGCCAGCAGATTACGAACATTCTGATTGACCCGCACGATCCCAATCGCGTTTACGTCGCGGTGCTGGGACATCCCTACGGTCCGAACGCCGAGCGCGGCGTTTTTCGTTCGAGCGATGGCGGACAAACCTGGGACAAAGTTCTCTACAAAGACGAAAACACTGGCGCGACCGACCTGGCGTTCGATCCCACCAATCCGCAAATCCTCTACACCGATTTGTGGAATTCGCGGCGTCCACCGTGGACCACCGGCGGCCCGCTCGAGGGCCACACGGGCGGTCTTTTTAAATCCACCGACGGCGGTGACACCTGGAAGCCGCTGACAAAGGGCTTGCCGACAAACGAACAAGGGCTTGGCCGCATCGGAATCGGCATTGCGCCGAACGATCCGAACCGCCTCTACGCGCTGGTGGACGCGCAGCCGGAAGTCGGCGGCCTCTACCGCTCGGACGACGCCGGCGAAAGTTGGCAGCGCGTGAATCATGAAGAACGCATCTGGGGGCGCGGCTTCGATTTCGCCTGGGTGCGCGTCGCGCCCGATAATCACGACGAAATCTACATCTGCAATACTTCCACGTACCGCTCGATGGATGGCGGCGTCACTTTCACTGCGATCAAAGGCGCGCCGGGCGGCGACGATTACCACACGGTCTGGATCAATTCGGAAAATCCGCAGATCATTTTGCTGGCAAGCGATCAGGGCGCGACGATCAGCGTCAACGGCGGCGCGACGTGGAGCTCGTGGTACAACCAGCCGACCGCGCAGTTCTATCACGTCATTACCGACAACCAATTTCCCTACTGGGTTTACGGCGGGCAGCAGGAAAGCGGTTCGGCGGGCACCGCCAGCCGCAGCGACTGGGGCGAGATCACCTTTCGCGATTGGCATCCGGTGGGCACGGAAGAATATGGATATGTCGCGCCCGATCCGTTGCATCCGAATCTGATTTATGGCGGCAAAGTCACGCGCTTCGACATGATTACCGGGCAAACGCAGGACGTTTCGCCGGTGATTTTGCGCACCGGAAAATATCGCTTCAATCGCACCGCGCCGCTAATTTTTTCGCCCGCCGCGCCGCACACGCTCTACCTGGGCTCGAATGTTTTGTTCATGACCAACGACGCGGGGCACAGCTGGCAAATCGTCAGCCCCGATCTATCGCGCGAAGATCCCGGCGTACCGGCGAATCTCGGCGATCTGGCCGCGGACGATCCCGCGAAAGGCAAACATCGCGGCGTGATTTATTCGCTCGCGCCATCGCCGCTCGATGCGAATCTGATTTGGGCGGGCACCGACGACGGCTTGATCTGGATCACGCGCGACGCCGGGCAGAACTGGCACGACATCACTCCTACGGCGCTGACGCCGTGGAGCAAAGTGGCGCAACTGGACGCTTCGCATTTCGATCAGAACACCGTGTACGCCGCGGTCAATCGTTTTCGCCTCGACGATTTGCATCCTTATATCTATCGCACGCACGACGGCGGGCAGACCTGGCAGAAAATCACGAATGGCTTGCCGGAGGATGCTCCCGTGAACGTGGTGCGCGAAGATCCGGTGCGGCAAGGCTTGCTTTTCGCCGGCACGGAGAATGCCGTGTACGTTTCGTTCAACGACGGCGATTCGTGGCAATCGCTGCAATTGAATTTGCCGGCGAGCTCGATGCGCGACCTGGTTATTCACGGAAACGATTTGGTGGTGGGTACGCACGGCCGTTCGTTTTGGATTTTGGACGACATCACGCCGCTGCGACAGCTCAGCGAGCAGGTCGTTGCTTCCGGCGCGTTTTTGTTCAAGCCAGGGCTTGCGTATCGCATGCGGCGCAATGTGAATACCGATACCCCGCTGCCGCCGGAGGAGCCGGCGGGAAAAAATCCTCCCGACGGCGCAATTTTCGATTACTACCTGCAATCGGCCGCGGCGGGGCCCGTTACGCTGCAGATTATTGACGGCGGCGGACACGTGCTGCGCAGCTTTGCCAGCACGGATAAACCGGAAGTCACGATGGAACAGCTCGGCAAAAAATTGAACGTCCCGCTTTACTGGATTCGTCCGCCGCAAATTTTTTCCGCCGAAGCGGGCGCGCACCGGTTGGTGTGGGACTTGCGGATTTCACCTCCCGGTTCGGTGCATCACCAATATCCGATATCAGCGATCGTGCACGATACGCCACGCTATCCGCTCGGACCTTCGATCCTGCCCGGCAATTACACCGTGAAACTCACCGCCGGCGGGCAATATTACACGCAGCCATTGGTGGTGAAGATGGATCCTCGCGTGAATACGCCCGAGGATGAATTGTTGCAGCAATTCGAACTGGGCTCGCGAATTTGCGACGCTATGAATACCACGTACACGGACCTGGGAATGGATCGCGCTTTGCGCGCGCAATTGAGAGATTTGGGGCGGCAGGCACCGAAAGGCGAAATTACGGATGCGATTTCCGCGCTCGATCAAATGGCCGCGGCGCTCGAGGGAAAGGCCCAGGGGTTCGGGCCGGCAGCCGGCCAGGACAGCTTCGCGCAATTAAACGGACAATTCGGCCACCTGCTCGAGGTGGTGGATGGCGCCGATGCCGCGCCCACGCAAACCGCGCAAGATACTTTTGCGGATCGCCAGAAAGCGCTGGCCGCCGTGGTCGCCACCTGGGACGACATCCGCGCGCACGCCATTCCGTCGCTGAACGATCAACTGCTGCGCGCCAAGCTCCCCACGATCAACGTGGACAAGCCGCTGGAACCCGAATCGAACGACGCGGGCGATGACGAACCGTAAGCGCCCAGTAGCGCCGGCGTCTCGCCGGCTCTTTGCCTTTGATTTCGTAGCGGCGCACTTCAGTGCGCCATCGGTGTTACCGCAACAACCGATGGCGGTCCCGCAAAATCATCCGGGACGCAAACGACGCGCCTAAAGTCCGCCGTTACAAAACCAAATTCGGTGCGCGCTTCAAATCTTGTCTATCTTCGCCGCCAAAATAAAGTCGCTCTCGGTCAACCCGTCGATTTTGTGCGTCCAGGTAGTGACTTCCGCCTTCCCCCACGCCAGCAAAATATCCGGGTGATGGCCTTGCTCCTCCGCGATCTCTCCCACTTTGTTCACGAACGCCAGCGCCTGGCGAAAATCGGAAAAAGTAAAGCCGCGAACAAGGTGATGCCCGTTCACGACCTTCCACTGCGGCACTTGCTTCGCCAAATTTTCCAGGTCTTGCCCAGACAGCGGCGGGACCCCGCCCTTGCACGGCACGCAGGTTTTGCTCGCAAGATCGCTCATGAATGTAAACCTCCTCGAAATGAATGCCGCTTCCGATTCTACAGGAAGCGGCCCGCGCCAGGTTATCGCCGGGAAGGGCGCGCAAACAATCCCGCGATGTAACTCGCGGACCTCTTCTGCTATCCTCTTGCGCACGAAAGCTTGCCAGCGACCGTTCGAGCACAACCCTGCGAGGGATAACAATGCCTGATGAAATCAGCGAATTGAAAGAACGCGCCGAAAGCGGCGAGCACGAACACAGTCTCGCGCCGGTTACTTTGACAATGGCCGTGCTGGCCGTGCTGGTCGCCGCCGTCACATTGCTGGGCCACCGCGCGCACACCGAGGAAATTATTCTGCAAACGCGCTCGGCCGACCAGTGGGCCTACTACCAGGCGAAGGAAATCCGCCGCCGCAACTACGAGCTATTTGTCGACGAGCTATCGGTGTTCTCGTTGCAGGACGCCAAGCAAGTGGACGCGATCCGGCAGAAGTACACGAAGGAAATCGAGCGCTACGGCGACGAACTGAAAGAAATTGAGGCGGAAGCCAAGAAGGCCGAAGCCGAAGTGAAAGTCGAAGAGGCCCGCGCGGATCGTTTCGATCTGGCGGAGGTGCTGCTGGAGGCGGCGCTGGTGATTTCGTCCATCACGTTGCTGACGCGCAAAAAGATTTTCTGGGTATTCGGCATCGTGCTGTCGCTCACCGGGATCATCATCGGCGTCACCGGCCTGCTGATTCATTAGCGCGTAATTGTTGACGCGACACCCACCGCAACGCAGAAGGTGTTGTAGCTGCGGTCTTTAGACGCGCCGTTTGCGTCCCGGATGATTTTGCGGGACCACCATCAGTTGTCGCGGCAACACCGATGGCGCACTAAAGTGCGCCGCTGGAAACGCGCGTGGTGCGAGCGGGTCCACCGAATCATCGCTGTCGCGCGGCGGGCGAATGCGCCTCCAAATATTGCCGGACGAACGCGCCAAACGCCTTCTCCAATTTCAACGTAACCGGCCCAGGGGCGGCGGCAATCTTGTGTCCGGCAATTTCGCTCACTCCCAGCATGCTGCGATTGGTCGAAGATATGAAAACCTCGTCGGCCGCGTACAAATCCTCGGGCCGCAGCGTTCGCTCCTCCACCGGCGCGCCCACCGAAGCCCCAATTTCCAGCAGCACGCTGCGCGTGATCCCTTGCAGACATCCCGCAGATCGCGGGAGGAGTCGCAACGCGTCCGCCCTTCACACAAAAAATATTCGCAGCGGTACATTCCGCCACTTCCCCGCGCTCATTGAGCAGCACCACTTCATCGAACCCCGCCTGCTGCGCTTCGTAATAATTCCAGACGTTATCGAGCCACGAAAGCACTTTCACCCCGGCCAAGGGAGAAGCCGCGTAACGCCCGTGCTCTCGCAGTCCCAGCCGCGCCGGCTCGCGATACGAAGGCAGATCGGCGGAGCACAAAATCAAATCCACGCGCGGAAAATTCTCGTCGCTGCGCCAGAAACCAACTTGGTTGTACACCACGTACACGCGCGCCGCGCCTTCGCTCACTTTGTTAGCGCGAAGCAACTCCTGCAATTGCCCGTGCACCACGCTTTCCTGAAACGGAAACGGGCAATGGGTGCGCTCAGCGTCACGCTGCAACCGCTGCCAATGCCGCTCGAAGGCAAATGGAATGCCTTCGTAGATTCGCGCCGTAGTGAAAAGCCCCCAGCCATTCAGCAACCCCGCTTGTCCCGGCGAAAGCCTCACTTCTTCGACCGGCTGCACCCGATCATTATGAAAAACGAAACGATGAATCATCCCGCCTCCCCGCAAGCGCCGACATATGCAAAACATTCTAACGCAGAAGTCGCTGCGGCCCGGGAGCTTTGCGGCCCGGGTGCTTTGCGGCCGATGAATGAAGGGTGCGTGGCAGATCGAAATTTTATCTTCGCGATCCACCGGAATACGCCGCAAACGCCACAACGAAACGCCGCTCACGCCCGCCAATCTTTGGCCGATTAATTGCTATTCAACTCTATTGACAGCAGAGAGTTCTACGCCTAGATTGTTGCTGTACATAAAGGAGGGATGATATGCGAAATGTCGCTAAGTCCTGCCTTATAGCCATTTTAATCGCAGCAATCATAAACGTTCCGGCATTCGCCGCGCCAGCCGCGGACGAAAAGCCTCTCGGCCTGGTGACCCAAGCTCTCGAAGCTCATTTGGGCGACGCGAACGTCGCAATCGGCACGACGGTGTACCCCGGCGATACAATTGCCACTGAAGCAGGCGGCACCGTACGCCTGAAAATCGGCGGCGGCCAGATTTATCTACTCTCTTCCAGCGCCGCTACGCTCTCACAAAGTTCCAATGCGGTGCACGCCGTCGTCGCTCGCGGCACCGTTGGCTTTTCTTCCAATGGTACGGACCAACTTGCTCTGGAAATCCCAGAAGGGATTTTGCGCGCCGCGGATGGCGTGCCGTCCTACGGCCAAGTCACCATAATCAGTCCGTTGGAAGTGGTGATCTCCGCCTACCGCGGCACTCTGGTTCTGGACAATGAGGGCGAGCTGCACACGATTCCTGAGGGCAAGTCCTATCGCGTGACCATGGATTACGAGCGTTCCGCCGCTGCCGAGCCGCAAGGTCCTGCGGGAGCGCCGACCGGTAAAGTAACTTACCCCAAGCGCCGCCACCTGGTCTTCGACCTAATCATGCTAGGAGCCGCGGCCGGTGCCGGCTACGCGCTCTGGTACCACCTGACGGAAAGCCCGTCCCACCCGTAGCGCGACCGCACCACATCACATTTTTCGCTTTGCATCCAATCGCCGGGAGTCGTTCGCTTTTCGCCCGCGAATCTTCCAGCGGCACCTTCATTCTTGCGCGTGAATTAAATATGGCAGGAACGAATGCCCTGCTTCTCGAAATATTGCTGGTGGTAATCTTCCGCGCGATAAAACTCCACCGCTGGCTGAATCTCGGTAACAATCGGCCGCTTGAAGACGTGGTCCTTCTCTAGAACAGTCTTCGACGCGCGCGCCTCTTCTTCTTGTTCCGCGTCATGATAAAAAATCGCGGAACGATACTGCGTCCCCACGTCCGGCCCCTGCCGGTTCACAGTCGTCGGATCGTGGCTCTTCCAGAAAACGGCCAGCAATTGCATATAAGAAACCTTCGCCGGATCAAACTCCACTTCCACAGCCTCGGCGTGACCAGTCCGCCCCGTGCACACGTCTTTGTATGAAGGACTCTTGGCAGTTCCGCCTGTGTAACCGACGGTAGTCTTAGTGACCCCGTCCACCTGCCGGAAAGCGTCCTCCACTCCCCAAAAACAACCCGCCGCAAAAGTCGCGATAGCCATAACCTAAATCTCCTCGCCCTATAAATTTCACCAATGCCCGAATCTCAATGTTGCCACAACGCACCGTCTCCGGTCGAGCGACCTACGACGCACGACCGCGTTCGTAATCTCAATAGGGGCTATTCATCCAGTTGATTCGAAACCACCCGCGCCGCACTCGCGTATTCTCTTTAGGGACCCATGAAGTTCAGGCCTTGCTCCATCTCACCGCAGTTTTTTCCCGCATTCGCGTTTGGATAGGTCTTTTTAGGCGCGCCTAATCGGATCGTGAGAAATACTTTCCTGCTGGTTTCGTCAATTGCGGTGCATGGGAGCGCAACGTCGGATTCGGATTGCGAGTGTTGTGCCCACGGCTCCGTCAGAATCTCGTCGGATATGAAGTTCTGCACGTAAGTCTCATTGTACGGTTCACCGGGTTTAAGTTTCCATTTTGCAAGGAGCGCAGGTGTTTGCTGCGTGGCCAACCCCTCGAACTTGACCGAGGCGAACGTGTAAAGTTCGCCCGAAGAAATCTTGAGAACGACGCGCACGGGGTAAGCACCGTCTCTTGGATCGAGCGGCTGGATAACAGGGTCTGCCACGACAGGGCGCAAATAGCCACGCGAAGAATATAGGTCTCGAATGGCCCAACGAATGACCCACGATAGACTCGCCATCGAAAAATTTTCCTTCGTGTAGAACAGCGCCCACTTCTGAACTGCGTCCGCCGAGGGAGGGTTGTCGCCCTCGATTCGAAGGGAGCTAATGGGCGTCGAAATCTTGTCGACAAAAAACACGTTCATGCCCCGCAGTGTCCAGAAACGGTCATCGTACTTCACCTGAGCTTTGAGCCCGTGATCGGCCACTTCCTGCTCAAGCACGCGGATTATGTCGGGTGTGAGGCCGCTCGATTCAGGAAGGACTGGCATGAAAAGAGGAAGCTCCTGCTTCAAGCGCGCCAAAAGTGCCTCTCTGGTGACCCAAACGAAGTTGTCGAACACGATGGGCAGCCCTCTCTCCGTATCTCTTACAAAAATCGACAGTGAAATGCTGCGTCCTCCGATACTGTAACGGCACTGCGTGAGTTCAAACAGTTTTAGTCTCCGTAGGTGATCGCAGGCTTCAAGAAGATCCTGGCGAGTCGTTTGTCCTCCCACCTTCAGGTTCAGTCCTCGAATCATGTCGTCGACGCTCAGGCGTGTCGTGCCCTTGAGGGTTACAGCGGAAAGAGTCCACAAGTCGCTCGCAATCGCACTCCCGGCCGCACAGAGGATATATCCGGCGAGAAGGACAACCCTGTAGCGCCGCGGGATCTGCCTCGACATGGAATTCAAGGTCATCCGGCAGTATTAGACACCGGAGTCGCCCCTCCTGATATCAACGCTCCCTTCGAGGACTGAGAAATCAACCGCGAGGAAACTGCATTCCCCCTCACGACGCGAGTTCGCGAGCGCAGTGGTGTATACTCCGCAGCCGGACTCAAAATGCAAAATACTGAGCGAACCGCCGAGACTGCCGCATGTTTCACCATCTCCATTTTCAACCTGACGTGCGTTCTGTTGCTCACAGCAATAACCGCGCTGCCATGTTTCGGTCAACAGCAACGTCCCGGGCCTTCCTTTCCGGAAATGCATTGGCGCATGATCGGTCCGTTTCGCGGCGGGCGCGTCGTACCTGTCACAGGAGTTCCCGGCAACGCCAACGAATATTTATTCGGCTCGGTCGGCGGCGGCGTGTGGAAGACGCTCAACGGCGGCCGCACCTGGGAGCCGATTTTCGATGCACAGCCGATCGCTTCCATTGGAGCCATCGCGGTCGCTCCTTCGGATCCGCAAATCATTTACGTGGGCACCGGCGAATCGGACATGCGCTCGGACATTTCCTACGGCGACGGCGTCTACAAATCCACCGATGGCGGCGCCACTTGGCGCAATATCGGCCTGCGCGATTCGCAGAATATCGGACGCATCCTTGTGGACCTGCACGATCCGAATATCGTGCTGGTCGCGGCGCTCGGCCACGCATTTGGACCGAATGCGGAACGCGGTGTCTATCGCTCGACCGACGGCGGCGCCACCTGGACAAAAGTGCTCGCCAAAAATGACGACACCGGCGCGATTGATTTGTGCTGGGACGCGGCAAATACCAACGTGGTATATGCCGCGCTGTGGCAAACGCGCCGCCCGCCGTGGAGCGTTTATGCGCCGACGAGCGGCCCTGGCAGCGGCTTGTACAAATCCACGGATTCCGGCGTCACCTGGACACAAATCACCGGCCACGGATTTCCCAGCGAAGGGCTAGGCCGCATCGGCCTCACCATCGCGCCGGGGCAAAACGGCAAGCGTATTTACGCCGTGGTGGATGCGCATGACGGCGGAATTTATCGTTCCGACGACGCGGGCGAAAATTGGCGGCGCGTTTCCGCCGATCGCCGCGTCTGGCAACGCGGCTGGTATTTCGGCGGCATCACTGCCGATCCGCGCAATCCGGACGTCGTCTACGTGATGGATACGGCGATCTATCGCTCGACCGACGGCGGAGAGCATTTTGAACCCGTCAAAGCCGCGCCCGGCGGCGACGATTATCACTCATTGTGGATCGCGCCGGACGATCCGCAGCGGATGATCCTCGGCAGCGATCAAGGCGCAGCCATCAGCGTGGACGGCGCCGGCACCTGGAGCTCGTGGTTCAATCAACCCACCGCGCAGTTCTATCACGTCATCACCGACGATCGCTTTCCGTATCGCGTTTACGGCTCGCAGCAGGATAGCGGCACAGCTGCCGTCAGCAGCCGCAGCGATTACGGCCAGATCACGTTTCGCGATTGGTCGCCGATCGGCGGAGAAGAGAGCGGCTACATCGTCGTGGACCGCGCGGACCCCGACACGGTGTATGGCGGTGGACCGTTTGGCGTGGTGCGCCGGTTCAATTGGATCACCGGGCAATCGTTCGACATATCTCCGGCAGCGATTCGCTACAACAACGAAAAACTGCGGTTTACGTGGACTTCGCCACTAGTCGATTCACCGAGAGATCCGCACGTGCTCTATTTCGGCGCGCAGTTCGTTCTGCGTTCGAACGACCGGGGACAAAGCTGGCAAGCGATCAGCCCGGATTTGACGGTGAAGAGCGCGAGTGCTACGAGTGCGGCCGGATCGCACGACGCGCCGAAAAAGGAAGAGGCTCGCGGCGGCGTCGTTTACACCATCGCGGCTTCGCCGCTGCGCGCGGGCGAAATCTGGGCGGGAACCGATAATGGCCTGATTCAGTTGACGCTCGATGATGGCGCACACTGGTCCAACGTGACGCCGCCGGACGTCACCGAGTGGAGCCAGATCAGTCTGATCGAAGCTTCCCCGCATGACGCTGCGGCCGCCTATGCCGCCGTGGATCGTCATCAGGTGGACGATTTCAATGCCTATATCTATCGCACGCGTGATTCCGGCAAGACCTGGCAAAAGATTGTCACGAATTTACCGCCGGGCGGGTACGTGCACGCGGTGCGCGAAGATCCCAAACGCAAAGGGCTGCTTTTCGCGGGAACGGAACTGGGTTTGTACATTTCGTTCGATGATGGCGATCACTGGCAGCCACTGCAAAATAATCTTCCGGTGAGTTCGATCCGGGATCTCGCGATTCACGGGGATGATCTGGTCGTCGCGACGCACGGACGTGCCTTCTGGATTCTTGACGACATAGCGCCGCTGCGCGAATGGACTCCCGCGATTGCAGCCGAGGACGCGCATCTGTTTCATCCCGCTGCTGCCATTCGCATCCGCCGCAGCGAAAATAGCGATACACCGCTGCCGCTGGAAACGCCGGTGGGCCAAAATCCTCCAGCTGGCGCGATTTTCGACTATTTCCTGAAACCGCCAGCGAACGAAGTGGTGCTCGAGATCCACGACCAGCAAGGCAATCTCGTGCGCCGCTATTCGAGCGAAGATAAATCTCCGGCGGTGAACGACGCGCCCGAGATCCAAAAATATTGGCTGCCCAAATTTACGCCGCTACCAAATTCCCCTGGCATGCACCGATATATCTGGGATTTGCGATACGCGCCGCCGGCATCCATGCGCCACGAATACAACATGACCGCGATCATCGGCAGCGGCACCGTGCTCCTGCCCGAAGGCCCGCTGGTGCTGCCGGGTGAATACGAAGTGGAGTTGAAGGTCGGCGGCCAAAGCTACAAGAGCACAGTGAAGGTGGAAATGGATCCGCGCGTAAAAGTTCAGCGCGAAGACTTGGCTCGCCAGCTCGCGCTCGAGCAGAAAGTTGACGCCGCCCTTACCAAAGCCACCGAAACCGCTCAAGCAATCGCAAAAGTTCGCGAACAACTGAAGGCCCTACAGACAAGTCTGGGCGCCAAGCAGGGCGCGAAATCGTTGCTGCAGACCGCGAACGAACTCGATGAACGCGCCGAAACGATTCAAGGCAACGCACAGGCGGAATGGCCGCAAACGCCCGGTGGCCTGATCGGGGTGGCCGGTTCGCTCGGTGTCCTGGCGGTCTCGGTGGGAAGCGCGGACAGCGCTCCCACAGTCACGTCACAAACCGCATTCGACGAAGCCACCAAGCAAATGAACGACATGCTCGCGCAGTGGGAGCCACTGCAAAGAGATTTCACTGCGCTGCAGAAGAAGCTGGCAGATTAGATTAGTCGGGGGGTGCCCGACGCGCGTTAGACGGAGCGATCAACCAGCGCTATGTTTCCGCCTTTTGGCGCCGCCGCGGCGTTTGCTGATCGCTCCAGAATTTCTTCGAGCATTCCCGGAATTTCAAAAACGGCTTGATTCTTCAAAGCCGCCGCATTCGAATGAAACCGCTGCAACGTCCCAGGTGCGATCATCTTTTCCACCGCACCCACAATCTCGCGAAAACTGTGCAGCACGATCCCCACTTCTTTCTCCACCACCCATACAGCGTTATAGCGTTCCTGCGGCAAAGTCCAGGCATTGCACTCCACAATCACCGGCAACTGCATCCGCAATGCCTCGCTCACGCTTCCCGGCCCCGGCTTGCCGATAAAAAAATCCGCCAGCTGCATGTAGGTATTCACCTTGGTCGTGAATCCCTCGACGAACCGCGGCAAGCGCGACGGCCGCGCGCGCAAGGCGTTGGCCAGCTTTTCGTTTCTCCCGCAAATGTAGATCAGCTGCAGCTCCAGCTGCGATGCGTCCAAGCGTTCCGCGATATCCAGCATCACTTTCGAGCCGTACCCGCCGAACAAGACAATCGCGGTAGGCAAATCCGGACGCAGCCCCAAACGCACGCGCTCCGCGATGGGATCTTGTATGGGCGGCTCGTAAAAGCGCGGATGCAAAATCATCCCCGACGCGCGAAATACATGGTCGTCCGAGTGGCCGTGCTCGCGCGCCTGCGCCACTGCGCGGTCCGAACCGCACACTACGTATTGCCGCTGGCGCTCGATCCAGAAATGCGGCGGGTAATCCGCGATGTCAGTAAGTACCGTAACGAATGGGCGTCCTGGATACGCCTTATTGAAACTTTCATGTAGCGCGCGATTGAAGTGCGGCACGAACGACACAACCATGTCCGGCTGCGTTTCCTTCCAATGCCGCTCCAGCATGCGCACCGTCGCAGAATGATACGACCAGATCGTGAACTGCAGCACCTTCATCAATTGCACGCTGCCCAGAGTCCACCCGCTGCGCAGCATCCAGTTGTAGTAATCCTCGATGCGTATCCCCGCATATTTCTTGAGGATATCCAGCTCCTCCAGGAGTTCCTGTAGGTTCATAAGGCGAACATCCCACGGACGTTGCTGCGCCTTAATGGACATTTCCAGCGCCGTTGCGGCAGCACGGTGGCCGCCGCCGGCATCAAAAAAAACAAACTCGATTCGTGGCATGCGGGCGCAGTCTCGCATTGAGAAAGTTTCACACCGCTACAGAAATGTTAAAACTCCGTGACTGTGTCGAAAGAGTTAAATATCTGCATTTTCAGAAATTTAGCGCGTGTGTCATCTGCTTGTAACACGCGGCGATTATTTTTGCTTACGTGAAATGCGACCTGCATGTTCACTCGTACTTCTCCGGACCATGTACGACTCCTATTGTCCGAAAGATTTGCCGCGAAAGTTATAGCGATCCGCAAAAAGTTTATGCCCTCCTGCAGCGTCGCGGCATGAATCTTTTCACGCTCACCGATCACGATTCCATCGAAGGCGCCGAACAATTGCGCCAGCATCCCGATTTTTTTGTGAGCGAAGAACTCACTTGCAAAATGCCGACGGGCACCGAAGTGCACATCGGCGTTTACGACGTCAGCGAGCGCCAGCACCTGCAGCTGCAGCAACGCCGCAACGATCTCGTCGCGCTGCTGATGTATCTCACCGAGCGCCGGCTCTTCTTCAGCATCAATCACGTTTTCTCCAGCGTCACCGGCCGCCGCGAACTCGAAGACTTCGTCTGGTTCCAGGAATATTTTCCGGCTGTGGAAATTCGCAATAGTCACATGCTCGAGCGCGCCAATCAACAAGCCGCGCAGCTCGCCAAGCACTGGGGCAAAATCGGCATCGGCGGCAGTGATGCGCACGCGCTGCCTTCCGCCGGCACGGCGTACACCGAAGTCCCCGGCGCGCGCGATAAAGAAGAATTCTTCGACGGGCTCCGCGCCGGCCTCGGCCGCGTCGCCGGCGAATCCGGCAGCTTTTCGAAACTGACGCGCGACGTCTTCATCATCGCCTACGAGATGATGCGCGAAAAATCCTGGACCACGCTGCTCTCGCCGCTCGCGGTCCTGATCCCGGCAGTCACTTTCTGGAATTATCGCGACGAGCACGCGTTCGCCCGCGTTTGGGCGTCGCGCGTTCTCGGAGAGCCTGAAGCCCGCAAACATCCCCGCTGGATCTCGGTGCCGCAACCCGCGGCAGAGGAGTGGGTATGACGGTCGCACGAGGCGTTTGGAACCAGATTCAATCGAACGATCACCGCTTGATGCGGCGCGTGCACCGCTGGCGCGCTCCGCGGTGGTTTCGCATCCTCATGATTTTGATGACGCGCATGGGCGACGGCTGGCTATGGTATTCGCTCGGCCTGATTCTTTTCTTCTTCGGCGGCGCGCATCGCTTTCTGGCGATTGGCGCGGCAGCTTCGGCCGCGGTTGCCGGAATTTTCCTTTTCCGCGCGCTCAAAAAAACAAGCAAACGCAAGCGCCCCTGTGAAGTGGAGCCGCACTGCTGGGCATCCATCCTGCCGCCCGATAAATATTCGTTTCCTTCGGGACACTCGATCACCGCATTCGCCATCGCGATTTCAATCGGGATGTTCTATCCAGAACTCACGGGCCCTCTACTCGCCGTGGCCCTGCTGATTGCCTCGTCGCGCATCATCCTCGGAATGCATTTCCTCAGCGATGTGCTGGCGGGCTCCGCGATCGGCGCGCTCCTGGGCCTGATCAGTTTCCACGTCTTCGCAATACTCTGAGGATATGAAGCACGAGCGCCGCCGCCTCCACTGGATCCAATTAGCCAAGCTCCGGAACGCACGCGCGTTCAAATCTGCCGTGCGTCGCATGGAAACCCGCCGGAAAGTGTCAGCGTTGCAGCGATTTTTTCGTCCGGCTCTTTCTTCGTAATAGCCCCTCCCAACACAAATGCGTTGCCACGGGCGCTGCTTTTGAATCGCGCAAAAGCGCGATTCATCCTGAGATTCGGCAGCGCCGAATCGAAGCGCTGCGCCTCTTACCGCAAACTAGACGGCAGATCTCGCGCACCATGAATGATTCGGATGATTTGCAGCGGTTTCGATTCCGGATTATAGACGACGCAGTAGTTGACGTAAGGATGCACGAGCCAGAAGCGGAGAGGCGCGGGCGCCAAATCCTCGCGCACTTTACCAGCCAGCGGAGAGTTGGAAAGCAGGTCGCAAGCCAGAATAACAGCTTGCGCAAAGCGGTCTGCAGCCTGGGGATTGTCCTTCGCTATGTAGTCCCAAATTTCAAAGACGTCGTGCTTAGCCCGCGGCGTGAACTCCCACGCTCTCATCCCCTGCGGCGTTCGGCGAGCCAAGCAAGCTTGTGCTGTTCAAAACTAGCGAGAACTTCGTCGGCGGCAATCAATTCGCCGCGTTGCGCCTCGGCATGTCCTTCCGCGATTTTCGCTCTGATCTCAGCGCGATTCTCGGCCAGCCACGCTTCCTGTTCGTGCAACATCGAGACGGCGTGCTCGACGAACTCATCCACCGTCCGGTAGGCGCCGCGTTCCACGTCCTGCTTAATCAATTCCTCTATTTCAGGCCGCAGTCGGATGTTCATAGCCGCATTATACCTCCAACCTGCCGGGGTTATGCCTCCCGCAAAAACTTCAGCCCGTTTTCGGTTGTGTCTGTCTCGCCCAGCCGCGGGAAAATGACCTCGACGCTGTGCCGATGCGCTTCGGCGTTGCGGTCCGTCATCGCGTCTGTGACCAGCACCACGTTGTAGCCATGGTCGTACGCACTTCGCGCCGTGGATTCCACTCCGGCGCTCGTCGCCACCCCGGTCAAGAAAATTTGCGTCACGCCGCGCTCGCGCAAGTAATTATCGAGCCCTGTGCCGATAAACGCGCCCACACGCCGTTTGCTGACGACGTGATCGCCGGGCTGCTCCAATTCCGGAACAATCTCGGTCCAATCGGACGGAAGCGAAGCGAGATTAAACTTGCCCGCGTCGGTGCGCCCCGGCGCCACGCCCGTCACCTTCACCAGCACCACCGGCAGACCTCGTTCGCGAAACGCCCGTGCGAGCTGCGCGGTGCGCGCAACGATTTCGCCCACCGGATGCGCCGTGGGCATACCGACGACTCCTTTTTGCAGATCAATCACGATCAAAGCAGCATTCGTATCAAGCTTCGTCAGTGGCATGGCCGTCCTTTCATTTTCTTAAGTTTTCGGTCACGCGAGTGGTGATGGCGCGCTGCGCACCGGCACCAAGCCCTTCTCCTGATAAATCGGCCGCATCAACTCGCGAATCTTCGGCCGCTCCAGCGTGAACCACAGCGACCCAGCGATGCAGAACGCGCCCAAAATCATCACAGTGTGTGGCGCACCAATCCGATGAGCCAGCGCGCCGGCCAGCAAACTGCCGAACGGCGCTCCACCAAAGAACGCCATCGTGTAATAGCCCATCACCCGTGCGCGTTTATCTTCCGCCACCAGCGCCTGAATGATCGTATTGCTCACCGAAGCGCTCTGAATCATTCCAAATCCCGCGAACGCCATCAGCCCCAACGAAAGCCACAAAGTGTGCGACATCCCAAAAAGAATCAGCGCGCCTCCCAGCATCGCCGCCGCAATTTGCAACATGCGCGTCAACCCGGCGAGCGATTTGCGCACCGCCAGAGAAATCGCCGAAGTCAGCGCGCCAATTCCCGACGCGCCCGTCAACCAACCGAGCGTGGTTGCGCCGCCGCGCAACACGTGCCCCGCAAAAATCGGCAGCAGAACCATGTAGGGGTAGCCCATCAGGCTGATCAGCACAAATAGCAGCAGAATCGAGCGAATCGGCCGAAAGTTGCGCACGTAATCCCAACCTTCGCGCATTTGTTCGAGCATGCTGCTCGCGCGCAGGCGAATATCCAGCGGCTTAATGCGCATCATCACCAGCGACGCGATCACGGCGAGGTAGCTCACGCCGTCAATCAGGAAGCACCAGCCTTCGCCCACCGCCGCGATCACCAAGCCGGCGATCGCCGGGCCGACCAGCCGCGCGCCATTGGCCATCGAAGAATTAATCGCGATCGCGTTGCTCAGATCGTTGCGATCCTCCACCATCTGCACCAGAAAAGATTGCCGCCCCGGCATGTCGAACGCGTTGATCAATCCCTGAAAAGCGGCCAGCGCGATGATTTCCCACAGGGTGATGACGTGCGCGAGCGTCAGCGCGGCCATCGCCAGCGATTGCGCGGCAGCAAACGCTTGCGTCCACACCAGCAGCTTCCGCCGGTTCAGCCGCTCGATCCACACGCCCGCAATCGGCGCCAGCAAAAACGCCACAATCTGGCCGGCGAAGCTGACGATGCCCAGCAGCAGCGCCGAATGTGTGAGCCGATAGACCAGCCAGCCGGTCGCCAGCCGCGTCATCCACGTGCCGATCAGCGAAATGCTCTGCCCCGCGAAAAAAAGTTTGAAATTGCGATGCCGCAGCGCGCGCCACGCGTGCGACATGGATCCCAGGAGCGAATGCTCCTGCGGTTGCGAAGTGGTTGCCGGTTCGCTCACAATTCCGCCAGGTGTTTCAGCAACTCAGTGACGCCAGGCAAGCTTTTCTGTTCCTTGGCGTCGAGTCTGGCGATCGCTTCCGCCAGCCACGCGCGTTTCGCAACGCGCGCATCTTTGCGCACGGTCGCTCCCTTCGCCGTCAGCGCAATCATCATCTGCCGCCCGTCGGAGGGATGCGCGCTGCGTTCCACAATCCCCTTCTCTTCCAGCGCCGCAACGATGGCTCCCATGGACTGCGGCTTCACGCCCTCCGCCCGCGCCAAATCAGCGGTCGTAGCAGGCCCGTCGTTATCCAGCCGCCGCATCACCGCCATCTGCGCCCAGGAAAGTTCATGCGATTCCGTCGGCACCTCCGAGCGCAACCGCCGCACCAGCATCCCCAATGCCAGCGCCAGTTCCGTAGCCGCGTGTTCGTCGTTTCTGGTAGGCATCGCAACAACATCATACCAGATAGACAGTCTATCTTGCAAGGCTGACTTGCAAGTTTAGCTTCCTACTGTTGAGCATGGGCGCCCGCACCAGGCCGACCATCCAATCGCACCGTAGGGGCGGGTCTCTGTCCCCCCCGGCCTGTGGTGCCGGATCTGTTGCGGCACTGCATCGCGCCTTCGCCGTTGTTCTTCGTCGTCATCCCGAAGGCAGTGCGGGATCTCTCGGCGGTTCGGCGACTCCCGCGGCCTGCCCCCGGCGTGCAGGCGTTCTATTACGGCACAACACGTCACGCCTTCGTCGTCGCGGATCGTTGTCACCAGAACGCAGTGAGGGACCACTCTTCGGCTGGCGCCTCAATTATCCGCCTACGTAGTTCCACGAATAGTAATCATCCCGCAAATGTGCTAACGTAAGTCGGGGCAGTCTTGAGCCTCACCGAGGACGGAACATGGCGACGGCAGGCGTGGCGAAGTGGTGCTTTGAGGGCGAAGACAAGGCGAACGCTACTCGATACAAATTGACGCTTTCGCAAGAACACAAATTAACGTATCTCGCTGAAAACAAACACCAATCTCCAAAGCTTCTCGATACAAACCGCCGACGACAGGTTCTCGCAGTTGCATTTGCTCTTGACGTTGTAGCGGCCACCTTTAGGTGGGCACCTTGGCCTTGGACCTTGCCTTCCTCTTTGCCTTCAGCTTTCTATCCGGAACACACCTCCATTCAAAAAACACGCAACCCATTGAAGCCAAACGAGAAAACATTTTCTAACCGGCACAGGGCCACAGTGTTCCGAAATCCACAGCTATCTTCGGTTAAACTTACCCAGCTCGCGTCGCCGCAATTCACGACGGCGCGATTTACGGCGGTGCGATCCACGAGGACACAATTAACGACGGCCGCTCTTGGAAGGGCGGGACTTCAGTCCCGCCGAAACGACCGCAGCGCACAAGGGGCTTTAGCCCCTGAAACCACGATTCTCATTCGCTACGAACGTGTATGCGCGCTCGCAACGAGCGGACGAGAATTCCTTATGAGGGATGAATTATGAAATATTCGGCGGCGGATAAGGCAGCGATGACCCGGACCAAGGTGCGCAGCATTGCGGATTCGCGGCACGCTTCGCTGCCACCCTCAGCGGAGGAGCGCTCGGCGCAGGGCAAGGCTTTGCGCGAACGGGTGCCGCGCGGCGCCCACGCAAAATGGAGGGCGGCTTCCGATCGTCCGGATGTGGTCGCAACGCTGAAAGCCTCCGACCACGGCCGTTTGCAGGAATTGCTGCCGATCCGCTACGGAAGGATGATCCAGTCGCCGTTCGCTTTCTTTCGCGGGGCGGCTTCGGTGATGGCGGTGGACCTCGCGGGAACTCCAAACACGGGACTGCGCGTGCAGGCCTGCGGCGATTGTCACCTGCTGAATTTCGGCGGCTATGGCTCGCCGGAGCGGCAGCTCGTTTTTGATATCAACGATTTCGATGAGACGCTTCCGGCGCCGTGGGAGTGGGACGTGAAGCGCCTCGCGGCGAGCGTGGTTCTCGCCGGACGGCAAATCGGCGCGCGCGACCGCATTTGCGGGGACGCGGCGCTCGCAACCGTGGCTTCCTATCGCACGCACGTGCGCGACTACGCCCGAATGACGGCGCTCAAGACCTGGTATTCGCACCTGGACGCAGAAATTTTCGTCAAGGAAGCGAAAACTCTCGAGGACAAGAAATATTGGCGGCAAATGGAGAAGTCCGCGAAACTGCAAACCGCCGAGCACATTTTTCCGAAGATGACGGAAGTGGTGCGCGGCCGGCGGCGCATCGTGGACCGTCCGCCGCTGGTCTATCACCCGCGCGACTACGCGAAAATCGACGAGCACGTGCGCGCCATGTTTCACCGTTACCGGCAGACTTTGCCGGAGGAGCGCCGCGTGATCCTGGACCGTTATCAAATCGTGGACATCGCGCGAAAAGTGGTGGGCGTCGGAAGCGTGGGAACGCGCTGCGCGGTAGCGTTGCTGATGGCCGGCGAAAATGACGCGCTATTTTTGCAGTTCAAGGAAGCGCTGCCTTCGGTGCTCGAGGCGCATGCGGGGAAAAGCCGTTGTCAGAATCACGGAGAGCGCGTCGTGACCGGACAGCGCATGTTGCAAGCGGCCAGCGACGTGTTTCTGGGATGGACCCGCGACGACGATGGGCACGATTATTATTTCCGCCAGCTGCGCGATATGAAGATGTCCGTGGACGTGGGCAAATTGAACAAAAACGAGCTGATGGAATACGTAGAAGTGTGCGGATGGGCGCTGGCGCGCGCGCATGCGCGGACCGGAGACGCGGCAAAGATAGCCGGGTATTTGGGAAAGAGCGGGGCGTTCGATAAAGCCGTGCAAAAATTCGCAACCGCGTATGCGGAGCAGACCGAGCGCGATCATCAGACGCTGGTGAAAGCCGTGCGTGCCGGCAAGCTCCGGGCATCGGCTCATCTGGCGGCGTGATCTATGATTCAAGCTCACAATCCGCCGGCTGTCATGCCGACCGCAGCGACGGATCTGCTTTGGTGTGCCACCCGTGAAAGGACATCAGCGCTTGGCACCTCAACGCCAGACCCGTCAAAGATCAAGCGGCAACGGATTCTTCCCGGTGATCAGTCGCGCGGACCGGTCAAAGCTGAGGTACAGCCAAGCCCACTGCAGCATCACCAGCAGGCGGTTTTGGAATTGGATGATGTAGAGAAGATGGACGAACACCCAGATCAGCCACGCCGGCCAGCCGGAAAGCCGCAGCCAGTTCAAATCAGCGACGGCAGCGCCGCGGCCGATCGTCGCGAGATTCCCTTTATCGAAATAGTGAAATGGCGGAAGTTTCTTGCCCGCCAAGCGCGCGCGAATGAGCTTGGCGACGTAGTTTCCCTGTTGAATCGCGGGCTGCGCGACGCCGGGCAGCGGCTTTCCGGTTTGATGGCTGAAATTGGCGAGGTCGCCGATGACGAAGATTTCGGGATGCGCGGCGATGCTCATATCCGGCTCGACGACCACGCGGCCGACGCGATCGAGCGTGGCGCCAGCTTCCTCGCCCAGAATGCGACCGAGCGGCGAGGCCAGCACCCCGGCGGCCCAGAGAATCGTGCGCGTGGGAATGTCCTCGGTGCGATCACCTTCGCGGATGGTGACGCCGTCGGCGCGGATATCCGTGACCATCGCGCCAGTGCGCACGGTGACGCCGAGTCGCGTCAGCATTTTGCGCGCGGCTTCGGAAAGCTGCGGCGGATACGTGGGCAACGGACGATCGGCGCCTTCTACGAGAATGATGCGCGTTTGCGTGGAATCAATGTCGCGGAAATCGTGGACGAGCGTGTCGTGCGCGATTTCACCGAGAGCCCCGGCCAGTTCCGCTCCAGTGGGGCCCGCGCCGACGATGACGAACGTCATCCAGGCGCGCAGCTTATCGGGATTTTGTTCGCGCTCGGCGGCTTCGAAGGCGAGCAGGATGCGGCGGCGCATGGCGGTGGCGTCGTCAATATTTTTCAGGCCAGGCGCGAATTGTTCCCATTTGTCGTGCCCGAAATATTGGTGCATCGCGCCGGTGGCGACGATGAGCGTGTCGTAATCGAGGAAACCGTCGCTAAGAATGACGCGGCGCTTGGCGGCATCAATGTGAATGGCTTCGCCGAGCAAAACTTTGGTGTTCTTTTGTTTGCGCAAAACCTGACGCAGCGGCCCGGCGACGTTAGCAGGCGAGAGCGAGCCGGTCGCGACTTGGTAAAGCAGCGGCTGAAAAAGATGGTAGTTGTGCCGATCCACTAGAGTGATTTCGACAGGCGCGTGCTTTAATTTTTGCGCGGCGCTGAGCCCGCCGAATCCCCCACCGATGATCACGACTCTATGTTGGTCAGCCATTTCTCAGTTTATTCTAGCTTCTTTTGCAAGGCACAGCGATGCGCCGCTTTGTATTTCTTCCTCGCGGCCTACTCATCCGATGCATATCCGGAGTGAAAAGGCGCAGGATTCGACTTGCGTGCTCGCACGGGTGACGAAGTTTGCGACGGGCGAGCAGCACTGCGAAACTACCTGGATTACATTGGGATGCATCTGAGCGAAACGGAGCCTGACGCGAACTCATGAAGCGGCGATTCTACAAGGTTGCAACGTGGCTGCCATTAATCGTGATCGTCGCTCTTGGACTTCGGGTGGGATTCGCCTGGAACCAAGAGCGCAAGATTCCACGGGATCTGGTGGGGCTTGTGCCATTTATGCAGGAGACCGGGAACATTGCGTTCTCGATTGCGCTCGGTCAGGGATTTGGTTCGCCGTACTGGCAAGAGACCGGGCCGACGGCATGGTTGACGCCGGTTTACCCGTACATGGTGGCCGGGGCTTATCGAATCTTTGGGATTCACACGCCGCGCGCGTTTTTCGCGATGGTGCTGCTGAATATTTCGTTTTCGGCGGCGACGTGCATTCCGATCTTCTACATTGGAAAACGCTTGGGAGGCTTAGGCGTTGCGAGCGTTGCTGCGTGGCTCTGGGCTGTATTTCCCAACGCTTGGATTATTCCCTACGAGTGGATTTGGGATACGTCGCTTTCCGCGCTCTTGATGGCGACGGTTCTGTGGGCGACATTGTGGTTGGTGGACGACGATGGTGCGCGGGCGAACGACCGGGATTCTCATCGCGTTGTATCGTTTGGGACTCGTTATGCTTTTTGGCGAGGCTGGAGCGCGTATGGGCTGTTGTGGGGATTCGCGTTGATGACGAATCCGTCTATGGGCGTGATGCTGCCATTTTTAATTGGTTGGGCTGTGTATCGCTTCTGGAGACGCGGACAGGCTGACGAGCGGGTGCGTTTGCTTGGACCCGCGCTCGCGGTTGCAATTGCGATTTTATGTTGCGTGCCGTGGACGGTGCGGAATTATTTGGTGTTTCACAGATTTATTCCGTTGCGGTCGAATTTCGCGTTTGAGTTATGGTTGGGGAACAATGAGAATTTTGACCCGCAGTCGCAGGTGGTCCCGCCTTCGAATCCGGAACGCGCCGAGATTCACAATTACATTCACATGGGTGAGACCGCGTTCATGCAGGATAAATGGCAGCAGGCGAGTCGCTTTATTCGCAGCCAGCCGCGACTGGAAGTGATCCTCTTTGCGCGGCGATTTGTGGCGATCTGGACCGGTATGGAAAATCCGGTGGAGGGGTTTCGCGACAGCGATTCGCTTATGACGCGAGTGGCGTTGGCGAGCAATTGTTTGGCCGGGATTGGCGCGCTCTGCGGGATTGTTGTTTTGTTTTTGAGACGCAGTCCTTATGCATTTTTATTGGCGGCGTTTCCGATCGTGTTTCCCGCCGTTTACTACGTGACGCACGCTTCGTTACGATACCGGCATCCGATTGATCCGGTCGTCATGCTGCTGACTGCTGTGGCGATTTGTAGAGTGGGCGACCGGCGTAATTTGCAGGATGAGTAACGCGGCACGCGAACCAAAGATGCCCGCTGAATTGCGAAATGGCTGGGGTGCAGTGCCCGCTACAAATCCTTTGTCCGCAGCCGTTTAGCACAAAAAACACAATAATCGCAGGACGTTCCAGCGCTTCCTTCCCAGCCGCGCACCAGAAGCGGCACCTCGCGAGGCGTGCCCCCCTTCGGCCTGCAACAGGCGCTCGCACCTTATCAAATCTTTATATCGGGCTTATGCCCTCCTGATGCGCCGGTATTAGCGTAGCAGGTGAATCTTCTGGCGTGACGGTGTGCCGAAGGATAGAGGGCTGTGGTCGCAATCCTAGCTGTAGCGTTCACTTGCGGGGTCTGCGGTTTTTTTCTGTATGTGCTGGTGCAATTCCGGCGCGATGAGAAGCATCCGCGACGCGGTGATGAAAACCTCGCAGGATTCCCAATGGCGGCTTCTGGACAAATCGTCCAGCCGTTAGTAGAACCGGGCGAGCAGCGAAATGGGAAAGCTGCGGCGCAAGAGGATACGCGCGGCCGCAGCAAGGCGAGAGGTGCGTCATGAGCAGACTGGCTTTTTATCTTGGGTCCCGATGCGCGCTTGCTGTTTTATTTCTTACGCTCGGCGAGGCGCCTTGTTTTGCGCAAAGCAGCAGCGACCCGCCAAAGCAGCAAGCAGACGATGGGGATCAGCAGATTCCACCGGCAATCGCGAGACAGCTAGACGCGATGAAAAAACGCATTGATGAACTGGAGGCTGAGCTGAAAGCTTCCAAAGAACAAGGGCATACGGACACGGCTGCAACGAGCGCGAAGGCGACGGTGCCTTCGGCGCCGAGTGCGGCAGCGAGCGTGACCGCACCTGCGGCTACCGCGACCTACGCAGCAGCGAGCGCATCCGCCCCGGCGGCCACCTCCTCGGCCGCGGCCGCGGCAAACCCTTCAGCGCCAACTGCGAGCGCTTCCGCCGAGGCCAAAGTTGCCAAAGTGGAGCCTTTTTCGGATGCGGATTGGACTTGGCTGAACGGCAATCCGCGCACCAAAGAAATCTTCTGGGATTCGAAATTCTTCACGCCGGAAATCCGCGCCGACACGGTTTACGTGTATGACTTCAATCATCCGACAGATCACTCCATGGGTGGATCCAGCGAGCTTTTTCGTTCGCAGGAAGTGCAACTGACGCAACTCGGCATTGGCGGCGATTTTCATTACGACAACGTCCGCGCGAGGATCATGACCCAGTTCGGCATGTATTCCGCGACAACGCCGCGTAACGATCCAAGCCCGGGCCACGGTCAGTGGGATCTCGTTTCGGCGTATCGCTATTTATCGGAGGCGTACGGCGGCTATCACTTCGACAAGCTGCACGGCGTGAATGTGGACGCGGGAATCTTTTTGTCATACATCGGGTTGTTCAGTTACTACCAATTCGACAATTGGGCCTATCAACCGTCATACGTTTCGTCGAATACGCCATGGTTTTTCGAAGGCGTGCGCGTACAGATTTTTCCGACGGCGCATTTGAAGATCGAGCCATGGTTCATCAATGGATGGCAATCGTACGCATCAGCGAATCACCGGCCGGGGCTCGGCGGGCAGGTCAAGTGGACACCGAAGCCGTGGATCAATGTGATTTCGAACAACTACGGTCTGGGCCGCGACGATTTGTTCATACCCGACCGGCGGCGCATCCACACCGACAACAGCGTGGAGGTGAAGTATTACGACAAACCCGACCTGACACTCGACAAGATGGCCTTTTCGCTAACCGGAGATGCGGGTTGCGAGTACGGCGGAGGGGTCAGCTGCTACGGCGACCACAAGGGCGGACCGAAACAAAGTTTTCTGGGATTTATGCTCTACAACCGATTCTGGTTCCATCACGATTTGTTTGGTCTGACGCTGGGCGGTGGGAAGATCAACAATCCGGGACGTTATTTGGTGCTGCTGCCGCCGATCAATGGGGAGAGTGCGATTACGGCGAGTACGAATTCGCCGTATTTTACGGAGAATCCGGGGGATCCGTTCAAGGCCTGGGATTCGTCAATCACGTTTGACTACATGCCGAAGCAATACATCACGTTCCGATGGGAATACGACTACCGTCACGCGAATGTGCCGTATTGGAGTGGGCGCGGCGGGATCACGCCTCCGGGAGGGAATACCGGGTCGCCGACGGATTACGTTTGCAATAACGGGGTGTCGTCGGGAGAGGAATCGCTGGGACCTGCGACGACTTTCTGCACTAGCCCGCAACAGAATTCGAGTGTGTGGTTCCCGGACCTTCGGAGAGATGAATCGTTTATCGACATGTCGATCCTCGTGAAATTCTGAGCGTTGCCAAGAGGCTTGCAACGGATTCACCGCAGAGGCGCAGAGTGCGCAGAGAGAGCGTGCTTGGCGGACTGGTATTGGTAGTGATTGAAGTTAGAATGAAAGGCTTTAACACAGAGGGCACAGAGATGATGCGGAGTGCACGGAGACTTTGCGTTCGTACCTCATGTCGGGAGTTCAGATAATGGGCGACATTGCGTTTTTGGCGGTGACTCTGGGATTTTTTTTGGTGGCTTTGGGATATGTGCGCGGGTGTGACCGATTGAAGTGAGGAGTGCGGCTCGATGCTTGGCAATATTTTTCTGCTGGTGATTTGCGTTTTGATTTTGGGGTATTTGGTTGCGGCATTGTTGTGGCCGGAGAGATTTTGACCATGACGGCGAATGGGTGGCTGCAAATACTTTTGTTTCTGCTGGTGACGTTTGCGGTGGCGAAGCCGCTGGGCGTCTTCATGACGCGCGTATTTGCGCGCGAGAAAACCTTTTTGGATCCCTTGCTGCGTCCCTTGGAGCGATTGCTCTATAAGGTGACCGGCGTGGACGAACGGCGGGAAATGCGTTGGACGGAATACACAATTGCGATGCTGCTTTTCAGCGGCGTTTCCATGACGCTGCTGTACGCGATGGAACGCGTGCAGCAATGGATGCCGTGGAATCCGGAGAAGCTGGCCGCGGTGCCGACAGACCTGGCGTTCAATACGGCGGCGTCGTTCACGACGAACACCAACTGGCAGGCGTACGTGCCGGAAGTGACGATGAGTTACTTCACGCAGATGGCGGGGCTGGCGTATCACAACTTCATGTCCGCGGCGGTAGGGATCGCGCTGGCGATCGCAGTGATCCGGGGAATCGCGCGGCGCGAGCAGGATACCATCGGGAATTTCTGGGTGGACCTGACGCGAACGGTTCTGTGGGTGCTGTTGCCGGCGTGCCTGGTGGTTTCGATGCTGTTTGTATCGCAAGGTGTGATTCAGAATTTGAAGCCTTACGTGACGACTCAGCTGCTGGATCCGCAGACGGTGCAGGTGACGGGCACGGACGGCAAAACGACTACACAGGTGGTGAAGGAGCAGAAAATCCCGCAAGGGCCCGTCGCGTCGCAGGAGGCAATCAAGATTTTCGGGACGAACGGCGGCGGATTTTTCAATGCGAACAGCGCGCATCCTTATGAGAACCCCACTCCGCTCAGCAATTTTTTGCAGCTCATTTTGATTTTTGCGATTCCATCCGGATTGACGTACACGCTGGGGCGGATGACGGGCTCGCAGAAACATGGCTGGGCAGTGTGGGGCGCGATGGCGGTGCTGTTTTTGGCCGGGGTCACTTGCGCGTATGCGGCGGAGGCGCGAGGCAATCCGGTGCTGCACGGTGTGGATCAGAAGGCAAGCGCGCAGCAGGTGGGCGGAAACATGGAAGGCAAGGAGGTGCGGTTTGGCATCGCGAATTCGGCGTTGTACGCGACGGTGACGACGGACGCGAGCTGCGGCGCGGTGAATTCGATGCATGATTCGTTTACGCCGCTGGGCGGAATGATTCCGCTCATTGACATCATGTTAGGTGAGGTGGTGTTCGGCGGAGTGGGATCGGGGCTCTACGGGATGATCGTGTTCGTGATTTTGTCGGTGTTCATCGCTGGATTGATGGTGGGCCGGACGCCGGAATATTTGGGGAAGAAAATCGAAGCGTACGACGTGAAGATGGCGATGCTTTCGGTGCTGATTTTTCCTTTGGTGATTCTGGTGTTCACCGCGATTTCTGTGGTGGCGAAGAGTTTCGGCACGCCATCCATCACAAATCCGGGGCCGCACGGGCTTTCGCAGATCTTGTACGCGTACACGTCGGGCACGGGAAATAACGGCTCGGCGTTCGCGGGATTCAACGCAAACACGGTTTGGTACAACACGACGATTGGACTGGCGACGCTCTTTGGACGTTTTTTCGCGGTGATTCCGATACTCGCGATTTCGGGAAGTTTGGCGCGGAAGAAATACGTGCCGGAGTCGGCGGGAACGTTTCCGGTGACGACGCCGCTTTTCACGGCACTGTTGGTATCAGTGGTGCTGATCGTGAGCGCGTTGACATTTTTTCCGGCGCTCAGTTTGGGTCCGATTCTGGAGCATCTGCTGATGAACGCAGGAAAGGTGTTTTAAGCGCACATGACGGCCAAGGCAAGCACTCGAGAGCAATCGCGCTGGGGCAAGGAAATCGTGGTGCCAGCGTTGTGGGAATCGTTTGTGAAGTTGAATCCGCGGACGCTGACGAAAAACCCGGTGATGTTCGTGGTGGAAGTGGGCGCGGTGTTGACGTCGGTTGATTTGGTGCGTGGCGTCGTGCAACACACGCCGGGATTCGGATTTTCACTGCAGATCACTTTGTGGCTGTGGTTCACGGTGCTTTTTGCGAATTTTGCGGAAGCGATGGCGGAAGGGCGGGGGAAGGCGCAGGCGGAAACTTTGCGCAAGGCGCGGGCCGAAACGATTGCGCGGCGATTGAAACCGGATGGGAAGCTCGAATCGGTTGCGGGATCGAAACTGCGGATCGGCGATGTGGTAGTGGTGAGCGCGACGGAATTCATTCCAGGCGACGGCGAAGTGATCGAGGGAGTCGCGTCGGTGGATGAATCGGCGATCACCGGCGAATCCGCGCCAGTGATACGCGAGTCTGGCGGAGACCGGTCGGCGGTGACGGGCGGGACGCGCGTGCTGTCTGATGAGATTAAGGTGCGGATTACCTCGAATCCGGGCGAGACGTTTTTGGACCGGATGATCAAATTGGTGGAAGGCGCGCTGCGGCAGAAAACGCCGAATGAGATTGCGCTGAACATTCTGCTCGCAGGATTGACGATCATTTTTCTGCTGGCGGTCGTGTCGTTGCAGCCGATGGCGATTTATTCGGGAGCGCCGCAATCGGTGTTTGTGCTGGTCGCGCTGCTGGTGTGCCTGATTCCGACGACGATTGGCGGATTGCTTTCGGCGATTGGCATCGCGGGGATGGATCGCGTGCTGCAGAAGAACGTGCTGGCGATGTCCGGGCGCGCGGTGGAAGCGGCGGGCGACGTGGACACGCTGTTGCTGGATAAGACCGGGACGATCACGCTGGGCAATCGTTTTGCGACGGAATTTATTCCGGCGCCGGGCGTGAGCGACGCGGAGCTGGCGGATGCGGCGCAATTGGCGTCGCTGGCGGATGAAACGCCGGAAGGCCGCTCGATCGTGGTGCTGGCAAAGGATAAGTACGGTTTGCGCGCGAGAGAATTGGGGTCTATTGCGGCGACTTTTATACCGTTTTCGGCGGTTACGCGGATGTCTGGCGTGGATTTGGACGGGCGACGGATACGCAAGGGCGCTCGGGATGCGATCGTCAAGAGCATCAAGGACGCGGGGGGATCGGTGCCGCCAGAAACGATGGAGGCGGTGGACCGGATTTCGAATTCCGGCGGAACGCCGTTGCTGGTGGCTGAAGATGCGCGGGCTCTGGGCGTGGTCCACCTGAAGGATATTGTGAAGGGTGGGATGCGGGAGCGTTTTGAGCATTTGCGCGTGATGGGAATTCGCACGGTGATGATTACCGGCGACAATCCGCTTACCGCCGCGGCGATTGCGCGCGAAGCGGGCGTGGATGATTTTCTGGCGGAGGCTCGGCCGGAAGACAAGCTGGCTTTGATTCGCCGCGAACAGGCCAAGGGCAAATTGGTGGCGATGACCGGCGACGGCACGAACGATGCGCCGGCCTTGGCGCAGGCGGACGTGGGCCTCGCGATGAACGCCGGAACGCAGGCTGCGAAAGAAGCCGGGAACATGGTGGACCTCGATTCGAATCCGACGAAACTGATTGAGGTGGTGGAAATTGGCAAGCAGCTTTTGATTACGCGGGGGGCGTTGACCACTTTTTCGGTGGCGAACGACGTGGCGAAATATTTCGCGATTATTCCGGCGATGTTTGCGGCGGCGCTTCCACAACTGGGCGTGCTGAACGTGATGGAACTGAAGACGCCTCAATCGGCGATTCTGTCGGCGGTGATTTTCAACGCGCTGATCATAATTGCTTTGGTGCCGCTGGCCTTGCGCGGAGTGAAATACCGGCCGTTGGGAGCGGAAGCGTTGCTGCGGCGAAATTTGCTGGTGTACGGATTGGGCGGGATTATTGCGCCGTTTATCGGGATCAAGTTGATCGATTTGATCATTACGCATATCGGGTGGGCTTGAGGAATTTATGAAGCGCAATTTCATGATTTCGATCTGGATGACGGTGGCGACCACCGTGTTGCTGGGGATTGGGTATCCGCTGGCGGTCACGGGACTGGCGCAGTGGCTTTTTCCGAGGCAAGCGAACGGCGAAATGATTCAGCTGCATGGGAAGCCGCTGGGATCGAGATTGATCGGGCAGCCATTCTCGGCGGCGGGATATTTTCACTCGCGGCCGTCTGAGGCGGGGCCTGCTGGATACGATCCGGATGCGCCTGGCGGCGGAGCTTCGAATCTCGCGCCGACGAACGCGGCTTTGATTGCGCGGGTGAATGGCGACGTGCAGAAATTGCGTGCGGAGAACCCGGGCGCGCCGATTCCAGTGGATCTTGTTACGAGTTCAGCGTCGGGGCTTGATCCGGATATCACGCCGGCTGCGGCGGAGTTTCAGGTGGCGCGCGTGGCGCGGGAACGCGGGATGAGCGAGGGGGACGTGCGCGCGGCGGTGGCGCGGCACACGATTGGGCGGCAGTGGGGATTTCTGGGTGAGGCGCGAGTGAATGTGCTGGAGTTGAATTTGGAGTTGGATGCGATGCGTCCGATGCCGGCGCGGTAGTGGCGCCATCGCTGCAAGAGAGATCCCTCGCGCGCTTTGCGGACTCGGGATGACAACGAGAGGCAGCCACGAAGTCGGCGGACGCGCCGCGGAGGGCGGGTCTGAGACCCGCCCCTACACTTAAGAACGGTGCTGCGTCTGGGAGACGTGCTTGGACATAATGGCGTCGAAGAGCCGGCGGGACGCCGGCGCTACTCTCCTGGGCGCTACTTTTCTTGACGAGTAGCGCGCGATTTGGGAGTGGCAGGCGGGTCGAAGCGGTAGCCGATCCAGGGTTCTGTGTGGATGTATCTGGGATGGCTTGGATCCGGCTCGATTTTTTTTCTTAATTGATTGATGAAGACGCGCAGGTATTCGGTTTCTTCCCCGTAGTCGGGTCCCCAGACGACTTGCAACAGGCGGCGGTGTGCCTGGGCTTTGCCTGCATTTGCAACTAGCTGGCGCAGCAGTTCGAATTCCTTGGGAGTGAGGCGGACGGAGCGGCCTTGGACCAGGACATTCCGTTTCTCGAAATCTATTTTCAGGTCGTCAGAGACGAAGGCAGGCGTGGCTTCTCCGGGAGCGGCGCGGCGTAGCGCGGCGCGAATGCGTGCCATGAGTTCTTCTACGCCGAAGGGCTTGACGACGTAATCATCGGCGCCGGCATCGAGGGCTTGCACTTTGTCGCGCTCCGAATTGCGCACCGTGAGCATGATGATGGGCGCGTCGCTGGTGCTGCGGATTTCGCGGCAGGTTTCGAGGCCGGAAATTCCCGGCAAGTTCACGTCGAGAAGAAAGAGATCGGGCCGTTCGCCACGGATTTTTTCGAGAGCCTCTTCCCCGCTGCGGGCTTCAATGACGGTATAGCCTTGCGAGGCGAGAGTGGTGAGCATGACGCGGCGGATTTGCGGTTCGTCGTCTACGACGAGAATGGTGGCGGCGTTCATCAGTCTCCGGAACGGCCGCGATCTACGGGCAACGTGAACGAAAAGACGGAGCCCTGGCCGCGCTGGCTGGTGAGGCTCATGGTGCCACCGTGGGCTTCGATGATGGCTTTGGCGATCGGCAGGCCCATGCCAGTCCCTTGCACGAGGTAGCGCTGGTCCTTGCCGCGATAAAATTTTTCGAAAATCAGGTTTTGCTCAAGGTCGTCAATGCCGGCGCCGCGATCGGCGACGCTGGTGACGATGAAATCAGGAGTGGCTTCGGCCGTGATGGTGATGGGTTGGTCCGCGGGTGAATACTGATTAGCATTCTCGAGGAGGTGGACGAGGGCTTCGCGCGCGCGAACAAGGTCCACATTGACGTTCGGCAGGCCCTCAGGTACCTGAACGCGGACGACGCGATCACCGAGGGTGAGCTTGCACTGGCTGAGTGCGGCGTTGATGACATCTTCAATCGGATGGGATTCGAGACGGAGCTCGACTTCACCGGCATCGAGGCGCGCCATTTCTCCGGCTTCGCCGACGAGGCGGTTCAGGCGATCGGTTTCTTCATTGATGATGGTGAGAAGTTCCTGGCGCTGCTGAGCGGTGACGCTGGCGTTCGAGAGCAAGTTGGTGACGGAAGCTTTGATGGAAGTGAGCGGGGTGCGCAGCGCGTGGGTTACGGAGTCGAGGAGCGCGGTGCGAAGGCGTTCGCCCTCGCGGGCGGCTTCGGTGAGACCGAGCTGCTCGATGGCGCGAGCGCGTTCGATGGCGACGGCGATGAGGGTGCCAACGGCTTCGAGCGTCTGGCGAGAGAGCATCGAACCGGAAACTCCCAGGCTGCCGATGGGGCGGACGCCGAGGCGCACCGGGACAAAGCAGAGGCTATTGGCTTCGTCCACCAGCGGCTCTTCGCGAATGACCATGGCCTTGAGAGTTTCGAGGTCGAGTTTCGGTATGACCGGACCGGAGCGATAGATTTTCTGCTTTTCGGCGAGAAGCAGGGCGGCGGCGCCCACTTCGAAGATGTCCACGATCTGGGAGGGGATGCGATTGAGGAGCTGAATCACGTTGCCGGACTCAAGAAGGCCCTGGCTAAAAGCGTAAAGCTTTTCGATTTCGCGGCGGCGCTGTGCGGCGTGCGTGGCTTGCTGACGAGCACGAGTGGAAAGATGGCTGGCGAGCACGGAAACTACGAGAAAAGCGAAGAGCGCGACCCAGTTTTGGGGATCGGCGACGGTGAAAGTGCCCACGGGCGGCAGGAAATAGAAATTGAACGCCAGCATAGCCGCGATGGACATAAATACAGAAACGGCGATGCCCCATACGGTGGAAACAGCCAGAATGGCGAGCAGAAAAGTGAGCGCTACGGTGGTGGGATTAACAGGCAATACATGTCTATAGAAAACAGAAATTATGAGAACGATCGCCAGAGCAGCAGCGAATCGCATGAAGCGTGGGAGTAGGGACTCGCGCACCGGCACATTCTAACGTAGCTTTCCGAGAGGCCGTAGAAGAGAATACCCGCATGCCCAAGACCCCGGAACAGTGGCTAGCCGCGTCCAAGCCATCGGAAAAGACAAAAGGAGCGCTAAAGCTATTCTTAGGGTATGCACCAGGAGTGGGCAAGACGTTCAGCATGTTGAGCGAGGCGATCCGGAGGCATAGCCGCGGCGAAGACGTGGTGATTGGGGTAGTGGAAACGCATGGAAGAAAGGGCATCGCGGAACTTTCGTCGCAACTGGAAACGATTCCGCGACGGATGATTGATTACAAAGGAACGCTCTTCGCTGAAATGGATCTGGAAGCGATTTTGGCGCGGCAGCCGCGCGTGGCGCTGGTGGATGAATTGGCGCACACGAATATCCCCGGAAGCAAAAATCGCAAGAGATATGAGGATGTACTGCAAATTCTGGACGCGAAGATTGACGTGATCTCTACTGTGAATATCCAGCACATCGAGAGCATCGCCCCGACGGTGCGCGCGATCACCGGCGTGCCGGTGCGGGAAACGGTGCCGGACTGGGTGCTGCAGGTGTCCGACGAAACGGTGATGGTGGACTTGACGCCAGAGGCATTGCAGAACCGCATGAGGCGCGGAGACGTCTACGGAAAGGAAAAGATCGAGCAGGCGCTGAAGAATTTCTTTCGCCGGGGAAATTTGATTGCGTTGCGCGAGCTGGCGTTGCGCCAGGTAGCAGAGCAGGTGGACCGCAGCCTGGAATCGTACATGGTGGAGAAGGACATCCAGGAGGCGTGGGGCGTGCGCGAGCGGCTGGCGGTGTGCATCAGCGCAAACCCGAAGGCACAGTACCTGGTGGCTCGCGCCGCACGCATGGCGCGGCGGATGGATGCGGAGCTATACGCACTGCACGTGGATCTCGATCAGGACAGCGACCCGGAAGAGGAGAAGTTGCTGGAAGCGAATTTGCAATTCGCGGAAAATTTGGGAGCGAAGCCGGTAAGGTTGAAAGGCGATCGTGTGGCGGAGACGGCTGCGCGATTTGTGCGGGATAAGCACATCACGCAGGTGATATTCGGGCGGACGGCGACCGAAGGATGGAAAAAATTGAGGTACATGAACGGGATCAACCGATTTTTGCGGGATGCGCCGGCGGTGGACGTGCACATTGTGACGCAGGAGCCGGACTAGAGGCGATTTCGTTAGTGGCGCGAACTTGGTTTTTTACACGAGCGCAAACGGTTTGCGTTTAGCGCGAACCGACGAGAGCTGGTTGAGTACTCGCAGAACTCTGAAGAATCATGCGGACTGGTTCGCGGACGCCGAGTTCGGGAGAGAAGTTGCGCATGCGTTCGAGGAGCGCGGGCGTGACTTCCTGGCCGCGAGCAATCAGCAGCATGCCCTTGGAGGATTTCAAGTCTTCGCCGAAGACCATGCCGACCGCGACTTCGCGGACGGAGAGCTCCAACATCTGAATTTTGTCCTGCGCGTTGCCACGCATCGCGGCGAGAGCTTCGAGAATTTCCGGGTCATACCATCCTTTGCGTCCGCGCATGATGGCAAAGGGATGATCGGAATGAGCTTCGCCGGAGTCCAGCAGATCAAAATCTAGAGCAACCTTCAGCGCGCGAGCGCCCCAGGGAAGTTCCTCGTCGATTTCCGCGTCCGAGCGCTTCTTACTCTCCGCGTAGTGGCGATTATGCTGGTGCAGGATTTCGCGTACGGCATCAATGCGGGGGATGTGAGAAAGGCATTTTTCGGCGACGGTGTGCATGCGTTTGACCATTTCGTGCTCGGATTCGTCGAGAACGTCACCACGGTAGAGCTTATCCAGGGTTGCAGGTGGAAGAGTGACGCAGCCGATCTGAGAAAGCATGGCGGCAACCTCGACCGGCCACTGCTCGCGAATCTTGAAATGCGCCATGAGTTGATCCACGCAGTGGCGCACCCGTGTGGCACGTCCAAACGCGGTGGGATTCGCCATCGATAGAATATCGATGAGCGCTTTAATGCTGCCGCGCAGGGTTTCCTCCAACAGAACTTTTTCGGAGGTAACGAGCCGGTATTGTTCGACAGAGGCATCGAGAGCCTGTAGAAGAGTTTCGGTGGAACAAGGCTTGGTGAGAAAGCGGAAGATATTGCCTTCATTGACGGCGGCGATCGCAGATTCCATGTCTGCCTGCCCGGTGAGGAGGACGCGGACCGTGGATGGAGCGACGGTGCGAATGTGAGCGAGGAGGCGGACGCCATCCATTTGCGGCATGCGTTGATCGGAAACGACTACGGCGAAGGGCTCGCCGGTGCGCACTTTTTCCAAAGCTTGCGCGCCGACGGAGACGGTTTCGACGGCGTAGTGGCTGCGCAGAGTGCGCGAGAGGCCGTCCAGGACGTGCGGTTCGTCGTCAACGCAGAGGATGCGAGGGCGCTCAGCGTTTGTCATCGCAGACTCCGGAAAGCTCGAGGGCGGCCGCATCTGCCGAGGCTAACCACTCGGGCAGTTTTTCTTCGACATCGAGTTTGGCGACGACGTGGGAATTCAGCGGCGGGTTGGGGATAGCGGCGTCCTCGGAATTGCGGGCGTCGTGGTCGTGTGCCAGCCAATTTGCAAAATAGACGCACGCCAGCACGTCCAATTTATCGTGAGGAACGCGCTCGGGGTGATGATGATGCGCGACCGCTTCGATGATTATGTAAGGAATGCCCCAGAGGCTGAGCAGGTAGGCTCCGACTTCGGCGTGAGAGATGCCAGTCATTTCCTCTTCGACTTCGAAGAGCGGACGTTGCTCCTGCCGCGCGCGCTTCAGGGCGTTAGCGAAATGGCCTGGCATGGCTTCGGCGAGGACCAATTTGCCGACGTCGTGCAGCAGCCCGGCGATGGGAGCAGCCGCGGCGATGGCAACGTTGGCCGAAAGGTCTTTAGCAATTCGACCGACCAACTGCGAATGCGACTGATGGGCTTCGAGCGAAAAGCCGGGAATCGAATGAGCGGGATGAAATACGCGAAAAACTTCGGCCGAAAGGACCAGATTTTGCAGGGTGGAGATGCCGAGATAATTGATGGCGGTTTGAATGTCGCTGACGTTGCGGACAAAGCCGAAGAAGGCGGAGTTTACGAGCTGGAGAATTTTGGCGGACATGGCGGTGTCGCGTTCGATAATCTGGGCAACTTTGCGCGAGGAGGAATCCGGGTCCGCGAGAGTTTGCTGGAGTTCCAAACACATCGCCGGGAGAGACGGCAATTGCTGAATGGAGCCGACCAGATTCGCGAGCATTTTGCTGTTGAGGACGTCGCTGAGGCTGGTGGCGCGGTCTACGGCGGTGCGCAGGGTGTCCTGGTCGCAGGGCTTAAGCAAAAACTGGTGAGCCACCGGAACGGCGTTGAAGGCGGCTTCCATGTCCGCGTAACCGGAGAGAATGATACGCAGCACGCTGGGATATTTTTCGCGTACGGTTTTGAGCAAGGCCGCACCGTCCATTCCGGGCATGCGCATGTCCGAGATGATGACGTCGAAGGGAGTGGCGTCCAACATACCGAGTGCAGCTTGCCCACCCGGGGCAAAGGCCATTTCCCAGAGCTGGCGCTGCGGGCGGAGCATGCGCTGCAGACCCTCCAGAATTTTGATTTCGTCATCCACAAATAGAATTCGCTTCACGTGACCACCACCTCTCGAGTAGCGGGCACACCGTTCGCCGGAAGACGAACAAAGAAAGTGGTGCCTTCGCCCATTTTTGTTTCAAAAGAGAGAGTGCCGCCGTGTTTATCGACGACAATCGCGCGCGCCAGTGCCAAACCTTGTCCCGTGCCCTTCCCTACTTCCTTGGTCGTGAAAAACGGATCGAAAATTTTGGCGCGAACGCGCTCGGGAATTCCGGTGCCGGTGTCAGCGACAGAGACGACGACGCTATCGCCGTCTTGCCAAGTACGCACGGTGATGCGGCCTTTTTCGCCGGTATTTTTGACTACGTCGCTGATGGCGTGCGCGGCGTTGACGAATAAGTTGAGAAAAACCTGGTTCAGATCGCCCAGATGGCAGTGGATGGGAGGAAGGGCGCCCAGTTCGGTTTCCACATTGGCGACGTACTTGACCTCATTGCGAGCGACGATCAAGGTGCTTTCGATGGCTTTGTTGAGGTCGGCTGGGGCCTTTTCGGAGCTGCGGTCCACGTGCGAGAACTCTTTCATGGCGCGAACGATGGTGGCGACGCGATTGACGCCGTCCAGCATTTGATCGAATGCCTTGGGGACTTCTGTGCTTAGGAAATCCCACTCGATCCGTTGGCGGATTGCATCCACTTCTTGCAACATTCCAGGTTGCAGTGTCGAGGTGGCGGCGTGTGCGCAGATTTCTTCGTATTTCGCAATCATCTGCATGCTTTCGACAAAGGAATTCTGCAAGAACCGGGTGTTATCACCGATGAATTGAATGGGCGTATTGATTTCGTGGGCGATGCCCGCCGCCAATCCTCCAACCGCTTCCAATTTTTGTGCGTGGCGGAGCTCGACTTCCATCTGACGCTTTTCGGAAATGTCCTCAAAGCTGATGACGGCGCCGGTGACTCGCGCACTTTCAACTACCGGAATGGCCGAATAGCTGACGGCAAAATGCGAACCGTCTGCTTTCCAGAAATACTCGAGATCCGTGTGAAAATTGATTCCGGATTTTAGAGTTCGCGTCAGCGGACATTCGGATGCGGGATAGGGAGTGCCGTCCGGGCGAGTGTGATGAAACAGGGAGTGCGCGTCCTGACCGACCACCTGCTGGCGATTGCATCCGAACATGCGGGCGGCGGACTGGTTGACGAAGGTGACCGCGCCAGAGAGGTTAACTCCGTAAATTCCCTCGGAAGTGGAATCGAGAATCAGGGCAAGTTCTTTTCCGATTTTGGCGTGCTCTTCTTCGGCAAACTTACGGGCCATGAACTGGCCCATCTGATTGGCGATACTCATCAGGAATCTGATCAGCTGCTCGTCGGGGCTTTTCCTATCGTGGCTGAAAAAAGCTATGACCCCGAAGCTTTTTTGAAACAAGCCGAGTGGAACCGCGAAGCCGCAACGAAGACCAGCCGAGATTGCGGCGCCCGTGCGAGTAAAGGAAGAACTTTCGGTCACGTCGTCAATCCATTCCGGCGCGTGTGTACGCCACACGCGTCCGGGGAGACCTTCGCCACAGCGGAATTGGACCGTCTGGCTCAGCGCCTGGAATTGCAAAAACTTGCGTGAAGACGCGGACCACGAACGCGCGTAGATGAGGCGGTTCGCTACCGGATTGACCTGCCAGATTTCCCCTAGATCGAATTTCAGGGACTCGCAGAGGACGCGCAGGATGCCGTCGGAGGCTTCGGCGACGGTTTGGGATTCGGCCAACGCGCGGGAAACAGCGAATTGCAGTGTGGTGTGACGGCGAGCGGCGTGGCGCTCGAGCGCGTATAAGAGCACACGTTCGAATGCTGCCGCATTCATGCGGTTCTTTACCGTGTAGTCGTCGGCGCCCGCGCGCACGGTTTCGAGCGCCTGAGCCTCGTCATGAACGCTGCTGATGATAACGACCGGGACGTCCTTGGCGACTGCGATGAGGTTTTGCAAACCGCGCATGCCGTCGGAATCTGAAACTGCAAGATCGGCCAGTAAGATGTCAAAGGATCGGGTCGCGGTTTTCTTCAATGCATCCGCGAAAGTCGAGACCGTGTGAACTTCAAAGCGAGCTTTTCTGGCTCCGGCAAGCTTCTGGCGGATATCGGCCTCGTCGGCCGAGTCCGCGATAATTAGGAGAACTGTAAGAGCTATAGGATCCATGATGTTGGCGGCGCTGCCCTGATTTGAAACTGTCTGCTGCGCGATTCTGGCTTTAGAGATTTTTACGGGCGACGAGAAAGCCAGGCGCCAGCGCCGCAGTCCCTTATCGAGACAATCGTCCGTTCGGGAAGAAAGGTTTAGTGCGCGGAAAAGGATGCATAGGGAATGGATGATCGGCAGCGCGAGGCTGCGAAACGCAGAGATTTGGGGGCGAAAGCTTAAGCGTCGTCGGCGGGTATATCGAAATTGACCAGGTTGGCCTGGAAGCCGCGAGTTTTGACGGCGCCATAGGCGATGCCGATGACCATCCAGATGGCGCCCAAGCGCAGGGCGGGGCCGCTGAGATGGCTCCAGATGAAGGCGCAAATCAAGAAACCGAGGAGCGGGGAGAGCAAGTTGAGAATATTTTTCTTTTCGGCGCGGAAGTAATAACGGACTAGCGCGGCGATGTTGACGCCCATGAAGGCGAGGAGGGCCCCGAAGTTCAGAAGGTCGGCGCCCTGGTCGTAGGTGATGATGAAGGAGCCCACCAGAGCGATTACGCCGACGAAGATGACGTTGTTGCGCGGGACGTGGCTCTTCGGATCGACCGCGCCGAAAAACTTTTTGGGAATTCCGTCGCTGCGGCCCATGCCGTAGAGCAGGCGTGCGGCGCCGAGTTGCGAACCCATGCCCGAGCCGATATTGGCGACCAGAATCGTGAAATTGATGAGTTGGAAAAGAAAATAGCCGCCGGCGGTCTGCGCGACTAGCGGAAACGCGGAAGTGATTTTATCCGCAGGAAAAGGCTGGTCGCGCCAGACGAGTTGCGCGGCGTAAACCTCGAGTGAAGCGAGGACTCCGGTGATCAGGCAGACGAGAACCGTGGCGAGCATGATGTTGCGGCGGGGATTTTCGACTTCTTCGGAAAAGGTCGAGATGGCGTCAAATCCGATGTAGGTGAGGACAGCGACGGAAGTGCCGTGAAAGACGCTCTTGAAGCTGAAGGTGGCGGGATTGTAAAAGGGATGCGTGAAAAAGCCGGGGCCGTATTGATGCATGCTCCAGAGAAAGCGAATGACGAAGACGAAGAAGATCACTACGACGATGCTCATTCCGGCGGCCATGACGTCATTGATACGCGCGGATGTCTTGATTCCGCGGACATTGAGAAGTGTGAACGCGCCGGCGTAGAAAAACACGAGCGTCCAGTAGGGCAGGAACGGAAGAATATTCTGCGTGAGTTGGCTGCAGATGATGGTGCAGATGAGCGGGTTGAGGATGTAATCCATGACGATGGCCCAGCCGGTGATGTAACCGAGGGCGGGCTTCAGTTCCTGGCCGACGTAGGTGTACGCGGAGCCGGCGGAGGGATAGGCGCGGGCCATTTTGCCGTAGCTGATGGCGGTGAAGAGCATGGCGACCATGGCGATCAGGAGGGTGGTTACGACGTGGCCGCGGGCGTCGTTGCTGATGACGCCGTAGATGCCCATGGGCGCGATGGGTTGAATGATTACGATGCCGATGATGATGAGGTCCCAGAGGCCGAGGACGCGGCTGAGTTTTACGGGGGATTGCGCGGCTTGGGTTGAGCTCATTCGGTGACGACAGCCTTGACCAGATTTCTCGGGCGGTCTACGTCACAGCCGTTCAAGATGGCGAAGTGGTACGCGAAGAGTTGGAGCGGAACCACCTCGAGAATCGGAAGGAGCAGCTCCGGAACCGGGGGGACGAATATATGGCGATCGGCGAGAGGAAGGATTTCGCGATCACCTTCGGTGGCGATGACGATGGATTTTCCGCTGCGGCTCTTGATGTATTCGAGGACCAGTAGAGTTTTTTGATAGCGCAGGACGGAATCGGGGTCGGAGGCGTCACGCGTGGCTAGCACGATTATGGGAAGTTTGTCATCCACGAGGGCGTTGGGGCCGTGACGTAGTTCGCCGGCGGGAAGACCTTCGGCCTGGACGTAGGAAATTTCCTTGAGCTTGAGCGCGCCTTCGCGGGCGAGAGCGTAATGGACGCCGCGGCCTAGGAACAGAAATGCTCTGGAATTTTGGAAAGCTCGGGCGCAGCCGGCGGCCTGCGCATCCCACGCGGCGAGGGACTTTTCGATGGCTTTGGGGATTTCGGCGAGCGCATTCAAGTGCGCGCGCGCGACTTCGGAAGTCATTCGGCCGCGCTGCCTGGCGAGGAACAGCGAGAATAGATAAAGGATGGTGAGTTGCGCGGTGAAACTTTTGGTGGCCGGAACGGCCTTCTCTACCCCGGCGCAGGTCTGAAGCCTGGCGCTGGCTTCGCGGGAGATGGTGGAATCGGCGACGTTCGAGATGGCGACGGTTTTCGCGCCGCGATTGAGGGCTTCGCGCTGCGCGGCGGTGGTGTCCGCGGTTTCGCCTGACTGAGTGATCACGACTACGATCGGATTGGTGTCCGAGTGCGTGGAGCGGTAGCAATACTCGCTGGCGTATTCGACGTCCACCGCGACTCCGGCAAGGTCTTCGATCATGATTTCGCCGGCGAGACCGGCGTTGCGGCTGGAGCCGCTGGCGGCGATGATGATTTTTTTGAAGTCGAAAAGAGCTTTTTCGATGGGCCGCAACGAATCGGGAAAAATGACATCACCATGCACGTTCTGCCGAATGGTTTCACGAATGGCCTGAGGCTGCTCGTAGATCTCGCTGAGCATGTGGTTCGCAAACGCGCGCGGCGGGCTCGACGGAGTCGTCTGCTGATCGGACATTAGCGGCCGCCTCCGGTGGAAGTGGGGGGCAGACCTCTTCCCTCTTTCAAGGGGATCGTGGCGGGCGCGATGTTCCAACCGGAAACGCTCAATTCAACACCGCCGAAAACGGGAGTATCAGGCAAATAGCCGGCGGTTAGCTCGCGAGATTCACCGGGCATGAGTTCGATGTAATTATCGTCCCAGAAGACCGGGAGAATTTCACCTGTTTGGCCTGATTTGCGAATTCCGAGACGAATTTGGAAAGCGAGGTGGTCGCTCGTGTTTTTCAGAAGGACGTGCGCGACGGGGCCATCGGGGCCGGGCAACAGGCTGCCGGTGGCTTCGACGTTTGCTTCAGGAAGCGTTTGGAGGGCTGTGAGGTCTTCGTACGAAGACACGGGAGTGAAGCGGTAAGTCGTCTTGGCCCATTCGTAGGTGTTGGGCTTGGAGGAGAGCCAATAGAAATTGCGGCTGACGATTTTTTCGTCGCTGGTCTGAAGTTCGAGAGACACGAAAAAGACGGGCGAGGGAGGATCGAAGGAACCAGCGGGAATGATGAAAGCCTTCCGGACACCATCGGGGTCAACGTCTGTCCGTACTTGCGTCGAGTAACGTTGCTGCCAGGAGACGTCATAGATTTTGGCGGTAACGATGAGGCCGGCTGCTTTTTCGTAGCGGCTGTTGACGACGTCGACGCTGTTGTCGTCGTAGGAAAATTGCACGTGGAGAGGCTCGCAGGCTTTTTTGGTGCCGAAATAGCCGCCGGCGGGCTGGAGATAGTAATCGAAGAGGTGCCAGATGGTGGAGGGCCACGCGTTGTTGAGCATCCACTGAATGATGCCGGTGGTTTGGTACTTGTTGCGGGAGTAGGCCTCGAACATGGCGCGCTCGCCTTCGTAGGCCATGGTTTGCGATCTCAGTTCGTAGGTGTCGAGATCCTTCGCGGGCCCGTAGATTGCGTTCATGGCGCCGTTGAAATGGCTGAGATCCTTGAAGCCTTCGGAACCGGCGTGATAGTTCCAGAAAACATCCTGCGGCCACATGTGCTCGGCGGGAATGAAATTTTTCAGGCAGCTTTGAAGCGGGACGGCAGGGCCAGGACTGGTTTCGGTGTTGAAACCGAATGCGCCGCCATACTTGTTGTTAGCGGTCAGCCAGTAATCGGGCGGGACGTAATCGTAGGGTCCGGTCATTTTGACGCCGGACTGTCCGGTGACGGAGGTAGGAGTGGCCGAGGCGGAGGAGATGTAAGGATTCGGCCAGTCGGATTCTTTGAGGACTTTGATGTAGGCGGTTTCGACGTTGGCGGGCGGCGGATTGTCGCTGCCATTGAGCCAGACGAGCATGCTGGGATGGCTGCGCATGCGCATGATCTGCGAATGCAAGGAAGCGGTGGCGATTTCAAGATCGCCAGGCTGCCAGCGCTTCCACTGCTCCCAATGATCGCAGCAGCACCAGCCGGCCATGATCAGGACGCCCTGTTCATCGGCGAGATTGTAAAATTCTTCTGTTTCCAGTTTGCCTTCGAGGCGGATGGTGTTTAGGTTCATGTCGCGGACGTAGCGGAATTCGTTTTGCAGGCGATCGAGGTCCTGGCGGAGGAGCATGTCCGGCGACCAGCCGCCGCCGCGAATGAGAATTTTGCGGCCGTTGATGTAGAACTGACGGGCGCCATTGGAATTCAGTTCGGACGTGATTTCGCGGATTCCAAATTTGACGGTTTGCGCGTCGGATTCATCGTTGCCGACCGTGAAATGTATCGAAAGTTCGTGAAGGTACTGCGAACCCATCTGGTAAGGCCACCAGAGTTTTGGGTTCTTAATTTGCAGCTGTGGATATGAGTCCGAGAGAAAGCGGACGGTTTTGGTTTCGTGCGGCTGCAGAGTGGCGGTCTGGCGGAAATTCACGTCATCGAACTTGCCTTCCAGGACGCCGGTGACGGCGGCGTCGGAGGCGTTGTGCAGTTCGGCTTCGACGGCGAGATTGGCTTGGTCGAGCGAGTTGGTGGGGAAATGCGTCATCACCTGGGGGTAGCGAATCGCTACGGGGCCACTTGCTTGCAGATAGACGGGACGCCAGAGGCCCATGTCTTTATCGGGAGGCGCGGGGTTCCAGTCCACCCAGTTGATGCCAAGATCTTTTTCAGTTTGGGCGATGGTTTCGACGGCGAGCGTGTTGGGCTGATCGCGTTGGAGGAAGGGCGTGATTTCGTATTCGTAGGTGCGATAGGCGCCGGCGACGTCTTTTGCGGCCGCGATTTGGTGGCCGTTGAGCCAGATATTGGCGCGGTTATTGATTCCGCCGAAATGCAGCCAGACGTGGCGATCGTGAAAATTTTCGGGCAGCTTGAATTCGGTGCGATACCACCAGGAGCAGCGGAAGGGGCTGTCTTTGTCCATGGGCAGCAGGGAGAAATTCTTGCCGATGGGATAAGTGGTGCCGGGGATGTCGCGGAGGTTCATGGCGTAGTAGGGATCGGGGTAGGTCTTGTCCGCTACGAGAGCGGCTACGACCGTGGAGGGAACTTCGGTGGAATGCCAGCCGTCTGTTTTGAAGCCGGACATCGAGATTTGGTCGCCGGTGGCGGAGAACTGACAGGAAGATTGCAGGCGCCAGCCGGATTGCAGGAAGACTTTCGCGGCAGCGTCCGGGGCTGGATTTGCGGCTAGGGGAGAAGCGGCTAACGCGCACAGCGAGAGCACGAGGATTGCGGCGGACCGAACGGAATCGAGCGAGAAATTGGAATGCTTTCCGAAGTCGCTATGCAGGCGCACGAACAGCCTCCCGGAACGGCGAATGCCAGGCAAACGGATGCTGACACGGAGCCGGTTTGGATGATGACGGTGGTTTATTAAACTTTATTAAACGCTCGTATTATTCCCTGCCGCTTTGTTAAGTCAAGTCAAAACCAGCGAACAAAAGATATTCGTCTCAGTGACGTTGCGACGCATTTGCAGCGGGCACGGTCCTCCTGCGGCGGATCGTTGACATGCCGCGCCCCTACGACTGCCGTGAGGGCGCGCACTAGGCCCAGGAGACGGCGCGGGTGGATTCGCGCACTACTAGTTCTGGGGCTAGCTGGCGGTGGACGGCTACCGATTCGCGCTCTTCGATGGCGGCGTTGATGCCCTCCATGATCATGCCTACGGCCGCGGTTCCCAGAGCTTCCATGGGCTGGCGAACTGTGGTGAGCGAAGGCACCGACAGGCCGGCGGGGATTACGTCGTCAAAGCCGATTACTGAGCAATCCTCCGGTACTTTGAGGCCGGCGCGGGCCAGGCCGCGGATGGCGCCGAAAGCGGTCATGTCGTCGAAGGCCATGATCGCGGTGAAACGCTTTTTGTGTTTCAGAAGCTCTTCGGTGAGCTTGAAGCCACCGTCGAAACTGGAATTCGGGTCGAGGGAGTCGGGCAAATCCACGACGAGATTGGGATCGATTTCGAGACCCATCGAGCGAGCGAAGGAACGAACGCCGCGCCAGCGCGGAGAACTGTCCACGAGCATTTTGGGGCCACGAATGAAGGCGATTTTGCGGTGGCCGAGCGAATAAAGGTGTTCGAGGGCGAGATGAGCTCCGGCTTCGTTATCTACCATCACCGAGCTGACGGCTCCGGAGCGGAGTTCGCGGCCAATCATCACCGCGGGAATGTTGCGTTTCTCGAGGTCGGCGAGGAGGTCGATATCCACGAAGAGCCAGTTGGCGACGAAGACGAGAGCTTCGACGGGGCGCGCGAGAAGCATTTCGAGGTAGCGCTCGAAGCGGCCTCGCTGGTTGTGTACATCGGTGAGGATGGGAAGGTAGGAAGCCTGATACAGGGAATTTTCGATGCCTCGGAGGATGAGCGTGCAGAACGGATCGGTGATGTCGAAGACCATGACGCCGACGGTGCGATTGCGCTTGGCGCTTAGAAAGCGGGACACGACTTTGGGGCGGTAGGCGAGTTTTTTGGCGGCGCGTTCGATGCGGTCCTTGGTGGAGGGCGGGATATAGCGCGCAAGCGGGGCATTATTGAGGACGATGGAGACGGTGGCGGGAGAGACGCCGCTTTCTTGCGCTACGTCGCGCAGGGTAACCACTGAACCTTTCGGCTTTCGACGGCTCAAGAGTTCTCCGGTCTTCAAGTGCGCGCTCGGTGCGCGAGGTGGAACGCACATCTTTATCACAGGCTGGCGGAGGAGGCTAGGGCAGAAGGGCGAAAGGAGTTCGCATCGGAGACGCGGATGGGAGCGGCGTATCCATCTTGCGGGGAGCCACAAAGCGCGGGCGGGTCTACTTCACGCGAAGCGAACTCCGCGCCGGAACAGCGGCGGAGCGCCGCTGCACTCCATATTGACTTGGGCCGGTCTTTGCGTTGCGGTAGTGGGTCGCTCTCAGACGTGGGGGATTTGGGAAACGTTCCAGCCGCCGCCTATGGCTTTGATCAGCAGGACGCTGGCGGCCATCCGGCGAGTGAGGATATTTACGGCGGTGACTTCGTCGGAGAGGGCGGCGCTTTGCGCGGTAGTGACTTCGAGATAGTTGGTGACGCCGCCTTTGTAGCGGGTGATGGAGAGCGAGAGAGAGTGTTGGGCGGCGGCGACAGCGCCGGCTTGGGTATCGGCTTCGTTCTGCAGGATGCGCAGCGCAGCGAGATTATCTTCGACCTCTTGAAACGCGGTGAGCACAGTCTGACGATAGTTGTCCACGGATTGATTCCAGGCGGACTTAGCCTGGTCGGAGACGCCGCGACGGCGTCCGGCATCGAAGATGGTCTCCGCAGCGTCACCGCCGAGCATCCAGAAACCGCTAGGGCCCTGAACCAGAGTGGTGAACACGGCGCTCTCTAAGCCACCGGTACCGCCGAGTGTCACGAGCGGGAAATATGCCGCGCGCGCGACGCCGATTTGAGCGTTCTGTTCCTGCACACGGCGTTCGGCGGCGGAAATATCGGGGCGGCGTTCGAGAAGATCCGACGGGAGGCCCGCCGGAACGAGGGGCGGCGGCGCAACGAGCGGGATCGGCGCGATGCTGAATTCGGCCGCTGGTTTTCCGATCAAGACCGCGATGGCGTGCTCGAAGGCGGATCTTTGCACCTCGACGTCCACTGATTCGGCGCGCGTGGTTTCGAGGATGGTTTGCGCCTGGGCGACATCCACAGCGGAAGCGAGACCGCCGTGATAGCGGCTTTGGGTCAAATCGAGCGCTTTTTCGTAGGACTGGACGGTGGAATCGAGAAGCTGCTTCTGCGCGTCGAGGCCGCGCAGCTGGAAGTAATCGGTGGCTAGCTCGGCGTGCAGGCTCAGGTTTACGTTTGCAAGATCGGCGGCTGTGGCCTGGGCTTCGGAGCGGCTGGCTTCCACGGTGCGGCGCACGCGGCCCCAGAGGTCGGGCTCGTAAGAGACGTCGACCGGTATGGTGAAGTTGTTGTAATCCTTGCTTTCGGTCGTCGCATTGTAAAGCGGCTGATTACGAGAGAGATGCGTGCGCGTCACCGAGGGGTCCGTCCCTACGGTGGGGAAAAAATTGGAGCGGCTGATGCGCAGGGCGGCGCGGGCCTGGGCAAATTGTTCCTGTGCGGCTTTGAGAGTTTGGTTGGAGACGTCTATCTGCTCTTCGAAGGAATTAAGCTGGGGATCCTGGTAAATTTCCCACCATTTGCCTTTGGCAATGGAATCGCTGGGCTGCGCCGGCTTCCAGTCAGCAGGAAGTTCCTTGTAGCCCGTGGGGACTTCCGCGGTTGGACGAACGTAATTGGGTCCGACCGTGCAGCCGGCAAAGAACAGAATGGCCGCGCCGGCCAGGAGCGCCAAGGGAAAGCGGCTGCTGGATTCGCGGCGCGTGCGCGAGTTAGTGAGCTGCCGGCGGCGCACTGCTCGAACCTCCTTGCGGATTTGGCTGGGCGATTTTGACCTCTTCGCCATCGATGATCGAATCGGGAGGGCTGATGATTACGGATTCCTGCCCGGTGAGGCCGGAGACGACCTCGATTTCCGAGCCGAAATCGCGGCCGGGCCCGATGGCGATGAGCTTGACTTTGTTGTCCACAACCGTGGCGAGTTGCAAACCTGCGGCGCGAAACACCAGCGCATTCACAGGGATGATGAAGGTCGGGATGTCGGAGGGGATTTTGAGGTGCACCTCGGTGAAAGCACCGGGCAGAAGTTCGCCGGTGGGATTATCCACATCCACTTCGACGAGCAACGTACGGGTGGCGAGGTCAATGGCGTTGGCCGTGCGGACGAGTTTTCCCTGGAATTTGCGGCCCGGAAATTGTGCGAGAGTGAGATCGGCAGTAATCCCCGGCTTGGCGGCTGGGGAGTAAGGCTGCGGCACGTTAATGAATACGCGCAAGGTGCGAATGGCAGCTACATGGAAAAGTTCTTTGGCCGGACCGCCGGACGAGCCCGAATCAATTAACTGGCCTATGTCCGTATTGCGAGCGGTGATGACGCCATCGAACGGCGCGTAGATCTTGGTGAAGGATTGCAGATCCTCCAGACGCTTCACGTTGTAGGCCGCCGAGTCCACGGTCGCTTTCTTGGCTGCGTAATCGCCGTGAGCGTTGTCTACATCCTGTTGGGCAACGGAATCGGTGTTTTTCAGGCCTTCGTACCTATCGTTCGTGATTTGGGAAAGGCGCAGGTTCGCCTGAGCGGTATTTAGATCTGCGCGAGCCTGCTCTAACTGCTGGTCGACCTCAGGCGTGTCAATTATCGCGAGCAACTGGCCCTTGCGCACGTGGGCGCCAATGTCGAAATACCAGGATTGGAGATAGCCATTAGTGCGAGCATAAATGGGTGCGTCTATGAAGGCTTGCATATTGCCGGGCAGAACGATCTCCTGCTGTGGCGAGCCGCGCTTGGGATGAATGATCTGGACGGACGGGACCGCCAGGTTGTCAGTCTCAACCTTGAGGGCAGCTTTGGCGCGCAGGCGCGGAACTACGCCGGCAATCACAATGGCGACGACTACGATGAATATGACAATCGCGATGAGTGCTCCATGACCCGATGTAGGGGCATTGGGAGCGGGGCGGCCGCGATCGGTTTGCCCGGTTTTTGCACCGTCAGACTCTGTCATCTCTTCCTCTTGAGTACCGTCTTGGGCCCTTGCGGCGTACTTTAATGATGCGGCTGAGGCACGTCGCGTTTCAACTCGCTTCAGTTTCTTTCTTCTCGCGCAGGCCATGCACGATGCTGAAGGTGACCGGAACGAAAAAGAGCGTGGCGACGGTGGCGAACAGCAGGCCGCCAATCACCGCGCGGCCCAGCGGCGCATTCTGCTCGCCGCCTTCGCCCAAGCCCAGAGACATCGGTAACATGCCGATGATCATGGCGAGGGCGGTCATGAGAACGGGGCGAAATCGCGTGAAGCCAGCTTCGGAAGCGGCCTCGGCTGCCGTCTTCCCTTCCCCCAGTCTTTCTTTCGAGAAGCTAACCACCAGAATACTGTTCGCGGTGGCCACGCCCATACACATGATGGCGCCAGTCAGGGCCGGCACGCTGACGGTCGTCCGCGTAATAAACAAGAACCAGACAATCCCTGCCAGCGCGCCGGGCAAAGCCATCAGAATGATAAAGGGGTCAAGCCACGATTGAAAGTTCACGACGATAAGCAAATAGACGAGAACGATGGAGAATGCGAGGCCCCAAAGCAAACCGGAAAAAGAGGAGGCCATGGTCAGAATCTGCCCACGAACCACAATGCGAGAGCCGGTGGGGAGATTCTTCTTGCTGCGTTCGATGATGGGGTTCATTTCCCGGGACAGACCGCCGAGATCACGGCCTTGCACGGCACCGAAGATATCAATGACCGGTTGGATGTCGTAGTGCGAGACCACACCCATCTCGGTGCCGCGGCTGAAGGAAGCGACGGTCGCCATAATTTCGGATTGCGGTGTACCGGGCCCTGTAACCGGAATATTCTCCAAATCCTGCAAGCTGTCCACGCGGTATTGCGGCGTTTGAACTGCGATGTTGTAGCTGACGCCGGTGCGGGGATCGAGCCAAAACGTCGGCGTCGTTTGGAAACTGCCGCTCAGCGATACCAGCAAGTTTTGCGCCACGTCACGAGCGGAATAACCGATCTGTTGCGCCTTGGTGCGATCCACATCAATGTGCAGTCTTGGTTGATCGAACTGCTGCTGAATGCGGAGATCTACCGTGCCCGGAACATATTTCAAGCGATTGAGAAGATCATCGGCGAAGACTCGATTGGCGGCGAGGTTTCGTCCCAGGACCTGAATGTCAATGGGCGCCGGAAGACCAAAATTAAGAATCTGGCTGACGATGTCGGCAGGCAAGAAGTAGAACGTGACACCGGGAAAATCATGCACAAGGCGGATGCGCAGATCGTGCACGTACTGCTCGGTGGGATGGTGGTCCCGGGAAAGCTCGGCGAGAATGTCGGCGTCACCGGGGCCGATCGGCGCGGAATTACTGTAGGAAAGATTGATGCTGCTGTAAGGCAGTCCGATATTGTCGATCAGGCTGACGAGCTCGGATTTAGGAATCTGCTGGCGAATGTCGGCTTCGACGCGGTCGCAAATGGCGGCCGTTTCCTCGATGCGCGTGCCGGTGGGCGCGCGCATGTGCAGCTTGAATTCGCCGCTATCAACGCTGGGGAAGAAATCCTGGCCCAGCAACGGCAAAAGAGCAAACGAGAGAACGCATGCCGACAAAAAGCCGATGGCAAAAAGGACGCGGTGGTGAATGCAGCGTTCGAGCAGCGCGTGGTAGCGATCGCGAAGCCGGTCAAAGTGATGCTCGAACCGCTGTTGCATGTGCACGAAGGGATTTGAAGACTGTACCGCCTGTCCCGGGATTTCCTCGGTGCGAGCCTGAAGCAGATACTTGGCCATGGTGGGGACCAGCGTACGGGAGAGCAGGTAGGACGCGATCATGGCGAACGAGACGGCTTCGGCAAGGGGAACGAAGAGATAGCGGGCGACGCCCGTGAGAAAGAACATGGGCACGAAGACGATGCAGATAGAAAGAGTGGAAACCAAGGCCGGCACAGCGATCTGCGAAGCGCCGTCGAGGATGGCCTGAACGATCTCCTTGCCCTGGTCAATGTTGCGATTGATGTTTTCGATTTCGACAGTGGCGTCGTCCACCAGAATACCGACGGCTAAAGCAAGACCGCCGAGAGTCATGATGTTGATCGTCTCGCCCAAAGCGCTGAGCACGATCAAAGAGGTGAGGATCGAAAGCGGAATCGAAACCGCGATGATCAGGGTGCTGCGCCAACTTCCGAGAAAAACCAAAATCATGAAACCCGTGAGGCACGCAGCGATAATCGCTTCGCGAACGACGCCGACGATCGAAGCTTTCACGAATATCGATTGATCCGAAAGAGGATCGATTTTCAGATTGGGCGGCAAACCCGCGGCAATCGTCGGCAGCAACGCTTTTACGCCGGAAATAATGTCCAAGGTGGACGCGTCGCCAGCTTTCAGGATGACCATGAGCGAGGAGCGCTGGCCGTTCACACGTACGATATTGGTTTGCGGAGGAAAGCCGTCACGAACATTTGCTACGTCGTGAACGTAGATGGTCGAGGTTCCGACCGTTTTAACCGGCAGGTCGTTCAATTCAGCGACCGTGGCGGGCGCGCCGTTCATATCCACTTCATATTCGAAAGTGCCGATCTTGGCGGTGCCGGCGGGAAGAATGAGGTTTTGCAGACTGATGGCGTTGACCACGTCAAGCGGCGACAATCCTTTCGATTGCAGCGCTCCGGTATTGAGGTCAACCTGAATCTGGCGCTGTTTGCCGCCGTACGGATAAGGGATGGCGGCGCCGGGGACGGTGATCAGGCCGGTGCGGATGAAGTTCAGCCCAATATCGCCAAGCTGCTGCTCGGAAAGACCATTGCCGGAAAGAGCGAGCTGGATAATAGGAACGCTGGAAGCATTGTATTGAATGACGAGCGGAGGCGTGGTTCCGGGCGGTAGTGAACGCAAGAGGGTCTGCGAAACCGCAGTGACTTGGGCGACGGCGTTGCCGATATTGACGCCCGGGTGAAAGAAGATTTTTACGACGCCGATGCCGTTGAGCGATTGGGATTCGATGTGCTCGATGTCGTTTACAGTGGTGGTCAGGACGCGCTCGTATTGGTAGACGATGCGGTTGCCCATTTCCTCGGGTGAAAGGCCGGTGTAGTTCCAAAGAACGCTTACGACCGGAATGTCGATATTGGGAAAGATGTCTGTGGGCGTGCGCAGAATGGAAACCGGCCCAAGGATGAGCAGGAGAATGGCAGCTACGACGAAGGTATAAGGCCGGCGTAACGCCAGCCGAACAATCCACATCAAAAACTCCCTTGGGTGCCCAGAAAGAACCGCGCCGAAGAACCGGCGGAGCGGCGAGAGCCGTGCTCCGCGCGATAGTATGGCACGTCACATTCCAAAGCTGTAGAGAGTCGGGCAATGACACAGGGTAAAAGGCTCAGCAGGCGCGATTTAGATTTTTGCGAGATGCGTGGCGGGCGAGACGGATTTGTGCGCTGCGTTCCACAGAGTTACGACGGTCTTTCGCCAACTGTCAGCCCGCCGTCACCGAGCCGAGCACGAGCACCAGTCGGCGCATTCGCCAGGGATCGCGATCCATGGGGATTATGCGAATGCGAAGAATTTTGAATGCGGGATTATGAAACTTACGGCTGCCTGCATGCGTCAGAGTGTGGGAGGGTTACACAGGGCCGGGATCGTGAATCTACCTTCGACTGAACCCCATCAGATGTTGGTATTGAGGGCGGGCTAGTTAATGGAACAAGCGACGCGGATGCAGCCGGCGCCGGTACCGCGACGGAGCGCGGAAACGACGCTCCAGCAATATGCCATGCTGCTCGAAGTTTCGAAGTCAATTGTCTCCCACCAGAATCTTTCCGAGCTATTTCACGACCTTTCTGAACGCCTCAAGGGATTGCTGAATTTTCATTTTCTATCGCTGGTGCTGTATGACCCGGCGCGAAACGTGATGCGCATGCACGTGCTGGAGACGACCACGGCCACCGCAGTACGCGCCGGCGACGAATTCGGCATGGACGAATCGCCTTCGGCCACGGCCTGGACTACGCAACGGCCATTCATCATCGAAGACACCCACACTGACGAACGTTTTCCGCGTGTAATGAAATTGCTGCGCGCGCAGGACGTACGCTCGTTTTGCAGCTTGCCGCTAACGTCGGCACACCGCCGGCTAGGGACGATGAACTTCGGCGCAAAAGAGCCCGGCACGTTTACGCTGGAAGACCTGGAATTTCCGAGGCTGGTGGCCGCGCAGTTGGCGGTGGCCGTAGACAATGCGCTGAATTTCGAAGAGGCGCAGTCTTTGCATCATCAACTGGCGCGCGACCGCGACCGTTTGCAGCTTTTGCTGGACTTGAACAATCGCATGGTCTCCAGTTTGGATTTGCGTGAGCTCTTTCGCGCGATCTCGTCGGGAATCCGGCGGGTGATGGAGTGTGATTACGCGGGATTGTCTTTGCCCGATCCGGATAAACCGGAGACGATGCGGGTCTACGCACTCGATTTTCCCGAGGGAAAAGGCCTGCTGCACGAGGAAATGCAGGTACCGTTCGAAGGCGCCTCTTCCGCAGAGGCATACCTGACGATGAAACCGGTGACTCTGGACAGCAGTTCTCCCGCTTGGTGCAAATCACCGATTGCGCAAGTTGCGGCGAACGAGGGCCTGCGCAAATTGTGTTTCTTGCCTTTAATCGCGCGCAATCGGGCGATTGGGAGCTTGAATCTCGGCAGGCTGCGGGATGAGGCGTTCACGCGGGAAGACATTCACTTTCTGGGACAGATCGCGAGCCAAGTGGCCATCGCGGTGGAAAATGCGCTGGACTACGCGAAAGTGACGGAATCGCGCGCGCGACTCGTGGAAGAAGGCCGCTACCTAAAAGAGGAATTGCGCACGGAACACGATTTCGAAGAAATTGTGGGAGAGAGCGCGGCTCTAAAAGCGGTGCTGAAACAAGTGGAGACGGTGGCGCCGACGAACTCAACGGTGTTGGTTCTGGGCGAGACCGGCACAGGAAAAGAGCTGATTGCGCGCGCGATTCATAACCTGAGCGGGCGAAGGGAGCAGCCGTTTGTGAAGGTGAATTGCGCCGCGATCCCGCTGGGGTTGCTTGAGAGCGAATTATTCGGGCATGAACGGGGCGCGTTCACTGGAGCGATCGCACAGAAAGTGGGCCGGTTCGAACTGGCGCACAAGGGCACGCTATTCTTGGATGAAGTCGGAGACATCCCGCTGGAATTGCAGCCGAAGCTGCTGCGTGTGCTGCAGGAACAGGAATTCGAGAGGCTGGGGAGCACCAAGACTACGCGCGTGGAAGTGCGATTGGTGGCCGCGACCAGCCGCGATTTAGCGCAGATGATCGCGGAGAACCAATTCCGACGGGACCTTTTCTACCGCTTGAATATATTTCCTTTGCCGCTGCCGCCATTGCGCGGGCGCCGAGAGGATATCGCGCTATTGGTGGATCACTTCGTGGAAAAATACGCAGGCTTGATGAGCAGAAAAATCACCAAAGTACCCGACGAAGTGATGCAAGCCTTGCGGGAATATCACTGGCCGGGGAACATTCGCGAACTGCAGAACGTGATCGAGCGGGCCGTGATTCTTTCGCCGGGGTCGTTGTTGCGCCTATCGTTGGCGGAATTGCGGAGCCAGAACAATGAGGCAGCCAGGGCGTCCGGGCGTCCGGAAACGCTGCTGGAAGTGGAGAAGCAGCACATCCTGGAGACGCTGCAGCAAACGAAATGGGTGATCGGCGGACCGTCTGGCGCCGCGGTAAAGCTGGGAATGAAGCGGACCTCACTGGTCTACAAGATGGGCAAGCTGGGGATCACTCGTCCTTGGAAGTGACGGCATTTTGGCTTGTGACGAGCAACCGTCCGACTGCGTGACACGCGATCGCCGCGAAAAACTTCGGTAAACCGCTAAGACCTTCCAGTCATTCTCTTGAATTCACGCAAGATAGGGGCGGACATTGAAATCCACTGAGCGTGCGAACCAATGTGGCAGTGAAAGTGCGAATCACCTGCTCGTAGGGAGGAAGCACTTATGGAATTCACACCGATCAGCGGAACTCAATTCAAGGCCTCACGGATCGCTCTGGGAACATGGGCGGTCGGCGGAACGATGTGGGGCGGATCGGAAGAGGAAGATAGCATTCGCACGATCCACGCGGCTTTGGAGCGCGGGATCAATCTGATTGACACCGCGCCAGTGTACGGATTTGGACGGTCGGAGGAGATTGTCGGGAAGGCGCTGGCGCGATATGGCAACCGCGAAAACGTGATCCTGGCGACGAAGGTGGGGATTGAGTGGCGGAACGGCACTCTCGCGCGGAACGCGTCGCGCGAGCGAATTCTGCGCGAAGTGGACGATTCGCTGCGCCGGCTGCAAACTCCGTACATTGACATTTACCAGGTGCACTGGCCGGACCCGCTGGTGCCGATCGAAGAAACCGCCGAGACGATGCGCGGGCTATTGGAGCAAGGGAAAATTCGCGCGATCGGACTGAGCAATTATTCTCCGCAGCAAATGGACCGGTTTCGCGCTGTGGCGCCGCTGCACACCGAGCAGCCGCCCTACAACTTGTTTGAACGGCAGATTGACCGCGATGTATTACCGTATTTGCGTGAAAGCGGCATCAGCGCGCTGGTTTACGGGCCGCTCTGCCGCGGGTTGCTGACCGGAAAGATGACAGCGGAGACGCGATTTACCGGCGACGATTTACGCAAGGTGGATCCGAAATTCCGGCCGCCGCGTTTCGAGCAATATCTGCGGGCGGTGGAATTGCTGGACGAATTTGCGCAGAAGAATTACGGCAAGCGCGTGATTGATCTGGCGATCCGCTGGGTACTGGATCAACCGGGAGTCAGCGCGGCCCTGTGGGGAGCGCGGCATCCCGAGCAGTTACAGACGGTGGATAAGGTGGACGGTTGGAAGTTGGATGCGGACGCGTTGAAGGCTATCTGCAGGATCGTGCGCGACAACGTGAGCGACCCGATCGGACCAGAGTTCATGGCGCCTCCGGCGCGGCAGGTGGCGGCGACCGCATGAATTTGCATGGCAGTCGAGCAATGTGCGCGGGCGAGGATAAATCCGGCCCCCTCTGTGAGGGAACCTTGCCCGCACACGCCAGAACTGGCGTATTTCGGAGTGTAAAGCTTTTTCGAGCGGAGGAACTTTTTTCGGGGCGCGGGTTTACTGAGAGTGAGGTAGCACGGATACTCGCACGAGCCGTGAAACGCGGCCACCCGCCAGATACGGAAGGAGAGCCAACATGCCGGCAATCGTGATTGTGCTGATGTTCTTGGTGCTGTTTCTGGTGGCATTCCTAGCGGTGCTGTTGGGGCCGTTCGTAGGGTTGGGCTTTGCGATGTGGAAACGCAATCGAATTTCTTCCGGGCCCGGCGCGACTGCCGGCTCCGAAGCGCAGATTTGTAAGTAACGCTACAGATTCGCGGGAGTCGCGACCGCGAACGTGCCGCACGGCTGCCGATCCTCGGAATCACCCACGTTACAGCGCACCTTGGTTTCGTCCGACCTTCGTTGAACGAAGTCTCTCTTTGGATTCGTCACTGTTGTGGCGCGACCGCGACCCCTGGGTTGCGCCACTACGGTCGATCGTTGGCTTGGCACCGCAACGGTGGATTCGCGGTCGGCCCGCTCCCCTAATTCCCAGCGTTGACTCGTGATTGCCGGCAAGCCGGAAGTGGTGTGTGCAATCGGGGCACCCGTGTCGAGGACTCGTGTGCGCCGGTTTTGGCGAAAACGTGGATGCACTGTTTCGGTACGTTCCGGATTGAATACGTTTCTCTTGCCGAGTCGTCCATTGGCCGTTAGCATACGCGCAGGATGGCACTGGCGGTCGAGCAGGTCCGGCGAATGCGCGGCGGGGCTCAGTCGCACTTGATGCGCTGTTCGGACGGGTCGTACTACGTAGTGAAGTTTCAGAACAATCCGCAGGGATTGCGGATCCTGGCGAACGAATTGCTTGGTACACGGTTGGCAGCGCGGCTGGGATTGCGCGTGCCAAAGCCGGAAATCATCGAGGTGCGCGAGGGGCTGATCGCGAACACCGAGGATCTGGTGATTCAATTGGGGCGCGGGCGCGCGCCCTGCCGGCCGGGCAAACAATTTGGGTCGCGTTATCCGGGCCACCCGGCCGAGATGGTGGTCTACGACTTCCTTCCCGACGAGCAATTGCGCCAGGTGCCGAATCTTGCGGATTTCTGCGGCATGCTGGTTTTTGACAAGTGGACCTGCAACACCAACGGGCGCCAGGCTATCTTCTACCGGGATGCGGGCGTCCGTGCGCCGGCGAGCGATCCGGCGCGGTATTCGGTGGAGATGATTGATAACGGATTTTGCTTCAACGCCGGCGAGTGGAATTTTCCGGACGCGCCGCTGCGTGGATTATATGCGCGGCATCGGGTGTACGAATCGGTGCGCGGGATCGAGTGTTTCACGGCCTGGCTGGAGCGCGTCGAACGGATTACGGAGAGCACGCTGGAGGAGATTTACGCGGAGATTCCTCCGGAATGGTATGAGCAGGACGCTGACGCGATTGAGAAGATGCTGGAACAGCTGCTGCGGCGGCGCAAATTGGTGCGGGAATTGATCGTGTCGGCATGGAAATCGTCGGCGCAGCCGTTTCCGAATTGGCGGTAAGGTTGCGGGATGTAGAGTTGATGAGAGTGTTTCGTTTCGGCGGCGGGCTGATCGGGGATCGCTGAATGTTCACAGCCGGGCGTGAGTCTCAAGATCGAGGCAGTGGTTCGCGGCTTGCCGGAGATTGTTGCGGGAGGAGGTGAACGATGGCGGAAACGCCGGGAAACAGTGCGTCGGGGAGCGGTCCAGCGGGAGCAGGTGAACCGCGAACCAACTTTCGCTATCGGATTTTGCGTTACGTGCCCAACCTGATTCGCGACGAATGGGTGAATGTCGGCGTGCTGCTGGAGGAAGCGCGCGGCTCGCGCCGGGCGATACGCCTGATTGAACAGCCCGGAGAATTTGCACGCGTGCGGCGTTTGCATCCCGAGGCGGACGAGGACTTTTTACATGCGCTGGCTCCGGATTTCGACGCGCGTCTGCGCGGCCCGGAGGCCGAGGTGACGGCTTATCTGCAGAAGCTCGACCAGAACCTTTCAAACGTGCTGCAGCTGAGCGCTCCGCGCGGGTTGCTGGCCGACAATTTCGACGCGGAGCTCGACCGTTTATATCGCGAGCAGGTGACGCCGCCAGCGCGGCGCGGAGGCGGCATCCTGCAGAACACGCGGGACTGGATGCGCGAAAAGCTGACGGACGTTTTCCGGCGCCACCGCATCCTGGGCAAGCTGGAACAACGGGTGCGCGTCGAGGGCTTTACGCAGCCGGGCGATCCCATGCGGCTTGATTACGGTTACCAGAACGGCGTGCGCGGATTCATCCATTCGGTTTCTTTGCGGCGCGATTTGCCCCAGGCCAAGGCGCTGGCTTACACGGCGGAATGCATTCATGCGCGGGATGCGCTCGCGGAGCTTACTGCGATCACCGAGAGCGCGCCCGACCCGGAAAATCCGCGGCAGTTTTTTGTGGAGAGGCTTTTCGCGGACAAGCGTATTCGCATCGTGCCGATGAGCCAGGTGGAGGGATTTGCGGAGGAGTTGCGGTTGCGGATTCAATAGCGGAGACGGTGGCGGTCGCGGCGGCCTCAGAAGGAAAAGCAGATCGCTTTGCTATTGTGAGTGCCGCTTAGGGCTTGATGGCGCCCCAGCGGGGAAGCGTGCGCCGGTGTAAAAGTATTTCGGCGGCCCAGGTGCCGAGGTAGGTCGAAAGCGCTACGCCGTGGCCGGCGAATGCGCCGATTACGATGGCGTTTTTGCCGTGCGCGCGGCTTTGCGGATGCCAGTCGAAGACCGGCTTCCAATTATCGCGGAAAAGGATGGGGCCGCCCCAGCAGTGCGTGAATTTGGTTTTTTCGAGCGCCGGATGCAGATGCCTTACGCGCTCTTCGAGGCGCGCGAAAATCTGCGCGGGCTCCGGCGCGGCGATATCCACGCGGTCGAGATCGTCTTCATCGGGTGATTGCACCAGTCCCGCGCCCCATACGATGGAACGGTCCGGGCGCACGCGGCCCCACAGATACGGAAAATCCACCGTGTAGAACGGCTTTCTTTCGGCGAGGCCAATCTCTTTGAGGATCTTTTCGCTGACCGGCTTGGCCAGCACCGCCAGCGTCAAGCGCGGATGCATGCCCTCTTGCAGGCCGGAGACATTGAGCGACAGGGCGTTGGTCGCGAAGATAATTTTCGCGGCAGTGAGCTTGCGGATGTTGCCGCGGCGGTCGCCCACGTGAATTTCCGGCGCGGCATTCCAATGCACGTCCAGGACGCGATGATTTTCACAGATTTTAGCGCCGAGGCGGTCCGCGGCGCGCGCGAGGCCGCTGACCAGCTTTCCCGGGTCGAGCGTGCCGCCGGGAACTTCGTTGACGACTCGGAGCGTTCCGGAATCATCCCAACGAATCGCTGAACGTGCGAGGCCCTTCGAGCCCGGGCCGCGCGCGATCTCCCAAGCGCCGCGGAGGTGCAGGTCGCAGTTTACGCGCAGCTTTTTCAGAATATTTTCGAGGCCGCCGAGAACATCGCCTAGGCCGCGCTGCGGGCCCGCTGCGGTTTCGGCGAGCGACATGCCGCCGGTGCGGCCGCTGGCGCCCGCGCCGATGCGCGCGGCTTCCAGAACCGCCACGGATTTCTCGGGCGCTAGCCGGCGCAGCCAGGCCGCCGCTGCGAGGCCCGTGAAGCCGCCGCCGATGACGGCGAAGTCCACATGGGCCGGAAGCGGGCGCTGCGGCGGGCGGAAATCAACTTTCCAGGGCGGAGAGCCCCAGGGGTTCGCTTGGGAGTTCATGGATCGGCCAAGTGTCGCGAATCGACAGTTAAGAGTTGAGAATTAAAAGCGAGACACAATACGGCGGAGCAAAACAGCCAGCGCGTAAACCGCAACGGCGGAACTTCAGCGGCTAAAGCCGGTGCCGTTTCGCAGCAATCATGTCGTGGCTAAAGCCACGACCCACAAGGAATGCGGATCTCGCGCGAACTGCCGGGAGCGCCGCACGGCCTTCCCATTCATCGCACAAAACCCACTCTCAACACTCGGCAGTCGACTTTTAATTTTCAACCGTTAACCGTCGACGGCGCGCTAACGGCAAGATTTTTGGCGGCTACAGAATATTTTCCGTCCAGTTTTCGAGCGTGTGCTTGAGCTTGGCCATGAACTGATGGGCTACAGCGCCGTCCACTACGCGATGATCGTACGAAAGCGTTAGATAGACCATGGAACGGATGGCGATGGCGTCGTCAATCACTACCGGGCGCTTTTCGATGGTGCCCAGGCCGAGGATGGCGACGTTGGGCTGGTTGATGACCGGCAGGCCGAACAGGCCGCCGAAGACGCCGGGGTTGGTGATCGCGAAAGTGCCTTCGGCGACTTCTTCGGGCTTGAGTTTCTTGGCGCGCGCGCGTTCGGCGAGGTCGTTCATGGTGCGGGCGATGCCCAGGAAGTTTTTTTCCTCGGCGTTCTTGATCACCGGGACGATCAGGCCCCAATCGAGTGCGACCGCGATGCCGATGTTGCACTCCTTGTGCAGGACGATGTTGGTGCCGTCGACCGAAGAATTCACGGTGGGAAAGGCGCGCAACGCTTCCACGGCGGCGCGCACGAAGAAAGGCATGAAGGTGAGCTTGGTGCCGGTGGTCTCTTCGAACTTATTTTTCATTTTCGCGCGCAGCGTGGCGATGGGGGTCATGTCCGCTTCGTCCACCGAGTACACGTGCGGCGAAACGTGCTTCGAGAGCACCATGTGTTCGGCGATGCGTTGGCGCATCACGGACATGGGCTGGACTTCGTAGTGGCCGAAGTACATTTTCTCGCGCGGGACCGCGTTTTCGAGAACCGCGGAGGCGGAGGCGCCGCCGGTCGGCGGAGGCGCGGATGGACGGGCCGGTGGAGCAGCCGAGCCGGTGGCCGGCGCGGGTGATGCGGCGTGCGCGCCGCCTTCGACGGCGCTCAGGATGTCATGCTTGCTGACGCGTCCGCCGGCGCCGGTGCCGGGAACCTGCGCGACGTCAATATTATGTTCGCGCGCGATTTTGCGGACGAGCGGGGAGCTGCGCACTTTTTCGCCGCTCGGAGCGGCAGGTGGCGGGGCGGGCGCAGCGGATTTAGCGGCCTGCGCAGGTGCCGAAGGGGCTGCAGACTTGGCCGCAGCAGGCGCGGGTTGCGCGGCCTTGGCTGGAGCGGAAGCGGCTGGAGCAGCCGAGGCTGCACCGGCGCCGTCGGCGTCAATTACCGCAACGACGGTCTGAATGGGAACCGTTTGCCCTTCGTTGACCTTGATCTCTTTCAGCACGCCGGCCGAAGGCGAGGGGATTTCCGCGTCCACTTTATCGGTGGAAATTTCAAAGAGCGGTTCATCGCGCTCGATCTTGTCGCCGGCCTTTTTCAGCCATTTGGTGATGGTGCCTTCAAAAATGCTTTCGCCCATCTGGGGCATGATGACGTCAACAGCCATGTTCTTCTCCTGTGAAATCGCTCGGCGCGGTGCTCAGACGGCCGCGAGACATTCTTCGTGCCACACGCCTGGAATGCCTTCCAGGTTGTAAATCTCGTCGCCGCCATGAAAGAAATTGACGGCTTTCACTTTCGCCGTGCGCCCGGCGAATTCCAGTTGCTCGGGCTCCAGCTCGTTGTGATATTGCCCGGCCTCGAGAAAATCCTCGAGGAACGCGCGGTCCGCGATGCGCACTTCGCTGCCAACTTCGAACTCCGCCTGGTTCAAGCCTTTGGTCTTTCCCATCGTCGCCTTCCCGCCTTCGTCCGCGTCAGTATTTTGCTAGCTTGCGCGCGGCCGCAACAACCTTTGCAGTGTTCGGTAGAAAATGCTCCTCGAGAGGAGGAGAGTACGGCACCGGCGTATCGAGAGCGGTGACGCGTTCGATGGGGCCGTCGAGGTCCTCGAAGGCGCCTTCGCAGACGATGGCGGCAATTTCTCCGGCGATGCCGCCCGTGCGCGTGTCTTCGTGCACGATCAAGAGCTTGTTGGTCTTTTTCACGGAGGCCAGGATGGTTTCCTTATCGAGCGGCAGCAGCGTGCGCAAGTCAATCACTTCCGCGTCGATCCCTTCTTTCGCGAGCTCGGCGGCGGCTTCCATCGCCGTGTGCGCCATGGCCGCGTAGCTGATGATGGTCAGGTCGCGTCCGGCGCGGCGCACCGCGGCTTTGCCGATGGGCACCAGGTAATCGCCGGGAGGCATTGCTTCCTTCAGGCGGCGGTACAGGAATTTATGCTCGAAAAAAAGCACCGGATTATTATCGCGAATCGCCGATTTCAAAAGTCCCTTGGCATCCGACGGAGTGGAAGGATAAATCACTTTCAGCCCGGGCGTGTGCACAAAATACATTTCGGGGTTAGCGGAATGAAAGGGCCCGCCGTGGACGCCGCCGCCGGAGGGGCCGCGGATGACCATGGGCACGGGCGCGTCCCAGAGGTAGTGGGATTTCGCGACGAAGTTGGTGACCTGATTGAAGCAGCAGGCGATGAAGTCTATGAACTGCATTTCGGCGACGGGGCGCAGACCGAGGAAGCTCATGCCACAGGCGGCACCGATGATAGCTGTTTCGCTGATGGGAGTTTCGATGACGCGCTCGCGTCCGAATTTCGCGAGCAGGCCGTCGGTGACTTTGAACGCGCCGCCGTAGACGCCGATGTCCTCGCCGATGGCGACGACGGCTGCGTCGCGTTCCATTTCCTCGAACATGGCCTGGCGGATGGCGTCCACCATGGTGATCGGCGCGGAGCTTGCGACTGTTTGTGTGGGCATGGTCAGCGCTTCCCTTGCTTATCCGGCGCGTTCTTGCTGAAGGATTTGCCCGGTTGATTTTTCCCGAAGGGCTTGCCGTTGGGATTTTTGCCGAAAGTTTTGCCGGCGGCATTTTTGTTGAACGCTTTATCCTGGCCGCCCTTGTGGAAGGTCTTGTCCGGCGCGCCGCGGCGATAAGTTTTGTTCTGCGGATTCTCCGGACTTTGCAGAAAGGCTTTATCTTTGGGGCCGCGGCCGAAGGGCACGCGTGGCACGGCAGGTTCTTCGACAATTTCGCCGGGCGCTAGCGTCGCTGCGCGTGGCAGCACCTCGCTCGGCGCATCATTTGCCAAAGCGGATGGCGGGGTTTTCGAGCCGTTGCCGCCGGTGGCCGCCGCGTGGGGTGCGGCCGAGAAACCGCCGAGTCCCCCGAGCTCTTCCAGGCGCCATGCGGGATTGATGCTGGACTTGGGCGGCATCACTTCGGCCTTGGAGCGCTTCCATTCCGCTTCGATCTTGTGGCAACCGTCGCAGTAAACGCCCTCTTCGGCGAGCGCGGGCGGCGGAAGCGGCGAATCCTCGGCGAATTTTTGTTCGACGTCCAGCTCGCGCTCGATGCGCGCGTCAATTTCGGATTTCGCGGCGGCGTCCCAGATTTTATTTTCGGTGAGATATTTTTCGTAGAGCGTGATCGGATCGCGCGCTTTCCAGTATTCGAACATCTGTTTCGGAACGTATTCGGCGGGGTCGTGCTGGGCGTGGCCGCGCATGCGCATGGTTTTCACTTCGATCAAGCGCGGGCCGCGGCCGGCGCGGCATTGGTCCACGGCTTCTTTCGCGGCGGTGTAGACGGCGACTACGTCGTTGCCGTCCACGATGGCGCTACTGATGCCGTACGCGACGGCGCGGTCGGCAAGATTCTTGATGGGCACCTGACGCGAAACGGGCGTGGAGTAGGCCCACTGGTTATTTTCTACGATCAGAACGAATGGCGCGCGTTGTGCAGCCGCCAGTCCCAGTCCTTCGTGAAACGCGCCGGTGGAGCTGCCGCCGTCGCCGATCCATGTGAGCGTGACGATGTTTTGCCCAAGATAGCGGCCGGCCATGGCCACGCCGGTCATCACGGGGATCAGGTCGCCGAGCATGGAAATGGGCGAAACGATGCGGCGGACTTTCAGGTCGCCGAAGTGGCTGGTGCCGTCTTTGCCTTTCGTGGGCGAAGTGTACTTGGCCATGTGCTGCGTGAAAATGTCGCGCGGCGGGACGCCTTTGACGAGCAACGCACCGATGTTGCGGATCATGGGCGCGATCCAATCGCGTTTTTCGAGGGCGTAGCAGGTGCCCACGGAAACGGCTTCCTGGCCCAGGCTCGAGTACAAACCGCCGACGATCTTATTTTGCCGGAAGAGCCGGACCATGCGCTCTTCGAGCTGGCGATTGAGCTGCATGAAGTAGTAGAGGTCCAGGTGCTGTTCCCGCGTTAGCGGTTGGTTCATGCCCTGCTCCCTTGCAAATCCACGGCTGCGGCTGCGGGCTCGGCTGCGCTTTGGCGTATCGAATCGCGCGTGACCGCGCCGGCGTGTTGCGCCAGTATTTCTTCCAGCTCGCTGCGCGATATTGAAATCATCTCGCGATTGAATACCTCGGCAAAATGCGAAATCAGTTTCGGCCGGACTTCCTCGCTGCTGACGGCGCGATCCAGCACGCGTTCGAGCGATGTGGCGCGTTTGCCGGCGATGCCGCACGGGACGATCAAATCAAAGTATCGCAGATCGGTCGAAACATTGTACGCGAAGCCGTGTGAAGTGACCCAGCGGCTCAGATGCACGCCGAGCGCGGCGAGTTTTTCTTCGCCGGCGGCGGCGTCCACCCAAATGCCGTGGCGATCGGCGACGCGCCGGGCGGTGATGCCAAAATCCGCGGAGGCGCGGATCATCACTTCTTCGAGTTGATTGACGTACCAGCGCACGTCGCGGCGATGTTGCGCGAGATCTAAGATGGGATAGCCGACGATCTGGCCGGGGCCGTGGTAGGTGATGTCGCCGCCGCGGTCGGTTGCGAGGAAAGTGACGTTCATTTGCGCGAGCAGGCGTTCGCCGGCGCGGAGATGTTCGTGTTTTCCATTGCGGCCGAGAGTGATCACGTGAGGATGTTCGCAAAACAGTAGAACATCGGGAATCGCGCCGGCTTTGCGCGCTGCCACTGCGCGCGTTTGCAATGTACATGCCGGGGCATAGGGGAGTAGCCCCAGATTCACCACCCAGCAGGTTGGCCGTTTGTCGTTCAAGTGTTTAGCGCGCCAGGAACACGTATTTCGCAAACTTAGTAGTTGATGCTCAAACCGCGCACGGCATTGAATGCATCGCCCATCGCTTCCCACACGGTGGGATGCGCGTGGATGGTAGCGGCCATATCATCGAGCGTGGCTTCGAGGCCCAGGGCCGCCACCGGCTCGGCGATAATTTCCGTGGCGAGCGGGCCGATCGCGTGCACGCCGAGAATCTCGCCGTACTTTTCTTCGGCCACAACCTTGATGAAGCCTTCGTGCTGGCCGAGAATTGTTGCTTTGCTATTGCCGAGGAACGGAAATTTTCCGGTCTTGACGCTGAAACCGGCTTCGCGGGCTTGTTTTTCCGTGAGGCCGATGGAACCGATCTGCGGCTCGCAGTAGGTGCAGTTGGGGCAGCGCTTACGATCGAAGGGCTGCACTTCTTTGCCGGCCATGCGACCGACCGCGATGATGCCTTCCATCGAAGCGGCGTGCGCGAGTTGCGGCTGGCCGGCGACGATATCGCCAATGGCGTAGAGATGCGGCTCGGCGGTTTCGAGGAACGCGTTGGTGTGGATGAAACCGCGTTCGACTTTGGCTTTGGTTCTCTCGAGGCCGATATTTTCGGTGAGCGGCCGGCGGCCTACGGCGATTAGAACTTTTTCCGCGCTGATGGTCTGCGATTTGCCGGTTTTGTCCTTGTAGGTGACCGTCGCGCCGTTCGCGTCTTTCTTCACCGACTCGACTTTCGCTTCCAGTTCGATCTTCATGCCCTTCTTCGTCAGCGCTTTGTGAAGCTCGGCGGAAATTTCCTCGTCTTCCAGGGGAACGACGCGCGGGAGCGCTTCGAGCAGCGTGACTTCAGAGCCGAAGGTGCGGAAAATCGAGGCGAATTCGACGCCGACCGCGCCGCAGCCTACCACGACCATCGATTTGGGAATTTCGTTGAGCAGCAGGATTTCGCGGTTCGTCAGGACGGTCTTGCCGTCAATTTCTACGCCAGGCAGCGAACGGGCTTCGGAACCGGTCGCCAGCAAAATATTGGCGGTTTCGAGCTCGGTGGTTTTGCCGTCTTTTTCGACGCTGACGCGGCCCGGCCCGGCGATTTTGCCCCAGCCGGTGATGGATTCCACTTTGTTCTTCTTGAAGAGCAAGCCGATGCCGCCGGCGTGTTTCTTGACGATCTTGTCTTTGCGCGCGAGGATCGCGGGCCAATTGATTTTTACGTCTTTCACTTCGAATCCGAATTCTTCGGCGCGCTTGAAGTGATCGTAAATATCCGCGTGGTGCAGAAATACTTTGGTGGGGATGCAGCCTACGTGCAGGCAAGTGCCGCCGAGGAACGGATCTTTTTCAACGACGGCGGTCTTCAAGTCCCCATTGCGCGGCGCGAATCGCGGCGACGTATCCGCCGGGTCCGCTGCCGATAATCACGACATCATATTTAGCCAAACCAGTCCTCCGCTACGGCTGCTGTTGCGCCAAACTATTCGATTCATGGAAGGGTGTCCAGGATTGCGGTCTAGGATTGCGGCTCTTCCCGGCTCGCAAATAGGAGATTTTAGCAGCGGCGGTGGCTGGCCGCAACCCTGGCTGTGAACAACCGCGGGGGGGTTCCAACTGCAACTTTAACCGAGAATTTGAAGCTGGCCGATCGCGGGGCTGCCAACGCGGACCCGACGATTTAATTCAAACGCCTCAACTCCTTTGCCTTTCGTTTCATTTTCTCGGATTCAGTTTCGCGTCCGACGTCAGAAAGAAAATCTGCATACGCCTCGTAGCGTTCGCAACTTTTCGGTCTGCGCTTTATCCCCTCTAAGTGAATATTTTCGGCCTCTCGAATCTTTCGCCGTTTGAGGTAGGCCAAGGCTAAGCCGAGTCGAGCGACATAGGACTCTTTGAGCTTGAGCGCATTCGATAAGGCCCTTTCGGCTTTCTTGTATTGCTTTTTTCCCAAGTAAACCATGCCTAATCCGAACTCGCACGTGTGATTCCGATTCTGAGGGGCGCAATGCGCGGCTTTGACCATATATCTCTCCGCCTGATCTAGTCGTTCGAGTTTGAAGTGGCACCATCCTAGATTCCAAAGCAGCTCCCAGTGCAGTTCAACCAAGGAATCAGACGCTTCCATCAATGTGATTGCTTCGCCCCACAACTCTTTCTTCATTAAGCCCTGAGCGGCAGCCAGGAGCCGCGAAGTTTCGTTAATGTTCGGCATCAGATGGTCTACCTCGTAACGATTGTAACGAGGATGATGTGGAACAAGGAAGGAGAAGCCGCGAAAAACGGCCTCTTATGCACATAATCGAACGACGGATCGGCGGGAAAGCGTGCAGGCGCAAGATGAGCACGCGACAGGCGGCTGCGGCATTCATTTGCGCCCGCACCGGGGCCGTGATTGGCCGGTTATTTCTTTGCAGCGGGTTTTGGCAGCAGGACTGCCGGAACGTCAATGCCTAGCGCGGTGGCCAGGGCGATGGCGTGGTCCTGTTCGTCGAGCAGGATTTCGCGGATGTGCTCGGCTACCGCGTACTCTTCCAGCTCTTCGCATTGATGAATGCGCTGGCGGTAATTGCGGATGGTTTCGGTTTCGTTTTCCAGATCGAATTGCAGCATTTCCTTGGCCTTTTCGGAGGTGCGCACCGGCTTGGGATGGGCTACCGGCATGCCGCCCAAATAATCAATTTGATTGGAGACGATGAGTGCGTGGCTGAGCTCTTGCGCCGCGTGCTTTTCGAGTTCGGCCGCGATATTCATATATTCTGCGCCCTTCAAAACCTGCGAATAAATTACGTACGATATGATGGCTTGATATTCCCGGGCCAAATCCTCGTTGAGCAGCGCGATGAGGCGCTCACGAGTCATCTGGGACCCGGCGTTGGCGTTCTCTTCTTTTTTCATCTTTTTCCCCTTGGAGAGCAGGCTTGCTGCAGCCGCCTCCATCTGCAATTAAACCGTACTATCAAACGGGGACGAAGGGAAGGCGAGGCAGCCCTGGCTTGGTAGCAAGTCGAACGAACGCGGCTGATCCTCGTGCAACGCGGAGCTAACTTCCGCCGTGCGCCGGTGAGCGGGCCGGCGCGCACGGCGACGTTGCTCATTAAGTGCGGCCTGAACCGTCTAACTAGAAAGGCGGCGGCGCACTACCATGGCGTGAAACTATCACGCGGTGACGCACGTATAGTAAGCAGAACGCAAGGAGAATTCCCATGAGCCCAGACATTGACGCAACGCGCCTCGACGCGCACGCGGGAGAGATAACCCCAGCGGACAGCTCGCGCTCACCCATGGGCAATGTATTTATGGGGCCGCACGGGATACGGGCCGGCTGGAGGGTGCTGATTTTTATCGCGGTGTTCATGGCAATCGGTAGCAGCCTGAGTTTTGGCGTGCACTTGATCCCTGCGGTGCGTGCGTCGCAGAAGATGCAGAATCCGCAGGTGATGGTGCCGTCCTGGATGATCATGGGAGAAGGGATCGCGGTTTTGGCTATGTTGGCGGCGGCTTTGCTGATGACCTTGATCGAGAAGCGCAGCTTTGCTGATTACTATCTGCCGCCCAACCAGGCATTCGGGAAGCGTTTCTGGCAAGGCATTCCGTACGGGTTCGCGATGCTATCGCTTTTGATGGCGCTGATCGCGGTGTTTCGCGGATTTTCGTTAGGCAACATGGCGCTTTCCGGGGCGGATGCCTTGAAATTCGGCGCTGGTTATGGTGTGGCGTTTATTCTGGTGGGTCTCGCCGAGGAATTCTCGTTTCGCGGGTACATGCAGTCGACTCTTACTTCGGGGATGGGTTTTTGGCCTGCAGCGATCGTCCTTTCCATTTTGTTTGGGGCGATCCATCTGCAGAATTTGGGCGAGGCATGGATAGGCGCGGCGATGGCGGGATCGTTCGGGATACTTGCGGCGTTCAGTTTGCAGCGCACCGGGAATATCTGGTTCCCGATCGGGATGCACGCGGCTTGGGATTGGGGCGAGACGTATTTTTATTCGGTGCCGGATAGCGGATTTCTGGCGAAGGGGCATTTGCTGAATTCGTCGTTTCATGGGGCGCAGTGGTTGACCGGCGGGAGCGTGGGGCCGGAAGGCAGCGTGTTTGCGTTTGTGGTTTTGGTGATTGGGGGCGTGGGGATACATTTTTTGTTTCCGGCAAAACAGGTCGCCGTTTAAAGGTCAGGGCAAGCTGGGCGCCGAGGATCGGCTGCGGTCCGGGCAAGCTGGGGCGCAGCAAGCAGCGCCCCTACGAACCCTTGCTTAATTGGTGGCGGAAGCGGTGAGTTCCTGCGGATATGGTGAAATCACTTCTCGCTTTGCACTAAACCGGTGTTGATGCTTCGGGCCCTAGCTCGCCTTCCCATCTGGCGATTATTGCTGAGGCCAGGCAATTCCCTACTACGTTTACGGCTGTGCGCGCCATGTCCATTAGCGCGTCAATTCCCAGGATTATGAAGATTGGCTCGGTGGGTAGGTGGAACATGCCTACCGTGGCGAGCAGCACTACCAGGACGGCGCGCGGGACTCCGGCTACGCCTTTGCTGGTGAGCATCAGCGTGAAGACCATGAAAAGTTGTTCACCGAAGGGCATGTGAATACCCGCTACTTGTGCTACGAACACGGACGCTAGCGCGAGGTACAGAGATGAGCCGTCGAGATTGAAGCTGTACCCGGCGGGGATCACGAACGCGACGATGCGCCGGGGCACGCCGAAGGCTTCCATGGACTCCATCGCGCGGGGCAACGCTGCTTCGGACGTGCTGGTGGCGAAGGCGATGGTGGCAGGTTCGGCGACGGCTTGGACGAAGCGACCGATTGGGAGTTTTGCGAACCACGCGATGGGCAGCAGCACGCACAGCAAAAAGACGGCCAGCGCGGCGTATCCGGTGAGCAGCAATTTGCCGAGCGGCAGCAGCACGCCAATTCCCACGTGCGCGACGGTGTAAGCCATCGCGGCGCCGACGCCGACCGGGGCGTAATACATCACGAGATTGGTGAACGCGAACATCACGTCCGTCAGCGATTCGCAAAATTTCAGCATGGGGGCGCGCTTCGCTTCCGGAATGCGCGCGAGCGCGATCCCGAAAAGGATGGCGAACACTGCCACTTGCAGGATTTGATTTTCCGCGACCGACTTCGCGAGATTTTCGGGAAAGACGTGCAGAAGGAAATCGTCCCAGTGCATCGGCGGGGCATTCTGCGCGGTCACAATTTCGGGAGTGGCGGGCATGGCCATGCCTTCGCCGGCGCGGCTGATATTGATGGCGCCGAGGCCGATGAAGAGCGCCACGGTTGTGACCAGCTCGAAATAAATCAGGCTCTTGATGCCGATGCGCCCGACGCCGCGGAGATTGCCGTGGCCGGCGATGCCCGTTATCAGCGTGCCCAGAATCAGCGGCGCAACGATCACTCTGATCAGGCGCAGGAAAATATCGCTGAAGACGCGCAGGTGTTCGGCAAAGTGCGGGCTGTCCAGGCCGATTTCTCCGCCGAGGAGCATGGCGAAGAAAATCCAGAAGGTGAGCGAGGATTTGCGCAAGCCGGAGGCGGCGATCAGGGCCAGGCCGGTCCAGCGCAGAGCTACGAGCCAGAAGTGTGGCGCGAGGAAAATCGCGAGTATCGCGCCTGCGAGGAAGAGGACGACGCCCGCGGCGGTGAGCACACGCGGGGAGCGCGGCTGCGGATCCGGGAGTGGAGCGTCAGGGCTGGCGTTGGTCATCGTCGCTCATTGTGCGTGTTTTGCTGGCGCTCTCTATCGGGCGCGGAAAAAGGCAAAGGCGAAAAGCCGGCGGGACGCCGGCGCTACGAAACCGGGCACGATTACATTTCGCCTTCGCGAATCTTGTTCCGCGTTCGAGCGTTCTGCTATGGTGCCAGTTATGCCTACTATCAAACATTTGGAGTGCTCGCGCTGCAAAGAAACGGTCTCCGCCGAGACGCCGCAGACTCTTTGCCCGAAGTGCAAGGGCGCGTTCTATGTTCGCTACGATCTGACGCCACTGCGCGGGGTTGGCGCGCGCGACGGTGTCGTGCACGGCGCGGCGACTTCGCCGTGGCCTGGCATGTGGCGCTATCGCTCGGTGCTTCCGACCGTCGAGCCACTCACGCTCGGTGAAGGCTGGACGCCGATGCTGCGCAGCCGCCGCCATCCTGGCGTATTCCTGAAAGAGGAAGGCGCGAATCCCACCGGCTCGTTCAAGGCGCGCGGCTTGGCGCTCGCGGTGACCATGGCGCGCCATTACGGGCTGCGCAAACTCGCCGTGCCGTCCGCAGGAAATGCCGCCGGGGCGCTTGCTGCTTACGCCGCTGCGGCGGGAATCGAAGCGCATATTTTCATGCCGCGCGATGTGCCCTTTGCGAATTACGTCGAGGCGGTAGCCTACGGCGCGAATGTGACGTTGGTCAACGGTCTAATTTCAGACTGCGGCCGGATGGTGGCGGAGCGCAAAGACGCCGAAGGGTGGTTCGACGTATCGACGCTGAAGGAGCCGTTTCGCGTTGAGGGCAAGAAGACGATGGGTTATGAGCTGGTCGAACAGCTTGGCTGGGAATATCCCGAAGCCGTGTTTTATCCGACGGGCGGAGGCGTGGGTCTGATCGGAATGTGGAAAGCGTTCGGCGAGCTGGAAGAGCTGGGCTGGGTGCGTTTCGGCAAGCGGCCGCGGATGATTGCGGTGCAATCTTCTGGTTGCGCGCCGATGGTGCGCGCTTTCGATTCAGGCGCCGCGGCTAGTGAGACGTGGGCGAATGCGTCCACGTTTGCTTCGGGGTTGCGCGTGCCGAAGCCTTACGGCGATGCGATCATGCTGGAGATCTTGCGCGAATCGGGCGGTGTGGCGCTGGCGATTCCTGATGATGCGATTCTCGCGTCACTGAAGGATTGGGCGAAGAACGAAGGCATTTTTCTTTCGCCGGAAGGCGCCGCGGCTACGGCGGCGTACGATCATCTGATCGCGGCAGGTTCGCTGAAGGCGGCAGATCGAGTGGTTCTTTTTAATACCGGTTCCGGACTGAAGTATACCGACGTGACTGCTGCAGCGATACACTTAGAACGGCCGTCGCTCGCAATGTAGCAAAGCCGCACAATCGCCTGAGCTAGCGGAATTGGAATCCTTTCCCGCCAACGCTGCATCTATTTGTTCTCTGTAAGGTGCAAATTCCCGCCACGCGTCGCTTCGATTCGGCGACAGTCGTTGATTAATTTGCCCCAAATCGAACGTGGCGGATTGACAACGGGAATTTGTATCGGTAAACTCGCTGGATTTGAGTGAGGTTTTTAGCCTCACCTAGGGACTCGACGATGGACAAGAAACGGTTGGACTACTACAAGAAGAAGTTGCAAACACGGCGCGAAGAGCTGGTGCGTGGCATTGCGCGCACCGAGCAGGAAGGCCGCGAGGCGGATGAAGATCCCACCGTTGATCTCGCCGATAAGGCAGCGAATTCCTACACCAAGGAATTCCTCTTCGGCCAAACGCACAACGACCGCTCGCTGCTGCAACTGGTAGACGACGCGCTCTCACGCATCAAGGACAGCTCTTTTGGCGAATGCAGTTCGTGCCATCAAGAGCTCCAACAGAAGCGGCTCGAAGCCGTGCCGTGGACGCGTTACTGCATCACCTGCCAGGAAAAGACCGAGCAAGGGCTGCTGTAAGCGGTTCGCAGCCCGTCTTCGCAACACCCCGCGGTCGGCCGACTCGCTACGGGTGTGGTCACGCGGCTTGAGGGCTCTTGCGAGAACGACGAAATGTCATTCCGAGGGCATTTGGCCCCAGGAATCTGCTTTTCTCAGCGCTTCAGCAAAAAACAGATCCCTCGCTGCGCTCGGGATGACACTCGCTATAATTTTTGCAAACCGTACGTATAGATACTGACTTTACTTCCCCTCGCCCGTCGGAGTAGCGTCCGCTGTCCCCTTCCGGTCAACAACGATTTCGTGACCATTCATGATTCTGCGCAGCGCGATTGATTCGCTTGCCGCGGTGCTCTTCCCTGCTCCTTGCAGGATTTGCGGCGCTGTGTTGCTCAATGCGAGCCGCATTCCGATTTGCACGTCGTGCCTTGCGTCGTTCGAACCGATTCCCCAGCCAGTGTGCGAGCGCTGTGGCAAGCCATTTCTTACGCCGGTTGGGGCTGAGTCCGTCCAGCCGCGCTGCCGGCTCTGCAGAGAAGATTTCTTCGCGTTCGACTTTGCGCGCAGTTACGGCGTGTATAACGACGCACTACATCACGCGATTTTGCTGCTGAAATACGAGGAAGTAACGCGCCTGGGCGATTGGTTCGCGGCGAGGTTGGCCGAGGTGGTGGCGCGCGAAGCCGAGGCGTTTCGCGCGGACGTGGTGGTACCGGTGCCGTTACATCCAGACCGCCAGCGCGAACGAGGGTATAATCAGGCAGAGTTGATTGCGCGCCCATTGGCCCGATGCTTGCATCTAAAACAGGGAGCTTACCTGCTGATGCGCACCAGGCCTCGGCCGGCACGTCTGGTGCTCTCGCGCAAGGAGCACTGGGAGTCCGTACGTGGCGCGTACGCCACGCGTAAGGGGCTGCGGGTTGACAAGCTTCGCGTTCTGCTGGTAGATGATGTAATGACGACTGGCGCGACATTAGATGCCTGTGCACGAGCCTTGAAGAGCGCCGGAGCCAGTTCCGTTCTGGGATTGACAGTCGCGCGAGTGGTTACCGGCCGGTCGCCTTCGGGCCTACCGCAGACGCAGGAAGCAAGGAAAGTCGAGACAAACCAAGAGGGTGCCGAGAGCATCCTTACTAGCTGAGGAAAAACCAACCAGCGACGCAAAGGCGGCGCACATGGATAAGCGACCCAAGCTTGGCTTAAGGCCCCGACCTAACATCGGGCTGACCGGTGTTGCGCCGGATCCGCTTGCGGCAAAGCAGCCGTCCAATTCGCCCGCCAGCCGCCCTTCGGTGATGCAAGCCCCCGTGCTGGTTTTGAATGCGACTTTCGAGCCGATCAATGTTACCGCCGTGCGTCGCGCGCTGGTGCTGATGCTCAAGGGCGTGGCGCAGGCCGAAGAAACCAATCACACGGAAGTGCATTCGACGCAGAAAGCGATCCAGGTTCCCTCGGTGATTCGCCTGCTGAGCTACCGGCACATTCCGCAGCAGAGCCGCGCGCTTTCACGCAAGAATATTTTGCTGCGCGACCGCAATACTTGCCAGTTCTGCGCGCACGCGTTTCCTGCGTCGGAACTGACGCTGGATCACGTGCTGCCGCGATCGCGTGGCGGACGCTCCACGTGGGAGAACCTTGTCGCTTGCTGCTACGCGTGCAACAACCGCAAGGGCGATCGCACGCCGGAAGAAGCGGGGATCAAGTTGCAGCGGCGTCCGCGGCCTTTCACGCTGCACACATCACGACAATTGATGCGGCTCATCGGACATCGTGATGAGAAGTGGCGTAAGTATCTGTTTTACTGAAGCTTGCTGATTCTTTTTGGGGCGGCAGCTTCATGCAACCTTTTCCCACCGTTCGCGTCTAACATTTTAATTACTTCTAGGACACACCCCGGGAAGTGGTACTGGTTCAACCCAGGCCGCTTCCCTTCCTTTTTTTAGCGCCCAAATCGATTTATTGCTGGCGAAAAACGATCTTCAATCCTCGGCGCCAATTTTCGGAAAGCCCAATGCGCGTGACTTGAATTTCCGGCGATAAATATTTCAAGAGAATCTCCGTTGCGGAATGGAAGCGCAGACCCGGCGCTACGAGCCAGACCAGCGGCGGCCGCGGATCGATTTGCACTTCGGCAAAATAGCCGTATTCCTGAAAGTCGCTTTCACGCTGATGGCGACGCACGCGCAGCCAGTAGTCCACCGCTTGCACCGGCAATTGAATATCTTCCGACGCTTTCAGCTCGATCACGACTAAGCGGCCTTTGCGCGTGATGCCGAGCAGATCGAGCACTCCGCGATCTCCTGCCGCCAGCGCCGGAACTTGCGAATAGAAATGTTCGGGATCGAGTTGCGCGTCGAGTTTCACGGGATCCTCGAGGACGATGGATTCCAGCCAGCGCTCCGGTGCCGCGCGATAGAGGTAGTGATTTGCGTCTTCTGCAAGCGAATTGCGATGCAGATCGAGTTGGTGCAGCAGGCGCTCGAGGCGCGGCTTGGTGGCGGAAGTCAAGCGTTCGGGCGCGTTTCCCAGACCAAAGAAAAGTCCTTGCTTGGTCCAGCGCCCGAAAACGAGCCCGCGAAACGAGAGGCCCAGCTCGTCTTTAGCAGCCAGAACGCGGAGGTCAATCGCGCTGGATGCGTTGGGAAGCATCGCGCGGATGTCCGCGATCGTGTCGGCTGCGGCGCGCAGCTTCGATTCGATTTCACGACGCGGCATGAGCCTGCTTTCAAGATTTCCCGCATCCGCGGAATCAACTTTTTGCATCATGCCGTCCGGCTCGCGCACTTCGTAGATTTCTGTGCGCGCTGCGGACGAAACCGCGAGAAGCCGTTCGCGCAAGCTGCGGCTGCCTCCTTGCGGCACAAACAGCCGGAGTCCTTCGATAGCGCGCTGCTGAACGTGGCTGCGCAGCCAATCCAGCCACAAGATCCCGAACGCGAGAATGCCTTCCACTGCGGCGGCATCTTCGCTCGCGGAAACGGCGAGTAAGGCCGAGGCGCGCGAGCCTTCGTGCATCGTGCCGCGGACGTACAAACCCGAAAATGAATGTTCGAGGTCGGGAGCGGCCGTGAGCGAATCGACTACGGCGTCCGGGAAACGTTCTTTGAGGATGCGCTCGAAGCGGGCGCGAAATTGTTCGCGTGTGATTCTGCCGGCGGCACGCGGCGAATCGGTGCGCAGAAATTCCAGGTGGCCGGGTTTTGCGCGGCCAAACCTTTGCACTTCCAGGACGATGCGATCTTCCGCGCGCTCTTTTACGCGCAGGACGCGGCGCGTCAAATTGCGCTCGTCCGACCACAGATGCACCAGCGCCTGATTGCCTTTGCGGTTGATTTCACACTGCAGGGAGGCGAGTTCGGCGAGCCATTGGCCGTCTTCGCGAACTTCCACGCAGCCGGACGCAGCAAGATCGCCCAGAGCGCGATCGAGTGCCGCCCAATCCTCCGCAGGCGCGTTCAATGGCACACCGCCAGTCGTTACGTTGAGGAGTCGATCCTTAGATATTATTGCAAAATCAGACCAGTGACGTTAATGGATGGATACTGATGGTTCCACTCCGCGGGAATATGTTCAAGGGTAATTTGAAAATCGCGACGTTGGCCGGCGGGCAGCGGGTCCGAATGGGGCGCGATCAACACTTCGGTTTCGCGCAATATCACCTGATTCAAGTCGTCGTGAAATTCCACCGCCACCTGCATTGCAGCGATATTTTGCACGCCGTCGTTTTGCATGGTGCCGGCTACATAAGTGAATTCCTGCTTCAGGAAATTCGTCGCGCGCGCCAATTGAATATCGGTGAAATGGATTCTCGCAGCATAGGCTTGTTCCGCGGCGCCGAAGGGCAATTTCAGGGCGGAGGCTTGCGCGGGAGAGCGCATGTGGCGCGTCAGCACGACGAAACCGCCGAAAATAATTGCTACCACCAGAATTCCGAGCAGGAAAGCGAGCGGGAATCGCCGCCGTTCTGCGCTGTAGGAGCTTTCGCCGGGTTCCATGGACTCTACCCTGTGGTTTAACGCCCGAACGCGAGGCGCATGATGAGCGGCTCGGGCAGGCCGCCGGCACCCATGCGCTTCTGCACCGCATCGATGTCGTAGGGCACGCGCCAGAATTCGACGGACTTATTGGGCAAGTCCGCGATGACGAAGGCGGCGCGTGTATCTCCATCGCGCGGCTGACCTACTGAGCCGGGATTCAGCAGGTACGTGGTGCCTTCTTCGATTGTGAGCGTGGAGAAATGTTTATCGTCCGTGGGCCTGAAATGGAGGGCACCGACCTGGTCGTTGTGAAGAGTGAAGCCGCCCTGCAAATGGGTGTGCCCGAAAAATGTGATTTGCGCCGGCGCGTCGAGCAGACTGTCGAGCGCCTGGGCCGGTGCAAAGACGTACTCGTCTTCATCTTTGTAGGCGCCGTGGACCATCACGAAGCCATCCACCGTGAGGGGACCGATCGGCAATTTTTCAAGCCACTCGCGATTCTCCGGGCGCAGTTGATCGCGCGTCCAGAGCGCGACGGCGCGCGCGACGGGATTGAAGTCGTCGGCGTTGGCGAGGCCTGAGCCGGCTTTATCGTGATTGCCGCGAATCGTGACGGCGCCGAGTTCGCGGATGCGATCCACCACTTCGTTGGGATCCGGGCCATAGCCGACCACGTCGCCGAGGCACACCACTTTTTCCCAACGGCCTTTGGCCGCGTCCAGCGCCGAGTTCAGCGCCGTCAGGTTCGCGTGGATGTCACTCAGGATTAGATAGCGCATTCAGCTGCCCCCGCAAGCAGGATGCGAATTATAAATGAAACATAGCATTAGTTGCACGAAATCGCGCGTCGCGCGGTGGAAAATCGGCCATCGGGCTACTTAGCGGATCAGCATGCAATCGCCATAGCTGTAAAAGCGGTATTCGGACTGGACCGCGTGTTTGTAGGCGCGCAAAATATTTTCGCGGCCAGTGAGAGTGGCGACCAGAGCCAGCAAGCTCGATTGGGGCAAGTGGAAATTCGTGAGCAATTGATTGACGACGCGAATCGGCTTGCCTGGGTAAAGAAAAATGTTTGCTTCGGCGCGACCGGGTTGCAGCGTGACGCCTTGCTGCGCCGCCTTTTCCGCGGCGTCTTCGAGCGTGCGCACTACCGTGGTGCCGATCGCCAGGATCGGCCGGTGTTCGCGTTGTGCGCGATCGATTGCTGTGACGGTGGCTTGCGGAATTTCGTACATTTCGGCGTGAATTTTGTGATCTTCCAGGCGCTCGGTGCGGACTGGCTCGAACGTGCCCAATCCCACGTCGAGCCTCACTTCGGCGATTTCGATTCCGCGAGCGCAAACGCGCTGCAGAATTTCCGGCGTGAAGTGCAGCCCCGCAGTCGGCGCCGCTACCGCGCTTCCCTGCTTCGCGTAAACCGTCTGATAGCGTTCGCGATCGAGCGGCTCATCGGCGCGCTTGATGTATGGAGGGAGCGGGATGTGTCCGAGCCGATCGAGCGTTTCCTGAAAACCGTTCTTTGAATTGAACCGTAGGACGCGTAGTCCGTACTCGCCGCGCGACTCTACCAACGCTTCGAGTTCGCCTTCGCCAAAGACGATTCGCTCACCTACCGGAATTTTTCTTCCGGGGCGGACCAACGTCTCCCAGCTGTTGGCTTCGAGCTGCCGGACCAGCAGAACTTCGATCGGGGCTTGTAGGTGCTCATGACGCGTCGGGCTATGCGCGCCCGGCGACTCAGCGCGGATTCCCGCGCGTCGGCCGAATAAACGCGCGGGGAGCACGCGCGCGTTATTGATGACGATCAGCTCATCGCCGCGCAAAAGGTCCGGGAACTCGCGGAAGTGGCGATCCTCCCATGCTCCGGACGCGCGATTGAGCAGCAATAGCCGCGATGCATCGCGCTCGTCGAGTGGCCGCTGCGCGATGCGTTCCGGTGGCAGATTGAAATTGAATTCGCTCAGGTTCATTCGCTTTTGCGTCTGCCAGCGGCTGGCACAAGGGGTGCGATTGTGTTAATTACAACGTGGCGGCTGTCGCCGCGTTCCTGGGATTTTTTGCTGTTGAGCGGCGGGATACACGCCGTCGCCGTTGCGGCATCGCATCCGTTTCATTCTATCAGCCAGGTGGGAATCGTGGCGGAAGCCTCTGTGGTCATCAACTCGCGTGGGTCCGAACGGCTGCGCTCCGGCCATCCGTGGGTGTACAAGAGCGACGTCCGCTCGGCGCAGGCCGAGGCGGGTGCCGTCGTGCGCGTCACCGATGAACGCGGCCGCTTCCACGGGCGAGCGTTCTACAGCGACAAATCGCAGATCGCCGTACGCCTGCTGACTCATCAGAACGTGCCGGTGGACCGCCGCTTTTTTGCGGAGCGCTTGCGGCGCGCCGCGGCCTTTCGGCGGACCGTGGTCGAAAATACCGACGCGTACCGGCTCGTTTATGGCGAAGCCGACCAATTGCCTTCGGTTATCGTTGATCGTTACGGCGATTATTTTGTGCTGCAGACTCTGAGCCAGGGATCGGAGAAGCAAAAAACGCTGCTGGTGGAACTTCTGGTGGAACTTTTCTCGCCGAAGGGGATTCTGGAGCGCAACGATCCCAAAGTTCGCTTGCTTGAAGGACTCGAGCAGCGCGTCGGCGTGCTTTACGGTGAAGTCCCGCCGGAGATTCTGGCCAAGGAGAACGGCGTCACATTCGTGTACGACCTGGCGCACGGGCAGAAGACCGGCTCGTTCCTCGATCAGCGCGAGAACCACTGGGCCGCACGGCGTTACGCTTCCGGCGAAGTGCTCGACTGTTTCAGTTACCAGGGCGGTTTCGCGCTGACGGTGGCGGGAAACTGCGAGCATGTGGAAGGCGTGGATACGGGAGCCGCTGCACTCGAGGCCGCGCGCCGCAATCAGGAATTGAATTCGATCAGGAACGTCACCTTTCGCGAGGCCAATGCCTTTGATCTTCTGAAGGAGTACGACGAGGTGGGGCGGCGCTTCCAAATGGTCATTCTGGATCCGCCAGCTTTTGCGAAGAACCGAGACAGCCTGCCCGCCGCCCAGCGCGGCTACAAAGAGATTAATCTGCGGGCACTGAAGATCCTCGAACCGGGCGGTTACCTGGTGACCTGTTCCTGCTCCTACCATGTCAGCGAAGCCCTTTTCCTGCAGCTGATTGCGGAGGCTGCGAATGATGCCCGGAGAACCGTTGCGGTGGTAGAACGCCGGACACAGGCTGCAGACCATCCAATTCTGCTGACGATGCCGGAAACGCACTATCTTAAGTGCATTATTATAAGGGTGTTAGAGTAGATTTGATGGGCTGACAACGTCGACCAGGCTTCGAATATACTTTACAATAAGACACTCATATTTTATCATGGCTCTCTGATAATAAACCAGCGGGTTATCAGTGCAAGCGGCCAGAATTAAGCCAAAACAGCTGCAAACCCGGGGCTGGGAGGCGGGTTCCACCGGCACCCTTTTTGTCTAGACTGGAAAGTGAGAAAATCCCGACATGCTGCGTTTTGACAAATTGACCGTGAAGGCTCAAGAGGCCCTGCAAGCCGCCCAGGAAATGGGCGGGCGCATGGGCCAACAGCAGATTGAGCCACTGCACTTACTGTGGGCGCTGATTGCCCAGGGCGACGGCGTGGTGCCGCCGCTGCTGGAAAAGCTGGGTGTGTCGCCGACTCGTTTGGCTACGGACGTGGAAAAGCAGATCGAGCGCCTGCCCAAAGTTTCTGGGGTTTCGCAGCAGTACCTAAGCCCGGCGACCAACAAAGTTCTGGAGAGCGCGTTTGACGAGGCAGAGCGCCTGAAGGACGAGTACGTCTCGACCGAACACATCCTGCTGGGCATTTCGTCCGCGGATAAAGATCCCGCCGGGCAAATGCTGCTGAAAGCCGGCGCGACGCACGACGCCATTCTGCAAGCCATGGCGACGATTCGCGGCAGTCATCGCGTCACATCGCAAAATCCCGAATCTACTTACCGCGCTCTGGATCAATATGCGCGTGACCTCACGGACCTCGCGCGGCGAGGAAAACTCGACCCGGTAATCGGGCGCGATGAAGAAATTCGCCGCGTGATGCAGATTCTTGCGCGGCGCACGAAAAATAATCCGGTGCTGATCGGCGAGCCGGGGGTCGGTAAGACCGCGATCGTCGAAGGCCTGGCCAGCCGCATCATCGCGGGCGACGTTCCCGAAGTGCTGAAGCCCAAACGCATCGTTTCGCTGGACCTAGCCGCATTGGTCGCCGGCGCAAAGTATCGCGGCGAATTCGAAGACCGGCTCAAGGCGGTCTTGAAGGAAGTCACCGAATCCGAAGGCCAGATCATTCTTTTCATTGACGAGCTGCACACGCTCGTGGGCGCGGGTGCTGCGGAAGGCTCGATGGACGCGTCCAACATGCTGAAGCCGGCGCTTGCGCGCGGCGAACTGCGTGCCATCGGCGCGACCACGCTGAACGAATACCGCAAATACATCGAAAAAGATCCCGCGCTGGAGCGCCGCTTCCAGCCTGTGTACGTGGGCGAGCCTTCGGTGGAAGACACCATCGCGATTCTGCGCGGGCTGAAAGACCGCTACGAGGTGCATCACGGTGTGCGCATCAAGGATTCGGCGATCGTAGCCGCCGCGATTCTGTCGCAGCGCTACATCACGGACCGTTTTCTGCCGGACAAAGCCATTGACCTGGTGGACGAAGCCGCCGCCGGCCTGCGCATGGAGATTGATTCGCTTCCCGCTGAAATTGACGATATCGAACGCCGCATCATGCAACTCGAGATCGAGCGTCAGGCGCTGAAGAAGGAATCCGACGCGCATTCGAAAGAACGCGTGAAGCAAATTGAAAAAGAACTGAGCACCATGCGCGAGCAGTCCAACACTCTGAAAGCGCGGTGGCAAACCGAAAAGGATGCCATCGGCCGCATTCGCAAGCAGAAGGAAGAAATCGAGCGGCTCAAGGGCGAAGAGCAGCGCTACGAACGCACCGGCGATCTTTCACGCGTGGCGGAAATCCGCTACGGCAAGCTCTCCGCGGCCGAAAAGGAATTGCAAGCGGCGCAGGACAAACTCGGCGAACTGCAAAAAGATCATCCTATGCTGAAGGAAGAAGTGGGCGAGGAAGAAATCGCGAAAATCGTCAGCAAATGGACGGGCATTCCCGCGGGCCGTCTGCTCGAGGGAGAAGTCCAGAAGCTTGTGCACATGGAAGAGCGCTTGCGCGATCGCGTCATCGGCCAGGATCAGGCGCTGCAAGCCGTCGCGAACGCGATTCGGCGCAGCCGTTCGGGCCTAAGCGATCCAAATCGCCCGATTGGGTCATTCCTTTTTCTCGGACCGACTGGCGTGGGCAAGACGGAGCTCGCGCGCGCCGTGGCGGAATTTTTGTTCGACGACGAGCGCGCCATCATTCGGCTGGATATGTCCGAGTATATGGAGAAGCACTCCGTCGCGCGCATGATCGGCGCCCCTCCGGGCTATGTTGGCTATGAAGAGGGCGGCCAATTGAGCGAACAAGTGCGCCGCCGTCCGTATTCGGTGGTGCTGCTGGATGAAATCGAGAAAGCGCATCCAGACGTCTTCAACGTGCTGTTGCAGATTTTGGACGATGGCCGCCTGACCGACGGAAAAGGGCGCACGGTGGATTTTCGCAACACGGTGATCATCATGACGTCGAACGTCGGCTCAACCGCAATCTTCGACCTGATGGAAACGGATCCGAAGAAGGCGCGCGAACAGGCCATGGCCGCCTTGCGCGAAATCTTCCGTCCGGAGTTCTTGAACCGGATTGACGACATCGTGTTGTTCCGTCCGCTGGGCAAGGATCAGATCGAGCACATCATTGACTTCCAGCTGAAGCACCTGCTGAAGCGCCTCGGCGAGAAGCAGGTCGGGTTGCACCTCACTTCCGCGGCGAAGGCTCTACTGTTCCGCGAAGGGTACGATCCGGCGTACGGGGCGCGCCCAATGAAGCGCGCAATTCAGCGGCTGATTCAGGATCCTCTGGCACTGAAGATTCTGGACGGCGAAGTGAAGCCAGGCGATACATTGCGCGTGGATGCGGATACGAAGACGGACGAAATGAAGTTTGTCAAAGAGAAGGCGAAAGCAGGCGCGGCCTGATCGTCCGCGGGCGGCGCTTGGAAGGCCTAAATTTATGAAGACTCTTAAGACTACATTTCTACTGACTGCGTTGACGCTGCTACTGCTTTTTGTCGGCCAAATGCTGGGCGGCTCGCATGGGTTGACCATCGCGCTGGTCGTAGCGGTCCTGATGAACGGCGGCGCGTACTTCTTTTCGGATAAGATCGCGCTGGCGTCCAGTGGCGCGGTGCCCATCAGCCGCGAGCAGGAACCGCGGCTCTACGCGGTGATGGAACGCCTCGCGGCCAAGGCCAATCTGCCGATGCCGAAGCTCTATATGATCCCGCAAGCGGCGCCGAACGCGTTTGCCACAGGCCGCAATCCGAGCCACGCTTCCGTGGCCGTCACGCAAGGCTTGATGGAAATCATGAACGACGACGAACTGGAAGGCGTGATCGCGCACGAGCTTTCACACGTGCGCAATTACGACATCCTCACGTCGTCCATTGCCGCGACCATCGCGGGCGCAATAACCTGGGTGGCACGCATGGGCTTCTGGTTTGGCGGTGGCGGTGATGACCGCAATCGCGGCAGCGGAATCGTTGGACTTTTGATGCTCTTTCTTGCGCCGCTCGCGGCGATGCTGCTGCAACTGGGAATTTCTCGCCAGCGTGAATATCAGGCCGACGCTTCCGGCGTGCAGATGGTAGGGCACGCTAACGGATTGATCAGCGCGCTGGAAAAACTGGGCGCTTATAATAAGCGAATTCCGATGGATGTTCCGCCTACCACTTCCGCTTTGATGATCGTGCAACCGCTCAGCGCGCGCGAAATGTTTTCCAGCCTTTTCAGCACGCATCCGCCGCTGGCGGATCGCATTGCGGCGCTGCGCAACATGACGATCACGCGCGAGGGCTAGCTAACGGGCGCCAGTTGGAGAACTAGTACTTCTACGTGATTTCCGTCCGCTGTAGTGCCATTTTCGTTCCACCACGCAGAATTGTTACGGAGACGTAAAAATTGCAGGGCGAAATACACGAATCGCCCCACGACGTTCCCCGATACCTCGATCTAAGCTTCCCATTATCAACCACTTAAAGCGGTGGCAGTCCGCTGCGAAGCTTTGGTTCGACGCGTGCTTTTCCAACATGTGCAAGGGATTTCTCGGAGGAGAAAGAACATGAGTGACGAACGGCAAGACGTAGTGATCGCAGACGAAGCTACCGCACCCCGATGGGTGGGTATCGTCGTGGTTGCTCTGGCGGTTGTCTCCCTGGTGGCTTTGGGCGCCGGCTGGACCGCCTCGACTCGCTCGAAGCAGCTCGAACAGGCTTTGAACGCGCAAACGCAGCAGATCAAGCAGAACGATGATGTGGTTGGCCAGCGTTTGGCAAAAGCCGAAGACACGAATGCGCAGCTCCAGGGCGAGCTCAGCGTCGTGACCGACAAGATGAAGTTGACCGAAGGCGAGCTCTCGAAAGCACGCTTCCAGGCCAAAAAGATCAAGGAAGACGACGCCAAGGAATTGGCGGAAATGCAGAATCAGACGAACGCGCAGCTGGCGACCAAAGCCAGCGTGGATGACGTCAACAAGCTCGGCACCGACGTCACCGGCGTGAAGACGGACCTGGACACCGAAAAGAACAATCTGCAAATGGCCCGCGGCGAATTCGGCACTTTGATCGCCCGCAACCACGACGAAGTGGAAGAGCTACGCCGGCTGGGTGAGCGCGATTACTACGAATTCACCATCGACAAGAAGAACTCGCGCGAGAAGGTCGGAAACCTCATGGTCGAACTCCACGGGACCAACCTCAAGAGGAGTCAGTACGGCGTGACGATCTTTGTTGACGACCAGCGCCACGACAAGAAGAACCTGACGGCCAACGAGCCGCTCTATTTCTTCCAGACGGGCGCGCGTGCTCCGCTTGAGTTCGTGGTGAACTCGGTGGGCAAGGACAAAATCAGCGGATACTTGAGCGTGCCGAAGGCGAATTCCACTCACGCGCAGGCTTCCACTTCTGGCGGGAACTAAGGGTACGTGATTGAACGAACCGCGCTGCAAGGCGCGGCTCGCGAGTCACCGCAGCGCAGAGGGGGCGTTCATCGAACGCCCCTTTTTTTATTGTCTAGCGCGATCTGTATCGGCGTAGGTGATTTCGGGGACAGGGCCGGCGGGAGTTACTCCGCCTTTTTCAATGCGCGGTTCTTGCGGCTCAGGAATTTCTTGGCGAGCGCAGGCAGTTTGTCGTGAGGCAATTTGCCTTGTTCGTACAATTTCATTTTGGCCTTGGCCGTCTTGCGGCGCCGCCGCTGCCTTTTCTGCGCCACGTATCGCTTGTCGTAAGACATCCATTCCCTCCCATTTAAGTGCGTAACTGATTGTAGCGGACTAGGAAAAGGATGCAAGGCTCGGCGCTGATTTTACGCTCTAGTTCGAGTAGCATGGACTCGCTATGACGGCCACCGTAATCTATGCCAGCCGCATCCTCACGCCACAGGAAGAATTCACCGACTGCGTGATCGTCGTCGAAGGCGGGCGCATCACGGGCATCGGACATCGCGACGAAGTCCATATTCCGCCGGGCGCCAAAGACTATGTCGCTTCGGGCATGACCGTGATTCCGGGCTTTGTGGATGTGCACATTCACGGCGCGGGCGGGCATGACGTGATGGAAGCCACGCCCGACGCGCTCGACCGCGTCACGGCCACCGTGGCGCGCTTCGGAACGACTTCGATCGTGGCCACCACCGTGACGGCGCCGGTGGAAGACACTTGCCACAGTCTCGAAGGCATCGCGCAATACATTCGCAGCCATGAGAATGCAGCGGAGAATACGCGGTTTGGTGCCGAAATTCTCGGGATGCATTTGGAAGGGCCATTCATCAACAAGGCGCGGCGCGGCGTGCATCCGGTGGATTCGATTGCGACACCCTCGATCGAAACGCTCGAGAAATTTCGCGCGGCTGCAGGCGGGCTGGTCAAGATTCTCACCGTGGCACCGGAGCTTCCCGGCGCTTTGGAATTGATCGCGGCTGCAGTGCGCGATGGCTTGGTGGTCGCGGTGGGGCACACCGACGCGGACTACGCGGAAGCGCGCGCGGCGATTAAGGCTGGAGCGCGCCACGCGGTGCATGTCTATAACGCGATGCGCCCGTTCACGCACCGCGATCCGGGAGTGATCAGCGCCATCTTGACCGATACTGAGGTCACAGCGGAAATCATTGCGGATGGCGTGCATGTCGCCGGGCCTGCGATACAAGTGCTGCTCGGCACCAAAGGCTTCGACACCGTGCTGTTGGTGAGCGACGGTACGGCTGCCACCGGAATGCGCGACGGAAATTATCGTCTGGGAAGTTTCGAGGTTACGGTGAAAGATGGAGTCTGCCGCAATGCCGAAGGCAAATTGGCCGGCAGCACTTTGACGCTGGACCGCGCGCTGCGCTATATCGTCGAGTTAGGCGTGCCGTTTGGGGATGCCGTGCGCATGGCCACGATTCTGCCGGCGCGGCGCTTGGGCCTCGCTGGCAAAAAAGGCATTTTGGCGATCGGCGCGGACGCTGACCTGGTGGTGCTGACGCCGGACCTGCACGTCGCAGGCGTAATGACGCGCGGCGTCGGCCTCACGTAATTCAGTTACTTATTCAGCGGGATTTTCAGTTCGTCGGCGAGTTTGTGCGGGTCGAACGGGCTGAGCGAAAAATAGCGGTCGTCGATGCCGATCGTGGGCACTTTGCGCTTACCGTGATTCACCTGCAGGACGATGGCTTCGGCAGCCTCGTCGTCGTCAATATTGACCTCTCGAAAAGGGATGCCGCGATCGCGCAGAAAGTTTTTCGCGCGGCGGCAATCACAGCACCAGGTATTGGAATAAACGGTTATTTCGCTCATATTGCGGTACTACTTTTCTAGCACAATTATTCGATGCAACGAATAGGCCGCGGATTCAGGTGTGCCAAACCGGACATACCCTGAAACGCACTACGCAGCCGCGTGCTGCATCTCTCTCGAGCTTCCACGAACGGCCCCCGAGCCACTTCTGGAAGCTGCTTGCAAACGAACTTCGGCGCGCTGAATCGCGGCGTTCGAACGATCCCAATCGGCCTCGGTGGAACCCGCCTTCGGCAAATCGGTTTTCGCCCGTTCGAGCGCGGCGCGGGCGCGCGCGACGTCAATTTCCTCGGCGCGCTCGGCCGTTTCCGCCAGCACAATCACGCGGTCTGGCAGCACTTCCGCGTAGCCGTACATCACCGTCAGCAGGCGCGTTTCTCCACCCTTGTGGTACGTCAGAATGCCCACACCCAACTCAGTGAGTAAAGGCGCGTGCCCCGGCAGAACGCCGAGATAGCCGTCTTTGGCCGGCATTTCGAGCGAGTCCACGTCTTCACTCAAGACGTGCTTCTCGGGCGTCACCACTTGCAGCTCGATTTTTTCTGGCAAGGCCATCGCTTTAGTTTCGCCTGGTGAACGCGCGGTCGCGAACTAGGCCACCGCTCCCGCCGCCAGCTTCTCCGCCTTCTCGCGAACTTCTTCGATCGTACCGACCATGTAAAAAGCCTGCTCCGGCAAATCGTCGTGCTTGCCTTCGACGATTTCCTTGAAGCCGCGCACGGTATCTTCGATCTTCACGTATTTGCCTTCGAGGCCGGTGAACTGCTCGGCGACGAACATGGGCTGCGAGAGGAATTTCTCGATTTTGCGAGCGCGGGTTACGGTTTGCTTGTCGTCGTCGGAAAGCTCTTCAATGCCCAGGATCGCGATGATGTCCTGCAATTCCTTGTAGCGTTGCAGGACGGATTTCACGGAGCGTGCCACGTTGTAGTGCTCCTGTCCCACGATGCGCGGATCCAGAATGCGCGAGAAGCTCGCGAGCGGATCAACCGCGGGATAAATTCCGCGCTCGACGATCTGGCGGCTGAGGTTGGTGGTGGCGTCGAGGTGCGCGAATGTGGCGGCTGGCGCCGGGTCGGTGTAATCATCCGCGGGAACGTAAATCGCCTGCACGGAAGTGATGGAACCGTTCTTGGTCGAGGTGATGCGCTCCTGCAGCTCGCCGATTTCGGTATTCAGGTTCGGTTGGTAGCCGACGGCGGAGGGCATGCGTCCGAGCAGCGCCGATACTTCCGAGCCGGCTTGCACGAATCGGAAAATATTGTCAATGAAGAGCAGCACGTCGAGCTTTTCTTCGTCGCGGAAATATTCGGCGACGGTGAGGCCGGTCAAGCCCACGCGGAGGCGTGCGCCGGGCGGTTCGGTCATTTGCCCATAGATCAAAGCGCAGCGCGATTTTTCGGAATTGCCCGGCACGACTACGCCCGATTCCTGCATTTCCAGCCACAGATCGTTGCCTTCACGCGTGCGCTCACCCACGCCCGCGAATACGGACACGCCGCCGTGCTTCATCGCGACGTTGTGAATCAATTCCTGAATCAGCACGGTTTTGCCGACGCCTGCGCCGCCGAACAATCCGATTTTTCCACCCTTCAGGTAAGGCTCGGTCAGGTCCACAACCTTAATGCCGGTCTCGAACATTTCGAGAGTGGTGGATTGATCGTCGAGGGCCGGAGCCGGACGGTGAATCGGGTAACGCTTTTCATATTTCACAGGCCCGAGGTTATCCACCGGATTGCCGAGCACGTTGAGCACGCGACCGAGCACGCCGCGCCCCACCGGCACGGTGATGTTCTCGCCAAGATCCACCGCTTTCATGCCGCGCACCAGACCTTCGGTCGGCTCCATCGCCACACAACGCACGCGGCCTTCGCCCAGGTGCTGCGCCACTTCGGCGACAATGTCCAGCGGCACGGGATTGTTGTAGCCCTCGCTGGTGATGTGCACCGCGTTATGGATAAACGGAAGATGGCCCTCTTCAAACTGAACGTCCACAACAGGACCGATCACTTCCACAACGTGCCCTGTTTTTTGCTCTTTGGTAGCCATCATGTCTCCCTCGATCTTCCGCGCTACGACATGGCGGACGCCGCGCCGCTTACGATTTCGATAATTTCCTTCGTAATCTGCGCCTGGCGAATGTTGTTCATCTTCAGCGTGAGCTTATCAATCAGTTCGGACGCATTGCGCGTCGCGGCATCCATGGCCGTCATGCGCGCGGCGTGTTCCGCGGCCGCCGATTCGAGCAAGATGCGAAAAATCTCGGATTCCAGGTAGCGTGGCACCAAGCCGTTGAATATCTCTTCCACCGGCTGCTCGTAGATGTAATCCACCACGAAACCTTTGCCCTGCGGGCCGGGCTCAGTAGGCAAAGAGCCGCCAGGGCCGGCGTGCTTCGCTGCCAGTTCTTTTTCGCTGTCCGCCGAACCCTTCACCACTTCCGGATCGACCGGAAGCAATTTTTCGGCGCGCAGATTCTGCACCATCACGTTCTTAAATTCGTTGTAAATCGCGTACACCGCATCTACTTCGCCGGTCACGTAGAGTTCGGCGACGCGCCCGGCAATTTCCTTGGCCTTGGAAAATTGCACGTGCGCGGAGACGTCCGTCCACTCGCCGACGAAACTGTAGCCGCGCTTGCGCAGCGTGTCGCGGCCTTTCTTGCCCACCACCATAAACTCCAGTTTCTGATCGTGATGCGCCTGGATGAATTCCATGGCGTGGCGCAGCACGTTGGAATTGAACGCGCCGGCCAGGCTGCGGTCGCCGGTCAGCACCAGCACCAGGATTTTTTCTTCCGGACGGCGCTGCAGCAGCGGGTGTGCAGGAGATTCCATGCGCGCGGCCGCCGAGCGCAGCACGCGCAGAATTTCCTTGGCGTAGGGACGCGCCGCGAAGACACCTTCCTGCGCGCGGCGCAGCTTGGCCGCGGCCACGAATTTCATGGCGCGCGTAATCTGCTTGGTGCTCTTCACCGAGCGAATGCGCCGCCGATAGTCGAGAAGTGTGGGCATGAGCGAGGATTAGTGAGCTGGCGCGTTGGCCTTTTCTGACGTTTGCTGCGCATGGTCGCCGGCTGCTCCCGCGGCTGCGCCCGCCTGATCCCTTTCGTCCTCTGCGCGCTTCTCTTTGGCGCGCTCTTTCTCGTCCTTGAGCGTCGCCTTGAACTGTTCCGAGAATTCGTCCAAAGCCTTCTTGGCTTCGGCCTTGATGGCATCGTCAAACGCTTTTTTCTCACGCAACGACTTCAGCAGCCCGTTGTAATTCGTCTCGAGGAAGGGGTACAGCTCCTTCTCAAAGCGGCGGCACTGGTCCACCGGCAGGTCATCGAGATATTTATTGGAAGCGGCAAAAATAATCAGCACTTGTTTTTCGACTGGCAGCGGCTGGTACTGATCCTGCTTCAAAATTTCCATCAGGCGCTGGCCGCGGGCGAGCTGCGCTTGCGTAGCTTTGTCCAACTGCTCGGTGCCGAACTGCGCGAACGCCGCAAGGTCGCGATACTGCGCCAGGTCCAGGCGCAAGGTGCCGGAGACCTGCCGCATCGCCTTGATCTGCGCATTGCCTCCGACGCGGCTCACGGAAATTCCGGCGTTGACCGCGGGGCGGATGCCGCTATTGAAAAGGTCGGCTTCGAGGAATATCTGGCCGTCGGTGATCGAAATCACGTTCGTAGGAATGTACGCGGAAATGTCGCCGGCCTGCGTTTCGATTACCGGCAGCGCCGTCAGCGAACCGGCGCCCAGCGCGTCATTCAATTTCGCGGCGCGCTCGAGCAAACGCGAATGCAGGAAGAAAACGTCGCCGGGATAGGCTTCGCGGCCGGGAGGACGCCGCAGCAGCAGCGAAATCTCGCGGTAAGACTGCGCGTGCTTCGAAAGGTCATCGTAAAAACAGATGGCGTGGCGCTTGGAGTCGCGGAAATATTCTCCGATCGCGCACGCCGCAAAGGGCGCGATGTATTGCATGGAAGCCGATTCGGACGCGGTGGCCGCGACGACAATCGTGTGTTCCATTGCGCCGAAATCGGTCAGCGTCTTGATCACCTGCGCCACCGTGGAGCGTTTCTGGCCGATCGCGCAGTAAATGCAAATCAAATCGCCGCCGCGCTGATTCAAAATCGTATCCAGAATGATGGCGGTTTTGCCGATTTGCCGGTCACCGATGATTAATTCGCGCTGGCCGCGGCCGATGGGAATCATCGCGTCAATGGACTTGATGCCCGTCTGAATCGGTTCGCGCACCGGCTGGCGATCAATTACGCCAGGCGCCAAACGCTCCAGCGGGAGGCGCTCACTCGATTGGATCGGCCCTTTATCGTCAAGTGGGTTGCCGAGCGCATCCACGACGCGCCCGATCAATCCATCGCCGACGGGCACGGACATGATTTTGTTGGTGCGCTTGACGATGTCGCCTTCGCGGATTTCAGTGTAATCGCCGAGCAACACAGCGCCCACCTGGTCTTCTTCCAGGTTCAGCGCGATGCCGTAGACGTCGTGCGGGAACTCGATCATCTCGCCGGCCATGCACTTGTCGAGTCCATGGATGCGCGCGATTCCGTCGCCCACGGAAATCACCGAGCCGACTTCTTCCACCGCCAGGGTCTGCTTGTAATTTTCAATCTGCTCGCGCAGAATTTTTGTGATCTCGTCCGCTTTGATATTCGCCATTCCTGGCTCCCGTAATCCCGCGCACTGTCTGCGATGCTATTCCGATTCCAGCCGCTCGCGCAGCCGGTTCAATTGTTCGCGCACCGATCCGTCGTACACCGTGGACTCCACGCGCACCACCACGCCGCCCAAAAGCGTCTCGTCTTCCGCAAAACTGGCCCCAACTTTTCTTTTGGGATCGTCGCCTTTGAATACTTCGATCAACCGCTTTCTTTCGCCTTCGTCCAGCTTGCGCGCAGACGTCACTTCGAGTTTCACGATGTCCTGCCGGCGGTTCAATTCCACGCTCAAAAGCTCCACGATCTCGCGCAACATATGCGTGCGGCGATTATCCACCACCACGCAAATGAAGTTACGCACGGCGTCGTTCAATTTCATCTTCTCCGCGACTTCATCCACGATCTTGATCTTTACTTCGCGACCCACCGCCGGGCTTTCCAGCGCGTTGCGCAAGTCCGCGAAAGAAAAAAAGACATCCACGAATTGCGCGAGGCCTTCCGGGATGTCCGGAGCGCCCTTGCGTTCCATCACCACGTCGGCCAGAGCCGCGGCGTAGCGTTCGGCGAGGGCGCTCAATTGACGCTCCTCTTCAGCTCGGTGACGAAGCCACTAAACAAGAATTCTTCGCTCTTGGGAGTCAAGGAGCGCCGCAGCAGCGCTTCGGCCAGCTGCACGGCCAGCTTCGCGCCGAGGATCTTCAGCTCCAGACGTCCCTGGCGCGCGGCGGCTTCGATTTCCGCGCGCGCCGCGCGTTCGATGTTTTCGCTTTCGACGCGCCCCATATCGCGCAGGCGCTGTGCTTCAGCCTCAGCATCGCGCTGCCCTAGTTCGCGGAGGCGCTTGATCTCATCGTCCAGTCCGGCCAGCTTGCCCTGAATTTCGCGCCGCTGCGCGTCGGCCGCTGCGCGTGCGTGGACACCCTCGGCGATCTTGTTTGAAATTTCCTCGGCGTGCTGGCGAAAATACGGCGCGCCCCATTTCCAGATGGCATAACCGATGCCGCCGAAAACCAGCGCGAAATTCAGCCAGCGAAATACCCAACCGACCGGTGTGTCCGCGGGAGAAGCATCGCCTTCCTGCGCAAACACCGGCGCGGCAGCCAGAAACAGAAAAACTGCCGCGGATGCCAGCGCGCGCCAAATCTGCCGAAGCTCGCGCGTCATTGACCCGTTCCTCCGGGCAATGAAATCGGCTTCTCCAGAATGGTGCGCACGATTTCGCCGGCCAGTTCGGGCGTCTGGCGCTCGAGTTCGGCGCGCGCCGCCGCCAGTTCAGCGGCAATTTTCTTTTTGGCTTCCGCCACTTCTTTCTGTGCCAACGAGCGCATCGCTTTCAGGTTTTTCGCGCGCTCCGCCAGGATTGCCTGGCGCGCGGCTTCCTGCTCCGCGTAAATTTCCGCCCGCGCTTTGCGCAGGGCCTCGTTGTAATTTTCCAGATCCTGCCGCGCCGCCGCTTCCACCTCGGCCGCCTCGCGCTGCGCGCCTTCGATTTTCGCGTCGCGTTCCGCCATCGCTTTCTGAATGGGCGTAAAAAAAGCCCAGCGCATGAAAAGATAAAAAAGGAAAACGATTATTACGGTAGGCACAGCTTGCAGAAACAATTCGCCGAGCTGGTGGAGGATATCCATCGTCAGGAAAGCGTAGTAATGCGTTTGCCCCAGTTGTTCTAGTTTAGCTTAAGTCAGGCTTGGCCCCGAACCACGCCCGCGCACACTTCTAGGCTCAAACAAAGACGCCGATTATCGCATCGAGCACCACAATCGTCAACGCTTGGCGCCCCTGTTTGCAGCCCCAAAAAGCACTGCGACCGCCGAACTGCCAGCCTGATTTCGAAAGCGCCAAGGCGGTTTCGACCGCCGGTCATATCTGCGGCGTCGATGGCCCGTGCGGCCGTTCGAACGCCTGCTTATGCTTGACCACAAACCACAATTGAATCGCGATCAGCGGCAGGCTGAATAGCAATCCAGTCCATATCGGAAATTTCGCTGTTGACGGCGTGGCCGGCAGGCCCATCGTCCCTTGCATCAATGTCTCCGCTTGGTCGAAGCGCGACTGTGCCCCAGGGAGCACTACGGAGATGATCGAATTGAAAATTCCGAAGTTGAAATAATAGATCGCGAGGCTCCGGCCCCACGGTTCCAGCTTCAACAAGCCGTATGCCATCATCAACTGCACGGACATGAAGCCCATAATGATCAGCGATGCCTGCCACCCGGTGTAGAAAATCCCCATGAACATCATGGGCACGTGCATCAGCTGAATCAGCGGAAGGACGCAGGCTCCCAAGAGCGAGACGTAAGCAATGATCGTGATGCTGAGCGGTCTTTTCGGCAATATGGATGCGGCAGCTGCCGCGGGAGCGCCCCAGACGCCTTGCGACGCCGACGCACGAGCATCCGGGCTGCCGAATTGCTCCTTTACGGGCCGGCTGTTGAAGAAGTAAATCCACCATCCTCCCAGCACCGCCAATATCGCGTATACCATCACCATTCCGACTCGCGCCGCCGCCATCACCTTTTGCGTAAGCTCCGGATTCGTGGCGTCGAGCGTGGCGGGAAGTGGTACGAAAAGCATCATGAGGATTCCGGGAACCGCGACCACCAGCAGAAACGCGCTGAAGATCACCATGGAGATGCGCGCCCACGGCCGGAGCCGAAGCAGATTGATGCCGGTGCCAACGCCCCAAACCGCGAACGCCAGCATGATCAGGACCAGAACGACGACGAACGATGCGGGAAACGGAAACGCATTGCCCTTCGTCGCCAGGGCCGCCATGCCCAAAACCAGGAATGTGCTCCAAAGTAGCGTAAGGCCCGAACCGATGAACACCACAATCGCGGAAACCGTCACGCCTGCCGAACGCTTCATCAATCGCCTCGCGCAGCTTTCGCCGAAGTATACAGCAGTGCGCGGACAAAGGCGGCGAGATCAGTAGCGCCGGCGTCTCGCCGGCTCGTCGCCTTTGAATTCGCGGCGGTGGTCTTCAGAGGTCCGGGAAAAAGTAAAGAGAGTGTCAACGCGAGCGCAGCGAGCGATCTGCTTTTCGGTGCCTTGGCGGGTTGCACGAGCGCGAATCAGTACGCGTAAGCCTGAAGCAGTATGAAGACGACGACGCCCGTCACCGAAACGTAGAGCCAAATGGGAAACGTGTAGCGCGCAATCCGCTTGTGCATCGGAAAGCGTCCGGTGAGCGAAAAGAAAAACGTGATGAGCACCATCGGCAACGCCACAATCGAAAGAATAATGTGGCTGGTCAGAATCGAGAGGTACACCGTGCGGATCGTTGGATGGCCCAGCGGAAAGCGCGTGTCACCGTGCAAAGCGTGGTTGACGATATAGCTCACCAGAAAAAGCGACGAGAACGCGAAGGCCGTCAACATGCTGGTGCGATGCGCCCGGCGATTCCCGATCTTAATGAAGTAAAACCCGATGCAAAGCGCGATCGCGGCCAGCCCGTTCAGCACCGCATTCAGCGCAGGCAAGAACTCGTATTTCCCGGCAAATTGCGCGGGCGCGTGATGCATGTACAAAAGCCACAGCAGAAACGACACTGCGACGGCGCTAATCGCCACTATCGAGCCTAAAGCCGCGCGCGGGTTGGTCTGCGTTTGCTGCATAGAAGTAAAGTTACGATACTACAAGTCTCGAAGCGTCGCATCTTGTATACAAGACTGCCAGACCGCATGTCCCAGACATAATCACTAATGCGCCTGCGTCAGCAGGTCAGTTTCCGACGGCCAGACGTATCGCGGATCGTGATGACTAATCCAGTTCTTTCGCCCGTGTTTACTTAACGGCACCAAGGAAGAACGCCCCGACTATCCGCGATATATCCTTAATGTCGAGCGGCAAGATGGTCGCTGAATGATGGAAGAAGAGTGAATCTTCCCGTAGCGAACGGCAAATATCGCAAGAGCGGCCACCGGCTAGCAGTATTGCTTGGTGGCGCGGCGCTTGCAGTCTGGATATTCCATTTCGGCCTCTGGTACCAATACGACGGCACGAGGCCCGTTCAGCCCGACGCATCCTCTGGCAGAGTCTACCCGTTAAACACGCACGGACATTTCGTTTACTTAGATAAGCGAGAAGATTCGACTCTCACTGGACTTACCGTTCTAGCTGTCAGCTTGCTTGGAATCGGATTCCTCGTTGAAGGGCTCTGCGTCGAGGGATTTTCTCAGAGAACGAACCCTTGGGAAAAAAAGCAGTGGTGAACGCGTAGCCCATGACGAGTGCACTCACCGGAAGTCTATCCGCTCTGCTGCCAATCGCTCACTGGCGCAGCGTGCCGCGAATTCGATACAATCGCGGTTTGGCGTCGCGCTGACATTCTTGCTGTGCCTTCCCGCGGCCCAATTTCAAGGAGACTTCCGATGCCGTCTTTCCCCGGGGTGGACTACCTCGAGTTCGACTCCGTCCTGAGCGACGAAGAAAAGCTCGCGCGCAATACCGCGCGCCAATTCGTGGACGCGGAAATCATGCCGATTATCGAGGAATACAACCGCGAAGGAAAATTCCCCACGCAACTGGTCCCGCAGATGGCCGACCTCGGCCTTTTCGGCGCGAACCTGAAGGGCTATGGCTGCGCGGGCATGTCCAACGTGGAATACGGCCTGGTGACGCAGGAGCTCGAGCGCGGCGATTCCGGCTTGCGCAGCTTCGTTTCGGTGCAATCCGCGCTGGTGATGTATCCCATCCATGCCTTTGGCTCGGACGCACAAAAAGATAAATGGCTGCCGCTGCTGCAGCAAGGCAAAGCCATCGGCTGCTTCGGACTCACCGAGCCGCAATTCGGCTCGAATCCCGGCGGCATGCTCACGCGCGCGGTGAAAAAGGGCGACTGCTACGTTTTGAACGGCGAAAAAATGTGGATCACCAGCGGTTCGCTCGCGGACGTCGCCGTGATCTGGGCGAAATGCGAAGACGACATGATTCGCGGCTTCCTGGTGGAAAAAGGCACGCCCGGATACAAAGCCTGGGACGTCCACGGAAAATATTCGCTGCGCGCGTCGGTCACGTCGGGCCTGGCGATGACGGACTGCAAGATCTCCGCGACGAACCTGCTGCCCGGCGTGGAAGGCCTGAAAGGCCCGCTGTCGTGCCTCAATCAAGCCCGCTACGGCATCGGCTGGGGCGGCATCGGCGCGGCCATGGCTTGCTACGACACCGCATTACGTTATGCGAAGGAGCGCAAGCAGTTCGATAACAAGCCCATCGCCTCGCATCAATTGGTGCAGGAAAAATTGGTGTGGATGATCACCGAAATCACCAAGGCGCAGTTCCTCGCGCTGCAAGTGGGGCGCCTGAAAGACCAGGGCCGCGCGCACCCGTCGCACATTTCCATGCTGAAAATGAATAATGTGTGGATGGCCCGCGAAACCGCCAGCAAAGCACGCGAAATCCTGGGCGCCAACGGCATCGTGGACGATTACTGCGTGATGCGCCATATGAACAACCTCGAATCCGTCTTCACCTACGAAGGCACGCACGACATCCACAAATTAATCATCGGTGAACGCATCACCGGAATCGCGGCGTTCTCGTGAGCCGTGTGCGGCTGGCTCGTCTGCGCGCCGTTTTCGGAGCTGCGATTGCGGTCGCTGCAATCCTGAGCGGCGCCGCGTCAATTCGCGCGCGCGCCGCGGAACCCGCTGCTGCGAAACCGAAAGTGCGCGCGATCACCGCGTTCGTCCGGCTCGATCGCGCCACGTATCAGGCACAGATTCAAGACGCGCTCCAATTCCTGCACAGCGCCAAAGCCGCCATCGAAAAATCCGGTTACGAGGTGGAAACGCTACGCATTACCTCCCAGCCTTTTCCCGATTACACGCGCGGCCTTTCGGACGATCAAGTTCTGGCGTTCTTCCGCGATTATGATGCGCTGGCGGTGAAACAAGGCTTCGACGCTGCCATCGGCCCGGCCATGTCAAAAGACACGGACGATACGCACGAAGCCGAACTGCTCGGTAAGATCATCGCGCAGTCGAAAATCCTGGAAGGCTCGGTTTCCATCGCGGGTGACGACGGCATCCACTGGCGCGCGATTCGTGCGGCGGCTGGCGTCATCAAGTATCTCGAAGCGAATACGCCGCGTAGTCAGGGTAATTTCAATTTCACGGCCGCGGCCTGGGTGCCGTCCGGAACTCCTTTTTATCCGGCTTCATATTACACCGGGGAAGGAAAGCAATTCGCGATCGGGCTGGAGTCGGCGAACGTCGTCGCCGAAGTGCTGGCTTCGACCAAGTCGCCCGGCGAGGCGGAAGAACGTCTGAAAAACACCCTCGGCGCACACGCCGCGAAAATCGAAAAAACGGCGATGGAAGTGAGTGCAGGCAGCGGCTGGAGATACGGCGGCATTGATCTTTCGCCCGCGCCCATGAAAGACGTCTCCATCGGCCGCGCGATTGAAAATTTTCTCGGCGCGCCGGTCGGCTCCAGCGGTACGCTCGGCGTCGCTGCGCTCATCACCCGCTCGCTGAAAGGGATCCCGGTGAAGCAAGCCGGCTATTCCGGCCTCATGCTTCCAATTCTCGAAGACACAGTCCTAGCCAAGCGCTGGAGCGAAGGCCGCCTCCCGATTGATTCCCTGCTAGCCTATTCCGCCGTCTGCGGCACCGGACTCGATACCGTTCCGATGCCCGGCGACGTAACGCAAAAGCAGCTCGAAGCAATCCTGGGCGACGTAGCCAGCCTCTCCGTGAAGTGGCACAAGCCCCTCTCCGCCAGGCTTCAACCGGTAGCCGGCAAGAAACCCGGCGAGATGACCGAATTCGACGACCCCTACTTAGTCAACGCCAAAATCCAACCGCTGCCGTAACACTCGCAAGCAGCGAGTGAAGGGCTGTTGCATTTGTAGCGGCGCAGTTTAGTGCGCAATCGCTCCTCTGCTGCAGACTGATGGCGGTCTAAAGACCGCCGCTATAAATGCAAAACATTCGCTGGCGCAAATAACGCCTTGATTCGTTTTCGGCTATTTGGATTATGATAGGCCGCCCGGAAGGACCGTCCCAGCCACCGGAACTCATTCACCTTACAGGAGCGGCAATGGAGAAGGAACTTAGCCTCGAATTTTTGCGCACGGTGGAAACTGCCGCGATCGCCTCCGCGCGCACCATGGGCCAGGGAGACCGCGCAGGCTCGGACCAGGCCGCCGTCGAAGCGATGCGCTCGGAAATGGATCGCGTCGGCATGGACGGCACCATCGTGATCGGTGAAGGCGAGCGCGACGAAGCGCCCATGCTTTTCATCGGTGAAAAAGTCGGCGCTGCCGTGCGCGATAAGAGCCGCACGTATCCACAGGTGGATATTGCCGTGGACCCGCTGGAAGGAACAAATCTTTGCGCCACCGGCGAACCCGGTGCGGTAGTGGTGCTGGCCGCCAGCGAACATGGCGGCCTGCTGCACGCGCCAGACCTCTACATGGAAAAACTGATCGTGGGACCTCCGGCGAAAGGCGCGATTGACCTCGATGCTCCGGTGAAAGACAACCTGCGCGCCATCGCGCGCCGTTACGACCGCGACGTGGAAGATCTCGTCATCGTGGTTCTCGATCGGCCTCGCCATGAAAAGCTCATCAGCGACATTCGCGCTGCGGGCGCACGCATCCGGCTCATCTCCGACGGCGATCTTTCCGCCGGCATCAATGCCGCCGTGCGCGGCACCTCTGTTCACGCTGTGATGGGAACCGGCGGCGCCCCTGAAGGAGTGCTCACCGCCGCCGCGCTGCGGTGCTTGAATGGCCAAATCCTGGCACGCCTGGTCATCTCCAAGCCCGAGCACCACGAGCGCGTCGCCCAAATGGGCATCAAGGATCCGAAACGCATCTACGAAACCGTGGACCTCGCGCCCGGCAAGAAAATTATCTTTGCGTGCACGGGCGTCACCGGAGGCGGGCTGCTGCGCGGCGTGAATTTCTTCCGCGATGGAACGCGCACGCACTCGCTGATCATGACGCTGCAAGAAGGCGAAGTGCGCTTCATCGATTCGGTGCATCTCGACCGCCATCCCGGTGTCGAAGTCCGCTTCAGCTGAACCGCTGCTGCCGGCGCGGGCGGGAAACATTTCGCCTACAATTTGCGTAGTATGATTCAGCAACGGTTCCGAGGGTGAATTATGTCTAGCGCATCCGGACGGCCTCCCGCCGCCATTCCTCCCAAGCGGCGTGATAGCTCGACAGCGGTGTGGTGGATTCTGGGCATCGTAGCCGGAGGGATTGTCGTGATGGTCGTCTTCGGTTTGGCTCTGGCCGGAGTGCTGATTCACAACCTGCACGTGCGCAATCAGGGCCAAAACGTTGAGATTCAAACGCCCGTCGGTGGAATCAAGGTGGGCCACGAAGCGACCGTCAACCTTCCGGTTTACCCCGGTTCGACGTCCGCCTCGAACCACGACAACGCCAACGTGGAACTTTCCGCAGGCGATGAAGGATTCGCGCTTGCCGTCGAAAAATATCAAACGACGGACGAGCTCGACAAGGTCAGCGCCTGGTACAAGCAAAGACTTGGACCGAGTTTCCGCCTGGAAAAGCGCGGCTCGTACGGCAAAATCCATGGCGTGGATGCTACCAGCGACGCGGATATCGCGTTCGTGGACGATCGCGGCGACGGCGCGCGCGTCGTGGCGCTCACGAGCAAGGACAACTGCCTCGAAATCGCGCTGGTGCGCGTGGGGAAGAAAGAAACGCAGTAAGCGCGTGCCACGACCTCGGCCGCCACGATTCGCCGTCACCGTAGGGCACGCTGAAGCGAAGGAATCCATCGCGTCCCAGTCGAGGTGCGGGCCGCCACGCAGTGATTGGAATTTATTCCGAGGATTTCCCAGAAGGTGTACAGCAGGTTTCGGGCGCCGCAGCGGTTCAACCGAGGTTCGACGCATTGTGAGTCAAGCCCGGCAATCCGCCAGCGCACTTCGCGGACTTGCCGGGCCAACCCCAATTTCGCCCTGATTCGGTTTTGCCGCGCCTGTGAATTCTGCGGCTGCTAGCGGTGGAGCGCCACCGCTGCGTGGCCCGTGGCCTGTTGTTGTCGGCGGGGCAAGTGGTGCGGCAGCCGGTCAGCCACTTGCGGCGGCATAGGGCGCACGGTGTGATTCGTGCTCACATGCTCGCTGATCGCCTGCAAGCGCTTCAGAATGCCCTGCCACTGTGTCCAATCGAGTTGCCGCAGGTACGGGCGAAGTCCCTGGATGAAAGGATCTTCGAGCACCGTCTCGCCGTTTGTTTCCGGCACGAAGAAGCGGTTCAGCCCAACGCCCAGCGCTTCGGCAATCTTTTCCAGCGTGCCGAGGCTTGGCGTCATCTGTCCGCTCTCGATGCGGGACAAATACGAACGAGATACGCGCGAACGTGCCTGCAACTGGCTCTGCGTCATGCCCCGTGACTCACGCAGCTGCCTGATGCGCTGGCCGATGTTCTCCACAGTTTCGCGGTTCGGCCAGTTCTCAAACAGTTGGCGGTCGTCCCCCGGCAAATCCTGGGCTGACGGCGTCGGAATGACGAACGTCACCTTCGGGGGCAGCATGCGCAGGCACCGGCGACAGTTGTCCGTGCGTGTCCGGTACTGCACCAATCCACATACCTGACAGCGAAGTACTTCGCGTTCCGCTTCCATGCTCACTTCTATTGCTTCTTTTTCCGCCACCGGGTCTCCTCGCAGACTATTCCGGCGATGCGAAGGGGAGGAACGTCACAACAGGGGAAGGCAGAAACGGCGCGGAGCGATTCTCCACAGGGTGCCATTTCTTGTCAAGCCCTTTTTCGTCCTCAAGCCGAACAAATTCTACCCTCTTCGCAGCGCGTGCCACAATTGATTGCGGTTGTGGTCCCCCAAATCCGGAAAACGTGCTACGAATTTTCTTCGCCTTCGACGTTTCTTGTCCGATGACGCTCTGAGCACATTGCCCTCCTGCGTCACCGCATGACGATTTACGCTTGCAATTTTGTTGCCCACATTCCACCGCATATTCGCGCCCTGCTGGTCCGCTTTCCCCGCACTTGGAGCTAAATACCACTGCGCAAAGTGATTGTGTTCAATCAATGACGAGAAGAAACACCGAATTACCCGCGCGAACAACACGGATGCCGGCAGCCTCGTCTCATAATTAAACGTCTCACAGACTCGGCGATTCCTACATTGAGACGCTTTGCTCTCGATCGCCCTGACAATCTGCATGCTTTGCCGGCTAGCAAGCTTCCGCATCTGGTCCTTCATCTAAGCCCGGATGGCCGCGTGGCCCGCCAGCCCGATTGACGTTAAATTCTCCATAGTTACGACTGTATCGGCCAGCTGCCTTCAGCCCTTCATTCCGCCTGCTGCCAGTTTCGCCGCGGGTTGGACCCTAGCCGCAGGCAGCCTGCTTGCTCGTGTACGCCCGCAGCGGCGGCAATGCCTGCCACGCTGGGACCTCTACCGGAGCACTTCCACTCTGCGATAAACTGGGATTCAGGAGCAAAAATGCCAAACCGCGAGGAATCCTGGAATTTGCTGTGCGAGTACACGCAAAGCGAAAGTCTGCGCAAACACGCGCTCGCCGTCGAGGCGTGCGTCCGCGCCTACTCGCGCAAACTCAATGCCGACGAGGAACTGTGGGGCAATACCGCGCTACTTCACGATTTCGATTACGAGCGCTGGCCTAACGCCGCGCATCACCCCACCGAAGAGCATCCCTGCGCAGGCTCCAAGATTCTGCGCGAGCGCGGTTACCCCGAAGAGATGATCCACGCGATCCTGGGCCATGCGGACTATTGCAACGTCCCGCGCATTTCTCCGCTGGATAAAACGCTGTTTGCTTGCGATGAGCTGGCGGGCTTCCTTACCGCCTGCGCCTTGATCAAACCAAGCAAGAGCATTCACGAAGTGGAAGCCGCGTCGGTGAAGAAAAAACTGAAGGACAAAGCATTCGCGCGCGGTGTGAATCGCGACGACGTCTACAAAGGCGCCGAAGAACTCGGCATCCCGCTCGAAGAGCACATCAATTTCTGCATAGCGGCCCTGCGCGCAATCGCTGCAGAGCTAACCCTGAACGGCGCCGTCGCCGCTCCCGCGTCCTGAACAACCTTGTGCGCATGTCGCGCTTCCGCCGAGGGTTTCTCTGCGTCCTCTGCGCGCTTTTCTCTGCGAACCCTGCGTTAAATCTTTAGTCGCAAACGGCGGCGCGGGCGCTGAGCTCACGCAACCGTGGCTCACTTTACTTCGTATGCGCCGCCTCGGCTCTCTCAATTCGAAACGTATAGCAACCCGCGGTCGTACTGCGCACGTGAATGTAATCAATGCCCTCGCGCGCAAAAAGTTTCTCGACACCCGCGTCCACATTGCCGTTCTGCACATATTCCGTTGCCACCAAGTGGCGGCCTCGTGAGTATGCGTTGAGCGTGCGCGGGCTGCTGCGCAGCATCGCCGGAAATCCTCCATCTTCGGGATAGCGTTCACACGCGTCCGCGTGGATATAAACCGGGCCGGGCAGCGGCAGCGCCTCGCTGCCTTCGAAAGCATCCAGAGTAAAGAGCGTCGCCTTCTCGTCGCCGGCCGCGATAATTTTCAAACAATGCCGGCACGGCGCGCCTTCCCCGGCAATTTCCGTGTGCGCCGGATGTCCGTAGTGCGGGTCCTTTCCCGTACGACGCACGGCCTCTGCAATTTCAGTAGGTATCGCCATCACTCGTATCGGAATCATTTTCAGCTCCTCGTTGGCAAGCAACTGCAGCGTTTCTTGGCTACAGATAATTTGCCCGAGTTCGTGCCGCGTAACTATCCGCTTCTTGCGGTCAAATTTCGCGGTGACGGGATGCAGGGTCGCACTGCGAAAGGAGGGAGCGCACGAACGGCATCGCTGGGGTGTGTGCAAGCGCTGCGCGCAGCAGAGCCGATGCAGCGAGCCGGCCAATTCACGGGCAATCGAAAAAAGCTACCGCACAGCAACGGCCGGGATGCCGTTACGCCGAGCCAAGTCTTGCAAATCGTCAATCTGTGATTCCGTTTGCGCGATCTGGTTCTGCATAATCTCCACGGTGGCGTACGGAGTCAATCCTGGCGCGTTTTTGTCCAGCGGAATCGCGCCTGATATTCCGTCGCCGGCTTGTTCGATCTGTTGGATCTCGCGAATCTGGTCCTGGTCTGCGTCGATCCGTGCTTGCAGCGTGTCCCGCTGCTGCGCATACCATTGCGGGTCGAGTTCCTTTACGTACGGCTTTGTCAGCGCGCCGGCGGCACCGTTCGGCGATTCCGCCACGCTCGCTTGCGAACTCGCGCTCCCGCTGAAAATCGATATTGGCGCCATTTCGCGCAGCAGCGGAATGTCTTCGTTCGTCCACACCTTCTGCGCCGCCGTATCCGCGCCCCGTACCGCGTGCGCTGTAAGCGCCGGCTTCGCCGGTTGGGGAACCAGAAAACTCATCGCCAGCAAAATCAATGGAGGGAAGGCCATTGGTCGCTCCCAAGTTGCAATACTTTGGCGGGAGCATACCGCAACTTACCGCGCGCCGGAATACATTCTTCACCCGAGGCGCACAGTTGCAATTCGCAATCGCGATTGTGCTAGAATCCGGAAAAATCACGCAGCGCGGGGCGTGCGATGGAAAAAGCGGGAAATTTTTTGGGCGGGATGCTGCGCCAAATCAAGCGGCCGGAAGCGGTCGTGGCATGGCTTTCCAGCGTGTGGCCCAGCATCGTCGGCAAGACTCTCGCCGCTCACACCCGCCCGGTTCGTTGCCAAGCAGGTTGCCTGGAAATCGCCGCCGACAACAAAGCTTGGCAAAAGCAACTCGAGCAGATGAAACCGGAGTTCTGCGCGCAGGTGAACAAAGCCTGGGGCAGCACGCTGATCCGCGAAGTGAAATTCGCCGCGTCCAAACCAGGCCCGCGCAAGCTGTCGCGCGAAATGGACAACGAGCACACCCCGTTCATCCGCCGCCGCAAGTCGTAAGGACTGGCCCGAATTTCTCGGTGACCTCAATGGTTTTCTCCGTGCACTCTGTGTTAAATCTTTTCCCCCGGGCCGCAAGCAAATTTTCGGCGCGTAGAGAGGTTGCACGCCGTCCCTTCTGTACTAAGATGAAGTGATGAACTTTCTCCGTCCATCAGTCCCAGTTCGCCCCGCCGGCCGCGGTTTGCGGAGGCGCAATGAAAATTAGCCGCGAAGAAGTCCTGCGCGTCGCCGATTTGGCGCATCTGGATCTTTCGCCCGAGGAAGTCGAACTGTACGGCAGCCAACTCGGCGAAATCCTTTCGTACATCGGGAAGCTCCAGGAACTGGACGTCACCGGCATCGAACCCATGACCCAATCGCTGCCTCGGGGGTTTGCGCCGGAACGCGATGCGGGACTGGCGTCTGCCGCGTCGCCCTCACAGATTGCAGCCGCCGCGGAACCAAATCTTCGCGAGGACATCGTCCAGCCCTGCACGATCGGCACGGAAGTGCTAGCGAATGCGCCCGACGCTGCGAAGCCCTTCTTCCGGGTCCCGAAAGTGATCGAGCGATGAGCTCCGCCGCTCCCTGGACGATCACCGGTGTCCGCGAAGCGCTCCAGGCCAAGAAAATATCGGCCAGGGAGCTGACCGACGAGTTCAATGCGCGGATTACTGCGCAAAACCCGCAGCTCAACGCCTACCTAACCCTTTGTCCAGAGCGCGCCTATGCGCAGGCTGACCGGCTGGACGTGCGTATTGCCCAAGGAGGCTCCGTTCCGCCTCTAGGCGGCGTCCCCGTGGCCGTAAAGGACGTCCTGAGCACGCGCGGGGTCCGCACCACCTGCGGCTCGCGAATTCTCGAGAACTACGTCCCTGCCTATGACGCCACCGCCATCGAGCGCCTTGAAGCCGCAGGAGCGATGATTCTCGGCAAAACGAACTGCGACGAGTTTGCCATGGGTAGTTCCAACGAAAACTCTGCATACGGTGCCGTACGGAACCCGCTAGCCACCGATCGCGTACCCGGAGGTTCTAGCGGTGGCTCTGCGGCAGCCGTAGCCGCCGGACTTGCCGTTGTGGCTCTGGGGACGGATACTGGCGGCTCGATACGCCAGCCAGGCGCGTACTGTGGCATTCCTGCAACAATGCCTACATACGGTCGCGTATCGCGCTACGGCCTGATTGCGTTCGCCTCGTCGCTCGACCGGATTGGGCCATTTACCACCAATATCGTTGATGCCGCAGCAGTTATGGCCATCCTCGCTGGCCACGACGCAAACGATTCAACGGCAGCGGCAGTGCCGGTGCCGGACTACGCCTCAGAAATCGAGCGGCCCATTCAGGGCCTGAGAATCGGCGTTCCCGAAGACTATTTCGGCGAAGGGATTGACCCGCAAGTGAAGGCGAAAGTCGAAGCAGGAATAGCGTTACTTGAAAAACTTGGCGGCAAGCGCGTTTCGTTGAAAATGCCGCACACCGCCTACGCGATCGCCACGTATTATATCGTCGCGACAGCCGAAGCCAGCTCCAACCTCGCCCGCTACGACGGGGTGCGCTACGGATTGCGCGTTCCTGGCGCGACGCTGACGGAGATGTACCGCAAAACTCGCGAACAGGGCTTCGGTCCGGAAGTAAAGCGCCGGATCATGCTCGGCACTTATGCACTCTCGTCCGGATATTATGACGCCTACTACCTGCGGGCGCAAAAAGTCCGCGCGTTGATCGCGCAAGATTTCGCCGCGGCCTTCGAGAAAGTGGACGCCATCATCACTCCGACGGCGCCCACGCCGGCATTTCGGCTCGGAGAGAAGACGGCGGATCCGCTGCAAATGTATCTTGCTGACATATATACGGTTACAGGATCACTCGCGGGAGTTCCCGGTATCTCGGTCCCCTGCGGCAAGACCAAATCCGGCCTACCCATCGGCATGCAAATCTTCGGTCCGCACTTCGGCGAAGGCCGCATGCTGCAACTCGCGCGCGCATTCGAGAAGGCTGGCGGCTTCACGATCTAGCGTTATCGCTGCGCGTCGTCGGCAGTCCCTATCCAACCCAAGCGGCGCGCATTCGATCGCGCGCTTGGTGTGCTTCCTGCATTCTCCGAAGATCGAAGCGAAGCAGCAAAACCTCGGTGAGAATGCGCGCTCTCCAGTTGAGTTTCTGCGCTGTTTCCCCGCCTTCTCGAGCGCATTGCCGCGCGGCGGCGGCTCGCACACAACTCGTGGCCGATCTGCACCGCGGCAGCGCTTGCACAATTCGCGATCGTTGCTCGTTCGCCGCGATTTTCTGCGCGGCGAAACCAACCTGTGAACCTGTAGAAATATTCCACCTTTAGACTTTATCTTCCTATTTTCGGCAAGCCGATGAAATCGAAGGGTTCGGAAGAACTTCGCCCGCGCCGCCTCAAGTTCTAGAGCACAGGCAAGTTCCAACAAAGTTACGAAAATAAGGTTTTAGCGGTATAGAACGGTCGGGCTATTGCATGCAACTCTGGCAGCGTTTAATTTGGCATCAGCATCTCACAACGTGAGGCCCAGCCATGGTGCGCATTAAGCTGAGTCAGAAGAGTTTCACGGAAGACGAGGTGGTCACCCTCACCGGCATTTGCACGGACCACTTGCGCGGCCTTGCGCGCAATAAGCACCTCGGCACCATCGTCCGAGCCGCCGAAGCCGCAGGCGCAGAAGCCGAAAAGTGGTTCTTCTCGCACACAGATCTGATGATCCTCACCGTGTTGCAGCCGCGCTGCGATCACTATGTGAACGCGGCCGAAACTGTCAGCTAGTTTTCAACTTCAAGCGGCTGTCCTCCGCCCCGATTATGCTTTTGCCCGCTCGAACTTCTCCCGCTTGTGCGTTAAGCCTTCCCGGACTATCCTGAACCCGCTCAACCCTGCGCGACGCTTTCGCATCCTACTGAGATGCAGCGCCGAACGAGATGCCCCTCCAACGACAATTCGGATGGCGCGCCGCGCGCCTTCATTTCTGCGCTCAATTTCTGCTGGCGCTGCCGGCGCTGCTCGTGCTGAGCACCGCAACTTTCGCGCAGAGCACGGGCGCGGCTTCGACGCCAGCGGTGAGTCAGAAACCAGCCCCATCTTCGCAAGTCAGCGAAAACGAAGACGCCCTCCCGCGCGGCAAAAAATTGATGCTGAAAGACGGAAGCTTCCAATTGGTGAGGGAATATCAGGTAGATGGCGACCGCGTGCGCTACTACAGCATTGACCAGCGCGACTGGGAAGAAATCCCCGCCGCGCTCGTGGATTGGGACGCCACGAAAAAAGTGGAGTCGGAGGACGCCAAGCGCAACGCGGCGATCATCGCCAAAGTGCACGCTCTCGACGTAGCACACCACGCCAGCGTGATGGATATTGACGCCAGCATTGAAGTCGCGCCGAAAGTTTTTCTTCCACCGGGCGAAGGAGTTTTCGAGTACGACGGAAAATCCGTGCGCCAACTCGCGCAGGCCGAAGCGGACATCAAATTCAGCAAGTCGCAGATGCTGAAGCAGGTGCTGATTCCGATCCCAATCGTCCCCTCGCGCCACACGGTTTCGCTGAAAGGCACGCACGCGAAATTCCGCATCAAGTCCGGCCAGATCGAATTCTACATGCGCACTGCCGATGGCCGCGAACCCAACCTCGACCTGCTGCGCGCTAAAGTTCACAACGACAAGCGCGATATGGAAAACCTCGATCAATTGTTCCACGAAGAAGCAGCGACCGGCAGAGTCGCATTGCCAATCCAGCGCTGGGAAATCGCACAGGGGGTCTATCGTTTCACGCTGGGACAAGACCTGGAACCCGGAGAGTACGCCATCGCGGAAGTGGTGCAAGGCGGCGAGACCAGTCTGTACTTCTGGGATTTTGGCGTGGATCCGGGTGCCGGTTCAGCCGCGAAGAAATCAAAGTAAGCGGGCACCGCGTTACGGCTCTTTCCTTAGCGGTGCTTCCAGCAACTCTGTCAGCAACGCCGCCAGCCCCGCCATGTGGAACGGTTTCTGCAGCACTGCAGCGCCCTTTTCGCCGAAGGCGGCCATCGTGCTGGGATCCAGCAGCGCGCCGGACATGAACACAAATTTCGGCGCGCCACCGTGGGCCCCCGCAGCCTGCATTCGTTCAAAGAATTGCTCGCCGTTCAGCCCCGGGAGATTGAAATCGCACAGCACAAAATCGTAATTGTGCGTCGCAAGATGCGGCAAGGCCTCTTCCGAACTGGAAGCGCCCTCGACGTTCATGCCTCGCGCTGAAAGGCCTTCCTGGACAATTTCACGGATACTTTCTTCGTCGTCGACCACGTACACGGATCGTCCCTGCAACACACTCGCTACACGCGGTGCAGTGGCCTGTGTCTTGTGCGCCACCGCCGGCGTCGCGGTGTCTCTACTCGCCGCAGGCAGTATCACGCGAAATTCCGCGCCGGCCTCAGGCACTGATTGCACTTCCATCGTCCCGCCATGTTCCTTGACGATGGCCTGACAGATCGTCAATCCCAGCCCGGTGCCGCCTCCCGGCCGCTTCGTGGTGAAGAATGGATCGAAGATCTTGGCGAGGTTTTCCGGAGAAACGCCCGGACCGTCGTCCGCAAAGACGAATTCAATTTTTCCATCGGCGGCTTCGATAGCGATGCGCAGTGTGCCGTGATCGCGCCGGCTCGAAATGGCCTGCTCCGCATTGAGGATCAAATTCACGAACACCTGCTGCAGCAATCTGGGATCGGCGTCCACCGCGGGCAAGCCTTCCGGCGCATGCAGCTCGATCGCGACATTTTTTTGCCGCAGCGACGGCTGCTGCTGGTCAATCACCTGCTTGATCACCTGTTCGGGGCGGAGCTTTTTGCTGGCCAGCGCCGAGGGCCGCGAAAATGCCAACAAGTTCTGCACGATGCCGGCGGCGCGCCGCGCTTGTTTCAGCACGATTTCCACCTGGCGCCGCGTCGCATCATCGGCAGCGCGTTCGCGCATCAGGTCGCTGATGCCCAAAATGGCCGTCAGCGGATTGTTCAATTCGTGCGCCACGCCCGCCATCATTTCGCCCATGGCCGCCAGCTTTTCCTTCTGCAGTTGCTGCTTCTCCGCGGCGCGGGTCTCGGTGACGTCGCGCGCCGAAGCCACCACGCCATTAATTTTCCCCGACGCATCGAACAAGGGGCTGGCGCTGGCGCGCAGCATTCTCCACGAACCGTCCGCGTGCTTCGTACGGTACTCCAACTGCACGTGTGCCTGCTCGCCGTTCGCCAGTTGACGAAACGCGCTGGTGAGCTGCGCGGCGTCATCCCGGTGAATTTGCGCCCACAGCACTCTACCGATCAAGTCTTGCGGCAAACGGCCCAGTACTTCCTGAATTCGTGGGCTAACAAACGTGAGCCGCCCGTCCAGATCCATCACGGCGATGAGGTCCGGAAAGCTGGCCACCAGGCGGCGCACGAATTCCTGCTCCTGATGCAAACGCGCCTCGATCTCAATGCGCTCGCTGATGTCCACCAGCGTGCCTTGCATGCGGATGGTGCGGCCAAACGTGTCGCGTACTCCGAATCCCGATGCCAGACAATGAATGTGGCTACCATCCTTTCGCCGGTAGACCACATCCACGTCCTGCACCGCGCCGTGCTCCACCACCTGGCGCACCAGCGTGTCCCGCTGCGAGGGATCGGCGTACAGTTCGCGGAAATTCAGATTCTGCAGTTCGTCTTTGTCGTAACCCAGCATGCGCAACAGCGCGGGATTGGCATCCAGCAATTTTCCTTCCGGCGTAGTAAAGAAAATTCCTTCGCGCAACGATTCAAAAAGCTCGGTGAAGCGGATTTCCGATTCGTGCTGCGAGGTCACATCGCGCACCCAGCCACTGATCGAGGCAGCTTGATCCTCTTCGCGCAAAGCTTGCAGCCAGCAATCGTAGAAGCGCTTTTGCGTCTCGCTCTTCAGCCGCACCGCAATTCTTCCGGCCCAGTGGCCGCGTTCCAGGAAGCCATCCACGTAACGTGCCGCGTCCGCAAGGCAGGGCTCCGCCACAAATTCGTCGAGGCGGTGCCCGATCAGATCCTGAAACGATGCGCCCAGAATTTCCGACAGCCTGCGGTTGGCCACGCGGATTTCGCCGTCCAGGGAAACCGTAAAAACGGCGTGGTCCAGGCTGTCAATCAGCTCGCGATAGTTCAGTTGGGAGCGGGAAATTACTTCTACCAGTTTCTTGAACTGGGCTTCCGTTGGTGAGACCCAGCTTTCCGGCTCAGCCGATTTTTCCGTGGAGCGATTAGTCATAGAAATACCTAAGAGCGTTCGCCGGGCAGGGGCCAGGCCTTCGGTGCGCTACCACAATTTTACCGGGTAGCTACATTGCAAGGAAAAAGAAAGCGTACAGGTATGACAAGATGTTTAATAGGCCACGCGGAGGGGCCGCGCGCGCACCCGCGCGCATGTGCGTAGGCACCGCTGACTAAATAATTTTCGCCGGGACAAAAAAAGGGCGCCGCGAAAAATCACGGCGCCCCGTAAGGGTTACGTTGTCAGCGATGCGGTCTAGCTTTCGGCCACCGCGTCGGTATCCTTGCGCAGGAAGTCCAGCGCTGCTGCTTCTTCCGGCGTAAGTTCCGGCTCCATGGATTCCGGCTCTTCCTTCGGAATCTCGGTGAGGAGCTGGATATTGCGGTAGCGCTCCAGCCCGGTTCCGGCGGGAATCAACCGGCCCATGATGACGTTTTCCTTCAGGCCGCGCAGGTAATCCACCTTTCCGGAAATCGCCGCTTCGGTAAGGACGCGCGTCGTCTCCTGGAAGCTGGCCGCGGAGATAAACGAATCCGTCGAGAGCGAGGCCTTGGTGATGCCGAGGAGCAAAGGACGGCCCGTCGCCGGGCGTCCTCCGTCGCGGATGATGCGGTCGTTCTCCTCGCGGAAGCGGAACTTGTCCACCTGTTCCTCGAGCAAGAACGTCGTATCACCCACGTCCTCCACCTTCACCCAGCGCATCATCTGCCGCACGATCGCTTCGATGTGCTTGTCGTTGATGTTCACGCCCTGCAACCGATAGACCTCCTGAATCGAGTTCACCAGGTAGGCTTGCGTGTACTTTTCGCCGAGCACGGCCAGGATGTCGTGCGGGTTCAGCGGCCCGTCAATCAACGGTTCGCCCGCTGCAACGTGCTCGCCTTCCTGCACGTTGATGTGCACTCCGCGCGAGATCGAATATTCCTTGATCGTCTGCGCAGCTCCTTTGCCGTCTTCGCTTTCGACGTAAATCTTGCGTTGGCCCTTGACGATTTCGCCGTATTTCACCACGCCGTCAATCTCGCTGATGACCGCGGGATCCTTCGGCTTGCGGGTTTCGAAGAGCTCCACCACGCGCGGCAGACCGCCCGTGATGTCCTTGGTCTTCGTGGTTTCGCGCGGAATCTTCGCGAGCACGTCGCCTGGTTGCACTTCGTCCCCGTCCACCACCATCAAGTGCGCGCGTGACGGCATCAAGTATTTCTTGACGCGGCCCTGCGCTCCGCGAATCAGGATCGTGGGCTGGTGCTTTTCATCGCCCGGCGGCAGCGTTACGACTAGCTGCGACAACCCGGTGACTTCGTCCACCTGCTCTTCGATCGTGACTCCCGCTTGCAGGTCCTTGAACTGCACGGTCCCCGCCGTCTCGGTGAGAATCGAGAACGTGTACGGATCCCACTCGACCATGGTCTGGCCCAGCGTTACCGGTTGCCCGTCCTCCACCTTCAAGCGTGCGCCGTACACCACGTGATGGCGCTCTTTCTCGCGGCCCTTCTCGTCCACCACCGCGATCAAGCCGGAGCGGTTCATCGAAACGATCTGCTTGCCGCGGCCCTCGACCACCTTCAAGTCAATGAACTTCACGAAGCCGTTGTTGCGCGCTTCGACCTTCGACTGCTCGGTGACGCGAGTAGCCGTACCGCCGATGTGGAACGTGCGCATGGTCAACTGCGTGCCCGGCTCGCCGATGGACTGCGCCGCGATCACGCCGATGGCCTCGCCCATTTCCACGAAGCGTCCGGTGGCCAGGTTGCGGCCGTAGCAACGTCCGCAAACTCCGCGCCGCGATTCGCACGTCAACACCGAGCGGATTTTCACGCGCTCGATGCCCGCCGCTTGAATCGAATTGGCCAGCTCTTCGGTGATTTCCTGGTTGATCTCGACGATTACATTGCCTTCGTAATCCTTGATCTTCTCCAGGGACACGCGGCCCACCACGCGATCGCGCAACGGCTCGACTTCGACGCCGGCTTCCAGAATCGGCTCGACGTAAATGCCGTCCGCCGTGCCGCAGTCGAACTCGTTGATGATTACGTCCTGCGCCACGTCCACCAGCCGCCGCGTCAGGTAGCCCGAATCAGCGGTCTTCAGCGCCGTATCGGCCAAGCCCTTACGCGCTCCGTGCGTCGAAATGAAGTACTGCAGCACGGTCAATCCTTCGCGGAAGTTGGAGGTAATCGGCGTCTCGATAACTTCGCCCGAAGGCTTGGCCATCAATCCGCGCATTCCCGAAAGCTGCCGGATCTGCTGCTTCGATCCGCGCGCTCCGGAGTCGGCCATCACGTACACCGGGTTGATCACGCCCTGCTTGTCCTGCTCTTCCAGGGCCTTGAACATTTCGTCCGCCACCTTTTCGGTGACGTCCGACCAGATGGCGATGACCTTGTTGTAGCGCTCGCCGTTGGTGATCGCGCCGTCCAGATATTGCTGCTGCACCTTCACCACTTCGTGCTCGGCTGTATCCACCAGCTTGAATTTCACGCTGGGGATGACCATGTCGCTGATGCCGATCGAAACGCCGGACTTCGTCGCGTACAAGAAGCCGAGTTCCTTCAACTTATCCAGCGCCACCACGGTCTTTTCCAGGCCAAAGCGCAGGTAGCAATATTGCACTAGCGCCTGCACGCCCTTTTTCTTCAGCAAGCCGTTGATGAACGGCATCTCCGAAGGCAAGTGATCGTTGAAAATCACGCGCCCCACGGTGGTGTGCAAGAACTGCTTGTTCAGGTTGACTGGCTCAGTGTGCGAGACGTCCTGATCGTCGTACGCGTTGGTCAGGTCAATCACTTCACCGGTGTAGCGCATGCGGATCGGCGTGAGCAATTCCACTTCGCCGGCTTCCAGCGCCATCACCACTTCTTCCGGTGAACCGAACGCGCGGCCTTCGCCCTTGGCCTGCGGCTTGGCCTTGGTCATGTAATAAATTCCCAGGACCATGTCTTGCGTCGGAATCGCCAGCGGGTAGCCGTTCGCAGGAGACAGGATGTTGTGCGAACTGAGCATCAACACCGAAGCTTCTACCTGCGCTTCCGGCGATAGGGGAATGTGCACGGCCATCTGGTCGCCGTCGAAGTCCGCGTTGAACGCGGTGCAAACCAGCGGGTGAATGCGAATGGCCTTGCCTTCCACCAGCACGGGTTCAAACGCTTGAATGCCCAAGCGGTGCAGCGTGGGAGCGCGGTTCAGCAGCACGGGATGCTCGCGGATCACGTCCTCGAGAATGTCCCAAACCACCGGCTCCTGCGCCTCGACCAATTCCTTCGCTTGCTTGATCGTGGTGCAGTGCCCCGCGGCTTCCAGCTTGTGATAGATGAACGGCTTGAAAAGCTCCAGCGCCATCTTCTTCGGCAATCCGCACTGGTGCAGCTTCAATTCCGGTCCCACCACGATCACCGAGCGGCCCGAATAATCCACGCGCTTGCCGAGCAAGTTCTGGCGGAAACGCCCTTGCTTGCCCTTCAGAGTGTCGGACAGCGACTTGAGCGGGCGATTGTTCGTCCCGCGCAGCACGCGGCCGCGCCGGCCGTTATCGAAGAGCGCGTCTACTGCTTCCTGCAGCATGCGCTTTTCGTTGCGAACGATTACGTCCGGCGCGTGCAATTCCATCAGCTTCTTCAACCGGTTGTTGCGGTTGATCACGCGGCGGTACAAGTCGTTCAAATCGGAAGTGGCAAAGCGCCCGCCATCCAGCGGCACCAGCGGACGCAGCTCCGGCGGAAGCACCGGGATCACATCCAGAATCATCCATTCGGGCTTGTTGCCGCTCTTGCGGAATGCTTCCAGAACCTTCAGCCGCTTCGCGTACTTGATGCGCTTCTGCAGGCTGGGGTCAATCTTCATCTTCTCGCGGAGCTCTTCCGAGAGCTTGTCCACTTCCACGCGGCGCAGCAATTCCTTGATGGCTTCCGCGCCCATGCCCGAAGTGAACTTCCCTGGATATTCCTTCTGCAGCTCGCGCAGCTTTTCTTCCGGAATGATGTCCTTTTCCTTCAATCCCAGGACTTCGCCTGGATCGATGCAGACAAACGTCTCGAAATAGAGAATGTGTTCCAGGTCCCGCATGGTGATGTCCAGCAAATAGCCGATGCGGCTGGGCAATCCCTTGAAGAACCACACGTGCGAGCAGGGCGAAGCGAGTTCGATGTGGCCGAGGCGCTCGCGGCGCACCTTGCTGAGCGTCACTTCCACGCCGCACTTGTCGCAGATCACTCCGCGATGCTTCATGCGCTTATACTTTCCGCACAAACATTCCCAGTCCGTGACGGGGCCGAAAATCTTGGCGCAGAAAAGTCCGTCGCGCTCCGGTTTGAAGGTGCGGTAATTGATGGTCTCCGGCTTGGTCACTTCACCGTGAGACCAGGACCGGATTTTTTCCGGACTAGCCAGGCTGATGCGAATGGAATCAAAATCCGCGATCTGACTGGCGCGGTCATATGGGCTCGATCGATACAAGGGCTGATCCTCCTGTCCCGCAAAGCGGGACCAAAAACCAGTTACAGAGATAATGTCGTGCGCTCCGCGCGATTGCGGCGCGGGGCGCGTCTATCAATTAATCCGCTGCTTCCGCCTTTTCCAGTTGCGGCTTCTGGCGCTTCATCAGCTCCACGTCCAGGCACAGCGACTGCAACTCGCGCACCAGCACGTTGAACGATTCCGGCACGCCGGGCTCGATGCCCGGCTCGCCCTTGACGATAGCCTCGTAAATTTTCGCGCGGCCATATACGTCGTCGGACTTCGCCGTCAGCAATTCCTGCAGGATGTGTGCCGCGCCGTAAGCTTCCAGCGCCCACACTTCCATTTCTCCGAATCGCTGTCCGCCGAACTGCGCCTTGCCGCCCAGCGGCTGCTGCGTAATCAGTGAGTACGGCCCGATGGAGCGCGCGTGAATCTTGTCGTCCACCAGGTGCGAGAGTTTGAGCATGTAGATGTAGCCGACCGTCACTTGCTGCGCGAACAAGTCGCCGGTCATGCCGTCGTAGAGCGAAATCTTGCCGGTCTCCGGCAGCTCCGTGAATTGCAGCAAGTGGCGAATGTCCGCTTCGCGCGCGCCGTCGAATACCGGCGTCGCAAACGGCACACCCTCGCGGAAGCTGTACGCCAGGTCCAGAATCGCGTCGTCATCCAGCCCGGCAATGGTCTTCCAAACCGACGTCGGCCCGAACGCATCCTTGAACCACTTGCGCACGGTCTCCGCGCGAGCTTCCTTGTCCAGCAGCTTCCCGACTTTCTCGCCCAGCTCTTTCGAAGCCCAGCCGAGATGCGTTTCGAGAATCTGCCCGACGTTCATACGCGAAGGAACGCCCAGCGGGTTCAGCACGATTTCCACCGGCGTGCCATCCGGCATGTAAGGCATGTCTTCCTTCGGAACGATGCGCGCGATCACGCCCTTGTTACCGTGGCGTCCCGCCATCTTGTCTCCGACGGAAAGCTTGCGCTTCATGGCGATGTAGCACTTCACCAGCTTGATCACGCCCGGAGGCAGTTCGTCGCCCTTCTTCAGCTTGCCGATGCGCTCGTCGGTGATTTTCCGCAGCACATCGATCTGCCGCGAGGTCATTTCTTCGACCTCGTCGATCTTCTCGATGAGCAGCGGGTCCTTGTCGTTCAACCGCAAGCGCTTCAAGTTGCGCGTGGAAATCTTTTCCAGGATGTCCCGCGTCAGTTCGGCGCCCTTGGTCAGCAGACGCTTGTTGGTGCGCTCGTCGTGCAGGTCGGCCACCAACTTCTGGCCGCCGAGCAAGTCGTTCAAGCGCTTCAAGCGTTCGTCGGTGAGAATGCGGATTTCGTCGGCCAGGTTCTTTTCCAGCTTGGCGACTTGCGCCGCTTCGATGGCCTTGTGGCGTTCGTCCTTCTCCGCGCCCTTGCGGCAGAAGATCTTCACGTCCACGATGGTGCCTTCGATGCCCGGCGGGCAGTAGAGCGAAGCGTCGCGAACGTCTCCGGCTTTTTCACCGAAAATCGCGCGCAGCAGCTTTTCTTCCGGCGTCAGCGTGGTTTCGCCCTTCGGCGTCACTTTGCCCACCAGAATGTCGCCCGGCTTTACGGTCGCGCCGATGCGGATTACGCCGCTTTCGTCCAGATTCCGCAGGAAGCTCTCGTTGATGTTGGGAATATCCCGCGTAATTTCCTCGGGACCCAGCTTGGTATCCCGCGCTTCGATTTCATACTCCTCGATGTGAATCGAAGTGTAGTAATCCTCCTCGACCAGCTTTTCGCTGACGAGAATGGCGTCCTCAAAGTTGTAACCGCGCCATGGCACGAACGCCACCAGCACGTTGCGCCCGAGCGCCAGTTCTCCGCGATCGGTGCAAGGCCCGTCGGCCAGCACTTGCCCCTGCTTCACGCGGTCTCCCGCGCGGACCAAAGGCTTCTGGCTGATGCAAGTGTTCTGGTTTGAGCGTTTAAATTTAGTGAGCAGGTAGATGTCCGACCCGACTTCGCGGCTCAGTACGCCGGATTGGTCGGATTCCACGCGCACGATCACGCGCTCGGAGTCCACCTGGTCCACGATGCCATCGCGCTTGCACACGATCACCGCGCCGGAATCGCGCGCAGTGACGCGTTCCATGCCCGTCCCTACCAGCGGCGCGTCGCCACGAATCAGCGGCACCGCCTGGCGCTGCATGTTCGATCCCATCAACGCGCGGTTCGCGTCGTCGTTCTCCAGGAATGGAATCAAGCTGGCAGCCACCGATACGAGCTGCTTCGGCGAGACGTCAATGTAATCAACTTCCTCGCGGCTCTTCAGCACGAAGTTGCCCGCTTGGCGGCAGTTCACCAGCTCGGTGGTAATGCGTTCCTTTTCATCGAGCGAAGCGTTGGCCTGCGCCACCACGTAGCGGTCTTCTTCCCACGCCGAAAGGTAGAAGCAGTGGGGATCCCACACGACGCGCCGCCGCTTCAGTTCTTCGTTGGCGTCCTCCACCTTTTCCTTCTCGACGATTTCGCCGGCCTTGAACTCGCTGTCGCCCGCGTTCACGATCTGCACGAAATCAATCACGCGCCCGTTCTTCACCTTGCGATACGGCGACTCGATGAAGCCAAACTCGTTGATCCGCGCGTACGAAGAGAGCGAGCTGATCAAACCGATGTTCGGGCCTTCCGGCGTTTCAATCGGACAAATGCGCCCGTAGTGCGTCGGGTGCACGTCGCGGACTTCGAATCCCGCGCGCTCGCGTGACAAGCCGCCTGGACCCAAAGCCGAAAGACGCCGCTTGTGCGTGATTTCGCTCAGCGGATTGGTCTGGTCCATGAACTGCGAAAGCTGCGAGCTTCCGAAGAATTCGCGGATCGCCGCCATTACCGGCTTCGCGTTCACCAGATCGTGCGGCATGGCCGTGGACATTTCCTGGTACACGGACATCTTTTCCTTGATCGCGCGCTCCATGCGCACCAAGCCGATGCGGAACTGGTTTTCCAGCAGTTCGCCCACCGCGCGCACGCGGCGATTCCCCAAGTGGTCAATGTCGTCCACCGAGCCACGTTCTTGCGCAGCTTCAGCAAATACTTGATGGCAGCCACAAAATCCGAAGGATCGAGCGTGCGCTTCTCAGCGGAGTTTCCAGTCCCAGCTTGATGTTGAATTTCAGCCGTCCGACCTTGCTGAAATCGTACTTGCGCGCATCGAAAAACATTCCATTGAAGAGCGCCGTCGCGGTCTCCAGAGTCGGAGGATCACCCGGACGCAGCTTGCGGTAAATTTCGATCAGCGCTTCCTTCGGTGAACGGATGGTGTCCTTTTCCAAAGTGCGCGTGACGATGATGCCGGTGTCGTCGCGGTCCGGGAAGCACACATCCACTTCCGTTATCCCCGCTTCCGCGATCGAAGCCCACATTTCCGCGGTCAGCGGCTTATTGGCTTCCAGCAACACTTCGCCGGTCTGGCGATTTACCAGTTCGCCGACGGTGACTGCGCCTTCCAGGTCCGCCACGCCGATTTCCGCCTGCGTGACGCGCGCCTTCACCAATTCCTTGTACAGCGCGTCGCTGATGCGCTTGTGCGCGCCCACCAGCACCTCGCTGGACTTGGGGTGCTTGATTTCCTTCGACAGCTTGCGATCAATCAAGCCTTCCGAAGCGTTCCAGTAAAGCTCGCCTTCACGCAGGGAAATCGCTCCACCTGGTAGAAGGTGCGCAGAATTCTTCATTTGATTTCAGTCCCAGCGCGCGCAGGAAAATCGAGCCCAGGAACTTGCGCTTGCGGTCAATGCGCACGTACAGAATGTTCTTGGTGTCGTACTCGAATTCCACCCACGATCCGCGGTAAGGAATAATCTTGCCGAGGAAGTAGCTGCGATTGTTGGCTGTCTCGAAAAATACGCCCGGCGAACGGTGCAACTGGCTGACGATCACGCGCTCGGTGCCGTTGATGATGAACGTGCCGTTCTCGGTCATCAGCGGAATATCGCCGAAGAAAACTTCCTGCTCCTTGATATCGCGAATGGACTTCGAGCCGGTGTCCGGGTCCTTGTCGTAAATCGTCAGGCGAATCGTCACCTTCAGCGGCGCCGAATACGTCATGCCGCGTTCCTGGCACTCGTTCACGTCATACTTCAATTGCAGCGTGACCGGGTCGCCGCACTTGTTGCAAAAAGTCGGCGTGTTCTTGTTGAACGTGCCGCACTTCGCGCACAGCACGTCGCCCGTCTTATAAGGATTCGTGACGACCGAGGCTCCGCAATTCCGGCAGGTGGCGCGCAAGTGGTGCAGGCCGCGCAAATGGCCGCACTTGCACTCCCAGTTTCCGATCGCGTAATCCACGAAATCCAGCTGCGACAAACCGCGAAAATCCTGGATCGGAAACACCGATGCAAAGACCGACTGCAAGCCCGTATCTTCCCGCTCGCTCGGCAGCAAATCCATCTGCAAAAACCTTTGATACGACTTCTTCTGCACGTCAATCAGGTTCGGAATCTGGACCGTCGTCTTGATTTTGGCGAAGTCCAGGCGTGCCCGTTCCCGAGTGGCGCGATTACCGTTGCGATTGCTCATGGACCATCCTCATAAAAAGAATCATGCCGGAATTGACGGCACGGGTAGACACCCGCCCCGTCAGTCCGGAAGGACGTATTGTGAAGTTCCTGGTTCCTAAGGAGTGCGCGCGTACGCGAATTCCTTTGCGGCCTTGGCGTGCGGGCCGCAGGGGCGGTGCTACTTGACGTCTACTTTGGCCCCGGCGTCTTCGAACTTTTTCTTGATCGTGGCGGCTTCGTCTTTGTTGACGCCCTCTTTCACCGTCTTGGGGGCGCCATCCACCAGATCCTTGG
>CAVUFU010000002.1:0-391629 GCA_963740695.1 uncultured Acidobacteriota bacterium
GTAATGAAAACGCCGTGCCTCGGCGGCGGTAGGATTGTTGTTGCAAGGCAACCATCCGACCGCGAGGAGGCACGGCATGATCTACGTAGGAGTAGACCTTCATTTGCAATCTTGTTACATGACGGTACTCGATGCAAGCGGCGCGCGACTGCAGCAGAGGCAGGTGCCCAACGACGCTGACCGTTTGTGTTCTTTTTTCAACGGGCTGAAAAAACCGGGCCAGGAAGAAGAAAAAATCCTGGTGGCCGTGGAAGCTTGCGCGTTCTGGTGCGCGTTTGTGGATTGCGTCGAACCGCTGGTGGAGCGCGTGGTGCTGGTGCATCCGGCCAAAGTGAAAGCGATCGCCAGCGCCAAGCTAAAGAACGACCGGGTGGATTCGCAGACGCTGGCGCAACTGCTGCGCGCCAACCTGTTGCCGGAAGCCTGGAAGGCGGACGTGGCCACGCGTGATTTGCGCGAGCTGTTGCGTTTGCGCATCGCGCTGGCCCAGGATCGCACCCGTTACAAAAACCAGATTCACGCGGTGCTGCACCAACACGGAGAACGCGCGCCGCAGAGTGATGCGTTCGGCTGCGCGGGACGAGCTTGGCTGGCGCAGGTGCCGCTGCGGCCCGCGGCGCGGCAAGCGCTGGACACCAGCCTGCGCCTGGTCGAGCAACTGGACCAGGAAGTGCATGCGCTGGATCAGCAGTTGCGGCAAATCGCCAAGGAAGATCCCGACGCGCGTGTTCTGATGACTATTCCCGGCATCGGAGCCTTTACGGCGATGGTGCTGAAGGCGGAGATCGGCGACATCCATCGTTTTCCAGACAAGAAAAGTTTGTTCAACTACGCGGGGCTGGTGCCGGTAATTCGTGAGTCGGCCGGGCACCGGCGCAGCGGAGGAATCACGCGGGCCGGATCGCGCCAGTTGCGTTGGGTGATGAGCGAAGCGGCGATGACCGCCGCGCGTTATTCGCCGGCGGCGCGAGCCTGGTTCACGCGCCTGGCCCGGCGCAAGCACCCGCATGTGGCGCGCACCGCGCTGGCGCGCAAATTGTTGGGCGCGGTGTGGGCGCTGTGGACCCACGGAGTTTGTTTCGACGAGCGAATTTTTGCGGCGATGTGAAAGGTAACTTCCGTCAGCCCGGTGCCGCACTGCGTCCTACGAGGACGTTATGGAGATGGGGCGGCGGAAGCAGTGCATCGACCTTTTGTGCCTCGAGCACGTATAGAAGTGTAGCCGCATCGTTCGCAAAACCGTCGCCACTTGACACGGCCCGGCGTTTTCATAGAAGTGCGGCGGCGCGCCGCCGCCTTGGTTCAAGGGCGAGGCTTGCCTCGCCTGCCCTTCGCAGTTGCCGTTTTGCGGTGGTACGAGCGCTGCGTGTCGCAGCTCGCCACCGGAGGACCATGTCCGAATTTCACAAAAGGGAATTCAAATCCAAGGCCAACATTCGCAACCCGCGTGCAGGCGCGCGCGGAAAAACCGCACAAAAATCATTGGTGCCGGCTGTGGGACTCGAACCCACGACCTAGGGATTATGAGACCCTCGCTCTACCTCTGAGCTAAACCGGCCCGGAGCAATCATTGATGCTAAAGGTTCGCTCCGCGCAGTGTCAAGATACAGAACAAGCAACGCTGTCATGGTTTGCTCCGCTCCAGCGCCGTAGGCGCGGCATAAGTTAGCCCGGCCCGGAAGGGCCGGGAACGCCGCCAGAAAAATCACGAGCGCCGTAGGTGCGACACATGCATCGCGACGACGCATCTGCGTAGGTCGCGCCGACGAAACGCTCGCCAAAACTGAACCAACCGGCACAGCCAACAAATTCTGGACGATCTCGACAACTCGCACAAACCCCACGCCCCGCCCCGCAGTTTCGGGTTCCGCCCACCCGCCGTCTATGCGAGGATGCACGCACCGTGGCCACAATTTCCGCGACCGCGCACCAAGAACACGGCCTACAACGCCAACTCGGCCTGCGCGACTTGGTCCTCGCGCAAGTCCTCTGCGTCGTCGGCAGCGGCTGGGTCGGCGTAGCCGCGGAATTAGGCCGCGCCCAGGCCCTCACCTGGATCGCCGCCATGCTGCTGTTTTATTTCCCGATGGCTGCCGTCGTCATCGCCCTCAACCGCACCATGCCACTCGAAGGCGGCCTGTACGTCTGGGCGCACCGCGCCTACGGCGGACTCGGCGGTTTTCTCACCGCATGGAATCTTTGGTTTTACGGTTTCGCGGTAACCGCCGCGATTCTCTACGCCGTCCCAACAGAACTCGCCTACTTGATCGGTCCCCGGGCCGCATGGCTCCCGGAAAATCATCTCGTCTCTTTCGTAATCGTCGGCTCCATCGTCGCAGCCATCACGCTCGCGGCGGTACGAGGACTCCAGTGGGGCAAATGGATTCACAACCTCGGCGGGCTCGCCATGATTACCGCGTTTGCCGGCCTGATCCTCCTGCCGCTCTGGGCGCTCTGGCGCCATCCCTCGGGCTCGTCAGCGATCTATCACGGTACGCAGTTCGCTCTCGCGCTGCCCCCGCTCAACCCGCGCTCGCTGGCCCTGTTCGGCCAAATGCTCGTAGGCGCGCTGAGCGGCCTCGAATACATCGCCATCTTTGCCGGCGAATCCCGTCAGCCCGCCCGCAACATCTCACGCTCGGTGTGGATCGCTTCTCCCATCATCTGCGCCATGTTCATACTCGGAACCGGCTCCGTCGTCGCCTTCGCCACCCCAGGCCGCATTGACCTCATCGCTCCCATCCCGCAGACGCTGCGCATCGCTCTCGGCAATTCCGGAATCGGCAACCTCCTCGCCATCGTTGCCATTCTGCTCGTGCAAATGAGGCTTTTGGGCGCGTCGAGCTATCTCTTCACGGGAGTCACGCGCTTGCCCATGACCGTCGGTTGGGACGAACTCCTCCCCGCATGGTTCACGCGTTTGCATCCGCGCTGGAAAACCCCCGTGAATTCGATTCTCTGCACCTTCGCTCTGATATTGCTGATGGTGGCCCTCGCCAACGTCGGCGTGCACGCCCAGGAAGCTTTTCAGGTGCTCTCGAACGCCAGCTTCACGCACTACGAGCTGATGTACATGGCCATGTTCGCCATCCCCATCGTAGGTGCGGCAACCTTGCGTAAATCCCTGCCACGATGGCTGAAGTGGGTCGCACTGGCAGGCTTCTGCGCCTCTCTCTTCAGCCTGCTCCTCTCCGTCTATCCCTTCGTAGATGTGGTGAACCCACTCGCCTACGCCGCCAAAATCGCCGGCACAGTTCTTCTCAGCAATACCATAGCTGTAATTTTCTACAAGCTCCGCACCAGACGCATCCACCGGCGCTAAAAAGGGGGAAACGACTGGCACGCCCGCAGCAACCGAACGCGCAGCCGCAAAATAACAGCAAGGCAAGATCTATATGGAGATGCGGCGGCGCGCCGCCGCTTTCGCCAAACCCAACGTCAGCAAGCCTGCTAGTTTCCACGGGCGACTCTAGCTCGCTCTCGCGAAAAACTCACGGCCCGCGTACAGGCCCTCTCCGCCCGCGCAATAATCCAGCGCCGTAGGCGCGGAATAAGTTAGCCCGGCGCGGAAGCGCCGGGAACACCGCCACAAAAATCGCGAGCGCCGTAGGTGCGACAGATGCTCGGCGACGACAAATCTACGCAGGTCGAGCGGCTCACGACGCGCCACGCGCCGGCACTCAACCAACCGGCGCAACCAGCAAATTTTCGACGTTCTCTACAACTTGCGCCAAACCGCCCGCCTTCGAGAGCACCGCATCCACCTGAAACACCGATGTCACGCTCTCGGAAAGATCTTCGGCGTACATTGTCAAAAAGACGATCCGAATCCTCGGCTGCGCGTACCGCAGAATCCCCGCCACTTCGATGCCATTCAGCCCCGGCATCCTCACGTCCAGAATCGCCAGATCCGGCGCCACTTCCTTGGCCTTCGCCACCGCTTCCTCGCCGTTGCATGCTTCACAGATCTTGAAATCTGTTTCGCGTTCGAGTGACCGGCGCATCATCGCTCGCATTCTCTCACTGTCATCGGCAATTAGAATTGTCCTGGGTTTGCTCAAGCCCTGCTGACGAGGTAACACCCCACCAAGGCTCACGGTTTTTCTCCTTACTTTATGACACCAATGATTGTAGCGCGCCCGGCAATACGGCAATTCATGTAGCTGGGCTTAGGCTTCCGCCCCCTCGTGTTTCGCTGCACACCGCCGCTATCCACCCTTCGCCGCGCAATGATATAGTTCATCGCATGACGCCGCTCGCCACCAAGCGCGCCAATCGAACACTGCTCGCCTTCTTGTTACTCACCGTGCTCTACGGCTCCGCGTGCTCCACCACCTGCGCCCTGAGCGCCTGTCCGAATGACGCACAAAACGCCGCCACCCACGCCTGCGACCACAACGCTTCCAGTCCCGCCCACCAGCAAACTCCGCAAAATCCCGATTGCCCCAGACATCACCACCCGACTTTTGACGCCGTGAAGTCCGACGCACTTGCGCAATCGCAATTAACCGGCGCGAACCGCTTCACCGCTGCCGACTTGCTGGCCGTCACCCCGCAGAACGAAGCCTTGACCGTATCTTCGCACTCACTTTTCTCCGATCCCGCTCCTCCTCCCGATCTCAATTCCGCTCTGTATCCAAAGCTTTCCGTACTCCGCATCTAGTCCCGCGCTTCAACGCCGCCCAAGAAACTAATCCGCGCCGCACCTCGCGCCGCAGAATCGCCCGAACCGCACCGCGAGTCTCGCACTCGCGCGCGAGTCAGCGACTCACAACCAATCTTCACCATCAGGAGAAAATATGAACAAGACCCGCCGCAATTTTCTGCAAAGCGCCGCCTTACTAAGCGCCGGCGCCCTCACCAAAGCCGGCCCAGCACAAACCGCGCCGGGCTCGAAGCGCCGCGTTACCACGCAAAAATATCTTCCAGTCCAAACTCCCGACGTCCCCAATCTCCCCTTCGAGCTCGACAACGGCGTCAAAGTCTTCCACCTAATCGCCGAACCAGTAAAACAAGAAATCTTCCCCGGCAAAATTCTCAATCTCTGGGGCTACAACGGCTCCGCCCCCGGCCCCACCATCCAGGTCACTGCAAGGCGACCGCGTCCGCATCATCGTGGATAACCACCTCCCCGAGCCCACCTCCATGCACTGGCACGGTTTCGATATCCCCTTCGCCATGGACGGCGGCCCCGGCCTCTCGCAAGACGCGATCCTCCCCGGCAGCCGTTTCGTCTACGAATTCACTCTGCAACAGGAAGGCACCTACTTCTATCACTCGCACATGGCCATGCAGGAAATGATGGGGATGATCGGCGCGTTCATCATGCATCCGCAGGAACCCTACGACCCGCCCGCGGACCAGGACTTCGCCATCATCCTTCAGGAATACGCCGTCCTCCCGAATAATCCCACGCCCAACTCCATGAACATGGAATTCAACTGGCTCACCATGAACGGAAAATCCGGCCCGGCCACCACTCCGCTAATCGTCCGCCTCGGCGATCGCGTCCGCCTCCGCTTCATCAATCTCGGCATGGACCATCACCCCATCCACATGCATGGCCATCAATTCGTCATCACCGGCACCGAAGGCGGCCGCCAGCCGCAATCCACCTGGGGACCGAACAACACCGTCCTGGTCGGCGTCGCGCAAGCCCGCGCCGTCGAGTTCGTCGCCAACAATCCCGGCGACTGGATGATTCACTGCCACATGCCGCACCACATGATGAACCAGATGTCTTCGATGGCCGGCCCGCTCACGCGCCGCGCGGGAATGCCCGCCGGCGCAGGCATGGAAGAAGGCATGGGCATCGCGCGCGGCGGCAACGCCACCTCGGAAGAATACGGCGCCAGTCTCGGCCGCGGCATGGGCGCCAGCTCGAATCTAGCGCAACCCACAACCAACGGCCCGCTCACGCAACAACACGCTGCCGAACCCAGCGCCCCCGCGATGCAAATGCCGAACACGCAGTCAAACACGCAACCGCACACGCAGATGAACATGCAGATGCAAATGCAAATGGCCAACGCCGACGTCAGCAAGGACGCCAACTCCGTCCCCGGCTTTCCGCAAGACGCCTTCATGGAAAGCCCCGCCATGGCCATGGACGCAGCCGTAGCCAAACCCGAAACCTACGGCCTGCGCCCCGGCTGGAGCGGCTACATGCAAGGCATGATGACGCTAATCCGCGTCCTCCCGCCCGATCAATACGATCACATCATCAAGCTGCGCGAAAAGTAGCGCACGACGAAAATGCCACACGGGAGATTTGCCATGACACACAGTTCGCTTCGAAGCCTCACGCCACGAATCGTCTGCGCACTCGCCCTCGCGCTTTCGCTCGCAAATATCGCGCCAGCGCAATCCGCGGCAACCGCCGCCATCACTCTCGAGCAATTGCAACAAATGGCTCTCGCCCATAATCCCACGCTAGCCCAAGCCCAAGCCGGCGTCCGCGCCGCCGCCGGACGCGCGCGCCAAGCCGGCCTGTGGCCCAATCCCACCATCGGCTACATGGGCGAAGAAATTCGCGGAGGCTCGTACGGCGGCGGCCAGCAGGGAGTTTTCGTGCAGCAAGACGTAATTCTCGGCGGCAAACTCGGCCTGGCACAAAAAGTTCTCGCCGCCGAAGGCGATCAAGCCAAAGCCGAAGCTGGCGAACAGCGCCTGCGCGTCGAAAATGGCGTGCGCATCGCGTTCTACCAATCTCTCGCCGCGCAAGAAATGGTCGAAACGCGCGCCAAACTCAGCGCCCTAGCCCAAGACGCCGTAGAAACCACGCGCCAGCTCTTCAACGTCGGCCAAGCCGACCAGCCCGACGTCCTCCAAGCGCAAGTAGAAGCCGACCAAGCCGCGCTAGCCGCACTCACCGAGCAGCAGGAACAACAGCGCGCCTGGCGCGTCCTCGCCGCCGTAGTCGGCCAACCGGAACTTCCGCTAGCGCGCCTGGCCGGCAACCTCGCAGACTTGCCCGACGTAAACGCCGCCGCAATCCTGCAAACCATCCTGCGCGATAGCCCCGCCGTGAAAATCGCGCAGCTCGGCATCACTCGCGCCGACGCCGAAATCTCGAGCGCCCGCCGCGCCGCAATCCCCGATTTATTTTTGCGCGCCGGTTACGCCAATAATCTCGAACAGGTCAATCCCGGCCACCTGCAATCCGTCGGCTCCGAAGCCTTCGCCGAACTCGGCGTGAATCTCCCCATCTTCAATCGCAATCAAGGCAACATCGCAGCCGCCACAGCCGATCGCGAACGCGCCGCCGCCGAACTCCAGCGCGTCGCGCTCGTCCTCCGCCAGATGGCCGCGCCCATTCTGCAGGATTACTCGAGCTCCCGCGCCATCGCCCAAAATTACCAGTCCAGCACGCTGCCCCACGCCCGCCAGGCCTACGACCTCTACCTCCAAAAATATAACGAAGGCGCCGCAGCCTATCCCCAGGTCCTGATCGCCCAAAGAACTCTCTTCCAACTAGAATCCAGTTACATAGCAGCCCTGGAAAACGTCCAGATCAACGCCGCCACCCTCCAAGGCCTCCTGCTAACCGACGGCCTCGATCTACCAGCCACGCCAGGCGAACTAGACCGCCCAGTCCGCGAAATCAACTTGCCAGTCCCAGAAAATCCCAGCGGACGTCAATGATCGGTGACATTTTGGGCGTTTGATAACTGCGTTTTTGTGTCGATTAGAACGGGGTGCGATCGTTTGTTTTGAGAGGTTTACGTTGATTTCTAATATCTGCCATTGTCGATTAGAAACGATGTTGCTGGGGAATTGCGGCGGGCGATTTGCGTCTACGTTTGCGGCGTTGGTGGCGTCGCGGAAATCTGTAAAAAATGACGATTAAGAACGTGTGCGCGAGTGTTTGTTTTCTGTGAGATATGGCAGTTATTCTAATCGCGGAAAGTGTGACGATTAGAAGCGCAGTGACGAGTGATTCGTGACCCTTCGCAGAACGCGCTCTGGGTAAATGAGTGACGCCTTCGCAAAGCGCGGCTATCGGGGTAAACGAGTGTCGATGGGAGCGGGGATGTAACATTGTAGTTCGGATGTTACATGAGGTTTTGGGGCGGCCAGTTGGTGAGTGGCGCGACAACTGAGGGGCGCGGTGCGGTTTTTGGGTAGAGTTTTCCCTGAGGGTGGGAGTGGTCTGGCCGTCGCCGTTGTGGCGGAGCGCATGTGGCGTCCTCAGTGGGCTGGAAAAGTGGCCCGAGTCTATTTTATCACATTTACTGTGTGCCAGCGGCCGCCAGTGATTTATTGTGTGATTACAAATCAGAAATGGTATTGGCTGAACGATGGGTGAGGGACGAGAAGCTACCGTGAGGCGAGATGAAGGGGTTAGCCGCCCGCCAACCCAAATACGGCTATTTCTTCAACGCCTTCACGAGAGGCTCAATAAGATCCCCGACCGACTTCAGCACCTTCTGGACGCTACTGACATCGCCACTTTGATCGTGATCGTCGAAGATGGCTTTTGTGGGTGACGTGAAGACTCTGTTGATTGAGTCGATGACGAACGCAGTGTACTTCGCAACTTCCTCTGGCTTGTCGTCCTCGACGAGCTGTCGTACCAAACGTTGGTAGGGGTCTAGTGATATGGAGATATTGCTTTTGAAGGCGTATTCTTCCTCAAGGCGACGCTCTCTTGAATACTGCACGTTGCAGAATGCAATTGCATAAATCAGGGGAAGTGAAATGGAAAGCTTTAGGTAGAACGCGGCGTCGTATACCTTCACAAATCGTAACGAGTAAATGAAAACTCCCGAAGCGATGAGCGAGGTGACCACCGAAGCGAGCAAAGCCCGAGACCAAAATGTTTTTTCCTTCGCAATCGCCAGCTGGCGGGTCTGAAATGAATGGAACAATCCATACCCAGTGGCTCTTTCTATGGAAACGCGAATTCGCCCTTCCAACTCGTCCAAATTTTTTACGAGTCCGTCAAACTGTCCCGTCTGCTTGCTCTTGAGCCCATCGGCATCGCCCTGGAACTCCGCAAGTTTAGCCTTGTAGGCTTCCTGAAAAGCGGCGACGGCACTCTCAGACAATACCTTTGATTCCTTAAGGTGGCCATCAAGTTTCAGTTGTTGAGTGGATTCTCTTTGATCTAGTCGCGCATTTGTGTCAACTACTAGCTGAGAAATGCGACTCTCCAATTCTGTTCCGGTTTTTTGCAGCGAAGCGTTCGTGGCGTCCAGCATTTCGGTAGCAGCCTTCGAGAACGCAGCCTCTTGTTGTTCTGACTTCGTGATGAAATCGTTGATTCTTGCCCCGGTATCTGACTCCATTTTCGTAAAATCGGTCTTGAAGGCATCGATTTGGATTTGCGTCGTGTCTTTTGTCGTCGCCATCAGCTGGGAGGTCTGAGTAACAAGCTCGTCTAGCTTTAGGCGCGTTGCCCCAATCTCGGTAGCAGCTTCCTTAACAGTTCGCTCAACGGTTTGCACATTGGCTGCGAGTAGAGTCGTGTTGGATAGCTGCTGGGTCGTCGTCGTTTCGTTCTGCTGGACTTGGGCCGCTGCGGCCGATACCTTCTGCTGGGTTTCGCCGGCTTCCTTTAGGACGGCATTTACTGCACCAACCGCATCCCGAACAGTTTGTTCCTGCGCATTTGCTCTCTCCGCGAGTGATGAAATCTCGAGCACCAGCCCGTCAGCCTGTTCTCTCACATTGCTGAGGCCCTTGGCTTCATGGGAGGCCTGGCGGATGAGCGTCTCCTGCGCTTTCAGTTGATTCATTTTCGTTTCATAGCCTAGGACTTGGCCGGAGAGATTATGCAGACGGTAATTCCATATCGACGCCGTCAGTTCCTCGACGGCGGCCTCAAGAGCCTGTACCGAGTCTTTTCCGCTGGATATTGAAGCGAGCTGATCGCTGGCAGATTTTAGCTGTTCCAGGAGTGAGTATTGAAGCTTTAGCGGCAGTTGCGTCATCTTGTTCTTCTCGACGGCGTCAATAATAACGTCGCGAGCGTCGCTCAAATTTATGAGCGTTTCTTCGAGAGGTATATGCCCCCGGATTGTGTCAAATGCCAATTCTTGGCATTTACGAACAGCGGCTTCCTGTGCCTCCTGGGTAAGAGTAGTCGCAACCTGCCAGAGCTCCTTCGGAATATTGTTCGGGCTGGGCATGACAATCACCTCGCGCGATATCATTTCCTCTAATGTTCTGAATAGGGTGATTGTACTTCAGCTACGTCTCATTTCATCAACTATCACAGAATAAGAAGGGTAGGTTCACCCTTTTGCACCCGAACGTTCTAACGTGCTCGCTTGTGTGGTTTGCAAGGGTTGGCGCCCGTCCGCGAACCCCTCGCTAGTCACTTCCAACCCGAACACAAATCAAATAGAATCCCCGCAAATGAGCAAAGGAAGCAACCCGCGCCAGCTGCCCCGCGAGACTGCGCCGAAGCTACCGAACCTCGACAGCGTAGCGCTTCACGACGCCAAACTCCTGTGCAAGATAATTCTGGGCGCACTATTAGTCGATTGGCTCTTCCTTGGCCTCTATGTCCCAATTGTTGGACCGCCACATTGGTTTGTCCTAGCTTTCGAGACTATTTTATTCGCTACTACGCTTGTGTTCGGTGCGGCCGCCGCTGTCAACGTATTCTTCTCAATTTACTTTCACTTTCGGGATAGGGTCAGGACAAGAACATGACAAGCTACGTGGACTCTTTCTTTATGGACCGTAAATACAGATGGTCGGTCTACGCCGTTAGCGTTACCGCATCAATGATCTACGCTTTGGTAAACGTCTTGGCGTTACACAGAGAACAATCCCAGGTGAGCGTCGAAACCTTGGTTTTTCTCTGCCTGTTGCTGGCGATCGGAATTCGCCTGCGTGAAAGCGTCCGCAGGGCCCAGCCCCAAACGCAGGTCGCGTGGGTAAAGCCCGAGTCCAGCGGCATCGGCGTCATCGTGACGACTGGTGTTGCGCTGATCTGTTCGATCGCGGCGTCGAGCACGTCAATCCCCAGAGTGCAAGCAGCCGTGGCAGACGCGAGATTGGAACGAGCAAATCTATCCATTGAGCGTGCGGCTACCCAGCAACCTCCCGAAGAAGTCGATATCGCACTCCGCAACAGATTTAAGACGATTCAATCTATTACTGACCTCTCCTACCGTTACCACATTCCGGTTGACACGAAAAGTTTGACCAAAACCGAAGACGTTATCCGCGCGTCGCTTCGACGACCAGGAATTTCAGACGAGACGAAGCAAGCCGGATTAATCACGTCCGCTAAACTTGTTGGGCTCGTAGCACTAGGGAAAACTGAAGCGCAAACGCTAGGTGCGAGTGAAGTTACAGCAAATACCGGCATTAGGGTTGGATATTTTATCAATTCGACCTTGGAACTGAATCAGAAGAACCTCCGGCTCCTCGGTGTCCCTCACGCACCACTCACGTTTGGCGACGACGGCCGAATTCTTATAAATCACAGTACAATAATTTTCGACGGCCTCGATCTCCGAGCAAGGAGGCCTTTCCAGGAGGTTCTATTTTTAGATTCAAGCTCTACGGTTGTTGTTCGCGACAGTACAGTCGAGAATCTCGACCAAACGCTCGACGGCGTCTTGTGGGAGGACGTCCACTTCAAGCATTCGATCATCCGAGTACGAGGCGGCGGATTTTCGCTTGTGAACGTAAGTTTTGAGGACTGCGATCTGCGGTGGTCGGTATTCAGTAAGACCGGAACGGAACTACAAGAAAGGATCCGAGACGCTAACGGCAGACCGTTCAGTTTTGCTTTTGAAGGGAATGTGGCTGCACTTCCTCCATCGCAGTAACTAGCTACAAGGGTCCAGCTAGTACTAGTCCCGTCCCTCAACTGTCCTTCCGTCCAATACTCCGCAAATCTCCACTGTGCTAACGTTATTCGGGAGTTAACAAAATGAAAAGATTTCGTAGATCGCGCGACGATGGACGTTTCGCTCTAACCACGCTGCAAAACCCCACCATCGAAGTCCGCAGCGCTCTGAATTGATCGCAGCCGCACAAAAAAACGTCGCGGAAGAGGCCTGCCCGCCGCGGCGGGACGTCGCCTGCGTCTCCGAGTGTCCCCCGCGCAAAATTCCGCTTGCCCAGCAGAAGTGCTCCCACCGCAACCGGACTCGCCGGGACAAACGCCACAACAACGCCCACCAAGAAAAAACCCATTCCCAGTCCGCATGGAGGTCCGCACTTTACCGTCGGGTGAAATGGAATTTCGCTACGTCTGCGGCGAAAACGAGCCTCCTCCCTTCGCTCCGATCCGTGACGCCGCCACCCGCGCCAGGCTCGCCAAACACTTCGCGGAGGAACGTGCCAAAGCTTCCCTGGCCGCCGCGACCGAATCCCCCGCCTCCCCCGAAATCATTGCGCCTGACGAAACTTTCACCTCGCCCATCCCGTACGTCCCAAACGCAATCTCCCCTGATTTTTCCCGCCACTCACGCCGCTGCACCGTCTGCGCTCATCCTCATCGCGACGCGATCGAAGCCGACTTCGTTCGCTGGCGCAGTCCAAACACGATTGCCAACATGTACGGGCTCGTTGACCGCGCCGCCCTCTATCGCCACGCCCACGCCACTGGACTTTTCGCGCGCCGCAAGCGCGAAACCTGCCGCGTGCTCGAGTACGTTTTGGAGTGTATGGAAACTTGCCCAGCCAACATGATAGACACGGTCATTCGCGCCACGCGCGCCTACGCCCACATGGACGACCAAGGCCGCTGGTTCGAGCCGCCCAAAACTCAATACGTGATCTACGGCCCGCCTCCAGACGAATATCCCGCCAGCGATGATCGCGAGCCACAATCCGCAAATCCGGGCGTAGGGGCACGGCATGTCGCAGATCCGCCGGGGCGGACCGTGCCCGTCCTCGGCGCGCCCGCCAGCACAATCTCCGACGCGGCTCCATCTCCCGAAATCCTAACCGCAACAAGGCCTCATTCAAAAAAGGCCCGAAAGCCATGAAAACAAACGCCGAACGAATTTCTAATCGCAACACGAATCGTCATTTCCGCCCCGCTGTTGCGGTCCCAAATCATCGAAGGTCCGGCGAAACCAGCCACACTCCGCAGTCGCGCAACAATTCGCTGGTTCCGGGGTTCGTCGTTGGTGCTCTTAAGCCCCTGGGATATACTTCTAGGCCGGTCTTGGGATGCAGGCTCGCTGTGGGGGCGTGGTTTGGATTCGAGGCGAGTGCGGGCCTGGGTTTTACTTTCATAGAGCAAATTTTTCAGCACTTATATTTGTACATTCGCACGGGGCAGACAGCACCACCACAAGATGGCGCAGCAATCACACGAGACGAAAAACACACCCTTGTTCAAACCACGCACAACTTCCGTAGCAAGCACGCCGTCGCGCGCAAATGCCCAGAACGTTGCGGTGGTGGGCGGGTCCGCTGCGGGATTGCTGACCGCGACGGTGCTGGCGCGGCAGGGCGTGGGCGTGCGGGTGTTCGAGCGGATCGAGACGCTGGATCATCCGGAGCGCACGTTGATTGTGACGAACCGTATGCGGACGTTGCTGGGGCGCGCGGCGGAAGGCAGCATCGTCAACGAGATTCGGCGGTTTGAACTTTTTACCGATGGGCGCTCGGCGACTTTTGAATTGAAGCAGCCGGACCTGATCATCGAGCGGCGCGCGTTGATACAAGGATTGGCGGAAGAAGCGCGGCGCGCGGGCGTGGGATTGGAAATGGGGCGGCGTTTCCATTCGCTGCAATCGAATGGGCGCGGGCTGGTGTTGGAGGTGGAACGCTGCAGCGACGGCAGCCGCGAAGAAATTCACGCGGACACGATTATCGGCGGCGATGGAGCGGCGAGCCGGGTGGCGCGGGCGGCGGGATGGTTGCCGCTGGAAACCGTGCCGCTGGTGCAGGCGATCGTTCCGCTGCCGAAAGATATGGCGCCGGATACGGTGCGGGTGTGGTTCGTGCCGCAGGACACTCCTTATTTTTACTGGCTGATTCCGGAATCGCCGACGCGCGGGGCGCTGGGATTGATTGGCGAGACGGGGCCGGAGACGCGTCAGCATCTGGAAAAATTTTTGGAGAAGCGCGGGCTGGAGCCGATCGAATTTCAGGGCGCGCGCATTCCGGTGTACACGGGTTGGGTGCCGGTGCGGCGTCAGGTGGGGCACGGCTCGGTGTATTTGGTGGGCGATGCGGCGGCGCAGGTGAAGGTGACGACGGTTGGCGGGATTGTTACCGGATTTCGCGGGGCTTTGGGCGTGGCTGAGGCGATTTTGAATGGCGGGTCGAGCCGCGGGTTGCGGCGTTTGCGGCGCGAATTGGATTTGCATTTGCTGCTGCGTCGCTCGCTGCACGATTTTCAGCAGGCCGATTACAGCGAGTTGGTGGATTTGCTGAACGATCCGGCGAAGCAATCGTTGAGCGAATATTCGCGCGATGAGGCGTGGAAGATTTTGTGGCGTGTTTGTTTGAGCCAGCCGCGATTGATACTTCTGGGGCTGCGGGGACTATTGACGCGCGGGCGCTCGCTGACCCGCCCGCGCGCGTAGTGGTTGATGATCGTGGATGCGGCGGCTGCTGCGGCTTCCGCTTCTGTTTCTGCGTCTGCGTTGAGTAGCACTTCTTAGTATGTACATCCTCGGCTTATCCGCGATGGGACACGATTCGGCGGCGGCGCTGATCGGCGATTCCGGAGTGGTGGCGGCAATCGAAGAAGGAAAACTGGCGCGCACGCGCGGCGTGGAAGGAATTCCGCGCGCGGCGATTCATTTTTGTCTGGAGCGCGCTGGGGTTTCGTGGCGCGACGTGGCGCATGTGGCGATTGCTAGCGATCCAGCGCGAGCCTGGCGGCGGCAGGCGTGGTACCGCGCGCGTGTGGCGCCGTTTGGTCCGGTATCGAGCGGATATTTTCTGAATAAGGCTTTCGGCGAGTTGGGGCGCGAGCTGAATAATTTTCGCATTGTGAAGCAGCTGGCTGGGGAGTCTGCGCGGCGCGTCGAGGCGCTTGAGCATCATTTGTGCCACGCCGCTAGCGCGTTTTATGCATCGCCATTCGACAAGGCGTTGATTGTTTCGCTGGATGAGCGCGGCGACGGGCGGGCTGGTTTCGTAAGCGTGGGCGACGGCGCGCGGATTCGGGAAGTGGCGTCCATCGCGATGCCGCATTCGCTGGCTTGGGCTTATTCGCAGGTTACGAAGTTTTTGGGGTTTCGCGCGCACGGGGACGAGCACAAGACGCAGTGGCTGAGTCTGGTGGGCGAGCCGGTGTTCGCGGATTTATTTTTGGCGATGCTGCGCGGGGCCGCGGCCGGACCGGGAGCTTCGGCCGGGGCTCCGCATCTGGATACGCGATATTTTCGGCGGGAATTTGCTGCGGAACTGGCGTTTACTAGCGAGTTTTATCGCCGGGTGGGAATTGCTGGAGCGCCGGAGCGCCAGATGGATGACGCGACGCGGGCGAATATTGCGGCGAGTCTGCAGCGGGCTTGCGAGACGATCGTGTGCGAGTGGCTGGCGGGGTTGCGCGAGAAGTTTCAGGCGCGGTCGTTGTGCTTGGCGGGCGGATTGTTTCTGAACCCGTTGGTGGTAGCGGCGATCGAATCGCGGGCGGGTTTCGAGAGCGTTTTCGTGCAGCCGGCGGCTGGGAATGAGGGTACGGCGTTGGGCGCGGCGTGGCTGGTTTGGCATCGGGAACCGGCGCGGGGTCGGGCGCGCGTAGCGCCGATGGCGGCGCCTTATTGGGGGCCGGCGTATTCCAACGCGGAAGTCAAAACCGTGCTGGATAATTGCAAGGCGACGTACCGCTGGTGCGACTCGGATGAGCGCAAACTTGCTGAGACGGTGCGGCTCTTGCACGGCGGGAAAATTGTGGCGTGGTTTCAGGGCGCGGCGGAGTTCGGTCCACGCGCGCTGGGAAATCGCAGCTTGCTGGCTTCGCCGTGGGCTCCTTACGTGAAGGAAAATTTGAACGATTATGTGAAGCATCGGGAGGCGTTTAGGCCCTTTGCGCTGGCAATTCCCGAAGAGAGCTGTGCGGAATATTTCGAGTGCTCGGCGAACGGGCGCTTTCTGACGACGATGGCCACTGCGAACGAGAAAGGCCGGAAATTGTTGGCCGAATTGCCGCCGGGATTTCTTCTGCCGGGGAACCTGATACGGCTGCACGTGGTGCGCGCGGCGGACAATCCGCTCTTCTGGAGATTGCTGAATGATTCAGGACGCGATGCTCCGGCGCCGATGCTGGTGAATACGTCATTCAATTTATTTGGCGAGCCGCTGGTGGTGACGCCGCGCGACGCCGCGCGGAGTTATTTTTGTTCGGGCGCGGATGCACTGGTGGCGGGAAACTTTCTGCTGGAGAAGCGCTAACCGTGATAACGGAGACGGAGACATCCGCAGCCCGAATTCCGGCGCGCAAGCGGCATTTGCGTTGGGCGTTGCTTTTGGTCGTCGCGTTGGCGCTGCTTGCCGCCACGATCGCGTTTCGCGATGCGGGATTATTGGCTGGTGCGTGAAGATCCGTTGAGCAAGGCCGACGTAATCGTTGTACTGAGCGGCGGGATGCCTTATCGCGCGAACGGCGCCGCGAATCTTTTCAAATCCGGTTATGCGCCGGAAATTTGGGTCAGCCGTCCTGAAGGGCCGCAGCAAGATTTAGCCGCGCTCGGGATTCATTTCATCGGCGAGGAGGAATACAACCGCGAGATTCTGATACATCGGGGCGTGCCGGATGCGTCGATCGCGATTTTGCCGGACATCATTATCAATACGCAGCAAGAAGTGAACGAAATCGCGCGAGAGATGCGGCGCACTGGGATGCATACGGCCATCGTTGTGACTTCGCCGGAGCATACGCGGCGGGTGAAAGCGCTGTGGGCGAAATTGCTGGGCGACGAACCGCGGCTGATCGTACGCAGCGCGCCGGATGATCCCTTCGTTGCCAAGCGCTGGTGGGGAAATACGCGCGACGCCCTGGCCGTTGTCCGGGAATATCTGGGATTGCTCAACGTGTGGGCGGGATTGCCAGTGCAACCGCACGCGCAGCCCTAACGGGTTGCAGGCCAGGGGCCGACGGCGGAGATTTTTGCGGGCGCACGCGTTTCCCTGTGTAAAATTGAACGTCAGAAAAGTGATTCTAATCCGCACTTAAAATGGGAGCTATACATTGAAGATTTCGGTGATTGGCGCAGGTTACGTGGGATTGGTGACAGGCGGATGCTTGGCGGGCCTGGGTCATGAAGTGATTTGCACCGACAGCGATGCCGAAAAGCTGAAGACGTTGAATGCCGGGCGCTTGCCGATTTATGAGCCGGGACTGGACACGGTGATCGACGAGGCGCGCAAGGAAGGCCGGCTGAGCTTTCGCTTCAATTCCGCCGAAACAATTCAGGCGAGCGAAGCGATTTTTATTTGCGTGGGCACGCCGCCGCTGCCGAATGGCAGCGCGGATCTGAGCGCGATTGACCATGTGGCGCGGACGATCGCCACCGAATCGAAGACGCCGAAGCTCGTAGTAGAAAAAAGCACGGTGCCGGCGCAAACCGGGCAGGAATTGAAGCGCGCGCTAACGGTTTATGGACGCAAAAGCGGCATCACTTTTCGTGTGGCGTCCAACCCGGAGTTTTTGCGCGAGGGAACGGCCGTCGAGGATTTTCTGCACCCCGACCGGATCGTGGTGGGCGTCGAGGACGAAACCGCGGAGCGGCAGTTGAAGGAAATCTACCGCCCGGTGCTGGAGCGCAAATTCAAATGTCCCATTCACGCTCCAGCTTGTCCGGATACGCCGTTGCCGGCATGGCTGGTGACGACGATTAATAGCGCGGAACTGATCAAGCACGCTTCGAATTCGTTTTTGGCGGTGAAAATTTCCTACGCGAACATGGTGGCGGATCTGGCCGAGAAGCTGGGCGCGGACATCGGCGAAGTGGTGCGCGCGGTGGGGATGGACCCGCGGATTGGGACGAGCTTTTTCCGTCCGGGCCTGGGATTCGGCGGATTTTGCTTGCCGAAAGATTTGCAGGCGTTCGTGCATCTGGCCGAAAAGTCCGGCGTGGATTTTTCCATGTTGAAGGAAGCGGAGAAGATCAACAAGCGGCGGATTGACAATTTCATGGAAAAAATCCGGCGCGCGTTGTGGGTAGTGAAGGGAAAACCGATTGGAGTGCTGGGCCTGGCGTTCAAGCCGAATACCGACGACATCCGTTTCGCGCCGGCGATTGATTTGATTCAGGCTTTGCTCGCGGAGGGTGCGAGCATCCGCGCGTACGACCCCGAGGCGATGGAAAAGGCGCAGTCAATTCTGCCGCAAGTGCAATTTGGAAAAACTGCGTACGACGCGGCCGAGGGCACCGAAGCATTGCTCATCGCGACGGAATGGGAACAATTCCGCAAGCTCGATTGGGACCGCATCCGCGATTCGATGACGCGCCCGCTGATTCTGGATGGCAGGAATCTGCTGACGTCCACGGAAATGAAGAGCCACGGCTTCGAATATTATTCGATGGGAAGGCCGGATTAATTTCAGTATTACGACTGCGGTTTTGTAGCGGCAGTCATCAAACTGCCATCGGTCCGTAGCGCAAGTTCGATGGCGCTCTGGAATTACCCGCTACCAACGCCTTTGGCGAGGCGAGCCTCGCCGCGATACGTCAAGGTTGCGCAGCGACCTCAAAAGCGGCGGCGCGCCGCCGCACTCCACACTGGCCCTGCCCGTCATTCAATCGCGATTATCCGATGCGTCCGAGACGGCCGATTATGTTTCTACCAATTATTTTGCGGGTGTGGTTTGGGCGACTTTTTCGCGGAAATATTCGTAGGTGCGTTGCAGCCCGTCTTCCAGGCCTACCTTTGGTTCCCAATTCAGCAGGCGCTTGGCTTTGGTGATGTCCGGGCAGCGTTGCTTGGGATCGTCTTGCGGTAGTGGGTGAAAGACGATTGGCGTTTTCGCGCCTACCAGTTTGCGGACGCGTTCGGCAAATTCGAGGATGGTGATTTCCTGGGGGTTGCCGATGTTGGTGGGCTCGTGCTCGTTTGATTCGAGCAATTTGTAGATGCCGGCGAGCAGGTCGGAAACGTAGCAAAAACTGCGGGTTTGCTTGCCGTCGCCATAGACGGTGATGGGTTCGCCGACGAGCGCCTGATACAAAAAATTCGGAAGCGCGCGGCCGTCATTCAAACGCATACGCGGGCCGTAGGTATTAAAGATGCGCACGATGCGCGTATCGAGGCCGTGGTAGCGGTGATAGGCCATGGTCATCGCTTCGGCGTAGCGCTTGGATTCATCGTACACGCCGCGCGGGCCGACGGGATTTACGTGGCCCCAATAGGTTTCTGGCTGCGGGCTGACTTGCGGGTCGCCGTAACATTCGGAAGTGGAGGCGAGCAAGTAACGCGCTTTTTTCGCGAGCGCGAGACCGAGAGAATTGTGCGTGCCGAGCGCGCCGACTTTCAGAGTTTGAATGGGATATTTCAAATAATCCGGAGGACTCGCGGGTGACGCGAAGTGCAGGACCACTTCGACAGGACCGGGCACTTCGATGTAACGAGAAACATCCTGGCGCGCGAAACGGAATTTTGGATGCGGCAGCAGATGCGCGATGTTGGAATCGCTGCCGGTGACGAGATTATCGAGGCAGAGAACTTCCCAGTCTTTTTCCAGCAGCAATTCGCAGAGATGTGAACCGAGAAATCCGGCGCCGCCCGTGATTACCGCGCGCAAAGTGGTGCTCCTCTTGAGCTGGAAAGGACGCTCGACATTTTGGTGGCGTTCATTATCGCTGAAAAGTGGCGATTGCGGAACAGGAACGGACCGGAAATCTGCCACGGAGGCACGGAGACACAGAGAAGGGCATTCCTGTGAAACCTAGAATCGAAAGCGTGGCTTCAGGGGCTGAAGCCCCCTTTTCGCGGCGCCGGTTGCGGCGGGACTGAAGAGTCTGTGTGAGAACAGCAAAACCTGTACTTCAGCGGCTGAAGCCGCACTGATTTTGCAACGTTTATGTCGTCGCTAAAGCGACGACCTACAAAGATTTTTCGTGTTCTCACACAGACTCTGAAGTCCCGCCCCTCCGGATTCGCGCGACATTTGCTTGCTACTGGTGGGGCGGGGCGAAGGCGGTGCTGTGGTCGAGGATTATCCGCCAGCCTTCCGGAAACTTTTTGAAAGTTAGGGTGAAGATGCCTTCGGGGTTGTCTTTCTCGCGCTGGAGGTGAAATTCGCCGATGGCAAAGGCCGCGTCCGGGCAGAGCATGTGAATTTCCAAGTCGGAAAACGTCAGGTGGCCCATCGCTGCGCGGTCGGGATAATTCTTGTGATAGCGCTCAAGGACTGCTTGGTAGCCGCGGGTCAAACCTTTGGCGCCGACGAATGCGGTTTGGTCGGAGTTCCAGTAAGCGGTCATGAAGGAATCAATATCGCCGCGGTTCCAGGCGCCGGCTTGCGTTTCGATCAGAGCGCGGATTTCGGATTCGGGCGAGGAGTCGGCGGACGTTGCGGTCGCGTTTGTGAGGCGCCACAGGCCGACGCACGTAAATAATGTTAGCAACAACAGAGCTAGTGCTCGAAACGTGTGGCGCATTTTTTCCCCCTGACGTACGTACGTTGATCAGGCAAGGCAAAGAGCCGGCGAGACGCCGGCGCTACGGGCTCGGGCGAATCTTGCGGCGGAGCACGGCTACGGCTTGCCGGCGGATTTTTCCGCGAGGCGCTCGCGGACTTTGTCGCTGAGCGCTTTGCCGTCCACGGCTTTGCCTTCGAGTTTGGCGCGCGCGGCTTTCACTACCGCGCCCATTTGTTTCAGAGAATCGGCGCCGGATTCGGAGATCGCTGCTTCGATGGCGTGGTGCATATCGTGATCGCTGGGAGCGGCGGGCAAATACTGCTCGATAATTTTTATTTCCTTGGCTTCTTTGTCGGCGAGATCCTGGCGGCCGCCCTGGGTAAATTGTTCGACGGATTCCTTGCGCTGCTTGACGAGAGTTTGCAGGATTTGCAGGGATTCCATGTCGTCGAGCGGACGCATTTTGTCAATTTCTTTCAGCTTGAGCGCGCTTTTGACCATGCGCAGGACGCTGAGGCGCAGCTCGTCCTTTTGCTTCATGGCAGCGGTTAAATCGCTCTGAATGCGGTCAATGTAGCCCATTCGTTGTCCCCCGATTTGCGAAACAGAATAGCACACGGATTTCGATTCGCGCGCGCGGGAAAGGCGACGCGGCGGCTGCGATTCAGATTGAAACAGATGCGTGTTGCGAAAAATGATTCGATGAATTTGCATAACGCATTTGACAGTGTCGGAGTGAGCCGTTACGCTTCTTACGATGAAAATTATCGTTGCAGACAAAATTAGCGACCGTGGGATCGCGCTTTTGCGCGAAACCGGCTGGGAGATTGTATTGCCCGCGGCCGGGAAGCTGCTGGACGAAATCGCCAATGCAGATGGTTTGGTGGTGCGTAGCGCGACGAAAGTGACTCGGGAGCTGCTCGATCGCGCGGAGAAATTGCGCGTGGTGGGCCGGGCGGGCGTCGGAATTGACAATGTGGATATGGACGCGGCGACGAATCGCGGCGTGTTGGTAATGAATACGCCCGGCGGAAACGCGGTGAGCGTCGCGGAGCATACTTTTGCTTTGCTGCTGGGACTGGCGCGCGGAGTGCCGCAATCGAATGCCGCGATTCACGCGGGACGCTGGGAAAAAAGTTCTTCGGGGATGGAATTGCGCGGCAAGACTTTGGGGCTGGTGGGCCTGGGACGCGTGGGATCGGAAGTGGCGCGGCGCGCGCGAGCGCTGGAGATGACTGTGCTGGCGTTTGATCCTTACGTGACGCCTGCCGCGGCACGGGAATTGGAAGTGGAGCTGATTCCGTTCGAGGATTTGCTGAAGCGCTCGGACGTGGTTTCGCTGCACACGGCATTGAGTCCGGCGACTGAAAAAATAATCAACGCAGCAGCACTGGCGCAGATGAAGAAAGGCGCGCGGCTGATCAATTGCGCGCGCGGAGAATTGATTGACGAAGCGGCGCTGGCGGAGGCGTTGCGCTCGGGGCATCTGGCGGGCGCGGCCGTGGATACTTTTGCGCAGGAGCCGCCGAAAAATTCGCCGCTGCTCGGATTGCCGAATTTGATTGCTACGCCGCACATTGCGGGCTCGACGGCCGAAGCGCAGGAAGAAGTGGGAACTTTGATCGCGCAGCAGGTGCGGGATTATCTGGCGGAAGGATTGATACGCAACGCGGTGAATATGCCGGCGCTTTCCGCGGAGCAGTATCGCAAGTTGCGGCCGTATCTGGTGCTTGGCGAGCGGCTGGGCGCGTTTGTGGCGCAGGCGGCGCCTTCGGCGAGTTTCAGCCGGATTCATATTCGCTATGCGGGCGAGGCGGCGGAGCTGGGGTCGCACGTGATTCGCAGCGCGGTGTTGATTGGGATTTTGAATAGCGTGCTGGATGAAAAAGTGAATCTGGTGAATGCGTCGCAGGCTGCGGCGGCACGCGGATTAATTGTGGAAGAAACCACGCGGCGGCGCGAGCGCGGATTTCCCAACACGCTGGAGGTGGCGGCGACGAATGGCGGGCACGAATTGGTAGTTGAAGGCGTGGTGGCGCAGGACGGTTCGCCGCGAATTTTGCTGATGGATGGAATCGGCTTGGAAGCGCCGCTGGAAGGGACGTTGCTGCTTACGCGAAATGTTGACGTGCCTGGCGTGATTGGAAAAATCGGGACGGCGCTAGGGAATCTGGGGGTGAACATTGCTACGTTTACTTTGGGACGCCGGAAGCCGGAGAAGGGCGCAGACGCGCTGGCGCTGGTGCGGCTGGACGGAAACGTGGATGGCGCGGTGGTGCAGCAGATTCGCGCGATTCCTTCCATCACCGAAGCGAAGTTGATCCGCTTGCCCGAGGCTGCGAAGCCGCAGGCGCACACCGCTTAACTTTTCAGCTAAATTCGAAATGCTTGCGACTCCGCGATTGCGTTTGCTGCCGTGGCAGCCTGAGGACTGGATGCTGCTGCGCCCTCTTGCGACAAATCCGGAAGTGGTGCGCTACATTTCCAACGGCGAGCCTTGGCCTGATGAGCGCATTCGCGAATGGGCGGGGCGGCAAGTTGCGCATTTTGCGAAGTTCGGATTTTGTTTCTGGAAGCTGATTCATAAAGACACGGGCGAGATGATCGGATTCTGCGGTTTGCAGCCGGTCGCGCTCGAGGGCGTGACCGAGATTGAAATTGGCTGGTGGCTGGCGCCCGCGTGGTGGGGGCAAGGTTACGCGACGGAAGCAGCGCGCGAAGCGATGCGCGACGGATTCGAACGCGCGGGATTGCAGCGGATCGTATCGATCGCGATGCGGGAGAACGTGGCGTCCACGCGCATCATGGAAAAGTTGGGGATGATGTACGAACGGGAGACAACTCACCGCGGCGTCACGGTAGTGATGTACACGGTCGCGAATCCGAAGCCCGCGAAGGCTTGATCCACCGGAGCTCAGCGGCGACGCTACTACGGTCAAAATCGAGACAACATTATATACAGATGTACAGGCTGCGCAGCGAGGCCGTTGCGCGTGGAGGCTGGGTAGCTTAAACTGTTTAGCATTCCCGCATTACACGGTCGGGGCGTAGCGCAGCCTGGCTAGCGCGCCTGGTTCGGGACCAGGAGGTCGATGGTTCAAATCCATTCGCCCCGACCACTTCAATTCCGCTCAAATTCAGTAGCTTCCTGCCGAGTTCCTTGAAGAGACACTCGAATAACCCAACTGGTGGAGCGCCAACTTTGCGGTCCTGTTCGGCGCCATCGCGGGAGGCGTGGCGCTTGATGTGACGTACGGCGTGCATTCCGTTGCTGGACAACCTGCCGCAGTGGGCGCAGCCTGCCACGCACTCGTTATCGTAATTGGCGTGCCCACGTGTGTCCGCAACAACCATCAAATTGAATCTTGGTCCATTCGGGATCCACCGCGCGACTGGCCCAGGTGCGCGCGCGATGGATTCGTTTCCACATCAATCGAACTTTATTCTCGGTTCCCGCATTTGCCGTTTACGCTGTTGCCGCGATGCTAAATCCGAGCCGATAGCTTCCGGGCAGCTGGACTGGCGGGCTTCTGTTTCAGAGCGTGGAAAATCGCAACTGGCTGCGTCAGTCACTTCCCGGTTTGCGAGAGCGGCAGGCGACTATCCACCTACAAGCAGTTCGATCCGTCCATCGGCGCGGAAGCATTCAGGCAATGCGTCACCAAAGGAATTGCAATGGGGGTCTTTATGAGATAGGCTGTCGCCCATATTTTCCTTGCAGGTCATACAACGTGCGACTCGGGGTTCTTACCGCAACTGTTGGTGTATCTCTCCTGACTGTGCTCCAGGTAGGCTGCGGCACGCAGGTGCAGAGTGTTCCAAATCCGCCGCAAGTTCAATTCAGGCCGCAAGCCTTCCAACGTCCAGAGAGCTGCCTGCCTTGCCATCAACGTCAGTACGACGAACTGCATGGCGCGGTGAAGTCGGGGTACCGCAACGTGAGTCCGTTGTTCAACGGGCTGGAATCAGCGGGAAATCTGGTGAACGGCGGCTTGCTGCGGCCGGTGTACCCGGACAGTACAGTGGTGTTGCCTGACGGAACTCCGCTGAACAGCAATATGTTCACCACGCCAGTGCTGAAGGAAACTCGGCAGGTGCAAGCTGGGTTCTGCTTCACTTGTCACAATGCGGACATCGAGGTTCTGGGCAACGACCCGACGATGCGGGAAGTCCCGCAGCTACCGGGCCTCGGATCGTGTCCTGCGACAACCCCGGGTCAGCAGTGCTTCCAACCGCAAATATTCCGGCCGCTGCGAGACTACGTCGAGGTGGACGATAACGGGAATCAGCTTTTGCCGCCGGCTCCAGGAGGAGAACCCCCGGCTGGTGCGATGCCGTCATTGGGCGCCGCAGGAATCACCTGCGATTTCTGCCACGACGAAGCCGGGCCAGACATCAACCGCAGCTTCGGGATGGATGGACTGGGGAATACGAGCCTGCTGCTGAATCAAACGGACCTGAAAACGGGTCCGTTCTTGTTTCCAGTGGCCGTGAAGAACAATTTCCACGTGGCCAACAATAACCCGACACAGATCGCGTTTCTGCGCTCCGGAGCTTTCTGCAACACCTGCCACAACGTATACGTGCCGAATTTGAATCTGACTGCGGAGGGGCACAACCTGAACCCCGGTGGACAGAATGTGAACTACTTCCGGCTCGAGAATTTGAGTACGGAGTGGATGATCGGTCCTTATAACAGTACGAACAATCCGTTCGGACAAATCGTGCGCTGCCAGGATTGCCACATGTCGCTGTTTCCGTACGCCGGCACGTCCACTTACCAAGTGGGCGATATGACGGTGACGAGCCCGACTCCGGCGGTATTTGCCACCGACTACGCGGCGGTTCCCGGTGTCGCCACGGACCAGAACGCGCCGCTTTCGATGCGCAAGGTGGTGGAGCATTATTTCACCGGAGTGGACGTCCCGCTGTTGTCGTTGGCGGAGCTGAGCGCGCGACTGGGACCGAACTATCCTGATCCGTACGCGACCGGAACGGATACGCACGGCGTACCGAACGGGCTGGCAACGCGTCGCGCAGACCTGATGAATGCGGCCGCGCGCATCAGCTTGAGCAAGTCCGATACGGCGGCGCAGGTGGGCCAAGCATTCACAGTGCGGCTGGAGGCGGTGGCGCTAACGGGGCATCGTCTGCCGGCGGGATTCTCGCAGGAGCGCACCGTTTACGTGCAGCTGGCGGTGACGGACAACAATGGATTCCTGCTTTATCAATCGGGATACGTGGTAGACAAACCCCATCCGAACACGGGTGAGCCGGCGCCGGACGGCAACCTGGACGATGAGGACCTCGAGCATCTCCACGCCGTGGTGGATCCGGGTTCGATGACGCCCACGTACGCCAGTGGAACCGGAACAAACGGCGGCAACAATCTGGTATTTGAAACGGGCCCGGATGACGGGCCGGATGCGCGCGTCTTTTTGGGGGCGCCGGAAGGCTTGGTACTTTTCCGAAACGAGCTGACGCACGTTTTCCTTCCGGGGCAAGCGATCGGGCGGATTGATCCGAATACGGGGATGCAAGTAAAAGCGCAGGGCGTGCATTTCGAAGAGACGTTCAACGCGGCACTGGCGAATACGGTGGATAATTTCCGCTCGTTGCAGCCGTTGCAGCCACGAACCTACAACTACGAAATTCAACTGCCAACTCAGCAGCAACTGCAAGCGATCGGTGTGACGCTGCAGGGGCCGTTGCACGTTCATGCGCAAGTAAATTTCGAGCATTTCCCGCCAGTCTTCATGAGGTTTCTGGCGGGAGTAACCGGCGCGAGCGGGCCGACGGGACACGATCTGGGCCTGGTAAATGAGCAACTGATCGATTCGTTTCTCAAGAATGTGAAGAGCATCGCTTCGGACGACTTTACAGTGAGCTTAACGCAATGAAAATTCGCTATCGGTATCCAATTTTAGGCGTTGTGGCCCTTGCGGTGGTGCTGGTGGCCGTCTTTGCGAAGACGCGCGCTTATCAAACGACGGGCCCGACGACGGCCAACCCGAATTATCCGAACCGCAATCCGTTTTATTTCGAGGGCAAGATTGATTGGAACTTGCTGCAGATCACGCAGCCGCAGAATGCCTGGGACTACCTGCAACGCGGGATGCATTACCAGGATGACTTGAACGACGTGCCGGATGCGATGAGCGACTATCAAACGTCGCTCGCGATGAACAGTATCCAGAGCCAAACGTGCCAGATCGTTACCGCGGCCACTTTGGTGAATGGAGCGGTTCCGTCGAATTTGACGCCGGCTCCGTGCATGTTCACGGTGCGGATGCGGCTGGGCTATTTGTTGCGCGAAACGAATCCCAGCGCGGCGATTGAGCTGTTCCAGGAAGTACTGCAAATCGATCCGCAAAGGCTCGGAATCAATACGTTGATCGCCGAAGCGTACGTGATCGAGGCCCAGCAAGCCACTGATCCGACGACCCAGCAGCAGGATTACGCCAGCGCCGTGGCCGCGTACCAGGCGGAACTGGCGCTTTCTCCGGTGACGCCGCAAACCATCGCGCTCACGGCGGACATGGCCAACAACTCGAAGGTGCACTGGGAGCTGGCGCAGGTCTACGAAGCGACGGGGGAGAACAGCCTGGCGAAGAGCGAGCTGCAATCGTATGTGCAGGCGACGCAGTGGCACAGCGACGTCTATCCGTGGCGGATTGCGCTGGCAAACAACCAAATTCAGTCGCTGGCGCGGAAGAAATAGTTCGATGGAATAGACTGAGCGTTGGCGAGGGGATCGAGTGCCGAATTGTTTCCGAGTGATTGCGCGGCAGTGGGTGACCGGCATCGCCGCGCTTTGCTTTCTGACGGGAACGAGCGCCCTGCCTGCCGCCACGCCAGGAGATCAGCCGGCGGAAAGCAACCCGAGCGAAAACATCGGCGCGGCCTGGGATAATCTGCTGAAGGATGCGATTCCGCAGAGCGCGCCCGACGCGGCGCTGACAGTGGCGCAGACTGCTCGCGAAAGCTCTCCAGCCGGCGATTTTCTGAACCATTTTTTCATGAGCGGCCGTACCGAGTACCTGCGGACGCAGACGTATTTCTCAGGGCTTGCGACCGCGACGGGAGTGATTGACGCTCCGATCACGGGCATATTCAATCCAGCAGGAATTCCGTTTCCCGCGGCTTTTCAGTCCGACACGAACGTGATGTACAGCTTCTTGAATTGGGGCACGGAGGGCTGGCTATCCGACCGCGTGAATTCCAATTTCTCGTTCGCGTACGGGCAGGATTTGACTCACGTCTCGTCCGCGTCGCCGCAGCTCGATATCCTTAATACCACCGGGTCGAACCGCCGGGTGCGATTGCTGTCCGGGTATATCGATATCAATGGCCGGCCGACGGATGGCGAATTTGCCGGGACCAGCCTGCGAATCGGCCGCCAATATGTTTACGGAGCGGAGCTGGCGCAGATGGACGGCGCTTCGTTCACGATGAACCGGCGGAGATTTTCCTGGATGATTTATGCAGGCCGCCGATTCACGTACTACTCCGATCCGCAGCAGCGAGCAATCGGAGGAGGCAACTTCGTTTTCCGGTTCAACGAAAACAGCAGCTTCGAATATGACACGCTGTATTACATCCGGGGGACAAACTACTTCCGCTACCGGCAGAATTTCAGGAGCTCGTGGCTTTTTGGCGTCAGTTACCGGATGGTGGGAAGTTCTCCCACGGATTTTGCGGCGGATTTGATGTGGAATCCCAGCGACGGCAAATCGTCGCTGCGAGTGGCGTATGCCGCGAAGCTTTCCGACAAGGACTACTTTTTCGACTACACCTACGCGGCGCGGGACAACGATCCCTACAACACGCTCACGCGGCTGAATTTGGGGCCGTTGCAGCCGTACACGCAATTCGTGATTGATGGTTCGCGCGCGCTGAACGACAGGTTGCGTTTAGGCGGCTCCATCTGGATACGGCAGCTGACCAACACCGAGAATACCGGGCCGTTTGACACTTCCTTTCAAGATTTCCGCGCCAACGCGCAGATTTTTCCGTGGAAGAAGATTGACCTGTTCGCGGGCTACCATCTACGGAATGCAGACAACCGCTCGGGAGCGGGCCCGCCGCCGACGGAATTCGACGACCTGAGCATGACGGGCGAGACGCAAGTGCAGGACTACAGCGTGGAAATCGGGCGCAGCTTCATGGATGGGCGTCTGCACTTGAGAGCCGGCGGATTCTACCGCCAACTGAATTTCCACGATCAATTTACGACTATCACCAACGCGCGCGACAAGGGCGTGCTGGGAAACGCGTCGTTCACCGTCGACCCCAAGACGCGCGTCTTCATGGACTACGGGCTGGATACGGACTATCCGGTGTTTCGGCCGGACTTGCAGAACAGCCAGACATTTCGTTTCGGCGTGATGTGGAAATACTGAATGGCGCCCCGACACAATTTTCTGGCTAAGCTCGGCGCCGTGGCAGTGTGTCTGCTGGTGGCGATGGGGGCGTTCGGTTTGCGACTGTCGGCAAAAAATCAGGCGTCGGCGACTTCGCAGTCCACATCGCAAGCCCCGGCCACCGCGGATGCTCCTGTCTATCTACACGATTTGCATATCAAGCAGGTGGGCCTGGACTGCGACGCTTGCCATGTGGCGGCGAAGAAGGGCTCGGTGGTCCTGGAACGTCCGGGCCACGATCAATGTACGCCTTGCCACCAGGACGATTTCGAGAAGGACATCAAGAAGAAGATCTGCGTGCAATGCCACTCGGTGTTTCCGCCAACCAGTTCCGAAGATCTCTTGCCGTTCCCGCGCTATAAGGGTCAGCAGCCGATCGTCTTCGATTTCTCGCACGCGCGGCACGTGGACCCGCACACGCGCGTGGATGCGCGCACCGGATTCCGCGCGGACTGCACCTTCTGCCATCATTTCCAGGGCGATGGAGCGTACGCGTCTTTCGGCAATCACTTAGTTTGCGCGGGCTGCCATTCCAAGGCCGGGATGAAACCGCTGCTCAGCGAGAAATCAACGACAGCGGATTGCCGCGGGTGCCATCGGCCGGAAGAGATCGAAAATCCGAGCGTTGCGACGGTTCACCACCAACTGGCCTCGTTTGTAATTTCAGGGAAATACCCGCAAATTCAATTTTCGCACGCCGAACATTTCAAAAATCGCGACGCGTATCATCTCGATTGCACGACGTGCCATTACGGGATCGCCGAGAGCACCCATCTAGCCAACCTGGATCTGCCGAAAATGGTGGACTGCGTGAATTGCCACGACATATCGAAGACCTTGGGAGCTAACTTTCGGATGTCCAATTGCCAGGTTTGTCACGTGGATGTACAATCCGGCGCAATGCCGGAGCTTCACTCCAGTATCGTGAAGCCGCCGTCGCATACGGAAGCTTTCCGGCTCCATCACGGTGATCAGGCCTCCCAACCGGGCGCGCCCTGTTTTGTGTGCCATATGAACGTGGCGCCGTCGGCCGTGGGCCAGCAAGAATGCATCGGCTGCCACGAGGTGATGATGCCGGTATCGCACACCGCGCGGTGGAAGGACGACGTGCACGGGAAATACGCGGCTCTGGACCGCACGACTTGTACCGTGTGCCACGTGACCGATTTTTGCAGCCGCTGCCACAATGAGACGCCGCGCAGTCACATGCCGCTTGCGCAGTTCAAGGCGGGCGGTCACGCGCAGCTGGCGATGCTCAACGAACGGAGTTGTTTCACTTGCCATACATTCGCGGACACCTGTGGGGAATGCCATTCCGAGACCCTCAAAGGAACGACCAACCACCAATGATCGAGAATTCCGGCAAACGAGAAAGAAACCAGCCCTTGCTTGCAAGAGCGGGGATTCGAATTTTCCTGGCGGGCGGCATTATCCTTTTTCCATTGGTAGCGCGGGCGCAGCAGGAGGCTGAGCGCTTCCAGCAGGATCCGGTCGAGCACGTCGCGGCACGCGTGCTGGTTGCTCTGGCGATCATCGGAATCGCGGTCGTAATCTACAGCCTTCTGAAATACCGGGGCGCAGCCGCGGGCCCGGTGTCCTGGGGCCTGCTCATCGCCGGCGCGGTGGCATTTCCGATGTTGATCAGCGGAGTGGGCACGATTTTGGTATTCCAGAAAGCGGAACGCGTGGAGTTCTGCGCGTCGTGCCATCTGACGATGAAATCGTTCGTAGACGACATGCACGACCAGAAAAGCAACAGCCTGGCGGCGTTGCATTTCAAGAACCGGTATATCCCGGACGATCAGTGTTACGCGTGCCACACGTCGTACGGCTTATTTGGCACGGTGGAAGCGAAAAAAGAAGGGATGAACGACGTCTACAAGTATTACACTCGAACTTTCCATTTGCCGATCAAGTTGCGCCATCCCTATCCGAACAGCGATTGCCTGAAATGCCACGCGGGATCGGCCAAATGGATCGCTTCACACGAAGATTACAAGGACGCGCTATACGCCGGCAAAGCAAGCTGTATGGATTGCCACGCGCAGGATAATCCGGCGCACAACGTCGCACAGAATATAACGCCATGAGTGAAGCCGCCGCTGTTAAGCCGTTCAAACTGAATTCTGCCGTCACGCGAACGCTGCTGATCGCGGCTCAGGTGCTGGCCCTCGTGGTTTTCGTGCTGGCCCTGGAATTTTTGAGGCGCACGACCGGCGGAACGCTTTTCCTTTTTTCGACGATCGCGCCCGTCCTGGCGATGGGCGCGGCAGTTGCCGTACTCGGCGTGGTTACGTATCGGTTCCTGCGGCGCCACAGCCTATTTGAAATCGAGAACGTGGAACCGGGACAAGTGATTTTCAGCGAAGGCGAAGAAGGCGACTGCGCCTATTTCATTCACGACGGGGAGTTCGCGGTGGTTCGCGGCGGAAGCGGAGCCGAAAAAGTGATCGCCAGGCTTACAACAGGCCAGTACTTCGGGGAGATGGCGCTGATCAGCAACGCGCCGCGCAATGCGACGGTGCGCGCGGTGACTCCGGCGAAAGTGGCCGTCCTGGGGAAAGCCAATTTCCTGGCACTGATGAAAGTGATGCCGGCAACGCAGCAAGATATCATGAAGACGGTGAATGAGCGGGCGATGCGGCAAGCAGCAAAGTGAATGAGGTCAATTTAGCGGGAAGGAGAAATTGGGAAATGAAAAGTCATTCTGCGGGAATATTGGTTGCAGGGATTGCAATACTTGGCAGTGCTATCACGCTTTACTCCGCGCCCAAGGGCGACGCCACGGCGGGGCAGGATATTTTCACCAAGAAATGCAAGACTTGCCACGGTGCGGATGGGAATGGCAATCCGGGAGTGGCAAAGTTGCTGGGTGTTACATTCACGCCCTTGAGTTCCGATGAAGTGCAGAAGATGTCCGACGACGACATAAAGAAGATCATCACGGAAGGCAAGGACAAGATGAAACCGGTGAAGGATTTGACGGATGCGGACAAGGACAACGTGATCGCCTACGTTCGCACGCTGAAAAAATAGCCGGCGTTTTGCGCTGCCCGTGTCGGCAAATGCAGACGCAATGTGCGCATTGTGCCCGGCACTTCCCGATTGTGATCATTGTCTCCGTGCTCGCCTGTGGCCTCGCTGATGCGAGGCGAGGCCGCGAGCCGCTGTTGAAGTCGAGATCCCGGTGAGTTCCGCATTTCTGGAGTGCGGCGTCTCTTTAAGTGCGGTGCGGATTAGCCATTCGGTCGCACCGACGTCTACCATGGGCCTGCTATGACCTCCGAAAAGAAAAAAATCGTCATTCTCGGCGGAGGCTTCGGCGGCGTCTATACCGCGCGCCACTTAGCTAAGCTGCTGAAACCCGGCGAAGCTTCCGTAACGCTGATAAACCGCGAAAATTATTCCGTATATCAGCCCATGCTGCCGGAGGTCATTTCCGGTTCGATTGGGTTGACCGATGTCGTCTCTCCCATTCGGCAGCTTACCCCTCGCACGGAACTCATCACTCGCGAAGTAGAAAGCATCGATTTGAAAACCCAAACTGTGACGGTAAGCCCCGGCTTCCGGCCTCGGTCCATGGAAGTAGCTTACGACTATCTCGTGATTGCCCTGGGGACGGTTACCGACTACTCCGGAAAGCCCGGCTTGCTCGAACACGCCAAGCCATTTCGCACGCTCGCGGATGCTTTGAGTTTGCGCAGTCATCTGATTCACGTTCTCGAGGAAGCGCAAGTCGAATCCGATCCGCAATTCCGGAAGAAATTATTGACGTTTGTTGTTGCCGGCGGTGGATTTTCGGGCGTGGAAGTCGTTGCCGAGGTGCATGACTTCGTCCATATGGTGAAGGGCAATTACCCGAGCATTCGGCATGAGGACATCCGCTGCGTGCTGGTTCATTCCGGAGACCGCATCTTGCCGGAAATTTCCGACCGTCTCGCGGTGTTTGCGCACAAGCTTCTGGCCAAGCGCGGCGTGGAAATCCGTTTGCTGGACCGCCTGGTGACGGCCACCTCCGAACGCGCCATTCTAAAGTCTGCTCTGGAGATTCCGACGAAGACGATCGTCTCCACCGTTCCGATGGGGATTGCGCCGGTCCTGCAAAAACTCGCTTGCACGAAAGACAAGGGACGCTTGCGAGTGAACAGCAAGCTGGAATTGGCGGGATATGAAGGAGAGGTCTGGGCTTTGGGAGATTGCGCGTCGATCACCACGAAATCCGGGAATTCCGTTCCGCCTACGGCGCAGCACGCCACGCGTGAGGCTACGGTTGCGGCGGAGAATATTGTGGCGAGCATTCGCGGCGGAGCGAGCACCGAATTTGACTTCGATGGGCTGGGCAAGCTCGGGTCGCTCGGCCGTTTTTCCGCGGTGGCGGACATCCTGGGCGTGCGTGTGTCGGGTTTTCCTGCGTGGTTCCTGTGGCGCAGCATTTACCTGATGAAGATGCCGAGCCTGTACCGCAAAGTCCGCGTTGGATTTGCCTGGATGATCGGGCTGCTGTTTCATCCCGACCTGGTTCAGGTGCGTGACATTCATGAATCTACTTTGGCGCGCCAGCATTTTGAGCCGGGGGATGTTGTCTTTTTCCAGGGCGAGCTTGGCGACTGCGTCTACGTGATTCAAAGCGGTGAGTGCGAAGTCTTCCGCGAACAGGAAGGAAAGATGGAGCACCTGGCCATCTTGAAGGCCGACGATTATTTCGGGGAAATGGCGGTGCTCACGGATTCCACGCGCAACGCCACGGTTCTCGCGCGCACTCCGATGGACGTGCTGCTGATTTCGAAAACCGATTTCCAATTACTGAAATCTTCCGTGCCGGCATTCGGCGAGTTCTTCAGCAAACTCGCGCGCGATCGCGCCACCCCCATTTCCAAGAGTACATCCGCGCACTGAGCGTCGCGCGGTTTTGCCCCTGGTAGCCGCAACATTTTAAATGACGTGTTTGTCCGCATAGCACACCCGCATCGGCATGCGAAAGGAGCCGCTCTGCGCCGAGGTCCTTCTGAAAATCTCTCGCGCCTACGACGCCATGCGCTATGCGCGCAAGCCGTCCGGCCTGTTTCTGTTCATTTGATGCTGTTGGCCGCGGAGCCGGCGGTTGCTGCTTGGGAAGAGCGGCGGGTTACCAGACGTAGGCGGCGGCGATGCGTGGGGGGCCGGAGCGGTCTCCGATGACCTGTGTTTCCAGTACGATTTCGATGTTCTTGCGTTTCCAGTCGCTCGGGACTTTCTTCAGCATTTCGTCCATACGTTGCGAATCGACCAGAAATTCTCCGGCGGCTACGGTGCCGCCGCGGCCGATGCCGGCTGCGACGACCACCAGTTGCTCGATATCGGGGTCCACGAAGCGCGCCACAAGTGCGTAATCGGAGTAGGTTCCGGTTTGCTGAATTGTGCGGTCCATCATCCACTGGTGGTTTCCAGGATTGGAGCGGTCCTCGATCCACAATTTGTTCATGGCGGCGTCGTTGGCAAAATGGAAATGCAGTGGCGAGGTCAAGCGCAACGTCCAGATGTTGTCGTACGCTCCGATGAAAATGGTTGGGCCGCGGCGCAGGTCCGTCAAAGTAGTGTTGGCCTCGCCCAGCACCCGCGCGGTTTTTCCGTAGGTGCGCAGCAGCGCGGCGATGTTCACCAGCGGGCTCACGTCGTCGATGATGAGCGCGACCATCGTGTCCGGCAGCGTGATTTCGTGCGAAGGGTCGGCCGCATCGCGCTGGCGAATCGTCGAGAACTGGCTCTGGTCGGCCACGCAAATCAGCGCCGGATTTGGCGAGCTAATGAACGGCTCCCAAAATTGTTTCAATACCGGCGGACGGGACACTTGCCACATCGTGGCCGCGGCGATCACGAGGATCAGCGCCGCCAGCGCATAGGCGAGCGCGCCATGCGGCGCGAAATTTCGTTTCGCTTGCGGCGGCGGAACGACGGGCAGCACGGGAACCGCCGGCTGGATTTTTACAGATTCGGCGGCGGTATCAGCGGCCGGCAATTCCAACGCAGCGGACGGAAGACCGGTGGGATGTCCGGGCCAGTAAAACTGCGGAGCGTACGAGCCCGCCGGCAGAATCATGCGGATTTCGTGGCTGTGCTTCGCGTCCTGATAATAATGTTCGATGCGCTTGCGGATTTCAGCGGCGGTGACCCGCACGATCGGATCGGTGTTCGTGTCGTAGTCCGCGGGGCGGTCGAAAATTTCCACACCGAGGATGCGCTCTTTGAGCTGGTCGGTTTGACCAGCGAGCGTGCGTGCCACCACGAACCTCAAAAAGCTCGGATAGCGCTTGCTGGAATGGAATAGGGGTGACGCAAGCAGCATTTCCAGTTGCTGTTGGACGGCGCCCTTTTCGACTTCGCTACAAGGTGTCCAGTTTTCGGTGAACTGCTCAGGTTGCAATTTTACTCCACCCCACGCCCCCGGTAACGGGTGTCGCTGCCAGGCGAAACAGATCAGCAGCTTGACCCATTCCGGCACCTTCAACGGAATTTTTATGGATGGTACTGCGCTTTATAGCGGGGTGCAATGTAAAAGGCTGATCACCGAAACGCTTAACGCTCGTACGGGCCCTTCGAGCAACTCATTCGCAATCAATAGTATGGCCGCCTGCCAAGTGCCTTATCGCTCTTATCCCCCTTCCTTTACCTGAAAACCGTTGCCAGGTTGTGAGCGACTCACTATAACTCAGGCCGGCCTAGTGAAGCGTGTCCTAGCGCTTTCACCGAAATTCAGAGATGCGTGTGCGGATTTTGACACACAGCGAAGTTTGGCCAATTTTCCGAACGATACGGGGTGGAGTCCTGGCGCTAGCCAGAATTTCGAGGAGGGATGTCTCAATGTCAGGCAGAGAACAGTCATGGAAGCTGGGGTTGCTGCTCGGGGCGCTGGCGGTCCTGTTGTTCTGTGGGAGCCCGCTCTACGGTCAGTCGTCGGCTGCATTCACGGCTACGCTGAACGGTCGTGTCACTGACCCGGCGGGGCTGGCTGTGAAAGGCGCGGCGGTAACTCTTACCAGCTCCGAGAACGGTGTTTCGCGCACGACGGAGACAGGGGACACCGGGCTGTATACGTTTACGTTCCTCCCTGCGGGTAACTACACGCTTGAGGCCAAAGCTTCGGGATTCAAGCAGTACAAACAACAAGGAATCACCTTGACGCCTGGACAGACCGCCGAACAGCCGATCAGCCTGAGCGTCGGCGCGGTCACCGAGAGCGTGGAAGTCACCGCGCAGGCTCCGCTGCTGAACGCGGACAACGCGAATATCTCGGAAGACCTATCCTCGCGATTCGCCGAAGGACTACCGCTGAATTTCCGCAGCGTCATCAGCCTGACGCTGATCAATTCCTCGGTGAATAACGCTGCCGAACAGCAAGTGGTGGGAGCGCCGGGCCTGGCGCAAACCGCGGATCAGGACATTTCCTTCCTGAATTTCGGCGGTACCTTCTTTGACACCGCGGCCTACCTGATCGATGGGACCTGGGACACGCGAGCGGACTGGGGCGGCGTGATTTACGTGCCGTCCGTGGACGACGTGCAGGAAATGAAGATTATGACCAACGCGTTCACGGCGCAATATGGCTGGAGCAGCGGAAACGTCGTCAACATCGTGACCAAGTCCGGATCGAATGGCTTCCACGGCGACGCTTGGGAGTTTTACGCGAATAGCGGCTTGGACGCGAAATACTATTTCAATAACGGCGCGCAGCCGTCGTTCAACCGCAATCAATTTGGCGGCACCATCGGCGGACCGATTAAACGAGACAAGCTCTTCTTCTTTGCCTACTACGAAGGCGAGAGGCAATCCACGCCTTCGACTAGCCAATTCACTCTGCCGACGACGGCAGAACGCGGCGGTGACTTCTCGGCGCTGCTGGGCGCGCAGAGCGGGACTGACTATCTCGGAAGACCAATCTACGCCGGCGAAATTTACAATCCCTTTAGCACGCGGCAGGTTACTTGCGGAGGAACGGATACCGTCACGGGGAATCACGTCACTTGCCCAGCGGGCGCCACTACGGAATTCATTCGCGATCCTGTCTCCGGGAATATCTCAACCGGTCTGGGCGTAACGAACATGATTCCAGGAACGCTCCTGGATACGATTGCCGGCAAAATCGCCGCGGCGAACTATTGGCCCACAGCGGTTGGCTCAGGACTGGCGAGCAATTTCACGGCGACGGGAGCTGCCGCGGAACATTCGAACGAATATTCGGGCCGGATAGACTACAACGCGGACGAAAGCAACCGCCTTTACGCGCGGTGGTCGCAGAAGTACCAAACGAAAACGAACACGCCTGACTTCTATGGACCTTCCGATCCCGCGGGCCCGGGTTTGCTCAATCCCAACAACCGCTACAGCGTGAACGTCGGCCTGAATCACATTTTCAACCCGACGTTTACGATGAACCTGAATTTCGGAGTGAACCGCCACACCGAGCAGGCCACCGGGCAAGGATTCGGATTCCAATCGTCCACTCTGGGGTTCCCGTCATTCGTTGACTCGATTGCCCCGGCCTTCCCGCAAATTTCATTCAACGGTGGCGGAAATTACGCACCGCTCGGCGCGAACGGAGGCAATAACGACTACATCGTGCCGCAAACCTTCTGGACCAGCTCGATTGATTTCACGAAGCTGGAGGGCCGGCACGAATTGTCCTTCGGTTTCACAGACGTCTGGCTGCGGATTGACGGCGGCCACTACGGACAGACGGCGCTGAACTTCCAAACCGCGTCCACTGCCGGACCCGATCCGAATAACACGACGGCGGGAACGGGAGACGGCTTCGCCGCTTTCCTGCTCGGCGTGGGAAGCGGAGGCAATGGCACGTCCTGCCAACTTTGCACTCTCTTTCAGGCATTCCCGGCGACCGACAAGCACTTCCTGGGCTGGTATATCCAGGACGGCTGGAAAATAACGCCCAAGGTCACTCTGAATCTTGGCTTGCGCTACGAAATCCAGACGGCGCCAACGGAACGCCACAACGCGCAAAATTATTTCAGCTTCACCGGGATAAACCCGATCAGCTCTCAGGTCGGCGCCACTTATCCCGGCGAACTTGTTTTCAGCTCGCCGAATAATCCCGGCCTCTACAACACGAACTACAACAACATCGCCCCGCGCGTTTCCATCGCTATTGCGGCGACCAACAAGCTTGTGGTCCGTGCCGGCTACGGCATTTTCTTCGTGCCAAGCTTCTACGGCCAGGGTCCCAACGACGGATTTTCGCAGGCGACGCCGTGGACGACCAGTTTGAACAATGGCCTTACGCCGGCCTCCACGCTTAGCGGAAATGCAAACGTCAATTGCGAAGCGGTTCCGGGCGTCCCCGCGCCCTGCGGCCCGGCGTTCACCACCGAACGGCTGCCTACCGGCAATTCCGCGGGAGGATTGCAGGATGTCGGCTTCGGAACCACCATCACGAACGTGAGCAGGAAAACTTCTTACGTCGAGCAATGGATGGCCGGCGGTCAATACTCATTCACGCCGAACGATTTGCTGGACATCAGCTACGTTGGAAACCACGGCACAAGCTTGCTGGCCACTGGTTTGCAGTGGAATCAAATGTCGCCGGGAAATTTGTCGCAGGGGAACGCGCTCTTCAATTCGGTGCCTAACCCCTTCTTCGGCCACATTAATTCGAGCAGTTGCGGCCTCAACAACTCCACGGTCATCCTGGAGCAGACGCTGATCCCGTTCCCGCAATATTGCAGCGTGTTTGAACCGCAACCTGCCGTCGGCACTTCGTCCTACGATGCGCTCCAGGTCACCTACACGCATCGCTGGCACTCCGGTCTGGATCTCAATCTTTCCTACACCTACTCCAAGTTCATGGACGACGTGCAAGGAAATTCCGGTTGGGCCTTCCCGGGCAGCGGAACCAACAACTTGAACTCTTACAATCTCGCCGCCGATTATTCGGTGGACGCCAGCAACGTCCCGCACCGCTTCGTAGCGTCGTACATCTACGATTTGCCGGTCGGTAAGGGCAAACACTTCGGTTCGGAGTGGAGCACGCCGGTTAACGCGATCCTGGGAGGTTGGGCGTGGAGCGGAATCCTCACGGCGGAATCGGGCTTGCCGCTTTCCATCCAGCCCGCATCGAACAACGTCGGATTCGGATTCAATCAGCGCCCCAATATCGTTCCGGGCGTGAATCCGGTGCCGGCCAATCGTTCGATCGACGACTGGATCAATCCCGCGGCGTTCTCGCAACCTGCCGCGTTCACGTTTGGAGACGCGCCGAGGTTCTTCGCGAATCTTCATGGGCCCAGGTTCTTCAATTGGGACATGGCCATTCAAAAATACTGGAATGTCACGGAGACCAAGCGCCTGCAATTCCGGTTCGAGATGTTTAACGCGCTCAACCATCCGAACTTCTTCCAACCCGACACAAACCTGTCCGACGTAAGCTCCGGGAACTTCGGAAGAATCACGGCGGCTTACCAGGAGCGTACTGCCCAGGTGGCGGCAAAATTCTACTTCTGACGCCTGGCCCGATCTCATCTCCCCCACCCGGAGATGCCACCGCCTGGAAGGCGGCGAAAGTAAGTTCCGATGCGCGGAACATTTCGCCGCCTGCCCGGCCCCTCGCCGGGTGCGTGAAAAATAAATCTTCCGGGCCCCGTGAAGACTAGCCGCCGCGAACAGAAGCTCTTCCGATGTGCTGCACGGCGTGCGAGTTTGTCTGGTTGCAGAATTTTGGGATCTTACTCAGCCGGAACCGAAAGAGGATGCGAATGAGGCATAGCCAGTACATTCCGGCGCGGGGCGGTGCTGCTCGAATCCACTCGGGTGCAGGTTCTTTTATTGCGCGAAAACTTGCGAACAGCGGCGGATTGCTTCGCTCTTTGTGGCGGCGCGAAATACTTCGAATCGTGTGCGCACTGCTTGTTCTTCTGGGCGCTCATGCGGCGAGGGCACAGCAAGCTGAAAAGGATCCGCCGCCGGCCCTCGGCAATCTGGATCGCGCCGAAGTCAGCGGCGACACTCTGACGCTGCACGTCGGCGCAGACACGATCGTCGTGCAGGTCGTCGAACCCAACATTTTGCGCGTGCATTACCAGCCGCAGGGCCAGACGAGCCCACCCACTCCTGTGCTGGACCCCAACCGGACGTGGAGCAACGACACTCCGGCAAAAATTGACAGCAATTCGGATCCGCTGACCATCTCGACCGATAAAATGGTCGTGAAAATTTCCGAGGCGCCGGTGCGGATTGCGATTTACGACGCCGAAAATCATCTGCTGATGCAAGAACTGCCGCAGGGCGGTGTATATCCCGGTGGATTGCGTTTTGCTTGCAAACCCACCGACCCGTTTTTCGGCATTGACGGCACGGCCATGCCCGGAAAGAATATGGACCCGCGCCAGGATATTCGTATTGGAGTGCGCCGCTCGGGCGGCATGGTCAGCGCCGGGCGTCAAGGCGATGCCGGAGCTCCGCTCGCCTACACGCCGACGTACGGCTTGCTGGTAGATTCCGATGGCGGAGACTTCGATATTGGCGCAGGAATGCTGCAGTTCAGCGGCGGTTCACGCAAAGACGTCGAATATTTCGCCATCGTCGGCGACCCGAAAACGATGATGCATGCCGTCGCCGATATCAGTGGCCACGCGCCGATGATGCCGAAGTGGACGCTGGGCTTCATGAATAGCCAGTACGGTTCGACGCAAGTGGAAGTGACGCAGATCATCGACACCTATCGCGCGAAGAAAATACCGATCGACGGATTCATCCTCGACTTCGACTGGAAGGCGTGGGGCGAGGACGATTACGGCGAATGGCGCTGGAACAGCACGAGCGGCCCGGGAAACGTGCATCCGGATAAATATCCGGACGGCGCGTCCGGAAAATTCGCGGAAGAAATGCGCGCGAAGGGCATCAAGCTCGCCGGGATTTTCAAGCCGCGCATCGTCCAACGTACGGCCGATGGCAAACTCACCGCGGCAGCCCAGTACGGTTCCGATCACAAATTGTTTTTCGATTGGGAAGAGCCGTATCTCGATTATTTTTCGATGCGCCCGGCGCTCGACGTGGATTTTTCCAAGCCCGCCGCTCGCGCCTGGTTCTGGGAACACATGATCCCAGCGTACCGCGCGGGCTTGCAATATTTCTGGAACGACGAAGCCGATTCGAACGGCAACGCTCAGTTTCCGAATTTCCAACACGCGGATATGGAACGGGCCATGTACGAAGGCGCGCGCTCTATCGGCGACCAGCGCGTGTGGTCCATCAATCGCAATTTTTATTTGGGCGCGCAGCGTTATGCGTACGGCGAATGGTCCGGCGACATCTGGACAGGATTTCCCAGCATGAATTGGCAGGAAGCGCGGATGCTTTCGACGATCGGCCTGGGAGAGCCGCACTGGGGTATGGACACGGGCGGCTTCGACGGGCACCCGAATCCTGAAAATTACGCGCGGTGGGTGGAATTTGCGGCGCTGGTGCCGATCATGCGCGTCCATGGCAGCCTCGATGAAAAGCGCCAGCCGTGGGTTTTCGGCGAGCAAGCGGAAGCCGACGCCAAGGCCGCGATCGAACTGCGCTACCGCCTGATTCCTTACATGTATGCGTACGAACACCAGGCGCATGAGACGGGCGTCGGCGTTGTGCGTCCGCTCTTCTGGGATTTTCCGAACGACGGCGTCCGGCTCGCGGACATCACCGACGAATGGATGTTTGGCGATTCGCTGCTCGCGGCGCCGGTCCTGGGCGAAGGGCAGGCGCGCCGTGCGATTTACCTGCCTCCGGGGCAGTGGTTCGATTATTTTCGCGGCCAGCGATATGAAGGCGGCAAATCCATCACTTATCCTGTGAATCCCGAGACGTGGTCCGATATTCCGCTGTTCATCCGAGGCGGCGCGATTTTGCCGACGCAAGACGTCCAGCAGTACGTCGGCGAACATCCGGTGACGCGCGTTTTTGTGGATGTGTTTCCCGCTGCTACGGAGACATCGTTCAGTTACTACGACGACGACGGGATCACCTACGCCTACGAAAAGGGCGCGTTCTTCGAACAACGTCTTTCGACCAGCGACAATGGCACAATCGTTCGTTTCGATGCGGCTGCCGCCACGGGAACCTACAAACCGCCCCTCCGTGAATACGAAGTGAAACTGCACGGCATCGCGGCGCGCACCGTGACGATTGATGGAACAGCCGGAACCCACTACGACGATCTTACGCACCTGGAAAGTGCAACTGCGGAGGGTTGGACCACGGCAACTGACCGATATGGCCCCGTGACCATCGTGAAAATAACCGGCGCCGCCGCGAAGCAGGTCAGCGCAAGCCGCTGAGCGCCGTCGAGGATCGCCGCGAGGCTCGAGGGCTGCAGCCGATTTGGTGGTATCGTTTTTGGCGGCCTATGCGCACCGAATTCGGCAAGAGGCAGCCACACACGATCAACCTTCAGTGCATGGAAATTCTGCGCTCCTGCCACCGCGCGCGGCTATCTTGGTCCTTGCGTTGCGCCGTCGGACTGCTCATGCAACCGGAGGGGCGTGAATGACGCGCAACATTCCGCGTCGTGAGTTTTTTCTAAGCCTGGGCGCCTTCGCTGCGACTCGAGCGGTTGCTTCAAGTTTCCTCACCGCGCCAGCCGCTAAAATCTTCGGCGCATCCAGCGCTGCAGCAGCCGCAAAACCTCAATCCGAATCCATCTTCGAAGTGAAAACGTTAAAAGGACTCGATTTCGTTCTCCGCAATTCGCCGACGCCCAAGAAATATCTCATCGAGACGATGCCCGGAGGCGTGGCGCTGCTGGATTATAACAACGACGGACTGCTCGACATTTTTCTGGTGAATGCGGGGCAATTGCAGGAAAGTACGGGCGGCGCGATCAGTTTCAATCGCAAAAAGCCGGCGTATTGGAACCGCCTCTATCGCCAGAATAAGGATGGCAGCTTCACTGACGTCACCGAGCAGGCGGGCCTGGCCGACGCCGGTGACGCAAACTTCGGGATGGGCGTTGCGGTGGGCGATTACGACAACGACGGCTTCTCCGACATGTACGTGACCAACTTCGGAAAAAATATTCTCTACCACAATAATGGCGACGGCACTTTTACCGACGTCACCGCCAAAGCCGGAGTCGCCGCGGGCGGCTGGTCGGCCTCCGCCGGATTTTTCGATTACGATAACGACGGCCTGCTCGATCTCTTCGTCACGCGCTATTTGGATTGGAGCATCGAGAAAACCAAAACCTGCGGCGTCGAGCAGCCGACCTATTGCCCGCCCGGCGATTTTTCGCCGATCAGCAACGTCCTCTATCGCAATCGTGGCGACGGCACATTTGAAGACGTAAGCGTTGCCTCCCGCATCGCAGCGAAAAAAGGACACGGGCTGGGAGTCGCATTTGCCGACTATGACGCCGACGGCTACACCGATATTTTTGTCGCGAATGACGCCATCGAACAATTTCTCTTTCACAATAATGGAAACGGTACTTTCACCGAATGTGGTTTTGAATCCGGCGCGGCGCTTTCGGAAAACGGCAAAGCGCTCTCCGGCATGGGCGTCGTCTTTCAGGATTACGATAATGATGGCCGCCCGGACCTGCTCGTCACGCAACTGCCGCACGAGCCCTACGCCGTGTTTCACAACGACGGCAAGGGCCTCTTCAGCGCGCAGGAACTTGAAGCCGGCTTCGGCGTGCTTTCCGGCGCCAATTCGGGCTGGGGAGTGGGCCTGGAAGATTTTGACAACGACGGCTGGAAGGATGCGTTCATCGTGCAGGGCCACGTTTTCGATAACGTGCAAATGTACGATAGCTCGCTGCGCTATCGCGAACCGCCGCTGCTCGCGATGAATCGCAAAGGGCGGTTTGAGAAAGCGGATGCGGGCTCGAACGTTGCGGTCGCAGGACGCGGCGCGGCTTTTGGTGACCTGAATAACGACGGCTGGATCGACGTGATTACTACTTCCCTCGGCGAAGCGCCGCAATGTTTTGTGAATCGCGGCGGCAACCTGAGTTGGCTCACGATCACGCTGCACGGAAAGCGCAGCAATCGCGACGGCTTCGGCGCGCGCGTTCAAGTGAACGGCCAGACCCGCTTCGCGACGGCTGCGGGAAGTTATCTTTCATCGAATGACAAGCGCTTGCACTTCGGCCTGGGCTCCGCGGAAACCGCGGACGTCGAAGTTCGCTGGCCTTCCGGCATTGTGCAATCTTTGCGAGGCGTAAAATCCGATCAGTTCATCGTGGTCGAGGAGTCCGCGTAGCCATGTTTCACGCGCTTTTATATTTGTGCCTGTGCATACAGCAGCAAGCGGCGGAGCCGTCGCTTTCGCAAGAAGCAGCCGCGACCCTGCAATTGGGCCTGGACGCCGAAAATCGCAACGATCTCGATCAAGCCATCGCAGCGTTTCGCAAAGCAGCCGATCTCGCACCCACATCGAGCGAAGTCTTCCTGCACTTGGGCGACGCCTACATGAAAAAACGCGATTACGCGGCTGCCATCGCTCCTTTGAAGCGCGCCGTAGAACTGAATAAGGATTCTCTCCCGGCTAATCAATTGCTCGGTTACGCGCTTCTCGCCGAAGGCTACGCCTCGCAAGCCATCCCGCATCTGAAAATGGTCCAGGCCGACGGCGCTTTGGGCATCGCGCAATTGCAAGCAGGCCAGCCTGCCGAAGCGGTCGCGAATCTGCAAGCGGCACTTGCAAAATCGCCGGGCGATCCGAACCTTCTCTTTTATCTCAGCCGCGCCTCCAGTGCGCTCTCCGAAGAGAGCTCCGACAAACTGCTCACCACGTCTCCCGATAGCGCGCGCGCCTATCAGGTGCGCGGCCAGGCCGATTACGCGTTGAAAATATTTCCGGGCGCCGAGAAGGAATACCAACAGGCCATCACATTGCGTCCGGACTTGCCTGGCTTGCGCCTCGAGCTTGGTCGGGTTTACGCGGCAGAATCCGAATGGGAAAAGGCCGCGGAACAATTTCGTGCGGAAGCGAAGCTGCAGCCCGGAAATGCGGAAGCGGCGTATCGCTTGGGCGACGCGTTATTGCAGCTGGGGAAAATGAAGGATGCGGAGGCGGAACTGCAGCGCTCCGATTCGCTACGCCCAGACATGCCGGAAACTCTTTACGCACTCGGCCGCGCTGCAGCGAGCGACGACCCGAACGTCGCGGAGCATGCGCTGACGCGCGTCATCGAGCTGGAAAAAGAAACTCCGCTCGCCGCGCAAGCCTATCTGGCACTAGCCGGAGTTCACCGAAGACAAGGCAAGCCCGATCAAGCCGCGCATGACCTGCAGGAATATCGCCGGATTCAAGCTCTCGCGGCCCACTCGCCGAATTGAGGCGCTCCACCCGCTCCAAAGTCCGATTCGTAATGTCCCCCGGAATATTTCCGCGAAACTGTCCGGCCTTAAGGCCCGCGATTTGCAAAATCCTTGAACCGATGCTCCTGCGCCCGGCATCTCCACCATTAGCTCGCTCGCGATTCGAGCGGAAAGGATCTCGCGTATGTTTACAGCCCTCGCTTGGATTTCTCTGGGAATCGCGTTCGTCTGCGCCATCGTCATCGCCATTGACGAGCTCCGCCATCCGCAACAAATGTGGATTATGAATGTCGTATGGCCCGTCAACGCCCTGTACCTGAGCGTTTTCGGCTTGTGGTGCTATTTCCACATTGGCAGAGGCATGGTCAAAGGTGCCGTGCGCGAAATGTCCATGGACCACATGCATCCGCACCAGATGGCGCACGGGGAGCACGCGCAACTCGCACCGACCTGGCGCCAAACCCTGGTCTCCGACACGCATTGCGGCGCAGGCTGCACCTTGGGTGACGTCATCGCGGAATTCAGCTTGTTCGCTCTGGGATGGACGCTCTTCGGCAGCGCGTTATTCGCCAGCTACGCTGCGGACCTGCTGCTTGCCTGGGTCTTCGGTGTGGCGTTCCAATATTTCGCGATCATGCCGATGCGCAAACTCTCCCCGTCGCAAGGGCTCATTGCCGCGATCAAATCCGATACTCTCTCGATTCTAACTTTCGAAATCGGATTGTTCGCCTGGATGGCGCTGACCTTCTTTGTCCTTTTTCCCCATCCGCATCTCAGCCCCACGCAGCCGGGCTACTGGTTCATGATGCAAATTGGGATGATTCTGGGATTTCTCACGTCCTATCCCATGAATCGCTGGCTGATAATGTCCGGTTGGAAAGAAGCGATGGGCTGAGCGCCGCGGTCGCCCGCCCGGCTGCGCCCTCTTCGTTCGAATCAAGCGGATTCGCGAGCAACCGCTAGAAATAAAACTTCAAAGCGAATTGAACCAGCCGCGGCGCTAGCGACGCCGTGGGAAATCCGAATTGCGAAGCCCCGCGCTCGGTGGAAAAGTTTTCGTTCGTCGTGGTCCCATCCGCAAACTGCAAATTCGGGTGGTTCCAGATATTGAAGAGCTCCGCGCGGAACTCGAAGCGCATCTGGTCCTTGATGGGGAATTGCTTGATGAACGAGAGGTCCCAGTTCTGCAGCCCAGGCCCGCGAATGATGTTTCTTCCCGCATCTCCGAATGTGCCCAGCACCATGTTCCCCACGAACGCGCAGGTATTGAATAGCGTTCCCGGCAAGCACGGCGCTGCATTCGGATTTCCCATCACGTTCGGACGCGCGCAATTGAAAACTGCTCCGCCGCAGTCGGAATTGGACATGTTCACCAGGTCGTCGGTCGGCGTGAACCAGTTGCCGGTCTGCGCGGAAACAATTCCGGTCACGCGCCAATTGCCGACGATTTGATTCGCAATGCCGGAAATATTCGAGCCGAAGCGCTGGCCTTGCCCGAAGGGCAGTTCGTAAACAAAGTTGAAGACGAAGCGGTGCCGCACGTCGAAGTCCGCATTGCCGTATTCCAGGTAGGGCGCCGTTTGCAGCCGGAAATCACCCTGGTTCTGCGAGCCCAGGCTGGCATCGGAAGCATCGTCGAGCGCGTGGCTGTAGGTGTAAGCCGCCTCGAACTCCAAGCCGTTCGAAAAACGCTTTTCCAGGCGCAGCTGCAAGCTATTGTAGTTCGAAAATAAATTCGACCGCAGCGTGTCAATCCCCGCATCGATATTGGGATCGGGACGGCGCGGGGCCGTAGGAATGGTGGCGTCTGCAGTAGGGACAGCCTGGTTTCCGTTGAATAGGCCGAAAAGATCGGCGCCGTGCGAGCCCACGTAGGAAATTTCCGCCACGGTATTTGCCGGCAATGCATACTGGAAGCCCAAAAACCACTGCTGCATGAACGGCGTGGTGATGTGCGGGCTGATGGAAAAAAGCAACGGAGTATTGGGATCCACCAGCGAGTTCGCGGGGAAGCCTTGCTGCAGTGAATTGAACATTGGAATCGAGCAATCCACTTGCCCGGGATTGGGGTTCGCGGAATTCTGCAGGCAGGGCTGGTTGAAAGACTGCGTCACGAAAAATGGCGGATTGAATCCCGGGCTGGGATTGGAGTACGGCCCGTTTTCCTGGCCGCCGTAAAAAATCCCGTAAGAAGAACGCAGCACCAGCTTGTCGTTGATTTTGTACGCCAGGCCGACGCGCGGCGCGAAGTTATGCAGGTCAGGTGACACCAGCCCGGGCGACCCGGTGCGGTCAATTGAAATTTGCGAAGCCAGCATGGGCGTCAGCTGCGCGTTTTGCCCCTTGGGCACGATCAGGCAGCCGCAACCGAAATCGAAATTGGCCTGCTGGTTGCCCGCCGCTTTCACCGTCGTATAGAGTTCGTAGCGCAGGCCCAGATTCAACGTCAGGCGATCTGATTTCTTGAAATCGTCCTGCACGAATCCGGCGTAGATTTGCCGCCGGTAATCCACGTTGTGCAGGTTCACGATCGAGCCGCCGTCGGAGATGCCCAGCAGAAAACTGGCGAAGCCGTATCCGCCGCTTCCCGGGGCGGCGGGATTGTCCGTGAATCCCGAGCCGAAATCCGCCGTGCCGCGCGAGGCCGAAGGTTGAAAAATCGTGAATTGCTCGTAACGGATTTCCGTGCCGAACTTGAGCGAATGCCGTCCCTTCACCCAGGTGAAGTTGTCGGTAAGGACGTAGCTGTTCTGCTTTTCGATGGAGGGCAGAAAGCCGGAGCTGCCCAGCTCTGGAGCCGACCCGTCGCTGAACGTCAACGCGGGCAGCCCTCCATTAAAAGTGCCCGGCTCGTAAGGAACACCCGGAAAACCCAGATTGCCCGAAACGTCCTCGTTGTAATTGTTCTGGTAGCGATGCGCGTTGATGCGGTTATAGCCGAAGCGGAATTCGTTCACGTGCGTGGAATCGAGAATGTGCGTTTCGCTCAAGGCAATGCTGCGGTAGGAAAAGTCTTCGTTTCCGTCGAAGAACCCGCCGCCATCCAGCACGTTTTGAAAGGGCGAGGGAATGAAACTGGGCTGGCTCTCGTAGCTGAACCGGCCGAATAGCGAATCCTTGGTCGAAAAAGTGTGGTCCACGCGCACGTCGAAATTATTGCGGGTCTCGCTGCGCACCGGCACGGCGATGTAATTGAATGCGGGATTGGATGCGTTCGGAGCTGGAATCAAGGCCGCCAGGCGCGACGCCAGCGGATCCGTGGATCCCACGGGAAACAGGTTGGTGGGATTGCCGGAGCCGTCCACTCCGATCGGCACGCCGCAGAATCCGGTAGGATTGGCAGGCGTCGTCGGCACCACGCGAGTGAGCCGGGCGTTGAAGATCTCCCCTACGAAAGTTTGATTGCCGCTGCAATCCAGCGCCACCGAGCCGGTGGGATTTCCGGAGTTCGGATCAATGGCCATCGCCGGCGTATTGGTAAGCAGTTCGGAAAAATCGCCGTTGACCATGCTTTGATCGGGAATCGTCGCCGTCTGCGGCACTCCCTGCCGCAGGCGGAATCCCTCGTAGTCCACAAAGAAAAACGTCTTGTCTTTTATGATCGGGCCTCCGAGCGTGGCGCCGAACTGGTTCTGCTTGTACGCCGGTTTTTGCGTGACGATGAAGAATGGCGCAGCGTCGAGGGCGTCGTTCCGGAAATATTCGAAAACGTCTCCGTGGAAAGCATTGGTGCCCGATTTGATTACGGCGTTCAGGATCGCTCCATTGCCTCTGCCGAATTCCGCGCTGTAATCGTTGGTCTGAACTTTGAACTCCTCGATCGCATCAATCGGCGGTTGAATCACGTACGATGATTCGTTCAGCACATCTCCCAGGTTCGAATTGTTGTCGATGCCATCCAGCAAGAAATTGTTCTGCAAAGAACGCGCGCCATCCACGCTGAATCCAAAATTTCCAGTCACGCGCGAACCCGGTTCGCTGGGCACGACGCCCACACCCAGTTGCGCCAGTTGCGCAAAATTCCGCCCGTTCAGCGGCAGCGTTTCGATGCGCGTCTTGTCCATCACCTGGCCCATGGTGCTGGTTTCCGTTTCCAGCAGCGGATTCTGGATGGTCACCTCCACCTTTTGCGACACCTCGCCGATCTCCAGCTTCACGTCCACTTCCAAGCGCCCCTGCACGTCCAACTGCACCGGCCCGGCGATCGCGGTCTTGAAATTGCCCTTCTCCACCACCACCTCGTAGCGCCCCACCTTCAGCGGACCCGACACGTATTCACCATTCGCTTCCGTGGTGGTATCGAACTCGGTTCCGTGGTCGACGTCCTTCACCCGCACCTTCGCGCCGCCCACCACGGCTCCAGACGCATCCCTCACCGTGCCGGCGATCACGCCGGCATCCTTTTGTCCCCACGCCGTGCTGCAGAAAAGGATGAGAGCGAAAAGAAGAGCAGCCGCACGCATCGTGGTTGTTGCTCTCGTCGCGCGATCTTTCAGGAGGTTCTCGGGATTGGCGCGACTGAGTAGAAAACGGTGGATGACGTTGTTCACCGATAACCCTCCCCTGCGAAGTTGGAAACAGTTGCTCTGAGCAGATACGGGCTGCGGACCACCCCGGGCGCCGCAGACAGGAGACAAATCAAGCTGAATCGCTCACGTAATTAGTCCTATTGTGCGCGTTTGTCAACTTTTTTTATCGAATATGACGTATTTTGTATTTTTGTGATTCATTTCGACGGTTTTGTGGCACAATCGGCTGCTTTCGTAGCTGGCCCGACCACGGAGCGGTTTTCGATGAGCCTGCTGGCAGAGGAACGGCGATTTCGCATCCGCGAAGTTTTGTCGCGCGAACGAACCGTCACCGCTTCCGAACTGATTCGCACGCTGGGCGTCACCGCCGCTACCGTTCGCCGCGATCTCGAAGCTCTGGAAAAAGAAGGAGTATTGGTCCGTTCGCATGGCGGCGCCGTCTCGCGCACATCGAGCACGAACTTCCAGCCGTCGTACGAGGCCGTGGGCCGCAGCAATCGCGCCGAAAAATTGGCGATCGCCCGTGAAGCCGAAAGGCTCATCCTCGACGGAGAAACGGTTTTCCTGGAGGGCAGCACCACCGTCTATGAATTGGCGCGCCGCTTGCTTCATCGCAATCGCCTGACGGTGATCACGAATTCTCCTCCGATCGTGGACGAACTCCAGCGCAGCCAGCACGTCTCGGTGATTTCCACGGGCGGCGAACTGCAGAAGGATGTTTTTTATCTTTCCGGAGTTTGGGCGCAGCGCGCGCTTTCGGAAATTCGCGTGGATAAAGCAGTGCTGGGCGTCAGCGCGATTGATCCCGGCTACGGCATCTCCACGGCGAGCCAGGCCGAAGCGCAAATCAAGAAAATGATTCTGAAATCCGCGCGCGTGAGCATCGCGCTTGCGGATCACGGCAAATTCGGCAACCAAGGATTCGCGTACGTCGGTCCGGTCACGGACATTGACATCCTGGTGACCGATTCCGCCACCGAGCCGAAATATCTGCGGCCCATCCGCGAAGCCGGCGTGGAATTAATTCTGGCCGATGTCCGCGAACAATCTCCTGATACGGACAGGAACGAATCGCCGCGAGGCCGCCCGCGCTCCGGCGGAGGTAAACGCTGAGCGAAAATATGCGCGCCCACATAAAGAAATTTCTGTTGCCGATAATTGTTACGGTCGCAATGGCCGCGATATTCTTTCAAGTTGGCCGCGCCGTGGCGGGGCCGCCGTTTGCGTCCGCGCGTTCGTCGTCGGCGGCGAACGATGACCTGCAGGCATTCGCCGCGCTGGATCCGATTGATACTCATGTACACGCATTTAAGACCGATCCCGCGATCACCGATCTGCTCGTCCGTTTGCACCTGCACGTGCTTGATATCTGCGTGGCCGATAGCCAGCGCAGCTTCGGTGGCCTCGCCGCCGAAACCGCTCGCGCCCGAAATTTCGTGCAAGCCAACCAGAATCACGCCAGCCTTTGCGTCACCTTCGATCCCTTCACTTTCGACCAGAAGAATTTTGCGCGGGATACAGTGAAGGAACTCCAGCAGGAATTTGCCGATGGCGCCGTCGCCGTAAAAATCTGGAAGAATATCGGCATGGAGCTGAAGACTCCCGACGGCCGCTACGTGATGCCCGACGATCCAATCTTCGAACCCATCTATCGCGCAATCGCCGCCGATAACAAAACGCTCATCGCGCACGTGGCCGAGCCTTCTTCCTGCTGGCAGCCGCCCAATCCCGCAAGCCCCGATTACGATTACTACAACGAACATCCCGAGTGGTATATGTACCGCCATCCCGATCATCCGCGCAAAGAAACCATCCTGGCCGCGCGCGATCACTTGCTCGCCGAAAATCCGAAATTACGTGTAGTAGGCGCGCACCTGGGCAGCATGGAAACCGACGTGGACGAAATCGCGAAACGCTTGGACCGCTATCCCAATTTCGCGGTGGATATGGCGGCGCGCATGGAATATTTAATGATTCAGCCGCGCGAGAAGGTGCGCAATTTCCTCATCAAGTATCAAGACCGCGTGCTCTACGGCACCGACCTCGAATTTCTAGCCGCCGACGCGCCGTCCGATGCGCTGAAAGAATGGCAGGAGACGTATGCGCGGGACTGGAAGTTTTTGGCGACCGACGAAATGTTGCCGTACCGAGGCCATCAAGTTGAGGGGCTGGCGTTACCTGAGCCAGTTCTCCGCCACATCTTTCACGACAATGCCGTGCACTGGATTCCTGGCATCGTCGCGCCCGCGAAATAGCATCGCGGAAAACCAAAACCGCGAGACCCTCCCCGCCAATGCATTTACAGAGAGAGCTGATGAACTTCGATCTGTGGCACAAGCGCTTGCACAGTCGCAAGTTCGATTCTTCCGGGCGCGGGCGCCACGCAATTCGCCGCGCCGCAAGCCGTTGCCAGGCGCAACGCTTCCTCGCCGCCGATGCCTTGCGCTGCCGCGTGCGCAAAACCGGCCAGCGTCGCGTCACCCGAGCCCACGGCTGAGATTGCCTTCATTTCTGGCGGCCGCGCCTGCCACAGCGGCCCGTCTTTGCGCTCGAGCCAGATCAATCCTTCGCGGCCCAGAGTAATTGCCGCGCTTGCTGCTCCACCGTCCACGATTTCGCGCGCCGCCTGAACCATTTCCTGCGCCGTCGCGAGCCGTCTGCTTACCAGAGCTTCCGCTTCAGCGCGATTTACTTTCACAAAGTCCGGACGCGCTTTAGCGCTCTCGCGCAACGCTTCGCCGCTCGTGTCCACAAACACCTTTGTGCTTGCAGCTCGCGCAGCTTCAATCAGCGCAATATAAAAATCGGCTCCCGAACCCGCGGGCAAGCTGCCGGAAATCACCAGTACGGCCGGCTTCCAGTCCCCGCGCATTCCCCGCACGCATGCGCGCAGAAATTCATCGCTTTCTGCGATGCTTGGCGCAGCACCCGGCTCGAGAACCTCCGTCACGCGCCCAGATTCGTCTATGATTTCCAGATTTACCCGCGTGCTCCCCACCGTGTTTATCGCCGCCACTTGAATCCCCAGAGATTCCAGTTGCAGTGCGCATTCCCGGCCGATCGCACCGCCGAGAAATCCCACCCATGCAGCCGACGCGCCAAGCGCGCGCGCAGCCATGGCCACGTGGGCGGCCTTGCCTCCCGCAAAATCCTGCGCGCTCAATGCGCGATTCACTTCGCCCACCGCCAGCGATCCCACGCGCAAGCGGCGATCCATCGCGGGGTTAGCGCTCACGCAGACAATCGTCGGAACGGGCATAAATCCTTGCTCCTCGCGCGCATTTGTGACAAGCTATCACCCTCTGGCACTAAATAGTAAGTAAAAGTAATAAATCGAAAGCAGGCTTTTTATCAATGCTGGCGGAAGAGCGGCGCAGAAAAATACTCGAATTGACGCAACGCGACGGCCGCGTGGTCGTCAAAGATCTGGCTCGCCGCTTTTCCACTTCGCTGATCACCATTCGTAAGGACCTGGAGTCACTACACCAGATGGGGCGCCTGCAGCGTGCGCACGGTGGCGCGCTGCCAATAGACGCATCTGCGCTGCGCGATCCTTCACTGCACGAAAAGGAACAGCTCCACCGCCGCGAAAAATTGAAAATCGCCGCCGCAGCCGCACGCCTGGTTCGCCCCGGCCACGTGGTGATTCTCGATTCCGGCACCACCACCACGGCCGTCGCGCGCGCCATCAAACATATTCGCGACCTCACGGTGATCACCAACGCCGTGAATATCGCCGCCGAGCTCGCCGGCACAGACGTCGAACTCATTCTAACGGGCGGCGCGCTGCGCAAGAATTCGTTTTCGCTGGTCGGCCCGCTCACCGAGGATTCGCTGCGCCACGTCACTGCCGATCTACTGTTCCTCGCCGTGGATGGCTTCGATCTGCAATATGGTTTGACGACTCCTAACCTGCTCGAAGCGCGCGCCAATCGCGTGATGATGGAAAACGCCAAGACCACCATCATCGTTTGCGATTCCAGCAAATTTGGACGGCGCAGCCTTTCTTTTATCGCACCGACTTCGTCGGTCCATCACACCATAACCGACAATAAAATTTCCGCGCAGCACCTTCGCGGGCTGCGCGCGGCGCACATCAAGGTCGTGGTGGTTTAAAAGTTCATTCTGAGACTATTTCGGAGGCAGAGTTCGTGGAATTGAAAGCGGGAGTTGGCGCCAACACAATCGCGGAAATCCTTTCGGAACCGGCCACTTGGAAAGTGTGTCTGGAGCATCTGCAGCAGTCGCCCACGCTGCAAACGCTCAACGACAACCTTCCCCGAAACAGCGAATGGGTTTTCATCGGCTGCGGTTCGAGCTTTTATCTTGCGCAAGCGGCGTCGGCGAGTTGGTCCATTTTGACCGGCGAAAAATCCCGCGCCGTACCGGCATCCGAAGTCACGCTATTCCCGCAATTGTTCCCGGCGCCGTGCCAGCCCGTGCTGATTACTCGCTCGGGCCACACCTCTGAAGTCTTGCAGGCCGCCGAGTATCTGGAAACAAAACTACGGCTGCCCACGCTCGCGATTACCTGCGGCACTGCTACTCCCATCGAAAAAATCGCGTCCCACTGCATCACTCTGCCCTTTGCGGATGAGAAAAGCACGGTAATGACGCGCTCTTTTACCTCGATGCTGCTCACGCTGCAGTCACTGGCTGCGATCCGCGGCGGCCGCAGCGGCTTTCTGGACCAGCTGCGCGACCTCCCCGATGAAATGGCCGACCGCATGAGCGCAATTCGCGGCACGATCAAATCGCTTGTGGATGCGCGCAGCTTCGCGGACTATGTATTTCTCGCGCAGGGTCCGTTTTTCGGGATCGCGCAGGAGTCCATGCTGAAAGTGAAAGAAATGTCCTGTTCCTACGCGCAGGCTTTTCACACTCTCGAATTCCGCCACGGCCCGAAAGCAATCGTCAGCCCGGAAACGTTGATCACTTTCATCATCAGCGAAACCGGTTTCGACGCCGAAGTAGCGGTCCTCGAGGAAATCAAGAAACTGGGCGGGACGACTCTGGTGATTGCCAACGCCGGCAATTCCGCCATTCGCCGTTCCGCGGATTACTTCGTGGAATTGTCTCTCGATCTGCCGGAAGTAGCCCGCGCGGCCGCCAGCGTAATTCCGGGGCAACTGCTGGGCTTTTACACCGGAATCAAAAAGGGTCTGAATCCTGACGAGCCGCGCAATTTATCCCGCGTCGTAACGCTGGAAACCAGATCGTAGGGGAACGCGAGAATGCCGCTCGATGTTTGCGTCGTTGGCGAAATCAACCCGGACCTGATTCTTTACGGCGTGCCCGCCAAAATGAAGCCGGAAGAGGAAACGCTGATCCGGGGTTTCCGGTTGACCCTGGGAAGCTCCTCCGCAATTTTCGCGCACAATCTCGCCGTGCTGGGCACGCGCGTCGGCATGGCGTCAAAGATCGGCGCTGATCCGCTCGGCAAAATGACTCTGCAATGGCTCGCGGATGCGGGCGTCGAGCTGCAGCAGGTGCGTCTTTCTTCCAGCGGCACGGGAACCGGCGTCACCGCCATTCTCGCCCAGCCCGAACATCGCTTCATCCTCACTTATCCCGGCACGATGTTTGAATTCAGTTACACCGACCTCGATCTCGATTACATTTTTTCCGCGCGACATCTGCATCTCTCATCGTACTTCCTGCACAAGGCGCTGCGCCCGCACATCGCTGATTTATTTCGCGCAGCCAGGTCCAAAGGCCTCTCCACCTCGCTCGATACCAACGACGACCCGGAAGGCAACTGGAGCGAGGATTTGCTGGCAGTGCTGCCATTCGTTGACATTTTTTTTCCGAATGAACGCGAAGTGAAAAAGATTGCGCGGACGGATAATTTGCCGGAAGCGATCGCCAAACTCGCCAAGCTCTGCCAAATGATCGTCGTAAAACTAGGCGCGCGCGGAGCCGTGGCGCGCAAAGGCTCCCAGGATTTCGGCCGCGAAGGGATGCGCGTCGCGTCGGTGGACCCAGTTGGCGCCGGCGACAGCTTCGACGCTGGCTTCATTCATCGTTTCTTGCAAGGTGGATCGCCCCAACAGTGTCTCGAGTACGCCGATGTCGCCGGTGCGTTTTCCACCACCTGCGAAGGCGGGACGGAAGCTTTCAAAGATCGAGCCAAGCTCGCACAATTTTTTCGCCAACATTTGAAGCCGCATTGAGCCACCTCTCGGCGGCCGCAACGCGCCGGTCGCCATTGGGCTTCATTGTTTGGTCGCTTCCAAAAGCAGATGGTCCGTGAAGCTGGCCTTCAGTTTCGCGCCGGGCGCGGTCACGTCGCCAAAATCCTTGCCGTTGACGTAATCCACCACGTGATACGTCCCCGGCGCAAGCCCGCGCAACTCGATCTCCCCGGACCATTCCGCCGCACCGGCGTGCGCGGTCCCCGTGGCGTGCGCCGGCGCAAAAAACGCGTAATACATCGCGCCATCCTTCTCGATCGCGTAGCCCTCCGGCACGTCGTAGCCGTAAACGTAAAGATCGCGAAACGTTCCGCGCGAAAGCATTTTCTCGTTATAGAGCCCAATCCACTTTTTCCAGTATTCCTCTTTTTGTCGCGTCAGATAAACGTCCGCCAACTTCGGCCCGTAGTTCGGCCACGCGAATTTCGTGCCCACCACGCCCCCGGTTCCGACGGTGGAAGCAAAATCAGATCCCAGATCTTTCTCGTTGCCGTTCGGATTCGCGATTCGCGTCAATTCCACGTGATCGCCGTACACGGCGGCGTTCGGACCGAGCAGCGCCTTGTACATTTTCACGCGCTGCCGCACCTGCACGGAACCAACAGGATCCGCAGTAACCGCCTGGTCGAGATAGCGCAGCCAAGCGATGCTCGGCGGCGTGCCGCACGGGCAACTTTGCGTCACGCTATCCGGCTTCAGCGAGCGCGTAGTTTCAAAAATTGTCTTGTAGATTTCGCCCATCGCATAAACCGAATCGTACGGAGATTTATGATGGTGCGCCGGGTTGTAGCACGCCGGAACGCTATAAATATTGTCCAGCTTGCTGCCGTCGAAATCCCAATCGTGGATGAATTTTTCCGTCAACTTCTTGTAATACTCGCGCACCCCCGGCACCGCAGGACACAACGTCGCCAGATTCCGCGTCATGCGCGCCGGCTTGCCGTTCTTATCCAGGATCAGCCAGTCCGGATGCTCTTTCACCACTTGCGAGACGCCGTAAGGATGCGATTCGTATCCCGGCCCGCCATCCTCCACCGCCAGCGGCAGCCACCACAGCTGCACTTTGACTCCTTGCTCGTGGAACTGCTTCACCATTTTTCGGATTTCGCCGTCGGGAAAAGTATCGCTGCGCGGCTGCCAGTCGCCGTAATTGTTGAACCAGCGATCGTCCAGCGTGGCCCAATGAATTCCGAGCTCCTTGAGCTTGGGAATCGTTCCCAGCATTTGCGCGGGGGTTACATTTTCCAGGTAGCCCCAGCCGCACCAACTCACCGCGTAATCCTCGCTGTTCGTCGTAGGTTTTTTAAGCCCTTCGCCGTCAATCACGTCGGAATAAATTCGCAGCGGCTCGTAATAGTCGCCCGCATACACGGAAATAAATGTCTCAGGCGTCGAGTAGGATTCCCCCGGCTTCAACGCATCGCTCGGCGCGAGGTCCACACTCGCATCCACATGCCCGTCGGCTTCCGTCTTGACCGGGATTGAGAGCACCAGCGGCAAGGTTTCCACGTGACCGATCGCTTCGCCTACCGTGCGCGTCCAAAACGCAACCACCGGGTATCCCGCCGCCCACGCGCCCCAGGTCGCCCTTCACGTCCACCAGCGATCCCATCTGATTCAGCTGCGAAAAGTTCTTGGGAATTTCAAACACATTGTCTTTGCCCCACTGAATACTCGCTCCATGGAAAGACCACATCTGATTCGGCGCCGCCGCCGGATCCGCCAGCGACGCGTTGAAGCGATGCCGGTCCACGTCCACCGCATCCAGCTTCACCGGAGCCTTTCCCGTATTGCGAATCGTCAGGGACACCAGCGCAACTCGCGGAAACTCATCGTAGACTTCCACAACCAGCGATTCCTGTAGGCCTGCTTCCGCATTGTCGCCGGTCACCTCGATGCGCTTCCCTTTCGTTCCGAGTGGTCCGTGAGGCTCCGAGACCTGCGGATGCGCAACGTCAAACACGGCGGGCGGCAAATCTTTTCCGGCCGCAGTCACCTGGACGCCGGAATCTGCTCCGGCATCGTCCAGCGAAAGTTTGCGGCCTTCTGTCAAGAGGCTCGCTGCGACGTACCCGTTCGGCGCAATCGCGAATTCAGCCGCAGGAGTGTCCACCAGCACGGCATTCGCCGTTGCAGCGGCGTGAACCTGCGATTCTGCGGCCTTCGGCGGCGGAGGATTCACGGCTTCTTTTTTTACGCACCCGCTCACCAAGAGCAGCAGTCCGGCGGAAGCAATCCACAAGCTCGCCGAGCGCTTACAAAAAAGGCCGCGAGCGCGCACAGCCGTCTCATCGTTGGGCATCATGAGCCTCGAATCAGAAAAGAAGCAAAAAGTCATATTTCGTAACCTTACGATACCAGCTCAATATCTCACATCGCAGCCGCCCACGCGAACGAAATTGCACCCGCTGCCGGAAACCGCCCAGTACAGTATGATGTCGCGATGCGTCTGCTGCTCGTGGAAGACGATCCTGGAGTCCTGCGCTTCGTCCTGAAAGGCCTGCGCGAGCAAGCCTACGCCGTGGACACCGCCACCAGCGGCGACGACGCGCTCTATCAGGCGGAAATTAATTCCTATGATCTGATCATTTTAGACGTGATGATTCCCGGCCGCGATGGTTTCGCCGTCTGCAAAGAGATCCGCAAAACCGGCAATCGCGTTCCCATCCTGATGCTGACCGCACTCGATGGCGTCGAAGACCGCATCACCGGCCTGGACGTCGGCGCCGACGATTACCTCGCCAAACCGTTTGCCTTCCGCGAGCTTCTCGCTCGCCTTCGCGCGCTCTTGCGGCGTTCCGGCGAGCTGCGTCCCGCGAACATCCGCGTTGCCGATCTGGTAGTGGACACCGCGGCGCAAAGCGTCACGCGCGGCGGACGCCGCATCCCGCTCACAACCAAAGAATACGCGCTGGTGGAATTTCTCGCGCGCAATGCGGGCCGCGTAGTGGGCCGGGCAGCGATCGCCGAACACGTTTGGGACGAAACCTTCGATCCGTTTTCGAATTTGATCGAAGTCTACGTGAACCGCTTGCGGCACAAAATTGACACAGAGGGCAAAGTCCCGCTGCTGCATACCCGGCGCGGCGCAGGCTATCTATTCGGACCCGAAGCGGAAATTGTTCCGGGCGGCGATGATGCCACGGAACGCGACGCACAACGGCCCGCGAAGAAGAGGGCGAGTGCGGCGAGCAGGAAGAACCATGCTTGACACTCTCCGCGCACGCCTGACGTTCTGGTATTCGGTGATCCTCGCACTTTTTCTGCTTCTTTTTGGGCTCACCAGCTATTTGCTTTTTTCGCGGGCCGCGGACCGCCGCACGGACGCCGACCTCACCGAACTCGCGAATTCTTTTCTCGTAACATTCCAGGACGAAATCAACGATCCCGATAATTCCACCGGAATGCAATCCGCTGCCCAACTCTCCATGATCGAGCATCGCGTGCGCGATAGCGCCTTTTTCATCGTGGACTCGGATGGAAAAATTGCGTTCAGCTCCGCGGAGGTGCCGCCTGCGAGCACGTCCGAAGCTTCGCTGGTCGCGCGCGCCGCCGGTGCCCGCGGCTTTCAGCAGTTTCTCTCTGCTGCCGCGCGAGCCGACCACAGCATCGCCACCATTTCCGGCGAAAACGGGGGCTTTCGCGTCTACGCCCAGCGCTTCAGCGCGAATGGACGCATGTGGTCGCTCGTAATTCTCCGCTCGCTGCGTCCGCAACGCGAGCTGCTCGAGCAGATCCGCTTCGCGTTCGCATGGTTGATCCCCTTGGGAGTGCTGCTCGCCGGCATCGGGGGCTATTTTCTCGCGCGCAAGAGCCTCGAGCCGGTAGCGGCAATGGGCGCGCAAGCGGAACGCATCAGCGCTGCAAATCTGCACGAACGCCTGGCGGTAAAAAATGCCAGCGACGAACTCGGCCGCCTGGCTCGCACGTTCAACGATCTACTCGATCGCCTGAACCAATCGTTCGAGCGGCAGCGGCGTTTCATCTCAGACGCTTCACACGAACTACGCACGCCGATTTCGATTTTGCGCGGCGAGGCCGAAGTGGCCTTGTCGCAACCGGAGCGCTCTTCCGAGGAATATCGCGAATCGCTGGCGGTGCTGCAGCAAGAGGCCGAGCGCCTCGGGAGCATTGTGGAAGATTTATTCACGCTCACACGCGCGGATGCCGGTGAGTATCGCCTCACGCGCAGCGATTTCTACCTGGATGAACTGGCCGCCGATTGCGTGCGCGCCACGCGCGCGCTGGCGCAAGCCAAAAATATTGCGCTCGCGGCCGCCGAGGCTCCGCGCGAAATGCCCGTACGCGCCGATGAAGAGCTGCTGCGCCGCATGATCCTCAATCTTCTGGATAACGCGATCAAGTACACGCCCGAAGGCGGAAAAGTTTTCGTGGCGTGCAGTGTTGTGCCCGACGGCTACGATCTCAGCGTCACAGACAGCGGTCCCGGCATCCCCGCCGATCTGCATTCGCGAATTTTCGAACGATTCTTCCGCGTGGACCGCGCTCGCTCGCGCAACGCCCGCGACGGCGGCGCGGGCTTGGGGCTTTCCATCGCGCGCTGGATCGCCGAAGCGCACGACGGGCGCATTGATCTAGTCCGTTCGGACGCGACCGGCAGCGTCTTCAACGTCCACCTGCCGGCAGCCCGCGAAAACTAGCCGCACCAAAACCCGCGCGTTAATCCTGCGTTTATCTGCCGATCTTTAGCCTGAGTGATGCAGGCGTTAGCGCAACTGCGGTCGTCAGCCACTCTGCGCCCGGCGGAGCTCAAGGAGGAATGCTAATGAATTATTCGGCTAGGACTCAAGAGCGTAACAGCTTCTTCCGTCGCCGCGGCAGCAAACACATCGTCCGAAAAAATGGCGTAGCTCGCCGTGCGGTTCTTTACGGCCTTGGAATATTCCTGGCCGTCGCCGGCGCAGCTTCCCAGGCGCATGCGCAGGAGCCTTCGGCGACAGACGAAAATAAACCCACGGCAGAGGCGCAACTCCAGCTGGTGCAACCTCCGGGAGCAAACAACGCCACTCCGCCCGCCACCATCACGTTGCAAGACGCCATCGAGCGCGCGCGAAAAAATGATACGCAATTCCTCGCGGCTGTAAACGGCGCAAAAAGCTCGCGCGAAGATCGCTTGCAAGCTCGCAACGCGATTTTGCCCCAGGCCAGCTACACCTCTCAGGCGCTCCTCACGCAAGGAAACGGCGGCCGCACGCAACGTCGGACGCTTCGTGACGAACGACGGCGTGCACGTCTACCGCTCTTGGGGCGTCCTGCACGAGGATCTCTCGCCAAACAATTACATGGGCACGGCCTATCGCCGCGCCGGCGCCGCCGCAGCCATCGCCAATGCCGAAGCGGAAATCGCAAGACGAGGGTTGACTGTCGCCGTCACAAAATTTTATTACGCCCTTCTCGATTCGCAGCGCAAGTACGGCACCGCGCAAAGCGCCCTCGACACCGCCAAACATTTTTACGATATTACGCAGGACGCCGAGCGCGTCGGACAAGTTGCGCACAGCGACGTGGTGCAGGCCGAGATTCAGTATCGCCAAATGGAGCAGGCCTTTCAGGACGCGCAACTGGCGATGGAATCGGCGCGCATGGATCTCGCCGTCCTGCTGTTTCCCACAATGAACGAAAATTTCAGCGTGGTGGACGATCTCGATACTCCGGTCGCGCTGCCACCCTTCCCCGAAGCGGAGAAAATGGCAGGCCACGAAAATCCGGAGCTACGCGTGGCAATGGAATCCTTGCGCAGCGCGAATCTGGACGTCACCGCCGCGAAGGGCGCGTTCCTTCCTGCTTTTTTCGTGGACGCGGACTACGGAATCGAAGCGAACGCCTTCGCGCTGCATAGCGTGAACGTCGAGGATCAGGCGAAAGGTCCGCTGCCGAACCTGGGCTACTTCGTGACCGTCGGCGTAAACGTTCCGGTGTGGGATTGGGGCACCATGCGCAGCAAGCTGCACCAATCGGAATTGAAGCGCGAACAGGCGCGCGCGGAATTAAGTCAGACACAGCGGCAACTCGTGAACAATTTGTACGGCTCATACAACGATGCCATGGTCGCGCGAGCGGCTGTGGAAGAATCGCGCCATACGGCCGAGCTCGCGGCGGAGAGCTTGCGGCTTATCGGTTTGCGCTATCGTGCCGGAGCGTCCACCGCGCTGGAAGTGGTGAGCGCCGAGAGTACACTGACGCAAGCGCGCAATTCGTACGATGACGCGCAGGTGCGTTATCGCGTCGCGCTGGCGACGCTGCAGACCGTGACCGGAAATTTCTGATCGAGTGCTGGCTAAGGCCCAAATGTTTCGGTTTCCTCGGGAAATTATGAATAGAGGTGACTTCTCGATGTCGCGTTTGCATCCAGCCGCCCGCGCGGCCTGCGCTGTTTGGCCCCTGGCATTCGTGGTTCTCGGCGCAACTTTCCTTGCGCAGGGATGCTCGTCGAAAGACGACAAAGAAGGCGAAGCCAACGTCACCGTCAGCGTGCAGGCGACCGCGGCGGAAACCGCCGCCATTCAGGACACCATCTCGGCCAACGCAATTCTTTATCCGCGCGACCAAGCCGCGATTGTTCCGCGCGTCGTCGCGCCGATCAAAAAGTTTTACGTCGAACGCGGCAGCAAAGTCCACGCCGGGCAATTGCTGGCTGAACTGGAAGCCCGCGATCTGGCCGGGGCCGTCACCGAAAATCAAGGCGGCTACGAACAAGCCGAAGCCACCTACAACAGCGCTCTGCAATCCGCCAGGCAGGACCTGAACACTTCGAAAGAGCAGCTCGACGCCGCGCAAAAGCTCTACGACGCTCGCGAGTCCTTATATAAGCAAGGCGCGATGGCGGCCAAGGACGTCGAAGACGCGCGCATCGCTTTGACGCAAGCGCGCAATCAATACGACTTGGCCGAAAAGTCGTACACGCTGAAGGCAGCGCAAGGCCAACTCACCGCCGCGAAGGGCAAAACCATCAGCGCCGAAGCGCAGCTGAGTTACGCGAAAATTGTCAGCCCGATCAATGGCGTCGTTACCGACCGGCCCTTTTACGTCGGAGATACCGCGCCGGCCGGAACCGCGATTCTCACCGTGATGGATTTGTCCAAAGTGGTGGCGCGCGCCTATGTTTCGCCGCAGCAGGCTGCAGAACTGCACGTCGACGACGCGGCTTCGATTTTGCCCGGCAACGGAGAATCCGAAATCGCCGGAAAAGTCAGCGTCGTCAGTCCCGCGCTCGATCCCAATAGCACCACTGTGCAGGTGTGGGTCGAAGCGCCGAATCCCGGCGGCAAACTCAAATCCGGTTCCACGGTCGGTTTGCGGATCGTCGCGAACACTGTGAAAGACACGCTGGTGGTGCCGGCCGAAGCAATTCTCACGGCGACGGACGGAAGCACGTCCGTAATGGTGGTCGGCAAAGATGGCCACGCGCATCAAACCGCGGTCAAAACCGGAATTCGCGACGACCACGATGTGCAGATTCTGAGCGGACTCGGCGCCGGTGCGCAAGTTGTGACCGTCGGCGCTTACGGTTTGCCGGACGGCTCGAAAGTCACCATCACCAAGCCAGCTGCGGAACCCAGCGGCGGCGGGACCGAATGAGGACGGCTCCGAGCCAGCCATGACCAATTCCAGCCGCAGCACTCCGCGCATTTCAGAAGAGTCCAAGCGATCCACCGAAGTCTACTGGTTTGCGCGCGAACACAAATCGATCATCTTCCTGATCGTCACGCTTGCGCTGGTCGGCGCCTATCTCGCCTTCAGCATTCCCATCGCGGTTTTTCCCACCACGGATTTTCCGCGCGTCCTCATCGGCGTAGATAACGGCGTGATGCCGATCGACCAGATGCTCGTCACGATCACTCGCCCGATCGAGGAAGCCGTCCGCGGCGTGCAGGGAATCGAAGACGTCCGCTCCATCACCAGCCGCGGCTCCGCCGAAATAGATCTGTACTTCAGTTGGCGCGTGGATATGTTTCAGACCCTGCAACGCGTCAATGCCGCTCTCGCGCGCGTGCAATCCACACTGCCGCCGACGGCCCAGATCACCACCGACCAGTTGGAGTTTTCAAGTTTCCCCATTCTCGGATACGGACTTACGTCCGATAAAGTTTCGCAGGCGCAATTGTGGGAAATCGCGACCTATGACGTGAAGCCGCGCCTGGCGAGCCTTTCCGGAGTTTCCACGATCCTGGTGCAGGGCGGCGAGGCTCCGGAATTTCACATCGTGCCGGATCCCGCCAAACTGCGCGCGGCCGGCGTGAGCATCTCAGACATTCTCGGCGCAGTGGATAAATCGAACATCATTCAGTCGCCGGGACTTTTCTCGCGCAATCACCAGTTGTATCTCGGCCTGATCAGCGGCCAGGCGCACGACGCGCAGCAGATCGCGCAAATTTTCGTCAAGAGCGCGCCCAGCGGCGGTCCGATATATATCGGTGACCTCGCGCAGGTGACTCCGGCGTTCGAGCCGCATTTCACCATCGTCACCGCGGACGGCAAGCCGGCCGTGCTCATCAATATCAATCGCCAGCGGTCGAGCAACACGATGCAGGTGGCGACTTCCGTGAAAGCGGAGATGACGGCGATCGAAAAGACCCTGCCGCCCGGTGTGCACGTCAGCATTTTCTACGATCAGTCCTGGATCGTCGGGCAATCCATCAAAAGCGTGCGCGACGCAATCCTCATCGGCTTGCTGCTCGCTTCCGCCGTGCTCGTTCTTTTTCTGCGCGATTGGGGCACTTCGTTCATCGCGGGCATGGTGATTCCGATCAGCCTGCTGGTCACGTTCATCGTCATGCGCTTTCTCGGCGAGAGCTTCAATTTGATGACGCTTGGAGGAATGGCCGCCGCGGTCGGCTTGATTATTGATGATGCGATCGTCGTGCTGGAAAACGTGGTGCTGCATCGCGAAGCCGGCGAAGAAAAATTTCGCGCCGTCGCCCTAACACTCGAAGAACTTTCTCCCGCGCTAGTAGGCTCGACGCTCACGCCCATCGTGGTTTTTCTGCCGCTGATCGCGATTACCGGCGTCACCGGAGTGTTTTTTCGCGCGATGGCCGTAACGATCGGTGTCGCGCTGCTTACTTCCTTGACTCTCGCGCTTACCTGGACGCCGACGCTCTGCCTCTACTTGCTGCACAAGAAATCCGGTGACGACGCACAAGAAACTCCGGCCAATGACGCGGCGGTGTCCGCAGCTGTTCCGGAGACAGCCTCCGTTTCGGTGACGACCGAAGCGGACCGCCACCACGTAGAAATGAATCGCCTGTTGCAGGCCGAAGAAGAGCACCTGATGAAAGGTTACTTCGGCCGCGTGATTCGCTTTTACGAGCGCTGGTTCCGCCGCAGCCTGAAATATCCGGTATGGGTCCCGGTGCTCACAGTGGTTATCGTCGCGGTTTCCTACCTTTGCTACCGGCAGATCGGTTCCGATCTTCTGCCGAAGATGGATGAAGGCAGCTTCATTCTCGATTACGTCACGCCGCCAGGAAGCTCGCTCGAGGAAACCAACCGCATGATCGAGCACGTCAGCGAGATCGTTCGCTCCGTTCCCGAAGTCGCCACCACTTCGCGCCGCACCGGATTGCAGCTGGGGCTCGCCGCCGTCACCGAAGCGAATATCGGAGACATTTCCGCCGACCTGAAAACCGATCGCGACCGCGACATCTGGACGATCATGAACGAAATTCGCACCAAGGTGAACCAGTCAGAGCCCGCCGTCGAAGTGGAATTCACGCAAAAGCTTCAGGACATGATCGGCGACCTCACCAGCGCTCCGCAGCCGATTGACATCATGCTGTTCTCGCCGGACGCGAAGCTGCTCGACGAATGGGCGCCGCGCGTCGCCGACGCCATCGGAAAAATTGACGTGGGAGGAAGCCACCCGATCGTGGACGTGGACGACGGGATTGATTCCACCACGAGCGGTCCGGCGGTTTCTTTCCAGATTAATATGGCGACGGCCTCGCACGCCGGGTTCACGCCGCAAGATGTAGCGAACGAAACGCAAGCGATGCTGAATGGCGTCGAGGCGTCCGCACCCGTCGTCGTGAACGATCGCCCGTACCCCGTGCGCATTCGGTATCCAGCCGAACTTCGCTCTTCGCTTTCGGCGATGAATAACACCATGCTCGTCAGCCCCGCCGGGCACACCGCAAATCTCGGTTCGCTGGCGACTATGACGGAACTGCCCGGCCAGACCGAAATTCTGCAGGACAACGAGCAGCGTTACGTCGCGGTCACCGCGCGCCTCGAAGGCCTCGATATGGGCCACGGCATCGCCGCCGTGCAGGCGGCGCTCGCGAAGCTGCAGCTGCCGCCGTCGATTCGCGTCGAATATGGCGGGCTTTACAAAACGCAGCAGAATTCCTTCCGCGATTTGTCCACGGTGCTCGCGCTGGCGATCGTTTTCGTGTTTCTGGTCCTTCTCTTCGAATTTCGTAATTTCTCCGCACCGATTTCCATCCTGGTTTCCGCGGTGCTTTCCACAGCCGGAGTGTTCGTGGCGCTGCTCGTGGCCGGCATCACGTTCAACCTGTCGTCGTTCATGGGCTTGATTATGGTGATCGGGATTGTGGCCAAGAACGGCATCCTGCTGCTCGATGCCGATAAAAAATTCCGGATGGCGGGATTTTCGCGCGAAGAAGCGATCTTTCAGGCAGGCCGCAGGCGGTTGCGTCCGATCGTCATGACGGCTATTGCCGCAGTAGCGGGAATGTTGCCGCTGGCGCTAGCGATCGGCGCCGGCTCGCAGATGTTGCAGCCGTTGGCGGTCGCGGTGATCGGCGGCTTGCTGATCGCGATGATTCTCTCGCTGTTCGTCACGCCCACAATTTATTACTACATGACGCGCGAACGCGCGACTGTGTCCGCCACCTAGGCCACGGCAGCGACTGCGCGGCGGACGATTCGCAGCAGGCGAACAAACGTCTGATCCCGCAAGCACCGATAGGCTGTGATCCGTCCGTTCCGGCTGGCCTTCGAGCTATTTCGGCAGAGCGGTTTTAGCCGAGGTTGCAGAGGTGTGTGCGGCGGCGGTAGCGGCGGACGTTTTCGGTTGGGCGGAACGGATGGACTTGGCTCGCGCTTCCAGCTCGCGGGCTTGCGCCTCCTGTCCGAGCTTCCGAAGAACTTGCGCATAATCATCCAGCGACGCCGCCAGATTCAGGCTCTGTGGCCCCAGCGCTTTTTCCTCCACTGAAACCAGGCGCGCGTAAACGGGCTGCGCCTCCGAATATTTTCCTTCCGTCGCGTACATGGAGGAGAGCGCGTCCAGCACCGAGCCTACCTCGGGACTGTCCGGTCCAACCGACTGTTCGAAAATAGCGAGCGCTCTCTTGTAGAGCGCGTCCGCGTCGTCGTACTTGGCTTCAGCCTTGTAGAGTCCGGCGAGGTTCTGCGCTGCGACGCCCGTCAAAGGATGCAGCGGGCCGAGCGTCTTGTCGCGAATATCCAAAGCGCGGCGATAAAGCGGCTCCGCGGCGCTGTACTTTTCCTGCTGATAATACAGCGCGCCCAGGTTGCTTAAATCCAGTGTCAACGCCGTCTGCTCGGGCCCTTGCGTTTTCTCATCAATGCTGATCGCGCGAAGATAAAGCGGCTCGGCCAGCGCGTACTTTCTTCCCGATGCATACACGCCCGCCAGATTATTCAATGCGTTGGCCACCTGGGGATCGTCCGGACCGAGAGACTTTTCGCGAATCGCGAGCGCGCGTTTCAGCACCGGCTCGGCCTTCTCGAATTTGCCCTGCGCGCTGTACATCGCCGCCAGATTATTCAATACGATCGCCACCTGCGGATTATCCGGGCCGAGCGCCTTCTCGCGAATGGCCAGCGCGCGCCGATATTTTTGCTCTGCCTCCGTGTAACGGTTTTCAGCGGCCAGCAGCCCTGCCAGATTGTTCAAGCTGACGGCCACGGCCGGATTCGACGGGCCAAGTTTATTCTCGCGAATCTCGAGCGAGCGGCGGTAGAGCGGCTCAGCCTCTTCGAATTTTCCCTGCGCGCGATAAAGTAATCCAAGGTCGTTGAGCGTGGTGGCCAGACGCAGATCGTGAGGTCCGAAATTCTGGGCGAGCTGTAAAGCGGATTTCAGGAAGTTTTCAGAGGCGGCGTACTGGCGCCGTTCGTAGGCCTTCTCGCCGGCGTCATTCAGGCTGTCCCAATCGTTCCCGGGAAAAGGACTGATTTGCGCCCGGCACGCCGAGGCCAGCAGGATGAGCAGCGCGACGCGACGCGCGAGAGTCAACGGCATGGTCAGTCGAGCAACTGGATTTGTGCCGAGCGCGTTTTCCGCGCGGCGAGCGCACAGACCGCAAGTCCCAGCGCCAGCAGCGCCCAACTGCTCGGTTCCGGCATGGGTGTGTTACCACCGCCGCCGGAGTTCGGCATTCCTTGCGCCGAGGTGATGTCGTCAATGTTCCACAATTCGCCCGCGCCGGGATCCAGGCTGATTGTCGCGCTGCTGAAGTCGGCGGTGCTGCTGATCCCCAGAAAAATCACTTGTCCGCCGTCCGGCAGAGTTGTCTCGAGCGTGCTGGAACTTGTGGCGCTGGCGGTACTACTGGTGAGCGTGAAGTCACCGTCGGTGTAAGGGCCGCCGATGATGAAAAATCCGAGCGCATTGATCGGCGTCGAGAACGTCATCGTGACGCTATCGCCCGGAAAGAGCGCTTCGGTGGTCGGATCGTCCGAGCCCAGGTAGTTTGTTCCCGACGTTGTGTCGAAGAGATTGTCGATCGCCAGGCTGCCGGCTCCGCCGTTGATGTTGTAAGTGAACGTAATGCCGTCCACTGTGCCGCCCTGGGCGATGTCTCCGGTCGGGTCGCTATCGAAATTCGCGGTGGTCACGCCCGACAATCCACTGATCGCCGCATTAAATGACGTGCTGCTGGTATAGGAGTCGCCGAATGCCGGAAGGGCGCTCAGGCCCGCGATTGCCGTCATTAGTAGCGCCCACTTGGTGAATTTCATTGGTGCCTCCTGAATCGAATCCCGTAGCGTCGCCGAAGCTAGCTCTGGCTGGGGAAAATGCCTACCAGGGCAATGATGTAATTAATCGTCACATAGGGCGAACGATTGTCGTGCGGCAGCCCGCCGCCCGCCGTTCCAATCGCTCCGCTGCCCATCGGGGAGTCCGGCACGGTCGAGCTGTACACGCTCAGGCGCGATTGCGCGGCCCAGATGTTTCCGGTGGGGTTCGCGGAACTACCCAAGGCTGATTGCCCCAGCAACGGATGCGTGTGCGCGGGAATCTGGGCGATCGTCAGGCTCACTTGTTCTTCACCGCCCACTTGCCCGAGCACATAATCCTGCAGTCCCGGGCCAGCTCCCTGGCTGATCGGCACGCGGCCGCGCAGGTCAGGCAGAGCGAAGTTTGTCTGACCGTCGCCGCCGTAAGTTGTGCCAATCAAGTCAAACAGCGCAGCGTACTGGTTGATAGGCAGCAGCTGGCCTTGGCAAAGCGCCCAGCCTTGCGGCGCAAATTCGAAGCTGACGATTGCGATCTGCCCAAGGTAAGGCTCGCCTCCCTGTGCATGAGCCACCGGCGCAACCATCAAGAATGTAGCCGCAACAAAAAGCAGCAGAGACCGTCGCATCTGTGACCTCCTGTTTCACCAATATCAAAATAATGGCGCCACCAGCGCCCGCGGCATCAATTCCGCGAGGGGTAGATGCCTACGTAGGCGATGATGAAATTCATCGCCAGGTAGGGCGGCCGGTTTTCATGCGGCAGCCCGCCGCCTACGGCGCCGATCGCCGTGTTATTCATCGGCGCCAGCGAAGTGGCCGTGGAGCTGTACAAGTACGTCGTAGTTGTCGCCCACTCGGATCCGCCTGGTCCCAGCGCGGTGGCCGTCGCGCTGCTGGCCATGGCTGCGTGCGAGTGAACCGGAAGCTGGCCCAGAGTAAGCGTCACCTGCTCCTCGCCGCCCAATTGGCCCATCACGTACGGCGCCAGGCCGGGGCCGTTCCCTTGGCCGATGGCCATCCGCCCGCGAAGATCCGGCAGCGCGAAGGTGCTCTGTCCATCGCCGCCATAGGTAGTGCCGACCAGCGAAAACAGGGCTGTGTACTGCGCGATCGGTAACAGTTGGCCTTGGCACATGAACCAGCCGACGGGCGCGAAATTGTACGGAACGATGGCAATCTGGCCTACAAACGGGTCCTGCGCCCGGGCCGGAACGGCAAACAGCAACAGAGCCAAGCCTGCGACGATTAAGCCATTTCGCATTTTCACTCGCCTCCCATCCGTTCTTCACCACGACGGCGCCGAAGAATTTCAAATTCAGCTTCAGTTACGGCTTGGAAAGATCCCTTGCAGCGCGATCAGATAGGTCATCACCACGTATGGCTTGCGATTTTCGTGTGGCTGCCCGCTGCCGCTGCTCCCCAGCGCTTCCGTGCTCATTGGAACCGCCGGTGCGATCGAACTGTATAGGAGCGCGCGTGGCATGGCCCAGGAAGCGCCGGCAGGCGAACCCGTGTTCGCCACCGCGGTAGCTCCCATCGCGACGTGCGTGTGGCTGGGAATCTGCGAAAGCGTCAGCGTAACCACTTCCTGGCCACCCGACTGACCGAGGTCGTAAGGCGCGAGACCAGGTCCTTGTCCCATCCCAATCGGCGCTCGTCCACGAAGGTCCGGCAATGCGAACGTGGTCCGCCCGTCGCCTCCGAAGGTCGTCCCCAAAAGCGAGAATAACGCCTGGTTTTGATTGATGGCCATCAGCTGCCCACTGCACATCGCCCAGCCCTTCGGCGCGAATTGGAACGGCACAATCATGATTTGACCCAGCAATGGCGTCGCCTGTGCCCGCGCGGGAGACGGATGGAAGAGACCCACCAAAGTGGCGAGAAACAGTAGCGAGACGGAGCGTCGCATACTCCCTCCTGAAAACTGCTACTTGGCCCGGAGCCTGTTTGCAAAGTTGGGTGAAGAAACTTCGACGAGAAAATCTTGCGGAATCCCACGCAACTTCAGGGCCACTTCTCGCTAATGCAATCACAGGCGCTTAGCCCCTCAGGCCAGCTTCAATCTGCAATCTCTTGCACACTTCGGCGCTCTACTGGCCGGACATGTGCAACTAGTGCAGTTGCCGCGTTTTCGCTCGCACGTGACTCCGGTCGCGAAAGTCGTAGCCCCATTCCGCCCGCGCTGTAGCTCCTCGGTCCTCCCCTTCCCCCGCCATCGCTGCGGCGCGGCTCGACTTACAAAAGCACCCTGTGATTCACATCACACCGAAGTGTGACCGATGCTACTTACGGCTACGAGAGCGTGGGCTAGGCTCGTCCTAGCTTCGGGCGAAAAGGAGATGCAACGTGGTACACGCAAAGACGATGAAAGCAGCGGTTGTTGAGAAGTTTGGCCAACCATTAGTGGTCCGGGAAGTTCCGGTCCCGACCCCTGGACCCGGACAGGCACTCGTTGAAGTGTTCGCGACGGGCGTATGTCACACCGATCTTCACGCAGCGGACGGCGATTGGCCGGTTAAGCCTACGCCTCCATTCACTCCGGGCCACGAAGGCGCGGGAATCGTGGTTGCGCTAGGGCCGGGAGTCACCCATCTGAAGGAAGGCGATCGCGTCGGCATCGCCTGGCTGCACAGCGCCTGCGGTCACTGCGAATATTGCCTGGCGGGCTGGGAAACACTTTGCGTCAACCAGCAGAACTCCGGCTATTCCGTGAACGGCAGCTTCGCGCAATACGCCCTCGGCCAAGCCGATTACCTGGGACGAATTCCCAAGAAACTTTCCTTCATGGATGCGGCGCCGATTCTTTGCGCCGGCGTCACCACGTATAAAGGGCTGAAAATGACGGAAACGCGCCCCGGCGAGTGGGTCGTGATCTCCGGAGCAGGCGGCTTGGGCCACGTCGCCATCCAGTACGCCAAGGCCATGGGCATGCACGTCGCCGCGGTGGACCTCGGACCGGAAAAAATGGCGCTGGCGCGCAAGCTCGGCGCCGAAATCACCATTGACGCCAAAACTCAAGACCCCGCGCAGGAAGTGCAAAAACAAATCGGCGGTGCGCACGGCGTCCTCGTCACCGCCGTGTCACCGATCGCATTTAAACAAGCGATGGGTATGCTGCGCCGCGGCGGAACGTGCGTCCTGAACGGTTTGCCGCCGGGCGAATTCCCCGTCTCCATCTTTGACGTGGTCTTAAACGGCTACACGCTCCGCGGTTCCATCGTCGGCACGCGCCTCGACCTGGAGGAAGCCCTGCAATTTGCCGCCGAAGGCAAAGTGAAAGCGACCATCGAGACTTTGCCGCTGGAGTCAGTCAACGATGTGTTCAACCGCCTCAAGAAGGGACAAGTGAACGGACGAGTGGTTCTTAGCTTGAAAGAGGAAGCCTTCGCCAAGCCGGTACTAGAGCGGCTCGCGAGCTAATCCCAGCCACACCACAGTCGTTCACGAACGCAGGGAGCGAGCGAAGTGTAAAAATAGGCCCAGCCCACACTTCGCTCGCTTCTGATTCTTCGCATAACGCAGGCGCGACTGCCGGTAAGCACACCTTCGCAGCCTCATCCGGAGGTTTCGTCGCTCGCGACGCGCGTCTTCCAGTACACGGCGTAACGCTCTCCGAATAGCCGATGAAGAGGAATCAGCTGCGTGGGATTTTGCTGCCCGATGGTTTGAAACGCCAAAGCCTCGCCTTTCACCGGCTCGATCCACGACACGGATCGCAGTTCATCCGCCGATTTCACGGTTATGTCTGCCGTTCCCTTCGGTTCCGCATGCGGCGGAGAAAGTTCCGTCGGCCCGTGATCCACGTCGTATTGCATTGCGTTCGTGAGGTCTTCCGCGCCTAAGCGCCCCGCCAGCACGATCGGTCCGAACAGAACCGCTTTCTGCGTGGGATCACCGAGCAGCGGCTCCGCGTGAATCCGCATCGGCAGTTTCACTTCGAGCCGGTCGCCGTCCGACCACCGCCGGCTGATTCTCAAATAACTCCCCGGACTCGAAAATGCCGGCAGGGGCGCACCGTTAATCTCCACCGAGCCGCCGTCCACGGCCCAGCTCGGTATCCTTATATTGACGCCCGCATCCACCGGCTTTTCCGCTTTCACCGTGATGCTGGTGCCCTCCTGCTTCGGAAAACGAGTGCTCTGCCGCAGCGTCAAGCCCTTCTCCGGCCAGCGCACTTCCGACGAAATAAATAGATTCACAAACACGTCGTCGGCGCCGTGAAAATATATCGAATCTCCCAATTTCGAAAATTCCTCCACGCCGGTTCCCGAACAGCACCAGAAAGAATTCAGCGGCGAATGGAAAAATTTCCAGTAACCCGTTTGCAGCGGCAGGTAATACATTTTCATTCCGTTTTCCGGATGCTGCGTTCCCAGCCGCGAATTGAACAACGTCCGCTCGTAGTAATCCATATACCGCGCGTCCGCATTCCACGAGTGCAAATGCCGCGTCAGCTTCAGCATGTTGTACCCGCAGCAGCACTCCTCGGACCACAAACTCAGCGCCGGCGCCAGATTCCCCGCATCCGTGTTCCAGCCCTCGCGATCGCTCGTCCCGCCCGTGACGTACGCGCGTTCCGTGGTGACTTCCTGCCAGAAATAGTTCGCCACCTCGTGATAATAAGGATCGCCCGTCAGCTCGTAACGCCGCGCTGCCGCGATCACTTTGGGAATGTGCGTATTCACATGCAATCCCTTCAGCTCGTCGCGATGTCCCGCCAACGGATCCAAAAAATCAGGCTGCTGAAAACGCGCCGCCAGATGAAAATATTCTTCCTTCCCCGTGATCGCGCTCAAGTTGTAAAGCGACTCGCTCGTTCCGCCGTACTCCGTCTTCAAGATCCGCTGCATGTGCTCGAAGCTGATGCCTTCGTTCCAGTGCTCGATCCACCCCGCCATCGCCTCGACAATCCCCAGCGCCTGCGCCGATCCGCAGTACGTGTACATATCCAGATTTCCCGCCATGATTTTGTGCAGCGTGTAGAAAGGCGCCCACACCGGTTTCCCGTCGCGCAAGCGGTCGAAAAAATCCTCAGGGAACGCGCTCAGGTAACCATTCCCGTGCGCCTGTTGGCACTTCGCGAGTTCCGCCACCACCGCTTCGCCCTTCGCTTTCAACTCCGCATCGCCGGTGGCCGCATACCCCAGTGCGCACGCCGAAAGAAAATGCCCGGTAAAATGTCCGCGCAATTCGCAGTCCGGTGATTCCCATCCGCCGAGCGGCGCCGCCGAACTCGGCAAGCCGGCATTCACGCGAAAGGTGTGCACCAGCCCGTCCGCGGGCAGTCGGCGCAGATATTCCTGGTTGGTTTTCGCCGCCTCCAAAAATGGCCCGTCGAGCAGACGCACTTGTTCCATCGGAAACGGTGTGGACGAATATGCGATGCGCTCTCGGGGCGCTCGCGAGCCGCCGTCCGCCACAAGCGATCCACTTCCGGCGATTGGCGCTACAGCGCTCGCCGCCTTCGGGAAAAATCCCATCGCGACCGAGGACATCAATCCGCCAACAAAACCGCGTCGCGACAACTTCTTCGGAAATTTCATAGTAGTTCTACCCTTTCACGCCTGCGTCGTCGGCTCAGGCCGCGCGTGGGATCCTGTCCCGCACGCCGCACCATTTTAGCTCCAGCCGGCGCATCAAGCGCACCGATAAAGCCATTTGCACCCCGCGTATTCTCACGCCGCATATACAGTCGCTCACCTGCGCGAATACCGCGCTGAAATGCTAGAATCCGCATTCTGCCTGGTGCACGGAAATAATGTTCAATAAAGTCCTGATTGCCAATCGCGGCGAAATCGCCGTGCGCATCGTGCGCGCCTGCCGCGAACTCGGCGTGCGCGCCGTCGCGGTCTATAGCGACGTGGATCGCGCCGCCCTCCACGTGCGCCTCGCCGACGAAGCCTATCCCATCGGCCCCGCACCGTCTTCGGAAAGCTATCTGGTGATCGAAAAAATCCTGGGCGTGGCGCGCTACGCCCATTGTGACGCGATTCATCCCGGTTACGGCTTCCTCGCGGAAAATCCCGCGCTGCCACGCGCGTGCCTTGGCGCCGGTATCACCTTCGTCGGCCCATCCGCCGAGGCAATGGAGCAACTCGGCTCGAAAACCGCCGCCCGCCGCATCGCCAGCGCCGCCGGCGCGCCGACGGTCCCCGGCACGCTCGACCCAATCACAGATCTCGGCGAGCTCGCGGACATCGCCCGCAAAATCGGATTCCCCGTAATTTTGAAAGCCGTCGCGGGCGGCGGTGGCAAAGGCATGCGCGGTGTCGAACGCGAAAGCGATCTCGCCTCCGCCTGGCGCGATGCCTCTTCGGAAGCGCAAAACGCATTCGGCGACGGCCGCATGTACCTCGAAAAATATCTCGAGCGCCCGCGCCACATCGAAATCCAAATTCTCGCGGACCAGCACGGCCACACGGTGTATCTCGGCGAACGCGAATGTTCCGTGCAGCGCCGCCACCAAAAAGTAATCGAGGAGGCGCCTTCGCCGGTAATGACGCCGGAATTGCGCCGCGCCATGGGCGAGGCTGCCGTGAAACTCGCGCGCGCTGGCAATTACACAAATGCCGGTACGGTCGAATTCCTGGTGGATGCCCAACGCAATTTTTATTTCCTCGAAATGAACACGCGGCTGCAAGTCGAGCATCCCGTCACCGAAATGGTCACCTCGCTCGACCTCGTAAAACTCCAGATGCGCATCGCCTCCGGCGAGCCGTTGCCTTTCGCGCAAGAAGATGTAACCCTGCGCGGCCACGCCATCGAATGCCGCATCTACGCCGAAGACCCCGACAACAATTTCTTTCCTTCGCCCGGGAAAATCCTGGATTACAGAGTGCCCACCGGACCCGGCGTTCGACTCGACGATGGAATTTATGCCGGCTGGACGGTGCCGAACGAATACGATCCGATGCTCGGCAAGTTAATCGCGTGGGGCAAGGATCGCGAAGAAGCGCTGGCGCGTATGAACCGCGCGCTCAGCGAATACTACGCCAGCGGCATCAAGACTAATGTGTCCCTGTTCCGCCGCATTCTCGCCAGCCTCGATTTTCAATTCGCCGCGATTTACACGCGTTGGCTCGATGATTTTCTGCGCAGCTCATCCGCGAATCCGGACGTGGCAAGCGACGATCCGGAAAAGCAATCGGAAGCAGACACCCGTGCCACGAACGCGATTCTAGTCGCCGCGCTGCTCTGGCATCAATCACACGATAGCAGCGCGACGGCAGCGGCATCAAACGCTCAGCCACCGGCGGAATCGCGTTGGCGTGCAGAATCGCGCCGCGAACAAGTGAGCCGCGAACCGGAGCGCTAATCGCGATTGAGCCGAACCAGAATGGATCACAGATGAAACTGGACGTTGAAATCGAGGGCAAAGCGCATCGCATCGAGCTGCTGCAAACCCGCGATCTCTCGCGGTGGTTTGCGGACGGCCGCCCGCTCGATACCCACGGCCAGCAAGTCTCCCCCGGCGTGTATTCGATTCTGGTGCAAGGAGAATCCTTCGAGGTTCGTGTGGAAAGAATCGGCGCCGATTTGCGTGTCACCACGCAAGGTCGCGAATACAAGATCGCCATTCGCGATCCCCGCGAATGGAAAAAGAACCGTGCGGGAGCCGCCGAAGCCGAAGGGCGGCAACACGTGTTAGCGCCCATGCCTGGTAAGGTCGTCCGCGTCCTGGTGGCGGCGGGCGATGAAGTGCAGGCCGGGCAAGGACTTATGGTCGTCGAGGCCATGAAAATGCAGAACGAAATCCGCGCCCCGAAATCCGGAAAAATCGAGCGCCTCGCCGTCATCGCAGGGCAGACCGTCAACGCGGGCGAAGTGGTCGCCGTCGTCTCCTGAACCGCGCGTACCTAACCGTTACTAGTTACCCTTAAGGTTGGCGCCACCGCCTGACATCTTCCCCCGCCGCGCGATCCCAGTCACAATCGTTTCAATTCAGGCCGAAGTTTCAAGCTGAATAGGCGCATCACGTCTTGGGAGATCGTAAATGGCTGGACAAGTGCATTTTGTTCCGGTGGCTGCTTGGCTGATCCTCGGAATCTTCGGGCTTTTGTGGGTGGTGGCTTGCGGCGTCACCGCCGGCAAAATGGAGAAGGAAGGAATCGCGTTTTGGCGCGGATTTTTCGCTTGCTTCCTATTGACCCCGCTCGTCGGACTCGCTGCGATTCTGATCGCGCGCGTCACTCGGCCCAACCAGCGCTTTGCCGCTGAGACCGTCAGCCGCGGCTAAATTCCATCGCGCGCACCAACGCGACGAAACCCTGCACGCAGCTCCAATTGTCCAATTGAGTTTTACTTCGAGGCTGGCAGCTTGCCCGCCGATTCCAGAATCTGCCGCGCGAGGTAGTTGGTCACGTGCGAATCGTCGCGCGCTTCCACCATATAGGCTGAACGCAGCAGCTGCTCTTTGCGGTTGCGCAGCATATCGCGCACGGATTGCTGCACTTGCGGATCCGACAGCTCCCGCTGCCCCGCCGCTTCCTTCGCAATTAATTTCAAAATCCGGTATCCGCCGTTTTTCACGCCGATCGGCTGGGTCACGTCGCCGGGACGCATGGACATTACGGTCTTCTTCAGCACCGGATCGGACTGATTCAAGGCCGACTCTGGCACGAATCCGAGATCCCCGCCGGTCGAAGCAGTGGAGTCCTCGGAATAGTCCATCGCCAGTTGCGCGAAATCAGCGCCGCTCGCGAGCCTCTCTTCCAGCAAAGTAATTTTCCGCTTCGCTTCGGGTTCCGTGGTGGCTTTGTCGTTCTTGCGATTGTGCACCGCGGGATCGGGATGCGGAGTCACCACGATTTGGGAAATGTGGTATTGCGGTTCCGCTACGTTGAATTGCGCGCGATTCTTATTGTAGAAATCCAAAACGTCCTGATCGGTAATCGAAATCTTGGCCACTACTTCTCGATTCAGCAGCTTCTGCACCGAAAGCTGGCGGCGAATGTCGCCCTTCAGATCTTCTACGGTTAGGCCCGAATCCTTCAGCTTTTTCTGGAATTCTTCTTCGGTGTAGGGGCTTTTCGATTCGGTGAACTTATCTTCTACTTCGGCGTCGCTGGCGATCAGGTTCAGCTTGCTCGCGCGCTCCAGCAGAATTTCGTTGTTGATCAGCTCATCCAGGATATTCAGTTTCAGCGAAAGCGCTTCTTCCTGCGACGGCGCGGGGCCTTCGGCGCTCACCCGCGTGCGAAAATATTTCTCCACTTCGTCGCGTTGGATCTGCTTGCCATTGACCACCGCCCACACGTCGGGCCCGGGCGTTTCTTCCTTCTTGCAGCCCACCGCACACACACACGCGATGACGGCGGCAAGAATCAGTAGGGGTCGGGGCAAACGGAACTCCTTCCGGGAAGCGCCGGCTTCAAGCGGCCTTTTTTACGCGACCGGAACGGATGCAGGAGGTGCACACGCGGACGTGTTTGCGCGCGCCTTTCACGACGGCTTTCACGCGGCGCAGATTCGGATTCCAGCGCCGCCGCGTAACGTTGTGCGCGTGGCTGATCGTGTTTCCATACAGCGGCTTCTTGCCGCAAATTTCACATGCGAGTGCCATTTTGGTGCGTCGCTCCAGACAGAAGATATTTTCGATGTAAATCGAATTTTTATCCTATCAGACTCTGACCAAAGCCGGAAGCGATTTGGCGCATGCGGCCCGCTACAACAGCCCGCGAGAGCGTCCTTGAGAGCACGCGAGCTGTGCAGGCCGCAGCCCAAGCTGGGGCATCAACGCTGCAAAATCGAAGCGTCTTTAGCCGCTCAAGTACACGCCGTGGAACTTGCGCGCAAACTCTTCCGAGCGCACGTGCCATGCCCAGTGTCTGAAAGTCCCAGTGGAATAGTACCTTCGTAACGTTGACCCCATACACTTCCAAACCCTACCTTGGTCAGGACAACTCGTGATGTCCCAGCCCGTCCAGGGGGAGGGGGGGTGTGTACCGTTTGGACACATACCCCGAAAATTTTCCTCTTGACGGCATCTAACTGCTTATAGACTCCGCCGCGTAGTTCCTTACTCGGAGGGGTCAATGTCTAAGTGGTTAGTAGTAGTGGTTTTGGCGTTGTTGGTTCTCACCAGCGCTATGGGTCTGAAGGCGATCACGTCCCAGCAGCCTGGTTTGATGGCAAACACCAGCGCACCAATGCCTCCTACGCCGTGGTTGCTGGCGAACACCAGCGCACCGATGCCGCCCACACCGTGGGCGAACACCAGTGCACCGATGCCGCCAACGCCTTGGGCCAACACGAGCGCGCCGATGCCGCCTACACCGTGGGCGAACACCAGCGCTCCAATGCCGCCAACGCCCTGGAGATAAGTTAAGGGTCCCGCGCAAGCGGGGATTGACCAGGGTCAGGCGCGAAGGCGATTTCTAGCATGCTTGGCCGGGTCGATTATCTAGTATGGATGGTAGGTTTCCTTCTGGAGATCTACGTATTGGTGTGTGCAATTTCCCGCCGTGATTTTCTGCGCTATCTTCCTGTCAACATTTATATGGGCTCCGCCGCGCTAGTTGCGCTGGGCGAGTACTTTACGATCCAGCATTACGGCTTTCAGTCCATGAATTACCGCTACTACTATTATTATTCCGAAAGCCTCCTCACCATTCTGCTCTTCTGGGTCATTATTCTTTTCTACCAGCAGGTTTTCGCGGAGATGGAAGTAAGCCGATACATTCGCCGCGCCGCCGCCCTCCTGCTGATTGCCACCGGTTTCTTCTCCTATATGGTGATCCACGCAAATAAGGATCATCTGACGAGCCGCTTCGTCGTCGAGCTGGGCCAGAATTTGTACTTTGTCGGCGTACTGCTCACCTACTTGCTCTGGGGCGCCGTGCTGAAGCTGCGCGAAACACGCACTCGCCTTATCCAACTCGTCCTCGCGCTCGGCGTCTATTTCAGCGCCACCGCCGGCACCTACGCTCTGCGCAATCTTTTCCCGATCTTGCAACCGAACCTTTTGAAGTGGGTTCCGCCACTGGTGGGAGTGTGGCTGCCCTTGGCCTGGGCGTACACCTTCACGAAGGTCACGGAGGACGCGCGGCTGATGCCGGCGCGCTTGATGGTGCGCGCGAGATGATTGCCGCTCTAATCTGTGTAACTTCCTTGGCGGTCTTCGCCCAGTTTTTCATCTGGTACTGCCGCGCCATCGTCGCGCCCAGCCTGAAGGTGGCCCTCTCGGATCGCGTGCGCGAAGTCACCGGCATCGCCGACCACAATGTCGCGCCGGATGATTTCGATCGCCTACTGCAGCTGGTCCGGCTCTGCCCCGAACGCGGCGATGATCGTTCCGAGATTCGCGCGGTCGGCACGTACTATGGCTTGCTGGCTGTGGTGAATCGTGTGTCGCGATCGCTGTCGCCTGCGCTGGCGACCTGGACCGAGCACGAACGCCAGAACTGCTCCTATTTCGCTGCGGTCGCGCTCGACCGCCGCATTTCCTACAGCCGCGATCTGTTCACGCAGCAGATCTCCGACCGGCTTTGATGTCCCGCATTTGGCGCCGGCAGCGCTAACCACTTTCGCGCCGCGCTCGACCCTTCCTGATTCCACTGCTACCATCAATACACGCGAAGCCCGCGCGTGCGCGGCAATCGGCCGATGAGGACACCGCTCGAACAATCCGTACTGCAAGCCATGCAACGCTCCGGGATGCTCGTGCCCGGCGATCGCGTCGGCGTGGCCGTTTCCGGCGGCGCTGATTCCGTAGCGCTTCTGCGCCTGCTCCTCCGTTTGCGTGACGATCTCGGAATCACGCTCGCGGTAGTGCACTTCAATCACGCGTTGCGCGGCGCGGAATCCGATGGCGACGCCGAATTCGTCGCGCAACTCGCACAAGCTAACGGCCTGGAATTCATCACCGCCCGCGAAGACGTTGCCGCCCAAGCCCAACGCCAAAGCCGCAACCTGGAAGACATGGCGCGCCAGCTGCGCTACGCTTTTTTCGCTCGCGTGGTCGCCGATGCACGCGCGACGCGCATCGCCGTCGCCCACACGGCCGACGATCAAGCCGAAACCGTTCTCGCGCATATCATCCGCGGCACCGGCCTCACAGGTCTCGGCGGCATTCATCCGGCGGCAGGAGCGGTCGTGCGGCCGCTGCTCGCAACCCGCCGCGAGCAACTAAGAGAATATCTTGGCGCCATCAGCCAGCCGTGGCGCGAAGATTCGACCAACCGCGACACCACCCGTACACGTGCCCGAATCCGCGAACAACTCTTGCCGCTGCTCGCCCGCGATTTTTCGCCAACCGTCACCGACCACCTCAATGAACTCTCGCGCCTCGCGCGCGAAGAAGAATCCTTCTGGGACGCGCTGGTCGAAGATCGCTTTCAATCTCTAGTCCGCTGCGAAGAAGACGGCAAGGCCTTCAGCATCCCCGTAGACGCTCTCCTACACCCGCTGGAGCTCCACGCAACGCCTAGCCAAATTGCCAACTCCGCCAAGTACAATGATTCCCAGCCTTTGCGAGTGCTTACGGAACGCCTGATCCGCCGTCTTTATGAATACGTGCGCGGAAACCGCCGGGAATTGAGCGCTCACCACGTCGAACAAGTTATCCACATCGCGAGCGGCTCGCGCAGCGGCCAACGCGCGGAGCTGCCCGGTGGAATTATCGTGCAACGAAATTTCCAGGATTTGACTTTCGCCCTGGCGCCCACGCCAGCTCGCGCCGCGAGGCAAGCGCCAGCACAAGCGCCGACGTCAGGGCCCCAGCCCAATCCAGAAAGCGCCGCGCGCCGCGACCGAACTTCCGCCGCCGCGGCCGCGAGCACGAACGAATACGAATATGTAGTGACGCTGCCGCTGGCCAGCGCCACCACAGTATCCATCCCGGAACTCGGAAAACGCTTCCGGCTAAAATTGATTGACTGGCCTATCGCGGAGAGCGACACTAAGAGTGACGCCGACGCCATTGATGCTGACCTGCTTCGCCCACCACTGATTTTGCGGAACTGGCGACCCGGCGACGCCTATAGGCCGCACGGCCGGCGTCAAGAGCAGAAGTTGCGCAGGATGTTCGTTTCGGGGCGTGTTCGTCGGGGCGATCGGAATTTCTGGCCAGTACTGGAAAGCGCGGGTCGTGTAGTTTGGGCTAGGGGGATGCCTCCCGCGGACGATTACCGCGCGCGAGGCGGCACGCGGCGCGGCGTGGTGATCGAAGAGCAGTCCCTGGAAACACTTCCGCCGGTTGAATAAGCTGGCTCACTTTCGGCATCTAAGTAATTAGCAGGGCATTCGCATATTGGCAGTGGTACCGGCAAGGCCACGACAACCAGTCCCGTGGCGTTGCCCGTACGGGTCTGAAAAGCGTGAGGTAATTAAGGTGAACTCAACAGTCCGCACAATCTTATTTTGGCTCCTAATGATCTTGCTTGCCGTGGTGTTGTGGCGCATGGCGTCCACCGGCGGCCAAGCCGCGCACGAAGACGAGCCCAACTACACGAACTTCCTCGCCAAAGTTCAGAACGGCAGCGTGAAGGACGTCACTATCTACCTCTCGCCCAATAGCGCCGAGCTGCAAGGCGAATACCGTGAAGGCGGAAAATTCCGCGGCGTCACCATCGCCAACACCGCCATCCCGGATGTCACCAAGACCCTGCAAGACCACAGCGTCCTCTACAGCTACAAAGAAGTGAAGAACGCCGACTGGCTGAGCTTCCTGGTCAATTTCGCTCCGCTGATTCTCCTCGTGCTCTTCTGGGTTTTCATGATGAAGCAGATGCAAGCCGGCGGAAACAAAGCGCTGAGCTTCGGAAAATCCCGCGCGCGCTTGCTTACCGCGCAACAAAAGAAAGCGACGTTCAAAGATGTCGCGGGAATTGACGAGCCGAAGGAAGAGCTTTACGAAATTATTGATTTCCTGAAAGACCCGCAGAAATTCCAGAAACTCGGCGGCCGCATTCCCAAGGGCGTGCTGCTCGTCGGCCCTCCGGGAACCGGCAAGACTCTTCTCGCCCGCGCCATTGCCGGCGAAGCGAACGTTCCGTTCTTCTCAATTTCCGGCTCCGACTTCGTCGAAATGTTCGTCGGCGTCGGCGCCAGCCGCGTCCGCGATTTGTTCGAACAGGGCAAGAAGAATGCCCCTTGCATCATCTTCATCGACGAAATTGACGCCGTCGGCCGCCATCGCGGCGCTGGCCTCGGCGGCGGTCACGACGAGCGCGAGCAAACGCTGAACGCCCTGCTCGTAGAAATGGATGGCTTTGAATCGAACGAAGGCGTGATCCTGATCGCAGCCACGAACCGGCCCGACGTCCTCGATCCCGCGCTTCTCCGTCCCGGCCGTTTCGATCGCCGCGTCGTCGTTCCGCGCCCAGACGTAAAAGGCCGCGAAGAAATTCTTCGCGTGCACACGCGCAAAGTCCCGCTCTCCGAAGATGTGGATCTCTCCGTGATCGCGCGCGGCACGCCTGGTTTTTCCGGCGCCGATCTCGCGAACCTCGTGAACGAATCCGCGCTCTGGGCCGCGCGCCAAAACCGCAAATTCGTCGCCATGGTGGATTTCGAGATGTCCAAAGACAAAGTCCTCATGGGCGTCGAGCGCAAATCCATGATTCTGTCGGACGAGGAAAAGCGCAACACCGCGTATCACGAAGCCGGCCACGCGCTCGTCGCGGCTATGACTCCCGGCGCCGACCCGCTGCACAAAGTCACCATCATCCCGCGCGGCATGGCTCTCGGCGTCACCATGCAGCTCCCGATCGACGACAAGCACACTTACACCAAGGAATTCCTCGAAGCGCAACTCGCCGTACTGATGGGCGGTCGCGCCGCCGAGGAAATTTTCCTCCACCACATCACCACCGGCGCCGGAAACGATATCGAACGCGCCACCGAAATCGCGCGCCAGATGGTCTGCGAGTGGGGCATGAGCGTTCTCGGGCCGCTTACCTTCGGCAAGAAGGAAGAAGCGATTTTCCTCGGCCGCGAAATCGCCCAGCATCGCGACTACTCCGAAGACACCGCCATCAAAATTGACGGCGAAGTTCGCTCCATCGTCACCGACGGTTACAGCAAGGCCCGCAACATTCTCGAAACCCAGCGCGATAAACTCGAGCGCATCGCGCAGGCCCTGCTCGTCCGCGAAGTTCTCGACGCCGTCGAGCTAAAACTCTTGATGGAAGGCAAGCCGCTGCCCGATAAAATTCCGCCTCCGCCGCCCGCAGCTCCTCCGCTCCCGGCGAAGGAACCGCAACTTTCGCTACGCCCCGAGCCGCGCCCGATCCCAGGCCTGGCCAAAGGCGAAAAGCCGGCACCAGCCTAAACCGCAATCCAAGCCGTAACTGCATCGCTCCGATTCACGAACCTCGTCTCGCAAGAGACGAGGTTCTTTTTTTGGGCAAGAGACTCTGTGGATGCTTTGGCTTTGGCGGCGACGCAAATAACGCGATGTCACCGTGGTTTCACACTTTGCCGAAAAACCGAAGTGGATCTGCTTTTCGCTGTACCCGCAACAAGAAAGCAGATTCCTCGGGCCAAATTCGCCCTCGGAATGACACGTCCGCGCATTTTTCGGTATGTAGGAGGACGGCTTCTACGCAGTTCGCACAAACGAAGCAGTATTGAACCGCGCGCTATACACCGAACAAAGCGCCGGCGGCGGCGCCAGCAGGTGCACCGCCCGGCGCAGCCGCTCGAGCTTGCACGGTATCATCATGCACATCGTCGCGCCCAGTTCGCGGCTGGTCGCGTAATTCGAAGGCAACGCGGATTCGGTTAGCAGGATCACCGGTATATGCTTCAAGCGCGGGCAAGTCTTCACGATCGCGCACAGGTCGTTGCCGGAAATTTCTCCACCCTCTGCCTCCGCCACAATGACGTCCGGAGTTTCGGTTTGCAATATTTCCAGCGCCTGCTGCGCCTTGCCGGTCACCACGATGCTATAGCCGTCCTGTTCCAGCAATTCCCGCAAGCGTTCCGCCATTTGCGGGTTGGACTCGACGCCCAGCACGCGCACTTGATTCGTAAAGGGAGAACAAGCGCCGGCCACTCCCTCTTCTTCGCATACACCCGGCAAATATTGCAGCGCCAGCGCAAACTCAAAATTCGGCATCATTGCATTGCGAATCACTCGCGCTTTGCGCGGCACGTTGATCGCCGTCGGAGCATCCCAGTACGGACAGGTAATCTGCAGCTGCTCGCCCACCGCGTAACCCCCACGCGAGGTCGCGAGTAACAGACCATCCCGCGAGACGTCCAGGCTCTTCACGATTTCCTCAAACGTGTCCAGCGTCCCCACCGCCCCGCGCACCCGTACGCGAACCGATAGCATCACGCGCTTTCGCCGCCGCCGTTCTGCGCCTTTTTTTTCGGGTGCCTGTGCCTGGGTCAGAACTTCCAGCGTGTCAAGAATGTCGAGTTGTGCGCTCATCGCGGATTTTGCCTCTGAGTTACGCAGCTGAATTTGAATGTAAGGAGATTCTTAGAAAGCTTGCGGCCGTTCGGCCCACGCCTCGCGCGCTCTGCGGCCTTGCTGAATCTGCCCGCTTAACCCGCCTCGTGGCTCAATCTCTGATTGATGCATCGGCTGCCCATTCCGGACCTTTAGCACGAAAATGGCCTTTGAGCAGGCGCTGAACATTACCCCTGCCGATGCCATGCCAAACCCAAAATGGCGTAAAATGGCGGCATGGCGAAGAACCCAATTGAAACATTCCAGGTAGATTGCCCCTGCTGCAGCGCGAAGCTCACCGTTGACCGCGAACTCGGCGTGGTACTCTCCCACGTCCCACCGCCCAGGCCGCCCTCCTCCGTGGACCTCGACGACACCGCGCGCCTCCTCCGCGCCCACGATGAAGCCGTCGAAGCGAAATTCCGCGCGTCAGTGGAAGCCGAAAAAAGCAAAGAAGACGTCCTCGCGCGCAAATTCGCCGAAGGCTTGAAAAAAGCCAAGGACGGCCCGGTCGAAAAGCCCCTGCGCGATTTCGACCTCGATTAAATTGTTCCGATGCCGCGCGCCGGAGTTGTGGTTCGGACTTGGAAGGGCGGGGCTTCAGCCCCGCCGTTACGCCCTTCCCAAAAAATCAGGGGCTTTAGCCCCTGAAGCCAAGGTTTGAATCCTCCGCGCGAAATTCATGACACGAACTCCACGCATCGCCGCTGCCGTCGCCCTAATTATCGCTCCGCTCGCTGTTCCGCTGCACGCGCAACAAAAAGACAAGCTACCTCGCCCACGCCGCCTCGATGAGGACCTCACCCTCCACCGCGATCCCGCCACTGGCGAACTGACTTCCAATCCCGCGCCCGGAAGCGCGAGCACGGACGCAAACACTACCCGCCCCATCGCCGTCGTCACGCAGATCGTTCCAGTAATGTGCAACGTAGTCGGCGCTGATGGCGTCGCGGTCCGCGGCCTGCAACGCCAGGATTTTCGCGTCTTCGACGACGGTGTTCCGCAGCGCGTCACCTATTTCGACGCCTCCACCGAATCCGCCAGCGTCGCCCTGGTCCTCGACGCCAGCCCCAGCGTCCTGCGCGAATCCGACGAAATGAAAAATGCCGCCCGCGCCTTGGTGGACGCGCTCTCCTCCTCCGATCAAACCGCCGTGGTGGATTTCTCCGCGCACACCTATTTGCAGGTTCCGTTTTCCAGCGAGGGGGCGTTGATCCGCAAAGCCGTTGCCCGCGTGGACGCGCGCGCCCTGCTCGGCGATGTCGGCGGCTCGAATATTTACGAAGCCGTTTTTCTCACCGCGCGCGAAGTATTCGCGAAGCGCACCGGACGCAAAGCCATCGTGCTGCTCACCGATGGACAAGATAGCGAACTCGGACTCACGCTCGACCCAGCCACCGCCGGCCCTCGTAAAGGATGGCCCGCCGACCGCCTCACGTTTGAAGATGTCGAGCGCACCTTAGCCACGGCCGACATTCAAGTCTTCGTAGTCTCCACCGAAAGCCGCCCGAAAATCATGACCCGCGATTGGGTGGCCGCCCACGCGTCCCAGACCCTGCTCAACTATTCCGTGCGCGATTCCGGCATTCCCGCCTACACGCTCTATCTCGCGGAAATCGCCCGCCGCTCCGGCGGCCAACTCTATTTCCTGCGCGAAGCCGAAACCCTGGCCGACACCTTCCGCCAAATCGCCCTAAGAATTCGCGCCGAATACACGCTGGGATTTTCCCCGGCCGCAAACGCCACCGCCGCGCCGCATTCCGGCTGGCACCAGCTGCGAGTGGAAGTAATCGGCCACGGCGACCCCACGGTCGTCCATCGCGCCTCCTACTACGTTCCCGCCGCGCGATAACCGATCGCGAGCACTTGTGCAAAAGATCAGAAGTGGCTATTCCGCGGTGGTGAATAGCGCTAAGTCATGCGTCGCGGCAGGATGTTAAAAATTTGCACAAAACGAACGGAACTGTCATTCCGAGGGCGCTTTTGCCCGAGGAATCTGCTTTTTGTTGGGCATCAAGCAAAATGCAGCTTCGTGTCCGCTTAGCCTTTCGCCCAAATCGTGTTTCAATAGCGAGCGATGTTTCATCGCCGAAAATTCAAACTACGCCTCCCGTCGCGCACTTCTGCGACTCGGCGAACGCACGCTCGTGATGGGCGTGCTGAACGTCACACCAGACAGCTTCTCCGACGGCGGCCTCTTCCTCGATCCCGAAGCCGCCGCGCGCAAGCCATCGCCATGGAACGCGCCGGGGCACGACATCATAGACATCGGCGGCGAATCCACCCGCCCCGGCTCGACTGGTATTTCGGCAGAAGAAGAACTTCGTCGCGTCATTCCCGTGATCGAAGGCCTGCGCGGCAAGCTCGAAATTCCGATCTCGGTGGATACCAGCAAATCACAAGTAGCGGAAATGGCCGCGGCCGCCGGCGCCGAAATTCTGAACGACGTCACAGCCCTGCGCAACGACCCGCAAATCGCCGAAGTCGCCCGCCGCCGCAAACTTCCCCTGATCCTGATGCACATGCGCGGTGAACCCGCGACAATGCAGAAAAAACCGTTCGCGCGCGATGGTCTGCGCGATGTCACCACACGCCTGCGCCAAGCAGTCGCCGCGGCGCGCCGTGCTGGCGTGCCGAAATCGCAAATCATCCTCGATCCCGGCATCGGCTTCGGCAAAAGCTACGAACAAAATTGCGAGCTGCTAGCCCGCCTGCCAGAACTAGCCCGCCTGGGCTACCCGCTTCTGGTAGGCACATCGCGAAAAAGTTTCCTGGGCCGCGCACTAAAAGCCGAATCACGCGACGCCACCAACAGCAACCGAATCTGGGGCACAGCTGCCACGGTAGCAGCCAGCATCCTGCAAGGCGCGCACATCGTTCGCGTCCACGACGTAGCAGAAATGACCCAAGTAGCCCGCGTCGCCGACGCAATCCTGTCCCCGCGCTTGCTTCGAAAATGAGCGGAGCTCTGGCCAGGAACAGGGGTATTGACCGTGGCGGTTGGGTGGGAAGTCGCTGTCGAGCCTCGAAACCGGGGCAGCCTCGGCCTCAGCGCGAAAAGTAAAGCGCGTGTCATCCCGCTTGCCCTGACGCAGGAAGGGAGCGCAGCGAGGGATCTGCTTTTCGGCGCAACCTCACAGTGCGCGCTAAGGAGTACCACATAGAATTTCTCGGACACTTCCGCCGCCTCACTCCCGTCCAACGCAATACGTTCATAGCCTGCTTCCTCGGCTGGTCGCTGGACGCCTTCGATTTTTTTATTCTGATCTTCTGCGTCAGCGCGATCGCCAGCACTTTCCACGCACAAGTCTCCGCCATCGCCGAAGCCATTTTCCTAACGCTAGCCATGCGCCCCATCGGCGCATTCCTCTTCGGCTTCATCGCCGATCGCTTCGGACGACGTCCCGCGCTCATGATAGACATCATCGCGTTCTCAATCTTCGAACTAGCCACCGCCTTCGCTCCCTCTCTCCACGTTTTCCTCATCATGCGCGCCTGTTTCGGCGTCGCCATGGGCGGCGAATGGGGAGTAGGCGCCGCACTGGCATTCGAAACTCTGCCAAAAGAAAATCGCGGATTTTTCTCGGGATTACTGCAAGAGGGCTACGTGGTCGGCTATCTGCTGGCAGGCTTGGTGTACGCGAGCTTATTCACGTTTATCGGCTGGCGCGGAATGTTCGTAGTAGGCGCGCTCCCCGCATTCTTGGTGATTTACATCCGCACCAAAGTAACGGAATCCCCGGCCTGGCAACAAAGCCGCGCACCGAAAGCCGCCGCCCCGCGCCGCAATCTCGCGCAAGACATCCTGACCTACCTCGGCAGCTTTCTGTTCCTCGTCCTTCTGACGTTCGCGCTCAATCTCTTCAGCCACGGCAGCCAGGATCTCTACCCAACATTCCTGCAGAAGAATCACGGCTTCTCCCCGCAAGTCGTCGGCATCATTGCCATCGTCTACAACGTCGGCGCGCTCCTAGGCGGAATTTTCTTCGGCTCGTGGTCCGAACGCATCGGCCGCCGCCGCGCCATCGTCATCGCCGCGCTCCTGGCCATCCCTCTGATCCCGCTCTGGGCCTACGCTCCCACCGCCCCGCTGCTCGCCCTCGGCGCTTTCGTGATGCAATTCATGATTCAAGGCGCATGGGGCGTGATCCCCGCGCACTTGAACGAACTCTCGCCGCCCGCGGTCCGCGCGACGTTCCCCGGCCTCGCCTATCAGCTAGGCAATTTGCTGGCCTCGCGAGTCACGGTGACGCAAGCCATACTTGCCGAACATCGTTTCGCGGGAAATTACGCGCCAGTCCTGGCCGGAACAATCTTCGCAGTAGCAATCCTGGTGGCAATCGTGGCAATCAGCGGTAAAGAAGCCAAAGGCGCGGAGCTTGTGAAAACAAGGTAGTCGCAGCTGGTGCGCTTCGCCGCGCCGCAAGCGGGCACGGAATGCCGTGCCCCTAAATCCCGTAGCCTAACTCTGCGCCAACTCCTGCGTCTGAAACGGCAATCGCCGCAAACGCTTCCCAGTAGCCGCGAAAATCGCATTCGCCACAGCCGGCGCGGTGGACGGCACTCCCGGCTCGCCGATCCCGCCCGGCGCTTCGTGACTCTGCACAAGATGCACTTCAATCTTCGGCATGTCTGCAATGCGCAGCATAGGATAAGTATCGAAATTCGCCTGCTGCACCTGCCCGCCCACAATCGTGATTTCATCGTACAGCGCGGAAGTAAGTCCAAAAACCACGCCGCCATCCACCTGCGCCGCCACCATGTCCGGATTGATCACCTGCCCGCAATCGACGGCCACGACGACGCGATCCACGTGCAAGGTCCCATCTATCGCCACAGTCACTTCCGCGACGTGCGCCACGTAGCTCCCAAATCCATAAAGCCCAGCAATCCCGCGCCCGCGTCCCGGAGGCAAAGCCGTGCCCCAACCCGATTTTTCCGCCACCAGATCCAGCACGCCGAGCAAGCGCGACACATCCACCGGCGCATCACCCTCGTTGTCAGCCGAACCCGCAGGCTTCTCCTTGGTAGCAATCAACTCCCGCCGCAAAGCCAGCGGATCTTTTTTCGTCGCGAAAGCAATCTCATCCATAAAGCATTGCACCGCAAAATGATTCCAGTTCATATCCACCGCGCGCCAATATCCCCGCGGCACCGCCGTATGCAAAAAGCTCTGCTGCAAAAAATAATTCGGCACAGTCCCAGCCGGCAGCCCGACCCCTGCAATCTCCGTCCCGCCAGTATCCGGAATGTCGCCGCCCAAAAACGTCCCATCGGTCGAAGCCGCCGCAATATGGTGTGACCAGCCGACCACGCGATTCCCCGCATCAATCCCCGCGCTCAAGCGATGCCGGCTGATCGGCCGATAATAATCGTGGCGAATATCATCATCGCGCGTCCAGATCACTTTCACCGGCGCTCCCGCGGCACGCGAAATCAAAGCCGCCTCCACTCCATAATCAATGCACAAACGCCGCCCAAATCCTCCGCCAATCAAAGTGATATGAATAGTCAACGCCGACTGCGGCAAATTCAAAGCGCTAGCCAGCGCCGCAGCCATCCCATTCGGATTTTGCGTCGGCGCCCACACTTCGCATTTCCCGTCGCGCACCGCAGCCGTGCAATTCAGCGGCTCCATCGCCATATGTGCCAGAAATGGCGTCTCGTATTCGGCTTCCACTTTTCGCGCAGCACCGGCAATCGCAACGTCGGGGTCGCCGATCTTTTTCAATTCTTTTCCCGGAGTCTTCAGCAAATCCACCAATTCCGCCCGCTGTTTTTCCGTAGACTCCTCCGCTCCCGGCCCGTTGTCCCACTCAATAGTCAGCGCTTTCCGCCCGGCAATCGCTTGCCAGGTGGAATCCGCCACCACCGCCACTCCTCCCCACAAATAATGTTGGTGCCCCGACCCCGCCTTGCGCTCCTCGCCAAAAAGCGGAGGCATTTCCACCGCGTCCACCTGAAAAACTTTCTTCACGCCCGGCACAGCCAGTGCCCGCGTCGCGTCGAATTTCTTCACCTTGCCGCCAAACACCAAAGGCCGCGCCACCGCCGCATACAGCATGCCCGGCACTTTCGTATCAATCCCGTAATGCGCTTCGCCGATCACAATCGGCCGCCCATCCACGCGCGCGCGCTTCGTCCCCACAATCCGGTAATCCTTCGGCTCCTTCAGCGGCACATCTTTCGGCACGGGCAAAGCCGCAGCCTTCGCGGCCAGCGCGCCGTAATCCAGTCGCCGCGAGGTCTTCGCATGAATCACCACGTTCTCGCCGTTCGTCGAACACTCGCTCTTCGGCACGTTCCAAGTCTGCGACGCGGCGGTCAACAACATATCCCGCGCCGAAGCTCCCGCCTTGCGCAAAGGATCCCACGTGCTGCGAATGCTCATGCTCCCGCCGGTGGTCATATCGCCATATTTCGGATCGCAATCTCCCTGCACCACCCGCACGCGCGCCCAATCCGCATCCAGCTCTTCAGCCAGAATCATCGCCAGCGAAGTCCGCACGCCTTGCCCCATCTCCGATCGCGTAATCACCAACCGAACCTCGCCGCTCGGTTCGATCGTAATAAAAGCGTTCGGCTCGATAGCGCTGTCCGCGCCAAGCGCTCCAGCAGCGCCCGCCGCAAATGCTGGGCAATAAAACGCAATCAATAATCCCGCGCTCCCGGCCGCGCCGACTTTCAGAAATTCCCGCCGCGATGCAGAAGCATTCGCCGCGCCGCTCATTGCGCGCCTCCGCTGACGCTACCCGCCGCCCGATGCACCGCCGCGCGTATCCGCTGATAAGTCCCGCAGCGACAAATGTGCCCACCCAGCGCCTCATCAATATCCGCATCGCTAGGCTTCGCATTTTTCGCCAGCAGCGCCGCCGTAGTCATAATCATCCCCACCTGGCAATAGCCGCACTGCGGCACCTGGTCCGCCACCCAAGCCTGCTGCACCGGATGCTCTCCGTCCGACGACAGCCCCTCGATCGTAGTGATCTTCCTTCCCGCCACCGCCGATATCCGCGTGATGCACGAACGCGTCGCTTCACCTTCCACATGCACGGTGCAAGCTCCGCAAAGCGCCTGCCCGCATCCAAATTTCGTCCCGGTAAGCCCCAAAGTATCGCGCAGCACCCACAGCAAAGGCGTGTCCGGCGACACTTCCACCGCATGCGCCTGCCCATTCACCGTAATCGCAATCGCGTCCATGAACTCTCCTCAGCTCCGCTTGCACAGCGAAACGAAACTCTACGTTCACGCCGCGCCAAATGCAATTCGTGTTTACCTCTTCGCCGCCCATCCGCCCAAAAATTACAGTTTCGCGCCCGGCAGCCGAAAAGGGTAAAATCAGGTCTCAACCCTGATCGTAAAGGAGCCGTCATGAGTGCCAGCACTTCTCCAGCACCTTCCGCTGCCAGCGTCGCCGCCGTAAAAGAAAAAGCCCGATTGCTCAGCATCTATTCCATGATGGCCACCACTGCCGCAGGTTCCGGACATCCCACCTCCTGCATGTCCGCCGCCGAGCTGGTAGCCGGGGTGTTTTTCCACGCCATGAAATTCGATCCGAAAAACGCCAATTCCAATGACGGCGACCGCTTCGTCCTCTCGAAGGGCCACGCCGCTCCCGTGCTCTACGCCGCTCTCGCCGAAGCCGGCGTCTTCCCCGTCTCGCGCCTGATGACCCTCCGCGAATTTTCCAGCGAACTCGAAGGCCATCCCACGCCCAAAATTCATGGCGTGGACGCCGCCACCGGCTCGCTCGGCCAGGGCCTCTCGGTCGGCGCCGGGCTCGCCATCGGCGCAAAAATGGATAAGAGCCCCACGCGCGTCTACGTCATCACCGGCGATGGCGAACTCGCCGAAGGCCAGATCTGGGAAGCTGCCGCATTCGCCGCGCACTACAATCTCGATAATCTCACCGTCATTGCAGACATCAACCGCCTCGGGCAGAGCGAGCCGACCATGTACCAGCACGATATGGAACGCTATCGCCTGAAGTTCGAATCCGAAGGCTTCGATACGCAAGTGATTGACGGCCACGACGTCGCCGCCGTCCTCGCCGCTCTCGATCGCGCCATGGCCGTCAAAGGCAAGCCCCAAGCCATCGTCGCGCGCACCATCAAAGGCCACGGCTTCAGCCTCGTCGCCGATAAACTCAACTGGCACGGCAAGCCGTTTTCGAAAGAACAGCTCGCGGACGCCATCAAAGAGCGCGGCGGCGCCCCCGTGGTCCCGCCCGACCCCGGCAAATCCTACGAACGCACTCCGCTGCCGAAACCGCCAGACTTTCCCGCGCCCGCCGCGCCGGATTACGCCGCCGATGCCAAAGTTGCGACGCGCGAAGCTTACGGCACCGCGCTCAAGCGTGTCGGCGCGGTGAATAAGTGCGTCGTCGGCATCTCTGGCGACGTGAAAAATTCCACGTTCTCGGAAGTTTTCCAGGAAGCCGAGCCTGATCATTTCTGGCAGGGTTACATCGCGGAACAAAATCTCGTCAGCGTCGCGGTCGGTTTGCAAGCCCGCGGCAAAGTTCCATTTGCCGACACCTTCGCTTGCTTCCTTTCGCGCGCCTATGACAACGTCCGCATGGCCGCCATCAGCCGCGCCAATATCAATCTCTGCGGCTCGCACTGCGGCGTCTCCATCGGCGAAGACGGCCCCTCGCAAATGGCGCTCGAAGATCTCGCCATGTTCCGCGCGATCCACGGCTCCGCGGTCTTCTATCCCAGCGACGCAGTTTCCACCGAACGCCTGGTAGAAACCATGGCGCGCCGCCCGGGCATCAACTACCTCCGCACTTCGCGTCCCAAGATGCCCATCATGTATTCGAAGGACGAGAAGTTCCCGGTTCCCGGCTTCAAAGTCCTGCGCAAGAGCGATCAGGACAAAGCCACGGTAATCGGCGCGGGCGTCACGCTGCACGAAGCGCTCAAAGCCGCGGATCAACTGAAAGCAGCAGGCATCGCCATTCGCGTGATTGACCTCTACTGCGTGAAGCCGCTCGATGGCAAAGCAATCGCGGCCGAAGTAGGTGCAACAGGCGGCAAGCTAGTAACAGCGGAAGACCACTGGCCCGAAGGCGGCCTCGGCGAAGCGGTCCTGCAAGCTCTAGCCCTGGCAGGCGCGTCCCCCGCAAAGTACAAAATGATCGCCGTAACCCAGATGCCGCACTCCGGCAAACCCGACGAGCTGGTAGACGCCTTCGGCATCTCCGCCCGTCACATCGTCGAAGCCGTCAAAGCCATCGCCTAGAGAGGTTGCGAAAGTAACGGCGTACCTACTGCACGCTGAAATTTCGCTGCGCGAAAAGTGTGCGGGAAAACGGAAGGGCAGGGCTTCAGCGTGCCCCAACGTGAAAAACGAAACCGAATGTCATCCCGAGCGCAGCGAGGGATCTGCTTTTCGCTTCAACGCCGAGAAGTAAGGGGTGGTGTTCGAGGAGCTTTGTAGGCCGTAGCTTCAGCTACGGCATAAGCCAAGCAAAGCCGGACCGGCTTTAGCCTCTGAAGTACAGCGGTGCAGTTTCCGGTCTCAACAGTTGCCGTAAACTGGCAGGGCGGGGCTTCAGCCCCGCCGTTAAGTGCGCGAAAAAGTAGGGGCTTTAGACCCTGAAGCCACGCCGTTGGTTTTGGGCGCGATACGCACCGCCCAATGTTCCACAAGAAACCGAATCGAGGATAAATTGCCAGAAAAGCGGGTGTTAGTAGGAATGGTGCCGGAAGTAGTCGTCCTGGACCCCGGCGACCAGGTGGAATGGATTTCGAACGCCGGTAACCTCAAAATCGAATTCGACCCGCAGCGCTGCCCGTTCTCCTCCAACGTCTTCCAAGCCCCGCCGGGCGTCCGCCTGGTAAGCGGCCCCACAAAATCAGGCCTGACCCCAGGCTCCTTCAAATACAAGCTATCCCTGAACGACGTAATCCTGGCCCAAGGCGAAGTCCTGCTCCGCGCTAGATAGCCTGCGACCCCACCAACCATCACCGCCAATTTAAGACGGCTGTCATCCCGAGCGGAGCGAGAGATCTCTCTTCGTCTCGTTGCGGCGCCCCCAACCCGACTACACCTTCAAAGCCTCCATATACTCCGCATCCACCCGCAAAGCCTCCAACGGCGCCATATCAAACTCCTCCTGCTCCACAAACACGTGCTTCACCCGCGTCTTCCTAGCCGCCTCAAAAATCGGCCGGTAAACAATGCTCCCATGCCCAAGCTCGGTCGAAGGCGGAGGCACCGCCGGATTCACCGCCCCCACGATCTTGAAATCCTTCACATGCAGCATGTGATACCGCTCCGGATACCGCTCCAGGTAATACGCAGGATTCTGCCCTCCCAGCACCATCCACCCACAATCCAGTTCCATCTTCACGTAAGCGGGATCGGTCAATCGCAGAAGTTCGTTGTAAGGCAGCACGCCGTGGTCCTCGCGGAATTCATGCATGTGATTGTGATACCCGAATCCCAGCCCCGCCGCATGCATCCGCTCGCCGATGCGATTGAATTGCTCCGCGTTCCAGCGCCAATCCTCAAGCGTCAAGTGCGCCTTGCTCCCCGCAGCCGCATCCTTCGCCATCGGCGCCGCGCAAATAATAAATTCGAGGCCGAGGTCCTTGCCGAACTGAATAATTTCATCCAGCTGCGGCTGCAATTTCTCCAGCGAATAATGTGCGCCCACACAGTTCAGCCCCGCGCGACTCATCGCCTGCTTTACCTCACTAGCACGGTGATCAAAGAACCCCGCAGCCTCCACCTCGCGATAACCCAACTCCCCAAGCTTCTGCAAAGTCCCGTCGTAATCCTTCGGCAAAAGCTCGCGCACCGAATAAAGCTGCAGCCCCAGCGGCAAGCCCAAAGGCGTAGCAAACGCCGGCTCCAGGCCGCTCCCAACGGCCGCGCAAACCCCCGCAGCCGTGGCCCCCTGCAAAAATGTCCTCCGCGAAATCAGACTCATGCGCAACTCCTGATTTTTAATAGCCTTGCACACCGGCCGCCCGCGCCTGTGTACAGGTTTGCCTTTCGTTAACTGATGTGATAACATAACCAGGGCTATAATTTCATCCACTGGAGGAACGGACATGGCGCACCAAGGCTCGGTCAGCACCACCAACGCGCCGCCCCGCGCCCGTTTCTGCACTCCGTCGCGACCATTCGCTCCCAGCCACAGCAGCCAGCCGCAGCGCACCGATCACCAGTCGCTTCCCGCAAATCACATGACGTCCAACCGCTCCGCAAGCCCAATCGAAACGCATGTAACAATGTTACATGCCATCTCGGCCACCACTGATCCACGCAAAATCAATCGCCAACCCCGGCGATTAGAAATCACTGTATCTCATAGAAAACAAACGAAGGGCGCCCTAGTCAATCGCCAACTTTTGCGCAGTCTGCATCACGCGTTGTTTGCGGGATCAGCCACTCATCAAAACGGGCTTTTCGCGCTCCCGCACGACGCATCTGCGCGCATGAAAACTACCCTCGAATCGTCTTCGCACCCGCATCCCAGGTCGCAATCGTCTTCTTGAAATATGCGTAATTCGCCAAATGGCACCCAATCGCCGCGTGATTCCCAAACTCCTCGTTCTCGACGACCCGTTTGCGCGTGCGCACCGCATCGAAAAAATTCGCCTGGTGCGCCGAAACGTCGCTATACCCTGCAGGCGCCGTAAACGTTTCTGCTTCAATGGCTTGGTAATCCCGCGGCGGCGGCAACGGATGGTCCGCGGCCCACTGCGCGAGGTACTGGTTGCGCAGCCGCGCCGGCCAGCCCTTGGTCGAATAAGTTTCGGGCTTCGGGCTATCGTCCTGCGGCACAAAAGTCAGTGTCTGCCCGTTGATTTCCATCGTACCCTTGGTGCCGCAGAACTTGATCGGCTCGCCGCCCGCATTGTTCAAATTGCAGCGCAGCGCCACCCGCACGTTCGGAAAATCATAAATCGTCTCGATCAGGTCCGGAAAATCGCGCCCATCCTTCCAACGGAACAATCCGCCGCTCGATTGGGCCCGCTGTGGCACTTCGTTCATTCCCGTGATGAAGAAAATCCCGGACATCAGGTGCACAAACAAATCGCCCGGCAGCCCCTCGCCGTAATCCGCAAAACACCGCCACCGGAAAAATCGCGCCGCGTCAAACGGCCGTTTCGGCGCGTCCACCAGGAACTCATTCCAGTCAATCGTCTGTTCGTTCGCATCCGGCGGAATCGGATACACCCAAGCCCCGCTCGCCGAATTGCGATCCGACGATCCCTCAATATAAAAGACGTCGCCAAGCGCCCCTGCCGCGTAAAGCTCCCGCGCTTTCGTATACACGATGGAACTAACACGCTGGCTGCCCACCTGCAGAATGCGATTATTCTTCTGCACTGCTTCTACGATCGCGAATCCATCTTCCACGTTGTGCGACATCGGCTTCTCGCAATACACATCCTTGCCCGCCGCGCACGCGTCCACCACCACTCGCCTGTGCTGATGGTCCGGCACAGCGACAATCACCGCATCCACATCCTTGCGATCCAGAATCTCGCGGTAATTTCGCGTCACGGGCACCTGCTTCTGCACCGACTCGCGAGCCGCCTCATGCCGGCTGTCATACAAATCGCACGCCGCCACACACTCAATCCCCGGCACATCGAGCGACGCCTGCAGCAACTCACACCCTCGCGTTCCCGTCCCGATCGACGCAAACCGCACGCGATCGCTCGGCGCCACAGCGCGCCCCGCGCCCCACACCGGAGCTGGATTCAGCAAAGTGGATTTCGCGGCAGCCCCGAGAGCGACCGAACCAGCACCAATACGTATGAAATCACGGCGTGTCAATCGTCCCATTTAACCCACCCTTTCTCGTCGAGCCTGCTGCCCGCGTGCAGCAGGCTTGCCTGCAGCCATTATCTACCCGCGGCGTCCTCGACGCACGAACCGCAGCGTTGCTCGCAGGGGTTCCCGCGATCGTCCACACTTTCCACGGAAATATCTTGGACGGATCCGAACTTGTCCTGGCAGGCATGGGTCAGTGGGCCGCGAGGGCTCGTTTCAGTGCGAGTCTGCAACGTTAACGGCGCCACCGGGGTCACGCCCGCGGCCGTTACTTGGAATGTGTGTGCAGTGGAGTGAGCGCAAAAGCCTAGCAGAGCAGATCGAGATGAACTGCCACGCCTGCGTCATCGGGGTAGGACGGCCGCGGTTAATCCCCGGCGGCCGAGAAAGCGCGTTCGCGTTCCTGGGAAACCGAGTCCGCGAGCACACGGCGAACAGGGGCGAGCATGGACGCCGCCACAATCCGCTCTCCTGGCAGATTCAACTCGGCGACTTTGCGTGGGAACTCGCGGCGGCGGTCCAGCCACAGGCCGAATTCCTGGAGGAGGTCTCCGGCGAGGTTGGGATCGTCGGAGCGTTCGACACCCCAGAATCGCAGGCGGTCTTCGTTCTTCTGCAGGAGCTGGAGCGATTGCTCCAGTTTCTTCATCGCGGCGTTAAAAGAGGACGCCAGGAAGTAAACGGAAAGCGACCAGCCACCCTCTCCAAAGAGGACACGAATGCGGATGTTGTACTTCCCGTTCTGATTCCGCTCCATCGCGCAGTGGTATAGGTTTCCCGACGAACTGCCCTTCGCCCCCATCAAGTTCCTCACTTTTCGGTCTCCGCTCGGTTTACTCATGTCCGCCGCCACGAGGCTCTGCCGTCCGCGTTTGGCGACCGGGGTCACAACCGCAAGTCTGCCTGGCTTGGAATTTTTCACTCGCATAAATGCGCTCCTTGGAATTGACGATCCGATACCAGGCTTCTGAGGGTTGGTAGGCATCGACCCATCATCCCAATGATCAGGGCAAGGACCCCGCTGGCTACGGGGCAGGCTCTGCGGATAGAAATAGTCTAGCGAACGGGTGAATCGGGGGCAAGAGGAGAGTTAGGATTAGCTAAGGCTAATATAGTCAGTTACTTACGTTTAAGTTGTACGCGTCAGGCGCTTCATCGCGTCGGCGTTGATAACGAGTTTTCCTTCTTTCTTCAGGCGGTCTTCGAGCGCAGTGCGGAACGCATCGAAGGCTGCACCTTGCTTGGATTGGAGGAGTTGCTGCTTGATTTGGTCGGATTGCGCGGACAAATCGGCGTCGTTCACCGTCGTATGAGCGGCTACGCGGAACACCATCCAGTTTCCGGCGATTTGTTTGGCGTCGCTTACCTGACCGACCGGCATGGAGTAGGCCGACTCGATCATCTGGCCGGTGCCGACATCAGGGATGGAGCCGGTGCGCGAGACGGCTTCCGAAGTTTTCACCACGAGGTTGAGCGATTTCGCGGCCTGATCGAAGGCTTCGCCACCTTTCGTCAATTTGGCGAGGTCTTGGGCCTTGCTGCGCGCAAGTTCCAGCGATTTTTCCTGTTGATAGTCAGCTAGCACGCGGTCATGCGCTTCAGCCAGGGTGCCCTGGTGCGCTGGTTGGATGTCCTTAGGCGTAATAATCGCAAATCCTTGGGGCGTCTGGATGGGCTGGCTGAGTTCGCCGGGACGCAATTGGAACAGCGCGGTGCGCACTGCCTGAGAGCTTGCAAACGCGCCTGCCGGCTCCGAGGAAGCGGCCAGGGGCAGGTCGCCCAGTTCGAGATTGAATTTCTTCGCCAAATCGTCCAGCGATTGATGATTCGACTGGCGGACTGCGGCTGCCATTTCGTCGGAGATTTGGTTGGCCTTGTTGTTCACCGCGTCGCCGAGAACGATGGGCTCGATGGTGCTCTTAACCTCGTCAAAGGTCTTGGTGTGAGCGGTCTCATGGTCCAGAACCTTAATGATGTGGAAGCCGTATTGAGTCTTCACCAGGTCTGAAATGGCGCCTTTTGGCAGCGTGAAAGCCGCTTGCTGGAATTCTGGTACGGTTTGGCCTTCGACGATCCAGCCCAGGTCGCCGCCCTTGGGCTTGGTGCCGTCGTCCTCCGAGTATTTCTTTGCCAGATCTTCGAAATTGGCGCCGGCTTTGGCTTTCTTCAGGACGTCTTCGGCCTTCTGGCGAATTTCGGCGATTTCGGCGTCGGTTTTGCCGACAGTCTTGAAGAGAATGTGCTCGGCGTGAACGCGGTTTTCAACCTTATATTCGTCAATATGGGCGTTGTAATAGGCGCGCAGCACATCGTCGCTTACTTGGGTGCTGGCGCGAAGTTTTGCGACGTCCAGCAGCGCGTATCGAGCTGAACGCTTTTCAGGAACCTGGTATTGGCCGATGTGTTTGGTGTAATAGGCCGAGAGCTCCGCTTCCGTGGGTTGAATTGTGGGCGCCAGCTCTTCCGGCTTGACCAGCACGTAGTCTATTTGAACTTTCTCGTTGCGCCGGCGGAACTCCTGCTGGACATCGGCGGGCGTGACGGTAATGCCGTCGGTTACGAGTTCGTGAAACTTCTCCTGCAGCATCTGGTCGCGCAAATAGCTCTCGAATTCGGGAACCGTCATGCCTGCACGAGTTTGGACTTCGGTGGCGTAGCGGTCCTTCAGCCATGTGTCGCCATTCCAGGCGGAGGGAAGGATCTGCTTGATGCGATCGGAGAGTTCCTGATTGGTGACGCGAATGCCCAGGCGGTCCGCCTCGAGCGCCAGAGCGCGCGTGAAGATCATCTGCTCCAAAACCTGCTTGGCGTAAATGCCTTTGTAAATCTCCGGGATCGCTTGGCCGTGCAAAACCTGGTTGAGCTGGCGCTGAACGTCAATGGGGGAGATCTGCTCGCTGCCCACGGTGGCGATCGCGTCGGGACTATTGCTGAAAGCGGCGCTGCCCATGCCTGGGATGAGGTAGGTGAGCATGCTGAGGCAGACGATTCCCAACAAGACGCTCATCGTGATCTTGACCCAGCGATTGCGTTCCAAGTCCCGTTGCTGAATGCTTCTCAACATAGCTGTCTATGACTCCTATGGCAGCGCCAAATCGCTCAATTATAGTTGAGTTGCGGTGCGGCGCTCAATGAGATTCGATGGGAAGCGCCCGTGGCGCGGAGGCGAGCTCTTCACTCTTAGCCGCCATATTGCCAGGGCGAGTCCGTGACGGTTAATGGCTTAATTTCCTTGTGAATCACGGCGTCCACTGCTTCCAAGATTGCGACGGCGTGATCGCCGTGTTGTTCCATGATTTCGACGACTTTGCACTCGAGATACGCTTCTAAATGTTTGAGGATTGGAGCGTGCGTCTTGCCTTCGGAGTACGGCTCGCCGTTGAGAGTTCCTCGGGATTCCTCGGTGGCGGCGAAGAATTTTTGCGCAAGGGCTCTTTGCCCGGCGTCGAGGACGTGCAATACCGCGACGCGACTTTCAACGATACATTGATATACGCTGCCATCTTTTCGCAAGGCAACCATCAGCAACGGCGGTTTAAAGGAGGCCTGCGAAACCCAGGTGATGGTGGCAGCTCCGTAGCGCTCGCCGCTGCGCGACGTGATCACGTACATTCCGTTGGTCAGCAGGCGCAGGACTTTTTGTTTGATCTTGGGATCCATAGAGCGAATCGCGGCGCATTCTACTGCTTTGCGGAAGGCGGGACACCTATTTGTTGCGGCCGAGGGCTTGGTCTAGAGTTTTCGACGAGTTTGGCGATGGGAACGAGTTCCGCCCGGTGCGCGTGATTTCGCAGTGCGCGCCGAGCGGCGCCCGAATTGGTCTCGCGCTCGCGAACGCTAGTTCTTTTGCGGACTATTTTCGGCAAGGATCTTTTTAATTTCGCCGGCTTGGCTGTAGTTAGGACTGATTTGCAGCGTGTATTCGAGTTGTTTTCTGGCCATCGCGAAATTGTTGCTCTTCTGGTAGGCCATGCCGAGGTGGTAGTGATAGGTCGGATTTTCCGGGTTCGCTTTGATGGCATCCTGGAAGAGATCGATCGACGCGCTGTAGACTCCCTGTTGGTAATACGCCCAGCCGAGAGTGTCGGCCGAGTTAGGGGAATCGGGCATGCCCTTACGCGCGGTTTGCGCGAGCGTCACAGCCACGTTCACGTTGCCGCCATGCTCGAGCATGAGGTAGGAGAGGTTGTTCGCCGCGAGAGCATAGTCTGGCTGAATTTGCAGCGCCTTTTGGTAAAGGTCCTCGGCTTCCTGCCACTGGTTACGCGTTTCCAGCAGGCTGCCGAGCGCAACATAGATCCGCACATCGCGCGGACTTGCTTGCAAGGCATTGTGATAATTTCCGATGGCTTGATCGACGGAGCCTCGAGAAACCTGGACGCTGGAAAGGAACAGGAACGCGTCACTGTTGTTCTTATCGAGGTCGACGGCCTTCTGAAAAGCTGCTTCGGCCTTGGCGGAATCCTGATTGCGAAGCTCCACTTGGCCGAGCAAAACGAAGTAGTTGCTGCGATTGGGAACTAGCGAAATCTGGTGCTGAACGATCTGCAGAGCTTTGCCAGGCTGTTTCTGCAGCAAAGCGATATTCACCAGGCCGTTCAAGGCGTCCTGCGCGGATGGGTTCCGCTGCAGAGCATCCGAGAAGTATTTCTCGGCTTCGTCGTATTTCTTTTGACTGGCGCGCAAATCGCCCATCCGAGCGTAGCCGACAGCATTGTCGGGTGCCGCGGCAATTGCTCTCTTCAGGTCGGCTTCGGCGCCGGCTTCATCCTTTTTCATCAAGAGAGCCTGCGCGTGGAGAACGTAGCCATCGGGCGCGCGCGGCTCGAGCATCATCAATTTGCCGGACATCTCCTCCAGCATTGGTTGATCCGCGCGGTGGATTGCGACGGAAGCTAGCGCGCGCAACGGCTCGACCATCGTGGGTTGGAGTTTGGCGGCCAGTCGCCACTCGGATTCCGCCCGTCCGGAGTCTTGACTCGCGGCATACGCGACACCCAATTGATAATGGGCCGCGGCGTTGTCCGGATAATTCTTTACAACCTGCTCCAGCGTCGAAACAGCGTCCGGATATTTGCCCTGACGAATCAGTATCTGCCCGTGAAGGGTGAGCACGCCAGGATCGGACGGGTTGGACTTCAAAAGTTCGTCTGCAACCTTGGAGGCGTCGTCCAGATGATTTTGTTGTAACAAGAGTCCGGCGTACATCCTGCCTACAACGGTATCCTTAGGATGCTCGGAATGCAGCGAGGCGAGTTCGGCGGAAGCTTTGTCCCATTCACGCTGCGCCAGATAGTATTCCGCGAGCATGCGATAGCCCGCGGGATTATCGGGCATCGCGGCTTTGGCATCCTGCAGAACCTTTTCTGCAGCGTCTTTTTTACCTTCGTTCAAGTACAGCGCAGCCAGTGTAGCGCGCGCCGCGGCATCTTTGGGGCTAAGGGCAATCGCCGCCTGATATTGTTTTTCAGCGTCGGGCCAGCGTTGCTGGCGTTGATAGAAATTGCCGAATGCGAGCAAAGCCGGCACGGATTTCGGGTCCAGAGAAATTGCTTTCTGATAACTCTTCTCGGCGGCCGGAAGGTCCTTCGATTTTTCTTGAATCGCCGCCAAAACCAAAAAGGATTGCGCACGATTCGGATCCATCTGCACGGCTTGCTGCGCTTCGCCTAACGCTTTCGGGAGATCTCCCTGTGAAGCGTCGGCGCTAGAGACAATCGCCTGAGCTTGGGCGTTTTGCGGGTCTGTCTTGAGGAGAGTTTCGGCGCGATCGCGGGCCTCCGGAACTTTGCCGGCGGCAAGGAGCAAGTTCGCTAAATCCAGCTGCGCTTTGGAATTCTCGGGAGCGAGCTGAACGGTGCGCGTCAGTTCCTGGTATGCACGCGACCAGTCACTCTGTTTTAGATACGCTTGCGCGAGTTCGTAATGCGCTTGCGAATACTTGGAGTCGAATTGAAGCGCGTTCTGGAATTCGATGGCGGCTTCCTGATACTTGCCTTGTTGGAGGTACGCTTCGCCCCTATCGAAGTGCTTCTTCTTGAGGACATTTGGATCTCGCGAGCAGCCTGCGATGATGATGGCCGTGGCCAGCAAAATGGCCCAAGTGCGTGATCGATCGCCTAGTTTCATCTTGGCCTCGCCGAACCGCGATAATTAACACGGAATCTTACACCTTCCCAGCGGAGCAATCCAGACACCGAGAGCGAACGGTTGTAATAGCTTGTTTCAAGGGAGCTTAGGGCGCGGATTTGCTTGCTTTATCCGAGAGCAGCCGGTACCGATGGACAGTCCTGGTATCGCGTGGTTCAGACGCCCGAGCCACCCGCACGGTAATTCCGTAATGTATTGAAAAAACGAATTTTATCGTTGAGCGCGAGAATATTGCCAGCTGAAGGCGGTGAAGGCTGAAACGACCGCCGCGAGGGCATAAAGGGAAAGTATTTTACCCAATCATGGAAGGTCAGTGGGAATTTCCGATGACGGTCTGCGGCTCGGTAGCCACATCGCTCTCAACGTTGTTCTCCATCTATCTGTAAATAGGTACTTTAGTTCGATTTCTGGTTATTTCAAGTCCGCCTCACGGGGGTGGCACATGCATTGCAGTTACGGCTATTTGTCCGGGAGTACTATCGCCGGGTTGGTTGCTGTCGCGAAGAATCTAGAACCCGGACATGTGGAGTCGATGATAAGAGACGAATTTGCGGGTGCGTTGGTGGCCGAGGAGTGGGGATTCGTGGGGGGTATGTGCCCCGCCATGCACACGCTCGAATCGGTGGTCGCCGAGATCGCGCCCACCAATATTCCGGTGCTTCTGGTCGGTGAGAGCGGAACGGGCAAGGCCATGTTTGCGCAGCGGATGCACCGTCTCTCAAGCCGTCGCGACAAGCAGTTTGTGAACATTATTTGCGCTGCGATGAATCCTGCGCAGCTTTCAACCGAACTTGGTCTAAGTGCGAACGGGAATGGGAACGGGCACGCGAGCGGCGAAACCGCCGGCACAGTTGTGTTCGATGAAATCAGCGAGCTGGATTCGATCTGCCAGCGAAATCTGCTTTATGCACTGCCTGACGGGGATGGAAGCCTGCGTCAGGGGACGTTGAGCGCACGAGTGATCTCGACGACCAGCCGCAATCTGGACGAGGAAATGCGCGCGGGACGCTTTCGCGCCGAACTTTACTACCGGGTGAATGGAGTTTGCTTGCGTTTGCCTCCGCTGCGAGACCGGCGGGAAGACATACCTATTCTGGTCGAATTCTTTTTGAGCAAGCATGCAGCGCAGTTGAAACGTCCGCGACCTTCGCTGAGTCCGCGGACGCTACGCGTGTTGCTGGATCACTCCTGGCCCGGGAATATTCGCGAGCTTGAGAACGTGGTGAAAAAGATTATTGCGCTGGGCGATGAGCAGTTGGCGGTTGCGGAATTGACGGCAGCCCCGGTGCCGCCGCAATTGGAAGTCCGCGAACGCGGCGGGTATTCGCTGAAGGCGGCCGCCCGGGCGGCGTCGCGGGAAGCGGAGCGCGGACTGATTCTGAAAGCCCTCGAGCACACCCGGTGGAATCGCAAGCGGGCCGCGCAGGAACTGCAGATCAGCTACAAATCGCTGCTTTATAAGTTGAAGCAAATCGGCGCGCAGGATTCCGAAGCCGACTAGCAACGCAGGAGAGAAGATGTTCAAAGGAAGGCAATACTCTTTGGTTGTTTTTCTTATGCTGGCGGGTTTGCCGGTGCAAGCGCAGAGCAGTAACGATGCGAAACAGCCAGCACAATCGGCTGTTCCGGCTATGACTGATGATGCGCCGAAAAAAGCTGCGACTGCGGATCCAAATTACGTGATTGGCGCGCAGGACGTGCTGGACATCAATGTCTGGAAGGAACCGGACGTCTCGCGAGTGGTGCCGGTGCGCCCGGACGGCAAGATTTCGCTGCCGCTCTTAAATGATGTGCAGGCGGCGGGGCTCACTCCGGATCAATTGGCCGCTAAGGTGACCGAGGACTTGAAGAAGTACGTGACCAACCCGCAAGTGACAGTGATCGTCACGGCGATCAACAGCCAGCGCGTCTACATCCTGGGTGAAGTGACGCGGCCCGGGGCTTTTCCGCTGTTGCCGGGAATGACGGTGCTGCAAGCGCTTTCCAGCGCGGGTGGGTTTACGCAGTTTGCCAAAGTGAAGAACATATTTGTTCGTCGGCTGCAGGACGGAAAAGAATCGAAATATCTGTTCAATTACAAGGACGTGATCGGCGGCAAGAGGCCGGAGCAAGACATTTTGCTGAAGGCCGGCGACACGATAGTGGTGCCATAGCAGCGTCATGCGCGTGCTGAAATACATTGCGATGTTCTGGACTTGCGTAGCCGTGGTTGCCGTCGCGCCTGCCGGCGCGCAGCAACAACCGACCGATTCGCAACAGGGTCAACAACAGGGACAGCAGCAAGAGCAGCCGATTCCGGCGATCCGATCTCCGCTAGCTTCTGCGGCAGACAATGGAGACGAGGACCAAACTGCAAATCCGCAACAAATGCAACCAGACACGCGGTCGCTGACCGGCGTGGAAGATTTATCGATAGGGACGATGGCGCTCGAGCATAGTTATTGGCAGCCGCGCCTCGCCGTGTCGGAAACCGTGGACTCCAATCCCGGGTTGGCGACGGCTGGCAATTCTTGGGGAACATGGACGTCCCTGTTGGGTGGAGTGGACATCCACCGAGTTTCCGGAGTATCGGAATTGCTTGTGAGTTACACCGGCGGCGGTATGTTTTCGACTGGAGGCAACAACTCGCCAACCGGGACGGTTCAGGAGCTGAGTCTTACAGACCGATTTTCGTTTCGTCGCTGGACACTCGCGGTCTTCGACCAGACCAGTTATTTGCCGGAGTCGTCCTTCGGGTTTGCCGGCGCGGCTGGTGCGGGCTTGCCGGGCGTGGGAACGGGCCCGGGTCTCGGATCCGGGTTCACGCCGGGACAATCGATACTTACAGGGCGAAGTCAGAATCTTTCAAACGCTTTCAACGTAGAGCTGGATACCAAGCTGACCTCGAGAACCTCGTTAACGTTTGTGGGTGGATACTCGTTGCTCCACTACTTCGACGACAATCTTTTGAATTTCGGGGATGCCACGTTCCAAGCGGGATACAACTATCAGGCCACGCGAAATGATACGGTGGCGGTTTCCTACCAGTTCTCTGCGTATCGTTACAGCAACGTGAGCCAATCGCTGAATCTGCACACGGTGCAGGCTTCCTACGGCCGTCGAGTTACCGGGAAGCTGGCGTTTCAAGTATCCGCGGGCCCTCAGTTTGCGCTGTCCAGCTTTCCGCTGACGGGTTCGACTGGTTCAACTGGTTCAACAGGTTCTGGAACCATGTCGTCGTCGCAGCTGTATTGGACGCTGAACACGGCGCTGCAATATCAGCTGCGCCGCGCTGCGCTGACTGCGACTTACAACCACGGCGTGAGCGGCGGCTCGGGCGTCCTGGCTGGAGCGGAAACGGACACTGCGACCGGCGGATTCAACGATCAGGTTTCGCGAACTTTCAACGCTGGTTTGAGTGTGGGCTACTCGCGCAACCGCGGGTTCGCAGCGGCAGGCGCGTCGGAGGCGCAAACGTATTCGTACTGGTTTGTCGGCGTGAACGCGACGCATCCTTTCGGACGAACGCTCGACGCTTTTGCGAACTACCAGCTGCAGTACCAGGATCTTGGCGCGGGCGGTTGCGTTGGCACCGCGTGTTCGATGAACGTGATTCGCCATCAGATTTCGTTCGGCGTGAATTTCCACAAGCAACCGATCCCATTTTAAGAAATCGTGATTGCGCCGGCAATCGGCGGAAGAGGATGGAATGGCTCAGCGTGAATTGACCCCAGCAGATTACATCGCGATGCTACGGCGGCGGTGGGTCTTGATTGCCGTTTTGGCGTTGGTGGGACCGCCGCTGGCGTATGGCGTTTCACGCCTTCTTCCGAACCGATACAAGTCGCAGACGCTCGTGATCATCGAGCAACCGTCGGTTTCCAATAAAATCGTGGAATCGCTGGACACGACGGATATCAACCAGCGCCTCGCCAGCATGCAACAACAGATTCTGAGCCGGTCGCGTCTGGAACCGGTTATCCGGCAATTCAATTTGTACCCGCAAGACGTGAACCGGATGTCCATGGATGATTTGGTGGTGCGTCTGCAGAGGGTGGTTGAAGTGACGCCGATTCTGCCGATGACTGAAACACGCGCGCAGCAACTTCCCGGTTTTTACATCGCGGTGACGCTCGACGATGCGCGGCATGCGCAGGAAGTATGCACGGCCATTACTTCGATGTTCATCGAGCAAAATCTTCGCTTGCGACAGGAACACTCCGAATCGACTACGCAATTTCTCTCGCAAGAATTAGCCACTGCTAAAGCGAGCCTGGACGATCAGGACGGAAAACTGGCGGCATTCAAGAGCCGCCACATTGGCGAACTGCCCGATGACGAACAGACGAATCTGAACTTGCTCACGGGATTGACGTCACAGCTGGACGCCTCGACCCAGGCGCTTGGCCGCGCGCAGCAGGACAAGAGTTTTAACGAGTCACTGCTTTCGCAGCAGGTATCGGCATGGGAAGCGTCACAGACCGGGCGCAATCCGGAAACTCTCGAGCAACAATTGATCGCTTTGCAGGCGCAGTTGACCAAGTTAGAGGCCAGCTACACCGACGATTATCCCGACGTGATCAAGACCAAAGGCGACATCGCCGCCCTCGAGAAAAAGATCGCAGAAAGCGAAGCGCCGGGTAAGGCGAACGCGACCAACAAGGGGCCGAAGATATCTACGGAGCCGGCGCAGATCCAACAGCTACGCGCGCAACTGCACAACGACGATCTGATGATTACGGCGAAATCAAAGGAACAAGAGCAAATCCGGAAACAAATCGATTTGTACCAAACGCGCGTGCAATCGAGCCCGGCCGTTGAACAGCAGTATAAGGAACTGACCCGCGGCTACCAGACGGCGCTGGAGTCCTACAACGACTTACAGAAGAAACTGGCTGATTCGCAGCAGGCCGTAAACCTGGAGCGCAAACAGGAAGGCGAACAATTTGTCGTGCTGGATCCGGCGAACTTGCCGGATAAGCCCTCGTTTCCAAACCGCCCGTTATTTGCTGCGGGAGGTTTGGGCGGCGGGCTCGCGCTCGGTCTGGGCATCGCGTTCTTTTTGGAGATGAAGGATTCCTCATTCAAAACGGAGCGCGACGTGGAATTTGCGTTGCATCTGCCAGTGTTGGCAATGGTGCCGGAGGTTGTGCCGCAGTCCGCGAAAAAGCAGAAGTTCGTCGCGAGGCGAGATTCCGCGGATAGCGACGTGGAAGTTGGAGTGAGGGTTTAGGCAAGCCATGTATCAAAAATTCTTTGGATTACGGGAAAGCCCGTTCAACGTCAACCCCGACCCGCGCTATCTGTTTCTGACCAAACAGATTCAGGAGGCGCTGGCGGGACTCACGTACGGCATCCAGAACCGCAAAGGGTTCATTTTGCTCACTGGAGAAGTGGGCACCGGCAAAACGACTCTTCTGAATCGCCTGCTGGACTGGCTCCATGGCCAGAGGGTCAAGACGGCGTTTGTATTCAACTCGCAGGTCAACGTAAGTCAGCTATTCGACTTCATGATGGCTGATTTCGAGATTCCCGTGGAATCGCGGCACAAGAGCCAGGTGCTGCTGAAGTTGAATCACTGGTTGCTGGAACGATATCGAGCCGGAGAGACCGCAGTACTGATCGTTGATGAAGCGCAAAATCTCTCGCTGCAGGTGCTCGAAGAAATTCGGCTGCTGACGAATCTGGAAACTTCCACCGAAAAGCTGCTGCAGATCGTCTTGACCGGGCAGCCGGAACTGGAAGAAAAGCTGAAGCTTCCGCAACTTCGCCAGTTGCGCCAGCGCATAACGCTGCGCTGCCGAACGGCGCCGCTGAGCTTAGAGGAGACGTTTGGTTACATTGCAGAGCGGCTGCGCATCGCTGGAGCAAACGGGGAGCCGATCTTCTCGAAGGAAGCGATTCAGACAGTCAACTTATATTCACGCGGCATTCCTCGCGTAGTGAACTTGTTATGTGAGCATGCGCTAATTAACGCCTACGTTGATCACCTGCGTCCAGTTCCAGCCCATTTAGTGGAGGAGGTGGCGCGAGAATTTCAGCTGGATGAGATTGCGCCCACCGCGGCGGTGGGGAGCTCAAACGGGTCAAAGCCGAATATCGACGCGCAAGCGCTGCTGCAAAATCTTGACGAACTGCTGGGCCGCTTACGCGAGGCCAATATCGTGCCGTCGTCTTCCGTGCCCGAGAGGAAACCATGAGCCGCATTCACGAAGCGCTAAAAAAAGCCGAACAGGAGCGAGCCGCAGTGCAGACGGTGGGAGCGGCCGATATTCTGGCGGCGACGTCTATCGAAGCTCCGCCGGTACATGGACCATTCGCTCCGGCCACCGAGGTGCCAGCACGGCCGGTTGCGGACAAGGTGGTGGCAACGACGGGCGGTTACCTGCGGTTCGATGACTTGCGCAAACACTGCACGCACCCGGCATGGCATCTCGATCCAAATGTAAACGTGTTCATCAATCCGGAGCTTGGAGCGCACGGCTCCGAGCAATTCCGTACGCTGCGTTCGCGGCTTTATCAGATTCGCTCTGCGCAACCGCTTCGCACCTTGCTGGTGACGAGTTCGCTTCCGGCCGAGGGCAAGTCTTTTATCACCTGCAACCTGGCTCAGGCGATCGTGAGACAGCCGGACCGGCGAGTGCTGATTATTGACGCCGATCTGCGTTGTTCCCGCCTGCACGTTCCGCTGGGAGCGCCGGCATCGCCGGGATTGACCGATTACCTGCGCGGCAAAGCAGACGAGCTGGCGATCGTCCAGAACGGGTTGGAAGGAAACCTGTGCTTTATTCCGGGTGGCAGTCAGGTGACCAACCCTAGCGAACTGCTCTCAAATGGCCGGCTGAGGGCGCTGCTCGAGCGGATGACTCCGATGTTCGACTGGGTGATTTTGGACTCCGCACCTCTGTTGCCGGTAAGCGATTCAAGCGTGCTTGCGGACTTGGTAGACGGCGTTTTGCTGGTGGTGAGAGCCGGCCAAACGCGCGCAGAGTCGGCGCAGCGGTCGTGCCAAGAGCTGAGGGGGAGGAACATCGTTGGTGTCGTGCTTAACGCCGTTGGACCGCAGCACGCCTACGGAGAGTCTTATTATTCATCAACTTACGGGTATGGGACGGGTTACGGAACCGCTTATGCCGGAGGCGCGGATCCAGATCGCAACCCGGCATGAGCGGCACTTTAGCCAAACCCGGTTTCGGAGCGTCCAGCGTCGCCTGTTCCACGAGGGTTCTATATAGCACTTATTTTGAATGGCTTACGGTAAGGAAAAGAATTGCAACTCTGGGATAGCAATGTTCATAAGAAGGCGACCGCTGGGTGAGGATTCTGCAAGGTACCAGGAATTGCCACTATTAAGGTGTTTTGGTTCTTAGATTTACGAAATTGGCGACATTGCGGTGCAGTGGCAACCGTCGTGCAAAACCGTAGCATAAGTGAGAGGGTCGGAATGTGACTCTCATGGCGGTAGCGCATTCCAGCGAGGCTCAAGCGCGTGAAGTTGCCCGAACAGGCCGAGAAGGTAGAAATGACGCCTTCGGCGTTTCCTTGGTATGCGCTGCAAGTAAGGACACGCCAAGAAGCCAGCGTGAGCGACCAGCTGGGCGGACAGGGGTATGAGCGGTTTCTCCCGATGTACAAGGTGCGGAGGCGATGGTCAGACCGCATCAAGGAAATGAACGCACCGCTGTTTCCCGGGTACTTGTTCTGCCGGTTTGATCCGCACGATCGTTTGCCGATTCTGAAGACTCCCGGCGTGATTCAGGTAGTCGGGTTCAAAGACGGACCCACTGCGGTGGACGAATCGGAAATTCGGTCGATACAGACCCTTGTGGTAGCCGGTGTACCGCACCAGCCGTGGCCGTTTTTGTCTACCGGAGATCGGGTTCGAATCGAATCGGGGCCGCTGGTGGGACTCGAAGGACTTTTGGTCGAGGTCAAGCGCAGCCACCGTTTGGTTCTTTCGGTGACGCTGCTACAGCGTTCGGTGGCCGTTGAAATCGATTCGGCTTTAGTAGCTGCCATCAAGCCGCAACAGCAAGGGCCAGGCAAATCCAAGCCCCAAGAGCAAGCCCTACCCGTCCCTGCCTGATTGCGAGTCGGCGCACCAGCGCGAGCTGGGCGGTCGAAGTAAGAATTGCCAAGAGGATCTCACGTGAGCGATGCATCAAACTTAAAACCGGCAGTGGCAGCGGATACTCCGAAGCACAGCGTCGCGTTTGCGAACGGCTCAAGTGCGCTGGCCAGTTTCCTCTCCGAAGAACACTTCCGCAGAATGTTGAGCCGGGAACGCAAGCGTTCTGAGCGATCGCGCAAGCATCTCGTCCTGATGCTGATCGACGGCAAGGGCGCCAAGAACAAGAAGACGGATGCGATGCTCGAACAAATTGCGGTGGTGCTGGGTGCGAGCATTCGTGAAACGGACTTGGCAGGATGGTTCGAAACGAACTCTGTTTTCGGCGTCATCTTCACGGAGTTCGGGCAATGCGAAGTCGGCGCTGCGGTGAAGATTATCGAATCCAAGGTTACGGCGGAACTGCAGCGCGCGTTTCGACCGAGCCAGTTGAACAGTTTTCAGATGTCGTTCTACGCGTTTCCCGATGGTTGGAACGGGAACGGCCTCAAGAAAGCGGTGGACGCGGAACTCTACCCGGATCTCTTTGAAGTCGAGAAGAAGAAAAAACTATCGTTGTTGCTCAAGCGTGTTATGGACGTCCTCGGCGCTGCCGCGGCGTTGGTGGTTCTCTCGCCTGTGTTCTTGGTTTTGGCGGCGATCGTCAAACTCACTTCCAAAGGTCCTGTGTTTTTCCGCCAGGAACGAGTTGGCCAGTACGGGGTTCGTTTCCAGTTTTTGAAGTTCCGTTCGATGTACGTATCCACCGATGCCGCGATTCACAAAGAGTATGTAAAGAAGTTCATTGCCGGCAAGGCGGATGGAGCAGCCGCGAACGGCGACAAGAAGGTTACCTACAAGATGACGAACGATCCGCGCGTTACCTGGATCGGGAAGTTCATGCGGCGTACGAGCCTGGATGAAATTCCGCAATTCTGGAATGTGCTGCAAGGCGAGATGTCACTGGTCGGACCGCGGCCCCCCATTCCGTACGAAATCGAAGTGTATGACATTTGGCATCGGCGCCGCTTGCTCGAATCTCGTCCGGGCATTACAGGCCTTTGGCAGGTACACGGACGGAGCAAGACGACGTTCGACGAGATGGTGAGGCTGGACCTGCAGTATTCGCGCATGTGGTCCCCAATGCTCGACGTGAAAATCCTGCTGCAAACTCCTCGCGCCGTTTTTTCTGGCGATGGCGCCTACTGATCGAGAAAGGCCCGCAGTAAATCCGATACGCTTCGCAATTTTTTGGGAGTGGCGAAACGGTCGGGGTGTGGACTTCGGTTGCAGCCGTCCAGTTTTTTAGGGTATGTCCGGCGCTCGCAATTCTTGTTCTTCAGGACTTAACTCGCAAGGCGGAGAAAAATGGCGACTAGCCTAAGCATTGGCCCAACATCGAAGCTCTCGGTTCCGAACACGTCATCCCCGAACGTGATCAAAGTGGGCGTGATCGGTTACGGCTACTGGGGACCGAACATCGTGCGCAATTTTCACGGGCAGGAAGGGTCGCGCGTGGTGTCGGTTTGCGACAAGAGCTCGAAATCGCTGCAGCGCGTGCGCCAAGCATTTCCGGATATGCACACCACCAGCGATTGCCGCGAACTGCTCACATCGCCGGACGTTGACGCGGTGGCCGTGGTCACTCCGGTGTGGACTCATTTTGAGCTGGCCAAGACTGCGCTGGAAAACGGCAAACACGTATTCGTCGAGAAGCCCTTTACTTGCACGACCGCTCAGGGCGAAGAGCTGATCGAGCTGGCGGAGCGCAAGAATCTGAAGATCATGGTGGACCACACGTTTTTGTTCACCGGCGCCGTGAACCGCATGAAGCAAATGATCGACGACGGCACGCTGGGAGACTTGTACTACTACGATTCGACGCGCGTGAATCTGGGGTTATTTCAGCACGACGTGAACGTGCTGTGGGATCTTGCGCCGCACGATCTTTCCATCATGGATTATTTGATCAAGGAAAGGCCGGAAGCGGTCGTTGCTACGGGAGAGCGCCATTTGAACGGCGTTGCGGATATCGCGTTCATGACGCTGTACTACCCGAACAACATGATAGGACACATCAACGTGAACTGGCTTTCGCCGGTGAAGGTACGCACGACGTTGATCGGCGGCGAAAAGAAAATGCTGGTCTGGAACGATCTGGAAGCCGACGAAAAGCTGAAGATCTATGACAAGGGCGTGCAGATGTCCAGCGGGGAGGCCGTGTATCAGACGCTGGTGAGCTACCGTACCGGAGATATGTGGGCGCCGCGCGTCGAGCAGGTGGAAGCGCTTAAGGTTGAAGCAGCATATTTCGTCGACTGCATCGTGAACAACAAAACGCCGTTCAACGATGGCGTGGCGGGCCTTCATGTGGTGCGCATGCTGGAAGCCGCGGACCTCTCGCTACAGCAGAAGGGCAAAGTGGTGCAGCTGTGAACGAGTTCGTCTGCATCGCGCCGGACGTCAAGCTGGGAAAAGACGTCCGATTGTCGAAGTTCATCAATCTGTATGGATGCACTGTAGGTGACGGAACCAAGATCGGCGCGTTCGTCGAGATTCAGAAGAACGCGACGGTTGGAAGCAATTGCAAAGTTTCCAGCCACACGTTCATCTGCGAGGGCGTGACGATCGAAGATGGCGTCTTCCTCGGGCACAGCGTGACGTTTATCAATGATTCCTATCCGCGCGCGATCGCTGCGGACGGCCGTCTGCAGACGGAGGCGGACTGGAAAGTGGAAAAGACGGTGGTCAAGAAAGGCGCGTCGATCGGATCAGGTTCCACGATTCTGGCCAACGTCACGATCGGGGAGAACGCAATCGTCGGAGCAGGAAGCGTGGTGACAAAAGATGTGCCGGCCAATGCGATTGTTGCGGGAAACCCCGCCAAGGTGTTGCGCTACGTTGCTGAAGAGTCGAGGATCGCATAATGTCCCTAACTGAAAAGATTCCGTTTCTGGATTTGGTAACGCCTCACCAGGAACTCGAGCCCGAGCTCACTGCCGTATTCCATAAAGTCTTGCAGACCGCCGGCTTTGTGGGCGGGCCGATGGTCGAAGAGTTCGAAAAGGAATTCGCCGCGTTCTGCGACGCGAAGTATTGCGTCGGAGTCGCCAGCGGCACGGACGCGGTGCGTTTTGCGCTGACAGCGGCCGGTGTGCAGCCGGGCGATATCGTCGTTACGGTGCCGCACACGTTTATCGCCACGACCGAAGCGATCAGCCAGGCCGGCGCGCGGCCCGATTTCGTTGACATTGACGAGCAGACGTATTCGATGGACGTTGCGAGCTTGCGCGAATACCTCGAGCGCGAATGTTACGTGGATCGCGAGACGGGCAAGCCCTACCACCGGAAGTATCGCGCTCCTGTCACCGCAGTGGTTCCCGTGCACATTTACGGGCAGTGCGCGGATATGGATCCGATTCTGGAATTGGCGCGGCGCTACAACTTGATTGTCGTAGAAGATGCTTGCCAGGCGCACGGTGCGGAATATTTTTCGGAGAAAGAGAATCGCTGGAAGAAAGCGGGCTCGATGGGTCACGCCGCGGCGTTCAGCTTTTATCCCGGAAAGAATCTGGGAGCGTGCGGAGAAGCCGGCGCAGTTACGACCAATAGCGAGAGCATGGCGCGCCAAATGCGCATGTTGCGCGATCACGGCCAGTCGAAGAAGTACTACCACGATATCGAGGGATATAACGGCCGGCTGGATTCGCTGCAGGCGGGCTTGCTGAGCGTGAAGCTTCGCCATCTGGCGGAGTGGAATCGCCAACGTCAAGAAGCGGCGGCGCGGTACGATCAGTTGCTCGCAACTGCCGATGGCGTCGTCGCTCCGCATCGTCCATCGTGGTCGCGGCCTGTGCATCATCTGTATGTAGTGCGAGTAGGGGACCGCACCGGTCTGCAGAAGCACTTGGCGGACGCGAAGATCGATACCGGCATTCACTATCCAATTCCACTGCATTTGCAAAAAGCCTACGAGACTTTCGGATTCAAGCGAGGCGACTTTCCTGTTACAGAGAAAGTCGCGTCGGAGATTCTATCCCTGCCAATGTACCCGCAACTGCAGGCTTCCGCGCAATCCCGCGTCGTCCAGAAGATACAGGAATTTGCCTCCGTAGGCGTCCTTCGCTGAAAATGCTGTGCCAGCTCTGAAAAGCAATTGAGGATTTCTGGCTTCGCGAGCGCGAGGTTGCGGGCGGAAGCGCACTCGGATTCGTACAGTACCATTACCCAAGGTAGCTGATGGACAGCAAGGGCCACACAATCGAGCGAACGTGATCGGCAGCGAGACATCTACGAAGGAACGACCGCAAGACGGCTCTCACGTCGTGCCGACGCTGCCAATCTACGTGCTCATTACGCCGGCGCGGAATGAGGCGGAGTTCCTGGAGCGAACGATTCAATCGGTCGTGGCCCAAACTGTTCGGCCGGCGAAGTGGATTATTGTAAGTGACGGTTCGACCGATGGAACCGATGAGATCGTCAAGAAATACGCGGCGGTGCATTCCTGGATTGAATTAGTCCAGATGCCCGAACGTCAAGAAAGGCATTTCGCCGGGAAGGCTTTTGCGGTTAACGCGGGGTGCCAAAAGCTTGCCGGCACAGCGTACGATGTGATTGGTAATTTGGATGCAGACGTTTCGTTCGAGGCTGACTACTTTGCCTTTTTGATGGAACGATTTGCCGAAAACCCCAAGCTGGGCGTGGCCGGCACGGCTTTTCATGAAGGGAATCTCAGTTACAATTACGAATTCGTTGGCGTGGAGCACGTTTCCGGAATGTGCCAAATGTTCCGGCGTGAATGTTTTGACTCGATTGGCGGATATCCGGCGATAAAGTCCGGCGGGATTGATTTGATCGCAGTGTTGAGCGCGAGAGCGAAGGGCTGGGAAACCAGGACGTTCGTCGAAAAGAAATTCGTGCATCATCGGATTCAAAGCGGTGCTTTGCACACGGGGCTGCGCGAGCGTCTGTACATGGGCCGCAAGGACTATCTGCTCGGTAATCACCCTCTCTGGGAAATTTTTCGCGGCGCTTATCAGATGACGCACAAGCCCTACTTCATTGGCGGGTTTCTGGTCCTCTCGGCGTATTTTTGGGACGCGTTACGAGGCGTGGAAAAAACGATCCCTGCAGAACTGATGGACCTGCGTCGCAGCGACCAGATGAAACGCTTGAAGTTGGTAGTGCAACGACGATTTGGAGTTACTCCATCGTTAATGTTAAAATGAATGCGCGACGTTGGGATTCTGACGAGGCAATTAAATTCGTCGACACCCTGTTACGAGATAACTGCCAGAAAGCGAGATTCGAATTCTTGCAATCCCGCCGTCCGTTATTTTATTGCAGCGCAAGATAGTATTTCTCAATTGAGTCTGCCCGCGTCGCATACCTCGATCAGGAAGGCAGCGGAAAAATCATTGGCGCTAACAGAACCACGGAGACTGAATATGAAGGTTTGTGGACGCGAAGTGTTGACCCGCGGCCGATTCGTCAAGGTTGCGAGCCTCGACGGCGAAAAATACTTGATCTTGGACGATCCAAGACCGGCTATTGAAGAATTGCACTCGAGCGGCGTTCGAGCCGACCTGTTCACGTTTCTCCAGCGGCTGCCCGACAAATCTCCAAAGTTTGATTTTCCGTTTGAGATGGACAACCTTGCCGCGATGCCCATAACGAGCTTCGATGATTGGTGGAATAAACAGATTCGCTCTTACGCAAGAAATAGAGCGCGGCAGGCTGAAAAAAGAGGCGTCACGTTACGCCAGATACCGTTTGACGACGACACTGTGCGTGGAATTTGGGAGATCTACAACGAATGCCCCGTTCGACAGGGCAAGGCATTTCCGCACTTCGGCGTAAGTCTAGAGGCCCTGCGGAAAATGAAATCGACCTTTCTGGAAACGAGCATTTTCATCGGAGCATTTTTCGAAGGCAAGATGATTGGATTCGCTAAGCTCGTAGCAGACCAGACTTGGACTCAAGCGAATCTGATGCACATCCTGTCCATGGTCGCTCACAAGGATAAAGCACCGACGAATGCGTTGATTGCACACAGCGTCCGGGCCTGCGTCGATAGGGGCATCAAGTATCTCGTCTATCAAAATTTTGTTTATGGGAATAAACGCGGCGACGGTCTGAGCAACTTTAAGGAAATTAATGGATTCCAGCGATTCGACATACCGCGCTATTATTTGCCATTGACTCGTTGGGGATCGCTTGCTCTAGCTGGAAAACTTCACCTCCCGTTGGCCGACCGGCTGCCGGCTCGTTTCGCCGGTGCCTTGCGTGATTTGCGCACAAGCTGGTATCGCACTAAATCTCATTCAACAACCGAAGCGCTGTAGGAGATTGAAGGTTGCCCGGAATCGTTGGATTGGTAACCAAGCTGCCGCGCGAGTGGGCGGAGCCGCAACTGGCCCGCATGGTCGAGTCCCTGCGGCATGAGTCGTTCTACGTGGCAGGCACGTGGGTCGATGAGTCTTCGGGAATTTACATCGGATGGGTCGCTCGCAAGAACTCCTTCTCAGACCGAATGCCCGTTCGGAACGAGTGTGGCGATCTCATCCTCGTTTTTTCGGGAGAGGATTATCCCGAACCGGGTACTTCGCAGCGACTAAGGGAGCGAGGCCACGAATTTGAAGAAGGTGGCGCGTCCTACCTCGTCCACGTATACGAAGAAGACCAAAGCTTTTTCAAGAATCTCAACGGGCGTTTTCAAGGTCTGGTTGTCGATCGCCGCAACGGAACCGCGACACTCTTTAACGACCGGTTTGGTCTGCAGCGGATCTACATCCACGAAGCGCAAGACGCGTTTTACTTTTCCGCGGAGGCTAAGGCGATTCTGGCCGTCCGTCCCGAATTGCGCAGCCCCGATCCGCAGAGCCTTGGGGAATACATCGCCTGCGGTTGTGTTTTGGAGAATCGCACTCTCTTCCGCGACGTACGCGCCCTGCCACCCGGTTCGGCCTGGACGTTTCGCGGCGGCGCACTGGAACAGAAGAACAGCTATTTCGAACCGCGGGAATGGGAGGAGCAAGAACCGCTCGACGCCGAGGGCTATTACGATCATCTGCGCGACGCCCTCACGACGCGGTTGCCGCGCTATTTTAACGGCCATGAGAAAATCGGCGTATCGCTCACCGGTGGTCTGGATACGCGGATCATCATGGCCTGGCGAAAAGCCCCGGCGGGATCGCTGCCGTGCTACACCTTTGGCAGCATGTATCGCGAAAATCAAGACGTGCATCTTGCCCGACGCGTGGCGGAAATTTGCGGCCAACCCTATCAAGTCGTGACCGTAGACGGAAACTGCCTTCAGCAATTCCCGCATTACGCCGAGCGCACTCTTTACCTGACCGACGGTTGCGTGGACATCAGTCGCTCCGCTGACCTTTACAACAATGAAATGGCGCGGCAGATCGCGCCGGTGCGGATGGTCGGTACGTTCGGCAGCGAAATCATCCGCAGCGCGGTGATGTTCAAACCGAGCATGCCCTCGGCTGATATCTTCCGGCCGGAGATGCTTGCAGAAGTGACACGGGCGGCTGGGACCTACCACGAACAATTGCGCGGCCACCGGACGAGCATAGTGGCCTTTCGCCAGCCGGCGGCATACCACTTTGGCGTGCTGATGCTGGAACAAACGCAGCTGACGCTCCGTGCGCCGTATTTGGATAATGAAATTGTTCGTGCGGTGTTTCGCGCGCCGAGAGTGGAAGAAGGCGAGGACGTGCGGCTGCGACTGATTCGTGATGGCAGCCCGGAGCTCGCGCGGTTGCGCACGGACCGTGGGCTGGGCATCTCGAATCCGATCGTCTCTGCGTTCAGCCGGGGCTTTTGGGAGTTCACGTTCAAAGCGGAGTACGCGTACGATTACGGAATGCCGCAATGGGTAGCGCAGGTGGATCACGCTTTTGCGCCGCTGCACTTGGAGCGGCTATGGATGGGCCGCCACAAGCTGTTCCATTTTCGGTGGTGGTACCGCACGATTCTTGCAAAATATGTGCAGGAGATGCTGCTGGACCCGCGGACCCTGGCGCGGCCCTATTTGAATCGCAGCGGCGTTGAAGCCGTCGTACGCGGCCACCTGAAAGGTAACCGCAACTACACCACTGAAATTCATCGCCTCCTGTCGCTGGAGCTCCTGCACCGGCTGTTCGTGGACGCTAGAAACTAGTTTGCCCGAAGCCACCCCGCCTCAGCACCCGACAATGCCTTCTCAAGTTGAACATCCGGCTAACGCGGTTTCCGCGCAAAATTTTGATTTGCAGGCGAGCGCAAGCCGGCCTAAGAGTCAGCGGATTTCCGGTCTCGATTTCACGAAGGGCGCGCTGGTTCTGATCATGGTGCTCTACCACTGGATAAATTATTTCATTGGACCGCAGTGGAACTATTACAACTATCTCCGGTTCTTAACCCCGTCTTTCATCTTCATCACCGGATTCATGATTTCCAATGTATATCTCTCGAAGTACGATCCCGCCGACCCCCGCCTCGCCAAGCGATTGTTCACGAGAGGGCTCAAGCTGATCGCAATATTCATCCTCCTAAATCTGGCGCGAACGTTTATTGCGCCAGCACTGGGCACGGGCGCCGTCCAGCGGAACTTGCTCGACCCTGGGAATATTTTTACTGTTTTCGTGTCCGGGAATCTCCCGGCTCACGGGTGGTAAGCTTGATATCTTTCTTTATTTTAGTGCCCATTGGCTATTTGCTTGTGCTCTCCGGAGCATTGATGGTTCCTTATAGATCTTACAAGTACACGTTTCACTTCGTGTGCCTGTTCATGTTTTTGTCCATCTTGATCCTGGGATTGATCGGACTGGAGAGCCAGAACCTGGAACTCGTCGCGATCGGGATGCTCGGGGTCCTGGCTGGATTCGTTTCCATTGCGGCGGTAAATCAATTCGTTCGGCACCCGTACATTCTTGGTTTCGCCTATTTGTGTTACACGATTGCGGTCGTGATTTGGGGCGTGCCATTTCCTGTTCAAATGGTGGGCGTACCGTTGAGCGTTATGGTGATTTATCTGGTGGGGATCAGCGGCAGCGATTCTGGCATAATAAAGAGCGAAGTTATTTTGCTAGGGAAATACTCTTTGTTTGGGTACATATCCCAAATCGCAATTCTTCAGATTCTCGCGGCAAGCCTGCGACATTTCAACATCGGATTTACGGCGTTGAGTCTATCTTTCGTCGCCGCATTCGCGCTCACCGTTGCAAGCGTGGAGGTGGTGGATCGCGCGCGAGCAAAAGCAGCGAGCATGGACAGGTTGTACAAGGCGGTCTTCGCTTGAGCCGTTGCACTCGAACCCGGGAGCAGTGAATGGGCGCTCCGCTTGCCTTGCTGATCTGTAGTGTTGGAATCGCCGGGCTTTTTTTCCTTAACCGAGATAGCTCCGTTCGAAACTCCACAGCGTTGTGGCTGCCCGTCATCTGGCTTTGGATAGTTGGGTCGAGACCTGTATCCGCGTGGTTCGGGATGGGAGGCGCGTCCGCGGGTACCCTCGCCTCAACCCTCGACGGGAGTCCTGTTGACGCGGCCGTTTTTGGGGTTCTCGTGCTTGCAGGAGTCGGAGTCCTGTTCAGCCGGAAGACGTAAGACAAGTGCCCTTCTCGCAGTCAGCGGGCCAATAATCATTTACTTCTTGTACTGCCTGATTAGTGTTGCTTGGTCGCCGATTCCCGGCCCCGCCTTTAAGCGATGGACCAAGGCCATCGGCGATTTGGTGATGGTGCTGATCGTTCTCACGGACGGTCAGCCGGTTGCGGCGCTGCGGCGACTTTACTCTCGGGTCGGATTCATTCTGTTTCCGGTTTCCGTGCTATTGATTCGGTACACCGATTTGGGCCGTGGATATACTCCCGATGGAGCGCCGGAGAACACCGGCGTAACTACGAACAAAAACACCCTTGGCCTTATTGTGTTCATTGTTTTGCTTGGTGCGCTATGGAACCTGCGCGCGTTGCTCATCGATAAGGAAGCTCCCAATCGTGGCTCGGCGGCTACTGGCTCAAGTTACCCTGCTTACCTTCGGCATTGTCCTTCTGCAAATGTCGCACTGTGCCACCGCTGTCGCGTGTTTTATTCTCGGCGGTGGGCTCATGCTTGCCACCAGTCTGCATGCCATCAGAAAGCGGCCCAGCAGAGTAAGCGCGCTGTGTTTGGTAGTCGTCCTTGCGGGGGGGCTCGGCATGCTGTTCGGGGGCGATTCAGCAATTTCGAGTGCGCTCGGCAGGGGGAACGGGCTGAGCGGACGCACGGAAATTTGGGCAGCCTCGATTGCCGCCGCCGGCAACCCGATAATTGGCACAGGCTTCGAAAGTTTCTGGAACGCTAACGTGGACAAAGTCGCCAGGGGCCTCGCACGGCTATTGGGACGTTCATAATCTCGTCTCGGCCCACAACGGCTACATTGAAGTGTACTTGGATCTAGGGTTGGTGGGCGTGTGCCTGATCGTGCTGATTCTAATCAGTGGATATCGGCGCGCCAGCAAGGCATTTCAGCGCGATCCCGAGCTTGGGAGCCTGATGCTAGCTTATATAACCACAGGCACGTTTTACAGCATAACCGAAGCGGGCTTCCGGATGATGACTCCGTCGTGGATCTTTCTGCTACTTGCTGTCGTTGGTGCGAGTGGCATCGCAGCCGGTCTTCTCGGCGGCAAAGCGCCCGAGATTCTTGCTCCGGGTGGCGGCAAAGCGAGCAGAACGCCTGCTGCCGGAGCTAAACTCATCCCGGAGAGCGAGGCTGTTTATACAGCCCGGCGCGGATTGAGCCCAGTTTGAAATCGCCCGCGCAAACTATCGGCGCTAGTGTTCAGTTTGGATTCTCAAGGAGGCGATTTCGATGTAGTTGCTGAGTTAGAGCAGCTCCAGGAGAGAGTTAATGCAGATGAACGGGTGTAAGAAAGCGACGGATCCGAGGTCATCCTGTCCGAGCGTTGACGCGATTGTTACGCAGTCAAAAGAAAGACGTTAGAGTAGGTGATGGGTGGGCACTACATAACGCGGTAGACGCTGTGAGGGCGGAGTGACGACCAGGTAGGGTCGAGATGCTTCCAGTGCTGATGCGTCAGTGATCGCGAAAAACAAAGTGGCACCGATCATGTGTCGCACGTCATGCGCGGTGGACCGCTAGGGCTTTACCCATTGAGATCCCAGCGAAATTACTGAGACGGAGCCCGCAGTCTCCAATATGGGTTTCAAGACGGAGAGCATTCGCATGCACTGTTTTTAGCAACTCTGGGCGCGACCAGTCTCCCCCTAGAATGTGTTTTGAGTTGAGCACGAAGCTCGATGACCCGGCGTGCGAAAGCGAGGTGCGCAGGAGAGAGCGTGAGCACTGTATGGGGTTTGAGTGTCGTTGCGATTGGTCTTCGAGACAAAGAGATGGGAGAATGTAATGAATCGATGAGGTCGTGGGGTATCGGTTATGGCGTAGGACTCTGCTCCAACTACTTAACGTGGGTAACGACTACGAGATAGCTATGCGTCTTGCTCTCCGCTGAGAGTTGCGCCTTGGTGTACGAGCCTTGTCGAGGCATGGCAAGCGCACAACTCCGCCAGTTCCAGACCGCGCTGATACGGCGGCCGAGCTATTGTCGCCAACATTCCTACGATACTACTTAGCCTGCGCGATCTGGCGTCGCTGCCAGGGCAGCCGATATTATAGATTCTTCTTTCGGCTTAGGACCCGTGATGCTTAACCAAGTAGAGGAGAATACGAGGGTTCGGCTCGGTGAGTGGCTCGCGGCAAATCGTAAGTGATCCGCGGTCTGCAGAAAGACGTACAAATGGCGGCGGAGTCCAGTCCGGCGGAGAAGGATTTGGTGACAGATACGGGGTTAGAGGTCGAGATAAATACACGGCCGACTTTATAAGGCTATAGAAAGCACACCTTGACCAATTGAGAGGCGCTGACTGAGCCGATCTGAGATCGCTGGCGCAAAGCGGTGATTCGCGGTGGGCTTTCCGTGGACGTCGCGTCGAGACGAGAAGTCCGATACGCTGCGGTTCGTTTTGTACGCTTCGGGCCACGCCGTCAAACAGCAACCAATGCTACGCGGTTGCGAAAAGGATAGCAATTGAAGCCTTTCCAGCCCGACGGCACCTTCCATCCTATCGCGACGGGCGCGGGACTTCGCCGAAGCGCTGTTCGTGGCGCAGGGGTGGCGATTGCCGGTCAGGGGGCCAACTTTGCCGTGCAGATCGGGTCCGTAATGATTCTCGCGCGGCTGCTTACTCCCGCTGATTTCGGGATCGTGACCATGGTCACCACTTTTAGCCTTTTGTTTCGCAGCTTCGGAATGAACGGATTCACGGAATTGATCATGCAGCGCGAGGAGATTTCGCATTCTCTCGCGAGCAATCTTTTTTGGATTGAGCTGGGCATCGGCGCGATTCTCACACTGGCGTTTGCCGGCTCGGGGCCGTTGCTGGCGCTTTTCTACCACAACTCGGCCGTGGCTCGCGTGGCCCAGGGCATGTCACTGACGATCGGGATTGGCTGCTTGGGTTGGATTCACTTCGGCCTGTTGCAGCGCGCCATGCAATTCAGGACTACTGCAATCATCAATTTCGTCGGACAGGTTGTGTTAGTGATTGTCTCTATAATCTTGGCGATGGCGGGCTGGCACTACTGGGCGCTGGTTTGGGGCAGCGTGGCGCAGACGGTAGTCGTGGCGGCGGGCGCTTGGCTGATGTGCCGATGGATACCGAGTTGGCCGCGTCGCGTGGCGGGGACCGGTTCAGGGTTGAAGTTCGCGATGAGCGTCTATTCGCACTTTGCTTTCAGCTACTCGACACGCAACACGGACAACCTCCTGGTTGGCTGGCGGTTTGGCGCTCAGCCACTTGGATTTTATAAAAAGGCGTACGATCTGTTCGTTCTGCCAGAAACGCAATTGTTGGCGCCGCTGTCCGCAGTGGTGGTGAGCACGCTGAGCCGCGTCAACGGGAACCGCGAACAATTCCAGCGCTACTTTCTGCGGGCGATAGAGGTTTTGGCACTGGTGGGTATGGGAGTTGGGGCGGATTTTGCTTTGGTCGGAAAGGATCTCATTCGCTTTCTGCTAGGACCTGGCTGGGACGAGGCTGGTCGAATTTTCGCGTTATTCGGTCCGGGAATCGGAGTCATGTTGCTGTACAACACGCACGGATGGGTACATCTATCGATCGGCCGTCCGGAGAGATGGTTTCGCTGGGGTCTGATGGAGTTTGTATGTACCGCGAGTCTATTCTTGCTGGCTTTACACTGGGGGCCGTCCGGAATCGCCTTTGCCTGGACGATTTCGTTTTTCCTTCTGATGTTTCCCGGTTTCTGGTACGCGGGAAAACCGATCGGGCTCGGAATTGGCCCGATTTTCGCCGTCATTTGGAAGTTTTTTGCGGCATCGGTTGTGGCAGGCGTTGGGACTGCTGTGATCACCGCCGGAATGCCGCTTTTTGCGAAGACGGCCGGGGCGTCGGGCGCATTCGCGAGGATGGTTTCAGTTTCCTGGTGTTTTTCGGACTGTATTTCGGCGCGGTGATTGCGCTGCACGAGGGGTTCAAGCCGCTCAGTGATATGGTTGGCCTGTTTCGCGACCTGCTGCCAGAACGCGCGGTTAAGCCCGCATTTCTAGTAGCCGTCGATCCAGAGGGTACGGTACTGATTTCTTCGGGGGCCAGGGAAGCCGAATTCGAAAACCGACTTCTCGGGCAATATCGCATCCAAACCGCGAAGCTAGTGTGCCAGGATCGTGGCGAATGCGGCCGAGACTTGAAGTACCGCTCAAAGGGAGATCGTAGGTGAATCGATTGCGGGTCTTGGTGTTGGGGCCGGACTGTGATCCGGAGCAGGTCAGCATGCCTTATGTCACTTTTTCGCATGCCGCCGCGCTCGCCCAACTCCACGATGTCACGTTGGCTGTGCGGGCGCCGCGTGAGGAGCCTGTGCGCCGCGCCAAGGCGCCGTTTAGCTCGATCGAGGTGATCCGGATGCCTTGGCTCGATCGCCTCTATGCCTGGAGTTTGCGTCGGATCTTTAAATATGACTTTAACAACCAGGCGCTGACAGCTTCTCTTTATCCACTGTATCTCGCCTTCGAATGGCGCGCCTGGCAGGCAGTTGCGGCATCGGATTGTCGCGGGCGAGTTCGATGTCGTTCTGCGTATCTACCCTATGAATGCGGTGTTCCCGAGTCCTTTCGCGTTCTTCCTGCGGAAGGGACCTATACCCTTCGTGATCGGGCCGCTTAATGGCGGACTCCCCTACGTACAGGGTTTCAGTCAGGCCGAGCAACCAAAAGCAATGGATCTCCGGCTTGAGGAATCTGTACCGGTTCATGCCTTTTGCTCGATCCACCTACCGCAATGCGGCGGCGATCATCGGCGCTTCTTCCCAAACGTGTGCCGAATTTACCGCGTATCGCGAGAAACTGTTTTTTGTCCCGGAGAACGGCATTGCTGAGTCCTTGTGTTTCGGTGACACGCGCAGTCCGGAGCCTGGCGCCAAACTGGAACTGATTTTCGTCGGGGGGCTAATCCCTTGCAAGGCGTGTGATCTCGGTTTGCGCGCGGCTGCTCCGCTATTGCGAGACGATCGGGCCCACTTTACCATCGTCGGCGACGGACCGGAGCGGGGCAACCTTGAGCAGTTGGTGAAATCCCTCGGGATCGAAAACGCTGTTTCCTTCAGTGGGTGGGTTAGTCATGACGAGGTGCTCCGGCGACTGCGGTCGGCGGACGTGATGGTGTTTCCGTCGGTCCGCGATTTCGGTGCAGGAGTGGTGTTTGAAGCGCTTGCAACCGGGGCGGTGCCGGTGGTTGCGGATTTCGGCGGTCCTGGAGATATCGTTCATCCCAAGGTGGGGTTCAAAGTGCCGCTCACGAATGAGAGTGATTTCGTAGCGCAAATGGAAAAGATACTGACGGAGCTGGCTCACGATCGCGGTCTCCTCGAGCGGCTACGACAGCAGGGAATGGCTTATGCGCGCGAGCGCCTGACATGGGATGCAAAAGCAGAGGACACTACTAGAGTCCTGCAGTGGGTCGTGCAGGGGGGACCAAAGCCAGATCTTTTGCCACCGAAGAATTTGGCTGCGCCCATTGATGATTCCGCACAAAGATCTGCATCGCCAGCCAGCAATGCTGTGTCCGGGTAGCGGGTTTTCCAGTGAACGCGAGGTTCCGAACCTATCCTGAAATTGGAAGCAGCGTTTGAATGATCATGCCAATCAGTACGGTTGCCGAGAACTCCCCAGGTGGGGAAATTGAAATTCAGAAGCCGCAAATGGCCGATGCGTTGCCAGCAATCGAAATGGGCTTGCTTACCGGATGCCAGGACCGGCCTTATGCCTTTGGGTTGGCGATGGCACTGGTGGCGCAAGGCGTCGGCGTGGATGTGATTGGCGGCGATGAAATCGATAGCCCTGAGTTGCATGTCACGCCGAACTTGCGATTTCTGAATTTTCGCGGCGATCAGCATGCAAAGGCCAGCGTTGCGAAGAAACTCTCGAATTTGGCGCTGTATTACGGGCGGTTGATGCGGTATGCGGCTCGCTCCACGCCGAAGTTGCTGCACATTTTGTGGAACAACAAGATCGAGTGGTTTGACCGTACGATTTTGATGTTGTACTACAAGGCGTTGGGCAAGCGAGTTGCGCTCACCGCGCACAATGTCAATCAGGCCAGGCGGGACGCCAAGGATTCGCCGCTGAACCGCCTGACGCTCAAAATTCAGTACCGGCTTTGCGATCATATCTTCGTCCACACCCAGAAGATGAAGGATGAACTCTGCCAGGATTTTGGCGTTGCTGAAAAGGCCGTGACGGTGATCCGGCATCCGATCAACAACGCCTTCCCGGACACTGAACTCACGCCGACTGAAGCGAAACGGCGGCTGGGTCTTCGCGAAGACGAAAAGACAGTGCTGTTTTTCGGCAGAATCAGGCCCTACAAGGGGATCGAACACTTGCTGGCCGCATTTCGCCCGCTGGCGGCCGCGCACTCGAACTACCGGCTGATCATCGCCGGCGAGCCGAAGAAAGGCTCCGAAGAGTACCGCGAAGAAATCGAACAAATCGTGCAGAGAGATTTCGAGCCGGGCCGGATCGTTTTGAGAATCCAATTCATTCCCGATGAGGAAATGGAGATATATCTGAAAGGCGCGGACGTTCTGGTTCTGCCATACAAGGAAATTTTCCAGAGCGGAGTGCTTTTCCTTGCCTATAGTTTTGGCTTGCCGGTGGTTGCGACGGACGTCGGTTCGTTCCGTGAAGAAATCGTGGAAGGCAGCACAGGCTTTCTATGCCAGCCCGGCGATCCGGCGGAATTAGCCAAGGCCATCGAGAAATATTTCACGAGCGACCTTTACAGGAATTTGAAGGTGCGCCGGCAAGAGCTGAAGGATTACGCTGACGCCAACCACTCGTGGAATGCGGTGGCCGACTTGACCCGGAACGCCTATGCTCAAATGTTGGGGAGGATTTCGTCGTGAAACCGCTGGTCTCCATTCTCATTCCCGCTTACAACGCCGAGGCATGGATCTCGGACACGCTTCGTTCCGCGATTGCTCAAACCTGGGAGCGCAAAGAAATCATCGTCGTGGACGACGGCTCGAAAGATCAAACGCTGGCGGTCGCCCGGCAATTTGAGTCAGATCAGCTCAAAGTTGTGACTCAGAAGAATCAGGGCGCAGCGGCGACTCGTAACAACGCCTTCGCGATGAGTAAGGGCGATTACGTTCAGTGGTTGGATGCCGATGACCTGATGGGCCCGGAAAAGACTGCTTCGCAAATGGCGGCCGTCGAGGGCAGCGGCAGCAAACGGACATTAATTTCGGGCGCGTGGGCACGATTTATGCACCGGCCCTACCGGGCGGAATTTCGTCCGAGCCCGTTGTGGGAAGACCTGCAGCCTGCGGAATGGTTTATGCGCAAGATGGAACGGAATATCTATATGCAGACGGCCACGTGGCTTGTCAGCCGCGAACTCGCCGAAGCGGCGGGACCGTGGGATACCAGGCTGCTGGGGGACGATGACGGCGAATTCTTTTGCCGGGTACTGCTCGCAAGCAACGGCACTCGCTTCGTTAAGGAATCGAAAGTCTATTACCGCGAAGCCGGCGCGAGCAGCCTGAGCTACATTGGAAATTCCAATCGCAAGCTCGAAGCCCAATGGATTTCGATGAAATTGCACATCGGCTATCTTCGTTCTTTGCAGGATGACGCGCGCGCACGCGCCGCCTGCGTGACATATTTGCAAAACTGGATGGTGTTTTTCTATCCGGAGAGATTGGACCTCTTCAGAGAAGCGGAAGAGCTAGCCAAGAGCCTTGGGGGCGAATTGCACATTCCACGCTTCTCCTGGAAGTATTCGTGGATCGAAACGATGTTCGGACGGTCGCAAGCGAAGCGTGCGCAGGTAGTGCTGCCGCGGATGAAGTGGTCAGTGGTGCGGGCTTGGGACAAAACATTATTTCGTCTTGAGAATCGGAATCTTGCGGATAGCCTCTGAAGGTGGGCGCCGCGTCGAGGAACGTCGGGAGGACCCGTTGATGGTGGTTCGTCGAGCCTTTGGAGAAACTTTATGATCATCACGCGCACTCCACTTCGCATATCGTTCTTTGGCGGCGGCACCGACTATCCGGTGTGGTACCGCGAACATGGCGGAGCGGTGCTCTCGACCACGATCGACAAGTCTTGCTACATCACATCACGATGGTTGCCGCCTTTTTTCGAATACCACAGCCGCATTTCGTATTCGAAAGTAGAGAACGTCAGCAAGAACAGCCAGATCGAGCATCCTTCCGTGCGCGCCTGCCTGGAGCACATGGGAATCACCGACGGCGTGGAAGTGCACCACGTCGCGGACTTGCCCGCGCGCACGGGCTTGGGCACCAGCTCTGCGTTTACGGTGGGATTTCTGCTGAGTTTATATGCGCTGAAAGACCAAATGCGCGACAAGCACACGCTGACGGCGGAAGCAATACACGTCGAGCGGGACTTGCTGCAGGAAGCGGTGGGCGCGCAGGACCAGGCCAGTTGCGCGCATGGAGGGTTTAATCGGATTAATTTTCATTGCGATGACACAATCGAAGTGAAGCGAATCCTGGCAGCCCCTAGCAGACTGGCGGAATTGGAAAAACATTTGGCGCTGTACTTTACAGGATTTGCGCGGACCGCATCGGAAATAGCCAAGGAGCAGCTCAAAGCGACTCCCAACCGCCAGAAAGAGTTGACCGAGATGCGCCAAATGGTTGACGAGGCGGAGGTGATCGTCACGAATTCCAATCGCTCCCTCGATGAATTCGGCAGATTGCTGCACGAGGGCTGGCAAATCAAAAGGTCTTTGACGCAGAGGATCTCCAATTCCAGCATTGACGAGATTTACGAGGCGGGGCTCAGTGCTGGCGCGTTGGGGGGCAAGCTGCTTGGCGCCGGCGGAGGCGGATTCATGCTCTTTTTCGTGCCTCCAGAACGAAAAGAAGCGCTGCGAATGCGGTTGAAGAACTTGTTGTGCGTTCCGTTTGCGTTCTCGAATAGAGGCAGCGACGTCGTCGTCTATGAGCCGGAAGTGGCTTACGACAAATCGCTGGCCAGCGACCGCTCCGAGATTTATGCCCAGCGCACCTGACGCCATCGTGCTGTGCGGAGGCGCCGGTCTGCGCTTGCGCAGCGTCACCGGTGAAGCTCCCAAATCGCTGGCCAGTATTGGCGGGCGGCCGTTTCTGGAAATTCTGCTCAGCCAGTTGCGGCGTCACGGATTCGAGCGCGTGATTCTGGCGGTCGGCTATCAGCGAGACTTGATTCGCGGGCATTTCGGCGATGGCGGCGCGTTCGGCTTGGCCGTGAGCTACGCGATCGAATCGGCGCCGCTGGGGACCGGTGGCGCTCTGCGGAATGCGGCTGAGCTGATTGATTCGGACGATATGTTGATCATGAACGGCGACAGCTACACGGACGGCGATCTGACGGCGTTCGTCGCCGATTACCGCCGTGCAAACGCCGACATCTCAGTGCTGGTAGTTCCCGCCGATGGACGCGTCGATTGCGGTTTGGTTTCCGTGGATGCCAGCGGCAAAGTGCTGGGCTTCAAGGAGAAGCAGTCCGCAACGGGAATGCAGTTTGTGAACGCTGGGATCTACCTGGCGAGAAAAAGCGCGCTTGTCGGCATTCAGGCGGGCATCCAGGTTTCGCTGGAGACGGATCTGTTCCCGCGATGGCTTGCCGAAGGTAGGAATCTTCGGGCATTCCAACACTCCGGCGACTGCGTTGACATCGGAACTCCCGAGCGTTACCTGCGTGCCCAGACTACGTTGGCAAATGTTGAGGCTGGCGAGGAATTTTCGAAGCCCAGGGGCCAACGAGCGTGAAGGTTCTGATTACGGGAGCGGCAGGCTTCATCGGAGGATTTCTCGCGCAACATTGTGGTCAAGCTGGCTCCCGCGTTCTGGGTATCGATATTCACGAACCGGAAGACGGGGTCGCGGGGTGTGAGTTCGAACGGTGTGATGTCCGAGACTCCGCGCGCTTATCGGAATTGCTTTCGAGCTTCGGGCCGGACTGTATCTTTCATCTTGCCGCGCAGAGTTATCCGACTGTTTCGCTAACCCATCCGCTCGAGACCTTTGACACGAATGTGGGCGGGACGATCAGCTTGTTCGAATGTCTTCGCGCTGCCGGTATGAAGCCTACCGTCATTGTGGCGTGCTCGAGCGCGGAGTACGGACCAGTCGCGGACGAAGATTTGCCGATCAAAGAGACGCACGCGCTTTGCCCCTTGCATCCTTACGGCGTGAGCAAAGTGGCTCAGGATTTGCTCGCGGCGCAGTACTTTGCGAACCATGCGATCCCGGCGATACGCATTCGAATTTTCAAGACAACTGGTCCAGGAAAATTGGGTGATGTTTGCTCCGATCTCGCGAAGAGGGCCGTCGAGATTGAGATGGGGCTTCGGCCACCGGCGTTGGCAGTCGGCGACCTTTCCAATCGCCGCTCGATCGTGGATGTGCGCGATTTGGTGCAGGCGCTTTGGCTATCAGCCGAGCGCTGCGAGCCCGGCGAAGTTTACAACATCGGCGGTGATGACGTTTATTCGGTGTCCCAGCTCGTGGACGCTATTTGTGAGCAAATACCGCGCAACTTTGACGTCGAGCAGCGCCCGGAGCTAATGCGATCTTGCGATGAGCCGGTCACGGCCGGGGATAACGCCAAGTTTCGCAGCCGTTGCGCATGGACGCCGCAGATCCCGCTGGCCAGAACTTTAGGCGACATGCTGGAGTGGTGGCGAGTTCGGCTTCGAGCCTCTGTCACGGCGGAGCCGCAAGCGGAAACAGCTCGAGCGGCACGGAGCGCAGGCCGGAAATGAAAATGACAACGCAAGAAAGCATTAAGCTGAACGATCTTGTACTGGATCGCATCCAGCGCAGCATCGATGTGAAACAGTTGCTGCTGTCAGACGCGAGCTTTCGCGAGCTTGTGGCGCAAGCGGCCATGCAAATCGTGAAATCGCTGCGCGCGGGCGGCAAGGTCTTATTCTTCGGCAATGGCGGCAGCGCAGCAGACGCGCAGCATCTGGCCGCGGAATTCACGGGACGCTACCTGAAAGAGCGGCGCGCGCTGCCGGCGCTGGCCTTGCATGGCAATTCCTCGGCGGTGACGGCTATCGGAAACGACTACGGATTCGACCTGGTGTTTGCGCGCCAGATGGAAGCGCTCGGCAAGGAAGGAGACGTTGCAGTGGGCATTTCTACCAGCGGAAATTCACGCAATGTATTGCGCGCGCTGGAAGTCGCGAGGTCGCGAGGAATTTACACGGTGGCGCTCACGGGTGCGTCCGGCGGAGCCATGAAGAAAGTGGCGGACTGCACGCTGTGCATTCCATCGGAAGAAACCCCGCGGATTCAGGAGTGCCATATCTTGACGGGCCACATCATTTGCGAGATCGCCGAAGAAATGCTGTTTGAGGCGCCGGAGTAGGCGTTTTTTCAACTTCGAGCTCGCCGCGGTGCTTTCTGACGGAAACCGCCGTGTTCGGCCTCGAAAGTTGAACGGAAGACGAACCCCAAATTGCTGAAAATCTTCTTTCGCGAGGCGTTCGATGCGGCCAAGGGGCCGGCGATTTTTATTGACCGCGACGGCGTGATCAATTGCCGGCGTCCCGGCGACTACGTGCTGGATTGGTCGCAATTCGTTTTTGTACCGGGCATTCGCGAGGCGTTAAAGCAGCTGTCGTCGCTGGGGCTGCCCATGATCGTCATTTCAAACCAAGCAGCCGTGGGGAAGGGCCTGCTCGATCCAGCCGGCCTCGATGAAATTACGGCCCGGATGAATGCGGCGCTCGTTGCAGACGGTACATCTCTCGCGGCGGCCTATTACTGCCCGCACAAGATCGAGGACGATTGTCCATGCCGAAAGCCGAAGGCCGCGCTGCTCTTCAGCGCCGCCGCCGATTTCAATGTTGATCTGAGCCGGTCCATCTTCATCGGCGACTCCGAGACAGATGTGCAAGCCGCCCATGCAGCACGATGCACGCCGATCCTACTCTGCGCAAGTGGTGCTCTCAGTCTGGATTCGTCGAAATCGACGGCGCATATCTCCGTGGCCTCGGCGCCGGGCGTGCTCTTCGGGGCGGCCTTGAAACGCCTTCACAACGAGACTCTCGTCATGGGTCGCGAAAAGGCCGCTGAAAAGGCCTAAGGTGGGAATGTGCGGCGTTTGAAGCAGTACACGCAAACTCTACTAAAGCAAGCCGGCATATATCAGCGGCTGAAAGCGTCGCGAATTTACGATCTCTATTGGAGCGTTGCTGATCGTTCGATCATTGCGCGCAGAGATCGGGAAATTCGATTTTACCGTAGTCTTTTAGCTGGATTTCATCGCGGTTGTCTGGTCTTCGACGTCGGAGCGAACCACGGAACTAAGACCGATATCTTTTTGAAACTCGGCGCGCGTGTTGTGGCGATCGAGCCGGATCAGACCAATCAAGACATCCTAAGGGAAAAATTTCTGACGTACAGGCTGTCCCGCCAACCGGTGGTGATAGTCGGCAAAGCGCTGAGCGAGAAAGAGTCGGTTGAAACCATGTGGATCGACGAACCGGGCTCAGCCAAGAATACCCTCTCGCGAAAATGGGTCGAGACCTTGAAGCGCGACGACGAGCGGTTTGGTCAACATCACGATTTCAGCCGTCGGACGACAGTAGAGACGACGACCCTCGACCAGTTGATTAGCACTCATGGGCTGCCTTTTTTTATCAAGATTGACGTGGAAGGGCACGAGCCTAGCGTCTTACGCGGATTGCATACTGCGGTTTCTTACCTTTCATTCGAAGTGAACCTCCCGGAATTTGCGCCGGATGGACAGGAATGTATCGAGATGCTCGATCGCCTGTCCGCCGGGGGGAAGTTTAACTATGCGGCGGGCGACTATGAAAGGGGCCTAGCGCTGCAAGATTGGCTGCCCGCGCGGGAATTCTCGCAGATCCTCTCCCGATGCGCGGAGCGGAGCATTGAAGTGTTTTGGAAGACTCCAGTCTCGAGCGCGAGCTAGGTTGCGCGCCCTCTGGATACGAGCTTGGCCCCTCGTCAGTTCGCGAGGGGAAGAAGGACTGACGATGCCGCCGGTTTACTCGACGGTCGCCGTTAGGTCGGTCGGGGCATTAGGAGCCGGACCGGTTCCCGAACTGCCGCCGGCAGTAAGAGGATGTGGATAGGTGTAGGGCTTGTAGCTCAATGGTCCAGGTATTTGTAGAAGTGCAGATATATAGTGTTCCCTGTCTGCAGTTGTAGGTGTTCCAGTTGCCCTGATCGGTGGCCCAATAGCCGACGTGCGGGGTACAGGTCGTGGGGCGATTCGCGAGCGTGCCGTATCCGGTTCCGCTTGCTCCGTTGAACGGGGTGCATGAATCGGGGAATCCGCTGTTGGCTACATTGCGAAACCTCGGCATAAGTAATCCCGGTTAGCCAGTACGCGAGTCTGCGAGCCATCGGATTCGACCGTTACGCCGAGGGCATTGTTCGGCGACACCTCTCCAGCTTCGTAAACTGGGTCGAGCAACGGATTCGGCCAGCACTGGCCGGCAAGGACGCAGGCGGTTCCCGGCGCTCGACCAGGATAGGCGTAGCGTTTTCAAGTAGACTCCTGCTCCACTTCCTGGCTGGTCAAGACACGCGGACGATGATGACCAAGGACTTAGTCCCACGGTTGCGTCCCATTGCAGGTGTCCCACGGAGCGGCCGGTCTGGATGAACCGAGCGATGTCGAGACTCGTCATCTTGTTGCAACCGGTTCCAGTAATCGTGTTACTGAAAAAATACCCGGTGCCGCTGAGAACCCATCGAGCGAATCGCAGATACTTCCGCTGACGCTGTTGTAATACACTTCCACCTGGCGCTGCCCGCGAAATCTGCCACCCCATGCCGTGCCGTGGGCTCCGCAAAGGCCCGTCTCCCGACATATTCGACGACTGTGATTGAATCGGCAAACGTAACGCGCGCCCCGCGCGTTCGCCCGGAGGAGGCACATCGTTCTCGCTACCCGGACGCCGGTCAGCAGATTGTTCTCAATGAACATCGTTTGCGCGGTTCCGAACGTATCTGCGCTCGCGAAGGAATTGTCGCCGTAGTCTCCTACACCCTGCCACGCATCGAAGTAATCACTTCACGAGATGCAGGGCCCGAGCGGAGATTCATTCACGCGTGTTGTGGTCGACGACTCCGAATACGTTATCAATGACGACAATAGGCCGCCGTCTAAAGCAGTTCTCCCATTTCCGGCAGTGAAATTGATATTATCGACGCGCACGCTGAGCGCATCCGCTCGCAGTGCACGTACCAGCAAAGGTCACAGCTCCTCTGATCGCATTGGCCCGGCTCCGGCTGGCAGACATGGTGAGCAGCTCTACTTTTGCTGTCTGTCCGTAGCTGAGCCCGGTAAAGCTGAAAAACGGACTGCTGCAGCGTTGTCGATCAAAGTCGTGTTTGGCGTTCCGGCCCCAACTGTGCCGCCGCCCGTGTTGGGCGTTCCGGTACCGGTGATGTCTATGCCGACGCCGTTGATTGTGATGCCAGAGGTCCAAGTGCAGGGTGAGCCGGTAGTGGGAATGATGATGGTGTCGCCGTTCACAGCTGTGTGCGTTGGGCCGTTGATGACCGCGTTCACGTCAGCCTCGCTACAAGTCTGAGCGGTGTAGGTTCCTTGCGCGTGGCACAACGGCGCGCCAAACAAAACAATAGCGACGAGGGCTAAACCGCCCCTTGCGAGAAGTTGCAGGCGGCTATGCGGCGGCAGCGTCAGGCGCAAAGAGTCCTCTTTCAAAACTGATGGGATGATCATCATTATCGGCACCGTCGGTGAAGAGCTTGAGAATCCGCAGAGTTTGCGGCTGTAAGACATTGAAACCATTGACCATTCAGCTGAGGGAAAGCGGCCAGCCCCTCCCCGAACCTGACTGCAGTCCGGCGCAAAACGGCGTAGGTTGTTAGCGACAAATCTGCGTATTGCAACCCTAGTTGCGTCATGGGCGAATATTAGCCCCCAGCGAAAGGCGATTGCTACTGGCCCGAGGAACAGCTCACGGGCAGGGCGGCGTACCTGTCCCAAGCCGGGCTCTCTTCTTGCACTTACCGCGGGCCCCGTAGACCATTCAGAATACTATGGATCCGACGATCCCGCGCCGTCGCGGCAGGAGTCCGGCGGGCACGGATGCGAGCGAATACACGGAGAAGAAGGCGTCCGCAGCTCAAGGGCGAGTGCGTCTCAAACGCCGCAATAAGCGCTCGACGCCAAACCTGATACCTCTCGTGCGAGCTAGGACAATTCAATGATGGAATCGCCAGTAACGAAGACGCCTTCCGTTACACTGGGACGTGCAGACTTTAAATGGAGGTTAGACGTGCACATTGTGGAGCGCACGAAGATTTTCGTGCAAGGATTTCTGGCTAGTTATGGTCCTTCGAGCATCAAGAAGCGGATTTGGGATAAGGACTTTGCGTCTAATAAATGGAATTTCATTGATAACACGGTGGGTGACTGTGTTTACCCACACCTGGAAAAGTACGCTCGCAACGGAAACATCCTGGATCTTGGATGCGGGCCGGGCAATACGGCCAACGAGCTGAACTCCGGCGTCTATCTGACCTATACCGGCATAGATATCTCCGAAGTAGCGCTGGCCAAGGCCGCGAAGCGAACGCAGGAGACCGGCCGGACCGACAAGAACAGCTTCGTGTGTTCGGACTTTCTTGGGTACAGTCCAACCAAGGAATTCGACATCATCTTGTTCCGCGAGTCCTTGTATCACGTGCCCTACGGCCAGGTGCTGAAGATCCTTGAGAAATATTCCAAACATCTGAAGAAGAGCGGCGTCTTCATCGTAAGGCTGTATCTGGGGGATCACCGGCCGGGGAAGGTGAAATTTCGCGTGAAGCGAAAGATAGATTTGATCAAGCGTGAATTTGATGTCCTGGAGTCGCCCCAGTACGACACGCCGGGGATTCCGATCGTGTTGGTGTTTCGGCCCAGGCCGCGAGTCTGAGAGTCTGCGATTCAACCCGCGGATAATTTCACCAATGCGTTAAAGTAAGTGTCGAACTATCGCGCGCTAATCGAAAGGAACGAATTTTGAGAATCAGTATCTTCGGAATGGGTTACGTAGGAACGGTGTCTGCGGGGTGCCTCGCGCAGGAGGGGCATGAAGTCGTCGGCGTAGATCCGGTGCGCACGAAGGTTGACCTGATCAATGCGGGCCAATCTCCGATCATCGAAGCGGATATCGGCGAAATTGTCGCGACGAACGTCAAAGCCGGGCGGCTGCGTGCCACGAGCGACCAAGACCAGGCGATTCGCGAGACGGAGCTTTCCTTTGTCTGCGTCGGCACGCCGAGCCAAACGAACGGCAATCTCGATCTGACTTATATCCGTCGCGTCTGCGAATTGATCGGAGAGGCGCTCAAGAAAAAATCTGCGCGGCACACCGTCGTCATTCGCAGCACGATCTTGCCCGGCACGATGCACCAAATTGTGATTCCGATCCTGGAGGAGTATTCGGGAAAGAAGGCCGGCAGCGATTTCGGCGTCTGCAACAATCCTGAATTCTTGCGGGAAGGTTCCGCGGTGAAAGACTTCAACTCACCTCCCAAGACAGTAATTGGCGAGTTCGACCGGGCCAGCGGCGACTTGTTGGCCGCACTTTATTCCAAGCTCGACGCGCCGTTGATTAGAACCAATATCGAGACCGCGGAAATGGTCAAGTACGTGGATAATAGCTGGCACGCTCTCAAGATCGGTTTTGCGAACGAAATCGGAAATCTCTGCAAGTCGTTTTCTATTGATGCGCACGAGGTTATGAAGATTTTCTGCGAGGACAAGAAGCTGAATATTTCTGCCGCTTATCTCCTGCCGGGTTTTGCCTTCGGCGGTTCCTGTTTGCCCAAGGATCTGCGGGCTCTGTCCTACAAGGCCAAGACGCACGATCTACAGTTGCCGATCATGACCTCAATTCTGCCGAGCAACGAATTGCAGGTGACTCGAGGCCTGCAGCTCATCATGGAAGGCGGTTCGAAGCGAGTCGGCATTTTGGGATTCAGTTTCAAAGCCGGAACGGACGATCTGCGGGAAAGCCCGATGATTGAGATCATCGAGAGGCTGATCGGCAAGGGCTATGATCTGCGCATCTTCGACAGAAATGTGAATTTAGCCAAGCTGGTGGGAGCCAACCGAGATTTCATTCTTAACCGTATCCCGCACATCTCCCGGCTGATGGTCAACGGCATCGAGGGAGTCCTGGATCACGCGCAAACGATTGTGATCGGGAACAAGGATCCAGAATTCGAGAATGTGCTGGGGCGATTGCACGATGGGCAGCACGTGGTGGATTTTGTGAGAATCACAGATCGCAGGAGTGATAATGGCAAGTATGACGGTATCTGCTGGTAAACACTCCAGCGTCTCGGGCACGGGCCGGCTTTCCAAGGAGCAGATTTCCGCGGCGCTTGGCCGGCTTTCCGGCTGGCTGGAGAAGAATGATTATCGGGGTTACGACACGTTTGACGGGCTGAACGCGAAGTATCTTCGCCCGCTGACCTTCGAAACGAAATTCTTGCGCACGGTTTTGCAACAGGGAGTTCGCAGGTTTCCGCTGAACGTGCGGCCTTTGTTGGGAATTCCCAAGAACCGCTCCACCAAAGGCATGGGCTATCTGGCTAAAGGTTTCATGCGTCTTCATCAAGCCACCGGCGATAAATCTTGGGCGGACAAAGCGAAATCGGCACTGCAGTGGCTGGCCGAAAACCAATCGAAAGGCTATTCGGGCTCATGCTGGGGCAATCACTTCGATTATCAATCCAGAGGATTTTATCTGCCAAAGGGTGTGCCGACGATCGTTTGGACCTCGCTGATCGGTCACGCGTTTCTGGATGGTTATGATCACTTCGGAAGTGACAGTTATCTGCAGGTTGCCGTCAGTGCTTGCGAGCATATTTCGCGAGATCTTGAAACCTATCCGGAAGGCGATTCTCTGTGTATTAGTTATATCCCGACCGGAAAAAATGAGATCCACAACGCCAACACTTTAGGCGCCAGCCTCCTGGCCCGGACTTTTTCTTACACGCAGAACGAAGCGTATCGATCCCTGGCGACGAAAGCGATTCAGTACACAGCCAATCATCAGCGTGCGGACGGGTCTTGGTTTTATGGCGAAGCACCCAACGTCCAATGGGTTGACAATTTTCATACTGCATACGTATTGGACTGTTTCAAGTACTACATCACGGCGACCGGCGACGATCGTTTTCAAGCAAAGTTGGACGTAGGCTACGAGTACTGGAAGAACACTTTCTTCCTGCCGGATGGAACTCCGCGGTACTATGACCGCAAGACTCTGCCGATCGATATCCAGTGCTCATCTCAGGCGATCGACACTCTTGTTTTCTTTCATGACCGAGACCCGGGGAATCTGGCACTGGCGTTGAATGTTGCAAAATGGACAATCGAGAACATGCAGGACCGCACCGGTTACTTCTACTACCGTCGATACTCGCCACGGCTCGTTAATAAGACCCCTACGCTGCACTGGGGACAGGCCACAATGTTTTGCGCGCTCGCCGGCCTTTACAAGCTGCTGTAGTCCTAATACGCCCACATCATGACGCGACGTATCCTCATCATCGTAGAGAATATGCCTGTGCCGTTCGATACCCGCGTGTGGATGGAAGCTACTTCCCTGCAAAGGAATGGCTACGCGGTCGCCGTGTTGTGTCCGAAGGGCAAGGGCGCTGAGCGGACGCATGAGGTGTTGGAAGGAGTGGAGATCTTCCGGCACCCGATGCCCAAAGAAGGAAATGGTGCGCTCGGATACATCTACGAATACAGCAGCGCATTGTTCTGGCAGTTTCTGTACTCGTGGTGGATCTATCTCCGGCATGGGTTTCAGGTGGTTCAAGGCTGCAATCCTCCCGACGACATCTTTTTAGTCGCGCTGCCGTTCAAGCTTTTGGGGGTGAAATACATTTTCGATCACCACGATGCCAGCCCGGAGCTGTACGTGTCCAAGTACGAGAACACGGGCGCCTTTTACAAGATCCAGGTTTGGCTGGAGAAAATGACGTACCGTTTCACGGATGTGGTCATGGCGACCAATTGCAGCTACCGAGATCTCGCTGTCACTCGAGGAGGCTTAGCTCCGGAAGATGTCTTTGTTGTCCGCAACGGACCAAACCTCGAAACCTTCAAAGCCGTACCGCCAAACCCAGACCTCAAGTATGGCAAGCCCTATCTAGTGGGTTATGTTGGAAATATGAGTGACCAGGAAGGGTTGGACATTCTTCTCGACGCCGCGCTTCGCATCAAAAGCTCGGGACGGCGAGATGTCCATTTCACGTGTATCGGCGGAGGCCCTGGACTGCCCGGGCTTCGCAAGATGGTGAAAGACAAGAAGCTCGAGGACACGGTCAATTTCACTGGAAGGATTCCATTTGACGATTTGCTGGCGATTTTGTCCACGGCCGATGTGTGCGTAAATCCGGACAAACCATGCAAGATGAACGACATTTCCACGATGATCAAAATTATGGAGTATATGGCGCTCGGAAAGCCCATCGTGCAGTTCGATTTAAAAGAGGGGAGATACAGCGCCCAGGACGCGTCTTTATATGCCGATACCCAGAATCAGGTGAATGATTTCGCGGACAAGATTTTGTGCTTGCTCGACCGTCCGGACGAACGAAAAAGGATGGGCGAGTTCGGAAGAAAGCGGGTCGAGGACGCGCTGGCTTGGGATTTTTCAGTAGAGAGTCTGCTGGCTGCGTATGAAAGAGCGTTCAGCAAGGTGGCCAAGTGATTGGCCACGGACCCATGGATGCTCCGCCCGCGTTGACGGGCCCTCAGTCGCAGAGAAAGTCTTGCGAAATTGGGGTTCGTCGAGGCGGGGTCGACCTTTTGGGGGCTGGTGACCCAGGAGTGAGGGAAGATCTTGGCAAATCGGTTTCCAAGTTATGGCGTGAATGTTCTAGAGGGCGGCGCGCGGGACAATCAAACGCACAAGCAGAAATCACACGATTGAAGCTTCCTCCTGGTAACAAGCGTGTAATCAATGAATTAGCTCTCATTTGCTCTTCGCCAGCTTCACGTCTCGTAGCGGCGGACGGCAAGCCAATTGCGGGGTTTAACGGGATATGCTTGCGCGGTCAATGGTGATGAATTCCGCGAAGGCCAAGTCCGATTCGATCGGAGATTTAGCCGCGTACTATGAGATTCAGAACCATGGCTGCATCGAATGCCCCAGCGAGGTTGCGGTGTCCCGATCCGGGTTGGCTGCGCTCATGAAACCCGAACAAGTCCGTACTCTCGATCCGCTTACTGACAGTGGTTGGGATGAACTCGTCGCCCACCATCCCAGGTCCTCGGTCTTTCATCATCGAGGCTGGTTGAAAGCGCTAGCTCAAACCTACGGATATCGGCCGGTGGTTGTTACCACGTCGCCGCCAAACAGCGCACCGAAAAACGGGCTGCTGTTCTGCCAAATTGACAGTTGGCTCACGGGCAGCCGCCTCGTGTCGTTGCCGTTCTCGGATCATTGCGAACCGCTTTGCGACTCACCCGAAGAGATGATCAGCTTGGCGCGTGGATGCCAAGCCTTTTTGGACGAGGGGCGTCCGCAATACCTAGAGCTTCGTCCGACCGGTGAGGATTTAGGTCGCACGTGCTCTGAGGTTGGCTTTCGGCCCGTGGGGCACTACTTCTTGCATGTGATGGATCTGCGCCCTGATTTGGAAGCTATATTTCGGAGCTTCGACAAGGATTCGGTCCAACGTCGCATTCAGCGGGCCGAACGCGCCGGCCTAATCGAAAAATGCGGAACCTCGCCGGATTTGCTCCTGGAATTCTACCGCCTGTTTGTGATCACGCGCGGGAGACATAATTTGCCGCCACCTCCTTTTTCCTGGTTTCAGAATTTAGTTCAGTGCCAAGAAAAAATGCTGGAGATACGAGTGGCGTATCACAACCGTTCTGCGATTGCGGCAATTCTGACTCTGCGATTTCGGGAAACCGGATACTTCAAATACGGCTGCTCGGACGCACAGTTCAATAAATTTGGAGCGACGCCGTGGCTCTTGTGGAAGGCTATCGCCGCCGCGAAGGCGAACGGTGCGGTTGCGTTCGACCTAGGTCGGACTCAACAGGACAATACCGGACTCCTCGCGTTTAAGGACCACTGGGTACGCGATCATCAACGCCTGATGTACTGGAGATTTCCGGGCGGTCCCTCTGGCGACGGAGCGGACGGCTGGAAACTAAGAATCGCGAAGCGGGTGTTTTCGTGCATGCCGAGCCGGTTGCTGGCGACGTCCGGAAAACTCATTTACCGTCACATCGGGTAGGTATTGGCGAGGCGCCAAGATCGCGTCGCAAGAAACAGAGTCGCAACTCCGAAACGGGAGCCTAGATCAAATCGTGAATCAGATTCTCTCCGATTACTATCGCGTCAATGAACTGGGGCTCGGCCGCATATGTGCGCCGCGGCCAGCGGGAGAGACTGGCTTTTTTCGATTCGGCGCCGCGCCGATTTGCTACGGTCACTGTGCGACCGGGGTGTCGGCGAGTCTAGAAAATGCGCAGCTTTACGACGCGTCCAAAAACGTGCGATTGGCCGAGTGCAAAGTGCAATTGCCCTTTGATCCTGAGGAGATCGTTGAAAACCTCCGCACGGAGCGTTACGTCAAGCATTTGCTCGCGAAGCGCGGACGTCTCGTGGATCATCCGGTGGTTCGCAAGGGTTATTATGCCGTTCGGGATCTGATGCCCGTCGCAGTGCGCAAGCACCTTCAGAAGGTTTACCTGGGCGGCTGGCGTAACCTGCAGTTTCCCAACTGGCCGGTCGATTTTACCGTGGACACGATACATGAGCAGGTTCTTCGCCTGGCCATGGAAGCGGGCGGCGTGCAGCGCGTCCCGTTTATCTGGTTTTGGCCTGATGGCGCTCCGAATTGCCTGATCATGACGCACGACGTTGAAACCGCCGTCGGCCGCGATTTCACCTCCGAGCTGATGGATATTGATCAATCGTTTGGATTCCGATCCGCCTTTCAAGTGATTCCGGAAAAACGCTACGAAGTTCCGGACGAGTATGTGCGCGGGATGCGCGAGCGCGGATTTGAGTTCAACATCCACGACTTGAATCATGACGGGCAACTTTATCAAGAGCGTGAATTATTCTTGCAGCGCGCACGGAAAATCAACGAGTACGCGAAGAAATTCGGCGCCAGCGGGTTCCGCGCAGGGGTTATGTACCGGAATCTCGAATGGTACGATGCCTACGATTTTTCCTATGACATGTCCATGCCGAACGTTGCGCATCTCGAGCCGCAGCGCGGTGGCTGTTGTACGGTTTTCCCGTATTTTGTCGGCAAGATCCTCGAGATTCCGCTGACCGCCTGCCAGGATTATTCGCTCTTTCAGATACTGAATGACTACTCGATTGACCTGTGGAAGAAGCAACTCGACCTGATTCGAGGCAGAAACGGGCTAATGAGTTTCATCGCTCATCCAGATTACCTGATTAGCCCTTCGGCGCGGAGAGTGTACGAATCGCTGCTCGCTCATCTACGAAACATGGTTGAGCGCGAAAAAATTTGGATGGCGTTGCCGGGAGAAGTGAATCTCTGGTGGAGAGCTCGCAGCGAGATGAGATTGATCCAAAAAGGCACGCGTTGGGAGATTGAGGGCCCGGAGTGCGAGCGGGCACGTGTCGCTTACGCGACTTTGGACGGGGACCGGCTCTTGTACTCGATGGACAATGATTCGTAATGAGCTTGCAAAGGAGATTTGAACGGCAGCGCGCCCTTCTTGAGAAGCAAATCATGTCTACCGAGCTCTTAAAAGACCGGATAGTGGGACGCGGACGAGCGCACGCTGCATTCGCGGGCTTGGTCATCTTGTCCAGTCTGGTTTTCTGGAAGGCGCTGCACGAGCTGGCGGTGTTTTCTCTCAACCAGGAATCATCCTCACACATTTTGCTCATTCCTTTCGTGAGCGCCTATTTGCTGTACAGCGAGCGGTCACGAATTTTCGGCATCGTGCAACCTTCGCCGTACTCCGGCAGTGCAGTCGTTTTGGCGGCCGTCGCGATGTACGTTTTCGCCGTAAGTTGGCTGGCTTCGCGGAGGCCCGACGAATTTCTCTCAGCGGCGACGCTCGCGATCGTGGCAGTGTGGCTCGGCGGGTTCCTGCTGTGCTACGGAAGCTCGGCGTGGCGCAAGGCTTCATTTTCGCTGTTGTTTCTGTTGCTCATGGTCCCGCTTCCACCCCCGGTGTTGGAGCGTAGCATTTACTGGTTGCAGCAAGGCTCGACAGAAATTGCCTACTTGCTCTTCAAGGCGGTGGGAGTTCCGGTGCTGCGCCAGGGTTTCGTCCTCACGGTTCCAGGCGTCGCGATTGAGGTTGCGAAGGAATGTAGCGGTATACGATCGAGCGTGGCGTTGTTCATTACCTGCCTGCTCGCGGCCCATCTGTTTCTGCGAACGAAGTGGAGAATGCTGCTATTTGTGTTGTTGTCTTTGCCGTTGGCTGTCGTTAAGAATGGCATCCGCATAACGACGCTAACCCTGCTAAGCGTTTATGTGGATCCCGGATTTTTGACCGGCAGACTCCACCACGAGGGCGGATTCGTATTCTTCTTTCTGGCGTTGGCGATACTAGCCCCGGTGTTGCTGTTGCTGCAGCGATCCGAAGCGGCGCCTATGAATTCTTCTGACAAGGTCCCACCGAGTCCGGACCAGGAGCTCGTGCGCGAATCATGAACCGCGAGATTGTTGGCGCTATCGATCCACCCGGCATTCCGCGGCTATGGCCAGCGGCTAATGTGGAGTTGCGATGACACGCTGTGACGTGGTGATTCTAGGAGCGGGACCGTACGGACTGGCGGCGGCCGCACACCTGCGGAATATCCCAGGTCTCGACGTTCGCGTCTTCGGCGAGCCGATGGAATTCTGGAAGTCGCACATGCCGGAGGGCATGCTGCTGCGATCTCCGTGGGCGGCGTCGCATATCTCCGATCCTCAGACAGCGCTCACGATGGACGCTTTCGGCCAACAACTCGGTATTCAAATCCCCAGGCCGATTCCTCTGGATCGCTTCGTCGAATACGGACTCTGGTTTCACCGGCAGGCAGTTCCGGACATCGACCGCCGTCGGATCGCTCGGATCGATAGAGGATCCCAAGGTTTTCAAGTGACTCTCAGCGACGGCGAAAAGATGCAGGCGCGTCGAGTGGTGGTAGCCGCTGGGATCGGCTCGTTTGCTCGACGGCCAAAAGTCTTTGAAGGTCTTCCGCCCGAGCTCGTCACTCATGTCTCGGACCAAAGAGACGTACGCAGGTTTACCGGCAAGCAGGTTGCAGTCATTGGTGCGGGTCAGAGTGCGCTTGAGTCTGCAGCGCTGATCCACGAGGCAGGCGGGAAGGTCGAGGTGATTGTCAGAGCATCTGGCGTGCACTGGCTTGGATGGCGCGCCCGGCTGCAAAAGCTGGGTCCGCTTGCGAAACTCCTGTATTCGCCGTTTGATATCGGGCCCGCTGGCATTAGCCGCATCGTAGCCGTGCCGGACGCGGTGAAGTATTTCCCGCGGAGCGCTCAGGACGCGTTCCGGAAGCGGGCGCTTCGTCCCGCCGGGGCGCGCTGGCTCGTGGATCGGTTTACCGACATTGCTGTTTCCAAGGCCCGATTTGTCGAATCCGTAGCACCGTCAGGCAGTCGGCTGAGCATGCGTTTGAATGATGGTAGCCTTCGAGAAGTGGATCATGTGCTTCTCGGCACGGGTTATCGGGTGGATGTTACTCGCTATCCGTTCCTATCGTCCGAGCTGATCCAAGGAATGGCGCAGATCAATGGATTCCCAAAACTAAAGTCAGGATTCGAGTCGTCAATCCAGGGACTTCATTTTCTGGGTGCCCCTTCTTCCTGGAATTTCGGTCCTTTAATGTTTTTCGTATGCGGCACTGATTACGCCGCCCGAAGGCTCGCGCGGTTTATCGCGGCCCCTGAATCGCGCAATGGATCTAAGGTAACTTCCGTGGCCGCAATGTGAAAAATGTAGTGTCGAACATCGTAAGAAGTCCGGTTCAGTCGGTCGGTGGTCGAGTCGGCGCCGTTGTCGTCGGCGGTGACTTCCACGGATTGGGCATTATTCGGAGTCTCGGACGCCACGGCGTTCCTTTGTGCGTCGTCGATGACGAGTACTCCATCGGACGATTTTCGAAATACACGACCTTTGCAGTGCACGCGGCCAATCTACGCAAGGAAAACGAGACCATCGAATTTCTCGTCGAGATGGGTCGCAGGATGAACCTGAGAGGCTGGGTTTTATTCCCTACCCGCGACGAACATGTTGCCGCGTTCTCCCGCCACAAACAGACGCTTTCAGAATGTTTTCGCGTTCCCACGCCAGATTGGGAAATCACGAAGTGGGCTTGGAACAAATGGAATACGTATTGCTTGGCGCAGCGGCTCGGCATTCCGATACCGCGCACATGGTGTCCGCGTACGGTCGAGGAGATTGACTGCATCGATGCGGAGTTTCCACTCGCCGTCAAACCGTCGGTAAAGGAGGACTTTTTCTACGCGACGAGAGCGAAGGCATGGCGGGCCGAGAATCGAGCTCATCTCAAAGAGTTGTTTCAGAAGGCTACGAGCCACGTCGGGACAAACGAGGTTCTCGTTCAAGAGATTATCCCCGGTGACGGCACTCGCCAGTTTTCATCGTGTGTATTCATGAAAAATGGAGCGGTCCTGGGCAGCATGGAGGCGCAACGCTGGCGACAACATCCTCCTGAGTTTGGCAGGGCAGCCACCTTCGTAGAGAGCATCGACAATCCGATTGTGGAAAATCTGACGCTGAAGTTTCTACGTGAGATTAACTACTATGGCCTCGCAGAAGTTGAATACAAACTTGATCCGCGGGATGGGAAATACAAGTTACTTGACGTGAATGCACGAACATGGGGCTTCCACGCGCTGGGCTCGCCCGCGGGAGTGGACTTTTCCTATCTCTTGTATGCTGATCAAGTCGGAGATCCGGTCGACCGATGCCGCGGTCGCGCAGGCGTCGGATGGATTCGCATGGTTACGGACCTTCCGACAAGTTTCTCGGATATTTTCGCCGGGCGGCTCGCTCCCAAAGCGTACTGGCGGTCGCTGATGGATCTGAAGATTGAATCCGTCTTCAGCTCCGACGACATTGTTCCCAGTCTGGCGGAAGTGGCGCTGCTTCCTTACTTGGCATTTAAGCGCGGCTACTGATCCACAGATTCGACCGGGCTGTCGGTTATTGTCGCACGCAAATTTTCCCCGCGATGCGCCATTAAGATGTGACTTCGCAACGCCGACCCATTTCCTTCCGCATTCGCTCTGACTTTCCCGTTCGACGGTTAAATTCAATTACTTTCTCGCGTGCGGTCCTGCTCTGGTTATCTCCAATTGAAGTAGCGCGACGCCCAGTCTTTGCCCTCTGCGACCAGCGCGGCAGCGTAGCGACGCTCCGCCTCGCTTGACGGAACCAGGGACTCGATTTTCCAACGCGATTCATCGGCGCTCAAGAGCTCAGGGAAGCGATCAGGCGATAGCGAAACGCTGAAGCTATCGAGCGGAACATGCAAGCCCTCGCCGCGGGCCTTGATGTACGCTTCCTTTCGCGTCCAGCAACGAAAAAATGCTTCGGTTCGCGATCCCACTGGAAGCTGGGCCAGCTCGCGTACCTCCCTCGCCGAAAAATATCGCTTCGCGATGTCCTCGCCCGCAAATTCCGGCCGAAGCAGTTCGACATCAATGCCCACTTCGCGCCCAGCGCCCACCGCAATCACCGCGAGACCGTGTGAGTGCGAAAGATTAAAGCGTACGCTCGATTTTGAACCCGGATCCGCCAATGCGGGCTTGCCCTGCGGACCGTACGCGAATTTGATCGTTCCCGCTGGACACTCAACGTAGCGGCTAAGCAAATCGCGAAGAATTCCCCGCGCCGCAATAAAGTGATCTCGATCGCGGTCAAAAATGAATCGCGCCGCGCGCGCCTTCTCATCTTCCGCGAGCGTGGATTCCAAGTGCTGCAAAAGCGATTGATCGACGGAGAGGAACGCCCTCCAGACGTGAATTTCGCCGCTCTCGAGGGCTGGATTTTCCTTCGTGGCTGACCATGCAACCTTGAAGTTCATCGCAGCAATCGCCCGGATGACCATCTGAAATCGTCAGTAATTTTGCAGTCCGTGTTCCATCCTCCTGATATTAGCGTTTGGAACAATCAAGTGCGACGTGGGTAGCAACGGTCGCTGCAAGTTTGTGTGTATCATTCTCTAGCGACATTCGCAAAGAGCGCGCGCCTGATTTAATGTGCGGGCGGCAGGGGCACCCCTCACAATGCGGATCCCGGAAGAATGTAACTGTGAAGACGCATGACTGACCGCGAATTCCACGCGGCCCAGCGCCCCGTATTCAGCATCATCATAGCCGTCTACGAAGACTGGGCACCTCTCGATCAGTGCCTTCGATCGCTGGATCGGCAACAGGACGACGCAAGTTTTGAAGTAATCATCGTGGACGATGGAAGCAGCGAGGCTGCGCCCGAAGCTATCGGTCGCTGGAGCAAATGCTATCCGCTCACGATCCTCCGGCAACCTCATGCGGGGATTTCGGCCGCTAGAAACCGGGGCGTCCAGGTTTCAAAAGGCGAGGTGTTGCTCTTTGCGGACGCTGATTGCAGATTTCAGATAAATTGTTTGCCGGCCCTTGCGAGAGCCACTGCGCAGTTTCCCCAACACAAGTACTTTCAACTTCATCTCGTGGGAGACCGCGTGGGAGTGGTCGGCCGGGCGGAGGAACTGCGGTTGGCTATGCTTCAAGCGCACTTGCTTGAGGCCGATGGCCGCATTCGATACTTGAACACGGCAGGATTCGCGATTCGGCGCTCGGCGGTCGATATAACGAAAGCCGTTTTTGACACCGTCGCCCTTCGAGCGGAAGACACTTTTTTGATGGCGAGTCTGATGCAACGAGGAGACCTCCCGCTTTTCGTTGCCAATGCCACCGTGCAACATTCGATTCCGCTTACGCTGATGCAGAGTCTGCGAAAGGATCTTCGATCCATATACCTCGAAGCGAAGACATACGACCTGATAGCCTCGAAGGGCGTCAAATTTCGATTAGGGCATCGCGAACGTCTGGCGATGCTGCGGTCCATGTGGAAGGCTTCTGCCGAGCGCTCCATCGGACGGGGCGCGTGGTTCGTAGTAACCTTTAGGCAGGGGCTGCGGCTCGTTGCATCTTATGCTTATCGATGTTTCCGCGCGGCACGTCTAACTTCCTCGCAGCCCTGACGCGTGCACGACACCGCGCCGAAGATGGAATGCGCGTGTAACGCTACGAGCACACGCACTGATCGTTCATTCAAAACACGAGAGCGCACATGAAAGACTGTCGTCAATTCTACATTGATGGAAAGTGGGTTGCTCCCACCGCGGCTTGCGACTTTCCGGTCACGAATCCTGCCACGGAGGACCACATCGCAACGATTTCGCTCGGGAGCGCCGTCGATGTCGAGAAAGCTGTGGCGGCGGCCAAACGCGCCTTCGAAATGTACTCGGAGACGAGCGTCGCCCAACGCCTGGCATTGCTGCGACGAATCGCCGAGATCTACGAGTCGAGAATGGAGGAGATGGCAGCGGCCATTTCATCAGAAATGGGCGCGCCGATATCTCTCTCGCGAGCCGCGCAGGCCCCTGCTGGTTTGCGCCATTTGTCCGAAATGGTGAAAGTGCTGGCGGAATTCCCGTTTGAAAAAGTGAAGGGATCCACCTTGATGCGGAAAGAGCCACTGGGAGTGTGCGGACTTATTACTCCCTGGAACTGGCCGATGAATCAGGTCGTTTGCAAGGTGGCACCCGCGCTGGCGGCCGGTTGCACAATGGTTCTTAAGCCCAGCGAATTCTCGCCGCTGTCTGCGTATTTATTCGCAGAGATTCTCGATCAGGCCGACGTCCCGCGTGGTGTATTCAACATGGTCAACGGCGATGGACCTACGGTGGGAAACGCGATAGCTTCGCATCGTGGGGTGGACATGGTTTCGTTCACCGGGTCCACGCGAGCCGGCATCGCCGTCGCATCGGCCGCCGCGCCCACTGTGAAACGTGTGACTCAGGAGCTGGGCGGCAAAGCCGCTTACCTCATCCTCGAGGATGCGGATCTGGCCGCGGCGGTGAAGGACTGCGTGCAGGGCTGCTTCCGCAACACGGGCCAGTCGTGCAATGCGCCGACTCGCATGCTCGTTCCACGTTCGAAAATGCCGGAAGCAAGTGCCATCGCGCAGAAGGTCGCCGACAAAATTAAGGTCGGCGATCCCGCCGCAGAAGCCACCACCATGGGACCGCTTTCAAGCAAGGCACAGTTTGAAAAGGTGCAAGCTTTGATCCAACGGGGCATCGCGGAAAACGCGCAGCTGATTGTGGGTGGGCCCGGGCGTCCCGAGGGGATGACGCGGGGCTACTTCGTAAAGCCCACGATCTTTTCCGAAGTTCGCAATGACATGACCATCGCCCGCGAAGAGATATTCGGGCCGGTTCTTTGCATCATCCCTTATGACGACGAAGAAGACGCGGTGCAAATTGCCAACGACACCCCTTATGGGCTCTCCGGGTCTGTGGCATCGGTGGACGTTGAAAGGGCAAGGCGCGTGGCGAAGAAAATTCGCTCGGGGAATGTGCACATTAACGGGGCTCGCGTGGACTTCGCAGGTTGCTTTGGTGGTTATAAACAATCAGGTAATGGACGCGAATGGGGTGAGGCAGGATTGGAGGAGTTCCTGGAGCTCAAAGCCGTATTTGGATATGCGACTTAGTACCCAGCGGTGGGTTGCATGCCTCTCGGGCAAGCTTCGATCCCAGTAGCTGCGCCCCGCTGAAGCGAAGGAAAATCGTTTCCCTAGAGCGGTGGATAATTAGCGGTTTCTAGCGCAGCCGTACGGCAAGTTGCTTTTTATCAATTACTTAGCGTAGTACTAAAGTGGTCTGCGGATTGCACTTATGGCTATCTGGCACATACACGTGTCGACCGCCGTATCGCACCCCGGTCGAGCGCTTAGCGGCGAAATAGCACGAGAGAACGTTTCTCGTTTAGAGTGGAGTCGATGCCAGAAATAACCCAAGCCCCTGTGAGCGATAAAACAACCAAGCAGCTTACCCAGATTTGGCAGGAAATCTTGGGCGTGGATTCGATTACGCCAGATCAAAATTATTTTGATCTGGGTGGAGATTCTTCCGTCGCCGTACAGCTGTTCGCGCAAATCGACAAGGTCTTTGGGGTAAAGCTGCCCCTCGCCACGCTTTTTGATGCACCGACCATCGAGGAGCTTGCGCGGGTCTTGCGGCAGGAAGAGGCTCCGGCAGGGTGGTCTCCACTTGTACCGATCCAGACGTCAGGTGCGCGTCCTCCCTTTTTTTGCATCCACGGAGCAGGCGGCAACGTTCTCATCTACCGAGAACTCGCGGAGCGTTTGGGTCCGGAGCAGCCGTTCTATGGACTGCAGGCCGTCGGCCTGGACGCAAGCCGTCCGCCCCTAACACGTATCGAAGAAATGGCGACCGCGTACGCCAAGGAAATTCGAAGAAAACAGCCGCACGGGCCATACTTTCTTGGCGGCTATTGCATGGGCGGCACGGTCGCGTACGAAATTGCTCAGCAGCTTCAGGCGCAGGGCGAACGCGTCGCGCTGCTGGCGTTGTTCGACACGATGGAGTGGTCCAAAGTTCCGCCGCCTTCGATCTGGGACAAGGGCTACCATGGCGCGGAACGCCTTGTATTTCACGCTGCCAATTTTTTCCGCCTGGATGGCGCCGGCAAGTCCCAGTTTGTTCGAGAGAAGCTGGAGATACTGCGCAACCGGCTTCCGGTTTGGCGGGGGATGCTACTCGCGAAGTTCACCAACTCGTCGCGCGCGGACGCCTCCGAATCTTTGCTGCTCGCAAACATCTGGCAAACGAACGACCGCGCTTGCGCGCAATACATACCACAGCCGTATGCCGGAACCGTCACGGACTTCCGTCCTTTGAAGCAATATCGGATGCTCGACAAGGCGGATGCGAAATGGGAGCGGTTGGCGCAGGGAGGACAACAAGTCGTCGTACTTCCCACCTATCCCGCGGGAATGCTTGTCGAACCGTTCGTTCGCCACCTGGCGGATGGCCTGAAAAGAGCCATTGACGATGCGGTTCAGCGCGACGGAGCAAGCTAGCGTTGTTTGCGGTTCGGTCGCGAATGTAAGTATGGAGGAGCCGCTTGGTACCCGCGGATGGCTGGTCTAAAACCTGGACATATTTCGAAGGCGACTGGCACGAAGGAAACGTGCCGATCATGGGTCCCCGCACGCATGCCGCTTGGCTGTGCTCCGTTGTGTTCGACGGTGCGCGATATTTTGAAGGCGTCTCGCCCGATCTCGAGCTGCACTGCGCGCGGGTGAATGAGTCCGCAGCCAAGCTCTTTCTGAAGCCTATCGTTTCCACGGAAACCTGGGTGAAGCTCGCGCGCGAAGGATTCACGCGATTCGATAAAGATGCCGCTCTGTATATTCGGCCGATGTATTGGGCCGAAAAAGAAGGGCCGTGGGTTCAGGCGCACGATCCGGAGTCTACGCGCTGGTGCCTCTCGATATACGAAGCACCGATGAGGCCGCCTAAGGGCTTCTCGGTGACGTTGTCTCCTTTTCGTAGACCCACGTTCGACACCATGCCTGTGGATGCCAAGGCCGGGTGCCTCTATCCCACCAATGCGCGCGCGCTTTTTGAAGTGCACGCACGAGGTTACGACAACGCAATCGTCTGCGACGTGCTGGGCAACGTGGCCGAGCTTGCGACTTCCAATATCTTCATGGCGAAGGACGGCGTGGTGCTCACGCCCATCGCGAATGGAACTTTTCTGGCGGGCATCACTCGCCAGCGCGTCATCGGGTTGCTGCGCGGCGCCGGTGTGACGGTCATCGAGAAAACGCTCACCTACCAGAATTTCAAGGAAGCAGACGAGATATTCGCCACGGGGAACTATTCCAAGGTCGTGCCCGTAAGTCGCATTGACGAGCGCGCACTTCCATTCGGTCCCCTGTACACCAAAGCTCGGGAACTCTATTGGAAGTTCGCGCATTCATAATACGGACAGCTAGTGGACAATCGTTCCAAAGGCGTCGAGATCAAAATTGAGTCGGTCACGCACGAACCAGAGACGATCGCTCGTGACGCTGCCGGGTGCACCGTGACGCAAAAATCGGTCTCTACCACGGTTGATGTCCTCACTCCGATCTGGGAGCGCGTGCTGCGCCGGCCGGCGATTCAACAGGACGACAACTTTTTCGATCTTGGCGGCGATTCGCTGCTGGCCGTTGAGTTGTTCGCTGAAATCGAGCGGGTTTGCGGCCGGGAAATGGCGCCAGTCACGATCTATTGCGCGCCGACGATTTCGGCTCTGGCCACCGTTCTGGATGAGCCCACGGCGCCGCGGTTCCCGCCGCTATTGCAATTAAAAGCCGGCACCGCAGGAGCTCCAATTTTCCTCGCGCACGGCCTGGCCGGAACCGCCATGGATTTCTATCAACTCGTGAAGTACGTGCAGACGCAGCGCCCAATTTATGGGATGCAAGCGAAGGGCACGGACGGCGTGGAAGAGCCGTTCGAGCGAGTCGAGGATTTGGCGCAGTATCATCTCGACGCGATCAAGGAAATTCAGCCCCATGGTCCTTACTATCTCATCGGCTATTCGTTGGGCGGTTTAGTTACTTTGGAAATGGCCCAGCGCTTGACCGCTCAAGGCGAAAAAGTTGCGTTGCTCGCGATGCTGGAGACTTATCCGCATCCCAGGTTTCTTTCATTAGGACAGCGTGTGCGCCTGGCTATTCGCCTCGCCAGGTATCGCGCTACCACGGTGTCGCGTTTGCCGGTTCGAGACGCGATCTCGTACATAGTCCGTCCCTCGGAACGACGACTATACATTACCCGCGACAGCAGCGGGAACGCGCCCGGGTCTGTGCCTGCCGGCGCCGCCAACACGCCTACGATGCAACGCGCGCGTGAAAGCGCGTATCGTTCACTAACGAAGTATCGCCCCCGCTTTTACAACGGCGCGATAAAATTCGTGAAGGCCGGAACCATTACCGACTTTCCAGAAGATCCGTCAGCAATTTGGTCCGGGCTGGCGGATCGCTTTCATGCTGAGACAATCCCGGGCGATCATCTGGGAATCCTCGGCACGCACTACGAGAGACTCGCCTCGGTAGTTTCCCGTTACCTTCAAGAAGCTTCTTCTTAGCATCGAACTCCGCACTTGAAGCTTCCCTCTCAGGAGAGTATGTCCAATAGTATGAACGGTGCGGAGAGCTTGATTCGTACGTTGATCGCCAGCGGTGTGGACGCGTGTTTCACGAACCCCGGCACTTCCGAAATGCATCTTGTTGCGGCTTTGGATCGCGTGACTCAGATGCGTTGCGTGCTTGGCCTTTTCGAGGGAGTGGTGACGGGCGCCGCAGATGGCTACGCGCGAATGACCGAGAAGCCGGCATGCACGCTGCTGCATCTCGGTCCGGGTTTGGCGAACGGGATCGCAAACTTGCACAACGCCAGCCGAGCGCAAGTCCCAATCGTTAACATCGTGGGCCAGCACCCGGCGTATCACCTGCAGTACGATGCCCCGCTAACGTCCGATATCGAGGCGATCGCGAGGCCTTACTCAAAATGGCTGCGCACGGGCTCCTCTTCGGTGCAGCTAGGCCGCGATGGCGCGGACGCTGTCGTCGCGGCGCGCACCGCGCCCGGACAAATTGCCACACTAATCGTTCCCGCCGATGTTGCATGGAACGACGGTGGCGCGGTAGCGGCATTACCCGCGGTTCCAAAACCAGCCCAGCCGTCCCCAGCATCCGTCGAACGAGCTGCAGTTATGCTGCGCTCCGGAGTGCCGACGGCACTTCTGCTCAACGGAAATGCTTTGTACGGCGCCGGACTTAGAGCGGCCGGACGCATCGCCGCAGCCACCGGTGTCACGCTACTTGCTCCGTATCCGATCACGCGGGTCGAGCGTGGTGCTGGCACTACGCCTGTGTTGCGAATTCCCTACGTGCCAGAACAAGCGATTGAGTTGCTGAAAAGATTTCGTCAGCTGATTCGAGTGGGCGCGCCTTCACCGGTTTCCTACTTTGCGTATCCCGGAAAAAGCAGCGTGCTGACGTCACCGGATTGCGAAATTCACGAATTGGCCACGCCCGCGCAAGATTACGTTGGCGCTCTTGAAGCGCTTGTGACGGCGTTATCGCTGCAAGAGACGGAGCCAGTTGCGACCGGAAAGGCCGATCGAACCCCGCCTCCGAGCGGCGAGATCACTTTAGCTGGCCTTGCCGCTGTCGTGGGAGCGCTACTACCCGAAAACGCCATTGTGGTGGACGAAGCGATGACCTCAGGCCGAGGGTTGATGGCCGCCACCGTCGGAGCCCCTCTGCACGATTGGCTGGGAAATACGGGCGGCTCGATCGGCATCGCGCTGCCGCTGGCTGTCGGCGCGGCAGTCGCGTGTCCTGGCCGGCGTGTGCTATGCCTCACAGCGGACGGCAGCGGCATGTACACGGCTCAAGCGCTCTGGAGCATGGCGCGCGAAGGCCTGAATGTAACGACCGTGGTGTTTGCGAACCGAGCCTATGGCGTGCTGCAAAGAGAATATGCAGGGTTGGGCGTCGGCGCTCCGGGGCCGCGCGCTGCGGATTTGTTCGACATCGGGCGGCCCACGATTGATTGGGTGCAACTGTCGAAGGGCATGGGGGTGCGCGCGAGCCGCGTTACATCACTCGACGCTTTCGCGAAGGCATTGAGAGACGGACTACAAGGCGAAGGACCAAGTTTGATCGAAGTTCCGCTGTAGCGAAAACGGCGTGCCTTGCAACTTCCCTTGGCGCGATAAATCTGGCAAGCAGCTCTACGTAGATCACGTCATTGCCGCCTCACCGAAAGCATTACTTTTGCGGCGGTGTAGCCGACGCGGTAACCATTTTCGCGAGCTCATCTTTCCTAGCTTTTCCAGTGGGAGTAAGCGGCATTTCGGCAATCAACACAATCCGCGACGGACGCTTGTAGGGAGCGAGGTTTCGCGCGGCGTGATCGGCCAGCTCGGTCACCGTGAGCGGCGAATCCGGAGCCAGTTGGATGAACGCGATCACTTCTTCGCCGCCCTCCGCTCCCTGAACATTCTGGCCAATGACTGCTGAGCGGACGACTGCCGGATGCGTGTTCAGGACTGCCTCAACCTCAGCGGGATACACGTTCATGCCAAAGCGGACAATTAATTCCTTGGTGCGCCCAACGATGAAGAGATGCCCCCGTTCCAGTCGAGCCAGGTCGCGCGTATTAAACCACCCCTCCGAATTGATCGCTGCGGCAGTTTCCTCTGGTGCGCGATAGTAGCCATTCGCAATGTTCGGTCCGCGCACCGATAGTTCACCCACTTCTCCATCGCCTACCGGATTACCGTCCGTCCCGACGATCTTGATTTCCACTCCCGGGAGTATTCGGCCGACTGAAAGATCGGTTCGAGGTTCATCCACCCTCGCCTGTGCGATGGTGGGCGAACATTCGGTGACGCCGTAGCCATTGTGCAGCGTCATCCCAAAGAGCTTCTCGACGGCCAACTTCACCGCGAGCTGCAGCGGCGCGCCGGAAGAAGAAATGATTCTAAGTGCAGGAAATTTCAACGGCCCTTTCAAACCCTTCGATTTCGTGTAATCAACCAGGAGCGCGAACATGGCCGGCACGCCGAGTACGATCGTGAGCTTATCGCGATCCAGGGCAGTGAGTGCAGCCACGGGATCAAATCGCGGAGACAAATAGAGACTGGCGCCGCTCAATAATGTGCCCAGAAGAACTACGGAAAGCCCCACGGCATGCGACATCGGAAGAATGCCGTAGAGGCGATCGTCCGGAGTGAGAGATCGAATCTGCGCGGAAACGTCAGCTATGAACAGCAAGTTTCTATGAGTAAGCACGACACCTTTGGGAAGCCCGGTCGTGCCGGAGGTATAAATCAGCGCCGCTACGCGCTGAGTGCGATCCTTGTCAATCGGCTCGGGTTCGACTTGCTCGTTCAGCGCGCCGACACCTATTGAGCCCAGCCGCGCAACGTCTCCGATCGTCGCAGCATGACGCTTGGCGTGCTGTGTGGCGTGGGGCGAGACGCTCGTCATGTAAATCACTCGGCGCGCGCCGCAGTGGTCACGGATATCGTCAATTTCTCTTGCAGAAAGCCGTGCGTTTGCAAGTACCGGCCACGCATCCATTCCCGCCAACGCCAAAAAGATTGCAATGAACGCGCGGCAGTTTTCGCACACGAGCAGGACTCGATCGCCCGGGCGGACACCTGCGCTACGAAGCCATTCTTGCGTCTCGGCAATTACGCTTTGCAGTTGCTGATAGGTCCAGAATCCGGAGGCTTCAACCAGCGCCAAATGGTCAGGAGAGCGCTTTGCCCACCGCGTTATTACATCGCAGATATTTTCCGGCAGGGTTTTCAGCAGTTCAGCGACGGGGATTTCAGCCATGGCGAATAATCATACCAGTTCACTATCGCTCTGCGGGACGTGCGCGCGGGACCGCGAACGAATCTGCCGCCCTCATCAACGAGCAGGCAGTAAAAATCCCGCGAGTGCGCTACATGGGAAATGAGCGGATCGAATGGCCGCGGTTCTTGCCTATGCACTCTCGGGATTCACTCGCGGCCGGCCGGTGTCATCGCCGGGATCGCCGCGGCGTCAACCTTCCTGGACATCAGGTACTGCAGCCAATTTCGGTACACGGTGGCAGCCGATGCCTCCCAAGTGCTTCGAACCGTTTGCGCGACCGCGGCCTCCGGAAAGTCGGCCAAGAGATTCTCGCTCGGAGCGGAAGCAGCACGCTCTCGAAACTCGGAGAGCTGGTTGGTGCTCGTCTCGTCAAAATAATTCTGCGGCGCGGTCGGGTAAGTCTCTCGCTCTTGCCTCAAGAACCTCTTGATGTCTCGGCGGTATTCTTTGAGCAGAGTGCGCGCTCCATATTCCGGATGACCTTGGAAATGTACGAACAGGCTCCCCCGTTTCTTTTTCACGAATAAATCAACGCCTGCGGCTGCCGATTGCGTCAGTACCTCATAGCCGCAAGAGGTCAAAGCATCCGCTCGCACTTCATTCCAGCGCGAATGCGGGATTTGCATTTGCTCCACAATGCCGTCGGTGAGCGAGTGGTCGCCGATTTTTTTGTAATCGAAGACGCCGAACTGTTTGTCGGGCAGCCGGTGACGGGCGATCCCATCACTGTGGAGCACTCCCGCGTGTGCTGCCAGACAAGAAAGCACCGTCGAGGAAGTGCTTTGTTCAGCCCATTCCAGGACTTCAGTTAACGCCGGCCAATACGGTTCGTTTCGCAATTCCGGTTGGCGCGGTTCGGTGCCCGTCATGATCATGCCGTCGAACTGGCTGCTCAAAAGGTCCTGAATACTAGAATAAAACTTAGCCAGATGCTCTTGCCCCGCTGCGCTCCGCGGAAGCTCCGGCAGAGAGTAAAGCTTGAGGGAAATCGGGACATCGGCCGCGGCAGCCTCAAGAAGCTCGAAGAATTGCAGCTCGGTGTCTTCCAGCGCGGCATCCGGCATATTATTGATGAGCGCGATTCGAATGGCCTGCGCACTCGACGCGCCGGATGAAGAAGCGCGCTGCGAGCCATTATTCCGCATCAACAGCTTCGGAACCCGCCCGCCTTCGATTACAACTGACATCTTCTATCTCCCAAGCCACTGAGCATTAGAATGCTGGAGCTATCAGTTAGCCTTGTCCAGTGCCTGGGCAAGGTCGGCGATGATGTCGTCAATATGTTCGATCCCGACGCTCAGCCGAATCATTTCTGGAGTCACTCCCGCTTTCTGTTGTTCTTCCGGTGTCAGTTGGCGATGCGTCGTAGACGCCGGGTGACATGAGAGCGATTTGGCATCACCCATGTTGACCATCCGCTTGAACAAGCGCAGCGCGTCAAAACACTTCACGCCTTGTTCGAAGCCGCCCTTCACTCCAAAGGTCAATAGCGAGCAGCGCCGCGACCCGAGATATTTCTGCGCCATCGGGTAGAGCGGGCTATCGGGAAATCCCGCATAGTTCACCCACGCGACGCGGTCGTGATTGCGCAGATACTCCGCTACTTTGCGAGCGTTTTCTACGTGACGTTCCACGCGGAGCGCCATCGTCTCAATTCCCTGCAGCAGCAAGAAGCCATTAAACGGCGAGAGCGTCGAGCCAGTGTTCCGCTGGGCGACCGTCCGGCAACGCGCGACGTATGCCGCCGCTCCGAACTGCTCGGTGTAAACCACGCCGTGATACGCGATCTCCGGCTTGTTCAGCATGTAGAAACGCTCTGGGTGGTCGCGCCAAGGGAATTTGCCGCTGTCCACAATCATCCCGCCGAGGGTCGTACCGTGCCCGCCCATGAATTTCGTCATGGAATGCACGACGACGTCGGCGCCGTACTCGATTGGCCGCAGCAAGATCGGCGTCGCCACGGTATTGTCTACAATCAGTGGCACGCCGTGCTTGTGCGCTACGCGCGCGAGCGCCTCGATGTCCGCCACATTGCCGGCTGGGTTCCCTACGCTTTCGCAAAACACCGCTCGAGTATTTTCGTCAATTAGCTTTTCCACGGCATCGGGATGATCGCTTTCCGCAAATCTTCCCGCGATTCCTTGTTTTGGCAGAATGTGCGCCAGTAGGGTGTAGGTAGCGCCATAGAGCTGGGGGAGCGAAACGATGTTGTGCCCCATCTCTGCGATGTTGATGAGCGAATAGTGAATCGCCGCCATTCCGGAACTGACGCTGAGCGCCTCGACCCCGCCTTCCAGTGCGGCGACTCGCTTCTCGAGCACAGTGTTGGTCGGATTTCCGATCCGCGTATAAATATTCCCCTGGACCTCGAGGTTGAACAGAGCGGCGCCATGCGCTGCGTTGTCGAATTCGAACGCGATGGTCTGATAGATCGGCACGGCGACAGCTTTCGTCGTGGGATCGCCGTCGTAGCCTTCGTGAATTGCGATCGTTTCTAGCTTCATGCGTTCAATGGCCTCGGCGTGACAAACACACGCTCAGTAGCTCTTCGCATACTGATTGGGGCGCGATAGTGGGGAAGCGTCGCGATGTCGCTCATTCCGCTAGGGTCGCGACGCTCGAAGCTGGAACGGACGCCCGGCTTCGCGCAAGCAAGTGCGTCATCGTCTGCGTCACGCGTTTTGCGGCGAAACCGGCGCCGAATGCGAAACGCATGACCGGTCCGAAACTATTGGCCGCGGCAACTCCCACGAAATAGAGTCCTGGCACAGATGATTCGAAAGTGGACGCAAGCGCTGGCGCCCGGTTCACGGTTTTCAGTTGCGAGCGAATCTCCGTGCTTAGGAAGCCCAACCGGTTAATGTCTGGCTTGTAGCCGGTCGCCGCGATGACGTGCTCCGTTACGATTTGGCGTTCCGAGCCATCCGCACCGCGAAGATGTACGCGAACCTTGCCGTTTTCGACCGCGGCGCGCTCCGCGCTATAACCCAGCACAAGAGGAACGCGACCCATCACTTTGTCTTTCATGAACCATCCGGCGGACGGGCCCAAGGTCTTACGCACGAGGTCAACCCTCAAGCCTTCCGGCAAATAGTGAAACATCGCGGCTCCATCGGAGAAAAAGCGCGACCGCATCCCTGGACCGAGCCCAGAATCGGGGTGCCGCATGCGCTGCCACCACGAACGCCGCTTGCCCGGTTGCGGCGCCGTGTGAAATTTTAGCGACGCAGCGCGCGCGACGAGCTGAACATCTGCTCCAGCCTCATGAAGCAGACCGGCGATATCGATCGCTGACGAGCCCGCACCCAACACCGCGACACTGCGGCCCCTAAACGATTCAAGGTCGTGATGGCGGTAGCTATGCGAAACAAACTCGGCGGGAAGCTGCGCAAGGTTTTCCGGTACGTACGCAAAATGAGTGATACCAACAGCAAGTATCACGCGGCGAGCCTTCACGACTTCCCCGTCATCCAGGCGCAACGCAAAGCCATCCGTCACCTGCTGGGCGCCGACCACCATTTTGTCTTCCAGCTCCGGTACCATGCGGTCCCGGAAAGCCAGTCCGTAATCGCCGAAGGTCTGGAGGCGGACCGGATTGCCCATATCCGCGTAGTCAATCCCGCGCTCGGCGCAGAATTGCTGCAAGGTGAATTTGCTATCCGGGTCGTAAATGTTGGAGGCGAAGCCGTCCGACTTGAGCATCATGCCTTTGGGCATGTGCGCCAGCCAGCTATCCATGGGCCTGCCGAATATCCGAAACGGGATGCCGCGGCCGCGCAAATGCGCCGCCACTGAAAGTCCGTAAGGCCCTGCGCCAACGATCGCGATTTCCAACATAAGTTAGGAACTACCTCCTCTGGTTTCTTCAGCTCCCAGAGCGGGTGAACACAACCCGCAATGGCCCGGGGAATTGCGAGCGGTCCACTAGCCAACCCGGCTCGCTCGAAGCGCGCACGGTGCCGCCGTCTGCCAAGATGCAATCTTATTGCCTTGGTCACCAGCCGTAAGTCCTTTACTGTGAACAGTCTAACCGTTGGTACCGCCTGCTTTGGGGAAATTCTTTTCCGTCCGGGCCAATCGTTTGCTCAAGAACGGCCACTGCGACCGGCGTGATTCGGGGGTTCGTCTCATTCTGGTACCCGCTAGGGCAGCGCAAGGCGACCGCACGCCCGGGAGGCTGGCGTATGACGTCTTGGAATCGGGTATTGTCCCCGTCGAAGAGCGCTGAAGCAGTTGGCGCCGCACATGGCATAATCACCGGACAATCAAAACGTATGGATTTCCCTCTACCAGCTGACCTTCCCCGGCCGCTTGACGATGGCGCAGCGGATCATCTTCCCGGGTTGTCGATGCCTCACGTCGCTCTGCGGACCACCGCGGGGAGAATTGTGGATGTCTCGAAGTTCCCAGCGCCCAGAACTGTGCTGTATTTCTACCCGATGACGGGCGTGCCGGGGAAGCCGTTGCCCGACGGTTGGGACCTGATTCCGGGGGCACGCGGATGTACTCCGCAAGCGTGCGGCTTCCGTGATCACAATGAACGATTGTCGAGGGCGGGCATAGAAGTCTACGGCTGCAGCACGCAGACCACGGAGTATCAGCGGGAGATGGCCAGTCGGCTCCATCTCCCGTTCGAGATTCTCAGCGACGCCGATTTTAAATTGTGCGAGGCGTTGCGCCTCCCGACGTTTGTGGTCGATGGCATGAGGCTCTTCAAGCGTCTGACACTGGTAATTCGATCCGGGAAAATCGAGAAAGTTTTCTATCCGGTTTTTCCGCCGGACGAAAGTGCAAATCAGGTGCTGCTCTGGCTGGCAGACAACCCGATTTGAACCGGGAGGCCTGGCCGCACGAGCGCTCGATGATGTTTCTTTCGTGTTGGTTTAGAGCGGCTTCCGGGCTTTGATGCTCGCTGCGAAATCTGAAGTGGCCAGAGCAGACGGCCGAGCGATACCTCTTACCAGTTCGTGCGGGTGAAAGATTGCAACGCAGAATTCCTCAACTCGATGCAGTTCGTGGCATTGCAATCCTTGTCGTGATGTTCCACAACATCAGCCTCAAATATCCGGTCTTCCATTCGCAGCAATTGTTCAGCGACGGGTGGATGGGAGTGGATCTATTTTTTGCACTCTCCGGATTCTTGATTACCGGGATTTTGCTGGACACCAAGGGCTCAGAGGGCTACTTCAAGAATTTCTACGTCCGGCGCTGCCTGAGGATCTGGCCTCTTTATTACGCGCTGATTTTCTTCATGTTCGTGGTCGTCCGGTTTCTGAACCGCGCGGAGTACCACGATGTGCTGCGGACGGCCTCGCCGTGGTGGGTATTTCCGTTATTCCTGCAAAATTTCTTGCTTCCAGTTTCAACAAACGCGGCGGGTCCGCTCGCGGTCACCTGGTCGCTGGCGATTGAAGAGCAGTTTTATGTAGTTTGGCCTCTGGTGGTGCGATTTTGCTCGGCTACGCAACTGCGGCGAATTGCCATCGCGGAGCTGTGTGTTTCTCCCGTCTTGCGATACTACCTTTCGCTGCGACACGTGGACCTTTACATCAACGTCTTCTGCCGCTTGGACGGCTTGATGGCTGGGGCGATTCTCGCGCTGCTCGTTCGATCGGAAAACTTCGTGCCTGCGAAATTGCTGAAGCGCGCCTGGGTTCTTCTAATCGGCGCGGGGATCCTGGCGCTTTTCACGGCGTCGGTAGTGAATGTTGGTTGGATTGTCTACTCGTTCACCGCGCTTGCATCGGCGTCGCTCATCTACGTTTCGGTCTTTTCAAAACAGAAATGGCTTCAAGAGGTGATGACGAACCGTTTCCTTATCTACACCGGCACGATCAGTTACGGCCTTTACTTGTTGCACAAAATCTCGTTCGGCGTGCTTCAGACCCTTCATCTGGACCGCAATCCGTATCTGCCTTTTCCCATAATCTTCATCACAAGCTTCGCGCTCGCCGCGCTGTCGTGGAACATACTGGAAAAACCATTTCTGAATGTGAAACGGTTTTTTGAGTCGAAACCGGTTCGTCCGGATCGCGCAGGCGCTACTTCCGCACTTGCAACCGGGGACAAGTAACTCGCGAAGGAGTGCCGTCGACCCTTCGGGATTCCGGAGGCGCGGATTGCGGTCTATATCGTGGTCAGCGGTCGTTACGGAGAAGCTCTGAGCAGCCTTTTTGCGGGAAAAGCGCGTCATGCAACGGGGGATTCAGCCCGGACGCCCCCAGCTTGTCAACGGAAGGACGCTGGGAAGGAATTTGCCACAAAGGGCTAGTGTTTTCATCCATTCTCGCCATATTCGCGAGCTCTCCGAGCGTCGCTTGCAAGCAAGCATCTTATTATCAATAGTCTACGGAGTCGTCGCGGCGGTCGATCTATTCCCACATTGGTAGGTGAATTGCGATTTATAGCGCGAAATCGAACTTGGAACTGGTTGCGGCCGGAGAAAAATGGCCGTGGTTTCCGCGTTCGTTAGCTTCTGGAGGATTGGAGCACATTGCCCCCAACGGTCCTAATCGCGACCACCACTCGTTGGTTTCCCACCGCTCGGCTTGTGGTGGCGCTGGCCAACGCGGGGTTTACGGTGGATGCCGTTTGCCCTTCGAACCATCCGCTCGCCAAGACCGGCATGGTGCGCAGGATTGTTCGTTATCGCGGCCTTGATGCGCTAGCGTCGTTTGCGGATGCGATCACCGCGGCGAAGCCCGACCTGATTGTCCCTGGTGATGATTTGGCGGCTCAGCACCTGCAGATTCTCCACAATCAAGAAATCCGGAAGGGCCTCGGCGGCGTGCAAATCTCTCGGCTGATCGAACGTTCACTTGGCGCTCCCGAAAGCTTTCCGATCGTGAACGCACGAACGAAATTGATGGAGCTCGCCGAGAGTGAAGGCGTGCGCGTCCCCAAGACCGCGGTAATCCGCGACCGAGACGACCTTATAAAGTGGATCGAGCAAACCGGTTTTCCGGCCGTCTTAAAGGCGGACGGATCGTCGGGTGGTTACGGTGTGCGGGCTGTTCGCAACATGGAAGAGGCAGAACGTGCACTGCGCGCGTTGCAGGCACCCCCGTTGATCGCACGGGCGATGAAGCGCGCGCTAATTGATCGCGACCCGACACTGGTTTGGCCAGCGCTCCGTCGCCGCCGCTCGGTCGTTAACGCCCAGACCTTCATCTCAGGACGTGAAGCGACCACAGCCGTCGCGTGTTGGAACGGCGAAGTTCTCGCCTGCCTCCATTTTGAAGTGATCAATAAGGTGGGACCGTCAGGCCACGCCACCGTGCTGCGCTTGATCGAGAACGCAGAAATGTCCAATGCCGCCGAACGCATCGCTCGGAAGCTCAAGCTTTCTGGAACTCACGGATTCGATTTCATGCTGGAGGACGGCACCGGCAGCGCGTACCTGATCGAAATCAATCCGCGCTCAACGCAGGTAGGGCATCTCACTCTCGGACTCGGGCGGGACATCCCCGCCGCCTTGCACTCCGCAGTGACAGGGAACTCAGTGCGGCCCGCGCTCAAGGTTACCAACGACGATACGATCGCTTTGTTTCCCCAGGAATGGCTCCGGGATCCAGCCAGCATGTACCTGCAGTCGGCTTATCACGATGTTCCATGGGATAAACCGGACTTAATTCGCGCGTGTGTGCGAATCCGCCGGAAGCAGAGCGCGTGGTACTCCCAGCAAAGTCGCCTACAGGAGTTTTCGATGGCGCGAGTTTCTCGCTCATGACGGCCCCACTGAAAAATCGCGACGCGTTAGTTGGAACCACCGAGCCCATGGTGCGGCGTGTGATCGGTCCGCTCCTTAGCCACTCGCATCGCGCTAATCGTGAAGCAGTGCGTGGAAATGCGAAAAGACCCCTGCACGTCATGAAATTTGGGGGCACATCGGTAGCAGATGCTGCCTGTATCAAGAGAGTGGTGGACATCGTTCAAGCGGCGGTGCTCGAAAGCGACGTGGTCGTCGTCGTTTCGGCTATGAGCGGCGTGACCAACAAATTGGTCGAGGCGGCCGCGCAATCCGAGGCAGGGAATCGTGAACGAGTCGCCGCAATTTTCGACGAACTCAAGAATCGGCACGAACTGGCTGCGGAAGCGCTCATCCATTCTGTCGAGCGGCGACGAGAAATCACCGGCCAGATGGACAAACTTTTGCAGCAAGCCAGCGCATTGTGCGATGACGCCGTTCGCCGGCGCCAGTTGAGCCTGCGCGCGCGCGATTCGATCACGGGTCTGGGAGAGCGGCTTTCCGCGCCGCTGGTTGCCGCGGCGCTTGCAGAACGAGGCGCCGCAAGCGAAGCGATCGAAGCCACCGAAATAGTCGTAACCGACGGCTGCCATGGCGCTGCCGAGCCCCACATGGATCTCACGCGCGAGCGCTGCGCGGCGCGCTTGAATCCTCTGCTGCTGCAAGGCATCGTCGCCGTCGTCACTGGCTTTATCGGCGCAACCGTCGACGGAGCGCTCACGACTCTTGGCCGCAACAGTTCCGATTTTTCCGGGACAATTGTAGGAGCGGCTCTCGACGCGGACGAAGTCACACTGTGGACGGATGTGGACGGAATCCTCACTGCGGATCCGAGGGTCGTTCCGGATGCGCGCCCTATACTCGCGATGTCCTATAGTGAAGCATCCGACCTCGCGAAGCTCGGCGCGAAGGTACTGCATCCGAAAACGCTGCGGCCGGTGATGGAGCGCGGTATCCCTCTTTCGATCCGCAACACATTTGCTCCCGATCGTCCCGGAACGAAGATTACGGCGGCCGGCCCTTGCGGCGCTCCGGAAGTAAAAGCACTCGCTGCCACCGCCGACGTTGCGCTGATTACGCTTCGAGGTTCGGGCGATAAGCAGGCCAAGCACGTTTTGCGGCGTGCCCTTTCGGCCGCCGAGTCAGCGCACACTGAAGCGCGGCCCATGCCGCATTCTGCGCATTCGTCGAGCGAAGTGTGCATTGTCGTGCCGGGCGCGTTTCTCGAGGCCACAGCCGAAGCATTGCATCGCGAGTTCGCGGACGACTTGGCGGATGGAAAACTAAAACGTATTGATCTCGATTCTTCCGTTGCGGTGATCGCAGTGGTGGGTGAAAGCCCGCTCGGTATGCGCGCGCTCGCCGGCCGTGTGCTGAGTTCATTGCAAGAGGGGGGCCTTCGCGTCCTTGCCGACGCCAACGAATCTTCTCAGTCCACGATCTCAATCGTGGTGGCGCGGGAACATCTGAAAAACGCGCTCGTCTGCGTCCATCGTCAACTCGCCCTCCACGAAGTAAGCACTGCTGAAACTCCACGCCCCTCGTCTGATCCCGGCGCCTATACCCGATAAAATTTCGCGAAGAGCGCTCTCGCGGCGCTTGTCGCAGCAAGCCTGACGCCGAGGTATGTTCCCAGGGTGTTCGTGATGAGATCCGTCGTGCCGGAATCGCGGGTCGGTAGGAACGACTGCAGCACCTCGATTGTCAGACTTACCGCCAGGCCCAAAGTGACCGTGGCGAATACCGGATGCTTCATCGGCCGCACGGCGGACCAGTAAGCGAAAAACACAACTCCTAGAGGAATGAAGCCCACAATATTCACCAGGATATCTTCCAAATAGCTCCGCGTCGGCTTGAATTCCCGCCAGAACGGTTTCAGGAATTGTTCATGCATAAGCGAAAAACGATCTGGAATATTCAGGTTGATGCCGCCATTCGCAGCGTTGTGAATGACACTCCCGCGGTGTTCATCAAACATATACACAGCGAGCGGATTCTCGTCGCCAGAAATTTCCGGCCTTCCTCGTACGGTCCACGCCTGGAAGTTTTGTAGAACCTCCGCTGCCGTGAGTTCGCGTCGGTAAATCGCCAGGCCGCGCAAATCCCCTGCCCAGCTGTTATCCACTTCGGGCGAGGTTCCGAATATTAGCCGTCCGGCGCAATCGTCCCCCATGCGAAACGCAGGGAACGTTCGGATCGGCCTTCCGTCCACATAGATCAACGTTTTTTGCGGACCCGAAGTAACGGTTATGAACGCGGCTGCTTCAGAGTGAAGCGCATCCTTTATTCCGATCACCTCTGTGTGGCGAGCGTCGTCGCGCTCCCCTCGTTGCAATATCAAGAGCGAGTGGTATTGGTGCACCGTGAGTTGCAGAGGATTGGCCGGGGCATAAAACGCCAGGATCGTACCAGATGCGTTCGCAACGTCCGGACGCAACCACATCTCCAGGCTGCACGAAGCTTGCTGCTGCGCGGAGGGCGCCGCAAACGGGCTGGCGCTCCAAATGGTTCCGTACTTGCCAAAATGCAGTCCGTTCCGGTTCGGAAGCCACGTCACCGCATTTCGGGGGTGTTGAAATGGCACGAGCCCCGCGACGAGAATGCCACAGAGAACCAACACGCAAAGCAGTACTGCAACGTTTCTTCGAGACATTTTCCCCACTTGCTGAAAATTGCGTGCCCGCTGTGACGATCGAATTCAAGTCCGCGCAAGTCGCGAACGGAATGGAGAGTTTACCGTGAGAACACACTGACCCTCACGCGGATTCTTGAAGCGTGGATAGCCTCGACCCGTGATTCAAACGTTGTCGCGACTAGTTCGAAGGGATCGTGACGGAGACTTGGTTCGAGTACGAACTTTCGATATTGCTGGAATCTACGGCGGTAACTACGTAGTAGTAGACTTGGCCGCTGGCGACCGACGTGTCCGAGTACGACGTGCTGGAGTCCGCCGAAGAATTCATTTTCGCGTAGGGGCCGCTGGGTTTCGAGCTGCGATATACAAAGTAGCCAATCACCGTCGAAGCGCTGCGGTCCCACGCAAGGGCAACAGTGTGGCTCGTGGAAGTTGCGGTCGCCGTGCCAGAAAGCGGCACCTTCGCTGGCGAACCGGACGCGTTGCTCGCAATCGTTAAGGTGCCCGTATCAGTGGCGGCGGCTTTCGGGTCGAAGATCACCGTGTAAGTTTCTGACTGTCCGGGATCCAAAACTACGCTCGTCGAGGAACCGCTCAGGCTGAAGCCAGTTCCCGCCACCGCAACGCTCGAGATGCTGGCATTCGTGTTTCCCGTGTTCTTCACGACCACTTGCTTCGAATTCGACGAGCCCACAGTTGCGCTGCCGAAACTCACGCTCGTCGGGCTTGCAGTGAGTTGTACGACGGCGTTTTCACCGGCTCCCGTCATGTCGATCGCCATCGAGGGGTCAGTGGCGTTGCTCTTCACTGTAATCGCGCCCGAAACGCTGCTCGCGGCGGTTGGTTTGAACGCGGCCGTGAAATTGGCGGTCGCTCCAGGAGCCAGCGTGAGAGGCACCGAGATACCCGAAACACTCACGGTCGAAACCGAAGGCGCCAAGGTAGAAACGGTAACGCTCGCCGTCCCGGAATTCGCCAAGCGGATCGTCTGGCTCGATTCCGTGCCCACCACGACGTTTCCAAAGGTGATGGACGAGGGCGTTGCAGTCAGCGCTGATGCAGGCGAGGTGGTGGCCGTTCCGCTCAGGTCAACTACCAAGGAAGAATCGGCGGCGTTACTCGCGATCGAAACTTTGCCGGACAGAGTTCCTGCAGCATTGGGCTTGTAAGTAATCGTCAGATTAGCATCTTTCCCTGCCCCTAAACTCGCAGGAACGGCCAATCCGGTGACGCTGACGCCCGCCCCAGAAACCGTCATCCCGGAAATCGTCACGCTCCCGGTGCCGGCATTGGCCAACTGAACCGTCTTCGTTACTTCGCTGCCCACAGAGACCGTCCCAAACGCAACCGATGATGCCGACGCGTTCAGCACTGGCTTAGTTGTCCCGGTTCCGCTGAGCGAGACATCCATCGTGGGTTCGACCGCGTTGCTTGTGATCGTAATCGTGCCAGTGTCGGAAGCGCCCGCTGCGGGTTTGAACACCACGCTGATCGTAGTGCTCTGTCCGGCGCTCAGCGCGATGGGTAGATGCGGACCGGAAGCGGTGAACCCGGTACCCGCCACAGAAATCCCCGTAATCATCAAGATGCCCGAGCCGGTGTTCGTCAAAGTGACCGTCTTCGAACTGCTTTGACCGACGGATAAATCACCAAAGCTGACCGAGCTGGGGGAGAGACCCAGAGTAATTGCAGTACTGCCAGGCGCCGATCCTTTTCCAGTGACGCCCACGCAACCGGACGTGACGAGGATCGCGACGAGGACGCACGCTGCGGAAAACCCGCGAAGCATGGTTTGAAGAGTAAATCGCGGTGAACGATTCGGACCGTTCACGCGCGTTCCCTCCAGGATAGGGGCACGTGTCATATGCGGGCTGATTGTCCGACGGGGCAGGTTTCGCCAACTACTGGTCGCGGGTACACACTTGGGACAGGGGGTTAACCCTGTCCGCGAGGACAGTCTTTTCGTGTCTTCGAGGCTTAGCCGATCATCCGGCTGTGCCGCAGTCTCTCAAATCGCTTCAAAACCAGTACTTAGGCCCGCTTCATCTCCGGCGGGCTAATCCATACCGCTTACGGGATCACCGCAGTCGCTTGGTTCGAATCTACGCTTTCCACGTCGCTGGAATCTACCGCCGTCACGACGTAGTAGTAAGTCTGGCCCGAAGCCACGCTCGAATCGGAAAATTGCTCAGTCGTCAGGAGCGAAGTGTTCAACTTGGTCGGGTACGGGCCGTTCGGCGTGGTGCCGCGGTAGACGTTGTAGCCGGACACGCTGGACGTGCTCGGACTCCACATGAGTCCAACCGAGTGCGGAGTCGTGGCGACACCCGTGCCGGAGACGCTAATGGTGGCCGGCGAGTTGGTGGCATTGCTAGCGATGCTGATGCTTCCGCTTACAGCGCCGGCGGATCCTGGAGCAAACGTAACGGTGACCGTAACGGACTGGTTCGGTGTGAGAATTTCATTCGCCGTGACGCCGCTTGCGCTGAAACCCGCGCCAGTGACGCCCACGCTCGAGATCGTCACGTTGGAGTTCCCATTGTTCGTCAATGCCACGCTGAGTGCGCTATTGCTGCCGACGTTCACGTTGCCAAAGCTGAGGCTGGAGGTGCTGAGACCCAGCAATTTCGTCGCCGCCACTCCGGTTCCGCTCAGTGTGATGGCCAGAGGCGAATTCGGAGCATTGCTGGTCAGGCTTACCGAACCAGTCACGGCCCCCGCGGTACTCGGCGCAAACACGGCATTAAACTGTGCGGAGCCGCCCGCCGCGATGTTCAACGGAGCAGTGATGCCCGTCGTGCTGAAGCCAGTGCCCGTCATTGTCACCGCGCTGATCGTCACCGTTGCGGTGCCGCCGTTAGTCAAATTGATCGTTTGGGAATTGCTCGTGCCGGTCACTACGTTGCCGAACGCCGCGCTCGATGGCGTGGCTGTGAGCTGCGGCTGAGTCGCGGTTCCGCTCAGCGCGATCGTAAGCGGCGAGCCTGGTGCGTTGCTGACGATTGAGATGCTGCCGCTCGCGCTACCCGCGGACGCCGGCGCAAACTTCGCGGTGAGCGTGGTGCTCGCGCCCGCACCGACTGTCTGCGGCGTGGTTAGCCCGCTGATGCTGAATCCGGTTCCCGATGCCGTCGCTTGCGAAATGGTCACGCTCGCAGTTCCGGAGTTCGTCAAGGTAATCGTCTGCGAGCCGCTGCTGCCCACGCCGACCGAGCCAAAGTTAACGCTGGCCGGATTCGCGCCAAGCTGGCCCTGAATGCCGGTTCCCGATAGTGCTATCGCTGCCGGTGAACCCGGGGCATTGCTGACCACGGAAATGCTGCCGCTTGCGGCTCCGGCGGACGTCGGTCCGAAAGTCGCCGTGAAGGACGCATTGCTTCCGGCATTGATCGTCATCGGCATCGTGGCGCCGCTCATCGAGAATCCGGTGCCGGAGACCGTTGCCTGCGTCACCGTCAGGGTTGCGTTGCCGGAGTTCGTCAGCGTGATCGTTTGCGGCGTGCTGCTGCCGACCGCCACGTTGCCGTAGCTAACGCTCGCGGGGGTGATCGTCAATTGCGGTGCGGTGGCGGTTCCCGATCCACTCAAAGAGACAGTGATCGGTGAATTGGGACCGTTGTTCACGATCGATACGCTGCCGCTTACGCTTCCCGCGGTAGTCGGCGCGAATTTCGCCGTGAACGATGTGCTTTGCCCTGCGCCGAGCGTCAACGGAGTCGTGATTCCACTAACGCTAAAGCCAGTGCCCGACGCAGTGGCTTGTGAAATGGTCAGGCTCGCAGTCCCTGAATTCTTTAACGTAATCGTTTGCGAGCCGTTGCTGCCGACATTGACCGACCCAAAGTTCACACTGGCAGGAGTGGCGCCCAGCTGGCCTTGTATTCCGGTTCCCGATAAAGCAACGGATGCCGGAGACCCGGGCGCATTGCTCACGATCGAAACGCTCCCGGATGCGGCTCCCGCGGACGTCGGCGCGAAGGTCGCGGTGAATGACGCACTGCTGCTGGCACTGATGTTCAGCGGCAATGTCGCGCCGCTGACGCTGAATCCGGCCCCGGAAGCCGTCAGTTGGCTCACGGTCAATGTGGCGTTGCCGGCATTGGTAAGAGTGATCGTTTGTGGCGCGCTGCTGCCCACTGAGACATTTCCGTAGCTCACGCTGGCTGGACTGATCGTCAGTTGCGGTTGACCGGCCGTGCCCGAGCCCGACAAAGCGATAGTTAACGGAGTTCCCGGCGCGTTGCTCGCTACTGAGATGCTGCCAGTTGCGCTGCCGGCGGCTGTCGGCGAGAACTTCGCGGCGAAGGTAGTGGTCTGGCCAGCGGCTAGAGTCGCCGGGACAGACAGTCCCGTCATGCTGAATCCGGTTCCGGACGCGCTGCCTTGCGAAATGGTGACGCTAGCGGTACCGGAGTTGGTCAAAGTGACGTTCACGGTTCCGCTGGCACCGACCAGCAAACTGCCGAAGTTAATGCTGGACGGATTCGCTGCCAAGCTCCCTTGCACTCCCGTTCCGGTTAGCGGCACCGTCACGGTCGGATCGTTAGCATTGCTGGTGATAGTGATGCTGCCTGACGCAGCTCCGGAAGTCGTCGGCGCGAACTGCGCAGTGAAGCTGGCGCTTTGGCTGGCCGCAAGGGTCACTGGGGTCGAAAGTCCAACCGCCGTGAAACCGGCGCCGGTCGCGCTCACCGCTGAGATCGTCGCGCTCGTATTGCCACTATTCGTCAAAGTGATGGTCTGCTGGCCATTGCTGCCCACGGATACATTTCCGAATGCCACGCTGCCCGGGTTGGCCGTCAATGTCGAGCTTGTAGATACGCCGTTACCGACTAAAGTAACCGTCTGCGGAGAAGTCGGGGCGTTGTCGGTAAACGTAATGCTTCCGGTTGCGGCACCTGCTGCTGCGGGCGCGAACTGCACGCTAAAGGAAAGCGATTGCCCACCGGTCAGGGTCTTCGGCAAAGAAAGTCCGCTGATGCCGAATCCATTGCCTGCCACGGTGGCAAGATTGATCACAATGTTCGTGGTTCCCGTGTTGGTCAATTCCACGTTCTGGCTGCCGGTCTGGCCGACGACGACGTTCCCGAACGTCAGCGCCAGGGGCGAGATCGCCAAGCCAGCCTGCGTGCCGGTCCCGCTGAGCGGAATCATCAGCGGAGAATTCGAAGCATCGCTGATGACCGTCATGCTGCCCGTTACCGCGCCCGCCGCTGTCGGCGCAAACTGAATTTGAATCGTGCTGGTCTGACCCACCGCAATCGTCCCAGAAGGATTTCCGCCGACCACGCTGAACGTGGCGCCCGTCATGGTCGCCTGTGAAATAGTGACCGTCGCGGTTCCGGTATTGGTAACCGTCAAGCTCTGCGTGGCCGTGTTGCCCACTGCAACGCTTCCGAAGCTCATGCTGGTCGAGCTCGCCGAAAGAACGCCCGCCCCGCTGCCGCCAGTGGAAGTCTTGGCGGCGCTAGTGTAGCCGGCGCAGCTGGAAAGCCCGACTATCGCCAGCACCATTGCGAGCGTGGTCAATAAGACAATGTAGTTTGACGAACCTCGCCGTCTTGCTTCTGTCTTTGACTTCGAATCTGGAACGCAGCTTGCGTGTTTACTGGCGTGGGTTCTCATGTCAGGGAGCAGTGTAGGGAGCGAAGGTGGACCGTAACTACTGGTCAGAGGAACCGAGATGGTTCAAGTCTCTTCGCCTGTTCACGCGGTCTATTGCCTACCTGACCAGCCGCGAGGACAGGCGAGCTTAGTGCTTTCGTGAGAGCGTCTTAGTGGGGTGTTTCGAACTCGAATACCTGAACGAGTTGCAGGCGAAAGGCGAAAACGTCGTGCGATCGCGCGGCAATCTGAGCAAGAAGCGCCCTTTGTGCTAGACTTTCCGGCGAAGTTCTGGGGAATTTGATATTAGCGTGATGGAGAATCAGCAGGTTAGCCCGGCAGCCGGCGTTTTCAGTGATTCATGGGCCAATCGCGTTCTGATTCTCGCCGTAGCCGGCATTCTCTTTCTTACCCTTTACCCCTTTCGGATTGATCTCCACACCCCCGAAGGAATCAGGTACCCGTTCTTATTGGGCAAGTCGCTAAAGACAGCGGGATTCTACGATGCCTTCCTCAATGTGTTGCTGTTCACGCCCTTCGGATTTGGCCTTGCGGAAAAGCTACGCGAGCGAGGCAAGTCGCAGCGATTCGCTTTCTTGGCGGTGTTAATTGCTGGTGCTTGCTTTTCCTACAGCATTGAATTCCTGCAGATTTATATCCCTGAGCGCGATTCTGGTTGGGAAGACGTTTTTACCAACTCTTCCGGTGCAGTGGTGGGGTTTCTGTTGTTCGAAGCGTTTGGTGCGACCTTGCTCCCGATTCTCTCCGCGTGGGAGCGCGCCCTCGGGGCATTTCTATCAGGGTGGCGCGCGGCGGTTGCTTTACTGCTCTATTTCGGATTGTGGTTCGCCGCTTCTATTCCGATGCAGAGAGAATCTAGGTTAAGCAATTGGAACCCGGACGCACTGCTGACGATAGGCAATGACGCGAGTGGCAAGAACCCCTGGGCTGGGCGAATTCGACTGCTGCAAATCTGGGATCATCCCCTCTCGAGCGATGAGGCGGGACGAATATCCGCGGCGGCCCTCCCAGATGAAGCCAATCCCGGCCCGCTCGTGTCGTATGATTTTTCAACTTCGGCGGGTCTGCAAGGCGGCTTGAATCTTTCAACCGCATTGGTTTGGACTCCTAAGCCTCCCGCGCATCCGGATTCGGACACGGACTCCCTTGTTTTGGATGGCTCGTCCTGGCTTTCCTCGCAAGCCGCAATCCCCCAAGCGATTCAACGCCTGCGAAAATCGAATCAATTCGCCTTGCGGATCATTTGCTCGCCCGCTAAAGCGAATGGACCCGACGCGCGTATTCTTTCCATTTCGCAGCCCTCCGGCATGGCCGATCTGAATGTCCGTCAGGAAGGACCCGCGCTGGTTTTTTGGTTTCGCAACAGCATTTCAGCGAAGAAATCTCAGCTGGCCTCGCACGTCCCCGAATTGTTCAAGACGAGCAAATCGCACAACATCTTGTACTCGTATGATGGATCGAATCTTTCCCTCTACTTGGATGGAAAGCCCCAGCTGATCCGCTACGAACTCGGGCCAGGCGCGACGCTGGCGACATTTGTGCATCATCGGGTCAAGACCGCCGAGCTCGCCGGCTACAATTATATTTACTGCGCTCTCGTCTTTTTTCCGGCTGGAGCGCTCCTGGGCATCGCCGCAAGGCAAGCGTCGCGCAATTGGTTTGCCAGGTATGGGACGTTTGCGCTCGTTCTATTGACGATTCCGGTGTTGCTTGAGTTTCTACTCGTCGCGGTAAGTGGTCGCGCATTATCCCTGGCAGCTCTTCCGCTTTCGATTTCGCTCATGATCGCGGGCATGCTGTGGATCAACGCCGATCGTCAGTCAGAGCGAGGCGCACCGTAGGGTAGCAGCGCACTGCAAGTGCGAGGTGTTCCCTTACAATTGTCTCGTACCAGTGAGTGGGCCTGGCAAGATTCGACTGAGTCGCGCGGTGGCAATCGACGTAAACTATGCGTCTTTAGGCCTGCGGCGAAGTCGAAGCATATGCTCGGCTCGACGTTTGGCCTGAGTTTCGCGGAAGGAGAATTCCCAGAGTGCGTTACCTCGTCACCGGCGGCGCCGGCTTCATCGGTTCGAACTTGGTGGATGAACTCGTGCGTCGACGCCACAAGGTTGTGGTTCTCGATGATCTTTCTGCCGGCAAGGAAGCGAATCTTGCCGAGGTGCGAGACAAAATCGATCTCCACATCGGCAGCATTACAGATTTGGCGGCAGTGCAATCGGCCTGCCGCGGCGTAGACTATGTGATTCACCTCGCCGCCCGCACGTCCGTCCCGCGCTCTGTGCAAGATCCGCTGGAAACCAACCACGTGAATATAGACGGAACGCTGAACGTACTGGTCGCCGCTCGCGACGCCAAGGCACGGCGTTTTGTTTACGCGGCGTCGTCCGCAGCTTATGGCGAGACACCGTCGCTGCCAAAAGTAGAAAGCATGCCGGCTGAGCCCATTTCCCCATACGGCGTCACCAAATATGTCGGCGAGCTTTACGCGCAAGTTTTTGGCCGCGCCTATGGATTGGAAAATGCCTGTATCCGCTACTTCAATGTTTTCGGACCGCGGCAAGACCCCACTTCGCAATATTCGGGCGTGTTGTCGCGATTCATGCTCGCGGTGATTCAGGGGCAGCAGCCCGTGGTATATGGAGACGGCGAACAGTCTCGAGATTTCACGTACATCGAGAATATTGTGGAAGAAACATTGCTCGCCTGCGAGAAAGAGCGCGCGTCCGGAAAGGTCTTCAACGGCGGCACCGGTGCGCGGATTACGATCAACCAGGTGCTGCTGCTCCTCGAAAAAGTCAGTGGAAAGAAAATCCAGGCAAAGTACGAACCCCCGCGCACGGGCGACATTCGCGATTCCCAGGCCGATATTTCTCTGGCTCGCAAAGTTCTCGACTACGAGCCGCGCGTTCATTTCGAGGAAGGTCTGCGCCGAACATGGGATTGGTATAAAGCCAATTTCGCCACGGCGTAGCGCGTTTGGTTGGCGGCGGTTGCTTCTGTCGTCGAGCGATCTACCGGTATTAGTGTAGTTACAACAGCGTCAGCCAGAGCGAAACCACGGCCCGGCGAGCGGCGCCCCCTGCAATTCAGGTCTGTGCACTCATAACCGTTGGGTATAAGCTATTTTCGACCGCGGATTGTTGAATCCTCGAGGTAGAGGGAAAAAATGAAAGGTGTGGTCCTCGCAGGTGGAACCGGCAGCCGGTTGAATCCGCTCACTCGGGTCACCAACAAGCATCTCCTCCCGATTTACGACAAGCCAATGGTCTACTACCCCATCCAGACGCTGGTCAATGCGGGGATTGAGGAAATCCTGCTCGTTACCGGCGGTAAGAACGCGGGAGATTTCCTGAGGCTGCTGGGGAACGGTCGCGACTTCGGACTGAAGCATTTGAATTACACATATCAAGAAGGTGAGGGTGGAATCGCCGAGGCTCTCGGCCTCGCGGAATTTTTCGCAGGCGATGAATCCGTGTGCGTGGTTCTGGGCGACAACATCATCGAGAATAACATCTGTCGCGCGGTGGAAAATTTCAAGGCGCAAAAGGGTGGAGCAAAAATCCTTTTAAAGAGAGTGGATGACGCTCCGCGATTCGGCGTCGCCGAGGTTCAAGGCGACAAAGTTGTCGGCATTGAAGAAAAACCCAAATCGCCGAAATCCGATTTCGCTGTGGTCGGAATCTATCTCTACGACAAATCGGTCTTCGAGAAAATTCGACGGCTGAAGCCTTCCGGACGCGGCGAGCTCGAAATAACGGACGTCAACAATTTCTACATTCAGGAAAACAAGCTGACCTATGAAATTTTAGAGGGCTGGTGGACTGACGCCGGCACCTTCGAGTCCTTGTTGCGCGCCAACACGCTCGTCGCGGAAACCGGGGCCAACAAGATGGGCCGTCTGGCTGCCGTCAGCCGTCAGGAATCGCCCCGATGAAGATTTTCGTTACCGGAGGCGCCGGGTTCATCGGTTCCAATTTTGTCCGCTACCTGCTCGGCCTCGAGACGGGCTATTCGCTGGTCAATTTTGACAAGCTGACATATGCCGGTAACCTCGCGAATCTGGATTCAGTGGCAGATAACCCGAACTACTCATTTATCAGAGGCGACATTTGTGATCCCGCCGCGGTTGCAGCGGCGATGGCCGGGTGCGAGGCTGTGGTGCATTTCGCTGCGGAATCACATGTGGACCGCAGCATTTATGAACCTGCGCCGGTGATCGAGACCAACGTCAAGGGAACTTTCGTCCTTTTGCAGGTGGCCCGGCAGCTCGATATTCAGCGCTTCGTCCACGTTTCCACGGACGAAGTCTACGGAGATATGCCCGCTGGCGCATTCGCAGACGAAGATTCCCCCTTGCGGCCCAGCAGTCCGTACTCTGCATCCAAGGCAAGCTCGGATTTAATCGTCAAGTCGTACTTTCGCACGTTTGAGTTTGCCGCCGTGATCACGCGTGCTTCGAACAACTACGGGCCGTTTCAGTTTCCAGAAAAATTTCTGCCGCTGATGATCACAAATGCTCTCGACGATAAACCCCTGCCAATTTATGGTGACGGCAAGCAGCAGCGCGATTGGCTGCACGTCCTGGACCATTGCAGCGGCATCTTGGCTGTTCTGGAACGAGGCCGCCTCGGCGAGATCTACAACATCGGCGGTCTCGACGTGGTTGAAAACTTGACGATGGCGCGACGCTTGCTCCGCGCTGTCGGCAAGCCCGATTCGCTGCTTTCGTACGTGAAGGACCGTCCCGGGCACGATCGCCGCTATGCCCTTGACTGCAGCAAAATTCAGCGCGAGCTCGGTTGGCAACCAACGGTTTCACTCGAAGAAGGTTTACGACAGACGATCGAATGGTACCGGGCGAATACCTCTTGGCTCGCCGGCGTCCGCGGTGGCGACTACCTTTCCTACTATGCGAAGTATTACGAGAATCGCGATGCATCGCTTCACGCCATCGCACAATCCGGCCGGAAGTCGCACGCTTGATCACAGGCGTCTGTGCGCTGCTCAGGAGTTCTGATACTCTCGTCGAGCTTCGCCTGGCTTGTGAACGCAAATCCCAATTTCCTCGACCGAGTGAAATCTGTGCAGCGAATTGAAACAAAACTCCCCGGCGTGTTCGAGCTTCGACCGCACGTCTTCCGTGACCCACGCGGTTTTCTAATTGAAACCTATCATCGCGAACGCTTCGCGCCGCTAGGCGTCACGGATTCCTTCGTACAAGACAATCATTCCTGCTCAAAAAAAGATACTCTCCGCGGATTACACTATCAATGGCCGCATCCGCAGGCCAAGCTCTGCCGCGTGGTCGAAGGTGAAGCACTCGATGTCGCCGTTGACATTCGCTTGGGCTCTCCTCATTTCGGCAAATGGGCGAGCGTTCGGCTGTCCGCCGCTGAAAATAATCAGATTTACATCCCTGCAGGGTTTGCCCATGGATTCCTGGCGCTCTCCGACTCGGTCCAGTTCCTCTATAAGTGCAGCGACTTTTACGATCAGGCGAGCGAGCACGGAATTCTGTGGAACGATCCTGACCTCGGTATCCCCTGGGGCATCGAAAGTCCGCTCGTCTCCGAGAAAGACGCCAAGTTTTCGAAGCTCGCCGACGTCCCTCGGGAATTCCTGCCGCGCTATTCCGTGCAATGAAGCTACGGATTCTTCTTACGGGTAAGAATGGCCAGGTAGGGCATGACCTCCACAATTTACTGCCGCGCCTGGGCGAAGTCGTCGCCTTCGACCGCCAGCACCTCGATCTTTCGCAACCGGACGAAATTCGCCGCGTGGTTCGCGAAATTCACCCAAACCTCATTGTCAACGCCGCCGCCTATACGGCTGTGGATCAGGCGGAAAAAGAGGAAGCGCTCGCCGCTGCAATCAACGCGCGCGCGCCGGCGATCCTTGCCGAGGAAGCCAAAAGGATCGGCGCAGCAGTCGTTCACTATTCCACAGACTATGTTTTCGATGGCACGAAGGATTCTCCGTACGACGAAAACGATCGCACGAATCCGCTAAATGTGTATGGAAAAACAAAGCTGGCGGGCGAGCAGGCGATTCGCGAGTCGGGCGCGCATCATTTGATTTTTCGGACAGCGTGGGTGTATTCCACGCGCGGCAAGAATTTTCTACGTACGATTTTGCGGCTCGCCACAGAACGCGACGAGATACGAATCGTCAATGACCAAGCAGGCGCCCCGACCTGGAGCCGCGAAATCGCGTCAGCATCCGTACAGGTTTTGCAGCGAATTCTTGATCGAAAAGAGAAGTCGCGTGCCTGGGACGAGCTGAGCGGCACGTATCACATGACCGCGGCCGGGGAAACGACCTGGTTCGAATTTGCCAAAGCGATATTAGACGCGGCTCCGACCCAGGCCAATGCTGCTTCATCGTGGTTTGCGGCAGCGACGAGCGGCAAGCCGCTCGTCACACGCAAGATGGTCCCGATCACTACGTCGGACTATCCCACTCCCGCGCGCCGTCCTTCATACTCCGTGCTCTCGAATGCGCGCCTTGCACAAGTCTTCGGCATCAAGCTCGCAGATTGGCGCGCCCAGCTGAATCGAGCTTGCGCGGACGAGCGAATTAACCCCACGAACTGAACCGCTAGGTTTCAGGGTGGAACACGCGCGTACTACGACTGCTGATACTTGCCATCGTGGATCGTTCGAGGAAAGGGACCAGCGGAGCGGATTTTTAGGCATTGCGCCCCCAAATCCGCTCCCGTAGGAAAATTACGCCGTCAGAATCCGCCCTGGAAACCGGACACTCCGCGGCTTGCTGGAGAAAGGAAACGGCACCTTCGCTGCCGCTTGCACCGGCGCTTGCGATCGAGTCTCAGCGGGAGCATCGTCTTCGACCAACGTCGGCCGCATGAAGCCAGAAGCCCGTCGCGCCAGCTCAGCCCGCGTTTCCACTCCGAACTTGCTCAAAAGAGAAGAGATATGGAATTTCACGGTGCGGACGGTGATGTTCAGTTTCGAGGCAATCTCTTTGTTGGCGCGGTTCGATAACACGGCATCCAGTACTTCCCGTTGACGCGCGCTCAGAGACGTGGGGCAGGCGATCGAGCGTCCTTCTCGTAGCAACTCCTCCGCGCGCGCCACCAGGCGACTCACCAACGAATTTTCCGCCGGCACCATCACCTGGAACTCAGTGGGGTTTTGACCGCGCACCAAACACTGCATCGCGAGCAGCCCCGCGATCCGCTCCACCGTGCATTCCAGGTCCGCCCCCGATGTAGCCCTGAACTGGGCGTTCCCGGTGGACTCTTGGCAGAACAAAAAGACGGGCGGTACGCTCGCCTCTTCTCTTCGTTCCTGCTTTACCAGCTTCGGAAAAACTCGTACTTTTCTCAAATTAGCCTTCCCGTCCGCTTAGCCCAGGACTGCATGCGGCAAAGCTTTTTTGATTTTGATTTCGACCGCGCGCTGCCGGTCTGTGCTTCTTTAGTGCAGCTCTGAATAGGGTCTTTGCTGTGCTTTGGATCGGACCGTATAGTTTCGTAAGTAATGTACAGCGTTTACCCTAGCCGGGGCATTGGCCCGTCGCAGACACCGTGCCAAACTCACATTTATTTTAATCGCCGCTAAATGAATAGGATAACGTGCACGTCGCTGCGCCGCGTATTCGCCTGCGTAGGTAGAAAATTCTCTCCGCCTGCAAAATGTTCCGCGTACTGAAACGGCCCACCGGTACCACCGCACTCGCGCTGGCGAGTCTCGCAGCAAATTTATAAGGCCGCACAAATTCACTGCCGGATCAGGATCGCGTTCATGGATCGCCTTTTCGGGTTACACTCCTGTTTCAATACGGTGACGTATCTGTGCGGGAGGCGCAGCATTGCGTAGAGCATTTTACTTCCTCGTGTGTGTCTCGTGCGTGTCTCTCGCGGCTTTGACTGCGCGAGCGCAAATGCCGCCACTGAAGCCTCCGCCATTCGCTCCTCAAGTGCCACAAGGATCCGGCACCTGCTCTGTGGAAAAGTCCTGCGCCGAACTCGCTCCCCAAATGATCCAGTCTGCTCTGGGAACCTCGCCTCTCGAAGAGAACCTGCGGTACCTCACTGACACGATTGGCGGACGCGTCACCGGAACTCCCGCTGCCGACCGGGCCGCTGATTGGGCCGTGCAAGCGTTCCGCCATGCGGGAGTGGACGAAGTCCACACCGAAAAATTCACGATTCCCGTCGGTTGGACCGAAGGCCACACGCATTTGGAAATTCTCGCTCCCGTGCCGTTCCCCGTGCGCTTGGTTTCTATCGGATGGTCGCCGGCGCTTCCAGACGGCGGAATTACGGCGGATGTCGTAGATGCAGGCATGGGCGATGATGCCGGCTTCGCCAAAGCAGGCGCGACCGTGAACGGCGCAATCGTGCTGATCCACTCGAAATTTTTAGTGACTTGGGACGACCTCACTAATGAATACGTGGTCGGTCCCGCCATCATCGCGCGGGCCATCAAAGCCGGGGCGGTCGCTGTGCTATGGATGTCGTCGCGCCCGAATCTCTTGCTCTATCGCCACACTCTGGCCGTGAATGGAGAGATCGAAAAATTACCGCAAGCGGTAGTCGCTCGCGAAGATGCCGAGCGAATGGCGCGATTCCTTGCGGCGGGGCAGCATGTGCGTGTTCACTGGGAAATGCCCAACCACGTGACCGGCCCGGTGGATTCCGAAAACGTCGTCGCCGAAATTCGCGGGCGCGAGAAGCCCCAGGAATTTGTCGTGCTTGGCGCGCACCTCGATTCCTGGGATCTCGGCACCGGCGCGCTCGATAATGGTTGCAACTCGGCCATGGTCATAGACGCGGCTCGCGTCATACACGCCTCTGGCACCATCCCGCGCCGCTCGATCCGTTTCGTCCTGTTCACCGGCGAAGAACAGGGGCTGCTCGGTTCCGCCGCCTACGCCCACGCCCATCGTGCGGAACTCGAACGCATGATTGCGGCAGTGATTTTTGATTCCGGAGATGGAAAAGTCACTGGCTACTCGCTGGGCGGTCGGAAGGACATCCTCGACCCGGTAAAGGAAGCACTCAAACCCGTGCAGTCTCTAGGCGTGAACGACTTCACGTTCGATGCCGGCATGGATACCGACAATTTTGATTTCCTCATCGAGGGTGTTCCGACTCTGGTGGCCAATCAGGAACCGGCAAATTACATGTTGAACTACCACGCCGCGTCGGACACCTTTGACAAGGTAGACATCACTCAGCTCAAAAAGCAGGTGGCGATTTCGGCAGTCACTGTTTTCGCGCTCGCGGACGCGGAAGAACGCATCGGCGCGCGCCAGTCCCGCGCGGAAATCGAGCAGCTGCTGCATGAAACCGGCCTAGCCGAAGAAATGAAGGAAGCTGGATTCTGGCCGCTATGGCAGACCAGCGAGCGCGGCCGCGAGCCGTAAAGAGCGGGGCCGAATTGCAGATTTGGTCCGGTCAGCCGCCTTCGGTACATCAATCATCAGGGGCGCTCCACCTCCTCGGCCGCCCATGTATATTTCGAAATTAACGCGCCCGCGAGTGTGCGGCGCGCGGCAAGCCTTCGCGTATAATAGGAAAAGATGACATTATCCACTTCGCGTTCTATTAGCCCGAGTGCCGGTGCGCCAATGTCCGGTTCCGAGTCACGCCGAATTCTGGCCATTGACTATGGCCGGAAGCGCATCGGCGTTGCGCTCTCCGATGAATTGCAAATGACAGCGAAACCGCTGCTCGTTCTCGTGCGCACCAACCACCGCAATGATCTTCGCCGCCTGCGGGAAATTTGCAGAAAGCATGGCGTCGCGCGTATTCTCGTGGGCCACCCGCTGCATATCACGGGTGAGGTCGGTGAAATGGCGCAGGAAGCCGCGCAATTTGCCGCGCGACTGCAGAAGGAGCTGGGAATCGAAGTGCAGCTTGCGGACGAGCGGCTAACTAGCTGGGAGGCGGAACAAATCGTGGCGCAGCGCATGTCTCCCCAGCGAAGTAAAAAAATACCGATTGACGACGTAGCCGCTGCCGTTCTGCTCCGCGAATATCTCGACCGCAACCGTGCTCATGCCGAGCATCTTGCGGCCGAGAAGGAATAACCGGCCATGCGGCGGCTTGGCCTATTAGCCCTGTTGGTTATCGCGGCGATCGGTGCCGGAGCCGGTTGGCTGGATTCTCAAATCAGCCGCCCCTATCGCGGCCATCGTCCCGAGCAAGTCTTTGTGGACATTCCTCACGGCACTTCGCGATGGCAGATCGCCGGAATTCTGCGTCACGACGACGTGATCCGCAACCGCCTCGCCTTCGAACTGTTCAGTATTTGGCATCTGCGTTCCCCGATGCAGGCCGGCGAATACTACTTCGATCATCCCGTAACTTCGCGAGAAGTCTTTTGGCAAATTGCCCAAGGCAGGATTTTCGTCCACGTCGTCACGATACCGGAAGGTTGGACCATGTTCGATATCGCGGACGACCTGCAGCGACAGGGAATCTGCGATCGCGATGAGTTCCTGGCGGCCGCGAAAGATACTTCTTTGGTGTCTGATTTGGCTCCGAACGCGCAAAGCCTGGAGGGTTTTCTATTCCCTTCGACCTATGAATTCACGCGGCATGAAACCTGTCAGCAGATCGCCAAGCGGATGGTGCAGAATTTTCGCGCGGTTTGGGAATCGCTCAATAACGCTGGCTCGCAGAACCTGCCCGTTCAGCTTGCGCCCGCGCAGGTTGTCACTCTTGCCTCTTTGGTCGAACGCGAGACGCCGCGCAAAGACGAGCGTCCCTTGGTGGCCGGAGTCTTTTACAATCGCCTGAAACGCGGGGGCCCTCTCCAATGCGATCCCACGGTTGCATACGCGCTCGCGCTTGAGGGGCATCCCGTAAAGGTTGTCCACTCGAAGGACTTGCAGGTGGATTCTCCTTACAATACGTACAAATATCCCGGACTGCCTCCAGGGCCCATCGCCAATCCGGGTGAAGCGTCCCTGCGCGCAGCGCTCGCGCCGGCCACCACGGATTACATGTTTTTTGTTGCTAACGACAATGGAGGCCATTTCTTCAGCAAGACCCTGGCCGAGCACAATCGCAATGTGGCGCGTTATCGCAGCCTTCTTTCCGGAGATGCCCCGCCGGAAACCGCCCAGAAGAAAACGCCCCATCGAGGTCCGTCGTGAGTCCCGGACACTCACGCGCGCCGGACGAAGGCGGGTCGCCCACGAAGAAGGCTTTGATCCTGGAAGCCGCACGCGCCCTCGGTAAGCCCCGCTACACACCGGCAGAAATCGAACAAATCCGGCGCCAATTAATCGCGCAGCTCGGCGCGCAGGGCAAAACTGCCCCGGACTACATCGTCAGCGTACTGGAAGAAGCAGGAATGCGCGTGGTGTGGTCCACGCGTTCCGATACCGAAGGACGCTACGAAGAAGAATTCACGGACTTGCTGCATTTCTCAACCCTCGAAGAAGCCGAAATGTGCCTGGTACGTCTCGACGAACTCCTCAGAAAATTTCTGCTCGATGACGAGCAAGCCGCCGCCGAACGCGCCCGCGAAGTCGCCCGCCTGGGACGGCGCCGCGCTGAAATGATTTCGCGCAACCACAAGGTGGATGCCAGGAAGCGCGCCGAAAAAGAAGAGATCGCGCACTGGTTTGCCATCTGGCTGGAAACGCCCGACGCTTTTTTCGATTGGCTGGAAGTTCGCAAACAATCTCCGGATTTCGCAAGAAAATTCCCTTCACCAGGATTGGAAGATGACCTCCCCGGCACCGAAGAATAATCCGACCACCCTTCTCGAGGTCGAGCCGCTCGATCTCGGGGCCGACGTTCGCGCCATCGGGCTGGAACTCACCGAAGCCGACGAAAATCGCGAGCCGATTCGCGGCGGCGATGCGGCGCGGATCTGGGCCCGCGTCCTTCTAGCCACAGCGGCCGACCAAATCTGGGCGCTTGATTTCTTCAGCCACCTCGATCGCATTCGCGAATACTGCGAGCGCCATCAAATCTTGTACCGCGAGTCCAGCAATCGTTGCATCGTGATCCCTCGGCTGGCCCTCGGGGCGCTCGAACCCTTAATTGCTCGCTTCCAGTCCGAAACTTTCGGCGCGCGAGCAGGAGAAAAACTCGCCACGCGCGATCCTGCACTCGAAGGAGAACTTGCGCGCCGCGGCGTAGACGCGTACCACACCGCATTTCCGAACTACGCCTTCTGTGCGATCTGTAATTTCGAGGACGGCTCGCTGGTTTTGCTTAGTGAAAAACTCTGGGCCAGCGAAGTGATCCGTCGCGTCCGACCCGCCCTCGAAGGACAGGATGTGGACGTCCGTCTGGCCTCCTAAGCCTTTTCCTGCCCGGTTGTTGCTCTGTATACCTTAGACCTTTCGTACCATTTACCTGTAAACACTCGTCCTAGTACATTCCAGCATGAGAACACCTTAATGGCGCCCGTTTCACGCGAATCCACTGTCCACAGCGAACCCATCGTCCCGAACGCTCGCGCGTTTGTCCGTAGTCTAAATGTGCTGCTTAAGTACGCTCGGCTCTATGGTTTAGAGCACATTCGCTCTGCCAGCCAATTGGATTCTGCATGGACCGAACTGCGAGCTGCGGTAGAGGCTGCCGGGCACAACGGCCTGCTCCTTGGCGCCTCCGGATCGCAGCTGCTGCTGGACGGCGTTCCACTCGAATCGAGCCCCGCAGAGCGCAGTTTCGCTGACCTTCTCAATTCCGCCGGTGTCGCCAGCATCGGCTTTCTGCCTCGCGTCGAACGCGCCGAATTCGCCAATCTAGTGAAATGCTTCATGGAAACTGGCCCCAAGGCCGGTACATTGTCCGAACGTCTGGAAGCCTACTTTGGAAATCGCAACAACTGCGGGATTCGCGTGAACGAAATTCGCTTCGTCGCGGAAGACGCCGGCTTTTCAGAGGCCCGTGTCGCCGCGACGCTCACCGCCAAAACGCTCGGCGCCGACGCGAACTGGATTCAGGAATGGTTCCGGAGTCCAGAGAAAATGATTCAGCTCATTACCGCGGCTGAAGGCGCGCACGGCGGAACTGGTGGAACCGGCGGCCCCGACGCACCAGGGACGTCCGATACAAAGGTGGGATATTCTGCGGGCTCCGAAAATGTCATAGGAAGCGGCGAATTTGTTGGCACCGGCACAGGAGTTGGCGGTGCTGCGGATGTGAGCTTGGGGGTTCCGGGAGTCGCGGGAAGACTTACCGTCGCGCTGGGCGGCGTTACAGGGCTCGCCGGCGGAATCGGCAAGCTCGAAGAAGCCGAGTTGCAAAGCCTGTTAAAGCTACTTGCGCAATTCGGCGAAGCGCAGTTGGCTAAGAACCCGCAGCTCGATCCATCGTCCTGGCAGCAGAAAATTTCTGCTCTGCCGCAAAATGCCAAAATTACTTTGCAGCAGGCGCTCGCCACGGTCGCCGCGCAATCTCCTAACGCCAAGCTCGATGAGGGCACGCTTCTGCGTTTGGCCGAAGATCTCGCGATTAAATTCGCAATCGATCGCTACCAGCGCGGCGAAGTGAAGGTCAACGCTGTCCGCCAGATGCTCGACCGCATGGGCCACGAGCTCGATACTCTGCGCAAACTGCTGAAATCGCGCGAAGAGAAAATGGCCGGCGCAGGCATGTCCGTGGAAACCCACGCCGACATTCTCGACCGGCAGTTCTGGGCCGCCGTGCCGGAATCGGGCAAGAAATCCGTGCTCTTGTCGCCCGAAGCGTGGTGCATTCCGCCGCGCAACGTGCAGCAATACGTCGAAGAACTCATGGGCCGCGGCGAATCGGACGTCGCGGGCGACATCCTCCTGCACTATGCCTCCTGCGTGACCAACAAAGACTCCGAGGCACGCAAGAAGGCCGCCATAGGCCTCGGACAGCTCGCGGAGCTTTACAGCAAAGCGGCCAGCCAGCGCTTGCAAGACGCGCTCGTCAAAATTGGCCAAGCGATGGCCGCCGAAAAAGATGCGGAGCTGCAAACGCTGCTGAGCGCTGCCTTCGTGCGCCTCAGTCAGGAGTCGGCTGCGCGCCGCTACTATCGTGCGGTGCAGCAGTCCTTGGATTCACTCGCCGATCTCGAAGAATCGCGGCCCAGCTGGGTGCAAAGCCTGCGCCCGCGCATTGGTGTGGACAATCGAATCCCCGAATTCATCGAAGAAGCGCTCAGCTCTGAAGCCATGCCTGAAGGCCTGGTTGGCGTGCTCATGCGCGTGCCGCAAGGCGCCGCAGAACACCTAGCGACACGCTTGGCGCGATCTTGCAGGCGAACCGAACGCGAGAGCATCGTCCATCTCGCAAAATCCGTTGGGGCTCCCTGCGTGCGTCACCTCAAGGAAACTTTCAAGAACGACGTCCCGGCGAAGGCCGCTACGGTTGCTGGATTATTGAGCCGCCTCGATCCGGCGGCGGTGGACGAGTCGCTTCCGCGGCGATTACGCGACGGCGGCCGCGGTTTTCACGACGCGATCGTACGCCAGCTTTCCACTGGCGGCGCGCCGGAGCGCGGCAAGCTTCTCGCGGATTCGCTCGAAATGTTTGACGTGATGATTCTGCCGCTCGCGCTGGATGAGATCGGAATGTGCGGCGACGTCGATACCGCTCCAAAGCTCCTGCGTTTAGCGGAAGGCGAACTTCTGCCTCAGGGACCGGAGTACCTGCGTGTGAAAGCTATCGAGGCGCTCGGCCGTCTGCGCGCCCCGGTCGCTGTCGGTCACTTGCGCCGGTTTGTCGAAGCGCGCAAGGCGTTCAGCTGGGTCTATCCGGATGAAATTCGCATGGCGGCAGCGCAAGCTCTGGTCAAGTTCGACGCGGAGTGGATTCAGAATTCGCTCCCGCAATCGGGGTTGGATCCGAAAGTCTTGCAATTGGCTCCGCTCGATGCGATTCCCGAGCGCGATTTCGTGCGTCATCGCCGCTATCGCCGCGTGCGCCTGCCGCGCAATGTGCCCGCCGTAGTCACATCTGCGAAGGGGAAGTATTCTTCGGCGATCAGTGTACTCAGCCTCGATGGCGGGCTCCTGAGTGGAGAATTGCAACTCCCCGTAGGCACCGAAGCCACGTTGAAGATTCCAGCTGGACTGCGTTCAATTAGCATGCAGGCTGTGGTCCGCTTCGTGCGCTCTCATCAGGCGGGCTTCGAAATGGTCGGCATGAATCTCGAAGACCGCGCCAAGCTTCGCCGGCTCCTGGTTTCGCTCGGCGGCAACGACGGCATTAGCCCCGCCAATCCTGCCAACGGCAGCCTGCTCGACGACTGACAAACTTCCCAGCTCCGCCCCACAGTTAGCCAGTCTCCCCGCAGCGCATCGTCTTTTTCGCCTCCCTCGTTTCGTTGACACCCCTTGAAGCGGCTGTTAGATTGCATACTTTGTGCTCATCAGGCCTCAACGCAACGTTTGGCGCATTGGTTGGATGTTTTCGCTTGCAGCAGTGGTGTCATTCGCTTGCGGCTGCGCCGTCAGTCACAAAACTGCGGTGAAGCCGTCGCAGGCGCTTGGGCCTCTGCAGACCGCCTCGAAGGCCCAGCTCGTCGAGCTGTACGACCGCCAGGCGCAGGCCATCCAGTCGCTGAACGCGAGCGTGAGCATGAAGCTGATCGCCGGCTCCGCGTACTCCGGCGTCATCGAGCAATATCATGAAGTCAACGGTTTCATTCTCGCGGCAAAGCCGTCAAGCATTCGCGTAATTGGCCAAGCCCCGGTGATCGGCAAGAATATTTTCGACATGGTCAGCAACGGCGAGACGTTCAGCATTTATATCCCGTCGAAAAATCAGTTCCTGGTCGGCCCGGCGAATCTGGAGCGCCACGCGGAGAAGCCGATCGAGAATCTCAGACCTCAGCATTTGCTCGATGCGCTATTCTGGCCGCCGATCCCGGAGCGCGCGCCAGTCCTGCTGGAAGAAGCAAGCGAGGGGAATCGACGATTCTACGTTCTCACGGTGATCGCGCGCACGCCCGAGACTGCGGCAACCAGCAGCGCAGACTTGGGTTCAATGGACTGGGAGATTGCGCGAAAAATCTGGTTCGATCGCGCGGACCTGCGCATCACCCGCGTCGAGAACTTCGCTCCCGGTGGCAAAGTGGCATCGGACGTAAATTGCGGAAATTGGCAAGCGGCGGGCGACCTGACTTATCCCTGGGAAATCGCCGTCAGTCGCCCAGGCGACGACTACCAATTGCAAATAACCATCAAGAAGTTGACGTTGAACGAGCCGGTTACGCCGGACCGATTTGCCTTGCCACAGCCTGCCGGCACGAAGTTGATCCACGTAGGCGACGAACCCGGAAAAAATTCCGGCGAAAGTCCCAAGGAGCCCAGCCCTGAGCCTTAGAAGCGCTGAAAAAATATGATCCGTTACATGATCGTTCACAACGTGCTCCACCGGCCGCTCCGCACGCTGATCACCGTGATTGCGGTGGCTGTCGAAGTGACGCTCGTCATCATCGTCGTCGGCCTCACCAGCGGCCTCCTCGCGGAATCGGCCAAGCGCATCGAAGGTATCGGCGCGGACATCATGGTCCAACCGCCCTCGGCGTCGGTGTTTATGGCCTTCAGCGGCGCGCCCATGCCCATCGCCATCGAAGATAAGTTGGCGCAGCTCGATTACGTCCAAGCCGTCACCCCGGTGCTGCTGCAATTCAATTCCACCGGCCTGGAAATTGTTTACGGTATCGACGTGAATAGTTTCCGTACCGTCACCGGCGGATTTGTCTACCACGAGGGCCATGACCTGCAAGGTCCCAACGACATTCTTGTGGACGACGTCTACGCGAAATCGAAAAAGGTAAAGCTCGGCCAGACCCTGCGGCTCTTCGATCACGATTTTCACGTCGTCGGCATCGTCGAACACGGCAAAGGCGCGCGGCTGTTCGTCTTCCTCTCCACCTTGCAGGAAATGGCTGGCGCGCACGATAAAGCCTCGGTCTTTTTCATCAAGTGCGATCGCACCGACCACACGCCCGCCGTCATGGACGAAATCAAGCAATTACTCCCGCGCTACGAAATTCGCCCGCTTAAGGACTTCATCTCCTTGATGACTTCCTCCAATCTGCCGGGCCTCGGCGCCTTTATCAACGTCATGATCGGCATCGCTGTCGTCATCGGCTTTCTGGTGATCTTTCTTTCCATGTACACCACCATCATCGAACGCACCCGCGAAATCGGTGTTCTCAAATCGCTGGGCGCTTCGAAAGCCTACATCGTTCAAATCGTTCTCAGCGAGACGACGCTTCTCTGCCTCGCCGGAGTGGTGGCCGGCGTGGGACTCAGCTTCCTGATGCGTTCCATTTTCATCAAGCTTTTTCCATCGCTCACGATTCTGATTACTGCCGATTGGGTCTTGCGAGCCGGCCTCATCGCAATTGTGGGTGGCCTGCTGGGCGCTGCCTATCCGGCCTGGATGGCCAGCCGTAAAGATCCCGTCGAGGCGCTCGCTTACGAGTAACCTTCCCCCAATTCCAATGTCACCTGTGGTTTCGCCGGATTTCCGCGCGCGCATCGCTGCTAGGCAGAAATGCTAAACCCGACTAGAATAATTCAGTCCCCAGAATCTCTGACGCTGACGCGGGAGCTGCTGTTGGAGCCCATACTCAAGACTGAAAACCTATGGAAGGTCTATCGCCAGGGCAAAGTGGAGGTTCCCGCCCTGCGCGGCGTCAGCATTGAAGTTTTTCCCGGCGAGTTCGTCTCGATCATGGGGCCCTCCGGCTGCGGCAAATCCACGATGCTGCACGTGATCGGCGGCCTGGCGCAGGCCACTCGTGGACGAGTCCTGCTCGACGGCAACGACCTCACCACCATGAGCGATTCCGCGCGCACGCTTCTGCGCCGCCACAAAGTAGGCTTCGTATTTCAGCGCTTCAATTTGCTGCCCACCCTCGACGCCTACCACAACATCGCGCTCGCGCAGCATATTCATGGCAACGGCTTCGATCCACACCGCTTCCAGGTCGTTGCTGATCTGCTGGGATTGAGCTCCCGTCTCAAGCACAAGCCTTCTGAGCTATCCGGCGGCGAACAACAGCGCGTCGCGCTGGCCCGCGCCATCGTCAGCGAACCTAAAATTGTTCTCGCCGACGAACCGACCGGAAACCTTGATACCAAGAGCTCTACCGCCGTACTCAATCTGCTGCGCGATTTGAACAAAGACCTCGGACAGACCATCGTGATGATCACGCACAATCCGGACGCCGCAGCGTACGGGCATCGCGTGCTGCACATGCGCGACGGTGAAGTCGTAGACGGCGATTCTGCTCACTGATATGCGCGCTTTATGGCAGGGAATTGTTCGCACGGTTTTCTGGTCCTACGAGCGGGGCAGCTGGCCCTACGATGTAGTGGTCCTCGTGATCGTCTTATTTGTGTTGGCAACGCCTCCGCACTGGTTTCACGACCAGCCGCAAGTCTCGGCGTTCGCCAACTCTAAAGTCCAGTTTCGCTCGCAGGATTTTGCCGGCCAGACGCGTACGTACCGCATGGACGCTTCCGTGCTCCCGTTGGAAAAGCGCGCGTCCACCGAAACTCCGGAACTCGAGCGCGAAACTCACGACATTCTCGCGCGCACGGTTGACGATCTGCGGGATCAAAGCTTCCAGGTCCTGCGCATCGAACCGGTCCGCAACCAGGATGGTTCGATCGCGTCCTACGACGTCACCGTTCATCCTTGAGCTAGGCATGTAACATTTCCTCCCTAGTCCACCAGTTCGGAACCCCCTCCCTGTCGGGCGCGTCCAATGGACTGTAGTATTATGAACGGCGCGTAAATGGGCGCGTTCGTCCAACGGGGGCAATGATTTGATCGGAAAGCGTTTTTTATCTGTAGCGGCGGTGTGCGCGCTGATTTTTGGAGGGTGGCTTCAGACCTCACCTGCCGCCAGTCAAGTTCACGGGAATTTAAACCTTGATGGCGTCCTGCGATTGTTGGATCGCGAATCCAAAGACTTCCGAAGTCTCTCCGCGGACGTCGAGCGCACCAAGGTGACCGTCGTCGTCAACGATAAATCCACGGAAAGCGGCAGCATTCTAGTGCACGGCGACAAAATGCTTCTGGAAATGAAGGCGCCCGACGCACGCACCATTCTGCGAACCGGCGATAGCCTATACGTCTACACCCCAGGCCTCAAGCGTGTGGAAGAATACAATCTCGCCCAACATCGTTCGCTCGTGGATCAATACCTTCTTTTGGGGTTCGGCACTTCGGGAAAAGAACTCCAGAAGGCTTACCTCGTGACGTTGCTCGGCGAACCCACGCTCGACGATAAGAAAACCGCCGAGCTGGAATTGACTCCCAAATCCCAGGAAGCGCGCAACCAGATTTCCAAGATTCAAATCTGGCTCGACGAGACTACGTGGCTTCCGGTCCAGCAGCGATTCGACGAGACCGGCTCGGGGGATTATTTCGTGATTCGCTATTCGAAGGTGCTGCGCAATCCAGACCTCGGCGACGCGAAATTCAAACCGCATTGGCCCAAAGGCACCGAAAAGGTCAAGCCGCAGGGCTGAGGCGCCCTCTCGAGTATGGCGCTTGTGGCTGAACTAACGCTTCCCAGCAACGGATGATTTAGCCCCGTGCTGCGCTGATTCTTGCTCGAGCAGCGATTGTTTTAACTCCACGCCCCAGCGGTATCCTGCCAAATCTCCATCTTGGCGCACGACGCGGTGGCAGGGAACCACCACCGAAACAGGATTCGTGGCGCACGCCCGCGCAACCGCTCGAATGGCCTTTGGCTTCCCAATCGCGCGAGCCACCTGGCTATACGTCCGCGTGGACCCGTAAGGGATCTTGCGCAGCGCTTCCCATACGCGACGTTGAAACGCCGTGGCCTGCACGTCGGTCGGCAAATCGAGGTTTGGCTCGCGCCCGCGCAGATGCTCCAAAATTTTTTCCACCCAGCCTTCCAAACCATCGCGATCACGGCTAATCTCCGCCCGCGGGTATTCCTTCCGCAGAGCCGTTTGCAGAGCGGCATCGTCTTTGCCGAGATACAGCGCACTGATTCCGCGATGCGTCGCTCCGACCAACAGACGGCCCAGCGGCGAGCTCACGATCGTGAAGTTAATCTCCATTCCCGCTCCGCCCTGCCGGTACGTCGCCGGCGTCATTCCCAGCTGTGATGGCGCGCGTTCGTACAATCGGCTGCTCGATCCGAATCCCGCATCGTAAAGTGCAGTAGTCACGTCGTCCCCCTTTTTCAACTTCGATTTCAGCCGGCGCATCCGTTGCGCGTCGGCATATTGCCGCGGCGATATCCCCATTACGCTGCGAAAAGCGCGATCGAGCTGGTGCGGCCCCATCCCCACGGAGGCGCTAAGCGCGTTCAGCGTCAAACGCGCTTCATTTTCATTCTCCGCCGATCCGCCACCGTCCGACGCAATTCGCGCTTCGATTGCCCGGCATACCCGCGCCACCGCCACAGTGCGCGGATCGCGCACACGCACTGCTCGCGGCTTGCACCGGCGGCAAGCGCGGAATCCTTTTTGCTCCGCCGCCTCCGGCAAGGAGTAAAATTCCACTTGTTGGCGCCGCGGTTTTTTCGAAGGGCAGGAAGGCCTGCAGTAAATCCCGGTGGACCGGACGGCGTAAACAAACTTGCCGTCAGCGCCACGATCGCGATGCTGCACCGCGTTCCACCATGCTTCGGAAGTCTGCATTTGTGCCGTCATTGGAATTTCCGTATCAAAACTTTGTGCCGTGATCTGAATCATCTTGTTGAGCCTCGCTCGCATCTCCAAAATAGCGAAACCCAACCGAAGCTGCTATCCGTTTATCGCGCCCAAAATAATTCTGGACTGCAGAATTTGACTTCGGCACAAAAGCGAAAGTTAGCGATGCTCGAGGTCCATGCCAGAGTCGAAATCAAATCGAACATAGTAGTCCCTGTGAAAATGTTCATATTCCCACTACAAATCTTTGCTGTTCCCTCTAACTGATTGAAACCACGCACTTAGCCTCCCTCCTTGGGTGTTATATCTTACGTCACCATCACCTCACCCCCCTTGACGCCAAGCCCGACTCCGCGCATATTCGGTCCACCAGTAGGGGGACTCTTAAGCTGTTCTTGGGGGACAGTAATGGGGGCTGCTCCGGATTGGAAAGACCAGCGGTGTGCCGCTTCGCCGCTGCGTGAATTTGAAAGCCATACAGTCAGCGTCATTGCACACTCAGGGAAACCAGGGCCTCGTCGTTTCGCTCGCGTTCCCACACATGCCATCGGAGTCGCGCAAGAACGTCGCGGCAATCCGCGCGCCGCGCTTTCGCTGCCCTTGCGCCTGATCCGCGTCGGCGACCGGCCAGAGCCGATTCCCGTCACGCTGGTCACGCGCAATATCAGCTCGAGCGGCATCTATTTCCTTGCACCACGCAATTTCGCGCCGGGCACCGCCATCGAGCTCGAAGTCGCGCTCATCGAACGCCCGCTCGGCCAAGGCAGCGTCCAAATGTGTACCGCCGTGCACATCGTACGCGCCGAGGACGTTGAAATGCCTGGATGGCGCGGCTACGCCGCCAGCTTCGACGACTTCGCGCTGCGTCGCGATGATGTGCTCCCGCTGCGCTACCGCGGTCACTAGCGCCGCAATCGCAAAAAACCACTAAACCTATCTCAAACGGTCACCCTGCGGGATCGCGCGGAGCGGCAACCCGCCCAACGGCAAGGACTCTCTGCGCACTCTGCACGCTTTTCTCTGCGACCTCTGCGTTAAGTAGTTGACGTGGTTCTTACTCCGACGTTCACCGGTAGCGATAGCGCCCAGCCGTTTATCTGCCACGTCGCCCTCTGATACGATTCCCACATCTTGAAAGTCGTCCAATATTCCGCGCGCGCCGTCCTGTTCGATTGGGACGGCACGCTGCTCAATTCCTACGCAGCGGACGTCCGTGCCTATCTTTCCATGTTCCGCGCCCTTGACATCAAGTGGACCGAACGCGAAGTCGCCGCGCATTATTCTCCGAACTGGCTTCGCGTCTACCGCGCGGCCGAGCTGCCGCGTTCGAAATGGCTGGAGGCCAACGAACTCTGGGCTCAAGCCTACAAACTCGAAAAGCCTCCGCTACTGCCAGGCGCGCGGCGCATCGTACACACGCTCTCGATGAAATTTGCTCTCGGCATCGTCAGCAGTGGAAATCGCGCGCGAGTTCGCCGCCAACTGCGAGAATTCGCCCTCTCCGGCTACTTCTCCGGCTGTGTATGCAGTGAGGACGCGCCAAAAAAGAAGCCGCATCCGGCCCCGCTTCAGCTCGCGCTAAAACGCATGCGCCTCAAACCCGAAAATTGCGTGTATGTGGGCGACACGGCCGAAGACATCGAGATGTCCCGCCGCGCCGGGGTGCGTGCCATTGGCGTACTCGGCCCATTCCCGACCGAGGAGCGCCTTCGCGCAGCGAAACCGGAGATCCTGCTCGATTCGATCCGCGACCTTCCGCGCCATCTCCGGCCAATGGATTGAAATCAGTGCGGCGCAGGCGGCGGCTGGCCTGTCGCCGCAGCTTGCGGACCCTGCGCGGCAGGCGCCGTCTCAGTGGCGGCCGTTCCAGGCCCCGTATTCAATTTAAAATCCGTGGAATGAATCACGAGGCGTAGCGGAAGGTCATCGTTCTGGCCGTCCTTGAAATAGTCATCCGACCGCGTGTAGGTCGGCAGCCAATATTTCCCCTGAAAATTCTCCCGGTAAGTCTCAAACATCGTGAACGGCAATTCCGTCCCGTTCCCTTCAATCTCGCTCACGAATTTCCCGTAGCTCTTAACGATCGCAAAGTCATGATCGTCAATCCACACCACTCCCTGAAAATAGCGCTCCTTGCGGCTCAATAATTTCGGCTTCACTTGAAAGATATAAGTATTCAATTGATCCAGCTTTTCCTGGCCCGCATATTTGAAGTCGTAGTTCGCCACCTTGTCCGGAGTTAGCGGAAAATCCGGCATGCTGGCAATCACCCGCACGTCCTCCAGCGAAAAATGCATCAGCTTCAGTGTAGACACCGGCGGCGTAGTCACCCGCATATAACGCTGCCCATCCGAACGCAGCAGCACTTCGCCGGTGACGCTGAATTTTCCCCCCGGGTCGGTGAGTTCGTCCAAGCGAATGGTTTGAGTGAAATCGTAAGTTTCGTACGCCTTCTTCATCAGCGCTTCGTTGGCCACAAAGCGATTGATGATCTCCTGCTCGGGAATCGGCGGAGGGCCGGGATGCGGTTCGGCCGGAATACGTTTCACTTCGAATTTCGGCGGTGCCGCTTGCGGGCCAACGTCTTGCGCCCGCACGGGCATCGCCGAAAGAATCAGCGTGGCGATTATCAGCGCGGCGAACCAACCGATCGTGCGATTCCGTCCCGGCATTCTCAATCGTTCCTTCGTCCTTAGATGCAGGATCCTGTCCTGGTGGTCAACTCTAACTCATTTTCCACCGCCGGACTCGCGCTCCATTACTCCCGGCGGTAACGTCTCATTCACAGAGCCCGCGCGCGCGGGACTCTCTGTTATGCGCCTCCGTGCTCTGATAAAATTACGTGCTTGCCGCTCGGCGGCCGACTCGGGCATGACGGACAATCGCGAAAAGCTCCAATCCAGACGCTTCCTGATCAGTGGCATGGTACAGGGCGTCGGCTTTCGTTATTTCGCAATGCGCGCCGCGGAACGCCAGAAGGTGACCGGATACGCCAAGAATCTGCGTGATGGCCGCGTGGAAGTCTACGCCGCAGGCAACGAACAGGCCCTGGCCAATTTTCGAGCGGATCTCGATCGCGGCCCCCAAGGAGCGCAAGTTTCCAGCGTTTCCGAAGAGGATGCTCCATTCCTCGAACAGTTTTCCAAACGCTTTTCGATCGAGCACTGAGCGGGGAGCATTGGCGCCGTTTTGATTTTCCAGGGTGAATCTTATCTGTGTTTATCTGTGTTCATCTGTGGTGATGTTGATCTTTCGTAGCTTACGACCCGCACTCACAAAACCCAAGGAGAAGCATGAACGACCTGAAAGCGCTCATCCGTGAAATCCCGGATTATCCCAAGCCCGGCATCCTGTTTTATGACCTCACTACATTGTTGAAAGATCCGGTCGGTTTCCATTCGCTCGTGGATCGCCTCTGCGAGCAATACAACGGCACCAAGGTGGACATCGTCGCTGGCATCGAAGCGCGCGGCTTTATCTTTGCGCCGGCCCTCGCCTATCGCCTGAACGCGGGTTTCGTTCCAATCCGCAAGCCCAAAAAGCTTCCTGGCAAGACGGCATCCGTCACCTATCAACTCGAATACGGCACAGACCAGCTCGACATCCACCAGGACGCCATCAAGCCGGGACAAACCGTGCTCATCTGCGACGACCTGCTCGCCACCGGCGGCACCGCCGCAGCCACAGTGAAACTCATCGAGCAATTGGGCGGCAAAGTGGCCGGTGCAGCCTTCGCAGTGGAGCTCACGTTCCTCAACGGCCGCGCCAAGCTCCCAGGCATAAACGTATTTTCGCTGTTGAAATACGACAAATGAGGAAGGCGGAAAATGGAAAAGCGAAAATAGAAAATAAAAACGAACCGAGGCAATCGCTGATGTGGCAATTAGCTCCCAGAGCGAGATCGAGGCCTGGAGCTGATTTCTACTTTCTCTTTTCTATTTTCTGATCCTCCCTCCGCTGGCGCACCACTTCAAATAGCATCACGCCGGCCGCGACCGAAACGTTAAGCGATCGCACCGGGCCAGCAGTTGGCAGCGAAACCAGAAAGTCGCAGCGTTTGCGCGTCAATTCGTGCAGACCTTCACCCTCTCCACCGAGCACAATTCCGACCGATCCTTTCAAATCCACCTGCGTGTAGCTCTTTTCCGCGCGCTCATCAAGCCCGACGAGCCAATAACCCGCCTCCTTCATCTCTTCCATTGCACGCACCAGATTCTTCACTCGCGCGATCGCCAAATGTGCCAACGCTCCTGCCGACGCGCGCTCCACGGTATCGCTCAATCCCGCTGCCCGCCGCTCCGGAATCACCACGCCATCAGCGCCCGCAGCTAGCGCAGTTCGCACGATGGCGCCCAGATTGTGTGGATCTTCGATTCCATCGAGCAAAACCAGCAAGCCCTGCGGGTTTTTCGCAGCGAGCAAATCTTCCAGCTCAACCGCCGGCTTCGCGGCACCCAATGCCGCGACGCCCTGATGCTCATGCGTCCCAACGAGACGGTCAATCTGCTGCCGCTCCTCGAACCGTACCGGCACGCCCTTCGCCTTCGCCATCTGCACCACGGCTTCCACGCGCTCACCGTGCCGTCCGCGCGCAATCACGATGCGATCCAGCGCGCGCCCCGCCGCTAGCGCCTCCTCGACCGCATGAAAGCCCGTAAGCCAATTCATCGCAATCCCATTCGATTTTGGCGCAGTGAGCGAGCGCCGAATAGGCTGGAGTCACTCCCCTGCGGAATTTCTCTGCGTCCTCTGCGTCTCTGCGGTGAACTCATCCTTCCAGCGTCGCAATCGTATGCGCGGCAATCGCCTCGCCCCGCCCAATCTCCCCCGTGCCCTCGTTCGTCTTAGCCTTCAGATTGATTTGCTCCGTGGAAATGCCCAGCGATTTCGCCAGCGCCGCGCGCATAGCAGGGAAGTGCGGGCCCAATTTCGGCCGCTCGCAGATCACCACCGCATCCAGATGGCTGATCCGCAGCTTCCGCTCATCCAGCAACTTCCGCGTGTGCTCCAGAAACAACAAACTCGCCGCACCCTTCCATTTCGGATCGGTATCTGGAAAATGAGTGCCAATATCGCCGAGCCCTGCCGCGCCCAGCAACGCGTCGCACAAGGCGTGCGCCAGCACATCGCCATCGGAATGCCCCACCGAGCCTTTATCGAACGGCACTTCAACGCCGCCGATCATCAACTTGCGGCCTTCGGCCAATCGGTGCAGATCGTAGCCAATTCCTGAGCGTGTCATTTCGCGCGGCGCTCCTGCTCCAGATAAAATCGCGCCAAATCCATATCCGCCGGCCGCGTGATCTTCAAATTGCGCTCCGAACCCAGCACAACAAAAACATCATGCCCAAACCGCTCCACCAATGCCGATTCGTCCGACGCCATAATCCCATCCATCTGCGCCTTTCGAAAAGCGTCGCGCAGCAGCACATAAGAAAATGCCTGCGGCGTCTGCGCCAGCACCACGCGCTCGCGAGGAATCGTCGAGGTGATAAGCGCGACGTCTTCCGGCAAACTCGCGCGCTTCACTTCCTTCACCGTATCAATCGCCGGAATACCCAGAATCGCCGCCCCGCGCTTGCGCGCCTCCGCTATCACTCGATCCACCTGTTCCGGGGTAACAAATGGCCGCACAGCGTCATGCACGAGCACCACGTCGGTCGCAGGATCCACTTGCGCCAGAGCATTCGCCACCGATTGCTGCCGCGTGTCTCCGCCGTGCACCACGCGCGCCGGACGCCCCAGACCAGCCTTCGCCACTTTATCCTGCAGCGACACAATATCGTCCGCGCGCGTGGAAAGAAAAAAATCGGTGATCGCCGCGCACGCCGCCAGTCTGCGCAGCGTGAAAATGACCAGGGGCATGCCGTCCAGTTCGAGGAATTGCTTCGGCATTTCGGCGCCCATGCGGGTGCCAAGACCAGCGGCAGGGATGATAGCGGCAACGCGGCCCATAAAGGGTCAACAGTCTATCGCAGACAGGCTACGGAGAGAAAGGGAAGACCAGCCGCGCCTTCGCAACAGCGCAAGGGAACGAGAAGAAAGACCTACGACCTGCCGGATTCCGGATACAGCGGCCGCGCAGGACGCTCGCCGCCGCCTTCGGATGTGCGCGGTGTCGTATCACTGATCTGCTGCGCGCCACCGGAAATCACGCGCGGTACTTGCTGCTCGCCGCGCTCGTCGTATCGCCCGAAGATCATCTTGCCGGCCGTCGTCTGATGAACCGAAGTCACCGTAATATCGATCGTCTTATTGATCATCTTGCGCGCGCCATCCACCACCACCATGGTTCCGTCGTCCAGGTAGGCGACCCCCTGGTTGTATTCCTTGCCCTCACGCAAAATGAAGACGCGCATTGTCTCGCCCGGCAGCACCACCGGCTTCAGCGCGTTCGCCAGCTGATTCACGTTCAGGATCTCAATGCCTTGCAGCGTCGCCACCTTATTCAAATTGAAGTCGTTGGTCACAATTTTAGCGTCATAGCGTTTCGCCAACTCGATCAACTTTAAGTCCACTTCCGGCACCTGCAGAAAATCATCGTCCGCAATCTGAACTTCCAAATGCGGCATTTTTTGGATCCGCTGAAGAACTTCCAGCCCCCGCCGTCCCCGCTGCCGCTTCAAGGGGTCCGCGGAGTCAGCCACCAATTGCAATTCGTGCAGCACAAATTGTGGAATGATCACAGTGCCATCCAGAAATTGCGCTTCGGCGATGTCCGCCACGCGCCCATCTATAATTACGCTTGTGTCGAGAACCTTGAAGGAATGCTTCAAGCTACGCTCGCTGCCAAACAATCCGCCGAGCGCCTGCAAATTCAGCATATCGCCCTTATTGGCTCCCAGAATCAGGCCGATATAGGCCATCACCAGGAACGCGGCCAGGCTGAAAAACGACCGCGTGCTCTCCGGCATCGTCGTATGCGTCAGAATCAGCGACGTGAGGTAAGCGCCCAGCAGTCCCAGCACGGAACCCACCGCCGCGCCAATCAGCCGCCGCAGGCTGGCGTGCCGCAGGCGCAGTTCAAACAAGATGACCGCTAAACCGAAGAAAAATCCCACGAGAGCGCCAAAGATCGGCGAAACGCTAAAGGGACGGAAGTGAAAACCCGCCGCAATGCACACCGCCATGAAAACGATGCGAATTCCCAGCATGTCCCAAAAAGTCCCAACCCGATCGAGACCTGGACGGGCCGGAGGGGCGGGTTTCAGTGCTGGAGTTTCCGGAGCTGGAACGGCCGGTGGCCGGTTATGCGCTACAGGAGGAGTCCTCTGCATGGTCCCACCTTATGAAAATCTCTATAAGACGAACCGCGTCCAATGATCTCGTCTCGAAACGTTTTTTCCGGCGTAATAAAGTTCGGACGCTTGGCCGGGAGGAGGTAGAGGTTCCTTATGAATTCTTTATAAGGGCACAGTATAGCACCGGGCGGGAAGTGCGAGTCAACGACGTGCTATAACTTAGTAATCGCTCCGTAGTTCTACTACTGGCAAGAGGTTTTTCAGGTCGGCTAAATGTAGAATTTGGGAACGCGGCGCCCCAGGGCGCACAGCAGCTCGGATGTCACGGTGCCAATCTCGCGCGCCACGTCGGAAACTTCGATCGTCGCGCCGCCATCCTTGCCGTAAATCGTCACCACATCGCCCAAAGCGGTATCCGGCGCGTCGGTAACGTCCAGCATCGTCAAGTCCATCGAAATTGTGCCCACCAATGGGACGCGCCGGCCGCGCACCAGCGCGCATCCGCGGTTCGTTCGGGCGCGCATGATTCCATCGGCGTATCCGGCGTTGATAACGGCTATGCGCGTCGGTCGCTTGGCCACGAAGCGTGCGCCATAGCCTACGGCTTGGCCTTCGGAAATCTCGCGCAGTGAAATAATCCTTGCCTTCAAGGAAAGGCACGGCCGCAGCGGGATCTGGCCCACAACTTCATCCTTCTTCTGTGGCGGGTCAAACGACTGGTGATAACCGTAAAGTATCGCGCCCGGTCGCACCATGTCCGCCCATGTGCTATTCCGCGCACAGATTGCGCCGCTGTTCGCCATGTGCACGATCCCCGGAGACACTCCCAGTTCTCGCATGCGCGCAAGGCACGAAAGAAAAACCTTTTCCTGATCGTCCGTCTGCTGCGCGGTGAAATCTTCCGCGGAAGCGAAATGCGTGAAGGTCCCTTCGAGCTGGATGTGCTTGCACACGGCCAGCGCGCGCGCAAACGCTTCAATCTCGTCCGGCGAAATGCCTAGCCGGTTCATGCCCGTATTGATCTTCAAATGAAATGGCACGCGACCCTTGCCGCCAACCGCCTTGGCGCTGCGCTCGAGGTGCTGAAGATCGCTCACGCGAAATACCGCCGGCGTCAGGTTATTTTTGATGAGCCGCTTTTCCTCGCCCGGCCAAAACCCAGTCAAAATCAAAATGCGTTTGCGGAGGCCCGCCTCGCGCAATTCGATGCCTTCGTTCGCGCAAGTCACGCCAAACCATTCCGTGCCGGCCTTCTGCAATGCTTTGGAGATCGGCACCGCGCCCAGCCCGTAGGCGTTCGACTTCACCACCGCGAGAATCTTCCGCTGCAGTCCGACGTGTTTGCGAATCACGCGCAGGTTCTGCAAGATCGCGTCCAGCGAAATTTCGGCCCAGACCGGCCGTCCCTCAAAATGAATTACTTTAGACATCGCCATTTAGAATGCCAGACTCCCGCGCGCGAGCGCGAAGGAATTTCCGCGCAGCAAAACGCCCCGCGCCGTTTGGGTAAACATCCAATTTGAATCCTTGCAGGCGAGTCACCAAATTGACAGGTGCGTGCATCGCGCATGCCCGTGCCATAAGTGGCTTGTGAATCAGTGTCTTAGGCTGAATCAGACGTTCATCGGAACCGGGGTTTTCCGACCTTCGCTCTCTTATCGCGGGTCAGCCGACACGCAGCGTGGCTGCCGATGTACGCCGAACCTCGTAGCGCCGGCTTGTCCTGAGGCACTGCCAGCAGCAGCGCCGATGGGCGTCCCGCCGGCTCCTTCGCCTTGAAGAAAAGCACAAGCAAGTAGGATCAGAAATGGACGATGCGAACCGGCGGGACGCCTTTTACTCCTCCGGCTCCCCGCCCGCGCTCCACGCGTCCGGCGCGGCTTCTTCAAACCGTGTGTGACGCGCCAGGAAAACGAAATTCAGATTCCCCGTCGGGCCGTTGCGCTGTTTCGCAATAATAAGCTCGGCCTTCGCGCGATCCTCTTCCGGCAAATCCGTCTTGTAGAAATTCGGCCGGTTGATGAAAAGCACTACGTCCGCATCCTGCTCGATAGCGCCCGATTCGCGCAGGTCCGCGAGCTGCGGCTTGCGCTCTTCGCGCTCAGGCGCGCGCGTCAACTGGCTCAGCACCACAATCGGCACCTTCAATTCTTTCGCCAGTCCCTTCAGCGCGCGTGACATCCCCGAAACTTCTTCCTGACGATTGCTCTGGCGTCCCATGTTGGTGGGCACTACCAATTGCAAATAATCCACGATAATCAACGAAAGCCCGCGATCGCGCTTCAGCCGCCGCGCCTTCGCGCCCATTTCCATCACAGTCGAAGACGCCGAATCGTCAATCCACAGCGGCGCTTCGGCCAGGCTCGTGAGCCCGCCGGTCACCCGGCCCCAGTCTTCGCGATTCATGTGCCCGGTCCGGAATTTATGCGCGTCCACCCGCGCCTCGGAAGCGAGCAGGCGCAGCAACAGCGACTCCTTCGACATTTCCAGGCTGAAGATCGCCACCGGCTCGCGATGACGCACCGCCACGTTCTCCGCAATGTTCAGCGCCAGCGCCGTTTTTCCCATCGAAGGACGCGCCGCTAGAATGATCAGCTCCGAAGGCTGCAGCCCCGCGGTTTCGTTATCGAGGTTGGCGTAGCCGGTCGCAAGCCCCGTGATCCGCCGCCCCTCGCTGAAAATCTTTTCCAGTCGCTCGAAATTGTCGCGAACCAGTTCTTTGACGCCAATCAGCCCCGCCTTCACGCGGTCTTCCGCCAATTGGAAGATCACCGACTCGGCGCGATCCAGAATCACATCCGCATCATCGCCCGCCGCGAGCGCCTGTTCCTGAATCGCCGATGCGGAAAATATCAGGTTCCGCAGGACCGCCTTTTCTTTGACGATCCGCGCATAATGTTCCACGTTCGTGACGCGCGGCAGCCCATCGGCCAATTGCGAAAGGTACGCAATTCCCCCCGCCGCTTCCAGTTCGCCGCGCCGCGATAAATCCTCCATCAGCGTCACAACATCAATCGCCTGCTGTTTCTCGCCCAGCTGCACCATACGCTCGAAAATCTGCCGGTGCTGCGGCAAAAAGAAATCGTCCGAGCGCACCTTCTCAATCGCCGCGTTCAGCGAATGATTGTCCAGCAGGATCGCGCCCAGAATGCTGCGCTCAGCTTCCAGATTGTGCGGTAACGGACGTTCGAGAGTTGTATCGCCTGGCATCGTGTGTGCTTGTGTTTTGATTCCAGCTGTCCAATCTTACGCCCGCGCGCGATGAACGCCAAACGCTCACGTGTATGACTTCAAATCTCACGCGAGCGTCGTAGGGGCACGGCACGCCGTGCCCGCTCACGATACATCTCACTTTTTCGGGCGGACTGGATTGTGCGAAGTTCTCGCGCTCGCGTCAATCGCACCGCGATGAAATTGCCTGTGGATGAATTCGGAAAAGTGGAAAACTGTCTTTGGCCCAACTGCTCTCCGCGCCAATAAAAAAGGCGCCCAAACCTCAGGGCGCCCCGATGCCGCAATAATAAATCCCGTTACTCTTCCTTTTTCACCGCGACCTTCACGTTCGCACTAACTTCCCGGTGCAACTTAACCGGAACCTCATACTCGCCCATGATCTTGATCGGCTCCGCAAGAACGATTCTCTTCTTGTCAATCTCAAAGCCCTTGGCGGCGAGCGCTTCCGCGATGTCGCCCGATGTAACCGAGCCAAATAGCTGATCGTTCTCCCCGGCCTTGCGCGTGAACTCCAGCGACACGGCCGCGAGCAGTTCGCCCTGCTGTTGCGCCGCGGCCTTCTCGGTGGCTTCCTTCTTCGCGAAGTTCGCCCGCATCTTCTCCAGCCGCTTCAAATTGCCGGCCGTAGCCTCCAGGCCCAGCTTTCGCGGCAAAAGAAAATTCCGCGCATAGCCCTCGGCAACTTCGACAAGCTGCCCGCGCGTTCCCAGCTTTTCCACATCTTCCTGCAAAATGATTTGCATTATTCTGATCCTCGAATTTCTATGTGCGATTCGATCCTGAAACTCACCGCAACGATCCGACTTTCCAAGCGCGTCTGTAGGGGCGGGTCCGAGACCCGCCCCTTCGGTTCCAGAAGCGTTTCATGCGTTCTCAGACCATTACAGCTCCGCGGCAAACGGCAGCAACGCGATATTCTGCGCCCGCTTGATCGCCACGGTCAGCCAACGCTGATGACGCGCGCACGTCCCAGTCATGCGCCGCGGCAGAATCTTTCCGCGCTCCTGGATGAACGGCGCCAGAATCTCGGCCTTCTTGTAATCAATGAAGTCAGCCTTATCCACGCAGAACCGGCAAACCTTCTTCTTGCGCACAAAATTGCGCTTGCCGCGCTTGGCCGGGCCACCCGGTCCGCCGCCGGGCCGTCCACCGCCTCCGGGCCCGCCCGGTCCCGACGACCTTATGCCTCCCGAAGAAGGCCCGTGCGAATGCTGTACTGGTGCGTTTTCTTCTGCCATTCGATTCTCCTGACGAATTTCGCTGAATTCTTTGTGGGTCGTGGCTTCAGCCACGACCTAAACCCCGAACATTCGCGACGGCGTTAGCCGCTGAAGTTCCTTCTGACCGCCGCTCACAACCCCGCTATGCCGTCGGCGCAGATTGCTCCGTCGGCGGCACGATCGGCGCAACGGGCGACGCCGGTGCCGGCGCAGCCGGTACCGCCTTGCGCGGACGCCGCGCTGCGCGCCGCTCGCGGTGCTTCTTCAACTTTTCCTGGCGCTTCAATTCCTCGTCCAGGCGCACAGTCAAATACTTGATCACCGGATCGGAAACCTTCAACCGGCGCTCCAGCTCCTTCACCACTTCGCCGTGCGTGGACTTCAGCACCATGTACACAAAAAATCCCTCGCGCAATTTCTGCACGCGATACGCCATGCGCTTGCGGCCCCACTTGGCGACCGACTCGATCTTTGCGCCCTTCTCCGCCGCCGTGTGCTCCAGCGTCGCAATCAGCTTGTCTACGTCCGCCTCCGGCGTATCCGGCCGGCAAATAAATATCAGGTCGTACTGACGCTCTTCCATATGTCCTCGACTCCTCTTCGTCTCTGCTGCAGCTGCGAAATTCTATTCCGCGTTCTCTTCTTCGGATTCCACTCGGCGATTGAACCGCGACATCGCCTTGCCCACGCCTTCGCTCAAAATCAATTCCACCGCGTCAGCCGCATCCGCCGTCATCTGCGCCGCAATTTCGCGTTCCGGCTTGCGCATCGTGCCCAGAACGTAATCCGCCATGTCCTCCAGCGGATATTCCGGCTTCACTCCCAGCCGCACGCGAATAAATTCATTCGTCCCGATAGAAGCAATCACAGACTTCAATCCGTTGTGCCCGCCGGCGCTTCCACGTTCGCGAATCCGCAGCATGCCCCAAGGCAACATCGCCTCATCGCTCAGGACAATCATCTCGGCGGCCTTGCACTCGTACCGCTCGAGCAGCATCCGCACAGCAGCGCCGCTCAGATTCATCATCGTCTGCGGCTTGGCCAGCACCACTTCAGTCCCAGCCAGCGTTCCCAATCCCACGTACGATTTCGCTTCCGGCCGTGTCACGCGAATCCCGGCGCGTCCGGCCAATGCATCCACCGCCAGAAACCCGAGATTGTGCGGCGTGAACTCGTATTCCGGGCCAGGGTTTCCGAGGCCAACGATAAGTCTCATGTGTACCCTGAAAACCCTTCAGCGGCTGGCGCGAAGAACTACTTCTTCTTCTCGGACTTCTCCGCCTTCGCAGGAGCCTCCGCCGCTTCGCCTTCGCCCTCTTCCACTTCCTTCTTGCCCTTCTTCATCACTTCCGGCTCAGCCGGTGCCGCGTCCGCTGTAACTGCCGCCGCGTCAGCCGCCGGTTCTTCTTCCTTCTTCAACACGACGACGTGCGCGATCACACGAGTCGGGTCCGTCAAAAGCTTGATCTTCTTCGGATCAAACGGCAGATCCGCCGCGCGCAATTGCTTGCCGATCAGCATGTCGCTGATGTCCACCTTGAATTCTTCGGGGATGTCGCCAGGCAAGCATTCGATTTCCACTTCGCGTGTAACGGTCTCGAACACACCGCCCTGCATCTTCACGCCTTGCGCCTCGCCGAATGTGTGTACCGGCACCATGACCCGCATGCGCACGTCCATCGCGATCCTGAAAAGGTCCACGTGCAGAAGTTTTCCGCTGACGGGATCCACCTGCCAATCCTTCACCATCGCCTTTTCCGCCGCGCCCTCGGCGACTTGCACGGTAAAAATCGTGTTGTGCCCGGTCTCCGAACGCAGAATCTTCGCCACCTGTTTCGCGTTCACCGACAGCGAAATCGAATCCTTTTTCCCGCCGTACAGAATTGCCGGCACCATCCCGGTCAGACGCGTCTGCCGCGCAGGACCCTTCCCGCGCCCCTCGCGTATCTTGCCTTCGACTGTAAATGTCTCCATGAATTCCTCTCCCGCTAAATGAACAACTCGCTGATCGATGTCTCTTCGTGAATGGACTGAATTCCGCGTGCCAGCAGAGAAGCCACGCTCAGCACCTTGATCTTGTCCAACTTCTGCGCCGCTTCGTTCAGCGGCACCGAGTCCGATACCACCACTGCCTCGATTTTCGATTTCGCAATCCGATCCACGGCCGGACCCGAAAGCACCGGATGCGTGCAAGCCGCGAAAACTCGAGTCGCGCCGTGATTCAGCAGCGCCTCCGCCGTTTTCACCAGCGTTCCGGCAGTATCAATAATGTCGTCAATCACCAGCGCCGGGCGCCCGGACACGTCGCCGATCAGGTGCATAACTTCGCTGACGTTCACGTCAATCCGCCGCTTATCTACGATCGCCAGCGGCGCGTCAATCCGCTTCGCGAAAAATCGCGCCCGCTCCACGCCGCCCGCATCCGGCGAAACCACCGTGATCGGCCCCAGGTTCATCTTCTGAAAATATTCCACCAGCACTGGCGACGCGAACAAGTGATCCACGGGAATATTGAAATATCCCTGAATCTGCGGCGCGTGCAGGTCCAGCGTGAGCACGCGGCTCGCTCCCGCCGTTTCCATCAGATCCGCCACCAACTTTGCAGAAATCGCCACCCGCGGCCGGTCCTTGCGGTCCTGCCGCGCATACGGGTAATACGGCACCACCGCCGTGATCCGCCACGCCGACGCCCGCTTGAACGCGTCAATCATCAGCAATAACTGCATCAGATTGAAGTTCACTGGCGTGCTGCAGGGCTGCACCACAAAAACGTCCGCCCCGCGCACATTTTCCAAAATCTGATAACGCGTTTCGCCGTCGCTGAACTGTCCGTGTTCTGCCTGGCCGAGCGGCACGCCCACGAACTTGCAAATTGCTTTCGCCAGCGCGGGATTGGCGGTGCCGCAGAAAATTTTGAATTTGTCGTCGGCCAAAACTTTCCCCTCAGCCGATTGCCCGCCGGAGCGCGTTACTCCACACGCCAGCCCAAAGCACGGCCATAGTCTTCCCTGGATAGGGTTTTAACGACGAAAACCGAATCTTCCGGGAACGCACGAGCGGCTCGGCGCGCCTGCGCTGGGTTTCGGAATATTCCGAACACCGCCGACCCGCTACCCGCCAGCGCGGCATCTGCGGCTCCTCGCTTGAGCAATCCCTCCCGGATTTCTCCGAGTCGCGGATGGCGGCGGAAGACCGGCTCCTCGAAATCATTCGAGACGCCCGCCCCCTGCCGGCTCCAGCACAGAGCGCAGAACCTCAAGATTTTAGGGGGTTCCGCGCGTTTTGTCAATTCCTCGGAAACCCACTGGTAGGCGTCCTTGGTGCTCACTCCAATGTCGCGCGGCGAAACTACCAGAATCGTTCTCTTTGGCCCGTTCGGCAGCGGATAAATCTCATCGCCGCGATTCACTGCCAATGCGCGCCCGCCAAATAAAAAAAATGGGACATCCGCCCCCAGCCCCGCCGCGATCTCTAGCAACCGTTCAAGCGGCACCCTCTTCTTCGTAAGCCGCAGCATTCCAATCAGCGCAGCCGCCGCGTCGCTTGATCCTCCACCGAGTCCGCGCGCCACCGGAATCGTCTTCTCCAGCTTCGCGCGAATTCCTTCACAAAATCCAATCTCGCATCCGATCGCTTCGATCGCACGGTAGACAAGATTCTCCGGCCCGTTCGACAGCTCGGGCGCATCGGTTTCCAGAAAAATTCCAGGTTCAGGCACCAGCGAAAGCTCCAGCGTGTCGCGTAATGAAATCGCCTGAAAAATTGTGCGTAACTCGTGGTAACCGTCCGGGCGTTTCCCCACCACATGCAGGCATAGATTGATTTTTGCAAACGCGGGCAGGCGCACGAATCTTTTCTTGGTCGTAGCGCGGGTCATGCGGGGAAGCTTACTGCGGTTTCGCGGAATCCGGCGTGGTTTTCTGCGCCGTGCGCCGCTTCAAGGTTTTCAGTTGCGCGTCCAATTCATTCACTTGATCGGAGTCGTAGTCCGCCGGCGACGCTTTCTGCCATTCGGTAAGCGCGCGTTCCCAATACGTCGCCGCGCGTTCCGGTTGCCCCATCTTGGCGTATACATCGCCGAGGTGCCCTAGAATCGTGGGATCGTGGCCTTGCCGTTCGGCCGCTTTGCGCAAATTCTCTTCCGCTTCGGTCAGCTTGTTCTGTTTGTAATAAGCCCAACCCAGGCTATCCAGATAAGCGCCGTTGCTCGGCTCCTGCGTGACCGCGCGCTGAATCATGGAAGTCGCTTCATCCAGCCGTACGCCGCGATCCGCCAGCATATAGCCGTAATAATTCAGCACCGAAGCGTTATTGGGATTCACGTCCAGCACTTTGCGGAATTCCTGCTCCGCTTGGTCGAATTTCTTCTGCCGCTCGTAAATGGCGCCCAGCATGAACCAGACTGTTTCCTTGTCGTCGTCTCCGTGCGCCATCTGTTCGGCTTTTTGCGCGGACTGTTCCGCCTCCGCGTACTTCTTCCCGCGCTCCTGCACTTGCGCGAGATTTAAATAGATCTCCTGGTCGCTGTCATTTCCGCGCAATAGTCCGGCGAGCAGCTTCGTCGCTTGGTCGGTGTCCGATTTTTCGCCGTACAACGTCGCCAGCGTCACGGTCAGGCTCGGATCTTTCGGCGTCGCGTCCAGCTGTTTCTTAGTTTCGGCGATCGCATGGTCCAGATCCCGGCTCTCGCGGTAAGTATCAATCAACAGCATTTCCGCGCGCTTTTGCGCGTCCGGTCCCAGCTTGGCCATGTCTTCGTACGTACGAATTGCAGCCGTGTAGTTTTCCTGCTCGCGGTACGCGTGACCCAGTTGCTCGTAGAGGATCGCCAAAGCATTCGGACTGGCTTCGGCGCTCGCCGAATTATCGGAGCTGGAGGAATTAGAGTTTCGTGAGCCGTTGGATTGGCTCTTCATCCCGGCGATTGCGTCGCTCAGCACTCGCACCGCGTCGTCGAAGCGGCCTTGATCCTCATAGAGCAGCGCTTCGTTGTAGAGTACTTCCAGGCTGCCCGGCGCCAGTTGCTTCGCGCGCAAAAGGCTCGATTCCGCCTGATCGAATTTGCCCAAGCGGCGGTACAACTGCGCCATGCGCAAGTAATTCTCGGCCGTGCCGGGCTCCACTTCCGCCAGCCGCTTGAATTGTTCCAGCGCCTCTGCGTATTTGTCCTGCGCCATCAGCGCTTGCGCCAAACCGTGCAAATGCCCCGGATCGTCCGGATCTTCCTCTACTGCTTTACGGTATGCGTCCTCAGCCTTGCCGTACTCCTTCGATTGCGAATACGCATCGCCGAGCAAGTCATAAACTTCCGGCGAGGACGAATCGTTCGCGGCATCGGCCAGTATCTTCACCGCCTCTTGCGAGCGCCCTTCATCCATCAAAAGCTGGCTCAGTTGTTCCAGCGCCGCTCCATTGCCGGGGTCGCGTTGCAGTAAATCGCGCAGCACTTTCTCCGCTTCGCCGTGCTGATTTTCAAACCGATAGAGCCGCGCCAGCCACAGCTCCGAATAAGTGTCATCCGGCTGAATCTTTAAGATGGCCTGGAATTCCGCGATCGCTTTTTCCAGATTTTCCTTTTGCACATCGCCGGCGCCCAAATCGCCTAGCGTGCGCACGTAAATCCGCGCCAGTAGGCGATGCGCGTCCACATTCTTGGGATCGACTTTCAACGCCGCCTGCGCCTGCTCGACGGCGTCGCGGATATGTTGCGACTTGGCGTAAATCTCGGCCAGCCGCTCCATGATCACCGGCGATTCCGGCGCAAGCGCCAGGGCCTTCTTGTACGCTTCGATGGATTGCGTCGCGAGGTCCGGCTGGCCCGTCAATTCGAACTGCATCTCGTTGACGTGGCCCATCGTGAAGTAATAATAAACGTCCGCATGCGTCGCATCGCTCGACGCCGGACTTTGCTTCACTGACTGGGAAGCTGTCGCGGACTGCGCAGCCTGAACGGAAAAAACGGGAAGGGCTCCCGGCGTGGTGTTCAGCGCCAGCGCGGCCGGTGCAGCCGCGAACAGTCCGATAAATGCCCCAAAGGTACTACAGATTATTGTTTTCATGCGCCCGCCGCAAAATTCCATTATCGTATACCCCGGTGGATGCGTCAAAGTAATAGCCGCCAGACGTCCGTATTCGTCATTGCCCAATTCTTTGGACGCGTGGAACCCGCCCCGGGATACTTCCCTGGTCGAGTTTTGCTGAAATAGTCCGGGTTTGTGCAAAAACAGGCCAAATTCGACGATCATGCTCGGGTTCAGTGCAAGGGGGTGGCGCGAGATGCTTCGATTTCATTTTGCCCTTCGCGGTGTTCTCGCCTGGTGCGTGCTGCTCGGACTAACCACCTTGCCCACAGCGCTTGCGCAAGAATCAGCCGGTAGCGGCTCACGGCCGCATCCCGCCGACCAAGCGCCTGTTACTCCCGACTCACGCCCGCCGGCTCCTCAGAAAGCTGCACCGGCCAAACTCGCTGATTTCGAGTGGCTGGAGGGCCGCTGGCGCGGCGAGTGGGGCCCACGAATGGCCGAGCAAGTATGGCTGGCGCCGAAGGCGAACCTGATGGTGGGCATGTTTCGCCTGACCGAGGGCGATAAACCACTAGTCATCGAGTTGTTCAGCATCGTGCAAAAAACCGATGGAATCAATTTTTACATGCGCCACTTCACCACGGCTCTCGTCCCCTGGGAAAAATCGGACGCGACAGTTCTCAACCTGGTGAACGCCGACGGCAAGAAGATTGATTTTGAAAACCCCGCGAACGGAATGCCCAAACGCTCGACCCTCACTCGGATCGACGCGGACACCTACATTTCGCGCTCCGAGCTCGTTCCGCAGAAGGGCGATGCGCAAGTCATCGAAATTACCTACCATCGCCAGCCGCCCGTCGGGCAACCTAGTGCCGGAAATGGCGGACGCCAGAAAAAACCATAGCCATTCCCATTTTATTGGCCGCCGCGATTACGTCCGCATCACGCACCGAGCCACCAGGCTGAATTACGGCGGTTGCTCCCGCTTTTCCCGCTTCTTCGACGCCGTCCGGAAAAGGGAAGAACGCGTCTGACGCCACCACGCTGCCTGCGAGCGATAACCCCGCCGTCGCCGCCTTGATCACCGCAATCTTTACCGAATCCACGCGGCTCATTTGTCCCGCGCCAATCCCGACCGTTTGCTCCTCGCGCGCAAATACAATCGCATTCGATTTCACGTGTTTGCTCACGATCCATCCAAACATCAGCGCCCGCGTTTCCGCCGCCGTAGGCGCGCGCTCCGTCACCACTTTCAAATCCGATGCGGCCAGTTCGTGCCGGTCCGGCTCTTGCGCCAGCATCCCACCCGAGATGCGCTTCAAGTCCAGTTCTTCCACTGCTTCGCCACGCTGCATTTCGAGCAGCCGCAGATTTTTTTTGGCTGCGAACTTTTCCAGCGCGCCCGGCTCATATCCCGGCGCCACAATACATTCCACGAAAAGTTTCGCCACTTCCTCCGCGGTTGCCGCGTTCAGCGCGCGGTTGAACGCCAGCACCGATCCGAACGCCGAGACCGGATCGCATTCCAGCGCCTTCACATAAGCTTCGCGCAGAGAATCTTTTTCCGCCGCGCCGCACGGATTGTTGTGCTTGATGATCGCCACACCAGGACGGTGAAACTCCGACGCCAGCCCCCACGCCGCGTCCAGGTCCACCAGATTGTTGTATGAAAGCTCCTTGCCCTGCAGCTGCTTCGCTCCCGCCAGGCCCGCCGGCGTGGCGCCCGCCGGAACGTAAAGCGCGGCAGCCTGATGCGGATTTTCGCCGTACCGCATGGACTGCCGCCGCTCGAGCGCAATGTGAATCCGCTGCGGCAATTTATCGAGAGCCCCGATGGATACCACGCCCGGCGCTTCCTCGCTCACCTTCAGGCGTTCGAGTTCCGTCGCAATCTCGCCGTCGTAACGCGCAGTCCGTGCATATGCCTTGCGTGCCAGATTCAAACGCGTCGCGAAACTCAATTCCCGCTTTTCGCGCAGTTCGCCAGCCACCGCCGCGTAATCCTCCGGGTCCGTCACCACTCCCACGCTCTGAAAATTCTTCGCCGCCGAACGCACCATCGCCGGCCCGCCAATATCAATGTTCTCGATCAATTCCTCCGGCGTAACGCCCGGCTTCGCTGCCGTCGCCGAAAACGGATACAAATTCACCACCACTAGGTCAATCGGCGCGATGCCGTGTTCCTGTGCTTGCTTGCGATCCGCGTCCTTCGCGCGCTGAAATAAAATTCCGCCATGCACCTTCGGATGCAGCGTCTTCACCCGCCCGCCCAACATTTCCGGCCATCCCGTCAACTCCGCCACATCGCGCACCGCTACCCCGCCCTCGCGCAGCAATTTCGCGGTCCCTCCCGTCGAAACTATTTCCACCCCCAACGACGCCAATTCCCGAGCAAATTCCACCACGCCAGTCTTGTCGTAGACGCTGACCAGCGCCCGCGCCACTCCACGTTCTCCCGTCACGATGATTTCCTCCAGAAAAGAAAGACAAGCCAGTGTATGCGCTGCAGGATTATTTCGGAAGAGGGTGCTGCGAGGACGAATCTACTGAGCGGCAGAATGGAGAATCCCGGCAAATCTATAAGCAAACAAATTCAAGATCGGCGGAACGTCAGCTCGAAACTCGCGCCTTCAATTTCACGCGGCCATTCTCGATGCTGACCGTGTATTCGATTTCGCGGCCACCCTTGTCCTTCAGGTCCTTAGTCTTCTGGCGGACGAACTTCTCGAAATCCTTCAAGCTCGGCACTCCCGCCTTTTCGCCCGTCTCGGTGCGCGCTTCCACCAATCGTTGATAAAGCTTCTCCACTTTCTCGGTTTCATTTTCCGGATCCGAAAACGCCATTGCGAAATCCGTCGCGGCTTGCCGCGCCTCGGCCGCGCGTGCGGCGGCTTCCGCCGCGGCGTGAGCGGTAGCGACTGCCGTGGACACGCCCGCGCCCTCGGCACTCTCCCCGCTCACCGCAGCGGTTTCGGCAGCGCGAGTCTCCATCTGCTCCATCGCGACTTTGCGGGAACGCTCCGCCTGAATCGCTTTCGCCGCAGCGCCGTAATGATGCTGGGTGGTGCCGCTTTCTTTCTGGATCAATTTCTTCCGCCACATATCCTGGTATTTCGCGTACGTGGACGCCAGGTTGCTATAGCGAAATCGCTGCCCGGACGTCAGCTCCGCCGACCGATCCGCATAGCGCTTCAAGTTCGTCTCCAGGCGCCATTGCGTATCCGTAGGAGGCCGCGAACGCCCGCCGCCGAAGTACTGCTCAAACTCAATTTTCAGCGTGCGGATGTCCCGCTCGATCTGCCCGAGTTCTTCGTCGATCGTCGCCATATTTCTTCCGCTCACACCCCGGGGCACGGGCGCTTCAACCCGCGCGCAAATATCACTTCCAACTGTAGGTCCAGCGTAGATTGCGACATCGCCGCCGTCAATGTGACCCTCGGCGCTTTTGTCGCAAAGGGAAACGTCTGGTGGTACAGGCCGACATTGCCAGCCCGTATCATATTGTGTTCAAATGTCTTAGCGATGAACCCCGCGCCACAACCCACAGCCAAATTGCAAGAGGAAGCAGCCTCGCGTCTGCGCTCAATTCCTTCTGTAGACGAGTTGCTCAGCCGGCCGTTTCTGCGCGGTCTGGCGCAAAAATCGGGCCGCGAGCTGGTCACCCGGGCAATCCGCAGCGTTCTGGCTGAGACGCGCTCGCAACTCATGAGCCGACCCGCGCAAGGAAACCAGCCCGACGCCGCGACATCTGAATCGGCACAACTCGAATCGCGCGTGGCAGACGAAGTTGGGCGCGTGCTAGCGCCCTCCCTCCGCCGGGTAATCAACGCCACGGGCGTCGTGCTGCACACAAATCTCGGACGCGCCCCGCTTTCGACAGCCGTGGCCGCGGAAATCGCCGAAACCTCCACTCATTATTCCAATCTCGAATACGATGTCCCGCGCGGCGAGCGCGGCAAGCGCGATGTTCACACCTCGCGCCTGCTCGCTGACCTCGTCGGAGTCGAATCCGCCATCGTCGTGAACAACAACGCCGCCGCAGTTTTCCTGGTCCTCAACACTCTCGCCAAAGCCGCCGACGTAATAGTCTCCCGCGGCGAACTGATCGAAATCGGCGATGGCTTCCGCATCCCGGACATCATGGCGGAAAGTGGCGCAATTCTTCGCGAGGTCGGCACCACCAATCGTACGCGCCTGCGCGACTACGAACGCGCGGTCAACGAAAAAACGCGCTTGCTCCTCCGCGTGCACCCCTCGAATTTCCGCATCACCGGGTTCACCGAACGCCCCTCGCTCGAAGAATTAGTCGCCCTGGGCGAGCGCCTTCACATTCCCGTGTACGAAGATCTCGGCTCCGGCTGCATCGCCGATCTCACCGCCAACGGAATTGCCGAACCAGTCGCGCGCGCCAGTTGCGACGCAGGCGCCGCAATCGTCACTTTCAGCGGAGACAAACTGCTCGGCGGTCCCCAGGCGGGAATTATCGCGGGGAAAAAAGAATTCGTGGATCGCATCCGCCAGAACCCACTGTTCCGCGCGCTGCGCGTCGACAAGCTCACGATCGCCGCCCTGGAAGTGACGCTAAAAAGTTACGCCCGCGGCGCGCTCGACGAAATTCCCGCGCTTCGCATGATTCGCCTCTCGGCCGACGAAATCGGCCAGCGCGCCCGGGATTTCAGCGAGAAATTGCGCGCGACGCTTCCGTCCGACGTTTCCGTCGAAGTGCTTCCAGGTTTTTCAGTGATCGGCGGCGGCTCCACGCCAGACCAGCAACTAAGGACGCAGTTGATTGCAATCACCAGCCCGCGCCACTCCCCAACTCAAATCGAAGCGCGTCTGCGTCAACCGAAAACCCCCGTCACCGCCGCCCTCGCCGCCCCGCGCATCCCGATCCCAGTAATCGCCCGCATCGAAGACGATCGCCTGATCCTGGATCTCCGCACAGTATTCCCAGAAGAAGAAGCCGAACTCCTAGCTGCGATCCAATCCGCCATCGTCACAGCCTGAAACGCGCCGGGAACCCGTTGTCATCCCGAACGCAGTGAGGGATCTCTCTTCGATTTCCATAGCGCTGCTCAGCCAGAATCTCCGCGCGCGATCGATCCGTAAGGGCGGGTCTCAGACCCGCCCTCGATGAATTACCCGGCGCCGGCTCGGGATGCCGCTTTTCCATTTTCTCTATTCGCTTTTCCATTTTCATCTCTCTGCGTCTCTGTGGCAAAAAGACTTAAAGCCTATTAATCACACCCGCCACGCATCCAGCTCCAAAGCCATTATCAATATTCACCACGCTAACATTCGAAGCACAGCTATTCAGCATGGCCAGCAAAGCCGTCAATCCGCCAAAACTCGATCCGTACCCCGTGCTAGTAGGCACCGCAATCACCGGCGCGGCAACCAGCCCCGCCACCACACTCGGCAGCGCCCCTTCCATTCCCGCTACGCAAATAATCACGCGAGCTTCCGCAAGCTGTTTGCGATGTTCGAGCAGCCGGTGCAATCCCGCCACGCCCACGTCATAAATCGCCTCGGCGCGATGCCCCATCATTTGCGCGGTCACCAGCGCCTCTTCCGCCACCGGAATATCGCTGGTCCCCGCAGTAACCACCAGAATCAAGCCCTTTCCATTCTTCGCGTGGCTGCGCTCGATCGTGATCGTCCCCGATAACTCACGAAATTTCGCCGTGCGCGCGAGCTTCTTCACCGCCGCAAACACTGCCTTGTCCGCGCGCGTAATCAGAATGTTGTGCGATGACTTCGCGCGCAGCATCCCGCGCACAATCTCCGCCACCTGCCGCGGGCTTTTCTTCCGCGCGAAAATCACCTCGGGAAATCCCTGCCGCAGCGACCGGTGGTGGTCAATCTTCGCGAAGCCCAAATCCTCATACGGCAGTTGCCGCAGCCGCTCGACGCCGCTTTCCACCGTGACCGTGCCGCTCTTCACCGCTTCCAAGAAGTTTCGTACTTCGCTCTCGTTCATATGTTCGCTCGCAGCCCCCCATCCTAGCACCACACCGCCGCTCGCAGCCCGCAGCCATTACTGAGACATGCACCACCTCTATTCGTGTTACAGTGGCGCCCTGTCGAAAGCTGCCGCTCGTCCTGTCGCAGCTATTCAGAACTCAATTGATCTTAGCGGAGGCGCACCCATGGGTTTGCTTTGGGAAATTATCATTGGCATTCTCGCCGGCTTTCTAGCGGCAAAAATCGTCAAGGGCTCCGGCATGGGCATACTGATTGACCTGCTGGTCGGCGTCGTAGGCTCGGTCATCGGTGGCTGGGTTTTCACCTTGCTGGGTCTCGCCGCGTACGGGCTGATCGGCCAACTCGTAATGGCCACAATCGGCGCCATCATCCTGCTCCTGATCGTCCGCGCCATCAAACGCGCCTGAGCTGAAGCGTGGCCAGGCACTCGTGGTGCTAACGGTTGCTTCGAGAGAACTGCGAGACGGACCGAGTGCAATTCTCTGCGCCCCGCGTTTACCCCGACGCGTCAGGGCGTCTCTGCGGTAGATTCTGCAGTTGTCGGTTTTTCTCCAATGCGATCTCCTTTCATGACCTTTGGGTGACCGCGCTGCAACGAACCGCAGTACCTTGACTTTGCCGAAACGCGCCACCTACACTCGCTAATTCAGCAATCACCCATGCCAAAATCCAGCGGGAGCATCATCACAGTCGGAATCACCGGCGCGAGCGGCGCGGTTTACGCGCAAGCCGTGCTCCGCTTGCTGGACGCTGACCCGCGCGTCGACCACGTTTTCCTGATCGCAAGTGACGCCGGGGCGCGCCTCATTGCCACCGAGTTAGATGTTGTCGCCAAGGACCCCAAGAGTTTGCCGGCTCTTCTCACGCGAACCGCCGCGAAGAAGATCGAATACCTGCCCAACAAAGACATCGGCGCGAGCATCGCCTCCGGCAGCGCTCTAGGGGACGGCATGGTAGTAATCCCATGTTCTGCCGGCGCACTCGGCTCGATCGCCGCAGGCACCGCAAGCGATCTGCTCACGCGCGCCGCGGACGTTTGCCTGAAAGAACGCCGCCCGCTAGTCCTCTGCCTGCGCGAAACCCCGCTCAACCGCATACACCTTGAAAATGCGCTGCGGGTACACGACGCTGGCGCAATCGTGATGCCCGCCATGCCCGCCTTTTATTACGCGCCCCAAAAGATCGACGATCTCGTCGAGCAATTCGCCTATCGCGTCCTCGCGCAATTAGGCCTGCGTCAAGAAAAGCAGTATCGTTGGAAAGGCGGCGCGGCCACTAAGCGAGAGACGCGCGACAGTTGAAATCTGATAGCTGAAATCCCGCGAAACAAGGACCACGTTCTGAAACGAACCGTCCGCAAGGAATGGTGTTATAGACAGGCAAGATGTAATCCACAACGCGCCGTCTCCGTGCCCCCTTCTTTTCTCTGTGCCCTCTGTGTTAAATCTTTGAAGCACACATGACTCGCACCCGAATTCGCATCGTGCTCGAAATGATCAAGTTCGAGCACTCCATCTTCGCCCTGCCGTTCGCGCTCGTCGGCGCGCTCCTCGCCGCGCGCGCAGGCGGCACCGTACCGACTTGGCGGCAGCTACTATGGATCGTCGTCGCGATGGTCGGTGCGCGCTCCGCCGCCATGACCATGAACCGTATCGCCGACGTCGAATACGATCGCCGCAATCCGCGCACCGCAAACCGCGCGTTGCCTAAAGGTGAGCTCTCCGTCGGCTTCGCCTGGACGTTCACTCTGATTGCATCAGCGGTGCTGGTGCTCGCTGCCTGGCAATTGAATCCGCTGGCGCTCAAACTTTCGCCGGTAGCTCTCGCGGTCCTATTTTTCTACTCCTACACCAAACGATTCACCGCGTGGTCGCACTTCGTGCTCGGTTTCTGCCTCGGCATCTCTCCCGCCGCCGCCTGGATCGCGATTCGCGGCTCGCTCGATTGGCGCATGTTGATTCTCTGTGCTGCCGTTACGCTCTGGGTCGGAGGTTTCGACGTTCTCTATGCTTGCCAGGACGTCGAATTCGACAAGACCGCTGGACTCTATTCCATCCCCAAGAAATTCGGCGTCGCCCGCGCCCTGGCAATCGCGCGCGTAATGCACATCGTCATGGTTGGCTTGCTCGCGTGGCTCGCCCTGAGTTTCCACCTGCCCTGGCCCGCTTGGGTGGGAATAGCGGTCGTTGCGTCGTTGCTGGCTTACGAGCATTCGCTGGTCAAGCCCAACGACTTGAGCAAAATGAATGCTGCGTTTTTCACCGTGAATGGCTATATTAGTTTATTGTTCCTGCTTTTCTGGGGCGCCGCGACGTTTGTGATGCGGCCCTGAAGCTGTCACCGAAGGACGCCTAAAAGACGATGGATCTGCAACTCAACACTCTGCGAATCAGCGACACGCGCCTGGAGCCTGTAGGCAAGAAGGTGCTGGCGGGCGAGCGCCTGAACGCCGATGACGGCTTGGCGCTCTACGAGTCGCACGATCTGCTCGCGGTCGGCTGGCTCGCGAATCACGTGCGCGAAAAGAAGCACGGCAACGTCACCTACTTCAACGTGAATCGCCACATCAATCCCACCAACATCTGCGTCGCGCACTGCAAGCTCTGCGCTTTTGGCCGTTCACCGGATTCCCCCGGCGCGTACAACTTCGCGCTCGACGAAATCTACAAGCGCGCCGGCGACGGAGTCGCAGAAGGCGCGACGGAGTTTCACATCGTCGGTGGCCTGCATCCCGACCTGCCGTTCGAGTATTACCTGGAATTGATTCGCGGCTTGAAGCAGCGCTTTCCGCAGGTGCACTTAAAAGCGTTCACGATGGTCGAAGTCGGTTACTACTCGCGCATCTCGAAGCTCTCCATCCGCGATACGTTGCTGGCGATGAAGGCCGCGGGAGTGGATTCGCTCCCCGGCGGCGGCGCGGAGATTTTTCATCCCCGCGTGCGCAAGATCATTTGCGACCACAAAGTGAGCGGCCAACGCTGGCTGGAGATCGCGCGCACCGCGCATGAATTAGGCCTGCGCTCCAACGCCACGATGCTCTACGGCCATATCGAAACCAACGAAGAACGTGTGGATCACCTGTTGCAACTACGCGCGACGCAAGACAAGACCCATGGATTCGTCACGTTCATTCCGCTGGCGTTCCATCCCGCGAATACCGGCCTGGCGCACATTCCTCCGCCGACTGGTTTCGACGATCTGAAGGCCATCGCAGTGTCGCGGCTGCTGCTCGATAATTTCGATCACATCAAGGCTTACTGGATCATGCTGACGCCGCGCATCGCGCAAGTGGCCTTGCGCTTTGGCGCGAACGATCTGGACGGGACAGTGGTCGAAGAGAAGATCTATCACGATGCCGGCGCTACCACTCCCGAGCACATGACTCGCGCCGAACTCGAGCGCCTGATTCGCGCCGCAGGTCGCGTCCCGGTAGAACGCGACACGCTCTACAACCCCGTAGACCGCGTAAAGAACCCTATGCCGCCGCCTCGTGTCGCTCCGCAGCCCAACAACGGCTTCATTCCCGCCACATCACTTACACTCAACGTTTAACGCGCGAAGTCTAATGCAGAACCGCTAGTCCTCGGAATCTTCCGGCACGCCCAGCACCTGCACGTGGATCGAGCGCTCGCGCGGGCCATCCAGCTCCGCGAGAATAATGGATTGCCAGTAGCCCAGCGCGAGTTCGCCGTTGCGCACCGGAACCGAAAGCGTGTGCCCCAGCACCATCGCTCGCAGATGCGCGTCCGCGTTCTGCCGGCTGCACTCCGAAAGCTTTGGATCGTTGTGCCGCCAGTAGTCAATGCGGCCCACGAGCCGTTCGAGAAATGATTTGATGTCGTCGAGCAGCGCCTGCTGGAATTCGTTGATGAAGACTGCGGTGGTGGTGTGCAGCGATTGCACCAGCACGAAGCCTGCTTTCAGGCCATTCTTGTGGACGACTTCGTTGAGGTCCTTCGTAATATTGATGAGTTCCAGCCGTTCGCGCGTCTTGTAACACAAAGTTTCCAGATACATCTGCAGTCCTTTGGTGGGACGCGCTTCGGGTATAAGTTCAGTCGTTTTGGCTTGCATGGTTTTCACGTTAATTAGTCCTTAGTTGCCATGTGGTGCAGATCCCCAGATCAATCCTGCAAATTGGATGCCGGGCGGAGGGGCGAGTTGCTTGAATTATTCTTGCGTGTTGCCGGTTAGAAATTAAAACGGTAACCGATGATGCCTTTGAGGATGAGGTGGTCGGTCGAGCCGGTAAGTCCCCAGCCGAGACCGAAGTTGATTTCCCACTGCGGTGCGAGGTTGAGGTCAATGGCGGGGAAGATCTGTTGCTGCTGCTGGTGGATTGGGAGGAAGTCGGTGGCAGGGCCGAGTGAACCGTAGTACTCCAGGCCGCCGGCAATCTTCGGAGTGAAGTCGTAGCTGAATTTGAAATTGGGCGAGAAGACGAAGCCCTGATTCTCCGTGAGACCGTGGATCGACTTGTCGAATGTGGGGTTGAACGACCAATACCAGCGGCCCACCTTCTGGTCAATGATCGGGCGCATCTCCCAGGTCCAGGTGTCCGTCGAGAACTGGCGGCGCTGGTATCCGACTTCGTTCGAGAGGCTGACGCCGACGGGCCAGTGCCACTTCTCGGGGACGCGGACGCGAGGGCGTATATGGTCGCCGACCCACTGCCAGCCCTGTCCCGAGCGTGCTGACGTGAAGATGTAGAAGCCGACTTCGAACCAGTCGTTGAAGCCGTGGGTGATTTCGACAGTTTCGTGTTCGGCGTGATTGGTGGGGTAGAGGCCGTCGGTGATTTGCTTGGCGCCGTCAATGGTGAAGTTGCTGTGCAGCTCGACCATGGTGTGACCGGGCTCGACGGTGTCCGAGCCGTAGACCTGGATCTCGTAATTATCTTGCGCGGATGCGGGCGCTGCGCACATCAGCAGCCCCGCGGTTGCTAAGAGAATTGCGAGCGCAAAACAACGAGTCACGATCAGGAATCTCCAGCGCTATTATGCCGCGGAGAAAGATTAGCGCAGGCAACCGTCCCGGTCCAAGGAAAGCCAACATTGCTTCACGCGTGCGGATGGGCTTTATCGTAGACGGCCATCAGTTGCTGGATGCTGGCCTGGGTATAGCGCTGGGTGGTGGAGAGTGAAACGTGACCGAGAAGTTCCTGAATGGCGCGCAGGTCCGCGCCGTCGTTCAATAAATGCGTGGCGAAGGCGTGGCGCAACGAGTGCGGATGCAAGTCCCAATTGACGTTGGCGAGCTTGCAGTATTTTTTGACGATGTAACGGACGGCGCGATCGGTGAGGCGGCCTCCGAGGTGGTTCACAAAGACGGCTTCGGGATCGGATTTCACGCGCGGGTTCGCGAGAATCTGCTGCCGCAGCGGCCAGTAAGCCTCGAGGGCTTCCTGGGCCTTGGAGCCGTAGGGCACGACGCGCTCTTTGCGTCCCTTGCCCAGCACGCGGAGCATTTGCCCGCTGCGATCGACGTTGCCGTAATTCATGCCGACCAGCTCGCTGACGCGCAGTCCCGAAGCGTAGAGCAATTCGAAGATGGCGCGGTCGCGGCAGGGGATCAGCTTTCCCTCGAAGCGCGAGAGCGCAGTGGGTTTCTTTTGTGCTTTGCGGCGGGGCGCGGTGTTTTGCGCCGCGGCAGCGCCGCCGGGCAGGCGGTCCAGAAAATTATTGATTTCCTCGGCGGTCTGCACGCGCGGGATGCGCTTGGGAAGTTTGGGCGTGCTTACCAGGCGCGCGGGGTTCTGCAGGGTGTACTTCTCGCGGACGCAAAATTTGAAAAAGGTGCGCAAGGCGGCGAGTTTGCGGGCGACGGTGGGTTTCTGGAGTTTGCGGTCGTAAAGCCAGGCGACGAACTCGCGGATGACGATGTGGTCTATCTGGCCGAGGGGCAAAGTGGGCTCGCCGGGAGGAGTGAGGAAGGTCTCAAAAAGCCGGAGGTCGCCGCCATAGTCCTGGACCGTTTCCGGAGAAGCGTTGCGCTCGTAGCGCAGGTAGCCGATAAATTTGTCAATGACGGCTTTCATGGGGCGGTCGGCGGTTTGGGAGCTTGCGCGCGGCATGGGATGACGCCGAGATTATAGTGGCTGGGAAGCGGCGCGTGGCCGACGATGAATGATGGCCGGTCGGAAGAGATAACGCGGGCGGAAACGGATTTTGACATCGCAAATAATTGTCGATTAGAACGGGACGCGAATGTTTGTTTTCTATGAGTTACGTCGTTTTCTAATATCTGCCATTGTCGATTAGAAATGGCAGGGTCGGCGTGTGAAAAATAGCGGAGAAGCGCGAGGCGGGTGGCGATCGGCAGAGATAATGCGCGATCATTCGGCGCAGAAACCGTAAAAAAATGACGATTAGAACTTGGCGCGGTTATTTGTTTTCTATGAGATATAGCGTTTTCTAATCGCGAGGTGTGACGATTAGAAATGGCGGCGATTGCCGGGGGGAAATGGCGGGGTACGAGGCCAGTTGAGAGCGAATTCGCGTAGCGCGAGGGGATCGGTGATGCTGCACAGCGGCGGGTAGCGGCGTTTTCGGGACGAGCGGGTGATGCCGACGGCGCCGCCGACGTGATCGCGCGTTCCGTGTTGTAGCCGCCGAGGAACATGGCCTTGTTTACCATTATATCATATAGCGGGGAATTGACAAAAAGGCGTGTGTGTATCGGGAGAAGCTCGCTTTGCGCGGTCGCCAAAACGCGCGAGGCTTGTGTCGCACCTTCCTTCGTGCCTTCCGTCGAAAGACCCTCAGGACAAGCGCTTCGCCACGCCACTCAGGGCAAGCCGGCGCTGGGTGATGTCGTGGATGCGTGATCGCGAGTATGGCCCATCGTAGCGGGCGGCATACGAAAGGTGGGCGCAGTCCTCCTGCGGCGGATCTACGACAGGCTGCGCCCCTACGGACCCGACGAGCGATTGCGCCGGTGACGGCTATCGCTTTACGGGATCAGGGCGATTTTTCCTGCGGCGCCGGGTTCGAGTATTTCTTTGTGGGCGCGGGCGGCTTCGGCTAGAGGCAGTTCTTTGGCAACTACCGGGCGCAGTGTGCCGTTTTCGAGTCCGGCGATTATTCCTGCGTGGATATCTGATTCTTCGGCGGGGGTGATGGCCCAGAGGGTGAAGCCGCGGATGGAGCCGCGGCGTCCCATGAGGTCGCGCGGGTTGATGGTGATTTCGCCGCGATTGCCGATGACGATGATGCGGCCGTTGGTGGCGAGCAATTTCAGGTCGTTGGCCAGATTCACATTGGCCAGCATTTCGAGAATGATGTCCACGCCGCGGCCGTCCGCGGCTTTCACGATTTCGTCGAGATAGCCGGGTTTGCTGTGATCGAAGACGCGATGAGCGCCTTCGCGGATGACGAGGTCGAGGCCCTTCTGGCTGCTGGCGGTGCCGAAAACAGTGAGCCCCATCGCGCGAGCCAATTGAACGCCGGCAATGCCGACACCGCCGCTGGCGCCGTGGATGAGAACAGTTTCCGAAGCGCGGGCTTGCGCGGCGTGATGGAGCGCATGATAAGCGGTGGCATAGGGGACCCAGACGCCGGCGCCCTGAGCGAAGCTGACCTTCGTAGGGAGAGCATGCACGTGCCCTTCGAGAGCGAGCGCATATTCGGCGTAAGCTCCGGTTAAAGTCTTGGCGATATAGACGCGCTCGCCTGGCTTCACTTTGATGACACCGGGGCCGACCGCTTCGATGACGCCTGCGCCATCGGAGCCGGGGGTGTAAGGCAAGGCCGGCTTCACGGCGTAAGTGCCGTTGCGCATGTAGGTGTCGTACGGGTTTACGCCGACGGCGTGAACGCGGACGAGCACTTGTCCGGCTGCGGGCTTTGGCGTGGGGAGTTCCTCGAGTTTCAAAACTTCTGGAGCGCCGAATTCGTGCACGACGATTGCTTTCATTTTATTTCCAGATGATGGCGATGAACACCGAGATCACAGAATAGCTCAAGGCAGTCGGCTGCCGCGCAGGGAATTTTTTCAGCCTTCGACGATGGTCGCGTTGCGGTGGAGGGTCGGCGTCGTTGCGCTTCGGGGTTGTTGCTTGTTTGCTTGACTCGGTAGTTAACGCGACGGAGAATCCGGGCGATCATTTGTTACTGGAGAATCGAGCTATGTCTGCAACCAATGTGGGGCCGACGCACTTTGCGCCTGGGCGTTGCCAGGCTTGCGGAAACATGCGGCAGACCAAGTACGTGAGTTTTCAGCGGAATGTGGGGATGCTGCTGGCGCGGCGAACTTATACGGTGCGTGGGGATATGTGCAAAGCGTGCATCCACAAACGGTATTGGGAGTTTACGGGAAAGAACCGTTTGCTGGGGCCTTGGGGCACGATTTCGCTGATCGTGACGCCTGTGTATCTGATACAGAACACCGGCGTGTATGTCGCAGCGCTATATAAGTTGCGGGATGCGATCGAGTGATGTCGACGGGGGAGTAAGCGCGTGAACGAATTTGAAGGCGTGGTGCCGATATTGAATGTAAAGAATTTTGCGGCTTCGATGGAGTATTACGTCAACAAGCTGGGCTTCCGCAAGAAATGGGATTGGGGTAATCCGCCGACGTTCGGTTGCGTTACGCGGGGCAAGGTCGATATTTTTCTGTGCGAGGGAGCGCAGGGGCAGCGCGGCGTGTGGATGTCTATTTTCACGGAGGATGTGGACGCGCTGCATGAGGAGTACAAGAAGAGCGGGGCGGTGATTCGGCTGGCGCCCACGAATATGCCTTGGGGCACGCGAGAAATGAATGTGGAAGATCTGGATGGCCACCGCATGCGGATGGGAAGTGATGCTACCGGACCGGCGGACGAGGAAGGGATGCGGCGCTTTCAGGAGATGGAGCAGCTCCCGTAAAACATTGTGATTGAGTTGAGGTGATGACGATGTGCAGGAATATTAAAATTTTGTTCAACTTCGAGCCGCCGGTGACGGCGGAAGAGATTCGCAATGCTTCGCTGCAGTTCGTGCGGAAAATCAGCGGGTTTAGCCGGCCGTCGAAGGCGAATGAGGCGGCGTTCGAGGCTGCGGTGGATGAGATTGCCGAGGCGTCTACGCGACTTTTACATTCGCTGAAGACGAATTCGTCGCCGCGGAACCGGGAAGAAGAGGCCGCGAAGGCGAAGCTGCGGTTCGCGCAGAGAGATTCCGCGCCGGCGCAATGAGAAGGATGCGCGTATAGAGGCTTTTACGCGACACGCCGGTACGAATTCGTTGCGATGAACTACCCCATGACGTACGATTTTGTGCATACGAGAATCTCAGGTGCGTCCCCCGATGCATACCTTGAAGAATCGCTTTCTCTTCGTTGTACTGGCCGGCGCGGTGCTGTGTGTTGCCGGCAGCGGCGCGCAGGCATACCGCTGGGCTGAACAATCCTCCACGGCGAGTTCTGCAGCGCGTAGTTCCGGTTCGCAGGTCAAGACCGTAGATCAGGCGATCGACCGGGTGGTGGCGCGCGAGCGGGAAGAAATCGAGGCGATCTGGCGATTTACGCCGGTGATGGAAGTTTACATTCAGGACATGAAGCCGGGCACGGGGAGTGACGCGGGAGCGGTGCCGGCGGGTGACCATTATTTCCTCGGGTCCGCCAGCCTGGCGAACGGTGCGGTGGAGCAGCGGATCCTCGGCAGCGACAAAGAGCGCGAAGGCCGATTGCTTGGCATTGGCAGGTCGGAGTCGCACAAGGAAGACAACTTTGTGAAGATGGTGTACGCGGACCCGCACGATTTCGACCGGCAACATTACCAGTTCGAGTTCGTGCGGCGCGAATTTCTGGGCGAGGTGCGCTGCGTGGTGTTCGATGTGACGCCGCTGCCGGATACGGGCGAGGATCGTTTCGTGGGACGGATCTGGGCGGAGGACCAAAATTTCACGATTGTGCGGTTTAACGGCGTCCACAGCTCGAAGGGAGCGACAAAAGGACGCGAAGTGCATTTTGATAGTTGGCGCCTGAACCTCGAAGGGAACACCTGGCTGCCGGCTTATATTTATGCGGAAGAATCTGGCGGGAAGGATCGCGGGCTGCAGTTCAAATCGCAAACGCGGTTCTGGGGCTACGGGCCGAAAAGCAACCGCGCGGATGAAGATGTGCACGAAGCGCAAGCATCCTCCGAACACAACACGCAGGATGATGCGGCGAGCCCGATGATTGGCCAACTTGAAGGTATGGGCCTGATTGCGCCGCGCGGGGAACTGGATCACGTGATGGAAATTGTGGTGAACAACCTGGAAGTGACGAACAATCTGGACATTCAGCCGGAAATTCGCTGCCGGACTCTACTGACTACGACGCTTGAATCATTTTCGATCGGACATACGATCGTATTGAGCCGCGGACTGTTGGATGCGTTGCCGGATGAAGCGAGCCTGGCGGCGATGTTGGCGCAGGAAATGGCCACGATACTGACGCCAGCGACGGCGAAGCCGAGTGGGAAGCACGGAGAGGAGGGCGGTCTCGCGGGGCTGGATGAGTCCGGGCACTTCCTGGTCAAGTTCAGCGACAGCGAAATTCAGGCGGCGAGCCAGAAGGCGCTGGAATTGATGCGGAATTCTCCGTACAAGAACAAGCTTGATAGCCCGGGCTTGTTTCTGGAGCAAGTAGGCGCCGAACACAAAGTTCTCGCGGCGCTGATCAGTCCTCGCGTCGGCGACCGGGTGAACCTGGGTAACGAGTTGGCTGGTGCCGGCGCAAGCCAACGGGCGGCGGGGTCGGGCCATTTTGTCGCGGTGCGCATGGGCACGCGGGTGAAGCTGGACCCGTGGAGCAACGAAATCACGTTGGTGAAGGCGAAGCCGGCGGCGCCGGCGACGGCGCGGGAATCCGATCCGTTTGAGCTTTTTCCGTTCTTCCCGTTCCTCACGCGCGAGCAAGGCGCGGCCACTTCGGGTACGAAGGCGTCAAGCGAAGGGGCTGCGCCGGAGCGTTCGACGTCTGGAGCGCGGCCACCCCAGTAGTAAGAAGTACAGCGTTCGACGACAGGCAGATCGGGGCCGCGGCGATTGCGGCGTTCATTCCAGATTCCAGCGAAATTCCCCGCTTGCGAAACCGCTGCGGCGGTAGTTCGTCTTTGCTCTAGAACCGTCCCGCTCCCGGTATCTAGAAGTGCGGCTGCTAGTCCGCGACGTTCCAGACGTAGAGGAACGTGGAGTCGGTGGCGGTGGCTACTTTGCGGCCGGCTTTGCGGGTGGCGCGATTGAGGGCGGAACGGATTTTTTCTTTGGAGGCGTCCAGGCCGCAGATGGGGACTTTCAGGGCGGCGCCGTCCTGGAGTTGATCGAGATCGTCGAGGATGGTGGTGACGATCAGCTTGTGCTTGCCGTTACGTCCCTGGGGGACGTCGGTCTGGACCATCGTTTTGAAGTGCATGGGAAGGCTTTTGTTTCTTGCGTTGGCCATGTCCTCGCTCCTCGCCTTGAATTCCTTAAACTAACGTAGCGCAATCGTATCGAATCGTGAAAAAGTTTGTCAAGCAAAAAATACGAGTCGTAATAGGAGCGAAGCCGAGCCCGCGACTAAGGCGGGCGGGACGGGACGGAGCGGGACGGTGCGGAAGGCTCGCTAACGGGGCGAGTTCGTGGAAAGAAAGCAAACGGCGGAGGCCAAAAGATTTAGCCCGTACGAGCGCGGTTTGATTAAGGTGGATGGCGCCGGGGAAGAAGGAGCGTCATGATCAAGCGAAAAACAGTTTTCGAGCAGGTACCGCTGGCGATTGCCAGAAAGATCGCGGCGGAAGAGCTGAAGCGGAAAGAGGCGAGCCTAAAGAATTCGGGAAGCAATCGCAAGCGCAGCGGTCATACGGCGGCTACGGTAGTGGCCGCCGCGGGAGCCACCCTGTGACGACAATTCTATTCGACGTATTTCAGAAGGAACCGAGCGGGACGGTGTTGTGGCGGGCGGCGGCGAGGACGATGGCGGAAGCGACGGAGCACGTGCAGAAATTCGCGATGAGCGCGCCGGGGGAGTACGTGATCCTGGACATGCGTACAGGCAATAAAATGGTGATTAATTCGCATGGTCCGGACGGGGTGGCGGCGGATTGATGGATATTGAGCGAGGAACGAGCGTGATGAGCGGCGAGGAAACGAATTTTCCGGACTGGCAAGCGCCTCTAGTTGCACTCAGGGAGGAAACCGATCCGGATAAGCTGTTCGAGAAAGTGCACAAAGTGGAGCTGCTGATTCTGGAGCGACTTCAGGTTTTATTTCAGGGTAGCGATGCGCTCGACGAGCGAGCGGCGTTAGCGGAGGCTTTGCACACGTTACGCGTCATTAAGCGCGATAAGCTGGGTTTCCCCGATTGGTAGTGAAGGAATAGGAATATCCCTCCTGAAGTTTCAGCTGAAAACGAAGATGCCCGCCCGCGGCAACAGCGAGCACGGTCCTCCTGCGGCGGATCTGCGACATGCCGTGCCCGCCCGTCTTAGCGTTTTGATTTTGTTTGTGGATCGCAAAAACCCCACCCTTCAACTGCGGAAGGGTGGGGCACCCCGTCGTGTTTTACGTTCGCGCTGAACTGCTTCTTATTTATGGGCTAGGCGGCGCTGGGTGGGGTGGACTTCGTAGGCGCCTACTTCCATTAGGGGAGTGGCGGCGGTGATGTAGGTTTGGCTGATGCGATCCTGCCAGGTGAAGTGGTCTTCATCCCAGAGCGACCAGAGAAATCCCAACATCATGGTGGCGCCGGAGAGCAGATAGCCGAAGCTGCGCCAGAGGAGTTGGCGTGTGTCTGGCAGGCTGCCATCGAGGCGGACGATGGTGATGCCGCGAAGTTGCATGCCGGGCGTGGCACCGGCGAAGGTGGTGAACAGAAAGAAATATTGCGCGTAGAAGAGGTAGAACGCGGCGAGATAGACGATGGCGTCCACTTTGGCGAGCACTACTTCGCCGCCCAGCGAGCGGAACAGGCCGAGGAAGGCGCCGTAGGTGAGCGCAAGAAAAAGCGCGTCGAGGGCGCCGGCGCGGCGGCGTTCGGCGAGATCGGCGACTGGGACGACAGCATTTTGCGGATGCGCGCGATCGTCAGGGGAGCTGGAGAAATCGAGCTCGGGCTGAATATTGATTTCGACGCGCTCGTTCAGTGATTTGCGCGGGGCTACGCGTTGCGTGAGGCGAACGCGAGGGCGCTCGGTTAGCTCGAGTTCTTCGAGTGGACGGCCGTAATCGGATGCCGCAGGCGCGAAGGGCAGGCCGGACTGGGAGTCGTCTGGGCGCGGACGGCCGCGGCGGACGCGATAGGCTTCCAGACGTCGCGAGACTTCCATGCGCCATTCGGGTTCGACGGAGATGGCGGGATTGGCGGGAGATTCCGCGCGAGTTTCGGCGCGAGCGGATACACCCACGGGGACGGGCTCGGAAGTCTCGTCGCTGGCGACGACGAGAGGGGCGTCACAGAAAGTGCATTTTTCGGCGGGCTCGAGCAAAAGCGCGCCGCACTGCGAGCAAATTTGTATCACTGGTCCGTTTTGCGCTGCGGTAGTTCCAGTGACGGAACGAGGGTATGGTAGCACGTTGCGATGGGCATGAGTCGTCGGGAATTGGCGACGATTTGCGCGTAGTAGGCAACTGCCGGGGAAAAGAGCTGGTCTTAGTGGAGTGAGGTTCGGCTGGATGGAATGGGGGATGCAGGTATCGTGGTGCGATTCGTTACGAAATCCGGGGATTATCGCTTAGTTCGAGACCATGCGGACAGCGGCGAGGCAAGCCTCGCCTTGCAACAAGCGGGGGCAAGCCCCCGCACTCCCAGATTGGCGCTGGGCGGGTCCCGCAAGATTATACGGGACGCAAAAGACGCGTCTGAGACCCGCCCCTACGACATCCGTTTTACGCGGAAGCAGTGATCCGGTTTACGCGAGTTGATTGCGGGGTTGCGGGGCGCGTGTTAGGCTCGACTTTCTTTTTTCGCGAGATTGATGCGGTTCTCTTAGGCATGCCGAGCGCAATTGTCTTGTCACTTCTTCGCAGATTCGTGTTTCCTCTGTTGCCGGCTGTGATTTTTCTTGCAGTTCCGCGCGTGGTTTGGGCGCAGAGCGGCGGGGCCGCAGCGGCACAATCGCAAAGTGAGAGCGCAGTCAAAGATCAAGGCACTCCTGCGAAAGGAGCGAAGGCGGTAGCGCGCGCGAAGGCCCCGGCGGCGAGAAGCGCGGAGCAGGAAGCGACGCTGGAAGCGAAGCAGCAGCGGCAGGTGGGGCGGATTTATTACGCGGATGGAGATGTGGACGTGCGGTATCAGAACACGCGCTTGCGCGCGGACCACGTGGAATACAACGAGGATACGCAGGTGGTGACGGCGCGGGGCCACGTGCAACTGGATTACGAGACGCAGCATGTGGAGGCGGAAGACGCGCGGTACGAAGTGAACACGGGACGCGGGACGTTTCATCACGTGCGCGCGACTTTTGCGATTCAGAGGCATACGACGCCGACGCTGCTGATCAGCCCCAATCCGATTTATTTCGAGGCGGAGGAAGCGGAGCGGCTGGACCCGACTACGTACCGGGTGCACAAGGCGTGGATGACGGTGTGCAAGCCGGACCGTCCGACGTGGAAGTTTTATGCGCCGGAAGCGACGGTTTATATGAAGACTTCGGTGCATCTGGAAAATGGCAACTTCCGGCTGTTTTCCGTGCCGGTGCTGTACCTGCCGTATGCGACGTTCCCCGCCGAAAAACAGCGTTCTTCCGGGCTTTTGATTCCGGACATCGGAGACAGCACCAGCAAGGGATTTATTTTCGGCGACGCAGTGTACTGGGCGCCGAACGATTGGTCGGATCTTACGCTGGGGTTGAACTATTACAGCCGGCGCGGGTGGGCGCAGCGCGGCGATTTGCGGATGCGTCCGTGGGAAAACGCGCGGCTGGACGTGACGTACAACGGAGTGGTGGACCGCGGGTTGCGGGAGTCCACCGGCGAATTGATCAATCAGGGCGGACACGAGGCGCGTTTGCTTTTTACGGCACTGCTGCCGGACGGCTGGAGGGCGGTGGCGGACTTGGATAATTTGTCGTCGCTCACGTACCGGCTGGCGTTCAGCGAAACGTACACGCAGGCGGTGAATTCGGAAGTGCGGAACCAAGCATTCCTGACGAATAACTTTCAAGGGTTCAGCTTGAATCTGGCGGCGCTGAGCTATCAGAACTATCTAAGCGCCACCACGGTGACGACACCGGTGAATGAGTATGTGTCGTTGCGCACGGCGCCAGAGGTGCGTTTCAGTTCCGTGGATCAGGCGCCGTGGGAGAAGCTGCCATTTTATTTTTCGTTCGATATGTTTTCGGACGCGGCGCACCGCTCGAACAACGTGACGAATTTTGAGACGCCGAATTTCGTGGAGCGGAGTGAGATCGCTCCGAGCATCACGATGCCGTTTCACTGGGGGCCGTGGCTGGGGGTGACGCCGACGTTTACGATGCGCTCGACTTATTACGGCGGGCAGGTGCAGAACGGGTCGTTCGTGAACGTGGGATTGTGGCGCGAAACGGAAGAGCTGACGGTGGATATACGGCCGCCGACGATCGAGCGCGTGTGGGGCGACGGAGATTCCGGGACGAAGTGGAAACACGTAATCGAGCCGGACTTGCAGTACAGCTTCGTGAACGGCGTGAACAATTTCAACAATATCGTGCGGTTTGACGAAGATGAAACGCTGACGGACACGAACCAGATCGAATACGGAATCACGCAGCGGCTTTACCGGCGGAAAAAGGATGGGAGCGCGGAAGAGGTGGTCAGCTGGCGCCTCGCGCAGATTCATTTTTTCGATCCCAATTTTGGAGGCGCGCTGATTGCGGGGCAGCGCAACGTGTTTCAAGCGACGGATGAATTGACGCCATTTGCATTTGCGGATGAGCCGCGGCATTTTTCGCCGATCGTGAGCGATTTGCGGATCGAGCCGGGGAAACATTGGGACACGCAAGTGATCATGAATTACGATCCGCAACGGGCGAAATTGACGGCGATCGGAGCGTTGCTGAAACTGAAACCGTATAAGGAGTCGTTTTTGACCTTGGCGCAGATTTCGGCGATCAATCTGCCGACGCCGGTGCAGGATAATCCGCCGGGGTTCATGTTCGAGCCGCGGTCGAACCAGATACGCGCGTTGATCGGTTACGGCGACCTGACGCGGCCGGGATTCAATACCACGTTTGGGGCGAGCTACGACATTACGAACTCCACGTTTCAAAATCAGATCGCGGAAGTGAGTTACAACGGGACGTGCTGCGGGATTGGGTTTGAGTACCGGAGATTTTCGTTTGGGACCATTCGGAATGAGAACCAGTACTTGGTGGCGTTCCGGATTGCGAATTTGGGGTCGCTGGGGACTTTGCGAAGGGCGGAGAAGATTTTTTGAGATTTAGTGACGAGCGGTGGCGTAGCGTGACCCAATTCTCGCATAGGTTGCGAAAAGCAGATCCCTCCCTGCGGTCGGGATGACACCCGCGCAATTTTTCAGTGAAGATCTGAAGCAATTTCTGGCGGCGTGCTTTGGCGAGCCACTAAGTATTGGCCTGCGACCCAGCCTGCGGCACCTACTGCGAGACCTGCCAGGACGTCTGCGATGTAGTGATAGCGGCCGTAGACTGTTGCCACGCACATGCTGACGAAAAATGGGAGGCAGAGCCAGAACAGCCAGGGTTTGTAGCGGCGGGCGGCTAGGATGGCGACCATGGAACCGGCTACGTGCGCGCTGGGGAAGGCGGCGCCGTGGACGCGGCCGAAATGTTCGATGAGTTCGATGGTGGCGGTGAAGGCACCGCCGTTTAACGGAGCGGGATTCAGGGAGGCCAGCGCGAAGTACGGGCTCTCGATGGGGAAGAGGATGGCGATTACGTAGACGGAGTAGTGGGCTATGGCTGTGGAGGTCATTACGGTCCAGAAGGCTTTGCTGTTTTTTTGCGCGTAGAGGATGGCGGGGAGAATTACCAGGTAGAGGAAGTAGGTCATGTAGGCGAACTGCATGGCGTCGTTTAGCGCGGGAGTGGCGTAACGCGCTAGATAGACGGAAGGATGCACGCCGGCTAGGCGGTGGTCGAATTGGATTAGCCAGCTGTCGAACCAGGTGGGGAAAATGGCGTGGACTAGGTGTTGCAGTTCTTCGAAGAAGAAAATGTAGAGCGGTAGCGGGTACCAGCTGCGCGCGAACTGTATTGCTGGATTTTGCGTGCTGGCGGCGGACTTCGCTAGTTGCGCGATTGTGGCGGCGATGGCTAGGTGGAGGGCGGCGAATTTTGCGGCGTGGGGGATGTTGTGGTGGAAGGTTAGTAGTAGGGCTTCGAGCCACGCTATATAGGCGAACGTTACTTGTTCGAAGGGGGCGCAGGATTGGCGGACTTCTGTCAAGTATCGAGAGAGTGTGTGGGCTGCGGGGAGCGACTGGATGTCTGTTGTTGCGGGGATGGTGGACATTAGATTTGCGTGCCCTTTTTGGAATGCGTGTTTGGGTGCGGAGCTTGAGCGGGCGACTTGCGGATAGCATTGGTGCGGAACATTTGTTGGGCAAAGCGGCGGCTTGCCGCCGCACTCCATATTGTTTGGGAGGCGGGGGTCATTAGGAGGGCTTTGCCGCGAATTGCGCCTTGGCGGGGTTTGGGATTACTGCGGTTGTAAATTCTTTCCAATTGAGGATTGGCCAGTGGAGCTTTTTTGCGATTTGCGCTAGGCGATTTGAGGGATTGACTGCTTGGGGATACGCGACTGTTTCCAGCATGGGGATGTCGGAGGCGGTGTTGCCGTAGGCGTAGCTTTGGGCGAGGTTGATTTTGTGGGTTGCGGCCGCGGCTTTTAGTGCTTCTGCCTTGGCTTTGTTGCTCATGTGCTGGGTTGTTCGGCGGCCCGTCCATTTTTCGGAGGAGCACAGCCACGAGTGGCTGTGCCACCCGTGACGGTTGACTTCCAGCTGAGTGGCTTGGATTTCGATGGGGGCTTGAGTTTGTGCGGCTATGCGTTTGGCTAGTATTTGCGCTAGCGGGGCTAGGGTGCCGGTGATTAGAAATACTTGGTGGCCTTGGGCGTGGTGCCAGGCGACGCGTTGGAGGCCTCTTGCGAAGAGCGGGAGGGAATCTTCGTTTGCGGATGTTGGCGGCAGCTTACGTTCCCAGTCGTTTGCCAGGGATGTGTTGATTCCTGCCAGATAGTATTTGTTTTCTTCGATGGCTTCTTGTGGGTTGCGCAGGATTGTTTTGGCGAAGTGTGCCAGCCACGCGGCGACTTGTGCTCTGGAGATTTCGTTGCGTTCGAGCAAGTAGCCGATGAAGCGCCATTCCAGGGAGGGCGGGGGGAGCAGCGTGCCGTCGAGATCGAAGAATGCGGCGATATTTTGTTGGGGCGCGGTCATCGGGTGGCTTGGACGGCGATGCGGGCGGGAGTTTTCTGCGGCGTGGCGGTTAGGTAGCGGCGGCCTTCCCAAATTACTGGGATGGCGCGGACGATACAGAAGCCTGCTGTGGCGGCGACGAGAATTTGTCCTGCGACGTTGAGCGCGTGACGGCTATCGGCAGTGAGCCAGCGTGCGGTGATGTGCGCGGCTGGGAGCAGCAGGCCTAGATAGCAGAAGCAGACGCATTTGAGGATGGCGTAGGCGGCGCGGCTGGCGCGGGATGCGACTAGCGTGCGTACCCACACGGATGCGCGCGGTTGCCTTTCTTGATCGCAAAGGCCCCACCCTTCCCGAGCTTCGGGAAGGATGGGGCACCCGGCGCGTGTCGCGAGGGAGCGCAGGAAATCGGTTAGCGTGCCGCGGACGAAGAAGAGGACTGGGACCCAGAGCGAGATCAATCCGCTGACGGCGAAGAACGTGAAGAAGAGATTTTCGACGACGCGGTCGCCGAGGATATCGAGTTGCGCGCCGAGAGGAGTGGCGAGGTTGCGGGTGCGGGCGAGGTAGCCGTCGAGGCCGTCGAGAGCGATGGCGGCGATGGTGAGGAGGACGGCGGCGAGGTCGGCGGCGAGTGAGTTGCCGAAGAGCGTGAAGAGAGCGACTGCGGCGAAGGCGGCGGCGACTCGCGTGAGGGTGACCTGGTTGGGCGTCATGGCGCTCCTTCGGCAGTCAATTCGGTGCTGCGAAATTTTTTGGGCCCGCCACCGCGCGCGGCTATGTTGGCGACCGCTTACGGCTCCAGCTGGCAAGCCCTTGTGGGGTGGGATAGCATTTGGCGCGCCAGAGTTTGCGGTCTCTATTGATTGGGGTTACGCGCGATCGCGCGGCGTGAAACGGCGTGAGGGTGATGGGTTGCGGCGGCAGGTGGAGGGATTTCCCTCGCACGAGCGGTGTAGCAAAAAGCGCGGGCGCGCGTCTAAAGGATGTGGGAAAATTGGTGGTTGAGGGCGCGGCGGTCGGGCAGTTGAGTCACTCACCTAAATGACGGAACGGAAGAATAGCTGATGGACGTTTCCATATTTGCGGCTTTTTTGGCGGGATTGGTGTCGTTTCTTTCTCCTTGCGTGCTGCCTTTGGTGCCGGGATATATTTCGATGCTCTCGGGCATTGGAGTGGAGCAATTGAAGGAAGGGAAGACGCCGCGAGGCGGTTTGCTGCTTTCCGCTAGCGCATTCGTGACGGGATTTTCGGTGGTGTTTATCGCGTTTGGAGCTTCGGCTAGCGCGGTGGGATCTTTTTTGCTGCGGAATCGGGCGCTGCTGGCGCCGGTGGCTGGGGCGTTGATTGTGATGTTTGGGCTGCACTTGATTGGATGGCTTGCGAAAATTACCGTGCGCGTTGGTTTGGTGATTGGACTTGTGCTGGCGGCGGTGGGCGGGTTGCTTTTGTGGCGCGCGGGATTATTTGGCGCGGAGTTGAAGCCGATTCATTTCTTTTCCGTCGCTTTGATTTTTTTGCTGGGGCCTTCTTTGACGCGCTGGCTGAATCGCGACGTCCATTTCCGGAATATGGGCGGGCAGCCGGGAGCGGTGAGCGGATTTTTGATGGGGTTTGCGTTCGCGTTTGGCTGGACGCCGTGCATTGGGCCGATTCTGGCGAGCGTTTTGGCGGTGGCGGCGACGCGCGGGACGGTGGGCCAGGGAATATTTCTGCTGGCGTGCTATTCGGCGGGGCTGGCGGTGCCGTTTTTGATTACGGCGCTGGGGATTGGCGGGTTTCTGCGTTTCTATGCGAAGTTTCGGCGGCATTTGCATACGGTGGAAGTTTTCAGCGGAGTTTTGCTGCTCGCCGTGGGCGGTTTGGTGTTTTTGAACCGGCTGACATGGCTATCGGGCAAGCTGGGGTTTCTGAATAAATTTTCGTTGTGATGGAGTTTAGCGGATGCGTAAGCGGTGGAGTTTGTTTTTGATTTTTGTGGTGGCGGCGGGGCTTGCGGCGGTCTTTGTCGGGTGCAAATCGGGCAACGGGGCTACTCCGCCGAAAACTTTGGCGAATGAGCCGGACGTTACTTTTAAGGATTTGTCTGGCAAGGAAGTGTCGCTGGCGAGTTTGAAGGGAAAAGTGGTGGTGGTGAATTTCTGGGCGACTTGGTGCGAGCCTTGCCAGGTGGAAATTCCGTGGATGATTGAGTTCCAGCAGAAGTATGCGGACAAGGGGTTCACGCTTTTGGGCGTGGCGATGGATGACGACGGGAAGAGCGTCGTAGAGCCGTTCGTGCAGAAGACGGAGTTCGATGTGGATGGGAAGAAGATGACGATGAATTATCCGATCGTTTTGGGGAATGATGATCTGGCTGCGAAGTTTGGCGGATTATTGGGATTGCCTACCAGCCTTGTGATTTCGCGGGATGGGAAAGTGGTGAAGCGCTACATCGGGTTGGCTTCGCGGGACGATTTGGATGCGGAGATTAAGTCGTTGCTTTGAGGCTGGGAAACGTAAGGGCAACTGCTTTTACCGCAGAGGCGCAGAGTACGCAGAGAAAGTCTACTGCAATAGATTTAACACAGAGTGCACAGAGAAAGGCGTTGAGGGCACGGAGATTTGTGAGAATGGCTTAGGTTGGATTTTTGGGGGCGATGATTTTTATGGGTTTGATGGATGAGCGGGAATTTCAGAAGAAGAGTGATGCGGCGTTTGAGGCTTTGCGCAAGCGCTTGCTGGAGATTGGGGACGAGAACGATTTTGAGGTGGAGGGCGGGAGCGGGAAATTGGAGATTGAGTTCGAGGATGAGGATGAGACGCGGTTTGTGATCAGCCCGAACGCGCCGGTACGGCAGATATGGATTTCGGCATTGACGACGAGTTTTAAATTGGGGTGGTCGGACGCGGCGCAAGCGTTTGTGCAGGAAAAGACTGGGGAGACTTTGAACCAGGTGATGAGCCGGATTCTGACGGAAAAATTGGGGACGGCGATCTCGGTATGAGTTCTTTGCGCGCGTTGGCCTGTTATGTGGCATTTATTTGCGTGATGGCGGTTGGCGTTGTGGTGTCGCTCGGAGATGCGGCTGCTGCTGCGGCGCAGGAATCGGCGGCGGTGCCTAGCGCGGCTAGCATCGTGAAGGCGCACAGTTTTGTTTCGCTCGAGCCGGTTCCGCGGGGGAAGGAATTTCAGGCGGCTGTTGTGGCGGAGATTCGCAGCGGGTACCACGTGAATTCGCATAAGCCTTCGGATGAATATTTGATTGCGACGACTTTGACGCCGCAGTTGCCGGAGGGTTTCAAGCTGGTGGATACGATTTATCCGGCGGGGCGGCAGGAGAAGTTTTCTTTTTCGCCGGATAAGCCCTTGGATGTGTACACGGGGAGCGTGACGTTCAAGTTGCGTTTGATGGCGGAGGCTGGCGCGGCGATTGGCGCGGTGAAGATTCCGGCGATTTTGCGTTATCAGGCTTGCAACGATACGACTTGTTTGCCGCCGGTGAAGATTCCGGTGGAGTTGAATGTGGATGTGGCTGCGGCGGGGGTGGCGGCGCGTGCGGTGCATCCGGAGATTTTTGCCGGGGCGGCGAAGTAGGAGCTTGTGCCGCGCATGCGGCGCTACGACGGACGGGTTGAGGAGTGGTGAGCTGAGAGAGATCCCTCGCTGCGCTCGGGATGACAACGTAACACCAAGGCTGGCCAACCCTTGATGCGATCCCGCTGCGGGCAGCGCGGCGTACCCGAACAGCCCACGCTGAGCTAAGCCTAGACGTTACGGAACGGCGAGATGCGGTTGCGACCGGCGGGCACGGCATGCCGTGCCCCTACCCCCTTATTTTGATGCCGAGCTCGTCTTTTTACCTTCTGTCCTTCCAGCCAGTTGCTTGATACGCCATTCAGTGCGGTCATTTTCCAGCGGGTGCATTGCCTTTCGTGTCTAAATATTACGGGTGATTCCAACCGCAATCGTGGGTGTGCCGACCGAAGGAGGCGCCATGAAGAGCCGCGCCGGTTTTACAAGTTTGCTTGTTTTCCTGACATTCGCCTTAATCCAGCTGGCAGCCTGCTCCGGCACTCCTTCCACGTTCAATAAGGTGACGATTTCGCCCAATGGCACGCAATTTATCGGGCAGAACGGATCCATCGCGCTGAGCGCGACGGTTTTGAATGACACGCAGAACGGCGGCGTCACGTTTGCGGCCAGCCCTGCGGGCACCGGGACGTTGACGCAGCTCAGTTCGACCACCGGGACGTACGTTGCGCCCGCTGCCGTAACGACTGAGACGGTGGTCACGATCACTGCGACGTCCGTTGATTTTCCGAACCAGTTTGCGACGCTGACTGTGAAGATCGAGCCGCCGCCCGTGATCACCACCACTTCGCTTCCGACGGCTACCTTGAACGCGGCTTACACCGCGCCGGTTATGGCGACGGGTGGCGTTCCGCCTCTCGTGTGGACGATTGCTTCGGGGACGCTGCCGGCGGGATTGTCTTTGGGTGCGAGCAAGACCAACACGGTGAATATCACGGGGAAGGCGACGACGGCGGGCCAGTCCATTGTGACGATCATGGTCACCGATGCGGTGGGGGAGACCAGCACGTCTGGACCGCTGACGATCGTGGTCAGCACGCTGGCGTTTACGACTACTTCGCCGTTGCCATCGGGCACGATAAATGTGCCGTATGTCGGCGTGCAATTTGCGGCGAGTGGCGGCAACATGCCCTATACATTTACGCTCGCGAGCGGCGCAGTGTTGCCGCCGGGCCTGATGTTCAGCGCCGGCGGAGACCTTACCGGCACGCCGACTACGCAGGGCACTTACACTTTCGGCGTGACGGTGACCGATAGCACTATGCCGACCGCGGCGGTAATCACGCAGAATTTCACGCTGTCTGTGACGCCTCCACAGAATCTTTCGCTTTTGAGCGGGAATTACGCGTTTACTTTCAGCGGAAATAATTCCGGCGGTTATGTGGCGGCGGCCGGTGTATTCACCGCGAATGGCAGCGGCATGATCACGGCTGGTGAGGCGGATTACAATGCGCTGAACGGCATGCCGGTGAATGTCCCGAACCTGCAGGGGACCTACACAGTGGGCCAGGATGGACGCGGCACAATTACTTTCACGAACGTCACGGGCTCGCCTATCTATGCGTTTTCGATTGACGCGTCCGGAACAGGGAACACTCCCGGGAGTCACGGGCGGCTGGTTGAATTCGATTCGACTGGAACGCGCGGTTCGGGGCGGCTGGAAATGCAGAGCGTGACGACTTGCGTCGTCAACAGCACCAACTCTACGTACAATGGCAACTATGCGTTCGGTGGCAGTGGGTTTCAGTCGTCGGCCGGCGGCAACGCGGCAAGCACCCTGGCGTTCGCTGGCGTTTTCACAGCTGTTCCACCCGTCTCGCCGAACACAGTGGGAAGTCTCGGGCCTGCAGAAATAGACGCAAACTATACCGGTTCGACCGCAGTGGGTAGCACTGGAGGCACGGCGCTTTCCGGCAGCTATCAATCCGGGCCGGATGCAACTCATTGCCAGTTCCAACTTAGCGCTTTCGCGACTCTCAACTACGACGTCTATCCAATTTCCGCGACGGAGGCGTTTTTCATCGAGACTGATCAAGCTTCCAATGCGACCACTCCCTTCATCAGCGTCGCTGAAATGAAGCTGCAATTCGGACAGCCCTTCCCTCCCGGCTCCGTAATAAGCGGCCCCATGGCCGGAGGCGTTAGCGGGCAGGTTCTCTCTGTCCCGTATGTCTCTGTGCTTCAGGTCGTGCCACAGCCCGGAATAACGACTTTTAACCTGTCACTGACCGACAACGAAGCCGGCACGGTCACTGCCACAAATGGAATTCCGTTTACTGTTACCTACACCGCCGATCAATATGGCCGGGTTTTCACCGGGTTTGAAATCAACACGGCCTTCGAGCCGGTCCTGTATATGATTGACTCGCAAGATGCGTTCGTCGTAGGGCAGCTCAACGGCGCTCCGATTTTCGGCGAGTTTGATGCGCAGTCCCATCCCACGAGCTTCACGCCTACGTTTATCGCGCAAAACTTCCCGTTAATTCAGGGCACCGTCGCGCCGCCGGTCAGCGCCGCTCGTGACTTCTCCGGATTCCTTACTTTCGATGGGTCGGTGACGCCTGCGACGGTGAACGGAATACAGGATGAAAGCACCGCGAGCGCAAATACTTCGGACGAGACGGTGACCGGTACCTACGTGCTCTCGAGCACCGGCGCTGCGGACGGCAGCGGAAGCGTCACGCTCACTTCGCCTGCCGCTTTCAACGGCGCGTTCTACTTCGTGTCGCCCACGAAGATGGTCGAGATCACTACTACGGCTGGCGATAGCAATCCGGTGCTCATCATTATCGGCGACTGAAGCAGGTCTTTTTCCAAGACGATTTAGCTCGCCACCCGGCAGGTTGAACGCACCATCACGCACTTTCGGCCCCAGAGAGCGAGCGTGAATTTGACGCCCCAGTCGGGCCAGCGAAGGAGTGGAGGAATCCGGTGCGAAGCCGCGCGAAGAATTGGGGCCTAGTGGTTCAACTTGGCTGTTGGTGCGCGTGCCTTTGCATGTTGTTGACAGGGAGTTCAGAAGCGTTTTACTACCCTTTGCAGCAAACCCAGATCCGCGAAGCTTATCTTCTGGGACATTCTGGGGATCCACAAAAAGTTACTACACTTCTGGAGCCGTACATTCGGCGCTTTCCATTGCTGCCTGCGGCACCGCGCGTCGAATCCATAGAGTTCCAAACACCGTATGAACAGGTGATTCGCCGATCATCAGAACACTCGAATGACTACGATCTGGATCAGGCGGAAAGGGATTACGCTGCTGAGCCTGACTTGGTGTTGGTCCGGGTAGTCATCTACTCGCCGCTAAGCAATTCTAGTTCGATCACGCATTCTTCAGACGAGCAATCTAAGGCTGGCGCAACGGATGATGACTGGCTCGGGTTTCGCTTCCATATAATATCGCAGGAACGCTCCATCGAACCGAAGAAGATGCGCGCTCAGGCTGTTCGCGCAGGCCGCTATGACAAGGGGACGCGAAAAGAAGTGCTTATGGAGTTCGACGCTAACCAGTTTGGGCCTGGTGCCGCCAAAATAGTGGTTACTACTCCGAACGGTGAAGCCGTGACCGCCGAATTCGACCTCGACGGATTGAAGTAAGGAGAGCGGACGAATCTCCCGGTCCGGCGAATTCTCCGCGTCCCATTAATCTGTTCGATCAATCCTAGCGAATCCTAATACGCCCAGCGCATCAGGACTGCGCCGGTGGTGTATCCGGCGCCTACGGCGATTAGCAGGACGAGGTCGCCTTTGCGGAGGCGGCCTTGTTCTACTGCTTCCATCATGCCTAGGGGGATTGTGCCGGCTGTGGTGTTGCCGTAGTGGTCAATGTTGATCATTACTTTCGAGTCGTCCACGCCTAGGCGTTCCTGCATGCCGCGGATGATGCGGAGATTGGCCTGGTGCGGGACGACCAGCGCGAGATCTTTGGTGGTGTAGCCGTTGCGCTCGAGCATTTCCACGGCTAGCTCGCTCATGCGGCGGACCGCGTACTTGAAGACTTGGGCGCCTTCTTGATGGACGTAGTGCATGCGCTTCTCGACTGTTTCTTGCGACGACGGATGGAGCGAGCCGCCTGCGGGCATATAGAGATTGCAGCCGCCGGAGCCGTCTACGTCATGCACGAAATCGAGGATGCCTTCCTTTTCTGAGGTGGCCGGCTCGAGCAGCACGGCGCCGGCGCCGTCGCCGAAGAGGACGCAGGTGGCGCGGTCGGTGAAATCGAGGATGGAGGTCATCACGTCGCTGCCGATCACCAGCACTTTTTTGTGGGCGCCGCTGCCGACGAATTGCGCGCCGACGGTGAGGGCGTAGACGAAGCCGGAGCAAGCCGCCGAGAGATCGAAGCCCCAGGCATTTTTTGCGCCGAGGCGGTCCTGGATCAGGCAGGCGGTCGCGGGGAAAAACATGTCCGGGGTGACGCTGGCGAGGACGATCAGCTCAATTTCTTCGGGGTTCACGCCGCGCGCTGCCAACAGCTTTCTGGCCGCTTCGGTGCCGAGGTGCGAGGTGGCGACTCCGGGGTCGGCGTAATGCCGCTCGCGGATTCCGGTTCGCGTGCGAATCCATTCGTCGTTGGTATCCACACGCTTTTCCAGATCGAAATTGGTGACTACGCGCGGCGGGACGTATCCGGCGACTCCGGTAATCTTTGCGGCGATGCGTTTCCCCATTCATTTCCCCCAGGAGGATGGAAAGAGCAAGACGTCTAAGAACAGCCCGTGATTGTATGCAATCGCACGCAGACAAAACAAGGAAATCAGCACGACAGCGAAGCGCGGATTTCTTTGGGCGGATGCAGGACGGCGTGGCGCGGGCGTCGGGCTGGTGGACGGCGAGAGCCTTGGCCTACATCACGGCGAAGAGAGATCCCTCGCTGCGCTCGGGATGACAACGCAAAACAACGGCCGCGAAATCAGAAGGCGATGCACGGCTGCAAAAGCGAATTGCTAGACCGCGGCCGGCGCGATCTCAAATCGATAGGTGATCTCCGCGGTTTTTCGCAGCATTGCCGCTACCGAACAATATTTGGTTTGGCTTAATTCGATGGCGTCGCGCACGGCTTTTTCGTCGAGTTCGCCGGTGAGCTTGTAGAGCATGTCGATTTTGGTCCAGACCGACGGCGGGTCTTTGGCGCGCTCGCCGGAAATCACTATTTCGAGTGATACGAGCTTGTTGCGTTTTTTTGCCAGGATTGAAACTACGTCCACCGAACTGCAGGCGCCGAGCGCGCCGAGGAGGATGTCCATCGGCCCGGGCGCGGAGTTGTGTTCGCGGTCGGCGTCGATCACGACTGCTTGCCCGGAAGGCATTGTCGCCAGATATTCTTCGCCGCCAACCCATTTCACTGTTGCTGTGCGCATCGCTCGTCTCCCTCAGATGATCGTGCCGGCAAGATCACCATTACAACTTTATCGAGCTTCGTGCGGCGCGTCCAGAACGCGACTCGCCGGCGGCGTGGATGATGGATTCCGGTTCGGCTTGGATTTCTTGTGGCGCCACTTTGGCATTTCATTGAGTGGCTACGATGGAGGGTTTACGGTCAACCGGCGGGCACGGTCCTCCTGCGGCGGATCTACGACATGCCGTGCCCCTGCGGCGCCTGGATCACTCGCGCGGGGTCAGGCTTGCGAGCCCATATCTTCCGTGTCCGAGGCGCCTACGGCGGCTTCGATGTGTTGCTGCGGTGCGCGGCGCATGGTTTCGATGAAGGCGCGGACGATTTTCGGGTCGAATTGATTTGCGGCGCAGCGTTCGAGCTCGGCGAAGGCTTCTTCGGGGCTGCGCGCTTTCTTGTAGGTGCGCTCGGAAGTGATGGTGTCGTAGGCGTCGGCGATCGCGATTACGCGCGCGCCCACCGGAATGTGTTCGGCGGCGAGCCGCGCGGGGTAGCCGGAGCCGTCGAAAAACTCGTGATGATGCCCTACCATTTCGCGGATGCGCTTCATGGCGATGAGCGGCTCGAGAATTTTCGCGCCCAGCTCGGTGTGGGTTTTCATCGTGGCCCATTCGTTGGCGTCGAGCGGGCCGGATTTATTCAGGATCACTTCGGGGATGCCGACTTTGCCGATGTCGTGCAGCAGCCCGGCCAGGCGCACTTCTTCGACTTCCGCTTCGTTCATGCCTAGCGCGTGGGCGATCATGACGGCGTAGGCGGAAACTTTCTGCGAGTGTCCTTGCGTGTAGTGATCCTTCGCATCAATCGCGAGGGCAAGTGAAGTCACGGTTTCGACCACTGCCGGCGGCACTTCATCGCCGGGGCTGCCGCCGCCGTGCTCGGTGAGCGAGCGCGTAAACTGCTCGAGGCGGCGATAAATCTCCTCGAACGCTTCGGGCCCGGTAGAGAAGAGGCGCTTCAGCGTGACGCCGAGATACGCTTCCAGGACGTCTTTCTTCCAACGCTTGGTGTCGTTGGGATCGCCTTGCTCCGCGGTGGAAACCGAGTTGCCTCCCTGATGCTTGGAGAGGTACATCGAGGAATCGGCGACCTGGATCAATTCCTGGGGCGTCGAGCCGTGGATCGGGAAGCCGGCGATGCCGAAGCTCGCGGTAATATTTTTGTCGCGCAGGAGCGGATCAGCCGCGACCCAGCCGCGGAGTTTGCTGGCGAGTTGACGCGCTTGCTCGACGCTCGTTTCCGGCATCAGGATCACGAATTCGTCGCCGCCGTAGCGCGCGACAACGTCGGAGCGGCGGCAATTCTGTTCGAGGATGTGGCCGACGCGCTGCAGGACGACGTCGCCTTCGAGGTGGCCGTAGAAATCGTTGACGAATTTGAAGCGGTCGAGGTCCATCAGGACGAGCGAGAACGGGCGATTGGCGCGGGTGGAGCGTTTCCACTCGGATGACAGGGCTTCCATCAGGAAGCGGTGGGTTTTTACGCCGGTCAAACCGTCGGTGATGGCCTGTTCCTGTGCGCGCTGGAATGTCAACGCGTTGTGCAGCGCTCCGGCAAACAGGTCGGCCAGAGTGCGCAGCAGGCGGATTTCGTCCTCGGAGAATTCGCACGGCTCCGATGATTCGACATACAACACGCCGAGCAAATTCTCGGCGTAAGTGACCGGCAAGGCGATGGCCGACGCGGTTCCGGGCAATACAGGGCGATTTGAAGCGGCGTTCACTTCCTGCACCACGGCCATCTGACCCGCACGGGCCACGTGGCCTACCAAACCTTCGCCCAGCAAAATGCGGCGGCCCAGCGCGTCGCGGCGCGCACCGGCTTCGGCCTGGATCACTAGTTCCTTGGAAGAGTAATCGAGAATCGCTATGCCGATGTGGTCGTAGGCGAGGGCGCTTTCGATTTCTGCGGCGATTTTCGTCAACATCTCTTCGGGATTCAGCGTGGTGATGGCGTGGCTGGAGACGTTGTTGACCAGCGTCAATTGCTTGGATTTCTTTTGCTCTTCGGAGAAGAGCCGCGCGTTTTCGATGGCGACGGCCGCTTCGCTGGCCAGTACGCGGAGGAGCTCGACGTGACCTTCGTCAAACGCGCGTTCCTGCTGGCTGTGCACGGCCATGGCGCCGATGGCGTGATTGTACAAAATGAGAGGAACCGCGCAGATCGAACCGGCGTGGCGGGCCGGCTCGATGCCGAGGCGCTTCACTTCTTCCTCGAACTGATCGCGGATCAAAAGCGGCTGCGCCGACTGAATAACATACTCGGTCAGGTGTTTGCCCGCCGGGCGCGTGCGTTTGGGAAGGCGTTCGCCATTCACGACGTCCAATTCGAAGCGGACCTGACCGGTCTTTTTGTCGTGGAAGGCAATGAACATGCTTCCGACGTCCAACAGGCGCTTCATCTCCGAATAAATGCGCTCGAAGAGGGCGTCCGGCTCGAGGGTCGAGCTCAGCGCCCGCCCGATCTCATTCAAAATGTGCAGCTCTTCGCTGCGCCGTGCCGTCTGCTGAATCAGATAGCTGTTCTCAACGGCCATGCCGATCTGGTGGCCCAGAGCGAGTAGCAGACGCAATTCCGGCGGAGTGAAATTGCGATTGTCAGGCGTGCCCAGCAGCAAGACACCGAAGACGCGTTCCTTGGCCTGCAGGCTGATACCGACGACGGTGCGCAGGCCTTGTTCGAGCAGGATCTTGCGGACGTGCTGGAAGGTTTCTTCCTTCTCGAGCGCGACCCAGTTCGCATCGCGCGCCAGATCCCGCAACACGACCAAGCCGCCGAGGCGCGCCACGAGATTGACGGTGTAGGAGTCGAGGCTGTCTTTCTGAATCGCGGCACAAAACGTGTCGCTCATCCCGGTGACGACGATCGAGGTTGGGCCTTTTTCGTCGCCGTAATGCAGGCACAGCGCTCCGGCCGGGATGCGCACGACGTTCAAGACGCGATCCAGCGCCTGCGCGAGCATTTTCTGAATTTCGCCGCCGACGAAGCTCGAGGTGGCCAGGTTCAGATTGGAAAGCGCCAGCATGTTGCGTTCGACACGACGGCGCTCTTCTTCGTAAACGGCCATGAGCATCAGCACGCCGCCGAAAATTTCCGCGAGGAGAGCGAACGGGAGCAGGTTCACGTCCGCCAGCGGCCGCAGGGAGTGCTGGAAAATCAGCAACAAACGCAAAATTCCCGTGGCGACGAATGTGAGCGCCAACAGCTTGTCAGCGCGGGACTCTTGCTTGCGACCTTCTTCCCAGAAGATTTGCGCCGCGAAGAAGAAGAGGATGGCGACGCCCAACCCGAGCGGCGCCGCAATCCATTTTTGGGTGTAGGCGTAGGCCCAGAGGGCGGCGAGGAGCGCCACAAGAACGACGTTGCGGGTGGAAATTTTCATGCGCGCGTACATCCGCGCGGAACAATAGAAAGCGAGGGCCGCTGCCGCCATCATCCATTCGTTCGTGATATCAACCCAAATGGGAAAGGTTCGCTGGCCGCCGAAGGCGTAAACCCCAAAGGGCAGCGAAGCCAGCATCCAGGCAATGGCCCAGACGAGCAGGTAGGCCTGGCGCTTTTGGCGGTAGACGTAGGCGAAAAACACCCCTAGCAAGAAGGCGCCGGCCAGCAACACCACTGCATTAGAATTGAGGTGGTTCAACAACTCAACACTCCCAGTCCAGGACACGACAAACTTCTCCCGAGAATAGCAGAAATTCGGCGGGCGTTAAGGCGCACATCCCGCGCGAGTTTCGTGGCGGTCACCTGTTCCGCACAACCTGCCAAGCGGCCAAAACGGCCTAAACTGGCCGAAAATCGCACAAAATCGCGCGAAAATCGGGTACTTGCTCGTCCGATTCCCCGGACTATCCGGGATCATAGAAACTATCGAACCTGCGCACGCCCGGGTCAAGGGTACAGGGGTACCAACTCGTTACCAGTGTGCCGTTTTGTGCGTATCGAGGCCCCGGGCTCAAGCCGCGTGTCCGGGGGCGCATTCGCGCATGACCGCCCAAGATTTCGATTCGGCTGGCCCACCCCAAGGTAAAATGCCTGCGACCGCACGTCGCGGCGCACTCCAACCCGAATGCACAGCCTCTGGCAAGACGTCCGCTATGGCCTGCGCGTGCTGGCCAAGAATCCCGGTTTCGCCATGCTCGCGGTGCTCACTGTCGCCCTCGGTATCGGGGCAAATACCGCGATATTCTCGATCCTCGATCCATTGCTGCTGCGCAAGCTTCCGGTCCGCGATCCCGATCAAATCGTGTGGGTCAACTCCGCCGGCACGTTCGGCCGCCCTGCGGAAGGTTCTGAGCTTGCGACCTACGCTGCCTACCGCGACAAAGCCGCGGCGTTTGCCAGCGTCATGGCATTTTCCACGCTGGCGCCGTACGAAGTGACATTCGAGGGCCGAAAAATCTCGGCTGACGGCGAACTTGTCTCTGCCAATTATTTCGATGCGCTCGGCGTGCGGCCTTTCTCCGGACGACTGCTCGCTGGTGGCGATGAGCATGGGGCTGCCGCCATCGTTGTGAGTTTCGATTTCTGGAAGCGCGAGCTCGATTCAAATCCGAACGCAATCGGCAAAATCATGACGTTTGGCGATCAGTCCGACGCGACCCGGACAGGTTCGATCCCTCAGCACTCGTTCACTTTGATCGGGGTGGCGCCGCCGGAATTTTTTGGCGCGAAGGTAGGCGAATCTCCCGATTTTTACGTGCCATTGAACTCGACGGCGCTGCCGACGCAGGATTACTGGCAAGCACAGTGGGTGACGATTCTCGCGCGACTGAAACCCGGCGTATCAATCGTGCAGGCGCAGGCTGCTCTCGATCCACTACTGGGCGAAGTGGAGAAGACCTCCACGTTGCCGCAAATCGAACGCGACGAAGATTTCGCTCACGCGCTCGTCACTCCGGCCGCGCGGGGCGTTTCCGACGCGCGCGAAAAATTGTCGCTGCCCGCACGAATTCTGATGATTGTCGTGGGGCTGTTGCTGCTGATCGCCTGCGGCAACGTGGCGAACCTGCTGCTCGCGCGCGGCACGGCGCGTAAACGCGAATTCACGGTCCGCCTGGCGCTAGGCGCAGGGCGCTGGCGCGTGGTTCGCCAGCTGTTCACCGAGAGCGCTCTCCTTGCGATCGCTGGAGCGCTCGCCGGGCTCGCCGCCGGTCAATGGACCAGCGATATTTTGTTGGCGTCGCTCTCTACACGGCAGCTTCCCGTCGTGCTGGCCACCGGTTTGAACATGCGCACGCTGTATTTCACCGCAGGCGCGCTCGTACTCACGATGTTTGTTTGCGGACTTGCTCCGGCGCTCGCCGGGACCTGTGGCGAACTTGCGGAAGAACTCAAGGCACAAGGGCGCGGCTCGCACCGCTCATCCGCTCAATCGCATCTCGGCAATGTTCTGATCGTCGCACAGGTGGCGCTCTCCGTGATGCTCCTATCCGGGGCGGGCCTACTGCTGCACAGCCTCTTCAACCTCGAAACTTTCAACCCGGGGTTTGACCGCGACAAAGTTCTTATCGTCACCATGAACGGTTATGCCGCGTCGCGCACGCGCGACCAAATCGCTCAGTGGTACGCGCAACTGCTCGATCGCGTGAAGCAGCTTCCCGGCGTGCATTCCGCCAGCTATTCCAGTTTCACTCCTATCAGCAGCAAGGAAGTCGGTATCAACGTTGTGGTGGATGGCTACGCACTGCGTCCCGGCGAAGTGGCCAACGAGGAGTTCGTGGGCGTGTCGCCGGAGTATTTCGACACCATGGGAATTCCGCTGCTCGCTGGGCGCGACTTCACCGAAGCGGACGTGCATCCGGAGTCGCCGTCAAATCTTTCAACGACCGTGGCGATCATCAACGAGACGATGGCGCGAAGGTTCTTTGCGCATAGCAGTCCGCTGGGGAGACATTTCCACTTCGTCGAAGGAAATCGCCCGCCGCTCGAAATCGTAGGCGTCGTGGCCGATTCGAAATATAACGACCTGCGAGAAGGCCCCGCGGACTTCTTCTACATACCCGGCACGCACGGCGAACTCGAGATTCGCACAAGCGGCTCAACAAAAACGTTGGCCGGTCCGCTCCGCGAGATCATTCACTCGCTCGATCACTCGGTCACCGTCACAGGCATCCACACACTTCGCGAACAAATTGACGAATCGCTCCATTCCGACAGGCTGATCGCGGCGCTCTGCGCGGCGTTTAGCATTCTGGCGCTCGTATTGACCTGCGTCGGCCTGTACGGGGCACTCGCGTTTAACGTCGCCAGGCGGACCAGCGAAATCGGAATCCGGATGGCGCTCGGAGCGCATCCCCGCGACATTTTCCGATTGGTCGTCGGAGAGGGATTGCGTTTGACGCTTTTGGGTTTAATTCTCGGCGTCGTTGCCGCGCTCGGCGCGGGCTCGCTGCTTGCCAGCATTCTGTTCGGTCTAAAGCAAACGGATCCGCTCACGTTCCTCGGCGTATCGGCCGTATTGGTTTGGGCCGCCGTCCTGGCGTGCTATCTCCCTGCGCGCCGCGCCATGCACCTCGACCCAATGGCAGCTCTGCGGGACGAATAGCCTGCGGCTCGATTTTGCTGTGGGCTTCCGATAAGATTGATCGTTTTACGGGTGTGAAAGGATCTTGACCTAATGGCGTCGTCTGAAAAACCACGGGTACGATTTGCGCCGTCTCCTACTGGGTATCTGCACGTTGGGGGGGCGCGGACTGCTCTTTTCAATTGGCTTTATGCGAAGCACGAGGGCGGCACTTTAATTTTGCGAATTGAAGATACCGACGTGGAGCGTAACAAGCCGGAATTGGTGGATGGGATACTTGTCGCGCTGAAGTGGCTTGGCGTTGATTGGGACGAAGGGCCGTTTTTTCAGTCGCAGCGGGGTGAGATGTATCGGGCAGCGGCGGAGCGCATTCTCGCTAGCGGAGCGGGGTATGCGTGCTACTGCAAAGCGGCTGCGTATGCCGGTGGTGACTATGCGCCAGCGGAAAATGAGGAGCACGAAGGCGAAGGGGATGATGAAGGCCCCAAGACTTTGAAGGCTGCGGCGTGCCCTTGCCGCGATTTTTCCGAGGCGGAGCGAGCGGCGAAGGAAAAGGACGGCATTCCGCGGGCGATTCGATTCAAGACTCCGCGCACGGGCGCGACGAAATTCGAGGACGCCGTTTTCGGTTCGCGCGAAATTCAGAACGCGGATATCGAGGATTTCGTGCTGCTGCGGTCGAGCGGCGTGCCGACCTATCAGCTCAGCGTGGTGGTGGACGACATTGCCATGCGCATCACGCACATCATTCGCGGGGCGGATCATCTTTCGAATACGCCGAAGCAGGTGCTCATTTACCACGCGCTGGGCGCGCAGGCTCCGATTTTCGCGCACGTTCCATTGATTCTGGGGCCGGATCGCACGCGGCTCTCGAAGCGGCACGGAGCTACGAGCGTCGGTTCCTATGCTGACGAAGGCTTTCTGCCTGAGGCGTTCCGCAATTTTCTGGCGTTGCTGGGCTGGTCGACTGGCGATGATTCGGAATTTCTGCGCACCACGGAACTGATCGAGCGGTTTGCGCTCGCGGGGGTGAGCCGCACGAACGCTATTTTCGATCGCGCGAAGCTCGAATGGTACAACACGCAATATCTGCAAAAGCCGCCGGTCGAGGAATTGTTGCCCTACGTGGAAGAGGAGTTGAAGCGCGCGGGGTTGTGGAAGGCTGAATGGGGATCGAGCGAACGCGCCTGGTTCGCGCATGCCGTTGACCTGATCCGACCACGCACTCGCTTGCTCACCGATTTCACTGGATGGGCGCGCGCGTTTTTTGCGGATGATTTCGAGTACGATCAGGAAGCGCGCGACAAATTCTGGAAAGACGAGAAAGTTCCGGCTTTGCTGGCGAAACTAACGGATGCGCTAGCCGCGCTCGCCGACTGGAATCACGATGCTTGCGACGCTGCACTGCGGGGCGTGGCCGCCGCTGAAGGCGTAAAGGCAGGATTGCTGATCAACGCCACGCGCGTTGCGATCGTTGGCCGCGCCGTGGCCCCGCCGCTCTTCGACACGATGGTGGTATTAGGCAAAGAACGAGTCATCGCGCGACTCCAGCGCGCTTTGAAATTTCTCTCCGCAAGATAGTCGAGACATTCGCGATCGCTTCGGGCGTGAACCCTCCGCACGCGCAGGGATAGGTGTGCGCGCGAGCTTGGCTACGTTTCTCCGTTTTGGCTGAGGGCGATTAGAACGAGCGGACTTCGGCTGCTAGGGCTTGGTTGTCTTGGACGCGGTGGGAGAGTACTACCGCGGCATAGCGGGTGCAGAGTGCCATCTCGCGCTGGGTCCAGCCACCGAAGCCGGGGGCGCCGGGGGAGACAATCAGGTTACCCAGGCTGTGCAGCATGCGCAGGACGCTGTAATACAAGCGAACCGGGCGAAGGCTGGGGGCGGAGCCAGTATCGAGATCGGGGCACAGATCCTGGCGAGCCAGGACTTCTTTGAAGTCTTTTCCATTCAGGAGGTTACGGGACGCTTCGGTCGAATCGGCCTCGTCCTGTTCCAGCATCGGTTCCGAGGCTACGCGGAGCAGTCCAGCGCGCCAGGTGAAGACCGCGAACTGGACCATCGCTGCGGTGGAGATCACGAGAATGAAGGCTGCGATTAGCATGTTCGACCTTGTACAGTTTGCGGTTTGGGACCGCCGCGGACAATAGTCCGAGCGTACCAGTGGGGACAAACTTCGCTTAGCGCGGAAAGTGTCAAACAGGAGAGAGAGCCCTCGCTGCGCTCCCTTCCTGCGTCCGGGCAAGCGGGATGGCAACGAAACCAGGATGGCGGCACAGCGCGATCCGTGCGGTCAACGACGGGCGCAACAAGACGGCTTCCGGCGCGCGATGGCTTAGAATGGTGGTGTGGGGCTGCCGGAAACCATCGCGGTAAAATACACGGAAGAAGAAGCCGAATACATCAGCATGCGCCCGGTGGTTGCGCAGACGTTTCGGGCGGCGGAGCTGGTGGATATGATTGTGCGCGTTGCGGGCAAGGATGCGGAGCGCGTGCAGCAGATCCTGCGCTCCGGCACGGTCGTGTTTCATTCGTTCCGCTATTGGTGGCAGGGGTTCGAGCCGGACATGGCGGCGTTGCGCGAAGCGCTGGCTGGTTATCCGGATGCCGACCCGTCGCGGGCATTCCGCGGCGAAGATTGCAGCGAGATCGTGCTGGAATCGAGCGGGTCGCCGGCGAGGTATTCGCTGCGTGTGACGCGCGAATCGGCTGGTAAGCGGCGATTGTTGCGGTCGCGCAGCTTTTGGGATTGCTTGATGGCATTCGCGAGAGAGAACGCGCCACGCTACCGGGAATATTCCTATGCTTTTAATGGCGACATTTACGCGGCGGCGGTGAGCGTGGAGCAAGTGGCGCGTCTTGCGCGGGAAGCTTCGCAGTATGCGTCGGGCACGTTGCGGGGCGATCTAGCAGGAACAATTGGCGGCGTGGCGATATCGCAGATGGTGTTTATTTGTCCGCGCGGGAAATCGCGATGAAGATGCACATTTTGTTCGCTCCGTAATGATACGAACGGCAATCTACAGCGAAGACCCGATGTGCTGTCGCCGGGGAGATGGCTACAGTACGGATAGTACTGGCGCGGCAGAGATGAACGCGCGGAGAATTGTGGCCGGCTCCCGAATTGGACGAAACAGGCGATGGCACCCGTCAGAATCCTGATTGCGGATGACAACCCGATGGTGCGGTCTGGGATCAAGATGCTGCTCAGACTGCATCATGATTGGGTGGTGTGCGCCGAGGTGGAAAACGGGCGCGAGGCGGTGGATAAAGCCGTGGAGCTCAGGCCGGACGTCATCTTGCTGGATATTTCGATGCCGACGATGGACGGTTTAACCGCGGCGGAATTGATCCGGCGGGATGCGCCGGAGTCCGAGATATTGATTGTGACGCACTTCGAGTCGCTGGATTTGGCGCGTTATGCGGCGCAGACCGGCGTGCGCGGATACATTTCGAAATCGCATGTATCGAGCGATCTGGAAGCCGCGATTGAAGCGGCGGCGCGGCATCAATCGCCTTGAGGTGCGGTGAGTGGTGAGTAGTGACCGGTGATTGGTGACTCGCGATTTGTGATTCGTGGACAATGCCGCATTAACTCAAGCCCCGCTTCAATTTGAGCGCGACGTCGAACGCAGCTTCGTTTTATTCCACGAGCAAAGCAGATTCCGCGGGCGAAATTCGCCCTCGGAATGACACTCTGAGAGTTTTCGGAGCTTTCCAGCGATAGCGTTACGGGTTGGCGCGGCGCAGGACGGCGCCGGATCTTTCGTCGACCGCGATCTGGTGAAAGAAGTCGCGGACCTCGTCGAGATTCTTGGTGGGGACCAGCACGTCTTTAATTTCGTACGTGCGTTTGTAGTGGAGAACGTTATTGGCGACCAGGACCTCGCTTTTGTAGGTGCCGTAGGCGCATTCGGCGTCTACCGGCTTAGGAAGTTCATCCACGACGTAGCCCGGTGGCAGGGTGATATCGAAGATGTCATCCTGGCGGGTGGCTTCGGTGAATTCGATGGGATATTTTCGCGCCTTTCCACTGAGCAGGCTGGAACCTTTGGCACCGACCACGCGTGGGCGGAGAATCAGCAAGTCTCCAGCGGACTTCGCATAGCCATCGACCGCGAATTTATATTTCAGCGTGAGGCTTTCATCGTATTTTTCGAGGTTGCCGATGGAGGCGCTGGTCAACGAAAAATTCGTCAGCGAGTTTCCGAGAAATTCTTCGAACACTTTTTGCCGGTCTGCCGGAGCGGCCCTGAGAAATTGCTCGCGGCTTTGCTCTGCGGGACCACCCCAGCGGAGCTCTTCAACTTCGCCGGTAAGGTTGCCGGTGGCGCTGACGCTGAACGCGGCGGTGCGCAGCAGGCGATTCGTCGCCGGAGGCAAGAGCGGGAGACTGACCAGTTCGCCGCCATCGGGAGCCACGAGCAGCGCGTAGGTGTCCTGGAGATATGACGGAATGTAACCGAGCGGCACGTAGGGGTTGGTGGGATCGAAGAAAAGCAGACGGCCTAATTTGGGATCGTTGAGAACAGCATAGAGATTGGCGGCGGGTACCGAATCCGGCAGGCGAATGGCTAAGATCACGTGATTAAAGCTGCCCAGCGACGGAAATTTTGGATTCACCATGCCACGATCGGTGTCTATGACGACGTAATACGAATCAATGCCGACCTGCTTGAGCATCGCGCTGAGCAGCGTGGCTTTGTCCTTGCAGTCGCCGTATTGATGCGCGAATACGTCCGCCGCGGGATGAGGCTGGAAGCCTCCAATGCCGATCTCGATGGCGACGTAACGGATATTGCGTTGCATGTAGGAGGTGATGGCCTTCATCTGTGCGACGGGGTCGGAAATCCCGGACGTCAGTTCAGATACTTTCTGCTGCAGCGCCGGCGAGGGAATACGGCTGGACGCGGTTAGCCCGGAATACCAGACACCGATGTCGTTCCAGGTGCCCGTGCTTTTTGCGCGGAGATTTTGATCGCGAGGATAATATTTGATATCCATGCGTCCGGCCACGGCTTCAAATGGCGGCATATCGGGTTCGACTTCAATGGCTGGAATATCCTGCAATTCCCACTCGTATTGATTGTTGGAAGCTGTTTGCGGTTTTTGTTCGGCGAAGTTGGCCCAGGAGTCTGTGAATTCCCACCCGGCGGGCAATTGCAGGAAAAAGCGGGCGTGGCGGGTTGGAATTTTACGCTGAAAGTTCCAGTTGTCTTCGAAGGCATAAGGCCGCTGACGTTGGGTGTATTCAAAACCGACCACGCTGCCGACGGTGGCTTCCGGGAACCTGATCAGCTTAGCGCGATGATCGCTGTACAAGTCGTCGTCCGAGCCTACTTCCGATGCTTCTTTGTCCTTCACTTCAATTTGCGCGCCGCTGGGCATGATGGTCCAGGCCCTGAAGTACGAGACTTTGGTCTGATTGTCGAAGCTGACGACGGCGTAGCCGTAGTCGTCGCGAGCCTGGGGGCGAAGAAACTTGTACGCGCAGCGGTAGGTGTTTTCGATGTCGCCGTTGTCCTTGACGGTGGTGTGCAATTCATCGAGCAGCATAACGGCGACGGCATCTTTCGGATAATCGGGAAGCGTTTCCGCGGCGGCGGCGCGTAGCCAATCGGGAGCGTTGTCTGCCGCACGGGTGCGAGGCGAGAACCACGCGAGCGCGAGCAGCAGCGCGGCCGCGAGTAGAGCGACGTTAATTTTTCGCCGATTCGGCATTTTGCAGGACGATTTGAACTTCATCATCAGATTTCACCGTGTTGAAAAAGGAGCGTAGGGACGCGTAATACTCGACCGGGAACATGAGACCGTTGATGACCAGCTTGCGCTTCACTTCGGCGACCGTGCCTTGCTGCGACGCGGAAATTTCGTAACCGACGACGGCACCGGGCTTGACCGCTTTGGCCGGCGGTACCGTTTCCACTTTGTAGCCGGTGGGACCTTGAAACTTCACGTCGTCAATTTCCTCGTTGGGGAAACGGAAATAGACGGCGTTGTGACGAATAGCGGTTTGGAAGGCTTTGTGTTCAGGGACGATAAATATCGTGGCAGGTACGAGGATACGGCGGCCCACCGAGCTTCCGAAGGCGGATAGCTTCAGCGTTCCCTCAACGTGCAGGGGCATGTCCGTTTTGTCCCAGTTATCCAGCTTGGTGAGCTCGAAGTTCGCGCCTGCGGGCAGCCAAGTCTTGATTTCATCTTCGAGAGATTTCTTGCGGCCGGTGTCGTCTTGTAGGTGGATCTGGCCGCGCCAGAGGGCACCCCACTGCCCGGTGAAATCCACCGAGAGTTTTCCGGTAGCGAGGCCGTCTTCATCGACTGTTAGATCGGCATTACGGACAATCGTAGCGGTGGCGCTGGTGGAAAGCGGGATGTCCACGAAGTCGTTGGGCTTCTTGCCGAGGCGAATACCATTGGTGTTCGTTTCGAACCACGGAAGGACATCGAACGGAAAATAGAGTGAGGCAGGATCCAGATAATATTCCTTGGATCCGGCGCGAACCCAAACGACGTCGGCGCCAAGTTCGTCGGCGTCCTGCAATTGAGGGTAGAAGAAATTCACATTGCGGGGAGCGACCCGGACTTCGGCGGCTTCAAAACCGGCGGCACGCGCGAGACCCACGAAAAGGAAGTTCATTTCGCGCCCGTTGCCGTAGCCGTGATGCAGCATGTCCTCGACATTGGAGTTTTTCTTTAGATTTTCAGCTTTCTGCTCTTTTTCGGATTTGGCTACTTCCATGTTGAGGTCGCGCATTTGCTGAACGCGGGCATAAATCTTGCGGAGTTTGACCTCCGGCGAGTCGCTGGGGCTGACGATCCGCGCGAGTTCCTGTTCGAGAGCGGTTTTCTTGTTGATGAAATGCTCGAGATCGTCGTTCCACTTTTTTTCCGTGCGCGCCCAGAAATGATCCTGGGTTTCATTCGATGGGGAACCTTCGTCCAGATGGTAGAACTCGACGCGGGCCTCGATGGTTTCCAGAGGCGGCATGTAGGCTTCATCTTCGATGCCCGGGATATCGTGAACCGTAAGCGAGTAGGTGCCGTCCGGCTTGGGCGTCGGCGTAACTTTGCTGCCGAGGGCGTACTGGCGAAAATACAGGGGAAAATACTCGTAGGAGGACTGGTAGGGAAGAATGGAGAAATGGCCCTCGCGGGTATACAGATCGCTGGAGAGCACCCACTGGTTATCGTATAGGAAATTGGGCTTGAGCTGGACTCTGTACTTGTACTCGATGATGCAGCCGGGCTGAACGTCGGGGAGAGTGAAAGTCTTAGCGAGAAACTTCTGTCCGCTGCGCTTTTCGATGGTTTTCTCGAACGGTTTCCCCTCGAAGTTTACGATTGTGCCATCGGGCTTGATGGTGCGTGCGCGCAGATCCTTAATATCCTGGGAGTCCCTGAAGAACGGGATTTCAACGTTGCCCTGTTCGGTGCCCTCCTGAGTAAAGATCTTGATACGGAGGTAATTGTTGATGTAGGCGCCGTCGGTATTCACATACTTTTCGTTCACGTCGCTGGAGCGGTAGAGAATCATGGCGTTGGCGCCATGGCTGGCGGGATTGTCTTTCAGGGCGAGGTCTTCCGGAGGGATGGGCAGCCAATCGTCGCCGGCGGAAGATTTGGCGCGCGGGAAAATGCACGCGATGGCGCAGAGAACGGCCACGCTGCAAACGAATCGCTGGGCTCGATTCATGGCAGAAATTTTCTCCATTTTCCGCTGGGAGACGGGATATGGAAGTGCGCTGCGGATCGCGGCTGCGCGCAATCCCAGGCCCGTTCTCAAGCGGTGAAGTGAACGCAAAGCTACTCTACGGGGGCGCTGCTGTCAACGGCGGGGTCGCGCGGGCGTCGCTTGAACTGCAAATCGTTGATTGTTGTTGAGATCGGGGTGCGATTTTCTGGCATTTTTGCTTTTTATTCGTGGAGTGGCGTTTGATGTGGCTTGCTTGGCTGGGCTCGTGGTGCTACCTTGCCCGATTTGCGGGCGGCCAATTGGGCTCGGGTGAAGAGCGCGACCGCGGAAGGCGAACGGCTTTAACAAAGAGGGCACAGAGAAGGGCTAAGAGAGGGCACGGAGACTCGTCGGCATGGCGCATTTTGTGCCTGTGGATACGCCCGCGGAGAGATCCCTCGCTGCGCTCGGGATGACAGAGTGAGAGCGTAGCAGCGGCAAGTGCGGATTTACGATGTGGTTGTGGGCCCTTCGACCCGCCACTGGCGGGTCTCAGGGCGAATCGCCCTGTAGGGCGATTCGGAGGATTGATGGCGACGAAACCGTGGAGCTCGACGGCACCGGCGGCGGACTTTCGGCCGTATGTGGACGCGGAGGAGAGCGTTGCGGAATTCAGCCTGCGGGCTGTGATTCTGGGTTCGCTATTTGGAGTGCTGTTTGGCGCTGTTTCGGTTTACGTGGGATTGCGCGCGGGATTGACGGTATCGGCTTCGATTCCGATTGCGGTTCTTTCGATCAGCATTTTGCGCGCGTTTGGCCGGTCGACGATTCTGGAAAACAACATCGTGCAGACCACCGGGTCGGCGGGCGAATCGGTGGCGGCGGGCGTGATTTTTTCGATGCCCGCGCTGATCTTTCTGGGATTTTCGTTGAACGCCGAATATTGGCGGATTTTCTTTCTGGCGCTGATGGGCGGATGGCTGGGCGTACTGTTTATGATTCCGCTGCGGCGGCAGTTGATCGTGAAAGAGCACGGGAACCTGACGTTTCCGGAAGGCACGGCTTGCGCGGACGTGCTGGTGGCGGGCGAGCGGGGCGGGTCGTTTGCGGGGCGCGTATTTTGGGGATTGGGGCTCGGCGGCGTGTACACGTTCTGCATGAACACGCTGGGGCTGTGGCCCTCGCAACCGGACTACCAGCCGAAATGGCTGCCGGGAGCTTCGTTTCGGGCCAACGTCACGTCGGAATATCTGGGAGTGGGATACATCATCGGACCACGGGTCTCGGGAACGTTATTTGCAGGCGGCGTGATTTCGTGGCTGGTGATTATGCCGGCGATCAAATTTTTCGGATCGCTTTCGGGAAATGTGGCGTTGTATCCCTCGACGATTCCGATCGGCTCGATGACGCCGGACCAATTATATGGGAGCTACATACGTTCGATCGGTGCGGGAGCGGTGGCGGCTTCGGGGCTGATTACTTTGATCAAGACGATGCCGACGATCATTTCGGCGTTGACCGCGGGAATCAAGGATATTCGCGCGAAGCAGGCGGCGGCATCGGCGGCGGTGGTGAATCGCACGGAACGCGATATGTCCATGCGCGTGGTGCTGGTGGGTTCGGCGGTGATTATTGCGATGGTGTGGGCGCTGTTGAAGTTCAAGCCGATTCCGGGAGCGATGACCAGCGGGTTCGCGGACTTTCTGGCGGCGATTTTTGTGGTGACGTTTGGATTTTTGTTTGTGACGGTGGCTTCGCGGATCAGCGGATTAATCGGCAATTCGTCGAACCCGATCAGCGGGATGACGATTGCGACTTTGATGGCCACATGCGCGGTGTTTTTGGTGATTCATTGGACTTCCACCGCGGACCAGGTGCTGGCGCTGACGATTGGCGGCGTGGTGTGCATCGCTTCGGCGATTGCCGGCGCGACTTCACAGGATTTGAAAACGGGCTACCTGGTGGGCGCGACGCCTTATTGGCAGCAAGTGGCGCTGGTGATTGGAGTGATGGTGTCGTCGTTCGCGATCGGCGGGACGCTGATCTTGATGAACATCGGGCTGGCGCAATACAAGCCGCTGAAGATTGCGTTGGACATCGATCATCTGCAGCCGGGCGTGGACGTGCAGGAGCGCGGGTACACGTACCAGGGCAAGACTTATGTGCTGGTGAACGCGCTGGGTTCGCATGAGGTGCCGGACGGGAAATATCTGTACGATCCTTCGACGAAAGAGATTGAGGTGCAGTGGGTGCAGGGAATTGGCAGCGAGCAGGCCGCGGCGCCGCAGGCGCGTTTGATGGCGACGGTGATCAGTGGGATTTTGAATCAGCGGCTGCCTTGGCGGCTGGTATTTCTGGGCGTGTTTTTGGTGATCGCGATTGAGTTGCTGGGCGTGCGTTCCTTGCCGTTTGCGGTGGGCTCATATCTTTCGATTGCTACGACGATGGCGATGTTTGCCGGAGGATTGGTGCGCTGGCTGGCGGAGCAGGGCACGGACAAAAAGAGCGACGCGGAAAGCGAAGTGAGTCCGGGATCGCTGTATGCCAGCGGATTGATCGCGGCGGGCGGCGTCTTTGGATTACTCGCGATTGTTTTGAATTTGATGCAGGATCCGGAATTGAGCAAGCACGTGCCGCATTGGCTGGCTTTTGTGTTGCGGTTGCCGTGGCCGGAGAAAATGTTTGCATTCGGCGACAAGATTCCCGGATTCAGTCACGTGCCTGGCTTCGGCGTGCTGCTGTTTGTGCTGCTGGCGATTTCACTGTTTGTGTCCGCGCGGAAGAAGTTGAATAACTAGGCTTTGCCTGCCGCGTTTCGGGGAGTTTGCGTGCCTTGTTGGTGTCCCAGCGAAAAACAGATCCCTCGCTGGGCTCCCTGCCTTCGTCAGGGCAAGCGGGATGACACTCACTTAAACCTTACGCGCGGACTGCGACGTTGCAGCCCCGTCGGCGCGTGTCTTAGCGTTTCGGCTTTTCCTCGTGCGGGGCTGATTCGTGTTGCGCCGGCGGCTTGGATTCGTGCGCGGCTGGCGGTTTTGACTCGTGCACAGGAGCGGGCTTGGATTCGTGCGTGGCTGCCGGCCTCGACTCATGCGTTGGCGCTGGCTTCGATTCCTCGCGCGGCTTAGCTTCGGGTTTGGACTCGTGCGTTGGCGCCGGTTTGGATTCGTGCGTGGCGGCCGGCTTTGACTCGGTGCGCGGTTTTGCCTCTGACTTCGGCTCGTGCGTTGGCGCGGGTCTGGATTCAGTACGCGGCTTCGCTTCGGGCTTTGATTCGTGAGTGGTTGACGGCTTTGATTCGGTGCGCGGCTTGGATTCAGTTTTCGGCTCGTGCGTTGTGGCCGGTCGAGATTCCGTGCGCGGCGCGGTTTCGGACTTCGATTCATGTGTGGCCGTGGACTTCGATTCCGTGCGCGGCTTGGTTTCCGTTTTCGGTTCGCGGGATGTCGTGGCGCGAGATTCGGTGCGCGGCGTGGCTTCGCTCTTGGTTTCCGTCCGAGATTTGCTTTCGGTGCGTGAACTATTCAAGCGCTCCGAAGCCGACGCTTTGGCCGGGACTACATGCGCTCCGTGGAAATCGCCCGGCTTTGCAGTGGCGGCGACCGTCGGGTGGCCGTGATTCGCGGATGCGAACTGGCTGCGATCCGAGCGGGCCGCGCTTATATGCTGTTCTTGCGCGGACGTAGGCCCGACGTGATGTTCATGCGCGAATTTTTCCTGAGCCGCGCTGGGGCGGGCGCTGATGCCGCCGCGGCCGCCGTTGTAGCTGACGTGCGAGTCGTGCACGACGACGTTTTTCTCGTAGACGTTGTGGACGACGGTGACGTTCACGTTGTTCACGCGGCTGTTGTAGTAGAAGTTGCGGTCGCGCCAGTATCCGCCTTCATAGCCGAAGCCGGTGTAGCCGAAGCCGTAATTGATGCCGCCGTAGAAGCCCACTTCCGGGCCCCAATAGCCGGCGTTCCAGAGGTACGCGCCGTTGTTCCAACCCCAATAGCCGGGCGTCCAGAGAAAGCCGACTTCGGGCGGTTCGACCCACGTGCCGGGAACCCAGTAATATCCGCCGTCATCGGTGTAGGCCCAGTAGCCAGGGGTCCAGATGTAGCCCGGCGCCGGGCAGATTGGCTGCGTGTAAACCGGCAGAACGGGCGGTGCGACGGACACCGACACGACGACTTGAGCGGAAGCAGTGGAAGATGCCGCGGCGAACGCGAAGATTGCTGCGGCGAGAATCAGCCAGCGGGAAATTCCGAATGACTTGCGCGCGCGACGGAACGAGAAAATTTGCATGTGCATCACCTCGTAAGATGGCGTCTGGTTAGAAATTGTACGAAGCGGGGCGAAAAGCGGCGATACCCTAAACTCTTTAGCGGGGACGGGACTTTACCCTAGGGCATTAAGTGTCATTCGCAGGCGCTTGCGCAGGCTTGGCGCGATGTTTATTTGGTCCGAGGCAGAGTTGAGAGCGGCGACGCGCCGGGGAGCGGGGCGCGCTTCGCCTTCCCGTGGGATGCTAGGATTCCAGTGTATAATCCCGGCATTCGCATCGCGCGAGGCGGCTGATGGCTGCAGACGAAGCTTCTAAATTCTGGGTTCCGGTATGTTGCGGGCGGGTCATGCGCTGCAACATGTTCAGGCAGGCGGATGGCGGAAGTTACGCGGCGCTGGTTTGCACCGTTTGCAACAAGAACATCACGCTCGAGCAAGAGTCTCTTGCCGCTGCGAAGGAATTCGGGGACGGCTCGAACATTTTGAGTCTGATGGGATCGCCCAAGCCGCCGAAGACGGAGAGAAAAAAAGCGTTCAGCGAAGCCGGTCCCGACGATCCGACCTTGTAGTGTAAATTGCAGCTCGCCCGAAACCTTGCCTGCCAATGATCGGCCAGACAATTTCGCACTATCGCATCACAGAGCAACTGGGCGCCGGCGGAATGGGCGTGGTCTACAAGGCCCAGGATAGCCGGCTGGAACGCGCGGTTGCGCTGAAATTCCTTCCCGAAAAACTGGCACAACAACCTCAAGCGCTCGAACGATTCCGGCGCGAAGCGCGCGCAGCGTCGGCTCTGAACCACCCTGGCATTTGCACGATCTATGACGTCGGCGAACAAGACGGCCAAGCGTTCATCGCGATGGAGTTTATTGATGGCGAGACGCTGCGCAGCCACATCCATGGGAAGCCGCTAGCCGTGCAAGAAGTGCTGGAGCTTGGGATCCAGATCGCGGAAGCGCTGGAAGCGGCGCACGCCGAAGGAATCATTCACCGGGACATCAAACCGGCGAATATTTTCGTGACGAAACGCGGGCGCGCGAAAGTGCTGGATTTTGGGCTGGCGAAGCTGATTCCGAAAGGCATCGCGAGCGGAGACGGGGATTCGAGCGACGCGTCGGCGAGCGCGAATTCGATCGTGGGAATCATCAGCGGGACGCCTTCGTACATGTCGCCAGAGCAGGTACGCGGAGACGATCTGGATCCGCGCACGGATATTTTTTCGCTCGGGCTGGTGCTGTACGAAATGGCGACGGGGCGGCAGGCGTTTGGCGGGGGCACGGGCGGCGCGGTTATCGAGGCGGTTTTGACGCGGCCGCCTGCTCCGGTGCGCAGCATCAATCCGGATATCCCGCCGACGCTGGAAGCGATCATTGATAAGGCGCTGAACAAGAATCGTGAGCAGCGTTACCAACACACCACGGAAATGGTTGCGGAACTGCAGCGGGTGAAACGGGATTTCGATGCCGGTCCGCGAGATCGTTTGGGGGAGACTCAATCCATTCCCGCAGCGACTGTGAGTCCAGCGTCTACTTCGAGCAACCCGAGTTCACGCTCTTCGACGCAGCACAGCGGAACGTTCCGCGCGCCGCGAGTGTCAAAGACGATTGGCTCGCTGGCCGTTTTGCCCTTCGAAAATGTGAGCCGCGACCCGGAGAATGACTACCTGAGCGACGGAATCACCGGCAGCCTGATCAATAATTTGGCGACGGTGCCGAAGCTGCGCGTGATGGCGCAGAGTACGGTGTTTCGTTACAAGGGCCGCGAGATTGATCCGCAAGCCGTCGGCCGCGAGCTGAATGTGCGGGCGGTGCTGACGGGACGAATGATGCAGAGTGGCGGATCGTTGCGGATTGGGACCGAGTTGGTGGACGTGGCGACGGGCTCGCAGCTATGGGGCGCGCAATTCGATCGCAAGCCGGGCGACATTTTCGTGATCCAGGACGAAATTTCCAACGAGATATCCGGCAAGTTGCGATTGCAGCTGACGCTGGGGGAAAGGAAACGGCTCACCAAGCGGCACACGGACGATCACGAGGCTTACCGGCTCTATCTGCAAGGTCGCCATCATTGGAATCGCTGGACGGAAGAAGGATTTTACAAGGCGATTGAATATTTCGAGAAAGCGGTGGAGAAGGACCCCGGTTACGCGCTGGCGCACGCGGGTGTGGCCGATTCTTACGTCCTGCTCGGATGGAACAGTTATTTGCCGCCGAAGGATGCGTTTCCAAAAGGCAAAGCGGCAGCGCTGACGGCTCTGCAGTTCGATCCGGATCTTGGCGAAGCGTACGCGTCTCTCGCGGCGGTACTGTGGCTGCACGATTGGCAGTGGCAAGCGGCTCAGAAAGAATTCGCGCGCAGCCTGGAACTGAATCCTTGTTACCCGACTGCTAATCATTGGTACGCGGAATACGTGATGACCATGGGCCGGCAGGTTGAGGCCATCGCCAAGATGAGAGGCAGCCAGGAGCTTGATCCGCTTTCGCTCATTATCAATGACGCCATCGGCTGGGCTTCCTACATGGCGCGGCGATACGACGATGCGCTGGCGCAACTGCTGCGCACGGTGGAACTCGATCCGAATTATCCCGTCACTTACTGGATTCTTGGGCTGCTTTACCGGATTACGGGGCGCTACGATTTGGCGATCAGCGCGGGTGAGAAGGGCGTGAGCCTGTCGGGCGGGAGTCCTTTGATGCGCGCGGCGCTGGCGCATACTTATGGGAAGGCTGGGAAGCGCGCGGAGGCGCAGCAGATTCTCAACGAGTTGTCGGCGCTCGCGAAATGCAAATACGTGGCGCCTCATTTTTTTGCGGGGATTCATATTGGCTTGGGCGAGTACGACCGCGCGATTGAATATCTGGAGAAATCATACGAAGAGCACTCGCATTGGCTGATCTATCTGCATATTGATCCGAGCATGGATGAATTGCGCGGCGATCCGCGTTTTCAGGATTTGCTGAAGCGCGTCGGTTTGCCCGCGGTGTCTAACCCAATCCCTGGCTGAAAAAACCGAGTGTCACATCTAATTACTTGGACTGATCGGGCACATAACGTCTGAATCGCCGGGGGAATCGGGCGAGATTGTGCCAACATGCTGGAAATCTCAGATATCGGCAAAATGCAAAGGGCCATCACGCTTGTCGCTTACGCCGTATTCGGCCTGCTCGGCCTTTGGTGGCTCGCGCGCGTCTTTAGTGGACTTCGCGGGAATGGTCCTGATGTTTGTTAATTCTCCGCTTCCCTGGTGGATCCTGACACCTGCCGCGATAGCGTTAGTCGTGGGATTTTTCCTTTTGTTCAGGATAAGGTTCGCCAGGAAAAGACCCAACCGGAAATTCGTACATTGATGCATCGCCCATCCAAGTGACTTTGACTCCAGCGGGGTGGGGCTTTAGACTTGGTGGCTGTGAGATCCTTTTCGCGCGGATACGGCGGGTACCGGTTTGATATTGGCGGGTATTTTCCGCGGGCGATCAAGACGATTTGCATTATCTGCATTGCGGTTTTCTTCCTGCAGGAAATTTCACAACTGATATTCGGTTTGCGGGGCTGGAATTGGTGGCTGGTGTGGTTCGGCTTGGTGCCGAGCGAGGTCAAGCACGGATTCATCTGGCAGCCGTTCACCTATATTTTCCTGCACGGCGGAATCCTGCACATTCTTTTCAACCTGCTGTATTTGGCGATGTTCGGAGCGGATCTGGAGCATTCCTGGGGCGCCCGGAAATTTTATACGTACTTTTTAATTTGCGGAGTGGGCGCGGGTGTTATCGAGATCATCGTGAAGCTTTTGATTGACCCGAGCGGCCGCGGGACGTCCACGGTTCCGACGATAGGAGCTTCCGGCGCGATTTATGGCGTGTTGCTGGCGGTGGCGGTGATCATGCCGCACCGGCAGGTTTGGGTTTTTCCGCTGCCGGTGACGGTGTCCATGCGCGTCTTTGTGATCGTGATGGGCGCAATCGAATTCTTCAGCACGATTGGAGCTTCGGGTGACGGCGTGAGCCACGTCTGCCACCTGGGCGGAATGCTGGTGGGATACGTTTATTTGCGGCGCGGGTCGTACGGATACAGCGTGCGGAATTATTTTTCGGATTGGAAGAAGCAGAGGTTGAAGAAGAAATTCGAAGTGTATGTGCGGGACCATCAGGATAAGCCGCCTTCGAATCCGGATAATTGGGTGAATTGAGGGCGGAGGTGACGAGTTAGAGATTTGAGGTTGGATTCGTTGTTGGTTGTGATTTTGATGGAACTTCAGCGGCTAAAGCCGAATTGATTGCGCGGCGGCGATGTCGTGGCTAAAGCCACGACCCACAAAGACTCTTGACCGGATACCGTCTTGCTGGGCTCGACAGAGTTCTAGACGTTCGACTGCCTCGGCTGACAAATTGCCGGTGCTGAAAGCGGCGAGGCGAGCCTCGCCTTGCACAGGCGGAAGCAAGCTTCCGCACTCCCAGAAAATTCAGGTCGCGACGCGAACCATTCGGCGGGGCTACGCTTGGCCGCCGATGCGGAGCAGGCGCATCAGGTTTGTGGAACCTGTGGTGCCGATGGGGGTGCCGGCTACTACTCCTACGATGTCTCCGCGTTTGACCAATTTTTCTTCCAGTAAGCGTTGCTCGGCGGCGGTCGCGAGTTCGTCAATATCGTGAACTCGGCCCATGCTGCGCGGCAGCACTCCCCAAAATAACGCGAGACGACGGCGCGTTTCCTGCAGCGGCGAAAAAGCGACGATCGGCGCGCGCGGACGATATTTCGAGACGAGGCCGGCGGACGAGCCGCTTTCGGTGAATACGGCGACGACTTTCAAGTTCAGTTCTTCGGCGGCGTGGCAGATCGCTTCGGCGATGGCTTCGTTGATTTGCAGGTCGCCGGAGCGCGCGGGACGCGGCAGCGTGATGACGCTGGCTTCGGCTTCGGTGATGATGCGGTCCATCATTTCGACGGATTCCAGAGGATAAAGCCCCGCGGCGGTTTCGCCGGAAAGCATCAGGGCGTCGCTGCCGTCGAAAATGGCGTTGGCGACGTCAGAGGCTTCCGCGCGCGTGGGCCGGGGATTTTTCTGCATGGAATCGAGCATCTGCGTGGCGGTGATGACGGGCACGAGGGCGTTGCGAGCTTTGGAAATGATGCGTTTTTGCACGACGGGAACTTTTTCCGGGCTCATTTCGACGCCGAGGTCGCCGCGCGCGACCATCACGACATCGGCGACGGCGAGAATCTCGTCGAGATTGTCGATGGCTTCGGGTTTTTCCAGCTTGGCGATCACCGGCGTCTTTTTTCCGGCGCGGGCGATGGCGTTTTTCGCGGCGCGGACGTCCGCGGCAGTGCGCACGAAGCTGAGCGCAACGTAATTGGCGCCGAGGCTCAGCGCGGAAACCAAATCCTTGCGATCTTTCGGCGTCATCGAGGGAATGTTGAGTTTGATGCCGGGAAGATTGATGCCTTTGTGCTGGCCGAGCTCGCCGCCATTTTCCACTTGAGTGATCACGTCGGGACCGCGCGTGGAGAGGACGCGCAGGGCGATATCGCCGTCGCTGAGCAGAATGCGGTCGCCCTTATGCACCGATTCGGGTAGGGCGTGAAACGTGGTGCTGACGCCTTCCTCGGTGCCGACGATTTTGCGAGTGGTGATGGTAAAGCGCTGGCCGAAACGCAGCCGGACGGGTTTCCCTTGCTCGAGAAGGCCGGTGCGGATCTTGGGGCCTTGCAGGTCGGCGAGGATTCCGACGGGCTTTTCGTAGCGGAAGGAAGCGCGGCGAAGAAATGCGACCATGCGGGCGCGGTCTTCATGAGTGCCGTGCGAGAAATTAAGGCGGGCGACGTCCATTCCAGCGTGCACGAGCTTGTCAATCATCTGGTAAGAGGAACTGGCTGGGCCCAGGGTACAAACTATTTTTGCTCTTCTAGATGTAATCACTTTTTATTTGGTCACCGAAAAATCGCTCACGATAGTGAAGAGAAATTCGATTCCTTTCTGGAAAGAGTCGAGCGGGATGCGCTCGTTATCCGCGTGATAGCGGGAAAGATCATCGTCGTTCAAGGCAAAGGGAACCAATCCGTAGGCTTGCACGCTGCGCATGCGCAACGGAGTGGAATCCGTGAAGTAGGTGGACATCATCGGCACGACCGGCACGCCGGGATATTTTTCGCCGGTGGCGTGGATGATCGTGTTGTAGAAATCGGAAGTGAGCGAGGACGAGGGAGCTGTTTCTGGGAGTGGGAGCTCGGGTTCGAGATGGATCGAGGGATCGTTGATTAGCTGCTGCAATTTCGCGAGCAGGGGATTGAGCTGATTACCCGGGAGCAGGCGGACATTCACAACGCCGCGCGCCTCGGATGGAATCACGTTGGGACGAATTCCGGCGCGCAACATGGTGGGAGCGACGGTGTCGCGCAACATCGCATTCCACATCGGACTGTCGTTCGAGATTACGCGAGCGGCATGCTCGCCGCGATCTGCGGTGTCCAGTTCGCGCATCCATTTCGAGAGTTCATCGTCCTGGAGCGGAGCGATGGCCTGGAAATAAGCGCGCGTGACGGAATTGAATTGCACGGGAGCTTCGTAGTTACCGATTTTTTCGACGGCTGCCGCGAGATGGGTGACGGAATCGTCCTTGCGGGGCATGGAGGCGTGGCCGGAGACGCCTTGGGCGATTACGTCCACGTTCGCGGGGACTTTTTCGCTGACCTGCACGCCGACGTATTGCGCTTTTCCGTTCTTGAGGAAGACGCCGCCGCCTTCGTTGATGGCATAGCCTGCGGCGATTTTGTCCCAGTGTTTGTCCACGGCGAATAGCATGCCTTGCGCGCCGTAGGCTTCTTCGTCGCCCTCGGCTAGGAAAATCACGTCGCGATTCAAGTGCGCGCCGGAGCGTTTCAATTGAACGAAGACCGCGAGATTCGCGGCCAACATTCCTTTATCGTCAATTGCGCCGCGTCCATAAAGATAATTTCCTTGAATGACGGCGCCGAAGGGGTCCACCGTCCATTTGGATTTATCCACGCCGACGACGTCCAAGTGAGCCATCAGGAGTAGGGCGCGCGAGGGATCGGGCACGGCGCTGGAGGAAAGCCGCGCGACAAGGAAGCCGCGGCCGGGCGTGCTTTCGAAAATTTCGGAAGGAATGCCTTCTTTTTGCAGGACGGCGGCGATATATTTCGCGGCGACGAGCTCGTTGCCGGGAGGGTTGCTGGTATCAATACGGAGCAGGCCTTGCAGCCAGCCGAGCGCGTCGATTTCAACCTGCGAAAGAGTGGAATTTGTGGCTGGCGCGGCTTGCACGGCTTGCACGGGTTGCGCGGCATGCACGGCGGCTCGGCGGGATTGCGCATGGCACGGGGAAATAAAAAGCGAACAGCCCATGAGGACAAGAATCGGAGCTGGAATGCGCGAGCGCGCCATCCTGATTTCCCCCCAGAAGTTGAAATTCATGCGCAGAGCGAGCGACTACTCATACTATCATGTCGGTGGACGGCGCCCGGACGGGGAGTCGGCGCGCGTTTTCTGAATTGCAATTGCATCCGTTGCGGAAATTGGCATGGACCATCCTGAAGGGGTGTTCGGCGCATCCTAGTGGGCGAAACCGGAATTGACGAGGGGAGTACCCATTTGAAGACGGTAAAGATAGCGACTCAGGCAATTTTGTTGGCGATTTTGATTGCGATGCTGGGTGTGCCGCCGGCGGCGCTGCGGGCTTATGCGAGGCAGCAGGAAGGGCCGGTGAAGCCGGCGCCGACGCAGCAGCCCGGGGCGGCTCCGCCGCAGCCGACGGGACAGCAGCAGCCTTCGACCGCGGGGCAGGTGCAATCGCAGGCGCCGCAAGTGGCGATTTCGGTGCAGTCGAACGTGGTGAATATTGATGCGGTGGTGACCGACTACGACGGCAACATCATCACGGGGCTGAAGAGAGATAATTTTCGAGTTCTGGATGAGGATAAACCGCAGCAGATTTCGAATTTCGGAGCGAGCGAAGCGCCGATCACGATCGTAATCCTGATGGAATTCAGCAGCCGCATGGGGAGCTACTTCGGCTATCGCGGAAAATATTGGGCGTACAACTTTCTGGAGCACTTGAATCAGAAAGATTGGGTGGCGGTGAAGACGTTCGATTTGAAGACGAACCTGGTTTCGGATTTCACGCAGGATAAGAAAGCCGTGGAGCAGGAGATTGCCTCGCTGTATTTTCCGGACTTCCACGAAGCGAACCTCTTTGATGCGGTGCTGGAAACGATGGACCAATTGCGCGAAGTGAAGGGCAAGAAATCCATTTTGATTATTGCGTCGGGGTACGACACATTCAGCAAACACACTCTGGACCAGACGTTCAAGCGCGTGAAAGAAACCGATGTGACGATTTTCTGCGTGGGGATGGGCGCGGCGCTGGATGCCATGGGAATCCACGAGCGCAGCATGACCGGGCCGGAATTCGCGAGCGTCAATTATCTGCAGGCGGAAAACCAGCTGAAGACTTTCGCGGCGATGACCGGAGGATATGCGTGGTTCCCGCGGTTTGAAGGCGAGATGAACGATATTTTCAATTCCGTGGCGGTGTTTCTGCGGAATCAGTACACCCTGGGATTTACTCCGCTGACTGCGCCGGACGGGCGATATCACAAGCTGCGGGTGGAAGTGGTGGACGAAGCCGGCGAGCCGCTCACGACTTTGGATAAGAAGGGGCATAAGAAGAAGGTCGTGATCACGGCGCGACAGGGGTATACGTCGCCGAAGCCGGCGACGGGGGATTGAGGCGCGATTCGTGCCGGGGCCTAAGACTGCGAAGGGAGATCCCTCGCTGCGCTCGGGGTGACAAACGGCGATGGGCGCGGCTCTGAAAGTTCCGCGCCGGTTGATGCTATTTCTTCATTACGCGCAAATCGCGGCCGGTCATTTCGCCTGGCTCTTGCACGCCCAGGACGCCCAATAGAGTTGGTGCGATATCGCGCAGGGAACCGCCGGGCTTGAGTTGCGTGCGACCGTCTTCCGTCAGCAGGATGAAGGGGACCGGATTTGTCGTGTGATAAGTGTGCGGACCGCCGGTTACCGGATCGATCATGGTTTCGGCGTTGCCGTGATCGGCGGTGATGATCCAGGCTCCGCCGCGCGGGCGCAGCGACTGGAAAATTCTGCCCAGGCATTCGTCCACGGTTTCGACTGCTTTGATCGTCGCTTCCAGCTTGCCGGAATGCCCCACCATGTCGGCGTTTGCGAAATTCATGATGATGGCGTCGAAGTTTCCTTTTTCGATGGCGTTGACGACGGTGTCGGCGACGCCGGCTGCGGACATTTCCGGCTTTAGATCGTAAGTAGGCACTTTCTGCGACGGGACGACTACGCGTTCCTCTCCTCCGAAGGGTTTTTCCACGCCGCCATTGAAGAAATAGGTGACGTGCGCGTATTTTTCGGTTTCGGCGACGCGCAGATTCTTGTAGTCCTGTTCGGCAAACACATTGGCCAGGATTTGCTCGAGCTTTTCAGGCGCGATGAGGTAGCGGAGCCAGGGCCAAGTCTTTTCGTATTGGGTCATGGCTACGAACGCGAGATTCTTCGGGCGCGCGGGATCGCTGAATTCCTTGAAATTGGGTTCGATGAGGGCGCGAGTGGTTTCGCGGGCGCGGTCGGCGCGGAAATTGAAGAAGATCACGGCGTCATCGTCGCGAATTACCGCGCGCGGTGTCGCGGGCTTCCCTGGGGCCGCTTCGGTGGTGATGACGGCGGGAACGACAAATTCGTCGGTGACGCCTTTTTCGTAGCTCGCGCGGATGGCTGTAATGGGATCGGTGAATTTCGCGTCGGCGTCGCCGTGCACCATCGCGCGATAGGATTTTTCGATGCGTTCCCAGCGATTGTCGCGGTCCATGGCGTAATAGCGGCCGATGACGGTCGAGATCTGGCCGACGCCGTACTCGCGCATCTTCTGTTCGAGCGCGCGCAGGAAATCAATTCCGCTATTGGGCGGGGTGTCGCGGCCGTCCATGAAGCAGTGGACGAAGACGCGTGTGACTTTATTTTCGCGAGCCATGCGCAGCAGCGCGTAGAGATGCTCGATGTGCGAATGGACTCCGCCATCGCTGACGAGGCCGAGGAGGTGGAGTTGGCGGGCGCGGCCGCGTTCCATGGCTTCGAGCAGCAGCGGCTGGCGCGCGAATTCGCCGCTGGCGACGAGCTGGTCGATGCGCGAGATGTCCATGTGCACGATGCGGCCCGCGCCGATATTCAGGTGGCCGACTTCGCTATTGCCCATCTGTCCTTCGGGCAAGCCGACGGCGGGGCCGGAAGTTTGAATCAGCGTGTTGGGAAATTCCTTGAGCAAGCGGTCGTAATTCGGCTTGCGCGCGAGGGCTATGGCGTTGCCTTTGGTTTCGGCGCGGTAGCCCCAGCCGTCGAGGACGGTGAGGACGATGGGTTTTGGGCGTTTTGATGGCATGGTCATGTCGCGAGTCAGAATACCCTATCGAACGCGAGTGCGCATGCGGCTACAGCTGCAGGGCTTTGCGGCCTGGGAAGCGGGCGGCGCTGCCGAGGGCTTCTTCGATGCGCAGGAGTTGGTTGTATTTGGCGACGCGATCGGTGCGGGAGGCTGAGCCGGTTTTGATTTGGCCTGTGCCCATGGCTACTACGAAGTCGGCCAGGAAAGTGTCTTCGGTTTCGCCGCTGCGATGGGAGACGATGGCGGCGTAATTCGCTTTGCGGGCCATTTCGACGGCTTCGATGGTTTCGCTTACCGTGCCGATCTGATTCAGCTTGATCAGAATGGCGTTGCCGACGCCTTCGGAGATGCCGCGCGCGAAGATTTTCGGGTTAGTGACGAAGATGTCGTCGCCGACGAGCTGGATTTTCTTGCCGAGATCGCGCGTGAGAGTTTTCCAGCCGTCCCAATCGTCTTCGGAAAGGCCGTCTTCGATAGAGACGATGGGATACTTGGCCGCCCAGCCCTCCCAGAATTTCACCATCTCCGCGGAAGTGCGCGCGGATTTGTCGGATTTCTTGAAAATGTATTTTTTGCTGGCGCGATCGTAGAACTCGCTGGAGGCGGGGTCGAGGGCGATGGCGATTTGTTCGCCGGGTTTGTAGCCTGCGGCGGTGATGGCTTCGAGGACGCGTTCGAGAGCTTCTTCGTTGGATTTGAGGTTGGGAGCGAAGCCGCCTTCATCGCCGACCGCGGTGGAATAGCCATTTTTTTTCAATACGGACTTCAAGTGATGGAAGACTTCGACGCCCCAGCGCAGCGCTTCGCGGAAATTGGGGGCGCCGAGCGGCATGACCATGAATTCCTGGACGTCCACGGAATTATCGGCGTGCGCACCACCATTGACGATATTCATCATCGGGACGGGAAGAGTGTTCGCGGACGGATCGGAAGAATATTTCGCCAGATATTTGTAGAGAGGCTGGCCGAGTTGCGCGGCGGCGGCGCGGGCAGCGGCCATGGAAACGGCCAGGATCGCGTTCGCGCCGAAATTCGATTTATTGGGCGTGCCGTCGGCGTCAATCATTTTGCGATCGAGAGCTTTTTGGTCGGCGGCGTCCATGCCGGTGACGGCTTTGGCAATCGCGTTGTTTACGTGGCCGACGGCTTTGAGCACGCCTTTGCCGAGGTAGCGGGATTTGTCGCCATCGCGGAGTTCGTTGGCTTCGTGTTCGCCGGTGGAGGCGCCGGAAGGAACCGCGGCGCGGCCGATGGCGCCGCCGGCGACGTGGACGTCGGCTTCGACCGTGGGATTGCCGCGAGAATCTATGATTTCACGGCCGTGAATGCTGGTGATCTTTGTGGACATTAGGCTCCCATTCATTTGATGGCGTTTTGTGCGACAAACATCGTAAACGTTTTGGGGTGAGTGGTTCAAGGAGACGGCGCGAAACAATTGCCGCACCGCCGATGGGGCGGGCGAAATCGGGTCAGTGGGCAAGGCATGCCGTGCCCCTACGATCTGGAGCGCGCGGCAGTGACGTTTGGTTGGCGGAGGAGTTTACGGCCGCGGGCGCGCATGACTGCGGTGCCTACGAGCGTCAACTCTTCGATCAGTGGGATGATTTGCGCTTTCAGTTTTGGATCCGCAGACGCGAGGTCCCAGAGGGCTTGCATGGCGAAAGTTTTCACGATGCTGCTTTTGTCGCGCAGATAGTCGCAGAGGATGTCGAGGACGACGGCGCGTTCTGCGCGCGTGAGCGTCAGGCGAGGGAGCATCAGCGCGGAGTCTCAGCGTACCTTTTGTTGATCGCTGCTGCCGGCAATGGCGAGAAGCTTTCTCTTGAACGGTTGCAAAAGTTCGGGGCGTTGCGTGGTGATTTTTTCGATGGCGTCGGCGGCGCGCATGCGGACTACCGGATCGTCGTTTGCAAATCCCGCGAAAAGCGCCGGAAACAGGGCTGGTCGGGCGAGCACGGCCGCGACAACTTCATTTGAGCGGCCGATGGAGCCGCGATTGCCGCCCGACAGTTTTTTCAGGACGGAACGCATCGGGAACGGGCGCAGGTATCGGATTGAAAATGCATCGTTCGCGTCACTCCGGTTCTTCGATCATGGATTCGGGGCGGACTACGACGACGATGCCATTGTCGGTGACGGCATAGCGCGCGCGATCGGCTTCTTCGTCGTAGCCGATCACGGTGCCTTCGGGCAGGCTCACATGGCGGTCAATGATGGCGCGACGGATGCGGCAACTGCGGCCGACATTCACGTGGTTGAAAATTATGCAGGAGTCTACATCGCTGTAGCTATTCACGCGCACGTCAAGGCCGACCACGGACTTCACGACACGCCCGCCCGAAATGATGGAGCCCGCGCCGACGATGGAATCGAGCGCGACGCCCATGCGTGTCGGATCGGCGAATACAAATTTCGCGGGAGGATATTGCTGCTGCCAGGTGTGCAGCGGCCAGCTTTTGTCGTAGAGGTTGAAGACGGGCGAGACGGACACCAGATCCATATTGGCTTCGTGATACGCCGCGACCGTGCCGACGTCGCGCCAGTACGATTCTTCCTTTTTATTTTCGTCGCGGAAGTTGTAGGCGAAGACGCGATGCTTTTCGATGATGCGGGGGATGATGTCTTTGCCGAAATCGTGCTTGGAATTGGGATCTTCGGCGTCGGCGATCAGAATCGGCACGAGCAGTTGGGTATTAAAAAGATAGACGCCCATCGAAGCGTTGACTTTATGCGGGTGGATGCGGGAAGGCTTCGGATTGGCTGGTTTTTCTTCGAAGCCGATGATGCGCCAGTCCTTGTCCGTTTCGATGACGCCAAAGCTGCCGGCGGCTTGCTGCGTATCGACTTCGAAGGTTGCGACGGTAACGTCCGCGCCGGCTTCCACGTGCTGCTCCAGCATCTGCTGATAATTCATTTTATAGATGTGGTCGCCGGAAAGAATGAAGGTGTAATTGGATTGCTCGGAACCGATGGAATAAATGTTCTGGTAGACGGCGTCGGCGGTGCCTTGATACCAGTGCTGCGAAACGCGCATTTGCGGGGTGAGGACTTCGATGTACTCGCCGTGTCCCATTAAAGAAGACCAGCCGCGGCGCACGTGGCGATTCAGGCTGAGCGCTTTGTATTGCGTGAGGACGAAAATGCGGCGGAGGTCGCTATTGAGGCAATTCGAAAGAGTGATGTCAATGATGCGGTAGATGCCGCCGAACGGGACGGCGGGCTTGGCGCGATCGCGGGTCAAAGGCCAAAGACGTTCGCCCTGCCCGCCCGCCAACAGCACACCGATCGCGTTACGCATCAGAGGCATGGGTTCGCGTCTCCTCGAAACCGAGCAGCCGGTGAAGCGACATTCTAGCAGCAACCGAGGATGCGCCGCACGCGGGAGCTTTAAAATCCCGCGGTCACTGTAGTAATCGAAGAGATACCCAGGAGTGCAGAATTAACCAAAGAGTTACAGCCGGGCGCAAGTGCAATTTATAACTTGACTTAGGGGACTGCCGAGGATATTAGAACTTGGCAATTGCCGGTTTGGGTGTGAACCGGCTACACTGATGGTATCCCACCAGTGCAACTCAACAATCAACGGGGAACGGGGGTGAATACGCGTGGCAGAAGTTGTGATCCAAGAGGGTGAATCCCTGGAAAATGCGCTCCGGCGTTTCAAGCGGAAAGTCCAGTCGGAGGACATTATCAAGGAGATTAAAAAGCACAGCTACTACATGAAACCGGGTGAAAAGCGGCGTGCCAAAGAGGCCCTCTCGCGTAAACGTCTCCGGAAAAAGCAACGGCGTGAGCAAGACTAGGCGACCAAGTTGTTTGGGTCCATTTAAACAGTTTCGTGCCGGCCGGCATCAGGGATGCGCAGGTTTTTCTACTGAGTTTCCCTTAACGGCAGGCACGGAACGTTCCGCTGCGACACCTTTCCCAGCATGGCTTCGGAGCAGCGTATGGAATACCACGATAGGGTCCTGAAGTGCGCCGAATGTTCGGCTGAATTCGTTTTCACCGCCGGCGAACAAATGTTTTTCGCCGATAAGGGTTTCAAGAATGAGCCCAAGCGGTGCAAGGCGTGCAAAGCGAACCGTTCGACGGGCAATGGTACTGGCACAACGCCCAGCGTACAGCGAGTGGAAACCAAGACCGTTTGCTCGCAGTGCGGTAAAGAAACGACGGTCCCGTTCAAGCCCACACAGGGACGCCCGGTGTATTGCCGCGAATGTTTCCAACAGCGGCGCACGATCGGGCCGACCGCCGCGACGGCGTAGTTATAGCCGTCAGGCGCGGGCTTGTAAGGCCGGCGAGGTTCCCAAGACGCGGTGAGTCCGAGCGATCGGCGGGCGACGCGGGAGAACTCGTCCGGCAGAGGGAATCGGTATTTTCAGAGGCTCTTCTCAGCGCGCGAGCGCGGGGAAGGGCCTTTTGTTTTTGTGGGGCGCGGCGCGGAGTGAAGCCGCAGTGCTGGTTTTGCATTTGTAGCGGCGCACTTCAGTGCGCCATCGGTGTTGCCGCACGGACCGATGGCGGTCTGAAGACCGCCGCTACAAAATCAAATGCCAAAATCAAGAGCGAAGAGCCGGCGGGACGCCGGCGCTAAGATTTCGGCGCGAAGTTTTATGCCGCTGCTTTTGCGGGTGCGGCGGGAGCGATTTCGCGGAGAGCGGCGAGGAATGCTTCGGTCTCTTCTTGCGTGCCGATGGTGACGCGCAAGAAATTGGGCATGGAAGCGAAGCGGCGTCCGACGAGGATGTGGCGGGCGCGGAACTGGTCGATGAAGGGTTTAGTGTCCGAGCCCATATCAAGCATAACGAAATTGCCGTGCGAGGGAATGAACGCACGCGAATCCTTGGTGAGTTCGGCGCAAAGCCAGCGGCGCGTGTCGTTCAATTGAGTGCGACAGGTGGCGACGTAATCGTTGTCAGTGAGGCTGGCTAGCGCGGCGGCCAGCACAGCGGCGTTCGCATTATCTTGCGTGAGTTGACCCGTGATGAGCGCGATAGGTTCCTTGGCGCCGACGGCGTACCCCAGACGCATCCCGGCCATGCCGTAAATTTTCGAGAACGTACGCGCAACGATCACATTGGGATTTTTTGCGATGAATTCCGTGGCGCTGCGATAGCGGGGGTCGTCGGCGAAATCGTAGTACGCTTCGTCCACGAGAATGAGCGTGGTGGGCGGGACGGCTTGGATGAACGCGGCCATTTCGTCGCGCGTAACGATAGTGCCGGTGGGATTATTGGGATTGCAGACGTATACGACGCCGGTCTTTGAAGTGCACGCCGCTGCCATTTTAGGCAGATCGTGGCGATGGTCCGCGGTGAGAGGAATCTTCACCGCTTGAGCGTGCAGGACCTGAGCGTACTCGAGGACGGCTTCGAAAGTGGGCTCCGCAGCAACGACATTTTTGCTGGAATCGAGAAAGGTGGCATCGGCGCAGCGCAGAATTTCCGTGGAGCCACAGCCGAGCGCGATATTTTCGGGAGCGACGCTGAATTTGTGCGCCAAGACGTCCATCAGTTGCGCGCGGTTCGCGTCGGGATAACGATTCGCAATTCGGCCGCAAGTCGCGAGAGCCTCGAGGGCGCGGGGCGATGGGCCGTAAGGGTTCTCGTTGTAGTTCAGGCGAATTGCGTCGCCGGGAATCGGTTGATGGCGCTGCGCATCCAATAGCTTCGGCAGGCCTGGAGTGGCGAAAGCGAGCGCGAGAGATTGGCCGAAGAGGCGCGAGAAGTGGCGGCGCGAAAAGCTGTGGCGAGTCATGAGGGCTCCCTTCGAAAAATTTCGTTCGGATACTAACCTTCGCGCCACGGATAAACAAGGAACGGATTGGAATGAACATTTTGAGGCGGAGGATAGTTGAGGTTCTAGGCGGTCCGGAGTTTGCCGCTTCCGGCAGCAGCCGTGGTGCGGGCGACTCCGGCGAGGCGCGCCTCGCCTTGCGAAAGCGGGGGGGCGCCCCCGCACTCCAAATCGTTCGGCGCGCGGCGGACAGTTCGAGCCAAGCGGCATGAAATTCACTCGGAGGCCGAGATGAGCAAAGGCGAGAAGGCAAATCGAAAAGCGAAAAGCGCGACGAAATCGAAGGCGGCGGCGAAGAAGCAGAGCCCGAAGGTGGGTTCGAGTTCCGCCGCGAGTGATAAAGAATTGCGCGAGTATTTGGCGAAGGTGCTTACCTGGGGCGAGGCGCACGCGGATTGGAAGCAGGCGCTGGCGGGACTTGACCCGGCGCACCGCGGCGTGCGGCCGGCGGGGTCACCTTATTCAGCCTGGGAATTGCTGGAGCACGCGCGAATCGCGCAAGAGGATATTGTGGATTTCGCGACGAATCCGAAATATCGGGCGCGCGAGTGGCCGGCTTCGTACTGGCCCAATTCGCCGGCGCCGCCCGACGATGCGGCGTGGGAAAACAGCGTCAAGGAGTTTGCGAAGGGTACCGACGAGATGGTGAAATTGCTGAAAGATCCGCGGACGGACCTATTCGCGAAAATTCCGCACGGGACGGGGCAGACGATGCTGCGCCAGGCGTTGCTGCTGGCCGATCACAACTCATATCATCTGGGCCAACTCGTGCTAGTGCGGCGACTATTGGGAACATGGGCCCCTAGCTAACGAACGCTTCTCGCGAGTTCGCCAGCCAGCCGTTATAATAGTGATGAGGTTTTGAGGACATTGATGAGCCGTCAACAAGCAGTAGTGGACTCCGCGGCGAGCCACGACGCGCAGGAGCGCGTGTGGGACGCGTTTCGCCGGTGGGGATATTTGCAAGCGAATCTGGATCCTTTGGGCGGTCTGGCGCCGGTAGCGATGCCGGAACTGGAAGTGTCCGGGCCCGAAGCGGATGCAGCGCGGCAATTTTATTGCGGCACGATCGGCGTGGAATTCATGCACATTCCCGAGCGCGAAAGGCGCCAATGGATTCAGGACCGCATGGAAGCGGAGCACGAGACGCCTGAAGCGGACCGTGAAAGGATTCTGGATTGGCTGGTGCGCGCGGAAATTTTCGAACAGGTTTTGCAGACGCGTTATCTGGGAACGAAGCGCTACTCACTGGAGGGCGAATCGGCCCTCCTGCCGCTGCTCGACGCGATTTTAAATTCGGCGTCCGAGCAAGGAGCGGTGCAAGCGGTGCTGGCGATGAGCCATCGCGGGCGGCTGAACGTGATGGTGCACATCGTGGGACGCGGCGCGGCCGAGGTTTTCGCGCGATTCGAGGATGTGGACCCGCGCAGCGTGCTGGGCGGCGGCGACGTGAAGTATCACATGGGCGCTACCGGAGCATTCGAGACCGCCAGCGGCAAGAAAGTAGGGATTCACCTGGTTTCGAATCCGAGCCACCTGGATGCGGTGGATCCGGTGGCGATCGGGCGCACGCGCGCAAAACAAATGCGCCGCGGCGATGCGGGATTGCAGCACGTGGTGCCGGTGCTCATGCACGGCGACGCGGCGTTCGCCGGTCAGGGAATTTGGGCCGAGACGCTGAATATGGCGGGCGTCGAGGGATTCACGGTGGGCGGGTCGGTGCACATCATCGTGAATAATTTGATCGGGTTCACCACGATTCCGCGCGATTCGCATTCCTCGCGATTTTCTTCCGATTTGGCGAAGCGGCTGCCGATTCCCATTTTTCACGTGAACGCGGAAGATCCGGAAGCGGTGGCTCGCGTGGGGCGGATGGCGATCGATTACCGTTACGCGTTTGGAACTCCGGTGGTGGTGGACTTGATCGGTTACCGGCGGCACGGGCACAGCGAAGTGGACGATCCCACGATCACGCAGCCTTTGCGTTACCGGAAAATCGATGCGCATCCGCCGCTGTGGCAGATTTACGCCGAAAAAATCGGCATGGATGCAAAACCGATTGTCGAACGCGTGCGCGAGGAATTGGACGCGGCGCAGAAGAGCGCGCTGGAACTCGAGAAGAATCCGCCGATGCGGAAACTGCCGCCTTATTGGGATCCGTATCGCGGTGGTCGCTACAACGCTTCGATGGAAGTGGAGACGGGAGTGGCGCAAGAGGAATTGGCGGCCGTCGGGGAAGCGCTGACGCGCTATCCCGAAGGATTTCACATTCATCCGAAAGTGAAAAAGCTGCTGGAACAGCGCGTGGAAATGGCGCAGGGAAAGCGGCCCATCGATTACGGAATGGCCGAGGCGCTGGCGTTCGGCACGCTGCTGAAGCAGCGCGTTCCGGTGCGGCTGAGCGGACAGGACAGCCGGCGCGGAACGTTCAATCAGCGTCACGCGGCGTTGATTGATATCGAGACGGAAGAAGAACACGTCCCGCTGCAGCACGTGGGGCAGGGCGAAGCGTGGTTTGAAGCGATCAATTCGACGCTGTCGGAAGCGTCGGTGCTTGGGTTTGAATACGGGTTCAGCCGCGATTTTCCCGAGGCGCTGGTGCTGTGGGAAGCGCAGTTCGGCGACTTTGCGAATGGCGCGCAGATCGTGATTGACCAATTTATTTCCGCGGGCGAAGACAAGTGGAATTTGCTCTCCGGCGTCACGCTTTTGCTGCCACACGGATACGAAGGGCAGGGGCCGGAACACTCCAGCGCGCGCATGGAGCGGTTTTTGCAGTTGGCGGCGCGCGACAATATTCAGATCTGCCAGCCTTCGACGGCCGCGCAGTATTTTCATCTGTTGCGGCGGCAAGCCTTGCGCGCGTGGCGCAAACCGCTGGTGGTTTTCACGCCGAAGAGCATGCTGCGGAATCCGGTGGCGTCTTCGTCGCTCGCGGATCTTGCGGCGCCGCGATTCCAGAACGTGATTCCGGACGCGGGCGACGGCAGCGCGAAGCGCGTGTTGCTGTGCACGGGCAAAATCCGTCATGAATTGATTGCGGAACGAAAACGCCGGAAGGATTCGGAGACGGCGATAATTTCGCTCGAGCAGCTTTATCCTTTCCCCGAAGCGGAACTGGCCGCGGAGATGGACCGGCACGTGAACGCGCGCGATTTTGTGTGGGTGCAGGAAGAGCCGGCCAACATGGGCGCGCTGGCTTTCTTGTTGCCGCGCTTGGAACGGCTGGCGCGCGGGCGCGGAGTGCTTTCGGTGAAGCGGTCGGCGAGCGCAAGCCCGGCCACCGGTTCGCACAAGGCGCACGAGATGGAGCAGCACACCTTGCTGACGGTAGCCTTCGGCGGGGCGCAGAAAAGCTGAAGCTCCCGGCGTTTTACTTCGTCGAAACTATGAAGCTTTGCGGACCCGCTCCCGGGTGGAGTTCGTTCGCGGAAAATCCCGCCTTGCGGAACATTTCGTCGTATTCCGACATCGGGTAAGCGTCACCGGCGCGCGTGGTGCCGAGCATGATCATGCTGAACGCGGCGGGAGCGGGCGGGCTGACGCGATCTTCATTGGGCACAAATTCCGCGGAGACGGCGCGGCCGCCTGTTTTGAGCGCGGCATGAACTTTGCGCAGCAATGAGACGATTGTTTCCTGATCGAAGTGGTGCAGGAAACCGGTCAGCAAGACCACGTCGTAGTCTTTTCCGAAGTCCACTTCGAACGCGCTGCCGGGGATTTTGTGATAACGGGCGGCGACTCCCGCGGCCTTGGCGTTTTCTTCGGCTACTTGCAGCACTTGCGGCCAATCCACGGCGAAAATTTCGGCGTTGGGGTTTTGTTTCGCGATGGTGACGCCGTACATGCCGTGTCCTGCAGCGATGTCCAGCACTTTCCATTTTTGTCCCGACTTGGCATCGAGCAGGTCAGCCATAGCTGCGGCGGGAATGCGTTGCAAGCCACTCATCGAGCGAGCAAACTCCACCCACTTCGCGCTGTCTGGTTCCGCGGTGCCTTCTTCGCCTTTAATCGAACCCCCTGCGCGAACGATGGCGGGAAGGTCGTAGTAAAGATTCATCATTTCCGGCAGCGCGAGAAATTTTGCCGCGGCGCCGACATACGTTGGCGAGCGGCGGTCGAGAAACGTGGCGGCCTCCGGCGTCAGGCCGTACTGGCCGGCATTCTTGGTGAGGAAGCCGTTGATGACCAGGTAGTCGCAAAGGATACGCATGCCGCGATCGCTGGCTTCGCAGCGCTTGGCGAGAGCTGAGTGCGTCGTGGCGCCCTCAGCGACGGCCGTAAAAATATCCAGTTCGAGGGCGGTTTTCAGTGCGGCGGTCTTTTGATAGGCATTGAGGGTTTCGAAAATTCGCTCCGGGTTGGGGCGTGCGGGTTGGGTGCGTGCTGGTTCGGTGTGTGCGGCCATTTTCTTGGATCCTCCGGGGAATGAGATGCGTTACTGGCTCGCGGAATTCTCCGCGAAGCACCAGTGCACGAACTCCTGTTTGTATTTACCCACCACGTAGGCGGGCACGTCCGATTCATTTATATGGCGGTAAGCGAAATCAATTTCGCCGCCGGGCTTCACAGTGCCAAGCAGATAGCCGTAGACGTGTGTTTCCGCGGCGATTGCGTCCGCGTGTTCCGGGGGCAGCGCATAACGCACGGCACCGGCCGAACCTACGATCCAGCCGGGCAAGACGCCGCCGTGCGTCCGCCAGTATTCCGTATTGAAAATTCCTGCCATGTAAAAGTGCTGATGACTGCCGATGAGATAGACGTGTTTGCGCGCATCGTTCTGCGCTTTCAGCAGATCGGCGTACACGCGGCGGCCCGTGGCGATGCCGCCGGGCGTCGCGTCCATGGCGTGATTCGCGGCGATGCTATCGGGCGGCGGTTCGTGCGAACCCACTACGATGGTGGTCGTGAGCGGATTGGCCATGTCCAGCTGAACTATTTTTTCGAACCAGATTAATTGAGGCTCGTCAAATTCGCTGTTGACGGCATTGTCGAGCGTGATGAAATCAACGCCATTTTGAATCCAGTGATAGTAAGTTCTGAGCTTGTGAGCCTGCGGGGTGTAACTAGATCGATCACGCTGCTGGTTGGATTCATTCAGCCAGGCGGCGATTTCATCATTAAGCCGCTGCTTCTGGAGGACTGGTGTATCGAGCCAGTCGGCAAATTGAATCAAGTACATCTCGCGCGTGTGCGGCCAAACGGTTTCGTGGTTTCCGATGCCTAGGAAAACAGGGAGCGTGCCAAAGGGTGTGAGCTGGCTCTGGATAAAATCATCCCAGGCGATTTGCTCGTAGCTGGAGATGCTCAGCGGCGTGGCAAGATGTTCAGGTTGATGCTGAATATCCTCATCGAAATCGGAAAGTTTGCGGAAATCGCCGAGGTGCCAGTAGAAGGAAGCGTTGTCTTTCAAGACGCCGGCGGCGATGGCGGGCATAACGACATCGCCGCAATTCCGGGAGTCACCGGAGACGGCAAAGGACCAGTTGGCGTCATTCGCGGCCGTTTGCGCGCGCGCGGCTCGCGGAAATCCGCTGAACACGAGCACGGTGAGGAATACCACAGAGCGGCCGATTCGCCATTTCATCGAATCGCCGCCGGAACCAGCCGACCTTGCGCGCGAGAATGCATCAGAGCCGACCGTTATTCTCTCGCGAGATTCCGATGGATGGCAATACCGAAGATATGCGTTCTAAGAGCGGAATTCATTTGGGAATGCGCGCGGCTTCGCTTACATTTTGACGCGTGGTGGCACGCTGGATTTGCGCGCCGCCACATCCGAATTTCGAGGTGAAGGAAATGCAGATCGAGCCGTTTGAGCTGGAACGCTGGCAGTCGGTGTGGGAGAACAAGGTCGAACTGAATATTTCGGAAAGCGGCGTGCATCCGCTGACGACGGCGGAACTGGTGCCGGATCCCGAGCAATTGCGGAAAATTCTCGACGTGCAGCTGCTTTACCCGCAGACCAACGGCAGCGAGGAATTGCGTTCGCTGATTGCGGGATTGTATCCGGGAGCGAGCGCGGAAAATGTGCTGGTCACCTGCGGCGGCTCGGAAGCGAATTATGTGTCCACGTGGGCGCTGATCGAGCCGGGCGATGAAGTCGTTTTCATGATGCCGAATTACATGCAGATTGCGGGAGTGGCGCGCGCGATGGGCGCGACGGTGAAACCCTTGTGGCTGCGGGAATCGCTCGATTGGGGAATCAATGTGGACGATTTGCCGCGCGTGGTGACGGAGAAAACGAAGCTGATCGCGATTTGCAATCCCAGCAATCCCACGGGCGCGATTTTGCGCGACGACATGCAAGCCGCGGTGGTGGCGGCTGCGGCGAAAGTGGGCGCGTGGGTGATTGCGGATGAGGTGTACCGCGGCGCGGAATTCGACGGCGAGTTGACTCCGACTTTTTGGGGCAGCGACTACGAACGGATTTTGTGCACGGCGGGGCTTTCGAAGGCCTACAGCTTGCCCGGACTGCGCACCGGGTGGGTGGTGGGACCGCCGAAAATGATCGAGAAGCTTTGGAGCTATCACGATTACACCAGCATCGGGCCGACGATGTTGACGGACCGGCTGGCTTCGGTGGCACTGGCGCCGGAGCGGCGCGCGTGGATTTTGCAGCGAACACGCGAGACTTTGCGGCGGAATTATCCCCCGTTGCAGGCGTGGCTGGCGGCGCATGCGGATCTTTTTTCGCATGTGCCGCCGCGAGCCGGGGCGATCGCCTGGGCTGGGCTGCGCGACGGACGGAATTCGGCGCAGATGGGCGAGGAATTGCGAGTGAAGAAGAGTGTCCTGCTGGTGCCGGGCGAGCAACTGGGTATGCAATCGTTTGTGAGGTTTGGATTCGGCGGAGACGCGGAGATTTTGCAGAAAGCGCTGGGGCGGATTGACGAGTGGCTCGGAGAAACGCGAGCGGCGAGCGCGCGATGAGGGGCGGACGTTCATGAGAGTGCGCGCGGGGCGATGCTTGGCGCTGTTGTTGATGCTCGCGCTGGTGATTCCAGCGGCCGATGGGCGCGAGCCAGTTTATGGACGGAAGGCGATGGTCGTCGCGCAGGAGGATCTGGCGACCGACGTTGGCGTATCTATTTTGCGCGCCGGAGGCAATGCGGTGGACGCCGCTGTCGCTGTGGGCTTTGCGCTGGCAGTCACTCATCCGTATGCGGGAAACCTGGGCGGGGGCGGATTCATGCTGATCCGCATGGCCGACGGGCGCGCGACGTTTGTTGATTTTCGCGAGAAGGCGCCGGGCAAGGCCAGCCGCGACATGTATCTCGATTCGCAGGGGAATCCGACCAAAGACAGCGTGGTGGGATGGCGCTCGGTGGGAGTGCCGGGGACCGTTCGCGGTTTCGAACTAGCGCATGAAAAATATGGGCGAAAACCGTGGGCTGAGTTGGTGAACCCTGCCGTTGCGCTTGCCGAGAAGGGATTTCCCGTTTCGCGCTGGCAGATGAATTCGTGGAAGCGCTCGGCGCCGCTGCTTTCGCAATTTCCAGAATCGCGGCGCATTTTTCTGAAGGGAGGAGCGTTCTACGACTGGCAGGAAAATTTCCGGCAACCGGAACTGGCACAGACGCTCGGGCGAATCGCGCGGCTGGGCGCGCAGGATTTTTACGAGGGCGAGACGGCGCATCTGCTGGCGAGCGCGATGGCGAAGAATGGCGGGTTGATCACGCTCGCGGATTTGCATGATTACAAAGCGGTGGAACGCGCGCCGCTGGAAGGCGATTACAAGGGCTATCACATCATCACTTCGCCGCCGCCGAGTTCGGGTGGCGTCGGGCTGCTGCAAATGCTCGCGATGCTGAACGGAACCGGCTACGAGAAATATGGCGCAGGCTCCGCGGAGGCTTACCACTACATGGCGGAGGCGATGCGGCGATCTTTCGCGGACCGCAGTCAGTACTTGGGCGATCCGGACTTCGTGAAGGATCCGATTGCCGCGCTGCTGGACCCGGCTTACGTGCGCTCACGCGCCGCGACGATCGATCCGGAGCATGCGACGCCGAGCGATCAAGTGAATCCCGGGCTTCCGGCGGGCAGCGAAGGCACAAACACCACGCACTACAACATTGTGGATGACGAGGGCAACGCGGTCTCCGTGACTTACACGCTCAATAATGGATACGGCAGCGGCGTGACGGTGCCGGGCGCGGGATTTCTGCTGAACGACGAGATGGATGATTTTTCGGCGAAGCCTGGTTCGCCGAATATGTTTGGTTTGGTACAGGGCGAGGCCAATGCGATTGCGCCGGGAAAGCGGCCGCTCTCGTCCATGATGCCTACAATTATCTTGAAGGACGGCAAACCGTTTCTAGTGCTCGGCGCGCCGGGCGGCCCGGTGATCATCACGGCTATTTTGCAGGTGATTTTGAACGTGATTGATTTTGGGATGAATGTGCAGGACGCGGTCGATTTCCCGCGCGTGCATCAACAGTGGAAGCCGGACCGGCTCGATGTGGAAATGGGCGTTTCGCCGGACACGATTGCTCTTTTGCAGCGAATGGGCTACGCGGTGGAGGTTGGGAATCCGCAAGTGACCGCTCGCGTCGAAGCGATCGAGATCAGTGACGGTTCGTTGCAAGGTGGGCATGACGGACGCGGGATGGGGAAGGCTGAGGGGTACTGACAAACTTGAGTTCAAAGTTACGACACAACAGTTCACAATTACAAGTCGAAAGCAAAAATCGAAAGACTTAACGCAGAGGACGCAGAGAAAACCGGGAGACCGCAGAGAAACCGGTCGGTCGCACGGAATCTGGAATCGCGTTTGTTGGCTGATACTTCGCTCTAATCTCTACTGCTTTTCGCCCGACGTGTTCCCGCTGCGGATGAAGTAGTGCGGCTTATCTAGATCCGCGCGGACGGCTACGTCGAAGAAGCCCACCATCATTTCATCGTAGGTTTGATCGCCCCAGCGGACGGCTGCGTCTGGATCCGGATTGTGCGGATTATTTTTCGAATTGTCGTACCAGGCGACGGCCTGGAGGACTGTGCCGGCCTGCAGCGGGCGCGGCTCGGCCAAGCGATAACTTAGCTGCCAGTAAAAATTGTAATGGACGCGCAGCAGCGGCTCGACGCTGCCGTCTGTACGCAGAATGTTGTATTCGAAGCGCTTTCCGCGCAGGTGCATGTGCGGGAAAAAACTGAGCAGCAGCGCGTCGTTGGGCAGCGAGCCGTGGACTTCCACGCGGTAATCGTCCACGCCGGGCGGAATGATGAAGCGGTCGTTGGTCAATTGCAGGGTCAGGACGCGCTTCTGCGGCGGCTGTTTCGCGAAAATGATGCCGATGCTGGTCTGATCGCTGGCGGGTTTGCCGCGCGCCATGTAATGCATTTGAAAGACCAGATCCGAGCCCTTCGGCACGAATTTCGCCATGCCCGCCGGCCAATTGTCCGGCGAACTTCCCGGCGCGTAGACGAGCAAGATGTCGGCCGTGGTGAAATGGGTGTCCGCGCGATCCTGTGCGTCGCTCATGTCCGCGCCGGTGAAGGGAACGCCGACCGGTGCGTGACGCAGCCAGTTGGAACCCGGCGGACGAACGTAGACGACTGCGTGATGGACGTTCGCGCGGCTCGACGGGCGTATTTCGGACATTTGCACCCATTTATCCTCGGTGAAACCGGTCGGAACGATCTCGTAGGTGTAGTCAATATCGCCGTGCGCGGGAAGCGCGACGGGCTTGGGCATCTGCACGACTACGTCTGGCTGCGGAATCATCCAGCCTTGCGGCCAATTTCTTGCCGGAGGCGCGTCCTCGGGATTGCCAGCGGGCGCGCCGGCATTGGCCCAGGCGACAATCGCGTCAATTTCTGGCTGCGTGAGCGACGGATCGTTCGAAAAGTGGCCGACGTCCGGGTCAGCGAACCAAGGAGGCATCTCTCGTTTGCTGACGGCTGCCGCGATGGCTCGCGCGAAAGGGCGAGTTTGATCGTAGGTCACGAGGGCCATCGGACCAATTTCGCCGGGGCGATGGCAGCTCTGGCAATGCTGCTGCAGGATCGGCAGGACATCGCGATAGAAAGTTGCCGACGCAGCGGTTGGCTGTTGGCCCGACGAATTTTCCTGAGCAAACAGCACGCCCGCCATTGCGGAAACGAGCAGCGCAGCGAGTGACAGAGAGATTCTCAAGACAATCATTATGGATGCAAAGCCGTCTGGCGGGGTTTCGTTTCGCGGCGCGGATGCTTGGGAATCGTGCTTTCGTTGACTTCGCCTTGGCAGCCGCCATAAGATGACGCGCAGCCGGGACCCTGCCCGCCTGCCATGAAAGCGCGTCCACCTGAGAACGAAACGGCGAGACTCGACGCGCTGCAGCGTTATGCAATCCTCGATACGCTTCCCGAACAAGAATTCAACGATCTTACGCGGATGGCCGCGCTGATTTGCGGCACGCCGATCGCGCTGGTCAGCCTGGTGGATGCCGACCGGCAGTGGTTCAAATCCAAAGTTGGCCTGGAAGAAAACGAGACGCCGCGCGACATCGCGTTCTGCGCGCACGCCATTTTGCAACCGGACGTGATGGTGGTCCCGGACGCGCTGGAGGACGAACGCTTCCGCAATAATCCGCTCGTTACGAACGAGCCCAAGGTCCGTTTCTATGCCGGCGCGCCGCTCATGACGCGCGAAGGCCACGCGCTAGGAACGCTGTGCGTGATGGACCGCGTTCCACGAAACATCTTGCCGGAGCAGAAGGAGGCGCTGCTGGCGCTCAGCCGGCTGGTGGTGGCGCAGCTGGAGCTTCGCCGCAGCGTCGCAGATTTATCAAAAGCGATTCGCGAACGCCGGCTCACCGAAGAGGAACTCGACCAGCTGTTCACCCTTTCGCTGGATATGTTGTGCATCGCCGGTTTCGACGGCTATTTCAAGCGGCTAAACCCTGCCTGGGAAAAAATCCTGGGCATTCCCACCGCGGAATTGCTTTCGAAACCGTACAGCGAGTTCGTGCATCCAGACGACCGCGCGATCACCGAGGCCGAAGCGCAGAAGATTGACGAAGGCGAGCAAGCCATCTCGTTCGAGAACCGCTACCGGCGCGCGGACGGCTCCTATCGCTGGCTGCTTTGGAACGCGACGCCCAGCATGGAGCAGAAACTCGTTTTTGCAGTAGCGCGCGATATCACCCAGCGCAAAGAAGCCGAGCGCCGGCTTTCCACCGGCTACGCGGTGACGCGGGTACTGGCTGAGGCCGAATCGCTGGACGCGGCGGTGCCGTTCCTGCTGATGTCCATCTGCGAAGGGCTAAGCTGGGATTTGGGCGCGCTGTGGAGAGTGAGTGAAAACGAAGATGTTTTGCGTTGCATGGACCTGTGGCACCCACCGAATCTGAATTTCCCAACGTTCGTCAAGGCCACCCGAGAATCGACTTTCGCACGGGGCGTGGGTCTTCCCGGGCGAGTTTGGGAAACGTGCCAACCGGTATGGCTTCCGGAGCTGCACGAGGGAGCGAATTTTCCGCGCGGGTCCTTTGCGCTCGCGGAGGATCTGCACTCGGCGTTCGCCTTTCCGATACGGCTGGGAGAGCACGTCGCGGGCGTGATCGAATTTTTCACGCGGCAACCGCGCAAGCTGGAACCGGACCTGATGGAAATGTTCGATTCAATCGGGAGCCAGATCGGGCAATTCATAGAACGGCGGCGCGCAGAGATGGAATTGAAGCTTTATGCCGATTACTTAGAGGCGGCCCGGCACGCTCAGCAGGAGGACGCCCGACGCCTGGCGCAACTGGTGAAGGAACTGGAGATAGCGAAGGCCAAAGCGGAGGACGCCACTCGGGCCAAGAGCGAGTTTCTGGCCAATATGAGCCATGAAATCCGCACGCCGATGAACGCCGTCATCGGCATGACGGATTTGGCGCTGGAGACGAGGATGTCTCCCGAGCAGCGGCAATACCTCGAGACCGTGAAGACTTCGGCGGGGTCGCTGCTGAATTTGATCAACGACATTCTCGATTTCTCGAAGGTCGAGGCCGGCAAAGAAGTACTGGAGCATCTGGAGTTTCGATTGCGCGATTCGATTGACGACACGTTGAAGTCGCTGGCGTTGCGCGCGCAAGAAAAGGAAATCGAGCTGGCTTCCTATTTTCCGGCGGCCGTGCCAGACGCGCTGATCGGCGACCCGGATCGGCTGCGGCGGATTGTGATGAATCTGGTGGGGAATGCAATCAAGTTCACCGAGCGCGGCGAAGTGGTATTGCGCGGCAACCTGGAATCGCAGACCAAGGACGACATTCTGTTGCATTTTTCAGTGACCGACACGGGAATCGGCATCCCGCTCGAAAAGCAGCAGCGGATATTCGAAGCGTTCGCACAGGCGGACACTTCCACGACGCGGAAGTACGGCGGGACGGGCTTGGGCCTGGCGATTTCGGCGCAGCTTTGCGAATTGATGGGCGGAGTGATGTGGGTGGAAAGCGAGGTGGGCCGGGGCAGCACGTTTCATTTCACGGCGCATTTCGGGCGGCCGCAATCGTCGTCGGCGGAAAAAATCGTGGAGCCAGCGCCGATGAAGCTGCTGGATCTGCCGGTGCTGGTGGTGGACGACAATGCCACGAGCCGGCAAATCCTGGAAGAGATGATCGGCAATTGGCGGATGAAGCCGGTTACGGCGAAGGACGGTCCTTCCGCGATGGAGGCTTTGCGGCGCGCGCACAAAGAGGGCAACCCGTTTCGATTGGTGCTGCTCGACGCGCACATGCCGGGGATGGATGGGTTCGACGTGGCTGCGCAGGTGAAACACGATCCACATCTGCGCGGCACAACGCTGATATTGCTAACTTCTGCGGGGCACACGGAAGACATCGCGCGGGCGAAAAGTTTGGGTGCTGCAGCGGCGTTGACGAAGCCGGCGAAGCAATCGGAGTTGTGGGACACGATCATTACGGCATTGCACGTGCCGGGGCGGCAGAAGGCGCGTGCTTCGGTGGCGCAGCGGCGCGCTCGCACCGCTAGCCAGCCGTTGCGCATTTTGCTGGCTGAAGATAATCCCGTGAATCAGGAAGTGGCGGTGCACCTGATCGAGCGGCGCGGGCATTCCGTGATCGTCGCGGAAAACGGGCGCCAGGCCATCGAAGCGCTCGAGCGCCATAAATTTGATTTGGTGTTGATGGACGTGCAGATGCCGGAGATGGGCGGCCTGGAGGCCACCAGAATTATTCGCGAGAAGGAAAAGGCCAGCGGGCAGCATCTGCCGATCATCGCGATGACTGCGCACGCGATGCAGGGAGATCGCGAGCAGTGCCTGGAAGCGGGGATGGACGGCTACCTGGCGAAGCCGATTGACCCGAAGACGTTTCTCCAAACCGTGGAAGGAATTTCGGAGCGCTCGTCGGAAACCGCCGCGAGCGGCGGCGAAGGAGCAGCCGATGCGGCCGGCGCGCTCGATTCGAAGGCATTACTGGCGCGGTTCAGCGGCAACCGCAAGCTGCTGCGAAATATCGTGAAAACTTTCCGCGAGGATTGCCCGCGAATGATGGATCGCATTCGCACGGCGCTCACGGCGCGTGATGCGGTGGGTCTGGCCGATAGCGCGCACGCGCTCAAAGGCTCGATCGGCAACTTCGGTGACTCCGCAGCGCTCGAAACCACACGAGAGATGGAAAAAGCCGCGCGGCAGGGTAAACTCGACGGCACCTGGGAACTCTACGCAACCCTGGAAGATCAGATCGCGCTGCTCTTACCGGCTCTGCATTCGATCGGCGCGAAAAAACCGAAATCGCAGCGACAGGCTCGTCCACAACATTCCGCCGGGAGGAAACGATGACGCGCATTCTGGTTGCCGATGATGACCGCACCACCCGCCTGCTGCTTTCCGAGACGCTGCGGGCGCAGAAATACACCGTGGTGGCGGTGGAAGACGGCGCGACAACTTTGAAGAAATTGAAGGAGAGCAAGTTCGATCTGGCGCTGCTGGACGTGTGGATGCCGAAGATGAACGGCCTGGAAGTGCTGGCGAAGCTGCGCAACGCCAAGACGCGGCCGAAAGTGATCGTGATGACCTCCGACGATACACCGCAGACGCTACTCAGCGCGATTCGCGAGGAAGCATACACCTACGTTGCGAAGCCGGTGGATCCGCAGGCCCTCGTGGTGCTGGTGAAGGAAACGCTGGCGAAAAAACCGGGGCAGGGCTCCATCGAAGTCATTTCGGCCAGCCCCAATTGGGTGGAGCTGGTCGTTCCGTGTTCGCTCGAAGAAGCCGAGCGAATCGAAGCGTTCATGGCGCATCTGAAGACCGGGCTTTCCGAGGACGTGCGCCGCGCAGTCGGGACAGGCGTTCCACGAGCTGCTGCTGAACGCCGTGGAATGGGGCGGAAAGCTCGACCCCAATCGCAAGGTGCGGATTTCCTATTTGCGCGCGCGCCGGATGCTGATGTATCGCATCGCGGATCCCGGGCCGGGCTTCAAGTTCAGCGACCTGGAGCATGCCGCGATTTCGCACGATGCCGATGAACCTACCAAGCACGACCAGATTCGCCAGGACAAAGGGCTGCGCCCGGGCGGATTCGGTTTGCTGCTGACGCAGGCCAACGTGGACGAACTTCTATATAACGAGAAGCAGAACGAAGTCGTGTTTGTGAAATACCTCGAGGAATAGATCAGCCTTCCGGCGGCTCGCAGGCAGTAACCGCGAATCGCAGCATTCGCAGTCCCGTTTCATGGTAGCTTCGCCACTGTGGTAAATTCGAAGTTAGATGGCTGCCATGCGGAAGCTGCTGATTTTCGTGCTGTGTCTATGCGTGCTGGCGCTTGTCGTGATCGAGTTTTTCCCCCGAGCGCCACGCCAGGACCCATCTGCAAAGCCTGCGCAGGCTTCCGTATGGAATTCCGCCTCAGTGCGCGGCACGTTTGCAGGTGTGCAAGTTCATGAAGTGGATCCCACGCACGTCCAACTGGCTTTCTACTACGACCTCGCGAACGACAGCGACGCGGATTACCAGCTCACCAAAGGGCCAGGTACCGTGGTCATGACTCGGCTGAAATCCAACGGCAGCTTGAGTTCCGATGATTCGATGGAGCTCGACCACTCCGTGTTTTTGCCGGCGCGAAACCGCACGCGCATTTCGCTGGAAAGCACGCAGGTTTTTAGCTGGCCTGCGGGATTGCAAGCCGGGCAAATGGGGCCTGTAAACCAGGATAAATTCCGGGCGCTCGTTGCGCAGCAAGTGGGAAGCTGCAGCGGATTTGTGCTGTTCGATCAGGCCAAGCACATTCAGATTGAGCTGCCCGGGGGCTGGCAGGAATTGCAGGCGCCGGCGACCGCTGCGAGCCTCAATTGAAGCGTTTGCCGTGCGGCAGAAACACTGTTGCGGCGTTGAAGCAGGCAGGGCCCCATCGTAGAATGGTCAAAACCAGGGCGTGTGGCCCTTAAATGACAAGCGCCGTCCATGACTGAAATTCCAGAACAAAATGGTGGTTCCAGTCCGACAGCGGTACCGGTGAAGGACCGGCGCCTGCACCCGCGCCAGCGCGTTTCCTCGCTCACGTATGTGGATTTGGGCGAAGACAATGGCGGAATTGTGCTCAACGTCAGCGAAGCTGGCATCCGGATACAAGCGGCGGCGGGACTGGAAGAAGGGCCGATTTCGATCCGCTTGCAGCTTCCGGGGACTCGCAAGCGGCTGGAGGTGAACGCCGAAGTCGTGTGGGTGGGCCAGTCGCGCAAGGAAGCGGGATTGCGCTTTGTGGACCTTTCCGAAGATGCGCAGCGGCAAATCCAAAAATGGATGGCGCGCGAGGCGTCGCCCGATGGCGCGATCGAGGAAGAGGAAATCGAGAATGCGGCGGAGCCCGTGCGCGCTGAGCAGCTTTCTGCCGAAGAGGTCCCGGCTGCGGTGGTAGCCGCTGCGCTGCAGGGTCCGGCGCTTCGCGACGATCGCGGGTTTGATGACGATTACACGCATGAAGATGAACCGATCCTGAGCGCCGACGAGATCGCTGAAGAAACAGCTGCGGAGGAATCGGTCGAGGAAGAGCCGGCCGAAGCAGCCGAAGATGATTTCGCGGCCTCGGACGCGGAGGTTGAGCCTGAACAAATCATCGAAGCTAAACCGGCGCCCCTGAAGGTGCCCGCGCCGATTGCAGCGCGCGTGAGTGAACCGGAAGCGCCGAAAGTGCAAATCCCGCAGGTGCCCAAGGCACCGGAGCCGCAGCGCGCAATCGTCGAAGCTCCGGTTCCGATGCCCGCCAAGACGGAGGAGCTTCCGGTCTCCGTTTTCAACGGGATCAGCGGCACGCATGGCGCGCCGAGCATGGGAATGTCTAGTTCAGCGCGCATCGCGCCAAGAATTTCGCCGGCCGCAGGAGATGCGCCGCTTTTCGTGCGACCGCATCGTCCGGCGCAAACGCAAGATGAGGATGGCACAAAGAGCTACCGCGTGAAGCTGCAGAGCGGATGGTTCGTCGCGGCTCTGGTGTTTTTGCTTGCGCTCATTTCATTCATCGCGGGGATGGCGGTACGACGCGGAGCCTTGAACAGCGTGATCGGCCAGCCCGACGAGCCGGTACATCCGCAAAGCGCGCCGCCGCTCACGGCGGCTACGCCGCTAGCGAGCCCGCCGGCCGACGGGGCATCCGCTGATTCGTCCGGGGCCCCCACGAAGCCGCTCGAGATCGAGGTGGTGGATTCCACGGGCCGGCGATGGGAGATTGCGGCAGCCTCCGGTGCGAATCACGCAGAGGCGAGCGCTGAACACTTGTCGTCAGCAAGCGAAGCCACGCCGTCCGTTGCAAATGATGCAGGCGCCGCGCACAAGCCCGCTGAGCCGCCGCGGGCGGCGCAAGATCAGTCTTCGGTAGCCGCTGGCGCGGATAAGGCGAGCGCGCCGCTGATGTTGACCTTGCCCGAGACTCCAATCAGCGCGTCAGGTTCGGTGGCAATCCGTTCACGCGGCGAAGTTCCCGTCCCGTCCGGCGCCGCGAAATCCGCGCAAGAAGGACGCAACCTGCAAATCGGGCAGCTCACGAATCTCGTTGAGCCCGTTTATCCGCCGGATGCGCTGCAGCACCGCGTTGAAGGGACCGTGAAACTCCATGCCGTGATTGGAGTGAACGGCGCCATCAAGAGTTTGGAGCCGCGCAGCGGGCCGGAGCTTCTGATTCAAGCCGCCATGACGGCGGTGCGCGACTGGAAATACAATCCCACGACGTTGAACGGCAAGCCCATCGAAACTCAGGAAGACGTCACCTTCGTGTTTCGCCTGCCGAAGTAGGTCCCTACGCGAAAGTTCCCCGGCCCTCGCCGGATTTTTTGATTTCACCCTGAGAAGGAAGCGCCCATACAGCGCAAGAAGGATTGACGATGGGTGCGGGCGGCGTATAGGATGGCAGCGATTTCATTTTTATACGGAGGCAACATGGCAAAGAGCAGGCTCACGAAAGTAGCGGAAGGAATCGGCGGCGCCATCGGCCGCGCGGATCGCACGGCGCACAAAGTAGCGAAGGCCGGGATTGTGGCGAAAAAGGAATTGGAGTCGTTGTCGAAGGAAGTTGATGCGTTGAAGAAAAAATTGCAGAAAGCCACCAAGAAGCTGCAGAAGGCTTTGCGTTAGATTTTGCGCCAGCCGCCAATCGGGCTTCGCCGCGGGGGCGGCGAAGTTTTTTCGGTGATTATTTGAAGTGACCGTCGGTTGCGATCGCTGAACGGGCCCCACGACGCTGTCGCGGATTTCGCAACACTTGCGTTTAGGTTTATTCCCTGCGCGACTCTCGGGCCTGCCTTCCTTATTTTGCCGGCAAGTATTTCCGTTTCAAACCCAACGCAAAAACGCCACACCCGAGCATCAGCAGCGACGAAGGCTCCGGCACCGGAACGGGCTCGTCGCTCAGGATTCTGAGCGGCCACTTGATTCTTGGCACCAATTCATTGCGGCGCGCACCGGGGCCACCGGCGGAATTCAAATCGCTCCCCCGGTAATCCCCAGACCCCAGATCAATTCGATCGGAGCCTTCGCCCGCCAGAGACTGCCCGGATGACTCTCCGATCCCCGGCACGCCTGGGTAAAAATAAAATCTTCCACCGCCATAAAAATTGCTCGCCCACAGCGACACACTCGAATCGCGGCTCGCGCCCGGATTGGAATCCGCGTCGTAAGCGACGAGGCCGTACGACCGCGGCGTTTCATCAGACGAATTCGAAGCTGCGGGGAAAACCGAACTTAGATCTGCCGCTGACGAATCGTCCCAGACCGCTGATACCCGATTAGGCAGCGAGTTATCTTCCAGCACCAAGCCCGGCTCTTCCACACGCATCTTGGCGAGCGCCGGGCTTGCGGATTGCGCTGCCGCGGCAGCGGCAGCGTCGAATGCATCGCCATGAGAGTTGGCGAAGAACTGTTTGCTGTCTGCGCGAGCCACTTGCGGCAGAAAAGCTGACAACATCAATAGGACGACTGCGACGACGGAAAATGAAACTGCGGTAGTACGAAAAAAGCCGAAACCCCTGGGGTGTGACATGAGTCCTCGGCCGTTCGCGGGCTGGCGCGCGGCACGACGTAAATTTACCGGCGAGAGCTTCTTTGCACCATCGGGGGAATCTGGTAAATCGTGGGGAGAACTTGACTGTCACCCTTGGCGACACTACGTACAGCGAATACAGTGTATTCCCGGGGGAAGATGGCGCGAAGACCAGCGGCGCCGCGTTGCAGATCGCGCGCTGGGCCCCAATCGTTTCGCGCAGCGGCATGTGCCACACGAAATTATGTGCGAGCTTGGCTTGAGTGGCTGCGAACCGGCTCCGTTGAAGCTCCAACGCGCTTCAGCGCTTCGCCAGTCGTGATAAGCCGTGCACCGAGCACCGTGAGCTCGTCAAGGGTTCGCTTCGATTCATCCGCGTCGAGCGTTTCAATGGCGTCCTGCACTACGGAGACGCGGCGCCCGCGCTCCAGCAACCCTTTCGCAGCGAAGCGCACGCAATATTCCGTGACGACGCCAAACACGATGAATTCGGCGTCGCGCGGCAGGCGCGCCAGTAGCGATTCCGCGTGGCGGCTCTCGAAGATATCGAGCGTTTGCTTTTCCAGTACGATTTGCTGATATTCCGCAAGATTCTCGGGGAGCTTCGCGCCGGATTCGTTCGGAATCGCGATGAATTTTTCGGCCAGCGCTTCGGGCACCAATTTCGCGCCGTGAGAGCCGCGGATGCAATGCGGCGGAAATTGCGCGAACTCCCGATCGTCTGTTTCATGGACGCAGCCGTGCGAGACGAGAAAGACGCGCCCTTCGCGCGCCGCGTTCGTCAGGCGGCGCAGGTTCGGCAGTAGCTTCTCGGCGCCGGGGACATAGAGTTTCCCGCCCGGCTTCATGAAATCTTCTTGCGCGTCCACTTCCCAGAAGATCACTTTTTTCGAGATCGTTTGATTTTCCATCCTTCTAATTTTAGCACCTGTTGTGAGCGCACGAGTGCTGGCCCGCTGCGAGGCACCGAAGCGTCGCTTTGGTGCTGTCGGCTTCCTTTGACTGTTGATTGATGTTAGTTTGCAAATGAAACCGGAAGCCGATTTTCCGCGACGCCCATATGCCCGAACGATTCGTATTCTCCGGACTCCGAGAGCTTTTTGCGAAGGCCAACGAAGAAAAGTCCGGCGATCAATTGGCCGGAATTGCAGCGGCATCGGAACGCGAGCGCGTCGCCGCCAAACGCCAACTCGCCGATTTGCCCCTCGACGAAATCGTGCGGCAGCCACTGATCGATCCGGATGACGACGACGTCAGCCGGCTGATTCTGGATTCCTTTGACCAACAAGCTTTTGCGCCGCTCAAAAGCATGACCGTCGGCGAATTTCGCGAATATCTCCTTGAAGATTCCACCGGCGAGGCGGAACTGCGGACAATTCAGCGCGGAGTGCTCCCGGAAATCGCCGCCGCTGTGGCGAAAATCATGAGTAACAAGGATCTGGTGCTTGCGGCGGCCAAGATTCGCAACGTAACGCGTTGCCGCAACACGATGGGCGAGCGCGGCGTGCTGGGCATTCGCGTGCAGCCGAATCATCCGGTGGACGATGTGGGCAGCATTCTGCTGGCGGCACTAGAGGGACTTTTTTACGGCTGCGGTGATGCCGTGATCGGCGTGAATCCCGCGGCGGATTCCGTCGAGACTGTCGGCGCAATCCTGTACGCGCTCGACCGCCTGGTGACCGCCTGCAAAGCGCCGACGCAAACCTGCTGCCTCGCGCATATTTCCACGCAACTCGCTGCGCTCAGCCGCGGCGCGCCCGTGGATTTGCTGTTTCAATCCGTGGCCGGCACAGAGGCCGCGAATCGCAGCTTCGGTATTACTCTCACGATGCTGCGAGAGGGCCGCGAGCAGGTCATTGAGCATCACCGGAAGCGCAGCGATGTCGCGTGGAAGGGCATGAACGTGATGTATTTCGAAACCGGGCAGGGCAGCGCGCTATCCGCGGAAGCGCACTGCGGAGTGGATCAACTGACCCTGGAAGCCCGCGCCTATGGAGTCGCTCGCGTGTTCGATCCGTTTCTGGTGAATAGCGTCGTGGGATTTATCGGGCCGGAATATCTTTTCAATGAACGCCAAATCATTCGCGCGGGCCTGGAAGACCATTTCATGGGCAAGCTGCTGGGATTGCCGATGGGTTGCGACGCTTGTTACACGAATCACGCCGAAGCCGACCAAAATTCCGTGGACAATCTGCTTCTGCTGCTCGGCGCCGCGGGATGCAATTACTTTATGGGCGTGCCGTGCGGCGACGACGTGATGCTGAATTACCAGTCGACGAGTTATCACGACGCAATCGGCGTGCGCAGGATTTTCAAGTTGCGCCCTGCGCCGGAATTTCTGGCGTGGCTTGAAGAGGCGGGAATATATCGCGACGGCGAACCGGCAAAATTTGATGCGTCGGTCCGGCGGCTGCTGATGCAGGGGCTGGAATCGTCGCTCGAAGGGATTGCTTGATGGCCGATCGCCGCGACGAGCTGTCCGCGAATTCCGGATGGTCTGATCTGGTCCGCAAGATTCGCGCGCGCACGCCGGCGCGCCTACTCGCCGGTCGCGCGGGCGCTGCCTATCGCACGGACACTCAAATTCAATTGCGCGAAGATCATGCCGCGGCACGCGACGCGGTACGCGCAGAATTCGATTTGAATGCCGCATTCAACGCGGAATTCATCGAGAAATGGCAACTCTTGGAAGTTCGCACGCGCGCATCCAGCAAAGACGAATATCTGTTGCATCCGTCGCTCGGACGGGAATTCAGTGACGCGGCGCGGTCGGAAATATCGCGGCGCTGTGAGCCGGGCCAGGATCTTCAAATCGCGATTGGCGATGGATTGTCGGTCCCGGCGATTCGCGCGCAGGCGCCGGCGCTGCTGCCATTGCTCGTCGCAGGAGCCAAGGAGCGCGGGTGGACAGTAGGACAGACATTCGCCATTAAGTATTGCCGCGTGGGGATTTTGAGCGAGATTGGCGCGCTACTTAAACCGCGCGTCGCCGTTCTGTTGATCGGCGAGCGGCCGGGACTCGGCACCGCCGAGAGTCTATCGGCATACATGGCCTATCAACCGCGCGCGGCGCATTCCGACGCCAATCGCAATTTGATTTCCAATATTCACGCGCGAGGATTGAGCGCCGAAGATGCGGCCGCGCGCATCCTGAATTTGTGCGCCCAAATGATGAAGCTGGGTGCTAGCGGATATTCCTTGAAAGAAGATCGCGCAGTTTTAGAACGCAACCAATAGGAGTGCGCGAAAAGCAGTTCCCTCGCTGCGCTCGGGATGACACGCGCTCGGCTTTTTCGCGGAATTGACTGCACGTATCAATCTTTAGACATTTTCCCCAGATAGAGCGCCATACCGACCGCCGCGTGCATTCCCAGCTTTTCGAGCGCGCGGACTTCATTGTGGCTGCGAATTCCGCCGGCGGCGGTGATCGGCAAATCAGTAAGGCGGCGCAGCTTTCGGAACCACGCGAGATTCGTGCCTTGCATCGTTCCTTCGCGATCCACATAAGTTGCAAGAAATTCAGAGCAATACGGTTCGAGTTCCGGGATCACCTGGTCGGGACGCAACGCGAGCCGCTGCCGCCAGCCGCGCACGACGACGCGCCCAGCCTCGGTATCTATGGCGCCAATTACACGCTTGCGGCCGACGCGCCTCCGCAGTGCGCCGAGAAAATCGTGCGCTACTTGTCCGTCGCGAAACGCGGCGCTGCCCACAATGATTTTCTCCGCGCCCCAGGAGAGCAGTTTTTCAGCGCGCGCCACGGTGCGTACACCGCCGCCCACGCGAATCTTCATTTGCGCGCGCCGGCAAAGGATTTTGATCCAGCGGCCATTCGACCCAGTGCCGATCGCCGCGTCCAGGTCAATCACATGCAGAATCGGGTAGTCGCGGAAGCGCTCCAGCAAGCCGAGAACATCGTCCACGGAGAGCGCGCGCTTGCGTCCGCGCACCAACTGGACGGCTTTGCCGCCTTGCAGATCAATGCAGGGAATAATCATCGAGTCATTCGCTCAGGCGCACGGGCACGCCTCGATCCGCAAGATAGCCCTTCAGCGCGCCGATGGACTGTTCTTCGGAATGGAAAATGGAAGCAGCGAGCGCCGCGTCCGCGCCGCCTTTGCTGAAAACATCTAGAAAGTCGTCAAACTTTTTTGCGCCGCCCGAGGCAATCACAGGAACGGACACCAGCGCGACGATTGCGGCCATCAAATCGCAGTCAAATCCGCTGCAGGTGCCATCGCGATCTATGGAAGTCAGTAAAATCTCTCCGGCACCGCGCGCAACACCTTCTTGCACCCACGCCGCGGCGTCGAGTCCCGTCGCCTGGCTGCCGCCGCGAATGAAAACTTCCCAATGCCCGCCGGTCGTTTTGGCGTCCAGCGAGAGAACAACGGCCTGCGAGCCGAACTGCGCCGCGAGTTCCGAGATCAATTCCGGTCGCTCGATCGCGGCGGTGTTGACGGTCACTTTGTCGGCGCCGGCCCGCAGAACGGCGCGCCCATCTTCGAGGCTGCGAATGCCGCCGCCGGCGGTGAATGGAATGTTCAATTGCCGCGCCACACCGCGCACCGTTTCCAGAAACGTGGCGCGCCCATCGCGCGATGCGGTGATGTCCAGCAGGATCAGTTCGTCGGCGCCTTCGCGGTTGTAGCGCGCGGCCAGAGCTTCCGGGTCGCCCATATCGCGCAACGACTGGAACTCGACGCCTTTCACGACGCGCCCCGCACTTACATCGAGGCAGGGAATGATCCGGTGCGCCAGGGTCATCGCGCCCACTCCACAAAATTGCGCAGGACGGCGGCTCCCGCGGCGCCGGATTTTTCGGGATGAAATTGCACGGCCAGCAGATTCTCGTGGTCAATCACGGCGGTGAAAGGGAAACCGTGATCGCACACGGCGGCGGTGTGCGGCTCACAAACAGCCGCGGCATAGGAATGCGCGAAATAAAAATAGGCATCGTTCGGCGATCCCTTTCAGCAAAATGGACGGACGCAGCGGGCGAACCTGGTTCCAGCCGATGTGCGGCGACTTCACGTTTTTCGGCAACGCCTTCACCTGCCGGTGAATGAGATCGAGGCCTAAATCTCCGGGCGCCTCTTCGCTGGATGCGAAGAGGGCCTGCAGGCCGAGGCAGATGCCGAGCACCGGAACGCGCGAATCAATCGCGGCTCGCAGGGCGGACGTCAAGTTTCTTTCGCGCAAGCCCGCGACGAATGCGGAGAAGTGCCCGACTCCCGGAAGGACAATCGCATTGGCATTGCGAAGCTGGTCTGGAGCTGTCACGCGTTCAGTTTCGGCACCGAGATTAAAAAATGCGCGTTCTACGGATGGCAAATTTCCGGCGCCGTAATCAATGATGGCAATCTTCACAAAAGCCCCTTGGTGCTGGGCAGCACGCGCCGCAACTGGCGATCGCGCGTCACGGCAAAACGCAAAGCGCGCGCGAACGCCTTGAACATCACTTCGATCTGGTGATGCGAGGAGCGGCCATACATGAAACGCAAATGAACGTTAGCGCTCGCCGATTGCGCGAAGGCTTGGAAGAAGTCCTCGAGCAGTTCGGTCTGAAAATCGCCGACGCGCCGCGCGATCGGCCGCCATTTGCAGACGAAGTGCGCCCGGCCGGAAAAATCAAGTGCGGCCATCGCGAGCGATTCATCCATGGGCATCAGAAAATAGCCGGCGCGCAGAATACCGCGCTTGGAGCCGAGAGCTCGCTTCACGGCTTCGCCGAGCGCGATTCCAGCGTCTTCGACGGTGTGGTGTTGGTCCACGTCCAAGTCACCGCGAGCGATGAGTTCCAGATCGAGTCCACCGTGGCGCGCGATTTGTTCGAGCATGTGATCGAAGAAGCGAATGCCGGTGTCAATGTGCGCCTTGCCGCGCCCGTCGAGATTGAGCTTCACGCGGATATCGGTTTCCTTGGTTTTACGATGTAGCGACGCCTTTCTCATAGGCACTCTTTCAATTGACGAAGCACGCGGCGAGTTTGCGCGAGCGTGCCAATCGTGATGCGCACGTAGCCCTGGCCGGCAAAATCGGACGAGCGATCGCGGATCAGCGTGCCGGCGCGAGCAAGCGAGGCTACGACGGATTTGGCGCGGTCTCCGAGATTCAGCAGGATGAAATTCGCCGCGCTGGGAAAGAATTGGATTCCCAGACGTGTAAAGCCGCGTTGCAATTCGGCGCGGCTGCGACGGAATTCGCGCAAGGTCCGACGCATATACGCGCGATCGCGCACGGCGGCACGGGCCGCTACAAGTGCGGCGATATTCACAGGGTAGGGCGATTGTGCTTTGCGGAAGCTGGCGGCGAGTTCAGGCGCCGTGAAGATGCAACCGATACGCAAACCGGCGAGGCCGGCGGCCTTGGAAAATGTTCGCGTGACCACGAGATTTGTGTGCCGTCGAATCCACGGAAGGATCGTGATGCCCGAATATTCGAAATAGGCTTCGTCGACGACAACTATCGTTTTGGCCGCCGCTTTGAGGATCAGCCGCAAATCGGTGGGCTGCAGCATGTCGCCGGTCGGGTTATTCGGGTTTGCGACGAAGAAAATATTCGGTGCCGAAGGTGTGCGAAGCGCTCGCACAACCTCGGCCATCGGAAATCGCAAATTAGCGCCGTACCGCAGCGCCTGGATTTGCGCACCGGCCAATTCCGAATAAAAGCGATACATCGCAAACGTGGGTTCGACAAGCAAGACAGAATCATCGGGCTCAAGAAACGTGTCTGCGATCAGATGCAGCGCTTCGTCGGTGCCGTTGCTAATCAGGAGCTCGTCCGGGTGCACAGCGAAGAAACGCGCGAGGTCTCGGCGAACGTTTTCCTGCTCCGGGTACATGGAAACATCCGCGGAGCTGAGTTTGCGGAGCGCTTTGAGCACGGCGGGAGAGCAGCCGGCAGTGTTTTCATTGAAATCCAGGCGCAACTTGCCGCCGCGGCCTTCGAGCGGGGGGTGATACGGGCGCATGCGCGCGACGGCGTGGCGCACGAGTATTGGCGGCTTCATCGGCGCACCTCGACGGAGCGCCCATGCGCCAGCAGCCCTTCGGCTCTAGCAAATTGCTCAACGATGCGGGCGAGCCTCGCGCAGCCGGCTCGCGATATTTTCTGCACGCTAATACATTTCACAAAATCGGCTGTCGACAATCCACCGCGCGCCCGCGCGACTCCGCCTGTCGGCAGCACGTGATTTGTGCCGGTGGCATAATCGCCGAAGGATTGCGCGCTCCAATCGCCCAGAAAAATACCGCCGGCATTTTCGAAGCGGTCGGTATATCTAGCAGGCGTGCCGGACAAGCTCAAGTGTTCCGGCGCGAATCGATTAATAAAACCCACAGCTTCTGCAAGGCTACGCGCGATCAACACGCCGCCGTTTTTCGCGAGCGAGCGCCATGCCGGATTTGTCTTCGGCAGCTGACTGAGTTGTTGCTCGAGTGCCGCCGCGACGGCGCGCGCGAAGGGGGCGGCGGTAGTGACGAATAGCGCGATGGCATCCGGGTCGTGTTCACTTTGTGCCAGCAAATCCGCTGCGATGAAACTCGGATTGCCGCGATCGGCGAAAACGACCGCTTCCGTCGGTCCGGCGAGAAGATCAATCGCGCAATCTCCACTGACGAATCGTTTCGCCGCCGTGACGTAACGATTTCCGGGGCCAAAGATTTTATCCACGCGCGGAATCGTCGCAGTGCCATAGGCCAGCGCCGCGATGGCTTGTGCGCCGCCAACGCGCGCGACCTGCCGCAGCCCTAGAGCATTTGCGGCGGCAATAAGCTCGTCGCCAGGTTGCGGGCTGACGACGACGATTTTCCGCACGCCAGCTTCCTGCGCTGGAATTGCAGTCATTAATAGGGTGGAGACGAGCGAGAAGCGCCCGCCAGGAATGTAAAGCCCGACGGTTTCGATCGGCTGGACTCGTTGTCTGACGCGCACGCCGCGTTCGACTTCCATCGCCCACCCTTGCGGCTTCTGGCGGCGCGCCACCGCGCGAATATTCCGCGCCGCGTGTGTCACCGCGGCCAAAAAATCGGACGAAACACGGCGCGACGCGTCGCGCATTTCCCGCGATGATACCCAAGCGCTATCGCGATTCAGGGCCACCCGATCGAAGCGCTTGGTCCACGCAAATAAAGCAGCATCGCCGCGGCGCTGCACGTCGCGAATAATCCGCGAGGCAATCCGCTCCGCCCCGCGATCGCGCCCGTGCCGCCGCGCCAGAATCCTTTCTTCGATTGCGCCAGTGAGCCGAAGTACGCGCATCAGTACACGATTTTGTTGAGCGGATACTCAACAATCCCTTCGGCGCGCGCCGATTTGAGTTTCGGAATCAATTGCCGCACGGTGCGTTCTTCCACAATCGTGTTGATGGCCACCCACGCGGGGTCGCTCAATTGCGCGATGGTCGGATTGCGCAAAGCAGGCAAGGCGGAAAGCACGCCGGGAAGATCTTCGCGGCGCACATTCAACATCAGCCCCACGCGGTTGTACGCCTTGATCGCGCCATCAAGTAGCAGCACCATGTTCTCGATTTTTTCGCGCTTCCAATTGTCCTGCCAGGCGGCGCAATTGGCGATGAACCACGGCGCGGATTCCAGCAGCGTATCCACGATGCGCAAATGATTAGCGCGCAGCGATGCGCCCGTTTCGGTGACTTCCACGATGGCATCGGCCAGCTGCGGAACTTTCACTTCCGTCGCGCCCCAGGAGAATTCCACTCGCGCACGAACTCCGTTGCGCTCCAAATACCGCTCCGTCAGGTGCACCGCTTCGGTGGCGATCACCTTACCCTCCAGATCGCGGACGCTCTTCACCCGCGAATCCTCGGCCACCGCGAGCACCCAACGCACGCGTCCGAGGCTGCTCTTGGCGTAAACCAGCTCGGCAACTTCCTGCACTTCGCCGCTGGTCTCGAGGATCCAATCCTTGCCGGTGATACCTGCATCGAGCGCCCCGCTGCCGACGTAGCGCGCCATTTCCTGCGCGCGCACCAGCATGCATTCCACTTCCGGATCGTCGATCGCAGGAAAATAATTTCGCGAGTTCACCGCAATCCGCCAGCCCGCTCGCGCGAATAATTCCACCGTGGATTCCTGCAGGCTGCCTTTGGGGATGCCGAGCTTCAGCGCGCTCATTGTTTTTTGCCCTCGCCGTAGAGTTCCGCCGGAGAAAATACGCGTTCAGCCACTACCGCCGCCGTGTCGTCGGTTTCGAGGCGCCGAAAAAAACAGCTGCGATAGCCTTCGTGGCAGACTGCGCCGCCAGAAAGTTCCGCGCGTACCAACAGCGCATCCTGATCGCAATCCACGCGCAGTTCGCGCAGCACCAGCTTCTGCCCGCTGCTTTCGCCTTTGGTCCACAATTTCTGGCGCGAGCGGCTATAAAAAGTGACGAAGCCCGACTCGCGAGTTTTGGCCAGAGCCTCGCGATTCATGAATCCCAGCATCAATACCTGGTCGTTGGCGTAGTCCTGGACGATGGCCGGTATCAATCCGTTTTCCTTCTCGAAGTCGAGGTCCATTTCTTCTCCAGAAAAACAAAAAGCCCGCCGGCGCGTTTGGCGCCAGCGGGCTGATGAGTCCAGCTATTTTGCGTCTAGCTAGTCACACCACCGCGGGCACGGTAGGGTGTGATGATGATGGAGAATGTGTGCCCGCACGTTCATGACAATTGAAACGTAGCGCATGGCCCGCCGGATGTCAACGAAATTGGAGGCGCGCGATGATCCGCGCCTACTTGCCGCCATCAACCGGCACGAAATCCACGATAGTTGGGGAATTCACCTCAACCGCTTTTCCCGCCGGAGTCAAGCGGCCGGTTTCCGGATTGATGCGAAAAGTCACGATGGTATTGGAGTCCTGATTCGCCGCGACCAGCCATCTGCCCGAGGGGTCAATTGCAAAATTGCGCGGCGTCTTCCCTCCGGTAGGAACGAATTCGACCAAAGTAAGCGTCCCTTTCGCTTGATCCACGCTGAAGACGGCGATGCTGTTGTCGTCGCCGCGATTCGAAGCGTAGAGAAACTTCCCCGAGGCGCCGAGTACGACTTCCGCGGCGGTATTTTCGCCGTGAAAGCTGCTGGGGAGCGTCGAGATTTTTTGCAGCGGCGCCATCGCTCCATCGCCCGTATCGTAGGAATAGACCGTCAGCGAAGATTTCATTTCGTTGATCACATAGACGAACTTGCCGCTGGAGGCGAGCGTGAGATGGCGCGGGCCGACGCCGGGATCGGTCTTGACCACGCGCGGAGTCCCGAGCGTCCCTTGCGACGCATCGAACGGGTAGACGAGCAATTCATCGAGGCCGAGGTCGGCGACGATCGCAAAGCGATTATCTGCCGACATGGCGATCGAGTGCGCGTGCGGGCCTTGCTGCCTTTCTTTATCAACGCTCGAGCCATAATGGCGGACGAATGCCGTGGAATCGCCAATTTTTCCGTCGGGCAATAAGTGATAGACGGCGATGCTGCCCGCGTCGTAATTCGCTACCAAGACGTGGCGCCCGCTGCGATCGAGCGTGATGTAGGCGGGGCCAGGCGCGAGCGAAGAAACCTGATTCAGCAGCGTTAATTTTCCGGTGGCGCGAGCGACCGAGAACGCGGTGACGCCTCCGGTGGGCTGGCCATTAAAATGATCAGTTTCGTTGATGGCGTATAAAAAGCGGTGATCGGCCGAAACCGCCAGGAAAGACGGATTGGCAGTCGCGCCCGCGAGTTCGGGCGCCGTGAGCGTGCCGTTGGAGGGGTCAAATTCGCAAACGTAGATGCCCTGGCTGCCGTGCTCGGTATAAGTTCCAATGTAAACGCGATCTTTGGTGCCGCTCGCTGCGTGCGCGGAAATAAATGCCGCGAACGCGAGCACTGACGCAAGAAAAATCCACTGCACCAACCTTAAGCGGCGAAAAAGAGACTGCATCTTCATGATGGAATCCTCCGACTTTGGCCACGATTCTGCCGAAGCGTTCGATTGCGCGTGACTTTCATTTTATCGCGGCTCCGGAATTGGTTCGACGCGGCTCAACAAGAAAATATATCCTGCGATGCCCAGCAATAAAATCACAGTCGCCGCGACGAACGCCGACGCAAACGAATGCGTAATTGTCGCGACGTAACCGGTAACAATCGGAGCCGAAATCGCACCGAGCTGTCCGCAGAAATTGACAATTCCGCCAAGCCGGCCGACGCTTTCGCGCGGCGCGATCAGCGAAGGCACGGTCCAAGCAACTGGCGCGGCAGCGGCCAAACCGCCGAGTGAAATGCTAATCCAGACAAGAGCCGTCACGGGAGAGTGTGCGTGTGCAGCGCCCAAAATTCCAAGGCCGAATCCCGTGCCCACAACCAGCACCGTCTGGCGCACGCGGCTCGCATCGGCGCCGCCGCGAATCAGGGCGTCCACCAGCCATCCGCCCACCGCCAGATCAGTGAACGTCGCGAAAAGCCACGGCACGCTCGTGTACAGCACGGAATGCAGCAGATCAACATGCAGCGAAATCGCAAGGTAGCTGGGCAGCCAGGTGAGCAGAAGATAGAAGCAGTAGTTGTAAGCGCCCCAACCGAGGCCGAGGCCCCAGACTTTCGGCTGGCTCAGCAAATAGCCAAGCGAAGCACCGCGCGCAGCGCTCGCAGTTCCTTCGGCTTGCACGCGGCCTTCCCGCATAAATTGTAGTTCTTCGCGAGAAAGCGATTTGTCCGCGCTGGGGTTGTAATAAGTCCAGTAAAAGAGCAGAAAGTAAAAAAAACTGATCAATCCGGTAGCCGCGAAACTCCAGCGCCATCCAAAGCGCAAGAGCAGCACGCCGAGAAGCGGCACGCCGATCGCGGTCGAAAATTTTGCGGCCGCGTCGGTGATGGCAGTAGCCAGACTGCGTTCGCTTTCCGGAAACCAGTAGCCGAGCGCTTTGGCATTGGCTGGGAATGTGGGAGATTCGCCGATGCCGAGCAGAAACCGCGCGCCAAAAAAACCCGCAAGACCGCTGGAGATTGCCGCGCCAAATGAAGCGGCACTCCACAGCAGCGTGCTGACGCAACCCACCCGGCGTACGCCCCAGCGATCGAGCAGTACTCCCGCAGGAATCTGCATCAACGCGTACGTCCAGCTATAAGCGCTGGAAAGGAAGCCGAAGGCGATCATGGACAAGCCGAACGAAGCGTGCAGCGCGTCCTGCGAGACCGAAAGATTGACGCGATCAAAAAAATTCACGAGGACGCCGAAGGAAAGCAGAAACGCAATCCTCCAGCGCCTGCGCGGCACGTTGGAAGGATTGGGGAGCGACTGCGCCAGGTTCAAGCCTCGCTCAAGGATTCCGCAGCTCGAGAATGGAGCGGCAAATCAAGAATCAAACGCGCACAGTGTCCCACGATTGCCGTTCAGCGACAACGCGGTCAACCGGCAAAACTACCAGTACGCTCTGCCCAGCGACCCGTAATTTTTGGCACTGGCTTCCCGGCGTCATTAATGCCACTCTTGCCCTCCCTTTGAATCCGCGGCCCACCCGCCGGAAGTCTTCGTTCAAGGCGAATCGAGAGAGGATTCACCGGGGCAAATCGCCAAGGCGCGAGCGAGCCAGCCGATCGCCCGAATGGATTACCGTCCCCACTCGGTATTTTGTCTCTGCTTTCGGAAGAGCGGGGATGTATGCTGCGCTGAACAAAACTCTCTGAACCTGATGCCCGCGACCCACAAGGACACCATGACGTCTACGACCGCCTTGCCGTTCGATAGTTCGAAGAACGATCAGTCCGACAAGAATCGGGTGAATTGGGCAATCGCGCCGGTCCTAGTGATGTTTCACGTTGGCGCGCTGGCGGCCCTGTTCTTCTTTTCCTGGACTGGGTTGTTCGTCGCGATCTTTTTATTCTGGGTGACAGGCGGGCTGGGACTCGGCATCTGTTTTCATCGGCTGCTCACCCATCGTTCCTTCGCGACTCCCAAGTGGTTTGAATACTTTCTGACGATCTGCGGAGTGGCAGCCTTGGAAGGCGGGCCTTTGCTGTGGGTAGCCACGCATCGCAAGCATCACCAATTCGCGGACAAGGAAGGCGATCCGCACTCTCCCCGCGATGGCAAGTGGTGGTCTCATGCCGGTTGGATCCTGGTTGGCAATGCCTTGCGGCAAGACGTTGCCACACTCAAACGCTACGTCCCTGATCTGGCCGAGGACCGGGTGCACGTTTGGCTCACGAAATATCATCTTTTGCCGTCGGCAATCCTCGGAGTCGTGTTGTTCGCGATCGGCGGATTCCGCTTGGTGCTGTGGGGCGTTTTTTTCCGCACCGTCGTGGGGCTTCATGCGACCTGGATCGTTAATTCCGCCGGACATATCTGGGGGTCGCGCCGCTTTGCGACCCGGGATACCTCGACCAACAACTGGTGGGTGGCGCTAATCAGTTTTGGCGACGGCTGGCATAATAACCACCACGCATATCCCGTCTCGGCCCGGCACGGGCTGAAGTGGTATGAAATTGATTGCAACTGGTACACCATTTGGATTTTCAAGCAGTTCGGACTTGTGTCCCGGATCCACCGAGCCGAATTGCCCGCCGGCCTGGACCCAGGTAAATTCCTTGCCCCTCCAATCGGTAGGCAAATTTAGACACCTCATGCGGCGCTGGTCACTTTCTTGTAAGCGCTTCAATTCAAGCTGGACTCAACTATCGGAATGAGGAGTGTCACTGTGAACTCAGCTTCGATTACCTCACGCGTCGGAAGCGCAATGAAGATGCCCATTTTCTATCTCCAGGACTACGCGCTGCTCGCCGGTCATTCGGTGCGGGCCATCTTCACCACCACGCGGTACGCTCCCGACCTCCTCGAACAGATGGACCAAATCGGAGTGGGCTCGGTGCCCATTATCATTGTGGCGCTTGCTTGCGTCGGCGGGGTGATTGTGCTGAACGCTGCGTCGCAATTTGTGCGCTTTGGCGAAACCGTCTTGACCGGCGACGCGCTTTCGCTCTCACTGCTTCGCGAGCTGGGTCCGGTTTTTACGGCGCTCCTGGTTGCCGGCCGCAATTCGACCGGTATGGCCTCTCAGTTGGGCTCGATGCTGGTTACCGAACAGGTGGACGCGATCCGGGGACTCGGAATTGACCCCATTCGCAAGCTGATGACCCCGCGCGTGCTCGCCGCCGTGCTGATTCTGCCGTTGCTCGTCGCGATTGGCGATTGTGCAGGCCTGTTCGGAGGATTCTTGGTCGCAACTGTGACACTGCACATCGATGCGCAAGAGTTCTGGACGCGCGCTGTGAAAGCGCTGGTCCTGGGCGACCTGGTTATCGGTTTCTCGAAGCCGATTGTTTTCGGATTTATCCTCGCGACCGTGGGCTGTTATCAGGGTCTCCGGGTCGAAGGCGGCACCGCGGGCGTGGGCCGAGCCACGATCATGGCCTTCGTCGTGTCTTCGTTGGCAATTCTCGTCGCGGATTTGTTGCTCACGCGGCTGCTGCTCTACACCTTCAATCTCTGACGCGTGATTGCAATTCGCCGCAGACCCGTTACAACTTGTAGGTTCCGAAAATTGAAACGATCGCGCTCGTGTTATGACGTGGTTGGTGGGCCCGCTAGGATTCGAACCTAGGACCAACGGATTATGAGTCCGCTGCTCTAACCAGCTGAGCTACGGGCCCCGCGTTCAGATCATAGTACACGGCAACGAGTCGGCGCACAAAACCGACGCGCACGCTAACGCGCGATGAAGACTGGCTGGACTCGTTCGGAATCCTCTAGAATCTGAGCGCGCGGTCGCGTGTTCTAACCGCGCAGAACAACACTTTGCGGCCTTCATTCGCTGCCGCACGCAATGCACATTGACGCTCATCAGCATTTCTGGCCTTACAATCCCGTCGAATACGACTGGATCGACGATTCGGTGCAATCGTTGCGGCGCGATTTTCTGCCCGCCGATTTGCAGCCGGAGCTCGAGCGAGCCGGATTCCAAGGCTGCGTCGCGGTGCAGGCGCGGCAGACTGTGGCAGAGACGCGCTGGCTTCTCAATCTCGCGGAGCGTTCTGACTTCATCCTCGGAGTCGTCGGCTGGGTTGATCTGCGGTCTCCGCGTTTGCGCGAGGACTTAACATCGCTCGCGGGCAGCAAATCGAAACTCGTCGGCGTTCGCCACGTCGTGCAATCGGAACCGGACGAGCGATTCCTGCTGCAGCCGGAATTTCTGCATGGGATTGCGTTGCTGGAAGAATTTGACCTGGCCTACGACATTCTGATTTACGCGAAACATCTTCCGGTCGCTGCTGAGTTCGTCGAACGACTACCGCGCCACCGCTTTGTGCTCGATCATCTGGCGAAGCCTCCGATCAAGCGCGGCGAACTTGCCGACTGGGAGCGCGGAATCCGCAAGCTGGCGTCATTCCCGAATGTGTATTGTAAGCTTTCAGGTTTGGTGACGGAGGCGGACTGGCACAACTGGAAACCGAATGACATCAAGCCGTGTCTGGACGTCGCGTTCGATTGTTTTGGCCCGCGGCGGTTGATGATCGGTTCGGATTGGCCAGTCTGCACCGTGGCCGCTTCTTATTCCCGGACGATGGCCGTGGTGAAAGATTACCTAGCCGGACATTCGGCAGCCGTGCGCGACGCGGTGCTAGGCGGAAACGCCCAGCGTTTCTGGAAGCTACAATTGTAGACTGGCGTTCGCAAATCGTTTTTCAGTTGATCACGGACCGAGCCGCGACGGGATTCCAGCCATCTACCGTGAGCGCTCTCATTAAGGCAGAATGTAGAACGCCAAGCCATGCATTCCAAAGTGCTCCAACTCGATTCGCGAGATAACGTCCTGATCGCTCTCGAGGACCTCGCGCCAGAAGAACGCGTTCCTTTTGGCTCGCAAACTTACTCGGTAATCTCTCGCGTTCCAGCAAAACACAAATTCGCGACGGAAGATCTTCCCGTCGGCGCGGACGTGGTCATGTACGGCGTCCTGGTCGGCAAAGCGATGCAGCCGATTCGACAAGGCGATCTGCTGACGATTCGCAATATTCATCATGAAGCGGCTGGGTTTCACGAAAAGGCGGAGGAATTCCGCTGGAGTCCTCCCGATGTAACGCGTTGGAAGAATCGCAGCTTCCAGGGATTTGCGAGAGCCGACGGGCAAGTGGGCACGCGCAATTACTGGCTCGTCGTGCCGCTGGTGTTTTGCGAGAATCGCAATATTTCCGTCTTGAAGCAGGCTTTCGAAGAAGAGCTGGGTTTTGCGGCGCCGCAAATCTATCGCCGCCAAGTAGCGCAGCTCGCGAAACTCTATCGCGAAGGCAAGACCGACGAGCTGAAATCCAGCGCGCTGCCGGGAAACGAAGCCGGTCCGCAACCATCGAAGCTTTTCGCGAATATTGACGGCATTAAATTTCTGGTGCACGAGGGCGGTTGCGGCGGCACGCGCGAAGATTCCAATAATCTTTGCGGATTGATCGCCGGCTACATTCATCATCCAAATGTGGCCGGCGCCACGGTGCTAAGCCTGGGCTGCCAGCACGCGCAAATTCCGATTCTGCGCGAGGAGCTTCGCAAACGCGACCCGCGCTTCAATAAACCGCTGATCATCATGGAACAGCAGCAAAGCGGCACCGAGCTCGCGATGTTGAGCGAAGCGATCCAGCGCACATTTCTTGGTCTGATGGAAGCCAATAAAGCTCAACGCACCAGCGCGCCGCTTTCGCATTTGTGCGTGGGCTTGAAATGCGGCGGCTCCGACGGCTTTTCCGGCATCTCCGCGAATCCCGCGATTGGACGTACTGCGGATTTGCTGGCCGCTCTCGGGTGCCGCGCCATCCTTTCCGAATTTCCCGAATTGTGCGGCGTCGAACAAGAGCTCATCAATCGCAGCACGCGAAAAGAAGTCGCCGAACGCTTCGCATATCTGATGAAAAGCTACGGCGCGCGAGCCAAAGCCGTAGGCTCCGGATTTGAAATGAATCCCAGCCCGGGAAATATGCGCGATGGCTTGCTCACCGACGCGATGAAATCGGCCGGCGCGGCAAAAAAAGGCGGGAACTCGCCGGTCACGGCGGTGATTGACTATCCGGAATATTCCACCGAACCTGGTTTGAATCTGCAATGCACGCCGGGCAACGACGTCGAATGCGTGACGGCCCAGGTCGGCGCGGGAGCGAATGTGGTTCTCTTTACCACAGGCCTCGGCACGCCGACAGGCAACCCGATCGCTCCGGTCGTGAAGCTCTCGACGAACTCAGCGCTGGCCGAGCGCATGGCGGACATCATTGACGTTGACACCGGCGCAATCATTTCCGGTCAATCCACGATCGCGCAAATGGGCGAAAGAGTCCTCGAGTTTGTGATTCGCGTAGCCAGCGGCGAGGTTCGCACCAAAGCCGAGTTGAAAGGACAGGAAGATTTTATTCCCTGGAAAAGGGGCGTATCGCTCTGAACCGCGACAGCGCAGCCGCGGGAAATTTCCGTTTGGACGGCAAGACCGCCGTCGTCACGGGCGGCGGCAGCGGAATCGGCCGCGCCATTGCATTGCGATTTAGCGCCAGCGGCGCCGCGGTCCGCGTTCTCGATCTCAATCGCGACCACGCAGAGGCGGTAGCGCAAGAAATAGTCTCCGCGGGCGGCCAAGCGTCAGCACACGTTTGCGACGTAACCGACCAGCAGCAAGTGGGCGTAGCGTTCGGTGAGCTTTTCAAACTCGGACGCGTGCACATCCTGGTGAATAATGCCGGGGTTTCGCATATCGGCACAGCCGAAAGCACCAGCGAAGCAGACTTCGATCGCGTGCTGCGCGTAAACGTGAAGGGTTTTTACAATTGTATCCATATCTGCGTCGGCCATCTGAAAGCAAACGGCGGCGGCGTGATTCTGAATATGGCCTCCACGGCTGGTTCCGCAGGTCTCGCGGATCGCTTCGCGTATTCCACCAGCAAGGGCGCCGTCGTTGCGATGACCTATTCGGTGGCCCGGGATTATCTCCCGCACAATATTCGCTGCAATTGCATTTCGCCGGCGCGGGTACATACTCCTTTCGTGGACGACTACCTGCGCAAGAATTATCCCGGGCGCGAGCAGGAAATGTTTGAAAAACTCGCGAAGTCGCAGCCCATTGGCCGCATGGGCGAACCCGAAGAAGTCGCCGCACTCGCGCTTTTTCTTTGTTCCGATGAAGCGGCGTTCATCACCGGAGTGGATTATCCTTTGGATGGCGGCTTCTTTAATTTGCACGGTTAACCATGGACCTGAAACTCAACGGCAAGGTAGTGGTGGTGACGGGTGGCGCCAAGGGAATCGGCGAAGCCATCGTGCGGGGCTGCGCTGCGGAAGGCGCGATCCCCGTCATCGTTGACCGCGATCGCGAAGCGGCAGCAAAGCTGCAGACGGAATTGCTCACGGGCGGCGCCCAGAGCCAAGTGATCGTCGCGGAAATTTCCGCGCCGCAAGCGTGCGCCAGCGCAGTGGAACAGACGCTCGGTAAATTCGGCCGGATTGACGCGCTGGTGAACAACGCCGGCGTGAACGACAAGGTTGGGCTCGAGCACGGCAGCCCCGAAAATTTTGTCGCATCGCTTTCGCGCAACCTGGTGCACTTTTACGCCTTCGCGCACTACGCGCTGCCCGCTCTCAAGAAATCGCGCGGCTCGATCGTCAATATCAGCTCGAAGACCGCCCTCACTGGCCAAGGCGGAACTTCCGGATACGTCGCATCCAAAGGCGCGATTCTGGCGCTCACTCGCGAATGGGCCGCCGAGTTGCTGCCGGACGGCATTCGCGTGAATGCCATCGTCCCCGCCGAGGTGCAGACGCCGCTCTATCAGCAATGGCTGAATACTTTTGAAGACCCGAAGAAGAAACTCGCGGACATCGTCGCGAAGATACCGCTCGGCCGGCGCATGACCACGCCCGCGGAAATCGCCGCGATGGTTTTGTTTTTAATTTCCGAGCAAGCGAGCCACATCACGGCCCAGCACGTTTTCGTTGACGCCGGATACACGCATCTGGACCGCGCGCTCACATAGCCTGCAATAGAGGATCTGAAGAATGACGGCTGCGGCGAGCGGGCATTCCCGCAACGAGAAGCCCGCTCCCCTAACCGAGCGCCGATTCCTCGTCCCCTTCGTTCTCATCACCAGTTTGTTTTTCCTCTGGGCGTTCGGCGTCAACCTCAACGACATTCTGATCCCGCACTTGAAGAAAGCTTTCAGCCTGACGGATTTTCAGTCTTCGTTCATTCAAGTCGCGTTTTTCGGAGGCTACTGCCTCGCGGCGCTTCCCGCCGGTTGGACCATGGAGAGGATCGGCTACAAAAAAGGAATTTTGACGGGCTTGCTGCTCTGCGCCACCGGCGCAGTGCTGTTTCTTCCGGCCTCGTCGTCGCGCCTGTATGGATTTTTTCTTTTTGCGCTTTTCGTGATGGCCTGCGGGCAGAGTTTTCTGGAAGTTGCCTCCAATCCCTATGTGACGATTCTCGGCCCCGCGGCGAGCGCCGAACGCCGGCTGAATTTCGCGCAGTCGTTTAACGCCGTGGGCGCGGTTCTTTCGCCCATCATCGGTAGGACGTTCATTCTCACTTCGGCGGAATACGCGCCGGCGCAGATCGCGGCGATGAGTTCGACGCAACTTGCCAGCTACAGGGGCGCGGAAGCCAGCACGGTGAAAGGCCCGTACTTGATGATTGCCGGAATCTTCATCGTCATCGCCGTGTTGATTCAATTCGCGCACCTTCCAGAAGTGCACGAAGCTCTCTCGGAAGCTGATACCACGGAAACAAGAGGGAAGCCCGGCAGCGTTTTCGCTCACGGGCATCTGGTGCGAGGCGTGATCGCGCAATTCTTTTACGTGGGCGCGCAGGTAGGCGTAGCCAGCTTCGTCATCCGCTTCACGCAATTTTCGGTTCCCGGCACGGTCGCAAAAGTAGCGGCAATGTATTTGATGCTGCACCAGGTGGGTTTCATGGCCGGTCGCTTCATCGGCTCGGCGATGATGAAACGAGTTCCCGCGCCGCGCTTGCTCTCGCTATTCGCCGGCGGCGCGCTGTGCTGCACCTTGATCGCATTGTTTGCCTCCGGCGTGACGCCGGTGTGGGCCGTGGTGCTAATAGGTTTTTTCCACTCCATCATGTTCCCGACGATTTTTGCGTTGAGCATCAAAAATCTGGGACCGCTCACCAAGCGCGGCTCCTCGCTATTGGTGATGGCCATAATCGGCGGCGCATTTTTTCCAGCCATCATGGGCCGCGTCTCGGACGCCGCCAGCATCCAGAAAGCGTTTCTGGTTCCGCTCTTCTGCTACATTTACATTCTTTATTTTGGAATTTCCGGCTACAAGCCGACGGCGATCCCAGTTCTGAGCCGCATGGCTCCGAAGACCGAGGCCGCATCCCTATGACCAGACGTTACTGCCTGACTCTCGATTTGCAAGATGACCCCGCGCTGATCGCCGAATACAAACGCCAGCATCAAAAGATCTGGCCGGAAATAACCCAGAGCATCAAAGACGTCGGCATCGAACAAATGGAAATATACTTGCTGGGAACACGCCTCTTCATGATCATGGAAGTAGACGCGCATTTTTCGTTCGAGAAAAAAGCCGCAGCCGAGAGCAACAATCCCAAGGTCGAGGAATGGGAACAATTGATGTGGAAATTCCAGCGGGCTTTGCCCGGCGCGCGCCCCGGCGAAAAATGGCGGCTCATGGAAAGAATTTTTGAATTGGACCCATAGGTGGTCAGAAGCGCCTTTTCGCCGCTCGAATTCGATTGTTGACGAGCATTTTCCCGTGTGTTAAATCCCGTCTCGCTTCTGCTTCCGCTTTGCCGTGTGCATCGCCTGCTAGGCCGTAGAGAGAACTTTTCGTTTGACTATTGCAATCGAGGAAACGCCGGCAGCCGCGCTGCTGCCAGGCGAAAAATGTAAACGTATACTCGGTGCGTAAATAAAGCGTTTTGGAAGAATGCAAGCGAACTTCGATTAGGTAAACGCGACGGCGCGGTGGTACTCTCTTTTTCGTTTAACTCGCTCCAAGCATTGGTTTTGCGGCGAGTTCGCCAGGTTCGTTGCGCGCTGGCTCGGCGCCCGCGAGGACGGGCTCAATACCAACGATGATCACTCTCTTCGCGGCACTCACCGGAACAAGGCTCGTACATCTTTCCTTCGTTGACCTGGTTATCGTCGTTTTTTATTTTGTGCTCGTTTTGGCGATCGGCTTTTACCTCAAGGGCCGTTCCAATACCGGCGAAGATTTTTTCCTCGCCGGCCGCGAAATGACGGCCTGGATCGCCGGCCTCAGCTTTCTTTCCGCGAATCTCGGCGCGCTCGAGCTGATGGGCTGGGCGGCTGCCTCCTATCAGTACGGAATCCTGGCGACGCATTGGTATTGGATCGGCGCGATCCCGGCCATGCTCTTTCTCGGCCTGGTGATGATGCCATTTTATTACATTTCCAAGACGCATTCCGTCCCGGGCTATTTGAAGCTGCGTTTCGGCGAATCCAGCCGCGCGCTTTCCGCGGTCTCCTTCGCATTCATGACCGTGCTGATGAGCGGCATCAACATGTACGCGATGGCGCTGGTGATGAAAGTAGTGCTGGGCTGGGACATCAATTTCAGTATCTGGGTCTCTTCGATCACCGTGGCGGTCTATGTAACGCTCGGCGGGTTGCGCTCCGCGATTTTCAACGAAGTGCTGCAATTCATCCTGATCTGGGCCGGCGCGCTGCTGATTCCGATTCTCGGATTGATTGAAGCGGGCGGCTGGAAACAGCTGCAGCTAAAAGTCGCGCAAAACGCTTCCGTCGAATACACGCACTTGTGGTCCACTCTGGGATCTTTCAAAGACAATCCCATGGGCATCCACTGGACCGGCATCGTCTTCGGCCTCGGTTTCGTAATTTCCTTCGCGTATTGGACCACGGACTTTCTCGTCGTGCAGCGCGTGCTCGCTGCGAAAGACCTGCGCGCCGCGAAGATGGCTCCGATCATCGGCGCGGCGTTCAAAATGTTCGTGCCGTTCATCGTAATTCTGCCCGGCCTGCTCGGGCTGGCGGTATTGCCGTTCAAGCTGACCGGCGAAGCGACTGCTGTGGCCACCGGCGGCCACAGCTACAACGAAGTCTTGCCGCTCATGCTCGCGCGCTATTGCGGACCGGGATTGCTTGGCCTCGGCGTGACCGCGCTGATCGCCGGCTTCATGTCCGGAATGGCCGGCAACGTGAGCGCGTTTTCGACAGTGTGGACGTACGATATCTACGCGCCGTTGATCAAGAAAAAAGCCAGCGACGCCCACTACGTTCTGATGGGCCGCTGGTCCACCGTGGTCGGCGTGGTCATAAGTATCGGCACCGCGTACCTGGTGATGCAATTCCTCAGCATCATGGATTACGTGCAAGCGTTGTTCAGTTTCTTCGTGGCTCCGCTTTTCGGCACCGTGATCCTCGGCATGTTGTGGAAGCGCGCTTCACCAGCCGGCGGATTCTGGGGCCTGCTTGCGGGCACCGCGTCGTCCATCGGAATGTGGGCGTGGGTTCATGTGGATCCCTCGGCGCTGCGTTACGTCGCGCTATCCAGCGACGCGCGCGACATGGCCGAAAATATGTATCGCGGACTTTGGTCGTGGATTATTTGCGTTGTCGTCACCGTCGTCGTCAGCCTGCTCACGAAGCCCAAACCCGAAAGTGAATTGGCGGGCCTGGTGTACGGCGCGACGGAAATTCCATCCGAGGACAAGGTCGTGTTTTATCAGCGGCCGGCGTTTTGGGCCGTCATCGTGACCATTGTCTTCGTCATCCTGAATGTTATTTTCTGGTGAGGCTGATGCAATCCAAAGAGCCCATTTCGATTTGGTTCTTCATAGGCATTTCGCTGCTCTTCAACGGCGTGCTGATTCTCGGTGCGGGTCTCTATCAACTTGCGCATCCGCCGGCCGTGCCCGTGGTGCTCTTCCATTTGCACGCCGGGATTTGGTGGGGCGCGTTGCTTCTCGTCGCCGGATTGGCTTACTGCATTCGATACTCCCCAACCCGCGGTTGATCTCGCGCGGCTCGTCGAAGTGCCCCTTAGTTCTGGCGGCGCAATCTCTAAGCTCGCTGCCGCTGCATATGTTGCTTCGATTTCCCGTTGAGTCTCAGGCTGACGCTTCGCTTATTCGACGCTCGTCTTCTCGATGGCGCGTAGTAAAGTAATACGCCGCACGTTGCCAACGCCGTGCGGTGACTGCAGTCTTACAGGGAGCTCGATGGCGATTCTGGTTACGGGCGGAGCGGGATATATCGGCAGCGTTACCGTCGAACTTTTGCGAGCGGAGGGCGAGCGCGTCGTCGTGCTGGATGATCTGGCGCGCGGCCATCGTGCAGCGCTGGCGCCGGACATTCCTTTTTTCGAGGGCCGCGTGGGAGACCGCGCGCTGCTCGCGCGTATCGCTAGCGAGCACGAACTCGAATCGTGCGTGCACTTCGCGGCGCTGGCTTACGTCGGCGAATCCGTGCAGCATCCCGCCAAATATTTCGAAAATAACATCGCGCAAGGCGTCGCATTTATGGGCGCCCTCGTGGAAGCAGGCGTCCGCCGCGTCGTGTTCTCGTCTACTTGCGCGACGTACGGAGCATCGGATCAACCCACGATTTCGGAGCGCACCGCGCAATGGCCCGTGAATCCCTACGGCTGGTCGAAACTGATATTGGAACGCCTGCTCGATTCCTACGACGGCGCTTACGGCCTGAAATTCGTCGCTCTGCGATATTTCAATGCTGCCGGCGCCACGGAAAAGTGCGGCGAACATCATGAGCCGGAATCGCACCTGATCCCGAACGTTCTCGCGGCCGCGCAGGGATCCGCGCCGGAAGTTCCGGTTTTCGGCAAAGACTATCCGACGCCGGACGGCACCGCGATTCGCGACTACGTGCACGTGGCTGACCTCGCCGACGCGCACATTCGCGCGCTGGGACATCTGCGCAAGGGCGGCAAATCGGATTTTCTGAATCTCGGCACGGGGCACGGTTATTCCGTGCTGGAGGTCATCGAGTCGGCGCGACAGGTCACCGGGCACGACATAAAAATTCGTTTTGAGCCGCCCCGTCCCGGCGATCCTCCGCGGCTGGTCGCCGACCCCGCGAAGGCGAAATCCGTACTCGGCTGGACGCCCGGCAAATCCGGCTTGCGCTCCATCATTCAGTCCGCGTGGCAGTGGCGGCAAAAGCATCCACATGGTTACAGCTCGTAGCGATCAGGAAGCCTGAATTCATGGCCAAGAAACTTCTGGGAATTGATGTAGGCACCGGCGGCACGCGCGCCGTGCTGCTGGACGAAGCCGGTCGCGTGCTGCATTCGGCCACCGCGGACCACGCTCCGATGCATTCTCCGCAAATTGGCTGGGCCGAGCAGGATCCCCGCGATTGGTGGCGCGCAGGTTGCGCTGCCGTTAAAGCTTGCCTGGAAAAAAGTCGCACGGATCCCGCCGAAATTACTGCCGTCGGCCTCACTGGCCAAATGCACGGCCTGGTACTGCTCGACGCGGCGGGCGAAGTTCTGCGCCCTGCGATCATCTGGTGCGACCAGCGCACCGGCAAACAGTGCGAACAGATCACCGAGCGCATCGGCGCCGAGCGCCTGATCGAACTCACCGCGAATCCGGCGCTCACCAATTTCACGCTGCCAAAAATTTGGTGGGTGCAGCAACACGAGCCTGAAATTTGGTCGCGCGCTCGCACGATCTTGCTGCCGAAGGACTATTTTCGCTTTCGGCTCACGGGCGCGCGGGCGATGGACGTCGCCGAAGCGTCCGGGACCCTTTTCTTCGATGTCTCCCAACGCAAATGGTCGAAGCCGATGCTCGAGGCGTCCGGCATCAGCGAAAGCATGCTTCCGGCGCTTCTCGAATCGCCCGAAATCAGCGGAACCATTTCCAAGGAAGGCGCGACGACGACGGGTTTGCTAGCGGGAACTCTGGTCGTCGCCGGGGCGGGTGATCAGGCTGCCGGCGCTGTGGGAATGGGAATCGTGCGCCCGGGAGCGGTGAGTGCCACGATTGGAACTTCCGGTGTTGTGTTTGCGGCGACCAGCCGGCCGGTGCTCGATCCGCGAGGCCGCATCCACACGTTTTGCCACGCGATTCCGGACCGATGGCATGTGATGGGCGTCACTCAAGCCGCAGGACTTTCGCTGCGCTGGTTCCGCGACGAATTCGGCGCGGCCAATGCGGCCGCGGGCACGCACCCGCATGAAGATCCGTACGAGCGCCTAACCGCCGAAGCCGCCAAGACGCCGCCCGGCGCTGACGGCTTGCTCTGGGCGCCCTACCTGATGGGCGAACGCACACCGCATCTCGATCCGTACGCGCGCGGCGCGCTCGTCGGAATCACGGCGCAGCACCACCGCGGCCACGTAGTTCGCGCGATACTCGAAGGAGTCGCTTTCAGCCTGCGCGATTCCTTTGAAATTTTCCGCGAGCTGAATATTCCCGCGCAGTCCACCCGGCTAGGCGGAGGCGGAGCGCGCAGCGAATTGTGGCGCCAAATTCAAGCCGATATTTACGGCATGAGCGTCGAAATCGTCGAAGCCGAAGAAGGGCCGGCGTTTGGCGCCGCGCTGCTGGCCGGCGTCGGCGCGGGCGTGTGGCCGTCGGTGGAAGACGCGTGCGATAAATCTGTCCGCGTGGCGCGGAGCGTGCCACCAGACGCCGCCACTGCAAACAACATGAATCTTCGCTATGCTGTGTATCGTCAACTGTATCCGGCGCTGCGCGGCATTTTTCACGAACTTCAGGAAGCCTGAAGTATTATTTCCGGACGCTCGAGCAGCAAATTCCAAGGAGCACGATGGCAACCGACAAGTTTCAACCAAAGCCCGAACATAAATTCTCTTTTGGCTTGTGGACCGTGGGCAATCCCGGACGCGACCCATTCGGCGAGCCGGTTCGGCCCATTCTTCCTCCGGTGCAATTGGCGCAACTCCTCGGCGAAGTCGGCGCGTGGGGCGTGAATTTTCACGACAACGATCTGGTGCCGATTGACGCGACGCCCGCCGAGCGCGACCGCATCGTGCGCGATTTCAAACGAGCGCTGTCCTTGCTCGGCCTGCGCGTTCCCATGGCGACGGTGAATCTTTTCACCAATCCGGTGTTCCGCGACGGCGCGTTCACCGCCAACGATCCCGCGGTCCGCGCCTACGCCGTACAAAAGACGATGCGCGCGATGGACCTGGGCGCGGAATTCGGCGCCAAGATTTTTGTGCTGTGGGGCGGGCGTGAGGGCGTCGAGACCGATGCCTGCCGCCAGCCCGCCGAAGCCGTGAAGCGCTTGCGCGAGGCCGTCAACTACCTCTGCCAATATTCCGTCGCGCAGAAATACAATTACCGTTTCGCGCTGGAAGCCAAACCCAACGAGCCGCGCGGCGATTTGTATTTTTCGACGACCGGCGCGTACCTGGCATTTATCCCCACGCTCGATCATCCGGAACTCGTCGGCGTGAATCCGGAAGTGGCGCACGAAACCATGTCCGGCCTTAATTTCCTGCACGCCGTGGCGCAAGCCTGGGAATCGCGAAAACTTTTTCACATTGATTTGAACGATCAGGTGATCGGCCGCTACGATCAGGATTTCAGGTTCGGCTCCGCAAATCCCAAGCTGGCATTTTTTCTGGTGCGCTTCCTGGAGGATTCCGCCTACGACGGTCCCCGCCATTTCGACGCGCACGCCTATCGCACTGAAAACTACGACGGCGTAAAGGATTTCGCGCGCGGCTGTATGCGCACCTATCTGATCCTCAAAGAAAAAGCCGCGCGATTCAATGCCGACCGCGAGATTCAGGCCATTTTGAGAGAAATCAACGAAGCGGATAAGGGAGTTCCAGCCGTTGGCGGGTATTCAAAGAAGAACGCCCGGGAACTGCTCGCGTACTCATTCGATCGCGCGGCGCTCGCTTCCAAAAGATTGCCGTACGAGCGGCTTGACCAATTAACGATGGAGATTCTCTTCGGCGTCCGCTGAGCTGAGCGCTGCTGCGCCGATTGCGCGGTGCCCGCGCTAAGTTGACTTCAGGCCGTCGGGCACCAGCGGCATGGAACGCAAGCGCACGCCGCTCGCATCGAAGATCGCGTTGCCGATCGCAGGCGCGATTCCCTCGATGGGCGATTCCCCCGCCCCTGCCGACGGCAGATCCTTGCGGTCCAGCAACACGACTTCAATTTCCGGGACGTCGCTGAATCGCGGCAAGCGGTACTTCGAAAAACGCCCGTTGAGGATCCGGCCATTTTCGAATTCGATCGCCTCAAAAAGCGCGCCGCCCAGGCCCATGATGTTCGCTCCCACCACCTGATTGCGCAGGCCGTCGGGATTCACGATCGCCCCGCATTCAAAGGCAGCAACCACGCGCACAACCTTCACATCGCCCGACTGCCGGTCCGCGGAAACCTCCGCACAAGTGGCGAAATACCCGCCCTTGTCGCAGCCGCCCGCGATTCCGAAGCCTTGCCCCGCGCCGGTTTTCGCGCGGCCCCATTTGAATTTCTGCGCCGCCGCCGTAAATACCGCTTTCAGCCGCTCGTCTTTCAAATTCCGCAGCCGAAATTCGAGCGGGTCCATAGCGGCCACATGAGCAAGTTCGTCCATATGCGTCTCGCGCGCGAAATGATTTGCGGTGGCCGCCAGCCCGCGATACGAGCCTTGCCGCAATGGAGATTTTGTCGGATGAAATTCGATCTTCTGGTTGGGTACGTCGTAGTATGTGCGAATCCCCGCTTCGCCGGAATTATAGTTGTGAAATTCCCACGCGGTCACCACGCCGTCCTTGCGCATCCCGCTCGTGATTTCGATCACTCCCGCCGGGCGGAAGTAGGCCCAGGAAAATTCTTCCTCGCGCGTCCACGTCAATTTCACGGGCCGCTTGGCCGCGCGGGCCAGTCGCGCCGCCTCAATGGCCGTCTCGCCGGTATGCTTTCCGCCATAGCCCGAGCCCATATCCGGCATCAATACGCGCACGTGGTCTTCGGGGATATGAAACGCGGCGGCGAGTTCACTGCGCACTCCGAACGGACGCTGCGTTCCAGTCCACACCGTCAAGCGATCGCCGTCCCATTGCGCCACCGCCGCGCGAGGTTCGAGCGGCGCATGCGCGATGTAAGCGACTGTGTACGTTTGCTGCAGATGGTGATCCGCCGAAGCCAGCGCCGTCTCCACGGAACCGACGATCTGCGGCGGCGCGTCGTCCGCGTCGGGCGGCAACACATTTTTCTTCAGATATTCGAAGAGCTCCTTGCTCGAGGGCTGCGCATCGGATTTCCACTCGGCGTGGATCGCGGCGGCAGCCGCTCGCGCCGCGGATTCGCTCGGTGCCGCCACGCCCACGAAATTTCCATCATGCACAACTGTGACGCCGGGAATCTGTGCCGCCGCGCCCGCGTCCACGGACACCAACGTCGCGCCGAACGCGTCCGGGCGCACGATTTTGCCGTAAAGCATGTCCGCGATTTTTTGATCGCTCGGATACTGGTGCTTCCCGGTGACAAAATCGCGGCCATCCACCTTGGGCAGTGGTTGTCCCGCGACAGTCCAGTCGGCAGCCGGCGCCAGCGGATCTACCGCCGGCAATGACTCCGTCAGTTGCTGCCCTTTCACCAGCGCTGCATATTCCACGGATTTTTTCGTGGCCGAATCCGTGATCCGGCCGTCCGCGGCCACCAGCTGCGCGCGATCCACTCGCCATTGCGCCGCCGCGAGATTGATCAAGACGTCGCGCGACGCCGAAGCCGCTCGCCGCAGCTGCAGATTCATCACCGGCGTAGAGAGGCTGCCGAACGTGCCGCGGTCGTACGGCGTCAATTGCGTATCGCCCATCACCATGTGAATTTTGCCGACGCTGACGTGAAGCTCCTCCGCCACCGCCTGGCTCAATGAAGTACGAATGTTTTGCCCCACTTCTACTTTTCCGGTAAAGACCGTCACGCCGCCATCGTCGCCGACGTGCAGCCACGCCGAAATTTCCTGTGGCAACGCTTCGCCGGAATGCCGCCGGCCCCCGCCCGATTCCTGGCCCGCGCGCGTGGCCTTCGCCGCGCAGATAATCAAAACCCCGGCTCCGAGATACTTGAAAAAGTCGCGCCGATCGGTTTCAAAACGATAAGGCGGCGCCTCTTGCAGCTCGTAGCGTTCCCGTTCGATCGGAAAATCGAAATGCTGTTTGTCGGTCATTGGCTCGCACCCTTCTGCGCCCGCGCGGCTTTCTGAATCGCGGCGATTATGCGCGGCTGCGTGCCGCAGCGGCAGACGTTGCCTTCCATGGAATCCAAAATGTCGCTCTCGGAAGGATTGGCATTTCCATTCAGCAGCGAAGCAGCGGACATGATCATGCCGGAGGTGCAATAAGCGCACTGCATCGCGCCCTCGTCCAGAAACGCTTGCTGCAGCGGATGCAGCCGGTCTCCGCTCGCGAGCCCTTCGATCGTAGTGATTCGCTTGTCGGCGACGGTGCCAACGCGCGTGATGCACGAGCGCCGCGCCGTTCCCTCGATCAGCACGGTGCACGCGCCGCATTGCCCCTCGCCGCACCCATATTTGCTGCCGGTAAGCCCCAGGTGATCGCGCAAAACGATCAGCAGACTTTCCTGCGAGTTCGCACTGATGCTTCGGCTCGTCCCATTAACATTTAATTGAGTGATTGTCGCCATCCGAACACCTCGCTACCGGAGTGACAGAATTAGTTCCGCAGCACTGAGGAATTACAGCTTACCGCACTGTCAAGAATCATGTCCATTTGCCCTTTCGCCGCTAAGAATTCACATCGCGTTCGCCAACAGAACACACCCTTGCATCCCCATTCTTGCTTTCTGAATCCTAATGACCGTAAGATGAAGAAGCCAGCTAAGGCAGCGCGCCGCGGAAAGCGGCGTCTCTCTTAATTTCCCGGTTGTCTGCATCCGCGCATGAATACTGAGCAACAACAACCAGGTTTCGTCGGCGAAATCGCATCCAACAGGCGGTTTTGCCTTCGCGTCGGTGTCCTGCTTTTGCTCGTTGCCATCGCGGGCTTTGCCACGCTCGCGAAAAATAGCCAGTACTATTCGAAATCCAACCCAGCACACTACATCAACATCTCCAGCAAAATGAAAGTGGCAGCGGTACCGGCTGTTATCGATCGGACGCCCTTGCTGCGTCACCTGGAAAGTTTCACTTTGCCGCCACCCCAGCTTCACGTCACTCGCGTGGTGCGGGCAGAGACTCCGCCGCTTCCGTCCGTGGGAGTCACTGTTTCTTTGCAGCATCGCTCCCCTCCGATTTTACTCTCCTAACGAATCGCGTTCGTTTGCAAGACTGACGAATCTGACCGCCGGATTGAACCACAACCGTTTTGATTTTTCCGGCGGATGTGACCCCTGGAACAGGAGCCTCCATGAATGCGGAACCATTGCCGTCTGCGTGCCTCGACCAATTACGTACTCTGAGCGGGTGCGTGGTGGCCAGCGCCATCGAGCCGTTTGGAGTCCGCCTGCGCAATAAGGGTTTCACGGATTCCCGTTTGCATTGCATATTCGACGATCTTCCGCCCGTCGTCGGTTATGCCGTCACCGCTCGCATACGCACCTCGGCCCCTCCCATGGAAGGCCCCGGCTATTACGACGCGGGCCGCTGGTGGGATTTCGCGCTGAAAATTCCACCGCCGCGGGTCGTGATACTTGAGGACTTGGATCAGCCGGCCGGCCTCGGCGCTTACGTCGGCGAAGTCCACTCCAATATCTTGCGCGCGCTTGGATGCATCGGCCTCGTGACCAATGGCGCGGTCCGCGACCTTCCCCAAGTGCATGCCACCGGCTTCCAGATGTTCGCCGGAAATGTTTCCCTGTCACACGCCTACGCTCACGTATTCGATTTTGGCGGTCCCGTCGAAATAGCCGGACTTTCCGTAGTCCCGGGCGATTTGATTCACGGAGATCTCCACGGCGTGCAAACCATTCCGCGCCAGATCGCCGAACGCGTTCCCGCCAAGGCCCTGGAAATCCTGCAAATACGCCAAAATCTGAATTCGTTCTGCGGCTCGCATGAATTTTCGCTGCCAAACCTTCGTCGCAAGGTCCAGGAGTCACACTCGTGATACGCAAACCAGTCTCTGCACTCGCGTTTTTCGCTCTCCTTGTTGTTGCAGCCATTGTTGCCGGCTGCGGCGGCGCGCACAACGCCTCGGCCGATAACCCGAGCAACGCTCCACACGCCGCCGTAGTGAAAGTGGAGCGGCGAAATCTCGCCAACACTCTGGAAATCGCTTCGGAGTTCCTGCCCTATCAGGAAGTGGATGTCTACGCCAAGGTTTCCGGATACATCCAGAAACTCTACGTGGACTGGGGCACGCACGTAAAACAAGGCCAGCTGCTCGCCGTGCTGGAAATTCCGGAACTGCAGCAGCAACTCCAGCAGGACGAAGCATCCGTCCGTCGCAGCGAGCAGGATGTCGCGCGCGCACACGAAGAGCAAAGCCGCGCCGAATCGGCTTACAACGTCGCGCACATCACCTATACGCGCCTGGCCGAGGTGCAGAAATCGCGGCCCGAACTCGTCGCCCAACAGGAAATAGACGTCGCGCAGGGCAAGGACCTGGAAGCAAGTGCCGGCGTCTCATCGGCAAAGGATTCTCTGGCTGCCGCGGAACAAGCTTTGCTCTCTTCCAAGGCTTCGCTGGCAAAAGACCAGGCATTGTTTTCATACGCGCGGATGACGGCGCCGTTCGATGCGGTGGTGACGCAAATTTACGCGTACACCGGCGCGCTGCTGCCCGCCGGAACCTCCTCGAATAAGGGCGATTCCGCGCTGTGCCACCTCTCGCAAAATAATCTTCTGCGCCTGGTGATCCCCGTTCCAGAAAGAGCCGTGCCGGATATTCATGACGGCCAGACGCTGGAAGTGGACGTTTCGGCGCTGAAGAAAACTTTCACCGGCAAGATCATCCGCTACTCCGACCAGATCGATCCGAATACCCGCACGATGCACACGGAAGTGAATGTGCCCAACGCCAACTTCGAGCTGGTGCCGGGAATGTATGCGTCGGTGAAAATCCCGCTGCAATCCGCGTCCAACGTCCTCACGGTTCCGGTGCAAGCGATCTCCTTGACCGGAACTGGGCAGGGAACGGCGCTGGTGGTCAACTCCACCAATCACCTGGAAAGGCGCGAAGTAAAGTTGGGATTGCAAAGCTCTACCGACGTGGAAGTTCTCTCCGGCATCCAGGAAAACGAATTGGTGGTGTTCGGCGAGCAGAATCAGTTCAAGGAAGGCGAACTGGTCTCACCGAAGGTCGTCGAAGCCCCGAGAATGGAGTAAGCCGCACATGGCAAAATTTGCGATTCGTCATCCGTATTTCATCATCGTCGTCTGTCTTTTTATTTGCGTTTTGGGCGTCACCAGCGTGGTGCAGATGCCGGTGGACATGTTCCCTTCCATCAACATCCCCGTCGTGCTGGTTGCCACCTTTTACAGCGGCATGCCGCCCGAGCAGATCGAAGCGGACATCACCGACACGTTCGAGCGGTTCTTCACCTTGGGAAGCGGCATTGACCATATGGAATCGCGCTCGATGTCGGGCGTCAGTCTGATCAAGATATATTTTCAGCCCGGCACGGATGCCAACGCGGATGTCACGCAGGTATCCAACCTCGCGATGGCCGATCTGCGCCGTTTGCCGCAGGGGACGCTCCCTCCCGTGGTCATGAAAGTGGACGCTTCCAGCCTTCCGGTGTGCCTGCTGACCGTCGAGGGGAAAGGGCTCAACGAAACCCAGCTTCACGATTACCTGCAGTATGCCATCCGCAACCAGATCGCCGGAGTTCCCGGCGCGACGGTGCCTCCGCCCTACGGCGGAAAATATCGCCAGATCATGGTTTATGTGGACCCCACCAAATTGCAGGCGCACGAATTGAGCCCGATGGACGTGGTACGCGCCACCGACCAATCGAATCTCATTTTGCCCGCGGGCGATGTGCGCATCGGTCCCATGGATTACAACCTCTACACCAACGCGCAAGTGGCCAATGCTCAGGCGTTGAATGATGTCCCGCTGAAGACGGAAGGGCAGCGGTCGGTATTTATCTCCGATGTCGGCAAAGCGGTGGATGGCGCATCCATTCAGTACAACATCGTGCGCGTCAACGGCCAGAACTCGGTATACGTCCCGATTCTGAAGCAGGGAGGCAATACCAACACCATCGCCGTCGTCAGCGGCATCAAGACGGCGATCAAAACGCTGCGCGATATTCCGGCGCAACTGAAAACCCACGTCGTTTTCGATCAGTCGCTCTTCGTGAAGCAAGCCATCTCCACCGTCATGAAAGAGGGCAGCATCGGCCTGGTGCTCACCGGACTGATGATCTTGCTTTTTCTGGGCAGCCCGCGCGCCACGGTCGCCGTGTTTCTTTCCATCCCGTTGTCCGTACTGGCCACGTTTTTCTTCTTGCATTCCGCCGATAAGACGGTCAACAGCATGGTGTTGAGCGGCCTAGCCTTGGCGTTTTCGCGCCTGATTGATAACTCCGTCGTCGTTCTCGAAAATATTTTCCGCCACATGGAGCTGGGCGAGGATTCCGTCACCGCTTCCGAGCGCGGGGCGGACGAAGTGTCTCTGGCCGTGCTGGCGATCACCATCGTCACCGTCGTCGTGTTTTTTCCGGTCACGATGCTGTTCGGCGTCAGCAAGTACTTGTTCACGGCGTTGGCGCTGGCCGTCGTTATCTCGTTGTGCGCTTCCTACTTTGTGGCCGTCACCGTGGTGCCGCTCTACTGCGCCCGCTACATGCGCGCCGCGATTCACCATGCCGCCGGAGCTGCCGAGCACGCGAAATCCTGGGGCGCGCGTTTCCATGCCGGCTTCAACGCCCGTTTCGAACGCATGCTCAATCTCTACGATCGTTGGGTACAGAAAACGCTCGATCGCCCCAAGGAAGTGGTGCTGGGTTTCCTGGGCATCTTCGTTCTCAGCTTCGGGCTCTATCCGCTGGTCGGCATGTCCTTCTTTCCGCGCACCGACGCCGGCCAATTCGTCATCAATGTGAAAGCCCCCACCGGCACACGCCTGGAATTGACCACCGATTACGTGAAACAAGTGGAAGATGTCGTGCGCCAGGTGGTTCCCGCCGATGAGCTGAACACCGTGGTCTCCAACGTCGGCCTGATGTCAGACCTCTCCGCGCTTTTCACGCCGAACTCCGCCATGCACACTGCTTTCATCCAGGTCGGCCTGAAAGAAGACCATCGCGTCAGCAGCTTCACCTACATGAACGAAGTTCGCGCACGCATCTCCGCCGATCTGCCGCAATTGCGCACCTATTTTCAATCCGGCGGGCTGGTAGACGCCGTCCTGAATCAAGGCATGCCCGCGCCGATTGACGTGCAGGTGAGCGGCATGGACTTGAAGTCGGCCGATAGCATAGCCCTCGGCCTGGCCCAGAAATTCCGCGCGCTGCCGGGAGTCGCGGACGTCTACGTCCCGCAGGACATGGACTACCCCGCGTTGAACCTCAATGTGAATCGCGCCCGTGCCAGCGAGCTGGGCCTCAGTCCGAAAGAGGTCGTGGACAACGTGATCACGGCGCTCACTTCGGACGCCATGATCGCGCCCAGCTATTGGGTGGATCCCAAGAGCGGCAACAATTATTTCGTCACCGTGCAATATCCCGAAAATCGCGTGGCCACGCTCGAAGACCTCAAGACCATGCCGCTACGCGCTCCAAACTTGAAATTGCCCACCTACCTCGATCAAGTCGCCGATATCAGCCCGATCCTCACGCCCACGGAAGTCGACCACTACCAGTTGCAAAGAACGATTGACGTGTACGTCGCTCCTTCCGGCGAAGACCTCAGCAGGCCCGCGAAGGAAATTTCCAAAATTGTCGCCGCTACACAGCTCCCGCCCAACCTGCGCATTAATGTCCGTGGCCTCGTCGTCACCATGCAATCTTCCTTCCGCAGTTTTGGATTCGGCTTGCTGTTGGCCGTCTTGCTCGTTTATCTGGTGCTGGTGGCCCAGTTCGCTTCTTTTATTGACCCGTTCCTGATCATCCTGGCCGTTCCCACCGGCCTGATCGGCGTGATGCTTACCCTGGCATTCACGGATACCACTCTGAACGTCCAATCCCTGATGGGCATCGTGATGCTCACCGGCATGGTGGTTTCCAACAGCATTCTGATCGTGGATTTTGCCAATCGTCTGCGCAAGGAAGGCCACAGCGTCCGGCAAGCCGTCGCCGATTCTTGCCGCATTCGCCTGCGCCCGATCTTGATGACGTCGCTGGCCACCATCGTCGGTTTGCTGCCGATGGCTCTCAAGCTGGAAACCGGCAGCGAGGCCTACGCCCCGCTCGCCCGTGTGATCATCGGCGGCTTGACGGCTTCCGTCCTGCTCACCATCTTCTTTGTGCCAGCCGCTTATCTTTTGATTTATCGCCGGCAGGCCGAAGCCGGGCCCGCGCCACTGCCGCAGGAGGCTAGCTAATGCGTCGCTGCGATTCGCTTCTACCCGTGATCGTTTTATTCGCTGCGCTGGCCAGCGCGCCGCCGGCCTCCGCCCAAATGCAACCGGCGTCACCCGCGCCGCCGCCCATGCAGCAGCTGCCGCCCCAGGCGCCGCCGCCCGCGCAAGCGACGCAGAGCCTCACGCTCCAGGAAGCCGAGAAAATCGCCGTTCAAAATCATCCGCAGATTCAGGCGGCGTCGTACCTCGCAAGCGCCGCGAAAGCGCGAGTCACCGAGGCCCGCTCCGAATATTACCCGCACGCATACGGCAGCGCCACGGGAGTGAAATCCGAAACCAACAGCCGCATCACCGCCGGCGCGCTGAATAATCCCATCGTTTACGATCGCTTCGCCGACGGCGTCACGGTCCAACAACTCGTCACCGATTTCGGCCGCACCCACGAGCTGGTGAAAAGCTCGCTGCTGCACGCCAAAGCCCAAGAGGAGAACGTCACCGCTACGCGAGCCGACATATTGCTCGCGGCAGACGCCGCCTACTACGGCGTGTTGAAAGCGCAGGCGGTGCTGCAAGTCGCGCAGGAAACCGTCAAGGACCGCCAGCTCGTTTCCGATCAAATCACCGCGCTGGAAAAAAATAAATTGAAGTCCGGCCTCGACGTGAGCTTTGCCAACGTAGACCTGGCGCAGGCCCAGCTCCTGCTGGTGCAAGCACAAAATGATTTGGAAGCTTCGTTTGCCGACCTTTCCACCGCTCTCGGCTATTCCGATCAGCGCACGTTTCAACTCGCCGACCAACCGCTGCCGCCCGCGCCGCCGCCGGACCTTCCCACCCTCATCGCGCAAGCCATGCAGAATCGCCCCGAATTGGTGGGACGCCGCCTCGATGTAAATTCCGCGCAGAGCTACGCCACCGCCGAGCGCGATCTGTGGTTTCCAACGATCAGCGGCGTGGGTGTCGCCGGCCTCACGCCGGTCCGTGAAGATCCGCTCGCTTCGCGCTATGCGGCCGCCGGATTCAACGTGAATATTCCCATCTTCAATGGACGGCAGTTCAACGCCCTGCACGCCGAAGCAAATGCGGAGGCTGGCGCCCAGCAGCAGTACCTTCGGGATTTGCAGAACAACATTGTGCGGGACGTGCGCAAGGCCTGGCTGAACGCCAATTCCGGCTACCAGCGCCTCGCTCTTACCGACCAACTTCTGAACGAGGCGAACCAGGCGCTCAATCTGGCGCAAGCTCGTTACAAACTCGGCCTGAGCTCCATCATCGAGCTGAGCCAATCGCAGTTGAACGCAACGCAAGCGGAAATCGCCCAGGCCAGCGCGAAATACGACTACCAGGCCGAATTGTCGGCTCTCAACTTCCAAATCGGCGCGCTGCAGTAGTCGAGGCAAAACTTACCAATCGATGAGCTCGCGGTTGGGAGCGCGTCGTCATCCTGAGACCGCGACAGCGGGCGAAGGATCTCTCTTCGATTGCAAGTGTGAGCAAGAAGCAGACGGCCCTGCGATGGTGTCAATACGCCGCGTACCGCGCCTCTAATTCGCCGGCTTCACCGACTCCATCAATCCAAAAAATCCCTCCGCAAGCGTGGGATGTATGTACACCGCTCCCTTCAGCACGGTGTAAGGCGCCTTAGCCAAAATCATCGCGCCCAGGATTTGCACCGTCTCGCCGCCTTCGCTCCCCAAAATCGCCGCGCCCAGAATCTGATCGTTCTCGCCATCCGCGATAATTTTCATCAGCCCGGCCGTTTCATCGCGCTCGATCGCTCGTGCCACCGAAGTCATCGGATACGTCCCCATCTTGAATTTTCGGCCGGAAGCCCGTGCGACCTGCTCGGTGATTCCCACGCGCCCCAGCGGCGGATCCGTGAAAAGCGCGTACGGCAGATAGCGGTTTTCGATGGTGAGATTTTTTCCTTCGATAAGGTTCGCGTAAACGATCTGGTAATCGTTGTAGGAAATATGCGTGAAAGCCGGACCGCCTTTCACGTCGCCCATCGCCCAGATTTCCGGCACGCTCGTTTCCATCCTGCCATTCACTTTCACGTAGCCCCGCGCATCGGTTTCGACGCCGGCTTTTTCGAGGCCAAGTTCGTCGGTATTCGGTATGCGCCCGCTGGCAACCAGAAGATGCGAGCCTGAAACTGTTTGCGTGCCGTCTTTGAATTCAAGCGTCAGCACAATTTCGCCGCCACGATTTTCGACGCGCATCGCTTTGGCGCCGAGCAGAAATTCGATGCCCTCGGCTTCCAACGCCTTTTGCAATATTTCGGTTATGTCCGGATCTTCGTTCCGCAGAATCCGCTCGCTCCTGTGAATAATCGTGACGCGGCTGCCGAAGCGCCGAAACATCTGCCCGAACTCCAGGCCAATATATCCGCCGCCCATCACCAACAGATGCTTCGGCAGTTCTTGCAATTCAATGATGGATTCATTAGTGAGGAAGGGAACGGAATCAATCCCCGCGATTTTAGGAATCTCAGGGCGCGTTCCAGTATCAATAAAGATTTTCTCGCTTTCAAAAGTTTCGCCGCCCGCTTCCACTTGGTGAGGTCCGCTGAATCTCGCGTGTGCGCGCACCAGCCGAATATTGGGCCGGTCGCTGATCCGTTTCTGGATCGAATTGCGAAAGTTCTGCACCACCTTGTTCTGTCGCGCCACCACCGCGGGAAGATCCACGCTCACGTCGCTCGCCCGCACTCCCCAGCGCGCCGCGTCACGCGCATAACGCGCCACCTGCGCCGAGGCCACCATGGTCTTCGTGGGCGTGCACCCGGTGTTGATGCAGGACCCACCCAATTCCGCGCGCTCGATAAAAGCGACTGTCCACCCGTGGTCCGCCAGCGCGTACGAAAGTGGTTTCCCCGCCTGCCCCGACCCAATCACAATCGCATCGAATTTCATCTCGCTCACCTCAACATCTTCGCCAGCAGTTTACTAGCAATCCGTCTCCGCCGGTCGCCGTCAAGCGCGGGAGTACGCCGCCGGCTTGAGAGCCTGTGTGGGAACAGGACAATCTTTGTAGGCCGTAGCTTTAGCTACGCCATGGACGAGGCAAAAATCAGTGCCGCTTCACAGCTTGCGGAAAAAAGGGAAGGGCGGGGCTTCAGCCCCGCCGCAAGTCGAGCCTTTTCTTTTGGGGCTTTAGCCCCTGAAGCCTCAATTTCGACTTTTTCCGCAACCTGTTCAGCCGCTGAAGTACAGATCTTGCAGTTCTCACACAGACTCTTGAGCCCTGCATGCCCGGTGCCTCAAGGAAACCTGCGCGAAAATTTAACGCTGCATTCGGCGCCATCGCACCTAGAATTTACGGATGGCCAGGGGATGGGAAAGCAAAGCCGTAGAAGGACAGGTTCAGGAATTTCAGTCCAAAGAAGATCGCCAGAATAAGAAGCAGCTCAGTCAGGCCCAAGTCGAGACGCGGCGGCAAACCCAAGTGCTGCTGCTCGCCCGCGCTCGCGTCGAAAAACAATTGCAATCCAATCAAGATCCGCGCTATCGCGAGCAACTCACCCGCGCGCTCGCCGACCTGGACGCCCAGTTGGCCGAATTGTCCGGCGTCACCAAGTAGCCGCGCTCCGCTGAATCGCCGATCCCGCTTCGCCTCGCCGAATCCCGCCCCGTATTGGGCCGCCTCGGTCGTTTGTCCGACTCAAAGAATACAAATCTGAACGGACGGGTACGTTATGATTTGAATTGAAGAGGACGCGATGCCGCCGCTGAACGAAGCAACTCCTGAAGTCGTGCAAACCCGTTGTTGCATTGCGGGTGGGGGCCCGGCTGGAATGATCGCCGGTTTTCTGCTGGCGCGCGCCGGAGTGGATGTCGTGGTGCTCGAAAAGCACGCCGATTTCCTGCGCGATTTCCGCGGCGATACGATTCATCCTTCCACTCTGGAGTTGATGCACGAGCTGGGCATCCTCCAGGACTTCCTCAAGCGCCCCCATCAAGAGCTTCCGCAGATCGGCGCGCAAGTGGAAGAATTCGCGGTGACGGTCGCCGATTTTTCGCATCTTCCCACCCAATGCAAATTCATCGCGCTGATGCCGCAGTGGGATTTTCTGAATTTTATTGCCGGAAAGGGCCAGGCCTACCCGAATTTTCATCTTCGAATGCAGGCCGAAGTAACCGGCCTGATCGAAGAAAACGGAAAGATTGCCGGCGTGCGGGCAAAAACTCCCGGCGGCTCCCTGGAGGTGCAGGCGCGCTTGACCATCGGCGCCGACGGACGCCACTCCATCGTTCGCCAGAAAGCGGGCCTCAAAGTGATTGACCTCGGCGCCCCCATTGACGTGCTCTGGATGCGCCTTTCGCGCCAGCCGGGCGATCCGAACCAAACTCTCGGCCGATTCCATGCCGGCAAGATTTTAGTGATGCTCAACCGCGATGAATACTGGCAATGCGCCTACGTAATTGCCAAGGGTAGCTTCGAGATCATCCAGCAAAAAGGCTTGCAGGCATTTCGCGATGACCTCGCCAGCACCGCGCCGTTCCTGCGCGAGCGCGCGGCCGAACTAAAGGACTGGAGCGACGTAAAATTATTGTCCGTCGCCGTTGATCATCTGGAGCAATGGTCGCGCGCAGGGCTTTTGTGCATCGGAGACTCCGCTCACGCCATGTCGCCGGTCGGCGGCGTCGGCATCAATCTCGCGATTCAAGATGCGGTAGCAGCTGCGAATCTCCTGGCGCAGCCGCTATTGCGGGACAATGTGACGGAGGAAATGCTGCAGAAAGTGCAGGAACGCCGCGAATTTCCGACGCGCATGACCCAGCGGCTCCAGGTTTTCGCTCACAAGCGCGCGATCGGTCCGGCCCTCGCTGCGCGTGCGCCGATCCGGCAACTGCCGCTGCCTTTCAGACTGTTCCAGAAATTCCCGGTCTTGCGCCGCATCCCGGCCCGCATCTTCGGGCTCGGCTTTCGGCCTGAACACGTCCGGTCACCGCAGGCGCCTAATCCCGCGGCCGTCCCGGGTCAGGGTCCTCGATAAATACTACGCCGACGCCATTCTGATTTTTCTCGCGGCCCAGATCGAAATACACCACCGTCCCGCGCAAACTCAACATGCTCGATCGCGTCGGGTCGCCCGACGCTTCAATCACCACGCGCACTTCGGACTGCAATCGCGGCCGGCTGTTCAACGCGAGATAAGCGCCCTGCAAACTCAAATCGCGCACCGTAGCTTTCTCTTCGAAGGGCTTTCCGTCGTCGGTCATTCCGCTGATCGTCGCCGCAAATCTCAATCGCCGCCGCAATCCCAGCCGCGATTCGCGTATCGCCACGTTCACGCCGCGCTCACTCATGGTGATGGACATACCTTCGGTGGCTGCCCACGTAGCCGGAAATTCCTGCCGCGCCGCCGAAAGGAATCCGTCCACCACTTTGTCGGAAGAATCGGGATCGTGGTGAAACAGGACGAGATTGCGAACCTTGGCCTCGCGCGCGATCTTCACGCCCTCCAGCCAGCTCGAATGTCCCCAGCCCCGGCGGTCAGACGCCAACTGTTCGGGCGAATACTGCGCGTCATACACCAGCACATCAGCCCCATGCGCCAGATGCCGCAGGTTCTGGTCGCACTGCGGAACTCCCGGCTCGTTATCCGTCGCATAGACCATCGAGCCGCCCGCGGTATCAATCCTGTAACCGAGGCATCCTTGCGGATGATTCAAAGCACACGTCGAAATTCGCGTGCCGTTCACTTCCCATTTGTCGCCGTCGCTCACTTCGCGGAATTCGCGCGCCGCCGTCATCATCGTCACATCCACGGGAAAGTAGGGCGTGGCCAGCTGCGCCGCGAACACCTGTTCCAGGCTATTCGGCCCCAAAAATTTCGATTGGAAGCTGTAAAATTGAAAACGATTTTGCGATTCGAAAAACGGATGAAAGAACGGAATTCCCTGAATGTGGTCCCAGTGGTAGTGGGTAACCAGAATGTGCGCGTCGATCCCCAGCCCGCGTTGCGCTTCCGTCAGGCAGTTTCCCAGCGTGCGCAGCCCCGTCCCGCAATCCAGAATGAACTTAGTCCCGTCCGGCGCCGTCAATTCCAGGCAAGGAGTGTTCCCGCCGTAGCGCCACGTATCGCGCTCGAGCGTCGGCGTAGAGCCGCGCACTCCCCAGAACACCAGTTTGGCAACTTGGTGCGTCATCGCCGGGTGAATCGCGATATTCCCCGCCCGCGCTCCCTCTGAGAGTTGAGTGCCACGAAACTGTGCCATGGTAGGCAGGTGCGGCAACGTAAGTCAATTAGGTTTCGAGGCGCGCGTTCGTTCCCGCCCGCCATTCGAATTAGACTTTGTAGCGGCGCACTTCAGTGCGCCATCCGTGTCGCGGCAACAACCGATGCCGCCCCGAAGACCGCCGCTACAAAATCCTCTCGCCGCAATCTGCTAACTCCTAGCCGCAACCGTCCGAATCCTCGCTGTGCGCGCAACCGATTCACGGTTAAAATCCCTCTGATGCACGACCACTCGCACGCCGGTCACAGCCACGATCACGCCCACAACCACGGACTCGGCGGACACTCGCACGTCTCGCTTCCCGCGGAAGGCATGACGCTCGCGCTCGGCATCGCCGTCCTCGCCACGTTCGCGCTGGTCGCAGTCGAGCTCATCGCCGGATACGCCGGCCACTCAATCGCGCTCGTTAGCGACGCCGTCCATAACCTAACCGACGTGCCGACGCTAGTGCTCTCGTGGCTAGCGATGCGCTGGGCCATGAAGCCTCCCACGCCCGAAAAAACCTACGGCTATCATCGCGCAGGAATCCTCGCCGCATTCGTCAATGCGGTGCTCCTCTCGCTCGTCTCCCTGGGACTGCTGTACGAATCCTTCATGCGGCTACGCACCCCGGTGGAAGTGAAGACCGGCCTCATGCTGTGGGTCTCGGTGTTCGCGCTGCTCGTGAACGGCGGAATTACGCTAGCGGTCCACAGCGGCCGCCGCGACCTGAATGTCCGCAGCGTCTGGATTCACAATCTGGGCGACGCCCTTTCAAACGTCGCGATTGTGCTGGGAGCGCTCGCGATTCGTTACACCGGCGCCGGATGGGTGGACCCGCTCATCGGCCTTGCGATCGGCGGGATGGTCCTCTGGTCGGGAATCGGCATTTTGCGCGAAAGCTCGCACATCCTGCTGGAAGGCTTGCCGCGCAATATTCGACTCGAAGCAGTCGCCCGCGCGCTACTGCGCGTCGAAGGCATTCAGGAAGTTCACGACATCCATATCTGGACGCTCGGCACCGACCTCAACGCGCTCTCCTGCCACATACGCATCCCCGATATGCACATGGAAGAAAGCGAAAAAGTTCTGACGCAGGTCCGCGAAGTCCTGGCCAGCGAATTCCAGATCAGCCACACCACAATCCAGTTCGAACGCGCCGGACTCCCCGCCCACGCCGGCCTTTACATGCCTGAACCCCTGCAGCGCACAGAAGAATAGGCTCGGCAAGCGAGCGAAGCTCCATTTAAATTTGTCTCGTGAATGATGAACCGCGATCATGCCGCAGCCGTGCCGCAGTCAATCGCGATTTGGCCAAACGAGCCGGAGTGGGTGCGCTTCGTGGGTCGCGGCTTTAGCCGCGACAAAAACATCAGCCTGAGGCTAGGGGCTTTAGCCCCTGAAGCTCCCCGCCGAATTACCTATAGCGGCATCTGCAAAGGCGTTCCGCGCTCTTCATTCACGCGCGCCGTCGAATCGCTATCAATATCGCTCGCGGACACCGTGCGGCGCCCGCCATCCGGCGTAATGTAAATGATTTTATCCTGCGCGCGCGTGAACGCCAGCGCATCCACCTGCGTCCCATCGCGCATCACCAGCGTGAACGAACCTACATCGGCCAACGGCGCAGCTTCTTGCCGTTCTGGCGCAGGCAACGGCGCGTTCACAGCGGCGTTAGCACGATAGTCGCCTTGCGGATCGTCGGGCGCCTGTTGGTCGTCTGCCTGCTGGCTGTCATCCGCCTGGCCCCCGACCACATCGCGCTGGTCGGTTGCATCCTGCGTCGGTCCCTCGGAATCGTCATCCGCAACCGGCCCCGAGTAGTAATAGCCTCCGCCGGTCAGAAAAATGAACTGAGGAGTTCCGCCTCGCGGATTACGCGGCGGCGGATGGTTGCGGTTACCGTTACCGCCATTCCCGACGCGAATCGGTCCGGAGTGCGGCGCTCTGATCCCCAAAGCAGACCTGCTGCTCGTCGCAGCGCCTGCGAGCCGGTACGGTCCAGGCACGCCATAAACACTGAAAGGATTAGTACGCGGCTGCGCAACCGACGAGCCGCTCGCGATCGTGACGGTAGGTATCGTGCGAATAGCGGCGGAATGGCTAGCACTACCGGAGAAAGACATCGCACCAGAAGGCCCGCCGGCGCGCATACCGCCCCCGCCGCCTCCCCGCTGCGCTTGCAAAGCCGCGGGGGCCGCCAGCACCAGCGTTGCGACCATCCCGAATAGCCATCCAGGTCTCATGGCTTCTCTTTCCGCCCTACACCCATCAGACGCTCGAAACTGCCCGGTGGTTGCTGCCACTTTACACCCGTTTACACCAGGCACCATAGCGATGTGCGGCCGCGGTCAATTAACACTCATTGGCGAACCATTCGCCGCGTTTTGGTGTCTAACCACCATGGCGAATTGTGCATTTCCGGCGGTCGACGTTGCGTCGCTGCAAGCCGCTCGGAAATCTCACCTTTGCTTTTCCCTATCCCCCGGATGTGCTATAAACGTCCGTCCGAAGGACTACTAGAAATGGGACAGCCGGAAGCCGCTCTAAGAGCGGCGGAAGCAGCCGAGTCGAACGCGATCCGTCGCGCGGTTCCGCCGGAGCCGGCCGAGGCATCACAGTATTGCCCGCGCTGTTCGGCTCGACTCGAGCCGCGTAAGTGCAAAATGATCTGCACCTCTTGCGGGTATTACATGTCCTGCTCGGATTTTTACTGACGAGAAAGCTCGCCGCCCCAGGGCAGTGGCTTCTCATTTTCACTGATTCCAAATACCGTTTCGAATTTTCCAGGAGGCGCGAACGTGGCACTTAGAATGGTTGATAACGAAGTGAATGGCGTGACCGTGCTCGAGATCGAAGGGCGCATCGTGCTGGGCGAAGAGAGCAACGCGTTCCGCGAGAAAGTGAAGAGCCTGCTGGCGGCGGGCAAGAAGAAGATCGTGCTGAATCTCGCGCAGGTCGGATACATTGACAGCGCGGGTCTGGGCACTCTGGTGGCCACCTTCCACAGCGCGCGGTCGCAGGGCGCCGTCCTGAAGCTCGCCAACCTCGGCTCCAAATTCAAGGAAGTCCTGCAAGTCACCAAGTTGATGACCGTGTTCGATACCTACGACAGCGAAACGGCCGCGATTCAAAGCTTCGCGAAGTAAGCCCACCTTCGCGCAGCTCCCCGACTTTCAACCGGGTCACTGGGGCGGGTCTCGCACCCGCCCCTAGCCCATTGCCGCGAATATCATCCACCGCGCAAGCAAGCCTCTCGCTCCGCCACGTGGTTTCTCGGTGTGCCGTTCTAAGCGCAGCGAAGCCCGCCCGCCGCAGGTGGCGGATCTTCCTACGAGTCTGTGTGAGAACACGAGAATCTTTGTAGGTCGTAGCTTCAGCTACGGCATAAACGCAGCAAAATCAAAGCGGCTTCACAGCTTGCGGAAAAAGGGAAGGGCGGGGCTTCAGCCCCACCGTAAGTCGCGCCTTTTCTCTTGGCGCTTTCGCCCGTGAAGCCTCAATCCTGCGTTTTTCCGCAACCTGTTCAGCCGCTGAAGTACAGATTTTGCACTCCTCACACACACTCTCTACGTCTCGCTCACCGAGCACCACAAAATTCCAGTACTCAACGTCCCAGTACCCCGAACGGAACATTTTGCCCGTACCTCCGCAGAAAATACCGGGCAAATCCTCGTTTCGAGATTCCCAAGTAACAAGCCCGTCACTCTCCAACAGATTGAATTAACGCAAGTAATCCCTCCCCGCTCGCCAATGGCGCTTCAAATGCCGCCATCAACCCAAACGCTATTCGGCCCCGCACCAAAATCCAGCCCCAAACCATGACGTGAGGTGACGCATGTACCGAACAGGCGCGGTCCTGAACACGTTCATCATAATCGCTGCGCTAGGAGCAACCGCTTCCGCCGCAATCTCAGATTCAAGAAATCCCGCAAGCTCGCGGACGCAGCAGTCAACGTCGCAAAACCAATCCCGAATCCAATCCCCAATCCAATCCGACGACAAAGCCGAAGTAAAAACCTTTCAGGGAACCATCTGGATGAATGGCGACCGCTTCGTCCTAAGAGACGAGCGCCAAGAACGCTGGTATCAACTGGATGCCGACCAAAAGCTAATCGCCAAATTCGAAGGCAAAGAAGTGAAAGTCACCGGCACCCTGGACCCCGCCAACAGCGAGATCCACGTCCAACACATCGAAGAAAGCTGACCACGAACACAGAAGCAATGAATCCCTCCCGGACGCGGGCCGGGTGCCCCATCCTTCCCGATTTCCGGGAAGGATGGGGCTTTTGCACATATACGTGGCACTTTGATCGCCTACACAACGGACTGTCTTGTGCGTACCTGCGCTGCTTGTGAATCGCGCCACAGCGCGATTCATCCTGAGATTCGGCAGCGCCGAATCGAAGGGCTGCGCTCCAGCTTGCCCAAGCGTTCAACCCTCCCCCATTCATTTTACTCTTGCCTTCTATTAACCATTGTGTTATCATTAGTCGGGCTATAATCGCGCCCAACGGAGGAAGGCACATGGTCCACGGCACAGCGGTCAGCATCGCTAATCCGTCGCCGCGCGCCCGCTTTCGCGGCCCAGCATTTCTTCATACAAATGTACGATTCCCAAATAACATTCATTCGCGTAACTCATTCATAACAAACACCCGCGCCCAAGACTTCTCGATACCAACGAACAGATTCCCGATACAGGGTGCATGCGCTCCGATCCACTCGCGCCGCCGCCGTCGGAATCACACGTGCCCACCACTCCTCTCTAATCGCAACAACACCTCGTTCAAAATCCCGCGTGACTCGCTGAAAACAAAAGCCGAACCAATTTCTAACCGCAACAGGAACGCAACAGGCCAGCCTTCCACGGGACGCGCGCCAAACAATACTTCGGCCTCGTCGCGCACGAATCGCGAACCACAAGTCGCAAACCGCGGCTTTCACATCCTCTGTTACAGGCTGTTACACCGCATGTCACAATGTTACATCTCCGGGAATCCTGCCAAATTCAATCGCCAACCCCGGCGATTAGAAATGATCCTATCTCACACAAAACAAACACCCGCGCACGAAATCAATCGCCAACTTTTCGGCACTTTCGAAATGCAGCCCGAAAAGCTCGCAGCCTCGATTCAGCGCGTCGCGATCCAGCTCTTCACCAATCACCACTCACTAATCACCAATCACGCTTCACAAGTCACAAATCACGAATCACGGCCTCCTCTGCTACAATCTACGTTTCTCAAGCTGCTCAGACTGCCACCCGAGGCCCACATGGCTGAAATTCAACCTTTTCGCGCCTTCCGCTACGACACAAACCGCGTCCCGCTGGATAAAGCGCTCACGCAGCCGTACGACAAAATCACCCCCGCGATGCAAGAGAAGTACTACGCCGCGAGCCCCTACAACCTGATCGCCATCGAAAAGGGGCTCATCAACGCCGCCGACACGCCCGAAAACAACGTCTACACGCGCGCCGGTCAAAAGATCAAAGAATGGATCAAGGAAAAAGTCTTGATTCAGGACGCCGCTCCTGCCATCTACGTCTATTCCCAGGAATATCTCGTTCCCGGTACGCACACCCGCAAGACGCGCATCGGCTTCATCGCCCTGGGCCGCGTCGAAGATTACGACGCGCACATCGTCTTCCGCCACGAACGCACTCTTTCCGCGCCGAAAGCCGACCGCATCGAGCTTTTGCGCCACACCCATGCGCAGACCGGCCAACTGTTCATGTTGTACGATGATGCCGCGCGCCGCATTGACAACCTGCTCGAAGAAATTGCGAAACCGCCCGCCGCCAACGAAATGCAAGACGAATACGGCGTCACGCACCGGCTCTGGCCCGTCACCGACGTCGCCAACATCCGCAGAATTCAAAACGCCATGGCCGACAAAAAACTGATCATCGCCGACGGCCATCACCGCTACGAAACCGCCCTCAACTTTCGCAATGAATCGCGCGTCCGCGAAGGCGTCAACGATCCCTACGCCGCGCCCGAATTCGCCATGATGACGTTCATCAACACGCACTCCAAGGGTCTCACCATTCTGCCCACCCACCGCCTCATCCGCCACGTCCCCGATTTCGATTTCGACAAGTTCCGCCAGAACGTCGCGCAAGCCTTCGACTGGTATTCCTACCCGTTTCAAAATCCCGAAGAGCGCACCGCCGCCTTCGCCGAATTTCACAAAGACCTGGAAAAAGTAAATCACGGCCGCCGCGCTATCGGTGTCTACCCCGGCGGCGGCGCCTTCTATCTATTTTTGCTGCGCCGCGATGCGGACCTGGAAACGATGTTGCCGGACGTCTCTGAAGCGCAGCGCGGCCTGGACATCGTTCTGCTGCACCGGCTGATCATCGAACGAGGGCTGGGAATCAGCGCCGAGGCCGTGGCAGCCGAAAAGAATGTCGGCTACGAGCGCGAAGTGGACGCAGCTCTCGCGGCGGTAGACCGCGGTGAAGCGCAACTAGCATGCCTGCTGAATCCCGTGCGCGTCCAGCAGGTTGCCGACATCGCGCTCGGCGGCGACGTACTTCCGCAAAAATCCACAGACTTCTACCCCAAACTTATGAGCGGCATTGCAATCTACCAAGTGGAAGGTCGCATCGAAGGTCAAGCCGGCGCGCGCAGCGGCCAGTGAACGAAGCGCCACGGCAACCGTAGAGAAACGCGAGCGTGCAGGCGGCGGGCAGGATTCGCCGCGCACACGATGCCGCGCGAGACGCTATTCGGGCATGATCAGCGGTTTTTCTCTCGGCAGCGCGTCCAGGGTCGCTTTGTCGAGATGCAAGTGTGCGGCTACCAATTCCGGGGGAGTGTGGCTAAGCCACTCGGAGAGGGCCAGATCCTGGTAGTAGGGGCTTTTGAACATTTCAAGGAACTTCAGGTCGGTCGTGCCGGTGTTTTCGATGTAGTGCGGGAGAGTTTTTTGGATGTAGCCGACGTCGCCGGTTTCGAAATCCATCGTGCGGGCGCGGCCGCCAGTGGCGAAGACGGTCATGCGGGCTTTGCCGCCGAAATAAAATTGCCACTCGTCGGCGTTGGGGTGCCAGTGGAGTTCGCGGAGGCCGCCGGGTTTTACGGTGACGATGGCGGCGGAGATTGCTTGGGAAATTTTAAAATTGTTGGAATCAATGATGCGGACTTCGCCGCTCTTATTGGTTTTGGTGGGCGGGTGCTGCATGGTGCGGTAAGCAAAATCTATGGGCGAAGGGCCGAGGGCGCCGGCGGCGATGCGGCGATCGTCGGCGAGGGAGCCGGGAACTTCGGCTTGAAAGATGAAGAGCTCCTTCTTGGGCATGGAAGCCAGAGCCTGTTGATTGACGCCGAAATTTTTGGCGACGACGTCGGGCGGCGTGTGCGCCATAAAGTCCGAGAGCAGGACTGTGGCGTATTCGGAGAAGTTGCCGTCGTCGAAGACGAGGAGGAATTCGCAGCCGTCGGGGGCGAGACCCTGGATCGAGTGGGGAATGCCGGTGGGGAAAAACCAGAGGTCGCCTTCTCTGACGTCGGTGACGAAGCTTTTACCATCGGAATCAATGCAGGTAATGCGCGCGCTGCCGTAGAGCATGAAGGCCCACTCGGCGGCGTTGTGCCAGTGGAGTTCGCGGACGCCACCGGCGGTGAGGCGCATGTCCACACCGGCGAGGGTGGTGGCGACGGCTAGCTCGCGCTGGGTGACTTCGCGGGACCAGCCGCCTTCGTGCTGGCGCTTGTGCGCGAAGGAAAAGGGATATTTGAAAGTTTGCACGCCGCCGGCGTCGGTGGGCAGCGGATGATTGGAATCTGGATTCGCCGCGTCGAGAACGGAATTGGTGGGGCCGGGGTCGCTGGCGCTGCGATCTGTCGCGGTCTTCGCGGCGGATTGTTCTTGCGCGGCTAATTCTTCTGCGGAGAGAAGGCTGGCCGCCGCGAGGGCTGCTGAACCTACTCCCAGGAATCCTCGTCGCGTCAGTCTTTCTTTTTCTTTCCCAGCGCTCACGGTGGCCTCCTCTGATTACGAAGGAAATGAAATCAATTATTGCGGGTTCGCCTGAAATGGCAATTCGTTTGGATTGTACGACATAAAAAGACTGGGTCGACACGCGAGGAAACTCTCGGATCCGCGGGCGGGTCTGAGACCCGCCCCTACGGCGCGGGGAAGGTTGGTGTTGGGCACAGGCTCAGAATTTAAATTCGGCGATTTGGTTTAGCAGGCGAATCAGGGTGGCGATTTCCTGGGGCTTCAGGTTCTTGCGGAGTTTTTCTTCGGCGTTGCGGCGTTCTTTGACTAGGGTGTCGCGGTAGTTGTTGCCCTTGGTTGTGAGCTGGACGGGCAGCGCTCTGCCCGTCGCAGCTTTTTTTTGGATTAAGAGACCTTCGCGAATCATCGTTTTGATGGCGCGATGGACGACCGTGCGGTCGAAACCGAGGAGTTTCGAGATTTGATTGGGATTTAGCGCGACGCCGCCGCGCAGCGTGGACATGATGAAGCCGCGGGTTTGCGAGCATTTGGTTTTTTGTTCGAGCTGCTTGCCGACGGAAGAGTACGCGGAGGCGAGATTCAACAGGATCGAATCTTTCACGATTTGCGGCGGGATAGGGACGAGCTTTTGGTCGACGATGTTCATAGAACCTGCACCGTTTCCTCGAGCGGGCGGCGCCATTGCGGGCGGTCCTCGTGGGCGGCGGATTTTTTTCCGATGGCGATGACCATCACGATCTCATGTTCTTTGCGCGAAAGCTTCAGCAATTTGGCCAGGCGGCGGCCATCGAATCCTTCCATGGGGCAGGTGTTGAGGCCGAGGGCTTCGGCGGCGATCATTAAATTTTGGCAGGCGAGCGCGGCGCTCTTGGTGGCCCATTTGAACATGCCCTGGCGGGCGACGGGAAGCATGCCCATCGTTTTCCAGATGTGGACGAGGCGGAGGACGGTCCATTTGATGGCGCCGAAAACGCCGAACCAGCCCTGGATAAAAAACCATTTGCCGAATTTGGCGCGGCGTTCGTATTCGGCGATTTTTTTTTCGCTAAAGCCGGCGGTGCGCATCCAGGCGAGTTCGCCGGCGGTGGTGGATTTCCAGGAGCCGATGTCGGCGACGGCGACGATGAGAGCGGAGGCGGTGGCGGCGGGGCTTTGGCCGAAGCAGAGCTCGGCGGCTTTGCTGCGTATATCGGGAGTGGATAGCCAGTAGAAGCGGTAGGGCTGGATATTGAAGCTGGAGGGGGCCAGGCGGGCGGCGTGGAGGATTCGGTCGCGGGTTTCGGTTGGGATTTCAATGGGGTCGAAAACCTTTACGGCTCTTCTTTGGCAGATGGTTTCGAGAACGCCAGGCATGGTGGTGATCTCCGATGTTGCTATTACAACATATGGATGTTGTCTGTGCAACATTATATTTTGGGAGAGGGGTGCTTCGAGGTTGAGGGTGATTCAACGGCAACGGCGAAACTAGCGGCAAGGGCTGCCCGGTGCGACCTGAAATGCCGGACGCACCGACGGGTAGCCTTCGATCCGACGCAGTCGGATCTCAGGGCGAATCGCGCTGCAGCGCGATTCGCAAATGCAACGGCGCCAATCGGGACATTAGCGTTCCCAGGGGGCGGGTGACTTTGTTGCTGGCGCCGCATAAAATGAATTGTTCTTTTGTGGTGGCGAGATTTTGCGAGGGTTGGATTGCGGATGACGACTAATAATGGGCGGTTTGCTGGCGTGCGCGTTTTGATTTTCGATCTGGACGGCACTTTGATTGATTCGAAGCTGGATCTGGCGCATGCGGTGAACGCGATGCTGGCGCATATGGGGCGCGAGGAACACGTGCACGAGACGATTTACAGTTTTATTGGCGATGGAGCGGCGATGCTGGTGCGGCGGGCGCTGGGCGAGGGGGTTACGGAGGCGGAGGTCGAGCGGGGACTGGATTATTTTCTGAAGTACTACCGGGCGCACATGTTGGATAACACCGTGGCGTATCCTGGCGTGCGCGAAGCTTTGGCGGGGCTGGGGGGAGATTTGACGCAGGCGGGACATCCGGCGCGGGCTATGGCCGTGCTTACGAACAAGCCGGTGGTTTTCAGCTGCGCGATTCTGGAGGGGCTTGGGTTATCGCGGTATTTTCGATTTGTGTATGGCGGGAATAGTTTCGAAAGGAAAAAGCCGGATCCGATGGGAGTGGAAGTCTTGTTGCGCGACCTGCAGGCTTCGCCGCCGGAGGCTTTGATGATCGGGGATTCGGATGTGGATATTAAAACTGCGCGCAACGCGGGGATATTTGCTTGCGGGGTGAGTTATGGATTTGGGTTGGAGGGTTTGCGGGCGCATCCGCCGGATTTGATGGTGGATAATTTGCTGGAGCTTCCGGGGCATTTGGACGGCAACGCGCGGACTTCGTAGACGATGATGGAACGTGCGCGCAGAATGGCGGACTGAAGTCCGCCGCTACAAAGGCTTCTTGTGGATAAGGGTGTTGCGAGCGGACGATGGCGAAGGGTTGCTTTGTTGGCGTTCGCTAGCTGGCTGATTTTGATGACCGGTGGTTTTCTGCACGGTATTCCTTCCGCGTTTTCCGGCGCAAATACAGACGCTATGAGTGCGGGTGCGCAGGCGGCGATGCCGTTTCGCGCGGGCGAGATATTGAATTACCGGTTGGAGTGGGCGCCGTTTTCGAACGCGGCATCGGTGCAGACGGCGGTAGTGGAGCGGCGGGATCTTTTTGGTTGGCAGACTTGGCATTTTCGGGCCTCGGTGCACTCGCAGGCGCCTTTGCGGAATCTTTTTGAGGTGGATGATCAGTTTGATTCGTATACCGACGTTGCGAATCTCGATAGCCATCAATATGAGATGTATCTGGATGAAATGGGGAAGAGACACGATGAGGTGCTGCATCTGATCGCCATCGGACAATCTCCGCGGGGCAATGTGGCGCCGGTGATCGTCCAGCCCCGGACGCAGGATCCTTTGGGCGCGTTTTATGCTTTGCGAGCTGCGGATTGGAAACGGACGCCGGAATTGCGGGTGCCTCTTTTCGATGGGAGCGATTTGTACGAGATGCGCGCGCACTTGGAAGTTCCGGTGGAGACCGTGGCGATTACGATGGGGAATTATCAGGCTGCGCGGATTGCGATCCATCTTTTCATGCGCGGGAAGGAAGTGCCGCAGACGAATTTTTCGGTTTGGCTGGCGCATGATGCGGCGCGGACGCCGGTTTTGGTTGAGGCGGAGATGCCCTATGGAAATTTTCGAGGAGAATTGACGGCGGCGCCGAGGTGACGGCGAACAGCGCTGCGGGCTAAAAGTTGAGGGAAGTTCCGCGGCTAAAGCCGCGTTGGATTCGCCAAGCGGATGTCGTGGCTAAAGCCACGACCCACAAAGATTCTCGTCTGCCGACGCCAGCCTAACGACCCAGAAACACTCCGATTTGGCAGAGTTCTGAAGTTCGGGGCACCAACGGGGCTTCAGGGGCTAAAGCCCCTAGGTTTTTGCGGGGTTTGACGGCGGGGCTGAAGCCCCGCCCTTCTGGGAACATCTCGGCCGGGCACGTCTCGTCGGGGCACGTCATTTATGAAATAGATTTAGTCTTCGGGGACGACCCAGTCGTCGGGCGGAAAGTCAATTTGCCAGAAGCTGGGTGAAGGCTTTGACGAACTCGATGCCCATTTGGGCCCTGCCAGCTTGTTCGGTGCCAACGTAGACAATGCGGCATTGGCGCGTGGTTTGCGTGGCCTTATTCGAGATGGTTACTTCCTGGGCCGCGGCGACTCGGGCCGCCAAGGCGATTAGCGCGCCGTGCGCGTTAACAACAAGGGTGCGCGTTTCCTCGTCAAAATCCTGATTCGTGGTGGTTTTGCCCTTTACGCTGATCGGGACGCTGAGGAGCACGCGCATGCTGCGGCGGCGGCCGGGATCGGTGATGAGCTTTTGCGCTTCTTTCTTTGGAGCCGTGGGTGCGCCCATGCGGCTACCTTAGCTGGCTGGTTCGTACTGGGCAATGGAACTATCTTCCTATTGGCGATATTCAGTTACTGGCACAGGCGAACGAGGTTCGCTGGCCGTTCGTACAGGCGAAAGTGCAGATGGCGGGCAGCTGACGTCTGGGGCGACTGCGAAAACGGAACTTCAGCGGCTAAACAATTTGCGGAGAAAGTCGAAAGCGTGGCTTCAGGGGCTAAAGCCCGAAGAGAAAAGGCACGACTTACGGCGGGGCTGAAGCCCCGCCCTTCCTGTTTTTCTGCAGGGTATAAAGCCGCCCCGCATCTTGTTCTCCCACCGACTGTGAAAATACGACAGACAAAGATTATTGGTTCGGATACAGGTCCTAACAGTGGACGATTTTTCCGGCGGGGTGCTTCACGTTGCGGGTGGCGTTGCGCGTGTCCACGACTAATTTCGCGTGGCGGACGATCGCATCGTAATCGTAGCTGGAGTGATCGGTGGCAATCAGGACGCATTCGTAGCTGGCTAGGCGTTCGGGCGTCAGCTCGACGGACTTCATATTCGAGAAATCGTAGTGGCGCATTTTGTGGAGGCGGGGGAAATAGGGATCGTTGTAATCGAGGATTGCGCCGCGCGCGGTTAGGAGTTCGAGGAGCTTCAGGGAGGGGGATTCGCGGAGGTCGTCTACATCTTTTTTGTAGGCGACGCCTAGAAGCAGGATTTTCGAGCCTTTCACGCTTTTCTCGTGGTCGTTCAGCGCGGTGATGAGGGCTTCGACTACGTTGTAGGGCATGGCGGTATTGATTTCGCCGGCGAGTTCGATGAAGCGGGTAGCGAAATCGTATTCGCGGGCTTTCCACGAAAGATAGTAGGGATCCACCGGGATGCAGTGGCCGCCGAGGCCCGGGCCGGGATAGAACGGCATGAAGCCGAAGGGCTTGGTGGCGGCGCTATCGATTACTTCCCAGATGTCGAGGTCCATGCGCAGGGAAAGCTGTTTTAGTTCGTTTACGAGGGCGATATTCACGCAGCGGAAAATATTTTCGAGGAGCTTGACCATTTCGGCGGCGCGGGTGGAGCTGACCGGGACTACCTTTGAAACGATCTGCGCGTAAAGGGCTGCGGCGGCGCGGCCGCTGGGGGGATTGATGCCGCCGACGACTTTGGGGATCTGCGCCAGGCCGTATTGTTTGTTGCCGGGATCTTCGCGTTCGGGGGAAAAGGCGAGATAGAAGTCCGTCGCTGTGTTGTCCGTGGTTGGGCCTTTTGCGAGCGGGCAGCGCAGGCCGCCTTTTTCTAGAATCGGAAGAACGAGTTCTTCGGTCGTGCCGGGATAGGTAGTGCTTTCCAGGACGATCAACTGATTGCGTTGCAAATTCGGGGCGATGGCTTTGGCGGTGTTTTCGACGTAGCTGAGGTCGGGTTCGCGGCGCTCGTCGAGGGGAGTGGGGACGCAGATGAGGACGGCGTCCATTTCCTGGAGGCGCGCGAAGTCGCTGGTGGCGTCGAAGCGCTTGGCCTGGACGTGGTGCTGAATTTTTTCCGCGGCGATGTGTTGGATGTAGGATTGGCCGGCGTTGAGCTTTTTGACTTTTTCGTGGTCGAGGTCGAAGCCGGTGACGCGCTGGCCGACGTCGGCGAAGCGCAAGGCGAGCGGGAGGCCGACGTAACCGCAGCCGATGATGCCGATCTTGATGTCTTTCGACGCGAAGAATTCCGGAGTGCGTTCTGCGGGCACTTGCGACCTCTCGTTGGGGTAGAAGATTTCAGCAGCCCGGATGACGAGCGGCTGAAAATCCGTTTTCAGCACGAAAAACGACTATAACAAGAATCCGAATTCGCACAAAGGTGGGGCCAGCGCACGGGGGGAACCGCGCGAGGTCAGCGATGCCCGGTGTGTCCCTGAAGGCTGGAACGCAGCGACCGCTACACAAACCTGAGCATGGGCGGCGCTGTCGCGTCCGCGAGTCACCCTGGTGCGGTACGCGAGGCACGCCTCGCTCGGTGAAAGCGGCGGCACGCCGCCGCACTCCATATGGGGCTGAGATGATTCGGCTGGGGTGGAGTTTGGCCGACGCTTGCTCGATTCTGGTTGTTCATATGTGGATAGTGCGCGAGCATGGCGCGTGGGTACTTTGAGTTCAACACTCTTTTATTTGGTTCGGCAGCGCAGCTTTCAGTTTGCGCTTGCTGTTTGGGTTTTGATCAGCGTGGCAGCGGTGGAGCTGTGCCATGGGACGATGCCGCTGCCGATGGGGCCGCATCCGGGCGACCCGAAGGCGATGGTGATCTTCAGTTCGATTGCGCTGGTGTTTTTAGTGCTTGAGATTGGCGTGGTGGCGTTGATTACGCGGCGGCGAGCTGTGCCGGATCTAGCTTCGCGGGCGCCGGAGCATGGGGTGGCGCTGCGCGAGGCTTTGCTTTTGTGGATTTACGGCGCGGTGGTTTTAGTGGCTGGAAGATTTATCGGGCTGCACTTTTTTGGTGCAGGGATTGCGCTGCATCTGAATGGCTCTTTGGTGGGCGCTACGCGCCCGCAATCGCCGGAAGAGGTTTATGCGTTTGCGGCTTACAACGGAATATTTTTCGCGCTGGTTCCGTATGTGGTGTTCCGGCTGCGCGGGTATTCGCACGAGCAAATGAATTTGCGGTCGGCGAATTGGAAGAGCGACACGATCGTGATTTTCGTGGTGATGGGGATCGGATGTTTTCTGGATTTTGTGCTCGGCGGGAATTTCTTGCGGTTGACGCATCATCAGCAGATCGTGGGCGGTTTTTTGTCGTTTATCTTTCATCTTTTCGGCACTGATTTGCCGGTGATGATTTTTATTTACGCGATTTTGCTGCCGCGCTACTGCAAGCTCGCGGCGCCGGTGACGGCGTTTCTGCTGGGGGCGGCGAGCTATCCGGCCTTGCATGTGTTCGAATCGTGGACGCGTTACGACACCCTTGGGCATGCGGTGCTGTCGGTGATCATGGTGTTCCTCACGTTTTTTCCTCCCGGAGTGATGAAGTCATTTCTGACCGTGCGCACGGGGAATGCCTGGGTGCATATGTGGGGCTTTCATGCTGTCTCGCCGCATGTGACCGTGGATACACGGTTGATCGTGGCGGATTTTCACATTAAGTGACAAACGAAACGGCGTGTGCGTGAGAAGCGGTCTTGGGCGTGGAAGAATCGTGCCGGGTCATACATGCTTGGTGCGTCCCGAAACGGCCGGACGCACCGGCCGCTCCATGAACCGAAGCGTGTATGCGGTGTGGCGTTCGCGAGGAACCGTGGTGCGGTGCGCGAGGCACGCCTCGCTGGGTGAAAGCGGCGGCGCGCCGCCGCACTCCATATCGTTGGGAGACGACGGTTCGAGTGGCGCACGATTTTGGTTCGCCGCCAGATAATTTTTTTGAAGCTTCGGTGCAAATTTTGCTTAGGCCAGGCGGTGCCAGCCTTCGGTTGTGATGGCGCGGGGGTTGGGAAGGGGGGCGATTAGTTTGCCGCCGCGGGCTAGGAAGTCGCGTTCGCGGATTTGGATTTCGGGCATGAAGTGCCACGGCAACACGAGAAAATCGTTGGCGTGGGAGCGGGCTTCGGCTTCGGAGACGATGGGGATCCAGGTGCCCACCGTGAATTTGCCCCATTTTTCGGGATTGCGCTCGGCCGCGGAGCGAATCAGGGTGTGGTCGAGGCCGTAAATCTGCAGCAGCGTGTTGCCCTTAGTGGAAGCGCCGTAGACGGAAATTTCCCGGCCTTGCTCGCGCTCGGCGCGCAGCCACTCGCGCAGTTTCGCGCCAATACGCTGGACGCGCGTGCGGAATTCTTCGTAAGGAGCGAGCAGGGATAAACGCGCGGCACTTTCTTGCGCGCGCATGGCGGCGACACGTTCGCGGCGCGCGGGAATGGAAAGCGCGGGTGAGTTGCGGTGGACGACGTAGGCGCGAAAGCTGCCGCCGTTGACTTCGTTGGTTTCGACGTCGGCGACGGCGAGGCCGTGGCGCTCGAGCAGCGGTTCGAGAGAAGTGAGCGAGTAGTATTCCAGATGCTCGTGGCAGATGGCGTCGAAGGCGTTGCGTTCGAGGACCAGCGGCAGATAGTGCATTTCGATGATCCAGGCGCCGTCTTCCATCAACAGGCTGGCGACATCGGCGACGAATTGGTTGGGATCTTCGAGATCGTAGAACATGGCGATGGAAGTGATGACGCGAAATTCTTCGCCGGCTACGAGCCGGGCGGTGAAAAAATCGGGAACGATGCGGTCGGTGCCGTCGGCGGCTTCACAGGCGAGATTTTCGGCTGGCTCGAAACCGACGCGGCGGATTCCTTCGACGGCGTAAGAGCGCAGGAGAGTGCCGTCGTTGCAGCCGATGTCCAGGACGCTATCGCCGCGGCCGAGTCCGGCAAAATGCGCGGCTTTTTCGGAGATGTCCGCGAGCGCGGCGCGCATGGTGGCGCTGATGCCGGATTTATACCAGTAGTGGCGATAGAGCCATTCGGCCGGCGTGGTGTGGCGCAATTGCGCGAGGCTGCAATCGCGACAGAGAAGCAGATCGAGCGGGACGCGCGGCCAGCGGTCGCTATCGGGAGAGTCGGCGAAATTGGAGACGTAGGGATTGCCGAGGTCGAGAACGCTTTCGATGCGGGCACTGCCGCAGGAGCGGCAGGCGGTGCACGCTTTCACTTCGGGACGGCGTTTTAGGGGGAGTACTTTCACGGGAGATTCTGCGAGTCCTTGGATCATGATTCTTTCCTTTGGTGCTGATACAGGGTCCTTGTGAGAGCCACAAAATCGTCAGTTCAGCGCCTGAACGGTTTACAAAAAAATCAAAATCGTGGCTTCAGGGGCTAAAGCCCCAAGCGAAAGGCCTGGCTAACGGCGGGGCTGAAGCCCCGCCCTTCCGTTTTTCCGCGAGCCGTGAAGCCGCTTTAAATTTGCCGCTGTCGTATCGTGGCTAAGGAGTTTGTTTGAGAACTGCAAGACTTGTACTTCAGCGGCTAAAGCCGCTCTGGTTTTTCGCTATTTATGCCGTAGCTAAAGCTACGGCCTACAAAGATTCTCGTCTTCTCACGGGGCCCTAAAGCCACAACCCGCAAAGAGTCTCGATTGCTCATCTACGCCACGAAGCTGCGACCTACAAAAATCGCTGCGCTGCCTCGCAATTCCTAAATGCTTTGCGCCAGCGCGGTTTGTTCCGGTTCTACGGCGCCGCGCACGAGCGTGGAGCGGTACCACTCGATGGTTTCTAGCAGGCCGTCTGCCAGGCTGCGACGGGCGCGAAAGCCGAATTCCTTTTGCGCGCGGGTTACGTCGAGCACGCGGCGCATCGTGCCTTCTGGATAATTGGGATCCCACTGGATGCGTCCGGTGTAGCCGGTGATGCGGGCGATGCGGCGGGCGAGTTCGTGAATAGGAACTTCGGCGCCGCTGCCGAGATTGATGGCGTCGCCGCCGGAGAAGTGTTCGAGCGCGAGGAGAATGCCTTCGGCGCAGTCTTCCACGTGCAGGAAATCGCGGGTGGCGCAGCCGGTGCCGCCGATGATGATTTCGGAGGCGCCGGTGTCCACGGCGTCGACGAATTTGCGGATCATCGAGGGAATTACGTATGCGGTCCTGGGATCGAAATTATCTCCGGGGCCGTAGAAATTTGTGGGAATCAAAAAGACGCAGTGAAAGCCGTATTGCTGGCGGTAGGCTTGCGCCTGAATGAAAGGCAAACGCTTGGCGATGCCGTGGACGGCGCGCGCGGGATCGGGCAAGCCTTTGAATAGATCCTGCTCGCGAAGCGGGACGGGGGCATTGGTGGGATAGGAGCTGGCGCTGCCGAGGCAAATCATTTTCTCGACGCCGTGACGGCTGGAAGCTTCCATGAGCTGCATGGACATCATCACGTTGTTGTAGAAACTTTCGGCGACGTCGCGATGGCTGGCGGGATTATCCACGGTGGCGGCGAGGTGGACGAGCAAGTGCGGGCGGAATTTATCGAAGAGTTGCTCGATATCGCCCCAGCGGCTCAAGTCGCAGGCTGCGCGGCGCGGGACGGTGATTTCGCGGCAACCGCGTTCGCGGAGTTTGCGGACGACGACACGGCCGAGGAATCCGGCGCCGCCGGTGACCAGGATGCGCCGGCCATAGAAAACGCCTATGGCCGAAGAAGGAGTATCGAGGGCTCTCATTCGCCGCCTCGCATGGCCATTTTGCGTTCGATCTGGCCGCTTAGTTTGTCTTCGAGAAGCTGTACATCCGCGTCCACCATGATTTTTACGAGGTCGCGGAATTTTGTGAGGGGAGCCCAGCCGAGTTTTTTGCGCGCTTTGGAGAAGTCGCCTTTGAGGCGGTCAATTTCGGTGGGGCGGTGGTATTGCGGGTCCACTTCGACGTGGCGGCGCCAGTCCAGGCCGACTTCGGAGAAAGCGCGCTCGACGAATTCGCGGACGGAATGAGTTTCCCCTGTGGCGAGCAGAAAGTCTTCGGGTTGCTCCTGCTGCAACATGCTCCAGATGCCTTCGACGAATTCCGGTGCGTAGCCCCAATCTCGTTCGCCATCGAGATTGCCGAGATAGAGCTTGTCCTGCAGGCCGTGGAGAATGCGCGCGACGGCGCGCGTGATCTTGCGGCTGACGAAAATTTCGCCGCGGCGAGGGGATTCGTGATTGAAGAGAATGCCGTTCACCGCGTACAGGCCGTAGCCTTCGCGGGCGTTGACCGTCATCCAGTAGCTGTAGAGTTTCGCGCAGCCGTACGGGCTGCGCGGGCGGAAGGGCGTGGTTTCGGTTTGCGGACATTCATAGGCCTGGCCAAACATTTCGCTGCTGGCGGCGTTGTAGAAGCGGGCAGGGATGCCGGTTTCGCGGATGGCGTCGAGGAGGCGAGTGGTGCCGAGCGCGGTGATGTCTCCCGTGTATTCGGGGATATCGAAGCTGACGCGGACGTGGCTCTGCGCGCCGAGGTGGTAGATTTCGTCGGGCGCAATGCGGTAGAGAAGTTTCGAGAGGCTGGTGGCGTCTGAGAGATCGGCGAAGTGCAGGAAGAAGCGGGTTTCGTGCTCGTGCCAATCTGAAATGAGATGGTCCACGCGGTCCGTATTGAAACTGCTGGAGCGGCGCTTGATGCCGTGGACTTCATAGCCTTTGCCGATGAGCAGCTCAGCGAGATAGGAGCCATCCTGGCCAGTGATGCCGGTGATGAACGCTCGCCTGCGGCGGTCTGGGAAGGCGACTGTCATTTGCTTACTCGCTCCGTTGGCGCGTTGGGCCTGAAAAGTTCCTGATAAGTACAGATTCGACCGAATTGGGAGTTACTTCAGCCCATTCGCGGCGGCAACTGGCGATTCCGCAAATGAAACAGTTTCACTGGGCTGCATAGGCCTGAAAGCAATAATCTGGCCAATTCATTTGCGGCGTTGCGTTGCTTCGCGCGCACCGGGGCTGGGCTCGTGCGTTGTCATCCGTTTCTCGCTGCGCTATTCTCGGCTCACATGATTGATATTCATTGCCACATACTTCCTGGGCTTGATGACGGTCCCGATTCGGTTGAGATGTCCGTGGAAATGGCGGAAATGGCTATTGCGGATGGAATTACGCATGTCATTTCGACGCCGCATGCGCACCCGAATCACGCGTTTGTTCCCGAATTGGTAAAGGAGCGGCGCGAGGAATTACAGGCGCGATTCGAAGGGCGGTTGGTGCTGGCGACCGGCTGCGATTTTCATTTGAGTTTTGAAAATCTGCGCGAGATACGCCACGATTCCCGCCGCTTTACGCTGAACCAAAAGAACTATTTGCTGGTAGAGTTTGCCGACTATTCGATTCCGCCTTCGATGGACCAATCGCTGCACGAATTGCATCTGGCGGGGTTGCGGCCGATCATCACGCACCCGGAGCGGAATCCTTTAATACGATCGAAGCCGGAACGGTTGTTTCGCTGGCTGCGGCAAGGGTGTTACGCGCAGGTGACGGGGCAATCGCTGCTGGGGAAATTCGGGAAGTCGGCGCAGGAGGTGGCGGAAGAGTGGATCGGGATGAATGCGGTGCATTTTGTGGCTAGCGACGCGCACAACGTGACGTCGAGGCCTTTGCGGTTGAAGGAAGTGTTCGAGCATGTGGCGAAGCGACGCGGCGCAGACGTGGCTACGGCACTGATGGTGGATAATCCGCGGGCAGTGTTTGAAGGCAAGTCGCTGCCTTGGGTGCCGGAGATGGACGAGGATGTGGGGCTTAGTCCTGGGGCGACACCATTGAAGAGGCGCAAGAGGTTTTGGTTCTTTTAGTCCTGCGCGCTGCGATCATTTGAAGAGCTCGAGGATTTCTTCGTAGCGCTTGAACGGAGCTATCAGGTACGCGCCAGCTATGCTCTCGCTGCGTGCAGTACGCGCCCAATCGAGCATGCGGCGGGCCAGGACGAATCCGCGTTCGCGGGCGTGCTCGCCGGCTTTTTCCATTTCGCGGAGCGTGGCTTCGGGGATGACGATGCCGGGGACTTCGTTATTCAGGCGTAGGGCTTGCTTGTAACTCGTGAGCGGCCAGAGGCCGACCACGATTGGCACCGGAGATTTTCCGCCTAGGCGCTTAAGAAACTGGTGCCAGTGCTCGGGATCGAAGATCGGCTGAGTCATTGCGAAATGCGCGCCGGCTTCGATTTTGGCTTCGAATCGCCGCAACTCTTCGTCGATATTTTCCGAGACTGGATTTACAGCGACGCCGATCGTGAAGTTCGTGGCGCCGCCCAGACTTTTTCCCGCCCAGTCAGTCCCTTGATTCAGCCGCGACAAGACTTTTACCAGGCCGATCGAATCCACTTCGTAGACGCCGCTGGTTTCGGGATGGTCGCCGAGCGACGGCGGGTCGCCGGTGATCGCGAGAATGTTGCGGACGCCGCCGACGGCCCAGGCGCCGAGCAGCATGGCCTGCAAACCGATGATATTAGCGTCGCGCGTGGTGACGTGCGGGATGGTTTCAAAGCCGTGGGCCTCAAGCGCGCCGGCGAGGACGAGCGCGTCCATGCCAACGCGGGCGAGCGTGCCGCTATTAATGTCAATCGAGTCTACTTCATCGGAAGCCATTACGCGGCCGACCTGGTCGAGAATGCGTTCGATGGTGACGCCCTTGGGCGGATCGATCTCGACCGAGGTGACGAATTTTTCGGCCTGGATTTTGCGCCATAGCTTGCTTTCGGGTTCGCGGGCGGCGATGCGGCGGAAGCGTTCGGCGGGCTCGAAGACTTCGATCGTGGCCGCAGAGGAGTTTGCAGCGTCTTTCGCAGTCGAGGATTTTCCGGGGCGCAGTTTCTTTACGGCTTCGGCCATGGCGCGGATGTGTTCGGGCGTCGTGCCGCAGCAGCCGCCGAGAATACGCACGCCGATTTCCGCGGCTTCCTGAGCGAAGAGCGCAAAATATTCGGGCGAAGATTTAGGGTAGACGATGCGGTCGCCGACGCGCTTGGGGAAGCCCGCATTGGGCATGGCGGTTAACGGCAATTTCGCGGCGGCGGCGAGCTCGCGCAGAACCGGCAAGAGGAGTTGCGGGCCGATGGTGCAGTTGGCGCCGAAGGTTTGAATATTTTTGTCTTTTAATTTTTCCCAAGCATCTTGCGGGCGCGTGCCGCCGAACGTGGAGCCTTCGTCGGAGTAGGTTAATTCAGCGGCGATGGGCAGGCGCGAGAACGAGCGGATGGCGTCCACGGCGGCGAGAAGTTCTTCGATGTCGCTGAAAGTTTCGAGCAAAAACAAATCCACGCCGCGTTCTTCGAGCGCGCCGGCTTGCTCTTTGAAAATGGCGACAATTTCGTCGCGCGGCAATTCCTGAACGTGCTGAACGATTCCGAGTGGACCGATGGAGCCGGCGATGAGGACTTCGTGCTTGGCAGCTTCGCGGGCTTCGCGCGCGATTTTTACCGCGCGATGATTCAGCTCGGCGACGCGGCCGCCCATGCCGAATTGCGAGAGCTTGTGGCGATTGGCGCTGAACGTATTGGTTTCGATGAGCTGCGCGCCGGCTTCGATGTAGGTCTGATGGACGTGGAACACCGCATCACCGTGCGTGGTGTTCAGTTCATCCACGCAGCGTTGCGGGCCGACGGATTCGTAGAGCAGGGAGCCCATGGCTCCATCACCTACCAGGATGGAGTGTTTCAGGCGCTCGTTGAAGTCTTCGATTCTCATGCTCGGTCGTTGGCCCTTTCGTGCGTGCTGCGCCGCGCTGAAGGTTCCAGCGGGCCGCAAAAAGTTCATAATTATACCATTGGGGTGCCGGACGCGCTGTGCGGGCGACGTTTGCGCTCAATATTTCCGGCGCGGGCCGTTGAAAATGTGCTATCTAGTCGGCGCGAAGCGATTTCAAAAACGAATGCGAGGAGGCGGCATGTCCCCTGTTTCACGAAAGATTGTGAGATTAGTGCTCCCGCTCGGCATTGGTTTGGCGTGCTGGATTGCGGCTGCGCCTGTCGTCATACCCGCAACGAGTCGCGTGCCGGCGAGTTTGCTCATGCCGCAGGCGGCGCATCAGCCGCCGAATGCGGGCGTGGATAACACCAAAATGGGGCCTTATCGCGCGCTGGCGAAACTGGCGTACGCCTCGTTCCAAAAGGGAGATAGCGCGACGGCCGCACAGCTGGCGCACATCCTCGAACGCGTGTGGGATAAGGCCGAGGACTACGGCGGCGATACGGCGCTGTCCAAGACCAATCCGGACTTATTCAAACACGTTGATAAAGCGATGGATGAATTCATCACGCCGCTGCAGAATTACGCGAAAGGCGCGCCCGAGGCGGCGAAAGTGAAGGTGGCGTACAACGCTTATCTCGACGAGTTGAAGCTGGCGGATTAAGCCACGAATGACGGCTGCGCGAAGAAAAACGGGCCGTTGGTGCGGCAAGCGAACGCTCGACAAAGCGCATATTGAGCGGCTGAGCTGGCGATTTCGTGTTTCACCGGATGTGTTCTTTTGAGATTGATTGCGACGCGTAATCGACGCGCGCAAAGTCTTATGGACGCGGGCACGGCATGCCGTGCCCCTACGCGCGTTGATTTGGCGGTTTGCAATCCTCAACGACATTTACCGCGGAGACGCAGAGGACGCAGAGAAAATCACCGGCATCACGCGCCGGGATAGATGTTTGGCCGCAGCGGGTTGATTACGCGGTGAAGCGGTAGCCTTTGCCTCTTACGGTTTGGATATGTTTGGGGCTTTGGGGATTGTCTAGTTTTTGGCGGAGCCAGGAGACGTGAACGTCTACTGTGCGAGACGTTACCTGGCTGTCGTACTCCCAGACTTTCTGCAGGATTTCCTCGCGGGGGACTACGCGGTCGCGGTGATCCACCAAGTATCGCAATAGTAGAAGTTCTTTCGCGGCTACGTCCACGCGCTGGCCGGCTTTCAGGATTTCGGAGTTTTCAAAATCGATTTCGACGTCGGCGAAGCGGAAAGTGCGCACGGCGACGCGTCGCTCTTTGTGGACGCGGCGCAAGAGAGCTTCGATGCGCGCGAGAAGTTCGGTGGGCTCGAAGGGCTTGGCGAGGTAATCGTCGGCGCCCAGTTTGAGACCGACGACGCGATTGACGACTTGCGTCTTGGCGGTGAGCATCAGGATCGCGGAGTCCACGCCTTTTTGGCGGAGCTCGCGGCAGACGTCGAAGCCGTTTTTTTTCGGCAGCATGACGTCGAGAATGATTACGGAGAAGCGCTGCTCGGTGGCGATGGCCAGACCTGACGCGCCGTCGGTGGCAGCGGCGACTTCGTAACCTTCCGCGGTCAGCAGGTCGGAGATGGTTAGGACCAGGCCGGGCTCGTCTTCGACGATGAGGATGCGAGGAGTCATTCCAGCGCTCCTGCCGATACTGCGGGAATGCGAACGATGAATTCGGTTCCCTGGTTGGGCTGGCTTTTCACGGCAATCGTGCCGCCGTGGGCTTCCACGATTTTTTTCGCGAGAGTCAGGCCGAGGCCGGTGCCGTGAATCTGGTCGTGGATGGCGCGGCGGCCGCGATAGAAAGAATCGAAAATGTGTTCGCGTTCTTCCTGGGGGATGCCGGGGCCGTGGTCGGCAACGCGAATTTCGACGGCGGGCGCGCCGTTCGGCGGAGCGGCGGCCGCAAAGATTCCAATCCAGTTGCTGGAATTGGATTCCGTGCCATATTTCACGGCGTTTTCGAAGAGATTTTGCAGGACGTGCTCCATGGCTTCGGAATCGGCGAGCACCAGGGGCAAATCGGGCGCGATTTTCTTTTCGATGGTGAGATTCGTATTTTCGAGGCCCAGGCGGCTGGATTGCAGGGTGCTTTCGATGAGCGCGTCAATCGCGACGGGCGAGCGGTGAGCGATGATGCGGCCGGAGCGCGCGCTGCCGTAACGGAGAACTTGTTCAACCAGCGCGGTCAATTTTTCGCTTTCGTTTTGGATTAACGCGCCATAGCGCGCGACCTGCTCGGGCTTTTGCGCGAGATTGCCGCGCAGATTGAACGCGGCGGTGCGAATCACGGTGAGCGGCGTGCGCAATTCGTGCGAGACGCCTTCGACGAAATTCATCTGGAGTTCCGCCATTTGGCGCTCGCGGCGGGAGGAGCGCACCAGCGACGCTACCGTGGCGAGAATCAGGAGCAGCAACCCGGCCGAAAGAGCGAGATTGCGGCGGCGCGCGCCGGCGACGATGGATTCGAGCGAGCCGGCGTGATGGTGCACGCGCAAGAGCCACAATCCGGACGAGCGCGCGGGAAAAGGCGGAGGCGCCGGAGACGAGGGCGCGTTTTCCGCCGAGGCACGGACGAACGCGGAAACGGGCGGCGAAATTTCCAGAAGCGCGACGGAAGCGTCCGGAGTCCAAATTTTGCTCCGCGGAGGGCGCGGCTCGGAATCATAGAGTGGGATGAAGGGCACCTGATTGACGACGACTTGCGCGTCGTAGTCGAGTTTGCCGGAGACGCCGAGATAACCGTTCAGCATTTCGGGAACGAGATTGCGCGCGATGTAGGCGTCGTTGAGTTTGAGGATCAGCCAATCCTGCTCGCGCGAAATTGTGCGGCCGAGGCGGCCCTCTTCTTCGCGGCCAAAGTGCGGGATGGCGCGAAGCGTGGGAATTTGCGGAAGGCTTGGTCCGGGAGGGCCGCCATTGGCGCGGGCGAGAAGTTTGTTCTGAGTGATGGTCCAATCGGAGGGCCACGCGGTTTCGACGAATTGACGGCCGGCGGAATCGGGAACGAAGAGAGCGACTTCGTTGCCTCGCGGAATCGCAAGGGCGATGCCGGAGACGATTTCAGCTTGCGCGGCGCGTTGCGCGCGATATTTTTCCAGATACGCGTCTTCTACACTTTGCTTCGCGAATTCCGTTGACGATGGGATGAACGCGAGGCACGCGGAATCAATGCGCTCGTTGAAACTGCGGCGGAGGAGTTCGAGGCGGGAATCCAGATTGCTTTTAAGGCGCAACTGTTCGCCGGCGGCGACTTGCGCGGTCCAGCGATATTGCAGGACGGCCAGCACGGCGCAGAGAATCGCGAGCAGAATTACCGAGGCCCACGAGAGCAAGTTGCGTTTTTTGATTTTCTCCAAATCCACTGCGTACGCTCCGAACTTTTGCGGCGCTGTTGGCGATTTCTAGGATAAGCGGCAGGCGCGTAAAGAGCCAGTAAAGTGTGTGTTAAGAACGTAAAGCTTTGGGCTGGAGCCGCATCTCGGGTGCTGCTGTCCGCGTCTGTGCTAGGGACGGCGCAAATCGCGCGCGTCACGATCACGAGAAAAAGGGGGCAGCACATGGGAAAAAACACGGCGATCGGAAAATTCGGAGCGGGATTTTTTGCGTTGGTGGGTTTGGCGTTTGCTGGCGCATGGATTGCGGGGCCGGGGCTTACCTCGGTGAACGCGGGGCGGGACGGAGACACAGCGGCACAAAGCCAACAGCAAGAGCACAGGCTCACGGCGGCGTTCGCGAACAGCGCGCCGTTTCGCGATGGGCTCTTTCAAGGCAAGTTGGCCAAGCAACGCGGCGAGCGGCCGCGCGTATCGCAGAGCCGCTGGGTGTTCGATGAAGACCAGACGAGCTATGCGGCGGGATACCAGCAGGCGTTTGCGGGATATGTTGCACCCGGTGCAAGGACGATGGACGCGGAAGCGCGGTAGTAAATTGGTGTCCCACTGCGCGGCGGCGTAACTTCGGCTCCGCGATCTGTCGCGGAGCCGAAGTAGATTTCGACGGAAGGTGAAATGGATAGCCTCAGATGCGGTTCAAAATCGTGGCTTCAGGGGCTAAAGCCCCATGGTTCTCGAGGTGCGGGCGGCGGGACTGAAGTCCCGCCCTTCCGACGACAAGCGGTGTGTAGGTCTGGAGTGACCGCCCGTCCTTCCGACGACGTGCGGCATTTACAGCGGAACCAAAATCCTTCCGTTCCGGAGCGCACGCTTACGAAAGAATTGCTAGCGCTTGTGGCCGACGAGGCCGGCGATGGTGTCCATGAGATCGAACTTGGTGAGGACTTCGAGTTTTGCACCGGGCATTTCGACGAAGACGGCGGGGCTGTCGTGGCTGAGGATGTAGGTGACGCGTTCGACGGGGGCGTTGGCGGCAACCTGCGGCAGCGGGGCGCCCATGACTTCGCGGATGACTAGTTTGCGGAGATCTTTGCCTTGCAGCGCGAGAGTCAGGATCTGATCTTCGAACACCGTGCCGATCGATTTTCCTTCTTCGAAGACGGGAAGTTGCGAGATGTCTTGCTGCTGCATGGTTTGCAGCGCGTGGAAGACGGTTTGATACGGGCCGGCGACGATCATCTCGCGCGTTTTGCCGTTCTGGCGTTTTACGCGGATTACGTCGGCGGCGGAGAGAGTGACTTCGGCGTCCACGTAGCCGTGCTCGCGCATCCAGCCGTCGTTGAAAACTTTGGACATGTAACGTGAGCCGGAATCGGGCGCGAATGCGACGATGAAATCGCCGTTCTTGGCGGCCTTGGCGATTTTCAGCGCGGCGGAGATGCAACCGCCGCCCGAGCCTCCGGTGAATATGCCTTCTTGCTTCGCGAGGCGGCGCGCCCAGACGAAACATTCTTCGTCGTTAACCTGGAAGACGTCGTCGAGAATTTCCAGATTCATGGTGGCGGGGAAGAAATCTTCGCCGATGCCTTCGACGACGTAGGTGAGGGCCTTGCCGACTTTTCCGGTCTTGACCTTTTCGTAGTACAGCGAGCCGATGGGATCCACGCCGATGATTTTGACGTTGGAATTTTGTTCCTTGAGGTAACGTCCCACGCCGGAGATGGTGCCGCCGGTGCCGATGCCGCAGACGAAATGCGTGATTTTTCCTTCGGTGTCTTTCCAGATTTCCGGGCCGGTGGAGCGATAGTGCGCTTCCGGATTCATAGGATTGGCGTACTGATTGGGATAGAAGGAATTGGGAATTTCGCGCGCGAGTTTTGCGGCGACGGAATAGTAGCTGCGCGGATCTTCAGGCTCGACGGCGGTGGGGCAGACGATCACTTCGGCGCCGAAAGCTTTCAGCAGATCAATTTTTTCGCGCGATTGTTTGTCGGTGATGGTGAAGACGACTTTATAGCCGCGCACGCAGGCGACGAGAGCGAGCCCCAGGCCGGTGTTGCCGGACGTGCCTTCGATGATGGTGCCGCCGGGCTTGAGTTTGCCGGTGCGTTCGGCTTCTTCGATCATGGAGATGCCGATGCGGTCTTTCACCGAGCCGCCGGGATTCATGTAATCGGCTTTGATCCAAACTTCGGCGGGGGAATCTTTCGCGAGGCGGTTGAGGCGGATGATCGGCGTGTTGCCGATGGCTTCTAGGATGTTGTTGCACTTCATGCGCTTGATGGGCTCCGCGGACTTGGGCGAACTAAGCAAGCTTAGAGAGTTTCGGAAAATGTGGCAAGCGCGAAGGGTGGAACGTTTCCGTAAGCGCGATTCGCCGCGCGCGAAACGGCGTTGCGATGCGCCCGTGCTATGCTTTTTTGGTGGGGCCAGAAACGCAGGGCGCGGAATATCTTTTTTACGATGGACATTGCGGGTTGTGCCATCGCGCGGTGAAGTTTGTGTTGAAGCACGACCGCAGCGGGCGCGCGTTTCGATTTGCGCCGCTGCAGGGCGAGACTTTTGCGGCGCGGATTCCGGCGGAGCGGCGGGCGGGGTTGCCGGACAGCTTCGTGGTTCTCACTGACGATGGGTCGCTCTTGGTGCGTTCGGTTGCGTTTTTGCATATTTTGCGGCGGCTGGGGGGCGGATGGGCCGTGCTCGCGTCGGTGCTGGGCGTGATTCCTAGAGGCTTGCGGGATTTTGCTTACGATTTTGTGGCGCGGATTCGTTATCGCGTGTTTGGGCGGCAGGATGACGTTTGTCCGATTGTGCCTGCGGAATTGCGGGCGCGGTTTGACCCGTGAACCGCGACCGTCGTCGCTGTAACACAATATTCATAATCTGCGCGTGGGCGATTCGGTAGAATCACGAGACATGCCTACTGACCATTTGCAAATTGTTGCATCCGCGGGAAGCCGGGAAGGCCAGAAGGTTCTCACACTGAAGGGTTCGCTGAATATTCAGACGGTTTTCAGTTTTCAGACCGCCACGCGCGCGGAAACCTCGCCGAAAGTGATTCTGGATTTCAGCGGAGTGCCGTATGTGGATTCAGCGGGTCTGGGGGCGCTGGTGGGCGCTTATGTGGCCGCGCAACGCGGGCAGCGGAAACTGGCGGTGACCGGGATGAATACGCAGGTGAAGGCTTTGATTGATATGACGCATGTGGGGACTTTGATCAAGTCGTATAGCACGGTGCAGGAAGCGGAAGAAGCGTTGGGGTAGAAGATGGAAATTGGAAATTTGAAAATAGAAATTCGGGTTTTGGATGTTTCGTTTTAGCTGATTTGCCTGCCTTTTTCGTCTCGTTTGGAATTCCGGTTTGCATCGATAGGGCGAGTGTTCGTACGTTTGCGAGTTTTTGATCGCGACGGCGTTCGTTGGTTGCGCTGTGGCTGGGAGTTTCGCCGCTGATCGAGGGCGCAGCAAGCAGCGCCCCTACGGACCCTTGTTGCGGTGGGAGTGCGTTCGGATCGTTGGTGCGAGCGCGCGCACGTCGTCGGCGGGAGCCGGCGGGACGCTGGCGCTACGCGGTGGCTTCCGCGGCCGCGTCTGGGGCTGCTTTTGGCGCAAGCTTTGGCGTGATTCTGCGCATCACCCACCTTACTAGGAGCATGTTCAGAAAAATTGAGATTAGGGACGCGGCTAGGGTGGCGGTGAAGATCTCTTCGCCTACTAGGCCGGATTTTCTTGCTACTTCGACGAGGATGAAGGAGAGTTCGCCGATTTGGGTTAGGCCGGCGGCGACTGCGATGGAGGTCCAGAGCGAGTAGCGGAAGAGTTTCATCACGCCGAGCCAGACCACGAATTTTCCTACGACGATCAGCAGGAGCATTACGCCGAGTAGCGGAAGATTGTGAATGATGACGCTGGGGACTACCAGCGTGCCGAGCGAAACGAAGAAGAGCGCGACGAATGCGTCACGCAGAGGAATCATCGTGGTGTGGGCTTCGTGGAGATCTTCGGAGCCGCTGATGGAAAGTCCGGCGAGAAAAGCGCCGAGAGCGACTGAGAAGCCGACGGCTTGCGCGATCGGCGGCGGAGACGAGGCAGATGGCGATGGCGACAAGCAGGAATAGTTCTTGGTCTTTGGTGCGCGCGGCTTTGCGCAGGACGCGCGGGAACTACCGTCATGGCAAGAAAAACGAGCGGGATGAGTAGAAGAGCGGCTTTGCCGAGAGTCCATGCGGCTTTTTGGAAACGGCCTTCGCTGGGGCCGCTGAAAATGGGGATGATGATGGTCATGAAGACGACCGCGATATCTTCAACGAGAGTGATGCCGATCATGACGCGGCCGTATTCGGTGCCGAGTGCGCCGCAATCGGTCAGCAGACGCGCGAGGACCATGGTGCTGGCGACGGAGATCGTAGCGCCGATGACGAAGCCCTGAATCAGCGTCCAGCCAATGAGCCAGGAGACGCCGAGCGCGAGCGCCAGCGAAAATAAAATTCCCAGCGTGCCGCCGCCTAGCGCGATCCATTTCACGCGCATCAGGTCGGGGATCGAAAAATCAACGCCGATGGAAAACATCAGCAGGACCACGCCGACTTCGGCGAAGACTTCGAAGGTGTGCAGGTCGGAAAGATGCGGGCCGGGAGTGAAGGGGCTGATGACGATGCCGCCGAGGACGAAGCCGAGGATGAGCGGCAGTTTCAGGCGCCAGGCGGCGAGGCCTCCGAAGACGGCGGCGAGGAAGATATAAGTTAGATCGCGAAATAGGACTGGATTGGCTTCCATGGGTTCTCGCCGGATGATTCGGGCGGGACAAATTTACTTGGCGGGAGGTGAGGCTGCAATCGCAAAAATCAGAAGCGCCGCGGAGGTACAGAGACACGGGGGGAAAGAGGCAAAGAAGCAAAGAAGCAGAGAAAACCGGGCGGGTCTGAGACCCGCCCCTACGGATTAGAACGGTATTGTCATTGTGCTGTTATCAGGCGTTGTCGAAATTCCAAGGCAAAGAGCCGGCGGACGCTGGCGCTACGAACCCCGGCGATACGGGATTTGCGGCGCGACTGATTGGAACATTCTGCGAAGGTAGAAACCGGCGGGGCGCGTGGGGATGCGCTAGAATGTTGGGTAATGGAAAGATTTTATCGGGCGACGATGAAGATTACCGGAGACACCGTCTTCGGGCAGCTGGCGTTCACGTTTCTGCTGCTGTGCGCGGTGGCAGTGGGCGCGGCGGTGGGGTTGCTGTTTGTGTACTCGAGCGACTTGCCGGAAATTCATGCGCTGCAGGATTACCGGCCGAATGTGGTGACGGAATTGTACGCAGACGATGGGCAATCCATTGGGACGTTCGCGCTGCAACGGCGGATCCTGCTGACTTACAACCAGATTCCGCCCGTATTGCGGGAGGCGATTCTCACCACCGAAGATCAGCACTTCGAACAGCACTGGGGCGTGGACATACCGCGCGTGCTGGAAGCGGCGTGGCACGATATTCGGCATCACCGGCTGGCGGAGGGTGCGAGCACTCTTACGATGCAGCTGGCCGGCGGGCTCTTTCTGAACCGTTCGGACCGCAGCGCTCGGCGCAAGATCGAAGAAACTTTGCTGGCCATCCAGATCGAACGGCATTACACGAAAGAACAGATCTTTACGATGTACTGCAACCAGATTTATCTGGGAGCGGGAAATTATGGGTTCGAAGCGGCGTCAGAATATTATTTCGATAAACCCGTGGGGAAATTGACGCTGCCGGAAGCGGCGATGCTGGCGGCGATTATTCGCGGGCCGATTTACGCGCCGATCAATCATCCGGAGCGGGCGCTGGCGCGGCGGAATCTGGTGCTGTCGCTGATGGCGCATGACCGTAAAATCACGGGGGCGCAGGCGCAAGAGGCAGCGAAGTTGCCGCTGGGCTTGCATATTGCGCCGCTACGCAACGATCTGGCGCCGTATTTTGTGGAGGAAGTGCGCGAGTATCTGGAACACACCTATGGCACGGCGGCTGTGCACGAGCAAGGATTGCGCGTTTACACGACTTTAAATGTGGCGATGCAGAAGGCGGCGGACCAGGCGGTGCGCGACGGGTTGCACGCCTACGATCGGCGTCATGGCTGGCGCGGGAATCTGCCGAATATTTTGGAGCAGCACGAAGGGCCGCTGGACCGCTTTCAGAGCGATGACTGGCACGACGCGATCCAGAAGGGCGACTACGTGACGGGACTGGTGACGAAGGTTGAGCCGACGTTTGCTTCGATCAAGATCGGACCGTATCACGCAATGCTGACGCCGGCGGATTTTGCGTGGACGGGGCACAAGTCTCCGCAAGAATTGCTGAAGGTGGGCGACCTGGTTTGCGTTTCGATCAAGGAAATTTCGGGAATTACGGCGCGCGTGGGTCTGGAGCAGGTTCCGGCGGCGCAGGCGGCGTTGCTGGCGATTGATAACGCGAGCGGCGAGATCAAAGCGATGGTGGGCGGCTACGATTTCCAGGAATCGAAATTCAATCGCGCGACGCAGGCGATGCGGCAGACGGGCAGCTCGTTCAAGGTGTACGTCTATTCGGACGCGTTGGAAATGGGGATGACGCCGTTCGATACGATTGTGGATGAGCCGGTGACTTTTCGGAGCGGCGGGCAGAATTATTCTCCGCGCAATTACGATGAGAAGTTCGAAGGGCGGATCACTTTGCGGCGCGCGCTGGCGGATTCGCGCAACGTGCCGGCGGTGCGGCTGCTCGATCACGTGGGCGTGCTGAACGTGGTGGATCTGGCGCGCAAGTTCGGGATTACCAGCCCGTTGCCGCCGTATTTGCCTTTGGCGCTGGGCGCGGCTGATTTGACGCTGATCGAGCACACCTCGGCGTTCACAGTGTTTCCGGATGACGGCATACACATCGAGCCGCATTACATCCGGCGCGTGACTTCTTATGATGGCGCTGTACTCGAAGAGCCGCGGCCGAACGTGACAGATGTGGTGCCGCCGGACGTGGCGCGGACGATGGTGGCGATGCTCGAGGACGTGGTGCAGTTCGGGACCGGCGTGCGCGCGAAGGAGTTGGGGCGGCCTTCGGCGGGGAAAACCGGAACGACGAATGACTTTACCGATGCTTGGTACATCGGGTTTACGCCGCAACTGACTGCGGGCGTTTGGGTGGGGAACGACGACAAGCGCATCTCGCTGGGCAAGAAGGAAACTGGAGCGAGGGCGGCATTGCCGATTTGGATCGAGTTTATGCAGCAGGCGACGCAGGGCATGACGGTGGAAAATTTCCCGAACGTCGTGCCGCTGGAAAAAATTGCGCCGACCAAGCAGGTCCTCGTGGATGTGCCGGACACCGCGCCGCCTGCCGATGCTGCGGAGCAGGGTTTGGCGCCGGCGAAGGCGCCGGTTGCGGCGCCGGTTAGCACAGCGCCGCATGGCGCGAAGCCTGCGCCGAAATTGGCGCCGCCTCCGAAAACCATTTCGCCAACTTCGGCGCCCGCGCCTGCGCGTGTTACCGCGCTTGCTTCGCCGCATTCGTAACGGCCTCGCCAGCGTCTAGTCCGCTTCTCTGTGAAAATCGAAATTTAGCTGCGGGAGCAAAACGGCATGCGATTTGGCGGGAGTGCTTCAGGTCGCGATCACGGCTGCCCGCTTCGTCCCGAAAATCACGGGACGAAGCGGCCGCTACACAAGCGAACCTTTATCTGTGCCGACGTTACGATGTGCGGAAAGGATCCCAGCCGCTGGACTGTAGTGGTTCGTGGCTGCCGTCTTGCCGGACCAGGATGATTTTTCTTGCGTGCGTGATTTCGCCGATTGCGGTCAGTTCGGGCGCGCCTGGGGCTTCGCGGAGATTTTTTGCTTGGCGCGGCGGGATTGTGAAGAGGAGTTCGTAGTCTTCGCCGCCGCGTAGAGCTAGTTCGAGCGGGTCGAGTATTCGTCCGCCTAGCTTTTTTGTGGCGGCTGCGGGGATTGCGGCCATTGGAATTTTGTCCGCGTAGATTTTCGCACCCACTTGGCTTGCGGCGCAGAGGCGGGCTAGATCGGTGGAGAGGCCGTCGGAGAGGTCCATGGCGGAGGAGGCGATACGGCGTTGGGCTAGCCACTCGCCTAGGGCGACCCGAATTTTGGGGTAGAGATGCGGTTGAGTTGCGGCGCGGAAGCGCGGGTCACCGGCGAGGCCGCGCAGGACTAGTTCGAGGCCGAGTTGTGCTCGACCTAATTTGCCGCTGACGTAGATGACATCGCCGGGTTTTGCGCCGGCGCGCGTTAATCCGCGGCCGGGGGCGATTTCACCTAGCGCGGTGATGCTGATGAAGAGGCGGTCGCTTTTTGTGGTGTCGCCGCCGATGATCGTTACGCCGAGTTCGCGGGCGGCGCGGGCCATGCCTTTTAGAAATGCGGTGAGCCAGGGGCTGGAGGGAACTTCAGGGGCTAAAGCCCCTCGTCTCGGTGCGAAATTTTTGTCGTGGCTAAAGCCACGACCCACGAGGCCCTGTTTCACGAAGGTGCGACCAATCGAAGAAGCAGATTTTTCGCCAGATTGTGAATGTGCGCCTTGGCGAGAATTGGCGGCGCGCGGGAACTGCTGAGGTAGAGCGAGCGTCAGCAAGAAGAAGCGCGGGGTAGCGCCCATGGCGGCTAGGTCGCTGGTGGCGCGGGCTAAGGATTTGTAGCCGATGGAATCGGGCGGATGGGTCTTGGCGAGGAAGTGGACGCCTTCGAGAAACGCGTCGCAGGTGATGACCCACTCATTGCGACCGGTCGGTGCGAGGATGGCGGCGTCGTCACCGATGCCCAGGCGAAGCGCGGAGCGGGCTCGCGTGGCGGATGCGGGCAGGTCGCGCTGCGAGCGCTTCTTGCCGGAATTCAATGTGGCGCCAGCACTTAGAGCGCGCGCGATTTTTTGGACCAGTTGGCTTTCTCGTTCCATGCTGCACTTCCGTACAGTTGCGATAAATTCCGCATCTAAGGTAAGGTTTGTTCAAGGAAAACTCTAAAGAAAATTGAGTGGTGCGCCGATAAGTACTTTGCATTCATGGAGAGGCTGTGGAAAACTTAAGTTTGATGTTGACCACTGTAGTTACGGTCATTACAATTCACGCGGTTTTGTATCAGGCCTCGTACTGCCGCAGACTTCTGACTGAATCGGGTAGCCGCTGCGGGGGACGCGCGGAGCTCGATAGACTGAATCGAAATAACTCTGGAAAAAATTAAGACCATGAAGGGCAAGTATTACACATTTTTTATTGCATCAAGCGCGTCTGGGGGGATGCGACGCGTTCGTGTGCCGTATTACGTGCTGCACGCGCTGGCAATTCTGGCGGCGGTGGGCGGAATCACGGTGCTGGCGGGGATGGGTTCGTACTCTCGGATGCTGTGGAAGGCGACGAATTATAATTCTTTGCGGCGCGAGCAGGACACGCTGAAGCAGCAGTATAAGGCGCTGCAGACGGAAGTGAAGGATACCAACCAGCGGCTCGATTCTTTGCAATCGCTGGCGAGCGAAGTGGCCGTGGCCTATGGAATCACGCGGTTCCGGCAGACGCCTTTTGCGTTCAGCGATGACGAGCAACAGTCGGATGTCGAATATCAGGATTCGGTGGACGAGTTCAGCTATTTGGAACGCAACGCTTCGGCTGTCGCGATGTCGAGCGGCGGAATGCGTTTGTTGCCTGCGGCGCAATTGAGCAGCCTGGGAATCGTGCCGACGCTTTGGCCGGTGGTCGGCGAGATCACGGGACACTTTGGCGAGCGGCTGGATCCGTTTAGCGGTGAAGGCGCGTTTCACGCCGGGATGGATATTGCATCGCACTATGGGGATGCCATTCATGCGACGGCTGACGGCGTGGTTGCCGTGATGGATCAACGCGCCGGCTACGGGCGGCTCGTGGTGATTGATCACGGATTTGGCGTCACTACCTGGTACGGGCACCTTTCGGGATTTGCGACGCACGTCGGCATGCACGTGAAGCGCGGAGATATTATTGGATACGAAGGGCAGAGCGGGCGTTCGACTGGTCCGCACCTGCATTACGAAGTTCGCATTTACAATACACCCGTGAACCCCTGGCGTTACCTCAGCACGGCGGCCACTTCGGCTTCCGCTGCGGATTAGCTCTTCCGGTTTTCGAAAACACCGTCATCGCCCTTGATTTTTTTGGCATTGTCTCGCGATTTCGCGCGGGGCTTGCTTTTGCGTTTAGTGCGCGACGGGATGAACGGCTGCGGAATGCGCCGGCGAATGCGCCGGTGCGGCGGCTCTGGACGGGGCGGCGTTGAGCATGGCGGGAGTAATGTCCAGAACCAGGCGGACCAATTTATTTTGGTGGGTGATTTGGGCTTGGTCGACGATCGCTTGGAGGAAGGCGATTTGCTCTTTGGTCATCTGGCGGCGCGTATTGGGATCAGAGAGGGCAATGGTGCCGGCCATTTTCCCGGTTTCGAGCAGGAAGGCGAGTTGCAACGCGTTTTTCATGGACTCGGATTCCGCGTCGAGCGTGAGCCGGAGATTATTCCCTGCGGGCTGGCCGGCAAGCGTAACGGCCTGCACGCTGCGTGCGAGCTGTTCGAGTTGTGGCGAGTTGTGGAAGCTGTCGTAGAGGCTTGGCGGAAGATGGTCGGTGCGCCCTACGGCAAAGATGGGCGCGCCGGCAACGCGGTCGATGCGCGATTGCATGGCGGGATCGCGACGCGACGAGCCTGAGACATTGATGTTGGAAAGGCACTGCGTGGCATTCTTGCCGCCGGCGATAGCTATTCGCGTGGGCGCCAGGAATTCGAGCGACACCGGGGGATTGCCGGGGACTTCGTATACGGTTTGCGAGCCGCGGGTCACTTCTTTTCCGGTACGCAGAGCATACGATTTGATTTTTTGCTGGTCGAACCGGCCGTCGGCGATGGCGACGACGCGATCTTCGCCGAGTACGTTTTGGGGTGTTCCGATGCTGGCGGGCCAGAAGGCGACGGCGGCGTGGTCGAGGTCGCGCGTGTAGTCAAAGCCGGTATCGCGGACGAAGCTGGCATAGTCGCGATCCGCTTGCGGGCCCGGCGAAGCCAGGCCCAGAGCGGCCGCGAGCGGAGAATTTTGCAACGAGCGCAACGCGGTCGCGTCTATATAAGCGACGATGGGCGCATCGGGCGGCAGTTCGCTGAGAATGTCAGAAGGCGGCGCTGCGGCAGGCGCGCCGGGTACGGTTGAGACGATAGGTGGGAGCGGGTGATGCAGCCAGAAATAGAACGCCACGCCGCCAGCGAGTAGCAGGAGCAGCAGTACGCCGAGGGCAATCCAGGCGCGGGTTGTGGAGCTCATCGACATTTTAAATCTGTAATCGTTGCGTCTAACTTAGTGTAATGTTTTCATCCCCGGCCGCGTAGCAGAATTCCGAGGATTCGTAGGGCGTGATGGGCGCAAGTTCGCGACGCTGAGAATTCCAGCCAACGGATGGGACGGGAGCGGCCTCTAAATTAGATACCGCGAAGTTTTTCGCGAAGGAAGGGTTTCGATATGAAATTCGCGTGGATCAAAGCGATAGGCGTAGGAATGCTCGGGATCTTCATCAGCTTTTCCGCGCAGGCGCAGACCTCGTCGCAGGCAGCGCCTGCACCGTCCACAGCGCAGGCCGCGACGGCTGCGACGCCCACCGCCGATCAGGTGCTCGATCATTATGTGAACGCGATTGGCGGACGCGCCGCGTGGAGCAAGCTGAATTCGCGCGTATCCAAGGGCACAATTGCAATTCCTTCGATGAATAATCTGAGCGGAAGCGTGGAGATTCACGAGAAGGCGCCGAATTCGATGCTCGCGGTGATCACGCTGGGCGGCGCGGTTTTCGAACAGGGCTTCGACGGAACGACGGCGTGGTCGGACGATCCGCAGAATGGACTGCGAGTTTTGAGCGGCGCGGAATTGGACGATGCCAAGCGCGAAGCGGATTTCTATCATCCCCTCGATTTGAAGAAGTTGTATTCGAGGATGACCGTCACCGGCACGGAAAAAGTGAACGACCGCGACGCCTACGTTGTGGAGGCTTCTACTGGCGCGGGGGATCCGGACAAGATGTATTTCGATACGGAGAGTTGGTTACTGGTGCGGGCGATCAACCACCGGAACACGCCGGATGGAGTGAAGGCGTTTACGGCGGAAGTAAGCGACTACAAGGATGTGGATGGGGTGAAACTGCCGTTCCAGGTGCAGCAGAGCAGCGCGGAATCGGCTTTCACTATTAAGTTCACGGAAATACAGCATAATCTGCAGCTTGCGGACGGTCAGTTCGCGAAACCGGTCGCCGAGCCAGCGTCGAAGTAGCGGGACTTTGGGCAATGTTATCGCTGCGAGAAGTTTGGGTGTATAGTACTAAGGCACCTGCGGCATCCTGGGCGCTGAGTATATGTTCGTCTGGCAATGGTTTTGCCGCTGGCAGAAACTTGCTTGCAATTTGATTGCCTGTGTGATAATTTTGCTCGGTTTGCCAGTGCTGGCGTAGCTCAGTTGGTAGAGCATCTGATTTGTAATCAGAGGGTCGGGGGTTCAAATCCCTCCGCCAGCTGAGATTGACGTAGCGAAAATTTCGGCAGGGGTTGCGGACGGAATTCCTCGCGATAAGAGCGCTAGGGCTGGTGTCTCTGGACACGAGCCCTTTCTGCATTGCGGAGTGCCCCGTACAGCAGTCCGGTTAAAGAAACTGGTTGGACACGCGGGATGCAATTGTGTCCCGGGAGATTTCATGGGACGGAGCAACAGCGTCCCGAACGGTTTTGCGGGACGGGTGGGTGAGTGGCTAAAACCAGCAGACTGTAAATCTGCCGCTCCTTGCGGGCTACGGAGGTTCGAATCCTCCCCCGTCCACCAGCAACTCGCGTGAGCCCGCGCATGGTTGGACAACCGAGCGCGACGACTTTCAAAGTAACGCAAAAAATTCAGAAGCGCGGCGGCTCCGGCGGCGATTCTGATTGTATTTGGGAGATGCGGAGCAGCCGGTACGAGCCTGGGTAGCTCAGTTGGTAGAGCGCGTCCTTGGTAAGGACGAGGTCACCGGTTCAATCCCGGTCCCAGGCTCCAGTTTTCGCGAGTCGCATCAACAGGGCTGGATTGACGGCGCGGAATCTGGAAGTTGTGGTCGGAATGAGCGGGGGTAACTCAGTGGTAGAGTCTCTGCCTTCCAAGCAGATGGTCGCGGGTTCGAGTCCCGTCCCCCGCTCCATTGCACAACCCTAACGCAGGATCTGTAGGATTTTGCCAGGGCCCGTAGCAGTGAATGATTTCGCGCGGACATCGCCGCGCAGTCCTAATACGAGGGTGATACCAGATGGCGAAAGAGAAATTCGAGCGGAATAAGCCGCATGTGAATATCGGGACGATTGGTCACATTGACCACGGCAAGACGACTTCGACGGCGGCGATCACGAAGGTTTTGTCGAAGAACAATCCGAAGGTGGCCTTCCGGGCGTTTGATTCGATTGACAACGCGCCGGAAGAGCGCGAGCGCGGGATCACGATCGCGGTGTCGCACGTCGAGTATGAGACGGCGAACCGGCACTACGCGCACATCGATTGCCCGGGCCACGCGGATTACGTGAAGAACATGATCACCGGAGCGGCGCAGATGGACGGCGCGATTCTGGTGGTGGCGGCGACGGATGGACCGATGCCGCAGACGCGCGAGCATATTCTGCTGGCGCGGCAAGTGGGTGTGCCGTACATCGTGGTGTTCTTGAACAAGTGCGACATGGTGGACGATCCGGAATTGCTGGAGCTGGTGGAACTGGAAGTGCGCGAGCTTTTGAAGAGCTATCAGTATCCTGGAGATACGCTGCCGGTGATACGCGGTTCGGCGCTGAAGGCTCTGGAAGGCGATGCGAAGTGGGAGAAGTCCATCCTGGAGTTGATGGAAGCGGTGGACAAGAACATACCGCAGCCCGTGCGGGACATTGATAAGCCGTTCGCGATGCCGATTGAAGATATATTTTCGATTTCTGGCCGCGGGACGGTGGTGACGGGAAGAATCGAGCGCGGCAAGGTGAAGGTAGGTGAGGAAGTAGAGATTGTGGGCTTCCGGCCGACGATGAAGAAGACGGTGACGGGCATCGAGATGTTCCGGAAGTTGCTGGATGAGGGCTTGGCGGGCGACAACGTGGGACTGCTGCTGCGCGGCACGGAAAAAGATGAAGTGGAGCGCGGGCAGGTGCTGGCGAAGCCGGGATCGATCACGCCGCACACGAAGTTCAAGGCGGAAGCGTACGTATTGACGAAGGAAGAAGGCGGGCGGCACACGCCGTTTTTCACGGGCTACCGGCCGCAATTTTATTTTCGCACGACGGACGTGACCGGAGACGTGAAGTTGCCGACGGGAGTGGAGATGGTGATGCCGGGCGACAACATTTCGTGCGAGATCACGCTGATCACACCGGTGGCCCTCGAGAAGGGCTTGCGCTTCGCGATTCGCGAAGGTGGCCACACGGTCGGAGCCGGCGCGGTTGCCGAGATCATCGAGTAAACGACTATGCGAGAAATTATCACACTACAGTGCAACGATTGTAAGAACCGGAACTATACGACCACCAAGAACCGTAAGAAGCATACGGAGCGCTTGGAGACTTCCAAGTTTTGCAATACTTGCCGGAAGCATACGGGGCATAAAGAAGTTAAGTAGCGGTTCCGGTTGCGGAGAGTTTTTGGCCGGCGCGATGGACGGTCCTTGGTTTTGCTACATGGTTCGCTGCGCGGATGATTCGTGCTACATCGGGGTTGCAACCGAAGTAGCGGAGAGAATCAAGGAACATAACTGGGGCGTCGGATCCCGGTTCACCGCGAAGCGCCGGCCCGTTACGTTGGTGTGGTGGGAACGATTCGAAGATCAACGCGGCGCCCGTGGCCGCGAGGCGGAATTGAGGGGTTGGCGGCGGGCTAAGAAGCTGCGGTTGATCGCGGAATGGCAACGGAAATTTCATCCTTCGCCCTGAACTGCGGGCTCAGGATAAATTTTCGGGCCACAGGCCCGAAAATTCAGGGGAGTAGGTTTAACGGTAGACCATCGGTCTCCAAAACCGAGAGTGGGGGTTCGAATCCCTCCTCCCCTGCCAGCTCTTTTGCGTGGCGACGCGGGGCGGTTCGATGCGGAGTGAACGATGGACGTGCCGGGAAATTCTTGGGGACGAAGGCAGGCGTGGAAATGGCACAGGCGGCGAAATTGAATAAGGATGAGTCAGATCGCGTAGACGCATTTTCCCTGATGGAGCCGGTGGGGAAGCTGGCGTCGTATCCGAAACGGTTCCGGGCGTTTCTGCATGAAGTGCGCGTGGAAATGCGGCAGGTAAATTGGCCGTCGCGCCAGAACGTGATTTCGACGACGCTGGTGGTGGCGCTCACCGTGGCGTTTTTCGGCGTGTATTTCTTTTTCACGGACATGATTTTCGGAAACACGATCAAATGGCTGATTGACTATGCAAAGAAACTCTGAAGAAACCAACGCATTGCCGGAAGGCCACGAAGTGAACCAAGCGCCGGAACTGCCCGAAGGGCAAGAAGAAGCGAACGCCGGGGCCAGCCCCAGCACGAAGCAGTGGTACATCGTCCACACCTATTCGGGCTTCGAGAAGAAGGTGAAGGAAAGCCTGGAAGGCCGCGTGGCGGCGTTCGCGCTGACCGACAAGATCGGGCAGATTATTATCCCGACGGAATCGGTGGTGGAAGTGCGCGGCGGCAAGAAAGTGATTTCACCGCGCATGTGTTATCCGGGCTATGTGCTGGTGGAAATGGATATGGACGATTACACCTGGCACGTGGTGCGTTCGACGCCGCGGGTGACGGGATTCGTCGGGTCGGGGCAGACGCCTTCGCCGCTGACCGACGAAGAAGTTCAGAACATTTTGAATCGCGCGACGACCACGGCGGAAAAGCCCAAACCGAAGCTTTCGTTTGACCGCGGCGAGAAGGTGCGCATCGGCGAAGGGCCGTTTGCGAACTTCACGGGCGTGGTAGAAGAAGTGAATTCCGACCGCTCGACGCTGAAAGTTTCGGTGACGATCTTCGGGCGCTCGACGCCGGTGGAACTGGATTTCGCGCAGGTGGAAAAGGTCGCGTAAGAGTTTTGAGGATTGAGGACAGATAAAAATGGCGAAGAAAGTTCAAGCGACAGTGAAGTTGCAATTGCCGGCGATGAAGGCGACTCCGGCGCCGCCCGTAGGCACGGCCCTCGGCCCGCACGGCGTGAACATCATGGATTTCTGCAAGCAGTTCAACGCCAAGACGGCCAAAGAGCCGGACGGCATGATCATTCCGGTGCTGGTGACGATTTACAGCGACCGTACCTTCAGCTTCATCATGAAGACGCCGCCGGCTTCGGAATTGATCAAGCGCGCGGCGGGAATCGTGAAGGGTTCACCGGAACCGAACCGCAATAAAGTGGGCAAGCTGACCGCGAAGCAAGTGGAAGAAATCGCGAAGTTGAAGCTGCCGGACCTGAACACGATGAGCCTGGAATCGGCAGTGCGTTCGATCCGGGGCACGGCGCGCAATATGGGCGTTGAAATTACCGAGTAGTTTGGCACCACGCGCAGGAGTCCGAAAAGACATCGGACGCAAGTAATTCTTAACTGCGCAGGAGAGAAAAGACGATGGGCCGCAGCGCAAAAGTTGGTGGAAAGAATATAGACCGCGCACGAAAGATGGTGGAGGCGCGTCCTTATAAGTTGGAAGAAGCCGCGGAATTGCTGCGCAAGGCGCATTACGTGAAGTTCGATGAGACCGTGGAGCTGGTATTGAATCTGGGCGTGGACTCGAAGCAATCCGACCAGATGGTGCGCGGCACGGTGGTGCTGCCGCACGGCCTCGGCAAATCGAAGCGCGTAGTGGTGATCGCGGGCGGCGACAAGATTCGCGAGGCGCAGGAAGCCGGAGCAGATTTCGTCGGCGGCGACGACATCGTTGAGAAGATTCAGGGCGGCTGGACGGATTACGAAGCGGTGATCGCGACGCCGGACATGATGCGCTCGGCCGGCAAGCTCGGCAAAGTGCTGGGGCCGCGCGGGCTGATGCCGAATCCGAAGACCGGAACGGTGACCGCGGACGTCGCCAAAGCGATCAAGGAAATCAAGGCCGGTAAAGTGGAGTTTCGCCTGGATAAGACCGGGCTGATCCATTCGCCGGTGGGCAAAATCAGTTTTTCGGCGCAGCAGCTGGCAGGGAACGCGCACGCGTTGCTCGCGGCGATCATCAAGGCCAAGCCCGCGGCGGCCAAGGGCAAGTTCATCAAGAAAATCACGCTGACTTCGACGATGGGTCCGGGCGTGCTGATTGACGAAGGCGAAGCCGAGCACGCCGTAGCGGCAGCAGCGTAACCAGGGAAGCACGAGGGAGATTTCGGGATGAAGAAGAAGTCCGAGAAAGTGACGCAGGCGGAAGAGCTGAAGAAGCAGCTGGCGACGGTGTCTACCGTAATTCTTTCGACGTTCCAGGGGATCACCGTCGAGCAGGATACGCAACTGCGCCGCAGCGTGGAAGCCGCCGGCGGAAAATATCAAGTGGTGAAGAATACAGTAGCGGAGCGCGCCGGGGCAGGCACTCCCACCGAGGGATTGCTGAAGGACCTGAAGGGCACGAACTCGATTGCGTACACCAAGACGGATCCGGTGGCCCTCGCGAAGATTCTGACGAAAGTTGCGAAGGACGTTCCGGCATTCCAATTCCGCGCCGGATGGGTGGAAGGGCGCGTGATTTCGATTCAGGAAATCAAGCAGCTGGCGGATCTGCCGAGCAAGGACGAGCTGATCAGCAAGATCATGTTCCTGCTGAATGCTCCGGCACAACGCGTGGCGACCGTACTGGCAGCCGTGCCGCGGAATCTGGCGGTGGTTACCAGCGAAGCAGTGAAAGCCAACAAGTTCGGAGCCGGCGGTGCGGCACCTGAGAGCAGCCCGGCTCCTGAAGCGACTCAAGCGTAGGGGAATCGTAGGGCGGTCCGGCAATTTTGCAATCACGAGATTTGGTTGTTCAATTCGGAGGAGGATAGGAAACAGCGATGGCCAGCAAAGTAGAAACAATTCTGGAAGAGATCAAGGGACTGACGCTGCTCGAAGCTTCTGATCTGGTAAAGAAGATGGAAGAAGCTTTCGGCGTCTCCGCAGCAGCAGCAGCGCCCGTGATGATGGCGGGCGGAGCGGGCGCGGGAGCAGCGGGCGCACCGGAAGAGAAGACGGAATTCACCGTCGTGCTCACCGAAGTGGGCGCCAACAAGATCAACGTGATCAAAGCGGTTCGCGAAGTCACCAGCCTGGGCTTGAAAGAAGCCAAGGATCTGGTGGATGGCGCCCCCAAGACGGTGAAAGAGGGCGTCAACAAAGACGAAGCCGCCACGATCAAGAAAAAGTTCGAAGACGCCGGGGCCAAAGTAGACGTCAAGTAGCACTGCCCCTGCGGCCTGCACGCCAGGGCCGCGAAGGAATTCGCGTACGCGCGCACTCCTTAGGAACCAGGAACTTCACAATACGTCCTTCCCGGACTGACGGGGCGGGTGTCTACCCGTGCCGTCATTTCCGGCATGAATTCTTTTATGAGGATGGTCCATGAGCAATCGCAACGGTAATCGCGCCACTCGGGAACGGGCACGCCTGGACTTCGCCAAAATCAAGACGACGGTCCAGATTCCGAACCTGATTGACGTGCAGAAGAAGTCGTATCAAAGGTTTTTGCAGATGGATTTGCTGCCGAGCGAGCGGGAAGATACGGGCCTGCAGTCGGTATTCGCATCGGTGTTTCCGATCCAGGATTTTCGCGGTTTGTCGCAGCTGGATTTCGTGGATTATGCGATCGGAAACTGGGAATGCAAGTGCGGCCATCTGCGCGGCCTGCACCACTTGCGCGCCACCTGCCGCAATTGCGGAGCCTCGGTCGTTACGAATCCATATAAGACCGGCGACGTGCTGTGCGCGAAGTGCGGCACGTTCAACAAGAACACTCCGACTTTTTGCAACAAGTGCGGCGACCCGGTCACCCTGCAATTGAAGTACGACGTGAACGAATGCCAGGAACGCGGCATGACGTATTCGGCGCCGCTGAAGGTGACGATTCGGCTGACGATTTACGATAAGGATCCGGACACCGGCGCGAAGTCCATTCGCGATATCAAAGAGCAGGAAGTTTTCTTCGGCGATATTCCGCTGATGACCGAGAACGGCACGTTCATCATCAACGGCACCGAGCGCGTCATCGTCAGTCAGTTGCACCGTTCGCCGGGCGTATTTTTCGAGACGGCCAACAATCGCAGCTACTTCCTCGGCAAGATTATTCCTTACCGCGGATCGTGGGTGGAATTCGAGTACGACACCAAGAACATTCTGTACGTGCGCATTGACCGCAAGCGCAAGTTCCTGGGCTCGATTTTCCTGCGCGCGCTGGGATTGAAATCGAATGAAGATATTCTGCGCACCTTCTACCAGGTGGAACGAATTTCCCTGCGTGAAGGTGAGCTTTACTGGAACGCTTCGGAAGGCTTGATTGACCGCAAGCTCTCGAAGGAAATCAAGCACCCCAAGTCCGGCGAAGTGCTGGTGGGCGCGCACAAGCGCATCAGCGACGCGCTGTACAAGGAACTGGTGAAGGCGCGCGTCACGCAGGCGGAAATCGGCGTGGCGGATCTGGAAGGCGCAGTCACCGTCGGCGAACTGGTAAATCGCCAGACCGGCGAAGTTTTGCTGGAAGCCAATAAACCGCTGACGGCGGAAATGTGGGCTTCGATCGCGGAAGCGGGGATCACGGAAGTGGACGTTTGCTTCCCGGACCGCGACGACACCGGCATCATCGTCACGCGCACTTTGGAAAAGGACACCATCCGTTCGCCGAAGGAAGCGCTGATTGAAATTTACCGCAAGTTGCGTCCGGGCGATCCTCCGACTCTGGAGACTGCGACGGCGCTGTTCAACGGAATGTTCTTCGATGCGCGCAAGTACGATTTCAGCAAGGTTGGACGGCTGAAGTTCAACATCAAGCTGGGGCTGGAAACTCCGCTCGAAAAGCGCACGCTCGATCCTTCGGATTTTGTGGCGGCCATCAAGTATTTGCTGAAGCTGCGCAAGAACGTTGGATCGGTGGACGACATCGACCACTTGGGAAATCGCCGCGTGCGTGCGGTGGGCGAACTGCTCGAAAACCAGTTCCGCATCGGCTTGGTGCGCATGGAGCGGGCGATCAAGGAAAAGATGTCCGTGTACCAGGAAATGTCCACGGCCATGCCGCACGATTTGGTGAACGCGAAGCCGGTAATGGCGGCGATCCGCGAATTCTTCGGAAGCTCGCAGCTTTCGCAGTTCATGGACCAGACCAACCCGCTCAGCGAAATCACGCACAAGCGGCGTCTTTCGGCTTTGGGACCGGGCGGCTTGTCTCGCGAGCGCGCGGGATTCGAAGTCCGCGACGTGCACCCGACGCACTACGGGCGCATTTGTCCGATTGAAACGCCGGAAGGCCCGAACATCGGGTTGATCAGCTCGCTTTCATCCTACGCGCGGATCAACGAGTTCGGCTTCATCGAGTCGCCGTACCGCAAGGTGAAGAACGGACGCGTGATTGACTTCGTGCAGATCGTGAACGCCGGCGACAGCGAATTCAAGGCCGGCGAAATCGTCGAGAAGGAAAAGGTGGAGGACGCCAACGAAGAGTTGAAGCGGCGACGCGTCGTGTGGGATCCACACTGCTTCTACCTTTCGGCGTGGGAAGAAGACCGCTACGTGGTGGCGCAGGCCAACGCTTCGCTCGATGAGAAGGAACGCATCACCACCGAGCTGGTGAACTGCCGCCAAGCGGGCAACTTCGTTCTGAAGAGCCGCGAAGAGGTTGATTACATCGACGTCTCGCCGAAGCAGCTCGTATCGGTGGCTGCCAGCTTGATTCCATTCCTTGAGAACGACGACGCCAACCGCGCGTTGATGGGATCGAACATGCAGCGCCAAGCTGTCCCGCTGATTCGTGGCGACGCTCCGCTGGTGGGAACGGGCATGGAACGCGTCACGGCGCGCGATTCCGGCGCGGTGATCGTGTGCAAGCGCGATGGCATCGTGGATCAGGTGGACTCCGAGCGCGTGATCGTGCGCGTGGAATCCGACCAATCCGGCGTACTGAGCCGCGAAGTCGGGTCGGACATCTACCTCCTCACTAAATTTAAACGCTCGAACCAGAACACTTGCATCAGCCAGAAGCCTTTGGTCCGCGCGGGAGACCGCGTGAAGCAGGGGCAAGTGCTGGCCGACGGGCCTTGCACCGACCGCGGCGAACTGGCGCTTGGGCGCAACGTGCTCGTGGCCTTCGTGCCATGGCGCGGTTACAACTTCGAGGACGCGATTCTCGTCAGCGAAAAGCTGGTCGAAGAGGATTACTACACTTCGATTCACATCGAGGAGTACGAAATCGAAGCGCGCGATACCAAACTCGGTCCCGAGGAAATCACGCGGGATATTCCCAACATCAACGAGAGCTTCCTGCGCAACCTCGATGAAAGCGGCGTAATCCGCATCGGCGCGACCGTAAAGCCGGGCGACATTCTGGTGGGCAAGGTGACGCCCAAGGGCGAAACCACGCTGACGCCGGAAGAGAAGCTGCTGCGCGCGATTTTCGGTGAAAAAGCCGGAGACGTGCGCGACGCTTCGCTCTATTGCCCGCCGGGCATCGAAGGCACCATCGTGGACGTGAAGATCTTCTGCCGCAAGGGCGCGGAGAAGGACGAACGCCACAAGGCCATCGAAGCGGCGCAAGTCGCCAAGCTGGAAAAGAACCTGGCGGACGAAATCCGGATTCTCACCGACGAACGCCTGAAGCGCTTGAACGACTTGCTCGGCGGCCAAAAGCTGGTGGCCGACCTGCACGACGAGCGCACCAACAAGCGTTTGCTGACCAAGGGCGCGGAGCTGACGCGGGACATCCTGGAAAAGATTTCCACGCGCAACCTGAAGCGGTTGCGGTTGAACGACAAGGACCCGCTGCTCATCGAGAAGATCGACGAGGTCGAAGAAATGACCTCGCGGCAAATCGACGTGCTGCGGAAAATCACCGACGAGCGCATCGGCAAGCTGAAGAAGGGCGACGAGCTGCCTCCGGGTGTGATCAAGCTGGTGAAGTGCTACATCGCCATGAAGCGCAAGCTTTCCGTCGGAGACAAGATGGCGGGGCGCCACGGTAACAAGGGCGTCATCGCGCGCATCGTTCCGAAGGAAGACATGCCTTACATGCCGGATGGCACGCCGGTGGAAATCGTGCTGAACCCGCTGGGCGTTCCTTCGCGTATGAACGTCGGGCAGATTCTCGAAACGCATCTCGGCTGGGCTTCGAAAGAGCTGGGCGAGAAAGTCGGGAAGCTGCTGGACAAGGAAGCTCGCGCGGAGAGCGTGCGCAAGTGGTTCAAGGATGCGTTCGGGCCGACTTCGGTGTGGAAGACCATCGCCGGGCTGGATGACGACGCGATTCTGGATTTAGCGTACAGCTTCCGCGAGGGTGTGCCGTTTGCAACGCCGGTATTCGACGGCGCGCGCGAGGCGGACATTCGCCACTTGCTGCAATTCACGGAGCTGCCGGAGACCGGCAAGATTTCGCTCTACGACGGCATGACCGGTGACTTGTTCGCGCAGCAGGTGACGGTCGGCTACATCTACATGCTCAAACTCTCGCACCTGGTGGACGACAAGATTCACGCTCGCTCCATCGGGCCGTACTCACTGATCACGCAGCAGCCGCTGGGCGGCAAGGCGCAGTTCGGCGGGCAGCGATTCGGAGAAATGGAAGTGTGGGCGCTGGAAGCTTACGGCGCGGCACACATCCTGCAGGAATTGCTGACGGCGAAGTCCGACGACGTATATGGCCGCGCGAAAATTTACGAGGCCATCGTCAAGGGCGAGCCGGGCATCGAGCCCGGCGTGCCGGAATCGTTCAACGTGCTGGTGCGCGAGCTGCAGTCGCTCTGCCTGGACGTGGAACTGATGAAGCGCCAGAAGCCGCAACTGGAAAAAGCGGAAGCAGCGGATTAATTAATATAGGCGCTCCGCGCCGCAATCGCGCGGAGCGCACGACATTATCTATGTTACTGGTTTTTGGTCCCGCTTTGCGGGACAGGAGGATCAGCCCTTGTATCGATCGAGCCCATATGACCGTGCCAGTCAGATCGCGGATTTTGATTCCATTCGCATCAGCCTGGCGAGTCCGGAAAAAATCCGGTCCTGGTCGCACGGTGAAGTGACCAAGCCGGAGACCATCAATTACCGCACCTTCAAACCGGAGCGCGACGGACTTTTCTGCGCCAAGATTTTCGGCCCCGTCACGGACTGGGAATGTTTGTGCGGAAAGTACAAGCGCATGAAGCATCGCGGAGTGATCTGCGACAAATGCGGCGTGGAAGTGACGCTCAGCAAGGTGCGCCGCGAGCGCCTGGGGCCTGACATCGAGCTGGCTTCGCCCTGCTCGCACGTGTGGTTCTTCAAGGGATCGCCCAGCCGCATCGGCTACCTGCTGGACATCACTATGCGGGACCTCGAGCACATTCTTTATTTCGAGACGTTTGTCTGCATCAATCCGGGCGTAGTCCTGGGGGACTCAAGGAAAAGGACATCATCCCGGAAGAAAAGCTGCGCGAGTTGCAGAAAGATATATCCGGGAAAGTTCACTTCAGGCATGGGTGCGGAAGCCATCAAGGAGTTGCTGCGCCGCGTGGAAGTGGACAAGCTCTCGGAAGAGCTTCGCGAGAAGATGAAGATTGACCCCAGCTTGCAGAAGCGGATCAAGTACGCCAAGCGGCTGAAGGTTCTCGAAGCATTCCGCAAAAGCGGCAACAAGCCCGAGTGGATGATTCTGGATGTGATCCCGGTGCTTCCGCCAGAATGCGTCCGTTGGTTCCGCTGGACGGGGGACGCTTTGCCACGTCGGATTTAAACGATTTATATCGTCGCGTCATTAACCGCAACAACCGGTTAAAGAAACTGATGGAATTGCACGCTCCGGAGGTGATCGTCCGCAACGAAAAGCGCATGTTGCAGGAAGCGGTCGACGCCCTGTTCGACAACGGTCCGCCGCGGCAGCGGTTTCGCGGGACGAAAAACGCTGCTCAAGTCCCTGGCTGATATGCTTAAAGGCAAGCAAGGGAAGGTTCCGTCAAAACCTGTTGGGAAAGCGCGTGGACTACTCCGGCCGCTCGGTTATTGTCGTCGGACCGCAACTGAAGTTGCACCAGTGCGGTTTGCCCAAAAAGATGGCGCTGGAGCTTTTTAAGCCGTTCATCTATCACAAGCTGGAAGCCGCGGGGCACTGCACCACGATCAAGCAAGCCAAGGAATTGGTCGAGGCGCAGGAGCCGGTGGTTTGGGACATTCTCGAAGACGTGATTCGCGAACATCCGGTGATGCTCAACCGCGCTCCCACGCTGCACCGTCTTGGCATTCAGGCCTTCGAACCTGTGCTGGTGGAAGGTAAGGCCATCCGTATCCATCCGCTGGTTTGTACCGCGTTCAACGCGGACTTCGACGGCGACCAGATGGCCGTGCACATTCCGCTTTCTCCCGAAGCTCAGGTAGAAGCTTCGGTGTTCATGCTCAGCTCGCACAACATCCTTTCTCCTGCGAACGGTTACCCGCTGGCGATTCCGACGCAGGACATGGTCCTGGGCATTTATTACATGACCAAGGCCAAGCCGCAGGCGAAGGGCGAAGGCCGCGCGTTCGGTTCACCCGGAAGAAGTAGTGATGGCGCTGGAAGCCGGCGAAGTGGAATTGCTCACGCCGTATCCCGGATGCGCTACACGGGCGAGGTGATCGACCTGACCAATGCGTACGACGATCAGGACGTCTCGCACACCGAACCGGTCAACCTGAACAAGCAATTCCTGCACACTACCGTGGGCCGCGTGATCTTCAACGATCACTTGCCTTCGGACATGCCGTTCGTCAACGGCTTGCTGAAGAAAAAGGGCGTGCAGGCGCTGGTGCAGTATTGCTACCTGCGCTTCGGCCTCGAAAAGACCGTGGTGGCGCTGGACAAGCTGAAAGAGCTGGGCTTCTTGTATGCGACGAAGTTCGGCGTTTCGATCGGCATCAGCGACATGGTCATCCCCAACGTGAAATTCAAGCTGGTGGATACGGCCGAGCACGAAGTGGTGAAAAGCGCAGCAGCAATATCTGGACGGCGCGATCACCAACGGCGAGCGCTACAACAAGGTCATCGCCATCTGGTCGGACGTCACCGAAAAAGTGGCGGACGAAATGTTCAAGGCCCTGGAAGAGCAGGACAAGCAGGGCGTGATCAACCCGGTGTACGTGATGGCCGACTCCGGAGCGCGCGGATCGAAGCAGCAGATCCGGCAGCTTTCCGGAATGCGCGGCTTGATGGCCAAGCCCTCGGGTGAAGTTATCGAGACG
>CAVUFU010000003.1:0-804983 GCA_963740695.1 uncultured Acidobacteriota bacterium
GGCAGGCGAGCACGATGTGATGATCGCCGAGGAAGCCAGGTACGGCGGGACCTCGGGACAAGTGGGCGCCGAGTTCTGCGAGCTTGAACGCGAGTTCGCGGGGAGGAAGGACAAAGTCAACGCACCCGGATTCGATGGCGATGTGCGGCAAGGGTGATTTTTCGGAGGCGGAAGGGGCGCGGGCGATGGTGATGCCGCCGGCAGACTGAATCGCGGCGCAGCCTTGAACACCATCCTGAGTATCGCCGGAAAGGATGAGCGCGATGGCGTGGTTACGGCGGTCCACGGCGAGGGACCGTAGAAAATGGTCCATGGGCGTTGGGGATGGACTGACGGGGCCGGGGCCAGGACGGGAAGTTTGCAGGACACCGGCGCGAATTGAGACGAGCGTGCCCGGCGGAGTCAGGTAGATGCGGCCCGGCTGCAATTTCGTAGCTGCCCGGACTTGCTTGACCGGAATTTTCGCGAGCGCAGAAAAAGTGGAGGAGCTAGCGCCTGCAGGCGAAATAAGAACGAAGGCCACGCCCTTGCGGGCAGGAAGGTGCGAGAAAACCTCGGAAAGCGCGGCTGAGCCGTTTTCCGAGAATACCAAGCCTACGATCGGAAAAGTTGTCTCAGGCATGGCGAAAGGCAACTATGAAACGTAAGCGAAGACACGTCCGTTACAAACGGGCAATGGAAAATTCATCGTACTCCGGGAGCCTGTAATAAATCAATTAATCTTGAGGGAATGGGGAAAATGCTATGTCGGGGGCCCGACAATGGCGGCGAAGCGGGCGAAGGGTGGCAAAGCGACTGAAGCCGCGGGAGCGACGTGGTTAATGCTTGCGCGATTCCTCGAGAGTGAGGCGGATGGCGTCTATATCGAGGAAGGTGATGACGGCGCCTTCGATCTTATTGTTCCAGGTTTTGTAAGGGCGGACGCGCATGAGATAGCGATCGTGTTGGCCCTGGACTTCCTGTTCATGGGCTACACCGGCTTCGATGGTGTTATGAACGATACCGTCGAGGTCCACGCCGACGAGATTCGGGCGGATTTCGGCGAGGCGGCGGCCGATGTCCGTAGCGCAAAAATTGAGCAGTGATTCAGCGAGGGGGGTGAAGCGCCGGATGCGCAGATCGTCGCCGACCATGACGATGGGGAGGCTGACGTTGCTGAGCAGATTGACCATGTCGTTGTTGCTCATGCTCAGTTCGGCGTTGCGGTTCTGAAGTTCTTCATTGAGGGTGGTGAGCTCCTCGTTGGTGGATTGCAATTCCTCCTTGGCGGTTTCCAGCTCTTCGTTGGTGCTTTGCAGTTCTTCGTTGGCGGAGAGGACCTCTTCATTGGACGATTTGTATTCTTCGAGCGTGGTTTCGTGGTCTTCAATGAGGGTCTGCAATTGTTCGCGGAGGTGCGTGATTTCGCGCTCGGCGCGACCGAGTTCGGAGGCCGACGAATTTGGTTTCAGGTGGGACTTCTTGGCGCCGTGCTTGGGGCGCGCGGCCCCGTCGTTGAGTGCTTCCTGAAAAACGACGATATAGAAATTCTCCGTGGGGGACTGGCCACGCACGGGGATGACTTCGAGGTCAATTTCGCGAGTGTCGCCGTCGGTTTTGATGCGCACGCCTTGCTTGCGGATGGGCTGATGTTCTTTTTTGGCTTGAATCAGGGCTTCACGGAGATCTATCAGCAAGCCCTCGCGAGCCATTTTGGAAAGACTGAAGGTGGGCTGTCCGGCGGCGGGTTCGAGGTACGCACCGGTCTTACCGCGAAATTGTACGATTTCGAGAGCGTCGTTGACGACGACGCTGGCCGGCACGAAGCGATTGACGAGCAGCCGATCAACTTCCTTCTCGATGGAAATACCTGACTGGGCTGGTTTGGACACCTGTGTTCCTCCGACTCTCCGGTGCTCATAAGGCTCCGGCGTGAAAAAGGTAGCAAGACGCGCGGCCGTGGGTTTCTTGCGATAGACCTTGGATTTTTTGTCGACGATGGCGAATTGGTCAGCAAAAGTGCCGAGGCTTTCGGAGCCTCCCAGCATCAGGTAGCCGCCGGGGCGCAGAGCGTAGTGCAGCGCGGGAACGACGCGGCGTTGCAGGACGAGTCCGAGGTAAATCAGCAGATTGCGGCAACTGACGAGATCGAGTTTGGAGAAGGGGGGATCCTTGGCGACATTTTGTTTGGCAAAAATGCACATTTCGCGGACGGATTTGTTGACTTGAAATCCGTTGTTCTGCTTCAGGAAGAAACGCTGGAGGCGCTCGGGTGAGATTTCGGAAACAGAGGCCTCGGAGTATAGGCCGACGCGCGCGCGGTCGAGAGCGGTGTCACTGATATCAGTGGCGAAGATTTGCACAGATTTAGCGGAGGCGGAGGATTGGCGGGCGTGGTCCCACAAATATTCAGTGAGGACCATGGCGATGGAATAGGCTTCTTCGCCGGTGGAACAGCCGGGGACCCAAAAGCGCAGAGGGCCTTGCTCGGCGTGGCGATCCTGGAGAATTGAGGGAAAGACGATATTGCGGAGGGATTCGAAGGCTTCGGGATCGCGGAAGAAACCGGTGACGTTGATGAGCACGTCGCGGTAAAGCTCGTCGAGTTCGTTGGGATTTTCCTTGATGTAAGCAAGGTAACCTTCGAGGCTTTCGACACGGTGCAAGACCATGCGGCGCTTGATGCGGCGATGAAGGGTGGTTTGTTTATACTCGGCGAAATCCACACCAGTGGCTTGACGCAATAGCGTCAGCAACTTGTGCACGTGCTCGCTGCCGGCGGAGAGTGGGAACGCAGCTTCTGGATCCGTGGCGGCGCGTGCGACGTAGGGATGGCGACCGATCCGGACCAATTCCTGCGCGATGCTTTTGGGAGGCAGGACAAAATCTACGGAGCCGGAATAAATGGCGCTGTGCGGCATGCCGCCATACTTCGCGGATTTTTCGTCCTGGGCAAAAGTGATGCCGCCGGCGGTCTTTACGGCGCCGCAGCCCAGGGTGCCGTCGGAGGCGGTGCCGGAGAGGACGACGGCGATGGCTTGCTCGCCGCGGCTTTCGGCGAGGGAGCGAAAGAAATGGTCAATGGGCATGTTGCGGCTGCGCGTGGATTCGCGCGGAGCGAGGTGCAGCGAGCCGTCTTCGATGGTCATATTGGCGTTCGCGGGAATTACGTAAACGTGGTCGCGGAGAATCGTTTCGCCGTCCTTGACTTCTTTGACGGGAATTTTCGTGGAGCGCGCCAAGATTTCCTGCAGCACGCTCGCGTGGGTGGGATCGAGGTGCTGTACGAGAACAAAGGCCATGCCGGTCTTTTCGGGAAGATAGCGAAGCAATTCGGTGAAGGCTTCGAGGCCGCCGGCGGACGCGCCGATGCCGACGACCGGAAAAGTCGCGGGTTCGGTCGCGGTCGAGCGTGGCGCTTCGCCTGATTTTGCGGGAGTGGCCTTGCGGTGGGCATTCCCTTTAGGGTTTTTCATTTCAAAGTTCCTTGGCGCAGGGACAGGAGCCGAGGAAACTCCTGCGAGATCCGAGGGCCGGGCCGCGAGACCGATTTGTCGATACTACTCCTGTGGCGCAGGGCCAGCAATGATTGTGGGAACGAAGTTGGGAAAAATGCGGCACATAGGGAAGTGCACCGAGGGAACTGGGTTGGCGAGACTGAGCGAGTCGGTACATAGAAGACTGGAGAGGGCAGCCGTAGTGCCGCGCGGTGTTAGGGAAATTCCGTAGGGAGATATACAGGGAATACTGTAGGGCTAATCGGGAACATAGTGTGTTATCACTTTTCGATTTCGCGCAATCTTGCGCAAACTTTGTTCATCAGACGGTATTACAGGGTGAGGCGCAGTCGTACGGAGCGAGTTCGATCTATCTTCACCCGTGTGCGGCCGCATTTGACGAAAAGTGTCGCTGCAAGCCCACAGTTGATCCTTTGTTTTGGAGATGTGTATGAAAAGAAGCGACCACGGTACAGCGACCGCAAATCCCGCTAGCGACGTCAAAACCAGTGTGAAGAGCAACGGGCGAAGTGCGGTGCAAGCCAATGGCGAGGCGATGCCGGCGGATTTGAGCGTGATCCTGGCAAGTCTGCGCGCGATGCGCGATGGAGATTTTTCCGCGCGTCTGCCGGGGCATTGGACGGGGCTGGCGGGAAAGGTCGCGGACACTTTCAACGACATTGCGGCGACCAACCAGCAGATGGCGCGCGAACTGAAGCGCGTGGGGCAGGCGGTGGGCAAGGAAGGGCGAACGCGGGAGCGCATGCGGTTTCATCAGTCGAAGGCGGCGTGGGGCGAGATGGAGGTTTCGGTGAACACGCTGGTGGATGACCTTCTGCGGCCGACTACCGAAGTGACGCGCGCGATTGCGGCGGTGGCGAAAGGGAATTTGACGCAGACAGTGCAGTTGGACGTGGACGGGCGCCCCTTGGAAGGAGAATTTCTGCGCTCGGCGACGATCGTGAACACGATGATTCAGCAGTTGGGCGTGTTTACGGCGGAAGTGACGCGCGTGGCGCGCGAAGTGGGCACGGACGGAAAGCTGGGCGGGCAGGCGCAGGTGCCGGGCGTGGCGGGTACCTGGAAGGATTTGACGGATTCCGTGAACTCGATGGCGAGCAACCTGACGGGCCAGGTGAGAAATATTGCGGAAGTGGCGACGGCCGTCGCTAGCGGCGACCTTTCGCGCAAAATTACCGTGGACGTGCGCGGCGAAATTCTGCAGCTGAAAGAAGCCATCAACACGATGGTGGATCAGCTGAGGTCGTTCGCTTCGGAAGTTACGCGCGTGGCGCGCGAAGTGGGTACGGAAGGAAAGCTGGGCGGACAGGCGGTGGTGCCGGGCGTGGCGGGAACGTGGAAAGACTTGACGGACTCTGTGAACGCGATGGCCGGAAACCTGACGGCGCAGGTGCGGAACATCGCCGAAGTGACGACGGCCGTGGCGCGCGGCGACTTGTCGCGCAAGATCACGGTGGACGTGAAGGGCGAAATTCTGGAATTGAAAGACACCATCAACACGATGGTGGACCAGCTGAACGCGTTCGCGGGAGAAGTGACGCGCGTGGCGCGCGAAGTGGGAACGGAAGGAAAGCTGGGCGGCCAGGCGCAGGTGCCGGGCGTGGCGGAACGTGGAAGGATTTGACGGACAACGTGAACTTCATGGCCAGCAACTTGACGGGTCAGGTGAGAAACATCGCCGAAGTGGCGACGGCCATTGCGAGCGGCGACCTTTCGCGCAAGATCACGGTGGACGTGCGCGGCGAGATTTTGCAGTTGAAAGAAACGCTGAACACGATGGTGGACCAATTGAACCGGTTCGCCGGAGAAGTTACGCGCGTGGCGCGCGAAGTCGGTAGCGAAGGAAGATTGGGCGGACAAGCGAACGTGCCGGGCGTTGCGGGAACCTGGAAGGACTTGACGGACTCGGTGAACTCGATGGCCGGAAACCTGACCGGCCAGGTGAGAAACATCGCCGAAGTGACGACGGCGGTGGCGCGCGGCGACTTGTCGCGCAAGATCACGGTGGACGTGAAGGGCGAAATTCTCGAGTTGAAGAACACGATCAACACGATGGTGGACCAGCTGAACGCGTTCGCGGGAGAAGTGACGCGCGTGGCGCGCGAAGTAGGTACGGAAGGAAAGCTGGGCGGCCAGGCGCAGGTGCCTGGCGCGGGTACGTGGAAGGACTTGACGGACAACGTGAACTTCATGGCCAGCAACCTGACTGGTCAGGTGAGAAACATCGCGGAAGTGGCGACGGCGGTGGCGAAAGGAGACTTGTCGCGCAAGATCACGGTGGACGTGAAGGGCGAAATTCTCGAGTTGAAGGACACCCTCAACACGATGGTGGACCAGCTGCGGTCGTTCGCTTCGGAAGTGACGCGCGTGGCGCGCGAAGTGGGAACCGACGGAAAACTGGGCGGACAGGCGCTGGTGCCGGGCGTCGCCGGAACGTGGAAGGACTTGACGGACTCGGTGAACTCGATGGCCAGCAACCTGACTGGCCAGGTGCGAAACATCGCCGAAGTTTCGACGGCCATTGCGAGCGGAGACCTTTCCAAGAAAATTACGGTGAACGTCAGCGGAGAAATTCTTCTGCTGAAGGAAACCATCAACACGATGGTGGACCAGCTGAACGCGTTCGCCGGAGAAGTTACGCGCGTGGCGCGCGAAGTAGGTAGCGAAGGGCGGTTGGGCGGTCAGGCAAACGTGCCGGGCGTTGCGGGAACATGGAAGGACTTGACGGACTCGGTGAACTCGATGGCCGGAAACTTGACCGCTCAGGTGAGAAACATCGCCGAAGTTACGACGGCCGTGGCGCGCGGCGACTTGTCGCGCAAGATCACGGTGGACGTGAAGGGCGAAATTCTGGAGTTGAAGAACACGATCAACACGATGGTGGACCAGCTGAACGCGTTCGCGGGAGAAGTTACGCGCGTGGCGCGCGAAGTGGGAACGGAAGGAAAGCTGGGAGGCCAGGCGCAGGTGCCGGGCGTCGGCGGCACGTGGAAGGACTTGACGGACAACGTGAACTTCATGGCCAGCAACCTGACCGGCCAGGTGAGAAACATCGCCGAAGTGGCGACGGCCATCGCGAGCGGCGACCTTTCGCGCAAGATCACGGTGGACGTCCGCGGAGAAATTCTGCAGCTGAAAGAAACGCTGAACACGATGGTCGAGCAGTTGCGTTCGTTCGCCGCCGAAGTTACGCGCGTGGCGCGCGAAGTGGGTAGCGAAGGGCGGTTGGGCGGCCAGGCGAACGTGACCGGCGTGGCGGGAACGTGGAAGGATTTGACGGACTCCGTGAACGCGATGGCCGGAAACCTGACCGGCTCAGGTGCGAAACATCGCCGAAGTGACGACGGCCGTGGCGCGAGGCGACTTGTCGCGCAAGATCACGGTGGACGTGAAGGGCGAAATTCTGGAGTTGAAGAACACCATCAACACGATGGTGGACCAGCTCAACGCGTTCGCCGCCGAAGTTACGCGCGTGGCGCGCGAAGTCGGAACGGAAGGAAAGCTGGGCGGCCAGGCGCAGGTGCCCGGCGTGGCGGGAACATGGAAGGACTTGACGGACAACGTAAACGTGATGGCGGCGAACCTTACCGAGCAGGTGCGCGGAATCGTGAAAGTCGTGACGGCGGTCGCGAACGGCGAGCTGACGAAGAAACTTACCGTGAACGCGAAGGGCGAAGTGGCGGCGCTGGCGGACACGATTAACAACATGACGGACACGCTGGCTACTTTCGCCGATCAGGTGACGACCGTGGCCCGCGAAGTGGGCGTGGAAGGCCGGCTGGGTGGCCAGGCGAACGTGCCCGGCGCGGCCGGAACGTGGAAGGACCTGACCGGAAACGTGAACCTGCTGGCCGACAACCTGACGAACCAGGTGCGCGCGATCGCCGAAGTGGCGACGGCGGTGACGAAGGGCGACTTGACGCGTTCGATTCAAGTGGAAGCCAGCGGAGAAGTTGCCGAGCTGAAAGACAACATCAACACGATGATCGATAACCTGCGGCTCACGACGGACCGCAACAACGAGCAGGACTGGCTGAAGACGAACCTGGCGCGGTTCACCGGCATGTTGCAAGGGCAGCGCGATTTGACGACGGTGGGACGCATGTTGCTTTCGGAATTGGCGCCGCTGGTGAACGCGCAGCAAGGCGTGATCTATCAGATGGTGGAAGAAGAGTCGGACGACATGGTTCTGCTTTCGGCGTTTGCGAAGATAGCGAAGACGGACATCCGGATCACTTGCGATTGGGAAATGGACTGGTGGGGCAATGCGCGGCGGAAAAACGGCGCATGCTGATCACCGAAGTGCCGCCGAATGCGGTGCCGATCCGTTCGGGATTATTCCAGGCCGTGCCACGAAATATTATCGTGCTGCCGGTGCTTTTTGAGGATCGCGTGAAGGCCGTGATCGAGCTGGCGTCGCTGAGCACATTCACGGCGTCGCACCTTGCTTTCTTTGAACAGCTGACGGCCAGCATCGGCATCGTGTTGAACAGTATTGAGGCGACGATGCAGACGGAAGGATTGCTGAAGCAATCGCAGCAGTTGGCGACGGAATTGCAAACCCAGCAGACAGAATTGCAGCAGACCAACGAACAGCTCGCTCAAAAAGCGCAGCAGCTCGCGGAACAGAACGTGGAAGTGGAGCGCAAGAACCAGGAAATCGAACAGGCGCGCCGCGCGGTGGAAGAAAAGGCCAAGGAATTGGCGCTGACATCGAAGTACAAGTCGGAATTCCTGGCGAACATGTCGCACGAGTTGCGCACGCCGCTGAACAGCATTCTGGTGCTGGGCCAGCAGCTCAGGGATAACCCCGATGGCAATTTGACGCCGAAGCAAGTGGAATTTGCGCGCACGATTCACGGCGCGGGTACGGACTTGCTGAATCTGATCAGCGACATTCTGGATCTGTCGAAGATCGAATCCGGCACGGTGTCTGTGCAAGCCGAGGAAGTTTTCTTCGCGAGCTTGCTGGAAATGGTCGCGCGGCCGTTCCGTCACGAAGCGGAAAACCGGAAATTGCGATTCGAGATTCAAGCGGATCCGCAGCTGGCGCGAAGCCTGGTTACGGACTCAAAACGTTTGCAGCAAGTGTTGAAGAATTTGCTGTCGAACGCATTCAAGTTCACGGAACAAGGCAGAGTGCGCCTTTCGGTATTTTTTGCGGTGGGCGGATGGGGCGAAGATCATCCGGTGCTAAGCGGGCCGCGTCGGTAATCGCGTTTGAAGTTTCTGATACGGGTATCGGAATTCCGCCGGAAAAGCAGCGCCTAATTTTTGAGGCGTTCCAGCAGGCCGACGCCAGCACGAGCCGAAAGTACGGAGGCACCGGGCTCGGTCTGGCGATCAGCCGCGAACTGGCAAACCTGCTCGGCGGAGAAATTCAGTTTCGCAGCGCGCCCGGGCACGGAAGCACGTTCACACTTTATTTGCCGCAAACGTATGTTGGTCCTTCGACGGGCGTAACTGGCGGACCGAAAGCGCCATCGCGCCGTCGCCGCTGCAAATTTCTCGGTCGCTGCGCCGGAGCGCTCGATCGAGCAGATCCCCGACGATCGAGATAAATTGCAGACGGACGACGCGGTACTTGCTGATCGTGGAGGACGATCCGCATTACGCGCGCGTGCTTCGCGATTTGGCCCACGATAAGGGATTCAAGGTTCTGGTGGCGACGCGCGGCGCGGAAGCGCTGGCGCTGGCGCGCGAATTCCATCCGACGGCCGTATCGTTGGATGTATTCTTGCCGGACATGCTGGGTTGGACGGTGCTGAATCATTTGAAGCAGGATCCGACGACGCGGCACATTCCGGTGCAAATGCTGACGCTGGATGAAGACAGGCAGCACGGACTGTCGCGCGGCGCGTTCGCATTTGTGACCAAGCCGACGACGACGGAAGCGCTGGAAGCGCGTTTGCTCGCATCAAGGAATATTCGACGCCGCGGCGCAAGCGACTGCTGGTGGTGGAAGATAATCCGGCCGAACAATTGAGCATCCGCGAATTGCTGGGCCACGACGATATCGACGTGACAATGGCGTCGACCGGCGCTGAAGCGCTGACCGAGATGCACGAAGAGTCGTTCGATTGCGTGGTGCTTGATCTGCGGTTGCCGGACATGTCCGGCTTCGAATTGCTGGAGCGATTCCGCGAGACGCCGGCACTGAGCGAATTGCCGGTGGTCGTTTTCACCGGGAAAGATCTGTCGCCGGAGGAGGATGCGCGATTGCACATGCTGGCGCGCAGCGTGGTGGTGAAGGGCGTGGAGTCACCGGAACGATTGCTGGATGAGACGGCGTTGTTTCTGCATCGAGTGGTGGCGGATCTGCCGGAGGAAAAACAAAAGATGCTCGACCGGCTGCATCAGTCGGATGAAGCGCTGGTTGGCAAAAAAGTGCTGGTGGTCGACGATGATGTGCGAAATATTTTCGCGCTCAGCAGCGTTCTGGAACGCCGCGGAATGACGGTGCTGACCGCCGGAACCGGCCGCGAAGCGATCGGACCTGGAATCGACTCCGGACCTGGCGATCGTCTTGATGGACATCATGATGCCGGAGATGGACGGATACGAAACGATGCAGGTGATCCGGCAGAATCAGTCGTTCCGGCGGCTGCCGATCATCGCGCTGACGGCGAAAGCCATGAAGGGCGATCGTGAAAAGTGCCTGGAAGCGGGCGCTTCGGAATATTTGGCGAAGCCGGTGAACACCGAGCAACTGCTTTCGGCGTTGCGGATGTGGCTGCATCGATAAGGATGAATTGACGTGTCAGCAGATTTCATCGAAGAACGCAGTAGCGTTCCAGCGAAGTGATCGAGGTGGAGGAAGCAGAATGGCGGAGCAAGAGAAAGTCAACATTCTGATGGTGGACGATCAGCCCGGCAAACTGCTCAGCTACGAAGCGATTCTCGGCGAGCTCGGCGAGAACCTGATCAAGGCGCATTCCGGGCGGGAAGCGCTGGACCTGCTGTTGAAAAATGACATTGCCGTGGTGCTGATGGATGTGAGCATGCCGGAGCTGGACGGCTTTGAACTGGCGGACATGATTCGGCAGCATCCCCGCTTTCAGAAGACGGCCATCATTTTTATTTCCGCCGTGCATCTGACGGATCTGGACCGGCTGAAGGCATACCAACGCGGCGCGGTGGATTATATTTCTGTTCCGGTTGTCCGGAATTATTGCGCGCGAAAGTCAGCGTGTTCGCGGATCTGCATCGCAAGACGCGCCAGCTGGAACTATTGAATCGCGAGCTGCGCACCCTTTCCGCGCGGCTGATCGCCACGCAGGATGAAGAGCGGCGGCGCATCGCGCGGGATTTGCACGACAGCGTGGGGCAATTTGTTGCGGCGATGTCCATGAATAATGGAATGGCGCTGCGGCAGGCGGACAAGCTGAGCCGCGAAGCGGCCGATGCGTTGCAGCAAAATTCGCAGCTGGTGGAGCAACTCTCGAAGGAAATTCGCACGATTTCGCATCTGCTGCATCCGCCGTTGCTGGACGAAGTCGGGCTGATGCCGGCGATCCGGTCGTTCGCGGATGGTTTGACGGAGCGAAGCAACGTGAAGGTGACCGTGGACCTTTCTCCGGAAATCGGGCGGCTGGCGCCGAACTTGGAGATTTCCATGTTTCGGATCGTGCAGGAATGCTTGACGAACGTATACCGCCATTCGGGAAGTGAGACGGCACTCATCAAAATATGGCCGACGGGAAAATTGCTGACGGTGCAGGTCTCCGATGCGGGGAAGGGGATTCCACCGGAAAAGCGAATTTCGATGTTTCTGGGATCGAACCAGGGAGTCGGGCTTAGCGGTATGCGGGAAAGAGTGAGAGAGCTGGGCGGAACTTTGGAGATTCAGTCGAGCGAGAACGGCACGGCTATCACCGCGGCACTGCCGTTGGTGGGCGCAGTGGCGATCGGCGCTTGAAAAGTACTTATATGATTTATGGCATTTTCCTTGATTGGAACGGAGCTGTTATACACTAGCGAACTATTCATCACCGCGTTTATGCCTCATACGGCCGCCGGCGCCCAGCGCTTCCTCCTCCGGCGGTGGTCCATGTTCCAGCGGAAGCTGCGAAGGGTTGGAAATGCGCACTCGATTCTTGATCGTAGACGATAGCGAGCTTGTCCGGCAAGGACTCCGCACCGTATTGCAAGCAAATCCCGACTGGGAAATAGCCGGAGAAGCTGCGGATGGAATGACGGCGGTGGAAGTGTTCAAGGACGTGCGGCCGAACGTCGTGATCGTTGATTTTCAGATGCCGGGGATCAACGGGATTGAAACGGCGAGGCGGCTGCTGGAGATTGCGCCGGCGGTGCCGGTGGTGATGTTCACGCAGCACGCGAGCGCGGATTTGGAGAAGCACGCGCGGGACGCTGGGATTCGGTCGGTGGTATCGAAGACGGATGCTTTTCCGATGGTCGGGATCATAGAGGCTTTGCTGGGAAGCGATGAGTCTGCGGGGGGCGGGGCGGAAGAGGCTGGCCGCGACGGGCACAGCGGACACGCGAAGCCGGAAAAGATTTGATTTTGTTGTTTGGTTCCCTCGGATTGGGCGGGGCCAGTTGATTAGCCACCAGGCCGCCGGACTTGCAGTTCTAGCGCTGCAGGAGTTGAGCAAACTGCTTTAGCTCTGTGGCATTCAGATCGGACGCAGCACAGAAGTTCATGCCATTTTCCCGCCAAAAAACCAGGTTGTAACCTCGGATCGTCCGGACTTCTGCTGCCTTCGATGTTTTTGATTCGTCGGGCCAGACAAACACGTTGATGAAATGCTTTTGGCGCTGGTAGACGAGCGCGGCGACATCGCGATGATCCAAATAATCGAGGCGGCCGCCGACCAGCGGAAAGCCCTTATCGGCGAGGTCGGTGACGGAGGGCGCAAAATCGAGTTTGCCGTCGAACCACGGTTTTACGGTGTGCTGGTCCGTGGATTGGACGTCGAACAGGTGGCCGGGTTGCAGCGAGCGAATGTGGTTCGCGACGATTTGTTCGGCGAGCAGATCGGATTGTTCGCGGCTGCCGACGCTGGGAATGACTCTTGCGCCGAGGACAATTGCGACGATGATGGCGGCCGCGACGGCGAGCCATTCGACGGCGGTGCGGCGACCGGTGGCGATCGGCTTTGCTGGCATTGGCGGCGGAAGTTGGGCGCGGATTTTAGCTTTCAGGCTTTCCGGCGCGCGTTGATAGAGGTTCGCGGTTTGCAGTGATTTCCGCAGGGCTTGTTGATCGGCGAAGTCGCGCGAACAATCGGGGCAGGACTTCAGATGGTCCTCGAATTCGATGCTGCGGACGAGGTCCAGTTCTCCATCGAAATAAGCATGGAGCAGGCGCTGGTTATCGTTACACGCCATGGCGTTCCTCCCGCTCTTTCGCGCGCAGCAGATCTTTTTTGAGTTGGGCGCGGGCACGCGCGAGGCCGGACATCACCGTGCCGATGGGAACTTCGGTGGTGGCGGCGATCTCTTTGTAAGACATTCCTTCCAGTTCGCGCAAAATTACGATCTCGCGAAAATGTACCGGCAATCTTTCGAGGGCTTCGCGCACCGCGCGGCTATCGGCGGCTTGCAGAAGTGACGTTTCGGCGTCGGGCTGCACTGTGTCAGGGGTGTGCAGCGTTTCGTCGAATTCCACGCCGAGGTCGGTGGGCCGGTTCGTTTGCAAAAAAGAATAGCTGGTATTGCGCACGATTTTCAGGAGCCAGGCGCGGGCATTGCCTCCCTGATAGCCGCCGAAGAATTTGAACGCGCGCAGATAAGCCTCCTGGACGATGTCCTCCGCGTCGTGGCTATTACGGACGAGCCACTGCGCGAGGTTGTAGGCCGCATCGAGATGCGGCAGGACAACCTGTTCAAAGCTGCCGGCGTTGCCGGAGCTGCCTGTCTCGTCCGCCATGCCGGAATAACACTCTCAAGTTCATAGACTGGAATTCAACTTAATTTATTCCCGCGAACTTAATGCGGGGCTGTGCGTGCGAAAACCTCGCGATAAGTGATGCACGAGGGAGTGCGCGGGAATAAATCGGCACGCGCACGAGTCTAGTAATCGAACGGCGCATTCACGAGGCGAGGCCCGGGGAGTTTTTCCTTCCAAACACGCACTCCCCCGGCCCCCTTTTGATGGGGATTTAAGGACAAGCGAACGAGGAGGAAGCGAGCATGTCGAAATACATTGAGAAGAATGTGGATCACGACGGAGTGGACCGGCGCGGATTTCTGAAATGCATGGCGTGGGCTGGGACTGGGGCTTTGTGCGTGATGCAAGGGGGCGTGCTGACGTCGTTTGCGCTTACCGATGTGTTGCAACAAAAAGTGGGCAACTTGAAGGGAGATCTGAGCTTTGTGCAGATCAGCGACAGCCACATTGGGTTCAGCAAGCAGGCGAATCCCGATGTGACTGGAACATTGCGCGAAGCGATCGCAAAAATAAACGCGCTGCCGACGCCCCCGGCGTTTGTGCTGCATACAGGGGATCTGACGCATCTTTCGAAGCCGGAAGAGTTCGACACGCTGGCGGAATCGCTGAAGGGATTGAGAACGGAGCGGATCTTTTATGTTCCGGGCGAGCATGACGTGCTCAATGACAACGGCGTGGCGTTTCACGAGCGTTTCGGCAAAGACGCGCAGGAAGGCGGCTGGTACAGCTTTGACAGCCAGGGCGTTCATTTTATCGGATTAGTGAACGTGCTGAATCTGAAAGCGGGCGGTTTGGGGAATTTGGGCGCGGCGCAACTGGAATGGATCGAAAAGGACGTTTCGCGATTGAAATCCAGCACGCCGATCGTGGTGTTCGCGCACATTCCGCTTTGGTCGGTCTATCCGCAATGGGGATGGGGAACGGACGACAGCGCGCAGGCGCTTTCGTATCTGAAACGCTTTGGCTCGGTGACGGTGCTGAACGGTCACATTCACCAAACGATGCAAAAGGTGGAAGGGAATGTGGCGTTTCACACGGCGTGTTCGACGGCATTTCCGCAGCCGCGCCCGGGGCAGGCGGATTCGCCGGGGCCGATGAAAGTGCCGGCGGAACAATTGCGAAGTCTGCTGGGAATTACCGACGTGAATTTTGTGCGCGGGCGGCACACGTTGGCGGTGGTGGATACACAACTTCAAGGTTAAGGAGAAGGAGATGAGAATCGAGGGAGTGAAGTCAGCGTCACATTGTCGGCGGTACCGAGCGCGGAACTTGGCACGTGTTCTAGCGACGTCGCTCGCGTTTTTGTTTTCGTTGGCTGGCGGAGCGGGAGGATTCTTTCCGGTGAGCGCGCAGCAGCCGCCGGCCGCCAGGGAAGTAACCATCGACAATTTCAGCTTTGGGCCGATGGAACTGACAGTTCCCGTGGGGACGCAAGTGACGTGGGTCAACAAGGACGATGTGCCACACGTGGTGATGAGCGTCGACAAAACATTCAAATCGAAGGCGCTGGATACCGACGATAAATTTTCGTTCACGTTCCAACAGGCCGGGACGTACGAGTATTTCTGTTCGGTGCATCCGAAGATGACCGGCAAGATCGTGGTGAAGTGAGCGAGCTGATGAGCGTGAACCCTTTTGACATCAAGCAGGCGCTACTGGCAAAACACGCGCAACACGTGGTGCTGATTCATTTTCCGATTGCGCTGTTTCTGGCAGGCGTCGGTTTTGATATTGCAGGGCAATGGATGAAGAGCCGAATGCTGGCCGCCGCGGCTTATTACAATTTTGCCGTGGCGGCGGCTTCGGCGATTCCGGTGATCGCGACCGGGTTGCTAGCTTGGCGGTGGCAGCTGGGCGGCGGAAAGCTGAAGGGCTTGTTGTTGCTGCATTTGATTCTGGGCGTGTCTTCTGGCGCGATGATTGGGGTGATTTGGTTCCTGCACTTGCGGTCGCGACGAGCGCCGGAGTCCTTGCTGCCAGCTTATCGCGTGCCGCTGGAGCTACTCGGAGTGGTGATGATTGCGTTGACGGCGCATCTTGGCGGTTTTCTGAGCGGGGTCAACATTCCGGGTTGAAGACGGCTTGCGCGGTTCTCGATTTTGTAGGATTCGCGAGAAGCGAAATGGACCACCGGGCTAGCCGCGGGCGTGCTTTTTGGAGGGGTCGAGTGCCAGTTCCCGGACTACTTCTGGACCGAATTTCCGCAAATCCTCGCACAGCGCCTCATCCGAGAGGTCAATCGGCCGCGAGTGTTTCCAGTCGTGTTCGATGACGCGGCGAAAGCGATGGACGATTTTGCGATCGTCCACTTCGATGGCGAGTTCGCGGCGCTCGTCGAAGCTGCCGGGCGCGAGATTGATGGAGCCGACGATGGCGCGTTTGCCGTCGGCGAGAACGAGCTTGGCGTGGAGCTTGAGCTTATGCAGCTTGTGGACTTTGATGCCGACGTCATCGAGGGTTCGCAAGCCGGCGACGCCTTCGAGCAACTTTTTTTCTTTTAGAGTGTGCGGGGCGCGGGCCATGACGCGAACGTCCACGCCGCGCATTTTGGCGCGCACGAGGCGTTCGAGAATGACGGGATCCTGGTAACGCTCGTGCTGGAGCCAGAGCGTGTTCTTGGCGGAATCGATGCAGCCGGCGATTCTTTCGCGAGCGTTGCCGACGCACCAGATGAGCCGAGCGTCGCTGCCGGGATCGAAATGCTGGCGGTGCCAATCGGCTTCGAAGCAGTCCACAATTTCGCCGACTTCGCTGGCGTGTTTGGTGACGATGGCATAGTCGCGGGTCTTCCGCAGATTTTCGGTGTCCCAATTCAGTGAATTGACGAAGGCGACTTTGGAATCCACGACTAATGACTTCTCGTGAGTGACCGGGAATTTCGGATTGCTATCCATCACTTCGATTCCGGCGGCTTTGAGCGTCTTGCGCGTACTGATATTTTCTCCGGTGCCATCGCGACGAATGGGATTGAGCATTACGCGGACTTTCACGCCGCGTTTGTGGGCGCCAATGACGGCTTTGAGCAGCGAGGGATCGGAGAACAAAAACATCTTGATGCGCAACGATTCGCGCGCCGCGGCGATGCTATCGAGGAACGCTTGCGGCGAATCGTTCGGTAGGACGATCAATTCCCGAGACATGCTTGCATCCTCCTAATCAATGGCAGCCGCGGCTGCGGGCATTGCGCTCGCAGGTGAAAGCGGCGGCGACACAGGCTGCGCATCGCGCAGCGATGCGTCGGTGAATTGGGTCCGATGCAGCTCCGCGTACAAACCATTGCGAGCGATCAACTCGTCGTGCGAGCCCTGTTCCGCCACTACGCCGTCTTTGAGGACAACAATCAGGTCTGCATCGCGGATGGTGGAAAGGCGATGCGCGATCATGATCACGGTGCGATTTTTCATCAGGCGCTCGAGTGCATCGATGACGGTGCGTTCAGATTCGCTATCGAGCGCGGCCGTGGGCTCATCGAGCAGCAGGATGGGGCTGTCGCGCAACATCACCCGCGCAATACCGATGCGCTGACGCTGACCGCCGGAGAGCAACTGGGCGCCTTCGCCGACCATCGTGTCATAGCCGGCGCTCATTTGGCAGATGAACTCGTCGGCGTTGGCAGCTTTGCCCGCGGCGATCACTTGTTCGCGCGTGGCGCCATTGCGGCCGAACGCGATGTTGTCGGCCACCGTGCCGCGAAAGAGAACTGTGTCTTGAAGGACGTAGCCGATGCGATCGCGAAAAGGCTGCAGCTTGAGCTCACAAATATTGATTCCGTTGATTTGAATCGTGCCGGATGTGGGGTCGTAAAAACGCGGGATGAGGCTCATCACCGTGGATTTTCCGCTGCCGGTGGGACCGACGATGCCGACCATCTGGCCTGCTTTAGCGACGAAGGAGACGTCTTTGAGCACGGGCTGGTCTTTTTGATAGTGGAAGGCGACACGATTGAACGCGATTTCGCCGGTGAGAGGCGGCGGGTCGAGCGCATTGGCGCTTTCGGGCGTGGTCATATCGGTTTCGAGCAATGACTGGACTCTTTCGACACCGACGGCGGCTTGCGCGAGAGTGTTGGACATTTTTGCGAGGTCCTGCACCGGTTTGAAGAAACGCGTGAGGTAGGCGAGAAAGACGATGAGTTCGCCGATGCTCATGGTGCCGCGCAGGATGAGGGCGGCGCCGCGGGCGATTACGACGGCGGCGCAGGCGGCGACGCCGACGTTGACCACGGGAGAGAGGGAGGCTTTGATGCGGCGAGCGTGAAGGGCTGCCTCAACCGAGGCCTTGCTGACGAGTTCCAATTGTTGTTGCTCCAGGTCTTCGCGGCCGAAGGCTTGGACGACGCGCATGGATTCGAGGCCTTGCTGAACGGCGGAGACGATGTTGCTTTGTTTTTTGCGAACTTCGTGAGTGGCCTTCTTTACGTCGCGCTTGAAGCGGGAAACGAAGAGCAGCAAGAACGGAGTGAGCGCCAGAGCGATCAGTGCGAAGTCCCAGTTGAGCCAGAACATGAGGCCGACCATGCAGACTATGGTCAGCAGGTCCACGGCGATGCCGAGTGTGGCGGAACTGGCGAACTGCTGGATGGTGTCCACATCGTCGGTGATGGTGCTGAGCATGGAGCCGGTCTGATGCGTGTCGTAGAAAGTGAGCGAGAGACGCTGCAAATGGTGGTAGGTGCGCATGCGCAAGTCGTGAGCGATCCACTGGCCGACGCTCTCCGTGTAGTAATTCTGAATGTAGGAGGCGAGCGCGCCGATGGCGGCGATTACCACGAGCGCGATTGCGGCGATGGTGGCCAGTCGCATGCGGTCGCCACCGGCCATGAGGGGTTCGATTGCGTGTGCCAGCGAGTGGCATAGAGCGCGATAGCCTACGACGGAGTCGAGGATCACTTTCAGGGGCCACGGGGCGGCTAGCGTGGCAGCCGTCTGCACTAGCATCGCGACGAACACGAGAGCGAGCGCGAAGCGATACGGCCTGACGAGTTCGCGAATCAAGCGCAGCAAGAGTGCCCTCTGGCAACGGAATGAGCCGAATTAGGCGGCTCGGACCGCACAATCGTGTGGAGAAGCTCGAAAGCAATCCTGCCTAAGATACTCGTCATCGGGGAGTTTTCTCAATCATTGCTTCATGGTGCGCCGGGGAAGATTCCGCGTGTCGTCGAGGGTGTCCTTCAATTGGTTGGCCCTGGCCGGATTGGATTGAACGCACGCTGGAGCAAGCTGTGGCGCAAGTGTTTGTATTGTGAGAAATTATGGGAAAGCGCCCGTAGCTCAGTTGGAAAGAGCGTCTGCCTTCTAAGCAGAGGGTCGGGGGTTCGAATCCCTCCGGGCGCGCCATTTATCTCTGTTGAAGCAAGCAGATGCAGTGATTTCTTGAACCGCTTCAGTTTCGATTTTCCGTCCAAGTATTTCCCTTGGGTCATACACGCCATCTTTGCGAAGAAAATTTATTTTAGATGGTCTTGCACCGATGCATGGAGACCGCCACCGAAATCGTCTGTGTGGTTTTGAACGACTTGACTTTTCCGGTTACCCGACAAGGTCACGCGACAATGCTCGACGATGTGGGGACTCCGACCGGAACGATGAAATCGATTCTCGGCCGTTCCTCGCCGCAGATCGCGGGCGAGAGTCATCTGCACGAGATTCGCAAAGAACGGCTTCGCGCGGTGGAAAATGTCGAGCGACTCGCTCTTGGACTCAGGCCGAGCCCAAGTCGGACTCAACTTTGCCCCAACTGAGTTGGCGGCATCGAGAGTGAATCGAAAACCAAAGAAGTAAGTGGTCGGGGCGTGCGAGATTTGAACTCGCAGACCTCCTGCGCCCAAGGCAGGCGCGCTACCAGGCTGCGCTACGCCCCGACATGAAGTACGTAAAGATTATAAAGGACTTCCCAACAGAACTGTTGCTCCATCTGACCTATTTCGCCTCCAACTGTGCCAAAACTGTGCCAAATACATTTCACTGAATCACCGGTGTGCCAGAATCCAACGGCATTTCACTGGCCTGGCGGTTGATTTTCTCCAGAGCTTCTCTCTTCATCTGCAGCTTCATTTGCGAGTAGCGCTCGAAGATTTGGGAGTCGCCCTGGCGAAGCAATTGTGTCACCCACTCGTCGGCTACGCCGCACGCACTGAGGCGAGTGGCGTGCGTGGACTGCAAATCGTAAATCCGAAACTAAGAGACCTTCGCTCGTCGGAGGGACTTTTGCCAAACGGTCTTCAACGCTACTTGGTGTCCGGCCCGATTCAAATCACTGGGGAATAGAAACGGTCCGTCTCCCGCAATTGACAATTGATCTCTGAACGCATCAACGGCAAGGGGCGTGAGTGGCACGCCAGCGATTCCGTTCGGAGTCTTGGAGTCCGGAATCCAAGCGACTGCATTTGGAAGGTCTAGTTGGCATTCCTTCAGGGACATGACGTAAGGTTTCGCGCTGGTACTCGGTCAAGCCATTCCAGATATTCTTCCACCCATCCCCACCGAAAAAAACCCTCAACCGCAAGGTCGCAGCGGCTATCTTCGACGCTTGAGAGAAGACTTCCGCTTGAGCTGGGCGTGATTTCAAAAGTACAAAGACCGTGGGACTTCAGGTGCCTCCCGCGTATTAAGGCCTGAGTGCAGGCAACCTGAAAGATCCAAGAACGCGCGGACCCCTTAGATAGATCAAAGACTTTGCTTCTTCGGTGAACGTAGAGGAAGACTTCCTGAACAGGGTCTTCCGCTTCTGCAAATCACGAAGCATCCTACGTCCGATCGAAAAAACTGCGCGAGCGTCGCAACGGAACAGGTCTGAAAGGGCATTTCGTTCACCACGCGCAATTTTCACGAGCAGCATTTCATCCGAAATTGCAACAGGATCCTGCGAGCTGACGAGGCTTACGCCTGGATTCGTAACCTATCGAGAAACTACCGGAAGTGGAGGGAGGCGCATTGTTGAGAAGTCGGTCATGCAATGTTCACTAACACGCAACGCGGTTCCTACGAAGCAGCGGGGCCGCAACTTCAGTGTCTATCACAATACCGGACCAAATCCAGCAATCCCCCTGGCTTAAGCGGGCCATTTGCGTCCATCGTGATGCAACTATCCCCAGAGGGAATTGCTCAGCATTACGTACTTCCGTAAATCACGATTTCACTCGTGCTTGACCCCAGCCTGCCGCTTGCAGCTTAAAGTGTTCCTGCCGAAGGTTGGAGGGATAATGGCCGCTCCCGTGACAGCGCAGCGCGGTTAGGTTTTACAAAAGCTTACGAGACCGCGGAGACTGCCAAACTACGCGGAAACCGTACAGGACTTGATTTGGGTTGTGGGTTGAAGAATGTCCATCAACTCCGCACGAGTCGTCACATTCAGTTCCCGGAACCCGGTTTCTGCCTAGCTTCCGAGTAGTAGGCAATCCGAAGGTCATCCGGGCCTAACTTTGCAAACTGACCCGCTGCCTCGATGCTGCGGTCTGCGGCATCCAAGAATTGCCAGCGACAGCTTATAAAGGTGTGTCCTTGACGGCCGTAGCGGACCACGGCTTGAAGTTGCCTGCCGCGAACGGGAAATTGTACGTCGTGGGATTCTGCTCGCGCCGCGGACAAAACCTTCGCTTCGCAACAAACCGCGGCGAGAGGCCGTTCAAACACGCGTCAACAAACGAGCGTCACAGCGTTTTCGAGAACTATTTTGTCACGGCCGTGCCGGCGGATATATATCTTGCCATCAGTATGCTGACGCCAGCCGCTACGAGGAGCCAAACCGCGGCGATGGCGACGAAACCGATGACGGCCCCCGTCGATCTTATTTCTTGTTTCCTGCGCATTTCGGCGGCATCGGCTAGCTCACGGCATTCGGCGAGCACCTCCGGAGGAATAATTCTTTGAAGTAGCTTTGCCGCCACGAAGAGAACCAGGAAGTCGTCCAGGAATCCGATCACCGGAATGTAACTTGGAATCAGCTGCACGGGACTAAAGAGGTAGGCTGCGCTGCATGCTGCGATCAGTTTTGCATACCAACGCACCCGGGGATGTTTGAAGACAAAATAATAGACATACGCCTCACGTTGGACCCGTTGCGCCTGAAGCTTCCAGTTCATTTCAGACGCGGGTTCACAATGAATGGCACTTTTCCGATTTCGGCGAAGCAGATCCGAAAACACATTCTAAACCTCACACCGGTTTTCAAGCTGCGGAACTCCCATCAGCTACCGTGAAGCATCGAATACCACCTGGTCATAAAACCCGAGCCGTTCGAAGAAGGCCCGCGCGGTGCCAAGCTGCGTTTCTTGCCGCGAGAATGACGATGCGCTTTCCACGATGTCGCCAATACAACGGTTCCCGTCTATGGCATCGAACAGGCGCTTCTCGGTCGAGTCTATTGGCATGAAGAGATCTGTGTAGGTGTGGCTCTGGTTGATCAGAACGGCCGCTGCCCCGGGAGGCAGCCGCTTTTGAACGCAGATCGTGTCTGGCATTCGAATGGGCACATAGCCGAGCCAAGCGTCACCGACAAAACTAACTGCTTGCGAACTGCAGGAGCTATCGCTTTGATACGCAGCCAAGCTGTGGCGAACCATCGTGCCTCGAAAAAGCTCGGCGGCGGCGAATTGTTCCGCCAAGGAGAGCTGTGCCATCCTGCGGGTTTGCGGGATTTTTGCCATGACTCCGCAGCGCGGCGAATAAGGCGCCTGTTTTATCCATCGGCCGAATTTCAGCCCGCCTCTCTCCAGGAAATCGAACAGTTGCGGGACCGAATACGCGCGGTCGTGCGGGTGCAGAAGCGCATCGGCAAGCGCTGCCTCTTGCCGAAAGTCTGGGGCCGCGCGTAGAAGGTTTTCCAGCGGATGTCCGGGCGGCAAAGCCCGGAGCGCAGCGATAAGGTCGCGGATGTCGGCATCGTTAGCATGGATGCCGATGCGTCTGCAGAACTCCTGCAGCATATAGACGCCCGTGCGCCCGTAAGGTGCATACACCATGAGATGTATTGCCCCGTCCGGCTTGAGCACGTCGCGCAAGGCTACGAGCCCTGCATCAGGGTCCGCCATGTGGTGGAGGACGCCTGTGCACACGATTTGATCGAAGCTCGCCTCCAAATCGTTTGCACGCTCGATGGGCAACTGGTAGACGTTCAGGTTGACTAAATTGTATTTCCGCTTGAGGTCTTCAGTACACCGCACGCTTGTTGCGCTAACGTCGATACCCGTAACCTGTGCCATAGGCCAGCGCATGGCATGCTTCGCCGCCTGAGTTGTCCCACAGCCCGCAATCAGGATGGATTGGCTTTCGCAAAAAGACCGTGCTGGCCAAAATAAATGAAAATCGGCGCGGCGTCTTTGCGGGTCTTGCCACAGGTGCTGGTATTTTTCCAGACTATCGGTCGGCGGAGGATATGGATAACGATCGTAGAAGGCGCGGACTTCTTCTGCGACATCCAGCAATGCCGGATCGTGTTCCTTTTGCGCGATCATCGAAAACTAACCGACATTCTAAACAACCGGATGTCCAGTCCATCGCTAGCGTCACTGCAGCACAAGAACTACTTTATTCATAAAACTGCGGATATCCCCAGCAGACTCATGGTCCGCTGGGGATATCTGTTTTGCTCAAAGCAGGTTACCGCAACTCAATCGCCCTTAGCACCTGCCGCAGCAGCTGCCGCCTTGCCACTCGCCGCGTGATCCAACTGCCGCATAACCGAGTCGAGGTTGAATGACGCCGCCTTCTGACGAGGCGGGTACTTCACGTAGTTTTCGATCTGCGCCGCCACGATTGCCTGACATTGGTAAAGCTGCGGGACGTGATCGATCATCCAATCGAAGTAAACGTTGGAGTTGAAATCGGCGCGCTCGAACGGATCGCGACGCAAGCTAAAGATATGCGGAAGCCGCATACTCACCATCGGCTCCGCCCAAACCTGCGTTGAGGTTGCACGCTGTTCTGCGAACACTAACTTCCAGTCGCCCTGCCGGACGGCCATGATGCCGCCGTCATCGCTGACGTAGAAGAAGTAGTTTCTGGGGCTCTCCTTCACCTCGCCGGTGAGATAGGGCAGCACGTTGATGCCATCAATGTGCACCTTGAACGTTTTGTTCCCGACCTTGTATCCGGTGAGGAGCTTCTGGCTTATGTCCGGATCCCCAGCCGCAGCCAGCAAAGTCGGCAACATGTCTTGGTGGGAAACGATGCCATTCAGCACGGAGCCTGCCTTGATCTTGCCCGGCCAACGGATGAACGAGGGAACACGCCAAGCGCCTTCCCAGTTCGTGTCCTTCTGGCTGCGGAACGGTGTGTTTGCGCCATCGGGCCAAGTGTCGTTCTCAGGGCCGTTGTCGGTGGAATACATGACGATGGTGTTGTCGGCGATACCCAACTCATCGACCTTGTTGAGGATCTCGCCGATCTGCTCGTCGTGGGTGACCATCCGATCGCTGTAATCGTCCTGGCCGCTCTTGCCTCTGTTCTTTGCGGCAAGGTGCGTCCTGAAGTGCATGGCCGTCGAGTTGTACCAGAGGAAGAAGGGCTTATTCGCTTTGACCTGTTTCTCCATCCAGCCGATCGCGCCTGCGGTGATCTCCTCGTCAATGGTTTCCATGCGCTTCTTAGTCAGCGGCCCGGTGTCCTCAACCTTCTGCTTGCCTACGCGGCCCCAGCGAGGATCGGTTGTAGGGTCATCGGTTTCAGTCGCCCAGCTATGCATTACTCCTCTGGGGCCAAACTGTTTAAGGAATGCCGGGTCCTTGGGATAGTCGGGCAGTTCCGGTTCTTCTTCTGCGTTCAAGTGATAAAGATTGCCGAAGAACTCGTCGAATCCGTGCGCTGTCGGCAAGAATTCATTCCGATCGCCGAGGTGATTCTTGCCGAACTGACCGGTAGCGTAGCCGAGCGGCTTTAGCAGCTCGGCGATCGTCGGGTCTTCTGCTTGAAGCCCGACGGTGGCACCGGGCATGCCAACCTTGGTCAAGCCAGTACGGAGTGGGTTCTGGCCGGTGATGAAAGCCGCGCGTCCAGCGGTACAGCTCTGCTGGCCGTAATAATCGGTGAAGGTGACGCCTTCTCTGGCGACACGGTCAATATTCGGCGTTTGGTAGCCCATCATGCCACGGCTGAAATGGCTGATGTTCCACATACCGATATCGTCACCCCAGAGAATTAGGATATTCGGTTGCTTTGAAGCCATCGTTTGTTCCTTCCTTTTGTTCAAATTTTGTGGTGCAGTTGCCCTTCCTCTCGAAGAAGATCGCTTTGAAGCCGAACTATGAGGTCGAGTCTTCATTTGGCTGCTCCGTGTGCGCCGCCTGACTAGGCTCAGGACGGGTGGCGTGAGTGCGCGTTATTGAGGGTCTTATCGGGTTGCGCGGTGGTCGCAGGGTTTACACCGCTAAATTGTGAGCCCGGCGCGCGGTCGCCGTGGCAGAAGCGGAACTTCTTGCCACTTCCGCAAGGACAGGGATGATAAGGCCCTTGCTTGAGGTCCTCGGCGGCGGTCAAGGCCATCACCTCGGAAGGCGGACGGCCGTGTTGCAATAGTCGGGCCATGGTCTGCATCGCCGGGCCGGTGTGTGTGAAGAACAACTCCAGGCCCTGGCAGAGGTAGTTCTGGCCCGGCTCACCGTCGCGCGAAACTGCGAACCGGTCCTTCGGGCACCCGCCGTTACACAGCGGCTTAACCGCGCAACTCCGGCACTGAGCGGTAAGCGAATCCCGCTTGTCGTCCCCGAATTTGCGTTGCTGAGCCGAGGCTATGAGCTTGAGCATGTGCGTATCGTGAATGTTGCCCAGCAAATAACGCGGCTCGACGAAATGATCGCAGGAGTAGAGATCGCCGTTGTATTCGAGCGCCGGGCCGTAGCCGCAGGTCGGAGCGTGGATGCACAGTAGATGGCGGCCGAAATACGCCTCGAGCGTCACGTCGAAGAGCTGAACGTAAACACGGCCCACGTCGTGGCGCACCCATTCCTCGAAGATATCCACGAGGAAGCGGCCGTATTGCTCTCCGCCGACCGAGCGAGTCGTTACCAGGTTGCCAGCCTGCGTGTATAGCAAGCGCTTCTGTCCGGGCTGTTCACTCCAGCCCAGATTGGCAATCTGGATCGTATCCTCTGTGGCGCGTTCGATGATCGGAATGAACTGCACCCACTCGGCCTGCAACTCGTCCCGAAAGAAGCGATAGACCGTGCGGCCGTGGTGCTCGTTCGCGGCGTTAACGGTGCAAAGAATGTTGAAGTCGACTCCGTGTTTGCGCAGCTGCCGCCAGCCTCGCATCACCTTATCGAAAGTGCCGTGCTTGCTGCGGTCAACCCGGTAAGTATCGTGAAGCTCGCGCGGGCCGTCCACGCTCAGGCCGACCAGGAAGTTGTGCTCCTTGAAAAACGCGCACCATTCATCATCGAGCAGGATGCCGTTGGTTTGAAAGGTGTGCTGTACGGCTTGATCTGGCCGGCGGTACTTTTCGACGAGTTCGACGGAGCGCTTGAAAAAGTCGAGCTTCATCAGCGTCGGCTCACCCCCCTGCCAAGCCACGGTCACCGTGGGCGTGCGGTGTGACTCGAGAAGTTGACGGATGTAGATCTCCAGCGTGTCGTCGGACATCCGGTTTTTTTCGTTCGGATAGAGCGACTCTTTCGACAAGAAGAAGCAATACGTGCAGTCAATGTTGCAGGTAGAACCGCTGGGCTTCGCTAGGAGATGGAAACCAGGCGGAGCGTTGGTCGGCAATGGATCGCTGGTCACAGAAAGCATATTCGCGTCACCTTTCTTGTCGTTTGAGACTGCGACAGTCCCGGGTTGCCAATCTCGAGTCTCTTTATCGCCGCGCGATTTCAGAGTCTTTAGTGTTTCTACTCGTGCCGTGGGGTAACGTCAGCTACCTTCGCGTCAAGTGCTTGCCCGCGGAATAACCGCACGATGCGATTAACCGGACCTCGGACGATCAAGTACGGCACGATCGCCAGGGTGAACGCCACGATAAGCAGTTCTCCCGCGTAAATCGTCGAATGAACTTCCATTTGGTAGACGGAGTCGAGAATGATCGCGAGGATAAAAATCTTTCCGACCGACTTCCAACCGTGCTTAATCAGCTCATCGCGAGATTTGGGAGAAAAAAGCACCGCCCAGAAATACGCCGGCTTCCCGGCTCTTGCATCTTTGACACCGTCGACGACCCCAAAAATAGTCGCCATTAATGGTTGGAAGACGAACCGGAAGTGGAGCGGGCCGTCCAGGCGAGCAATGAGATTCTCGATAATTCGTTCCAAGACTCCCATGCCTCAAGCCCCCTTGCTGTTTGCGATTTGCCAGGGCAAACACCCTTCGATTTCCACTGTGATGGACCAACTCAGGAACGTTCGCACCAAAATCAGCAAACCCAGCGAGACGATCCCATCCCTGGTGAGGTTGACCGTTACCGTCTTCACAATGTCCGCGGCGACCAGGAATTCGAGCCCAAGTTGCAACGCTTTTCCAAGGAAAACTTTTATCTGCAGGTAGGCGTCCGGTCTACGCTGTCTGATCTGTACAAGGCCCCGAATGGTCGCGTAAGGGAAAGCAACCCCGATCACCGCAACTCCCAGAAACTCCAGCCCGCGAACGATCAGTTCAATGGACTCGGGAACTGCGGACGATCCCATGGGCGCTCCGCTACAGATATCTTTGTGACGGCAACTGAGTTTCTGCCGTTCCTGAGTGTCTATTTCGACCAGAGAATAGGCGTGGCGCACGGATTGCGTAATTGTCAAAACTAACAGGCGAGGAAATGCACGAGGTAAACGGGATTGCCGGGGCTACCCATGCCTCGCCGCTTTTGCTGTTTAGAGGGGCCTAAAGTATTGAACTCACATCACTTGCAGAGGGGAAAATCCGAAAAGAGGCAGCCACTCGTGCACTCGGCAGTAACCTTCTAAGGCAGCCGAAGCGTCTCCGGCCGCGAGATCTAGGACGATCGGCGCTTGAAGATTATCGCGATCAATTCGTGCTCCCCGATGACTTTTGCCGTTTCCATGATCGCGAAGAAAGGCACTAATACGATGAACGCCATCGCGGTCAGAAGCAAATACCCCTGCACTCCGCCTCCAAGCTCTGAAGCACTTTGGGCGATGGATCTATGGTGAAGCACTCCGATCAACACTTTCTCCAAGGTGTCACAACACGTCAGCAGAACGGAAAAGACGACGGATTTAAACAGAATCGCCCAGATCAGAGCTTTATCCTTGAAGTCGTCCGCCAAGTGAAACGCGTCTGCAATGAGGATTATCTTGCCCAATACCAGCGCATTGACGAACGCGAAACCAACCCGGTAACCAACCGGGGTAGTGGGGTTCTGCTGTCGCAATATCGCGAGTCTGTGAAGTTCCAGCAGGACGAACAGCGTCGCAAGATAGCCTACAATGACTGCGAGTTTCTTCGCTTCACTGACTGCTTTCTTTTTCAGTTGCGCTTTGCGTTCATCCATAATCACCTGGTTTGACTAGCCGGCCCGCGGGCCTCTCGCACGAAGTCCTTCTTGACTAGAACGGCCCGTGGCGCAGCAGAACGCCGTAAAACGTAATGAGTCCAATCAGAATGACAAGAATCGCCACTGTGAACGAGATGGACCACAAGCGTCCCACACGGGACGGCGCGATCTCTTTAAGAAAAACCCGGTGCTGCCAGGCTGCTGCAGCCAATGCCAGGGTGCCGAGGCCTATGAGGGTCAATCCCAGATTGCGCGGTGCCTGCGGACGCCGGATGGTACCAGCGGCAAGTTCTTCGGGCAAGTATTGAAAGAACTTGTAGATGCTGAAACCGAATCCGATCATTGAAATCGCGGTTCGGATCCATGCCATCAGGGTTCTTTCAGCCGCCATCAGCGTGCGTTTGACGCCCAGATCCGTCCGCTCTTCAGCGAGAACCGTCGCCCGGTCCTTCGGCGCTTGTTCTGCAATGCTCATGGGCCGCTCCTCTTGTATGTGCACCTAACGTAGCGCTCGCATAGAACTTGAGCCGGCAAGAGCGCAACCGAGACAGAACCCAGCAGCGACCGGCGGCTCCTTCGAGAAGGCGTTCACGCACGCGCGACCGGGCCGGCGGCAGGTGTGTCACCAGGCACAATCGAAGGCCAGTGCTCCCGAACGGCAAACACGCGAAAGATGAACGCTACGGATACCGCGATCAGCGTGACAGGGAAAAAAGAGAGGCTTCCCTTTGTCAGCACTGCGAGCAACGTATAGACCGTGCTCGCGAGGACCGCCGTTGTGACGAGTTGCTCAGAAGGCCTCACGATTTCGGGTGTGACCCCGGAAAAGAGGTCAATAAACACTCCGCCCGCGGTGGTAGCAATCATCCCGACGATGATTGCGGCGAAGATCCCGAGATTGTGGTCGAGCGCCTTATGCGCTCCCAGAATCGCGAACCAGGGCAGCGTGAAAGACTTGAAGTAGGCCAGCGTCCTGGTGCGGAACCGCTCTCCCTTCGAGGCCGAATACTGATAAATCGCCAGCCCCAGCAAACCCATCAGAAGGCACACGAAAAGATACTTGGGGTCTCTGAGAGGTGCGGGAATGTCATTGAGCAGCAGGTCGCGCGCAACGCCACCACCGATACCGCCGAAGAAGGCCATGATGAGCAGCCCCGCGGCGGTGTAGTCACGGTCGTGCGACGGCTGGCGCGCGACGAGCACCCCATACAGGGCGTTAATACCGGCGGAGAACAAATCGACTTCCGGAAAGTTTGGCAGATTCATTTCAGTTTTCCCCTGAGAGCGGCTCGCGATCGCCGGTATGTGGCGCAGGCCAGCGGTCACCGCTCATGGCGAGTGCCTGTCGCGCACTGAAAGCGCCCCTTTGCGAAGAATCGGGATCTTGATGTGTGCAAACTGCTCCAATGTTGCAATTGACCGAATCAAAGTCGCTCTGGCGACACCGAAGTTCAATTGTCAAAAGTGACAGCCTACTGCGTCTTGTTATGTGGAAACCGTGCGTAGGACGGAAGCGATGGCCGGCGACTTTCGGGGAGTTTTTGCTTCTCGACGCTCTGGCGGCCGTCTGGGGAGAGAGCAGGTGTTACCGAGAGTAAACGGCTGAGTGTTCCGCGCAAATTCTCTGCAAGATGGAACGCTCTTCTGCGCTACGAAAACCTCCGATGGGATATCCGCATAAAATATCTAAATCATAAAGGTGGGTAAGTTCTTGCAGCAGCCGTTCCATCTCGACAGCCGCTTCCGCTTGGCCTTGTGCGTACAAGAGGGCGGTACTTTCTCCACAAGCCGCAACCCGAGGATGCCTCCCGATGGCCGCCTTGAGCGCGGTCTCAATGAGGTTCGCCGCGGTTTTCACATATCGAGCGGAGTCCCGCTGGCCATTCACCAGAAATTCGGAAAGCAGGTAAGCCGGTTCCACCGCAAGATAGCGGCCGCTTTCTATGGCATCGGCAACGTTATGCCCTTCCGTCTGCAGCCTCTCGCGGAGGCCATTTCCATGTGGGAGGGTCGCGGCAAGTATGACGGAATCACCGTTCGCTAAAGCGGCGGCTATGAAACGAGCGCAGCGATCGAGGAAGGATGCGTCGGTACGGTAGAACTCAACCTCGTGGCAATGCGCGGACCTCTTCTGGACAGAGGAGGGCGGTGCAGCCGATTCGATGCTCTCGCCGTAAGGCGTCTGAATTGAAGCTTGCGGGGCCGTGTCGTAGCTGAAATCGCGACTCGCTAATTGGCCGCTCACAAACGTTTTCCCTAACATCACTGCGTCCAACGCGGCGAGCAGTTCGCTTTCAGCGCTGGACTTGAGAACGTAACCGACTCCGCCTGCGTCGAGAGCTGCCCGGACCACGTCGAGATCAGGATTCTGGCTTAGGAAAAGAATTTTTGATTTGAGAGATAGCTCCCGAATTCTCCGAGCCGCGCCGATGCCACTGAGGTTTGGCAGGTTGACGTCCATTAGAATCAGTTCCGGTTGCAGCTCGTCCGCTTTCTGAACTGCTTCCAGGCCGTCGGACGCGAAACCGACGATGTGCAAGGCGGGATTTTCCGCAAGCTTGGCAACTACGTAACTCCGCCAGGGGACAAAATCGTCGACCACGAGAATACCGAATGAAGCGCTGATAGCTATCCCCTAGTTAGAGTCCACAAGCGATGTTCAAACCCGGCAAAACCAAATCAGTTGCGGCTGAAGAAGTATCCCATGAGAGAACAATTCTGTCTTTGCTCGTCAGCAACCCGGGAGTTGCGCGAGAGCAACTATTCCGAGCAGCGTCCTGTCAAATACGCGTCCGTGACCGATAATCGGCAGCGGGATCAGACAGCCACTCTCTTCGGGCGTTGACTCACTGAGGAGTGGCGATCGCGATTTGTCGCCCGAGCTTCGGCCAACCTGCCACGCTTTCCTAACCAAGCGCATCTCTGTCACTTCTCTGTCACTTCTGACAATTACATTGGCTAGAGAGAAACGGTAGGAATAGAACGAAGCAGTTTCACCAAAATGCGGCCTACGAAAAAGGTGCTGGGGAGAGCACAGTCGCTCGGCCGGTACGGGCTCGGCTTTAAACCGGGGACAGAACGTACCGCCGTAACCGTGCTAAAAATCTTGCTCGCCCCACATCTCCAGCGTGCAACTGCGGAGGGAGATCAGATGCGACAAATTAAGAAGGTCATTACCGGGATGTATAAAGTCGGAGCCGGCACGATGCTTTTGATCGGTTTACTGACGTTAGGAAGCCCCTCTGCGTTCTGCCAGAAGGCGGAGACCATCGAGGCGACGGCCATGGGCACGGGCAGCCAGTTGGGACAGAACGTCGAAGTGCGGCTGATCATTTCCGACTACTCAACGATGGAGGAGAGACAAGTATTGGTGCAGGCGTTTACCCAAGGCCAGAACGAGGGCCTGGTCAACGCGCTGAAAAAGATGAGAGCGGTAGGCCGTATTTCGCTCACCGGCACCGTGGGATATGACGTTAGCTTTATCCGGATGATTCCGACCCCGACGGGCAGGAAGATTCGTTTTATAACGAACCGCCCGATCAGATTCGGCGAAGCTTGGACCGATTCGCAATCCATGTCCTTTGACTTGAGCGGCGGCGAGCTCGATTTGAACGACTCCGACAAGAGCAAGAGCACCGGCGTTTTGTTTCCGCGGGCCCAACTCGTGATCGACAAGCAGGGACAACTCCAAATTGATTTGACACAGAACGCCTGGAAGCTGGTGGACGTGCTCGACTGGAAAGGCACGCCAGGTGTGAACTAGCCGAGCAGCGATTCCAGCGCCGGTGACGCAAAATAATCGGGATGAATCCGCAGGCGCGACGGTTTTGTGCAGCACGCGACCGCCAACCTCCATGCTATAGCTGATTGCCCTGGTACACAGGACGGCCCGGTGAGCACTCACGCGATGTTCACAGCGAGGCTTTGACGCGATTCGTTCCGAGAACTTCGGACTCTCACTTACTCACTGCCGAAGTAGCCGCATCGGACTCAGGAGCGCGGGGTCGCTCCGCGCGAATGTCCGGCCATGCTCTCTGAATCACGGCGAAAAGAAATGCGGTGGTGAGGCCAAAGAGAATCCAGCCGCTCAGCGCTTCCAGGGCACCCAGCATTCGCCAATGTGGCGCTAAAAGGAGATTCTCGTGGCCGTAACTCGTCATCGCCTCGAGAGAATAGAGAACCGCCGACTTGAAGTCCGGCGATGCACCTAGAAGTCGGTAAACGACCGCCCAGACAACGCCCTCAATACCGTGCAAGATGGTGGCCGAAAGTGCCGTTCCTCCAACGATAAGGATCGGGGTGTGCGAGAAATGCCAGAGCGGCTGCTGACCGTCCAGTCTGTCGGAAACATCCTCAACAATGCGGCTGAGGCAGTAAGCATGAAAGACAACAGTCAGCAGGATGAGCGGCAGGCCCCAGGCCCAGTCTGCTCCCCACGCAAGCCGATCATCGGGATTCATTGACGATCTCCGCCACGGTGACCTTCATTCATGCAGTCGCGCCTATGCTTTTGCTTTCGCGGAGTTGTGCTCGAGCTCTTCCGCAAGTATCGGCACTCCCTTTGCGCACGCCTCAACGCCCAGAGAAACGCAAATCTGCAGTACCGTCATGATTTCTTCCGGGGTCGCTCCGGCCTTGAGGGCGGCTTGGATGTGTCGGCGGGTGCCAGGCGCGTACATGTGCGTGACGGATGCGTCTAAAGCGATGCTCATCAACTCCAGGAACCTCGGCGTGAAGAGGCCGCTCTTATAGATACTGGCTCCGAAAGCAAAGAATTGATCCGTCCAGAGCGGGGAAAGCTCGTAGAAGGGATCCCACGCAGCGTTCCATTGACCGATCGCGCGCATCGCATCGCAGGCTGGCGTCTCCGGCTTTGGACCTCCTGCCGGCTTCACTCCCGCTGCCTTCATCTCCTCAAGCAGGATGGGCGCGCCCAAGCTGCACGAATGAACTGCCAGTCCAACGCCACATTTGAGGACGCCGATGATCTCATCGCGCGTCGCGCCCGCGTCGAGCGCAGCGCGAATCTGGCGCCGCGTGGCTGCTTCATTCAGGTTCGTGCAAGCGCAACTAAGCGCGAGGTAGAGCAGCTCGACCTCCCTGCGCGGTAGAACGCCGCTGGTCCAAGGGTTCGTTCCGACCCGCAGCAGAAGCTCCGCACCTTTGGGATCCCATTCTTTGAGTTTGTCTAGAGACCTTCCCCAAGGATTCGCAGGCTGATCCTTCGCGGAGGCTTGGGTTGGCACCGTTTCTATCGCCATTTTCACTTCTCCTTGCGACGCCGCGGTCAGGATCGCACTCCGACCGTTACGTCGAACCGGGCGCACTGAGCCCTAACAACTTCAATGCAGGGCATGATTAGCGCGAGCTAATTTTGACTGAGCAACTGTTGCTGGCCGCCAGTCGCCGCATTCCTACAACGTCGAAAGATCGACATACAGGCCATCTGGGCGTGACTCAAGGGGAAATGTGCGGACGTTCATTCCCGAACCCGGCTGCTGTCCCCCGGGGGTCACGTTGACCTTCATCCCATGCGAACGGCAAGTCACAACGTAGCCCTCGAGCTTGCCCGCGGCCAGCGATGACCCCTGGTGCGGACAACTGTCGTCAATCGCGTACAACTTCCCGCCCACATTGAAGAGAGCAATCGAGAACCCGTCGACTTGAAAAGCCCTTCCGGCGCCAGGCGCGACGTCGTCAACTTCAGCGATTTTTACCCAGCTGGCCATTCAGTCATTCGCACCTGCGACCTTTATCGTCTCCACCTTCTCCTCCCACTCGCCTGCGTGGATGTGGCCGCATCCACCCTGCGCGGCCGGGTGGAACCTTCCGTCGGTCTCGTGGACCATAAAACCCATGTTGCCCGGGCGGCGGTTAGGCGGCAGGCCCAGGTTGGCGAGTGTTTCTTCCGTGGAATTGTACGTGACGCCAATCTTCAGCATCTGGCGCGCCTGTTCGGGCGTGGCAATCGCGCGTCCCAACTCCTTGGCCATACGAACGTGGCGTTCGATCATTTGAATCGTGTTCATGCGCTCGCCCTTCGTGGTGTTCCAGAGGTTGTCTTCGATGCCGGCGCGGGTGTGTTGGCCCAGCGCGATGCAGATCGCGGCGACCGGATGGCTCAGACGCATCGTGGTCTGGTAGGTGAAAAATGAGCCATGTGGTGTGCGACGGATCAGCTCCATCAGGTCGAATGGGTTCGCGCCGCACACGCCACCGCCACCGATGCTAAAGAAGCCGTTGACTGGTCCCTTGTAGTAACCCTTGCGGATCAGCCGTTCGACGAGCTCAAGACTGTGGATGTGGCCGAGAGCGAAGTAAGGCTGGATGCCGTGCAGAACCATCTGTTTGATATTCTCGAGGTAGAAATCTGGCGTCGAGTCAGCCACCAAATTGGCCATGGCATGGAGCATCGCCGGGTTGGTAAAACGCGTTCCTTCAAACGCATCATCAAGGGGATGTAGCGCCGTCAGATCATAGAGGGATGTTCCGCAGGCAACTGTCACCTGATCCGGCTTGGGATTGATTTCGGCCAGCTTATGGCGCGAGTCGTAGCTTTGGAACTTCGCTTCTTCGCCGGGCTCGGGGGCAAACGAGATTGACCCGCCGAGTTGGAGAATCATTTTCGGCACCGCTTGGCGCAAACGTCCGACCTGATCGTTGTACTGCTTGAAGTCTTTCGAGATGTGGCCGGTCTTGGGATCGCGCACGTGGATGTGCAGGAGCGTGGCGCCGGCGTTGAAACAATCCACCGCGGCCTGAACCTGTTCGTCCCAGGTGACGGGGAGCTTCTGTTCCGGTGTGCAGTCCTGCGGCAGCCACATCGGTCCGTAGGGAGCAGCCGTGATCATCAGCGGTGCCTGATTTTCAGGAAGCAGTGAGTCGTCTGTGAAATACATGGTTGTCCTCCTAAATTTGGCAGATTTGCAGCCTCGAGAAGGCGCGGGAATCCCACGGGCGCCGGTGGTACGCAGCCCTTGCCGAGGGCCTACGTCAGAAATTACGACTGCGTTTTAACAAAGCGCTCTAGAGACGGGTACTGTCAAAATTGACAGTGGACGAACCGCAGCGTTGGAAGAAAGCTGAAATCCGGGTCACCACTGGGCGTGTTCTTGCACTTCGACGGTCCGAGAAGTACTCAATCCGGCCAGTTGGCGAGCCAGTTTAGCGCTTCGTCCTGGCTGGAAAACACGTCGGCGGTCAAGTTGCGATTTTGTGCGACACGCACCCCGAAGCCATCCATTGTGGGTGGTTTGCCAACAAAGGCCACCCTTGGATTCATCTCACGCTGCCTAAGATACGTCACTACCTCTACTCCGAGCGTATATCTCTCGAAGGTAGAGAGCGCTCCGTTAACTGCAATAATGTTCACCAAAATTTTGCTAACTTCTTTCTCCTTCGCTACATCAAACGCCCGCATGAGGAGCCGCACGGCCTCGTCCAGTGCAACGGAACCGCTTGCGGTGACCAGCAAGACGCTTCCCTGTAATTCGATATTAATCTGGAGATCCACGTTCGGCCACCGGCGGCATATGCTATCAAAGGGTCGACATCAACTCCACGCTTCGGTAGCGCCAGCCCACAGGCCGGGCCGGTCGGTGCCCACGAGAGGTTCCAGATGAGGCAGGCTTAGTTCTGGCTCCAAGCAGATCAGCGCAGGGCCTTTAGCAGGCCGCTTAGGACAACGATGAATGGGACCGCTGCAAGAATCACGGGTAGCGCGGGAATTAAGACGGCAGCCGCCAAGGTATAAAGCGCTCCCTTGTCTGCCGGGAACGCGTTCATCTTTTCAATACTCTCGTAAACTCGGCCAAAACTGGCAAGGGTACTGCTCTCGCGAGCATCAAGAAAGTCGGTTTCATGCCCAGCACGATGCATAATCCATTTTTCGTGGAACTCAGTGCTGTGCAGCTGGCCCAAAATTCCATATTCGAGGATTCCTCTGCGACGGAGTTCCGCCAGACGTGGAACAAAGAAAGCCAGAGGCCCGAGCGCGACGAAAGCAGTAAGAGCAACCAGGACAATCGCAAGCAACTTAAAGTTTGGGAGGTGGGCACCGTGATAGAGGATCTCGTTCCGCCAGGTCGCCGCGATCACAGCGGTCGCACTGAACGCGATTGGCGCGAAGGCGGCTGAAGTTAGCCCGAGGAACCCCAACCCGCCGTGCCGGTCGGGATGAGTGGCGACCAACTTCAAATTCTGTCTCGACAATTTGAATGCGAAGAAGGTCCAGAGCAGCCATTTCCAAAGCATGAGACCCAACAAGAACTGGAAAATAGATGAACTAAGCAGAACGGCATACCAACCTGCCGCAGTTAAGTGTAGTTCGGCGCCGGATGCACGCGAAAGCCACGGAGTCGCGTCGACCAGGCCTTTGTACGAGGTTGCAGTATGTACGATTAGGAGCAACAGGATCGTAAACTCGGGCAGCAGAGAATCGCGCACGCGGACCAGCGTGGCGATGAAGTTATCGATGCGAGCCAAATCGGGCGCGTCCAGGAGGTCTGCTTGGCGGATATGCCCCATAACGGCGCGAAAGCGCGATTCCATAAGCATTTCGCCCACCAGCAAAGCGGGAACAGCAATGAGCATGCGGGAGTGAACACGATAATCGCGGATGAAAGAAACTACGCCTTCAGGGTTCAATAGTGCAGTGATTATCAATAGCGGCAACCAACCTGCGGCAATTAAGCAAGTAATGCGGCGGCCGAGATTCCACTGGTTCCGGCGGATGAGACCTATCGCCCGCTGGGCCCGATAGCACGGTCCTCCACGGACGAGAGAGACTTCGGCGGAACTAGGAGTAAGGGGGAACTCAGTCTTGGCGTCCATGGAAGGGGCTCAGGAAGAATCTCGCATAATAGTGCCGCGCTCGGGTCCGCATCGACCCGAGCAGGAGACCGAGAAGAATATTGAGTCCATCGCTCACCGGTGCAATTTGGCACGGCCCTTCGCATTCCACCGCGGGAAATAGAAACTGAGATTCACCCGCGACACGGATCTAGCAAAGCGGCGACCCAAAAAAGCACCCGCGACGCTCGACGAGCCGGAGCACGACGTACGCGTCTACTTGCGAGTTGGCGACGCCTTCGTAAGCTCTTCATCTAATGGCTTGCCGGCTGGCGGAACTGTTACCTGACCGCCTTCGATGATGTCTTTTGCGGTGATCGGCTTGCCATATAGGGCTTTGTTGGCGTCATCGTCGGTGTCCATCGAAGCGCCTTCCAGAGAAACGCCTGCAAATAGTCCTTTGCTCCGCGAATAGGTCAGGACGTCCACGTGCATCGAAGCGGCGTTGTAGCCCGTTGCTTGAGCGCCTGTGGGGCCGGCGGCGGCAGCGGCGGTGGTTCCGAGCTTTGCCTTTCCGTTCAGGATTTGCTCTGCGCCGTGTTTATTCATAACGACCAGCACGAAATCCGTCGCCGTCGAACCGAGTTGCACGCCAATGCTGCTTTGATCGAGTTTGTACATTGCCGGCGCACCCCAGTCACCATTCATATCCGCCCCTTGACGGCAAACCAGCACGCCTCTGCCGTAGCTGCCGCCGATTCCGACGGCCACTTTTTTGACGCTGGGGAAAACGACCACACAACTGGCCTGGTCGAGGATACTCTTAGGCAAGTTCCCGGCAAGAATCATCCGGAGCACAGTAGCGGAATTCGAGATACGCTGTTCTTCCTTACTCTGGGCGAACATGGGAGAGGCTACCGCCAGACACAGAGCGCAAATCATCATTCTCTTTTTCAATTTATTGTCCTTTCCTGCAGAGATGTAGTCGCACCGGACATACGACTAGTTAGTTTTTAGGCAAACATCTTCCTTTTAAACGTCAGCGAATTGTGCTTCTGGCGGCTGTCGAGCAGTATTGTCAAAAATGACAGTGTATCGCGTCCTGCCGGACGCGGACTGCGAGAGCAGCCTGCCGGCCTCATAGATAACGACACAGAGCTTGCCATCTTGTACCTGTAACTTCTGCCAGTAGCCAGCCCCCCCAACAACGAGTAGCGTGGGTGCTAAGCGAACTCCGCTTCGAGTGGAAGCGCTTCGGCGAGAAACTACTCGGCTCAATTCCGAACTCTCGGCGGCGAATGCGAGCAGGGCTATGAGCTTATCCGTAGTCAGGAGGCACAAACAACGCTATGGTCGCGACAGTTAGAGAGCGCGTTGGTTGCGGTCATCGGTCTTGATTCTTACGAGGAAAGGAGAGCAGCGATGTGGAGGAAAACGGAGAGGGTTGGAGCCGGAATCGGACTCCTCTTGGTACTGTTAGCGTGCGGTGCGGTGCTGGCGCAAGACGTAACGACCAACGCGATGCCCGGAGTGAATTTTGCGAATTACCACAACTATAAATGGGTAAGGGTCGACGGGGCATCTTACCCGAACCAAATTGTGGACACGCAGATTAAGAACTCCATCCAGTCTCAGTTGTCAGCCAAAGGATTGACGAAGACCGACACTGACAAGGCTGATCTCTACGTCGCCTATCAAATCTCGTTGGATCAGCAAAAACAGTGGAATGCCTACGGTATGGGCGGCGGGCTGCGTTGGGGAGGCGGAATGGCCACCGCTCAAAGCTCAACGATCAGCATTGGAACTTTGGTGCTGGACATGTACGACCCATCAACCAAACAGCTCGTCTGGACGGGGCGCGCCACGAAGACGATTAATCCGAGCAACAGTCAGGAGAAGAAACAGAAGAATCTGGACAAGGCTATGCAAAAGCTCCTGAAAAATTTCCCGCCCAGTTAGGCTGGCGGCACTCGCGGAAGGTCATTTCCGCTTGAATGAGGACCAGGGCGTGGCTGCGCGAACATACTCTCAACCGGTTCAGGACGATTGTTGAGAGGTAAATTTCTCCCATGAAGCGAGCTCTCGGCATTGCAGTCGGGCTGCTGCTTCCGGGACACCAAAGTATTCTGCTGGCACGACCGCCTTGTTTCCGCCATAGAGAGAAAGCCGATGGCTAGCCCGGGAATTGCTCCTGTATCCACCGATTGGAGATCGAGCTTTTTCGACGGCCTAAGCCTGCAGGAGCGCAAGAGAATCCTGGCCGCTGCACAGCCGCGCCGATTCGCCGCCAAGTCCGTCATCACAAACCAGGAAGGCCCTGCCGACCGTCTGTTCTTGCTTATTAAGGGTCGCGGCAGATATTTCTTTGACGAGCGCGAGGGGCGGCACATCCTCCTGCACTGGCTCACGCCGGGGGATCTTATTGGAGGGAAGACGCTGCTGGCAAAACCGGCCTCGTATCTTCTGAGCTCTGAGACAGTAAGAGAATGCAACTTTTTAGTGTGGGACCGTGCCACCATCCGGGACATTGCCGCGCAGCATCCGGTTCTGCTAGAGAATGCGTTGTCAATCGCCTCGGACTATTTATCGTGGTATCTCGCTGCCCACGTCGCGCTGACTTGCCACTCGGCAGAACAGAGGTTGGCAGGCGTACTAGAGAGCCTTGCCGGGGTGATCGGGGAAAGAGTTTCGGGTGGGGTCGAACTCGATGTCACCAACGAGGAATTGGCCAACGCCGCAAACTTGACGCACTTCACCGCGAGCCGTCTGCTAAGCGCTTGGCAGCGTCACAATGTAGTGAAGAAGAGCCGCGGCAAAATCTTACTTCGCCACCCCGCACGACTTTTACTGCATGAAAGCTGAGTATGATCGCCCTTGTCGTCCCCTCAGTAGTTCGCGTTCTGTAGTTGCTCGAGATCAAGCCGCAGATTGCTTCAGGACAACGACTCAGTTGCGCCCGCATGGGAAGCTCTGCGCTCTGCAATCAGTTCGGCGCCGTCATATGTCAATCCGGTGTGAGCTCCAAAGCCGAGCAGGCGACCTGTACCTCGAGGAGTTGAAGATGCTCGAAAGCGAGTGGCGGACCTTGTACAGAGCCGCGATTCTTGAGCTTGACCCGAAGCGGCTTCCGGCTCGGGTGCAAGCGGCCGAGGATGCCATTGTTGCGCGCGCCGCATCCGACGCCCGAGTTCCGCGCGACGAACGAAGAGAAATGGACGACGCATTGGCAACCTTGCGCGTTTTGAGGCGAAAGCGTTCCTAACCTTGCATGATTCGCATCAAAGTTCCCCGGCGCGTACGGAAATGATCCGCATCAGTCTGTCCTCCACCGGTTTAGCAGATCAGGCCGCGACCACCCTGCGCGAAGACCGAGAGCCGTAGTTCAAAACCAGAATTAGGTCTTGGTGTGGCCGGTCGATCTGCAGTGCATTGCGGCAAGTGAGAGATTTCCCGCGTTGCTTGTTTCTATTTGTTTCCTACCGAAGGACCTTCTGGGCCCACTGGCAGTTTTGACAGTTCCGCGCGCTTACTCGAGCTGTCATAAGAAGAGCGGCTTGATGGAGTTTGCAATGAATCTTTACAACGTGCAGGAAGTTCTTGGAGTGCTGATCGTACTTGCAGTGACGACCGGAATAATACTTCTTTTTGGGATTGCCTTCATCTTGTTTCAGGAAGGAATACGCCGAGCGGTTCATGGGGCGAAAGCCCGCGTCATGCATTTTAAAAGCTTGAGCTCGAAAGACGACTGGCTCCAAAGAGCTCATGGTCGATCTGTCCTCCGCTGAGACAGCAGGCACTAAGTAAACGACCGTGAATTCCGCGAAAAAGGTCTCACGCAGAAATCCTCGGGGCCGCAACGCAGGGGGCCCTATCGTCACCGGCCAGAGTTTGTTCTGGCTAGTGTTATGCACGTTGCTGTGCTGCTTTCCGGGACCGGCACTCGCTGAGCTGCCGCAGCCCGCGGTTCTCCAGGACGGGCAGAGTGGCGCGCCGGACGCACGCGGGACAGCAGCCCCTGCTGCCGGCCTATCTCTTCACCAATCACCCGGAAGCATCAGCGGGAAAGTGGTCGATCAATCCGGCTCCATGATCGGCGGGGTAGCAATTCGACTCACGCGCGAAGATCAATCCCCGAACCAAGAAGTATTTTCGGATGCCGATGGACAATTCTCGTTTGTAAACGTCGCTCCCGGAGCCTTCCAACTGACAATTACCTTGGAAGGGTTCACGACGCAAGTAATCGCCGGAACCGTGGGGCCGGGAGAGGCCTACATCGTCCCGCAGATCGTGTTGGCGATTGCGGGCCAGGTGACACAGGTGACCGTCGCACTCACCCAGGTCGAACTGGCAGAAGTGCAGATCAAAGATCAAGAGAAGCAGCGGGTACTCGGCATCATTCCGAATTTCTACGTCAGTTACGTCCCCGATGCAGTCGCGCTCACGTCGAAACAAAAGTTCGAGCTTGCCTGGAAGTCTTCGGTGGATCCATTCACATTCGTCGCGGTTGGCGCTGTTGCGGGAGCTTCGCAGGCCGGAGACCAGTTCAGCGGATATGGGCAAGGCGCGCAAGGCTACGCAAAACGCTACGGCGCGTCCTATGGCGACGTTGTTATAGGCACCTTCATGGGAAGCGCCATATTGCCATCGATTCTGAAACAAGATCCACGCTATTTCTACAAGGGAACCGGCAGCACGCGATCACGGATTCTGTACGCGCTCGCCAGTCCGGTTATCTGCAAGGGCGACAACGGACGTTGGCAGCCAGATTACTCCTACGTTCTCGGAAATTTTGCGGCAGCCGGTATCGCAAATCTTTATTATCCATCAAGCGATCGCCACGGAGCCGGCGCGGTGGTCGGAACCGCGCTGATCAGGCTTGGCGAAAGTGCGGTGTCCGGTGTCTTTCAAGAGTTCATCATGCGGAAGTTGACGCGCAACCTTCCTGCCCACGATACAGAACAGCCATGAGGACGAGACAACTGGCTCAGGTCGATCATGCCAGACGCACGAGCGCTGTTACTTTTGACATTGGTCCAAGCCTTGCTGCCAAATTAGTCTGCTCAAGTTCCGGCAGCACTAACGATTGCTCGCAGGCATCGAATCTGCAAATTTGCTGAAGACGAGATATGTTCCTGGCCAGGAAGCGCTACGCGGCGGGGCTGTTCCTCGGCGTATGTCTCGCCGTGGCGCTGTGCGATGCTCAGGATCTTGCTCCGCGGGCTTACGTCATCACTCCCGTTCACTGGAACGCCGTCATCGTCACCTACAATTTTTCAACGGGCGGCGTCCAGTTCGACAATGCGGTCCCGATCTCGGATGCCACCGCAAGCCTCAACATACCGATCCTAAGCTACTATCACTCACTCAATTTTTTCGGCCGCTCTGCCAACATCACGGCCTCACTGCCCTACGGCGAGGGACACTTTCAGGGCAAATTTCTCGACAATGAAACGAAGCTTTACCGCTCGGGCCTCCTGGATTCGTTCTTTCGTGTGGCGGTCAACATCAAGGGCGGCCCAGCGATGTCCCCGAGGGAGTTTCAATCCTGGAAGCAGAAGTTAATCTTAGGCGTGAGTTTGAAGGTAGTTGCGCCGACGGGTCAGTACGATCCGACGAAGCTTGTCAATAACGGCTCTAACCGCTGGGCGTTCAAACCGGAGTTTGGATATTCCGAGCGCTGGGGCCATTGGGTCGTGGACGCCTACGCGGCGGTCTGGTTCTTTACTGCCAACCCAGAGTTCTGGTCAAAAAACACGTTTTATCCTGGCGTTCGTGCTCAAACACAAGAACCGGTGGGATCTTTCGAAGGCCATCTAAGTTACGACTTCAAACAGCGGTTATGGGCTTCGCTGGACAGCAATTTCTGGTTCGGCGGTCGCACAACTGTGAACGGCATACAAAATGTGAACACGTATCAGAAGAACTCGCGCATCGGAGCGACGGTGTCCGTCCCCCTCAACAAGCACCAGAGCATAAAGATCAGCTACAACAATGGGGCCTACGTGCTGTATGGCGGGAACTACCAGAGCGTTTCGGTTGCCTGGCAATATTCCTGGTTGGGAAGGCCCAACTAAAACTGGCGCGGTCGAGGGACGTCGGCTATTGCTCTACCGGTCTCCAACTAGGATCGGGATCGAACTCGGTCATGGCGGCAGCGGTTTGTGCGGTGGCGGCGCCGAAATCCTTCTGAAGCAGGATGCCATCCTGGTTGATAATGAACGTCATCACGCCGGAATTGCGGTATTGGGCGGGATAAGCGACGAACGCGAATCCACCGGTCATTGTTCCGTTTACCACGTAGTCCTTCGCGCCGCCTGCTGCGTGACTGCCTTGCCGAGTGAGCATGTGGAAGAAGTAGCCGTGGAAAGGCGCGTGCGAATCCGGCTTCAAGCTATAACCTTCGTTCGTGGCGAACGCCGCCAGTGGCCCGAGCGGACTCTTGGGCTGACCTTCTGGCGAATCCCAGTACAAACCGTTTTGCTTGCCAGAGTCGCTGATGAACTTCACCGCAAACTGATGCGTGCTTCCGTCATCGTGACGCTCTGAGTAGTACTCGGCCTGAGCGTCAGCCAGCGCCCTGCATACGTCGATAACGGACAGTTCATTGCGGCCGATGCGGCGGGCCAGAATCTCCTCCCTCCCCGCAGCCACGTCGAAGTACCACTGTCCCGCGGCATTCTTTTTCAGCGGTATGGGGAACGGAAAATTGTCTGCTCCAATTAACAGGATTTGAGATTCGTCAGGCATTTTGCGCCAACGATGCATCGCGTCGTAGGCGGCCACAAATTTGTCGTCAGTGTTCTTATCCTGCACGGGATCGCCGGTCACAATAATGTCTTTCGAGTCAGGGCCAAACACCGCGATTATCGTATTTGGATCGCCGGACTTCGCCGCACTCAACAGCCCGTTGCCGGCATCGTCGGGTGAAGCGAACAGTTGGTACGAAGGCTTGGCGGCTTTGTTGCATCCGACAAATGGGATGAGTGTCGCCAAAAGAATGAGACGACTCGTAATTTTCATCCTGCGGGTTGCTTGCGACATAGCGATCCTCCAACCTTGCACTATAAGCACTTCGTCAGCGCTCCAGACTTCATCTCGTTCGCGGATATCCAGTCAGCTTCGAATTTACCTGCGGCCACCCCAGCCACCGCTGCGGCCCATGCTCGAAGAACCACGAGCACTTGCAGACCTGGAGCCCCAGCCGCCGCCTCCACTGCTCATGGCCGATGATCCGCCGCTCTTTTCCTGCCCGCCCCAGCCGCTGGAACTGGATTTGTTGTAACTTGACGGACTTCCGCTCTTCTGATCCCAACCGCTGCCGGTATTGCTGTAAGTTTTGCCGTTTGCCGCGGCGTACTTGTTGCCATTTGCGCTTTCGCCCACGGCCGCGCTGTTACCATTCTTGCCCGTCGCGCCGTAAGCCGAGGCACCGGTGGAGCTGTGCGCTTGGGCCGTGGTTCCGTTGGCGTTGGTCTGGTGCTGGCTGTCAACGGTGGTGCCGTTTTTGGAAGCAGTCGAGGCCCCATAGCTGCCATACGCATTGGACCCTTGCACTGTCGAGGCAGAGGCCCCGGTATGCGGGTTGTACGCTTGACCGGCACTTACGCTGCCGTAACCGTTTGAGGCCGTGCCGCCGCGCGCGTAAGTCCCAGTGGAAGGGTTATAGCCATTGCTATAGTGCGCGGAGCCGTTGGGACCATACGCCGAGCCGCTAGAGCCATAATAGCCGCCGTGCCATGCGCTGTTCCCGTAATACGCGCCGCCGTGATAAACCACCGTGGTACTGCCGTGCCAGCCACAATTCCAACTACTATATCCCCAGGCGTAAGAGCCGCCGGCCATCATCGCCCCGACCGCAACGCCGACTCCAAACGCCACGACTGCGGCACCGGCGGGAGGTGGGACGTACACGTACGCTGGAACCACGTAGGGATAGCCATAGACGACTGCGGGGTTGTACACGGGAACGTAGACAACCTGGGGGTTTACCGGTTGAATCACGATCACTTGCGGCGACTGTTGCACGACAGATAGTTGCGATCCTGATTTCAAGTTCCCGGCAGCCAAAGCTTTCGCGCGCAACACTTGGACGGCCGCCATCATGTCGGCGGCTTGCGTGTTATACGCCTCTCCGAGCGACGAAGTCCAAGCAAGGTTCGTAGCTAAGTTACCCAGCACGGAAGGAAACTGCGTGAGCGCCTTCACAGCGGGATCCCAAGGTTGCGCATCGACGGCCTGCATTAGGGTTGTTCCGGTGAGATAGCTGTGCTGTTGCAGCCAGCTGGCCGCGCCAGCGATTTGGTCGGGATAGGTCGCAGCTGCAAGGATCTGCGCTACCAGAGCATCCGGGTACAGGGCAATGGGCGCCGCCAGTTGTTGCAACTCGTCCGCGGTTAGCGGCGCGCCTTGTCCGGAATACCCCGATTGACCCGATTGAGCTCCAGCTGCGAATGGCGCGGCCCCGATGAGCAGCAGCACGGATAGCGTGCTTGACAAAACCTGTTTCGCGAAGATCCTGAACATTTTTTCTCTCCACGGGAGCAACATTGCCGCACTCGTTGGTGAACTGCTTCGCGGCCGGATCGGCCGCTTGCGACAAAACGCAATGCGAGCGCTCTTGCTTGTGCCCTCGTCCGTCGATTCCGTTCTTATGTTTTCACTCACCATCGCCGATTGCCATTGTCAAAAATGACAGACCAGCAGACGCCTGCTGCGCGACGGCCCGAGCGCGCACCGCCGGCCTACGCTCACGGTCATTGGTATTTTTGCCAGTTCACCGACTCTGCCTCCGATTACTACACTGCTGCAGGCTCGAGCGTCCGCACTTCCTTTCAACCCACGGGAACTGTCAGACGAGGGGAGATCGCCCAAGCCAATTTGCCGAGAGCCGGGCACGGCGATCTACGTAAAAGCGGACTTGAATTTGGTTTCTGCCTGAGGAGGACGAGATGGAACGCATTGGGAAGATGATTCTCGCGCTGCTGTTGGTGGCACTGACCGCAACATTCTGCATGGCACAGACGGAGCAAACGGAGCCGTCCGCGAACGTTATCAGCGGTACCGTTGCGGCAATCGGCTATCCGGTTGGTGGCGGTGGCACCAAGGTCACTATGGTTGGAACCCCCGCTGCCTCCCAGGCCAGCGGCGAAGCGAGGGTGGACGCCAAAGTCGGCGGCACGGCGGTTTCGCTGAAGGTAGCGGGAATGCCGCAACCCACCGCGCTGGGCGCCGAGTTTCTGACCTGTGTGTTGTGGACGGTGACTCCGGATGGAACTACCACTAATCTCGGGGAGATCCCTATCGATAAGAACGGTCAAGGCAAACTGGACGCAACCGCGCACTCGCAGACGTTCGCGTTGATCGTTACCGCGGAACCGTATTCGGCAGTTCGCATACCGAGCGAGCTCGTGATTCTCACGAATGAAACGCGTAAAAATACGAAGGGCAAAATCTATCCCGACAACAGCTACAAGCTCATGAGGCGGAGCGAGTACTCCAAGCAAGGAAATCCCCTGGCCTTGAAGCCTGACCTCAAGAAAGTACCGCTCGATATATACGAGGCGCGCAATGCCGTGGAAATCGCGAAATCGCGCGGCGCCGAGCAGTATGCACCGGAGATTTTCTCGAAAGCGCAAGGCAGCTTGCAAATGGCGGAAAACGCGCTTGCTCAGAACTCCGGGAAGAATCAGATCATTTCGAGCGCCCGTCAGACGATCCAATTTGCGGAAGACGCCCGAGCCCTGGCAGTAAGGCGAGAGACGGCAGAGCGCATTCAGAAAGAAAAGCAAGAGGCCGCTGCGGCAGCGGCGGCGCAGGCGAAAGCAGAAGCCGACGCGCGAGCATCCGCGGACGCGCAGCGCCAAGCGGAGTTGACTGCAGCAAGAGAAGCACAAATGAAGGCAGAGGCTGCAGCCCAGGCCGCGCAAGCCTCGGTCCAACAAGCAGCATTGCGAGCCAAGGAACAGGCGGCCAGGGATGAAGCGGCGCGGGCGCAGGCGGCGACGGCGGCATTGCGTGCGCAACTTTTGCGACAACTCAACGACGTGTTGCAGACAACAGATAGTCCGCGTGGATTAGTTGTAAACATGGCCGACGTGCTGTTCCAGACTGGAAAGTACGAGTTGAATAGCGACGCGCAGCTGAAGCTCGCCAAGCTTTCCGGCATTATTCAGGCGCATCCGGGACTGAACCTGGCCATCGAAGGCTACACGGACACCACGGGAACAGCCGACTTCAACATGACGCTTTCGCAGCAACGAGCCGACACCGTACGACAGTTCCTCGTTACTCAGGGTTTGTCTCCCGACGGCATCACATCGAAGGGGCTGGGCGAAGCCGACCCGATCGCAGACAACAGCACCGCCGCAGGTCGCAAGCTGAACCGGCGCGTAGAAATCATCGTCAGCGGGGAAGTGATCGGCGTGCAGATCAGCAATTGACTGCCGTCCGCGAAAATCAAAATTGATTCGAGTTATCGCCAGTTGGGGGTGGGCGCAGCCAAGCCGGGACGCGCCAATCAGTCCGTTGCCGGCCGCTCCGCGATCAGGAATGGCAGCGCACTTTTAGGTCGTCCATCGCCAGCTCTTACGGTTACGTGGGTCGCAATCGAGATATAAAGTCGCTTCGTTACGGCACCGCCGTGGTGCGGCGTTGACTATGCGTAAAAGAACGCGAAGACTGAAGCTCGCCTTAGTTGTCGGCATTCTAGCGGTATACACTGCCGTGCTGTTGCGAGGAAGCACTGAGAGTAGCCGAAGGGTGTTACAGCTTAACGATGAGGTATCGGCGCGGGATCGCGTTGGCGTATCGGTGCTGGTTACCGATGTGAATCCGGCAAAGCTGGAATTAACCGCACAATTGAGTTTTCGGCTTGCCGGGAGTATCGCCCGGGACGAAGTGACTCCGGCGGAAGAGCTGAAGCTGCTGATTAACAATGTAGGCGGCCACGAAGAGTTCGATTTCCCGCCGGGGAAGAGGGTGAACCCAATCGAGGTAGTCTTCCCTCTGAACGGCGATTTGAACAAATATCCGTTCGACCGGTATGAAACGACGATGTGGCTTTTGATGACCGTGCCGGCGACAGTTAATAAGGCGAAAGTTTCGACCGTACCTGACGACCAGCCCCAAGAAACCGTCCAAGCGGACCAACTCGCGATCGGGACCGTGACCTTGGAGCACAACACTCCGGTACCGTTGTCTGTTTTGGTGTCGGCGGCCATTCGAGGCATCAAGTTTCGAGGAAGCGTCACGCACAGCCAGAGTACGCAAGTCGCTGGCATTGGTTTGAATTTGCGGCGTGCAGACAACCTGATTGCTGTATCACTCCTGATCAACGCGATGATGGCTGCCCTCGCCGTAAGTGTATTGGCCATGGTGTTGCATGTTAGAGCGGGGAACACAGACTCCGATCTAATACCACTGTCGATGTCTGTTACGTTGATCTTTGGCTTGCCAGCGCTGCGGAGCGTGCAGCCCGGCGTGCCACCCGTTGGGGCGTTTAGCGACTATGTCATCTTTATTTGGGCAGAATTGATTGTTGCAGTGTCCGCGGTGCTGACCGTTTGGCACTGGTTGCTACGAACGCGTCCCTCGACCGACTCCTAGTGATTCGAAATCGCGCTAGCTTCGGCTATACCTACCCAAAGACGGATCACCGATGTTTCCGGGACGAAGACACCCATCAGATGGGATGAGAAGGCCGGTCTCCCGCGGGATGCGATACGCTCCCAATGTTGGACGTGCTCGAAGCACGGAAAAGGAGACCGGCAATGAAAAAGATTAGCACTGTTCGGGTAAATGGAAACATGATTTTCAAAGGACACAAGCTCACGATTGGTGTGGACCTCGGCGATCGTTGGTCGTGCTACTGCGTTTTGGATGAAGCGGGCGAAATCCTTCTGGAACAGAAAGTGGCGACGACACCGGAAGCGATGAAACAGATATTTGAGAAGATACCGCGGGGTCTTATTGCCATGGAGACCGGAACACATTCTCCTTGGGTAAGCCGGCTGTTCAGGGAGCTGGGACACCAGGTGCTCGTAGCGCACGCGCAAAAGGTGCAATTGATCACCAAGAGCAATCGAAAAGATGATCGACACGATGCGCGGACACTGGCACGGCTGGCGCGAATCGATCCCGAGTTGTTGGGGCCGGTGCGGCATCGCAGCGCGAAAGCACAAATTCATCTGACGGTGATTCGAGCGCGGGCCGAACTGGTGAGAGCACGAACCTCCTTGGTGAACGCAGCGCGCGGGTTGGTGAAGTCTTATGGCCAGCGGCTGCCCCAGTGTGGCACGCAGCAAGTGAGCCGGGAGCTGGCTGCGGGATTGCACGCGGAGTTGCGCGAAATTTTGGAGCCGCTGCTCCAAGAAATCGAATCGTTGAACGAGCGCATCCAGGAATACGAGGTCCGCATGGAGAAAATCGCCCGGGAGAGCTACCCGCAAGTCGAGCTGCTCAAACAGGTGAAGGGGGTAGGAACGCAGATCGCGCTGACGTATGTGCTGACCCTGGAAGATCCGCATCGCTTCCCGAAGAGTCGCGAGGTCGGTTGTTTTCTGGGGTTGCGACCTGGCCGTCGCAACTCGGGGCAGAGCGAGCCACAGAAGCACATCAGCAAAGAAGGAGACCGCTATTTGCGGACGATGCTGGTGCAAGGCGCCCATTATATTCTGGGGCCATTTGGAGAAGACAGTGATCTACGGCGGTGGGGACTGAAGCTGGCGGAGCGCGGAGGAAAAAACGCCAAGAAACGAGCGGTGGTTGCGGTGGCCAGAAAGCTAGCGGTACTGCTGCATCGGTTGTGGGTGAATGGAGAGGTGTACGAACCGCTGCACAATAGCCAGAAAGCGATGCGTGCGGTGGCCTAGAGAGAAGAGCTCCCGACGAAACAGGGGATGCCAGGGGTCGAGGGAGTTGGCAATCGTCGTTCCTAGGCGATCCTGGCGCGAAATTTCTCGGGGAAAAACTAGGAAAGGCAGGAAGAAAGAGAACAGGAGCAAAAAAAGAAAGAAGGGAGATTCTATCCAAGAGCCGAGCTGGACCGCCGAGATCAGGTGACTGCGACTAACTCCTGGCCCAGTTCCCTTCGCAAGGGGGGAACAGAGGTCGATAATCAGGTAGCAGCACCTACTGAATCGAGTACACCCAACTTGCACCGAGCGATCATCGCTCAACAAAGAGTGCGGATGGAAGGGTGGCGACAGAGGCGGCTTGGCTCCAGGGAACGATCTGGAAAAAGAAGAAGTGAAGAAGAAAAAGAAAGAAAAATGAAAGAGATGGCTTGACACTCACCGGCCTTCTCATGGAAGGAGTTAAACGGAAGCCGCAGCCCCGATGACGCCGAAATTGGCGACGCGCTCATTTTTTGGCTTGCGCTTGGGCTAGCGTGAGCTTATAGGCGACGTAATATTTGTAGATGTTGCTCACGTACTGCACGGTCTGCTGCCCCACGTCCTTGGCCACCACGAGTTCTACGTTGCCGAACCATAGATCGGGATCCAGGCCTTCGGCGGCTGCCTTCTTGCGCAAACGAGCGATCCTGCTGGGCCCCGCGTTATAAGACGCGAAAGCCATGAGCGTCTTGTTCAATGGGTCCAGTTTTTCGTCGTTAAAGTACGTATCCGCGATGTGGCGCATCATCTTCGCCCCAGCGCGGATGTTGTTTTCCGCGGTATCCACGTTGGAAATGCTGATGGGCGGAGCGGCAGCCAAATTGGGAATCACCTGCATTATGCCCACCGCTCCGCTCGGATTCTTTTGGCTTTGATTCAGCCCGGATTCCTGATATCCCTGCGCCACGAGCATCAGATAGTCGAAGTTATATTCCGCGGCGTACCTCTTGAAATAACTTACGTAGACCTGAAACTTCTGCATTTCCTCGGTCGAGGTTGCGTCCCGCACCCACTTGGTATTTTGCAGGTAGCGTCGCAGCAGTGTATTTCCGAAAGACGTCCCAAGCCCGTGAGCCTTGATGAATTCGTCCAGCAGTTCTTTTAGCTCCGGACTGTCCTTGCGCGTTGCAAAAGCGAGTTGCCCATCTTCCGCCAGCGCCATATTGGGATGAAGCGTCAGATGCGGCAAAACCTTCGACCAGAACTGCGCTCGGACGTTTATGGTCACGGTTGCCGGAATCAGGCCGGCGTTGACCATTTCGAGCAGGTCCTCGTCCGTCAGGTTGGCGTCGGCCATCTTGAGCAGGATTGGCGGCTTTCCTTCCTTTTGAAGCGAATCGCTCAGATGTTGGAGGTTTTCGTAATACACGGTGAGCGGATTGACGTAGACCTGTTTCCCGCTCAAATCTTCCAGGCTTGCCATTGGCGGCGAATTGGCTCCGCTCACGATTACCTGCTTCACATCGGAATCAATGGGGGTGGTGAAGAGTACCTTTTTCTCCCGCTCCGGCGTGACAATCAGCCCATAGGCGACCAGGTCGCCCACGCCTTCCAAAAGCGCGGATTCCAGCTGCTCGGGTCTGACTGGAATGAATGTGACATTGATTTTCAAGCTGCCCGTTCTGCGTTTCATGTTCACGAAGCTCTGAAACTCATCGAGGGCTTCATAATAGATTCCGCGCGGCTGGCCTTTATCGTAGAAAAAACCGGAGTGACTGGGAACCACGAGAGCGCGGATCTGGTGCCTCTTCGCCATTCCACCCAGATCGCCTAGTCGCCGTTCGAATGTGATAGGTAATTCCAGTGAGGCACGCGGCTGCGAAGCGGCACTTTGAGGGGCCCCCGCGATGATCCGCGGACGCGATTCGGAGTGCAAAGCCCCGTGTGTGTTCCGGGCCGTGAAGTGGTTCACAAGCAGGGCCGCTACCGCTAATGCCAATGTCACTTTCGCGTGGAGAATTGACATGTGTTCACGCTCACCAGGCGGGTACGGTGCCCCTTGCTTAGGATTACGACCGCGAGCCAACCCACACGAAGGTCCGCTCGCTGCCGTTTCTATGCCATTACTGCAGATCGGACGTGAGCGCCCCGGTCGCCGGGTCAATAAGGAAATGGGAAACTTCGCGACCCGGCAAATGCGTTACGGAGAGACCTGCACCATCGGGGTCAACCTCGACACTGGAGGGTTTCGCACCGACCGGAAATGGCGAAGATACAACTGCCTGGAGGGTGCCAGTTTCCCAGTCAATTGCGAACGCGGAGACGCTTTCGGAAGCGACGTTCAGCACGTACAGGTACCTTCCCGAAGCATCGATCGCGAGCCACGCAGGTCCGCGTTCCGGAAGCACGGAGATTTCAGCGGCTGTTGCGCCATCGCTGCCGCGCGAAACCATCACCGAATCGCGCAAACCGTTAGCAGCGAAAGTCATCTGCTGCCTCGTGCGCAGGTTCGTGACTTCTATAACCCGCGAATCACCGCGCACAGCGATCGCGACGTTCGCGGGCGCAGTTACCGTCAGAACTGTCGTCGTATTGTTTCCGTGGTAGCTACCACCGATATTCGCAGTTCCGGCAGCAGCGCCTGTCGCTGCTCCCATTTTGTCGATCGTTGCCACTGCGGCATTGTCCGAAGACCAAGCCGTGCTGCTCGGTGAGGGGTGATCGGTCTGGCCGTCAACGTAGGTTACGACCAAGCTAAATTGCTGCGTCGCACTGATCGCAATCGTCGGATTCGCGGGAGTGATCTTGACCGACGTGATGAGTAGATCTTTCACGAACGACGAGACGCAACCCGATAGCGAAAGAATCGTGAGCACGGGAAGAAATCGCACGAGGCGCTTGCACTTGATCAATAGAACTCCGCATTTATCTGAACGAAAAGCTCAAACCTGACCACTCCAACGGCTGCAATCGCGAGCCCCGAATTCAGCGGGCCGCTTAAATGATTTTTTGCTTCTCCAGCTCTTGAACGATCAGTTTGGAAACCGCATCAATCGCTTTAAGCGGTGAGCGAGGATTAATGGTATCGCTCGTTCCAGTCCAAATGAGCTCGCCATCCGCTTTGGCCGTGGAATAGAAATTGGTTTCGATCTGCGCGGTCTTATCCACCTGGAGGTAGTCGGGAGAATAGACCACTGGGTAGATCGCGCCGTAGTAGCCGTAGAAGGTATTGTAGTAATACGGGAAAGGAGTGATGGGCTGCCCGGGGATCACTGTGACTTTCTGGCTCACCTTTACCAACCGGGAAGCCACGACTGCATCAATATTTTGGCCCCGAACGACGTCTCTCAACTGATTCATATCAATCGGCGTCGAATTCGGCCTGGGAAGAAGCGAATAGCTGGGAATGGCTTGAATTCCGGGTCTCGCTATCGCTGCTGAGAGCTGGTCTTCAAATTCGGCCCGGTTTTCGACTTTCCCGTTTATGCCGAGCACCAGAATGTTCACGAAATGCGCGCCGGAATAATTCGGGTTCGTCCAGGTAAACACGAACTTTGAAGATTTGGCGCCCACAGACGTGAGCGCGGCCATTATCGCGAGACCGAGGATCGCGTGTTTTCTCAAGTTATCTCTCCTGTTCGCGTCGCGACCGGAGCCCCCGACGCGTCCCTGGGCACGACATTTTCGCCTAGCGACAATGCACGCAGAATCGGTGACAACGCATCCGGGTCCTCGACAGCGGGCGATCCCACGCGACGAATAACAGCGTCTCTACTCACTTGCCCAGCTTCGAAAAAAAATCGTTTGATTTTGACACTGGGCACTATGAGGCGTAATTGTCAAAAATGACAGCGTTAGAATGCTTGGGTGGTCTTCCTCAAGCATTCTGTCGGCCAAGGAGCTTTCTAAAAGGCCCAGCCCATTCCCAAGCTCACTCCTAGCTCATTTCCCTTCGCGGTTGCGGGGGGTCTGCTATCGAAGTTATCCCAGAAGGTGAAGACAAAATAAAATTTGTTTCTGAGTTTAATGTTAAGCGAATTATTCGTCGTAATCCGGATGCGGCCGGTGTCCGACAGGCCCGGAAATGTCAGCAGCTGCGAATCGAATTCTCCAAAATTGAAGCGAATCAAGCTGTACTGTAAGCCGACCAGAGCCTCACCGCTCTGGTCGGAGGGTCGACCCGCCCTGGTGTCAAAGGACTCGTTAATGAACGCAGCGCCTGCGAGCCAGGAAAGGTTGGTGTTGGTGGTCCGTTTCAGGTAGCGCCCGTAACCGCCGCCAAGCGTTGTGCGCAACGTGAGGTCTTGCCTGCTGCTGTGGAGAAAATCAGACAGAGCTATGGCGTAGGAATTCCTGTTCAGATATTTGGTGAACGTTGTCTGCAAATCCTGACGATTTGTTTTAGGTGCTCCTGCTTGCCCGCCAAACGTGGAGTCGTAAGCCGTCGCGGCCTCCCATCCCGCGGTCTTATACGCCGCACTCGTGTCGGCGTTCACGGTCGTTTGGCTATTCCCACTGGCAAAGCTGTAGCCAAGATCGATGGAACCCTGCAATTGCCTCCAGAAGGTGGGCTTCTTGGTTTCCATGCTGACGATTTCTGTCGAGGGCACCTGCACCTCCTCTGTCGCTTCGCGAATCACGAAGTCCTCTTTTTTCGCATTTTCACCGGAAATCTTCTCGATTTTTCCTTCGATTCGTTTGCCGTTGTTCAACACGATTCGGTAAGTAGCGGTGCTCTGGACGGACTCCACCTGATCCCAATCCAGTGCGATGGCGCTGGATACATAATCCGTCTCCACGAATAGCAAGCCGTTCTCCAGGCGCTTCACTTCTCCGGTGAAGTGGTCTCCGTTGTTCATCACTACCACGTCTTTTCGTCTTGCCTGAGCCGGAAAACAAGCACACAGCACCAGAAACGGTACGAAAAGAGCGCGACGAGCGCGTGCGAACGCGAGAATTCGAGCCATCATTTTTTGACTCCTACGACGAAACTGAAATATAGAAGATGCCGCAAGCGCAGATTCAACGGGGCCCCTTGGATCCAGCCGCGCGCTCTAGAAAAAGAATCCCGGTTTTGAGTGCGTCAAAATGCCTCGCCAACGCCCATGCCAAATGTGTGACCGTCCCGGCCTTGAGCGATATCGGCGCGCAGATTAACGTGGTACTTCTTACTTAGCTCGAATCGCAATCCCCCGCCTCCGGCCGGCAGAAAATGGCTGCTCTGCACAATTTGCAGCAATTGATTGCCCGCGGGAATTACTCCCCCAAGCCCGCCGAATACAACCAGGCCAAACCTCTTCGGCAAGACCAGCCGATACTCCAGTTGCGTTGCGAGTGCGTAACGAGTGAAGTAGCGCCCCGCTGTATAGCCTCGCAATTCGTTGCTGGTTCCGTAGATGCAATTCCCGTAGAACGGAGGTTGTCCACCGGTCGCGCAGAAATAGGCGTCATAGGCAAGGACCTGGCGCGCGCTCAAACTCAAGTATTTGTCGAACTCAGTTCTGTAGGATTGGAAGGAGTACTTACTGCCTAATGCTTGCGAAAAAAAATCAGATGTGAAAGAAAAAAGAGTTCCGCCAAGCGGATAAAAGTGGTTGGGGCGCGTATCGCGCGTCAGCCGCGCGCCAATAGACCTGAGATTGGTGTGCAGTCCGGCTTCCGGAGGGATCGGGAAATTCATATCGTTATTGGGCCTAACCGTAACAAACGAATCTCCCGAAATGAATCGTGGGCCGACAAAGAACTTCCATCCGACGCGGCGCAGGACCTCCCCGAAGAATGCCTCGCCAGTTTGCTGCAGAGGTAACTTCAGTCCCTCGGCAACTCCGTTGCCGTAGATGTTGTAGTCCACATTGCCATGCGCGAAGCCGGATGTGATCTCATACGTATTTTCTTTCAGGAACAGCTGCGCTCCGATGACGAATCCCCGGCTTCCGTTGTTGGTAATGAGGCCGGCTACGCCAACAGTGGAAGGTGGAGAAATCTTGTCCTTAGCGCTGAAGGGAAAGATATAGCCCAACACCGGGACAATTCCCGACCCAATCGCGGGGCTCGATATTGGAAGGGGCGCGACCACAAACGCGCCTCGTCCACCAAGCTTTTTCTTTTTTTTCGGCTGAGACTCAGGCTGGGCGGGTGAGTTTGGTCTCGTCGGACTCGTTGACTGCGCCTCTTGCCCTCGTTTCTTTGAGAGGTCGAAATCCGGCATCGTCTGTGAAGCTGTATCTGTTGCTATGTCCTCGGAGCGCTGATTTTGCTGGCCGAAACACGAGGGACCGACAGAGAAACACGCCACGCAGAGAAACAAAGCGCCGATCAAACGCTTGGACCTGCGGCCAGCTTCGGATTCTCGAGCCGTCGCCACGTTCAATTTCAATGAGATCCGATCGCTGTTTTTCATTTAACCGGCCTTCGACCACAACGTCGGCCGACAAATGAGGCGGTCCGCATAGAGCTCACCGCGAGGCCTCGCACAAACTCGCGCAGCGTGTGGATAGCGGCTTGATGCTAGAGGGGGAAGCCTCAGCCGGGTACTGGCAAAACTAACAGTTGTCCTTGACAGAGGATGGCAAGGCTGGTCCCCGCGTTTCCGCACCCCGGGGCAATGCCATCGATATTCGGTGCGAGCAGACGACCTCCCGAGGGCGAACCGCCAATCTCGATCGTCCATTGTCACAATTACCAATGGCGAGACCGGCGCATACGAGCGAACATTCGGCGGTCCTAGCATCCGCGTACCCATGCTGCGATAGACTTGGCTGGGCGGAATGTCGACGCAGGACCCAAGGCGAACGCCAAGATCTGAGCCGCCTGTTGCATCAATCTTTTGCCATCATCGCGGGCTTTGTGAAACAAAGACAGCTCAAGGTTGTCGCCGCGCATTACAAGATCGCGAGCGGTAGCGCGATTGTATTGGAGCAGAGGGACACAAACGGACTTCGGGCCACGCATTTTTGAGCATTTCAACAAAAGGGAGAAGAATATGAATGCGAGAAAAGTATTTTGCGGTTTGGCGCTAGCGCTCATCTGTGTCGTTGTCCCAACCACTGTGCACGCGCAGGCCGCGAGCGACAATCCCAGCGTCACTGGCCAATTGAACGACGCCAAGACGATCGTCGCGAAAATCAAGAAGGACGCAACACAGATGCAGTCTTACGCGCAAACCGCCGGGTTGAGTTGGCAGACACACTCCTCAGCACTCGAGAAAATCAAGGCGGACGTCAATCAGCTGCAGCAGAACATGCGAGGCTTGCAATCACACAGAACCATAGCCAGCGCCTGGCAACAGGAAGCAATCGATCGCATAACCACCCTCGCGAACGATCTGGCGACGAATATGAATGCCACCATCGATCGCCTGAACAAGAGCAAGAGCCGGCCCACCGCTCCGCCCTACCCGGAATACCTGAAGGCGAATACACGAATCGTTACCGACCTCGGGGATGAGATCGATGCCACCATCGACTACGGTCAAAACAAAGCGAAACTGGACCAACTCGGTCAACAGTTGGATTCGTCCGCAAAATAGCAGCGCGAAATATTAGCGGAATAGCCCGATTTCCGAATGTGTGGGCCGCAGGGAAGAATCCCTATAGGTGTCGAGCGCGGAGCCCCGCGTGCGACCTTGCCGGCAGACTGTGGTAGCCGTTAGCACCGACGTGCGAAATCGTCAAAGCGTTTTGATCAGCGCGCCTGATCCGATCACATTCTGCCGCGCAAATATGTGCTGCCCAAGACATATCGTGCGCTACGAGGGCTTGTTGCAGTCCGCCGACGGAGACCTAATGAATTTTCCATTCCTCATTTTTCTTGCTTCCTTCGTCGTACTCGCTTCATCGGTGTGGATCGGCACACTGCTGCGCAACCGGAAAATCATCGACGAAGATCTGCGCAAGGATCTGGATATCGTATTGGCTGCGACGCTGACACTGCTCGGCCTCATTATTGGATTCACTTTTTCCATGGCCATCAGCCGCTACGATCAGCGCAAAGGCTATGAGGAAGCCGAGGCCAACGCGATCGGCACGGAGTATGTGCGGGCGGACCTATTGCCCGACCCGGATGCCGCGAAAGTGCGCGCGCTACTCAAGGAGTACCTTGGGCAACGCATTTTGTTCTATCAGAACCGCGATGATCACGAACTTCAGAAGATCAATAGCGATACGGCGCAACTGCAGGCCGAGCTTTGGTCCGCGGTCCAGGTTCCGGCTGAGGGGCACCCCACGCCCGTGATTGGGTTGGCCGTTTCAGGAATAAATGACGTACTAAACTCGCAGGGATACACACAAGCGGCCTGGTGGAATCGTATCCCCATTTCGGCATGGGCCCTGATGCTAGCGATCGCGATTTGCTCTAATGTGCTGGTCGGCTATGCTTCGCACCGCACTAAAACGGGAGTCATTCACTGGCTGGTGCTGCCGCTGGTCTTGTCCATCTCATTTTTGCTCATCGCGGATATTGACAGCCCGCGTAGAGGCGTTATTCGCGTGTATCCGGAAAATCTGATTAGCCTCGTTCAGAGTTTACGGGCGCAGTAACCGGCTAAGTTGAAGAGCCCAGACGTGCCTTTGGGGGTAGGGGAGCCACGATCCGGGCCCTTCCATCCGGCACTTGACGACCATACCGCAAGGCCTGCCCGCCTAGAACTGTCAGTATTGACAGTCTTACTTAAAATTTCTAATAACTGCGGCTCCGACCTGCGGCGCCGCAGCTTGAGCAGGACAAGCGCCCACACTGTAAAAACTGACAGTTTCTGGAACTCCACCAAATCTCTAAACTGATTTCTAGCACGAAAGGTAGATACGTGCGATCTGTTGCAGATTGTGGAGCGCCGGACCACTTTGGAGGAGTTGATTCCATGATTCGTGACGTTGCAGTGATGATGGGCCAGGACAAACACTTTGAAAGGGAAGTGCAGTACCGGCGAGAAATCTGCAAGGTTGGGCGCTGGATGTACAGGCAAGGATTTGTGGCGGCGTCGCAGGGGAATCTATCTGTGCGGCTCGATGTGGACCGGATTCTAGTAACTCCAGCGGGGGCGTGCAAAGGCAGACTTCTGTTAGCCCAGTTGATGATTACCGATCTTCAAGGAACGGTTGTCTGCGGAGCGGGAAATCCCTCTTCAGAGCTGCAGATGCACTTGCTCTACTACCGCCTCAGACCAGACGTGCGGGCCGTATGTCACGCCCACCCGCCAACGGCGACGGGTTTTGCCGCTGCGGGACGAGCCCTTGAAGATACGGTTCTTCCGGAGGTGGTGACCACTCTCGGAAAGGTTCCGCTGGCTCCGTACGGGACCCCAGGCACCTGGGAGCTCGCTGCAAGAATCGAGTCTCTGGTACCCAGCCACGATGCGATCCTACTCGAAAATCACGGCGTCGTGACCTGCGGGCCAGACCTTGTCACCGCGTATCAGCACATGGAAACCGTCGAGCATTTCGCCCGCGTGATGCTTACGGCGGAGTCGCTCGGCGGGCCACGTCTATTGACGCGTGCGGACGTGCAGAAGCTGATGGCCGCGAAGCACGGCTCCCGAAATTTCGGACCAGGAAGGCAAATCTCAGTTGTTGCCACCGAAAATGAAAGAAATCCATTTCGGCTGACGCGACAAGACGAAGCTGAACTCGCTGATTCCTTGCCAATTTCTTGAAAGATTCGCCACAGCGAAACCGAGAGTCGACCGCAACTGGGCTACAGCGACCCCGGTTCAATCAAGTTAAGCGGCACGCGGCAGCGGTGCAGGCTGCTGCAGACGAAATTCGAGAAGAGTTTCGCTCGGGATCGTAAGCTGCTGGCCCTTTTTGGAGGCTGCGATGGCTGTTCCAGCGCCAGCGCCGGCAAGCGCGCCTATTCCGGCTCCTTTTCCTCCGCCTGCGATTCCTCCAATGAGCGCGCCCAGCCCCGCGCCACCGAGAACTTTCTTACCGGTGTTCTTTCCTTCTCCCTGTCCCTTCACCTCATAGGTGCTGGTCAGAAGCGGATAGGCTGTGCCATTGATCATGATATCGGTCAACTCGAGCGTCAGCTCGGAGCTGCCTTTCATTCTGCCAGCGGATTCGGCTGACGTGAGGCGGCCGTACACCGTCGTGCCTCTGGGCGCCACCACTTGATTGCCTACCTGGAGATTTGTTTCTAGGCTAGCGGTGAAGCGATAGCCCGCCTTTTGTTTGCTCGAATCGATGGAGTCAATCATGCGAATCAGAATGCGCGTTCCCGCCGGCACGCTAACCTCTTTGTTACTTTGCGCCGCAGGAAAGGTAGCTCCCGCGGGGGCCGTTTTCAAACCGGCCGACGAGGCCGCCCCGAGAGAATTTCCCGGTGCAGATGCAAGTGCCAAAAAAATAGTCACGGCACAAACAATTACGCTTCGCATGTCTTTTCGCTCCTTCGTTGCGTTCACGACCCTTATCCAACTATCGGCAGAGAAGACGCGATCTGAAGATCAATGATCAAAAGCAACTGGTGTTCGATCATGAGGAAACGCGCGGCGGTGATAGCTCCCAGCGCGTCCTTCATGCGTCCATAATATTTTGCGAGTAACTCAGCGCGTTGCTTTTGGTAGTCCAGGGAGCTCTGAACCAGCTGGTCCGCTTTTTCGTCGGTCATTTGCGAATAGTTCTCGGCATAGTCTGTAATGTTTTGGACTCTCAGATTATTCACTTTAGTCAATTCGGCGTCGTACTCGCTGTAGATCGGCCAGAATTTCGCCGCATCATCAATATTGAGCTCCATCATCGAGCCCATTATTTCTGCTTTCTGGTCACGCACATCGGCCCGCATGAGGTCGACGTACGCTTGAATATTCTTCTTCTGCGCGTCGGTCATGGACGATGGCGCGGATGGGTCCTTGGTCCCTTGCGACTGCGGCTTTACCTGTGCCAGAGCTGCGGGACAAGTGGCGACGAGCATCAGAAGCGGAAGCCACGACGCGATTCGTTTCTTCATCTTGAATCCTCCTGTACAGGGCAGATCATTTGACCCAAGCCGGCTTGGCATCTCCAGGTCCAGAATTCGCACACAGGGCCGTCGGAGTCCGAATTTGGGCGCGACAATCCCGTCGATCATCGTTCCATTACATTCACAAGCTTCCACGGACCCGAACCATAACTTTCAAAGACAAACTGGTTGTCCTTATCCACTTTCACTCGCAGTCCGATGATCAAACTTCCCGAACTCTTCGACTTATCATTGTTGATATTCAGTTCGAGCGCGGAGATGTCATAATCCGTCGAGCGCCCGTTCTCACGCGCCTCGGCAAATCGAATCGGGCGATCGGTGATTAATCGAACTCTGCGGCCGTCGGCAGTAGGAAACGTCCGTACGTACGCGATGTCGTAACCCAGAGTGCCGGTGACTGCTACTCGGCCCTTGGATTTCATTTTTGAAAGGGATTTTGAAAGCGCAGCCTGACCGCCTTGATTGAAGGCATCAATCAATAGTTTTTGGTCGTCTGGCGTGGAATACGAATCGATGGAGACCGTCACATTAAAGTTCTTGCCTGCCGCCCTGTTCTGCCCCATGGCTTGGGCCTGAATGGTTTCCCGCTTGGGTTTGTCCTGCGCGCCGATTTTGAAACTCGTCATCGTCAGAGCTACGATTATCAGAACACCAGCTACCCACTTACCAGCGGAACGAGAAGCCTTCATAGTTACCCCGTCACTTCGTGTTACCGCAAACTGACACAGATCACCAAGGCTTCTAATTGTCAAAAGTAACAGGTCGCTTCGGCGGCGTGGCGATGAGCGGCAACCTTAATCATGAGCCGTAGCTGTTAGTTCCTGCTGCGCGGTCACGTAGCTAACGCGCATCTGCTCGATGGTGCCGTTGAATTTGAACGGCATTTTATCGTAATAGTCGAGCGACACGGGCGAACCAAGCGCGATGCCGATGTCGAGGCAGTCGTTGGCAGTGAAAAGCAGCGGCGCGGATATTGGCACCTGACCGGTCGCGACCACGTCGCCATTGACCTTCAGGCTGATGTTGAGCGGGCCACCGGGTCGTAGCACTGCGTAAGCCGTCTCGACCTCGATCGTCACCTTACCAACAGGAAGCTTCTGCTTTGAGCGGATCTTCGTGCGCTGGATGATAAAGAGGTTGTACTCGTAGCAAAGTATGCCGTCCTCTACGTAACAGGTAAGCCCGCCGGAATTCGCGCCCAGCTTGTACAGCACGCCGTTGGCGTTAGCGGGGATCTGCGCGTCAATGCTGACGACGTTGGGTTTGTTGCCCAGAGCTGGCGCGCAGAACTCGGGCATGCGCACGGTGTCACCAGAAAAAGTCCACGCCGTATAGGGAGGAGTGACGCGCATCTCTGGGTGTAGCAATGGAACCCAAAGCCCGCCCCCGATGGGCAGAGCTTTGTTCTTCGCAGCCTCGATGAGAAAGATATCCTGCATTTGCGCCAACTTTTCCGGCATGTTTGCAGCGAGGTCGTGCGCTTGGGTCCAATCGTCCTCCAGGTTGTAGAGTTCCCAGACGTCCTTGTCCGGCGTCCATTCTTGAATACCCGGGGGGATGCCCGTCTCCCACGGGGCACGCGGTCCGAAAGCGGAGGCCATCCAACCATCGTGATAGATTGAGCGGCTACCCATAATCTCGAAATACTGGGTGAGCAATTGGCCTTTGGCTTTCGCGATCGTTAAAGCTGTAGGCGAAACTCACGCCGTCAATCGGGTCCTGAGGAATGCCGTTGACCTCAAGCGGGGGTGTGACTCCTAGAACTTCGTAAATTGTCGGGACGATGTCGTTGCAGTGATGGAACTGTGGGCGCGGAGTCCCGTCGGGTTTGATCTTGGCCGGCCACCGAATCGCCATCGGATTGCGCGTGCCGCCGAAGTGCGAAGCCAGAAGTTTGGTGCCCTTGTAAGGCGTGCTGCCAGCCCAAGCCCATCCCGCGTGGTACTGGTTGTCTGCCTTGGGTGAGCCAAGCACATCCAGTCCGCCGAGTTCATCGAGTGCTTTGATGTGCTGCTTCACGGTGGTGGGAATGCCATTTTGTGCCAGCAGTTCGCTGATCGTGCCGTTCTGTCCCTCCGACGAGGAACCGTTATCGCCCCACACGTAGAAGATAAGCGTGTTGTCGCCATAACCGAGCTTGTCGATTTCGTCGATGACCCGGCCGGCCTGAGCGTCCACGTGTTCGGCGAAGCCAGCTGCCACTTCCATCAAGCGGCGTTGAAACGGCTTCTCGTCTTCGGGGATGCTTTCCCAGGACGGCATCGTTTCGTGCCGCGGTGTGAGTTGAGCATTGGTGGGGATCCAGCCCTTCTCCTTGGCGCGCTTAAACACACGCTCACGGTAGGCGTCCCAGCCGTCGTCGAACTTACCTTTATATTTGTCGGCCCACTCCTTCATGATGTGGTGCGGGCCGTGGATCGCGCCGCTCGCCCAGTACATATAGAACGGCTTATCCGGCTGGAAAGCCTTGTGCTTGTTCAGCCATCCGATAGCGTCGTCTGCCAGGTCTTCGCTGAGGTGGTAGCCCTGTTCGGGGCTTTTGGGTGGCAGGACGACGGTCGTGTTCCGCACGAGGTTGGGCTCGTATTGCGATGCTTCGCCTGCCAGAAATCCATAGAAATATTCGAAACCCAGTTCGGTAGGCCAGTTCTCGAAGGGGCCAGCGGCGGTCGTTTCCTCGGCAGGCGTGTTGTGCCACTTGCCGAACGCGGCCGTGCTGTAGCCATAGTCCTTGAGCACCTCGGCCGCAAGGGCGCTGCTCTTAGGGATGTGACCCGAGTATCCGTCCCAGTCGTTTGCCAACTCCGCGATCTGTCCGTTGCCGACGCGGTGATGATTTCGACCGGTGAGCATTGACGCCCGTGTGGGGGAGCACATGGCCGTCGTGTGGAAGCGGTTGTATGTGATCCCTTCCTTGACGATGCGGTCCATTGTCGGAGTTTGGACCTCGCCTCCGAAGGTGGACGGCAGGCCAGGACCTGCGTCATCGATTAGCACGATGAGGATGTTCGGAGAACCCACGGGAAGGCGGCGCGGCTCAACGCGCCGCTTGTAGACCGATTCCTGCATGGTACGGCCGGCGATACTCGCCGATGGCGTAGGAGGGAAAGGAAGGGAGTCCTGTCTGATTGCTTTTTCATCCGCGCTCATGGTTTTTCCTCTCCGAAGCTCCTAGGCCAAGAGCCAACGGGCTCAAAGTCGGGTCGAGTGAATTTTTGAGCAATTGGCTCTTCGCCGTAATTGTCAAAACTGACAGCACCGAGGCAACTCGTCTTCTGCCTTGCGGAAGGTCTTCCGAGTTACGGGTAACCCGAAAGAAATCGCCCCTCAGCCGCTACTTCTTCGCAGGAGTCGCCTCATTGGCGGCGGGGACCCAGACATTGTCAGCCGCCGCAATTTCGAAATCCGTCGCTGCGGTTGAAATATTGACTCGCTGCAAACCGGCCTTGTTCTTCGGGATTACCCCGAAAACGAGATAATACTGGTTGTCCAGCACCCTCTGCAGGCGATCAAGGAAAGGCTTAAAGCTGACCAGGTTTTGCGTTCCGAGCGAATAATATTCTCCACCGGACTCGTCTGCGACCTTCCCGATGCCACCTTGGCCCAACTGTGCTTCCCAGGCGTTGCGGCCCGCGCGTCCTACCCCGGTGGCATAGATTCCGTGAACAATTACGCCGTAGCGCTGGGCCGCGGTGCTGGCAGAATCGGCGTCTGGACTCATCGTGGCGATCGTGGAGAAGGCCGTGCTTGTGGGCATATTGCGAGTCGAGCGGCTCGCGGAAGGCGAAATGGTCCGTAATTCGGACGCCCTTTCACCGCGCAAGCGGTCAATGCCATCGCTCACCATCAGGACTTCACGCCGGACTTTCTGCTCGGGCCAGCCCTTGATCAAGCTGATGAGCGACAAGTACGGGCTGTCCATGGAAGAAAGATTGCCTCTCGGCAGACGGATAGCTTTGGCCGCTGCCGCATGATCAGCTGTGAAATTCTGCGCGATCTGGATCGTGGCGTTGGACATGTAGGCGATACCCACAACCGTCGTCGCCGGCTGCGCGTTGACGAAATCGCGAATGTCATTGAGGTTGTTCCCAATGCCCGTGTCACAGGTGTCGTCTATCAAAATAAAGAGTTGTAGCGTGGCGTTGTCCCCGCGGGCGGGAATCACCTGGCTGACTTTGAGGGCGTTCTTCCCCTGCTTGACCTGAACATTTTCCGGATGAAGGATCGGAATTTCAGTATTATCGCGAACCGCCTCATCCGTGATGACCATGTGGACCTGGACGGCGCCGGAAGTGCCGGAATTCTCTTGCGAGGAAGCAATCGGCGCTCCGGATCCTACGAGAGTTAGGGTAATCAGCAATGCGAGCAAGTGCCTCAGACTTGTCATGCGTCCTCCTGGATGTAAACTCGATCGGATGTCATGATTGGTACCAGTGGCTCAGCAGGCGGTTTACCGGGCTTTTAGGCTGGTCGCCATTGGCAAAACTAACAGGGTACACTCGCTTCAGTTTCCGATAACCCGGCGAACCGCAACCTGGGTCCGACGAGCGGCTATACCCGCTAACTGACGAACTCGGCCGCGCCATTCGCGACGTTGTACATCGCACCGGTAATCTGGATAGATCCTTTCTTCTCCAACTCCGCCAATACCGGGCTGTGCCGCCGAATATTTTCGATTCCGAATTTCACGTTGCCTCGCGCCACAGCGTCCACGTAGGCCGCGTTCTTGCTGGACTTCTCGCCTTCAAACACTGTTGCCGGAATCACCGGTTTGATCTTCTCCAACAATCCCGTCAGGTTGCCTAATACCGCGTTATCAATCGCGCCCTTGATCGCGCCGCAAGCTGTGTGTCCGAGCACCAACACCAGTTTCGCGCCCGAAACAGCACAGGCAAACTCCATGCTCCCGAGTTGGTCATCGTTCACCACATTGCCGGCCACGCGCCCACAGAACGTGTCGCCGATCCCGGTGTCGAAAATGATTTCCGCCGGCGCCCGCGAGTCAATGCATCCCAGAATCACCGCCGCGGGATACTGGCCCGCGGCGCTGGAGCGTTGTTCAGTCAAATAATCCCGCGCAGTCATCTTGCCCGCACGAAATCGCTCATTTCCTTTTTTCAATTCGTCAATCACCTGCGACGGCGTCATGCTGTCACGCCGCTCTTTTGTCAAAGCCCCGCCGTGGCTTCCGGCAAGCTGCAGAGACAAAAAACCAAGCGACGGACTTATGACGCAGGCCCCCAGAGCCGCGCCGAGAAATCTGCGGCGGTCCACAGCTGGGTTATCCACTGACCCGCGTAATATTCTTTTCATAACGTTCCTCCTGGCTTTTGAAATGTGCGTCCGGCCGCCGTGATTCGCGAAAACGAAACTGAGCCGTCCACTTGTCGCGCATCTTAGGCCGCATCAGAAGCCAAGCCAACGAAGACAAAAAACTAGACTGTGGACCCAGCCATGATCAACGCCGTAATCGGAAACTGGCCCGCCGTGTCCGGTCACGCGACTAGCCGTCCAGTGGAATCGCCATTGTCAGAGAAGGTGCAGCCCGAAACCGGGACCCTCTACGGAACGGCGCAGCAGACGACTGCCAGCCGGGAATAGATCGTCGGTCTTGACGCTGTTTACTGAGCTGCCATGGCCAAGTTATAGCGTTGCTCGGGAGTGATGAGGTGATCGTCATCAAAGGCGGCGAGCAACTCCACTCCGTAAGCCCAATTCATGTTCAATGCCTTACCCAACTCGCGCACCACTTCGCGGTACTCTGTGCGCTTCACTCCCCAATCAACCTCGTTCAGTATCCATACATCAGCAGACTTCAGAATTTCGATTTCCTCGGGAATTTTGTCCAGTGCTACCGTTCGGACGCTCTTCTTTTTCTCTTTTGCCTCCTTCCGTTCCGTTTCAACTCTGGCCATGAATCCATCCTGGTCGGTTAGGAACTGTTCGATGTAATCGAGCTCCAGGCCCCGCTCTATATTCCAGAGCGCGACTCGCAGGGAGGGACCCACCTGGGCAACGTCCAGCGGACGCGGCCTCGCCCCGTTCAAGTAAGCCTCATTGTTGATAAATGGAGTCGTCGTGATGATCCGAAGCTTTTCTGCCAGTTCCGGACTCATCTCCTGTGCCGAACCAAGTTGAACCAATTCGACATAAGAGAGAAGCTTAGGCTCCGAATCTCGGACGTACTCCTGTGCGGCCAAACCGCTCGCGCAGATCCAACCGACGGCGATGGCAATCAAGACGCGCGGAAACGTACTCGTCATTACCACATATCACCTTATTGGGCTGCCCCGGGCAGACACCCGCGCACCGAGGCGGGACTCTATTACTCGGGCGGTGGCGCGGCAATCGTCAAAAGTGACAAGGCGAGATCGGAGCGTCTGGGGTAATCAAAAGATCGCCAGAATCCCGGCCGAAATAACCTCCCGACACTTGGCCCCATTCGCACTCACTGTTTTTGCGGCTGTTCCTGATTCATCTGTTTCAGCTTCTGCTCCAGTAACGCTTTCTCCTGTTCCTTGGTGAGCTTGGGAAACAACAACACGAACTGTAGCCGCAGGCCCCATGGCGAAGCACCCGGCGGATGGACAGCGCTTCCATAGAACTGCGCGGTGATATTCACCGGCTGGAATCCAAGCTTCATGATTCTTCCCACGCCTCCGCCAAAGGGCACCGTCCACACGCTCCCGCCTGGCGCTCTCCAATTCGCGGTGATGATCGGCGACGTGGTGAGGTACCAACCCTTCTTCATGTTGTAGTTGACGAACCACTGAAGCAGGAACTGGTTCACGGGGGGCTTATCAATATTGGAATGACCGGCTACAGACCAGACGTTGTTCGCAAGAAACCCAATCGTCCACGGTTTGGGCTGCACCAGCACGACCACCGAGGGCCCCAGGCTGAATTTTCCTTGGCCGAGATAAGTCGTGTTGGTTGCTGTGGGCAATACCAAACTCGGCCCTATGCCCCAGATTATCTTGCTCTTCTTCGGCACGAGGAAAAACGAAGGGTTCATGTCTCCCAGGCCGTAGACGCCGGTCGTTTGCGTGGGCGGCCCCGATGCCTGGGCGACCGGAACCGGCTGGTAGATGGTCGGAGTAATCCAGCGAACGATCAGGTTCCAGTTCTTCGATATGCTCAGCGGAATCACCGGCTGGATATTCAAGACGTTCTGGGTGCGGTCAGCCGGCCCGTTGTTGAAGTTGAAGTTTTCCTGGATCGGAACGCTGATGAGGCTGGCTACCGGGTTCTGCGCGGCATTTCTCAGCGCGTCGGTATTTACCGCTGCTGCAGGCGTTTGATCCGTGGCTACCTGAGTTCCCTCAGGGCCGACGGGCGTATCCTGGGCAAACAACGGCAGCGTTGATAAGAGAAAGAGCAGCACTCCCGACAATGCACAGCGTGCTCCAAGGGCTGACGGCGCGGAGCTGTTCACTGCCGCGCCATGGCGATGCGGACGGCGTCCTCCGGGTTGACGAGGTGGTCGAGACTCACAGCATCCTCGGCAATCGCGAGCTGAACGCCTTTGACGACTCCGTTGAATTCGTTCCCACGCGAGCCGTAATCGGGCGACACCGGAGCTCCCGTATCCACCCCAACGTCGCAGCCTTCATCGGCAGAGAAGAGAAGAATCTCCGTGGCGGGCACCTTGCCCTCGCCGACCTTTTTACCGTCCACATACAAGATCGCCGTTCCCCCCTTGCCAAGGCCGCCACCGTCATAGGCAAACTCCATGCGTACCTGGTGCTGGCCAGAAGGCAGCGTCCTGCTGGATTCGGCGTAGGACAGCTGGACGCCAACGAAGTTGTAACAATATTTGAGTTTGCCGGCCTTGGCATAGAGACTCCAGCCACCCATGTTGCCTCCTTGCGCGACAATGACGCCCTCGGCCCCGCTTGCAGGTACGACAATCTCAGCGGTCACCGAGTGCGACTTGTTCTTCATATTGAGGACACAGTTCTCAGGTAGACGTCCCATGCTGCCGAATAGAATTTGCGATTTGCCTTTGATCAGCTCCGGCCGTCCCGCCATGTCTGAGTTGAACCGTTCACCGAGCCGGTCATCGAGCGGAAGCACGTTATAGCGTGTCGCCTCGGTCAGGAACAGACGCCGCAGGTCGTGCAGCTTTTCGGGCATCTGCGCGGCCAGGTTGTTCGCCTGGCTCCAGTCTTTATTGGTGTCGTAGAGCTCCCAAATGTCATCGTCGAATGCCGGGACTTTCTCGCCCATGAACACCCACGGCGTTTTGTGCCGTGTCACCGCGGTCCAGCCGTTGTGGTAAATAGCACGGTTGCCGAACATCTCGAAATACTGCGTCTCATGCTGATCGGCCGCATTGGCATCATTGAACGAGTACGCCATGCTGACGCCCTCAATCGGGCGTTGCTGGATTCCGTTCACGAACTGAGGTTGCGGCAGTCCAGCCGCTTCGAGGATCGTCGGTGCAACGTCAATAACGTGGCAGAACTGCGAACGAATTTCGCCTTTCGCTTTGATTCCCTTGGGCCAGTGCACGATCGTGCCATTACGCGTGCCGCCCCAGTGCGAAGCGACCTGTTTAGTCCATTGATAGGGTGTGTCCAGAGCGTGCGCCCATCCCACCGCATAATGGTTATATGAGTCCGGGCCGCCCAACTTGTCTATCTGTGCTATCAGGAACTCCGTGGTTTCCAGTGCGGCACCGCCGTTCGGCCCGAGTAACTCGTTGAACGTGCCGTTCAGCGTCCCTTCTGCGGAGGCGCCATTGTCGCCGATGATGTAGTAGATCAGCGTGTCATCGAGCACGTTGAGCTTCTTCAGCGCTTCCACCAACCGTCCAACATGGTGATCCGCGTACTCCAAGAACCCGGCGTAAATCTCCATCTGCCGGATAAGCACGGGCTTTAGCGCAGCGGGCATTTCATCCCAGGCCGGGATTGCCTTATGCCGTTGCGTGAGTTGGCAATCTTGCGGAATGACGCCTAACTTTTTCTGGCGGGCAAAGATCTCCTCGCGCAGCTTATCCCAACCCTGATCGAATTTACCTTTGTACTTATCCGCCCATTCCTTCGGAACGTGGTGCGGCGCATGGGCCGCGCCCGGTGCGAAGTAGACGAAGAAGGGTTTATCGGGAATGAGCGCCTTCTGTTGCCCAATCCAGTTGATGGCCTTATCCGTCATGTCTTCCATCAAGTGGTAGCCCTCTTCGGGCGTCTTCTTGACCTCAATCGGCGTGGTGCCTTCATAGAGCGACGGGTACCATTGGTTCGCCTCGCCGCCGATGAACCCATAGAAGTATTCGAATCCGCCTCCGCCGGTGGGCCATGCATCGAAGGGACCGACCGGACTGGTTTCCCACACCGGCACTTCATGACACTTGCCGAACTGCGCCGTTGCGTATCCATTGAGCTTGAGAGTCCGGGCGAGTGGCGCGCAGGTGTTCGGCAGAACCGAGCTGTAGCCGGGTGCCGAGGTCGCCATCTCGGTGATCCCGCCCATGCCAACCGTGTGGTGGTTGCGGCCGGTCAGCATGGCCTGCCGCGTCGGCGAGCAGAGAGCGGTGGTGTGAAAGCGGTTGAATTTCAGACCACCTGACGCCAAGCGTTCCGCCGTCGGCGTATTACACGGGCCGCCAAAGGCGCTGGATGCGCCAAAACCGACATCGTCGAGCAAGACAATCAGGACGTTCGGCGCGCCCTTGGGTGGGCGCAACGGCGTGATGGGCGGGAACTTTGTGTCTGGATCCTTTGCATCATAGGTCACCAGGCCGGTCCGCGGTCGATCGGGGATGGGGAGAACTGTTCGCTGAACTTTGTCTTGGTCGTTCACGGAGGGTTCCTTCCTTTAAAAAGGCTTTGGTGTTCAAGCGGCGGCAGGCCGGACTGCACGCTCTCGTCTCAAGTCCCTCAATTTACGATTCCTGCCTCGGCGAGGGAACTGTCAGAATTTACAGGTGCGCTCGCCTGACTCCAGTTTTGAGATACGGTGGTGCGGCATGCGGCCGCGGTTTTCAAAAACTGACACACGCAACTTCAGGGCTTTCGCTTGAACATTCGGGTAATCTCCGGCGCAAATTCTCCAATAAAGTTAATCCCCATGCCGATAGGAACTTGGGTGATCACCGCTTGAACACCTTTCTCCTGCCACCGTACGTCACCTGGCTCCCACGCCGTTCCCGTTGCGCTTCCGGCGAAGGCTCCCACGTAGGGAAATAGCTGAGGCCGCAGCGATTTTTCCGTGCGGTCGTACGTAACGAAGTTTCTGACAATGGCATGACGAGTACGCGGCCAGAATCCATCGCAACGGCAACGATCGTAGCGCGGTTCCCAGCCAAACAGTCCGTCGCCTAGCGAGATGACCGAGTTTTGAATTATGAATTCGGCCTGCCGCGTGCCAAACCGCTTGGCGAATGCGTCGAAACCGTCACCCCATTCGGGATAGGTGTTGTGAATCTGATCATGGACGGCAAACAGGGTGGTCTTGACGTAGATTCCGGGGGTTGTGTAGGTCTGTCGCAGGTACAGTTTGAACCTAAGGTTTGGGTTCAAAGATTCCAGCGGAACTTCCTTGGGAACATAGGAGCCGTAGATCCAGTTCACATTGATCTGATTGTCTTTCTGCGGCGCAGGACTGCTCGGCAACTGACTCTGCGCTGAGCACAACACACCGCAGAACATGATGAGCAAGCTCGCGGGAAGCGCACGAAGTCCAATACTCAAATTGCCGCTCCAGATCTTCGGCTTCGGAACAGCACGCGCTGATTCGCTCGATCGGGTCATGTTCGCACAACGCGCTCATGCGGGATACCTTTAGGAAGTTTTGGTATGCTCGAGACGGTAGACAGAACAGCGCACTGTAGTCTCAGTCGCGAGCGTTTGGCGTGCTGGAAACTCCATCACTCATACCACGCTAACTAATGCTTAAGGGCCACCGGGGGTCCGCTAACTCTCTTGCCCTTGAGGTTGACGGTCACCTCGACTCGGTCGGCGATCTTGATGAACGGAATGCCGCTGTTCATTCCGTAGTCCTTGCGATCGAAAGCCATTGTGCCTGTAATCGTACCCTCGCCAGTTCCTATGCCAGTGACTGTAAAAGTCAGTTTCTCGGGCTTCGTCACACCGCGGATGGTAAAGTCACCCAGCAGGTCAAAGCTGTTGGGACCCGTCTGTTCAACCTTGTTTGATTTAAACGTGATAAGCGGATTATTCTTGGCGTCGAAGAAGTCTTTGCCCTTGAGTTTGCCGTCTTTCATCCCGCTTCCCGTATTCACCGAGTCGGCCTGAATTTTGACGTCCAAAACACCTGTATCGACGTCAGGAGACGTAAATGTCAAGGCCGCATCCCACTTGTCAAAAGTGCCTTCGATGGGTACCGAGGCCTTTACGTTGAATTTAATCGAGCTTCCTTCATGACTAATCACGAAAACCGGAGCTTCCGGTGCTCGGGCTGCTGATGCTGCTAGTCCCAGCACCGCGACGAACACTGCAACTGATGTCGCTCTCGCAATCCAGTTCATACCCGCTCCTCTTCGATTTCCTGATTTAATCGAAACACTTTACTGTCGCTGGCTTCACGCGCCCGGCGAGGCAAGTCCGGCGATGCTACTTCCCAGAGAGCCGCTCCGTAACTGTCAAAACTGACAGTCGAATTCGGCCGATAAGATAACGTTGGCTCACTGCCAGACCGCGAGCTTTCGCCGCGTGCATGCATTTCGCCACTGGGGGCTAAGGCCGAACTGAATCCGTGTGGCAACCAATTCGCGGAGACTCTTCAAAAATTACTACTGGGCAGGTTGCCACGAACTATCGGGATTGAAGGCTGTGATTTTAGATGCACTGTCAGTTGTCTGGTCGCCGAGATCCTGCTGATATACGACGCCATCTTGATTAACGATGAAGGTCATGACGCCGCTGAAGTCATACTTTGCCGGATAGGCGATTAACGCGAAGCCGCCCGTCAGTTTGCCATCCACGATATAGCTTTTCTCTCCTCCGGGTGCGTCTGGCCCCTGGGCAGTGAGAATCTTGTAATAATAGCCGTAATAAGGAGCAGGGGCTCCCGCCGACGGCTGCGAGGAGTTCTCCAGCGCTGCGCTTGCGACCAACGGTCCCATCGGGCTCTCGGGCTCACCTTTAGAAACGGGCCAGTAGAGGCCGTCCTGCTTCCCTGGAGCGCTGAGAAATCGCTGGGCATAGATGCCGCGAGGATTGCCATCACGTCCCTTCGCGGCGTAATCCTTCTGGCTCTGCACGTACCCTTCACAGACCGCGATGGCGCCCAGTTCGTTCCGGCCCACTCGACGATCGAGGATTTCCTCATTGCCTCGATCAATGTCGAAATACCATGTCTCGCCGTCGCGCACGATCGGAAAAGGGAACGGCCAGTCCCCCTTCCCGACTTGTAAGAATTCGAAGCCCTGCGCTTCAGAAGAAATCGCATGTTTTTCATCGTAGGCTTTGACGAAGTTTGCGAGGACCTGCTTTGCCGCACCAAGATCGCCCGAGGCGATCAGGGCTCCCGCCTGGGGGCCAATAATCGGAACGAGTTGTGCCGGATCACCCGAGCGCGCTGCGGCCATCAGATTTTTCACGGCTTCCGACGACGAAGGAAAAGTTTTCTGTCCGCTGATTGCCTGCGCAGCCGAGGTCCGGGATGTCAAAAGCACCGCAAGAATCAACAAGACCAAGAGCGGCAATCTTCGCTCCCGAATCGCGATGGAAACTTGGGCTCTCATTGCTTTCTTCCTCTACTTGCCTGCGTGCTCGCCGCGCCACGCTGACTGGCGGTCTTCTCTGACTTCCCGCTGTTCCCCGCACCTTCGAATGCTCCCGCAGGCCGCGTTTGAGCGGCAGGCTGAGAAGCTGATCGCGCTGGCGACGACGACGTCGAGCCCGAGGAGTAGCCACGGTCAGGTTTCACGGATTGAGTCTGTGCCTGGCTTGGATAGTTCGCCCTGTTGCTGGCGGTCGAAGGATTCCTGTTGGCATTGTTGGCCGCGTTACCGTTGTTCGTTTTGCCGCCATTGTAGGTCGTCTGCCCCTTCCAACTGGGATTCGACTGCGCGTTACCGGTCTTTGCAGCTGTATTTCCCGTCTTGTTGACTTGGTTTCCGGTATTGATTGTGACGTTGTTTCCGCTGACGTTTCGATTGATTGTGTTGTTGCTCTTGTTTTGATTGTTGGTAGTGCCGCGGTAATTGTTGTAGTAGTTGTTCGAGTTGTAGTGAGCATTACCCGGGTACGGACGGTTGTAGGCGTACGCATAATTGGGCGGGCGATAGTACAAGGTCGCGCGGTGATAGTTGGGGCCATACACCGGACGATAAGCATAGTGATGGACCACCCACGGTCCGCCCCGGTAGTACACGCCGCCGCCGTATCCCCAACGCGGGTAGTAGTAATAGTTGTTGCTGCTGAACATCGCTCCAACCGCCATGCCAACGCCGAATGCGATAATGACACCGGTCGCTGGCTGACTAGGTGGGGGTGCGACGTAGACTTGCACCGGATTGTATTGCGGCACGTAGATGATTTGAGGATTGGTGGGCTGGATCACGATCACTTGTTGGCCGCTGGCTTGTTGAGTCACCACCGTTTGTTGCGGAGTTGTTTGCAGACTTCCTGCCTGCTTCGCCTGCAATCGAAGCCTCTGGACAGAGTCAAGCACGGCGCTCTGGTTCGCATTGAATGCGGCTCCAAGCTGGCTCGTCCAATCCATCTCCGAGCACATCATGTCCACCACTTGAGGAAAGTGCATCAACGCCTGCATCGCCGGACCAAATCCCGCCGCCTTTGAGGCCGCATCGAGTTGGTCGCCTTGCAGTGTTTTGTTCTGCAGCAGCCAATTACCCCCATCCAGAACTTCCTGAGTGTTCACCGAAGCAGCTAAAACCTGCATCAGCAAAGCATCGGGATAGAGCGCGATTGGGGCGAGAAGTTTATCGAGCTGTTCCGGCGTTGTTGCCGATGAGTTTCCAGTCTGTGAGAAACTCGCGGCTCCATTCGCCAGACTGAGATTCATACAAAGCGCCAGAATCAGCACCACGAACTTTTGAATCAGCGAGACGCGTCCTTCCATAGATAGTCTCCCGAACGAGTGCGACGAGATCACTACCCGCCAATTCGCTGATAATTGGAGTTGGTGGTCGTCACGACGAGCTGTTTGGCGCTGGCGTTAAGAATCGTCTGCTGCGCGTAGTTCGGACCTCCGGGCAGACTGGCCATCTGCACCTGCAATGTCACCGCGTCTTTCGCTTCACCCATATACGTATTGACGTTCAGCGATACGATCTTTTTTGTGGCGGGGTCAAACGTGAGGGTCATTTGATCGCCAGGCTGGGCATAATCAGTGAAGATCAAATTCACGACGCCGCCGGCGGGATTGAACGAGACTTTGCCCGCCTGAAAGGCTAGTTGCATTCTCTGAGGGTCAGGCGGGACGTACATACTGAGCAGGCCTTTCACATCAGTCATGTAATCCTTCATCTCTGCCTTCTTCTTCTCAACGACTCTTTGCTTCATTCTGCCGCCGCTCGGCGGTGGTGGCGGAGCGCCGATCGGCGTTTTCTGAACCTGCCCGTCAGGACCGTATTGGCATAAATTTTCGGTTACGGGTTTCGGATCTCCCTTCAGGGTGAGCTGCGTAGTTTCTGTCCATTGATACTGGCGGAGCTGCTGCTTGTTTTCAGCAGCAGCTTGCTTCACGGCCGCGAGTTTTTCCTGCAGCGCACCATTCTGCGCGAGGGCCGCGACACTGGCTGCAAGCGCTATCGCACCAATGACGACCGCCCGCTTACTAAGCGCAACAGCCGTACTCGTGAGAGCGGGCATTCCATTCGACATTGCAAAAGTTCGATTCATGGGAACTCTCCTTAATCTCAAAAACACCTGCATGGTCAGCGCGCATAAGCGCCGTACCTGCGGCCTACAGCTCAACCGTCGGAGCTCACTAGATAAAATTGCGAATTTCGTGATGTGCGAGAAAGCCTCGATCAAGCTGAGGCGTCCGTCCCATCGCGCACGCGTTACGTCGAACAGATTCAACGGACGACGCCACCGAGATCTCTTCCAGCCTGAGTTATTTAGAGGACCCGGAAAAGAGTCTGTAGAGAGGTGTTGGAACCCCCCTTCAGAACCACGGACGAGGCGATCTCCACCCGGGTCCTCCACCCTAGCCACCAGCACATTACGATTCGGGCGAATTCCCGGGTATTGTCAAGATTGACAGGTCAGGCAAAAAAACACACACACACAAGCGCCCCATCCCTGATGCCTCAATGAGAAAGAAAATGCTGGCCGTCCCTAGCTCGAACGCTTCTTCTGCGCCTTAAGGAAGGAAGAGCGAAGGCTCCATCTGTTGGATCGCGAATTTGTCATTTCAATTATTTCAACAGCAAAATAAACATCTCGAAAGTTGATTGTCTACTTAAGCGTGATGCTCACGCCGGCCACCACGCCGGACGTGGCGGCGTCAAAGTAAATTCCCGAGCTCTTACGATAATCGAAGTAGAGATAGCGGTAGCCGACTTGCAGCGCGATTGCGGGCTTTATGCGGTAGCCGACAAGACCAAATATCTGGTAGTCGATTTGCGAACCGGCGCCCCAGCCGCCTACGTCGCCTCCAATGTTCACTACGAATTTGGGAGTGAGAATCCCGGTGATGCGGCCTCCAACCACTGGATCCACCCAATTCTGCGAGCCGGAGAAATTTAGCGTGGTAGTAGTGAAGGACAAGCTCTGGCCGAAGTGCCAGTAGCGAAATCCCGCGAGTGCATCGATTTTGATTTTCTCCTGGTCAATCACGCGGTATCCGACTTTCTGAGTTAAAAAGAATTCGGTCGCATGTAAGTTCGCGACGCCCTGGCCAGGAGTGTTGGGAAGCGCTCGATCACTACCGAGGCGGATCCAAAAGACATCGAGTGGCATCACAATTCTTTTGTAACGGGGTTCCACCACCCCCATCAATCCAATACGAAAATGCGAAAGTAAATCGCCCGGCGATGCACTAAAGCCGAATTCTCCGCCGTTCGGACCACCGACGTTTCCGTGCGCTCCTGCGAACCACAGATAGGGAGTGACCACGAAATGCCAGTCGCTGTCGGAGGCGGTACTGTCGGCGGCGACAGTGGGAGATGCCGATGCAGGCTCGACGCCCGAACCTGTGGGTTGGTCTGCGCTCGCAAGATTCGCAGCTGCGCCGATCGAGCTTGAATCATTGGTTTCAGCTGCATCTCCGTTGCGCTGCGGAGAAGTCGCTTGAGCGCGACACGGGAATGCAATCGTTAACAGCAACAGTGCCACAAAAGTTGCGGATGCCGCCAATTTCTGACTCGAATTCAAGAGAAACTCCCTCGGCGCAAAAAAGACTGTCATGGCGTTGATTGCGCCAGTCCGGGAGCCGTTGCGCCGCGGCCTCTCGGACACTGATGATGCCGCCCCAGGCACCCGTGAGACATTGTCAAAAGTGACAGATTCATCTGGATGGGTGCGGGACCTGAAAATAAAGGTTGAGCACGAGCCCCGCAGCGTTCACTTGCTGATTAGGGCGCTTGCCCGTGTTGTTCTCGTGCTCATAGTACGGATCGAATTCGACGCGCTTGCCGACTGGTAGCAGACAGCCCGCGTAGAGGTTGGTGGAGCTCCACTTACTGTATCGGCTGTCATAGAAGACCTCGGCACTGCCATACAGCGCGGGATGATAGGTGCGAATGGTGAAGCGGCGTTCGAGCATCACGCGGTTGCGATAGCGCCACGCGAAGTTTCCGGACGACCAATCAAGATCGGCGCGATTCCTATCGGAAAGTAATATTCGAGCCGGCAGTGGAATGTGAAATGTAACGACGGGTTCCAGACGGTTTATCGTCGGCTTGCCGCCGGAAGGCACGTAGCGATATCCGATGGAGAACACCAAGGGCCTGGATTTTGCGTCGTTCAGATCGAATGCGCTTATTTTTTTCAACTTAATGAGGGGTTTCAGGTAAAACTCGATGCTGGGCCCTATCTCTCCCTGGGTAGGATCACCGCCTTCGCGCGTCTCCTTTGCCTGAAAAACAAATTGGACATTTGAACTCAGTTTGATGTTCGTATCGATCTCTGGCAGGAACTCGGCTACCGATGTCTGGGCTCGCGCAGGCAAACTGAACAGCATCAGAACAAAAGGTACCCACAACCATTTCTCACGACGATTCACTTGCGGTCCTTCTGCAAACACGAAGGCACTCTGGCGCCTCAACGGTCGGACTCAAGGCATGTCCTGTTGGGAAGGGAAGCGAGAGGTGAATATATGACCAGCCAGCGCCTCATTCATTGCCGGCACCAGGTCCGTATCCATGAGCACCTTAATCACGTATCCCAGCCCCCCTGCGGCGCGGCAAGTTCTCAGGATGTCCAGGTCCTCATGAACCGTGAGAAATACGACCTTGGCTTTGTTGCCCAGCCTCTGAAGCTCCTCTGCGACGTCAATGCCACTCATCACCGGCATCGAAATATCCAGGACGACTAAGTCAGGTTCGAGCTTCATCGTCGCTATCAGGGCCTCCCGTCCGTCGGAAACCATACCAACGATATCGAATGAATCGCGCAACAAATCGGCCACGGTGTCCAACACCGGAGCGAGATCATCCGCTACTAACACCCGTTTTCGAGCCATGAACACCAATTCCTGAGCTGTCGTCTAGACCTCCGCCAAGGGTTTGGGAGCCGGTGTGAGGTTGCAAGGCCCATCAATCTCGGCCCTGGAATTCGTTTCGCTCGGCGTGGAGGCGGGCATCCACACAATCGTGGACGCGATTCCAGCGTCTGGGTATTGGCAAAACTGACAGGAAGGGAAGATTTGCTGGATCTAGACGGAGATGATTCGATGTTTGATGGCGTACTGCACTACTTCGGCGCTGGTCTTAAGTTGTAGCAGTTCCATTACAGCATATTTGTGGGCCGCGACAGTCCGCGGAGTGATGTACAGCATGCGGGCGATCTCCTTCATTGTGCGTCCTTCTGCCAGTAACTGAATGACTTCCCGCTGCCGTGCGGTGGGTTCCGGCGCAAATTCACGGTTCTTTGGATCTCGCAAGGAGATGCTGTTTAGACCTTTCGTCGCACTGGGAGTTACAAATGAACCTCCCTTCAGCACTTCTGTAATCGCCTCATCCAGCTCCAGACCTGCGGCTTGCTTGAGCAGAAACGCGGAAGCGCCGACTCGAAAAGCTTCTCCCACGAGATAAGGATCTTCATTCATCGTCATGAAGATAAGCTTCACGCCGGGCATTGATTGTTTGAGTTGCCGGCCGGCATCCAGGCCATTCAACTGCGGCATCGCAATGTCCAGTATGATGACGTCAGGCCGCAGCTTTTCGGCAACTTTGAGAACAGCACGACCGTCGCTCACCAAGCCCACGACCTCATACTTGGGTTCCAGGAGTTCCTTCAGCGCGTCGAGCAACATCTGATGGTCATCTGCCAGCAACACACGTGGGCGTTTCATGATTTTACTCCTCCAGCCGTCATTAGTTTCACTCGCGGCTCATCAGCGGACGCCGATAGTGGGACTTCGGCAAGAATTTCTGTTCCCCGCATGGGCGCGGATTGCACCGATAGCCTTCCGCCGATCAGTCGAAGCCGCTCGCGCATACTGATCAGTCCTAATCCCGCGTTTTCGTTCCGGACGTCCGGGTCAAAACCAAAACCGGCGTCAACGATCCGCAGGCGAATTTCATTCTTGGTGCTGAAGAGCTCAGCCTGGGATTGCTTCGCTCCGCTGTGTTTCACGACATTGCCCAGGGCCTCCTGGGCAATTCGGAAAAGGCACAGTCCCACATCCTTCGGAATCCTGGATGAGTGCGCATGATCTGTAAATGCGATCTCGATCTTAAACCTCGAGCTCAGCTCTTCACAAAGACCCTTTAGAGCCGGTGCCAAACCAACATGTTCGAGTTTGCTGGAGTGAAGCTCATGGGAGAGCGAATGCATATCGGAAGATATTTCTTGGATTCCTTTGAGCAGCTCCTGAACTTTCGCGCGCTCCGCCACTTCTGACTCAGGTATCTTCTTCCATAGCTGAGCAAGGCCGATACCTTGGAGTGCTAAGCGCTGGCTGAAGTCGTCGTGAAGTTCCCTGGCGATGCGGGTGCGTTCTTCATCTTGAGCTGCGATCAGACGTCCGCTCAACTCTTCGAGCGACTCGGCTGCCAGCTTGCGGTCCGTGATGTCAACGCAAGAACCAATATAGCCGCAGAAGGCCCCGTCGGATTCAAATCGAGGCACGCCATAATCAACGATCCAGCGATATTTTCCGTCGAAGCGTTTCAAGCGGTACTCCATCTCGAAGTCGACCCGGGCGTCAAACGCACCGACGTAGATTCCAAGACAACGCTCTAGATCTTCTGGATGGATTGCTTCGGCCCATCCCTGCCCTAGCTCTTGTTCCATTGACCGGCCGGTGAAATCCAGCCAGCATTGATTGAAAAACGTGCAGAGTTTGTCCGTTCCGGACATCCAGATCAACACCGGCGCCTTGTTCGCGACCAGGCGAAAGCGCTCTTCGCTCTCTCGCAGAGTCTGCTCCGCTCGCTTGCGAGCCGTAACATCCAGCACCTCGGCAACGAAGTACTGAGGCTTGCCGTGGATATCACGGATCAAGGAAGCACTGCACTCGCCGCGCAGCACTTGTCCATTTTTGTGCAGGCAGCGTTTCTCCACTCCCTGGAAGCTGGCTCCCGTGGTCAGCGCTTGATCTAGTTTCTGCGAAAACATCGGCCAGTCATCCGCATGAGTGACGGATTGGACGGTCTTGTCGAGAAGTTCCGCTTCTGTATATCCGATGAACTTGGAAAATGCCTCATTCCCGGCAAGAAAACGCCCTTCTGGTGAAACGATCGCCACTCCTATGCCCGCATCCCGAAAGACGCTGCGGAACTTTTCCTCGCTTTCCCGCAGTTCCTCTTCGGACTGCTTGCGCTCTTCCACAATGACGGCAAGCACCATAAAAGGCGCCGTGGTGAGCAACAAGAAGAGTTGCAGCGACAACACGTTGTTGACTGGCTCTGGTCCGGCGAAGGGACCGCGCCCGTGGACCACGCCCCAAATCGACAGCAGGGCGATAACAATCATCGAAGTGCTGACGCCCGTCGATCCGAAACGCAAAGCGGCCCATAGCAGAAAGGGAAGAAGAGAATAAAGCAGAACGGGCGGGCTGCTTCTTCCGAATGCCACGAAAGTGAGAAATCCAAAAAAAGCCAATGCAACAAGCAGCGCGGAAGTTTCGAAATAGTTTGCGCTCCCCTTCTGGACCTCTGCCGGCCGTTTGCCAGCCCAACCCAAAATCGCCGGCATCAGCGTGAGGAATCCCAGGGCTTCCGAAAGGAAGCTTGTCCTCCAATTAATCCAATAGTTCCCTCGGGCAGCAAGCGCGCCGACAAATGCTCCGGCCGCCGGCGCCAGTATCACCGCAAAGAGAGAGTACCTGGTCAAAGCCTTTACACTGTTTAGCCGGGGCACGCCCTTAAACGAATAGCTAAGACATAGCGCGGCCGTAAGAATTTCGATCACGTCGGCGAGGACGAGCCAACCGATCGAACGGATCGGCACGCCGTGCTGCAGGTCATAGCAAACGAAGGCAGCAATGCCCGCCGCTATGAGAATCGCCCAGATCCTTTTCGGGACCAGCAACAAGACTGACACCAGAAGGACACAGCCCGGCCAAAGTGGCGAGAGCATTTGGGGATGAAGTACGAGCGCACCCCCTAATTCTGAAACGACGTAGGACAAGGCCCCAACGAGGCACACTATGATCGCTGTGTTTAACCGGGAACTCGGGCGCCATGAGAAACGACTAGGGGTCAGTTCCATCAATTACCTCCGATGCAGAACGCAGCGGAGACAAAAACAAAAACTGCCGCGACCAAACGCAGGGCCACCCACTCGACACAGACGCACCGAGCGGACACTTCTGTTTTGGAAATTCGCGCCGGTTGCATTTTGATCTCGACCTAAAAAACGGTCGGCGACTCGATTCGCCGGTTAAATTTGAGATAACTTGGGTCGGGCGCCAGTCTCAGTTCAGGTTGTAAAATGTAAGCTGTAAAGTGTACCAACCGACCAACGTCAGGGTGTTCCAAATGGAACACCCTGGCCAATCGCCCCCTGTCCCTCAGTGCGAAGGATAGAGCGCGACGATAGCCCTCAGATGACGCCGATACTGAGCTACTCGTGGAGCACAACACTGAGCAGGGAACTATGCACTTTCAAGCCATTGTCGTACTCGATGAAGCCAAGCTTTTTGAATTTGTTCAAAAAAACGTTCACATGCGAGCGTGTTGTACCAATCATTTCCGCCAAAGTTTGCTGACTTATACCTGGAAGCAAACGCTCCGATGTACCTTCCTTCCCGAAACGGGTCAGCATTAAAAGCGCTCGTGCCAGCCGCTTTTCGGACGAATTGAAGAGTTGATCGACCAAGTCCGATTGCGTGCGGTGGTGACGACCAACCATGTAAGTAACAAACAGGTCCGAGAACCTGTGTTCCGCGTGGAGCGTACGGAGCATTTCGCTCTTTTCGATCTTCAGTACAGAGCACTTAGTAATTGCGGTCGCCGTCGTCATACGCATCGGCTGATCTGAAGCGATGCATCCCTCTCCCAGGAAATCGCCGCGACCGAGCACTGAAATGGTGGCCTCCTTGCCGTGTTTCGAGACCACGCTAATCTTTACCGTCCCCTCCCGAATGTAAAACACAGCATCCGCACGTTGTCCTTGCGAAAACAGAAGTTGCTTCGGACTGTAGTGACGAAGGGTCTTTCCGATGCCGGCGTTCGCTAGAAAGCCTTTGGGATCAAAAGGCCTACTCGTCTCTTTGACAGAGCGTTGTCGGCTCGGCAACCGGCTAGGCGACGGCATACGGAACTCCCAAGGGCCCTAGCGGGCAGAGATGTCCGAACACACTATCACAAATCTCTGGGACAAGCATAACTCTCCTGCTCCTTGGAGTGAAGACACCCAGTCGAGTCCTAAGTCTTCGGTAGACACCTCAGCGTCCACGTCTAGTCGGTGCTACGTCAGAACGAACAAACTGCCCGGAGCACCGCATAAGAACAGAACCACGTTCAGTACCGCGAGCACGGCGATCAAAACCGCTTCGCACAGTCTCCTTTGCAATGGATGAAGGCAACATTTTGACGCATTTAGGCGGGTTCGATCACGCCTAGCGACGAGGCGCGACTTTCCTTTGGAACCTTTCCTCGGTCGCTGAGTGATCGAACGAGATTCGCAGCAATCCCAAAGTGCGATGGGAGGAGGACCCGGACCAGCTTCTGGGGAAAGGTTGAGGACACCTCTCTGCTTTCGGGGGTAAAGCCTCCATCCGGGTCCCATATCGGTAACACGGCGGGAATATAGAGAGGGTCGAAATATCCGTGAATTGTCAAAATTGACAGGTTCTTGGAACAAGTCTCCGCGACCGATCTGCTGTGCTGTGCGACTAAACTCCAGGACCACATTCGCAGTTGTGCGGTTTGGGACTATCCGGGTGTGCTACCGGCACTTGTGTAGGAGCGACGACCTACTTGGGAAGCGCCGAGCGGCTTCCGGGGGCGATAAGCTAGCCGATCCTAAAGAATAGCCTCTATCGCCACGAGCAATTCGTTTTCGCTGTCCGATTTGAGCACGTAACCATGCCCACCGGCGGACAAGGCTGCTGCTGCGACGTCCCGGTCGCGATTTTCGCTCAAGAACAGGATTTTTGCCCCTGGAGCAACCTCGCGGATTGATGGAGCGGCTTCAATTCCACTCAATTTCGGTAGGCCGATGTCCACCAGGATCAAATCCGGCTGAAATTCTCCGGCTCTTTGGATGACTTCCAATCCGTCCGACACCTCGCAGACGATCTGCCACTCAGGACTCCGTTGCAGCAGGGACGCGGCAAAATTGCTCCAAGGTTGGAAGTCATCCACGAGTATGACCCTGACGGCACGTATCATTTGTTCCTTTGCGTGACGAGAGGCGGGAAGACCGTCAAAATCTGAGAATCATACTCGTTCAGATTTTGTGGCGTGATGTCTCTTCATTGCGTCGCAGCGAATGTGGTCGTTGACTCGACCGCTGTCAACTGTTAGTTCTACTGGTCGCCCTTTGAGACGACTACTCATATAAATCGCCTTTCAAGTGTGTCCGCCGGCTCCGCGTTGACTCAACCTCACGGCATATATCGACGTGATTTTCATCCGGGTAGTGGAGTCCGTTCAACCGGTCGACGCAATACTATCCAACACATTGATCCGACTATGTTTCCGCGAGGAGAAGCATCTCTTCGGCTGTACTCGGGCAAGGCTTCGCAAGGGCAGCGTGCCGGCTGGTCTGGCCCTAGCGAGCGATTTTCGCGTTTGTTTGCGGTGCGAGTTGGGTTCGACTTCGTGTTGCGTCGACCCATTGAGACCGTCCGACTTGTCGGGAATTAGCCGCAGTTACTGCGCCGAGTTGACATGAACCCACGGAAATATTGGGTTTCCGTTTACGGCGTCAGTTTTAACGAATGGCGAAGTTCCTTCGCGGTTCCGAAGTTGCCGAACCGACAGACGGAGATTCCACGGGCGAAAACGTGAACGTCGGAAATCACACAGCGAGTAATATGTTCAGGTAATCAATTGTGCCCACTCCGCTTGTGACATGCGGGTTGTAATGCTCCCCAGTGTGCTCGGAAAAGTAAGTTGCAACCGCGTCGAGTGTGGGCTGATTAATTTCGGAATCGGCGAAGGCGGCGGCACTTCCGGCACTGGCCGAGGCCATAAAGGACGTCAGTGCGGCAACCGCGATTCTTGCCACTGCTGGGCACCGAGTAGGGAATCGCTATGGAGCGACCGTACCGAGTGACCGGATATCCTGTTGTTCCGGCGAGGCCCCTCTCGCTCGCAGTGAGTATCGAAGTGCAATTGCTGCGCTATAAGCCGCAGTACACGTGGCCGGGACTGCTCATTATTTTATCGGAAGTGTCGGTTTACTGGCTTTGGCGGAAGGCGCAAAGTTCGATGACGCACGAACGTAGCGCGCGGGGAAGTTAGCTGCACGTGTCGTCGCGCGATAATCGCGAGAGTGCGGTGAGCTCGACTCCGGCGAGCCGCAGCGTTTTCGCGACTGCTGCCGCAATCGCCGGAGCGCTGGGAGTGTCACCGTGAATGCAGATCGTCTGAGCATTGGCTGCGATCTCTTTCCCGCCGCCGGCGATCACCGTGCCTCGCTCCGCGATGCGCAGCGCCTGTTGGCCGGCTTCCGCGGGATCGCGTATCAACGCATCTTCGAATCTGCGCGAACGCAAGTTGCCGTCGGGCTCGTAGCGCCGGTCGGCAAATGCTTCGGCGGCCACTCGAAAGCCGGAGTCTCGAAAGACATCCAGCATGAGCGATCCGGCCAAGCCGACGAGCACGACGTCGCGATTCCAACGCGCGACCCCGTCGGCGATCGCCTTTGCAAACGCGCGATTTTTCGCGGCTTGGTTGTAAAGTGCGCCGTGAGGCTTCACGTGCGTTACGCGCGCGTTGCACCGGGCGGCAATTTCGGCGAGTGCGCGCACTTGCTCGAATACGAAATTGGAGATTTCTTCTGGTGGCACGGTTAGTTCGAGCCGCCCGAAGTTGGCACGATCTGGGTATCCGGGATGCGCGCCCACGACAACCTTGTAGCGAAGCGCTTGTTCAATCGTCGCCTTCATCGTTTGGGGATCGCCGGCATGGCCTCCGCAAGCGATGTTGACGGATGTGAGCGACGGCATCAGCGATTCTTGCGTGCCGTCGCTAATGGCCTGGGGCATTTCACCCATGTCGCAGTTCAGATCGATGCGTATCATTCGAGGATCAATCCGTCGCAAGCTAACAATTTTTCCTGTTCGATCAACAGAGATCGCGCTTGGTCGAACGTGACCTGCTCGAAGCGTATTTCGTCGCGAGGACGAAGTTGGCCGACGCGATGAAGGTCTGCCGCGATGACGTTCGCGATCTTGGGATAGCCGCCCGTTGTTTGTTGCTCCACAAAGAGGATGATGGGCGAACCGCTGGCGGGCACCTGAATGGCGCCGAGCGAGACGCCTTCTGTGATCATATAGCTCGCGCCGCGCTGCGCTACCGCTGCCCCCTCGAGGCGAAGCCCCATGCGGTTCGATTGCTCGCCGACGCGGTAGGTGGCGGCATAAAACGAACGCAGCGACGATTCGGGAAACCAATCAGTCTGCGGACCCGGGGTCACGCGCAGGATTTTGCGGTCTGACAAATGCTGAGCCGCTTGCGGTGCAATCGTTCGCTTGCGGAAAGGGTTGGTTTTGCTTGCGGTTCCAATGCGCATAACGTCTCCCTTTCGCAGCGGCCTGCCCTCGAATCCGCCGAGACCGCTCAAGAGCTGCGTTGATGCGCTGCCGAGGAACGGCTCGACGGCGATTCCGCCCTGCACGCAAAGATAGCAGCGCGCTCCTGAATTTGTGGGACCGAGACGGATCGTTTGGCCGGGCTGCACCTCCTCCGAAATTCCCATCGCGAGGCGCGCATCGTTCAACGTCGCGCCGAAATCCGATCCGGTGAGGGCGACGACCGCTCCTTCCGGAAATATAAATGTTCCGCCGAGCAGCATCATCTCCAGTCCTGCCGCTCCTTCGTCATTACCGACGAGCCGGTTTCCGAGGCGAAGGGAGATTGGGTCGGCAGCGCCGGACGGTGAAACGCCGATGGGACCATAGCCCCCTCGTCCTAAATCCTGCACTGAGGTCTGGAGACCCGGTGCCAGCACTTGAATCGTGCTCATGGGTTCTCTAGCTCAGCGAATCGCGTGTGCGAGATCGGGATGAAGCGCACGCGATCGCCGATGGAGAGAAAATTCATGTCTTTGCGATCTGGGCGGAACATCGCGATAGGAGTCCGGCCGATCAATCGCCAACCGCCAGGAGTCGCAAATGGATAAACGCCCGTTTGCTTGCCGGCGATGCCCACGCTGCCGGCGGGCGTGGTGCGCCGCGGGGTGTCCAGCCTTGGCGTCGCCAGCGCTTCAGGCAATTCGCCGAGGTATGCGAAACCGGGGACGAAACCGAGAAAATAAACCACGTAGGTCACGGATGCGTGCAATTCGATTACTTGGGCGGTGGTCAGGCTGTGCAGGACGGCTACTTCGTTCAAGTCGGGACCAAATTCACTTTCGTAGCATGTGGGAATCTGCAGCTCCCGCGCCTCCGGGAGGTCCGCCGCGTCAAGTCGATCGAGATGGCTCTGCAAGATTTCCGTTAAGCGGGTGTGATTCAGTTTCAAGGCATCGAAAGTGACAAGAATCGAACAGTACGCGGGATTTAGATTTGTTACACCTGCGATCGGATCGCGCTCGAGGCGGTGCAACAGCATCCTGACTCGTTGATGAGCGTCCAACGTGATTTCTTTGCCGAAATAAACCAAGAGCGATTGATCACTCGCGGGTTGGAAGTGCGGGGGTGCGATCATCGGACTCGGCATTAGCGGGGATTATATAGTATGAGAGATTGTGAAAGAGAAGGTGCAGAGGTGACTTCGCTCTGGTTCTCGGCATTGAATTGTTGCATCTAAGAGATTGACTATGACCAAATTGCCCTGGCGACTGATGCAATCAGTTTTTGTACTGTTTTCTCTCTGTTGCTTCGCGCGACCCGCCGCAGCGCAGGTGGAATCCCCGACGTCTCGACGCACGCCAGTGATCGTCGAATTGTTCACTTCCGAAGGTTGTTCGAGCTGTCCGCCAGCGGATTTGCTGCTGCAGAAGTTGGCAGCAGAGCAACCGCTCGCCGGAGCAAACGTCATCGGGTTGGAAGAGCATGTGGATTACTGGAATCACGACGGTTGGATCGATCCGTATTCGTCGCCGGAGTGGACGCAGAGACAGTTGGACTATGGGGCGCGCTTGACGAGCGAGCCATATACTCCGCAGATGGTAGTGGACGGAGAGAGCCAATTTGTAGGCAGCGACGCGCGGGACGCTTCGATTGCGATTCGGAAAGCGGCGAGTTCGCCGAAGTCGGCTGTGGAGATCACGCCGAACTCCCCCGAAGAGAAAGGTGCACAAAACTTCGCGGTATCAATAAAGAAGCTGGCCGGAGGTACGCCTGGGGACGTTGCCGAGGTATGGCTTGCGGTAACGGAAGATGGGCTGCGCTCCTCCGTGAGCCGGGGAGAAAATGCCGGGCACATGCTGACACATGTTGCGACGCTACGATCATTGCACAAGATCGGTGCGGCGGAAGAAAACCAGGCAATGGCTTTCACGGGCGATGCGCGGGTGAAACTCGATTCACACTGGAACCGCGAGAATCTCGCGGTGGTAGTTTTCGTGCAAGAGCGGCGCAGCCGAAAAATTATCGGCGCGGCTTCGATACGCATCGCACCGCGAGATGGAAATTCAGCGACCGCTGCCCTGGCTAGCGGTCGCGCCAATTAGGATGCTTCCGGCGCGCCATCCGCGCCGGTGCACTTAAACGTCAAGCGAAATTCCGAGCGCAGCGGCCGGATCGATGGATAGCCGACTACGCCGCACTCTTGGCGCCGGCAATGACGAGAACGATGCCGCCCACAAGCGCAAGACCTCCGAGAATTGGAGGCAATGGAATTGTGTGGTGCTCCTCTTTGGTAGCGTGCACCGGTCCCAGGTCCAAAACCTTCTTGTTCGTCGTGTAGTTGATGCCTTGATACGCGAACGAGATGATGCCCAGCAGCACAAGAATAATTCCCAGCACTGTAGTCGTCTTCATCAGTCATTCCTTGTGACGCGGTGAAGTCGCTGTGGACCCGGTCCGAACTTGGAACGCGAACTACCGATGACCAGCGGCCTTCCGGCCCTCTGCAAGCCCTTTGACGAACGCGTCGGCTTGCTTCTCGGCTTCTTCGCGCGCAACGCCGTAGCGCTCCTGAATGCGGCCAACGAGCTGATCGCGCTTTCCGGCGATCACGTCGAGATCGTCGTCGGTGAGTTTACCCCACTTCTCGCGGACCTTCCCTTGCGTTTGCTTCCACTTGCCTTGCAATTGGTCCCAGTTCATTTTGTTCTCTCCTTGTGCGTAAGCGATGCTTGGCTCGCCCTGCGGTAACTCCATCACAACAGCAGGGCCGCTTTTTTCATATACACGGAAGCCCCTATATCTGGGCCTTAGTTTCTTTACCGCGGCAACACTAATCATCGAAATGTGCGTTGCTTTCCGTGTGAATCGAAGCAAACTCGACGTCCGTTTAGCGCTGACTCGAGCGCGAACCGCGCCCGGTAGCAGCGGAGCGCACGCGCAGTGTTTTGGAACTCGGCTTGCGCGATTTTGCCGCGGTGCGCCAGCCGCCGAGCTTCAGCGCCACGGACATGCAGGCCTCGCGCAGTTCGTCGGCCGCCGCGCGATTCAGCATGGCGCGGGCCACTACCATGCCGCCGACGCACAAAGCAGCGGTGGCCTGAGCTGTCACGCGGCGAGGGCTGCCGTTGTGGATTGAACTTCTTTCGAGCACGCTCACCATTGCGTGGAAAACGGTTTCAAATGCGCGCTTGGCGTTTTGGTTGCAGCGCGCAACGTCCGTCGGCAGCGCGACCATCGGACAGGAATTTTCCACGTCCTCGAAGTGCTGCTGAGATAAGTAGGCGCGGACGACCCGCGGGCCGACGTTGGAAGATGACAAATCGACTTCGACGCCTTCCCAGCAACTCTTCCATTCCGGGTCGGTGAAGAAGCATCCCAGAACTTCCGCGTACAAATCGCTCTTGCTCTTGAAATAGCTGTAGAAGCCGCCGTGGGTGAGGCCGGCGCCGGCCATGATCTGGCCGATGGAAACATTGTCAAAGCCGTGGCGGTTGAACAAGCGGCGCGCGCTTTGCACGATTGTCGTTTTCACCTGGACGCTGTGGCCGGGAGGGTAGGGCATGGGGTCTCCTTGTGTGCGAACGGACGAAGTATGCCGCGAATGGACGTTGCCGGCCAGGGAAAATATGTTCTTGAACATATTTTGTCCCCGTGGTCTTATGCGCGCACGATACGGTCCGAACGTTCAGGAGGGAGCGAGATGAGTGAACGAGAGAATTCGGGGGAGCCGCGCAGAAGATTGACGCGGCGGCAGCTGATTGTAGGTGTTGGCGTCGCATTTGGGAGTGTGGCGGCGAGTGCTGAACTGTGGGCAAAGGCGCAGCAGCAGAGCATGCAGCAGAAACCCAGCAGTGCGGCAAACGCGACACGCACGTCTTTGCATCAGGAAGCCGACTTCAAGGCGAGCCCGCAGCGTGTTTACGACGTGTTTCTGGATTCCAAGCAGTTCGCGGCGTGCACGGGAATGCCTGCCGATATCGATCCGAAGGCCGGTGGCGCGTTTTCGATGTTCGGCGGACTGATCGTTGGCCGCAACGTGGAGCTGGTGCCGAACGAGCGCATCGTCCAGGCTTGGCGACCGACGCATTGGGATCCGGGTGTCTACTCAATCGCGCGCTTTGAATTCAAGCCGCAGGACAGCGGCACCCTCATCGTTTTGGATCACACGGGATTCCCGGAAGGCGAATACGACCACCTTGATTGGGGTTGGCACAACCACTATTGGGACAATTTGAAAAAATATCTTGCCTAGGTGAATTTCAACTTGGCGACCTGAAAAGAAAAGGGGAGCTAGGCCGCCGGAATCAGAATTTCGGTGACCAGCTGATCTTCCGGCGTCGTTCTGGGATCGTTTACGTAATTCTCGATGCAGAAGTCGTCGCGCTGCGGGATTTTCTTCTCGGCGACGAGCAGAAAAACGCGGCCGCAGGCTTCCGGTAAGTTGGAATAAGCTCCGGTGAGGACGAAGCGGACGTAATTTCCACCTTTGAAGTTTGTGTATTGCACGCCTTCAGGAAGTTCGGCCGGCGCAGCATCGAGTGCGACGCCGGCGCGATAAATCTTCGCCTCTACCTTATATAGGCTCATGTAGCCGGTGATTTTATGGTGTTCTGCGATCGTGGGGATTAACTGGTTGATGGCTTGCCAGGCTTGCGGAGCGGTTTCCTGAAAAGGGCCGATCTTCTCGATAAAGGCGTAGTGTGTTTCGGGCCAGGCGATTTCTTGAGGTGTTTCGTCGAGTTTCATGAAGCTTCGTTTTGCGGTCGCCATGAAGTTTCCTCTATCGCTTTCAGTGAAATAGCCGGCGCGAACACAGCACGCGTCTATTATTGCCCATAAAAAGCGCAGACCCTGGTCCTTTTTAGCCTCCCGCAATCGCTCCGATGATGAAAAAGGGTTCTTTGCCGGAGGCGATGGCGTCGGGAAGCGGAGCCTCCGGAGATTCCAGCGATAAGTCTTCTTCACAGGCGAAGAAACGCAAGAAGGGGCGCCGCTGCTTGGTGACGTGATCGCGAATGGTGCCGCGCAACATCGGATAGCGTGCTTCGATGGCGTCGAGAATCGCGCTCGTCGTCACGGGTGCTGAAACGTCGAGCTGCAATTCGTCCTCGACGTGCGCCAGCGTCCGCAGATGCGCCGGGATTATTACCCGAATCATGAGAGCGTCTGCACCTCGACGGAGAGCACGGCGGGAAGATCGCGGACGATGGGCGACCAATTGTCGCCGGCGTCGGCCGACGCGTAGACCTGCCCGCCGGTGGTGCCGAAGTAGATGCCGCACGAATCGAGCGAGTCCACCGCCATCGCGTCGCGCAGTACGTTCACATAGCAATTGCTTTGCGGCAAGCCTTTGGTGAGCGCTTCCCATTCATTGCCACCGGTCTTGCTGCGATAGACGCGCAATTTTCCGTCGGGTGGATAATGCTCCGAATCGCTCTTGATCGGCACCACGTAAATTGTTTCCGGTTCGTGCGCGTGGACGTCAATCGGAAAGCCGAAGTCGCTGGGTAAATTGCCGCTGACCTCGTGCCAGGATGCGCCGCCGTCGTCGCTGCGCATCACATCCCAGTGCTTCTGCATAAACAGCACATCGGGGCGCGAGCGGTGCATCGCAATGCGGTGAACGCAGTGGCCCACCTCGGCGGCGCCGTCGGGGATCGTATTGGACTTCAGGCCCTGATTGATCGGTCTCCAGGTCTTGCCGCCATCGTCGGTGCGGAAGGCGCCTGCGGCGGAGATGGCGATGAACATCCGTCCCGGATGATTCGGGTCGAGCAGAATCGTGTGGAGGCACATGCCGCCCGCGCCGGGCTGCCACTTTGGGCCGGAGGCGTGGCCGCGCAGGCCGGAAAGTTCGTGCCAGCGGTGACCTCCGTCGGTCGTTCGAAAAATAGCAGCGTCTTCAACTCCGGCATACACGGTGTCCGGGTCGGTGAGCGACGGTTCGAGATGCCAGACGCGCTTGAATTCCCAGGGATGCTGCGTGCCGTCGTACCATTGATGCGTGGTCAGGGGCTTGCCGGTTTCGGCGGAAGTGTCGTAGACGAATTTATTGCTCTCGCCGGAGGGCATACCGCCTGGACCCGTGGTCATTCCGCCTCCCGGAGTCTCCCACGTTTTGCCACCGTCGTTCGAGCGTTGCAGAACTTGTCCGAACCAGCCGCTGGTCTGCGACGCATATAGACGATTGGGGTCGGCGGGCGATCCCTTCAGATGATAAATTTCCCAGCCGGCGAAGTGCGGGCCGCTGACGTCCCAATTTTGGCGTTTGCCGTCGGACGTAAGGATAAAGGCGCCTTTTCGTGTGCCTACCAGAACTCGAGCTTTGCTCATCGCTCTCTCCCACTTGAGTTTCTCGCCGTTGCATGCGGCGGCACTTCGTCAGAGAACCGACCTTGCTTTTATCCCAGGGCCGTTTCAGGCGCGGCTGAGCAAAATCGGCTCGCCGAGTTTGGACGCGTAGTTCGGCCGGTAGCGCTCCGTATTGTACTGCGTGGCGATGTCAATTTTGCGCACGCCAGAAGATGAGGCGGGCAGCGCCGCATGGGCGTAGCAGCCATTTTGCACGCCGACCATACGGCCGGTTACGCCGTCGCGAATCAGATCGAGAGCGATATTGGCAAACGTAATCGCGACGATTTTGTCTATCGCGTCCGGGTCGCCGCTGCGCAGGTCATAGGTCAGGTCGCTGGCGACGGTTTCCTCGCCGGTGCGTTTCTGAATCTCGTCGGCCAGCGCGTGCCCGATGTCGACTTTTTTGCGGTGGCCGTAGGCGTCCGCTTCACCGACTTCGCCGACCGTTCCTTGCTTCCATACGGCGCCTTCGGAAACTACCGCTACAGAATAGTTGCTGGGATTGTTGCGTTTGTCTTCCACCAGCAGCTTGCCGACGAGGTCCAGGTCGAAAGGGTATTCAGGAATCAGGCAGCGAGTGGACGTTACGTAGGCGGTGTAAAGCGCTGTGAATCCGGAATCGCGGCCGAAAATACGGAATATTCCGATGCGTTCGTGTGAGCCGAGCGTGGTGCGCTGGCGGGTGATGGAGTCTTTCGCGCGGGTAATCGCCGTGGAGAATCCGATGCAGTACTCGGTGCCGTGCACGTCGTTGTCCATCGTTTTGGGCACGCCGATTACCGGGAATCCGTGGCTGGAAAGAGCTGCGGCGAAGCTCAGAGTATCATCACCACCGATGGCGATGAGGCAGCCGACGCCCAGGCGCTCCAAATTCTCCAAGACGATTGGCGTGAAGTCGTATGATTTGCCGTCTGTCGGAAGCTTGCCCAGCTGCGCGCTGGAGAGATGTTCGGGAACTTTGTTGATCGCGACGCGGCGCGGGTTGGTGCGTGAAGTGTGCAGCACGGTGCCGCCGGTCCTGTCTATCGTCCTGGTATTTTCGCGGGTCAACTCGCGCACGTACGTCGCGTCGAATTTTTCGCCGGGGTTCATGTGCGTCAATCCCTTCCACCCCTTGCGAATGCCGATCACGTTGCGCCCCATTTCAGTGGCGCGATATACCACGGACTTGATTACTGCGTTCAAACCGGGCACGTCGCCTCCGCCCGTCAAAACGGCGATGCTGGTTCTCGCGGTCATGAATCAATGGCTCCTTGTGGATTCAGAATTGCCGATGAGCCCATCATTTTACTTCAGGTGAATTCCAGGAACGGCAAGGAACTTAAAAGAGGTGTCGCAGCTGCTCACGGGGAGGGTGCCGGCGCTGAGTTACCGGCGACGTCGCGCGCAGATAGCAAGAGAGGATACGCGAGGCGAGCCAAGCGTGGCCCGCCGAAGGGTTTAGGCGGCGTATTTGCTGCAGGAATGCTCGAGCACGAGGCCTTCGGAAGGCGAGTGGATGAGGTATGTGCCGGGCACGATCTTCTGCAAACGCTCTACGCAGCTCTTTGCCATATCCAAATTTTGCGATTCGGAAATCCAGACAAAGTTGCCATCGGGGAGCCGCTTGAATATATCGAACATGACCGTTGGTTCCTCCTGCGCTGATTACTAGCATTTTCGACGCCAAGCGTCGCACGACCGGTTTCCCCAACTGAATCAGCAATTTAGGGACGCAAAGAAACGCGCTCGCGCCGCACAGCGTGTAATTTTGCCTGCCCGGTTTGCATATGCTGCCTAGCCGCCGAACCGCTACGGGAAACTTTAACCCGCCCTACTATCTTCGCGGTATGGCTCACAAATCCCGCCTCGAATTACTATTTCCCGTACAGTCGGAGCTTTTCTCGGCTTCGTGTTCCAGGGAAAGCAAGTTCAGGAGGTTTTACGATGCTTTACTACGCACTGCTGTTCCTCGTGGTTGCATTGATCGCAGGATTTCTCGGTTTCGGCGGCATCGCGTTCGCCGCAGCCGGGATTGCGAAGATCCTCTTCTTTGTGTTTCTGGTCATCTTCATCGTCACGCTAATCATGCACCTCACGCGGGGCGGGATCGCTCGCGGCTAGCCGTTCCGGGCCAATCAACCACCTAATCCGAAGGAGAGATTTGTGAAAAAAGCACTGATGTGCGCATTGCTGGGAATCCTGGTCCTCGCGAGTGCAAGTCGCGGCGACGACAAGGAAAAAGACGAAGACCGCTTGGCGAACTGCGGCACGGTTATGAAGGAAATTTTAGATGTTCCAGATGACATTCCTCAGGATCTATTGGATAAGGCCGACTGTGTTGTGGTCTTTCCTTCAGTACTGAAGGCCGCCTTTGTTGTGGGCGCGAGCTACGGCCGGGGTGCGATGAGCTGCCGCAAGGGCGAAAATTTCAACGGTCCGTGGGGTCCTCCGACAATGATGGCGTTGGAAGGAGGCAGCTTCGGTCTGCAAATCGGCGGCCAGGCGACCGACTTCGTCCTGCTGGTGATGAATGACCGCGGAGCGAACGGGATCCTTGCCAGCAAAGTGAAGCTCGGCGGCGATGCTTCGGCAGCGGCAGGGCCCGTGGGCCGCGATGCCTCAGCCGAAACGGATGTCACTCTGCGCGCCGAAATCCTGAGTTACTCGCGGGCTCGCGGCGCGTTTGCCGGAGTTTCTCTGGAAGGCTCGACCATTCGTCCGGATAGCGATGCCAACGAGCGAATTTACGGCAGCAAGATTCCGGCGCGCGATATCGTCCTTCGTGACGAAACGCCGGTGCCTCCGTCAGCGCGGCCGATGATCGCAACGCTCGACGCCAGAACACCTCACCACAAGCGCTAACGGACGAACACTCTAACCGCTGGCGCTCTCATGGCGAACGCGGCCTTGAGAGCGCCGGCACAGCCTTTGGAATCGAGGGCCACGCGATGGATCTGACACCGATATACGACATATTTCGCCGTATGCCCAGCGGGGAACTGGTGTGGACCTGCGCGGCACGCGGGCTCGAGGAAGTCAGAGCAAGACTGGTGAATCTGAAATTGACGGCGCCATCGGACTGCGTCGTGTACGTCCGACGAGGGTGATTATGCGATCGTGGCTCGTCGCGCGAGCTCACTAAATCGTCATCAGACCTTCACGGCGGCTCGAATTCTCGGTATCCCCGTCACAGCCGCTTTCAAATCCGGCTCTTTTGCAATCGCGTTCAGCACGGCTTCGGTGACCTCCTGGTCTATCTCCGGCGCGGTGCGGAGCTCCGTCGGATAGCGTACGAGCAATTCCAGCCCGGTGTCCGAAAATTGCAATTTCGACTGAGGCGCGGGAGCCTTCATCTGGATCTCGATATTGCGTTCGAGATCGGAATGCTGGCGCTCGATGTCCGCGCGGTAGCGCTCATAGACCGAATTGACCGCCGCCAACAGTTTCTCTTCGACCGGCTTGAAATCAGCGCCTGGAACGCATTGCAGCACCACTTCGTGCCAAGTGTACTCGGTGCCAGGAATTTGTTTGTACAAAGGAGTGGTGGCTTGGAACAGGACGGAATTTGAGAAGACCACAATTCTGCCCGTCGGAAAAAGGTTGATGTCGCTCCCTGCCAGTTCCATCAAATAAAAGCGGACCGGCGAAACGTCAATCACGTCGCCGGTTACGCCGGCGATGCTGATGCGATCGCCGATGCGGATGCCGTAGCGCCCGATCACAAAAAAGTAGGCTGCCACGGAAAGCAGGACGGCTTGGAGTCCCACGGCGATTCCAGCGGTGGCGAAACCGGCGAATGTTGCAAGCGAGCTGAAATCACTTACGATCCCGAGCGTCAGAACCGTGCAAATCAGAAAGCCCATCACGAAACGCCGCAACAACATGAACTGGCGGCGACGCCGCAAATCGTGGATGTAACGGAACGTCCACCGGCGCCAAACCTCGGAGAGAACCCAAAGCACTCCGAGAGCGAGGAGTATCGCCAGGGCGCTCGTGAGTACGGAGCGTAGCGAGTCCTTGGATTCGGTCGCGACCGAATTGCGCCAGTTGAGAAAATTGGCGCGGCTCTGATCGAGAATCAAAAGCTCCTGGCTGAGCGGGACGACGACATTCGCGAGCTGCTTGAACTGGTCTGTAAGAGCGTGGACTTCTTGCTGCGCCGCCGTTGCTTGCGCGGGGTTTGCCGGCGTCTGGCTTACCAGGTTGCGGCCTTGTTGAATGGTGGCGACGAGGTTGTCCCGCAACGGCTGTCGCAACGCGACCGCTACGGCACGCACACGCTCGGTTTCATTCGCCATTTCGTCAATTTGGTGGATCGTGCGAATTTCCGAGTATAGGGTAAGGCCTCGGCCAATCAGGCCCGAGGAGTTGGAAACAGCGGGCTTGCTCTCCGCGGGCTTGGCTGCCGCTTTCTGAGCATTCGCGTTGCCGAGAACTTCGGGAACGGTGCGGGCGAGATCGTTGATGCTTCCCGCAAAGCCTCCTGCGCCGGATTCGTTGCTGCTCTCCGCAAAGCTGGCCAGTTTCTGCACCGCGTCTTCGGTGGCCTGGTCCAACTCCACGTCGCCCTGCAGCGAATCGCGCTGGGCGATCAAATTTTGCCGCTTGCTCGGCGCGGCTCGTTCGATCTGTTTCGCCAGAGCCTCTATTTTTGATTGGTTGTCGCTGATGCGAGATTTAATAGTCGCCAGCGTCTTGGCGAAATTTTGAGGCTCGTTGGAATTCGCTTGCGGTGTTGCCGATTGAGCTGCGCTCGCCTGCTCAGCAGGGGTTATCAGTTGGGCCGCCGCCTGCGCGGACTGAAAGGCCAGTCGCACCGCCTGCTGCGCGAGATTCTGCGCGGTGTCTTCGTAAATGGCGTCGCTGGGCAATCCCACCGCCTGAATCTTGCCGGTGGAATCGCGGTACCAACTGATGATGGCGTTCAGATGGTGAAGAATCGCGTCGCGATCAATGGGCGCGGCGCCTCGGGAATTGGGAATGAACGCGAGAGCGGTCAGAAATAAAACGATGGTTGTTAGCGGCGTTCGGAGACGTTTTCGCCGCGCGATTGTGCTTCGCATTGCTCGTCTGGCCCTCTGAGTCTGGAATTTTGAGCCGGGAACTTCCTGAAAAAATCGATCTGGCTGGGTGAACCGACTTCCAAGAAACTAGCCGGTGTTGCAAGGCACCATTATACAGACATTGATTGCGGCCACGGCCAGAAGTCGGAGCGCTGGGCAGACTCTCCCGCGCGGCGATATTTCTCAACCGCTCAGGGCGTGCAGGCAAGCCACCGGAAAATTTCCAAGCACTTCTGCGGCGCGCAGAGTGGAGCCCTTGCGGTCCGAAGCGACTTCCACGACTTCACCGGAAAGAACATTCTCCCAGCGCGAGGGAGCGTGGGGCGGCAGGGAAATCCTTGTTCCGCGCCAGAAGGTATTCATGCGCGACCAGGTCATTGGCGCGTGGGCATGCGCCAGCCATCTCGGCACAATCGTCAGCGTCCACTGATTTCCTTTGTGGCGCGCGAAAGCGACGAGATTGTTGGCGCGCTTGCCGCTGACGGGCAGCGGAAGGAACGACCCGTCCAGGAATAGCTCGCGATGCTCGCTCCGCAGATTTAAAACTTTCCAAGCGAGATAAAGTTTGGCCCGGCCATCCTGCCAATCGGCCATCAAGTCCTTGCACACGTCCTGTGGGCCGTCATTGGCGCGTTTTTCGATGGCTTCCAACATTTGCATTCGGCGATCAAAATCAACGGGACCGCGATTATCCGGATCCACCAGGCGCAAATCCCACAATTCGCATCCTTGATATAGATCAGGCACCCCCGGCGTGGTCAGTTTCAGCAAGAGCTGCGCGAGACCATTCAGCATTCCGTAGTACGCAATCTTTTGCTCAAATTTCAGAAAATCCGCGAGGAAGATATTTTGGCGCGCTGGCTTGATGATCGTTGCAACAAAGTCGGTCAAGGCTCGCTCGTGTTCGACGTTCGGGCGCGTCCAGCGAGTGTGAACCATCGCCTCGCGCGTCGCTTTGATCACGTAGCCCTTCATGCGCTTGCGAAATGCAGGCATGTTCCTGGCATCCAGCGGCCACGCTCCCAGCAGCGTTTGGTAGAGGAAAATCTCTTCGTTGCGGTCGGGCGCGGGTTCTCCGTTGATGGCTTTCTTTTTCTTGGAGTTCCAGCGAGACCACGAGTTCAGCCGGCGCCGCCATTCCGCCGGCAATTCGGAAAGAACGTTGATGCGAGCGCGCACATCTTCTCCGCGCTTGGTGTCGTGAGTGGACGTGGTGTTGAGTCCGTAAGGCCAGCGGAGCTGCCGGTCATGAATGAACGAATTGAACTTGAAGGGCGAAGGCTGCGATGGGCGGGGATCGCCTCCGACCTCGTTCAAAGAAATAAGCGGACAATAAACGTAAAGAGTGGTGTCCTCGAGCCCCTTGGCGACGATCGGTCCGGTAAATTGTTGCCAGCGCATTACAAATGCCAGGCGGGCTTCGCGCTGTTCGGCAAAATGGTAGCGACCGTCTTCCATCAGCAGCACGCTGCGCACAAAATCAAAGCTGGCTGAATTCATATTTGGTTTGCGGGAGCGAGCAGCCGCCACGGCGGCTTCGATATACAGTTGGGCGTCGCGGGGAACGTTCATCTCCCGAATATAGGTGCGATAGACGGAGAGGCTGGCGGTGACTTCGATCAAGGCCTGCGCCAGATCGGCGCGCGGAATATCGCGGGCGAAGCGGTCATGCTCGGCGAGGATGCCAAGTTGGCGGCCCAGATAGCGCATCTCCACCGCCAGAAGCGTAGACATCACCAGCCTTTTTTTCTGATAGAGAAGTTCCTGGTAATTGACTCCATTTTTCAAGAAGGCGGAGTAAGTTTGTTCCGCGGCGCGGCCGCCCGCGGGATGCACGAACAAGCGATTCACGGCGTTCAGGAATTCGTAACCGGTAGTTCCCTGGACGGGCCAGTCGGCAGGCAGTTCTTCTTTCCCGGAAAGTATTTTTTCCACGATTACGTAAAACTGGTTTGAACTCTCTTTGTCGGCGGAACTTTGCAATTTTTCCTGCACGCGGCGCAAATAAGCGAGCGGGTCTCGCAAACCATCAATATGATCAATGCGCAGCCCGCTGACTGCGCCGCGCTCGATTAAATGGAAAGCGACGTTGTGCGTGGCGTCGAAGACCATGGGATCCTCGACGCGCACTCCGACCAAGTCTGTGATGCTGAAGAATCTGCGGTAATTGATTTCGGCGTTGACGTTCTGCCAGTAAGACAACACGTAGGCTTGTTCGGAGAGCAAGCGGTCGAGGTATCGAAAACTCGACCCAACTCCGCGCTTCCCGTTAAAGATCTTCAGGTTCTCGTCAACGAACGTCCGGAAGGGGGGCTGATTGTCGTAAAGTTTCTGGAGACGTTCCTTGATCGCGCCGATCTGCAGGCGGCGCTCGCCCGCCGCGTCCATCGGCACGGATTCGCGAACTGGCACGGCCGAAAGCGCGGCGATGATCCCGGAATATTCCTGAAAGGCCACGGAATCCGGCCGCAGCTGCTCCTCGAGGACGTGCTGCCGGTGGGTCAGGATCATGGGGTAGGAACGCGGAGCAACTGGAAACAGGCCATCGTAGTGTTTCACGAAGAAGCTTCCTCGCTCGAATATCACTTGAAGCTCTTGGTTCTTCAATGCGTCCGCGTAAACACTGCCCAGGACCGGAAGCAGGATCTTGTTATCCAGGATTCGCGACGGCGGGTGCCAATCCACGTCGAAGTAGGCCGAATACACCGAAGCCGGGCCGTTTTCGAGCAGATCCATCCACCAGGGATTTTCCGCGCTGGCCGCCATGTGATTTGGCACGATATCGAGCAGCAACCCCAGACCGTGTTTCTGCAGATCGGCTTGAAACGCGTCAAATTGCTGCTCGCTGCCCAGGTCGCTGTCAATGCGCGTCGGATCAGTGGAATCGTAGCCGTGGCCGCTGCCGCTGCGGCTTTGCAGCAACGGAGAAGCATAGATGTCCGTGACGCCGAGCCGCGAGAGGTAGTTCAAAATGTGCGAGGCATCGTGGAACGTGAAATCGCGATTAAACTGCAGGCGATAGCAAGAAAGTGGGGTGTGGCGCAGGCGCATGAATTTCAGGCGATCTGCAATTTCAGTTTTTGTTGCAGGGCGCCCAGGTGCTCGAGCCAGGTCTTGGCTTCCGGTTTGCCTGTTTCCTGTCCTGATCGCCACTGCGACTGCGCGGCGAGTAGCGCGGGATATGCGAGGTTTTGCGCCTCCCAGATCACGACTGCGAAGGGCAACTTGTCCAGAAATTCCAACAACCCTTGGAATTGTTTCACGACTTCGATTTCGGACGGCTCCGCGGCGAAGGCAGCGGCAGCCTGCTCGACTTTTTTGCGCGTGGCATATTCGAGCGTCGGCACGTCTAGCGCAACGCGGACGCTAGCCGCTTCTTTTAGGAGGCCGAGAATCAGCTCACGATCGAGAGTGGTGATTTGCAGGGCCTGCAAGAGTTGGTCGTTTAGCGTGATTTCTGCCGCGGTTTGAAACGACTTCGGCACCGGAACTCCCAGATCAATGAGAAATCTCATCAACTGCGCATGCGGCTGATAGATTCCGCGGTGCGCGGCGGCAGCATCGAGCTCTGTGTCTCGCAATATTAGGCTGAGGATTTTGCGCTGTTCATCGCGGAAGAGCGAACGCAGCGAATACACTTTGCCGCCGAAACCTTCGTCGAGCAGGCGGATCACCGCGGGAGCGTCGGCGCGAGCGAATGCCGCGAATAGCTGCTCCGAGGACGCACAAGGATCCTTTTCTTGCGACGCCTCACGAATGCCGCAGGTGATGTTGTGGTCGCCCATGTGCAGGACGCCAAAATCAAGCGTGTCTGCCTCGCGTGTGATTCGCGAAGATACCCGTGCACGGCCCGTGGCCAGCCGCATCTTGCCTTCGGTCTGACTTTGAAACGCTTCGCGCTGCACATCGTAGCAATAAATGCTCGTGCGGTCCGTGTACGCTTCAAAAAGCGAGCTGATGGCGTAGTGCGCGGCCACTTGCGGGATGTCCGCGATGGCGGGCTGTATCCACTTTTCGTAAATGCGCGCGCCGTCCTGGTGCTCCGCTACGTTGCTCTTGGCGCTTCGCAGCTGTTCTACAAACTGCGCTTCCAGGTTTCCGCCGTTCATCTGCTCGCCTAGCCGCACGGCGCGGCGGGCATACTGGATGACCTGGACGGTTTCGATGCCCGAGAGTTCGTCGAAAAACCAGCCGCAGCTGGTGTACATCAATTGGGCGTGCCGCTGCATTTCCAGCAGCTTGAGCGCGGCCACTTTTTCGTCATCATTCAATTCATGAGTGGCGTGTTCGCCAAAAAACGCGGCCAGGCTCTCGTCTGAACGGTCCAGGATGACGCGAATGTATTCGTCGCGCGCGCGCCAGGGGTCCTTCAGCAGCGTTGCTGCTTTGCTTTCAAAAACGGACGCAAGCGCGTCGCGGAGCCAGTCCAGCGCCGTCCTCAGAGGCGCGCGCCATTCTTGATTCCATTCCGGGTGGCCGCCGGAATTGCAGCCGCAATTGCTGCGCCATCGTTCGATGCCGTGCACGCAGCTCCAGGAGGTGTTAGGAAATATCTCCACAAAATGATTTGCGGGATGCCGTTCGAGAAACTGGCCGTAATCAGTAAGCTCAGCGAGCTTGTTGGTTTCGATTTGGTCCAGAGCGGCAGTTAGCGCCATTTCGCCGTAGTGATGATGGTGGCCGTAACTTTCACCGTCGGTGGCGATGTGCGAGAGCTGCGGCCAATCTCGCGCGTCAGAAAATCCGCTGATAAGGCGATTGGCGAAAACCTTACCGTCATTGAGCAAGCCCTCAAACGCGACAGCGCGAGAAATCGGCCCATCGTAAAAAAAGACGTTGATCGTGCGTCGCGAAGGCAAGCGCACCAAATACGCGCGGCTGGGATCAACGCGGTCGCCGCTGATGTCCTTCCAGCTGCGGCTGCCGAATCGCCGTACTCTCGAGGCCTGGCGCGGAGCGAGGATCGTAAACTTCAGACCTTGTTCCGCCATGATGTCCAGGGTTTCGATGTCCACGGCCGTTTCGGGCAGCCACATGCCTTCGGGCGCGCGCTGGAAACGCCGCTGAAAATCGGCGATGCCCCATTTGACCTGGGTCATTTTGTCGCGGCGGTTCGCCAGCGGCATGATCATGTGGTTGTACGCCTGCGCGATGGCTGAGCCATGCCCGCCGAATTTCTGCGCGCTGATTTTGTCGGCTTCCAGAATTGCCGAGTAGGTCTTCGCGGCGTGAACCTCCATCCAGGAAAGCAGGGTGGGGCCGACATTAAAGCTGATCGTCGAGTAATTGTTCACCATGCGCGTGATGCGCTGCTCGTTATCAAGAATCCGGGAAGTGGTGTTCGGCGCGTAACAATCCGCCGTAATCCGTTCGTTCCAGTCGTGATAGGGGTAGGCGGAATCTTGCAGCTCGATCTCTTCGAGTGAGGGATTCTCGCGCGGAGGCTGATAGAAATGTCCGTGAACGCAAACGTAGCGATTCGTCATGTGTGGGATTTTTCCGAAACTGGCATGCAGTGGAAACGATTTCGGGGACGAGCTCCGTTCGGACTGGTACGGGGAGTATAGCAAAAATTCCGCGAAATCTGTCGAGTGCGCTTTGCGCCGCGGCAGCGCGAATTCGCAACTTGCAATCTCGCGCGCTGGGCATCGTATAATGAGAATGTAGATTCATCGCTCGCATCCAGCTCTGCGAGACAATCCAAGTCCGGCCCGTTCCCTTGCTACGTCGGAGGATTTATCTTGCACTCTTCAAGGATTGCCACGGAAGTGTCCCTGCCTTCGCTTCGCCGGGTCGTAATCGAAAACGTGGAGCCGGAAGTTGACGGCGGGCGGTTCGCGATCAAGCGCGTTGTCGGCGAGAGCGTTTCGGTGGAAGCGGACATCAATGCCGACGGGCACCAGGTGCTTGACGCCGTGCTGTGCTTCCGCGCGGCGGGAGAGCGCGGGTGGAGCGAAACGCCGATGCGTCCGATCGGAAACGATCGCTGGCAAGGCAGGTTTCAGGTCCCCGAATTCAAACCGTACTCCTACACCGTGCAAGCCTGGCTGGACCCCTACAAAACATGGATTCGTGACCTTGCGAAGAAGGCCGAGGCGGGGCAGGACGTCTCGCTGGACTTGCTTGCGGGAGCGGAGCTCGCTGCCGCCGCGGCGACGCGCGCGCAGACGCCTGACGCACAAAAGCTACTCGAATTATCGGCCAAGCTGAAAACCATGGCTCGTACCGACCGCCAATCGGCGCTCGGCGTGGCCAACAGCGACAAGTTCACGGAACAAATGACGCGCTATCCGGACCGGTCGCGCGGTACGACGTACGAAAAAGAACTGCAGGTTTGGGTGGATCGTCCCAAAGCCCGTTTCAGTAGCTGGTATGAATTGTTTCCGCGCTCGTGCACCACGGACGCGCAAAAGCCTGGAACCTTTCGCGACTGCGCGCGACACCTGCAGTACGTCGCGGAGATGGGTTTCGACGTTTTGTACCTTCCGCCCATCCATCCCATCGGCCGCAAAGGCAGAAAGGGCAAGAACAACAGCCTTGAGGTGGCGCCCGGCGATCCGGGCAGTCCATGGGCCATTGGTGCGGTGGAGGGTGGGCACAAAGCAATTCACCCGGCGCTCGGCACGCTCGAGGATTTCAAACAACTCCGGCAGCAGGCCGAGGCAATGGGCATCGAAATGGCCCTGGACATCGCTTTTCAGTGCGCGCCCGATCATCCATACGTGAAGGAGCACGAAGATTGGTTTGCGCACCGGCCGGATGGATCGATCCAGTACGCTGAAAATCCGCCCAAGAAGTACGAGGACATTTATCCGCTCGATTTTGAAAGCGCTGACGCCGTGGAATTGTGCGAAGAATTGAAGAGCGTGGTGCTTTACTGGATCGATCAGGGCATTCGTATTTTTCGCGTGGATAATCCGCACACCAAGCCGTTCGGTTTCTGGGAATGGCTGATCGCTGACGTACATGGCGCATATCCGGACGTGATTTTTCTTGCGGAAGCATTCACGCGGCCGAAAGTGATGTACCGCCTGGCGAAGCTGGGTTTCACGCAGTCGTACACCTACTTCACGTGGAAGAATACGAAGACGGAGATCACCGAACTTTTCGAGGAGCTTACGCAGACACCCGTGCGCGAATTTTTCCGTGCGAATCTCTGGCCAAACACTCCCGACATCCTGCACGCGTATCTGCAGACCGGAGGGCGGCCGGCATTTATCGCGCGATTGATTCTGGCGGCGACGCTCGGCGCGAATTACGGAATCTACGGCCCGGCGTTCGAGCTATTCGAGAATCGTCCCTTGGCTGCGGGCAGCGAGGAATACCTCGAGTCCGAGAAATACCAAATTCGCGTGTGGGATATTGACCGGCCCGACAGCCTGAAACAACTGATCGCGCTGGTAAACAAGATTCGGCACGAAAATCTGGCGCTGCAAAGCGATTGGAGCCTGCGGTTTCATCCCGTGGACAATGATCAATTGATCGCCTACAGCAAGATGGGCGGCGACGGGTCCAACGTCATTCTGGTAGTGGTGAATTTGGACCCCCGGAGCACGCAGTCAGGCTCGATTTATGTGCCGTTGGACTATTTCGGAATGGGTCCGCAACAGCCCTTTGAAGTTCACGACCTGTTGGCGGACGCGCGTTATACCTGGCAGGGCAGCCGCAACTACATCGAACTGAATCCTGCGAACATTCCCGCGCACATTTTCAAAGTGCGATGATGCGCGAACAAATACATCAATAGCCATATCAATGATTCGCCCGAGCTTTCGGGCTTAAGCCGCAAGAGGAGAACGCCGCAGTGGCCATAAGCAGCGACCAGCCCCTCTGGTACAAGGACGCAATCATTTATCAGCTGCACGTCCGCACCTTTTGCGACAGCAACAGCGACGGGATTGGCGATTTTCCTGGGCTTATGCAGAAACTGGATTATTTGCAGGATCTGGGAATCAACGTTATCTGGCTGTTGCCCTTTTTCCCCTCGCCCTTGCGCGACGACGGCTACGACATCGCGAATTACCGCGCCATTCACCCGAATTACGGCACGCTGGAGGATTTCAAGGCGTTTCTCTCGGCGGCGCACGCGCGCGGGATCCGCGTCATCATCGAAATGGTCCTGAACCACACCTCCGACCAGCACCCCTGGTTTCAAGAGTCGCGCAGTTCCCGCGATAATCCAAAACGCGATTGGTACGTTTGGAGCGACACAGACGACCGCTATCGAGGAGTGCGAATTATTTTTCTCGATACGGAAATGTCGAATTGGGCGTGGGATCCGGTTTCGAAGTCATATTACTGGCACCGTTTTTTCAACCACCAGCCCGATTTGAACTATGACAACCCGGCCGTATTTGAAGAAATGTGGTATGTGATGAAGTTCTGGCTGGAGATGGGCGTGGACGCCTTCCGGCTGGATGCTGTCCCTTATCTGATCGAGCGCGACGGCACCAACTGCGAAAACTTGCCGGAGACCCATGCCGTTATCCGCGAGCTGCGCAAGCGGTTGGATCAAGCGTTTCCCGATAGGATGCTGCTGGCCGAAGCGAACCAATGGCCGGCAGACGTGCGCGCGTATTTTGGCGACGGCGACGAATTCCACATGGCGTTTCACTTCCCGTTGATGCCCAGAATTTTCATGGCGGTGCAACTGGAAGACCGCAAGCCCATCATTGAAATTCTCGAGCAGACTCCGCAAATTCCCGAGACTTGCCAATGGGTCACTTTTTTGCGGAATCACGACGAGCTCACGCTCGAAATGGTCACCGACATCGAGCGCGACTATATGTACGACACCTACGCACGGGACAAGACCATGCGGCTGAATTTGGGCATACGCCGCCGCCTCGCTCCGATGATGGATAACGACCGGAGGCGCATTCAACTTTTGAACGTGTTGATCATGTCGCTGCCGGGAACTCCCGTGCTCTACTACGGAGATGAAATCGGAATGGGCGACAACGTTTATCTCGGCGACCGCAATGGCGTGCGCACTCCGATGCAATGGAATGGCGGCTGGAACGGTGGATTTTCCGCCGCCGATCCCGAGCGTTTGTATTCGCCTCTGATATCCAATCCAGTATTCGGCTACCAGGCGATTAATGTGGAGGCGCAGAAGCGATCGCCGCATTCACTGTTGTATTGGATGAAGCGGTTGATCGAAGTGCGCAAGGCCTCCAACGTGTTCAGCCGCGGGAGCATTGAATTTTTGCAGCCTTCCAATCACCGGGTTTTGGCGTACATCCGGGAGCTGGGTGCGGAAAAAGTCCTCGCCGTGAATAATTTATCGAGTTCCGCGCAGGCTGTGGAATTGGACCTGCGCAATCACAAGGGTTCAATCCTGATCGAACTCGCCAGCAGGAACCTTTTCCCGCGGATTGGGGATCATCCATATTTGTTGACGCTTGGACCCTATCAGACATTTTGGTTTCGCTTGCGGCGCATTTGACTTGCTCGCGCTGCAAATGTGAGTTGCTAGCCGCAGTCCGCCGTTGACGCGACGGACGATCCGGAGACGATGTTGGCTGACGAAACGCTACTTTCGGACGACTTTCTACGCCAACTCATGGGTGTGGGAGAAGTTGATCTATTGGTGGGAGTTCCTTCGCACAACGACGCGCACACCATCGGCTCGACGGTGGCGGTCATCGAAGAGAGTTTCCGCCAGAGCTTTACGCGAGACCGCGTCGTCATCGTAAATGTGGACGGCGGGTCGCGCGACGGAACGGCGGAAGCGGCCCTGAAGTCCGTTGCAGAAACTCATCCGAGTTTGCGCGGCCTGACGTCTCTGCGCACCATCCACCGCGTTTCCACGCGCTACCCGGGAGGTCCGTCGCCGGGAATTGCGGTGCGCTCGATTCTCGCGGCTGCGGATTTGGTGCGAGCCAAGGCCTGCGCCGTCGTGTCGCCACACTCGGCGAACATTGATACGAATTGGATCAAGAATCTCTTGCAGCCGCCCTATCGCGAGGAATTTGATTTTGTCGCTCCGCTTTACAGCCGGCACAAGTTCGAAGGATTGCTCGCGAGGACCCTGCTGTATCCGATGACCCGTGCGACGTTTGGCCGCGGAATTCGCGAGTTACATTCCAGCGAATTTGGATTCTCCGGCAAGCTTGCGAGCCAGTGCCTGGGACAGGACGTTTGGGGCGAAGAAGCGGTGCGCAGGTCGCCCGAGATCTGGATGGTCACTTGCGCGATAACTTCGGGACTCAAATGTTGCCAGTCGTTTTTGGGTCCAAAGGTACAAACCGCCGCAACCTCCGGCACCGACATCGTGGCCGCCGTAAGAGAAACGGTGGGCGCGCTTTTCTGGTGCCTGGAATCGCAGCAGGAATACTGGATGGGAGTTAACGCGCCTGAAGCGGTTCCGACGTTCGGTTCGGATCACGAACTGACTACCGGTGCCGCGCGCATAAACCGCAAGAGAATTTACGAGTTGTTTCAGAAAGGCGTCACGGACCTCGCTGCGATTTTGAAAACAATACTTTCGGACGAGACCCGCGGCGAAATTGAACGCATCGCGCAGCTCGATGAACGGAATTGCCGCCTGGAAAATGAGCTGTGGGTAAGGATTGTGTTTGAATTTGCGGCTGCTTATCACCACAACGTGATGAACCGAGATCACTTGTTGCAAGCGCTGGTGCCGCTCTACCGCGGAAGAATCTATTCCTTCATCGTGGAGCATCAGTCGTCAACGCCGGAAGAAATCGAAGCGGACACCGAAAAGCTTTGCCTGGAATTCATCCGCCAAAAACCATACTTGCTGGAAAAGTGGAAAGCGAAGTAGTGAGGTGACGTCATGAAACAGTTGATCGTTCAGGGTCTGCAGCAGGCCTACCAGAATCTGGTGCACATGATCTCGGTGTTTCTGCCGCGCTTGGTGGCCATGCTGTTGATCATGCTGGCGGGATTGTTCGTCGCGCTGCTGTTGAAGTACCTGCTGCGGCTGATCCTGCGCTTCACCCAGCTCAATCGCTTGTCGGAGCAGTCCGGAGCATCGCAGGTGCTGCGCAATGCGGCCCTGCCCACGATTAGCGAGCTTTTGACGCGGTCGTTGTTTTGGATCACCTGGCTGGGATTCACCCTCGTCGGAGTCAGCGTCCTGGGCATTCCCGAGTTGCATGAGCAACTTTCCCGCCTGTTTCAGCTGCTGCCGGAAATCTTCGTCGCCATTTTGATTCTGTTTGTGGGAGTGCTGGCAGCGAATTTCCTGTCGCGCGCGACCTTGCTCGCGGCTGTGAATGCAGGCGTGCGATCGCCGCGGCTGTGGAGCGGGTCCACTCGTTTCGTGATTTTGATTCTGGCGATCTCCATGGCGCTCGAGCAAATCGGGTTGGCCAACCAGACAGTCACTTCCGCCTTCTCCATCATTTTTGGCGCGCTCATGCTGGCTTTGGCGATTGCGTTCGGATTGGGAGGGCGCGATCTGGCGCGCCAGACTTTGGAAAGGTATCTAGGTGACAGCAAGACGACGGGATCGCGAGAAGGAGAAGGAAGAAGAGCCGTCGCCGCTTTAACTCCCGGTTTTTATTTTGTTTCGTGCCAGGGAACCCCAGCCTCCCGGAGCCTTTCCTATCCTGGAGGACGCTTTGACCGCGCCCAAAATGAAAAGAGAAGAATTTGCGGAACTCCAGAAACTGTTGCCGCCGGTGCTGCCCGATTTTCTCGCTGCGCAGCGCTGGTTCGGAGGCAAAGCCCACCGAATTCGCGCTGCGGCGGTTGCGGACATTATTCCGTTCGGCGCGTTCGCGGTCGGAGGCGTTGATCGTTCTGGCCCGCGTGGAGTATGAGACGGGTGTTCGAGAATCATATCTGCTCCCGCTGCTTCGTCTGGTCTGCGGACGAACCGACTGAGCGACGGCGATTCACAAGTCCTGCAGGTCAAGTTCCATGGAAGGGAGCTGCTCCTCACGGATGCGCTGCGCAACGAGGATTTTTTGGTTACGCTTCACGGAGCGATCGAAGCGCAAGCGTCGTCTCGCGGATTGAACGGCGAACTTCGCGCCCGGCAATCGAGCGCTTATCGCGATCTTTGTCCGGCGTCCGCGGGCATCTTGAAGCCCAAGCCGATGGGGGTCGAGCAAAGCAACAGCTCGATTATTTATGGGAATCGGCTGGTGCTGAAAATTTACCGCCATGTGGAACCGGGGATGAATCCCGATCTCGAAATCGGGCGGTTTCTTTCCGAGCGCCTGCACTTTCCGCATGTTCCGGCGGTGGCGGGTTGGCTGGAGTATGCTTGAGCGACGGCGGCCAGGAAACAACGGCGGGAATCCTGCAGCAATTCGTCCCGAATCAGGGCGACGCGTGGCGATTCACGCTCAATTCGCTCTCAGAGTTTTGGCTGCGAGCAAACGAGCGCCCGGCAGAGCTTTCATCTCTTAGTGCGCCTGGTCTTTTTCCGCTGAAAATGGCCGCGCAGCCCGCACCGCATATTGCGCGCGAAATGTGCGGTTCCTATCTGGATGCCGCGGTGCTGCTCGCGCAACGAACCGCGCAGCTGCATTTGGCTTTGTCGTCCGAACCGAGCGCCGCGGCATTCGCGCCGGAACCATACACGCCGGAGTTCCAGCTGGCGATGCTCGAATCGCTGCGCGCAAAGACGCAGCGTTCGTTCGAGCTCTTGCGCGAACACGTCGCGGGAATGACGGGCGACACGAAGGATGCAGCCGAGCGGGTGCTGGCCGCTGAGGATCAGGTGCTACGAGCGTTTGAATCAGCGCTCAGCGCTCCGATCGCCGCGATGCGCACGCGGATTCACGGCGATTATCACCTCGGCCAGGTTCTTTATACCGGATCCGATTTTGTCATCATTGATTTTGAAGGCGAACCGGCGCGGCCTCTCGCGGAACGGGCCGTAAAACTTTCCCCGCTACAGGACGTTGCTGGGATGCTGCGCTCGTTCCACTATGCCGCCTTTGCATCGGTGTACACCGCGACCAACGCAGCGGAGGCGCATAGTGAGCGCGCGCGCCAGCGCTTGAAAGTGGCGCAGACTTGGTATTCATGGGTCGCCGCTGAATTCGCAAACGCGTATCTCGAGGAGGCGGCCGACGCTTCATTCATTCCGCCAGACAAGGAGCAGCTCGCAAATCTGCTGCGGCTGCATCTGCTGGAGAAAGCGATTTACGAACTTAGCTACGAGCTGAACAACCGCCCCGATTGGGTTCGGATTCCGCTGGCAGGAATTTTGAGCCTGCTGAATTCGGATGCGGAGCGATGAGCGAACCCTTCGAAAAACGGCGCGGCGCGATAGCCAGCCGACGAAAGACCCCTCGGCGCCGTGATGGCCGGCGAAAACGAGTGTAGTTTCCAGGTTTGGGCGCCGCGCGCGAAGAAACTCGAACTTCACATTACATTTCCGAACGACCGAATTATTCCGATGCAATCCGGGGAGCGCGGCTACTTCTTTGCCGATGTTTCCGCCGTGCGCCCCGGCGCGCTTTATTTCTACCGCCTCGACGATGGACGGGAGCGCCCCGACCCAGCTTCGCGTTTTCAACCGCAAGGAGTTCACGGCCCCTCGCAGGTCGTAGAGCATCATTTTCCGTGGACCGACCAAGAGTGGCGCGGCGTCGCGCTCGACAAATATGTTCTGTACGAGCTTCACGTCGGCACGTTCACGCCGGAAGGCACGTTCGACGCGATCATTCCGCGAATCAGCGCGCTCAAGGAACTGGGAATCACCGCAATCGAGCTGATGCCTGTGGCGCAGTTTGCCGGAAATCGCAATTGGGGTTATGACGGCGTCTATCCTTACGCTGTGCAGGAATCGTACGGCGGGCCTGCGGCGCTGAAGCGGCTGGTCAATGCGTGTCACGAGCAAGGTATGGCCGTCGTGCTGGACGTCGTGTACAACCATTTCGGCCCGGAGGGGAATTATTCGTCGGAGTTCGGCGAATATTTCACGGATTTATACAAGACGCCGTGGGGCCAATCACTGAATTTCGATGATCGCAGCAGCGACGAAGTGCGGCGTTACTTCATCGAAAATGCTCTGCGGTGGATCACCGATTTTCATCTGGACGCGCTGCGGCTCGACGCGATCCACGCGATCGTGGATTCCTCCGCCACGCCATTTTTGCAGGACCTTGCGGATAGGGTTCATGCGAGGGCGGAAGAGCTCGATCGGCGCGTTTATCTTTTTCCAGAGAGCAACCGCAACGACGCGCGCGAGGTTACATCCCGCGCTGAAGGTGGCCTGGGTCTTGATTCCGTCTGGAACGACGATTTTCACCACGCGTTGCACGTCCTTTTGACCGGAGAGCGAACCGGATACTACGGGGATTTTCATGGCGTGGAAGATCTGGCGCAGGCGTTTCGCGCCGGCTTCGTTTACTCGGGCCAATATTCGAAATATCGCGGCAGGCGCCACGGGAATAGCTCGGAGCAAGTTCCCGGCGAGAAGCTAATTGTGTTTGCGCAGAATCACGATCAGGTCGGCAATCGCCTGCTTGGCGATCGCCTGGCTCAGACGGCCTCCTTCGAACAATTGAAGCTTGCTGCCGGCGCGGTGCTGCTCGCTCCCTACATTCCGTTGCTCTTCATGGGCGAGGAATATGGCGAAACCGCGCCGTTTCTGTATTTCGTGAGCCACGGCGACCCGGCGCTGGTGGAAGCTGTGCGCAAAGGACGCGCGGAAGAATTCGCGCGGTTCAGCTGGGGCGGAGAAATTCCCGACCCGCAAAGTGAAGAGACGTTTCGCCGCTCGAAACTGAATTGGGAGATACGAAAAGAGGGCTGGCACCGCGTGCTTTGGGACTTTTACAGCAAACTGCTGAGGCTGCGCCGAGAAATTCCGGCACTCGCGCGACTTGAAAAGAAGAACGCATGTGTCATCGCCTATCCTCGTGAGAACGCGCTCTTCGCCAGGAGGTGGGACGGCGGCAGCCAGATCTTTGCAGTATTCAATTTCGATACGCGCGCAGTTCAGTTGGCAGCTACCTCTCCCGGCCGGCCATTGGCGAAGACAATTAGATTCAGCCGAACCGCAGCTGGCAGGGGAGCGGAAGCCAAATTCCTGAAACCTTGGAGTCGCCGAGGCGATTTGGGGCTTTCGCTTGCGGGATCGGCGTTCTGCCTTTTCGCGGAGGCCGGGCGAATCACAAATGGCGAGTAGAGTCTAATCCGTCTTCAAGCGAGCCATCGAATCTGGCGGTAATTGATGCGATAGCTCGAGGAAGACTCCATTGGTCCATCCGAAGCCGATCACGTTTTGTTTATAGCCTTCGACGATGTGGGTTTTCGAAGTGCGAGTGACTACATCGTATTTTTCCCGGATGGTTTTGGTGCGCTCGAAATTTTCCAAAACCATGCTCAAGAACTTGTAGCTGACGCGATTCGCGTCCTCGTCATAGCCGTAGCGCCGCATACCCTCGATGGCCAATAGCTGAATTGGCGCCCAGCCGTACGGGTAATCCCATTGCGCTTGAGACTCCGTGCCGCTCATCACAATGCCGCCGGGCTGGTCGAAGAAAGGTAGATTTCGCATCACCGCTTGCGCTTGCTCTTTGGAAGCCAGCCCAGCCCACAGCGGGTAGAACGTGGTCGCGTATTTATACGTCGAACGCTTCCGAGTGGTGAAATCGTAATCGAAATATAGGCCCTGCTCTTTGTCCCAAAAATATTTATCAATCAGCGCGCGACGCTCAGCCGCCTTTTCGTTCCACTTTTTCGTGTCCGCCGGGCGGCCGAGCAGCTCACTCATCCGCGCTAAATCCATCTCAGTCTTGTACAAGAGGCTGTTCAAGCACACGGCCGCATAGTGATGGGTGTCTGCGCTGAACGGACCGAAGCGGAACGATACGTCGAATCCCGATTCGCGCATGCTCCGGTCGCCCTTGTAATACTCGGGGGTCAAAGCCACGCGCGTCACTTTGTGACAGTCCGCGTGCGGAAGATCCCGCCGCTGACGCTTCGCAAGAGGGGAGCGAGAAGACCCTGCCGGGTATTTTCGTGGACGGCGGCGCCGAATCCACGCGAATCAAGTAGCGTTCGTTCGAACCGCCATGCACGAAGAAGAATTGCGCGACACCGCGGTAATAATTATGCGGACCGCCCACAATTTCCGGCACGGGACCTTCTCCGTGATCAAAATAGCGCGAGAGGCCGGTGTCTCCGGCGAGATGTGGCGGCGCGGTCCATTGTTCGTAGTCGCGGACGGCATACCCGTACGCTTTTTCGAGCCACTCGCGATCTTGTGGGCCTCGAAGCTTTTCGTTGTCGTATACGGCCAAAATCATGGAGGTAAGAAACGGCGGCTGCGATCGCGTCAGATAGTAAGTACGGTTGGCGTTCAGGACGTCGCCGTAATGCTCGATCTCAAAGAAGAAATTTTCCACCATCCCTTTCGCGAGCTTCTCGCGATGATCGCGCAGCAGCCCAAGAACGATGAAGTAGCTGTCCCAGCCGTACATCTCGTTGAATTGGCCGCCCGGCACAACATAGGGGTTCTCGAGATACAGCAGTCCTTCCGCCGGAATCTTCGATATGTCAACGTCGCCAGCCTTGCTGATGCGTTCGGGCAAATCCTCGACGCGAACTTTGCAAAGTTTCTGCATCTCGTCGAGCACGGCCGGCTCGGGCATTGCGGCGGGAAGATAAAGCACGGGCTCGCCCTGGGTCTTTACGTCCGTATAGGTCTTGCAATTGGTAAGTGAACGCGTGAGGTGGTCCCAGCCATCTGAAATATATTGCTGGATATTCGTCAGTGAGTTGGACTTGCCGGTCATTTGCGCCTCAATCTCATGATAATGGGCTTCGCTCCGTGGATTGGTGCCGAACAGCAGTCCTAGAACCACGAAAGAACTTACAGCAGCGCGACGAAATTCATTTGCTGACATCGACTTCCAGTGTCGCCAGATTGCGGGGGTCTTGCAATACCTGACTGCCTGTTCCAGCAAATCCCGGCGAGCGACAAGGCTGGGAGGCCTAAGGTTAAGAATCCCGATTTCTAAGGTGATTTACGGATTTGCGGGGCAATGGTCCATTGGTAGTCTCGGTCAGTCATACCCTCATAATGCTTCGCCCATAAGGGGCAAGCCAGCTTCGGCGGCTTGCCCCTCTTCTTTTTTAAGGAATGAACCGCCCCCTCTGCAATAATGATGTTGCCTGACCATTCATCTGAATGTGACGTCGGCCGCCATCTCAAGAGCGCGCCGTCACTGTGTACAGTTCAGCAGCTCTACAACATCGAGGCGAGATCTTATGCCCACTCACTACCTGCTAAAAACCGAACCTTCGGAATATTCATTCGCCGAACTTCAGAAAGACGGAGTGACGGTTTGGGATGGCGTATCGAATCCTGCGGCCGTGAAGCATCTGCGCGAAATGCAGGCGGGCGCGCAGCTGGTAATTTATGAAACCGGAGAGCGCAGGAGCGCCGTAGGCACAGCGAGCGTCGTTTCCGTGGATGCTTCCGACCCGCGAAAGCCCGTGGTCAAGATCAAAGCTGGGAAGCCGCTGGCCGAGCCGATTTCATTAGAACAGATCAAGGCAAGCAAATTGTTCGCGGATTCGCCGCTGGTGCGCATGGGGCGGCTCTCCGTCGTGCCGCTGACGGCTGCGCAGTACAAATACCTGACCAGCCACTGATCTCGTTGGCGGCGCCTCGGGCGGCGCGGGCCGGCGCAAACTTCAGTTCGTCTTGTCCTTCGAATAGCACAATTTTTCGAGATTACATTCGAGGCACTTCGGATGGCGAGCGTTGCAGACGCGGCGGCCGTGCCAAATCAATTGGTGCGAGAAAATCACCCACTTGTCCTGCGGAATGATCCGCATCAGATCTTGCTCGATTTTTTTAGGGTCCGTATTTTTTGTCAGATCGAGCCGCGTGGAAAGCCGCTGGACGTGCGTATCCACCACCACGCCCGACGCAATGCCGAATGCCGTGCCGAGCACGACGTTGGCCGTCTTGCGCGCGACACCGGGCAGAGTAAGCAATTCCTCCATCGTTCTCGGCACTTCGCCGTGAAAATCCTCGAGCAGTTTCTTGCTTGCGCCCATGATGGATTTGGTTTTATTGCGGAAGAATCCGGTGGGCCGTATTTCTTTTTCGAGTTCCGCGGGGTTCGCGTACGCAAGCGCTTTGGCGTCTGGGTACTTTTGAAAGAGTTTCTCAGTTACTTGGTTGACGACGACATCCGTGCACTGCGCTGAAAGAATCGTCGAAATCAGAAGCTGGAAGGCATTGTCGTATTTCAATTCGCAAGTGGCCTCCGGGTACGCGTCCTGCAATCCTTCCAGAATCGCGATAACACGCGCGGGATTCGGCCCGCGTCCGAATGCCAACCCGCTCTTGCCACCTTGTCCGCGCCCGGGCCGCTTCGCCTTGGGCATTACAGACGCAGGCAATTTTTTCGAGGCGGGCTTTTGCTTTGGTGTTTTCTTTTTGGTTTTAGCCATCAGGCGGAAAAATATAGCACATCCGACGAGAGGAGTTTCGGGTTCGGCTCATTTGTGGCGACTGCGATTTTCAGACTGCAAAGAAGAGGTTCTGTGCAAAGGGCCATTCCGTGTCAAACCATTGCTGCACGCAGCAAAATCCCGTTCGCGCACCCATCTGAATCACGTCGGGTGGGTTGTACTTGTGCGAGCTCTCGGTCCAGATCGTTTCGCCCTCGCGCAAGTAGAACCGGAATCCGGCCTCACGAATCGTTACGCGCTGCCAGGTCTTGGATACCAAGTGCATTTCCACGCGGCGCTCGGTTTCGTCGTAGCGCGCCAGATGGCGGAATTGTTTCAGGTCAAAATCGCCGCCGAGATCGCGATTTATGCGCGCCAGCAAATTCATGTTGAATGCGGCGGTGACGCCTGCGGGATCGTCGTAGGCCAGCAACAGTTGCGACACCGGCTTTTCCAAATCCGTCGCCAGCAGCAGCGAATCGCCTGCGCGCAATATTGCGCGGACTTCGCGAAGGAATTGGTCGCCCGCCGGACGATCGAAATTTCCGATGGTACTGCCCAAGAACAATACGAAAATCTGTTCCCCTTCGGCGCGCCGCGCGGATACCTCCTGCAATCCATCCAGATAGGCGCGTTCAAACCCGACAATGCTCACTTGATCAATCTGGCCGATTTCGCGTTGGCAACGCGAGAGCGCGGTGCCGGAAATATCTATGGGATAGTAGTGGACCCTCTGGCGCCGCGAAAGCGCCTCCAGCAAGAGCCGCGTCTTCTGCCCGCTGCCGCTGCCCAATTCCGCGACGATCACCGGTTGCGGCAGCAACGACACGATCTCCTGCGAATGGCGCTGCAGCAAGCGCATACCCGCGCGGCTGAGCCCATATTCCGGCAACAGGCAAATCACATCAAAGAGCGCTGAGCCGACCTCGTCATACAAATACTTCGAAGGCAGCTCCTTCTGTCCCGCTTGACTAAGTCCCACCACTACTTCGGCGCAAAACTCCGGCGCGACTTGCGCAGGCGCACCGGCACTGACCATTCGCGGAGCGGTTCCCATGTATTATTCCTCCACGCATCGGAAGCTGCTGTATATATATGGATAATGCGGCTGAAACCAGTTGCGGAATGAACGCCGGACCATGCAGGCATCGGTGCGCGGCGATCCGCCTTTCATTACGAAATGTTTCCCATCGAAAAAGTCCGCGGAATACCCGGGATAAAATTGAAATGGTTCGAATCCTGGCAACGGGCCGAATAGCGTAGAGGTCCACTCCCAGCCGTTGCCCAATAGATCGTGCACGCCGTAATCGCTGACGCCCTGCACGCGTTCATCCACCGGCGTGGGATCCCAGCTTTGATAGTGGAAATTTCCTCGCGTTTCATCGGGAGGTTCATCGCCCCACGGATATTGACGTTCGCGCGCTTCGGTCGTGCCATAGGCCGCGCGATGCCATTGCTCTTCTGTGGGGAGCCTCTTGCCGGCCCACCGCGCGTATGCCGATGCTTCCGCGTGGCTCACGTAGACCGGCCACGACGGCGGCAGCGGAATCGAACCGAACATCGCGCGAAATTCCCATTGAGCGTCGGGATCGTCCGGCGAGCTATTTGATTTGAGCGTCCAAAAATGCGGGAATTCCAGCTTTTCCTTGCGGCGCCATTCCCAGTCTTCGTTGCGCCAATACTTGGCGTCCTGATATCCGCCGTCCTGCACGAATTTCGAATACTCGGCGTTGGTGACGGGGAAGACGTCAATCGAAAAACTTGGGACCAGCACGCGCTGGGCGCCAAATTCGTTGTCCCAGCCAAAGGATTTCGCCGCGCGCGGTTGACCCAACGTCGCGATACCGGAGGGAATCGTAACTTCCCGAGCATACGGAGCGGGCCGCGAATCGTGAGCCGGCGGTTGCTGCTGAATCTTTCGGGCATGAGGCAAATTGTGCAGCAGATAGGCCAGCGTCTCTTGGTGCATGAGGCGATGTTCGATGGCGACGTTGAGCAGAGTGCCATCGGCCAGCAAGGGATCCGTCGCCAGCGACGAACCCGGCTCGCGCAGGCGCTCATCCAGTTTGCCGCGAACGCCGCGATTGTATTGTTCTACTTGCGCCAAAGACGGCCAATCGCCGGGCTTATCCATTGGCAAGCCGCCGCCCACCGGGTCAATGCCGAACGCAAAGAGCTTGTCGAGGGCGCTGTCTTCCGATGAAATTCCAAGCGCCGCGCTCAAGAGATTCCTGTCGAATGCTTCCAGGTGCCCCAGGTAAAAAATCAGGCGATGGCGCTCCGGAATCGGCCGGTCGTAGAACGTGTTCGGCGGGAGCAGCCGGAAAAGCGCATCGGTGCGTTCGCGCGCTTCGTGCAAGCGCGCCACCAAAGAAGGTTCCAGCTTCATCACTGCGCGGGAGGCTGTCACGGTTCACCTCGAAGAGGGAGGGACTCCTTTTTACCCCTGTGCCCGGTCGTGCGGCAAGCTATTTCGCTCCAAACAGGGATTAGATGCAGGGACGGTCAGAAGGTACCAACGTTCGCGGGTCAAATAAAATACAGCAATCTCCGGAGAGCCCTGCCTCGATGGCTGTGCGCGTTTTTCTCTTCTGGCGCCAGCTCGGCATAGGTGCGGCCAAGGCATTCGATCAAGAAAACCGGGTCATAGCCGAATCCAGAGGCTCCCCGCGGCTCTTTTGTGACCAGGCCGCTAGCCGCGTCCGATACGACCGCGAGGGCGCGGCCCGAGGCTGCGGTGGCCACGACGCATACGAACCGGGCGCGGCGTGTGTCGCCTTCCTTACCGTCCATCTCGCACAGCAGCTTTTGGATGCGGTCCGCGTCGCCGGCGCCGGGCCCCGCGTAGCGCGCGGAATGAACTCCGGGCGCGCCGCCCAGAGCCGGTACTACTAGCCCAGAGTCGTCGGCCAGAACCGTCTCATTAGTGAATCGGCTGTAATGCAGCGCTTTGCCCGCGGCATTCTCCGCAAAGGTGGGCGCGGACTCATCGAACGCGGGGAAGCTGGAAAAATCCGGCAGCAGCTCGATTTCTACATTCGTGCCGCGCGCCAGTTCCAGATATTCGCGCAACTTTCCGGGATTCGAGGACGCCAGGAGAAACTTCATCGCAGTGCGCGGCCGCGCCGCGGCCTACTTGCCGCGAACCATGAATTTAATTTGCAGCAATTCCTGCTGGGCGCGAACCAGCGAGCGAATTCCGCCGGCGGCCAACTTCAGCAAGTCTTGCAGCTCAATGTCCGTGTAAGGACGTCCTTCGGCGCTTGCTTGCACTTCCACAAACTCGCCGCTGCCGGTCATCACGACGTTCATGTCCACTTGCGCGCGCGAGTCTTCTTCGTATGCGAGGTCGAGGAGCAATTCGTCCGCCACGATGCCAACGCTCGTCGCCGCCAAGAAATCAATCAGCGGCACCTTGCGCAGAATCCCTCCTGCGACCATACGCTCGAGGGAAAGCGCCAGCGCGACGAAAGCGCCGGTCACGGAAGCCGTGCGCGTTCCGCCGTCGGCTTGAATCACGTCGCAATCGAGCCACACGGTGCGCTCGCCGAGCGCCTTCAGATCCGTTACGGCACGCAGCGTGCGTCCGATCATGCGCTGGATTTCCAGCGTGCGTCCTGATTGTTTGCCGCGGCTGGATTCGCGCGGCGTGCGGCTTTCGGTGGAGCGCGGCAGCATCCCGTACTCGCCGGTCACCCAGCCCTTGCCGGACCCTTTCAAGAAGGACGGCACACCATCTTCGATTGTCGCCGTCACGATCACTCTCGTGTCGCCGGCTTCGATCAGCGCGCTGCCTTCTGCGTGGGGAATAAAGTCAGGCGTGATTTTTACCGGCCGCAATTCGTCCGGCATGCGTCCATCGGCTCGCAACTAGGAATCTCCCTTCGGTTCGTCTGGCGTGGGTGTGACAGAAATTCTGAGCACTTAGTGTGACGATTGCCCGCGAAAGTGTCAACAATTCCTGAAGGTTGGCACAGCCACCCCCGGCTGCGCTCCGGTGAATTCGAGCGAAGCCGCCAAGATTGTGGGGAAGCAATTTTTTCGAGAATTAGGAACGGGCGCGTTTGTATCGGTCGAAAATGAGCAAGCACGCCGCCGCCATCATCAGGGAGGCAAAGATACGCACATGAGAGATGAACCCGCTACTAATCAGAAGAAGCGCGAAACCTACCCACGACAGGGCGCCGAATTTGACCTTGGCCTTGGGGGTGGTGGCGTCGCGCAATATTGAAGCCGCAAGCTGGGGCGATGTTTGCCGTTGAACGAAGTAATCGACTACACCCAGAGACCCGGCCGAGATATTGAAGTAGGCCCACAGCTTCATGTTTTTTGTGACGAAGACGAATATCAAGCCGGAGACCCAAGTGGATACGGCTATCCATCCCAATGGCGTGAACTTGTCCGACGATTCTGATTTGGCGGTAGCACCCAACATTAGTCGAACCCTAACATAGAATCGCGGGTATTTCGATATTCGGCTTCGTCGGGGTTACGAAGAAGAATTCTATCGCAAGGATTTGGAGTGAGCGGCCTGGACAGGCGGCGCCGACTTCTGGGAACTGTTCGAGGGGGCGGGTGCCGGCGCCGCAAGTCCAGGAGGATTCAGATCGAAGAAACCGGTGAGATCCACGTGGCCCGCCAAAGTTTCTGCTTCCTGGCCGTGAATCAGAATTTTCAGGCGGTGCAGAATCGGGACGTTATTTTCGAGCGTGCGAGCGATCGAATTCACAGCCAGTTCCTCGCTCAAAATTCCCGAAGGAGTCTCGGACGCAAGCGCGTCTGAAAAATCAGCGATCGCCGTGCCGTCGGGCAGGATGTAAAAACCCAGCACGGTGGCATCGGCCGGCAGCGTGCGCTGGTCGTCGCTCGGCACGTTGGCGATCAGCTCGTCGAGCACCTGGCGCCCGCGCTTTACCGGATCCGCCGAGAGCGGCAGTTGCACGTTCACGGGTGTGAGCGTGTCCGGGCCAGAGGCCCAAAACATTTTAGCCTCTACCAGAACATCGGTCGGCGTTGAAACCGTCGGTTTTAGTAGATCGCGGCGCGCTTCTTCTTCCGACGATTGCGCCTCGGACAGGTTTTGAATCCGCTCGTGCAAACCGCGCAGGCTGATTAGACCGATGACCACCGCCACCGACAATATTGCTAGCGTAATTTTCAGATTGCGCGGCATTATTTTGCCCCGGCCGGTACGGCGGAATTCGCGGGCGTAGAGCTCAACGGACGCAATATCTGGACGCCGCGCACAATCGCGGCTGCGAGCGGCGCGCCCATGGCCAGCAGGATATTGGGATCACCGATCGAGATGCTTGAGAGTTCGACGGCAACGGCGGGCGCCGCCACCGAACGCAGCTCGCGCACGGCAAAGCGCGTAGATATTGCGGGCGATCCGTTGAATCTCTGCGCTAATTGCGCCTGCAGTGCGTCCGTAAGTCGATAGCTGGCGGCCATAAAGGGTTGCTGCGCTTCGTTCCACGGAACCAAACCGTTCGCGCGAGCGCTCGTCGGCTGTGCGGCAGCTGGCACGCCCGTGCCCGAGCTGTCCGCTGAAGTCGCGGGTGCCAGCGGAGTCGCAAACTGGTAGGAATAGGCACGCGCCGTGCCAATTTTTCCCGTGGACGAGACGTGCAGGCTGATAAAGATTGCATCGCGGTAGCCGTTCGCGACGGCCGCGCGGTCTTCGTACGAAGGATTCGAATCGTCGTTGCGCGTCATGACCACGCGATAGCCTTGACGCTCGAAATCGCTGCGCAACATTCGCGCAAAAATCAACACTACGTCTTTTTCCACCTGGCCGTTTTGCCCGCGCGCACCATTATCCGTTCCGCCGTGCGCCGGATTGATCACGATGGTCGGACCTGAATGCAGCGGAGGCGGCAGAGGATTCTGGCCGGGAGCGGTTTGCGGCGGTGTCGGCGGCGTTGCGGGATGCGCTTGTGCCGGCGCAGGAATTTGCGCGGGAGTCTGAGACTGTTCTTGCCACGCCGCTGCACGCGCGGCAACTGGCATTGAAATCATGGTGAGCGCGATTATTGCGGCGAGTGGCAAACGATGCACGGCGAAAAGGATATCAGAAATGCTGCGACACGGAGCCGCCAAGAAACCCGCGCGTTGCTGTGAGTTAAGCATCCTTGCGGATCATATCCGAGGCCTTTTCCGCGATCATGATGACCGGGGCGTTTGTATTTCCAGCGGGGACCCGCGGCATGATTGAAGCATCCACCACGCGAAGCCGCTCGATTCCGTGAACTCGCAACTTGGCATCAACGACAGCGAGCGCATCATTTCCCATTTTGCACGTCCCGACCGGGTGGTAAAGGGTTTCCAATTCATTGCGCAGAAATTCCACGATGTCGTTGTCGGTTTTCGCCGCGTCGCCTGGATGCAACTCGTCTCCGCGAAAAGGGTCGAACGCCTTCGCGTGCGCCAGCCGTCGCGCCAGGCGCACTCCTTCGATCATCGTGCGCAAGTCGGCGTCCGTCGAAAGATAATTGGCGCGAATCGCCGGAGCATCCAGCGGATTCGTGGATCGCAGCGAAACGCTGCCGCGGCTCTCCGGCGTAATCAACGTGGGGCCGAACCCGAAGCAGTGTTCTTTGCGGCGCACCAACCCGTGCGCGCGATAATACGCCGGCCCGAATAACAACTGCAGATCGGGCGTTTGCGCTCCCTCGCGCGTCCGCAGGAACAAGCCGGCCTCGGCGACATTGGAGGTGAGCGGCCCGGATTTGAAAATGAAATAGCGCAGCAGGTTTGCGAGCGTCTCCGCGCCGTCCAGGCTGACTTGCTGGGTGCAAAGGTAGCCGACCGAAACCATCGGATGATCCTGCAGATTCCGTCCGACGCCCGGCAAATCGTGAACGACAGGAATTCCGAGCCGCCTGAGTTCGTCCGCGGGGCCGACGCCGGACAACATCATTACCTGCGGAGAATTGACCGTCCCGCCCGCCAGAATCACGTCAGCCTCTGCGCGCGCCGTCTGCAGCCCGCCGTCGCGCACAAATTCCACGCCACGTGCCTGACCATTTTCGATGAGCACCCGCGCGACGTGTGCGCCCGTGAGCACAGTGAGGTTCGCCCGGCCAAGCGCCGGCTGCAAATAACCGTCCACCGCGCTGCAGCGCGCGCCGTTCTTCTGGGTCAACTGGTAAAGTCCGGCGCCCTCCTGCGTAGGGCCGTTGAAATCCGGATTAGCGGGAATTCCGACTTCGCTCGCCGCAGCCAGGAAAGCCCGGGTCAGCGGATTCACGCATCGGGGATCGGCGACATGAATGGACCCGCCCACGCCGTGAAGATCGGAAGCCCCGCGCTCCTGATCTTCGGATTTCTTGAAATAGGGAAGGACGTCCGCGAATCCCCAGCCGGGATTGCCGGCGTCGCGCCAGCCGTCGTAATCCGCGGGATTGCCACGGATATAAATCATGGCGTTGATGGAACTCGAGCCGCCCAGCACTTTTCCGCGCGGCCAGTACAGCTTGCGATTATGGAGTTGTGGTTCTGGATCGGTGGAATAGTCCCAGTCCACGGCGGTCTTGAAGAGCTTCGAAAACGCAGCGGGAATGTGAATTTCTCGCGCGCTGTCCTTGCCTCCCGCTTCCAGTAGCAGGACGCGCGTGCGCGGGTCTTCGGTGAGCCGCGCCGCCAGAACACACCCGGCAGAGCCGGCTCCCACAATAATGTAGTCGTATGCTTTGGCTGTCAGCGCCATGAAGGGTGCAGGAATTAAATGCTAACTAACGCCGAGCGGCAACCTCATTTGTGTGGGGAATTATGCGGCCAACGTTTGCGTCACGGCGTGACGTCAGGCGGCCTCGCGCTCGCTTTTCAGCGCGGCAGGCTTCCAGCTTTCGCGCCGCAATGAAGAAGTCGCCCAGTAAACGAGAAATCCGGCAGCGATCAGGATCATTCCAAAAACGAGCCCAGTCATGCCCAGAATAGTCTCGCCCTCGCCGTGGACAACCGAAAATCCAAGCAGCAGCACCGGGAATACGCCGCAGAGGATCACGCCCCAGAGACCTCCGGGCACCTTGAACGGCCGGCGCAACGTCGGCTCCTTGATGCGCAACACAATCAAGGCGACGAACTCGAGCGACAGGCTTGTCCCGTAGAGCAGCACGTCTATCGTAACCAGCCGCTCGAATCCGAGGCCAAGGCACAGCGCCCAACAACCTGCGAGGACAGTGATTGCCACCCAAGGCGCGCGCGTCTTCGGCTGCAGCTTACTGAACACCGAGGGCAGCAGACCATCCTGCGCCATCGCCAGAGGCAAGCGCGAATAGCTCATCACCAGCGCGTTGAACATTCCAAACGCGCTCATCATCCCGCCCAGGACCAGCGCCACGCGAAAACCGCGCGCCACCAGCGGCCCGCCGACCAAGCCGCCCATCATCCCGGCCAGATCCGCCCAAGAACCCGTCTCGAATGAGGCCGCCGGTACGCCTGTCAGCCACATCGCCGCAAACGGCAGCACGTAAGTGAGCGCAACCACCATCACCGCCAGGAGCATCGCTCGTGGATAAGTCGTTTGCGGACGCTTGACCTCGGCCGCAATCGTGGACGCGTTGTCCCAGCCCATGTAATTCCACATACAAATGAGTAACCCGCCGATCAATCCGACGTCGGAGGTGGTAGGCGCGGTCACCGCGCCAGCCAGCGCCCCCATTTTCATCGGCGCAATCAATACAATCAGCACGAACGGCGCCGACAATAGGAAGAAGAGCCAAAGAGAACTGATGGCCACCACGCGAATCCCGGCGATATTCATCAGCGTGCAGACCGTCACCACGCCCAGCGCCACCATCCACCCGCGATGTCCCACAGCGAACCACGGCACCAGCCGCGTCAAATAGGCCACAAACAGCGTCGGATAGATCGCCATGTCGAAGATGCTGGCGACCAGCGACAGCCAGGCTTCCTGAAAACCCCAGAAATTGCCCATCGCGCGCCGCACCCATGCGTAATATCCGCCTTCGGCCGGGAGCGCGCTCGAAAGCTCGCCGATCATGAACGCGGTCGGCAGGCTCCAGAGCAGCGGAGTCAGCAGCAGCAGCAAAATACCGCGGCCGTAGCCCGCGCCGTGGATGATGTCTTCGGTACCGTAGGTGCCGCCGGACACCATAAAGAATGTCGCGGCCACCAGCGGCCAGAGCGTGAGCTTTACGTTTTTCTTTGTGGATGTAGCTGCCCGGGAAGGGAATTGGGCTGGGAGGGATAAAGTGCTCAATTTTTTGTCGCGTCCTCCATCAGCGATCCTCGCTCTCTTCCCGCTTGCGCGCGGAGCGAGTTCGCAAAATGCAGGATACGGATATTCACACTCGATGCAAGAGAAATGTGCGGAAAAATGAAAATATTTTGCGGACGAAAGTTGGCGCGACCGCGATGATGTTCAGTTTGAAACGGCAAGGATATCTACCGCGCCGGTCGGCGGGGGAATCAGTCTTGCGGTTTGCTTTCGGCGTGCCGCGCTTCGCGACGCGCACGCTGCTCGTTGGCCCACTGCTGCTGCTGGTCTGGCGTCATCGCGCCCCACACCTGCGCGCGCGTCTCTTTGCGGATTTCCCGGACCTTGCGCTCCTTGGCTTCGTCGCTGAGTGATGAATCCTTCTGCACGTCGAGTACTTTCTGCTTGGCATCTTCCCGGATGGACTTGATCTTGTCCTTCTGCTCATCGGTCAGGTGCAGTGCGTCGTCGTTCTCAGGAGCTTCGGCGTCGAGCTTGGCGGTCGGTCTACCGGCCGGCTGGGACTTGTTGGACGGCGCGGCTGCGTTCGGAGACCCCGGCTCACCGGAGCCGCTTTGTTGGGCGAACGCCGTCGTTGCAAAGCCCAGAGCCAGGCACAAACTTGCGGTCAAAGTGATCGCGTTCACCGTTTTCATGGAATTATTCCTCCGAGGAAGCAGCCATCTGTTCCGGGGCGACCGCCTTCGACCGTTCGCGTGGTGGCCCGACTTCCGCCGCCATTCTCGCACTAGTTTCAGGTTATGTCCCCCGCAGATTGCAATTCTCTATCCGCGTCGCCCGGCAGCCGGGGCCGTGGGTCGCCAAATCCGGGCCGTCAAAAGCCTACTTCGAGTGCGAACTCTGCTGCAGCTCGGTGAGTGCCGCAAGCACTTCCCGGCTATGTTTTGCGGGGTCCACGTCCAGATACTCTTTGACGATGACGCCTTCGGGATTCAGCAGGAATGTATGCCGAGCCGACAGCTTCTTAAAAGGCAGATTCAAGATTGAACCGTATTCCTCGGATACCTTATGGTCTGTGTCCGCGAGCAGTTTGAAGTTCAATCCTTCCTTGGCGCAGAACTTCTCGTGTGATTCCGTCGAATCCACGCTGACGCCCAGAATCACGGCGTTTTTCTGCTCGTACTGCGCCAGGTCGCGCTGAAAATTGTGTGCCTCTTCCGTGCAGCCGCTGGTGAAATCCTTGGGGTAGAAGTACAGCACCACCCACTTGCCGCGATAATCGTGCAAATTGACCGCCTTGCCTTCCTGGGAATTGAGTGTGAAATCCGGGGCGGCCGTACCTACGGCGGGCGGCTTCTCAGACGCGCCCAAAGTCTCGTAAATCCCGGCGGCTAGAACCACAGCCACCGCGGCCAGGACCACCGACCGCAAACCCCAAAATCGTGGATTTCTCATGCTTGCTCTCCCTTCTGCCGGGCGCGGTTCATTATGCTCCGTGTCCGCCGCCGGTCAAAATCCCCCTCCCCTTGCTAACGTACCGGGCCGGGTCTGCCGATGAAGATAGCGAGTCCGGGTTCCGTCGGTGTCCGCGTTGCCTCGTTCGGTTCTTGGGGCAGCGGCGATTCTTTCGAGGCTAGGCCAAGGTGCCTGAGAAGTAAGAGAGTTTCGTTAGGAGAACAACGGTGAAGAAGCTTAAGGTCCTCATTGTGGATGACTCTTCCGTCATGCGGAAAATCGTCGAACGAGCTTTGCGCCAGGCGGGTTTGGATATCGGCGAGGTGGTCGAAGCCAGCAACGGCGCCGAAGCGCTTGCCGAAGTCCAGAAGGGCTCGCTCGATCTAATCCTCAGCGACATTAATATGCCGGTAATGGACGGTCTGGAGTTCCTAAAGAGCATCGCCGGCGTGGAGGGCGCAAAGGGCGTGCCGGTGGTGATGATCACTACCGAAGGCAGCGAAGCTCGGGTGGTCGAGGCGCTCTCCGCCGGTGCCAGGGGCTACCTACGCAAGCCGTTTACGCCCGAACAGGTCAAAGAGCGCGTCACCCCGCTCCTCGCCGCCGTCGTGTGAGCTTGATCGGGGGAATTAGGTAGGGAAGCCGGTCCGACGGGCCTCTCCAGTACTTAAACTCGTCCGCTGCGCATCAGCAGCGTTGCAATCGGCGCACGACCCTCGCTTCGCCGCGTCGCTTAACCCTCCAGCCAGAATCCCGCAAGGAAAATATATTGGAAACAATCCGAATCAGCTGAATTGGTTCTTGTCAGTGTTTATGGTGCCGCTGTGGCCGTTATCGCTACGTCCACTGAACTCGCGGAGGCTCGGCTTTCGAGTCTGTTGCTCCGGTCTAAGAATTTTCAAGCGGGTGGTGTTCATTCGGCGAAAAGGACTTCGCTGCCAATCCACAACGGCGCGAGAGACCTGAGGTTTTGTTTGTATGTTCGAGAAACCGGATACTCCTTGCCGCCACGCGTGCAAAGAACGTAATCACCCGTCGCGCGTGGATGGATCCCGTGGACCCAGGAAGAGTTCACAAGTACGCCGCGATGTATCTGAACGAAACCGTAAGGCAGGAGTTTTTCTGCGAGCGCCGATATGCATCCCCGAACCAAATGAGACCCCGCCGATCTGACGAGCAAGACATAGTTGCCCTCTGCTTCTACCGCAATTACTTCGGCAGGATCGATCAGCAGCGCTCTCCCTTCCGTCGCGATCGCGATCTTCGATGGATTCGCCACTGGAACTTTTAGCCGCGGGACCGAGGTCGCTTCTCTTTGTTGCGTTGTCGCGCCGGTCGGCGCGGGCAGGACTTCTTCCGTGCGCCCGCGCAAGGTCGGCGTCAACGCGCAAACCGCGCCAGGTTTTTCGATAGCAGCGATGGCGGCTTGGCGGTGTGTAGTGACGATTATCAGCGCCGGCATCAGCAGGCCGGGTTCCTTCAACAGATCGAGTAGCTGGAACTCCGACATCTCGGGTACAGGATTGTTCAGAAGAACGACGTCATACTCCTCTCTGTGGAGCAGTTCGAGGGCTTCCGCCATGTTCTCCACCGCGTCGAACGATTCAATATCCTTTCTCTTTGCCAGAACGCTTGTTAACGCGCTTCGGTCATCCGGTTCTTTGTCGACGATAAGGACGCGCATGGGGCCCCCTGCTACCATTAGAATTCAACGCGCGCATTGCGATTAGCTATCACTGCGCATCCTTCGGAGCAGCTGTTCCATCCGACCAAGTGCTCACCGCAATCATGAGCTCGGTGATCGGCTCCGGAGCGCCACCAAACTGGGGATTCAACATGACTGGCGTGCCGTCCAAATTAGCTCCCCATGACTTGGGATCCGTAAGCGGAATGTAGAACATCAAATGCGGGACCCAATGCCCGGCGGAGTCATTCAGATACGACTGGTTTGACATCATGTAGGACATTGCGCCGGGTTCGAGCGGTGGCAGCCCTTTTGCGTCGAACGCTTTGATCCCGTCCAGGATCTGATCTTTGGACCTTCCGGCGAGCACCAGTTCGGTTCGCTTGAACGTGAGCGGCATGATCGATCGCACCGCGGCTGGATTAAAGCAGAGGGGACCGCGCATCTTCGGATTCCAAAACTCGGCAAAATCAAATGGGGACATCCACGATCGCTCGACGAGGCAGACGAAGCCATTCTTGCCCTTGACCACAGTTTCATAGCCATGCCGTCCGAGGACCATGACTTCGGCATCGGCTGAAATCGATGGCGGCGCTGCACTGCGCGCCATCGCAACCTCGGCGCTCTGATCAGTCATCAGGTACTGATCGACGGGAGCCATTTTGGCATAGCGCATGGCAGCTTCCTGAGCCCGTGCCGGCAGGGAAGCGCTCGCCACAAGTGCGACCACGAGTGCTGCGAATGAAATTGCCTTCGTTATGCTCCCGGCCGTTTTCACTGTTCCTCCTCCTTTGCGATCGCTTATCTGCCTATTTTGTAGACGACCTGCGCCTTGCACCCTCTGATGCGTGAGGCGCGCTTGGGGTTGTCGGCGCCAACGCCGCAAGCGCTCACGTATACCGACCAGTCGGTATCTTCGTAACGCGCAGAAAAACGCTCCCAGTCACGCGGCGCGCCCGACTTTCATACCGCTCCGTGGCGCACGCAGCGATTCGAGAAATTTAATCATCGCTTTTTCGCCATTTAGAAGAGTAGTGACATCCTGCCGACTCTTCGCCAGCGAGATATAGCCCTCGTAAGTGGCGATCAAGAAAGAAGCCATTTCCTCGGGATTCACGTTGCGGCGCACCATCCCGCGTTTCTTGCCGTTGCGCAGCGCGCCGGCGATTGAGACCTGCCAGACTCCGAACAACCTCGCCGTCCTCCTGCGAAAGCCCTCATCGAGAGAGGACATTTCCTGAGCCAGGTTATTCAAAGCGCAGCCGCAGCGCACGTCGGAGGGCTTTAAAGAAGTAGATCGAATAATCGCAATTAAAGTGTCGATTGGATTCACGGCATTTTTCAATGGCCACGACCACTTTTCCTGGCCCATGCCGGCGAGTACCTCGTCCACGACGGCGTAGCCCAGGGCCTCCTTATTCTCGAAGTGGTGGTACATCGCACCCTTGGTTACGCCCGCCGTGCGGAGAATCGTGTCCAAGTCTGTGCCGCGGAACCCCGACTTGTGGATCTCCCGGAAGGCAGCCTGCAACAGGCGTTCTCTGGTGCGCTCGGGATTGCGCCGTTCGCCTGCGATTTTGCGGCTGGGTACAGACTTGAACATACCGCTCAGTATGTACAATTACGACGGAAAGTCAACCAAACAATACAAGCGAGACCAGCATTAGCCAGCACTCTGCCGATCGCGTCCGGCGCGATTGCACGCTCCCTGCAGCTGATTTTGTAACTCGTGGCTTGCGTTTGGTCACTCCGGACTTCGCTCCGTCACATTTGTATAGCAAGCAAAATAATTCAATTCATAATCGTCGCCAGATAGCTCGCTATCGAAAACTTTATCCGACGCAGTGCGAGGCTCCGAGTGAACGTCGAGCGAAGAAGAAGTCTCGAATCCTTCCGCAAAGGCCCAGCCATGCTGACCGCCGCGCTGCGTCAATTTCCCAGGAAAATGTGGGTTTATAAACATGCTTCCGATGGTCTGAGCATTCACGATACGGTGTGCCGCATGGCCGACAACGAGGTGATCGAATACCTCCATTGTCGTGCTCTGGTCGCCGATCCGGATTTCGTCACTCGTGGAATGGCGTCAATGGAATGGTCTGGGAGTGTCGGCTACTTCTACCAAAACGTTACCGAAGCCGTGAGAAGCATTCGTGCTCTGCGTCAGTTTACGTATCGTTTCCTGGAAAAGTTGCCTGAAGAAGTGTGGACACGCGCGGCGGCTCATCAGATATCGCTTGAAGGATGGCTTGCGAATCGCGAATGCTACTACCCAAAACAGATTCGCGGGATGGAGAGGATTTATTACGGCTGGCTGGAGGTTACCTGGCCACCGAGGGCGCTAATCGCCGCTCGTCAGAGTGCAGGCTTTGAGTCGTTTGCCTCGCAGGTCGCGGTCGCACAAGATAATCCATGATCTGTATGCAATCTGAATTAGACATTTGAGCGCCATCCGGACACCCAACTCCTCGCGCATGCACAGATCCGTTTGAGTCCCCGCACTTTCTCGAAGCCGCAAAGCGCCACTTAATCTGCGATTCCGTCAAAAGTTGCGCATCCAGCAAAAAAACTACTCCAGAATATGGAATTTATCGGCATTTTCTTCCATTTGATGTGTGTCGCGACACAAAGTGTTGGACCGTCAGCTCAACGTTGCGAAAAGTCGGTACGCGTGACCAATCACTTTGCCAACTATATGTGTTTGCATATCCCTCACTATCACTCCCTGTAAGTATTTGTATTTGCCGCACACGTATTTTGGCTACTGAGCTGCTGTTGAGGAACTGACTCTGTGTGTGGAGTTGTTTTCTGGACTTCCGGTTTTGTGCCTTGGGGCTTCACAAATTAAATGAATCCGGAGATGAAAATGCGATTGAATCGATATTTGCTGCCAGTCGCGCTGTTCGCGGCCTTGTTGTTTCTGTTCCCCAGATTACTTGTGGCGCAAAGCGTAGTCACGGGCGCGCTGAATGGCACCGTGACGGATCCCTCGGGTGCAGTCATCGCCGGCGCGACTGTCACGTTAACCAGCACGACCACCGGTGCGGCCTTGGTGACGCAAACCAATGCGTCCGGCGGCTACTCGTTCGGGCTCGTCAAGCCGGGCCCATATACAGTGACCGTGACACAGTCTGGATTTAAGCAATCGTCTCTGGCTGCCGAGGTCGCGCTTGGCGAAACGGCCGTGGCCAATGTGAAGCTGGAACTCGGTAGCGGCTCGGTCACCGTGGAAGTGACGGGACAAGGCGCTCTGCTGCAAACCGAAAACGCCAATATCTCCACCAGCATCGAAACCGCAGAGATCGAAAACCTTCCCAATCCTGGCGGCGATCTGAGCAACATCGCCCAGACTTCACCGGGCGTGACGATGAACAGCTCCGGCAGCGGCTACGGAAACTTCAGCGCTTTCGGCATGCCCGGCACTGCCAATCTCTTCACCATCAATGGCAACGATTACAACGATCCTTTCCTGAACTTGAACAACTCGGGCGCCAGCAACTTGCTGCTGGGTTCCAACGAAATTCAGGAAGTATCGGTAATTAGCAACGCCTACACCGGCCAGTACGGGCGGCAGGCAGGCGCCCAGATTGACTACGCCACCAAGTCCGGCGGCAACGCTTACCACGGCGACGCGGTGTACTACTACAACGCCGGTGGCATGAACGGCACCGACTACTTTGCCGGCTATAGCTCTGAAGTGAACAATCAGTGGGCGGCCGCACTGGGCGGACCAGTCATAAAAGATAAGGTTTTCTTTTTCGCGAACACCGAAGGCTTGCGCTACTCGCTGGGCAGCGGGGGATTCGTCGATTATCCCACCACGGCCTTCGAAAATTATGTGACGCAGAATATTGCGAAGTTACCGACTGCGCCGACGGCCACACCGTTCTACCAGAACATTTTCAATCTGTATAACAGCGGGGCGGGCTACGCTGCCGCCAACGCCAATCCGATCGCACAAAGCTGCGGATCACTTGACGGCTTGAGCGGCGGAGCTATTCCAAACGACGCGTGCGTCGGCCAAACACAACAAACCGTCCCGAACGGAAACAGAGAATGGCTGCTTTCGGGACGCGTTGATTGGAACATCAACGACAACAATAAGATCTTCGGTCGCACCAAATTCGACCGCGGGGTCCAGCCAACGGACACCAGTTTCGTCAACCCGGTGTGGAACATCCACAGCATTCAACCGCAGGATGAAGGCCAACTGAACTACACTCACGTGTTCAGCCCGAACGTGGTGAACAACATCGTCGGCTCCGTGCTCTGGTATTCGGCCATTTTCGAGAGCCCGGACTTCAATGCAGCCAAGTCGGCATTTCCCGGCCTGTTTTACTTCACCGATATCGGCGCAGTGTGTCTGGGCCAAGGATGCCAAACGGACGTGCCAGGAGCGGCCGCTAATTTCCCACAGGGCCGCAACGTCACCCAGTGGGGAATCGTAGACGACTTGTCGATCGCTCGCGGAAATCACAGTTTCAAGATGGGCGTGAATTTCCGGCGCGATGATGTGAGCGACTACCGAGCGAGTGAAGGTCAAATCCCGAACGTCGGAATTACCGCACTCGATTTCGCCAACGATGTGATGAACCCGGCCGGCGCGGGAACCGCCGGTGACTCACTATTCCAACAGTTTGCGCTAAATCTCCGCCAGCCCTTGGCGATCTATAGCGTCGGGCTGTACTTCCAGGATGAATTTCGTGTGAATCCTAAACTCAAATTGACACTCGCTCTCCGAGCCGACCGTAACTCGGGTGGCGTGTGCCAGTCGGATTGCGGCTCCGCTCCCGTTACTCCATTCGCACTGGCGAGCCACGACGCGACTATTCCCTTCGACAGCATTACGAATCCCGGCTCGCACAGCATCTTGCCGGGGATCGAAAAAGTTGTGTTCCAGCCGCGCATCGGAGTGGCCTGGACGCCGTGGGGAGACAAGACGGTTATTCGCGCGGGTATCGGTCAATTCTCCGACCTGTATCCCGGCGCCATCTTGGACAACTTCACCATCAACTTCCCGCAAGTGACGGCGTATAACTACACCGCGCCCGGCAATTTCGCCTTCACGGATCCCGGCTCCGTAGCGCAAGCGACGATTGCTTGCAATACTACGTTCCAGTCCGTGTACCATTCCGGCGGAAACTTGGCCAATTACCTCGCGCCAAATCCGAATTGCGCCGTTCCGAACTTGAATGACGTTGGCAAATTGCTCAACCCGAAGTACATCGAATGGAACGTGGAAGTTCAGCGTACCATCGGAACCAAGACTGTCGTTTCAGCGAACTACGTTGGCAATCGCGGGTACGACGGACTGTTCTTTAATCCGTATCCAAACGCGTTCAACCCGTCCGGTTTCGGCGGCCTTCCGACCAGTCCCGTCGATCCGCGCGTGGCAAACGTCCTCACGCTCACCAATGAGGGTTATTCCAATTACAACGGGTTAGCCCTGTCGGTGCAGCAAAACTCGTGGCATGGTTTCATGGGGCGTCTCAGTTACAGCTACAGCCATTCGCTCGACCTGACTTCGAATGGCGGCGTGCTGCCGTTCCAAGCCACGTTCTCGCAGGTCAGCACTCTCAACCAGATCAATCCGACCTGTTTGCGATGCCAGAACTACGCCAGTTCAGACTACGACGTGCGCCACAACATCACCGGAAACTACCTGTATCAAATGCCGTTTCACAGTGAAAATCGCTTGGTCGACACGGCGTTGGGCGGGTGGATTGTGTCCGGAACCGTGTATTACCACACCGGATTCCCGTTCAACCTGCTGGATTCAGGTGATTTCTTCAATGAAGTTGCGGGCAACAACGGCGCAAACGGCGCAATTCTGGCTCAGCCCATTACGGCGGTGCCGCAATCCTGTACCAGCGCGAAGGCGTCGTGCTACACGCTGTCTGAATTCGCCGGCCAAGCAGGTAATCCAGCGCCGACCGGGTTCGGGACGATTGGCCGGAATGCTTTCCGTGGGCCGAACTATTTCAATACGGACCTCAGCCTGCGGAAGGACTTCCGGGTCACCGAACGGATGGCGCTACAGCTCGGGGCCAACGCTTACAACGTGCTGAACCATCCTAACTTCCAGAATCCAGTTAACGCGACGGGCTTTGGACCTGGAACGTTTGGCAACATCCTGCAGACCACCGCTCCGCCGACGACGCCGTACGGTGCGTTCGCGGGTGCCTTGGCCAGTGCTCGTATTCTCCAGGTGATGGCCAAATTCACGTTCTAACCTAACTCCAACCTACGTGAATCGGGGCGGCCGGAAGCAACGGGCCGCCCCTTTTTTTATGCCGCTTTTATTTTGGAGGCGGGGGGAGTCGAACCCCCGTCCGAGAAGCCTTGCAACTCGAAGCCTACATGCTTATCCCGATCCGAAGGTTTCGCTGGCGGAGCTCAGAGCGGGCAAGACGCGCCGCCAACTAGTCCGATGATCTCGCCGCCGCAATCCGGACCGAAAAGCGGCGGCCAGCCTACTGTGTGACGCCCTTACTCAAACGCGTAGGTGACGCCTGAGGGAGCGCGTAGCCTAATTTAAGTTAGGCTGCGAGTGCCAACTGTGAGTTGCCAGTTGTTTTGTTTCACCCGATTACGGGCAGGTGACGCCCGGCATGCCTTCGAGCCGCGACAGCTTCCGTCGAAACCGTGTCGCCCCCGTTGGACACCACTAGAATATCATCCCGGAGCGGCTTCAGCGAGTCAGAGCCGTGATAAGTTCGGCATGCTGCGGATAACGTGCGATCAACCCCTGGCGATTGCCGGTTTCGTAGTCTTCGTATTCAAACCCGGGCGCCATCGTCGTTCCCAGCAGCGCGTACTTCCCGCCCTGCTTCAGGCGCGAGCCTTGCCAGACCCCGCCAGGAACGTTGTGCTGCAATCGCATGCCGGAGGCGATGTCCTGGCCCAGCGTCAACAGCTCGCCGCTGGCGTCCGGCTTGAGTTGCAACATCTCCACCGGATCGCCCAGGTAAAAGTGGAACATCTCATCTCCGCGCACGCAATGCATCGCGGAGAAAGTGTCAGGCGTCAGCAAATAATAGATCGCAGTGGACGCGGACCGGTCGCCGGGATAACCGCCCAGCGCGCTTCGAGGCACCGTTGCGGCAGACCGGTAAGTCTCAGCGAAATACCCGCCTTCGATCGGATGAGGCTGCATCTTTAAGAGTTCGCGAATCTGTTCCGCAGTCAGCATATTCTGATTTGACTCCTCCAAAAGCCCCGCACCAGCAGGCGATTATCCCGCCCATCTTATTCCAGTCATCCTCGCGGGACGCGATTTCGAATCCGGCAGCTGCCGCTACATGGCAAGCACCGCACTTTGGAATGTCAGTTGACACTCCCCGGCACCGTTTTCATAATCGAAAAGAGGCGAAGATTCCTTTGACGGCACGGCCAAAATCGTTGGAGCATGCCCTGGAAGAGGCGGTTTCGCGCGCTTTGCGCGACAATCTTGCCCCTTTGCAGCGCACCGCGGACGAATTGCATCACGCCTACGCCGACCTGGTGGCCGCCTGCGCCTCCAGCCGTCCCAGTAACGCGTTGCCGGCCCTTTTGCGCGCCCAGACCTCCGCGTCCGCGCTGGCTGCCGGCCTTTCCGTGCTTTCAAACTTCGTTGCCGTGGCCCTGGGCCCGCGCGAACACCAATTTTCTGATGAGGTGGAATCCGCGCACGCATCTCACGGCGTTGCGGTGGAAGAACCGCCCGCGCCGGCTGCTGCTCACCCAGCGCCGCCCGAGCCTGAAGTCGAATGGGTCGAAGAACCTGAGGAAGCGTTGCCCGAGCCGGCTGCCGAAACAGCGTCCCACGCGCCGGTCGCCCAGCATCCAACTGCTCATGAGCCCGAGCCGCTCACCGAATCCGACGTCGAAGAAGCCGCCATCGCCGCCACCGAGGCGTTCGATGTTGCAAGCTTGCCCGCCGAGATGCAAGACTTGCACCGGCGCGCCAATCGCGTGGCCAAAGTCGCCATGCAGGACATCAAGTTGCTCCGGCCGAAGGACGTTCGCCTCGCCCGTGAGCAAAAAGACATTTGCAGCAGATTGCGCGGCGATCTGGATAAAGCCCGCAAGGAATACGATCGCCGCTTCCGCGCGATTCACGACCATCCCGTGGATTATTTCCATCATTGGCTCGTGGAAATACTCGCCGACGGCGACCCCGAGGCCCTCGGAGAATATCCGTACCCCTCGCCTGTTCTGCGGCATTAAGATATCCGCAATGAATATTCTCGGCCCGCTCCGTCGTGTCAGTGTATTGCTGTTGTTATTGTTATTGTGTGCCGCGACGCCAAATGGGCTTGCGCAAACCGCGAAAAGCTCGACCTCCAAGTCTTCTAAAGCCAGAGCAAAATCAGCGTCCGGTCTTTCCGCGAGGCAACTCGAGCAATTGTGCCGTGCGCTGAAGCAGAAAAATTCCGGCGTCACGTACGCCCAACTCAGCGCCTTCGCATTGCGGAAGTCCTCGGGTGCCCTGGGAGCGCGCGCCGCTCTCGCGCTGGGCTATTTCGACTACACCAAAGGCCACTATGCACAAGCATCCAGGTGGCTGGGTATCGCGCAGGCCGATCCGCTGCTGCAGGACTATGCGCTATATTGGAGCGCCGAGGCGAATCTTGCTCTGAATCACAATGCGGAGGCGCTCGCGCAACTGAAACGCTTCCGCCACGACTATCCCGATTCGGTGATCACCGACGAAGCGCTGCAATCACTCGCAGCCGCAGCGCTCGCACTGAATCAACCCGCCGAAATCATCAGTGCCCTCGATGCGTACCCACAGACCAAGGACAAGCCCGCGCTGCTCTTCCTGCGGGCGGAGGCTCGCGAACAATCCGCGCACCCGCTGCAGGCCGCCGCCGACTACGAGGCAGTATATTTGCGCTTTCCCTCGAACGAACAAGCCCGCGAGGCGGGCGAAAAGCTCGGCTTTCTGCGCAGCTCGCTCGGTGACAAGCTACCCGCGATCCCCATTGAACGCCAGATCGAACACGCGTCCACGACTTTCTCCGCCCGGCAATGGAGCGAGGCGCGCAACGAGTATTCGCACTTGCTCCCCCAGCTAACCGGCGCGGACCGCGAGCGCGCCGAGCTTCGCATTATGGAATGCGGCGTTGCCTTAGGTGCCGGGATATCGCAAATCGCCGCGTTGAAAATTACCGACGCCGACGTAGACGCCGAACGTTACTACTCACTCGCGAATTATTACCGCGACATCCCGGCCGAAACGGAGATGTCGGCGGCTATCGAATCCGCCGCGTCGCGCGCTCCCGCCAGCCGCTGGACCGAATCGGCGCTCTTTCTCGGCGGCAATTATTACTGGGTGCAACTCGATCGCGACCGGGCAGCGGGATACTACAAGCGCCTGTCGGACAATTTCCCGACGTCGACAGAAGCGCTCCCGTCGCAATGGCGCGTCGCTTGGACTGCCGTACTGAAACGCGAGCCTGAGGCGGCCGCCGATTTGGCTGAACATCTGCGCCGTTTCCCGGGTTCGCAGTTCACTCCCGACGCGCTTTACTGGCTGGGACGCCTTGCTGAGGAGTCTCACAACACCGGCCTCGCGCGCAGCTATTACGAAAAACTCCAGGATCGTTTCCCACAGAATTATTTTGCGAATGAAGCGTCCGTTCGCAAGGAATCGCTTGGCTCCGGGCCTGACACGGATCCCGACGTGCTCGCAACGATTCCTCCGTTGCCGCCCGCAATGACGCTGGGCCCCACGATTCCTGCCGCTGCTGAAAATCGCCAGGCGCGAGCGGACGCATTGCGCTCGATCGCTTTTGACGCATCGGCCGAACTCGAATTGCGCGCCGGGTTCGCTGCTACCGGCGAGCCGCGACTCCTTCTGGAGGCCGCTCAGGAAGCAGTCGCCGCCGGCCACGTCGGCGCGGCCATCGTCACCATCCGCCAGATTTACCCGCAAATCGAATGGCGTCCCTTCCACGAAGTTCCGCGCGAAGTTTGGCTCACTGCCTTTGCGATGCCTTACCAATCTTCGATTCTTTCCCGCTCTTCTCAAGCCGGTGTGGATCCGATGCTCACCGCCGGGTTGATTCGCCAGGAATCCGCCTACGACCCCGAAGCACGCTCCGGCGCGAATGCCCGCGGCCTGATGCAACTGCTCCCGAAAACCGCGCGCCGTTTCGCCAAGCAAGCTCGGGTTCGTTATTCCACTCCCATGCTTTTCGAGCCTGATTACAATATTCATATCGGGACGATTTATTTTGCGGGTTTGAAGCGCGATTTCGGCAGCGTGGAATCGGCGCTCGCGGCATACAACGCCGGGGAAGATCGCGTCACATTCTGGACCACGGGCCAAACCTATCGCGAGCCGGCTGAATTTGTGGACTCGATTCCATTCACCGAAACTCGCGAGTACGTCGAAATCGTTACGCGCAACGCGGACATCTATCGTAAGTTGTATGGGACGACGCAATCCGTGCGAGGCGCCAAGAATGAATCCCGCAAAACCGGAACTGGCTCGGGCCGCTAGTCCGGGCCTTTCCTCGAAGGCCGCGCAGTTCACCGAATCCGTAATCCGGGAAATGACCCGTCTCGCCCTGCGGCACAAAGCCGTCAACCTTTCTCAAGGTTTTCCCGATTTCCCGGCGCCGGCGGAAATCAAACGCGCCGCCCAAGAAGCCATCGCAGCGGACATCAATCAGTACGCCATCACCTGGGGCGCAAAATCCCTGCGCAACGCCATCGCCGATAAATTTTCGCGAACGAATGGCACGTCGATTGATCCCGAACGTGAAATCACCGTTTGCTGTGGCTCCACGGAAGCGATGATCTCCGCGATGATGGCGATCATCAATCCGGGCGATGAGGTGGTTGTCTTCGAGCCTTTCTATGAAAATTACGGGCCGGACGCGATTCTTTCCGGTGCAACTCCGCGTTACGTCAAGCTGCATCCGCCGCACTGGACGTTCGATCCTCAGGAGCTCGCCGCCGCGTTCGGACCAAATACGAAAGCCATCATTCTCAATACGCCGAACAACCCCACGGGCAAAGTTTTCGCCCGAGCCGAGCTCGAACAAATCCGCGACCTCTGCGTCGAACACAACGCCTACGCCATCACCGACGAAATCTACGAGCACATGCTCTACGACGGCGCCCGCCACATTTCGATGGTCACGCTCGACGGCATGCGCGACCGCACTATCACTATCAACGCGCTGTCGAAGACTTACAGCGTCACCGGCTGGCGCGTCGGATGGGCCATTGCGTCGTCCGATGTAACTTCGGCGATCCGCAAGGTCCATGATTTTCTTACGGTGGGCGCGGCTGCGCCGTTGCAGGAGGCCGGCGCCATCGCGTTGCACTTTCCTCAGGAATACTACGCGACGCTTGCCGCCGAATACACGCAGCGCCGCGAACGGCTGCTCGCCATCCTCACCAGCGCTGGCTTCCACTGTTTCAAACCCAGCGGCGCCTACTACATCATGACTGACATTGCCGCCTTCGGCTTTCCCGACGACGTCACGTTCGCGAAATATCTAGTCACGGAAATTGGCGTCGCCGCAGTGCCAGGCTCGAGCTTTTATCGCAATCCCGCCGACGGCGGCACCCATCTCCGCTTCACGTTCTGCAAGACAGAGAAAACATTCCAGGCCGCGGCCGAGCGCCTCGCTAAACTAAAGCAAGCCACCTAAGCCAGTGGCAAGCATTCATTCTCCCGCCTTTCTCAAGTTTTTCTCGGTGCCCTCTGTGTTAAATCTTTTGATTTTCGGATGAAGCCCGCGTCTATCCCGTCGCCCGAGACGAGAACTGTCTGCGCCGTATGCGTCTCCGATGTAAATGATTTGCTTTTGCCATCTCAGAAATAGCCATGCAAAACCTATGCTAGAATTCGCGGTAGATTTTCAGAACGGAGGCGAGCCTATGCCCGTGGAAATTGATCTGATCCCGCCCGGCACGCGCCTCACCGCGAATGGCGACGGCGAAGCCCGCAACATTGACGCCAGCCAGACGCGCACCTTTCTCTGTTCCATGGATATTACCGACCAGATCGAACAGGAATCCGTGGACGTTTCGATCTGGGGATCCGTAAACGGCCAGGAGTGGGGGAAAATGCCGCTGCTCAAAATGCCGCAGCGTTTTTACCGCGGCGATACTCGCCAGGTTTTAGATCTCAGCATGAAGCCCGAAATCCGCTTTCTTCGCGCGAAGTGGGAACTCACGCGCTGGGGCCGCGTCGCGCCGCACCCCATGTTTACTCTCGGTTTCTATCTGATCGAGATTCCCGCGTTCACAGCGCAAGCCGCCGCGCGCTGAATCGACTCCACGTCCGGTCGCACCCGCTCCCTCTCGCTCTCAGGGCTTCTGCGCCACCGCAGGGGTGTTTTTCTCGGCACCGACTTTCTGCACCACGAGCTCGCGCAATTGCTTGGCGCGAATTCCCGCCGGGCTATCCGGATCAAGCTTCAGATAAGCATCAATATCCGCTAGCAATGCCGGGTAATCCTTCTGCTGCAGATGAATGTTCGAAAGCAGCCTGTACACCACCGGAGCACTCGGCGCCAATGATTTCGCCTGTTCGGCGGACTTCAGCGCATCCGGAAGCTTATTTTCGGTAAACAGCGCGCGTCCCAGCTCATAGTGCCCGAACCAATAGTTCGGACTCAGTTCTATCCCGCGGCGAACCGCCTTCTCCCCCTGCGCAACGTCTCCCCGTTCTAGCATCATCGTGCCCAGGCCCACCTCTGCTTCTCCATAGCTGTCCTGGCTTACCTCCATAGATTTTCTCAGGCTAGCTTCCGCTTCGGGCTTATTGCCCAGAGTCGCGTCCGCCAGCGCGATCTGATAATAGGCTTCGTAATAGCCCGGCGCCGCGGCGATGGCTGAACGAAAATCCGCCATCCCGCCCGCCGTGTTTTTATCCACGTAGAATTTTTTCTCGCCCGAAGCCAGTAAATCGCGCGCGGCCTTGGGCATGGACATCTCGTGCGCGGAGATGCTCGCCGGCGCCGCTGACTCCCTTGCATCCTCGGCAGACTCCTTGAGGTAAATCGGTATGCCACGGTCGGAGTTGAAGCTCAAATCCACGTTGGTGCTGCTTGATTCGAAGCCGACAGCGGAGACTTGCAATATGTAGGTCCCTCGCGAAATCCCGCGAAAAGCGAAATCGCCTGAGTCTCCGGTGATGGATTCTTCGAGCAAATTTCCGCCTCCGTCGCACAAGCGCACATTCGCGTGCATGATCGGATGGTCGCCTTTCTCCGTGTAGATGGTTCCGGTCAGCGATACCCGATTAGAGGACATGCCACCGACTTGAGCGCAGGCTCCCCCAGGACACGACCCTAGGAGCATCATGAAGGTTAGCGAGGCCGCTGCGATTGGCCGAATCATAGGCCACCCCCAACCGAACGAATTGGCGCAATTGTAACACCGCGCCTGCTCGGAAGGCGCTCCGTTCGCCGCTACATGCCTGGCGGAGTCTATCGCGCAGTAGCTGCGTTCAAGTCGAACGTCTGCATGTAAGCTGCCACCGCGACCGGCCACTGGAAACGCGTCGCGATACCCGCGCGTAATGCCCCCAGCGCGTTCGGCTCGCCGTGCACCAAGAAAGTCTGGCGCGGCGGAGCGGAAAATCCCGAAAGCCAGCGCAGCAGCTCGCTTCTTCCTGCATGCGCCGAGAGTTGATCCAGCGTCACGATCTCGGCGCGCACCCGCACCTCTTCCCCGAAAATCCGCAGATATTGCGCGCCATCCTGCAACGCCCGCCCGTTGGTGCCCTCCGCCTGATAGCCCACCAGCAGCAGCGCGCTGCGCGAATCCGGCAGGCGTTTTGCCAGATGATGCAGAATTCGGCCTCCCGTAGCCATACCGCTGGCCGAAATAATGATGCACGGGCTGACCACCTCGTTGATTTTCTTGGAATCTTCCACGGTCCGGGTCATATGCACTTCATGGAGATTCAACGGGTCGCGGTCGCCTTGCTGCTCCTCGCGCGTGAAATCGAGGTCGTGATCTTCGCGATGCCGCGCATAAATGTCCGTCACGCTGATCGCCATGGGGCTGTCCACGTATACCGGCAGCTGCGGAATTCGTTGCGCGTCAGCGAGCTCCCGCAGGTAGTACATCAAAGTCTGTGTGCGCCCCACTGCAAACGCCGGAATCACAATCATCCCGCCACGCTTCGCCACTCGGTTGATCACCTCCGCCAATTCGTCCGGCACCGACGCCGTCCCGTGATCCCGATCCCCGTACGTAGATTCGCATAAGAGAAAATCGGCGCGCGAAGGAGACTCGGGATCTTTCAAGATCGGCTGGTCGTAACGTCCCAGGTCGCCGGAGAAAACACCCAGCGTCTGCTTGCCGTTCTCGGTGATGGTCAATTCCAGCCACGTGGACCCCAAAATGTGCCCCGCATCATGCGTGCGTACTGAGAATTCTGGGCTGATCGCGAAAGCATCCGCGCGTGGAATGTCTTTGAATTGCTTCAGCGCCGTTTGCGCATCCGCCACCGTATAAAGTGGGAGTGGAGGTTGGTGGCTGCTGTACGCCTTCCGCGTCGCATAGGCCGCGTCCTCTTCCTGCAAGTGCGCGGAATCCGTCAAGAGCAGTTGGCAGAGCTCGCGCGTTGCGGAATCCGCAAAAATCGGCCCGTGGAAACCGTCACGAACCAGACGCGGCAAATATCCGGTGTGGTCAATGTGCGCGTGTGTCAGCAAGACCCAGTCGATGGTTGCGGGATCGATCGGCAAGCGGTCCCAGTTGCGCTGGGTAAGCTCCTTCGGTCCCTGGAAGAGACCGCAATCCACCAGCAATCGTTTGCCGCCTGCTTCGATTAGATATTTCGAGCCGGTAACGGTTCCCGCCGCGCCGAGAAAAGTAATTTTGGCCATAGGGCCGCCATTGTAGACGATCGTCGATCGCTCCGCCCTGTTTGTGCGGCGTGCTGGCCGCAAACTTCCGCGCGGATAGGCTTGACGCCAAGGCCGTTCGCACCGTAGTCTCACCCATTCGCGACTTGAGTTTACGGAGTAAGGCGTCTCCGCGTTTCGCCTTGTGTGGTAATTGCCGGAGAACTCCGCTTCGTCTGGAAGATAATATGAAATTTATATCCGCGTTAATTCTCAGTATGTTTGTCGCTGGAATTGCGTGCGCGCAGACTGCGCCGGCAGCCTCCGCCGACGAGAACTGGGTTTCTCAATCCCTCAATAAGACTTGGGAACTCGGCGCGCTGGCCGGCGGCGGAACGGGTCTCGGAAAATCCAGTGGTACTCAGTTCGTTTATGCCGGAGGCCGCATCGGATTCATTCTCACGCATGACCACCTGCCGGGACTGCTTCATGGCAATTTCGAGTGGGCGGTGGACGTAATGCCCTTATACGCGGTCCTGCCGCCCGCCAGCGCGATTTACGGCGGCAGTTTCAAACCACTAATTTGGCAATGGAATTTCACCAGCGGCCGAAAATTCGCGCCGTACGTGGCGGCCGCCGGCGGCATCGTCTTCAGCAAGAGCTACGTTCCACCGGAGGGCAAGACGTCCGTCGTGAACTTCACGCCCCAGGCCGTCGCCGGAACTCGCCTGTTCGTGGCGCCGCGCCGCGCTTTGTTTTTCGAAGGCTCACTCGGCCATCTCTCCAGCGCCAGCTTGGGCAATCACAATCCCGGCTACAACGTGACGCTAGTCTTCACCGTCGGCTACACCTGGTTCAAAGGCGGCCGCTGAACGAATTCCAAGCCACATTGTTATTATTGGCTGGCACAGCATGAGTGTGATTGGTGGAGCCGACGGGGTTCGAACCCGTGACCTCCTCGATGCCATCGAGGCGCGCTCCCAACTGCGCTACGGCCCCACATGCTGAAGTGACTTATTTATAACACCCGAGCCGCAAAGCGTCAAACCAACTACGCCCAGCTTGTAGTCAATCGCGCCTAGGGCGCTCAAACCAAGTGACTTGCTCCCGAACGATCGTTCACTCTCGTTATGGTACTCCCGGCTCATTCCCATACGCCCATTTTCTGCTATCCTTGCAACAGAACAGGGCTTTTCGGTGTCTAACCTAAATCAGGGACACGCCCTGGAGATTACCTCGAGGATGGCGGCGCAAGGCATGTCTGACCTGGCACAATCACTGCCCTGGGGCCGCGATGAATCCGAACTTGTGACTGAACTGCAGTCCGGATCGGATGCCGCATTCGATTGGCTCGTCACCTACTATCACGCCGGCGTGTTCAACCTCGTATACGGGATTCTCTCCGATTCGGCCGATGCTGCCGACGTCACCCAGGAAGTTTTCTTACGCGCTTTTCGCGGCATCCGGGGATTCCGCCGTGGCAGCTCGCTGAAGACCTGGCTGTACCGCATTTCGGTGCGCCAAGCGCTCAACCATCGCCGCTGGTGCTGGCGGCATCATCGTCAGCAAGTCTCGATTGATGCGGAAGTGGAAGGCGCGAACCCCGCTTTGGATTTGAAAGACTGTGAAGCGTCGCCGTTCGAGCAATTGGAAGCGCGCGAAATGCAGGCCACCGTTCGCCGCGCTCTCGCGCAAGTGCCCGAACTATATCGCAGCGCAGTCATTCTGCGTGATCTTGAGGGCCTCTCCTACGAAGAAGTGGCTGAGGTTCTCGAAGTTTCCGTCGGAACCGTGAAGTCTCGCATCCTGCGCGGCCGGCGAATGCTGAAGGAAATTCTCGATCCGCTGCTGCACGCCCGCCAAACCGAATCTGCCGCCGAATCGGCCCGGCATTCATTCCACGCGCAATCCGAACAGCACGCCAATCAATTTGCACCGTCACCAGCGGCATCGCAGCCGATTCTGGCTCCGTCCGCCGCTCACGTTCTTGCCAGATCCCAGCGAGGCAATCAATGAATTGCCGTCAAGCCGCGCCTCACCTCCCAGGGTATCTCGACGGCGCCGTGTCTCCCCGTCACCACGAACTTGTTCGCGCGCATCTCGCCGACTGCCAGGATTGCTACGCCCAATTAGAACGCTATCGTCGTCTCGCGATCTGTCTGGCCAACGTGGCTCCCAGCGCGCCACCCACCGATCTGGCCGTGCGTATTCGTGTGCGAGCCGCTCGCTCGGGTGCTCCTTGGGCGGATCTTCGCAGGCTGTGGTCTCGCGCGGCAGTGGCTTTTGAAGACATCCTCAAACCGATCGCGGTGCCGGCGACGGGCGGCATTCTCACGGCCCTGGTCGCCTTTGTTCTGGTGGTGCAGAACATTTTGGTGGGCGTGCCCATGACGGGCATCGTCCCCAACGATCTTCCACTCAATCTCGTGCAACCGGCGCGTGTGGAAAGTCTCGCGCCATTTCCGATCCCGGGCGTAATCGGCCCGTCTGGAGAGGCGGATTCCGGCACGTTGCTCCTGGAAGCCACGCTCAACGCGCAGGGCCAGGTTGTCTCCTACAAGATTCTTGCCGGTCCCACGGACAGCGCGGTCCAGCACCAAATCGACCAGGTAATGATGTTCTCGCGTTTCAGCCCGCAGCTAAGCTTTGGGCGACCGCAGGACGGCGGCCGGGTTCTCCTCAGTTTCAGCGAAGTCCGCGTTCGCGGTTAGGCCACTGTTCCATATCGAGCGGCCTAATCGCTCGCCAGCAACCCGAATTAGCGCATTCCGCCAGGCAAGCCCCGTTCGCATCCTTGACTCTGCCGAAGCTGCCATTTAGAGTTTGTCTGCATCTTTCAATGGAACGCGCTCACGCGTCGCAACGGGGAAGCGCGCCCGTGATTCTCAGTTAACTCAGCACTCGATCGAGGAGTTCGGTTATCTCAAAGCTCTCGCAGAAATTTTTCGCGCCCACCGCCTTCGCGGCAATTGTCCTGCTCTTCGGCGCCTCAGCTACTCCCACAACGCTCGGTCAATCTCAAGCCGGCGCCAGCGGGTCGGGTGTCAGTGTCGAGGCCAGCCAACAGATTTTCGCCACCATGTGCGCGCTCGATGCCGCCGGATTTGGCGCCGACGAAAGCACGCTCGCCGAAATGCCTTCGCGCCTCGCGTTGCGCGGTGAATTATTGAAGCTTCAGGGGCCCGCCACCGATGCCTTGCGGGAATATTATCGCGATCACGCGCTAGCAGACCCCTCGGAGACTCTTTCGCGTTATATCGCGTTCGCGCTTGCGGTCGGGCCGCCACCACGCTTTTCGTTCCTCATGGATCAGGAGACGCTTCCGCCGGATGTACTCGTCATTCAGGATTTTGAACCAGTCCTGGCAAATTTTTACCATGAAGCGCATCTCGACCTGCAATGGACGAAAGTCGAGCCCGAGTATGATCGCGCGGTGGATCGCAGCCAGTCGCCCGTCCGCCGCATCGTCACGGTGTGCAATGGCTACCTGCGCGAAATCTACAAGGCCAGCTACGGCCGATCCTTCACCGTTTACGTCGAACCCTTGGTCGGCAATCGCGCGAATTTCCGGAATAACGGCGACCACTACGCCATCGTCATCGGCGCTGGCTCGGAATTTCCCACCGACGACGTGCGCCACGCTTACCTGCACTACATGCTCGATCCGCTTCCGCTCAAATATCGCGACGCCCTGATGCGCAAAAGCGGCCTGCTCAACATCGGCGCGCGCGCGCCGCTGCTTCCGCCGGAGTACAGAAGCGATTTCATCGCGTACGCCGACGAATGTTTCGTCAAGGCCGTGGAACTGCGCATTCGCCATCTCTCGCCGGAAAAGCACGAAGCCGCGCTCGTGGATAACGACCGCTCTGGCTTCGTCATGGTCCGGGTGTTCGATGCCCAATTGCAGAAGTTCGAGAAGGCCGAGCCGGCTATGTCGCTCTATTTTTCCGACCTGTTAGACGGAATCGACGTTCCCGCCGAACAAAAGCGCTACGCGAATTTCAAATTCGCCCCGGCAGAAGCGGCTTCCGCGCCCGAAGCGGCCGCGAACGCGGCTCCTGCTCAACCCGGCCAGCAGGCCACCCCACAAAATGATCCGCAATCGGAGCGGGATCGCTTGCTCGCTGAAGGCGACCACCAAATCGCTCTGCAAGACGCGCCTGCCGCCATCGCAGCGTTCCAAAAGGTCCTGGCCAAAGATCCCGACGACGCGCGCGCGAATTTTGGACTGGCAATCGCCTCCTTGCTCAATCACGATGCGGACCACGCTCAGGAACTCTTCGAAAAACTCGTGGCGGCGCCAGCCTCGGACGGCGGTGGTGCGGTAAACTCAACGAGTGGGTCCGACCCTGCGATCTTGGCCTGGTCCCATGTATATTTAGGGCGCTTGCATGATTTCGCGGAAGAGCGGGACCAGGCGCTCACGGAGTATCGGGCGGCGCTGGCCATCACGGGAGCCCCGGAAGCCGCTCGCGTGGCGGCGCAACGCGGAATCGATACTCCCTATCATCCGCGTGGAAGCAGCGGCGCAAACGAACCGCAAAAGCCGTAAAGATTCGGCGCGAATGGTATAGGATTGGCCGGCCTCCGGCCGCTAAAACCGTCCGGAGGAAAATGTATTTGGCCCGGTAGTGTAGTGCCTGGTACGAATTCCCCAGCGCGTCCCAGCAATCTTAAAAAAGGAAGGATGTGAAATGAGAATGTTCGTTCCATCAATTCGCAATGCCATGGGGTTCGCGGCAGTTCTGATTGCCTCCGTCGTGATCTGCGCGCCAAAATCGTTCGCGCAGGCCCAGCAACAACAGCAGCAAACGCAGCAGCAAACGCAACAGCAAGATCAGAACAAGCCTCCGTCGCTCGAAAACCTTCCAGCCAGTGGCGCGCCCCCGCCCGCTGCCGCGGCGCCCAAACCGGCTGATCCGGAAGAAGAGAAAGCCTACAAAGAGCTCACCGATACGAAAACGGATGATCCCGACAAGCGCATCCAACTCGGCGAAGGGTACCTTCAGAAATATCCGAATGGCCGGTACGTCGAGCAGGTTTACCAGGCGCTCACCGTCGCGGAGGAAGCCAAGCAGGATCTCCCCAAAATGTATGCCGACGCCGACAAGGCCCTGGCTCTAAATCCGGACGACGTCACGGTTTTGGTTCTCGTCGGTTGGGTCATTCCGCACAACAGCGGCAACGATGCCGAAGCAGAGAGCAGACTCGACAAGGGCGAGCAGTACGAAAAACACGCATTGTTGCTGCTCCCCACTCTGCCCAAGCCCGCGAACATGACCGACGATCAATTCGCCAAAGCCAAAGCCCAGGCGGAATCGCAAGCGCACAGCGGCTTGGGGCTCATTTATTTCCGCCGCGGGAAATTCGACGAAGCCGTGGAGGAATTCAAGCAATCCATCGCCAAGTCGGATACTCCCGATCCGACCGATTATTACGTCATGGCCGTGTGCTTGACGCATCTCAGCCGCTTCTCCGATGCGATTGATGCTTACCAGAAGTGCGCGCAGATGCCCGGCGGCCTCCAGGATCGCTGCAAGCAAATGGTGGACCAGACGAAAAAGCAGGCGGCGACGGAGTTGCAAGCGCCCAAGTAGCGCTGGCAAACATGACTGAAGAGGAGCGCAACGAGCTGGAGACGATCCTGGGGCATCATTTCTCGCGTCCCGAGGAGCTTGACCGTGCGCTGACGCACCGTTCGCATCGCCAAACCTCGAACGGCACCGACAACGAGCGTCTCGAGTTTCTCGGCGATCGCGTCCTCGGACTGGTCGCCAGCGAGACGCTCTGCCGCTCGTTTCCCGGTTGGAACTCGGGCCAGCTTTCCAAAGGGTTGGCGAGGCTGGTCAGCGCATCTTCGATTCATTACGCGGCGAAAAAGTTGGAGCTCGGCAGCCATTTGCGTCTCGGCCCCGGAGAAGAAAAAACCGGCGGCCGCGACAAGAAAAGGCTCCTCGCCGACGCCTACGAAGCCATCCTCGGCGCGATTTATCTGGATGCCGGGCTTCCCGCGGCCGCTTCGTTTTTGCGCCGAACGCTACTCGATCCCGCCCTAGCGGACGCGGCGGAAGGGCTCGGAAGCGCTGATCACAAGTCGGCCTTGCAGGAGTGGCTGCAGCAACGCGCGCGAAAGCCCGCCGAATACCGCGTGCGCAGCGAGTCGGGTCCCGAACACCAGAAGGTTTTCGAAGTAGAGGTGTGGCACGCGGGAGAGCGCCTCTCGGCCTCCGAAGGCCGCAGCAAGAAAGAAGCAGAACAGGAAGCGGCCCGCGCGGCCCTGAAAATCCTGGCCGCGCGCAGCGCTTAGCCTGAGCTCACCCTCTTGAGAAGAGGATTTCTAGGCGGTCGGAGCTTCATCTCCGACGTTCACTGCCTCAGTTTTGAAAAGAATTCTAGAGTCGGTGTGAGCACAGGAGAGTCTTTGTAGGCCGTAGCTTTAGCTTCGGCACAAACGTGGGAAAATCAGAGCGGCTTCAGCCGCTGAAGTACAGGTTTTGCAGAGGAACGTGCTGGGAATTTTCAGGATATCGCTGAAGGGAATTCATGGAAGTCGAAGCCACCGCGCCGCTGCCTGACAATATTCCGGACAGCCATTCGCAAGATGCTCAGCCGCACTCGCCTGTGCACGGCCACCGGCCAGTATCGAAGAGTTGGATCGCCGAATATGCCGAATCGCTTCTCGTCACCATCCTGCTAGCGCTTTTTGGCACCACCTTCATCGTCCAAGCTTTCAAAATTCCTTCGCAATCCATGGAGCCGACATTATTGGTCGGCGATCACTTGCTGGTGAACAAATTCATCTTCGAGGGCCGCGGAGCCTGGTACGAAAAAATTCTGCCGTACCGCGATATCCGCCACGGCGACATCATTGTCTTCAAATTTCCCTTTGACGATCATCCGCATTACGTCAAACGCGCCATTGGTCTTCCCGGCGACCGTATCCGCATCATCAACCAGCAGGTTTACGTCAACGGACAACGCATCAACGAGCCTTACGTCGTCCACGACCCCACTTACGAAGATCCTTTCGGAGATAATTTCCCCCCCACCGACCGTTATTTTCTGCAGGTCGGTTTGCGTCCGGAATGGGCCGCGCAAATTTTGAGCTACGTGAAAAACGGCGAACTGGTGGTTCCTCCGGACAAGTACTTCGCCATGGGCGATAACCGCGATCGCAGCTGGGATAGCCGTTACTGGGGTTTCGTGGACCGCGACGCCATCATGGGCCGGCCCATGCTGATTTACTGGTCCGTGCAGGCCACGCCCGAGGACTACAAATCCCGCGGTGCCTACGGCATCGTGCAAGGCATCGTCGAAACTCTGCGGCACCTCCGCGCCAAAACCCGCTGGCATCGCATGCTCCGCGAAGTCCACTAGCGGTCCTGATCGAAGTGTTCTAGCGTCGCGATCCCTGGCGCGCCGCAAGGTTTTGATTTTCTCTGCGTCCTCTGCGTCTCTGCGGTGAACTCACGATTTCTCCGTGCTCTCAAGCCATTTCTCTGTGAACTCTGTGTTAAATCTTTGGTCGTCGAGTCCAACCGAAATTCCCGCTGCGCAGGCCCGAGAATCGCGACAACTCCTCAGCCCACGCGAAGGATTGTGTATCATGGACACCGCAGGCCGCGTTGCCATGTCACAAACTCTCTCCGAGCCCGCCATCCAAGCCGAGCATCTCGCTGCGCCGCGGCCCCAGCGCCGGTGGACGCGCTGGCCCAAATATTTCCTTTTGCTGCTCATCTTTCTGTGGGCCGTGGACTTCGGAATATCTCTCCTGATTCGCCATACTCGCCTGCAAAAAAAATTGACCGCGAAGTTGGAATCGGTTTTCGGGCGAAGCGTCGAGGTGGGCCGCTACAATTTCTCGCTCTGGGGCGGCCCCACGCTCGAGGCTCAGTCCGTCACGTTCAGCGAGGATCCCCGCTTCGGCTACGAGTATTTTCTGCGCGCGGAGTCGCTCACCGTTCGGTTGCGCTGGGAGAGCCTCTTTCGCGGCCACCTGCAGCTCGGCACCATCTCGCTCGTAAGGCCCAGCCTTAATCTCGTTCGCAACGCGGATGGCGATTGGAACGTCGCCGAATGGCTTCCGAAACCAAGCGGCGCCGCCACCGGTGGCAGGTCGCCGCAGCCTTCCACCATCCGCTTCGGCCGCATCGAAGTGGATTCCGGCCGGATCAATTTCAAGCGCGCGAGCGAAAAGCTTCCGTTTGCCTTGGTCAACGTCAATGGTTACCTCGAGCCGGACGGCCAGGGGCGCTGGACCATGAACCTCTCCGCCGTGCCCACGCGTGCTGCGGTGGTTCTCCAGCAGGCCGGCACGATTTACGTCTCGGGTCACGTAGGCGGCACCTCTTCGCGGCTGCGCCCAGCTGTGCTCGACCTTGCATGGGGTGATGCTGCGCTCTCGGACGTACTGCGGCTCGCGCGCGGTTACGACTTCGGGGTGCGCGGCAATCTCGCCCTGATGCTGCATGCCGACACTGAAAGCGATAATTGGCTTCTGCAACTCCACGCCGAAGTGCGCCAGTTGCATCGCTGGGATTTTGCTCTGCGCCCTGATAACCCCGCGGTGAATTTGAACGCCAAAATGATTTTGTATCCGCTCGCCTCCGGATTAGACGTCACGGACGCGACGCTCGAGGCCCCTCATTCCTGGGCGCACGCTCTAGCCAGATTCTCGTGGCGCACTCCCGCCGAATACCAACCTCCACCGAAGGAGCAAAGCCTCTCGCCGGATCAGATCGAAATTACACAATCCGAAGTGGATCTCGACGATGTGCTGGCGTGGATTCGCGCCTTCCATCCCGGCATTTCGAACGATCTGGCGCTCAATGGCTCCGCCAGCGTCCATGCTGCCTTTTCGGTCTGGCCGCCGCGATTAACTTCAGCGGCCGGCGCAATCGCCGGCGCGGACTTCACGAGTTCGCGCCTGCGCGTTCCCGTGCACCTCGGCCAAACGCAATTCCGCTTCGAGCACGAAATTTTCACGCTGCTTCCTTCCACTGTCTTGTACGGACCGGCAGGCGGCTCGCTCCGGCTAGAAACCATATCGCACGCGGGAACACGCGAGTTTCCCGTCTACCACCTCTCAGGAAATCTCACGCAAGTTCGGGATCTGGTCGCAACTGCCGGTGTACTGGGGTGGAATATTTCGCGCGGCTGGGATTTGAGTGGGCCGGTGCGCTGCGATTTGCGTTGGTCAGGCGCGAGATATCCCTGGCAAACGCAGCCAGTTGGCTCGATCGAATGGGGAGGGGAACCAGCCGGTGCCGCGCTGCTCACTCCGTTCCTGAATCAGCCGGTCACGCGGATCAGCGCCCGCGCGGAATTGAAACCCGGCTCGCACCACATCGCATTAACCGCGGCCGAGGCGTTCGGCGCTCATTGGGCCGGCACTTTTGACCGGCACGACACTGCTAGCGGATGGCAATTCGCGCTGGCTGCGGACCACCTCTCCAGCTCCGATCTCGACCGTGGGCTGAACCCGCGCTGGCGCGAGAGTTTTCTGGATCGCATGCTGCCATTCTTGAATTCCTCGTCAGCCAGGAACGCCGTCCCGGAAAATTTGCGCGCGCAGGGGCAAGTCAGCGTGGATCAATTCACGCTGGCCCCGCTCGTCGTTCGCCATCTGCAAGGTGATTTGAAAATCGGAGGCCGCCATATGCAGCTCTCCGCGGCGAAGGCACAATTTTATGGCGGCAATCTCGATGGCTCTCTCGACGCGGAGCTGACGGCGAATCCTTCCTACCGCATCCACCTCGATTATTCCCGTGTTGATCTCGCGTCTCTTACTGCTCCTTTTCCCACGCTTGATAATTCCTTCGGCGGCGCCGCCACCGGCGCCCTGACGTTCGATTTTCGCGGCGCCGATCGCGCGGACCTGATTTCATCGCTGGAATGTCGCGGCAACCTGCGCGTCACTGCCGCGCAAATCGGCGCCTTCAACCTTGCCGAATCGCTGCGACAGGGGGAACTGGCGCCAGGCAAGAGCTCGTTCAACGAGTCCACCGCCGAATTCTTGTGCCACGACGGCAAAATCGTGTTCCAGAATCTTGCTCTCGCAAGCCCAGGCCAACAAATCACCGGCTCAGGCTCCGTAGACTTCGCCCGCAATCTCGATCTGCGGCTGCGGATGCTGTCCGCGCCCGAGGAAGCTGCTCCCATTGCCAAATCATCCCGCTCCGGAGCCAGCAATACGTCCCTGCTCACCGGCCCACTTGATTCCCCAACGATCGCTCCTGTCCGGCAGTCTCCGAACCGCCAGTGAATCCAACCTTGTAGCCGTTTGCCTCGTCCAATGCCCTATGCTAGCGTCCAAATCAATGGCGCACAGGCTGAGCGCATGCAAGATTCGCGTCACGGCGCATGCCGCCACGTATTACGTGGCTGCACTAGCGGGCTTGGCGGTCCTCGCTCTCTCGCCGGGAGCAAACCCCTCGGAGCGCATCCACCTAATTCCGAAATTTGTCACCGGGCAATCATTCCGCTATCAGATCGAAACACGCACTACCACGACCGGCAACACCACCACACCCGTCGTGAATCCCGAGGCCCCTTCGCAATTGAAGCAAGTTTCCGACCTGCAAATTCGTTTGGACGTTCTTGACGCTCAATCCGGCTCGGACGGCGCTCTCGGCACCGTCCGCCTCCGCGTCACCTACGAAAAAGCCGGCGCCACCACCGAAAGCGACGCCTACGATCCCGCAGCCGACGCGCTGGAAGATCAATACAATCGCCTCCAGGGCCGTTCGATGGAATTTACGATCGAGCCGACCGGCGAAGTTTCCAAAATCAAGGGCCTCGATGACGTCTATTCGAACCCCGCGGCCACCGCGACCGTGCGAGCGTGGCTGAACGCGCTCTCCGCCAGCGCCAAATTGCCCCACGAAGGCATCGCCATCGGCCAGAAGTGGAACAACGAACGCCCGCTTGAGAACACGCCGCTCGCCGGCCTGATCTCCCGCACCGAATCCACTTATTTGCGCGACGAGCCCTGCGAGTCGCAAGCCAAGCCCGCGCCCTCCGGCGCAGCTGCGGCCAAAGATAGTGCGTCTTGCGCCATCGTCCTCACCCGGTTCGAGATCCTGCGCCACGGTTCCACCAGCCCCGACGCTACTCCCGACGACTATCGCCACAACGGCCTGCGCACCTCCGGCACCTGGACCGGCGACGGTGAAAGCCTCGATGCCATTTCGCTGCAAAGCGGCATGATCACGCGCTCGACGCAAACATCCAAGCAGGACATGGACTTCGAGATCGTCAGCGCGCTTTCCGGCTCGAAGATCCACTACGTCGGCCACGTGGAAAGCCAATCCGAAATCACTCTCATGCCATCACCCGCGCCCGATGCCGACGCGGCGCCCGCGCCCCAACCCCGCCCTTGAAATTTGACCGGTTGTCGGCTCGGCCCTGAATTTCGATCGGTCGTCAATTCTTGGCGACGCCGCAATTTTTTTATTGTCATCCCGAGCCCAGCGAAAGATCTCTCTTCGATTGCAATCGCGTCGCGCAAACCCCGTCGCTTGCGCCATAAGGTATAATGGTAGTTTTCAACCCAGCGCGTTACGCGCCCTGAAAGTCCGTCCATGAATTTCAAATTAGCCAGCGACTACGATCCCCGCGGCGACCAGCCGCAAGCTATCTCCCAACTCGTCCGAGGTGTAAACGACGGCGACCGCCACCAAGTCCTCCTTGGAGTCACCGGCTCCGGCAAGACCTTCACGATCGCGAAGGTAATCGAGGAGATGAATCGCCCCACCATCGTCCTCGCCCACAATAAAACCCTCGCCGCCCAGCTCTTCCACGAGTTCAAATCCTTCTTCCCCGATAACGCCGTCGAATATTTCGTCAGCTATTACGATTACTACCAGCCCGAAGCGTACGTCCCCGCGAGCGACACCTACATCGAAAAAGAATCCACCATCAACGACGAGCTCGACAAGCTGCGCATGAGCGCTACCCGCTCGCTCTTCGAGCGCCGCGACGTCATCATCGTCGCCTCCGTCTCCTGCATCTACGGCCTCGGTTCGCCCGAAGCCTACTACGGCATGATGCTCCTGCTCGAAAAGGGCATGTCCATCACCCGCGAGGAAATTCTCCGCAAGCTCGTCGAAATCCAATACGAGCGCGGCGAAGATCTCCGTCGCGGCACCTTCCGCGTCCGCGGAGACATGATCGAAATCTATCCGCCCTACGACGATCTCGCCGTGCGCATCGAAATGTGGGGCACGCAAATCGAAAATATTCGCAAGATTGACCCGCTCACCGGACAAATCCGCGTTACGCGCGAAGGTGAAATCACCCGCCAGCCGATTTACCCTAAGACGCACTACGTTCTGCCCGCCGACCAAAAAGAACGCGCCATCCAAGGCATCTACGAAGAGCTTGAATGGTGGAAAGGCGAACTAAGCCGCCAGGGAAAAATCGTCGAATCGCAGCGCATCGTGCAGCGCACGCACTTCGACATCGAAATGATGCGCACCATCGGCTATTGCCACGGCATCGAAAATTACTCGCGCCATCTTTCCGGCCGCCTGCCGGGAGAAGCGCCGCCCACCCTGCTGGACTATGTTCCGTCCGATTACTTGCTAGTCGTGGACGAATCGCACCAGACCGTCCCGCAGCTGCACGCCATGTATCACGGCGACCGTTCGCGCAAACAAACGCTAGTGAATTACGGCTTTCGCATGCCCTCGGCGCTAGATAACCGCCCACTCACTTTCGAGGAATTCGAGCACCGCACCAATCAAGTCATCTACGTTTCCGCCACTCCGGGCCCCTACGAGCTCACTAAAACCGGCGGCGTGGTCGTTGAACAGGTTATCCGTCCCACGGGCCTCGTGGATCCAGAAGTTGAAGTCCGCCCAGTGAAGGGCCAGGTGGACGATCTCCTGGAGCAAATCCGCCAGCGCACCGCGCGCAATGAGCGCATCCTGGTCACCACTCTCACCAAACGCATGGCCGAAGACCTCGCCGAATATTTCGCCGAGGTCGGCATCAAAGTTCGTTACTTACATTCCGAAATCGAAACCCTCGAGCGCGTACGCATTCTGCGCGATCTGCGCCGCGGCGAATTCGACGTCCTCATCGGCATCAACCTGCTCCGCGAAGGCCTCGATCTTCCCGAGGTTTCGCTAGTCGCGATTCTGGACGCCGATAAAGAGGGATACCTCCGCAGCGCCACCTCGTTAATCCAGACGATGGGCCGCTGCGCGCGTCACCTCGAAGGCCGCGCGATTTTGTACGCGGACAACATGACCGATTCCATGCGCCAGGCCATCGGCGAAACCAGCCGCCGCCGCGCCAAGCAAGAAGCCTACAACCGCGAACATCACATCACCCCGCAATCCATCATCAAATCGGTCGACATGCAGCTCGCCCGCATCATCGAAGCCGATTATCTTCCCGTTCCCGTGGAAGATGCCGTCATCGGCGACATCAGCACGGAAGCTCAATTGGTCCACGTCGTCGCCCAACTCGAAACCCAGATGCGTGAAGCCGCCAAGAATTTCGACTTCGAGCGCGCCGCAGCCCTGCGCGACCGCGTCCGCGCGCTGAAACAACGCGACCTCGGCGCGATTTTCGCCCCCGCCGGGACCGATTCGCTGCCAGCAGCTCTGGCGGAAGTTTCTGCGTCTGATCCTTCTACGACTGAAGCAAATGCTGGCCGAGCCGCCGGCGTTGACAACACGAATGGAGAAGTCGAGGTGCCGACGCTCGGTGCCCCGGCGGCAGAGCAGCCTTCTGGCACAGCACTGCCGCCAGTCAAGAAAAGATCCCGCGCCGCCAAAGTCTCCAGAAAATCCGGATAGGACGTGCAGCGCCGGCTTGTCGTGAGACTATGCTCGCGGCAGAGTCGAAAGGCGTCCCGCCGGCTCTTGGGCTTGGCTGCCTCAACTCGAGCCGATGTAACCACAATTTGTACATGCCACTAAGCGGACGCTTTTCTTCCTGTCCGTTTTCCTGAATACTATGAGCGAGAAAAGACCATTGCACAAAATACCGTCTCCCGCGCAAACGCGTCCACTTCGCTTTCTACTCGTGATGGTCGCAGCGCTCGCATTTTCAACCCCAGCGCACGCTCAAAGTTCAAATCCAATTCAGACTGCGGCGCAATCGCCGCCGCCGGCACAGCCTGCTCCGCTCTATCCGCCCGGTAATGAATTCGGCATTTGGGGCGGCTACTCCGTCGCCAACTCCCAAATCTTCGGATCCACATCCGACCGCCAACTCGGCGTTTTCGCGCTGCGTTACGCCCGCACGTTGTACGACAAGCCCTCGACGGCGCTGCAGTACACGCTGGACGTCGTGCCACTCGAAACGCTGCGTCAGTTCAAATACGTAACTTGCTCACCGTCTCCGGGAGTGACAACGTATTGCACCAATGGTCGCGAAACCGTATACGGCGGCGGCGTCAGCCCCATCGGACTGAAGCTGAATTTCCGCCGCGAGCATCGCCTCGAGCCATTCATTGCTTCGACGGCGGGATTTGTCGCGTCGGTCCGGCCGGTGCCCGTGGACGTCCCCGGCGGCACGCAATTCAACTTCACCTTCGATTTTCAAACGGGAGTGGATTGGTTCAATGCGTCGCGCAACCGCGCCTGGCGCTTCGGTTACAAATACCAGCACATATCCAACGCCTACCGTCACAGCTTCAATCCGGGCGTGGACGTCCACGTCTTCTACATCGGCTATTCATTTTTCAAATAGGATTCTTGCCGCTGCGCAGGGATTCTCCGTGCCCTCATGGTTTTCTCTGTGTACTCTGTGTTAGGGCCTCTGAATTTCATTCGAAGTGTGCGTTGCGAAAACGCTCACGATCTTCTTCCTTTTTCTCTGCGCTCTCTGCTCCTTCTCTGCGTCCTCTGCGTTAAATCCTTTGCCTGGCCTTTGCAGTGTCACACCATTCCGCGCTTCAACTCCTTCAAAGGGTAAAACGTCCCGCGCCAGAAAATCCCGCCCTGCCACAAAGTCACGATCGTAGACCGCGTAAGCATCCACCCGAAAATCAGCGCCCCAATCGGGTGCGTCAAGGCATACAGCGGCGACAACCCATTCTCGATCGCCACGCCGCCCTCCGCGCAAATCGCCAGCGCAACCGCAATCCCCGCAAACACGCGCGCCCAACCATGCACGAACGGCAACGCCAACCACGGCAGCACGCTCAAGCTCAAAAGCCCCAGCATCTGAATGCAGACCATCGGCACGCTGAACCCGGTAGTCGCAAAAAAATTCTTGGTCGTCCCTCGAATAATATTCCGCACCCCCGCGTGCCAATAAACGCTCACCAAGGCGCCGGCCTTAGCGATCCCGGACGAGCACCCGGCCTCCTTCACCAGTTTGCCTACCTTCACATCGTCCACCACCTCCATCGCCAGCCGTCGATGTTCGCCCATTTTTTCGTAGGTGCTGCGCCGTATCAATTGAAACGCGCCGATCCCCACGTAGTTGGGCATTTTCGGATTGCTCGCGTGCCACGGCCGGACGCCGAGCAGGAACGCCATCCCGAAGAAAGTCATCGTAATCTTTTCGCCGAACGAGAACATTTTGGCGTGACACAGCAAAGGCATGTGGTCCCAATGCTTTTTTTCCGCCAGCGCGACCGCGAGCCGCAACACGTTCGGTTCGAAATGCACATCCGCGTCCGTAAAAATCAGCCATTCCCCGGTGGAATGCTCGAACGCCTCCTGCAACGCATGCGGTTTGCCCAGCCAGCCGGCAGGAAGGGAAGACACGTTTATGATCTTCAGCCGTGGGTCTTTGCGCGCCGCGTTCTGCAAAATGCTTTCCGTCGCGTCTTCGGAACGATCGTTCACAGCGATCACTTCGTATCTCGGATAATCCAGGGCCAGAAACGTATCCAGCGCTGCGGGCAATTTCTCGGCTTCGTCACGCGCCGCAAACAGAATGGACACGCTCGGACAATCCGCGTCCTTCAGCGGCGCAACGCTCGTCAGGGCCGGAATCGAGAGCGCCCCGAATGCAAGGTCGATGGACTGTACGAACCAGATGAACGCAATGAATCCGAGGAATCCGATCCAGAACCAGTGCGACGTAGAATATCCTCCAGCGAGTTGCGCGCGAACACGCTATGCTATCACTTGGCATGGCGCGCTCGGTTTCCATCGTCGGCGCAGGACGCCTGGGACGCACTCTGGGGCGCAACCTCCGCCATCTCGGCTGGCGCATTAACGCAGTTGTGACGCGCTCCAAGGCCACCGCGCGCGCCGCCGTCCGCGCAATTGGGGCTGGCGAGCCGCATTCCACTCTTACGCGCGACGTGATGGATGCCGATGTTATTCTATTGGTGACGCCTGACGATGCGCTGGCAGCGGTAGCGCGCAAGTTGGCGACTCTTGCGGGCAAAAGTTGTCGCGGAAGAGTCGTACTGCACGCGAGTGGCGCGCTGGACAGCTCGATCTTGCGGCCACTGGCACGCTGCGGCGCGTCTACCGGCTCGATTCATCCGATGCAGACTTTCACAAGGAATTCGCAGCCGGATCTAAAGGGCGTGATTTTCGCCGTCGAAGGTGACGCGCGCGCGCGACGCGCAGCGGCGACAATTGCGCGCGAGTTGGGCGGCATTCCGGTCCCGGTAGGAAGCCGGCACAAGCCTGCATACCACGCGGCGGGGACGATGCTAGCGGGCCACGCGCTCGCCCTCACGGAAAGCGCGACGCAAGTGCTCACCAAAATCGGATTTTCGCGCGAGCACGCCATGCAGACTTTATTGCCGCTGATGCGCCAGATGCTGGATAATTTTGAAAAGCACGGACCACGTGCCGCATGGACTGGCCCTGCTGCCCGCGGCGACTATGCGACGGTGGGAAAGCACTTCGACGCATTGCGCCGCTATCCGCGCGAATTCGGCGAATCGTACGCAAAGCTCCTGCGGCTATCGGCGAGGGTGCTTTCCAAAAGTCCTGCCAAGACCTTGAAACAGCTTGATCGCGCGCTCAAACATTCCAGGAGGAATCCGAAGTGAAGAATGTGCACATTCCCGTAGAACACACGACCCTCGCCAACGGCTTGCGGGTGGTCGTGTCGCCAGACCGCTCGGCGCCTGTGGTCACCGTCGGCGTGTACTACCAGATCGGTTTCAGGCTCGAGCCGCGCGGACGCAGCGGCTTTGCCCATTTGTTCGAGCACATGATGTTTCAGGGTTCAGAACACGCCGGAAAGATGGAACACATCCGCCTGATTAATTCTTCCGGTGGGATGCTCAACGGCACCACAAACTACGACATCACCAATTACTTCGAATCGGTCCCGTCTAACGCGCTCGAACGCGTGCTCTGGCTCGAAGCCGACCGCATGCGCGCTCTGAAAGTGGACGACGAAAATCTGCGCAACCAGCGCGACGTGGTCAAGGAAGAGGTCCGCGTAAACGTGATGAACCAGCCCTACGGCGGCTTTCCGTGGCTCGACCTGCCGCCAGTAGCATTCCGCAATTGGCCCAACGCCCATAATTTTTATGGCGATTTCAACGATCTTGATGCCGCCACGCTCGCCGACGTGCAGACCTTCTTTCACACCTACTATTCGCCGAACAATGCGGTCCTGCTGATCGTCGGAGATGTGGAACCCGCGCAAGGATTCGCGCTAGCTAAGAAGTATTTTGAAGATATTCCGGCGCACCCGTTGCCGCCGCGCGCCGATGTCTCCGAGCCGCCGCAAACTGAAGAGCGCCGCGGGGAGGTGATCGAGAAGTTCGGTCCGCTCCCGGCCATTGCCATTGGCTACACAGTTCCGCCGCGCGGCAATCCCGATTGGTACGCCGCGTCCATACTCGATCGCGCGCTGCACGGCGGCCGCGTCGGTCGTATCTATCGCCGGCTCGTCCTCGAAAAGCAAATCGCCGTCGAAACTGATGGTGGCGCGGACATCATCGAAACCAACGGCCCGACGCAGATGGTCACGCGCCTATTTCACAAACCGGAATTCACCACGGAAGAGGTGGTTGCCGAGTTCGACGAAATCATCCGCGAAATGCAGGAGCACGGAATCACCGAAGAAGAGTTGGCACCCGTGAAAGTGAAGCTCCGAGCCGATTTTTATTCGAACCTCGAAGGCGGCATGGGCGCCCACATGCCCCGCTTCGGCCTGATGCACTATCTCGCGTGCTTCACGCTATTCGACGGCGATCCCGGCAAAATAAACACGATCCTCGATGGATTCGAGGCGGTCACGCCCGCGCAGGTGCAGGCCGCTGCGCAAAAATATCTGGTCCCGCGCAATCGCGCGATTCTGGTGCGGCGACCCATCGCGAAGGATGTGGCAGCGTGAGCGGAACAACCACTAAACCGATGACCACAAGCTCCAGCACCTCCTCAAATGCGAATGCACAATCGAGCGCTGTTCCGCCCCTCGGCCCGGAACGCCCGGTCGCATGGCCGAAGCGCGCGGTTCACACTCTTGCGAATGGCATGCAAGTCGTGCTCGCGGAACTGCGCACGTTCCCGAAGATTTCCGCGCAGCTCTTCTTCCGCAGCGGAAACGCGATCGTCGCTCACCGCGCGCCAGGCCTCGCGGAAATCACCGCGACGGTGGTGCGCACTGGCACCGCTTCGCGCACCAGCCGGCAAATTGAAGAAGACCTTCGCCGCATGGGCGCCGATCTCGGCACGCACGCGGGCGCCGATTCCAGCGCCATCTCTCTTTCCGGGCTTGCCGAGTTTTCCGAGGGCATCTTTGAGATGATGGCCGACCTCGCGCGCAACGCGTCGTTTCCCGCCGAGGAATTCGAGCGCGAGCGACGCCGCAAAATCGAGGGTTTGCGCATCGAACGCACCACGCCCGCGTTTCTGGCGAACGAGCGCTTCCGTCATGTGATCTTCGGCCAGCATCCGTATGCTGTAATTTCACCCACTGAGGAGCAGGTTGGGGCCTACCAACGCGAACAGCTCGAGGAGTACTACCGCCACAATTATTCGCCCGCGAACGCGCTGTTGATCATCGTCGGCGATTTTTCCAGCGACGCGTTGCTCGCACAAATCGAGAAGATTTTCGGAACTTGGGAAGCGCCGCCACCGCCGCCGCAAATTTCGTCGGCGCCGCCGCATAACATCGGACGCAAAGTGCACATGGTGCATTTGCCTGGTAGCGTGCAGACGCAGGTGGTGGTGGGTAATCTGGCGATCACGCGGCGGGATCCGGATTGGTTCCGGCTGGTGCTGGCGAATTCGATTTATGGCGGGGCGTTTCATTCGCGGTTGGTCATTAATATCCGCGAGCAGAAGGGGTATACGTACAGCCCGCGGAGCGGATTGCAGTCGCTACGGCAGCATGGCTATTTCAACGTGCACGCCGCGGTGCGCAACGAAGTGGCTGCTGCTACGCTCACCGAAATCTTCTACGAGATGGACCGCATGCGCTCGCTGCTTGTCACTGCCGAGGAGTTGGAAAGCGCGCGCAGCTATCTTACCGGCGTGTTTTCGTTGGGGGTGGCTACGCAGGACGGATTGCTTGGCCAGCTCTCCACCATTTACCTGGACCGCTTGCCTGAAGACCATCTGGAGACTTATCGACAGAAGGTTCATGCGCTCACTGCCGATGATGTGCTGGCGGCGGCGCGACGGCACTTTGATTCGGCCAACGCGCAAATTATTTTGGTTGGGGATCGCGCGCAAATTGCGGATCAAGCCGCGCTGTATGGTGAGCTCACGGAATACGATGCGCAGGGCAATCGCGTTTAGCTGGGTATCGCCGGCGGCCGCTGTTGCGCTGATTCTTTTTATCTGCGGCATGGCGCTGGCGCAGAAGAAGTCGCCGCCTGCGCAACCTCTTGATTTGAACTCGGCTGGCGTTGCGCAATTGCAATTGGTGCCGGGGATTGGGCCTAAGACTGCTGCGGCTATTGTGGATTTTCGTGGGAAGAGTGGGCCGTTCCGGCGGGTTGAGGATTTGCTGGCGATTAAGGGGATCAGCAAGCGGAAGCTTGAGGAGATGCGGCCTTACGTTACTGTTGTTCCGCCGCGTGCTGCAAAGTCATCGTGACTTCGCGATCAGCCCTTTAATTCTTGCCGGTTTTGAATTTTCTTCGGCGAGGCACGCCTCGCCTGGGCCGTTTTTGCGTAGCTCTTTCGTTGGTCACGGCGGCGGCGCGCCGCCACACTCCATATGGCGCCGCGGCGGACATTTTTTGATTGCGCGCTGCACGTGCTTGCCGTGGCTGCGATTTTTTTCTTTTTCTCCGTTGTCCTCCGCGTGAAATCTCTTTTTTTCTCGATCTTTACTGCTGGCGCAGTTTTGTGGCGTCCAGGGCTAGCGGGACTTGTTCGACTATTTCGAGGCCGTAGCCGTCTAGCGCTACCAGTTTGCGCGGATGATTGGTCAGGACGCGGATGTGGCGGAGGCCCAAGTCTATCAGTATTTGGGCGCCGATGCCGCTTTCGCGTTGGACCAGGCGTTGACGGCCCAGGTCGTGTTCCTTTTCGTCGCGGGCGTGGAAGCGAATGCGCGGGAGTTCGGCGGCGTCGGCTTCGCGCGGGGCGTCAATTTGAAAGCCGCGGCCGGTGTGATGCAGGTAGACGAAAACGCCGCGATCTTCGCCCGCGATCGCTTCTAGCGAGCGTTCGATGATGGCGTGGCAATCGCAGGAGGTGGCGCCGAATACGTCGCCGGTGAGGCAGTGCGAATGGACGCGGACAAGCGGCGGTCCGGCTTTGTCGGCATCGCCTCTCGAAATGTCGCCACGGACGAGGGCCACGTGCAATTCGTGGTCGGCGTCATTGGAGTAGGCGATCATGCGGAAATTTCCGTGGCGCGTGGGGAGGACGGATTCGGCAATGCGACGGACGTGGCGTTCATGCTGCATGCGGTAGCGAATGAGGTCGGCGACGGTCAGGAGTTTCATGCCGTGCTGGCGGCAGAATTCGACGAGCTGCGGGATGCGCGCCATGGTGCCGTCGTCGTTCATGATTTCGCAGATCACGCCGGAGTGATCGAGGCCGGCCAGGCGCGCGAGATCGACCGACGCTTCGGTTTGTCCGGCGCGGACGAGGACTCCGCCATTGCGGGCGCGCAGGGTGTAGACGTGTCCTGGGCGGGCGAGATCTTCCGGATGAGTGTTGGGATCGGTGGCGGCGAGGATGGTGGTGGCGCGGTCTGCGGCGCTGGTGCCGGTGGTGGTGCCGCGGCGGGCGTCTATTGGTTCGCAGAAGGGGGTGCCGAACATGGACGTGTTGCGCGGAGTGATGGAGGCGAGGGCCAGCGCATCGCAGCGCTGTTCGGTCATGGCGAGGCAGATGAGGCCGCGGCCGAATTTAGCCATGAAGTTGATGGCTTCGGGCGTGACCTTTTCGGCGGCCATGGTGAGATCGCCTTCATTCTCGCGATCTTCGTCGTCCACCAGGACGATCATGCGTCCGGCGCGGATTTCGTCGAGGGCTTCTTCGACGGAGGCGAATGGAGGTTTGCGGTCGGTCATTGGTGGCTGCTCCCGGGATTTGGAGTATGGCTCGAATATATCACTAGTGGAGCGGAGGCGTGATTGGTGAGTGGTGATTGGTGAGTGATGAGCAGTGATTGGTGACGCGTGAAGCCGTGATTCTTGACTTGTGATGCGTAATTGGTTTTCCGCCACGCGCGAACACATGTTTCGAGGACCTGTCGGGGACCGGGAGACACGTCCCACGACGACATCGCCTTCGGACCGCGACGCGATCCTCTGGGCAAGCGTGACGCCAACAACGCGTTTTTGTGTCGATTAGAACGGGGTGCGATCGTTTGTTTTGAGAGGTTTACGTTGATTTCTAATATCTGCCATTGTCGATTAGAAACGTTGTTGCTGGCTGCTTGCGGGGGGCGATTTGCGGTTTCGATTCGGTGATTGTGGCTTGCGGAAACGTGTAAAAAATGACGATTAGAACGTGTGCCGAGTGTTTGTTTTCTAGGAGATATAGCGTTTTCTAATCGCGGAGTGTGACGATTAGAAAGGCTGGGAGTGGTGATTGAGGAGTAGTAATTGGTGAGGTGCGGCGCACGATCCGTAGTCCGCATGGCGGCGTGCTGATTGCGACGATTAGAAGTGCTGTGAATCGTGATTTTGGAAGTGGCCGGTCCCGCAAAGAACGCGGGATGCAAAGTGCGCATTTGTTGGCGATTGATTTGCGGTGCGCGTGTTTGTTTTGTGGGAGATATGGTGGATTCTAATCGACGGGGTTGGCGATTGAATTTGCGCGGTAATCGACGGTCGTTGTCGATTAGAGCGGGGATGTAACATTGTAGTTGGGATGTTACATGAGGTTTTGGGGCGGCCAGTTGGCGAGCGGCGCGACAACTGACGGGCGCGGGGCGGTATTTGGGTAGAGTTTTCCGTGGGGGTGGGAGTGGTCTGCCTGTCGCCGTTGTGGCGGAGTGCATGTGGCGTCCTTAGTGGGCTGGAATGGTGGCCCGGGTCTATTTTATCACATTTACTGTATGATTACCAGTCCCATTATGGGAATAGGTGTGGGGGAGGGTCGGAGGCTCGCGGGTGCTGCGGCGCGAACGGGACGCGGTTTTTCGGGCGCCGGCGCGTGCTAGCGGATGCGAGGTAGCGACTTGAAAAGGTTCGGGTCTTCTGCGGTGCGGGCGTGAAGGCGGAGTCTACGTCAAGATTGAAATGCCCGCGGCTAAAGCCGCTTGTCGTTTGCGGGGATCTTTCGCGCGGGCTGAAGCCCGCGCTCCCCCGCATAAATGCGGGGGCTCCCACGGCGTAACTAGACGTGTCGTTGGAAAACTTTGACCGTCTATAACGAGGGCCGCGGGGCTGCGATGAAACGAGCGTAAAAGGGTATGGCGCTGCGCGCCGTGTTTTTATGTCGGGGCTTCCCGACAGAAGGCTCGAGACGCAAAAAGCGCGGAAGCCACGAGCTACAAAGATTTGCGCCGCGAGGGGAATGGCTGTGCGCCGATTCTGTGGCTGGCGGGGTGAGGCTTGACGATGCCCGACAAATCTGCCCGGATCAGTATTGACTTCGCCGACGCAGGAGCGTACTTAAAAAGAGAGGGGCGGCGTATCGTCCAGCTACATGCCCCTCGGCACATTCGACATGCACGCGTAACTTAGGCTCAACCTTACATCTCCGGGCCCTCCTCAGGCTCACAAGACTTTCCCCAGCCGGAACCTGAACAGCCTCGGTGGAACGATGGAGGCAATCATCAAAATCGTCGCGATGGGCGGCAGTGGACTCATCGGATCACGGGTCGTTCCCTGGTTGCGCGAGCACGAAAACAACAAGGAGAAACGAACATGTATTTAGTCATGGGCATTACTGGGCAAGTTGGGGGCGCCACCGCGCGCCATCTGCTGAAGCAAGGCAAAAAGGTGCGGGCGCTTGCGCGCAATCGCGAGAAAGCGGCGAAGTGGGCAGCCCAAGGTGTGGAGTTGGTCGTTGGAGACTGGAACGATGCGACAGCCATAGCGGCGGCGCTCAAAGGTGTGGAGGGCGCGTTCGTTATGTTGCCGTCTGTTTGGGCCCCCTCGCCTGATTACAGAGAAGCAAAGGACATGATTGCGAACTATGTGAAGGCGCTGACCGAAGTAGTGCCGCCGCGGGTGGTAGCGCTTTCCTCGATGGGCGCGAATAGAACGAGCGGAATGGGGATGATCACGGGCTTATCGCTTTTGGAGCAAGGTTTTCGCAGCCTGCCATCTCCGGTGGCATTTGTGCGCGCCGGCGGCTTTTTCGAAAACTTTCTTTTCGGCTTACAGGCCGCCCAAGGCGGGACGCTACCGGTCTTCTACGATCCTACAAACCGGAAATCAACAATGGTCGCGACAAACGACATCGGCGCAGAGGTGGCAAAACTTCTGACCGGGCCGGCGTGGTCCGGGTCTCGCGTGATCGAGCTCGGTTCGATGGTCAGCGCGGATGAAGTGGCGAAACAATTAGGTGAAGTCCTAAAACGCGACGTAAAGGCCTTTGCCCTCCCGCGTGCAGGGTGGGCCGAAGCGTTCCAGCAGTTCGGCGTTCCGAAGGGCCACACGGGACCTGCCGAAGAAATGTTTGACGGTGTGAACGCGGGATGGATGGACCTGGGAATCGCGGGTACGGAGCACGTAGCGGGTACGACGTCCGCACGCGAGGTATTCGCGGGTGCTCAGCAGGCCGTCAAGGCGAAAGGCCATTCCGTTTGAACGGCTGCGATGCCGTCGTCAGCTCGTTGGGCGCCGACCTGAGCCGGTTTCGCGGGATCTGACTGCCGACCTTCGCAAAAGGCGCCCTGATCACGGCGATGACGCGCAACGGCGTGCGCCGTCTGATCTGCATCAGCGCCCGGGCGGGGACAGCCGTGGCCACGGCGGCTTCGTGTGCGACCGGCTGTTCCCGCTTTTGCTGCTCAGCCATGCTTACGAGGACAAGCACGGCGAGGAAGCCGAGATCCGCATCTTGCGCATGCGTCCGAGGACGGGCCTGAAGGGCGCGGTGCGGTGTGTGGCGCGCCGGTGTGATTTTTTGACGCGTGGCGGGTTGTCACCGCGGTCATGGCGCTTGCGGCGTGAGGTTGACAGACACGGGAATACTTGCAAGGATTGTGGAGATGAGATTGATGGCCATTGCGGAGGGGGTTCGCGCGCTGAGATGTTGTCGGTGCGGCGCGGGGGTGTCCTCTGGCATGGTGGGAGTTGGCGAAACGCGATAAGCGGCTGATTCCAAATCAAGTTCTGACTTGACCCACCGCCGAGAGGATGCCGGCTGGTGGGTTTTTTGTTTTTTTGGGGCGGGGTTGGCAACGTGGATTGCGAACGATGCGATTGGATTGGTACGAGTAATTTTTTGTTCAGGGGCGCGGTAGCCAAGTGGCAAGGCACAGGTCTGCAAAACCTTTACCGGCGGTTCGATTCCGCCTCGCGCCTCCAAAATTTCTGGGTTGAATGTGGGTCGGTGAGAACGATCGTTCGTTTGGAGGTGCGGAATCAAAAAGCATAGGACTCACCGCAGAGACGCAGAGGACGCAGAGAAAATCGAAGGCGAGTTTTTGTCGAGCGCGCGGAGTTTTTGGCGCGGGACGAATAATCGGCTGAACATTATTTTTGGGTTTGGGCTTCTACGTCGGCTAGAGTTTTTTTGATTGAATCGGCGTTGGGAGCGTTAGGCGAGACTTTTAGGTAGGCGCGGAGTTCGTAGGCGGCGCCGCGGGGATCGTGGCGAGCTTCATAGATTTGGGCTAGCAGGAGATGGGCTTGGGGGATGCGGTGGGAGCGGTCGGCGTCAATCGTTTTGAGGGCGTCGCTTTCGGCATCTGGAAATTGCTCGAGATGGAATTGGGCGACGGCGGAGTAGAAACTGCCGTAGAGATTGTGCTGCGGAACGAGGGCGAGAGAACGATCGGCCATATCGAGAGTGAGATGCCAGTCTTTGAGCTGCGCGGCGACGTCGGCGAGGCAGAGATACGCGGGCGCGTATCCGACATCGGCGGCGGAGGCTTGCGAACAAGCGTCGCGCGCTTCGGGAATTTTATTTCCGGCTTCGAGAACCTGGCCTAATAGCGCCCACGCGGCGGCGTATTGCGGATAATCCTCGATTGCTTTGCGGAGATGTTCCTCGGCACTCGCCGGTTTTTTGTCCTTCAGGTCGCTGCAACTCTTGCGGTATTCACCTTTGGCATTTGCGGGAATTTTCAGAGTGGCGGCGCTGACGGTGGCGGCGTGCGACTGGGTGATGGTCCAGAGGAGGCAGGACTCGTCGAGGTCGGGACCGAAGGTGGGCATGGCGCCGGTGGCGTCCGCGGTGGCGTGATCGGGGGCGGAATTGTGGAGAGGCCAGCCGGGAGTGGAATTCTGCTGGGCGGGGAGCTGGTGGGCGACGGCGAGGAGCGCGAGAGCGCAGAGAGCGACGTGGGCGGCGGCTGTTGTTGCGATGCTACGGAGCTTTAGAGGAACCGGGACCGGCATGTGGCCCTCCGGTGGGGGGATTGTACATCAGTTCGACTGCGGAATTAGTCGGCGAGGAGAGTTTCGACGCGCTCGATGAGTTTGGTCACGCCGTCGGCTTTGGAGAAGACGGCGTCCACGCGGAAGAGTGAAGCGAGCTTCGGGTTAATTTGTTCGGCATACATGGTGACCATCATGATGCGAAGGTTGGGTAGCGCCTGGCGGAGGATGCCGGCGACTTCGAGGCCGTTGAGGCGAGCCATGCGGACGTCGAGGAGAATGAGGTCGGGCGATAATTCTTTGGCTTTGGAGACGGCTTCGAGTCCGTCGGTAGCCTCGCCGCAGATGCTGAAGGGGGTTTCGCGTTCGAGGGCGCGACGGACGACGGCGCGGACGCGCTGGCTATCGTCGGCGATGAGGATGGTGCGGGGTTTGCTGGGTGGTGGAGGAGGTTGCGTGGATGGGGCGGCAGGGATCATGTGAGTACGTTCCTGATTCCATTGTAGGGTAGGCGACAATACGGGGATTCGTGTAGGGAGGAGAAAACGCCAATTTCAGTGGTGAATGAAGAAATAGGCGGACATGGCGAAGCCGACTACGATGACGATCGTGCGGACGTGTTGCTGGTTCATTTTTTGCGCGTAGTAGGCGCCGCCGTAGCCGCCGATTAGGCTGCCGACGAGCATGAGGATGGCCTGGGGCCAGACGATTATTCCGGCGAAGATGAAGGTGACCATGGCGACGCCATTGACGACGCTGACCAGGAGAACTTTTACACCGTTCATAGCGTGAATATCTTCCATGCCTAGCAGGGCTAGCAGCGAGAGGACGAGGATGCCTACGCCGGCGCCGAAGTAGCCGATGTACATCGCGATGAGGAGTTCGAGTGCGAAGCCGGCGATGGTGAGCGGGCGGGAAGTTCTGCCTTGTGCGGCGCGTTGTTTGACCCAGGCGCTGATGCGGGGGCCGGCGACGAAAAGCAAGGTAGCGGCTAGCAGGAGCCACGGGACCAGATGCATGAATGTTGATTGTGGCGTGCTGAGGAGGATGCGGGCGCCGAGGAAGCCTCCGATGATGCCGATGAAAAGAAGCGCGGGGAGGAGGCGGCGGGCGTCGGGGGTGAAGGCGTTGCGATAGGCGATGGTGCTGGCGACGGTGCCGGGCCAGACGGCGGCGGTGCTGGTGGCGTTGGCGGCGATGGGGGCCATGCCGGTGAAGAGCAAGGCTGGGAAGGAGATGAAGCTGCCGCCGCCGGCTACGGCGTTGAGGATGCCGGCGATGAAGGCGGCGAAAAAGAGGAAGACGGGATGCGGGATGAGCACGTGGGAGGATAACTAGAGGAAGAGTTGGAGGCAAGGAGCCAGGGGCAAAGAAGCGGAGATCGATGCTTGAGAGTGCGGCGTTGATGACGGCAGAGTGGGCGGCAAATCATGACTCCCGTGCAAACGGCGATGGCGTGGTCGGTGGGGCTTTTTGTGGGCATGCTGATTTTGCTGGAAGCCGGGCATCGCATCGGCAGTTCGGGGGTGGAGAAGCATCAGGAAATGGAGCACGAGGGTACCGGGACGATTGAGGCGTGACGTAACTCCGATGTTGCGTCTGCTGCGGGTGCTTGCCGCTGCTTCGATGGCGCACTGAAGTGCGCCGCTACAAAGGCTAAAGGCAACGGCACGAACTAAAAACGGCGCCACGACTTTTTTGTCGTGGCGCCGTTTTTGCTGGTGGGGCTTGTTCAGGCCCCTGGGGTAGAGCGTTAGCGTCGTGCGTGATTGTTGTTGCCGCCGCCACCTCCGTGGCTGTTGTTGCCGCCGCTGTTGTGTGAACCGCCGTTGCTCGCGTGTGAGGTTGCGCGGGGCGCGGCGCTCGCGTGCGAACCGCCCTGGCTTCCGCGTGAACTGGTGTTGCTGCGCGGCTGGGTGCGGGTGGTGCGGGCCGGGGCGGAGCGCGACGTGTTTTGGCGAAACGCCTGGTGGTTGGATTGCGGGCGTTGCGCGTTGTTGTGTTGTTGCGCGTTGAACGAGCGTGAGTTCGTGGCGCGGGAGTAGGACGGACGCGCGTTGGAAGCGCGCGATTGAGGCGCTCTGGCGTTGTTCTGCTGGACGTGAGTTGCGTTGTTCGTCGAGCGCGACGCGAAGGAACGTTGCGCGTTGCTGTTGCGCGAATTCGCGAAGGAGTTGTCGCGTTGAGTGTTGCGCGACGGAGCTGCACGGTTCAAGCTTCGCGAGGTGTTGCTGGAGCGCGCGAAGTTCGAAGCGCGATTGGTGTTTGCTGTGCCGCGATTATTGAATTCACCGGGGCGCGACGTGGCCGTGACCGACGGGCGGCCGTGGTTCACCGAGGCGAATTGGGCGCGGTTGGTGCTGGCCGTGTGCTCCTGGCGAACCTGCGAGGACGTAGCTCCGAGGTGACGGTCGCGATTCGCGGCCATTTCCGCGGAGGTGGGGCGTGCGTTGACGCCGCCGCGTCCGCCGTTGAAGCTGACGCGATTCACGTCGGTGCGGTTATTGATCACGGTGCGGTTATAGACGTTGTGAACGTTGGTGATGCTGACGTTGTTTACCGTGCGGTTGTAGAAGAAGTGGCCGCCGTTCCAATAGCCGCCCTGATAGCCGGCGCCGAAATAACCGAAGCCGTAGTTAATTCCGCCGTAGAAGCCGATGTGCGGGCCCCAATATCCGGTGTGCCAGAAATATCCGCCGCCACCCCAGCCCCAATAACCCGGAGTCCAGAGGAAGCCGACTTGCGGCGCGATGACCCATGTGCCGGGAACCCAGTAATAGCCGTCGGGGCCGTAGGCCCAATAGCCCGGCGTCCAGATGTAGCCGTCACCGGGGCAAACCGGTTGCGCGTAAACGGGCAGTGGCGGAGGAGCGAGGGTGATAGCGACGCCAAAGCCGAAGGCAGCCGAGGCGGTCGGCGCCGTGGCCGCCGGAATTGTTATGAGAACGAGAGCGAAGAGCAAGAAACGAATGATGTGAATGTGAGTTTTACTCATGATGTCCTCCCTCCAAGTGAAACGTAAATTCCCCTTTTCCCTTGGGCGCTTGCTCAGCTGGGATGACTTGCGCCTATTAGGTTGAACCCGGAGTGCAGGCGAAAGTCGCGTGGGGAAGTGGCGGAGAACAGGGCGGTTGCGAGAGAGGAAACGGAGAGCGAGGCGAAACGCGGAATTCGAGATCGTTAGGGTAGAAGGCGAAAATAAACATGTAACGAAACTCTTACGTAACCAGCTCTTGAGATCGCGCGTCCGAAACACGTGCATGAAGCGGTATAGTTGCCACACCGCGAGGTGACTAATGAAACGCCCGGCCCTTCTCCTGCTCGTGCTCGTGTGCCTGTTCGAAGCACTTCCAACACTTGGCCAGCAGCAAGCGACTGCGAGATTAGTGACGCAGGCCGTGGATAACACTGTGCGGACGCGGCTGGCGGGAAACGTGCATCCTTTGGCGCAGCCGAAATTCGATCGCGGCGAAGCGCCGGCGGATTTGGCGATGGAGCGGATGTTGCTGGTGCTGAAGCGAAGCCCGCAACAGGAAACGGCGCTGCGTGCGTTGATCGATGATCAGCAGAATAAGAGTTCCGCGAACTTTCATCAGTGGCTGACGCCACAGGAATTTGGCGCGCAATTCGGGCCGACGGATGGAGACATCGCGGCGGTGACAGGCTGGTTGCGATCGAGCGGATTCCAAGTGGCGCAGGCGAGCAATGGCCGGACGACCATCGAATTTTCGGGGACGGCGGGGCTGGTGAAGCAGGCGTTTCAGACGGCGATTCACAAATACGTCGTCAACGGCGAGCAACATTGGGCCAACGCGAGCGATCCCTCGATTCCGACGGCACTGGCGCCGGCGGTGGCGGGAGTAGTGACGCTGCACAATTTTCCACGGCGGTCGAATCTGACGGTGCATGGAACGCCGTTGGGGCCCCCGGCGGCGCAAAACGTGCTGCCGCTATTCACGTTCACGCCGCAGCAGACTACTTTTTACGGATTGGGCCCAACGGATTTCGCGACGATATACAACGTGCTGCCGCTGTGGAATGCGGGGATTGACGGTACGGGACAGACCATCGCGATTGTGGGCGAGACGAATATACATGTGACGGACATCGAGAATTTTCGCACGCTCTTCGGATTGCCGGCGAAGGACCCGCAGATCATTTTGAACGGCGCGGATCCTGGAATTGGCGGAGATGAGACCGAAGCGATTCTGGATGTTTCGTGGTCCGGGGCAGTGGCGAAGAACGCGACGATTGACCTGGTGGTGTCGGCGTCGACGGAGAGCACGCTGGGAGTGGATCTTTCGGCGCTGTATATCGTGGACAACAACGTGGCGCCGATCGTGAGCGAGAGCTACGGGATCTGCGAAGCGACGATCGGCAACGCGGGGAATTCGTTTTATAACGCGCTGTGGCAGCAGGCGGCGGCGCAGGGGATGACGGTGCTGGTGTCGGCGGGAGACGCCGGGTCCGCCGGGTGCGACGACTTCGACACCGAAGGAGCGGCGGTGGACGGGCTGGCAGTGAGCGGATTTGCTTCGACGCCCTATAACGTGGCGGTGGGCGGGACGGATTTCGATCAGACGGCCCTTACGGCGCCGACCTACTGGAGCGCGACGAATAACGCGACGACGGGCGCTTCCGCACTTTCTTATATTCCGGAGACGACCTGGAACGATTCGTGCGCGGGGATGGGCATTGACCAGTGCGTCCTTACGAGCCAGTTTTTCAACATCGTGGGCGGGAGCGGCGGGCCGAGCAGTTGCGCGACGCAGAGCAGCGGTGGCACGTGCACGGCGGGCTACAGCAAGCCCGCGTGGCAAACGGGAAGCGGCGTGCCGACGGATGGCGTGCGGGATCTGCCGGACGTGTCGTTATTTGCCAGCAACGGGTTCAACAACAGTTTTTATATTATTTGCGAGGGGGACGCAGGGTTCTTCGGTTCGCCGGAAACTTGCAGTCTGACGAATTTCACGTTTGTGGGAGTGGGCGGGACTTCGGCGTCGGCTCCGGCGTTCGCCGGAATCATGGCGCTGGTGAATCAAAAATTGGCCGCGACAGGAGGAGCGAACACGCGGCTGGGAAACGCCAACTATATACTTTACAAGCTGGCGGCGCAGACTGGCGCGAGCTGCGATTCTTCGACAGTGGCGCTGACGGGAAATTCGTGCATTTTTTACGACATCACCAAGGGAAATAATTCGGTGCCGTGCAATCCCAACACGCCGAACTGCGGCGCCGCGCCGCCGGGCGTGGATAATTTCGGGGTTCTGGTAGATCCGAATAATCCCAACAATCCCGCGTGGCTGACTACGCCGGGGTACGACCTGGCGACGGGGCTCGGTTCAGTGAACGCGAACAATCTGGTGAAGGCCTGGAGCACGGTGACGTTTACGCCGAGCGTGACGACGCTGACGAACCTTGCGCCGACAAGCGTCGCGCACGGACAGTTGGTGAACGTGAGCGTGAAAGTGGCGCCGCAAACCGGAACGGGAACGCCGACGGGCGCGGTGGTATTGATGGCGACGCCGGCGGGGCAGAACATGGGCGTGGAGTCTTTTCCGCTGAACAATGGAATTGCGAGCGGGACGACTACTCTGCTGCCGGGCGGGACTTACAACGTGACGGCGCATTACGCGGGGGATGCGACGTATGGGGCGAGCGATTCGGCGGCTGTGTCGGTGACAGTGGGAAAGGAAAACAGCGCGACGAAGATGACGATGGAAGCGTTTAACCCGCTGACGCGAACGTTTTATCCGACCACCACGATACCTTTCGGGACGATCTTCTTTTTGCGCAGCGATGTGAGCGACGCGGCGGGAAGCTCCTGTGTTCCGAGTGCGCAGGCGACGAAAGCTTCGTGCCCTAGCGGGAGCGTGAACTTGACGAAGAACGGGCAGACGCTGGATGGGGGGAACTACCCGCTGAACAGCGAGGGATACGTGGAGGACCAGACACTGACGCTGGAGTTCGGGACAGTGGGAAATTATGCGTTACAGGCGCAGTACAGCGGAGACAACAGCTACAACGCGAGCACGGGGACGCTGAACGCGACGGTGACGCAGGCTCCGACGATGATGAATTTCGGGTTGGATGGAGACTGCTGCCCAGGAACGATCACGGTGTACTCCGGGGAGTCGTTCCAGTTGAGCGCCTCGGCGTTTGCGTTCAGCGTTCAGCAGGCTCCCAGCGGGGCTATCACGATTTTGCAGAATGGCGTCGCGGCGTCCGGCACGAATCAGCCATTTTCGTTGAACGGCACCTACAGCGGAAACTATTCCAACGCGACATTTAACTACGCTTATGTTGCCGACACGCTTACCACTTCGATCGATACTCCGGGAATTTACAATTTCACGGCGTCTTATCCCGGTGACTTGTATTACACGGGGTCGCAAAGTCCGGTGCCAGTGATGATCACGGTGGTGGATACGACGTTCAATATCGCGTCGCCGATTCCGAATGTGACGATCAGCGCGCCGGGGATTACCGGGACGGCAACGGTGACGCTGGTGGGGACGGATAACTTCTTCGAACCGGTGAATGTGAGCTGCGCACTGCCGGCGGCGATGACGGAAGCGACTTGCCCTATGACGACCGCGACGCTGACCGGTCCGATGGTGACGGCGCCGCTGACGATCACTACGACGGCACCGCATCCGATTGGCGAAGCGAAATCCGCGGGGGCGGGGACGGGCATGGGCATCGGGTTGTACGGCGCTGGAATGCTGGCGGGAATTTTGTTGATTGCGATTCCGGGGGCGCGGCGGAGGAGGGTGGCGCTGGTTTTCGGTGTAGTGCTTTGCGTGATTTCGATTGGGAGCTGCGGCGGGGGCGGTGGTGGAGGCGGCGGTTCGCACACGGATCCCGGAACGCCGGCGGGGACTTATATGGTGACGGTGACGGCGACGTCCTCGAACATTACGAGGACCGGGACGTTCAGCGTGACGGTGCAGTGAGGGATTAGCCTGACCGTAGAGACGTTCTCGGGAAGCGCGCGAACGGGCGGGTGCGATTTCTCGCGAGCGCGGCGGTTCGGGGTACGTCCAATAACAGGTTTTCCGTTTTCGATCTTCGTGGTTCGGCTTTGCGGGCGCTCGCTATTGGCGGCGCGCAGCAGGTCGTAGTCTGAGATGTGGAGTTCTTCGTCTATCATAACGTGTGTGCTTGGCTGGCACGCCTTTTGGGCATGCGGTCAGTCAGCGTCTCTCCAGCTGTGGGGATCATTCGCCAAACTTCAGGGGGCTGCTTGTTCGCGAGAAGGATTGCGGGGCTTTTTTTTGTGTGCGCGTTTTCGCTCTGTGGCCAGAGCAATAGCGGCGAATTGCGCCTCCGGGTGACGGATCCTTCGGGTCTTGGCGTGAAAGCGACGGTTTTGATCGAGAGCGAAGCCAACCAGTATCGAAATTCACTGGCGACGAACGAGCAGGGCACTCTCGACGTACAGCGGCTGCCTTTTGGAATTTATCGAGTGGAAATTACGCGGCCCGGCTTTGCGGCCGCGTCTGAATCCGTGGAAATTCGATCTTCCATTCCAATCGAGCGGCTTATTCAACTTGCGCTGCCGTCGGTGGATCAATCCGTGACCGTGAGCGCGGCGGATACATTGATTGACCCGGATCAGCCTGGCGCCGTCAGACAGATGGGTTCGGACACGATCCAAAAACGCCTTAGCTCGCTGCCGGGCCGCTCTTTGCAGGACCTGGTGAATTCGCAGCCCGGCTGGTTGTATGAAGGCAACGCGGTGCTGCACCCGCGCGGCTCGGAGTACCAAACGCAATTTGTGGTGGACGGAATTCCGCTGACGGATAACCGCTCGCCGAGCTTCGGGAATGAGATTGAAGCGGACGATGTGCAATCGATGAGTATCTACACCGCTGGCATACCTGCCGAGTATGGACGGAAGATGGGCGGGATCATCGAAGTGAATACGATTCAGGATTCGGCGGCGGGTTTACATGGGCAGGTGGTGCTATCGGGCGGGAGTTTCGATACGGCGGGGGCGTTTGCCAGCGGGCAGTACGTGTGGGGCAAGAACACGCTGGGGGCTAGCGCCAGTGGAGCGATGACCGATCATTATTTGAATCCCGTGGTTCCGGAGAATTTTTCGAACACCGGGACGACGGGAGATTTTTCGGTGCGTTACGCGCGTGAGGTGACGCCGAAGGATCGGCTGAGCCTTAGCGTTCGGCACGAGCTTGCGCGATATGACCTGCCTAACGAATTCGTGCAACAGGATCCGCATTTAAGCCCACTCGATCTTTCTTTGCCGCCCGGGGTGCAGCGGCAGAACGCCGACAATTTGGAGACGATGGGCATCGTTTCCTACCAACATATTTTTTCTTCAAGCGTGGTGGCCGATTTTCACGGGATGGTGCGGGACACCTCGAACGATGTTTTCTCGAATGTGTACGCGACACCCATACTTGTTTCGCAGCACAATTGGTTTCGCGAGGGATATTTCCGGGGCAATGTGACGATCAATCATGGCCGCCATGAGATCAAGGCGGGGGTGGAATCGGACAATACTTTTTTGAATGAAAATTTCAACTACATCATTAGCGACCCAACGCAATTTGATCCGCACACGCCACCCACCTTCGGCTTTCGAGCCAACCGACCGGATCTCGAGCAAGCGGCGTATGTACAGGATCTGATCCGCCTGGGGAACTGGACGATCAGCGCGGGGCTTCGTTGGGATCACTATCAGCTTTTGCTGAACCGGCAAGCCGTGGGCCCGCGTTTCTCGGTTTCGCGATATTTTTCGGACGCCGGGCTGGTGGTGCATTTCTCGTATGACAGGGCGTTCCAGACGCCTTCGTTTGAAAATATCCTGCTTTCGAGTTCCACGGCGGCGGCGAGCTTTAACCCAATCTCCCTGCAATTGCCCGTTGAGCCTTCGGAAGGGAACTACTACGAAGCGGGCTTGAGCAAATCGTTTTTCGGGAATTTCAAGCTGGACGCCAACTATTTTCGGCGGCTGGTGAGCAATTATGCGGACGACGATCAGATCAACAACACCACGATCAGTTTTCCGATCGCGTTCCGCAAAGCCATCATTTATGGCGCTGAGGCAAAGGTGGCGGTGCCGGATTGGAAGGGGTTCTCCGGATTTGTGAGCTACTCCTATACGCTCGGCAATGCGTGGAACCCGGTGACCGGCGGGCTCTTTCTTGGGGCCGAGGCGGCGATACCGACGACCGGGCATTTCCCGGACTCGCAGGATCAGCGGAATACGGTGCGCGGACGCGTTCGTTACCAGGTGACTCCACGATTTTGGATCGCCGGCGGGATTCAATACGACACGGGGCTGCCTTTCGAGTTCCAATGCGATGCGGGTTTGACGATTCAGCAGTGCATTGACGCACCGGGTGGACCGTTGGAGACGTATGGCCAACGGGTCGTGGATCGCATCAACTTCGCGCGCGGCCGCGTACTTCCTGCTTTCCAAGTGAATGTTTCGGCGGGAGCGGATCTTTACAAGTCGGACCGGATGAATTTGCGGCTGCAGGCGGACGGGCAGAATCTTAACAATGTTTTGAACGTGATTGATTTCGGGGGGCTTTTTTCGGGGAATGCTATTGGGCCTTCGCGCAGCTACGCGCTGCGGTTGACGACGAGTTTCTAGCAGAGTTAGGGGCGCGCTTTTCGTGGTTTGAGAATTGAGAATCGAAGGGAGAGCCCTCGCTCCGTTCCCTTCGCGAGTGCACTCAGGGGGGGATGACCGTCGCGGACGTGCGTGGGGGCTTACCGGTACAGTTTCAAAAGCCCCACCCTTCGCGTGAGGCAGAGGCGCGAAGGATGGGGCACCCGCGTCAGTCGTTACGGACGGCGCGCGGCGGCGGACGGAATGCTAGGTTACGGTTTCTGATAGCGGGAGCCAGATTTGGAATTTTGTGTCGCCTGGCTCGGAGTCTACCTGGATGTTGCCGCGGTGCTTTTTTATTATGCGCTGAACTGTGTCTAGGCCTAGGCCGGTGCCCTCGCCTACCGCTTTGGTGGTGAAGAACGGTTCGAAGATGTGCGGGAGGACTTTGTCGGAAATTCCCGGGCCGTTGTCGGCGATTTCTACTACCACGCAATTGTCTTCGCGATAGGTTCGCACTTTTAGTTTGCCCTCGCCGTGCATGGCGTCAATGGCGTTGTCGATGATGTTGGTCCACACCTGATTGAGTTCACTGCCGAAGGAATTCACCAGCAGCGGGATTTTCTGATAATCGCGCTCGACTACGACGCCGTGCTTGAGCTTGTGGTTCAAAATCGTGAGCGTGGTTTCCAGGCTCTTGATGATATCCACGTTTTGCAGCGGAGTCTGGTCCATGTAGGTGTATTCCTTGATGGCCCGAACCAGATCGGAAATTCGCGCGGTGCTGCTTTCGATTTCGTTGAGCAGCGCGTAGATTTCGACGGAAGCGGCGATGCGCACCAGGGCGGCGCGGGCGGTGCCGGGATCGAGGGTGGCGAAGAGCGATTCGAGCGCTTCCGGTTTGATATTTTTGCGCGCGAGGTCGGCGGCGAGCTGGTACAGGTCGTTCTGGCCGTGGCTGCGCAGGAGCGAGTCGATTTGTTCTTCGAGGTCGCTGATGGTGAGCGCGTCGGGAGGCGGCTCGTTATTCTGGATAAAGGCGGTTTCGAGTTTTTCGATTTCGGCTTTTTGCTCGACGGTTAGTTCACGGCGGCCCAGCTCGTGGCTGGCATTTTTGATTTTCTTGAGGATGTCGCGCAATTGAGTGGCGGCGCGGCGGGCGGCGGACGCGGGATTATTGAGTTCGTGCGCGAGGCCGGCGGAGAGCTTGCCGAGGGAAGCGAGGCGGTCGCGCTGCTGCTCCATGCGCGTGACTTCGCGAATTCTGTCAGACATCAAGCCGACCAGACGCTGGGTGAGTTCCGGCATTTTCTGGACCAGCTCAGGGAAGAGCGAAGAGGGAAAACGCAGAAGGTGGGCGTCCGTGACAGCCTTCGCGTCAATGGACCACTGCTTCATTCTCGAAAAAGGCAGCAATCCCGTAACGTCGCCAGCCTTCATGGAAAACATCACGGTTTCGCCGGCGATGTCGCCCCGGGCTTGTACTTGGCCCTCCAGAATGACGAACATGGCGTCAGCAGGGTCGCCCTGGTGTGCGTATGCCTCGCCCGACTTGAAGCGTAGATCTTCCGAATGGTTGAGGAACCAGGAGATTTGATCGTCGGGCAGACCATTGAAAACGGGGACGCGAAGTAGTTCGGAATTTTCGACCATTTAGACCTTGCTCAGATATTGATGGATGAATTGCACCGCGACGGAACCTTCACCGACGCCGGAAGCGACACGTTTCACGGAACCGTGGCGGACATCGCCGACGGCAAAAATGCCGGGAACATTGGTTTCGAGGAGGAACGGATCGCGATCGAGGCCCCAGCCCTTGGGACGCTGGCCATCGCGGATGAGATCGGGGCCGGTGAGGATGAAGCCGCGATCATCGCGCTCGACGACGCCGGAGAGCCAGTCGGTGCGCGGAAGAGCGCCGATGAAGATGAACATGGCGCTGGCGGGGACGCGTTCGAGTTTTGCGGTGTCCGAGCAGAGGAAGGAGATTTCTTCCAGGTGTGTTTCACCGTGAGCTTCGGAGACGCTGGCGTTGGGCCAGATCTGGATGTTGGGAGTTTCTTTGACCTGGTCAATCAGATATTGAGACATGGTGCTGGAGAGAGACGCGCTGCGGACGACGATTACGACGCGCTCCGCGAATTTTGCGAAGTTCATCGCGGCTTGGCCGGCGGAGTTCGCGCCGCCGATCACGTAGACGATTTCACCTTTACAGGAGAGGGCTTCGGTGGCGCCGCCACCGTAGTAAACGCCGGCGCCTTGCAGGCGGTCTATGCCGGGGGCGTCGAGGCGGCGCCATTGCACGCCGGTGGCGATCATCAGCGCGTGGCAGGAAATTTCGTTTTCGTCCGCGAGCTTGATGATGCGATAGGGACCTTCGGCGCGGACGGCGGTGGCTTCCTGGGGCGAGAGGATTTCGACGCCGAAGCGTTCGGCTTGCACCACGGCGCGGCGGGCTAGATCGCCGCCGCTGAGGCCGGTGGGAAATCCGAGATAATTTTCGATGCGCGAACTCATGCCGGCCTGTCCACCGGGAGCTTCGCGCTCGATCATGACCGTGTGCAGGCCTTCGGAGGCGCCGTAAACGGCGGCGGCGAGTCCGGCGGGGCCTCCGCCGACGATCGCGAGATCGTAAAAACTGGTTTGCGCGCGCGTGCGCAGGCCGACTTTTTGGGCGACTTGCGCCGGAACACTTTCGAGGAGTTTCGAGCCGTCAGGGAAGAGAACTATTGGCAGGCTTGCGGCTTCTTCCGGGCCGAGCGCGTCCAGCAGGCGTTTCGTTTCCGGATCGTTGGCGGAACTTTCGACGTCAATCCATTGATACGGGACACGATTGCGGGCTAGAAAATCGCGCAGCTCGTAGGATTTGGGCGACCAGCGCGTGCCGAGGACGCGGATGCCTTCGAAAGTGGGGCGGAAGGAGGCGCGCCAATCGTCGAGGAGATCGTCGAGCTGCGGGTAGAGATGATCGGCCGGGGGATCCCACGGCTTCATGAAAAAATAATTGATGTTGGCTTCGTTGATGGCGCTGATGGCGGCGTTGGTGTCGGCATAGGCGGTGAGGAGGGCGCGCTTTGCCTCCGGGAAGATGCGCATGCCTTCTTGCAGAAAGGCGACACCGTCCATGTGGGGCATGCGCTGATCGGCGAGCATGAGGGCCACGCTATCGTTGCGGACTTTTAATTGTTTTAGGAGCGTGAGCGCGCCTTCGGGGGAATCGCTGCCTATGACGCGGTATTCGGCGCCGTATTTGGAGCGGAGATCGCGTTCGATGGCGCGGAGAACGTCGGAGTCGTCGTCAACGCTGAGTAGTATTGGTTTCGGCATGATGGGTCCCAGTTTTTGGTGCCGAGGGTAATTTTAGACTGTTGGGCTTTTTAAACCAAATGAGATGCGCGGTGGGGGATTTGGTCGCAGGAGTTCGAAGTTTTTGTGTGGAAGCACGAGCGATCGTTTCGATCTACCGCGCACGAGCGCCGGTTGCCCTGGCCGGTGTCGCACCTACGGCGCTCGCGGATTTTTCTGGATGTTTCCCGGGGCTTCCGCCCCGGGCTAACTTATGCCGCGCCTCCGGCGCTGGTTGACGACGATGATCGGAGCGGCGCCCCGGGTGGCGGGCGTTGACGGGAAGTCTGCTAGGGCGTACGTTGGCGTGCGAAATGCTTGCGAGCGCATTCACGGGATTTCCTATCTATCTGCGTATAGGTTCGTGGAAAGTGCACCCGCATGTGGTTTTTGAAACATTGGCGTACGTCGCCGCGTTTCGCGTTTATTTGTGGATGCGCAAAAGGGACGGCGACGCGCTGGCGGATACACAGCGGTGGTGGGTGATTGCGGCCGCCGCGCTTGGCGCGCTGGTCGGCAGCAAGGCGTTGTATTGGTTTGAAGACCCTCGACTGACGCTCCCGAACTGGAACAATCCGGAGTTCTTGTTCGGAGGAAAGACGATTGTTGGCGCGCTGATTGGAGGTTTATTCGCGGTTGAACTGGTGAAGAAGCGATTGGGGATCACGCGACGGACGGGGGATTTGTTTGCGATTCCGCTGTGCGTGGGAATTGCGGTGGGCCGCATCGGATGTTTTCTGACGGGGCCGGAGGACCACACGTCCGGCAGCCCGACTACGTTGCCATGGGGTGTGAATTTTGGCGACGGAGTGGCGCGGCATCCGACGCAATTGTACGAAATACTTTTTGTGGTTGTTCTGGGAGTTTTTCTGTGGCGACGCCTGAGGCGTCCACATATCGAGGGCGATATTTTTAGACTGTTCATGGTGGCGTATTTGGCGTTTCGTTTGGCGTGCGATTTTCTGAAGCCGGACGTTGCGGTTTTTTTGAGGATGTCGTCCATTCAGTGGGCTTGCGTGATTATGCTTTTTTACTATGCGCCGGATATGGCGCGTTGGGCGCGGCGCGATACATCACGCGTTGCGAGTTCGGGCAGACCCGTTGAGATTCCATCACACTTGGAGGCCGGCCGATGAACACACCGCTTGAGCCAGGAATTCCGCCGCGAGAAATTCCGCCGGAGAAATCGGAGTGGCGGCCGATTGGGATCACTCTGGCTGCTGCGGTGCTGCTGGGGGCGGGATCCTGCGCGGGTGCGTTTCTCGGCGGGGGACGCGGGGTGACGCAGGCGTTCGCATTCCTATTTGTCATTTGCGTAGCCGCGTTTTTTGGTGGATTGGTCTGGGCGTTGTTCAAATGGCTTGAACAGTTCCGGCGCGGACGATAGAGCGATGGGCGAGCGCGTACGGCCGTACATGTTCTATGACGTAGCGGTAACCATCTGTTCGGTGTGCTTCCGGAAGCTGGAAGGGAAGATCGTTTTTGAGGATGGCAATGTTTTTTTGTTGAAGCGATGTCCGGAACATGGGACGGAACGCGTCTTGATTGCGGACGACGTGGATTATTACCGCCGATGCCGCGAGGTATTCATCAAGCGGCCGGAAATGCCGCGTGTGTATAACACTCCGGTGAAATGGGGATGTCCCTACGATTGTGGGTTGTGCACGGACCACGAGCAACATTCCTGCCTGTCTTTGATCGAGGTTACTGACTCTTGCAACCTTCGCTGTCCCGTGTGTTACGCGAACAGCGGCCCCGAACGATTGCAGCACCGGTCTTTGGCGCTGATCGAGAAGATGTTTGACGCGCTGGTGCGCAACGAAGGACTTCCGGATGTGGTGCAAATTTCCGGCGGCGAGCCGACGTTGCACCCCGATTTTTTCGCGATCCTGGAACTCGCGAAAGCGCGGCCGATACAGCACCTGATGATTAACACGAACGGAGTGCGTATCGCTCAGGATGAGGACTTTGTGCGACGCCTGTCGGAAGCGACGCCCAGCGTCGAAATCTACCTGCAGTTCGATTCGTTCGAGCGCGACGCGCTGCTGGATCTGCGCGGGGCGGATTTGCGCGGCGTGCGGGAGCGGGCGCTGGAACATTTGAACAAATATAATATTTCGACGACGCTGGTAGTCACCTTGCGAAAAGGGCTGAACGATGGAGAGATCGGCAGGGTGATTGATTTTGCGCTGACGCAGCCTTGCGTGCGCGGAGTGACGCTGCAACCGATTCAGGATGCGGGGAGGCTGGAGAGATTCGATCCGGCGAAGGACCGGCTGACGCTTACGGAAGTGCGGCGGAAGATTTTGGAGCAAACGAGCGTGTTTCGGGCCGAGGATGTGATTCCCGTGCCGTGCCATCCGGATTCGCTGGCGATGGCATACGCGCTGAAAATTGACGGCAGAGTGCTTCCACTGACTAGCCTGATTGATGCGGAGGTTTTGATCAACGGAGCACGCAATACGATTGTGTACGAATCGGATACGGCGATTCGAGACTGCCTGTTCAAACTGTTTGCTACGAATCATTCGCCGGAGTCGGGAGCGACTTCACTGCGCGATTTGTTGTGTTGTTTGCCGCGGGTGCAGGCTCCGGATGAGCTCGGTTACCAGAACATTTTTCGCGTGCTGATCGTGCAATTTCTGGATGCGCATGCGTTTGACGTGCGGTCGGTGAAGAAAACGTGCATTCACATCGTGCACCCGGATGGGCGGCTGATTCCGTTCGATACTTACAATTTGTTTTATCGCGACGAGCTGGAAATGACGCGGCTGGGCCCGTTGCGGCGGTTGGCGGAGCAAGCGTGGGCGAGTGCGCCTGTTGTACAAATTGGCTGAGCGCAAAGACCAGCGAAGAAAAAGGGCGGCGCGGGGATTTGTCCGCGCCGCCCTTTTTGATTTTGCTTGGAGTCTGCTAAAAGCAGATCCCTTGCTGCGCTCGGGATGACATTCCCGAGACGATGTAGCTTACGAGATCCTTCGAGCCGCCACCGGCGGCTCTCAGGACAAATCGCGCATCGCGCGATTTGTTTAGTACATGCCGCCCATGCCGCCTGCGCCTGGGGCGCCGCCGCCGTGAGCTGCGCCGGCTTCCTTGGGTTCCTTGATGTCGGCCACCAGAGCTTCGGTGGTGAGCATCAGGCCCGCGATGGAAGCAGCGTTTTGCAGCGCGAGACGGGTTACCTTGGCGGGGTCAATGACGCCGGCCTTGACCATGTCGCCGAAGTCGCCGGTGTCCGCGTTGAATCCGAAATTCTCTTCCTTGGATTCGCGGATTTTGCCGAGAACGACTGCGCCTTCATGGCCGGCGTTGTGCGCGATCTGCCGGAGAGGCTCTTCGAGCGCGCGCTTGACGATGTTGACGCCGATGGCGTCGTCTTCGTTGAGCTTGAGCTTATCGAGAGCCGGGATGCAGCGAACCAGAGCCACACCGCCGCCGGGGACAATGCCTTCCTCGACAGCCGCGCGGGTAGCGTGCATGGCGTCTTCGACGCGAGCCTTCTTTTCCTTCAGCTCGGTTTCGGTAGCAGCGCCGACTTTGATAACGGCAACGCCGCCGACGAGTTTCGCGAGACGCTCCTGCAGCTTTTCGCGATCGTAGTCGGAAGTGGTGTCTTCGACCTGAGCGCGAATCTGACGGACGCGACCTTCGATTTCGGCAGCCTTGCCGCCGCCTTCGATGATCGTGGTGTTGTCCTTGTCAATGGTGATCTTCTTGGCGCGGCCGAGGTCCTCGACTTTGACGTTTTCGAGCTTGATGCCGAGGTCTTCGGTGATGGCTTTGCCGCCGGTGAGGGTGGCGATGTCTTCGAGCATAGCCTTGCGGCGATCGCCGAAGCCAGGAGCCTTTACCGCAGCGCACTGCAAGGTGCCGCGGAGCTTATTGACGACGAGAGTTGCGAGCGCTTCGCCCTCGACGTCTTCGGCAATGATCAGCAGGGGCTTGCCCATCTTGGCAATCTGCTCGAGGAGAGGAAGCAGGTCCTTCATCGAGGAGATTTTCTTTTCGTGGATCAGGATGCGGACATCTTCGAGGGTGCATTCCATGCGTTCGGGGTCGGTGACGAAGTAAGGCGAGAGGTAGCCGCGGTCAAACTGCATACCTTCGACGACTTCGAGGTTGGTCTCCATCGTCTTGGATTCCTCGACGGTGATGACGCCATCCTTACCGACCTTCTTCATGGCTTCGGCGATGATGCTGCCGATTTGCTTGTCGTTATTGGCGCTGATGGTGCCGACTTGCGCGATCATGTCGCCCTTAACGTCTTTGTGCTGCTTCTTGATTTCCTCAACGGCGACGCCGACGGCCTTCTCGATGCCGCGCTTGAGGGCTGTGGGGCTGGCGCCGGCCGCGACGGCCTTCACGCCTTCCTTGAAAATGGCTTGCGCGAGGACGGTTGCGGTAGTGGTGCCGTCGCCCGCGACGTCGGAAGTCTTGGAAGCGACTTCACGGACCATCTGGGCGCCCATATTTTCGAGCGGGTCCTGCAACTCGATTTCCTTGGCCACGGTGACGCCGTCCTTGGTGATGATCGGCGAGCCGAACTTCTTTTCGATGACCGCGTTGCGGCCCTTGGGGCCGAGCGTGATCTTGACCGCGTCGGCGAATTGATTGACGCCGCGGAGGATCGCCTGGCGAGAATTTTCACCAGTTACGATTTGTTTTGCCATGATTGTCTTTCTCCTCTTTCGATTCTCTTGGATTGTTAGTCCGGCAGCTGGGCCCCGATTGCGGCGGAGGCGTCGCTGGCCGGGAAGTTACTTTTTGCCGCCGGCTGCTTTGGCGGTGGGGCCGATCTTGGCGAGGATTTCGTCTTCTTTCAGGATCATGTATTCCTCGTCGTCGATCTTGATGTCGTTGCCGCTATATTTGCCGAACAGGATGCGGTCTCCGGGCTTGACGTCGAGCGGGATCAATTCACCCTTCTCGCGGCGTCCATTACCCACGGCGATCACTTCACCCTCTTGGGGTTTCTCTTTAGCCGAGTCGGGGATGATGATGCCACCCTTCACGGTTTCCTTTTCTTCCAGGCGCCGCACTAGCACACGGTCGTGCAGGGGCGTGATATTGACTGCCATTGTGCGAATCCTCCGATTGTGTGGTGAGTCTTGCGCTTGAGGAGATTCAAGGGTCGGGAGACCGATTAGCACTCCCCGAGTGCGAGTGCTAATTTAGCATGGTTGGGAATGCTGTCAAGCGAAAACCATGACAATTCGACGCTCACATTTTGCGTAATTCAATGTACGTATAAAATGTTTGTTTTGTGCGTATTACACGTTGTCGTCTTTTTCCGACACTTGTGGGTTGAGTTGTGTGGGGCGCGGGGCTAGAATCCGTCGCGCGAGGGGCTTGGGTGAGTTTGCTTTTTTATGCGCGGCTGATTGGATACACGACGGGGACGTTGGTCTACCTGTTCCTCCTGGCCCTCATTCTTGGGCATCGTCGGCCGCGAACGCTGGAGCGCCTGATTTTTTTCGTGTGCCTGTCCTTGTTTCTCTTCTACGCGGGCGCGCTGCTGAGCGCCAACAGCCAGATTTATTATGCGGCACCGCCTTTGCCGACCCGGATTTTTTATTCAAGCCTAGTCGCCTTAGGCGCGCTATTTCTCCCTGCATTCCTGGTTCATGTGTACGGTTACTACCTACACAGATTCCAGCGGCGGCGTCCGATTCCCAAATTCTACGTTCTTGCGATTTGCACGTTTTACGTCGTACCTCCAGTCATAAGCGCGTGGATGCTTCGGTCCGCGAGTGAATTGACGCTTAATCCTGAGCGTGCGGTTTGGTTGATCTTCCCAGTTTTGGTCATCGCGCTCGTTGCGGCGATCGTGGTCTCCGGAGTCGCCAACTTCGCGGTTGTAAGAACGGCGACGGAAGGGATGGAGCGCAGATTCTTTTCATTATTGCTGGCCGTCATCGTGGCCGCTTGTACGCTTTTGACAATTTCGGCGGTGGCGGCGCGATTTGGCCGGACCGAAGGGAAGTATTTGCTGATGGCGGTCGTCTTGGCGGGCATATTGCCTGGCGTGCTGTTGATCTATTTTGCGCTGCGGCACAATTTTTTGGAGTACGGGGCGCAACGGAATTTGGTTTATGCGCTTTCGGCTACTTTTCTGGCGCTACTTTATTTGGCTTTGGTGCGACGGGTGGGGACGTGGCTGGAGCCGGTTTTGCCGCCGGAGGCTACGGCTAGTTTTTTATTGTTTGTGCTGATTTTTTTGTTTGAGCCGCTGGAGCGGGTGATTGGGCCGGTCTTGCATCGCGCGATGCGCGAGCGGATGAGCCGAGTGCAGCGGCTTTCTGTGGAATTGCAGCAGGAATCGCGGCATGGCAGCGTTTCGCATTTGGTTGGGCAGGTGGAGCGGAGGATTCGGGAGGAATTTGGGTTGGCGGTGGTGCGGCTTGCGGTGCCGCGCGATGCCGCTCTTGCGGCTCTGGAGTCGCCCGGTGGGTTGGGGCATGTGGCGCAGATTCGTTTGATGAAGGACGGGCAGGAAGTTGGTTTGCTGGAGGCGGCTTCGACCGGCTCGTATTTGACGGGAGAGACTACAGCGGCTTTGGAATTTCTGGCTGAGCAGCTACCTGGCATGTTGGACTTGGCGCGATTGATTGAGGATAAATTGCGTTTGGAGCGCGAATTGGCGGAGCGGGAGAGGATGGCGTCGCTGGGACAGATGGCGGCGAACGTGTCGCACAATTTGCGGAATCCTTTGAGCTCGATGAAGACGGTGCTGCAGGTGCAGCTGGAAAATCCGGAGTTGCCGCTGGATGTGCGGCGGGATTGCGCTTTGGTGGTGAATGAGATTGATCGCATGAGCGCGAAATTGACGCAGCTTTTGCGTTATGCGAAGCCTTCTGCGAACGGGCAGCGGGTGGCGGCGGTGGCTTTGGCGAATCAGACCGCGGTGCTTTTTCGTCATGATGCGGAGCAGCGGAATGTGCGATTGGAGTTCGAGCGGCCGACTTCGGAAATTTTTGCTTTGGCTTCGGAGGATGGATTGAGCGAGGTGCTTTCTAATTTGATTGTGAATGCTTTGGAGGCGCAGCCGGAGGGCGGGCGGGTGCGGGTGAGTCTCTCGCGGAGCGATGGGCGGCTGGAGATTATTGTGGATGACGATGGGCCGGGGATTTCGGCGGAATTGCGGGGGAAGATATTTCAGCCTTATTTCACTACGAAAGCGGCGGGGACGGGGTTGGGGCTTTCGATTGTGGCGCGGAGGATTGACGAGATGGGCGGGACTTTGGCGTGCGAGAGTCCTTTGCGGGGCGGGCGGGGGACGCGGTTTCGTTTGACTTTGCCGGTGGCGGAGGGGGAAGGCGCGTGAGGATTCCGTTAGTGCGGGGACGGATCGAGAGTGGTGGGGCCGAGATCGCAAAGTCTCGGCGAAAGGGCCACCGAGAGGAGCGGCGCTGCGCGCCGGTTTTTTTTATGTCGCGGCTAAAGCCGCGACCCACAAAGATCTCGGATATCGGCTCTTGGTGGCGGATCGAGAGTGGTGGGGCTGCGATCGCAAAGGCTCGGCGAAACAGCCGCCGAGAGGAGCGGCGCCGCGCGCCGGTTTTTTTATGTCGCGGCTAAAGCCGCGACCCACGAGGATTTCTTGGTCGGCTAGTTAGTCGATGGCGAAGAGCGGGTCGAAAAGGAAAGTGAATTGATGCGAACGATATTGGTGGTGGATGACGAGGCGGCGGCGCGGTACGGGGTGCGGCGGGCGTTGGAGAGTAAGTACGCGATTGTGGAGGCTGGGTCGGCTGCGGCGGCGCGGGAAGCGGTGGCTGCGGGGACGCCGGATTTGATTTTGTTGGATTTGGTGATGCCTGGGGAGGATGGGATTTCGTTTCTGGGTTGGTTGCGGGCGGAGGGGCGGGAGACGCCGGTGATCGTGGTATCGGCTTTGGACTCGGCGACTACGGCTGTGCAAGCTTTGGGCGGCGGGGCGGCGGATTACATTGTGAAGGGATACGACATCGAGGAGTTGCGCAAGCGCGTGGGGAATGCTTTGCAGTTGGCGGAACTGGCGGCGGAAAATTCGCGGTTGCGGCGGGAATTGGTGGCGGATGGGCAGTTCGGGCGGTTGCTCGGCGCGTCGCCGGCGATGCGGCGCGTGTTTGAGATGGCGGAGCGTGTGGCGGGGACGGATGCTACTGTTTTAATTTTGGGTGAGAGCGGGACCGGGAAGGATTTGCTGGCGCAGGAGATTCACGAGCGGTCGTCGCGGGCGGGGGATGCGTTTGTGGCGGTGAATTGCGCGGCGCTGCCGGAAAATTTGATCGAGTCGGAGCTATTCGGGTCCGAGCGCGGGGCGTTTACGGGGGCGGCGCAGCAGCGTAAGGGCAAATTCGAATTGGCTTCCGGCGGGACGATTTTTCTGGATGAAATCGGAGACATGAATCCGGTGACGCAGGCGAAGGTGTTGCGGGCGTTGGAGAATCGCAAAATCGAGCGGCTGGGCGGGTCGCATCCGATTGATGTGGATGTGCGAGTGATCAGTGCGACGCATCGAGATTTGCAGTCGGAGATCGCGGCGGGCCGATTTCGCGAGGATTTGTATTATCGTTTGCGCGTGGTGAGCTTGGAGCTGCCTGCTTTGCGGGAGCACAAGGAGGACATTCCGTTGTTGGCGGATTCTTTTCTGCGACAGCTGGGGGCGCGGCACAATCGCTCGGCGCGTTTGAGCCATGAAGCTTTGGATTTGCTGGTGGCGTACGATTGGCCGGGGAATGTGCGGGAATTGCGCAATGCTTTGGAGCGGAGCGTGGTTTTGTGCGCGGGCGAAGAGATACGGGTTGGCGATTTGCCTCCGGAGATTCGGGAGTATGCGGGGCCTGTTGTTGCTGCCGCGGCTGCGAGCGGCGGGGCGGCTTCGGAATCGGGCGGCGCCGCATTTTTGGCGGAGAGCGATTTTCGCGAGGCGAAGCGGCAGTTTGAGATTGTGTACTTGAAACGGAAGCTCGAGGAGCATCGCTGGAATGTGTCGCAGACGGCGGCGGAGGTGGGTTTGCACCGGCAGAGTTTGCAGGAGAAATTGCGGGAGCTGGGGATTCAGAGGCCGGGAAAGTGAAACTAAATTCGCGAAGAAGGTTGGCGAGTTTGCATATTTCGAGAAAAGCAGATCCCTCGCGGCGCTCGGGATGACATCGCTCACGCTTCGCGATCAAATGGCGAATTATCAATGAGCTTTGTGGCACACATTGCGGGATTTGTTTTGGGGGGCGGGCGGAGTTCGCGCATGGGCGTGGAGAAGGGGCTTTTGGAGATTGATGGCGTGGCGGTGATTGCGCGGACGACGGGGGTGGTGGAATCTGTTGCGGGGTCGGCTTGCGTGGTGGGTGGGGTGGAGTTGTATCGGGGATTGGGATTGGGGGCGATTGCGGATGATTGGCCTGGGGCCGGACCGTTGGGGGGGATCGCTACGGCGTTGCGAGCGTCGGAGGCTGAGTGGAATTTGGTTGTGGCTTGTGATTTGCCGTATCTGACGCAGGCTTGGCTTGCGTTTCTGGTGCAACGTGCGCGGGCGTCTGGTGCGGATGCTGTGGTGCCGATGAATGCGCGCGGGGCGGAACCGCTTTGCGCGATGTATCATGCGCGCTGCGAGGCTGGGATTCGCGGGGCGTTGGAAGCGGGCACGCGAAAAGTTACCGAGGGGCTGGCGCGCGTGCGCGTGGAATATCTGGAACCGGCGGAATGGAAAAGCTTTGATTCCGAGGGGCTGCTATTCAAGAATATGAACACGCCTGCAGATTACGAGGAAGCCAAGACGCGGTTAACGGTGCGCGCGCAAACATGAGCGGACATTATTTCGAATTCAAGAACGTCTCGAAATCGTTCGACGAGAACGCGGTGTTGAAGGACGTGAGTTTTTACGTCGAACAGGGCGAGACGGCGGTGATTATGGGGCGCAGCGGCGTGGGGAAGTCGGTGTCGTTGAAATTATTGCTGGGATTTTTGCAGCCGGACGCGGGGCAAATTATCGTCGCGGGGCAGGACGTGACGGGTTGGAGCGAGGAGCAATTCGCGCAGATACGGCGGCGAGTGACCATGGTGTTTCAGTCGGGGGCGCTGTTTGATTCGCTGACGGTGGCGGAGAACGTGGCGTTTCCGCTGGAGACGCGCGGCGAGAGCGTGAGCGCCGAAAAAATCGATGCGACGGTGCAGCAGCTGCTTGAGGAACTGGAACTGCGCGAGTTTGCGGAACGGTTGCCTTCGGACCTGAGCACGGGCGTGAAGCGGGCGGTGGCGATTGCGCGGGCGCTCGCGGAAGAGCCGGACGCGATTTTGTATGACGAGCCGACGACGATGGTGGACCCGTTGATGGCCGCGCACATGAGCGATTTGATCGCGAAATTGAAAGCGAAACTGCAGAAGACTTCCATCGTGGTGACGCACGATACGCATCTGGCGAAAAAGCTGGCAGACAGAATTATTTTTCTGCAGGAAGGGCGGCTGGGATTTTTCGGGACCTGGCAAGAACTGGAAAATTCCCGCGAACCATTTCTGCAAAATTTCCTGGCACAAGATGAATTGATTCCCGCGCTGGATGCCACTGCGTGAGCACTACTCCTTCCTCGACTAATCCAAAAGATCAGCTGCGCCGGGTGATGGGTTTTTGGGATTTGCTGCTTTTCAATATCGCGGCGGTCCTGGGACCGCGCTGGATTGCGGCGGCGGGCCACAACGGAACTTCTTCGATTTCATTGTGGGCGCTATCGGCGGTGGGATTTTTCGTTCCGACGGCCATGGTGATTGTGGAACTGACTTCGCGATTTCCGGAAGAAGGCGGGTTGTACGCGTGGTCGAAGGAAGCTTTTGGAGATTTTCACGGATTCATCGCCGGGTGGACGTATTGGATTTACACAATTTTTTATTTTCCGGCGCTGCTGCTGGCGAGCGCGGCGATGAGCGCCTACGTGATCGGGCCGCGCGGCGCGGCTTTGGCGCAGGATCGCGGTTTTTTGCTGACGGGATCGTTCGTGCTGCTGGCTGTGGCCGTCGGATTGAATTTGATCGGATTGAATATCGGGAAGTGGCTGCAGAACGCGGGCGGAGTTTCTACTTATCTTCCTTTATTGATTCTGGCCGGCGTGGCGGTGATTTTGTGGCGCGCGCATGGCGCGGTGACACATTTCACGTGGCCGAACATGATGCCGACCTGGGATTGGGGCACGGTGAATTTCTGGCCGCAGATTGCGTTTGCGTTTACCGGCCTTGAAATCGGCTCAATGATGAGCGAAGAGGTGCGCGATCCGCGGCGCACATTTCCGCGCGCGATTTTTGTTTCGGGAGCGCTGATTGCGGTGATTTATATCGTGGGGACCTTTGCGGTGCTGTCGTTGGTGCCGGCGGACCAAGTGGATCCGAAGAGCGGCGTATTTCAAGCGATCACGATGGGGTCGACGATGTTGCGCGTGGGATTTTTGGGAGTGCTGGCGGCGCTGCTGGTTTCGGTGGGGAATGCCGGCGGAGTGGGCAGCACGGTGGCGGGAGTGTCGCGGGTGCCGTTTGTGGCGGGGATTGACCGTTATTTGCCGGCGGCGTTTGGCAGGATTCATCCGCGATGGAAGACGCCGCACGTGGCGATTCTGGTGCAGGCGGGAATTTCCGCGGTAATTTTGCTGCTTAGTCAAATCAACGAGACAGCAAACAGCGCTTATCAGATTCTGGTGGATGCTACGACGATCGTTTATTTCATTTCGTTGATTTACATGTACGCGGCGGCGATCAAGCTGGCTTACCGGAAAGATCGCGGGGCGAATGCGAATGCGGTTTTGATTCCCGGCGGCAAGGTGGGCGTGTGGATCGCGAGCCTGCTGGGGATTGTGGTGGTGACGGGAGGGATTGCGTTGTCGTTGATTCCGCCGGCGGAGTCGGTGGATAAATTCATGTTTGTCGAGAAACTGGTGCTGGGGACTGTGTTTTCGGTCCTGCTGGGATTGATTTTGTATTATCGCGGGGTGCGGGCCAAGGCGCGGGAAATCGCGAGCAGGTAATTTTGCAGCAACATCCGGCGCTCGTTTTCGGATTCGCTTGTTCCGGCCAAGGATTCCTACAAGAGCTTCAATTTTGCGTGGACTGGAGCGCGGCAGCAGCTGCGGATTGGGCTGCCGATTTCGTTCTACGCGCTGCATCTTCGGTGGCGCGTTGATTCATGGTGCTCATGAAGTCTTCCTGCATGGGCTGCACGAACCGGACCATGTGCAGAAACTTGGTCTTGCCGAGCATGGCGACGCGGACGCGCGTCTTAGCGCGGGCCGCGGCGTGATGGGGAGCGTTGCTGATCAAGGCGGTTTCGCCGAAGTGGTGGCCTTCGCTGAGGCGCGCGATCACGAATTCGACTTCCTGTTCGCGGCGGACGACTTCCACTTCACCCTGCTGGATAAAATAGGCAAAGTCCCCGTGGTCTCCCTGCTGGAAGATCAGATCGCCCGGCTCGAACAGCGCGAAGGCAAACATGCTGCTGCGGCGGAGGTAGCGATAGAGCCCGACGGCGGCCAAGGCGACGGTGGCGAGCAGAATCAAGACAGGCGCGACGGTGGAAAAAAGGAAGAGAGTGCCTCCGGTGGTGCGGAGCAAGAATGCCAACGAGAGGAGATAGACGATCAAGGCGAGAATTTGCGCGCCGAGCAAGGCCCAGCGGAGGAAACGCGGATCAACCTCGATGGTTCGGACCGCGGATGGGCTCATGGATTCAGGGTGTGTCCCGTGCCGTTTATGAAAATGAGGCTGGCTGCGCGGTATTGTGAATTGGCAACCCTGCCTCGCAATGTGTTGCGCAATTTAGCGCATTTTGGTTTCGCACGCAATCGTTGGGAGGCGGGGGTTTCCAGGGGGGCGCGGGAAGCGATTACATCAGGCCGGCGTGGGAAGGTTCGCTCAGCCCAGGGTTGTTTGGCTGCTGGTTTCAAGTCTCAATTGCTGCGTTGCTCGCCGGTCCATGAGGCGCGCAGAAACGCGCAGAGCCGCAACTGTGCAATTGGAATGACGCAGTACCGTGAGTGGCGCGCGATTGGTTTCACCGAAATTGGTTGCGAGTCTGGTTAGATAGCTTACATTTAGCAAGACAGAATATGGAGATTGAGAGCCGTGAGAGCAATCGGCGCAGCTGGATTTCCGCCGCGGTCGTTTGTGCGGTGGTGGCAGTCCTTTTTGTGTATGGGCGACCGGTTGGCTTCCTTCTCTATACCAGATGGAACGCCAGGAAGACGCCCGAGTTATGGCATGTGCCGGCGCCCCTGCCGGCCGTATCCGCCGAAATCTCAACTGGAAAAACCTACACCTATTTCGGATATCAGTTCGAGTCGCCCTGGATGGAGTTAATCGAAGAGAAAAAATTCAGCTCGCAAGTCATACTTTATTTCTCAAGCGGACCGTTCATTTTGATTTTTGACCCCGCGCAAATCACCAACGAATTGGCGGCAATCAAAGAGCCGTACCTCAACCGCGGCGTGAGTACGACGAGTGTATTCGGACCCGGCACATTGCAATCGAGGTACGCGCTGCTTTCGAAGATTTTAAACGTAACTCCCGGAGATCTGCGTTTGTCGTGGTCAAGGCAAGAAATGGCCGAGAACTCAATTTTGCTCCTGATGAAGGACATTTCCGCACCGAGGCTTAATGGGCATCTTTACTCCTTCCAGACTGAGACGGTGCGCGGTTTTCAGGAAGGCGACCCGGGACCGACCGCGCCGGCGGTAATTGAGGCATTCGATGCACAGGATCGTAAGATCGAGCTTTGGATTGGAGCGAAGCGCGGGGCAACGTCCGTGCCATCGCAAGCGGACGTTAGCCGGATTGTTCATTCGCTGCGCCGAGTGGCCATCTCCCAATCGAAATAACCGTCGCAACGCACGCTGGACCCGGATGCATGAAGCTGATCCCCCGAAGTGTTCGCGCATTGAAAGGCCGGGCGCGGCATGCCGTGCCCCTACTGTATCGTCGCTCGGATTAGTGGACTGAGCGGTTTTGGTGCGTTTCTTTTGAGGCTAGGGAGAAGCGGGGCTCGATTTTGTTTTTCGCCCGGGTGGATTCGGTTACGCGTGCGGCTACGTATTCTCCCAGCGCGGGGCCGTGTTTGAAGCCGTGGCCTGAGCCGCCGCCTACCAGCCAGACGTTGTCGAAATCGGGGTGGCGATCGATCAGGAAATCTCCGTTGGAGGTGTTTTCGTACTGGCAGACGCGCGTTTCGACGACGGGGGCATTTTTCAGGGTGGGGAAGCGGCGGGCTACGAATTTTTGCGCGGCTTCGAGGGCTGCGGGGCTGGCTACGCGGGATTGCGTGTCGGGATCGACGCGCTCGCCATGGCGGTCGTCGGCTACTTTCAGGCCGCGGGATTCGATGTCCGGCATTCCGTAGAATTCGTCTTTCAGGTAGAGCCAGGTGGGTAGAGCTGATTGCGTGAAGTTCATTTCGCCCGGTGGGATGCCGAAGAAGAAAATTTCCTGGCGCGAGGGGAAGATGCGGCTGGCTAGAAGTTCGGGGAAGATTTTTGCCAGCCAGGGGCCGCAGGCGAAGATGTAGGTGGCGGCGGAGATTGTTTCGCCGGTGGTGGTTTTCAGGTTTGTGATTTTTCTTGGCGTTGTGCCGGTGGAGTGCGACGATGGCGGCGTTGCGACAGGCTACGCCGATTTTTTTTGCTTGTTCGACTACGGTTTGCACGGCGCGGCGGGCTAGCAGGACGCCGCTTTCGGGTTCGTAGATGCCCCAGGCGTCTTCATCGAAGGCGATTTGCGGATAGTGTTTGCGGAGGCCCAGGAGCGAGAGACGTTCGTGCGGGATTTTGTGATCTTGCAGGGCGGCTAGCGTGTCTTTGGCGTATTGATATTGATCGTGGGCGATCCAGAGGACGCCGGTTTTTTGGAATAGCTCGGGGCGGTTCGCTTCGGCGAAAATTTGTTTCCAGAGCGGGAGGGCGCGGAGGGACCAGCGGGTGTAGATGTCGTCGGGGCCATAGCCCATGCGGATGATGCGGGATTCGCCGCCGGAGCTGGCACGGGAATTGGCGGGGCCGTAGGCGTCGAGGAGTTGGACGCTGGCGCCGGATTTTCGCAGGAAGTAGGAGGTCCAGGCGCCGAAGACGCCGGAGCCGATTATGGCGATGTCGGGATGGGATTGTTTTGGCATGGGCGTGCTAGCGCGTTCGCGGCGCGCATTCAATCGAAGAGCGGTCCCTCGCTGCGCTCGGGATGACAACGAAAAGCTCTCTGGCGCGCGATGGTGCCGAACGGCGGGCGGGTCTGAGACCCGCCCGTACAGGCGTCTTCGTTTTAGTGGGCATGCGCGATACGCGGGAACGCATTAAAAGCCTTCCTCGACCAGGTGCTTCACCGTCAGGTGCGAGGTTGTGCCGGATTTTTCTGTGTGCAGCAGGCTTTCTACATATTTGGCCAGGATGTCGACTTCGACGTTTACGGCGTCGTTTGGCGACATCGCGTGGACATTGGTGTGCTTATGCGTGAACGGGATTATGGCGATATCGGCGATGCCATCGTGCCAGCGGGCTACTGTTAGGCTGATGCCGTCAATGGCGATGGAGCCTTTTTCGGCTACGTAGCGGCGGAGAGCTTCGGGGACGCGGACGGAGAGCCACCAGTTGTCGCCTTCTGGCACCAGGCGGGTGACGCGGCCGATGCCGTCTACGTGACCTTGCATGAAATGGCCGCCCAGGCGGGCGCCGGCGGCTAGCGGGCGTTCGAGATTGACGAGATGGCCCGGTTTCTTTTCGCCGAAATTGGTGCGGCGGAGAGTTTCGCCGGAGAGATCGGCGGCGAAATGCGTTGCGGTGAAGTCAACTACCGTCAGGCAGCAGCCGTTGACGGAGATGCTGTCGCCGAGTTTTGTTTCGCGCGCGATTTCGGATGCGGCGCCGGTAGTGGAGCTGCCGAAGCTGATGCGGAGGCGGCCGCCGTCTTGCGCGTGCTCAAGCGATTCAATCTTTCCGACTTGTTCGGTGATGCCTGTAAACATTTGCGTTCAGATCCTCGAACCCGCGACTATTTCACACAATTTCGACATGGTCGAAAAAAAATTGGCTTCAGGGCCTAAAGCCCTCTTCTCTCGCTGCGCTTTTCGGCGGGGCTGAAGCCCCGCCCTTCCGACCCGGAGTTGAAATCGAAAAGTCGTACTTCAGCGGCTAAAGCCGCACTGAGCGCGTGCAATGTGTGTCGTGGCTGAAGCCACGACCTACAAAGACTACGAGCTACGCTTGTACAGATCGTGAAAGTATCCTGTGACTACAAAGTCCGGGCCTGATTTTGTTAGCTTGAGATTCTTTAGCGCCGGCGATTTTGCGAACCAAGCTGGACGGGATGCTGGCCAGGGGCACGCCGCCGGTGCCCATGATTTTGGGAGCATAAAAGAGAATCATTTTGTCCACAATGCCGGATTCGAGCGCTGCGCCGTTGAGTTCGGCGCCGGATTCCAGCAGGACGATTTAATATTTCGCGTTTGCCTAGTTCGCGGACTACGGTGTGGAGGTCCACGCGACTGCGGTGGGCTGGAACGCGGACGACTTCGACGCCCGCGCGTTGGAGCGCGCGGGCTTTCGGGGAGGTCGTCGATTGCGTGGTGAAAATGACGACATCGTTCTTTGCGGATTTTACGATTTTTGAGCGCAGCGGCATGCGCAGGTGCGTATCAACGATAGCGCGGAGGAGTTTGCGGCGGCGCGGCTCGCCGGAGCGGTCGGTGAGGCGCGGGTTGTCGGCGAGGATGGTGCCGATGCCGGTGAGGATCGGCGTCGGCTTCGTGACGCAAATGTTGAACGGCGTAGCGCGATTGCTCGCTGGTGATCTAGGTGACGCCGCCGGCGTTTTTGCGCGATTTGGCCGTCGAGAGTGAGTGCGGTTTTCAGAGTGACGAGCGGGCGTTTGGTTTTAATCCACTAGGCGAAGTCTTCGTTGTAACGATGGGCGAAATTTTCAAGCACGCCCGAGCGCACCGCAATTCCCGCGCGCTGTAGCGCGGCGAATCCCTTACCCGACACGGCGGGATTGGGATCGCGCATCGCGGCGACCACTCGTTTGACGCCGGCAGCGATGATGGCTTTGGTGCAGGGGCCGGTGCGTCCGGTGGTGCAACAGGGTTCGAGGGTTACGTAGAGAGTGGCGCCGCGGGATTTTTTTCCGGCTTTTTTCAGGGCTACGATTTCAGCGTGATCGCGGCGGTCGTAGGCGTGGAAGCCTTCGCCTACAATCCTGCCATTTTTTACTACGACCGCGCCGACGATCGGGTTCGGGTGCGCGAGCGCGACGCCTTGGATCGCCAGATCCAGGGCGCGGGACATCCATTTTTCGTCGGTGGCGTGCGTGTTCACGTTGTGAATTTTTGCGGTGCGTACAACAAGGCTGGCGCCCTGACCCTTCGCAACGTCACTCAGGGTAAAAGGGCGCCGCTACAAATTCAAATTCGGCCGCTGCCGGGGTGCCGCTGTAAATGCAAAGCCAAGAGCCGGCGAGACGCCGACGCTACGAACCCTGCGCTTAATCAAAGAGCGAGTTGACGTAGGTTTGCGGGTCAAAGGGCACCAAGTCGTCTATTTTTTCGCCTGTGCCTACGAAACGGATTGGTAGATTCAGTTCGCGGGCTATGGCTACTACTATTCCGCCTTTGGCGGTGCCATCGAGTTTCGTCAGGACGATGCCGGTCACGCCGGCGTGGCTCCAGAATTCGCGGGCTTGATTGAGGCCGTTCTGGCCGGTGGTGGCGTCCAGGACCAGCAGCACGTCGTGCGGAGCGCCGGGAATTACTTTGGCGGCGGTGCGCTTCATTTTGTCCAGCTCGGCCATTAGGTTGGATTTGGTGTGGAGGCGGCCGGCGGTGTCCACGATGACGACATCGGCGTTGCGCGCGCGGGCGGCTGTTAGGGCGTCGAAAACTACGGCGGAGGGATCGGCGCCGGGCTTTTGTTTGATGAGTTCGACGGCGGAGCGGCGGGCCCAGACTTCGAGTTGTTCGATGGCGGCGGCGCGGAAGGTGTCGGCGGCGCAGAGGACTACTGTGGCGCCTTCTTTTTTGAGGCGATTGGTGAGCTTGCCGATGGTGGTGGTTTTGCCGGTGCCGTTGACGCCGACGACGAAGAGGACGCGCGGTTCGTTGGTCGGCTTGCCGTCGGAATTGGAATTGCCGTTTGCTGCTGGAGCGACGAGGATTTTCAGGATTTGGTTTTTCAGTTCGCGCTTGAGCGAGCCTGGTTCGGTGAGCTTGTGTTCGTTCACTTGCTGGCGGAGTGCGACGAGGACTTCCTTGGTGGTGCGTACGCCGAGGTCGGCGCTTAGCAGCGCGGATTCGAGCTGTTTGAGTAGCTCGGGATCTACCGGGCGGTCGCCGGTGAGGATTTGTTCGACGCGCGCGGAAAGTTCCGTGCGAGTTTTGCTGACGGAATCTTTCAGCCGTTCGAGGAGCGTGGGTTCGGGTGGTCCGAAGAGCGAGATCATGATTTGCCGCCGCGGTGCGCGGAGCATTTCATTGTAGCAAAGAGGCGGGGACTGGTGATTGGTGAGTGGTGATTCGTGATTGGTGAGGTGCCGATTCTGCTGGTGCTCGATTTGGTGGCCGGCGGAAACGGAGAGGTTTGGGGAAAAAGACAGTGGCTAGTGACGAGTGATTAGTGGCTAGAAATTAGACTTCTACAAGCGTGGCGGTTAGGCGGAGGCGGCCTGCGGCTATGGCGGCTTCGAGGGATTTGACTACCTGGGCGTCGAATTTGACGATGGCGAGGGAGCGGATGCGTTCAACCGCGAATTGCAGGTCCATGGCGGATTGATAGGGGCGATTGGTGGTGATGGCGTCGAAGGTGTCGGCTACGGCGATGATGCGGGCCATCATCGGGATCTGCTCGCCGACGAGGCCGTACGGGTAGCCGGCGCCGTCCATGCGCTCGTGGTGCAGCTCGATGCCGGGGAGCATGTCTTTCAGTTGCGCGACGGGGCGCATGATGTTGGCGCCCTTACTGGGATGCTGCTTCATGAGGTCGAATTCTTCGTCGGTTAGTTTGCCGGGCTTTTTCAGGACGCGATCATCCACGCCGATTTTGCCGACGTCGTGCAAGAGCGCGGAAATGCGGAGGCGATCGAGCTCTTCGGTGTCGAGGCCCATGTATTCGCCGATGATGATGGAATATTTGGCGACGCGGCCGGAGTGACCACGGGTGTAGGGATCCTTTTCGTCGATGGCGGCGGCGAGCATGCGGATGGAGCCGAGGAAGAGCTCGCGATTTTCGGCGGCGGCTTGCTTGAGGCGCTCGATGTACTCCTCGATATCGCCCGCCATTTTGTTGAACGTTTCGGCGAGTTCGCTGATTTCGGCGGCACCTTCGACCTGGACGCGTTCGTGAAATTCGGCTCGGCTGATGGCGCGGACGGATTCGACCAGGCCGCGGATGGGGCGGGTGATGCCGAGAGCGAAAAGATATCCGAACAAGAGGGCGACGAGGGTGACGCCGACGACGAAGCTGAGCGCCTGGGCCGTGAGTTCGTTAACGCCGGCGTCAATGCGCGCTTCGTCCAGGCTGCGCTGGGCGATGACGGTCCAGCCGAGTTCGGGAATCGTGCTGTAGGTGCCGATCATTTCGACCGGGTGTTTATTTTTATTCGGTTCGGAGAAGTGCATCGTTTCAGTGGCGCGCAATTCCTGGGGCAGCTCTTTCAGGTGGCGGACGATCGAGGACGTGGAGGTGACATCGCGGCCGGGGACCATGTCCGTGGTGTCGGGGTAGGCGACGATGTGGCCGTGGCTATCCACGATATATACGACGCGCTCGCGCACGCTGGCGTCGCGGAGGCGCGCGAGCAAACGGTCGGTGGAGACGACGGCGGCGAGCATGCCGGTGAATTGTCCATCGGAAGAAAGCGGAACGGAGACGACCAGGGCCGGGCGATTGTCTTTGCCGAGGCCGAAGGCTTCGCTGACGAAAGGCAGGCCTTGAATGCTGGCGGTGAAAGCGCGCTTGAGCGCGCCACCGACGAAGGGATCGGGGTCGGCGTTGAAGCTGCCGGCGGATTGTCCCTTGGCTTGTTTATTGACGGCGGTGACGTAGAGGATGTTCGGATTGTTTTCGACGAAGCTTTGCAGCAGGCGCGCGAGTTGCGGAGCGTGCGCGGGGTCGTCCACGTTGTCTATCCAGCCGGTGAGTGCGAGAACCTGTCGCTGGCTAAGCAGCTGTTCGCGGAGATTCTGTTCGAATTGCAGGGTTTCGCTGGCGAGCGAACGTGTGATTTCGGATTGCTGGACGCGCTCGGTGTCTTGCAATTTTTCTTCGCTGAGGCGCAGCACCTGGCGGTGGTAGAGCCACAACGGCGTGATGCTGACGAACAAAAGGGCGCCCAGCACAATCCAGAGGATGCGCAGCCGGCGGGTGGTCAGCTGTGTGAGGGCTTTTATGGGCATGGGAATGCCGTCAATAAAATGCTAGCGAAGAGTGGGAGGCGAAACAACGGGACGAAAGTACTGGGGTTAGCTGATAAGCCACACAGGGATTGGGACTTAAAGAGGCGGTCAGGATGTGAATTTTACTGCGTTTAGCGGGATGCAGCGTGCGCCGAGCGAAAGTGCGCGGATCGCTATTCGTCTTTCTTTCGCGGGGCGCCGAGACGAGGCTCGTCGCCGGAGATGAGGCGCTCGATATTGGCGCGATGCTTGTAGATGACCAGGACGACGATGGCGAGCGTGCCGTAAGTGACGCTGGGAGGAGGCGCGTGGCCCGGTGCGTAAAGCAGGTAGATGAAAAGAGGGAGTGCGGCGGCGGCGGAGATGGAGCCGAGCGATGAATAACGCCAGAAAATTACCACGAGCAGCCACAGAGCGACGCCGGCGACGACGGCTTGCCAACAGATTGGGATGAAAACGCCGAGGCCGGTCGCCACTCCTTTGCCGCCGCGGAAACCGAGCCACATCGGGTACATATGTCCGACGACTGCGCAGACGGCGGCGACGGTCATCCAGTGGATATTGGCGCCGGTGATACGGCCGGCGAGCCAGACGGCGAGATATCCCTTTCCGGCGTCGAGCGCGAGGGTGAGGATGCCGGCGATTTTTCCGGCGTTGCGAGTTACGTTGGCGGCGCCGATATTGCCGCTGCCGATCTGGCGGATGTCCGGGCCGCCGAAGGCTTTGACGATTAGGAGGCCGAAGGGGATCGAGCCGAGCAGGTAGGCTGCGACCGGGATTAGCCAGGCTGGATTCACGCGGCACCTTCGACGAAGGAATAGGTGGCTAGTTTTTTATATTCGGAGCCGGAACGCTTCAGTTTGCTTTCAAACAAGTGGAATTCCGATTCGCTTACCGCACCGAAATCGTATGACTTCAAGGCGTCGGCGGCGCGGACCAGATTTTCGACGCTCTTTCCGGGGTTGATGCGCGCGAGCGTGAGGTGTGGAACGAAGGCGCGCGGTTCGCGGGGGAAGCCGAGCGGTTCGAGAACTGCTTCCAGGGCGGCGACGAGTTCGAAAAGATTGGGCGAGGCTTCGGCGGCGGTCCAGAGGACACGCGGATTGAATTCGGTGGGGAAAAATCCGAGTGCGCGAAATTGGAGTTCGACGGGCTGCGCGGAATGAATGGTGGCGAGGGCTGCGCGGAGGGAGTCAAGTTTTTCGGAATTGGTTTCGCCGAGGAATTTCAGCGTGAGGTGCATGGATTCTGGGCGGACCCAGCGGGCGGAGCGGGATTTGGGTTTCAGTTGCGCGATCAAATCGGCGAGGGCGCGGCGGACCGCGTCTGGCAGATCGAGAGCGATGAATAGGCGCATGTTGTTACGCTCGGCTTGGCGTTGGAAAAAGAAAATAGCGGCGCACGGCGTCGAGGGCGGCTTGCGCGGCGTATTGGCGGATGCGCTCGCGGTCGCCGGGGAAGCGGTAGGCGCGTTCGCGCGGGCCGTGCTCGTCGGCGAGGCCGATGTGCACCAGGCCGACCGGCTTTTCGGGAGTTCCGCCGCCGGGGCCAGCGATGCCGGTGACTCCGACGCCGATGAGTGGCGCCGGTGCGTTTGCGGATGCCGTCGGCGAGGGCGAGTGCTACTTCAGAGCTGACCGCGCCTTTGGCTTCGATCATGGCTCGCTGGAACACCGACGAGCGAGGTTTTCAGTTCATTGCTGTAGCAGATTACGCCGCCGAGAAAATAGGAAGAGCTGCCGGGAACGTTGGTGAGGCGTTCGGCGAGCATGCCGCCGGTGCAGCTTTCGGCGACGGCGACGGTGGCGTGATTTTCGGTGAGGACGCGGGCGACGACTTCCTCGAGGGCTTCGCCGCTGGTGGAGTAAAGGTGTTCGCCGAGAGCGAGAGCCATGCGCTGGGTGATTTCGTCGAGAAGTTTTTCGGCTTTGGCGGGTTCGCGCGACCAGGTGCGCGGATGGAGTTGCGTGCCAGTGGGCGAAGCGAGGATGGTGGTTTCCGTGCCCGGGTAGAGTTCGTAGAGCGGGCGGACGCGAGTTTCGACGTCGGATTCGCCCAGGCCAGTGACGCGGAGATCGCGGGCGAAAAGGCGCTCGTCGTGGCCCATTCTTGCGAGGCGCGGAGCGACTTCGGATTCGAACATGGATTTGAGTTCGCTGGGCACGCCGGGAAGGAGGACGAGGATGTGCCCGTTGGCTTCGAGCCAGAGACCCGGCGCGGTGCCGCGCGGATTCTGGAGAACCGTGGCGCCTTCGGGGACCATGGCCTGGCGAACGTTGATTTCAGGCATGGTGCGGGCGAAGCGGCGGAAGCGTTCCTGGATGCCGCGCAGGATTTCTTCGTCGCGGCGAAGTTTGCGGCCGAGAAGATCGGCGACGGTTTCGCGGGTGCGGTCGTCGTCGGTGGGGCCGAGGCCGCCGGAGGAAATGATCAAGTCGGCGCGGTCGAGCGCGGAGCGAAAAGTGGAGTGTAGCTCGGCGGGCGAGTCGCCGACGACGGATTTCAGGATCACGCGAACGCCCAAGCGGTTGAGTTCACCGGTGAGCCAAAGGGAATTCGTGTCCAGGCGATAGGGGGTGAGAAGCTCGGAACCGACAGCTATGATCTCCGCATTCATCTAGAAATGTTGTACTCGATGAACGGCGGGGTGCGCAAGTCGCGTGCGGCGCTCAGGCGCAACGAGCGGAAGGCGAGGCGCGCGCCGGAGCGGTGGCCGTGGCGCCGAGGGTTGGTGATTTTTGCCGACTACGCTGACGCGGATGCTGAGCTTGCTGCGGGCGCTGCTGCAGCGGCCGCTTCGGCGCGGAGTACGAGCACCGAGCATGCGGCGGTGCGCACGAGCTTGTCGGTAACGGAGCCGAAGGCGAGGCGCCGCCAACCCGTAACGCCGTGGGTGGCGATCACGATGAGGTCCACTTTTTCGCTTTCGGCGACGCGGATGATTTCCATGGCGGGGTCGTTGCTGAGGCTGACGGTGCTGCGGGCGTTTATGCCGTCCTTCTGGAGCTTGGCGGCTATATCTGCGAGGCGCTGTTTCGCGCTGGCGATGAGCTTATTTTCGTACTCGCCCTCGGTGAAAATATCCGCGTGGCCTTCGAGTTTGGGGATTATGGGGGTGACGTGAACCAGCACGAGTTCGGAGCCGTAGCGCTTGGCGATGTCTTGCGCCACTTCCAGGGCCTGCATCGAAAAGTCGCTGAAATCAACGGGCGACAGAATCACTTTGGCTGAGAACATGGCTCGACGTCCTTTGGGGCTGATTTTTAGGTCGCTTGCGAGAGCAGACTCTATGACATTGAGGCTATTGCGGGAGTGTGAATACTGCATTGCGCTCGTGTGAAACGACAATTCGGGGCCGAGAGTGTCGCGTAGCGGACGATCGAGCTAGTATTCGCTTTCGCAACGACGCTGGCTTAGAATTTTCGATTCTTTCGGAAGAGAGAGCGGTTTTGTTCGGGGAGGCGGCATGGGCGAGGCGGCGCAGGATTTAGCGCGGTTCAATCAGGCGGATCGTTACGCGGCATTGATGGATGTGGTGCGGAACCGGATGACGAACCGGGCGTTTGCGGGTTATACCGTGCCGCGGGAACATTTTGAAATGATATTGGAGGCGGCTCGGCATGCGCCTTCGGGGGCGAATGCGCAGCCTTGGCATTTTATTGTGGTGAACGATGCGGCGGTGAAGCAGACGATCGGGCAATGTTTTGTGGATGAGCAGCAGCATCGCGCGCGCTTGCACATGGGTTTTCCTACGCCGAACTACAATGGCGTGAAGACGGCGCCGGGATTGATCGTGGTGCTGGCGGATTTTCGATTTGTGCGGGCGTTTCCGGTATTGAACGACGGATCGGAGCTGGACCGTTTGTATCATCAGAATGCGGAGCGGATTTTGCTGCAGTCGGTGGCGGCGGCGACGATGTCCGCGCATTTGGCTGCGGCGGCTTTGGGATATGCGGTGTGGTGGATCACGGCGATTGGGCAGGAAGATATTCAGCGCGAGATCAAGCCGTTGCTGGGCGTGCCGGAGGAGCTTTCGATTATTGACGTGATGTGTTTCGGGCCGGCGGCGAAGCCTTCTTACAAGCGCTGGAAAAAGTCGCTCGCGCAAATTATGAGTTGGGAGCGATTTAATCCGGAGTGCGCGGCGACCGTGGAACAGATTGACGAGTGGATCAAATCGATGCGACACAAGGTGATGTATCGCGACGAATCGAAGATTGATTGAACACGTGAAGGGCGAGAGGTGATCGCTTGGCTGATGAAAGCGGCGGGGATTCGAGCGGAGATTTGCAAAACCGGGGCGCGGCGGACGTTCGCGTGGAACCGGTGCAGACGGCGGACAGCGAGCCGCGGCGGCCGTGGACGCGCGCCGACAGAAACCGTTTGTTGATTTGGGTGGGCCTATCGTTCATTTTGCCGGGAGTGCTGGTTTACGTGACGAGTCTCGCGCACAAAGCGAGCACGGGCGGATTCAGGATCGGCAGCGAATTACCGATCAAGGGGCTGATGGCGTTTTTTGTGGCGCTCGGGACGTGGGTGGTGGCGCGCATGGAGAAACGGCCGCTCGCGGACTATGGGATTCCGCCGCGCGGGTGGCTGGGCATACGATTTTGGGAAGGCTTGCTGTGGGGATTCGCGATGCTTTCGTCGATCGTGCTGATTTTGCGGGCGACGGGGAATTTTCAGATTGATTCGGTGGCGCTGAACGGGGCGGCGCTTTTGCGTTACGCGCTGGGTTGGGGCGCGGTGTTTATGGCGGTGGCGATCAATGAGGAGTTTGCGTTTCGCGGGTATTGGCTTTTCATCATGGCGAGACGATTGCGGTTTTGGCGGGCGGCGCTTTTTCTTTCGGCGATTTTTGGCGCGGCGCACCTGGGAAATCCCGGAGAAAACGTGTTCGGGATATTGCAGGTGGTGGAGATTGGTTTGTTTTTTTGTTTGACGATACGGCGGACGGGGACTTTGTGGTTTGCGGTGGGATTTCACGCGGCTTGGGATTGGGCGGAGACTTTTTTCTATGGGACGCCGGATAGCGGGTTGGTGGGCGTGGGACATTATTTGAATACTTCGGTGAACGGTTCGAAGTGGATTACCGGTGGGTCGGCGGGGCCGGAGGGGAGCGTTGTCGCGTTTTTTGTGATTTTGGTTTGCGCGGGGCTGGTGCATTTGCGGTTTCCGCGGGCGATTTATGCGGACCGGCCGGTGTGAGATTCGCTGGGCGTTGGATACCGCGCGCCGCGGTGTGTTCGGCGGCACGTCAAGAGCGGGCACGGCATGCCGTGCCCCTACCGGCGAAAACCAGTTAGCCGATTGGAAGGCGGACCTTCACGAGCAACATCGAAGGGCAGGCGAGGCAAGCCTCGCCCAACACCAAGGCGGCGGCAAGCCGCCGCACTCCCTGAACTGTCTGGACGATCGCGTTGATGACGGCTTGGCGCCGTTAGTTCCTAATGTGGAGGGCTAGCCGTTGAGGGGTAGGCCTGTTACGTCCCAGTCTAGGGAGTAGAGCGCGCTGGTGGTGGCGATCATGGCGCGGTGCGAGGGCAGGAGAGCTAGGCCTACGATATTGGAGCCGCTGACTACTAGTTGCGGATCGGCTTGCGGCGTGAGGCGCACTATACCGCGCTTGCCTCCTAGCGAGCCGGCGACGTAGAGGTTGCCGTCGCGATCGAACGCCAGGCCTTGCGGGCGGCCGAGGCCGCGGAAAAAAGTGCTGACTTCTCCTGCGGGATTGATGCGATAGACCTGATCGAAGCTGGAAGTGGTGGGGCCGGTTACGTAGAGATCGCCGGTGGTGCTGAAGGCGAGATGATAGGCGGACATGGACGGCTCGAGCGTGGCGAAAACGAAAATTTCGCGGTCGGGACCGATTTTGAAAATTGTGCCGCTGCGATCGCCGACGTAGAGGCTGCCGGCTTTATCGAACGCGAGGCCGGTGGCGATGCCCATGCCTTCGACCCATTGCATGGAGCGGCCGTCGGGCGAGACGCGATGGATCGCGCCATCGTGGCGGCTGGAGACGAAGAGAAATCCGTCGCGATCGATGGCTAGGCCGGTGGGGTTCATCATTTCGGTGATGAAGGGCTTGATGGAGTGGTTCGAGGTGACTTTGTAGAGCGAGACGGGAACTTTCTGGCCGCGCTGGCCGCTGAAGGTGACGTAGGTGTTGCCGTCGGAATCGATGGCGGGATTGGCGACGGGGTGGAGGTTATCGGCGATTTGCGTGCCGAGCGCGAGCGGGAACGGGGCGCTTTCGATGCTGCCCATTTTTACGCGGACGGCGCCGCCGGCGGCTCCTTCGGGGACGCGCGCGATCAGGAGATTCTCGGCGGCGAGGATTAGCGAGCCTTCCGCGACACCGAACTGCACGAGAGGGCGCGCGTGATTGCGCGTGCCGAAGCCGCTGCCGCTGATGGCGACTTCGCCGCCCGGCAATGCGGCGGCGGGTTTTACGCTTTCGATTCTTGGCGTTCCGTTCATCGTTACGTTCATGCGTCGGTCGCGGTGGTGCTGGGTGTTGCCGGTTACAGCTTGCACTAATTTCGGGTTGGTGTCATTGCGCGTGTGTTTGTGTCGCGCGATGGCCCAGCGGACGATTCAAAACATCCGCGTGGCGACCGCGACGGCGGAACTTCAGCGGCTGAAGCCGCAAGGAATTTGCGCGGCGTATGTCGTGGCTAAAGCCACGACCCACGAAGCTTACCGCTACAGACCAGCGGCGCGGGCTAGCCACAGGCCGATGGCTGCGTAAATTCCGGCGATCCAGTCGTCTGCCATGATACCCCAGCCACCCGGTAGCGATTCGGCTTGGCGCGCTGGGAACGGCTTCCAGATATCGAACACTCGAAAAAGTATAAAACCCAGGAGCAAATATTTCCAGTTGAGGGCGCTGCGCATGATGATGAAGCCTGGCGCCAGCGTTGCGTAGCGAAGTTCCGGCACCCTCCACCAAACGGGGACTCCGCTGCCTATGAGCATGGTCAGGAATTGCCCGGATACTTCGTCAATGACGACGCGGCTGGGATCTTTTTGGCGCCAAAAATCGGCAGCCCGAGTGGCGGCCCAGACTCCTACCGAAGAGATGACGAGAAGCAAGACAACGTATTGCCACACGAACTGATTGAAAAAGCCCTCGGGAACCTTTATGTAGAAATCGCCGAGGTAGCCCCGAGCCAGCATATCCGGAACGTCCGGGCCGAACCAAAGGCACGCCGGAATTGCAAACAGAATGAGGCCGGCCAGGGAACCGAATGTTCCGGGCGCTTTGGGAAAGTAGCCGAGGCCGGCGGCGGTGGCGATGAAGATTGCGAAGCGCGGCTTGCGTTGTGGAGCGAGGTGCGACGAAACATTTGCGCCCGACGTGGCAGGGTCTTCGGACGAGGCGGAGTCAGTTTTTGTGTTCATCTTTGGGGTGGTGATCCATGTCTTCGAATAGCGTTTCGTCTACGGCGGGTTCGCTGATTACGTATTTTTCACTAGCCCAGGCGCCGAGGTCGAGGAGTTTGCAGCGTTCGCTGCAAAACGGAAATTCGCGTTGGCTTCCGAATCCGTCGGCTTTTTGCAGATGGGGCAGCGGTGCTGCATATGCAGAGGATACCGCAAACGTCGGAGCGATGCGCGGGGGCGTTAAGCTGACTCCGGCTGAGAATTATGAAAAAGGCTGCAAGCACAACGTTGAGCGGGATCAAGAGCAAGAACACCAATCTCGTCTCGGCGCCGTCCGGAACTGCGCGGCTGTGTCGGTGAAAAAGAAGATCCCGCCGGCGAAAATGAGCCGGAACGGGACTTGCCCGGTTTCCCCTCAGCTAATTTGATTTCACGAATCATCTTCAGGTGCCAATACGCTGAGAAGTCAAAGGGAACTTACCAATGCGATCAGCACAACTACGCGAAGAGGAGACATCTGATCAAAAACGCGGAACTGCGAGAACGGGAAGGTCTTCTTCAGCGGAAGTTGCTGCAAAAGCGATTGCGGCTTGAACGTCTTCCGGCTTCAGAGAAGGGTAGCCCGCGAGGATTACTTCGGTGGTTTCGCCGGCCGCCAGACCACCCAGGACCGCGCGTAAAAGGACGCGCGTTCCCTTGAAGATGGGTTGGCCGCCGCATATTTGAGGGTCCCGAATAATGCGATCTTGGCAGTCCATGATAGGTACCCGACGCGGCTCACCGTCGCGCCTCACTTTCTGGATTATAGCACCGTAGCGCGCGAGTAATCAGGCGAGGATTGGGAAGGGTGATGGGGCGGGAACGGTTTGGCGGCGGGATCGAATTGGCGGACGGCTTCTCGAATTCGGTTACGCGGCCGATGAGGTCGTAGGCTTTGGATTCGGTGATTTCTATTTTGGCTAGGGTGCCTGGGCTGGGGAGGTCTGCTGAGTCGTTCACGCCTGCGAATTCCGTGACGTAGACTTTGCCGTCGATTTCTGGGGCCATACCCTCCAGGCGGGCTTCCCAGATCAGGTCGGTGTCTTTGGAGGGGCCTTCCAGCATGACTTGCAGGGTTTGGCCGATTTTCTTGCGCAGCTTGCAGGCTGAGATTTTTTTCTGGAGGGACATCAGGGTGTCGCGGCGGCGAGCGATCGTTTTCGCGTCCACTTTATTTTCCAGCGCGAAACTTTTCGAGGTGTCTTCGTCGGAGTAGGCGAAGACGCCCATCCAGTCGAATTCGGCGGCGCGGACGAAATCGCAGAGTTCGCGGAAGTCGGTTTCGGTTTCACCGGGGAAGCCGACGATGAAAGAGGTGCGAATCGAGACGCCGGGGATTGCTTTGCGCGCTTTTTCGAGCATCTTCAGGAACGCGTCGCCATTCGAGCCGCGTTTCATGCGCGCTAAAACGCTGCGGCTGGCGTGCTGCAGCGGGACGTCGAGATATTTTGCTAGGCGCGGGTGCGCGGCGATGGTGTCGAGCAGGCGCCGCGTGATGCGGTTCGGGTAGCAGTAGAGGAAGCGCACCCAATTGAGATCTTCGATTTGCGCGAGGCGTTCGAGGAGGGTGGCGAGGCCGTCGCGGATGCCGAGGTCTTCGCCGTAAAAGGTGGTGTCCTGGCCGATCAGGGAAATTTCGCGGACGCCTGCGGCGGCGAGATTTTCGGCTTCGCGGACCACGGATTCGAAGCGGCGGCTGCGGAATTTTCCGCGCAACTGCGGGATCACGCAGAAGGTGCACGGGTGGTCGCAGCCTTCGTTGATCTTGATGTAGGCGGTGTGTCCGGGCGTGGCGAGAATGCGCGGCGTGGCGTCGTGATAAAGATAAGTGGGCAGATCGGCGGCGTGCGGATCGTCCGGGCGCAACTGGCCCTCGCAGGCTGCGAGAATTTTTTCGATTTCGCCGGTGCCGATCACTGCGTCCACTTCCGGAATTTGTTCGCGGATGTCGTTGCGGTAGCGCTCGACCATGCATCCGGCGACGATCAATTTTTGCGCGCGGCCGAATTTTTTGTATTCGGCCATTTCCAGGATGGAGTCTACCGATTCTTTTTGCGCGGGCTCGATGAAGCTGCAGGTATTGACGACCAGGACGTCGGCTTCGCCGGCGCGGGGTGTGAGTTCGTAGCCGGCGCGCGCGAGAATGCCCATCATCACCTCGCTATCCACGAGGTTCTTCGGGCATCCCAGGCTGACGAATCCGACTTTCGGCATTGCAGTGCGGTCCTTTGGCTGTTGCGGAACATGCAATTCTACCATAGACACAAGAGCGCATAGCCCGTGGTAAGCTGGCCTCGATCGGTTACAACCTAGGAGTATTCCACCATGAGTTACTGGTGCCGCGGGCGGGACAGCGTCGGTTGGGCTTTGTTGGCTGCGTTTCTGGCATGGAACGCCGCAAATGTGACGCCGTCTCATTCGAGGCGCGCGTTGTGTTTTGCGGTTACTTTTGCTCTTGTCTTGACCGGAGCAGGTCTGTCGTATCTCGAGACGCGGCGGTTTCTCGCAATCAAAATCTGTTACGCGATCGTAGCCGGCATCGTTCTGAGATACTTCAACATCGGTTTTTCGCGAGATGATATAGCTTTTCTCGTTTTTGCGGCGGGAGGTCTATTTCTGCTTTCTTTGCTGCCACTCATGCCGCTGCGTTCGCGATTCACGTTTGGACAATGGTGGCCGGCCATGAGGCGGACTATGCGCCGACTCCGCGGCGGAGAGCGTGAGGACGAGGACCGATTCGCCTCGGATACAATTAGCAAGTCGAAGTAGCCAGGAAGTGTAAGAGCGTCGGTATCGGAAAATTCAGAATAAGCGGTGGCCGGCTAATCCTCGAGCGCTTGGTGCACGCCGTCGGGGCTTCGGGCGATGACCGTCAGATACGCTTGGGTCGGTTGATCGGGGGTGGCGCGGCCCTGTTCCCAATCGCGGAGCGTGCCGAGGGGAATGCGATAACGGGCGGCAAATTCCTCCTGCGTCAAACCCAGAGCGCGACGAATAATTTTGGCCTGTGGCGTCCGTTTCATGCGCTTCCGATCGGCCCGAGTGAGCGGGTGGGCATCAGGATCGGCGAGCGCGGCGCGCTCGATGGCGGCGTTGGTCATTGGACGAAGCACCTTAGCGGCTTTCTTCGAGGTAGATTTCCTGCTCATGTTTCGTGGCCCTCCGGGCCGAGATGATGCGGATGACTTCTTTCCGTTCGGTGTAGGCTACAAAGAGAACCTGGCGTTCCGCCGCGCCAATGATTACGAAACGTTCTTCGTTATAGTCCTGGCGATCGTCAAGAAACTCGACTGCGAACGGGTCATTAAACACACTCGTGGCCAATTCAAAAGTGACTCCGTGTTTGACGTAATTGTCCTTGGCTTTGGACTTGTTCCATTGGAATTGCAGATTCATATACTACGGGATTCCAGTAGTGAAGTCAAACGCTCGCAATCCGCGACGATACCGACCAGCGACCAAAGGCGCCAGTTCATCGCGAGGAAGTTTTGGTGGCTCGGATGATTTCGCGGAGGGCGCTTAGGAGCGCGGACATTTGGGCTACAGGCGGAGGGTTATTGCCGAAGCGCGCGGATTGATAGAGCTGGGTGAGCTGCGCGACAGGCGCGGCGACGTCCGCGGAGGGGATGGCGGCGGCGAATTCCTGCGCGGTTTGCGACGGGGATTTTTTCCAGCCGCGTTTTTCCAGCAGGCGAAGCATTTCGCGATATTCGAGCGTGGCGAGCGAGGCAGTGACGTTGCCGCGATTGCGCGCGCGGAGGCTCCAGCGCGCGACGACGTAAGCGATCAGGCTGCGGCCGCGCAGGTAGAGCAGCAGCGCTATGAGGAAGACCAGTACGCTGGGCAGGAAATATGGCGACGCTTCGGTTTTTTTATCGAGAGCGACGATCGCTTCCATAACCTGGCGCTGCTTGTCGTGATAATAATTGCGGGCGCTTTCACTCCAATCGCGCGAGGTTTTCTGAACGTTCTGCGCGAGCGTAACCTGGTGGGCAAAATCGTAGTTGATGACCCACTCGCCCCAGGCGTATTGAAACCAATCCCAATACATGCCCATGCGCTGGAGCAGGCCGGCAGATTTGGCTGGGCCGGGAGGCGTGGGATCGAAGGTGATCCAGCCGAAGCCGGGGAAAAAGACTTCCACCCACACGTGCGCGTCGCTGGAGCGCACGATCCAATCGCCGCCAACGTCGTTGTATTCGCCGGCAAGAAATCCGCCGACGTAACGCGCGGGGACGCCGACGTCGCGGAGCATGACGGTCATAGCGGCGGCGAAATATTCGCAGTTGCCGTTGCGGCGGGTGAAAAGAAAATGCGCGAGCGGGATCATTGGTATGCGGGCCGCGCAAATCGAGCGTGTAGCCGTAGTGGGCTTTGAGATACAGCTCGATTTTCACGGCTTTGTCGTATTCGGTGGTAGCGCCCGCGGTGATTTGCTCGGCGAGTTTTTTGATGCGCGGGTCGAGGGGAGGAACTTGCAGATCGTCGGGCGCGAGCGTGGGCGGAAAGATTTTGGAGGCGGCGCGCAATTGCGCGGGAGGGACGTCCGGAACATCGGACAAGGCCTCGTAGCGGACCTTGGTGGCGTTGTGAAACGGATTGGAGATAGATTCGGTGGGATCTACGAGGAGGTAGTTGTTGCGGCGGCTGGGGCCGACGCGTTCGACGTCGTTGGCAAAGCGGCCGCGCAGGCTTTCGATGCGCGAGGCGACGAAGACCGCGTCGCTGGCGAGAGGTTCCATGAGCACGGTGTAATGCATTGGGTGCGAATCGCCGACGGGCAGGGGCGGCGAGCCGAGGCGATAGATGCCGGCGGAATCTGGGAAGAACGCGATGCGCTCGTGAGTGGGAGTGAACCAGCGGCGTCCGTCGAAATTGGTGAGGACGATGCCGCGCCAGTGCATGCCTTCGCCGCGGGAAGGTTCGCCGTCAATGTGAATGCGCATGACGACGGCGTGGCTCTGCTGGATTTCGCCGATTTCGCCGAGGGTGACGTTGTCGCTGAAGCCGGTCATCAATTTGGGCTGCAGGCTGAGCGCGCTGAGATAGCCGGCGGTGAAGCGCGGCAGGGTGAAAAAGATTATTCCGCCGATGGCGAGCGTGCCGATGGCGACGAGTGCGGAGGTGAGTCCTAGCGCGCGGTTCAATTGGTGCGCGAGCGGCGAGCCGGATTCGAAGGGGGGCGAGACAGCGTCATTGGCGCCGCGGCGAATTTCCAGCGCGACGAACGTGGAGACTGCGAGAGTTAGAAAGATGGCGAGCGCGATGAGGAAGCTGGTTTCGACGGTGAGAATCGCCGAGGCCAGCATGCAGGTGACGGCGAGCATGGCCAGGAATGCGTAATCGCGGTTGGTATGCGCGGAAAAGAGGCGGACGAGACTGGCAAAGAGCATCAGGTGGACGGCGGCGAGCAGCGCGGAATAGAGCGCGGGGTTGGGCGCGCCGGCGGAGAGGGCGCGCGAGACGACCCAGAGATCGAACGGGAAGAAAAGGAAGTAGGCGAGCACCAGCCAGGTGGCGACGCGCACGGAAAGTTCGGGCGGGCGGCCGCGCCAGATGCGGACTGCTTTGTAGGCGAGCGCGATTACGGGAATGACGGTGGAGAAAATGTCGAGTTTGCCGGTGCTGACGACGGCGAGAATGCCGGTCGAGACGAGGAGGAAGAGAGAAACCTCGAAATAACGTTGCACCGCCGGAAGGGGCGGCGCGCTGACCCGCACTGTGGAGGCCATGGCCTTTTATGATGCTAACACTGGGGAGCGGCGAGGCGGTGCGGCAGACGCCTATCGAGTAACAGATTGAGTGTTGTACGCGGCGCTATGCGGCAGAATTTCGGCGATCCAGCGATGAGGATCGCTCATGCAACTACCGAGAGTTTCAGTTGAGCGGTCTCTCGTTCCACCGGAATCGGCTCTTTGGCTTTTTTCAAGCCTTCGATGTAGCAACGGATGGCGTCCATCGCCATGTCCCGCGCGTGTTCGAGGTTCTTACCTTCGGTGACGAGTCCGGGCAACGCTGGAACCGTGACGGTGTAGCCGCCGTTCTCGTTGGCCTCGAAGAAGGCAGTGTATTCGTGGACACGCTCGCGACCGTTCTTCATGGATGAATTATAGCCTTCGGATCGCTCGCCACGGAGCATTATTTCCCCAAGAGCGAAACGAAGTACTCAAGGGTCATTTCCGCTTGCGCCAGGATCGCTTTCAGCGTTTTTGGAGCAAGATCTCCGCCGTGGCGCGGAACGACTATGTGAAGGTGCGTTTTAACCGGATGCCGCAGATTTGCGTGGCTTCCTGTTTGATGATGGATGTAGAACCCCGCTCGCAAGAGGACCCGCAGAAGCTTCCTTGCCGTGATCCGAGGCAATTTAGGCATCGAACACTAATACGCCTGAAAGCGCCGCGGCAGCGATTTTTTTTGTGGCGCTGGAGATGGGGAGGTTGGCTAAGTTTGCCAGTGGGAGGATCCGGGTGCGGGGGAGCTTCGGGAGTTGTTTGACGCGGGCTAGGAATGGAAGAAGGGCGATATTGCGATAGGTGACGCCGTGGCGCGCGGCTGGTAGAGCTTCGAGCGCTAGGGCGCTGGAGTTTGCCGGCAGGTTCAGCGTTTCGCTTAGATGCGCGGCGAGCGCCGCTTTCGGTTCGCTTGTGACTTCAACCGCCGGGAACTGCCACATGCGCGAGAAGAGGACGCCGTCGTGGGCGCCGGGATCTTTTACCAGCAGGGTGCGGTTGCGCGGGTCGAGCAGGATGGCTGCGGCGATTTTGATGTTGATGGCGGCGCGTTTGCGGCGGGGGGCGGGGATTTCGTTAGTGAGATTTTTTGCGTAGGCTCGGCACCAGCGGGCTACGGGGCAGCTTTCGCAGCGCGGGGATTGCGGCGTGCAGATTACTTCGCCTAGTTCCATCAGGGATTGGTTCCAGGCGCTTGCGGAATTTTTGGCTAGGAGGTGATTGGAGATTTCGGTGAGGGTGCGCCAGGTTTTTGGCGCGCGGAGGTCGCCGCGGATGGCGTGGATGCGGGCCAGGACGCGGGCGACGTTGCCATCGAGGACGGCTAGCGGGGCATCGTAGGCGATGCTTAGGACTGCCGCGGCGGTGTAGGCGCCGATGCCGGGGAGAGCTAGCGCGGCTTCGAGTTCGCGCGGGAATTTGCCCTTGTGGTGCGCGACGATTTTTTTCGCGGCAGCGTGCAGGTTGCGGGCGCGGCTGTAGTAGCCGAGGCCGGACCAGAGTTTCAGGACTTCTGTTTGGGGTGAGCGCGCCAGCGATTCGACAGTTGGGAAGCGATCGAGGAAACGTTGGTAGTAGGGCATCACCGCGGCGATGCGGGTTTGCTGAAGCATTACTTCGGCGACCCAGATGCGGTAGGGGTCGCGGCTCGCGCGCCAGGGGAGATCGCGTTGGTGCGCCCGGAACCATTTGAGCAAGCGCGATTGGAAATTTTTTTGCGCGCGGCCTGTGAGATGAGCTTTCACTCGGCGATCATTCTCGCATCGGTTCAAGTGCGATGCGAGTCTTTACCTACGTTAACGCGCGATCCCGGTTTCTTCGGGCTCACTGGGCCTTTCGACGTCAGCCAAAGAAAAACGACAGCGAGCATCGCGAGTCCGCCGATATTTCGAGCGTTGGATTCCCAAAACTCAAGACGTGTCTTGTCCTGGAGCGTGACGTATCGTATGAATCCGTGATTTATGTTGACAGCGTAAACTTCGCCGGTTTTCGTAACGCGGTGGTCAGGCGCCGAAGGATACATATTGAGCTCAACGTTGACGAGCATCGCCGCCGCGCAGAGGGATGCGAGAATACAGGAGACGATCAATACTTTTCGCCACCGCGCCAGCGCAGAGAAGGGCACTGGCCTACGAATCGTGGATTCCAGTGACACCGTTTGGCCCTCCTTGAACATCAAAGTGAATTAAGGAAAAGGAAGTATGAAGACGACCAGAGGGCTGTAGGGATGGTGTTTTGGGGGCGGGCGGTGATTATGATTTTGAAGATTTCGTGGTCGGAGGCTAGCTGGTCGAGGAATTCGCCGCCGATACTTGATTGGTCCGGTTGGATGGTGGCTAGCTCGCGGAGGGCGTCGTAGATGATTTCTTCGGCGGGAGCCATGGGCGTTGCGAAGCGGTTGGTGCGGAATTGCAGGACGGAATTGATTTCGTTGAAGTGCCAGGCGATGCACGCGGCCATGGAGACCGCGCGTTCGAAAAGTTGAGTATGCGATGCGGCTGCGAGATCGGATGCGGATTGCGGAGACGCGGCGCTTGGGGCGGCGGCGCCGACGCTGACACTTGCGGGCGGCTGGCCGATGAAGGGATCGAGGACCAGCATTACGCGGCGTTCGTCTTCGCGCGCGAATTCGCGGACCATCAAGTGGCCGGCACGGGCTGTTACTTTCCAATCCACGGTGCGGGCGCTGTCGGTCGGGAGGTAATCGCGCAGGGAATGCAGTTCGTGGCCGCGTCCGCGAAAATAGCTGACCATTTCGCCGCTCAGCAGCGGAAGCACTTCGTAGAAATGATCGGTGGGCTCGACTTGCGGGTAGACGACGATTTGCAGTTCGGAATCCACGTGGCGCGTTTTTTCGAAGAAGCCAAAAGGGAAGCGCGTGCGGATGCCGAAGGAATCCTGGCGGTAGACGCCGCGATGCGGGAAGGTCAGCTCGACTTTTTGGCGCGCGCTGCCTAGGCGCGGGATATACGGGAAAAATACGGGACGCGTGAGAATTTGTGTGACGCCTTTTTTGGCTGCGCCGATCACGCGCAGTGAAAAGGACGGCCACAGCGGCTTTTCGTTGCGCAGTTCGAGCTCGGCGAGAACTGGTTGCGCGGCGAAAATGTGTTCGGGCAGATCGAATTTCAGGTCAATGCCAGTGAGGACCGCGCGGGAAAGCACGCCGGAAATGAGGATGCCGGCGATGGAGCACGCCAGCATCATGAAGAGCAGGTTGTTGCCGGTGTTAACGGAGGCGAGGATCAGAATCGCGACGACTCCGAGGTAGACCATGCCTTCGCGCGTGAGGCGGTAATCAACTTGATAGACGAACCAGCGGAGGCTGGTGCGGCGCGCGAGGTTGGGCACGATGGTGATGGCGACCCAGGCGGCCATGGCGAGCGAGAGCACCGTGGTGACGGCGGCTAGGAGGATGCGGCCCTGTTGCGCTACGGCGGCGGAAAAAAGCGCGACTGCCAGCGCGAGGGAGAGGACGAGCATGGCTACGCCAAAATTGCGCCAGCCGGGTTTGTCGCGGGCGCGCCAGAGGCGGAGGACTACGGAGTCGGCCATTAGTGCGAACTCCTGCGCACCCTAACTCTACGTGTCATCCCGAACCCGCGAGAGCGCGTGCGGGATCTGCTTGCTTCAGCACATGCCAAAGAAAAAGCAGATTCCTCGTCGCCTGCGGCTCCTCGGAATGACAGTTCGCCTTGAAACATGACGTTTCTACACAGGGACGCGGGTGGAATCTAGGATTTCGCCCAGGATGGTTTCAGCTTGCTCGGATTTTTTTTGGGTGGAGATGTAGCGCGAGCTGACGACTACGCGGTGCGCGAAGACCGGGACGATCAGGCGCTTGAAATCGTCGGGGAGGCAGTAATCGCGGCCTTCGAGGAAGGCGCGGGCTTGCGCGGCGCGATGGAGCATGACGGCGCCGCGGGGGCTGACGCCTAAACTCAGTTGTTCGGTTTGGCGCGTGCGTTCGACGATTTCGAGTGCGTAATCGAGCAAGCTTTCGTCTACCTTTACTTTGGCTACTGATTCCTGCATGGCGACTACGTCGGCCGCGTCCATCACCGGAGTGATTTTTTCCACCGGCGAGTGGCCTGCATTGTTGCGGATGATTTCCTTTTCGCTGTCGCGCGAGGGGTAGCCCATTTTGATGCGCATCAGGAAACGGTCGAGCTGCGATTCGGGCAGCGGATAGGTGCCGTGATGCTCGATGGGATTCTGCGTGGCCAGCACTAAAAATGGATTCGGCAGCGGGTGGGTGTGATTGTCCACGGTGATTTGCGCTTCGTTCATGGCTTCGAGAAGGGAGGATTGCGTCTTGGGCGTGGTGCGGTTGATTTCATCGGCGACGATGATATTGGCGAAAATCGGGCCGGGCTTGAATTCGAATTCCTGCGTGGCGGGATTGAATACGCTGACGCCGATCACGTCGCTGGGCAGCATGTCCGAGGTGAATTGGATGCGCTGGAAGGTGCAGTGAAACGAGCGGGCGAGAGCCTGGGCGAGAGTGGTCTTGCCGACGCCAGGAACGTCTTCGATGAGCAGGTGGCCGCGCGCGAGCAGCGTGGTGAGGGCCAGTTGGATGACGTCGTCTTTGCCCTTGACGACGCGGGAAATCGAGCGCAAAAGCTCGGCGAGGCGGGTGCTGGCGCTAGTGACCGTGGTTTGCAATTCGCGTGGCCTTCTGCTACAAAAAGTAGGTTCTGTGGGCGACTAGCTCAGTGGTTAGAGCGCTCCCCTCACACGGGAGAGGTCCAAGGTTCAAGTCCTTGGTCGCCCACCACTCACCCGCTCATTCAGATGCGGCCGGAAGAGCGTTCGTAGCTAAAAATGGCGACTGAATTTCTGCTCGAGCCCCGTGACGTTGGTCCCCAAATAGTTCTGTTCCGGCCCAAAAATCATTCTAACGGAAATCATTGATGACCAGCATCCTGCGATTCGTACAGGTGTTCGCATTAGGTACGTGGTTGGGGTCTATTTTTTATTTTAGCGCGGCGGTGGCGCCTGGGGCCTTTCGCGTTTTGGGGAACCAGGATCAGGCTGGGATGCTGGTGGAATTTACTTTGCGGCGGTTGCATACGTTGGGAGTGATTGCCGGGCTTTTGTTTTTGCTGGCGTCGGCGGCTATGGCGGTGAGTTCGTCGGGTGCGGGGCGGCGGTTGATTTTGCCTGTGGCTGGCGTGGTGATTATGGTGATTTTGACTGTGGTGTCGCAACATGTGGTGATTCGGCGGATGATGGCTTTGCGGCGAGAGATGGTGTCGGTGATGGCTACGCCGCCGGAGAATCCTTTGCGTGTGGAGTTTGACCGATTGCATGGGGTGTCGGTGCGGTTGGAAGGGGCTACGCTTTTGATTGGGTTGGTGGCGTTTTTTCTTACGGTGCGGGGATTTTCGGCGGGGAAGTGAGTGCGGCGCCGCGTGAGAGAACGTCAACCGATTTAACGCAGAGGGCGCAGAGGCCGGAGCGCAGAGTTCGCAGAGAACGGCGAAAGCGGAAACTGCAACGACAGACCGAGAGCGGGTTGACGCCCGGGCAAGCTGGGGCGCAGCAAGAAGCGCCCCTACGAACCCTTGGCGCGATCGCGATTGTTCGATCCGAGTGCTGTTTGAGCGGCGGGCACGGCCCTCCTGCGGCGGGTTTTCAACATGCCGTGCCCCTACGAACTTCTCTTGCGGCGGAGATTCTTCTTCCGTGGTGAGCGGGTTTGCTTCTTGGCGGTGGACTTCTTGCTGGATTTCTTTCGTGGCTTGGCTGGCTTCTTCTTGGCTTTTGTGCTTTTCGTTAGCTTGCGAGTTTTGCCGTAGTGCTCTACGGCGCGCCACATGTACCAGCTGGCTACGGTGCGGTAGGGGCGCCAGCGTTCGCCGAAGGCGGCGAGGTCGCGCGGCTTAGGGATTTCTTTTTTGCCGTAGGTGAGCGCGAAGCCTTTTTGGACACCGTAATCGTGGATCGGTAGGACGTCCGGGCGTCCCAGGCGGAAGATCAGGAACATTTCTACTGTCCATGCGCCGATGCCGCGGACGGAAATCAGGCGTTCGACTAACTCTTCGTCCGTCAATTTTCCGGCTTCTTCGAGCGTGGGGACGATTCCTTCGATGGTTTTCTGCGCGAGGTCTTTCATCGCGGCGGCTTTGGCGCCGGAGAGGCCGGCTTCGCGGAGCTTTTGGGTGGGCGTTGCGAGAATTTCTGTGGGAGTGGGGCAGAGGCCGTTGGTGCCGAGCGCTTTGATGCGCGAGTAGATCTTGGCGGCGGCTTTACCGCTGATGCTTTGGTAGACGATGGCTTCGAGGAGCGATTCGTAGACGCTGTCACATTCGTCCAGCTTGAACGCGAATGTGCCGGTTTTTTCGATCACGCGGGCCAGGCGCTTGTCTATGCCGCGCAGGAATTCGTGGGCTTTGAGGTGATCGAAGGGCAGGCTGCGATTTTCGGTCGTTTCGGGCATCATGGCGTCCTAGCAAATCAGGTTAATCTTCGTCCGTTCCTATTTTTTTCTCTTCCCTTGTCCAGTTGTCAGAAACGGCGTCTCTCCAGGCGCACCATCCTAGTGGAAGATCAAAGAGTTCTTTGATGCTCGAATCGTGTCTACGATATGGTGAAAGCATACAAGGGCTGCGGATTCTATTTTGGCATCACTCGTTCCAATGAACTGCCATCCGCCGTCCTCGGAGTCGTGTGATACGTAGAGAATCGGCTCCTGGCGGCTCATCACCGGCTTAGTGGTGTAAACGCCGGTGTGAGGCGGATCAGGGAAATTCCAACTGAAGAGGCTGCTTTCTGGATCATTCGCCGCCCAAAAGTCCGCCTCCACTCGCAATTCGGCGCGATTAGCGAAAAGCAGGGCTTGCCTCACTCGCCAGCTGTCATCGAATCCAGCTTCCCATGGAAACCGATTATTCAGGCCAGGGTATACGCATTGGACTGCCAGGTGAAATTGTCGTCACCATAAAACCAGACCGCAAATCCCATCAGTGCCGGAGCCAGCGAACTTCTACGCGTCCGAAATTCGCGTTCCACAATCGTGAGCAGCTCTCGCTCACGATGACCATTTCAAATCGCGCGTCACCTTTCGAGCTGGCGAACATGCGCCATCGTGACACCGGTTTCGCGTTCGCCACGTCGTTGACAGTTAGGCCAAACCTTCACCGGCGGGCTGCGACATCGTCGAGCCACAGCAGGAAGAGGGGTCCCTGCCTGCGGCAAGCAGGCCTCGTCGTCCGCTGCTGCTGGTCTGGCGGGATGACAAATTCAGATCGCGGGGCTGTGTTAGTATCGTGGGCTTATGAAAACTGGAATTATTGGGTTGCCGCAGGTAGGGAAGACCAGCTTATTTCGCATTCTCACTGGAGCGCGTGTGGAAGGGCGCAGCGCGCCCAATCAGGCTCATGTCGGGCATTGCCAAAGTGCCGGACGCGCGCGTTTTGAAACTGGCGGAGATATTCAAGCCGAAGAAAAACACGTTTGCGACGATCGAGTACGTGGACGTGGGCGGATTGCAGAAGGACCGCGAGAAAAATTCCGCGTCGTTGGTGCCGTTGCGCGAAGCGGATGCCTTGGCGCACGTCGTGCGTCTATTTGAAAATCCGGCGGTGCCACATGAAGGCGGTTCGCTCGATGCTTTGCGCGATATCGAGAGCGTCGAAATTGAATTGATGCTGTACGACCTGGAACAAACTTCGAAGCGCATGGAGCGGCTGGAAAAGGATTTGAAGAAAAAGAAAGAGACGATTCTGGAGACGGAACTGGCGCTGTTGACGCGTTGCCGGAAGGCGCTGGAGGCGGAGCAGCCTTTGCGCGAACTGGAGTTCAAGCCGGAGGAATTGAAAATGCTGACCGGGTTCGAATTTCTTACGCGCAAGCCGATGCTGTACGTTTTGAATTTGGGTGATGACGAGGCGGCGGAGATTGATCGCGTGATCGAGAAGCATCATTTGGAAAAATTGGCGTCGAAGCCGCAGACGGCGGTGGTGCCTTTCTGCGGGAAGATCGAGGCGGAGTTGGCGGAATTGCCGGAAGCGGAAGCCGCGGAAATGATGGACGCTTACGGTTTGAAGGAATCGGGACGGGACCGGTTGATTCAGGCGAGTTACCAATTGCTGGGATTGATTTCGTTTCTTACTGCGGGCGAGCCGGAATGCCGGGCGTGGACGATCAAGCGCGGGATGAATGCACAGGAGGCGGCGGGCGCGATTCATAGCGACATCGAGCGCGGGTTCATCAAGGCGGAAGTGGTGAATTGGGAGAATTTGATCAAGGCGGGAAGTTTTGCGGCGGCGCGCGAGAAGGCGCAAGTGAAGCTCGAAGGGAAAGAGTACATCGTGCAGGATGGCGATGTGATTTTGTTCCGGCATTCTGGATGATTACGGCAGTGATATGAGTGGCGAGTGACTAGATTCCGGTATTTCGGTATGTAGTGTAAGCGCGAAGTCAAACCCAGATGCAGGCGAGGCAAGCCTCGCTCAACAGAAAGCGGCGGCAAGCCGCCACACTCCCAGATGATGGCTCCCGAGACAACGCGCATTTTAGTTGGTTTGCTGCTGGGGTTGACGGCGGCGGGGGCGAATGTGCTGGGCGGGTCGTTGATCGCGCACCGGCAGTGGTCGCGGCATTATTTGAAATATTTCATCGCTTTGGGCGCGGGGTTCATGCTGGCGACGGCGGTGCTGGAGATGATTCCGGAATCGCTGAAATTGCGCGGCGATGGCGGGTCGTTTCTATTTCGTGATTCGAGTTCGGTATTTGTGCTGGTCCTCGCGGGATACTTCGTGGTGCATTTTTTCGAACATACTTTGGCGCCGCATTTTCATTTTGGCGAAGAGACGCACCACGAGGAAATTTCGCATGCGCATGCGAGTTATGCGGCGCTGCTGGGATTGGGAATCCACACTTTTTTTGACGGAGTGGCGATCGCTTCCGGGCTTTTGGTTTCGACTTGGTTGGGCGGCGTGATTTTTTTCGCCGTGTTTCTGCACAAATTGCCGGAGGGATTTACCGTGGCGTCGTTGATGCTCGCTAGCGGGCAGAGCCGGCGGGCGGCGTTTGTTTCGTCGGTAATTTTGGGCGCGATGACTTTGCTGGGGATGGGGTTCATGTTCTTGCTGCGTGGGACGGTGGGGATTGCGCTGCCGCTTTCGGCGGGGGTGACGCTTTATGTGGCGGCGTCTGACTTGATACCCGAAGTGAATCACGAGCCTGGGAATCGGCATGGCTTTGCTGGTGTTTTTAGGGGTGGCGATCATGCTGGGATTGAAAGTGCTGTTCCACGTCTAACCTATTGAAACTAAGCAAGTAAGACACGTCCCGCCACGAACAACAGAAGGCTCAGCGAAGGCAACTTTTCCGGCCATTCCGGGTTTCATAGCTAGTACCGGAGCGCCACCGATGGCACACACTCACGCGCTGCAACTTTATGGCCCCGCTAGTGTTAGGTACAATGTGGGGGCCATGACCAGGTCTGACGTCCAATTGATGCTGGACGTGAAGGCAGGGGATGATGCGTCCTTTAACCTTCTCCTCCAAAAATATCGCACACCCCTGATCAATTTCCTCTACCGCATGGTGCGGGATACGGCGACGGCAGAGGACCTGGCGCAGGAAGTTTTTTTGCGGGTGTACCGCGCGCGGAAGCAGTATTCTCCGAGCGCAAAATTTACCACCTGGCTTTTTCGCATCGCCACCAACCTGGCGTTGAATTCGGTGCGCGACAACCGGCACCGGCAGATGGATGTTTCGATTGACGCGCCGGTGGAAGAGGATGAAGCGCCGCTGCAATTGCCCACACGCGAAATGCGCATTGACGAGCACATGATCGAACGCGACCGGGCGGATTTCATCCGCCAGGCGATTGCGTCATTGCCGGAAAAGCAGCGCGTGGCGGTGCTGCTGCATAAGTACGAAGAAATGGATTACGCGGAAATCGCGAAAATTCTGGAATGTTCGGAAAGCGCGCTGAAATCGCTTTTATTCCGCGCGTACGAAACCCTGCGAGTGCAGCTGGCGCCGCTTGTCTCCCAGCCGACGGCGCATCGCGCAGGGGAAGGACGGCCATTATGAAGAAGTGCGAAGAAGTTTCAAAACAACTGGTTGCGTATCTGGATCGCCGGGCGAATTCGGCGGAGCGGCTGGAGGTGGAAGAGCACCTCGCCGCTTGCCGCGCTTGCCACGAGCGCGCGGAAGGATTCCGCAAGCTGTGGGGCGTGTTGGATGAAGTTCCGCTGGTGGAGCCTTCGCTGAGTTTCGATGCGCGGATACGCGCGCGGATCGCGGAGGAGCCGCGGCCGCGCTGGTTCCGCTGGCTGGTGCCGCAACCGCGGCTGGCGTTTTCGATGGCGTTGCTGCTGGCGCTGAGCGTGTGGATGGCGCGCTTGCCGCGCGAGGCGAATCCGGCGGCGACCGAGCAGCAGGATTTCGAAGCGATCAAGGATTTGGGCGTCCTGGAGAATTACGACGTGCTGAGCAAGTTCGACGCGTTGTCCGAAGTTCCGGCGGACGACACGCAGGACCAGCAGCAGGCGCAGCCGCCGAGCCCGAATGCGAATGGCGGACAGCCGCCGTCTTCCGAGGAATAAGGTTCGAAAATATATGCGTTGTGCCAAGACATTTTGCGCGCTAGCGATCGCGCTTGCGATCGGGTTTGCGGCGCAGCCTGCCTCGGCGCAGAGACGGGGTGGAGGGCCGCGCTTTGCCGGACCTCGCATGGCGCAGCGGCAGAATGCGCGCGCATTTGGCCCGGGCTGGCAGAATCGGAATCAAGCCGCGCGTCCGGGGCGTCCGGGCGGATTTCATCCGCCGGCACATCCCGCGGGACAGCAGGGGCACCCGAACAACGGGCCAGGGAATCCGAACGCGGCGCATCCGCCGAACTCGTTTCGTCCACCGGCGAATCCGAATGGCGGTGGCGCGAATGGACCGGGCGCGAACGGCCGTCAGAATCCCAATGTGAATCCGGCGTGGGGACAACGGTTGCGAAATATGTCGCCGCAGCAGCAGGAACATTTCATGCAGAACAACGACCGATTCAGGAGCCTGCCGCCTGAGCAGCAGCAACAGATTCGTCAGAGGCTGCAAAAGTGGAACAATTTGCCGCCTGCGGAGCGGGACCGCATGCAGCACAGCTATGAAAACTGGCAGCGCATGTCTCCGCAACAGAAACAGTACGTGCAGCAAACGCTTTTGCCGAAATGGCAGCAGATGTCTCCGGATCGCAAGCAGGTGGTGACGGATCGGCTGCACACGTTGCAGGGGATGACGCCGGAGGACCGGCAGAAGGCTTTGAACGATCCACAGTTTATGCGCGGGCTGAATCCCGATGAACAATCGGTGCTGCGCGGGCTTGATTCAGTGCGCAACCCTTCCAATCCGTAATCCGGCTGCTGAAACTCCTCTCTGCGTTCTCTGTGGTGCGCTTGCTGTTGATGTTGCCGGCGATCGTTCAGGGCAGGGATACCGCAGAAACGCAGAGTGCGCAGAGAAAAGCGCCAACCTGCGCACGGAGTTGTAAAATTCTGTCCGCTGTTAACTGTTACAAAACATTCTGGGAATTTTTTTGGCGAGCGAGGGACTAGCGGTATGAGCGTCGTCGTGAGCCTATGCTACTAATTGTGGTTGCACTGGCGCGCACCACAACGCGCTTCGCCGCGGCTACAAATATCCACAAATATTTCTCATTGTAAGAAGGATTCCGCTTGACATGTTCGCGAAGCTATCTACAATCGGGGCACAAAGTGGGAGAAAGTGGCGCAGAGTGGTAGAGAGTGTAGGGCAGTGGCGGTCCTAGAAGCAAGCAGTGACGGACCCAGCGAGCGGCAAACGGCGCATCAGAACGACACAGTTCCACATTTAAACGCATTGGCAGGGGCGAACCAGCGAGCCATGGCACAGGCGCAAACGCCGGTCGAGCACGCGAAGGGCTTTCATGCTGCGGGGCAACTATCTAGCGACAGTCGACGAGAAAGGGCGGGTGAAAATTCCCGCGGATTTTCTGGCCGAGCTGCGCAAGACCGGCACGAAATTCTACGTGACCTCCACCAAGGGCGATCGCGCCACCATCTATCCCATGAAAGCCTGGGAAGAGATCGAAAAGAAGCTGGCGAAACTTTCCTCGCACAACGCCGCGAAACAGAAATTCCTATCGCGCACAAATTATTACGGGCAAGTGGTCGAGGTGGATGGGCAGGGGCGCATTTTGATTCCACCCGTACTGCGGGAATCGGCGGAGATGAAGGGCGAAGTGGACGTTCAGGGGCAGCTGACGTACCTGGAAGTCTGGAATCACGCCCGGTTCCTGGAGCAAATGAACCGTAATCCGATGACGGCGGAAGACGAAAAGGCACTGGACGATCTGGGCATTTAAGTTTTGAGCGTACTGCATACGCCGGTACTGGCCGCGGAGATTCTGGAGTGGCTGCGGATACGGCCCGAAGGAACGTATGCGGATACGACGGTCGGCACGGGCGGTCATTTGCTGGAAATCGCCACGCGGCTGACGACCGGGCGAGTTTTGGGGATTGATCGCGACCCGCAGGCGCTGGCGATAGCGCGGGAGCGGTTGGGGCCGCACGAGCGGCAGGTGACTCTGGTGCAAGCGGATTTTTCGAACATCGGCGAAGTGGCGGCAGCGAATCAATTGCCGCTCTTTGATGGAGTGCTCGCCGATCTGGGAGTCTCCAGCCTGGAGCTGGACAGCCCTGAGCGCGGATTTTCTTTCCGCTGGGCTGGTCCTCTGGACATGAGGATGAGTCCCGATGCTCCGCTCACAGCGGACGAGATTGTGAATCAATGGCCGGAAAGAGAGCTGGCCGATCTTCTCTATCAGAAGGCGGAGGAGAGGGATTCACGCAGAATCGCCAGAGCGATCGTGCGCGCGCGGCCCATTCGCGATACCGCGCATCTGGCAACGGTTGTGGCAGGGGGACGAAAAGCAAGGGGAAGGCAGAGACTGCATCCCGCGACAAAAACGTTTCTGGCGCTGCGGATAGCGGTGAATCGAGAAGAGGAGGAACTCGGGCAGTTTCTTTCGCGTACCCCTGCCACTTTGAATTTGGGAGGACGGTGGATTGTCCTCAGTTATCACTCGCTGGAAGACCGGTTGGTGAAGCACGCTTTTCAGCGACTGGCTCGCGACGGCGGGTTTCAGGTGCTGACCAAGAAAATCATACAGCCCGGCGACGCGGAAATCGCAGCCAATCCGCGGGCGCGGAGCGCGAAGATGCGCGTCATCGAGAAAGTGGCGACGGCGGAAGCCCGTTACGGCGGAGAACGCCCGGCGCCTGAGGTGCGGTCATGACTCAATATCACACGATCAAACGGATTGATAACTCGCGGCTGGTGCGGCCGATGGCGCCGGCGCGTTTGCGGGAATTCTGGCGGCGAGTGGCGGCGGGCGGCGCGATGGCGGCGTGCCTGCTGGTTTACGCGTGGCAGCATTTCGAGTGCATACAGTTGCGTTACCAGGTGGAGCAACTGGCGGCCGAGCGGGCGCAATCGGCGCAATTGAACCAGCAACTGCATGTGGAAGTGGCTTCGCTGATGGGCTATGAGCGCGTGGACCGCATCGCGCGCAATCAATTGGGATTGACGGTCTCCGTTCCGGGCCAGGCGCTGCCGGCGGACGGGCCGACAGACGCGGTGGTGGCTCAGGCGCGCGCGGTATTGCCGCCGCGGCCCTGATTTTTGCGCGGCGCGAGCCTGACGGCGAACGCTGCAGCCCAAAATTTTCCGTGGCCTGCTACCGGGGCCCGCACCGGCAATGCGGCAGGAATGGTTGCCGGGCAAAGTTTTCTGTGAGTTAGGGCGGAACCCATGGAGCAACGCAGCCCGCGTCTCCGCTGGTTGGTGGTCTGGATCGTGGCGGTGATTTGGATGGGGGCGGTGCTGGCCCGCCTGAGTTACCTCCAGCTCTTCTGCTATAGCGATTACTTCGCAAAAGCCCAGCATCAACAACAGCGCGTATTCGAAATCAGTCCCATGCGCGGCGTGATCTACGACCGCAAAGGCCGGGAGCTGGCCATCAGCATTCCGATGGACTCGGTGTTTGCGGATCCGGTGGACGTGAAGGATCCGGAGATGGTCGCGCGGCTGCTTTCGCCTGCGCTGGGCGTTCCCGCCGAAGAACTCGAAACAAAAATCCGCGAAGCAGCGCGACCTGTGCGCCTAGCCAAAAAACTTTCGCCGGAAACCGTCGAGCGCATTGACGAAATGAATTTGAAAGGCGTTTTCTTCGAGAAAGAGAACCGCCGCGTGTATCCGCAGCATGAATTGCTGGCGAATGTGCTGGGCTGGGTGGACGTGGACGAAAAGGGCATGGGCGGGATCGAGCACGAACTGGACAAGTGGATTCGCGGCAGGCCGGGACGGGTGATGGTGATGGCGGACGGCAAGCGGCGCTTTTACGACCGTCATGAGGCGGCGGCCGATCCGGGCGCGAGCGTGGTGCTGACGATCGACGAGACCATTCAATACATCGCGGAGAAGGAATTGGCGCGCGGGATGGAAGAGACGCACGCGCACAGCGGGACGGTCGTGGTGCAGGATCCGAATAGTGGAGCGCTGCTGGCGGTGGCGATGTCGCCCACGTTCGATCCCAACGATTACGGAAAATATTCCGACGATGACCGGATGGACCGCGCGGTGACGGCGGCGTACGAGCCGGGCTCGACTTTCAAGGTCATCACCATGGCGGGAGCGTTGGAAAACGGCGTGACAAATCCGGAGGAGCTGGTGGACTGCCAGGAAGGGTCCATCGTGGTGGCCGGGCGGCTGATTCACGATCATTTGCCTTTTGGAATCTTGAGCGTGCGCGACGTGCTGGCGAAATCGAGCGACGTAGGAACCATCAAGATCGCGCTAAAGCTGGGCGCGCCGCGGTTCTACGACACGATGCGTGATTTCGGCATTGGGCAGCTGACCGGGATCGAATTGCCGGGAGAAAACCGCGGGTTGCTGCGGCCGTTGGAGAATTGGACGCCCAGTTCGATCGGGTCGCTGGCGATTGGGCAGGAAGTGAGTGTGACGCCGGTGCAAATCATTTCGGCGATCTCGGCAATTGCCAATGGCGGGACGCTCTATCCGCCGCGCATCGTACAGGCCATTCGAGGTGATGCGCCGATTGCGCTGCCGGCGCGAAGCGATCCGAAACAAGCGACGGACTCGAAGACTGCGGCAACCTTGCGCGAGATGATGGAAAGCGTCCTGCTGAATGGCGGAACCGGCACTAAAGCGAAATTGAATGGGTATACGGCGGCGGGGAAATCCGGGACGGCGCAGAAAATTGATCCGAACACGGGAAGATATTCGCCCAATCAGTATGTAGCTTCGTTCGTCGGGTTCGCGCCGGTGAATGAGCCGGCCGTGACGATACTGGTGGTCTTCGATTCGCCGGTGGGCGTGCATTTCGGCGGCGATACGGGAGGTCCGGTATTCAAACGGATTGCCGAGCAGGTGCTGGCGTATCTGGATGTGGCGCACGACGTGCCGGCGCAGCCGGACACCGAGACGGCGAAGAACGGTTCGAGCGGGCAGAATCCAGAGAAAGCGCGGGCGACGGCCGTGAATACCGCGAATACGGAAAGTGAAGCGAAGTTTCAGGCGGCAGTAGCGAAGATGAATCCAGCCGCACAATCTTCGGGGCCGACCGAAGCGTTTGGCGAGGAAGATGCAGTTACCGTTCCCGACATGTCCGGGAAAACCGTGCGCGGAGTTTCCGAGGCGTGCATGCGGTTGGGGTTGGTGCCGGAATTGATCGGGAGCGGAGTGGCTGTGGAGCAGTCGCCGGACGCTGGGGCCGTGGTGCTGCGCGGGAGCCGCGTGACGGTGCGGTTCGGGCGAACGGCGGCGGAGTTGTTGCAGGGGCGCGCGCCGGTTCATGCAGCGGCGGCGCGCGCGGAAGCGATGAACACGAATGTGGAAAGGAATGCAAATTGAGAACCGTTGTGGAAGGTGGGCCAAAAGTGCAAGCTGCTACGAGACGTCAAAGGAAGCGCATCGAGATCGACATGGACTTGGGAGAAATAATTTCGGGGATTGCGGGTGTGCGGGTGACGGGGCGGGCGAGCACGTCCATTCTGGGCCTGGCTTGCGATAGCCGGAAGGTGACGCGCGATTCGTTATTTTTTGCTTTGCCGGGCGCGAAGGCGAATGGGAACGAATTTGTGGCGAGCGCGATCGAGCGTGGCGCGATTGCGGTGGCGAGTCCCTTGCCGCGTCTTGCGGGAATTGTGGCGGATATCGCGTGGGTCGAATTGATGCCGGGAGAAGAGCGCCGGACGCTGGCGTTGGCTGCCGCGAATTTCTACCGGCATCCTGCCGATGCGTTGCAGCTGGTCGGCGTGACCGGAACTAATGGCAAGACGACGATTACCTTTATCGTGGATTCGATTCTGCGGGCTGCGGGAATGACAACCGCGAGGATCGGGACGACTGGATACCAAACGCCGAAGGGATTTCGTCCGGCGAGGAATACGACACCCGAATCGCTCGATTTGCAGCAGATGTTTGCGGAAGTGCGCGATGCCGGGGGAACGCACGCGGTGCTGGAAGTCAGTTCGCATGCGCTGGCGATGGAGCGCACCTGGGGCTGCCATTTCGCGGTGGCGATTTTTACGAACCTGACACGCGACCATTTGAATTTTCATAAGACGTTCGAGGAATATTTCGCCGCGAAGCGCGTGCTGTTTGAGGGCACGGGTGCCGGCGCACCGGATACCGCGGTGATCAACCTGGACGACGCGTACGCGCCACGGCTGGAAGCGTTGGCGAAGCGTACGTTGACTTATGGCTTGAAGGAAAACGCGGATCTGACTGCGCGAAAGTTTTCACTCAGTTTCGCGGGGCTGGAATTCACGGCGCAGACACCGGCGGGCAAAGTGGAAGTGCGCTCGTCGCTGGTGGGGCGCATCAATGTCTACAACATTCTGGCGGCGATTGGGGCGGGCATCGCGCTGGATATTCCGGTGGCGAAGATCGAAGAGGGCATCGCGAACCTGGAGCTGGTGCCGGGAAGATTTCAGCGGATTGACGAGGGCCAGCCGTTTCTGGTGGTGGTGGATTACGCGCATGCCGACGACGCTTTGCGCAATCTGATTTCCACGGCGCGCGAATTAAATCCCGCCGGGCGCATTATCACTTTGTTCGGAGCGGGAGGCGAGCGGGACCGTTCGACGCGTCCGCCGATGGGCGAAGCGGCGGGATCGTTGAGCGATTTGGTGGTGCTTACGAGCGACAACCCGCGCACGGAAGATCCGCTGTTGATCATTAATGATGTGGTCGTGGGATTGCAGAAGGTGAATGCGAACTACCGCATCGAGCCGGACCGCGACGCGGCTTTGGAGATCGCGATTGACGAGGCGAAGGCGGGAGACATCGTGTTGTTGGCGGGGAAAGGGCACGAGAATTACCAGATTTTGCGCGACCGCACGTTTGAATTCGACGATCGCGAAAAAGCGCGCGCGATTTTGCGGCGCCGGGGATTTGTGAAGAAGTAGGTCTTGTAGCGGCGGTCTTCAGACCGCCATCGTTAGGTGCGGCAACACCGATGGCGCACTAAAGTGCGCCGCTACAAAGTCTGGGACCGAGAGTGAAGCCCAGCTTAATGGAGACGCAATGCGGTGGACGGTTGGTCAAGTGGCTGAAGCTCTGGGTGTCGCGGCTCCCGCGAGCCTCGACGCCCTGGCCGGGCTGGCCGGCGTCTCGATTGATTCTCGCACGGTACAACCCGGAGAACTGTTCCTCGCCATACACGGTCCGCGTCACGATGGACACGATCACCTGGCTGCGGCTTTGGCGCGCGGAGCGGTGGCCGGAGTCGTTGCGCGCGAACGCGTTGCGCAATACTCGGAAGAAATCCGCGGAAAACTTTTCGCCGTGGACGACACGCTCGGAGCGCTGCACCAGTTGGCCACGCGGGCATGCGCGCGATGGCGCGGCGCGAAACCCGGGCGGCGGATCGGCGGGGTGGCCGGCTCGGTCGGCAAAACGACTACAAAAGAAATCCTTGCGGCGCTGGTGGCCGCGCGGTTCCGCGTATTGAAGACCGAGGGCAATCTGAACAACGAATACGGACTGCCGCTAACGCTGTTGAAATTGGACGAGCAGCATGATGCGGCAGTGATCGAGATGGGGATGTCGCATACGGGCGAACTCGCGCGTCTCGCGCGGATTGCTGAGCCGGAAGCGGGCGTGATCACGCGGATCGCGGTGGAGCATCTGGAATTTTTTTCGTCGATCGAGGAGATTGCGCTGGCCGAGCGCGAGTTGATCGAAAATTTGGCGTGGCCCGGCGCGACGGCTGTGCTGAATGCGGATGATGAGCGCGTGGCGAAATTTGCAGATGTGGCGCGCGGGCGCGTGCTTTGGTTTGGCACCAATCCCGCGACGCCTGCGGACTATCGCGCCGAGAAGATCGTCGAGCGCGGCGTGCTGGGGTCGGAGTTTGATTTTGTGTCGCCGGCGGGGCGCGTGCGATTGGAATTGCCGTTAATCGGGAGGCACAACGTGATGAACGCGGTAGCGGCTCTCGCGGCTGCGAGCATTTGGGGCATCGGTGTGGGGGACGCGGAGCGCGTCTTGCCGCAGCTGACGCCCGCGGACAAACGCGGCGAAGTGGTGCGGTTCGAGGATGGGTTCACCGTGATTAATGATAGTTACAACTCGAGTCCCACCGCGCTCGACGCGCTGGCGCGGTTGCTGGCGGAAACCACTGGCTTCGGGCGAAGGATTTTGGCGGCGGGCGAAATGCTGGAATTGGGCGGGTCTTCGCCGGAGTTGCATCGCGAATGCGGGCGGTTTGCGGCGAAATTGAAGTCGATTGATTGGATTATTGGCGTGCAGGGCGAAGCGGCGGCCTTTGTCGAAGCCGCGATCGAAGCGGGGCATCCCAAAGAGCGCGCGAAATTTTTCAAGAATTCCGCCGAGGCGGCGGATTTTGTGGCGGGATTTATCACGCGCGACGATTTGCTGCTGCTGAAGGGTTCGCGCGGCGTCAAGATGGAAAAAATACTGGAGGCCATCGAAGCAAAGCATACGCGGATGAATTTTTCCGGAAAGCCGTCCGGGCCGCCGAGTGAGGACGATCGCAAGAGCCGGCGGGACGCCGGCGCTACCGTGGAATCAAAAGGCCAGCGCTGAATGCTGTACTGGTTGTTCGTCTTCTTGCTGCGGCCGCACTTCAGCCCGTTGAATGTATTTCGCTACATCACGGTGCGCACGGCGATGGCGAGTTCGAGCGCGTTGCTGCTTTCCTTGCTGCTGGGACCGTGGGTGATCGAGCGGCTGCGCGAATTGCAGGTGAAGCAGTACATCCGCGAGGAGGGGCCCAAGGCGCACCAGAAAAAAGCAGGGACGCCGACGATGGGAGGCGTGCTGATTGTGGCGTCCATCGTGATTCCGACTTTGTTGTGGGCGGATTTGCGGAATCCGTATGTGATTCTGGCGACGGGAGCGACGCTGGCTTTCGGCGCGATCGGCTTCGTGGACGATTACAACAAAGTGGTGCGCAAAAGAAACATGGGCTTGCGGCCGCGCGCGAAATTTTCCTTGCAGGTGCTGACATGCGTGGTGGTCGGGATTGTGCTGCTTTCGTTGCAATCGCAAGGCGTGTATTCAACGCAATTGAGCGTGCCGTTTTTCAAGCGGTTGCATCCGAACCTGGTGATTTCTTCGTTGCTGGCGCGTGATTTTGTTTGGCCGCTGGCCTATGTGCCATTCGTTTTGTTTTTGGTGCTGGTGATTGTGGGATGTTCGAACGCAGTGAACCTTACGGACGGGCTGGACGGCCTGGCGATTGGCTGCGTGCTGGTCTCGGCGGTGGCGCTCACGGTGCTGACTTACATTTCCAGCAACGCCAAATTCGCCGATTACCTGGACATCCAGAAAATTCCCGATGCCGGGGAACTGGTAATTTTTTGTGGGTCGCTGGCGGGGGCGTCGCTCGGTTTTCTTTGGTACAACGCGCATCCGGCGGAGATGTTCATGGGCGACGTGGGCTCGCTCGCGCTGGGCGGCGCGATCGGAACCGTGGCGGTGATCATCAAGCAGGAAATTTTGCTGCTTTCGATTGGCGGCGTGTTCGTGCTGGAAGCGCTCTCGGTGATTATCCAGGTTGGTTCTTTCAAATTGACCGGCAAGCGCGTGTTCCGCATGGCGCCGCTGCATCATCATTTCGAGCTGCTGGGCTGGAGCGAGTCGAAGATTATCGTGCGCTTCTGGATCGTGGCGCTGGTGTTCGCGCTTTTGTCGCTGACGACGTTGAAATTGCGCTGAGGGCCGAGTGCGGGCCAGATGAAAGCCAGGTGAGAGAAAGTTGAGGCCGGGATTCGATTTAGAGGGCAAGCGCGTTCTGGTGGTGGGCCTGGCGAGGACGGGATTGGTGACGGCGTTATTCAGCGCGGGCTATGGCGCACAGGTGACGGCGACGGACGAGCGTCCGGAAATTGAGATTGCGGAGACGGCGGAGAAGTTGCGCGCTGCGGGAGTGAAGCTGGAACTTGGCGGGCATGTGGCGGCGAGTTTTCTGGAGCAGGATTTGATTGTGGTGAGTCCGGGAGTTCCGGCAAATTTGCCGGCGCTCGAAGCCGCGCGAAAGAAGAACATTCCAGTATGGAGCGAAATCGAGCTGGCCTGGCGATTTTTGCGCGGCAAGCTGGTGGCGATTACGGGCTCGAACGGAAAGACGACCACCACGGCCCTGGTGGCGCACATTTTGCAGACGGCGAACATTCCGACGCTGGTGGGCGGCAACATCGGAACGCCGTTGCTGGCGCTGGTCGAACGGTCGACGGACCCGGCGGTGACGGTGGCGGAAGTCAGCAGCTTTCAGCTCGAGACGATCGAAAGTTTCCGGCCAGAGATCGGAGTGCTGTTGAATCTGACGCCCGATCACCTGGATCGCCACGGAAGTTTCGAGGAATATGCGCGCGCGAAGATGCGCATGTTCGAAAACCAGTTGGAACGCGATATTGCCGTGCTGAATGCGGACGATCCGGAAGTGACCAAGCGGATGCCCGCAAAGCCTCATATTTTCTGGTTCAGCCGGCAGAAGCGCGTTGCGAACGGTGCGTTCCTGCGCGAAAACGAAATTATTTTTCGCAACGAAGGATCGGAAACCGTGCTGGCGCGTCGCGAGCAGATTCCATTGCGCGGCGAGCATAACGTCGAGAATGTGCTGGCGGCCTGCGCGGCGGCATATCTCGCAGGAGCGACTCCTGAGGCGATTGCCAGCGGCGTGAAATCGTTTCGTGGAGTCGAGCATCGTTTGGAGTTTGTCGCGGAGATCGCGGGCGTGCAGTTTTACAACGATTCGAAGGCGACGAATGTGGATGCGGCGGTAAAGGCGGTGCAGGCGTTTCCCGGACCGCTTCTCGTGATTTTGGGCGGCAAGGACAAGGGCAGCCCGTACACTCCGTTGCGCGATTTGTTGCACGAGCGAGCGCGGGTGGCGCTGCTGATCGGTGAGGCCAGCGAAAAGATTGCCGCGGAGTTGCAGGGCGCGGTGGAGATCGCGCGTGCCGGAACGCTCGAGCGCGCGGTAGCGACGGCGATGGAGCGGGCGCAGCCGGGCGATACGGTGCTGCTGGCGCCGGCGTGTTCCAGTTTTGACCAATTCGAGAATTACGAGCAGCGCGGACGCGTCTTCAAGGAATTGATTCTGCGGCGCGTTCCGGCAGCGGCCCTAGACGCCGCATCGGATGGCGCGGCAGCGGAGAGAGGATAACGGATGCCACGAAGCGTGCAGCCCGACCGAAAATTATTTGGCGTGACGCTGGCGCTGTGCCTGATCGGCGTGGTGATGGTGTTCAGCGCGTCGGCGATGACGGCGAGCGAGCAATTCGGCGCGGGCTATATTTTCCTGTTGCGCCAGCTGATTTATCTGGTGCTGGGGATTGCGGGAATGTTCTGGCTGATGAACTCGGATTACCGCAAGCTGCGGCAGCCAAGCGTCGTGTTTACGGGCCTGGCGCTGTCGTTCGTGCTGCTGGCAGGCGTGTTTTTTCTGGACCGCTCGCACCAGACGCACCGCTGGTTCCGCATGGGGCCGTTCAGTTTTCAGCCGTCGGAGATGGCCAAGCTCGCGCTGATTATTTTTCTGGCGTGGTTTCTGGAATTGCGGCGGCTGCCGCGAAATTTTGGCGTGAATGATCCGCTGCGTTCGCTCGCGCCGGCGCTCGGAACAACTCTGGTGATGGCCGCGCTGGTGGTGAAGGAGCCGGACATGGGCACCGCGTTCATGATCGTGCTGATCGCGATGGTGATGCTTTTTGTGGCGGGGCTTTCGTACCGCTACATTGCCGGGACGGTGCTGGCCGCGATTCCCACGATTTATTTGTTGATTGTGCGTGTGCCGTACCGGCTACAGCGCCTGGAATCGTTTCTGCATCCGGATCTGGATCCCAAGGGCGCGGGATTTCAGCTGGTGCAGTCGTTGATTGCGGTGGGATCGGGAGGGATGACCGGCGTTGGCTTGATGGAGAGCCGGCAGAAGCTTTTCTTCTTGCCGGAAGCGCACACGGATTTTATTTACGCGATTATCGGCGAGGAGTTGGGGTACGTCGGGGCAGTCCTCGTGCTCGTGCTTTTCGCGGTGTACGGCTGGCGGGGGTTTGTGGCGGCGATGAAGGCGGGAGACGATTTCGGGAAGTTTCTGGCGTTGGGGATTACGACGATGGTGCTGGGGCAGGCGCTGATTAATTTGAGCGTGGTGCTGGGACTGATGCCGACGAAAGGGATTCCGCTGCCATTTATAAGTTACGGCGGGTCGAGCCTGATCGCCATGCTATTGGCCACGGGAGTGCTGTTAAACATCAGCCAGCAAGCGGACGAAACGTGAGCGCGGCAGCAAGCGTCGCCGCCGCTGGTCCCGGCGCGGGCGCCGTGGCGCAAAGCGCCGGCGCAGTCGCGAGAGCCAAGAATTTATTGATCGCGGGCGGTGGCACCGGCGGGCACGTATTTCCGGCGGTGGCGGTGGCGCGGGAATGGCTGAGGCGCGAGCCGGAAGGAGTAAGAAGCGTCGTGATTGTAGGAACCGAGCGCGGGATGGAAGCGAAACTGGTGCCGCAGGCCGGATTGCCGCTCGAAACGATTCGCGTGGCCGGGCTGAAGGGCATCGGTGGGATGAAATTACTGCGCAATGCGGCGATGCTGCCCGCGGGAATGTGGGACTCAGAGAAGATTGTGTGGCGGCACCGGTTCGGCGTGGCTTTTGGAGTGGGCGGCTACGCTTCCGGGCCGATGATGTTGACGGCGCGCCTGCACGGGATCCCATCGGTGATTTTCGAGCCGAACGTGGAGCCGGGATTCACGAATCGCGTGCTGGCGGGAATTGCGACGCGGGTTGCGTGCGGATTCGCGGAAACCGCCGAGCGCTTTGGCGCAAAAGCGGTGGCGACGGGGATTCCGGTGCGCAAGGAATTCTTCGCCGCGCCGCGCCGCGAGCATCGCGAGCCATTCAACATTCTCATCACCGGCGGCAGCCGGGGCGCTTTGCCGATCAATCGCGCGATAGTTGACTCGCTGGACTTGCTGGCGGCGCGAAAAAACCGGCTTTTCATCGTGCATCAGACTGGTGAACGCGATTATAATGCGGTGCGCGTGGCTTATGCGCGACGTGAATTCCGAGCGGAGGTTGTGCCCTTCATCGAGAATATGGCGGAGCGGTTTGCCCAGGCGGACTTGATCGTCTGCCGCTCGGGTGCGATCACGGTGGCCGAAATTGCCGCCGCCGGACGCGCCGCCATCCTCATCCCCTTCGGCGCCGCCACCGACGCGCACCAAACGCGCAATGCCGCGGCTATGCAAGATGCAGGCGCCGCTCGCCTGCTGCCTCAGGAAGAACTGACCCCCGAGCGGTTGACGAATGAAATTTTCTCGCTCCTGGACCAGCCCGGGAGAATCAGCGAAATGGAAGAGCATGCGCGGGGACTCGCGCGCCCGCGCGCGGTGGAAGATATCGTTGACCTGCTCGAAGGGCTGGTGCGGCCATGATTGCGTCCTTCCGTAATTTTCAGCAAATACATCTGGTGGGGATCGGCGGCAGCGGCATGAGCGGAATCGCGGAAGTGCTGCTATCGAGCGGCTACGCGGTTTCCGGATCCGACCTGAAACAGTCGCCCGTGACCGAGCGATTGCGCAAGCTGGGCGCGAAAATTTTCGAGGGGCATCTAGCGGAGAACGTTCACGGTGCGCATGTGGTGGTGATTTCGTCGGCGGTGCGCACGGACAACGTGGAGGTGCTCGAGGCGCAAAAGCTGAAAATTCCGGTGATCCCGCGCGCGGAAATGCTGGCGGAGCTGATGCGCTTGAAGTACGGGATTGCGGTCGCTGGAGCGCATGGGAAGACGACGACTACTTCGATGGTTGCCGCAGTACTGGCGGCTGCGGGGCTTGATCCGACATTTGTGGTCGGCGGACGCGTGAACCATGCCGGCTCGAATGCGGGAGTGGGGCAGAGCGAATACATGGTGGTGGAAGCGGACGAAAGCGACCGCTCGTTTTTGCTGCTCGCGCCGGTAGTGGCGGTGGTCACGACGATTGACCGCGAACACCTGGATCACTATCACTCGCTCGAGGAAATCCAGGATGTGTTCCTGCAATTCGTGAACCGCGTGCCGTTCTACGGCACGGTGATTCTCTGTCTGGACGAGCCGAACGTGCAGGCAATTCTGCCGCGCGTGAAGCGTCCGGTGATTACTTACGGCACTTCTAATCAAGCCGACCTGGTGATCGCGGACGTGAAGCTGAACGGGCTTTCCAGTGAATTCCGTTTGAAATATCACGGCGAGGATTTGGGCTTGTTCACGCTGCCGGCGCCGCCGGGAATTCACAATGTACGCAACGCCGCGGCTGCGGCGGGAGTGGCGCTCTCGTTGAATGTGCCGGCGGACCTGATTCGCGCGGGCTTGGCGAAATTTTCCGGTGTGGGCCGGCGCTTTGAAATCAAGGGGGCATTCAACGGCGTCACGCTGATTGACGACTACGGGCATCATCCCGCGGAAATCCGCGCGACTCTGGAAGCAGCGCGCGGGTGCGGGTATCACCGGTTGCTGGTACTTTTTCAGCCGCACCGTTACACGCGCACGCAGCATCTTTGGGAAGATTTCCGGCGCTCGTTCAATTTGGCGGATGTGCTGGTGCTGACGGAGATTTACGCGGCGGGTGAACAGCCGATCGAGGGTGTGACCGGCGAAAAGCTGGCGGACGCGATTCGCGGCGCGGGACACAAGAATGTGGTTTTTACGAGCACCATGCAGGCAGGAATGGAGTACATGTTGCGCGAGGCGCGTCCTGGAGATGCGGTGATGGCGATTGGGGCGGGCAGCGTGGGCCGCGTGCTCGAACAGCTGGCGATGCTGCTGGGATCGAAAATTTCGACGAGCGCCGACTGAGCACAACGCTGCGCGAATGAGCGACGCCGATGCGCCGCACGAAGGCGAACGACATTATAGTTCATGCGGATTAGCGACAAACCGATCGCGGCGCGGCTGAAGGAACTCGGCGTCGAGTTGCGTCCGGGCGTGCCGCTGAGCGAGAAGACTTCGCTGGGGATCGGCGGAACAACGGATCAATTGCTGTTGCGGCGATTCGAGACAATTCCGGCGGTGATGCGCCTGCTGGCGGATGAAAACATTCCGCACCGGTTTCTGGGCGGCGGCACAAACGTCCTTATAGATGATGGCGAATTGCCGTACGTCGTGCTGCACCTGCCGACTTCGCAGCCGGGAATGCGCGTGGAAGGAAATGAAGCGTTTGTGGACGCTGCGGCAGATCTGGGCGGCATGGTCACTTTTTGCGCGAAGCGCGATTTGGGCGGGATGGAAGGGCTGATCGGCGTTCCGGGCAGCGTGGGCGGCGCATTGCGGATGAACGCCGGTGCGTACGGCACGCAAATTGGCTCGTATGTGCGCGAGGTGGAGCTGTATCGCGCGGCGAGCGGCGAAATCGAAACTTTGCGCGGCGACGACATACGTTTTGATTATCGCCACACTTCGTTTGCGCCGGATGATCTGATGTTGCGTGTGAAACTGGAATTGCCGGCGAAGCCTTACAAGGAAATTCTGGCGGGAATCCGCGTGTGCAACGAAAAGCGGCGCTCCAGCCAGCCTTTGAACCAGAAAAGCGCGGGTTGCATTTTCAAGAATCCGGCGGGCGGCTCGGCCGGGCGGATGATTGACGAACTGAAATTGAAAGGGCATCGCGTGGGCGACGCCATGGTCAGCGACCGGCACGCCAATTTTTTCGTGAATGTGGCAAACGCCAGCTGCGCGGACATGTTAAAACTGATTGACGGCGTGCGCGAGCGGGTGCGCGCGGCGTACGGCGTCGAGCTCGAGAACGAGGTCATTCTCTGGAAAAACTAAGGACCATGGACGCGGACGCCTATCCCCAGGAAGTCCTGGCCGACGAAGAGCCGAAGTATCTGCGGCGGCAGAGGCCTCTCGAGATCAAGCGGCGGAAATTCGGCAAGAAGGCGTGGAAGACGTATCTGCGGGTGATGTTCGGAACGGCGGTGGCGGCTGCTGGCGTGGGCGCGGCGTATATGGTGGGGCATTTTTTGCTGGCTTCGCAGGAAATGGCGCTGATCCATCCGGAGCAAATCCAGGTATCGCAAAATCATTATGTGACGCCCGCGAGCGTGCGCGAGATTTTTCGCGTGGATCGCGGGCATAGCGTCCTGCGCATTCCTTTGAGCGAGCGGCGGCGGCAGATTGAAACTTTGCCGTGGGTGGAGCAGGCCAGCGTGCTGCGCGCTTTGCCCAATACGATAAAGGTTGAGATCACCGAGCGGACGCCGATCGCATTTTTGCGCGACGGCAGCGATCTGGCGCTGATAGACGTGCATGGCGTGATTCTGGACCGGCCGCTGAAGGGCGATTTCCATTTTCCGGTGATTACCGGGATGAGTTCGGAGATGCCGATGGAAGATCGCGAGCTGCGCATGCAGCTTTTTGCGAGTTTCGCGCAGCAGGTGGAAGCGGCGCGCGGCGGGGCCATGGATCAAGTGAGCGAAGTGGATTTGAGCGAAGCGAAGGATTTGCGCGCGACGATCACGGGACTGCAGGGTGGCAGTGGGCCGAATGGCACGAATAGCTCGAGTGGCAATGCGAATGCCGCCGGCCAGTGGAGCAACGCGGATGCTCCCATTTTGATCCATTTCGGCGACAGTGACTTCGAGGACAAATTTCTGACGGTGTTGAAAGACGTTGGGCGCTGGCGCGCGGAGGTTGGAACCGTTGAATCCGTGGACTTGCGATTCGATGGCGAGGCGGTGGTGAACCAGGATCCCACGCTGGTGGCGAAGGCGGAAAAGCCACTGGCGGCGAACGTTGTGCCGCAACCGGCTGCTGCCGTGAATTCGAAGCCGGCGACGACATCGCACCCAGCCGCGCGTGCGGCTTCGCACTCGACTTCACGAAGCACTTCGCACGCTACGACGCACGCGAGTTCGCGTCCGGCGCGGCGCGAACCGTCAAAGAACCTGAAGAAAACAGCGCTAAAGCGTTCGAGCGCGATGGGGCAACAGTAGGGACTGAGCGGGAAGTGGAACGATCAAGGAGCGGCGGATTTGACGAAGAAGGAACGGCACATTGTGGCGCTGGATATCGGAAGCACGAAAACGTGCGCCTTGATCGGCGAGTTGGATGACGACGCGAGCGGCGTACGATTCGCGGCGCTGGGCGCGGCGGAATCGAAAGGCTGGCGCAAGGGTCAGATCGTCAATCTCGATTTGGCGGTCAGCTCGATTCGGCGCGCAGTGGAAGAAGCGGAAACAATCGTCGGAGTTCCGGTGGAGTCGGCGTTGATTGGCGTCGCGGGAACGCATGTGCGTGGCGTGAACAGCCGCGGCGGGATCACCGTGGGTTCGCGTCCGCGCGATGTACAGCGCGACGACGTAAGGCGAGCGATTGAAGCAGCGCGCGGCGTGCAGTTGCCGGAAGACCGCGAAGTGCTGCATGTGCTACCACAGGAATTTTTTCTGGACGCGCAGGATAACATCCGCGACGCGATCGGCATGGTGGGACAGCGCCTGGAAGCGAATGTGCATATCGTCACTGCGTCGGGAACCGCGACGCAGAATATTGTGACGGCGGTAAATCGCGCGGGCGTGCGCGTGGACGATACAGTGCTGGAGCCTCTGGCTTCCGCCGAAGCTTGCCTGACGCAAGACGAGCGCGAGCTGGGTTCGTGCCTGCTGGACATTGGCGGCGGGACGACGGAAATGGTGGCGTTCACCAGCGGCGTTGTGCGGCACACCGCCGCGATTCCGGTGGGCGGCGATCATTTCACGAACGATCTGGCCGTGGGTTTGCGGACGCCGAGCGGTGAAGCGGAAAAAATCAAGCGGCTGCATGCGTGCGCATTTCGCGAATTGCTGAAGGAGGACACTGCGATTGAAATTGCGAGCGTCGGCGACCGTCCGCCGCGCACGGTGTTCTCGCGGATGCTATCCGAGATTGTGGAGCCGCGCGCGCAGGAATTATTGATGCTGGTGCGCGATGAGCTGCGCCGCGGCGGGGTGGAGTCGCAGATTCCCGCGGGCATCGTGCTTACCGGCGGCGGCGCGCAATTGCGCGGCCTGTGCGAATTGGCCGAAAAGATTTTCAATCTGCCGGTGCGCGTGGCTTCGCCGCGCGGGCTTGCCGGCATGAGCGAAGAAGTTTCCCAGCCCGAGTATGCAACAGCCGTTGGATTGGTGCTCTACGGCGCGCGGACGCGGCGCGCTGCGGGGAACCGCCCTAGCGGCTGGGTGGGCAAGTTGAAAAGCATGTTTGCAGGGGCGCAATAAGGCAACGGATTCAGTATTTGAAACTGGGAAAGACCGGGGAGGAAGCATGGCGCAAAAAGAATCGAGCATGCGTGTATCGTTTGCAGAAGAAGCACCGAACGGGGCCAAGATAAAAGTGATCGGCGTGGGCGGCGGCGGATCGAACGCCGTCAACCGCATGATTCGCGCCAAGGTGGAAGGCGTGGAATTCATCGCGGCCAATACCGATCTGCAGGCGCTGAAGCTTTCGCAAGCGCCGGTGAAATTGCAACTGGGCGCGAAGCTGACCAAAGGATTGGGCGCGGGAGCCAATCCCGAAGTCGGGCGGAAGGCGGCGCTCGAAGACACCGAGAAGATTCTTGAGGCACTCGATGGCGCGGACATGGTGTTCGTCACCGCCGGCCTAGGCGGCGGCACGGGCAGCGGCGCGGCGCCGGTGGTCGCGAACCTTGCGAGCGAGCTCGGCGCGCTGACTGTCGCGGTGGTGACGAAACCCTTCGCATTCGAAGGTAAGCGGCGCATGGAGCAGGCCGAGCAGGCTCTCGCCGAACTGATCGGCTGCGTGGATACCGTCATCGTGATCCCCAACGAGCGGTTGATGGATTGCGTCGAGCACGGCACCAGCTTTTTCGAGGCCTTCCGCATCGCCGACGATATTTTGCGTCAGGCTGTGCAGGGCATTTCGGACATCATCACCATTCCGGGCATCATCAATCGCGACTTTGCCGACGTGAAGACGATCATGTCCGGCCAGGGCTACGCGGTGATGGGCACGGCGGTGGCTTCCGGCTCGAATCGCGCGATTGACGCCGCGAATCGCGCGATCAACAGCCCTTTGCTCGAAGACAACTGCATCCAGGGAGCGCAGGGAATTTTGATCAACATCACCGGCTCTTCGAGCTTGAGCCTGCAGGAAGTACACGAAGCTTCTTCGATCATTCAAAAAGCCGCGCATGAAAATGCCAACATCATTTTCGGCGCGGTGATGGACGATGCCATGAAGGAGTCCGTGAAGATCACCGTGATTGCCGCGGGCTTCCGCGAAGTGGCCGCGCGCAAATCGCAGCAGAAGCCGTCGTACCTGCCGAAGACGTGGAAAGCGACGCGCGATCCCGAGCCGGCGCCAAATATCGCGCCGCAGCAGACCAACGTCGTCCAGCAGGTGGCGCGCAACGTGAAGGAAGTGGTGCACGAAGTGCCGGCCGACGATCTCGATGTGCCCACATTCCTGCGGCGGCAAGCTCAGAAGGCTTAGCGCTAAACTGTCGGAAGAACGTAGGGGGCACGGCATGCCGTGCCCCCTATTCCTCGGCTGGCTGTCCGTGTCGCATCGGCGTGTGGTGCTGGCGTCTCGCTGCATGCGGAGCAGTTCATTGAGGCGGACTGCGAGCTTCAATTTCCTCCCGGAATGAGAGAAGTTGTCTATCAACGGGCGCACGCCGTTTTTGGAACTTCTGTCGCGTCGTCAATGCGAAATGTGTATACTTGACGTGTATACATTGCTGGGAGGTTGAGACATGACGACTGCGCGGGTATTCCGGTCCGGCAATAGCCAGGCAGTGCGCTTGCCGAAGAAATTCCGTTTGAAGAGCAAGGAAGTCGAAATTGTGCGGCGCGGCGACGAGATCGTTCTCCGGGAAAAAAGTGGAACGATGGCGCGGGCCTTCGATTTGTTGGCCGGCCTGCCGGACGACGTCGTAGTGCGCCCACGCGGAAAAGACAAGCCGCAAAAGCGCAAGGGACTCTGATGGAGCCTCGCTTCTTGCTGGATACGAATGTCTGTATTTACATCCGCCAGAACCAGCCGCCGGAAGTGCTGCGCCGGTTCAAGAAACTTCGTCCCGGCGAGGCGGCGATTTCGGTAATTACTTTTGGCGAGCTGCTCTATGGCGCAAAGAAGAGCGTGCAGAGCGCTGCGGCGCTCGAGCGGCTTCGCGACCTTGTCAATCTTCTGCCAGCGCTGCCGCTGCCGGAAGCAGCGGCCGACGCCTACGGTACGATTCGCGCCGATCTGGAGGCCAAGGGCGAAATGATCGGGAATAACGACCTATGGATCGCGGCGCATGCGCTGGCGGCGGATTTGACACTGGTGTCAAACAATCTGCGGGAATTCCGGCGCGTGCGTGGCCTCAAGTCGCAAAATTGGGTCGTCTAGCCGGCGCGCGTGCTTCCTTGATCATTTCTAGCGATGTAGACTTCGCTTTGTGACGGACGGAATCCGAATTGAACGCGAAGTGCTCCAACTGGCGGGGGAGCATGCGCGGCGCGATCCGCGCGCGGAATGTTGCGGGATGCTGGCTGGGAGCGACGGCTTGATCACGCGGGCGTTTCCCGCTGCGAATGCTGCGCGGAATCCGGCTACGGAATATGAAATCGCCCCGAAGGAATTATTTCATTTGACGCGCGAGATACGCGCAGCGGGATTGCAGTTGCTGGGAATTTATCATTCGCATCCGAACGGCAAGAACGAGCCGTCGCCTCGTGACATCGCGCAGGCCTACTACCCTGACATCGCTTACTTCATTATTTCGCCGCTGGCAGATGCCGTAAAGCCGGTCCGCGCGTTTTCGATTTGCGATGGCCGCGTTACCGAACTGCAAATCCAAATCATCTGAACGATGTTTCGCGCGAGACTCGCGCACCCGACCCTGAAGCCGGCAATCGCGCACAGCCCCTGCGAATATGGTGATCGGTGGTGCGCTGTGAATCGGCCGCGCCGCAGCATCAGGGTAGGCGGGGCAAGCCTCGCTCAAGAAAGGGCCAGAGAAAGCTCCCGCGCTCCCGGAAGAGCGGGGGCGTGCGCGATGAAGCCGCCAAACCCTAGCGATTGCCTTCGCTTCCTTGTAAGACGTAAATCCCGTCGCCATTCGCAGACTCCGCCGGGCCAGGCTCGCCGGCGGCAGGTTCCGTCGGCACTTTCAGCGCGATGGCCGTGATGTCGTCGTGGCGCCGGCCGGCGCCTGAGAAGCTCTGCACTTCGTCGAAGAGAAAATCGAGCGATTCGTCGGCCGACCGGCAACGGCACTGATTCCAGATTTCGCCGAGCTTGCCCCAGCTCAAGTCATCGCCCTTTTCGTTGCGCAATTCGTGCAGTCCATCGGTGGCGAAGAGCACGGCGTCGCCGGGATGCAGGCGCGCGCGATGAATTTCATAGGAGACGCCGCCAAACATTCCAGAAGGGAAGCCGCCGTCGCCGAGCGATTGGCAGCCCGCCGCGGAAACCAGCAGCGGCAGCGGCACGCCGGCATTTGAAAAAGCCAGCTCGCCGGAGCGCGGATCGAAGAGCGCGTAGATTGTGGAGCTGTAGCGGCCGGGGACGGCGCGGACGCGCAGACGTTTATTCAGTAGTTGCAGGACGGTGGCAGTGTCCTCGCCGGTTTTGTTGATGCCGCGGATGGTGCCCATCACCAGCGCGGCATACATCGCGGCAACGAGCCCTTTGCCGACCACGTCGCCCATGTAAAGTCCCACGAGTCCGTTCGGCAGCTGAAAAAAATCGGCGAAATCGCCGCCCACTTCGCCGAGCGGCGAAAATCGGAACGCTACTTCGAAACCCTCGCCGCGCAAAGTGCCGGAGGGAAGCAGGGAATCCTGGATCAGACGCGCTTCATCTTTGGCTGCTTCGAGCGTGTGGGGCCATAGAACGGATTCCGCTTCCACGGCAGCGCTTGTGCTCATATCGTGGGTCACCCCCGCTAAGGGGCACCTCGCAAGTGCGGTTCCAAATAGCGAAAGGGTAAGACGGTGGCGACGCGGAGCGGACAGGGGTTAGGCGCGCGCGGATGCCAACGTGGGAAACCGGGCGGCGCGGAGTTGTCCCGCGACGGGACATCTGCGCTTGAATGGGACAAGCGGCGGAGGAATGGCTAAGAGCGGGGGGCTGTGCCGATTTGCGCGGCGCGGGCGAGAATTGCCGGAATATCTTCGCGCCTGACGTAACGGAGGTGAAATTCCCCGGGGCTGGCGACGCCGTCGGGCTTTTCGATGTGTCTTGTTTCGGCAACGGGAACGAATTTATCGAGCATGCGGTTCACCGCGAGATTGCGCGTGCGCGTTTGATGAATCAGCTGTGCGATCGGAGCCATTTCGAAATAGGCTTGAATGCGATGCGGGTAGAGTGCGGTGGAAAGGCCCTTGGCGCGGAGCGTGGGGACGATGATGTGCCAGTGGGAATAATTCACATCGGAGGAATAGCGATTGAGAAGCGTGTATCCCACCAAGCGATCGTCCAAAGTTATCGCGAGAGCGATGTTTGGTTGGCTCGCGTCGCCGGTGCGAATCGCGTTCGAGAAGCGTCGTTGAATTTCGTCGTGCGAGCCGAGGCGCTGGCGATCGACGCCCATGAAAGCGAGGGATTCTTCGGGCATGGAAAGCCAGTAGTCAGCGATCGCGGGGATATCCGCGGCTGCGACGTCTCTGAGGCGGGCTACGCCGCTGGGAGTCGCGACTGAGTTGAAATTTGGCATCCGTGTTCGCCTCCCAAAGCGGCACATCTCTGAGGATGCTTAGAGTAGAGCAGGCGATTGAGCGGGGCGGTACCTCCAATTTGGCGCGCAATCAGGGCGAAGCAAGACGAACCGCGACAGAGCAACGTGCGGCGAGGCGTGGACGGGGCGGCGCGCGTCCGGCGCGATCGACTTGCGAATGTACTAGCGCGCGTTTTGCGCGTGGAGCGCGCTGATAGCTTCGGCGGCTTCGAGGCGTCCTGCATACAGCGGGAATTTTTCCGCGACAGCGGCGACTTCGCCGCGCACGCGCTGTTCGATGGAGGCGTCGCCCAAGTGAGTGAGTACTTCGGCGATCCATCCGGCGATCTTTTCCATTTCCGGCTCGCGCATGCCGCGCGTGGTGACGGCGGGGCTGCCTACGCGGATGCCGCCGGCTTTCATCGGCGGCAGGGGATCGAAGGGGATCGCGTTCTTGTTGACGGTCATGCCGGAGCGTTCGAGCGCGAGTTCGGCGTCACGCCCGGTGATTCCGCGCGAGTGCATGTCCACGAGCATGAGGTGATTATCGGTGCCGCCAGTAACGATACGGAATCCGCGCTTGGCGAGACCGGCGGCGAGAGCTTTGGCATTCGCCACCACCTGGCGCTGGTAGTCCACGAATTCCGGCTCGGCTGCTTCCTTCAGGCAGACTGCTTTCGCGGCGATGATGTGCTCGAGCGGGCCGCCCTGAAGTCCCGGAAACGTGATGCGGTCGAGATCTTTGGCAAATTTCTCGCGGCAAAGGACCAAGCCGCCGCGCGGGCCGCGCAGAGTCTTGTGCGTAGTAGTGGAAACAAAATCAGCGTAGGGCACCGGGCTGGGATGCACTCCTGATGCGACGAGTCCTGCGATGTGGGCCATGTCCACGAAGAAAAGCGCGCCCACGGCTTGCGCGATGTCCGCAATGCGGGGGAAATCAATGATGCGGGCGTAGGCGCTGGCGCCGGCGACGATCATTTTGGGCTGATGCTCGCGGGCGAGCGCGGCGATTTCGTCGTAATCAATCGTTTCCGTTTCTTTCGTGACGCCATACGCGACGAACTTGTAGGTCTTGCCGGAAAAATTCAGGGGATGGCCGTGCGTCAGGTGACCGCCGTGCGCGAGATTCATGCCGAGTACCGTGGCGCCTGGTTCTAGCACCGTCATGTACACGGAAATATTCGCCTGCGTGCCGGAGTGCGATTGCACGTTGGCGTGTTCGGCGCCGAAGAGTTGCTTGGCGCGTTCGATGGCCAGGCGTTCGACGCGGTCCACATTTTCGCATCCGCCGTAATAGCGCTTGCCGGGATAGCCTTCCGCATACTTGTTGGTGAAGACCGAGCCCATGGCTTCGAGCACGGCTTCGGACACGAAATTTTCGGAGGCGATCAGCTCGAGCCCGGTGGCTTGGCGGCGAACTTCGTCGCGCAAGGCTTCGGCGACGTCGGGATCGACCTCATCGAGGCGGCGGCTCATGCGAACCAGTTCGGGGAATTCGTTTTTCATTTTATGGCACCCTGCCGGGATTTGCGGCGGCGGGAAAGCCCGCCGCGAGATGCCGCTCCACGCGCGGCTCGCGCAACTTTCGCTTATCCGGTGTGTTTATAAAATCGAGAAGATTTTATCGGAGCGCTGCGCGCTTTGCAATCAAACCCAGCCAGCCGTCAGCGTGCGGCGTTGTGCGCTGGCGCCAAAAAATTCATTTATTGCAGGTACCTGCTCAAGGAGAAACGACGAAATGCGTCCTATTAAACGCTGGCTGGGTCTGCTGTTGATGGCCGTAGCGGTTAGTTCACCGATCGTAGTCGCCGGCTGCGCGTCGCACGCAACGGTCCGCGTTTACGATCCTTATTACGGCGACTATCACGTGTGGAACGATCACGAAGTGGTCTACTATCGCCAGTGGGTGGTCGAGACTCGCCGGCCCTACCGCGAATTCCGCGCGTTGCCGCCTGGAGAGCAGCGCGAATACTGGAACTGGCGGCACCACCATCCCGATCATCGCTAGAAACCGCGCAGCCCGCGCGGGCGAAATGTAAAACGACAGCCCGCGGACGAACATTCACCGGCGGGCTGGACAGGTTCTTGCGCCGCGCGAACTGCTGTTACTGCCGGCTTGATCCAGTTACGTTTGAAATCACCGGAACGTGATGCTGCCCGAGCAGCGTATGCGGCCCGCCATAAATGAATTCGTTCGCAACGTTGATAGCCGCTTGCACGGCGAGATTGATATTTCCCATCCGGAAGCCATCGCTCGGATCGAACCGGCTGGGATACCACAGCAGCGCTGCCGCTTCCGTGCCGGCATACGGGGCCGCCAGCGCAGAAAACGAGAAGGTGCGGTGACCATCTTCGCCGCGGCGCGCCGTGACGGTAGAAATCAATGCATGTCCGAGGCGGCGGCCGATCCCTGTGCATTCGCAGCGGTAGTAAAGCGTGTCTTCGCGGAAGATTTCAGCCAAGCCGTAGCGGGTGGTCTGTGTCACCAGGTTCACGCCAAAATTGCTTGCGACCCGCACGCCATAAGCGTCCCAGCCCTGGCCCCAGTCCGGCGGTTTGTTGCGAGCCTGCTGAATGCCCGCCGTGGCTACCGCGCTGATGATGGGATACGGCCCGAAGGTGTCGAAAATGTATCCGCGCAGTTTGTCCTTTTCCGTGGGGCGCTGGTAGGGTTGGCCGGGCCGCACGTTCACGGCGCGCGGCGACATCATACTTGGCTGGCCGGACTGCTCCTGAGGCGGAGGCGCGCTTTGCTGCTGGCTCGAAGACGTGCCTGCTCCCGCGCCGGATTGGGCGCTTGCCGGAATGGATGAGAACGTGAAACCGAGGCACACAAGTAATATTGGGAGAATAACGGGCATCTTCATTTCAAGAAACTCCTTAAATGTAATGGCACCGCTGGCGGGAACCAGCGCGCCGGACAGGCTACACCGAATTCGCGCCGGCCACACGAAAAAAACAAGCTGCGTGAATACGCGGAGCCTGTCCTTGGTTGACTTCATCTCGCGTCTCCCCTAACCTTTAACGTTTATTGTGCCGCTGCGAGTACGTGCTTACACGCTCGCATCCAATCTAGCGCAGAAAAGAGCCTCGAGAGCATGTCTGACCAGAAATTGCCTACGCGCGCGGAAGATTTTTCGGAGTGGTACAACCAGGTTGTTTTGCGAGCGGAGCTGGCGGATTACGCGCCGGTGCGCGGCTGCATGATCGTGCGCCCGTATGGCTGGGCGTTGTGGGAAAACATTACCGCGGCGCTGGATAGCCGGTTTAAGGCGACGGGGCACGTGAATGCGGCATTCCCTCTGCTGATTCCACGCAGCTTTATTGACAAGGAAAAATCGCACGTGGCGGGATTTTCGCCGGAGCTGGCCGTGGTGACGCACGGCGGCGGCGAAGAGCTGGATGAGCCGCTGGTGATTCGTCCTACGTCCGAGACGATTATCGGGCACGCGTATGCGAAATGGATTCAGTCGTATCGCGACCTGCCGGTCTTGATCAATCAATGGAACAGCGTGGTGCGTTGGGAACTGCGGACGAAATTATTTCTGCGCACGCTGGAATTTTTCTGGCAGGAAGGGCATACCGCGCACGCTACGCTCGAAGAAGCGGCAGCGGAAACGCGGCAGATGCTGGATATCTACACGGATTTTGCGCTGCGCGAGGCTGCTGTGCCGGTAATTCCGGGGCGCAAATCGGATTCCGAACGATTCGCGGGCGCGGACCAGACTTTTTCGATCGAAGCGATGATGGGCGACGGGAAAGCTTTGCAGGCCGGGACGTCGCACAATCTCGGACAGAATTTCGCGAAAGCCTTCGAGATACGTTACCTGGATAAGGGCGGCGTGCTGCAGCATTGCTGGACGACTTCGTGGGGACTCTCGACGCGGTTTGTGGGCGCGATCATCATGGTGCACGGCGACGACCAGGGATTGATTTTTCCGCCGCGCCTGGCGCCGTACCAGTTGGTGATCGTGCCCATTTACAAGACCGATGACGAAAAATCGAGCGTCATGGAGTGCGCGCACCGGCTGCGCAAGGAATTGAGCGATGCCGGCATTCGCTTGAAACTGGATGAGCGCGAAGGCTCCAGCCCCGGATTCAAGTTCAACGATTGGGAAATGCGCGGTGTTCCGCTGCGGTTGGAACTGGGGCCTAAAGATGTCGCGAAAGGATCCGTGGTGTTGGCGCGGCGCGACCGGCCTGGGAAAGAGGGTAAAGCGTTCGTGGCGCAGCAAGGACTTGCGGCCGCGGTGGTTCAGATGCTCGACCAGATACAGAAAGCGCTATTCGACCGCGCGCTTGCTTTTCGCAAGGCCAATACCGTCGAGCCTGCCGACTACGAGGAGTTCAAAAAGGCCGTCGAAAAGGGCTTCGCGTTTGCGTGGTGGTGCGGGAATGCCGATTGCGAAGCGAACATCAAGGAAGAAACGAAAGCGACCATGCGCTGCATTCCTTTGGAACAGCCCGGCGGCGCCGGGAAGTGCATTCATTGCGGCGAGCTCGCAAAAGAGAAGGCCATTTTCGCGCGCGCCTACTGACCGCCAATCGCCCTCGCCGCGTTTACTCATTCAGAACACACATCTTACCTCAAGCTTCCCCCGCGCTTCGCCGCTGCTAGTATAAAAATACCGCAGGTGTACCAAGTTCCTTGGGAGGGTATTTACCTTGAACGCGAGGCCAGTTCGGAACAAACAGCTTGGCGGGGGCAAGATCAAGCTGATCGTGACGCTGGTGATCCTCGGTTTCGCTGGGTTCTCGGCGTATAGGATTGTTCCGGCATACTTCGCCAACTACCAGCTGCAGGACATGATCAAGTCGGAAGCGCTGTTTGCGACCTCGGCTTTTCCACGCAAGACCCCGGACGATGTTCACAGTGACGTTTGGAAGAAGATCCAGGAACTCGGGATCGCGGCGAAGCCAGAAGACGTCAAAGTGACCGGGTCGGAGGGCCAGGCCGTTTCAATCACGGTGGACTACTCAGTGCCGGTGGACCTCGTTGTTTATCAGTTTACCCTGGAATTTCATCCCCACGCAGATAGCCATTCGATTTAGAATTGATATCAGCCACGATCGAGACCCTGTTGAGCCAGCCGCGCCAGCCCGTCGCTGCCCAACCGTGCGGCCACGGATTGCGTCTAATAACCTGAGACTATTCTCGCGGAGATATTGATTGCGGATTCGAATCGAGCGGGGCTTCTGGACATCGCGCGTTGGTCTGGCCGTGCTCGGCTCAGCGCTTTTGCTGTTTGTGGTGGCGACTTCGGTCTTCGCCTACTACTACATTCAGTTCGGCAAGCTGATTAATCAGCAGCTTACCGGTCAGGTGTACCACAACACCTCACGCGTTTTTTCAGCTCCCGGGCACATTTACACCGGCGAGACTCTACGCGCTGGGGACCTGGCTACTTACCTGCTTCGCACGGGCTATCAGGAAGGCGAAGTGGAGGGCGCGCCCGGAGAATTCAAGGTCAAAGGTTCCACCGTTGAGATCCGGCCTTCGCGCGACTCCTATTTTCAAGGCACCAACGCGCTGCGCGTGAGTTTCTCGGGCAATTCCATCTCCCGTATCTCACAGCTATCCGATGGCGCACCGCGTGTGGCGGCGGATATTGAGCCGGAACTCATCACCAACCTCTTCGACAGCTCCCGCGAAAAACGCCGGGTAGTCCGTTTTGACGATCTCCCTAAAGATATGGTGAACTCCGTCCTTGCCGCCGAGGACAAGCGGTTCTTTGAGCACGGAGGCCTGGACATTGTCCGCGTTTTCGGAGCGGCGCTGGCGGATCTGCGGCGTGGGCAAAAGGCGCAGGGCGCCAGCACGATTGACATGCAAGTGGCGCGCAGCTTTTTCTTCACCACCAAGCGCGAGTGGCGGCGCAAGGTGAAGGAAATCCTGATGGCCGTCGAAATCAACCAGCGCTTTTCCAAGCAGCAGATTTTCGAGCTGTACGCGAATGAAGTGTACCTGGGCAACCGTGGGAGTTTTGCCATACGCGGATTTGGAGAAGCTGCGGAAGCGTATTTCGGTAAGGACGTGCGCGAATTGAACCTGGGCGAAGAAGCGTTCCTCGCGGGAATCATCCGCGCGCCCAATCGTTATTCCTCGGCGGAACGGCACCTGGATCGCGCCGAAGAATCGCGCGATCGCGTGCTGGCGCAGATGGTGGAAGATAGTTACGTCACGCAGGAGCAGGCCGACGCCGCGAAGAAAGTGAAGTTCAAATTCGTGAACGGCGGCGTCAACACCGGCTCTGCGCCCTACTTCGTGGACATGGTGAAAGACCACCTGCTCGAGCAATTTTCGGAAACCGATCTGGAAACGCAGAGCTACCGGATTTACACGACGCTCGATCCGCAATTGCAGCACGCGGCGGCAGACGCCATTCAAATCGGCGTGCAAGGCGTGGACAAGCTGCTGGCCAAGCGCTACGCGATCTGGAAGAAGAAAGGGCAGGCGGTTCCGCAGGTGCAGGTGGCCCTGGTCGCCATGGACCCGCATACCGGAGAAATTCGTGCGTTGGTCGGCGGGCGCAATTATGGCGAAAGCCAGCTGAATCACGCGCTGGCGCGACGGCAGCCGGGATCGGTGTTCAAACCATTTGTGTACGCGGCGGCGTTCAACGACACAGTTCTGGGCGTACAGCCAGTCGTCACGCCAGTTACGACGGTGGACGATGTGCCTACCACTTTCGACTTCGACGGCAAGGAATATACGCCGGACAATTACGGCGAAGAATTTTACGGCACGGTGACGGTGCGCGATGCGCTGATTCATTCGTTGAATGTCGCGACGGTGAAGGTTGCCGAGATGATCGGCTACCAGCGCGTGGTGGATCTCGCTCGCCAGATGGGGCTGGGCAACAACATTCAGCCAACACCTGCGGTCGCGCTTGGGGCGTACGAAATGACGCCTATTGATGTCGCCGCGGGTTACACCGCCTTTGCCACCAACGGAGTCCGCGCCGAGCCACTTTTCCTGCGCAGCGTGCTGGCCGCGGATGGCACGGTGGAGGAAACGGGCCTGCCGCGGACACATCCGGTCCTCGATCCGCGCGTTGCGTACCTGACGACGAGCTTAATGGAAGACGTAATCAACAAGGGCACGGGGGTCACGGTGCGCTCGATGGGATTTACTCCCGTCGCCGCTGGGAAGACCGGCACTTCGCGCGACGGCTGGTTCGCGGGATTCACTTCGAATTTGCTGTGCGTGGTGTGGGTAGGATTCGACGACAATCGCGACCTGGGCCTTTCGGGCAGCGAATCCGCTGCGCCGATCTGGGCGGAATTCATGAAGCGCGCGGTGGAGCTGCCGCAGTACAAAATGACCGAAGATTTCGATCCGCCACCCGGCGTATTGCAAGAAACGATCGACCCGCAATCCGGGCAACTGGCCACGGCTTCCTGCCCGCAAACGGTACAGGAATATTTCGTTTCGGGCAGCGAGCCGACGCAACTGTGCGAATTGCACGGCGGGCCGCACCTGGCGTCCACGCCGGCGAATTGGCTTTCGCATCTTTTTGGCAAGGATAATAATCCGCCGCCTCCGCCGAATACCGCCGCCAATCCGCCGAATGGCGCGAACCCGCAGACGCCTCCCGCGGACGACCAGGCGGAAAAGAAAAAGGGGCTTCTGGGCAAGATTTTTGGTATCTTTGGTTCCAGCAAGAAGCCTGCGGACAGCCAGAAACCTCCACCGTAGGTTTGCTAGCGCGGTAAAGGAGTAAGGCAATGAGCCGATTGACTCTTGTTGCCGTTCCGCTGGTCCTGTGCCTAGCTGTTTCCATCCGGGCTCAGGAAGCCCCCACTAAAGTAAGCAATACGACGAGCCCAACCGCCGCCACCGCGCCGCCTCTTTCCACGATGACGCCGCGCGAAGCGCTCGAAATGCGCGGAGATATTTTCATGGCGCGCAAGGAATACTCACAGGCGGTGGGCGAGTACGACCACATTCTGATCACCGAGCCCAAGAATGCGGAAGTGCTCAACAAGATTGGCGTCGCCTACCAGCAACTGGGCGACCTGTTGCGCGCCGAACGCGCTTACAGGCGTTCGATGCACGCGGATAAGAATTTCGCCAGCGCCGCGAATAATTGCGGCACGGTGGAGTACGAACGAAAGCACTACGGCAAAGCGATCGGCCTGTACAAGAAGGCGGTCGCGTTGCGTGGCGATATGCCCACAATGTACAGCAACCTGGGCTACGCCTACTTCGCGAACAAAGAATATCCGGAAGCGATGACGGCGTTCGAGAAGGCGCTATCGCTCGATCCCACGATTTTTGACCGCCGCGGGCAGGGCGGCACGGTGGTGCAGCAGCGCTCGACTCCTGATCCCGGTTTGTTTTATTTCTTCGTGGCCAAGACGTACGCGCAGACCGGCGACGCCGAGCGCGCCGCGCACTACTTGAAGCTGGCGCGTGACGATGGCTACGCGGATTTCCTGACGGCGCAGACCGATCCGGCGTTTGCCAAAGTCATCAAAGACCCTGGCGTGCAGGAAGTGCTGCATGTAGAGCCGTCCTACGCCAGCGCACCGAAAAAACAGATCCAGAATTAACCTCTGCGAAAAATTTCGCCGTTGCCTCTCGCCTCTGATTTTGTATTTGATCTTGTAGCGGCGTCCGCCGCGGCGGACGCCATCGGTGCAACACTCAGATCGATGGCGGCCTGAAGGCCGCCGACACAATCCTGATCGCCGGATCATCAGACTAGATTGCTGCCATTGTCGGGGACGTAGCGCGCCACCACGGGCGCTACGAGAGAGAAGTCGTGATCTTTTTCGGCGGATAAGCCCAATTGAAGGCGGCGAAGGCGATCGCGAACACCACGAACACCATCACGCTCCCCTCGGGACCAATCGTTCCGCCGGCCAGCCAACGCGGTCCGTGCAGGCTCGAATTCAGAAGATGTCCGATGGCCGTCTGACCGCTATCGGGCACCGAATAAATGAACGTCTCCGCGTAATCGCCGGCGGCATGGAATCCGATAGCGAACCACAGGTTCCCGGTGCGCCGCAAAGTAAAACACGCGAACATACCGAAACAGAAGACGGAAAGCGCTCCCACCCATCCCTCGCCGCTATTCCCCAAATGCACCGCGCCGAATGCCGCGGAGAGCAGCACGGCCGAAGGCCAGAATCTGATCCCCGCGCCGAGCGTGTATTGCGTGTAGCCTCGAAAAAGGAACTCCTCGAAGATGCCGACCAGCACAAATCCAATGGCCCAGAGCACTGCGTAACGAACCAGGGCCGCGCCGGCGAGCGCCAGCGTGCCAGCCGTAAATCCGCCGAGCGCAAAGATTGCGAGCATTTCGAGCGATTCGAACGCGAGTCCCCAGACGCAGCCCTGCCAGAAGAGCTTGCCGAACGCGCCGTGAAACGGAATTCCGTAGGTGGCGAATGGGCGCTTCTCGATCCGGCTCATGACGACGGTGCTTAGGCACACCATCAGGATTCCCGCCGATTCGAAGATCAGAAGGAACTCAGGCGACAGCGCCGCGCCAGACTGCGCCGCTCTGAAGACTGCCGCGAATCCAGGTATGAGCCGTAATCCTCGCTGTACAATCAGAAACTGGAATGCGGCGGTGAGTACGAGAAAGATGAGCAGCCGCCAGCCGGCGCGCATTCCGTCAGGGCCCATGAACATTTTGTGGAAGGGGCTTTTTTTGATCGTTGCCGGAGCGGGATCCGGAGCGATGAGATCTGGGCCCGTCGGAATTGAACTGGAATTCTCGGTGCTCATGACGTCCTTAAGCTGTCTAGACGTGCCAGATAGCTTTTCGTTTGCACCTATTTCGTGCGTCTCGCGCATATTTTTCGGTGTTTGATTTCGCAGTATCGATGTCCCCGCGCCAACGGCCGGAATATCCCATCAGCGGAGACTGACCGGTTGTGGGAACTCTAGGGCCTGCATCCATTCTGTTGCTATAATGGCGTGCGAAATGTACTTCCGCGCAGTTCGCCGCTTTTTGTCGTTTTTAACTCTGACGGTTGCAGTATCGCTTGCGTTTTCCGTTGCTCTTGCAGCGCCGCCCGCTCCGCCAGCTCCACCCGCCGCCGATGCGAACTCCACCATCGTCGAGCTCCAAATTGACGGCGAGATTGAGCCGATTCTTGCGGAATATATCGTCCACGGGATTAACCAGGCGAACGCTGAGCACGCGAGCCTGATTTTGATCACGATGAATACGCCGGGCGGCCTGGATACCTCGATGCGCGAGATTATTTCGGCGATTTTGCGCTCGCCCGCGCCGGTGGTTACTTACGTGTATCCGAGCGGTTCGCGCGCGGCGTCTGCGGGATTCTTCATTTTGCTTTCCGCTGATGTGGATGTGATGTCGCCGGGGACCGAGACGGGGGCTGCTTCACCGCTAATCGAGATTGGCGGCTCGCCGGTGCAGATTGATGAGACTCTGCGCAAGAAAATCGTGAACGATGCGACTGCCTACTTGCGCAGCTACACCGTCAAGCGCGGCAGGAATGCGGACCTGGCTGAAACTGCGGTGACCGAGGCGAAAGCTTTCAGCGATAAGGAAGCCCTGGATGGGAAGCTGGTGGATATCGTCACTGGGTCGAAGGACGATCTGCTGGCGCAACTGAACGGTCGGACGATCACCCGACTGGACGGCACGAAAATGGTGTTGGCTCTGCAACGTCCCGTGATCGTTGCGCGCGATATGACCGGACGCGAAAAATTCCTGCAACGCATCGTGCAGCCCGACGCATTTTTCATTTTGCTGGTGATCGGCGTTCTGGGGCTGTACGTCGAGTTCACGCATCCCGGCGTATTTGCGCCGGGTGTGATCGGCGGAATCGCTTTGCTGCTAGCGCTTTTCGCGATGCACCTGCTGCCGATTAATTTCGCGGGGCTTTTGCTGATTGCGCTGGCATTTGCGCTGTTTGTCCTGGAGGCGAAATTCCCGACGCATGGCGTGCTGGGAGCGGGAGGAGTGGTGGCCATGATTTTGGGCGCGCTGTTTCTGATTCGCTCGCCGCTGACGGGGATGGGCGTGAGTTTGTGGACCGCGGTTGCGGTGGTGATTCCGTTCGCGATTATCGTGATCATCCTGATGCGCCTGGTGCTGCGCTCGCGGCACTGGAAAGTTTCGACGGGCAAGGAAGAAATGGTCGGGGAAGTGGGTGAAGTCCGGGAGGCGTTGGGTTCGGCCGACGGCGCCGGCGCGGTTTTCGTACACGGCGAATTGTGGCGCGCCGCGACGCCATCTGGCCAAAGCATTCCGGTCGGCGCGCGCGTCCGCGTGAAAAAAGTAAAAGGCCTGACGCTGGAAGTCGAGCCACTGGAATCAAGGTAGGCGAAGCCAAGCGTCGTAACGCCGGCCTGCCTGCCGGATGGCAGGCGTCCCGCAGGCTCTTTGCAGTTGACGTTGGTTTTGGGTATGTAGCGGCCGGTTCGGAATTTTCGAACCGGGCAGCCGTTGTCGTCGGATTTGCCGGAGGAACCACGATGGATTTTTCAACGATTCTGTTCGGGGTCGCCGTAGTGATTGTTCTGTTCTGGCTGGCGAATTCCGTGTACGTCATCAAGGAATGGGAGCGCGGGGTGGTGCTGCGGCTGGGCCGCATGTTGCCGGAAGCGAAAGGCGCAGGCCTGCAGCTGGTATTTTTCCCGATTGATAAGCTCACCCGGATTTCGCTGCGCATTGAAACGCTGGACGTGCCGCCGCAGGACGTGATCACGCGCGACAACGTCTCGGTTAAGGTCAACGCGGTATGTTACTTCCGCGTAGTGGACGCTAATCTCGCGCTGTCGCAAGTGCAGAATTATCTATATGCTACTTCGCAGTTGGCCCAGACCACGCTGCGCAGCCTGGTGGGGCAGTTCGAATTGGATGCGATCCTCTCCGAACGCGAAAAGGTTAATGCCAAGCTGCAACAAATCCTTGACCAGGATACGGAGCCTTGGGGTATCAAGGTAACGAAGGTCGAGGTCAAACAAGTAGATATTCCGGAGAACATGCAGCGCGCGATCGCCCGGCAAGCCGAGGCCGAGCGCGAGCGGCGGGCCAAGGTCATCGCGGCGGAAGGCGAATTTCAGGCTTCGGCGCGATTGTCCGAGGCTGCGGCGGTGCTGCAAAAGGAGCCGGCGGCGATCCAATTGCGATATTTGCAGACGCTGGTGGAAATTGGAGTCGAGAAAAATACCACGGTGGTGTTTCCGTTACCGGTTGACATTATTTCGCAGTGGACCAAGGCGCTGGAGAAGAAGTAAAGGATATGGCATCGAACGGCAGACGCGGCGGCGGCGAACGAGTGCTGGAAAGCCGGCACCTGGTAGGACTGTTTCTCGGCGTCGTGTTGCTTTGCGGTGTTTTCTTCACGCTCGGTTACGTAATGGGACGCCAGCAGTATGGCGGATCGGTTCATGCCGCCGACGCTTCGCCGCTGCGCAGCGCGCCACCCGTGGCTACGTCCGCGAAGAATAAGGAAGCGGCTCCGGCAAACAGCGGCACGCCCAGCGATCAAAGCTGGGATTTTTACGGCAAAGGTAACAGCGCGGCGAACGACCATCTCGATTCCGCGCCGGCGTCGCGCGCAAAACAGCCGGCGTCTTCGTTTGCGGCGAAATCTTCAGCGAAGCCGGCGCCACCCGTTGCAGCGAAGGCGCTCCCTGCCAGCGCCAGGGAACCTGTGCGCTTTCAGCCGCCGGCTTTGAACAAGAACTCAATCGTTTTGCAGGTTGCGGCGGTGAAAGTGCAGCGCGATGCGCTGGAAATGGCCGACGCGATTCAGCAGAAAAGATTTCCTTCGTTTGTCGCTACATCGTCCGCCGACAATCTCTATCACGTACAGATCGGCCCTTACCCCGACATGGCCGCCGCGGAAAGCGCCAAGCGCTCTCTCGAACAACTGGGCTTTAAGCCTATAATTAAACACTGAATGAACTTGCCTCGTTACGCGCGAGTCTTGCTCGCCATCGGGAGCGGTGTCGCGCTCGGCCTCGCGTTTCCCAATTACAATTTGTACCTGCTCGCGTGGATTGCGATGGGCATGCTGGTGCTGGCTTGCTGCGGTGCGCCGTTGAAAGAAGCGCCGCTCTACGGATTTTTGCACGGGCAGGTTTTTTATCCGGTGTGCTTGCCGTGGGTGGATACCGTCATGCGGCAGTACGGAAATATCGATCCGTGGATTGCGGGCGCGTTTGTGGGGCTGATCGGCTTCGTCGGCGGATTGATATGCATGGCTTTCTCGACGGGCGTCGCGCTGGCGTCGAAGAAAAGCAAATTGCTCGCTTGCGTGCTGGCGCCATTCCTGTGGACTGCGCTGGAATTTTTCCGCACGAATATTCCGATCATCGGTTCATCGTGGGATCTATCTGGCTATCCTGCGGCGCGCAGCATGGCGCTGCTGCAGATCACGTCGGTAACCGGGATTTACGGCTTGTGCTTTCTGATCGCGGCGTACGGTTCGCTGCTGGCCTACGCGGCCCTCCAATTTGCGGAAGAAAGGCGTGGAGTTCCAGGAAGGGCGGGACTTCAGTCCCGCCGTAGCGCCGCCAAAAACGAAGGGGCTTCAGCCCCTGAAGCCACGCGGCCAACCTTCTCCGCGTGGAAGCTCGCCGTCATTGTGACGACCGCGCTGATCGTCGTGGCCCTGGGCGGGCCTTATCTGATTCCTTCGTCGCATCCTCGTTACGTCGCGCATCTGGTCCAAACCAATTTCCCCCAGTCCGAGAGTTATCCGGCGGACTGGCTTACCGCGCACGCGGCCGAGCTCGACCAGCTCGAGCAGATCAGTGTGGACGCGGCGCATCGCGCGCCCGGAATTGTTATTTGGCCGGAAGTTCCGGCGCCGTTCACGTTCACCGAGCCGGCGTTTGCGCAGCGCGCACAACGCATCGCGCGCGAAGCCGGAAATTATTTTCTGGTCGGCGTGGTGGATTGGAAAGTGGCTCCGGGAGGGAAGTGGCTGGCGTTCAATAGCGCCGTGCTGCTGAATCCGGCGGGCGAGCGCGTCTATTCGTACAACAAGATTCACCTGCTGCCGTTCGGCGAATACGTCCCGCTGCGCGGCTGGCTCACTTTTGCGAAGAAACTGACCGCGGATATTTCCGATTTCACGCCGGGTTCGGAATACAGCATCGCGCAACTGCCGCAGGGCAGATTCGGCACCTTCATTTGTTACGAAGCGATTTTCCCCAGCGAAGTCCGCCATTTCACCGCAGACGGCGCCCAGTTGCTGGTCACGATCTCAAACGATGGCTGGTTCGGGCGTTCGTCGGCGCCCGAGCAACACATGGCGATGGCGCGCGTTCGCGCGGTAGAAAATCGCCGCTGGCTGCTGCGGGATACGAACAATGGTTACACTGAATCCATAGATCCCTACGGGCGCACAGCCGCGCAATTGCAACTAGACATTCGCAGCCAGTTGGATGCGCCCTACGATTTTCGGAGCGACCTGACGCCTTACGTTCGTTTCGGAGATTGGTTTTCGTGGATGTGCATCATCGTAACGTTGGCGCTGTTGGGAGTGGCGCTTTTCTGGCGTAATGGTCACCACGGGATGACACTCGCCGCAAAATCAATTAGCATATAAGCACTCTATGGCCGAACACATCGAAGACCTGCAGCAACGCTTCGCCGAGTTGAATAAACGTATTCAGCTTGTGCGGAGCTTTCTTTGACGCTGAATCCGCGCGCAAAAAACTAGCCGAATTCGAAGCCAAAACCAGCGATCCCAATTTCTGGCAGGATCAGGCCAAGGCGCAAGAAACCTTGCAAGAGCGCAAAGTCGTCGAAGACCGCGTGAACGCTGAAGTGGCGCTCGACCGCAAGAAAAGCGACATCGAAACTTACTTCGGCCTCGCGCAGGAAGAAAAAGACGACGCCCAGCGCGCGTCGTTGCTCGAAGACGTCGCCAAAGAGCTGGCCGCGACGGACACATATCTTTCCGAGCTGGAAACCAAGACGCTGCTCGCGGGTGAAAACGATCGTCTGAACGCCATCGTCACAGTGAAACCCGGCGCCGGCGGCACGGAATCACAAGACTGGGCTGAGATGTTGCTGCGGATGTATCTGCGCTGGGCCGAACAAAAAGGATTTCGCGCGACGATCCTCGATTCGACTCCCGGCGAAGAAGCAGGCATCAAATCCGCCACCGTGCAGATCGAAGGAGAAAACGCCTTCGGCATGCTCTCCGGCGAAAGCGGCGTGCACCGCCTCGTACGCATTTCGCCGTTCGACCAAGCCGCCCGCCGCCACACGAGCTTCGCGTCGGTATTCGTGATCCCCGAAATTGACGACCGCATCGAAATCAACGTGAAGCCCGACGACCTGCGCATTGATACCTTCCGCGCGGGAGGCCACGGCGGGCAGAACGTCAACAAAGTCGAATCCGCGGTACGCATCACGCACCTGCCTTCCGGAATCGTGGTGCAGTGCCAGAACGAGCGCAGCCAGCACAAGAACCGCGAAATCGCGATGAAGGTCCTGCGCTCGCAGCTCTACGAGCTCGAACTGGAAAAGCGGCGCGACGCGCTGAACAAGCTCGACGCCTCGAAGCCCGAAATCAGTTTCGGCAGCCAGATACGCTCGTACACGATGCAGCCCTACCAACTGATCAAGGACCATCGCACCAAGGTTGAGCGCGGAGACGTCCAGAAGGTGCTGGACGGCGACCTGGACCCCTTCATCCGCGCGTACCTGCTCTACCGGCGGGACATGGCGTGACCGTAGCAGAGTGCAGGCGAGAGCCACTTTGCGGAAGGGGAGTTCCTATAAACCGCGGCGAAGCCATCCGAAACCGCCCTCATGGAAGCATTTCCGCGCTCATAAGCAGCCGTTCAGTCGCGATTTAAAGCCTTTCGCTGCATAAAATTGACAGGGGTAGGTCCCCATGCTAGCCTTTTGTTTTTGCAGTTGCCTTGCCTAATCCAGCTTAGGCCCTTGATTTGCCTCATATCCCCTTGGAGGATACTTTTTTGCCACACGCCGATGAGAAGTTCCTGTTTACCTCGGAGTCTGTGACCGAGGGTCACCCCGACAAAATCGCCGACCAAATTTCCGACGCTGTTCTAGACACTGTGATGACGGACGACCCCACAGGCCGCGTCGCCTGCGAGACGCTGGTCACCACCGGCCTGATCGTTGTTGCCGGGGAAATCACCACCTCCACTTATGTTCCGTTTTCCGATGTCGCTCGCAGCGTCATCAAGGACGTCGGCTACACCCGCGCCAAATACGGCTTCGACGCCGAAACTTGCGGCGTGATCTGCGCGATCAACCGGCAATCGCCGGACATCGCCATGGGCGTGGATACCGGCGGCGCCGGCGATCAAGGCCTGATGTTCGGGTTCGCGTGCGACGAGACGCCCGAGCTGATGCCCATGCCGATCCAGCTTGCGCATAGCCTCACGCACAAGCTGGCGGAAGTCCGCAAGAAGGGCGTGGTTGATTTCCTGCGGCCCGATGGAAAATCGCAAGTCACGATCGAATATGTGGATGGCCGTCCCGTGCGCGTGGACACCGTGGTCATCTCCACGCAGCACAGCGACAAAGTTTCCGCTGGCGACCTGCACGATGCGGTGCTGAACGAAGTCATTAAGCCCGTCCTGCCGGTCGAAATGGTGGACAAAAAGACGAAATATCACATCAATCCCACCGGACGATTCGTCACCGGCGGCCCGATGGGCGATTGCGGCCTCACCGGGCGCAAGATCATCGTGGATACCTACGGCGGTTACAGCCGGCACGGCGGCGGCGCGCTTTCCGGAAAAGATCCAACGAAGGTGGACCGCTCCGCGTGCTACATGGCGCGTTACGTCGCGAAGAATATCGTCGCGGCGGGTTTGGCGACTAAGGTGGAGGTGCAAATCGCTTATGCGATAGGCGTTGCCGAACCTGTGTCAGTGATGGCCGATACATTCGGCACCGGCACGATCCCGAACTCGCAAATCACCGAGCTGATTCGCGGCTTCTTCAAGTTAACTCCCAAGGGCATCATCGAGACGCTCGATCTGCGCCGCCCGATTTATCGTCCCACGGCTGCCTACGGCCATTTCGGCCGCACCGGCCCGGGCTTCACCTGGGAACGCACCGACAAAGCCGACGCCATCCGCAAGGAAGCCGGCAGCCGCGGCGCCGTGGCCGTATCGCGAAGTTGAGCCGTTGGATTTTTCGTTGAATTCGTAGGGGCGGGTCTCAGACCCGCCCTTCGCAGCACCGGCCTCGTCGCCGTTGGTTTTCTCTGCGCACTCTGCGTCTCTGCGGTAAAAAGAATTTCGACTCAAGCTTTCGCACTCTAAATCTAAAGGGAGTTTCCAGTGGAAACAGCCACAAAGCTAGCCGGTGACGTGAAAGACCTCGCCCTCGCGGAAAAAGGCAAACGCAAAATCGAATGGGCCAATCAGCAGATGCCCGTCCTGCAATTAATTCGCAAGCAATTCATCAAAGATCAGCCGCTCAAGGGCATTCGCATGTCCGCCTGCCTGCACGTCACCAGCGAAACCGCGAATCTCGCCATCACGTTGCGTGACGGCGGCGCGGACCTGGTGCTCTGCGGCTCGAACCCGCTTTCGACGCAAGACGAAGTCGCCGCATCGCTCGTGAAGGACTACGGCATCCCGACGTACGCCATCAAGGGCGAAGACAACGCCACGTACTACGCGCACATCGCCGCGGCGATTGACCACAAGCCGCAGATCACGATGGACGACGGCGCCGACCTCGTCACTCAACTGCTTACCAAGCATCCGGACCTCGTGCCGGGCGTCATCGGCGGCACCGAAGAGACCACCACGGGCGTGATTCGTCTGCGCGCGATGGCGAAAGACGGCACGCTGAAGTATCCCGTGATCGCCGTGAACGACGCGCTCACCAAGCACCTCTTCGATAATCGCTACGGCACAGGGCAGTCCACGCTCGACGGCATCATTCGCGCCACCAACATGCTGATCGCCGGAATGAAAGTGGTCGTCGCCGGCTACGGCTGGTGCGGACGCGGCGTCGCGATGCGCGCCAAGGGTCACGGCGCCGATGTGATCGTCACCGAAATCAACCCAACGCGCGCGCTCGAAGCCATCATGGACGGGTTCCGCGTGATGCCGATGGCGGACGCGGTCCGGATCGGCGAAATTTTCGTGACGGTTACGGGCAACAAGTCCGTAATTGCTCACGAGCACTTTGAAAAGATGCGCGACGGCGCGGTGGTTTGCAATTCCGGCCACTTCAACGTCGAAATTGATATCCCGGCGCTCGAGAAGCTCTCCAGCTCAAAGAAAATCGCGCGCCCCTTCGTGGACGAATACGCGATGAAAGACGGCCGCAGAATCTATCTTCTCGGCGAAGGCCGCTTGATCAATTTGGCCGCCGCCGAAGGCCACCCAGCGGTTGTGATGGATATGAGCTTCGCCAACCAGGCGCTGGCGTCCGAATACATGGTGAAAAACGCGAAGGATCTGAAACCCCAGGTCTACGCGGTTCCAGAACCGATTGACCGCCAAATCGCCAAGCTGAAACTGGAATCCATGGGCGTCCAGGTGGACAAGCTCACCGCCGAACAAGAGCACTACCTGGCCAGCTGGTCCGAAGGCACGTAATGTCAACCTCGGTGTCGAATCTGCGGCAGTAGGGGCGGGTCTAAGACCCTCCCTTTTTGACTGAAGCCGTTCTCGACGCTTCGTCTTTAAACACGACGAGTTGCGAACGTTTACGCTTACTGTTATGGTTGAGAAGTCGAGGGATCCCAATGGCAAAAAAGAAATCACAACTCGATCAAGCAGTGGACAGGGCAGCGAAGCTTATTCAAGCCCAACTCGATACTCTACCCCTTGCAGTAGCAAAGAAAAAAGTGAAGGAACTACAGGAGATCGCTGCTAAGTCTTACCGCGCCGCAAAGACCGGAAGAGGCCGACAATCTCGGCGAACTGCGGCGATTCGTCTTTCAGCCCGATCCCGCGCAAAAACTGCATAAATTCCCGTTCGTCTCCATACTTATAAATACCTTTCACAGCGGCTCGCAGTTTCCGAATTTCCGATCTCGTGTGTCTGCGCCCCGGATGCCGTTCGATTTCCACTGCGTCGTCGTATATTTTTTCATCGCGCGACATCAATCATTCCTCGTTCCGCTCATCCGGCGCCTCGCCTGTGCTGCCGGATGTGCTCGGATCTGATTTTCCCAGTCGACCGGGCGCTTTCTGTCACTTCTTTTCTCGCACGCGTGGAGTCGGTTGGAAGCCGTGACGGAGAGCGTCTGCCTTTGCCTGATTCTTTGCTAGCTCCCCAAGGTGCCTTGCAAGTGTGTCGCTCGGAAGCGGCGGTGGGGGCGGTGGTAATTTGAGGGCTCTTTGTAACAGCGTCACATATTGATACAGTTTAGTTCCGTCGGGCAGAGCTACTTCTTCCACTTCTCCGGCTTTGCGCATCCGTGCCAAAGCCGTGTGAACGTTGATGAGGAAATTCTTGGAATCGCTTCCGTCCATGCCCTGCGCGCGCAATTGATCTCGAATCTGTTTTGCACCGACAGGTACAGCTGCGGATCTGAGAAAATCTCTGACGCGCTCGGTCAAGCCGAACTCCTCTCGACCGGGAGGAGCATCTTCGTCGAACGGCACGTCTTGCGTGAGCGTTTGCAATCCCTCGATGATTTGAAGCCACGCGCGCATTCGCTGTTCAATTACCAACTTCTCTCGCTCGAGTTCAAGAAGCTTCTCTTTCGCGTCGCGAAGCTGTTGATTGTAATCCATTGCCACATATTATTCATAAATGGTCTAACTTTATCAATGTTGAGATTAGGCAAAATAAGAATAGAGCACGGACCGAAAGACGGGAGCTTCCCAACACGGGGGGAACCAAATCCGAAGACCTTTCGAAGTCCTTGGCCTTTTCTCAAGCACGTGCCTACCACAGCCCGTCTGCACACACCTCATTTGCATTCTCACCCATGTCTCTCTAAGATGGTTCGATGATTTTTCTGAGCGACAACGGGCAGCCAAAAGAAAGCTTACCCTCCAATTTTGCCCCTACCCACAGCCCCACCACTCCGGCACTTCTCGATACAAATTGCCGGTTTTCCAGAACACAAAATCGCGTAAGTCGTTCAAAACAAAGAGCCGAGCTAATTCTTATTCGATACAAACTGACGAGCACTCGATACTCAGGTTCGCTACCAAACAAGCCGTTTTTCCCGCCTGAAATCGCGAACAATCCCATCCCTGATTCCCGGATCGCCCGCGCATGATGCAAGACTGGGCTCACTGGGCGATCGAAACGGCCAAGCGCCGTGGAGCAAGCTATGCCGACGCGCGTGTGATGGACATCCGCCAGCGCGAACTCGGCACAAAAAACGGCGAAGTCGGCACACTCGTCGAATCGGAAACGCTGGGGATTGGTATTCGTGTGATTGCCAGCGGCGCGTGGGGATTTGCGTCCACCGACCGGCTCACTCGCGAGGGAGTACAAGCGTGCGCCGCTGAAGCCGTCGCTATCGCAAAGGCCTCTTCGCTCGCGAAACGCGAGAATGTGGCGCTGGCGCCCGAAGAAGCCTACGTAGACACCTGGCAGAATCCATTTCTAAAAGATCCTTTTCGCATCCCCGTCGAGCGGCAGATTGATTTGTTGATTGCCGCTGACAAGCAACTGCTGGGAGTGAAGGGCGTCACTTTGGCGGAAGGCTCGATGTCCTTCAAGCGGATTGACCAGCTATTCGTGTCGAGCATTGGTTCGTCTATTCATCAGGTCAAGATGCATGCGGGCGGCGGCATCGTGGCCACCAGTTTTGCGGGCACGGAGATTCAGAAGCGGTCTTACCCGAATAGCTTTGGCGGGCAGCACTCGTTGCAGGGCTACGAATTGATTGAGTCGTTCGATCTGGTGGGCAATGCACAACGGATCGGCGAAGAAGCTGTGGCGCTGCATTCAGCCGCGCAATGTCCGGAAGGCACGCGGACGATTATTCTTGGCGGCTCGCAGTTGGGATTGCAGATCCACGAATCGATCGGCCATCCCATCGAGCTCGATCGCGTGCTCGGCCAGGAAGCGAACTTCGCGGGGATGAGTTTTCTTACCCTGGATAAGCTGCGCAAATTGAAATATGGCTCGGACATTGTGAATGTAGTCGCCGATGCGCGGCTCGCTCATGGGCCGGGGCTTGGCACATTTGCATATGACGACGAAGGGGTGCCGGCGCAATGCACTCCGATCATCACGGACGGCCTTTTCACTGGATACCTGAGCAATCGCGAACTTGCTTCCGCGATCGGCGAGACGCGCTCGAATGGCACCATGCGGACGGAATCCTGGAACCGCCTGCCCATGATTCGCATGACCAACATCAGCATCAATCCCGGGACATGGAATTATGAAGATCTGATCGCCGATACCGATGACGCCATTCTGATGGAGACGAACCGCTCGTGGTCCATTGACGACCGCCGGTATCATTTCCAATTTTCCACGGAAATTGGCTGGGAGATCAAGGGCGGCAAGAAAGGTCGCATGATCAAAAATCCCAGTTACAGCGGGATTACCACGGAATTTTGGAACAGCTGTGATGCGATCTGTTCCCGCGACCATTGGACACTGTGGGGCACGCCCAATTGCGGCAAGGGCCAGCCGATGCAGACGATGGGCACTGGGCATGGCGCGTCGCCGGCACGGTTTCGCAACGTCAAAGTGGGAGTAGCGTTCTCCAAATAAATGGCCACGAAGAAAAAATCGGGGTCGAAGGCTCGCGCGCGGCGGAAGCTCGGGCCGCAGCGCGCAGCTGCGGGAAATTTCGCGGGTTACGCGGCCAGCGCGCGTTATTCTGCGTCGGACCTGGAACACATCGCCGAACGCATTTTGAAATTGAGCGAAGCCGACGAGACGGAAGTCGAAATTGATTCGACTGTGGATGCTCTGACGCGTTTTGCGAACAACACTATCCATCAGAACGTCTCGGAACATACATTGGGAATTTCAGTGCGAGCTGTGGTGGACGGTCATACAGCGCGCGCCACCACCAATAAGACCGACGAAGAATCGTTGCGCCGCGTGATGGCTGCCGCCATGAATTTGGCGCGCAATCAGCCGGAAAATCCGGATTTGCTTCCGATGCTGGGCCCCCAGAAATACCAAAAAGTTGCGCACTTCTTTGCTTCGACGGTGTCGGCCACTCCGCAAGACCGCGCGCGGGCGGTTACGCGCGTCTGCAAAATGGCGGAAGAAGGGAAGCAGACTGCGGCCGGTATTTTCACCACCGGTTTCGTGCGCAACGTGCTGGCGAATTCCAAGGGCCTTTCCGCGCGGCATGACGACACGCGCGCGGAGTTTTCGGTCACGATTCTCGAGGAGAATTCCTCCGGCTGGGCGAAATCCAATTCGCCGGACATTTTGAGTATTGACCCGGACGCTTTATTCGAAAGCGCGAGCGAGAAGGCGGCTGGCTCGCGCAAACCGCGCGAACTGGAGCCGGGCCACTACACGGCAATTCTGGAGCCGGCCGCGGCGCTCGATTTTGTCGGTTCGATGTTCTACGATTTTGCGGGAACGGCGATTCTCGATAAGCGTTCTTGCCTGAACGAGCGCATGGGCAAGAAAATTTTCGGCGAGAATATCACTTTGTGGGACGACGTGTACCATCCGCTGCAGGTGGGTGCCCCATGGGATGGCGAAGGATTTCCACGGCAGAAAGTGTTGCTGGTGGATCGCGGCGTTCCGAAGAATTTGGTTTATTCGCGCGCGACCGCGAAGAAAATGAAGGCCAAACCGACCGGCCATGGGTTTACCCTGCCGAACGAATACGGCGAAGCGCCGATGAACCTGGTTTTTGCCGGCGGCGATAAATCGGTGGACGACATGATTCGTTCCACCGAGCGCGGAATCCTGGTGACGCGGTTCTGGTATATCCGCGAAGTGGACCCTTACGAGAAAGTGCTCACGGGCATGACGCGCGACGGAACGTTCCTTGTCGAAAACGGACGCGTGGCCGGCGGCATCCGCAATTTTCGGTTCAACCAGGGAATTATTGACGCGCTGGCGAAGGTCGAGATGCTGGGGCCTGCTGTGCGCGCGACCGGCGAAGAATCTTTCGAGATGGTCGTGCCGCCGATGAAAATTCGCGACTTTCATTTCAGTGAAGTGACTAAGTTCTGAGACGAGAAGTGGATCGTTGAAAGTCGGAGAGCGCGATTCTTACTTCGTGAATTGCAGGCTGGTGATGGCGCGGGAAATTACGTTTTCCTGAATTTGCACCAGGTCGGTGCTCGCTAGCGTCATGCCGAAGATTGTGTACACTCCGGCGCCGCGTGGGATGTAAACGGCTACGCCGGACCAGTCGTGATCGTCCACGCTTCCACGAAACTTCCTCTCGATTGCGGTGACGCCGGAAATCGTCACGCGCTTTTCGTCTAGCGGCCGGAAGTTGTCCATCACGTCGTGCAGGCGCTTGTCTGCTGCGTCCATCACACTCGTCAGTGACTTGCCTCCGGTTTCCTGCCCGATCATCAAGTAAGTGGTTTGATCATCCGTGCCCATCGCCGTGATTGCGCCGGGAAGTATCTTGCTCGCGCCCGGGATCACGTGCCAGTCGGGAGGCTTGTACATGCGGAAACCGTACGTGTCGTTCGTGTAGCTGTTTCCGTTGACTTCCTCGCGCATGGGTTCCGGCGCGGCAGGTTTCGGCGGCGGAGGCGCGGCGACCGGCGTAACTTTCGGCTGCGGTGGATTCTTTGCCGCCGCGGACGATGAAGCATTGTGCGCAGCTGCCGGCGGCGGGTCCGCGTGCGGATACTCGACGAGGTCGTTGGATGCGGAGTCAGTCTTAGAAGGATTTGTGGGCGGCGCGGACGCGCGCTCCGACTTTTCCGGCTTCGGCGCAGGTGCGGAAGCGGGCGTCGGGGCTGCGACGGCTTTCGACGCGCTCGGTTCGGGCTTCTTGGCGCTGTCGGTGACGACGATGGAGACGACCTGGTCTTTCTGCACTACCGCGAATCCGTAGCTGGTCTTCACCTTGAAGGAATTGTCCTCGAAGCCGACGATTGTGCCGATGATCTTCGAGCCGTCTTTGAGCTTGATCTCGTCGGCGCGAGCCGCGGCTGCCGACAGTAACAGCGCGGCGAGTCCCGCGACGCAGCGGGCGAGTGCCATCCCTCGTTTCATGGTTCCGAGTATCGCGCCGCTGGCTCCCAGCGGCAAGGTTGCATAGCGGAGGGGTGTTCGTTTAGTCAGCAGAAGCCGGAGCATTCGCAGCCGCATCAATCGGCAAACGAAGCTTCTTCGAGTCTGTGGGTTACAATCCAGCCCATGATCGTCGTGATTGTGCTGGTTGCTTCGTTGTTGTTGTTCCGCGCGGCCGGCGCGTTCGGTGTGACGGCGCTGGCTTCGTGGGTCGCGTCAACACGATGGGCGTTGGCCATGATGTTCTTATTTACCGGAGTGGCGCACTTCACGCGCGCGCGCCACGGTATGGCGCGCATGGTTCCGCGAGTCTGCGGGAATGCTATGGCGATGGTGTATTTCACTGGGGTATGCGAGATTGCGGGCGCCATCGGCATTCTAATTGCGCAAACGCGCATGCTGGCGGGAATTGGCCTCATGTTACTACTCGTCGCGATGTTCCCGGCAAACGTAAAGGCGGCACGCGAGAAGCTGAATGTGGCAGGGAGAACGGCGACGCCGCTGGTGCCGCGCACGGTGATTCAGCTCACCTTTATTGGCATGATTTGGTGGTCGACGCTAGCAGGGTAGGGCGCGGCGATGCTTGCGGAGTAGGGGGCGGGTGCGCCGCGGTCCGGGAGAGCCGGGTGGTCATCTGCGATCACCCTGAAAGGCAATGGGACAGCAACGGCACCCGCCGTATTGGTTGCATGCGAGATCCAGTATAGGCGAATAAAAAGCGAAAGTCAATGTGCGGCGGCGGTGGCTTCAGCGGGCCGAATTAGCGGCGGAAGCGCGCATCGCCGCGCGGGCGCGGGTGCACTTTTCGCCGGACATTTGGTTCGGGCGCGGATTGGATCACGTGAAGCTCTTGCTGGAGAATCGTGAACTCGGATTCGAGGGTGTGCAGGGCGCTCTCGGCGCCGGATAAATTGCGTTCGCGCCCCAAGGCTTCGAGGTTGCGCGCGGCGGCGACTGCTTTGGGCGCGCCAAAGATCGCGATGGAGCCTTTCAGCAGATGCGCGGCGCTGGCCAGCTTGGTGTGATCTTTCTTGGCGATGGCGTTGCGGATGAGCGCGAGTGTCTTTGGCGCGTCGGCCAGGAAAGTTTTTGCGAGAGAGTGAATCAGCCTTTCGTTTCCGCCGGTGGTGCGGCGGAGGTGCGTGTGGGCATCTTCGGAAACGGCGGCCGCGTTCGCGGCCACGGTTGGCACCGGGACCGCGAATTGTGATGCCGTCGGCGCGCGCGGTGGTGCGAGCGATGCGGTCTGCGAAGACGCACGGATCGGTGGCTTTTGCATGCTTTGCGCCGTGGATTCGACTGCCCAATATAACTTGTCCAGGTGCACCGGTTTCGCGAGCACCGCGTCCATGCCTGCTTCGCGAAAACGGATTTCGTCTTCTTCGGTAGCGTGGCCGCTGAGGCCGATGATGATCTGGTGCTTGCCCGATTTTGCTTCGCGCTGGCGGATGGCGCGCGTGGCTTCGAGGCCCGTCATGCGGGGCATTTCCTCGTCCATCAAAACGACGTCAAAGGTTTGGCGGTCGAGCGCCGCGACTGCGGCGCGACCGTCGGCCACCGCTTCCGCGGAGTGCCCGCGTTTGCTGAGCAATTCGACGACGAGATCGCGATTGAGCTCGGCGTCGTCGGCGATGAGGATGCGCAGAGGATTTTCGGCCTTGCCTCTTTTTTGTGATTTTTCTTGCCCGGTGGATTTCTCTGGCGGCGTGGGTTTTGGCGAGTCTGCGGTCTTCGCGGCGCGAGGCAGCCGGAACCAGAAGCGCGAGCCGCGCGGCTCGTGCGTTTCCGCGCCGATGGTGCCGCCCCAGCGCTCGACGGTGATCTTGCAAAAATAAAGACCGAGACCGGCTTTGCCGGCATTTGATTTGCCCTTCGCGAAGAGGGCAAAAAGCTGGTCCACGCGCTGGCCGGGAGGCAGTCCGGGGCCTTCGTCATCCACAAAGGCGAGCACGGAATTGCCTTGGTGTTCCAGGCCGATGGTAACGGTTGAACCCTTCGGTGTGTAGCGCATCGCGTTTTCGAGCAAATTGCCGAAGATGCGATCGAGGCGCGAGGCATCGCCCACTACGAACCAATCGTTCGAGATACTCGTGCGCGGGTCGAGACGGAGACGGATGCCGCGTTCGCGGAAGGCGGTGGAGAATTCCTCGATCGCTTGCTTGGCGCAGGCGAGCAGGTCGGGGACTTCCGCGCTGGTGACGTCTTTGGCTTGCTGCGCGGCGAGATCGCTGGAGAATGCGTCGAGGATGCCGCGGATCATCAGTTCCTGGCGCTGGGACTCGCGTTCGCCGGCGGTGACATATTTCTTCAGCGCCGCAGGGAGAGCTTCGCGCTTGAGGAGAGAAAATACCCCGTTCATGGCGCTGAGAGGCTGCGTGAGATCGTGAACGATGCAGTGCAGCAGGATCTCTTTCTTCTGGATTTCCTTTAGAAGCTTTTCGTGTTCGAGCAGGGAATCGCGGGCGGTCTGAAACCAGGCTTGCTGTTGCACGAAGGTGTCGGAGAGATTGCGAACGATGAGAATCTGTTTTCCTTCGAGCCAGTGGGCGGAGGCTTCGAGAGGGATGTCTTTCGCGGAGGCGCCGCGCTCGAGCCAATTGCCGGAATTCAGCGCGGCTGATGGCTTGGTGTTCCAGAATTCCGCAGCTTCGAAGAGAAAATTCTCGAGAAACGGGGACTTATCGCCCAAGCGAACGATACGCTCGCCAGAGGGCTGCGCGCCCCAGATGTCTGCGCACCAGGACGGCCAACCACCGATGAGGCGGAAATTGCCTTCGCCGAGGTGTTCAAACAGCGCGTAGCCTTGCGCGGCGAAGAACGATTCAAAAATAGAGTTCGAGTACATTTAACCGGCCAGCATCGCTTGCCCGAGGTGGAGGAAAACGTTCTCGACCGCTTCGCCGGTCTTCGCGCTGGTGCGGCGGACGGTCCAGCCAGTTTCGGCGAGTGTCGCTTCCTGGGCGGCATCGATTTCCCATTGATCCTTGAGGTCATCTTTATTGAGGACCAGCACCGCCGGAAGCTTTCCGATTTCCTGGACGATGCGCTCGTGCAGGGCGAGAGCGTCTGCCAGAGTCTGGCGACGAGTGCCATCGACGATGAGGAGATAGCCGGCCATGCCGCGCAGGTAGGACATGCGCATTTTCTGGAAGATGTCTTCGCCGTAGATATCCCACAGCATCAACGTAACTGCCTCGCCATTCACGCTGACAATTTTCTTGTCAACTTTGACGCCGATGGTGGTGTGGTACTTTTCATCGAAAATGCTTTCGACGAACCGCCGCACGAGGCTGGTCTTGCCTACGGAGAAAGAACCGAGCATGCAGACTTTCTTTTGGAGCATGGCGATTTCGGCTCAGTTTTCCGGAGCAGCGCCGGAGGATGCGCTGCCGGGTGCGGCGCTGAAATAAATCTTGAAGGTGACGCTGCGATTGAGGCGGCGACCGTCTTCGGTTTCCTCGCTGCGCAGCGGCTGCGTGGTGCCAACGCCACGCGGGCGCAGATTCACTTCCTTGATGCCGTTCCGCAGGAGACTGCCGCGAATCTGGTCCGCGCGCTGCTGGCTGAGCGGGAGATTCGCAGCCTCGACGCCCGTGCTATCGGTGTGGCCGATCAAGTCAACGCTGACGGCTTCTCCCAGGCGCGCCGCCTGCGTGACGAGGTTACGAATTTCCTTTTCAGCTTGGGCGAGAGTGGCTTCTTGGCCGGGTTCGAGTTCGGCGCGGCCGAGAGGGAAAAGCAAAGCGATTGATTCAATGGCGGATTTCTGCGAATTCAATTCCTGAACCGTGGAATTCTGCAAGTGGGATTCGTCCAATTTGCTGACGCCGGCGATCCACGGGCCTCTTTCTTCGAAGCGGGTGATCCATTGCTGCGGAGCGGCACCTGCCGCGTCGAGAGCGCCATCTTTGGCGGTGAGTTTCACGCTGGCGGGAGGACGCAAGAGCGCGTTGGCGCGTTTGGCGACGATGGTGTCGTCGAGCGAATAGTACGGGGCCAGTTGCAAGTCGGCGTAGTCAGGGTCGAGGCCGGCCTGGGCGACGAGTTTTTTGGGATCTTCGGAGAGCGGATCGCGGAACCCCTGAATGTGAAACGTGCGGCCGTCTTTTGAGTAGGAAACAACGACGATACCCGGTTGCTGGCGTAGTTGGTGCAGAAAGCTCGACCATTCGATCAACAGGTATGTGGAGTAGAGACCCCACGCGAGAAGAATGGCCGCGACCACAGATGCGGCGATGATTGCGGCGCGGGGTTTTTGTTTCTCCGCGGGCTTTTCGCGGTACTGCGTTTCCAGCAACTTCGCGATGCGATCTTCCGCGGAACGGAACGGGGCGGCATCGCCTTTGAAATTTGCGAGCGCGGAGCCGTAGAAGCGCTGGATATCTTCAAGCGCCTCGTCCATGGCGACATTGTAGCTTTCAGGCGCATGTCCACGGATGGCTGCAGCGATTACGGCGCCAGGGCCGGTGACGACGCGAATTTGCAGCTCTTCGAACGTCATATTTCCCAGAGTTTCGGTTTTTTCGGGCGTGAAGGAATCACGCGCGAACTGTTGGATGGCGGAGAGCAGGCCTGCGACCATGTCCGCATCCTGCGATGCGGCCGTAGGAGCTACCACGTGGCTGAGGACCAAACCGGTTTCGCGGTGAATCAGGAAAACTTGTTCGACGCGATAGAGCAGGCTGTGCATCATCACGATTTCCGCGAACGGCCTGCCGGTGCGGAAGGATTCGATGCGCCACTTCAGGCCTTGCCAAGAGAGGCTGTGCTCGAGGGCTTCGTTGAAGGATTCGAGCATGGAGCGCAGGGTTTCGCTGATGGATTTGCGGATGGCGGGGCCCATGACGGGGAAGAGCGCGTCGGCTAGAACCTGTGGGTTGCGGCGCACGGATTCGCGCAGAGTTTCCTGGATGGTGGGAGCGAGGGCGTCGGCGAGAGCTTCGTCGTCGCCTTTTTCGCGCCGCATCTGAATCGCTTCGGCGACTACGGAGCTTACGTCTTGCGTGCGCTTTTCGACGTTTTCCAGGCGATCCTGGATCGCTGCGATGCCTTCCTGCTCGGGCTTAACGATCAGTTCGCGCAGTTCTTCGTAGGCGTGATTATTGTCCGTCGGTGTGTCCGGAGCCTGCGCCACAGGGGCGCGGCGTTGCGCTTGCTCGGCCATGTTGGAAGGAAGGTCTCGGCCCGGCGGGTTCACGGCGCGCCTCCCGCTGAGTTTCGCGATTCCTTATGCACTCGCTGGCTATTCTTCCGGCAATTCGAATTTATTTTTCAAGCGCAGGGAGAATTCGTTGAACAAGTCCGCGAGGCCCGCGCGATCAGTCTTTTCATCGCGCAAAACCTCGACTTCACGATTCAACGCAGCAGCGGTGTCGCGGCGCAGCTTATCAATTTCGGCAGAGACGGATTTGGAGTGCTCGAGCAATTTCGTGCGCAATTCGCTGTGCCCGTCCGCCATTTGCTCTTCCAGCTGCGAGAGCTTTTTCTCTATGACCTTGGCGCTATCTTTGATTTCCCGCGAAATTTCCTTGGCGCCTTCGGTGCGCTCGGATTTTTCGGCCTTGAGGCGCTGGCTGAGCGAATCCACTTCTTCCTTCATGTAATTGCTCAGAGTATCGAGGCGCTTGGTCATGTCTTCGCGCAGGGTTTCGACGGCCTTGGTGACCGTGTCTTCCAGGCGGGAGAAGCGCTTTTCGTAGTCGCGCATCTGCGACCCGAACAATATGTCGCGTATCTTGTCTACATTTGCGCCTTCCGCGTTTTCTTTGCTAGATGAATTGGGGAGCTTCGCGTCCGCCGGGGATGCCATTTTCCTACCTCTCCTTTTATTGCCCTTAACGCCATGGCGGGGGGACCGTCGCGTGTTGGGGCGGGGCATGGCGGGGACAGTACTACGAAAAGGCGGGGCTCGCAATATACAGGTGGTTAACAGGCCGTAGGACGGAGGTAGTAGAAGTCCTAGGACTCGGAATCATCTCAAGTTGATAACCGCGCCGGCAGCTTGAGCGCTTATTCGTCGAGAAACGCTCGCAAGCGCGCGTAGCCTGCGCGGCTGACGGGCAGTTGCGCGCCACCCGTGAGGACGGCGACGTGGCTGTCTTTAGCGTAAGGCTCAACCTTGACGACACGCTCCAAATTAACGATGTAAGACCTGTGGATGCGCATGAAGCGCGAAGGGTCGAGCGCGGATTCCAGGCTCGAAATCGTTTGCTGCTTCAGGTGCTTCTTGCCGTCGGCCGCGAGCGCGACGTAATCGTCCTGAGCTTCGGCGTAATCGAGTTTAGCGACGGGAATGATGAAGACGCGCGTGCCGTCGCGCACGGCGATGCGATCCAGATATTGCGCCGGAGGGCGCGCGGCTGCGGCAAGCTCGGCGGCGGCCGGCGTCGTTTCAGGTAGTTTGCCTCCGAGGCGCTGTTTGGCCCGCGCTAGCGCGGCTTCGAAGCGATCTGCGCCGAAGGGTTTGAGCAGGTAGTCCACGGCGTGGACCTCGAAGGCTTTGATCGCGTAGCTGTCGTAGGCGGTGACGAAAACGACGGCGGTGTCTTTGCCGATCAGCTCGAGGACTTCGAAGCCGTCTAGCTTGGGCATTTGAATATCGAGGAACATCAGATCGGGTTTTTGCTCGGCGACGGTTTTAACGGCTTCGAACCCGTTGGCACATTCGGCGATGAGCTCGATCTCGGGATGGCCGGCCATGAATTCGCGCAAGACCTGCCGCGCGAGCTCTTCGTCGTCCACGACGACGGCGCGGATTTTTTTGGCGGGTTCGCTCGTCATGATGGTTGTGTCTCGCTTTCGGCCGGGAGCGTCAAGGCCACGCGGTAACGGTCGCCTTCGGTCTGGACGCCGAAAGTGGCGCGATTGCCGTAGCGAGCTTGGAGGCGTTGGCGCACGTTGACCAGGCCAACGCCGCTTTTTCTCCGCGGCGGAGCTTCGGGGTCGAAACTATTCTCGACGGTGATGGCCAGATCGCCGTTTTGCGAGCGGACGTCCAGGCGGATCCAGCCGCCTTCGACCAGATTTGCGATTCCGTGGACGACTGCGTTTTCCACCAGCGGCTGCAAGAGCAGCGGAGGGACGGGAACTGCCAGCGCGGCTTTATCAATATTTTCTTCCATTTGGATGCGCGAGCCGAAGCGAACTTTTTCGACGGCGAGGAACGCACGGATCAGCGAGAGCTCCTCTTCGAGCGGGATTGCGGCTTTTTCGCCTAGGCCTAGAGTGCGGCGCAGGAAGTCACCGAGGAGGATGCACATTTCGCGGGCTTTCGAAGCGTCCGAGCTGGTGAGCGCGCTGATGGAATTCAGGCTGTTGAAGAGGAAATGAGGATTGACCTGCGCTTTCAACGCGCGCAATTCGGCGTCGCGCGCGAGGACGCTGGCTTTCATTACCCGAGCTTCGGCTTCGCGGGAGGCTTCGACGCCGATGATTACGTAGTAGAGAGCGACCCACAGCAGATAGAGCAGCAGGCCCGTGACGATCATCACGGGAATTTCGGGGCGGAAGCGCCGGCTCAAGCCCTCGAACGACGCGAACCTGGAAAGACTGCTGGCAAGGCCGACTGCGGCGAATGCCCAGATGATGGCGGAGACGAGAGCGGCGGTGAGATGAGTGCTCAAGAGGCGTCCGAGGCTGTACTTATCGAGAGGATTGCCGCGGCAGGAATACCAGGAGGAGAGACAGACCAGCGCGTGCAAGAAGCAAAGCGGGATCGCCAAGGCGAGTGCCTCGACGTCGCTGATCTCGTGGAAAACCGTAAGGAGATAGGCTAGCAGCCCGGTGATCGGAATCCAGGCGAAGAGGTAAATGACGATGCGCCGACGGCTGCTGAGAATAGGGTGCATTTGCGCGCTTAGTTTTTGACGACGATGCCGCCCATGATGGCGGCTCCCTTCACGATTAATTGTTTGCGGGGAGCACCGGTCGGCGGCGGAGTCTGATCAGTTTCGTCAACGTATCCGCCCATGAAGCCTATGCCTTCCATCACCACATCCCAGGTATAGGGCACCTTGATTTCGCCGCCGCCCATCAGTGAGATGGCCTCGATGGCAGCGGAGTCGCCGTCAATGTCGGCTTGGCGAAGGTCAATCTGAAAGCCGCCGAAAATGGCGAGTATCTTTCCGCCTTTGAAATTTTTGGAAGTGGTGCGGCGCTTAAAGCCGCTGAAGATGGCCACGTGATTGAACTCGGCGCCGGAATCACTGGATCCGCCCGCGCGCAGGTAATCCCACCAATCGCGTCCCGGCGACCCAGGGGTTGCGGGACCGATTGCTCGCCAAATCATCAAGAGTCCGACGGCAATGACGATGAGGGGCCAGAATGTATCGAACCGGATGTGCACGAAGCCCGAATTTTCCAGGATCAGTAGGACGCCAAAGGTGACCAATACCAGTCCGATGGTCCCGCGCCCGCCTTTGCCGCGGCAATCCATCAACATTACGGAGCCGCCTACAAGGAAAACTACCGGCCAAAAGTAACTGAAGACGCGGTCCGCGTTGATCAGACCTTGCTGATCAAGGAGAAGCACCACGCCGGCCGCGACGATGAGCGCGCCGAACGTGAAGCTCCAGCTGAACCGCCGAATATCATTGGCCATGCCGGTTTCCCTTGCGCGCACGACGCGAACGGTTTTCGTGCGTCGCGAGCAAGATCGCGAGTCCCAGACCGACCAGCGCCAGCGGCCAGTAGCGCAGCAGTTCGCCGAGTGCTGGAACATCGAGCCGCAACGAGAGGATATTCCAAATATCCGTCAACATCGTGGAAAAGAACCACAAGTTGCTGGATTGGAGATGCCCATAGCCGAGTTCGCCCAATTGGAAGACGATGCCCAGCAGGATTAGCAGCGTCGCTCCTGCTTCGGGGAAACGCACGCCCTCAAGAGTGGATGTCACGGACCGGCCATTCCCGTTTGTCATTTGCTCGTCTCCTGCTGGAAGCGCGTTGCGATCTTTGTTGCCGTTCATGAGGCGAGAATAGAGGGCTTCGCATGGGACGTCGCGTGATATTCGGCGAGTGGCGGTTGGTTACCGGCGAATGGAGGATTGCGGGAGGCGGGGAAGCGAGGAAGCAGAGAGCCAAGGAAGGAAGCGACGTAAGGAGCGTGTAGAGGCAGAGGAGCAGGCTGAGTGCGCTTGCTTCGGCAAATGTATGCGGCTGCGTGGATGTGCAGTAATGGGATTCTTAGTACTCGGGTGCTTGGTGACGAGCGCGGGGAGGACGCGGGCAGGTTTCCCAGACGGGGCTACGATATGGTCATGCCGATCCAGAAGGCGGCGGTTAGCACGCCGGTCAGGATTAGCATGAGGCGCAGACGCTTTTTGCGAACTGCGACTATGATCACGCCCATTGTGCAGAGCAGGAAGCCCAGCTCCGGCAAGAACAGCCGCGAGTTGAACGGGCTGACCGAAGAGGCAGCCGTATCCTGAAGCCAGACCGACGCAAACGAACTTGCGGCTGTGAGCGAGGCGGCTACGGCGCCCGCGAGCGCCATACCTTTCGCCCACTCCGGCACAACCCAATCTTTTTTCGCATCGCGCCAGTCAAACCAGGTCTGCGCGACCACTAATCCCACCACCACCAGAACGAACAGCGCCATGTTACCGCTCCCCAAGCACGTGTCGTTCCTGCCGGTGAAACTGCAATTGCTTTGCACCCAGCCGGAACGGCCCGAGGGCCGCTGCCGTCGAATCACATCCTCAGTACGCGGCCGCCCCTGCCTGGAGCGGCTTTGTTGCGTCGACCGACCCCGTTGCCTTTTCTTTCTTGTACTGCTCTTCTTCCTGCGCCAAACGCTTCAACATCGCCTGAATAACGCTGCTGCCTTTCGGTGCCATTCCCAAGTCCCCTTAAACTACTCCGAATTCGTTCGCGTGCAAGTGTCTTCCGCCGCCTAAGAGGGATTGAACTCGCCGGTCGTGATCATACGCTCGCTCAAAACTCGCGCCTTGGTGAAGCGTTCGATTACTTCGGGTGACGTACCCGGCGGCAGCTCACGCACGATGCGCGCCAGTTCTTCGTCGAAGAGGCGCGCTACGAAGTCGGGAGTATGAGCCACGGCTTCGCCGTTGTCATCGAGAATGTGAGTTAGATCGCGATGGCGGATGCGTTGCGCGATCATCAGACGATAGATGCGGTCGGTGGCGAGATCTTCCATGTAGCCATCGAGCAGGCTGGCGCCGCGCCCGCTGAGCACGCCTTGGCGATAGCGAATCACGGTGCGCACCGCGGCGCGCGTGCCGTTCAGAGTGCGTTTGCCAATGCCCGCCGGAACAGGTCGCAAATCGGGATGCGTATTGTGATTGGCGGGGCGCGCATGCAATTGATTTGGAGCGGGGAACGGGCTGACAGCGATTTCGTTCTGGTCGGGATGGCCGGTCCAGGCGCCATCCATCAAGGACACCGCTTCGTTCTTTTTGTCTTTTTCAAGCGCGGCCAGAGCGCGGGCGTTCAATTCGGCGTCTTCACGGCTGGGATAGAGCGCCGTCATGCCGCCGATCGCAAGCAAACCGTGTTTGTGGCAGATTTCGGGAATCGTGGTGCGCAGGTTCTGGAAGAATGGGACGTCGTGCGGGATGGTATTGCGATCCGGGAGCACCCAGTTTGGATCGTGCAGATTGAAATGTATCAGGCTGGCCATGTAATCCCAACGGCCGAGGTTCAGCGCGAGGAGGTGCTCGCGCAAATTGTAAGCGAATTCTTCCATTTGATATGCGAGCGGGTGGGATTCGACCAGAGCCATGCACTTAATGTAGTTCTGCGGCCAACCCTTGGCACGGGCGATTGAACGGAAAAGGTCGCGCCACCAGAGCGCTTCTTCAGCCGATTCGGATTTCGGAATGTAAAAGGTGAGGGGGTGCTTCAATTCTTCCGGCTTCACCTGGAAGGCGATCAGCGCGACATCGAATACGGAAGCTGGCAGCGCTTCGCCGTTGAGCACGCCGGCTTGGCGAAGATGAAGGCCGCGCGGGCGGAGAGAGATTACCGTCTTACCCGGCTCGATGCCGACGGTGCGGTTGCGCTTTTTGTCGAAATAATTTAGTTCGCCGCGCAGGGCCGCGAGAATATTCGCGATGCCTTGAGTGAGATGCGGCCAAGTATTGGCCATGGAATCTTCGAGATCGAGCATCACGCCTGGAGCGCCGGAGTTAAGCATCTTTACGACGAGTTCGGCGTCGTCGGCCGGGCCGGTCATTTGGTTGCGCTGATCCTGGCACCATTCCGGCAGTTCGATGTGCCAGGCATCGTGCGTCGCGTGCGAGGAATGCAAGTAGTTGGGTAGATGACCCTGGTGCGCAGACGCCAGGACGGAAGCGCGACGGCCAATCAGATCGCGCTGGCGCGGGGTGAACGCGCGGTGAAGCGGAAGTAAAAATTCGATGAAACCCTTGGGAAGATCGCGAGCAGGATCGAAGCCAGCCGGCGCAGCGTTCATAGCTTGAACGGGCTCGGGTGAGAGATTCAATTGTGATCTCGTGCTCGCCATTGCTGCAAAAACTCCGCCTCCGGTCTCATGCAACGCTTCCATAACTTTTCTGATGATGTTCTGTTCGCTCAGTCACGGGGCGACAAGTTGAACTGGAGCAGATCGTCGAATTTCAGCGGATTGCCGCTGAGAGGCGAAAAGAAAGGGCAATCTGGATTCCAAAAGAGGTTACAAAACATTTCGCCTAGCCTCGGGCTACATCATAGAAATTGTTAGAGATACACCGTTCGTACGGCAGTGCGAGCGCCAGAAACGCAATTTGTGGAGTCTCGATGCTTGTCGGGGCGCCTCGGACCGGCAATGGATTGTCCTAATTAGGCAACGATTTACACCACCGCCAACGCGTCAGGTGGTCCAATCTGACAGAGCCTCGTGCCGGCTATCTAGCCGGTAAACCCTGTATATGGCAGGAAATGCTTGAGCTCACGGCGCAGTGCAATTTGCATCACTCTTCGCAATTCGCGGTAGGCGGCGGGCCGGATTTCTCTGCTAGGATAGCCATGGTCATGCGAAAACCATGGGTGATTGCGCATCGTGGGGCGTCCGGGCATGCTCCGGAGAACACGCTGGCGGCTTATCAGCGCGCCGTGGAGTTGGGCGCGGGATTTATTGAAACCGACCTGCACCTTACGCGCGACGCGCGGTTCGTGGCCATTCATGACGCGACGCTGGAGCGCACCAGCAACGGTCGAGGGAATGTCCACGACTTCACTCTGGCTGAGTTGCGCAAGCTGGACGCGGGTATGTGGTTTGACCGCGAGTTCATGGGGCAGCGGATACCGACGCTGGAAGAGATTTTGGAGTTTGCGAACAAGCACGATGTGATTTTCTATCTGGAAGTGAAATACGACGCGGCGTGGGGCATGCATCATTCGCTGGCGGGGGCGCTACAAAAATCGCAGAGCGCGGCGCGCACGATCGTGATTTCGTTTGATGAGTCCACTTTGACGGCTTTGCGGCAAGTGGACTCGACGATGATGATGGGACTGCTGGTGGAAGAGCCGAAGCGCGACCATGCGAAGGCTGCGATCGAATTGGGAGTGCGGCAACTGTGCCCGCGCGCGAACCTGGTCACGCGGGAATTGGTGGATGAGGCGCACGGATTGGATTTGCAAGTGGCGACCTGGACGGTGGATGACACGGAAACGATGCGTGCGATGGTGGCGGCGGGCGTGGACGGCATCATGACGAATTATCCAGACCGGCTGCGGGCCGTGCTGGAAGACCGGCAAAGTTAGGTCACGAGAGCCGGGAGAACAGCGCGGCGAATTGCGCGAGGGTGAGTTGTTCGGCGCGAGCGTCTGAGCGCAGGCCCGTGGCGGCCAGGGCGTCGTGGATTTTTTGATCGTCAGCGATCTCCAGCAAATTGTTGCGCAGCGTTTTTCGTTTCTGAGCGAAGCAAGCCTGCACGAATTCCAGGAAGCGTTTTTCATCGGCCACGTTGAGGTGTGCGCGCTCGCCGGGTAACGTCATGCTCACGAGCGCGGATTTTACCTTGGGCGGCGGGCGAAAGGCGCCCGGTGGAATACGCAGCGCGATTTTCGGCCGGGCGTAGAACTGGCAGAACGTGGAGAGATAGCCGTAGTTGCGGACGTTTGGTCGGGCGACGATGCGGTCCGCGACTTCGAGTTGGATCACGATATGAATCGAAGCGATTTGGCCGGCCCAGTGAAAGAGATGATGGAGGATCGGCGACGTGATGTAATAAGGCAAATTCCCATAGACGTGAAAATTTCCAGTGGCGAGGCGTCCGATGTCCGTTGTGAGCACGTCGCCCGGGACTACCTCGACTCCAGGCCAATGCTCGGGCTGCGCTTCCGCGGATGCTCGCAGGCCTTCCGCCAGTTTCGGATCTGCCTCAATGGCGATGACGCGGCGGCCTTCCCCGGCGAGAAATTGCGTCATCTCGCCGTGGCCAGGGCCGATTTCGATCCACGCGTCGTTCGCGGCGAGAGGCAGCGTCGCGAGGATGCGTTTGCGCCATCCAATATCGCCCAGAAAATGTTGACCCAGCCGTTGTCGCGCCATTGCGACGCCGAGTGTAGCAATGCGGAGCGGTTGCGAACAAATTTCAGCTGGAGTTGCAACGTGCTCAGTAGCTGCGAGAGGCAGTGGCGCGACAAATATTTGAGGCGCTGCGTTGGCTGATTCGTTGGGGAATTCCTTGACGAAGCAGGGGGCTTCCGTTACCGTTTTCAATTCAACTGGCCATCGATGAAAATTCTATTCATAGCGTCCGAGGGGCTGCCGTACTCGAAAACGGGGGGGCTGGCGGACGTGGTGGAGGCGCTTCCCAAGGCGCTGGTCGAAATGGGGCACGAAGTGGCGGTGCTCCTGCCCTGCTACCGCGGAAACAAAGTTACATCCACGCTTGTCTCGAGCGTGACTGTCGCGCTCGGGGATCGTTTGCGGTTTCCAGCGATTGGTGAAGCGGCGCCTGTTGCTGGTGTGCGTTATTTCTTCGTGGGTGACCGGGGCTACTTTGACCGGGAACAGCTGTACGGCGAGAAAGGCGCGGATTATCCGGATAACGCGGAACGCTTCGCGGAGTTCGCGCGCGTTGGAATCGAATTCATGAAGCGGGTTTGGCTGCCGGACGTGGTGCATTGCCACGACTGGCAAACGGCGCTGATTCCGGTGCTGCTGCGCACGCAGCACGCCGAGGATCCGGTGGTGCGAGGACTGCCGTCGGTTTATACGATCCACAATATCGGCTACCAGGGATTGTTTCCGCAAACCGTGATGCGCACGATCGGCCTGCCGGACCGGCTATTCACGATGAACGGGCTCGAATTCTACGGGGGCGTGAATTTTCTGAAAGGCGGCCTGGTCTACGCGGATTTTCTTACGACGGTAAGCCGGCGCTACGCGCAAGAGATTCAAACGCCGGAGTACGGAAATGGCCTGGACGGAGTGATCCGCGGTCGCGCGGACCGGCTGGTGGGAATCCTGAACGGTGTGGATTATGCGGTGTGGAGTCCCGAGGTGGACACCTACATCGCGCAAAATTATTCGGCGCACAATCTGGACGGGAAAAAACTCTGCAAGAAGGACATGCTGCAGCAGTTCAAGCTGCTCGGTGGCAAGCAGGACGCGCTCGAACGGCCTGTGATTGGGATCGTTTCACGGTTTGTGGATCAGAAGGGCTTCGATTTAATCGCGCAGGTTGCCACCGAGCTACTCAGGGAGAATGTTTCGCTGATCGCGCTGGGGACGGGCCAGCCGGAATACGAAGCGATGTTCAAGGAGCTGGCGGAGAAGCATCAGGGACGAGTCGCGGTGAAAATCGGGTACGATAATGCGCTGGCGCATAAAATCGAAGCCGGCGCGGACATCTTCCTGATGCCTTCGCGATACGAGCCTTGCGGGTTGAATCAGATATATAGCCTGCGATATGGTACCGTCCCGGTGGTGCGCGCGACGGGGGGGCTGGACGACACGATCCAGAGCTTTGATGCCAAGACCCAGAAGGGAACGGGCTTCAAGTTCGAGGCCTACGATGGACGGGCGCTCATGGAGAGCGTACGGGCGGCATTGAAATTGCACCGTGAACCCAAGATTTGGCAGACCTTGCAAAAGAACGGCATGGCCAAGGATTTTTCGTGGAAGGCTTCCGCAGCAGCGTATGTCACACTGTATGAAGCAGCTAAGAGGTCTCGAATCCCGCGCGTTTCCGGGACATCTAAAGCATAGCGCCAAAAGCTCTTGCCGGCATTGAGGGGCAAGTGTGGGCGCGACAAGGGAAAAAAATGTCAGAAAATATCCAGGCGGTAAGTGACGCAAGCTTCGAGGCGGATGTGGTCGAAGCGAGCAAGACTCAGCCCGTGATGGTGGACTTCTGGGCGGATTGGTGCCGGCCGTGCCATATGTTGACGCCGACGGTGGAAGAAATCGCGAAGGAACACGCGGGCAAATTGAAGGTAGTGAAGTTGAACGTGGATGAAAACATCAACGCCGCGGGCAAGTTCAATATTCGCGGCATCCCCACTCTGCTGGTTTTCAAGGGCGGCCAGGTCGCCGATCAGATCGTCGGCGCGGTGCCCAAAGAGCAGATCGAGAAAGTTCTCCAGCGCCACATTTCCTAGGCGCGATTCCCCGGCAGGACCATGGTTATGAGCGGCGGCAGCCCGAACGCGCAACCGGCTGATTGTGGGCCGGAATTGAAAGCGTGCGCGGCGTGCGGAGAGGAATTTCTCTGCGCGGCGCGGGCTGCGGGGTGTTGGTGTGAAGAAGTGAAGCTCACGAAGCAGGAGCTGCTTGCGCTGCGCGGGCGGTATCCGGATTGTTTGTGCCCGCGATGTCTTTCTGCGGCGGCGGGCGCGGCTGCGGCTCCGCCAGCAAGAAGTACACAATGACTCGAGCAGCTAAAGCCGAGCCGAAGCGATGCCATTGGGCGCAGAAGCCGCTCATGGCGGAATACCACGACAAGGAATGGGGAAGGCCTGTTCATGATGACCGCGTGCTATTCGAATTTTTGATTCTCGAAGGCGCGCAGGCGGGTTTGAGCTGGGAGACGATTCTCAATAAGCGCGAGAATTACCGGCGAGCGTTCGACAATTTCGATGCCGCGAAAATCGCGCGTTATGATGGAAGGAAAGTGCGCAAATTGCTGGCGGATGCGGGCATCGTGCGCAACCGGCTGAAAATATCCGCGACGATTTCGAATGCACAGGCGTTTCTTGCGGTGCGGAAGGAATTCGGCACGTTCGATAGGTACATCTGGCAATTTGTTGGCGGCCGCCCGAAGAAGAACGATTGGAGCAGCTCGCGCCAGATACCGGCGCGGACGCCTGAATCGGACGCGATGAGTAAGGATCTGAAACGCCGCGGATTTCGCTTTGTGGGGACGACAATCTGCTACGCCTTTATGCAAGCTGTCGGGATGGTGAATGACCACGCCCGCGATTGCTTCCGCTATTAGGGCAGCTGGGTAGCACGCAGCTGGAGACGTTGGCTCTGAGCTCCGCCCCACAATTTCCGCCTTAGCAGGGCCGTGCTTGCGCGGGGGTCTGGCGAAGGGTAGGATTGTGTGTTGCTGTTTTTTGATTTGGCCTGCCTGTAGTGCTTCTAGTGTGAACGAGAACGGGGAAAGTGCGGCTTGCTGGAGCTTGGGGGGCGCCTAGGGTGACCGAGAAGTCGCGAACGAAGGCTATCTGTGTGGTCGGCGCGCAGTGGGGCGACGAAGGCAAGGGCAAGGTGGTGGATTACCTTGCTCAGTCGTTTGATTACACGGCGCGTTATGCGGGGGGCCACAACGCCGGGCACACCGTCATCTTCAACAACCATCGCTATGTGCTGCAGCTGATTCCCAGTGGAATTTTGCGTCCGGAAAAGAAGGCGGTGATCGGGGCGGGAACCGTCGTAGATCCCGCGGCGCTGGTTGCGGAGCTTGAGAATCTGAAAAGGTCGAGCATTGACGTGCGCGGGCGGTTGTTCCTGAGCGATCGCGCTCACCTGATATTTCCCTACCATCGCGAAATGGATAAGGCCGCGGAATCGGCGCGCGGCGCGGCGGCGATTGGGACGACGTCGCGCGGGATCGGGCCGGCGTATGAGGACAAGATGGCGCGGCGCGGGATTCGCGTGATTGATTTGTTCGATGCCGACGGCTTCAAGGAAAAATTAGAGCGCGTGATTGCAGAGAAAAATGCGATCAGCCGGGCGACGTACGGTCATCCGCTGGAAACGGCCGGGCTGCTGGAACAGTATCTGGAAATTGCGGCGCACATTCGCGGATTGGTGACCGATACGTGCGTGCTTTTGAATCGTGCGCTAGATAATGGCGAGTCCGTGCTCTTTGAAGGCGCGCAGGGGACGATGCTGGATATTGACCATGGGACCTATCCGTACGTCACATCGTCTAACGCTACGTCGGGTGGGGTGGCGACTGGTTTGGGTGTGGCGCCCACGCGGATTTGCGGCGTGGTTGGCGTGACCAAGGCCTATACGACGCGCGTGGGGAGCGGCCCCTTTCCCACCGAAATGCCGGACCTGGATGCACAGGCCGTGCGCGAACGCGGCCAGGAATTTGGCGCGGTGACGGGGCGGCCGCGGCGGTGCGGGTGGCTCGATCTGGTCGTCTTGAAATACGCGAAAATGCTGAACGGCATTGATTCGCTGGTGGTGACGAAGCTGGATGTGTTCGACACGCAGCCGGAAATTAAGGTCTGCACCGGTTACCGGCTGAAAGGCCAGCCGCTGAACGAAATGCCTCCGGACGTGGAAACGCTGACGCAAGTCGAGCCGGTGTACCGGACGCTGCCGGGCTGGCAGAAGCCGACTCCGGGAATCCGCGACGTGAAGGAATTGCCGGAAGCGGCGCGGAATTATCTGGATTTTATTTCGAGTGAGCTGCAAGTTGAAATCGGCATGATTTCCACGGGGCCGGAACGCGACGCAACGATTGTCCCAAGAGATACGAAACTCGCATCCTGGCTGTGATACGGCATGTTTTCCTACGAAGCAGCGCGCGCCAAGGTGATGGAAGTGATTCGCGCGCGGCCGTGCGCGCCTCCTCCTGCAACTGAAACCATCGAATTCGCGCAGAACCCCTCGCAAGTGCTGGGACGCATTGTGGCTGAAAACGTGGCGGCCGACCGGAATTATCCGCCATTTAATCGTTCGACTCGCGACGGTTATGCCGCGCGTGCCGCCGATGCGGCGCACGCGGGCGCGAAACTGCGGTTGATCGGCGAGAGCCGGGCTGGCGGGCCGTTTGATGGTGTGGTTGAGCCTGGAACGTGCGTGCAGATCATGACTGGCGCGCCGCTGCCACGCGGAGCGAACGCGATCGTGATGAACGAGCACGCGCATGTGGATGGCGATTACGTGAGTTATCGAGCAGGCTGCGCGCGAGGGCGCTCACTACGTGCTGGAGGGGCAGGAGACTCGCGTGGGAGAAAGCGTTCTGCAGCGCGGAAAGCGGATCGGCTACGCGGAGCTCGCGATTGCGGCGCAGGTGGGGCGATCGCGGCTGGTGGTTGCCAAGAAGCCGCGCGTGGCGATCCTTTCGACGGGCGATGAAGTGATCCCCGTAGATCAGCCTCCGAAGAAATTTCAGATTCGCAATAGCAACAATATCTCGCTGGCCGCGCAGGTGGCGCTCGCGGGCGGCGAGCCAGTGATGCTGGGCGTTGTGCATGACAATCTGGAGCAGCTGCGAGCGGGGATTCAGAAGGCTCTGCACGCGGACATCGTCGCAATTACCGGTGGAGTTTCGGTGGGGAAGTACGATCTAGTGGAACAAGTGCTGAAGGAGCTGGGGACCGAGTTTTACTTTGATGCTGTGGCGATTCGCCCTGGCAAGCCTGCGGTTTTTGGTTTCTGCCAGGGGAAACCGGTGTTTGGATTGCCGGGAAATCCAGTCTCGACGATGGTGACCTTTGAGCTGTTTGTGACGCCAGCGATTGACCTTTTGAGCGGGCATACTCCGCATCCGTTGAAGGTGTTGAAGGCGAAGTTGGCGCATCCGGTGAACGAAAAACCGCCGCTCGCACATTTTTTGCCCGCGCGATTGAGTTGGCCGAACGGCGAGGCGACGGTCGAGATGATTCATTGGGAAGGCTCGGGGGACATTGGCTCGGTGGTGAAAGGCAATTGCTTTCTGGTGGTACACGAATCGAAATTGAGTTTTGCGGCGGGGGAGATGGCGGACGTATTGCCGCGCCGCGGGCTGTTCTAGGTGGTTCGCGTCAAAAGGGCGCGTCTGAGACGCGCCCCTACGTCCTCTTCTATGTCCACTAGGCGCATTCAACCGCTTTCGCATTACGACAAAAAGGGCAACGTCCGTATGGTGGACGTGACGGCAAAGCCCGCCACATCGCGTACGGCAGTGGCGCACGCGTTCGTTAGCATGCAACGCGGTACTGTTGAGAGCGTCCGGCGGCTGAAATCTCCCAAGGGCAATCCGCTGGAAATCGCCAGAATCGCCGGAATCACGGCCGCGAAGCGCACTGCGGAGCTGATTCCACTTTGTCATCCCCTCTCTTTGACTCACGTAGATGTGAGCGCCAAGCTATGCCAGAATGGAATTGAGGTGACCTCCGAGGCTACAGCTACGGGTCCGACCGGAGTGGAGATGGAGGCGCTGGTGGCCGCGTCGGTGGCGGCGCTTACCATTTACGACATGTGCAAAGCGCTCGAACGCGGCATGGAAATCACCGAGGTGTATCTGGTAAAGAAGTCGGGTGGACGAAGCGGAACGTACTTGAGGCCTGGGAAGCGCGCGAAACGATGACTCCGATGAAGGACGTCAAAGTGCTGGTCGTCGATGATAATGCGTTGATCCTCGACTTGCTGATGAAGGGATTGATGCCGCATTGCGACGCGCGCGCGGCGGCGGACGGCGCGGATGCGCTTGCTTGAAAATCGTAGATGATCCGCCGGATTTGGTGGTGTGCGACTACCGCATGCCTGGGCTTGACGGGCGCCAGCTTTATGAGAAATTGCGCGGGCGGCAGCAGACGAAGTCCATTCCATTTATTTTTTTGGCCAGCCGCAGCGATATCGAAGAAAAACTTCGGCCTATCGTTGAAGGCGTTGAAGAATTTATTCCCAAGCCATTTTTTCTGAAGGATCTGGTGCGGCGGGCGAAAAAGGTGGTGGACCGTCTACAGCTGGAGAAATTGCAGAATCGTCAGGTGCGTCCGGGAGTGATTCAGGGGCGGCTGGAAGAAATGTCCATCATGGATTTGATGCAGTCGCTTGAGATGGGGCAGAAATCGTGCCAGCTTTCCGTGCGGCGCGGTGAAGAAAGCGGCGACCTCTTTTTTGCTTCTGGGCAGTGCAAGGACGCACGCCTCGGGGCGCTTGAGGGGGAGGCGGCCGTGTTTCAGGCGGTGCGCTGGCCGGACGGCGAGTTTGAGATTGATTTCAACCGGGCACCCACGCGCGACACCATTTCGCGAACGACCACGGGCCTGCTGATGGAAGCGCTGCGATTGATGGATGAAGGGCAGCGCGACGGCGCCAACGAAGACGCCGAAGTCACCGAAGGCTAACGGTCGCGCGCGCCACCCAATGCGAGTTGCAATTCTTACCGTCAGTGACTCCGTAGCCAGCCAAAAACACGAAGATAGTTCGGGGCCTGCCGTCGCCGGTCGCTGCCGGGAACTCGGCTGGCAAATCGCGCATACCTCCGTATTGCCGGATGATCGGGATGCCATCGCCACGTTTCTGAAAACGACTGCGGACGCGAAGGATACAGATTTGATTCTCACGACCGGGGGGACGGGAGTCGGTCCTCGCGACGTGACTCCCGAAGCGACCATCGCCGTGGCGGAGCGCTTGATACCCGGATTCGCCGAACAGATGCGCGCGGAGGGGTTGAAGAAAACCCCGCGAGCGATTTTGTCACGCGCGGTCGCCGCCATTCGCGGCACTACGATCATCGTGAATCTGCCTGGAAGCCCTCGCGGAGCTGTGGAATCCCTCGATGCGATCGCCTCGCTGCTGCCCCATGCGATCGATGTTTTGCACGGCGCCCGCCACTAAACAATTCTTTACAATTGAAAACACGCCCGTTTTCCGGGCTCGCACGGCGACTTCGGTTGCCATTAGAACTTTGCGCGGATGACGCTAGCTGAGGCTTGACCGCTGTGCTAGGATGCGCTGTTCGTTTGAAGTTCTTTTTGGCGATGCCGAGCCAATACATTCCGATTTTGATTTATGCTCTGCTTGCGGCGGCGTTCCCCGCAGTCACTCTCGCTATTTTCAAATATATTCGCCCCGACTCGAAAGCGACAGGCGCGAAGCTGGAGCCCTACGAATGCGGCGTTCCGCCGGAAGGCACCGCGCGCGGGCGATATTCCGTGCGCTTTTATATTGTGGCGATTCTTTTTGTGATTTTTGACGTGGAGACGATTTTTCTTTTTCCTTGGGCGATTCGCTACGGGCAATTGGGAATGTATGGATTGGCCACGATGATCGTGTTCCTCGGAATTCTGCTGGTTGGCTATGTGTGGCTGTATCGGAAGGGCGCATTGGATTGGGTTTAGGCACGGTGCTCGACGTTTTAGTGTGTTGCCGCGAATCCTGGGCCCGCGTGAAGTGGAATTGACGTTGTTTTTTGGGGTGTGATAAAAAGGCGGGCTGCGAAGGAGCTGCGCGAAGTAGCTGGTCTCGCGCGTCCAGCAACAGCACCCGATCGGACCGATGGTCAACGACCCCTCGGAAAAGGATCCCGCCGCAAAGCCGCCGGAAAGCACGGCGGAGAAAGCTGCTATTCCCGCCAAGCCCGCCAGTCTCGAGGCAGCTTCGCAGACCACTGCTGCGAACCCTCCCGCGGCTGCGGCTCCGCCAGCCAAACCCGCCGCTCCCTCGGCTTCTGCCGCTCCAGCGGCAGCAACGCCGCCTAAAACGCCGGCAGCAGCAGCGCCTCCGAAGGAAGCTCCGCCAAAACCTGTGCCGCTCGATAACGAATTGGTGCAGCGGCTCAAAGCGCGGTACGGCGAAGCCATCCGTGAGGCTTCGCTCGATCGCAAGCAGGCGATTGTGCTGATTGCCGCGGACCAACTCCGCGAGATTTCCCGCCACTGCCGCGACGAGGAAAAATTCGACATGCTGGTGGATTTGACCGCGGTGGATTGGCCGAAGCGCGAGAAACGATTCGACATCGTGCTGAATTTGTATTCGTTCGCGAAAAATGAGCGCGTGCGAATAAAGGCGCATGCGGCGGAAGGCGAGCCGGTGCCGAGCGTTTGCGACGTATGGCCAGCGGCGAATTGGCTGGAGCGCGAATGTTACGACATGTTCGGCATCGTGTTCGAAGGCCATCCGAATTTGAAGCGCATCTTGATGCCGGACGAGTGGCAAGGGTACCCGCTGCGCAAGGATTACGACATCTTGAAGCAGGATACGGATTGGGTTCGCGAGAATCTGGGGATTGAGAGCGGGCAGTAGCGGCGATCAAGTGATCGAGCGAATGACCGAACAACGCATCAACGAGATGAGCAACGTGAGCACTACGGTGCTGGGCGCGGACGAGATTATTTTGAACATGGGGCCGCAGCACCCTTCCACGCACGGCGTGCTGCGCGTGAAATTGAAACTCGACGGCGAGCGGGTGGTGGGGTCGGAATGCATCATCGGGTATCTGCATCGCGGCGTGGAGAAAATCGCGGAGCATCGCAGCTATCAGCAATTTGCTCCGTACGTGGACCGCATGGATTACGTGGCGGCGGTTTCGAACGGGTTGGGCTATTGCGAGGCCGTGGAGAAATTGCTGGGCGCGGAAGCGCCGTTGCGGGCGCGAGTGGTGCGCACGATTCTGACGGAACTGCAGCGAATCGCGAGCCACTTGCTTTGGTTGGGGACGCACGCGCTCGATATTGGAGCGCTGACACCGGTTTTTTATTGTTTCCGAGAGCGCGAAGAGATTCTGAAGATCTTCGAGAAATATTGCGGCGCGCGGCTGACGACGCATGCGTTCCGCATCGGCGGGTTGCAGTACGAGACCTATGACGGGTTCGAGCAGGACGTAAAGCGTTTCTGCGACGATTTCAGCACGAAGATTGATGAATACGAGACGCTGCTCACCGAGAACCGGATTTGGGTGGGACGCACCAAAGGCGTCGGGATTTTGAGCGCGGAAGATGCCATTGCAATGGGGGTGACTGGACCAGTGCTGCGCGCGAGTGGCGTGAAATGGGATTTGCGCAAGGCGCAGCCCTACGCCGCGTACGACCAATACGAATTCGAGATTCCCACGCGGGAGAGCGGCGACACCTACGACCGTTACGTGGTGCGCATGGAGGAAATGCGGCAATCGCGGCGGATTTGCCTGCAAGCGATCGAAAATATTCCGGTGGGGCCGATCATGGCGCGCATCGGGAAAGTGCTGAAGCCGCCGCCAGGCGAGGTTTATCACTCGATTGAAGCGCCGAAGGGTGAACTGGGCTATTACATCGTCAGCGACGGGACCACGCAGCCATATCGTGTGCGAGTGCGGCCGCCTTCGTTCATCAATTTACAGGCGTTCGACAAAATGGCGCGCGGCGCGCTGATTGCGGACGTCGTCGCGATTATCGGAACGATTGATATTGTGCTGGGAGAAGTGGACCGCTAAGCGATGGGCCATCTGAATTCACAATTCATTCAGCAATACGTGCTGCCGGTGGTTTACGCAGTGGTGATCGTGATGGTGTTGCCGCTGCTGGCTGGCTATATCGTGCTGATGGAACGCAAAGTGATGGCGGACATGCAGGCGCGGCTCGGTCCGATGCGCGTTGGTCCGCACGGTTTGCTGCAGCCGATTGCCGACGCCGTGAAATTGCTGCTGAAGGAAGACATTATTCCTGAGAAGGCGGACCGATTGATGTTCTGGCTGGCGCCGCTGGTGAGCGTGACGATGGCGCTGCTGGCATATTCGGCGCTGCCCATCGGTCCGGCATTTCAGATAGCCGACCTGAACATCGGTTTGCTTTTTATTTTGGCGATCAGTTCGCTGGGGATTTACGGCATTGTGCTGGGTGGCTGGGCTTCAAACAGCCACTATTCCTTGCTCGGAGCTTTGCGCAGCGCGGCGCAGCTGGTGAGCTATGAGACTGCTGCCGGGCTGGGTCTCGTGTCCGTGTTGCTGTTGGCTGGCTCTCTTTCGATGAAAGATATTGTGCAAGCGCAGCTGGACCAGGGAGTGTGGTTCATTTTTTCGGTACCGTTTGCATTTTTCATTTACCTGGTGGGCTCGATGGCCGAAACCAATCGCGCGCCGTTCGATTTGCCGGAAGCGGAATCGGAATTGGTCGCGGGGTACATGACGGAATACAGCGGCTTTCGATGGTCGCTCTATTTTTTGGCTGAATACGCGAACATGGTGATAGTCGCCGGGATCGCGACCACCGTGTTTCTGGGCGGCTGGCTGCGGCCGCTGGCGAGCGTTCACGAACATTTTCCGGGGACGTCCATCGAATGGCTGGATGCGTTTCCTTCGCTGCTCACGTTCGGCGTGGCAATTTATTGTCTGATGCTCGCGCCTAAACAGCCGGTGAAAATTCAGAAGTTCGTAATGCTCGCCGTGGCGATTTTGTGCTTCTTGCTTTCAGGCGCGTTGCTGGGCGCGCTATTCGCGCCAGTGGGTGTGATGCAGGGGATCCACGGCGCGTTTTGGTTTCTGGCCAAGGTATTTGCGTACCTCTATGCGTTTCTGTGGATCCGTTTTACTTTTCCGCGCTTTCGCTTTGACCAGCTGATGCGCCTGGGATGGCGCTTCCTGATTCCTCTGGCGCTGGTGAACGTGATTGGCGTGGCTGTGGCGATCGTGCTGCGGCAACAGTTGGGTTGGGGGCCGGTCGTGTCGTTGATTCCGACGACCCTGGCTACGTTGGGCGTTGCGATTTTGCTGGCGAAAGACGATGCGCCGGTGGCTGCGGTGCAGACGGCGGATGGTGAATAGATGTACGTGCTGAATAGCCTGCTATTTTATTTTTTCAGTGCGCTGGCGGTGGCGTCGGCCATTTTGATGGTGACGCGGCGGAATATCGTGCACGCTGCCGTTTTTCTGATTACCACGCTGCTCGCGACGGCCGGGATTTTTCTGCAATTGCAGGCGGAGTTTCTTTTTATCGTGCAGGTGATCCTGTATGTGGGCGGGATCATGGTGTTGTTTGTCTTCGTGATCATGCTGGTGAATTTGGACGTCTCGATGCGCCTGGTGCAATTCAACCGGCAATGGTTAGTTGCGGGGGTGTTGTCGCTGGCGCTGGCTGCGCAGGTGCTCTTCGCGGTTCGGGCCGGGAGGGCATCGCTCCGTTTGCCCGCGATGCAGGCGGATATTTCCCCGAAGAATACGGAAGCGATCGCGGACGCGCTATTCAGCAAGTACATGCTGCCGTTTGAGATTGCATCGATCTTGTTGCTGGTGGCCATGGTCGGCGCGGTGGTAATGGCCAAGCGGAGGGTGTGATGATCCCGGTGGATCATTATTTATTTCTGAGTCTGGCGCTTTTCACGATTGGCGTGATCGGCGTGCTGACCCGGCGCAACGTGATCATCATGCTGATGTCCATCGAATTGATTTTGAATGCGGTGAACATCAATTTGATGGCTTTTTCGCGAATGTGGGGGACGGTGGATGGGCAGGTGTTCGCGATTTTCATTATCACTGACGCCGCCGCCGAGGCAGCGGTGGGACTCGGCATTATCCTGGCATTCTTCCGCAATCGCGAGACCGTGCTTGCGGATGAGATGGACATTCTGAAATGGTGAGTGCCGTCGAATGAACGCGACGCAGCCATATTTCCTCGATCATATCTGGCTGATCCCGATGTTCCCGCTGCTGACGGCGGCGGCGATGCTTTTCTACGGGCGGCGCCTGCAGAAGAACATCATCGATTTGCTGTGCGTGGGCAGCGTCGGAGTTTCGTTTCTATTTTCTCTTGGTGCGTTCTTTCAATTGGTCGCGAGACCTGAAGGCGATCGGCTTGCGACCAAAATTCTCTTCGAGTGGATTCCCGCGGGGCCGTATCACCTGTTGGATGGGAGGCTGGCGCACTTCGTCGCTGACTGGGGATTTCAGATTGACCCACTATCGGCGGTGATGATTCTGGTGGTTAGCGGCGTGGGGCTGCTGATCCATATCTATTCCACTGGTTATATGGCGCACGAAGGCGGGTATTACCGCTTCTTTGGTTACTTGAATTTGTTTATGTTCGCGATGCTGATTTTGGTGCTGGCGAACAATCTCGTGCTGCTGTTTGTGGGTTGGGAAGGCGTGGGGACCTGCAGTTATTTGCTCATCGGGTTTTATTTTCATCGGAAATCCGCTTCGGATGCGGGGAAGAAGGCGTTCATTGTTAATCGTGTGGGGGACGCGGGATTTTTGCTGGGGATTTTTTTAACGTCGGCGCTGTTGGGGACGGTGCGCTTTACCGAGCTTGCTCCGGCGCTCGCGGCTGGACATTTTAAGATGGGCGACCCGTTGATTACGGCGATTGCGTTGCTATTTTTTGTGGGTGCGACGGGAAAGTCGGCGCAGATTCCGTTGTATGTCTGGCTGCCGGATGCGATGGAAGGCCCGACTCCCGTGAGCGCTTTGATCCACGCGGCGACCATGGTGACGGCGGGCGTGTATATGGTGACGCGCACCAACGCAATTTACCAGATGGCGCCGAAAGCCATGGCGCTCGTGGCGCTGGTGGGCGCAATCACGGCTCTATTTGCAGCTTCCATCGGCGTGGTGCAGAACGACATCAAAAAAGTTCTCGCCTATTCTACCGTCTCGCAATTGGGCTATATGTTCCTGGCCTGCGGCGTGGGCGCGTTTACCGCGGGAATTTTTCACCTGATGACCCACGCGTTTTTCAAAGGGCTGCTGTTCCTGGGAGCGGGCAGTGTGATTCACGCGCTTTCCGGCGAACAGGATATGCGCAAGATGGGGGCGCTATCGAAGAAAATTCCGGTCACTTATTGGACGATGCTGATCGCGACGCTGGCGATTGCCGGGATTTTTCCTTTTGCTGGATTCCTGAGCAAGGACTTGATCCTCGGCAAGACGTACGAAAAGGACATTACGCTGTGGATCATCGGGTACTTCACTGCGGGAATGACGGCGTTTTACATGTTCCGGTTGGTTTTCATGACATTTCACGGAACCTCGCGCGTCGAGCACGAAGTCGAACACCACATTCACGAATCGCCTAGGTCCATGCTGCTGCCGCTAGTGATTCTTGCGGGACTTTCGATCGTGGGAGGCTGGGTTAGCTGGCCAGAAATTCTGGGCGGCAGTAGCCGGTTCGTCCATTTTCTGGAGCCGATTGTGGGGGTGGCGCACGAACTGCGGACCGAGCCGGTGCACGGGCCGGGTTCGCGAATGGGCGAGCTGTACCTGATGTTGATGTCCGAAGGGCTGGTCGTGCTGGGGATTTTGTTCGCTTGGTATCTCTACATCAAGCGCACTGAGTTGCCGGCAAAGATCGCGAAGACTTTCGGTGGATTCTACAAGCTGGTTTACAACAAATATTACGTGGACCAGATTTACGATGCCATTTTCGTGAATCGCGCGAAGGACCTCGGCCTGGCGCTGGGCGCGTTTGACGCGAATGTGATTGATGGGCTGGGCGTGAACGGCGCGGGTTGGCTGACGCGTGCCATTTCGCGGATTTCGATCTGGTGGGACACCTGGATCGTGGATGGCTCGGTAAAACTGGGCGCGCGGCTGGTGTGGGTGCTGAGTTTTCCGGTGCGGATGCTACAGGCGGGTCTGGTGCAGAGTTACATGCTTTTTATTGTGATCGGCTTGATCGGCTTCCTGGGGTATTACCTTTATCTGGCGCATCACGCGATGCACTAGCTTTTCGCGTGCGCGGGCGCGGCATGCGGCATGCTGCGCCCCTACGCCGCGTTGCGGCAGCGGCGCTTGGTCTGAAACTTGGTTTGAAAGGCGAGGGAACGGATGCTCTTTTCCGACAGCCGTATTTTAAGCACGATTCTCTTCACGCCGCTGGTCGGCGCGATTCTGCTGCTTTTCATTCCGCGCGAGCGGGCCGATCTGCACCGCTGGATGGGCAATCTTTTCGGTTTCCTCGGCTTGCTGGTTTCGCTGCCTCTGATTTGGCGATTCAATTCCGGTGCGACGGCTCCGCAATTCCAGTTTGTCGAGAATGCGGACTGGATTCCCTCGGTCGGCGCGCACTTCACGCTGGGAATTGACGGGCTCAGCTTCCTGATGGTGATGCTGACGACGGTGCTGGGCGCAATTGCGATTCTGTCATCGTGGTCTGCCATTCACAAACGCGAGAAGGAATATTACATCCTGCTTCTGCTGCTGCAGACCGGCATGCTGGGCGTCTTCATGTCGCTCGATTTCGTGCTGTTCTACGTTTTCTGGGAAGTGATGCTGGTGCCGATGTATTTCCTGATCGGCGTGTGGGGCAGCGAGCGGCGGCTGTATGCGGCGATTAAGTTTTTTCTATACACGCTGGCCGGCTCGGTGCTGATGCTGCTGGCGGTGTTGGCGATTTACGCCAACCGGAACACATTCGACATTCGGCAGATCATCGAGCATCCGTTTACGTCGCAATTCGGCAGCCTGCAAAACTGGCTTTTCTGGGGATTCTTCTTTGCGTTTGCGATCAAGGTGCCGATGTTTCCGTTCCATACCTGGCTGCCGGACGCGCACACCGAAGCGCCCACCGCTGGTTCCGTCATCCTCGCCGGTGTGCTGTTGAAAATGGGCACGTACGGCTTTCTGCGATTTTCGGTGCCGATGTTTCCCGAGGCGACGGTGAAATACCGCGGGATCATCATCGTGCTTTCGATCATTGGCATCATTTACGGCGCGCTGGTGTGCATGATGCAGAAAGACATGAAGAAGCTCATCGCGTATTCGTCGGTGAGCCATATGGGCTTTTGCACGCTGGGGATTTTTGCGCTGACGCCGCTGGGGCTTTCGGGCAGCATCATCCAGCAAGTGAATCACGGGATTTCGACAGGCGCGCTATTTTTGATTGTCGGCGTTTTGTACGAGCGGCGGCACACGCGCTTGATTTCGGAATTCGGCGGCCTTTCAACGCCAATGCCGAATTTCGCGGCGGTTTATCTGATTGTAACGCTGAGTTCGCTGGGGATGCCGCTGCTGAATGGTTTCATCGGTGAATTCACGATTTTGCGGGGCGTCTTTGAGGTGCGCTGGCAGTGGGCCGCGTGGGGCGTGCTGGGCGTGATTCTGGGCGCGGCGTATTTGTTGTGGCTGTACCAGCGCGTGATGTTCGGCAGCGTGACGAATCCCGCGAACGAGCATTTGCCGGATTTGAACGGGCGCGAATATGCCACGCTGATCCCGCTGGTGGTGCTGGCATTCTGGATTGGAATTTATCCGGCGCCGCTATTCCACGTGCTCGAGCAGCCGGTGCACCGCCTCGTGGAGGCCGTGCATCCCGGCTATTACGCGGCACCCGAAGCGCCGCCACCGGCAAGTTCGCCTTCATCTAGTGGCCTGATTCCGCAGACCGCGCCTTCCGATTCTTCTGCCACAGCGCCTTCTGCGGCGCATGCTGAGGCCCGTTAATGACCTGGCAGTGGATCTTCGAACGGAGCCGCAGCGATTTCTTCCTGATCTTGCCTGAAGCGATGCTGGTCTTTTTCGGTCTAGCGATTCTGCTGACTGATTTCTTGCTCACCAAGCGCCAGAAATCCTGGAATGCGCTCACCGCGATGCTGGGAGTTATCTTCAGCGGCGGATCTTTGTACATGCTGCGGGCGTATGCTTCGCCGCCGATTGGTCCGGTGGTGGGTTTCTTCAATTCGATCATGATTGATCCGTTTTTTATCTTTTTCGGGTTTCTGTTCCTCGCTTCCACCGCGCTGGTGATTCTGTTTTCGGTGCGCTACATGGAAATCGAAGAGGAGCAGCATGGCGAGTATTACGCGCTGATGCTGTTCGCGACAGTCGGGATGATGTTTCTCGCGTGTGGCGACGACCTCGTGGTGCTGTTCCTGGCGCTGGAAACGATGGCGTTGAGTTTCTACGTCTTAAGCGGATTTTTGCGCCGCGAGCGCCGCTCGAATGAAGCGGCGATGAAGTACATGCTGATGGGCGCCTTCAGCTCGGGAATATTGGCTTACGGCTTTTCGATTTTGTATGGCATCGCCGGTTCGACGAACCTCGAAGCGATCTTGATGGCGATGCGCCAGCGTCACGCGCAGTATCCGGGCACGGATTTTCTGACGTTCCTCGCACTGGCGACGGTTGCCGCGGGAGTGTTTTTCAAGATTGCCGCGGTGCCGTTCCACCAATGGGCGCCGGACGTGTATGAGGGCGCGCCGACTTCGATTACGGCCTATGTCAGCGTGGCGTCGAAAGCGGCGAGCTTCGCGTTGCTGCTAAGACTGTTCCTGACGATCTTCTTGCCGGTCACTCTTGATTGGGTGACGATCATGGAGTGGGTCGGCGTGCTTTCGCTTACGCTCGGCACTCTGGCTGCAATCACGCAGACGAATATCAAGCGCTTGCTCGCCTATTCTTCCATCGCGCAAGTCGGTTATATCCTGCTGGGATTCGTGGCTTCGGTGAACCCGGATGGCTCGCTGCACGAGCGCGGCTTGCAAGCGATGACGTTTTATTTATTCGTCTACGCTTTTTTCAATACGGGCGCGTTTGCGGTGGTGATATTGCTGCGGCGCAAGGGCGTGATCGGCGACGACGTTGATGATTTGAACGGTCTGATCCACCGCAGCCCGGGCGCCGCGATCCTGATGTTGATTTTTCTGCTTTCGCTAGCAGGGATTCCGCCAACGGCCGGATTCGTCGCGAAACTGCTGATTTTCTGGGCGCTGATCGAGACCAAGCACACGCTGCTGGCGGTTCTCGGGGTGCTCTACATTCTTCCCGCGGTGTACTACTATTTCCGCATGGTGGCGGCGATGTGGGTGCGCGAGTCCAGTGATACGGTGGTGCCGGTAATTTCCTGGGCGCAGAAATTGGCGCTCGCGGCTATGGTGATCGTCACGCTGGCCGCTGGAATTTTCCCGGAGCAGTTCCTGCGCCTCGCGACGTACTCCGTGCTCACCACGTTCGGGCAGTGAACGGCAACGCGTAATGTCCTCCCTAAATCCAGGTCCTCGCAAGCCGCCGAACCGTGACGCCATGCAGATCGCCATGGCCATGGAGTTGCCGGTCGTCATGATCGTTAGCATTGTAATTGCGGGTGGCGCCGGATATCTATTGGATCGCTGGCTGCACACTTCGCCTCTGCTTACGCTCGTTCTGGGATTTCTGGGATTCGGTGCCGGCGTGTGGGATGTGATTCGCCGGCTTTCGCGCGCGGAGAAGACAGACGGCGGCGGCAATGGCGGGGGATGAAGAGTTTTACCGCGCCGCGGAAAGTCGCATTGAAGGTCTGATTGCGGGGATCGGCGCCGTGGCGACGACCGCGACTTGGTACATTTGGGGCGGACGAGCAGCCGCGGGATTTGGTGCCGGCGCGGTACTTTCCTGGGTAAACTACCGCTGGATGAAACAAGGAGTGGATACACTGGCGCGGCTTTCGACGGCTGGGGCCGGGACGCAGCGGGCGCAAGTTCCTGCCAGGGTTTATCTGAAATTCCTGGGCCGCTATGCTTTGCTGATCACCGCTGCCTATGCTATTCTGCGGCTCCTTAGACCTCCGGCAGCTAGCCTGCTGGCCGGTTTCTTTTCCGTGGTTGCCGCGGTTCTGGTGGAAATGGTGGGACAGCTTTTCCGTGGCGGCCCGCCTCCAGACGCGAGTTCCTGAAAGGTGAGAATGGAACATCCGATCTGGGTTACAGTGCTGCTCAATCGAATTTTTGGCAAGCTAGCCGCGTCACTGCTGGCAGTATTACACGTTACATCTTCGAATCCTGAGTATCCCATTCCTAATCACGTCGCCATGGAGATATTTGTATTTCTGATTGCGGCGATTTTCTTTCTGTGGCTGAAGGGCCGAATTTCCGTGGATAAGCCCGGCGGTACGCAACAGTGCATGGAGATGCTGTTGAGCAACAACATGAACATAGGGGTGCGTGACCTGCTGGACGAAAACGTTGGGCATGGCGCCGAGAAATATGTGCCGATGCTCGGAAGCATTGGGATTTTCGTGCTGCTGTGCAATTTAATCGGCATTTTTCCGACGCTGAAGTCGCCGACTGCGCAAGTGAGCGTCCCGCTGGGACTCGCCGTTGTGGTCTTCATCTACTACAACTGGGTGGGGATCGTGAAACATGGGCCGCTCGGCCACGGAAAGCACTTCCTAGGTCCTGTGCTTTTGGATGTCGCCGATCATGCTCCCGATTGAAATTATAAGTAACGTGGCCCGACTGCTCTCCCTCACTGTGCGTCTCTGGGTAAACATGTTCGTAAGTGAGCTGCTCTACGGAATCTTTCTGGGCCTTATGCTGGAGATGTTTCTGTACCTGGAAAAGATCGGAACGGTGCACTCAGGGCGGCCTTTGTGTTTCCGCTGTTCTTGCCAATCATATTTATCGTGCTTCATATTTTTGTCGCCGTACTGCAAGCCTTCGTCTTTACGATTCTTCCAGTTATTTATGTGGCTGGCGCGGTTGCAGAGGAGCATTAATACTGGCATGGTCGCTAATAGTGTGATCCCGGCTGCTTGAGGATGACGGGAGCCACCTCCTATCGGCAATTTTATAACGAGGAGAAAGTGAATGAAGGGACTTGGGTTGTTCTTGCTGGCGGTTTTGGCGGTTGCGGTGGTGGCTCCGGCGGCGTTTGCGCAGGGGACACCGGGAGAAGCAGCGGCGGCGGTTAATTGGGTTGCGATTACCGCCGGGTTCAGCATGGCGATTGCTTCTGCCGCGGGAGGGTACGCGCAGGCGAAGGCTACGGCCGCCGCTTGCGAAGGGATGGCTCGCAATCCTGGGGCGGCCCCAGCGATTCGGTTCGTTTTGATTCTTGCGCTTATTCTTATTGAGTCAATGGCGCTCTACACGTTTGCGACGATGTTTATTCGCGTCAAGTAGAGATCAGGCGGGAAACTCAGGCCCGGAAGCTCGCGGAGAGCGAGCTTCCGGGCCTTTTTTTTTGGCGTGACGCCTTCCGGGTCGTCGAGTTCGGTGCTGGCGTCGGGGCGGGTCCCGCAAAACCGTCTGGGACGCAAAATGCGCGTCCCGCACAAGCATTCGGGACGCAAACTACGCGTCTTAGACCCGCCCCTACGAAGTCCGAGTCGCGATGAGCTTCGCTCGCGCGAGAGCGTGACTAGTGTAAGGCGAGAGAATCGGCGGCGGCTTTGGCGAAGTCGAGGACGTGCGAGGGCAAGATGCCGAGGTAGAGCGTGCCAATGGCGGCGATCGCGAGTGCAGCGACCAGCGCGAATGGCACTCTCGTTGGAGTATAGTCCTTCGACGGCTCCCAGAAATACATCGCGATGATCACGCGCAAATAGTAGTAGCTGCCGATGACGCTGTTGATGGCCGCGATGATTACCAGCCACACGATGCGCGAATCGAGCGCCGCCTGAAACGCGAAGAACTTCCCGAGAAAGCCGCCGGTGGCCGGCAATCCCAGCAGCGACAGCAGGAATAGCGTGAAGCACGCGGCCAGCACGGGCTGCTTTGTTCCCAATCCCGCGTAATCGGTGATCTCCAGGCGTTTTTCGTCGCGCTGGCCCAGGTGCGCGATGACCAGAAACGCGCCGACTTTCATGAACGTGTAAACCGCGAGGTAAAAGAGCACCGCGGCGACGCCGTATACGGTGGATGCCGCGAAGGCCACAAGGATGTATCCGGCATGGGCGATGGAGGAGTAGGCCAGCATACGCTTGACGTTGGTCTGCACGAGCGCCGCAAGGTTGCCGACGAGCATGGTGAGCACGGCTGAAATCCAGACGGCCCAGAACCAGAAGTTGTCCGCGCTGCCGAAAGAAACGTAAAAGATTCGCAGCATCAAGGCAAAGGTCGCGGCCTTAGGGCCCGACGCGAGCAGCGCGGTGACCGGCGTCGGAGCGCCCTCATACACATCAGGGCCATAAATCTGGAACGGGGCCGCGACCACTTTGAAGCCCAGCCCGACAAACATCAGCGCCAGACCGGCGATGGGAAGCGACGCCAGGTGGCCCTGCGTGGACATCATATTTTCCAGCGAGGCCTGAATCAGATCAATGCGCGTCGTGCCGGTGGCGCCATACGTCATCGCGATGCCGTAAAGGAAAAACGCCGTGGCAAACGAGCCGAGAATGAAATACTTCAGGCCGGCTTCGTTGGATTTGACGGCGCGGCGGCGAAAGGCTGCGAGAATGTAGGTGGAGATGGAACTCATCTCCAGGCCGATGAAAGCGGTGACTAGCTCGTTTGCGCCGGCAAGGATGCCCATGCCGGCAGCGGCGAAAAGCACCAGCGAATAATATTCGCCGCGCTGGATGCCTTCTTCATCCAGATAATCGAGAGACCCCAGTATCGCCAGAGCTGCCGCGACGATCACCACGACGTGCATAAACACGCTGAAAGCGTCCGCGCGGATCAGGTCGCTATAGGCCGTGCCCTGGTCGTGCGCCATCACGTAGACGCCGCCCAGCGCGGCCAGAGCGCCGATAAATGCGATCCATCCCAGAGCGCGCTGTCGAGCGGCGCCAAGGAAGGGATCCACGACCATTGTCAAAATGCCGAAGAAGCACAGGATGATTTCCGGCGCGAGGCGGTGCAGGTTTGAAATTTGCTCGGCAGGGAAGTGCATTACCGCGCCACCCGCCTTTCGGAGATGGTGGTGAGCGACGCGCCACGTTCGCGCGGCGAGACGATCACGGTGCGACTTCCCGAGGTGGGTGGCGGCAGCGCGGGTTGGGCAGCGTCTTGCGGACGGCCTCCGAGTTGATGCACCAGATTATTGGTCGAGGATTCCATGCGCCGCGTGAAGAGCGGGGACGCCACACCTAGAAACAGAATTGCCAGAGCGGTCGCGACCAGAATCACGCGCTCGCGTCGGGAAGCGTCGGGGAGCGTGCGATTTTTCTCGACGGTGACTTCGCCGAGCGCGACGCGCTGGTATGACCATAGCAAATAAATCGCCGAGAGTACGGCGCCGCTAGCAGCCCACGAGGCCCACGCGTGGTGATATTGGAAAACGCCGACCAGAATCAGGAATTCACCGATAAAGCTATTGAGCGGCGGCAGGGCCAGCGACGAAAAGCAAATGAACAGGAAAAAGGACATCAATACGGGCATGGGATTTATCAGGCCGCCAAATTCCTTGATCTCGTAGGTGTGGCGGCGGTCGTAGAGCATGCCGAGGCCGAGGAACAGGGCGCCGGTGGAGATGCCGTGGTTCACCATCTGGTAGACCGCGCCCTGAATCGAAATAGTGGTGAAAGAAAAAATCCCCAGCACCACGAAGCCGAGGTGGCTGACGGACGTGTAGGCGACCAGGCGCTTGAAATTCGGCTGGATGGTGGCCACCAGCGCGCCGTACACGATGCCGATGATTGCCAGGACGCCAATATAGGGCGCGAACTGATGCGACGCGTCCGGAAAGAGCGGCAGGCAGAAACGCAACATGCCGTAACAGCCAAGCTTCAGCATCACGCCTGCGAGGATCACGGAACCGGCGGTAGGGGCTTCGGTGTGCGCGTCCGGCAGCCAGGTATGCAGCGGGAAGAGCGGAACCTTGATGGCGAAAGCCAGGAAGAACGCCGCGAAGAGCCACATCTCGGTGTGCGGCGGCAGATGCACGTAGCCGGTTTGAATGCGCGCCGTGAGTTCCGGTAAATCGAAAGTGCGGAGCAGGCTGGCGGTGCCGCTCGCGTTATAGAGCCAGAGGATCGCGACGAGCATCAAGATCGAGCCGAGCATCGTGTACAGGATGAATTTCACGGCGGCGTAAATTCGCCGGCCGTGTCCCCAGATGCCGATCAGGAAATACATGGGAATCAGCGTCAGTTCCCAGAAGAGAAAGAACATGAAGAGATCGAGCGAAATGAAGACGCCGATCATGGCGGTTTCGATCACCAGCAGCGCGATGAAAAATCCCTTGACGTATTCGTGGATGGATTGCCACGAACAGAGAATCGCGAGCGGCGTGAGAAAAGTGGTGAGCAGCACGAGGAACAGGCTGATGCCGTCCACGCCGATGTGGTAGTGGATGGCCTGACCGATCCAGGGATGCATTTCCACAAATTGAAAACCGGGTGCGCCGGAATCGAAGCCTGGCAGCAATAACAGAGAAATTGCGAATTCCGCGAGCGATACGGCCAGCGCGATGCGGCGGATCCAGACGTGGTCTTCCGAGCGCAACAGGAGCAGAGCGGGCACTCCCAGCAGCGGGAGGAAGGTGATCACCGAGAGCAAATGAGATTGCATTTCCACTCTAGCGCCCCATTCCCCAAAGTCCGAGCATCAGCAAAGTGACGCCCACCGCGCCAATCACCACCCAACTGGCGTAGGTGCGCGCGTTGCCCGATTGAATTTCGCGCAATTGCGCGCCGGATTCGCGCGCGACGCGAGCTGTGCCGTTCACGGTGCCATCTATCACGCCTTCGTCGATCACATGCCAGAGCACGTTCGTTGAAATCCAGAGCAGCGGCTGGATGATTGCGGCGTTGTAGAGCTCGTCCACATAATATTTGTGCAAGAATCAGCGTGTACGGGCCACGCAGGCTTTGCGCCAGCTTTTTCGGCGTTTGCGGACTCTTGATGTAGAACCACCACGCGATGAGAAGGCCGAGTAACGCGATGATTACGGGCCAGCCGGTCAGCGCGTGCAGCAGCATGATCCCGCCGCTCTCGGCGGTTTCCGAGGCTGCTTCGGCGCCAACCGCGCTGGCGGGCGCATAGGCCGTGAAAACCGGATTCAAGAATTATTCGAAAAATGGTCCGGACCGCCAACCAGATGCGGCGCGGCAACCCATCCACCAATCACAGAAAGAATCGCGAGCAATATGAGCGGCACGGTCATGCTCTGCGGCGATTCGTGGACGTGAACTTTGTGCTCGTCGTAGCGAGGCTTGCCGAAGAACGTGAGGAAGATCAGCCGGAACATGTAGAACGAAGTGAGTCCCGCGCCAATGCAGCCCGAGGAGCCAAAGCAACTCGAGATTGCGCGTGAGGGGCGGAACGCGCAGCGTCCAGAATTTCGTCCTTGCTGAAGAAAGCCGGCGAATCCCGGGATGCCTGCGATTGCAAACGTGGCGATAAACATCGTCCAGAACGTAATGGGAATTTTTGTGCGCAGGCCGCCCATGTGGGGCATTTCCTGGTCGCCGCCCATGGCGTGAATCACGCTGCCGGCCGCGAGGAAGAGCAAGCCCTTGAAGAATGCGTGCGTCATCAGGTGAAAGACGCCCGCGGCGTAGGACCCGACTCCCAGGCCGAGAAACATGTAACCGAGCTGCGAGACGGTGGAATAGGCGAGGACTTTCTTGATGTCGGTCTGCATCAGGCCGATGGTCGCGGCGTAGAAGGCGGTGACGGCTCCGACCAGCGCGACGACAAACATCGCAAACGGAGCGCGCGAGAATAGCGGGTTCATCCGCGCGACCATGTAGACGCCCGCAGTGACCATTGTCGCCGCATGGATCAATGCGCTGACGGGCGTGGGGCCTTCCATGGCGTCTGGAAGCCAGACGTACAGTGGCAATTGCGCAGATTTGCCGATGGCACCGGTGAAGAGCAGCAGGCAAATGATGGTCAGCACGCCAGCGGGCGCGAAGGCTTCCACAGGCATGTTCGCGGCTTGCTGGAATACGGCGCGGAAATCAACCGAATGGAACGTCCAGAAGAGCAGCAGAATGCCGATGGTGAATCCGAAGTCGCCGATTCGCGTGGTGATGAACGCTTTCTTCCCGGCGCTGATCGCGGATTGCTTCAGGAACCAGAAACCGATCAGCAGGTAGCTGCAAAGTCCCACGCCCTCCCATCCGACGAACATCAGGACGACGTTTGCGGCGAGCACGAGAGTCAGCATGAAAAAAACGAACAGATTCAGATAGGCGAAGAAACGGTAGTAGCCCTCTTCGTGGGCCATGTAGCCGGTAGAATAGATGTGCACCAGCAGGCTGACGAAAGTGACCACGAACAGCATCACGAGCGTGAGTTGGTCAACCTGCAGGGCGAAATCCACTTTGAACTGGCCGGCGGTAATCCAGGTGAAATACGTTTTCACCCAGGGGATTTGCGCGGCGGAAAGTTGCGCGAATTCGCGAAACACTTCGGCGACACAAAGAAAAGAAAGCGCCACCGAGCCGATGCCGACGGAATTGACGACTGGCTTCGAAAAATTCTTGCCCAATAGGCCGTTGATGGCCGCACCCAGCAGGGGCAGCGCGAGAATGATCCACAGATGATCGAGTATGAGCATCAAAATTTCAGCAGGTTAATCTGCTCAATGTTCAGCGTGCGCCGGTTTTGGTAGACCGTGATGGCGATGGCCAGACCGACGGCGGCTTCGGCCGCGGCGACTACAATCACGAAGAAGACAAATACGAGCCCATCAAGCTGGTTATGCGCGCGGGCAAAAGCTACGAATGCTAGATTTACGGCGTTAAGCATCAGCTCGATGGCCATGAATATTGTGATGATGTTGCGTTTGAAAACGAACGCAACGACGCCCAGGCCGAAGAGAATGGCGCTCAGCACCAGATAATATGAAATGGGAACTTCGTTCATTCGTCCTTCTTTGCTAAAACGAGCGCGCCCAGTATGGCGATCAGGATGAGAATGGACGTCGCTTCGAACGGAAACAGATACTTCTGAAAAAGCTGGGTGGAAAGTTCACGAGTGGAGGCTGCGGTGGCGGCGGCTTCCGAGCCGTTGGCAATCGTTCTTCCGATTTCTGACAGCGCCATTCGATGCGCCAGCATCAGCAGCAACAACATTCCGAGCGGCAAGCCTGCAAATTTCGCCACCTTGCTGAAATCCGTACGCTCTTCGATCCCCGCGTTGAGCAGCATGATGACGAAGACGAACAGCACCATGATCGCGCCGGCATACACGATGATCTGCACGGCTGCGATGAATTCGGCGCCGAGCAGAAGGTACAGCACGGCCAACGAAATCATCACCAGCACGAGCGAGAGCGCGCTGTGAATCGGCTCGCGCGCTAGAATCAGCATCAGCGCGCCGCCCACGGCCACCAGGGCGCAGATGAAGAAAACGATGAAGGGCAGGCTCATCCGTGGCTCACCAGTAAAGGCCAAACTTTTACGAGGGCCGTCACCACCAAGTTTGCCAGCGAAACCGGCAACAGGAACTTCCAGCCGAAGGACATCAACTGGTCGTAACGCAAGCGCGGGAGCGTGGCGCGCGTCCACACGTAGAAAAACATGATTAAGCCGACTTTCAGCAAAAACCAGAACGGCCCTTGAATGATGGCCAGCACCACGGGATGCAGGCAAGCAAGGCCGATCACCAGGGCGCCGGTGGTGACGACGATCAATTGGATGCGAGCAATTCCGCGCGCGAGAACCAGCCGTGTCATACGCAAGATAAACTGCGAGCGCCAGCAAGCCCACGGGGGGAAGGTATTGCATGAAAGTCCACGATTCCGGAAAGGGCGAAAGCCAGCCGCCGAAAAAGAGGATAGTAGCGAGGCAGGATACGGTGATCATGTTGGCGTATTCCGCCATGAAGAACATGGCGAATTTGAAGCTGGAATATTCGGTGTGGAAACCCCCGACGAGCTCGGTTTCTCCTTCCGGAAGGTCGAAAGGAGCACGATTGGTTTCGGCGACGGCGGACATGAAATAGCAGAGGAAGCCGACGATTTGTGGAACGACGTTCCAGCGCGGAATGAAATGGAAATAGTAGCCGCGCTGCGTGTCGATCATTTCGTTGAAATTCAGCGTTCCCGTGAGGAGCACTACGCCGACGACGGCGAGGGTGAGCGAAACTTCGTAGCTGATCATCTGCGCGGAGCTGCGCAGGCCGCCCAGCAGGGGATATTTGCTGTTGGAGGACCAGCCGGCGAGCGCCACGCCGTATACCCCCATGGAGGTGATGGCGAAGACGAACATCAGTCCGATGCTGCTATTCGCAACGATGAGAGTAGACTGCCCCAGCCATTGCACGCTGGGCGGCCCGAAGGGAATCAGGGCGAGCGTGGTCAACGCCAGTGTAAGCGCGAGCACCGGGGCGAGAATGTACACGAAGCGGTCGGCGCCTGGCGGCGTGAGATCTTCTTTGAATAGGAACTTCACTCCGTCGGCAAGCGGCTGGAGCAGGCCGTGCGCACCAACGTAGTACGGACCCCATCGCGATTGAATATGCGCGATGACCTTGCGCTCAAACCAGGACAGGTACGCCAGCGTCGTCATCAACAAAAACATCAAACCGACGATCTTGGCTAGCGATACCACCAGGACTGGATGCTGGGAGACGAAATCCACGGCGTATCTTTTGCCTCTTTGGTAGAAGTGAGTTTGGAACAGTAACGTCCCAGGGAGCCGCTGGTAAAGAGAAAATCGTTGGACGAGAAAATATTTCCGACTGGAACATCGTAGGCCGGTTCCTGCGAGCGAGACGTTGCAGTTGCAACCAGTGCGCGTCCCGCAAGCAGATTGGCGACGGAAAGATCGTAGCCCGGCACATTCTGGCGAATTTCGTCGAAGGCGGCTTCCGGCGTGCGCAAGCGGATCGGCGAGCCGACTCCCAACATGCTCAATTGATGAGACAGGATGCGGATCAGGTCGAAATCGCTGCGTGGGCCCTGCGGATCAATCGAGCGGTGCGTCATTTGCACTTCGCCCGCTGTATTGGTGAGCGTGCCGTCTTTTTCATACGAAGAAGCCGCGGGCAAGACAACGTCGGCGCGCTGCGCAGTTTCCGTGAGAAACATTTCGTGAACCACGAGAAGCTCGAGGCCAGCGAGCTTGTCGGGTTGAGCGACGCCGAAGGTTTTGATGGGATTGGCGCCGACGACGTAGAGCGCTTTCAGCTTTCCAGCCGCAGCGGCTTCCATCATTTGGCGCGCGGTCAAGCCCGCGGCTGTGGGCAGTTCAACGCCGCCCCAGATTTTTCCAAAGCGGGCGCGTTCCGATGCATCGCTGGCTGGCGCGTAACCCGGCAAACGATCAGGCAGCACGCCCATATCCGCCGCGCCCCGCGAATTCGAATAATCGCCGAGGGCCATGAAGCGCGTCTGACCGCCCAGGCGCGCGGCAAACGAAACCAAGTTGCGAATCGCAGCGCCTTGAATGTCCGCGCCGAAGAGAATCAGCACGTCCTTCTCGGCTTCCAGCGCGGCTTTCAGTCGAACGAGCGCTTCGGTAGTGGGTTCATCGAACTGGCCTTCTGCGTGAGTGAGCCAGCGCAGCGCGGCGCGCTCTCCGCCTTTCGGGAGCTGCACTACTTGCGCGGCTTGGCGGTTAATTTTGCTTTCCTGGCCGTTGATGACGTACAGGCGCGTGCCGTGATGCCGCACGCCGGTGCGAATCTGCCAGGCGACCAGCGGATTCTGATTGGTGACGTCGTTGCCGATCAGCAGAATGGTCTGCGCGGTGTAAACGTCGCCCATCGTGGCCAGTGAGTCTTGGTACTTCGGGCCGAGAGCGGCGGCCAGGCCGGCATAATCCGCGGTGCGGTGATGATCAATATTGTTGGTGCCGAGAGTGGCGCGCGCGAAACGATTCAGCAGGTAGTTTTCTTCGTTGGTGGTGTGATTCGACCCGATTACGCCGATCGCGTTTGCGCCGTGCTGGTCGCGAACTTGCTTCAGGCGTCGCGCGACTTCTTCCAGTGCATCCTCCCAGCTCGCCGGCTCGAGCTTCCCATTGCGGCGAACGAGCGGCTGGCGGATGCGCTCCGCGTTGCTGGTGAAATCAAAACCGAAGCGGCCTTTGCCGCAGAGAAATTCGCCATTGATTCCCGAAGCATCGCGATTATTGGCGCGCAAGATTTCGTTGTTGCGCACGCTTAGAGTGGTCTTGCAGCCGTTCGAACAGTGGGTGCACGGATTCGGGACGTAGGTCATTTCCCACGGACGCGTCTGGTAGCGATACGTGCCGCTGGTGAGCGCGCCAACCGGGCAGATATCGATGCACATGCCGCACTCTTCGCAGGCAAGCTGGCCGGGCTCATTGGGGATGATGACGGAATGGACGCCGCGGGCGCCGACGCCGAGGGCTTTCACGTCCATGCCTTCATCGCAGACGCGCACGCAACGGAAACACATGATGCAACGAGGCGCATCGTAATAAACCAGCGGGGACCATTTTTCTTCTGGATAGTGCAGCTTTTCTTCAGTGAACCGGCTGTGGTCGAGGCCGTAACGGAAAGTCATGTCCTGCAGTTCGCATTCGCCGCCTTTGTCGCAAACCGGGCAATCGAGCGGATGATTCGACAGCAGGAACTCGATCATGTCTTTGCGGGCTTTGTGGACTTGCGGCGTATCGGACTTCACCACCATGCCTTCGGTAGCGACGAGAGTGCAGGCCGTCTGCAACTTCGGCATCTTTTCCACTTCGACCAGGCACATGCGGCAAGCTGCCTGCAGCGACAGTCCGGGGTAATAGCAGAACGAAGGGACTTCGACGCCCTGGCGTCTGGCCGCTTCGATTACGAGCGTTCCGGCGGGCGTCGTAATCGGCTGCCCGTTCAGACTGAAAGTGATTTGTTTTTGATCGGCCATGCGGTTCCTAATGCGCTCCCAGAATCATCTCAGCAGGCTTGTGCGCGCACTTGCCGTGGAGATGATCTTCAAATTCGTTGCGCCATTTTTTGACGATGCTGATCGTCGGCATCGCGGCGGCGTCGCCCAGCGGGCAGAATGTGCGCCCGAGCATGTTCTGCGAAAGTTCATCAATTAACGGAATATCTTCGGCGCGTCCGCCGCCATCGTGGAAGCGATCGAGCATCTTGCGCAGCCAGGTGGTGCCTTCGCGGCACGGAATGCACCAGCCGCAGGATTCGTGCGCGTAGAAATGCATGATGCGCCGCGCGAGATCCACCATGCAGGTATCTTCGTCAATGATCACGGTGCCGCCGGAGCCGAGCATGGAACCGATTTTCGCGACGGAGTCGTAATCCAAGTTGACGTCGATTTCATTGGCGCTCAGCAACGGACAAGAACTGCCGCCAGGGATCACGGCTTTCAATTTCTTTCCACCGCGAACGCCGCCTGCGACGTCTTCGATGAGTTTGCGCAACGGGAACCCCAGCGGAAGCTCGTAAATGCCCGGCTTGTTCACGTGACCGGAAATCGAATAGAGCCGCGTGCCGCCGTTTTTTGGCGTGCCGAGGCTGGCGTACCATTCGCCGCCGCCGCGGATGATCGCCGGCACGGTGCTGAGGGTCTCGACGTTGTTGATTACCGTGGGGCCGCCATAGAGGCCGACGACCGCTGGGAACGGCGGTTTGATGCGCGGATAGCCGCGCTTGCCTTCCAGCGACTCCATCAGCGCGGATTCCTCGCCGCATTCATAAGCTCCGGCACCCGTGTGCGCGGCTAGTTCGAAATCGAAGCCGCTGTTGAGAATGTTTTTGCCGAGATAGCCTTTGGCGTAAGCCTCGGCGATCGCGGCTTCCATGATGTCAATGATGTAGCGATATTCGCCACGGATGTAGACGTAGCCCTGATGCGAGCCGATCGCGCGGCCTGCGATTACCATTCCTTCGATTAGCTGGTGCGGATCCATTTCCATCAGCGGGCGGTCCTTCGAGGTGCCGGGCTCGCTTTCGTCACCATTCGCCAGGACGTATTTCGGCTTGGGATTGTCTTTGGGAACGAAACTCCACTTCATTCCTGCCGGAAAGCCTGCGCCGCCGCGTCCGCGCAGATTCGATTTCTTCATTTCGTCAATGATCTGCTCGGGCGACATGGCGTTGAGCGCTTTATCCATCGCCTGATAACCTTCGTGCTTCAGGTAGACGTCTATCGAGCGCGAATTGGGGATTCCGAAGCGCTTGCTGATAACGACGACTTCGTTGGGATTGCGTTCATGTAGCGCGCCGGAAATCACCGGAACCGGCTTGGGCACGCGGCCGTCCTGCAGCTGCTCGAAAATCACGTCCACTTTTTCGGGATCGAGATTTTCGTAGTAATCGTAATTCACCTGAATGGCCGGCGCGCCGGTGCAAGCGCCGATACATTCCACTTCTTCCAGCGAAAAGGTGCCGCTCGGCGAGACTTCCTTGTTGGCGATGCCCAGGCGCTTCTGGACGTGCGCGAAGAGTTCATTTCCGCCGCGCAACATGCAGGAAATATTTGTGCAGACCTGAATGTGATAACGCCCTACAGGCTTGCGGCGCAGCATGGAATAGTAGGCCAGCGTTTCGATCACCTGGGTCATGTTCAGGTCCAGGCGCTGCGCGATGTCCGCGAGAAGCTCGTCGCTCAAGAAACCGAAATGATCCTGCGCGTACATCATCATCGGAATCAGCGCCGAGCGCTTCACCGGATAGCGGCCGAGCAGAGTGGCAAATTTTTGTTCGAGTGCCGGCGGCAATTGCATAAGGTCTCTTGTGCCCGCTGTTACCTGCGAAAGGCTAGCGGTCTACTTCCCCCAGAACGATGTCGGTTGTGCCGATGCAGGCGACCACGTCGGCGATCAGGCGCCCCTCAGCCAGATTTGGCAATGATTGCAGGTTGACGAAGGAGGGAGCGCGAAACTTCACGCGCAACGGCTTCGCGGAGCCGTCGCTGGCGACAAACACTCCGAGTTCTCCGCGTGGCGATTCGATCGCCTGATAAACTTCGCCCGGCGGCGGCGCAAAACCCTCCGTGAAAATCTTGAAGTGATAAATCAGGCCCTCAATCGAAGTTTTCATTTCCTCGCGGGACGGGGGAATAATTCCGGGCATTTCGGTGCGAAACGGTCCGCTGGTGACTGCGACTTTTTCCATGGCCTGCTTTACGATCTTGATGCTCTCGCGAATTTCGGCCACCCGCACCTGGTAGCGAGCATAGCAATCGCCCGCGGTTTGCGTCACTACGTTGAAATTGAATTCGTCGTAACTGGAGTAGGGAAACGCCTTGCGCACGTCGTAGGCGACGCCGCTGCCCCGCAGCATGGGACCGGAGCAGCCCATGGCGATCGCGTCGGTGGCGCTGATGAATCCCACACCCTGCGTGCGGCCCAGCCAGATTTTATTCTTGGTGAGCAGGTCTTCGTATTCGTCAATGTGTCCGGGCAGGGAATCCATCACACGGCGAACGCGGTCAAGCCAATCCGGAGGCGGTTCCAGGGCCAGGCCGCCAATGCGGAAGTAGCTGGTCATCATCCGCTGGCCGGACAAGTATTCGAAAATCTTCAGAATTTCTTCGCGCTCGCGGAAGGTGTAGAGAAAAACGGTCATCGCGCCCAAGTCAATGGCGTGCGTGCCGAGCCACACCAGGTGCGAGGCACAGCGCGTCAATTCCGTAAGCAGCACGCGGATGTACTGGGCGCGCTTGGGAACTTCCAGGCCCAGAATTTTTTCAACGGCGAGGCAATAGCCCAGATTATTCGAAAGCGGCGCGAGATAGTCAATGCGGTCGGTAAGCGTGATGGCCTGGGAGTATGTCTTCGCTTCGCAGGATTTTTCGATCCCGGTATGGAGATAACCAATGATCGGCTCGGCCTTTACAACGATTTCGCCGTTCAACTCCAAGACCACGCGGAGCACGCCGTGGGTAGAGGGGTGCTGCGGCCCCATGTTCAGGACCATTGTTTGTGCTTCGCCGGTCGGCGTTTCGACAGTGATGCTCATTGTCGCGCGAACTCCATTTTCGAGGCTAGCGAGCAAGGCGTCATCGGTATCCCTCGGTGGGGTAGTCCTTGCGCAAAGGGTGGCCTTCCCAATCGTCCGGCATCAGAATGCGGCGCAAATCAGGATGGCCCTCGAATCGGATGCCGAAAAGGTCGTAGGCTTCACGTTCGTGCCAATTGGCGGTCGGCCATACCCCCGTGACGGACGGGAGCACCGGATCGCTGCCTGCCAGTTTGACCTTCAGCCGCAGGCGATCGCGGCGATCAATGGATACGAGGTGATAGTTAATTTCGAAGCGCGGTTCGATCGGGTGACGGTCTACCGGCGTGATATCCGACAAGAACGAAAAGCGAAGCGACGGCTCCGTCGCCAGGTAATCCGCGACGCGTTTCAGGTGTTCGCGGGGCACCACCACTGTGATTTCGCCGCGAAATTCGAGCACTTCGGAGACAGCCTGACCGTCCCACTCTTTGAGTTTATGCACTACCGGGCTTTTATCGGCGTCCTGTGCTTGCACTATGAGTTCGTTTCCTGAGGGGCGGTCGCTCAATGACTCCAGTCGAGCGCGCCCTTCTTCCAGAGGTAAATGTAACCGGCCAGCAAAATTATAATGTAAAGAAGCATCTCTACAAAACCGAAGACCTTCAAATCGCTGTAAACCAGCGCCCAGGGATACAAAAAGATGGCTTCGATGTCGAATAAGATAAACAGCAAGGCCACCATGTAGAACTGCACGGAGATAGGCTCGCGAGCATCACCCGTCGGCCGGATTCCGCACTCGTACGGTTGGTCTTTCTCGCGCGAACGCTTGTGTTTGCCCACCAGTGTCGATACGACAACCAGTGCCCCCGCCAAACCGCACGCGAGTATAAACATCAGCAACAATGGTCCATAGTTGTCGAGGTAGTTGCCGTTCATTTTGTTTGCGCTGTTATAATAGCGGCCCGAGTGCAACCGGTCAAATGAACTCTCGATTACTTCGGTATAGCGATGTTTTGTCAGTTGGACGCAAGTTGAGCAAAGGGACTGGCGCTCAATGAGTTCCGGGTTCAACACGGACGTTAAAGTGGGAGAGCAGGTCTTCCACGTGCAAACGGAAGACCGCGGCCCGAACCATCCCATCATAGACACCGCGGTGTATCAGAATGGCCGCATTCTCCACCGGCGCGCTTCCAATTACGAACAAGACGCCGGCGCAACTCCTTTCACCCCCGAAGAACTCCGCCGTCGCGTGGAGGAACAACATCGTGCGGTGATTGAAGCGATTCGTTCCGGTGCTTTGGATGCCGAGATCGCTTCGGCCGAGGCGGCCACGCAAGCCAGCCGGCCCGGCGGCATTCAGGTGCAGTTGCTCAATCCGGGTTCGTGGCTTTCGGCAGGAAAGGTATCTTTGGAGCTTGAAGTTTCGCGGCGGGCGGATCGCCAGCCTCAAATCGGTGCTCAAGTGAAGGCCGTAATCGAAGGAGCGCTGGACGGCGATAGCTATACCGGTACGAGCGACGAACAAGGACGCGTACGCATCCATTTTCCGCTGCCACCGCTCGGCAAGGGCGATTTGTCGTTGGTGATTAATGCGCAAGCGGACGCGTGGAAAGATGAAATCCGTTTCGCGATGCGCACGCGCGGCAAGAGTCCCGGCGCCGGCGCCGCGCAATGACGGTAACGATTAACGGCGAAGCTCGCCAAATCCCCGACGGCCTGAACATCAGCGGGATGTTGGAGCACCTGGGCATGCCACGCGAGCGCGTAGCCATCGAGCGAAATTTGGATATCTTGCCGCGCGCCGATTGGAGTGCGACGCGGGTCGAACCGAACGACAGATTTGAAATCGTACACTTCGTCGGCGGGGGTTAGCGCGCGGGTTTGGCCGGCGCGTTGGCTGCCATGATTTTGCGGGCCGGATCGTTGTCGCAATAAACACGCCATTCCGAGACGCGTGCATCTTTCACGATGGCTCTCCAAGCCGCTGGAATCTCCCAGAAGTTTTCTCTCGGCAGATGGCCGTTGACCGCGAATGTCCCGCGAGCTTTCCCGAACATAGCGACCACATCACCCCGATCGAACTGATCGGTCACTTCGATGGCATAGTCCGGAAACCATGTGAAATAGGCCTTCCAACCTTGCCGCATCTGTTCGGCGCCGCGAAAGGTGCTGCCCAAGCCATCCACGAAAACGTGGTCGGCGGTCATCAGTTCCACAAGGCCGTTTACATCGTGGGAATTGATCTTCGCTACGAATGCCAGCGCGACGTCCAGCGAATTTGGGTCGCTCATCTTTAGTAGCTCTCCCTTCGCAATACGCGCTCGAGCCGAATGCTCCGGCGCACCGTCGCCTCTCAATACGCTTTAAATGGTCTCCAAAACGAGAATCTCGTCAGCGAAAAATATCTGCTCAACCGGCGGAACTACAGGCCCGATAGTAGATGCCCGAGCTTATCTTTCTTGGTGCGCAAATAGGAAGCCGAGTGGCGGCTGGTGGGTGGCCTGCAGGGAACGCGTTCCACGACGCGAATGCCCGCACGCTGCAATTGCGTCACCTTATCGGGATTATTGGACAGCAAGCGCACGGCGCGAATGCCGAGCGCTTTGAGGGCTTCCGCGGCAAACTCGTAATCGCGGGCGTCGTCGGCAAAACCGAGGCGGCGATTGGCTTCCACCGTGTCGAGGCCTGCGTCTTGCAGTTCGTAGGCCCTGAGTTTGTTGATCAAGCCGATTCCGCGTCCTTCTTGCGGCAGATACAGCAATACGCCGGAAGGCTCCTTGGCGATTTTACGCAGCGAGAATTCCAGTTGCGCGCGGCAATCGCAACGCTCGGAAGTAAAAACGTCGCCCGTGAGGCACTGCGAATGGACGCGCACCAGCGGTGCTTTGCGGCCATTCGTGGTGCGTCCCTCGCGGCCGTTCAGCACGCCGTGCTGAATCGCGACGGCTTCTTCGCCTGCCTTACGGCCTTCGATACCGAAAATTCGGAAGTCGCCGAACCCCGTGGGCAATTGCGCTTGTGCGACCACGCGAGCTTTCTTGGAGCTCCCGGATTTTTTTCGTCGCTTCATGGAATTGCTGATTATAGCAGGCTTGCTGGAGTCGGCGCCTTCGCGCCACCACCGACGCGGTGAACGCGATTGGCGAGTTCAGCCCCGGCGCGGCTCGTTCCCTTTACATCGCTCCCTGCTTTGGCTAACGTAGCTCAGGGACGGCCCAGGAAGCGCACGTTGCGCGCAAAATGAACACATTGATTGGCACGCAAGAGTTGATGTTCGCGCTGGTGCTGAAAGTGGGCTTCGCGGCGTCTCTCGCAGCTTTGCTCGTCCGTTTCCGGTCATTCCGTAATCTGCTCTTCACCGAAATCCGCGACTCCGACCAAAAAGTGATGTTGCTGCTGTTCCTTACTCCGCCGCTGGCGATCGGCGTCCTCTTGCGGCTCGTCGGCTACCGCTTTTTCGATCTCACGCTGGAAGGTTCGTTCCTGATGGGCTTGATCGGTGGGCGCGTCGTCGGTCTGCTTGGCGGATCATTGATCAGCTTGCCGGCGTTTGGCAATCACGAATGGCTTTCCAGCCCTCTAGCCGCGCTGGTGGGATTGCTTGCTGGATTTGTGCGCGAGGCAATTCCCGAGAAGGAAGACGTCTGGCACTTCGGTCCGTTTCTTTTTCTCAGCATTCCGGAATGGATTTGGAAGCTGATTCGCTATCGCAAGGGGAACTGGGCGATGCTGCCGCTCTTTGCCTGCGTGGCAGTGACCGTGGGCGAAATCGAACTTGCGCAGGCCGTGAAGGACCAGTGGCTCTTTTTCTACCGCCCCACGAACTGGGGCTACGCGCTGCTGATCGTGATGTCTTCGATGATGTGCGTGGCGATGGCCATCAAGATCTGGAATAACACGCGCATCGAGATGAACCTGGAGCAGAACCAGCAGCTGCTGCTGAAAGCGCGCATGGACGCGCTGACCAGCCAGATCAATCCGCACTTTCTCTTTAACACGCTGAACACGGTCTCTTCGCTGATCCGCTTCGATCCAGACATGGCGCGCGGCGTCGTGCTGAAGCTTTCCAACATTCTGCGAAGGCTTTTGCGCAAGCATGAAACCTTCGTGCCGCTGCGCGAGGAACTCGAGTTCATAGACAACTACCTGGATATTGAAGTGATCCGATTCGGGCGCGATAAATTGCAGATTTTCAAGGAAATTGACGAACAGACCTTGGAAACCTTTGTCCCCAGCATGTTGCTGCAACCCATGGTGGAAAATTCCATCAAGCATGGACTGGCGCCTAAGCTCGAGGGCGGGCAAATCCACTTGCGCACTCGACAGGTTGACGGCCGATTGTTGATTGAAATCTCGGACAACGGGATGGGGATTCCTAGCGGACGCCTGGCGGATGTTTACGGCGGCGGCATCGGGATCAGCAACGTCCACGAGCGCCTGCGCCTGTTGTATGGCGATCAGTTCAAAATGGATATACGTAGCCAGGAAGGGCAGGGCACGCAAATCCATATTGAGATTCCAGAGCTGGCAACCGCGGAGCCGTTCGCCGGGCTTTGACGACGCGTGCGCGGGGCGGCACGCGCGTCAGCTGCGTATCCCGGTTTGCACATTCATTTCGTCACTCGATTGCTGCTGATGGCGTAGAATGGCGGCGCCCGATAAATCCCTCCAGGCGAAGAGGTGGAATGAGCGAAGACTCGGAAAAAACTGGCGCGCGGTCGGCGATCATACTTCTCGTGCTGGTGTTTTTGGTCGCCGGCTATAGCGTGAAATTTGGATTGCAAACCCTCACGTGGATCGAAGCGAAACTTTGGACGTCTGAAAATCCCTGGCTCGCGACTGTACCGCAGCCCTTGCCGGCTCCAACGGCACCTGCCAAGGGAGCAGTCCTGAAGGCGTACGATTACGAGTTCAATTCCCCGTGGCCCGGCAACCCAAAACCGGTGGGTTCGCTCACCACCACCCAGTTCCGCTACGACGCGGGACCAGTGATTGTCTTTTTCGATCCGGAATCGCAAATAGATACTGTCCGCGCGATGAAGACCGCCAACCCCACCGAATATCAAAAGTTTGCGACCGTGTTCGCGGATAAGCCGATTGACACCAATTTCGAGTTGTACCAGGGGGTTTACGGGTCGTCACCTGCGCAACTTTCGCCGCTAAACGACGTGCGTGAAGCGCTGCGCCTGAACGCACTGTTGTTGTGGAAGCTTTCCTTCGGTTTCGATCTCCGAGCCGACGGCCAATTTTATTCGTTCGATTGGGGCAAAGTTCGCGGGTTTCAGTTTGGAGATCCAGCGAAGGAGCGGCCAGTGGCTCTCCGCGTTTTCGATGAGAAGGACCGCCAGTATCGGTTCATTCTGACTGTCGCTGCTGGTTCCGCCGGCAAAATCACGCAGGACGATATCGACACGATCGTCCAGACTGTGCAGCCCGTGCCTATCGCCGAGCGCTGAGCGATTTCCGCAGCGTCGGGCCTCGCGCCTATACGAAGCGAAGTCGACCCTGCCTTCTGTCCCAGGAGTCTCGTCAGGTCTTTTCGACCTCGATGCTTTGCACGAGAATTTCGTCCGCGCGCCCGTCCAAAGTTCCGGTCACTTCGACTCTCTTTCCCAGATACTTCCCAGCTTGCTGCTGATCATCGAGGTGATACCAGACTTCGTTAACGTCATCTCGCAGGACGTACCGTTCGCCGTTCATGGAAACGATCGTGCCGACGAACTTTTGCGGCTGATCGTTGGCGGTGGCGGGCCGTGCGGCGATCAAATTTGGAACCGCGGAGAACGAACTCACACTAGCGTTGGGACTGGCCGACGGAACCGCGACACAGAACGCGAATCCGCAAACGGCAGCGACCGCGAGTAGCTGTTTCATTTTCGCTCCGTGGGCTGGGCCCCAGGTGGCAAGGAGCACGAGGTATGCCAGAATCGCAGAGCCATGTGCTTTTTTGTGAATGAGTTACAAGGGTACAGAAGTTCCTGTAACGTAGATAAATTGCTCGGCGACGGCAAGAATTACCGCAGGCTACACTTCGGGTAACGATGCTGCAACTGTCCCCGGGATGTCACTGTGCCGACGCTTGTCGAACCGCCCCGGTTCGTTCGAGCACTTTCTCGTAGTATCTCTCGTACTGCGGGATCACATCGTTTGCGCAGTATTTCGCCCGGGCGTGGATTCGCGCTTGCTGTCCCATCAATCGCCCGCGATCGGGGCGAGTTAGAATCTCGAGAGCATATCGCGCACCCGCTTCCACGTCGCGCGGCGGAATCAGATAGCCGTCCACGCCATGAGTCACGACTTCGGGCAGGCCGCCGACATCGCTCGCAATCACCGGAACTTCGCAGGCCATGGCTTCGAGCGCCGCCAATCCAAAGGACTCTTCGTCGCTCGGCAGAAGAAATAGGTCGGCTAAGCCCAATTTTTCCTGGACGCGGTCCTGCTTGCCCATGAAGAACACATCTTTCGAAAGATGCTTCTTGCGTACGATGTATTCCGCAGCGCCACGGTCGGGTCCGTCACCCATCATCACGAGTTTTGCGGGAATTTTTTCGCGCAGCAGGGCGAATATCTCGACGACGTCCGTAATGCGCTTTACCGGGCGGAAGTTCGAAAGGTGCATCAGGATCGGTTCGCCGTTCTTGGCCCACTGTTTGCGGGCGCCTTGGTCGTCGCACCGTTTGTAGAGATCGCAGTTCACGAAATTGGGTATCACTTCGATCGAGCGCTTGATTTCGAATTCGCGAATGGTTCGTTCACGGAGATACTGCGAGATGGACGTCACGCCGTCGCTTTGTTCGATGGAGAACCGCGTGATCGGCAAATAGCTGCGATCGTTGCCAACCAGCGTGATATCCGTCCCGTGCAGCGTTGTGATGAACGGCAACTTCTTCGGTTGCGCCATTAAGCGGGCCAGCAGCGCGCTCACCGAGTGCGGGATTGCGTAGTGGACATGCAGCAGATCGAGCGAGGCCTGCTCGGCCACCTCGCTCATCTTGGTCGCGAGCGCCAGAGTGTACGGCGGATGGTCAAAGAGCGGGTAGGACGTGACTTCCACTTCGTGAAAATAGATGCGTTCGTAGGTGGAACTGAGCCGAATCGGCATCGCATAGCTGATGAAATGGACTTCGTGGCCGCGCGCAGCCAGTTCGATGCCGAGCTCGGTGGCCACGACCCCTGACCCGCCGTAGGTCGGATAGCATGTGATCCCGATTTTCATGTTCGTTCCTGAGAAGTCTATCAGCCGCTGCCGAGGTGCTGCCAGCGCGAATCGCCAAGACGTGCTGCCACTCACTTGCACCTGATAGCGGACGGATGCTAGATTCGCGGCTTCCCGTCTGAAATTAGACGAGCGAGCGGGCATTCTCGATGCTGCGACTTTCAGGCAAAGTAGCTCTGATCACTGGAGGGGGTACGGGCATCGGGCGCGCCTGTGCGCTGGCGTTTTGCCGGGAAGGGGCACGCCTGGCGGTGGCCGGACGCCGCAAGGAGCCGCTCGACGCGGTGGTGCGCGAAATCGCGGCTGCAGGCGGTGAGGCGCTGGCACTGACCTGCGACGTCACGGAAACAGCTTCGGTGACGGCTGCGCTATCCCAAACTGAGCGCCATTTCGGCCGGCTGAACACGATTGTGAACAATGCCGGAGCCGTAGTGGTCGCGAGTGTCGAGCGCACCTCGGACGAAGATTGGGAGAAGGTGATTGCTGTGAACCTGACCGGGACCTTTTTGGTGTCACGAGGCGCTCTGGCGGCGCTTCGCCGAGCCGGCGGCGGGTCGATCGTGAATATCGGCTCAGTTCTCGGGCTGGTGGCGCGCAAGGAGCGAGCGGCGTATTGCGCCGCTAAAGCCGGCGTGTCCGGACTGACTAGAGCTATGGCAATTGATCATGCGTCAGGCAGGATTCGCGTCAATTGCATCTGTCCTACAATCGTCGAGACAAAGCTGGGTATGCAGAGCATTCGCCAAGCGCCTAACGCCGAGGCCGAAATTCAAAGAAGAATCAACGAAATCCCGTTGGCGCGGATGGGCACGCCCGAGGACGTGGCCATGATGGCGGTGTATCTGGCTTCGGACGAAGCGTCCTGGGTCACGGGAGTATCGTTTCCCCTCGACGGAGGCGTAACCGCTTACTGACATGGGACGATCGCGCACACCGGAATCCTTGGTGCAGATGGCCGCCGAAGAACTGCGCCGTCGTCTGCACGAAAACAACACGGCGAAGCAATTTGGATTTGTATTGGTGGAAGCGAAACGCGGCAAGGTAATCCTCAAGATGAAGGTGAATGAGCAGCACTTGCAAGTGCACGGAGTTGTCCATGGAGGCGTGCTGGCGGCGCTGGCGGACACTGCGGGAGGGCTGGCGTCCTACATGGCATGTCCCCCCGGAACGCGGGTGGCGACGATTGAGATGAAAATCAATTATCTTGAGGCGGTGGAGGGAGGCAGCGTCATCGCCGAAGCGAATGTGGTACGCATCGGCCGGCACATCGCCGTTGTAGATTGCAATGTCCGCGACGAGAATCGCCGGTTGGTTGGGAAAGCGCTAATGACTTTTTTTGTCGGACCGTTCAAGAAGAACCGCAAGCGCCGGCACTCCTAACGCACCACCGTTCGCCGTCGGCAGTTAACGCTCCACAATAAATTCTACCGTGGGCAAGTCGCGCCTAGTGATCGTCCGAACCGCCAGCTCCGTTTGACCCGTTCGATCCATTCGAGCCGTTCGGTCCACCCTGTGCGGCGTCTTCGCCTTCTTTGTAGAGATACTTGATGCAATGTTTGTAGACGAGCAGGTTCGGGCTGCCGTAGCGCGTAAGCTTGATGCAATCGCGGTCGTACCACTCGACGCTGCCGCGCAAAATTTCGCCATCGGTTAGTACCACCGCCACGGGAGTTCGCGACTGCATTTGCTTCACGTAATAGAAATTTTCAGCGTGGGTCTGTTCCGGCGGCGCCGGTTTCTTGCGCTGCGGCGACTGCGACGGAACCGCCTGCGGCGCGCGCGCTGGAAATTGATCTTTTACATCCGTAAGAGTAGGACGGAAAAGTTTACGGTTTACCATTAGGACTCCTTCGAATCGCTACTTCCTTATGACTGTGCGATGAGCGTTTGGGTTGCAGTATTTTTACAAATTTATCAATCGCTCACGGACTTAGGGGTTGCCCAACGAAACCAATAGCGCGTCCAGCCCCAACTGGCGGCTAACATTGCGTTTTAGGCGGCTTTCCAGAAGATCCAGCCTTTGCGTCGCCCGCGAGACCCACTCGAAACTTACTTTCCTGCTCAGCGCTTCCAGGTCGCGCCGTAAGTCCGGATTACGAGAAAGACTGCTCTGCGGACTTTGGGAAAGTTCGAGAAGGTCTGTAAGCAGACTATAAAACAGCGTGAGGATATTTTCAAACGATTCCTTCTCTTGTTTGGCAAGTTGCGCGGTCGCCGAAAAAATTTCCGCGGAGCGGGAGCCATCGATCGCTTTTTCCAGCAGGCTCAAGACGGCGCGGCGCAATCGACTGGACTCTTCCAGATTCAAAGCAAGCGCTACGCCGGGACTGCCACTTGCAAGCTGAGCGGCCAGTTTTCGGTCCGCCGCCTTTGCCTCGCCGCGCTCTTTCATGAATTCTTCGATCTGCGGGACCGGCACCGGCGCGAAGTGAAATTGCAGGCAGCGCGACCGGATCGTTTGCAGCAACGAATCGGGGCTGGGCGCGAGAAGAATAAGCGTCGCGTACTCTGGTGGTTCTTCGAGAATTTTCAGAAACACATCCGCATCGTTCCAGCGCATGGTATGCGCATCGTCCAGGATGAAAACGCGCCGACGGCCTTGCGGTTTGAAATATGCGGCGCGCTGCACCGCGCGTAGCTGGCCGACGCGAATCATTGGGCGCGCGACGGGCGCGAGCCGGCGCACTGGATCGGGCACCAACAGCCACACGTCCGGGTGAGTCTCGATGATCAGCGGCATGCGCTCGACTGCGGCGGCATCGGCACTTTCGCCGCGCTCGGTCAAGCCGGCGGCTATCAACGGAGTCGGGTTTGCCAGCGGCGCCATGCGCTTGCAGGAGTCGCATTCGCCGCAAAAATCGTCCTTGAGCCGTTCGCAGTTCGCGGCCTGCGCAAACATGCGCGCTAGAGTGTATTTGCCAATACCGCGCGGACCCGTGAAAAGCAGCGCGCTCGGCGGACGTTCGCGCCGCAGCATGCCGCGTAGCGCGGTCACGATGCGGTCATTGCCGAGAAATTCGTCGAAGCCCATGTGCGTCAACGGCCGGCGTGTGAAGCGGAGAAAACACGCGCGTCAATCGCGGCCAGTATCTCCCTGTGTATTTCTTCCGGGGAACGCAACGCCTGCGCCGACGGGTCGCAGCATTCGATGGTCACCCAGTTTGGCTGGCGTGCGAGCTCATCATAGACCTCGGACGCCGCTTGCAGATGCGCGAGGTTCGATTCCAGCAAATCACGCTGGAGCTTGGTGTAGTCGCGTTTGTTTTTTTCACCGACGAGGCGTTGCGCTTCTGCGGCCGGAAGGCGAAGGTATATCACCAAATCTTCCACCGGCAAGTGCGTAGACTTGATATTCGAGCTGCTTGAGCCATGCGAGAAATTCCCCACGCGTTTCGCGCGGAGATCGCGCGCCTTGGTGCGCAAGGTTCGAGGCGATATAGCGGTCGGCGAGAAGCGTGCGGCCGGACGCGAGATCGCTTTCGAGCGCTGAGCGCGTCTCCCAGCGGTCTCCCGCGTAGAGCAGTGCCGAGAAATGCGGATCCACTGCATCGAGCGGCCCGAATTCCCCATTCAAAAACCGCGCGACCAATTTGCCGAAGAATCCGTCGTAGCGGGGAAAGCTCACTTGGTTGAACGGGAGTCCGCGCGCAGCCAAAGTCCGCGCCAGCATTTCCAGCTGCGTCCCTTTTCCGGAGCCGTCAATTCCTTCGAGGACGATGAATTTTCCGCGTGCAGGCATCGAGTTCGCACCAGTCTAGCACAGGGCAGCAAACGAGGGCGCGAACGCCGAAGTCGCGACGTCGCGAGCCGTCGCTAGCATCTCGTAATTTTCTGGATCCGATTTCCAATTCCCAACCGCTTGTTTCCGCCATGTTAGAATCACAGCGATGGAGAACCGCTCCAACACAATCACGTCGAATCTGGGCAAGCTGCGCGTGCGCATCACGGATGCCGCGGAGCGAGCCGGACGTCGCGCGGAGGAGATTACCCTGGTGGCTGTATCGAAGACGCATTCGGCCGAATCCATCCTGGCCGCTTACGAAGCAGGCGTGCGCCACTTCGGGGAAAATCGCGTGCAAGAGTGGGAGGCGAAGCAGCCGCAGGTCGCCAATCTGGACGCGACCTGGCACCTCATCGGCCACCTGCAGAGCAACAAGGCGCGTCGCGCCGCGCATCTCTTTCGCCGCGTGGATTCGCTGGACGATTTGGCTCTCGCTAAGAAACTTCATGCCGCTGCCGATGCCGAAGGGAAGTGCCTCCCGGTTTTGATTGAAGTTCACTTGAGCGGTGAGGAAACCAAAAGCGGCGTGGCGGAGGAGGAACTCTCGTCATTAGCGGCTAGCATTGCGCCATTCGCGCACTTGGACTTCGCGGGACTGATGACGATTCCGCCTTTTTTCGATGAGCCGGAGCGCGTGCGCCCGTATTTTCGCAAGCTGCGCGAATTGCGCGACGGACTAAGCCGCCAACTCGGCCGTCCTCTGCCGATTCTCTCGATGGGCATGAGCCACGATTTCGAAGTCGCCATCGAAGAGGGGGCGACGGAGATACGCATCGGCACGGCGTTGTTCGGCGTGCGCTCGCCTGCGGCGTAACTTTTCCAGTTGGTCCGGCTATCGGTTTACTACCGCTTTTTGCGACGAGGCCGTCGCGCCTGCGAGGCGGAGGAGACGTTTTTCCGCGATGCCGGCGCAGGTTTTGTTTTCTTGCTTCTTTTTTTGGCCGCAACGCCGCTCGAAACAACATGCTTTTGCAAATCGAGTGTAAATGAATCGATCGCGGTAATCGCGTCGGTAGTCTCATTCACGCCCAGCGCTTCGCATGAAATGGCGGACGAATTTACGGTCAGACGCAGAAAGCCGTACACCTGATCGTTATACGCCTCGAGCGTGACCTTGTTCCCCTTACCGTCGTTGCCAGCCACGCCTGTTTTAGGCAGCGCGCCGTTCTTGCCCGTGCGCACCGCGCTCAAATTAAAGTAACCGCCGTTACCGGCGACAAGATACGGGATTGCTCGACCATCGCTGGCCATCACGCGCGTGTAACGCTCGTACAAATGCGCGTGTCCCGAGAGCACGAGGTCCGGCCAAATCCCGGCCGTTTTGCACGCGGTGTCAATATCCTGGAGCATTTGCGGGCTGGGAAAGTGCTGGCTGCTGATCGTAAAGGGCGGATGATGAACGGCGAAAATCAGCGCGAATGGAGCGCTGCCGTTTGTCGTTCGCTGCGTGGCAGCCGCTTGCAATTGCGCCAGCAAGAAGCTCGCTTGTTGGGTCCCGGCGGCGCCGCCGTTTATCACGCCCGTGGTTTCGCTGGTATTCGAGTATAAGCCGATGATTTTAACGAATGGTGCGTTGAGCGTGAAATAGACGCCCGGCTGCGTCATGGTCGTACGCGCGAAACCCTTGGCTGAAGGATCCTTCGTCGGCTGTTTGCTGCAAAAATTTTGATAGAACGGCTGTAGCGAGTACTGCACCGGCTCGCTCGCAAATAGAACGCCATCGTGATTTCCGGGAATCGCGAAAATGGGCCCGGCATAATCGCGATACGGGTCGTAGAACTGATCGTAATAGTAACGTTCCTGCCCGAAGTAGTAGACAACGTCTCCGAGATGAAATAAAAACGCCGGGCGGCTGCTGTTGTAATCTTTTCCGCTGATGTCGGCGCTCAACGCGTCGCCAACCGCAAACTGATGCGAAGGCTCTTTGATTCCGCCGGTATCGCCCGTGGAATGGAACACAATCTCGCCGGACTTTTGAATCTGCTGGACGACCGCCGAGCCCAGCACATCGGCTAACGCGATTATCGGTGGATTTTTCCAGGGCGCGGGAATTGCTTCGGTGACCGGCGTAGTGGTGATGCCGGAATCGGCGTAAACATCCTGCGGGTCGAAAGTGTTAAAGTCATCGGGAGACGGCTGTGGATTGGCGAAGGCAAAACCGGTGGCGGACACGAAGCATCCTCCTCTTTGGGTTCGAGGATTGAGGCGCCGGGAAGGCGAGTATATGTGCCGGTTTCGTCTCCGCGAAGTTATATTTTGCGACCTGCATGTCGGTTTTCAACGGGCGGCCATAAATTCACGATATGGATGTGACCGAGGATGGAAATGTTGTCGCGTTTCGTGTCCGGGTGCAACCGCGTGGCAGCCGCGACGCGATTGAAGGCGAGCACGATGGAGCGTTGAAAGTGCGGCTCACTGCGCCGCCGGTCGAGGGCCGAGCGAATGATGCTCTCCGCCGCCTGCTCGCCGAGCATTTGAACGTGCTAGTTTCGGCTGTTAGAATCATGGCGGGCGAAAATAATCGCAACAAGCGCGTTTCGATTGCCGGCGTTACGCGCGCGCAAGTACTGGCGCTCTGCTCGTCAGCAGGGAAGACCGCGGGGAAGTCCGGAGGCTGATTTCGTGCCAGACATCAAGGCAATCCAATCGGAACTGCGCGCAAATAAAATCGACGGCTGGCTGTTTTACGATCACCACCACCGCGACCCCATCGCCGGTCACGTCCTCGGCCTCGACGGCCACGCGATGATCACGCGCCGCTGGTTTTATTTCATCCCCGCCAAGGGCGAGCCGCGCAAGCTGGTGCACAAGATCGAGCAGGGCTCTCTCGATTCGCTCGACGGCAAGAAGTTTCTCTATTCCGGATGGGAAGAGCTGCACAAAACGCTGCCTAAACTACTCTCAGGCAGTAAAATCATCGCGATGCAATATTCGCCGGACAATAATATTCCATACATCGGCTTGGTGGATGCCGGCACCGTAGAACTGATCCGGAAGTTGAAGAAGAAAGTAGTCAGTTCCGCGGACTTGGTGCAGAAGTTCGAAGCCAGTTGGACGCCAGCGCAACTCGAAAGCCATCTGGAGGCGGGGAAAATCGTTGATCGCGTGACTCGCGAGGCTTTCCAGCGCGCGGCTGCGTTTGTGCGCGAAGGGAAGCCGCTCGCCGAAGCCGAATTGCAGCAGTGGATTCTCGACCAATTTCGCGCAAGCGGACTGACCACCGCGGAACCGCCCATCGTTGCAGTGCAACCGAACAACGGAAATCCGCACTATGAACCGATAGCCGGCGCTTCGCGGCCTATTCGCGCGGGCGATTTGTTGCTGCTGGACATCTGGGCGAAATTGGACCGCCCCCAGAGCGTCTACTACGACATTACGTGGGTCGGGTATCTCGGCGAGCGCGTGCCGGATTCCTACGCCAAGATTTTCCGGATCGTGAAAAGCGCGCGAAACGCCGCGATCGAATTCGTCAAGGCGGCCGTGGCGGCGAAGCGCCCCATTCACGGTTGGGAAGTAGACCGCGTGACGCGCGAGACGATCCGCAAAGCCGGTTACGGCAAATATTTTGTCCATCGCACCGGACACAGCATCGGCCAGGAAGTTCACGGCAACGGAGCGAATATGGACGGACTGGAAACACGCGACGACCGCAAAATCGTCCCGCATACTTGTTTTTCGGTCGAGCCGGGAATTTACATGCCGGAGTTCGGAATTCGCAGCGAAGTGAACATGTACATCGGAGAGAACGAAGCGCGCGTCACCGGCGCCATCCAGGAAGAAATTCTGCCACTGCTGGCATAGGTGAATGTGAGCGAAGTTCCCGTAAACGACGCGCCTCTCGACAATTCCTCAATTCCTCCGCCTGCCATCAAGCGAAACCGCGGGGCCCTGGCGCCGTTTGCCGCTATCGCGGGGTGGTTGGTCCCCGGCTTCGGCCATTTGCTGTTGGGGCGCTGGGGAAGGGCGTTGGGGTTTTTCGTCGCGGTTGGCGGCCTCGCGATAGCGGGCTATCTGATGCGCGGAAACGTTTTTCCCCCGCATTCGACTGATCCGTTTGGCACGCTGGGATTTCTCGCGGACGCCGCCTCCGGTGTTTTCTACTACCTCGCTCACATCATCGAAGCCCATGGGCCGGATGTATCCCGTGCAGCGGGGGACTACGGCACGCGATATATCGCCGCGGCCGGGGTAGTAAACGTGCTGGCCGTGTTCGATGTGCTGGAAATTGCGTCTGGGCGGAGGAACTAGACGTTGCTCGCGAACGTTTTGATCGTGAATTCGTTCAAGCTGAGTCACTTCGGTGCGATGCTTTTGTTCGCGCTTTTCGTCTCCATGGCGCTCGCGTGCCTCACACAACGTACCGCATTGGGCTGGGTCAGATACGCGTTGTGGTCGCTCACATTATTTGTGGTGATCAGCGTCGGCGTGGCGTGGCTGATGTATCCGATCTCGCGTTGAAAGCGGATCTTGTGGGCGCGTGCAATTTCCCGCCAGTCGTCGCGTTACGTTGTCGCGAAACTCATTTGGGCCAGTGTTTGACAGGTTTTTCGTCGCGATGTTACATTCGATGCAGCGCCGAGGTAGCTCAGTTGGTAGAGCAGCCGATTCGTAATCCAAGTTCCGCCCAACGCAGCAAAACGAATCCTAACTATGTCTAACGGAATCAACCCGCTGACCTCTCGCGAGTGCTGATTGTGTTTCCCTTTTTTTGCGTCAATTTGGGTCCGTTGATGGCAGTTTGATGGAAGTCACAGGCCGTGCCCGTCCCCAACCACCTCGCCGGGTGGAGCTGAATTGGCGGGCAGACCGAACCTGCCGGCAGAATCTATTCGGAGTCGAACGGTCAATTCAAAACAGGAACGCGAGCGACGAGATTACTCTGACCCAAATTATTTTCGCGTGTGGATAATAAGAGCCGCGGACTCTTGATCCACATGGCCTCGAAGATGGCAAAACGTGCTTTATCCTCGCCTGCCGCGAGTTGACATGACCGGGAATTTTGAAAGGTAGACGAGTATGAAACCCTTCCGATCGTTTGTCTTGCTGACTTTTTGTTTGCTGGCAGTCTCGTCCCTTCACGCCCAAACCGCGAAGCTCACCCCCGTCGAGGCTAAGAATCATATCGGCGATCGCGCCACGGTGTGCGGCGAAGTAGTCAGCACGCACTACGCGAAAAGTTCCAAAGGCGAGCTAACGTTCATAAATCTGAACGAACCCTACCAAAGGGAAGTGTTCACAATACTGATTTGGACCTCCGATCGCGCAAAGCTCGGAACGCCAGAAGATGAATATAAAGGCTTGAGGGTTTGCGTGACAGGAAAGACAACGAGCTTTTACGGCTGGCCGGAAATCGTGCCGACTGGACGCTAACGAATCGAAATTCAAAGGTAGGCAGGCCGACTAACTAATCCGATGGCTGCCTCAGTATCGACGCCATTTACTGCTGCATCCGTATATTTACGTGTTCAGTGCTTGACATTTATGCGAAAGAGTAATAGAACTCCTGGTACTTCATGGGAGGGTTATCGTGCGCCTTCGCTCTTTCGCCTTCGCTTTCGCGGTTGTGTCGTGCATTTTCGCCTTACGAACCAGCGCCCAACAAGCCTCGACTGGCGTAACGCAAGACCCCACTGCCGTGGCGCTTGCGACGAACGCCGTAACGCGCCTATCCGGAAGTGTCCAAATCGCGGACGTAACACTCACCGGCACGGCGACGCGCGTCGCGGGCTCGGACATCGGGAGCGGTGCGGTCACGCTGAAAGCCCTCGGTACGTCAAACAGTCGAATGGACCTCAGTCTGTCGGATGGGCCCCTCAGCGAGATACGCACGTCGCAGAGCGGCGCGCCGCAAGGAGCGTGGCTTGCTCCTAACGGCTCTTACAACAACATGGCCGCGCACAATTGCCTGACGGATGCGGCGTGGTTCTTCCCGGAGTTGACGGTCTTGTCGCAGACGTCGAACCCGAACCTGTCGATCACGTACGTCGGCCAACAAACCAAGAACGGTATTTCGGTTCAACACCTTCAGTTTGCCGTCAGTAGTGGAACGCAGATTCCTGGTTTGGGTGATCCGCTCCTCATGCTTAGTTCTACCGACGTCTACCTGGATTCTTCCACACTCCTGCCAGTAGCGTTCACCTTTAACACTCACCCGGACAACAACGCGCTCCTCAATATTCCAGTGGAGATAAATTTCTCGAACTACCAAACCGTGAACGGAGTTCAAATCCCCTTCCATGTCCAAAAATTCCTGAACGGTACCCTGTTTCTGGATATGACGATTCAAAGCGCGACTTTGAACTCGGGACTAGCGGTTTCTGCATTCTCGTCCGATTGACTCTGAGGGAGCCAGCGATGCGAAAATCACGGTCTAGGTTCATCTGTGCGCTATTCTCATTGGTTTTCATTTGCTGCTTGCCGTCTCCCGCGCAAGTCGCGACGGGCACTCCGCCGTTCGGCACATTCGGCGGAGGCCCAGATGTGATCAATCTTGCGAATCTCAACTCTCATATCGTCGTTCCGGTTCTTAGCAAGGCCGGGCGTGGCGCCCCTTTTGCTTACAATGTGAGTTACGACACCTCCGTTTGGAATCCGGTCAGGTCAGGCGCAAGTACGACCTGGCAGCCGGTAATTAACTGGGGCTGGACAAGCTCCACGGCAGCCGTCTCTGGCTACCTTTCGTCACGGATGGTTACTATCGAGGCTTGCCCTCAAATCGTCAATCCCCACTTACCGCCCGTTTACGAAGAAACGATTTATGACTATTACTGGACCTTTTACGACTACCTTGGCACCCCGCATGCATTTCCCGGCTACTCTTCACGCTGGACATCCTCGCCTTGCGGCAGTGCGGGATCTTCGGGTTTGAACTCCACTGCAACCGATGGCTCGGGCTATAGCGTCTCCGTGACCAGTTCGTCAGCGACAGTTACAACTAGAAAAGGGACGCAGATCGGTCCGCCTGCCAATCAATTCGCCGGTCCGGGCACTCTCACCGACCGCAACGGCAACATTATCAGCGTCGACAGTTCCGGCAACATTACAGACACGTTGGGCACGATTGCTCTTGTCGTCGCAGGAAGCGGTACGCCTTCGAGCCCGATCACGTTCACCTACACTCCGCCAGCAGGTGGAAGCGTCTCGTATACCATGAAGTACACTGCCTACACCGTTCAGACGAACTTTGGATGCAGCGGCATCGGCGAGTACTCGGCTACCAATGTCCCCCTCGTGAGCGAAATTGACTTGCCGGACGACACGAAATACCTTTTCACTTACGAGGCTACTCCTGGCAGCAGCGGCGATGTCACCGGTCGGCTAGCTTCCGTCACTCTGCCCACGCTCGGTCAGATTTCCTACACCTATTCGGGCGGGAGCAACGGCATTACTTGCACCGATGGCACTGCCGCAACACTTCAGCGAACGACACCGGATGGCCAGTGGACCTATGCTCATTCAGAGAGCGGCACGGCATGGACCACGACGATTACTGACCCTCAGAGCAACCAATCGGTCCGAAACTTCCAGGGAATCTATGAGACGGAGCGTCAGGCGTACCAGGGATCAACTTCGGGCACCCTGCTGAACACTACATACACCTGTTACAACGGTGCAGCTGTGCCCTGTAACTCGACAGCCGTCACGTTGCCTATCGCATCTCGTGCCCATTACCTGAAATGGCGTGGCGGGTTGGAGTCGGAAGTCAATACGAGCTTCAACGGCTATGGACTCCCAACGGAAAAAGACGAGTACGGGTATGGGAGCGGAACGCCAGGATCCTTAGTCCGCAAGACGTTAACTGTATATGCCAGCCTGGGCAACGGCATTGCCGGACTCCCGGAGCTTGTCACAGTTGAGGACAGCGTTGGTACTGTCAAAGCGCAGACGGAGTACAGTTACGATCAAACCGCGGTCGTTGCGACATCGGGAACGCCGCAACAGGCCCCCGTCTCGGGCTCGCGAGGTAATGTCACAAACATCACCGAGCTAGTCGGGGGGAGTAGTTCAAATCTGGTTAACACCATTACATATTTCGACACGGGCAACGTCCAGACCGCCACTGACGTAAACGGCGCACAGACGACCTACACATACGCGGATTGTGGAAACTCCTTTCCGACGTCAGTCAGCGAACCGTTGAGTCTCTCCCGCTCAGTGGTTTGGAATTGCACGGGCGGGGTGCAGACTTCTGTCACCGACGAGAACGGCCAGCCCACTACGACCACCTACAATGACCCGTACTTCTGGCGACCAAATAAATTCACCGACGCCGCATCGGATGTGGCCAATTCCACCTATGGCGCCATCTCCGTTGAAGGCTATGTAAACTTTAACGGCTCTGCCTCGACAACCGACGCGCTCAAAACGGTTGACGGCCTTGGGCGCACTCACGTTTCTCAGCTTAAGGAAAGCCCGTCCTCCAGCACCTACGATTCGGTGGAGACGGACTACGACGGCCTCGGCAGGCCATCCCGAACGACGCTGCCTTACGCGGCTACCGCTGGCACGACAAATTCCTCGGCGCCTGGTACGAACACTGCCTATGATGCGCTTAGCCGTAAAACACTCGTAACAGATAGTAGCGGTCAAAGCGTAACCTACACCTATACGCAGAACGACACGTACCGAACGCTCGGACCCGCCCCAACTGGAGAGAACACCAAGAGTAAACAATCGGAACACGACGCACTAGGACGGATGACTTCCGTCTGCGAGATAACCAGCGCTACCGGCAGCGGATCGTGCGCCCAAACTTCCTCAGTCACGGGCTTCTGGACGCAGTATACCTACGATGTCCTCGACAACTTGACGGGCGTCACCCAAAACGCTCAATCCTCGGGAAGCAAGCAAACCCGCGCTTACGTCTACGACGATTTGGGACGCTTGACTTCGGAAACAAATCCGGAGGCCGCGACGACGACCTACACATACGACTCGGATACAACCTGCGGCACGTCAAAAGGCGACTTGGTCAAGAAGGTTGATGCCGTCGGCAACACCACGTGCTTCATCTATGATGCGCGTCACCGCATCACCAGCACGACATATTCCGGTACCTACTCTACGAACACGCCGAGCAGATATTTTGTTTACGATGCGGCTACTGTCAATGGTACAGCAATGGCTAATGCTAAAACTAAGCTTGCCGAAGCCTATACATGCGTTTCACCCTGCACCACGAAGATCACCGATCTAGGCTTCAGCTACACCATTCTCGGCCAGCCGACCGACGTCTACGAATCTACTCCGCACTCCGTCAGCTATTATCACGTTAGCGGCACATACTACGCGAACGGCGCCTTGAACAAACTCAGTAACTTGGTCGGCCTGCCAACGATCACCTACGGGGTGGATGGCGAGGGCCGCGTGAATTCTGCTTCCGCGTCTTCGGGGCAGAATCCGCTTACCAGCACAACCTACAATACCGCGAGCTTGCCGACTCAGGTGAACCTCGGGTCTTCCGATAGCGACTCATTTACTTTCGACCCGAACAGCAATCGCATGACGAAATATACGTTCGCGGTGAACGGCCAATCCGTGGTGGGCTCACTTACATGGAATCCAATCGGGACGCTTGAAACTTTAGGCGTCACCGACCCGTTCTACGGTGGCGGAAATCAGACGTGTAATTACACTCATGACGACGTGAGCCGCATCGCCAGTGCCAACTGCGGTTCGCCCTGGGCTCAAACCTTCAGCTACGATGCCTTCGGCAATGTCAGCAAGAGCGGCACGATTTCCTTTCAGCCCACTTATTCCTATCTCACCAATCACATGACGCAGATCGGCAGCTCCACGCCCACGTATGATGCCAACGGCAACGTGCTCACTGATACTGCGCATACCTACGTTTGGGATGCGAACGGAAAGCCCGTAATGATTGATAGCGTCGGCCTGACGTACGACGCTCTCGGCCGCATGGTCGAACAGAATAAGAGCGGAGTCTTCACGGAAATTGTTTACGCGGCCAGTGGTGACAAGCTGGCTATCATGAGCGGCCAGACGCTGCAGAAAGCCTTTGTGCCGCTCAGCGGCGGTTCTGTTGCGGTGTATAATTCAAGTGGGCTGGCATACTACCGTCATTCGGACTGGCTGGGGAGTTCACGTTTCGCTTCCACGCCCGGCCGCGCGTTGTACTTCGATGGCGCATACGCGCCTTTCGGTGAGAACTACGCGCAAACAGGAACGACGGATTTGTCTTTCACAGGCTTGAACCAGGATACGGTTGCGAATCTGTTCGATTTCCCCGCGCGTGAGTACAATGGCATACACGGCCGCTGGCCGTCGCCCGATCCTGGCGGGATTTCGTCGGTTCACGTGAACGACCCGCAAACCTGGAACCGCTATGCGTACGTCCGAAATGATCCTCTGAGGCTCACCGATCGGAGTGGCGCGCACCTCGACGACTGCGATGCTTGGCTTGGATGTGGGACCGGAGGCGGCGGTGGTGGTGGGGGTGGTGGAGGAGGCGGCTACGGTGGCGGAGACAGCGGGTGTTTTATGTGCGGTACCGATAATTCAGCATCCTACTTCGGTGCTCAGGATATGAATCTCTACGGTGACAGCTATTACGACATCCCCGGGAATTCGGGGTATGGCAGCAACGGAGCCGAGGAGGAGGCCCGAAGCGTATCGATCATGACAGACGGGTGGGACCCTGAGCTAGGAATCGACTTGGACAAAACAAGTTATTATTTTAACGGGTGCCAAGACGCTCAGGAATGCCAGGCAGAAACCGCTGCAATTCAGCTTGGAACGTCTCAATGCTCCGGCGATGCGGGCGATGTCGCAGACTGCATCCAGAGCATTTACGTACAGTTGGACGAGCAAGCACTCCCGCCCCCACACGGTGGGAATTTTAATTTCAGCTATGACGGGCTCCAGATTCAGGGCCAGACATTTGATCCGTATCCCGTCATGGGCGGTTGCTCCGACGGAATGTTTGGCTATCGGTGCGGAGACATGCTGTCACTGCATTTCAATACTACAGCCGACACCTTCCACGTCGATACAGCAAATCCTCTCGACGTACCGCTCGGAACAGTAATCCATCTTGTTGTGGACTTGATTTTAGGTAACACCATTTTCTCGTCGGGTATTCCTAGGTGAATTTCTCGGCAACACACTTACGAATGACCGGTTTGGCAGTATGCATGTTCAGTCTCGTAGGAACGCAAGCCGATAAAGTCAAATCGTTGAAGTCTCCATCTCCGGTGTGGTCGCGGGATGTTGTCGAAGATCTTTCCGGGTTCCAGAACGAGCACAAGGCCGATTGGCATAAACGAGAATTCCCAGGGATTCTATTCCTCGACAATTCCCGGCTTCTCGTTTACGAGACCGATCCGACGGGAGAGCTCGCCTCTCGGGTAAGCCCGGACGTGTCGAGCTCCCATATTTTACACATGTCCGTCCTCGACCCGGATTCCGGGAAGGTCCTGCTTACCAAGAATTGGCCCACCCGCGCCCAGGGATCCTACATTCTCGCAACGAGCGGAGGAGTAATGGTTCGAACGGGTGAGATTCTAAGATTATGCTCACGGGACTTCATGCAGATTCGAGAAGTACCTCTCTCCAGCTCAAATGGATATGAAAGGTGGGAGTTCCGAGTTTCAGCCAGCCGGAGGACCGTATTGATCCAGCACAATACGCAATCATCGACCGAACTAGAAGTACTGGATGGTAGCACATTTGAGATTAGACAAACGTGGACCGAACCTCGGTTCTACCAAGCAACATTCTCAATTTCAGACGACGAGATGATCAGGATGATCGAGCCAACACGGCAGAAGCGCCAACTCGGCGTGATTGTTGCCAAATTCGGAAGCGAAGATTGGAAGCCCGTGTGGTGGAGGCCTCTGGCAAAGACATGTAGCGGTGCTCCGTGGTTTGTGACCAATGATTTAGTGATGTTCGGTTGTACGGAAGTCGTTCTGTTCACGAAGGAGGGTGAGGTGTTGATGACTGATCATCTCAATAAGGATGATTATCCGATGTTGGACATGACTTCACTCGCGGCCGCCCCTTCAGAGAACGGAAAGTTCGCTGCCGTTCCCGTGTCTCACATACTGGGCATCGCTTGGGATGCGGATCACGTTACTGCGCGATACGTCATGGTGTACAACCTGTCGCTCCGGACGCGCGTCCTAACAGTCGGCATAACTCCGTTGACGAAGGTGCACCACGGCATTGCATTGTCGCCTGACGGTTCCAAGTTAGCAATTTTGAATGATAAACAAGTGTCGGTGTACTCAGTCCCGACCAACTAACGGCGGACACTCTTCTACCAACGAGACCACCGAAATCGCAAGCTCGGTGTCCGACTACGAGGCTGATCTTTACCCCAAAATCCGTCCAAAGGTCAGTGTGACTTCGGCTCGGCGGGTTGACCTGCCCTGATCGGCCCCCCAATTCTTAACACGCTTTGAGAGTTAGTTTCCGGCAGAATCTGACCTGAAGAAGGGGGATTTGCCGTGAGGAGAAAGCGTTTTTCTGTAGAGCAGATTGTCGGCGTATTGAAGCAGGCTGAAGTAGGTGTGGCGGTGGTGGAAGTGTGTCGGCAAGCAGGAATTACCGAACAGACTTTCTACCGGTGGAAGAAGCAGTACGTGGGATTGGAAACCGATCACGTCCGGCAACTGAAGCAGCTTCAGGAAGAGAATGCGAGGCTGAAGAGGTTGGTTGCCGAGTTGAGTTTGGACAAGACGATGTTACAGGACGTGCTCGCAAAAAAATTGTAAAGCCCTCGCGCCGCCGCCCCGGGGTGAACTACCTGGGCGGCGTGTACCAGGTGAGCCAGAGACGTGCCTGTGAAGTGGCACGGATTCCGGTTTCCACTTTTCGGTACCAGAGCACCCAGGAGCCGAGGACCGCACTTCGGTTGCGGATTCGGGAGATCGCCCAAGCCCGAATCCGCTACGGCTACCGGAAGATTCGAGTGCTGCTGAAGCGTGAGGGCTGGAACGTAGGCAAAAAGCTGGTGTATCGGCTGTATTGTGAAGAGGGCTTGGCGCTGCGCTACAAGCCGCGAAGTCGGAGATGCGCGGCGGCGAACCGCCGAGAACGAGGCAAGGTCACAGCACCGAATCAGGCGTGGAGCTTGGACTTCGTCGCGGATCAGCTCGCGGACGGACGAAGGTTTCGCGCATTGACCATCGTCGATGTATGCACAAGGGAAAGTCTAGCCATCGAAGCAGGGCAAAGCTTGAAGGGAGCAGATGTGGTGCGCGTACTGGGCCGGATCTGTTTGAGGCGAGCCATTCCGAAAACGCTTTTTTGCGACAACGGATCGGAGTTCACCAGCCAGGCGATGGACCTATGGGCGTATCATGCCGGTGTGCAGCTCGATTTTTCGCGGCCGGGGAAGCCAACCGATAACGCATATGTGGAATCGTTCAACGGGACCTTTCGATCGGAGTGCTTGGACGCGCATTGGTTCGCAACACTGGCAGAGGCGAGACAGGTGATCGAAGCGTGGCGACAAGAATATAATGAGAGTCGTCCTCACAGGGCGCTGGGCGAGAGGACGCCGAACGAAATCGCCAATGAGTTCGCGGCTAGCCGCGAACTCATTGGCAAACAAACTGCCGAAAACTCACTCTCCGGGTGATACAGGAAAAGGGGACCGATCAGCCCCGCCACTTTCATATACACCCGTGCGCGGAAAATGGGGAGCAGGTCAGATGGGAGTAGGTAACGATCCGCGCTATTCTTCCGCGCGTACACTTGAAACGTATCCGTTCCCTTGGCCGCCCGACAAGGAACCGAAGAATTCCCCGCTGGTGAAAGCCATCGCGGATGCCGCGCGCGAACTGGTAGAAAAACGCGAAGCGTGGCTGAAACCATCTGAGGCGACGGCAGAGGAACAGAAGAAGCGGACGCTCACAAACCTGTACAACGCGCGCCCCGCGTGGCTGGCTGAGGCGCATCGCAAACTGGATGAAGCCGTGTTCACTTCGTACGGCTGGCCCTCAACGCTGACCGACGCCGAACTATTGCAACGTTTGCTCAAACTGAATCACGAGCGCGCAGCCTAAAGGCCGGCCTTGTTGAGGGAACCTAGTCAATTCCACGAAATTCGTACAATCTCCACTCGGCGCGCTGGCGAGTGGGCAAGGTAACCAGCATGAAGCGAAGCACCCGTTCCCAATATGTAAGTAGGCATCGAACTCGCAGCTCCCGATGCCAGAAGCAATTACCGCAATTTTTTCTATTAAAGCAAACAAGCTTATGCTTTAATACCGACAGGGCTTATTAAAGCAAGCTTGCATAGCAACCAATGGCGGACGAAAAAAACTCAAGGCTCGGCACGTATATCTCGACAACCACGGCGGGCGAGACGGTGCGGGCTTTCGTGCCTGCGCCGCTACCTCCGAATCCGCCTGTCGATCTTAACGGACTATACCAACAACTCGACCGCGCAAATCAGGCCCTTGGACGCTTAGATGGCTTGACGACGCTTTTGCCAAATACTCAGCTCTTCCTCTATCTCTATGCTCGCAAGGAAGCCCTTCTTTCTTCACAAATCGAAGGCACTAAATCTTCCTTTTCCGATTTGCTACTATTTGAAAACGAAGCAGCGCCTGGGGTTCCTGTCGATGATGTCGAGGAGGTCTCGAATTACGTCGCGGCGATGCAACATGGTCTTCGTCGCATCAAGGGCGGTTTTCCGCTTTCGCTGCGGCTCATCCGGGAGATTCACCAAATTCTGCTGCGTGGGGGACGCGGCGCGAACAAAACGCCCGGCGAATTTCGCCGCTCCCAGAACTGGATTGGCGGCACCCGACCTGGGAACGCTGCGTTCGTTCCCCCTCCGCCGGAACGCATGATGGAGTGTTTGGACCGATTCGAGCATTTTCTACATGATGAAAAAGACAAGCTGCCCGCTCTCGTCGAGGCCGGACTCGTCCATGTGCAGTTCGAGACGATTCACCCTTTTCTCGATGGCAATGGGCGACTGGGTCGTCTGCTAATTACGCTACTTCTCTGCGCCAACGGCACTTTGCGTGAGCCACTCCTCTATTTGAGCCTTTACTTCAAGACTCACCGTCAACGCTACTATGATTTGCTTCAACGCGTTCGCACAGAGGGTGTTTGGGAAGAATGGCTCGCATTTTTTCTGGAGGGCACGGAGACCACGGCGCACCAGGCAGCCAGCGCAGCCGTTCAGATTCTTCGCCTCTTCGAAGCTGATCGGAAGAAGATCCACACCTTGGGTCGCAAAACCGCGTCTGCCCTGCTCGTTCATCGGTTCATGCAAGGACACCCGCTAATCAAGATTGGCCCGACAGCACTGTCCCTCAAATTGTCCGTTCCCACGATTACAGGTGCCCTCGAAAGTCTGGCAAAACTCAAGATAGCAAAAGAGGTGACTGGCAAACGCAGAGATCGACTGTTTGCCTATCCTCGTTATTTGCATATTCTGAGCGAAGGAACCGAGCCGCTACCGAATCATTGATGTGGATCATTCGCGTTAAGCGGTGAAACAGTCCAATGGCGTACGGCTTCTTACTTACGTCGGTACTGAGTGTCAATTTGTTCAGGGGCAAAACGGATGTACTAATCGGAGCATAATATAGATGACATTTAGAAAATAATGTGATAGTGTGCCGGGCATGGGAAACCAAGATGCTCGCTCGCTGCCGGCGGAAGCTCAAGAAGATCTTCGCCGGCGAGTCGTGGAGGCAGTTCAGAAAGGTCTTTCGCAAACTGAGGCGGCTGGAGTCTTCGGGGTAGCTCGCGGTACAGTGAGCCGCTGGATGGGGATGGTGGAACGGGAAGGACGAGGGGCGCTGCAGGCACAACGGCGCGGACGACCGCCGGTTTCGCGGTTGGCACCGCATCAAGCAGCCACGACGGTGCGCCACATTCTCAGCGGTTGCCCGGACCAGTTGAGCTTGCCCTTTGCGCTGTGGACCAGAGAAGCGGTGCAAGAGTTGCTGTCGCGAAAGTTCGCTGTGCAGGTTTCGGTGTGGACGGTGGGACGCTATTTGCGCGCTTGGGGTCTGACCCCGCAGAAGCCGGTGCGCCGAGCGTACGAACAAAATCCAACGGCGGTGCGGAACTGGCTGGAGGAGGAATATCCAGCGATTCGCGAACAGGCGCGACAGTTTAAGGCCCAGATTCATTGGCTAGACGAGATGGGTCTGCGTTCGGACCATCAAGCGGGACGATCCTGGGGACGTCGAGGGCAGACGCCGGTAGTTTTGGGAACGGGTCAGCGCTTTCGCTGCAACATGATCTCTGCGATCACCAATCGGGGGCGGCTAGCGTTCATGATTTTCCGTCAGCGTTTCACGGCGCGGGTGTTTCTGAATTTTCTCGGCCGTCTGTTGCGCTTGATGCGAAAGAGCAGGCGGAAAGTGTTTCTGATTGTAGATGGTCACCCGGTACACAAGGCGCGATCGGTGAGTCGTTGGTTGGCAGAACACCGCGAGCAAATCCGGATTTTTCACTTGCCGTCTTACAGTCCGGAACTGAATCCGGATGAATTGCTGAACCAGGATGTGAAGACCAACGCACTGGGCCGTGTCCGTCCCGTAAACGTTCAGGAAATGATGGACAACGTTCGCTCTTACCTTCGAATCACACAGGCCAGGCCCAAGTCGGTGAAGAACTACTTTCGCGAACGTCACGTCCAATACGCCGCCCGTTGAAAAGTGTCACCAATTAAGTGCTCGGAGTAATAACTCTCTGCCTCATACCGAAGCTAGCCAGCATATGCTGGTGGAGAATTTCCCATTGCTCGGACACTTAGGTTAATCTTCCCAAGTCGAAGGCCACCTTGATTGCCCACACACTTTCAAGGCGCGATTTCGGCACTTGACAACATATGCTAAAGAGGTCTATCTTAAGTGAGAACCTATTCCACGAAGGAAGCGGCGAAAGCAGCTAGAATTCATTGGATCACGCTGCATCGGTGGATGGTCGCAGGGAAGATCCGCCCCTCACAACAAATAGGGATGAATGGCGGAAAGCATTGGCGGTGGACGAAAGAAGACATAGAGAAAATCAAGGCGCATAAGGCCGAACACTTTCGAGAAGGCCAGGGCAGAAGGAGCAAAACACCAAGAAAGACCAAAGCAAAATAGCGAGACGCGCCGGTGCTTCAACACCGAGCGCGCCCCTGACCAAGTCGCACGTCTGAGGTGCAACGATGGCTGCAAGAGAAGTTATCCATTTCCGATTTTGGGCGCAACTCTCACCGTGCCTAGCGTTTCCTGTCCCGACCCCATCCGAGCCGGTTGCTGAATCTCCTCCTCGCTGCAAATTTCTGAATGAGTTTCTTCCTTTCGGTTGGACCTCCGAGCGCCGCGCTATTCGTGTGCCTCGACGGATGGAACGGCGTAGCCGACGCTCCTGAACGAGCGAAACGCTCCGAAACCTCGAGCGGCTTCCCCATCTCGCGGAGGAAAGGAATGCAGTCCGATGGATGATCGTGTCTACGAATTCTTTAATCAGGGAATCGACCAAGCTCTTACGGCCCTCGACATCCTCGAAAAGTCGGCTTTGGAATCTCCTAGTTGCATAACCAAAATCCGCGTCAATCGGAGCGAACTACGCTCCTACGCCAACGACCATTTTGCCTCCAAGATCGCGCAGAAGGAGCAGGAGGAAGAGAACAACTTGTACCGCGTTCGGCGGAACCGCGAGAAGTCCGAGGAAGGTCCCAATGAGATCTACTTCGAATTGAAATCCCGCGAAGAGCCTCGGCGCGAACAGGGTTTGCCGCCGCGAGCCGTGATCCTTTTTTGGTCTCAGGCTGACGACGACCGCATTCTCGCGATGCCAAAGGCCGTGTCCTTCTCGCTCCCGACACAACCCGAACAGCCTTGGATCATAGGCGAAAGCGAACAGCAAAACCAAAAAGGAGGTACGCCGACGTGAAACCAACTGCTTACGAGCTGCTTGCCCTACTCGACCGCAATCTTCGCGAATCCGCCAACCTTTTCAAACAGCTTGCCGGGTGTCCGGGTCAGAGGTCCGACGTGCTGACACCCCTGTCGAACGAGATTCAATACGTCAGGGCGCAGGCCGGATTCGAAGTGACCTCCGAAGCCAGCGATTTCGAGCAGGACCAGGCGACCTATTGGTCTCGCATCCATCACAAGTATGAAATATGGCTCAAAGACCCGGACGACGTGTTCTTGGATGCCGAGGAGCGCGATGAGCAGCGCAAGAAGCAGGGCCTTGCACCGCGGATCGTCGTCCTGCCTTGGTCCCCCGAGGAGGAAGAGAAGCTCCTGGCCGCAAAGAGAGCGCAGGCTGCGAAGAATCGCAAGCGAGCTTCCTCACCCAAGGAAATTGTGAAGAGGAGGAAAAAATGAAAATTCATCTCTTCCAGGAATTGTTGGCCCGAAACGAAGAGTTCGGTCGCTTCATTCATGACCTCGAGCACTGAAGGCAGTCAACATTGCTTGCGCCTGCCCTCCCGTTGTGGCTGGGGAGCTGCTGTGTCGGTCGCGTGCGATCCCCGAGACGGGAGTGCGGCTAGGAACGCTATTGCGTTCTATGTGTACGTCGGACTTGACATATAGGTGTGATTGGCGTACCCTGCTGGGTAGCTTTGGGAGGTTCCCATGTCCCTTGAGTCATCTAGAGATGGCCTCGCCGAGCGCCGCCGAGCTGCGCTCTTCCTCTTTTATGCTTCTGCACTGGTTTCTGCCGCCGCTTTTAGTGTTGTCGGAAAGGTCCCGTCCCTGCGAACGTTCCTACTCGCCCTGGCAATCGCGGGGGCCGCGGCAGCCATCGCGTTCCTGCTCCGCTTTCTGCGTTCGAATGATGAGCGCGAACAGCAGGTCAACTACCGCGCGCTGTCCTTCGCCTTTGCCGGAACGCTTGTCTTTTCCGCCGCTATCGGCTTCTTTCAGAGCTTCGGATTTCATCCCCTCTCGTGGCTTGGCATCCCGCCCCTGATGATCGTTTTGTGGAGCATCGGATTGATTCTGTCTTCCTGGCGGTATCGATGAAGACCCGGTTGCGTGTCTTGAGGGCGGAAAAAGAATGGTCGCAGGCAGAGCTTGCCGCGCAAGTCGGAGTCGCGCGCGGCACGATCAACGCCCTTGAAACGGGCAAGTACGACCCCAGTTTGCCGCTCGCTATCAAGATCGCTCGCGTTTTCGGAAAGACGGTGGAAGAGGTGTTTTTGTATCCCGAGGGGCAAGACCAGGCTCGTTCCCCGCAAGTCTGAGTTCGCCTCCAGCCGGAACAACACGATGTGTGGTAGCTCGCAATCTCGGTTTCTTCACTTAGTGCGCCGCTCGAAGTCTTTCCCCACGTTCGCACTAAGATGAAACGAGAGGAGGTTCTCCGTGGATCATCCCTCTAGCATTTCGGATTTCGCCTTCTCGTTCAGAAGACGCGAGGAGTCCACCCGCGATCTGATCGAAGGGAGCAGTGATTCTCTGGACAGGGACAATTCGCACGGTAAGCCAGAACGCGGCAGAGAGCCAAATTCGAGTCGGCCCAATCGTGTTTCTGACCGTTCGCGAACGATCTATCGAGGCCGGAACCGCGAATACTCCTTGCGCGATTCCGAGGTTCGTACGCTCACTGACGTCGGCAAGTTTCGCGTCGTGCCGGCAGACGATCTCGCCCGGTTCGGCTACGACGGCGACCGTTCCCAGATGGAAAGCGACGTTAGAAAACTAGCCCGGCACGCATTGGTCGAACAGAAGACCATCGAAGGCCACACATCCTATTCGACGAAAGTCCTAACTTTGACCAAGGACGGCCACTGGCTTCTGGAGCGAGCCCAGCTCGTCTCCCATCGGCAGGCTACCTATCACGGTCTTGTCAAACCCAAGGAGGCCCGCCACGATGCCGATCTCTACAGGCTGTATCAGCAGGTCGCAAGAGACATCGAAGGCTCAGGCGGGAAAGTCCGCCGCGTCGTCCTCGACTTCGAATTGAAGAAAGACCTCTACCAAGCCCTCTCCCGGATGCGGCCCGACAAAGACCCGGGGTATGAGCGAATTTTCATTGCGAACCAGTTCGACCTCAAGGTCGTAAACGGCAAGATTCCGATCCCCGACCTGCGCATCGAGTATGAGGATGACTGCCGGGAAATCCGCCGCCTCGACCTCGAAGTTGCTACCCGCGATTATCGACCCCAAGGGCTTGGCGAGAAGGCGAAGGCCGGATTTCATCTTTTCGCCCGGCAGCGGGACCACGCCAAGCTGCGCCACGTTCTCGATACTCATGAAATCACCGCGAGGATCTTCGCCCTGTGAAAATCCTTCCCATCCACACGGGAGCACTCCGGCATTTCGGTTACACGGAGGAGGAAGCTCGCTTTCTCTACCTTGTGGCTACGCATTCCGGCTACTTCACCTGCCAGCAGTTTTTGCAGTTCGTCGGGACAAAACCCGGCAAGCGCAGCGTCGCCTTTGCGCGAAAGGTTATGGAGAAGAAGCACGCAAGCGCGAAGGAATACCTCCGGAATGGCCGAGTATTCCACCTCTTCTCCCGCAATCTCTATGAGGTGATCGGCAGGGAGAATGTCCGTTTCCGGCGCGTGCACTCGACCGAATACATTCGAACCCGGCTCATTGCACTCGATTTCATTCTCCGAAATCAGGATTTCACGTACCTCGAAACGGAGGACCAGAAGCGCTCATTCTTCTGCGACCAGTTGGGAATCAACAAGAAAATCCTGCCGCACAAACGCTACTCGGGGGCTATCAAGGAAAACTTCACCGACCACTATTTTGTGGACAAATTCCCGATGTTCTACAACCCCGCCGGGTCTCTCTCTCCTGTGGTGACCTTCAGTTTCATCGATCCCGGATTTGAAAGCATGGACAGTTTCAGGACCCACCTCGCCGCGTATCTGAATCTTTTCACGAAGCTTCCGAACCTCAACTTTCGTTACATCGCAACCCGCGACACGAATTTCGAGCGAGCTAAGAAGGTATTTCATGCGACCTTTCAGGGGCTTTGGAACCCCGAGGGACCCTCTGGGCTTCTCCGTTACTTCCACACACGGCGAACCTGGGACGAGAAGAACTACAGCAAGTTGACCAACGACGACATCGCCTTCATCAACGACGGCAAAGAACGATTCGGCAGCCCGGAACTGGAGAATCTATACCGAAGATGGCGCGCAGGAGAGATCACCGAAAACGCTGTACGATCCGATTCCCTCAAGTTCCGCACGCCTTCGCAGGTGAGCATTATCTTCTCGCCCGTGAACGGACAAGTGGCCTTGTTTGAGCGGCACCCGCATTGGGCGGCAAATATACCCGTGAAAAGTTCCGGGGAGACATCTTTCTCAGGGGATTTCACCTCCGACTTCAGCCCAGGATGGAGATAACTGGCAGAAAGAATAGGCAGATGCGCAGGACACGGCAACGAAATGAAGCGCGGCCAAAACACGAGCAGAGGCGGGAGCGACCCCATCGCGCCGCGAAATCGCGGCCCGATCCCTCCGGGCTTCGGGGGTCACTCCCGCCTCTTTCTGCGGCAAATCGCAGATCGTGTTTTCGCCGCGTGCATTGCGTTGGAACAACAAAGTCAACAACCGCGGTTTATTAAGACGCGCATGTAACACAGGAGAACTGGAATGGCGATTCTAAAAGCACCGCCGCAGCAACCGAAGAATGTCACGCTTCAACTTCGGGTCTCGGTACACGTGAAAGCAAGGCTCGCGCAATACGTTGAATTCCTCAAATGTAGCGAGTCGTACGTCGTTTCTGAAGCTCTTAAGCTCGTCTTTGAGCGGGACAAAGAGTTCAAGGAATGGACGGAGAAGCGAATGGCGAACGGCCCCGAAGCCCAAGACGAGCAACCTGCTGTTAAAGAACGCAGGCCCACCGGTGCAGAAGAGTCGGGGTCATCACCGAAGGAGACCGCGACACACGGCTTGTTTCATTAGCTGTTTTGGAGGCCTGGTGAAGTGGAACAAAGCAGTGCAGGGGGCCACAGGGGGAGAGACGCCGAAGATTTTTAATGACTGACGGGCGGGTCATGGCGGATACGACCTCCCATCGGGAGAATCTTTGAAAAGGATTTCATCAATAGTACGAAGCAATTCTCTGAATAACCGATTCAGAATTGTTCAAATCGGTGCGAATTCATTCGAAAGGGAGCAGGATTTTCCATGACGTTGCAATCGCAACTCGAATTCTCGGTGCACGCCGAGCGGCATTATGCCGTTACGGAAATCGCCGAGATGTGGAACATGAGCGCTGATAAAGTCCGTGAACTTTTTGAGGAAGAGCCGGGAGTGTCCGCCGGGAAACAACACCCTCGCGATAAACGGTGGTACGTTACGCACCTGTACAGATTCCGCGAGATGTTCGGCGTCGAATCACTACTTGCAGGAGTTCCTCCAGGTCGAGTACAGACCATGCAATCTCACAGAGTGAATCCCAAGAACCGAATGTGGGGCGGGAGGTCGTATGCCTGAAACAAAACGGATGGCCGATGAAGTCCCAATCACTCCGCGGCGCTTACTGACGCTACCCGAAGCTGCTCTATATCTTGGGTGCACCCTCTGGTCTGTGCGAGAACTAATCTGGAAAGGGCAGCTTGCTTACACGCGGTTTGGTAAACGCTTCCAAGTGGATCGACGGGATCTTGATGAATTGGTTGATCGGGAGAAGAGGAGCGAAGGGGTGGGACGTGGCGCTCGATAGATACGCGCGGCGCAAGCGGGCTGCGTTGCAAGATCTCAGTCAAGCACGACATAAACGTCAGGGTGAACTAGGAGTACGAAGATGAGACAGGGCAACCTAAGGACAAAAAATAGAACGCCAAGCGTGGAGTCTACGCGGCCCGTGCTCGTCGAAGGCCCAAAGCGCAGAGTTTTTGGTACTGGCTGTATCTTCGAAAAGAAGGGAAGTAGATTTCTGTATATAAGCTACCGGGACGTGAACGGTAAGCTTTGCCAGGAGAGCACGAAGTCCGAGTCGCTGATGGTTGCCGAAAATCTTCTGCGCGACCGCCTCGGCAAGGTGGAACAAGGACTACCAGTCGCGGAAATGAAAAAATTGAAGTACGAGGAGATCCGTAAAACGCTCATCCAGGATTACCGCACGCGTGGCGTGAAAATGCTCGAAGCAGACAAGGAAGGCAATCCCTACGTTTGGGGCTTTGAACATCTCGATTCGTTCTTCAAGAACCGCGCAGTCAGAACGATCACCACGAACCTGCTTTACGAATTTATTGAGAAGCGTCAGAGCGACGGGGCAAAGAACGCGACGATAAACCGGAACCTCAGCCTGCTCCGAAGGATGATGACCTTGGCGCGGAGAGAAGGCAAATTGGCGCAGACTCCCTATTTCCCGATGCTGAAGGAGGACAACGTCCGCAAGGGTTTCTTGACTCCGTCGCAATTCATCAAGCTACGAGACACCATGCCCGAATACCTTCGGCCGCTGGTGACGTTTCTGTATTTTACCGGGTGCAGGATAGGGGGCGCGCTAGCGATCACGTGGTCGCAGATAGAGTTTGAAAAAGGAAGATTCCAACTTCGGATCGAAGGCAACCAAACCAAGAATGAGGAGCCGATTCTGCTGCCGTTGCCGCTTGAGCTGAATGAAATTCTCAAGAAAATGTCGCGCAAGGGACGTGTGTTTGACGCAAGAAACTTGCGAAAGTCTTTTCAAGCTGCATGCGTTAAGGTAGGATTGGGAGTCAAAACCGGGCCCAACGTGTGGCAGTACAAGGGCCTGCTTCTTCACGACTTTCGCCGGAGTGGTGTCAGGAATCTGATCCGGTCAGGGGTTCCACGGAGAATCGCCATGAAGATTTCGGGGCATCTGACCGAGTCCACATTTGAAAGGTATAACATCGTGGACTCGACGGATTTGCACGAGGCAATGGCGAAGGTCGAGAAGTATTTTGATGGCAATTTGATGGAAGTTGAGGAAAACCAGCAGCAGGATCGTCAACAAATGCTTTCTTTTCAATAAAGCCGAGGTAGCTCAGTTGGTAGAGCAGCCGATTCGTAATCGGCAGGTCCCCGGTTCAAGTCCGGGCCTCGGCTCCAGAATTTTCGCCTCTTGACGCTTCATTTCGCGACCAGCACTGGCGTTCCATCCAACTGAATTGTGGGCAGGCCGCACAGTGTTGTCGTCCATTTGTAACCCGCGCGAGAAAAAAGATATCGCCTGACGATTTAGGTAGATACTGTGTGTGCGCCTTGGCACGGGAATCGGCCACTCACGCTTTAGTGCGTTCGATCATACTTGCAACCTATAGCCGACGACTAACATCTCTGACAGATGGGAATTTGGAAACCCGGCGAATTTCGGCGCGCGACACCGCGCTTAGACCTGAGTTCTGGCGGATCTCTTGATCCGGCTATAATCTCACTCACCTCACAATTTTGTGCCGTCGAAAGGGATATCGAACGGTGGAAACGTCTCAAATAATTCGCGCTTGGGGAAAGATACTGAAGGGTGAAGCGCCTTCGCTTTCGATTGAGATTACCCGCGAATGTCCGTTGAATTGCCCGGGTTGCTATGCGTACGATGCTGCGCACCTCGGCGGCGAAAAAACCCTGCGAGATTTGAACGATCGCAAAGGGCAAGCTCTGATAGACGGTGTTCTGGAAGTTGTGGATCGGTTGAAGCCTCTGCACTTATCCATCGTGGGCGGCGACCCGCTTGTGCGTTATCGCGAGCTCGAAACGCTCGTTCCTTTGCTGCTTGATCGTGGCATGCATGTGCAAATCGTTACCAGTGCTTTTCGCGCGATGTCTCCCGCCTGGGCGAATATGGAGCGATTGCTGATAGCGGTTTCGATCGACGGTTTGCAACCGGAACATGACGTGCGCAGAGCTCCCGCAACTTACGAGCGCATTCTTAAGAATATCGCCGGGCAGAATGTCACGGTCCACTGTACGGTCACCGGCCAGATGATGAAGCGGCCCGGCTATCTCGCCGAATTTCTGGAATTCTGGACGCCGCGCCCCGAAGTAAAAAAGGTGTGGTTCAGCCTTTTCACGCCTCAAATCGGCGATCGCATGCCTGAAATCCTCACCCGCGGAGAACGGGCGCAGGCGATCGCGGACATGTCGTGGCTGCGCAAGCTATATCCGAAGCTCGACATGCCTGAAGTCGTGATTCAACAATTCGCTTCGCCGCCGCACAGCCCGGACGAATGCATTTTTGCGATGACGACCCAGACGCTCTCAGCCGACCTGAAAACGATGATCACCCCGTGTCAGTTCGGTGGAAAACCCGATTGCGCGTCCTGCGGATGCATGGCTTCCATGGGATTGGCTTCCGTTGGCGCCCACAGACTGGGCGGAATGATCCGCGTGGGAAGTATTTTCCAGGCCTCGCACAAAATCGGACAGCGTCGCGCGCGATCGGCGGCGAAGGCCACCACGAAATTCCCGGTCGGAAGCCCTTTGCCCATTTTGCATGCGAGAGATAGCAAGCACGCCGAGTGATTCGCCCGCGCAGGATCAGCCCCGCCTCAAGTACCGACTTCAACGCGCCGCGACATCCGAATTCTTCTTGGACACCAACGTGTCGACTTCCGTCCCGGCCAACAAGAACGCGCCGACACCGTATACATAACTCGCGCTAGGACTATAAGCGTCGGGCGCGGCGCCGATTGGCTGAATGCATCCCAAGCGCCCGTCGGCATACACGTGATTTATTAGACCCTTCCATCCGGCCCGAATGATCGGCAGGTATTGCTTCCGATTGAGCAAACCGTGATCTACGCCCCAAGCCAGCGCATACACGAAGAACGCCGAACCTGAAACTTCCGGAAGCGGGTACGCATCAGGATCGAGCAATCCCGGCCGCCAGAGTCCGTCCTTCCCCTGCAGCCCCGCAATCCGAGCGGCCATCTGCTGGAATTGCTCGATGAATGGTTTGCGCCGCGAATTACTTTCCGGTAGCGCTTCGATCACGCTTGCCAGCCCCGCAAGAACCCAGCCGTTTCCGCGCGACCAGTAAATTTTATGCCCGTTGGCTTCGTGGCGATCGAGAAACGTCGCGTCGCGCGAGTACAGATGGTCGTTCGGGTCGTAGAGCAGATTCGAGGTAATCCACCACTGCTTATCCATGAAGTCGGCGTAGGCCGGATTTTTCGTGGCGTCCGATAGCTTGACCCACGCGACCGGAGCCATGAAGAGCGCGTCGCACCACCACCAGAGCGGCTTGGCAGTGTCTGGCGGAGCCGAGATGACTTGATCGAACGCGGCCTTGGTGGGAGCGATCATCGAAGCGTCGCGCGACTCAAAATAAAAATGCAAATAGCTCTGAGCCACCGCTTCGTCGTCGGCAAACGCGATGCGCGGACCAAGCTTCCACTCGAATCGTTTGGCGGCGTTTCTGACCGCGTCCTCATACTTGCTGTCACCGGTCGCGCGCGAGGCGGCGATCAGTCCGCGATACAAAGCGGCGTACGTCCAATCTTGATCGAAGTGGCTTTCCGCACGAGCCAATTGCCAATCGGCGACCTTGCGGAGGACATGCTGGATCGCGTGTTGATTCAGTGCGCCGGAGACGTCCTTGGCCAAAGGGCCGGGATCGGCGGGAGCATCGCCGACGTAGCTTTGGTGCTGGACCGCCTTGGTATTTTGCGCATGCGAAGCAAATCGAACCGGGATGACGAGGAGAATCGCGGCAGCCGCTACACCGTACGCGCATGCCTCGATCGCGGCGCGAAATAGAGTCCCTCCACCGCTCATCGAGCTATTGCGCCCAGCTCATCTGTAGTGGACGTTGCAGGTCCATCGAAAAATCGTGCAAATATTTCTGCCACGCGGCCCGATCGCTCATATCGCTTTTCGACCAGCCGGCCCCGGCGTAATAGACAATCGGTACGCCAGGCTTGGCATCCGACACGAAGTAGATATTTCCGTCGGCTCGAGCGACCGCGGCCGTAACGTCATCCGGCAGCACAATTCCCGTGCCGTCCATGCCTGCGGAAGAATCCGTGAGCGGCTCCCAAACGGATAGTATTCCTTCGTGAGGATTCTCGCTGATTTCGGCGTGAGCGTGAGTCGCCAGCCCAATCCCAGCGCGCACCGAGGGTACTCCTTCAAAAGAAAACGTGGACTGAACCCGGTTCAAGTGTGCTCCAGCATCGAGAGTGATGATCTTTTCTTCGCTCACCTCCGCGCCGCCCGCCTGCCACGCTGCGTAACGTAGACGAAACTGAAAGCGTATCGGACCGTTCGCCAGGATTTCCGCGCTCGTATAATTTTTCGACACGAAAAACTTCCCACCGCTCTCGATCGCCGTACCTCCGCAGCCGCGCGTGAGTCCCACGTCGTAGGAATCTAATCCCTGGCCGGTGTCCGTGTGATACGTGAGCGTCGGATCCTTCGTCCGTTGGCCTTCCGCATCTTTTGCGTACCAGTCATTGATAATCAAATCTGAAACGCGCTTCGACCAAACGTCAATTCCCGAACTGATCTCGCCCGTAGCCTGCAGCGCGGGGCCATAAACACGGTAGGCGACCTTGTCGTTCTCCCAGGCAAAGTCGTCTTTCCTCTCCGGCACAACCCTTCCGTACACCAGTGACTTGGGATCGGATGGAGCCTCAACTTGGGCCACGAAGAAATTCAGCTCAACTTTCTGTGACGGCGGAACGTTTGTTAGTATCAGGAAGGCGTCGGGCGTCGCGCCGGCGACGCTGCTGAAGATCTGAGTAGGCAATTCCTGACGACGAGTCAACGTCTCCACGTGGATACGGGTGGCGTCTGACTCGTGAAGACGTCGTAAAATTTCCGCGAGGGGCACGGCTATCACTTCTTCGCGGGCACTCGGCGTGGGATTGGAAACGCGCAGGACGACGGGTTTCCCTCGCGCTGGCGCCGAAATATCCACTACGCAGCCCAGAAAAATCAGCGCTAGAAGTGCCCGCCTCACATGCACCTGATTTCCCCCCATCTACCACTCGCATTGTTCTTCATTCCGTACCCTGCTGCGAGACACCGCAATGGTCAGTTCCCGCAGGGATCCGAAGGAGACATATTGACCTCTCAGCGTTGCGCCTTGCAAGCGCGCGTCGAACGTCCGGCTTTGTTGGCAATTGCGCTCACGGAAATCCCATCAAACCGACGGTCGTCCTGCAGGTTGCAGAAGAGCGATCCAGCCTCATTTCTTGGCTTAGCGTCCGTTCTCTCCGTTCGCCAATACCCGTTCCGAGGAGAATGCGGCCCGGAGTTGCGGTGGTTCAGCCGCGATTCCACGCTGCCCGAAAGTACTATTAACCACCTTGGCGCAATCCCCGGCCCTGCGCGTTGACACTCTGAGTGCCTCTGTCAAAATCACTACACAAGCCCACAAGTAATCGATAAAAGGAGTCACGCATGAGTTCGTTTAAGCGCTTCACCACGATCGTATTGTGCTCGCTACTCACCGCTTTGCCTGCCATGCCGCAGCCTCAGACGGGCCAAGCCGCGGGGCAGATCAACGCCATGATCCCGGCGGCCACCCGAAATTCCACGCCCGCCAAAGTGAAAGAAGAGCTGGACTGGAACGATTTACTGAAGACCGAGCATAGCGGCCGCGTCCGGGCCGGCCTAAAAGACGGCTCGATCCTCAACCTCGGCTCAGATAGCGAACTGCGCATCGTGCAGCACGACAGCGCGTCTCAGCAGACATCGCTCGAAATGGATTTCGGCAAAGTGCGCAGCCAGGTGATGAAGATCACGAAACCCGGCGGAAAATTCGAGATGAAGACTCCGAATGCCGTAATCGGCGTCATCGGCACGGACTTTTACGTGGGGTTCGAGTCGAACACCACGACGGTGATCTGCTACAAAGGCCAAGTTACCGTGACGCCCCTCAACGGTGCGCACGCCGCGAACAATTCAGGGCAATCGAGTACAGCCTCGAATTCCATCGCAGTGAGTGCCGGGCAAATGGTACAAATCACCTCGGAACTGCCGCCCTCCGGCTTCCAGACCACGGATACGCCTCCCGCAGTTCTGCAAGCCAGCCTCACGGCGACGGACATTCCGGTGGAAAGTGGCATTCCACACCAAGGCCACGGCCTTCGCTGGGCCATCATCGGCACGGCCGTCGCGGTTGGCTTGGGAGTAGGCATCGGTCTGGCAGTGACGAACGGTGGCGGTAGCAAGCAGTTGCCGCCGACGAATGGTGGGAACCGGCAAATTCCGCCCAGCGCGCAGTGAGCCACAGCGGCGAAGGCCCTTGTCGCTAGGCGTCCAATCTCTTTGGGGGCAAGTCCATTCGTGTGGGCGGCAGTCCGTACGCTGACTTCCTATGAGCTCGCACGAAAAGCCGTGGCGCCACTGGCGGGACTGGTCGAAAAACTTTGCACTCGATCACGTTGATCTCGGGCTGGCGCTCCTGATCACATTGATTGGGCTGGTGCTGTTCCGGTTCACCGGAATCGGTGAACGCGACTCCCGCGCCGGTTTCGCGTTTCTCCAGAATATCGAACAGAGCTCCCTCGACTTGCGCTTTGAAACGCGCGGCAAGCGCCCGCACGACGACCGCATCGTTATCGTAGGCATTGACGAGAAAACTCTCCAGAATATCGGCTCGTTTCCGCTTCCCAGAAAGACGTACGCGACGCTAGTCGACAAATTGGGCGCAGGCGGAGCTCGCGTGATCGCCTTTGACGTCACGTTTCCGGTTCCCGAGAGTAATTCCGCGGTTGAGGCGTTGCAGAAACTAAAAAGTGATCTCGGGGCATCCGCATCTCCGGCTTTGTTGCAACAGCTGCAAACTCTGAAAGCCGCCAGCGACCAGGATGCGATCTTTGCCGCCGCGATGAAGAAGAGCGGCAACGTCGTACTCGGTCACGTTTTTCTCGACTCTCAGCCCGATCCAAAATTGGCCGAGGAATATTTCAACATTGCGTGGGCCCATGTGTTTCCACAGGTTTTGCCTGTCGGATTCAAGCGAGGAGAGGAAGTGGATTTGGGCCGCACGTTCGCTGAAAACGGGGGATTGGTCCGCAAGGGGGTCGAAGCTAACATCACGAAACTTGCCGACGCGGCCGAGTCGTTCGGGTTCATCAATATCGTTCCGGATCCCGACGGCACGTTGCGCCACGCCTTGCTTATGATTCGATATCAGGATCAGGACTTTTTCCCTTCACTCGACTTGGAGACGGTGCGCGCGTTCGAAAAGATTCCGGATCAGGAGGTCGCCGCATACGTAGCGCCCAATGGCCTCGAGCGGATTCAGCTGGGCGGGCATACCGTTTTGCCCGCGCGTGATGGCAGCGCGCTCTTGAATTACGCAGGGCCGTACGGCAGCTACGAACAGCATTCGATGTGGGACGTCATCAGCGGAGCTCTGCCGCCGGAAACATTTCGCGGCAAGATCGTCCTGGTCGGGGCGACAGCGCTGGCGATGGGCGATATCCGCAATACTCCCTTCGAAGGCGTCTACATGGGAGTGGAAGTTCATGCCAATATTATCGACAACCTGCTCCACAGCAATGAGCCGGGACGCACTTTTCTGAGGCGCGGCTACAAAGAAGAAATGGTGGATCTGGGTTGCATACTCCTGTTCGGTCTCGTATTTGGATTCTGGTTCAGCCGCGTGACTCCGCTCTATTCCACGATCTCGGTATTGCTCGCTCTCGCGGTCTTCGCCGCGTTTGTATATTTCGCCTTCGCGCACAGAGGGGAGTGGCTCAGTTTCGTAATTCCCGCCGGCACACTCACGGCCAACTATGCCGCGATCACCAGCGTGCGCATGATTCGTGAGGAGCGCGCCAAACGCAAAATCCGAAAAAGTTTTTCGCAGTACCTTTCGCCAGGGGTGATCGAGCTGATCGAAAAAGATCCCGAGAAGTACATCCGGCCCGGGGGCGAGAGCAAAGAACTCTCTGTACTGTTCAGCGATATTCGCGGATTCACGACGATCTCCGAGGGCTTGACCCCAGACGAGCTGGTCCACTTGCTCAACGATTACCTCGGGCAAATGGAAGAGATTATTTTCGCTACCGACGGAACAGTGGACAAGTATATCGGCGACGCCATCATGGCCTTCTGGGGGTCGCCTTTACCGCAGGAAGATCACGCATTTCGCAGCTGCTCCTGCGCGTTGCGCATGACGCGAGGCCTTGCAGCGCTGAACGCCAAATGGCAGGCCGCCGGACAACGTCCGATAGAGATCGGAATCGGCCTGAACACCGGCATGATGAATGTGGGAAACATGGGCTCCGCGCGACGTCTGTCGTGGACTGTGATGGGCGACAACGTGAACCTGGCATCGCGCCTGGAAGGCATCACCAAGGAATATCACGCGCAAATCGTAATCAGCGAAGCGACCTATCGCCAGGTCTCCAGCCAATTCGTTTGCCGCGAACTCGATAAAATCCGCGTGAAGGGAAAGAACCAGCCTGTAAACATCTATGAGCTGATGGATGTCGCCGCCGAAAAATCAAGGTATGAACCATTGCTCCAGCGATTCGACACGGCCATGAAATCCTACAAGGAGCAGAATTGGGGCGAAGCCGCCAACCAGTTTTCCGAAGTGCTCGCGAGTTTTTCAGACGACGGCCCCAGCCAGGTATTCCTCGAGCGCGCCATCGAGTTTGCGCAAAACGCTCCGGAAGGCGAATGGGATGGCGTCTACGTGATGAAGACAAAGTAACTGGGGCGTGGAGAACTAATAAGGCTGTCGCTGCGCAGGCTCGAACGCGAAGCTCTTGCGCTCAATTACCGATCGCTGATGCGGACAAAGTGAAAGTCCCTTTCACTGGCTTCTCGTTCTTCCAATCGTGATACGTGTGACATTCAAAACACCGCGATTCCGCCGCTTCGCGCCCGCCCCGATGGCACTTTTCGCAGGTTTGGATCCCCGGCAGCAATACGTCGGATGTTTCCTGGCTTTTCGACGCGTTAGCGTGGCATTCGACGCATTGCTGGAATTTGTGAGCGTCGTGATTGAAAACTGCGTGCTGGAACCATCTTTGGGGGATGTTCGACTTCGCGACGGTAGGCAGTGTGGCATTTGCCCCGAAGCGTAATGCGTGGCACTGCGCGCACGTCTTCCGCCAGAGCAATTCTTCCGATTCCGCCACGCGCAAGTCCACCCACTGTTGCGGCGTCAGCACGCGAACGTCCGGCGGTATCGGTTTTTGCGGAATGTTCCGGTGCGGCGCGAGCACGCGAAGCTCCGCGGGGTGATTCGGAATGTAGCGCTGAAATTTTTGGACCAGGAACGCGTGAATCACCTCGGGAGTATCGTGCGGCGCGTTTTCCTGGAATCGCGCGTCAAATTGCAAGCTGTGGCAAGCGATGCAGTGCTGGGCGTAAGTGATCGGCGACATGTACGCGCGCCCCGCATCCATCGACGGCGGAATCCCTGTTTGCCCGACGGTTTCGGCTTGCGCTGTGCCGGATCCAAATCTCCATCCGGCAGGCGGCCTCACGGTACGATGGCAATCTTCGCAATCGAGCTGCACCAGTCCGTTCGGCCCCCGCAGATTGTGTTTCAAGTGCACAAAGTGATTCAGCTTGATCGTCCCAGGGTCGCTCTCACGATTGCGCAGGATCGCAAATTCAGGATGGCCGCCATTGAACTCTGTAATTTCAGCGGTAAATCGCGTGGGGGTTCCAATTGTGTGCAGGTCTGCATGGCACTGCGTGCAACTGATATCGGCCGTGACCGCGAGCCGCAAATGACCGCGATGCTCCAGGTGGCACGATGCGCAGATCGGAGTAAAAATCTGATTGGCGTGGTGCAAGGGAGCGCTGTGGCAGGAATCACAAGATTGGTCAGTGGCCTTCGCGCTGAAAGAATTCGCTTCTTTTACGTGGCATGAGCTGCATTTGGCTGTCAGCACGGCGTGAGCCGAGGACATTTTGCCGGCGCTATAAACGCGATTGTTGCGAGCGATTGCATACCAGCCCAACCAAAGCAGAGCAATCACCGGAATCGCAATCGAGAGTATCGAGCGCAAACGCCGGAAGGGATGCGGATGCTTGAAATAATCCAGGTCAATGCGCTGCGCCAGCGTTTTAGTTGTGAGCTTCGCTCGGGCCACGATAACTCGCTTTCAACCGCCTCAGTAACGCAAAGCCATGATTGCGTGCGCGCATCCCAGCAACAGCAGCGCCAGAGAAAGCGGAACATGCAGCATCAGCCACCCGTGCAGCCAGTGGTGATAGCGAATCTGGCGCCGAAACTGCCGCTCTTCTTCGCATATCTCTTCCAGGTTGTGGACGATCGCGTGGAGATCGCCGGGCAACAGCGTCCGCAAACCCTCGAAGACTCCGGTTGCCTTGGCTCTGCTGGCCAGCGCCGGATTTTGCACACTCTCGTTCTGCAGAAACGGGCGTACCTCGCTGTTATAAAAATTGCACAATGGAATCGTCGTGGTTGCAACCGGGGCCAACGCCGCCCCGCGCCCGCGCTTCCTTCCTGCAGGTTCGGCGTGTGCAGGATCCCGAGGTCCACAGACTTCTTCCACCATTGCGTCGGCCTCGGCCACTAATTGCGCCCGCACGCGATCGATTTGCTCGAATATCGTCTCCATCGGGATTCGCACGGTCATCACCGGAGGCATGTAATGCTGCAGGACGGCGCCGAATATTCCGCTGGCGACCACGGTGATCAGCAATACCATCAGGACCGTCGTGAGCAATCCGCCAAAACGAAATCCAGCATGAAAGAAAATGATGGGCAGGCTGAGCAATCCCAGCCACAAATGGCCGCGCATCCAGTCCTGCGCGCGGCCCAGTCTCCACGTCGGCACTTTTTTTCGCGCCGCCAGCAGCCCGGCAAAAATCATGAAGAGGGAGCCCACCACGCCGAACATCAGGCCGATGCCGCTCCCGCCGCTCGGGCCCGACGGTGAAGTTTGCGCGTAGGCGAGATAGACCGCTGTCGCCACGCTCAGGATGACTAGCGAGGCAATCAGCCACGTCCGATGTGTGCGGTCGATGCGCAAGTCGTCCTAAATTCTGGTGTTGCCATGCAAAATCGCTAGTTTTCCGGCGTCTTGGCCGTCGTTTGCTTCAGCAAGTGCGCGAAAAAAGTCCGCGGGTTCACGCGATGAGCGGCGTCATGCGGACAAGCATAGACGCAACTGGGTTCCGCAAATTCCGAGCAAAGGTCGCAAGAAGTAGCCTTTTGCTTGACCATCGCCTTTTTTGTGCCAGGCATTCCCGGAACGTCAGTAAACACGTTAAAAGGATGCATATTGATATTGCCGTACGGGCAATTTTCCGCGCACAAGCCGCAGCCGATGCACCAATCTTCGATAATGACTTCCAGCGTATTGCGCCGGCGTATCGAACCCACCGGGCATCCCACCATGCACAGCGGATCCAGACACTGGCGGCATGAAGTGGCCACCAGATAGTGATCGAAACGCAGCCCCTCGCGCACCAGGCGCGTCACTCCGTCGTGCGCATCGGCGCACGCAGTGACGCAAGCATCGCAACGCGTGCAAGAATTCAGGTCGAGCAGCAGCAAGCTCTGCGCTTCCATCAGGCCTTGCTTCAAAAAACTGTCCAGCGGCGTGCTGTTAATCGCCGCTAGCCGCTCTTCGTTCATCGTCACCCGTTCGTGCCCGACTTCTTCGAGTTTGCGGCGCACACCTGGAAATTGCTCGGTCATGCTCGCGAAATCTTCCGCGCTGACGCGCACCACCTCCACGTGATCGAGGGCGGTGCACGTTGCGGTCCGCATGGTGTGCGTCAGCAATCCGGTTTCACCGAAATACTCGCCGCGCGAAAGATAAGCCAGCACCATTTCGCCGCCCGGATGTATTTGCGATACCTTCACGAAACCGATGCGCACCAGGTAAAAGCTGTCCGCGGCTTCGCCCTGCCGGCAAATCACCTGACCCGGAGTAAATCGGAGCAGCTCCACCTTTTCCCGCAGGTTTTCGATGAATTCATCAGTCAATTCGGCGAACACCGGCACAGCGCGCAAGTGACTGTCGAGCGCTCGCTCCCGATACGATTGGTCCAGCTTCGCGCGAAACGTCTTGTTGCGCTGCATGATATCGAGCACGTTGCGCAGCATTTCAAGCGCTGTGCAATCGGTTTCCGCTCGGATCGTGGCGGAGCGCGGATACAAACTCATACAGGTCATTTCTCCGAAAAGGTCTCCAGGCCCCAGCATCGCGACAGGATTGTCGTAGTTCAAATCCATCGGCGCATCAATGTGGATCCAGTGCTGCGTGGTTTCCTCCTCGCGTTGATCGTTCTGTCGCTGCGTCAGGCGGCTGGAAAGCTTTCCCAGAAACTTGCGGACCGCGCCCTTTGTCTTCACGTGCGCGATGGGGCTGGCGATCGACACTCGAGCTTGTCCCTCCAGCAGATAAAACGCGGTCGATCCGTATTCGCCTTCGCGGCAAATGATCTCTCCCGGCTTGAAGTGACGTCGAACCACCGCGTTGCGGTTCAGGCTCAGAAATGTGCCGGAGACTCCCCCAAAGAAGGGAAGTTCCTGAAGCTCGTGAAGCGGCACCGGCGTGGAGTCGGGCGTGACGGCGATTTCAGTTTGCGTAACCAAGCGATTCGTCAGCGCTCCGGTTGGACAAGACACCATGCATTCGCCGCACGATACGCAGGAGGATTCGCCCATGGGCTCGTTATTGTCAAAAGCGATTCCCGTGGATGCGCCTTTGCCCATGCGGCCCAGCACGAAATTCTCGCGAATGTCGTTGCATCCGCGGACGCAGCGGTCGCACAAAATGCACGCGTCGAAATCCACGGCAATACTCATCGAGGAATTGTCCGGACCGCGCCGCGTGGGCCGCGGGGCATAACGAGAGCGCGTAATGTTTTCGCTCTTGGCGAGCGCTTCCAGCTCGCAATCGCCGGATTGCCGCTCGCGAGCGCACGGGCTGGCATGATCGGACATCAATAGCTCGACCAGCGTATGCCGTGCCCGTTTCACTCCGTCGGAAGCGGTGTTGACGACCATCCCCGGTTCCACGGGGCGAATGCACGAAGCCGCATACACTCTGGCACCCACATCCACCACGCAAACGCGGCATACACCGACGGGCGCCTCGTTTTGCTGGTTGCATAAAGCAGGAATTTCGATGTTGTTCGCTCTCGCCGCGTCAAATATGGTGGTTCCGGCAGGTACGGAAACTTTTCGCCCGTCAATCGTTAGCTCGATCAGTTGGCTCGCGCTCATGCGGGCCTCACGCCAGGCTCGAATGCGTCACCCACGGCCTTCTCGCAGGGACAAACTTCGGCTGGACATTCATGCCGCACAATGTGCGACTCCACTTCTTCGCGGAAATGTTTCAGGACGGATGCGATCGGCGCGGGCACCACCTGGCCGAGTCCGCAAATCGAGGTTTGTCTCAACGTTGCTGAGAGTTCGTCAATTAGCTGCAAGTCCGCTGGCGAGCCGCCGCCTTCGGTCCAGGCGGCCAGCATGTCCACCAGCTTCTGCGAGCCGACGCGGCATGGCACACACTTTCCGCAAGATTCGTTGCGGAAGAATTGCGTTGCGTTCAACGCCATATCCAGCATGCAGCGGTCGTCCGCACAGACCACCAGAGCTCCCGAACCGAGCATCGAACCCGCGTCCGCCAGCGATTTGAAGTCAAGGTGAACGTCCGCCATCGACGCAGGCAAGTAGCCCGACGAAGGTCCCGACGGAGCAAACGCCTTCAACTTCTTGCCGCCAGCGATTCCACCTCCAAATTTGAAAATTAGATCGGAAACAGGCGTGCCCATGGGCACTTCGTAAACTCCCGGATGCACTACGTCGCCGCTCACGCCAATGAATTTCAGCCCCGCTGCGCCGTTCACGCCCTGCGATTTGTAGGCATCCACGCCACGAATCAGAATGATCGGCACATTTGCGAGGGTCTCTACGTTATTGATCACCGTCGGCTTGTTCCACAAGCCCTGCTGAATAGGAAACGGCGGTTTATTACGCGGTTCCGCTCGTTTACCTTCGAGTGCCTCGAGCAACGCGGTTTCTTCGCCACATATGTAGCCGCCGGGACTGACAAAAACTTCCAGCTCAAACGCGAACTCAGTGCCGAGCACCCGCGGCCCCAGCAGCCCATTGCGCTGGCACCGGCGAATCTCGTCGTGCAGGATTTTTTCTTGCTCTTCGTATTCGTGACGGATGTAGAGGATGCCGTGCCGCGCACCGGTCAGAAGACCTGCAAGAATCATTCCCTCTACAACTAAATGTGGCAGGTGCGTCATTATGAAGCGATCCTTAAACGTGCCCGGTTCGCTTTCATCTGCGTTGCAAATAACGAATTTTTCGGATCCCGGCGCCTGGCGGGCCAGTTGCCATTTCGATTCCGTGGGGAATCCCGCGCCGCCCAATCCGCGCAGGCCCGAAGCCTTCAGCATCTCAAAGGTTCCAGCCCAGTCCCGCGTTTGCAGCAGACGCCGAACCGCCTGGTACTGTTCTCCTTCGCCATACGGATCCGATGTGCAGTGCGCGCGGCGGTGTGGCTGCGCAAGCTCTGGCAACGCGCGTCCCACCAAGACGTCGCCCACAATCGCCGTAACCTGATTTTGCGAAAGACCAGTGTAAATACGTTCGTTGATGGCGACCGCCGGCGCCTCATTACACCGTCCCAGGCAGGAAACGCCGCTGACTTTCGCGTCCGCAAATCCAGATTGACGGCACGCTTCATCCAGCCCCGCACAAAATTCACGCGCCCCGCGCAGATGGCAGGACATGTCCTGGCAAACTCGCACATCCGCTTTGGGCGGCGGAGTCAAATGAAATTGGGGATAGAAACTTGCCACTCCGTGCAGGCGATACAACGGGACATCAATCTTTTTAGCGAGAGCTCGCAACTGATCGGCGGGCAAATAGCCGAATTGGCGTTGAATATCCCTCAGCTCACTGAAAATCAAGGCGAGACTTCCTCACCGGGGAGATTATTCATTCCCAGCTCCGAAAACAACTGTCAGTCTTGGAGGGTGTTGCGTATACGGACACGCGGCCGAACTAAAGCGCAGAAGTTGCGGCGTGGTTATTCTTGCGCGAAACGCGTGGAATTAAACAGGCCGGATTCGTCTGACTTCGATAGTATCCAGGAGTGCCAGCAAGCGGATTCGTTGCTTTTCGATTCTCTGCCGGTTTGCATACACCGCGTCCGGCCGCGCCTTACTAAAAATGGCGATGAAGTTCGTGAAACAAATACGGCGCCCTGTGCTCGCGCGCATGTTTTCGGTTCTGTTCGCCTTGGCAACCCTTGGCTCCGGCTCGATCGCGGATTGTCAGAGCTTGATCAGCCCTCGTTTTGCGGCTGGGTTCCAGGCCAGCCAGGCTCCGCGGTATACCGGCCCCGGTTCCTGCGCATCAACGACTTGCCACGGCAGCGTTACTCCGCGCTCAGACAATCGCGTGCTCCAGAACGAATACAGCATCTGGATCGTCAAAGACAAACACTCCAAAGCGTACGCGTCGCTGCAAGGCAATATCGGCGAACGAATGGCGTCGATTCTCGGCATCGGCAAAGCAGAGACCGCGCCGAAGTGTCTCGCGTGTCATGCGCTGGATGTTCCGGCCACTGAACGCGCGCGCACGTTTGACCTAAGCGAGGGGGTAACTTGCGAGAGTTGCCATGGTCCCGCGGCTGCGTGGCTCGGCCCGCACACCGAGCGCGACTGGACGCATGAGAAATCGCTCGCGCTGGGAATGTATGACACGCGCGACCTCACCAAACGCACCGAGAAATGCCTCAGCTGCCACCTGGGCAACGACGAGAAATCGGTCGATCACGAAATGATCGCCGCAGGCCATCCCGATCTTTATTTCGAACTCGATTCCTTTTCCGCCGTGATGCCTCGCCACTGGAAAGAACCCGGCGAGCCGGGCGAGCTGGAAAATAGCGATCCGTGGTACGACGTTCGCGAACTAACCACCGGGCAAGCCGTCCAACTCCAGCAGTCCTTGCTCCGCCTGGCCTCGCGCGCGCACGGCAAGAACTGGCCCGAGTTTTCCGAATTGCAGTGCTACGCCTGCCATCACAGCCTCACGACGCCCGAAGATAGCTGGCGGCAGGCGCGCGGATATCCCGGACGTCGCCCCGGCGATCCGCCGTGGAATCCTTCGCGCTACACGATCTTCCACGAAGTGGTTTTCCAAGCCGATGGCGACAGCGCGACCAAGTTGGATTCCGATCTTGCAAAGCTCTTGCAGCTCATGAGCCAGTTGAACCCGGACCGCGAGGCAGTCGCCGCGTCCGCAGCCAGTTGCGCGCATGAAGTGGGCGATCTCTCTGCAAAGATCAAGTCCATGCCCAACGACCCCGCGTCCACGCTGCAACTGCTGCACAGGATTTTGGGCGATGGGGATAGCATATCCAGCCAGGGCGAACACGCGGCAGCCCAAGCGGCCATGGCCATCCAATCATTGTTCGTGGCGTACCAGCGCAACGTGAAGCTGGAAAACTCGGCAGAAATTCGCACTGCTATCAGCGCGCTCTTCCAGGACCTCCAGGATCCTTCCGCGTACGATCCCATGCGGTTCGCAGGAAAAATGCGCGCGGTGAACGCTGTGCTTCGCTAGGCTCTTAGCCTTGGAAGCTACTTTGCGGGTCCAGAAAGATAATCGGGCTGGTGCGCCACGACGGAGGAGAGCTTGAGTGCAAAACTATGACCTCATCGTAATTGGCTCCGGCCCCGCCGGAGAAAAAGGCGCTGCGCAGGCAGCCTACTTTGGCAAGCGCGTCGCGCTGATCGAATGTGGCGAGACAGTGGGGGGCGCGTGCGTCAACACCGGAACAATCCCTAGCAAAATTCTCCGTGAGTCCGCGCTGTATTTTTCGGGTATCCGCCAGCGTGGTTTGTATGGAGTTGACTATTCGTTGAAAGAAGGGCTCACCGTCAAGAATTTCATGCACCGCACCGACGTGCTGGTCGAAACCGAGCGCGAAAAGGTGGGCGAGAATCTTGCGGTTCATGACGTCGATCTCGTGCGCGGCCTGGCTTCGTTCGAAGACGCCAGCACGGTCTCTGTCGCCGCGGAGCCGGGTCAAACCTCGCTGCTTCGCGCGGAAGCCATACTCATCGCGACTGGGTCGGTGCCATTCCGCGCACCCGAAATCCCGTTTGATGATGAAGTCATATTCGATTCGGACTCTGTTCTGCGAATGGATGCGATCCCGCGCACGTTTGCGGTGGTCGGCGGCGGTGTGATCGGATGCGAGTATGCCTCCATCTTTACCGCGCTGGGCGTGGAAGTATCGCTGGTGGACGGCCGCGATCGCCTGCTGCCGTTTCTTGACGCCGAAATTTCCGCCAGCCTCCGCGAGAGGCTGGAAAATCTCGGCGTACGCTTTTATTTGAGCGAGCGTACCGCGAAAATTGAGCGCACCGCCGCGGGAGTTCGCATCACGCTTCAGTCCGGCAAGACGATTGACGCGGAAGCGGCCTTGTTTGCTGCCGGACGCCGCGGAGCGATCGAGCAACTGCACCTCGAAAAGGCCGGTGTGATCCTCAACAAGCGGGGTTACCTAGAAGTGAACGACAACTATCGCACTGCCGCGCCCGGAATCTACGCGGCGGGGGACGTGATCGGTTTCCCCGCGCTCGCCTCCACTTCGATGGAGCAGGCACGCGTCGCCATTTGCCATGCTTTCGGATTTCAGTACAAGCAGCGCCTTGCTTCCATGCTGCCCATGGGCATTTACACCATTCCCGAAATTTCCGCTGTCGGTGAATCCGAAGAGACCTGCAAGGAGAAGGGAATTGATTACGCAGTCGGCCGCGCGCGCTACGCCAACAACGTTCGCGGTCAAATCGTCGGCGATATCAACGGAATGTTGAAGCTTATTTTCGCCAAGTCCAACCGACGTTTGCTCGGCGTGCAGATCATCGGTGAAAATGCCACCGAGCTGATTCACCTCGGAATGATGGCGCTGGAATCCGGCATGACGATCGACGTCTTCATCGAATTCGTTTTCAATTACCCCACGCTTTCCGAAATGTACAAATACGCGGCGTACGATGGATTGGGTAATCTTTCCGGCCACAAACTCAGAGAAGGGTGAGGGCCCGCGACGGTTGTAGACCGTGCCTGCGGCAAACTTCTACTGCGTCGGGTTTCGTGGAAACTTCAAATACGGAAGCCGCACGCCGTTAATCACGATCTGGTCCGCGCGAATCGCATCCGGAGCTTCAAATCCCGCGCCGCCACCGGACGTTACGTAATCGTCCTGATCCACGCCATCCCCGCTCACGCCCAGTCCTCCCACCAGTACGCCATTCAGATACAGCGGCTCGGAACCTGGGAAGAATACGATTCCGCTCTGGTTGAATTTCGGCCAGGCTGCGCTGGGAACCTGGAACCCCTGCGTGCACGCGTTCGCCACATCCTGCATGTACAAATTGAAGAATGGGCCCGGCGGCGAGGCATTGATCCCGGAAGGAAAGAAAGGCTGCGCCGCGAAACCGATGGTGCGGTTGGTGACCGCCGTGCCCATCGGCACATCATTCAGGTCCATCGCCTGGCGCGTGAGCCCGCTGAAATAAATCACATTGCGTGCTTTGCTCGCCGCAACGTCAATGCTGAACACCGTCGCGTCCGTCATGCGGTACAGGCCGATCAGCGTGCCGTCCAAATCGCTCACCGCAATCACCATTTTCGCGCGAACGCCGATCGGCAGACGAATTTGCGCGCGCGTAACGTTGGCGGTCGCAACTGCATTATTGATGATCGAAGTCACCTGCGCAGCCGTCAGCCCGCCGAGTGGCCCATCCATCGCGGCGATGAGCTCACCTTCGGGAGGAGGCCCAGGACTCGCCACCGGGCCCACGGTAAAATCAGCTGGATTGAAAGTGCCGGGCGTGACGCCGTTCGGAGGCGTGGTTTGATTCACGAACGGCAACGTGATTCCGTTGATGGAAACGATTCCAGGTGCCGGAAACGCCGGAAAGCCAACCTGATCGGTTCCCGCGCTGGGTCCGTTCATCGCGATCATTCCGGCCGCCGCGAACGCCACATACTCTGCCGTGTTCGGATCCGCGGCCGCTACGCCGATTCCTCCGACCTCCTCCCCGTTCTTGAAAATAGGCACGCCGCCGGGATTCACGGCAGTGGGATCCGAGTCGTTCACATCCGCCTTGCCCGTGGTGATTCCATAACCCGGAGACGTTCCGGCGATCGTCGTCGCGGGAGGCACGGTGGTGCTCAAACTCGCGGCGAGATTGCATCCGCGATTCGTATTCTCGATTCCATACAACGCTGCGCTCGCCGTATTTGCGACTGCAGGGGGAAAGTGCACACCGCTGATGAAGCGCACCGTGCGCGAAGAAAGCGGGGCCTGATCGTTGCTGAAAAATGCGCCGGTGCGGGCGAGCGAGACTGCAAGTTCGTCGGATGGCACCATCGCGCCAAAGTTTCCGGGCAGCGTGGCCGGTACAGAAAAACCCTTATAGACCGCAAGAATGCGCCCCAGCCGATCTACCACGGCAATCGCCATCGAATCAGAGTCTGCGGCCGTCGCCGCGGCCTGCACCAGCATTTGCACGTCCGCTTGCGTCAAGCTATTCGTCGCTGGAGGAGGCTGCGTGGTCGGCGCGCTTCCTCCACCACCGCAAGCGCCAAGCCCCAAGGAATACGCAATCGTTAGCGTGAGGCAAAGACAAACCCACATACTACCTGGCTTCCACAGCCATCCTCGAACGAATCGTTTAGCAGGCAGGTTCATGCGGTTGAGTTATTGGTATCACAGCCGCACATCGTTCTCAATCATTCTGCGAATCCGATGTTCAATCGTGATTGAATATGCCCAGAAATCAAGACTCGGATCTTGCCCACGGAGCTGCCTGAAGTCACTTGCCAGTTCCGGAAAAACTGTGATCGCAACACGAATCAACTCGTCCGATACCGAATCTCGCCGTGCAACCGAGGCCTGACCGAATGCGCGCTTCACGCCGCGTATTTCTAGCGAAACACGTCGCTCTCGCGGGCCTCTTTTGCTGGTTTTGCCTACCAGCTTTGAACCTGGGCGCGGCGAGCAAGTCTTCCGTGAGAAGTGTTTATCGACCTCACTCGTCTGTGCGACGACTTCGATCGAGCGCTACGCACAAACCCGGGGCGCAACAGCGTTTGCCCGAGACAAACCGCTCCTAAGCGTGGTGCCTTGCAAGGTCTGGTGCGGGGCGCAAATGGTCGGCCGGTGATCGGCGCCAGCGTAATCTTGCGAAATGCAATCAGCGGCCCAAGCCCGCAGAAAATCAGCAATGCACAAGGCGTCTTTCGCTTTATCGACGTTCTCCCGGGGACTTACGACCTGAATGTTGCGGCGCCAGGTTTCAAGGAATTCACAAATCCCGGGCTGCAGCTGAAAGCGGGAGACAGCCTGGTCTGCGAAGTCACATTGATCGCACTTCCATCATCGGCGACAGCGGCACGAAAGTTTCCCCAGCTCCCAGCCGGGACCACGAATCCGTATGAAGGTTCGCAACCGGCGCCTCCCTCCAATGCTCCGCTCACCACGCTGCAAAACAAAAACCTGGAGCAGGCCGATCAAGTTCCGCCATCCGAAACCGCGCCAACCGTACGGGACGTCTTTCAACCGGAACCCGACCGCTGGTCCGTCGCTATGCCCGATTGGGACCGCTACGGTATCGGCGGCGAGCACCCGTTCGTAAGGGGCAGCAAGTGGGATCCTTTCGATAGAAATAAATGGAAAGGTGACGTACCCATCATCGGCCAGCAGACGTTCTTGAATTTCACCGGCACCAGTGATTCGTTTTTCGACGGGCGTCGCCTGCCCACGCCTACCGACGTCAGCTCCGCACGGCCCGGCAGTCCCGGATTTTTCGGCAGGGGCGACCAAATTTTCTTCGATCAGACCTTCGCGTTCTCGTTCGATCTATTCCACGGCGACACGTCCTTTCGCCCCATTGATTGGCGCATTCGGATCACACCGGTGGTCAGTTTGAATTATCTGGATGTGCAGGAACGCGGCGTCGTCAACGTGGACGTGAGCAAAGGCACCACGCGCCTCGATTCGCACCTCGGCTTGCAGGAAGCTTTCGGCGAAATCAAGCTGCACGATATCGGCCCGAATTTCGATTTCATCTCTGTACGTGCGGGCATTCAGGCTTTCAATAGCGATTTTCGCGGTTTCCTGTTCGTCGAAGAGCAACCGGGCCTGCGTATCTTCGGCAATCTCGATTCGAATCGCTGGCAATATAACGTCGCCTATTTCAATTTTCTGGAGAAGAACACGAATAGCGGGCTGAATTCCATGGCGCTGCGCAATCAGCAAGTCATCATCGCCAACGCCTATCGCCAGGACTTCCTGTTTCAGGGATACACAGCGCAAGTAAGCGTGCATTACAACAAGGACGACGCCACCGTTCACTACGACGATAACGGTTTTCTGGTGCGCCCCGCGCCAATTGGCGCGGTATTCTCGAGCGGAATGATCCGGCCGCACAGCGTCCATGCCGCTTACGTCGGTTGGACGGGCGATGGCCACATCGGCCCCGTGAATTTGACGCATGCCTTCTATCAAGCGTTCGGGAACGATAGCTTTAATGCGATTGCCGGCAAGCCCGTCACCATCAACGCGCAATTGGCCGCCCTCGAACTTTCCCACGACACGGACTGGTTCCGCATCAAGGGTTCTGTGTTTTACGCCTCGGGATCGGCGAATCCGTCCAGCAGCCGCGCGCGGGGCTTCGATTCGATTGACGATTTTCCGGAATTTGCCGGCGGAATATTCAGCCTTTGGAATCGTGAAAGCATCCGTTTGACCGGTTCCGGCGTCGCGCTGAATCCCGGCGACAGCTTGCTTCCTGATTTGCGCTCGAACAAGGACGAAGGCCAAGCTAATTTCGTAAATCCCGGAATTCTTCTCACAAATCTCGGCGCCGAATTCGACATCACTCCCAAGTTGCGCGGTTTTGCCAACGTAAATTATCTGCGCTTTGAGCACACCGAAGTTCTCGAGCAGATTCTTTTTCAATCGCCGATCCGCCATTCGATTGGCGTGGACTCCAGCGTTGGCGTGCGCTACCGCCCGCCGCTCACGGAAAATATCGCGATCACGGCCGGTGCGGCGACGCTCGTGCCAGGCCAAGGCCTACGAGATATCTATACCGGCAGGACGCTCTTTTCACTTTTCACGGATGTACGGTTCCAATTCTAGAGGGACGAAATTGTTGAGACGCTTCATCAACGGCTCGATCAACCGCGAAAATCCGCGAAGCCGCCTGGTGCAACGTCGCTGCCTCGTCGCCCTCGCCATTGCGACCGCCTTCGTCGCTGCGTTCTCGCTCACGGCGCGGTCTCGAGCCCAATCCGCAGCGCAGCAACCCAGCCTCCTGGGACAAAGCCAAGCCGAAGTGGATCGCAAGAGCGCGGGCTGCGTTTCCTGTCATGTGAAGACAGATGAACCCTCGATGCATCCCACGCGCACAGTGCGCTTGGGATGCGTGGACTGCCACGGCGGAGACGCTACGGCGGTTCTGCCGCCGAACGCGAGCAACGAATCAGCGGAGTACGAACGGCTGAAAAACCGCGCGCACCCGCAGCCTGACGAACCCGCGCTGAAGAACGTCTCTGCAAATCCCAAAGAACTCTACGCCAAATGGCTCCACGAGAATTACGCATACGTCCGCTTCGTGAACCCCGGCGATTTGCGAGTTGCCCCGGAAACCTGCGGCACGGCGGGATGCCACGCGTCTGAAGTCATGAAAGTAAAAACGAGCATGATGACGCACGGCGGAATGTTGTGGGCAGCGGCGCTCTACAACAACGGCTCTTTTCCACTCAAGAACACTCGCTTCGGCGAAAGCTATTCCGCCGATGGCCGCCCTCAGTCGGTACATACGATGCCAGCTCCCACCGCGGAAGAAACCCGTTTGAAAGGCGTGGTCCCCGAACTCACTCCGCTGGAGCGTTGGGAGGTTTCGCAGCCGGGAAATATCTTGCGGGTCTTCGAACGCGGAGCAGAGAAAAAAGGCGAGGTCGGTAATCCGGACCGCGAAGAGGAATCTGGTCGCCCCGACGACAAGCTCGGCGACCGCGGCTTCGGCACTTTATTGCGAACGGATCCCGTTTTTCTGGGACTGCAGAAAACGCGGCTTTCCGATCCATTGCTTTCGCTGCCTGGCACGAACGACGAGCCTGGAGACTATCGCGGCAGCGGCTGCACTGGCTGCCACGTAGTCTACGCGAACGATCGTTCGCCGCAGCACGCTGGTCCGTATGCTCAATACGGCCATCTGGGCGAAAGTTTCTCTTCCGACTCTACTATCCCGAAAAATGAAGCGGGCCATCCCATCCATCACAGCTTTACGCGAGCGATTCCGTCCAGCCAGTGCATGGTCTGCCATGTCCATCCCGGAACGAACATGGAGACCACGTATTTCGGCTACACCTGGTGGGACAACGAAGCGGATGGCGAGAAGATGTATCCTCACGACCAGCACAATCCCACCGAGGAAGAGCGCTACCAGGTCGCAATGCGCAATCCCGAGGGCGCCGCGGCGCGCGGCCTGTGGGCCGATCCGAAATTTCTCGAGAAAGTGGGCAGTCCGGAATTCAACTCACAGCTGAAACAGTCGCAATTTGCGGATTTCCATAGCCACGGATGGATCTTCCGTGCGGTCTATAAACGAGACCGCAAAGGCAATCTGCTCGACGCCGAAGATAAAATCGTCAATCCTGCTGACCCGGATAAATTCAAGAAAGCCGTCCACCTTGCGGACATTCACATGGAAAAGGGCATGCACTGCGTGGACTGTCATTTCGAGCAGGACTCTCACGGGGATGGCAAGCTCTACGCCGAGCCGCGCGCCGCGATCGAACTCGATTGCGTGGATTGCCATGGCACGATCAACGCGCGTGCCACGCTGATTTCTTCCGGTCCGGCGTCGCCTCCAGGCGGCACCCATTTCGACATGCTGCGCACGCCGTGGAACGCCCGACGCTTTGAATTCCGCGACGGCAAACTTTTCCAACGTTCGATGGTCGAAGCGGACAAAGAGTGGGAGATCGTGCAGGTTCTCGATACGATCATTCCAGGAAATGCACATTACAACGAAAAATCACGCTGGGCAAAAACCATTCGCACCGACGGTAAATCCTGGGGCGATGTTCCCGTGGACGCTTCGCAACTTGCCCACGCCAATAGCCGAATGACTTGCTACGCTTGCCATACGTCGTGGACGCCTAATTGTTTCGGATGCCATCTCGCGATGATGGCGAATCAGCGCAAGCCGATGCTGCACAACGAAGGCCTGCTGACGCGCAACTGGACCGCGTACGACTTTCAAGTACTTCGCGACGACGGATTCATGCTCGGTATAGACGGCACGGTGACGGGCCACCGGGTCGCCCCCGCCCGCTCGTCGTGCGCGATTCTCGTCAGCTCGCAAAATCAGAATCGCGACTGGATTTACTACATGCAGCAGACTGTCTCCGCCGAAGGTCTGAGCGGAACAGCCTTCAGCACATTCGTTCCGCACACCGTGCGCGCCAAGGAAACCAAGGCCTGCGACGATTGCCACATTTCCAATCGCAACGACAATAACGCCTGGATGGCCCAGGTGCTGCTGCAAGGCACGGACCTGCTGAATTTCATGGGCCGCTATATCTACGTTGCCGACGGCGGGAAGGGTTTCGATGCTGTGGCCGTTGCGGAGCATGACGAACCGCCCGCGATCATCGGAAGCGATCTGCAGCGGTTTGCGTATCCTCGCGATTATCAGAAGCACCTGAATCGCGGCCGTGAGCTGCAAGAAGATTACCACCACATCGGAAACGTTTTGGATGCGCAACTGCGCGGCGAATACCTTTATGCGGCGACGGGCAAGGGCGGCTTCCGCGCCTACGACGTCGCCAATATAGACAATAAGAACTTCTCCGAGCGAACCATCACCGCTCCCGTGTCGCCGCTGGGTCAGCGCTTTTACGTAAAGACGAAATATGCCACTGCCGTCGCCAGCCCTTCGACGCAGGCTCTTGATCCCGCGCGCACGCGCAATCCGGTAAACGAAGAGCAAAGAATCCATCCGCTCTACGCATATCTTTACGTAGCAGACAAGTATGAAGGCCTTGTCGTCATCGGCGATTCCAACCCAAAAAGCAAAACGCCGGGCGTCAGCACGCTGCTCAACGGAGATCCGCGCGATAATTTCTTGAAGCGCGCGCTCGCTTTCAATCCGGGCGGCGTCCTTAATGGCGCTCGGCGCATCGTCATCGCCGGGACGTACGCTTACATGCTTTGCGACCGCGGTCTGGTAGTGGTCGATCTGAATGACCCACTCAAACCGAGCGTCGCGGCAGTGATCGGCGCGCCTGAATTGCAAGATCCGCGCGGAATCGCCATCCAGTTCCGCTACGCTTTTGTGGTGGATCGCGAAGGTCTCAAAGTGTTGGATGTCTCGGAGCTCGACCGTCCGCGCGTCGTACCGAAGGCCATCGTTCTGCTCGAAGACGCGCGCAACATCTACGTCGCGCGCACGTATGCGTACGTTGCGGGAGGAAAACAAGGTGTCGCCATCATCGATGTGGAGAAACCCGAACAGCCCCACCTCGATCGGATGTTTAACGCCGACGGCAAGCTGAACGACGTCCAGGACATCAAAATCGGAATGGTGGATGCCAGCGCGTTTGCATTCGTGGCCGACGGAAAAAATGGCCTTCGCGTCTTGCAAATCCTGTCGCCCGAGGATTCGCCCAATTCTTACGGTTTCAGCCCGCGCCCCACTCCCAAGCTGATCGCTTCGTTTCGTACCGCTGGACCGGCGCTGGCTATTTCGAAGGGAATTGACCGCGATCGCGCCGTGGATGAAAGCGGCAATCAGATCGCCGTATTCGGACGCCGCGGCGCCCGGCCATTCAATCGCGAAGAGGCCGCGCGGCTCTACATGCGCGACGGCAAACCGTACACAGTTTCCGATGATCCGCCCACCCCTGCGCGCGCAATCGCTGGCGGCACGAAAGCCACTAGCGACACGCAATCGCCAGCGCGTCCGAACTAATCGCATTCCGGACCAAACATTTATGGGTGAGACGTCGGGGGTCGAGTTCCAGGCCGAGGCTGATACTGTGGAGGATATCCCGGCGGCGGATAGGGTGCTCCGGGAACTTGCCCATTGACCGGCGCTTGATACCCGCCAGTCCGGCCGTTCGCTGCCGCCAGGATTTTCTGCTGATTCTGCGGTAACCCCTGATCGCTGATTTCCGCAAAGACCCGAGAAAATTCCTGCACGTAAAACTGGCCGTTTTCCAGGCGCCGAAAACGCGTCCCGCTGCCCCACCCGGGTCCGATGGCAGGACTCCGGTGGAGTCCATCGGACGCCTGAAAACGGAGATGCAATAAACGCGTTTTTGTGTCGATTAGAACGGGGTGCGATCGTTTGTTTTGAGAGGTTTACGTTGATTTCTAATATCTGCCATTGTCGATTAGAAACGTTGTTGCTGGCTGCTTGCGGGGAGCGATTCGTGGCCGCGGTTCGGCGCTGGTGGCCTGCGGAAACCTGTAAAAAGTGTCGATTAGAAAGTGTGCCGAGTGTTTGTTTTCCGTGAGATATGGCGTTTTCTAATCGCACGCTGTGTCGATTAGAACGGCGGCGCGTGGTGAAAAAGGCAGTGGCTAGTGATGAGTGGCGAGTGGCTAGCAGGTGCCTCCGGCGAACGGTTCCTCGTGGCGCATGAAGATGCGAGAACGTATCTTGGGTTGGCGTTGGAATGCGCGAACGCGAAGTGCCTATTCCCGCATAGAGCGCGGGATGCAGAGTGCGCATTTGTTGGCGATTGATTTGGAGTGCGGGTGTTTGTTTTGTGGGAGATACAGTGGATTCTAATCGGCGGGGTTGGCGATTGATTTTGCGCGGTGATTGGCGGTCAGTGCCGGTTACTTCGGGCATGTAATATTGTAGTTTGGATGTTACATGGAGTTTTGGGGCGGCCAGTGGGCGAGCGGCGCGACAACTGAGGGGCGCGGGGCGGATTTCGGCGGGAGTGCTTTGGGGTGTTCGGCTTCGTGGCTCCGTGGACCGTGCGGCGGCGCTCATGTTGCGTCCTCAGTGGGGCGCCAAAACGCCCCGACACACGTTAACATACTCGTTACTTATTTACAATAGAAAACGAGCGCGCGCTACGAGCACGCCGTAAAAAGAGGTTCGGCATCGGCCAGAACCACTCCCCGGTCACTCGATGTGTCACCTCTACTGCGCCAACCCTCGATTCTGATATAGTTGCCGCCCTCTGGGGGAATCGCCCGGGCTGGTGCTGCTGGATATATCGTTGCGGCATTGGCGCGACGATGTCCCACCGAGACCGGCGCACATGCCTGGCCAACCCTACATCCCGCATCCGGTGGACACCTCCCAAATAAGTCTCGCCGGTATTAACCCGCTGCTCGAAGACCTGGCGCGCAACGCCCACGAGATCTGGGCGCAGAAGCGTGTGCAGGATGGGTGGGTTTACGGTCCCCAGCGCGACGATGCCAAGCGCACGCATCCCTGCCTGGTACCCTACGCGCAGCTTCCGGAATCCGAGAAGGATTACGACCGCGCGTTGGTAAACGAAACCCTCAAGACGATTCTTGCCCTCGGTTATCGGATTGAGAAAGGGTGACCCTTGCCAAAACCTGCGAAAGCGCCCGCTCCGATTGCTGCCACATCAGTTGTGATGCCAGCGCATCGCCGCGTTCCAACCGAAGACATGGACGATGCCGTCGAATTGAATGATTACGACGGAAGGATTAAAGGCGGGCATGCGGAATACGCTCCTCTTCGCAATGCGCTAGCGCTTCTGCAAAGCACAATACATGCGCCGTTCCGCCGATGCGACCGGGAGGCTATCCGCCATCAAAAAAGCTACCAATGGACCGCGATATTCGCGGTTGCCTTCGGCGCGCTGACGATTCTGCTGGCAATCCTCGAATTCATTGTGAAGCCTCCGGAACCGCGCATTCTTACCTGGGGCGAACCGGCTACCGCCGGCCTCACGCTGCTCCTGATCGGCGTCGGAAGTTTCGGAAAGTTCAAGGAAAAATGGCTGACGGCGCGTTACAAAGCCGAAAACCTCAGGCTTCTCAAGTTTCGAAAATTGACCGACTCGCGCCTATGGTGCCCTCCCATCGACATGGGTTTGCTGGCCGAAGAATTGCAGGACGAAGTGCGCCAGTTGGAAGCGCAAAATTACGAGGAGGCGAAAGAGTGGGCGTCCCGCGGAGTGCATCCTTGCGTGTGCGGTCCGCCCTGCACGGATACTTGTGACGACGCGCTGCACGAACTCATTGAATATTATCGCCCCAAGCGGCTGCACGTGCAGATGCGCTACCTCTCCCGCAAATCCAAAGCCGATGAAAAGTCCGGGGCGTGGACTGCCGCCCTCGTCCAAACGATTTTCTTTACGAGCTTTGCTTTTGTCTTGGCGCACGTCGCCGTGCACTTGGCAACCGCTGGAGCGGACAAGGACGTGGGTCCTAGTCTCCTGGAGCAGGTGCTCATTGGATTGGCCGCCGGTGTCCCGGTGATCGCCGCCGGATTCAGGACGTACCGGGCTTCCCGAGAGTTTGAACGCAACGCGCTGCGACACCGCGCGACGCTCGATTCCCTGGAAACGCTGGAAGCACAGCTGCGTGAAACCAAAGACCTGGGGGAGAAATTTCGCGTTCTCGGTTTCTGTGAGCTCGTCCTGGAAGCGGATTGCCGCGACTTTATGCGCCTATTGGGCGAAGTCGAGTGGTACGGTTAGCCTCATCCCAAAAACTTTAGAGTGGGCGCCGTAAAATTCGTCAGATTCGGGAAAATCGTCGGCAAATCCGACGCCTGTACGCCGAACCACTGCGCCAGCGTCGCTCCGTACTGATCCACTGATGTACTCGGAATCCATCGCCCGTTGGTGCCAACGTCGTCCGGCCCACCCAGCGCCAGTTGCGGAAACGTGCCGTACAGATCGCCGCCGTGAACCGCTCCGCCCATCACCAGGTGATGGCTGCCCCACGCGTGGTCCGTGCCGCCATTCGTCCCGGGCTGGAACGTGCGGCTGAAATCCGAAAGCGTGAACGACGTCACTTGCTGCTGAATCCCCAATTCCGCCGTCGCGTTGTAAAACGCAGACATCGCCGGATCGAGCTGCGAGTAGAGGCTCTGCTGCGTCGGCAATTGCGCGGTATGCGTGTCAAAGCCTCCGAGCGAACAAAAGAAAATCTGCCGCTGCAGTCCGAGTGTTGACCGCGCCTGCATGATCTGCGTCACTTGTTGCAATTGCGGACCGAGCCCCGTCGTCGGAAATTGTGTTTGCAGCGTGGGCAATCCCTTCAGTGCGGATGCCAAAATCTGGCTTTGCGCCAGAGATTGGCTCATCACCGCGCTGGAATCCTGCACCAGCGAGACGCCGCTGTCGAAGGTCAGCAACTGTTGAAAGGAAACCAGACGAGCGTTGTCTCCAGCCGAGCCGTAATAGCCGCTTAAACCGGGAGACGTACCCGGTATCAGCGCGTAAGGTTCCGTTTGCGCACCATTGCAGAAAATCGCTCCTCCCGCGACCGACGTGATCGGCGGATACTGCGCGCCGGCATTCAGCGTCTGCAGCGCGTCGGCTGTGCGCCCGGCCCATCCCGTCGGCGCATAACCATCGAACTGCGCGGTCTGCCATTGGCCCTGCTGATCCGAGTGCGAAAACAAATTGACCGGCACAGTCGCGGTGCCCTGCTGATATTGCGTGCGCGTAACGGGCTGCGCGAGTGTTCCGACGTTCGCCACCACCGCGAGTTGACCGCTATTGAATAGTCCCTGCAGTCCAGGAAGTTGCGGGTGCAAACCGTAGGGCACATTTCCAGTCTTCGTAACGATCGGCAGCAGGGAACTCTGCGACAACGCCAGATTCGAACGAATCGCCGCATAATTCTGGTAACCGGCCGAATCGTTTGGAACGATCAAGTTGTTGCTGTCGTTTCCGCCGAAGAGAAATACGCACACCAGCGCTTGATAGCCGCTGGCAGGTCCAGCGGCCAGCGCGTGAATCATGTTCAGCCGGCCCAACGCAGCCGTCATGCTGAACGAAGCGGCGGTGCAGCAGCCCGCACGCAAGAGCTCCCTGCGAGAAATCCCTTTTCCCCGAGACATCGTCACACTCCCGCGGCCAAGCCGCCCGCTGCAAATCTAGTGCTGCACTTGGTACTGCGAAGAACTGGCCACCAGATAAATTGCGATTTGCGCTTCCTGCATCAATTGTTTGTTTCCCGCCGGCACGCTTTGCATCGCGGTCACGATGCTGCTCTTCATGTCTGACGACATCGCGCCGTGCATCAACAATCCGTTCAGCGTGTCCACCAGTGCGCCGGGATTCGCGGCCTGCGTCGCATAGCTCGAAAAATCTAGTTTGTTTCCGGAGCCCATCGAGCCAAACACAAACGTGTTCACCCAGTTCACGCGATTCAGAGAAGTCGCCGTGGTGAGCAATTGAAACTCGGGCCCGAACGACGTGGTGCCCGGAATCACGTAGGACGGTGAATAAAAGTTAAATACGCTTGGTGAGAACAGCGGGTTCTGACCCATATCGCTGGCGTAGTAAGAAAGATTCGAGCCGTCGCTGGTGGCATTGAACGTCCGCATCAACCCAGCAATGAATAGAATCGGTTCTTGCAGATGGCCGTCGGTGCCTACTGCCGTGGCCGGATCATCTCCCCTTCGCGCTTCGGCATCCATCAGGATCGCCGTGATCACCGCTTTCATGTCTCCGCGCACGCCCGATCCGTTGTCGTTAAATACGCTGGCGACTCGTTGAATGTAAGCGGGGCTCGGATTGCTGGTCACCAGATGCTGAATGAGTTCGCGGCAAACGAACGGCCCCACGTTCGGGTGGTTGAACACATTGTCCAGCGCGCCTTTTAGATCCTGGGTAGCTGTTTGGCCCGCAGGCAGGAGGCCGCCGCCAGTGACTCCAGGATATGTGAGTAACTGCTTGGGATCGGTGTCGTGATTGGAATCCACGGCCACCATAGGGCCGGTCCAGTAGGCTGGATTGTAGGTCTGTTGAGTCGTTCCCGGAGTCAACGGATAAGTCCAGCCCGTGTATGCACGCGCGAATGCTTCGACAGTATCTTGCGTGTAGGCCGGAATTTGATTGCCGTTGGAATCCAGCTGGTAAGAACCGTCCGGATTGAGCTGCGAGACCCCAATCGTGAAGAGCTGCATAAATTCGCGCGCATAGTTCTCGTTCGCGTGATCGCCCTGCGCGGTGTTGGGTTTCCCGTTGTTCACCATGTCCAGCCAATGGCCCATCGCCGGCGATAGCGTCACATCGTTCATAATCTGGCGGTAGTTGGTGAAGGAATCCGTTTCCAGCAGTTGCAGATAATTCGTATACGCCGTGGGATCGCCGATCTTCGCTCCACCGATCACGAAAATCTGGCTCAGGGCAAACGCCACGCGTTGCCGCAATTGATCTGGCGCAGTCAACGACTGGACAAAAAACCTCTGCTGCAGCGGACCCAGGTCCGTCTCTGCTTGTGCAGGGCTTGGGTACGGAGTAACAGGCAAACCATACTGCTGCGTCAGGAACCCTTGTAGGCCGCTGTATTGCACTTGCGAAACCAGCTGCGGCGTTGGGCCGAACGTCGTCTGCTGCAGGAAACGATCCGCTACGTTGGCCGCGATCGAGATCGTTCCGACCACCTCGGCGCTAATGCCGTTGGAACTGGCCGAACCGGGGTCGGGATTCGTTACTTTTACCGGGACGGATCCCACTTGAGCGCTGATGGCCGTCCCGCTCGCGGTGAGTTGCGTGCTGGATACAAAAGTCGTTGACAGATTCGCGCCCCCGAACGAAACCGTTGCTCCGCTCACAAAATCGCTGCCGTTGATCGTCAGGGTGAACGGTCCGACGTTCACAGAGGACGGCGTTACGCCTGAGACCTGCGGTATCGGGTTCAGCAGGGTCACTCCGCTGCTGGCGCTCTCCGACGATTTGGATGTCTCCACTGCCTCAATCGTGATCGTGTTTGGCGACGGCAACGCGGCAGGCGCGATGTAGTTTCCATTCGCATCAATCGTGCCCATCGCCGCATTCCCGCCGGCGATTCCATTCACAGACCAGGTGAAAGTTTTTCCGGTCAGAGAGGGCGTGAACTGCTGAACGGAACCTGCGCGCAGCGAAGCGCTGCTGGGCGAAAGCGTCAGAGCTTCCGAGCCCGGCGAAGTGGGGGGTGTATATCCCGCAGGAGCAAGCGAGCAACTCGCCGTCATCAATGCCAGAGCGAAGACGACTGGTGCAATAATCGCGCGGCGCAACGGTGCCCCCAAGACGAGCTAGATTTGCTGCGGATTCGGCTGGACGATGCCTCGGTCAAAGACGAAGGTGATACCGAATTTCTCCGCCGCGTCCAAGCCCAGTTCTTATGTGGTAGGCACGTTAGCAGCGCAAAGGAAGGTTCGAAACTGACACAACGGACTGATTAGGTGTGCTGGCCCTGCGTACTACGAAAGATTCCTGCGAACTTTATCCACGCCGAATGCGGGACCTGATTGTCAGGGAGATCACGTCGGAAAGGCGATTCGTGGAAGGCGTGCTACGAACGATGCCGGTCAGTTTTGATCGGCATGCTTCTTGACTATTTTCCGCCGGATGTCGGGCCAGAATTCCTTGATGACGATGGCGATTCCATCGTAGCCAACCTGCGTGCCCCACACACTGGCGGTATTACTCAAAGTCTTTTCGTCCCCAGGATGGTAACCGTACGTCGAAATCGCTGCCGCACTGGCCGAGCCCAGAATCTCCGAGGCATTGAACTCGGAGTGACCAGAATCGGATCGCGTGATAAATAGCCGGCTGAGAGCGTACATCGTGCGGTGCACGAGGGTGCCCTTGCCCATTATAAAGTAGCGGGGATCTTGCTTCAGCACCGAAGGAAAGATGCCGCTCACCATGTATCCCTCGACAGTTCCGTCCGCCATGGTCGTCGCGTAACGCTTTCCGTAGGCTCCCCATCCTTGGCCGTATGCCTTTTCGCTGTCTTCGGCCTGGCCTATCCCCGAAATCAGTCCGTACCACACAAATTGCGCGGGATCGAACGAGGACCTCGTAATCAGCTTGAATTTCTGGCCGACCGTCAAGGGCGGCATGTTTCCGCCATTTTCAAGAGTGTTGAAGTTGGGCAGCGCGAAAAACAGCCGGTCCTTCGACTGCGTTGCGCCATTTTGTGCTGGCTTCAGCCCGCCCTGATCTTGCCCGGTTTTTCGGGTGGTCGCGGGCTGAACGCCTCCTGACGACCCGCTGGAGGGCTTTTGTCCTGGTTGCTGCGTCTGCTGCACCGCTGGTTGTGCGGGTTGCGTCGCCGGCTGTTGCGCTGCCGGCTGCGCGGGCTCTCGGGCGAACGCTGCAGTCGATAAAACGAGGAACGCAAGAAGCAACGAAACCGCGAGCAAGCAGGCTCGCCGAGGGCTGGTCATTCGTAACAGTGTATCGTCTCCTCAACCCAGGGCGTTATGCAAAAAGACGGGCGGGTGCGCGGTTCCAACAATGCCGGGTACATTGTCTGATTCGGGAGTCTCTCCGCGCGTTGCACGCTCGGCAATCATCGCAGTACGCGATTCAACGCGCCTGTGGCCGGAGGGCTATTTTCCGGGGAGGGAATCGCGCATGCGCGGAATTTTTTCCTTGTGATCTTCGACGAATCTCTGCCGTCACCGAATCATGCTGATGCTGTTGCAAATCATTTCGAGCGGCGCAAATGGCCCTGTAAAAAGCAGAAGGCCCGCTTTGGGGCGGGCCTCCGAGGGGAGAAAGCTCCTAGGCCACTGCGCGGTAGGCCACAGAACCCTTTCCTCGACCGCAGTCTAGTACGAGCCGCAGAAATCAGTCAAGCAGGAAAGACACTTTTTGACTCAGCGGTAACCATCTGATAATAAGCGACTTACAGGAAACAAGGCCGTTTTCCACCGGGTGGTCACTTCGAAGGTCTGCGCTCGATGCCGTAGAAGTCCTCTGAATTGATGGGTTTACTGCCGAGCCCTAACTGCAACACTTGCATCTGGCTGCTGCGATCAAAGACTTTATCGGGAAGCCAGCGCTTGATTACTAGTCGAAATCCCCCGAACGCCAACCCGGAAATAAGCGCAAAGCAGCAAATTACTCCTGTTCCGATTATCGCACCGACGATCATCGTAGAGATGGGCGGTTCCTTGAATTGGAACGTCGGCTCGTTCCAAGTCACTTCCGTCCCGGAGTGAATTTGGTCGAACAATTTGTTCGCTTCTTCCGGCGTGCGCGCGCCGGAAACGATCGCGAGCAAAGTGATCGAGCGTCGCGCAAAGATTGGCGAGCCGTTCGGGTCTGCCACCGGTGCGTTCACGTGATAATCCTGCTGCAGTTGCGCTAATTTTTTCTGCGCCGTTTGCGGAGTAGGGAAGTCCGCAAGCAATAGATTCAATTCGCGGCCATCCACGTGATATCTTGCGACCTCGGCCTCGGCTCCTGTTCCAAATCCCAGCCAGTCATTCGAATTTACCGGGAAGAATTGGTTCAGCGCCACCGGTCCAAGAACGTATTTGTCCGAACGCTCGATGAAACCCTTCGTCGGCAAATGTTCGGGAATCGTCGGCAGCGGGCCTTGCTCCGCCTTTGGATTTACGGCAGCAACCAGCGCATTCAAGTCGCCGCTCCAGCGCTGCAGATCCGCGCCGCGAATGTCGAGCACCAGGCTCCCATCCAGCACCAGCGCGCGTTCCCGCGACATCGCCGAGTGGTCCGTCACATCCGCGCGCGGCAGATCCGGCGATCGCAGGTACGAATACATCCCGAAGGCCCCGCTGGGGTCTTTCATGCGGTACAGTGCAACTTGCAACGTGTCGCTGCCGCGCGAGTAGGTCGCCTGTTCCCCTGAGACGAATTCATATTCCTGTCGTATCGCCGCCTGTTGGCCCGCGCTCGTGTTTGCCGCGAAGTCTATGTAGGACGTAGCCGGGGCCGGAAGACCCGCTTGCGGGGTGCCGGTCCATCCCGCAAAAGAGCGTGGCAGAATGCTTTGCGCAGACGCAGGAATCGCGCAGAGAAAGACAAGGATTGTGAGAGGGAATAGCGAACGACGCATGGATACCATCTTACATTAGACGCCGAAATTCTACTTAGGGTTCCCTTCGGCGGCCACTATCGCGGACCCGCCTCCGGAGCCGCTGTGGTTGTCCGAGACCAGCTTGGACTTATCGTAGGAGAGGCTATTCAAGCTTTCGAGGTAGGAAGCGATGCCGCGATACAGGCCGTCTGCGACGCGCTGGCGCTGATCGGTCTTCTTCAGCAGCCGCTCGTCGCTGGGATTGCTGATAAACGAAATTTCCGATAGCACCGAGGGCATGTTGGCGCCAATCAGCACCACGAACGGAGCTTTTTTCACTCCGCGATTTCGCTCGTTCTGGCTGACCAGCTGGAGGCGATGCGTCAATGAATCTTGGATGTCGCTGGCAAGCTCCTTGGATTCCTCAACTTTTTCATTGCGCGCGATCTTCTTGATGATGTCCTGGAGATCATGCAAGGATTCCTGGGATAGCGCGTTCTCTCGCGCCGCGACCTCCATGGATTCCTCGGACGTCGCAAAGTTCAAGTAGTAAGTCTCGATTCCACGAGCTGCTTCATCATGGCTCGAGTTCGCGTGGATCGAAATGAATAGGTCCGCCTTCGCCTCGTTGGCGATGGCGGTGCGCTGCTCGAGCGGAATGAACGTGTCGTCTTTGCGGGTGTAAACGACTTCGGCGCCCGGCAACTTTTCCTCGATTTCGTGTCCGAGCCGCAGAGCGACATCCAGACACAAATCTTTTTCCATCAGGCCGTGCGGACCGATCGTTCCGGTGTCGTGGCCGCCGTGCCCTGGATCAATCACGATGCGGCTGATTTTCAAACCGAGCGCGCGAGTCAGCGAACGCTGGCCGTCGCGGGTCGGTTTCGACTCGCTCGGCGGGACCAGCACCGCTGTTCGATCGCCCTTGGCAGTCGCGGCCGCTTTTTTCGCGGCTGCGGGAGATATCGGGGCCTTGCCCGCACTCGACGGCGTGTCGTCCGCGCGAGCCGAGGCAACTTCACTCGGGACTTCCGCTCTTGCCGCGGGCTTTTCGGCTACTCCCTTAGCGGCGTAAACCACCGACGGTGTCGGAATAGCTGGCGGCGGAGCAACCGCTGCGGCAGGCACCGGCGCCGGAGTGTTTACTTTTGCAGTGGTCACCGCTGGCTTGTTGTGAACTTCAATCACGAGGCGATAGGGATTCGCCAGCAGGCGCGCTGAGTAATCGCGTGCGCCATCCACATCCAGGACCACGCGGACGACGCCGGCTTTGTTCTGCGCGATCCGCACGGACTTCAGCAGCCCGTCTTTTACGTCCAAATCTCTCTTCGCGACTGCAGGCGTTAGTTGCGCGCGATGCAGGTCGAAATAGATGCGGTCCGGTGACGCGATGCGCGACGCGTTAAAGGCGATCGTGCCGTCCAGCGTGACCACGATGCGCACTGCATTCGCCGCGTTCCAGGTCTTGATGTCGAGAACGCGCGGCGTGCCGTTGTCGCTCTCGCGCTGCTGCACCTCTTTGCCTTTAATTTCCGGCAACGCATCGCTGGCTGACACGGCGGCGGCCGCCGCGGCCGCTGCCGCAGCTGCGGCCAAGGCCTGCTCCTTCACCTTCTCGCGCCCCGCGGCGATTTGCTGCAGCAAAGCGCGCGCTTCGTCGGAGTGTTCCGCCTTCGGAAAATGCTTCAAATAATCTTTCAGTGAAGCTTCCGCCACATCGGGCTGATGCAATCCTTCCTTCTGGATTTCGCCAATGGCATACATGGCCTGGCTGCGGAAGCGGCTGCCGGGATATTGCTTCAGCAGAAATTGATAGGTCTCGATGGAGGACTGGAAGAATTTTTCGTCAAAGAGCCGGCCCATTTCGTCGTACAACTCGGCTTCGGCGACGAGGCTGGGCGTCACTTCTTCGGCCTGTGGACTGATCAAATAGACTTTGTGGTAGGCAGTAAGCGCCTGGCGGTAATCAACGATCGAACGATCGTTATCCGGAGTACCTTCGAGAGTGGTGCGCAGCTTGACGGCGTGCTCGAACTGTTCGCGCGCCTGCAGCTTTCTATCCGGGGCCGCGGGCGTGGAAAGAGCGAAAGCTAGCGCCAACGCTAGAAACAGCCATTTGGCCGAAAATTGAACTGTGCGAGAAAACACGTGCGTCATTCGTTCGTGAAAATTACCCGGCCCTTCGCGTCCACTTCCTTGCGCACTGGATTTCTTGGCGGAGTCCAGAGCGCTTGGTCGCGGCCGGAGCCGGGGCGAAAGTATGCGTTGGTGACCTTTTGTACGTACCTCTGCGTTTCCGGATACGCCGGAACGCCTCTGCTCAGATCCACGGCGTGCTCGCCGGCATTGTATGCCGCGAGCGTCTTGTCCAGGTCGCCGTTGTAACGATCGAGCAGCGACTTCAGATACGATGTCCCGCCTTCCACGTTCTGCGCGGGATCGAAAGGATTACCAACACCAAAGCGTTGCGCCGTCCCAGGTATCAACTGCATCAGTCCCACGGCTCCCTTGCGGGAAACCGCACGCGAATTCCATCCAGATTCCGTGCTGATGACGGCTTTCACCAGCGCGGGATCCACTTGATGGCGTGCCGCTGCGTCACGCACGATGCGATCGAGCCGCCCGTCCGTGGCGCCGAGCGTCGAGGCCGTCTCCTCCGACGACATCGCGACGGAAGAGCCCCCAGAAGCCGAGGGAGAACTTATAGTACTCCCACGACGCGGTTTGGGGGAATCCCCATTCACGAAGACGAGCTTGCCGCTGTCGTCCACGGAGGTGGAGATCTGCGCGTGACTGCTCGGGGCGAGCGCGAACAGCGCGCCCGCGACCAGCACTGCAACTGGGATGCAGTTTGTCTTCATAATGCTTGCCGACATCCGACCGCCAACAGCAACGAGCACTGACAACTCGACTCGACAACAGGCCTTGGGAAGGCAGAGCGCAAATTCGCGAACAAACGAGCGACACGCCTGCGCCCGAGAAGGAGGCTTCTCCGGCGTAAGCATCTGGCGCAACTGGAATTATAACAATCGGTCGAGGAGGGGGTAAACGTGGTCAAGGGCCTTTTGTATGGCCGATGTGTCTTTTCCGCCAGCCTCCGCCAAATCGGGTTTTCCGCCGCCGGAACCGCCCACAATCTTGGCGAGTTCCTGGACGATTTTGCCGGCGTGGAGCTTGGGGATGAGGTCCTTGGTAACTCCTGTGATTAGAGCCACTTTGCCGTCTTCGGCGGAGGCTAGAACGACCACTCCGGAGCCGATTTTCTGGCGGAGGGCGTCCACGAGCTGGCGCAGGGCTTCGCGGTCCAGGCCGTCTACTTGGGCGGCAATCAGGCGAACATCCTTGACTGTGCAGACTTGCTCGGCCAAATCGGTGGCGAGCGAGCCAGCGGCTTTGCGTTTCATGCCTTCGAGTTGCTTTTCGAGCTGCTTGGTGGCCTCGAATTGGCGCTCGAGCGCGGCGATGATTTCGTCTTCGCCGGAGTTCAACATTCCGGCCACGGTGCGGAGAGTCGCGAGCGACTTCTGGTATTCGGCGAGAGCGCGATCGCCGGAGATGGCTTCGATGCGCCGGACTCCGGCGGCGACGGATTGCTCGGCGACGATTTTGAAAACGCCGATATCGCCGGTGCGGATGACATGCGTGCCGCCGCAAAGTTCCTTGCTGTAGAAGCCGCGCGGCTCGGAGGCATCTGGGATCGTGACGACGCGGACGTTGGCTTCGGGATATTTGTCGCCGAAGAAGGCGAGAGCGCCGGAAGCGAGCGCGTCGTCAATGTTCATGATGTCGGTGCGCATTTCGAGGTTCTTGCGGATTTCTTCGTTTACCTGCTGCTCGATTTCGCTGAGTTCGCTGGGATCCACGTGTGCGAAGTGCGAAAAATCGAAACGCAGGTGATCGGGCGCGACGAGCGAGCCGGCTTGTTTTACGTGCGTCCCGAGAATGTTGCGCAGTGCCGCGTTTAGAAGATGCGTGGCGGTGTGGTTGCGCATGTCGCGCACGCGGCGTTCGGGATCGGCGATGGTGGCGATGCGATCGCCGACATGGAGATCCTCTTTCGCGACGATGCGATGGGCGACCAAGCCGGTGACGGGGTAGTAGGCGCCGCGAACTTCGGCGAGTTCGAGCGATTCGGAATTGTCGTAGAACGAGCCGGTGTCGGCGACCTGGCCGCCGGATTCGGAGTAGATCGAGGTGCGGTCGAGCACGACCTCGGCTTCAGTTCCAGCTTTAATCTCGTTTACCGCGCCGTCTTTGGTGACGATGGCCTCGATGCGAGAGTCGCGCGTCTTGGTGCCGAAGTAAAAGTCAGGCTCGGTTTTGAAAGTTTGCGCGAGCTTCGAATAAACGGGCTTTGCAGCCTCCTTGTGCGCGCCTTTCCAGGAAGCTTTCGCGCGAGTGCGCTGCTCTTGCATTGCTCGCTCGAAGCCTGGCCAGTCAACTTTGATTCCGGCGTCGCGCGTGACGTCCTCGATGAAATCGCGTGGCAGACCGAATGTATCGTAGAGCTTGAAAACATCCGAACCAGTTAGCTTGGGCTGATAGTGCTTCCCGAAATACTCATATAGCTCCAGGGTGCTTTGGTCGACAACGAGTTCTGCACCGTGTAAACGTCGTGGATCTAGGCTGTGCCCCGATAGGAAGGCGTCTACGTCGCGCTCGGCGAACTCTCGGTCCCATCCCGGATGATTTTCGAGGAACGAGTCGAGCCGCGCCTTTTTCTCGCTCGCTCTAGCGAGGCCCATAAGGCCATCGAGCTTCTCTAGCCCAACGTCGACCGTGCGAGCGAAACGAGTTTCTTCGGCATCGAGGACCCGCGTAATACGTCTCGCGTGCTCCTCGAGGTCCGGGTACGCTTCCTTCATCAGACGGCATACGTGGCCCGACATCACAGAGAGAAATGGCGAAGGCGCGTTCAACGTACGCGCATGACGTAGAGCGCGACGAACGATTTTACGCAAGACATACCCGCGACCCTCGTTCGACGGAATCACACCATCGGAAATAAGGAACGTGGCGGCACGGGAATGATCGGCAACAATGCGCAGAGACGCCTGCGAATCCGCATCGGTAGTCTGCACAGCTTCCTTGTTGCAGAGCCAAGTAGCTTCATCCATAAGAGGTCTGAATAAATCCGTGTCATAGTTGCTGATGACCCCTTCTAGGACGGCGGTGACGCGTTCGAGGCCCATGCCAGTGTCTACCGAGGGTTTGGGCAGGGAATTGAGGCTGCCGTCGGCATCACGATTGAACTGCATGAAGACGAGGTTCCAGATTTCGACGTACCGGCCGCAGTCGCAGGGGAACGTGCAATTGCCTGCTGCGCAATCTGGCGTCAGCGGATCGTCAACGGCTGAGACGCCCATATCGTAGAAAATTTCGCTGCAGGGGCCGCAGGGGCCGGTGTCACCCATGGCCCAGAAATTGTCTTTCAGTCCGGGCACCGCAATGACGCGATCTTTCGGAGCGCCCACACTGATCCAAATGTCAGCGGCTTCATTGTCGGTCCCTAGCGTATTGCCGGGCGCAACTTCGGCGCCGCCGAAGACGGTGAAGTAGAGTTTTTCCAGCGGAATTCCGTACCAATCCTGCGAAGTGATCAGCTCCATGGCAAACGCGATGGCGTCTTTCTTGAAGTAATCGCCGAAAGAAAAATTGCCGAGCATCTCGAAGAACGTGTGGTGACGGTTGGTGAAACCGACGTTTTCCAGGTCGTTGTGCTTGCCGCCGGCGCGGACGCATTTCTGGCAGGTGGTGGCGCGATTGTAATCGCGCTTTTCGAGGCCGAGGAAACACGTCCTTGAACTGGTTCATCCCGGCGTTGGTGAAGAGCAGGGTGGGGTCGTTATGCGGGACGAGCGAGGAGCTGCGCACCACGCGGTGGCCGCGCTCTTCGAAGTACTTTAGGAATGTCTGGCGGACCCGGTCGCCGGTCCACTTGGTGCTGGGTGCCGTGCTGTTCAAGGATTCCCTCGATGGAAGCAAGTCATTATTGCAAAAGCGTTCAGCGCTCGCAACGACTGGGCGGGTTGCCTGGGATGCGGCACTTGGGTGCGTGTGGTTTGCGGTCGGAAGTAGCACATTTGACGTTGCGCGACTGATCCTGGAAACCTGAAAAAAGTGACGATTAGAACTGAGTGCGGTTGATTGTTTTCTATGACATATAGCGTTTTCTAATCGCCCGGTGTGACGATTGGGATAGCTGTGATTCGTGATTTGTGACTCGTGATTCGTGACGCTTGGCGCGGCGTGCGAGTGGTGACGATTTGAAAGGCTGTGTCCCGCGGTGATGCACTTTGTGGCGAGAAACGTTTGCGTTTGTATCGAATAAGAATTGACGCGGTCGTTTGTTTTGAACGAGTTACGCGAATTATTGTTCCGGTGAAAGTGTCCATTTGTATCGAGAAGTGCCGCGTCAACCCGTGATTCGTGACTCGTGATTTGTGACTCGTGATTCGTGACGCTCGGTGCGCGATTCGTGATTGTGGAAGTGGCAATTTCTTGGCGATTGATTTGGGTCGCGGGTGTTTGTTTTCTGCTAGATACAATGATTTCTAATCGGCCGGATTTGCGATTGATTTTGGGCCGATCGGCTAGTGCTAATCGACAATCAGTGACGATTAGACGGGGCAGGTAACATTGTAGTCCACGTTTTAGTTGAAGTTTTGGGGTGGTTGAATGGTGCGCTTCGCGCGTCGTTAAGGAAGCGGGGCGAGTTTGGGCGGTACTTCTCCGGTGTGATTGGTTTGGTTGTTCGTTCGTCCGCGCTGCGGTTCCCATGCTGCTTCCTTGAGGGCGAGGAAAAACGCCCCGAGTTATTTTACCACATTTACTTGATGATTACTATAGTGCGTGTGTATACGACGTGGCGGATCCATGAGGCGGCGCTGGGACGGGGGAAGGATTTAACACAGAGGGCACAGAGGAACGGCTGAGGACACGGAGGAAGCAACTGCAACGGCAACGGCAACGGCAAGAGATTACCGCAGAGACGCAGAGGGCGCAGAGAAAAGCGGAGGGAAAAGGCAACTGGAGTCGAATGCAACGGCAACGGCGGCTGCAGCGGCAACCGCAACAGCAAATGCAACGGCAACTGCGGGCGAGGCGCGCCTCGCCCGGGAAAAGCGGGGGCGCGCCCCCGCACTCCATATGCATCGCGATGTTTGCCGCGGCCTTGCCGGTTCTTTGCGTTCAATGCACCGGTGATTTGGGCCTTAGCGCCCTACAGCTATTGCTTGGAGTCGGCGGCCTTCTTTGCGGCTGCTGCTTGGGCTGCTGCCACAGTCCAGGGCGGGACGATGCCATTGGCGCGGGCGTAGGCTATGGACTGGCCTAGGTGTTCGTGGAGGTCGGTGACGATCAGGTAGATGACGTCGCCTTCGTTGGCCTGAGGCCCTAGCTTGGGCAGGGCTTTATTGAAGTCGGCGTTGGACATTTTTTCGATGGTGGCGTGGGCGCTGTCGAAGGATTTATTCAGGGCGTCAATGATTTGGGATTTGTCCGTGGTGGATTTATCGAAATTTTTCATGTCCATATTCGCTGGGGGCGGCGTGCCGAGAAACTGCAGGAAAAAGTAATTGGAGCCGGCGACGTGGAGGAAGACTTCGCTGAAGGAGCGGGCGCCTTCGCTGGGGCGCCAGGTGTATTTGTCCTGGGGGATGACGGTGGCGAGGTCGATGTACTTCTTGTGCATCGCGTCGAGATCGAGGAGGGATTGCGGCTTCATATCGTAGCTGGGAGGAGTCGTGTCGGCGGACTGCGTCGCGGCTTGGGATTGCGGGGCGGTGGCAGGCGCGGCGTCGGATTTTTGAGAGGAGGCGCGGGCGAGATTGGGTGCTGCGGCGGACAGTAACGCGATAGCTACGGCGGAAAACAGCAGCTTCTTCATGTGATTGTCTCCTTTGAGATGTGTTGTGAGGGCCGCTGATTCGGGGTCCGCGCGACTGTCCGAAATCAGAAAAAAGTGATTGCGAGTGTCCGGAGTTGGGGCGTATTGGGCCCGATTTCATTGGGTTTCCGGCACTTCCGCTGTGGGGCTTAGACGTGGGAGGAGTGGAAAAATCTCTTTTGCGCGTTGAGTTTCTTGCAGGCGCGGACTGCACGGATTTAACAGAGAGTGCACGGAGCGAGGAGGAAAGCACAGAAGAGGCAACTGCAAAGGGTTACCACAGAGACGCAGAGGGCGCAGAGAAAAGCTAGTGCCATTGATTCCCGCTAGGCGTCGTCTTGTGGCGCTTGGTCGTCGTCGGGGAGGCCGCCTTTGGTGATGCGTTTTAGTTCGGTGCGGATTATGTCGGCGGAGAAGCCGGCGGTTAGGAGATTGCGGTAGAGGGAGGCGATTTTTTTTTGATCGAGCGGGGTGTTGGCTTCGCCGGACTTTTTATTGAGCAGGGCCAGGCGGCGTTTGAGGCGGGCGCGGACTAGGGCGGGTTCGTCGGTTTCGGCGAAGACTTTGGCGATGGCTTCGTCAATGTAGCGGTCGGGGACGCCGCGGGCGCGGAGTTCGCGGGCTATGCGGAAACGTCCTTGGCGGCGGACTTTTACGTGCTGGCTGGCGTAGTTCAGGGCGTACTTGGCGTCGTCGAGGTAGTTGAGTTCACGGAGGCGCGCGATGATCGGGGGGACGAGGTCTTTATTTTCGGCGCGGCGTTCGAGGTGCTGTTTCATTTCGTGGATGGAGTGGGCGCGGCGCATCAAGGCGCGTTGCGCGGACATGTAGAGCTGGGTTTCGGTTACGAGTTTGCGGCGGGGGGCTTGCTGGCGCATGGGATGAGGATAGTTGAGGAGATGGAGGAAGGGAAGGAGGTCGAGGAGGGAGTCAAATTCACCACAGATGAACACTGATTAACACAGATGAAAGGAGCGAAAAGCGCGGGGACTCTATTGCCGCTAGCTCTTCGCTAAGTGTTCTGCGCCCGCTTGGTGGCTAGTGGTACTGCCTGAGAAGCTGTCCGCGAAGAGGGCGAGGAACATCGCGACGAGCCAGAGAAAATACCCTTCCCGGGGATGGTTGAGGGGAAAGGTTACGAAGAAGACGGCGGTAAAGAGCATCATGACAACAAGCACCACTTTCAGGATTGAGACTGTCCTCTTATATTGCTCGCTGAGATCCAGAAACACCGTAACGACAAAGACCGGATTTATCCAACCGCTGACAAGTAGAGAGACAAATGGAATGGCGCTCAGCGTAGGAGGGACATTATGCAGCAAAACCAATCTAGCCTCGTCCAGCGGATACGCAGAAAGCGAAAAACGCGCACAGGAAACCTGGCATCCTTCCGTCTACTCCACCAGAACCTCCGGTGGCCAACAGGAAAAAGCTGCCCAAGTAGAGCAGAAGGCCGATCCGAAGGAGTTTTGGAGGCAGTGTCACGGCGCAATTGGTGCTGCGCGATCTTAGCGGCCGCCGATGCGGTCGAATTCTGTCATGGCTCGTTCCATGTCTTCTCTGGCGGAGTCGGCGGAGCTGCGGACGCCTTGGACGCGGAGGCGGAAATCGTCCGGGTTGCTGGCGCGCAGGATGGCTTCCTCGAAGGTGATTAGGTTGCGGGAATAGAGCTCGAAGAGCGATTGATCGAATGTTTGCATGCCGTACTGGCTGGTGCCGGCGGCGATGGCGTCGCGAATCATGCGCGTTTTATCGGGGTTGATGATGCAATCGCGGATGTAGCCGGTGGAAATCATTACTTCGACGGCCGGGACGCGGCCGGAGCCATCGGCTTTGCGCACGAGGCGCTGGCTGACTACCGCTTTCAGAGTGCCGGCGAGCTGCAAGCGGATTTGTTTCTGCTCGGGCGGCGGAAAGACGGCGATGATGCGCTGAATGGTTTCGGTGGCGTCGAGAGTGTGCAGAGTGGAGAGCACCAGGTGGCCCGTCTCGGCGGCAAGGATGGCGGTGGAGATGGTTTCCAGGTCGCGCATTTCGCCGACGAGGACGACGTCCGGGTCCTGACGAAGCGCGGCGCGCAGCGCGGTGGAGAAGGACGCGGTGTCCACTTCCACTTCGCGCTGGTTGATGAAACCTTTTTTATCGCGGTGGAGATATTCGATGGGGTCTTCGATGGTGATGATGTGCTCGGAGCGCAGGGAATTGATGCGGTCAATCATGGCCGCGAGCGTGGTGGATTTGCCGGAACCCGTCGTGCCGGTGGTGAGGATCAGGCCGCGCTGCTCCTCGCAGACCGTCGAGAGAATGCGCGGGAGTTCGAGTTCTTCGATGGTGCGAATTTTGGTGGGAATGACGCGCAGGACCATGCCGACGTTGCCGCGTTGCTGGAAAACGTTGACGCGGAAACGGCCGAGGCCAGCGACGCCGTAGGCCATATCGAGTTCGGCGGTTTCCTTGAACTTTTGCTTCTGGCGATTGGTCATCATGCTGAAGGCCATGGAGAGCATTTCTTCAGGCGTGATGCGCGGCACGTCGTTGAGCGGATTCAGGATACCGTCCACGCGGAGGTAAGGGTGGTTGCCGACTTTCAGGTGCAAGTCGGAGGCGCGGCTTTCGACGGCGCGGCGCAGAAGATCGTCAACATTGATAGCCATGAAGAGTCCTTGAGCTCGATGAGCTTCTAGTCAAGCTAGCATGGTTTACGGAGTGTGCAACGGGAGTGGGTGGAGGTTGGTGCGAATTGGACAACCTGAACTTTGGGACAGGTTTGGGTGGCAAGCACTTCGGATGAAGCTGGCGGAGAAGGGAAAATGGAAAAGAGAAAATGGAAAATTGGCGCGGCGGCGGTGACAGGTGCGCGGCTTTCTCCATCGAAGAGAGATCCCTCGCAGCGCTCGGGATGACAACGCTCCTAAAATCGTGGATTACAGTGGGGGTTGGTCGCGGAGGAAGATGCGGTCGTAGATTACGCCTGCCAGGACGCCGCCTAGTAGGGGGCCGACCCAGTAGACCCCGTGGTTCATCCAGTGATTGCGGGTGATCAGGGCGGGGCCGAAGGCGCGGGCTGGGTTTACGGCTGCGCCGGTGAAGGGGAAGCCTACTAGAACGTCGGCGGTGACGGTTAGGCCGATCGCGAGGCCGGCGATTTTGTTGAAGGCGCCTTTGACGTCTACGGCAGTGGCGAAGAAAACGAAGACTAGTATGAATGTGAGTATGCCTTCCAGGAGCATGGCGTGGAGGCGCGTGAAATCGGAAGAGAGTGCGGGATTGATGGCGCCGAGAGCTTCGGGGCGCCAGTTGGAATCAGGAATGATGACGGCTAGAAGGTAGGCGGCGGCGATAGCGCCGAGAAGTTGGGCTACGGCGTAAAGGAGGGATTGTATGGTGCCTAGGCGGCGCGTGACCCAGAAGCCGATGGTTACGGCGGGATTTAAGTGGCCGCCGGAAATGTGTCCGATGGCGGTGACCATTACGGCTACGGCGAGGCCGTAGGCGAGAGCGAGGCCGAGGAGGGTGACGCTGCCTTGTCCCGTGGCGCGGAGGTATTGGTCGGCGCAGATTACGCCGGCGGCGAAGAAGATTACGGCGAAGGTGCCGAAGAATTCGGCTAGCAATTTTTGGGTGAGGCTGTACACGCGTGCTCCGTTTGAACCGGGCGCGATTTTAGCGGAGAGAGTTGAAAGTTGAAAGTTAAAAGACGAGGATTACCGCAGAGATGCAGAGGACGCAGAGAAAATCTACGGCAAAGATTAAACACAGAGGGCACAGAGAAAGGCTTTGAGGGCACGGAGACTGCGAGCATTACGTGGAGACGCAGAGGGCGCCGAGAGAAGCGGGCGGAAAATGCGGCAGCGCCCACCTGAAGTTGCTGCTACATCGTCACGTGCAACTTCAATTGCAACTGCAACTGCGCGGCGAGGCGCGCCTCGCCGACGAGAAAGCGGCGGCTTGCCGCCGCACTCCATATGGGGCTGGGTAGACGCTGCTTCTTGCTTATCTTGTTACTACGGTGGCGTTCGACGCTACGCCTACCGGGTAGAGCCAGTTGTGGCGGTCGGGCTTTTTGCCTTCGGCTAGGGCGAAGAATTCGTCCTGGATGCGTTTGGTGATGGGGCCGCGGGAGCCTATGCCGATTTTCACGCGATCAACGGAGCGGATGGGCGTGATTTCGACGGCGGTGCCGCAGAAGAAAATTTCGTTGGCGATGTAGAGCATTTCGCGGGGAATGATTTGCTCGACGACCGGGATGTTGAGGTCGCGGCAGATGGTGATTACGGAATGGCGCGTGATGCCGGGTAGCGCGGAATTCGAGAGTGGCGGAGTGACTACGGTGCCGTCCATTACCAGGAAGATATTTTCGCCGGAGCCTTCGCTGACGTAGCCGTTGGTATCGAGCGCGATGCCTTCGACGTAGCCATTGGCGCGGGCTTCCATGCGAATGAGCTGGGAATTCATGTAATTGGCGGCGCACTTGGCCATTTGCGGCAGCGTGTTGGGTGCGGGACGATTCCAGGAGCTGACGCAGACGTCCACGCCGGCGCGCAGGCCTTCTTCACCTAGATATTTTCCCCAGGGATAGCAGGCTAGATACACCTCGATGGGACAGCCTTGCGGGTCCACGCCCGCTTCGCCGTAGCCGCGCAGGACAACCGGGCGGATGTAACACGCGCCGATTTTATTTACGCGCAGCAGTTCGAGATTGGCCTCGCTGAGTTCTTCGAGATTGTAGGGAACTTCCATGCGATAGATGTAGGCGGAATTCAGGAGGCGCTGCATGTGGTCTTTCAGGCGGAAGATGGCTGGGCCTTGCGGGGTGTCGTAGCAGCGAATGCCTTCGAAGACGGCGGAGCCGTAGCTGACGACGTGGGAGAGGACGTGAAGCTTGGCGTCGTCCCAGTGGATAAATTTACCGTTGTGCCAGATCTTTTCGGTCTTTGGGATGGGCATCCGTCGCTCCGGTTTCGTCGTTGATATGGTTGCAAAACCAGACTAGAGCAGGGGCGCGGTGGTGTCAATTGGACGTGCGGGTGGTGTGCTGGGTGGGGATGTCCAATTTGGACGGTGACGAAAGCAAAAAAAATTACCGCAGAGACGCAGAGGGCGCAGAGAAAAGCGAGAGAAAAAAATTAACACAGAGTCCACAGAGAACGGCTTTGAGGACACGGAGAGACATTGCTTGCGATCGTTGCGTAGTTATTCTTCGCGGAGCGCGACTAGTGGATCTACTTGCGTGGCTCGGCGGGCTGGGATGTAGCAGGCGAGTAGGGCTACCGCTGCTAGCAGAGCGGCGATTGACGCGAAGACTAGCGGGTCTGTGGAGGTTACGTCGAAGAGTAGCGTGCGCAGGAAGCGCGTGACGATTACTGCGCCGATTAGTCCTGCTGCCAGGCCGAATGCCACTAGTTGCATGCCTTCGCCTAGGACCATGCGGAGAATGTCGGTGCGTTGTGCGCCTAGAGCTACGCGGATGCCGATTTCGTGGATGCGGCGGCTGAAGGTATAGGACATGACTCCGTAGATGCCGATGGCGGCGAGGAGAAGCGCGACGGCGGCAAAGACGCTGAGAATTTCGAGTGCGAAGCGGCGCTCGGCCATGGAGCGGGCGATGACTTCGTCCATGGTGCGCACGCTGAAGAGCGGAAGGTTCGAATCGATGGACTGGACGTCCGCGCGGATTGCGTCGCCCAAGGTGCCGGGGTTGCCGTTCGTGCGCAGAAAGACGACCGAGGCGTAGGGCGGAAACTGATAGACGGATATGTAAACGTGCGGAGCGGTGGGAGCGTCGAAGCCGTCGGACTTTACGTCGCCGACTACGCCGACAATCGTCATCCAGGGATTCTGCGGATTGAACTGGGTGAACTGGATGTGCTGGCCGAGAGGGCTTTGGCCGGGCCAGTAGCGATTGGCGAGGGTTTGGTCAATGACGGCGACGCGTTGGGAATTGGTGTCGTCGGATTCCGCGAATACGCGGCCCGCCACGAGCGGAGTGCGGAGGATGTCGAAGTAGGTGGGGCTGACGCCGGCAAATTCGGCGACGGGCTGGCGTTCTGAGTCCGACGGGCGTCCTTCGATGACGAACGGGAAGCTATTGCGAGTGGCGTCGAGCGGCAGGCTGTTTCCTCCGCCGATGGCGACGTCTTCGACACCGGGGATGGTGTGGACGCGCCGGACGACTTCGCGGAGGAATGCGGCGCGTTTTTCCGGCGGACGATAGCGGTCGGTGGTGGGATCGTTGGGGACAGGCATCCAGATTTGCGCGGTGAGCACTCCGTGGGGATTGAAGCCGGGCTGCACTTGCAGGACGCGCCAGAAGCTGCGCAGCAGCAAGCCCGCGCCGACTAATAGAATAAGAGAAAGCGCGATTTCGGAGACGACCAGAATCCGCGATATGCGCGTGTGGCTGCGGCTGGAGCCTGAGCCACGGCTACCTTCGCGGAGACTCGAGACTTGACTGGCGCTGGAAGCTTGCAGCGCCGGCGCGAGGCCAAACAGGATTCCGGTGGCGATGGAGAGAAAGAAGGCAAACAGCAGGACGCCGGCGCTGACGTTGACTTCGCTGAGGCGCGGGATATTGGCCGGGGCTAGCTGCAGGAGCGAGGACTTCATTCCGATCACGGTGAGCAGCGCGACGATTCCGGCGACGACCGCGAGGAAAAGGCTTTCGGTAAGCATTTGAAGCATCAGGCGGCGGCGTCCGGCGCCGAGAGCCAAACGGATGGCGATTTCGCGTTGGCGGCTGGCGGAACGCGAGAGAAGCAAGTTCGCGAGATTGACGCAGGCGATTAGTAGCACGCAGCCCACCGCACCGAAGAGAATGAAAAGCTCGGTGCGAACTTTGCCCACCAAATCCTCCTGGACCGACATCAGGCGCGGGGTCCAGCGCGCAGCCGGCGGGTATTCAGTGGGGTATTGCGCGGCGAGCTGCGCGGAATAAGTTTCGAGCTTCGCTTGGGCTTCCCCGACGGTGAGTCCCGGTTTCAGGCGCGCGATCGCGCCGGGAAGCATTCGTACGTTGCGCTGCGCGGGATGAGGAAATGGATTGGCGTCGTAGCCTGCGGCGATCCAAGCGTCCACATCGGTCTGAAGTGTGCGGCCGGGATGGCGGAAATTCGGAGGCATGACGCCGAGGACGGTGTAGGGGTCGTTATCGAGGCGAACTTTTTTGCCGAGGATGTGCGGGTCGGCGCCGAACTGGCGGCGCCAGAAGCCGTCACTGAGGATTACTCCGTCAATGAAACCCGGGACTGAATCTTGATCGGTGTAAACGCGGCCGATGCGCGGTTGGACTCCTAGCAGCGTGAAATAATTCGGGCTGGTGGCTAGAGCTTCGATGCGCTCGGGACGATCGCCGCCGGTGAGGTCGGCGCTGATAGGCCAGACTACGGAAATTTGATCGAAGACGCCGGAGCGCTGCTGGAAGTCCCACAGCTCGGGGACGGACATGCCAACGTTGGGGACGTTGGAGCCACGGAGATCGTCGAAGACGCGGACGAGTTGTTCCTGGTGCGGGAACGGCAGCGGGCGGAGCAGGACGGCGTAGACGATGCTGAAGGTGGCGACGTTGGCGCCGATGCCGAGGGCTAGCGTGAGGATGGCGACTAGCGTGAAGCCGGGGCTCTTGACGAGCATTCGCCACGCGTATTTTAGGTCCCTGAGGAATGAGTCCATGCGGCCCTCCTGGGCGGGGCGTTTACTGATGATAGAGACGAGAGGTGGTGAGAGAGAGTTAGCAGCGCGAGCGAAATAAAGGCGCGTTCGTTTGTGGGATGGGTGTGCGGATATAGCGCTGCCAAATTGGAATTGGGAAAAAGCAGGATTTACCGCAGAGAAGCAGAGAGCGCAGAGAACGGCAACTGCAAAAGATTTAACACAGAGGGCACAGAGAAAAGCTTTGAGGGCACGGAGAGTCGCAGCAAATGCGGTAGCTGTTAGCGGCCGGCGGCTTTTTCGCCTCTTAGGACCATGCAGGTGGAGCTGGAGCGGGCGACGATCGCGCCGGCGGAATTGGTGATTTCACATTCGGTCATGCCGACCGTTTTGCCTCGGCTTACTACTTTTCCTACGGCGCGGAGCTTTTCGTTCCAGACGGGGCGAAGGAAATTAATTTTCAGCTCGAGAGTGGTGAAGGACTCGCCGTCGTCGAGGGTGGAGGCGAAGGCGATGCCCATGGCGGCGTCGGCTACGTCGCAGAGGACGCCGCCGTGGAGGGTGCCCATCGGATTCGCGTGTTTGTTGCTGGCGTCGAATTCGACGACGGATTCGCCTTTTTGGATTTGGGTGAGGCGGAAGCCGATGAGGTGGGCGATGGGAGGCGGTTGAAGTTCGCCGCGGATCATTTTTTCGAGTCGTTCGAGATGCATGCTCATGGTAGTGCCCTCCGAACGCAGATCAAATTCGCGCTTATGAGGAAAGCGCGCGAATCGTCGGCGCCATAATTCTGCGATAGGAACTTCAGCGGCTAAAGCCGTCGTGAATCAACCGAGTTTATGTCGTGGCTAAAGCCACGACCCACAAAGATTCCGAAGCTCTGGCGCAGACACTTACGGACTGGCGCAAGATGTTTGGTTCGCACAGCACCTAGAAATGATCTTCCGCTTCGCTACCGGCGTGGCGGCGGACGGAAATGCCGGAGATGCGGCCCCAGGCGCTGGTTTTCCAGTTGTCGGTGATTTCTTTCGACAGAATCCAGGGCGGCAGCTCGACGTAAAGGTAATGCGCGAGAGCGTGCAGATAAGGTTCATACATGTCGCGCAGTTCTTGGAGCTTGCGATTCGAGACTTCATCGTCGCGGAGGACGTAGCCGGCGTGAGCCAGGCTAGCCCGCATGCGCGCGAAATCGGCCGGGGGCAGGCGCTCGTAGGGCGCGGTGCGCGGACGCGCGGAAAAGACCTGCGCGAGATCGGCGATGGTGTGACGGCACATCGCGAAGGTGAGGCGGGCTTGGCGCGAGCAGGGATTGTCCGAGGTGGAAATCAGCAGCGCGGTGGCATCGAGAATGGCGGCAAGCGCCGCGACCCAGGATTCGTTGGTGTGCTGCGAGCGAAAATAACTGACCACCGGATAGGAAATGTGGCTTTCGAGGAGTTCGGCGGACCAGTGTTCCCAGTCGCGAAAAAGAATCTGGAGGGTGTCAAGCCCGTGAGGGCCAGCATGGCGAATCAGGAGTTCCGCGGCAGTGGGCGGCGAGCCGGCGCGGGCATCGAGCAGGACGATGCTGACCTCGCGTTTCGAGAACGCCTGATAGATGACCGGCAGATAGCTGATGATGAGCGCGAGAAAGCCGAAGCCGAGGCCGCTTTCAAAAATGGCGAGTACGCGCTCGGTGGAGGTGTGCGGCGTGACGTCGCCGAGGCCGAGAGTGAAAAAGGTGGTGCCGCTGAGATAGAAGCAGGTTTGCAGCGACGGACGAGTGGGATCGTGAGGCGTATTGCCGTAGTACAGAAAGCCGAAGCCCAGAATCAGCAGAGTGGCCCAGAGGGCGAAGAGAACGAGGAGCGAGAGGGGGCCGAAGAAGCTGAGGAAGGTCTCGCGTTTTTTCGTGGAGTGGATCCGGCGCGCGATAGCTTTTGTCGGAATCCACAGTGAAACATAGAACGCGCGGGTGAGGCGAAACCAGCGCGTGACGCGCCGCGGCAGGATGATGGTTTCAAAGGCCTCCAGAAGAATCAGGGCGATGAGGCAGAGGCCGAAAACGGCCGGAAGAATCATGCAGCTTGCTCCAATTGCGTGGCGAGCGTGATTTCGGCTTTGAACAGGCGCGAGACCGGGCAGTTGGCTTTGGCGCTGGCGGCTGCGGATTCGAAGGCTTCGCGGGAAATGCCGGGGACGCGGGCGGCGACGTCGATATGGATTTTCGAGATGGTCCAGCCAGCGTCGAGTTTTTCCAGGGTGACGTTGGCGGTGGCGCGAATGCTTTGCGGCGTGAAATTCATGGTGCTGAGCTGCGCGGAAAGCGCCATGGCGAAGCAGCCGGCGTGGGCGGCGCCGATCAGTTCTTCGGGATTGGTGCCTTTGGCGTTTTCAAAGCGAGTGAGGAAGCTGTACGGCGCGTCTTGGAGGACGCCGCTGGGGGTGGAAATTTTGCCGGAACCTTCTTTTAGGCTGCCGGTCCAGACTGCGGAAGCGCTGCGCTGCATGTATGGTCTCCTTTAGATCGTCAGAATGTGGGGCTTGAAAAGCGAAGCCGTATCATATTGCGTTCGGGCCCAAAATAGAATCCTTTCGGGCATCGACCTGGGCTTACAAAAACTTTTGCAGCTCGGAAGATAACGAGCGGCTTCAGGGGCTAAAGAGTCTGTGTGAGAACCGTAAAACCTGTACTTCAGCGGCTAAAGCCGCTCTGATTTTGCTGTGTTTATGCCGTAGCTAAAGCTACGGTCTACAAAGCTCTCCTGTTCTCACACATACTCTAAAGCCCCAACCCACATTGCACCGCCGCGGCGGGACTGAAGTCCCGCCCTTCCGAGCATGGGCGTCGAAACACAGAGCCCAAGCAGCCCGATTGGATGTGAACGAAGTGCGGGCGGATGCGGAATGCTGAAGCGGCGTCGGAGGTGCGTGCGATTAACGGTTGTCTGGCGCGGCGTTGGTAGCCGGGCGCTCGCCGGACGAGAGCATTTGGAAGTTGTGAGCCACCCGGTTGAGGCGATCGCCGTGGATATTTTCGTACGCGCCGAAGGCGATGAAGGGGATCATGGCGGCGAGAACCCACAGCTTTGCGCGGCCGGCGACTTTGGCTTCGGGTTCCCAGCGAAACAACTGGCGGGAGATTTCGAAGGCGACGACCAGGCCTACTGCGAGGGCGATTACGTCCGTGAGGATTTCGGTGTGGGTGGCGAGATTGGTGGCCGCGAATTCCAGGCCGGTGGCGAGGTAGGTGGCTGGCATGAAGAGCGAAGCGCCCTGGATCCAGTGGGGAAACTTGGCTAGCGGAACCGTGGCGCCGGAAAGGAATAGGAAAGCGGTCCAGATGATCTGGTTGATGACTTGAGTTTCCTGCATGGTGTTGGTGACGCTGGCGACGATCAGGCCGAACGCTGAGAAGGTGGCAGAACCGAAGGTGACCAAAAGAAAGATCGCCCAGAGATTGCCCCACGATTGCATGTGCAGAAACCATTTGGTGACGAGAATTTCGATGGCGACTGAGGGCACTACGAGCAAGTAATTCGCGAGAATGCTGGAGGCGAGCATCGGTCCGGCGCCGACGGGTGCGAGGCGGAAGCGGCGGAGGATGCCGGCTTCGCGGAACATGACGAGTTGGACGCTGAGGCCCCAGAAGCTGCCCATGACCGTCATGGTGAGGATCGCGCCTAGGATGTAGGAAATCCACTGCGATTCGTGTTTGGCGAAGATCATTACGAAAAAAAATAGGAAGCCCAGGGGCATCGCGAGGCTAAAGAAGAGGAAGGTGCGATTGCGCATGGCCAGGCGCACGCGGATTTTCGTGAGCGTCCAGGTATTGCTGATCGGGTTTGATGACATTTGGGTCCTTTGATTCCAATAAGATCGTGAAACCGGCTGTGTTCGAGATGGGGCGACAATCGCAGGGAACTTCAGCGGCTAAAGCCGCATTCTGCACCGCCCAATCAATGTCATGGCTAAAGCCATGACCTACAAAACTGTCTTGTCGCGGCGGTTTTTAGGGTGCTGCAAAACATGGCCTCGCGACCGATGGCGCACTGAAGTGCGCCGCTACAAACTCAAATACAAAGACAAATTCAGAAGCAAATGCTAATCGCGCAGACGGCGGCCGGTTAGCTCGATGAAAACGTCTTCGAGCGACGGCGAAAACATTTCCAGGCTTTGCAGTTCGTTGTTGTCCGCTTCGAGCTGTTTCACGAGAGCGACGATGGTGCGCGGCGGGCGCGTCGAGTGGATCACGTAGGTGCCGTCGAATTCGCGGGCGTCGGAGACTCCTTCTAGTGTCGTGAGCACGCCGTTGGTCAGGGGCTTGGCGAGGCGGACTTCGATGCGCGTGGTGCCCGCGGAGGAATGCTTCAGTTCGCGCGGCGAGCCGGTTTTGATGATGCGGCCGTGGTCCACGATTGCTACGCGGTCGCAGAGGCGCTCGGCTTCCTCGATGTAATGGGTGGTGATGAGCACGGTCTTTTTGTCGCTCTTGAGTTCTTCGATGATGTCGTAGATTTCGCGGCGGACCTGGGGGTCGAGGCCGGCGGTAGGCTCATCGAGAAAGACGACTTGCGGGTTATTCACCAGAGCCATAGCGAGGGCGAGGCGCTGCTTTTGGCCGCCGGAGAGCTGGCTGTAGAAGGCGGTGCGCTTTTCTTCGAGCTGGAAGCGCTTCAGCAGGAAATCGGTGTCCGCGCGGTTGTCGTAAAAATTGGCGAAGAGTTCGATGGCTTCCTTGACGCGCAGCTTATCGGGCAGGGAAGTGGACTGCAGGACGGCTCCGATTCGCTGTTTGAAGGCGGTGCCGCTTCTTTCCGGGTCAAGGCCGCAGACGCGGGCGGTGCCGCGGTCGGGGGTGCGCATGCCTTCGAGGATTTCGACGGTGGTGGTCTTGCCGGCGCCGTTGGGGCCGAGGAGACCGAAGACTTCGCCTTCTTGGACCGCGAAACTGAGGCCGCGGACGGCTTCGACCGCGCCGTAACTTTTATAAAGACCTTCGACCTGGATGATTGTTTCAGCCAAAAGACGTTCCCTATGAAATGCGGAGCTATCTTTTGTATCACATTCGGGTGGCGGGTGCGCAATGTGAGGCCGGTGGGGCGGATCAGCTTCCCGATAGCGCGACCTCGTCAGGAGCTGGCATCGACAAGATTTCGGCGGATCATTATGGTACGATTCGCCGAGAGTTAAGCTGTACAATCGCCGCGAGCGGTTTCAGTGGTGAAGACTTACGGAGAAATTGATTGTGTTCGTTCAGATCAATCGCGCGTGGGGGTCGGTATACTTTCGCTTGTGTTCGGCGCGATTCGCATTGAATTGGCACATGGTTTTCGCCACGGTCCATAGGTCGGCATCGATGCTTCTCGAATGCCTGGTATGTGCGCCTCATCAAGCCGGTAATCGGGAACGGCGAAATTCGCTTCTCCGGCAACCCGGCTGATCACGCAGTTTCGGATTCTCAAGTAAGTTTTTTCACTCAGAACGTACTGCAAATTCCAGTGCCCCTCGCCGTGCTCGTCTCGATAGGTCCCGCTGATCGTGCGAGCCTCTGAACAGTGTGGTCAACACGGGGGCCGTCCACTCTACCGCGAAACGTAAGAACGGTGCGAGTCTTGGTACGGAACAGGATGTGCTGCTGATTGATAGTCCCTTCCAGTTCTCCCTCCTGGCCCGGGCCCTGATAGTGTCACGGTAGATGACACCGCCTTCCTGCCTGATGTGCATCACCTGGGTACGCTCCCTGCCGTCCGGCCCTCTGGAATGAATGGTCCAGTCGCCAGCGACGTTCGCGGAGCGGCTCCTGGGCGATCATGAGTCGCTCTGGACCCGAGAGTCTGAGCAACAGCAGAGCATAACAGGGTACTCAGTATGCAATTTCCTGCCGGAACCGAGTCGAACTTATATGTCGCTTCCATTCATCGTTCGTACCCGGACAGACTACGAGTGATTATACCGAGTTGGCAGCGATTCAAACGTTTGAAAAACGCCGCAGTCGGAAAATGACCCACCACCTGCCGGTGCGAACCGGCCTGGATTCTTGGTGCTGCAATAGAGCGCGGTGAGGTTTCGCGCGAAGCTTGTGTCGCGCCTCCGGCGCTAGATTGCGGCCACGGTGCTGTCGCGTGGAGACGGATCGGGTGAGTGGAGACTAGCGCGAGCGTGCCGATTTGGGGCGGCGGGTGGGTTTGCGTTTCGGCTTGCGCTTCGATTCACGCGAAAGGCTGCGCTGTTTTTTGGGCGCCCAGCTGTAGAGCTTCATGTTTATTTTGGCGCCGTCAGCGCTGACGCCTTCGGAGGCTAGGAGTTTGCGCTGCAGGCTGGCGTGAGGTTCGGGCATGCGCGTACGGCCGCCAGCGCCGATGACGCGATGCCAAGGGATGCCGCGTCCGCTGGGACAGGCTGCCATCGCGTAGCCGACAGCGCGTGCGCCGCCTGGTAGGCGCAGAGCTTTCGCGACGGCCCCATAGGTAGCAACACGGCCGCGCGGAATTCGTTTCACCAAGCGGTAGACAGGATCCCAAGACATAGGCACATCTTACCTGATTTTACATATTCGTTTTTTGAATGAGAGATTCAGCGAGTGTGCCGCAGAATGACGCCAGAACGCCGAAAAACGGGGGCAGTGCGGCGTTCGCGCGCGTGCCACACGAGTAATGACCGATACGATACAAACTTTCGCTAATTTGACGCATCGTACCATTGACGGTGTAGTGGAGCATCAATACACTACGCGGCAAGTTACAGGTTCCCGTCCGAAAAGGAGCTGTTGTGGCTTTCGTTCGGCGCAAAGGCAACACCTACTTTCTGGTGCACAATGTGCGCCGGCAAGGGAAAGTGCAGCAGTTGCACCTGGCGCGGCTGGGGGAACGGCCACGGATCACGGACGATGTGGTGCGCAGGGTATCGCGCAACCACCCGTTCCTGGATCTGGATTGGTCGCAGCTGCGGGAACAAGTAAACGGGCGAGTGGAGCTTTTCGATATCCGCTCGCCGTACGTGCAGAACCTGATGCATTCGTTACGCAACCTTAACCTGGACCTGGCCGATCTTTCGCCACCGCTTTTGCTTTTGGCAGATCGAGCCAATTCAAGCCGGGAACTGGTCACGCAATTACGGTTGCTGCGGTCAACGCTCGATGTGAAATTGGACCAATTCGAGCGGACAGGGCCGAGCAACGCGGAAAGCGGCAGAAAGTTCCGGTAGGGGAGCAACAACCGTGGGCGCGCAAGGACTACAACTCGATCCAACCCAGCGCAGCGTGGAATCACGCGATTTTGAGGCGGGGCTGCGGCGGAAGATTGTGGGGCAGGACGAAGCGGTGCAGGCGGTGGTGGATTTGTATCAGGTGTTTCGCGCCGGCTTGAATTCGCCGGGACGGCCGGTGGGGAACTTGCTGTTCCTGGGGCCGACCGGAGCGGGGAAGACGCGGGTGGTGGAAGCGACGGCGGAAGTGCTGTTTGGCGATCCGCGCGCGGTGATCAAGGTGGATTGCGCGGAATTTCAGCACTCGCACGAGATTGCGAAATTGATTGGTTCGCCTCCGGGATATTTGGGGCACCGCGAGACGCATCCTCTGATCACGCAGGAAGCGCTCGCGCAATATCACACCGAGAAGCTGAAGATCAGCTTCTTGCTGTTCGACGAAATTGAGAAGGCCAGCGATGCCTTGTGGCAATTGCTGCTGGGGATTTTGGACAAGGCCACGCTCACATTGGGCGACAACCGGCAGAGTGGACCTGTCGCAGACGATGATTTTCATGACGTCGAACCTGGGCGGGGTGGAAATCACGGAACTGATGACGGGCGGAATGGGTTTTGCTCCGGTGCAGCGTGCGGACACGGTGGTGCGTCTGGACGAGAAGGTGGAGAAGACGGCGGCGGAAGCAGCCAAGAGAAAGTTCGCGCCGGAATTCATGAACCGGATCGACAAGACGGTGGTGTTTCATCCGCTGCGCAGCGAACAGCTGGAACAGATTCTGGAGATCGAACTCGGGATGGTGCAGCAGCGCGTGTTGGAGACGGCTAAGGGACGCTTCCTGTTTCGTGTGACGCAGCCGGCGCGCGATTTTCTGTTGCGCGAAGGCACGGACATGAAGTACGGGGCGCGGCACCTGAAGCGCGCGATCGAGCGGCACGTGGTGTATCCGCTGGCGAGTTTGCTGGCGACCGAACAGGTATCGCTCGGCGACGTGATCTCGATTGACTGGCACAGCGGCGAGATGGGCTTAACGTTCCTCAAAGAAGCCGAAGGCGCGCTGGTGCCGATGGCTTCGCCCGCAACCGAGCGGTTGGCGGATGCTGCCGCGGCGACCACGGACGGCCGAACGGCTTTGTTTCCGGCAGCTACGGCTGCGGCGGATCTTACTTCGGCGAAAGTTGTGGCGCCGCCGACGGCTGCGCGCGGTTTGCCGGTGGAAAAGGCCAAGAACGATAAGAAGTAGAGGTTGCTACAGCAGGTTCCTTCCTTACGCGGCGGGCGCCGGAAGCGATTCCGGCGCCTTTGCCTGCTCTTGTCTGGTTCGCGGACGTCCCGGCATCAATCCCCGCTTGCAATCGTGCCCAAAAACAGTGTCGCACCTACGGCGCTCGTTCCCTTTTTTGCGACTGTTCCCAGCGCTCACGCGCTGGGCTAACTTCTGCCGCGCCTCCGGCGCTGGTTCGCGAAAACGGCCGGTGAGTGCGGCGATGTTTGCGTGTCTGGTGCGTTTACGAGCGTTCACAGAGGCGATTTGAGGGCCGTCATGGGTCGGCGGCATCGCACTCGCTGGACCGGTGTTGCGCGCAGATTTGGAGGCGATGCCGTTGGCCCGCGAGGCAAGCCTCGCTGCGAAAAAGCGGGAGCCCTTCGTTCCTCAGGATAAACAAGCTCCCGCACTCCCAGATATGCCGCCGAGCCGATGGCCTGCGCGTTTGGACCGGCATCGGTTGGTGGCCTGACACCGATGGCGCACTGAAGTGCGCCGCTACAAAATCAAGTGCGAAGGCACCGGTCCGTGATTTCGCGTCAAGCCGCTATTTCCAGCGGAAGACAAAAGCAGATCCCTCGCTGCGCTCCCTTCCTTCGTCAGGGCAGGCGGGATGACAGCTCGCAGTATTGCGGGCGGAGAATCATATTGCGGGCCGGGGATTATTCCTCGGAGGGCGGGGTCATGGGTTCGTCGAAGCTGCCGCCGTAGATGTTGGGGACTTTGCCGCCCATTTGGCGGAGGTAGGCGCACAACTGGCCGCGATGGTGGATGGAGTGGTGGAGCATGAACTGGAGATACAGCGACCATCGGATTATTGTAGATGCCGAAGAAGGGGACGGGCGTGGCCCAGCATTCGGAGGAAATTGTGGCGAATTTCGGGAACTTGGATTCGAAGCCGTCTTCGTAGAGCAGCGACGATGTCGTCGGTATTGCCGATGTCTCCGGGCATGGAGTCATCTTCCATTTCGAATTGGCCGGTGAGGAAGCCGTCGAGGAACCAGATCTCCGAGGAGGCGATGTGCCAGGCGAGTTCGAGGGCGCTGCGGGAATCGGGATGGGGGCGGTAGCCGTCTTTGCCGACGGGGACGGCTTTCAGTACGCGGCGGGTGGTGGCGTATTCTTTTTGCGCCATCGGTAGGAAGATGTCGGCGAGAAATTTGGCTTGGTCGGGCGTCATGGTGAAGGTCCCCTTTTCGAGAAACCAGTTAGTCGAATTTCAAACTCGGCGGCAATTCGTTCCCAAATCCGTCGAGGTCGCAAGACGAACTAAAAGCCGCAGCTGATAAGATGCGTGCGGCGCACAAGCGATCATCAAAATTCAAGACCTGTACTCCAGCGGCTGAAGCCGCTTTGATTTTGCTACGTTTACGCCGCAGCTAAAGCTGCGGCCTACAAAGCTGTCTACCGGCTGGCCGGTGCTATGCGGGCTTCCAGCGCAGTATCGGTTTGCGCGCGGCGGCTACTTCGTCGAGGCGGCCTACGCGCGTGCTGTGCGGCGCGGTTTTTACCAGCTCGGGATTGGCTTCAACCTCCGCTGCGATCGAGCGCATTGCGTCTATGAACAGGTCACATTCCTGCTTGGATTCGGATTCTGTGGGTTCGATCATCATGGCGCCGGGAACTATTAGCGGGAACGCCGTCGTGTAGGGGTGAAAACCGTAGTCAATCAGGCGCTTGGCGATGTCCATGGTATTGACGCCGCGGGCTTTTTGGCGGGCGTCGCTGAAAACTACCTCGTGCATGGACGGCAGATTGTACGGGAGATCGAAATAAGGCTCTAAATTCTTGCGGATGTAATTGGCGTTGACGACGGCGTCTTCGGTGGCCTGGCGGATGCCGGGGCCGTAGGCGAGCGTGTAGGCTAGGGCGCGGAGGAGCACGCCGAAATTTCCGGCGTAGGCGCGGACGCGGCCGACGGATTTCGGGCGATTGTGATCGAGCGCGTAGGTGCCGTCTTGTTTTTGGACGACCACCGGGACCGGCAGGAACGGTTCGAGGATTTTTTTGACCATTACCGGGCCGGCGCCGGGGCCGCCGCCGCCGTGGGGCGTCGAGAAGGTTTTGTGGAGATTGAGGTGCATTACGTCCACGCCGAAATCGCCGGGGCGGGTGACTCCGGCTAGCGCGTTCATATTGGCGCCGTCCATGTAGAGGAGGGCGCCGCGCTCGTGAAGGATCGCGGCAATTTCGGCGATGCGCTCTTCGAAGACGCCGAGGGTGCTGGGATTGGTGATCATCAGCGCGGCGACGTCGTCGGTGACGAATTCGCGAAGGTGATCGGTATCGAGCTGGCCGCGGCTGTTGGATTTGATGTTTTGGACTTCGTAGCCGGCGATGACTACCGACGCGGGATTGGTGCCGTGCGCGGAATCGGGGATTAGGACTTTGTGGCGCGCGTTGCCTTGGCTTTCGAGGTAGGCGCGAATCATGAGCAGTCCGGTTAGTTCGCCTTGTGCGCCGGCGGCTGGTTGCAGCGTTGCCGCGTCCATGCCCGTGATCGAGAGCAGGCATTTTTGCAGGTCGTGGAGGATGCGCAGGCAGCCTTGGCTTACTTCGCCGGGTTGTTCGGGATGTTCCGAGGCGAGGCCTTCTAGGCGGGCTACGAATTCGTTTACGCGCGGATTGTATTTCATGGTGCAGGAGCCTAGGGGGTACATGCCGAGGTCAATCGCGTAATTCCAGGTGGAGAGGCGGGTGAAGTGGCGGATGACCTCGATTTCGCTGACTTCGGGGAAGCCTTCGATTGCTTCGCGCGTGAAGTTCGGGCCCAGTGCGGTCTTGGGATCAACCGCTGGGACATCGAGCGGGGGGAGTTCCATGCCGCGTTTGCCGGGGGCGGATTGTTCGAAGATCAGGCCTTCGTTTTGAGTGACGTGGGCGCGGGCTTTGCCTACGTTTTTTGTGGGGGCTTCGAGATCGGTTGGTTTCGAGTTCAACTTGTTACGGCTCCTTGGTGCGATTCACAAAGAAGGCTGGCGGACTGAAGTCCGCCGCTACAAAAGCTGATGCTCGGAACTTGACGCGCGGGCACGGCATGCCGTGCCCCTACCCAAACCCTTGCTAGATCGGCTTTTCCAGTATGCGGCGGATTGCGGCCGCGAAGCGTTCGATTTCTGCGCGTGGCGTGGTCTCCGTTACGCAGATTACCGCGCGCTTGGTTAGGTCTCGGTAGTGCGCGCCTAGCGCGTACGGGCCTATGATTTTTTCTTTCAGCAGGTCGGCGTTGATCATTTTCACCGAGCGCGGGAATTCCAGCGTGAATTCGTTGAATGTGGGGCCGCTGAAGGCGCGGCGGACGCCGGGAATTTTTTCTAGTTCGGCTTGGGCGAAGCGGGCTTTGGCCAGATTTTGCAGCGCCTGCTCGCGCAATCCTTCTTTGCCGATGAGGCAGAGATGGATGGTGGCGGCTAAGGCGTAGAGAGCTTCGTTGGTGCAGATGTTGGAGGTGGCTTTCTCGCGGCGGATGTGTTGTTCGCGAGTGGCGAGAGTGAGGACGAAGCCGCGATTGCCGGCGGCGTCGGTGGTCTGGCCGGCCAGGCGGCCGGGCATCTGGCGGACGTTCTTTTCGCGCGTGGCGATTACGCCGACGTATGGACCGCCGTAACTGGGCGCGATGCCGAAGGCTTGGCCTTCCATGGCGACGATATCCGCTTCGGCCGGAGGGCGGACGATGCCCAGCGAGACGGCTTCGGTGATTGTGGAAAGAAGCAGAGACCCTTGTGTATGGGCGATTTCAGCGAGCGCCGGAAGGTCTTCGAGGACGCCGAAGAAATTCGGAGATTGCACGACTACGGCGGCTGCTTTGGCGAGCGTTTCGGGTTTCAGCGCGGAGCGATCAATTTGGCCGGATTCGGTGTAGCCGACTTCTTCGATTTCGAGGCCGAGATTTTTCGCGTAGGTTTTTAGAACATGGCGATATTCGGGATGGATCGAGCGCGCTACGAGAACGTGGCTGCGGCTGGTTAGGCGTTCGGCCATCAGGACGGCTTCGGTGAGGGCGGTGGAACCGTCGTACATGGAGGCGTTGGCGACTTCCTGGCCGGTGAGCTGGCACATCAGGGTTTGAAATTCGAAGATGGCGGTGAGGGTGCCTTGCGCAAATTCGGCTTGATAGGGCGTGTAGGAGGTGAGGAATTCGCCGCGTTGGATTAGGGCGTCGGCTGCGACGGAACGAAGATGTTGGTAGGCGCCTGCGCCGAGAAACGAGGTGTAGCCGCGGGCATTTTCCGCCGCGCGCGCTTGAAAATACTGGATGATCTCGGTTTCGGAAAGCGGGCCGGGGAGATTCAGCGGTTCGCGCAGGCGAAATTTTTCAGGAATTGTGGTGAACAAGTCTTCGACTGAACGAACACCGATCGCCGCTAGCATTTCCTGGCGTTCGGACGGGCTTTTGGGGAGATAGCGCATCAGGCGGAGTGTTCCTTTGCGGCTTCGGTGATGTAGGCCTGGTAGGCGGCGGCGTCCATGAGGCCGGAGACTTCCTTGGGATCGGCGAGCTTCACTTTAATGAGCCATGCCGAGTAGTGCGGGTCTTGATTGATTTTCTCGGGCGCGTCGGTCAGCGCGGGATTGGTTTCAGTGACTTCGCCGGTGATCGGGCTGTAGATTTCGCTGACGGCTTTCACGGATTCAACCGTGCCGAAGGAGGAACCGGCCGCGAGTTTGGCGCCGACTTTGGGCATTTCGACGAAAACTACGTCGCCCAGTTCTTGCTGGGCGTAGTCGGTGATGCCGATCGTGGCGGCGTCGCCTTGCACTTTGACCCATTCGTGTTGTTTGGTGTAGCGATAATCCGTTGGGTACATTTTCTCTCTCCAATTCGATGCGCCAGCGTCATCGAAGATGTTGGCAACCGCGAAGCCGTACTTCAGCGGCTAAACCGTTTGCGGACAAAGTCAAAGTCGAGGCTTCAGGGGCTAAAGCCCCATGGCAAAAACACGAGTTACGGCGGGGCTGAAGCCCCGCCCTTCCTGCTTTTCCGCGAGCTATGAAGCCGCTTTGATTTTGTCGCGTCTGAAGCTACGGCCTACAAAAATTCCCTTGTTCTCACACAGACTCTGAAGCCACGCCCTACAAAGATTCCCGAGTTGAGCGTCCGCTCGTGCACTATTGCGGTCGCTTGTAAAACGGGAGCGGAACGATGCGCGCTGCCGCGGCTTGGCCGCGAATGTTGATTTCGATGGCCGTCCCGACGGCGGTGGATTGCGGCGGAACGTAGGCCATGCCGATATTTTTTTTCAGGAATGGCGCGGGGCAGCCGCTGGTGACGCGGCCAGCTTCGCGCCCGGCGATCAGTACCGGGTAGCCGTCGCGGCCGATGCGTTTATCTAACATTTCGAAGCCGACGAGCTTGCGCGGCAGGCCGGTTTCTTTTTGGCGCGTCAATACTTCGCTGCCGAGGAACGGGGCCTTTTCCATTTTGCAGATCCAGCCGAGGCCGGCTTCCCAGGGCGTGGTAGTGTCGTCAATTTCATGGCCGTAGAGGCACATGCCTGCTTCGAGGCGCAGCGTGTTGCGCGCGCCCAGGCCGCAGGGAATCATTTTCGCGGATTCGCCGGCGTGCATCAGGTCGTTCCAAAGCTTTTCGGAATGCTCGGGGGCGAAATAGATTTCGAAGCCGTCTTCGCCGGTGTAGCCGGTGCGAGCGATCAGGCAGTCTGTGCCGCTTACCTGGCCGAAGGTGAAATGATAGTAGCGGATCGGATCTAGCTGGGCGGGAGTTATTTGTTGCAGGATCGCTTTTGCGCAGGGGCCTTGGATCGCTAGTTGCGAGTAGCGCGGGCCGGCGTTTTCTAGTTGGGCGTCAAATTTGTTGTTGGCGATGATGTGGTCGTAGTCCGCGTCCTGATTGCCGGCGTTGACGCAGAGCAAGTAGTGGGTGTCGGAAATTTTGTGGACTAGCAGGTCGTCTACGAAGGTGCCGTGGGTCGTCATCAGGCCGGAATAGTGGGCTTGGCCGATGGCGAGTTTCGCGGCGTTGTTGCAGGTGACCCATTGGACTAGCTGGAGAGCGCCGGGACCGCGAATTTCTAGTTCGCCCATGTGGCTGACGTCGAAGAGGCCGGCACGGGTGCGGACGGCTTCGTGCTCGGCGAGGATGCCGGAGTATTCGAGGGGCATGTCCCAGCCGCCGAAATTGACCATCTTGGCGCCTAGGCGGCGGTGGATGGAATTCAGGGCTGTTTTGCGCAGTTCGACGGCGGCCGACGTGTTCACAGGGGGATTCTCATCAAAACGGTGAAACATTCACGCTAGCATGCGAGTTTTTTAGTGTCAAGGAACGGGGGACGCGGGACCAGACGACGGCGAAATCAAAGGCAAAAGATTTAACGCAGAGTACGCCGAGGTAAGAACGCAGAGTGCGCAGAGAACTGCTTAGCCGCATTGCACTGGTTGACGGGGTCCACTATGACTGTTGCTGACGGAATCTCGGCGTGTAAGTTGCTTGTGGCTGTGACGCTGTTGCCCTACTATTGTCGAACGGAAAGCTGGGGCGTTCCAGAGAGGCACAAACTGTGATTACGCTGTGCTCGCAGTGCGACAAGCCGGAAACGCAATGCACTTGCGAGAAATTCTGCTGTTTCTGCCAGTCGCAATACAATATTCGGCTGGCGGTGGACGGAATGTATTATTGTCCGGATTGCCGCGAAGCGTGCGACGTGCGGCTGGCGGACAGGGAAGAGCACTGATTTTTGAGCTTCCATAGGGATTTTCGGCTGCGGTCTGTGCCGCGGGCCACTGAGCGATGAGCAACGAACCGGCGCGAACCGAACTGACTCTGCCGCACGACGAGCGGCTGCTTGCCGCGATTTCAACGGTAGTGCAGCATGCTTCGCAGCGCTGCGGGTTGTCCGTGGAATCGCAGGAGGGGCTGGCGTTCGCGGCGATGGAAGCGGCGCGCGAGGCGTTTCCGTTGATGGAGGGCGGAGCGGCGGGGGAACCGAAGGTGAAGGTGGTGGTTTCGGATTATTCGGACCGCGTGGAAGTGGCGATCGAGCACACGGGAGCGCCGGAGCCGACCGCGGGACTCGATACGTTTGTGAAGGATGCGGTGGCGGGTTCGGACGCGGGATTGAGTATGGCGCTGCAGACGACGCAAGTGGACCGCGTGCAGTATGAGACGCGCGACGGAGTGTCGCGCATGACGCTGATCAAGTATTGCGATGGAAGCAAGAGCAAGGCGACGGTTTAGGTTTTCGAAGTTGCGTTTCTTTCCGCTGTTTCCCACATTGAAGTTGCGACGAAATCCTCAAAGATTCGAATAAGGTTTGTCGCGCTCTGTCGCCTCATTTTTCCGCAAATTTTAGAGGCAGAAAGCCGGCGAGACGCCGGCGCTACGATGCCGCGTCGCAAGGCGCGGGATTTGCGGAGACGTTTGCGGTGCGGGCGGCGACGGGCGGGTCTGAGACCCGCCCCTACGAAAGGCAACTGCCCGATCACATTGGGGCGGCGAAGGCCTTGGTCTGGATTAGCGACATCAGTTGTTCCTGGCTTACGGGGGCGTCTACTTTCAGGCGGTCGCCGCTGGGCGTTACGCGGACTTGATCGATGGTCTTGGCTAGCGCGGGATTGGTTTGCGCTTCCTGGTAGCGGCGGTACATCAGGCCGGCTTGCATTGCTGCGCTTAGCAGGTTGGCGTCGTCCACGGAATCGCAGACGGCCTGGAAATGCGCGTCCACGCCGTCATCGGCGTTGATGTTGATGATCATGGCGTGCATGCGTTCGATGATGGCGGCTGCTTGCGGGAACTGGCTGGCCTGGGGCACCAATTGCTGCATGGCGAGGTGCGTGTGGTCTTTGTCCAGGATGGCCCAGATGATGCCGTTGCCATTGGCTTCGGAAATCAGCGGAAACAGTTTGCCGGTGAGAAGCGTTTCTTCGCCGCCCATGCGGACGTTGATCAGGTGTTCGAGGACGGAGCGATTGCCGAAGGCGGCGGTATTGGCGTCGAAGAAGACGAACAGGATGTCGCCGGCGGCGGCGCCGCTGCCGAAGGCGTAGAGGTGGAAACCTTGTACTTCGAAGACCGGAACCTTTTGGGCTTTTAGCTTGGCCTCTGAGGCGGAAGGATCGAACTGGCCAAGGGCGATGCCGACCGTGTCGTCACCCTTTCCGCTGGTGATATTGGCCCAGGCGATTTCTTCCACTTGGGAATTCGGATCCACACCCGACGAGCCGAGGAATTGCTCGAATTGCTTGAAGCGTGGCGGAAGCACCTGGCTATTGAGTTGCGAGAACCAAGAGAATTTTCGCGCGGCTTTCAGGTCGGCGTAGGCAAATTCGCCGACGTTTTTCGGGAACATGGCGATGATGGCGGTGCTGAGCGTGCCGGCGGCGGCACGCTTGGGAGCGATGGTGACGGTGCTCAAGACCAGAGCAGCGGCGAGCAGGCCGGAAATCGCGGATCGTGCGATGGAATGTTTCACTGGTTTTCCCCTCAGTTCCTCATTCTTTGTCTGTCGTTCGAAATTCTAGCGCCCCACGGTCACGGGGCTTTCGGCGACGCGTGCGGCCAGCGACGCAGACTCCGAGCGCAGCCTGGATGCGAACGCGCTGTCGGTGATGGATTCCAGGTTGATGGCTACATTTTCGAGCGCGCCACGAACGGCGGCTGTTGCCATCAAGCGTCCCACGCGGATGTCTGAATACATAGACGAGCTGGAGATGGGTTCCAGTTGCCCGAGCCGGTCAAAAACTTCCGCGGCTTTGCGCGCGACTTCGAGCGGGACATTTGCCGCGCCCTGCAAAGCCTGCTGGATCGCGGTGTCGCGTTGCGTCATCTGTTCAGACGTTTCTTTCGGTCGCTTGTAAGCAGCCATTACTTGCTCGAAGGAAGCGGAATCGCGGTCAATCGCTTCGGCTAGCGCGCGGGATGCGGCTTGAAAGCTGGCAATGGCTTCGCTGAGTTCGTCCACATGTGCGGCTTGCGACTTTTTCTTGCGCGAAAGGCCGGCGACCATCTGGCCCAGGCTGGCTCCCAGCGCACCCGCTAGCGCCGCTACCGAGCCGCCGCCGGGCGTCGCAGTTGGCTCCGCAACGGCGTCGAGAAACGGTTGTACTAGCGATGCGAATTTGCCGGGACCATCCGGCGCGGCGATACCGCTGAGCGAAGCTTCGATACGGTTCTCAAACACTTGCGCGGGAGAAAAGTTCTCCAGTTGCAGGTAGAAATCGGCGGTGAGTTCGATGGCGCGTTTGGGGATCAGGCCGACAATTTCGCTGCCGACGATTGAGACGCCGTAGCGTTCGGCTTCGCGCTTGACCATTTCGAAGACGCGATGTAGAGGAGTTTGCTCGAAGTCGGTCATGTTGATGGAAACCTGCGCGAGGTGTCGCGCGCGGAGGTCCACGCCCATGGCTTTTACGTAGCGCAGGCCGCCATTCGAGAAGCGGATGTTCTTGCCGATTTTTTTGGCGATTTCGATGTCGGGAGTGTTGAGGTTGATGTTGTAGGCGACGAGAAATTTGCGGGCGCCGACGACGGTGGCTCCGGCGGTGGGATGCAGGCGCTGCTCGCCGATGTCCGGAGCGCGGTCGGGGTTTTTTGGCACTTCTGCGAGCAAGCCTTCGAATTGGCCTTTGCGAATGTTTTCGAGGTTGGCGCGTTCGGGACGTTGCGCGGCGGCTTCGTAGAAATAGACGGGAATTTTGTAACGCTGCCAGATTTCGCGGCCGACTTTTTTCGCGAGGGCTACGCAATCTTCGATGGTGACGCCTTCGACGGGGATGAAAGGGACAACGTCGGTTGCGCCCATGCGGGGATGCGCGCCGGAATGCCTGGTGAGGTCAATCAGTTCGGATGCTTTGCCGACGCCGCGCAGTGCGGCTTCAGCGACGGCTTCGGGTTCGCCGGCTATGGTGATGACGCTGCGGTTATGGTCTGCGTCACTTTCGCGGTCGAGCAGGTAGATGCCGGGAACTTCGCGCATGGCCGCGACAATGGCGTCAATTTTGGCCGAGTCGCGTCCTTCGGAAAAATTCGGAACACATTCGACGAGTCGTTTCATGAAGTCAGAGTCAGAGATTCTTCGAGTGGATTACGGCGCCGCGTTTCATGGTGAAGCTGCAAAGATTCACACCAAAATAATACGGGATTTCGCGGTAGTCGGCCACGTCAAAGGCGGCGATGTCGGCATATTTGCCAACGTCGAGCGAGCCGACGCGATCGTGCTGGCGCAGGGAGTAAGCGGGATTGATGGTGGCGGCGGCGATGGCTTCCGCGGGGGTCATGCGCATCTGGGTGCAGGCTAGCGAGAGGATCATGGACATGCTGAGCGTGGGGCTGGTGCCGGGATTGAAATCCGTCGCGATGCCGACGATGGCTCCGGCGTCAATCAATGCGCGCGCGGGGGCGTAATGCGGGAGGCCTAGATGGAAGCAGCAGCCGGGAAGCAGGGTGCAGACGACGTTCGAAAGAGCGAGCGCGTGAATGTCGGCGCGATTAATTTTTTCGAGGTGGTCGGCGCTGGCGGCTTGCAGCTCGATGGCGAGGCGTGCGGCGCCGGTGTTGGCGATTTGTTCGGCGTGAATGCGCGGGACGAGGCCGCCGGCGCGTCCTGCGGCCAGGATGCGGCGGGATTGCGGGACGGTGAAGGCGCCGCGGTCGCAGTAGACATCGCAGAATTCGGCGAGGCCGGCCATGGCGACGGTGGGGATCCATTGTTTGACCAGAAGATCCACGTAGGCGTCGGGGCGTTTGCGGAATTCGTGCGGCACGACGTGCGCGCCGAGAAACGTGGCGCGAATATCCACGGGATGATGCTGATGAAGCTGCGCTAGAAGCTCGAGCATCTTCAGCTCGCTCTTCCAGTCGAGGCCGTAGCCGCTTTTGGCTTCGATGGTGGTGGTGCCGTGGGCGGCGAATTCGTTGAGGTTTGTAATGGCGCGGGTTTCGAGTTGCGCGGCGGGAGCGCGGCGCAGATGCGCGACTGTGGAGCGGATGCCGCCGCCTTTGCGGGCTATTTCTTCGTAGCTGGCGCCGGCGTTGCGTTGTTCGTATTCGGCAGCGCGGCTGGCGGGGAAAATCAGGTGCGTGTGGGAATCGACGAAGCCGGGGAGAACGACGCGACCGGCGAGATCGAGTTTTTCGGCGCGGCGCGCGGCGCGGAGTTTTTCGATGCGGCGGCGGGGGCCGATGGCGGCTACGCGGTCTTCGCGGACGAGGATGGCGCCGTCGCGGATGATACTGAGTTCGCCGAGGGATTTGCCGCGGCGGGGAACTGGGCCGCGGAGAGTCAGCAGCTGCGAGCAGCCGGTGATCAGCCAATCGGGCATGGGCGTTTGGATACTAACGCCGGAAGGCGGCAAAAACTACTGCGACGCGAATCATCAACGGGCCGAAAGGGTTTTTTAGCGGCGGTCTTCAGGCCGCCATCGTTCCATGCGTCAACACCGATGGCGCCCTGAAGTGCGCCGCTACAAAGTCAACTGCAAAGAGCGGGCGGGACGCCGGCGCTACGCTTTGGCGGCTTGCGCTGAGTAGGCTGGAACGAAAACTTCGGTGATGAACGATTCGAGCGTGGTCGGAGTTGTGTTTTTCGCGGAACGTTGCTCGAGCGGCGTGATTAGTCCGGCGTTTCCGCCTTTCCACATTTCGATCACGAGCGCAGCGGTTTTCTTTGGCAGGCCCATCTGCACCAGGGCCGGCTCCAGCATCATGAATGGCGCCTGCATGTAGGAAAGTTTCGGTTTGCCGATGGCGTTGCCGACGACCGCGGCGGCTTCTTTCATCGAGATGTCGCGCTGGCCGTGGAGTTCTTGGGTGCCGCTGCCGGAAAAATCGCGGGCGGCGAGGCGAGTGGCGGCGTATTCGCCGATATCTTTCGTGGCGATCCAGGGCATCGGCATATCGCCTTTCAAACCGCCCGGCAGGATCCCCATCGAGCGCAACGGCGCGATGCTCATCAGGAGATTTTCCATGAAGTAGGCGGCGCGCAGATGGAGGACGTTGAGTCCCGCGATGCGATTCAGTTTTTGTTCCAGATTGTGCAGGCCGATGATGGGGCCCGTCTTTTCCGCATGTTGAGCGCCGATGCTGCTGAGGCTTACGACGTAAGGCACGCGCGCGTTTGCGATGGCGGTGGCGTAGCTATCGGAAACTCGTTCTTGATGCGCGCGCAGGTCTTCCTGCGAGACATCTTCGGGTAGCACGAGGTAGACGGCTGTGGCGCCATCGAAAGCTTTCGCCATGGAGGATGGGTCTTCGACGTTGCCGACGAAGGCTTCGGCGCCGGCGCCTACGAAGGGCTTGAGTTTGAAGGCATCGCGTCCGACGACGCGGACTTTTTCGCCTTTGGCGAGTAATGCTTCCGCTGCGGGTTTGCCTGTGTGTCCCGTGGCGCCGGTGATTACGATCATTTTGTACTCCTTAAGATTGCGAAATCGTAGCGACGTCTCGCGGTTTTCGCTTGGGCCGTCGGATGACGGCATTCTTGAATGCGAGCGCTTGCTTTGGCGATTTGTTTTTGGATGGCGTCTGCCCTTTACGTCGCAAAAAGCGGCGGCCCTTCGTGCCTCAGGATAAACAAGCCGCCGCACTCCCAGAAAAGGCTACGGCATCGGGATTTTTACGCCGGATTTTTTTGCGAAATGGATGGCTTCTTCGTACCCGGCGTCTACGTGGCGGGCTACGCCGATTCCGGGATCATTCGTGAGGACGCGTTGGATGCGTTCGCCCATTTCTTTGGAGCCGTCGGCGACTGTGACTTGGCCCGCGTGCAGGGAGTAGCCGATGCCTACTCCGCCGCCATTGTGAATGGAGACCCAACTGGCGCCGCTGGCGGTATTGAGCAAGGCATTGAGCAGCGGCCAATCGGCGACGGCGTCCGAACCGTCTTTCATTTTTTCGGTTTCGCGATAGGGAGAGGCCACCGAACCACAATCGAGATGGTCGCGGCCGATGACGATGGGGCCTTTCAGTTCGCCGCGGGCGACGAGGTCGTTGAGCGCGACGCCGAAGCGGTCGCGTTCGCCATAGCCGAGCCAGCAGATGCGCGCGGGGAGGCCCTGGAAACGCACGCGCTTTTGCGCGAGTTTGATCCAGCGCGAGAGAATTTCGTCGTGCGGAAACATTTCGAGGACGAGCTGGTCGGTGCGATGGATGTCCGACGCTTCGCCGGAGAGCGCGGCCCAGCGGAAGGGGCCGCGACCTTCGCAGAAAAGCGGGCGAATATAGGCGGGCACGAAGCCGGGGAAATCGTAGGCGTTCTTCACGCCCTGTTGAAAGGCGAAGGTACGGATGTTATTGCCGTAATCGAAAGTGACCGAGCCCATTTTTTGCAGTGCGAGCATGCCTTCCACGTGGCGGGCGATGGAATCGAGCGAGCGCTTTTCGTAGGCGGCGGGATCTTTCTTGCGAAGCTCGGCGGCTTGTTCGACATTGAGGCCTTGCGGAATGTAACCGCCGATGGGATCGTGCGCGCTGGTTTGATCGGTTAGCAGGTCGGGAAGAATGCCGCGGCGGGCGAGTTCGGGGATCAGGTCGGCACAATTGCCGACTAGGCCGACGGAAGTGGCTTCCTTTTTGCGCACGGCATTTTTTAGGATGCGGAGGGCTTCGTCTAGGTCGTTGACCATCACGTCGCAGAAGCCGGTTTTCACGCGGCGCTTGATGCGTTCGGGGTCCACGTCAATTCCGAGGAACGCTGCGCCGTTCAGCGTGGCGGCGAGAGGCTGGGCGCCGCCCATTCCGCCCATGCCGCCGCTGACTACTAATTTTCCGGCTAGATCGCCGCCGAAATGCTGGCGGGCTGCGGCGGCGAAAGTTTCGTAGGTGCCCTGCAGGATTCCTTGCGAGCCGATGTAAATCCAGCTGCCGGCGGTCATTTGGCCGTACATCATCAGGCCGGCGCGATCGAGCTCGTCAAAATTTCGCCAGTCGCTCCAGTGGCCTACGAGATTGGAATTGGCGATAAGCACGCGCGGGGCGTAGGTGTGCGTGCGAAAAATACCGACGGGCTTGCCGGACTGGACCAGGAGAGTTTCGTCATTTTCGAGCGAACGGAGCGAGGCGACGATCGCGTGGTAGGCACCCCAATTGCGAGCGGCTTTGCCGCGGCCGCCGTAGATGATCAAGTCTTCGGGCTTTTCGGCGACTTCGGGATCGAGGTTGTTCATCAACATGCGCAGGGCGGCTTCCTGCTGCCAGCCTTTGCAGGAAAGAGTTGCGCCGCGGGGGGCGCGGACCGGTTGGTAGCCAGCGGCTTCTTCGGTGGCTAGCTTGGACATTTGCGTTTCTCCCGGAAGTATCTTAGCGCAGACCGATGGACGAGGCGTAGAGCGAAAGACGGAAACCGATAGCACACTTGGACTAGGAGAACTTCGACAACTTAGAAGCTGAAACACAGAATGCACAGAGGAATGCGGAGTGCACGGAGACGTGTTGCGTGAAATTAGAGTCGTGCGGAGCTCGGGGACAGCCCTGGCGCGTTGCGTGGGGGATTCCTATACGTTAGAGTTGCAGGAGCGCACATGGACTACTCCTCGCTGAACAAACTTTTTTTGGAAGCAGTTGATCGCCACGCAAATCCGAAGGCGCAGATCTTCAAGACGGCCAAGGGCTGGGAATCCATTTCCGCGCAGGAAATGCTGCGGCGCGTGGCGGGGTTGTCGAAAGCGCTGCGCGAACTGGGAATCAAGACCGGCGACCGGGTTGGATTATTTGCACCGAACTGCCCGGAATGGCATGTGGCAGATTTTGCGATTACGGGATTGGGTGCGGCTAGCGTGCCGGTTTATTTCAATGAATCGGTGGAGCGGTTGGTTTATATCCTGAACGATTCGGGCGCGCGCGTCGTGTTTACAGCGGGAGAGGCGCAGGCGCGGAAAATTGCGGAAGCGCGCGAGCGGATGCCGGGGCTCGAACACGTGATTTCGGTGGCGCCGCCTGCGGATTTGCGCGGAGATATTCTGCGTTACGAGACTTTGATTGCCACGGCGGGAGCCGCTGATGTGGCGGAGTATCGGCGTCGGGCAGCGGAGGTTGTTGGCGGGCAGCTGGCGACAATTATTTACACTTCCGGGACAACCGGCGAGCCGAAGGGCGTGATGCTGAATCATTCGAACTTGAGTTCGAATGCGATTGATTCGATCAAGGCGTATGAGTTTCTGCCGGGAGACGTGGCGCTGGAATTTCTGCCGCTCGCGCACGTGTACGAGCGGACCGTGGGCTACGCTTATTTATTTCGCGGCGTTTCGATTGCATATGTGGCGGCGATCGAGGAAGTGGCGCAGGCGATGCTGGAAGTACACCCGACTACTTCGGCCGCCGTTCCGCGATTCTTCGAGAAGATGTACACAAACATTTTGGATAAGGGACACCGCGAGGCGGGTTTGAAGCGGAAGATTTTCGATTGGGCGCTGCATGTGGCGGCGGAGTCTGTGCCGTGGCGGGCTTATGGAAAAGACGCCTCGGCTGGTTTGAAATTGCGCTGGAGCATCGCGGACCGGCTGGTGTATTCGAAAATTCGCGTGGGATTGGGCGGGCGGATTCGGTCGTTCTGTTCAGGTGGAGCGCCGCTGGCGCCGGAGCTGGCGGAATTTTTCTGGTGTTTGAACGTGCCGGTGTATCAGGGTTATGGATTGACGGAGACGGCGCCCGTGCTTACGGCGAATGTGCCGAGCGCGAATAAGGTGGGGACGGTGGGGCGTCCGATCCCGCAGGTGGAATTGCGCATTGCGGAAGACGGCGAGATTCTGGCGAAGGGGCCGAACGTCATGCAGGGGTATTACCGCAAGCCGGATGCGACGCGCGAAGTATTGAGCGAGGATGGCTGGTTTCGCACGGGGGACATCGGAAGGATTGATGAAGATGGGTATCTGATCATCACCGATCGCAAAAAGGAATTGCTGAAGACGGCGGCGGGGAAATTCGTGGCGCCGGCGCCGATTGAGAATTTGCTGAAGACTTGCCCTTACATCACGAACGCGATCGTGGTGGGCGACAAACGGAAGTTTGTGTCGGTGCTGATCGTGGTGAACTTTGCGGCGATTGAAGCCGAAGCGAAAAAGCAGGGTCACGATTTTGTGGGGCCTTCGCGGGCGATTGCGGATCCTTGGGTGCGCGATTTGATTTCGCGCGAAGTGGAACGATTGACGGCTTCGCTGGCGCAGTACGAGAAGCCGAAGCGGTTTGCGCTTTTAGAGCAGGATTTCACTTACGCGAGCGGCGAATTGACTTACACGCTGAAAATGAAGCGGCGGGTGATCGAGCAGCGCTATCAGGATTTGATTGCGCGGCTTTATGCGGATGTGGAAGAGCCGCGGCCGCAGCATCTGGCGTGAGCGCTGCGGATTTGCGCGGTGTTGCGGTGCGCGCGTTACAATGGATTTTGGGGAGTATCCATGCCTGACCAATTAACGATTGCCGGCCGCACGTTTAATTCGCGGCTGATCGTGGGGACCGGGAAATACCGCAGCTTCGAGGAAATGCGGCGAGCGCACGAGGCTTCTGGCGCGGATATGGTGACCGTGGCGGTGCGGCGCGTGAATCTCACCGATAAATCCAAGGAATCGCTGCTGGATTACATTGATCGCAAGAATTTTTTCATTTTGCCGAATACTGCGGGCTGCTATACGGCGGATGAAGCGGTACGGACGGCGCGGCTGGGGCGCGAGGTTGGGTTATCGGAATGGGTGAAGCTGGAAGTGATTGGGGACCAGCAGACATTGTTTCCGGATACCGAGCAATTGATCAGCGCGACGAAAACTTTGGTGGCGGAAGGGTTTATCGTGTTGCCTTACACGAATGACGATCTGATTGCGGCGCGGAAATTGATTGATGCCGGGGCGGCGGCGGTGATGCCTTTGGGTGCGCCGATTGGTTCGGGGATGGGAATTCAGAATGTGGCGAATTTGCGGATTTTGCGCGAGCGGATTACGGAAGTTCCTTTGATCGTGGATGCGGGGGTGGGGACGGCTTCGGACGCGGCCTTGGCGATGGAATTGGGCGCGGACGGCGTGTTGATGAATACCGCGATTGCCGAGGCGCAGGATTCCGTTTTGATGGCTGAGGCGATGGGGTCGGCTGTGGATGCTGGGCGGAAGGCGTTCTTGGCTGGGCGGATCGAGAAGAAATTGTATGCTGCGGCTTCGAGCCCTCTGCATGGCGTGGTGAGGTAAGTAGCACGACGCTACTGCGAGCGCGTGTGCCGCCGCCGCGATGTCCCTGTCTCGAGCCCTACCCGCTGTAACCCAACAGGCGAGATTGTCATTCCGAGGGCGAAGTTGGCCCGAGGAATCTGCTTTTTTCTGGCGCTCGAACAAAAAGCAGATCCCTGTAAGTTCACAAACCAAGTGCAACAGGCTGATAAGGTCGTGTTGCCATGGGACATTACGGACAACTATCACTGGAAGAGCGATGCACGATTGCCCGGCTTCAGGAAGCCGGGCAATCGTGCCGGCAAATCGCTGCAGCTTTGGATCGCTCGGCATCGACCATCTGCCGGGAACTGAAGCGCAACAGCGGCGCCCAAGTCGGTTACCGACCGAGCTGGGCGGAGAAGCAGGCTTGGGCCCGGCGTTGGCGTGGTTCGCGCCTGGCCCGGCAAGCGGACTTGCGCGAAGTGGTCTTGCAGCGCTTGGCCCAAGGGCATTCGCCGGAACAAGTCGCCGGCCGCTTGCAACTGGAACGGGGACGGGCCGTGCTGTGCGCCGAATCCATCTACCGTTTCATTTATGCGCAGATTCGGCGCAACGGCGATACCGACTGGCGCCACTATCTGCCGCGACGCAAATACAAACGCGGCTATCGCCGTCCGGGGCGAGACCGCTCTCCGCTGCGGCTCATTCCGCAGCGGATCTCGCTGGCCGAGCGGCCGCTAGAAGTTTCGCAGCGCGATGCCGGTGGCCATTGGGAGGCTGACTTGATGCTGTTCAGCGATCCCGGCGGAGTGCTGCTGGTGGCGCAGGAACGCGCTTCGCGCTTGCTGTTCATCCGCCGCCAGCACAGCAAAGCGGCCACCCCGATCGTCCGGGAATTACAGCGCAACTTCGCGCTGCTGCCGCCGGCGCTGCGCCAAACGGTCACCTTCGATAACGGCGCGGAGTTCTCGCACCATCAGCAGTTGCACACCCAACTGCAAATGCAAACCTACTTCTGCGACACGCAGGCGCCGTGGCAGAAAGGCGGCATCGAAAACGCCATCGGTCGGCTGCGTCGTCTGCTGCCCAGAAAAGTTCATCCCAGCCGGCTCACGCAGAGCAGCCTCGATACGCTCACCCAGCGCCACAATCACACTCCCAGAAAATGCCTGGGCTTTCAAACTCCCGCCGAGATCTTCTCGTCGATGCTGTTGCACTTGAAATGTGAATCCACACCCTCGCTTCGCTCGGGATGACAACTCTCTCTTATAGTGGCCCGATAGGACCGGGAATCTAGCGGAACAGAACGTGCCAGAGGATGTCCACCAGCGCGTGGACGATGGCGGCTGGAAATAGGGATTTCGTTTTCATCCAGGTGTGGCCGTAGAAGAGGCCGGCGATTGTGGCTAGCGCTACATATTTCCAGTTCGGGTAGGGCGCGTGGAATATGTGCGATAGACCGAAGATGACTGGAGGCGAGGACTAAGCCGGTCCACTGATTTTTGAAGGTGCGCTGAAAAAGATTCTGCAGGATACCTCGAAAGAGAAATTCCTCGGGCCACGCCGTGAAAAATAAAATTCCGATGATGGTGAGGGGCAGGGAACGCAGGCGCGCGGCGGACGGGCCGTAGGTGAGGAAGCCGATGCGGATGCCGATGGCTACAGCGATTGCGGCGAATATGCCGAAGTGGACGAGCACGTTTCCTGCGAAACCGCGCCGCCATTCGATGGCGTAGCCAACTCCTTCCAGGCGGCGTAGGAGGACGAAGGCCGCGACTCCCGTGCTGAGTGCTAGAAGGATGGTGAGCGTGTGCGTCAATTGCGTGGGATATGGGAACAGGCGGTACATCCAGCGGAATTCGACCGGGAGCCAGACGATTATTGCGGCGAGGTAATCCGCCGGCGTGCCGGGAGGTTTGCCGGCGCTGCTCGCGACTAGCAGGGCAGGCAGCACCGCGTAGGCGGCGCCGATCAGCGCCATTTTCCAATTCGTCGTGACGCCGACGGTGTAAATCAACACGGCGAAGAGCGGAATCAGTGGGGCGAGAACGCCGCCATGTTCGCCGAGCGATTGGCGGGCTTGTTCGAGGACGTTGGGGGACGCGAGAAATAATTCAAAGGCGAAGAGCACGGCCGCGACGCCGAGCGCCAGCGCGAATGCGCGGCCTCTGTAGCCGAAGCGCATCCCGAAAAATCCAGCGAGGATGACGATCGCGGCCCAGATGCCGGCGGCGGTCGGCAGATTCAATTGGCAGGATTTAGTGTTGGTCGCCATCGTGAAGGACTGTTACGTAGTGACCGCGAATTCAGCGACGACCTTCGGAGGGAGTTCATTTCCGATGACCGCGCCGCGTAGTCAGAGTAATCGTTTCCAGCTGTGTGGCACCCGCCATCAGCCAAGAGTCTCGGTAGGGTACCCTTTTCCAGCGGCAGCTTTTAGTTGCTCCGCCAGTCGTTCCCGAACTGAGAAAGGCATCGAATATTCACGTCCCAGGCCAAGTCGAATCGTTGAAAAGACTGCGGACTTCTTTGCGACGGAGATTTCGCTCCACGGAATGAATAGTCGCGGATGGAAAAGCGGGAAAAAACGTAGCGTCGCGAGGTATAGCCCCTCTGAATTTGCACCGACTGTAAGGCAGTGTTTGTAGCCGCATAGCCAACGCATCTGCGCACTCTGCCACCGCCACGTCGATCCCACGAAATCTCTCCGTAACCGGAAGCGTCGGGCTAACACCCCCCAGCCGCTCCACCAGGCTACGACGAAAGAAACCGTGAGATACACGAACAGGAAATCAGAGAGGGCGAACAGGACGGGATGCTGGTCGACCCATGGCTGCATTTAAGAGACCTCTCGGGAGAAAACTTCTGAAACGTGACGGTCGTCCGCATTGTAACGGAATTTCCCTCACGCCGCGCCGTCCCAAGTTGCCGTCTCTGTGACTTATCGTAGCCTGAAGCCACATGAAGATCGTTTTAGAGTTCCGGCGCGGTGATACTTGTGCGATTCTGGTGCGGCTCAAAACCGCATGGCGGCACCTTCCAAACAGGGACGACTGGCTTACATTGACTGGCTGCGCGGGTTTGCCTGCGTATTGATGTTTGAGGTGCATTCGTACGACTCGTGGCTGAATGCTTCGGCGCGGGCTACGCACTTCTTTAAGTGGTCGCAACTTAGCGGGACGCTACCGGCGCCGCTTTTTCTTTTTCTTGCCGGGGTTTCCTGCGCGCTGGTGACGGACAAATCGCGGAAGAAGGGAATTGCTCCGAACCAGATCATGCGCACGATGATCTGGCGCGGGCTCGAAATTCTGGCGCTGGGTTATCTCTTTCGATTACAGGAATATTTGTTGGGGCTGCCCTGGGCGCCCTGGACCGACCTGCTGCGCGTGGATATTTTGAACACGATCGGGCTTTCGATTGTGCTGGTGGCGATTGTGTGCCGGCTGGCGCAATCGCGGGCTGCGAACATCGCGCTTGCTCTGGCCGCGACGGCGGTAATCGCATTGGCTACGCCCGCGCTATACACAACCTGGCGGCCGAGCTGGCTGCCTTGGTACCTCGAGTCGTACATCAACGGAGTGCACACTTTCAAATCGCCGCAGCCGTGGCTGTTTCCGGTTTTTCCGTGGGCTGGATTTACGTTTGCGGGGCTGGCGCTGGGATTTTTTCTTTTTGGCGATTGGGCGTCGCGGAATGTCGCTCAGGCCGTTGGTTTATTGGGCGCGGCAGGCGTTGCGATGTTTTATCTTGCGGGCTGGCTGGACGCGCGGTCTGCGCAGATGTTTTCCGTTTACGATTACTGGCACACCAGTCCTAACTTTTTTCTCGCGCGCGTGGGCCTCATGTTGATTTTGTTTCCGGTGAGCTACTGGTGGTGCCGCTGGGTGGTGGCGCGGATTCCGTTCAGCCCGATGGTGCAAATGGGCCAGACTTCGCTGCTGGTTTATTGGGTGCACATCGAGTTTGTGTATGGGCGATTTTCGATTTTGCGGAAGAACATGGAGACGATTCCGATGGCTACGCTCGGGCTCCTGATAATTACAGCGGGGATGGTCTTGCTGTCGGTGGCACGGACGCGGACTAAGGGTCATGGGGCGGAGATGGTGGCGTGGTTCCGGCGGACTTTGCGGCCGGCGGCGGAAATTTAGCGCTATTGCGAGGAGCAGGGTTGCTGCTGTTGTTGTGGCGCGGAGGGATCGGTTGGGTCGGCCGGTCTTGGCTGGGTTTTGAAGATGTGTTCGCCGGGGCGGGCTAGGCCCATGTCTTCGCGGGCTATGCATTCGATGGTGGCGGGATCGGTCTTCAGGTCTTTCACGTGGTTTTGCAGGGCTTGATTTTCTTTATCTAGCTGGTTGATTTCTTGCTGGATTTTGCGGGCTTCTACCTGCGAGCGATGCATGGCTAACACGCCGTGGGTGCCGAAAACGTCTTGTATGAGCAGCAGGGCGAAGGCGGCTACGAGGAACCAATTCAGATTGCGGCGGAAAAAGCTGCCGAGTTGCTCGGCGAAACTTTCGCGCGGATTTCCGGCGGCCGTGGCCGATGCAGCCGGCGCGGCGTGGCGCGCCTTCGATTGCCGGGTTTTCGTTTGGCGCTTCTTCATTTTGTGATCCAAGCGCGCGCGTCCTCTGCCAGCTTTTCCGCGGCAGCGGGCTTCGCGGCTTCCGTGTAAATCCTTACTACTGGCTCGGTGCCCGAGGGGCGCATCAGGACCCACGAGCCGTCGTCGAAAATCAACTGCAATCCATCGGTGCGGTCCGTTTTCGCGACCTTGCGCCCGGCGAATTCGCTGAAATTTTCGCGCAAGCGCTCCGGCAACTTCTCCTGCGTTTCGGCAGGGAGATGCAGGTTCATGCGAATCGGCCAGTATTCGCTGCCGACTTTGCGGAAGAGTTCGCGCAACTGCTCGCCTAAAGAAGTACCGCGCGCCGCAATCATTTCCGCTACCAGCAGGCAGGCAAGGATGCCGTCTTTTTCCGGAAGATGGCCGCGGATGGTCATGCCCGCGCTCTCTTCGCCGCCGAGCGCAATCTTATCCTCGCGGAGGAGGGGACCGACATACTTAAAACCGACGGGCGTTTCGTAAACCTTAACGCCATAGAGGCGCGCGACGGCGTCGATTAAGTGCGTGGTGGCGACGCTGCGGTGCGCGCCGAGTTTCCAGCCGCGCGTTTCGAGCAGGTAGTCGAAGACGAGGCCGAGAATGTGGTTGGGCTGGACGAAGGAGCCGTCGCGATCGAGGATGCCGAAGCGGTCGGCGTCGCCGTCGGTGGCGAGGCCGGCGAGGGCTTTCTTTTCGAGCACCAACTTTTTTAGGGGCTTGAGATTTTCTTCGGAGGGGTCAGGGCCGGAGCCATCGAAAAGGACGTCGCGCTTGGTGCGGATGGATTCGACGGTCATGCCGTGATCGGCGAGGATGCGATCGAGCCAGCCTGCGCCGCAGCCGTGGACGGCGTCGTAGGCGAAATTGCCTTTGGCTTTTTTGAGCACGTCGAAGCGAATCATCTTTTCGAGTTGCGCGAAGTAGGGGGCGCGTGGATCGAGCCGCTCGAAGTCGTCGGCCATTTCCTGGAACGGGGTTTCGTCGTCGGGCAACGCGGCGGCGCGCTTTTCGATGTCTTTGGTGATTTCCGGTAGGGCGGGGCCGCCATCGGGGCCGGAAAATTTCAGGCCGTTGTACTCGGCGGGGTTGTGGCTGGCGGTGATGTTGACGCCGCCGTCGAGATTATTGTGGATTATGGCGTGGGCGAGGACCGGCGTGGGCGTGGGTTCGGGGCAGAAGACGATGCGGCAGCCGTTTTTGCGCAGGACGGTGGCGGCGGTGCGCGCGAATTCCGGCGAGAAGAAACGCGTGTCGTGACCGACGATGATTTTTGGAGATTTTCTGGTGACGCAGACGTGGCCCGCGATTGCGGTGGAAGCTCGGCGGACGCCGGGGAAGGTGAAATCGTCGGCGATTACGCCGCGCCAGCCGGAGGTGCCGAAATGGATCGTTTGTTTCGTCACCGGTGGATATTGTATCTTGGCCTCCAAAACAAACTTACGAGAGAACTGGGCTGGTCGCAAGAGTAAAGGCGCTTGGCGGAATTTTATGACCGATAAAATTGTGGTTTTGGTGATGTGTGGGTCGCGGAAGGAGGCGCGGAAGATTGCTCGGGCGCTTGTTGAGAGGCGGCTGGCGGCTTGCGTTAACGAGATTGGGGCGCCGGTTCGGTCGGTCTATCGTTGGAAGGGGAAGGTGGAGACGGCTCGGGAGTTTTTGCTGATGATTAAGAGTACCAAGAGACGGTTTGCGGGGTTGCGCGACGCTGTGCGCGCATTGCATAGCTATGAGGTGCCGGAGATTATTGCTTTGCCGGTGGTGGAGGGTTCGCGGGGGTATCTTCAGTGGATTGCTGAGTCGGTCGGAACGCGCGATCGTTGGTCGAAGATGCGTACATCGAAGAGAGATCGCTCACTTCGTTCGGGATGACAAACGACCTCAGATGCGGCTCGATTTTCTTTAAATTCTGGCTAGGGCTTGGTCTAGGTCGGCGATTAGGTCTTCTACGTCTTCGATGCCTACTGAGAGACGTACTAAACCTTGTGTGATTCCGATTTGCATTTGGATGTCTGGTGGGATGGAGGCGTGGGTCATCAGCGCGGGTAACGAGATCAGCGTTTCGACGCCGCCTAGGCTTTCGGCCAGCGAGCAGAGTTTCACGTGATTCAGGAAGTTTTTGGCGGCGTCGAGTGACCCGAGGTCAAAGGAAATCATGGCGCCGAAGCCGCGCTGTTGCTTTTTCGCGATCTCGTGCTGGCGATGTGACGCGAGGCCCGGATAGATCACGTATTTTACTTTCGGATGGCTTTCCAGGTGCTTGGCGACGACCATGCCGTTCGAATTGTGGCGATCCATGCGGACCGCTAGAGTCTTCACTCCGCGCGAAACCAGGAAACAATCCATCGGAGCGAGGCCAGCGCCAGCGGAGCGTTGCACGAAAAAGATTTTCTCGGCTTGGTCCTGGGTGCTGACGATTACGGCGCCTCCGGTGCAGTCACTGTGTCCGTTCAAGAACTTGGTCATGGAGTGGACGACGATGTCCGCGCCTAGCGCGAGGGGTTGCTGGAGGTAAGGGCTTAGGAATGTGTTGTCCACGACGACGAGCAGCTTTTTACTGTGCGCGAGTTGCGCGATGGCGGCGATGTCGGTGACGATCATGGTCGGGTTCGTGGGCGTCTCCACATAAATCATGCGCGTGCTCGGCTTGATCGCCTGCGTCACTTTGTCCAGCTGCGAAGTGTCCACGTAGCTGAATTCGATGCCGAACTGGACCAGGAGTTGAGTGGTCAGGCGGAAGACGCCGCCGTAAACCGCTTGCGAAAGTATGACGTGGTCGCCGGGGCGCAGAAGGCGGAAAACAGAATCGATCGCCGCCATTCCGGAAGTGAAAACGTAGGAGGCGTGACCGCCTTCGAGTTTCGCGATGGTGCGTTCGAGCGCTTTTCGATTGGGATGGGCCGTGCGGGCATAATCGTAGCCTTTGCTCTTGCCCATGGCTTCGATCACGTAGGTGGACGTCTGATAGATCGGCGCGACAATCGCGCCGGTGAGCGCGTCCGGTTCCTGACCCACGTGAATTGCGTCGGTGGAAAAACCCATCTCGTTCCTCCTGAAAAGCTTCATGACCGTGTTCGGGCCATGCACCGTGTCCATTTCAGGACGCGGCGCGGAAAATTGCAGTCAGAGCCTTCTATAATTTTCTGCGAAGGCGGGATACGTCTGATCGAATCCGCGGGCGTTGGCGGAATCGAATCTCAATCATACTTCAGACGGCAGTGCTTACGACATCCGTCGCCGTGGCTAGAGCAAAGATGCAAACACTGATTGGACGAGCTGCTTCGGTACGTCGGGCGAGATGCCCGCAGGCGACTACGACAGTAGTTGCGAAACTTGCCGCGACCGCGCGGCAAAGCGCGGGGCTTGAGGGACGCGCCGGATTGGAGTACAAGGGAAGTGCATGGATGCCGCCACCATCCACCGGGGAATTCGCGCAGAGTGCGCGCTCGCAACATTCTTGGCAATTGGATTGCTTTGCGCGGGGGCTTGTTTCGCGCAGGCGAATAGTACGGACAAGTCTGGGACGCAGAGCCAGCCCGCTCCGAAGGATGATAAGCCGAGCGCGAAAGACGACAAGTCGGCGACGCCGCGCACTACCCGCCTGAGGATCAACGTTACAAACAGTGAAGATAAACCGGTTGGGAACGCCAGCGTGTACGTGCGCTTCAACGAAGCCGGAGGATTTCTGCATAAGGACAAGCTCGCGGAATTGAGTTTCAAGACGAACGAAGACGGATCGGTGAAGGTGCCGGCGATTCCGGCGGGGAAAATTTTGATTCAGGTGATCGCGAAAGGTTTGCATACTTACGGTAAGTGGTACGACATCGAAGACGAGACGGCCACGATTGATATCAAGCTGGACCCGCCGCCGCATTGGTATTAAGGTTCGCCTCTGAAGTTTTTTCCCCGCTACTTTTCCTAATTTTTATTTCCATGCGGGCGTGGAGTACTGCACTGAAATAGTGCAAAGAGGATTTTTGCAGCGAATTGCTGATAGATTTTTATTTGCAGTGGCTTTTTCCACACGGTTTTCAACAGAACTGTTGAAAACTTTCACGCAGGATTCACATTTTTTGCGCGGATTGTTGTGCGAGTGGTTTCCAAAATGCGTTGCGGCGAGAATTTATTTCTCCTGATGTTCGGCGAAGCGTTCGAGCGTTTCGGAGGAGAGCCGCGGCGATGAGACATAAGGTGACTGGATGCATCGTTTTGCGGGTGCGTGATAATATTTGCTGGTCCTTCCGGAAATGCTCGCGGTCTCGATGAAAAACTTAATTCTGAACGCCGACGACTTTGGCATGACGCGTGGTGTGAATGAAGGGATTGCGCGCGCGCATCGCGAGGGAATTCTGACGAGTACTACTTTAATGGCGAACGGCGACGCGTTTGACGATGCGGTGGAGCGCGCGCGGGCGAACCCGGAGCTGGGAGTTGGCTGCCACCTGGTGCTCGTCGGCGGCAAATGCGTGGCGCCGCGGGAAAGCGTCGCGTCGCTTGTGGATGCACGTGGCTCTTTGCCGGACTCGTTGCCACTTTTTGTCGCGCGAATCAGCTCGGGGATGATTCGTGGAGAGGAAATCGAGCGGGAGTTGCGCGCGCAAATTGCCAAAATTCGGGCTGCGGGAATCGAACCGACGCATTTGGACACGCACAAGCACACCCACGCTCACCCGCGCGTGATGGAAATATTGGGGAAGGTGGCCAGCGACTGCGGCATTACGCGGGTGCGCAAGCCGATTGAAGATCTTCGGGATTCCTGGGAGACCAGCAAGGCGGGCGGACAGGGAATCTCGCTGCAGATTTTGGCGGCTGGAGCGGTGCGAGCGATTGCTCCGCAATTCTTCACGATCTCGAAGAAGTACGGGTTATCGTCTCCGGATCATTTTCTGGGCTTAGCCACGACGGGACGGCTGGGGCCGGCACTATTGCGTGGCATAATCGGCACAGTTTCCGACGGGACCACCGAGATCATGCTGCATCCGGGGATTTGCGACGCGGATTTGGCGCGATCGGGATCGCGCCTTCAGAAGCACCGCGAGGACGAGATGCAGGGGCTCCTGGATGCCGGTGTGCGAGGTGCAGTTACGGAACGCGGGATTCGCTTAATCAGCTATCGCGGGTTAAACTGAACTTATGCGGGAGCACTCAGGCATGCCGCCGCGTTATTCGGTGGTCGTTCCATTCCACGACGAACAAGATAGCGTGCGCGAACTGCACAGCCAGTTGAGCGCCATTATGACCGGGCGCTTTGACCCGGTGGAATTTGTGTACGTGGACGATCAAAGCTCTGACGCAACTCCACAGATTCTGGCGCAGATTGCGGAAGAAGACCCTCGGGTCGCGGTGCTGCGTCTGAAACGCAATTACGGACAGACGACCGCGCTTGCCGCCGGATTCGATTACGCGTCGGGAGACATCATCATTTCGATGGACGGGGATTTGCAGCACGATCCCGCGGACATTCCGACGTTGCTGGGAACGATGGAGACGACGGGCTGCGATATCGTCAGCGGGTGGCGGCAAAAGCGCGTGGATAATTTTATTTTGCGGCGGCTGCCTTCGCGCATCGCGAATTGGATGATGGCCAAGCTTTCCGGAGTGGACATCCACGATTTCGGGACGACTTTTAAAGTGTACCGGCGCGAGATCATCAAGGACGTGCCGCTGTATGGCGAGATGCACCGGTTCATTCCCGCGCTGGCGGCGTGGAACGGGGCGAAGATTGTAGAGGTTCCGATTCGCAACATTGTGCGGCCGGGGGGAAAGTCCCATTACGGAATTTCGCGCACATTGCGCGTCTTCTTCGACATCATTACGATTCGATTCCTGATGCGCTACATGACGCGGCCGCTGCATTTTTTCGGGCCGCCGGGATTATTGGGGCTGTTCGCGGGCGGCGGGATTCTGGCATTTCTGCTGCTGGAGAAGATCTTCACGCCAGCGGCGATTTTCGTAGAGCACGGGCCGCTTTTGGTGTTGGGCATGATGCTATGTCTCTTCGGGGTACAGTTGCTCGCGGTTGGGCTGGTGGGCGAGCTGCTGATGCGGACGCATTTTGAATCGCGCGAGAATCCGATGTACCGCGTGGAGCGTGTGTTAGGGGCGTCGCGACAAGCAGGTCACGCGAGTCCAGACGCCGAGAACCCGCTTATCGCGCGAAGGGCTAGCCGCTAAGGTATCGTCGGTTATCGGTAAGGGATTGAAAGCTGGGTAATGCGAGCGACGCGATGGAATTGCGGTAGCGTTTCTTGCAAACAACTTCGCTATGTTTGTCTGCCTCGAAAAATAACTCTCGCGGTTTCTCCCCTGGGTCTATATTGGAGCTTTGACGGCAAATATTGCTTGAGTGCTATCCTAAATCCTGAAATTGTCCGCTGATAATCCGGAGGTTTAATATGGAACGCCGGAAACATACTTCGGTGCTCACACCGCGGTTTTCGAAGCTGTTCACTGGTGCGTTGGCATTCGTGATTTTGGCTGCGCTTGCGTGGGGCGGTGGAGACCCGTGGAAGGCGAAGCCGTACCAGCAGTGGGACGCGAATGATATAAAGAAAATTTTTAACGATTCTCCGTGGTGCAAGATTGTGCAAATTGATGTGAGTTGGAAGGCGAGCAACCTGGCAGCGGCAACAGCGGGGGATGCGTCTAACGCTGGTGGGGTGAGGACGCCGGGGCCGGGCAACAACCAGCCGGGAAGCCAGCCTGGCTCTACGCCAAGTCAAGCGAGCGCCCCTGCAAGCCAGCCCGGCCCGGGGGAAGCACCGCCGCAGCCCATCGCAGCGAATTTCATTGTTCGCTGGATTTCTTCGCGGACAATTCGGGAAGCGGGCTATCGAAATTCCGTGCTCGAAGGCAAACTCAAAGAAGATGAGGCTGAGAAGCAGTTGGCGTTGCCGGTGGACACTTACAAGGTGTACCTCGGCGGACCGGACATGACGCCGTTTCAATCCATGGATGAAAAAGCGTTGCAGGCCGTCGCGGTTCTGATTGGCAAGAAGACTAAGCAACATATCAGTGCGACGAAAGCGGAATTGGTGCATAGTGAGGACGGCAAAACCTTGCAAGGCATCGTGTTCAGCTTTCCGATGCAGGCCGGCGGCGGGGAACCCTCGATTTCGCCCAACGAGAAGGCGGTCGAATTCAACTGCGTGGTGGGGAAAGTGAAAATTCAAACGACGTTTGACCTTGCCAAGATGGAAGATTCAAAGGGACGCGACATTTAGCTGCGCGTACGAGCGCTGCTTTCAAAGGAGTGAGCATAAGCCATGACGATGACGCGGCGGACTGGTGCGGCTTGCTTTGCGGTGCTGGCGCTGGCGCTGGCAGCGAGCGCTCAGATGGGGATGCGCAGCGCGCCGCAATTGCGCGGGATATTGAACCCCGTGGTCGGCTCGGGCGGGCAGTATGAATTTACGACGGCGAAGGGCGACAAGATGTCCATGGAGATGGTGATCGTGGGCAAGGAAACGGTAGACGGCAAAAATGCGTACTGGTTCGAGAACACCATGTCCAATGCCCAGATGGGCGGCGAAATGATCATGAAATCGCTCACCGTCGTAGATGGGCAGGACACTGTAGTCTCGCGCATGATCATGCAGATGCCGAATCGCCCGCCGATGGAAATGCCTGCGCAGATGGTGCAGATGCACGGACAAAAGAAGCCCACCGACATTCGCAGCGAGGCGGAGGACGTCGGACCCGAGCCGGTGACGACGCCGGCGGGAACTTTTGCGACGGAACATTATCGAATGAAGGACGGTTCGGGCGACATGTGGATTGCGGCGAAGGCCGGTCCGTACGGCCTGGTGAAATTTCAGGGCAAGGACACGACGATGCTGCTGACCAAAGTGATCACCGACGGGAAAGATAAAATCACGGGGACGCCGCAGCCGTTTAATCCTATGATGTTCGGGCAAGACCAACAGCATCCGTAAGGGCAGTCCTCTAGATCCAGTGCTCGGAGGCGCTCCGGAAGTTTCGGAGCGCCTCTTATTTTTTAGCGGAGAGGTTTCGGGTTGCAGCGGGCGCGATAGACACTTGGGAGTGAACCGATATGAGGCCAGCTGAAGAAAAATTCTTGCGCGCGCGGATCACGCATCGGGAAAACTTCGCGCCGGACCTTTGGAAAATCAAGCTGGATCCCGGCGCGGAATTTAATTTCGTGGCGGGACAATATGCGACGCTGGGCGTGGAGACGGCGGTGAAAAAAGTCGAGCGGGCTTATTCGATCGTGTCGTCGCCCTACGAACGCGAGATCGAGATTTTCTTTGAGCTGGTCGAGCAGGGTGAACTGACGCCGCTGCTGCACAAGCTGCAGGTGGGCGATGAGATGTTTATGCGCAAAATCGCCAAGGGGCGCTTCACGCTGGATTTGAAGAGCGGGCACCGCAATCATTTGTTGCTGGCAACTGTTACCGGCATTGCGCCGTACGTGTCGTATATCCGGACGCTGCACGCCGATTGGAAGGAGAAGCGCTTCCCTGCAAATTTGAAGCTGTATGTGATTCAAGGCGCGAGCCGGGAGTGGGAATTCGGCTATCGCGCGGAACTCGAGCGGATTGCCGGCGAGGTGCCTTGGCTCCGGTACGTTCCAACGATCAGCCGCCCGTGGGAAGACCCTGCGTGGCGGGCCGAGACCGGACGCGTAGAGGATTTGATTCGCAAGTACACGGATCAGTGGGAGCTGGATGCTGCGGACACGACCGGATATTTGTGCGGGCATCCGCAGATGATCGAGCTGGGAATGGGAATTCTGCAGCGGCGCGGATTTGCCAAGCAATCGTTGCAGCAAGAAGTGTATTGGGTGCCGGCAAAGAATCCCTGAGTCTGACGGGCGCGTCGAGGGGCATCGCAACGCCCGCCAGTGAGGGAATCCGCAGCGAGTTAGTTGGTAGAGTCGTCGCTCGCGGCGGCAACCTGTTCGATGGTGCTGGAGATGGCGCGAATCGGCGCGGAGACGTGCACGGTTTCGTCCTGGTCGTGGACGTCAACCACTACCGAACCGCCTTGCTTGGTGACGACGACGTGCTGGCCGGGTTCGGTGACGTCTACCAGAGTGACGTCGTGCGTCTCGCGCAAATCGTCGAGCGCGGCGCGAATCGTCGGCATCCACGGCTGCAGTTCCTTCGACGCGTGCCCAAACTTGCGGCTGGGAATGAAATGCACCGTCATGGGAACGAGGGCCGCGGGGGCCAGCACATACACGTGATGAACCTCCGGTTGTTTTTCCACGACGTTCACTTCGATCAGGCCTTCGCTGCAGAGCAATCCAACACCGGCAGCAGCGACGGCGGCTGCGCCGAGAACCAATTTTCCTAGCAGAATCATCGCGATCACCTCGTTTCGATCGAGTTGGAATTAATCCTGCGTGTTGCGTGAATCCACCCAGACGCGGACGTGCTGGGTCGCGTCCTGGACGGTCACGAGAAGTGCGTCGCCTTCCGCGCTGAGGGCCTGCAGTGCGGCGGCGACGTCGAGTTCATTTTGCTTGGCGGTGGAGAGCAGCGCGTCCACTACCTTCATGGGAACGGTGACGTCCACTTTTTCGCCGCCTTTCGAGGTATCGCGAACGTGCACGATGAGGTTGCCATTGGATTTCGCTACGCGGACGTCCTGATCTTTTTCTTTTACCGTTACGAATTCGTTGTCGGGAGCTGTGCGGATAGCGTCGAGGATGGCGCGCACGTCCACGTCGTTGAAGTCCGCGTGGTTGATCGTGACGTGGCCGTTGTGCAGCGAGCCTTTATTTACGGTGGGCAGGATTTTTTCCGCCATGGAGAGCGGGACGTTGACGTTTACGCTCTCACCTTTTGTCGGATCCTCTACCCGGACGTGCAGATAGCGTTCCGCGGGCGCGGCTACGACCGGAATTGCCATGCTCGATGCCATGGCGGCCGACAAACCAACAACGGCGATTGATCGAAGGACTTTTCGCATTTTGGGGAAGCCTCCCGTGCTCTTCCTGCAGGTATGTACGGAGGCGTAGGCGGAAATGTTCCGTGGATGATTATGGTGACGGAGGGCAGGACGGGGTGTTTCGAGCGGTAGGCGACGGGCCTTGTCGAATGCTTGCGGAAAAGGTCAAAAGCGGGGATTCACGGGCCGTTCAGCCGCGGGCCTTGCGATGTCGAGGTACACGCCCGTCAGCGCCGTCGAGAGACGAAGTCGACCCCGGTCCGTCGCAGTTTCGCGCGAAGGCCCGCGGCTAAAGCCGCTGATTATCTGCGGCGATTGTTCGCGCGGGCTGAAGCCCGCGCTCCCCCGCATGAATGCGGGGGCTCCACGGCTGCGCGGACGCTTTCTCGGAAAGCTTTGATCGCCTCTGACGAGGGCGGGCGCGGAGGCTGAAGCCCCGCTCTTCCCGTTGCGCCACGCACGCTAGTCGCGTTGAGGCTTGAAGTAGACGGCTGCGAGGGGTGGCACGCGCAGCTTCAGGGACCAGGGGCGGCCGTTCCAGGGGATGGGTTCGGCGTTGACGCCGCCGGCGTTTCCTTTGTCGCTGCCATCATAGTAGGCGGAGTCCGTATTGAGGATTTCGCGGTAGTAGCCGGCGGACGGAACTCCGACGCGATAGTCGTCGCGCAAAACCGGCGTGAAATTGCAGACGGAGACGATGAAGTTTTCGGCATTGCGCGCGCGGCGCATGAACGTCAGGATGCTGGCGGCGGCGTCGTTCGCGTCAATCCACTCGAAACCGGCCCATTCGAAGTCCACTTCGAAGAAGGCGCGCTCGGTGGCATGCAGGCGGTTCAGATCGGCGAGCAGGAGTTGAATGCCGTGGTGAGGAGGGGATTGTTCGAGCGACCACTCGACGCTGCTCTCTTCCCAGAATTCAGCGCGTTGCGCGAGCTCGCTGCCCATGAAAAGAAGTTTTTTGCCGGGGTGGGAGTACATGAAGCCAAGGAGCAAGCGGACGTTGGCGAATTTCTGCCAATCGTCGCCGGGCATCTTTTCGAGGAGCGTGCGCTTTCCGTGTACAACTTCGTCGTGCGAGAGCGGCAGTACGAAATTTTCCTGGAAGGCGTAAATCATCGAAAAGGTTAGTTCGTTGTGGTGGTATTGGCGATAGAGCGGGTCGAGCGCGAAATAACGCAGCGTGTCGTTCATCCAGCCCATGTTCCATTTCAGGTCGAAGCCGAGGCCGCCTACGTAGGTGGGGCGCGAAACCGCGGGCCACGATGTGGATTCTTCAGCGATCATCAGCGCGCCGGGATGGCGGCTGTGCAGAACTTCATTCAGGTGCTTCAGGAACGCGATGGCTTCGAGATTTTCGCGGCCGCCGAAGGGATTCGGAACCCACTCGCCGGGTTTGCGCGAATAATCGAGATAGAGCATGGAGGCGACGGCATCCACGCGCAGTCCGTCGAGATGGTATTTGTCGAGCCAGAAGAGGGCGTTCGAGAGCAGGAAATTTTGCACTTCGTTGCGGCCGTAATTGAAGACTAGCGTGCCCCAATCGGGATGCGCTCCGCGGCGGGGGTCGGCGTGCTCGTAGAGGTGCGTGCCATCGAAATATCCCAGGCCGTGCGCGTCGCGCGGGAAATGCGCGGGCGTCCAGTCGAGGATTACGCCGATATCTTCCTGGTGGCAGCGATCCACGAAATACATGAAGTCCGCGGGAGTGCCGTAACGGCTGGTGACCGCGAAATATCCGGCGGTTTGGTACCCCCAGGACGCGTCCAGAGGATGCTCCATGATCGGAAGCAGTTCGATGTGAGTGAAGCCCATGCGCTTGACGTAGGGAATCAGCTCGGCGGCGAGTTCGCGATAGGTGAGCCAGCGATTTCCTTCATCCGCTTTGCGCCGCCAGGAGCCGGCGTGCAGTTCGTAGATCGTCATCGGCGAATGCAGCCAATCGCGCAGCGCGCGCGATTCCATCCACGGGCGGTCTTTCCACTGATAGCCCTCTATGTTGCGCACCACTGATGCGTTTTTCGGACGGACTTCACCGGCGAAGCCGTAGGGGTCGGATTTCAGGCCGAGATAATTGCCGAAGCGCCCGAGGATCTCGAATTTATAAACCTCTCCTTCATCGAGGGCCGGAATGAAAATTTCCCAAATGCCGCTTTCACCGCGGTGGCGCATGGGATAGACGCGGCCGTCCCAGAAATTGAAATTGCCGACGACGCTGACGCGTTTCGCGTTGGGCGCCCAGACGGCGAAATGCACGCCGCGAACGCCGGCGACTTCGCGAACGTGCGCGCCCAATTTTTCATATTTCAGGTAGTGGGTGCCTTCCCCGGATAAATACAAATCGTATTCGGTGAGCACGGAGCGGAAATGCGTAGGGGTCGAGAGTTTCGAGCACGTTGCCGTCGCTGAACCGAACGCGCAAGCGATACGCGGTAGGAGGCACCGTATCGCCTGCGGCAACGCCGAAAGCAGGGGCCGGGATGATGGCCTCAAACAGACCCTCTGGATCCATACGAGATGCGGCGCAGGATTCCTTGTTCTTGCTTCCAATCACGGTCACTTCCGTGGCGTTGGGGCGGAATACGCGGATCGCGAGCGAGCGTTTGCCATTTGCATCAATCCAGTGCGGCCCAAGGATCGCGAAAGCATCGGAGTGTTCGCCGCGGACGATCAAGTCGAAGTCGCTTAACTGCGTTTCCTGGGGATTCAACGGGGAGCTTGTTACTTTTTCTTCGTTTGCCATGTGGGTATGAGTCCTTATCAGGGCTGGACTCCATCTTACCGAAGCCGAAGCGTTGCGCCAAACTCACTTCTTGGGGCGGAGGCGGTCAAATTTTTTGGCGCCCACATTTCTGTTCAGGATCGCGCACGGTCCGCGCATGGCTGCGCCGCGTGTGGCGGGAAAGCCGATTGCTGGACTTGATTGCCAAAGCCCGGTAGGCTAGCCGCCGACCCTGGGGCGCACGGCGAGGGCAATTCACGAAGGAGACTGCTCATGAGAAATGTCGTTCGCTCGATTTTTTTCGTTGCGCTGCTCGTGTTGTGCGGTACCGCAAGGATGGCGCACGCGCAGGATGGTGCACAAACCAAGGCCCCGCGCACGCCGGTCAAGGCGGTTGTAGATAATTGGAATGATGTGGGGGGCAGGCTGATCACCATGGCGGAGGATTGGCCGGAGGATAAATACTCCTACAAATTGGCGCCGCAGGTTCGCTCGTTTCAGCAAGTGATTCTGCACATTGCCGGGGCAAACTACGACATGATCAATCGCTTGACCGGCACCAAAGCCGGCGACGCGCGAAATGATCCGCCCGTGAGCGAATATAAGACCAAAGCGGAAACGGTGGCGTTTCTGAAGAAGTCAGTGGCGGATGGCGCGGCTCTCGCCGAAAAGGCAGGAGACGCGGGAGTGATCAAGCATCTGGAAGATTGGATCGGCTACACCGAGCACATGGGCGAGCACTACGGTTTGCTCGTAGCTTATTATCGCGCGAGCGGCGGCGTGCCGCCGGAATCACGTCCGAAGAAGTAAGACCACTCCAGTAGGTTCGGAAGCAAGCGAGAAATTGGTGGCTCGGATGTCGCGTGCGGAAGCTGCGCGCGGCGCCGGGCCACTTTTTTTCGAACCTAAATGTCTGGCCGAGCGCCACGGTAGATCGCAGTGGCACAGAGCCGCTAAGTGCCACGGAATGTGAGCATTTGGTACGAACGTACCATTGTCCGAAAAGCGCCCCCTATTTATACCTGTACATGGGGTCAGTGGGCAGCGAGAGAGCCTTGTTCTGAACCTGACAAATGGCGAAAAAAGTCACTGCGTTTCCAGCAAACGGGGCTGGTTTCGTGCGCTCTAATGGGCATGAGAAGGCCAAGACCTCCATTCCTACGCGCGACGACGCCCCCAAGCGGGACGCTGCAATAACTGATCAGAGCCTGCACCTTCTTTTCTCCAGCAATCCCCACCCGATGGTTGTCCTGGACGCAGAGCGGCGGATTCAGATGTGCAATCCTGCATTCGAATGTCTTTTCCAATACCGGCAAGAGGAGATTCGCGGCGCCGAACTGGACTCCGTGCTGGCGCCCAGCGAGTTGTTGCAAGAAGCGCAGGAAATCACGCAGCGCGCGGCGGCCGGAGAACTGGTGCGCGCGAACGGACAGCGGCACCGGCGTGACGGCTCGGTGGTTGAAGTCCAAATCACGAGCGTGCCCCTGGTGGAGAACAACCAGACGATTGGCAGCTTCGCGATTTACGAGGACATCACCGAGCGGCGCGAAGCCCAGCTGGCACAGCGCCAGGCGGAAGAAAAACTCAGCCAGCTTTTTGAGAACGCGGTGGAAGGAATTTTCCGCGCGTCGGTGGAGGGCCAACTCCTGAGTGTGAATCCGGCACTGGCGCGGATGTGCGGCTACGCGTCGCCCGAGGAAATGATTCTGAGCATTCGAGACATGAGCCAGGATTTGTACGCGGATCCGCACGCGCGCGTCGAATTCAAGCGGCGGATGATGGAACACGGCTCGGTGGAAAGCTTCGAATACCAGTTGCGCCGCAAGGACGGGGCGCTTATCTGGGTTTCGGAAAATGCCCGGGTGGTGCGGGTCTCGAACGGCGAGGTGGTCGCGTACGAAGGAACGATGGAGGACATTACCGAGCGGAAGCGTTCGGAGCTGGAGCGGCAGGTAACCTTCGAAATTATTCATGCCGTGAACGTGACGGACAACCTGGATGATTTGCTGTACCTCGTTTATCAAGCGCTGCGCAAAGTGCTGTATGCCGAGAATTGTTTCGTGGCGCTGTATGAACCTCCGTCCGGAATGTTTCACTTTCCGTTTTTTATTGACCAATTTGACGAAGCGCCGCCTCCGCAGCAAGTGGGACGGAGCTGCACGGCCTACGTCTATCGCACCGGCCGGGCGATGCTGATTCCGCAGCAGGTTTTTGATGAGCTGGCCGCGCAAGGCGAAGTGGAATTGGTGGGCACGCCTTCGCCGTCGTGGTTGGGCGCGCCGTTGCGGACGCCCGCGGCAACGATTGGCGTTCTGGTGGTGCAGCACTACGAGAATGAAGCGGCCTACACGGAACGCGACCTGGAATTTTTGGTTTCGGTCGGCGGACAAATCGCACTGGCCATCGAGCGTAAGCGCGCGGAGGAGAAAATCCGCGAAAGCGAAGCGCGATTGCGCGTGTTGGTGGAGCAATTGCCGGCGGTGCTGTGGACCGTAGGTAAGGACCTGCGATTCACGTCGGCCTTGGGCGCGGGCTTGGCGCGTCTGGGTTTGAAGCCCAATCAAATTGTCGGCGTGTCGTTGATGGACTATTTTGAAACGAACGATCAGACGTTTCTGCCCATCGCGGCGCACCGTCGCGCGACGAAGGGCGAGGCTGTGACTTTCCACGTGGAATGGAAGGGTGGGTCATACACTTGCCACGTCGAGCCTTTGCGCACGGCGGAAGGTGATTTGCAGGGCGCGATTTGCATGGCGCTGGATATTACCGACCGCAAGCAGCTGGAAGAGCAACTTCGCCAGGCGCAGAAAATGGAAGCGGTAGGACGATTGGCCGGCGGCATTGCGCACGATTTCAATAATTTGTTGATGGTGATTCAGGGCTACGCGGATTTGATGACCGAACGACTCGCCGAGGGCGATCCTTTGCGGCGCAATGCGGAGCAGATTCAGACGGCGTCGCAGCGGGCGACTTCTCTTACGCGGCAGTTGCTCGCGTTCAGCCGCAAACAAATGCTGGCGCCGAAGGTGCTGAACGTACAAAGCGTTGTAGTGGATATGGAAAAAATCCTGCGGCGGCTGATTGGCGAAGATATTCAGCTGGAGACGTCCAGCGCGGCGGACCTGGGATTGATCAAGGCCGACCGCAGCCAGATCGAACAAGTGATCATGAACCTGGCGGTGAACGCGCGCGACGCGATGCCCGAGGGCGGCCGCCTGACGATCGAGACCGCCAACGTCGAGCTGGACAAGGCCGCGGCGCATCCACCAGCCGTGCTCTCTCCCGGGAAGTACGTGATGCTTGCAGTGACCGATAACGGCTGTGGCATGGATGCCGAAACACAGGCGCACATTTTTGAGCCGTTCTTCACCACCAAGGAGAAGGGCAAAGGAACGGGACTGGGACTCGCTACGGTTTACGGGATCGTGAAGCAAAGCGGCGGGTACGTGTGGGTGTATACCGAGCCGGGCCGCGGAACGAGTTTTAAGGTCTATCTGCCGCGCATTGAAGACGAGCAGACGGTGCGCGGACGCGACGGTAAGAGCGAAGCACGGGAACTGCCGCGTGGTTCGGAAACGGTGTTGCTGGTCGAAGACGAAAAGGGCGTGCGAGAGCTTGCGCGCGAATATCTGGAATTGACCGGTTACACCGTGATTGCCGCCGAAGACGGCCATACGGCGCTGGAACTGGCGGCCATGCATGTGGGGCCGATTCAGTTATTGATGACCGATGTGGTGATGCCTGGAATCAGCGGGCGTGAGCTTGCGGGGCGCGTCAAGACCATCCGCCCGGAGATCAAGGTGCTGTTCATGTCCGGATACACGGACCAGGCTGTGGTTCATCACGGAATTTTGGATAATGACGCGGCGCTTTTGCAGAAGCCGTTCACGATGGCGGCGCTTGCGGCGAAATTGCGGGAGATTCTCAGTACCGAAATGGTGCAGTAGCCGGTACAGCTACTTTTTTTCTGCGCTTCATTCTTGGCCTTCCGCTTGTAACTGCTGAATTCAGCGTTGTTCCTCCGCGAAACTGCTGTGCGGCTGCGAACCACCGCGTCGCTACGATGTCGCGACGTTATTTGAGCCGTGCCGATCCCCGCTGACGGTAAGTCCGTCAATCCACGTTGCTTGATTGGCGCCGCGCGAGCGTGCGCGCCTGCAGCGCCTTTGGCGTTCTGGGTGCATTCAGCAGTCGAGTACGGCGGCCGATACAGGCTGTAGGGCACAAGGGGGAAACATGGAAGGCACGAGCAGTCAGGTTTTCTTGGATACACAGAGCAACGTGACGGAGGATTTGATCTCGGAGCGGCGGTTATGGACGGCGGTGATCGTGCACGCCGTGGAAGAGTGGCGCGGGGGTACGTTGCGCGCGCGTCGCGAGGCGCAGGAGTTTCTTTTCGATAGCGACGCGGATTTCGAGACGGTTTGCGCGGGAGCGGGCTTGAACGCCGAAGATTTTCGCCGGCGCTTGCTGAAGATCGGGCGCCGCATCGAGATGGAAGGCGCGCTGCAGCTGCCGAAAGCCGCTTGACTGGGCCGTGCTTGGCGGGCTACGGTTATTGAACTCTCGCCCCGTGCGTACCGTCCTTATGGCGTAGAATTTCCTCGCCACTTTCTCGGGCGGGGAACGGATGAAGGCGAAAACCCAAGCTGGTCCATGCGTCGAAAAGGGATTGCTGGCGTGTTGCGCGCGAACACGGCTGGCGCCGGACGACGCGCAAAAAATACGGGAAATTGTCAGCCAGCCGCTTGATTGGGACTATCTCCTCGCCGAAGCGGAAGCGAATTCGATCACGCCTTTGGTGGAGCGGCACCTGACGGCGATCGCGGCGAGCGCGATTCCCGCCGCTGCTTCGGAGCAACTGAAAAATACCTGCCGGGCCAATACCGTTCGCTGCTTGTATCTGACCGCTGACCTGCTGCAAATTCTGAAACTTTTTCGCGAGCACGAAATTCCTGCGCTGCCCTATAAAGGACCGGTGCTTGCGGCGCAGGCTTACGGAGACGTCGCGCTGCGCGAATTCGACGATCTGGACATTATTCTGCGCCAGCGCGATATTCCGAGAGCGCACGAAATTATTCTTTCCCTCGGATATAAGCCGAAATTCGACTGGATTCTGTCGCCGGAACTAGCCTCCTCGTTGGTTCCGGGCGAATACAACTACCGCGACGAGCCGCGGCACGCGATGGTGGAGCTTCATACCGAAGTCACCTTGCGTCATTTTCCCGTAAGACCGGATCTGGACTACTTCATCTTGCGGCGTGCGCCGGTACGGATCAGCGATCATGAAGTGCTTACTTTCACGGCGGAGGATTTGTTGCCGATGCTGTGCATCCACGGGTCGAAGGACTTTTGGGAGCGATTTTCGTGGGTGGCCGATGTTTCTGAGCTAATTGAATCGCATGCGAATCTGGATTGGGATGAATTTATCCGCGTGACTGAGTCGCTCCGCGCGGAACGAATGGTACACGTCGGCTTGGCGCTGGCGCACGGGTTACTGCGCGCGCCGCTGCCCGGCGAGATTTTGCAGCGCGTGGAGGCGGATCGAATTGCGTGCGAAATCGCGGGCGAAATGCAACAGATGCTGCTGAGCCGGCCTGCGCAGGCACTTGATACTGCCGGAAGGCTGCGCTACCGGCGCCGGATGCTTGCCGGTTTCTTCGCGGGATGGCGCTACGTGGGGCGTCTGGCTGTGGTTCCGGCAGAAGAGGATTGGGCGATGATGCGGTTGCCGCGCGCTCTGGCGCCGCTTTATATCTTGCTGCGGCCGTTTCGGCTGTTGCGCAAATACGGCGCGGCAAATCGCGAAGAAGCTAAGCCTACGGCGTGATTGCAAGAGCGCCGCGGAAGAGATTCGCCTGGTCCAGCGGGCAGCTACGTTCTGATGATCATCACCTCTGTGGATTTGATTAGCGCCGCGACGGTTTGCCCCTTCTTGAGGCGCATTTCGCGCACTGCGTCGGCGGTGATGATCGAGGTGATGTGCTGTCCGCCGATGGATAGCGTTACTTGCGCCATCAGGCCGCTGGTCTTGATGTCCATCACGCGGCCGACGAGCTGATTGCGGCCGCTGATGCGGCGGAAATTGGTACGGCGCTCGGCGACGGGAGCGCGCTCGCTTTTGCGGTAGAGGAACTTGTCCACTTCTTTTTCGGGGACGCGATGGTGGCCGCCGGCGGTCTGCACGGTGCGGATTTGTTTTTTGTAGATCCACTGCTTGAGCGTGGGATAGCTGATACCTAGAACCTGCGCGGCTTCACGCGGCGTGTAAAGTTTTCCGGCGATCATGACGGACTCCGTGGTTTCTGGCTCGGATGCTAAACACCCCGTCGCGAAGTGTCAATCGCGGCGCAGTGGCGTCGCGACGAGTGTAATCCCGGTGGATGCGCGGCCGATGACTTCAAGGAATACCGGACGCCACAGGTCTAATTTGGCTTTTGCACGCTTGGATCGTGATTCTGCGATAGAATCTTGGTTCGGGTACGGCCCGGGTTTGGAATGGGCTGAGTCGCCCGAACCACGCGTTCCAGATTGAAACGAAACCTCGGCGCATTCATAGCGCCCACTTAGCCCGGCGCAACCAGCTTTGCAATTTTGATTTCGAGGAGATCCCAATGAGCACTACAGCAAAACCGACGTCAGCATCAGGCGCAGGAAAGCCCGCCGAAAATCCGCTGAAGGCGCTATTGAAGTTTGGCCAGTCCGTTTGGCTTGATTACATTCGCCGGAACCTCTTGACCACCGGCGAATTGAAACGCCTGATCGAAGAAGACGGCCTGCGCGGCATGACTTCGAATCCCACGATTTTTGAGAAGGCGATCACTGGCAGCACGGACTACACCAAGACGCTCGAGGAACTGGAAAAGCGCAAGGACCTGGACGCCAAGAGCCGTTACGAAGAATTGGCCATCAAGGATATTCAAGATGCCGCCGATTTCCTGCGGCCGGTTTATGAAAAATCAAAGAAGCGCGATGGCTACGTGAGCCTGGAAGTTTCTCCCTATCTCGCGCACAAGACTCAGGAAACCTTGGACGAAGCGCGGCGCTTGTGGAAGCGCGTGGGCCGCGAAAACCTCATGGTGAAAGTCCCCGGCACGCCGGAAGGCATTCCCGCGTATCAGCAGCTCATCAGCGAAGGCATCAATATCAACGTCACGCTGCTGTTCGCGCTCGACGTGTATGTGAAGGTGGCGGAAGCTTATATCGCCGGCCTGGAGCAGTACGCCAAGAATGGCGGAGACGTCAGCCGGATGGCCAGCGTCGCCAGTTTCTTCATCAGCCGCATTGACACGCTGGTGGACAGCCAGATCGATGAAAAGATCAAAGCCACCTCAAATGCGGGAGAGCAAGCCGCGCTGCGCAATCTGCAGGGCAAAGTCGCCATCGCCAACGGCAAGATCACCTATCAACGTTACAAACAGATCTTCAGCGGCCCGCGGTGGAAGGCTCTGGCGGATCGCGGCGCGCAGACGCAGCGAGTGCTGTGGGCCAGCACCAGCACCAAGAATCCGGCTTACAGCGATGTGTATTACGTCGAGGAATTGATCGGTCCCGATACTGTGGACACGATTCCGCCCGCCACGTTCGACGCTTTCCGCGACCACGGCAAACCGCGCGCCAGCCTGGAAGAAAACATTCAAGCGGCGCACGACACCATGCAGGGATTGGAGCGCGCTGGCATCTCGATGAAAGCCGCGACAGACAAATTGACCGAGGACGGAGTGAAGCTGTTCGCGGAAGCGTTCGACAAGCTTTTGGCGGCTGTCGAAAAACGCACGACGCAAGCCCAGCCTCCATCCATCAACAAAATGACTTATCAATTGCCTGACGAACTGAACCAGGCGGTAAAAAAAAACCTTGAAGACTGGAAATCTGGGCAAAAAGTAAAACGCCTCTGGGCGCGCGACGCCTCGCTCTGGACCAACCAGGACGAAAGCAAGTGGCTCGGTTGGCTGGCGGTCGCCGACGACCAAGTTACCCACGAAGACCAATTCAAGAAGCTCGCCGAAGAAATCGCGAAGGCGGGATTCACGCACGCCGTCCTTTTGGGCATGGGCGGCTCCAGCCTTTGCGTGGAAGTTTTCGAGAAGACCTTCGGCACGATCCCCGGCCATCCGCAATTCCACGTCCTCGATTCCACCGATCCCGCGCAGATCCGCACGATTGACAAGAACATAGACATCGCGAAGACGATTTTCATCGTCGCCAGCAAATCCGGCAGCACTCTTGAACCCAACATCTTCAAGCAATATTTTTACGAGCGCGTGAAACAGGCGGTGGGCGCCGCGGAAGCGGGCAAGCGCTTTATCGCGACCACCGATCCCGGTTCGCACATGCAGAAAGTGGCCGAAGCGGATGGTTTCCGTCACATATTTTTCGGCGTGCCGAGCATCGGCGGGCGTTATTCGGCGCTTTCGAATTTCGGCATCATCCCCGCGGCGATTCAGGGCGTGGACCTGCCGAAGTTCCTGGATCGCGTGGAGGAGATGGTGCATGCCTGCGCGTCGGCTGTGCCCGCGGATGAAAATCCCGGCGCGATTCTGGGAGTGATTCTGGGCACGGCGCAGACTTTGGGCCGCGACAAGGTCACGATTTTCGCTTCGCCTGCGATTTCCGACCTTGGCGCGTGGCTCGAACAGCTGCTCGCTGAATCCACCGGCAAGGAAGGGAAGGGGTTGATTCCGGTGGACCGCGAAGCCGTTGGCTCACCCGACGTCTACGGCAAAGACCGCGTGTTCGCCTATGTGAGCTTGGCCGGGGACAGCGACGCCGCGCAGGAAGCGGCCGTCAGCGCCCTCGAAAAAGCTGGCCAGCCGGTTGTGCGCATCACGCTGAAGGACAAGTACGACCTCGGCGAAGAATTTTTCCGCTGGGAAATTGCCACCGCCACGGCGGGGTCCATTATCGGCATCAACGCGTTCAATCAGCCGGACGTGGAAGCCAGCAAAATCGAAACGCGAAAGTTGACCGACCAGTACGAAAAGACCGGATCGCTGCCGCCGGAATCGCCGTTTTTTGAGGAGCAGGGCATCAAGCTCTACACCGACGAAAAGAACGCTGCTGCTTTGAAACAGGCGGTGCAGGGGACACCGAATCTCGCGGGAGTCTTGCGCGCGCATTTGAATCGCATCAAGGACGGCGATTACTTCGCGGTGCTCGGATACATCGAAAGAAACGCTCCGCATCAGACGCAGCTGCAGGCGATGCGTCATTCCGTGCGCGACAAGAAGCACGTGGCGACTTGCCTGGGATTCGGTCCGCGATTCCTGCACTCCACCGGGCAAGCCTACAAGGGCGGACCGAATTCGGGCGTGTTCCTGCAGATTACCTGCGACGATGCGGCGGATCTTCCCGTGCCAGGACAGAAGTATACGTTTGGCATCGTGAAGGCGGCGCAAGCCCGCGGAGATTTCCAGGTGCTTGCGGAGCGCAATCGGCGCGCACTGCGCGTTCATTTGGGCGCTGATCTCGCTGCCGGGTTGAACAAATTGCAGGCGGCGATGCAACAGGCGCTTTCGTAGCGCGCTTCAATCACATTCCAAAAACTAGAGTGCTAAGCTGCTCGTCACCATGATCCCTTGCAGGAATCGGGCTGGCGGATGAAGTCCCGCGCGCAAGCGCTGCAGAGCATCGCAGGGCAATCGTTTGACGTGTGCGTGATCGGCGGCGGCGCGACTGGTTCGGGCTGCGCGCTCGATTCGCAGTTGCGCGGTTATAAGACTGTCCAGCTGGAGGCCGCGGATTTCGCTTCCGGCACCTCCAGCGCTTCCACAAAAATGGCGCACGGCGGCGTGCGCTACCTCGAAGAGGCGATTCGCAGGCTGGACCCTCAGGAATACCGCGTCTTGCAACGCGCTTTGCACGAGCGCGTCCACATGTTGCGCAATGCTCCGTTTCTCACTCGCACCCGAGAGTTCATCACTCCGTGTTTCAGTTGGCTGGATGCGGCGTATTTCGAGACCGGTCTGAAACTTTACGATTGGATTGCGGGGCGCGATGGGTTGGCGCCCAGCCGCTTTATTCCGCGGGAAGAAACTTTGCGTCTGATGCCTGCTCTGGCGGCCGAGCGGCTGGTGGGGAGCGTGGCGTACACCGACGGACAATTTGACGACGCGCGCTTCAATGTCACGCTGGTGAAAACATTCGCCGCGGCTGGCGGCGAGGCGCTGAATTATGCGCGCGTTGTTGCATTTGAGAAAGCGAAAGACCGCAAGATCGCGGCTGCTGAAGTCGAAGATCGAATCAGCGGGCGGCGCTTTTCGGTTCGCGCGCGGGCCTTCATCAATGCTACCGGGCCGCACGCGGATGTGCTGAGGCGCATGGCCAATCCCGCGGCGCCTCCTCGAATGCGCTTGAGCAAAGGCATTCACGTCTTACTGCCGCGAGAAGCGCTGGCGAGCGAAGACGCTTTGCTCGTTCCCAAAACCGAAGATGGCCGCGTGCTATTTGCGATTCCGTGGCAGGGGCGCTTGCTCGTCGGCACTACTGATGACGAAACCAGCTTGGATGACCCGCTCGAGGTGAAGAAAGAGGAAGTGGCGTACGTTCTGCGCCAGCTGAACACGTATCTGGCGCGTCCTGTTACCCCCGATCAGATTGTGAGCGCTACGGTTGGACTGCGGCCGCTGGTCAGTACCGGAAAATCGGGCGACACGAAACATTTGGCGCGCGATCACGAAGTTGAAAGTGACGAGGCGAGCGGCTTGGTCAGCATCATGGGAGGGAAGTGGACGACCTATCGCGCCATGGCTGAAGACACGCTGAATGCGAGTACAAAAACAGCTCGGCGGAGGCGGCGAATGCTCCACGCTGCGGCATCCTCTGATCGGTTCGCTGAATTACACGCTCGACCTTTGGCGAACGCTTGCGAAGCAGTTTGGCGTGCCGGAACTTACTGCGCGGCATCTGGCCGAAAAATATGGCTCTCGTGCATCGGATGTACTGGAGCTTGCGGAGAAGGAGCCCGATCTTGCGCGTCCGCTGGTTGAAGGACTTGCTCCCATTCGCGCAGAGGTGATATTCGGCGCGCGCGAGGAATTGGCAGCGACGATCGAAGACGTGCTGGCGCGGCGGATCGGTTTGCAAGTGTACGGTTGGCGAGACGCGATGCGCGCTGCGCCGGATGTGGCGGATTTGCTGGCGCGGCAGCTTGGCTGGCCGGAGGCCGCGAGGCGCGAAACCGTGATTGGATATCTAGCGAAGATCGAAAAATGGATGCAGACTTCGGGAATCCCCGCGGCTGAATGACGGGCCGTCCTACCGGGACTTAAGAGCACGCCGCATGTCGAGTAAAATCCGCCGCCACCTACAGTAACGCCCTTATGGTGCGCCAGACCTTCCCGTTCGATGCTGAGGTGTTCCGCTGCGCGGGAAAATTATTGCGCAGGAGGCAGCGATGGGCGGATTTGGAGGGGAAGTGCGCGGAAGGTCGCAGAGCGAAGTTTGGCACAAATTCGAGCAGTACATCCGACCGCAGGTGGTGGAGCAATATGGACTATTTCTCGAAGGACCGCTCAGCAAAGAAGATGCTTACCGAAGCATGCGCTACGATGCTTTGCATGGTGCATGGGTGCTGGGTTTTCATTTTTCTAAGTAGCCCTACGGGCGCGCGCCCTTCGGCCGCCCGGAAATAAGCGAGGTGCGATGGCGGCCTGCGCGCGATTGAAAATAAGCGGAAAGCGATTTGTGCAAAATCGCGGCAGGAGTTATATAGGTCTTAGACACCGCCGCTTATGCGCGTGCAAGGACTAGCGAATGACACTGAAGGAATACTCCAAGAAGCGCGATTTCCACGTTACGCCAGAACCATCCGGCAAGAGCTCCACGGGCAAGCAGGACTCCTCGCTCATCTTCGTGGTGCAAAAGCACCGCGCCACGCAACTGCATTACGATTTTCGGCTGGAATGGAAAGGCGTGCTGCTCTCGTGGGCCGTGCCCAAGGGACCGTCGCCCGACCCGAGCGTCAAGCGGCTGGCGATGCAGGTGGAGGATCATCCGCTGGATTACGCGAATTTCGAAGGCACGATTCCCGAGAGCGAGTACGGCGGCGGCACCGTGATGGTGTGGGATCACGGGACGTGGGCGCCCGAATCCGTGTCCGAGGATGTGGACGCGGCGCTGGAAAGAGGCGATTTCAAATTCACGCTGCATGGGAAAAAGCTGAAAGGTTCCTGGGTGCTGGTGCGTACGCGCGGCTTTGGCAGCAGCAAGCCGGGAAAATCGTGGCTCTTGATCAAGCACCGCGATCAGTACGCATCCACGGACGACCTCACGATCAAAGAGCCGCGGTCGGCTATCAGCAATAAGCTTCTGGCCGAAATTGCGCAGGAAGGCGGCGGGGATGTCGCGAAGGCCGCTACCGGCGATCCGGCGCCGAAAACGTCTGGCAAATCCAGCCAGCCGTTGGGCAAGAAACCTGCGGCCAAGAGCGCTTCCGCCAAGAAAACGGCCGCTGCCAAATCGGGTGGAGCTGCGTCACGCCGTCGCGCCAGGAAAGCTTCCTAGATAAAATCCACCTCGAGCGAGCCGCATCCCTTTGAAAGATGCTATTCCATTTCGCGTCCATCCGATGCTGGCGACGCTGGTGCGCAAGCCGTTCGAGAAGAAGGGCTGGGTGTACGAAGAAAAGTACGATGGGTTTCGCATCGTTGCTTACAAGGAGGGCGATCGCGTGAGCTTGATGTCGCGCAACGATATTGATCGCGTCGCGCGCTTCCCGCAGATTGCGGCGGCAGTGAAAGCGCTCAAGGCTCACACGCTGTTGCTCGACGGTGAGGCGATCGTGGTGGATCGCAAAGGCGTTTCACATTTTCAATTGTTGCAGCAGGGAAACAAAGACGCGATCTACGCTGTATTTGATTGCCTTTTTCGCGATGGCAAGGATTTGCGGAAGCAGGCGCTTTCGGATCGGCGAGAGGTGATGGACGCGGCCATCGGCTCCGGGAAAATTTTGATCCCGTCGCACCGGTTGGCTGCGAACGGCTTGGAAGCCTACAAGGTGGCGCAGAAGAAAGGCTACGAAGGACTAGTTGCTAAGGATTTGTCCTCGCCATACGTCGAATCGCGTTCTCAGTATTGGCTGAAAGTGAAGGTCCATCAGGAAGATGAATTTGTGATCGGAGGATTTACCTCGCCGGCCGGATCGCGAAAATATTTTGGAGCGTTGTTGCTGGGAGCTTTTAGTGGCCGCAAACTTCATTTCGTCGGGAAGGTGGGCACGGGCTTCGACGAAGAGACTCTCAGCGCCCTTTCCAAGAAACTGCGTCCACTGGTTCGTACGAAACCTGCTTTTGTTGATCCACCGCGCGCGAAGGGCGTCACGTTCGTCGAGCCCAAGCTGGTGGCGCAAATTTCTTACCAGGAAATCACCGAGGACAATAAACTTCGCCAGCCGGTTTACTTGGGGTTGCGTGATGACAAGGCGTCGCGCGAGGTTTCCCTGCCAGAGGCGCAATCATGAAGAAGGCTGCCAAGAGCGCGGCGGGCAAGCTGCCCGTCGAAATTTCGCATCCCGACAAAGTATTTTGGCCGAAGCAAGGTTACACCAAGCTCGATCTCGCCGAATATTACGCGGCGATTTTTGACAAACTTCAGCCTTATGTGAAGGACCGCATCCTTACGCTCGAGCGTTGCCCCGATGGCATGGGCGGGCAGTGCTTCTACCAAAAGGAAAAGCCCAATGGTATGCCGGCGGATACGCGGACGATTCTGATCCGGCACGCGGACGCAAAGAAAGAAGCAACAAACTACGTTCTCGGCGGCGCGCTGGAAACTCAGCTCGCGCTGGTGAATCTCGGCTGCATTCCCGTGCACGTGATGGGGACGCGGGCGTCGTCGCCGCATAAACCCGATTGGGTGTGCTTCGATCTCGATCCCGGGTCTGGAAGATTTGCGGATGCGGCGCGCGCTGCGCTGCAGGTGAAGCAGGGGCTGGACATTTTGAAGCTGGATTCGTACGCCAAAACTTCCGGCAGCCGGGGCATTCACGTTTTTGTGCCAATCCGGCTGGGACCGGATACGGACGAGGTATTGCAGTTCGCGCGGGCATTCGGCGCGATTGTGGCGCAATCGAACCCTGAGGATTTCACCGTCGAACATTCCATCAAGGCGAGAGGCGAGCGCGTCTATCTCGACCCATTCCGCAACGGCTTCGGGCAGACGGTGGTCGCGCCATATTCGGTGCGTCGGCGCGACAAGGCGCCCTTTTCGATGCCTTTGGCTTGGTCGGACGTGAAAACGAATCTCGATCCTTCCGATTTTAATCTTGGGAATTTTCAAAAGCGCCTGAAAGGCAAAGATCCCTGGGCGGATTTCTTCGAAAATCGCCAGAGTCTGAAAGATGCCGCGCGAGGTTTGAAGAAAATCTAAACGCTCGATTTAGCAGTTCTTGATGGCCGTCTGAGGCCGGGGCTTCTACAGTGTTTCCTGTATTGAGATTTGCCCGGTAGCCGTCAAGTATGTGCTTTCGATTAGCTGTTCGTCCGCCACGTCCAAAGACGTCTCAATTCAACGAAGGTCCACCCATGAACAAGAATCGCGAGCCAGACGCGCCTTCGCGCGGACCCGTCTCACAAAATCCTTCCGACGATGCCGATGGCAATGGCGGTAAGTCCGATGAATTCAGTCGCCGCTCATTTCTGACGCAATTGAGCGCCGCGGGAATTGCGGCTGCGGCGGCGCCGATGATTCATTCACCGCACGGAGTTGCGGCACCCGCCACGGTCGTTGAACTCGTCCCCGAAATCCAGGCTCCCGGCGCGGTGCGGTTCGTCCTCAATATAAATGGACGGGACTACCGCGTGCTGCTGGAACCGCGGGTTACCTTGCTCGATGCGCTGCGTGAAAATCTGCAGCTATCCGGAACAAAAAAAGGTTGCGACCACGGGCAGTGCGGCGCGTGCACCGTGCACGTGAACGGACGCCGGGTAAATTCGTGCCTTTCTTTCGCGATCATGCATCAGGGCGACAAGATCACTACGATCGAAGGACTCGCGCAGGATGGCGAGCTCAGTCCCATGCAGGCGGCGTTTCTCGAGCACGACGGATTCCAGTGTGGGTATTGCACGTCCGGCCAAATTATGTCCGCCACTGCATTGTTGAAAGAGCCGTGCGGCGCGGATGATGCTGCGGTGCGCGAATGCATGAGCGGCAACATTTGCCGTTGCGGCGCTTACGACAACATCGTCGCAGCGGTACAGACCGTGCGGAAAAACGGCTAGGCGCGAGCGCCAGAGGCGAATCACGATGGACGCGTTTCAATTCGTACAAGCAAAGACGGTGGACAGCGCTTTGAACGCGGCGCCGGCGCAAGCGGGTGTGAAATTCGTGGCCGGCGGCACGACGTTGATTGACTTGATGAAACTGAACGTGGAGCGGCCGAAAACCGTCGTGGATATCAATGGCTTGCCGCTCACGCAGGTGGAATCCACGCCCGATGGCGGACTGAGAATCGGCGCGATGGTTCGTAATAGCGATTTGGCACACGAGCCGAACGTGCAGAAGCGTTACACGGTGCTGTCGGAAGCGCTGCTTTCCGGTGCTTCGCCGCAATTGCGCAATATGGCGACGACGGGCGGGAATTTGCTGCAACGCACCCGCTGCTATTATTTTCGCGATACGGCCTACGATTGCAATAAACGCGATCCCGGCTCCGGCTGTGCCGCGATTGACGGCTTCAACCGCATTCACGCGATCCTGGGCACCAGCGAGCATTGCATTGCCACGCACCCTTCGGATATGGCCGTCGCGATGATGGCTTTGGAAGCGACCGTAATAATACAGGGGGCAAGTGGAAACCGCAGCGTGCCGCTAAATGAGTTTTATCTGTTGCCTGGGTCCACGCCGCAGAAGGAAAACGTGCTCGCACCCGGCGAATTAATTACGCATGTCACGTTGCCCGCGCTGCCGGATGGCACGCGTTCGCATTACTTGAAGCTGCGGGATCGCGCTTCTTATGAATTTGCGCTGGCATCCGCCGCGGCGGTCGTCACGATGAACGGCAATCGCATTCGCCGCGTTCGCGTGGCGTTGGGCGGGGTTGGCACGCGTCCGTGGCGATCGCCGGAAGCCGAGCGCGCGCTCGAGAATCGCGAAGCGAGTGAGAAGAATTTCCGCGCGGCTGCGGAAGCGGCGTTGCGCGACGCAAAGCCGCTGCACGACAACGCGTTCAAAGTGGAGCTTGCGAAACGCGTGCTGGTGCGGACACTGAAAGTAGCGACAGCTCAAGCGGCGTAAGCTTCACAGATGCCATTCAGAAGTTTGAAGTCGAGAGGAATAGAGATGAGCACTTCCGTAATCGGCCAGCCGGTGACGCGTATTGACGGGAAGTTGAAAGTGACGGGCGGCGCGCGCTACGCTGCCGACTACCCGATCGAAAACCTGGCGTATGGCGTGGGCGTACCGAGCACGATCGCCAGCGGCCGGATTCTGAAGATTGACGTGTCCCATGCGGAAGCGATGCCCGGAGTTCTCGCGATATTGCGTCACGACAATTTCCCGAAACTATATCGTCCGGCAAATGCGTTCGAGCCTTCCAGTCGCGCCGGGGAGAACCGCCCGCCGTTGGATGACGACAACATTTATTACTACGGCCAATTCGTTGCGCTGGTGATGGCGGATTCGTTCGAGCAGGCGCTGGCTGCCGCCGCGGCTGTGCAGGTGGACTACGACGCCAAGAAGCCTTCCGTTTTCTTGAGCCAAGGAACTCCCAGCGAAACTCCGGCGGCGCAACATCACCGCGGCGATGCCGAATCCGCGTTCAAGCAAGCGCCTGTGCAGCTCGAAGAGACGTACACCACACCGGTCGAGACACACAATCCGATGGAGATGCACGCGACGATCGCCGAGTGGCACGGAGACAAGGTGACGCTGTTCGAATCGTCGCAAGGAGTGGTGAATCATCTTCATGTGATGTCGGAGATGCTCGGGATTCCGCTGGAAAATATCCAGGTGATCTCGCGGTTTATCGGGTCAGGATTTGGAGGCAAATTATTTCCCTGGCCGCATTCGTTGCTTGCGGCGATCGGTTCGCGCCACGTTGGCCGCCCGGTGAAATTGTCCGTGCCGCGCACGTTGATGTTCACGACGGTGGGGCACCGCCCGGCGATTCGTCAGACGCTGCGCATCGGGGCGACGGCGGACGGCAAAATGGTGAGCATGCAGAACGACATTATGCAGCACACCTCGATGGTGGACGACTTCGTCGAAAACTGCGTGGAAGCGACTTCCATGCTTTACAGCTGCCCCAATGTCACGGCCGTGCAGCACCTGGTGCGCCTGAATGTCGGCACGCCTACGCCGATGCGCGGGCCGGGCCGGACGCCTGCGCTTTTTGCGATTGAATCCGCGATGGACGAAATGGCGCTCAAGCTGAATATGGATCCGCTCGAATTCCGTTTGCGGAATTACGCGGAGACAGACGAGGGTTCGCAACGTCCATTTTCCGGCAAGCATTTGCGCGAGGCATATCAGACCGGCGCGGAAAAGTTTGGTTGGTCGAAACGCAATCCGAAAGTGGGTGCGATGCGCGAAGGCGACCTGATTCTCGGATGGGGAATGGCGACGTGTACGTGGCCTGCTTCGCGGCACGCTGCGGACGTCCGCGTGAGGCTGCTGGCCGACGGCACCGCGCGGGCATCGTGCGCTACGCAGGATATCGGCACGGGAACCTATACCGTGTTTGCCGAAGTGGTGTCCGACAAGACTGGCATCCCCGTAGACAAAGTGCAGGTCGTGCTGGGTGATAGTTCATTGCCTCCGGGGCCGACGTCCGGAGGGTCCTCCGTCACTTCCACCGTTGTGCCGGCGATCGCAGAGGCGACCGAGAACGCCGTGACTGCCGTGGTGAAAGCCGCGACACAATCCGCGAATTCGCCGTTTCACGGCGCGGATCCGAGCACATTGAAAATGACGCAGGCCCGCGTTCACTCGCGGGATAAATCGCCCGACAGCGGCGTGCCGTTCCAGGAGATTCTCGCGATGGAGCAGTTCGCAGGATTGGATGGCCAGGCCAGGACCGAGGCCGATCCTGCGTCGCGAAAATTGTCGACCCATTCGTTCGGCGCGCATTTCTGTGAAATTTCTGTGGATCCCGGCATCGCGCGGCTGCGCGTGCGGCGCTGGCTGACGGTGATGGATGGCGGGCGGATGATCAACGAGAAAACAGCGCGCAATCAGATTCTGGGTGGCGTGGTGATGGGCATCGGCATGGGCTTATTCGAAGCCACGGTGTACGACCCGCGCGACGGGCATCCCATCAACAACAATTTCGCGGATTATATTGTCGCGGTGAACGCCGATATTCCGGAGATGGATTGCATCTTTCTCGATTATCCCGACCTCGCGCTCAACGAGTACGGCGCGCGCGGCGTGGGGGAAATTGGCCTCACCGGAGTGGCGTCCGCGCTCGCTGCGGCGACCTATCACGCGATAGGCGTGCGTGTGCGCGACCTCCCCATCCGAATTGAAAACTTGCTGGTGTAAAACGAGTTCCTGCCAATTTTTGTCATGGCGTAGGCCTCGCTTTATGAATACCTTAGCGAGCGTTTACCGACTCGGGGAGTACTTCTGCATCTCGTAATTCACGCCATTTTCCCGTTCGTATAATTGTGTGAATCAAACTGAGCTTTCACAGGGCTGCCGAAAATTTGCGAGAAACCTTCTACGAGCAGCGGTGTTAGATACGGTAGAGATTTAGCGCAATCCGAACTTGGGGCGCTGCTTTAAAACTGAAAAATTGCCGGCCCAGAGAACCAAATCTAGGGAGGAATTTGCGATGCGTAAGCAGAATTATGTTCGAGCACTCGTTCTCGGTCTTTTCCTGGCAGCAGGATCTTTTGCGATTTCTTCTCCTGCTTCCGCACAGATCGCAGTCGGAATTTCTGTTCACGTGGCGCCGCCGGCATTGCCGGTCTACGAGCAACCGCCTTGCCCGACGGAAGGCTATCTTTGGAACCCGGGCTATTGGGCTTACGGTGACGCCGGTTATTACTGGGTGCCAGGCGTTTGGGTAGCTCCGCCGCGCGTGGGCCTGCTGTGGACGCCACCGTACTGGGGCTTTGCCGGCGGCGTTTATGGGTTTCATGCCGGTTACTGGGGACCGCACGTCGGATTTTATGGCGGCGTGAACTATGGATTCGGCTTTGGCGGAGTGGGCTTCGTGGGCGGCGAGTGGCGCGGTGGACATTTCGCGTATAACACCGCAGTGGTTCACGTAAACACCGAAGTGGTTCACAACACGTTTGTGGACCGGACGGTGGTTCACACGACCGTGGTAAGCCACACCAGCTTCAACGGCGGTCCGGGCGGAATCGCAGCGCGGCCTACGGCACAAGAACGCGTGGCGATGAATGACTCGCACGTGCAGGCGACTTCTGAACAAACGTCCCACGAACACTCGGCTGGCATGGACCGTTCGAACTTCGCGTCCGAAAATCACGGCAGACCCGCGAATGCGGCAATGAGCCATGTGGGTGAACGCGCCGAGAACCAGCAGAAGCGGATTGGCAATGGCGTTGAGAGCGGCAAAATGACGGCGGGCGAAACGGCCCACGTTGAACACCAGGAAGCGCACATCAATCATCAGGTCAAATCCGACCGCGAAGCCAATGGCGGCAAATTGACCTCTCAGGAAAAGAAGCAGGTGAACAAGGAACAGAACAAGACGAGCAAGGAGATCCACCACGACAAGCACAACGGTAAGAACCAGAAGTAATAAGCAACGTTCTTGCTGATTCGCGCTGGAATTAGGCAGAGCTCGAGCGATCACAATGGAAACCGGGAGGCGAAGCTGCCTTCCGGTTTTCTTTTTTGGTGATGATTCACCCAGCCCAGTTGGTTCAAGCAGCGGCCCGCCGAGCGTCGCGCGGCCGATTCGCCTCCCTTTTCACTCGGTGTTATCCTAGAGATATTCCGCGCATCTAATTTTGGCGGACGCCTTGCGCCGGAGCATAACCGTGGACCCCGTAGCCGTCGCACCCTCTTCCGAATCGTACTCGCTCGAATGGGCGCACCCGTTCGTCCGGGACTGGTTCGTCACTAAATTTGGCACGCCCACGGAACCGCAGGAAATGGGTTGGCCGCACATCTTGGCGCAGAGAGATACGCTGATATGCGCGCCGACCGGGTCCGGCAAGACTTTGGCCGCATTCCTTGCGTGCATTGACATGCTGGTGCGCAAGGCCATCGCAGGCGATCTGCTGGATCAGACCGAAGTTCTTTACGTCTCGCCGCTCAAAGCCCTCGGCAACGATATCCAGCGAAATTTGGACGCTCCGCTCGGTGAGATTCTGCAACTGGCTCGCGAGCGCGGGTACTTGATGCCTGAAATCCGCACGGCGGTGCGCAGCGGCGACACGCTGATGCACGAACGGCGCGCGATGCAGAAACGGCCGCCGCACATTCTGGTCACGACGCCGGAATCGCTCTACATCCTGCTGACGGCCGGGAAAAGCCGCGAAAATCTGCGCACGGTGAAGACGCTGATCGTGGACGAGATTCACGCCGTTGCCGACGACAAGCGCGGCTCGCACCTCGCGCTTTCGATCGAGCGTCTCGCAGCGCTCGTCGAACAGCCTCTCACGCGGATTGGCTTGTCCGCGACTCAGAAACCGATTGAGCTGGTGGGGCAATTTCTCACCGGAAGCGGGAGGCCGGCACCGGTAATCGTACAGGTGGCTCAGCGTAGGCATCTGGATCTCGCAATCGAAGTTCCGGCGAGCGAACTTGGTCCCGTTGCTTCGAACGAGATGTGGGAGGAAATTTACAAGCGGATCGCCGAGTTGGTACTGCAGAACCGCTCGACGCTGATCTTTGTGAACACGCGGCGTCTGGCCGAACGCGTGGCGCATCATTTGCGCGCGATTCTTGGCGAGGATGCCGTCGCTTCGCATCATGGCAGCCTTTCGCGCCTGCGGCGGCTCGCGGTTGAAGCGAAACTCAAAGCGGGCGAAGTTCGCGCGCTGGTCGCCACGGCATCTCTGGAACTTGGTATCGATATTGGCACGGTGGACCTGGTTTGCCAGATCGGCTCGCCACGCTCGATCGCGGTTGCCTTGCAACGCGCAGGCAGAGCAGGGCATTGGCGCGGTGCAATCCCAAAATGTCGGTTTTTCGCCACAACGCGCGATGAGTTGCTGGAATGTGGGGCATTGGTGCGCGCGATTCGTCACGGAGAACTCGATCGCATCGAAATTCCGGAGGCGCCGCTCGATGTGCTGGCTCAGCAGATCGTGGCTAGCTGCGCCGCCGAGGATTGGCTCGAGGATGATTTGTTTGCGCTTGTGCGGCGTGCGTTCCCGTATCGCAATCTCGCGCGTGAAGATTTCGATGAAATTATCGCGATGCTTTCCGATGGAATTGCCGCGCGGCGCGGCCGTTACGGCGCCTATCTGCATCGCGATCAGGTGAATCATCGCCTGCATGGACGCCGCGGCGCCCGCCTTGCGGCCATCACCAGCGGTGGCGCGATTCCCGACAATGCGCTCTACACCGTCGTCGCCGAGCCGGAAGGTACCGTCGTCGGCACCGTAGACGAAGACTTCGCGGTCGAAAGCTTGCGCGGTGACATTATTTTGCTGGGAAACACTTCCTGGCGCATTCGCCGCGTGCAGTCGGGGTCTGTGTCCGTCGAAGACGCCAAGGGTGCGCCGCCCAACGTGCCTTTCTGGCGCGGGGAAGCTCCTTCACGAACGATGGAACTTTCGCAGCAGGTCGCGCACGTGCGCGAAAAAATCAATGCTCTTACCGACAACGCAGTTCCTTCCGACGGTTTGATGAACTCGCCGCAAGCCGCTGCCGCGGTTCAATGGTTGCAGGACGAATGCGGGATGGATCGCCCCGGCGCTGAGCAAGCCGTGGAATATATCGTCCAGGGCCGGGCGGTGCTGCGCGCGGTGCCCACGCAGGAAACGATTATCGCGGAACGCTTCTTCGACGAGAGCGGCGGGATGCAGTTGGTGATTCACGCGCCGTTTGGCGGCCGCATCAATAAGGCTTGGGGCCTCGCGCTGCGCAAGCGCTTTTGCCGGTCGTTTAATTTCGAGCTGCAGGCCGCGGCCACCGACAATGGGCTGAATATTTCGCTGAGTGACCAGCACAGCTTTCCTCTCGGCGACGTTTTTCATTTTCTCCACGGCGAGAGCGTGGAGCCGCTGCTTGAGCAGGCGGTGCTGGCTTCTCCGATTTTCACCACACGCTGGCGCTGGGTGGCCGGACGCGCGTTGGCCCTGCTGCGCTTCATGGGTGGTAAGAAAGTCCCGCCACAGATCCAGCGGATGCGTTCGGATGATTTGCTGGCTGCCGTCTTTCCGGAAGCGGCGGCTTGCCAGGAAAATATCTCGGGCGACATCGCGATTCCGGATCATCCGCTGGCACGCGAGACGATGAAAGACGCGCTCACTGAAGCGATGGACGTGGAAGGGCTGAAAACGGTTCTGGCGGATATCGCGTCCGGCAAGATTCGCTGCGTTGCTGTGGATACTCCCGTGCCATCGCAATTTTCGCACGAAATTCTAAATGCGAATCCTTACGCCTATCTTGATGACGCTCCTCTGGAAGAGCGGCGAGCGCGAGCGGTTGAGATGCGCCGCATGCTGCCTGAAGCGGTGCTCTCGGAAATCGGGCGTTTGGATCCTGCGGCGATCGCGGAAGTGCGCGAAGAGGCTTGGCCGGATGTGCGCGACGCCGATGAACTGCACGATGTACTGCAGGAACTGATCGCGATTCCCGAATCCGACAGCGATGGCAGCGCGGGTATCATTTCGCGGCCCGTTTCGGCGTGGTCGGACTATTTTTCCGAATTGGTCGCCGCTGGCCGAGCTGCACGTGCGCGATTCGAGGGCCGCGCCTACTGGGTCGCTGCGGAGAGAGCTGCTACGTTCACGGCGTTGTTTCCCGCCGCGCAGTTCGATTCGACCCTTGCCCAAATTGAAGCGGAGAACCCGTCGCGTGAGGACGCGATCTTCGCGTGCATCACCGGTTGGATGGCGCACCTCGGGCCGGTCACGGCGGAAGGAGTGGCATCCTTTCTTGGGATTATGCAGTCCGACGTCGAAAAATGCTTTCTGCGCCAGGAAGCGGCCGGAACTATTTTGCGCGGCCAGTTCACCGATTCATCGCAGGGCTCGACTGAATGGTGCGACCGGCGTTTGCTCGCGCGTATTCATCGGTTGACGCTCGGTTCTTTGCGCAAACAGATTCAGCCGGTGAGTGCGGCGCAATTCATGCGCTGGCTTTTGCGTTGGCAGCATCTCACGCCCGAAACAAAACTACTGGGCGAACGCGGCACGCTGGAAGCGCTGCAGCAACTACAAGGATTCGAAGCGCCGGCGAATGCCTGGGAGCAGCAGATTCTGGCGCGCCGGATTGCGAACTACGATCCGAAGGTGCTCGACCAGCTGTGCCTCACCGGCGCCGTCGGCTGGGGACGCGTCTCGCCGCATCCCGCGACGCTGGCAGAAAATGGCGGCGGGATTCGGCGCGTGGTGCCGACCAGCACCGCCCCGCTCACGTTTTTCATTCGTGAAGATTCCGAGTGGATGATTTCGCAACATGCTACGAATGGCAGCGACGAAACGGCGGGACTAAGCCCAGCCGCGCGCGACGTGCTCGGTCATCTACGGCAGCGCGGCGCTTCGTTTTTCGCGGATATCGTACGCGGAACCGGAAAGATCAAAGCGGAAGCGGAGACCGCGCTGTGGGCGCTCGTCACTGCGGGAATGATAACTGCGGACGGCTTCGACAATATTCGCGCGTTGATTGATCCCAAGCGCCGTGCGGGACATGGAAAGGGTCACAACGCCCGGCCGCGGCACAGCGCCGGACGCTGGTCGCTGCTATATGCGGGCGAGCCTGCCGAGCGCTCGCGAGTCGTCGAATCCACTTGTTGGATGCTGCTGCGCAGATACGGCGTCGTGTTTCGGGAAATGGTATCGCGCGAAACGATCGTTCCGCGCTGGCGCGAATTGCTTATCGCGTTTCGGCGGCTGGAAGACCAGGGACAGATTCGCGGCGGGCGTTTTGTCGGCGGTTTTCTCGGTGAGCAATTCGCGCTTCCCGTCGCGGTGGAGTCACTGCGCGCGACGAGCAAGCTATCGAGCGTGGGGGAAGCCGTTACGATCGCAGCGGCGGATCCATTGAATCTTGTCGGAGTGTTAGTGCCCGGCGAGCGTGTGGCGTCGAGTTCAGGCAAGATCGTAACTTTCGTGGATGGTATTGCACTCGACCCCGAGGATTCCGGGGCACGATTCGCGAGCGCCACGGCCGTTTGAGCAGGGAATTCAACACGCAGCGAATTCGTCCGAGATTCCCGCCGGCAGCCGCTGCGATGACGGATTCGAACACCCTGCATTGCCGCGGCGTCGGTCGCTTTATAATAAGAGTATGCAGAAGAAAATATTTTGGACTACGTTTACGGTGCTCGGCCTGCTTGCAGATATGGCATTGCCTCTTTGGTGGGCGCTGGCTGCCACGATCCCGATCGGTTACTTCAGCTGGTGGTTCGCTTACCGCAGCGATTGGTTCTAATTTCCGGCGAGTATTTTCCCCGGTCGTGTGGCCTCTTAGCGGTTAAACTGATTTCAGGAGAAAACTGTTCAAATTGGCTCCGATTGTCAATGCGCAAGGCTTGGCCAAGCGGTATGGAATCGCGCCGCTCTTCCGGAATATTTCGTTCACGATCTCGCCGGGCGAGCGCCTCGGACTGATCGGACCAAACGGGTCAGGTAAATCCACGCTCCTCGAAATTCTGAGCGGTCGCGTACAGCCGGACAGCGGTGAGGTGGCCGTTCGCAAAAGCACCAAGCTCAGTTGCGTCTCGCAGATTTCCGAATTTGATCCGAACGCGACGGTCCGCTCCGTGATTGAAGCGGCGCTCGCAAAATCCGGAGTGCCGGAAACCGATCGCGGGTATCGCACCGAAGAAGCTCTTCATCGCGCCGGTCTTGAAGATCCCGAAATCGTGACCTCGGCGCTCTCCGGCGGATGGCGCAAGCGTCTCGCGATTGTGGAAGCGTTGGTGCAGCAGCCGGATATTCTGCTGCTCGATGAGCCCACCAATCATCTCGACCTCGCCGGGATTCAGTGGCTCGAAACGCTGCTGGAAAATGCGTCGTTTGCGTACGTCGTCGTGAGCCACGACCGCTATTTTCTGGAAAATGTGGCGCGCCAGATGGTGGAACTGAATCGCACGTATGAAGACGGTTTTCTGCGCGTCAACGGGAATTACAGCAAGTTTCTGGAAGCCAAGGAAGAATATCTGCACGCGCAGGGCAAGCGTCAGGATGCGCTGGCCAATCTGGTCCACACGGAAATCGAGTGGTTGCGCCGCGGGCCGAAGGCGCGTACCACCAAATCGAAATCGCGCATTGATAAGGCGCACCGCATGATCGGGGAGCTAGCCGAACTGAACTCGCGGACGCGCACCGGCGCCGCGGGAATCGATTTTTCGGCCTCGCAGCGGCAAACGAAGCAGCTGATACGGTTGGACGGCGTCACGCAGTTCCTCGGTGATCGCACACTTTTCGAGAAAATTGATTTTGCCATCACCGCGGGCATGCGCGTGGGGCTGGTTGGCCCGAACGGCAGCGGCAAGACGACTTTGCTTCGGCTGCTGCGCGGCGATATCGAGCCCACCGCAGGGAAGATACAAAAAGCAGATTCGTTGCGCATCGTTCATTTTGATCAGAATCGCCAGCTTGATCCGGACGTCAGCTTGCGGCGCGCTCTTGCGCCCGACAGCGATTCGGTGATTTATCAGGATCGCGTGATTCACGTTGCGTCCTGGGCCGCGCGCTTTTTATTCGCGAACGAGGATTTGAATCGTCCAGTGGGAAAGCTATCGGGCGGGGAACGCGCGCGTGTTTTGATCGCGCAACTGATGCTGCAGGCTGCGGACGTGCTGCTGCTCGACGAACCGACGAACGATCTCGATATTCCCACTCTCGAAATCCTGGAAGAAAGCCTGCTGGAATATCGCGGCGCGCTGGTGCTGGTGACGCACGATCGCTACATGCTCGATCGCGTTTCAACCATCGTACTGGGGCTCGACGGGCGTGGAACGGCGGAACGTTTTGCCGATTATTCGCAGTGGGAGGAATGGCTGCGTTCGCAGCAGACAAAGAGCGCGGCAGCAACCGCGACTACCAGCGCGCGAGCGAGCCGAGAGCAAGCGAACACGCGGACCGATCAACCTAAGCTCGCGGAGGGGAAGAAGCAGCGCTCGCAGGCGGAAAGCCGCGAAGCGGCATCGGTTGAAAAGCGCATCGCCAAGGCCGAAGCGGATTTGCAGGGCAAGCGCGCCGCGCTGGAGTCTCCAGAAATCGCCAGTGACGCCGCACGCCTCCATGAGGCGTACGCACAAATGGAATCGGCGCAGAAGGTAGTGGACGAACTGTATGCACGTTGGGCGGAATTGGAAAGCAAGGGGGCCGGCGGAACCGCAAAAGTACAAGTTGGAAGTTAATCCAGAAGCTGACGACGGATTTCTACCTATGCCGTCGGCGGCGCGAATTCGGTCAGGAGCGCTTCGTGGAGACGCACTTGATGCGCCAGCGGAAGCTTGGCGCTGCCGGTCGTGAGATAAAAGACGTCAATCGCGGTTTCACCTTCCGTTTCGATGATGGCGATTTCGATGTTGCACTTCTCGCGCGCAAAAACGGAGCTGATGCGGTGCAGCAGCCCTGGCTGGTCTTGCGCGACGATTTCCACCAGCGTGCTTTGCGCGGAGCAGGTGTCGTCAATTTTCACGCGCGTTTCCACTTTGATTTTCGGCGGCCGGTTTTTCTCTGCGCGCACGCGGTCGCGCAGCATTTTGTCGAGATCGGCCTTGCCCGTCAACACGTCATGAATGCCGGTTTGGAAGCGCTCCCATTCCGGCAAGTTCAGCTCGAGCGTGCGGAAACGGTCGGTAAAGTAAAATGTGTCAACGACCGTTCCGGCCTGATTGGAAAACGCGGCCGCCTTCACGATGTTCATGCCCCAGGCCGCCAGCACGCCCGCCATGGTGGCAAATAGCGACGCGCGGTCCTTGGTGACCAAAGTCAGCTCGTACCAGTGGCGGCCGCGTCGCAAATTGATTTGCACCGGATCTTTTTCCAGGCGCGCCGCCATTTCCAGATGTGCGAGCACGTCGCCCGCCGCGTGAGTGAGAAGATAGCGGCGGGGAAGGCCTTCGAGAAAATTGTCCAGCCGGCTTCCCACCGTGAGCGCGAGCGTGCCCAGATGCGCCATCACCTCGTCATGCGCGTCCACGTGCAGGCGCTGGTCGAGGCTGCGATTCAGATGGTTCGAGGTGGCGATGTAAAGCTGCCAGATATTTTCCGCTTTCCACGGCGTGAGAGCTTCGGGATTTACCGCTTTGATGTCGCCGTAGGTGAGCAGGCAAAGCATTTTCAGGCGTTCCGGCGTTTCGACTTTCTCGGCGAAGGCGCGGACTGTTTCGGGATCGAAAATGTCGCGACGGAGTGCTGCGCTCATTTCCAGGTGGCGCTCAACCAGAAACAGGACGGCTTCGCGGTCGGGCTCGTCCAGCTCCAGGCGATCAAGCGCGCCTTCCGCGATTTCGACGCTGGCGCGGACATGGTCGGACGTCGGCGCGCCTTTGCCTACGTCATGCAAAAGCAACGCCAGATAAAGCAAGTCCGGCTGTTCGACCTCGTCCAAAAGTTCAGCATAGCGCTGGTCCCATTTCGATTGCGATTGCCGCAGCGCGTGCAGATTATCAATTGCGACGAAGGTGTGTTCGTCCACGGTGAACCGGTGCGAATAATCGCGGACCACCAGCGCATCAATTCCCGCAAATTCGGGAAATAGTAACGTGAGCAGGCGTAACGAATGCATCGCGCGCAGCGCATCCGCGGCGTGCGGCGCCATCAGAATTTCCTGCAGCAGATGCCACAGCTCCGCGCCCTTTGGCGGGGATTCGGCGAACGCCGGTATCATTCGTTCGATTTGATATTCGGTGGTCGAGCCGAGCGTCAAGCCGTGGCGTGCGAGAAAACGAAACACGCGGAGGATTAACTCCGGATCGTTGAGCGCGGCGGGCTGGCGCAGCGCGAGCATTCCGTCTTCCACGGAAAATTCGGCATTTGAGAGGCGCGAGCGCAATTGCTGGAATTGATGATGCAACGAAAGGCGCGCGGCGGGAATCTCTTCCAGCATTTGCACGCAAACTCTATGGACGATGCGAGCATGGCTGAAATAGATGCGCATCCAGTCCGAAGGGGTGAGCTGTTGCGAATCCAGGCCATTGGAGGAATGCGGCGCCGACGGCAGAATTCGCGAGACCGACTTTGTGAGCGGCAGCGGCGTCTTGTGCTTCCCAGGCCAGCGTGTTGTCGTCGCGCTTGTGGCGAAAATGCAGAAAGCAGCGCGCGGAAATCAGTGAACTCAAGGCTGCATCGAACTGCTTCTGAAGCGCCTCGGGAAGGACCGCATTTTCGCGTGGCCAGACATGGTATTTTTCGATGGCCGTCAGGAGCGACAACCAGTAGACGACGTTGTAATCGCGCAGGCCTCCTGGACCGTCCTTCAGATTGGGTTCGAGATGAAATACGGTATTGCCGAATTTTCCGTGGCGCGTGCGCGTGAGGTCCGCGAGGCGTTTGACGATTTGCGCGGAATCGCGCGCAACCAGCTTTGGAATCACGTCATCGTGCAAACGCGCGAAGAGAGCGCGGTCGCCGGCGAGATGACGGCCATCCAGCAGGGAAATCGCGAACTCCGCATTTTCCGCATCGAAGCGGCTGCATTCCGCGAGAGTGCGCGTGGCGGGACTGAGCTTCAGTCCCAGATCCCAAAGATCCTGAGAAAATTTGCGGATTGCGTCTTTCAGCTTCGCTTCCGTGCCGTTTCCGGAGTGCAAAAACAGCATGTCAATATCGGAATACGGAAAAAGCCAGCGGCGACCAAAGCCGCCGAGAGCTACCGCCGCGAAGCCCGCGGGGCCATCGAGTTCGGGCGATATGTATTGCGCCCATAGGCGCTGAACGATCGTTTCGATCAGCGCGGTGCGACCTAGAAGGGCGGCACGGCCGTCGCGTGTCGCGATAAAGCTTTCCTGAATGCGCGCGGATTCCTTCGCGGCAAAATCGCGCAACTCAGTCGAGAGCGACGGTATGGGCGCCATGGACTCTAATCACCCTTGATCGGTCGTATGCGTTCGCTTCGCGCCAGTCTTTACACTCCTCGCTGCTGGGCCTGCGAGCCGGCGGTCAACATCTCGACGGCATCTTCAGGATACGCGAGCATGCCAAATTCCGGCACGTCGAGGCCGGTGAGCTCGACTTCCTTCGAGACGCGCATCGAACGCCAGGCGTTGACGCCTTTGAATACGATGAACGTGGCGCCGAAAGAATACGCCGCCAAGAGTGTCGCTCCTCCCAGTTGCATCCAGAACTGGGAGAAATCGCCGTGGAGCAATCCGGTAACACCCTGTCCAGCCCTGCCAAGATACGATGCGACGCCCACGCCATTCCAGCCGGAGCCGTAGGTTCCGTCCGCGAAAATCCCCAGCGACACCGCGCCGAACCATCCGCAGTAACCGTGGACCGAAATCGCTCCGCAGGGGTCGTCGATTTTGAGCACGCGTTCATTGAACAGCACGCCCACGCAGACGAGAATACCGGCGGCGATGCCGATGACCACCGAACTTGTGGGCGATACGAACGCGCACGGCGCGGTGATCGCCACCAAGCCCGCGAGCATTCCGTTACAAGCCATGGTGATGTCTGGTTTGCCGAACAGGAAATACCACAACACCATCGCGGCCGCCGAGCCTGCGACGGCCGCCAGGTTCGTGTTCACCGCGACGACGGCAATACGCAGATCCGTCGCGCCCAACGTGGAACCGGGATTGAAACCCATCCAGCCGAAGAGCAGCACAAATGTGCCGGTGACGACAAACACGATATTCGAGGCAGGGAACGCCCGCGGTTTTCCGTCGGGTCCATATTTGCCGAGACGTGGACCCAAAATTATCGCGAGCGCCATCGCGCAGAATCCTCCAACAGCGTGAACGACAGTTGAGCCCGCGAAATCCACGTAGCCGTGGCCCCAGTGCATCGTCGAACCCAGTTGCGACATCCATCCGCCGCCCCAGACCCAGCATCCGGAAATCGGATACAGCAGTCCGCCCACAAACAGCTCGCAGAGCAGAAACGCCCAAAAGGTGATGCGTTCGCAAATCGCGCCGACGATGATGTATCCAGCTGTCTCCATGAAAACAACTTCAAACAGCGTCAGGCAATTGCTGCCGGCGTCATAAGCCGGCCCGGTGAGAAAAAATCCTTTGCCGCCCAGAAAGCCCCATTGTCCGCTGCCGATCAAAAAGTGATTCAGCGTGGGAGTACCACCCAGATTCGTGGGTGCCGCATTCACCGCGACGGCACCGAACTGAAACGCGTAGCCGACGGCGTAATAGGCGAGGAACGCAAAAACGTACGCCGCGAAATTCAGCATCATCAAATGCGCCGCGTTCTTTTTTCGCACCAGGCCGCACGTCAGCAGCGCGAAGCCGGCCTGCATGAAGAGCACCAGGTAACCCGTGAGCAGCGTCCAAGAGAAGTTCGCGCCCAGGCGGACATGGCCCACGTCATCCGCAAGCTTGAGCGCCAGCGGTTCCTTCGCGGCTTGCGCCTGAAAATTATCGAACTCTTGTTTGCTCTTCGCGTAATCCGGCGCGCTCCTGTCCGTCGGCTCAGGGACGACAAATGGGTTACCGGCGGCGTCGAATACCAGCGTGCGGTCGCCGGTAGAAGTTCCGGCGGGATCCGGTTGCGGCGATTGATCCGCAAACGCGACGCTGACCGAGCCGACGAAAATCTGCGCGCACAAGAAAGCGACGATGGCAGCGAGCGTCCACTTTCTGCTGCGTCCCACAAATGCGCTTCGCATCACGAAATTCCTCCCTGATTGGGATAAAGGCTGTGTACCGTTCGCGGTTCGGCCGAAATCGTCAGATGGCGCCAGGACCTCGTTCGCCGGTGCGTATGCGTATCACTTCATCGAGGGACGAGACGAAAATCTTGCCGTCGCCAATCACGCCGGTGCGCGCGCCCTCGATGATAGCGTCCACTACCGGGTCAACGAGCTCTTCCGACACGGCGATGCTTACAAAAATCTTCGGCAAGAAATCCACGGTATATTCCGATCCGCGATACGTTTCCGTGTGGCCCTTCTGCCGGCCGAAGCCCCGGACCTCGGAAACCGTCAGGCCGGTTACGCCCAGGCCGGTGACGCGCTGTTTCACCTCCTCCAGCTGCGACGGCCTGATCACGGCATCAATACGCTTCATTTTCGATTGCTCCTTTCCTTCTGGAACCGAAAACACGCCGCAAGCAACAAGGTATGGAACCTAGTCGCGAACAATCAGTCAAATCCAAATCAGTGATTGACCGCATCAGGTTCATGATGGGCGGAATCGGGTCGAGTCGGTTGTGCAGAGTTCAGCAAGATCGCACTGGCACGCCAGGATTGCAACGCGCGCAACTGGCCCGAGCAGACAGGCCGTTGAGCGCGTACGCGCGACTATAACCGAAATTGAATTCCGGGCGAATGCGGAAGTTTTGACTGCTGCGCCGCGGTCGCGGCGTAAGTTTTACTTGCTGACGAGCAGCACTCCGAAGGAGTTCGCCTTCATGGGCGGCCGCCGCTGTCCGGGAGGAGTGACCGTCTCAAACTCAGCGATCGGAAGGAAAATGTTATGAGTTTTGAAGTCAATGGCCATGGTGCGAGCATATTTTTGCGTGGGCACTTCTTCGACCACCGTGAATTTATCAGGCGAATCCTCACGCACTACGGTGAGCGTTCCCGAACCGCCGTTGGAGCTAAATGCGAGGTGCAATTCGGGATCGAAACCGGCGGCATCCGGGTCGTCACCGATTTTGGGTGTGGCGATCACTTTTCCAGTAGCTGCATTCACGACGGCCATCACGTTGTTGTCGCATACGGCGAACAGACGATGATTCTCGGCGTCCAACGCCAGACCGGAGGGTTCCTTGCAAGGCGCCAGCGGCCAACGATGAGTAATCGTGAGCTTTTGCGCGTCAATCTCGGCGATTTCGGATTTGTCCTCGACGTTGAAGAACACATGTCCGTCTCCCGCGCCGACCGCGAATTCCGGTTTGCCGCCGGCCGGGAACATATTCACAACGCTGCCGTCCACAGCGTTGATCGCCGTGACGTTGCCGCTGCGTCCATTGAATGCGAAGACGCGCTTGGAAGCCGCATCGTAAAAAATCGCGTCCGGATTTTGCCCGCCGGTGTTCACGCTGGAGATAGTCTTCAACGTCTTCAAATCGAAGATCGTGACGGTATTCGCGCGCCCGTCGCTCACGAACCCACGGCCCAAATCGGGAGCGAGCGCGATCCCGTGCACGCCTTGGGTGTCCGGAATGTCGCCGACAATCTTGTCTGTATCCGCGTCGAGCACGACGACGTGCGTGGCATGGGAAACGTAAACGCGGCGCGCGTTGCTATCCACGATGCAGTAGTCCCAGCCGCCGTCTCCGCCGATGGGAATGGTTTTCACGACGTGATACCCGGACGGACCCGGGACGATTGCGTATCCTTCCAAGGTCCCGGCCGCGAAAATCGCGGCGGTAAGCGACGCTAGTCCTACGATGGCGAGGATGGTCTTGCGAAGCATGATCGTTGGCTCCCGAGAGTATGATTTGCGGCGATGCGCCGTTTTCAGCCGGGTGAAAATATACCGCAAGGCGGTGGTATGGTGGTAGAACAACTTCGATGGCACGCTCGTTTGTCGAGACTTGGCGGACTTCAGTCGGAAGCTTCCAGTTTCTCGGCGATCGCCAGCATCTTCGTCACGCTATTCCAGTTTCTTCCGGTTCCGGAGGTTTTCAGTATTCTCTCGATGCTAGCCCAGGAAACTTTCGGCCGGGCCATGCCGTTCGGGTAATAGATGTAAACTTCGCGCCGGTCCATGCGCAGTTCCTCGGGAGAGGTGTCGAGCTGAGCGGCTTTCTCGCGCGCTTCTGCCGCAGGTTCGCCGGCGAGAAAGGTGACCAGCAGCCTGTTCGGCTCGATGCCGCGCCTCTTGGCGAAGGGATTGCGCACGATGACTTCTCTCATTTCGTCAGCGGTGCGCAGTACGACGTCTGGACGGAAGCCGAACTTGCGTTCGATTGCGTCCTGCAGCCGCTTCGCCACCAGCGGGAGATCACGCCCCTCGGTTCTGAAAATTAGATTGCCGCTTTGAACGTAGGTGCACGCGTCGCGCAGTTTCAAAGTCTTACAGAGCGAGCGCAGTTCCTCCATCTTGATCTTATTGTGGCCAGCGACGTTGACGGCACGCAGCATCGCGATGATCACTGCCATTCATGCCTCCTGCGCACCGGTCAAAGCAGTGACTGGCGCGAAAATTGGGCGGTCGCGTCGGCCTGAATGATTTTCTTGGACGGGCTCACGGGCTCGGCGCGCGCCTCATAGGTAATCGAACAGGGTCATAAATCCAAAATCCATGTGCAGTTGCTGATGGCAGTGGAAGAGCGTGAGGCCGGGATTGTTCGCTACGAAATCAATTTCCACTTCCTGGTAGCCGTTGACCATCACGACGTCTTTCATCACTCCCACTATCGGAATTCCCGCGATTTTGGTGAGTTCGAAACTGTGCCGGTGCAGATGGACGGGATGAATATCGTCGCTGGCATTGTGCATGCGTAGCCGGTAACGCCGGCCTTCGTGCAAATGGAATGTGGCAGGGGCCATCGTCTGGTTCATGGGATAAGCCGCGCCGTTAATCGTCCAGCGATTAAAACCTTGTTCCGCGGCGTTGTCCTTCGCGAACGTGATGTCAATCGTTTCGTCCGGCGCAGCAGCAGTCGCGCCGGCCTTTGCAAAGCGCGCGTAGTTCCAGTGAAAGGGTTTGGGCGCCGTCCAAACGGGCTTGCCCTTGCCGCCCGCGTATTCCACCACGATGCCCATCCCATGCGCGCGATCGTCGTCGGCAAGGTCGCCCATGATCCATACGCCCGGATGATTCATCTCGACGATCGCCGAAATGCGTTCTGCCGTTCCCAGCCACAACACAGGAACTTCGGCGGGCGTGGGCACCTCGTTGCCATCGAGCGCGACTACTTTAAAGGTGTGGCCCGGAAGCGCGAGGCTGCGAATCTCGGTCGCGCTGCCGTTCAGCACGTGAAACAGCACACGCTCGCCCTGTTTTACGCGTACCGGCTCGCCGTGTCCCAGCATGCGGCCATTGATCGTGAAATACCGATAGCCCACTTCGTAGCCGTGCGGCATGCCCGTGGCTAACGATGCCTTCATCGCGGACTCGCCCGTTTCTTCCAGGCTTTTTACTCGCGCCGCGGGAGCCAGAAAATTCTGCGCCATGTCGCCGCCCTGGCTGAAAGTCGGTTCAAACTCTTTCAACACGAGAAAAACTTCGCGATCGTAATTTCCAGGCTCGCGTTCCGGCTCGATGTAAACCGCGCCCACTTGTCCGCTGTACTGGCCGGCGTGCAGATCGGCGCCCGCGCGATTGTGCGAGTGGTAGAAACGCAAGCCGGCTGGGCGCGGAGTGAAATTGATGCGGCGCATTCCGTGCGCGGGGATGAAAGGCGTTCCTTCTTCTGCCGCGCCGTCCACATCGGTTGAAACGAATTGCCCGTGCCAGTGCAATTGTTCGGGTGTGTCGGTGTCGTTGTGGATTTCCACGGTCACCGGCCGACCTTCCTTAAAGCGCAACAAAGGGCCGGGAAACGAACCGTTATACGTGATCGTCGAGAGGGTCAGTTTGGGTGCGATTTCAACCGGCCTTGCGGCGATACGCAGCGTGTAGTCTGCCGCTGCGGATTCTGATTGCGGCGGGGCAGCGTGGGAGGGCAAATTCGCAAATCCAACGTGACCGAGACGCGTCGCGCCCGGCAAAAACGCGGCGCCAGTTGCGGCCCCGGCTAGCTTCAGGAAGTTCCGTCGCGAGGAAGCTTCATTGCTCATCGCGTGCCTCTCTGCCACTCGTCTATCGTATTTTGACGCGCAATGAAATGCAAAGGCGCCGGAAACATTTGGCGGGAATAGCCGGATGACATGAGAAAGACGCCTTTGAAGCAAAGTAACCAAAAAACACTTCAACGCGGGAGACGATCAGCCTTTTGCAGGGACGGGAACCGCAGGGGCATTGTTTACGGCGCGGGTGTACTTTTCGAGTAGTTCGTCTAATTCTTGCTGACGAATCGGTTTTGTCAAATAGCCGTCCATGCCGGCCGCAAGGCACAAATCGTGATCGGCTTTCATGGCGTGGGCCGTCAAGGCGACTACGGGTTGGTGCTTTCCGGTGACTTTTTCCATGTCGCGAATCTTTGCGGTTGCCTCCATCCCGTCCATTTCCGGCATCTGTACGTCCATCAGGACCAGGTCGAAGCTATCTTTTGCCAGAGCGTCGAGCGCCTCGTGCCCGTTCGCCGCGACGGTTACGCGATGTCCACGCTTTTCCAGCAGGCGAGTGGCCAGGCGTTGGTTCACCACATTGTCTTCCGCGAGCAAGATGCGCAAAACCTCCGCGGGGTCGCGTGCATCGTGCAGCGAGTAGCGCGTGAGCAAAGGAATAGCGCCTTGCTGCTCGCGGGCGCCCAGAACGCGCGCGATCGCTTCGCGCAACTCCGATTGGCGGATCGGTTTCAACAGGTACGCGGAGACCCCCAATTCCTTGCAGCGTTGGGCATCTCCGCGATGACCGGCCGACGTGAGCATCATGATCGTAGCGGTGGATAATCCGGGAGAGTGCCGAATGCGCTCGACGAGCGTGAATCCGTTCATTCCGGGCATGTGCACATCGGTGAGGATCAATGCATACGGTTCCGCAAGCTCCCGCGCCGACGCCAATTCCGCGAGCGCGGTTTCGCCATCCTCCACGGATTTGAATCTCATCTCCCAGCGCTTCAAGATCCCTTCGAGGATGCGGCGATTCGTGCGGTTGTCGTCAACGATCAGGACTTTTACGCCCCGTAGAACTTCCGGCGGAGCAACCGTCCCCATTTTCACCGCCGCCTCGCTGCATTTGCATTGCACGGTAAAGTGGAATTGCGTTCCGCGGCCCACTTCGCTTTCCAGCCAAATTTTGCCGCCCATCATGGCAATCAGCCGCGAGGAGATGGTGAGGCCGAGGCCGGTTCCGCCGTATTTGCGCGTGGTGGAGGTGTCCGCCTGCGTGAATGGATCAAATATCAGTTTCTGTTTTTCCTGCGGGATGCCGATTCCGGTGTCGGACACTACAAATTGCAGCAAGCGACTCTCGCCGTCGGTAGCCTCAACCTGAACTCTGAGGGCCACTTCGCCGGCGTCCGTGAATTTGATGGCGTTGCCGATCAGGTTGGTCAGAATCTGGCGCAGGCGGCTGGAATCGGCCTGAACGATTTCCGGCACTTCGGGCGCGATCTCGCAGAGTAGTTCCAATCCTTTTTCATCGCCGCGAACCGCCAGGGTCTTGAGCGTCGCTTCCAGGCAGTCGCGCAAATTGAAATCAACCGATTCCAGGTCGATCTTGCCGGCCTCTATCTTCGAGAAATCCAGAATGTCGTTGATCACGGTGAGCAGGAAATCCGACGACATCTTTACCGTTTCCAGATAGTCGCGCTGTTCCGCCGTGAGCTCCGTGTCCAGCGCCAGGTCCGTCATGCCCATCACGCCGTTGAGCGGCGTACGAATCTCATGGCTCATGTTGGCCAGAAACTCGCTTTTGGCCCGGCTTGCTTTTTCCGCTAAATCCCGCGCCTTCTCAAGCTCGTGTGTGCGTTTCTGGACGCGCTGCTCAAGGTCGTCGTTGGCGCTCAGCAATGCCTGGTCGCGCTGCTGAATCCGTTCGAGCATGTGGTTGAAGGAGTGAATGACTTTGCCGATTTCGTCTGTGCCACGCTCTACGGCGCGAAGATTGTAGTTTTCCTCGTCCGAAACGCGGCTGGCTACGTCCGCCAGTTGCAGCATGGGTTCGGTGATCGCTCGCAGAAACCGGAAGGCGATCAAGTAAGTGCCCAGCATGGAAAGCAGCAGCACGAGGCTGGCGATCTTGGCGTACTCCCACAACTTGGCGCGGAAGCCGCTTAGGTCGGAAACGATCGCGATAGAACCCGTTTTCTCGCCGTCGAGCGAAACTGAGCGAAAGACGGTCACGGACTGGGAAGCGAAGTGGGCTCCCTCACTCTGCAACAAAGGCAGCTGGAACCCGCGGTCGAGATCAGCGCGGCGGTACTCGGCGAAAAGTTTTCCGTGATTGTCGTACAAGCACGCCGCCTGAATGTGCCGCTCGGTTCGCAATGCCCCGAGCATGTCGCGGGCTGTTTTCTGATCATCGAAGGCCAGGGACGCCGCGGTGTTGTCGCCCAGCGTGCCGGCCAGGGTCGAGAGTTCTTCGGCAACCCCCGCGCGAAAACTGGCTCTTTCGTATATTCCGAAGCCAAACGAAGCAAATATAAGGGCGAAAAGGCTGCTGAACAGGACCAGCAGGCCGAGTTTGGTGCGGATGGAGCAGTGTTTTAGAAGCACCATCAACATGGCGGCTACTCGTGACTCCCAATTACATTTTTGGCCAGGAGCAACAGCCGCGAACTGATTTTCAGCTTGGCCCGATCAGCCGCCCCCACATTGATTTCGAAGCGAATTTTATTGTCGTCCACGCAAAAGCCGATCATTCCGCCCTCCTTGATAAAATCGTCCGACTCTCCGACGCTCAGCACGGCGTCGTCCTTCAGCGCCGCGATGATGACGGGAACTTGCGCGCGCTCGCTGCCGCTGATGAACACCACGCGGCAATTCTTAATTTCCTGCGACGGCTTGAGATGCTCGACGTGCAGCGGGTGAGTCCCGATCAACTTCCCCTGCAGCGTTGTATCCAGGTCGCCTTGAAACGAATCTTTGCCCACCGTGCACACCGTCAGTGGTTTTTTCTCTTCCCCTAACGCCCCGGGGGGCCAGTCCACCAGCTGGACAAAATGAAAAAGAAACGCCGCTTTCACGCGATACTCTTCCACCGGCGCCTGGGCGATGCCGGAATCCACGAAGCTGAGCGCCGCGACGAACAAAGCAGCAATGCAAAGCAACGCCGGCCTCGCGGCGCGATGCCGGCGTGAATCTGCACCAGCGCCATAGGCGGTTGCTCGCGCTTGCAGGTCCGGTCTCCACCGCAGATGAATCACGAATGGGCCTTTGCTCAAAATCGCCAGGTCAACTTGGCGTAGGCGCTGCGCTTGATGTAATTCGCAATCCCGTACCGAACTTGTTCACAGCCCCAAGGGGCGCGTGCGTTCGTCCCATCCAACCGAAGGGATGCTGTAGAAACGAACGGATACACTCCGCGCGAGCACACGCGTGCGCGCAGAATTATTTCCGAAGGGGATAGAAACCGGGGATGATCGAGCGCAGGCCAAACCTTGCCGGCGCCCTGAATCGAGAGGGGATCCCAGGACTTGCAATTGGAAAGCTACTGCTACGTTTTTATCACTTCTAAGAATCGGGTGGTATATGAACTGGCCGTTCGATGCCGTATGCGGCATGACCTGGGCGCGAGTTGCCTCGACCTGGGCGCGCGCGCTGAAATTCGATTTGCCGGGTTCGGTCGGCCGCCCACAATGAATTGCCATTAGGAAAAACGAAGGTCAGTCGCCGTTTCCAGTAGTAGGCGGGGCGACGAATACCAGCGACACAAGGTACACGAGGATTCCCAATCCAATCAGCGCTGCCGCCACGAATGCGAAAAGAACGAAGGACAGTGGGTGAGACCATAGCAGGCTGACGATCTCCAGTAGCAGGCCGGCGATCACCAGGGCACTTGAGACTCGCAGAAGCCGCCGGATTCCGATTTCGCTGAGTTTCATTGGCCAGGCTTCCAGAATTTCAGTTTGTTCAGGTTGGCTATATCGTGTGCCGTGTCGTGGCAGCCGCTGGTGAGGCACGACGTCTGGCCCGATTTGATCGAATCCATCATCGCCGAATGTATCGCGTCCTCTTCGAAGTCGCGCGCACCGGCGTGACAATGCAGGCACTGATCGTTCTTGAATCCACCCGGTATGGTGATCGCGGCCGGATCCGGCGGGGTGCTGACGTATTGCATGTAGATCCGCTTCAGCCCTTGCATCTTGTCTTTCAACGGGCCGTAGATGGAGTAATCCGCGTGGCAGGAATAGCAGGCCATGTCCGCTGGCACGCGGTGATTCTGAAAATGTTGCGCGGGAAGGTGACTCGGCTCATCCACGTACAGGCTTCGTCCGTAAGGAACCATTACGTGGCAAGAAATGCAAAATTGAGTTTGCTCGGAACGCTGGATGTGCGTGTTCATCCCGCCGACGATGCACAGCGCCGGAAGCACGCACAAGCCGATGAACGCGAGAATTTTCCAGCTGGCCGCGTGTGTCAGCGAAGGCCGAATCAAAAAAACGCAGGCCAAGACGATGCTCAGGGCAATTTGAAAGATGAGAATCCCGATCACCAAGCCTCCTGCCTTAATGTCGCTACTCCGTGGCCCTGTTGCCCTTCAGGCGCCTGCTACTTCTTGCTCGCCAACTCGCGAATGTAAGCGACCAGATCCTTGATCTGATCTTCGCTCAATTTGCTTTTGTAGGCGGGCATCGTCTTGCCTTTGCCATTGGTGATGCCGTCGGTCAATTGCGCGTCGGTTTCTTTCTGTATCGCGTCTGAACGCAGATCGGGCGAGCTCAATTTCTTGCCCATGTCGCTGTTGCCGCTGCCGTCGGCTGCATGGCATACGGCACATTTCGCCTTATACAGAGTAGCGGCGTCACCGGCTCGAGTGGATAGGGAAATAAAAACGAGTGCACATGCCACCGCAAGAATTTGCCCGATTCGAAGCATGGAACCTTTCATCTCGTTTCTCCTCCTAGAAATCATGTTCTTACGAAGCGCCACGAAAGCATTTTCGTTACGGCTTAGAACGCGTAGAGGAACGAGAACGTCGCGTTGCTGCCGTTGAAGTTCTGCGATGGGATCGTGGCAAGGCCAAAGGGAGTCTGGTTTCCGGTTTCGTTGTAGCCGTAATAATTCCAGCCCATCTTGTAGCTGAACCCGCGATAGACCTGGACCAGGACGGAAGCGTAGGGCCTTTGATAATTGAAATCAAGCGTTCCGGAGGGCGTCAGCGGATTCAGGAAAATGGTGTTGCCGCGCACGAAGCTGCCGCCGTATCCCAGCATCGCCGTCACACGCTTGGCCGGCTTCCACATCACTCCCGCGTGCGCGAAATGATCCGTGCTGCTGTAGGTGGAGAGCGCTCCGAGCGGCGAAGGCGACCCGGTAATCGGGCACGCTGGTCCAGTGGAGAGCTCGGGCACTCCCGGCGGAAACGCGGACACCGTGATGTTGGTAGGTGGCGGCGTGGGATTCGCCGAAGTCGTCGAGTACGCAAAGCAGATCAGCGATTGGGTGTACATGTCCCAGTAGTTGTACCCGAAATCCACGGATAAGCGGCGATGGCCCATGAACATCGCAGCGAAGCTGTAGGAGCGGTCGTGCTCCAGGTTGTCTACGGTCGTGACGTTGTCGCGGTTTTCGTGGATCTCGACTCCGCCATCGAGATTGGCCCACGGCTTGGGCTTATAGTTCGCGTGGATTTTATAAGATTGCAGTTGGCGCGGATCAATGCGCGTGAAAGATTGGTCGTTGTAGCCAAACTCGAGGTCCGCGGTAATTCGCAGGGTATCCATGGGCCGCATGACCGCGCCCAGGAGCAGGGCATTCTCGTTGATTGAAGTGATGTTGCGGGACGTGTCGTTGCCTGCTTCCGGTATTGGATTGCTGGGCGAACCCTCCACAATTGCGCCAGCCAAAGGTCCGGACGTCACCAGCGAACAAGCGGCGGGCAGCACGCCGGCCACCGCGGCGCAATCCCCTCGGGCCGCTAGATAAAAATTCGCGGCCGTTCCGGTAGCCCCGCCCGGAAAATAATATTCTCCGGTATCAAACGCCGCGTCCATGCTGGCGATCGTGCGGTTGGTGTAGAGATACCCGATGTGAGCAGTGAGCCGCCGGTTGAAATCGTATTCAAATTCCAGCGTATTGGATTTGATATTCTGCGCCAGAAATTGCGTGTTGATTTCGTTGGTCAGATCGGCGGCTGAGCTCGAGGTGTGCTGCGGACAAGTGGCCTGGTTGAAAGGCGCTGCCGGGCAATTCGTCGCGTTGAACGTCGCGGGGGCAAGCAACAGGCCGACGACACCCGGTCCTGGAGCAGGTGTTCCGAATACATTGGTCTCCGCCGAATCCCACACGCCGGGAATCCGCCAGTTGTCGTATCGGAACATGTCCACGATGCGGAATTTGTCGGTGACGGCGTACGCGCCGGACCAATCGGCATTCACCGAAACGCGCTTGGTCTTGATCGGACCGCCGGCCGTGCTCCCGCGCGACGCGCTGCGCGCGGTCCAATCGTTGACGATCTCCGAAAGATCCGAGAAATGATAATCGCTGGTGCTGTAGCCGATCGACCCGGATGTTTCGAAGTTCTTGAAATAATTCGATTGGAAACGCAGGCGCTCCGTGGGCATGAAATTGCGCGGGTCGCCCACCTGGCTATAGGAGAGGTAACCGTTGCAGGTAGGGGTGGCCGTGTTGGTCGTGCCGGTCACGATCGGGGTTGCGCAGGGCAACGCCTCCGACGGAGTTTGCGTGCTCCAAATGTTTCCAAGGTCCACAGGCGTGCCGGCGGGCGTGCCCTGACCCGGAACCGTGCCCAGCGCGAATCCGAAATTGCCCGGATTGACAAGCGGGTTATCGGCGATCACGTTGTCCTGGCGGTAGTAGCTCAAGTATTCGTCAAAAGAAATCGTAGTGCGCGGCAGCACCCGGAAATCCACTCCCACTCGATACGCATTTGTCGTGTAGCTGTAATTCTCATTAAAAGCCGATATGGTCCCGCCGTCGGTGGTGAACAGGCCAGGGCCTTCATCGCGGTTGCGCGAATAGCCCAGCCGGAAGCGGATCTTCGATAGTGGCAGCAGCGTGACGTCGTAATCCTGCATCCGCCGCACCAAGTCCAGGTCGTGCAGCGAATTCGTTTGCGGAACCGCCGGCTTGGAACAGTAAGAAGGCGCGCCCTGCGGGAAAGCCGTGGTGGGTGGACCTACGTAGCAGCCCGTGGTCAGCGAGCCGGCCGGATTCAGCGCCGCGGGGTTCAGCGGATTGGCGTATAGGCTGTAGTCCCAGAAGTTCTTGTCCCGCCGGAACATCATGCGAAAGTCGTACCATTTGTTCTTTTCGATGCGCAACCGCGTCACGTTGTTCGGATCGCCGCCGTAACCGAAGTTGCTGAAAGTCAGATGATCGAACAATAGTCCGTTGTGATCGATCGAGCGCATTTCCAAGGTGAAATCGAAAAGCCGCACACCCGAGCCCAGATTTTCAAAGGTGTCGTAGGTGTCTTTGTTGCCGTTGATTTCGCTGGCGCGATATCCGAATTCAATGCTCTGGTGGATGTTGTATCCGCCCGAGTTGATTCCCGGCGACGCTTCGGAGTCGTCCTGAGCGCTCGCGGCAGGCACGCAGAAGAGGGCCGCGACAAAGATGACGGAAGTAATTGAGTGAACCCCCAGGCGACCTTTCATGGCTTTGTCTCCGCGTGCCGCATTCTCGTTGCGGCGTAAACGTCTATTCCGATTGTGGGTCTTCTCCATAACCGCAGAATGAGGTCCTGGAGCCCGCTATTTGAAAAACGTCGCATCAAAGTTCGAGCCGTGAATCTGCGAATGGCACAGCACGCAAGACTGGAAGAAGCTCGCCTGGTTGTGGAAGGAAGGCGCTCCCGGCGCGCCGCTGAAGCTTGATTGCGTGTGGCATTCCAGGCAGAGCAGGTTCACGTTGCTCAATTTCAGCATGTGCGGATTCGGTCCGCCGTGCACCAGATGGCAGGATTCACAGCCGTCCACTTTCACCGGCTGGTGCTCGAACACAAAGGGGCCTTGCTTGTCCGTGTGGCACTTGAAGCAGACTTCATCTTGCGTGGCCGTCGCGCGCACTTGGTGCGGCTTCACGGTTCCGTGCGGATTGTGGCAGTCGGTGCACTGCACCAGGCCCTCGTTTACGCGATGGTGAAAAGGCATATCGAACTCAGCCCGTTTCGCCAGGTGGCAGCTGTAGCAAAGCTCGGGCTGAGCCTTCACCAGCATGAAATTGGACTCGTTGCCGTGGTGCGGGGAATGGCACGCGATGCAACTCACACCGTTCTTGCCGTGCACCGAATTGATCGCGTTCATGTGCTCAGTGCCGCCCGCGTGGCACTCCAGGCAGCGCGCATCAATCTCTTTGGCCGACGCCTTCTTGAAGAGGAACAGCTTCGCTGTGTCCGTAGGATCGGACACGTGGCTTGCCGAGGGGCCGTGGCAATCCTCGCACCCGTGCTTCGCGATCCCGCCCTCTTTGTACGTCTGCTGCCAGTGCGCGCTCTTCTCCCAGCTGTTGTAGACTTCCTTATGGCACTCCTTGCAGGATTCCGCACCGGCATACTCAGAAGCCTGCGGATCGGACGTCGCCGCCGAAGCCTTTTCATGAGGGGCGGGCGCGGACGTACCTGTGGCCGACGAAGAATTCTGCGGCCGTGCCAAAGTGGGAACTACCAACAAGCCCACGCCAATCAGCAGCCCTGAGAGTTTCAAAACTCCGAATCGCGGCATCGGACTTCCCCCCAGCTTTGCAGAAACAAGTTACTTGTATCGGCTACATCGGAAAGTACATGAACACCCATCACCGCGATGTCATAACCGTCACTTGTTTCGGTGACAGCCGTCACAATCTACTCTCCACGTGTGGATACGAAGTCCCATGAGCAGTTCACTGGCCAACTTATCGCTCACGCAGCGGTGCTTGGCGAAACCGCTGGAACCAAAAAAACTCCCGCGCTTGGCTTCGGGGGAATCGACCGCAAGATGGTAACGGCCTCGAGAATATGCGCTTCAGCGAGCAGCACTCGAGCAGGCGCGAGGGGTGTTCCGACGTGAGCGAGGCGCCGCCGCAGCTCCTCCATGATCCTTACCAGCGCGTCTGCGGTGAGAAGAATCAGGCGGGCTTCGTCAACGGGTTTGGGAGGCGTTCGGGCCGTTCGCGCCGCACTTGCCATGGGCAGTCTCCCTCACGAGCGGCTGAGGTCTCGCGAGACAGGGTCGCATCGTCAATAATTCTCTGGACTGAAACGAAGGCAGGCTGACGATCGGGACTTCGCCACCACCAGGAGGAGGTGAAGAACCGTTGGAACTTACCGAGGAACTTTTATTAGGTCTTAGTAATAATGGAACGATGCCCAACTTGTCAATTCGTAATGAACGCAGAGCTACTCGTAATAGTGCGGACGAGCGGGTTCTGTGGGGCCCCACAGCCTGCAAGTCCACCGCTAATCATTAAAGCTAACCCATCTTTAGCCGATTGAATATTGTGCCGACCCCCTCCTGCACAAGGAGGAGTTATGCGCACTTCCGAACGCCGTGTTTCCCCCCGTTTCAAACTTCGCACTCCGATGGCTTTTCATCGTACCGGAACGCTTTTTGCAGGCGAGTGCTTGGTTCGATGCATCAATATTTCAATCGAGGGCATATTTTTTGCAACGAAGCTCAACTTGTCGGTTGGAGAGCGGATTGAACTTACGCTGGAAGTTCCAAAACGAATCACCGGCGAGCGAGCTGCCAAGTATCGCCGCTTTACGGGCCGAGTCGCCCGCGTCGTGGCAAATTTGCCAAACGGAGAGCTTGGCATAGGCGTGCAATTGATCTGCTACGAGACGCCTCCGGACGGGCAACAACCCGCAAAGGCGGCGTAGTCGGCTACGCTTCGCACCAGCGGGCGGACATTTCCCGCCGGAAGCCGCTAAGATGGGGGGCCTTAGACCCAGGCTGGAACTTCGTGAGGAAACTCAACTTCTGGCCATGCTTTCCAGGCCGGCTTTATTGCGGACGATAAGCGTAGAGCCTTTAATCTGCAGGATTTCTTTCTTCTTGAAGTCGCCAAAAAGGCGCGTCACGGTTTCGCGCGACGCCCCGATCATTTGCGCGATTTCCTCGTGAGTTAAAGTCAGAGTGGCGCGGATCTCCGCCTCGCCTTGCCCGTGGCTGGCGCACCAATCCAGTAGAAACCGCGCCAGTTTCTCCGCGGCGGAACGGGATAGCCCGATCGTACGCATTTCGGCTACGGCCGCGTGGTAGGTTTCGCCCAGTTGCTGCGCCACGCGTAGCGAAACCTCGCCGTGCTCGCGCAGAAAATTCAGAAATTCCGCCCGCGTAATGAAATTCGCTTGCGTGGGCTCGATTACCTCCGCGGTTAGCTCGTAAGGCTTTCCTGTCACCGTACCTGGAAGTCCCAGCACCTCCCCGATTTCCGAAATTCGCACGATGAGAGTTCGGCCATCGATCGAAGTCGTTGAAAGTTTCACGCGCCCGGCGCACACGATGAATACGCCTCGAGCGGTTTGCCCTTCCACGAAGAGTGTCGCACCCTTCGGATATGAAGCAGCCGAAGTGATCGCCGCCAGGCGTTGTACCGCGGCCGGAGGGAGATTGCAGAAGAGCCGGTCTTCCCGGTGGGGACAAGTAACGCAGTTCTCAATGATTTCGAGCCCGTAGGGAGCGCGCATATTTGCCCTTGGCGCCGGATTGTACTCCGCTTTTGCACGCGCCACAAATCTGAACGGGCTCGTCATCGTGGGTGTGGCTGTCTCTTCGCGCTGGTTGGCGTCAGTGTGCCGCGAACGCGCCAAACCGCATGTGACCGCGGTCACATTCACGGGTACCCCGGGTCACAGCGTGGTTCACCGCCATCGCTGATACTTTCAGAAGAAGGAGGCCGCCATGCAAAAAGACGAACGAGATCTCCTAGAGGTATTGAAGTTCGAATTGAATTTCGTGGAAAAAGGTGGGTACGGGCGTTCACCCCGCGAGGCGTGGAGGCCCCAATTTATCTTCGAGGATTCTCCCACTTGCATGAACTACGATTCCAAGCGTAACCCGGAGCCTTGCAGCCATTGCGTGCTGATGCAATTGGTTCCACCTCCGTTTCGCTCCGCGCAAACTCCCTGCCGCCACATTCCGCTGAACGATGCGGGTGAAGGTCTGGACTCGCTTTATCGTTACGATGACCAAGCCGAGATCGAGAATTCGGTGGGGAATTGGCTGCGGAAGACAATTGCGAGTCTCGTGGAAACGAGGAAAACAGATCAGCTCGATTCCAACCAGCACTCGGCTGCGGCCGGCAGCGCCGATACGCCCGGCACTCCGCTGTTTCAAAAGTTCCACCCGAAGTGCGCGAATCCGGCGTGTTCAAACGCTTTTCATTGGCTCGGCGGCGGCAAATTCTTTCGCTTCCGGCCTAACGAACTCGGAGAAGTGACGGCACATGAGGCCGGCGCCGCTTCAGGCAACCTGCATGGCGTCCGGCACTTCTGGCTGTGTGAACGCTGCTCGCATGTTTTCACTCTGGCGCACAATCCGCAGCACGGCGTCGTGCTCCATTTGCTGTGGCCCGAATTGCCGCTCGCCGAAGCCCCCAAGCAGCTGACGGCGGCATCGCACCTCTGATGCGGAATTGGCGGAGCGTGCGGCGCTCACCTCAGCTCGGCGGATTTGCGTTTTGGTCGAGCTGAATTCGAACGTCGGAATCAGGCCTGATGTTTGCGCGGGCAAAATCTCCTACCGGTTGCCGCTACTGGCAACTTTTTAGAACGAGCTGGCGCTCCGATCTAACAGGGGCGCCAGCTCGTAATTACGCCTGGCAGCGGCGTTCGTTACTTGGCCGCTCTTGGTTTTGCGCATGTTTCAGCAAGGTTTAATACCGCCGTTAGCATCGTGGGGTCCTTGCCAGGCTGGATGCGAAATTCGAACCGGTTTGCCAGCGCGCGCATCCCAAGATTCTCGGGAAGGATATTCGCCACAACTTTCTGCAGCCTTTCCTCGCGAGCTATTTCGATCAATCTACGCACCAGTTCCTTACCCAGACCGTGCTGCTGGTAACGATCGCTCACTAGCACCGCTATCTCGGCGCGCTGGCCCGGCGGCATTTTGCTCAGCCGGCCAACCGCTAAAATCTCGCGCTCGCCTGTCTCCGGCACGGTCCGCTCCGCCACCAATGCGATCTCGGTGTTGAAATCGGCGTTGCATTTCCGAATGAGCCGCTCGTGCGCCACCCTGGCGCTCAAGTTTTCCATATGGAAATACCGCAGATAGACGCTTTGTTCGGAGAGGGTTCTGTGAAACTTAATCATGAGCGGCTCGTCGTCGGGCCGAATCGGCCGCAGCAGAATTGCTTCGCCGTTTCTCATCTTGCACCGAGAGGTATATCGCGCCGGGTAGAAATGGATCGCCGGGTGTGCGTGGCGATCCCGCGCAGCCTCGCGCCCATAGATTGCCACTCGTGCGTTGAGCGCCAGGGGATGCTCGAGCAAATGTGAGTAGGTGTGCATCTTTTCAACCTCCTCTCTTGATTCGTGCCGTGCTCAGCCACGTACGGTAAGCACCGGGCACGCGGCATGAGTCACAATCTTGTGCGCCGTCGCCATCGGCAGGTGTGTTGCCGCACCAGGGAAGCCGCTGGGACGCCGCACTCCCAGCACGATCAGGTCGGCGTTCCTCTCGCTCGCGACTTGCAATATCTTCTCGGCCACTGCTCCGCGTTCCACCGCAAAGTTCGGCTCGCACCACATATCGGCTTCTGGTGGAACGAGTTTACGCAACAGCCGCCTTGCCGTTCCAAGCAATTCTGGCGCGTGCACCAGATCTCCGGGCTTTTCTTCGGCGATCACGTGCAACAGCGTCAAGCGCGCCTGGAATTCTTGTGCCAGGGAGATCGCTTGCGCTGCCGCACCCGCCGATACCGGGCTGAAATCCGTGGCGTAGAGAATCTCCGTGAATTCTCCGCCTCGCGGCGGCAGCGCACGCACGTTCGGACCAACTGTCAACACCGCGCATGGTGCCTCGCGAAAGATCTCTTCCGCCTTCGATCCCAGGAAAAACTTGGCCGCGCCGGAACGCCCTCGCGTACCCAGGACAATCAGGTCAATTTTGGTCGTGTCGATTGCAGTTTTCAAGTTTTGCCAGAAATTGCCCTCTGCAATCATCACTTCGGGCTTGAGTCCCGGAAAAGCGGCCGCCATCGCCTGGCGCTGCGCTTCTGCCTCCGCTCTTGCCGCGTTTTCCAAGACGGGCCAGGTCGCAGGCTCGGTCATGGGATTCACGACTGGGGGCCGTACGTGCAGGACGTGCAGCTTGGCGCCAAACCGCCTCACGATCTCTGAAGCGAATGGAATGGCCGCATCTCCGGCCTGAGAGAAATCCGTGGGAAATAGAACGTTTTTAATTTCGATACGGGCTTGAGTTTGAACCTTGTTCATATCTCACCTCCTCCAACTATGTTGTTAGCCCGAACTTCGTCTGCCTGCTGTGACGGTGGTCACACTACGGCGTGCCGCCTGTCACCGCGCGGCTAGGGGTTACGGAGACATGCTCCGTCGCAAGGAGGATGGCCATGCGAACTCTCGAGATCACCGCACCAGTAAAGTTTAAGAACATTCTTTATCTTACCGATTTCTCACAGCCCTCCGAAGCCGCACTGCGATTAGTGACGACACTCGGCCGTGGCTTCGGGGCCAGGATACTCGCCCTGCACGTTCTGATACCCGCACCGTACGTGTACATGACTCCCGGACTGACGGAGGCGGCCATCGAAGCCGGGGAGGAAACTGCACAGGCGGAAATGCAACGCGTGGAGTCTCGGCTCGCGGGCCTGGAGCACAAGACACTCGTGGAGCGGGGCCTCGAGGTGTGGCCAAGTGTGGGCCGCGCGATCGAACAGGATAACGTGGACCTGATTGTGGTCGGAACGCATGGCCGCACCGGCGTGGAAAAACTGCTCATGGGTTCGGTCGCTGAGGAAATCTTTCGGCGCTCGCCCGTCCCGGTGCTCACGATTGGTCCGGGCGTGCGCAGCAGTGCTCACAACGCCGGCCGATTCCGCCGAGTTCTCTTTGCAACGGACCTTTCGCCCGAATCGCTGGCGGCCGCGCCTTATGCGATCAGCCTCGCGCTGCAAAATCACGCTCGGCTGGCGTTGCTGCTCGTCATGCGCAGGCCCGATTCAGTCGGCGAATGCGACAAACACCTCTTCGAAATGTCCGTCGCGGAGGCCATGCATCGCCTGTACGAAATAATTCCCGACGATAAAAATCTGGCACTCCCTCCCGAAGTCGCCGTCGAATATGGCGAACCCGCGGAGCGCGTCGTTGAATTCGCCAACCGGCGCGGCGCAGATTTGATCGTGATGGGGGTCCGCAGCGCTGCAGGACGATTGGGTGCTGCCACTCATCTGGGGCGCGCTACTGCGCATAAGATCGTGGCGCATGCGGCCTGCCCGGTACTCACAGTTCGCGGCGAGTGAAAATCCGCGCATTCGCATGGCGCCGGACGCCTTCGTTCCGGCGCCATGGCCTGTTGGCAGAAAGCGCTGTGGAAGTGAATCGCAATTTGTGCCGCTCCGAAAACGCTGTGATCGACGACCCGTGTTTGACTCAATCTTGCACAACTGAACTATAAGGAAGTCGCCGCCGGCGTGGGAAAAAAGCGAGCCACCTCGTAAGACGTCCGCTCTATCAATTCGAGTGGTTGCGGAAACTTCCAACAATGCAAATTGCAAAGTGCTGCCTTCCAGCGTGGGACTGCTCCAGTTCGCAGCACAAACAGCGTGCAAGTTCACACGCCGGGCGATTACTTCGCCGTAGCCGACGTCGCACCCAGAACCTCATCTTTACGCTTCCCAGAACCCGCTTGCGCAGGTATCGTACTCGGGCCGCGCTCTGCTCGGACGGAGCATGGTGTGTTTTGCGAAGACGCCAGCTGCTTCGAACCCTCTCATTTGCTTTCGGGTCGAGGTCCCTCTGGAGTCGAAAACAGCTCGGCGTCGCTGCGCAGTCAGCTATTCAGCCAAACTCTTCGCCTCCCCCGTCGGAGGCCGCTGTTCGTGATGGAATCGCTGGAGGAACGGAAATGGAAAAAGTGACCGGAATCGGTGGATTCTTCTTTCGCGCCAAAGATCCAAAAGCGTTGGCGCTGTGGTACCAGCAACACCTGGGAATTTCGCCGATACCGACGGGCGAGGGCGAAACCGCGTGGGAGCAAGAGGCCGGAACAACCGCTTTCGCCCCTTTCCCTGAGACCAGCAAATATTTCGGGGATCCCAGCAAGGTCTGGATGCTGAACCTCCGAGTGCGGGATCTCGAAAAAATGGCGGCCCAACTAATAGCCGCGGGAATCGAGGTCAAGCTCGACCCGGAAGCTTCCGAGTACGGCCGGTTCGCTCGCGTGCATGACCCTGAGGGAAATCCGATTGAATTGTGGCAACCTCCAAACCCAGACGCCAAAGCTTAAGTCGCAGGGCACTTCAAGTCTCGCTCGAATGGCAAACGGGATTTGCTTGGAGACGGTTGGCCCGAAGCCGCCGGTCGTTCCACTGGCATCTTCAGATGGCTGCGGGGGTAAGATTCAAACCAACGATCCCGCGCCTGCGGGATTATGAGTCCGAACGCTGGCGCATGCCGGCATAGCCGTCGGCATCAAGACCTGTGAGCTTGTAAAATCCCGCGCCGCCCTTTTGTCGTTTCAGAAGCAACTCTCGTTTGCGAGCTTCGGAATAATTTTGCATGTGCTCCACATGCACGATTTCCCAGGGCGCATGTGGCGCTGTCCATTTCGAGGCGCCGGAATTATGTCGCAGGAGTCGGGCGGCTGAGTCTTCGCTGATGCCGATGTAAAACTTCCGGGCGGACGCTGACCACAGGATGTACACGGAATACGGTTTGCCGGAAACGCGTGACATGGGAACTAAAACAAAAAAGCCGGGCGCCTGGGCCCGGCCTTCAGAAAATCAAATTGGTTGCGGGGGTTGGATTTGAACCAACGACCTCCGGGTTATGAGCCCGACGAGCTACCAGGCTGCTCCACCCCGCGTAAAGATATTACGCGACTTGCCGTGCTTCCGCAACCGCACGGGCCACGCGCGCTCGATTCAACTGCGATCGGTTGAGCGAGTGCCCGGACCTTAATCATCGGCTTTCCTCTTTGACACTTCTGGGCGAGGACCACCCGCGCTGTGTAAGCTTCGCGCCGGCCTCCGCCGCATGAAACGATTTCGCCGCCACGATCACTATTACTTCACACGGACCCGAGGCAATCCAGCACTGAGCCTAAACTAACGACGCAGGCGCGAATCCTCGTGTCTAAGGAGGACTACCATGCCTAACCATTCCTACGGATGGGTTCCCGATTTGCCCGACCAGCGTGATTTCATGTATTCGGCGCCGGTGGAGAATATGGCGGCGCTTCCGCCGAGCGAAGATCTGCGGCCGGAGTGCCCCAAGGAAGTTTACGATCAGGGACAGTTGGGAAGTTGTACGGCCAATTCCATCGCCGGTGCGCTGGAGTTCGAACAAATCAAGCAGGCCGACCCGAAAATCTTCACGCCTTCGCGGCTATTCATCTACTACAACGAGCGCGTCATGGAAGGTACCGTGGGAACCGATAGCGGCGCACAGATCCGCGACGGAATAAAGAGCGTCGGCAATATCGGCGCGTGCCCGGAGACGGATTGGGCCTACGACATCACCAAGTTTGCGGTCAAGCCGCCGCCGAAAGCCTTCAGCGACGCCCCGCTGGGGAAAGTTCTGCAATATCAAAGGGTGCCGCAGGTGCTGAATCAGATGAAGGGATGCCTCGCCTCGGGCTACCCATTCGTCTTCGGATTCACGGTGTACGAAAGTTTTGAAAGCCCGCAGGTGGCTCAGACGGGCGTTGCGCCCATGCCCGCCGCGGGCGAAAAAGTACTCGGAGGCCACGCCGTTTTGGCCGTCGGCTACGACGATGCGTCCCAGCGCTTCATCATCCGTAATTCCTGGGGCGCCGGTTGGGGAATGGGAGGCTATTTCACGTTTCCCTATGCCTATCTGACGGACGCGAATTTGTCGGATGATTTCTGGACCGTGCGACTGGTAGCCAAGGCGGCTGCCGGCCCCGCCCTACACAAAACGCACTCGGCAACTAAGCATTAAAGACACCAAGAATCGCGACCAATGCGCTACGCCTGAACGAAAGTTCGGGCAGGCGCAGCGAAACCAAACGATGCGTGCGGCTGCACCACTCGCCGCACGCATCCGCGGTTCTCAGCGGTTGCGCGCTAAATCTGGCAAGCACGGTACACAACGTCGCCACCGTGCGCGGAGATCTTCGTTCTCCCAGGTCCACGATTTCTCTTTGTCTGGATTGAAACAGAAGGCCTGGCAGTTTGTTTTACTCGAGGGCAACAGTTATTGCGGGAGCGCTACGAATAACGCGCAGAAACTCTACCAGGAACTGTATGCGGTGCTCTCAAATGGCGAAACCTTGTCCGACGCCGACTTCACGTCCGTGATTCCGTAACAGCTTTGCTCGGGACTGTAGCCGACGTTGTCGGAGGTAGTCACCCAATCCGGTCCGCCCGTTATCGGATCATCGGGAATCTTGCTCAGGTAGTTGTTGGAGACCAGATCGTCCAGCGACGACGGGCCGCACTCTTTATCAACCGTATAATCCTGGATGGCCTTCCTCATCACGTGAAGTTCGGATTTTAATTTCGTTTCTCTCGCACGCAGCACCGTCTTTTGGTACTGCCCCGCGGCGATTGTCGCGAGAATTAGAATGATGGTGATAACGACCATCAGTTCGATCAGAGTGAAGCCGTCCTGCGCCGTCCGGCTTTTTTCCAGAGTGCTTCTTGCGTGGTTTAATCTACGGATCATTTTTCAATCGCGCGCCCCGACATTCGCGGCAAACTACCAATCTGAGTATTTCGTCCCATCCAGCGCGGTCCCGGAAGATTTCGTAAACACGTCGAACACGTCCTGCCCGCCCCAGGCCGTCGAATCCGGATCATCCTGCACCGAACGCATGCCCCAATCCTTGTTGCCGGTCATGGGGTCAGTCGGAATCTTGCGCAAAAAACGAACCCGCTTGTCGGTGGCGGCGCCGGTCAACTGCGTCGGAGTGACGAGTGTTTCCAGATCCACCGGATAGCCTTCCGTTCCGGCTTTCACTTGAATCTGGCCTTTGTCGGAGGCGTCCTTGTAACGGTCAATCGCATCGCGCATTTCGCGCAGATCGTAGCGAAGCTCTGCTTCCTTGGTGCGTTTCACCGTGTTGCGCGCGAGCGGCACTGAAATCGACGCCAAAATGATCAGAATCGCGCAAGCGATAATGAGTTCAAGGAGCGTGACTCCTGCGGAGCCATGCCACCGCCGCAGCGCGCGAGGTGCAAGACGCCGCAAAACCAAAGGTCTCGTGAGCCGCTGCCGTTCGGGAAGGGAATTCACGCCGCTGCGATTCCAACTCATGATTCCTTAATGCACCTGAATGGTCGCCTCTCCCGATACGATGGGAATGGGCTGCTGCTGGGAATTGCGCGCGTTCGCTTCCAGAATTTGCAAGTTGGCGACGCCGGGGCCGACCGCGCGTATCACCAGACCCAACACGGTTCCGGTCCCGCTCACACCCGGCGTGTTTGGCTGGCGCGTCGCCGACACCACTACTTCGCCCTTCTGCTGGTCAATCCGCTGAACCACGGCAATTTCCTGCGTTCCGCCGGAAAGGAATCCTCCGTTGCGCACTTCCTCCACCTGGATCACCGCCGGATTGTAATGAATCATCAGCGGAATGGAAAAAAGATCGTTGACGTTCGAGATGGCGAGCCCCACCGTCGTCGTGTCGCCGGGTTTCAGCACCGTCGTCGCAGGTTCAAAATGCAGTTGCACAGCCGCTCCGGGCTGCGGTGCCGCCGCTGCAGCCTGCTGTTGCGTCATCGAAGCAGGAGTCATGCCCGGTGCCGCAGGCGCCGCGCTCGGACGCGCCGCGGGAGCGACGGCTTGAGCGGTGGGCTGCTCCGTGGCGGGCGATTCCACGGTCGCATCGTCACGGTACACGCGCACGTTGGAATCAGTTCCGGCAGCCATCGGCGCCAGATTTTGCGCCGAAAGCGACGGCAGGCGTAGCACGTGCGGCGTCAGGACGATCAGCGTCTCGTCTTCTTCGATTTCATGGCTGTTATCGGAGAACAAGTAACGCATCAGCGGCGCTTCGCCGATGCCCGGAATCCCATTGATGTTCTTCGTGTCCGTGCGCTCAATCAGGCCGCCCAACACGCTGACTTCGCCTTCCTTCAGCCGCACATCGTTCTCCACTTTTTTCTGGCCGATGACCGGCTGATTGATTCCGCCAATGTTGCTCGTTCCGGTAATCTGCGATACGTCCACCGTCAGCTTCATGCTCACTTCGCCGTCCGGATGGACGCGCGGGGTAACCTCGATATTCACGCCCACATCAATGTATTGGAACTGCGTGTTCACCAGGGGGTTCACCACGCCGGAACTCCCCGTCACTCCGACGCCGACGCCTGCCTGGAAGCTTCCCGTCGCGACCGGCACGCGCGAGCCGATTTTCAGCGTGGCCTTCTGTCCGTCGGTCACGCGCAATTCGGGATCTTGCACAATCTTGGTGCGATCGTCCGTCAGAATCGCATTCGCTTGCGCGCCGGGCAGCGTAATCGCCCAGTCCTGCGTCGCCAGTCTCTTTAAATTATTCAACGAAACTTGATTGTTGGTCGTCGTGGTTGACGATCCGCCCGAGCTCGAACTCGTGCTGCCATTGGGATTCAGCGCGGAACGCGGCTGAAACGCCACCGAAACGCTTTGCCCCGGCAAGATTCCCAGATCGCGCAGACGGTCCATGCTGGCCGTCAAAACCTGCACATGAATCAAAACTTCCGGCTTGGCCTTGTCAATATCCCGGATGATTTTTCCGGCGAGCAGCAGTTTGTCCGGCGTGTCGCGAATCACGATCGCGTTCTGCGCGTTCACTTGCGAAAGGCGATGCAGGTCCAGCAACTGCCGCAATCCGTTCACCACCTCGGTCAAGTCCTGCGGCGTCAGCGTATTCGAAAGATAGAAGGTCTGGACCACTTCGTCTTCCAGGTCCTTGCGCTTTTGCGGCTGGTCCGGCGCGACGAATATCACCGTCGGCGTCACCGGCTTCCAGAATGCTTTGCTCTCCAGGGATACGGCGTCCAGCGCCTGCTCCAAGGTAACGTTCGGCAATTCCGCCGTAATCCGCCGCGATGTGAAGTCCGGATCGAAAATCACGCTCAGACCCGCGAGCTTGGCGATCGTCTCGTAAACCACCCGCGCGTCGTTCGTCATCTTCAGGTTGATAGGCTCGCGCGAAAGCGGCTTCAATTCGGGAGGTGCTGAAAGAATCTGCTCGTTGGGAGTCGGCGCAGCCGGCTTCGGGGCGGGGCCGTTTTGCGCAGCGATCATATCCGTGGTGCGCTTTACTTCCTGGTCGGCGGCCACGTTCGAAGGATCGATCAGCTGGGTTTTCTGAAACTCGGCCAGGGCCAGCTGCAAATCGCCCAACTTAAGGGCTTTTTCGCCTTGGTGGATGTGGAATTGGCCGGCATCGTAACGCGCCTGGGCGGCGCGCAGCTTGTATTCCGCATTGGTGGGGTCGGCGCGGAGCGCTCGTTCGTAGTGAACTAGCGCCGTGTCATAGTCTTGCAGCGCGTTGGCCTTTTGCGCAGCCGAAAAGTCTTCGTTGCCTTTGGGGCAGCCGGCGAGCAAAAGGGCAGCCGCCACCAAAAGCGGCACGTATCCTAAACGACGCAAAAGAAGGCCTCCGCTGGGTTTGCTAATTCCTATCGAGTTTAGCACCCGCAGTGTGATGCGGCAACAAATCCGCAAAGTTGTGTTAGACGTATGAATAACTGAATTCCCAGCCGTTGCTGTGTTAAGACTTTGTAAAATCTTGCACGAATCGCCGGAAATGCAGCCAAATCCATGACTTGCGGCGAATCGCGCGCGGCGGCTATGATAGCTAGGACGTGAACACAAACTCCCAGAAATCTCAACACCAGGGCGTGAAGATTGTTTCGCAGAATCGCGCCGCCTCCTACAATTACCACCTCCTGGACAGTTTGGAAGCGGGGCTGGTACTCGTCGGTACCGAGGTCAAGTCCCTGCGCGAAGGCAAAGGCACCCTCCGGGAGGCCTACGCCGAGATTCGCGTTGGCGAGGCTTGGCTGGTAAACTGCCACATACCGGAATATCTGCCCGGAGGCTTCAGGAATCACGATCCCCTTCGGAAACGGAAGCTCCTGCTCAATCGGCGCGAAATTAACCGCCTGCTCGTTCAGACCCAGCAGAAGGGTATGACCATCGTCCCGACCAAGATTTACTTCCGCGACGGCATCGCGAAGTGCGAACTGGCCGTCGCCAAAGGCAAAAAGTTCCACGACCGGCGCGAGGCCGAGAAACAAAAAGAGGCTAAACGGGAAGCCAATGAAGCCATCTACCGCTCCCGCCGCCGCTGAAATTCGATGAAAAGTGAAAGGGAGCCATGCAGATCCAACTCGATAGCCAGCCGTACGCTTCGATCCACGCCGACGCGCTCGTAACCTACGTTTTCGACCAGGACAAAAAAATCGAGGGAGTCCTCGCCGACATTGACGAAAAAATGGACGGCCGTCTCGCCGCCCTCGCCTCCAGCGGCGAACTTACGGGCAAAGCGCTTGAACTCGTTCTCGTACATTTCCCCGAAGGTCTGGACGCCAAGCGCCTGCTGCTGGTGGGAGCAGGGAAGCCCGGAAAATTTGCCGTTTCCGATCTGCGCAAAATTGCCGGCGCAGCTTTGCGCCATCTGAAATCACGCGGCGTGAAAAAATTTATCTTCCTCGCGCGCGAGGGCGAGCGCGGGGCCGCCGCTGCGCAGGCGGTCACCGAGGGCTTGATCGTCGCCGATTTCGAATCGGACAAGTACCGCACCGAAAAGAAGCCCAATCGCGAGATCCAGTCCGTCTCGCTCGCCGGCTTCGATTCCGCTGCGCAGAATGGAAATCTCGCCGACGCCGTCGAGCACGGCCGCGTCATCGCCGAATCGCAAAATTTCGCGCGCGATCTGATCAACGAGCCTTCTAATCGCCTCACCCCGCGCATGCTCGCGGCCCGCGCTGAAGCCATGGCCAAGGAAGTCGGCCTCGGCATCGAAATCCTCGACGAGCGCAAAATCTCCGAACTGAAAATGGGCGCGCTGATTGGCGTAGCGCAAGGCAGCGTCGAACCGCCGCGCGTCATCGTGATCCGCTACACGCCCGATAACGCCCGCCCGGATTCGCCGGTTCTCGGTCTGGTCGGCAAAGGCGTCACTTTCGACACCGGCGGCATCTCCATCAAGCCCGCCGACAACATGGAAAAAATGAAGTACGACATGGGCGGCGCCGCCACTATGCTCGGCGCCATGCGCGCTCTCGCGTACCTCAAGCCCGCCGTTCCGGTGATCGCTGTAATCCCATCCACGGAAAATATGCCGGGTGGCCGCGCGCAAAAACCGGGCGACGTGCAAGTCGCCATGTCCGGCAAAACCATCGAAGTAATCAATACGGACGCCGAAGGCCGCATGATTCTCGCCGACGGCGTTTTTTACGCGCGCAAACTCGGCTGCACCCACTTGATTGACGCCGCTACGCTCACCGGCGCGATCCAGGTCGCGCTCGCCAGCGTACACGTCGGCGCGTTCGGCACGCCGCGCGAATATCTCGACCAATTCCTCGAAAGCGCGAAAGCTGCCGGCGAAAAAATGTGGCCCATGCCCATGGACGACGAATACCAGGAAATGATCAAAAGCAATATCGCGGACATTCGCAACACCGGCAGCGGCAAAGGCGGCGGCGCTATCACCGGCGCCTGGTTCATCAAGGAATTCGCCGAAGACACCCCGTGGATCCACCTCGATATAGCAGCCACGTGCTGGGTAGATGACGGCAAGCCCTGGCTAGCCAAAGGCCCCACAGGCGTAGCCATCCGCTCGATAGTAGACTTCGCAATGAAGTTGTAATGCGAAAGCTAGCGCCACAAAACTAGATAGGGCGGCACGGGAACGGCATGTCGAAGGCCCGTCGTAGGAGGGCCGTGCCCGCTTCTAGCGAGAACGCAATATTCTCCGCGATGCCGCACGCGCCCAGCCCCATATGGAGTGCGGCGGCGTGCCGCCCTTTTTCCCCCGCGAGGCGCGCCTCGCGGAATCGCTCCAATCGCACGACGCATCCGCCACCACAGAACACCGCCGCAAACCTCACATCTTTTCCGGCGCAGTAATTCCCAACAACCCCAAAGTAGTCACCAACTGCTCCCGAACCAGCGCCGTAACCAAAAGCAAAAACGCCCGCTTCTCCGCATCCGCTTCCTTCAAAATATGATGCTGGTGATAAAACACATTAAAAGCCTGCGCCAATTCAAACGCAAACCGCGCCAAAAACGCCGGCTCCTGCGACGCCACAGCCGTATCGAGCCGCGCATCAAACGATCCTGCCAAAACCACCAGATCCCAAATATCGTCGTACTCCGGCGAAGCCAGAAAACTACCCGCATCAATCTCGCCACTCTTCAATCGAGCAGTATTCGCAGCATCCTCCACCGCGACGCTAGGATCCAGCTCCGCTCCCTTGCGTAAAATCCCATTCACGCGCACCACGGCATATTGCACGTAAGGCCCAGTCTCGCCCTCAAAGCTCAAAGCATCCTTGAAATCGAAAGCAATCACAGTCGAACGCGTAAAACGCAAAAGAAAATAACGCAAAGCCCCGATGGCCACCGCATGCGCAATCGCCGCCCGCTCGCTCTCCGGCGCTTCCGGATGACGCGCATCCACTTCCTTCCGCGCTCCCGCCTCCAGCTGATCAATCAAATCATCAGCCTTCACGCCCTGGCCCTTCCGCCCGCTCACTTCGATGTAAGCCCGCTTCGCGTCCTCCGGAGGAATCTCGTAACCCATCTCCAAAGCGCAGCGCGGCGTGAGCGCCACCACGTTGTAAGCAAAATGTTTCAAATGATCCGCTTCGTCGCCGTAGCCAAGCGCCCGCAAAGCCGCCACCACCACCTGCTGTGGATATGCCTGCCGCGAATCAATCACGTTGAAAAGTTCGCGCGCGTGCCCAAATTCCGGCGCGCCCGGATCGTCGCCGTCGCTCGCCGTAACCCACGCCTGGTGCCCATCCGGATGCTTGTAAAACCGCCGGTAATGAAAATCGCGATTGAGCAAGCCGAATTTCCAAAGATGCAGCGCGATATCCTTGCCCACATACGTGACGGTCCCGGTAGACCGCACAATAATCTTCGCTTCAGCCTCCTCCGCCGGTTCTTCCGCCGCTTCGCCGCCGGCCGCTGCAGCGGTTGCGGTCTCCGACAGCTTCCGTCGCGACGACGCGATCCGACGGCAACTCCATCACCCAGCAACCGGCATTCTTTCCCGGAAGTCGCCAGCTGCACCGCCCCGCGCTCTTTCAACATCGCAAACGCCGCATCCCAGAATTTCAAATGCAGGATGTCGCTCTCTTGCGTCAGCAAATCGAAATCGATCCCCAGCCGGTCCAAAGTATGCAAATGGCAATAGTTGATCGCCGTTGAAACAACCTCGCCCATCCGCGCCGCGTCGCCATGCCCCTCTTCGATTTCCTTCAACGTCTGATTCCGCAATTCCAGCCGCGATTTATCCTCCGCCAGAAATTGCGTCACCCGCGTGTACAAATCCCAGCACAAATAATCAAATTTCGGCGCAGCCGCAAGCGCCCGCACCTCATCCAGCGATTTCTTCTCGAGGTGCAGAAAGCCGAGCACCACGTCTGCCACCTGCACTCCAGTGTTATCAATATAATTTTGGATCTCGACGCGCCGCCCCGTGTGCCGCAGCAATCGCCCGAACGTGTCGCCCAGCACCGCATTCCGCAAATGCCCAATGTGCGCAGCCTTGTTCGGATTGATGCTGGTGTGCTCGACCACGGTCTTGGTCGCGTTCGCCCCAGGCGTCGTGCCAGCCTGCCCGGCTTCCTCGGAAGCGCCGCGAAAAAATTCCGCGCGGTCGAAAAACGCGTTCAGGTAACCGCCTCCCGCCACCTCCACCCGCGCCACGCCCTTTATTGGCTTCAGCGAATTCGCAATTTCCTGCGCGAGCGCCCGCGGCGGCTTTTTCATCCGCTTGGCCAGCTCAAAACACACCGGCGAAGCCGCCTCCCCCATAGCGAGTCGCGGCGGCCTCTCCGTAACGATCGGCACATCCGTCTTGTAACGCTCGTGAATGTGATGCCGCAGCGCCTTGCGAAACCGGTCCTCCACCGCTTTATACACGTCGCTCCTTAGCCACAATGAATCCGGCGATTATAGGGGAACGGCGGGGAGCGGTCAAAAAGACAGCGCGATTTCCAGGTGCGCGCCTATTTGACACTGTTTGTGGCGCAGACTAGTATCGTTTTTTCAGCTTTATCCGCAAAAAGTCGCACTGATACATGAAAACTTTGCGTCATGCCTATTTCGATTGCTTCTCCGGCATCAGCGGCGACATGGTTCTCGGCGCGCTGGTGGATGCCGGCGCCGACCTGCGCGCCATCGAATCCGAACTGCGCAAACTGGGCCTCGAGGGCTGGACGATTTCCGCCGAAAAGGTTCAGCGCGGCCAAATTTTCGCGACGCACGTGAAAGTCGCAACCGCCGAAGGCCATCACCACCGCGGACTTTCGATCATCCTCGACCGCATCGCAAAGGCCCAACTCGCGCCGCGCGCCGCCGAACGTGCCCGCAAAATCTTCATCCGCCTTGCCGAAGCGGAAGCCAAAGTGCACCAGATGCCGATCGAGCAGGTGCACTTCCACGAAGTTGGCGCCGTGGATTCCATCGTGGACATCGTCGGCGCCGCGATCGGCTTCGAGCTCCTGGGCATTGACGAATTCTCGTGCTCGCCTCTCGACGTGGGCGCCGGACAAGTCAAAACAGCCCACGGACTCTTGCCCGTGCCGGCGCCGGCCACCGCAGAGCTTCTGAAGGGTGTGCCGATGTATACGAGCGGGATCGCAAAAGAACTCGTGACGCCGACGGGCGCAGCGATCGCCACTACACTCGCGACGCGCTACGCCGAAATTCCGGAAATGAAGCTCAACGCCATCGGCTACGGTGCAGGCTCCGCAAACTTAACCGAAAAAGCGAACGTCCTGCGCCTGCTGATCGGCGAAATCGCGGTGAGCGAACCCGGCGAACATTGGGACGCGCCCATCACCGTCATCGAAACGAACGTGGACGACATGAGCCCGCAAATTTACGGTTATTTCACCGAGCGCGCGCTAGCCGCCGGCGCCCTGGACGTTTTTTCCACGCCCGTGCAGATGAAAAAAAATCGCCCGGGGCTGCTCGTGACGATACTGGCCGAGCCTGCCAAAGCAGCGGCGCTGATTGATCTGGTTTTCCGCGAAACCACCACGCTAGGCGTCCGCACCCACGAAGTCCGCCGCAAGACTCTCGATCGCGAGTTCGTCCCGGTCACGACGCCCTTCGGCGAAGTGCAAATGAAAGTCTCGCGCATGAACGGCACAGTGCTCAACGCCACGCCCGAATACGAAGACTGCCAGCGCATCGCCGCGCAAAAAGGCATCCCGCTAAAGCAGGTGATCGCCGCCGCGACTTTCGAATTTCAGCGGCAGGCCGAGAAACGGAGCGCGGGCGGCAGCCACTAACACTCCATGGACAATTCCAAGCCCAAGTATTACCTCACCACCCCCATCTATTACGCGAACTCGCGCCCGCACGTCGGCTCCGCCTACACCACCATCGTCTGCGACGTGATCGCGCGCTACAAACGCATGTGCGGCTACGACGTCGCCTACCTTACCGGCACCGATGAGCACGGCGTCAACATCGAACGCGCCGCGGAAGCCAAAGGCGTCACGCCGCAGAAACTCGTCGATCAGAACGAAAAGATCTTCCGCGATTTGTGGAAGCTGCTCGGAATTTCGATCACGGATTTCATTCGGACCACTTCGGACGACCACGCGCGCGCCGTCCAGACTCTCGTGCGGCGCACGCTCGAGAAGTCACCGGACGCCATCTACAAAAAGCGCTACGAGGGCCGCTACTGCATCTACGACAACGCCTACGTCAGCGACACGCCCGAGCCGGCCATGTGCCAGATCTGCGGGCGCGATGCCGAACTGATCTCCGAAGAAAATTATTTCTTCCGTCTCTCGGCCTATGGCGACCGCCTACTTCAGCTTTACCAGGATCATCCGCAATTCGTTCAGCCGGATTTCCGTATGAACGAAGTGCGTGCCTTCGTGGAAGCCGGCCTGAAAGACCTTTCGATCAGCCGCCAGTCAATCAAGTGGGGAATTCCGTGGCCGGGCGATCCCGATCACGTCTTTTACGTTTGGTATGACGCGCTGACGAGCTACATGACCGGCATTGGCTACGGCTCACCCGACGCTTCGGCGAGCGCGAAGTTTGCGAAATTCTGGCCCGCCGACCTGCACATGATCGGGAAGGAAATCATCCGCTTCCACGCGATTTACTGGCCGGCGTTCCTGATGGCGGCCGAACTGCCGCTGCCGAAGAAAATTGTCGCGCACGGCTGGCTGCTGTTTGAGCAGGAAAAGATGAGCAAGTCGAAAGGAAACGTCGCGTATCCGGAGCCGATCGTAAAGGCCTTGGGCAACGACGCGCTGCGCTACTACCTCATGCGCGAAGTTGTCTTCGGCCAGGACGGCAATTTTTCGCGCGACGCGCTCATCACGCGCTACAACGCGGATCTCGCGAACGGTCTTGGAAATTTGTGCAGCCGCACGCTTACGATGATCTCGAATTATTTCGGTGGTGTGATTCCGGCGGAGACGCCTGCGCCACAACGCCTGTTTGAGGTCACGTCGGGCGCATTCCACACAATGATTCGCAAGGCCTACGAGCACAATGAATTTTCCGAAGCGCTCACCATGATTTGGGGCCTGGTGGCGCTAGCGGACAAGTTTCTCGCGAGCGAAAAGCCCTGGACGATGGCCGACGACCCGGCGCAGCGCGCGCGGCTCGAGCAGGTTCTTTATAGCGTGGCGGAGTCGGTGCGCCTGCTGGCCGTGCTCGCGCATCCTGTGATTCCGGAATCTACGCAGAAAATCTGGGAGCAGCTCGGGCTGGCGGGCAAGATTGAGGAGGAGCGGATCGATCGCGTCGAATGGGGCGCGTTGCAGGGCGGTACCCGCATCGGGACGATTGAGGCTGTGTTCCCGCGCGCGGATAAAAAAGAAGTACTGGAGAAGATTGAAGCCATGGAAAACGAAATACGCAATCCGGGCGCGGCGGCGCCCGTCACGAGTCACGAATCACAAGTCACGAGCCACGGGTCTGCTGCGAGTCAAGCCCCCGCAGCGGAGAATCCAGCTCCAGCCGGCGCGGCAGCAGCGGCAGGAACTGTGCCGGCGTCGGCTGCTCCGGCGAAAATCGGAATCGAAGACTTCGCCAAAGTGGAATTGCGTGTCGGCGTGGTGAAATCGGCCGAACGCATTCAGGGCGCCGACAAGCTGCTCAAGTTGCTCGTCGATATTGGCGACGAACTGCGGCAAGTCCTAGCGGGGATCGCCCTGTCGTATGCGCCAGAAGAACTCGTCGGCCGCAAAGTAGTGATCGTCGCCAATCTTGCGCCGCGCAAGATGCGCGGCCTGGAATCAAACGGAATGTTGCTTGCCGCATCCGTCGGGCCAGACGGCAAGCCGGTACTTTGCACCTTCGCGGAGGATGTACCGGCAGGCGCAAAAGTGAAATGATGGCCCGCCGTATTGGTGCAGCGGCTTTACAGTTTGCGCGAAAAAGGGAAGTGGATGTCATCCCGCGCGCAGCGAGGGATCTGCTTTTCGCTCTGACGCTGAGAACAAGGAAAACCGACTGCCGAACGGTCGCATGAAACCTTTTGGCAGCTTGAGTCGTATACGTACTGTGAGGGTCGAAGCACGAGCGCGGCCCGCGGGAGGGGACTATGAATTGCCCGAAATGCCATCGCGACATCGCTGAATATTCGAATTATTGCTACTACTGTGGCGCGCAGCAACACGTGACGCCCGCCGGACCGCCGCCGATTCACAAGCGCCTGATGCGCTCCTCAACCGATTGCAAAATTGCCGGAGTTTGCGGCGGCATCGCCGAATACCTGGAAGTGGATTCCACGATCGTGCGCCTCGTGTGGGTACTTCTGGTGATTTTCCCAGTGCCGCTGGTACCCGCGGTTCTGGGCTACTTCATCGCGTGGCTGGTGATGCCGCAAGCGCCAGCGCCGGTCCCGGTAGATTTGTCTTCGCAGCCGACGCCGCCCAGCGCACCCGATCACGGCTCGACTCAGACGGCGTAACCGAATTTAGAAAAGCCGAAGCGGCGTGTGATCAAGCCGCTCCGGCTGCGTTGCCTCACAGTGATCGAGCAACGATCGCCGCAACCTAGTCGCGATCTTTGTTCTTCGATTTGCGCGCCGGACCTCTCGCGCCTCCGCCTCCGCCGAATACAGCCTGATCCAGCGAAATCAATCCCGCTCCCAAAGTCGCCAGTGCAAACGCTCCCACAGCCATCGCCAGCGGAAATTGATAAACATCCACTTTCATCGGATTGGAAAGAATCCCGTGCACTTTGACCAGCGCCACGGCCATTTCGCCCGCCAAGAACAATCCGGCCACGCGCGTAAACAATCCCACGATCAATAAGCAGCCACCAAAGAACTCGATTACTCCCGCGATGTACGCGAAAAAGGCCGGGAAGCCCATGTGCATAAACCCCTGCATTGTCTCCTGCGTATGAGTGAAGAGCTTCGGATATCCGTGAAATGCAAAGATCACCCCCAACGCGAGCCTCAACAGCAAAAGCGCCAGCGGTTTCAGCTTTTCCATACTCTGCATGCAATTCCTCCGGGGAAGTTAAGCCATGAACGATGAACGAACGGACGGAATTGTATCAGAACCGAAATATCTCGCGCGCGAGTGCATGGAAACTCGGCACGCAACGCGTGCGCGGATGCGCGCGGCGGTTAGTGTAAAATGCTGGGTTACTTCGCTAGCAACTCGGACCATGACAGAGCCCGCACAAGCGAGCAGCGCCAGCAGTACATCTCCGCGCGGAGAGCGCCGGTGATCCGCAAAGTCCTGCTCGGCTTCGCGGTGGTGCTCGTGGTGGTCGTCGGGCTCTACGTCCGCGAGCGACACGCTGCTGCCCCGCTGGAAATTGCCTACTCCGGAAATCATCTGGTCACGGTGTACAGCACGTCGGCCCAGGTGCGCGAACCAGTCACCACCGTCAGTTTCGGCGAGCGCTTGGATGTCCTGCAGCGCTTTCAGGATCAGGTGAAGGTTCGCACCGCCGACGGCGTGGTCGGCTGGGTCGAGGAGCGCGATTTGCTGTCCGCGGACGCGTGGCAGCGGATGAAAGACATGGAAACGAAGTCCGAGGGAATGTCCGTGGAAGCGCGAGGTCACACGCGAGTCCTCAGCAATCTCCACTTCGGGCCGGGACGCGACACGCCGCGGATCCGCCAGTTGAACAAGGATGTCCGGCTTGACTTGTTGACCCGCGAAACGGCGGAAATCAAGCCGGCGATTGTAGAGAACGGCGACACAGAATCTTCGGCGCCCGCGCCGGAAGGCAAGAAAGAGGATTGGTGGTTTGTGCGCGCGCACACTGCTGATCAAGGCACGCTCGCCGGATGGGTTCTCGGCCGATTCATTGATCTCGACGTACCGCAGCCATTGCCGGATTATGCGAGTTCCGCGGGCATGCGCATTGTGGCCTGGACACAGCTCGACCGCGTGCCGTCCTCCTCCGGCAAACCGATGCCGCAATATTTGCTCGTTGGCACACACGGTCCCGAAGGCCAGCTGTGCGACTTCACGATGCTGCGCGTTTACACCTGGGGGAAGCAGAAGGAGCGCTACGAAACCGCATTTGTGGATAGCGACGTGTGCGGCAAGCTGCCGATCGAGCGCACCCAAACGGCCGGGCCGGCGGGCGACGTCACCTTTTGGTTTCAGGATCTGAGTGCCGGTGCCAGTGAAAAGCGCACGTACGTGATGCACCAGACTATCGTTCGCCGCGTGAGAGAGAAAGGGGCGCCGGAGCCACGCAAACATCGCCGTTAATCACCGCGTTCCATTGCCGCGCAATTCATCTCGCGCGCGGACGCGGTTGCGATAAATTGATTGATATGGGGAAGCGCGGTTCCATCGTTGGATATATTTGCCTGCTGCTTTGCTCCGCCGTCCTGTGTGGTTGTTCGCAAGGTTCCTCCGTCGCGATGGCTGGGAACCCCGTGGTTGCGTCGCCGTCTGTTACATACATCGGCGAATGGGGCGTGAAGGGCGACGGGCCAGGGCAGCTGCAAGATCCCTCGGGGATTGCCACTGACTCGCTCGGCGACATATTTATCGCCGACTCCGGCAGCGCATTTATTTCCAAGTTCGCTTCGGGCGGCAAACCGCTGCTTTCCTTCCAGGAAGATGGGCTGAATCACCCGCAGTTCATTTCGCTCGATCAGGGCGGAGCAATTTACGTCACCGATCCCGTTCGCGATAGCGTCTTCATTTTCTTGCCGAGCGGGGACCGCTACCGCGAGCTGCGATTGAGGACGAGGCCCGCGCCGGGAAATGAGCTGAGCGTCGCGGTCGGCGATGACGGACTGATTCACGTGCTGGATTCGAACGCGGGCAAGGTGTTCAGCTACACGTCGCGATTGCGTCTGGTGCAAACCTGGCAGCCGCGCGAGACCATGCCGGGCTCAAAGCGCTTCGGCCCGCTCGTGAGCGGACCGGATGGCTATTTGTATTTGGCAACACCTTCCGGCGGCATCATGAAGCTGACGCGCGAAGGTCACCTGATCAGCGAAATCGTGCCGAGTACCAAGGATGCGAACTGGAATCCCAACGCGGGCTTTGCGATTTGGAGCAATTGCGTGTTCCTGATGGATTCGAACGGATTGACGCTGCACGTTGTGACCACGGATGGCGCGCCGAAGCTAGATATGGACCTCGCACCGCAACTGGGTCAGGCTTCGCGCAAGGCTCCGCCGCTGGCTGTGAATTCCAAGGGCGAATTACTGGTCCTCGACGCGCCCGAAGCGCGCGTGCTGCGCTACCACGTGAGCTTCTGATATCTTCCCGCCTCGCGTTATCATTGCATCGCTCATTTCGACTGGAGGAAGTGCGTGGCACTACTGCTATCCGAAGCTGACGTGAAGAATATTCTGACTATGCCGCTGGCGCTGGAGGCGGTGGAGGATTCCTTTCGCCGGCTCGCGGACGGCAGCGCACAGGTCCATTCGCGCCGGCGCCTGCACATTCCGGGGAAGGGCTATCTCCATTACATGGCCGGGGCCGACGCGGTAAGCGGTTACATGGGCTTGAAGATGTATACGAGCGCGAAGCAGGGTTTGCGATTTCTGGTGCCTTTGTTCGACGCGCAATCGGGCGATCTGGTCGCACTGATCGAAGCGGATTACCTGGGACAGATGCGCACGGGAGCGGCGAGCGCGGTGGCCACTCGCCTGATGGCCCGCGCGGACGCGAGCACGATTGGAATCATCGGTACAGGTTTACAGGCGCGGACGCAACTGGAAGCGATCGCACTCGTGCGAAAAATCGAGCGCATACGCGCGTTCAGCCGCACCGCCGAACATCGCACGCAGTTCGCGCAGGAAATGACTGAACGGCTGCGGCTGCCTGTAGGGGCCGTGGCATCGGCGGAGGAAGCTGTACGCGACGCTGCCATCGTCGTGACGACCACAAACTCCACAGACCCCGTGTTGGAAGGGCGCTGGCTCAAACCCGGCATGCACATCAATGCCATCGGCGCGAACTTTCCGCAGAAACATGAATTGGATGGGGCAGCAGTGCGCCGCTGCGACATTATTGCGGCGGATTCGCGCGAGCAATCGAAAATCGAGGCGGGCGACCTGATTCAAATGTACGGCGACGACAAGCGGCGCTGGGACAGCGTGAACGAGTTAGCGGAAATTGTGGCTGGAAAGATCCCAGGTCGCGCGAATCCTGAGCAGATTACGCTTTTTAAGTCCAACGGGATCGCCACCGAAGATGTAGTGGTAGCTGGGCGTATTTACGATCTAGCGCGCGAGCGCGGATTCGGGCGGCAAGTACCTCTGTGGGAGAAGGATGCGCGTCCGGCAGAAGCGCGCGGCGTCTAGCGTTTCTCCGCGCGGATGTGGCTGAGTTGCTTGAAGAGGGCGTCGCGCAGGCGCTGGCGCGTATCTTCCGGCAGCGGAGCAGGTTCGGAATTGCAGAAAATCTGAACGGTCTTCTTGGTGGTGTCCACGACAATACGGCAATCCTCGCAACCCTCCAGATGCTTTTCGATGGAGGATTTCAGCGACGGTTCCAGCGCTTCTTCCAGGTAGTTCGAAATCTCCTTAACGATGTTCTTGCAGTTCACGAATTCTCACCCTGGCGAAAATAGCGGTTCAGTTTCTGCCGCAGCTTCAAGCGCGCTCTCAGCAACCGCGATTTAACGGCTGGGATCGAAAGCCCCAGCGCTTCCGCCGTCTCCTCCGTTGATAACTCTTCGATGTCGCGAAGTTGGAAAACGATTCTGAAAGGTGGATCGAGTTCCGCAATCGTAGTGGAAAGTATACTGCCGAGTTCGGACTGCTCGTAGCGATCCTCGGGTGACGGCCCCCAGTCTTCCACCTCGCGCGGCATGGTATCTTCGCCAGTGTCGATTTCTTCATCAAGCGACACCTGGTTGGGGCGGCGCTTGCGGAGCTTCATCAGGGCCTGATTGACCGCGATGCGCACCAGCCAGGTGTAAAATCTGGAATTGCCCTGAAACTCTCCGAGGTGCTGGTAGGACTTCAGGAACGCTTCCTGCATTACGTCTTCGGCGTCTTCGCGGTTCTGGGTGATATTTTGCGCCAAGCGAAAGATTTTGCGTTCGTAGCGCCCGACCAGGGTTTCAAACGCCGTAATGTCGCCGGCCTTGGCGGCGGCGACCAGCGAGCCTTCGTCGTCCTTCACTACCGTTGAAGGTAGCGGAGTACGCGGCTGCAACGGATTTAGTTTAGAAGCGCTCATCGGTATAGGCAAAACAGGGTAGCACAAAACCGGCGTTGCGCGCTCTTTAGCCATCGAGCCTCAGCGACAAATACTCATGTTTCAGTCACTTAGATACCCTAAATTCTGCTTTCGACGGTTGCGTGAAGACCGCAGACGATGTTAGCAACACCCAGCGCGCCCGACCTTGCAGACCGGGCAAGCGGTGAAGGATAATCGCACCACAGCTTTGGCAGGGGGATGGAGCGACAAGTTGTGAGAAGCGAAAAGGACTGAATGCGCACTCTGCCGGACTATCTCCGCAAGGGAATGAAAATGATCCTGATCGGCGCCAATCCGGGCGACCGTTCCGCCCGCGTCGGCCACTACTATGCGGGACGCGGCAATCAATTTTGGCCGATCATGTATGAATCGGGCGTAATTCCCGAACCGCTCAGCTACGAGGACGACCGGCGCATTCTGGAATTCGGAATTGGAATGACGGATCTGGTGAAGCGCCCGACCCGCGGCATAGATGAAATCGAGCGGCAGGAATTTGCCGAGGGCCGCGTGCTGCTGGCGCAGAAGCTGGAAGACCTGCGCCCGCGCGTGGTGGCTTTCAATGGCAAGATGGTCTATGAGAAATTCGCGGGAAGGCAGTGCAAGCTGGGCTTGCAGAAGGAAGAATTGTACGGTGCGAAGGTTTTCGTGCTGCCGTCAACGAGCGGTCTGAATGGTGGGACGGAACGCGCGGTGAAAACGCGTTATTTCAAGAAACTTGCGGCGCTGCTGAAGAGTCTGAAGGACTAGGGAAGGGAGGCGAACAGAGCATGGGGGCTACACAGCCAACCGCCAGTCCAGTGGTGACGGAAGAACGCGCGGGCGCGGTTTCAATCATTCGTTTGAATCGCCCGGAAAAATTGAACGCGCTGAATATTCAAATGGGCCAGGAATTGGTCCATGCGCTGTTGCGCGTGCAGGCGGATAGAACCATTCGCTGTGTGGTGCTCACCGGCACTGGGCGGGCGTTTTGCGCTGGCGGCGATCTGGAGTTGTTGCGCGATGTGCGCCAACGCAAAGCGGTGAGCGAAGTGGAATCGCTGGTGCAAGCCGGAAAAGAGATATCGCTGGCGATTGCCACGATGCCGAAGGTGGTGATCGCGGCGGTGAATGGACCGGCCGCGGGAGGCGGGATGAACCTGGCGCTGGCTGCGGACATTCGCATCGCCTCCGACCAGGCGCGCTTTGCGGAATCTTTCGCGCAGATCGGGTTGTTCCCCGATTTCGGCGGGACTTATTTTTTGCCGCGGATTATCGGACCCACACGCGCGGCCGAATTATTTTACACGGCGCAAATGCTTTCGGCGGAAGACGCGCTGCGGCTGGGAATCGTTTCCCGCGTGATTCCGACGGAGCAATTCGAAGCCGAAACAAGGAAACTTGCCGAAAGCATCGCCAGCGGAGCGGGCCTCGCGCAACGGGACGTGAAGCATCGCATGAGCGCCGAGCAGCGCAAGGAGCTGGAAGCTGCGCTCGATGAAGAGATTCGCCTGCAGATTCACTGCTTTGATTCGCAGGATTGCCTGGAAGGCTTGAACGCATTTTTCGAGAAACGTAAACCGAATTTCCAGGGATACTAGGCTGCGGTTGCGGGAGCGCGGGCGCCTTCGCGCGGAAATGCCCCTGCCGAAAGTGAACTCCGAACATTTATGACGGCTCGATCCGAACCCGATCTCGCGGCGCGCGGTTATTCGTTCAGTGAGCTGATGGTTGCGGCCGCCGCGCGCGAAATTGGCGATGGCGAACTTATTTTCGTGGGGATGCGCCTGCCGATGCTGGCGTTCTTGATGGCGCGCAGGACGCACGCTCCCAGCGCTGTCGGGCTCTTCGAGAACGGTGTGATTCGCGAAACGCCCGCCGCGGAATTGTTGTATACGATGGGCGACCCGCCCAATCTTCGCGGAGCCACGCAGTGCGGTGAAATGACTGGCGTGATGGCTTTGCTGCAGCAAGGGCGCGTGGATGCGGGATTTTTGGGCGCGGCGGAGGTGGACCGGTTCGGCAACCTCAATACAACCTGGGGCTATCGCCATAAGGAGATGCAGCGGTTGCCGGGGTCGGGAGGCGCGTGCGATATAGCGTGCCTGGCCCGGCGAACCGTGGTGATGCTCGCGCACGAACGCGGCAGGCTTTGCGAGCGCGTCGGGCACATTACATCGCCGGGATATGGCACCGGGAACGGCTGGCGGCGTTCGCAGGGGCTGCCGCAGGCTTCGGGGCCTTCGGCGATCATCACAACACTCAGCGTGCTACGGTTCGGGCATGATGGCGAGGCTTATCTCGCGTCGGTGCATCCGGGAGTGAGCGTGGAAGAGGTTTTGGCAAATACCGGGTGGACTTTGCGCGTGGCGGATGAATTGATGGAAACTCCGCCGCCGACCGATTCCGAACTGCGCATCACCCGCGAACTTGACCCTAATCATTTTTGGACCCGATGACATGGCTGCTGAATCCAAGCTAATGAGCATGCGCGATGCCGTTGCGCGGCACGTGCCATCCGGTTCGATGGTGCTGCTGGGCGCGCAGCTCGAGCAGATGATTCCGTTCGCGGCCGGGCACGAATTGATTCGGCAGAGCCGGCGGGACCTGACGCTGGTGGGACCGATTTCGGACATTCTCTTCGATCAGATGATCGGTGCCGGATGCGTCTCGCGAGTGATGGCGGCATGGGTGGGAAACGTTTCGGCTGGCGTGGGATATTGTTTTCGGCGAGCGGTGGAACGAAGCGTGCCGCGGCGGCTGGAAGTGGTGGATTACTCGAATTTCACGATGGCGATGGCGTTGCATGCCGGAGCGCTGGGCGTGCCGTTCTTGCCGACGTATGCGACTTTGGGAAGCGACCTGCTGAAGAAGAATGGGAATTTGCGCGAGTTTTCGTCGCCAGTGAGCGAAGAAAAATTGGTGGCAGTGCGCGCGCTGCGTCCCGATGTGGCGATTTTGCATGTGCAGCGCGCGGACGCGCAGGGTAATGCGCACATCTGGGGCAGCCTGGGAGTGGCAGTGGATGGGGCGCGGGCGGCGCGGAAAATAATTGTGGTGGCGGAGGAGATTGTGGAGCCGGAGGTGATTGCTTCCGATCCGAATCGAACCTTGGTCCCCGGGTTCCTCGTGGCGGCGGTGGTGCATGAACCCGGCGGCGCGCATCCCTCGCCTGTTCAGGGTTATTTCGGCCGCGACCACGCGTATTTTTCGCAGTATCACGAACAGACGCGGCGTTTGGAAGATTTTGAGGATTGGCTGGCGCACTGGATCGTACAGGTGAGCGACCGGCAACAATATCGGAAGCTGCTGGGCACAGAACGTTTGGCGAGCCTGGCAGTGAAAGAGCACGTGTTTTCCGCGCCTGCGGATTTTGGATATTGACGATGACTGACTTGCTTTCCAATATTGAGATTGCACCGCGTGAAGTGAACGAACTGCTGGCGCGTGACAATAAAGTTCTTTTCGTGGATGTCCGCGAGCAATGGGAATACGATGCGGCGCACATCGCGGGCTCGGTGCTGATTCCGCTGGGCGACATTCCGGCGAATCTGGCGCGCCTGGAAAGAGCCGAAGAGTTGGTGCTCTTCTGCCATCATGGCATGCGCAGCTTGGACGCTGCAGCCTGGCTGCGTGCGCAGGGCGTGGAAGGCGCGCGATCCATGACTGGTGGCATCGAGCGGTGGTCCGCAGAGATTGATCCGAACGTGCCGCGATACTGAAAGGAATTGACGCATGGCAACGACGAAGGCTGGAAAAAAAACGGCGGTGAGAAAGGCGTCTGCGAGAGGGGCGGCGAGCAAGCCGCGCCGAACCGCAACGCGAAAGCGGAAAAAGGCTGAGTTCATTCAGAAACCCTCCTGCACGACTTGCCGCAAGGCGCGCAAGTATATGGAGCGGCGCGGATTCGAGCTGCATTTCCGCAACCTGGACAAAGACCGTTTGAGTTCCGCCGAACTCGAGAAATTGATTGGCCGGCGCGACCATGAAGAATTCTTGAACCCGCGCAATGAGCTTTACCGACGCAAGAACATGGGCGAGAATCCGCCTTCGCGCCGGGAAGCGATTCGCATGATGGCGCGCGAGCCGAATTTGATCCGGCGTCCGGTGATCGTGGCCGGTGGCCGGGTGGTCGTGGGCTTCGACGAAAACGGGATCGCCCGACTGTAAAGGCAGTTGTAGCGCTGCATTGTTGTTCTTTGCCGGAGTTCCCAAGTTTGCCTCCCATCATCGACATTCACATCCACATTAACCCGCATGAGATGGTCCATCCGGCCGCGCTCGAATTGATTCGACGCGGACGCCGCGACTATGACGAAGTCACGAAGTATGCTGCGAGTCCCAAGGAATTTCTGCGATTCATGGACGAGGCAGAAATCGAGCGCGCGGGACTGATCAATTACGTTAGCCCGGACGTGATTGGATTCACGGCGGAAGTGAACGACTGGGTTGCCAAATACTGCGCTGCGGATCCCGAAAGGTTGCTGGCGTTCGGGTCGGTGCACCCGAAATATGTATCGGACGCAGGTGCCGAAGTGGACCGGCTGAAGAAAATCGGCATTCGCGGGCTGAAGGTTCATCCCTCGCATCAGTTATTTGCGCCAAACGAATATCGCAACGGACTGGGGCCGCTGCGTGCGATGTACGAACGCGCGCAGGCAGTGGGGATGCCGGTGATGATTCACACGGGGACTTCGATTTTCCCCGGCGCACGCAATGTGTATGCGCAGCCTATGCTGGCGGACGATGTGGGCGTGGATTTTCCGGATCTCGTGGTGATTCTTGCGCACGGCGGCCGGCCTTTGTGGATGAACGAGGCGTTTTTCCTGGTGCGGCGGCATCCCAGTATGTACATGGACATTTCCGGGATTCCCCCGCAGAAGTTGATGGAATATTTTCCGCGGATCGAAGAAATTGCGGACAAGGTTCTGTTCGGGACGGATTGGCCCGGACCGGGTGTTCCGGGCATACGCGGCAACATTGCGAAATTTCGGGCGCTGCCGATTTCACCGCAAGCGCAGCAGAAAATACTGTACGAAAACGCGACGCGGCTTTTTCCGCGCAGAGCCTAGGAGCAATTCAGAATCATGGAAGTGAAGACGATTGGGGTGATCGGGGCGGGAACGATGGGCCGCGGCATCGCGTATGCGGCAGCCTACGGCGGCTATCGCACGATCCTGGAGGACGTGTCGCCGGAAATGTTGGAGCAGGGCGTTGCCTACATTCGGGAGGCGCTGGCGGAGGGAGTGGCGCGCGGGAAGGTGACCGCGGAGCAGCAAAAGCGCGCACTCGCCAATCTCACGACTTCTCGGTCGGTGGAAGATGTATGCCGTGAAACCGACCTGCTGATTGAAGCGGTTCCCGAAGAAATGGAAGTGAAGCTGGAGATCTTTACGATTTTCGACAAATTTGCGCGGCCCGCTGCCATCCTGGCGAGCAATACTTCGTCGCTTTCAGTTACGGAGCTGGCGGCGATTACCTTCCGGGCTGAAAATTGTATCGGAATGCATTTTTTCAATCCTGTGCCGAAGATGAAGCTGCTGGAAATTGTGCGCGCACTGGAGACATCGGAGGCTACGGTGCAAGCCTGCGTCGATGTGGGCCGCCGCATGGGCAAGGAAGTGGTGGTGATTCGCGAATCGCCCGGATTCATCACCAGCCGCATCAATGCCATGATCGGCAACGAAGCGTTCTACATGCTGCAGGAAGGCATCGCGTCGGCGGAAGACATAGACAAGGCGTTGAAGCTGGGGCTTAACCATCCGATGGGGCCCTTCGAGCTGGTGGACCTGGTTGGCCTGGACGTCCGGCTAAATATTCTGGAATATCTGCACAAAACGCTCGGTGAAAAATACCGGCCGTCGCCGCTGCTCGCGCAATACGTGAAGGCCGGACGCTTGGGCCGGAAATCCGGGCGGGGCGTGTATGATTACGGCGACGACGGGGCCAAGAAGTAATTGGTCGCCGCTTCCGAACGAGCGAACTTTTTATTCCTATGTCATCGAAGACGATTTTTGGCGATCGCGTCGAGATTCTGCAAGGCGACCTGACGGAAATGGATACGGACGCGATCGTCAACGCCGCGAATAACGATCTGCAGCTCGGCGGTGGCGTTGCCGGCGCGATCCGCCGCAAGGGCGGGCCTCAGATTCAAGCGGAGTGCGACGAGATCGGCCCGGTGCCGGTAGGCGGAGCGGCGATCACATCCGGCGGAAATCTGAAAGCGCGCTATGTGATTCACGCGGCGAGCATGCAATTGGGCGGCATGACTTCCGCGCAGTCTTTGCGAAGTTCGACTGCCCACTCACTGCGCATCGCCGCGCAGAAGGGGCTGAAGACTATCGCATTTCCGGCGGTGGGCACGGGCATCGCCGGGTTTCCCATGCGGGAATGCGCGGAAATCATGTTGCGCGAAACGGCCAAGCATTTCGAGGGATCCACGCCGCTTGAGAAAGTTTACTTTGTATTGTTCGATCAGGAAGCGCTGGCCGCGTTCAATAGCGCTCGCGCGGAACTCCAATCAAAGGTTCCGGGCAGCCGATGAGTGAAGAGATGGTTGATAAAGTGAAGCGTGAGCTGGCGCGCTACGAGCATCCGCTCTTCGATTTTTCGGCGCGGCCCGCGACCGAAGGCGTAGAGGTGGAAATTCGCTACAAGCCTTCCATCGCGGACGTCCACAATTATATTTTTCAGCTGCGCCCGCGCGAAATCGAACACGTGCAATTTCCCTGGACGTTTCAGAAGCAGCTCTACGATTGCCTGCACGACTACATCATCGAGATGTTCACGCGCAACCCGCAACGGGTGAATTGATGCAAGCGTCGCGCGCGCCAGGCGTGATTTCTCCTCTAGCCCTGATCATCGCCGAACGCATCCGTGCTCATGGTCCCATCACTTTCGCTGAATATATGGAGGCCTGCCTCTACCATCCCGAGCTTGGCTACTACACCAAGGCCGAGCAGCAGCCGCGGCGGGATTATTTTACGAGCGTGGATGCCGGCGCGCTTTTTGGCAAGCTGCTCGCGAGGCAATTTCACGAGATGTGGATGCAGCTCGGACGGCCGGTTGAATTGGCGCTGGTGGAGGCCGGCGCGGGGTGCGGAGCGCTGGCGGCGCAGATCCTGGATTTCGTCGCGCCTGAGTTTCCGCAATTTTATGCGGCGCTGCGCTACGTCGCCGTGGAACGGTCCAGCGCGCGCCGAGCTCTGGTTGCTCAACTGCAATCCTTACGAAGCCATCTGGATCGCGGGAAGCTTGACGTGGCTTCGGAAATTCCTGCCGAGATTGCTTGCGGATGTATTTTCTCGAATGAATTGTTTGATGCGATGCCTGTGCATCGAGTCGTGTGCGAAGGAACTGAATTGCGGGAACTATATGTTGCCGCGGGACCAAGCGGCTTGTGTGAGGAAGCCGGGCCACTTTCGTCGGAAGCGCTTCGTGAATATTTCAGCGAGCAGGCGATAACGCTTGAGGACGGGCAGCAGGCCGAAGTGAGTTTGCAGAGCTGCGAGTGGATCGCAACTGCCGGCTCACGATTGCAGCGAGGTTTTGTGCTGACGATCGATTACGGGCATGAGGCCAGCGAGCTTTTTGACCAGCGCCACATGCGCGGGACACTCCTCGCTTACCAACGGCACCGCGCAGGGGAGGATTTCTTTCGCGCGCCGGGCGAACAGGATTTGACGGCGCACGTGAACTTCACCGCCCTCGATCATTGGGGACAACGCGCAGGCCTGATGCGCACAGGGCTCACGTCGCAATCCGCGTTCCTGCTGGCGCTCGCGCGGCGGAGTGATTTCGCGGAACTGCAAGCCGCGCGAATGACCGAGGGCGAACGATCTCGCGCACGGCTGCTGTTCAAGACGCTGATCTATCCGGAAGGAATGGGCGAGACGTTTCAGGTCCTCGTACAACACAAGAACGTGGAATCGCCGAGGCTCACGGGGTTGGAGCCGCTGTAGCGGTGAGCCAGCCAGGTGTGAACGATGCCGGGCGGATCTGAGACCCGTCCCTACCGATACCGCGGACGCAAATTAGTGGCCCGGTGACGGACGCTTCAGCGTCGGCTTGTTGCTATCGTCTGCCGGCGCAGAAGGTGCAGGAGTCGAGGGCGCTGGAGCCGTCCCGGCATTGGCGGGAGCGGAGTCGTCGCCGGTGTACGCTTTCTGGAGGTAGCGGTTGGCTTCCTGCTGTGCTCCGGCGGTATCGTCGCCGAGATGCTGTGCCAGACTGTATTCGTTCACGGCGCGCTCGCGCTGGCCGAGAATATCGTAAATTTTGCCAATGTAAATGTGGCTCCATACTTCCGTCCATTTCGGATCGTCGTCTCCGCCCAGCGACGCGCGGAATGCGTTCGCGGCAGCCTGGAAATTCTTCTGATAGAACATGGCCTCGCCCATGCGGAAATGCGCCAGGGAATTGCCCGGCTGAGTGTCCAGCGCCTTTTGATATTCCTGGATGGCTTCGTAGTATTTGCCCACTTCGGCGAGACTCTCGCCGCGCGCGATCATGGCGCGCACGCGCAAGCGCGGGCTGGATTTCAGCAGATTATTGTTGGGGTCAATCACGATGCCATTGGGCTTGGGCCGGCCGAAGGTATCCACTTCAAAGGGCTGGGTGGTTCCCGTAACCATAATCTTCTTTGTTTCGGGATTGCCTTCGGTGTCTATGCGAATTTCCACCGGCATGCGGAAGGTATCAAGATCTTGGTGGATCTTGCCGACCACCTTGAAACCCTTCCTGGTGCGGTAGACGATGTACTCGAGTTTGAATTCCGGCACGCCGGTGGAATTGAGCCACTGCGAAAAGAAAGAGACCAAATTGACTGGCGGCTGGCCTTTGACCGGCGGCGGAATTTTGGTCATCGCCGTTTTCTCGAAGTCGTTGAGGTTGGCGTTTTTCCCGTCGTATTTCTTGTAAAAATCGCGCAGCAGCGAAGTGAATTCATCGTCGCCAATTTCGGTGCGCAACATGTGAAATACCAGCGCGCCCTTGTCCGAGACGACCGAGCGGTACTCGTTGGAAAACGTCTGCAAGCGAGCGGCTTGCGAAATAGGCGCGGTATCTTCGTACATCAGCGCGCCGACTGCGAAATCTTCGAGCGCCTTGTGCAGGCCCGCGGTGCCGTCGGCTTGCTCCGCGTACATGGCTTCGGCATAGCGCGAAAGGCCATCCGTGAGCCACGTATCGGAAGCGCTGGCGGGCAGCACGCGATCGCCCCACCACTGTTCGGCAGCCAATTGCGAAAGCAAGCGGTCGTTGGGTCTGACGCCCCACTGGCGCGCGCTGATCAGCATTAATCCTGGCGCGGCAAATCCCGGCAGAGTGCCATCCGGAAGCTGCGCGATGGTCAGCGGTGGGTCGTCCTCTTTCATTTCGAGCGGACCGAAAGCGTCGGAGTAATAGCTATAGATGTGCGCGAGCGAGGTGGCGTACGAATTGGCGGTGTTGGCCTGCGCCGGCGGAGTGAATACCGATACGTTAAAGCCTTCGGACTGCACCGGCGAAAGCTGCAGGGTGCCGGCGACGAATGTCCCGACCGGCGCCGCATGCGGGCAGTGGAAGACGTACGATGCCTGGCCGGGCGCGCCCTTGCCGATGCCCGGCATCAAATTCGGAGGGTCAGCCTTGCCGGTGCCAACCACCGCGAAATTATCAGGCACTGTGATCTTAAACGTGCCGGTGTAACGATTCGACGGGTAATTGGTTAGAGGGAACCAACGCGCCGGAAGCAGCAGGTATGCACCGGTCTTGTCCACGGATGCGAAGCGCACGCCGCGCGTGGGGCTATCGTCCTCATTGGAAAGCGGTCCGGTGTAGTTGAACGTGAGCGTGACCGTTTTTCCGGGTGACACTACATCGGGCAGGCCTACGGTCAAGATGAGCGGGTTATTGTTGTCGCGTTCGAAAGGCAATGATTTCGAGCCGGCGCCGGCGATGGAATCGATCCGCAGGTCTTGATGGAGTTCGACGACGACCGTGCGCGAGGCCTGTTGCGCTATGAATTCGACCTTGGCGAGACCCGAAATCGTCTGATTTTCGGTCTGCAAGAGAACTTCTACCTGGTAGTCTGCGGCACGGAAGGGAAACGTACGCGGCGCTTGCGCTTGCGCGACGGTCGCGAGCGCTGCGAAAGCGGCCAAGACGGCCAGGACCGCGCGGAAGTGGTTTCGGAATCGCTGGGACATGTATGAGAATTTGAGCAAGGAAACCGTACCTCTCTCGCGACGGGATATCAGCCTCTTACATCAGATACCCGCGGCCCGCGCGAAGTTGCCCCGAGGTAAAAGGTTACATCATCCGCGCGAAAATGTCCGCAGCGCGCTCGATGGCTCCGCCGGGACCCAGTCTGGCGCGGACTTCGACGAGGCCGGCCTTCATCTCGTCGCGGGCGGCGGACGATTCAAGGAGCCGACGCGCTTCTCTTTCTACTACTTCGGGCGTGAAATCATCCTGAATCAGCTCTGGGCAGACGCGCTTTCCAGCGATCAGATTGACCATGCCGATGTGGGGAGTGCGAATCATGTGGCGGAGAATCGACGCGGTGAGCGGAGCTACCCGATAGACCACAACCATGGGCGTGCCCAGGAGAGCGGCCTCCACCGTGGCTGTGCCGCTGGCGACGAGCGCACAATCGGCGGCGGCGAGCGCGTTGTAGGTGGAATCTTCGACGCGCGTGATTTTTACGTTCGGCTGGGCGTAGCGGGCGAGAAATTCGGGGCTGAGGCCGTGAGCGACGGCATGCACGAACTGTACGTTGCCTGGATTCGCAAGGCGTTCGCAAGCGGCGACGATGCGCTCGTAGTTTTGTGCGATCTCGTTGGGGCGGCTGCCGGGCAGAATCGTGACGATTGGACGGCTCGCGTCCAGGCCGTTTTGTGCGGCAAATTCCCCGCGCGACATCGTGGCGCGGACGGTCTCCACCAGCGGATGGCCCACGAAGTCTACCGGGACGCCCGCATCGCGGTAGATTTGCTCTTCGAACGGGAAAATCACGACCATGCGCTGTACCAGGCGCTTGACCACTCGCACACGGCCGGGACGCCAGGCCCAGACCTGCGGGCCGATGAAATAGCCGACCGGAATATTAGCGCGCTTCAGGCGGCGGGCGACTCCGAGATGCGTCCCGGGCGAGTCGACCAGGATCGCCAGCGCGGCGCGGCGCTTGGCGGCCTCTCTGGCGAGACGGTTTTGTACGCCGATTACCGTGGGAATTTTGTGCAGGACTTCGGTGATGCCGACCACGGCTACCTCGTGGTAATCAGCAACTAGCTCGACGCCTGCTTCGGCCATTCGCGGGCCGCCCATGCCAAAGAACTTCGCGGGCTTCCGCGCGAGCAGCGCTTGCGCCAGCCGCGCCGCGTACATGTCACTTGACGCTTCGCCCGCCGAAATCAAGATCTGGCGTTCACTCATCGCGCGGAGCGCCCGGCGGCTCTCGTCCGCGTCGTTGCGCAGATTGCTTGCTGGTGGGAATTCGGTGTGCGCGGACGCCGCAATACGGCGACCGGCGGCTCAGTCATTGGCAGACAAGGGCTGCGAAAATCCGGGCAGTCCGCCGCTGGGCAACGACGAGACCAATTCCTGCTCTTTGTACTGCAGCTGGTAGAGACGGTAGTAGATTCCGCGCAGCGCGAGGAGTTCCTGGTGCGAGCCTTGCTCGCGCAAGCGGCCTTTGTGGAAGACGAGAATGCGGTCCGCGTGCTGGATGGTGCTGAGGCGGTGGGCGATGACGACCGCGGTGCGGTTCTTGAGCAGCCGGTCGAGCGCTTCGCGGATCATCAGCTCGGTTTTGGTATCAACGCTGGATGTTGCCTCGTCGAGGATCAGGAATTTGGGATCGTGCGCTAGCGCGCGGGCAAAACTGACCAACTGGCGCTGGCCCACGGAAAGCGTGGAGCCGCGCTCGGTGACCAGTGTTTCCACGCCTTGCGGGAGCGATTCGAGAAACGGTCCCAGGCCTACTTCGCGGAGAGCGCTTGCGGTGGCTTCGCGGTCGATGGTAGGCGTGGCGAGCTTCACATTCGATTCCAGCGTGCCGGTGAAAAGGAACGGGTCCTGCAGCACGATGCCGAACATGCGACGCAGTTCCTGCAGGTCGAGTTCGCGGATGTCCACGCCGTCGAGCAGAATCTCGCCGCGTTGGATGTCGTAGAAACGCAGGAGCAGTTGGATGATGGTGGTCTTCCCTGCGCCGGTGTGGCCGACGATCGCGAGCGTTTGGCCGGGCTCGACGCGGAAGGAAACGTCGCGCAGAACCCATTCGTCTTCTTTCGGAGCAACTCCGCCGTGATAGGCGAACCACACATTGCGGAATTCGATTTCGCCGCGCGGCGCGGGAAGCGTGTGAATCGTGGGCGGAGAAACGATCGTCACCGGCTCATCCAGCAGCTTGAAGATGCGCTCGGAAGCAGCCATGGCGCTTTGCAGGATGTTGAATTTTTCGCTCAAGTCCTGAATGGGGCGGAAGAAGCGCTGGGCGTACATCATGAAGGCGACGAGCACGCCGATTTCGAGGGTACCGGCGATCACGCGCACGCCTCCTACCCATGCGAGAAGCGCGATGCCCGCCATACTGAGGAATTCGACGCCGGGGTAAAAGAACGCGAAAGCGTCAATCGCGTCCTTATACGCGATCATGTGCGTGCGGTTCAATTCCTCGAATTTTTTGCGCGATTTCTTTTCGCGATTGAAGAGCTGGACGACGGCCATCCCGCTGACGTGTTCCTGCAAGAACGCGTTGATGCGCGCGATGGCGGTGCGAATGCGGCGGTTGGCGTCGCGCACGCGATTGCGGAAAAAATACGTGAGCAGGATCATGAACGGCAGCGGCGAGAGCGTCGCTACCGCAAGAAAGCGATGCCATCGGAACAATACGGCAGCCATCGTGAACAGTAGAACGAAGTCGTTCAGCATGGCGACGACGCCGGAGGCGAAGAGATCGTTCAGGGCATCCACGTCGGTGGTACAGCGAGTGACCAGGCGGCCGATCGGGCTGCGGTCGAAAAAGCTCATGGGCAGCCGTTGCAGGTGCTCAAAGATTTCTTTGCGCAGATCGTACATCGTCTTCTGGCCGACCCATTGCATGATGCGGACTTGCACATACTGCAGGCCGAAACTCGCCAGGATCGAGCCGGCGTACGCGAATACGACCCAAAGCAGCCCCACCAGCGCGGCACTCCTGGTCAATTTGCCGTCGTACCCCGGGACAATGTAACCGTCGATCCCCACATGAAAGAGGTAGGGCCCGGCAATTTCTAGCAGGGTGATGCCCACCGTGAACGAAACGGCTAGTATCACCTGCAGGCGGTAGGGACGCAGGTATTGCAGCAGCCGCCGCGTGAGCTGCGAATCGTAAAGCTTGCCTAATTTTTCTTCTTCGCGGAAGTCGCTCATTCGCGTGCCAGCTCTTCTTCGAGCATTTGTTTCTGATTCAGATCGGCGTAGTAGCCGCCGAGCGCCAGCAGTTCGTCATGCGTGCCGTGTTCGATGATGCGCCCATCCCGCAAGACGATGATTTGATCGGCATTTTTTACCGTGGAAACGCGATGCGATATCACAATGGAAGTGCGCTGGCTCATCACGTCGCGCAGGCGGCGGAGAATGCGCTCTTCGGTGTCGGTATCCACGCTCGAAAGCGCGTCATCCAGGATCAAAATTCTCGGCTGGCGTAGGACCGCCCGAGCGATGGAGGTGCGTTGCTTCTGGCCGCCGGATAGCGTGATGCCGCGCTCGCCGACCATCGTATCGTAGCGCTGCGGAAAGCTCTGAATCTCGCCGGAGACGCTGGCGATTTCGGCTGCCTCGTAAATCTGCTCTTCGATGCAGGTGTTGACGCCAAAGGCGATGTTCTCGCGCAGCGTGTCGCTGAAAAGAAACGTGTCCTGTGGGACGTAGCCGATCGCGCGGCGCAATTCCGCCACGGGATAATCGCGAATCGAGCGGTCGTCTATGAAGAGGGTATCGGGAGGAGCGTCCCAGAGGCGGGCGACCAGCGACGCGAGCGTCGATTTTCCGCTGCCGGTGGGGCCAACAATGGCCAGTGAAGAGCCGGCGGGAACTTGCAGGTTGATGTCGCGCAGTACGGGACCACCGCCGGTGCCGTCTTCGTTTCGCGAAGTGGGGTAAGTAAAAGTGAGGTGTCGAAATTCGATTTTGCCAAGAATTGAAGATTCTGTTGCCGAGCCTGCAGCTGCCGTGGAATCACCGTTACTCCCGATCGCGAGCGCATGACCTTGAGCGTCGAGGTTCGCAGCGGAAAGTCCGATTCTCGGTTTGGCGTGCAAGATGTAATTCAGCCGGCCCATGGATGCCGCGCCGCGTTGAAAGATATTGGTGACCCAACCGAGCGCGATCATGGGGAATACCAGTTGGCCGAGGAACCAGTAAAACGCCCACATGGTTCCGACAGTGAACTTGTGATCAATCAAGTCCCGCCCACCCTTGCCCAGCAAGATTACGAAGGTGATGCCGATCAGGGCCGTGAGAAACGGGAAGAACAAGCTCCAGGTGGCGATCAGTTTGATATTGCGGTCCACGTATTCGCGGTTCGCTTGGTCGAACGCCGTGATTTCAGCCTTTTCCTGCGCGTAAGCTCGGACCACTCGAATGCCGGTGAGATTTTCCTGCGCGCGGGTAGACAGAATCCCGAGCGAGGCCTGGATTTGTTCCGAGAGCCGATGGATCGTTTCACCGAAATAGCGGACAGCGAAAGCGACAACCGGCACGGGCAGGAGAACCCAGAATGTGAGGCTGGCCGAGAGTTGCACCATGAAGAAAATCGCCACGATCATCGTGACGATCGTCGTGGCGCTGTACATGATTCCCGGCCCGAGCACCATGCGCACTGCGTTCAAGTCGTTCGTCGCGCGCGACATCAGGTCGCCGGTGCGATTACGCACGTAGAATTCAGGCTCGAGTTCGACCAGCCGCGCGAGCATATCGTTGCGCAGGTCGTATTCGATCTCGCGGGAAACGCCGATCAATATCCAGCGAGTCCAGAAGGAAAAGAATCCTTTGGCTAGCATGACGCCGATCAGGATCAGGCACAGCAGGCCCAAAGAGTGGCGGCTCATCGGCGTGTAGAGCGCGAGAATCGGATGGACGATCGCCTTCGCAGTACCCGCCAACGTCGAGAGAGTTTGCGACGATCCGCCGACGCAATCGGTGATCGCGCCGATTATCAATTGCGGGTAAGCGCCGATCAGACCCATCAGCGTATTGGTCACCAGCCCCAATACGACCATGCCCCGATAGCGCCAGACGTAAGGCAACAGCGACTTCAAGTGATCCCAGCCCGAAGCTTGTTTCACTTTGCGAGCGGCGGGCACGGCGGCGGGTTGGGCGATGGCGCTCACAGACGGATTTGCGACTCCGGAGTCTCCAGCGCAGGCAGCTCGCCGAGGAAGTTTTCAAAATTGCGGTCGAGCGATTGATAGCGCTTCACTTTCGTATTCCAGCGGACTTCGATGGGCAGGGCGCGTGCGCCTTTGGGGTCGGTGACCGGCGTGAAGTAGAGTTGCAAGCCCTTTTGCGCGTCCTGCTCGTATTGCAAGCGCCAGCCGTTCACCGGCGCGAGCGGAATATTGCCCAGGTAGCCCTTCGGATTTTCCAGGTGTTCGTCGCAGCGTAGAATTTCCTTCCAGGTGCCGGCGGGGTCTTTCTGCAGTATTACCGCCCGTGTTACCACTGTACCGGGCGCGCCACCCTTTGGGTTCTGCTTCATGCGATTGATGGCCAAGACCTCTTGGACGCCGTTTTTAGCCAGGTCGCCGTACAAAAGAACTTCCGTCTCGGAGCCGAGGGATTTTTCCGCGGCCTTTTGAATATCGTCCGGGACAGGTGGCGTGGCCGGAGCAGCGGGCGCAGCGGCGTTGCTCGCCGCCTTATCCGGCGCCGGAGACGAAGTGCCGCAGGAACTCACGATCAGCCCCACAGAAATTAGAAACGCGAAGAGCACCGCTCGATTCATGGAATCCCGTTAAAGGCTGCGCGCCGTGAGTCTTATTTCGATCACCTTTTGCGCGGCGGTGTCGCAAGACGCTTCCAGCAAATTTGGCACGCCTGCGCCAGACCATTCGAACTCGTATGAATACAATTCTAACTTGCTATCGCCGTTCGAGGAAGTGGTCTGGGACTGCGGTTTCCCGTAAGTCGCCAAGACGGCGGGGCAGGGGTCGCCGAAGCGCAGTCCGCGTCCGGTTTTCCACTCGTTCGGCTTAAGACCTATCTCGCAATCCGCGTTGATGCTGGCGGCCAAGGGCCGCACGGTGACCGACTGGATCACGTCGTCCGTGGCGGTTATTGCCGGTTCCTGGTCGTGGCAAAAATCGGACCAGGAATACTTGCTCGCAATCGTTCGAGTCGGCCCAGCCTGACGAATGGACCTTCTGTAAGTGTGAAAGTATTGTCGATTGGCGCGTTCGGCCATCTGCGCGGCGTCTTGCCCCGGCTGGAAACCCGCGAGAGTCAATTCGTTCACTCGTCTCGATCCGCCCGTTTCTGGGGTGGCTTGCATCGCCATCGCGGCCAGCGCCAGCACGCTAACGAGCAGCCAGAATTTCTTCGAGACGCGCCTCAAAATTCTCCTCTCCTTCGGACCACAGCCGCAGCCGCGCTATCGGCATCGAATCCTCGATGCGGCGAACCCAGCCGAACAAGCTCTTGATATTTTCACGAGTTTTTTCCTGATACATCTGTAGATTCGCCGGCTTGGACATGGATTCGAGAAAAATGGCTTCCTCCGGGCTCTGCGGAGCGGCGCGCGCAATCTGGCGAATCCCGAGCAGTCCGCCGTGACCGGTGAAAAGGTGTTCGAACCCGAAGTTCACTTCGAAGTGGCCATTTTCTTTCCAGAAACCGTCATCGTAACCTTCTCCATTGCACCGCAGTTCGATGGGTTGCGGCAATTGCTGCCAGCGCGGCGGTTCGCCTTCGAAGACCCAGAGATCCCAATCGGCGCGGACCGCGTAGCTGGAATCGCTATTGAGATGATCTTTGGCTAATTCGACGATGCTCGGCGCATCGAGCGGCAATGAACGCAAATCCTGCTCGAACACCGGGGTTTCAGTGGTATCCACCGCCTGGATTTCCAGGTAGGTGAAACCGGGCCGCTTAGCGGAGAAGGGAACTGTGCCCAGAAAATCTCCGAATCGCTCGAGCATGACGTCTTCCGGGAAATCCTTCAGCCAGATGCTGAGGTAGGCCTGATTGGACATGGCGGCTATTATACCGGAGCGGCGGTTTGGAAATTCGAAAAGGGAAAATAGAAATCGGAAAGGCCGGTAGCGTGATCGGCGATTGTGCGTTACAGGGTTATTTTTTCCTCGGCGGGAATTCGTCGTCTTCTTGGGAGCCGAAATCGCTGGAAAGTCCCAGTAGGCGGGATTTCAGCGTGTCGCCCATGGTGCCGAGGACTTCCGAGCACGTTTCGCGTAGGCGCTTTTCCGCGGCCTTGGCAATGGTGTCCAGGACCGCCTGGGAGTGCTGGCCAAGGGTTGTTGCGGAAGCTAGCAGCCAGGAATTCGAAGCGTTTTCCAGGCGCGCCTTATAGGCCTCGATGGATTCGTCGTTGGTTTTCTTCAACTGCTCCATCCACTCTTTCTTTTCCGCCTCGCGGCGCGCCTCCCATTCTTCGATCAGCGGAATCAGCTGCGATTGCAGGTGCACGCCGGCCTGCTCGACGCCTTCCAGCATGCGATCGTCGAGCATCTTTTGATATTCCGCGAGCGTGCCTTCGCGGGTGAATTCCATGTCCGAGCGCGTTTTTTCCAGGGCTTCCCGCGAGGCTTGTTCGAAGCGCCGCAGCGATTCGGTGGTAACGCGATGCACTTGGTCGGTGAAGCCGGCGGTGGCCATCTGCGACGTTTCGTTCATCGTGTCGCGCTGGCGAGTGACGATTTCCTTCGCGGAATCTTCGATCTGCGCCGTGCTGTGCTCGACGTAAGTGCGGCGGTAGTGGTCGAGTTCCGACGCCAGCAAGCTGGAGACTTCGGCGGCGCGATCGCGCAGAGCGGTGGAGGATTGCTCGACGGCCTTCTCGAGCGATGTCTGCATCGTGCTGTGCGCTTTCTTCTGGTACCAATCGGCAGCTTTCTGCAAAGCCTCGTATGTCTGGTGTTGTGCTTCCGTGCTGCGTTGCTGAATTTCTTCTTCTACCTTGGACGCGACTTCGCGGCAGGATTGTTCGATTTCGGCCGGAACGTTGCCGATCTCGCCGCGCAGCCGGGCCAGCGCGTCCTGGATAGCCGTTTCGGAAGCCTGAACGGTCTGTTCGCGGATGGTGTCCTGCAGTTGGTCCGCCCGCTCGGTTGCCAGCTGCATTTGGGCGCTCACTTCTTGCTGCAACTGGGCCACATGCTGTGCGGTTTGCTGGACCTGATCGCGAACAATTTCTTGCAGGTGCGTCACCTGCTCGGAAGCCTGTTGCACCTGGCTCTGCACGGCGTGCTGCAGGTGCGTGACTTCTTCTGCGGAGTGGCGAATTTGTTCCTGGACGTGATGCTTGGTTTGCTCGGCCCGGTGTTCGGCTTGCTCCAGCTCGGCGACGGTGCGGTGCACCTGATCGAGGCGCGGCGTGAGCTTTTGTTCGAGGTCGATCGAGACGCGTTCCAGAATTTTCTGTGCGGATGCCTGCAGGGCCGGTTCAATCTGTTGCGCGCGGTCGGCAATCACCTGATCCGCCTTGCGCGACATTTCCTGCTGTTGCGAGGCGAGTAAATCGTCGAGTTGCTGGCGAGACTGCCGCAGCGAATTCTGAACGGCTTCCTGGAGCTGCGCCTTGGTTTCTTCGGCGCGATGGCGCTCGTGTTGCAGTCCGGCGCCGAGCGTTTCGATCGTGGAGGCTGCTCCGGCGATGGCCTCGTCCAGCGAGGAGCGCAGGACCTGCGCGCGTCCGGCGGCGTCCTGCTCCGCTTGGATCGTGGCGGCCCGCGACGCTTCGCTCAGTGACGCTTGCAGGGCTTGAGCGCGAGCAGCCGCGTCCTGCTCGGCGTGCGTGAGTGCTACCTGCGAGATTTCGCTGAGTTTGTCACCGAGTTTGGTTGATGCGTTGGCCAGCGCCGCTTCAAATTCAACGTTCCACTGCTGAGCGGCGGTGTTGGCGTCAGACTGCGCCTGCTCGATTGATTTGCCGCGAACGGTCTGCGCGGTTTCTTCGAGATTCTTGCGCCATTGTTCGAGATGGTTCTGAGCCGCCTCGGGCGAGGAGAGGATTTCCAGCGACGGTGTCGAAGCTTCGCGGTCGCGCAGGGCACGCTCGACCGCCTCTTCCACCGATTGCTTCAGATTGATCGTTGCTGTTTGCTGGGCTGCCTGGAGCGCCGCTTGTTCGGCGGCATGGCTGACGGCTTGCTGGACGGCGTTACGGACCTTCTCATCGAGCTGTGAAGTGGATGCGTCGGTCGCCTTGCGCGCCTCTTCGACGATGGCCGCGGTGCGATCGGTCGCCTGCTGAACGACTTTCTTGACCGCGGATTCCGAGACGCGGTCCATCGAGACTTTGATCGCCTTCTCGACGGTGTCGTGCAGTTGCGCGTCGAGTTGCTGGCGCGCGATCGTCATCTCTTCGGTGATGGCTTGTTCCGCGCCGCGCCGCAACGTCTTATCCAGATTCTCCTTGGCGGCTGCAACCATCTGCGAGACTTGCCTGGCCAGTGCCGCTTGCGTATCGGGAGCGGGTGCCGGAGGCGGCACGACATGGATCTTGTTGTCAGCCGGCGTCGCCAGCGTCTGCGCCACGGGCGGCGCGACTGTAGCCACGGGCGCCACGGGCGCCGGCGGTGGCGGCGGCGTGACTTTCGGCGGCGCGACCGGCGGAGCTACAGAACTGGCCGGAGGCGCAGGAACCTTGAATGGAGCCGCGGGAGCTTCGACCCGCTTTTCGGGCGCCGACGGAATTGGCGGCGGCGGGATCGGCGGCAGCGGTTGCGGGGATACGGAGGCAACGCGTTCGGCGACCGCCACGGGATCGCTTGGTAACGCGAACTCAGAGATCAAATCGGAGGTGTCATTCGCGCCAGTCGCCCAGTCTTCGGGAGGGAACGCGATACCCCACACGTTTCCCGGAGCTTCAAATTCGAGGCCAATCTGGAACAATTCGCGTACGGTTCGCGGACGCTGCACCCACACGACGCGGCCCTGCGTGGAGAACGGGCCGCCTTCCGGACGAGGGATGTCGAGCTTAACGATCGAATTCTTCGGAACGTAATGCTTGGACTGGTACTTACACCCGTGACAATTCACCATCACGGTGGTGGTGCGCTCTTTGAACGGCTGGCCGAGCGCGTCGGTGCCGGTCACCGTGATCGGGACGGCCTGCACGATGCGCGTGCTGCGGCGCTTCTGTGTGCCGGGATCAGCAGACTGTGCGGAATCGTTCAACTGCTCCTCCGAAGGGCGATTTCTAAGGGTAGCATTGAAGGAGCCATGCGCCAGCGAGGGAACGGGAATTGTGCGAAAAGGTAACTTGGAGGCATTAGAGCTACCCGTACTTTCGGCACGCCATAGCTAACGACAATTCTGCACGTCAGTGGCCGATCTCTGCAGGCTGGGCTGCACAATGACGCCTAAGACTTTAGCGGACCGTCGTGGTCCTTTCGGAGGCGCCGAAGATGGCGTCTTTGATCTCTTTTGCGACCCAAATCGGGCCAACCAGAAAATAAATCAGGCCTTGGAAGAATGCTGGCTTATTTCCTTCGATGCGATGGCCGGCCAACAGCAGAATCCATCCGCCGACGAAAAGCGCGAGGCCGATGCGCCACCAGGTGAAAATCGCCAGAACGATTCCCGCCAGGATAATCGGGATGCCAATCCCATGGAGAACCTTGTTCCACACGTTCGTGTGCTCGTGATCGTACTGGTGCATGTACTTTTCTAAGTTAGCCACGATTTAACCTCTCGCTTAGCTCCTGTATACGCCCGGCGGCGGCCGCACGCAATGTTTGTCTCCGAGAGGTTCCTGTGGCGCCTCGTGAATCAATCCAGGGAAAATTCCCGGCGCTTACTGACGCGAAATCGCAGCCGGTGCCGGGATCGGGCCGCGGGCTCGCTGGTCAATCCCCGGTCATCTCGATAAGATGGAAAAGTCATCTTGGTTGAGCATTTTTATTTATAAGCGAGTCCTCATACATGCGGCGATGGTTGATCGTGGGTGCAGCAGCTGTAATTCTCTTCATCGCGGCGCTTTATGCATTCACTCCGGCGGTAAAGACTGCAATGCGCAAGCGCACCGAAGCGTATCTGCGGGCGCGTTTTCAAAGCGATATCGAATTTTCGCACTTTGACGTTTTTCTGTTCCCGCACGTCCGCGTGACCATTGACGGACTGACGTTGCGTCTGCAAGGGCGCACCGACGTTCCTCCGCTGATCCAGATCCAGCACCTCAAATTCACGGCCAGTATTTCGGGCATGTTGCGGAAGCGCTTTACGATCCGTGACGTCGAATTGGACGGGCTGCAGATTCATATGCCTCCCAAGGACAGCGGCGCACGTCCGAAGATTCATGGCACCGAAACCGATCTGGCGGAGAAGTATCCCGTCCTGATTCACGAAATTGATGCCAACAATGCGCTGATCTCGATTCTGCGCGGGGATCCCGGAAAGCCGCCGCGGGAGTTTCCTATCCACGAGTTGGTGATCAAGGATTTCAGCTTCGATAGTCCGGCATCTTTCCACGCGGTCCTGACGAATCCAATTCCCAAGGGCGAGATTGATTGCACCGGACAATTCGGTCCCTGGAGCGCGGAAGATCCGCGACACACGCCAGTTGAGGCCGAATACATTTTCAGCCACGCGGATATGGGCACGATCAAAGGGCTGTCAGGCACGCTGCATTCGACCGGAAAATTCAGCGGCCCGCTGGACTATTTGAACGTGGAAGGCCAGACAGAGACTCCCGACTTCGCTCTGCGCATGAGCGCGCATCCGGTGGACCTCCACACCGACTATACGGCCATTGTGGACGGCACGAACGGCGACGTGATTCTGAAGCAGGTGGTGGCGCATTTCCGGCATACCACGCTGATCGTAAATGGTGAGGTCGCGGATCTCACCCCGGAAAAGGGCCGCACCATTCTACTGGACGCGGTCTCGCGCGAGGCGACGATTGAAGATCTGCTCTATCTGACCGTAAAGAACGATCCGCCGATCATGACCGGGCCCGCGACCATCAACGCAAAGATCGACATTGGAGAAGGCGATGCCGACATCCTGCAGCGCATGACCATTGACGGCCAATTCGGAGTCGCCGATGCGCGATTTACCAGCAGCAACGTACAGGGAAAGATCGATACGCTGAGCCGCAAGGCGCAAGGGCATCCGGGTGACAAGGACATTGACGACGTTGTTTCAAACTTGATTGCGAAATTTCGCGTGGACAAGGGTGTGGCCAGCTTTTCGAAGCTGAATTTCGGCGTGCCGGGCGCCAACGTCGCGCTAACCGGCAGCTACGGCCTGGACAGCGGTGTGATGGATTTTCACGGGCATCTGCTGATGCAGGCGAAGCTTTCGCAGACCACCACAGGCGCAAAATCATTTTTTCTGAAGGCCGTGGATCCGTTCTTCAAGGGAAAGAACGGCGGCACCGATTTGCCGATCAAGATCGCCGGAACCAAAAACCAACCGTCGTTCGGCCTAGATTTACACCACGACGAAGATAAAAAGAATTAGCCCTATTTTGAAACGTGGCAAAAAGCGCAGAACCGTCATTCCGAGGGCGAATTTCGCCCGAGGAATCTGCTTTTTCTCATAGTTTCAGCCGAAAAGCAGATCCCTCGCTGCTCTCGGGATGACAGCACCTTGGGTTTTCCGTCAAACTTGGGTGATCTCAGAGCGATCAGTTTGATGAGGCGTTACAAATCGCGGCGGCCTTCCATGGCTTTGCTCATGGTTACTTCGTCGGCATATTCCAGGTCGGAGCCGACGGGTATGCCCATCGCGATACGCGTGACGTGTACGCCGAGCGGTTTTATCAGTTTCGACAGATAAACTGCCGTGGCTTCACCTTCGGCTGTAGGACTGGTAGCAACAATGATTTCTTCCACCGCGCCACCCTTCAGTCGCTCAATCAGGCTCTTAATTTTTAATTGATCGGGACCGATGCCTTGCAGCGGCGAAAGCGCGCCGCCTAGCACGTGGTACAAGCCGTCAAATTGCCGCGTCTTTTCCACCGCCTGGATATTCGTAGCCTCTTCCACCACGCAAATTATCTTTTTGTTGCGCGCCGCACCGGTACAGAAAAGGCACGGGTCGGCGTCCGTGATGTTGTTGCAGATCGAGCATTCGCGGACTTTTTCCTTGGCGTCGCGGATGGCGTCCGAAAGCGCGAAGGCTTGCTCGGGATCCACGCGCAGCAGATAGAACGCGAGGCGTTGCGCGGTCTTCTGGCCGATGCCAGGCAATCGTTTCAATTCGTCAATCAGGCGTGTAACAGACGGGGCAAAATCGGGCATGGAACTCCATTCATCGAAATCGTTTTAAATGAGAAGGGAATCGTACCAGCAATTGCAAGCGATTGGGAGAACCCGACCAGCGCGATCTAATTCCGGCTGAAGCAACCGCTCAGAAGAGGCCGGGAATTTTCAGGCCTGCGACTCCGGGCAAGCCGCCGGAGATTTCTTTCACTTGCTTGGAGAGCTCTTCGTCCACGCGGCGCGTGGCTTCGTTCACGGCGCCCTGAATCAGGTCCTGCAGCATTTCCTGGTCTTTGCTCTTGAAAACGTCCGGCTCGATGCGCACTTCGGTCAGTTGCTTCTGGCCGTTCATCTTCACGGTGACCATGCCGCCGCCCGCCGAAGCCTCGACGGAAAGCTCGTCAATCTGCTTCTCGAGCTTCTCCTGCACCTGGCGGAATTGCGAGAGCATCTGCTGCAGAGCTTTGACTTCCATCAGTTTTCCTCGCCCGGGCGCTTGACGTTTGAAATCTGGCCGCCAAATTTTTCAAGCAGAGCCCTAACGATCGGATCCTCTTCGAGCCGCGCGCGCAGATCCGAACTGCGTCCCGCTGGCGCTGCTGCCCGGCTGGAATCCAGTTTAACACAGACGCGCAGCGGCTGGCCGATGACTTGGTTTACGGTTGTGCGCAAACGTTCCATCGCCTCGCGCGGCAGCATGTCCACCAGCGTGCGGCTTTCGCTGGTGAAGAAAAGTTGAAACTCGCCGGCTTCGATTTGATAGCGCGTGGCCTGATCGAGAAAAGATGACAGCAGCTTCGAGCCTTGCAGGGCCGATTTGATGGCATCCATTTGCGCCGAGGCCAGGCCGCCGGTGGAATCCTCCGCGGCGCGCGCGACGATGCGCGGTGGTGATGCGGGCACCGGCGCGGCGGGACGCGCAACTTCTGCCATTCGCGGCTCCGGCATTTTTGGCGCCGGCGGCTGAATTGTTTCGGCGCTCACAACTTCCGAGGGGGAAGCGCCGGCAGAAGCGGGGGCTGCCGAAGCAGAAGAGTTGGTTTCCGGCGCCATGCGCACTGCTGCACCGGAGACGGCTGAGACACAACGTACACCGGAAGGCGCCGGCGCGGTTCGTGAAGATGGACCGCCCGCAGAGCCGGCGATTCGGACCTCGCCGCGAAGTTCCGCGAGCACCTCTTCGAGCGGCGCGAGCCGGCGCGCGTTGATCAGTTTCAAAAGCCCCAATTCGAGATGCAGGCGTGGATCGGGTGCCCGGCGCAGTTCCGCGTCGGTTGCGAGGAGGGTATTAAAGAAGCGCGTGAGATCCTCTTCGCTGAATCGTGCAGCTTGCTCTGCAAGGCGCGGGCGTTCGTCTTGCGGCGCCGCCACCAGATCGGATTCCGCGCCGCAGACGCGCGCGACCAGCAGATTGCGGAAATGGCGAATGGCTTCACGGCAGAAATGCTGCAGGTTTTGGCCGTCGCCGATCAGGCGATGAACCAGGCCCAATGCGAGTTCCGCCGATTGCTGCGAAATGGCGTCCACCAGATTGTCCAGCACGCTTTCAGCGACCACGCCCAGGAGTTCGCGTACTTGCGCGTCGGTGATCGCGTCGCCGCTGTAGGAGATGGCTTGTTCGAGAAGCGAAAGGCCGTCGCGCAGGCTGCCTTCGGCGGCGCGCGCGAGAACGGCTACCGCACCCGGCTCGATGGTCAATTTCTCTTCGCCGGCGATGCGCTCGATTTCTTCGCTGATTTCCTTGAACGTCAAAGCACGAAACTGAAAGAGCTGCGCGCGCGACTTGATTGTTTCCACCAAATCTTCAGCGCGTGTCGTCGCTAAGATGAAAACCACGCGCTCGGGCGGTTCTTCCAGAGTTTTCAGCAGCGCGTTCGAAGCCTCATCAGTAAGCTGATGCGCTTCGTCCAGGATCACGACTTTGTAGCGGCTCGAAGCCGGAGCGTAGCGCACCATCTCGCGCAACTCGCGAATTTGATCAATGCCGCGATTCGACGCTGCGTCAATTTCCAATACGTCCAGTGAAGTGCCGGCGGAAATTTCGCGGCAGGAATCGCAAGTGCCGTCCGGCTCGGCGGTGGGGCCTTTCACGCAGTTCAGCGCTTTGGCGAGGATGCGCGCAGTCGTCGTTTTGCCCACGCCGCGGACTCCCGAAAAAATATAGGCGTGAGCGACGCGATTGGAATTGATGGCATTGGCGAGAGTCTTGGTGACGTGCTGCTGCCCGACAATCTCACGAAAAGTTTGCGGGCGATATTTTCGGGCGATAACTTTATATGTCATTTAGCTCGCTGGGGCTCGGCCGCGACTAGAGGAACTTCGGGTACTCCGCGGCACACGAGACTGACCCGCTACCGTTGCTCCCTTCCGGGCCTGGCGGGGTTTGCGGGGAATCGTTGCACAGAGCCCGAAGTTCCACCCATCGGCAGTCCTTCGCAGAAATATTCCGCGCACAAAACTGCTCCGCGAAGTCTAGCACAGCGATTCATCGTGCGAAAGCCGCCTGCGGTTGACGCGTACACGGTCGTATCGAGAGTTGAACGAAGGAAACTACTGTCACGCTAGCGGGCGTAGCTGTCCAAGACATTGTTCGCGATAAGCTCGAGCGAGCCGTGAGCTTGTTCTTCTGCTTTCTCGAGCCCTGGCCGGTCGAGCTGGCGCTCAACTGATTTCGTGGTCTCTTCGATCTTCTGCCAATCGGCTGGCGCAAAAGATTTCTGCCGCTCCTTTAAGACGAGGAGCCAGCTGTAAGACCCGATGAAGTCTTTCGCGACGCCATCACCATCTCTCAGGCGGCGAGCAACTTCCAACTGTGAGTTCGTTTCGCCGTGCGCTGCTCCCTCCAGAAACCAGCGATAAGCTTCGGGCGCATTAGCTGCTATGCCTTGCCCGGTCGCGGACATCCATCCGACGTTGTACATGGCCTCGCCGTCCCCATTTTTCGCGGCTTTCTTGTACCACGCCAAGGCAGTCGCCAAGTCGATCGCTGTCCCGCGGCCCACTCTGTAGCTATGACCCAATTTATATTGAGCATCGACGAAGTCCTGCTCAGCCGCTTTTTCGTACCAATCATTGGCGGTAGAGAGGTTTTGCGCGACTCCTCGTCCGGACTCATAGCAGTAGCCGAGGCGGTACTGCGAAGCGGCATAGCCTTGGGTGGCTGCTTGCCGAAAAAGCTCGCACGCTTTCTGCTCGTCTGCCGGGTTGTGGGTCCGGAGAAGTCGTAATCCGTCTTTGTCCCAAGCCACGACTTCCGCTGGTGCGCTCGAGCTTCGGCTCCTGGCATGTTCGCTCGACGGTCTCTTGCTCAGAGCTGACCAGACGTCCGGATTTCGTTTCAATATAGCAATCGCCGGGTTTTCGTCAGGCGCAAACGCGAGATCTTGCGCGCCCAAGTTTCTGAGCACTGGCTTTGAGCTGTCGATCCCTTCAACGAGGAACACATTGCCGCTCGAAAGTTTGTACTTCGTCCCTTGAATTTCCAGCTCACCGGAATCCGACCAATACCTCACAAGAATCGTTACCTTACCCACGGACATCTTGATTTCAGCGGGGCTTTGATTTATTTCCCATCTAAAGTCAGTGGGCTGGTCGTCCCAACCGGCACTCCCCTCGAAGTAGACCAGCAGCGTGACATCTTTCTGATTCGCATCGGCTCGATCAGCAAACCATGCAGACGCGACGGTAAACGAAACTGGAAATGCTCCAGCTCCTATCGCACGTGGCCCTGATTGAGTTGGTTGGGTCTGAGGAGTAAGAACGAAGAAAAACGCGGAAGCCGTTGTAATTTGTCGTGCAAGCTTCAGAAATCCCATCTATGGACCTTGACCTTGCTGGCGGGCTGAATGTATGGACGCGGAATTCGTCGCGACGGAGCTTGCCCGACGATAGAGCGCTCAGCGTTTCTGAAAGTTTGGGGCTGTTTAATGGGCGCCGCCTTGAGCGGTTTGGGTTGTGTCGTTTTTCAGCGCGGCGCGAGCCGACGGCGTTGCGAAGGCCGTTTCTACGCGATCGTCGCTGATGGCTGCGAGAGTCGCCAGGGTCTTTCGGGCGTCGGATGGTTGTCCCGCTTTCGTTTGCGCCTCCGCCAGCAATCGCAGCGAAAGCGGATTTTGCGGATCTTCTTGGAGTTCCGTAATTGCGCCGGCGTAGTCGCCTTGCGCGAGAAGCACTGCCCCATTCGCGGAGTGATACGAATTTTGCACCGGAATGCTGCGGCTGGTCTGCGCCATTTCAGCCAGCAGCTTGAGGGCATCTTGCGCCACGTCGGTCTTTCCCGCATTTACGGCGATGAACGCGCGAGTTTGCAGGATGGACGCCAATTCCGCGTCGCGGTCTCCGGACATGAGCTTCACATTGCGCGTCTCGGAAAGGTCTGACCTCGCATCGTCGAGTTCTTTCAAGGCAAGCGCGGGATTGGGATTGAAAAGCGCCATCGTGCGATGAATTTCAGCCTCCTGAATGGGTAAGCCTGCCAAGTGCGCTTCCCGATCGACCTGTAAAAATGCCTGGTGGGCCAAGACCGGTTTGTTTTCGCGGTAGTACGTCATCGCCCAAAGGATTCGGTAATTCACCTGCGTCGGACGCTCTTTGGTCCCCTTGATCGCCACCAAATATTGCGCGCGCGCTTTCTTTTGATCGCCCATCAGCGCATACGTCGTGGCAAGACCCACCTGCGATGCGTTGAAATGGGGATTGATTTCCAAAGCCTTTCCATAATGATCGAGCGCTGCCGGATAGTCGCCCAACATGCGCATGATTTCTCCGAAGGAATCCTGCGGGTTCGGCTCGTTGGGCAGGGCGGCAACGTATTCGGTCATCAACGGCGGCGCGAGACCCGGTTGGCCGCTCATGGCGTAGCAGTACGCCAGATTGTTCATGGCCGGGAAATACCTGGGATCGCCTTTCAAGAGACGCACGAGAATTGCCTCGCCATGTTCGAAGGCTCCCTGATTCGAACAGAGCCATTCCGCAGCCAGGTTGCCAAGCCGCTTGTCGTTTGGATATTTCGCGAGCAGGTCATTCATCGCGGAAATTGCCGGAACCAGATCGCCGTTCTTGGTGCCGTTCATCCAGATGATCAGTGACTGCTCATCGGGGGACGCACTTCCAATAAACTTCTCCGCCAGCGCGCTCTCCTGCTTCTCCTCTTTTGGATCGTCCGTAAAATAACCCAACGTGGCGTGGCCCAGCGCAAACTGCGGGTCGGCTTTCACCGCCTCGCGAAAGAAGGCCAGGCCTTCGTCAACAAACAGCCGGTCTTCGCGCTGCACCATCCCCATTTCGTACGCGCGTTGCGCGGTCAGCGACGGCGTCGTCACTGCAATAGTTTGCGAAGTACTCGCGACATGGTCGCTCGTCTGTGAGGCGGCGGCAGGGGCCGTGGCGTCCTGCGCCTGCGCCGCAGCGCCGGCCAGCAAAATGGCGATAACGATCCAGGGAGAAGAGTTTCGGATTTTCACGGTTCCTCGCATCGAAAGCTCAGTTTGTGAATTAGTGGCCCTTCAGGACGTAACCGGGATCAAAGGGTTGCTTCTCGTCAATCTTGACGACCTTCACGCCGCTGGTGATGTTGTAGACGTCAATCACGCCGATCGCCCCGGCATTGCCCCCGACAATCTTCAACACCTCGTCATCGCTCGCGGCAAAAACAACCGGCACGGTTGATTTCCGCGCAGGATCGGTGAGCGCGGACCTTCCTTCCTCGAAGGCGCCGCCGAACACTTTTTCGATGACGAACTTCATGCCCGGGGAGTCAGGATCGCGTAGAACGATGGTAATGTTTCGGCCGTTGCCCCAGATCGTTGTTTTCGCACGGAAGATTTTGCCGAGTTCGACCAGCGTCAGCTCGTGGATCGGATTGGCAGGATTGACAACGACCGCAAAGTCGGTCGCGAAGGTGACCGACGCTACTCCCAAGATCATCAAGCAGAAAATCAACAAACGATTTCGCATCGGATTGTTACCTGACCTTCAATTCCCGAAATTCGCGGAATCTCAGATGCTCGCCTACAAGAAAGCCTAGCATTCCGGAATGCGTGCATCGCGCGGATCGAAGAGCGCGGTGTCGTACTAGTACCGTGATTGACACGCGCCCTTGCCGCTTAGGAACACGGCAAATGGATAGCGACACAACCTTCCTGGCTGATGGAGTATCTTAGCCGCCGAGTGCAACCTCCGCACTCGCACCGCGGCGCCAGCGGTAACCCCACGAAACGGGGACGGCTCGGCTATGGCCAGAGCAGTCCTCGGCGGAATGAACTTTCGTTCCCGCCGAGGATAACGGAGGATCCCATGAAGCGATTTGTCTCGATTTGTGCTTTGCTGTCAGTGCTGCTTTGGCTGACTCCCGCAGTTCGCGCTCAGTCCAACTCCATTCAACCCGGGACGCAAGTCCGCCTCACATTGGCCGCCGGGCTTTCCACCAGCGTCGCGCACGACGGCGATCCATTCACCGCTGTCGTTGCCGAGCCGGTGTTCGTGGGGAATCAACTGCTGCTGCCCGCCGGCGCGAAGATCCACGGTACGGTGACCAGCGTGACGCGGCCGAAATGGTTTGCCATGGTGCGCGGCGGAGCCTCGATGAACCTGGTGTTCAATTCGATCGAAGTGCAGAGCCGTATTTTCCCGGTGCAGATGAGCATTCTCTCGCTCTATAGCGGCAGCACGGACGACACGAAAAGACGCAAGGACCTGAAGACCACGGAAGGCGTGGTGATCGAAGAAAAGCGCGACATCAAGGGCGACATCATGACCGGCGGCCTCGGAACGGGAGCCGGCGCGCTGGTGGGAGTGCTCTTCAGCAACGTCGCGCGCGGAACCGTGATCGGGCTAGTCGGAACGTCCGCCTACATCATGACCAAGAAAGGCAAAGACGTGGAGCTTCCGGCGCAGACGGGAATGCTGGTGCGCATGGACTCGTCCGTGACGCTGCCTCCATCGCTTTTGCACAATGCGTCGTACTCAACCAGCTCTGGCGACAAATAAAATCCGGTACGCAAAATTGAAGGAGCTGGCAGGTTGCCGGCTGTCGAGTCTTCAGGAAATCTTGCGAACGCGCAGCCAACCCTAGCTGCGTAGAGTTCGCGAGCCTGAACTGGGCCGACGCCGCTTGGAAGTGGGGAATTCCATCGGAACTGGCGGTTCGCGTAAAGGTGCGCGGCCGCGGAGAAAATTCGAAATTCGTCCAGCGCGCGAATCGACGGCTAAACCGGATGGCTTGGCGCGAACTTGATTAGCTGATCTTGCGAGCTGACTCGTGGGAATCCGCGAAGGCCGCCGGCCAAAGTTCGTCCGATTGCAGCTTTATGGCTCCCACGATCCACTGATTTGAATCTCGATTCACGCGAACGACTTGAAAGAGCACCGGCGATTGCTCCCGGCTGCTGCCATTTGGTCCGCGGAGGACTCGCAGCGCCACGATGGCGTCCGGAGCGATTTGTGTTCGCAAAGAAAATTTGCAACCGCCGTCGCTGACGTTCGATGTTTCGCATCGCTCCGTGAAAAAGCGCCCGCGCAAATTGAAGCCGCAGACCTCGATAGCAACCTGCAAAGAGTGCCGTTCTTCGCGCACCGGCTCTAAACCTGGGATGGGACCAAACCTTTTCCAGCGGTGCGAAATCTGTACGCTCATGTCCTTGTTCCTCAACAATTAATTCGTTTCAGCATGTCCGCTCGAGGCGGCCAATAAATCCACTCTCGCTGCATTCACGCGGCGCCTTTGGCGGCGGAAGCCTTTTGTTTGTCCGAGCGCTTCAGGAAGCGATACAGGCTCGTGCGCCCGATTCCCAGCACTTGAGCTGTACGCACGCGATTGCCATGGCACATTTCCAGGACGCGCTGAATGTGGACGCTGCGAACTTCGTCGAGCGGCAAAGGGCTCCAATTTCCGTTCGCCGAAGCCGTGCGACGCGGAGGCCGCTGCACATGTTCCGGCAGGTCGCTGACGTCAATGAATTCAGAATTGGCCGTGATCGCCGCGCTGGCGATTACATTTTCCAGCTCGCGGACGTTCCCGGGCCACTCGTGCTGCAGCAGTACGATATGAGCCCTTCGCGTGAGACCTTGGAAAGATTTGCCATAGGATTGGCCATACTTTTTGACGAAATGCTGCACCAGGATCGGAATATCTTCGGGACGCCCGGCCAGCCCCGGAACACGCAGTTCGATGCTGCTGAGCCGGTAGAATAGGTCCTCGCGGAACCGCCCGGCGAGCACTTCGGCGCGCAAATCGCGATTCGTCGCGGCGATCATGCGTACGTCCACGTGCTTCACTTCCGGCGAGCCGACGCGCTGGATTTCGCGGTTCTGAATGACCCGCAGAAGTTTGGCCTGCATCGCCAGCGAAGTTTCGCCGATTTCGTCCAGGAATACCGTTCCTTTGTTGGCGTATTCGAAAAGACCAGGTCGGTTTTCGGCAGCCCCGGTGAAGGCGCCGCGAACGTGCCCGAAGAGCTGGCTTTCCAGCAGCGTGTCCACCATCGCCGAACAGTTACAGACGGCAAAGCGTTCTTGCGCCACCGGGCTCATCTGGTGCAGCGCGTGGGCGATGAGTTCCTTGCCCGAGCCGGTGGGTCCGGTGATCAGCGCATTGGTGTAATGACGCGAGATCTTTTTCGCCAGGTCGAAGACTTCCAGCATCGCGGGACTGCGCCCGACGATGCCGTGGAACAGCAAATTATCGAGCAGTTTCTCTTCGAGGTCGTGTATCTGGCGCGTGCGCGTGTAGGAATCGGCCAGGTCGTCCAGGGTTTTCGTGAGCCGCGTAAAGTCAATCGGCTTGCAGACGTAATCGTATGCGCCGTGCTTGATCGCTTCGATGGCGGACTCGACGGAATAGAACCCCGTGGCCAGGATGACGTACATCGCGGGATCGCAATGTAACGTTTTTTCAAGAAACTCGAGCCCGTCCATTCCGGGCATCTTGAGGTCCGCGATCACCACGCGACAGCCGCCCAACTGCACTTTCTTGAGCGCTTCCAAAGGGTCCGTGGTACCAATTACCGCAAAGCCCGCGCGGTCGAGCCGCGATGTCGTCAATTCCACCTGATCTGCTTCGTCGTCCAATACGCAGACGGTGAGATTCTTGCGCGATATTTCGATGAGTGGTCGTTCTTCCAAGGCGATCATGACGAACACTAAGGCAAGGAAGTGGCCACAAACGCGTTCCGCGCTATTGCACCACGCGACCTTCCGGCTGGCACCTGATCCGGTACATAACGCTCACAAACTCTTCGTTTTGCGAATCGCCTGGTACGAAGAAATTCGCCGGCCCGCTCGCCGCGCGATTTGCACCGACGGCTCTACAAGCTCGGGTACGTTCCAATATGGAATTGTAGTTTTCGAAATGGAACAACGCTGCATGCACACTTCGAATCAGCCACCAGCCAGATTGCTTCGTCCCAGCGTCTCTGCGGACGCTATGCAACCTTCGCGCTGGAAACGAGCAAGGTCTCAGCGGTTTCGCGGAACGCCATTCGTGGTTGGAGTTGCTCCACCTTTACCGTGAGACGCTCGCTGAGATAATTCGATGATATTTTGACGGCGCGATAGGGAACCGGGAAACCGGTGCCACCACCGAGCGGCTGGATCAACCGCACAAACAAGACGCTCTCCAGACGCACGGAGGACCGCACCGCGATCGTTTTGCCTTCTGCTTCGTTCCAATCGAGCGCGGTTTTTTCGACAAAGAAGTTTTCCTTATCGTCCCATCCGGATACTTCGACGCGGTAGCTGCTTGAACCGTTCGCCGTCCCAACGGTCCGGGACGATTCGTTTATGGCGGAATTCATTGTTCTGCCTCCGGGAGCTGTTTTGCAGAACTCATGCCAACGCTCCAAGCTTTCGCACGCTCATTCGCAAGGCTTTAGCGGCGCGACTGCGGTGCGGCGGCGAGGACGGGTGTACCGTGTACGAAAGATGTGCGCGGGTGAAACAAATTAAGTCGGCGGGCGGCTAGAATGTAGACGATCTCTGCGAGCGAAGCATTAGCCCCACTGCGAACCGGGGTAGAGGACCGCGAGGGCGAATCGGAAGATGTATGGGAACATTTTGTCGAAGGCGTACCAGGCGACGAGCAAGCCGATCATCCCGAATCCCTGGCTGTGCGACCAATCGAGGAATCGCAATCCAGTCTCTTCTTTCATCAGCAGCGTAATTCCGGTGTTGCCGTCAAGAGGCGGCACCGGCAGCAGGTTGAAAGTGCCCAGTAGCAAATTCAGCAGGAAGAAAATGCTGAGAAAGGTAGCCGCGAAATTCGCGACGCCCGGAACCAGCGGCTCGGTGATGTGAGTGAAGCTAACGGAATCGGGCATTCCGAAGAACCCAAAATGCATTCCAAGCCGGATCCCGAAGGCGGAAAGTAGAACCAAGGTGAAGTTCGCCGCCGGGCCGCCCAACGCCATCCATGCGGCGCGCCGCGGATAACGCTGTTGCCACGCGGGATCGTAAGGTGCGCTGGCCCAACCGATCATCCAGTGCGCGATGAAGTAAGAAAGAATCGGGACAACCACCAACCCGAACGGCTCGCGTTTGATATGCGGGAGAGGATTCAGCGAGACCTGCCCTCCGTGAAACGCGGTGGGATCGCCGCCCAGCCTGGCGATCAGCGCGTGCGCGCCTTCATGGCAGGTGGTGGAGAACAGGAAAACGATGTACCAGATAAATCCCAGGATTAGGAAATCGGACGACATTCCGAGCATAAGACTAAGGCGCTTGGCATTCTTGCGCAAGAGTTCGTTGCGCGGCAGCAAGTTCGTAAGGTGAGGCGCTTCGCCGTGCAGAGGAACAAGTAGAACTCAGCCGCGGCTGTTCGGTCGCGTGTCCCGGTGGAAAAATCTTGACAGCTTAGAGCCTGAGGTCTACGCTTCCGTGCACTTAGCTTCCGGAAGGGCCGCCCGCGTGTGAGCGCCCGGAAGGAGGGATTATGACTTCCAACCTGAAAACACTGCCTACGGTCCGTGTCCCCTCGGAGCAGGAATTCGAAAAGCTTCTACGCAGCAGTGAAGAGAATCTCAAGACGAAGCGGCCTGTCGAACTGAAGATCGTGCCGCCATCGAAATCGCGTCGAGACACCGCCGCCTAAGAAATTCCGGATCTCTGCTGCAAATCCGCAATCACAATCAGGTCTCGCGTCAGGGTGTGCTGCAAGCGAAAAGTGGGTGGCTCCGGGGCCTGGACTCGAACCAGGATAACCAGCTCCAAAGGCTGGCGTGCTACCAATTGCACTACCCCGGAACGGGGTACAAAAGTGTAGCAGACCTCCTGCCGATTTGTTACTCCGAGGACGAATACCGGAATCGCCGCTCGCCGTCGGATTTTGCGAAGCCGAATATTGCTCCTGGCCGTTTGCGCGGATTGACGGACCTGGGTTTGCGGCTGAGGTGTCAATTTGTTAGGCTTCTGAAGCTCCGTCGGCGGAGAGATGTCCGAGCGGTTTAAGGAGCACGCTTGGAAAGCGTGTGTTGGGGAAACTCAACCGTGGGTTCGAATCCCACTCTCTCCGCCATCCTGCGCCGAAGCTTCGAGTGGGATGCTGTTCTCTTGCGACTGCGGCGCGCGCCGCGCCTCACTCGCGTCCCGTCTCGTCGCACGCCGATCCTCGGTGTTGCACGCAAGAGCACGAGCGATTGACGCGCCTCCGCCGAAAGAATACCATCGGGTTGTAGTCCCCTTCCTATTGCTGCGCTTGAGCGCAGCGATCAATTTCCGACAATTTATGCAGTGACTCGCGCCGTGGGTTGCTTCGCCAGCTCGCGGACCGTGCCTTCCATCGCGCGCCGCAGTGTCGTCGCGACGCTCGATGGCGCGGGTTCGCGATGAACTCTCGCCCGCGCAGAGGAGAATCGTGTCTTGATCGAGACGGCTGCTCTGAAAGCACCGACGCGCCAGTTGAATATTCTGCTCACCGAAGACAATCCGGTGAACCGCGTGCTCGCCCAGAAATTATTGGAGAAGCAAGGGCACACAATTACTTGCGCCAACAACGGCAAGGAAGCCGTCCAGCTCTGGGAACAACATGCGTCACATCAATTCGACATCATCTTGATGGATGTGCAAATGCCGGAGATGGACGGATTGCAAGCCACGGGCTACATCCGCAACAAAGAAAAAAAATCCGGACAGCATATCCCGATCGTGGCGATGACCGCTCACGCCATGAAAGGGGATCGCGAGCGATGTCTTGACGGCGGGATGGATGGCTACATTTCCAAACCGATCACACCCGGCGGTTTGGCCAAGGTGATTGAAGAAGTCCTGAGTGCTTTGGCGTCTGCTGCGATTGTGCCGGAACCTGTGGCAAAAGGAGAAAAAATGGACGAAGAACTTCTCGCGCGGTTTGGTGGAGACGCGGACCTGCTGAGGGAACTCGCGGAGCTATTCATCCAGAGCTGCCCCAAAATGCTGGAAGATATCCGAGACGCTGTTCACAAGCATGATGCCAAGGCGCTTGAACGCGCCGCGCACTCCCTGAAGGGGTGCGTCGGGAATTTTTTTTCACAAGGAGCGCGCGAAACCGCGCAGCGGCTGGAGTTATCGGGAAAGTCTGGCGATCTCGCGGGAGCGGAAGAACTCGCTCATTTGCTCGAAGAACAGGTCGCCGAATTCAACCGCGTATTAGCCAGAAATATTGAAGCGGTACAGCAACCCCATTGAGCGGACGGGGAACAGTGCTGTAAATTTTTGGCTAGCCCTCATGCGATCAGCCGTCGGAAGGATGTCTGTCGATGCGTCAGTCGAGCAAATTTTTGGCTGCGAGCAGTTCTGCATTAAGAATTGCGGCACCCGCTGCGCCGCGGATGGTATTGTGGCTCAGCAGCACGAATTTATGTCCAAGCACGGGGCATACGCGCAAGCGGCCGACGTGCGTAACCATGCCGCCGTCGCGCTCGACGTCTAATCGCGGCTGCGGACGGTTCGGAGCTTCAAGATAAACGATAGGCTTTGGCGGAGCGCTCGGAAGCTCCAATTTCTGCGGCTCACCCGTAAAATCGCGAAACGCCGCGAGCACTTCACTCTGCGTGACCTCTTTTTCCAATTCGACCGACACGCTTTCGGTGTGCCCATTCACCACCGGCACGCGTGTGCTGGTCGCGCTTAAGGTCACGGGGTGAGGCTCGATACCGCCCTCGACGAACCGCCCGAGGATCTTGCGCGGTTCCGACTCAATCTTGGGCTCCTCGCCGTCGATATATGGAATCACGTTCGCGGTCGCGTCTAAAGAAGCTACGCCGGGATACCCGGCTCCCGATAATCCTTGCATGGTCGTGACCAGCACGCGCTTCGGCTGGAAGTCCCGCAAAGCCGCCAGCGCCATCACTAAAGGTATGGCAGCGCAATTCGGATTCGTGACGATCGCGCCGCTCCAACCTCGCGCCTTCTTTTGTAGCGGCAGCAACGCGAGATGCTCCGGATTCACTTCCGGAATGAGCAGAGGCACCAAGGCATCCATCCGATGATTTCGGGAATTGCTCACCACTACGTGGCCGGCCGCCGCGAATTCCAGTTCGGCTTCGCCGGCAATCGAAGAGTCCAGCGCGGAAAAGACTAACTGCGGGCCCACTCCAGCCTTTAGCGCTTCCACGGAAAGCCGTGCCGCGTCTTCCGGCAGCTCCGCCGCCAAGCGCCAAGCCAGATCGCCATAACGCTTCCCCGACGAGCGTTCGCTGGCCGCAAGCCACGTGACCCGGAACCAGGGATGCCCCGCCAGCAGCGCGATAAATTGCTGCCCGACGGTACCCGTCGCTCCCAAAATGCCCACATCTATTTTCGTGGATCCGAGCGGCTTCGCCTTCGTTCTTGGCGAAGGCAGGACCGTTATCGTTTTACTGGGCACTGGCGGCTACCGCCTTTTGCGACCTTCTCTGATGGTCGAGCAGGGTAAGTCCTTCGAGGAGGTCGTCAACCAAGTCTTGTGCATTTTCGCATCCGGGAGAGAGGCGAATCAAGCTGTCCGAAAGACCGAGTTCCGCGCGTGCATCAGCCGGAATGGAAGCGTGGGTCATCGTTGCGGGATGGCACAGCAGCGCTTTCACGCCGCCGAGGCTTTCACCCAAGGTAAAGAAGCGTCGCGAAGAGCAGAACGAAACGACTTCTTCAATCGTGCCGTCCAGCTCGAACGAAACCATTCCACCGAATCCGGTCATCTGTTTCTTCGCGATTTCGTGGCCGGGGTGATCGGGCAAGCCGGGGAAGTACACACGGCGAACGAGCGGATGCCCGTTAAGCGAGTTGGCCACGGCAATCGCGTTTTGTTCGTGGCGCTGCATTCTCAGCTCGAGCGTTTTCAGCCCGCGCAGAGTGAGCCAGCAGTCAAACGCCGACGGGACGGCGCCGGTGGCGTTTTGCAGGAACTTGATCGGCTCGAAAATCGCGGGATCCTTCGCGAGCGCCGCGCCTTGAATCGTGTCCGAGTGCCCGGCTAAATATTTGGTTACGCTGTGCACTACGATGTCCGCGCCCAGTTCAAAAGGTTGCTGAAAGTACGGAGTAGCGAAGGTATTGTCCACCACTACCAGCGCCGATTTCGCATGCGCCAGCCGGCAAATTTCAGTGATGTCGTAAACCAACAGCCGCGGATTCGTTGGCGATTCGATCCACACCAGTTTGGTTCGGTCCGTGATCGCGGCTTCGAGCGCTGCGGAGTCCGAAATGTCGAACTGCTTGATGACCACGCCAATCGGCTGGTACACCTTGTTGAGAATGCGATACGTGCCGCCGTAGACGTCTTGCGGAATCACGATTTCATCGCCCGGGCGCAGATAAGCTTGCAGCACGGCATTCTCGGCTGCGAGCCCAGAGGCAAAAACGGCGGCGTGTTCCACGCCTTCGAGTTCCGCCAATACGGTTTCCAGGCGCTGCCGCGTGGGATTATTGGTGCGCGAATAATTGAAGCCCTTGTCTTGGCCCGGGGCGTCCTGCTCGTAAGTCGAAGTTTGAAAAATTGGCGCAATCAGCGAACCGGTTTCCGGTTCCGACGGCTGCCCCGCGTGAATCGTTTTCGTTGCGAATTTCATTTTCGTGCTCCTTAGCTTAAATTGCGTTGATTCCTAGATGTCCTGGGCCCAATTTCGCAAATTCCTATCTGCACTTATCAAGACGCAATGGCTTCCGCACTGGCGGCGTCGACGCTGGCTGAAATCACCGCGTGATTCGAGATTCGGCTGACTCGCGCGTTCCTGTGGACGCTGCGAATGACGAGCGGCAGCCCGGAGCGCGACGCGGCTTCAATCGCTCTGCGCTGCACCAAATCGCACCCCCGCGCTGCAAACTCCAGCGCTTCCGCAAAGCTGAGTTGCGGGATATGCCGGGCGGTGGGAACGCGGTGCGGATCAGCGGTGAAGTAACCGGGGACATCCTTGATCAGCTCGCAACGACAAGCTCCCAATCCTTCCGCCAGCAGAACGGCTGTCAAGTCCGAGCCGCCGCGGCCCAGCGAAACGACTCGATGCGCTGAGTCGGTTGCCAGAAATCCCGGCACCACGACGACCGAGTGTTTTACCAGCACGCCGCAAAGCCGCCCCGCATGCAGATCGATGTGTCCAGCCTCGCGTTCGGTGTCTGGCACAGTGAGACCCGCTTCGTGAATGTTCAGGGGTGCTGCCGCCACGCCCAGCGCGTGAAGATGCAGGGTGAGCAGAGCTACCGAGCGAATCTCGCCAGTGGACCACAGCAGATCGAGCGCCGCACGCGCCGGCTCTGCGACGATTGCTCGCGCAGTACGCTCGAGAGTGTCTGTCGTACCTTCTTGAGCCGAAACGACGACGACCAGCCGCTCGTCCGGCGCAAGTCGCAGGGTGTTGCGTACAAAAACCGCCGCGCGCCGGTAGGCCTTCGCGTTAGTCAAGATAGACCCGCCAAGTTTTATCACTGCGATGGGGCCTTCGGCTGACGAGGACTGCGACATCTGCTGCCTCCCATTCGGCGGAATGCGCTCCGCCTCCGCGTCACGGACCGGTCCGCGCTCAATGGAAATGAGCCGAGACCAGCGCGCCACGCGCTGCAATAAGCGATATCAGCATCTGCTTGAGCAAATGCTGCGTATTAATTTGACTTCAGCTTGGGAGTTGAATCTTCAACGACCGGAGGACCGGTCTATCGAGGATCTTATCTCTCCCCACTGGGCAGGAATTAGCACCTTGGCAGTTGCACCAGGTTGCTGTGGTTTCGCAGGGCCTGTCCCCTCCACCACTCTTGATAAGCGCTGCTGGTAAGGCAGCAAACAGAGAATAGCAAAACACGGCGTCGAGTCAAGCGCTGTTTGCAATCCGCCTCGGTACGGCGGTCGCGCTAAGCCGACAGCCAGCAAAACGTGTTCACGGTGAGGTCGTGTCCCAGCGGCTCGGACTTGCGAACCGCATTCAACCGTCGCAGCGGCTCGCGCGTCGCGTGCTCGTTCGCTTCCCCGCACCGTCCCTCAGCTCGGCGGCGAGATTCGCATGATCCGTGCGCCACCTTGCCTTAAATGCTGGCCTACGGCCTTGTTCGCGTCGCGCCTCCCGCTTACACTCGTTCCTCCATGCACGGTAAACGCTTGCGCGCAGACCTAGCTCTCGGATTTACGGCGCTGATCTGGGGCAGCACTTTCGTCGTCGTCAAAGATGCGCTCGCGGATGTTTCTGTCTTTACGTACCTTGCTGTGCGGTTTGCGCTAGCGGCAGCGGTTATGGCGATTGTTTTCTGGCGCTCGCTGCGCCGGCTTACGCGCGGCGCGATCTGGGCCGGCGTGCAGATCGGTTTTTTTATGTTTGCGGGCTACGCGTTTCAGACCACCGGCCTGAAATTCACCTCGCCATCGAAAGCCGCCTTCATCACTGGCTCCAGCGTGGTGATCGTGCCGCTCCTGCTCGCTGTTTTTGGAAAGCGGCGCGTAAACGCCTGGATCTGGGCCGGAGCGCTCGCCGCGCTGGCGGGACTTTATTTGCTAACTGTGCCGCCGGAAGGCCTCGGCGGACTCAATCGCGGCGATCCCATCGTATTCGGCTGCGCGGTAATGTTCGCGATGCACATGATCGTGATCAGCCGTTATGTCGAGCATCACTCCGTCGGCGCGCTGGCCGTGATTCAGGTGACGACGACGGCCGTGCTGGCTACAATCGCGCTGCCGCTGCTTTCCGCTACGGGAATCGAACAACCTCGCTGGGTTTGGAGCGGCACGCTCGTCTTTGCTGTGCTGATTACGGCGCTCGGTTCCACAGCCTTCGGCTTTTCCGCGCAAACCTGGGCGCAGCAATACACCTCGCCAACTCACACTGCAATTCTCATCAGCCTGGAACCCGTGTTCGCCGCGCTTACCTCATGGCTGGTCGCGCACGAGCACCTGACGCGGCGCATTCTCCTGGGCGCTGCACTGATATTCGTAGGCATATTGCTCGCGGAATTAAAGGGCGCCGCTCCAATAGCCCCAGAATCGCCTGAGCCGGTCATTAAAGCGGCGGAATAGAGCGTCGGCGCGAGAGGGGCACCGAGCCGAAGAAGCAGGGATGCAGGGACGCATTGCAGCAAGAGGAAAGGGAAGCAGCGAGAGGTCGAGGCGCGCCGAGTTGCTGGTCAAGCTATTCGTCGCGTCCAGTAACGCGTTCGATGTTCGCGCCAACGTCGCGCAGCTTGTCCTCGATGCGCTCGTAGCCGCGATCGATGTGATACACGCGGTCAATCCAGGTCGTGTTGTCCGCCACGAGCCCGGCGAGCACCAGCCCGGCACTCGCGCGCAGATCGGAAGCTGTCACGGGCGCGCCACTCAAAGGCGTCGGCCCCGTGACGACAGCGAGATTTCCGTCAATCGCGATGTTCGCGCCCATGCGCATCATTTCGCTGGCATGCATGTAGCGGTTTTCGAAAATTGTCTCGCGCACATGCGAAACGCCGTGCGCCTGCGTTGCCAGCGCCATGAATTGCGCCTGCATATCGGTTGCAAATCCGGGATATTCCTCGGTGGTGACGTCCGCAGCGACCAGCTTTTTCGTCGCTCGCACGCGAAGCTTGCCGTCGCCTTCACACTTGATTTCGACTCCGCACGCGCGCAACTTCTCGATGACTGCCTTCAAGTGCCCCGGCTCGCAGTGGGTGAGCAGCAAGTCGCCGCCGGTAATCGCGCCAGCCACCAGAAAAGTCCCCGTCTCGATCCGGTCGGGAATCACGGCATGGGTCGCGCCATGCAATTTTTCGACGCCCTGCACGCACAATGTCGCAGTGCCCACGCCCTCGATTTTCGCGCCCATCTTGATCAAGAGTTCGGCGAGGTCGGTCACTTCCGGTTCCATCGCAGAATTTTCGAGCACCGTTTCGCCCTGGGCCAACACAGCCGCAGTCAAAATATTTTCGGTGCCGGTAACAGTGATTTTGGGAAATCGCAACGTAGTACCGCGCAGACGTTTCGCGCGCGCTTCCACGTAACCGTGTTCCACGGTAATTTCCGCTCCCAGCTTCTCCAGCGCCTGGATGTGCAAATCAATCGGCCGCGCTCCGATTGCGCAACCGCCGGGCAAAGAGACCTTTGCATATCCGAATCGCGCGACCAGCGGACCCAGCGTCAGCACCGACGCCCGCATCGTCTTCACCAGTTCGTACGGCGCTTCCCGCATCGAGACGGTCTCCGCTTGAATGATGAACTCGCTAGGCGGCAGATCCGGGCTTTCCACGCGGCAGCGCATATGCGCCAGCAGCTTGGCCATGGTGATGATGTCGCGCACGTGCGGAATATTCTGCAGCGTGACTGCCTCGCTCGTCAGCAGCGCCGCAGCCATCGCCGGCAATGCAGCATTCTTCGCGCCGCTGATCTGCACAGTGCCTTCGAGTTTTCGCCCGCCCTGAATCTTGAATCGGTCCATTGCTATTTCCCCTGACCTTTCTTGGATGTCCGTGTCTTCTCGCGCTCGTGCTCGTGCAATTCAAGCGCCCGCCGCACGTTTCCGCCGGCTGCGGCCAGCGACTTACGTGCACTATCGGCAGTTCCGCGTGTTTTCAACATGACCAGCGCGGCCGGCAAATCGTGTCCGGACTGCCGCAGCGCGTGTGCCGCGGTAGACGCACTGACGCCCGCCGCTTCTTTCAGAATTCGTTCGCCTCGCCTCAGTAACTTCTGATTTGTCAGCGCCACGTAAATCATCCAGTTGTCATAAACCCTGCCGAGCCGCACCATCGTCGTGGTGGAAAGCAGGTTCAGTACCATTTTCTGTGATGTTCCAGCCTTCATGCGCGTGGAGCCGTAAATCGCCTCTTGCCCCGTTTCGGGCCGGATGGCAATTTTTGCCGCGCGCGCCAGCGGCGAATTCCGATTGGATGTCACTCCCACGGTCACACAGCCCCGCCGGTTCGCCCACTGCATCGCGCCAAGCACGTACGGTGTGGTTCCGCTGGCTGCGATCCCCACCACGACGTCTCCGCGCGTCGCCCCCGCTCGTGCCAATTCTTTCGCGCCGTTTGATGCCGAATCTTCCGCGCCCTCGACTGCACCGCGGAGCGCCTTCGGCCCTCCGGCAATTAACGCCTGCACCAGCTTCGGCGATATTCCGTAGGTCGGCGGACATTCCGCCGCGTCCAACACAGCCAAGCGCCCGCTGGTGCCTGCGCCCACGTAGAAAAGCCGGCCGCCCGCGCGCAAACTCTTCACGATGGCATCCACAGCGCGGGCAATTTGTGGCAATTCACGGCGCACCGCGATCGCTACCCGCTGGTCTTCACTGTTAAGGATGCGCAAGATTGCGAGCGTGGATTTCGTGTCGAGCCCGCGCGTCCGCGGGTTTCTTTGTTCCGTCCGTTGAGCTTTCACCGCGCCCTCAGGCTGTCCGTCGCGCTCGAATCTGCAAGCATTCAATTATACAGAGAGCGTGCGCCCGCTATGCCATTTGCGGCGGATTCCAGCTGGCTTTGTGCCGAGGAAGTTATTGAGCCGTTGGGGAATTGAGCAGGTCGAGTGCCTGGATGATGGCATCGTGCACCGCCGGACGCACTTGCCGGATCTGTTCATTCGCGCGCGTCGGATTTACGCGGTTGGTCAGCAACACCACGAAAAGATGGCGTTCCGAGTCGATCCACAGCGAAGTTCCGGTGAAGCCCGTATGCCCGAAACTCGCGGAAGAAAAATAATGTCCGGCCGAAGAGTTGGGCGGGGTGGGTACATCCCATCCCAGTGTCCGCGCCGAATCGCCGACCGCCTGACGCTGCGTGAACTGCTGGATCGTGGCGCGCGCGAGCAATCGATGATGGGCGTAAATTCCGCCATTCAGCAGCATTTGTGCGAAGGCCGCAACATCTCCCGCAGTGGAGAACAGCCCGGCGTTGCCGGAAATCCCGCCCATGGCCCAGGCGTTCTCGTCGTGCACCTCGCCTCGCAGCAGGCGCCTGCGGAAGTCGGCGTCGAATTCCGTCGGCGCTATACGTGGCCGCAACGAAACTGGAGGATTGTATAGAGAATCGCTCATGCCCAGCGGCGCGAAGATGTGCGACTTGGCGAATTCCTCGAGCGTCTCGCCGGTAAGCCGCTGAATAATCTCGCCGAGCATAATGAAGCCCAGGTCGGAGTATTCCACTTGCGTGCCGGGCTCATGTACGAGCGGTTCGGCCAGCACTTTCGCCAGCACCGCGTCGTAACCCTTGGCTTCCTTGTAGAAATCGCGATGGGCCGGCAATCCAGAATCGTGCAGCATGAGCATGCGGACTGTTATGCGCGCACGCCAAGTGGGATTGGGATCGGATTTTGCTGCTGCCAGGAATTCAGGCAGGTAGCGAGACACCGGCGCATCCAAATCGAGCCGCTTCTGTTGAACAAGCATCATCGCCGAGGTAGTGGTGACAATCACCTTCGTCAGCGAAGCCATGTCGTAAATTGTGCTGGCCGTCACCCGCGCAGCTTTGGCGTCGCGACTGAAGTTGCCGAAAGGGTGCACCACCAGTTGGTCGTTCAGGCCCACAGCTAGCACCCCTCCAGGAAAAGCTCCAGCGGCGACGGCGCTATCCAGTAGCCCGAACACAGGCGTGAGCTGGTAAGTCATGTACGCCGACCCGGGCTGCAACGTCATCGGATTTGCAGCAACCGCCATTCCATCGCCGCGTTTCGCTGTGCCCGGCACGGTCACTGGGATCTGCCCTTGCATTGCTACTTGACCGAACAGTGCGCGCACCGCCGCGCGTTGCGACACATCATTCGTGGCGAACTCCGCAAGCCAAGTGGGCGCGCCTGGAAAACGCTCGATCAAATAAGGACTTCCGAACGCCATCACCACGGTCGGCTTTCCGGTAGCCAACATCTGATCTACAAATGCGCGTTGGTCATCCGGCAGTCCTACATTTCCTTTGCGGTCAGCGACACGCACAAAGAGCGCTGCAATCGCCACGTCATACGAATCGGGAGGAGGCAGCTTCAGCGTTTGGACATTCACGAACTGCGTGTCGGCGCGAAGGGCTGTCAGCGAATCCACGCGCCAGCGGATTTCCGGCTCGATCGTTTCACCTGGATAGGGATCCGCGTCGGCGGAAAGCGAAACCAATAGAACGCGGAGCGGTTTGGCTGCATCGAGAGGCAACAGGTGCTTGCTATCGCGCAGCAGCGTGACGCCGCGGTCGGCGATGCTCTGCGCTTGCGCTTCAAATTCCGGACGACCGAATTTTTGATCCAGCTGTTCAATGTCCGCAAAGCGATTTTTATCCAAGCCCAGCCGCGCTTTGGCTTGCAGGATCCGCCGCACCGATTGGTCGATGCGCTTCTCGGTCAGGCGCCCGGAGCGCACCGCTCGTTCCAGGCCGGCCATCGCCGCATCCGGCACGGGTGGCATCAGCAGCACGTCCGCGCCGGCTTCCACAGCGCGAATAGCCGCCTCGCCCGGCGGATAGAGCGAAGTGACGCCGCCCATATCCATCGCGTCGGTAACCACCAGCCCGTTGAATTTCATTTCGTCGCGCAACAGTCCGGTCAGGATATTTCGCGAAGTCGTCGCGGGCACCGTGGTATCTGGCTCAAACGCCGGCACCGAAAGATGTCCCGGCATGATCGAATCAACGTCTGCAGCAATCGCAGCGCGGAACGGAACCAGCTCCGTTGCCTCCAGTGCTTTACGGTCCCCGGGAACGGTCGCCAACGCCAGATGCGAATCGACGCTCACATCGCCATGTCCCGGAAAATGTTTAGCCGTAGCCAAGCCACCATTTTCTTCGATCCCGCGAATTTCTTGCGTCACAAAGTCAGCCACGCGTTTGGGATCTTCTCCAAAGGAGCGAATATTGATGATCGGATTGTCAGGATTATTATTTACGTCGGCGTCCGGCGCGAAAATCCAGTGCACGCCCGCCGCTCGCGATTCCAGCGCAATCACTTTGCCCTCGACGTACGCGAGTTGCGGATCGTTCGTCGCGCCGATCGCCATGGCCGATGGGAACGACGTCCCTTCATCCAGCCGCATCCCCGTGCCGCTTTCAAAGTCGGCGCCAACCAGCAGAGGAACCTTGGACGCGCCTTTGCAATTCGTTGGTAAGGACCGCGGTGGGGTACACTTGACTGCGCTCGATGCCCAGCGGACCGCGTTCGGTGGCGACGATGAATCCGCCGACGTGATTTTCCTCCACCTGATGCAGCAGCGCCTTGTAGTCGCTGCTTTCAGCGGACGTGAAGACGCCGAAATAATGGGGCATCAGCATCTGTCCCAGTTTTTCGCGCAAGGTCATTTTTTTGAGCGTGGATTCCACCCATGCGGCATTGCCGGTGGCAGGGGCCTTGGTTTTCGTGGCGGGTTTCTTCTGCGAGCGAGCGTAGGATGTCATGAGAAGAAGCAGGAGCAGTGTGGAGACCCCGAGTTTGCGCTGCACACTCATACGGAGCCTACCATGTTGACGCCCGCATCCCGCGGCTGTATATAGCACACGCTCGCATGACGCACAACGAATCCTCCCCCATCATGTTTCGTAACCGTTTCCTCCCAGCATTCCTTTTTATCGCGATCGTAACGATAGCATTCGCCGCGGCACCGCGAAAAACGGCCGGGAAGGTTCCGCCGCAGTCCACGGAGCACGTACAAACCGGAATTGACGTGCTCGAGGCGCAGAACTTTGCGCCGCTGCGGGGCAAACGCGTCGGTGTGATAACGAACCAGACCGGCGTTGATGCCCAAGGGCGCCGCACGATTGACGTGCTTGCCCATGCCGACGGCGTGAAGCTCGTCGCCGTGTTCAGTCCCGAACATGGCATCGCGGGCAAGCTTGACGCCACGGTCGCGAACGCCACCGACTCCGCGACTGGCCTTCCAATCTATAGCCTCTACGGTGATACCAAGCGGCCCAGCGATCAAATGCTGCAAGGAATAGACGCGCTCGTCTTCGACATCCAGGGCGCCGGAGTGCGCTTCTACACTTTCATCACCACGATGGGCTACTGCATGGAAGCTGCGGGGAAGCACCACATTGCTTTTTTTGTGCTGGACCGTCCCGACCCGCTCGGCGGTGAAAGGATCGAAGGGCCCATGCTGGACCCCTCGCGCATGTCTTTCGTCGGATATTTCCGCATGCCGCTTGTTTATGGCATGACGTTGGGAGAGCTGGCGCAAATGTTCAACGCTGAAAATAAAACCGGCGTTGAGCTGCACGTCGTGGAAATGAAAAACTGGCATCGCAGCGAGACGTACGACCAGACGGGACTGCCCTGGATTCCGCCTTCGCCGAATCTGCGCACGGTAAATGAAGTGTTCCTCTATCCCGGCATCGAAATCCTGCAGCCGGCGGGAGTATCGGTAGGGCGGGGCACCGACACGCCCTTCGAACTCGTGGGTGCCCCGTGGATTCATTCCGACGATCTATTGAATTCCTTGAATCCCCGGCAGATTCCCGGCGTTCGCTTCACCGCCGCCAGCTTCACTCCTAGTAGCGGCCTCTACAGCGGCGAAACTTGCGCGAGCGTGAAAATTGAAATCACCGATCGTGACGCATTTATTTCTGTGCGCGTAGGGCTGGAAATTGCCGATGCGCTTCATCGTCTCTATCCCGAACGGTTTCAGGTCACCAAACTTACGGATTTGCTCGGCTCGCAGGCGTCCGTGGACGCCCTGATCGCTTACCAATCGCCAGCGAGCATTATTGCGAGTTGGGCGAACGATCTGGCAGCATTCCGCGCGATGCGCGCGAAGTATCTGATTTATGATTGAACGCGGACGATCAGCGCCTGACTGCCGTCCGCAGCGCATGCGCGAATACAGATGGCTCAATGCGAATTGTCTCCCTGCTTCCCTCAGCGACTGAAATTCTGTACGCCCTCGGCCTCGGCGATTCCCTCGTCGGCGTCACGCACGAATGTGACTATCCCCCGGCGGCCGCGAAGAAACCCCCGCTCATCCGGCCTCGTGTAGATCCGCACGCCCAGCCCGCGGAAATTGATCGCCAAGTCCGCGAACTTGTGGAACGCGGCGAGAGCATCTACGCAGTGGACTCTGACCTGCTCGCGTCGCTGGCTCCCGACTTGATTGTGACGCAGGATCTCTGCCACGTCTGCGCCGCCTCGCCCGACGATCTCGCGACGGCACTGACGCGCTTGCCGAAGCGGCCGCGCGTCTTGACTCTCACGCCTCACTCGCTCGATGACGTCTGGCAAGACATCCTTCGCGCCGGAGAAGCCACAGGAACGACTTGTCACGCGGAGACTCTCGCCGCGGAGCTGAAGGCGAAAGTGCAGGCGATCGAGTCCGCTGTTGAGACAGCACGTCGCCGCCCGCGCGTTCTTTGCCTCGAATGGCTCGACCCCTATTACGTCGGTGGTCATTGGGTGCCAGAGATGGTTGCCAAGGCGGGAGGAACTGACGTGCTGGGCCGCGCTGGCGAGCCTTCGTTCCGGGTGTCAGCGGACGATATTGCGGAGAGCAGAGCCAACATGATTCTAGTGATGCAATGTGGCTACGACGCGGCGCGGAACGCCGCCCAATTCCGCCAAACGCAGTTGCCGCAAAGTTGGAACGCGCTTCCTGCGCTCAGGGAAGACCGGGTTTACGCGGTGGATGCCAATAGTTACTTTTCGCGTCCCGGTCCGCGTCTGGCCGATGGATTGCAGCTCCTGGCGCATCTCTTCCATCCAGATTCGTTCGCGTTGCAGTCGTCACTGGGCGGCGCGTTCCAGAAATTGTAAGGCGGACGCAGCGTTTATCTAAAAACGCGAGGCTCGCATTGTAGCGCCGGCGTCTCGCCGGCTCCTTGGATTTAATCTTGCAACAGCAGCGCGGGGTCCGCCCTAGGGCCGCACTACTAAGTTCCGACCTCAGCGTGCTTACTCCAAATCCGGTAGAAAAACAGTCCGGAAAGAATCAGCAGCAGCCCGATTGACGAGCGCACCGGCCGTTCAATCCAGATGTTCACGGTCAACGCCAGCGCGCCCGCCACAAAAAGTGCCGGAACCGCCGGGTAGCCCCATGTTCGATACGGCCGCGGCAGATCTGGCGCAATGCGGCGCAAGCGAAACATCGCCACGACCGACAACGCATAAAAAATCCACGCCGCAAACACAAAGAGTGACGTCAACTCTTCAAACGTCCCGGTCAGCGCCATCAAGCTCGCCAACACGCCTTGAAAGACCAGCGCACCGCCCGGCGTCCGAAACTTCGGATGCACGCTTCCGGTCACGCGAAAAAATAATCCATCTCGCGCCATCGCATAGGGCACCCGCGCGCCGCTCAATACCGAAGAATTCAGCGTGCCCAGCGCCGAAACGATCATCGCCAGCGTGATCCACACCGCCGCATCGCGGCCCGCGAAACTAGCTACCACATCCGAAGCCACATGTGGCGATGCCGCCACGCTTGCGAACGGCAAAGCGTAAAAACACACAGCGCTGAAGAGCAGATACAGCACAGCCACCAGGACGGTCCCGCCGACCAGCGCCAGCGGAATATTTCGCTGCGGATTTTCGATCTCGGATCCCACACGATTCAGATCTTCCCAGCCGTCATACGCCCACAGCGCAGCCGCAAGCGCGGCGAAGAACGCGCTCATCACGCCCAGGTGCGAGTTCGCGGGCCAAAAGGGATGGAAATGACTCATGCTTCCGTGCCCGAACCAGAATCCCGCCGCGACGATCGCGAGCACCGCACCGACCTTCAGCACGGTCAGAGTAATTTGTACTCGCCCGCCCAGACGCACTCCCAGGTAATTGATGAATGTGAAAAGCGCGATCGTCGCCGCCGCCAACGGCTGCGCCCAAGTAAAAACAAAATCGTAGGGTTTACCGCTAATCGGGCTGGTGAGATGCCAAGAAAAAAGCGGCGTGGTGATCGCAGGGATCAGAAAACTCGAAAATAGCGCGAAACCGGCCGCGATGGATGCCGCGGAACTCGTCTCGCCCACAGTCGAGTGCATCCAGCCGAAGAGAAATCCCCACACCGGCCCGAGGCCCTTGCGCAAATAAGCATATTGGCCGCCCGCTTCCGGAAGCGCCGCGCCGAGTTCGGCAAAAGACAAAGCCCCGAACAGCGATAACAATCCGCCAACGATCCACGCCGAATAAACCAGGCTTACCGAGCCGCCCACGCGTGCCATCTCGCCGGGCTTCAGAAAAATCCCGGTGCCGACCATCGTGCCGACGACGATCGCAGCCGCCGCCCACGCGCCCAGCGCGCGAACCAGATCCAGCCTCTCGCCCGGCTTAGAAGGCGTAGCTATGATTTTTCCTTTGGCGAAGTGCTAGTCGCCGGAAGCAGTAGCGACATTCCTTTTTCGGCTTGTAAATTCACTCGCAATCGCGCCCCCAGTGTAGGTGATCACCGTGCCGACGAGGACGTACCAAGTCCACGCCAGCGGCGTCATACGTTGAACGAAAATCATCGCAGCCAGTCCCACCACAAAACCAATCAGCGCGCCGCTTTCATTCGCGCGCTTACTCCAAGTGCCGAGCAAAAACACACCGAGCAAGGCCCCATAAGTAATGGATGCGATCGTCAGCCCAGCAACCAGCACCGGGCCCCAGCGAATCAGTCCTAACGCGCCCAGCACCAACCCCCAGAGCAACGTCATCCGCCGTGAACGTCCCAGCGGCTGCGCCGAATCGCCGCTGCGCTTTACGCCCATGTCCATCATGCTCGACGAAGCCAGCGAGTTCAACGAACCGCTGGCATTGGACATCGCAATCGCAAATATAGACGCCAGCACGATTCCCGCAAGCCCCACAGGCATCGCATGCACGATAAACGCCGGATAAATCCGGTCAGGATCGCCCTCTGGCACAGCCAAAAAACCACTGCGCATGTAAACGAATAACATCACGCCTACTACAAGAAACAGAGTGAACTGCACGAAAATGATGACGCCACTCACCAGCAGCGCTTTCTTGCTGTCGCGCTCGTTGCGCGCAGCCAACAGCCGCTGCACCATGGTCTGGTCCGTACCGTGGCTTGCCATCGTCAGAAAAGTTCCGCCGAGCAAACCTGACCAAAACGTGTAGCTCTGCGTCAGGCTGAAACTGAAATTGAACACGCTAAGCTTCCCGCCGGCCGTCGCCGCTGTTTGAGTCACAGAAGCCCAGCCTCCAGGAATTTTGTGCAATAACAAGAAAAACGCTGCCACCGAGCCGGTGAGGTAAAGCACAAATTGCACCACATCAGTCCAAATCACCGCGCGCATCCCGCCTTCGAACGTATAAAACATCGTGAGCACGGTAATAATCAAAATGGATAGACGATCGCCCGTCCCAAACGCCACGCTCACCACTTTCCCGATGGCCGATATTCGGACCCCCTCCGCCAGCGCTCGCGTCCCCATGAAAACCACGGCCGCGACGGACCTCATGCGCCGCCCGAAGCGCTTTTCCAGAAGCTGGTAAGCAGTGTAAAATTCTCCTTCGAAGTATTGTGGTATAAGTACCACGCAGAGAATTACCCGCGCGACCAAGTAGCCCAGCACGAGTTGCAGGAATCCGAGGTTTCCGCCGTAGGCGATCGCTGGCGTCCCGATAATGGTGAGTGTGGAAGTCTCTGTCGCGACAATGGAGCAGGCCAGCGCCCACCACGGCGCGGTGCGGCCGCCCAGGAAATAATCGCGCAGATTTTGCTGGCCGCGCCGAAACCGGGCTCCAAACAGCGTGATGCCCGCGAGATACAGCACCAGGATGCCGAAGTCGAGCCAGCTGATTTGCATTCCGTTGACTTGCACTGAGTGTGGGCAGGCGAGTCGCGCGATGCTAACTGCCTGCGGGAAACGCTGTCAAGCATGGTGACCATGAATGACTGAGAAAAAGCACGCAGTACCGTCGGGATATTATCTGGGACTCGACGGCGGCGGCACCAAGACCGACTGCTTTCTCGTTGACGGCTCTGGCGAGGTTCTCGCCCGCGCCACGGCCGGGCCCTCCAATCCTTTGCGTGCCGGTTACGCCAGGGCTTGGTTCGCGCTGAGCGACGCCGCCGATGTGGTGCTGGAACGCCAGCGCCTCAAGGCCAGCGATATTCACGGAATTTGCGCCGGAATTGGTGGAGCAGGCCGCGAGTCTGTCGCCCGGCGCATCGCCACGTTCCTCGAGCGTGGCTTTCCGGAGGCCACCGTTTCGATCACCACGGACATGGCCATAACTCTTCATGCCGCAGTCGGCGACAAAGAGGGAATTATTCTGATGGTCGGCACAGGCTCGGGAGCATATGGCTGCGACGCCAAGGGCCACACGGCGCGCGCTGGCGGGCGTGGACCGTGGTTCAGCGACGAAGGCAGCGGATTTGATATCGGCCGGCGCGCTCTCGCGGCAGTCGTTCGTGCGGAGGAAAAGCGCGGCCCGGAAACCGCTCTTTCGCAAAAAGTGCTGGCCTGGCTGGGATGCAACGATTGGACCCGTGTGCTCGACTGGGTTGTCAAGAATCCGGATGACGTCTTTCCGCGCGTTTTTCCGCTCGTCGCGGAATTGGGCGACCAGGGCGACGCCGTCGCCCGTGAAATTCTCTCGTGTGCGGCTGAATCGCTTGCCGGCCTCGTTGCCAGCGTGATTGACCAACTGCACATGAAAGACCGCGAAATTCCCATTGCCAAAGCCGGCGGCGCCACCGGCCGCAGCAAATTCTTCGATTCCGCCATTGATGAAGAATTGCAGCGGGTAGCTCCATCCGCGCGGATTACTTCGCTCCACATGAAACCCGCGGAAGCTGCGGCGCGAATGGCCATCCGTCTTGGAAAGCGCAAGGCTCATGCCGGATGACGATTCCCGGCGCACGGAGCGCGCTACGCCAGCCCAACCTAGCGAACTCAGTTCGCTGATTCATGGCACCGACGAGCAGGCGTTGCTCGCACTGCTCGAAAATTCCGCCGTCGAAGAGCCTCATATCATTCAGATGCTCGAACGCCTCGATCTTTCCGCGAACGTGCTGGCCGCAATCGCCGAAAAAGGGAAGTGGACGTCAAGCGAAGGCGTGCGCCTGCGCCTCGCCCGGCATCCGCGGACGCCGCGCCGGTATGCCCTGGCGCTGCTGCGCCAGCTTTACCTGTTCGATTTGGTTCGCCTGAGCTTGTTGCCCTCAACTCCAGCCGAAATCAAACGCGTCGCCGAAGAATTGATTGTCACCCGCGTGCCGCATCTGCCGGTCGGTCAAAAATTAACGCTCGCGCGCCGCGGAACATCGCGCGTTGCGGGAGCGTTGCTCGCCGAAGGTCATGCGCAAGCGATAAAATTGGCGCTCGCGAATCCGTTTCTAAACGAAAGTCAGATTCTGAAAGCTCTCGCGAAAGCCGGGGTGCCGGAGCGCGTCGTCGCGGCGATCGCGCAACATCCGAAGTGGTCGGTCCAGTACAATGTTCGCGTGGCTTTGATTCGCAATCCGCACACGCCGGTCCCATCCGTGTTGGCGTTTCTTCCGAACCTGACGCTGCGGGACCTGAAAGAACTGGCTACGCTCGAAGGCGTCGCGCCGCATGTCCGCAAATACATTCAGCGGGAACTGGCGCGACGCACCGGCACCCGCGGGGAACGCGGCTAGCGGGTTCAGGCGCGGATACGTTTGAGGTGAATATGGCAGATCGCAAGTTTCAGGTGCGCATGATTATTGTTGTAGGAGCGATCGTTTTGTTTGGCGTGCTGATCTATTCATCCCAGCAACAGACTAAAAACCAGTACGAAGTCTGTGTCACCTTCAAAGGTGCCATGCACTGCGCCACGGCGTCCGGCTCCACTTCCGCGGAAGCCATCCGCAGCGCGCAGGATATTGACTGCGAAATGCTCGCCAACGGCCGCGACGAAAATATGGTCTGCCTGGATAACCCGCCCACGAGCGTGCGGCCGGTGAAGTAGGAACGTTCCTGCGTACTGCGGTGTCTAATAGCTGCGCGCGTGTTGGTGTGCGCCAGCACGACTGGAATTGACAGCCTACTCGTCGCCGCATAGCATCAAACCATCGGCGCTCGGGAGCCGGATTTCACGATGACGCGTTGCCTGAACTGTGGGGCCGAACGATTCAACGATACCTGCGAGGCTTGCGGCCTGAATTCCTTCGCCGCCGAATTTTCGTTGCGGCGAAAGCTGCTCAATCGCACGGCCATGTTCTTGGTAGGTGCGCTGGCCTTCGTCGTGGCCAGCGGCCGCTATCCCGCTCTTGAACTCGACGGTATTTTGATCTTCATCGGAGTAGTGTTCTTTCTTACGCTGGGATTGGGCATGCTCGTCGAGCGCCGCGCACTCCGCCACATGGAAGTAGAGGCCCTGAAGCGCGTTTATTACGGCTTGATTCCGCTACCGTGGCTGCTGGCAGTCCTGCTCTTTAGCAATGGAGCCCTCGACCGCTCGCCGCAGCACGTAGAAACTGCCCGCGTGATCGGCAAGTTTTCAATGCCGGGCCCGGTTCCGAGCCGTCGCCTTATCGTGACTTCTTGGCGCGAAGGCCGGCGCTTCGAACGCATCCCGGTGGACCGTGGCGATTTCGACCGCTTCACCGACGGCGATGTTGTGGACGTTCAGGTCCACGACGGCTTGGTGAGTATTCCCTGGGTGTCAGGCGTCTCGCGGCACTAGTAGCGACGCCTCTGATTTTCTCTGCGCACTCTGCGCCTCTGCGGTGAATCGAACTTCACAACCTCGCAGGATTCTCGCGCTTCAAAAATTCCCCGGCTCCAGCCTTCCCAGTGAACCGCCCGTTATCAATAATCGTCCGCCCCCGCGAAAGTACAGTCTTGGTCACACCCTTCACGCGCGTCCCTTCAAACATCGAATAATCCACGCGCATGTGGTGCGTCTTCACGCTGATGATCTGCTCCTCGTTCGGGTCGAACACAATCAGGTCCGCGTCGGAACCCACTGCCACCGTCCCCTTGCGCGGGTACAATCCGAAAAGCTTCGCGGGAGCGGTGGACACCAGCTGCACGAACCGGTTCGGCGAGAATTTTCCGCCGTGCACGCCCCCGTTGTATACCAGACTCAAGCGATGCTCGATCCCCGGCCCTCCGTTGGGAATTTTCGTGAAGTCGTCCTTGCCCAATTCCTTCTGTTCTTTCATGCAGAAAGGGCAGTGGTCGGTGGAAACCACTTGCAAATCATCCTTCGCTAACCCCTGCCACAGTTTTTCCTGGTGCCACTTCTCGCGCAGCGGCGGAGTAAACACATACTTCGCGCCTTCGAATCCGGGCGCATCCATATTGTCGAGCGAAAGATATAAATACTGCGGGCAAGTTTCTGCGTAAACGCGCAACCCGCGATCGCGCGCCTCGCGCACTTTTTCAAGCGCCTCATTGCAGGACAAGTGCACGATATACACCGGAGTCCCCGCGACTTCGGCGAGCGCAATCGCGCGTGCGGTCGCCTCTGCCTCGAGCGTCACCGGCCGCGTCAAGGCATGATATTTCGGCGCGCGCTTTCCTTCCGCCAGCGCCCGCTGCACGATCACGTCAATCGCCCCGCCATTTTCCGCGTGCATGCAAATCATCCCGCCGCTGTTCGCCGCCGCGCTCATCGCCTTGAAAATGGACGCGTCATCCAACATGAACACACCCGGATACGCCATGAACAATTTAAAAGTAGGCACGCCTTCGCGCACGAACGCCTTCATCTCGTCGAGTTGTGCCCCCGCGATGTCCGTGATGATGCAGTGGAACGCATAGTCAATCACCGCTTTCCCGTCGGCCTTTTTCATCCAAGTGTCAAAGGCGTGACGCAGCGTCTGCCCCTTATACTGAATCGCAAAATCAATCAGCGTGGTCGTGCCGCCGTAAGCCGCGGCGATCGTGCCCGATTCGAAATCGTCGGCGCTCTTCGTCCCGCCGAAAGGCATGTCCAGGTGCGTGTGCACATCAATTCCGCCGGGCATTACCATCATTCCTCGCGCCTCGATCAGTTTTCCTGCGGCATTGACCGGCAAGTCAGCTCCGATCACCGAAATCCTTCCATCCACGATGCCTACATCGCTCACGTAGCTGTCCGTCGCGGTCACAATCGTGCCATTGCGAATCACGGTGTCAAACCGCATGGCCTGGAGCCCTCCTCGAATTCTCGTGAAGCGTTGTAGCTTACACCGGTTCTGCGTTCGATTGCAGCGTGCCAAGGCTAGCAGTTGTCCAGGCAAGCTCCAGGGCGCGATTCTGCGTTCCAGGCTGCACTCCGTCGAATCCCTTCGCCAACTGGGCCAGCCCCAGTGCTAGAATGGCGTCACTTTTCAACATCAAGAAACGGACGGAAACGCCTGGAATGCTGCGCGAAACTGCTCCCAAACTTCCTCTCGAACAGTACGAAAAGAATTTTGCGGAAATTTCGCCCCGCATGACTCCGCGCCAGGCCGCCGTCGAAGCCGCGCGATGCCTTTTCTGCTTTGACGCGCCGTGCACCGTGGCGTGCCCGACGCACATTGATGTCCCTTCCTTCATCAAGAAAATCACTACCGACAATTTGCGCGGCTCGGCGCGCGTGATACTCGAAGCGAATATTCTGGGCCACAGCTGCGGCCGCGTTTGCCCCACGGAAGTTCTCTGCGAAGGCGCTTGCGTGATGCACGAAAAGGAAGAGAAGCCCATCGAAATTGGCAGACTGCAGCGCTACGCCGTGGATCACGTCCTCGACAACAATATTGAACTTTTTCATGCGGGGGCGCCGAACGGCAGGCGTGTCGCGCTAATCGGTTCGGGCCCGGCGTCGCTCGCTTGCGCTGCGGAGCTTGCCAAGCTCGGCTATCGGGCCACAATGTTCGACAGCAACGAACTTCCCGGAGGTTTGGACACTTTAGGCATCGCTGCCTATAAATTGCGCGCGAAGGATTCCCTCCGTGAAGTGGACATGGTCCGCGGTCTCGGGGTCGAATTCCGGCAGAACACCACAGTGGGACGCGATGTCACCTTTGACGAACTAGAGAAGCAATTCGACGCGGTTTTTATTGGTGTCGGCCTCGGCGAGACGTGGGATCTCCAACTCCCCGGCGAAGATCTCACGGGCGTTATGGGAGCTATGGAATTCATTGAGCCTACCAAGGTCCTTCCATTGCCGGACGTCTCCATCGGGCGTCGCGTCGCGTGCATCGGCGCCGGGAATACGGCAATTGACGTAGTCACTGCGGCGAAGCGTTTGGGCGCCGAGATCGTCCACCTGATTTACCGTCGCGGCGAGCAGGACATGCCCGCGTTTCGCTACGAGTACGATCTCGCGAAACTCGATGGCGTGCGATTCCACTGGCACACGCAGCCCGTCAGAATCCTGGGAGATGCTGGCCAGGTCGCAGGGATCGAATGCATTCGCACACAGTTCGAGCCGGCCTCTGGCACAAGCCGCGGGAAGCTCATCAACATTCCGGGCAGCGAATTCAAGATCGAGGTGGACATGGTCGTGCGCGCCATCGGCCAGAAACCCGTGACGGAATTCCTTCGCGCTGTCGCCGGAATCGCGCTGCGCCAAAACGGCACCGTAATCGTCAACGAGCATCGGCAAACCGGCAACGCGAAGTACTTCGCGGGCGGAGATTGCGTCAACGGCGGCAAAGAGGTAGTGGACGCGGTTGCCGAAGGCATGGCCGCAGCGCGCGGAATGGACTCGTGGCTGGGCGCGCCGCGCGGAAAGAACTAGAAGCCGGTGCGTTTGCCCGAGTCATGGACCGGCCGCGTCCCCCCGCTACAAGATCTCGAACAAGACTGGGAACCCGTACCCCGCGCCGCGTTGATCGCGTGGACGATGTTCTATTTGCTGTTTCTGTATCAGCTCGCGCGCGGCTCCGGAATCTTGCTCCTGATGGACAACGTCTTCGTACCCATTCACGAGGGCGGCCATCTGCTTTTTCGCTTTTGCGGCGAATTCATCGGCGTCGCAGGTGGAACCTTTCTCCAGCTCTTTGTGCCCTTCGCGCTGGCGGTTTATTTTCTCTTCCGCCGCCAATCGCAGGGCGTCGCGTTTTGCCTTTTTTTCTTCTTCGAACAGTTCTTGCCGATCGCAACTTACATGGCCGATGCTCGCGCACAGGATCTGCCGTTGCTGACGGTCGGCGATTCCGAGTACGTCATTCACGATTGGAACTATCTGTTTGGCAAGCTCGGTGTTCTGGCGCATGATACGCAAATCGCCACCGCGTTTCGCACAATTGGCTGGCTCGGAATGATCGGCGTAGTGGTGTGGCTGATCTGGCGCGGGCTAAATGATGTAGCGCCCGCGTCACGATAGAAAAGCGATGTGGCGGGGAACTGAATTCGACCAGCCGCCCGCTACAGCGCAAGGCGCAAGCACGACGCGCAAACCCGTGCATTCGTTGCGAACTGGCTTTTAAAATTCTCGTGGCTGTTATCTGTGTTCATCTGTGGTGAAGTGCTGTCAGGCTCGAGCGAGGTGACCCATGGCAGATCTCAGCGTCAACTTTTGCGGCTTGCGCTCGCCGAATCCCTTTTGGCTAGCGTCCGGTCCCCCAACGAATACCGGCGGGCAGGTGATGCGCGCCTTCGATGCCGGCTGGGGCGGCGCGGTGTGGAAGACGATCGGCGAACCGATCCAGAACACCTCCTCGCGCTATGCCGCAATTGACCTCAACGGCGTAAAAATGATGGGTCTGAACAACATCGAACTCATCAGCGACCGTCCGATCGCCGTGAACCTGCGCGAAATCGCGGAAGTGAAGAAGCGTTATCCGAAGCATCTGGTGATTGCGTCGCTGATGGTGGAATCGAAGCGCGAAACTTGGCATGACATCGTGCGCCGCGCCGAAGATGCCGGTTCCGACGCGCTCGAACTGAATTTCGGCTGCCCGCACGGCATGAGCGAACGCGGAATGGGCGCCGCAGTAGGCCAAGTCCCCGAATACACGGAAATGATCACGGGGTGGGCGAAGGAAGTCGCCAAGACGCCGGTGATCTCGAAGCTCACGCCGAATGTCACCGACATCACCCACATTGCGCTGGCAGCCGAACGAGGCGGCGCCGATGCCGTCAGCCTGATCAACACGATCAACTCACTGATGGGCGTTGACCTCGAAACATTCGCGCCGCGCCCGAACGTGGCAGGGAAGTCCTCGCATGGCGGATATTGCGGACCAGCCGTGAAGCCGATCGCCCTGCACTTGGTTTCAACCGTGGCGAAAAAAGTGAAGATTCCGATCGTAGGCATCGGCGGTATCGGCAATTGGATTGACGCGGCCGAGCACATCGCGCTCGGCGCCACCTGCGTGCAGGTCTGCACCGCCGCCATGCACTACGGTTTCCGCATCGTCGAGGACATGGCCGACGGCCTCGGCGCCTACATGGATGATCACGCCTACCGCACGATCGAGGATTTTCGCGGCCGCGCGGTTCCGAATGTAATGGATTGGGGCGACCTCGATCTGAATTACAAAATCATCGCGAAAATTGACACCGATCTATGCATCGGCTGCCAGCTCTGTTACGCCGCTTGCGAGGACGGCGCGCACCAGTGCATCGAACGCGCTCACACACAAAACGGAAACGGCAAGCACAATCCGAACGGTATGGAAGTTCATGTCCCGAAGATCATCGAAGACGAATGCGTGGGCTGCAATCTGTGCGCGCTGGTCTGCCCCGTGCACGGATGCATTACGATGGCGGAAATTGATACCGGCCTGCCGCCGATGTCGTGGAAACAGAAGACCAGTACGCACCGCGCCAGTTAGCCGCGAAGCACAGCGGAGGCAAGGTCTCTATGGAGTGCGGCGGCGCGCCGCCGCTTTCGCGAAGTCCAGAGCGACGCCCGATGAGGCCAGGCGAGGCGCGCCTCGCCCAAGAGAAAGCGGGAGCGCACTTCCACATCCCACATAGCGCGCCATGTCATCTACACGTCGCGCTAATTTCTTGGGGGATGGATTAGTAGAACGCGCGCATGTCCGGCATGTGCGGCAATTCCACGTATAGCTCGCGGCCGTAATCGCCCAGCGTAAGCGTAATCAGTTCCGCAGGACCCACATCGCGAAGACTCCAATTATCCGTGGGCAGCACCCGCGATTTAACGAACAGATCGCCGCTCGCGAAATCTTGCCCCTTGGCGTGGAGGTCGGACGGGAGCACGTTATAGACGAGCTTCGCTTTGATGTCCAGGGCCAGGTAGCGTCGGCCGATCAGCAACAACACCAAATTCGCCTCTTTCTTTTTGTCCGTTTGATAGATATTCCACGTGAGCGGCGTCTTGTCGTCCAACTTGCATTGCGCGCGCGAAACTGCTTTCCAAAGATAACGATCATCCGCGGCCCGCGCGGCTGTGAAACCCGCCAACGCCAGTGCGCAAGCGAGCAGCGCGATTCCCGGGCTCGGAGGCCACGCCGCAAACGGATTCCGCCAACGCCCCGTCCTCGCATATCGCATCGGTCGGCGATCGGCGGCGGTGTTGCTGCGAATCAGTCCCATTGCACACGCACTTGCTTCGACGAAATAATCACGTAACCTTTGCTGCGGCCGTGCGCGACCACGTCGCGCAGGATCGCGACGTCCTGCTCGCAGTATTCCGCGACGCGATCTTTCTGCCCGGCGCGCCACCATTCTACCGCCTGCAGTCCATCGCCGCTCTTGGCGGTACCCAGAGTTTCCTTGGCGAGCTGATCGAGCTTCACACGATGCCCTAGCTGCTTGTGCAGCAATTCATGAATATCGAGAGAGAGTTTTCGGAGACTGTCAACCGGAGCGTACGCGCGCAGGACCTCGAGATCGAAACGATTGCCATTGTACGTGATCACGTGAGTGAATTGCTCGAGTTCCGTGATCAACCCAAGCGCATCATCCTCGTACCAGCGACGGAACGCTTTTTCCTTGTCCCAGGTGATCGCGACGGCCAGCCCAAACGCACGAATGTTCGCCCAGCCGCCGTCCACTTCGCTCGAAATTCTCAGCGTTTCAATGTCTAAATAGATTTCCCGGTCAAATAGTCCTGGCAGATGAATATCCTTTCAATATGCGAAGGCGGCGCCGGCACAAGCGAAATTCAAATCGCAAAACGGCAGCTTGCCCTGAAGCCGCCGCGCAGCACGAATGGGCTTATTTCGCCGGTTCGCCGGCAACAATTTAATAAAGGCTCGATTCGCGCTTCCGTCCGGTGTAGTCGATGTAAACGACTTTGGTCTCGGTGTAGAACTCCATCGCCGCATGCCCTACTTCGTGCGGCCCGACGCTTGACTGCTTCGTCCCGCCGAAGGGGACGTGCGCTTCGCCGCCCACCGTCGGCGAATTCACGTGAGTCATCCCGCTCTCGATCTTGTCCACAAATTCGAATATTTTGCTCGGATCGCTCGAATAGATCGCGCTTGATAGTCCATAGCGCACCGAATTCGCGACCTGCAGCGCTTCGTCGAAATCCTTGACGCGAATGATGCTCAGTACCGGGCCAAAGATTTCCTCTTGCGCCAATTTGCTGTCCCACGCAACGCGATCGAACACGGTCGGCGAAATGAACCAGCCCTGCTCATACTTAGGGCCGCTCAGCCGCGTTCCGCCGCACAGCAACTTTCCTTCCTGCTTGCCGATTTCAAGATACTTGAGCACCGTGTCGAATTGCTTTTCATCCACCGATGGTCCCATGTCCGTCCCGGCGTCTAGCCCGTCGCCGACGAAGAATTTCTTCGCGCGTTCAACCAGCATCTCAACAAACTGGTCGGCCACACTCTCTTCGATCACCACGCGGCTCGTCGCGGTACAGCGTTGGCCCGTAGACCCAAATGCTCCAGCCAGCACTGACTCCATGGCCAGCTGCAAATCCGCATCGGCAAGAACGACGACCGGGTTTTTTCCGCCCATCTCGCATTGCACTTTCTTCATCCGTTCGGCACCGGCCGCGTAGATCTTGCTACCCACGGCCGTCGATCCGGTGAACGTCAAACCCTGCACGTGAGGATTCTGGACCAATTCGTCACCCACGTCTTCGCCGGCGCCTAGCACCACATTCAGCACACCGGCTGGCAGACCGGCCTGCTCGAAAATCTCCGCGATGCGAATGGCACACAGCGGTGTCAACTCCGCCGGTTTCAGCACCACCGTATTCCCGCAGACCAGCGCCGGAGCAATTTTCCAGATCGGAATCGCCACCGGAAAATTCCACGGCGTGATCGCGCCCACCACTCCCAGCGGCCGGCGAATCGTATACGCAAAATTCTTAGGCAGCTCGCTCGCGAGCGTTTCGCCGTTCAACCGCCGCGCTTCGCCCGCCGCAAATTCCAGAATGTTGATCGCGCGCTGCACTTCGCCGAGGGAGTCCTTCAGCGCTTTGCCTTCTTCGCGCGTCAGCAGTCGCGCCAGCTCTTCCTTTTGACTCTGCATGATCTGCGTAGCTTTGAAGAGAATCTTGCCGCGGTTCGGCGCCGGCATCTCGCGCCAGGCAGGGAAGGCGGCCTTCGCGGCGACGATGGCCTGCTTCATTTCTTCACGCGTCGAAAGAGCAATGCGCGCCACGACCTCATCCGTGTTCGCCGGATTCCGCCGCTCGACGATCTTCGCCGACTTCGATTCCACCCACTCGCCGTTAATATAGTTCCGGCAAAGCTGATCGGTTGTTGTTGCTGTCGCCATGATTCGGCCCCTCTAAGCCTAGAGTTGGACTTCGCTGAACGATTTGTCGAGCAGCCGGATGGCTTCGTCCACATCGGTTTTCGAGATGTTCATCGGCGGAGCCATGCGAATGACGTTGGCGTACATCCCGCCTTTGCCCACGAGCAAGCCGTTGGCGCGTGCGCGTTCCAGCACCTGATTCGTTTCCTGCGGCGCGGGCTCTTTCGTCTGGCGGTCTTTCACCAGTTCGAGCGCCTGCATCATGCCCATGCCGCGCACATCGCCGATCAGTGGGTACTTCTCCTGCAACTCCTCGAGTTTCTTGCGGAAGTAGCCGCCGACGACGTACGTGTTTTCACGCAGATTTTCTTCTTCGATCACTTCAATCACCGCGCGTGCCGCGACCGACGTAACCGGGTTGCCCGCCAAATGTGGCGATCGTCAATCCCTGAAACTTGTCAGCCAGCTCGGCGGTAGTGATCGTCAATCCCACCGGCACTCCGTTCGCCATGCTCTTTGCAGACGTAATGATATCCGGCGTGACCTCCCACTGTTCGATGCCCCACCACTTCTTGCCGGTGCGGCCCCATCCCGTCTGCACTTCGTCGGAAATATACTGGCCGCCATAATTCTTCACGATGCGATAAACAATCTTGAAATATTCCGGCGGGGGAGTGATGAATCCGCCGACGCCCTGAATCGGCTCGGCGATAAACGCGGCAATCGAACCGCTCGTCGTAGTCTGAATCACGCTTTCAACGTCATTCGCGCACGCCACGTTGCACGATGGATACGTCAAGTGCAACGGGCAGCGGTAGCAATAAGGATTTACGGCGTGCGAAACGCCCACGCTGATCACGCCACCCTTGCGCCAAGCGGATTGCGCGGTAACGGATTTCGCCAGCGCCGAGCCGCCCGAATATGCGTGGCGCAGAGCCACGATGTCGTAACTCGGTCCCGCCATGCGCGCCAGCATAATCGCCGCTTCGTTCGCTTCCGTCCCGGAACTGGTGAAGAAACTCTTCTGCAGCTTGCCGGGAGTGATTTCCGCCAGCTTCTCCGCCAGCGCCACCACGGCTTCATTGGGAAATAGCGTCGAGGTATGCTGCAGCTTATCCACCTGCGCTTTTATTTTCGACGTGACCTTGGGATTGCAGTGGCCCACGCCGATGGTGACGATGCCCCCAAAGAAATCGAGATATTTATTACCCTCGATGTCCCACAGGTATTGCATCGAAGCATGATCGGCAACCAGCGGATGCTGATAATAGTTCGTCACCGCCGGCCAAATGAATTCCTTGTGCTTGCGAATCACTTCCTCGCTGCGCGTAGCAGTAATCTTCGGCGTCGTCGTCATTTACTCGGCCTCTCGGAACTCAAAATCACCACAGATGAACACTGATTAACACAGATAAAACCTTGAATTCAGGTTAAAACACGAACCGTCGGTACTCCAGTTTCGGGCGCCCGAAGTTCAGTAACAACCCAACGCGAATTTTAGTTGCGCGGAGATAGTTCATTAGTTGAGCGCTATGGCTTGGATCGAGCGAGGCGCAAGCCTTCAATTCAAGGATCACACGGTTCTCGACCACCATGTCCGCTATATAATCTCCCACCATCACATCGCGATATTTCACCTGCAATTGTTGATTCTGTACGAATTTGAGTTCGTGCGTGTTCAGTTCCACGCCTAGAGCGTTGGCATAGACTCGCTCGAGGAAACCCGCGCCAAGCGTGTTGTGCACAGCGAAAGCAGCCTGAAGAATCGTTCCAGTCAGTTCCTGTTCGGGATATTCTTTTTCGGACGCGGCAGCCGTAGCACGAGCCAACGCGCGGGTTTGTATCCCCAAATCTTTATCTGTGTTCATCAGTGTTCATCTGTGGTGATTTTGAACTAATCCGCCGCCACAGCCGAGCGCGTCCGCGTGATCTCTCCATAACTCTCCGGCCGGCGGTCGCGGAAGAATTGCCAGGTCTGGCGAACCTTGTCCATTTCTTCCAGGTCCAACTCCGCAACCAAAACCTCGTCCTTATCCCGGCTAGCCTGCGCGATAATCTTGCCCCGCGGATTGCAAAAGTAGCTCTTACCGTAAAATTCGCCGATATTCCAGGGCTCTTCCTTGCCCACGCGATTGATGGCCCCGACGAAATAACCATTCGCGACGGCGTGCGCTGGCTGCTCGAGCTCCCATAGATATTCGCTCAGCCCGGCAACCGTCGCCGACGGATTAAACACGATCTCCGCACCATTTAAACCCAGCACCCGCGCGCCTTCGGGGAAGTGCCGGTCGTAGCAAATGTAAACGCCGATGCGCGCAAACTTGGTTTGAAACGTCGGGTACCCTGTATTCCCGGGCGTGAAGTAAAACTTCTCCCAGAATCCCGGCGCGACCTGCGGGATATGATGCTTGCGATATTTGCCCAGATATTTGCCGTCGGCATCAATCACCGCCGCGGTGTTGTAAAAGAGCCCAGTCATCTCGCGCTCATAAACCGGCACCACCATGGCCATTTCGTATTTCTTGGCCAGCTTGCGCATCCTCTCGACCGTCGGGCCGTCCGGCACCGGCTCGGTCATTTCATACCACCGCGCTTGTTGTTCTGCGCAGAAATACGGCCCGTTGAAAAGTTCTTGCAGACACAAAATCTGCGTCTTTTTTTTTGCGGCATCGTGAATCAGCTTCTCGTGCTTCTCGAGCATTTTTCTGGAAATGTCGCGAATCGAGTATTTTTCCGGCGACCACTCGCAATGCACTTGAATCAATCCACAACGCACCAAGCGAGGCATCAAAGACCTCCTGTTTGCCGGCCAGCCGTCGGCCATCGCATCGTCAGCGTGCTAAGAGTGTTCCGTGCGGTCGCCATTTTGCATACGAGGCTAGCATAATCCGTGAAATTTTTCCGGCTTGTGCACGCGATTCCCGCGACATATTGGACTGCCGTGCGAAGGCGTCCGGGAGTCATCGTTCATCCACCGCGCGCCTCAAAAGAAGACCATCCGAAGAAATTGCGCACGGCGGGGATGCCCAGACCGTATAATCCCGCCGACGACATCCATGCATCGCGTTTTAAAACTTCTATTCCGCGGCCTCGGCCGGATATTTCCGGACTGCGTCACGCTCAGCCAGGCCGTGGCATTCAATATGTTCCTCGCGTTTTTTCCCATGCTCCTTCTCGCACTGGGAGTTTTGAGCAGCAAGGCCGCATTTCGGGACGCGTTGACGGAATTGCCCCAGCGACTAAGAGTCATTCTCCCGCCCGGCAGCGAAGATATCGTGACGCAATATTTCGTCCGCAAAGGCGCGCATCCCTGGAAATGGTTTTTGCTGGGGTTGGGCGGAACGTTGCTCGCAGGATCGCAGGTGATGGCGGGCTTCATCGAAGGCTTTCGCATCATCGAAGGAGATCCGCTCCGTCAGGGGTATTGGCGCGCTTCCTTGCGTGCGCTGATTTTGCTTTTGCTGACGATCGTCCCGGCCCTCGCCGTCGTGTTATTGACCGTCTTTGGAAAGCAAGAACGTGCCTGGCTGGTCCACGAATTAGGCCAGCAACCTCTCCTGATTCACGCCGTGGGATTCATCTTTCAAGCGGCGATCGTATTTTTGCTTTCGATGATCGTGCTGGTGGTGCTCTACCGCATCGGCCGTCCGGGCCATCGCGGCGTGCGAAATTTGCTGCCCGGCGCGGGCGTCGCCACCATTCTGTGGTGGCTCGTGGATATCGTCTTCGGGGTGTACGTTCGGCGTATGCCCTACGACGTGGTATACGGCGGACTGGCAGCCGCGATCGGCTTACTCATCTGGATGTATCTCACCGCCGTAGTCGTCCTTTTAGGCAGTGCTTATAATGCCGAGCTCCTTGACTCTCAATTCCGCGATCGCGTTCCAGCACGCAGCCTCGTCCGCTAGCCAGCTGACGGCTTACCCAGCGCTGTTTCCCGTCTCGTATTAACGTATTACGCCCACCAGCAACTTTTGCTGTTCCACAGGGTTAAACTGGAGGCCAGTAGAAAGCTTCGCAGCACTTCGTATACGCCACACTGAGGTCAGGCAAGTGAAGAAAATACGAACTCGTCGCCGCCGCCGCACCGGGCGATTGGACGTCCTCGGAAGCGCCGCGTTAGCTGCCACGCTTATCGCCAGCCTAATCCTGGCGGTGCCACATGTACAGGCTGAGACTGGTCACGTCGCAAACGCGCAAGACCACGTGGCCCTGGACAAGAAATTCAAAGGCAAGCTCCCCATCACGCAACTCACCGAAGATGAAGCAATCGTCCACGCGCTGAACCGCTTGGCTTACGGCCCGCGTCCAGGTGATGTCGAACGAATCCGCCAAATGGGCCTGGAAAAGTGGATCGAACAGCAGTTGCATCCCGAATCGATTGACGACCAGGCGCTGAATCAACGCCTGCAACGGTATCCGACGCTGGAAATGTCGTCCAAGCAATTGCTCGAGGAATACCCGCAGCCCAAGCAGGTTGCCAAGCAGCAGGGAATCACCAAAGAACAGGCTCAAGAGCAACTCAAGTCCAAGCAGCAAACCGCCGAATCGCAAATCATCGTCACGGGCAACGACAACTTGGATAAAGCACAGCAGCAGCTTGCCAAGCTCCAGGGTCCAAATCGAATCATCGCCGAACTTTCCATGGCCAAATTGGATCGCGCGATTTATAGCGATCGCCAACTCGAAGCGGTGATGGAAGATTTCTGGTTCAACCATTTCAACGTCTTTGCCAACAAGGGCGCCGATAAGTGGCTGCTCACCTCCTACGAACGCGACACCATCCGCCCGCACACGATGGGCAAGTTCCCGGATTTGCTGGTTGCCACCGCTAAAAGTCCCGCGATGCTTTTTTACCTCGACAATTTTTTGAGCGCCGATCCCACCGCCGTCGCGCGCATGGAAGCTGAAAAAGATATGCGCCGCGCTCGCTACCAGGGAGCTTTTGTCGGAGGCTCCATGCCGACTCCCGGCACGTTCCCAGGCCCAGCCACGGGCCCGGCTCGCCCACAACAAGTGGCGGCCAAGAAACAAGAACGCGGCCTGAATGAAAATTACGGCCGGGAAGTGATGGAGCTCCACACCGTCGGCGTGGACGGTGGCTACACCCAGCAGGACGTAATCCAGATGGCCGAATGCCTCACCGGTTGGACCATCCACGAGCCGCGCCGGGATCCGCAATTCTTTTTCGACGACAAGATTCACGCCGAAGGCAAGAAAGTGGTGATGGGTCGCACCTTCAACTACGGCGGCGAAAAAGATGGTGAGGAAGCGTTGAAGATGCTGGCCGGCCGCCCGGCGACTGCCACCTTTATTTCCACGGAGCTGGCGCGGCACTTTGTCTCGGACAATCCTCCTCCGGCGCTGGTCGAGCGCATGGCGAAAAGCTTTGAATCGAGTGGTGGCGACATGCGCGTTGTGCTCAAGACCATGATCTATTCGCCCGAATTCTGGTCCAAGGATGCCTACCGCGCAAAAGTGAAAACTCCCTTTGAACTGGTGGCCAGCACGGCTCGCGCGTTGAATGCGGAAGTGACGATCACGCTGCCACTCACGCAGTGGGTCTCGCGCATGGGCGAACCGTTGTACCTCTGCCAGCCGCCGACGGGGTATTCCGATAAGTCCGAAACGTGGGTGAATACCGGCGCGCTGCTGAATCGCCTGAATTTTTCGTTGGCGTTTGCGGGTGACAAGATGGGTGGCGCCACCGTGGATCTGCGGTCGATGCTGGGCGACGCCGCCGCAAAGGATCCCAACGCTGCGCTGGCGCGTTCGCTGCAGGAATTTCTGGATGGACAGGTCGCGCAATCCACCGCGGACACCCTGCAGGCGCGATTGAAAGATCCGCAAATTCTGCAGGCGCGTTTGGACGACCCAGTGAAGGAAGTGAACGAAGGATTGATCGTCGGCTTGGTATTGGGCGCGCCGGAATTTCAACGGCGCTAGCGTGCAAGCCAGCAGCAGCTGTACAACGGGAGAACGGCAATGGCCATTTCGCGGCGATATTTTCTAAAAAGTGGCGGCATCGCAATGCTGGGGATGGCGGCGTTGCCGTCGTTTCTGCAGCGCGCCGTCGCCGGCACATCTGCGCCCAACAAGAAAAAGATGGTGGTGCTGTTTCAGCGCGGCGCGATGGACGGATTGAACGTCATCGTGCCCTTCGGCGAACCCAATTATTACCGCATGCGCCCGACCATCGCGATTCCCGCTCCCACGCGCGGCGGCGCCGAAGCGGCGCTCGATCTCGACGGTTTCTTTGGCCTGCATCCCAGCCTCGACCCGATGGTTCCGCTTTTCCGTAGCGGGCAGCTCGCCATCGTGCAGGCGGTTGGCTCGCCCGACCCCACGCGCTCGCACTTCGATGCGCAGGATTACATGGAATCCGGCACGCCTGGCAGAAAAGCCACCGATGACGGCTGGCTGAATCGCGCGCTGCAGACCATGCCAGAGGAGCAATCGTCTCCTTTCCGCGCGGTAGCTTTCGGACCTTACTTGCCGCGAACGTTGCAAGGCTCCGTTTCCGCAATTTCGATTCCGGACCTGAAGCAATTCAAAATGAATGGGCCGCAGCTGACCACCGAAGGCGGTTTCGAAGCGATGTACGCCCAAACGGTGGATCGCGCGCTGCGCGGCGTCGGCACGGAAACTTTCGAAGCCGTGGATCAGCTGAAAAAAATCAATCCGGACACATACCAGCCCGAAAACGGCGCGCAATATCCCAAGGGCCGCTTTGGCCAAAGCCTCCAGGAAATCGCGGAGCTGTTCAAGGCGGACGTCGGCTTGGAAGTCGCATTCCTCGATAGCGGCGGCTGGGATCATCACGTCAACGAAGGCGGCGTGCAAGGTCAGCTTTCCAACCTGCTCCGCGACCTTGGACAGGGAGTCGCTGCGTTTCATCAGGACATGGGCGACCGCATGGGCGACGTAGTGTTCGTCAGCATGTCCGAATTCGGCCGCACCGCGCACGAGAACGGCAACCGCGGCACCGACCACGGCCACGCCAACTGCATGTTCGTCATGGGCGGCGACATAAAAGGCGGGAAGGTTTACACACGCTGGCCGGGCCTCGACGAAGCCAGCTCAACCAAGGCCGCGACCTCGCGGTGACCACCGACTATCGCAGCGTGCTCGGCGAAATCATCGCCAAACACCTAGGCGACCCCAACCTGAACGCAGTATTCCCCGGCTTCGCCAACGACCCCCGCCAATTCCTTGGCCTCGTAAAGACCTAGGCGGCTGCGAAAGAGTCTGTGGTGAGAGCACGAGAATCTTTGTAGGCCGTAGCTTCAGCTACGGCATAAACGCAGCAAAATCAGAGCGGCTTCAGCCGCTGAAGTACGGATCTTGTAGTTCCCAGACAAATTCAAAAGCCCATCGAGCCGCGCTGCGTTCGTTCCGGTTATTTCGGCGTATAATCACGTGCATGACCCGAAACGCGAGCGAACTTCTCAAGCAGGCGTTGACGCTGCCGGTCGCGGACCGCGCGGACCTTGCGGGCTCTCTGATCGAGAGCCTCGATGAAGCCGAAAGCGAATCGGTTGCGGACGCGTGGAACGTCGAGATTCTTCGTCGCATGGAAGATCTCGATTCAGGACGCGTCGCCCGAGTCTCACTTGATGAAGCCCGACGACGCTTCTCCTCAGCAATCGAATGACGTCTACGAAAACGCGAGGCAAGCCTCGCGTAAGAAGAGGCAGGAGCAACCTGCCGCACCCCCAGCTTTAATTGCCGGCCTTGATGCGCATGCCGTAGAAGGATCTATAGACGAAGAAGAACGAAACGAAGAAGAACGCAGCGGCCAGAATATGCGTGAGGTTGCCGCCGGTCTCGGCTGTGAGTTGTACCGCTAGTTCGACGGCCAGCAACCCGAAAAGCGTAGTGAATTTGATCACAGGGTTGAGCGCCACCGACGAAGTATCCTTGAACGGATCGCCGACCGTATCACCCACCACGGTAGCGTCATGCAACGGGGTGCCTTTCTGCTTCAACTCCACTTCCACAATCTTCTTAGCGTTGTCCCACGCTCCGCCCGCATTGGCCATAAAGATCGCTTGATACAAGCCGAAAATCGCGATCGAGATCAAGTAGCCGATAAAAAAGAAAGGTTCCACGAACGCGAATGCCAATGTCGCGAAAAACACAGCGATAAAAATGTTGAGCATGCCTTTTTGCGCATACTTCGTGCAGATCGCGACAACTTTCTTGCTGTCCTCCACCGAAGCCTTCTCCACTCCTTCCAGCTTAATATTGGCCTTGATGAATTCAACAGCCCGGTATGCGCCGGTCGTGACGGCTTGCGTCGAAGCACCGGTAAACCAATAAATCATCGCGCCGCCAGTGATCAAACCAAGAAAGAAAGGCGCGTGTAGCAGCGAAAGCTTGTCCACGTCCTGCGTAATGCCGTTGGTAAGCGCCATGATGATTGAAAAAATCATCGTGGTAGCGCCCACGACAGCCGTGCCGATCAAAACGGGCTTCGCGGTCGCCTTAAACGTATTCCCAGCTCCGTCGTTTTCTTCCAGCAATTCCTTGGCGCGCTCGAAATTCACATCAATGCCGAAATCCGCCTTCAATTCCTGCTTTATGTTCGGCACCGCTTCAATCAGCGACAGCTCATACACGGATTGCGCGTTGTCCGTCACGGGGCCGTAAGAATCCACAGCGATCGTCACCGGCCCCATACCCAAAAATCCAAACGCCACCAGGCCGAAAGCGAATACCGGCGCCGCAATCATCAGGTTGCCGAGGCCCTGTAAGCTCACCAGGTAGCTGATGGACATCAACAGCACCATCGCCAAGCCGATGTAGTAAGCTGAAAAATTCCCGGCAACGAAGCCGGACAAAATTCCCAATGACGCCCCGCCTTCTTCAGCGGACGACACAACTTCCCTCACGTGACGCGACTCCGTGGAAGTAAAAACCTTCACCAACTCCGGAATGATCGCTCCAGCCAGGGTCCCGCACGAAATGATCGTCGCCAATTTCCACCATTGCGTCCAATCGCCCGCCAGCACCGGGATAATGACCGCCGAAATTGCGTAGGTCATCGCAATAGAGACAATCGAAGTGATCCACACCAGCGAAGTAAGCGGCGCTTCGAAGTTCATCTTATCGGCGTTGGCGAACCGAGCCTTGGCAATCACATCGTTCAGGAAGTAGGCCGCCGCGCTGGCCACCAGCATGGCAATGCGCATCACGAAGATCCACACCAGGAGCTGGACCTGCACGATCGGACTCTTGACGCCAAGCAGTATGAACGTAATCAGCGCGACGCCGGTGACGCCGTAAGTCTCAAACCCGTCCGCGCTAGGCCCCACGGAGTCGCCCGCATTGTCGCCCGTGCAATCCGCGATCACGCCGGGATTGCGCGCATCGTCTTCCTTGATCTTGAAGACAATCTTCATCAGATCGGAACCGATGTCCGCGATCTTAGTGAAGATGCCGCCCGCGATGCGCAACGCCGCCGCTCCGAGCGATTCACCAATCGCGAATCCGATGAAGCACGGCCCGGCGTAATCGCCGGGAATGAAGAGCAGGATAAACAGCATCATCAGCAATTCCACGCTGATCAGCATCATGCCGATGCTCATCCCGGCTTCCAGCGGAATGTGATAAATCGGAAACGGCTTGCCGCGCAGCCCGGCAAAAGCCGTTCGCGAATTCGCAAAAGTATTCACGCGAATACCGAACCAGGCCACGCCAAAGCTCCCCATGATTCCAACCATGCTGAAAGCCAGGATGATAATCACGCGCGCCGCTTCGTAATGCAGCAGAAGGCCAAAATAAAGCACAATGACGACGGCGATAAACGCTTCCAGAAGCAGCAGAAATTTACCCTGCGTGATCAAGTACGTCTTACAGGTCTCATAAATCAGCTCGGAAATTTCGCGCATCGCCCGATGCACGGGCAAATTTTTGAGCTTGGTGTAAATCGTCAAACCAAAAGCCAGTCCGCACACACAGAACAAAATGCCAAAAAGCAGCAGCCGGTGCCCGTCGATCCCCAGAAACGTAACCGACGACAAATCCGGCAACTTCAGATTCGCTTCGCCACCCACGGATTCCGGAGCTGTCTGCGCGTGTGTCGCAAACGCGCACAAAAATATGGCCGGCACAATCGCGGCCGCCGCGCGGCATCCGCGCGACCAGAGGTTCATAATTGCACACCGCATTAGTTCCCCTCCGCCGCGCGCGCATTTGCACACATATAAGTCCAAGCTGATTCCGACATTCTGCCTCCGGATGAAAAACTCCTTGATGGGGAGCCCGCTGATTGCGGTAAGCAACCGCACAGAATCGCCTTTTGTATCAGGAAAGCGCCTCCAGGTCAAGAACAGAGGCGCTCGCGAGACCTACACTAAATCCTGTATTTTCATTATACTGTCGGCGCTCAAGGAGCCGTTCGATCGTGCCGCTACGTCAGAAAACCGCGTTGATCACCGGAGGCGGCCGAGGCATCGGCAAAGGCATCGCCGAGGGACTCGCGCGCGAAGGCGTGCGCATCGCCATTTCCTATCGCATCAATAAGACCGCCGCGCAGAATACGCTCCGCCAGTTACAAGCGCACGGCGCGGAATGTTTTGCCGTGGAAGCGGACGCGACCGACGCGGACAAAGTGCAGTTTCTCATAGACACTGTTCTGGAGCGTTTTGGCCGCCTCGATATTCTCGTGAATAATGTCGGCGAGTTCAATTGGAAGCCCGTCGCCGAATCGTCTTTGCAGGAATGGGAAGAAATCATCGCCTCGAACCTCTTCAGCGTTTTCTACGCCAGCAAAGCAGCGCTACCCGCCATGCGCCGCCAGCACTGGGGACGAATCGTGAACTTGGGCGCCGTCGGCGCGGAGCGCGGCTTCGGCCAGGGCACGATCTCCGCATACGCCGCTGCAAAAGCAGCCGTAGTTTCGTTCTCGCGCTCACTCGCGATCGAGGAAGCCAAGCACGGCATCACCGTCAACGTCATCAACCCTTCGAATATAGACGAGCGCGAACTCACCGCCGATGAAGCCCGCCGCATCCACGACGCGCGCTCCCCCATCGGCCGTCCGCCATCCTCAGAAGACGTAACCGCCGCGGTTAAATTCTTCGCCTCCGACAGCGCCGACTACATAACGGGCCAAGTCATAAACGTCACCGGCGGCTGGATGCTGTAGCAAAGGTTTTGTAGCGGCGCACCTCAGTGCGCCGTCAGTGTTGCGTCGCAAAACGATGTGAATTTGTCGAACGCCGCTACAAGGCCTGCCGCCCGGAAACTGCGGACCAACCATCGTCTTGGCCAGAATTCGTGCAGTGAAATCATTGCAAAGTCTAGAACCTATTTCAAAAGCGAACCACCCGGAAGACCAGGGCTCCAGCCCTTAAGCCGCGAGTTTCGTACTTGGCGAATTATTTGTGAGGCGACTTCTAGTCGAGCTTGGAGAATCTTGCATCTCGCCAATTTCGTACTCCATCCTTCGCAACCCGTAATCGCGGGCAAACCATTCCCAGAGGCCGTAGCACTCCACCGGAATGTCCCCGCGCGAACGCATGATAGAATTTGCCGTGGTTGCAAAATTGGTTTCTGCATCGTCAAATCGACACTCCCTAGGTGATTGGAAGTAGTTCGCGGTTATGAAAATCCTAACAGCAGAAGAAATGCGGCAAGTTGACCGGCTCACCACCGAGCGCTACGGCATCCCTGGCCTGACGCTTATGGAAAACGCCGGGGCCGGCGTCGCGCGCTTCATCGCGCAGCGGTGGCCGGACTTCGCGCAGCGCCGCATCATCGTTCTTTGCGGCAAGGGCAACAACGGCGGCGATGGATTCGTGGCCGCCCGGCACCTGCGCGATTTGGGAGCCAAGCCGGATGTTTATTTGCTCGCGGCTACGGAAGAAATGCGTGGCGATGCGGCCACGAATTGCAAACGTTGGCAAGAAACGTACGGCGAGCTTCACGTCATCCGCGATGCGAGCGCATGGCAAACCGCCAAGGCCACGCTGTCATCGGCCCAAATCGTCGTGGACGCGATCCTCGGCACCGGCACGCGCGGCCCGGTCGCAGGGCTTCTCGCTGAAGTCATCGAGGCAGTGAATCAGCGTCGCGGGCCAGCGCGCTCTGCTGTCGTTGCGGTGGACATTCCTTCCGGACTGGTAGCCGACACCGGCGAAGCCGCTGGGCCCGTCGTCCGTTCAGCCTACACCGTCACTTTTACGGCGCCTAAAACTGGCATGATCGCCAGCGGGTCCGGTGATTATGTCGGTCAGCTGATCGTTCACGACATCGGCTCGCCGCCAGAGTTAGTCGAAGAATTAGGGAAAAGTGATGTTCGATGGGTTGACGCACGAGAAGTGAGCACGTTCGCGCAGCCTCGCCGCGCGGACGGCAACAAGGGCAGCTACGGTCACGCGCTAATCGTTGCAGGCTCGGTCGGCAAGAGTGGCGCGGCGGTGCTGGCATCCTGGGCGGCGTTGCGCACTGGCGCCGGCCTGGTCACGGTGGCGACGCCCGAGCCGGTTCTGCCGATCGTCGCCGCGCACGCGCCGGAAATAATGACCGAACCGCTGCCCGCGACTGAAGCCGGAACCATTTCGCTGCGCAGTTTCGAGTACGAACGATTCGACAAAATCGTGAAAGGGAAACGCGCCCTCGCGATCGGTCCAGGACTGACGACGCAAGACGAAACGCAGCAATTCGTTCACGCTGTGGTTTCGAAGCGCGCCGTCCCAATTGTTTTGGACGCCGACGGTTTGAACGCCTTCGCCGGCCGCGCGTTGGAGCTAAAAAACGGCACAGGGCCAATTGCGCTGACGCCACATCCAGGCGAAATGGCGCGGCTCCTGGGCTGCGAAATAAAAGACGTCCAAGCCCGACGCCTGGATGTTGCGCGTCAATCCGCCGCGGATTGGAACGCGTTCGTAATTCTGAAGGGCCATCAGACCGTAATCGCGTCGCCCAATGGACAAACTTTCATAAACTCCACCGGCAATCCTGGAATGGGCACGGGCGGCACTGGCGATGTCCTGACCGGCATGCTGGCAGGCCTAACCGCGCAATTCGGAACCAGCGATTGGGTCCGCGTCTTGGCATTCGGCGTCTATCTGCACGGCCTCGCGGGAGACATCGCCTATGCCGATACCGGCGAAGCTCCGCTCCTTGCTTCCGACTTGATCCATGCGATCCCGCGCGCCTACCAACATTTTTATGCGAATGCGTAACTCCGAGCATCGTCGTGGCTAACCGCGAAATCCTGACGCACTCCTCCGAAGAGACCATCGCGCAAGGTCGCCAAATCGGCGCGGCGCTCAAAGCTCCGGTCCTAATCCTGCTTTCGGGCGACCTCGGAGCAGGGAAGACTACCCTAACTAAGGGAATCGCCGCCGGCCTCGGAGCCGCGCGTGAGGACGACGTTACCAGCCCCACCTTCACTCTCATTCACAAATACGAAGGCGCCACGCGCGTCTATCACGTGGACCTCTACCGCATTGACGGCCTGCACGACCTCGAAACCTTGGGTCTCGAAGATATATTTTCGGAGAACGCAGTAGTAATCGTCGAATGGCCAGACCGGCTAAAGCTGCGCACCGGTTGGCCCACCATCCAGATTCAACTGGAGCACGTCGCCGAGGAGACTCGCAGAATCATAATCAGCGAAGGAACTGGCAGGGAGCCGTAAGCGTGTGAAGCGGTTTACTTCGGCGGAGCCGGTGGATCCAGCCCCATAATCTGGAATCCGGCATCCACGTACATCGTGTTGCCGGTGACTCCGCGGCCCAAATCACTCGCAAGAAACACCGCTGCATCCGCGACTTCAGCAATGTCCGTATTGCGCCGCAACGGCGCATGCTGCGCCACAAATTCCAGCACCTTCGAGAAATCCTTAATACCGCGCGCCGAAATCGTCTTAATCGGCCCCGCAGATATCGCATTGACGCGAATCTTGTGCGCGCCCAGTTCGCTCGCCAAATATTTCACTTCCGCTTCCAGCGCAGCTTTCGCAATCCCCATCACGTTGTAGTTGGTCACTACGCGAGTCGAACCAAGGTAAGTAAGCGTCATGATCGCGCCGCCGTTCGTCATCAGCGGTGAAAGCGCCTTGGATACCGCCACCAATGAATAGGCGCTGACGTCCAACGCAAGTTTGAATCCATCGCGCGACGTGTTCAAGAATGGCTGGTTCAAATCCTCATGGTTGGCAAATGCCAGGCAGTGAACCACCGCGTCGAGCTTGTGCCCATGTCGTTTTAGCGATTCAGCTAAACCATCAATATCCGACTGCTGCTGCACGTCGCAAGGATAAAATCCCTTCGCGCCCAGCTCGTTGCCAAGCTCTTCCACCGTCGGCTTCGCGCGATCATTTTGGTAAGTAAGCAGGAGCGTGGCGCCTTCGCGCGCAAATGCCTGCGCGATCGCGTATGCGATGCTCCATTTGTTCCACACGCCCAGCACAATCGCCGTTTTGCCTTCCATCAATTTGGACATGGCTCGGTATTCTACCCGGAAACCGCGATTTCGGCGCGCTGTTCTGCCGTTCGCGAGCCGAATGCGGGCGCGATCACCTCAATGGGAATGAATCCATCGCAGCACCTCGCGAAGCAGGTCCGCAAGAATTGGCCACATCGCCGCAAGAATTCCGATACCCGCTGCGACCACGCGTCGAACCCCTCTCGCCGCAACCTTCGGTCCGCCCAGTTCGCCCGGCTGATGCCGCGCGCAAAACCCTCCGGAAACGGCCGGGTCTCCGCACCTTTGGCCTCTCGGCCCGAGGTAGAGGCAAGGGCCCTGATCGGGCCGTTTCGATAAGCCCAAGCTACTCCCTGTGGCTTCCGTACCAGCGTCGGAGCCGGGGCCTTCGAAACCCCACTCCCGATCCTCCGCCGCCTCCGGTTCAAGCGGCCCTTGGCCCGCGTTGCTGCCGGAAAAATCATTAACGGTTACGAACCGTTCCATTGCGCCTTACGCCTCGCCTCGCTAGAGTCAATCTTCGTCTCGCTGCGCCCGTATGCCCGATCTCCGCATCGCGCCTTCACCCGACCATCCTGCCCGGATGAAGCTGGAGTCGTACTCCGCCGAAATCCGCTTGCCCAATCTCACTCTGGGCGTGGACAACATCCATTATGACGTTTTCCTCAGCCCGCGGTTCGTGGATTTCACCAGGAAGTATCTGCAGGACCTGGTCCGCCAGAGCGTCAACATCAGCCTTTTCTACGGAAAAGATCGCAAACAATCCGGCGCGCCGGAACACGGCGCTTTCCGCAAGCTCCTCACCGAGGTTTTGCAAGCCTCCGTCACCCGCGCAAAGTTTCAGCAATCCATCGAAAGCGACATACTGCACCAGCTCGCGCTGATCAAGCACCTGACTTCGGAAATCACCACTCAGTTTTCCAGCATGCTGGTCGAGTGCAAAGACTGGATCCGCGCGCGCGGTGATCATTTCGAACACAGCGAACAAGCGCACGTTATGCGCGCAAAAATCGCCGAAATGCAGTCGGACAAGAAAAACGTCTACCGCCAGGTCGGCGAAACCCTCTGCCGCATTTGGCGCGAAGTGGAAGAAGGCACGCTCTCGAAATCGCGCCGCGCGCTTTTCGGGGAAGACTTTCACGACACGTACGAGCTCTTGCAGAACCGCTTTCTCTTCGTCGAAAACGGCAACGACGATCATCTTTTTCTCGAACACTACGTGCTGGTAGCAAACTTCGTCAACGACCCCGACCGCTTCGAAGTCTTCGACACTCTCCTGCTGGACCTGGTCCGCGATTTCGTCCTGACCGGCGACAACGCGGACGACCTGAGCAAAGCGCGCAAAGCGCATGAAAGACTCCTCGAACAAGCGCGCCAGAAACGCACCGAGATCGCACGCATGGAAGAGGAACTCGAGGAAGCTTCAGACCGCTCCGGCGACGGCGACAGTTTGTTTCCTTCAATCTTCAAACGCAAAGGCGGCCCAACACCCGCGTCTCACGCCGAAACCGCGGAACTCCGCAAAAAACTAGCGCTCGCCGAAAAAACGCTCGAGGAACTCGGTCCGCAAATTGATTCCGCGAAGCAGCACATGAATTTCCGCATTGAGGAATACCGCAACCGGCTCGGCGATTACCTCAACCAGCCCCAGAACGCACGCCGCCTCTTTGACGCGCAGGCTCCCGCCGGCGAAGGCGAAAGCACTCGACAAACTCGTTCGCAGCTTCTCGAAGAGTGGTTCCACCGCCTCGAAGAACGCGATCTTCTCTTCCACGTGCTTGCCGGCTACGAACTGCGCCGCATCTACGCGGATTACTGCCCTCCGGTCCACTTGCAAGCGCTGAAAAAGGCTCTCGTGAACCGCGAAGAAGCCAAGCGCGTCGAAGCCATCCTGGAACAATTTCCGGCGCGCAAGATTTCGATGAAGCGCCTGGACGATGCTTCACGCGCGATTCGTCGCCGCACGCGCGAAGAGCAATTGGCCACAGTCTTGCAATTCGCGGAAGACCTGATGCGCCTCCGGCGCGATCGTCGCAACTACCAGCACGTCGCCGCCTGGATGGAACGCATCAACCTCGTGCGCTCCGAACGCGCCAGAGAACTCTCTCGCGTTAATAAAAGCCTCTACGAATTTCTGCACGCCGACGAGGGCCGCCCCACCGACGATCCAGTAATAAATCACACCGTCATCAAAGCCGATGTGCGCGGCTCGACGGGAATCACCAAAGATCTGCTCGCCAAGGGCTTGAATCCCGCCTCGCACTTCAGCATGAACTTGCACGAGCCGGTGAAGCGCATGCTCGAGCGCTTCGGCGCCGCCACGGTTTTTATCGAAGGCGACGCCATCATTCTAGCGATCTACGAAACTGAATCCACCCGCGCCACCACGCGCGGCGTCGCCCGCGCCTGCATTCTCTCGCGCGAAATTCTCGCAGTAACGCAGGCCTACAACGCGCGCACCAAATCCACCGGCTTGCCGCCGCTTGAAATCGGCGTAGGCGTGGCGTTCCAGGATTCCGCACCCTCCCTCTGGATGGACGGCGAATCCAAAATCATGATTTCCAGAGCGTTGAACCTGTCCGATCGTCTCTCCAGCTGCACGAAGATCGCCAAGCGCTTGTTCTCAAACAATCCCTCGCCCTTCAACGTTTTTTTGCTGCAACCGTTGATGGAAGACGCCGCCGAAGACGAGGGCGAAGAACTTCTCGTCCGCTTCAATTTAAACGGCATCGAGCTAAACGAAGAAGGCTTCCAGAAGTTGAGCGCCGAAATCGCCATGTCGCCCATGGGCGGAAATTTCCCGATGCCCTGGGGCAAAGAACGCGTGCAACTCTATTTTGGCGAAGTGCCGCTCGGAGAAACGCTCGAGCCGGTAGTCATCCGCAAGGGCTTTGTCCACCAACTCCTGCCCGGCGCCAAAGTCGGCGCGCAAGGCACTCGCGCCTACTACGAAGTCTGCACCGATCCCAAGCTTCTCGACCTGGCCCGCAAAAAATTTGCCACCGTCGCCCCGAAAAGCTGAATCTCCGCGCACAAAATTTGAAGCATCTCCGCAAGCCCTATAATCCTTTGCGCGAGCAAGCGCGACGCCACACTCCGACGCCAGCCTTGCCAGCACGATCTTACGCGTCCGCCACCTTAAGAATGAGTTTCCCAGTATTCTCGCCCTTGAAAAGCTTCAGCAAAGTTTCGGGGAATGTTTCGAGGCCCTCCACGATGTGCTCGCGCGATTTCAGTTTGCCGGCCGCCATCCACCCCGCCATCTCCCGTCCGGCCTCCGCGTAACGATCGGCGTAATCAAACACGACCATCCCCGTCATGCTCGCGCGATTCACAAGCAGCGACAAATAGTTCGAGGGCCCTTTGATCGGCGTCGTATTGCAGTATTGCGAGATCGCCCCGCAGATCACGATCCGAGCCCCGCGCGCCAGCTGCGTCAGCGCAGCATCCAGGATGTCCCCGCCCACATTGTCGAAATAAACGTCAATGCCGTTCGCGCAATGCGTCCTCAGCGATTTGCGGACATCCTCCGACTTGTAATCAATCGCGGCGTGGAAGCCCAGCTCCTTCACAATGTAGTTGCACTTCTCGGCCCCGCCGGCGATGCCGACCACGATGCACCCTTTTATTTTGGCGATCTGTCCGACCACCGTTCCCACCGCTCCGGCCGCGCCAGACACCACTACCGTCTGCCCCGGCTTGGGCTGCCCGATATCCAGCAACCCAAAATAAGCAGTCATTCCCGGCATTCCCAGCGTCCCGAGAAAGACGGGCAAAGGAATCGCGCCCGCATTTATTTTGGTAATCCCGCAGCCGTTCGAAATTGCGTACTCCTGCACGCCGAACGCGCCGTAAACGTAATCGCCGGCGGCAAACTTGGGATTTTTCGACTCCGTCACGCGCCCCAACCCGCCAGCCCGCATCACCGCTCCGATTTCCACCGGGGCAATGTACGATTTCCCTTCGTTCATCCACCCGCGCATAGCCGGATCCAGCGAGATATACAGAATCTTTACGAGCAGCTCGCCGTCACTGGGTTCGCGAACCGGCTCCTCTTTGTATGTCCAATCGGTTCGCTTCGGCATACCCACCGGCCGCGCTGCAAGCTCGAATTTGTGATTCAATTTGCTCATTGGCGTTCCGTTCCCTTCGGTGCTGGCGCTCGAGGAAAATCCCTAATCCAAGCAACTCTTGAGAGTCGCTTACAGATGACAGTGACTAACGCGCCGGCCATTGTATATAATCGCGGGCGCCGCGCCAAGTCACGGCATTCCATGAACCGGGAGGTCTAAATGGCCGGAGCACCCGCCAATGCAATGAACGTTCCGCGCCCGCCTGTCTTTGCCACCCCTGCCGAAGAGCGCTCGCATCGCAAACGCATGTTGGCCGCCGCCTTCCGTCTTTTTTCGCGATTTGGATTCGACGAAGGCGTCGCGGGACACATCACCGCGCGCGATCCCGAACAACTCGACCACTTCTGGGTGAACCCCTTCGGGATGCACTTCAGCCAAATTCGCGCGTCCGACCTGATCATGGTGAATCATCGCGGCGAAGTTGTGGAAGGGAATTATCCGGTCAATGGAGCAGCCTTCGCCATCCACTCCCAAGTACACGCCGCGCGTCCAGACGTGATCGCGGCGGCCCATGCGCATTCGCTGTACGGCAAATCCTGGGCCTCGCTCGGCCGGCTGCTAGACCCTATCACGCAAGATGCCTGCGCGTTTTACGAAGACCACGGACTCTTCGCCGATTTCACCGGCGTCGTCTACGAAACGTCGGAGGGCGAGCGGATCGCCCAAGCTCTCGCACAATACAAAGCCGCGATTTTGCGCAATCACGGATTGCTTACGGTCGGCCACTGCGTCGAGGAAGCGGCCTGGTGGTTCATCACCATGGACCGCAGCTGCCACGCCCAGTTGCTAGCAGAAGCGGCCGGCCAACCCGTAAAGATCGATCACGCCACCGCAATTGCAACCAGGGAGCAGGTAGGCAGCCACTTCGCAGGATGGTTCCAGTTTCAGCCGCTGCTCCAGCGCATCATCCGCGACCAGCCCGATCTCCTCGAATAAACCGCAGCGCCCAAGCGGCAGTTGTAGCGGCGCACTTCAGTGCCCCATCGGTGTAGCGGCAACCACCAATGAGGTCTGCAGACCGCCGCCACAAAACCCCTCGCACTCAAGACGCCTCGGCTCAAACAAAGGCCCAGCATCACCATCTCCAATTCGCAGGAAGCCGTGTCCCAGGCTGTCACGTCCACTGATACCGCAACAGCACCAGCACCGATTGCGGAATCGTGTAGGGGGTCGTTTCCGATTACACAGCTTATCGAGAGCTAGGCCGCGGGTGGAAGTTTTAGCGCTTTAATTAATTGTCTATTAACTCTCCTCGACGCAAACCATTGGACGGAATGCAGGACGAGAAGGACCGAAAAGACGTTGGCGGCAAATGCGCTATCGATAAAGAAGTGGCGCATCACAAGAATCCCACCCGGCGTCTTGCTATTATCCAACGTGACCATGAGCCACGGCAGTATCCAACAGAAAATGAACCCAAAAAGATATACGGTGGCACTAAGCAGTTGGCGCATATTCTCGGCCCGCGTGCGAAGCGCCTCTAAAGAGGGCTGTACCGGTCGCTCATCCGTGGCCTTGCACGCGGTAGTCAAGGAACGAAGTCCCACTAGGGTGGTGGACGCCGAGAACAGCGTGCGGATACCGACGATAGTTAGCACCAAGCAGAAAAGCCTAAGCGGGAACGGAATCTCCCGCCAAATCGACCAGATTGGTACGAACACATATGGACTCGACATAGTGTGTTCGACACCTCCAATTCGGCGAAAGTTCCCCAGACGCTTTGGGCTGCGCTACGTTCGTTCGACAGTCGCGGCTCGCGCTCAAGGCCTGAGTAACGCATCCATCGGAAACTGACCCACTACCTGGAATCGCACGCAGTTGCTTGCGTTCAGTCAGTCACGTATTGTTAATCCCTTTCAAACATCGGAGGCGAATAGGGTCCGGTGATCCTCGTGGCCTTCAAAGCCATTGATCCTGTCCTCAGCGGCCAGGATGGTGGGTTCGACTCCCACACGCTTCCGCCATACCTCTTACTGATCGATCGTTTGCGCGCTCAATTCCTACCGATTGAGCGTTTCGTACCGATTGCCCAATCACATCCATCACATCACGCTGCGTTTGTTGAACCGCGGCATCGTGGCATGGCAGGCAAGATAGTGCCAGGAGCAGCGCAATTCAAGCAGTAGGAGCCTATAGCGGACAGTAGCGCACACTGTGTGACATCATGCCCGGGGGCCGGCTATTGACATATGCAAACAGTTTCCAGATACTGGCCAAACAGCAAGCGGGCTTGTCGAGGGAGAATCTAATGGCACGTTCTGCACAGTTGGAAAGAAGGACCGAGAAGCCGGAAGGAGTAGCCGCTAAGTTGCACGGTGTCTTTGAGAAACATTTGTCTAAGCTCCCGCCCCAAGAGCGAAAGCGCCGCTGGGCAGCTTTGGAGCAGTTTGTTCAGAAGCACAGTCCTAGGAATGGTACTCGCGCCAAGCTGTAACAGCTTGATCCCATTCGCGCGAACCTTCAGTTATCCCCATCAGGCGTAATCCCTCAATAAATAAGTGCCATGGCAGATGCAACAGCTGAAGCACTGTTTTCATCTGTCTACGGCGTTCTTCAGCCGCCGCCTCCTTGGCCGGTGGGTATTTTCCGTGTGCGTCTGACATTAGGCGGGCAAGGTCTCACGGGGCTTTTTCACCGTCGCAATGTATCAGGGATTGCCGTACAAGAAAAGGTATGATGGAAGAGCCACAGAAGAAAATGAAATGGCCATGGTGGGTCTGGTTGTTACTCATCCTCTTCCCCATCCCGGTTGGAGTTGGCCCTTGGTGGGTAACAGTCATCTTCATAGCAGTATTCGCCACGCTGATTTGGATCATTAAGACGGCACCTGAATAACGATTCTTCACAAGAAATGAAATGACGCAGTAGGAGAAACTGCTGTACTGATTCGCACTGATTGGGCCTGGCGCGCGTGGGATGCAATGCCCCGAGTTCACTGGCTTTGCCGCACCACGCTGTCCATTCGACTCCCACACAGCGGGCGCCCGACCCTTGTAGCGCAGGCAAGAACGGACTTTAGGTTTTCCGGGTGCCGCATCCCTTTGCGCATTTCGCAAAGGGTGCGTAGCGCAAAGCTAAGCCCTACCGCTCCGGCCCCGGAATCGGTGTACAGCCGTTCCGTTCGCGCCACTAATCTTTGTGGGTCGCGGCTTCAGAGCCTGTGTGAGAACGGTGACTTTCGTCAGGGCACGGCTTTAGCCGTGCCGCAACCGGCGCAAAATCAGAGCGGCTTTAGCCGCTCAGGGAACGAATTTCGGGTTCTCACACACACTCTTCAACCACGGCATAGAAAAGACGGCGTGCAGCACCCTACCTTTTGCGATGCAGTTCCCGCGAGGTTTTCGAGTTTCCGCGCCATACCTCGGCGTGACCCGTCTGACTTCCGTGCGACCGCGAACCCGTGCCCACGCGCGCGAACCTTTGACCTTGCGGTGCCTGCTCCTCACCAACCCTCAGCTATTCCCATTCTGGAATTGGTAATCATACAGTAAATATGATAGAATAGAATCGGGCCGCTTTACCAACCCACTGGGGACGCCACATGCACTCCGCCACAACGGCGACAGGCAGACCACTCCCACCCCCAGGGAAAACTCTACCCAAAAACCGCCCCGCGCCCCCCAGTTGTCGCGCCACTCACCAACTGGCCGCCCCAAAACCTCATGTAACATTCCAACTACAATGTTACATCCCCGCAACGCCGTACACGCGTCACTCATCACCAGCCACAAGTCACGACGAAATCAATCGCAAACCCGCGCGATTAGAACCCGCTATATCTCCTACAAAACAAACACCCGCACCCCAAATCAATCGCAAACAAACTGCCACTTCCAGAATCACGAGTCACGAGTCACAAATCACGAATCACGCGTCATTACTCGATACAAATGGACGCTTTCTCTCGAACAGTAATTCGCGTAACTCGTTCAAAACAAACGACCGCGTCAATTCTTATTCGATACAAACAGAAACTCTTCTCAGTGCGCACCACACCGCGAATCGCGCGCCAAGCATCACGAATCAGGATTCACAAGTCACGAATCACAGCCTTGCCTCCGGGCCAGCTCAGCTCCTCAACCCTGCGCTCAAGTTCCCGAGCAATCTCGCTCGCATCCATGTCCGACGGAAACTGCATCGGCGCTCCAATGGAAACGCGGACCCTTCCCGGCCAATGCATAATCCGGTTTTCGATTTTCATGTCGAAGAGGCCGTCCAGACGCACCGGCACCACCGGCAACTTGAGCTGCTTCGCCAGCAAACCAATTCCCGCACGGAAGGGATGCAGTCTCCCATCGGGCGTGGTAATGCCCTCGGGAAAGATCAGAGTATTCCAGCCCCGGTCCGCCAGGTCCCCGGCAAAAGAAAAGCTGCGCCGGAAGCCCGCTTCCCTCGGCAGCGGAAACACGTTGAAAAGCGCGAACACCAAAAAATAGCTGAGGCGCTCGCTCAAGCGTTCCAACAAACCCATTTCCGCAGGTGGCCGCAGCATCGTCGCGATGCGTTCACCCCTCATGGCCGTCGCGAGCCGGTGTCGAAATCTGGCAGGCAGCGCCGCCAAAATCCATCCGATGTCCACGTAAGTCACATGGTTGGAAACGACGAGCACAGGCCCCACCACGCCGCGCAGATTCTCGCGCCCGCGAATCCGCGGCGCCGCGAGCAAATAAGTCGCTGGCCAAACCAACAAGTAATAAACAGCAATGCGAATAGCAGTGATGAGCCAATTCTGCGGCCAGCGCGGATACTTGATTTCCACCGCAGCTTTCGGCGGATTGCGGATAAGTTCTTCCACCTGGCCGATGGTCGTCGCGTCGGAGAATTTCACGTCGCTCAAGTCCACCTGATAACGCTCTTCGAGTTCGCCCATCAGCTCCACGCGATCCAGCGAATTCAAATTCAATTCCTGCTCCAGCACGGATGCCCCCGAAGCCCCGCTCGCCGCGCGACCAGTGACGCGTGCCACCAGGTTCGCCACGGAATTCGCGTCGCGCGATGCCTCGTGTCCGCTCCCGACTTTTCCTTCCACCTCCGTGCGAATTCGCTGCAAAGCCGGTTTTTGCGTCGGCGTACGCGGAAAATCGGGCTCTGCCCAAACGAACCACTGCCGCATCCGCTGAAATTCCGCGAGCGATTTGTTCGCCGCCCTAACAATCGGCGCCGGATCCATCGCCGGATCGCCCAGCAACAGAACCGCGCAAGGCTCCGCATTTCCGTCGCGCTCAATTCCCAAGACCACGCAGTCCTTCACGCCGGCTTGCTCTCGCAGCGCTCGTTCCAGGTCCTCCGGATAAATATTCATCCCGGCCGGTGTCACGATTACGTTTTTCTGCCGGCCTTTGAAATAAAGCTGCCCGCTCTCGTCCACTTGCGCCAGATCGCCGGTGTGGAACCAGCCATCCTCTTCCACCACAGGCCGCAGCTCTTTATTGCGCCAATAACCAGCAGCAACATTTTCGCCGCGCACCAGAATTTCACCGCCCGGTCCGACTTTCATTTCGAGCCCCGGAAACAGCTTCCCAATCGAGCCTTTGCCCAATCGGAACGGATGATTCAGGCTGATCAAAGCGGTCGTCTCCGTCATGCCGTAACCCTGAATCACCGCGTATCCCAGGCGATGCCAAAACGTTTCCACCGCGCCAGGCAAAGCCGCCCCCCCGGAGATGAACGCCCAGAATTTCCATCCCAAAAGCCGGTGAATTCGCCGATACCGCAACCAACGTCGCAGGAAATGTTCGCCGTCGCCCGCGGCGAAGTCTCTTCGAAACTTTTCGCCCCGGCCTTCCAATTCAATCCTTCGCTCGATCTCGTGTTGAAGCGATTCGATCAACCGCGGAACTGCGACCAACACCGAGACGCGTTCACGCCGGATCGTTTCAAGCAAATTGGCGGGACTGAATGTCTCGAGGAAGACCGTCGTCGCACCCAAAATCGGCGGAATGAAAATCGCAAGCAATTGGCCGAAAACATGACTCAGGGGCAGCAGATTCAGAAAGCGCAGCGGATGGAAAATTCTCTCGTATCGCAGATACTTTCGAATTTCGGGCTCCAACGGCTCGATATTCGCAAGCACGTTCCCGTGAGTGAGCACCACTCCCCGCGGCTCGGCGGTCGTCCCGGACGTAAAGACAATTTCCACCGCATCTTTGCGCGTACGCGACGGGAAAGGGTACGGCGCGGACGAACGCGCGGCGATCGTTTCGCAAAGTGTTTCGATCGCCAGAGACGAAACCCCGACGCCAGCGGCCGAAATGGTCTCGGAATAAATCAACAGCTTCGCACTGACCTGCTGCGCCACCCGCGAGGCGAACTCCGCCGTGGAAATCTTGTCAATCGGAACCACCACAGCGCCGCGCAATACGCATCCCCAAAACGCGACCAGCCACTCGGGACAATTCTCCGCCCACAAAAGCACCGCGTCGCCGGCACCCACGCCGCGCGCTTCGAGCTCTCGGGCAAAGCGACAGGCGTCGTCCGCAATTCGCCCGTAAGTCCACCGTTCGACGCGGTAGCCTCGAAAAAACGCAACCGCGATCTCATCCTTCTGACGGGAATATTCAGCGAAGAATTCGACGAGAGATTCGCGCCCCATAGTCCCTCAAAGTGTGCCTGAACCGCATGGAAATTGGAAAGCGCCCGACGCCACCGCACCGAATCCCGGACCGCAACGCGTCGTTGCGACCACCGGGAACCGCGGGCATCGAAAGAGTGGGCCTGTGTGGCAGCGAGAATTCCCATGTGCACCACGCGCTGCCCGGGAAAGCTTTGATCCGGGTGCCCTCGGCGCAAAAGGCAAGCGTGCGGAACAATTCGAGACATCCCCGCAAGAGTGGTATTTTTTAGCTATGAGCGTAACGCGGCGCGTAATCGTCATCGGCGCGGGAATCACGGGGCTAGCCTGCGCGCTGCGCCTGCACCGGTCGGGAATCCGCGTTCTACTTCTCGAAGCTTCCGGCTCACCCGGCGGGATGATCTCGAGTCACCAGAAAAATGGTTTTCTCTTTGAAGCGGGGCCACAGTGCCCGCGCTTTGCCCGGCCGCTCCGGGACATCGTGCGCGACGTCGAAATCGAGGACGAATTCGTACCGAGCCGAGCGGGTGCGCGCCGCTTCATTTTGAAGCTTGGCCAACTGCACGAAGCTCCGTTTTCCGTGCATCGCTTCGTTTCCACGCGGTTGGTGGGGGCCTCCTCCAAGTATCGCTTGCTCACCGAGGCCGTGCGTCGCGCCCGCCCTCCCGCCGCCGAAGAATCTTTGGCCGAATTCGTGCGCCGCAAATTTGACGATGACGTTCTCGCGTATCTCGTGGACCCGTTTATCTCCGCGATTTACGCCGGTGACGCCGAACAAATGGGGGTCGAAAGCGCATTTCCGTTTCTGGCTCGCTGGGAACGCGAAGGCGGCAGCGTCTTGCGCGGCGCAATCCGCTCGCGAAAACCCAGCGTCTCGGCCAGCCCGCAAGCAACGTCCTCGCCAGCCGGCCGCAAGACCTTGGATCTCACGGAGTCTCTGCCACGCATGGGCTCCTTTCGCATGGGATTAGCGACGCTTCCGAAAGCAGTTGCCGCCAAGCTGGGCGACTCGATATCCTTCGGTACAAAAGTAGAAGGCATGGCACCCGTTGCGGCAAATGGAGGCTCAGCGGGCGGGTGGCAGCTCCGCCTTTCGGGCGGAGATGAAATATCCGGCTCGGCTGTGGTAATCGCGACGCCCGCTTACGAGGCGGCGCGTCTCTTACAATCCTTTGCGCCCAGCCTGACCGCGATGCTCGAGCAGATTCCTTACGCCCCGATGGCGGTCGTCTCTTCCGGCTACGACCGTGCGCAAGTTCGCAATCCGCTTCGTGGGTTCGGTGTGCTGATTCCGCGCCGCGAGAAGCTCAACACATTTTTCAGCGTTTGGAATTCGTCGCTATTTGAAGGGCGTGCCCCTGCCGGGAAAATCCTGATGACCAGCTTTACCGGCGGCGCCACAAATCCCTCCATGGTCGACCGCGACGCCACGGAAATTGCGGAGATCGTCGAGAACGAAATGGCAGCTGTACTAGGAATCAGCGGACCCCCCGCGGAGCGCTTTGTATCGAAATACCCCAGGGCGTTGCCACAGTTCAATCTTGGACACGCACGGAAAATCGCGGCCATCCGAGAGGCGTTGGCTCAGCTGCCGACGCTGTACCTTGCGGGGAACTATCTGCAGGGTCGTTCCTTAGGGGACTGCGCCGACCTGGGGTCGCGAACCGCCGATTTGGTGAAGCGTCATTTTTAGCGCTCGCGCATCCAAATAGTGAGAATAATCGCCGAGGGGTGACCGCCACTTAGACGGATCAGGGAGACGCGGGTGCAGTCCGCAATTTTCATTGTCGTCGCCATTATCGTTCTAGTGCCCTTGGCCGGCTGGCTCTACCAGCAAGCAGCAACCGCACGCGATCGCCAACTCTATCCTGCGCCTGGTGAACTTGTAAATTTGGACGGCCACCATCTCCATCTGCTGTCGCGCGGCGCGGGCACTCCCACTGTGATTTTCGAATCCGGCCTGATGTCCACCGTCCTGAGCTGGACGAACATTCAGCCGGAAATCGCCAAAGCCACCAGGGCCGTGTGTTACGACCGTGCCGGGCTCGGCTGGAGCGATCCCGGACCAGCGCCGCGAGACGCCGACCGGATCGTAGAAGAACTCCACCAATTGCTCGATCGAGCGCAAATCCCTCCGCCGTTCATCCTTGTCGGACATTCGTTCGCCGGCCTAACGACTCGCCTCTTCGCCGCGCGATTTCCCGAAGAAGTTATCGGGCTGGTGCTAATCGACCCGGTCGTTCCCGGCGAATGGAATCCGCCGAACGACCACAACCAAAAACGCATTCGCACCGGCGCAAAGATCCTGCGGCGCGCCACCGCGTTTTCACGCGTAGGCGCGATTCGATTTGTCTCCTTCTTATTGCGGGCGGGAGTCAAACCAATCGCCGAGCCGTTAGTTCGCCTGATGAGCAGGGGCGCACCAAAAGGTGACGGCACAAGCCGCAGCCCGCTTTTCTGGAATTTACCTCCCAGCGAGCGCGCGATGGCTCCGGTTTTCTGGGTTCAGCCGAAATTTACAGAAACGATCGCCGACCAGCTGGAAAATTTCCCGAGGAGCGCCGTCCAGGTAGCCGCTGCCGATAACCTAAAAGACATCCCGTTAACCGTTATTTCGGCGGCAAACACGCCGCCGGAACGAAAGGAAGCACACATCGCGCTCGCCCGCCTCTCCAAGTGTGGAACGCATCTCACCGCAACTCGGAGCGGGCATTGGGTGATGACCGACGAACCGGAACTCGTCCTCCGGGCGATTCGCGAAATGATCGAACGAACACGCAAAACCAGCGTGATGACTGCGGGCGTCTGACGCCGGCGCTCGCACACGCGCGAGGAATTCATAATTACTAGCAGTGCGAAAAAATATGAAGATACGAACTCGATTCACCACAATCGTTCTCTTGGTTACCCTGATGGCCGCCGCCACGTGGATGGCACCGCCCGTCGCTGCGCAGGAGCCAGCGCAGCCGGCTAATAACCAACATCAATCGCAGCAGCCAGCGCCTCCCGCAGAACACCCGGCAACCCCGGACCTACCGGCCGCGCCACAACCGGCAAACCAAAAGCAACCCGGTGCCAGCAGCAAGGAGCAACAAAATATCCAACATGAGCAGGACACAGGCACCTCAAAGGACCGGATTCTGTGGACGCTTCCGAATTTTCTCACAGTCGAGGACGCCGAAAATATTCCACCGCTGACGAGCGGCCAAAAATTCAAAGTGGTCGGTCGTTCCTTGATCGATCCATCGGAGTTTGTTCTGATCGGCTTCGTCGCCGGGCTAGGCCAAGCGAGCAACAGCGATCCATCGTACGGACAGGGTGCCGAGGGTTACGGGAAGCGTTACGCGACGGCCTATGCGGACAACGCCATCGAAAATTTCATGGCCAGCGCAGCGCTGCCGTCTCTTCTGCATCAGGACCCGCGTTACTACCAGCTGGGTCACGGCGGATTTCTCAAGCGCGCTGGACATGCGATTGGCAGAGTCGTGCTAACTCGTTCGGATTCCGGACGAACGCAGTTCAATTATTCCGAAGTTTTCGGTGCCGGAGTGGCCGCTGCCATTTCCACTTACAGCTACCATCCGGCGCAAGATAAAAACTTTAGGACTGTGGCCAGTGTGTGGGGCACGCAGATCGGGTGGGATGTGGGGACGTATATGATTAAGGAATTCTGGCCGGATCTTCGCCGCAAACACCACCAGAATAGCGGCGACAATCAATAGAAACGCAAACTCACCGCGCGCCTGGAGCGCTTTCAGACTCAGTTCGCGAAGGTCCTAACGTGAGGGCTCTTCGAGGCCACGATCCTTAATCATGGACTCGACGCTCGGTGCCTTCCCGCGCCATGTTGCATAAAGGTTAGCCAAATCTTCCGTGTTGCCTCGAGATAGGATCATCTGGCGGAAGCGATCACCGTTCGCGCGCGTCAAGCCTCCGTTGTCCTCGAACCACTGGTAGGCGTCGTCATCCAGCATCTCTGTCCACAAATAAGCGTAGTAGCCCGCGGAGTAGCCTCCACCCCAGATGTGGCTGAAATAGCTCGAGCGATAGCGCGGCGGAACGGCAGTCAGCAGCAGATGCGTTTTCTCAAGCGCCTGCTTTTCGAATTCATCGGGTTGTTGCAGCGGTGCGCTGGCCGGCAGCGTGTGCCACTGCATGTCCAGTTCAGCGGCGGCGAGCAGTTCCGTCAGCAGGTACCCCTGGTTGAACGTCCGCGCCTTTCTCACCTTAGCGACCAACTCCGCAGGCATCGGCGCGCCGGTCTTGTAATGCTTGGCGTAGTGCTCGAACACGGTCGGATAAAGCGCCCAATGCTCGTTGAATTGCGAAGGGAACTCCACGAAATCCCGCGGCGTGGATGTGCCCGAGAGGCTCGGATACTCGGTGTTCGCGAACATCCCGTGCAGCGCATGGCCAAACTCGTGGAACATCGTCGTCACGTCAGTGAAGCTGATGAGCGCTGGCTCGCCGGGCGCGGGCTTCGAGAAGTTCGCGACGTTGTAAACCACCGGCAGATCGCCCAGCAGCTTTGATTGGTCCACGAAATTGCTCATCCATGCGCCGCCGTTCTTGTTGTCGCGCTTGAAATAGTCGCAATAGAAAAGCGCGAGCGGCTTGCCATCCGAGTTCGAGACTTCAAAAACCCGCACGTCCGCCTGGTAAACGGGGATGTCCTTCCGTTCCTTAAACGTGATTCCATAAAGCTGATTGGCTGCGTAAAAGACGCCATTTTCCAGCACGTTGTTCAGTTCGAAATACGGTTTTACTTCCGCGTCGTTCAAGTCGTACTTCGCTTTGCGCACTTGTTCGGAATAAAAATTCCAGTCCCATGGCGCCAGAGTGAAGCCGCCCTTCTGCGCGTCAATCAAATCCTGAATATCTTTGGCTTCGCTCGCCGACTTGGCGGTGGCGCCCGGCACCAGCGCATCCAGGAATTTCAGCGCGGCTTCCGGCGTTTTCGCCATCTGGTCCTGCAGTTTCCACGCCGCATGGTTCGGGAAGCCGAGCAGTTGCGCCCGCTGCGCGCGTAGCTGCGCCAGATGCGCGATCGCGTCGCGCGTGTCGTTGGCATCGCCCAGTTCCGCGCGATTCCACGATTTGTCGAACAACGCCTTGCGCGTGTCGCGATGGCTGAGCTCGGCGAGGTCCGGCTGCTGCGTCGTATTCTGCAGCGGAAGCACAAAACCGTCCTGCTTGCGCGCTTCCGCCGCCTGTTGCGCCGCCGCGAACTGCGCATCGCTCAATCCAGCCAGTGCGCTTTTGTCCGTCGTCACGTACGCGCTATCCTTGGTCGCTGCCAGAACCTTGCTGGAGAAGGTATTCGAGAGCGTCGAGATTTCCTCGTTGAGCTTCTTCAATGCGGTCTTGTCTGTGTCAGAAAGATTCGCGCCGGAATGCACGAACTCGTCGTAGGTGATCTTGAGCAGCCGCTGCGATTCCGAATCGAGCTTGAGTGTTTCGCGCGCGTTGTACACCGCGCTCACGCGCGCAAACAGCTTGGCGTTCAGATAAATCGCATCGTGATGCGCCGCGAGCTTCGGTGCTTCGTCCGCGCGAACTTTCAACAGCACCGGATTGGTGTTCGCTTCGCTGACCGCGCCGAACGCGGCGGACGCGCGCTTCAGAAGCTGACCAGTCTTCTCCATTGCCACGAGCGTATTTTCGAAGGTCGGGGGCGCCGCATTGTCCGCGATCGCCTGAATTTCAACGATCTCCTGCGCCATACCCGCTTCGATGGCGGGCTGATAGTCCTCATCCTTGATTTTGTCAAAGGGAGGAGCGTGAAATGGCAGTGTACTCGGCTCGTAAAACGGGTTCGACGGGCCGAACTTTGTATCCGTAGCGCTCGCTTGACCCATCAGGCCGCTTCCCGCTGCAACGGCACCAGCCGTAAATATAATAGTCATGTGTTTGAGCAAAGCCTTCCGAAAGTGTGGTGGCATAGGTTGTATCGGCACGAAATCTTTCAGCCGTAGATTGTACGAGAAACCCTCCGCCCGTCACAAGAACTCACATAAGCGATGACGCGTTGGTGCAGATCGGTGCTGTCTCGCGTCAGGTGCCAAAACGGGCGCTAGTTCCGCCTCTGCTTCCGCTTGCGCGCTGGAGCAGCGGAAACGTCGGAGGCGCGCTGAGGGAATATTTGCTGAAGTGCGAGCGCCAGCAGCAGCAACACGATCGGATCGATCGGCAAGCGGTAACGCGGCAGCGACAACGTAAGATAATAGGCCCACGGATAAACGAGAGGGAAGACCGCGACGGGGAACCAGAATGCGTTGTGGCTGCGAACGAGTACAAAAATGCCGCAAAGCGCGCCCAGCGCCGCAAACAAATTGAACGCCAGAATGAAGCGGAATCCGAGCGACGGCGTCTCGATAAAATCCTTCAGCGGATACGGCGTGCCGCCCGACCAGATCGAAATGAACCGGTAAGTGACCAGTCGAACTTCGCGCGCTGGATGCGAAATCATATATTGCAAGGCCTCGTCCCGCTTTTCGTGCATGTACGCAATTTCACCGATCGCCGTGTACTTCTCACGCTCTTCCGCGTTGTAGATCGGGTGCAGATCGCCGCGGAAAATATCCTCCGTTTGATCGTTGTTTCCTAGCCACAACTGCAATCCAAGAACAGAACGCAGCGGAACGAAATGGTGAAACACTTTGTAGTTTCGAATTGTCCAAGGGACGCAGCAGAGCACCACGATCGCAATGGAAACTGCTGCTCGTCGAATCCACTCCTGGCGAACCAGGTGCCGGCGATAAGCCAACCATCCGAGCAACAATGGGAGCAGCGCCGCCAGCGTGGCGTTCACCATCAGCGTCACGCCCCACAACAGGCCATAAGCGCACCAATCGCGCATTCGTTCCGATTCCGCCAGCGCCAGCGTCGCCCACAGTATCGTCGCCACCAGCAGCGCCGAAATCGACGCGTCCCACATGCTCTCCACTGGGATCAAAATGGCGTTCGGAAATATCGCCCAAAGCCACGTAGCGCCCGCCGCCAAACCAATCCCGCCGATTCGCCTCGCCACATAAAAAAGAGGCACGCAAACGAGCGTGCAGCACAAAATATTGAAGAGCACCACAGCTTCCCAAGCATGAAACGTGTAAACACCGAATACGCGAAAGATTGCGGCGAGCACCAACGGGAACGCCGGAGTCATCCACGCCGTCGGCCCCGTATCCACTCGAAAGGGCGAGCTGAACCCGTGGCCTGCGGCAAGAGAATGCGCGATGTTGCCCGATTCAAAAAGGAAGGGAATCACGCTCACAGCCTGCTTCGGATGGGTCGACTCGTACTGCCACATAAAGCCGAGCCGTAGCGCTAGCGCGACTAGCACGATTATCCAGACTGACGTGACGACAGACCGCAGAGCGTGTTTCATGCTTTGAAAGCCTTGCATTCCTTTGCTTTGGACGCAAGGCGCTCTCAGTGGGATTCGCGGGCACGCAACGCACGTTGCAAGTGCAAACCACGGAACCGTGATAGGTTCATAGCTTCAATTATGGCTAAGAGGAAAAAAGACCGGTTGCGTGTCCACAAAGAGGCGCGGCGCCTGGCGCGTCTGGGAATTGGCATGCCTCCCGGCGGACGCGTCATCCCCGACAAACGCAAACGGCCTCCGAAGCACAAGAAGAAATTGCTAGACGCCGATGTGAGCTAGCGCGTATCGCGCGCCGCATTCCGATTCGGAACCAATTCATCGCGAGACGATTCAATCTGGAACGCCGCTCGCGCCAGTTCGAGATCCACAGCAACTCTAAGTCGAACCCCTACAATCGCACCGGCATTCCGCGAACAAATTCAATTGTGCACCGCCCCGGCACATCGCGTGCAATACGCGTTGCATGAAAACTACACGCTGCTTTTGCCCAATTCGAAAAATGGTCGGCACGACCCTTGGCGCGATAATTGTGGCGACGACATTCGTCCTCGTCACCGCATTCGCGGCCGTGCCGGCGGCCCGCGCGCAAATCATTCCAGTGAGCCTCACGCACGAAGCCTTGCCGGACTCCAAAATCCCAACCCGGGCCTCGCTGACGCCGCTTCGTCGCTTTGAGCCGCGCAAGCCCGTGAAGGACGAGCACAAGCGCCTATTTTGGATGATGAGTGCGGGCGTTTACACCGCCGCAGCATTCGACATGCAGGAAACTGAGTCCCTCCGCCCGCATTTCCGCGAATACGATCCACTTGCCAGGCCGTTGGTAGGACTCCCGGCTCCAGCCTATTACGCGGCCGGAGCCTTATTCGCCACAGGAGTGAATTGGCTCGGGTGGAAAATGGCGCGCTCGCCGCGTTGGCATAAAATCTGGTGGGTTCCGCAGGTGACTTCGATGGCGGGCAACTTAGCCGGGTACTCATTCACTCGCGCGCATTGACGAGGACTGACGACGCAAATTCAGCCGCCGCTCGTTGCCGCGTACGCCCAAATAAAAAGCGCTCCGATTTCTCGGAGCACCTCGCAATTTTGATTTTCCCAAACGCCGAGAGCTACGCCTTCTTCTTCGCCTTCAGCGCGTTCAACGCCAAAGTCAGCCGCGACTTGTAACGATTCGCGGTGTTCTCCGAAAGCGTCCTCTTGCGAATAGCCTTATCCAGATCGGAAAACGTAGCCGATGCGAGGCTCTGCGCCGTCGCCGCATCTCCCGCCGTCAGGGCTGCGCGCATCCGGCGTATGGAAGTCCGCACACGCGTGCGGTTCATGCGGTTCACCGCCGCGCGGTGCGCCGACTGCCGGATATTCTTCAAAACCGATTTCGTCTTCTTCTTATGCTTTACCGCCGCACCCTGAGCCATTCAGTACGCCTCCGTGGTCTATTTCGAATCACTAAGAATATCCGACGCACCACTTCCTGTCAATTTTGCACCGCCCGTGGGCCGCCCCCGGCCAGCCGAAACTTTTCATTCTTGCGCGCGTAGTGTAATAAGAGGTACACGCGGCATGTCTGAAGACGGTTCACGACGAGGCTCGTTCACCGGCGCTCTAGTGGTCATCGCCATTGGTGTCTTCTTTCTCGTCGTCAACCTTCATCCCGGGCCCGATATCTGGTGGTACGTCCTCTCGCGCTATTGGCCCGTGTTTCTGATCATCATCGGCCTAGGGAAAATGTGGGACGCCTGGATGGACCGTGCGCGCCCCAGCGGAACCGCGCCACGCGATCATTGCGGCGCTCCGATCGCCGTACTGATCATCGCGCTGGTCCTCGGCCTGGCCTTATGGCGCGGCCGCACCACGCGCGGCAATCTTCACGACACGCGGGAGATCGCCTTGCAAGGCGCGCAATCCGTCACCGCCAATATAGAAATTCCTTCCGGCAAACTGGATCTCAGCGGCGGCGCCACTCAGCTGCTCGATGCGGATTTTAACTACGTCGCCGAGGACGGCAAGCCCGCCGTGGATTATTCCGTTGCCAATGGCCGCGGCGACCTGAACATTACGCAGGACAACAAACATCACATCCAGTTCGCCACCAGACCCAACGACTGGGTTCTGCGTCTTGCCGACAACGTGCCTGTGGACCTGAGCGTCCAGATGGGCGCAGGAGAAAGCAATCTGCGGCTGCTGGGCCTGAATGTGTCGAGCCTCGATGTGAATATCGGCGCCGGCCACTTGCGCTTGGATCTGACCGGCCCCCGCAGAACCAATCTGAATGTCGTAATTCACGGCGGCGTCGGCGCAGCCTCGATTCGCCTGCCCAAAGATGTCGGTGTACGAGTCCACGCCTCCGGCGGAATCGGCGCGGTGAATTCCGGCGGCCTTACCCACGAAGGCGACGACTACGTCAACGCGGTCGTAGGCAAAACACCCGCCACCATTGACGTCACCATCGAGGGCGGCATCGGCGCCATCAATCTTCAAGTCGAATAACGAACGCGCAAGCCGCAGGCGCTACGTTTGAATCGAAGCCGCGAGTCACTAATCACCAACCACTGCTCACCAATTACTCCACCATTGACACTTTTCGCCTTCGCCTTTAGGCTAGCGCCACTGGCTGCCCGCACTCGCTGCTCAAGCGCGCGCCAGACGAACTGCGATGCAACGCGACGAAATTCTCAAACTCCTCGAACAGGTAGGCGCCATCCGCACCGGCCACTTTGAGCTTTCCAGCGGACGCCACAGCGGCACCTACATTCAATGCGCGCTCGTACTGCAGCATCCAAAATGTGCCGAACAACTCGGCCAAGCGCTCGCTGAGCGCTTCAAGGATCACTCCGTCGCTTGCGTCGTTTCGCCTGCACTGGGAGGCGTCATCATTGGCCACGAAGTCGCGCGCGCGCTAGGTGTGCGTGCGCTCTTCGTCGAACGCGACCGCTCCGGCCAAATGGCTCTGCGCCGCGGATTCGAACTTAAGCCCGGCGAGCGTGTTCTGGTGATTGAAGACGTTTGGACCACCGGCGGCTCCACGCGCGAAGCTATCGGCGTCGTCGAGCAGGAAGGCGGCCTCGCCGTTGCCGCCGGCGCCATCATTGATCGCAGCGGCGGCCGCCTCGAACTCAACGTCTCCGCCCGCGCGCTACTCGAATTGGACGTCCCCAGCTACGAGCCCGACGATTGCCCTCTCTGCCGCGCCGGCGGCATGCCCACGCGCCCCGGCTCCCGTTTCTCTCGCGCCCAGATGTAGTTTGCTCGTTCCGCGAGCTGTAAGGTCCGAGCGTGCACGCTCAGTTGCGCCTGATTTGCGTCTGCCTTTATCTGTGTTCAGCTGCGTTCATCTGTGGTGCCTTGTCCTCCCGTCACATGAGATAATCCCACTCAGCCGATGCAGAATATCAAACTCACCATCGCCTACGATGGCGCCGATTTCCACGGCTGGCAATTCCAGCCGGGCATTCCGACGATTCAAGGCGCCCTGCACGATGTGCTGCAGCAGATCACGCAGGAAAAGCTCACGGTCCACGGCGCCAGCCGCACCGACGCCGGCGTCCACGCATTGGGCCAAGTCGCGCATTTCAAAACGCACTCCACTCTCGCCGCCGACGAAATTCAGCGCGCGCATGAACGCGCTTCTGCCGCCGTCCGTGCGCATTATGGCCGCCGAAGAAGTGGGCCAGGACTTCCATTCGCGCTGGATGGCGCAAGGTAAGACGTATCGTTACCGCATCTATCGCGGCCCAGTTCTCCCGCCCTTCGACCACCGCCGCGCGCTCCACTATCCCTGGCCGCTCGATGAATCCGCGATGGCCGAAGCAGCGCGTCTCTTCGAAGGCGAGCATGATTTCACGTCGTTCGCCGCGTCCTCCGGCTCTGAGGAAGACGACAAAGACCGCGACATGCAGCGCCTGATCCATTCATCGCAAATCATCCGCGAGCCCGAGCGCGACGAAATCGCTTACGTCGTCCGCGGCCGCTCGTTCCTGCGCTACATGGTCCGCAAAATCGTTGGCACCCTCATCGAAGTTGGCAGAGGCCGCCTCGCTCCGGCAGACATCCCGCAAATCTTCGAAGCCCGCGACCGCTGCCCGCTCCGGCCCCACAGTTCCGCCCGAAGGCCTCTACCTCGTAGCGCTCGAATATCCCGACCCCACCGATTCGCTCGCAGCATTTTCCACCCGTCGCCGCGAACGAACAACATAGTGCCCGCGCCACCTCAGCATGCCGCTCGAAGAAACCTGGCACCAGCTGGGAACGGCCGTACGTGCTACGAACCTGGAGTGCAAAAAGAAGCTTCAGGGTGGCACAGATTTTGAGCGTTTGGTGTCACTACTCTTCAACTGCTTGCGGGAGGAGAAATGCAGAATGGACAGGTGGGATGGGACGCGTTGACTGTAAGCTATCGCATTGATTTAACAACGAAATTCACAGTCTTTTACCTGATCGTGTCCATGCTTGTATTTGTGGTCCGCGCGATTCGCTTTGTACCGATACTGAGGCGATTGAGGGTGTCAGCAGCCCTGTTGTGCGCACCAAAACCGACGCCTTCTGACGCCGATGCTCAGCAAATGCACGCCGCCAGCTCTGCTGCGCAACAGTTCAGGATAGCGCGCGCTGCGATTCAAGCGACGTCGGTGGAGCTGCGGAGGTGGGCGCAATTGACCGCGTTAATTCTTCTCGCGTACTCCGCAACTGAAATCGCGGATGAGCTACGTAGGATATCCATCTATAAGATGACCGGAATTAGCGCACTTTCGGGATCGCTAGGGCAAGTTTGTTCTATTTGGGTGGTCGCGCTTTGGTTCATCGTGGTTCTGTGCATTGCCAATTGGATTCTCAGCGAACGGTTGGCGCGCTGCGGTGATCTTCGGGCAGACTCCCTTCGCTGACTTGGGGCCTAAGATTTGGGGCAGCTCCCAAGTAAGACGGCTCAATCGAAGCCAAGCACGGGCAAACTCTAAACGTCCGCCATTGTCGCGCATTTCAGTTACAATCACCAAAGAAATGGCGGTCCCTTCACAGCTCGCCGTACCACCCTCGCGCCCCGCATCCGCCATCGAATCCATCAATCCCGCGACGCAAGAGGTAAACGCGCAATTTGCAATCGCGCAGCCCAACGAGCTGCCGGCGATTTTCGCGCGCGCCCGCGACGCACAAAAGGAATGGTCCGCCCGCCCGCTGCGCGAACGGTGCTCCCAATTACGCGACCTCCGCGATGCGATTTTCGCGCGTCGCGATGAGATCGCCGACGTAATCACGCGCGAAGCAGGGAAGCCGCGCGTCGAAGCGATCTTCGCCGAAGTGCTGTTGGCACTCGACACCGCCGATTTTCTAGCGCGCCGAGCACAGCGCTGGCTGCGTCCCGAGCGAGTACCTCACCACAATCTCGCCATGAAAGCGAAATCCGGCTGGATGGAATTCAGTCCGCTGGGCGTCGTCGCGATCATCTCGCCGTGGAATTATCCGTTCTCGATTCCCATGGCGCAGGTAATCCCCGCGCTCGTCGCCGGCAACGCCGTACTGCTGAAGCCGTCCGAACTAACACCGTGGTGCGGCCAGCTGGTCGGCGCGCTAGTCGAACAAGCAAAATTTCCAGCCGGACTTGTCCAAGTGCTGCAAGGAAGCGGCGAAATTGGCGCGGCGATGATCGAAGCTGGACCCGACAAAGTGTTCTTCACCGGCAGCGTCGCGACGGGCCAACGAATCGCCGAAGCCTGCGCCAAGAAACTGATCCCCTCGGTCCTTGAACTGGGTGGCAAAGACGCGATGATCGTCCTAGCGGACGCCGACCTGGACGTCGCGTCGAGTGCCGCCGTCTGGGGCGGCTTCATGAATTGCGGTGAAACGTGTATTTCCGTCGAACGCATTTACGTCGAGCAATCCATCGCCGAAAAGTTCACGCAACTCTGCGTGGCCAAGACCAAAAAACTGCGGGTCGGCCCTGCGACGGATCTCGACGCTGAAATTGGACCGATGATTGGCACGCGCCAGCTCGAAAAAGTGGAAGCGCAATTGCGCGATGCCGTCGCGCGCGGCGCGCAAATTCTAACCGGCGGAGATCGCCGCCCCGATCTCGGGCCCAATTTCCTTGAGCCGGCCGTCGTCACAGAAGTAGATCACTCGATGCAGCTCATGCGCGAAGAAACCTTCGGTCCGGTAATTGCAATTCATCCCGTCGCAAACGCAGAAGCAGCCATCACGCTCGCAAACGACTCACCATTCGCACTAAGCGCGAGCGTTTGGACTAGCGACACGAGCCACGGCAAGCAAATCGCATCGCGCCTCCGTGCCGGCTCCGTAATGATCAATGACGTCGCCAGCTACTACGGCATTACCGAAGCTCCGCACGGCGGCCCCGGCGCCAGCGGCTGGGGCCACACGCATTCGCGCCTTGGACTGCTCGAAATGGTTCAAGTAAAGTACGTAGACGTGGACCGGCTGCCCCGAATCCCGAAATCCTGGTGGTTCGGCTACACGAAAGAATTGGCCGCAGCCGCAGGCCACTTCGTCGAAGCGCTGTTCGCGCCGAGTTGGAGGAAACGTCTGGCGGCGGCAACAGGAAAGCGCGGCGCACGAGGCGTAATTTTTCGCCGCGACCGAATCTGAACGCGATGGAAGTAGAGCAAGCGGCGGACGTAAAGGATGTCGGGGAAGGGAACGAACAGCGCGGACGCTAGTTTTCTCTCCGTTCTCTGCGTTAAATCTTTTGAAGTCGGTTTTGCCGGTGCGACGTCTCGCGCAAAGGGAGCTACCCGAATGACCGAAGCCACTCCAGAAACTCCAGCCGTCGCGGCCGCACCCGAAGCCCCGGCAGCTCCGAAGATCAAGCCCAAGAAACCCACGCAACGCGCCTGCGACGAAAAAGACGCCAAAGGCAAGCTCTGCTGCGGCCACCTGAAGCGCTGGTACGACTATCCGAAAGAAATCGAAGCGCTCATCGGCAAAAAAGCCGAAATCTACCGCTGCGAATTCTGCAAGACGCTCTTCAAACCCAGCTTCTCGAAAGCGCCGCACAGCTACACGATCCGCTACTGATGCAACACGAACTCATCCACGACTGGAACACTTTCACCGGCGCCGAAATCCCCGCCGGCCGCCGCGTCATGCTCAACGATGAAACTCTCCGCGACGGCCTGCAAAATCCTTCGGTCCACGACCCCAGCATCGGCGAAAAAATCGAAATCCTGCACCTGATGGAATCGCTCGGCATAGACACCGTAAATATCGGCTTGCCAGGCGCCGGCCCGCGCGCCTATGCGGATACCGAAGCCCTAGCGCGCGAAATCGTGAACGCGCGCATGAAAATCCGCCCGAACTGTGCCGCCCGCACGCACAAGAACGACATCAAACCCATCATCGAAATCTCCGAAAAAATCGGCCGACCGCTCGAAGCTGCCACGTTTCTCGGCTCCAGCCCGATTCGTCGCCTGGTCGAAGATTGGACCGTGGACCATCTCCAACGCACCACCGAAGAAGCCGTGAAATTTGCCGCCTCCGCTGGCCTTCCCGTCATGTACGTCACCGAAGACACGATCCGCACCGACCCGTCTACGGTGATTACTCTCTACGCCACGGCGATTCGCGCCGGCGCACGCGCGATCGTCCTCTGCGACACGGTCGGTCACGCCACTCCGCGCGGCGCTTACAATTTAGTGAAATACGTGCAAGACGAAGTCGTGAAACCCTCCGGCCAAAAAATCCGCGTGGACTGGCATGGCCATAACGACCGCGGCCTGGCCATCGCGAATTCTCTCGCCGCGATTGCCGCCGGAGCCGATCAAGTCCACGCCGCCGCACTTGCTCTCGGCGAGCGCGTAGGCAACACGCCCATGGAACTGATGCTGGTGAATCTGAAACTCCTCGGCCTGATTGACCACGACCTCTCCAAGCTCAAGCAATATTCCGAAGCAGTTTCCAAGTCCACCCACACTCCGATTCCTCCGAATTATCCAGTCGTCGGCCGCGACGCATTTCGCACGGCAACGGGCGTTCATGCCGCGGCGATCGTCAAGGCTTACAAGAAAGACGACCACGAGTTGGCCAATTCAATCTACAGCGGCGTGCCGTCGCATCTGTTCGGTCTCGAACAAATCATCGAGATCGGCCCGCTGAGCGGCCGCTCCAACGTCATCTACTGGCTCGAAAAGCGCAAAATCCCGGCCACCGACGAGCTCGTGGACCGCATCTTTAGCGCCGCCAAGCAGGCCGAGCGCATCATGACCGAAGATGAGATCTTCGCGCTGGTGGATCCCGCAACGGCAAGCTCGAAATCGCGCGCGCATTAACACAGTCCCCACAGCATGGCTGATGATCGCAAACTGGCGCAGCGACAGCCACCCGCTCCTCCAGTTACAATCGAACCGGAGTATGAATCTTCGATGAATGGCGCCAAACTCGGCCGAACGAATCTGGTGAAACTCCCGGTCATCTGCTGTATCTTTCTTACGATGGCCACTCTCTATGCGCGCGCCGCCGGCGACTCGATCGAGAAGCTTGCGGACGATCCCGCCTGCGCTCGCGGCCTGGCGTGGATCGATAAGAGTGCAGCTTGGGTCACGGACCAGCAGGTACGTCTCACCGAGATCCCCGCGCCGGAAACCAGCGAAGCGCAGCGCGCCGAATATTTCAAGAATCTCCTCGAATCCACGGGCCTGAAAGTTCGCATGGATAAGACCGGCAACGTAATAGCCGAACGTCCGGGTGTTGACGCAAAAAGCGTCATTCTGCTCGCGGCTCATCTCGATACCGTTTTTCCCGCAGGCACCGATGTCCGCGTCAAACGCAACGCCAGCCGCCTCGCCGCCCCCGGTATCGCCGATAACGGCGCGGGTCTCGCCGCCCTCGCCGGCCTCGCGCGCGCTCTTTCCGAATCTCGTCTGCAAACTGCGAAAACAATCGTCATCGCTGGAGATGTCGGTGAAGAAGGCGAAGGCAACCTGCGCGGGATTCGCGCGCTGGTGGAAGAATACGGTTCGCGCCTCGCCGCAGTGATTGCGGTGGACGGCGCATCCACCGAGCACATCACGACGCAAGGAATCGCATCGCACCGTTTCGAAATCTCCATCACCGGGCCCGGCGGACACAGCTGGTCCGATTTCGGCGCTCCCAATCCCATCACTGCGCTTTCGCGCGGCATCGTGAAATTTTCCGCTCTGCCGGTGCCCGACGACCCACGCAGCTCGTACAACTTCGCAGTGATTGAGGGCGGTACGTCCGTAAATTCCATTCCGGCGCGCGCTGCAGTCAAGGTGGATCTGCGTTCCGAGGATGAAGCCCAGCTGGACAAAATGGAGCGCTCCTTGCGCGACGCCATGCAATCGGGCGCAAAAGAGGAAATGACGGCGGCTCGCGGCAGCAACGATTCGTTGCAAGTGGAATTTCGTTCGCTCGGTTCGCGTCCCGCCGGAAAACTGCCGGATAATTCACCGTTGCTCGAAACTCTGCGAAGCGTGGATCGCTTTCTCGGCAATCGCTCGCGCCTCGAACGCAGTTCCACGGACGCCAATATCCCGCTGTCGCTCGGAATTCCCGCGGTTTCGCTCGGCGGCGGAGGGCGCGGAGGCGGCTCGCACACTCTGATCGAGTGGTACGATCCCACGGGCCGTGAATTGGGCCTGAAGCGGCTCTTCCTCTCGACCGTCGCGCTCGCTGGAGTCCAGTCCTAGGATGATTCGCCGTTTCTGCCCCGGCCTGCTCGCGCTCGCCATTGTTGCGGCGATCGCCGTTTTACCGGAAGCCGCGGACCCGTTCGCGCGCTCTTACAATCCGTACGCGCCAAATCACTCTCAGGCGTCTCCCGCGCCCGCGCCCGCCGATCTCATCCTCACGAATGCGCGCATTGAAACGATGGACCCCGCCCACGAATGGGCCAGCGCCGTCGCAATTCGCGGCGAATCGATCGTCGCCGTTTCTTATGCCGCGGCGCCTGCTCAAGCTGTCGACGATCCAGCCATCAAGCCCCTCGTCGGCCCGCACACTCGCATCGTCGATTTGCGCCAGCAATTCGTCATGCCCGGCTTCAACGACGCCCACGTGCACATCGGCCAATCCGCCATGGCGAGACTGACGATCAGTTTTGCCGGCGTCCGCTCTCTCGCTCAATTCCAGCAACGCATCCGCGAAAGCCTGCAAAATCACAAACCCGGCGAATGGATCACCGGTTTTGGCTGGGATCAAACGTTGTGGCCCGATAAGCGCGACCCAACTCGCGAAGATCTCGACGCCGTCTCGACCCAAAATCCCATGATCTTCACCCGAGTGGACGGCCACGTGGCCGTAGCCAATTCACTCGCGCTGAAAGCTGCTGGCATCACGAAAGATACTCCCGATCCTCCCGGCGGCCGGATTCGTCGCGATCCAAGCACAGGCGAGCCGACCGGCTTCCTCGAAGAAGACGCGGCCACGGGCCTGGTCTATTCCAAAATTCCTCCGCCAACGATGGAACAGCGCCGCTACGGCATCGAACTGGTTCTGGCCACCGCCGCGCGTACCGGCGTCACGTCGCTACAGGATTGCTCTGTTCTCAAGCTCAGTACCGACACCTCATTCAGCCCCGATAATTTCCTGGTGTATGAGCAGCTGCGCAAGGAAGGGAAGTTAACCGCGCGCATCACCGAGTGGCTGGACTTCACGCTGCCGCTCCCCAAACTCGAAGAGCTCCGCAGTGAATGGGGCTCCACGGATCCGTGGCTCAAGACTGGCGCCCTCAAAGCCTTCATGGACGGCTCGCTCGGCTCGCGCACAGCCGCGATGCTTGCGCCCTATTCCGACGCTCCCGGCACTTCCGGCATTCTGCGCGTGGATCCCGACAGGCTCAAAGCCATGGCCATCGAACGCGACCGCGCCGGCTTTCAATTGGCATTCCACGCCATCGGAGATCGCGGGAACCGCGTCGCGCTCGATACTTTCGCAGCCGTCGCTGCAGCCAACGGACCGCGCGATCGCCGCGATCGCGTCGAACACGCGCAGGTCGTCGCGCCCGACGATTTCGCTCGCTACGGCAATCTCGGCGTGATTGCTTCGATGCAGCCATCGCACTTGCTCGACGACGAGCGTTGGGCCGGCGATCGCCTGGGCCCGGAAAGGTCGCGTGGCGCCTACGCCTGGCGCACCATGGAACAAAACGGCGTGCACCTCGCTTTCGGCACGGATCTTCCCGTCCAGCCGCTCAATCCATTGCGCGGCATCTATGCCTGCGTCACGCGCCAGTTGCCGCAAGGCGGTCCGAGTTGGGAGCCTCAGGAAGCCCTTCCCGTCAGCGATTGCCTGCGCGCCTACACGGTAGGCTCAGCCTACGCGGAATTCGAGGAGAAGACCAAAGGCACCATTGCGCCGGGAATGTTGGCCGACTTAGTGGTGTATCCAGTAGATCTGAATAAAGTCCCGCCGCGAGAATTGCTCGAAATTCCCGTCAAGATGACGATTGTTGGCGGCCGCATCGTCTATCAACAGGCCCCGCCTAAACCGGATTACTGAAACGAGACCGCGACGGCCCGCGGCCCGGCTATCAATCCTTCAAGCTATTTCAGCACTTCCACGGACTGGATTTCGCCGTCGTACGATTTGCCATCCGCCACAACGAACGTAACCTTGGCACTGTGTCCCTGCAGCTGCGAACAAATCTTGAAATCGCCGGCATCAAACGCCACATCCTGTTCCACCGGAACTCTGGTGGAGTCGCGTGCGTGTAATGTAAAAGAAGCCTCGCCCGCGTCCAGCTTCAGCAACATCTCATTTCCATTGCAACTAACTTGCTCGACGGTGCCGTCAGCGGAGGCCGACACCGGCTCGTGACTCGATGTTTCACCGCCCAGGCGCCGCGCCGCCGGAAGATCTGGCGCGCCCGCTGCGTCGCCGGCCTCAGCCGCCAGCACAGTCACCGATTGCAAGGACCCTGTTTTCGCGCTCGCGTCCTTGGATTCATATTCCACTTTCACGCGTTGACCTTTCAAAGCGGTGCACGGATTGAACGGACCCGAAGGCTTCGACGTCAGCCGAAACCGCAATTGCGTTCCGGGAGTGAGTGCCAGGGTCAAAGGCCCCGCCGCCGTCTCGACTTTCATTTTCAAGCCGTTGATGCAGCTCAATTCCGTCACCCGTCCCGTGGCCTCCCGCAGATTGCCGTAGTCGTGCGCATCCGGCGCCACTGTTTCCGGCGCTTCCCGCGGACCGTGCGTTCGTAAATTGTCGCCCGCGCCTTCGTCGTCTGGCGCCGTTAAATTATTCCCTGCGTTGCTTTGCGCCGCCTGCAGAAACGCGAAGAACCGCTGGACTTCTTCCTTCTGCTGAGGATTTCGCGCGTTCTCCCGCGCCTGGCTTGCAGCGTTTCGCGCATCGGCGTAGCGATTCATCCGCGCGTACACCTGCGCCAGATCCAGCCGGTAAGTGGAATTGCCGGGCTCCAGCATCACGGCCTTATTCGCGAACGCCAGCGCCTCCGGCAGCTTCTCGCCCTGCACCGCAAGGTAGACTCCCAGCACGCCGTAAGGCGGCGCAAAATTCGGACTGGCAGCGATGGCCGCGCGCAAATCCTCTTCCAGTTGCTGGTCGTTCCCGATCGCCCCGGCCTGCGTGGATGCCAGATACGCTCGCAAATAACGCGTCAGCGCATTCTTCGGATCCAGTTCAATCGCGCGCGTGAAATCGGCCAGCGCTTCCGATTTTTGCCCGTCCTGATATTCGGCGAAGCCAAGGTACTGATAACCCAGCGCCAGCTTCGGATCGAGTTTCACCGCGCCCTCGAGCAAAGGCTTCGCCGTTTGCGTTTTGCCGGCCACCGCGCAGAATCCGCCGCGATAAGCATCCGCTTCCGCGTCGGAAAGCTCGCGCACTTGCAGGTCACTCGCGGGAATTTCCGGCGGCGGAGGTGACTTTAGATAGTAGAAAGACTGATTTCGTACGTATCCGCTCAGCGCGCCCTGCAGCTTCTTCAAATCTCCAAAGGCTTTGGCCGCCGCTTCGTCCTGGCTCGCTCCGCGAGAAAGCGCCTCGAGATACGCTTGCAGCAGCTGCCGGTGCGCGGCCTTGTCCCCAATCATCAAGTAGTGAATCAGCGCCCACGATTCCGCGTAAAAAATCGAAGTCTTGTGGTCCTCGTTGTAATACGGCGAACTTTGATCCACCTTGAGCAGAACGTCCAGCGGTATCAGGCTGCTTTGGGTCAACTCCGCGATTAAATCCGGATCCGCCTCGCCCATCTTCGTTTCTGAATCGCTCACGTCCGTATTTCCCCAGAATTCCGCCAGGCCCTCTGCCACCCACAGCGGCAGATTCGGGAAATAGGGCAGCGTCAGCGAATGATAATACTCGTGGTAAATCGTGTTGTAGGGATTCGAGCCCGGCGCATCAAGCTGCACCAGCGCGAAATATTGGTTCAAGTTCTCTACGAAAATTCCGGCGGGATGCGCGTGCCCCTTCGCCCAATATTCGGGTAGCAGCGCCCGCATGGACTCCTCGTCCTTCACCGCCAGGATCGTAATCACCGGGCTGGGATGTGCGCTCGCCACCGCGATCGACCGGCGAAACACCTCGCGAATTTGCTCGAAGCGAATCGCCGTCTTCCTCGCCTGCTTTTCGCCCGCATTGCTCACCACCACGAAATTCGCGCTGCGCACCTCGACCCAGTTCTCGTGTTTGGCTCCCGAAACGGGAAGGGCGAAGAAAACCGCAAAGTAGAGCGCAATTACCGTGAGAGGGCGGGCCATGGGTAACTCGTTCTGTACTATAGGCTAAGTCGCCAGTCAATGGACTTGCTGCGCTGCATGTGTCGTCAGTGCCTCTAAAACCCCATCATTCACTGTCCCTGCGAACAGGTGATTCCCTCGCGGCACATCCCATCAAACGTGTGGACATGGCCTTCCGCTATCGGTCACAGTTGAGTCAGCAGGCGGGTGGGCATTCCTTCGTCTGGGGGAAATAGACGATGAAATATATCTCTGTTTTGGCGGGCGCCTTGTTGTCATTGGCTTTAGCCACGGGCGCGCAGACAAATTTTGGCAACTACGTATCTCTGGCCGCGCCCTCGTTCATGACAGCTTCGCCCTCTCCAGCCGCTCCGGCTTCCACCAGCCCCACAACTTTCACCGCTCCGGCTTTCGCGGCTTCTTCACCATTGTTTGCGCTGCCAACGCCAGTTCCGCCTCCCGAGCCACCGCCGCAAGGCGTGCAGGGCGTCTTCGAAAAGTACAGCTACGACGTATGCGTCGGTTACACCTTCTTCCGATTTTATGAAGTACCGGGCATCCGCTCAAACATGAACGGAGGCAATGCCTCGATCGTTTACTGGTACCGCGACTGGCTGGGGGCAGATGGGGAAGTTTTTGCCGTGTATGGCAGTCAACCGGGACAAAATTCCTGGCTGGCGTTCTTCGGTGGCGGCCCTCGGATTCGCTACGCGGGTCCCAAAGGGATGGATTTTTGGGCGCACGCGCTCATTGGGGCCATGTTCATCACGCCTCAGACTCCCTACGGCGGCCAGAGCGCTCTCGCGGGAGTCGTTGGCGCTGGCGTGGATCTGAACGGGCACGCGCGGCACATGGCGCTGCGATTCGCTGTAGACGCCGTCGCCAGCAATTATTTCGGCACCTATCAGATTAGCCCCAAGGCTTCTGCCGGCGTCGTTTTCAAGTTCTAAGCAGCTTCCGCGAGCGCCGGATGCCAAGTTTAGTGCCGGGCTTCTTGCGGACTGACTCGGCAAATCGAGTCGCGACGCGATGCCTCTGTCCTGCCACTCATTGCCACCAGTTCTTATTACCTACGGCCACGTCGGCGAAACTTGCGGTAATGGAATTTTACGTGCACGCCGATACTTAGTTGGTTGTGCTGCATCTAACCAACATCGCGCAGCAAAACGCCGGCGACTTGTCGGCCCGATCGAGACGCCAAGTGCTGATTAGATCCTTACAACAGGCCAAGCGCTTCCTGAAGATTCTCTTCGGGTTCACTCTGCTTGCTCTGGGGATCCTCATGATTGTCACCCCCGGCCCGGGTTGGCTCACCATCATGCTGGCCTTGGGCGTCCTGGCGGCGGAATTTGTGTGGGCACGCCGCCTCCTCGACCGGATGAAAGAGCAGGGCATCCGTCTTCGCGATTCCGTGCTTCCACGTGCCAAGCCCGGCAGTGCCTGATCCCGGTCTCCGTCCGCGGCCATCGCGCCCGATCTTCACTCCTTAGATTCATCACCCTCCAGTCTTCCGTCGGCGCTACTATTGTTCGGCCTCGAGCGCTATTCACCCGCTCGCAGGTACTCGGAGGGTTCCGTGGCGGAACGTTGGAAGCAGGAGTGGCGCGGCAAATGGGCGCTCATCACCGGCGCAAGCGCCGGGATCGGCATGGAATTGGCGAAATTGCTGGCGGTTGGGGGCGCGAATCTAGTCCTGACGGCTCGTCGCGTTGACCGTCTCCAGCAGTTGGCATCCGAACTGACCGCGAAACACGGCAGCAAAGTCGAAATCTTCGCCGCGGACCTTACCCAACGCGACGCCCCGGCGGGAATCTACGCATTCACCACCGGCAAGAAGCTCGAAATCGAACTCCTAATCAATAACGCCGGCTTCGGCGCATTCGGCAACACCCATGAAATACCTCTCGAGAAGATGCTGGAAATGGTTCAGGTGAATTGCGCCGCAGTGGTACATCTCACGCGCCTCTATTTGCCCGCGATGGTCGAGCGCCGCCACGGCGACGTAATGATCGTCGCGTCCCTAGCAGGCTTTCAGCCGCTCCCTTACAGTTCGGAGTACGGCGCGACCAAAGCCTTCGACCTGATTTTCGCCGAGGGTGTGGCCGAGGAGATGCGCCACTTTGGCGTCCGGGTCTCCGCCCTCTGCCCAGGAACCACCACCACGGAATTTCAGACAGTCGCCCAACAACCCGATCGCATCTTCCGCAAGGCCGAATCAGCCGAAAAAGTCGCGCGCGTCGGCCTAGAAGCCCTCGCCAACGGCAAACCCTACGTAATTTCCGGCTTCATGAACAAACTGATGAAAGAATCGCAGCGCATAGCCCCCCGAAGCCTGGTAACAAAAATATCCGCAAAAATGATGCGCGGCGAAAAATCCTAGCTCCCTCTTGGAGTGCGGCGGCTTGCCGCCGCCTGTTGCAAGGCGAGGCTTGCCTCGCCGCATGCAACCTCGGCGAGCGGTAAGCCGAACGAGACGTTTTTGTGGAGCGTCGAGAAGTAAAACGCCACCGCCATAATTCGAACAGCTACGGGATCACTTCCGTATCAAACACCCCAGTCTCAACCTGGCCCCCACGCTTCATCTGCACGAAAATCCGGTACTCGCCGGCCTTCGGAAACCCATAAGGAAACGACACCTCAGCCGCTGCAGGCTCCATGCGCATATCCATATTCATGCCCAGGTCGGTCGTCGCTCCGCCCGCTCGCGCCGAAGCATTCCTCTGGGTCAGCTCCAACGCCGCCATCGCCACCGAACCATCTGGATGTATATGCGCGAAGACCGAGCGATCCGATCGCACGATTTCCGCGTGTCCCGCCATCCCCATATACGGCTCCATGTCCATCACCGGCTTGCCGCCCGGCGTTTCCAACCGAAAGCGCAGCCACACGAAGTGATTTGCCACCAGCGGCGCAGTACCGCGCTCCCAGACCATCCGATACTTGTCCGGCAGCACCATCATGGGCCCATCGGAGCCCGCCGCGCCTGCGGTACCCGATCCGGCCGCGTCCGGCTGGCCCCCAAGCGGCGGCGCGCTGGCGTCGGAATTGTCTCCCACAAGCGGAACGCCGGGAATATCCGGCAAATCAATTTCAGCAACCATCGTGTCCGGAAAGCCCGACTCGCGCACCACATCCGCAAAAATTTGATAGCGCCCTACAGGGATCGCCGGCAAGTCCAGTGCAAAGGTATTCGTACCGACAGGCCGCACGCCCGCCTGCAGTTGCGGGTGCAGATGATAGAAACGGTCCAAACCAGGCTCACGAATCAAAAACAAATGCATCAAGTGCCCGTGATCCGGAATCAAGTTGGTCATCACCGTTTCCGGCCGCGTCCGATGCCAGTCGGAATCGCCCATCTGCAAAATTAATTTGCCGCTAGGATCGAGCGACACGTTCAGCGGCGGCGCCTTGTAAATCATTTGCCGCGCCTTCGCGAAGGCCTCGGAATTCCACCACCAGTTTCCGAAAAGTAGCAGCGCCAACACCACCACTGCCGCACCGAACATCGCCCAGCGGCCTCGCCGCATGTGCTCAGGTCCGGGCACTTGTCCCGGCTCGAGAATCCCCTCGCGCCGTGCCGCTCCCGCAATCGCAATAATCGCCGAGACCAGCAGCACCATCAGCGTGAAAAGCAGCACGCCGAGCGATTTTTCGAGCGGCAGCGTGCTCCGCGCAGCGGCCGGCACCGGCAGCGAGAGTTCACCCGCGCCTTGCGCACCATCCACCTGCACGCGGATTTGCCACGAGCCGGATTCCATCAGCCACACTTTGCCGGAAAAGGACTGGGGATCGTCCTTCGATTGGATCAACGCGTCGCCGATTGGAGGGTATTTCGCGCCAGGTCCTACGATGTAGGTCGGCACAACCGTGATTTTCGAAATGCCGGGCGTCGCGCTCAGAATCTCCACATCCGCGATTCCAGGAATCATCTGCGGGGTACGCACTGTGATGATCAGGTGATACGGACCGGCAGCGCCCTGAAAGTAGACGTCCGGACTCCCGACGTGTGCCGACGCCGGGGCGCCCAGGAAGGCAATGATCGCGAAAAACGCGGCGTAACGCCGGATGGAGAGTGCTCCCGCAGACCGAGTCATCGAAATTTACCGCCGTAGCCGGCGCATCGCGTCACCAGCGCCCAGCCCAATGCGCGACCCAAGAATAGCGGTCGCCAGCGCGATGCCCATGCCACGCAAAAAGAGTGCGGTCGTCGGCGCGCGATCGACGAACTCCCACTGGTAGTGATAATCAGAAGGCGACTGCATATACGGAAAGTAATTTTGGCCGAAAACCCAATTGCGCGCCGCCGGCGAAATCATGAAGCTGCCAAACGGCCAGTGCACCGCCAGCATGATTGCCAGGTAAGCCGTGCCGAGCATGAACGCCAGCACCCATTTATTCTTCGCGCCAAAATGCCCGTCAAAATAATTGATCAGCCAATCGAGCGCAAGCGCCGGAACAATGACCAGCGTCGGAAATTCCAGCGGCACCATGTGCGTAATGTTCGTGAACACCGGCCCCAACTTCGGCGTCGCGGGAAATAGCGGCATGATCCACAATTGGCCCAGCACCAAGGCCGTGTAAATCGCCGCGATCACCGTCGCACCCCAACGAACGCCGCTCGCGCGCGCCAGCGATACCAGAATGAACGGAACTCCCAGGCACAGCGCTCGATAAAACTCCGGACTATGCATCTGATCGCCGCCGGCATACTCGGAAAGCAATACCCAGTGCAGCGACAAAATCACGCCGCCCAGGTAGAGGTACATCCGGCGCAGCCGTACGTGCGCATCACCTTCGGCGCGATTCATCCAACTGACCAACAGCAGCAGCGCCCCAATTGCCACTGCCAGAACTCCCAGGCCAAGCACCATGTGCGGCGGGCTGACAATCTCCACGTCCAATCCAAACGAATTGTGCCACCAGTTATCAAACGGCGCGGATGTCACCATCGTCACGCCGCCCCAGCACGCAAGAAACGCGCCCAGCGGCCCGCGAAATCCCCACACCCTGATCGAAGCAGCCTTCGCCGCCGCGTCGCTGCCCCAGGTCGTTGAAAAAATCAAATAAGCGCTGGTAGCCCCCACCAAAATGCCGCCCAACTGAATCGCCAAGTGCGCCGGAGTCCAAAACGTATCGCGCCCGATGCTCATGTGCCAGGAAATATCCCAGTAAAGCCCGAACACGATAGATGAAACGCCAATCACTCCGCACCAAATGTACCAAGGCGCGGCCGCACGTTCGCGGCCATGCGCCACACTGTAGGGGATAGCGGAATGCACGCTCTGCGCCATGCCTATGCCTCATACCCAGCAAAGAATCGTGCCGCGAGAATAGCAGCTTGCCGCCCGGCCTCACAACTTCCGACCTGCCACCGCAGCAGGGCGATTTTTAGTGGGACGGTCACTTCTTGCGAAGGCGACGCGGAACTCGGCGCGCAAATCTCGCCGAAGAATTGAGTTTGCCGTGGCGTCGTGCGAAAACGCGGTTGCGCGCTTGCGGCAACGTCGCGCGAAGTGCCTTCGGCGTTTTGCCAAGATTCGTCAGGAGTGATCTTACCTTTCCGGCAAGTTTTTCCAGTCGGTCCATCGTGTCGGGATAGTCTCGGGCTAACAAGATGAGGGCAGCGGCTTGCAGATTTGGCTTGGCGCGGCCCTGTTCCCATTTCTCGAGCGTTCTCTCGTTAATATGCAGCTTCCTGGCGAAAACGGCCCGCGAGCAGCGCAGCCGTTTCCGCGTGTCGCGGATTAGCTTTGAATCCACGGTCGGGAGAGGCGTTGGTTCGATCTTGTAACTTCGCAACGTCAGTTTGCCCTCCCTGTGGGCGCTCATCTCCGAAATACCTTCCATCAATGCTTCGAAAATCTTTCTCTTCCGCATTTCGTACTCCACGCCTTCTAGCAGACAGATTCTAGTGTACGCTATTAGCGTACCATATCCGATTTGTAAAATAGAGAGTTCGATGGTGAGAGCAGTCTATTCTTCGTCGTCAGCCTGAGCCTTCACCAGCCGCTCGATCACCGCCATATCTTCCAGCGTGGTCGTATCGCCGGAAACCGCGCCCTTGGTTGCCAACTCTCGCAACAGTCGACGCATAATCTTCCCGCTGCGCGTCTTCGGCAATAGCTGCGTAAAACGCAAGTCCGCGGGCCGCGCGATTGATCCAATCGTGTTCGCCACGAAGTCCATCAATTCAGCCCGCAGCGCTTTCGAAGGCTCGTGCCCACTCCGCAGCGCCACAAAACACACAATGGCCTCGCCCTTGATCTCATCCGGCCGCGCTACCACGGCCGCTTCCGCCACTGCCGCATGGCTCACCAGCACGCTCTCGATCTCCATCGAACTCAGCCGGTGTCCCGCAACTTTGATCACATCGTCGACGCGTCCTAGCACCCAGATGTATCCATCCTTGTCGCACTGCGCCGCGTCGCCCGCGAAATACACGCCCGGAATCCGCTGCCAATACTCGCGTGCATAACGCTCATCGTCGCCGTAAATCGTCCGCAGCATCGAAGGCCAAGGCTTCTGTATCGTCAAATATCCAGTCTCGCCCGGCCCGACGGCCTCGCCCTTCATATTCACCACTTTCGCCATCACGCCGGGCAGCGGCAAAGTAGCCGAACCGGGCTTCGTCGGCGTCGCGCCCGGCAACGGTGAAATCAAGACGGATCCAGTCTCCGTCTGCCACCAGGTATCCACAATCGGGCAGCGGTTCTTTCCGATCGCCTCGAAATACCATTTCCAAGCTGCGGGATTGATCGGTTCGCCCACAGTCCCCAGCAGCCGCAAGCTAGCGAGACTGTGCGGCTTCAACCAATCCATCCCCCAAGCCATAAACGCGCGCACCGCCGTCGCCGAGCTGTAAAAAATCGTCACCTTGTAACGGTCAATGATTTCCCAGAAACGATCTTTCTTCGGAAAATCCGGCGCGCCCTCATACATCACGATGCTCGCCCCGTTCGACAAGGGTCCATACACCACATAGCTGTGCCCCGTCACCCACCCGATATCCGCCGTGCACCAATAAATATCGTCATCATTCAAATCAAAAACCAGCCGCGTGCTCCACGTGCATTGCAGCAAATAACCGGCGGAGGTGTGCAACACGCCCTTCGGTTTCCCGGTCGTGCCGCTGGTATAAAGAATGTACAGCGGATGCTCGGAATCAAACGGCGGCGCTTCGTGTTCCTTCGAAGCTTTCTCCTCTAGCTCGTGCCACCAAAGATCGCGGCCCTCCTGCCACGCCACATCCTCCTTGGTGCGCTGCACGACCACACATTTCTCAACCGTCGGGCAATTTTTCATCGCCGCATCCGCCGTCTCCTTCAGCGGAACGATTTTCCCGCGGCGATAACCACCGTCCGCCGTAATCAGTATTTTCGCCTTCGCATCCGCGATGCGATCGGCAAGCGCCGTCGCGCTGAATCCGCCAAACACGACAGAATGCACGGCGCCAATGCGCGCCGACGCCAGCATCGCGATCGCCGCCTCCGGAATCATCGGCATGTAAATCGCGATGCAGTCCCCTGGCTTCACCCCCAGCGCTTCCAACGCATTCGCAAACCGGCAGACCCGCTCGTGTAGCTCTGCAAACGTGTACTGAATCGTAGATCCGTCTTCCGCTTCCCACATCAGCGCGGGCTTGTTCGCGTTTTTCTCGAGGTGCCGGTCCAGGCAGTTATAGGCCACATTCAGTTTTCCGCCCACGAACCACTTCGCATGCGGCGGATTCCATTCCAAAGTTTTCTGCGGAGCTTCGAACCAGTTCAGCAGCTTGGCCTGCTTGCCCCAGAAAGCCTCGGGGTCCGCTTCCGCTGCTGCGTACATCTCGCGGTACTCTTCGAGCGATCCGACACGAGCCTTTTTGCTGAATTCCTCCGGCGGCGGAATCGGTTTCTCTTCCAGGACGTGCGGGTCGAATTCCTGCATGACTCCTCCATGATTGCGTGCTGTGAAGCGATGAATTTGCCCTTGAGCCGCCGGCGCAGGTGGCGGGTTCCGGGGGCAGCGACCGGCCTGTTGCGCCCCTACGTTATTGAACTAACGTAGTTTGGTCAAGAACCTGCCCAGTCGTCCACGCGGGGCAGGTATAGCACTTGCAACTCGACAGTGGTAAATTCGCACCGAATCCGGCAGGCGCATCGCGCCTGTCTCGACCGGTATCTCCGGTTGTTCCTGGCAGCTGGCCAACAATTCCGGGAACTTTTTGAACCGCTTCGCGGAATATGTAACGAGAGTTGCGCCGGGCCGTCCAACCGCTTGACATGACCAGGGGCACAGAGTTGATAGACGACGGTCTGCTGCTTCGCCGGATGATTGCCGGGGACGAGGACGCCTTCACCTTGCTGTACCACCGCAAGCACCCCGCCATCTACCGCTTCGCCATGCATATGAGCGGCAACTGCACCGTGGCCGAAGACGTGACCCAAGAGGTTTTCATGACTTTGATTCGCGACGCCAAACGATTCGACCCCGCCCGCGGCACCCTCGGCGGGTTTCTCTTCGGCATCGCGCGCAATCACCTCCGCCGTCGCTGGGAACTGGAACGCAATTCCGTCCCGCTGCCCGAAACCGCCGATGAGTTGGACGCCATGCTCTCTCGCTACCACGCAGGCCGCTCGAATGGTAGCCACCACGCCTCCACCAACGGAAATGGAAATGGAAATGGAAATGGCAACGGCAATGGGCACGGCTCCGTCGTCAGCGCTTTCCCCATCCACCGCGATGAGCTTGTGTCGCAGGAAAACGTCAGCCGCGTGCGCCAGGCCATCGCCACCTTGCCGGAAAATTATCGTGAAGTCGTGGTTCTCTGCGAACTCGACGAAATGAGTTACGAAGACGCAGCAGCTGCGCTCGATTGCCCGGTCGGAACAGTGCGTTCCCGCCTGCATCGTGCGCGAGCGCTCTTGCTCGAAAAATTGCGTGACGCTCAGCCCGTGCGGCGCGCTTCGGCGGTGGGTGAATGAAAAGAGACCCGGACAACGAAAACATCGGCCGCGATAACATGCCTCGCATGGATTGCTCGCAATTCGCGGACGCTTTGCATGAACTTGACCGCCCCGGAACGCCGGGCGCGGCCGTTCGCGAAGGTGCGCTGGCTCACGCCGAATTGTGCAGCGATTGCGGCGCCTTGGTGACCGAAGCCGAATCGCTCGATTTTGCTCTCGGCCAGATCTCGCAGCAAGCTTCCGAATTGCAGGCTCCGCCCAAAATCGAAGCCGCGTTGCTGCGGGAATTTCGTCGCGAAAAATCACAAGCGGCGTCCCGCCGGCTGCGCTTGCAACTGGCGGTCATCGGCATCGCTGCCGCTGTACTTTTGGTTTTGGGTCTTTCGTTCCATCGGCCGCAACCCGTGGCGCCCGGCAAGACTCCTTCAGTAAGTGCTTCCACTGTCGCGCCCGCACCTTCAAGGCTTGGTTCGCGCGAACGGCCGGCGCTAACGGTACCGGCCAACACTGCAACCGTTGAGCCGAAAGCCACTCGTTCACGCGCGACAGCCGATAAGACCGCTGCACCGGATAGCGGCCCCACTGAATACGCCACGGCCTACGTCCCGCTGCCATACGCCTACGATCCCTCGGATCTCGAAGGTGGCGCGGTCGTTCGCGTGGTGCTCCCGCGTGCCGCCCTGATTTCCTATGGCCTGCCCGTCGAAGCGATGGGAGTGTCCGATCAAGTGACCGCGGACATGGTAGTCAGCGAAGACGGCACGCCGCAGGCCATCCGTCTGGTCGCGCAAGAAAACCCGGCAACGGATGACTAGCTTGCCGATTTATTGGAGGAGCGCATGAAAACGACCCCAGCGTTTTTAGCACTGGCAGGCACCGCGATGTTGTTCTTGACCTTGAGCCCGAGCGTTCGCGCGCAAGATAGCGCCGAACCTCCTCCACCTCCGCCACCGAATGCAGTTTGGGTGCAAGGAGGCGGTGTCGCCGGTCCAGATCACGGCCCGGAAGTGCGTGAGGGCATCGGCTTCCTCGGATTCGAAGCCGGCCTCGGCGAAAAGACCGTTACCGGCGCGCCTTTCACTGCCAATTTTTCCACCGAATCGAGCCAGACTCTCGCTGACGGCAACGAGATCCAGCACAATTCCACCGGTTCGATCGCGCGCGATAGCCAGGGACGCACGCGCCGCGAAATGACGCTCCCCGCCATCGGCGCCTTCGCCGTTGTGAATGGCGAATCCTTATCGCATGTCGTCTTCCTCAAGGATCCCGTGGCCGGCACGCGCTACATTCTCGAAGAGGACAAAAAGATCGCGCAGCAAATGCCCGATCCTTCCGTCGCAAGGGGTGCGTTCAGGACCAAGGAATTTCGCAATCCTGAAGTCGCGGCCGAGAAGAGCGAAGTAGTCACCACCTCCCTCGGAACGCAAACCATCGGCGGCGTTTCCGCCCAAGGCACGCGCTACACCCGCACCATTCCCGCTGGCGCGATCGGCAACACCAAACCGATTGTCGTGGTCAGCGAGCGCTGGTATTCGCCCGATCTGCAGATGGTTGTCATGACCAAGCGCAGTGATCCGCGCTCCGGTGACACCACCTTCCAGATGACGGACGTTCAACTCGGCGAACCTTCCGCATCGCTCTTTCAAGTGCCTCCGGACTACACAGTCGCTCAGCCGCCGCAGCGCGTCGTAGGCACGTTCCGCGTGGCAGGTCCGCCTCCTCCTCCGGAGCAATAACCGCGCGGTCCAAGCGTATCTAGTTTGCAGTGTGATGTACTTGCGGGCGGAGCACCCCCACCGCCCGCCCGCAAGTTTTCTCTCTCATCCCACGCTTATTTCTTGAACGATCGCGATAGCCCCTCGCGCGATCACCCAGCATCGGCCTTTGTAGCGGCGGTCTTCAGACCGCCATCGGTTTCAAATGCGCCACCTTCATTCGCGTGAAGGAGCGACTCGGAAGCGAAACGTCAAAAATACGTTCGGCGTCAAGCCAAAGCTCGATCCAGCAATTCCACCACGTGCAACACTTCCTGTCCCGTCTTGTGCATAGCCGCCCCAGCCCGCAGTTGCAAAATGCATCCAGGATTCGCGGTCGCAATCACCTCGGCCTTCGTTTGCGCCACGCACTCCATCTTGCGTTCCAGAATCTCCAACGATGTTTCTGTCTCGGTAACGTTGTAAACTCCCGCCGACCCGCAACACTGTTCCGAAAGCGGCATCTCCACGAATTCGAGTCCGGGAATTGCGCGCAGCAATTCTCTCGGAGCCTCTCGAATCTTTTGTCCATGCACCAAATGGCACGAATCCTGATAAGTCACGCGCAAGGGCAAAGCCCGCAGCGGCGCAGTCATTCCAAGATCCACCAGAAATTCCGTTACGTCCCGCATCTTCGCGGTGAATTGCCGCGCGCGCGCCTGCGCGGCATCGTCGTCCCCAAACAAATGCGTGTATTCCTTCAGCGTAGACCCGCACCCAGCCGCGTTGGTAATAATCGCGTCGAACTCTTCGCTCAAGAACGCATCGAAATTTCGCCGCGCCAAATCCCGCGCCACGTCGCGCACCCCCGCATGCGCCGCTAGAGCCCCGCAGCAAACTTGCCCCGCAGGCACCACCACTTCGCAGCCATTCGCTTGCAGCACGCGAATCGTCGCGCGATTCAATTCGCTGAACGTGACCTGCGCCACGCAGCCCGCAAAAAATGCCACGCGCGCGCGCCGCTCGCCCCGCGCCGGAAACGTCTTGCCCATTTCGCCGAAGAAAAATTCCGAATCAATCCGCGGCAGCAGCTTCTCGCGGTCCTGCAATCCCAACAGTCGCAAAATTCCAGTCCCGCGCGCCAGCGCCGCCAGCCCCGAGCGCTGATAAATCTTCAGCCCGCGCGCCGCAGCCGCAATCCTGCCGGGGTAGGGAAGCAGCCGCCGGTAGACCACATCGCGCAGCACGCGCGAAACAAACGGCCGCTTATATTTCTGCTCGATCTGCGCGCGAGCCAGCTCCAAAATCTTTCCGTATTCGACGCCCGATGGGCACACCGTCTCGCAATTCCGGCAATTCAGACACCGATCAATATGCGTGACGAACGCTGCACCCAATTCCAGCCGCCCCTGATCCACCAGCGCCATCTGCCGTATCCGACCGCGCGGCGAATCCGCCTCCTGTCCCCACAGCCGGTACGTCGGGCAATTATTCGCGCACAAACCGCAGTGCACGCACCGCGAATAATCATCGTATTCGGGTTTGTCCACGGCGCTGAACCCGCTCAGCGTCAGCGCAAACTCGCGCTGCGCATCATCCTGCGATAGCGGCGCCGCCGGCCGCATAGGATCTGGTTGCTGGGTTCGCGATGGCATCGCCTTAGATGCCTCCCACGAATCGGCCCGGACTCAATACACCCAGAGGGTCGAACACGCGTTTTAATTTTTGCATCTGCGCGAAGTCACCACGCGGCAATCCCCAGATCTTCAGCTTGCGCTTCCATTCCGCCGGGCACCAGGGAATCGTGGAATGTCCTCCAAGCTCCGCGCATGCCACGTGAATAGCATCCGTCGCCGTCGCAGTACGCACTTCCGTGACTTCGTCGCGTTCGGCTGGCAGCAGCGCAAAATAAATCACCCCGACCCCGCGCGCCATCGCCAGCCACGGCAGCGAGTTGCTTTCGGCGGCACGCGCCGTGTGGTCCAGCGCCTGAAGCATGCGCGCCGGCAGCACGCTGATTTTAACGATGGAAGCAGCCGGCGAAGATTGCAAAGCGATCGGAATGAATTCGCGCTTACGATTGAACGCCGGCCGCAAATTCTCGGCAAGCACCGCAACTCCCGTCGCGCCCGATTCTTCGGCCATCCGCTGCAAATCCGCTGCGTAACGCTTGAGCACTTCCTCAGTCCCCGCGTAGCCGATGGTCATCGCCCATTCCGTGCGCGAAATCACGCCATCCGGCATCGGCGCAGGCTCGTATCGCGAAGCCGCCTCGCTTGCAAACAGCTCGGCCACGCCCGGGCTCAGAATGTCCATCGTCAAAGGAGTCAGCGCGGAACGCGCCACTCGATTGCGCATGTCGCAGGCGCGCTCCGCTGTAGCAAATCGAGCCACGAATCCACGCGACCGCATCGGCATTGGAAACGTCTTGAAATTGACGCGCGTAATTACGCCCAGCGTCCCCAGCGACCCGATCATCAACTTATGAATGTCGTATCCGGTGACGTTTTTCACCACGCGCCCGCCGCTCTTCGCCGCCACGCCGTCGCCCGTAACAAATTCGATGCCCAAAAGAAAATCGCGCGCCGTCCCATAAAATTGACGCAAGGGCGAATCCACGCCTGACGCAATCAGTCCGCCAATCGTCGTCTGAGTCAAAAATGGCACAGCCAGCGGCAAAAATTGCCGATGCTCGGCCAGCGTCTGCCCCAGCGAATGCAGTCGCACTCCCGCCTCAACGCTCAAAGTCAAATCGCCGGGATCATAAGCCACCACGCGATCCATCCTCGTCATATCCAACGCCAAATCGTAACGCGTGGGCGCGAACCCCATGTCCAGCTTCGTCCGCGCGCCGCAGGCAACGATCGCCAATTTCTCCGCAGCAGCAAATTTCACAATGCCGGCCACTTCCGCCGCAGAGCCCGGACGCACCACCGCCCCAGGCGTCTTGCCGCCAATCGCGTAATCCCCAAGTTGTGTGGGATCGCTGACGACGTTCGCGTTTCCGGCGATATCGCCGAGCCGCGGACCGGCGCTGGTGCCGGCGGGATTCATGCGACGGGCGCGCCAGCCAAAGGCAGCGGACGCACGTGAATTTCGCCGCAGCCCTTCGATGCAGGAAAGATCTTGTCGGGGTTCAGTAGTCCAAGCGGATTGAAAGCATCGCGCACGCGCCGCATCAAATCGAGTTCCGCTTCGCTGAAAAGCAGCGGCATCAGGCGATCCTTCTCCATTCCCACGCCGTGCTCCCCGGTAATCGAGCCGCCCATATCAATGCAGAACTGAATGATTTCGTCCGAAGCAGCCACCACCCGCCGAAATTGCGCTTCGTCTCGCGCATCGAAAAGTAGCAAAGGATGGAGATTCCCGTCACCCGCGTGAAAAATATTTCCAATCTGGAAGCCGTACTTTTCGCCGATGGCGCTGATGAACCGCAAGGTTGCGGGAAGTTTCGTCCGCGGAATCACGCCATCCTGCACGTAGTACGTGGTCGAAAGTCGGCCCACCGCGCCAAACGCGTTCTTGCGTCCCTTCCAAAATAAATCCCGCTCGCGCGCATCCCGCGCCACGCGCACTTCGCGCGCATGATGCACGCGGCAAACGTCCGCAATCTCTTCGGCATGTTGCCCCACCGCTTCACGCAAGCCGTCCACTTCCAGCAGCAGCACCGCCGCGCAATCCAAAGGAAATCCCGCATGGACGTATGCTTCCACGGCGCGCAGCGTCCAGCCATCCAGCATTTCGCAAGCCGCCGGCGTAATCCCGCGCGACGTAATCTCCACCACCGTCTCCGTCGCGTCGTCCAAAGTGTCGAAAATCGCGAGCAAGGTCTTCACCGCTTCTGGCAACCGCGTCAGCTTCACGGTGATTTCCGTGATCAACGCGAGCGTCCCTTCGGACCCCACGAAAAGTCCCATCAAGTCGTATCCCGGCGCATCAACCGCCGAACTTCCAATCCGCACGAGTTCGCCGGTAGGCAGAATCGCTTCCATCGAAAGAACATGATTCGTCGTCACGCCGTAAGCCAAGGTATGCGGCCCGCCGGAATTTTCAGAAACGTTGCCGCCAATCGTGCAAGCTTTCTGGCTGGATGGGTCGGGCGCAAAATGCAAACCCGCGTGCGCCACCGCCGCGCTCAAATCCGAATTCACCACGCCCGGCTGCACCGTCGCGCGCTGGTTTTCAATATCGATTTCCAAAATGCGGTTCATCCGCGAAAAAACCGTCAGGATTCCGCCCTTTCGCGAGAGCGCCCCGCCCGAAAGCCCCGTTCCCGCGCCGCGACCCACGAGCGGAATCTGATACTGGTTTGCCAGCTTCACAATCCCCAGCACGTCGGCAGTCGTCCGCGGAAACACCACGCAATTCGGCCGCGCTACTTCCACCGACCCATCGTATTCGTACAAAAGCAATTCCTCGGGCCGGTGCAGAACGCCGTCGGAACCAAGCAGCGATTTCAAATCACGGAGGAGTCGTGAATCCATGGATGCGGTCCACTACGCGCACGCAAAAAGCAGCGCACACGTTTCAACGGCCACTATAGCTGTGTGTAATGACAGGCGTCAACGAGGTGGGATCTGCATTAAGTGAATTTGAATAACGCGACCTGTCCGGCGACCGCTAGCTGAGCCCGCGCAACTTGCGTATCCGCTTGATGATTTCCTTCGCCGTAGCATTCGCGGCTTGGTCATTGGTCGCGCGCCCGTTGCGCGAAAATTCGAAAATCTCCGCGCCCGACGGATCGAAAACTTTCGTCACCGAAGCGCTCCCGCCCGTCGGCCCGTATGGCGTCATCACCGCGCCGCCCGCGGTCCCGTACGCGACCCGATAATCGAAGTCCCGCTCCACCATCACAAAGTGCATGTGGTGATCCGCGCCATGGTCATTCAGCTTCTGGAACAGCAAGCTGCGATCCAGTTGCGACGCCTGAATTTTTATCCGAATGTCCGTCTGCCCCATCGCGAAATGAGCAAAACAGAAGCTGAAAACTAAGAGAAGAGCAGTTCGTCGTAGAATCTTCATCACCCTCTCTCCAGAGTCTCGATTTGTCAATGTCGCTAAGCCGTCGGCTTCGCAGCGAACTCGCACCGTACCAAGATTGCGCGATTTCGAGCCGTTTCCTAATCCGGCAGTATATGCTACAAATTCTGAGTAATCGCTTTTTGCGAGGCATGCGTTGACCAAACCGAAAATACTCTCCGCCCGGCCGCTTTTTCCCGCCGCACGCGTGATTCTAGACCAGCACTGCGAAGTGGAATACTGGACCCGCCCCGAAAGCATCTCGCGCGAAGAACTCTTAAAGCGCGTCGCGGACAAAGACGGCCTGATTTGCCTCCTCACGGAAAAAGTAAACGAGGAACTGCTCGCCGCTGCTCCCAAATTACGAATCGCCGCGACGGTTTCGGTCGGCTACGACCACATTGACGTCGCCGCTTGCACCCGCCACAAAGTAGTCGCCACCCACACCCCAGGCGTCCTCGACGACACCACCGCCGACTTCGCTTGGACGCTGCTGATGGCCATCGCGCGCCGCCTGCTCGAAGGCGACGCCTGGATGCGCAGCGGCACGTGGCCCGGCTGGGATCTCGATCAACTCGTCGGCGGCGACATTTGGGGCAAAACGCTCGGCATTCTCGGCTTCGGACGCATCGGCCGCGGCGTCGCCCGCCGCGCGCTCGGCTTTCAAATGCCCGTGCTGTATAACGACGCTGTCCGCGCGCCCGCCGAAGTCGAAAAAGAGCTGCACGCCGAATTCGTGGATCGCGACACGCTCTTCCGTCAGTCGGACTTCATCAGCCTCCACGTTCCGCTACTGCCCGACACGCGCCACCTGATCTCCACCGAAAATCTAGAAAAAATGAAGCGCACCGCGTTCCTAATCAACACGTCGCGCGGCCCAGTAGTGGACGAAGCCGCGCTCGCCGACGCCCTCGAAAATAAAAAAATCGCCGGCGCCGCGCTCGACGTCTACGAGCATGAACCACAAGTCCACCCGCAGCTAGTCTCGCGCCGCGACGTGATCCTCACCCCGCACATCGCCAGCGCCTCAATAGACACGCGCACGAAAATGTCGGTGATGGCAGCCAACAACGTAGTAGCGCTGTTCGCAGGCCAACGCCCGCCCAACGCGCTCAACACCGACGCGCTAGGTTTGCAGTGACCTCGCGCCGCATATTCGAAGCGTCACAAAACGCCACGGAGTCACAAATACACAGAGGACATCGAGTGAAAAACCAGTTCTTTCCTAAATCTCTTCTCTGTGCCTCAGTGTCTCTGTGGCCAATCGGTCGTTCCGTGTCCAAGCAATGAAGCAAACCGCCGAACACGTTTTTCGCCACACCCTCGACGCCATCGATATCCCCTCCACGCTAGCGCGCAAGCTCCAGCGCGAAAATTCCCGCATCTGCGCAGGCCCCGCAGAAATTGATCTCAGCAGCTTCACCGAAATCGTGGCCATCGCCTTCGGCAAAGCCGCGTTCGCCATGGCCGATGGCCTCACTTCAATCCTCGCGCCCGAATTTGCTCCGGACGGCATCCTTGTCGTTCCCGCCCCGCCTCCGCGCCCTATCTCCGGGTGGAAAACATTCGTCGGTGGTCACCCCATTCCCACAGCTGAAAGCTTCGCAGCAGGCCGCGCAATCCTCGATCGACTCGCGCGCTGCCACGAACGCACCCTGATATTTTTCCTGATTTCAGGCGGTGGCTCCGCCCTCGTCGAACAGCCGCTCGACCCAAGCATCACGCTCGAAGATTTTCAGCAGCTGCATTCCGCACTGGTCGCCTGCGGTGCCCCGATCGAAGAAATCAACGTCGTCCGCAAACACCTTTCCGCGACAAAAGGCGGACGCCTCGCCGCTGCGGCTCCCCACGCGATGAAACTCACCTTCGCAATCAGCGACGTTCCGGAAGGCCAGGAATCCGCGCTAGCCTCCGGCCCCACTGTCCCCGACCCAACCACTCTGCTCAACATGCAAGAAATCATCCGTGGATACGGTTTGCTCCCCAAACTGCCTACGTCACTTCGCGAATTAATCGAACCAGGAAAGCTGCCGGAGACCCCGAAAGCCAGCGACCCCGCCTTCGCCCGCGCCCGTTTCGAAATCCTCCTCGGCGAACACGACCTGCTCCACGCCGCGCATCACTGCTGCGAAGCCGAAGGTTTTATCTGCATGGTGGACGCTGAAACCGACGGCTGGCCGCTGGAAAAAGCCGCGAATCACCTGCTCCGCGAACTCGAGAATCTGCAGAAACAATATCCAGGCAAACGCGTAGCAATCTTCTCGGGTGGGGAACTAAGCAGCCCGGTAACAGGCGAGGGAACCGGCGGACGCAATTCCGCATTCGTGCTCACTTGCGTGCCGAAAATTGCCGGGAAGGGAATCGCAGTCCTAAGTGCCGGTACAGACGGAATTGATGGCAACAGCCCAGCAGCCGGCGCGGCGGCCGATGGCGAAACGCTCACGCGCGCGCAAACAGCAAATCTCGACGCCGCCGACTTCGCAGCCCGCAGCGACGCTCACAATTTCTTCGCCAGCCTGAACGACGCGATCATCACCGGCCCCACCGGCAACAATCTCCGCGACCTGCGCATCCTGCTAGCACACTAGGAAGCCCGCGCGACAACAGTGCCTGCGCACGCCAAATTCAGCCGCAGCACAATCCATATGGAGTGCGGCGGCGCGCCGCCGGTTTCACCAAGCTAGCCAGCCACACAATGAACGAGGCGAGGCAATTCTCGTCCAACGCGATTCGCGTCCCAGTCCGCCGCATCGAGGATAAAAATAGCGCCGACGCGCTCTCGAAGATTTAGCGCGCCTGCCACTACTTCTTCGTATCACTCAATTGCGTTTCGATCTTCCCCAACCGCGTATTGATCTCATCCATCTGCTTCTGCAATTGCTTCAAAGCGTCCAAAGTCATTTCCGCGCCGTTAGCCGGCGACGAACCGGCCGACGCAGCCGCCGACGCCTCGTTCGCGTCACCACCCGCAGCCGAATCGCCACTCGAGCCATTCCCACCATTCTTACCGCCACCCGCCGCGCCCGCGCGATTCTCCGCGGCCTTCTGCTTCAAAGCCTGAATCTGCATTTCCACATAAGGCTCATCGCCCAAATTCAAATCCCCCGACTTGACCATCTCCTCCAAAGGCGCGATCGCATCAGGATCGCCGCGCCGCCCGAGTGCAAAAAGCGCTCGGAATTTCACGTCCGTGTTCGGTTCGCGCAAGTACGAAATCAGCGCGCGTGTGATCGCCTTGTTTTTCAGATCCAGCTCCGCCAGCGCCTCGATCGCCGCCCCGCGTGATTCAAAATCTTTGCCGGGCGCCGACCACTCCAGCAACGCCGGAACCGCGCGGTCATCTCCCAGCGATCCAAGCCCCTCCAGCGCGCCGTTGCGAATCGTGTCATCGGGCGAGTCCGTCTTCAGCGCAGCCGTCAGCAATTCGTACGCGTTCGGCGCCTTGAGTTCGCCGATCGCATTCAACCCGGCCGCGCGCACGCCGAAAGCCTTATCCTTCGACGCAATCTCAGTCAGCCGCGGCGCAAGCGCAGGATCGCCGGTGAAACTCCCCAGCTGTTGCACGGCCACCTTGCGCACCCACGGCTCCTCATTACTCAAAGCTGCCAATACTTGTTTTTCCGCCGCACCACCGCCGATCTTTCCTAGCGCCTTCAAAGACTCCACCCGCACGCCCCAGAACCGATCGTGCAACGCGGCCTCTCCCAGCGCCGCCACCACCTCCGGCTTGTCCTGCATCCGGCCGAGCGCTGCAGCAGCATCCGCCCGATCCGGCACCGTCTCGGCGTTTTTCAATTGATAGATCAATTCGGCCGCGCTTCTCTTGAATTCCACCGACTTCAAGACCTCGTCGCCCTTATCAAAAATCACCATCAAAGGCGCGCCGTCCGCCGGCAAAGTAAATGTCTCTTCCGCCTTGCTCACCACGATCGGATAGGTCTTATGCCCGCTAGCCGTAGCAATTTCGATATCCACCGGCATGTCGAACAAATCCACCATGCCCTCGACCTTCTGCGTCTGCTTCACGTTCAGCTTCACCTGGTGCGCCGCCGCGTCGTAGGTGTAACTCACGTCGTATTTCGGCGCGCCCGCTCGCCAGATCCACTGATGAAAGAAGTGGTCCACGTTTGTCGCAGTCGATTGGTCAATCGCTTTCTCCAAATCCGCAGTCACCACGTTCTGGCCCCGATTCACTTCGAGATAGTGATGCAGCCCGCGAAAGAAGTCCTCATCTCCCAATTTCGTCCGCAACATCTTTAGCACCCAGCCGCCCTTGGTATAAACATTCCCCGCGTACTCGATGCTGTCCGTGAAATTTCGCGTAACGATCGGCACCGGATACAACCGCTGTTGCCGGAACCAGTTCGTCTGGTCGCGCCAGAATTCATACGCAGCTTCATCCGCGCCGTAATGCGCTTCCGCCCAGTAATGCTCGAAATAAGTCGCAAACCCCTCGTTCAACCAGATGTTCGCCCAGTCCCGGCAGGTAACCAGGTCGCCGAACCATTGGTGCGACAGTTCATGCGAATCCAGATCATCCGAACCGCGGCGCTTTTCCGGCGCGAGTTTCGGATTCACGAGGCCCTGCGTCGTCAGCGTCGTCGCGCTGGTATTTTCCATCCCGCCTTCGACGAAATCGTTCACCGAAGTCTGCGCGTACTGCGCCCACGGATACTTCACGCCCAGTTTGTCCGAAAAAAGATCCAGCATCTGCGTCGTCCGCGCAAACGTAGAGTCAATCGTATCTTCGTCGCCGCGTGGCACCACAAAACGCACCGGTATCCCGCGCCAGGTTTCTTTCTTCTCGACGAATTCGCCAGCCACCGCGCTAATCAGGTAGGTTGAAAGCGGCTCCGACTGCTTCCAGTCCCAAGTCTTTTCCCCATTCGCTTCGTCTTTCACGCCCACCAGCTGGCCGTTCGAAATGGTGATCCACGTCCCTGGAACTGTCAGCAGCATTTCCGAAGTCGTGCGGTCGTTCGGGTAATCGTAAATCGGAATGTAGTAGCGCGTGTCTTCCGCCTCGCCTTGCGTCCACACTTCTTTCGGGCGATTCGGATAATTCTTGTCCGGCAGCACGAAATAAAGGCCCTTCCTCGGATGACCTTCGTAACGGATGTAAATTTCGTGGCGCTCGCCGCGCTTCGAGGGATGTTCCAGCGCCACAATCAGATCGTTATCCGTAGTGGAGAATTTCGCCGCCTTGCCGTCCAGCGTCACCTCTTCAATCTTGAGCGCCACGGAATCGAACTTCACCTGCGACACATCGTCGCGCAGCATCGCAATGCTGTGGGTGACCTCGCCGCGCACCTCGCGCTGCTCAATATCAAACCAAAGATGCGTCTTCACATTCTGCAAATCGTAATCGCGGCTCCGCGCATAAGGCTCGTCCGCGCGCCCCGGCGCGGCAACCAGCAGCGCCGCACACAACACCACAGCGCACAATACTTTCGGCATATGTGGGCGCAACCGCCCGAAGACCTCAATCATTCTCTTCTCCCTCAGTCGAAAGAAACGCTCGCGACAAAACAAAATATTATAGTACGCACCGCGACTTTTGCGTCCTGCCTATCGCTTTCGATAGGCGGCCATATCTGCAAGGGAAAGAAGCAATTAGCGGCATGCCTCTGAGAATCGGACCTTGACGCGCGGAAGGGGGCGGCGACCTGCGGGTTGCGTGACGCCTTCGGAGTGTTTGTGGGCCGTCACTTTCGCGACGACACACATCGCGATATTTACAACAGCCCTTTGGTTGTGCCTCCATCAACCGCAATCGTCGTCCCGTTGATGGAACTCGCGCGCTCCGAAGCCAGAAACGCAACGAGCGCCGCAAACTCATCAGGCCGGGCAAAACGCCCAATAGGCACGCTGGCTGCCGCCTGCTTCAAAAGATCTTCGTACTTCGCGCCCGAATCCTTCGCGCGTTTTTCAAAGAGTTCCCCCAAGCGGTCGGTCAAAGTATATCCGGGACAGACATTGTTCACGGTTATACCGTCGGCGCCGAATTCATTCGCCAGCGTCTTGGCCATCCCGGTCACGCCCGCGCGCAGCGAATTCGAAAGCAACAGCCCGTCAATCGGCTGCTTCACAGAAATCGAAGTGATCGTTATCAAGCGTCCCCAATGGCGCCGCTGCATGCGCGGCAGTACCTCTCGCGCAAAATACACCGCACTCAGCAAAGTCAGATTCACTGCCGTCCGCCATTCATCAAGCGTGATTTCCAAAAACTTCTTCGATGGCGGCCCGCCGGCATTCGTAACACAAATATCAATCCGTCCGAATTTCCGCTCCACCGCATCCACAAAATCGCGCACGGCATCGGCGTTCGTCACATCCAACGCGCGCCAGAAAACTTCCCGCCCCGCCGCCGCACCTATCTCTTTTGCCGTGTGCTCCACATCGGCCGCAGTGCGCGCGCAAATCGCCACCTCGCAGCCTTCCTTCGCGAACTCCTCTGCCACCGCGCGGCCCAGTCCCTTGCTGGCCGCCGCCACAATTGCCACGCGTCCTTTCAGCCCGAAGTCCATGCCGTCAATCCTTCTCCGCGCCGCCGCGCAGGTAAGCATCATTCTTCGTAATCCAGTCGTCCCGCCGCGGCGCGAAGAAATCGATGTCCACGGTATCCTCCAACGCCTCCGCCTTGTGCGGCACATGCGCCGGAATCAGAATAATTTCGCCCGCGCCAACAATCGTTTCCCCGTCATCAAAGAAGAACTTCAACGCGCCGGAAAGTATCAACGAAAATTGTTCGCTGCGGTGCGAATGCCGCGGTACGATCCCGCCCTTCGCAATAAAAATCCGCGCCAGCGTGGCATCTTCGCCGTTCAACATCTGCCGCGAAATGTGCGCGCTCAAATTTTCCTTCTCCACCTTCTCGAACGAAGTTGCCGCTGGCATTGAGTCCTCCCGAAAGAAAACGATTTGCCCAAGAATCGTCCATCCAAACACGAAAATCGTCAATGCCTCTCGCTCGCCCAACGAATAGTCGCGCCGACAATATGGGCGACGGCCATTCTCGCAAGAGCGTGTAATTCCGATCTCTTTGTCCCGGTGTCCTCGGTGTCTCCATGGCCAATTCGTTCTCAATCCCAGCCACACGAAAATATTGTCGCTCGCCCCGCGATTCGACTAAGATGCCCGCGTGACGCCCCTCGGCTGGCTCGCGGCTATCGTTCTTTTCGCGCAATTGCCGATTCCGCTCTACTGGTTCGTCATCCACCCGCAAGTCGATTTCTGGCGTAATCATCGTAGCGCCGGCTACGCCACGGGACTCCTGCTCGCCTGGCTGCCGGTCACCGTATTCCTCGTGATATTTCGCCACGACCTTTTCCTGCAAGTCTGGCCGCCGCCGTGGCGCGCGGTGCTTGGCTTCTCACTTTTAGCATTGGAGTTCTGGATTTTCTGGCGCGTCAAACGCGATCTCGGTACGGCCCGGTTCGTAGGCCAAGCGGAACTAACCGGCGGCGGGGAAGTAGCGCGCCAAGGAATTTATGCGCGCATGCGCCACCCACGCTACGTGGGCTCTCTTCTCGCGATCGTCGGCGCGTGTTGTTTGGCTGGCACCCGCACCATGTGGGCTGTCGCAGCCGCTTGGACCGCGCTCACATTGCTCGCGATCTCCTTCGAAGAGCGCGAACTGCGCACCCGTTTCGGCGCAGCCTACGAAGACTATTGCCGCCAGGTCCCGCGCTTCATCCCCATAGGCGCGAGGCCGCGCGAAGGCTACCGATAAAAATATCGCGACGGCTCGCTCAGGTACCTCGGGGACGTAAAGGCCAAGCGCGATCAATATGGAGTGCGGCGGCGCGCCGCCGCTTTTCTTCCGCGAGGCGTGCCTCGCGGGCATTTGACGTCGCAACCCGCGCGCGTCGTAGATCTCGCGCAGAAAAAGACACTGGACCCAAGACTGTACGGGAGGTGAAACATGTATCGTCTGACCGGCTCAATACTCATGTTCCTGGCCCTCACCATCACCACGTCGGCGCAATTCGGCAAAAGTGTCTCCGTAGCAGCCGGCACCCCCGAAGACAAAGCCCTGGCCGATATCTACGCCGCGCCGGACGGCCCGGACAAAATCGCGCTGCTCGACAAATTCATGGCTGACTACGGCAAAGGCGATCTCGAATTGCTAGGCGACCAGCTCTACGTCCAGTCCTATCTCGCACAAAAGAACTACGCCAAAGTGTATGAATACGGCGATAAAGCCTTGGCGCTCGACCCCGATAATTTCGCCACGGCGGTCAACATGGTCCACGCAGCCGACGAGCAAGGCGACCCCAGCAAAGTATTCGACGAAGGCGAAAAAGTCGCCGCCATCGTCACGCGCTACAAAGCCGCGCCCCCGCCCGAAGGTGCGTCCGCGGACCGCTGGTCCGCGCAGAAAGAAGCCACGCTGAAAAACGCCGAGGGCGACATCAGTTACGTGCAATACGCCATGGTGAACGCCGCATACAAGACGGCCGATGCCACCGCGCGCGCCGCACTCTTCGAGCGTTTTGTCGCAGATTTCCCCGATTCCACCTACGCCACTACCGTCCGCGAACAAACCGCGATCGCCTATCAGCAGGCCCACAACCAGGCGAAGATGCTCGCCACCGCACAAAGTCTTCTCACCTCTGATCCCGACAACATCTCCATGCTCCTGCTCCTCGCCGATACTTGGTGCAACGACCCGCACCAAATGGACAAGGCTGCCGCCGACGCTCAGAAAGCTCTCGATTTGCTCGCGCAAGCCAAAAAGCCCGACAACGTCGCGGACGATCAATGGCAAAAGCAGATTTCGCTGCAGAAAGGCCTCGCCTATTCTTCGCTGGGTGAAGCCAACGTGAATAAAGGCCGCAATCCGCAAGCCATTGACAATTTCAAGCAAGCGGCCCCACTTCTGAAATCCGATAATTTCAGCTACGCGCAAAATCAATATCGCCTAGGCTTCACGCTCGCGAAATTGAAGCGGATTCCCGAAGCCCGCACCGTCCTCACCGAAGTGCTCGCATATGACACACCCTACAAACAGCTAGCCAAAGACACCCTCGATAAAATCGGCGGCCCAATTTCAAACAAGCCGGCACACAAAAAGTCTTAGGCCGAGCGACGCGCTCGTTATTGATTTTGTGGCACAGCTGGCTGTGGGGTCGCGGGGAAATCGAAGGGACTATGTTGTTGCAGTTGACTTTGTAGCGGCGGACTTCAGTCCGCCATTTTTCCGCTCCGGCTATGGTGCCAACGTCACAAGCCGTTGTTCTTAATGTAGCGGCCGGTCCGGCGCAGCCAGACCGGGCAGCCTTACGCGAAAATGAGCAACGATTGCCTACGAGTCCCGAACTTTACGGCCGAGTCGAACTGCTCGCTGCAGGCGTTGGTGCCGGCTGTGGCCCGGCGGGCGGAGCGAACTCCTTCAGCTCAGCAACCTCGCGCATCAAGTCCGACCATTCCTTTTTGTTCTTCTTAGTCGTGATGGGCGCGCTCGGATCCGCATAGAACTCCAGAATCGTCGCGCGCAGCTCGGGAGTCATATCTTTGAAATGCTCCTTCGCATGGCGATCCAATAATTCCGCATAAGTCGCGTCGGCGAGAGGATATTCCCCCGGCTTCGTCACCGTTCCAGTATCGAAATTGTCGTTCACCAAAACGATCGCGCCCGTAGCCCGCTTCTCGCGCAGAAAATGTTCGTACTCGGTGACCGAACCATTGAAGCTCGCCATGAAGAACTTCTCCGCTTCCGGCGTGGGAATCTTGAAAGTAAAAACGCTGAACGGCCCGACCTTCGGAATCAATCGAAAAAGAAATGCCAAAAATTTCGTGCCAAATCCGGGCTTCTGGTAATGTCCGCGCCATTGCTTTTCGTAGCTCGCGCGTGATATGTGATACAAAAATTTCTTCTTCGTGATTCCCGGAATATCCTTTTGAATGTCGGCTTTCTTCGTTTGCCACGCCACTTCTGTCATTTTCGGGATCACTTCGCTCACCCCATAGCGATACGTCCCCAATGCCAGGTCGTAGTCCGTAAAAATAGACTTCAAATCCAACGAGTACGTCTCGCTGAACGCGCGATCCAACAGTTCCTCGGATACCTGGAAGCCGATGTAGTCGTGATAAGCATCCGAACCGTAATGCCCTCGCGCCACCTGCACCACGTCGAACCCAAACTCCGTCTTCAAATGCGCCGGCGGCGATTGGTCGTAAGTAACTACGTCTCCATACTTCCTGCGCAGCCGCGGATACAGCAGGGGAACCGACTTGTTCACCGCCATTCGGTGCCCGTCATTATCTGCCGCGTAATGTGCCAGAGCCCCCAGCGCGAAAGCATATTCATCGAGATTCGACGAATCCCGCAGCAGCGCTTCCACGAAGTCACCCGTGCGCACGTAATGCAGCAGATTGCTGAAGAAGTGGCTGCCAAACGGGTAGTAGCCCAAATCCTGAATCACCGACCCGCCGTACGCGTACGAGTGCGCTTCCTTCAATTGTTCTCGCGTGGCATCGGGGAAGCGCTGTAAAAGGAGAGGTTTGATCGCGTCATCCCACGCCGAATCCACAATGGCTTCATGCGAAAGCACTGAGTACCCGTGACACACCCCGACGGGCCCAAGCAGGAGAACCAAAATCAAGCCAATCGCTTCGAACCGAATCGTTGCTGATGTGTTTCTAGCGCCAAATAAAGACATAAAACAATTAAGTATTCTTGCCAAATTCGCTGCGTAGATCGTTCTTCAGCGCAAATAGAGCAGCCTCAGATCTATTTCGGGATCCGAGCTGCCTCCAATATAATCAAGACTTCTTTCGCTGGCGTTTGCCTCTACCGAGCCTCCGAGTCGCCGCTACAACATTGCGGTTCGCATTCTTAGAGTAATGCAGCATGGCACTTCTTAGCAGCCAATTGGCTTTTGTCTGGTAGCCCCGGCCGTCAGCCTTGAGCCACTCGATCACGTCCAAATCCAGCCGCATCGTGACGGGCTTCTTTGCCGGACGATAAAACTTACCCATTTCTGCCGCGCTCCAATCGGGAACCGGCGCTATATCCGAAAAATTAATGTCCGCGTCCGCCTTTGCGGCGATTGCGGCGATGTCTCGTTTTTGTGCCTTCGTGAGCTTCCTCATAGACGTTCCTCTCATTGGATCCGGCTGCTCGCGCTGAGATAATGCGAATGGTCTCTTCACCATCTGTTTCACGAAACGTATGCACAACCAAAAGGACGGCACCCGATCCGACGGACCCGATCGTGATCCAGCGTTCCTCTTGCTCAAACGCAGAGTCCCGCTGCGTCAGCGCGTAGGGATCATCGAAAACAAGAACAGCAGTTTCAAAACGGACGTCACGCTTGCGGAGATTGCGGAGGCTCTTGGTTTCGTCCCATTCAAATCTCATGAAACGCAACGCCCAGCATACGATAGCGCGTCGAGCAAATAGTGTCAATACATGTGTACATACAGCATATCACGGAAACATCTGGGGGCTTATTGGTATGGCGGAGAGGGTGGGATTTGAACCCACGAGCCCGGTTTTGCCAGGCTACCCGCTTTCGAGGCGGGCTCTTTCAACCGCTCAGACACCTCTCCGCGGTCGCAGCCTCATTAGCTTAACAAACGCGCCCAACGCTCACAACCATGCGAGTGCCGCGCTGTGCCTCTTACAGACTACGAAACGATCGCCGTGTACCGAACGCACTGCTCAATCCATCTCAAACGCCACGTACATATACTTGCTGTCGCGCTCCACCTGCAAAACTCCCGCAGCACCCGTCGGAAGCGCCTTCAAATCCGCGCGCAGACCATCCAAAGTCGTCACAGGCTTGCCGTTCAGCGCGTGAATCACGTCTCCCGGCTGCAAATCCGCCTCCACTCCCAAAGAATCCGCCGCCATCGCTGCCACAATCACTCCAGAAGGCTGCCGCAAATCCTCCAGCTGCTTCGCGAGATCATCATCAATTTGCACCGCAAACACGCCCAACTTTGCCACCAAATCCTTCTGCGGATCCACCAGGTCGCCCAATTCATCCACATCGTTCTTCTGCTCGGCCACGGGAATCGTCAGCGTCAACGTCTGCTCTCCGCGCATCACCACCGCCTTCACCTCCGCGCCAGCCGGCCGCGTAGACACGATCATTTCGGCAAGCGGCACGCTACCGATCGCGCGCCCATCCAAACTCAGCAAAATATCCTGCGTCTGCAAACCAGCTTTATCCGCCGGCCCATCCGGATCAACGTCCGCAACCACCACTCCCCGCGCTTTTTTCAACCCAAGCCCCGCCGCCAGGTCCGGCGTAATCTCCTGCAGCTCCGCGCCGATCACGCTGCGATGCACGCGCCCGTATTTGCGCAGTTCGTGATACACAAATTCCACCACGCTGCTCGGAATCGCGAAACCCAGACCTTGGCTCCCGCCCGACTCCGTCAAAATAAAAGTATTGATGCCCACCAGTTCACCGTTCGTATTCACCAGCGGCCCGCCGCTATTTCCCGGATTGATCGGCGCATCCGTCTGTATGTACACCGACGGCACGTCCGGGTCGGCCTGCCGCGCCACCGCGCTCACCACTCCCAAAGTCACCGAATTTTCCAGCCCCTCAGGATTTCCGAAAGCCAGCACCAGCTCGCCCTTTTTCAATTGCGTGTAATCCGCGAATCCGATCGCGGGCAAATTCTTCTGTTCGACTTTCAAAAGCGCTAAATCAATCGTCGGCGCAATTCCAATGATGCGCGCCTCTATCGGAGGGCTGTGCTCTCCCAACCCCAGGCTCGCGCGCACCTGCGAATCACCCGCCGTCGTCGGTGTGAGCACCACGCGCACGCGCTGCGCTCCTTTCACCACGTGCGCGTTCGTAATGATGTACCCGTCGGGATCCACAATCACTCCCGACCCCAGGCTGCGCTCCCGCCCAATCATGCTCGTATCGTCCTGGCTCTTGTCCTCCACCGCTCGATAGCCGGTCACTTGCACCTGCACAATCGCCGGCGAAACGCGCGCCGTCAGCTCCTGCAAAGCGTCGTTGAACTGCGTCAGCAAATCCTTCCGCGCACTTTCCGCCGGAGTTTTCGGAGCCTGCGCATTCTGCTGGCCGTCCGCACCCCGCGCGCCCTGTGCCGCCTGCGCAAACAGAGAAGTCGCCACGCAAAAGAAAATCGCCGCGCCTGTAAGCAAAAATCTCGCCGCGCGCCGTACCAGCTTTCTCATATCGCCAATCATGACCATATCTCCCGGCACTGATTCACTACCGCCGCGCCGCAAAAAAATCCTTCAACAGGGCAGCCGCATCCTCCGCCATCACACCCGCGGTTACCGCCACGCGATGATTCAGCTGCTCCGAATCCAGCACATTGAAACAAGAGCGCACCGCGCCGCCCTTAGCATCCTCCGCCCCATAAACCAGCCGCGCAATCCGCGCCTGTATCATCGCACCCGCACACATCGCGCAAGGCTCAATCGTCACGTAAAGCGTCGCCCCCAGCAGCCGATAATTCCCAATCTTGCGCGCCGCCTCGCGCAGCGCAACTATTTCCGCATGCGCAGTAGGATCGCAATCCACGATCGTGCGATTACCAGCCTGCGTCACAATCTCATCTCCAATCACAATCACCGCGCCCACCGGCACTTCACCCATCTCACCGGCTGCCCGCGCAGCATCCACCGCCGCCTGCATGAATCTCAAATCGTCGCTGTTCGTTTCATCCATTCTCGGCAGAGTAGCACGACAATCACCCGCCAGCCTTTCCGCAGGCTCGGGCCCACATCATCTAGCCACTAGCCACTAAACACTAGCCACTGCCGTTTTCGCCAAGATCAGCACATCGCTGCACCACCCACACCACCGCGACAACGTCGGTTGATGCAGCGGTCGGCTTTTCTCGCAATCACGCCAGCAATCGCGCCTCACGGCTCTCTTGACATCCGCAAACCGCCCAGTCACAATCCAGCAAATGAACGAACTTCTTCGCCGCGTCTTTCTGGTAGACCTCTTCAAAGGCATGTGGCTCACTTTTCGCTACCAGGCGCCCAAGAATGTCTGCACGGAACAGTATCCGCAAGAGCGCCCCATGGTTGCCGAGCGTTACCGCGGCGCCCCGCGCCTGAATATCAACCCCGAAACCGGCGAATCTCTCTGCATTTCCTGCAATCTCTGCGCGCTCGCCTGCCCGGAAAATTTGATCGTGGTCGGTTGGCTGCGTGACGACGCCACCCGCCGCAAAGTCCTAACCACGTTCACCTACGACACCTCCCGCTGCATGTTCTGCGGCCTTTGCGAAGATGCCTGTCCCACCGATTGCCTCGAACTAACCCAAGATTTCGAGATGGCCCACTACAGCCGCGAAGGCGCCATCTGGGATCGCCATCGCCTCGAAGTTGGCCCCACTCCCACGCACTACACGCGCTAGACATACTCCGTACCCCAATCCACTGAGAAAGAATGAGGCGAGGTGTGCAAAATCTCTGCGGCACCAACGCACGATCACTCTACGGAATGCTGTAACCACGTCGCGGAATCGCCACATTGCGCCAAAAAATCCTTCCGTTTTGCGAGATTTCGCACCAAGACCGCCATTTCTGCGATTGGCATCACACATGCCAAGCCGTATCAACCCGCCCATATCCGAGGAGGTGTACACCCTATGATTCGGAAGTGTCTCCTGTCAGCGTCTCTGGGCGCTCTATTAGTCCTGGGAGTTTCCACCCAGGCGCATACGGCTTTGCAGCAATCCCAGTCCGGCCAGCAGGCCGATCAAGCCAAACAAGTGAATGGAAAAGTCACCGCCATTGGCAGCGACAAGAAGTCGTTCTCGCTGGACGTGAACGATGGCAACAACAAACGCACCATGCAGTTTGTTTTGGACCAGAGAACTCAAGTGCAAGGCAAAGTTGGCGTTGGAACCGATGCCACCGTCCAGTACCAATCAACTGACGACGGCAAAAACGTCGCTTTGAACATCGCTCCCCAAAGCCCGCAGTAAACCGCAACACCAGCGGCAGCCGCAGCAGTAAGCGAACCGGCCACGGGTAAATTCACGCTCCAGACCGTAGCCGGCTCCGCTTCCTCACCATCAGCTCACGTTAGCTTTGCCCTCGCATGCCGCGCGTTATAAGATGTCGCCTTCGTATCCACCTTTCGGGGAATGATGGAACTTCGCAAAGATCCAATCACTCGCAGTTGGGTTGTAGCAGGGCATCCGGAGCGCGAAAAAGTTCGCCCCGATCCCTGCCCGCTTTGCCCCGAAAGCCGCCTGGAAACGAAGACGCTCCTCGATCTACCTTCGCAAGGCAAATGGCAAGTGCGCGTCTACCCGCATTTCCGCCCCCTCTACCGCATCGAAGGCGATCCCGGACGCAGCGCCGAAGGCATCTACGACCGCATGGCCTCCGTAGGCGCCCACGAAATCGTAGTCGAAACGCCAGACCACACCCGGACGCTCGCCCAAATGTCCGACGAAGAAATCGAACGCGTTCTCGACGCCTGGGCCCGCCGCATCGCCGATCTAAAACGCGACGCCCGCTTCAAATACGTCACCGTCTTCAAAAATACCGGCACGCAAGCCGGCGAAGAATGGCCGCACTCCCATTCGCAAATCACCGCCACCACTTTCGTGCCGCGCCGCATCCTTTACGAACTCCGCTCCGCCCGCGAATGGTTCCGCGAACGCGAACGCTGCGTCTTCTGCGACATTCTGCGCCAGGAAGTTCGCCAGGCCAAGCGCATCATGGATTGCGCCGGCGATTATTACGCGTTCTGTCCCTACGCTTCACGCGTCCCATACGAAATCTGGATCATTCCGCGCACGCACAATCACCAATTCGAATCCGCTATCCCGGAAGAAAATCGCCGCCACCTCGCCAGCCTTCTCGGCCGCACGCTCCGCCGCCTCGTCCAGGTTTCACCCAGCTATCATCTGGTCGTGCACACTTCGCCCAACACGCTGCAAACCAAAGGCGAACTAAGCGCCTACTGGCGCACCATCGCCGGCGATTACCACTGGCATTTCGAAATCCTGCCCATCGTCGAACAGCGCAGCAAGTCCTACAGCATCAAGGAAGTTTATTTTAATGGCACGCTTCCCGAAGAAGCCGCCGAACGCCTCCGCCAGTTCGATCCCGCAAAACAATGACGAACTTCGCCGCGACACTCCTCTCGGAACCTGATCCGCAGCGCGGCGGAATCATCTTCAAGTTCCTGTTCCTGATTTTCCTCGCCGTCCTGCTTGCCATCCTCTATCTCGTCCGCGTCCCGCTGCTCCGCTTTGCCGGTGAATTCTGGATCGTGGACGACGCGCCCGAAGCCTCCGACGTCATCATCGTTCTAAGCGGCGATAATTACGACGCCGTTCGCGCCGCGCGCGCCGCCGCCCTCTTCAGAGCGGGTCTAGCCCCGCACGTAGTCGCCACCGGACGCGCGCTGCGCTCCTACGCCACTACCACGGACTTGATGAAGCACGATCTCGTTGAGCACGGTGTTCCCACCGCCGCAATCATTCCGCTAACCCACCACGCCGACGACACCCGCGAAGAAGCCGTAGCCGTCAGCGAATTCGTCGCCTCCCATGCCTGGAAAAAAATCCTCCTCGTCACCTCCAACTACCACACCCGCCGCGCCGAATATATCTACGAGCGAACGCTGCCACCCGGGACGCAACTCCGCGTAATCTCCGCCCCCGACGCCGAATACGATCCGCAAAGCTGGTGGCGCACCCGCGAAGGCGTCAAATTATTCCTACACGAAGCCGGCGGCTACATAGCCGCCCTCTGGGACCTGCGCCACAACGACGTCCGCACCACGTAACAAAAAGCCTTTGTAGCGGCGCACTTCGGTGCGCCATTTGATCAACGGCAGGCTCCGGCGACAATCCACATTCGAGCGCGGGCGCAAAACGATACGGAGTGCGGCGGCGTGCCGCCGCTTTTGCAGCGAAGGACGCAGCGCGATCAAAACCGGCGAGGCGCGCCTCGCCCAAGCGGACGAGAAAACACGCACTTCAGATAAATCGCCGCGCCCGCTCCACTACGCTCCTCGCAACTCGTTATCACTTAAGTACGCCAGCCTCTTTCGCTTCGGTACACCTCTGTACTATAGTGTGCGGGGAATTACTTTAGGGCTCCTGCCGCCCGGCGCAGGGCCCGAATAACTGGGGGAAATCATGATGTGGCGCAAAAACGAAGAGGCCAAGCCATCTTCGCCGGGATCGAAGTCCTCTGAACCAGCAGTTGCGGCACCAAAACAGAATCAAAACGCGATTTCATCGATGAGCACGCCAGACACGCCTGCTCCGCCGCCGGCGTCTTCATCAGTCGCGCCTACGGCCGCGACGCCGGCGATCCCGCCGTCAGCGGTAGCAGCCGCTCCTGTCACTGCTTCGCCCATGTCCGCGCCCGCGCCGGCAGCGCCCGCAGCTCCGACTTCCAGCTCCACCATCGGCGCCGGTCTGAAAATCCGCGGAGACGTCTCCGGCAATTCGAACTTGGTCATCGAAGGCGATGTGCAAGGCAAAGTTCAAATGACCAACGGCCGCGTCACCGTCGCTGCCAGCGGGCACGTCAACGCCGACATCGAAGCCTCCGAAATCTCAATTGACGGCAATGTCCAAGGCAATCTCATGGCCACCGAAAACGTGCGCCTCGGCGCGACCAGCCATGTGCAAGGCAGCATTCTCACTCGGCGCATCACCATCGAAGATGGCGCAAGCCTTCGCGGCAAAGTAGAAATGATTCGCGCCGGCGATTCTTCTGCGACTCCGGCCGAACAATCGTCGAAGTCTTCAACTCCCAAAGCCGCTGCCGCCGGTAAACAAGGGAACTAGAGCCCGCGATGAACTGGATGGCGAAATCCAAGCCGAATGCAGGTCTGCCCACCAGAACGACGGCGAAACCCGGGCCCGCATCCGCAGCTGCTTCCGCGGCTCCCGCATCCGCCAACACCCGCGTCTCCAACGGCCTGAAGGAATTTCTCTGGCTGATCACCGATAACGGCCAGGGCAAAATTCTCGACCTCGGCGCGGTCTTTCAATCCACCGTGATGTTTTTCATCGAGAAGGGCTTTCGTCTATCCACCGAGGACCTGCTCCGCTCCTGGAAGGAATTTCTTCTCTCCGAAGAAGAAAATCTGCGCAACGCCAAAGTCGGCGACGAAAGCGCGCGCGTCTCGCAAGGCATGCTCGCCGGAAAATTTCTCGATACCAATCTCCAATATCCCGAGGACACCTTCCACGGCGTCCTAGCCTGGGATCTTTTCGACTATCTCGACGCCGAGCTGCTGCCCCGCGTGATGGAGCGCCTGTACACGCTGATGCGCCCCGGCGGCGCGATACTCGCCTCGTTTCACAGCCGTGCCCCCGAGCGTTTCCATCGCTACAAAATCGTGGACCCCCAAACGATCGAACTAGTCCCCGCTCCCACACTAGCAGTCCACGCCCGCGTATTTCAGAATCGCGAAATTCTAGACATCTTCGGAAAATTCCGCTCCTCCAAGACGTTCGTAGGCCGCGACCAAGTCCGCGAAGCCCTATTCCTGAAATAGCAGAAATGTAAGAGGCAGGGTCCGTAGGGGCGCTGCTTGTCGCAGATCCGCCGCAGGAGGAGTGTGCCGACGGTGTAAGCCGCGGGCACTCACCCGCCGCGGAAATTTTCAGTTGCATTCACGATTCCACGGGAGTACAACGGGCCTTGTAAGTCGCTAATGCACGGAGGATGCAGCATGACGCCACCGGGCAGGAGACTTTGAGCTAATCACCGTTTACACACCGCTTTTGCGGTGCGCACCGCCTCGACGCCTTCGGCACCGCGGCGGCCTACGGAAGAAGCAAGCGGGGAGCCGCCAGGCTCCCCGTTTTGCGTTTTACACGCCACGCATTCGCAAACGCACCGCGCAATGAAGCCGCACGCCATCTGGGAGTGCGGTGGCTTGCCACCGCCGTCCCAAGTGCAGTTGCACATCGTCCAAAGTTCCCAGGCGAGGCTTGCCTCGCCCTGCAAGCTCGCGCCAAACGACGGCGTGTCGTCACTTCGCCGTACTAGTAGCCAGCCTCACTCTTCCTCCGGCTGCGCCCCCTTCAATCCACCAGCACCCTTCTGCCCCCGCGCCTTCCAAGCCGAATAAATCGCGGGCAACAAAGAAAGGAAAATCACAATGGCGATCACATAATGTATCCGCTTATCAATGTTGGGAATCGTGTTCCCCAACGTATACCCCAGCAAAATCATTCCCCAAACCCACAAAAGCCCGCCGCAAATGTCGTACACCAAATATTTCGTATAACTCATCCGCGCCGCGCCCGCCACCGGCGGACAGAACGTCCGAATAATCGGCACAAACCGCGCCATGATAATCGTCTTCGCTCCATGCTTCTCGTAGAACTCGTGCGCCTGCCGCAAATGGCTCTTCTTAAAGAACCGCGAATCCTCCCTCTGATACAATTTCTGCCCCATCGTGCGCCCGATCAAATACCCAACCTGATCTCCCGCAATCGCACACAAAGTAACCAGCGGAAGCATCCACGCAATCTTCAATCCTGAATAAGGATCCGCCGCCACCACCCCAGCCGTCACCAGCAGGGAATCGCCCGGCAAAAAGAACCCCACAAAAAGCCCCGTTTCCACGAACACAACCACGCACACCATCAGCATTCCGCCCAAAGCCACCAGGCCGCGAACGTCCATCAGGCGGTGCAGAAGCTCCTTCAAAAGCTCAACCATCAGTGGGTCCTTGTCTCAATTAACCGCACAAAACACAGCCAAAAATAGCCGTAAACACAATAACAGAAAAGCCCTTACCGCCGCGCCGCAAACCCCCTTGGAACCGCTGGTACCTTCCTCCTACCAGCTTTAGCCCGCTGTACCATTGGCCAGTCCGCCCGCCTCCGCCACAATCGCCTTGTTCGAGAGGGCCAGCATCATCAAGGGGGACTCAATGGAAGGCGGTTTCGCAAGCTGGATGGGGCAACCGGTGGTTCTCAGAGTAATTGCAGGCAATTTGCGCGTCCCGCTGCGCGGACGCCTGGTTTCCGAAACGACTGAAGTGGTGCGCTTGCGCATCGCCGATAGCTGGGACGTGGACATCTTCAAATCAATGGTTCTTGGCGTCGAACACGACAATCCTGTTTACGTGGTGAACTAGAAGGATCGCATGAGCACGCTCTCCAGCATGGGTTGGAAGCCGGCCAGCCGCACCGCAGCCCTGGTTCATGCAGCTCCTGCTCTTGATCCCACGGAGCCGTCGGGCATCCGCCAGAGCGCCATCGCGGTGCGCGACACGCTCATAGTGCTGGCGATTCAACTTGTCTTTCGCGCCACACTCGCAATGCGCCGCTGGAATTATTAATCGCGGCAAAGTTCTAAGAGTTTTCGGCCCAGCGTCCCTCACCCCCGCCCCGGGTCTGCGCCCCCAGACCCGGGGTTTCCTTTTGCCCCACACAGTTTCGCCGCTTTCAAATCCCAGAATGCGCTATGATGGTGTTCATCACATCGCCAGCTAAATGTGACCGGGGGCGTACGGTTGCTATCGAAGCAATTTTCGCAAAGCCTCTTGATATTCGGCATTCTCGAGATAATATCCTTCGGAACGTTTAACGCACAAACAGGAGCCCCCTTCGATGAGGATTGCTAGCGTTGCGAGCGCCTTCCCCGAGTACTATTACAAACAAGAGCTTTTGACGGAGGCACTGAAGAACGACTGGCGTCATCGGCTGAGCAATCCCGACATTCTCGACCGCCTCGACGAAAGCATGCAGGTCGAAGGCCGTTACCTCGTCGAGCCCATCGATTACTACGAGAAACTCACCACCTGGGGACAAGCGAACAACACCTGGATTCAGCACGCCCTCGAACTCGGCGAGCAAGCGCTCTGCAAAGCCCTCCACAAAGCTGGCGTTGGTCCGAAAGACCTCAGCGCGATCTTCGTCACCTCCGTCACCGGCATCGCCGCGCCCTCCCTTGACGCGCGCCTCGTGAACCGCATGGGTCTCTCCAACAACATCAAGCGCATCCCGATCTTCGGCCTGGGTTGTGTCGCTGGCGCCGCCGGCATCTCGCGCGCCGCTGATTACGTTCATGGCTATCCCGATCAGGCCGCCGCTCTTCTCTCCGTGGAATTGTGCTCGCTCACCCTCCAGCGCGATGACCTCTCCATGGCTCACTTGATCTCCGCGCTCCTCTTCGGTGATGGCGCCGCCGCCACCGTTGTGGTCGGCGACAACCGTAAATCCGACGGCCCCGAAATTCTCGCCACCAAATCCAGCTTCTATCCCCACAGCGAGAAAGTCATGGGCTGGGACATCTCCGAAAAGGGCTTCCGCATCGTATTGTCTCCGGAAGTTCCGGAGATGGTTACCAAGCACCTTGGCAAGGACGTGGATGCTTTCCTCGCCGAGAACGGTCACAAGCGCTCGGACATTACGTCCTGGATCATGCACACCGGCGGCCCGAAAGTGTTGGAAGCCACCGCAACCGCGCTTGGCATCACCGCAACCGACCTCGCCGCTTCGTGGGATTGCTTGCGCCGCGTTGGAAATATTTCTTCCACGTCGGTTTTGCTTGTTCTGGAAGACGTCTACACCAACAAGCGTCCCAAACCAGGCGAACTGAGCATTCTCGCCGCGATGGGACCGGGTTTCTGCGCTGAGCTTGTTCTCTTACGGTGGTAGAAACGGGGGCCTGTGGCCGAAAACGCGGATGTCCTTGTCGTAGGTGCCGGCCCGGCGGGGCTAGCAACCGCGATAGCGGTCAGACTAAAAGGACTGAGCGTAACGGTCGCGGACTCTCGCAAGCCGCCGATTGAAAAAGCATGCGGTGAAGGACTCCTTCCCGAAGGCGTCGCCGCGCTCTCCGCTCTCGGAATCCAATTAAATTCAACTGTAGCATTCCCGATCGCGGGAATCCGTTTCTGCGATGAGTCTGCGTCCGCAACCGGCAAGTTGCCGCAAGGCGCTGCGTCTTTCGGTCTGCGCCGCACCGTTCTCCATTCGTTGCTACTTCAACGCGCGCGTGAAGTAGGCGTCTCGTTCCGGTGGGGAACTCGCGTTTCCGATTGCGCAACCAATTCCGCTCGCCTCGATAACGCACGTTTCAACTTTCGCTGGCTGGTCGGCGCCGACGGTCAAAAATCGAACGTACGAAAATGGACCCGCCTGGGACCTCGCAGCATACGTTCCTCGCGCTTTGGTTTCCGTCGCCATTTCGCAATCGCGCCGTGGTCCGAGTTCGTCGAAGTTTATTGGGGCAATGGCTGCCAGATTTACATCACCCCCACCGGCCCAGGCGAAATCTGCGTCGCACTCCTCGCCAGCGATCCGCAAATGCGCATCTCAGATGCGCTGCCGCAATTCCCGCAATTAGCCGCTCGCCTCAGTAATGCGCAGCCGCTAACTACCGAACTCGGCGGCGTCACCACGCTCGAACAATGCGGCAAAGTCGCGCGCGGAAACACAGCTCTAGTCGGCGACGCTTCCTTCACGGTAGACGGCATCACCGGCCAAGGCCTCAGCCTCGCATTTCAACAAGCACTCCATCTCAGCGACGCTTTAGCCACCGAAAATCTTGCTCCGTACGAAGCTGCGCACCGTGCTCTGGTACGCGCACCGGCGCGCATGGCCCGCCTGCTCCTGCTCCTAGCTCGCCATGACTGGTTACGCCGCAGAACTCTCAGGGTCCTAGCGAACAATCCAAATCTGTTCGCAACAATGCTGTCATCGCACTCCAGCAAAGCCGCCTCGCACGACGCCGCGCCCATCGAAGTCCTCGAGCAACCCTGCCAGGTTCTCCGCGCGTGACCATCGTCGTCGCTCACTCCACGCCAACGAATATCCCAAGCACCGGAAGAGTAGCGCCGGAGTCTCGCCGGCTCTTTGCCCACTCAAGTTCCTCCTGGATCCAGCAACCTCCGCGGTCGTCGCCCTTGCAGTTCGGGGTGGCGCATCCCTTTGCGCATTTCGCAAAGGGTGCGTGGCGCATATCGAGCGGCTGGCGGACCGCACGCTCGCTATCCCAGGCGAAATCGAATCGCGCACCTGAGGCCAGCGCCGGAGGCGCGGCAAAAGTTAGCCCGGCGCGGAAGCGCCGGGACCGCGCGCAAACGAGACTCTCAAGCCCCGTAGTTGCGACACTCCCTACGCGAAGCCTCGCCCGAAACCTCGCGTGGGCGCTCCGACTGCCGAGCATCAGCGCCGTAGGCGCGGCAGAAGTTAGCCCAGCGCGGAAGCGCTGGGTAAGCACGGAGAAAATTACAAGCGCCGTAGGTGCGACACTCCGCTCGGCGATGCTGAGCATGACGATTGTACTGGTGCTCTTCGCCGTCTTTGCCCAACCGCTCGCTGCCCAGCAATACACCGTCACCCTCGACCCCGCCCAAACCACGATCGAATACACCGTGGACTCCACACTCCACACCGTCCACGGGACGTTCAAATTAAAAAGCGGCGAGATTCACTTCGACCCAAGCAGCGGAAAAGCGAGCGGCACCCTCGTCGTGGACGCCACCAGCGGCGACAGCGGCAACGACTCACGCGACAAAAAAATGCATCAGCAAATTCTGGAAAGCAAAAGGTATCCGGAGATCACATTCACGCCGCAAAAAATCAGCGGCACATTCAACCCAAGCGCAACATCGCAGCTAGAGCTCTCTGGAAATTTCCAGCTCAAAGGACAAGACCACCCGCTCACCGCCACAATCGCAGTAGACCAGCCCCGGGGCGCCCAGCTACACGCGGCCGTCCACTTCACGATCCCCTACATAAAATGGGGCCTGAAAGATCCCAGCACCTGGCTCCTAAAAGCCAGCGACTCAGTAGCTCTCGAAATTCAAGCGACAGCCAAACTCACCCCAGACCAGCCGTCACACTGAACGCGCTACCAAATCACCCGGCCCGCTCCGAATTCACAGTGTCTCCGTGAACTCTTCATTTCTTCCTCTGTGTCCTCTGTGTTAAATCTTGAGTCTCGGTTTTCTCTGCGAACTCTGCGTCTCTGCGGTAAAGTTTTTTGCCTCTAGCATCAGCCCGCCCTAACTCTCCCTATCCTTGAACATCAATTCCTTAGCCCGCTGCGAAGCCTTCACCACCGCCTTAATCAAAGTCACCCGCAGCTTGCCCTCCTCCAACTCCAAAATCCCGTCAATCGTGCATCCCGCCGGAGTAGTAACCGTATCCTTCAAAAGCGCCGGGTGATGCCCAGTCTCCAGCACGACCTTCGCCGCCCCCAACATCGTCTGCGCCGCCAATAAAGTAGCGAGTTCCCGCGAAAGCCCCATCTTCACGCCACCCTCGGCAAGCGCCTCCAAAATAATATAAAGAAACGCAGGTCCGCTCCCGGAAAGCCCGGTGATCGCATCCATATGCTTCTCATCCACAACCACGGTTTTGCCCACCGCATCGAAAAGTTTCCGCGCAATCTCCAGATGCTTCGCCGTAGCATGCTTGCCTTTGCAAATCGCGGTGATGCCTTCGCCCACCATCGAAGGCGTGTTCGGCATCGCGCGAATCACCCGCACATTCCCCCCGATCCGTTTCTCGAAATATTCCGTAGGCACCGAAGCCGCAATCGAAATCACCAATTTCTCGTCATTCAATTCGCCGCGGATTTCATCCAGCACCTGCCCCACCTGCAACGGCTTCAAACACACCAGAATCACATCCGACTTCTTCGCCGCCGCCCGATTGTCCGTCCCCAGCGTAACCTTGCCGCTAGAAATCGCGCGCCGCTCCGACGACGTCTGCTGCACGGTAGCGAAAATGTGCGCAGGCGCCACCAACCCATCCTTCAAAAACGCCTCAATCAAAATCCCGCCCATCTTGCCGGCTCCCAAGACCGCCAACCCCTGTTGAGTAGAAGTATCCGTCACGTTAGCCTCGGCCCCCTTTTTCATCGCAATGCGCAGTTCAAGTTCGTCGGGAAGCCCACAGTTTACATGAAACGCGTGCACCGGCTCGTAATCGTCCTGCGAGACGGACTGAGAGGAGATAGGGGAATTTAGATCGATCGTTCCGGAGCAATCAAACGCGGTTCCTGCGCATCCGCCTTAGTTGGCCAGTCCAGACGCCTTTGCCATAGTAGCGAAGGACGCCTTTTCGATTTTCCGACCGCACCAACAATTCCAACGCCTTGCCGACAATCTCGCGCTTCGTCTTAAGCCCGGTAAGCATTCGGGCCTCGCGGATCAATTGATCGTCAATATCGATGGTCGTCCGAGCCATATAACTCAGCATGCGCCATTTTCCCGGAACCGTCTTCATGCTGAGGATGTTGAACGAAAATGTCGGAGCCAACGGAAATCTCCCCGAGCGCGGCTTCCCTCGATGCATCTTTGAATGATGATATGATTCTCACGCAGTCCTGGATTCACGCGGCGCAACGAAGTCCGATTTTCATCTCCAATTCCCGAGGCAATCCTGTGGCTGAAATTTCGCGCGACTGGCTGGAAGGTGTCGTCGGCATTCTGGAAACGCTCAATCAAGGCGTCATCATCAACGACGATTGCGGCCACGTCATCTACGCCAATGGCCATTTTCAGCAGATGATTGGCATTCCCCCCGCCGAACTCATCGGCAGCAAAATCACCGACCTGTTTCCGCCCGAAGACCGTCCCGCGCTGATCAGAGAAATCGAGCGCCGCCAAAGAGACGGAAACAACCTCTTCGAGTTTTTCCTCCCGCAAAGCGACGGCGGCCGCTTGCCCGTCGTGATCACCGCGCAGCAAATGGAAGATCCCGATGGCGCTATCTTCGCCATCGTCACGCTCACCGACATCTCCGCGCAAAAGCGTGCCGAAATGGGTCTGCGCGAAGCCAACGTTCAGCTCGAACAGCGCCATCGCGAAATCGAAGAGGATTTGCTGCTGGCCGCGCGCGTGCAGCAAAGTCTCGCGCCGGGCAATTTAGTCTGGGGCGGCGTCTCCGTCGAAACTTTTTACCAGCCCGTGCGCACCATCGGAGGCGACTTCGGACTCGTCGCCCCTCGTCCCGATCACCTCAGCCTCATGATCTGCGACGTCTCCGGCCACGGCATCGGCTCGGCCCTCGTGGCCAACCGCATTTACACCGAAACAATGTCGCAAATCGAACGCGGCGTCGCCCTCCATCCCATGATGCAGCATCTCAATCGTTTCGTGATCGGCAGTCTGCGCAGCTCGGTGTTTTACTTCACGCTGGTCGCCGCCCGCCTCAATCTCGGCGCTCGCGTGCTGGAATTCGCCGGCGCCGGCCATCCTCCCGGCATGATCGTCAAACCCGGCGAAGCTCCGCGCTTGCTCGAATCTCGCAGTGCGGTGCTGGGTCTGCTTCACGACGCCGTGGACACGGAAACGGCCATGCAAGTTCCGGTCCTCTCCGGCGAGCGCGTCATTCTCTATACCGACGGCTTCACCGAAAGCTTCAACGGTCAGGACGACATGCTCGGCGTCGAAGGCCTCGCCGAGATCGTCCGCGAAACCGCCCTGCTTCCGCTCAACGAAATGACCCAAGAAATCGTCAATCGCGTAGCCGCATTCCGCAAAGGCCCACCAGCCGACGATATGTCCCTAGTCGTCGTCGAAATCCCGTAGCAGGAAGGGCGGGGCTTTAGCCCCTGAAGCCCCGGTTGTGGTTTTTTCCGCAATCGGTTGTCAGGGCGCGCCTTTCCAGTCTTGAGAAAAAAATAAAACAATTGTCATCCCGAGCGCAGCGAGGCCTGCCTGCCGCAGGCAGGGATCTGCCTTTCGCTTTAGTTGGAAGAAACGGCGCAGTCCTTCCCTCAGGGCTCTAAGGACAGCTCACTCCACCTCTACGCTTTTCTTCAATCTAATATCCGCCGAAGAACTCCCCACCATCACGCTCACCTGATCCGGCTCAACCTCAAAACTCCCCTTGCCCGCATCCCAATAAGCCAGCGCTCTCGCCTTCAGCGGCAATCGCAAAGTCTTCACCTCGCCCGGTCGCAATGTAATCCGCTGAAATCCTTTCAACTCTTCCCCCGGCCGCGCAACCTTCGAATTCAAATGTGTCACGTACATCTGCACCACCTCCTCTCCCGCGCGCGCGCCAGTATTCCGCACATCCACGCTCACCGTAATCTCGCCGCCGCGCCCAAGCCGTTCAGAACTCATCCGCAAATTCGAATATTCAAACGTCGTATAGCTCAGTCCATACCCAAATGGATAAAGCGGCTTCTCCTTGAAGTACATATACGTCCGCCCATGCCGTATATCGTAATCCATCATCGGCGGCAATTGCGCGAGCGACATCGGCCAAGTCGTCACCAGCCTGCCCCCGGGGTTGTAATCTCCAAACAGCGCATCCGCCAAAGCATTTCCTTCTTCCTGGCTGTTATGTGCCATGTGCAAAATCGCCGGCACATTTTCCTGCGACCAAGAAATCGCAAATGGAAAACTCGAAATCAATACCTCCACCGTCCGCGGGTTCACCGCGTAAACCTGCTTCACAATTTCTTCCTGTTCCAAAGTGATGGATTGCCGGTCAATCGCCTCCTTCCCATCGCTCGGCAAAGGACACTTCGCCCAACCCGCGTTGCAAGTCGGATGATTGCCCACAATCACGATTGCCACGTCCGCCCCACGCGCGATCTTCACCGCCGCATCATCCGCATTATCGTGCGCAAACATCACCTGCACGCCGCTCCCTAATTTCGCCTTGATTCCATCCAGCGCGCTCACCGCATAAGGAGGCGTTCCGCTATACCAATCCAGCGCCACGATATCCGCGTAAGGTCCAATCACCGCCACCGATCTCAATTTCGTCCGATCCAGCGGCAGAAAATGCTCCGAATTCTTCAGCAGCACGATGGATTCTTGAGTCACCTTGCGCGCCAAAGCCTTATGTTCCGCATTGTCCCAAGCCGGCCCGTTGCCCTTGATCGTTGTATAAGGCACCATCCCCGGCGGATCCAAAAGCCCCAGACGAATCATCACCCGATAAACCCCGCGCAGGTTCTCGTCAATCTCCGCCAAATTCACCAATTTCTTATCAATCGCCCCCGTCACCGCATCCTTGTAATTATCCAGAAATTGATTGATCCCCGCATGAATCGCGCCGGCAGCCGCCTGATCCATGTCCGGAAAATATTTGTGCTCGGTCACCATGTTCGTCAAAGCGCCTGCATCGGTACAAATGATCCCGTCGAATCCCCATTCACGCATGGTGATGTCTTTCAAAATCGGCTGCGCCGCCATGGGAATCCCGTTGTAAGCGTTGTAAGCGGTCATATACGCCCGCGCCCCGCCATCCTCCACGCCCATGCGAAACGGCACATCGTAATATTCGCGCAAAAGTCGCTCGTCAAAATTGGAAGACGACCCGCCGCGCCCATTCTCGTTGCTGTTCGCCAAAAAATGCTTCATCAGCGCCGCCGTCAGCCAATATTTCGGATTGTCTCCCTGCAATCCGTTGATGAAAGCCGTCGCCATCGTCCCCGTAAGATACGGATCCTCGCCATAAGATTCCTCGCTGCGCCCCCACCGTGGGTCCCGCGCCAAATCCGTGTTCGGCGCCCGCACCACGATCCCCGCCCGCCGGTATTCCTGCCCGCGCCCTCCATGCGCATACTGAAAATCCGTCTGAAAAATGTAACGCGCCTCGTAACCCTCCACCGCCGCAGCTTGCCGCAAAAGCTCCGGGTCCCAAGTCTCGCCCAATCCCACCGCCTGCGGAAATTGAGTAGTCGGCAAGGGCTGCAATCCCTTGCCTTCCCATCCGCCCGGCCCGCCCAAGGCCACCCCATGCAATCCTTCAATGTGCGACGACCCCTGAATCCCCAATCGCGGCACGCTAGGATCAGTGCTCAGTGCATGAATCTTCTCGTCCAAAGTCATCAACGAAAGAATATTGTTGATCCGCTCCTCCACCGCCAATTTCGGATCCTGAAACGGATACTGATGCTCCTGCGCCCACCCCAACCCTACGCCGCAAACCATCAAAAGCACCGCGATCAAGAAAGCCCAAACTCGAATCCTCATAACGATCCCTTCCACACTCAAAAATATTTATCTCCACCTCAAAAATGGCACAGCCCAGTCTGGGAGTGCGACGGCTTGCCGCCGCTTGTTGCAAGGCGAGGCTTGCCTCGCCGCATTCAAGTACGCCAAGAAATAATCCGAAGAGGCAGCACGCCGGATTGTTGTCGGAACACCCCCGCGAGTCGCCATCAAGTGATTTGTCGACTCGCCTCCCAAAACGGCGCCAATGGAACCGCAGCAATGCCCAGCACAAAATCCCGCGGCGCGAGGATATCACGTGAATTCGCTCAAAAAGAGGCCCGTAAAAACCGTCGCGCGCCCGACAGACGGCCCCCAACCGCTCGGTTTACTTTGCGCTGGCACGCAATCCATCAATTGTTCTATGCTTTCCAGCCCGGGTGTGGCGGGAGGGGTTTTATGTCTCAAATAAAGAGAATATCCAGCTGGCTGAATGACGACGTCCTACGCGCGGCCATAATCGCAGGCTTCGTGCTCTTCGCTCTCAGCTACGTTTGCGACGCCATAATGTATTACTTCGGAGTCGCCGCGGCGAAAACCCTGCTCAACGACCTCGCCATCGCCATTGCCGGCGCCGTCCTCCTGGTAATTTTCCTTTCTCAAAACCGCAAAAATCAACTAGTCGCTCAAGCCAAAGCCCGAGCCCTCATCGTCCAGGAAGTCAGCCACTACGTTCGTGACGCCTTCACCCCTCTAGCGCAGGTAATGTCTTCACCAGACGCCGCCGAGCGCCTCCGCATCCTCGATATGGCTACCGACCGCGTGGATTACGTCCTCTCCGAAGTCCTGCCCTCCGTGGGAACCGCAAGCCAACCGCCCTATTTTTAGTTGCAGCGCAAAAAGCCAGCCGATTCGTCGTCGAGAGCAAGTAGCGGTGAACTCCCGCCTTTCTCTGCGTACTCTGCGTCTCTGCGGTGAATAGTAGTCTTTGACAAAACTGCCGCGCGACGGAAAAAAGTACCAACCATCACGAAGCACTCCGCAACGCGATCAGCGAGTACAATACCCCCGAACTTAAGCCTCGTGATGAAGACGGGGAATTGCCAGTGCGGAACCCACGGGGACCAACGAGGCTCGGGTGCACCCGCAAGAACATTCAGTTCGTCATCTGAAAGAGGTCTGCGATGCGGAACTCATTGCTCTGCCGCTCCGTTGCCGTGCTCCTGAATCTGTCTGTCGCCGGACTGCTTACCACTCCGCTGGCTCAAGCGCGTTCCTCCACTCCAGCCAAGCCGCCTGATAGCGCCACGCTACAGCTACGCTCCGCCGCGTTTCCGGTGCAGGTGCTCGTGCAAGGCCCTGCCGAGACCACCACCGAATTGCAAATCATCTGTCTTTTCCAATCCGCTCCCGAAAATAGCCTGCACGGCTCGCTCGTCCAGATCAACCAGAAGTTGCAAGGTCTTCTCGAACAACTTCGCACTCCCGCACTGTTTCGCGGTGAACTCGGCGAAACTCTCTTGATCACGCCGTCCACCGGAAACCTCCCCGCAAAAAACCTCCTCCTCATCGGACTGGGAGACTCCGAAACATTCACGCCGCAGCGCATGGAACTCGTCGGCACCATCGCCTATCGCGAATCCAAACGCCTCAATATCCGCCACCCATACTTCGCCCCCACCATCCTCGACGGCGGAGTAGCGCGTTTCAAAACCGGCGCAATTTCGCAAGCGTTCATGACCGGCTTTCTCCGCGCCGTCCGCACGGAAAAAATATTGGTGGGTGTACAAGCTTCCGCGCAGGAAATCGTGCAGGATCTAACGTTTCTAGCCGGCGCGGCCCACGCCACGGACACCAAGCAGGGAATTGAAGCCGCACTAGCAACCGGCGGAAGGTAGCAAGCTCCCCAATCCTCCGCCATTCGATAGCCGGCCGGCCAACAGTAGCGCCGGCGTCTCGCCGGCTCTTTGCCGTTGAATTCGTGAGGTCACACAACTCGGAAAAATGTAGGCTCCTCAACGCACCGCGAATGTCGAGGCGTCGCGCGCTATTTCTTGATCTCCGCGATATAAGCCGCAAACGGCTCCAGTGATAGCTGCTTGACCGCAGCATTGCCTTTCAGCGAAGCCTGCGTCGTCAGCAAAGTCCGTGCCGTCCCACCGGCCCATCCCATCTTAGTCAAATCGAAATTCACCGTCTGGCGCGCGGCGGACATATTGATCGCCACAATCACCGCGTCGCTCTGGGTCTTGCGCAAATATGAAAAAACATTCGGGTCATCGTCGTTCAGGGTCACGAATTCGCCGTCGAGCAAAGCCCCATTCCCACGCCGCAAAGCCAGCAACCCCTTGTACCAATTCAATATCGAATCGGGATCCTTCAGTTCATCCGCGACGTTATATGTCTTGTATGTCCCAGGAATTGCGTTCCAAGGTGTGCCGGTGGTAAATCCGGCATTCGCCGCGCCGCTCCATTGCATCGGCGTCCGCTCTCCGTCGCGCCCCTTCTCTTTCGGCCATCCCTTCCGGCCAATCGGATCCTTCACGTCTTCACGCCGCTTCGGATCGTTGTTCTGCATCCCGATTTCTTCCCCGTAGTACATAATCGGCGTCCCGCGCAATGTGAGAAACATCGCCGCCATATCCTTCGCAATCGCATCGTTGTGCTGCCCGTCCCCATAGCGATTCCACGAACGCAGAATGTCGTGATTCCCGATCACATACACCGGCCACTCGCCCGATGCCTCCACCGCCTTGATGTGCTCCCGGAACACAGCGGCCGAAAATTTCAGCTTCGTCAACATCAAATCCATCGGCATCTGCAGCTCGTCATATCGCGCACCGTAATATTCTTTCAGTTGCGCGACGTTGTCCGTCCAAGTCTCGCCAATCAGGATCGCATTATATCTGTTCGCGACCGCCCGCAGACCCTTCAGCGCCGTATGCACTTCCGGCAATTTGCTCGTATACTTATTCTCGATTTTCGGATCTCCGTACGCATTCTTTCCCGGCCGCACGGGATTATCCCGCAGCTCCGGGTCCTCAAAGAGCGTGTCCACGGCATCGAGCCGGAATCCCGCCACGCCGCGCTTGTACCACCACTCCGTCGTGCCATACATCGCATCCACCACCGCGGGATTTCGCCAATTCAAATCCGGCTGCTGCGCATAGAAATTATGGTAGTAATACTGCTTCGTCTTGCTGTCCCACTGCCACGCCGAGCCGCCAAACTCCGAAATCCAATTGTTCGGAGGGCCGCTATCCTTGCTGTCGCGCCAGATGTACCAATCCCGCTTCGCCGCGGTGCGCGAAGAACGCGAATCCAGAAACCACGGATGCTGATCCGACGTGTGGTTCACCACCAAGTCCAAAATGATCTTGATCCCGTGCTGCCCGGCCATCTTTTGCAGCCGGTCAAAATCCGCCAGCGTTCCGTACATCCGGTCAATGTTCTCGTAGTCGGAGACGTCGTACCCGAAATCCACCTGCGGCGATGGAAAACACGGCGCAATCCAGATCGCGTCCACTCCCAGCGCCTTCAGATAATCCAGTTTCGCCGCGATCCCATTCAAATCCCCGATTCCATCGCCATTGCTGTCCATAAAACTGCGCGGATATATTTCGTAAAAAACCGCATGCTGATACCACGGTCGCTTCGGCACCACGTTCTCCTTGGTTTGTGCGGCAAGCGCCAGCGCAAGCGAAAACGCTGCAATCCCAAGCACGGCACTCCCCAGAAGCGCCGGGATCTTCATCGCCGTCACCTGCCTCCCGCAAATCAATAAGCCTCGCCCTCCGCCCATTCTCGACGTCGCCGTGTCCTCTGCTTTTACTCTGTGTTCCCCGTGTTAAATCTTCGGACCTCTGCCAACCGGGCTGTCAACGATATAAGCGGGCCCCAATATTCAATACGATCGTGCCGCATGCCACGCACCTTTTTCGCAGAACTTGTTGTACCATCGCCGACGGAGCCCCGTCATCAATGTCCATGACGAATAAATTTGCGTCCGAATATCAGTTCGTCACCACCGGCTATCGTTTCTTCCTCCTTTTTCTGTTTCTCTTGGCCGTCCTCATCCTCTATCCCTACGCCGAAACCAGCCGCTTCGGCTTTTACGCCCTCCGCGTAGTCGGTAGCGCGTTAATCGTCATCAGCGTCTACGCGATCAGTTTGCGCCGCAGCGTCCTCATCTTTGCGCTGATCCTCGCCGTTCCCGCATTAGTCCAACGCTTCCGCCTCCCCGAACCCACCGCCACCACATTTTCGATCCTTAATATCGTCCTGAGTTTCGCATTTGACGTCTTCGTAGTCGTCGTCATCTTCCGCCGCGTGTTCGCCCGCGAGCAGGCTAATTCCGAAACCGTTTTCGGCGCGCTTTGTATTTATCTCCTGGTCGGCTTCGGTTTCGCCAGCATCTATGGCATGGTCGCCACCCTGCAACCCAACGCCTTCTACCTCGAACCACACACCAGCATGCACACCGTTCCCAGTCGCTTCGATTTCGTTTACTACAGTTACGGCACGATGACTTCGCTCGGCGCCGCCGGAATCACCCCGGTTTCGCCTCAAGCACGTTCCATCACCGTAGTTGAAGCAATTCTCGGCGTCCTCTATCTCGCCGTCTTGGTCGCCAGATTAATCGGAGCCTACCGCTCCACTCCAGGCAAAGATCTGTAGAGCCTGCATGAGAACACGAGAGTCGTCAAACACCGTCGCGCTAGGCGCACGCTCGATCCGTCGTCGCGAACAAAACGCTGTCGCGTTCAATATGGACTGCGGCGGCCCGCCGCCGCTTTCGCAGCGTGAACCCCAGCAAAAGCGCAGCGCTCATGCCACAACCGTCAATTTTTGCGCGATCACCTCCCCGAGTTTCATTCATCTAGCAGTAACACACGTGCGTTATCACTCTCGTTCCCATGACCAGACCCATCTCCGCCATGCCCAAACCAGCCTTCACTCAAAACGCACCGCCCAGCGAGGACCTCTCGAATGCTCCGCTATGACCTGATCGTCATCGGCTCCGGCCCCGGAGGCCAGCGAGCCGCCATCCAGGGCGCCAAAGCCGGCAAACGCGTCGCCGTCGTCGAAAAGCAGAGCGCCATAGGCGGCGTCTGCATCAATACGGGCACCATCCCCAGCAAGACCATGCGCGAAGCCGTCCTGCATCTCTCCGGCTTCTACTCCAAAAATTTCTACGGCGCCAATCGCGTCGCCGCGGACGTAATCTCCATGCGCGATCTTCTTTTCCGCGTCCAACGCGTCGTCGAAAACGAAGTCGGCGTAACCCAGGACCAGCTCAAACGCAACGGAGTAGACGTAATCCACGGCGTCGCCAAATTCACCGACCCGCACCACATCCGCGTCGAAAACGGCAACGGCTTCTCCGAACTCGAAGGCGACTTCATCGTCATCGCCACCGGCACCAAACCCGCCGCCAATGACAAAGTACCCATCAATGGCCGCAATATCATCGATAGCGATCAGATCCTCAGCATGCCCACAATTCCTCGCACTCTAATCGTCGTCGGCGGCGGCGTGATCGGCGTCGAATACGCCTGCATGTTCGCCACTCTCGGCGTGCGCGTCATCATCGTCGAAAAGCGCCCGCGCCTGCTCGAATTCGCGGACACCGAGATGGTCGAAGCCCTCAGCTACCAGATGCGCGATCATCGCGCCACCATGCGCCTGAACGAAGAAGTCGAAAGCGTGGAAGAAACCCCGGAAGGAAAAGTAGCCGCGAATTTAGTGAGCAAGAAACGAATCAACGCCGACGCGCTGCTCTACGCCGTCGGCCGCCAGGGAAATGTCGAACGCCTCGATCTCCCCGCCGCCGGCATCGAAGCCGATAATCGCGGCCGCATCAAAGTGGACGCCGACTTCCGCACCATTCAGCCGCATATCTTCGCGGTCGGCGATGTGATCGGCTTTCCCAGCCTGGCCTCAGTCTCCATGGAACAAGGACGCATAGCCGCAGCCCGCGCTTTCGGCCTGCAGGTCCAGACCGATCCCGCCAGCTATCCGTACGGGATTTACACCATCCCGCAGATTTCGTTCATCGGCAAAACCGAAGAGCAACTCACCGATTCCGACGTCCCCTACGAAGTCGGCGTTGCCTACTACCGCGAAATCGCTCGCGGCCAAATCGCCGGCCACACCGACGGCCGCCTGAAAATCCTCTTCCACCGCGAAACCCTCGAGCTACTCGGCGTCCACATCTTCGGCGAAAACGCCGCCGAGCTTCTCCACATCGGCCAAGCCGTCTTCAAACTAAAAGGCAAAATCACCTATTTCATCGACACAGTCTTCAACTACCCCACCCTAGCCGAATGCTACAAAACCGCCGCCTTCAACGGCCTGAATCGCCTCAACTGACAACCATCTCGATTCCACGATTTCCCGCCGCACCAAGCTCCGACCGTCGTAGCGAATCGCGAAACAGCCGAGCACCATATGGAGTGCGGCGGCGCGCCGCCGCTTTCACAAAGTAAACCCCAGCAAAAGCGCAGCGCTCGAACGAAATCAGCAACCGTCGTGCCGCCGGTCTTCCACCCCCGCAACTAAATACCCGCCAAAGTGTTTCTTAATCGGAGGCCAAACCGCCATGTCAGACACCAAGTTCATCTTGTGGTTTACCTGGTTTTTAGCTTCCTATTGGCTGCAAAGACTCGCTATCCTATCCCCACGCTCGGCTAGCACACTCACTCAACCGACGAGGTCCACCCGATGACGAAGAAGCTCTCCCTGTTCGCGCTCCTAGCTCTCACCCTGTTCCTCGCGCTGCCTCGCACCGCCGCAGCCCAGGATCAATATTCCGATCAGGACCAGAATCAGGCCGATCCGCCCAGCCGCGTCGCGCGCCTGAATTTCCTGCAGGGTTCCGTCTCCTTCCAACCTGCCGGCGAAGATGATTGGATCCAGGCCGATCCCAACCGTCCGCTAACCACCGGCGACAATATCTGGGCCGACCAGAATTCCCGCGGCGAACTTCACATCGGCGCCACCTCCATCCGCCTCTCGAGCGAGACTGGTGTCTCCTTCCTGAATCTCGATGACCGCACCGTGCAGCTGCAACTCGCGCAAGGCACCATCGAAGTCCATCTACGAGCGCTAGAGCCGGGCAACGCCTTTGAAATTGACACTCCGAATCTCGCCTTCACTCTCGTATCTTCCGGCGAATATCGCATCGAAACCGACCCCAACGGCGATTCCACCGTCATCGTCGTTCGCGAAGGCGAAGGCCAAGTCACCGGTGGCGGCGAAACCTACGATCTGCCCGCGGGACAGCAATACGTCTTCAATGGCACCGACCAGCTTTCCTACGATGCGCAACCCGCGCCCGGTTTCGACGATTTCGAAAACTGGGCCCAATCGCGCGACCAATTCGAAAATAATTCTCAGTCCGCGCGTTACGTCTCGCGTGACATTGACGGCTACTACGATCTCGATCAGTACGGCCGCTGGCAGAACGATCCTGATAACGGCCCGATGTGGATTCCCAACGGCGTCGCCGTCGGTTGGGCGCCTTACCACTACGGCCACTGGGTCTGGGTCGGTCCCTGGGGTTGGACGTGGGTCGAAGACGAACCGTGGGGCTTCGCGCCATTTCACTACGGTCGCTGGGCCTACGTCCGCGGTAACTGGGGATGGGTCCCCGGTCCTGTGGTCGTGCGCCCGGTGTACGCGCCGGCGGTGGTCGGATTTGTCGGCGGTGGCGGCGGCCTCAGCGTAGCTGTTGGATTTGGCGGCGGCTTCGCCGGCGTGGCGTGGTTTCCGCTAGGTCCGCGCGACGTCTACGTCCCGGCGTATCACTGCAGCCCGCGTTACGTGCAATACGTAAACGTCACCAACTCGCGCGTCGTCAACGTCACGCAAGTCACCAACGTCTACAACACGGTCATCGTCAATCGCAACGTCACCGTCAACCGCGACGTAGCCGTCAATCGCATCAATTACACCTACGCGAATAACGCCGCCGCCGTCACCGCCGTCTCCCGCGAGACGTTCGTCGGCGCAAAGCCTGTCGCAGCTTCCTCGGTCCGCGTCACCACCGAGCAGTTGCAATCCGCGCGCGTTACCGAAGCCGCTCCGCTCGCCCCCACGCGCGCCAGCTACGTCGCTTCCACCGCCAAAGTCGCATACGCCAAACCGAAGGTTGCGTTCAGTCAGCGGCAAGTCGTCGCGCGGCTCAGCCCGCCGACCCCGCCTGCGAGCCACGCAGCTCCTCGCGTCGTCAGCGCGCAGGCTCCGGCACGCGGCGCGGAAACGCCAGTTCGCGGTGCGGAACCTCCGGCACGCAACCTCGAAGCCCCAGCCCGTGGAGCTGAACCGGCCGCGCGTGGCAGCGTGCCACCCGCGCGAAACGAAAATCTCACGCAGCCTGCAGTCCGCGAAAACAACGAACCCGCTCGCGACAACCCGCAGGCCCCGCGATCCAACGTCTACACCAACGAAAATATCCCGCACGCTCCGCCACTGACCGAGTCGGAGAAGGCGCAACAATCGAAAGAGGCTCAGCAACCGAAGCCCAACGAGAAGCCGCAGGAGCGAACGCAGGAAGCCGCGCCGCAAACGCAGCGTCCCCCAGTCCGCTTCGCGCCGCCCCCCAAAGCCAAGGAAGAAAACTACGACGTCCATCCTCCGCTAAATCACAACACAGCAGCTCCCGAAGAGCGCAAACAAGAACCGCCGCCAAAGTCCGAGTCAAAGCCTCAACCCAAAGCAAAAGACAACAAACCGAAGTAGTAGGGTCGCCCCGAGCAGTCGCGAATCACTGAATGCAAACGGCGACGCATCCCAGCCGCCGTTTGCATCTTTCTCGCAGCCCCTTTTCCGATTCGCGTTCAAGCTCAAACCGCGCCCCGGCAAGACGCAATCTGGGAGTGCGGCGGCTTGCCGCCGCTTGTTGCAAGGCGAGGCTCGCCTCGCCGCTGCTCAGGTCCAGCACAATGTCCGCGCGCAGCCTCGCGGCCTCTCCGGTCCGAACGCCCCGCCGCGGTGCTATCATTAACCTCGAGTCGCGAGCTGCGCGCAAAATCTTCCGCCGGAGGCCACGCAATGCCCACCGCAAAAATCCTGATGATCGTCGGTGATTACGTCGAAGACTACGAAGTGATGGTCCCTTTTCAAGCGCTGCAAATGCTCGGACATACCGTCCACGCCGTTTGCCCCGACAAGAAATCCGGCCAACACGTCCGCACCGCCATCCACGATTTCGAAGGCGATCAAACCTACTCCGAAAAGCCCGGCCACAATTTCACGCTCAACGCCACCTTCGCCGACGTCCATCCCGAAACCTACGACGCGCTGGTAATCCCCGGCGGCCGCGCCCCCGAATACCTGCGCCTGAATCCCAAAGTCCTCGAAATCGTCCGCGACTTCGCCGAAAACGACAAACCCATCGCCGCGCTCTGCCACGGCCCGCAAATTCTCGCCGCCGCCCGCGTCATAAAAGGCAAGCGCCTCAGCGCCTATCCCGCCTGCGCTCCCGAAATTGAAAACGCCGGCGGCACCTACGCCCCAATCGAAATGACCGACGCCATCGCGGACGGCAACCTGGTCACCGGCCCCGCCTGGCCAGCCCATCCCCAATGGCTGGCAAAATTCCAAACCGTCCTGGAGCATCACCTAGCGAAGCACGCGCCCTCGAAACAAGCAGCAGGGAAGGCCTAGCCGTAACCTGGGAGCGCCAATCTCCCGATTGGCGTCTGGCACAAACACCTCTGCTCGCCCTAAAAACCTGACCGCGGCAGGGTCGAAGGGTCTGTGCTCTTCGCCGTTCGTAGGGGCGCGGCATGCCGTGCCCGCGCTTGCCCGTCGGTTTTCGTAGCGCCGGCGTCCCGCCGGCTCTTCGCCGTGCTTTTGCTTTTGATCGTGTAGCGGCCGGTCTGGCGCAGCCAGACCGGGCAGCTTCGCCGCGAATCGTGACGCTGCTTCCCATCGCGACTTCAGCGACCCCGCGCCCGGCCCCAAGCGCGAAATCTATCTCCGCCAAATGCTGGAGATCCAGTTCCCGCTGAAGCCCGCCTAATACCGCTAAGCTTGCTGTGCCTTTCGCCGTCGCGCCCGAAATACACGTCGCGTTGCTACATCGCAAGATTCAGCGCGCGCGGTTGGCCATCTTCGACGCCAGATGCAGCAGCAGCCTTTGGTCCTTGTCGTTCATTCGCGACAATGCTTTCGCAAACGGCCGAAACTTTGAATCCGGCTGCGTTCCGCGCCCGCGCTCAGCCTTCGCAAAAGCGATGTCGGGTTTCTCAATTCGGGCTTCGTCCGTGAACAGGCGGTACATCGGAACTTCCAACGCCAGCGCCATTTTTTCCAACGTCTCAACGCATGGAACGGTATGCCCATTTTCCACGCGAGATATATAGCAGCGCAACAGGCCCGTACGCTTCTCGATATCGCCCTGGCTTAGGTTCTTGGACTCGCGCAGCTCTTTCAATTTGTCGCCGATAACCATCACTCTCCTCCAATAAATCCAGTCGTCAGATACCTGCTCAGCTCAAACCATCGCCCGCGGCCGCCGCCGGCCGCCCAGGCTTGTCGCTCTTCATGCAAAGTAAAGCCGCGAGCGCGGTGTCCATTTCGCCGCGTTCTTCGTGATGATTGGAAGAGTTCAATAATTCTTGAGCGCGCTGGGTCATCACCCGCTCTGCGCCTTGCAGCAGTTCGGTCAATTTCTCTTTGTCAGTTTCCAATAGCGCTTGGAAGAACACTGCTTCCAGGAACAGCTCTTTCCACATTTGACGGCAGTCGTGCGGAACTCCTTCCTGATTCCGCTGCTCAGGAAAGACGAGTTCAAGCCGGCCTGCGGTTTTCTCCGAAATTTCCGTAGCTGGTTTCATCACCTCGAGGATATTCTGCGAGCCATCTCTCATGGTCTCCTCCATTCGTTGGCATTTGCGTTTGCCGGCAAGGCAGCATTGAGCATTCGTCAGAGCGGACGTGGATTCTGCTCGTGCTGAAATCTCGGCCCTGGAAATTAGGGCCGGATCGAAGCGCTCGCTATGTTCGGAGGACGGAGTGCAAGATGAAAAGTTCAGAGGGAACGGGCGCTGCGGTTTCGATAGCGCTCCGTCGCGAATGAAGCAGAATGGCTGCCGGAACGCTGGAATTTACAGCAACGATTCGAACCGGCCGGTGAGAGTCAGGGAGAGCGCGTAAGCCGGCCGTACTCGTGTTGCGGACGGTAAAGTCGTTGGAAGTGTCATTCGTGAGCGTCAGAAGCTCGGGAAGTTCCGAAGCCACCATGCCACACAATAGTATCGAGACCAGCGATACCAGCAGGATCTTCCGGACGTTAGTTCGCGCCAACATTATTGTGCAGCCGCCAAACGTGGTTATACACCGATTCGGAATAAGAAACAACGGGAGCAGCAGGCAGCCTGCGGCGCGCGGTTGTGATGCGGAATTTTTCGCGTTTGATAACTGCGTTTTTGTGTCGATTAGAACGGGGTGCGATCGTTTGTTTTGAGAGGTTTACGTTGATTTCTAATATCTGCCATTGTCGATTAGAAACGTTCTTGCTGGCTGCTTGCGGCGGGCGATCTACGTTTGCGATTCGGAGATTGTGGCTTGCGGAACCCTGTAAAAAGTGTCGATTAGAAGGTGTGCCGAGTGTTTGTTTTCTACGAGATATAGCGTTTTCTAATCGCGGAGTGTGACGATTAGAACGGCTGTGACGAGTGATTCGTGACCCTTCGCGGAACGCGCTCTGGGTAAACGAGTGACCCTTCGCAAAGCGCGCTCTGAGTAAACGAGTGGCGGCGGGAGCGGGGATGTAACATTGTAGCTTCGGATGTTACATGGGGTTTTGGGGCGGCCAGTTGGCGAGTGGAGCGACAACTGAGGGGCGCGGGGCGGTTTTTGGGTAGAGATTTCCCTGGGGGTGGGAGTGGTCTGCCTGTCGCCGTTGTGGCGGAGTGCATGTGTCGTCCTTAGTGGGCTGGAAAAGTGGCCCGGTTCTATTTTATCACATTTACTGTGTGATTACCAGTTCCAAAATGGGAATCGGTGTGGGGTGCGCGCGGCAACGTCAAAGGCTTGCGCGCGTGGGGCGTGGGCGGAATCTGGTTTTTCGGGTGGCGGGGCTGGCGGGCTCGTGGATCGCGCGGGAGGACGCGGGTCACGCCGAGGTGTGGCGGGGAAACTCGAAAACTTCGCGGGAAAGGCACCGCGATCGGTTCCTTCGAGCCTGCCACCGGCAGGCTCTCAGGATAAATGGCGCTGCGCGCCGTCTTTTCCCGGCGCTTCCGCACCGGGCTAATTTATGCCGCGCCTCCCTTCGCCACGGCACTCAGGCGCAAGCCGGCGTTGGTAGCTTGCCTCGATTTGATGCGTGATCAATCGGGGCGGCATTCTGGGCGGCGAGCGGAGCGGTGGCAGCACCGAATCCGGCGCCGGGGCGATAGGGCTCGACGTATTGCCACGCACCCTTTGCAAACTGCGCAAAGGGATGCGGCACCCCCAAAATCTAAAGGCGGTTGGTTGCCTGGCTACAAGGGTGCGCCACCCGCCATTTTTGCATCGGCTCTCAGTCGGCGTTCAGATAAGCCAGGTACGGTGCGGATACTTCGCTGACCGTGTGCATCCTAGAGCGGTTCCTCCACAAGCGTAGCGGAAAAGGAACGGGCCCGACATGTTACACTCCTAGCCGAAAAATGACTTACGAATCGATTTTCCATACCCGCGGCATCCTCCAGAACGTGTGAGGTGACGAGTGCGCCCCCGACACCAGCGTCCAACGAAAAACGCTTTCAGGCAATTGAAGGGCGACTCCGTGCAATTGAACAGCGTCTGGCACCCAAACCGCCTAACGCCTTTGCCCGAATCCTCGCTGCTTATTGGGCAAACAAAAAGTCGACGCTCACAGTAACGGCTCTGTGCCTCGGGGTGCTTAGTTGGTTTACTGGCCCGCTCTTTAAGACGTGGCTGGACCATCGCAATGATGCTTCCAATAGTACCGTTGACGCCAGGATCCAAGCTTCCTTGAGCGCTCCTAAGGGAGTTCTAGAAACGCTGCGTGACATTCAGGAGAAGGCGAATGCCACGAGTACAACGCTGGATACGTTGAAGCCGTTCATCCAAGATGTGATTACTCACCAATTCGAGAATGTTTCAAAACTTCCGACACAAGCTTTAGTGGCACGCGCTCCGGCTTTGAGTGATTTAGCTGTGGTAGCAAAGAACCAGAACGTAGGAATCGACCCCAAAATCGTCGCCCAGACTGGGGCAAAGCTCGTCGCTGCATCTGGTCAAAAGCCCGCGCTCTGGGATGTAGTTCTCAAGTTCGTAGACTACAAGTCGTTCAATAATAGCTTCTTTTCTTTTCTCCCTGACACGACCAATGAGCCTACGTTCACGGATAAATATGTAATAAACATTCCGACGAGTGCGCACCATCCATCAATTTCGCTAAAAGGCAAGGCCCCCAAAGACGTAGCCGCTCAGACAGGTTATATCGGTCAAGATCGTAACAAAGGGCTGACGTCTGGCCCCGCGTGGATTGTTATGGAGAGCGGGGAAGTTGGACTGACGGCATGGAATTGCGAAATGTCGTTTTTCACAGCGTTCAGATTTCCTATTACGGAGGCCCAGTATCGATGAAAAATGTCTACTTCATCGATTGCACTTTCAAAATGACCATTACTCCCGTTGCCCAAAATCTCGCGCTTGCTCTTCTCGAGCCAGAGCCATCTATCACCTTTCAGAGCAAGCTTTGAACTAGTGTCCAAAGCCGCTAAGCTGATCACAATCATGAATCGCGATTACTTCCCTCCTCGCGGCCCCGATGCGGGGTCAGGCGCTACGGTAAGTGTCTGAAAGGAAAGTACAACATGATACAATGCCGGCCGTTCTAACGGGAAGCATTGGTTCAAAACGTCTGCTGGGACATTCGAGAATTCTGCAAGGGAGGAACATTGAATGGCTAAGCGCGTATTTTGGAAAGTGGGTGACCATGAAATAGAGGTCGAAGGTGATAATGCTTTTATCCAAAAGCAGCTGAAGATGTTCTTCGAAAGACTAGGATCCACACCTCAGTCCGCGACGAAGGACCTGCCGTCCAAAATTGTCGCAGTCGCCAAGTCCGGAAAAACTCTTAGCCCTGCCGAGTACTTTCGACAAAAGACCCCCAATGGTGGAACCGAGACACTCATCGTTCTGGGTAAGTATCTCGATGAATTTCGCAACAAGAGCGAGTTTACCCCGAAGGACATAAAGACGATTGCCCAAGAGGCCAAGATCCCCACATCCAGGGGCAATATTATGTCAATGCGGTCAAGCAGGGCCTCCTCCGCAGCCTTGGACGTGGAAAGTACGGCCTCTCAATTCGTGGTGAAGACGCGGTCGCAGCGATGCCCTCTACTAAGAAGGCATAGAGTTGCCCACCACACCCACCTTGTCGGATTTCTTGCTCTCCTTGCCTAGTTTCAAGGAATTGTCCCCTCGGTCGCTGATTCTACTTGTGGCGTATCACATGCTTCGAGGGGGAAAGACAAACTTTGCAAGGAACGAACTCGCGGAGGCCTTCAGAGGCGGCGGTGTGCCTCTGCCCCAACGGTTTGGTGATCGGTTGGTTCAGTTGAGCAGAGGAAAGAAGGCCCCACTGCTCAGGGTGACGGGACATAAATTTGCACTTTCCGTGTTCGGGCAAAGAGAACTTCAGGAATATTTGGAAACGACTCAGGGTTCGGCTGCACCACGGTCTCCGCTTCCGGCACTCACAGCTTTAGTGGGAAAAATTTCGGGAGACGCAGAACAAAAATTCCTCGCGGAAGCCATCGCCTGCTTAGAGGTTGACGCGAGGAGAGCAACCGTACTTATGGTCTGGTTGATGACTATTGATCACCTTCAACGGTACGTCCTCGCACACAAACTGGCAGAGTTCAATGCCGCATGGGTTCTACGCGGCGACTGTAGGGGTCGGCAGATCGTCGCGCAAGATGACTTTCTAGAGGTCAGGGATGAAAGCGCCTTTATCGAAATTCTTCGCTCTGCGGCAGTTATTACCAAGGACATCAGGAAGATTCTGGACGAGAAACTCGGATTCAGGAACACCTGTGCACATCCAAATGATATTGTGATTCCGGAGTTTAAAGTGTTAGCGGCAATTGAAGACCTGGTCTACAACGTCGTTCTAAAGTACCCGCTCTAACCGCTCAGCAAGTCCCAGCGTTTCTGCGAGTTAACCCACGCGCTAACTTAGCCCTAGTAATCAGTAGGTAAATGTGATATGGTAGATTGGGGCATTTTTCCGCCCCCACTGAGGACGCAACATGCGGACCGCAGCACCGGCGACGGGCCAGCAAACCGAGCACCAGGGAAAACTGTCGCCAAAAACCGCCCCGCGCCCCCCGCCACCAACGCACTTCAAACCCCGCGCGCCTTCCCGCGACGCCCAGCAGCGCCAGCCGCTCCATGTAACCGCATTTCACGATGTTACATGGATGTTACATCCCCTCACGCATCACGCCGAAATCAATCGCCAACCCCGCCGATTAGAATCCATCGTATCTCACACAAAACAAACACCCGCACCCCAAATCAATCGCCAACAAATGCGCACTTTGCATCCCGCGTTCTTTGCAGGACTAGCCACTTCGCAAATCACGAATCGCGTCACTTCAAATCGTCACAGTCAGCACTCCGCCGCAACGCTTCCTCGTCAACTATCACTCGTAACTCATCACCGCCGTTCTAATCGTCACACCCCGCGATTAGAAATGATCAAAAACCCAACAAAAACGCACTTTTCTGCCGTTCTAATCGTCACAAAAGTGCGCTTCCTGTGTCGCGGTCGGCTCCTCGAAAACAGCGCTCGCGGATCACACTCCACGCGTTTCGTGATTTCTAATCGACAATGGCAGATATTAGAATTCAACGTAACTATCCACAAAACAAACAGTCGAGCCTCGTTCTAATCGACAATATTTTGCAGTTGTGAAAAGTCAGAATTTGACGCTTCATCGCACGAACCGGTCGGCGCCGAACACCAAAGCCAACGGCAGGGCGCAGCAAGCGGCGCCCCTACGGGGAAAACCGCGAGTGCCACTGCAACTGCTGGCGCGCCTACGGTCCGGCGGGGGCACCTACGGCGCTTGGGATTGTTTTTGGGGTTTTCCCAGCGTTTACACGCTGGGCTAAGTTCTGTCGCGCCGCTGGCGCTGGTTTTGTGGCGAGTGGCGTTTGTGCGAGCGCGGCGTGGGGGCGTTGCGATAAGCGAAGGGTGGAGTTTCCGCAGAGCTGCGGAGAAAGCCAACGGCAACGGCAACGGCAACGGCAGGGCGCGGCAAGCAGCGCCCCTACGGGGAAAAGTGCAAGTGCAACGGCAACGGCAACGGCAACGGCGAAGAGAGAGCCCTCGTCCCGCGCAAACAAGCGGGACGCAGAATGCGCGCTGCCGTCGGGATGACAGATTAAAGAAAGAGCACAGGCCCTTCGACCCGCCACTGGCGGGTCTCAGGGTGAATCGCGCTGCAGCGCGATTCACAGGAGTGGCTGTGCCACACGCTTATCTTACGACTAGGTTGGCGGTGAAGACTGGGCCTCGCGTCAGGGGCGCTATCGTTAATTCTCCTCGCGCGGCTGCTGTTCTTTGGGCACCGGTCGGAAAATCTTGGCGTGGGTGGTCGCTAACGCGTTACTTCAGGATTGGGAGTGGGCGTCTAGTAGGGCGGCTAGGAGTTCGTTTTTTGTTGTGGCGAAGGGGTTGGCTACTGTTACGCCTCGCCAGGTGAAGTTTGGGTTTAGGTCTTCGGAGAGGAGGAGGCGGCAGCCGGCTTCTGCGGCGGCGGAGAGAATTACGGCGTCCCAGATATTGAGTTGGTGGTCGGTGGCGAGATCGGCGGCGGCGAGGAGGACGGCGGGGGAAGTTTCGATGAGAGGGAAGGCGTCGCGCCAGGCGAGGATGGCGGCGCGGGCTTGCTTGGCGGTGCGTCCAGCTTTGCGGACGAGCAGGCTGAAGAGTTCGCCGAGAGTTTGCACGGGCAAGAGGGTAGCGCCTTCGGGGAGTTTTTCGAGGAGTTGCAGCGCGGCCTTTTTCATCGGCGCGCCATTTACGCCTTCGGCGTAGGCGAGGATGTTGGTGTCGAGCGCTAGCCTCACGGCTTACGCTCGTAGAGGTCGGCGCGGGTCCAACGGCCGATTTTGACTGGCGCGCTGGGAGTGCAGGCGTTTTAGCAAGGCGCGGCGCGCGCCGGGGGGTACGCCGCCGTTTTTTTCGATGGGCACGATTCTGGCGACGGGTTTGCCGTGGGAAGTGACTACGTAGCTGCGGCCTTCGCGGACGGTGCGCAGGAGTTCGGAGAATTTGCGGTTGGCGGTTGCTGCGGATACGGGCTTCTCCATCTTCGTCTCCAAAGTAGTGATATTACGTACTATCTCATGATGGGTGTGTGGGACGCAAATGGATTTCTTGCGGGGTCGAGTGAATGGCCCGGGGAGCACGGCAGTGGCAACGGCTAAAGATTTAACACAGAGGGCACAGAGAAACTGCGGAGGGCACGGAGAATGCGTGCTGGTGGCGCGGCGGGCACGGCATGCCGTGCCCCTACGGGGAAAAGTGCAACTGCAACTGCAACGGCAAGGGCAGAGGCAACGGCAACTGCAACCGCAAAGGCGGGCGCGGCCCTTCGATTCGGCACTGCCGAATCTCAGGATGAATCGCGCTGTAGCGCGATTCACAACGGCAACTGCAACGGCGAAGAGCACAGCCTGAAGGCTGTGCCACACGTTTATCTTAAGTAGCGGTCGGCGCCGAAGACTAGCCCTAGCGTCAGGACTGCGATCACGATTTCTCCTAGGGCGCCCACGAAGAAGGGGCGGAAGCCTTGTTTGCCTAGTTCGCGGATGTTGGTGCGTAGGCCTACACCGGCGAAGGTTAGCAGGAAGGCCCAGCGGGAGAGATTGGCCAGGCTTACCAGCTGGTCTTTGCTGAAGACGTGGGCTGTGGCTATGGCGGAGATTGCCAGGAAGCCGAGGACGAACTTCGGGAATTTTTGCCAGAGGAACTGGGCTTTGTTGGTTACGCCGGCGGTGTTTTCTTTGCGCGCCCAGCGGATGGCGTAGGCCAGGACTACGAAGCCGATCATGGCGTTGCGGGCGGTTTTGGCGAGGACGGCTACTTTGGCGGCGGCGTCGGAATAGAGCGCGCCGGCGGCGGTGACTTCGGCGGTGTTGTCAATGCCGAGGCCGGCCCAGAGGCCGTAGCTGGTGTCGCTGAGATGCAGCGCGTGGCCGACGAGCGGAAAGATGAAGAGGCTGATGGCGCCGAGAGAAAGAATGGCGGCGATGGCGTAGGAGGCGTCTTCGTCGTCGGCGTCAATGGCGCCTTGCGCGGCGATGATGGCGGAGACGCCGCAGATGGAGGAGCCGACGGCGAGCAGGTCGGTGAGTTTGGGTTTGAGTTTGAAGGCGCGGCCGAGGGCGGTCATGAAGGAGAGCGAGACGGCGATTTCGATGCCGACCAGGACGAGGCTGACGCCGCCTAGTTTGGCGACGTCTCCTAGGAGGAAGCGCGAGCCTAGTAGGACGATTCCGGCTTTCAGCCAGAATTCGTAGGTGGCGATGCCGGCTTGGAAGAGTTTGGGGACGCCTACGGTGTTGGCGATGGCCAGGCCTATGAGGATGGCCCAGAGGACGTATTCGATGTTGGGGAGAATTAGGTGATGGGCTTTGCCGTACGTCGCGATGGAGTGTTCGATGATTTTTCCGCTGTAGCCTACCGCGGCTAGTAGGGCCAGGCCGGGGAGCAGGCGCGCGAATTGTTTGAAGGCGTTGTCTGTTTCCGGTCGGGGGATTGCTATCGAGCTGGCCATCTGGTGGTTCCTCCGCGAATTTTTTGCGCTGCTTGGTGCTGGTTCGAGTTGACGGATGGCGTCCGCCTCGGCGGACGCCGCTACAAATGCGTCTCGTTTGCTGTTACCACGGGATGTGTTTGAGCAGGCCTAGCCAGACGGCTGCTGAAAGGGCCAGCGCTACCAGGACGGCCCAGGTGTCCAGCGAGAATTTTCGTGAGGGAGTTGGTGCGATTCTTGCGGGGCGCGGGGTTGTGGCGATTGTGTCGGACATTTGCTGGCTCCTTTTTGGTGCTTCGTTGTTTCTTGCCTGCTGATTTTTGTGTGCAAAAACAAAAAGCCCGCCGGACAGCTTGCGCTGTTGGCGGGCTTGAAATCCGTTTATAGGATTACTGAGCTATTCGGATCGCACCCCGCCCCAAGCGTGTGGTGGACAACAACAGAGAGCGCATTGGATGGAGCGGGTGTCGCGATGCATGGTGCAATCCTAACGTGAGTAGATGCGATTGCAAAGGAAAAGATGCGGGGAGTTGAGGCCGTTCCGCCGGGGATGGAACCCGGCGGAACGGTTGGCTCGATTGCTGGTTAGTCGGTGTTGCTGCTGCTGAAGGTGAACATATCCCAGAGGTCGCCGATGGCCGGGCTGTTGGTCGGCACGTACGGGTCATTGGGAGCCGTGACGGGGTTCGGGTCGTTATCGCGGCTGCGCGTGGTGATCGGACCGAGGCTCCAGTTGCGTTCGATGAATTTATCGATGGAGACGTGATCCGTGTAGACGTGCGAGACGTAGCCGGGCTTGTTGTAGGCGGAGACAACGATCATCGGGATGCGGGTGCCGTCGCCGAAGAAGTCGAGCGGCTGAACGTAACCGGAGTCGTAGTAGCCGCCGCCTTCGTCGAAGGTGATGAAGATTGCCGTGTCCTTCCACAGAGTGGGGTTGGCCTGCACCGCTTCCACGATTTTCTCCGTGAAGCCTTCGAAGAGGTTCAGCTTCGAGGAGGACGGATGGCCGTCCACCAAGCCGCTGGGCTTGACGAAGGAAACCGCGGGCAGAGTGTTGTGGGCGATGTCGTTGTAGAGGTCGAGCGTGTCCTTCATGTGGTAGGTGCGGGCGTCGGTGCTGGCCATGACTTGAAAATCGTACTGGAACGGGTTGCAGATGTTGCAGTACTCGTCGGTGGCTTTGCCGATGGCGCCGTAATTGAGCTGGTAGGGATCGGGGACGTAGTTGTCCCACTGATCGCCGTAATACTTCCAGGTGACCTGCTTGGTGTTGAGGTCGTCGCCGATGCTTTTCACATTCGAAGGCGGAATGGTGAAGACGGTGTTGTCGGCGCTGGTGTCGGTGTAGGCGTTGTTGCCGTTGCCGAAGAAGCCCGGATTGTAGTTGTTGAGCAGGTAGTAGTGGCCGGGATCGCAATTGGGCTTCACGGGATGCGGAAGCGATTGCAGGTAATTCACGATGGGGGCTACGCCGGGCTGTGTCATGTCTGCGCAGTCGGTGTAGGAGCCGCCGCCGTAGGAGGGAGAGCCGTAGGAGCCGCCGCCGTAGCCGTCTTCGGTGTACCAGTTGTTGGTGCCGATGGCGGGATTGGGATTTTCGACTTCGTCCACGACGCCGGCGTTCGCGGTGCCCTTGTCAACTTCGACGTTGTGCGGAGGCACCAGGGCTTTGCCGTGACCATCGCTGAACCAGATCAAATCGGCGTGTCCGAGCATGATGTGGTTGGCGCCGGTGCCGCCCTGGACAGATTGATGGAAGTTGTCGCTCATACCGTAGGTGTCCGCAAGGCTCTTGAAGTAGGGAACGTCGCCGTTCTGTACGTTGTAAAAGCCGAGAGCCGTGGAGCCTTCACCGGTGGTGACAGCAGTGGGCGAGTATTCGGTGCTGAAGTTCGACGGTTGAGCCAGACCGTTTGTTCCGGCGCCAACGGTGACTTCGACCCACGAGAACAACTTCGAATTGCAGCCCGAAGGATTCGTCGGAACGGAGTCTTTCACGTTGCAATTCAGTTGCTGCCACATTTGATAGAAGCGATGCACGGGACTTGCGGCATAGGAGTTGTAGGTGAAGAGATTGCCGTTGGTGAGCTGGAAAGGACCTGCAGGCAGAGCATTGACGTCGGAGATGCGGGTGTCCGGGGTGTGCGAGGTGAGACCGGTGCCGCCAGAAATCAGATACTGATAGTAATTATCGGGCAGCATCTGATACTCGGACGACTCCGCCAGCGTCAAGCTATCGCCTTCGATGTAAGAATCCTTGGCGCCGCCAACGAGCGGAGCGGGAAGGATCGTGCCGGGAAATTCGGTCAAGGGCGGAGCCAGCAGAAACGCATCAGAGCTCGTGGTGCCCTTGTCGGTGGCGGCAACTTGCTGCGCAGTGTGGAAGTTCGGACCGGGAGTGCCGTCGGAGTTGATGATTTTTTCCGAGAGCAGGTTCCAAATCTTTTGGTTGTTCTTCGGGACGTAGGTGGCGAATACGTGATCGAAGCTGCGATTTTCGCCGATGATTACGATGACGTGTTTGATAGGCGACGCTGTGGTGGGGGCAGCGCTGGCTTCCTGGGCGGGAGCCGGAATTGGTGCAGCGTCGAGCAACGATGCGCCGACGGTGAACTGGAACATCGCAAGAGTCGCGAGCCCGATGCGCAGACAATGCAGCGAATTTGAAGCAGCATGCTTAAAGGACATTCACCCTCCTGATTATTTTCGAAATCGACTTCAAGTGGAGCTTGAGAGTAATAACCGCCATTTGTTGCGGGAAGATTTTTCTTATGTGAATGGAATAAGAAAGAGAAGAAAAAGGATTGAAAAAGAATGCGTTGAGCGGTGTGGCGAAAAAAGTTCGTACCGGGACTGATTTTTGGTGAAAAGTGTCGCGCTCCCTACATAAGGTGGGCGGCGCGGGCACGCGTGATGCCAGAGTGTTGAATTTATTCGGTCTTTGATGGTCGCGGACGGTTTTACCGACGGAGTACTGGGACTTTTTCTGCGGACGGTAGCGGCGCATCTTTTGGAAGGACTTGGATCGTGCCCATCATCCCGCCGTCTTCATGTTCGAGAAGATGGCAGTGATAAACGAAAGTGCCGATCGTATTGGGGTCGCGAAAATCCATGCGCAGGGTGACGCTGGGATATTCCAGGGTTTTCCCATCGAAATAGGGCACGTTGACCGTATCGCGCAGGAAAGGCTCATTCACGGGGACATCCCGCCAAGCGGTCATAAGGAAGTGAAGTTGGTGGATGTGAAAGGCATGGAGTTCAGTGGAACGATTTTCGATGATCCAATCTTCCACGTCGCCTTGATGGACAACGATATTCGGCACATCGGAAGCGGGGTCGAAGGGCTCGGGGGTCTGACCTTCCACCGTCAGATAAAAGACCGTGGCACTATTGGGATTTTTTGGATCGAGCAATTTTTCGGAGAAATAAAGTTTTCTGGTGCGAACCGGGGCGACATTGCCCAGCCAGGGCAGCGTGGGCGGAGGAAGGGGAATGGGCGACGAAGAAAGTTTAGATTGGGGTTCGGAAGCGTCGTTCGATGAGGTGATGGTGGCGAGCATGCGGTTGGTGTCGTTTTCGCCGCCAGCGCCGGTATCTACGGTGCGCGTGACGAGAAGACCCGGGACGCCGAGCGGCGGGCCGAAGACGATGAATTCGACGCGGCCTCCGGGGGGGATGCCAATATGGGGCTGCCAGTCAATGAAATCGCCGTTCATGCCGTTGGCGTTGAGCGGAACGCCATCGAGCGCGACGATACCCAATTGCTGCGGCTTGAATTGGTAGAGGACTTCGAGATTGAGGTAGGTAATCGCGGAAGCGTTCAGGACGCGCCAGAATTGGCGCTCTCCGGGCTTCGTCCGGATGCTGGCTGGAGGGTAATCGGGGTAGGGAACCGGAACATAGTTGATGGAAAGATCTTTAGCCGGTTTGCCGAAGCCGGTGCCGTTGTTGGCGGCGTCGCCATCGCGATCGAGGAGCATTTTCGGGACGACCGGCTCGGATTTTGATGGAGGTGCATCGGGGTTCAGCAAATTTTGGTCGCGAATGATGATGACGCGCTCGGGAAGGCCGGCGACTTGTTTGTTGGCGCGTTCGATGCCTTCGATGATCAGGGCGCCGGAGAGGCCACCGAGAACTTGTGGAGTGCTGAAACCGTGGATGTGCGGGTGATACCAGTAGAGACCGGGAGGCTCATTCTTTGGAATATAGAAGCGGTATTGAAACGGGGGATCGCTCGGCTGGATGGAAGTTTTCAGGACGTCATCCTGGTGACAGAGGGCCGGTACGGTGAGGCCATGAAAATGGAGATTGGTGGAGGTGATGGACATGTACCCGCTGGTGCAGGGATTGACTTTCGTTTCGGGCATGTGATGCGGGGTTTCGGCGGAGTTCGGAGCGTGTTGAGGATCCTTCAGATCGTTTTTGAGGTTCAGGATCAGGAGGTCGCCGGGGCTGAGGCGGAGGGTGGGGGATTCGCTGCCGTCGGGAGTGAGATAGCAGTAGCGCGTGGTGCCGTCGGCGTCGGTGTAGTTGTGGACGGTGAGAGCAACTTGCAAGACGCCGTTTTGGCTGCGCAGGTCTTCGGGTTCTGGGATGGGGCTGCCGATGGCTGGGCGGGGGCACGTGCTGGCGGACGGTTCCTGCGCGTACAGACCTGGACGGGCGTGGATGAAACAGAGGCAGGCGAAAATCGCTAGGGTGATTCTGGACATTACTGATTATGGCCTGCGGATTTGCTCCGCGCTCCTGAAGAAACTGAGATGCGATTCTACAATACGAAAGATCGCTTCGTCGCGACCTGAGTCGAGATCGCAGGGTTTCGCGTCGCGACATAAATGGCGCACTGAAGTGCGCCGCTACAAAGTCAAACCCGACTTCAAAAGCTTGCTAGCTAGCTGCTCATCTTGGTGAAGAGCCAGAATAGGCTTGCCGCCAGGCAGATCGAGGCGGGGAGCGTTAGCACCCAGGCCAGGGCTAGATTGCGGATGGTGCTCATCTGCAAGCCGCTGTGATTTGCGGCCATGGTGCCGGCTACGCCGGATGATAAAACGTGCGTGGTACTAACGGGTAAGCCGAACCAATCGGCGGCGCCGATGGTGACCATGGCGGTGATTTCCGCGGCGGCGCCTTGACCATACGTAAGGTGATCTTTTCCGATTTTTTCGCCGACAGTGATTACGATGCGCTTCCAGCCGATCATGGTGCCCATACCGAGGGCGAGGGCGACCGCTACTTTCACCCACGTGGGAATGAATTTGGTGGCGTTGTCTATGTGCTTTTTGTAATTGGCGAGGATCGCCGTATCGGCCGTCGAAAATTCAGGGGTGTGCGTCTTGTTCATCAGGCGCAGAGCTTCGCTGACGACGTACATGTCGTTGCGGAAGTTGCGAACTTTGTCCTGCGGAACGGCTTTGAGTTCTTTGTAGAGGGCCATTTCGGTGCCGATGCCGTTGACGGTCTCGCGCAGGGCGAGCATGGTGTTGGGCGTGAACTGCTTGGTGCGAATGTAGTCGGTCAAATCCTCACGAGGGTCGCCGATGACGGCGTTGGGGGAAACGTAATGATCGAGCATGCCGGCGGTTTGCGTGGATACGGCGACGAAATCCTGGGTCTGCTGGGAATTGACGGCGTGATTGACGGCATAGGCTGTGGGAACGGTGCCGATGAGAATGAGCATGATCAGTCCCATGCCTTTTTGACCGTCGTTGGAGCCGTGAGAAAAACTGACACCTGTGCAGGTGAGCAGGAGGAGCATGCGAATCCAGAAGGGAGGAGGCTGGGTGCCTTTGGGCGCTTCGTAGAGAGCTTTAACGGGAATGAGCTTCTTGGAGACGATGAGAAGAAGCGCGGCCATGACGAATCCGACGATTGGAGAAAGCAGGAGGGATTTTCCGATGTTGGTGGCTTGGCCCCAATCCACGCCGCTGGTGCCAGTCTTGACAGACATTAGTTGGTTGGCGATGCCCACGCCGATGATGGAGCCGATGAGGGTGTGCGAACTGGAGGCGGGAAGACCGAGCCACCAAGTGCCGAGATTCCAGATGATGGCGGCGACGAGCAGGGCGAAGACCATGGCGAATCCGGCCTTGCCTCCTACCTGGAGGATCAATTCAACGGGCAGCAAGGACACGATGGCGAAGGCGACTGCGCCGCTGGAGGCGAGCACGCCGAGAAAATTCCACATTCCGGACCAGACTACGGCGACGTGCGGCTCGAGCGTGTGAGTGTAGATGACGGTGGCGACGGCGTTGGCGGTGTCGTGGAAGCCGTTGACGAATTCGAAGCCGAGGGCGGTGAGGAGCGCGATGCCCAGCAGGATGAACGGCAACGCGCTGGTGGGATGAACGTCGGAGAGGTCGCGGAGCAAGTGCGTGCCGGCGTAAACCAGGCCGACGACCACGGCAACGCCGAAAATTCCCATGCCAATTTTGGCCGGGGCGCTTACGGTCATTTTGGTATCTAGCACAGACGTTCCTGCCGCCATGCAGCACCTCATCTAGAGAGTTTGAGATTTGCGATCGAAGAGGGTGACGGTACTGTGCAATTGTTAAAAGGGCATGACAGTTGGGTGAACAGTGGGGGGCAAGGGGTTTGTGCGCGGATTTTGGCGGACCGGAGGGCGAAAAGCAGCGATGCAGAGAGGCGGGGAAGGAGCGAGGTCAGCGGGCCGAGGCTCGCGACTGCTTACTGGATCGCTTTCGGCTGTTTTTTTCGGCCGGAGAATTTGGCGGGCGCGGTGTTGAAGTCGCGGGCGGTGTATCGTAATCTAGTTGGACTGCAATGTGGTTCCGGCGCGCCCGTAGCTCAGCTGGATAGAGCGTTTGGCTACGAACCAAAAGGTCGGGAGTTCGACTCTCTCCGGGCGCGCCATACTTTAATGCCAACCCCCTCCAGTTAGTCGTTTCAATTCGCTGAATCTCGCCCGTGAAGCGTTCGAAGTAATCCAGTGCCGACAGCGAGCAGCCTGCGCGAAGTAGAGCTATAATCGCGGAACTTTTGCAGTGAAGTTGATCCGTGAGATTGTAGGGCAGACTTGCGCGCGTGGGGACGTGCACAGCGCGGAGGGTTTGCGGAGGCGTGGCTCGTGGCGTTTGATGTGTTCATCAGCTATGCGTCGAAAGACAAGATTGTGGCGGACGCGGTGTGCGCGCGTTTGGAGGCTTCGGGGATACGGTGCTGGATCGCGCCGCGGGACATTGTGGCGGGGACTTCGTATGGAGAAGCGATTATTGAGGCGATCCACGGCGCGAAGGTGATGGTGCTGGTTTTTTCTTCGAGCGCGAATGCTTCCGGGCACATTCCGAAGGAGGTGGAGCGGGCGGTGAGTAGCGGCGTGGCCGTGCTGCCTTTTCGGATTGAAGATGTGGCGCCGGGGAAGTCGCTGGATTATTTCATCGGGTCGGTGCATTGGCTGGATGCGATGACGCCGCCGATGGAAAAGCATTTGGATAATCTGGCGGCGACGGTGCACAAATTGTTGCCGGTGAAAACGGACGACGTGGTGTCGCCGCCGACGGATCCGACGGTGATGTGGCAGCGGAACGTGGCGGCGGCTGCGCCGTCGCACGCGCCGACAGTGGTTGCGAGTGCGGCACGAGCGGCGGCGACTGTGCCGATGGTTGACGCTGCGCGTGGAGCGGTTGGCGGAGGCGCTGGCGGTAGCACCGGTCCGCGTACGGGAATTTTGAATTCGAAGATGGTTTTGATTGGCGCGGCGGTGGTGCTGGTACTTGCGGCGGTGATTGTGGGGATGATGCTGATGCGCGGGGGCGGGAATTCGCCGGGAGCTGGGGACTCGGCGGGTGCGACGAATCCTTCGGGCGGGAACGACGCGGCGAGCGATTCGAATTCTGGGGGCAGCGCGGTGACGCCTTCGCCGAAAACGACGGTGTCGCATTCGTCTTCGTCTTCATCGCGTAAGGCTGCTTCGTCTGGAGTGAACGGCGGAGTGGATCCGATCGTGGGTTGCTATCAATGGTTCAACAACGCGCCGGTGGTGATTCGCGCGGACGGGACGTTGACGGGAGGGCCGTTCACGGCGCACTGGCGGCTGGTGGATGCCGGGCGGCGCGCGTACACGTTTACTTGGCCGGTGATGGTGGAGACGCTCACGGTGTCGCCCGACCAGCGCACGATGAGCGGAGGGAATCAGTACGGTTATCCGATTTCGGGCGGGCGCGTTTCGGGGACGGTGGGTCTGGCGGGGACGTGGCACTGGGCGAATGGATGGAATGTGTCGGTCGAGCCGAATGGGACATTCACGAGCGGGACTTGGCGCGGAACGTGGCGCGCGGTGGATGCCGCGCGGGGAATTTACGAGATGAATTGGCCGAGCCCGGTGGATAGCGTCGTGCTTTTGGGTGGCGGCACTCAAATTTCTGGGGCTAATCAGTATGGCGTCGCGACTTCGGGAGTGAAGACGGGAGCTTGCGGCGGGAATTAATTCGCGCGGCGTGCCGCGTGGATTTGAAATGTTCGCAGCGAAACTGAAATCTTTGTGCTGCGAAGAAACATACTCACCTCGATTGTCCTCGTAATTTGCCAGCGTTTGCGGGATTTTATTTTGTTTGGCCATAATGCTCTGCACTCTGTGCGCCTGTTTTTTCCACGGGCGCGCTTTTCCATTACAAACCGGGATGTGCGGATTCTTGCGGGCGGCGAGGTTGACAATGCTTGGCAAGGTGTAGAAAAATGGGGTAGGCGAAGAAAAGGCGAAGATAGAGATGCTTCGTTTTTGCGCCTCGCGTGGAACTATCGGTGAACCTATGGCCGCTAACTTGGCAGCTTTGCGCTCGCAGGTGGAACTGGCTTTGGCTGGGCGCGTGGTCGCGCCTTTTACGTATCGTGACCGCAAGGTCGTTGCGACCGTTTCTAGCGGTATTCCGGAAATTGATTTTTTGACGGGAGGTTTGCCGCGCGGGGCGCTTACGGAAATTTTCGGGCCGTCTTGTTCGGGGCGGACTAGTTTGTTGCTTTCGGCTTTGAGCGCGCGGACGGCGCAGGAGGAAGCTTGCGCTTTGATTGATGGGGCGGATGCTTTTGATCCGCAGTCGGCGGAGGCGGCGGGGGTGGAGTTGCGGAAACTTTTGTGGGTGCGCTGCAAGAATATTGAGCAGAGCTTGCGGGCTACGGATCTTTTATTGCAGGGTGGGGGATTTGGATTTATTGCTGTGGATTTGAGCGATATTGCGCCGCGGTTGGTGCGGCATGTGCCGCTGGAATCGTGGTTCCGTTTTCGGAGGGCGGTGGAGGATACGCCGACGGTTTTGGTGCTTTTGGAGCAGGAGTCGAATGCGAAGACTTGCGCTTCTTTGGGATTGCGGATGGAGGCGGAAGGGGCTTCGTGGGATGGGACGCAGACGAAATTTGTGGGGCATTCGTTGGGGTGGTTGCTGGAGGGGTTGAGCGCGCGGGGGGAAGTGTCGCGTTCTCGGGGGCGGATGGTGGGGGAGGGGATTTTTAGTACGCGGACGGATTGGGATCGCTTCAGTTGGCAAAATCAAAAGCAAAAGCGAAGTCAAAAGATTTAACGCAGAGACGCAGAGAAAACCGCAGAGAGCGCAGAGAAAGGCAATTCCGCTGAAAATTGCAGGGAGTGAATGGAGATTCGCAAATCGTGGCATTCGCATCGGTGCATGTTCCGAATTTCATGGTGCAGGCTGTGGTGCGCGGCGGGGCGCGGCCTGGCGGGTGTGGGATGGCGTTGGTGGATGGGACGCCGCCGCTGGTGCGCGTGGTGGCTGGGGATGAAACGGCTTTGCGGGCGGGAGTTCAAGTGGGGATGGCGAAGTTGCAGGCTGTATTGTGCGGAGTGGAAATTTGTGCGCGGTCGCGGGAGCGGGAGAAGGCGGCGCATGCGGCTTTGCTGGATTTAGGGTGGTCGATTTCGCCGCGCGTGGAAGATCTTGCGGCGGACACGATCGTTGTGGATGTGGCGGGGCTCGGTTCGCTATTTGGTTCAGACGAAAATATTGCGCGGGAGATGGTGCGGCGGGCGGAGGGACTTCGTTTGGTGGTGCAGGTGGCAATTTCCGCGAATCTGGAAACGGCGGTGCATGCGGGGCGCGGGTTTCCGGGGATTACTTTGATTCTGGAGGGGGAGGAGGAAAAGTGCTTGAGCGCTTTGCCGGTTGGCGCGCTTTCGCCATCGGTGGAGGCTTTGGAAACTTTCGCGCGCTGGGGAATACGGAATTGCAAGGAATTGGCGGCTTTGCCGGTGCTGGAGCTTTCGGAGCGATTGGGGCAGGAAGGAGTGCGTTTGCACGAACTGGCGCGCGGGGCTCGTGCGCGGGCGATGGTGTTGGCCTCGCCCGCCGAGAGCATGGAAGAAGCGATGGAGCTTGATGATGCGGTAGAGGATTTGGAGCCTTTGTCGTTTTTGCTGGGACGTTTGCTGGATCAGATGTGCGCGCGTCTGGAGGCGCGTTCTTTGGCGGCGGCTGCGATTCGCGTGAAATTCGATTTGGGGGATTTGTTCGGGAAGACTGTGCAGGTGCGGGGAGAAAGTGCGGTGGCGAATTCCGCGGGTGGCGCGGCGGCGCAGAAACTTTATGTGAAGGTGTTGCAGCTGCCGGTGCCGATGCGGGATTCCAAGATGCTTTTGAAATTGCTGCGGCTGCAATTGCAGGGGGATCCGCCGGCCGGGGACATTGTGAAGATTACTTTGGTGGCGGAGCCGGCGCGGCCGCGGTCGGCGCAGGGCGGATTGTTTGTGCCGGGGGCGCCGGATCCGGAGAAATTGGAGTTGACGGTGGCGCGGCTGGCGAAATTGGTGGGCGGGGGGAATATCGGGTCGCCGGAATTGGTGGATACGCATCGTCCTGGGGAATTTCGAATGAAGAGGTTTGTGGTGGAGGGCGAGGGGGCGCGGATTCGTGCGCGGGGTGGGAGCGCGCGCGGGAAAACGGTGGCTGACGGTGGCGGCTCGCGGCTTTTGCGTCGGCCTGCTACTGGGTGCCGGATTTTTCGGCCTTGCTTGCCGGCGTCGGTGGAATTGCGGGAGGGGAGTCCAGCGAAAATATTTTTTCGGGGTGGGTGCGGACGGGTGGTGGCGGCTTCGGGGCCCTGGAGGACTTCGGGGGATTGGTGGCGGGAGGATTCGTGGTGCCGGGATGAGTGGGATTTGGAGATTGAGTTTCAGGTGGCGGGGGGCGGAGCGGGGGTTTATTGCGTTTATTACGATTCGGAGTGTGGGGGGTGGTTTGTGCGGGGTGTTTATGATTAGAGGTTTTCGTGTCGTGGCGGAAGGGCTAAGTCAAAAGATTTAACGCAGAGGACGCAGAGAAGCGCAGAGGACGCAGAGAAAACACTAACGAAGTCAAAAGATTTAACACAGAGGGCACAGAGGAACTGCGGAGGGCACGGAGAATTTTGTAGAGAAGGGCGATCGCGCACACTTTGAGAAAAAGCAGATTCCTCGTCACCTGCGGCTCCTCGGAATGACAGTCGCTACCGTGTTTTTTGTTTTCTGAGCTGTGGAGCATCTCTTACTTTCATGTATACGGAACTGCATGCGCGATCGGCTTTTAGTTTTTTGGAGGGCGGAGCTTTGCCTGAGGAATTGGCTTCGGTGTGCGTGGAGCGTGGGATGACGGCTATGGCTTTGCTGGATCGGGACGGGGTTTATGGGGCGCCGCGATTTTATCTGGCTGCGCAGAAAATATCTTTGCGGGCGCATATTGGGGCGGAAGTGACTGCTGTTGGCGGGTGGCGTTTCCCTTTGCTGGTGGAGACGCGAGGCGGTTATCAGAATTTGTGCCGTTTGATTACTTTGATGAAGTTGCGGGCGCGCAAGGGGGAAGGGCACGTGACGGATGCGGAGATGGCGGCGAAAGCTGCGGGGTTGATTTGCCTGACGGGAGGAGGGGAAGGGCCGCTCGAGGATGCTTTGCGGCGTGGGGGAATTGAAAGCGGGACGGAATGCGTGCGAGGGCTTTGCGAGATTTTCGGGCGCGAGAATGTGTATGTGGAGTTGCAGAGGCATTTTGACCGGGCGGAGGAGGTGCGGAATCACGCGGCGGTGGAGATTGCGCGGAAACTGGGATTGCCGCTGGTGGCGACGAATGGCGTGTCTTATGCGCTGCCGGAGCAGCGGGAAGTGCTGGACGTTTTTACCTGCATTCGCAATCACCGCACTTTGGAGACCGCCGGAAGATTGCTGGCGCGCAATTCGGAACGATATTTGAAATCGCCGGAGGAGATGGCGCGTTTATTTGCGGATATTCCGGAGGCTATCGCTAATACGGAATTGGTTTCTTCGCGTTTGCAATTCGATTTAAGCAATTTGGGATATGAGTTTCCGAGGTATCCGGTGCCCGATGGGAAATCGCAGGCGCATTTTCTGCGCGAGCGGACGCTGGAAGGGATGATCGCGCGTTATGGGACGGAGAACGAAAAAGCGCGGGCGCAGATCGAGAGGGAATTGAAGCTGATCGAGAAACTGGAGCTGGCCGGATATTTTTTGATCGTCTGGGACATTATTTGCTTTTGCCGCGAGCGGAATATTCTGGTGCAGGGGCGCGGGTCGGCGGCGAACAGCGCGGTTTGCTATGCGTTGGGGATTACGGCGGTGGATCCGGTGGGGATGGATCTGCTGTTTGAGCGATTTCTTTCCGAAGAGCGCGGCGAGTGGCCGGATATTGACTTGGATCTGCCGAGCGGCGATCAGCGCGAGAGCGCGATTCAGTATGTGTATGAGCGCTACGGAAAACTGGGCGCGGCGATGACCGCGAATGTGATCACGTATCGCGGGCGTTCGGCGGCGCGGGAGATCGGCAAGGCGCTTTCGTTTGATGCGGAGACTTTGACGCGACTGACGAGCCTGGTGGGGGCTTGGGAGTACAAAGACGAAAACGATACGCTCACGCGGCATTTCGAGGATGCGGGTTTGGATTTGAAGCATCCGCAGATTCGCAAATTTTTGGAATTGTGCGTGAAGTTTCAGGATTTGCCGCGGCATCTGGGGCAACATTCGGGAGGGATGGTCGTTTGCAAGGGGCAACTGGATTCGGTGGTGCCTCTGGAGCCGGCTTCGATGCCGGGGCGCGTGGTGGTGCAATGGGACAAAGAAGATTGCGCGGACATGGGCATCGTGAAAGTGGATTTGCTGGGATTGGGGATGATGGCGGTGCTGGAAGAGTCGCTGGAGATTATCCGGGACGATTACGGCGAGGAAATTGATTTGGGGCGGCTGCCGGCGGACGATCCGGTGGTTTACGAGACTTTGCGCAAGGCGGATACGGTGGGAATGTTTCAGATCGAGAGCCGGGCGCAGATGAGTTGTTTGCCGCGGCTGCGGCCCAGGCGTTTTTACGACATTGTGGTGCAGGTGGCGATTATCCGGCCCGGGCCGATTGTGGGGAAGATGGTGAATCCTTATTTGCAGCGGCGGCTGGGGCGCGAGCCGGTGACGTGTTTGCATCCGTCGCTTGAGCCGGTGCTGGAGCGGACTTTGGGCGTGCCGCTTTTTCAGGAGCAATTATTGCGCATGGCGATGATCGCGGCGGGATTTACGGGAGGGCAGGCGGAAGAATTGCGGCGGGCGATGGGATTCAAGCGGTCTGAGAAACGGATGAAGGATATTGAGTTGAAATTGCGCAGCGGGATGACGCGGAACGGAATTACCGGCGCGGTGCAGGATACGATCGTGCAGTCTATTACTTCGTTTGCGTTGTATGGATTTCCGGAATCACATGCGGCGAGTTTTGCTTTGCTGGCTTATGCCAGCGCTTATTTGAAATGCCATTACCTGGCCGCGTTTACGGCGGCGATGTTGAATAACCAGCCGATGGGATTTTATCAGCCGGCAACTTTGGTGAAGGATGCGCAGCGGCATGGTTTGCGGGTGAAGCCGATTGATGTGACTTGTTCGGAGTGGTTGTGCCGGCTGGAGAAGGAGGCTGAGGGTTTCAGCGTGCGTTTGGGATTGCGTTATGTGCGGGGATTGCGGGCGGAGGTGGGGGCGGAGATTGTGCGCGAGCGCGGGCTGCGGGAGTTTGCTTCGATTGGGGATTTGAAATTGCGCGTCCCGGGATTGCGCAAGGCGGAGCTGGCGACGCTGGCGGAGATCGGCGCGTTGAATTTTATTGGAGGCGCGCGCGGAGGGCATCGGCGGGATGCGTTGTGGCAGATCGAGCGGGTGGCGCGCGATGCGGGGCCTTTGCTGGAACGATGCGAGGAGGCGGAGGAGGAGGCGATCGCTATTGTTGGGGCTGGCGCTGGCGCTGTCGCTGGCGCGGAGAAAACGAATGGGGATTCGCCTTTGCTGCCGATGACGGCGGAGGAGCGGTTGGTGGCGGATTTTCATGGGACGGGGATGACGGTGGGGCCGCATCCGATGAAATATCATCGCGCGCGGATGAGGAGGGAGGGAGCGGTGACGGCGAGCGAGTTGAATCGTATGCCGGATGGAACGTATGTGCGGTTTGCGGGGGGAGTGATTGCGCGGCAGAGGCCTGGGACGGCGCATGGGTTTGTGTTTTTGAGTTTGGAGGATGAGACCGGGATTGCGAATGCGATTATTACGCCGCAATTATTTGCGGAGCAGCATGTGGCGATCGTTAGCCAGCAATTCTTGTGGATCGAGGGGAGATTGCAGAATCAGGATAATGTGGTTTCGGTGAAAGTGGAGAATGTGCGGGGGGTATTGATTAGCGAGGCGGAGACGGCGTCGCATGATTTTCATTGAGGGGCTGCAGACCGGGATTTGTCACGTTACGGGAGCGTTTGCGAGCGTTTCGTGGAAGGAGTCAGAGAAAAGCAGAGCCCTGCCTGCGGCAGGCAGGCCTCGCTGCGCTCCCTTCCTGCGTCAGGGCAAGCGGGATGACACCCGCTTTGCTTTGGCCGCAACGTGCTCCGACCCCCTAAAAGACGCTACAAAACCTGTACTTCAGCGGCTAAAGCCGCTCCGATTTTGCTGCGTTCATGCCGTAGCTAAAGCTACGGCCTACAAAGATTCCCGTGTTCTCACGCGGACCCTAAAGCCCCTCACTGAAGCGCGCCGGTACAAATGCGACTTTGCGGGTGAGATACTTGTGGAGGTGTGACGGAGGGTGCGATTTCTTTGCGGGGACATTTTCGGGTGCTTTATCTTTATGATGTGGCGGAGGCCGTCAATCTGGATAGCCTGCGGGGGATTCTTGAGCCGCACGCGGTGCAGGCTCCTGCCAGCCGGACTCCGCCGATTCCTCATTATTTGAAATTTGAGCGTCCGCCGGTGATTGAGCCGATCGGGCTGGTCGTCCTGAAGACGGGGGAGACGATCGGCGGGAGCACGAAATATTACGATTACGGCGTGGTGAGTATTGAGATGGAACTGGGGTTTGCGGGCGATTGGGAGTCGCTGGTGACGCAATCGAGCCACTGGATTGGGGCGCCGGAGCTGGAGGCCAAGGCGAATGAGTTGCTGCGCGGGGCGCTGGATCGCGCGGCGGGGGCTTTGGTGCGTCCTTACAAGACTTGGCTGAACGAGGACTACTTCATCGTGCACCTGGAGGAATTGCCGGGAGCGGATGGCGCGACGCTCGGCGCTAAGGATTTGCTGGCGGGGCACGGACGGGAAATTGCGCAGCTGGTTCGCGGCGAGTCTGTTTATTTGTCGGAGGCGGAGACGCAGGAAATTCTGCAATCGAATATTTCGTATTCGCGCGCGGATTTGCTGGTAGTGGGCTGGTCGGGGGCGCTGGTTTATGGCAGCGCCGAGAGTGCGGCGACGACGATCCAACTGCTGGAGTATGCCAACACGCAGTTGCTGGAATTGCGGCACTACGACGGTTTGCTTACCCGGCTGTTGGATGACGTGTACCGGTCGCTCGAACACAAGAGCGGAGTGGCAGCCGCCTGGCGGCTTTCGCGCGAAGCGGCGCGGTTGAATACGATCCGGCTGGACGTGATGGAGTTGACGGAGAAGGTGGATAACGCCATCAAGTTTTTGAGCGATATGTTCTACGCGCGACTGTACGGGCTGTCTGCGGCGAAAGTGGGAGTGACGGATTACCGGCGGCTGGTGGACCAGAAGCTGCGGACGGCGGGGGAGTTGTACCGGTTTATGGTGGACCAGTTCAACCAGACGCGCAGTTTCGTGCTGGAATTATCGGTGGTGATTATTCTGATTATCGAGATTATTTTTTTGTTTCGCGGAAAATAGGCAATTCCTTCGGGGCAAACCGCGCCTGCGCGGCGTCCGCTTGACCAACGGATGCAATTCCCACGTATTTTCTGGCGTTCGTGCTAGCCCGCGGTGACGCTCTTGCGCATGGGCGCGGGGCGTACGTCGGCATCGGGCGCTGTCTTGGCCGCTTCCGCCTCTTCGGCGCGCGCCATGAGCTCTTCTTCGGCGGCGAGCCAATTCGCGACGTCGTTGCCGTCTATGCTGCCGCCCTCGATATAGATTTCGTAAGCGCGGCGTTCAATCGCTTCCTGCGATGGGATCCTCTTGTTCGAGCTGGGCATGATGTGGCCCTCCTTCCAGATGAAGATACTCCAGTTGGCGAGAAGTGCAATACAGGAAAAAAGGCAAAGGGCGCAAAAGCGGGCGCGACATTAAGAAATCTTAACAATCCGCGAGCGTTTTACTGCGGAGCGGTGGGCAGCGAGCGCAGATAGGCGATGATGGCGACGGCGTCTTCGTGTTTCATGTGGTAGATGTGCATCGGAGGACGAATCGTCTCGCCATTTGCGCCAATTCCTTTTTCGAGGATGTTCACGCCGTCTTGATCGGAATAGCCGCCGAACCCGGCGATGGCGGGGGCGCGCTCGGCCCATCGCGGATTGGCGTGAACGGGGGTGATCCAGATGGGAGCGCCTTGCATCCAGTGCTCGCGGTCGAGTTGGCCCTGCGCATCGCGCGGGGTATGACATTCGGCGCATTTGGCCACTTCTTCTACGAGATATTTGCCGCGTTGGATATCTGTGTCTTTAGGAGCTGGGGAGGATTTTTGAATGTTGGTAGTGAAGGCGACGAATGCGGTAGCCAGCAGGAGGACTCCGCAGGCGGTAATGCGAATTAACATTTTCATTATGAGTTGCTCCGTGTTTGGAATGGCTGAGCGAGCTTTGGGGACTTGGCGCTCGGTCAAAATGCAAAAATAGATTTTGGTGCCGGAGGCGCGGGGAGTCAATTGGGCATTTCAAGAAATGTGGCGACAAGTGCGCGGCGCTGCGGACCTATTTTTCTTTCAGCATGCAAGGACGCTTGGATGCGACGCTACTTGGCCTTGCGAGGCGTGCGGCGAACTAATTTGGGTCGAGCGCGGCGGGTTTTTGTGCTGGTTGTGGTGCGGGGGCCGGCGGGCCGGGCGCGGGTTGCCGAGCGAATTTCTTGAAGGATGGCGCGGAGGGCGGATTCGGGAATGCCGATGAATTCGACGCCGACGCCGACGCCGGGCAGGCAATAGCGGACTTCGCCGCGGGTTTGGACTTCGGCGCCGGTATATTCGAGGCGAAAGCGCAAGTCGAGGACGGCGCCTTCGGGGAATTTGCGCGGAGTATTGATGAACATTCCGCCGGTGCTGATGTCCGGGACGCGAGTGACGACGGGATCGTCCGCGCCTTCGTATTTGACGGTGATTTCCCCGATGCTATGAACACGCTGGCCGAAACGGGAGGTGTCCCAATCTTTTTGGACGTTGCGATCGCTCACGAGACCATCACTCCTTGCGGCATCTGCGCTGCTTTCTTGACTTTCGCTGCTTTGCCGGATGTTTGTTTTTTGCCGCAATGGGGACAGAAGAGGAAGGCGCTGGAAAGTTCGCGGCGGCAGGAAGTGCATTGCAGCGCGTAGAGCTGGGCGAAGGGGACGACGCGCTGGACTTCTTCGATGGTGGTGATGCCGGCGCGGACGTGCTCGAGCGCATATTCCTGCATGAGTTTCATGCCGGAGTCCTGGGCCAGGCCGCGGATTTCGTCGTTGTGTCCGCCTTCGCGGATGGCGGCGCGGATGGGGTCGTCGAGGGCCAACATTTCGTAGATGCCGATGCGACCTTTGAAGCCGGTGTGGTCGCAGAGGTCGCAGCCATTCGGAGCGTTGTGGAAGGGAGTGTCGTCGGTAATCCCCACTTGCACCAACTGCGCGGCGTACTCGGGAGTTGTCTCAATGGATTTGTGGCAAGTGCACAGGCGGCGGATCAATCTTTGCGCGATGACGGCGGTGAGGGAGACGGCGATCTGGTAGCCGGGGACGCCGAGGTCAAGCAGGCGGGTCAGGGCGGAGATGCTGTCGTTGGTATGGAGGGTGGAGAGCAGCAGGTGGCCGGTTTGCGCGGCTTTCAGGGCGATTTCCGCGGTTTCTTTGTCACGGATTTCGCCGACCATGATGACGTCCGGGTCTTGCCGGAGAATGGAGCGGAGAGAGGTTGCGAAGGTGAGGCCGGCTTTGGTGTTCACCTGCACTTGATTGAGGCCGGCGACGGCGTATTCGACGGGGTCCTCGACGGTGATGATGTTGATGGAGGGACGGCGAATCAAATTGAGCGCGGAATAGAGCGTGGTGCTTTTGCCGGAGCCGGTGGGACCGGTGACGAGAATCATGCCCTGCGGCAGGTGGAGCATCGGCAGGACACGCTCTTCAATCCAGCGCGGAAAGCCCAGCTTCGAAAGTTCCTGCAGGGGCGCTTCGCCTTCGAGGAGGCGCATGACAACTTTTTCGCCGTGCTGCGTGGGTAAAGTGGAGACGCGGAGGTCGATGCGGCGGCCGCCGATTTTTACCAGGAAGCGGCCGTCTTGCGGGGCGCGGCGTTCGGCGATATCCATTTCGGAGAGAATCTTGATGCGCGAAGCGACGGAGTTTTGCAGGATTTTTTGCAGGCGCTGGTACTCGCGCAGCATTCCATCCACGCGAAAGCGGACGGCGGTGCCGTCACTTTGCGGCTCGATGTGGATGTCACTGGCGCGGCGCTCGGCGGCGGCTTTGATCATGGAGGCGACGACCATCACGGCGGGAGTGGTTTTGGACTTTTGCAGGAGTTCCGACTGCATTTCGCGCATGGCCTCGACGTTGCGTTCCTGGGAGCTGAACGAAATGAACTCCATCTCGCCTTCGTTGGGCGCATGCGCGGTCCTGCGTGGTGCTTGGGAAGAATCCTGGCTGGCGATAACGACGGGCTCGGTGGGACCGTAGAACCTTTCGATCGCGGATTCCAGCTCGGCGCGAAATCCCAAGCGCGGTTCGATGATCATTCCGCACTTGAAGCGCAATTCATCGAGCAACTGGAGATTTTGCGGTTCGGCCATGACTACCACGAGCTTCGTGCCATCCATCGCGAGCGGCACGGCGCAGCAGCGCCGAGCCATGGCGGCTGGAATCAGGCTGAGCGTGGAATCGTCAATAGAGGCAGAAGCGCAATCTGCATACGGAATCCGGGAGACTTCGGCGAGCGCGGCGACGAGATTCTCTTTTGATACGATGCCGCGCTGCAGCAGCAGTTCGCCCAGGTGAACAAGCTTTCCCTGCTGATCTTGAATAGCTTTATTGAGGTCGTCAGCGGAGACCTGATTCCGCTCGCGGAGGACTTCACCCAGCCGCTTTTTCTTCATACAGCGCGCCTCTCCCCGGGAAACAGGTGCCGGCATGGCCCGGGGAAATCAGTTCTAGCGGAAGGGGGGAACCGGGTTGTCTTATAACACAGCGTCGTTCTGGACCGACACGCCTTCACGCGAGCTCGCAAACAGTGTGCGAGACAGTAGTTGAAGCAATTGAAGGCCCTAACAATCGAGAGGCGGGAAGCCGAGTGCGCGACGAAGAACAAACGAGTTGCGACGGGAGGTTAGAGAGAACTGAGTGATGGTGGAAGCGGCGCTGTTCCGATTTGGTGCGGGGCCCTAGCGGTTTGTTCCGTTTTGCTCGATGAAGGTGAGCGCGTCCATCACGGTGCGGAAACCGCCGCGGGAACCCAGGGTGTTGCTTTCGGCCTTTGAGAACAGCGGGTGGCGATGCGAAGAGAACTTGGAGGGGTCGAACGCGCCGCGCGCGGTGTGGAATACCCAGACGTACTCGTGGTGGCTTTTGTCGGCTTCCGAGGGAGTCATGAGGGCGGTGTCCACGGTGCTGAGCGGGGTCCAATCGGAAAATCCGTTTTGTTCGACGTGGATGGCGTCGGGCATGGTGACGTTGTAGAACGCGACATCGTGCGTGAAGATGACGACAAAATCCACCATCGCGGGAGTGGGAGCGGGGCAGACGCTGGGGAAAGCTTTGTGACGATTTTGCGCGAGCCATTTGTATTGATTGGGCGAGAGGCCGTAGGCGGAAAAATAGTGCGTGCAATTGGCGGTGTCTTCTGCGAGTTGATGGACGGCGGTGTCGTCATCGTCGTCGGGATTGATCGCGGGCTTGGCGCGCACGGGAGTCGGTTGGTCAGCAGGACTGGAGACGGGCTGCAGACTCGCGGAATTTTCCGCCATGGCGGCGTTTTCACTTGGTTCGACTCGGCTCGCGACCATGGGCGCGGGTTGCGATGTGGCGTCCGAAGAAACTGAAGAAACGGAAGAGACGGACGAGACGGAAGAGACTGAACGAGACCGAAGAGACCGAAGAGACGGAGGCCTGCGCAACTGGAGCGGCAATCCTGGCGGGTGTTGCCGACGGCGCTGGTTGAGTTGGCGCCGCCTGTGCCACTACCGTGGGTTGTGACGTTGAGACTGCAGGTTGCGCCGGGGCGGCGTCAGGTGTTTTGTGTTTCTTGGTGCGCGCGGGAGCGATTGGTTGCGGATTGCTGTATTTGGCGGCGACGGTGGGAGCGGGCGGCGCTGGCTGCTCTGGTGCTGACACTGTTTCCACTTCCACGGTGGACGCGCGCGCGACGACTGGGGCGCTTGTCGCGGCTGGAGCGCTTGTGACGGCGGGTGCGGAAACGGGAGCGCTGACGGGTTGGCTTACGTAGGCAGGTGCTGAAGCCGGAACCGCAGGCGGTGGTGCGGGCGCGGCTATGGCAACTGCTGGTTGAGCGGGAGCGGGATTGGCGGGAGCGGCTGGCGCAGTGCGCGGCGCGACGGCTACTGGCGCAGTTGAAGTGGAGGCGACAGCGGGAGCGCTTGTCGTCGCGACGGCCGTGGGGGCTGATGAAGCGGGCGGCGCGGAACTAACGGCGAGAGTTGCGGATCTTCCAGCGCGCTTCGCGGCGAAGGCGAGGGACGCGGCTTCGACGGTGTTGGGTTTTTCCTCGGGCGCGGGAGGCAGGGCGGATTTCGGGAGCGCGGAATCGAGGACGTAGCCTTCGGTGCCGTCGGCGGTTTGAACTTTTACGTAGCCCTTTACGCGCGATTCGACTTGCACGGGATCGCCGCACTTGAGCTTGGCCGCCAAGTTGAAATCGTCGAGATTTTCGTAGACCCACACGCGGTCTTCGTTCGCGGCGCACTTCACGTTGGTGCCAGTGCCCGCGTGCGCGGGCGACGCCGAGCCGACGATGGCGAGAGCGAGAGCAAGTCCCAGGGGACGAATCATTTTTCCTCCGACTACGGCAGCTTCTTCCGTCGCGGCCGGTGAGTTTGGTGCGCGCCATGGCGCTGACGGAGCATCGAAGACTACGGAATTACGCGCGCCGCTATGATGACGGGCTTGGAGCTGCGGGTGCGCGAGCAGGTGCGTTCCGAAATGTAGGAGGCGAGAGACGAATGGACGTTGCACGGCGTTCCCCAAGATCCACCGCGGCCTAAGATAGGTATAAGCTGCACGTCCAGTATGGGGACAAGCGAAAGTCGGTCACAACTGGACGAAGGTTCAGAAAACGGGCAGCGCGGGACAGTTCACTTTTTCATCGCCTGTGAGGCTTGCGTCGCTGGTGGTGATCGCTGGGCGTCTTACACCGTAAAAGCGGCGGCGCGCCGCCGCGCTCCACATAGATCGTGCTTGGCTTGGACGCTTGCGATTTTCCACTCGAGCTATTTTTTGTGATGGCCGGCGCGGCGCTTTTTGTCGTAACGCGCTAAGGCGCCTTCTATGACGGGGTAGGCTGCGGCGGCTGGTTGGATGGCGTCCACTTCTACGATTTTGCCTTCGAGCTGTTTGTAATCCTGAAAGAATCGGCGAACCATGGCTAATTTGTGCGGGGGAAGCTCGCTGGCTTCGTGATAGGAGTTGTATTCGGGATCGGCGGTGGCGACGGCGATGATTTTGTGGTCAATCGTGCCGGAATCTATCATGGCCATGAGGCCGATGGTGCGGGCGTACATGATGGTTAGTGGATTTACCGGAACCTGGCAGAGGACCAAAACGTCGAGCGGATCGTGATCTTCGGCTAGCGATTGCGGAATGAAGCCGTAGTTTGCGGGGTAGTAGACGGCGGAGTAAAGGACGCGGTCCATTTTGATCATGCCGGTGGCTTTGTCGAGCTCGTATTTGACGCTGGAGCCGAGGGGGATTTCGATGACCGCGTGAAATTCCTGAGGGACATGTTCGCCGGGACTGAGGTCATGCCATGGGTGCATCGTTTCCTCCGAATCAATTGTAACGGAGACGGGACGTTGCAAGGCTTCGAATTGTGGAGGTCGGCGGCGGTGTAATGGTTCAGGGTGCTTGCGATTTCGTGATTTCGCTTATGGTTGGTGGGGAACGCCGCATTGCGCGTCTACTTGCGTTTGCAGGGTTGCGTCGAGGAGGGCGCCTTGGCGCGATTTTGCCGCGCAAATCTGGCTTGCTGCTAGTTGCAGGGCGCCGCGAAGATCGGCACCGTCGAGATTGGCGTTCTGAAGATTGGCGCCGTTGAGGACCGTGCCGTTGAATTGCGCGCCGCGGAGATCGGCGCCGCGCAGGTCCGCGTCAATGAAGATCGCTGTGGCCAGCTGGGCTTTCTGCAGGTTGGCTCCGGCGAGTTTTGTGGACCAGAGATAGGCTTGCTGCAGGTCGGCGCTTTCGAGATTGGCGCCGTCGAGATGCGCTTCGCGCATGTCGGCTTTTTCGAGGTTACCGCGAATCAGCGTGGCGTTTTCGGCATGGGTGGCGTAGAGGCTGGCGCCATCGAGGCGCGCGTCCACGAGGACCGCGTCGGAGAGCGAAGAGTAGGAGAGGTTCGCTCCGCGGAGATCCACGCGCGCTAGATTGGCGCCATCGAGTTGCGCGCGATCGAGATTGGCGCGGTTCATTTGGGCGCGGTCGAGAACTGCGAATTTCATGTTGGCTTGGCCGAGATCGGCGCCGCGCATGTCCGCTTCCGAAAGGAATGCACCCTGGAAATTGGAGCGGAACAGATGCGCGTTGGCGAGGAAGATGCCGTAGGCCTGGGCGTAACGGAAGTTCGTGCCGTTCAGACGGGCACCATCGACGGAGGAAAGCTGGTCGTCCGTGCCGTTCCAGTTGAGCGGACGGCGGGAAATGGATGCTTCGGTAAGCTCGGCGTAGGGGTCGTAACCGAGCGCCCAGAGGAAACTCGGGACCCAGCGGCGAACGCTGGCGGCGGCGAATTGCGGGGCGCGCGCTTTATCGTGGGGAACGCCTGCGACGGTGCCGGCGGAAATCAGCGACATAACTACGAATATTGATGCGAGCAGTGTGGCGGGCTTCAAGAATTTCAGGCGCGCGAAGTAGTCCTTGGTGGGACGGCCTTGCGCGGCCCAAATTTCGGGAGGACGACCGACGCTGGTGGTGCAATAGAACGCGACGCCGACGGCGACGAGGGTGACGGCGATTTGCAAGAAGGAGCCGTGGATTTCCTGGAGAGTGAGGTAGCGCGCCCAGAAGAAGAGGAGCACTACGGGAACGAGCCAATACGCAAGCAAGACAGAGCTGGCCTTCTCGATTACGCGCGTCGAGGGAGCGTCCGGGTTCATCCAGCGGAAATGGGTGCGGAGCAGGCCGGTGATGATGCGCGGAGCTTTCTGGCCTAAAACGCGTCCATCGGGGAAAATGGCAGGCAGCTCGAGCGCCGCGTCCCAAACGCGCTGCAGGTTGTAGAGAAACCATAGATAAACGACAAGCAATGCGGCAGGAGCGATGAGATAGATTTCGTCCGTGGGTACGGCCGCAGCGGCGCCTGACGAGCGCAAGTACGGGATGATGGCGGAATCGGCGAGAAGCTGGATGTCTTTGGTTTTCCAGATCGCGAGGCAGGAGAGCAGGCTTAGCGCGAGCGTGGTGCTGAACAGGCGCGCGGCGGTATTTGCGGTGCGCGCGAATTCGGGGAGGGCGTTGAATTCGAGGATTGGCGCGGGCAACGACGCTTCGTGCAGATTGGCGCCGGCCAGCTGGCGGGGAAGCAGGCCCATGGCGGATTCGAGCGATGCGCCTTCGAGGTTTGCGCCTTCCAGATTGGCGCCGACGAGACATGCTTCCTGCAGATTGGCGCGGACGAGGCATGCGTCGCGCAGATCGGCTAGCAGCAGGTCCGATGATTTCAGGTTGGCGTCCTGCAAGTCGGCGTAGCGCAGGTTGATGCCGATTAGTTCGGTGTCTTGGAGCTTGGCGTTGCGCAGATCGGCTTTGGCGCCGACGGCGGCGTGGGAATCGAGCCACTCTTTGTGGTTTGCGAGGGTTTCTTCGAGCGCCCATTCGTGGGGCGCGACTTTGGGAAGAGCGGGAGGCGCAGAACCGATCGCTAGTTCTGCCTCCGCGATTACTTCGTGGCTTTCGTGGAGGTCGGCGAGGGTGATGGAGTTCGAGATTGGTTCCGTGTTCAGCAGGGGCGCTGCTAGCGATTCGGGGGTCGGATCTGGATCGGTCTCGTGCGCGACTGCCGGCGCGGTCTGCAATGCTGATTCGGCCGGCATTTCCGGCATTGATTCGGTGGCGATTTCGGGTACGGATTCTGGCGCCGGCGCTGGTTCTGGCGCGGCTTTGGGAGCTGCATCCTGCGCGGGAGCGGAGGCGGGCGGGGCGGCGGGCGCTTTCGCAGGAGCGGCTGTTTTCGCAGCGGCGGCTGCTTCAGGCGCGGCAGTCTCGGCCGGCTCGGTCTCAGTGGTAAGGAAATTCTTCAGCAGGAATTCCTGGAGTTGGGCGTCGTCAACGGGCGCCGGCGGGGGAGCTGGCTGCTCGGCGCGCTTGGGAGCCGCGGCGGTGGCGAGTTCCACGGCGGGGCCGGGTTCGGCGGTGGCTGTAGCGGTCGCATTTGCGGCGCGGTCACGAGAGAACGCAAATTTGAATAGAGAGGCCATGCGATCGTGCAATCCCCCAAAGAGCGAGCCAGAAAAATGGCGCGATGAAGAGAGTAATGTCCCCAGTTCGCAGAGACGATTTTAGTCTGTTTTGGAGTTCGCCTGAGAGCATCGTAGCGCGAACGTTTCTGAAAACATGCCTGTACGGAAGTCCAAGGGCGGGACAGCTGACCGCGGGTCCTTGTGGCGTTTGCCAGGCCAGTAGATGGAATCGGCTGATTGGCGCGAGGCTTCAGGGTCTGGGCGAGAACTGGGATTTGTGGCCTCAGCGGCCCTTCGGCTCCGATTCCGTCGAGCCTCAGGATAAACTGAAGCCGCCTTGATTTTGCGGCGGTTCTGGCGCGGCTTTACAGCTTGCGGAAAATGTCAAAAGCAGGGCTTCAGGGGCTAAAGCCCCAGGAGAAAAGGCACGACTTACGGCGGGGCTGAAGCCCCGCCCTTCCTGTTTTTCCGCGAGCTGTAAAGCCGGGCGCTGACGAAAACCGTGTTTCCTACCTGGACTCTTCAGCGCGCCGAGCTTGCGCTTTTGAGGCCTTTGGGAGCAACTGGCGGCTGCATTGGTGGTGGTTTCCGCAGTATCCTTATATATGCGAGACGGAGCGGCTAAAGGGAGCACCGATTTGCCTTTAGTTTGCGCGGCGGAGTGATCGCGGGAGGGAACGTGGACGCTAAGGCGTCGGTAGCGGCGAAGGCGGGAATGCGGGTCGAATCGGACAGCATGGGGAAGATTGAGGTGCCGAACGATCGTTATTATGGGGCGCAGACCGCGCGCTCGCTGATTCATTTCGACATCGGGCGAGACACGATGCCTCCGGAATTGATACGGGCTTTCGGGATTTTGAAGAAGGCCGCGGCCTTGGTGAACCAGGATTTGGGCAAGCTCTCGGCGGAGAAGACGAAGCTGATCGTGCAGGCGGCGGACGAGGTGATCGCGGGAAAACTTGACGAGCATTTTCCGTTGCACATCTGGCAGACGGGCAGCGGCACGCAGACGAACATGAATGCGAACGAGGTGATTTCGAACCGGGCGATTGAGATTACCGGGGGAGTGCTGGGCAGCAAGAAGCCGATTCATCCGAATGATGATGTGAATATGTCGCAGTCGTCGAACGATACTTTTCCGACGGCGATGCATATCGCTGCTGCTTCGCGTGTGGCGGAGGTGCTGATTCCGGCCGTCGAGCGGTTGCGCGATGCGATTGATGCTAAGGCGAAATCGTTTGCGAAAGTGGTGAAGATTGGGCGCACGCATTTGATGGATGCCACGCCTTTGACTGTTGGACAAGAAATGTCGGGTTGGGTGAGCCAGTTGGATCGGGATGTGGAGCGGCTGAAGATGGTTTTGCCGGGGCTGTATGAACTCGCGATCGGTGGAACCGCGGTGGGAACGGGATTGAACGCGCATCCGGAATTCGCGGAGCGGGCTGCCAAGAAGATCGCGGAGTTGACGGGGCAGCCGTTCAAGTCGCATCCGAACAAGTTTGCGGCGCTTTCGGCGCACGACGAGATTGTGTTTGCCAGCGGAGCGCTGAAGACGCTGGCTGCGTCACTGATGAAAATCGCGAATGACGTGCGCTGGCTGGCTTCGGGGCCGCGCGCGGGTTTCGGCGAACTGATTTTGCCTGAGAATGAGCCGGGATCTTCGATCATGCCGGGGAAGGTGAACCCGACACAATCGGAAGCGATGACGATGGTTGCCGTGCAGGTATTTGGCAACGACGCGGCGATCGGGTTTGCGGGGTCGCAGGGAAATTTTCAGCTGAACGTTTTCAAGCCTGTAATGATTCACAATTTTCTTAACTCGGTGCGTTTGCTGGCGGATGCGTGCCGTTCCTTTGTGGACCACTGCGTGAATGGCATGGAACTGGATATGGACCGTATCGCTGCAAACGTGAAGAATTCTCTGATGCTGGTGACGGCGCTGAGCCCGAAGATCGGGTATGACAAGGCTGCGGAGATCGCGCACAAGGCGCATCAGCAGCATATTAGTCTGCGCGAAGCGGCTTTGAGGCTTGAGTATTTGAGCGCGGAAGAGTTCGACGAGCTGGTGAAGCCGGAAAAGATGACGCATCCATGATGGGAGCGCGGAAGGACTGGCGCGAAGTGTTCCGTTGTGGAGCGTTCGCTGGGTTGAGCTGTTTCATTATGGATGAAATTTCCCGCTGGTATTAACTCCTTCGAAAATTTGCGGCGATGATGAAGATTTCCTTTGACACTTTCGCCAACCTTAACTAAAGTTCATTCCCCCTTCCTAATATTGAGAATTTCCCCCTTCCCCAGGAGCAGCAATGCGTCTTTTAGTGGCCGAGAACGACCCAGCGTTAGCTACGTTTCTCCACAGTAGTTTCGATGCCGAACATTACACAGTTGATTTGACGCGGAATGGCGAAGAGGCCAAGCAGATGGTCGAGGAGCGCAGCTACGATCTGGCGATCCTGGACCTGAATTTGGCGGTCGCGAGCGGGATGCAGGTGCTGCAGTCATTTCGCGCAAAGCAGCAGCAATTGCCGATCCTGGTGCTGTCGGGGAAAAACCGGCCGGAAGACCGCGTGGAGGTGCTGGATATGGGCGCGGATGATCTGGTGCTCAAGCCGTTTGCATTTTCGGAGTTGTCCGCGCGGGTGCGGGCGCTTTTGCGGCGAGGCGGGCGAGCGTCGAATACGGTTTTGTGCATGGACGACCTGGAATTGAATCGCGTGGAGCATTCGGTGAAGCGGGCTTCGCGCGGGGTGGAGCTGACTCCGAAAGAGTTTGCTTTGCTGGAGTATTTGATGCGCAACGCGGGACAGGAGGTGACGCGCGCGCAGATCATCGAGCATGTGTGGAATTTGTCGTTCGACACGATGACCAACGTGGTGGATGTGTACATCAATTATTTGCGGAAGAAGATTGATGCGCCGCCGAGCCACAAGCTGATTCAGACCGTGCGCGGGGTGGGATACAAGATGCAGGCAGCAAGCACTGGCCGCGTGGCGTAAAGCGCGGCAGAGCGGTGGTCGCTGTGGGTTCGGGCGGAAGCGATTTCGCGGACCAAGACGTATAGAGGGAGAGTACAAAAATGTCGGTGGCTAGCGCGCAAATATCGAGAACGGGCGAGGGCAGGATCCTGGTGGCGAGTTCGCGCGCGGAGTTTCGCAAGCGCGTGTTGAAGTGCTTGACGCCGGCGCTGGTGCAGCCGGCGGAAGCGGCGGGAGGCGCCGACGCGCTGAACCAACTGGCGTCGAATGATTTCGGCACGGTGTTGCTGGACCCCCAGATCGAGGACCTCGATGTGCCGGAGCTGGTGGGAGTGATCCAGCTGCGTTATCCGCAAATGGAAGTGGTGGTGATGCAGCAGGGGGCGGGCTCGGAGCAGCTTTCGTTTGAAATTGCAGGGCAGCGGATGGATGAGGTGGCGGGAGCGGAAGCGGGGTGCCTGGAGGTGGCGGGACTGGCGGATGATGCCGGCATCGTTGCGGCTTCGCAAGCGCTGGGCGATCCTGAGGCTGCGTGGCCTGCGATCGAAACACCTGCGGCGCGCGTGCGTTGCGAACCTTTGCCGAACATGATTGGCGCGAGCGAGCCGATGCAGCGGCTGTACCGTTTGGCGCGGCTGGTGGCGCCGCGCGATACGGCGGTGCTGATTATGGGGCCGACCGGGACGGGGAAGGAGCTGGTGGCGCGGGGAATTCATGAATATAGCAAGCGGAGCCGCGGTCCGTTTGTGGTGGTGAATTGCGCGGCGATACCGGAAAGTTTGCTGGAGGCGGAGCTTTTCGGATTCACGCGCGGCGCGTTTACCGGCGCGTTTCAATCGCGATTGGGGCGCATCCATGCGGCGCACGGCGGGACGCTGCTGCTCGACGAAGTGGGCGAGCTGCCGCTGAGCATGCAGGCGAAGCTGCTGCGTTTTGTGCAGGAGGGAGAAGTGCAGCGGTTGGGCAGCGCGGATTTATTCCGCGTGGATACGCGGCTGATTTCGGCGACGAATGTGGATTTGCTGCAGCGCGTGCGCGAAAAACAGTTTCGCGAGGACCTTTACTATCGCCTGGCGGTGTTCCCGCTGCAGATTGCGCCATTACGCACGCGCCAGGAGGATATTCTGCCGCTCGCGCAGCATTTTCTGACGGCGTTGTGCGGGCAGGCGCGCTGCCGGGCGAAGCGGTTCACGCCACAGGCGGTCAGTCTGCTGCGCAAGCATTTGTGGCCGGGGAACGTGCGCGAGCTGCAGCATTGGATCGAACGTGCTTTTGTGCTGGCAGAAGCGAACGATGAAGTCGGGTCCGACGATCTGGTGATGAACGCGCTCGAGAATTGAGTTCAGAGAATTCTTATGGCAATGCCCTCCTAGGTGGAACCTGCCGTGCATGGAACTTCTTGCCATGCCCGCTACCGTCACAACTTCTAAGCCGACAACAGCGCAGAAGGAGATTGGTGCGCGCCGGCAAGTGGCCAGCGGCGCGGCGAAGAGAAATCTGGAGCGGGCGTTTCAGTCGTTCAGCGCGGCGGCCGGGTCGCTGGAGAAATCCTACGGTCACTTACATTCGGAAGTGCTGCGGCTGCGATTCGAATTGGAACGTAGCAACTCCGATTTGGCGCGAAGCGTGGAAGAAAATGCCGGGATGCGGCGTTATCTGGCGCGCATTTTGGAAAACCTTCCCTGCGGAGTGATGGTGGTGGACCCGCAAGGGAAGCCGCGGATCACGAATCCGGAGGCGCGGCGCCTGCTTTCGTCGGCGAGTGTGGCCGGCATGGAAGCACAGACGACGGCGCTCGCGAAACCAGGTGTGGTGGTCCACGAGCTGAGCGCGCTTGCGCCGGAATTATTGCGCAAGCTGCTGGGCGAATCGCGCACGGGGCGTGCGGCGGAGCAAGAATGTCACGTGCCGACGGTGCAGGGCGTGCGGACGATTGGGCTTGCTTGCGCGGTGCTGGGGGAAGGGGCAGGCGAGGGCGCGGCGAGCGAGTCGGTACTGATTTTGCGCGATGTGACCGAGGAAAGACGGCGGTTGAGCGAGCGCGAAACGGCGCGGCGCAAGGAATCTCTGGCGGAAATGGCTACGCTGCTGGCGCACGAGATACGCAATCCGCTGGGAAGTCTGGAGCTTTTTGCCGGGCTGCTGGCGGATGCGACGGCCACGCAGCCGGATTTGCGGCGGTGGACGGATCACATTCAGGCGGGATTGCGTTCGCTTTCGGCGACGGTGAACAACGTACTTCAATTTCATAGCCAGCCCGTGCCGCAAGTTGCTGCGGTGAATTTAGGGCGGTTGATGCGCGAGTCGGTTGAGTTTCTGCGTCCTCTGGCGCGCCAGGCCGGATTGCGGATTGATCTGCAGAACTCGCTGGGCGAGCTGGAAATTCCCGCGGATGCGCATCGCCTGCAACAGGCGTTTTTCAATCTGGCGCTGAATGCGTTTCGGGCGATGACGTTGGGCGGAACGCTTGCGGTGCGTTTGCAGTGGGCGAACCACGACAATTTCAGCAGCGTGGCAGTGGAGTTCGAGGATAGCGGCCGCGGAATTGCGCGGGAAGACCTCGCGCGCATGTTCGAGCCGGGATTTACAACGCAGGCGGGAAATCCCGGGCTGGGACTGGCTGTTTGCCGGACGGTGATCGAGCAGCATGGCGGAACGATTCGCGCGGAAAGCGCGGTGGGGCAGGGCACGAAGTTTTTCTTGACGCTGCCTTGCGGAGGGATGGCATGAACCAGGTACTGGTGGTTGATGATGAAGCTCCGATGCGCGCGGCGCTCGAAGCGCATTTCATGCGCGACGGGTGGGAAGTAATCACCGCGTACGGAGCGAACGATGCGCTGGCAAAATTCCGGCGCGAGCCTTGTCCTCTGGTGGTGACGGACATGCGCATGCCGGATGGGGATGGTTTGCGCGTGATGCGCGGGCTGCGGGAACTGGCGCCGCAGGTGAGCGTGATTTTCTTGACGGCGTTTGGTTCAGTTCCGGATGCGGTGCAGGCGATTCGCGAGGGCGCGAGTGATTATCTGGTGAAGCCGGTTTGCTTCGAGCGATTGAAGGAAGTGGCCGAGCGGGTGCTGGCGCGCGCTTCTTCGCGGGTGTGCAGCGTGCGGGAACAAGCGATTGTGGGCGAGTCGGCGGCGCTGCGCGGTTTGCTGGAGCGCGCGCGGCAGGTGGCGCGCACGGAAATGGATGTTCTGGTCGCCGCCGAGAGCGGCACGGGAAAGGAATTGCTCGCGCGGTTGATTCATCAGACGAGCGGGCGACGCAGCCGTCCTTTTGTGGCCGTGAATTGCGCGGCGTTTCCGGAAACGCTGCTGGAAAGCGAGCTCTTCGGACACACGCGCGGCGCGTTTACGGGCGCGGCCGGCGCGAAAGCCGGGAAATTCGAACTCGCGCATACCGGAACGTTGCTGCTCGATGAAATCGGCGAGATGCCGCTGCCGTTGCAGCCGAAGTTGCTGCGCACTCTGCAAGAAAGAGAAGTGGACCGGCTGGGCGATACGCATCCGGTGCGCGTGGACGTGCGGGTGATTGCGACGACCAACCAGCCGCTGATGCGGTTGGTGGAAGCGGGAAAGTTTCGCGCCGACTTGTATTACCGGTTGAACGTGGTGCCGCTGAGCATTCCTCCTTTGCGCGAGCGGCGCGAGGATATTCCGATTCTCGTCGAGCATTTTCTGACGAAGTACGCGCCGCAAGGGTCGGGCGAGCCGCCGCGCTTTTCGGAGGAGTTGCAGGCGCGTTTGCGGGAGCACAACTGGCCGGGGAACATTCGCGAGCTGGAAAATTTCTGCCGGCGCGCGGTGGCGTTGCACGGCGGGCAATCGGTCGGCCCCGAAATTATGGAGGGGCGGGGCGGCGCGTCGTCGGAGCTGCCGCAGGCGAGCGCGACGGAGCCGGCGTCGGCTGCTGCCTCCGGCGCTTCGGGCAGCGCGTCACCGGCCAAAGGGCAATCGCTGCGCGACATGGAGCGGCAGCTGCTCGAATCGACGCTTGCGGCGCACGGGGGCAACCGCACGCATGCGGCGCTGGCGCTGGGAATTTGTCCGCGGACCATGCGCAACAAGATCCGGGAATACGGTTTGCCGCCACGGAGGTACGCATGAGTTCCAGCCTGATTGACACGCCGAACGTGCCATTTCTCGAGCGATTTCTGGACCTGGCGACCTACCGGCAGACGCTGGTGGCCTCGAATCTCGCGAACATTGATACGCCCGGCTACCAGAGCCGCGACATCGCGCTGCAGAGCGAAATGTCCTACGCGAGTTTCGACAATTATAAAGACGAGCTGCATCCCTTCGTGCGGACTGTGCAGGGATTGATCGAGCGTCCCGACGGAAACAACGTAAGCCTGGACCGCGAAGGGCTGGAGCTGGCGCAAACGCAGTTGCAATACAAAGCAGCGATCGAACTGATCCGTTCGGAATTTCGCACGATTCACGGAGCCATCAACGATGGCGTGGAGTCTTAGACCATGAACCTCTTCGGCATATTAACAATCAGCGGTACGGCGCTTCTGGCAGAAAGGGAGCGCGCGGAAGTCGTCGCCAGCAACCTGGCCAACGCAGAAACCACGCGCACGCCGCAAGGCGGGCCGTATACAAGGCAGCATGTCGTGTTCGCCGCCGAGCGTCCTTTCGGGCTGCCCTTCGGGCAGCAACTGGCGACGATGGTGGATTTCAGCGCGCGCGGAGTGCAAGTGGACGACGTGATTCCGGACCCCACGCCGCCGATTCGCCGTTACGATCCAGGACATCCGGATGCGGATGCGGAGGGCTACGTGTCTTCGCCGGCGATCAATCCGATCGAAGAAGAAGTCAACCTGATGGGCGCGGCGCGCGCGTATCAAGCGAATATTTCGGCGGTGCAGGCGACCAAGAACATGATCGCGTCGGCGCTGGAAATACTTTCCTGAGCAGCGCGGCAGGCGGGTTCGGCAATGGCGAGATGATTTGGGGCGCGCGAGAGGCGCGCAAGGCGGCTGAGGTGATCGATGGCTAATCCAATCGCAGGAATTTCGAGTGTGACGCAAGCGGCGCAGCCCGCCAGCGCCGCGTCGCCGGCGGGCGACAAGAACGAATTCATGCGCACGCTGGACGGCGCGATGAACCAGGTGGACGACGCGCAGAACGACGCGCAGTCGAAAGTGCGCGACCTGTTGCAGGGCAACGGACAGGATTTGCACACGGCGATGATTGCGGTAGAGAAGGCTGATTTGTCGTTCCAATTGATGATGCAGGTGCGCAACAAGATCATTCAGGCTTACCAAACGATTTCGCAGATGCAATTCTGAGTCTTCGGCAAGTGCGGCAGCTAGCGCGGACCAGGCAGGAGGACCCAGGCAGCCGTGGAGAAATTCTTCAAGCAAGTGCAGGAATTCTTTCGCGCGCTCACGCGCAACCAGAAAATCCTGCTGGCGGCCGCCGCGGTTCTGGTGGTCGCGGTGCTGGGGGCCTTCGTAAAGCTGACGCAGAAAGCCGATTTCAAGACGCTGTATTCGGGCCTGGCGGCTCCGGATGCGCAAGCGGTGGCGCAGCGGCTCGCGGCCAAGAATATTCCCTACGAGATTTCGACCGACGGAACCAGCATCAGCGTTCCCGGCGATCAATTGGACAAAACGCGGCTGGACTTCGCTTCCGAGGGAATGCCGCAGACCGGGCGGCTGGGGTTCGAGCTTTTTGACAAGCCCAACTGGGCCGGGAGCGATTTTTCCGAACAAGTGAATTATCAGCGCGCGCTCGAAGGGGAGCTCGAGCGGACGATTCAGACGCTGGGCAATGTCGAATCGGTGCGCGTCCATTTGGTTCTGCCGCACGAATCGCTTTTCAGCGACCGCGAGCGCGTCGCGAAAGCGGCAGTGGTGCTGAAGCTGCGCGGCGGCGGGCTTTCGGATGATGAAGTAAACGCGGTAACGCATCTCGTCGCCAGCGCCGTGGACAATCTTTCTCCAGAAAACGTGACGCTGATCGGCGCTGACGGGCGCACGCCATTGGTGGCCAAAGGCCACGACGCGATGCGCGGCGCCTATGCGCCGGTGGAACTCGAGACGGCCATGGCAGAAAAGCTGGTGGCTACGCTCGCGCCCATGGTGGGGGCGGACCACGTCAAGGCGAGCGTGACACTGGCTTACGATCAGAGCACCGCGGACACCACGCAGGAAACCTACGACCCGACCAATCCGGTTTTGCTGACGGACCAGATTCAGGAAGAACATTTCGGCGGCGCGCCGCCCGCGGGAATACCGGGAACGCCGAGCAACGTTCCGGCCGCCCCGGCCAGCGGCGCTGCAGCCGCCAAAGGCGCTACACCAGCGACACCTCCTGCGACGCCCGCCGCAGCGGCTGCCAATGCCGCGGGGAAAGCCGCGCAAGCAAATACGCTGAATCCGATCGTTTCGATTTCGTCGGAATCCGACGGGCAACGCAGCGAGAGTCGGACGTTTGCAGTGAGCAAGACGTTGCGGCATACCAGCGATCCCGCAGGGCGTATCCAGAAGGTTGCCGCAGCGGTGTTGGTGGACGATTTTGTGGAAGTAAAGGACGAGAAGGGCAAATCAACGGAAGTGCGCCGCAAACGCACGCCGGAAGAAATGAAACAGATCGAGGATCTCGCGAAGGCGGCAATCGGTTTCGATGCCACGCGCGGCGATTTGCTGTCGGTCGAAAATGTGTCGTTTCTGGTGCCGCCGGTAGAAAAGACCGTGCCGCCGGCGGCGGTCGAGCGCGTGCGGCTGGTGGTGGAAAAGTGGCTGTGGCTGGGACGTTATGTGATGTTGCTGCTGCTTTTCGTCCTGATCTATTTGCTGGTATTGCGTCCGGTGAAGGACCAGCTGCTGAAGTCTTTCGAGCAAGGCGGAGCGCATAGGGGGGCCCTCGCGGGCGCGGAAAATCTTTCGCCGGAGGAATTGGCGGCGCTGGTCAGCGCCGGGCAACTCCCCGGCGGCGCGGGCGGCGGCGGTTCGGACATTGCGCGGGTGATCGAGTTGAAGAAGCAGCTTACGGACAAGGTGAAGCGGGACCCGGCGCAAGCCAGCATTCTGATCCGGCAATGGCTGAATGAAGGAAAGAAGGCCTGATGGCGCCGGCGGCGGAGAAAGCGCTGACGGGCGTGGAGAAAGCGGCGATTTTGCTGGTCCTTTTGGGCGAAGAGGCCACCGCCGCCGTTTATCGCAATCTTTCCGAAGCGGATTTGCAAAGGCTGAGCCAGCAGATTGCGGCATTGCAGAATGTTCCGCCGGAAGCGGCCAGCCTGGTGTTGCAGGAATACAACCAATTGACGACGACACAGGACTATCTGGCGGAGGGCGGCACGGACGTGGCAGCGCGTCTGCTGACCAAGGCATTCGGTGAGACCGCGGCACGATCGTTGATCGAGCAAGTGATGGAAGCACGCGAGAAGAGCAGCGTGAATTTCGACGGTTTGCAGAAAACCGACCCGCAGACGCTGGTCAAGTTTGTGCAGGGGGAACATCCCCAGACGATCGCGATGGTGTTGGCACAACTGGGCGGGAAGGCGGCTTCGTCGCTGCTGGTGCTGCTGCCCGAAAAAATCCGCGGCCAAACCGTAAAACGTTTGGCGGAGATGCAGCAATTTTCTCCGGAGATGGCCGAAAAGATTTCCGTGGTGCTGAACCGCAAAGTGCGGTCGCTCGGCGAACAAAGCCGGCGGTCGTATGGAGGAGTAAAAACCGCAGCAGAGTTATTGAACCGGATTGAGCCGTTGGTCAGCAAATCGATTTTGGAAACCGTGGAATCCGAGGATGCGCGCCTGGCGCTGACGATCCGCAACAACATGTTCACCTTCGAGGATTTGCTGGGGATTCCGGAAACCGGGATACGCGACTTGCTGACGGCGGTGGACAAAAAGAATCTGGCGATTTCGCTGAAGGGCGCTCCGGAAGATTTAAAGAACCACATATTCAAGACCATGTCTTCGCGCGCGGTGGAGATGTTGAAAGAGGATATGGAGGCGCTGGGACCGGTACGCGCGCAAGCGGTGACCGCGGCGCAGCAGGAAATCGTGCAAGCCGCCAGGGCTTTGGAAGCGCAGGGGAAGCTGGTGCTGAATAGCGAAGCGGAAGAAGCTCTGATCGTCTGAGCTACAGGGTGGCTGTGAGCAAAACTGCGGACAATGTGCTGCCGTTCGTTTATCGTCCCGCGCCGGGATGGCATGCGGCGCAATCCGCCGCGAGCGCCGTGGTGGATACGCTGGAATCGGCGGAGTCCTTTGCAGCGCCCAGCGCCGCGGCGAGCGCGAACGTTCCCGCCAGCGACCGTCTACAGGATGCGCAACAGCAAGGCTGGGAGGGTGGGCTGAAAGAAGGTTTATTGCGCGGGCGAGCGGAAATGGAGGCGGCGACGTTGCAGCAGCGCGCCGGCGTCGCGCAGGCGTTGCGCGAGTTTACGCAAGCGCGCGCTGAATATTTTCATCGTGTGGAAGGGGAGGTGGTGGCGCTGGCACTGGCGGTGGTGCGCAAGATTCTGCGGCGCGAAGCGCATGTGGATGCGCTGCTGCTGGCGGGATTGGTGCGGGTTGCGCTGGAAAAAATGGCGACAGGCCATACGGTGCGGATGCGCGTCCATCCGACGCAGATCGCGTCTTGGCGCGAATATTTCGCGGCGCAAACCGAGATGCCGCTCGTGCCGGAACTTTCCGGCGACGCAACGCTCGAACAGAACCGTTGCCAGCTGGAAACGGAATTGGGCGTGACGGACATCAGCTTGGAAACGCAGTTGAAGGAAATCGAGCAGGGGCTATTTGATCTGCTGGCGCAAAGGCCCGCCCCACAATGATTACCGGAGCGCGCCGATAGCATGACCGGGACTTCCACGCTGCTCGATCCATTCTTCCGGCGCCTGGCGCAGATCTCCACCTGGAACTCCTCAGGCCGGGTGACGAAAGCGGTGGGTTACCTGGTCGAGTCGGAGGGTCCGGTCTGTTCGGTGGGAGACTGCTGCGAGATTATTTGCGCCGATGGCGCGTCACATTCGGGGGAAGTAGTGGGATTTCGCGGGCGTACTGTGCTTTCGATGCCGCTGGGAACGCCCAGCGGAATCCGCTATGGCGATCTGGTCGTTACACACGGTGTGCCGCCGACGCTGGCTGCGGGCGAGGGATTGCTGGGGCGGGTGATCGACGGCGCGGGCACGCCGATAGACAATTTGGGAAATTATCGCGCGCCGGATTACCGGCCGATCCGCGGAGCGCCACCGCTGCCGCTTGCGCGCACGGCGATTCGCGAGCCATTGGGCTGCGGGATCCGCGCGATTGACGGGATGCTGAGCTGCGGGCGCGGGCAGCGGGTGGGAATTTTCGGCGGCAGCGGGGTGGGGAAAAGCACATTGGTGGGAATGATGGCGCGCGGCACGGCTGCGGATATGACGGTGGTGGCGCTGGTGGGCGAGCGCGGCCGCGAAGTGCGCGAATTTCTGGAGGAAGCGCTCGGTGAAGAGGGGCGGAAGCGTTCGGTAGTGGTGGTGGCTACTTCCGATCAGTCGCCGCTGCTGCGTTTACGGGCAGCGCTGGCAGCGACGGCGGCGGCGGAATATTTCGCTGCGCGTAACCGGCATGTGCTGCTGGTGATTGATTCACTGACGCGCGTGGCGATGGCGCAGCGGGAAATTGGGCTTGCGGCAGGCGAGCCGCCCACGGCGAAGGGTTACACGCCGTCGGTCTTTTCGTTGCTGGCACAATTGGTCGAGCGCGCGGGACATTTTGGCTCGGGCAGCATCACCGCGTTTTACAGCTTGTTGATGGAGGGAGACGACCAGCAGGACCCGCTGGTGGATGCCGTGCGGGCGTTGCTCGACGGGCATATCGTGCTGGACCGCAAGCTGGCCGCACAGAATCATTATCCGCCGATCGCGGTGCTGGACAGCTTGAGCCGGCTACTCACGGCGGTATGCGACCGCGAGCAACTGGAAAAAATAAATCGGCTGCGCCAGCTTTTGGCGGCGTACGCCGGGTCGGAAGACCTGATTCGGGTAGGCGCGTATCAAAAAGGCGGCGACCCGGTTCTGGACCAGGCGATTGCGGTGATTCCGAAGCTGCAGAGTTTTCTGCAGCAGAAGAAAGACGAGAAATCAACGTTCGCGGAAGCGCGCGCGCAGTTGCTGGCGCTGCCGGGTTAGGCGCATGCCATTCCTATTTTCACTACAACCGATTTTGCGGCTGCATGCCAGCTACGAGCGTTTGGAACGGCTGCGCTTGCTGGCGATTGCAGCGGAGATTGTGCGGGCGCGCGAGGAGATTGCGGCAGTTACGCGCGAATCGATCGCCGCGCGCACGAATACGCAAACGAGGATGGGGACGGGGGTAGTGGCTGCCGAACTGCATTTCGAGATGATGTCCGAGAACATGCGTCAGGAGCGCAGGCGGATGCTCGGGGCGCGTCTGGCGGAGCTTGAAAAGCGTGAACTCGCGCAGCAGCAGGCGTACCGGCTGGCACGGCAAAAACGGGAAATTCTGAGCAACCTGCGGCAGAAGAAATGGGACGAGTACCGCCGGGAGCAGGCGCGGCGCGAGCAACAGAGGCTGGATGAAGTGTTTTTGTTGCACCGCGCGGCGACGACGACGCAGCGGCCACCCGAATAAGCTTGCCGCGCGGCACGGCAATGGTTGCCGTCCGAGGCGGGGGTGATGTTTTTCGCTGCCCTCTCCTTCGATAGCCACAATCGCTAAGAGAGTGCACGCTCAGCGATTTGGACGCCTACCATCCTGGCAATCCCTACATTGCGACTTTGGCTGTGCGCGTGCAATTCCTGCGATGGCCGGAAAACCGTCCATGACAGCAATTGCGCCAATTTCGGATGCAGTGCCGCCTGCCGCGAATGCAGCGTTGGCTGGAAATGTGGACGCCGAAGCAGGCGACGCGTCGGGATCAGCGACGAACTTTTCGGATGTGCTGACGAGGGTGTTTCCTGCGCCGGCGGAAGGCGGGACGAGCTCTTCGGCCATAAAGACGAGTTCGTCGCCGGCGGTGGCGGCTCGTGGGCAAAAGCCTGCTGCGCCGGCGGCAACACCGGTGAGCCGAACGCAGCAAAGTTCGCAGTCCGTTACGTCTGCGGTTGTGCCGGCAACTCTCGCGATCGCGATTCCCAATCTGGCCGCTGTAAGCGTTGTGCCGGCGCCCGCAGCTGCACCGGCTTCGTCGAATAACGCGGCTGCGGAAAAAACTGAGACGACAGAAGCTTCGGCGAGACTTTCAGTGAAAGTTGTGCAAACCGGGATTTCAACGGCAGCGGGGTCCGGCAATTCAGGTTCACTGCAAGCAGCGGCAGTTGCGGCTGGCGGCGCATCGTCCGAAGTGGCTGCGAGCGTGACAAACGCGCCATCGGCGGATGACGATGCCGGTGATGACGCGGGTAATGACGGAACGACGGTTGCGGCGGCGGACGCGACGGTGCAGGGCTCTGAAGTTGCGACGGTGAGCGGCGCGCAGGCCGGAGTTGTGCAGGCTGAGGATGCGGCAGCGCAGGTGGTGAGCGAATTTACGGCAGCGTCCGCGGTAGTGGCCGATGCGGGCGGCGCGCAAAATCGTTCAGCGGCGTCGCCTGCAAAGGCGACGGCTCAGGATGGCGCAGCGGCTCAGCCGGACAAAAATTCTGCGAGCGATTTGGCCCGATCGCTCGCTGGGGCGGAATCGTTGGCAGCCGCAGCAACCGTGGGAGCGCCGGCCCGCGGCGAAGGGAGTGGCGCGGCGTTCACGCCGCGCACAAGCAGCGCGAAACAAACAGTGGCCCCATTGGACGAGGCGATTTCGGTGCCGCGCACGGGGTATGCCGAGACAGGGCGCGGCGTTGACCCAGGGCCGAACACCGGATTGCAGAAAACGATTTCGGATGCGCGCGAGAGCTTGGTTCAGCAGTTCGCGGCGCACCTGCAGGCGGAAGTGAGTGCGGCGCCGGGGAAAGCGATCGGGAGTGCGGCTGCGGATGCGGCGGCGGGAAGCGTCTCTGGCTCGAGCAGCGGCACGAGCGCGAGTGGAAATTTGACGGGACAGAACTTGGGAAACCCGTCGTCGAATTCTTCGCCGCAAGACGGCGCTAACCAGAACGAAACAGCGACATCGAGTGGAGTGGGAAGCCGTGCCGGGAATTCAGTTGGAGCGGCTGCGCCGAGTGCAGTGGCCGGGGCCGTTGACGTTGACGCCGCGGCGGCGGTCAAGATTCTCGCGCGCCCAGCTGTGTTAGTTGACGCGACATCCGCGCACGCCGGCGCAGACGTTGCCGCGCAAACCGCTCCATCGCCAGCCGCATCGCCAGCCGCTTCGCCGGCGGCGAGTGCGGGGAGCGCGACCGTGGCGCGGCCCGTTCCGTTGCCGGAGGCTTTGCCGCAATCGTTGAACGACGTGGTGAAAGCGAGCGAACTTTATCAGCGCGTCGGCGGATCGGAAATGCGCATTGCCATGCAGACGGATTTGCTGGGAGCGGTGGATTTGCGCGCGGCGATGCATCAGAGCACTTTGACGGCGACGATCAGCGTGCAGCGGTCGGACGTGCAGGCGCTGCTGGCGAACGAGCTGCCCAATCTGCAGCACGCGTTGGCGGACAAGAATTTTCACGTGGAGCAAATCGCGGTGCTGAACAATTCGGTCGGCGGGCGGAGCGGCTCGGGCGGGCAGCAGCCGGGGCAGCAGCAAAACTCTTCTGCCGGAAGTGAATTACCGGCAGCGCGAGCTGCGGCATACGGAGTGGAGGATTCGCTTGCGAATCCTGCCGGAGCGGCGGCGTATGGCGGCGCGAGCGACGGCGCGGGCCGAATTAGCGTGCACGTTTGAATGAATTTGTGATTAAGGAGAACAGAACATGCTTCCTATCGGTTTACTGGATCCAGCAACGCCACAAATTTCCAGCACTTCTCCATTTCAGAATGCGGCGAGCGCTTTCGGCGCGTCCAGCACTGCTGGGACGTCCAGTTCCTCCTCTACTTCGAGCACCGATTCCGGCAATCAACTAACGGGCAACGATTTCATCACGTTGCTCGCGGCGCAATTGCAGGCGCAGGACCCGCTCAATCCGATCGATCCGACGACCTTCGTCACGCAGCTGGTCCAGTTCAACCAGTTGCAGCAATTGATCGACATCAATCAGACGCTTTCGCCGCTGGGTGCGAACGCCTCGGACACCACCGCACAGGCAAACAATCTTCCCGCCGCCGCTTCGCAGGCGAACCCGGCGGCTAGCGCAGGACTATAAATCCAGGAGGAATCACATGGGATCGTTCGCAACTTCGCTTTCCGGATTGCAGGCCAACTCGCAGGACCTATCGGTAATTTCGAATAATCTGGCGAACCTGAACACTACGGCTTACAAAGGCGCGACGGCCGCGTTTCAGGATCTTTTCTATCAGCAGCTGGGAACCAGTGGCGACGGCAATGCGATTCAGGTGGGTGTAGGGACGCAGATTGGTTCGGTGCCGGCAAATTTTACGGAAGGGAACATCCAGTCTACGGGAGTGCCGACGAATGTGGCGATCGAAGGATCGGGATTCTTCGTCGGGCAGAAGGAGGGGCAAGACGTTTACTTCCGCGACGGAGATCTTTCGATTTTAGCGAATGGCACGCTGGTGTCTTCGGATGGCGCGACGGTGTTGGGCTACTCCGCCGTGAACGGTGTGATTAATCCCAATCAAACTCCGGGGCCTTTGACGATTCCGACGGGATTGATCAGTCCGCCGCAGGCTACGGTGAACGCGCAAATCACGGCGAACCTTGATTCCGGCACGGCAGTGGGCGGGACGTTCAGCACGGCGCAGACCATTTATGATTCTTTGGGAGCGGCGCATGTATTGACGTACAACTTCACGAACACGGCGGCGGGAGCGTGGAATTATTCGATCACCATTCCGGCGGCGGATGTGGGGAAGACGGGAGCGCCCGTCGTAGTGAAGAGCGGGACGCTGACGTTCAACGGCAACGGGCAATTGACGAATCCGACCGGAGATGTGACCGGCATCGGGATCACTGGATTGTCCGACGGTGCGAACACGTTGACGTTCAATTGGAATATTTACGACGCGAACGGAAACGGGTTGCTGACGCAGGTAGCTTCGGCATCCTCCAGCTCGGCTACGCTGCAGGACGGTTTTGCCAGCGGGTCGCTGGTCAGCTATGCGATCGGTTCTGATGGAACGATTCAGGGGACCTTCAGCAACGGGCAGACGCAGCCGCTCGGACAGATTCTGCTGGCGAATTTCCCGAACGAAGGCGGGTTATCGCGTGTAGGGTCAAACGAGTTTCTCTCGACGTTGTCTTCGGGCGCGGCGAATATCGGCGTGCCGGGGACGGGTGGCCGTGGAACGCTTTCGGGCGGAGCACTCGAGGCGTCGAATGTGGACATCTCGACGCAGTTCGCCAACTTGATTGTGGCGGAAAGCGGCTATCAAGCGAACGCCAAAGTGGTGACGACGCTGGATACGGTGATTCAAGACACGATTAACCTGATTCAATAAATTCTGGATGCGGGTTCGGTGGGAAATGGCTGGTCCGTCTTTGTCCGGGTGGTTGCGAACGAAGACGGCCAGCCCATTTAAAATATTCGCAAGCGCATCCTCATGAGGATTTCCCAATCTCGCATGCATGATGCTGCTCGACGGGCGTTATTCGCGGCGCGCGGAAACGCAAGCCTGCGCGGAATGCGAGCGATTCGTGGCGTTTGGCGGTAGACGATTGAGTTTGCGCGTTTCACTCCTCCTTCTCTCCTTCGGTTCCTCAATTGCATTGGCCCTTCCGAGCACATGGCCGACGACCCCATTTTCGAAGCACGTTTGAAGAAGTCGCAGAGCGGGATGGGATCCACGTTCCTGGTGGTAGCGGTGATTGTCGCAGTAGGGATGGCGGGGTGGTTCTGGCACCGTTCCAGTTCGGAACAATCCACGGAAGCGGCTAGTGCGGCGAGCGACATTCAAACCGTGCTGAAGCTCGACAGCTTCGTCGTGAATTTAAACGGCTCATCGGGAAATGGCTATTTGCGGGTGGGAATTGATTTGGGATTGGGAGTTGAGTTGAAAGATGGCGAATCGCGGACGGCGTATGTGGCGCGCGCGCGGGACACGATTCTGGATGTACTGGGTTCGCGCACGGTGGAAGAGCTGCTGACTCCCGAGGGAAAAACAAAGTTAAAGAGCGATCTGCTCGATGCGATTCGCGGGCGCGTTCCGGAGCTGCGTTGCCGCGACGTTTATTTCACGGAATTTCTGGTGCAGCACTAGCCATGGCAGCCTCACTCAGCGTTCCGACGATCGCGGCTGCAGCCGCGGGGGCCGCGCGGCCGGCCGAGGTTGCGGCCGACTGGGGCGAGTTGCTGCTGGTGGCGACGGTGGTGACGGTGGAAGTACCGGTTACGAAGTTGACGGTCCGCGAAGTATTTCGGCTGCATGTCGGATCGGTGCTCGGAGCTGCGCAGCTTTCCGGAGCGCACGTACCGCTGCTGATCGGCGGCAAATTAATCGCGTGGGGAGAATTTCAGGTGGTAGGCGAGCATCTGGCGTTGCGCGTGGCGGAGCTGGCATGAAATCCGCGCGTGAGGGGATGGCGTGAGACGGGTGAACGAAGCGCCGGCGACCTCGATGGTTGATTTTCTGCGCGATGGGTTTGCGCGCTTCCGCCTGTTTTCGTGGCTGCGGGCGTGGAAGCGTCCGGAGCGGCAGTTGCGTGTGCGCGAGACGTTGTCGCTGGGCAATCGCGGAGTGCTGGCGGTGGTGGCCTACCGCGAGCAGCAATTTTTGCTGGGGTGTACAACGACGTCCATCGCGTTGCTGGCCAAGCTTTCCAGTGAAGAAACGTTTGCGGCGGAACTGGTGCAGCAGCGCCAGAGGGAGGATTAGGCTTTGCGCTCGGCAGGTCATGGCGTACGTCTCTGGCAAGGAATCGCGCTGCGCGCGGGTGTGGTGTTTGGCGCGGCCCTGGTGCCGCTAGCAGCAGCGGCAGCGCCGCAGCACGTGCCGGATTCTTTGCCTATCAAATTGCCGGCCGCGACGGATACGACGACGTGGACCATCGTTCTGGTGCTGACGCTGCTTACGATTTTGCCGGCGCTGCTGCTTTCGATGACGCCGTTTGTGCGCATCATCATCGTGTTTCATTTTTTGCGGCAAGCGTTGGGAACGCAAACGTCTCCCAGTAATCAGACGCTTTTGGGGCTGGGACTTTTTCTGACGTATTTCGTGATGCAGCCGGTGGCGATGCAAATCGGGCAAGTGGCAATCACGCCGCTCGAACGGCACGAAATCACGCCGATGGAGGCGCTCGACCGCGGGTCTACGCCGCTGCGCGACTTCATGCTGCGTTTCACGCGCGAAAAAGATCTCGCACTGCTGACCGAGCTGGCGCGGATCCCGCGACCGCACGAACCTTCGGATTTGCCGATGCGCGTGGTGATACCGGCATACATGCTGTCCGAGATGAAAGCCGGATTTCAGATCGGTGCCGTGCTGTATCTGCCGTTCATGGTGGTGGACATGGTGGTGGCGGCGGTGACGACATCGGTGGGGATGATGCAGCTACCGCCGGTGATCATTTCCACGCCGCTGAAGATTTTACTGTTCGTGGTAGCCGACGGCTGGAATTTGGTGGTGGGCTCGTTGCTGAAGAGTTTTTACTAACGCGCTTCTCAAGTTTGGCGGGAGCACACGCATGGAAATGAAAGAAGCAATTGAACTGACGCGGCGCACGCTCGAGACCGCCTTTCTGGTGAGCGCTCCGATTCTGGCGGCAGCGATGATTGTGAGCGCGCTGATCAGCCTGGGGCAGGTGCTCACGTCCATGCAGGATGCGACGCTTTCGACGGTGCCGCGGATTGCGGCGGTGGCGACGTTTGCGTTCTGGCTGATGCCGTGGATGACGCGGCGTTTGGTGATGTTTACGGTCGAGCTTTTCGGAAATTTCCGGCACCTCGCGCAATGAAGGGAGCGGTGAATTCAGGTGGAAACGTATCTCAACCACGCGTCGCTGGTCGGCATACGGATCGGAGGGCTGATGACCTTCGCGCCATTTTTCGGCAACGCTTCGCTGCCCAATCCGCTGAAGGCCGCGCTGGCGCTGGGGCTTACGGCCATGTTGTTGCCGGTCTACGCGGCGATGCCCGCGCCGGCCGCGGCGGGGACAGCCAGTTGGGTGGCGATGGCGCTGAGCGAAGCGATGTTGGGATTGCTGCTGGGGATTACGACGCAATTCGTGTTCGACGGGATGGAACTGGCGGGGCAGGTAATCAGTTTTCAATTTGGATTTTCGCTGGCGAATGTGATCGATCCGAATTCACAGGTGGAAGTGACGGTGCTGGCGACGTTTCATACGTTTGTGGCGCTGCTGATTTTCATGCAGCTGGGAGTGCATCGCTGGCTGTTGCGCGCGACGGCCATGAGTTTTCAGATGATCCCGCCGGGAAGCCTGGCGACGGGAAGTTTGCCGGCAGATGCTTTGCTGAAAGCGGCCGGAGCGATGTGGCTGGTGGGCGCGGAAATCGCGTTTCCCGTGCTGTTCGCGACGATGCTGGCCGATTTGACGATCGGCTTTTTGAGCAAAGCGTCGCCGCAGTTCCCGGCATTGCTGTTCGGGATTTCGACCAAGGTGTTGCTGGGACTGGCGGTGCTGTATGGCGTCGTGGGGTTCTGGCCGCATTTGCTGGGACGTTATTTCTATCAGGCACTGACCGCGCTCGAGCATTTGCTGGCTCTGGCGCGTTGAGGCGCAAGAAGACACACCATGGCCGACGAAGACAAAAGCCAGCCTGGCAGTCCTCGCAAACGGGAGAAGGCGCGCGAGCGCGGGCAAATCGTACGCAGCCGCGAGCTGCCGTCGGCATTGAGTTTGCTGGGGGTGGCGACGCTGCTGCGCTGGGGCCAAAGCGGATGGGTGCCGGTCTGGCGCGATTTGTTCCGGCATTTATTGGCGGCAGCGTCGCGCAGCGATATGCAGCCGGTCACGCCGCTATTGAACTGGACAGCGTGGGGAGTGGTGCGCTGGTCGGCGGTCCCGTTGGCCGCGGCGTGGGGAATTTCGTTCTTTGCGTTGCTGGCGCAGAGCGGGTTCGTATTTTCACCGCAGGCGCTGGAACTGAGTTTTTCGCGATTCAATCCGGTGAACAACATCTCGCGGATTTTTTCCTTGGGCGGTTTAAGTCCGCTGCTGAAGTCGCTGATTCCGTGGGCATTTCTCGCTTATCTGGGAATTTCGATGTTGCTGCGGGAGTGGGGGCATCTGCTGGAGTCCTCGCAGTGGGGCTTGCCGGATGAAATGTCCTGGCTATTCGCGATTTTGTACGAGTTTTCCTGGAAGGGCGGAATGGTTCTGCTGACCTGGTCGGGCGTGGACTACGCGCTGCAGAAGATGAATTACGAGCGGTCGTTGCGCATGTCCAAGCAAGAAGTGCGCGAAGAAATGAAGGATTTGGACGGGAATCCGCAGACCCGCACGCGCATCAAGCGGCGGCGCCGCGAAATGCGCCGGAAGCAAATGCTCCAGCAGGTAGCGCGCGCGACGGTGGTCATCACGAACCCGGATGAGTATGCAGTGGCTTTGGAGTATGTCCCGGAAAGAATGGCCGCGCCGCTGGTGGTGGCGAAAGGCCGCGGACTGCTGGCGCAGAAAATCAAGCGAGAAGCGCGCTGGTACGAGATTCCGATTGTCGAAAACGTGCCGCTGGCGCAGGCGCTTTATCGCACCGTGGAAATCGGCGGAAGCATCCCGGCGCAACTGTACACAGCGGTAGCGGAAGTTTTGGCGTTCATTTACCGCGCACAGGCGCGCATGCGCGCGGAAAGGGAAGCGGGAAGAAGCCAGCCTCCGGGAGTTCCGCCGCAGACGGTATAGCGACTGATTATGGCGACAGCGATCAAATCGGTTTCTCCGGTAACGAATCTGCGCAGCGATTGGCTGTTGCCCATCGCCGCTGTGGGCATCGTATTTGTGATGCTGGTGCCGGTGCCGGCGGTGTTGCTGGACTTACTGCTGGCGGTAAGCATCACGCTTTCCGTGTTGGTGCTGCTCGCGGCGTTGCAGATTTTGCGCCCGGTACAGTTTTCGGTTTTTCCGACGCTGCTTTTGCTGCTGACGCTCTACCGGCTATCGCTGAATTTGGCCAGCACGCGGCGGATTCTTTTGCACGGCAACGAAGGCACAGGCGCGGCGGGCCACGTGATTGAATCGTTCGGGCAATTCGTAGTGGGCGGAAATTATGTGGTGGGCTTCGTCGTGTTCCTCGCGCTGGTGGCAATTCAATATTTGGTCATCAATCACGGCGCGGTGCGGACGGCAGAAGTCGCTGCGCGGTTCACTTTGGATGCCTTGCCCGGCAAGCAAATGGCGATTGACGCCGATTTGAATGCCGGCGCGATTGACGAGAAGACGGCGCGCAGCCGCCGCGAACAAATCACGCGCGAAGCGGAATTTTACGGGTCGATGGACGGCGCGGCGCGTTTCAGCCAGCGCGATTCGCTGGCCACGATTCTGATTACGGCCATCAATATCATCGCGGGGTTTTTGATTGGCGTTTTCCAGCAGGGCATGCCGTTCCGCGAGGCGCTTTCGACCTACACAATTCTGACGGTGGGCGACGGTCTGGTGACGTTGATTCCCGCGCTGCTGGTATCGGTAGCGGGCGGGATCGTCGTGACCCGGGCGACTTCCGAGGACGCCATTGGCGCGCAATTGGGCAAGCAACTTTTCGCCAAGCAGCGCCCGTTGTACATCGCTTCCGGCGTGATGCTGACGCTGGTGCTGATCCCCGGACTGCCCAAGTTGCCGTTTCTATTGCTGTCCGGATGCCTGGCATTTCTCGGTTCGCGCATCAAGGACGAAGCTCCCGCCGCCGCGAAAGAGGCGGAAGCCGAGCGTAAGCCGGGAATGCAAGAGCAGCTGGAAAGTTTGTTGAAGCTGGACGAAATCAGCGTGGAAGTCGGCTACGGGCTGATTCCGCTGGTGGATCAGAAGCAAGGCGGGCAAATGTTGCCGCGCATTCGCGCGTTGCGCCGGCATTTGGCGACGGAGCTGGGCTTCATCGTCCCGGCGATCCATATCACCGACAATATGCGTCTGAAGCCGCGGGAATACGTGTTGCGTTTGCGCGGAGTGGAAATCGCGCGCGGCGAAACGTATCAGGACTGGCTGCTGGCAATCAGTTCGGAGGCGTCGCCTCCAGCGCTCGAGGGAGTGGAAACACGGGAGCCGGCTTTCGGAGTTCCGGCGCGGTGGATTCCGGCGAAGTTGCGGGATGTGGCGCTGGGCGCGGGCTACGCGGTGGTGGAGCAGACTTCAGTGATCGCGACGCATCTGGCGGAAGTAATTCGCCGGCACGCGCACGAAGTGCTGACGCGGCAGGAAACCAAGCGTTTGCTCGACGCGCTTTCCGAGGCGCAGCCGAAGCTGGTGGAAGAGCTCGTGCCGCGCGTGCTGAGCCTGGGCGAAGTGGAAAAAATCCTGCAGCAGCTTTTGCGCGAGCAAGTGTCGATTCGCAACATGCCGGCAATTCTGGAGACGTTGATTGACGCCTCAGCGATCAACCGCAACATCGTGTCGCTGGTGGAAGCGGTGCGGCAGACGCTGGGCCGCGCGCTGGTGCAACCACTTTTGCAGGATGACGGCAAGCTGAAAGTGCTGGCGGTCGCTCCGGGACTGGAAGAGGAAATCGCGCGAGCGTTTGACCCGCAAGCGGCGGCCAGCCGGACGCCGGCGATGCAGACCGGCTTCCTGCGGCGGATTTTGGATAGCTTGCGGCATTTGGCCGGCGACCAGATCGCGGTCGCGTCGCCGGTTTTATTGTGCGGCAGCCCCGCGCGATTCCATTTGCGGCGGCTGCTCGAGCCGTTCGTGCCGCGAATTGTGGTGATTTCTCCAGCGGAAATTCCCGCGGTTATTGCCGTGCAGTCACTGGGAGTCGTGCAATGACGGCGGCGCCGGCCGAGAGAGCGACGCAGCAGGACGCGGCGAGTTGCCGTGCGGCAAATGAATCAGGAGAACGCTATTGAGCCCTACACCATCGCAGGCGCATCCGGGAACCGCCGAACTGGACGACGTGCAGCGCGAGAAATTGCTGCTCGAGCATTTGCCGCAGGTGCAATACATCGCGCGGCGCATTCACGACCGTGTCCCGCCACAAGTGCTGCTGGAGGATCTGGTGCACGCCGGAATTTTGGGATTGATGGACGCGGTAAAAAAATTCGATCCCAGCAAAAACGTGCAGCTGAAGCACTACGCCGAATTTCGCATTCGCGGGGCAATTCTGGATAGTTTGCGGCAGGTGGATTGGAGCCCGCGAACGCTGCGCCGTCAGGCGCGGCGGCTGGAACAGGCGATATCGGACTGCAAAGCGCGCTTCGGCCGCGATCCCAGCGAGCCGGAAATCGCCGCGGAGTTGAATATCACGCTGGAAAATCTGCAGCATCTGCTGGGCGATTTGCGCGGGCTGGATATTGGAAGTTTGCAGGCGGAAGCCAACGAGCCGGGGCTGGGCGAAGATTCGCTGCAATACCGGCGCGGCAAGGATGAAGAGGATCCCTACCATCAGACGCTGCGTTCGGAGATGACTTCACTGCTTTCGAAAGCCGTAGGCGAGCTTCCCGAGCGGGAGCGCGAAGTACTGGCGCTCTATCACTACGAGGAACTGACGATGAAGGAAGTAGGCGCGGTGCTGGGGATCGGCGAATCGCGCGTATCGCAGATTCACACCACGGCGCTACTGCGTTTGCGCGCGCGTCTGCAGGAGTTGCTGCATGCGAACGCGCCGCAGGCTTCGCTGCCGGCGGTGTTCGGCGTTTCAGAAACCCCGCGCGCACGCAATTCGACGGAGACGACCGCATGGAAAAAATTCTAAACCAGGAGGAAATCGACCAGCTATTCCGCGCCGCGCAAGGCGCGGCGACGGCGGGGCGAACGGCGCGCGATCCGGTGGTGGAGAAGTGCGACTTCCGCCAGGCCGGGCAGCTGACCAAAGAGCAAGTGCAGCAAGTAACGCTGTTGCATGCAGGTTTTCCGCCCAACCTCGGCAACTCTCTCGGCGCGTATTTGCGCGTGGGGATTCACGCGAATCTGGTGGCCGTCGAGCAGATTACCTACAGCGAATTTCTGAGCCGGCTTCCGGAACAGACCTACGTGGTGACTATCACGCTGCATCCGGCGGAAGAGGTGGCGGCGATGCAGCTGGAATTGCCGATTCTGTTTCCGATGATTGATGTGCTGCTGGGCGGTTCGGGGCAGGCACTGACGGAGCCGCGCGACCTTACGGAAATCGAGGAACAGATTCTGGAAAGCGTGGACGCACTGATTTGCCGGGAGCTGGAAGCGGCCTGGGCAGAAATTTTGCCGCTGAAATTCAGGCCCGGACTGAGACAAAAGCAGTCGCAGATCGTCACGTTGATAGACGCAAACGAACGCGTCCTTTATTTGAGTTTCGAAGTTCTTTTGAACGAGATACGCGGATTGCTCAACGTGGTTTTCCCGACTACGGTGTCAAACGTGCTGCTGCGCAAGCTGGCACAGCAAGGAATGGTGAAGCGGCGTCCCTCGACGGCGGACAACAGCGCGCGGCTGCGCGAGCGCTTGCTCGAGTGTGGATTCAACGTGGAATTGCAACTGGCGCACATCCCTCTGCGCATCGGGGACATCGTTGATTTGCAGCCGGGACAGGTCGTGTCCCTGCATCATGGGCAGAACGATGCGATGTCGCTGGCGGTGAACGGCCGAACGATTTGTTTTGGTGTTCCGGTAAGTTGCGGGCCATTGCGCGGAGCTTTATTGCAGGCAAAAGTGGAAGCGGGCAAGTTCGCGGCGGGAGAGCCCGCGTGAGCTCCGCATCGCTGCCTGAGATTTCCGTGGCGGGGCAGGACTATGCGCGGATTTGGGCCGAAAAGGCCGCCAGCATTCTCGAACAATTCCACGGCTCTCCGGTTACGGCCACGCCGCATGCTCCGGCGGAGCCCGACCCCGCCGCTGCACCAGCAGGGGGTGAAACGCTTTGGATTAATTTCAAGGTCAGCGGAAAGCTGGCGGGCGACCAGGCGTTCCAATTTAGTTCGTCGGACGGCGTGCGCATGGCGCAACTGCTGATGTCCGAACCCGTGGATGCCGCAGCCGAGCTGAGCGAAGGCTACCACGACGCGTTGAGCGAATTATTTCGCCAGTTTGCGGGCGTGGTGGCGACGGCGTGCAAAGCGAAGTACGGAGGCCCCGTCGAGTTTCAGCTGGAATCCGCGCTGGCGCCGGAGTGGAAGCCTGCGGAGCAGGCGGCATGGATATTTGCAGCGCCGCAACTTGCGCCGCTGCAGTGGGGAGTGCGTCTCAGCGCGGAATTACACGCGGCGTTGGCGGCAGCGCAGGAGAGCAAGCCGGCAGCGACCGCGCCGCAAGCGGTGCAACCCACTGCGGCCGCGCCGCGCGACGCGGGCGCTGCGGCACCGAGCGTCGCAGCGCCACCTCCGGCAAGCCTGGCGGGCGGCGGCAAGGCCGCACCGGCGAGCGCGAGCGCCGGCGCGGATTCGAACGCCGCGAACCTTGATCTTCTGCTGGATGTGGAATTGGATGCGAGCCTGCGCTTCGGACAACGCGAACTGCTCTTGCGCGAGATTTTGGATTTGCGGCCAGGATCCGTAGTGGAATTGAACCGCCAACTGCAGGAGCCCGCGGAATTGCTGGTGGGCGGGCGCGTGATCGCGCGCGGGGAAGTCGTCATCGTGGATGGGAATTACGGATTGCGGATCACGGATATCGTGCAGCCGCAGAAGCGCCTGGAGTCGGTGCGCGCGTGAACTGGCGGGAGCAGCGGGACCAACTCCTATTCTGGAGAAACTCGCTGCAATGTGAAAATCCCGGCTGCGAGTACCGCAACCCGTTGCGCCGGCTGCTGCGGCAGCGCAATACGGGCGTCTATCTGCAGGGGCGTTGGTACTGCAGCCTGGATTGCTTCGAACAAGGAATTGCCAGCGCTTTCGCAGCTTTGATTCGGCTGCCCGATGAGCCCATTCCGCGTCTGCATCGCATTCCGCTGGGGCTGATGCTACTGGGCAAAGGAGTGATTGACGAAGGCCAGCTGAAAGCGGCGTTGCGCGCGCAGCGGGAGCAGGGCAACGAGCGGCTGGGACGTTGGCTGGTGCGGCTGGGGATTGCGTCGGCGCACGACATTTCGGCGGCGCTGGCGGCGCAATGGGGTTGCGGAGTATTTCCGCTGGAGCAGGATCAGCGGTATCGCGAGTGTTCGCAAATGCTGCCGCTGGCGCTGCTGCAGTCTTCGAGAATGCTGCCGGTGCATTATCTGGCGGGGAGCCAGCTACTCTTCCTGGCATTTTCCGAGGATATTGACCACAGCGCGATTTACGCGATCGAGCGGCTATCGGGCAATCGCACCAAGCCCTGCGTCGTGACCGAAGCGGCCATGGATCAGGCGCTCGACGAATTGCGCTCGGTTTCGCGGCCCGGAGAAATCGTATTTGAAACCATGTGGGACGCGCCGCAAATGGCGCGCACGATCCGCGACTATGCCGTGAAGCTGGGGGCGGACGAACTGATCCTGGCGCGCCCGCGGCGTTTCCTGTGGGTGCGGCTGAAGGCGGGGGAGCAGTGTTGGGACTTGATGTTTCGCCTGCCGGTAGCAACCCCCGCGGATGTCCCCGCAGTACCCACTCTTCGGTAAGCTTCCCGCCCGTCGAGCAGCGAATCCCCGCATTCGTTCTAAAGCGCCTAACTCTGGTGCCGATAAGTCCCCTGAGGCGTTGTATTCATTCAAGCGATTGACCTATGCCCCAGGTACTGCAAGAGAGGCCCCGTAGTCTGGCGCTGACAAATGCCGAAAGCTCCAGCCCAGAGCGCGGTGCCACATCCGTCCTGCAGCCGCATGCCGATTCAGGCCACGGTTATCCATCCATGCCGGCAGACGAAGCCGCTGTTTCAAAGCTAAACACGCTGCTGGAGGCGGATCCCGTCAATCTAGCGGAAGTGGGCGACGCGATTCGCGCGTATCCGGCGCTGGAATCGCTGATCTTGCAGTTGTGCGAGTCGTTGGCACTGACGTTTGGAGTGCCGGTGTGCAGCGCGGAGGAAGCCGCGATTGTGCTAGGCAAAGATCGGCTGCGAATTCTGGTGCGCGCATGGCCTACGATGCAGCTCCGTGAACGCGCGGAAGGCCGGAACTGCGCGGGCGATGGTTCCGGCGCGCGGAACGATTGGCGAAGCAGCGATGCGGGAAGCGCAAGGCGCGTCCGGCCGCAGACACCGGAAATCACGCCGGAGGTCTTATATCTCGCGAATTTTCTGCGTTGCGTGGGAGCGGATCCGGCAGCGACGCATGTTGCGCCGGAGCCCACCGCGGGCTTGACGAGCAAGCTGGCGAGAGATCTTTTGTTCCTGATGCCGTTTGTCGAGACCATGACGCTGACTCCGGAACAGCGAGTGGCGTTGCAGGAAATGCTGCAATTCTGGCGCTAAGGAGGCCGATGATTACCGCCCATCCAGGCTCGCTCGTCGCATCCGCGGTGAAAATACGCGACGCCGCGGCGTGTTGCTGCCAGCCGCCAGCGCGGCGGCTCAGATGACGCGGGCCGTCGCACAAGTGGCGGAACGCGTGGAGCCGGACGAGCACTGGCCGGCTCTGCTGGTGACTGCTACGGAAGAAGTTTTCGAACTGATGGCTGGAATCCGAGTCCGGCATGTTGCGGAGCCGCCGGGACGGCCTGCGGGGAACGTTTCGGCGCTGATCGGTTTGGCGGGAGCGATGTCGGCGGTATTACGAGTCCGTTGCTCGCCGTATGCCACTGAGCACATTGCGACGAAAATGCTCGGTGGGGGCGATACGCCGGAAAAGTCCGCCTGCCAGGATGCGCTCGGCGAAATTGCCAACATGGTGGCGGGAAATTTCAAGGCCAAGATCGCGTCGCTGGTGGACGGATGCGCGCTTTCGGTGCCGACAATTGTGACCGGCGAGGATTACGAGGTGCGGCAGATCGGCAAAGGCGAGCGCATTGAGATTTGCATGGACTGCGACGGCCAGACGGTGTGGCTGACGCTGGAGATTTCGACCTGAAGCTGGCGGCGAGTCGAGCGCGGCCGGCGCGCTCGGCGCCATTGAGTTCACCATTCCCGGCACTTGTTGCCGTGTGCGACGATCTTGCCGTGCAAGATCAGCGCAGGGCTTCCGCCTGAACCATTTCCAAACGCACCGAACCCCGCACAAACAGGCCTTTTCTTAAATCGCGCAATATCCTTCGCTTGGCCACCCCGTTGCTTGGGATCCCGTTGGGAGCCGACATGAACAGTGGGTATTACGCCGCTTTCACAGGACTCGTTGCACGTTTGGACGCGCTCGACGTGATTGCCAATAATCTGGCCAATCTGAACACGACGGGATTTCGCGGAGAGCGCGAATTTTATTCTGCGGTTACGGCCAACTTGACGGGCGTGGCGCTCAGTCCCCTGAATCGCGCGATCAATGATTTTGGGGTATTGGGCGGCGCGCGCCTGGATTTGACGCAGGGAAGTTTGCAGAGCACCGGCAATAATTTCGATCTGGCGATCAGTGGGTCTGCGTTTTTCGCGGTGCAGACGGCGCGCGGGGTGCGTTACACGCGGAATGGGTCGTTTCGCGTGAATCCGGCGGGGCAAGTGGTCACGCAGGATGGCGATCCGGTGCTGGGGCCGGCGGGACCGATCGTGCTGCCGCCAGGCGAAGCGACGATTTCGGAAGACGGGACGATCGCGGTCGGCGGGGCGGTGGCGGGACAAATTCGCATGGTGGATTTTGCTCCCGGCACGGATTTGCAGTCGGAAGGGAACAGCAACTTCATCGCACCGCAGGGCGCCGAGCAGGCCGCGACGAATTCGAAAATACAGCAGGGGATGCTGGAATCGGCGAATTTGAATCCGGTGCAGCAGACGGTGACGATGATGGCGCTGCAGCGGCATGCGGAGCTGCTGGAACGTACTTTGTCCGTCTTTCAAAACGATCTCGACAAGACCGCAATCGAAGATATGGCCCGCGATTGAACTTTCGGTGAGGCAGTGAAGCATTAAGGCATTGCAGCGCTAAGGAGCTCGCATGTTTCGTTCTTTGTACTCGGCGGCAAGCGGCATGGAAGCGCAAGAATTGAACCTGGACAACATCGCTAACAACCTGGCGAACTCGAACACTTCTGGTTTTCGCAGGCGGACGCTGCAGTTCGAGGATTTGCTGTATCAGAATCTGATTTCGCCCGGTGCGCCGAACACGCAGCAGACGGTGATTCCGGCGGGATTGCAGATCGGGTTGGGCTCGCGGCCTTCGACTACGGAGGTGGTGCAGCAGGAAGGGACTTTGGATCTCACCGGAAATCAGCTGGACCTGGCGATTCAGGGCGGCGGCTTTTTTCAGGTGTTGATGCCAAGCGGGGACATCGCTTACACACGCGCGGGAAATTTCAGCGTGGATAACGTCGGGAACATCGTTACTTCGGACGGCAATCCTTTGCAACCGGGAATTACGATCCCGCCCAACGCGCTCACCGTTACGGTGGGAAATGACGGCACGGTCAGCGTGACGATTCCGGGGCAGACGCAGCCGGCGCAGATTGGGACCATTCAGTTGGCGACGTTCCAAAATCCTGCTGGGTTGAATAGCGTGGGGTCGAATTTGTTTTTGGCGACAGGAGCTTCGGGCGACCCGTTGATTGGAACGCCCGGGGGCGCGGAAGGTTTGGGAACGATACAGCAGGGGGCGCTGGAGGAATCGAACGTGAACGTGGTGGAGGAGTTCATCAATTTGATTCTGGCGCAGCGGTCGTACGAGGCGAATTCGCGGGTGGTGCGCGCGGCGGATGAAATGTTTCAGACGTTGAACGGTTTGACGACCTAAAGCGAGCCGAGATGAAAGCGTCGCGAGCCATTTTGTTGGTTGCATTGCTGGCAATGCTTGCGCAAATCACGCCTGGTGCGCTGGCGGGCCAGCGAGTGCGGGTGGCGCAGTCGGTGATTGTTCGAGGAGATGTGGTCAGCGTTGCCGACTTGCTACCCGAGGATGCGGCGGCGCCATTACGCGCGCTGGCGGCGGGCGTCGTGCTGGGGGATTCGCCCGCGCCAGGAGCGCGGCGGACTTTTCGCAACGCGGAGCTGGAGAGCGCGTTGCGCGGCGCGCCGGAGCTTCGCGCGGCGCTGGAAATTCCCGATGCGATCGAGGTGACACGCTGGTCGCGGCCGCTTTCCCCTGCAGAAATTCTGGATGCGTTGAGCGCGGCGATCAACGCGGACCAACTATCGGGAGCGGGACCCCTCAGGCGGGCCGATCTCGGCGCGATTCCGGCGGTTCTGGTGACGGAGGACGCGCCGAAAATCGAAATCACCAGGATCGAGCCGGGTAGAAGCGGAGCGCAGACGCGGATGCGGATGTGGATTCCATCGGAGCCGCGCGTTTCGCCGTTTTGGATCAGCGTGCATCGCGTGCTGATGGCGAATCCGGACGTGTCCCAACGGGCTCCGTCAGGGGGATCGCCGTTGCAGCAGCGAAGCGCGGGCAAGGACTCTATTGCTACTTCTGCCGCGACGGATTCTCCCCAGTCGGCGGTTCTGGTTCGGTCGGGCGAGCGAGTGCAACTGGTGATGCTCTCGACGGGGATGCGCATTACGACGTCGGCGACGGCGCTCGAGCGTGGATATCAGGGACAACAGATTCGCGTGCGCAGCGTGCTGGGCAGCAAGCTTCTGGTGGCGACGGTGGTGAGCGCGCAGCTGGTAGAAGTACGTTACTAAGGAGTGAGGCTTCATGACGGATCGAGCGCGGAGGTCGGGAGGGAAAGCGGCGCGAAGTTTGCGGAGAAGGGATTCCGGTGGCTGCCGCAGTTTGTTGCCGGTCGTGTTCACCGCAATCCTGGTCGTAGCGCCGGGTTGCGTCGCGCAAGTTCAGCCGACCGCACCGGGCGCGTCAGCTGGTCAATTGTCATCGGCCGCGCCAAGCGCACCCGCGACAGGCGGCAAGCCAGGGAAGAAGAAAAAAACGCCGAAGCCCGATGCGCTGGACGATTACCTGAAGACTGCGCGGCTCGAGTCGCGTGCGGAGCTGCCCACGATGGGCAGCCTGTGGCGGCCCAATGGATACATGGCGGATCTGGCTTCGGATGATAAGGCGCGTTACGTGGGAGACGAAGTCACGATTCAGCTGGCGGAGTCCACGGCCACGGCGCAGCAGGGCAGCGTGCAGACGGCGCGGACGATGAATGCATCGTCCGGAATTTCGGAATTCTTCGGCCAATCGAACAAGATCATGTCGAATTTATTTTCGCCTGCCTCTTCGCAAACTTTGAACGGGAAGGGGCAAACGGCGCTGACGACGTCGTTTAACACGACGCTGGCGGCGAACATCGTGGAAGTGTTGCCGAGCGGTTTGTACGTGATCGAAGCGCGGAGGCAGGTGCGCGTCACCGACCAGAACGAGACCGTCACGCTGCGCGGCATTATTCGCCGCAGCGACCTTTCGCCGAGCAATGTAGTGCTCTCGACGGCGATCAGCCAGATGGAAGTCAACATGGTGGGCAAAGGCGTGATTACCGAAGGAACGCATCCGACCAACGCGGTGATACGAATCATGCTGCGCGTGCTGGGATTCTGAGCCATGAAGAATAATATGCGACGCCTGGGCGGCCTGCTGTTGTGCTTCGCGCTTACGCTCGCGTGCCGCGGCACGGCGAACGCGGGGGTGGACGCCGATGCGGACGCGGCGAAAAAGCCGGTGCGCCAGGTACGTTTGCGCGATATTTCGACGTTCGAGGGCGTGCGCGACAACATGCTGCTGGGTTACGGGCTGGTGGTGGGACTGAAGAGAACCGGCGACAGCCAGCAGACGCAGTTTTCGACGCAAACTTTGGCCAATATTCTGCAGCGGATGGGCGTGCAGATTCCGGTTGCGTCGGTACAGATACGCAACATCGCGGCGGTATTCGTGACGGCGACGTTGCCGCCGTTTGCGCGACCGGGAGCGCGGATTGATGTGACGGTATCGTCTATCGGTGACGCGAAGAGCCTGGAAGGGGGGCTGCTGTTGCTGACGCCATTGCGGGCGAGCGACGGACAGACCTACGCGGCGGCGCAAGGTCCCTTGGTGATCGCGGGGTATACGGCGGGAGCGCACGGAAATACGACAACGGTGAATCATCCGACGGTGGGACGTGTGCCGGATGGCGCGATTGTCGAGCGGGATACTGCGGTGGACCTCTCGCACTTGACTGCGGTTTCGATGTTGTTGCGCGAACCGGATTTCGACGTGGCGCGCGATTCGGCTGCGGCGATCAATAAAATGTTTGGCCGCGAAGTGGCGCACGCGGTGGACGGCAGCCGGATCGAAGTGAACGCTTCGGGATTGATGCCGGACGGGATTTCCGTTTTTCTGGCGAAGGTGGGGGATGTGGCGGTGGCGGTGCCGTCCACGGCAAAGGTCGTGGTGAACGAGCGCACCGGGACGGTTGTTTTGGGCAGCGAAGTGAGCCTAGGGGCGTGTTCGATCTTGCAGGGAAGCCTGGCAGTGGACATCACGACGACGTACCAGGTGTCGCAGCCCGCGCCATTTTCACCGAACGGGCAAACGGTGGTTACGCCGGAAACGAATGTGCAGACGAAAGAGACTCCAGTGCAGACCGTGCGATTGTCCGAAGGCGCGACGGTGGAAGATTTGATTCGCGGGCTGCAGGCGATCGGCGCGACTTCGCGGGATATTGTGGCCATCCTGCAGGCAATCAAGGCGGCCGGAGCATTGCAAGCGGAACTGGAGATCATCTGATGAATCTGAATGCGGCAGGGGCTGTGCAGGAGCAGCAAAGCGGATTATCGGCGTTGCGTCCGGCCAGTGTGCCGGCAACGGGGCCGGCAGCAATCGCGAAGCTGCGCAAGGCTGCAGCCGAGTTTGAGGCGACACTGCTTTCGAGCTGGTGGACCAGCATGAAACAGGGCGGATTATCGAGCGGGGAGGAAGATACGGATCCGGGGAAAGATACGCTCGACCAGTTAGGGATGCAGGCGATGTCTGCGGCAGTTGCGAACGGGCGCGGCGGCCTAGGAATTGGCGACATGTTGGTGCGTAGTTTGCTCTCTAATCATCCGGAAATCGCCGGAGCGGCAGCGCAGGCAGGGAAGATCGTAGCGGGGGAACCTGGCGGGCGCAACGGAAAGATCGAGTAAGCCAAGCCTTTTCAGGGCAATAAGGGAGAGCAGGCGGAAGCTGAACCGAAGGCTGCAACAGATGGAAGGCGCGCCAGCGTAAAAAGACGCCGGCGCGATTAAAGCTTTCTCATAGGCCGCCGATAAATCATCTTGAGGCCGCACTACGCGGTCTCGTGGAGGAAGCACGTGAGGATTAATCCAAACCCGGGTTTACCGGAAGGGCAGCCCACCGACCGCGTGGGGGCCGCAGGCTCTTCAACGCAGTCCAGCAGCACGCAGCCGGCTCGAGTGACGAGCCAGGACACGACCGACCGCGCGCATTTGTCGTCGGATGCGCTGCAGCTATCGAATTTGAGTTCGAGCCTCGCGAACGTTCCGGAAATTCGCCAGGGGCGCGTCGCGGCGGTGCAGCAGGCGGTGCAGAACGGCAACTATGCGGTGAGCAACCAGCAGATTGCGCAGTCCATGTTGCGCGATTTCCGGATGGCTGGAGCCACCAGCCAGTAACGCGCGGAGGAGAGCAAGATGGCTGAACCGGCTGCGGGCATTATTTCCGCCACCTCTTACGGGGACGCGGAGCCGCCGGCGCCGCGCGCGAAATCGAAAGAAAAAGCGCGAGCGAAGGGAGTGCCGGCTCCTGCGTTCGATGCCGCAAGCAGTGCTGATTCCGGAGCGGATGAAATCGAGATGCACGAACTCGATACCATGGCTTAACCCATGTCCGAAGAAATCGCCAAGCTTACCTGCACTCTGGAACGCAAGCTCACCCTCATACATGAGCTGACCGCGGAATTGAGCGCGTGCCGCGCGGCGTTTGTGGGCATGGATCTGGAAACCATCTACGTGCATATCGAGCGGCAAACGGCGCTGTGCGAACAATTGCGCGCGGCGGAGCTGGAGCGGCAGGAAGCGTGGCAAGCGGTTTCTGCGAGCGCGCAAGAGCCGGTAAACGACGGCACGCTCAGTTCCTGGATACGCAGCCTCGAGCCCGAGAAGGGCGCTCGTTTGCGGAAAGTGTTGACGGGCCTGGCAGTGGCAGAAGGCGAGATGCGGCACGTGAGCCGCGTGCACACAATCCTGCTGGACGGGACGCAACGCACATTGAAGGTATTGGCCAACGCGATGGGCACGCTTTCGCCTTTGTACGCGCCGCCGCAACAGTTCGAGGGTTTCGCGGACGTGCGGAGGCGCGCATGAGCCTATCGAGCGGACTATTCACCGCGGTATCGGCGCTCGAAGCCGATCAAGGCGCGCTGGCGGTCACCAGCAACAACATCGCGAACGTCAACACGCCGGGCTATTCGCGCGAGGTTGCGCAACTGCAGGAAAATCCGGAAGTCACCTACGGCAATCTGCAATTCGGGACAGGGGTGGACCTTTCGAGCATCCAGGGAATTCGCGACAACGTATTGCAGTTGCGGCTGAACCAGGAAGCGCAAACGCAGGGGCAGCTCAATACCTTCGTGACCGGGATGAATCAGATCCAGCCGGTCTTCAATGAACCGGCCGGCTCGGGACTGCAATCGTTGATCAGCCAATTTTTCAATTCGTTTCAGGCGCTGGCAGCGGACCCCACCAACGCGGGACTGCGGCAAACCGTAATCGGCGACGGACAGAGCCTGGCAGCGGGCTTCAATCAGGCGGCAGCGGCGCTGACCACGCAACAACAGAGCGCGGACCAGGGAGTTACGCAGACCGTCAGCCAGATCAACACGCTGGCCTCGCAGATTGCCGCGTTGAACACTCAGGTTGCAGCGGCTTCGGTGGGCGGCGGCAACGCCAACGCTTTGCTCGACCAGCGCGTGTTGCTGGTCAATCAGCTTTCAGGTTTAGTGGACGTGCAATCGATTACGGCTGATTCGAACGGCCTGACCCTTACGACCAGGGGTGGAACTTTGCTGGTCACCGGCAATGAGAGCTTCAATCTGAGCACGCAAACGAACAGCGCGGGTTTTCAAGACGTCTACGCGCAGGGCAACGACATCACTTCGACAATCCAATCGGGAAATCTGGCGGGTTATCTGCAACTACGCGATCAGGAAGTTCCGGCGATCGCGACGAAACTCGACACTTTGGCTTCCGGGATCGCGAACGCCGTGAACTCGCAAAATGCCGCAGGCTTTGACCTGAACGGCGCGGCTGGCGGAAACATCTTCGTGCCGCCGACGAGTGTTACCGGGGCGGCAGCCAGCCTGGCTGTGGCAATTACCGATCCATCCAAAATCGCGGCTAGCTCCGACGGCACGGTCGGGAGCAACGGCAACGCGACGGCGCTGGCGAATTTGCAGAGCGCTTCAATCATCAGCGGCCAGAATCCGATTGACTACTATTCCTCGATTGTTTTCCAAGTGGGCAACGACACTTCGACGGCCAGCACGGCGCTTTCCGGCCAGCAGCTGATCGTTCAGCAACTGCAGAGCCAGCAAAATTCGATTTCCGGGGTTTCGCTCGACGAGGAAGGCGCGAATATTGTTCTCTATCAGAATGCTTACGGGGCGGCCGCTCGCGTTGCGGGCGTGATCGCTACCCTGTTTCAAACCGCAATCAATCTAGGGACGGCCACGCAATGAGCAGCCTGCGCGCCAATCCGAATATTTTGCCGGAACTTTTGTCGGGCCTGGATAACGTCCAGCAACAACTCAACCAGGCCGATTTGCAGCTCGCTTCGGGGCGCAGTATCAACAGTCCTTCGGACAATCCCGCAGGCACGGTAGCTCTGGTGTTGAATCACGCGGCGCAGGCGCTGAACGACACCTATCAGACGAACGTAGGCGACTTGCAGACTCGTTTGCAGACTGCTGATTCGGCACTGGCGTCGGTGGTCACCAACGTCAATTCGGCGATTAGCCTCGGCGTCGAAGCGGGGAATTCCGACCTCTCCGACGCGCAGCGTCAGGCCATCGCCGCGCAACTACAAGGCATACAACAGGAACTGGTCGGCATCGCCAACACCAGCTATAACGGAACGTATCTTTTTGCGGGAAGCTTGGTGGAAACGCAGCCTTTCGCGCTCGATAGCGCGGCGCCCGACGGCGTCACCTATTCCGGCAACAGCTCGGTGACTTCGGTGGAAGTTGCGAACGGCCAGAGTGTGAACGTCAATGTACCTGGTAACCAGCTATTCCAGAATCCTTCCGGCGACTTGCTGGGCTCGATCAACCAATTGATCACCGCGATTCAAACGAATACGGGAATCGCGGCGGCGAACGGCAACTTCGGCCAGGCCGCGACGCAATTTAATTCGGAGCGCGTGGCCTACGGGAGCACGCTGAACCAACTGCAGACCACCAGCACCTATCTGGCGAATGAGAACGTGCAATTATCCACGCAGGAAACAAATATCGCCGGCGCGGATCTCGCCAAAGTCACCACGGATTTCAGCCAAGCGGAAGTTGCTTACCAGACTTTACTCGAGGCTGAAGGCAAGATCTTGAACCTGCCGACACTATTGAACTACATCCAGTAAACCTCTGCTTCCTGATTCCCCGATTTGTGGCTGGGTGAATTTTCCAGACGAGTGGGCGAATTGCGTGGAGTGCGAGCGCACGCGAGAGGCGCGACTAGCCGATGTGTTTGGCGAGGTCGGCCCAGCAGTGAATCGCGTCGAGGTGAGTGCGTTTCTGGGCCATCTGCGCGGTGCGGATTCGTAAAGTAATCTCGAAATTGGCGAGCCGGGCGCGCAACTCCTTCAGAGTGGCGACGTACTCGGCGACGACCTGTCGCCATTCATTGCTCTGAGCTATTTCGGGCGAGGCGTCTTTTAGCGCGAATTCGGCTTGTTTGAGATGGCGCGAGATGGCTTTCATGGCGCCCGGAGCTTGCGATGCGGGATCGGGAGATCTGGCGGTTTGCTCGAGCCAGTCATTAAAAAACTGGCAAGTTTTTCGCAGGGATTCCACCGGCGCCGCGCTCATGAACGTGCGCCCCGGCTCCGCTCGGCTGTGCGACGGGCGTTGAGGTTTCCGGCGGCAGCCAGCGCGGGAACGAGCTCCGCAGCTTCATTGCCAGGTTCGGCCGGCTGACCGGATATGTCGCGGTCGACGATTTGCCAAGCTTGCTTGATTTTCGAAAACTCGGTGACCACCGATTCCATGAGCTGGCTGTCGGCGCGAACGTTCGCATCAAGAATGGAGGAGCGCATCAAGCCGTAAAACGTGGAAAGATCCCGGGCGACTTGTCCGCCTTTTTCGAAATCGAGAACGCCTTGCAGGTGTCCGACGACGGCGAGGGCGTGGTTGAGAGAGCGAGTGCGCTCTTCGATAGCGCCACTAGCCAGCGCGCGTTGCGCCTTGCGCATGGAACGAATGACTTCTTCATAGAGAATTACGATCAAGCCGACGGGGCTGGCGCCACGGACGGCTGATTCGCGATAGGCGCGCGCGGGATCGCTCATCCGCCGCTCAGAGAGCCGAGTTGCGAATTGATTTGCGAGAGCAGCAAGGGCAACTCCTGCAGGGTTGCGTCCACCTGATCGTATTCAGCGGTTAGCTGGGTTTGTGATGTACTGATCTGATTCTGAAAATCGGAGATCTGCTGGGTCAGGTCGGTTTGCGTTTGCGCTAGGCCGTTTGCGTCCAGGGTCAGCGCGCCGGTCACCGGGTCGGCGAGCGCGCTGAGGGCGCTGGTCAGGTTCGCGCCGAAGCTGCCCGTGGTGGTGGCCTGGAAAAACGACTGCACCGCGGAGGGATTGCTTTGTAAGGCGGAACCGAGCTGGGAGCTGTTTACGGAGAGCGTGCCGTCGTTGTTTACCGAGATGCCGAGGTCGGCGAGGCTGTTGATGGCCCCGTTCCCGGTGATCGAAAAGGATGCCGCGCCGAGAATCTGGCCCTGCGCGAGTTCGATGGTGCTGTCGGTCGCGAGCGGACCTTGCTGGCCGGTGGTGGCGCTGATGGCGAATTGGGTGTTGAGGTCGCCGATGACGGTGTTGTAGGCGCTGACGAAGGAGTTGATGGCGCTCTCTTGTTGAGTGACATCTGGTCCGACGGAGAGGGTTACCGCGGTTCCAGGAGATTGCGACGCGAGGTTGAGCGTGATGCCGGTAATCGTGCCGGTAACGGTGTTGCTGGTGCTGGAGATGGGAATGCCGTCCACGGTGAGATTCGCATTCGCGCCGGCGACGGCTTGCGTGAAGGTGGGCAGGCCGCTGGAAGCGGTGATGGTGAGATTGCCCGGCGCGCCGGACGTGTTGCTCACGATGGCCAGCCGCGCGCCATTGGCGTCGTTTACGACGCTCGCCGAGACACCGATATTGGCGTTATTGATAGATTGCGCGAGGCCGTCCAGCGTGTTGTTGGTGTTGTCCACGGTGATGGGCACGGCTGTGCTGGTGCCGACCTGAATCGAAATCGTTCCGGTGGCGATCGGCGTGGAACTGGTGGCGACGGCGCTCGAGTAAGCCGAGGAAGTGGTGGCGAGATTCGTCACGACGATCGAATGGGTGCCGGTGGGTGTGCCGGCGGTTGCGCTAGCGGTCAGAATATTCGAATTCGAGGAAGTGGCCGCGACATCGGTCAATTGGCCCGCGGGATCGGTCAAGGCGAAAGCGGCATTCTGCAGGGTTTGTACGTCGGTGGCGAAGCTGGTTAGCGCATTCTGCTGCGTCGTGAGCGAGGACTGCTCGCCTTGCAGCACCGCCAATTCAGCATCCTGATTTGCTAGAGCTGCATTCACGAGCGTGCTCACGTCGATTCCGGCACCCAGGCCACCGCTGCTGGAATTGGCTTGGGATCCCGCGACGATGGATCCGCCGACTGACGTACTGCTCAAGGTATCCTCCCCAAACTTTCCGACGCCCGAATCTTGCGAGGCGAACGCCCCTGAGGGCCGCCGCGAAGTCTGCGTGGCAGAAAAGCTCGCAGTGTGCGGAACAGAAAAACTCCCGGAGGGCGTCTTAGCGAGCTAAGACGCCCCCAGAGAGTGTGCGTTTTAGTGGAGCAAGTTCAGGACTTGCTGTTGTGCTGTGTTGGCCTGCGCGAGTGCCGAAATGCCTGTCTGCTCGAGGATCGAGTATTTCGACAGGTTCGCCACTACCGTAGGTATGTCGGCGGCGGTGATTTGGTCTTCCGCCGACGTGACGTTTTGTACTTCAGTGTTCAAGACGTTGCTGGCCGCAGTGAGACGGTTGATACCAGCGCCAATCGTGCCGCGATCGAGCGCCACCGTGTTGATGGCAGCGTTGATTAGCGTCAAGGTGGCTTCCGGGTCGGTCACTCCGCCGATGCCAGGCGTCCCGGTGAGGGAAGTACCACCGATGGACAAGGCCGAAGCGGAAAGAGCGCTGACGCTGACACCGATGGTGTTCGTTCCTGCCGAGCTGGAATCGCTCAGGAAGACCGAAGTGGTGGAAGTGCCGGTGGCGGAGAAGATCGTGGCACCGTTGAACGTGGTGTTCGATCCAATGCTATTGATCTGGTCCAGAATCTGCTGGTATTCAGCGTCCAGCGCGCCACGCTGTGCGCTGGAGACCGTACCGGTGGAAGCTTCCGTAGCCAGAGTTACAGAGCGATTCAACAGCGTGGTGACTTGGCCTAGCGCGCCATCGGCAACTTGCAAGCTGCCGACGCCGTTGTTGGCGTTCGAGACGGATTGAGTCAACGCCGTAACGTTGGCTTCCAGTCCGTTTGCGATCGCCAGGCCGGCTGCGTCATCCGCACCGCTATTGATGCGCGATCCAGAAGACAGCTGGTTCAGGGTCTTATTCAAACTCAACTGCGTCTGGTTCAATTGATCTTCGGCAACCAGGGATGGGATGTTGTTTAGGACGCTTAGTGGCATGGTACTGCTCCTTCAAGCTATTGCAATTCTCCGTCCTGGGGTCGAGAGCCTTTCTCACCGGCGGGTTTTTTCCCTCTCGCCGAAGGCTGCGGGTCCACCGAACGGATGGGTGTCTTCTCCTCAAAGAGGCAATCGGCAGTGGGTCAGAAGACTTTAATGATTTGCGGCCTGTGTAGCGTCTTTGCGCTCCGTTTGAAGCAGTGTTTCAACTTTGGTCAGATTCTGGCGCAGCGGTTCCGAATCCGGAAAGGCGGCTATTCCGGCGCGCAAGATGCTGGCGGCTTTTGGCCACTCCTTCATTTGTGCCCAGATGCTGGCGGCGCGAGAGAAGTCCTCCGGCCGGGGCTGAACTGCTTTTAGCTTTCGCTCGGCGGTTGCGGCGGCCTGGGGCAGATTGCTTAGCCAGACATTGACCAGAATGAGCCGGTCATAAAGTTCAGGATTGGCTGGTTCTTTTTCGATGGCGTTGCTTATGCGGCGCAGTCCGGCGCGAGGGTTGCCGGCGCGCGCTTCTGCGAGGCCGAGTTTGCTTGCGAGGGTGGCGCTGGCCCCGTCGCGTTTCAGCGCTCGACGGTAAGCTGCCACGGCCGCGTCGTAATCTCCCAGGTTGTACTGCGCGTCTCCGGCCATTTCGGCGACGGCAGCTGTGGTATGTCCAGCTCGATCCGCACGCTGGAAGGATCGCAGCGCGTTGGAGAAATCACCGAGGCGAAAATGGCAAACGCCGGCGAAAAACCAGGCGACTCCGAACTGGGGATTGAGGACGCAGGCTTGGTTGATCGAAACGAGAGCATCCTGGAGATTGCCGAAATTTTCCAGCTCTGAGACGCCCAGCTCGAAATGTGCCTGGCTGTTCTGCGGCATGTCTTTCACTTTTTGCCGTCCCAGATCGCGGTAAAAGAGGAGCTTGCGCGCGCGTTCTTCGGCGGAGCGCAGCATGCCCAGGTGATGAACGATGAGGCGCGAGTGTGCAATCGTGCGCTTGGAATTGAGAATCTGCCAGCCGACCGTTTCGTGCACGCGCCCGGTAAAGTAAATGGCCGGGTCGCGGCGGAAAAGACGCACGTTTTCATGATCTACGTAAGCGGCAGCGTCGCGTGCGGGGGCGTATTCGGAATCGTTCGGTCTGGCGGGGCGGTCCCATATTTTCGTGTCCAGACTGTTGACGTAGTTGCGGATGATTACCTGATAGCCGGCAACATTTTCGTTGGCGAGAAGCGCGGGCAGAATTGACGCGGCGTTAGGATCGAGCCGCTCGTCCGCATCCAGCATGAGCACCCAGTCCGAAGTGACCTGCGCCAGCGAGAGGTTTCTGGCCTTTGCAAAATCGTTTTCCCAGGGAATCGAAAATACTTTGGCGCCTGCGCTGCGGGCGATTTGCGCGGACTCGTCTGTGGAACCGGTATCGGCCACCACGATTTCATTGGCGAATCCGCGCACGCTGGCCAGACACTCGGCCAGGTCGCGAGCGCCATCTTTGACGATCATCGAGAGAGCAAATGTTTTGCTGGGCATTGGTCGTTTGGGTTGTGGTTGCCGTGCGACGCACGGTGAACAGCGAGCGGCAAATTCTTCCGGGTTCATGTGCGCCGCAAGCCACGCGCAGGCCGGCAATCTCGAATGAGGCAAATGGCCTGCCAAAGCCTGCGTAACTGAAATCGGCATGGTTCGCCGTCGAGCATGTTGGCAATTTGCTCCGAATTGATGCAACGGCAATCACCGACTGGGACATGCTGCCGATAGATTCCATGTGGCAAGCTTCGTGCCTGATGGGTTAGAGCGAATTCGAGCCGACGAGATAACGAAACTCTAATGATTCATCTCACTCGATTGAACAATCGGCCGCTGGTGGTGAACGCGGACTTGATCAAATTCATCGAAAATGCACCGGACACGGTGATTACGCTGCTGACCGGAGAAAAGCTGGTGGTGCGCGAGTCCGTTACCGAAGTGCTCGACCGCGTCCACGAATTCCACCTGCACTCGCTGCGCCGCATCGCGCCGGGCATTCCGGAGGCCAGCAAGGCGGATGACTTCGGGACGCAAAATCCGCACAGTGCGCCGCCGGTGGGTGGCGAAAAGTCCGGCGATGAGTAAGGGCCTCGACAAGGGAAGCCTGGGCGGCTTGCTCGTGGCGATGGGGGGAATCTTTCTGGGCCTGACGCTGGAGGGCGGAAAGATCATGCAGATCGCGCAGCCCACGGCGGCGCTCATCGTCTTGGGCGGCACGCTCGGCGCGGTGATGTTGCAATTCCCCTTATCTGTGATCAGAGCCGCATTCGGCAGCCTGGTGACGGTCTTTTTCGAGCCTGGAGAAGATCCTCTCCACGCGGTGCAGGAAATGGTTCGTTACGCGCACAAGGCGCGGAAGGACGGGATCGTTTCGCTGGATCGCGAAGTGGAGAGCGTGCAAGATCCGTTTCTGAAAAAGTCGCTCATGCTGGCGGTGGATGGGACCGAACCCGAGGAATTGCGCAATATCATGCAACTCGATTTGGACAATCGCGCGGAGCGCGATGAAAACATTCCGCGCGTTTTCGAATCCGCGGGAGGATTTTCTCCCACGGTCGGAATTATAGGCGCGGTTCTCGGCCTGATCCAGGTGATGCAACATCTGGACAACATCAACGAAGTGGGGCGGGGAATCGCGGTGGCGTTCGTCGCCACGATCTATGGAGTAGGCGCGGCGAATCTATTTTTTCTGCCGGCTTCCGGCAAACTGAAAATCCGCTTGCGCGAAGAAGAGTTGCGCCACGAAATCATTCTCGAAGGGGTTATCTCGGTATTGGAAGGAATGAATCCGCGCATGCTTGAGACCAAGCTCCTCAGCTTTATCTCCAACGATCAAGCGCCGCCCTCCAGACGCGGAGCGGCGCAGGCTATGCGATGAGGGCCCGGCCGAGAAGGAAGCGCAGGCCCGAGCACGCCAGTCATGAGCGGTGGCTGGTTTCCTACGCGGATTTCATCACGCTGCTTTTTGCTTTTTTCGTGGTGCTGTACTCATCGGCCCAAGTGGACAAACGCAAAGCCGGACAGCTGGCCATGGCCATTCAAGTCGCCTTCCAGCAAATGGGCATTTTCGATTCGTCGAATTCTAAGCCGGGACTGGTGGACACCGAACCGATGCCTTTTGCCGATGTGCAGATGATCGAAAACGTGAAGAGGCTGCAGGCCATGGGCCGGCTGGTGAATTCGCCGCAGGAAAATCTGGCGGAGTCGCCGGACCGTCCGAAACTGGAGGAACTGCAGGCGAAATTGGACGCCCTGCTCGCGCCGCAAATCAAACAGCAGACCGTGTCGGTGACGCCTTCAAAAGACGGGGTGGTCGTCAGCCTGCGCGAAGCGGGATTTTTTGATAGCGGTTCGACGGCACTTGGGCCGCAAGCGCTGCCAACTCTCTCCGCGATCGTCAAAGTGATCGGCCCCGAGCGGATGCGGATACGTATCGAGGGCTATACAGACAATGTACCGATTCACAATGCACGATTCGATTCGAACTGGGAGCTTTCCACCGCGCGCGCCACGGAAATCATCAAACTCTTCATTACGAAGTACGCGATTGAGCCGGACCGGCTGGCGGCGTCCGGCTATGGCGAATATTATCCGGTCGCCTCGAACGATACATCGGAAGGGCGTGCGAAGAATCGGCGCGTCGATCTGGTGATCTTGAATTCGAACGCGGAGCCGGCAAGGCCATCGCCGAACGCGGCAATTGCGCCGCCCGCAGCGCCGAATCCCGCGACGCGGTAGAATTTAAGAGTTGGCCGCAACGATTCCCCCCTAGCGATCCTTCCGCCGCGATCGTTCCTTTTGCCATAGCACCCGATTGATTCTTTAGGAGCTGCGGTGCGATATTGTCTAGTGTGCGCTTGCTTCGCGCACGGAAATAGACAGGGAGCTTATTTTTATGCGGAGGAAAGCTTAATGAAACGTCGCTTCGTAAGTTTGTTCGCTCTGGTAACGCTGATTCTTGCTTTGAGTTTTCCGCTTACGGCCCCAGCTGCGCCGCCCGCGGAATTGCATCCGGAAATTCAAAATGCTATCACCGCGCTGCGGCGGGCCAATCAACGGTTGCAGCGCGTGGGGGGCGACTGGGGTGGGCATAAAGCAGACACGCTGAGAGCGACCAACGAAGCGATTACTCAGCTGCAGCTGTGTTTGCCGTACGATCAAGCGCAGTAGTGGGCGTTTAGCGGCGTGTGTCTGCGCGATTTGTGCGTGCGGCGCGCGGAGACTAGTTGTGGTCCGAGCCGGGCGGCGCAGGCGTGGGGGCCTGCGACGGAGGCATCGACGTTGCGGGTGCCGGCGGTTTCGGAACTGCAGGAACTGGCGGAGCGGCTGGCGCCGGTGCAGATGCCGGCGGTGCCGTTCCTTCGCTGACTTCTTTTACTACGTTCGCAGCCAGCTTTCTGCTCTTGGGGCACGACGTGTCGTTGATGCGGCATTGCGCGAGCGTCAGGCGGCATCCGCAATCGCACGTCTCGGAATTCAGGCGTTTCAGCGCGGCCTTTTTCATCTCCGGCGTCAGGCCCGTAAAATCCACATCCGGCAGTTCCGTCGCGAGCGCTGCATTCCTCAGAAAGATTTGCCCCTGGTCCTCAAACGTTTGCACCTGCGCGTCCGCGGGCAAACCGAGCAACAGGCGCACCTCGGTCTCGTAAAGTTCCGGCGAGTACAATCCTTCGTGCTTCTGGACTACTTTTCCATCGGTATTGATCACGAAGAGAGTAGGCAGGGCCGGCACGCCTCCGTACTCGGCGACGATTTCGGGGCTGGCCATCACGATGGGGTAGTTCATGCCGAAATGCTCAGCGAACTTTTTTACGTCTTCGGGGTCTTCGTCATCCACGGAGACGCCAACGATTTGCAGGCGGTCCTTGTAGCGTTTCGCCAAGTCAATCAGGACGGGAATTTCGGCGCGGCACGGTGGACACCAGGTGGCCCAAAAATTGATGAATACAACTTTGCCTTTCCAGGCGGCGGTGGAGACTGCGTTACCGTTGAGATCGGTGACGAGGAAGGGAGGCATCGGCTGCGGGTTGCTGGCAAAGCGGACGACGCGTTCGCCGGAGTCATCTTGCGTGGCCGGATCGCCCGGTTGATCGTTTGCGGGATCACTCGCATGGATGGCGCTAGCGGGTGTGGGAACTGCTGTGCGGGACTGCGCGATGGCAGCGGGCTTCGTCGTGGATTGCGCGGACGCAAGGCGTGACGGCAGCGGGTGCAGGCGAGGTTGGCCCGAGCGTCCAGCCGCAAGACCGATCGCCAAGCCCGCGAGCCCGCCGAAAATTGCCAACAGCAAAATGAACGATCTTTTCATACCCCGCCGTACGCCCACTTCATTATGCGGCAGAGAGAAACGGCGGGCAAGTTTGGGATTTGGATGGTAGCGGAGAGTTAACGGTTAAAAGTCAAAAGTCGAAAAGCAAAAAGCGCCTGCTGACGCGCGACCATAGACGCCAATTCGGGGATCAAGCGCTGTGGCCGGCACATTGGAGCACTCCAAGATACAGGTGCCAGGGTCCGGTGGCGACGCGGTACTGGTGGGCCATCACGCGAGTCAGCTGGTGCAGATGAGTCAAGTCATGCACCGCCCACGTCGCCAGCAACTGCGCCAGAGTGACGGTTCCGAGCGCGGGATGCTTCCCGCTCATTTCCAGGTCTTCGCGGCGCAGATTCATCAGGCGCAGTTCGTCCAAATTCTCGGCGCGCACGCGGGTAAATTCATCGAGCAATTGGTCGAGCGACTTGCCTTCGCTCTCGCGCACTTGTCCCAAGCGGTCAAACGGCACGAACGTTTGCGTCTGGCCGAATTGCAGGATCATTCGCGCGCGCGGCATCCAGTCGGTACGTTCGCCGTGGATCAGATGGCCAACGATATCGAATGCGTTCCAGGTGTTGGCCCCTTCGTTTTGCAACGTCCAGGATTCGGGAAGGTCGCGCAGCAGGGTATTGAGTGTGGCCGGAGAGCGAGTGAGAAGCGAGATTGTATCTTGCAGGTTCTGTTCCATGATGATCCTCGATTCGCGGACGGTAATTGTCCGGAGGAGGAGATTGTAGCCGTTCTGCCGCGTGAGTGGCAGTGGGCAAATCTTGTAGCTAGTTTCGGGGATCCGCGATGAATTTGAATCTAAACCGGGGCGCAGCAAGCAGCGCCCCTACGAACCCTTTTGATCGAGGGTTGCTAGGGGCGCGTTTGAGCGTTGCTGCGCGCTGCGCAAAAATGCTTCTTAGTGCGAGTCCGATTTGGCGGTCGCGTCTTTCACGCTGGCGTCCGCATTCGTCGGTTTCATCGAAACGACCTCGTACGACTCCATCTTCTGGTGGGCATCCGGGACCTTCATGTACATGTGGTTCTTATTGATCTTGAATTCAACTTCCTTGCCGACGGGCAGGATTACGGCGTGCTTCAGATCGGTCGGCCGAACGTCGTATTCCATCTCGTCCGTCAGCACGGTGTACTGCGGGCACAGCTTCTCGTTGGAGTTTACGTGCGTGATGCCCGCTGAAGCCCACAGGGTGCCCAAGCCGGCGATACCCTTTTGGGTGGCGCCACAGGGAACTGCTTCCATTCTTTCCAGCGTGGCGCGCTCGGGCGGTTTTTTCTTGTCGCCGCCACCGGCTAAGAGAGGAGTCGCCGAAGCAGCGACGAGAGCTAGAACTAAGGGGATTTTCGCGTTCATAACGTCTCCTTGGAAAACGGCCCGTTTGCGGTGGTGACTTTGCGGGCTCCTTGCAACGGCCGCATGCCACGAAGGTCGCCGCGAACGAACGAAACGGCTCCCGCGGATTGGAAGACCTGTTTTATTACAGGCCCTCCAATCGCGCGAGCAGCCGGATTTTACCGCTTGGGTTTAGTAGGGTCGGGCATCGGAGTCTTCGTCGTATCACCAGGCGTGGTCGTTGCAGGTTTGGTGGTCACGCCAGGAGTGGTGGTGTTGAACTGCTGGGCAGACTTGACGAAGTTGTCGGGATCCGCTGTCAGGCGTTGTTGAACGTCCGGATGCGAATGCAAGTAATCGCGAAGTTCCGGATGGTTGTCCATGTATTCGTGATTTTTTACCAGCGAAGGATTTTCAGAGAGTTGGCGCGAAACGTCCGCGTGGCCTCCGAGAAATTGCCCGAACTGGCGGCGGCTGTCCGTATCGCGGTCCATGCCGTTGTCGTTATGGTCGTAGCGGGCTTCCTGCTGCATGAAGGCGTTCGGATTTTGGCTGACGTCCTGACGCACTTCGGGATGCTGCTGCAGATAAGCCTGCAGCGCCGGATGGCTCTTCACAAATTCGTCGTTATTGATCTGTGAAGGATCGCGGCGGAGCTGTTCGGCGGTTTCGCGGTGGCTATCGAGGAACTGATCGAAATTGGCCACGGCGCGGTGGTCGCCACTGCGGTCGCGATCGGCGTCACGATCATGATCGGTGCTGGCGTCACGGTCGCGGTCGGCGTTTGAGTCACGGTCACGATCGCCGTTGGCATTATTGTCGGCGCGTTGATCGCCACGCGCGTCGTCATCACCACGCTGATCGGCTCGTTGATCGCCGCGCTGATCGCCACGTTGGTTATATTTGGCTTCTTGCGCCATAAAGGCATTCGGGTCTTTGTCGATCTGATCGCGAACCGCGGGATGCTGTTGCAGGTACTGCTGCAATTCCGGATGGCCCTTGAGGAACTCGGCGTTCAGCACGAGGTCCGGCTGTTTGCGAAGCTGCTGCGCAGTTTCGCGATGGCTATCGAGGAAGCGATCGAAACCGGCGACGTCGCGGCGGTCACCGTTGCGGTCACGATCGCGGCCGCCGTTGGCGTCGTTGTCGCCGTGCTGTTCCAACGTCGCTTCCGCTGTCATGAACTCGTTCGGATCTTTACGCATCTGGTCGCGAACGGTGGGATGCTGCGACAGATAATCCTGCAATTCCGGATGGCTCTTCAAGAATTGATCGTTGAGAACCAAGTCCGGCTCTTTGCGCAGTTGATCAGCCGTTTCGCGGTGGCTGTCGAGGAACTGATCGAATTCGGCCACGGAGTGGTGGTAGATTTCGTTGCCGTTTTCCGGCCGAGAGTTTTGATCGGGAGCTGATTGGGCGAGGGCGGGCGTGCCCACGCATAAAAATCCGGTGAGAGCTGAAATCGCCGCCCAGCTCTGAATATTTTTCCTTTTCATGCCACGGCCTCCAGCGGTGAATGTGTCACCCCGCAGGCGAGGTGCACGCACGGTACCAAACGCTACCAAAGGAAATCGAACTCGCTACGGTTCAACGCGTTGCGGATTTACCTACAGTGATCTGCGCGCAAAATTCAGAGGGAATTTCGACACACCCGGGGAAAATCGCCGTACCGGATTGACCTTAAGTAAAGATACGAGCCCGCGACGAATTCGGCAGCGATTCTTGCGGGCTTATTCGTGCGCGGCCATCGGACGCAAGCAGCCGGAGCCGCTCGCAGCTATCAGATACCAGGATCGTCTGACGCTTATTCGTGCTTGCGGTTATCTGGAGTTCGCGCCGACGCCGGTGATTCTTTGGCCGTTGAATCTGGTGAATGAGAAGCCCTCGAAGTTCTCATTCCAGTTGTGAGCCATGTCATTCAGCATCGAGATCGCGACGGCTTCGCCGAGCGGGAGCGAATCGGCGTAATCGTGGCGCCAATGAACGGCTGCGTGATTGCGCCCGATAGCAATATTGGCCGCGATTTTATTCATTTCGCCGCCGATGGTGAGCTGATTGGCGTCGGCACCCTGGTAAGGCACGAGCGAGAAGCCATCTTCGCTGGGCTGCATGATCGTGAAGCCTGGGATCGAAGTGAGCGGAGTGAGATCGTTGAACCAGGCTTTGACGATCGTGGCGCACGCGCCGGCAACCGTGCCGTGGCCCTGGCCGTAAGAGGGATGCTGCGGGCAGCCTTCGGGGAAAGCGTGCGGCAAGAAATAGGAATTGTTCCTGGCGAAAACTGCGGCCACGGCGTGCGAGTTGAGCACGTCAGGATGCAGCGGGTAGCTGGCTTGATTGGTTTTCGTCATGTGCACGAGGCCGCCATAAGCTTCCGGACGCAAATGGCGATGCACGAACCATTTCATGAACCAGACTGCTTTCAGCGCCCGCTGCGAGACTTCCGCTACGAGAGTTTTCAGGTGCGGCGTGCCGAAAGTGCCGAAACCCGTTTGTGTGGTTGAACTCACGTAGGGATTATTGGGGTCGAGCGGCGCGCCGCTATCAACCAGCTTGAGGCATGCGTTGAAGTACGCCTCGAAGAGCACGTCCACGTGAACGTAAGCGCTCAGGCCGCGGCCATTACGAATATGCTGGATATTCGGGTCGGCTTGATTCGCGGCGAACGGACCTTGCCCATTCTGCACAGCGAGCCAGGAAGTCTGGTCGGTCATGTAGTCGAGGCCGGGAACATACGTCGTCATCATCTGGGTGACGGGAATCGCGCCGTAGGTCAAAGGCTGCAGGATGAACTGCGAAGGATACGGGCCCACGACGTCGCCGGGCGTGAACCCGCGAAAGAGGTTTTGCGGCGTGACCGGATGCGGACCAGGGAAGGCCGGCAGCGAATTCAGTTCCGCGATTGCGGCTTGCGTGAGGGGCTCGTTGCCGTATTGCGTGAAGTTCACGTCGCGGCACAGAGCCATCCAGTAATTCTCCACGGCAGTGTCTGCCATTTGCCGGCTCGCGACCGCCGGAGGCGTGCCGATGGCGAGTTGATGGCAGTCGGTTCCTTCCAGGTCGAAAGCCAGACCGCTTTGCGGATCTACCAGCGGCGTGTTGCCGCCCAATTGGATTTGGCTGAAGTCCTGGGGTTCGCCGCTGTGGATAGCTTGCAACAGGCTGTTGTAGGAAGCCGGCTCTACTTCGCCGATGCTATTGTGAAGCAGGCCCTTCGAGAAATTTCCGATGCGATTGGGATAGCGCTGTTCGTCGCCATTCGTGATCTGTTGCGGAACCGGCACGTTCAGTTCGGCGCGCGCTGCATTGACGCGATTCTGATAACTTTGCTGCGCGCGAGTGCTGCCCGAAGAACCCGACGCGGAGGATGAGCTGGATTGCCCGCCGCTCCCACCGCCGGTGGCGCCGAAACTTGCGGCGCTCATCGCGAACGATGCGGCTGCGGCGCCGCCGAGGCCACCGATGAATTTGCGACGGCCCGCGCCTTTTGAATTTAGAGCGGCGGAATTTTCATCGGAGCCGGGAAAGGGCTTGAGTACGGTCATGAGAGGCCTCCTTGTCGGTGACGTGGTCGTGCGCGATAGGAATGGCTGGGCGGAAACTGCGTGGAGGCACACTACGCTGAGTGAGGAATCGCGGCAAGGAGAATACAGTACAGTTTTGGTACAGGTGCGGGGGACTAGGTGCACTAGATTTTCGCGTGCGACGCCTGCGAGCGGTGCGAAAGCGCCACGCGATTTTTAGCGGGGCGAAACAGGCACCAGCGACGGTTTGCGCGGCCTGTGATTTTTGAGCGGGGCGCCATGAGCCTGCTGCGCGCCGCCGAACTGATGGAGCGAGTGGCCGTTGTGCGTTTCGCCGTCTTCGTCGGCTTGGGAGTCGGTGCGCAGCTGGAATTGGCTCACGAGGTTTTGCAGGTCGAAGGCCATGGCGGACAGATCTTCGCAGGCTTTTGAAGTTTGCTCGGCAGCCGCGGAGGACTCCTTGGTGGCATTCGAGATGTTGGCCACGCTGACGTTGATTTCTTCCGTCGTAGCGGATTGTTCGGTGGCGGCCGCGGCGATTTGCGCGATCATGTCGCCCACTTGCTCGGACATTTTGATGATTTCACGGAGAGCCGCACCGGAGGCCGACGTTTTCTCGACGCCAATTTGAACTTCCTTGTTGCCATACTCCATCGCGTCAACAGCGTTCTTGGTTTCGGCCTGGATCGCTTTGATCATCGCCGCGATTTCCTGAGTGGCTTTGGCTGTGCGCTCGGCGAGTTTCTTCACTTCGTTCGCGACCACGGCAAAGCCGAGGCCCTGTTCGCCCGCGCGGGCCGCTTCGATCGCCGCATTTAGTGCGAGCAGATTGGTTTGATCGGCGATGTCGTCAATGACCGCGATAATTTTTCCAATCTCATTGGAACTCTTACCCAGTTCCGCGACGGTAGCGGCAACTTTCGCAGTGGAGCCGGCGATGCCGCGCATGGTGGAGAGTGCTTCCTCGACGACGTTGCCGCCGCTGCGCGCCGCATCGGCGGCGGCCTGCGAGGCAAGGGAAGCTTTTTGGGAATGCTCGGAGATCTGCTGAACCGTGGCGGACATTTCCTGCATGGCGGTAGCGACGTGGAGAGTCTGGTCCACCTGTGTGCGCGCGTTCTGCGCAGTTTGACCGGCGCTTGTGGAAATCTCTTCGGAGCCAGCGGCGAGTTGCTCGGCGGTCCCAGCAATTGTGGAAACCACTTTCGTGAGGTTACCCTTCATGCGGTTCAGCGCGATTACCGATTCGCCCACTTCGTCCATGGAATCGACCGCGAGATCGTCGAGCGCTAAGTTGTTATTGGCAATTTCCTGCGCGAGCGCGGCGGAGGCGGCGACGGGCTTGACGACCAGCCGGCGGACGACGAAAAAAACCATGGCGACGGCGGCGAAAACGACTCCGAGATCAATCAGCAGCAGAGCGATGCCATTGGAGTGGGCGGTCGCGTTTAGTTCGGTTAGCGGCGCGGTGACCACGAACGCGCCCTTCAGGTCGCCGACTTTCATGCCTTCCTTGCGGAAGTTAAACGGGCCCATTTCTCCGGCAGGATCGCCATGGCAGAAAAGACAGTCCTCGGTGAGCCGCACGGGTTGTGCGTAGCGCATGACCTCCACGCCATTCAAATTGACGCGTCCGTAATATTCCGCGAGGTTGGGATCAGCTTCAAAAGCTTGCAGCGCTTTGGTTTCAAATTCATCGGCGGTATTTTTCGGGTCGCGAGGGTGTAGCGACGGGGTACTGAAGTGCATCCCTTGTCCCTCGGCGTACTCGCGAGCGACGCTCCAGGCGACCACCACAGGAACTTGTTTCAGGTTCTTGAAGTCGTGATTCGGTGCGTAAATCTCCGAGTTTTTGGAGAAGAAGGCGCGCACGTCGCTAGCCATACCGTCGGTTTTGCGGAGTTTGTCGACAAACGCGTCTTCGGCTTGCTGGTTGATGCGGTGCTCGGTGAAATACAGGCCGGCCAGCGCGGTGACCGACAGAGCGACGGCAATTAGTCCGGCAATCTTGGAAGTGAGGCGTAATTTTTTGAACATGGATGGTTCTGACCTCGATGCCACGGAGCTGCCGGGCGAGTTCCGCTTGGCTGGGTGCGGGCTTAGAAATGCGCGCTCGTCCGATTTCGTCGCGCGAAAAAACACCGTGAAGGTTGGCAACCCGCTGGGCGCGATGTAATGCGGGGCCTGGCGATTCTGGCGGGCTCAATTTATCTATCGTCCGGATGGAGGATAGCGTTAGGTGGTGGTGAGGAGAATCGAGGACTACGACATGTGCGTAGCGCAGACGGCACGCCCAGCGGACAGTGCCGCGCGCGCGACGTCTAATTGACTTTGATCGTGGTGACGCTGAGAGCGGGTAGCGTCACCGTCAACGTCGATCCGTTCGCCGGCATGGTTCCGATTGAAACGGGCGCGACGGGATTCTGTCCCTGAGCGGATGAGGCCGTCATCTGGTAGAGCTTTGCTGTTCCAGAAAGGGATTGTCCTTCGATGACGGTCACTTGCTGCGTGGTGGAGCGGTTGATGGCGACGAAGACGTAGCGGCCCGGCGTGGTGCTATCGGAGCTGGCGTAGACGACCACGTTTTGCACGTTGTTCGAAGTGGATTGGAGCGAGGTATCGCCGAAATTGGCGCCGGCGCCATCGAAGTCGCGGAAGGCGCGGAATCCGGCGAGAGCGTACGAGTAGGTGCCGTTGGGCGGCCAGAAATTCGCGGCGAAGACTCCTTGGCTGCCGAAGATGCCGAGGTTGTCGGCTTGCGCGATTGTCCCGGCAATGTGATTCCACCCGCCGCTTTCGTATTCGGTGAGCGAAATTTTCATGCCGGGAAATTCCGCGTTTATTTTGGATTGCAGGCGGCCGAGGATGTTGATGGGGGAGTTGCCGAGTTCTTCGTAGATCCAGGGATTGCTGTTGGTGGAATCGGTGAAGGTGGGGTCCCAGAGGGCGCGTGGGCTCTGAACGATAAGCTGCACCTGCGCGTCGGTGAGCGTAGTTCCGGTGAGATCGAGGCTGCGCGTGCCGTTCGCGTCGTATTCTTCGGCGTACCAGTGGAAGTCGTAAACGTCAACCAACGGTTTGCCGTACGTGGCGGACGCGGTGCTAATGGCGGTGAGATATTTATCGGGGAACCAATTTGCGCCGCTCGGTGTCGCGTTCAATTCACCTTGCCAATTGTAGATGCCCTGAAATCCGTAGTGCACCGGGCCGAAGATGATCATGTTCGGAAATTGGTTCTTGAGCGCTTCGGTGAGCGTGATGGTTTTCGCGATGTAATCGTCGGAGGTGACTGGATTCGGGCCTTGCACTTCGAGGTGCGTGGAATTCCACAGCTCGGGCTCGTTATCGAGGCTGACGAACGTCGGGTGCGTGGGATTGGTGCCGAAAATATTCGCGCCGGGGAATTTTTGATTGAGCGCCCAGACGAATTCGTCCATGAAAACATAGTTGTCCGTGGTGGGCGGCGTGAGCGTGAACGGCGTGCTCAAGACCGTGGATTTTTGGTCTACAACTTGTTTGAAGCGCGAGAGGTCCGGGGGATTGCTGACGCTCACGGGGCCGGCTTCGTCGCCCGCAACGAGGCCTTGCAACTGCACGGTGATCAGGCTGGCGAGATTATTGGATTGATCGTCGGCGATGAAGGTCCGAACAGCTTCGGCGGGAACGGTGCTGCTGCTTAGGTAGTCGTCATTTTCATAGAGATAATCGCTGCCGGCGTTCGAGGCGTTGGTTTCCCAATTGTAGGCGGTCCAGCGATTGCCTCCGGCGCGGTCGAAGGTGAGTTGCGGCGGGGCGCCGGTAACTCCCGAATAAAAATTGATGCCGTAGATCCACGGGGAAATCGGTTTGGTCTTGCTGGGATCAATTGTGATCGTCACATTCACTGTGGGAGCAGTGGGCGTGGCGCTGACTTGCGCGGAATTGGCGCTTTCGCCTGTGGCATTGACGGCGGAGACGACGTAGTAGTAAGCCGTGCCGTTGATCACGGCCGCGTCGGTGTACTTTGTTCCGGTCGGTGACGCCAGCGTGGTGCTGAAAGGGCCGCCGCTGGCGGTGGAGCGCTTGACGTGATAGCTCGTCGCGCCTGTGCTGGCGTTCCAGGTCAGCGCGACTTGCGTGTTTCCGGCTGTGGCTTGTAGGCCTGTTGGAGTTGGAGGAGGCGTCGCGGGAGCGGTGGGAGTGGCTGAGACTTCGGGGGAATTCGAGCTTTCGCCGCCGGCGTTTACCGCGGAGACGACGTAGAAATATTTGGTGCTATTGGTCAGGCCGGTATCCGTGAAGCTGTTCGCAGTGGGCGCCGAGATTTGCGTTTCTGCGCCGCTGGTCGTCGAGCGTTTCACGTGGTAACTCGTCACGCCTGGGCTGGCATTCCAGGTCAAAGTGATTTGCGCGTTTCCGGCTGCCGCGGAAAGGCCCGTCGGTGCTGATGGCGGCGGCAGCGCGGGAGTGGCGCTCACTTCGACGGAATTCGCGCTAGCTCCCGCCGAATTGTAAGCTGCCACCACGTAAAAATATTTTGTGCCGTTGGCGAGGCCGGCGTTGACGTAAGTGGTGGTTGATTGCGTTGCGATCTGTGTATAGGGGCCGCCCGTGGTGGTGGAACGCTTGACGTAATAGCCAGTCGCGCCGGAATCGGCCGCCCAACTGAGCGCGATCTGCGCATTGCCGACGGTAGCTGCCAAGCCCGTGGGCGTTGCCGGCGCGCTATTGCCTCCTCCACCGCCACCTGAGTGGCTGCCTCCACTCGTGCCGACGCATCCGGTGTGCAAGAGCAAGAATGCGGTCACGCAAGCAAGCACGAAAGCAGGGAATGGACGTTTGGCAGACTTCATGTGATTCGCCTCCCGAGCTGCGCGGCGGAAAGCCACGCAAATGCCCTCTGGGCAGGGCCCCGGACCTGGAGCTGGGAATGATTGCGTGAACAGAGAGTAAGAGGCGAGCAACGAGGGGGCAAGCTGTCCTGAAGGACAGAAAAGGTGCCAGTCCGAAGCGACAGAAATTGGGCGGAGCAGTCGGAGACGGCGCCGGCGCGGGAATCAGGGCGTCGAAGCGGGGACTAGCTTTTGTAGCGTATCCGCGACGCCTTGCGGACGAAAGCCGAACGGGCCGGGCCGTGCTTTGAAGGCGACGCGGCCATCGCGGTCAATCACGTAGAGGCGGTCGGGCCAGCCCGTGTAATTGCGCTCGGTGGCGTTGTCAAAGCTGTCGACCACCGCCGGAAAATGTATGCCCAGCTTGACGACGCACATCTGGCCCATTTGCTCGCGCTCCGCGAAATTTTTTGGGCTGGCGAAGACGATGTGGTCGTCCAGATTATCGGGATCCTGCCAGACGTCACTGGTGTGGGCTTCGCGAATGTACACGACGTAGAACGCAACGCGGTTCTTATATTGTTCGTAGAGTTTGTTGAGGTCGGGAACCTCCCGCCGGAAAGGCGGTCAGGTGTAACTTCCGAAGACCAGGACGACTGGTTTCTGGCCGCGCATGGACGACAGCTGGAAGATGCTCTTGTGATCAGGGCTCTCCAGTGAAAAATCCGGAGCCATGTCGCCGACAGCCAGACGGCCTTTGCGCGCCACGTTCCACAAAGGTTTGAAGGGCAGAACCACGAACGCGGGCCAGGGGACGTACTTCATCGTGCCGGCGAACTTGTCCGGTGGCCGCAGCATGATGGCGAAGAGCGCGGCGGTGATGATCGCGTAAAGCGCGACGAGCGCACCTGCTATTTTGAGCAGTTTTCTGCCGACGGATTTGGCTTGGAGATTCAAGGTAGAAGCGGTGTAGACAGTAAACCTGTTGCGCTTGGCGTGTCTCTAGTATTTTCGCATTATTGCGGAAATTTCCGTTCGCCATCAAATTGCGATGCAATTTCGCGCTGCTGCTACGGTTCGCGCTGCGAGAGACGGGGCTTTGCTCGCGGACGAACGCTGCGCGGATGTGCAGATCGGAATTCCCACAGACTGGAGACCCATTGAGAAAGCTATTGGCCGGGTTGCTGTTCGTGATGCTGGCGGCGACGATGGCGGGCGCGCAAGAGCCGGACGCGCAGCCGATTCAGATTGGGGGAGTCACATTTTCCGGCAGCGTACGCGAGCGTTATGAGGCCTGGGACTGGTTTGAAGGCGCGAGCGGCGAGAATTTGTACGGCTATTCGGGCACAGTGATCCGCTTCGGATTTTCGCAGGTGCGCACCAATTACGATTGGAACATCGAGTTTCTGGCGCCCGTGCTGCTGGGGCTGCCGAACCACGCGGTAAATCCCGCGCCGCTTGGACAGTATGGCCTCGGCGGCTCGTATTACGCCGCGAATCACAACGAACAGAACACTGCGTTCATTTTTCCGAAGCAGGTTTTCCTGCGTTTGAAATGGGAACATGCCAGCTTGCGCATGGGGCGCTTTGAATTTACCGATGGCAGCGAAGTGACGCCGAAGGATGCGACGCTCGCGTCGTTGAAGGCGGACCGGATCGGGCAGCGTTTGATCGGGAATTTCGGTTTTTCAGACGTGATGCGCAGTTTGGACGGGCTACAATTTTTGTACGCGAATGGCCCGTGGACTTTCACGGCGGTGAGCGCGATTCCGACGCGCGGCGTATTTCAAGTGGATGGCTGGGGATGGGTGAAGACGCCGATGACGTATGTGGCGCTGACGCGCCAGGTGGCGTTCGGAAAAAGTCATGCGGAGTGGCGCGCTTTTGGAATTTATTACAACGATGACCGCAGCGTGGTGAAGACGGACAATCGCCCGGCCGCGGCGCGCGCCATGGATTTGGGCGGCATCAACATCGGAACGTATGGCGGGCATTTTATTCTGGCGGCGCCGACGAATTCCGCGGGCGAATTCGATTTGCTCGGTTGGGGTGTGTTGCAGAGCGGTGAGTGGGGCCAATTGAAGCAGCGCTCCGGGGCATTCGCGGCAGAAGGTGGATGGCAGCCGACGTTTGCGAGCGCGGTGCGTCCGTGGATTCGCGGCGGGTATTACTATTCGAGCGGCGATGGCAACGCGGCGGACGGAACGCACGGGACGTTCTTCGCGATCCTGCCGACGCCGCGCGTTTATGCGCGATTTCCTTTTTTCAATTCGATGAACAATACCGATTTGTTCGCGGAAGTGATGCTGCGGCCGACGAAGAAGCTGTCGATTCGCAGCGACGTGCACGGTTTGTGGCTTAGCAACAAAAACGATTTGTGGTACACGGGCGGCGGCGCGTTTCAGCCGTGGACGTTTGGCTTTAGCGGAAGGCCGTCGAATGGCGCGACTTCGCTTGCGACTTTGTATGACATCAGCGGAGATTACAAGTGGAAGCACGGAGTGTCGGTGGGATTGTATTTTGGATATGCGATCGGCGGAGACGTGATCAAGAAGATTTACCCGGCGAATGCCGATGGCGCGCTGGGATACACCGAGTTGAATTACCGATTTTAGCGTTTCGGCGGGGAAGGACGTTTGATGAAGGTTCTGACTTCTGTGCGGGCGGGTCTGAGACCCGCCCCTACGGGACGCAAATATTCGAAGCTGAGGAAAGGCCGTACCGCTGATTCCTACCTGCTGAAGTGATACGACCAACTTACCGTTATATAGGATTTCAGCGGTACACCGACCACGCGTTCGATCGGTGTCGGATACGTCGGGTCGGACGGGTCGGCGAAAGTTTCGGTGGTTTCGCCGGTGTAGCCGCTCGCGATCAGAAATTCGGTGGATAGAATCATGCGGCCGTCCATGAAGGGACGGAATAGAGCGCCGCGGAACTCAGGGACTGCGGGGCCAGTGAAGCCGTCGCCGACTGGCTTCGCGCGGACGTATTCAAATTCGCAGCGACCGTGCAGGCCGAGCGGGAGGCGATCTTCGGTGGCCACTGTGTCCCAGATGAAGCGCGGCGCTTCCGGCGTGGGCGCGCCGGTGAGACGGTCGCGCGCGTCGGCTTGCGCGTAGGACGCATAGATCGAGCCTTGCGAGAAAGTTCTCTGCAGTGAAACCGTGATCGAGCGATTGAGCGACGGGCCGAGATCTTCCTGCAGGCCGGTATCCGGGTCAATTTTGGCGAGTTCCTGGGAATTGGTCACATGCTTTAGTGTGATTTTGAATTCGGTCTTTTGGATAGTCTTGGCGATTACGAGCTGATAGGCGCGCGAAGGAGCAAGAAGCTGCGGTTCACCGGTCCCGGTGCCGATGCGCGGGTCTTCGGTGTGAAACGCCTCGCCATAGCTGAAGGCGACGGTAGGGAGGAACGGGCTTTCGGCTGGCAGAATTGTGAAAGTTGCTTTCGGAAGCGTGAGGCCGGCGAGTTTGTCGAAAGAGTTCTGGGGATTGATCAGGTCCTGATTATCCATCCATATTTCTTCGCGGCGAATGCCGACATCGTAGTGAAAATAACGGCCCAGCGCGCCATCAAGCGCGGCGTAGGGCTCGACGAACGAAAGCGTCAGGTTGTTGCTGGTCACCGGTTCGAAAACGCCTTGAGCGTTCGCGGCTTTGAGGTCCAGGCCGCGAGGCGCGTCGCGGCGAAGATCGAGCCCGCTCAGCAGTGAAATCCACGGGCGAATTTTCTGGACGTACACCAGGCCGCCGCCCGCGACGGTGCGGACTTCGCTTTGCTGAATGAGGCCGCCGGGGAATTCGAGGCTTTGCGTGAAGTCGGGGGCAAAATTCGAGCGCAGTTTCAGGCTGTAAGTGCGGAAGAATCCGGAGAAGGTGAGCTGTTTTTGATCGCTGATGCGCCAGGTGTCGCTCGCGACGAAGATGCTGGTGTGCGTGCGATCCAGTTGTCGGCGGTCCACGGTATCGTCGGGGACAAACGTGTTGATGGGAATCAGGCCTGGAACGTACGAGAAGCCGTAATATCCGACGCCGAACAAGGTGAGCTCGTGGCGCCCGAGCTTGAATTGGCGGGACGCATTCACTTTGTATTGCTGGCGGTGTTCGAGGCGTGCAAGAAAGCCATTGCCATAGGATGCTTCGACGGCAACGAATCCGTTGGTTGCGGGATTGCGCGGGCTCCAACCGGCGACAAGAGCTGCGTCACGGTAATCTCCGGTGAATTCGACAAAATCACCGAGGCGTTCGCGTGGGACGTAGGTCGCCGCGAGATCAACCGAGTGGTTTCCTTCGCGGACGTTGAAGGCGCCGCCATCAATCGCGACAGCTTCGATGATGGGCGCGATCAAGAAATTCGGGTCGGAGTAGCCATTGCCGTGCGCGTTGGCGGGAAGATTATTGGGATAGAGAAAATCTCCGATTTGGTAGAACTGGGCGATGGGCTCGCCGTGATCTCCCGCGACTCCCGGCGCGAAATATTGCGGAGCCTTTATTCCACCGGACGCGGTTTCGATGGGCAGTCCCGGCAGAGAAACCGGCGCACCCGGACGTCCGGGATTGGCGTCGAGAACTTGGTCGTGCACGACGACGTGTTCGGACGGATCGGGCGTGAGCGGCGAGGGAGTTGACGAGCCGGTGACGGTGATGGCTTGGCGCAGCGACGCAATTTCTTTGAAGCGAAGTTCAATGTTCAATTCTTTTCTCGCGACCAGAGACACGTTCGCACTGACCGGCGCGAACGAAGAGATTTCCGCGGTCACCAGGTAGGCGCCGGGCGGGATCCCGGCGAAATCGAAATGGCCTTGGGGGGCGGTGGTCGTTTCGCGCGTAAAGTTTGCCGCGGCGTTTGTCAATTTTACGTGAGCCGCAGCGACGGCGACGCCCTGCGGGTCGACGACGACACCCGAAAGACGCGCGGCGTCATTTGCCGCGAGCAAACCGAGAGCGGAAACCAAAACGCAGACGATGGCAAATGCCGCAGCGCCACCCGAAAATCTCAAGGTGCGTAGGTAGCGGCGCGGCATTCTGTGATTTGGACTTCCTCGGGCAGTATCATAGCTGCGGGGCCGCGCAATGCATGGCGAAAATTGCGGAAATTGGCTAGAATTGGCGGCTGAACCCGCTCCCCGGATGGTGTTGCGTTCTCAGCCCCGTTGTTGGATACGTTGGTATCGTTCCTTGTAGAGCCGAGCAAAATATGACTTCTGGCGGGCCCGCGAGCGAAGTTCGGCGATGGGATGCTGCTCCTATTTCTGAGATTGATATCTTATGGCTCACGGCCGGGCTTAGTTGCGACGGCGACACAATCGCCGTAACCGCGGCCACGCAACCCAGCATCGAGGACCTTGTCCTCGGCGCTTTTCCCTGGATCCCCAAAGTAAAATTTCACAATCCTTTTCTCGCCTACGAGAATGGCGACGAATTCGTGCGATTTTTTCGCGAAGCGGCGGAAGGGAAGCGGGCGCCCTTTATTCTGGTGGTGGAAGGCTCGATCCCAAACGAAAAAAACAAGGAAGAGGGCTACTGGGCGACGTTTGGCACCGATGCGGAGACTGGTCAGCCGATCACGACTTGCGACTGGATTGACAAGCTTGCGCCGAAGGCCTGGGCTGTAGTCGCCGCTGGGACGTGTGCAACCTACGGCGGAATTCACGCAATGGAAGGCAATCCGACCGGTTGCATGGGATTGCCGGATTACCTCGGGTGGCAATGGAAGTCGGGCGCGGACATTCCGATCGTGTGCGTGCCGGGATGCCCGGTGCAGCCTGATAATTTCACCGAGGTGCTGCTGTATTTGCTGAATATGGCGGGCGGTCACGCTCCAATGATTCCCCTCGACGATGCGTTGCGCCCCACTTGGCTTTTTGGCGCGACGGTACACGAAGGATGCGACCGCGGCGGATACTACGAGCAAGCGCAGTTTGCGGATGCTTACGGACAGCCAACCTGCATTGTGAAGCTGGGATGCTGGGGGCCGGTGGTGCAGTGCAACGTGGGGAAGCGCGGATGGATGAGCGGAATTGGCGGATGCCCGAACGTCGGCGGCATCTGCATCGGCTGCACGATGCCGGGATTTCCGGACAAGTTCATGCCGTTCATGAATCAGCCGCCGGGCTCGCTGCTTTCTTCGAGCGCGGTGATGACCTACGGCCGCGCGATTCACGCCTTGCGCAGATTTACGCAGGCTTCGCTGAACAAGGAGCCGCCGTGGCGGAGCCATCGCAAGGAGTGAAGGCGCGGGTGCAGGCAACGCGCCGGTCGCGTGCGGCGATCGATTGTTAGTAGCGGCCGGCGGATAGTGATCAGGGTGAGAGATGGCGCTTGATTTTCTAAAGCAGGCAAACTGGCCGGCGGACACCACGCAGCTCTCCGGCGCGGAGCGGGAAGCGGCGGCGTTGGTTGAAGCCGAGAAGGCTCTGCAGCAATTGGCCGAGGTGTTTTTGCAGCAGGCTGCGTTCTTGAATCCCACCGTGGGAGCCGTCGAAACGCCGGCAACAAAATCCGACTCGGAAGCGCCTTTGCTCAACATGGAGGCGAAGTATCGCGCTTTGGTGGAGCAAATTCCTGCTGTCGTATTCATGGCCTATCTGGACAAGGGCATCGGCGAAGCCTACGTAAGCCCGCAGATCGAGCAGGCGCTGGGCTTTTCGCAGAGTGAATGGCTGGAAGATCCGGTGCGCTGGTATCAGCAGATTCATCCGGACGACAAGATGCGCTGGAGCATCGAAGCGGCCGAAATGTTTTTGTCGGGCAAGCCGCTGCGATCATCCTACCGGGTGATCTCGCGCGACGGCCGCGTGCTGTGGTTTCAGTGCGAAGCCAAGATGATTCGCCGCGATGATGGGAGGCCGTGGTTCATACACGGCGTGGGTTTCGACATCACGGAGCGCAAAGGACTGGAGGAAGCGATTCTCGATATCAGCGCGCGAGAACAGCGGCGCATCGCGCAGGATCTGCACGACGGCCTGGGCCAGCACCTCACGGGCATCGCGTTTATGAGCAAAGTCCTGGAGCAGAAGCTTTCCGAGCAGTCGCTGCCGGAGGCCGTGGAAGCCGCCAAGATCGTGCGGATGGTGAACCAGGCGATTGATAACACGCGACAGCTGGCGCGCGGCCTGCATCCAGTGGCGGCGGATCCTCTGGGATTGATGTCTGCGCTGAAACAGTTTGCGCGTGAACTGGAAGAATTGTTCCACATCCAGTGCGCCTTCCAATGCCAAAAGCAACTGCGCATTCACGACGAAAATCTGGCAACGCATCTTTACCGCATCGCGCAAGAGGCGGTGAGCAACGCGATCCGCCACGGCAAAGCTCGGAATATTTTGATTGGCTTGTCGGGCCGCAATGGCACGGGAACGTTGACGATTCGCGACGACGGCGAAGGCTTCCCTAAGAAGCCTTCCGCGGCGCCGGGCGTGGGACTGAATATCATGAACTACCGAGCGGACATGGTCGGCGGATCGTTGAAAGTGCAACCCAACGAAGACGGCGGAATCACGGTGACTTGCATCTTTCCCATCCGGGGAGTTGAATAGGACTTGGAAATCATGGCCAGCAAAGCGCAACTCGCTCCGGAAACAAAAAGGTTCAGGGTGTTGCTCGTCGACGATCATCCGATTGTGCGGCAGGGGCTCGCGTTATTGATTGACCGCGAGGCGGATTTATCGGTTTGCGGCGAAGCCGAAGGAGCGCATTCGGCTTTTCACGCCATTGCTACGCTGCGGCCGGACATCGTGTTGCTCGATATTTCTCTCAGCGGTCCGGACGGCTTAGATGTGCTCAAAGAAATCCGCGTCAAATCCGAGAACTTACCGGTGCTGATGCTTTCCATGCACGATGAAACGATTTACGCCGAGCGCGCCATGCGCGCCGGCGCCAACGGGTACATCATGAAGCAGGAAGCCACCGAGAAAGTGCTGGTCGCGATTCGCAGGATTTTGCAGGGTGGAGTCTATCTGAGCGACCGGCTAACAAACACCATGCTGCAGCAATTTGTGCACGGCGCTTCGGCGGCTAAAAAATCTCCGCTCGTCGGCCTGACGGACCGCGAGTTGGAAGTATTCCGCTTGATCGGCCAGGGGCACGGTACGCGGCAAATTGCCGACGAACTGCACCTCAGCGTGAAGACCATCGAATCGTATCAGGCGCATATCAAGGAAAAACTCTCGTTGCGCAACGCGCGGGAGCTGGTGCAGCACGCCATTGAGTGGACGGTCAGCCTGAACGGCGGTTGCTAGGCTTGTGATTTATACGGAGTACCCATCGGGGAATCCCCGATGCCACCTTACAGCCATCCCCGATGGCAAATTCGTCCTGTGCCTGATTGCACCGTCGTTCCACAATTGTAATCATCCCAATCGAATTATTGATTAGAAGTCCGTCCCGAGTGGGAGCACTCCGTAGCAGTCTGCTCCGCCGGTGCCAGACCTATGGTGATTTCGGGACGCTCTGCGCAGGGCAGCCTCTGCTGAGACTCGCATGTGCTCGAAAGGAGGGACTAGTAATGACCCCCGAAGCGGTTCCCTACGGTCGAAAGACGCAAAAGCCTTCACCAGTTCCGGAAGTGCACATCCTGTGGATAACTGCCGGTCTTGGATGCGACGGAGATTCGGTCTCCATCACGGCGGCGACGCAGCCCAGCATCGAGGACGTGCTGTTGGGCGCGATCCCGGGATTGCCTAAGGTCCATCTGCATAACCCCGTCCTGGCCTATGAGAACGGCGACGATTTCCTGAAATATTGGTATCAGGCCGAGCAGGGAAAGCTGGAACCGTTCGTTTTGGTGGTGGAAGGGTCCATCCCCAACGAAAAGATTAAGAAGGAAGGCTACTGGGCGGCGCTCGGCACCGATCCGAAAACGAACCAGCCGATTCCGACCACTGATTGGATTGACCGGCTGGCGCCAAAGGCTTTGGCCGTAATCGCTTGCGGCACTTGCGCTACCTACGGCGGCATCCACGCGATGCAAGGGAATCCGACCGGTGCGATGGGCTTGGCCGACTACCTCGGCTGGGGTTGGAAATCCAAAGCCGGCCTGCCCATCGTAAATGTTCCGGGTTGCCCGGTGCAGCCCGACAACTTCATGGAGACGGTTCTCTATCTTCTATATCAGGTGGCTGGCCTCGCTCCGATGATCCCCCTCGATGATCAACTCCGTCCGACGTGGCTCTTTGGAAAGACCGTGCACGACGGCTGTGATCGCGCGGGCTACTACGAGCAGGGCGACTTTGCGGAAGTATACGGCTCACCGAAATGCATCGTGAAACTCGGCTGCTGGGGCCCGGTCGTAAATTGCAACGTGCCCAAGCGCGGCTGGATGGCCGGAATCGGCGGATGCCCGAACGTCGGGGGCATCTGCATCGGCTGCACTATGCCGGGATTCCCGGACAAGTTCATGCCGTTCATGGATGAGCCACCGGGCGCGAAGGTCTCCGCAGCGAGCATCGGAATTTATGGCAGGGCGATTCGCACTCTGCGCGCGTTTACGAACGCCACCGTGAACAAAGAGCCGAAATGGCGACACACCGGCACGGACCTCACCACCGGCTATCGGCCGAGCACTTACTAAACCCTTCATCACGAGTTTCGCCGGAGATTAAAGGAGCGAAAGACTATGGGAACGATGACTACTGCGGCAAAAGGGACACCGACGGGTTCGCGCAAACTGGTGGATATGAATTGGGATCCGATTACGAGGATCGTCGGCAGCCTGGGAATTTTTACGAAGATTGACTTCGATAATCGCCAGGTCGCCGAGTGTCATAGCACCTCGTCCATCTTTCGCGGGTACAGCATTTTCATGAAGGGCAAGGATCCGCGGGACGCGCACTTCATCACCAGCCGCATTTGCGGAATCTGCGGCGATAACCATGCGACCTGTGCGACGTACGCGCAGAACATGGCTTTCGGCGTGCGGCCGCCCGCGCTCGGGGAATGGATCGTCAACCTCGGCGAAGCTGCCGAATACATGTTCGACCACAATATTTTCCAGGACAATTTGGTGGGCGTGGATTTCTGCGAGCAGATGGTCAAGGAGACGAATCCTTCTGTCTATAGCAAGGCGGAGAAAACTTCCGCGCCGGGAGCGCACCTGCACGGCTACCGCACGATTGCCGACATCATGAAGGCGCTGAATCCGTTCACCGGTGCCTTCTACCTGGAAGCGCTGCAGATGAGCCGCATGACCCGCGAGATGTTCTGCCTGATGGAAGGACGGCACGTGCATCCTTCGACGCTGTATCCGGGCGGCGTGGGCACGGTGCCGACGATTCAGCTCTTCACGGATTACATTGTGCGCTTGATGAAGTACGTGGAGTTCATGAAGAAAGTGGTGCCGCTGCACGACGATCTCTTCAATTTCTTCTACGAGGCGCTGCCGGGCTACGAAGAAGTGGGGCGTCGGCGCGTGCTGCTGGCGTGCTGGGGCTCGTTCAATAATCCCGCAGTGTGCGATTACACCTACAAGAAGATGACGGACTGGGGCCGCGCAATGTACGTCACGCCCGGCGTGGTGGTGGATGACAAGCTGGTCTCAACCGACTTGGTGGACATCAACCTGCAGATTCGTATTCTCCTTGGAAGCTCCTATTACGACGGCTGGGAGAACAGCGAAAAGTTTGTGAAGAACGATCCGCTGGGGAATCCAGTGGACCAGAACCATCCGTGGAACCAAACCACCATCCCGCGGCCGCAGAAGCGCGATTTCGCGGGCAAGTACACGTGGGTCATGTCACCACGGTGGCTCGACAAGCGAACCGGCGATCACTTGGCGCTCGATACCGGCGGCGGGCCGATTGCGCGGCTTTGGGCGACAGCGCTGGCGGGACTGGTGGACATCGGCTACATCAAGTCCACGGGCCGCAGCGTGAAGATGTATTTGCCGAAGACGATGTCGCTACCGGAAGTGGAGTTCGAGTGGAAGATTCCGAAGTGGAGCAACGCGATCGAGCGCGACCGCGCGCGCACCTACTTCCAGGTGTACGCGGCTTGCGCGGCGCTGTATTTTGCGGAACAGGCGCTGGCCGAACTGCATGCCGGACGGACGAAAACGTGGTCGGAGTTCACGGTGCCGCAGGACGCCATCGGTTGCGGGTTCCACGAAGCGGTGCGCGGCGTGCTTTCACACCACGTTGTGATTCGCGACGGTAAAATCGCAAATTACCATCCGTACCCGCCGACTCCGTGGAACGCGAATCCCCGGGACATCTACGGAACGCCGGGTCCATATGAGGATGCAGTGCAGAACACGCCGATCTTTGAGGAAAACGGGCCGGACAAGTTCAAGGGCATCGACATCATGCGTGCGGTGCGCAGTTTTGATCCGTGCTTGCCATGCGGCGTGCACATGTACCTGCCCAACGGAAAGGTGCTGGAGACGCATCACTCGCCGATGTTTGGCAATCACGCGTGAGCTTGCGCTGCGGCGAGAGACTACAGGCGGAATCAGACCGAGGGGGTAGGCTGGGGCGCGGTTGGAGAGGTTTTCCTCCCCGATTGCGGCGGCTTACCTCCGTGTGTATTTGAAGGAGACCATGGCGCACGATACCGATCTTCAGAAAAAAATGCAGCGAATCGGCGAAATGGTCGAGCGATTGGAATCGGCCACCGATCCGAGCGTGCGCGCGATGGCCCGGGAGCTGGTGGAATCGCTGATGGCACTGCACGGTGCGGGGATCGAGCGAATCCTCGAATTGGCCGCCGATGCGGGCGATCCGGGAAACACCATCATTCAGAAATGCGGGAGCGATCAGCTTGTCAGCAGTTTGTTGCTGCTCTATGGTTTGCATCCCGACGACATGCCGACCCGCGTCGAGCGTGCACTGGAGAAGACGCGGCCGTTTCTGCAATCGCACTCCGCGAGCGCTGAACTGATTTCGATCGGAGACGACGGCAAAGTTTCCGTCCGCGTGCACTTGAAGGCGGGAGGCTGCGGGTCCACGGCCACGACGGTGAAGGCGACTTTGGAAGCCGCGATTCAGGATGCGGCTCCGGACGCGACGTCGATTGTGGTCGAGGATCCGGCCGCGGCGCTTTCACAGACGGGATTCGTATCGCTCGCGCAACTACAAAATAGTGGATCAGTGGTCGCCCTATCCGGCGGCCGCGCCGAAGGGAGCGCTGACTGAAATGTCCTCCGCGCTTCCACCGCAACAGGAAAGCGCGTTTGCTACTTTGCGGCAGTTTGCGCGCAAGCGCGCGCCGGTCGAACGCTGCGAAATGTGCAGCCGCGAACTTAGCCCTCGCCATGACCATCTGGTGGAACCGGCCAGCCGCCGGCTGATTTGCGCGTGTGATGCTTGCGCAATTCTATTCGACGGGCAAGCCGGTGCGAGGTACACACGCGTGCCACGACGAGTGCTGTTCCTGCGGGATTTTCAATTGAGCGATGCACAGTGGGACAGCTTGATGGTCCCGATCGAAATGGCTTTCTTTTTCCAGAGCACGCCGCAGGGAAAAGTGGTTGCTTTGTATCCGAGCCCGGCGGGGCCCACGGAATCCTTGCTGCCACTGGATACCTGGGCGGACTTGGTGGAGATGAATCCGATCCTGAACGAAATGCAACCGGATGTGACGGCGTTGCTGGTGAATCGCGTGGGTCACGTTCGCGGCGCCACGCCGGCGGAGTATTATCTGGTCCCGATTGACGAGTGCTACAAGCTGGTGGGATTGATTCGTACCTATTGGAAGGGGCTTTCCGGTGGCACGGAAGTGTGGCGCGAGATTGGCGCCTTTTTCGCTGAACTGAAGAGGAAAGCGGGCGTGGCGAGACAGGACGCGAATGCCTGATCTGCAACTGAGTATCGAGACCGCGGACGTGGTGAAGTTTGCCGCCGCGCCGCTATTGGCGTTCAAGTTGCGGATTGTGAATCAGCCAAGCGACGAAATTATCCACACGCTGGCCTTGCGCGCGCAAATCCAACTCGAAGTGAGCCGCCGGAAATACGATCCCGCCGAGCAGGAACGCCTGCGCGACCTTTTCGGCGAGCCCAGCCGCTGGGGGCAGACGTTGCGAAGCATGTTGTGGACGCACGCCAACGTGATGGTCCCACGATTCAGCGGAAGCACGGTGGCGGATATTCCGGTGCCGTGCTCGTTTGACTTCAACGTGGCTGCGACGAAATATTTTCACGGCGTCAGCAGCGGGGACTTGCCGCTCTGCTTCCAGTTCAGCGGAACAGTTTTTTATCAAGGTGACGACGGAGCCATGCAGGTGGCGCCGATTTCCTGGGACAAGGAGGCGAAGTACCGGTTGCCCGTAAAGGTCTGGAAAGATTTGATGGAAATGTATTACCCGAATTCCGCGTGGCTTTCCTTGCACCGCGACACGTTTGAAAAACTTTATCAATTTAAGGTGCGCGAGGGGATCACCACGTGGGAAGAAGCGCTGGAGCGCGCCTTGAGCGCTCTGCCGGAAACGGTGCGCTCATGAACGCTGCGATGGTGGACGCGATCGTGAAAGCCGTGCTGTACGAAGGCTACATGCTTTATCCCTACCGGCCGTCGGCGGTGAAGAATCGGCAGCGCTTTAATTTTGGCGTGGTGTATCCGCGGGTTTATAGCGATGCGCAGCGTGGCACGGACGCCTGTACGATGCAGACTGAATGCCTGGTGCAGGGCAGCGATCAAACGCAATGCCTGGTGCGCGTGCGATTTCTGCGCATGGTGGCGCGTTCGATCGCGAAATTGCGGACGCCAGTGGGTGAGCTGTCATCCGTGACCGACGCAAACCTCGAAATGGTGGAGCGGTTTGAAATTGGCGGCAAGACTTTCCAGTCGTGGCAAGAGGCGGTGGAAGAAACGATCGAAGTCACCGAATTCAATCTGGCGGCGCTCGCGGCGCAGCCGATGCAGTGGCCTTTCCGGTTATCTTCGCGGCAAGAACGCGAGGCGATCCGCGATGGACGCGGGTTGATTGTCGCAATCATTCTGCGGAATAAAGCGCGGGTCGCGGGAAACATCGAATTCGACGCGGCGCGGCCGGAACAAGGTGTCTTCAAACTTACGGCGCGTATTTTGAACGATACGCAGATGGAAGCTTTTGTCCCGCTGACCCGCGACGAGGCGCTGGCACGCTCTTTGGTTTCGGCGCATACGATTCTCGAAGTCCGCGACGGAGAATTCGTCTCGCTGGTGGATCCGCCGGAAGCGTACCGCTCGTTTGCGACAGCCTGCCAGAACGTCGGAACGTGGCCGGTGCTGGTGGGAGAAGAGGGCGAGCGCGACACGATGCTCTCGTCGCCGATCATTTTGTACGACTATCCGCAGATCGCGCCGGAAAGTCCCGGTGATCTGTTTGATGGCGCGGAAATTGACGAAATCCTTTCGTTGCGCATTTTGACGATGACCGACGACGAGAAGCAGGAGATGCGCCAGTCCGACGATCGCACGCGGCATATTCTGGAACGGACCGAAGCGTTGCCCGCGGAACATTTTGCGAAGTTGCACGGTGCATTGCGCGGGTTGCGTCCTTCGCGAGAGGAGCAGCCATGAACGAATGGGAATGGCAGCTTCTGGAAGACAAGAATCCCGTCGAGTCGGTGGAGATTCAAGGGGCGCCGGTGCGCCGCGGCGATCGCGTGCGATTGCGCCCTCGCGCCGGAGGGGATGTGTTCGATCTCGCGCTGGCGGGGAAAATAGCGGCCGTGGAATCCATCGAGCAAGATTACGAGGGAAATCTGCACGTGTGTGTGGTGGTGGAAGATGATCCCGGGCGCGACATCGGATTGATGCGCCAGCCGGGCCACCGGTTTTTCTTCGCGCCCAACGAGATCGAGCCGGTCGGCAAGGATGAAGCGATTCCGGCGGTGGAGGCGAAGCGTGTGCTGGTCGCCGGGATCGGCAATATTTTTCTGGCGGACGACGGTTTCGGGGTTGAAGTAGCGCAGCGACTGGCGAACACGCAATTTCCTTCAGGCGTGCGCATCGCGGATTTTGGCATCCGGGGATTCGATCTAGCCTACGCGCTGATGGAAGGCTATGAGACCACCATCCTCGTGGACGCCTATCCCGGCGGAGGGGAACCCGGCACACTTTGTGTCGTTGAGCCCGACCTGGACGAATTGAATTCCCCCGAGGCACGCCCCGGAGCTATCGAGCCTCACGGTATGAATCCGGAAGCGGTACTGCGAATGGCAAAGAGCATGGGCGGGGAATTGAAACGAGTGCTGCTGGTCGGCTGCGTCCCCGCGACGCTGGGCCCGGAAGAAGGACAGATGGGGCTGAGTGAGCCCGTAGCTGCTGCGGTGGACGAAGCCGCGAAGCTCGTTGAATCATTGGTCACGCGAATTCTTGCGGGACAATTTCCCGCAAAGAAATGAACCGATTCCAAACACGCAAAGGAGACTTTCATGGCGCTTGAAATGATGGATCAGGCGGCGGGAGTGAACGGAGCAAATGGAACGGACAAGGAAACGCTGTACATGCTGGGAGGCGTGGCGCTGGTGATCTTCGGCGCGGGGTTGGTGCTTTCCAATTCTACCGTGCGCCGCTATCTCTCACAGATCGGAGTGGGAGACTTCGCCTCCGCCGCCCTGCCGGACATCGAACGATATTTTCGACTTCGCTCCATGTGACGGTATATAGTCGCGGTTAGTCACAGCGTCAATTCCCCTCGGAGTTGACCTGAATCTAACCTGCGATTACGCGGAGAACGGAGCGCGGCGATGACGCTGGTTAATCCCGGCCTGGCGCATTTCGCGATCGATGCGAGAGCGAGTTTGTTCACAGTGCAGGCATTTGCGGCAGGAATGGTAGCAGTGGTGGCGCACAGTCCCAAATTCGCCATCCGCGACATGAACGGCGACATGGAATTCGTCCCCGAAACTTTGGAGAAGGCGTCGCTGCAACTAAGAATCAGCGTGGGCTCGCTGGAGATCATGGACGAGGTAACCGCTGCCGATCGCCGCGAAATCGAGCGAGTGATGTTCGACGAAGTCTTGGAAAAGAACCAGTATCCGTGGATTGAGTATACGAGTTCGCGGGTGAGCGCTTCCAAGACGGGCGAAAACATGTTTCGCGTGACGATGAATGGGGACTTGACTGTGCATGGGGTTACGCGCGGCATGTCCGTGGAGTCCCAGGTCGTGCCAGGAGAAGACACACTGCGCGCGCAGGGTTCGTTCACGCTGATGCAGACCGATTACCGGCTCAAGATCGCGTCCATCGCCGGCGGCACATTGAAATTGAAGGATGAACTGAAGTGCTCGTATTTCATTCTTGGCCGCCGCCAGGAAAAGGAACTAGGGAATTAAATCATGCAAACAGGAACCCAAAAAGGACTTGCGCCCTTGAAATTTGCGACTGATAAGATTGCCAGCCGTTTCACTGTGCAAGCCTTTGCCACCGGAATGCTTTCGGCGTTTGGCCACAACCCCACCATTGCGATTCGCGATTACGATTGCGATATCCAATTCACCCCGGACACCGTGGACAACGCGTCCGTGCACCTGACCGTGCGCACGAGCGGGATGGAAGTGGCGGACGAAATGAAGAATGACGACCGCAAAAAGCTCGAAGATGCGATGTACAACCAGGTTCTGGAAGTCGGCCGGTTCCCGACGGCGCTCTTCGAGAGCAAGCAGATCGCAGTCCAGAAGCAGAACAGCGATCAGTGGCAGGTGCACGTCAATGGCGAGCTCACTTTCCATGGCTTTACGCAGAATCTTTTGATTCAGGCGCGAGTGATGTACATGGGCACGATGATGCGTATTGCCGGCGAATTTGCGCTGCGGCAATCGGACTTCGGAATCAAGCCGGTGTCGTTTGCGGGCGGCGCGCTGCGGTTGAAAGACGACTTGAAGTTCAGTTTCGAACTGGTGGCGCGGCAGCAAGAATAAAACGAATGGCCGCGGCTACAGGTAGCAGATGGAACGCACTAACGGGGGCTGCAACGTGTGCCTAGCGATACCGGGACAGATCGTCGAGCTCGATGCGCAGAACGCGAACCAGGCTTTGGTGGACGTCGTTGGCGTGCGACGCAAAGTGGATCTGGGGCTTTTGCAGGATGCGCCGCCAGTTCCGGGGGATTGGGTATTGATCCACGTGGGCTTTGCGATGAGCAAGATCAGCGAAGTGGACGCGCTCGATCAGATGCGCACGCTCACGATGTTGGGCGAGGCTGAGGCCGCCATGACGGAAGTGCGCGGATACGGGCTGGAGCACGAAGAAGAGAGCACGCCCGGCCAGGGGTTGAAGCCATGAAATATGTGGATGAATTTCGCGCGCCGGAATTGATCGGCAAGGCGGGCGAGGAGATCCGTCGGCTTGCTGATCCCAAGCGACACTATCGAATCATGGAAGTGTGCGGTGGTCATACGCATGCTATTTATCGTTTCGGTCTGAAAGATCTGCTGCCCGAAAATGTGGAGTTGATTCACGGGCCGGGTTGCCCTGTCTGCGTGTTGCCGATGGGCCGGATAGATGATGGTTTGTCACTTGCTGCGCAGCCGGATTTTATTTTTGCAGCGTTTGGCGACATGATGCGCGTGCCCGGAACGCACGGAAGTCCGCTGGAATACAAAGCGCGGGGCATGGATGTGCGCATCGTGTATTCGCCCGCGGACGCGCTGAAGCTCGCGCGCAATAATCCCGAAAAGCATGTAATGTTTTTCGCCATCGGTTTTGAAACCACCGCGCCATCCACCGCGCTGACTTTGATGCGCGCGAAAGCCGAAGGCCTGCATAATTTTTCCGTGTTTTGCAATCACGTGACGATCATCCCCGCGATTCGCGCCATTCTCGATTCGCCAGACATGCGCCTGGATGGCTTCGTCGGGCCGGGACACGTCTCAACTGTAATTGGCTGCCGTCCCTATGATTGGATCGCGCAGGACGAAGGCAAGCCGGTGGTCGTTTCCGGCTTCGAGCCGCTGGACATTCTGCAATCCATCGTGATGTTGCTGCGCCAGCTGCGCGACGGAGAGGCTAAAGTCGAAAACCAGTACAAGCGCGTGGTTCCGTGGGAAGGGAATCACGCCGCGTTGCGCGCCATGGGTGAAGTTTTTGAGCTGCGACCTTATTTCGAATGGCGTGGGCTGGGATTCATCTCGCAATCGGCTTTGAAGATTCGCGCGGCGTATGCCGAATGGGATTCCGAGCAACGTTTCACGGTTCCCGGTGTGCGCGTCACCGATCCGAAGGCGGCGCAGTGCGGCGAAGTTTTGAAAGGCGTGCTGAAGCCGGCGCAGTGCAAGCTTTTCGGCAAGGAATGCACGCCGGAGCAGCCGGTCGGCGCGCTGATGGTCTCGTCGGAGGGTTCTTGTGCCGCGTATTACAATTACGAGCACCGCAAACCTGTTACCATCGCGAACGCCGTGTCAGCTTGAACGGATGAAAAATCCATGGCCACTCCTGTCACCTCAAAGATCAGGTTCCGCGAACCGCAGATCGAAATGGCGCACGGCGCCGGAGGCAAGGCTAGCCGCAGGTTAGTCGAAGGGTTGTTTGCACCGCTTCTGTATTCTTCCTCGCATGGTCCGCTAGGCGATGCAGCGCATATTCAAATCAACGGCACGCGAATCGCGATGACCACGGATAGTTTCGTGGTGAAGCCTTTGCGCTTTCCCGGTGGCTCAATCGGCGAGCTCGCGATCAACGGCACGGTAAACGATTTGGCGGTTTCCGGCGCGCGTGCGGAAGCGATTGTCGTCACGTTTGTGCTGGAAGCGGGATTGCCGACGGACGTGCTTGAAGCGGAAGTACGCGCGATGGCACAGGCCGCCGAAACTGCAGGCGTGAAGATTGCCGGCGGCGATACAAAAGTCGTCGAGCACGGCAAAGCCGACAACATGTACATCACTACCACCGGAGTGGGGCGCTTGCTTCCGGGCGTCGAAATTTCGCCGCAGTCCGTGCAGGCTGGCGACAAAGTTTTGCTTTCCGGACCGATTGGCGATCACGGCATCACGATTTTGCTGGCGCGCGGCGATCTGGACCTCGAAGCCGATTTGCGTTCGGATACGCGCTCTGTTTTTCCGTTGGTGCAGGCACTCGTAAATGCAGCCGGCGCTGGCGTGCGTTGGATGCGCGACCCGACGCGCGGCGGTGCGGCCACTTCATTGAATGAATTGGCGCGCGATTGCGGGAAGGGAATTGTACTGTTCGAGGAAAAGCTTCCCGTGCGCGATTCCGTCCGCGGGGCGTGCGAACTGCTGGGGCTCGATCCTTTGCATATCGCGAATGAAGGCCAATTCCTTGCGATCGTCTCGGCTGAGTTGGCGGACACCGCGTTGCAGGCTTTGCGCGCGGCCCCCGGCGGCGAAGAAGCCGTGATCATCGGCGAAGTGCGCGAAGAACCGGCCTGCGCGGTTTTGGTGACGACTCTTTACGGCGGGAGCCGCATGGTGGACATGCTGGTCGGCGATCCTCTGCCGCGGATCTGCTAGGTATGGCGATGGCCACGGGCCTGGGACTGACGGCGCACATCGAACAGCGGCTGCTTGGGCGGAATCAAGTGCTCGAAAGTTTCTTTGCGGTCGAAGCCCCGCGTTTGGCTGAAGCGTGCCGCGAAATGTCCGAGAGATTTTTGCGCGGCGGCCGGTTGCTTGCGTTTGGCCGCGGACCTTACGCCACCGACGCGCAGCACGTTTCCGTTGAATTCGTTCACCCCGTGATTGTCGGCAAGCGGGCGCTACCCGCGTTGGATCTTTCGCTGGCGTTTCAGCCCTGGCTGAAATCGCTCGTGCAAGTGGACGACATGGTCATGGGCTTTGGGCCGCCCGAAGGCGACCCGGAAGTGTGGTCTGCGCTCGATACCGCGAGGCGGCACGGCGCGATGACGTTTGCGCTGCCTGGTTCGGAAGGTTCGTACTTCGCTACTCCCACGACGCAAGATCCCTTCATTCATCAGGAATTGATCGAAGTTCTCTACCACACCCTGTGGGAAACCGTGCACGTCTTCTTCGAGCATCGGGAGTTGGGGCATGACGTCGGAGCCGCGGGTTTTCTTTATCCGTTTCTCGGCAAGGACAAACAGGAAACATTTGACGTGCTGACTGAAGTTGCGGCCTCGATCAAGATGAAAGTGCGGGATGACGCGGCTTTGCGCACACGCGTCGCGAAGGAAGAAGCCGACAAAATCGGCGCCGCCACCATCGCCATTCGCGAGCGCATTGAGCGCGGCGGCAAGTTGATTATCTTCGGCAATGGCGGTTCGGCGACCGACGCGAACGACTGGGCGATTGATTGCTTCGCGCCTCCCGCGGGATATGCTGCGATTCCCGCGATTTCGCTGGCCATGGAGCCGGCGAATATTTCCGCGATTGCGAACGACGTTGGAACGGAATTGATTTTTTTGCGCCAATTGATCGCGCAGGCGCGGCCCAATGACGTGGCCGTAGCGATTTCCACCAGCGGCGGCTCGAAAAATGTGGTAATTGCGCTGGAAGAGGCGCGCAAGCGGGAAATGTTGACCGTGGCGTTGCTGGGCTACGACGGCGGCGAAGTGTTGCGGCGAGGTCTGGCGGATTTTCCGTTGATCGTGCGGTCGGATTATATTCCGCGGATTCAGGAAGTGCAGGCGTCCATTTATCACCTGATTCGCGAGGCTTTGGAGGGTTTGGGGCATGGCTAGGTTGGAGCTTTTCGGGACTGCGAGTTGTCCGCATACGCGCGAGATGCGCGAGTGGCTGGAATGGAAGGGCAGCGAGTTCGACGAGTACGATGTGGATGCCGACCCCGTCGCGTGCGCGCGGATGCGCGCAATCGCGGAACCACCTTACACGGTGCCGCTGTTGGTGAAGGACGGCAAAGTGATTCAAGTCGGCTGGCAGGGCCGCGGTTGCGTCGTGAGCACGAAATAGAATTATGCCTAACGCTTATTCCATCAAGGTGCGGGGCGTAGTGCAGGGCGTGGGATTTCGCCCGTTTGTGTATCGGCTCGCGCGCGCGAATGGTTTGACGGGTTGGGTTTTGAATGGCGAAGAAGGCGTCGAAATTCATCTGGAAGGCGAACAAGGCACGCTGCAATCTTTTCTTGCGGAAATGAAGGCGCGTCCGCCGCAAGCGGCGGCGATCGCGGAAGTGCGCGTGCAGGCCGCCGAATCGGCCGGCTTCGCGGAGTTCACGATTCGCGAAAGCGCTCGTGAGGGTCAGCCGACTGCGCGAATCTCTCCCGATCTGCCGGTGTGCGGAGATTGTCTGCGGGAGCTTCGCGATCCCCGAGACCGGCGCTATCACTATCCTTATATTAATTGCACGAACTGTGGGCCGCGCTACAGCGTGATTCGCGCTTTGCCTTATGACCGGCCGAATACGACGATGGCGGAGTGGCCGCTCGATACTTTCTGCGCCGACGAATATAGCGCGCCCACGAACCGGCGTTTTCATGCGCAGCCGGTCGCTTGCAACGCGTGCGGGCCCCATTTTTATTTTCGGAGCGGGAACGAAGTCATGCGCGGCGACGAGGGCGCGATTCGTACTACGGTCGAGTATTTGCGCGCGGGAAAGATTGTTGCTGTCAAAGGACTCGGTGGCTACCACTTGGCCTGCGACGCGCGGAATGCGGAAGCAGTTGGCGCGTTGCGCGAGAGAAAATTCCGCAAAGAAAAGCCGTTTGCATTGATGGTGAAGGATATTGAAGCGGCGCGGCAAATAGCGACACTGGATTCCGAAGCGGAAGCGTTGCTGGCTTCTGTCGCTCGTCCGATCGTGCTGGCGAAGGCGAAGTGCGAATTTCCCGGCGTCGCTCCGGAGAATCTCGAACTCGGCGTAATGCTCCCTTACACCCCTCTGCACTTTTTGCTCTTCCACGCGGGCGCGCCAGAAATTCTGGTGATGACCAGCGCCAATCGTTCGAGTGAGCCGATCGCTTACCGCAATGAAGAAGCGCTCGAACGCCTTTCCGGCATCGCCGACGCCTTTCTGATCGGAGAGCGGAAAATTGCCCGCCGCGTAGACGATTCCGTCGCGCGCGTGTGCGCTTTCGGCCCGGCAATTTTGCGCCGCGCGCGCGGATACGCGCCGGGAGCGGTTGCAGCGATTCCGTCGAACCGGCCGGTCCTCGCTCTGGGCGCGGACCTCAAGAACACGATCACGCTGGTGGTGGATGGACAGGCATTTGTCAGCCAGCACATCGGCGATCTCGAACATTACGATTCGTTTTGCGCGTTTCGCGAGACGATTCGGGACTTGCTCGCAATGTACGAAGTAGATTCGCGCGATTTGCTGCTCGTGCATGACGCGCATCCGCAATACGCTTCCACCGTGCACGCCCTGGAGCTTGCCGCCGCGGAGACGCGCGCCGTGCAGCATCATCGCGCGCATATTGCTTCTGTGCTGGCGGAGCGCGGTGCGTGGGATCAGCGCGTCATCGGCGTCGGCTTCGACGGCACCGGCTACGGCGACGACGGCAGCATCTGGGGCGGCGAAATCTTTGCAGGCAGCGTGCGCGAAGGGTTTGAGCGCGTGGCGCATTTGCGCGCCGCCGCTTTGCCGGGCGGAGATGCAGCAGCGTCGCATCCAGTCCAGGCGGCGGCAGGCTTCCTGGCGCAGCTCGACGAGCTGCCGGATTTAATGGCGCCGCCATTTTCGTTTCCAGCGCGCTATCTCGATGCGCTGCGGTTGGTCCGCAGCGGAGTGCGATCTTTCAGCACCACTTCGATGGGGCGGCTGTTCGATACTGCCGCGGCGCTGCTTGGCTTCACGCGAGAGATTTCCTACGAAGGGCAGGCGGCGATGTGGCTGGAACGGCTCGCGACGGAAGGATCACCGTCGCACGAGGCCTACCCTTTTCCGTTCGTGGATGGCAAGTTGGATTTTTGTCCATTGCTGCAGGGCGTGATTCGCGATCGCCTCCGCGCACGACGAGTGAGCGAGATCGCAAGAGCGTTTCAACGAGGGATCGCTGAGGGGCTGCGCGATGCGGTCGCGACGCTCGCAGGGGCAGAGCGGACGGAAACGGTGGTGCTTTCGGGCGGCGTGTTTCAGAATGAGTTGTTGTTGAGCGATCTCAAGAGCCTGTGGGAAGGCACGCTTCTGCAGATTTGGACGAATCACATGGTTCCGGCAAACGACGGAGGTATCAGCCTGGGGCAAGCTGCGCTGGCTGCGCTCGCGAAGGATGGTTCCGGCACTCCGAATAGAAACCAGCATCCTGTGGGGATAGGGCTGTTCGATGAAAAGGACAGTGGCTAGTGACGAGTGGCTAGTGGCTAGAGTTCGCATTGAAAGTGCGACGGGTGATACTTCGATATGCACGAACTTTCCATCGCGATGAGCATTGTGGACATGGCGCAGGAGGAACTGGAGCAGCGCAAAGGCAAGCAAGTGCACGCCGTGCACTTGAAGCTCGGGCGCTTGACCGGCGTGGTGAAGGAAGCGCTGCTCTCCTCCTACGAAATGGCGTGCGAAGCCACGCCGCTCGAAGGCTCGCAGCTTGTGATTGAAGAAATTCCGGTGGAAGTGTTCTGTCCGAAATGCCAGGCGCCGCGGCTGGTGGATTCGATTCAGTGGTTTTGCTGCCCGGAATGCGGCACGCCCACAACCAACATACTGCGCGGGAAAGAACTGGAAGTGGTAGCGCTGGAGATAACGGAATGAGCGCCGAACCTCGCCTCGTAGAAGTCCGAAAAAATGTCCTGAAACAAAACGACGTGGTTGCGCGTGCCTTGCGCGAGCGCTTCCACGAAGCCGGCGTGCTGGCTGTGAGCCTGGTTTCCAGCCCGGGCTCCGGCAAGACTGCTTTCCTCGAGAAGACGCTCACCCTTCTGCACGCGCACTGCAAGGTCGCTGCGCTGGTAGGCGATCTCGCCACGGAAAATGATGCGGCGCGTCTCGCGCGGAGCGAAGCTCCCGTGAAGCAGATTATTACTGGCACCGTGTGTCATCTGGAAGCGGCCATGGTGCAAAACGCCCTGGAAGGATGGGATTTGCGCGAACTCGATTATTTGTTCATCGAAAACGTGGGGAACCTGGTCTGCCCTTCGTCCTACGACTTAGGCGAGGAGTTGCGGTTCGTGCTGCTTTCAGTGACCGAAGGCGAGGACAAACCGCTGAAGTACCCAACGATATTCAATAGCGCCGATGTGGCCGTGATCACGAAATCCGATATCGCTGCTGCGGTGGAATTCGATGAAGCTGCTACCCGGCGCAATATTCAGGCCGTGCGTCCGGGCATGGAAGTTTTCAAAGTATCGTCGAAGAGCGGCGAAGGCATGGATACATATCTGGAATTTCTCGCGGCCAGGCGAACCCAATTTCGCGCGGCCGCAGCCGGGGCCGCAGCGGTGGCGAAATAAATGGTCACGCTGCTCTCCATTGTGGCCCTGGGCTTCTTTCTGGGTATGCGCCACGCGACCGATCCCGACCATGTGATCGCCGTGACGACAATCGTCAGCCGCCAGCGCAGCATTCGCCACGCGGCGGCGATCGGCGCGCTGTGGGGAGTCGGTCACACCGTGACGATTATGGCTGTAGGCTCAGCGATCATTCTATTCGGGCTGGTAATTCCGCCGCGCGTTGGCCTGACGATGGAGCTATCCGTCGGCCTGATGCTGATTTTGTTGGGCGTGCTAAATCTTTCTGGAATGATGCGTTGGATCACCGAAACTCTGACGCCGATGCAGCTGGGCCAGCACGCGCACTCTCATCCGCATGCGCATCCGCACGGCCACGGCGATTACGTCCACAGTCATGCGCATGGGCACGATCCGGAGCGACACGGCCACGCCGAAGACGCGACGCCAGTGGGCTGGATGGATCGCACATTCGGGCGGCTCGGCATGTATCAAATCGTGCGGCCATTTGCCGTCGGAATCGTGCATGGCCTCGCGGGATCCGCGGCGGTGGCGCTGCTGGTGCTGACCACGATTCGCGTGGCGTCCTGGGCGATTCTGTATTTGCTCGTGTTCGGTGTAGGCACCGTCGCTGGAATGATGCTGATTACCGCGGCGATTGCCGTGCCATTTAAGTTTTCCGAAACGCGGTTCGCGCGCCTGAATCGCGGCCTGGGACTGGCGTCGGGTTTGATCAGTTTAGGGTTCGGACTCTTCATCGTGTACCAGATGGGGTTCGTCAACGGGCTCTTCACACACAACCCCACCTGGGTGCCTCACTGAACTGACCGTCGCCTAGCGCCACTCACAGTCCGGTCATTTGTTCCAGGCGTTCCGGATACCGAGCGCCTTGAAGCGTGATTTGGGAAGCCGCGGCGTCTATTTCCCGCAGATCCTCGGGCGTCAGTTGGACCGACAGCGCTCCGATATTCTCGTCCAGGCGATTGAGCTTGGTCGTGCCGGGAATCGGAACCATCCACGGTTTTTGTGCGAGCACCCAGGCCAGTGCGATCTGCGCCGGAGTTGCATGCTTCTGCTTCGCGATCCTGGCGATCAGGTCGACGACCGCCTGATTGACCTTCATCGCCTCCTGCGTAAAGCGGGGAAGTGTGCTGCGAAAATCGTTCTTCTCGAAGGTGGTGTTCGCGTCGATCTTGCCCGTCAGAAAGCCTTTGCCAAGCGGGCTGTATGGGACGAAACCAATTCCAAGTTCTTCAAGTGCGGGGATTACTGCCGCTTCCGGCTTCCTCCACCACAGCGAGTATTCGCTCTGCAGGGCGGTAAGCGGCTGAACCGCGTGCGCGCGGCGAATTGTTTTTACGCCGGCCTCGGACATTCCAAAATGCTTCACTTTACCGGCTTGAATCAATTCCTTTACCGCACCCGCTACATCTTCGATCGGCACGTTCGGGTCAACGCGATGCTGATAGAGAAGATCAATCGTCTCTACCTGCAGCCTCTTCAGTGAGCCTTCCACTGCCTGCTTGATGTGCGCGGGCTGGCTGTTCTGGCTGAAGCTGCCCGGGCGCTGATTAGGGTCGGTCAGATCGAATCCGAATTTGGTGGCGATCACGACTTTGTTGCGAAAGGGGGCCAGCGCTTCGCCGACGAGTTCTTCGTTTAAGAATGGCCCATAAACTTCCGCGGTGTCGAAAAACGTGATGCCGCGATCGACTGCTGCGTGCAGCAGCTGGGTCATCTCCTTTTTGTCTTTGGGCGGGCCGTAAGAAAAACTCATGCCCATGCAGCCAAAGCCGAGAGCGGAGACTTCCAGATTGCTTTTTCCAAGTTTGCGTTTTTGCATTATTTTTTCCTCCGAGCTTTTGCTCTGGTATCGAGGTTAGGCTCAAACACCCGGGAACCGGTAGCCCGATTCTTCCGATTTATTGCCTAATCCTCTTGGACTAAGGAAAGGTCTTGATGCGAACAGCGCGGCTGCCCTATGCTGATTCCGGGCCCGTGAAATAAGGATTATGGCAAAACCTCGCAAAAACGAGACTCCTGCACCGGATCGCACACAAGAGCTGCGCAGGGAACTGGCTCGCAAGATTGCCTTTTTCGTTGGATCGGGAGAGCGCCTTATTACCGAGATTCCCGGCTTGATGCTAACCCGACGGACCGCGCCGACCGCGCCTGGCTCGGCCACTTACGAGCCAAGCTTGGCTGTTGTCGCGCAAGGACGCAAGAGAGCCACGCTCGCAGGCACCACCTTCATCTTTGACGAATCGCGATACCTGCTGACGTCGCTCGACCTGCCGGTGATCTGCAACGTGTTCGAGGCTAGCGAAAAAGTGCCGTACCTCGGTTTCGTACTCAAACTTGAAATGCCGGTTATTCGAGAGCTGCTCAGCCGCGACGAAATTCAGGCCCCCGAAGTGATGGCGGACAAGCCGGCCATGGCCACTCCTGAAACAACGGCGGAGTTGTTCGATGCCTGCTGCCGCCTCGTGGATTTGCTGAACACGCCGAAGGACATTCCTTTCTTGAGCGGATTGATTCAACGCGAAATCATTTACCGAGTTCTGCGCGGACCGGAGGGAGCTCGTCTGCGAGCGATTGCCACGCTGGGAGAGCAGAGTCAACGGACCGCTAAGGCGGTTGCGTGGGTCCGCGCAAACTATGCGAGGCCGCTGCGACTGGAGGATCTCGCAAAGACCGCCGGCATGGGCGTCTCCACGCTGCATCACCATTTCCGCGCGCTGACGGCGATGAGTCCTTTGCAGTATCAAAAACAACTTCGCTTGCACGCAGCGCGGGAGCGCATGCTGATTGACGGCCTGGACGCCGCCAGCGCGGCCTTTGAGGTCGGATACGAAAGCGCGACGCAGTTCAATCGCGAATACAGCCGTTTCTTCGGCCAACCGCCGATGCGCGACGTTCGCAATCTGCGCGCGCCGGGCGCTCCACAGCTAGAGTCGGCCAGCAATCGTCCAGCCGCCAATTAGCCGTGTCCTCACGCAACCTTTACTTTTTGCGTGTATTTGCTTTCGCGCGAGCAGCCGCTTTCCCCGACAGTTTGATCTGATTGTATGCAACGGCGGCACGGACGAGATTTTTTAAGGCGCGCTGATCAATTTTGTCGCCCTCGAAAATATCGATCGCTCGCCACGCATTACCTCCGAGGCCCGCGTTGAAAACCTTGTCAGGATCCGGGAGTCTCGCTCCTTGGGAAAAGGTAACCTTTACCTTGTCTTTGTGGGCGTTGGCCACTGCGATCATTCCGTCGCGCGACCACACCGGACTTCCCATCCACTTCCATTCCTCGATGATCTCCCGATCGGCCTCCAGGAAACACTTGCGGATGCTGGCGAGCGTTTTGCCGCGCCAGTCTGTGAGCCCCGCGATCAACTCGTCGATACGTTCCGATGGATTCATTGGATTTTTAAACCTCCAATTTTTGTCCCGTTGGTAGGCCCATAGCTCTGCTGTTAGAAAAAAAACGTCGAAGGACGTGGCCTTTCCACATCCACAATCCCGAAAGGACGATCAGGGGAATGGCGACAAACCGAATCACCCAAGCGTAGTACAGAGTATCCGCCGGCGAATCATAAATGTAACCGAGTACCGGAATGCCGAAAACGATGTGAATCCAGCGAAAAATCGTACGCACGGTGGCTTGCTTCATGATCTAACTCCATTCACGACTGCTGTGCCGCCTGGGGCGGCGTCGTGGGCCTTTCAATACCGAACTGCTTGGCGTACTCCGCGACCAGCCGTTGCCAACCATGTAGCTTCGTGGCGTCAACGCCGACGGCGCGTCCAATCGGGTCACCCGCGAGGAGCCGATCCAGAACGTCAAAGCTGATATGCCAGCCGGCCGCACCCCACGCAATGAAGCGGCGATCGATGTTGTGCCACAGCGTGAGGCGCGTGCCGCGACCAAAGGCTTCGAGTTCCCATCGCGTATCGCCGTACTCAAGCAGCTTGGGAGCGTCGGCTCGCGTCACTTTTGTTTCCAGCGGCTTGGGGTTTCCCGCCCAGGTGAGCTTCACGGTTCCAACCGCACCCAGGCTCCCATCGGTTTCGAAGGGTGCCCACTCGCGCAGATGCGCTGGGTCGGTAAGCGCCTGCCATACCTTTTCCGGCGAGTGGCGCAGTTCTCGGACGAGAATGAGCGTCCACTTCTCTCCGTCCTTTTGTGCCTGCGCCCCATAGGCCGGACCTGGTGTGTATTGCGCGTGATCGCTCACCTTCTCCTCCTTAGGCTTAGTAGCGTGCCAGCTGGGTGAGCTGAATGAGGTTGCCGCAAGTGTCCTTCAGCATCGCAATGGTCGAGCCGGTCACGTCAGTGGGCGGCATCGTAAACTCGGCGCCGCGGGACTTGATCCGCTCGTAGTCTCCCTTGACGTCGTCCGTGAAGAACATAATCGCCGGCTGGCTCTGTTGAAAAATCGCCTGCTGATACGCTTTCGCCGCGGGGTTGTTGTTCAAAGCGAGCTGCAGCTCGACGCCGTTCGGGTCTTCGGGCGAGGCCAGGGTCAGCCAGCGATAGGGCCCCTGACTGAAATCGGTCTTCTTGGCAAATCCCAGCACGTCGGTATAAAAGCGCAGTGCTTTGTCCTGGTCGTCCACATACAAGCTGGTCACTTTGATTTTCATTTCGTTTCTCCTTTATTAGGTCCGCGGATTGCGCCGCGTCGTCTGCTCTTCACCTTCTTTTTTGCTACGGATGATTGCTCCATGCGATCGAGGTGGCGTTCCAGAGCATCCACGTGACCGGACCAGAACCGGCGGAACTGCGCCAACCACATATCCACCTCATGCAGCGATTCAGGTTTCAGCCGGTAGAGACGGCGCTGCGCATCCACCGTGGATTCCACGAAACCGGCTTCGCGGAGGACACGCAGGTGCTTTGAGACCGTCGGCTGCGTCATACGAAGTTGGCGCTCGATCTGTCCCACCGACTGTTCTGACGACCCTAGCAGACCCAGTATCGCGCGGCGGTTCGGCTCCGCGATGATATCGAATGCAGATTCCATGCTCCTGATATACGCCACTGCGTATATACGTGTCAAGGAATATTTAGACGGAACCAAATGACGATTAGGGTCGGCGGACGCCGATCCACTCCGAGTCGAAATTTCGGCGCCGAGATCGAGCCGCTGCGTGAAACGAAATCCAGCAATATTCACCGGTGGAGGGATCGGGCTGAGAAGGTAGTTGCACATAAGCGGTACGAAATTCAATCTTCGATTGCGGCTTCGGAGGGATAACTTACTTTTTATCAGCGAGTTCCGAATTTGGCTGACTTGGGTGTAAGAATGCTAGTAATAGGCTTACCAGCCATAGGAGCACGGCCCATGAAGTTGAAACTAGCGGTTGCCTTCGCAGCCCTGTTCTTCGCAGGTCTCGCGCACGCCGATCAAATAAGCACCAGCACCGGGGTATTAACGATTCCTGACGGCAGCACAATGACTTCGCTTGTACTTATCCCCTTTCCTCACGGCATAGAATGGGGAAACACCTACATTGCGGACTACGGCTTCCTTGATGGCACGGGGGAAACTGAAGGGAACTCGCTGTTGGGCTATACCGGGACGATTGATTTTACGTTGCCGGTATACGACTTGTCATTCACGTGGCTCGGCGTCACTTTGTTCACAGCCGCCGACAACTCAGGGGACAGCTTTCTGTGCGATACCATCTGCGCGGGCGGCACGGAAGCGTTTCCAGGAACTGGCATAACCCAAATAACCTGGCAGGCTGGAGACGAAGAGGGCGGAATCTCGTCGATGACGTTTACAGTTGACCCGCCAGACCCGCCAAGCGTTCCCGAGCCTTCGTCGCTGCTGCTCTCAGGAATGGGATTGGCAGCGTTGTTCGGACTCGCGCGTCGTAATCGCGGCGTCGCTCGCAGAATCTAAATCCTAGCTGACTCGCTAGTTCCACTCGCCGTGCGACGGCCGATTCAGTTGCGGCTAACTTCAGCGGACGACTTCGATCTGCCACGTATGGCGAGAATCTCGATAATCGGCTATTCCGCTGCCGGCTCGAACCGTAGGCCACCAGGCAGATTCGGCGGAAATCTGTCTGCTTTTTTATTCCGGCGACGCTGACGTTGGACCACCTCAGCGGCGTGCGTTGCAGCTTGCTGGCACGCTTGCGCCGCGAGGATGCCAACGTTTCGCCGATAAGTCCTGACGAAATCACTTGAAAATGTGGCGGGGACGACGGGACTCGGAACAGCCTCCCCATCTGACGACCTCATGAAAACGCGCAAGTTGCTGATTCTACGAGCGACGGAGAACCGCTCAAAGCCGAAATTGGGGGGTCTTCCGCCGAAGTGGGGTACAAAAAAAGTACAGGGCGCCGTTCGGGACGAAAGAACGGGGCGGCGGGTACCGCCCCGGAGTTACGCGGAGTCACGCACCGGGGAAGCGGCCCATGCGTGAACCGAAAATATATCCCAGCCCCTGCCGGCGCGCAACACGCAGCGCGAAGAAATGCCGGCGCAAGTTCCTCAGCGGTGATCGGAGAGAAGGGAATGGCTCACTACGAACCCGCGAGCGACTGCCGCTCCATCAATCGCTTGGCCAAAAAGTTCACAGCTGCATCGCGCGCGGTTTTCTTCTCTTCGCGCTCCGCTGCTTTCTGTCGCCGCTGCTGCCGGCGGTCGATTGCGACCGCAGTGACGGGATCGCTGGCGCGCTCACTGGCGTGCCGGTAGATCGCGTCCATCGTGAGCGTGGTTCCGCGTTCACGGGCAAGACGCTGGATGATCTCGGCGTGAGTCCGGCGAGGCGCGTTGACACCTTTGATCCAGTGGTAGATCGCAGAGGGATTGACGTCGAGCTGCACGGCGAGAGATTCCACGCCGTAGGACTTGATGAAGCGGGCAAACTCGGACTTCCAGCGTTCGGGGAACGAGCGCATCGGCTCAAAATGTATCGCATTCCCGCAGGAAGTCCAGCCCTCGGTTCTGAAGTCGCAATATCTCTCAGGTTGCGCGCCGTCGCCCTTTTCCGGCGCGGAGGCTCGGTGAGCTTCAAACGTGGAGGCTTTCGATGAAAGCAGCGCGGACGAAACAGCAGGGACTCGTTCCTATGAAGGACCTCCTCGATGATGAGGCGGCTCGGCTTGATCCGGCAGCCCTGCTGGATGCGGTCGTGGAGATCGGCCAGGCGCGCGCGAAGATTCTCGTCGCACTGAAAGCGGCGCTCCTCCGCGGCGACAACGACGAAGCGCTGGAGCGAGCGCGGGAACTGACAGGACTTCCTCCTTACGATTGAGGCTTAGCCAGCGGGGCCGCTCACCGCGCTCCCCAAAATATCGCGACCAGGATCGCGGACACCACGAGCAGCACGAGCGCCTTCGATGTGCGTGGGTACGCCGTGATGAACCAGGCGATGAAATAGAACGAGAACCACCCGCGCCTCACGATTTCACCTTGGACTTTTTCTCCGCCGCACGACGCCGGTTTTCGCGGAGCCGTTCGAGATCGCGCCGAAACTCCTGGGAGCGCCACGCCCTGATTGCCTCTCGCATGAAATACACCGTCGCGAGAAACGAGAGCACGAAAACCGCGCCGCTCCAGTTCACGACTGCACCTCGACAGCAAATGTGATGCGGGACGCTTTCACGCGCGCTTCGACGGCCGCGACGGTGAGGTCGCGCTCGTAGAGCGCAAGGCTAGTGCCGCTGACGGGATCGCGGAAGCAATGCAGCGTGCCTCTCCCCGTTTCCATCGGACCGCCGTACTGCGCGCCGCCGAGTTCCACCATGCGCTGCGCGCGCGTGATCAGCTTGATCTCGGCCGCGAACGCGGATTCGAGCGCATTCGCGATGTCGCGGAGCAGCGCCGCGCTCACTTCCGCAGGAATGATTTTGGGGGACGAAACGGGTAGAATTTCGCTAGCTGACATGGTGACTAGACCTCACTTTGTCGGTTAGCCTCGCGTTGGTGCTGATTACACCGGCGCGGGGCGCTTTCGTTTGCGGGTCCAGAGTACCGCCGGTGAGTCCCGTCCGCAATAGGTCTAAAGTACCATCGTTTCTCTTAACTCACACGCCATTACGCGGCAATGACCACATCAGGGCCGGCGCGGGTTTGTGCCTGCGTCTAGCGCCTCGACAGCCGGAGCAGAGCTTCCTTTAACGCCGCCTCGATTTTCGCGTGAACCATCATGCGGGATGTCTGCCCAACCAGCTGCGGCGCGAGTTGGGAAGGGATGGCCATCATCACCGCAGTGACCGTCTCACAGAGATCGGTCCACTCCTTTTGAACGTCCTCGATCGAGACGAGCTGGCTGCGCTGCTTCGAGAGTTCGATTTCGGCGAGGTCGGCCTGCGTGCGGAGCAGCCGGACCCGTTCCTGGCGTTCTCCGACGAAACCACCATCGAGCGTCGGCGTGGATCTCATTTCGAGCGCGCTCTGCAGGTAGCGGATGTAAAACGTCAAGCACTTAATCGGGTCAAATTGGCCGCGCGCTTCCCGCGGCAGACCTTCGTGAACCAGCTGGTGGACGCGTCTTTCGGTGAGGTTCAGAGCCTGCGCGATTTTTGCCGCGTTCACGGTCGCCATGAGCCTACCCCCTCCCCCGGTCTAGACCGGCCTCAGCCGGCACCACGGGTCGCCGCGCAGTTGCGTCCTGAGTTTTTCTGGGGCTCCACCTGCACGGATGGACTTCAGCGACGCTCCGCGTCTGAATTTTCACCGGCGCCCCTTTGGCCAACACCATTTTTTGCCAAGATCAGGTGTTGGTTGCTCCCCCGCGAAGAACAGAAACGAAGTCCGCGAAAAAATTCCGATCACAGGTCACCAGGGGCGCTCGCCTTCACCCGCACCCCGGCGGAGGGCCACCGGAGGACCCGACACGCGAGGGAAAAAAGAGACCACCCTCCTACGCGACGAAGCCCTGTGTTTCCAGCGGCAAAGCGCCTCGGAGCGCACACGCGACGTCTAGCGAACCCGCGCCTGCTCGGCCCACAGCTCCTGAATGAGCGGGTCTTCAGGCGACAGTTCCCTGAACGCTGCTGCGCGAAGGCGATTGAGTTCCCTGACTTCCGCTTCCCGCTTGGCATCGGCTTCCTTCACGCGAAGCCAAAAATGCTCGTGGATCATCTCCGTAGTCGGCGCGGACGATTCGATCTGTAGGACTTCTCGCCACGGTTTGCCGGCGGCGTTCGATTGTTTCTCATTCATGGTTTTTCCTCCTGAGAGTTCCTGCTGCGACGGATCTGGCTTCGGTGATCACTGGATTTTCGAGCTGCCTGGAAACGCCTCCGCAGATGACAAACTGTCGAGGCGCGCATCACCGATGAAGTTCAGCAACTTCCCGCACGTTTTCAACACATCGTTCGGCGGCCATGCGTCGGCTTCTTCAGGCGACACGCGCGAGCCGCTCCTAAGAATCGAAGAGCGGATGATCCTTGCCAGTTTGTCCACCACTGCGTTGAACGTGGGCGCAGTGTCGGCCGCGGACGCGGCTCGCAACGCGGTGTCCAGTCGACAGATTGCACGAAACTCCGCCCGCGTCACCTGTGTCGCCAGATAACTTTTTCCGCCGAGTGCCACCGTCAGAGTTTCCATTTTCTCCACCTCGCGAGTTCGGAGATTCAAAGCGGACGCCTATCCTTGGCTTCGACCGAGAGCCTTCGATGCGGCCTTCGGATTATTGGTGATGTGCTCAAGCACGATGCGGCCTGCAGCTTTGCTCGACATGTGGCGAAGAATCAAACCTTCCTCGAGATCGATGCCAAGCTCACATTTCCGCTCGCACCTGGCGCGCCCGGTGATCCCACAAGTCCGCCTTCGGCGAATTTCGGGAAGGCGAGATTTGCGAACGGCTGTGGATTCATGCCTCTGTTGATCGCCTCAAGGTTGTGCGCGCCGAAACGTGTGACCGCGTCGGCCTTCACGACGTATTCGCCAGCGGAGAGCCGGGCCGGAATCGAATCGGACTTCGGTCCGCCGGGACCCTTGATCAGACCGCCCTCGGCTTTGCCACTGAAAGCGGACAGGAATCCAGAGCCGAAACTGCTTTGGCCGAACCCGGTGTTCGTCGCCGACTGCGCGATTTTGAGCAGGAGCAGTTTGATGAGTATCTGCTCGATCGATTGCACGACGCTGCCAGCGAGTTTCTCGAATGACTTCGCGACGCTCTGAGTTCCACGTCCGACCGTCTCGAAAAACGTGGTGAAGTCGCCGGCGACGCTCTGGCCGAGTGTCTTGCCGAGTTTTTCCGCGCTGATCGTCAGGTTCTGTATTTCCGCCTTCTGCTGCTGGGCCTGAGCGATGTTGTCCTGGTTGCCGGTTTTCTGCGCGGCGCCGATTTGCGCGTCAGCATCGGCCTTCAGTAGCGGGAGACGGTCTTTGATGAGCTGATTGATTTCCCGTTCGGATTCGAGAGGCGAGATCTTCCCGCTTTTCTGATTGAGCTCGATCGCCTGCTTCGCGATCTCGAACGCCTTGGTGTCCTCCTCGGTTTTTTTCTTCGCGTCGTCGTAGGCCGCGACCGCGAGCTTCAGCTGCTTCCACTGCTCCAGTTCGGCCTTCAGGCGCGCTTGCGTCGCAGAGTCGCCGCCGGCCTGCGCGATTTGGTCGGAGCGCTTCTTCGTTTCCGCCTCGATCTCGGCTCTGGCGGACTCCTGCCGCTTTCCCTGCAGTTCGGCGAGCTGCTTCTCGAAATCCAGCGTCTGCTGCTCGCTCTGATCATCAGCCTTCGATTTCTGCTGGTCGAGCGCGAGCGCCTTCGTCGCTGCGTTGACTTTTGTGACATCGATCTTGGTCTGCAGCTCGTCGATTTTCGCGAGAGCAGCGAGAGCGTCCTGGTTGTTTTTCGTCGCCGCAGCCGCGTACTCCTTCCCGACCGGCGAAGCCTGTCCGAACTGTTTGGCCTTCGCAGCGTTCGTCACCTGGTCCTGCCGCGCGCGAGCGAGTTCGCCCTTCTCCGCCGAGAGCTGCGCCTGCAGGATCGCGATCTCTTTCTCCGTCTCCCCCTGCAGGTCGGTCTTCCGCCGCGCGTAGTATTCGGCGGTCGTGAGCTGGCTCTGATCGTAGAGGCTTTTCTCGATCTGCTCGCGCTGCTGCGCGTTGGCTTTGAAAACCTCGATCTCGTCCTGAAGCTGGGTCCTGAGCAATGCGAACTCGGACTTCGCGAACGCCTCCTCCTGCTCCTGGCGTTTCAGAGCCGCGAGAGCGGCCGTCTCGTCGATGACGGGCTTCTCGGGACCCGCGTTCCGGTTGTTCTGATTCTTTTTGTCGTTCGCGGCGTCCTGCAGTCGCGTGGTGCCGTCGAGCTCCTCGAAAATCTTCTGCTCGCGGGACTGCAGATCGGCGTCGATTCGCGCGTAGTCGGACTTGATGTTCTCCCCGAGCTTTTTGTTTGCGGCCGAAAATCCGAGCGTGAACACGTCGCCGATGGCTTTCCCGATATTCTTGGTGTCCTCGCCGGCCTTCCAAAAACTCCGCACGACGGTGTCGGTGAACGCGACCGCCACCAGCGTCATGTCTTTGAAGATTTTCCCGGCTTCCTCACCGAGCTTGCGGAACCCACCGACGCCGTCCTTCGTGGTCGCCTTCACGATTGCGTTCGCGACGTCGGTGACCGCCGGCCCGAGGCCAGCAGTGAATTGAGTCGTGATGCCTTTCCCGACGTCCTCCACGTCCGACATCGATTTTTTCAACAGCTTGAAAGACTCTGCCGTATCGCCGTCGATGAGCAGGCCGAACTTTTCCGCTTCTTCGCGCGCCTTCTCGAAACCCTCGCCGGCGAGCTGGTTGAACACGGGAATGAGTTCGGCACCGCCGCGACCGAGAAGTTCCTGCGCGAGCGCGGCCTTCTGCGTGCCGTCGGCCATGCTGCCGAGGCGGTCGGTGACGAGTTTTATTTTCTGGTCGGTGTTGAGGCCCGCGAAGTCCTTCTGCGAAATGTTGAGCTGCGCGAAGGCTGCCGCGCTGCGGTACCGCCCTGCTGCAACGAGAGAATCGACTTCGAGAGCTTCACGAAGCCTTTGTCGACAGCCTCGGTTGAGACGCCGAGATCGTCGGCGGTCTTAGCGAACACTCCGAGCGTTTGCGTCGACGCGCCGGTGATCTGACTCGCGCGCGCGATGCTCGTGCCGGCGGAGAGGACTTCCTTCGAGAACGATAGGAGTTTTTCAATCGCGATGGCGCTGAGCAGACCTTTGAACGCCGCGGACATTCCGCTGGCGCTGGAAGCGACGTCGTCCTGCTGCTTTTTCAGGTTCTTCAGCTGCGCGCCGAGTTCCTTGATCGCGGCGGAGACGCCCTGATCCTCGGCTGTCAGTTTGACTTTGATTTCCGGTGCGTCAGGCATAGATGCCTCCTTGGGCGAATCGAAAAACGAAAAGCACGAGCGTCAAAAAAGCTCCCGGGTGCGAGCGGAGCACGATTCAGCGCTGACCACAATCTGCTCCTCTGCGGGCCTTGGTGAAACCGATACTGCCTGCGAGATCTCGTCGCGCAGCGTGTCGACCAGGCCGAGCCAAACGGCGTCCATCGGAGTGAGATGGTTTTCTCCCTTGGAGCGCCCGACACAGCGCACCAAAAAAAAGGCGGAACTGCAGGTCCTCGACATCGGTTCCGGGCGCTTGAGGCTCTTCCCGCGCGGCGACCCAGTCGCAAAGCTGTCCGAGGTCGAAATAAGAGTTCAGGAAGTGAAAGTGCTCGGTGATTCCGCTCAGCCCCGCATCGAAGGCTGAGATGCTCGCGTTCGTTTCATGCTCGAAAGCGATACTCGCGTGGAGCATCAGCTTCCGCAGGTGGTCTTTTGTGACGGCGCGGCCTCTCCGTAATCTTTTGTGGAAGTGAACAAGCAGGTCATCGTGAGTGTCCCGCAGGTGGATCGCCAGCTCAAGGACCTTTCGGGCGGCCGGGGATAATTTGCCGCGCAGGACGTCCTGAAAGCAATCCACGTCCGGAGATTCGGCTCGCCCTTCTCCGCGCGATGTCGTGCGAACAGCGCGCGCTGCGAAGAGACGATCGAGAGGAAACGCCGAACGGAGCTTCGCGCGAGCGCGGCGGCCCTTACCTCGCGCCACGCCGGAAGCGTCACCGCAAGCCGTGCCCATCCGCCGGCGAGTTCCCGTTCGTGCATCGGCCAGCGCCCGCCGTGGTACAGCAGGTCGGATTGCGGAGACGCGATGGCAAAGTCACCGGCCGAGAGAAGATTTGCGGCTGCACTTCGCGCTTTCGCGCCGCGACGGTGAGTCCGGACGCGCGCGCGTCTCCGTCCGTTTCAGAAGGCCCATAATGGCGAGGCCGCCTCCGTTGGAACCGCCGCGACTGTTGATGAACACAGTGACGGCTCGCGGCTCCGTGTGAGCGCGAGGATTTGCGGGCGGAGCCGAGCCAGCAGCGCGTCGTTGAGTCTTCCCTCGACCCAGATCGCGCGAGCCGGATTCGGCGCGAGTCGGCGGCGCCGCTCACTGAGCGCGCTCCGCGTCCTGTGAAACGCCTGCCGGCGGCGGATTTCTGACAGCCGCAACGAGCGTGAGCACGAAGTCGATGAAGCGCGTCCATCCCGTCAGATGGCGGCCCACGCGCCGGCGAACCATTTCCCAGTTCTGCTGATCCGCGTACGTCCGCACGTCGCGGTCTTTGAAAACGACGGCGAGGACCGCGGCGGCCACGCGGGGATCGAGAGCCGCGTCCGGGTTTGCGACCAGGTCCTCTCCGATTTCCCGTCCGAAGCGCTCGTAGTTGCGCCGGCCGATGATTGGAACAAAACCGCGGCCGCGAAACTTCACGCCGTCACCAGGCTGGTCATTGCCGAGGTCGGGACGATTCTCGTAGAGGTTCGTGAGGTACACCGGACCGCCGTGCTCTTTGACCGGCCAGGATAATCTCGCGGTCTCGATCGCAATCGTGGCGATGGCCGCGACCGCGCACAGCGGCGAGTAAATTGCCGCGACATCGAGCGCGCCCTCGACGAGCGGCCAATTCGCAGCGATCTTCTCCAGAGGCCCACGCTCGCCGAGAATCAGCGAGATCATCTCGCAGGAAACGGGGAAGTTCATGAAGCCTCGGCCACGCTTTCGCACGCCTGCTTGAAAAGTTCCTCACCCACCGCTTCGTACGACGGATGGATTTTGCGTCCCCGCACGTAGAGCTTGAGCGCGCGGTCCATTG
>CAVUFU010000004.1:0-1978643 GCA_963740695.1 uncultured Acidobacteriota bacterium
CAGAAGGCAGCGGACGCACTACGAATTCACATCAACAAGGAAACCCCTCGGTCAATCCTCCAACCGCTTACATGCGAGCAGTTGATCGCGCATTACGTGGAGAGAGAGTTGGCGGAGGGCGATCACAGGAAATCCCATTCAACCAAGGCTGGGTACAAGTGCTATCTCGACAACTGGGTCCTTCCGCGATGGCGGTCCTATCGACTTTCCGAGGTGAAGGCGGTCGCCGTCGAGGAATGGCTGGCGCAGCTCCCGTACACTGCGGGAACGAAGGCCAAACTTAGGAACATCATGAGCGCTCTGTTTAATCATGCAATCCGCCACGAATGGCTCGAAAGGAATCCGATATCACTCGTGCGGCAGAGCGCGAAGCGTGAGCGCATCCCCGAAGTGCTGGATGTTGAAGAGATCGGAGCATTGCTCGCCGAACTCCAACATCCGCACAAGATCATGGTGTTTCTCGCGGCAGCAACTGGATTGAGGGCAAGCGAACTTCTCGGCTTGAAATGGCAGGACGTTGACTTCGAGTCGCTGGAGATCAGTCTCAACCGCGCTGTCGTGCACCAGGTTGTCGGGGAACTCAAGACAGAAGCATCACAAAAGCCGATTCCTCTCGACCCGGACTTGGCCCATGAGCTTCTGGAGTGGCGGTATCTGTCGCCCTTCAACCAACAGGCTGATTGGGTATTTGCCAGCCCCGAGATGAAGGGTCTACAACCGTACTGGCCGGAGAACCTGCTGCGGCGATACATCCGGCCGGCGGCCGAGAGATGCGGCATTCAGAAGACAATCGGTTGGCACACGTTTCGTCACAGCTATGCAAGCCAGCTGAAATCGAATGGCGAAGATGTGAAGGTCGTGCAGGAGTCTTTGCGACACGCCAACAGCCGGATCACCCTCGATACCTACACTCAGGCCAGCACACCAGCCAAGAGACGGGCACAAACGAAAGTTGTCGGGATGATTTTTCCAAAGCAGACTCAAACCGCTAACGCGGGAGGAGGGAACTGATGCCGCTTAATGTTCCTTTCTGTTCCCGCGCTCAACGGCCACGCTTTCCGCAAGTGCAAGAAAAGAATGGCGGGGACGACGGGACTCGAACCCGCGACCTCTGCCGTGACAGGGCAGCGTTCTAACCAACTGAACTACGTCCCCCGCGAAAAGCAGGCTTTTTTGTGGTGGGCGGTCACGGATTTGAACCGCGGACCTTCCCGGTGTAAGCGGGATGCTCTAACCGCTGAGCTAACCGCCCAACGAACCGAAAGATGTTAACAGAGTTCGCGGGCGCGATGCTAGGGCCTCGCGCGTCTCAGAAAAATATTTTTTCAGCGTACTCCTTCGCGCGTTTCCGCCGCAAAAACCGGGAACAAATCGGTGGAGTTTTTCGCGCAAAATTCCACGGTTTTTCGTCACGAATCCTCAGTTAGTGGTGTGCCGCTAAGTGACTGACAATAATGGACCTGTACCTTAGTACAGGCGCACAAAATAGCCTGTACTTGTGTACAGGTTCGACGGCGGCGTATCGGATGTTAGCTGATTCACTACGAAGCTCGCACCCGCTGACTTTTTTCGGCAGGTCCTCATGCTACGCTGGCTCATCGGGTGGGTTCTAGTACCACTCCCGGATACTCATGTCTTCTCGACTTGGCGAAATTCTGGTCAAAGACAGCCTGATCACTGCGGATCAGCTTAAGCAGGCGCTCGAACACCAGAAAAAAAGCGGCGGACGGCTGGGCACTTGCCTGGTGAAACTGGGCCTGGTCAGCGATGACGATATCACCGCCGTACTTTCACGCCAATACGGCGTGCCTTCCATCAATTTGAAATTCTACGAAGTGGATCCCGCGGTCATCAAGCTGGTGCCGCAGGAAACTGCGGTGCGCTATCAGATTGTGCCGCTCTCTCGCGTTGGTTCTACGTTGACGATCGCGATGACGGATCCCACCAACGTCTTCGCCATGGACGATATCAAGTTCATGACTGGCTTCAACGTCGAGCCGGTGGTGGCTTCCGAAACGGCAATCACCGAAGCGATTCACAAGTTCTATGGCGACGTCGAGAGCGTCGAACAGCTGGACAAGGTGATGAAGGACCTCGCCGGTGACGAAGCCTCGCTCGAGCTTTCCGGTGAAGAAGCGGAGATGGACCTCGCGACTTTGGAAAAGGCCGCCGAGGAAGCTCCGATCATCAAGCTGGTAAACCTGATCCTCACGGACGCGGTGAAGCGCGGTGCGAGCGACATTCACGTGGAGCCGTACGAAAAAGAATACCGCGTGCGCTTCCGCGTGGACGGCATTTTGCAGAACGTGATGGCGCCGCCCTTGAAATTGAAGGACGCAATCACCAGTCGCGTGAAGATCATGGCCAAGCTGGACATCAGCGAAAAGCGGCTGCCGCAAGACGGCCGCATCATGATCAAGTATTTGAAAGACGGCAAAAAGAAGGAATTGGACTTTCGCGTTTCCACAGTCCCCACGCTCTTCGGCGAAAAAGTCGTCATGCGCTTGCTGGACAAGGAAAACCTCCGGCTGGACATGACCAAGTTGGGTTTCGAACCGGAGTCGCTCGTGAAATTCGAGCGGCAGATCTTGAAGCCGTACGGAATGGTCCTGGTTACGGGTCCCACGGGTTCCGGCAAGACGAACACGTTGTATTCGTCGGTGGCCAAGCTCAATACCAGCGAAACCAACATCATGACAGCCGAGGACCCGGTTGAATTCCAGCTGCCTGGAATCAACCAGGTCCAGATGAAGGAGCAGATCGGCCTGAACTTCGCTTCGGCTCTGCGCGCCTTCCTGCGGCAGGACCCCAACATCATCCTGGTAGGCGAAATCCGCGACTTTGAAACGGCCGAAATCGCCGTAAAGGCCGCGTTGACGGGCCACTTAGTGCTTTCGACGCTACACACCAATGATGCTCCCAGCACAATCAGCCGATTGATGAATATGGGTATTGAACCGTTTCTGGTAGCCACTTCCGTCAACCTAATTTGCGCCCAGCGCCTGGTGCGCCGGATTTGCGTGGGCTGCAAGGAACCCTTGCAGATCTTACCGCAGGCCTTGGTGGACGCCGGATACACCAAGGACGAGTCGGAAAAGACGATCGTCCAGCATGGCCGCGGCTGCAGCACCTGCAACAACACGGGCTACAAAGGTCGCGTGGGTCTCTATGAAGTGATGGAGATCAACGACGACTTGCGCGAGTTGATTCTGGTCGGCGCTTCGGCGCTCGAACTCAAGAAGAAGGCACTGGAAACGGGAATGATCACGCTGCGGCGCAGCGGGCTGATCAAATGCGCCTTGGGACACACCACCCTCGAAGAAGTCGTTCGAGAAACAGTTCTCTAAGCGGAGGAAATATGGCTGGCATCACATTAAGCGAGCTGCTGAAGAAAATGATCGAGATGGGCGGGAGCGACTTGCACCTCTCGACCAATAGCGCGCCGCGCATTCGCGTGCATGGAAAACTTCGTCCTTTGGATATGCCGCCCCTCACCGCCGCGGATACCAAAGCGCTCGCCTACAGCGTGCTGACGGACGTGCAGAAGCATCGCCTGGAAGAAAATCTGGAGCTGGACTTTTCCTTCGGATTGAAGAGCCTGGCGCGCTTCCGCGGCAACATCTTCCATCAGCGCGGAGCCGTGGCCGCCGTCTTCCGTACCATTCCTTGGGAAATCAAATCGTTTGATGCATTGGGTCTTCCGGCCGTCGTGCGCGGGCTCTGCGACAAGCCGCGCGGACTGGTGCTGGTGACCGGTCCGACCGGCTCGGGCAAATCCACCACGCTTGCGGCCATGCTCGACAAAATCAACAACGAGCATGAAGAGCACATGATCACGATCGAAGATCCTATCGAATTCCTGCACAACCACAAAAAGTGCCTGGTGAACCAGCGCGAAGTGCACTCGGACACGCACTCGTTCTCGAACTCGCTTCGCGCCGCGCTGCGCGAAGACCCCGACGTCGTGCTCATCGGCGAAATGCGCGACCTGGAAACCATCGAATCCGCATTGCGCATAGCGGAAACGGGCCACTTGACCTTCGCCACGCTGCACACCAATTCGGCGGTTTCCACCATCAACCGTATCGTGGACGTTTTCCCTGCGCACCAGCAGCCGCAAGTGCGCGCCCAGCTCTCGATGGTCCTGGAAGGAATTCTTTGCCAATCGCTGCTGCAGAAAATTGACGGCCGCGGCCGCGCCATGGTCATGGAAATCCTGATTCCCACCGCGGCCATTCGCAACCTGATCCGCGAAGACAAGATTCACCAGATCTATTCGGCCATGCAAACCGGAACTGGGCAGTCCGGCATGCAAACGTTTAATCAGAGTCTCGCCAACGCTTACTTCCAGAAGCAAATCACGATGGACGTAGCGCTGGCGCGCTCTTCGAATCAGGACGAATTACAGGATTTGATTAATCGCGGGGTGACCTCGCCGGCTTCCGGGGGCAAGGCGCCAGCTCGGCGATAAGCGAGAAAGGAAGAGGAGGTAACAGATCATGCCGGTATTTACATATCGTGGGGTGAATCGGGCGGGCGCCAAGGTAACTGGCGAACGCACGGCGGAAAGCAAGGCCGAAGTCTCGGCGGCGCTCCGCCGCGAAAATATCAACGTCAGCAAGCTCTCCGAGAAGGGGAAGGAGTTCAACATCCCTACCTTCGGTGGCGGCGTTGACTCCAAGGAGCTGGCGGTCTTCACGCGGCAGTTCTCCGTGATGATTGACGCCGGCTTGCCGTTGGTCCAGTGCCTGGAGATTCTCGCCGGACAGCAGGAGAACAAGACCTTTCAAAAGGTCCTGACCGGCGTGCGCGCGTCGGTGGAAGGTGGCGCCAGCCTTTCGAACTCGATGAAGCAGTTCGAAAAGGTCTTCGACCCGCTGTACTACAACATGGTGGATGCCGGCGAGACGGGCGGTATTCTGGACACGATTCTGCAGCGCCTCTCTAGCTACATCGAAAAGAACGTCAAGCTGAAGCGCGCGGTGAAGTCGGCGATGATCTATCCGATCGCCGTACTGGGTATTGCCGGCAGCGTCATCATCTTATTGCTGTGGAAAGTCGTCCCGATTTTCACGCAGTTGTTTAACGGCCTCGGCGTGGACTTGCCGCTGCCGACTCGCGTGGTCATCGGCCTCAGCAATTTCGTCGGCAGTATCTACGGCGCGGTCATCGTGGTCTGCATGATTGCCGGCGTCTTTGCGTTGAAAATGTGGTACGGCACTCCCACCGGACGCTACGCGCTCGATGCCACGGTGTTGAAAATTCCCCTGGTCGGGCCGCTGATGCGCAAGATTGCCGTGGCGCGCTTCACGCGCACGCTGGGAACGCTGATCTCGAGCGGCGTGCCCATTCTCGAAGGCTTGGACATCACCGCGCGCACCTCCGGCAACGCGGTGGTGGAAAAAGCGATCGTTCAGACCCGCAAGGCCGTCGAAGCGGGCCGCTCACTGGTGGAACCGTTGAAAGAAACCGATGTGTTTCCCGGTATGGTCACCCAGATGATCGGCGTCGGCGAACAAACCGGCGCGATGGACGCCATGCTTCAGAAGATCGCCGACTTCTACGAAGACGAAGTGGACGCCGCGGTGAAAGACCTTTTGACGGCCATGGAGCCCTTGATGATCGTGGTTCTGGGCGTCGTGGTCGGCGGCATCGTCGTTTCCATGTACTTGCCGTTGTTCTCGTTAATCGGCAAATTGGCAGGCAAGTAGCCTGCGGAACTGCGCGGGCGCAAGGTACTTTCCTGCGGTCGCAAACGCACAACCTCGCGCGTTATGGCAGAGACCCCGCGTAAGGGCTAGAGCGTAGTGCCGGAGACGCTGCGGGCACGGTGAAAAAAAATCTGAGATGAAATCAACACCTAGTGCGAGCGAATGGCTTCCGTGGCTAGGGCGCGTGCGGTTTCTGGCTATTACCTTCCTGGTAGGGATTGTAATCGCAGCGCGGCAGCTGACGCCAATCTCCGTCCCACTGCACTCATTTGTCCAGGTAATCGTGCTCTGGTACACGCTCGCCATCGTTTACGTTATCTTGCAACGCTGGATTCCGCAGGCCCGCTGGCACGCTCCGCTGCAGATGGTGTGCGATCTGCTGATGATCACCGGGGTGGTTTACACCACAGGAGTCCAGGACAGCTATTTCATCTCTCTATATCTGCTGGCGATCTTGATGGCCAGCGTGATGTTTTCGCGCGGCGGCGTCTTCGTCGTGGCGGCTTTGAGCTTCGTCCTGCTCAGCAGCGCGCTCGAGCTGACCTACTACGGAGTGTTGCCGCGCACCGCGAACTCGACGCCCACCCTCCGCGCGCTGGATTCCTGGCTGGCCAGCAATTTGATCGCATTTCTCGCGGTGGCCTATCTCGGAAGCCTGCTCGCGCAAACGTTACGCAGTAAGGGGCAGGAACTTCACGCAAAGAGCGAAGAACTTAAGGACCTGCAGGCTTTCAACCAGGACATCATCGAATCCATGCGCGGCGGTTTGCTGACCACCGATCTGGAAGGGCGCATTCTGGTAATGAACCGCTCGGGAGCGGACATCACCGGCTGCGGGCTGGGCCTGTTGCGCGGCGAAAAGATCCAAGATGTATTTCCCGGATTCTGGCCCGTGGAAGTGGATGAAGAGGGCAATCCCGTGGCCGCGCGAAAGGAAATCGAGTTCAAAACTTCCACCGGGGCCATTCGCTTCCTGGGGCTTTCCATTTCTCCTCTGCGCACCGCGCAGAATCAAACCACTGGATTTGTTTACAACTTCCAGGATCTGACCGAACTAAAGCGCCTCGAGCGCGAGGTCGTTACCAAGGAACGCATGGCAGCTTTGGGGCGCCTTTCCGCAGCGATCGCTCACGAAATTCGCCAGCCTTTGACGGCTATGACCGGCGCGCTCAAGGAACTAGCGCGCCTGGCGCCGCTCGAAGACGATGACAAGCGGCTCGTACATATCGTAAGCAGGGAATCGCAACGTCTGAACCAGATCATCACCGACTTCCTGAATTACTCGCGCGAGAAGACCTATGCGTTTGCCGATGTGGACGTGGTTCCGCTGATCGAAGACACGCTCGTGCTGCTCGAGCGCGACGCCACCGCGCTGGGTAAATTCCGCATTGAGCGCAACTTCAAGCTGCACACTCTGCGCGCTCGCGCCGACCGCGACGCGCTGAAGCAAGTCTTCTGGAATCTCTGCAACAACGCGCTGCGCGCGATGCCTGCGGGCGGCGTGCTTTCCGTCAGCCTGGAAGCGGACGACACTTGGGCTCGCATTCAGATCAGCGACACCGGCATCGGCATACCCGTCGCGCAGGCGACGCGCATCTTCGAGCCGTTTCAATCCGGCTTCGTCGGTGGCACCGGCCTCGGACTCGCCATCGTCTATCAAATTCTGCAAGCGCACCGCGGCCGCATTCGCGTGGATACCGATCGCGGCGCAGGCGCCGAATTCATCGTTGAAATTCCGCGCGCCGCACGCCCGCGGACGTCGCCGCCTTCGGCGCCCATTCCGGAAACTCGCAGCCATGACGAAAGCATGCGCGCGGTAGGGAAGGGATAGCGCGCGATGGCCCACCTTCTCGTTGTTGACGACGAACCCTCCATCTGCGAGCTGCTGGAAATCAGCTTCCGCAAGGAGGGCCACAAAGTCGAAGTTGCCTCGAACGGACAGGCCGCCAAACGGCGCCTCGCTTCGCAAGTCTTCGACATCGTCATTTCCGACATCTGCATGCCCGATATGGACGGCGTGGAATTGTTGCAATACTCCAAGGAGGTCTCGCCATCTGCGATTTTCATTCTGATTACTGGTGTTCCGACGGTGGACACGGCGATTGACGCCGTAAATTTCGGCGCCGATCGCTACGTCATCAAGGGCGACCGCCTGCTCGATGAGCTGCGCCCGGCGGTGAAACGCATCGCGGAAACCCAGGCTCTAAAGAAAGAAGCCGGCGAACTCCGCCGCCAGCTCCGGCGCTTCACCGGTTTCGATCACATTATCGGCGCGAGCGAAAAGATGCGCAGCCTGTTCGATTTGATCGAAACGATTGCGCCGCAGTCCAGCCGCGTGCTGATCACCGGGGAAAGCGGCACCGGCAAGGAACTCGTCGCTCGCGCCATCCACGAAAATAGCGCCCGTGCCAAAGCACCCTTCATCACCATCAATTGCGGCGCCTTCCCGGAAACTCTGCTGGAATCCGAGCTTTTCGGCTACCTGCGCGGCTCCTTTACCGGAGCAAACGAGAACCGCCGCGGCCTGTTTCAGGCGGCGGACGGCGGCACGCTCTTCATGGACGAAATTGGCAACATGAGCCTGACCATGCAGGTGAAGCTCTACCGCGTCTTGCAAGAGGGCAAAATCCGGCCGCTCGGCAGCACCGAAGAAAGCGACGTGGACGTCCGCGTGATCGCTGCGACCAATAAAGATTTCGCCAAGGAAATCGCCGAAGGCCGCTTCCGCGAGGACCTTTATTACCGCCTCAGCGTGATCCCCATTCATCTGCCGCCGCTGCGCGAGCGCCGCGAGGATATTCCGTTGCTCGTGCGCTCTTTTCTGGACCGCTATTCCAAATCCATGGGGAAAAAGATCGAAGGCATCGAGCCGGAAGCCATGCGCCGCCTCGAAGTCTACGATTGGCCGGGCAACGTCCGCGAACTGGAAAACACGATCGAGCGCGCGGTCGCCCTCGAGGGTTCCGCGCGCATTTCCGCCGAAGGCCTGCCCGCGCGCATCCGCGAACATTTTCAGGAAGCCGTCTCGTCGCACCACGCCGGCAACGGCCACGGATCCATCCTGCCCGAAGGCGGCATAAACCTCGAGATGCACATCCAGGAACTCGAGCGCTCTTTCCTGCTCGCGGCCATGGAGCGTTCCGGCGGCGTTCGCACCCGCGCCGCGGACACTCTGAAAATGTCGTATCGTTCCTTCCGCCACTACGCTAAAAAGTACGGAATATGACGCTGTCCACCGCGGAACTGGCGGAACCGGTCGCCGAGCACGCCGATGTCCCTTTGCGCGCCCCCCAAGTTCGATTTCGCTACGGCCTGACAATATTCTGCGGCGCATTTCTCCTCTTTCAAGTGCAGCTCATCCTTGGGAAGTACATCCTGCCGTGGTTCGGCGGCACGCCAGCTGTATGGACCACATGCATGCTGTTCTTTCAGCTGCTGCTTCTGGGTGGTTATCTGTACGCCCACCTGATTTCCACGAAGCTGAGCCTAAGGACGCAAACGCTTGTGCATATCACCGTGCTGGGAATGTCCGCGTTCCTGCTCGCGCTAGGCGCTTTCGCGTGGAAGTCGCCTCTGCTGCCCGGGCTTTCCTGGCGGCCAAGCTCTGCCGATTTTCCCGCGGCGCGAATACTACGCTTGCTGCTTGTCGCCGTCGGCCTGCCTTATCTGTGCTTAAGCGCGAGCGGCCCGTTGCTGCAAAGCTGGTTTGGCCGCACGCATCCCGGCAAATCGCCTTACCGCCTGTACGCGCTATCGAATATCGGCTCGCTATTGGGTCTGCTGACCTATCCGTTTCTAGTCGAGCCGGAATTCCGGTTGCACACTCAGGCTTGGCTGTGGAGCGTGGGTTACATCATTTTCTTTGCCGGCTTCATCGCCTGCGCCCAGGACCTCAAGACACCGGCTACGAGCTCCGCGGCCGTCGCGGAACCCGATTTCGACTCCGCGTCGACACCGTCGCTTGGTGCGCAGCTGCTCTGGTTTTCGCTTCCGGCCATGGCGTCGTTGATGCTGTTGGCTACCACCAATCTCATGTGCCAGGAGGTGGCCGTCGTTCCGTTTCTGTGGGTGGTGCCGCTCAGCCTTTATCTGCTGAGCTTCATCATCTGCTTCGACAATCCCAAGTGGTATCGTCGCGGGATTTTTCAGGTGTTGTTGGGCGCGAGCTTTCCCATGGCGCTCATCGTGTTATTGTCGCTGGACAACGCTCCCATCGTCCGCCAGATCTGGATGCTCAGCCTGGTTCTATTCGCGTGCTGCATGGTTTGTCATGGTGAGCTGGTCCGCCTGAAGCCCGATCCCAGATTCCTGACGCGCTTCTACCTTCTGATTTCCGCGGGAGGAGCCGCCGGCGGCGTTTTCGTTGCCCTCGTGGCGCCGCAGATCTTCAAGGGGTTTTGGGAATTTCACTGCGGGTTGGTCGGCTGCGCGCTTCTCGCGATCGTGGCTGTCGCACGGGATCGCGAATCCTGGTTGTATTACCACAAACCTTACGTCAGCAGCGCCATCCTCCTGGGATTGCTGCTCACTCCTGAATACATATCGCGATACGCCGGGCTGGCGATGATTCCGGTCAACATGTACCGCTGGCACTATTACCCGGTGCTTACGGTTCTAGCGGTGTGGGTCGCGTTCGTCACGCTGCGGCGCGGGAAGAAGGCGCCGGCGTATCAGCGATTCAATACCGCTCAACTGGCGGCGCTGGCCGTGGTAGCCGCGCTGACAATCTCGCTGTATGCACAAGTGCAATTCGACAAATACCTCGCGATCCGCCGTGACCGCAATTTCTACGCCGCGATGATGCTCAGGCGAAAAGGCACTGCATTGCGCTCCATCGAATTGCGCCACGGACAGACGAGCCACGGGTACCAGTTATACGACCAGCCCAAGGAGCCAACCGCTTACTACACGCGCAACAGCGGCGTGGGACTTCTTCTCGATGGACTCGCCGCGTGCCGCCAGCCCTGCCCGCACCGCTACGGGATAATCGGCATGGGCGTCGGAACTCTCGCCGTCTACGCGCATCCCGGCGACCAGATGTGGTATTACGAAATCAATCCGCAGGTGATTGACTACTCGCTCGCCCCGCATCCGTACTTCACGTTCATCAGGGATTCCGCGGCAAAAATTGTAGTCGTGCCGGGCGACGCGCGGCTCTCGCTGGAACGCGAGTTCAAGGAATCCGGCTCGCAGAACTTCGACGTACTCGTGGTGGACGCCTTCAGCAGTGACGCCATTCCCATCCATTTGCTCACGCAAGAAGCGCTGGAAATCTATTTGGAACATTTGCGGGGACCGGATTCCGTGCTGGTCTTCCACATCTCCAATAAGATGCTGGACCTGAGCCCGGTGCTGGCGTCGCTCGCTGCGCACAATCACCTGGCTGTGGCGCGCCTTCACAATCGGCACAGCCCCGACCTCGGCGAGCGCAGCGATTGGATCCTGCTCTCCCAAAATCCCCACGCTCTGGCGTACGACTCGTTTCGTGGGCACCTCGATCCCATGCCGCCGGCAGACCCCAAACTCGTCTGGACGGATGACTACAGCGATCTCTTCGCCGTCTTGCGCATGCGCTGAATAAGCTCACACCGCATCTGGCCTCTGGGCCCGCTCAGTCAATTGCCCTTAGCAGATTCAATCGAGCCGCTTTGTACCGCATTTCCTTCGTAATCGTTTTTCAGCGAATTCCTTGTTCGCGTCGCAGCAAAGCGCCTTCTCATTTCACTTCTTATGAAGTTGCAAGCGGTTGACGAGCCGTTTTCGTTGCTCACTTTCTATCGAAAGCGAAGCGCGTCAGGCAGCACAAGTCACGAACGCGAAGTTCCACATCGAAACACATCACACGTTTCATTTTGAACGCGCGCCGAATTCAGTCCACGCGGGCGGGCGCGTTTCGTCAGATTCCCTACACGCACAAATCCACAAAAAGAGCCGTACTGAAATAAGGAAATTATAATGCGCTGTAACTTATTAACGCGACAATGGATGGATTCCCGCCCGCAACTCTTGCGCGACAAGCCAGACATTGGTTTCCGTCGTGCACTTAGCTTCTGCATACCGAGCCGGGAAGGCTCAAGAATTTAGGCTAGAAGAATTCAAGGAGAGAATATGAACAAGCACCACAAACAGAAGGGTTTTTCGTTGATCGAGTTGTTGATCGTCGTGGCGATTATTTTGATCATTGCGGCGATCGCAATTCCGAACTTGCTTCGCGCCAAGATTGCGGCTAACCAGGCCGCGGCGGTCGGCACGCTCCGTACGATTTCATCGGCCGAGGAAACCTTCTCGTCCACGTACAGCGACGGCTTCACGCGCACCGAGGCTCAGTTGGGCGGCGCGGCCGGTGCGGCTGGGACTTGCGCTGCTGCGCACTTGATCGACGAAGTGCTCGGCAACGACCCGGCCACCAAGAGCGGTTATGTGTTCACGTTCGCGAATAACGGCATCCCGGCTCTGACCACGGGCATTCCTGCGGCCTGCGGCGGTTCTGGCGACACCGGCTTCTCAGTTACTGCGGCTCCGATTTCTTTGTCCACCGGCACCGCGGCATACTGCATCGATGAGACGGGTGTGGTTCGCGTTGACTCCGCAGCTACGGTCGGCGAAATCATGAACCCTTGCTCGACGTCGGGCAAGCCTCCTCTGCAGTAATGAATTTAACGCTCGGCCAGGGGGAAGCCATTGGCTTCCCCCTTATTTTTTGAAGAGTGAGAGGTGCCCGAGGCAAATGTCGAACAAATATCACGACACGTATGGAAGGAAGGGCCGAAAGTGCGGGTTTTCCCTGATCGAACTCTTGATCGTAGTCGCGATCATCCTGATCATCGCGGCGATCGCCATACCCAACCTGCTCCGCGCCAAGATTTCCGCCAACCAGGCTGCCGCCGTCCAAGCCCTGCGCACCATGACTTCCTCCGAGCAGACGTTCTCGTCCACCTACAGCGACGGATTCACGACGACGCTGACGCAGCTGGGCGGGCCGGTTGGATCCTCCAGTTGCGCCAACGCCGGTCTGATCGATGAAGTGCTTTCGGCTCCGCCTTACCAAAAGAGCGGTTATAGATATGCGTTCACGCCAAATGGTGTCGTCGCGTTGGCGTCCGGCGTTCCCACAGCATGCGGGGCCTCAGGAGATTCTGGATACTCCATCAGCGCCACGCCAGTAACCCCGGGCTCAACGGGAACCTCCAGCTACTGCGTCGATGAGACGGGCGTGATTCGCGTCAATGCCACCGGAGTGCTTATACCTCCACCGTGCTCTAGTTCTGGCTATCCGCCATTGCAGTGAAATTCTAGAGCGTGAAACCGCGGTCGGCCACGACTTGCGGTCGTTCATCGAGCTTTTGCGACCTCCGAAACGCTCCTAGCAGCCTTGTTTTGAAGCAATTACTCCGAGCAGAGCGCCTCCAGGAAATGACTCTTTGGGTCGCAGAAGACCGCCGCAAAGTGTCACTTTTTGAGATCCTCACCACGAGCGCCATGGTGCCGCTAACGGAACAGTCTTCGTAACCGTCTGTATGTAATTGAAAGCGCGAGGTATAATGCGATGTGCCATAACGGTAAACCGCCGCCAGAGGTTGGTATCCCCCGTGCATCTATGGCAGCGTACCCCGCCAGAGGGATACGACGCAAAATGAGATTTCCGATCCAAGGAGAGAAAATGAATAAGAAACAGAAGGGTTTTTCGTTGATCGAGTTGTTGATCGTCGTGGCGATTATTTTGATTATCGCGGCGATCGCAATTCCGAACTTGCTTCGCGCCAAGATTGCGGCTAACCAGTCTGCCGCGGTCGGCACGCTCCGTACGATTTCATCGGCCGAGGAAACCTTCTCGTCCACGTACAGCGACGGCTTCACGCTCACCCAAGCTCAGTTGGGCGGCGCGGCCGGTGCGGCTGGGACTTGCGCTGCTGCGCACTTGATCGACGAAGTGCTCGGCAACGACCCGGCCACCAAGAGCGGTTATGTGTTCACGTTCGCGAATAACGGCATCCCGGCTCTGACCACGGGCATTCCTGCAGCCTGCGGCGGTTCTGGCGACACCGGCTTCTCAGTTACTGCGGCTCCGATTTCTTTGTCCACCGGCACCGCGGCATACTGCATCGATGAGACGGGCGTGGTTCGCGTTGACTCCGCAGCTACGGTCGGCGAAATCATGAACCCTTGCTCGACGTCGGGCAAGCCTCCTCTGCAGTAAGGTTGTGAAAATCCGGGGGGAAGCCATCGGCTTCCCCCCACCTTTTCTAAGCTGAGCGGTGCCTGAGGAAAATGTTGAATAAGAATCACAACTCGGATGCAAGGCAAGATCGGAAGCGCGGGTTTTCCCTGATCGAACTCCTGATCGTAGTCGCGATCATCCTGATCATCGCGGCGATCGCCATACCGAACCTGCTCCGCGCCAAGATTTCCGCCAACCAGGGCGCTGCGGTGCAAGCCCTGCGCACCATGACTTCCGCCGAGCAGACTTTCTCGTCCACCTTCAGCGACGGATTCACGACCACGCTGACGCAGTTGGGCGGCCCGGTCGGTTCCACCGGTTGCGCCAATGCCGGTCTGATCGACGAAGTGCTTTCGACTCCGCCTTACCATAAGACCGGCTATTCGTACACTTTCACTCCGAACGGCGTTGTGGCGCTGACCACGGGTGTTCCAGTCGCCTGCGGCGCTTCGGGAGACTCAGGATATTCGATCAGTGCCACGCCCGTGGCGCTGGGTACCACGGGAACCGCGAGCTACTGCGTGGATGAGACGGGCGTGATTCGCGTCAATGGCACGGGAGTGGTTATACCTCCGCCGTGCTCGAGCTCCGGCTTTCCTCCGTTGCAATAAACAGTAATCGCGGTAGTTTCCGCCCCGTCAATTGCGATGCGTGACGCGCTGCGCGCGCGCAGCAAACTTTACCCTCGCTCCATGCTCGTTCTTGCTAATCTAATTCCATGCTTGCTTTGATTCTCGCGCTCGCGGCGGTGGCTTTTGTGCCGTCATCGCCGCCCGACGCGAAATTGGTGGTGCGCGCTTTGGAGTCGCGCTACCACCACGCCACCACTTTGAAAGCGGCATTCTACGAGCGCTATTCCGACGGCAATGGCGGGGGCTCCGCGGAATCCGGCACGGTCTATTTCTCGCGCCCGGGACGCATGCGCTGGGAATACGAATCGCCGGAGCCGAAACTTTTCATCGTAGATGGCACGAATGTCTGGTTCTACGTTCCCGCCGACCGCACCGCCAGCCGCGCCAAAGTGAAGGATAGCTCCGACTGGCGCACGCCGCTGGCGCTGCTCACCGGAAAGACGGACTTCTCCAAGCTTTGCCGCACGATTGACGTGGTGGATGCCGCGAAGGACGACAATCCCGCCGACCGGCCGCTCGTCGCTGCAGATACGCTGCTTCGCTGCGTTCCGCGAAATGAAACTTCCGGTTCCGACGGGGAAGTGAACGACGTTTTAATTGAATCCGATCCCGAAGCGCGTCTGGTGCGCCTGCTAATCCGCCAGCCCGGCGCCCTTGAGACCGAATTCCGCTTCGCCAATTGGGAAGAAAATCTTGCGATACCCGAGGCGAAATTCCATTTCGAGCCTCCTCCCAATGTCGCCGTGGTGGATGAATCCGAGCTCGCAGGTTCGATTCACTGACGAACGTTTGAAATGAAACCGTGATGTTACATTACGAACCCACTCCAGCGCCCCGCGGTTAGCGTTCCAGTGGATATGCTAAACTTTAATCAAGACGTCCCAAGCAGTGGGCCGTCTATACCCTTGTGGGCCAGTATGTATGTAAAGTCGGAGATACGTCCGGCCGCGTCTTCCAGCAACTGGAGACGGCCCAGACCGAGGGAGAAGTCCGCCAGAAGCTCGCCGAGCGCGGCTTTCACGTTTTCTCGGTCAAAAATGAGTTCAGTATCCTGGCGCAGTTCAGCGGCGCGCACCGAGCCCGCAAGATCCTCACCAACGATTTCCTCATCTTCAACCAGCAGTTCAATACGCTGATCAAAGCGGGCCTGCCGATTTTGAAGGCCCTCGACCTGCTCGCCGAGCGCGCCGCCGCGCCGCGTCTGCGGCCAGTTCTGCAGGATGTTCGCCAGCGCGTGCGCGATGGCGCCTTATTGTCGGAAGCCCTGGAGGCCCAAGGCTCCTTTCCTCCGGTGTACGTCACCGCGATCACCGCCGGCGAACGCAGCGGAAATCTTACGGGGGTTCTTGAGCAATATATTTCTTATCTGCGGGTGAGCACTGGTTTCCGTAAAGGCCTCATCACCGCGCTGATCTACCCTTCCATCCTCGTCGTTGCTGTGATTGTAACTCTCATGTATCTGATTACCTATGCGATGCCGCAATTTGCAAAATTGTACTCGGATCTTGGCATCAAACTTCCCGCCATCACGCAATTCATGCTGTCCCTGTCTGTGCCGCTGCGCGATTATTTCCTGTTGGTGTTCGCCGTAGCTGTCGTCGCGGCCATCGCAATCTTTCTCTGGACCCGCTCGGACCAGGGCGCCCTCGCCATTGACCGCCTCAAACCCAAAATACCAGTCTTCGGTGATATCTGGTTGAAATCCCAAATCGCGCAATTCGTGCGCACGCTTTCGACCCTCCTTGCCGGAGGCACGCCCCTGGTAGCGGGCCTGGAGACGTCCTCGCAGGCCATCGGCAGCCGTTTGATCGCCACCTCTGTACAAGGCGCTGGAGCGCGCGTGCGCGAAGGACGCACCCTGCACGAAAGCCTGGCGGAGACCCGCCTGGTGCCTGATCTGGCGCTGGAAATGATCGAAGTAGGCGAAGCCTCCGGCGCGCTCGCTGCCATGCTCACCAGCGTCGCAGAATTTTACGAAGAAGAAGTCAGCACTCGCTTGCAACGCACTCTAATTTGGGTTTCGCCCGCCATTTTGGTGGTTATGGCGGTTGTGGTAGGCTCTATCTTGATATCCCTTTATCTTCCGCTGTTTTCCCTCCAAGTGGGTTCCGGGGGTTAGGACTTGGGTTCCATGGCTACACCTACGAACAATCCGGCGAACAATCCGATCATTCCAGGATTGCCGAACGAAGGCGCCGAGCGAGATTCAGCCCGCCGGCTCGCCGAACGCTATCGCTGCCCGTTTGTGGATTTGCGCGAGCAGCGTATCGATCCCGATCTTTTCCGCAGCATTCCAGCCGAATTGATGTTTCGCTATAAGTTCGTCCCGCTCGAGGCGCATGACACCACGCTGATGGTGGCCATGGCCGATCCCAGCCAATTGCAACTCACCGATGAGCTCTCTTTGTTGTTGGGCAAGCGCCTGCAGATCCGCGTCGCCACCACTTCCCAGATTGACGATCTGCTGAAGCGCACCGAGCAGTCCCAGCGCGTGCTGGATCAAGCCACCGAAGGATTTACGCTGCAGGTCGTCGGCGACGAAGAAGACAGCGAAGAAAATATTTCAATGGACAAGCTCACGCGCGATTCCGGCGTGAGCCCCGTCGTGCGACTGGTGGACACCGTAATCTTCACGGCCCTCGAACGCCGAGCGAGCGACATCCACATCGAAACGCGCAACACCGAAGTGGTGGTGAAATATCGCATTGACGGCGTGCTGCAATACGCCATGCAGCCGCTCGCCAAGGAATGGCACGCCACGATTCTTTCGCGCATTAAGGTAATGAGCGAACTCGATATCGCCGAGCGCCGTGTCCCGCAGGACGGCCGGTTCCGCGTGCGTTACAAAGGCCGCTTCGTGGACTTCCGCGTTTCCATCATGCCTTCGGTTCACGGCGAAGACGCCGTTTTGCGCGTGCTGGACAAAGAGACCCTGAGCGAAAAATTCCGCAACCTCACGCTGGACGTCGTCGGCTTCGACGGGCCGGACAAAACGCGTTTCCGCCGTTACATTCAGGAACCGTACGGTATGGTGCTGGTCACCGGGCCCACGGGCTCGGGCAAGACTACGACGCTCTACGCCGCGATCAACGAAATCAAAAACGACGAAGACAAGATCATCACCATCGAAGATCCCGTCGAGTATCAAGTCCGCGGAATCACCCAGATCCCGGTGAACGAAAAGAAGGGCCTCACCTTCGCGCGCGGCTTGCGTTCAATTCTGCGCCACGACCCGGACAAAATCATGGTCGGCGAAATTCGCGACCAGGAAACGGCGCAAATCGCAATCAATTCCGCGCTCACCGGCCACCTGGTTTTCACCACCGTCCACGCCAATAACGTGACGGACGTGATCGGACGGTTCATCAACATGGGCGTCGAGCCGTACAATTTCGTTTCCGCGCTCAATTGCATCATGGCGCAACGCCTGGTCCGCGTAATCTGCGAAAATTGCAAGAAGCCGGTGCAATACACGCCGGAAGCCCTGAAAGAATCGGGCTTGGACCCGGCGGAGTGGATGCAGGTGCCCTTCTACGAAGGCACCGGATGCCTGGAATGTTCCGGCAGCGGTTACCGCGGCCGTTCGGCGATCACGGAGCTGCTCGATCTCTCCGACCATATTCGCGAAATGATCATCAATCGCCGGCCGACTTCGGAAATCAAGCGCGTGGCGAAGGAGGAAGGCATGTCCTTCCTGCGCGATTCTGGTCTCGCGAAAGTTCGCAGCGGCACTACCACGCTCCGTGAAATCAACAAGGTTACATTCCTTGACTAGTTCCGCCACGCTGGCCACGCGCTTTTTCGAGCTCGCGCCCGTGAAGAGGCTGGAGCGCTGGCTCAACGCCATGCCGCATCCGTCGCTGGTGGTCGAAATCGCATCAACGCACGTCGCTGCCGCGCACTGGTCAACAACCGGTGGCCATCTGGAATCTCACGCGATCGAACCGTTGCCGCTCGGCGCGATCATGGCGTCGCCGGTGGACGCGAATGTCGTCCAGCCCGAAGCGGTGCGCACGGCGCTGCGCAAAGTTTTCAATCGCGTCCCGGTGCACGAGGCGCCGCTCGCTCTGCTGATCCCGGACCCAGTCGTGCGCGTTTTCATTCTGCCGTTTGAAATGCTGCCGCGCCGCGCCGATGAAGCTGTCCCGCTGCTGCGCTGGCGTCTGAAAAAAAGCGTCCCATTTGACATGGAAGAAACCGTCGTTTCCTGGATGCGCCAGAGCAGCCGGGAAGCAACTTTGGAAGTCGTCACCGCCGTCGCGCGGCAGAGAATCGTGCGCGAGTACGAAGACATTCTCGAGCCGCTGAACGCCAAGGCGGGAGTGGTGCTCAGCTCCACGCTCGCCAGCCTGCCGTTATTGGGTGACCAAGGCGCAACGCTCCTCGCGCGCATGTCCGGCAAGACGCTGACCACCGTAGTCGTCAACGCCGGCCGCCTGTGCGTCTATCGCTCCACGGAAATGACCGGCGAAGCCTCATTGCTCGATCCGCAAGCGATGCTCGATGAAGTCTACCCCGCTATCGCCTATTACCAGGATACTTGGGGCAGCAGCCCCGACCGCGCCTGCGTGACGGGATTTGGCGCGCGCGCCGAAGTGTTTCGCCGCGCGCTTTCCGCGGAATTAAAGTGTCCGATCGGCGCGCTGGCGGAAACGGAGAGCGCCTTACGGCTCGATTCCGGTGCAAAAGATTTGATGTATCAGGATCTCGACGCGCTGGCCGGCTGGATGCTAAACGGAGGCTCCTGAACCTTTTGCTCCGGGGATTATGAAACTCAGGCTCAACCTTTCGACAGCGCCGCTTGAAAACAAGCGGCCCTTTATCGCCGCCACCAGCGCTTTGGGCGTAGTGGGCGCGCTCGCGTTCTTGTTGCTGGGGCATGGTGCCTATTCTTCGTGGCGCGCCAATCGCGAGCTGCGCGCGGACATTTCGCATTGGCAGGCAGAAATCCACGCCAGTCAGGAAAAGCAGGCTTCCTTGCAAGCGTATTTTCAGACCGAGGGCGCCCGGCAAGTGCTTGATCGCGCGGCGTTCTTGAATTCGCTGATCGGCCAGCGCAGTTTCCCATGGACGAAAATTTTCATGGACCTCGAGCAGACTTTGCCCCCCGGCGTGCGCGTCGTCAACATCTCGCCGAAACTCGAAAATGGCCGTGCGCTCGTGGCGCTGACGATCGGCGCGGAATCCGACGACAGCAAGATCAAATTTCTGGAAACGCTGGAAAAATCCAAAGTGTTCAGCGACATTCACGTGATTGACGACCGGCATTCCGATAAGCAGGGTTCCGCGGACCCGGTCACCGTGCAGCTGACGGCCTGGTATTCGACGATCTAACTGGCGGCTTAACGATGGATGCAGCCTGGAAAATCTGGAAGATGTGGATCATCGGAGGCCTCGTCGCGCTTCTCGCAGCGGACCTCGCGGTGGGATACATCCTTTGGCAATCTTCGCGCGAAGGCGTGGACGCCATGCGCGCGCAACGCGACCGCCTGGAGCTCCAATCCAAGATGCTGAAGGCCGACGTCGCGCGCGGCGAACGGATTCGCGCTTCTCTTTCCGGAGTAGGCAAGGAATACGATGGTTTTTACCACACCGCGTTTCTCGGCTCCGCCGATGGATACTCCGCGATTGACGGCGATCTGGGCACCATCGCCAGCAAGTCGAATTTGCGCAGCACCGGCATCGCGTTTCATGAAAAGGAAATCAAGAACCGCGGAGTGGTGGAAGTGGACATCGCCGACACCGTGGAAGGCGATTACCCGGCCATCATTCAGTTCATCAACGGCCTCGAACGCTCCAAGTATTTCTATCTTTTGAGCGACTTGAAATTGGACTCGGCCGCGACCGGGCCGGGCATCCGTTTGCATCTCGAGTTGCACACGTATTTCAGGACCTGAGCGATGTCCAAGCGCAACGAAATCTACTTGCTCGTCGGTCTGCTGGTGGTCGCGGCAGTGGCCTACTTTTTCAGCCGCACCGAGGCTCCCAGCGCCAAGGGAGTTCTGGCTGCCGACACCTCCTTTCATCCTTTGAATGTGGATGAGCCTCAGCTGCGGCTCGATCTGCTCGAGAAAATCAAGAAGCTGGAATATTCCGGCTCCCATCGCAATATTTTCACGTTTGGGCCGCCACCTCCGGCGCCGAAGACGCTTGCACAAATCGCGGATGAACGCCGCCACTCCTTCCCGACAGTGCCGGTCCCGCCGCCTCCTGCGCCTGTGACCGTTCCCGCGCAGCTGTTCGGATACGCCTCCATGCCCGATAGCGGCAAGCGTGTGGCATTTTTTCTGGATGGCGACGATGTGCTGGTCGTCGAAGAAGGTTCGGTATTCCTGAACCGCTTCCGCCTCGATAAAATCGGTAATGACTCCGCGGACGTGGAGGAAATCTCGTCCGGCCGCCATGCCACGGTGCAGATGGTGCCGCCCGTGAGCGGCGAGGCACCGACGAGTTCGCTCAATCAATGAGCAAAGAACACATCTCCGGCGAAAACGTGCAACCGCCAGGCGCAGCGCGCGAACCGCGCGCATCGCGAAAGCGTCCCGCAAAACGTGCGCGCCGCCGCCGCTCGCAAGAAGGCGGTTTTGCGTTTCTGTTGGCGCTGGGGCTGATTGTACTGATCGTTGCGATGAGCCTCGAGGTTCTGCAAAACGGTGCCACCCAACATCGCAGGATGGTCGAGGAAGAAGCCATTTGGCGCGGCAATCAATACGCCCGCGCGATTCGCCTCTATTTCCACAAGACCGGCCATTATCCCCAGGATCTCGAAGCCCTGCAAAAAGGCCTGCCGGAACTGCATTTTCTTCGCCAGGCTTACAAAGATCCCACCAACCTTTCCGATGGTTCCTGGCGCTTCATCTACGTCAACGCAGCCGGCCAGATCATCGGCAGCACCAAGTACGCGAATCTTCAGCAAATGGCGCTGATGGATGCGAACGGCGGCCAGTTACCCACGATTCCAGGCGCACCGGGTGGCCCAGGTGTCCCGGCATCGAGTCTCGGCGATCCCAACAACAATTTGAATTCGCAGCCAGGGCAAACATCTCAGGGCGGGGCTGGAACGGACACCTCAAACCCGTCCGCGTCGGGAAATGGCTCCACTAATGGACAGAATCCGCAATCGCCTGACGGCCAAACCCCTCCACCGCCGAACGGACAAAATCCGCAGAATCCGCAAAGCCCGCAAAATCCCACTGCCGGTCCGATCGTCGGCCAAAATCCGCTCTCTCCCTTGCAGGGCACGCTCGGGCAGGGAGGCGCCGTCACGCAAGCGAGCTTGGCGGCGATGGCGCAGCTCAAGCCCACCGGACCGGTGGATGGACCGGTGCTTGGAGCGTTCCTCACCGGCGTCGCGTGCAAACAGGATCTGCCATCGCAAAAGGTCTATCACGGCGGAAAAAAGTACCTTAACTGGGAATTTATCTGGAACCCGCTCGAAGACGCCGCCGCGGCCATGCAACAGCAAGCGGGTAACGCCGGCACGAACGGCATCGGCCAGAACGTGAACAGCGCATTCGGCGGCGCCGGAAGCCTGAACGGCAATCCCGGCCAGCCGACTCAACAGCCGACGCAGCCGACCACCACAAATCCCCAGTTTCCTCAGTAAGTCGCGAATTATCCAACCCAGGTTTATGCGAGGTGCGAATCAGTTCTTGGCGGCAGGCGGCGAAGTCTTTTCGTGGACCATCTTCGATGTGATTTGCCGCACGTAATTTTGCGTCTCACGGAATGGCGGAATCCCGCCGTAACGTTCCACCATCTCCGGACCCGCGTTGTAAGCAGCCAGCGCCAAAGTCAGATTCCCGCGGTAGCGCGTCAGCAAATCCTTTAAGTAGTGCGCACCCGCATCAATGTTCTGTGCCGGGTCGAAAATGTCCGCGACGGAATAATGCGCGGCTGTCTGCGGCAGCAACTGCATCAAGCCGAGTGCCTGCCTCCGCGAAACCGCCCGCGGATTGAAATTCGATTCCATCGCGATCACGCGCACGATCAAATCTTCGTCCAGGCCATGCTTCTGCGCCGCGGCACGGATCAAGTTGGCGTAGGGGCCGTCGCTCGTTACCGGCGAAGGCGGCAGCGCCTCAAAATGGTCTTCCGGCTCAACGCTCACCAGGTCCGCAGCCAGCACGTCCACGGTGCCGCCTTCCACCGTCAACCGCACGTGCGCGCCGTCGGTCTCGTAGCCCGTGATATGCAGCCGCAAGCCTGACCGCAGCACCGCATAGTCCGCTCGCGCCGGAGCAGCGCACGCCGCCAATGTGATCAGCAGAGCGCCACCGATAAGCGTCTCCTTCGCGGTCCGTCTCATAAGTTCAATTCTCAAGCATCAAATGCTCCCGCCACGAGCGATGCCATCCAGCGCGTACCGCCGAATCGCCACAGCCAACCCATCTTCGTCGTTCGATAGCGTAATCGGCCAGCCCAGCGATTTCAACTCAGCCACCGAATTGCCCATCACCACGGGACGCCCCGCGAACTCCAGCATTTCGCGGTCGTTCCAGTTGTCGCCAATGGCCATCACGTTTTCGGCCGGGATGCCGCGCCGGCGCACCCATTCTTTCAGCGTCGTGCCCTTGGTCACATCTCGCGGCAACACATCTAAAATGGAAAGATCGCGCCCTTCGTACTCCGTCAGCGCCAAAGTGAATTCGCCCGCAAACGGCAGCGCCGCCAGCGCCGTCATCGCGGCGCGCATCGGAACGCATTGCCCGGTGTACATCACCTGAATCGGATCTTCGCCGTTCAGGCAGCTCGGCAAAGGCGCCATTTCGGCGATGTACTCTCGATTGCGCCGAAAATAACCGCCGCGAAAGGGATCGTCCCAATCCACTCTTTCCAAAATCACTTGTCGCGCGCCGGTCCGGTCAAACACCACCGCCGCATGTGCGCGAAATTCCGGGGTCGCATCAAGCACTCGCCGGGCCGTCCCGCTTGAAAGCAGGTAACGCAGGTGCGTTGTGCCATTCCGCGATTTCGCAAGCGCGCCGTTATTCACAATCATGTGCAGATCGCACGGCAACGACTGCGCGATCGGCAGCGCAAAATCAAAGCGCCGCCCGGTAACCAGCACGATCTCGATTCCGCGCGCTGCCGCTTCGGCAAGCGCCTGGGAATTTGCCGCCGATACCTGGGACTTGCTGTCGAGCAAAGTCCCGTCAATGTCGGTGGCAATCAGCTGGATAGGCACGCAACAATTCTATCGTGTCCACGCGCTTCCTGCCGCGCTCTTTGGGGTTTCCGCCACTATGCTATCCTGCTTTTCGTACGGAAGGGAACTGACCTGACGGACAGGCTCTATTACCGCGATTCGTTTCTGCGGGAATTCGACGCGCAAGTGGTCTCCTGCGACCGCGAAGGCGACCGCTTTCGCGTGATCCTCGATAAGACCGCGTTTTACCCCACCTCCGGCGGCCAACCGCACGACCTTGGCAAGCTCGGCGATGCCTCAGTAGTGGAAGTTCTGGATGCTGATGAGGGTTCGCCTGGCGCGGACGGCGTCGAGCATCACGTCGTGCACTACACCACCGCTGAAGTTCCGCCGGGGACCGTGCACGGTCACGTGGATTGGCCGCGCCGCATTGACCACATGCAGCAGCACACCGCGCAACATTTGCTCTCCGCCGCGTTCATTGAGCTATTTGGCTTCCAGACTGTCTCATTCCACCTCGGCAAGGAAATATCCACGATCGATCTTAACGCGCCCGCTGTGCTCCCGCGCCATCTCGAAGAAGCCGAACGACGCACCAACGAAATCATTTTCGAAGATCGCCCCGTAATGGTTCGCTTCGGCACGGCTGAAGAGCTGGCAGAGCAGGGCATCCGCAAGAAAGTGGAACGCGAAGGAATTCTGCGGGCAGTCGAAATCGAAGGATTCGACCGCCAACCGTGCGGTGGCACGCATCTCGCGCGCACCGGACAAGCGGGGCTGCTCCTCGTCCGGAAACTCGAACGCCGCCGCGGCGATTTGTGGCGCGTCGAATATGTAGCGGGCTATCGCGCGTTAGCCACGGCGCGCAGCGACTTCGGCTTGCTCACCGAAGCGGCTGCGTTGCTCAGTTGCGGCCTTCCGGATGTGCCGGCCGGCATCGGCAAAATGGCGGCAGAACGCCGTGAGCAATTCTCCGCCGTGAAACATCTCGAAGAGCGCTTGGCCTCGCTCGAAGCGCGCGCCCTGCTGCGCGAACATGATGAGTCGCGCAGCGCTCTCGCGCCCGAAAGCAGTGCGGCGGAGCCGCGCGTGGTCGCCGCCGCGCTACCCGAAGCCACGCCTGCATACCTCGGGCTACTCGCCGCGCGGCTCGCTGCCGTAAATGACGTCGTCGCGCTGCTGGTCAGCCGAGAAAGCGGACACGTCGTCTTCGCGCAATCCAAGGGGCTGCCCACCGATCTGGGCGCCGCGCTGCGCGAGTGTCTCAAGCAATTTGGCGGAAAAGGCGGCGGCTCGCGCGATTTCGCGCAAGGCAGCTTGCCCAATCCCACCGACGCCGACCCGTTCCTGGCGCGCGCCAGAAGCGTCGTGCAGCCGTAACCCGCTTCAACAAATCGCGACGCCTCAGCGCAACCCTTTGGCACAGCTAACGGTTCCAATAATGTGGTCGAGTCAAACGATTGCCCGCCGGTCCCTCGGCATAGTAGATTGTTGCGGGTGCATTCTGCGCGGCTTTTGAGGCTATGCCAGCCGCGTGGTACCTGCTACGGCGCACAGGGGAAAATGGAGCTATTCCTAAATATTTTCTGGTTCGCGATCACCATCACCGGAGTGATTCTCTGGCGCACCCGGTGGACTCGCGAATACCGCATTCGTCGTCATGCTCCCTGGCGCGAATGGACCGCTTTCGTCTGCTCCATGGTGCTGCTCTTCTTCGTGGTTTCGCTCACCGACGATCTTCACGCCGAACTCATGCTGATCGAAGAATGCTCCAGCAGCCGCCGCCATGCCGCTTGCGTCGCTTGCGTTCAGCACTCTTCTCCGCCGGAAGCTCCCGCTACTTCGCTCGGTTGGATGCGCGTGCCTTCCGGCGCCGGCATTCCATCGCTTGTTCTCATATCGTCATTATTCATGCCCGTCTCCGCATGCGTGCAGCCGCGCTTGCACTGCGACCGAATCTCTGGTCGCGCGCCTCCCGCTGCGGCTCTCTAGCTTTGTTTTCCATTTAATCCATCGCATTTCAACCGTGGATTGCTCGCTTTGCACTCGCTTCAGTCCGGCGAGCAACGCTAAGCTGGTATCCATTCAACGGTGGCGCCGGCGGGCAATATGATGGACTTTTTATCGAATGTTTACGGGCTCCTTACGGCGTGTGGGGTCCACTTGGATACCTCGAACGACATGAGGAATTACACCAAACGCGCAGGAATCGCATTCGTCGCCAGCTCATTTGCAGCCGTCCTGCTGCTCGCAGGCTGCGGTGGAAACAGCGGCAATAACGCCGCCGCGGAAGCTCCTCCGCCCGCGCAAGTCGAGCACGAGAGCGACGTCAACCTTGTGCAAGTTGACCACCCCGATCAATTCCCGCTGGTGTCGGCCACGGAGTACAAAGCCGCATCGCAGTTGGTCGCCACCGGCGTCGTGAGTCCGGATATTTCCCGCACTGTTCCGGCCATCTCCATCGCCACCGGCCGCGTCGTGGAAATTCGCGCGCGCCTCGGCGACACCGTAAAGAAAGGCCAGGTGCTGCTCCGCGTGCAAAGCGCGGACATCGCCGCGGCCTACTCCGATTATCAAAAAGCCCTCGCCGACGAAACGCTCGCCAGCACCCAGCTGGATCGCGCCAAAGGCCTATACGACCACGGTGCCATTTCGCTCAACGATCTGCAGGTCGCCGAAGACACCGAAAACAAAGCTAAGGTGGACGTCCAAACCGCCGCCGAACATCTGCACGTACTCGGCAGCCCGCTCGATCATCCCTCCGGAATCGTGGACATCGTCGCGCCGATTTCGGGCGTGATCACCGATCAGCAAGTCACCAACGCCGCCGGAGTTCAGGGACTTTCCGCCTCCGCGAACCCTTTCACGATTTCCGATCTTTCCTACGTCTGGATCCTTTGCGACGTATATGAAAACGATTTGTCCGCCGTGCGCCTGGGCGACACCGCCGATGTGCGACTCAACGCCTATCCCGACCGCGTCGTCACCGGCCGCATCAGCAACATTGGAGCAGTGCTCGATCCTAATATTCGCACCGCCAAAGTTCGCATCGAGGTGCGCAACCCCGGCGAGATGCGCCCCGGAATGTTTGTCACGGCCACATTCCACGGACAGAAGCCGCAAACGCACGCCGCCATTCCTGCATCGGCCATCTTGCACTTGCACGATCGCGACTGGGTGTATGTTCCGGCCGGCGGAAATAAATTCCGACGCGTAGGCATCGTCTCCGGCGTTGACTTGCCGAACAAAATGACCGAGGTCGTCTCCGGCATCCAGCCCGGACAGCAGGTCATCCGCGAGGCGCTGGTTCTGCAGAACACCGCGGAGCAATAACAGAAACTCCCCTCGGAGCGGAGCGCTCAAAGAGCTATTGGAACGATGCAAAGCCTTATCAACTTCGCGCTGAATAATCGCTTCATGGTTCTGGCGCTGACGATTCTGCTGCTGGTTTGGGGCGCGATCTCCTTCCACAATCTGCCCGTGGAAGCCTATCCGGACGTCGCCAACAACTACGTTCAGGTCATCACCCAGTGGCCTGGCCGCGCCGCCGAAGAAGTCGAGCAACAGGTCACCGTCCCCATCGAAATCCAGATGAACGGATTGCCGCACCTCGCGCATCTGCGCTCCGAATCGCTTTTCGGGCTCTCCAGCGTGATGCTGATTTTCGACGACAATTCCGACAACGACTGGAACCGCCAGAAAGTCTTGGAGCGGCTTTCGCAAGTCACTCTTCCGAATAATTTGCAGCCGCAAATGGGGACCGACTGGAGCCCGGTCGGCCAGATTTACTGGTACACATTGAGGAGCACCAATCCCAAGTATGACCTGATGGAACTGAAATCCATCGAGGACTGGACGCTCGAAAAGCAATTCAAGTCCGTCCCCAATGTGGTGGATGTCTCCAGCTTCGGCGGCATCACCCGCGAATATCAGGTCCGCGTGGACCCCAACGCCCTGGTGTCGCACGGCCTGAGCATTGGCCAGGTGGAGCAGCAGCTCGCCAACAACAACGCCAACGCCGGCGGCAGTTTCGTCGAAGCGGGCCTGCAGCAAATAAACGTCCGCGTGCAGGGCCTGTTCACCGACGTGGGAGACATCGAGCAGACCGCAATCCTGTCCAAGAACGGAACTGTGCTGCACGTAAAAGACATCGCCACGGTGACGCAAGGCCCGCGCATTCGCCTGGGCCAGATCGGCAAAGCCATTCACCGCTCCGACGGAAAGATCCTGGACGACGCTGATGTCGTCGAGGGCATCGTTCTTTTGCGCAAAGGCGCGAACGCCGACGAAACCCTCGCCGCCATCCACGCGAAGGTAAGAGAACTGAACGATCAGATATTGCCGCCCGGCGTGAAAATCGTTCCGTTCCTCGACCGCAGCGTCCTGGTGCAACTCACCACCAGTACCGTCCTGGAGAATCTCACCAAGGGCGTTCTGCTCGTCTCCGTGATCCTATTTTTCTTTCTGGGCAATTCCCGCGGCGCGCTGATCGTGGCTTTGACGATTCCCTTTGCGCTGCTATTCGCTTCGATCTGTCTCGACCTCAACAAAATCCCCGCGAACTTGCTCTCACTCGGCGCTCTCGATTTCGGAATGGTGGTGGATGGCACGGTCGTCATCGTAGAAAACATCGTCCGGCATTTCAGCCTCGCCTCCAGCGCGCACAAATCGCCAATGGAAATCATTCGCGACGCGGTGCTCGAAGTGCTCCGCCCGGTCTTCTACGCGCGCGCCATCATCATTACTGCTTATCTGCCGATCTTCACGCTGCAGAGCGTCGAAGGCCGGCTGTTCAAGCCCATGGCCTGGACAGTCTCTTTCGCGCTGCTCGGCGCGCTGCTTTTCGCGATCGTCATCGCCCCGGTAATGGCGCTCATGGTGTTCAGCCACGGCGTTCACGAGTGGCCCAACCCGGTGATGAATTTCCTGCGCGATAAATACAAAATCGCGGTGCGCTGGGCCATCGAACATCGGCGCACTACGGTGGCCGTCGGCGCTGGCGCGTTTGTGGCTGCCGTCTTCTTGATGGGCAGCGGAGTGATTGGCTCCGAATTCCTGCCGCACCTTGACGAAGGCGCGATCTGGGTCCGCGGCACTCTCGCGCCCAGCACCGGCCCCAGCGAAGGCGTCCGCGTTGCCAATGAAGCCCGCGTGATTCTCGCTTCGTTTCCCGAAGTCACCGTGGTCACCAGCCAGGTGGGCCGCCCCGACGACGGCACGGACACCACCGGCTTTTTCAATACCGAATATTTCGTGGATCTCAAACCCAAGAACCAATGGCGCCCCGTATTCCACCGGGACAAGGACGAACTGATCGCCGCAATGGACCGCGAGCTCAGCAAAATGCCCGGAATCCTTTGGAATTTCTCGCAGCCCATTGCCGACAACATGGAGGAAGCCGTCAGCGGCGTGAAAGGCGAGCTCGCCATCAAGCTATACGGCGACGATCTGCAGCTCCTGGAAGAGAAGGGCGACGAGGTCGTGAACATCATGAAGAACGTGCCGGGAGTCGAAGACCTGGGCCTCTTTCGTGTGCTGGGCCAGCCGAACCTGAATATCTCGGTCGATCGTCAGGCCGCCGCGCGTTTCGGGATCAACGTAGCCGATGTGCAAGACGCCGTGGAAACCGCCGTCGGCGGCAAAGCGGTCAGCCAGGTTTTGCAGGGTGAGCAGCGCTACGACCTCGTCGTCCGTTATCAAGCTCCCTATCGCGACACCAAGGAAGCCATCCAAAATATCCGCTTGCTGGCGCCTTCCGGCGAACGCGTCTCCCTAGCACAACTCGCCAAAGTGGACATCCACGACGGCGCCTCCGAAATTTATCGCGAAGAAAACTCCCGCTACGTCGCTATCAAATACAGTGTGCGCGGCCGCGACCTGGGAAGCGCCGTGGAAGAAGCGATGAAGCTGGTCAAAGAAAAAGTGAAGCTGCCGGTGGGCTACCACATTGACTGGGCCGGCGAATATGCCAGCCAGCAACGCTCGCAGCGCCGCCTGATGATCGTCGTGCCGATCACTTTGCTGGGCATCTTCATCATTCTTTACACCATGTTCGGCTCTTCGAAGTGGGCCGGGCTGATTCTCGCAAACGTAGCCGTCGCCCCGCTCGGTGGCCTGCTTGCGCTTCTTCTCACCGGCACTCACTTGAGCGTCTCTTCCGGCATCGGATTTCTCGCGCTCTTCGGCGTTTCGGTGGAAACCGGCGTCATCATGCTGGAATACATCAATCAGCTTCGCGTCCGCGGCTATTCCATTGAAGATTCCGCCATCGAAGGCGCCGTCCTCCGCCTGCGGCCCATCATGATGACCATGCTCGTCGCCACTCTCGGCCTGCTCCCCGCCGCCATGTCCAAAGCCATCGGCTCCGATTCGCAGCGTCCCTTCGCCATCGTGATCGTCGGTGGCTTGATTACCGCGCTAGTCATGGGCATCTTCCTGCTGCCCGCCATGTATGTGTGGATCGCGCGCGACGGCGACAAACTTCCGGAGATGGAAGAATCCTTCGAAGCCTAGCCGCTTCGCTTCATTTCGCCTTTCTTTTCAATTTCAGCCGCATCGCGATTCCGATAGAATCCCGGTGCGCCAGTTGCCGCCCCGGCAGCCGCGTTGCCGGAGGATGTCGCCCCCATGAAACGTGAAGAGGTTCGCGCTCGTATCGAAGAAATCGGCATCATCCCGGCCGTGCGGCTTTCGTCCTCCGAAGACGCTCTGTTTGCGGCCGAAGCCGTTTCGCGCGGCGGCATCCCCATCGTCGAAATCGCCATGACGGTTCCCGGCGCCACCGAAGTGATCGCGCACCTGGTGAAGCACGCTCCGAAAATGATTGTGGGCGCAGGAGACGTCTTCGATTCGGACGTGGCCCGTCAATGTCTCGACGCCGGAGCGAAATTTCTCACCAGCCCCGGCCTGGACATGAAAATCGTGGAGTTCGCCCTCGGCGCGTCCGTCGTGATTTTGCCCGGTGCGCTCACGCCCACCGAAGTCACCCGCGCCTGGAAAGCCGGCGTGGACTTCGTGAAAGTGTTTCCCTGCGCGCAAGTCGGCGGAGATAGTTACATCCGCGCGCTCAAGGCCCCTTTTCCCACGCTTCCGCTGATCGCTTCCGGCGGCGTGAACCAGCACACCGCCGCCAACTTCATCCTCGCGGGCGCCGCGGCCCTCGGCATCGGCGGGGAACTGATCCCCAAAGACGCCATCCGCCTCCGCCAGGCCGAAAGAATCTTCACGCTCGCTCACCGCTTCGTGAAGTTTGTAAGAGAAGCCCGCGCCCAACTGGCCTCGCACAAGCCCCACGTGGAAGACGCCGCGAAACGCGCCTGAACGCATACGCTCCCTGCGCCAATGAGAACTTGGTGCTCTGAACGGGTTTGGCGCTGCTCGACGCGTTTGCTAGAATTGAACGCACGGTTTACCGATGGGCGTGTAGCTCAGTTGGGAGAGCGCCTCGTTCGCAACGAGGAGGTCAGGGGTTCGAGCCCCCTCACGTCCACCAAAATTATCGCGCGCGCGGCGAACCCTTCCGCACGCGTCTCATCTCTCGAAAACCTCTTCGGTTTCCCTCCCCGCCTTTTCGCCCGCGATGCTGCCTCCCAGCGGCGAGTCCTCTGGCGGGCTGGCCAGATCGGCCAGTTGCAACCGCAGATTCCCTTCATTGGTCGCGTAAGCGAGCCCCGTCGCTATGTCCAGAACGCCCGAGCGGATGAATTTCTCAATCTCGCCGTCGAAATATTGCATGCCTTCCGTCGAGCCATCCCGCATGGCGTCCAGTAGCGATTTGCCTTCGCTCTCCCCTTTTTGCACGTACTCGCGCGTGCGCAAACTCGATTTCAGAATCTCGAATGCAGCCACGCGGCCGCCGCCATCGGGCTTCGGAATCAATCGCTGGGAAATAATATAGCGAAAAGTTTTCGCCAGCCGTCCGCGCACCGCCGCCTGTTCGCCGCCGGGAAAAACGCCGATCACTCGCTCAATCGTTTTCGATGCATCAATGGTATGCAGCGTGGAAAACACCAAATGTCCAGTTTCGGCGGCCTCCAACGCCACTTCGATGGTCTCCTTATCGCGCATTTCGCCCACCAGGATCAGCTTGGGCGCCTGACGCAGCGCGGCGCGCAATGCCAGCGGAAAACTGGGCGTATCGGAATACAGTTCGCGCTGATGAATCGTGGCCCGCTTATGCGGATGCAGAAATTCGATGGGATCCTCAATGGTGATGATGTGGCAGGCCTGCTCTTCATTGATCTTGTTGACGAACGCCGCCAGCGTCGAGGATTTCCCGCTGCCCGTCGGTCCCGTAACCAGCACGATGCCAGGGCGCAACTCCGCGGCTTCGGCCAATTGCGGCGGAAGATTCAACTTCGCGAAATCGGGCACGCTGCTGGGAATCACGCGCATCACAATTGCGCAGCTCCCCCGCTGCGTGAAGATATTCACCCGGAAGCGCGAAACTTTCGCGAGGCTGTACGATATGTCGCAAGATCCGTCCGCTTTCAGTTGATCGACTGCGTGCGAATTTCGACCGATCAGGTCCGCGGCAATTCGCGCGGTATCTTCCTTCGAAAGAATCCCCATCCCGGTGATTTTAAGCTGCGTGAGTTGTCCGTGGACTTCCACCTGTGGCGCGCGCCCCGGCGAAAAGATCAGGTCGCTGGTCTTCGGCGCCGCGCGCAACATCGCCGTGATGATACCCGCGGTGGATGGAACAGGGATCACAGCCGGCGCAGGGGTAGGCGCAGCCGCAGCCGCGGCAGCGGGAGCCAGAGCACCGCCACTAGCAGCCGGAGCCGGAGCGGGAACAGCAGCAGGGGACGGGAGACTTGCAGATTCCGACACAGGGGCACCTGATAACAACGTTTGCGGAGCATTCATGCGGGATCCTCCACCGAGTCGCCCGGGAAGGAGGCCGGTACGTCTACGGACGCTCCCTAGTATGGCGCAAACTCCGAATCCCGCGCCGCTGCCTGCGCGCCTCTGTTCTCAAACGATTAGCTGTACTTGCGCTCCATCGCGCGTCCGTCCGTACCAGATACTCTTACCTTACACGTTTGTTTTGTTCCGTATAGACCCACCCGCTTCTCTCTTATCCTATGTTCACCTATGGCCGAAGGAACCAAGCCCGGTGACCCTGCGTCGTCGCGTGATTCCGCGCGGGCGCCCGGTCCTCGCGACACGGTTCTGCTAAGCGATGTGCCGGACGCCGCGGAAGTCGCTGCGGAATCTGTACGGTCGTCGAATGCGAGCCTGGATCTGAATCTCAGTTCAACGGCACTCGCCGCGCTCAGCCAGCGCTACGAAATCCTCGCCTCCGCCGGACACGGCAGCATGGGGAACGTCTACAAAGCGCGCGACCGTGAAACCGGCGAAACAGTCGCCTTGAAGCTCCTCAAGCCTGAAATCGCTTCCGACCAGGCCATGATGGACCGCTTCAAGAACGAGCTTCTCTTCGCTCGGAAAATCACGCACAAAAATGTTTGCCGGGTGTACGAGTTCAATCGCCTGGGCGGAGTTGCATACACCTCGATGGAATTTGTCGAGGGCGAAAGTCTGCGTTCGGTCCTGAATCGCTTCGGCGGCTTGCCGCAGCGCAAAGCCGTGGACCTGGCGCTGCAGATTTGCTCCGGCCTGAAAGAAGCCCACGCCCAGGGCATCGTCCACCGCGATCTGAAGCCCGAAAACGTGATGATTGACGCGCAAGGCAACGTCAAGATCATGGACTTCGGCATCGCCCGTTCGATGGAAGCCGGAACGCGCCTCACCGGCTCGATGGTCGGCACGCCTGCCTACATGGCGCCAGAACAAGTTGCCGGCAAGCCCGTGGATTACCGCACCGACATTTACTCGCTCGGCCTGATGCTCTACGAAATGTTCACCGGATCGCCTGCCTTTACCGCGGATAATCCCGTCGCGGTCGCGCTGAAGCAAATGCGCGAAGAACCGCCGCTGCCGCGCGAAGTCGAACCCAACGTTCCGGTTTCCGCCGAGAGAATTATTTTGAAGTGCCTGGAAAAAGAACCAGAGCGCCGCTTTCAAACCGTCGCGGACCTGGAGTCCGCGCTCAAGTCGCCCGTGCCCATGACGTCTTCTCAGGCGCCGGCCCGCGCCGCTGCCACCACGGGCCACATCTCCTCGGGCCTTCCGCGCGCGAGCATTGCAGTTGATCCCGCCACGAAACGCAAATCTCCCGTCATCTGGATACTCGCAACTTTGGTGCTCGCCGCAGCGCTGCTCAGCGGCTTGCACGCGCTAGCGGTAATGAAGGCCTACAAACTCATTCAGCCGCCCGCGGCAGCTCCAGCGCCCAAGCCGCCTGATTTCGCGTACGAGATTCCCGCGCCTCCGCCCCCGCCTCCCGCGCCGGTGGTTGAAGACGCAAAACCCGCCGCGCCGAAGACCGCGGCGTCAGCGGTCACGCCCGCGCCCGCACCCATCGCAAAATCGACGGCGCCTGCGCACCCGAATCCTGAACGCCCCGCGGAAGTCTTTCCGCGCATGGAAACCGGCCCAGCCAAGAAGAAAAATAAATCTTTCGCGCAAGATTCGCCACCCCCGGGCGAACTGACACCCGCTCCCTTTGGCTCAACATACCTTTTCGTGCAGCGCTTCGAGCGCGACGACAAAGCGCAAGGCGCGGTCCGAAAGATCACCGCGATGGATTTGCCGGCCCAGTCCGTGATTCGAACCTGGATGCGCCAAAAATATTTCGTTGTCTTTTGTGGGCCCATCGAAAGCAAGCGAGCCAGCTCCGTCACCCAGCGCCTGGAAGAGAAGGGCTTTTCCAATGTGCGCAGCGTGGGCCGGCTGGCGGGAAACCGCAACCTGAAATAACCGAAACGCAGTCAGCACGCGCCGCCGGCAAATAGGCGTTGCACGGCGACCGCAGAGCGGCGAATGCGCACAGACTCTAACTGTGCGATAGGAAACGCGATGGATTTTGGCGCGCGCAGCGACGTAGGGCGGGTTCGCGAAAATAACGAAGACAGCTTCGGCCTCGCGCCGGAGCTGAACCTTTTCGTGCTCTCTGACGGCATGGGCGGCCTCGAATCTGGAGAACGCGCCAGCCGTATGGCAGTGGAAACGACCATCACCCATTGCCGCGACGGCGCCGCGAATCCCAGCCTCCTCGTCTTTGGCGGCAAAATCGAAGGCGTGGGCGAAACATCCAGTCGCCTTGCCAGCGCCGTGCGCCTGGCGAATCAGGAGATTTATCAGTCCGCGCAGCAACTCGGCGGCAAAGGCAGCATGGGCGCCACGATCGTCGCCGCCTGGTGCCTGGAAGATCGCGTCTGCCTCGCGCACGTGGGTGACAGCCGCGCGTACCTGCTACGCAAAGGCCAGTTCGATCAACTTACGGAAGATCATTCGTTCGTCGCCGAACAGGTACGCCGCGGCATTTTGACGCCCGAGCAAGCCGCCCGCAGCAAAATGCAGAACGTGCTCACGCGCGCCCTCGGCGTCGAACAGCACGTAGACGTGGACGTCACCGAAGAGCTTTTGGTCGAAGACGATATCTGCCTGCTCTGTTCCGACGGTCTGTTCCGCGAGCTTTCCGAAGCGCAGATCGCGGCCGTGCTGGGCGAATCCACCGGCGCGCAGGAATCGGCGGACCGCCTGGTGGACTTAGCAAATCAGGCCGGCGGCGGCGACAACATCACCGCGATCGTCTTGCGGCACGTGCCCAAGCAAACGGGCGCGTTATCCAAACTTGGGAGATGGTTCAAAGGGGCCGAAGATCCATCCTGATACGGAGGACGTTTCCATGTCCAAGCTGGTATTGAAATTCGAAAGTTCGATTCTGAAGGAAGTCGCGGTCGGCCAGAAAGAAGTGAGCATCGGCCGCTCGCCGGACAACGGCATCGTCATCGACAATCCCGCCGTTTCCAGCTATCACGCCCGCGTCTTCAATGAGGAAGGCCGCCTGATGCTGCAGGATTTCGGCAGCCTCAACGGCACGTTTGTGAATGGCCAACGCGTCAAGATGGTGATGCTCAAGCCCGGCGATTCCGTGGGCATCGGTAAGCACACCATCGTCGTCACCGATTCGGTCGAAGTGCGCGCCACCTCGCTCGACCACGGCGACCTGAAGCCCGCCGTGCCGAAAATCAATGAGACTGTGATGCTGGATACGAAAGAACGCCGCGAATTCCTGCAGAAAGTCGCAGCCGTCGGCGAAAGCGCGCAGCCCGCACCGGGCCGCATGAAATTGCCCACGCTCGTCGTGCGCAGCGGCAGCACTGATCAGCGCGAATACGTGCTCAATGACAAGCTCACCGTCGTCGGAAAATCCGCGATGGCCACCGTGAAACTCAAAGGCTGGTTCAAACCCAAAGCCGCCGCGCAAATCAATCGGCGCGAGGATAATTCCTATTACATCGGCCCCGCCGACAAAGTTCCCAGCGTCAACGGCCAACCGATCACGCATCCAACCAAGCTCGCATCAGGCGACGTGATCGAGGTGGCAGGAATCGAACTGGAATTCGTCGTCCGCGATTAATTACTCGCTGCGGTCTAAACGCAGCGCACTCACGCGGACGTTCTAGCTGGTTTTGGCGGAGCTAACCGCCTGCGGGGGGTCGGGCAAATACAATTCCGGCGCGTTGATGGGGAATTCCACCACGAAAGTCGCTCCGCCTTCGGGCCGGTTATAGCATTCGATCCGGCCAGCGTGCTCCTGCATGATCCCGTAGCAAATGCTCAGGCCGAGCCCGGTGCCTTTGCCGACGGGCTTCGTAGTGAAAAAGGGATCGAACACCTGCTGAGGCGCCTTGATTCCCGGCCCGGTATCCGAAAATTCGATCGTGATAAGTGAATCCGAGTGTTTCGTGCGAATCGTCAGCCGCCCGCCGCCGATTTCTTCCAGCGCGTCCACGGCGTTGCTGATCAGATTGAAAAATACCTGCAACACCTGGTTGGCATCGCCGCGAATCAGCGGCAAATCCAGGTCCGGATACGTTTCCACCTGAATATGCTTTCCGCGCAGGTCCAGATTGCTTAAATGCAGCGCCGAGGCAATCACCTGGTTCAAATCCAGATGCAATTTCTCGCTCGGCACGCGCCGCGCAAAACTCAGTAGGCTGGTCACCAGCGTCTTAATCCGCCGCGCGAGTGTACGAATCTTCTCCGCCACCAATCGCTGCCGCTCGCCCAGCGCCGGATCGTCCACCAAAAGGTCGGAATAACCCAAAATGCCCGTCAGAGGATTATTGATTTCGTGCGCCGCTCCCGCCGCCAGCTGCCCAAGCGACACCAGCTTCTCCGTCTGCACCATCTGCGCCTGAAAATGCTTCAAATTCTCGAGCGATTCGCGCGAACCTTCCAGCAGCCGCAACCGGTCGTGGTCCACCAGCCGCTGCCGTAGCGCAATCAACACTGCAGCCAGCAGCAATGCCACCTGCGTCACGCTCACGCGAAATACTCGCACTTCCGGAGGATTCGCCGATCGCCACAAGCTCCACAAGGCCATCATCGGAATCGAAAAAACCGCGGTCATCGCCAGCACCGACGCCCACTTCTTCGCCTGATCGGGCCGCGGCGCCACGGTTTCGCGCGGGGGCCTCAAACGGTAAGCCACAATCCCCGCCGTACCGAACCACACGAACGACGCTACCAGCGGCAGATCGAAGGGGCTGCCGGTGTAATAATCCAGGCGGTCAATCGCCCGATTTGTGATGTAAGACCCAGCCGCATACAGCAGCGAAGCGCTGAATAGATGCGCGTAAACTTCCCGCCAGCGACCTCTCGCCTGCGTAATCAGATAGGCGAACCCCGCCGTCAGCAGCAGATTTTCCACCGCTGCCAGATGATCGTAACTCCACCCGTAAGCCAGCACGTTCGGCGCGATGTATTGCCACGGAATCACCACGAAGAGGTACAGGTACACCCACCAGATCAGCAGCAACGAAAAATCCAGGTAGCCGATATGCACGTTCAAATCGTCGCGCTTGTCGTGCGGTTTCAGGGCTAGCGCCCCGATCATCGGCACTGGATGCAGGAATAGAATCACGTCGCCCACGAAAGGATTGGGAACGTCCTTGCGCAGCACCACCTCGAAGTACGTCCAGATGGATTGCCCCACCAGCCACGCGGCGCAGCCCAGGCCCAGCAGAATCCAGAAGACCCTTGTGCGTTTCTCGTTGGAAAATGCGTTGAGGAGAAGTCCTACGCAGGCAAAAAGCGCGACCGCGCACTGCATGATGTCGCCGAACGCGGTAAGCCCTCGCCCGTTTGAAACCGTCAGTGCCGCGATGCAGTATCCGCCGACGAGGAGTCCCCAGCCACCCGTCAACACCCAGCAGGAAGGCGTCATTCGGGGCAAACTTATTCCGAACGTTTTTTGGGACGATTTCACGGCGTTTCCGGCTACCCCAAGCCCGTGTAAGCTGTTCCAAGCATACGGCTTTACGCGCTTGCCGCCAGAACTGCTTTTACGCAACGTGCCGTGGAATGCAATAGGGAAGTTACGCGGAACGAACGCGGAATGAGCTCCCCGAGGCGTCGGCGTTCACAGCGAGGGCGCGGGGCGCACAAGCCCTAAATGAGCAGCTTCTTGCCGTCGGGAATTGAAAGAAGAGTGTAGTGCGAATTCAAGATTTCGCGAGAATACTCACGGGCTGAGAGACTTTGCGGAAGCACCAACCGTGCTAACCAGCCGCGTTGTTCACAGCAGTCAAAGACGTGAAGCATGGTCCCTGCTGCCTTGTGGCAAGGGCAAGAGCAAGCGGAACTAAGAACAGCTAGCCCCATGATGTGTCACGCCTGAACGTTTTGAGCTCGCTACGACTTTACGGCTGGCTCGGCTGTCCAGCTTCGCGTTCAGCGAGAATCTTCCGCGCGTTGGAATAAAGCGCTTTGGCCTGTGGAATCAGCTCGACTGCCTTCTCCAGCTGCGGATCATCCTGCAATTCCACCTTGTAGCCGTCCGTCAATCCAAAATACGCGGTGAACACCTCGCGCTTGATCTGCCACTTCAGCCAGACCAGGTTCGCCTGGACGTTGTCGTCACTGTACTTGATCTTCTGTTGGTCCAGGTATTTCCTGAACTGCGCGATCACGTCGTCGTTGACCACGAAGTCCTTCGTGATGTCCGGCTTCTCGCCCAGGTAAAAGCGAGTGAAGTCGCCCACGCCCTGCTGCTGCGAATAGAAGACTCCTCGGCGATAAAGCATCTGCTGGAAATCATCCGGCTTGGGAGCGGCCACCGCGTCATCCGGTGTAATCCCCCCGCCGCCAAATACCTGTCTGCCGCTATCGGTCAGCTTCACTTCCGGCTTCGTCGGCGGTTGCGGATTGTAGTGGTAATCGTAGAGCGAAATATTCTTGTAATCGCGCTGGATCAGTCGTCCGCTAGGAGTGTAGTAGCGTGCCGTGGTCAGCAAGAGCGCCGTATCCTCGCTCAAAGGGAATTGTGTTTGTACCAAACCCTTGCCAAAGCTCGTCTCGCCCACAATCAGCCCGCGATCGTGGTCCTGAATCGCTCCGGAAACAATTTCCGACGCGGAAGCGCTCTGCCCGTTGATCAGCACGATCACCGGAACCTCGATGCCCTGATTGCCGCGCACCGCGTAATAGCGCCGTTCCTGCGAAGCTCGCCCGCGATGCGACACGACGATCTCGTTCTTGTCGAGGAACATATCGGCCATGCCCACCGCTTGATTCAACAAACCGCCGCCGTTATTTCGCAGGTCAATGATCAAGCCGTCCAGCTTTGAAACGTCCAGCTGTTTCAAAGCATCGGCCAAGTCGCTGTCGGTCGTCTCGTTGAACGTCGTCACGCGCACGTACCCGATTCCGGGCTTCACCATCGTGTAGTATTCCACGCCCGGTCGCGGAATCTCGTCGCGCGTCACCGTCACTTCGATTGGCTTATCCCAGCCTTCGCGCCCCAGCGAAATGTGAACCACCGTGCCCTTGGCGCCCTTCAGCATATCCGCCACTTCCGTGGTCGTCAGGCCGTCGCAGGGCTTGCCGTCAACTTTCTGAATGATGTCGCCCGGACGAATGCCGGCCTTATAAGCAGGCGAGCCGACAAACGGCGCAAGCACGACGGTCTGATTCTCGCGCTGCTGCACGGTCATGCCCACGCCGTAGTACTTGCCTTCCTGCTCTTCCTTGAAGAGGGCATACTGCTTGGGATCGAAGAAATTCGAGTGGGGATCGAGTACGCGGAGCATGCCGGGGATCGCGCCGTCGTAGATCACCTTGTCGGTGTCCACGGGATCGGAGTAGTTGCGTTCCACCACCGAGAGGACGCGCGTGAAGCTCTTCACCGAATCCTGCATGTCGTTCTGGCCGGCGGCCGTAGCGCGCACGGACGGACCATACAGCCCGCCCAATATCGCGGAAACAGCCAGCACTACCACCAGCACTACGACTCCACGCCCTGACGACCCCTTTGATTCCATGCGTCCTCGCTTCGCCCCAAGAACCTAATTATAGCATACAACTTTTCAGCGGTTTGACACGCTTCCGGCCCTCTTCTATGATTCAAAAATGGCGCCGGAGATGCAGTCGGAAAGCGCAATTCCGGGCGGACCTTCGTCCCAGACGCTCCATGCTTAGTGTCCCACACCTGATTATCATCTTCGCGGTCGCTCTGGTCGTATTTGGACCGGAAAAGCTGCCCGAACTCGCGCGCAACCTCGGCAAAATCATGGCCGAATTCCGCCGCGCTACCTCCGAATTGCGTGGCACTTTCGAAGGCCACATGCGCGACCTCGAGCGCGAAGCTGACCTCCGCCGCCTTCGGGAAGCCCAACCGCCCGCTCAGACCATCGGTGGAGGCGCCGCAACTTCCCAGACGAGTCCTCCCACGCTTCCGCCCGAATCAACCAACGATCCGCTGCCGCCGACTCCCGGCACAGTTGCCACGGAACCTCCAAATTTTCTCGCAGCTCGCATAGCGCAACCCGCTGAACCATCGCCACTCGAAGTTCACGAGAACATCCCGCATCAGGGTGACCATCCCGATTCAGCACCCGAGAAAGTGACAGATGGCCGACCCCGCCCAGCCTGATCAGAGCGTTCTGCCGTCCGCCGCCGAAGACGACGCCGGCGGACGCATGTCGTTTTTCGAACACCTCATGGATTTGCGCAAGCGGCTGATCAATTCCGCCGCCGCGATCGCGATTGGCGCCTGCATCGGCCTGCTGGTCTCGAAGCACTTCATCGTAATCCTCGTGAAGCCCATGCAGGATGCTCTGCGCGCCTCGCATTTTGACGACAAGCTCTATTTCACCAGCCCCGGCGGCTACGTCACCCTCGTCATCAACATCGGCCTCTATCTCGGCATCGTCCTCGCCATGCCGTTTGTGCTGTATCAAGTCTGGCTCTTCGTCGCGCCGGGCCTCTATAAACACGAACGCCGCGCCGTTTCCGGCTTTATCGTCTCCTCGATGTTCCTATTTCTCTGCGGCATCGCCTTCGGGTACTTCATCATGCTCCCGCAGACCCTGAAATTTCTGATCGGCTTCGCTTACGATGCACCCGTCAAACCCCTGATCAGTTACAACGAGTATTTCGAGCTGGTTTTGATTATTCTGGTAGGCCTCGGCGTGATCTTTGAATTGCCGGTGCTGATTTTTATCCTGTCGCTGTTCGGGATTGTGACTCCCAAGTTCCTGCTCAAGAATTTCCGCTACGCTATGCTGATCATCACGGTTGTGGCGGCGGTGGTCACGCCGACTCCGGACGCCACCACCATGGTGGTCTTCATGGCGCCCATGGTCGCGCTCTATTTCGTCGGCGTCCTGGTTTCTCACGTTGTGCTCAGGCGCAAACAGTCGCAGAATTTGGCCGGCGGGGAGGCGCACTAAATTGTTCACATCGTGCAGAAGAGCGTGGCTTGGCATTGCCACTGTCGCCGCCATCGGCGGAATTTTCGCTTGCAGCGGTTCCAGCCAGCCTAGCTCGGCGTCCTCCGGCAGCGCCGCGTCAGCCCCCGCCGCTGCGAGTCAGTCCGCACCGCCCAAGCTTGCTGAGGTCGCTCCGCCTGCCGATCAGACCGGCGGCTTCGACGGCGCGAAAGCCTACGAGCATGTCGCCAAAATTGTCAGCTTCGGTCCGCGCCCGCCCGCTTCCGAAGCGCTGCACCAGACCCAGGACTACATCCTCGCGCAATTGAAAAGCGACGGCTGCGAAATTGACCAGGACGACTTTCACGCCTCCACTCCCAAGGGCGACATCGCCATGAAAAACATCGTCGCCAAAGCTCCCGGCACGGGGAAGGGAATCATTCTGCTTTTAACTCACGTGGACTCGCTCAGCAGCGTCCCGAATTTTGTCGGTGCCGAAGACAGCGCCTCCTCCACCGGCCTCATGCTCGAAATGGCGCGCCAGCTCTGCGGCAAAAAAGAACAACCCAATTCCGTCTGGATCGCCTTCCTCGACGGCGAAGAAGCCTTCGTGGATTGGAATCAGAATGACGATCACACCTACGGCAGCCGCGAGCTAGCCGCGCGCATGGCGCTTTCCGGCGACCTAAAACGTGTAAAGGTCCTCATTCTCGCGGACATGATCGGCCAATACAGTCTTCACCTGGATCGCCAGTCAGACAGCCCGCGCTGGCTCAACGATCTGGTCTGGAAAACCGCCGATCGTCTCGGCTACAAGGACACTTTCGTCTCGCAAGAAACCACGACCGAGGACGACCACGACCCCTTTCTACAGCGCGGCGTTCCGTCCCTCGATATCATTGACCTCAACGATTACATCAGCGAAGGCTACTGGCACACGCCGCAAGACACGCTCGATAAAGTCAGCCCGCGCAGCGTCGCCATCGTCGGCTACGTAATCCTGGAATCCGTCGGCGAACTTCAAAAGAAGTTCCACTAAATCATGCCCGTCATTCGCGTCTCTTCGTCCAGCGGTCCTTACACGGTGCATTGCGCTCCGCGTCTTCTAGGACGCTCCGCTTCGCTAGTCGCGCGTCTCGGCGACACCACCGGTATTTTCGTCCTCTCGTCGCCAAACGTGTGGGAGCACTGGGGACGCGCGCTGATGCGCAACCTTCGCGGCCGCCACCGCGTGACTGCAATCCTCTTCGACGACCGCGAGGCCGCCAAAGATCTAGCCACCATCGAGCTAATCACGCGCCAACTGGTTCACGCAGTCGCGGACCGCGGTGCCACAATCGTCGCCATGGGCGGAGGAGTCGTCGGCGACGTCGCCGGTTTCGCGGCCGCCAGCTATCTCCGCGGCGTTCGCCTCGTGCACGTCCCCACCACGCTCGTCGCGCAAGTAGACAGCGCCATCGGCGGCAAGACCGGCGTAAACCTTCCCGAAGGCAAGAATCTGGTCGGCGCATTTTATCCGCCGAAGCTCGTAATTGCCGATCCGAATGTCCTGCGAACGCTCCCGCACCGCGAATATCGCTCCGGCCTCTACGAAGTCATCAAATACGGCGTCATCGCCGATCCCGAACTTTTCCAATTCCTCGAGCGCCGCATGCTCGCGCTTCTGCGCCGCGACCCCGCCGCGCTCGCCTGGGTAATCGCGCGTTGCATCCGCATCAAAGCGCACGTAGTCGCCAAAGACGAGCGCGAAAGCGGCCTCCGCCACATCCTGAATTTCGGCCACACGCTTGGCCACGCGCTGGAAGCCGCCACGCGCTACCGCCGTTTCCTCCATGGCGAAGCCGTCGCCTGGGGCATGCTCGCCGCCACAGTCTTCGGTCTCGCTACCGGTCGCCTCCGCGAATCCGAAGCCACCCGCGTGATTCGTTTGATATCCAACGTAGGCCCGCTACCGTCGCTCGCCGGAATTCGCGCAACTCAATTGCGTCCCATCCTCGCAGGTGATAAAAAGGCTCGTAGCGGGCGTGTCCTTTGGGTGTTGCCGCGCCGCATTGGCAAAGTCCAATGGGGCGTCAACCTGCCTTGGCCTCTCGTTCAGCGAACATTCGCGGAACTCCCAGCCATTTCCGCATTGGCAAAAGTCTGACTCACCACCCTTCAATCGCATGAGTGCGTCCATCGAAAGGCCGACGAAACTGTCCGGCACGCGCCCGGTTGGCACGTTCAACGAACGGGAAGCCTCCGCGCGCGTCCGCGATATGTTCGGCCGCATCGCGCCGCGCTACGACTTCCTCAATCACTTCCTCTCGTTTTCCCTCGACCGCTACTGGCGCCATCGCGCCGCCCGCAGGTTCTATCGCATCCTGCGCCGTACCGACGCGCGCGTCCTGGACCTCTGCTGCGGCACCGGCGACCTAACCTTCGCCCTCGAACGTGTCCGCGTTCACGAACTCCGCGATTCCGGCGCCCACCGCTTCCCGCTCATCGGCAGCGATTTCGCGCAGCCTATGCTGAATCGCGCGCGCAAGAAGGCCGCCGAACATTCCCGCTCCGCCGTTTTTGCGACGGCAGACGCGCTGCAACTCCCATTCGCCGACGCGAGTTTCGACCTGGTTACGACCGCGTTTGGCTTTCGCAACCTGGTGAATTATGAAAACGGGTTGCGCGAAATCGCGCGCGTCCTGAAACCGGGAGGGGAAGTGGGAATCCTGGAGTTTTCCGAGCCTGGCGCCGGGCCCATGGCGGGACTATTTCGTTTTTACTTCCGGCAGATTCTGCCCCGTATTGGCGCTGCCATCTCCGGCAGCAGTGAAGCCTACAGTTATCTGCCCGGTTCAGTCGAAAAATTCCCCACGCCTCCAGAGCTGACCGCGCTGATGGAAAAAGTCGGCTTCACTCACGTCCGCGTCAAATCCTGGAATGTCCGTAGCGTAAACCTGCACATCGCGCGCTGCCCGTAAGCAAAATGATCTTCGAAAAGGTGGCAGGAGACAGAAGGCCGAAACGCCGCTCTAGTTCTCGAGGCCCAAGATGCGGATTTTGTGCAGCAGGGTTTTGTACGACACGCCGAGCTTTTCGGCCGCGCGTGTCTTGTTCCACTTGGTGTCGCGCAGCGCGTCCTGAATCTTAAATCGCTCCACGTGCTGGACCGCCCGCTGCGACACTTCCTCCAGCGGCCCCTCCCACAAGAATTCCTCTTCCAGCATTCCGCCCGGCAATTGCTCCGCCGAAGGCTTGGGCGTAGGCAATTGCAACGCACTTTCGTTGATCTCCGGCCCGTTAGCCAGAATCGCCGCGCGCTCGATCGCATTCTGCAATTCACGCACGTTGCCCGGCCAGGAGTGAGTCAAAAGCCGCTCGCGCGCATCGCTGCTGAGCTGCAGCTGCGGCTTGCGAAATTCCCGCCGAAACTTTTCCAGAAAATATTCAGCCAGGAGCAACACGTCATCGCCGCGGTCGCGCAAAGCCGGAATCGTGATCGGCACCGCCGAAATCCGAAAAAATAGGTCTTCGCGAAACGATTTCTCCGCCACCGCGGCGCGCAGATCCTTGTTCGTAGCTGTCAGGATGCGCACGTTCACTTCGATTTCCTGCGTTCCCCCAACGCGCTCGAACCGCTTTTCTTCCAGCACCCGCAATAGTTTGCTCTGAATCGCCAAAGGCAATTCGCCGATTTCATCCAAAAACAAAGTCCCGCGATGCGCCAGCTCGAGCTTCCCGATTTTCCTCGCCCCCGCTCCGGTATAAGCCCCGCGCTCGTGCCCGAACAGCTCGTTCTCCACCAAACCCTCGGGAATCGCCGCGCAATTCAATGCCACAAAAGGATGGCTCGATCGCGGACTCAGGTGATGAATCGCCCGCGCAAAAACTTCCTTGCCCGTCCCGCTTTCGCCCAACAGCAATACAGTCGAATCCGTCGCCGCCACCCGCTGCGTCATCTGGCTCGCGTCTTTCATCGTAGGATGCTCGCCCACGATTCGCGGAAACCCATAACGCACCGCGTATTCCTCCCGCAACAGCAAGTTCTCGCGCAAAAGTTCCTGCTGCTGCGCCGCGCGCTCCAGCAAAAGTTTCAAATGGTCCAGGTCCACCGGCTTCTGGATGAAATCGAAAGCCCCTTCTTTCATCGCCGTCACGGCCTCTTCCACCGACCCATAAGCCGTCATCAGAATCACCGGCAAAGTGGCTTCCACGCGCCGCGATTCCCGCAGTACATCCAAACCAGACCCACCAGGGAGTTTCAGATCGGAGAGAACCAGCAGGTAACGCCGCCCGCGCACTTTTTCGATCGCCGCATTCGCGTCCGCGGCTTCTTCTACCAGGTAACCAGCGCGTTCCAGCGCCTTGCGGAGCATCGCCCGCAATTCGGCCTTGTCTTCGACAAGAAGGATCGGTTCCATGAAGGAAAAATTCTAGCGCGCCCAGCCCGGATCGCCGCCCGCCTTGCGCAGCTCTTCTTCCGCATCCGTGATGGCTTGGCCATCCGCTTCGATCTGTTTTTTCTTCGCGTCGATCTTGGCGGTCTTTTCGTCAATATCGCTGCGCGTGTATCCCTGCTGCATGCTCTTCACCGGATCGTTGTAGTACTGCACGTCCAACACGCCCAGTTCCCGCTGCATGATGTCCAGGTCCGCCTGATCTTCATCCAATTTGTGACGCAATTTTGCGAACCGGTCGCGCCAGGACTTTTCATCGTTTGGCGATGATGACGCCGCCTTCGCGTCTCCAGCGCTAGCATCTGCCGGCGCACCGCCATCAGCGGACTCCTCCGCAGGCGTCGCGCCCACTGCCGAGATGCCGCCGGCCTTGGGCACATTGTCGTTGTCAAACACGTGCGCCGGTTTGGCCGAATCCTTCTTCTGCTCGCGAGCCTTGCGCGCCGCGGCTACCAGGGGATCCACCGGTGCCGCACTCTGGTCCGTGCTGGCGGCCGCAGAGGACGATTGCGCGCCCGTCTGCGCCGCAGCTGGAGGCGGCGCCTGGTTCTGCTGCGTCTGGTTCTGGCTCTGTTGCTGCGCCAGGACGCTCGCCGGCACCAATAAAATTGCTGCCACGGCGGCGCACAATAGGTCTCTACGCATGGCTAACGCCTCCTCGTAGGTCGCTGGACGGGCCTGCTGCTACCAGTTTAGATGCGTGCTGCCTGGGTAGCAATCGTGGATGGTAGGGGGTCCTGCCGCAAAGGTAACCACAGCAAAAACTCGGCTCCGCCGCCCGGCCGATTGCGGGCTTCGATGCTGCCGCCATGCTGCAACGCCACTTTCTGCACCACGGCCAGCCCCAATCCAGTGCCTTCGGACTTGGTCGTATAGAAAGGCAAAAATATCTTAGGCAGATCGGCTTCGGGAATCCCAGCGCCATCGTCGGCGACACAAATCCGCTGCCACTTGCGCCCGCCGAGCTCCTCGATCGTTCCGGACATCGTCACTTGCGGCGCCTTGCTGGTGGTTTTAGCCGCTTCCGCGCCATTGCGCGCAAGATTCAGCAGAGCCTGCCGCAGCAGCGCCTCGTCGCCCGGCAACTCCTGAAACGCGCCCTCCACCACCACCGTGCACACCGGAATCGTCTCGCGCAGCTCCTCGGCGACTTTTTCCACCACGGTTTGCATCGGCACAGTCTCGTAACAGATTTCCAGAGGCTTCGCGAACCGCAAAAATTCCGTCACCACATGCGTCAGCGCCCGCGTCTGATCCAAAATTCGCTCGGAGGACTCGCGCACATCTCCAGGCTTGGCCTCGCTGCGAATCATCTGCGCGTAACCCGAAATTGTAGCCAACGAATTCTTGAATTCGTGCGCGATGCCCGCCGACATCTCGCCCAGCGCCGCCAGATTCTCCTTCCAGCGAATCTGCTTTTGCAGCGCGGTCAATTCCGTCAAATCGCTCATCAGGCACAGCGCCCCGCTCACCTTCAATTCCTGCAATTGCGCCGGCGTGGCTTCCGCGGAATGTTTCGTCGAAGCACGCATCGTGCGATAGATCGGCGAAATCGTCACGCCCAGATTGCGCACCGCGCCCTCCGACGTCAAATGCTCGATTTCGCCGCGCTGAAAAGTTTTGCCGTCGCGGATGCAAGCCGTCAGCATCTTCGTAAGATCCGAATCCCCGCCCAGAATCTCCTTGTACGAACGGTAGCGCAGCGTCTTGATCCCCAGCGCTTCCTCCGCCGCCGGATTCGTCGAAGTGATCGCGCCCGTAGCATTCACCAGCAGCAATCCGGTGGGCATGTTGCGCGTCACTTCTTCTGTCAAGCGCTCCGATTCCTGCGCCCGCTCTTGCGCCAGCAAATGCAGCCGCGCCAGTTCCTTCTCCTGTGCCCGCAGCTTCTCGATCACGCCCTGCATCGAAGCCGCCATGAAAGCCGACGCATTTTCCGGATCCGGAATCGGATTCGCCCAGTCCTGCTTTGCCCCGCGCGATTGGTCGCGCAGGAATTTGCGCGCCAGAAAAATCATCACCAGCACGCCCACAATAAGGCAGGCCACCAACGCCCCCGCAAAGCCCAGGCTATAAGGCAAGACGGGTGCCGGATGAAGCGCGACTGGAGCCAACGTGGCTATCATCGGATCTTCTCTTCCATCATTATCGCACCATCAGCAGCGACGAATACCAATTCACCAGCGGTGTTCCAAAAAACACCACCAGCAGTGCACCCGCTCCCAGAAACGTCCCGAATGGCAACTCATAATCCGCATCCTTGCGCTGCGCCAGAATCACGGCGATGCCCAGCACGCTGCCCAATACCGAGCCCGCCAGAATCGTCAGCAGCGTCCGCTTCGCTCCCAGAAACGCCCCGGCCATCAACATCATCTTCACATCGCCCAAGCCCATTCCTTCGCGCCCGCGCAGCCGGAAATACGCCTCCGAAACCAGCCAAAGCAGTCCGCCGCCCACCAGTGCCCCGAGCACAGCATCCAAAAACGAAAGCACTGGCGCCGGAGGAGGGAACTCGAACATCCGGTTCGCAATCCACAGCGCCGAGCCGTCCGTCGGCTGCACAAAAAAGCTGAACGCCAGCCCGATCCCCAATCCCGTGAAATTCACCACATCCGGCAAAATCCGCTCGCGCCAATCCGTAAACACCAGCACGATCATGATCGCCGAAAACGCGCACCACTTCGCCGCCTCCACCGTAAGCCCGAAGGCCAGGTAGCAAGCAAGAAACAGCAGCGCCGTCAAAAGCTCCACCAAGGGATACATCGGCGAAATCTTGGTCTTGCATCCGCGGCATTTCCCGCCCAGCAAAAGGTAACTGATCACAGGAATATTGTCGTAAGCCCGTATTTCCTTCCCGCACTTAGGACACGCCGACGCCGGCAGCACAATAGACTTACCGCCAGGAATCCGCAGGATGCACACATTCAGAAAGCTGCCAATAATCAATCCAAACAGAAACGCAAAGATCCCGATAAGCGCTGGAGGGGCCACCCATCGATTCTGCCCGAACGCTCCACGCCTCTCAAGCCACCGCTAACCCACCGTGCCCGACTGCTAACGCGTATGCGAGGAGAACGATCAAGAAGGGCTGCGCCTTCGGCAGTCGTGCGGCGACCAAAAGTCAACACATCCAGCGGAACGCCCGTGACCAAGCAAACCGCTGGAGTTCAGAAGCATTCATTTTGCAGTCATCGGTGTCTATCTGTGTTCATCTGTGGTGATTTTTCTTCGTTTTTACCCACGTTTGAATCCACCGCACCCCTACGCTATATTCGATGGTTTACACCCCATGTCCTGGCTCGAACAGAAAGTCCGCGCCTACGAAGAGATGCGCTTTGCGCAGGAACAGAATCGCCGGATTCTGCCCTTCGCCTGGGGCCTCGAACACCTCGGCGGCAGCGCGGAGGAATCCGATCCGCGCGGCTGGCTCGACCATTTCGTCACAGACACGCTAGCCAATAGCGACAGTTGGTTCGCCGCCACGCCCGCCGAAGATTACGCGCTCGATGACCACAACGTCCTAACCTTCACCAGCGCCATCGCCTCGCCCTGGCCCGAAAATAATCGCGTCCACGCACAATTTTTCCAGGCGCGTCGCAGCGGCCCCGCCGTAGTCGTTCTAGCCCAATGGAATTCCCGCTGGGAAGAACAGCAAAATGTCTGCCACTGGCTGAACCAACTCGGCATCACCGCCGTCAAACTCAGCCTTCCATACCACGATCGCCGCGCCATTCCCGGCCACCCGCGAGCCGACCATCTCTGCGGACCCAATATGGGCCTCACGCTGCAAGGAAATCGTCAGGCGGTGCTGGACGTGAAGCGCACGTTGCGCTGGCTCGAGCGCCAGGGTTACGACCGACTCGGCATCATCGGCACCAGCGTCGGTTCCTGCCTTGCCTTTCTCACCATGACCCACGAACCCGCACTGCGCGCCGGCGCCTTCCTTCATGTCTCCACCTACTTCGGCGACGTCCTCGCCGCCGGCCTCACCACCTCCAACGTCTGGCAAACTCTCCGCCACGAAATGTCCCGCGACGATGTCCGCCATTACTTCTCGCCCATTAGTCCGTATCCCTACATCCGCCGCCTGCACGGCACGCGCAAGAAAATCCTGGCCATCAGCGGACGCTACGACCCCACGTTCCCCATCGAACTCACTAATCAATTCCTCAACGCCATTCGCTCCGATGGCGTCGCTTTCGAAAATCTCTCTCTGCCCTGCGGACACTATTCCTTAGGCGTCGCGCCTTTCAGCTACATCGCTGGCTACCGTTTCGGTACATTCCTCTTCCAGGCGCTCGCATAACTCGCGCGTCCATCGACTCCGGAAGGGCCGGACTTCAGTCCCGCCGGAAACGCCGCAAAACTCTCGGCCTTAAGCCCCCTGAAGCCAAGTGGACCAGCGAAGCAGATGCCGCTAACGCAAAGGGCAATATTTGCCGATAAGCAAACTGGAGGTATTCCATGGCCAATCCGGTGGGATCAGTAACAACTGCGCGGCACGTGAATCCGACAACTCAGCCTGCAGCCGCAAAACCAGCGGTGAATTCGCCCAAGGCAACTCCGCAAGACAGCGTCAACATCAGCGCCGCAGGCAGAGCCGCCAGTCAGGCGAGCCAATCAACAAAGTCCGGCGACGTGGATCACGACGGCGACAGCAAGTAAGCTCTAAACGCTGAGTTGGCGATTCGCTTGCTGTAACGAGCCGCATTACTGCTCAGCGCAGAATTTCGCTGAAGGCGCCGGCCGCGATCTTGCGTTCTATCGCGCGAATGTCCGGCGCCAAAGATCGGTCCGCATCCACCATCTTCGATTCTGCGCGTACGATCGCGTAAGCCTTCTGCGCTTGCGCGCCTGTGCGCAGCGGCGCGAGCAGATCCAACCCTTGGCACGCGCTCAGCAGCTCGATGGCCAGCACGTTGCGCAAGTTCGTCAACATCGGCTGGATCCTGCGCGCTCCGCCCATCCCCATCGAAACGTAATCTTCCTGGTTCGCCGACGTCGGAATCGAATCCACGGAATGTGGCGTCGCCTGCGTCTTGATTTCGCTCGCCAGGGCCGCCGCCGCAACCTGCAAAATCATGAACCCCGAATTCAGCCCCGCCTCGCGTATCAAAAAAGCCGGTAACAAACTGGTCTGCGGATTGGTCATCTGCTCGATGCGCCGCTCCGAAATTCCCGCCAGAGTGGCCAGAGCCACTGCCAATTGATCCGCTGCCATCGCCAGCGGCTGCCCGTGAAAATTACCGCCGCTGATCACCTCGCCAGAATCGGCGAAGACCAGCGGATTGTCCGTAGCGCTGTTCAACTCGACTGATAATATCGCGCGCACCTGCGCAAGCGCGTCGCGCACCGCTCCGTGCACCTGCGGCGCGCAACGCAAACTGTACGCGTCCTGCACGCGCTTATCTTTTTCGGCCGACCGGTGCGACTCTCGAATCGTGCTGCCTTCGTTCAACCGCCGCAAATTTCGCGCAGTCGTCGCGTGCCCCGCATAGGGCCTCACCTCCGCAATCCGTGCATCGAACGCCGCCGGGCTCCCGCGCAAAGCGTCGAGCGAAAGTGCCGCCGCCACGTCAGAGGTGTCCACCGCAATCTCTGCGTCGCGCAGCGCCAACGCCAGCAGCGCCAGCATCCCTTGCGTGCCATTCAGTAGCGCAAGCCCTTCCTTCGCTTCCAGCGCCAACGGAGCGATCCCTGCCGCGCGCATCGCCTCAGCGCCCGAAGTCGTGCGCCCGCGAAAAATTGCTTCGCCTTCGCCAATCGCCACCTGCGCCAGATGCGCCAGCGGCGCCAAATCCCCCGAAGCCCCCACCGACCCCTGCGACGGAATCAGCGGATGCACTCCCGCGTTCAGCATCGCGCACAAAGCTTCCGCCACCACTGGCCGCACGCCCGAAAATCCTTTGGCAATCGCGTTCGCACGCAGCGCCAGCATTGCCCGCGTTTCCTGCTCGCCCAGCGGCGCGCCGATGCCGCACGCATGGCTGCGCACCAGATTCACCTGCAATTCGCCAATTTGTTCGCGGGAAATCCGCACCGAAGCCAATTTGCCGAATCCGGTGTTGACGCCATACACCGCGTCGCCCGATTCGATCAGTCGCTCGACCACCGCGCGCGACGCCAGCATCTGTGCGCGCGCCGCCGCGGCCAGCTCCACCTTCGCGCCGTCAAACACGATGCGGTAAAGAAGCTCGAAACTCAGATTTGTGCCGTCTATCTGGATTGCGCTCATGAATTGTGTGGCTCGCCAACGTGCGCGTGGTCCGTAGCATGCGAAGCAACTTTCGCGGTAGGGAAGTACTTGCGATATTTTTCCGGCAGCGACTTCGGGCGCCCCAAGCGGTCGCAAATCACGTGCATCGTGTCGCCGGTAGCAAGCAACTCGCCTGATTCCTGATGCACAACCTCGTACCCGAATTTCACGGTGCGCCGCTGCGCCGTCAGCACCCGCGTGCGAATCAACAGCACGTCATCGAACCGCGCTGGACGCTTGAACCGGCAATGTGCGTCAGCCACCACGATGTAACTATCGTCCTCGATTTCCATCTGCTTGTATTCAAACCCGAGCTGCCGGCACAATTCCACGCGCCCCACTTCAAACCAAGTGAAATAATTACCGTGATACACCACTCCCATCTGGTCCGTCTCGGCATAACGCACACGAATGGTAGTCTCAGCGTAGTCCATGGCCGTTCGGAAGTGTATCAAAGAACCGAAAATCTATCGGAGCGATGCGTGAATTGTTCGTCGGCTTTGTGTAGCAAGAAGAGTGGATACAAGCCCTAATGTGCGAAGCCGTTTGTCAGGACACTATTTTAGCTGTTTCAGAAGCCACCAGAGAGAGCGATTGTCATCCCGCCTGCCCTGACGCAGGAAGGGAGCGCAGCGAGGGATCTGCCTTTCGCGGAAACCCTAAAAAAAAGCAGATTTGAGCGGCCAAGTTCGTCCTGGGAATACAAAATCAAATCCCGCTCGTCCAGACGCCTCAACTCCCCGTCCAATTCGGCTTGCGTTTCTCCAAAAACGACGCCAACCCCTCGCGAAAATCCTCCGTCCCGCGAATCGCTGCGTTCTCCTCCGTAGCCAACTCAATCTCCTGCGTGATTTCGTCTTCGTCGTAACGGAGCAGCAACCGCTTCGTTCTCCGCAAACTCGTCGGACTCGCCGTCATAAACACGTCCACAAATTCCCGCGCGCGTTTCATTAGATCCGCGCACGCCACAATCTCCGTCACGAGCCCCAGCCGGTAGCCCTCTGCGGTGTCAAAGATGCGCCCGGTAAGCAGAAGTTCGCGCGCGTGCTTCTCCCCGATCTGCCTGCGCAATAAAACCGACACCAGCGCCGGAATAAACCCGATCCGCACTTCCGTGTAACCGAATTTTGCGTCCGGCACTGCCAAAGTAATATCCGAAAAAGTCGCGATGCCGCACCCACCCGCGATCGCCGCTCCATTCACCGCCGTAATTACAGGCTTCGGGAAAGAGTAAATGCGGTGAAACAACCGAGCCAACTCGCGCGAATCTCCCAAATTCTCCGCCGGAGTCTGCGTCGAAATCGCTTGCAAAGTCTCCAGATCCACCCCGGCGCAAAAAGCTTTTCCTGCGCCGGTCACAATCAGCGCATGTACCGACGAATCCGATTCTGCCCTGCTCAAAGCCTCCAACAGCTCTTTAACCATCTCGCTCGACATCGCGTTGCGCTTTTCCGGCCGATTCAACGTGATCGTCAGCGCCGCTCCGTCCACCTCATACTTCAGCGTAGTGAACTCGGGCAGCCGCGATGTTTGCGCTTTGCTTTTCATGATGGTTTTCTCTTCGTCAATTCGGCTTCGCCGCTTCCTCCGTGTGCGTGTACTTCTCGCGCAACTCCTCCGTCATCGCACACGCCACCGCGAGCGATTTCGTATCAATCCCCGTCGAAACTCCGCGCGAAGCCAGCGTCGTCAGCACCGCCTCCGTAGGAATATTTCCCACGAGCTCATCACCGGCAAACGGGCAGCCGCCCATCCCAGTTAGCGCGCCATCAAACCGCCGGCACCCCGCCTCATAGGCCGCCAGAATTTTCTCCGCTGCGCGCTCCGGACGGCTATGCAAATGCACTCCCACGTCCACTCCCGCTACGCAGCCTTTCACTGCCTGATACAGTCCAGCCACTTCCTCCGGCGACGCCGTCCCCACCGTATCCGCCAGCGAAACCGTCCGCACGCCTAAATCCTTCAGCCACACCAGCGTCTCTTCCACCAATTCCGGTCCCCACGGTTCGTCATAAGGGTTCCCGAACGCCATCGAAATATACACAACCAGTTTTCGACCCGCCGCCTTCGTGTCCCGCTGCAATTTCTCCACTAGCTCGCGCGATTCCGCGCGGGACATATTCGCGTTCGCCCGCCGAAAATATGCCGAGATCGAATACGGATACCCGACGGTCGTCACCCCCGGCGCCGCAATCGCGCGCTCCAGCCCCTGGGCATTCACTACGATCCCGATAATGTCCGGCGCTTCGCCCGCAGGCGTTTTCATCGCGCTCAATCGCGCCATCACCGCTTCGCTGTCCGCCATCTGCGGGACATGCTTCGGCGAAACGAAACTCACCGCATCAATATGCCGAAATCCCAACGAAATCAGCCGGCTCAGATACTGCACTTTCTCGTCCGTCGGAATCACCTGGCGCAATCCCTGCCACGCGTCCCGCGGACACTCCACGATAGTCACCGCATTGCTCATAATTTTAGAACCAGGGGCTCCTGTAAATATGAATCGCGTACCACTGTAAAAAAATCGCGCCCAGCACGCACGCCGTCATCAGCCCCACCGCGATACGCGAAATCTTTCCCTCACTAGCCTTCATGACCACCAGCGCCGCCGCCACCACGATCCCGATCGCTCCTACGTACTGCGACACCTGAAACATGAACCACAGCGCCGAGCTGTGCGATCCCTCACTGGTCGCAATTGCCGATGAACTGAACACCGCAAACAGCGACGGCAAACACAGCAGCGCCGTTGCGCCGAGCAATCCAAAGCCGCCCTTCCTTGGACTATTCGTCATCGTCGTGCCGCCAGAATCTATTCACAGTCAACAGTTCAAAGTTATAAGTAAAGACTAAGCCATTCAGTGTGCGTGTTCGCGTTCAACTCCCTTCAAGTCTGTAATACCCCTGTTTTGAATTCCGCCACTCTAGGATTTAGTCCCGCCGCATCCAATGCCTCAATCAATGCTTCGCGCGTATGGACCGGATCAATGATTGCGTCCACCCACAATCGCGCCGCCGCATATCGCGGATCGGTCTGATGCTCGTAAGTCTTCCGAATGGATTCGTACAATTCCTTCTTGTCCGCATCGCTCAGCTTTTTTCCTTCGCGCTCCAGCTGCTTGATCTTTATTTCCACCAGCGTCCCTGCCGCCGCATCGCCGCTCATCACCGCATAACGCGCCGTCGGCCACGCAAACACAAATCGCGGATCATAAGCCTTCCCGCACATCGCATAATGTCCCGCACCAAAACTCCCGCCGCAAATCACCGCGATCTTGGGCACCACGCTATTCGCCACCGCATTCACCATCTTCGCGCCCGCGCGAATAATTCCGCTCCATTCCGCTTCCTTGCCCACCATGAACCCGTTCACGTCATGCAGAAAAATCAGCGGCACCAGGTTCTGGTTGCAGTCCAGAATAAATCGCGCCGCCTTGTCCGCCGCCTCTGTATAAATCACACCGCCAAATTCAATCCGTCTCTCGCCGGTCCCAGGCGCCAGCGTGTTCACATTCTTTTTCTGGTTCGCGACGATCCCTACGGCCCAGCCGCCAATCCGCGCATAGCCGCACAAAACCGTCTGCCCATATTCCGCGCGATACTCCTCGAACTGGCTGCCGTCTACGATCCGCGCAATAATCTCGCGCATATCGTACTGCTTTCCCGGACTCGCCGAGAAAATTCCGAAGATATCGTCTTCCGGGTAAGCAGGCGCTACCGCCGCCTTATGATCGAAAGGCGCTGCCGCCCCGTGCCCCATCTTATCCACCAGCGCGCGCAGCCGCTTGATGCACGCCTCATCGTCTGCTTCGCGAAAATCCACCGTCCCGCTGATCTGCGCGTGCATCTGCGCCCCGCCCAGTTCCTCCGCCGAAGTCTTCTGCCCGATCGCGGCCTGTACCAGCGCCGGCCCCGCCAAAAACAGCCCGCTGCCCTCGGTCATCAAAATCTTGTCGCACATCACCGGCAGATAAGCGCCGCCCGCCACGCACATCCCCATGATCGCCGCGATCTGCGGAATGCCCATCGCGCTCATCACCGCATTGTTGCGGAAGACGCGCCCGAAATCATCGGTATCCGGGAACACGTCCTCCTGCAGCGGCAAAAAAATGCCGGCCGAATCCACTAGATAGATTGTCGGGATATGGTTTTCGATCGCGATATTCTGCGCGCGAATCACTTTCTTCGCGGTCATCGGGAAAAACGCGCCCGCCTTCACGGTAGCGTCGTTCGCGATGATCATCACCTGCCGCCCGGAAACGCGCGCGAGACCCGTGATCGTCCCCGCCGCCGGCGCGCCGCCCCACTCCTCATACATCTCATACGCGGCGTAAAGCCCCAGTTCGAAAAACTCCGTCTTCGCGTCAATCAACTTCGCGATCCGCTCCCGCGCCGTCATCCGGCCTTTCTTGTGCTGTGCTTCGATCGCCTTCGCGCCGCCGCCCTGAAAAATCTGCCGCTCCTCGTTCTTGATTTCCGTCAAACGGTCCACCATCTGCCGGGCGTTCTTCGCGAATTCCGCGGACTTCGCATCCACCCGCGTCTCAATTTTCGTTCCGCTCACCCGGCAATCTCCTTGCACCAGAAAGTCGCCCGCCCGACGGCGCGCACCGATAGCTCGGCGGCGCTACAACCGAGGAATTCTATCATCGCCGCATTGTTTTGACTTGGACGCCCCGTACGATACAATCAGCCGCGGGTACGGTGTAACCTTATCACCGCAGCTCAATTCTCCTCTGGAGGCGCCTATGCCCTGTAGTTCCCATGCGAGGGATAGCTCTGCCTCCAGCTCGCCGCAATAAATCAGGCGTTCCGGCAGTTCCAATCCGTTCGAAGGCGATCCTTGCGGGAGCAGTTTGGCCGTACTCGTAGTCGGCGCCTCCGGCACCGCGTGCAACAGCACGCAGAGGAGCTCCAGCAATGCGATTTATTGATATAGATTTGGCACGTCGCGTCGAAATGGCGGAAGCCAACGCCGGCCGCGAATGCGCTGAAGCATTTCACCGACTCCATCCGCAATTTCCGGTGGCCGTTCAGGAAATTGCCGGAGGCGTCGCGGTTTTTGCCGACCCCGATTCACCGGTCACCCAGGCAATCGGCGTGGGCCTTAACGGGCCGGTGACAGACGACGAACTCGACGCGCTCGCTGCATTCTTCAGATCGCGCAACGCCCCGGCAGCCGTTGAGCTTTGCCCGTTCGTCGAAATGTCTCTCTACGAGAAATTTGCCGCGCGCGGCTACAAACTGCTCGAGGTCTCAAACGTCTTGCTCCTAGACGATCTCGCGCAAGCCCTCGCAGCCGCACCAGCCTCCGCGCCTCCGGGCGTCACCATTCGCGCCGCAACGCCCGGCGAATCCAAGCTATGGACGCAAATCGTAGCTCAGGGCTTCGCCGAGCATTTCCCTGTGACTCAATCCCTGCTCGACGTCATGGAGGGGTTCTGCCACCGCAGCAGCCCGTGCAGTTTTCTTCTCGCTTACGTAGACGGCGAACCGGCGGGCGGCGGAGTTGTCTCCGCGTATCAAGGAGTCGCCGGACTTTTCGGCGCGAGCACGCTTCCGGCATTTCGTCGCCGCGGCGTGCAAACCGCCTTGCTACGCGCTCGCCTCGCGTGGGCGCTAGAGAACGATTGCGATCTGGCCGTCAGCATCACGCAACCCGGCAGCATCTCCCATCGCAATATCGAACGCTTCGGCTTCCGTGTCGCCTACACCCGCACGAAATTAGTACTGCAGCTGTAGCCGGCGCTTGTGACGAATCAGTTGTCGCCGCCAATATTGTGGTGTATTAGATATCTGCCGTCTGAACATATCAATGAACTCTCCATCGTATCTCGCGGCTGGCGCGTTGCCGTACCGGCAGCGCCCGAAGACGTGGTTCGAGAAAAACTGGAAATGGTTTGTGCCGCTGGTAGTTGCGGTGGTTCTGGTCGTTATCTCTGCATTCATCGGCGTAGTGATTTACGGCGTCGAGTCGATGTTTCGCGCGTCTTACCCGTATCAGTTGGCGGTGCAGCGCGCCACCGCGTCTCCCGCCGTCGCCGAAAAACTCGGACAGCCGCTGCATATCGGCTGGTTCATTGCGGGTAACGTCAATTTCAGCGGGTCCGAGGGCAGCGCCACCATGAGCGTCCCCATTTCCGGCCCCAAAGGGAAAGGCCACATCGTCGTGGTAGGCAAGAAGCACACGGACCGCTGGACGTTTGAAACGTTTGAAGTGGACATCGAAGGACAGGACGAGCCGATTCCCTTACTCTATCCCCCGCCCGCACCATCTCCCGGAAGCACGAACGATCATTGACGCACAGGCGCGCGCGTAGTCTTCAGCCGCAAATAGCGTCCCCGTCCAACCGCTCGCGGCTGGATCTAGCGCGCGCGGACGAGCCGAATCGCCTCGGCGATAACTTCCGCCGCAGGAGCGACCGCTGCAATCAGTCCACAAACCCGCGCTTCGTCAGCGCCGATCCTTGCCCCCGTGACCAACATCTCCATCGCGCGGCCGCGCCCGATTAGTCTCGGCAATCGCTGCGTTCCGCCCCAACCCGTAATGATCCCCAGCGCTCCCCCGGGATGCGCAAAAATCGCATCCGGAGACGCGACCCGCGCCCGGCAAGCCAGCGCCAAATCCAATCCGCCGCCAAAACAAAATCCGCGAACCGCCGCGATCACCGGCTTGCCGCTGCGCGCAATCGTAGCCATCACATCCTGCCCGCGCCGGGAAAACTCAAATCCTTCATCCACGCGCAGCCGCGCCAGTTCGGCAATGTCCGCTCCTACCGCAAACGCCCGCTCGCTCCCGGTAATCACGGCCCCAACAAGCTCCGGCGCACGCGCCATACGCCCGACTTCGTCCGCCAACGCCTGCATCACCACGCGGCTCAGGCGAGGATATCTGTCGTCGCTTTCAAGTCTGAGGAGAAGTACGTCGTCGAGCGCAGTAGCGGAAAGGCGAGTGCTCACCGCCGCGCTAAGCTCCGTGCGGAGCAGCGGAAACGCGATGGCGAATGAAATCTACGATTGACTGCGTGGTAGTTCCAGGTAGAAAAACTTCTGCGATCCCGCCCTTCTTCAGCGCCGGTATATCCGCCTCGGGAATGATGCCGCCGATCAAAACCGTCACGTCATTCATCCCCTTGCCGCGCAAAAGCTCCATCAATCGCGGGCAAAGCGTATTGTGCGCGCCGGAAAGAATCGAAAGCCCGATCACGTCCACGTCTTCCTGCGCCGCCGCCGAAGCGATCATTTCCGGCGTCTGGCGTAATCCGGTATAAATCACTTCCATGCCCGCGTCGCGCAATGCCCGCGCGATGATTTTCGCGCCGCGGTCGTGGCCATCCAGTCCAGGTTTCGCAATCAAAACTCGTATCTTCTTTTCGGCCATATGCTCGCAAGAATACTCAAATCGCCCCTAAAACGATAGCCACACTCGTCCCAACGGCACTAAAACGCTATTTCAATTCCAGCAGCAAATCCTCCACCAGCGCGTTGAACTTGTCCGGATCATCCACAAACAGCGCGTGCCCGTCGCCTTCAAACACTTCCAGTTGCGAACCTTTGATCTGCGGCTGCATATCCACAATGGTCTTCATGTAAGGGCTCTTCGCCGCACAAATCACAGTCGGCTTGTCGATCTTCGGCAACACCGAGCGGTAGTCCGACACAAAATAGCCAACCAGCAGCGCAACGGCGGTATTCGTTGGCACGCGCAACGACGCCTGAATCAGTTTCTGCAAGTAATCTTCCGGCTGCGGCTTATGAAAATTCAGCGTCCGTACAAACCCGTCCGCCGATTTTTGCCGGTCCTCCAAGATCCCTTTCAGCAATCCAAAATCCTGATCCGCGTCGCTCGGCCCGCGCCCTCCCGCATCGTTATCCACCAGCACCAACCCCGCAAAGTCTCGGGTCCCAAACTGATCCACATAAGCCAAAGTTTCCACCACCGCCATGGACCACGACACAATCAACACCGGCGCCAAATGCAACTGATCCACCACCGCCTTGATGTCCCGCGCCCGCGCGGCAGGATACAACCCATCGCTCGTCTGCGAAGATTCCCCTTGGCAACGCGGGTCCATCGCCACCACGCGATAGTCCCGCGAAAAATAATCAATCTGCTTCTGCCAGATCCACCCAGGCATCGTCCATCCCGGCACAAACAGAATCGAAGGATACTTGTGCTCCAACGAAACGCCAATATCGCCCTTCTCAATCACCGCCGTAGATGGCATCGGATTCCCAATCTGCCCGGCAGGAGTAATATCCGCCCGCCCCGCCTCGATATAATGAATCCGCACCCCATCCGAAGTAGTAACAAACCCGCTCTTAACGCCAGGCGCCTTCTTATCCTTAGCGCAAGCCGCCCCAGCGCAAATCATCAATCCAATCGCCATCGCCACCACCGCAACCACGCGCGAAGCACGAATCTGGGTCATCGCCAAGCTCCGCCTCTGTCTTTCTCTGCGTCCTCTGCGTCTCTGCGGTTCATAAGTTGTTTTCACTCTTGATAACGCTGCACCAGCCGCCGAATGCCGTCCTTAAGCACAACCGTATGAAAGTTAATGATCAACCCAATCTTGCAACCGGAAAGCCGCAAGTAAGTCAAAAGAACCGCATCATGAATGGGCGCAAGCGAGTCGACCGCCTTCAGCTCAACCACCACTCGACGATCCACCAAAAAATCGATCCGGTAGCCGCAATCGAGTTTAACGTCTCGATAGACCAGCGGAAGTGCCTTTTGGCGATCAAACGGAATTCCAAGCCGCTCAAAATCGTGAGCCAGACATTCTTCGTACGCGGACTCGAGCAACCCCGGCCCCAGAACCCGATGCACCTCAATCGCTGCCCCAATGATCCGGTGGGTCAGTTCGGCATCTGTCATGATTCACCGCAGAGACGCAGAGGACGCAGAGAAAAACAACTCAGAATACTAAGTGAGAGTCGCTCAGGTTACGTAATCGCCACTTCCTCATAAATCCCAAAAACTTCGCGCAGCGCATCGCAGATTTCACCCAGCGTTGCATATGCCTTCACCGCATCATAAATATGCGGCATCAAATTCGCATCCCCCGCCGCCGCCTTCCGCAAAGCATCCAACCGCCGCTCAACCTCCGCCCCCGACCGCTCCGCGCGCAATTTCCGCAAACGCACGGTCTGCCGTTCCGCCACGGTCTCATCAATCTGCAAAATGTCGATGCCTTTCTCCTCGGCAACATAATCATTCACGCCCACGATAATCTTTTCCTTGCGGTCCACCGCCACCTGATACTTGTAAGCCGCCTCCGCAATCTCGCGCTGTGGGTAGGCCCGCTCGATGGCCGCCACCATCCCGCCCAGCGCGTCAATCTTCTCAATGTAATCCCAAGCCCCGCGCTCCACCTCATTCGTCAAAGCCTCAACAAAATATGATCCGCCAAGCGGATCCGCCGTATTCGTCACCCCGCTCTCATGCGCAATGATCTGCTGCGTGCGCAAAGCCAAAGTAGCCGCAAATTCCGTGGGCAGCGCCCAAGCCTCATCCAAAGAATTCGTATGCAACGACTGCGTCCCGCCCATCACCGCCGCCAAAGCCTGCAGAGCCGTCCGCACCACGTTGTTGTAAGGCTGCTGCGCCGTCAAAGAACATCCCGCCGTCTGCGTATGAAAACGCAAAGCCCACGACCGCGGATTCTTTGCCCCAAACCGCTCCGCCATCGTCTTGTGCCAAATTCGCCGCGCCGCGCGATACTTCGCGATCTCCTCGAAGAAATCATTGTGCGCGTTAAAGAAAAACGAAAGCCGCGGCGCAAAATCATCCACATCCATCCCGCGCCGCACGCCCCACTCCACATACTCGATCCCGTCGCGCAAAGTAAATGCCAATTCCTGAATCGCCGTCGAGCCAGCTTCGCGGATGTGATACCCGCTGATCGAAATCGGATTGAACTTCGGCGTGTTCTTCGCGCCGAACTCCAGCGTATCCACGACCAAACGCATCGAAGGCTCGGGCGGATAGATGTATTCCTTCTGCGCGATGTATTCCTTCAAAATATCGTTCTGCAGCGTCCCCGATATTTTCCTCCAGTCCGCACCCTGCTTTTCCGCCACCGCCAGGTACATCGCCCAAATCACCGCGGCCGGAGAATTGATCGTCATCGAAGTCGTCACGTCCGCCAGCGGAATCTTGTCAAACAGCACTTCCATATCCGCCAGCGAACTGATCGCCACTCCGCATTTTCCAACCTCGCCCTCGGATAGCGGATGATCCGCGTCGTAGCCCATCAAAGTCGGCAAATCAAACGCCACCGAAAGCCCGGTCTGCCCCTGCGAAAGCAAATAACGAAACCGCGCGTTCGTATCTTCCGCGGTCCCAAATCCCGCAAACTGCCGCATCGTCCACAATTTCCCGCGATACATCGTGGAATGAATCCCGCGGGTGTAAGGAGGCGTCCCCGGATAACCCAAATCCGCTTCCGGATTCCAATCCGGCAAATCCGCCGGCGTATAAAGTCGTCGAATCGGATAACTAGAAACCGTGGTGAAGTCAGCGTCTCGGTCCGGCGATTTCTGCAAAGTAGGCCGCAACGTCTTTTCTTCCCACGCCTTCTCGCCCGCCGAAACGTGCCGCTCCGGCTCAAGTGTAGCCGTACCCTGGGACCGACTAACTTTCCCAGTTTTGTCTACGGTCTTGTCGGACATGGGAGGGCTCCTTCCAAACAGACGCAAATTGCCGGCTAAACATACAACAGCGTTATCAACTCATTCTAGGGCAACGAAACGGTACCAGCAACAAGCAGAACGCGGCAGACGCATCCAACGTGCATATTGGCAAAGTCACAACGCAGGCAAGCACAATATGGAGTGCGGCGGCGCGCCGCCGTTTTCCGGACTAAGAACCACCGACCAAGCTCAACAAGAAGCCAACGACCGTCGGCACGCCATGTCGCATTCCGGCCAGAGCAATACGCTTCTCGCTTCCAATCGCGACCGGCCCCAGCCTACTTCGCTCCCACCCCAGCGTCCGCGTTCGGCGTCCCCGGAATCAAAGGAGCCCGCCCCGTCACGCCACGCAGAGCATCCGCCACCGTAATACGATTCACTTCCAAAGTCCGCCCCATCGCCTGATTGAAATTCACCAGCGCTTCCGCCAAATTCGCCTGCGCCCGCAACGCGGTCCCTTGCGCCGCGGTCAAATCGCGCGATCGCAAAACCACGTTGTAACTGGTAGACGATCCCAGCTGATATTTCTTCTGCTCCGCGTCCAGCGTCTGCTGCGCCAATGTCCGCGCCTTATCCGCCGCGGCCACCTGCGCTCGATCCTGCTGCAACGCAATCAACGCGTTCCGCACGTTCAGCACAATGGTATTTTCCGTCTGCCGGTACTGCACCTGCTGCTGACGTTCATCCAGGTGCGCCCGCGCGCTATCCGCCTGCGCCGAGCGGTTCCGAATCGGCAAAGTCAAATTCACGCCCACCGAATACACCGGGAAATCGTTGTGGAACACATTCTCCAGCGAGCCACCCAGTCCGCCAGGATTGATCGAAGTCGTGCTCACCGGAAAGCCGGCAAAAGCTGGATTGCCGCCGATTAGAACTTCGTTTCCGTTGGCATCCACCAGCGGCGACGCAGTGTCCGGAGCGAATGTGCCGGGCACGTTGGTCGTATTAATTTTGTTTCCGTTCAACCCTTGCGATTGGTACTCAACGTAAGCGTTCAGCGAAGGCAGCAATCCGTTATTCGTCGCCTTCACTTCGATCCCCGCATTCTTCAAATTCAAATTCGCCTGGTAAAGCTCCGGCCGCTTCCGCCACGCTTCCTGCACCGCATCCTGCAGCGCAATGTTCTCCACTAAATCCGGCGTCGTGATCGGAGTCGTCGGCACGATTTCGATCCCCGCCACGTCTTTCGCCAGCAAATTCTTGGCGATATCGTTCAATAGCACAGTCTCTTGCTGCAATTTGTTCGTCTGCGCCACAATCAGATTCTGCTGATCCGTCGCCAATTGCGATTCCGCCGTCAGTACGTCCAACGGCGCCATCGTCCCAATTTCCAGCTGCTTCTTGTTGTCCTCGTAGAGTTTTTGCGACACTCCTACTGCCGCTTCCTCCACTTTCACGTTTTCGCGGTCATACACCAATTCCCAATAATCGTTCGAAGTCTGCGTCACCGTCGCAATCACCTGTTGCGCAAACACTGAATTCGCCACCTTGATAGAATTTTTCGCTTCCAAAATGTAGCGCGTGTTCGGCAGCAGTCCGAAACCGTTCAGCAGCGGCTGCGACAAAACCACCGACATGATTGGACTCAACGCCGGATTGAACACCACGTCGTTCAGGTTCGTGGAAGTCCGCGGAGTATCGAACGTCACCTGCAAGCTTGTTCCGGTGTGAAAGCCTTGCGTGTAGCCCAGATCTACGAACGCCGTATTCTGGTCCACCGCCGGAATTGCCGTCGTCCCGGCACCCGAAGTAAACGGGTTGTTCACCGGAAAAATTCCGTGCGACCATCCCAGGTTCGTCGTGAAGACCGGATCGAACGACACCGCCGGCGACGTCCCCAATACTACTTGCTGGCTGCTGCCGGTCTGCGGAATCCCACCGGCTTTCGCCTTCAGCAATTGCGTTTCGGCGATCCACGGCGTGAACCGCGTCACGTTAATGTTCAAATTGTTTTCCAGCGCCAGCGAGATCGCATCATCCAGGCTGAGCATCAACTTGCCATCCTGAATCAGTTGGTCAATCCGCGGCGAGTTCGTCAGCATCGGCTCTGGAATATTCTCCGGAGTATACGGCGCAAATAGATTTGGCAATGCCGCCTTGGGCTTCGAATAGTCCGGCCCTTCGACCCCGCGCAGGTCGCGCGCCGGCTCCGTCGCTGGCGCTCCGGTTTGCGCCTCCGGCTGGCTCGGCGGTTGGGTCCTTGAACCGGCTTGCCCCTGGCTCTGCGCCTGGTTCTGCTCCTGTCCCGCTTGCGCCGCCGCGTAAGCCGGCGAAACGATCAGCGAAGCAGCCGTCAGCAGCACCACCGCAACTTGTAACCTTCCGATCATCGTGTTTTTCCTCTCGCTAAATGTCGCGTTTCCACTTCCGCATACCTGTAACTTACTCAAACGCACCAGCAACCCTGTTTGTTTCAAATTATGTATCCGGCTGCAAAGCAGCGGCCATGCCTATCCGCTTGAATTTAGACGATTAAACGGGAAAATGGTACCGTCAGGCGTTCATTTTCGGACAGTACCGTGCGTACCCGAACAGGCTCGCGGGAAGTTTAGCATCGCCCCCAGCCCCTGACAATCGAAGCCGAACCCCACGCCACTTTACAGTCAATCGCAACTCACGCCGCTCAGATTTCACGCCGCAGCATTTGTAACGGCCGCCTTCAGGCGGGCGCCTTGCGTCTGTCTTGCTAGAAGCTCCCGCCTGGATCCGCCGCTGTCTGCCGCCTTTCAGGCAACGTTGACACTAGAAGCACCAACGAACTAACATGCCCGCGTCACTATGCCTCCCGCGCTAAGATCAAGCCCCAATCGCAGTTTTCGCCGCGCCGCCACTCTCCCGTTGGCGTTTCTGCTCCTCCTCTGCGTCGCGCTCCCAGCACTCGCGCAAACCTCGCTCCCCGCCAAACCCGCCGGCTACGTAAACGATTTCGCCAACGTCCTAAGCCCGAACGCCCGCGCCCAATTAACCGCCCTCTGCACCGAAATTGACCAGAAAGTCAAAGCTCAAATTTTCGTCGTAACCGTTCCATCGCTGAACGGCCAACCCATCGAAGATTTTTCTCTCAACCTCGCCACCAAATGGGGCGTCGGCCCGAAACAATCCTCCAGCGGCGTACTGATTCTCCTCGCCAAGGAAGATCGCCAATATCGTTTCGAAGTCGGCTACGGCCTTGAAGGCATCCTTCCAGACGGCAAAGTAGGCGGCTTCGGCCGCGAAGCCGTCCCATACCTGCGCGCCGGAAATTACGATGCTGCGATGATCGTGATGACCCGCCGCGTAGCCGACGTAATCGCGCAGGATCGCGGTATCACTCTCAGCGCCGGTTCGCTGCCGCCCCCCAGGCCCCCGCAGCCGCCTGACCACCTGTCGAACGGAATTTTCGCGCTTCTGCTGCTAGGCGTATTCATCTTCGTCCTCTTCAAAATGATGAGCGGCGGCTCTGGCCGCGGACGGGGCGGCGGCAGCGGCTGGTGGATCGGCCCCATGATCGGCGGCGCGATGGGCCGTGGAGGCTGGGGCGGTGGTGGTTTTGGTGGCGGCGGCTTCGGCGGTGGCGGAGGCGGCTTTGGCGGCGGTGGCGGAGGCTCCTTTGGCGGTGGCGGCGCCAGCGGCAGCTGGTAACGGATTCCGTTCGCAAGCATCTGTGTCCTTCACGCCGTTCTCAGATTCGCAGTTGCTCGGCGTCCAACGGGAAGCCACAGCGCGCACGCCGACGCGAAGTAATCTGGGAGTGCGGCGGCTTGCCGCCGCTTCTCCGGCGCGAAGCTTGCTTCGCGTGCAGTAGACTAGGCAGCGGAACAAGTCGAGCCGCGCGATGCCGAAGTCGTATCTGCCCCGTGCTCTTTTCCGCGAGCACGCTGGCAATTCCAAGAAGGGACTGTAGGTCCGGGTTTAAGACCCGCGCGGTTTGCAGGTGGCCGTAACAAAGGTCGTGTCATGGAAGCAAAATTAACCGAACTAGTCTCCCGTCTCCAATCCGCCGCCAAGGACAACCTGAAATCCGTGGTCCTCTACGGCTCCGCCGTCACCGGAGAATTTCGCGCAGGCCACTCCGACCTCAACGTCCTCTGCGTCGTGGAACACGCCGGCCCCGCCGACCTCGAACATCTCCACCCCGCCGCCGACTGGTGGATCCGCCAGGGCAATCCTCCGCCGCTGATTTTCACTCTCGATGAACTCCATCGTTCCGCCGACGTCTTCGCCATCGAACTGCTCGACATCAAACATCATCATCGCGTGCTCGTCGGCCCCGAGCTTTTCGCGAATTTCGAAGTTCCGCTGCATCTCCACCGGCTGCAAGTCGAACGCGAACTCCGCACCGATTGGCTCCGCCTGCGCCAGGCAGTCCTGGCTGCGCCCCTAAGTTACAAAGCGCATCTCGCAATCATGTCGCAATCCGTCTCAGTCTTCTGCGCGCTCTTCCGCCACGCGCTGATGGCGCTAGGCCAACCAGTTCCAGCAACCAAACGTGACGCGGTCACCGCGATGGCCGCGCTCACTGGCGCCGATCCCTCCGCCTTCAACGCCATGCTCGATATCAGAGAAGGGAAGCGCAAACCCCGCAGCGTGGACGTAGAAGCCTCCCTCCAAGCCTATCTGGAATTCGTAGAAGTAGTAACCAACGAAGCAGACCGCCGCCTCGAATCCATGTAACCAACGTGCACTGCGGTTGTCATCCCGCTTGCCCTGACGTAGGAAGGGAGCCCACCGAGGGATCTCTCTTCTGTCTGCATCCCGCGACCACCGCGAAACGCACCCCTGCGATACGTCTCTGTGCGCTCGTTTTTTCTCTGTGCCCTCCGTGTTAAATCTTTCCGCTCCCCGGCTCCGACGCCGCCCGAAGACCGCAGCCCCGTCCCACCGTCACCCCTAGCCATCCCCGCTCCGTCAAAATCACTTTTTGCAGTATGATGGCCCCGCCATCCACCTTCGCCGGAGGTCCTCCATGAAAGCCGTCGTCGCCGTCATCGCCATCCTCGTCCTGATCGCAGCCGCCTTCGGCGGCGCCTACGTCAGCACCAAAAACCACCTCGTCACTCTCGACGAACAGGTGAAATCCAATTGGGCGCAAGTAGACGTAGTCCTCCAGCGCCGCGCCGACCTCATCCCCAACCTCGTCAACACCGTCAAAGGCTTCGCCGCTCACGAAGAAACCGTCTTCGCCGACATCGCCAACGCCCGCGCCGCACTGATCGGACGCCCAAACCCCCAGCCGACAAAATCGCCGCGAACAGCCAGCTCGACGCGCTCGGGCAAAGAATCCTCGCCCTCAGCGAAAATTATCCCCAATTAAAATCCAACGAAAACTTCCTGCGCCTCCAGGACGAACTCGCCGGCACCGAAAATCGCATCGCCGTCGAACGCAAGCGCTACAACGATTCCATCCAGGCCTACAACACCTACATCCGCCAGTTCCCAAATAGCATTTTCGCCGGGTGGGCTGGATTCCAACCCAATAACGCCTACTTCCAGGCCTCTGAAACATCGCGCGCAGTCCCCAAAGTCGATTTCCCGGCCGCCAAGCCGTGAAGTGACGCGGGGGAAGTAGTGTGGCTTTTATCACGCGCGAAAAAAATAACGCGAGTGTCATCCCGAGCGCAGCGAGGGATCTGCTTTTTCTGTCGTTCGAGTGAAAAGTTAAATCGGAGACCCACAACCTGAAGAAAATCCCGCGGCCCGATCAGTCCTGACCCAACTACCCGCTCTTACCCGGCGGCGTCCCACTCCCCGCTCCCGCAGGACGCGTCGGCGCCGCTGCAGTTCCCGGCCTCTTGCGCTCCGTCGAATCCACCCAATCCTCCGGCGGAAATCCAATCCGCCAGAAAAGCGGCGACGCCTCCGTAAACTCTAGACCCACTTCCGTCTTGCTTCCCTTGTTCTCGCTGATGAAAGCCACCCGGCATTCCACTTCTTCGGCCGTCTTCGGATTCACGATCGAAACCTGCTGTCCCCGTGTCACCGGCTTCGCCAGCGAAATCAAGCATCCATGCGCGTTCACCGTCGTCGTTTTCGTTTCTTCCTCGAACGGCTTGCCCCCGCTCGTTCCGCGCACCAGCACCGCCATCAAGATGTGCACGCGCTGTGTCCGCCGCAGCTTTCCGTAAATCGGATTCGCCGGGCTCGGCGGTGGTTCTTTTCCGTTCGTCATGCCTCTCTCCCCGTCATTGCCGCCACGCCATTTCCACGCCCGCCTGAGCAGCCTTCCGCCCGCAATTGGTCATATTGAAACAATCGGCCCGCAAAAGCGAAGCCTTTACACCCTCTGCTTCCTTTTCGTCACGTCCTGGTTAACCCGCCCTGCTTCCCAGCCAATATTACAATACGGTGAATCTCGCGGCGCCTGCCTTGACCCTCCGCGCCTCCCGCGCTACGCTAATTGTAGCAGGCTTGAATTCTCGTCCCGGAGATATCGCTTCCGCGAAACTTGATGAAACAAACCGTGCGCTTAGCTGGTGGCATCAACGAACTCTTCGGCACTCTCGACGAAAATCTGAAGCTTTTCGAATCCGCTCTCCACGTCACCACGCATCTCCGCGATCACGATCTCGAAATTGAAGGTTCCGCCCCGCAAGTCGAACGCGCCGCCCAAATCCTAGGCGAATATAACCAGCGCATCCGCGACGGCCGCGCGCCAGACAGCCAGGAAGTGAAATCTCTATTACGCATCGCCACCGGCGAACCGCCGCAAGCCGCCCGCAGCGCGTTCTCCCCCTCGCACTCGCGCTCCTTCGGCAAAAAGACCATCGTCCCCAAGAGCACCAACCAGAAGCATTACATCGAAGCTCTCGAAACCTACGACATGGTTTTCGCCATCGGACCCGGCGGCACTGGCAAAACGTATCTCGCCGTAGCCATGGCCGTCACCGCGCTCCTCTCGAAGCAAGTGAATCGCATCATTCTCGCGCGACCAGCCGTCGAAGCCGGCGAACGCCTCGGATTCCTTCCCGGCACGCTCCAGGAAAAAGTGGACCCCTACATGCGCCCGCTCTACGACGCGCTCCACGACCTCCTCGAAGCCGACAAACTAGAAAATTTCCTCGAAAAAGGCATCATCGAAGTTGCTCCGCTAGCCTTCATGCGCGGCCGCACGCTCAATGATTCCTTCGTCATTCTCGACGAAGCCCAGAACACCACCAGCGAACAAATGAAAATGTTCCTCACGCGTCTCGGCTTCAATTCCAAAGCCGTCATCACCGGCGACGTCACTCAGATTGACCTGCCCGAATCCCGCCGCTCCGGCCTCATCGAGGCCATCGAAATCGTCGGAAAAATCGAAGGCATCTCCCTCGTCTATTTCGATGAACGCGATGTCGTCCGCCACAATCTCGTGCAACGCATTATCAAAGCCTACGACGAACACGCCGCCTCGCATCCCAGCCAGAATGGCCGCGGCAACGTCGCCGGGCACTCCGCTCTCAAAAATCCGCGGGATTAACCGCCCGTATGATTCTCAATCAACAGCGGCGCGTTCGTGTTTCCATTGCAGCCCTCGATAAATTTCTCGCCGCCACGCAAAAGCGCCTCTACCTCCCGCCCGATTCGCTCACCGTCGCCCTCGTCAGCGATCCGCAAATGGCGCGCTGGAACTCCGCGTACCGTGGCAAAAATCGCCCGACCGATGTATTGTCCTTCCCAGCCGATGGACCCGTTCCCCACAACTCCGTCCGAACCATCCGCGGCAGACAGTCGTACCTCGGCGACATCGCCATCGCCCCCAACGTCGCCCGCCGCAACGCCATCCGCTTCGGCCGCACGCTCGACCAGGAAATGCGCATCCTCATCCTTCACGGCGTGCTGCACCTGATGGGCTACGACCACGAAACCGATCAAGGCCAAATGACCCGGCGCGAAAATCGCCTCCGCCGCGACTTAGGATTGGCTTAGCCATGCCCATCTTCCTCTACACCGCCGGCGTTCTCGCTCTCACCTTCGGCCTCGTCGTCTTCTCCTACCTCGACCGCGCCTTCCGCGAACTCGGCCGCGTCCACACCGGCCGCATCCACGACCATCTCGAAACTTTCGAATCCGAAGTCGAGCCGCGTTTCCACATGGACCGTGACCGCGCCGCGCTCGCCTTCAGCATGCTCGCGCGACTCTGGCTCGTCCTGGTCGCCGCCATCACCGCGCGCGGCGTCCTCTTCTTCGTCCCCGGCACCTGGGAAGCAGCGGTCGAAATGATTTTTTTCCTCGGCGCGCAAGTCGTCGTCGCCATGCAATTCTTCCCGGCGCTTCTGCTCGCGCGCGCTTCCGGGAAATGGGTCCTGCCGTTCGTTCCGCTCGTCCGTGTCCTACTCTTCATCATCTGGCCCGTGCAAGCCGTTCTGGAACTGCTCGTCTCCGTCCTGCATCTGTCCGAAGAAGCCGACGTGCAGACGCCCGCCGACGAGCAGCAGCAAGCCATCGAAGCCTTCGTGGACGCCGCCACCGAAGAAGGCATCATCGAGCAGGACGAAGCCCGCCTGATCGAATCCGTAGTCGAATTCGGCGATAAGCGCGTCCGCGACGTCATGACTCCGCGCCCCGACGTCATCGCCATCCGCTCCAACGCTTCACTAGAAGAACTCGGCGAGCTGGTCGTGGACACCAAATTCTCCCGCCTCCCGGTCTACGACAAATCGCTCGACGATATCGTCGGCATCGTCATGGCTCGTGACATGCTCGAAGTCCCCGACCGCGACGCCGCTCACCGCACCGTACGCGAACTCATGCGTCCCGCGCTCTTCGTCCCGGAAACAAAATTCGGCTCCGAGCTCCTGAAAGAAATGCAGCGCAAAAATCAGCAGATGGCCATCGTAATAGACGAATACGGCCTGATGGCCGGCGTCGTCACCGTGGAAGATCTAGTAGAAGAAATTGTCGGCGAAATCGGCGAAGAAGATCGCACGCCCGCTCCGGATGTAATCCGCGAGGCCAGCGGCGCGCTGGTAATGCGTGGCAGCGTTCAACTCGACAAGGTCAACGAACTTTTCGGCGTCCAACTAGACGCCAGCATGCAACATTCCGCCGCCACCACAATCGCTGGCCTGCTCAACAGTGTCGCTGGCCACGTCCCCAAAACCGGCGAAGTAGTAGACGCCGACGGCCTCCGCTTCGAAGTCCTGGAAGCCAACCAACGCAAAGTCCTCCGCGTCCGCGCCAAGCCCACCCCCTCAGCAGCGGCCTCCTCCGCCCGCACAATCTAACTCTTCCCCAAAAAAGTAAACGGGCTGTCATCCCGAGCGCAGCGAGGGTGTGGATTCACATTTCAAGTGCAACAGCATCGACGAGAAGATCTCGGCGGGAGTTTGAAAGCCCAGGCATTTTCTGGGAGTGTGATTGTGGCGCTGGGTGAGCGTATCGAGGCTGCTCTGCGTGAGCCGGCTGGGATGAACTTTTCTGGGCAGCAGACGACGCAGCCGGCCGATGGCGTTTTCGATGCCGCCTTTCTGCCACGGCGCCTGCGTGTCGCAGAAGTAGGTTTGCATTTGCAGTTGGGTGTGCAACTGCTGATGGTGCGAGAACTCCGCGCCGTTATCGAAGGTGACCGTTTGGCGCAGCGCCGGCGGCAGCAGCGCGAAGTTGCGCTGTAATTCCCGGACGATCGGGGTGGCCGCTTTGCTGTGCTGGCGGCGGATGAACAGCAAGCGCGAAGCGCGTTCCTGCGCCACCAGCAGCACTCCGCCGGGATCGCTGAACAGCATCAAGTCAGCCTCCCAATGGCCACCGGCATCGCGCTGCGAAACTTCTAGCGGCCGCTCGGCCAGCGAGATCCGCTGCGGAATGAGCCGCAGCGGAGAGCGGTCTCGCCCCGGACGGCGATAGCCGCGTTTGTATTTGCGTCGCGGCAGATAGTGGCGCCAGTCGGTATCGCCGTTGCGCCGAATCTGCGCATAAATGAAACGGTAGATGGATTCGGCGCACAGCACGGCCCGTCCCCGTTCCAGTTGCAAGCGGCCGGCGACTTGTTCCGGCGAATGCCCTTGGGCCAAGCGCTGCAAGACCACTTCGCGCAAGTCCGCTTGCCGGGCCAGGCGCGAACCACGCCAACGCCGGGCCCAAGCCTGCTTCTCCGCCCAGCTCGGTCGGTAACCGACTTGGGCGCCGCTGTTGCGCTTCAGTTCCCGGCAGATGGTCGATGCCGAGCGATCCAAAGCTGCAGCGATTTGCCGGCACGATTGCCCGGCTTCCTGAAGCCGGGCAATCGTGCATCGCTCTTCCAGTGATAGTTGTCCGTAATGTCCCATGGCAACACGACCTTATCAGCCTGTTGCACTTGGTTTGTGAACTTACAGGGATCTGCTTTTCCCATCCGCAAGCAAGGTGCCGCTTTTCTCTGCGTCCTCTGCGTCTCTGCGATGGAATCGCATTTACGCGCCCCGCCAAAAACACTTCGGGCCCGCCACAATCGCAGCGAGCCCGATCAAGCACCATCAAATTGTCGCAACGTTCCCGAAGCCTACCCGTGCGCCGCCATCTTCGCAAAAAACGCCGCCGCACGCTTCCCGATTTCCTCCGGCGCCACATCCTCCACGTGAGTCGCAATGCCCCACTGGTGCCCAAAGGGATCCGTAAGCTTCCCGTAGCGGTCGCCCCAAAACTGATTCTCCAGCGCCATATCCACTTTCCCGCCGGCCTTCACCGCATTGTTAAATGTAGTGTCCGCATCCTCCACATACAGAAACAAAGACATCCGCGGCGTTCCCGAGCTGGCAGTCATCGGCCCCATCTCGTCATTCAAAAATATCCGCGAATCGCCGATCTGCAGTTCCGCGTGCGAGATCTTGCCGTCCGGCGACGGCATCCTCATGATTTCCTGCGCATTGAAAGCTTTCTTGTAATATTCGATCGCCCGCGCCGCATCCTTGCAAGTCAACGCAGGACTGATGCTGTGATACCCATCCGGAATTGCTTTTACGTGGTGTGCCATGGAAGGCCTCCTCTAAAGGCAAAATGTGGCTAAGCAGCGTACCGCGCGGAACGCCCCGCCCTCCGCAACCAGATAGCTCTGGCTCGCTGCAAGCAATTCGAGCATACAACGATGCATCACCATGTCAAGAATTCATGAAATAAGAATCGAACGCCGCAAACGAGCCGCCGTTTTTTCTTCAACCGTTCATGCGACGTTAAAAATGCCAGAGGTCGCGTTCGAGCAAGTCCGCCCAATCAGCAAAGCATCTCCGTGAATCGCCCCACAGGGCGATTCACCCTGAGAACCGGCAGTGCCGGTTCGAAGGGTGCCCTCTCTCTGTTTCTTTCTCTGTGGACTTTGTGTTAAATCTTTGATCCCAACCATCCGACGTCGCAGCCGCACAAGCTCCGGCCCCGCCCCGCGTCCTTTCTCGTCGCGCTCCAAAGGCGTACAATTAATACTTCCATGGCCTTCAAATCCGGTTTCGTAGCGATCATTGGCCGCCCCAATGCCGGCAAATCCACCCTCGTCAACACTCTCGTCGGCCAAAAAGTCGCCATCGTCTCCTCGAAACCCCAAACCACTCGCAACCGCATTCAAGGCATTCTCAATCGCGACGACGCCCAAATCATCCTGGTAGACACGCCCGGCATCCACAAACCTGAAAACGTCCTAAGCCGCATGATGATGGACGAACTCCAGCACGCCCTCGAAGGCATTGACATCCTCTGCCTGATCGCCGACGCCACCGCCGACTTCGGTCGCGGCGATAAATTCGCCCTCGACTGGCTCCAACGCTTTCACGGCCCGGTCTACCTGCTGCTCAATAAAGTCGACCGCATCGCCAAGCAATTGCTCCTCCCGATGATCGAGCGCTACAGCAAGGAATTTGAATTCGCCGAAGTTTTTCCCATCAGCGCGCTAACCGGCGAAGGCTGCCTCAACCTCGTCAATTCCTGGCTCGAGCGCCTGCCCGAAGCCCCGCCGCATTTTCCCACCGACCAATTCACCGACCAACCCGAGCGTTTCCTAGCCGCCGAAATCGTCCGCGAGAAAGCAATCCTGGCCACGCGCGACGAGGTCCCGCACGCCATCGCCGTACTGGTAGATAATTTCGAGGAAACTCCCAAACTCCTGCGCATTCGCGCCACCATGTACGTAGAACGCGACGGCCAAAAAGGAATCCTGATAGGGAAGGGCGGGGAAGCTATCAAGAAAATCGGCACAGCTGCCCGCAAAGAACTGGAATCAATCTTAGGCGCGAAAATCTTCCTAGAACTGTTCGTGAAGGTCCAGAGCAATTGGCGCCAAAACTCCACCCTGGTCCGCCAACTAGACTGGCACCGCCAACTAGAACAACTAGCCGAAATCCAAGAAGCCGAATCAACCTAAAAATCCGCACGCACAATCCGATGTCTGTCGGCGCGTCGCTCACTGCACGATCCCAAAATTTGTGCCCTACGATCCGCCGTCCGTAGGGGCGCTGCTTGCTGCGCCCCAGCTTGCTCGGCCGTAAAACGCGCCAAGATCTGGTGTTCCCAATCCAACCGAAGGCACCAACACCACGCCCCGCATCACTCCACCCGCGTCGGCGCAATCCCCAGCGTCCGCATCTTCCGATACAAATGACTCCGCTCGAGCCCCAACGCCTGCGCTGCCTTCGTCATATTCCACCGATTCTCTTCCAATTTCCGTAAAACAAACTCGCGTTCGTACGCCGAACGCGCCTCCTGCAAACTCTCATAAGGCTTCTGCGGGCTCTTCGACGCCCCCCGAAAAATCTCCGGCGGCAAATGATGCGGCTCAATCCGCGGCGAAGGACAAATAATCACCAAACGCTCCACCAAATTCTTCAGCTCCCGCACATTCCCCGGCCACGGATAATTCAAAAGCACATCCACAGCGGCCGGACTGAACTCCCGCGGCTTCTTGCCATATTCCTGCGAAAACGCCGCCAGAAAATGCGCCGCCAGAATCGGAATATCCTCCACGCGCTCACGCAAAGCCGGCACGTAAAACGGAATCACGTTCAGCCGGTAAAAAAGATCCTCGCGAAACGCATTCCGCGCAATCTCTTCTTCCAACTTTTTATTCGTCGCCGCAATCACGCGCACATCCACAGTCGCAGGCTGGTTCGATCCCAAAGGCTCCACGCGCCGCTCCTCCAGCACGCGCAGCACCTTCGACTGCGTCTTCAAACTCATATCCCCCACTTCATCCAAAAATAAAGTCCCGCCGTCCGCCTTCTGAAATTTCCCAACCTTGTCTTCGCTAGCGCCAGTAAAGCTTCCCTTGCGATGCCCAAACATCTCCGACTCGATCAATTCCTCGGGAATCGCCGCGCAATTCACTTCCACGAATTGCATCGAGCTGCGCAAACTGCTGTCGTGCAACGCCCGCGCCACCAATTCCTTCCCCGTCCCGCTCTCGCCGTAAATCAAAACGCGTCCATTCGTAGGCGCCGTCAAAGCAATTTGCTGCCGCAAAGCCTTCATCGGCACGCTGCTCCCCAAAATCTGGTGTTTCTCCTCAAGCTCCGCCCGCAAACGCCGGTTCTCCTCCTCCAACCGCAAATATTCCAAAGCGTTCCGCACCACCAGCACAACTTTGTCGAGCGACAACGGCTTCTCGATGAAATCAAACGCCCCCAATTTCGTAGCCCGCACCGCCGTCTCAATGTTTCCATGCCCCGATATCATGACGACCATCGGCGCCACACCCTGCGCCTGAATCCGCTCCAAAGTATCCAGCCCATCCATTTTCTTCAGCCACACATCCAACAAAATCAAATCAACGCCACGCCGCTCCACCCGCGCCAAACACTCCTCCCCCGACTCCAAGGTCTCCACGCGGTATCCTTCATCGCGCAAAAGTCCCGCCAAGGACTCGCGAATCCCGCTCTCATCATCAACAATTAAAATGGATGCTGGCATACAGGTAGCGCCGGCGTCCCGCCGGCTCTCTTGATTGTCTCTGCGCCCTCTGCGCTCTTACCTCCGCGCCCTCTGCGTTGAATCTTTTGACTTGCACCACGAGTATTGACGGCAAGCTCAGCGAGCTATCTCCGTGAACTCATCTTTTTCCGAACTCTGTGCCCTCTGTGTTAGATCTTTCGCTTTGGCTTTTGTTGTTCGCGTCCTCCTACGCCGGCGTAACCGGAATCTCCGCCGCCGGAAAGCGAATCACAAACCGAGTCCCCGTCGGCAAATTATCCTCCGCCCGAATCGTCCCGTTATGCTCCGCAATAATCCGGCTAGCAATCGCCAATCCCAAACCCGTCCCGCGCTCCTTAGTAGAAAAGTGCGGCAAAAATAATCTCTGCTTATCCTCCGGCGATATCCCATGCCCGCTGTCCGAAATCTCAATCTCCACCGCGTCGCCATCTCCCTCAACGCGCGTAGCCACCCGCAACCGCCGTATCGCCGACCCCTCCATCGCCTCCGCCGCGTTATCAATCAAATTCGCCACTACGCGCCGCAAAAGCTCGCGATCCGCCTTCACCGGCGGCAAACTAGCCGCCAACTCCGCCCGCAAAGTCACTCCCTCGAGCCGCCCATGAAATAAATCCAAAGCGCTCGAAACAATCGCATTCAAATCCTCCGGCGCCAATCGCGCGGAAGGGAATCGCGCAAATTGCGAGAACGCATCCACCAACGACCCCAGCGTCTGCACCTCGCGCTCGATCAACCCCGCGCACTCCGCCGCCAATTTCTCGAATTCCGAACGCGCTCCGTCGCCCTTCTGCGCGCCAAGCCGGTCCAGATGACGCAGCAAGCGCTGCGCCGAAAGTTGTATCGGCGTCAAAGGATTCTTGATCTCGTGCGCGATCCGCTGCGCCACTTCCTGCCAAGCCGCCGCCTTCTGCGCCCGCAACAAATCCGTCAAATCGTCAATCACCACCACAAATCCAGGATTCGACCGCCGCGGCCCCAGCGAACTCACCGTCACCGCCGCGCGCACCAACCGCCCCGCCGTCGCCACTTCAATCTCGCGCGAAGCCACGCCCATCCGCAGCGATTGCCGCATCAAATGCAACACCGCCCGCGCCGCCTCTTCCCCCAACAAATCCTGCAAAGTCCGCGCCTCCCGCGCCGCTTCCCCCAAAATTGCCGGCACCGCCGAATTCAGTCGCGCCACTTCACCCGACGAATTCAGCGACACCACGCCCGTCGGAATATTTTCCAGAATCGCTTCCATCAATTTCCGCCGCCGCTCGCGCTCCTCGATCGCTTGCTCCAGGCTCTGCGTAAACTCATTGATCTGCCGCCGCCCTTCGCCCAATTGATCCGTCATGCGATTGAACGAACGCACCAGCATTCCCAGTTCGTCCTGTGCCCGCACATCAATCTTGTGATCGAAATTCCCGCGCGAAATCTCCCGCGTCGCCTCCGCCAAAGCCTGAATCGGCACCGTCACTTGCTTCGATAAAAACAGCGCCACCCAGGTAGTCGTGAACACCAGCAATAAAGTCATCAGCAGCAGCGCCAGCAAAATCTCGCGCTTGTACGCGCGCAAATGTTGCTTCTGCTGCGCGTACGTTTCAGTCTGGGTTTGAATCTCGGAATAACGCGTGAGGAAATCGCTCGGCAGAATCCGCGCTACGTACAGCCGCTCATCGCCCAAAGGCGCGCTTCCCGCAATATACAAATGATCGCTCGTCTGCCAGATCTCCGCGCCGTCCGGCAATGTACGCACCAGCGTCGGCGTAATCGTCTCCATTTCCGGAGTCGTCGCCTTGTCTGCGTCTTTGGCGGGTTTGATGTACTGCACTCCGTCATCCGCGACGCCGCTCGAATGCGCAATCCACGAAGCATCCACCGACCACGCCAATCCCAGCAGCGATTGGTCCTGTTTACTGCTCGCCGCCGCCTTGGCCGCAATCGCACTCAGATGGTCCATGTTGGCGCGGCCCAGGTCCGACAAAAGTCGCTGGCTCTGTTCATTTGCAATTTCCAGCGGCCGCGGAAACCACGCATTCAAGGTGCGGTTCACCAGCGCGTAGCTGAAAAAGAAAAGGAATACGATCGGCAGCAGCGAGACGCCCATCGCTCCCAGCACCATCTTCACCTTGAAGCGCGAACCCATCTGCCCGCTGCGCCGCTCCGCCCACATCCGCAGCAGGCTGCGCGTCAAAATCAGCGTAAACACCAGCAGCGCCGCCGCCAGCAACGTCGAAAGCGCGAACAGCACCACGAACGAGCTTCCTTGCTCCGGCCGCAGCGGAACGTCCAGCGATCCCAGCGTAAAAACCGCCGCCAGAAGCATGACCACCACAATCCCGACGATGATCAGCCACAGCTGCCGCCTGCGTTTGGATTGCTCGCCCTTCAACGCCCTTCCTCCAAATATCTTCCCAGCGGACATTCACCGCACTTCGGCTCCTGCGGCCGGCAATAATTCTTTCCCACGCTCACGATCAACGCGTGCAGCTCGTTAAACCGCCGCACATCGCCCGGAAATTGCCGCTCCACCATCCAGCGCACGTCCTCGTATTTCGCCTTTTCGCCGATCCATCCATGCCGCGCGAACATCCGTTTCGTGTAAGCGTCCACCACAAACACAGGCTGCTCGCCCGCATACAACAAAATCGAATCCGCCGTCTCCGGACCGATCCCCCAAACGCTCAAAAGCTTCTCGCGCAATGCCAGCACAGGCGTGGCAAACATCTTCTGCAGCGACCCCGCATACTCCGCGCGCAGAAATTTCACGAACGCCTTCAACTTCCGCCCCTTCTGCCGAAAATACCCGGCTGGCCGCAAAAGCGTCGCCAGATGCCGCACGTTCACGCGCTCAATCCCTGCAACGCTCAATAAATGCTCGCGCCGCAGATTCGCCAAAGCCAATTCAACGTTTTTCCACGAAGTATTCTGCGTCAGGATCGTTCCCACAATCACTTCGAAAGGCGTGTCGCCAGGCCACCAATGCTGCGGCCCCAGCGCCGTAAAGAGTGAATTGAAGTACTCGTCCAAAGGAGGCTGTGACTCCGGCTGCGTCCGCCCAGCCCCGCGAATGCTCGCCAAGCCCGCAGATGTGCGAACTCCGCCAAGAGCGAAAGGCTCCCGCTGCGACGCAAAACCGGCCATTTCGGGGTGTTTAGGCACGGAAAACCCACCATACCGGGCCAACTACAGCAAGTCAAGCCAACTGTTGCACAATAACCACACTACTGTGGCTGTTCAGTCATGTCCAAGAAGGACTCGAAGCCATACCGAGGTCCACAATTTCGAGGCACGTAATGTAGCACCGGTCTGGCAAAGCCAGACCGTGAACGTCAAGTCCGTCGCAGCACGCCACGATGAAACTCGCCCCGAATTTTCAGGGAGTGCGGCGGTTTGCCGCCGCTTGTGACAAGGCGAGGCTCGCCTCGCCGCTCGCGCCCTCAGCAACCCGTCAAATCGAAGCAGGCCTATGAATCGTTCAAACCCTCATATCGGCCACAGCGCCGGAACGATAAGATCGCGCTCTACCCATTCCGCGTCTGAAAATCCCGCATAAATCCCACCAACTCGCCCACCGCCTCCAAAGGCACCGCATTATAAATCGAAGCCCGCATCCCGCCGACCGACCGGTGTCCCCCCAACCCCACCATCTTCGCCGCCGCAGCTTCCGCAGCAAATTTCTTCTCGATTTCCTCATCGCCGCGCGCCACGCGAAACGTAACATTCATCTTCGATCGCGATTCCTTCTCGATCGGCCCCACGTAATACCCGCCGCTGCCATCAATCGCGTCGTAAAGCATCTTCGCCTTCGTTTCGTTGCGTTTCTGCAGCGCCACGACGCCGCCCTGCGCCGCAATCCACTCCAGCACCAATCCCACGATGTACACCGCAAAAGTCGGCGGCGTGTGATACAGCGAATGTTCCTTGATGTGCGTGCGATATTGCAGCACCGTCGGCAAATTCTTGTCCGCGCGTTCCGCCAAATCGCGCCGCACGATCACCACCGTCGTCCCCGACGGCCCCAAATTCTTCTGCGCCCCCGCAAAAATCGCGCCAAATTTCCGCACATCCATCGGCCGCGACATAATGTCCGACGACATATCCGCCACCAGCGGCACCTCGCCCGTCTCCGGCAAAGCCGCCCACTGCGACCCCTCAATCGTGTTGTTCGTGCACATGTAAACGTACGAAGCGTCCGCCGAAAGTTGAATCTCCTCCCGCCGCGGCACCCGCGCAAATTTCACATCTTCGGTCGAAGCCGCGAGCCGGTAGGGAATGCCTTTTTTCAACTCCGTGATCGCCTTCGCCGTCCACATCCCGGTATGCAACACATCCACCGGTTTCCCCGGCAAACACAAATTCATCGGCGCCATCGTGAATTGCGCGCTCCCGCCCCCTTGCACGAAAATCACCGCATATTCCTCGGGAATATCCATCAACTTCCGCAGGTTGCGCTCCGCCCGCCCGATAATCTCCTCGAATTCCACCGACCGATGGCTCATCTCCATCACCGACATCCCGGTCCCGCGATAATCCAGCAACTCCTCGCGTATCCGCTCCAGCACCGCCAAAGGCACAGCCCCAGGCCCCGCGTTAAAATTGGCAGCCCGCTTCACAGCCGTCGCAGACAAAGTAGACGATGTCACGTGTAAACACCTCTCCCGTTAAATAAGTGCCATAGTTCCAGCGAAAAAAACACTCTGTAGCACACAAGAATAGCAGATGCCGCCACGCCAACGTACCGAAGAAACCGCCGCGCACTCCACCCTCGGCCACCCAAATTGGCGCCGGCGCCAAACCGGGTCTATCTAGCACCCGGTGCGTCCCGCGCCTTCTGCGGGACGCACCGGGCATCCTCCGAGTAACGCTAATCCATAACGGCTCGGTCGCGGGCGGAGCGGTTTCCGCTAGCAGCGTCAATGAGGCGTCGGCTCAGGCACGATTGTGTTCATCGACATCTTTTGCGGCCCATTGACGAGAAAACATGGTTCGATTTTTTCGACTCCAGGTGTGAGTAGGACGAGACGCACATCCGATACCGCTGCTTGAGCCACGTCAACGACTGCCATTACTTCCCCAAAACTGAGGTCGGGGTCCGCTCGGATAAGGAGCTCGCGCTTATATCTAAGATCATAAATGCTCTTCAGCCGGGCACCGAGGGCCTCAAACGGAACGGTGGCGTAGTTGATTTTCACAGAGCGTTGCTTGGAGACGCTTAAAACAATGACGCCACGATCGCAACCGGAGGACTCGGTAGGAACACGAGCGTAAATGCCAGCGGAGCGGTGACAAAACCGCCTCCAGGTCCAGAGTCCGGCAACCCCGAGCACAGTCAAGACCAGCAGAATTCGGACCGCAAGACGCATGTTTAACCCTGCTCTTCAGACGCGTACTTCGTACTAATAGTTGTTTGACCGATGTGGTCCGCTTTCCACGCCTAGCACAGCGCGCTAATCGGAATCGGATTGACGACGCTTTTTCCCGCTCGCCTTGACACTCCGCGCAACCTCCCAGTAGACTGAAATGCTCTCTTAAGCGCACGGAGTCACACTGAATGCTGCTCTCCCGGGATTATGTCGGTTACATGGCCAAGGAAATCGTCAAACGCCTGGTAGCCGGCAAGATGATCGAAGTCAAGAACGTCGAAACCACCACGCAGCAAGTCCGCCAGGTCATGGCCGAGGAAGTCACCATCGAAGACCGGCTCAACGAAGAAGTCCGCGAAATCCTCGCCAAATATCAGGAAGAAATGCGCAACACCGGCGTTTCTTACCAAGAGATGTACAAGAAGGTGAAAGGCCAGCTCGCTCGCGAAAGGAAACTAATTCTCCGCTGATATGCGCCTCACTCGCGAAAAAACGGTACGCCTCTCCCATCGCATCATTGATTTCCTCGTGTCCAGCCCCGACGTGGATTTCATCGAGGATCGCGACACCATCCGCCAGGAAATCGTCACCATCATCACTTCACTCCTTAAAGTCGAAGAGCAGGTAGACACCGAAGTCCGCGCCAAAATCGCCTCGCAAAAGAAAGAAATCCTCGAAGGCAGCGAGGAATGGGACATCCTCTACCGCAAATACTACGCCGAAGGCCTAAAACGCATGGGCGTAGCCGAAGTCCAGACCCGCTAACCAAGTCCGCTCAGTCGCCGGCGCGGCAACGGCCCGACGATTTTCCAATTTCCGTTCCACCAAAACAAAAAGCGCCCACAATCCACATGGGCGCTTCCGAAGTCACAAGCCGATCTTCCATTTTCTAATTTCTATTTTCGACTTTCCCGCCTCTAGGGCTGCTGATTCGGGTCGGGTCTCCGCTGCAAAGTCGGCCGGTCAGGATCCGAATCCGGATCCGACGACCCCGTCGAAGTAGTGTCTCCCGGCTTGTTCGTCCCCGTCTTCTTCCGCAAAGTCGGCTTGTTCGGATTCTTGTCGTTCACCTTCACGTTCGCTTCGATCAATTGCAACCGGTGCTTCACCTGATCGAATTCCGAAGTCGTCACGATATATTCATCGCGCTGCGGCAAAATCGTCGCAATTTCCTTCTGCGACGCCTTGATGCGCTCCGGCGTCGGCGGGTGCGTGGAGAATATCTTCGGAATCGTGCCGGGCTGCTTCTTTTCGTCCGCCGCTACTTTCTCAAAGAACGAAACAAACGCATTCGGGTCATACCCGGCCTTGTACATATATTGCAAACCCAGATAATCAGCTTCGGCCTCGTCGGTCCGCGTAAATTGCAGGAACGCCATCGGAATTGCGAACTGCATCCCCTGATAAATCGCGTAACCGGCCCAGGTGTAAGGAATAAAAATCATCGCCGGAATCATCGCCAGCTGCGTGATTTCGCCCTTGGTCGCCTGTTTCGTGCCGTGCCGCGCGCAAACGTGCGCGATCTCATGCGCCATCACTCCCGCCAGCTCCGATTCTTCATCCGCGTGCAAAATCAATCCGCTGTTCACGTAAAAAAATCCGCCCGGCAGCGCAAACGCATTCACCACGTCCGAATCAATCACCTTGATAGTGAACGGCACCTGCGCGTCCGAGTTGCGCACCAGATTCTGCCCCACGCGGTTCACGTATTCCACCACCACGGGATCGTTGATGAATTTCGCCTGCCGCTCTACTTCCGCTGAAAGCTGCTTCCCCAGCGCAATCTCATGCTCGAGCGAATAAAAATTCAATCCGTGCCCGACGTTGCGGTTGCCGATTGCGGTAACGTCTGCTTCGCTCCCAGCCTTCACTTTCGGATCATCCTGCTGTGTTACCGGCGCGGGACCCTGCGCGTTGGGGTCCGCCTGCTGCACGCTGCCTTGCTGCGATGAAGGTTGCTGCGCAGGTTGTGGCCCAGATTGTTGAGCGGGTGGCTGCTGATCAGGCTGCTGACCGGAACCTTGCTGCGTGGTCTGTTGCCCGGGTGTCGAAGAGGAAGAGGTAGACTGCGGTGTGGACTGCTGCTGGCCCTGTTGCGGCACGATCGCCCCGCTGGTAGACGTAACCAGCGAAGCCGCCACAATCATGGCTCCCAACTGCGCCGCCAAGTTCATCTTCATAAGCCACCTCCGGCGGATTCTGCGCGGATTATACACCCCCCAGGCAGCACCCCGCTGTTTTCTTTGGATGGCCCCCAGCCAGGAATAGTTGGCCCCGCCCCCACAAATTAAGGTTCATACCAGGCTGGTAGCGCCGGAGTCCCGCCGCCCCGGTTCATCCGCCAGCCGAGTCGCGCATCTGCGGTGCCCATAAGCGACACGAAACCCCCATAAACACGCAGATGTCATCCCGCCTGTCCTGACGGAGGAAGGGAGCGAATCGAGGGATCTGCTTTTCGCCTGTTCCGTCCGCCCAGGCCACGAATCCCCGCGCCCCGCCGTTCGCCCCCGGAATCACCCCCACGCTCCCGTATTGACGCCCCCCCAGTTTCTGTCTACATTCGTACAGTGCCCGCCCGCAAAATCCAAGTCGGCCAAGTCTGGAAGAAAGACGACACCGGCGACTCCTACTTGGTCACCAAGCTTTACAACGAAGCCCTCGCCACCTTCGCCATCCTCCGCAAAGCCGGCGCCGAAAGCGAACGAGCCGAAAAAGTGAAAGTAAACCGCAAAGGCCCCGTAAGCGACCTGCCAGGCTTCACCTACACCCAGGAATCCGACGATTTCTAGTTCCGCAAGCGCTCCCACCGTCACATTGACCGCACCGGCATCTTCACCACATCCTCCACCTGCATCACTTCCTTCACCACAAACCCCTCCGCATACTTCACTCCCACCAGACGTCCAAAATACTGCGCCAGCGAACTCATCCGCGCTTCCAGCTCATCCAAGGGCAAGACCACCTTCGAAGACCGCCGCTCGTTCTTCGGCCGCTTGAACTGCGACTCGTACGCCAAAATCGCCCGCTTCCTCCGCTCGTAATGTTTCGTGATGTCCACGCAAAAAGTCGGCCGCACATAATCGTAAGCCGCCGCATACAAAATCTTGAACGGCCGGAACGCCTCGCCTCCCAACGGATAATTCTTCAACCCCGCCACAAAACAAGCCTCGTAACCAAGCTGCGCCGCGATGTAATGGTCCGGATGCCGCCCCTCCCAGTAGGGAAGTATCACCGTGCGCGGCTGCAATTCGCGGATCACCTCCGCAATCGCAATCTTGTATTCCTCACGCATCTCGAGGCGCGCGTCCGGCAAACCCAAATTCCGCCGTACCGCCGCGCGCAAAATCTTTCCCGCCCGCGCCGCCTCCCGCAAACGTATCTCCGGAGTCCCCCGCGACCCCGTCTCCCCCCGCGTCAAATCCAAAATCCCAGTCCGGTGTCCCGCCTCCGCCATAGCCAATAAAGTCCCGCCGCTAGTCAGCTCCGCATCGTCCGGATGTGCAGCAATCGCCAAAACATCCACTTTCATCCCGCCTCCCAATCAAATCCGCAGATAAATTAGGTCCCAATTCTAGCAGCCCAGCGACCTGTCTTCCTTCATGTATGCGATTTCAAAAATGGGGCCGAAGCGCCTTCCAGAACGCTCGCCATCAGAACTCGAGAATGTTTGTAGGCCGTAGCTTTAGCTACGGCATAAACGTAGCAATGTCAGAGCGGCTTCAGCCGCTGAAGTACGATTTTCCGCAGCCTCGTTTACCTCGTCTATCTCCTCTACCTCACTTGAACTCCAACGCCAAAATGCTAATGTGAATCTCCCAAGCGAGGAGAAACTCTCAATGCCCGCAAAGCCACTAGAAGGCCAAGTCGCCCTGATCACCGGCGCCGCCAAACGCATCGGCCGCAGCATCGCCCTTCGCCTAGCCGCCGACGGCGCCGACATCGTCATCAACTACGCCAGCTCCAAACCCGAAGCCGAAGAGCTCGTAGCCGAAATCAAATCGATGAGCCGCCGCGCCATCGCCGTCCAAGCCGACGTCTCCCATCGCTCCGACGTCCAAAAATTATTTTCCGCCGCCGAAAATGAATTCAAACGCCTCGATATCCTCGTCAACAACTCCGGCACCTTCTTCGAAGCGAAATTCGAAGAGCTCACCGAAGACCAGTGGGACCACATCCTCAACGTCAACCTCAAATCCCAATTCCTCTGCGCCCAATCCGCCGCGCCCATCATGAAACGCCAGGGCCGTGGCCGTATCATCAATCTCTCCTCGCTAGGCGGCCTGCTCCCGTGGCCCGCCTACACGCACTACTGCGTCTCCAAAGCCGGCTGCATCATGCTCACCAGATGCTTAGCCCGCGCCCTAGGTCCCGAAATCCTGGTCAATAGCGTAGCCCCCGGCACCATCCAATTCCCAGGCGAGCCTCCCGACGAAGATTACATCAAGCGCGTCCCGCTCCACCGCACCGGCACCGGCGACGACATTGCCCAAGCCGTAGCCTACCTGGCCACAGCCGACTTCGTAACCGGCCAAATCCTAGCAGTAGACGGCGGCCGCTCCCTGGTCTAATGCCTCAGCCATCGACGGAAGGCCGGGGCTTCAGCCCCGCCGCTAATCCGCACATTTTCTTTCAGGGGCTTTAGCCCCTGAAGCGGCGATTCACGAGTGCCAACCAACCATATGGAGTGCGGCGGCGCGCCGCCGCTTTCTCTTCGGCGAGGGACGCCTCGCCGCGGTGTTCATCAGGGCACGACGTCAGATTTCACGCGCAGCGTGACGTGGGATCTGCTTTTCGCCGAACGATGCACGCATGAACATTTGCGCATCGCTACGTCCCTCCGTGCCCTCTGTGTTAGATCCTTAAACGCATCCATCACCGCGCACTAAACCGGAAGCCAGCATCTCCCCTCCACATATACAGCGAACGCCCGACAAGCTTTTCGCGAAGCCGCAGTTAACATCCTCGCAGCCAAAATTCCAGGAGCCACCAGTGAAATTCCCAGCCGCAGCAACCGCCCTATCGCTCCTACTAATCGCCGTCTCCACCCCCGCCCAACAAAATCCATCGAAGCCGCAACCCCCACCCGCCAGCTCCAACAACGCCGTCCAAACCACCATGAAAAATGTCCAATATCACCTAACCGACAAAATCATCGTCCGCATCGCCATCCTCAACGGCAAATTAATCCCCAAGCCCGACCAGATCGTAGTCTTCGACAACAAACAATCCTTCACCATCGCCGTTGATTCCGCCAAAGTCAGCCTGACCCCCGCCAGCCTGACCAACGACATGAACGATTTCGTCTTCGCCAAACCCGACGCCCCTATAAAAAACCTATCCGCCACCATCGAAGGCGATCAACTCACCATAAAAGGCCTGCTAGTAAGCAAAGGTGGCGTCCCGTTCTCCTCCACCGGCACCCTTTCCGTAACTCCCGACGGAATGATCCGCGTCCACACCACCAAAGTGAACGCCCTCCACCTTCCAGTAAAAGGCCTGATGGACATGTTAGGCCTCGACACAGAAAAGCTTCTCGACACCAAAAAAGTTCCCGGCGTCTCGGTCGATAAAGACGATCTGATCCTCGACCCGCAATACATCCTCCCGCCGCCCCAAATGCAAGGCCATCTGACCAGCATCAAAATTGTAAAAAACGAAATCGCGCTGACGTTCGGCGATACAGAAGGGAAGGGCAGTGACCCCGCGCTAACCAATACCTGCGGCGCACAAAATTATCTGCAATTCAAAGGCGCCACGATAAAATTCGGCAATCTCACCATGGAGCCAGCGGACCTGCTGCTGATGGACATGCAACCCGCAGACCCATTCGATTTCGCGATTGATCACTACAAGGAACAACTAGTGGCAGGCTACTCGAAAATGACCCCAGCAGGCGCCCTCTGCGTCCACGTACCCGACTACGACAAACTCACTCACCGCTCCAAGCGCAAAAAATAAAGTAACGCGATCTGCTTTTCCACCAAGCCAAGCGAAATTAACGAACGTAGGTAGGGGCGCTGCTTGTGAATCGCGCTGCAGCGCGATTCATCCTGAGATTCGGCAGCGCCGAATCGAAGGACCGCGCCCCATGTCCGCACGATGTCAAACGCGCGCAATTCTAAGAAGTAACCGGGTTGGACTTCTCCGCATTAATCCCCAAATCCGCAATCGCCTTCTCAACCACCGCGCCCTCAATCTTCCCATCCAAAAACAACTCATTCAAAGCCGCCAAAGCAATAAACCTCGAATCCACCTCAAAAAACTCGCGCAAAGACTCCCGTCCCTCGCTCCGTCCAAATCCATCCGTCCCCAAAGTAGCCATCCGCCGCGGCACCCACTGGCTGATCATGCTAGGCAAAGTCTTCAAATAATCCGTAGCCGCCACCAAAACCCCCGGCGCATCCGTCAAACACTCCGTCACATAAGGCACCCGCGCCTTCGCGCCCGGATGCAAACGGTTCCAGCGATCCGTCTCAATCCCATCGCTATAAAGCGCCTTATAACTCGTCACGCTCCACACATCCGCCGCCACGCCATATTTCTCCGCCAATATTTCCTGCGCCCGCAAAGCCTCGTTCAAAATAGCTCCACTCCCAAATAACTGCGCCCGCAATTTCGAATCAGAATTGGAAGCAGCCCGATACCGATACATCCCTTTCAAAATCCCTTCGCGCACATCCCCCGGCATCTCCGGCATCGCGTAAGGCTCGTTCATCACCGTAATGTAATAAAAAATGCTTTCGCCTTCCTTGTACATTCGGCGAATCCCGTCCTGAATGATCACCGCCAGTTCATACGCAAACGCCGGATCGTAAGCCCGCAGATTCGGCACCGGCAAAGCCAGCACATGGCTGTTGCCGTCCTGGTGCTGCAAACCTTCTCCGGCCAAAGTCGTCCGCCCCGAAGTTCCTCCCAGCAAAAATCCCCGCACGCGCATATCCGCCGCGGCCCAGATAAAATCCGCAATCCGCTGGAACCCGAACATCGAGTAGTAAATGAAAAACGGAATCGTGTTGATGCCATGCGTCGCGTAAGCCGTCCCCGCCGCGATGAACGACGCCATCGATCCCGCTTCAGTAATCCCTTCCTCCAGAATCTGCCCGTCCTTCGCTTCCTTGTAATAAAGCAGCGTGTTCACGTCCACCGGCTCATAACGCTGCCCCACGCTCGAATAAATTCCCACGGTGCGAAACAACGACTCCATGCCAAACGTCCGCGCTTCGTCCGGCACGATCGGCACAATCAATTTCCCCATCTCCGGATCGCGCAACATCTTCCGCAAAATCCCGACGAACGCCATCGTCGTCGAAACTTCGCGCCCTTCGCTCCCCGTCAAAAACTCCTTGAATAACTCGTCGTGGTCCGCCACCAGCGCCGGCGCCCGCACGCTCCGCTTCGGCACGTAACCGCCCAATTCTTCCCGCCGCGCCCGCAAATACTGAACCTCTTCACTGTTCTCCGCAGGACGGTAGAAGGGAACCTCCGCGCACTGCTCATCGCTCAAAGGAATATCGAACCGACTGCGGAATTCCCGCAGCTCTTCCTCGTTCAATTTTTTCTGCTGGTGCGTAACGTTCTTTCCTTCGCCCGCCTCGCCCAGCCCATACCCTTTAATGGTCCGCGCCAAAATCACCGTTGGAGCGCCCTTGTGCTCCGTCGCCGCCTTATAAGCGGCATACACCTTCCGCGGATCGTGCCCGCCCAAACGCAAACGCCGCAGCTCTTCATCCGAAAGCGGCTCCACCAAATGCAAGAGCCGTGGATCGGACCCAAAAAAGTGCTCGCGCGCGTAAGCTCCCGAAGAAACGACCAGCTTCTGATACTCGCCGTCCACCAATTCGCCCATGCGCTTCACCAGCAATCCCTCGGTGTCGCGATCCAGAATCGAATCCCACTCCGTGCCCCACAAAACCTTGATCACGTTCCATCCAGCCCCGCGAAACGCCGATTCCAGCTCCTGAATAATCTGCCCATTCCCGCGCACCGGACCATCCAACCGCTGCAAATTGCAATTGATCACAAAAATCAGATTGTCCAGCTTCTCGCGCGCCGCCAAAGTAATCGCGCCCAGCGATTCCGGCTCATCCGTCTCGCCGTCGCCCAAATACGCCCACACCTTCGCATCCGTCACCGGTTTCAGTCCGCGATCTTCCAGATAACGGTTGTAACGCGCCTGATAGATCGCCATTAGCGGGCTTAGCCCCATCGAGACGGTAGGGAACTCCCAGAAATCGGGCATCAGCCAGGGATGCGGATAAGAAGAAAGTCCGCCGCCGGGTTTCAATTCCCGCCGGAAATTCTCCAGTTTCTCCGCCGAAAGCCTGCCTTCCAAGAACGCCCGCGCATAAATGCCCGGCGCCGCATGCCCCTGAAAATAAACCGTGTCGCCCTCGAATTCCGGAGTGCGCGCCCGGAAAAAGTGGTTGAATCCCACCTCATACAGCGTCGCCGCCGACGCGTACGTTGAAATGTGTCCGCCGATATTGTGTTCTTCGCGATTCGCGCGCACCACCATGGCGATCGCGTTCCAGCGCACCAGGCTCTTGATGCGCCGCTCGAGCGATTGATCCCCGGGAAATCCCGGCTGCATGCTGTGCGGAATGGTATTGACGTACGGAGTCTTCGCGGTAAACGGAATCTCGATACCCACTACCTTGGCGTGTGCGCGCAGGCGTTCCAGAATGTAGGAAGCGACTTCGGGACCGCTCGATTGCAAAACTGAATCCAGCGATTCCAGCCACTCTTGAATCTCGGAAGGGTCTAACCCTTGCAACGGTACAATCGTCTCGTTATCCATGTCCTCGCTCGGCCCTCATCCATTTCCAATGCGAAAGCCCGTCACCTCCATCATCAACCGGTGCGCGCTCCAAAATTTCTCCACACTAGAATACACCCCAACAGCAACCAGCGCACATCCTCTTAGCGCCCAAATTTTCCCGAACCGCACCACCACGCATACTCACACGCCGCGTGATCGAATTCGCGCCTCCGGTTTTCTCCGCGTCCTCTGCGCCTCTGCGGTAAAAAGATTTTTACTTCCGTGATCACGGCCGCTCCGGAAAGAGCCTCTGCTCTCCGTGCCCTCCGCCTTCCTCTGTGAATCGCCCCACAGCGCGATTCACCCTGAGGACCGGCAGTGCCGGTTCGAAGGGCGCCCTCTGTGTTAGATCTTTCAATCCCTCCGCGGAGCAACGCTTCCACGCGCCAAGAGCGCAATAAACTCCCGGTCCGCAGGCAAAAAGTTCAACTCCCCAAGCGACGGAGCCGCTCTCCACTCGATCTGCTCAAAAATAATATTTCGAATCGCGCGAACATCCGCCGTCGCCGCCATGAAAATCAATTCAAGCGGCTCACTCAACTCCGCATAACGATGCTCAGTCCGAAATAATTCCGCGCCCACCTCCGCCTCCACCCCCAACTCCTCAAGCAGCTCCCGCGCCAAACCCTCAGCCGGCGTCTCTCCCGCCTCCAACTTCCCGCCAGGAAATTCCCACATCAATTCAAACGTATCCCCGCGCCTCCGCTGGCAAACCAAAATCTTGCCGCCAGATTCAATCACTCCCGCCACCACCACCATAATCTCTCCGTGTCCTCCGCCTTCCTCTGTGAATCGCCCCACAGGGCGATTCACCCTGAGATCCGGCGGTGCCGGTTCGAAGGACGCTCTCTGTGTTAAATCTTTGCCTTCGGTGTTCTCTGCGTCCTCTGCGTCTCTGCGGTAATTGTTGCTGTGCTCCTCTGATCCCCAAGCCGAGCACTGTCGATCAATCGCCGCAACTCCCGCACTCCCAAAATCAAAGGCGGCCCCGGCGTATTCAAAATCTCATCTCGCACCACGAACACGCGACCATTCCGCACCGCCGGCACATCCCGCCAAGCCGCCACCCGCAAAGCCGTCGCCACCTTCGCCCGATCCCCCGCAGCCGTCCAAGCCAAAATAATAATGTCCGGCTTCGCGCGAGCCACCTCTTCATCCGAAACCTTCGCCCCAGCCTTCACCACCATCTCGCCACCGGCAGTCTCCACGAGCTCCGCCACCCAAGGCGGCGAACTAATCCGCGGATGAGGCCAAGCTTCGCAATAAACCCGCGGCCGCAAACCTCGCGCACGCGCATCACGCGCCACCGCACGAAACGCGTCACGCATCCGCCGTACCAATCGCTTCGCAGCAGCAACCCGTTTCACCACGCGACCCAACACTAAAATATCGCCCTCGATATCCGCGAGCGTCCTAGGATTCAAAGCCAAAAACGCCACAGGCTGCTCCAAAATCTTTCCCACAGCCTCCGCCGCAAACGGCACCGACCCAATCAACAAAGTAGGCCGCAGCCGCATCACTTCCCGCACATACAATTTCCAGCAATCGCCCACCGCAGGCCGCCGCCCCACCTCCGCCACGTCCTTGCACCACTTGCTGACGCCCACAAGCTCGCGCCCCGCCCCCAACTCCAACAAAATGGAAGTAACAGAAGGTGCCAGCGAAACAATCCTCAGACCGTCTGAAGCTCCCCGCGTCATTATGAAAACAATTCTACGTCGTCGGATCGCGAATCGTAAGAACTTCCGGGGCAATCGCAGTGAGCGCGGTCGTCATCCTGAGCGGAGCGAAGGATCTCTCTTTGATGTAGTCCGCACTGACCAACCCGACTGACGGCTGCCACAGCCGCCGTCGCCCGCCCCCCGCACTGCATACACCCCCAAAAACAAAAACGCGCCGGAGAGCTTAGCTCCCCGGCGCGTCCCATCCACTACGCAGCCGCGAAAAATCCGCCGCCGCCCTGTTGAATCGTGATTACTGAGCCGCTTCCACCTTCTTCAAACTGGGCTTCGGGATCTGCCACAAAATTCCAGAGTCGTCCGCATTGTGTGGATAGAACTGCGTCGACGTCTTGTTCGATGGCAGCAACACGATGTCCGCGCGGCGGTTGTATGCGTACCAATCGCCAGTCACATTCCGCAGACGCGCCTTCGGTGGTGTGTTCGGATTGGTCGACTCCAGGGTCTTCACTTCGGACTTCTCCATCGGGCGATCCTTGCCGTATGCCGCCGTCTGAATCTTGTCCGCCGCCACTCCCTGGTCAACCAAATATTGCTTGATGCGCTCGACGCGCCGTTCGCTCAAATCCTGGTTGAAAGGCTTGGAGCCGCGTACGTCGGCGTGAGCCTCAATCGAAAGCTTCGCATCCGGATCGTAAATCAAATACTTCTTGAATCCGGCGGCAAGCGTCGCCAGATCCAGTTGTTGGCTCTTGAGCAAGCCGACTTGCGGGTTCTTCTTGTCCGGATAGTCCGTCGGATAGAAGACGCTCTGCAGCACGACCTCAGGGATCGGTTCGATCGAACCGGTCACGTGCACTGCCGCAGTCTGTGTGCTGGACCCGCCGCAAACGTTCGTCGCGGTCATCGTATACGTATGCGTCTCATCCACCGGACCCATATCCTGCTTCGTCGGATCCGCCTTGATTGCCTGGCTGCCATTCAGGTCCACTTTGCCGATCGGATCGATGTTCACCGAATCCGCGTTCGTGGTCGTCCAGGTCAGCGTCCCGGAATCATCGGTAATGACCTTGTCGCCCATCTTCAAATAATGCAACTCGGTCGGATTCGCCGCCAATGTCGCGGTCACCGCCGTGTTCACATTCACCGCTTCGGTTCCGGTCACTTTGCCGCCCGGTCCCGTTGCCGTCATCGTGTAAGTGGTCGTCGCGTGCGGCGAAACAGCTTGCGATCCGCTGCTCGCCACGTTGCCCACGCCGTTGTCAATGCTCACGTCCACCGCGTCCGTCGTCTGCCACTCCAGATTTGTGCTCTGGCCGCAGTTGATGTTCGCCGTCGTGTTCGTCATCGTCGCCTTCACCGGCGCGATCACGATCGTCGCGCTGGCGATGCCCGCATGGAAGCGCGGCAGCGGCGCCTTCTTGGTCAAATCAGCATCCCGCTTGGACCAGTCCGACGTCACCTGCTTGTTCTTGGCCACATCAATCGACACCTTCTTGCCCGCTTCCACGTTCACATCGCCCGACCACAGTTCCTTGCCGCCGCGCGTGATCGTCAGATGATGCGTGCCGGGAGGCAGCAATAGCTCCTGCTTCCACAGCCAGAAATCATTGTCGAACTCATCCACATGGCCCACAAAATATCCCGGAGTCTTTCCTTCCGATAGCACCGCGGCGCGGGTATCCGTTCCCGAGATATAGACGCGCCCCCACGGGCCGCCCACCTTGTCCCCATACGCCTCGAGCGCCACGTTCAAATCGGTTGTTTTCCCGGCCTCAATGTTCACGTCTTGTGTCGAAATTTTGTAGCCGTAGTTCACCACCACCACGGTGTGCTTTCCCGCCGCCAGCTTGATGGACTGGCTTCCATCCCGAATACCATTGCCGTCTACGAAAACGTACGCCTGCGGAGGCGTTACCTTGATCTTCAGCTTCCCATCTTGCGCATAGCTGGCGGTCGCGCTCAGTGCGAGCACCATTGCGATCCCCAGTGCGAGCGTGAAGATATATCCAATTCGTCGCATCTTTCTATCTCCTGAACCTATCTGTAGGCGAATTAAACGGCCGCTTTCCGCGCCCTGTTCGGTAAAGCGTTGGCTGGGACTGCTAAGTTATATGCCTAAGCCCACTCCTGTCAACAAGATTGAACCACCAAGCGAAACTTTTGGGAAGACCCTGTCAAAACTTTTATCAACTCCCAAGCCACTCCTCGCCGCATAATAATGATTCCGTTTTCGGCGCGAGGATTTTTCACTGCCGTGAATTCGCTCCGCGCCCCGGGTTCGTTCTTGTTCAACGACGCCATTCTCGATCATTTCCGCAATCCTCATAACGCTGGCGACCTCACCGAAGCCACCGCCACCGTGGAAGTCACCAATCCCGTTTGCGGTGACATTTTACGTCTATCCGTGCGCCTCGAAGCCGGCCGCGTCGCCGCCGCTCGCTTCAAAACGCAAGGCTGCGTCGCCGCCATCGCCTCCAGCTCCGTCCTCACCGAACTTCTCCTCGGCAAATCTCCCGCCGAACTCCGCGCCATCGCTCCCCAGGAAATCTCCGCTGCCCTCGGCGGCCTGCCCCCCGCCACCTTTCACGCCGCCCAACTCTGCACCGACGCCGTCGCCGCTCTCCTCAAAAAGTTCCCTTAGGCGGCGGCTCGAAATGTCCCAGCGCTTTCCGTAACGTCTCCGGATCGTTCAGATTCAAAATCACGCCTTCTTCTTCCGTTTCCACTTCCGCGACTTCTGTCGCGTGATCCCACACCACCTGCCGCGCTCCCACCGCCATCGGCGCCGCCAACAACTCGTCATAAAGCGCCGCCCGAAATATCACCGGATGTCCCCGCCGCCCGTGATACTTCGGCAGCACCACCGCTTTTCGGGTGGCATTGAAAGCTCCCACCAGTTGCGCCACTAAATGCGGAGAGATCAACGGATGATCCACCGGACAGATCAGCAATCCGTCCGTCCCCGCCGGCAAACTTCGTATCGCCGCATGAATTGACGAAAGTTGGCCCTTTGGCCAATCGGAGTTCACCACGATGCAGGCAGGATCCACCGGCAACTTCGCGCGGATCTCATTCGCGCCCGCGCCCAGCACCACGCGGGTCACGGCAATCTGCGCGTTGCGCGTCGCCGTAATCAGATGTTCGACGAAGCTGAGCCCCTGAAAGGGAATTAGCGCTTTCGGCTGCCCCATCCGCTGGGATTGCCCGGCGGCGAGGATCGCGACGGCAAGCATTGCCTTACTCCTGCAAAAGCTGGGCGATTTCTGAAATTTTCACCGATTTGCTGGGTAGGTCATGCGCGTTGCGGCGCACCGCGATCAGTTCCGCCGTGATGCTCACGGCGATTTCCTGCGGCGTCAGTGCGCCAATTTCCAATCCAACGGGAGCGTGTACGTGGTCAAATTGTGCGGGAGTAAATCCTTCCTTCTCGAGCGCCTTGTATACCGCTATCACTTTTCGTTTGCTGCCCATCATTCCGATATAACGCGGCACGAACCCCCGCGCCTCGGTTCCCAGAGCCCACGCCAGCACCCGCATGTCGCCGCTGTGCCCGCGCGTCACAATCAAAAGATACGACGACGAATTCGGCTGGATTTTTTCAAACGCGTCCGCATACGACGTATAAATCTCCGTCGCCATCGGAAACCGTTCCAAATTCGCAAACGCTTCGCGATCGTCCACAATCCCAATTCTGAATCCGGCCTGCTGCGCGATCGGCGCGACCGCCGTCGAAACGTGCCCTCCGCCAAAAATATAAAGCATCGGCGGCGGCAGCACCGGCTCCACAAAAATTTCCAAAGTCCCTCCGCAGATCAATCCCGCGTCGTATTCCGCATCGTGGTTCAAATTAAACGTCAGCTTCCGCGGCTGCTCGCTCAGGATCACTTCCTTCGCCGCCGCCCACACCTCCGCCTCCACGCACCCACCGCCCACGGTCCCCAAAATCGATCCGTCATCCCGCACCAGCATCCGCGAACTCTCGTAACTGGGAATAGACCCATTCGTATGCACAATCGTAGCCAGCGCCCCGCGCTCGCCCGCCGCCCGCATCCTCACCACTTCTTCAAATATATCCATGTCCGCGTTTCAACCTGCTCGTAGAGCGCTTACGTACTGAACAGTTCTTTGTGGGTCGTGGCTTCAGCCACGACAAAACGACAGGCGCGCAGCGCCCCCACCTTTCGCGGCACCTTTCCCGCGAGCCGTGAACTCAAGCGCTACTCCCAACCGGTCGGGCACGCCCCCACACCGCGCAGTCGCACTGCAGTTTCTTGCAGGTCGCAGCTTCAGCGGCGAAATCAACGCCGACTAGAGAAAGCGGTTTCGGGCCCGGCGCAAGACGGAAGGGCGGGGCTTCAGCCCCGCCGTCAGTTACGCTTTTTTCTTGGGGCTTTAGCCCCTGAAGCCACGATTCGGACGTCTTCCGGACGCTCTTCGATCGCTGCCTGACGGCTTCACAAACACAAGATCTTGCAATTACGCGCTGTGATGGCCCGAACCGCTCGCTGAAGTAGGAAGAAAAAACTCGAAAGGGAAAATCCGGCAGGAATTCGCGCGCACCCGCGACACCGAAACTTCTTTGCGCCGCTTGCCACGCTCCGAGCTTGTACTCGGGCCCCATCCAATTACCGTAGCACAACCCTAAAATTATTTCATGCGCCAGTGCCACCGGAACGCATCGACCGAGTCTAATTCACTGGGAGCGCCAATCGCAGTTCGCAACTGCCGAATGCCGCTATGAGCTTGAAACGTTTTCATGGCCGTCGTCACTACTAACCATGAAGTTGAACGAGGAGACCCCGTGCTCTGGATAATCCCGATTCTGATAGTAGCCGTAGCCTACGAAGCCTTCGACGCAGCCAACTGCTTCGCCGCCCTGGCACCTCGAAACGTACTCCGTCGCCAAAAATAATCCACGCCGCTCGAATCCTTCAAACGTCCCTTGCTCCGCAAGGCACCTCGCATCCCATCGGCACGAATAGCGATGTATAATCCACCCATGGCCAAGCGCGTAATCCACATCTCCGAAGAAGCCGCCGCAAGCGACTTCGCCTCACTGATGGCCAGCGTCCGCGCCGGCGCCGAAGTAATTATCGAAGAAAACGCCCGGCCGGTCGCAATTCTTCAGCCCGCCGACCCATCTGGTGCGCTTGCTCTCTGAGTCCCTGCGCCTCGCGCGAGTGCGAGCCTCTACGGCCACTCTCGATGACGGCTTCTCCAAGGACTTGGAAGCGGCTGTCGAAAGCCATCGCGAACCGCTCGACCCGCCCGCATGGGATTGATCCCCGAAACGTAGCTGAATCTTACGCACACATCACTACGCAGTAAAAAATTGCGCATTCTCAATTCGTCCCGCTGCGCACCACTCCAGTCCTTGCCCGCGTCTCCATATCTCTGTACCATGACCGAAAATTTCCGGGAGTTCTCATGTCCCCCAATCGTCCGCACCCAGTCGCGACCTGGCTGGTGGGCAGCCAGGAATCGTGCGACATCATCGCCAAAGATCCCACGGTCTCAGCCCATCACTGCCGCCTCACCCAATTTGACGACCATCATTTCGAACTGGAAGACCTCGGCTCGACCAACGGCACATATATTGATAGCCACCGCCTGGCCCCGCACGCCGCCACGCGCGTAACCACGAACCAGCGCATCACCCTAGGTCCCTACATCGAACTCGTCTGGCCCGGGCAAACGCAAGAGCAAGAGACAGCTCCCGTCCACTTCCCGGCGCCACCCGCACCGCACGCACCGCAAAAAAAATCACTAGAGCCCGCGCATGCCGCCCATGCCGCGCCCGCCCAGCGCATAATCCGCGTAGGCCGCGCCCCCGAATGTGACGTCATCCTGGATCTCCCCATCGTCTCCCGCGAACACGCCCGCATCACCGAATCCAGCGGCCAATATTTTGTCGAAGATCTCCACTCCATGAACGGCACAGCCGTCAACCGTATCCACAACCGCATCTCCACCCGCGTCGCCCTCCGCCCCGATGACGACGTCTACTTCGGCTCCTTTAAAATAAAAGCCGCCAAACTTCTCAACGAGCGCGGCGCCATCGCGGGCGAAGCCGTCTGCACTCCCATCGGCTTCAATCGCGATTGGATTCTCCTAGGCCGCGATCCCCAATGCGACCAACCCCTCGATAGCCCCATGATTTCCTGGCATCACGCGCAAATCACCCGCACCCGCGAAGGCACTTTCGTCGAAGACCTCGATTCCCTCAACGGCACCTTCGTCAACGGCGCCCGCATCACCAGCAAAATAAAAATCCTGCCCGGCCAGGAAATCGGCCTGGCCACGTTCCGCTTCCAGCTCCGCGAAGACGGCTCGCTCGAGCGCCGCGAAAATCGCGGCAACGTCTCCATCGAAGCCGCGGACATCGTCGTCAACGCGCCAGACGGCACCCGCCTCCTCGACGCCATCTCCCTCACCGTCTACCCCTCCGAACTCGTCGCGCTCATGGGCCCAGCCGGGTCCGGCAAAACCACTCTGCTAAAAGCCCTCAACGGCTACACTGCCCCCGCCTCCGGCAAAGTTTTATTCAACGGCTCGAACCTCTACCAATTTTACGATCTCTTCCGCCAGCAAATGGGCTACGTCCCGCAGGACGACATCGTCCACCCGCAACTCACCGTCCGCGAAGCCCTCTACTTCTCCGCAAAATTCCGCACCGATCTCTCCGACGCCGAAATCGAAAAGCGCATTGACACCATCCTCGACGAGCTAGGCCTCCGCGACCGCAAAAATTCGCTCATCGGCTCGCCCGAACGAAAAGTTCTCAGCGGCGGCCAGCGCAAACGCGTCAATATCGCCATGGAGCTGATCACCGACACGCCGGTCCTGTTCCTCGACGAGCCGACCTCCGGCCTCTCCTCCTACGACGCCGAAGGCGTAGTCGAACTCCTCAAACGCCTGGCCCGCGAAGGCAAAACCATCATCACCACGATTCACCAACCCAGCACCGCAATCTTCCGCAAATTTGACGACCTCATCATGATCTCGCGCGATCCTGGCGGCGCCGGCGCGATGGCGTACTTCGGCCCCGCATTCCCCGATTCGATCCAGTTTTTTCGTCCGCGTTCCGCCGACGAAACCGCCGCCGCCGATGGCCACGATCTCAGCCCCGAAATGTTGCTCACCGGCCTCAGCACCGCCCCCACCCCCGAATGGTGCGGCCGCTTCGCCAAATCGCAATATCACAAACAATTCATAAAAGACCGCGCCGGTAAAATTCCCGAAGGCGGCGGCCAATCACAATCCGCCCCGCAACGCCGCTTCACGCTAAAGCAATGGCTGCAACTCGTTCGCCGCAACGTCATCCTTAAAGTCCGCGACCGCGCCCAACTCGTCATCCTGCTGCTGCAGGCTCCGCTCTTCGCGCTTCTCATCGTCCTAATCTTCGGTGTCCTGAAAGATTCGCCGAATATGAACGTCCCGCATTTCATTCCCGGCATCGCCTCCGCCAAAGTCTTCGGCGAACTCGGCCACAATATCGCCGAAATCGAATTCCTCATGGTAGTCGCCGCCATCTGGTTCGGCTGCAACAACGCTGCCCGCGACATCGTAGGCGAATGGACCATCTACCAGCGCGAGCGCATGGTCAACTTGAAGCTACCGTCCTACGCCTTCTCGAAATTCGCAGTCCTCTGCGCGCTATGCGTCTTCCAATGCCTCCTGCTTCTAGGCATCGTCTATCTCTTCTGCCACCTGAAAGGAAATTTCCTCGAAACAGCCACAGTCCTCACGCTCTCTTCGCTAGTCGGCGCCGCGCTGGGTCTCGCTATCTCCGCACGCAGCTCCACCAACGAAAGCGCTATCGCCCTGCTCCCGATCGTCCTGCTTCCAATCCTAGCGCTAGGCGGCGGCGTTCGCGCCGCCTACAAAATGCCCACACCCGCGCGCTGGATGAGTTACGCCGTCCCCTCCCGCTGGGCCTTCGAACGCAACACAGTAACCGAAGCCTACGCCCACCCCTGCGGTTACCCGCCCGGCCTGGAAATGTGGGACGCCTGTCCCTCCGGCGGCAAAGGCGTCGACGCCGCCACCATGGTAGTCCCCGAAGCCGTCAACGATTCCAACGGCGACAAAGAGCCAGCCCCGCTGCGCAACAACAAATCCCTGCGCTACACCTTCGGCCAAACAATAGCCGTCCTAAGCGGCATGCTAGCCGCGCTACTAGCAGCAGTTCTAATCTTCCTAAAAGCCCGTGACGTCCACTAACGTCCGCGAAACACGCGAGGTCCGCAACGTCCATCGGCGTTCGTTCGGAACCGCCGCAACCGCCAGTCCGCCACCATCTGGGAGTGCGGCGGCTTGCCGCCGCTTGTTATGACGCAAGCCGCGGCACGATTCCAAAAAAGCGCACCGCCGCTTCAACCGCCGAGCCGAAGCTGTGGCTAACAAATCGCCGCGCAATCCAAACTCTTCCACAAACCAGCGCCGGAGGCGCGGCATAAATTAGCCTGGCCCGGAAGGGCCGGGTAGTCGAAAAAAAAAGAACCAGCGCCGTAGGTGCGACACAGGTTTTGCGGTTTCGCGCCAGACTCGACGCCGGGCCCCACGCTTGACTCCATTCACTCCACACTGATAACACTTGCTGATGCACACGCGCGAGGCAAACGCATGAAAGCCATCGTCTACACCGAACACGGCGGCCCCGAAGTCCTAAAATATAAAGACGTCCCCGATCCGCAAATCTCCCCCTACGAAGTCCTGATCCGAGTCCGCGCCTGTGCCCTGAATCATCTCGACCTCTGGCTCCGCCGCGGCATGCCCGGCATCACCATCCCGCTCCCGCACATCCCCGGCAGCGACATCTCCGGCGAAGTAGCCCGCGTCGGCGACAAAGTAACAAACGTAAAAGTCGGCGACCGCGTCCTCCTCCAACCCGGCATCTCCTGCGGCCAATGCGAAAAATGTCAAGCTGGCGAAGACAATCTCTGCCGCGCCTACACTCTCTTCGGCCGCATGGTAGACGGCGGCTGCGCCGAATTCGTGAAGTCTCCCGCCGTCAATTGCGTCCCCATCCCGGAAAATCTCAGCTTCGAAGAAGCCGCCGCGTTCCCGCTGGTATCGCTAACCGCCTGGCACATGCTGATCACCCGCGCGCAACTGAAACCCGCCGAGACAGTCCTGATCCTAGCCGCAGGCAGCGGCGTAGGCACCGCCGCAATCCAAATCGCGAAAGCCACAGGCGCTCGCGTAATCGCCACCGCCGGCTCCGACGCCAAACTAGCCAAAGCCCGCGAACTAGGCGCCGACGAGGTCATCAACCACTCCACGCAAAAAATCGCCGAAGAAATCAAACGCCTAACCAATCGCCGCGGAGTAGACGTAGTCCTCGAACACGTAGGCCAAGCCACCTGGAACGACAGCATCCGCAGCCTGGCCGTAAACGGTCGCCTAGTAACCTGCGGCGCCACCACAGGCCCCGAAGGAAAAATTGATATCAACTACCTCTTCATCCGCCACCTAACAATCCTAGGCAGCTACATGGGCGGCAAAGCCGAACTATTCTCCGCGCTAGAACTCCTCCGCCGCGGCCTACTGAAGCCAGTGATCGACGTAGTCCTCCCACTAGAAAAATGCGCCCAAGCCCACGAGCGCCTGGAACTCCGCGAACAATTCGGCAAAATCGTCCTGCGCGTTCCCTGATGCTGCGGCAGGGAAGGAATCTTTGTAGGTCGTAGCTTCAGCTACGACATAATCACAGGAGGGGAAGTGCAGCTTCAGTTTATCCTGAGGCTCCGCTGGAATCGGAGCAGAAGGGCCGCTGAAGTACCGATGTTGTAGCTTTTGGAAGGGCGGGACTTCAGTCCCGCCGTAAGCACCGCTAATAAGCGAGGGGCTTCAGCCCCTGAAGCCACCAGTCGCGTATCGCCACAAAGTCTCGTAAAATCGCCTCGGGAGAAAATCCATGACGCTCGAACCCCCCGAACAAAACGCCCCACGCACCGTACGCAACATGTGGCGCATCTTCGCCGCAGTCGTCGCGCTCATCCTGCTCTACACCGCCTATACCTTCTGGTCCCGCTGGCAGGAAAATCAAGATCTAGCCGCCAAACAAAAAGCCGCGCAAGCCGCCGCCCAGCGCGAAGACGCCGAGAAAACCTACGAAACTCTAGGCGGCAGCGATTTCAAAATCGTCAGCTTCTACGCCACTCCCGGCGTAATCCATCGCGGCGACACAGTAGAAATGTGCTACGGCGTCTCCAACGCCAAATCCGTGAAACTCGATCCCCCCGAAGCCAACGTCTGGCCCTCCAACGACCGCTGCCTGCAAGTTTCGCCCAAGAAAACCACAACCTACACCTTCACCGCCGACGACGGCAAAGGCAACACCAAAACCGCCACCCTAACAATCGAAGTAAAGTAATCAGCGCCCAAGCGTTCTGTGAATTGTCTCAATTCGCTCCGATCGCGTGTAGCGGCGGTCTTCAGACGCGTCGTTAGCGTCCCGATGAAGTTGCGGGACCGCCGGCCTCTGTCGTCGCGATTGTTTTTGTAAGGGCCGCACTTGACGTACCATGTCTCCGCGCCAATCCAATCCGAAAGGGTCGATCCGTGAAAAATTCCAAACCGCTGCAATCCGATACTCCCAAATCCCCGCGCCGCAAATTCCTGCAAACCACCGCCCTAACCGGCATCGCCGCCGCGCTGTCGCCATCACTGCGCTCCGCGAACATCGAAGTCCGCGACAACTCCGTCACATCGCCAACGCGTACGAGCAACGCATCGAGCTCCGACAATGTAAAACCCTTCGAACTAGACGAAATCACTATCGCCGACCTGCAAGACGCCATGAAATCCGGCAAATACACCGCTCGCTCGATCGCCGAACTCTACCTATCCCGCATAGACGCCATAGATAAAAGCGGCCCCACCATCAACAGCGTAATCGAAACCAATCCCGACGCCCTGACCATCGCCGACGCCCTGGACAAAGAACGCAAAGAAAAAGGCCCCCGCGGCCCGCTCCACGGCATCCCCGTCCTGATAAAAGATAATATTGACACCGCCGACCGCATGAGCACCACCGCCGGCTCCCTAGCCCTAGTAGGCGCGAAGCCACCGAAGGATTCCTACGTAGCGCAAAAACTCCGCGAAGCCGGCGCCGTAATCCTGGCCAAATCCAATCCCAGCGAATGGGCCAATATCCGTTCCAGATATTCCACCAGCGGATGGAGCGGCCGCGGCGGTCTGACCAAAAATCCCTACGCGCTCGACCGCAATCCGTGCGGCTCCAGCTCCGGCTCCGGCGCAGGAGTCTCCGCAAATCTCTGCGCCATCTCCATCGGCACCGAAACCGACGGCTCCATCGTCTGTCCGTCCTCCGCAAACGGCACGGTAGGCATCAAGCCAACGGTAGGATTAGTCAGCCGCAGCGGCATCATTCCCATTTCCCACACGCAAGATAGCGCCGGCCCCATGTGCCGCACCGTCCGCGACGCCGCCACTCTGCTAGGCGCTCTCACCGGCGCAGACCCCGACGACACCGCCACCGCCGCGGGCTACGGCAAATGGTTCACCGATTACACGCAATTCCTCGACCCCAACGGCCTCCGCGACGCCCGCATCGGCGTAGTCCGAAAATATTTTGGCTTCAACGCTGGCGTGGACGCGCTGATGGAACAATCGCTCGACGTGCTGAAAAAACAAGGCGCGGCAATCATCGATCCCGCGGACATCGCCAACATGACCCTCACCGGCAAAAATGAAGAAATCGTCCTGCTCTACGAACTCAAAGCCGGCTTGAACGCCTACCTCGCGCGCCTCGGACCCGACGCTCCCGTCCACACGCTGCAAGAAGTAATCGCCTTCAACGAAAAAAATCGCGAAAAAGAAATGCCCTACTTCGGCCAGGACATGTTCCTCAAAGCCGAAGCCAAAGGTCCGCTCACCGACAAGGAATATCTCGACGCACTCAACAACAATCTCCGCCTAGCCCGCCAAGAGGGAATTGACGCCACCATGGACAAATTTAAACTCGACGCGTTAATCGCTCCCACCGGCGGCCCCGCCTGGCTCACCGATCTTATTGACGGCGACAACTCCGGTGGCCAAAGCTCCACAGCCGCGGCAGTAGCCGCCTACCCCAGCGTCAGCGTCCCCGCAGGCTGCGTCTTCGGCCTCCCAGTAGGCATCTCCTTCTTCGGCCGCGCCTGGAGCGAGCCAATCCTCATCAAACTAGCCTACGCCTTCGAGCAAGCCACCAAAGTCCGCAAACCTCCGCAATTCCTACCCACAGCAAATCTGCAAACATAAACTCGATTCCAGCGCCAAGCACGATTCGCCGCCGCACGGCCGTTGCTTTTGTAGCGACGCACTTCAGTGCGCCATCGCCGGCCGATACAAAACGCTCGCGCCACGCAACGCAAAGGCCGGCGCGAAACACTATGGAGTGCGGCGGCGCGCCGCCGCGTTCTCTTCGGCGAGGCAAGCCTCGCCGGCCTTTTCGCTTGCGGCTGCGAGCAAGCTGTTGTCTCATCGAGACGCCATGTACGAGATTGCCGTTCAGATAGTGCGATTCGTTGACGCTCACCAACCCGGGTTCGTGGAATTCGAGTTAGCGGACGCCGCTGGCTTCCATCACACGATTATCGACAAAGTGGTCCTGTTCGGCGACCATATCGCAGCTGATACCAAGTACCCGGTGCCCGCCACCGTGCGCTGCGAAATCTTGAGCCGTCACCAGGATGAATCTGGTCGCGAGCTGGTTCGCGTCAACATAGCCAAGCCCGACGCCATTGAATCCACCAATGGCCTTTCCGAATTCACCGTTGACGCCAATCTCGTCAGTCTAAGTTCCTGACTAGCGGCGGCGCGCCGCCGCTTTCTCTGCGGCGAGGCATGCCTCGCCGGCCTTTCGCTGGCTGCGGACCTTGGGCCGCCACCACGGCGCGAGTGCCTCCCCGGACCTTGTGCTACCTTCGCTAAGTAAGTTACGCACCAGCGCACACGTTGCCAAACCGCGCAATCTACAAAGGACTCCATGAGCTACGTAGACAAAAACCTAGTCCCCGGCGAAACAGTAATCTACGAAACTCGCCTTCACTGGATCGTAATGCTAGGCCACCTCGCAGTCGGATGCCTACTGCTCGGCGTACCCGGCGCGTCGCTGCTCACCTACGCGCTCAGCCACACAAACATGGACACCACTGACTTGCACCTAATGGAAGCCGGCGGTCTAGCGCTACTAGTCTGCGGTCTAGTCGTAATCCTCATTGGCGCAGCACGCCGCAACGCCACCGAAATGGCAGTCACCAACCACCGCGTGGTCGTCAAGACAGGTTTGCTGAGCCGCAAGACAATCGAAATGCTCTTAAATAAAGTCGAGAGCATTGAAATCAGCGAAACTCCAGTCGGCAGGTTACTGGGCTATGGAACGATCGTGATAATCGGCACGGGCGGCACCTCCGAGCCGTTTCATAAAATGGCTCGTCCGCTCGAATTCCGCAGCCACGTGCAACAACAAATTGAACAAGCCACGCTAAGTAGACGCCCCAATGCGACTTTGCCGTAAGCGCGCGGCCCAATCTCTCATTCTTGCCTATCGAATAATCCCCTAAATTATTCTATCATGCCCCCTGCCGATGCAGCATCCACTGCCAACTCCGCAAGCCGGCGCAAATTTGCACTCGACCAACTAACTTTCAGGCCTCGCCCAATCGCGACGCCCCGAATAACGAACGTCCCGGAGAAATCCATGAATACCTACGCGCGCGAACGCACTTCCAGCCCGGCCATCTCCGCACGGAGCAAACGGCTGCTGGTCGTCGCATCAATTTTCGGCCTGTCTTTCATGGCGTATCCGCAATGCGCATCCGCCTTCCAGGTCTCCCCATCTCCGCAACAAGATTCGCAGCCGCCAGATGCTCCGCAGCCCGCGCAAAACGCCGCGCCCGCAACCCCGGCCTACACCCCGCAAACTCCGGAGCAACTCCAACAATTGGTCGCGCCCATCGCGCTCTACCCGGATTCTCTCGTCGCCCAGGTTCTAGCCGGCTCCACGTTCCCCGCGCAAATCGTCGAAGCTGATCGCTGGGTCCAGGATCATCCAGACCTCAAAGGCGACGCGCTAGCGCAAGCGGTAGATCAACAAAGTTGGGATCCCAGCGTGAAGGCGCTCACTGCCTTTCCCACCGTCCTCGCCAACATGGACAAGAATCTTTCCTGGACCTCTTCCCTCGGCGACGCCTATTACAACCAGCAACAAGACGTCATGGACGCCGTCCAGGTAATGCGCCAGAAAGCCCAACAAACCGGCAACCTGAAATCCACGTCGCAACAAAATGTCGAACAGCAGGGATCCGACATCGTCATTCAACCTGCCGATCCGCAAATCGTCTACGTCCCGGCGTACAATCCCTGGCTCGTTTACGGCTATCCCATCACGCCCTGGCCGTATTGGTATCAATATCCCGGGATCTGGTACGGCGGCCCGTATCTTTCCTTCGGCGTCGGCTTCGGTATCGGCTTTTACGGCGGCTACGGCTGGGGCTGGCACAACTGGGGCACCAACTGGGGCGGCCACGTCGTCGTTTACAACCACAATACCTACTACTCGCACAGCAACACTTTTTACAACCGCAACAGCTATTACCACAACGGCGGCTACCACGGCGTTAACTCGAACGTAAATCACAATCTGGCGCAGGAACACGGCGAGGGCTACAACAATCGCAACGAACTCGGCGCGTCGCACGGCGGCGCCACCGCGAAACCGTTCAACGGCAACGATCGCGCTGCCCGAGGCTTCGGCGATTCGCAGCAGCAAAATCGCGGCTTCAGCCAACCCCGCGCGGACAGCGGGACCCGCTCCAGCGCCTTCAGCGGCTACGATCACGGCGGCGAAAGTCGCACCTACTCCAATCGCGGCGCGCAAAGCTTCGGCGGTGGAGGCGGCGGTTTCCGCGGCGGCGGCGGTGGAGGCGGCCGCCACCGGTAATCTGGGATATATAAGAGGTTGTCATCCTGAGCGAAGCGAAGGATCTCTCTTCGCTGTTCGTCAGGGCGCGGCTGCAGCCCAACCGTAATCTGAGGACACAAGTTGCAACTTCTCACCAAGGCCTGGAATCAAAACAAGAGCAACACCGAATCCGAAACGGAGACACAAGCCATGCATCCGACGCATCAAAAGTTTGCAATCCGAAGAGCAGTCGCGAAATCGCAAATAATCATTCTCGCTCTGATCGCAGCCGCCGCCTTTCCCGTAACCTCCCGCGCCCAGGATTCCGGACAGAAAACCTACCCCAGTGCCGAAGCCGCGAGCCAAGCCTTGGCAGACGCCGCCGGTAAAGATGACGAAAAAGCCATGCTCGAAATCCTCGGCCCGCAGGGTAAGAAAATCATCTCCTCCGGAGATCCCGCCCAAGACCAGGAAAATCGCAGCAACTTCGCGAACCGATACAAAGTCATGCATCGCCTCGTCACCGAACCCGACAGCACCACCACTCTCTATATCGGCGCCGAAAATTGGCCCAGCCCCATCCCGCTCGTGAAGAAGGGCGACCTGTGGTATTTCGACACCGCCGCCGCAAAGCAGGAAATCCTCTTCCGCCGCATCGGCAAGAACGAACTCTCCGCCATCCGCGTTTGCCAGGAATTGGTCGCCGCCGAGAAGCAATATTATTCGCAGGAAAATAATCAATACGCGCAGCGTTTCGTCAGCGATGAAGGCAAACAAAACGGCCTCTACTGGCCCGCCACCGATCCGAAAGCCGAAAGCCCGATCGGTCCGCTCGTCGCCAATGCCGGCAGCGATGGCGTAGTCCCCGGCAGCCCCACCGGCCACGAACCTTTCCGCGGCTACTACTATCAGATTCTCGTGGGCCAGGGCAGCAACGTCTCCGGCGGCGCCAGCAGCTATATCGTCGACGGCAAAATGACCAAAGGCTTCGCCTTCGTAGCCTACCCGGCCATCTATCGCGATTCCGGCGTGATGACGTTCCTCGTCGGCTCCGACGGCGTCGTCTACGAAAAAGATCTAGGCAAACGCACCGCCGAACGCGTCAAAGCCATGAAAGCCTACGATCCCGACGCCTCCTGGCATAAATCCGAAAGCCCGGAACAATCCGCCGACAACAAAGCTAAGCCCGAATAACAGTCCCGCGCGTTCGGAAGCAGCGGCCACGCAACACCAGCAACCAACAATATGGAGTGCGGCGGCGCGCCGCCGCTTTCTCCTCGGCGAGTCGCGCCTCGCCGCGCCTTTGGTCTCGCGAGATGTTTGCTGAGCCCGAAACTCTCCGTGCCCTCAACGCGGTTCTCTGTGCCCTCCGTGTTAAGTTTTTTCCAAGCCGCAGCCGCTCTCTGCACCCCGCAAGCGCCCGACGAATCGACCCGCCTCTCGCCACCCCATTTTTCGCCAACCGCAACTTTTCCACCTCCACCGTGTTTCATCCAGTATCAGCCTCGTGCCTCTCTGCGCGCTCCACGGCTCTGCGGTGGGACTGACCCCGTCGTTGCGCGAACTTGCGTTCCACAGCAAAATTGAAACCCGTACCGGTTTCTCTGTACTCGGCGCTTGTCGTTTGTCGTTTCTTGCAACTTCGCGACGAACCACACCGTCCAATCCTTAGGAGGCGTCCCCAAATGACGGCCCCACAAAATTTCACAAGCACTGATAAAGTTTCTCGCAACGGATATCGCTGGCCCACCAAGGCTGTCGCATACGTGGCGATGTTCGCTCTGCTCTTGGTCACTTGGCCGCAAGGCGCACGCGCTCAAGATGCGTCGCAAGACCAACAAGCCTCCAACCAGGCTCCGCCGGCTCCGGCATATTCCCAGCAAACGCCGGATCAATTGCAACAGCTCGTAGCCCCCATCGCGCTCTACCCGGACTCGCTGGTAGCGCAGATACTCGCGGCTTCCACCTTCCCCGCGCAGATCGTCGAAGCCGATCGTTGGGTGCAAAACCATCAGGACCTGAAAGGCGACGCTCTCGCCCAGGCCGTGGATCAAATGGACTGGGACCCCAGCGTGAAAGCGCTCACCGCTTTCCCCTCGGTCCTCGGCAATATGGACAAAAATATTTCGTGGACCTCATCCCTGGGTGACGCCTATTACAACCAACAGCAAGATGTAATGGACGCCGTGCAAGTCATGCGCCAGAAAGCCCAGCAAACCGGCAATCTAAAAACCACGCCGCAGCAGACGGTACAAAATGACGGCTCCGACATCGTCATTCAGCCCACGAATCCCCAGGTCGTTTACGTCCCCGCCTATAATCCGTGGGCCGTCTACGGCTATCCGATCGCGCCATGGCCCTACTGGTATAACTATCCCGGCATTTGGTACGGCGGCCCGTATCTTTCTTTCGGTCTTGGTTTCGGAGTGGGTTTCTTCGGTGGCTTCGGCTGGGGCTGGGGACACTGGGGTGCCGACTGGCACGGTCGCGGAGTCTACTGGGGAGGCCATCCCTACTATTCGCGCAGCAGCACTTTTTACAATCGCAATAACTATTATCGCGGCGGCGGCTACCGCGGTGTAGCCAACAACGTCAATCGCGGCGGAAACTATGCGCGTGGCGGCAACTACGCTCGCGGCGGCAACCAGGCTCGCGGCGCCAATTCATTCAACCGCGGCGGCAACGTCTACAACCATCCCGGCGCCAGCGCTCGCCCCTTCAACGGCGATAACCATGCCGCGCGCGGCTTCGGTCAGCCGCACAGTCAATCCGGCATGCACTCCGGCGCCTTCAGCGGCTACAACCACGGCGGACAAGTCCGCAGCTTCTCCTCCCGCGGCAGCCACAGCGTAGGCGGCGGCTCCCAGGCGGCGGCAGCAGCCACGGCGGTGGCGGAGGACACAGCGGTGGCGGTGGTCACGGTCACCGCTGATCAGGCAAGCGTCTCGTCCTGCCTGCCCCGACGCACGAAGGGATCGAAGCGAGGAATCTCTCTTCGGTCCCGGTCCATCTCAGGGCGCATTCTCCTACAACGCCCAAAAATCTCGGTGCCCTCAAAGCAGTTCTCTGTGAACTCTCTGTTAAATCTTTTGCCTTTCTCTGCGCTCTCTGCGTCTCGGCGGTAAGAGCCTTTACCGGGCGTTACATCCCGCATCCGTTAACTAGCCCGCCGCCTCCGCGCCCGCCGGTGCCGCACCACCTTCTTCTTAGCCACAGGCTCCGGCTTAGCAGCCGCCACCGGCAAATCTGAATTGAAAATATCCACCGCCGCCTTCCAATTCCCGTCCGCCTGCTTCTTCCAAACCTCCACAAACTTCCCGCGATCGCTCTCCTCTTTCCCCGCAGCGTCCTTACCTTCCAATTGATACGTTCCGATCACGTACCCCAAATCCCCCGACCGCGCCGCCTCCACCTTCGTAGCCTGCCAAGTCAAAGACGTGCCGGGCCCCAGCAACCCAGCCCAAGCCGCGCGTATGGACGCCTTATCGCTGGCCATCGGCGCATTCGGCGGAAGCAGGGAAGCGTCATCGCTATAAAAAGCAACCGTCGCGTCCACATCCTTCGACGCAGCCGCCTTAGCCCACTGCGTATCCGCATTCTTGATCGCAGCCTCGTCCGCCGCCCGCGTATCCTTGGGCTCCTCTTTCCCGCATCCAGCAGCAAACAACACCAACGCCAAACACGCCGCGCCAATCGCGCGCCGTACACACCTCCGCCGAAATCCGCATCGCTCCTCTGAAATCATCAACATGAATAAATCCTCCAGGTATAAAAAGTGTTTGAGTCCGAACTCACAAATGAATGGCAGGGAAGGGCGGGGCTTCAGCCCCGCCGTAAAGCGCTAAAAAAAACAAGGGCTTTAGCCCCTGAAGCCGCCACCGCCGCGCCGCCACCGCTCCTTCCAACCTAACCCTACGCACCCTTCGCTTGCCGCTCCGCCACCCGCGCCCGCATCGTCTTCATCCGTTCACGAGTCGCCGCCACCCGCTTCCGTCCATCCGGCGTGGCATCAATCAATTTCTCCAAGGCCACCGCAAACTGCGGAGCATAAGTCGCGCGAATCTCGCCGAGCAGCGGCTCGACTTTTGCAAACACGCCGATCTGCTCGCCGTTGCTCTCATTGAAAAGCTCCATGCTGATCGCCCCGTCGTTCACCAGCGCCGCCGCCATATTCCAGTACGTCACCACCATCCGCAAATAGCCGCTGTGCTCGCCCATCATCACGTTGCTGAAATCCGTGATGTTCTGCGGACTAAAATCTCGAAAATACCAGTCCCGCGCCTTGCGCAGCACCTCTTCCCGCCGCAATTCATAAAGCTTCAAAATCAACCCTGCTTCGTCTTGTTTCGACATACGCCCGTCGCTCCCTCATCCGTGATTTTCGAAAAATCCGCGCCGCCCAAACGGCTCTGCGCGCTAAGAGTGTAGCAGACTGTTTTCACTGCCTCGGAGATTCATCGAGGCTCCCACGACGCATCGAACGGCCGGTCCTCCGGTCCGATCGAGCCGAAGTCGATCGTCACGGATGTGTCGTTGTCCCCTTGCGAAGTATTGATCGCCAATACCATGCAAATCACCACCTGAGAATCGGCGTCGTCGTCCAGGCGAATTGCGTATTCGTTTCCTTTCCCGATGGCCACGCGATTCTTGCTGAACGCCGCAATTTGACGGTCGTCCCGAAAGATTGAGAAATTGAGCCCCTTGTGTTGATAAATCCGGTATTTTTCTTCAGCGCGGTCGCAACGATACACACTCTTCCAAAATCCTTCGCACCAAAAACGGTAAATTCGTCCGTTCGCAAACTCAAAATCATAGCGCGGGCCGAACGGAAAGCGTCCGCGGATGGTCCCCAGCAGTTGCCGGTCCTCGCTCAGCAGCTGAATCTTCGCCGCAAACGACAACCACTTTTTCTCCGCGTAGTAGTCGCGGCCCGGTGCCGCGATGTCATATTCCGATCGCAGGGAAAATTGGCGTTCCGTAATGTAAATGTTCACTTCTTCGGCCCGTCGGCGGAATTGAGAACCAGATGATACGTCTACCGCCAATTGTAAGCCAATCGTTCCACTCGCCACGCTCCGTCACACCTGACAGCCCCAGGCACAACGTGCTAGCTTGTGCTAACGGCGCGCGGCGGAAACGATTCCGGAATCGCTCGCCCGATGAGCGTAGGAGAACATAATGTCTTCCTCACTAACCGGAAAACACGCGGGCCCCGGCCCCGCGTCGAACCAACCCGCCAGCCCGGAGCCAACCTACGCCGAACGCGCGCGCACGTTGACCCACATAGGCCGCGTCGGAAGCCTCTCCACGCTCTCGCGCAAACAGCCAGGTTTTCCCTTCGGCTCGGTGATGCCCTATGCGCTCGACGGCCACGCCAATCCCATCTTCCTAATCAGCACCATGGCCATGCACACGCAAAATATCCAGGCCGATCCCCATGCCAGCCTACTAGTCACGCAGCCGGACGCCGAAGGCGATCCGCTGGGCTCATCGCGAGTCACGGTTGTCGGAAACATTGCGCTGGTGCCCGCTGCCGAAATAGCGCAAGCCCGCGAGCTTTATCTCGCGCGCCACGCCAAGAGCAAATACTGGGTGGACTTCGAAGATTTCGCGTTTTACCGCATGGCGAGCAGTGGACGTTTACTACGTAGGCGGCTTCGGCGTGATGGGCTGGGTCACCGCCGCCGAATATTACAGCGCCGAGCCCGACTCGCTAGCAGATAGCGCCGCCGGAATCATCCAGCACATGAACGCCGATCACGCAGACGCTCTCGTCCTAATCGCCCGCGCCTTCGCCGGAATCGAAGCGCAAGAAGCTCAGATGACCGCGATTGACCGCCTCGGCTTTCACGTACGCATGAAAACCAACGACGGCGCTCGCGGCGCCCGCATCGCTTTTCCGAGCGAAGTCCGGACGACGCAGGACGCCAGAACAATCTTAGTAGACATGGTCGCCAAAGCCCGCCGCAGCTGAGCAGCCCCACGTGCCGCAATCCACCCACAAACCGCTCTGGCAGAAAATCCCCAGCCATTTTTCCAAATATCAACTGCGCATCCGCGAATCGCGCATGCACGGCTTCGGCGTATTCGCCACGAAAGCCGTCGCACCAAACCGCAAAGTGATCGAATATTCCGGCGAGCGCCGCACCTGGGCGCAAGACACTCGCCTCGCGCGCAATAGCCAGCGCCGCGGCCAACCCCGCAACGTCTACCGCGCCTACATCGGGCGCCGCACCGTGATTGACGCCACCATCGGCGGCAGCGGCGCCGAATTCATCAACCACTGCTGCGATCCAAACCTGGCCGCGCGCCTCCTCCGCGGCCGCATATTTCTTTTCAGCCTGCGCAAAATCCGTCCAGGAGAAGAATTAAGCTGGGATTATCGGCTCTCCAGCCGAAAAAAAGTAAAATGCCGCTGCCACGCGCCAGATTGCCGCGGGACGCTCAATCCCTAACGCCAACTCGCATCGTCACGCCTGCCACTCCGCCTGCCACTCCGCCGTTGCGTTACCCACCCCAAACAGGCAAAATAAACAAAGCGGCTCGGAATGCTTAGCACCGCGCAAAGCAACCCAATCCGCCACGGAGCCACAAAATCATGGCAGTCGAGCTGGCAAAAGGCGTCACCCTAGAACCGCCCGGGCAAGACGCAAACTTCCTGAAAGACGAAGGCATCCTCTTCGCCTCTCTCGATAAAGTCGTCAACTGGGCGCGCCGCAGCTCCATCTGGCCCATGTCTTTCGGCCTAGCCTGCTGCGCCATCGAAATGATGTCCATGGCCTCGTCGCGTTACGACATCGCCCGCTTCGGCGCCGAAGTGTTCCGCGGCTCGCCGCGCCAGTCCGACCTGATGATCATCGCCGGCCGCGTCTCCGTAAAAATGGCCCCGGTCATCAAGCAGCTCTACGAACAAATGCCCGAGCCCAAATGGGCCATCTCCATGGGCGCCTGCGCCACGTCCGGCGGCGTCTTCAATAATTACGCGGTCGTCCAAGGCGTCAACCAGGTCATCCCGATTGACGTCTACGTTCCCGGCTGCCCCCCGCGCCCCGAAGCTCTCCTCTACGCCATCTTCCAGCTCCAAAAAAAGATAGACAACGACCGCGGCAGCTTCATGCGCTCCATGAATTTCAGCAAGAGCTAGATTCACGTTCTTTCCCGTCATCAATCCGCTTGTTATGCTGCTGCCATGGACGAACAGACCCGAGGGGATGTCGCCGCGTCGCTCGATAATCTTGCAAGTCAGGATTCGTGGAATATTAACGTGTGGCAGCGCTGCTACGATTTAATTGCGGCGAATATGGCGGGCGAGGATCTGTTGGAGTACGCGCACGACGATGTGATCCACTATAGCGGCGTGTATCATAGCCGCAATATCTTTGGTTTTCGCGTCAAACCCGACCGCAGTCGATTAGAAGAATATCGTCGGGAATTTCGCGATGTTGCGACGTCGCTTCGGCTACGACTTTCGCTGACCGATGCGCGGAAAAAGTTCGGTTTCTAACTACGGCGATGCTCCTTACAATTGCGCGGGTGATTTTCTCTGCGAACTCTGCGCCTCTGCGGTGGATTCGCCTTTGCCTTGCGCCAGCTACACAACTTCCGCCGTCCCACCATCGCAATCCAGCACGCTGCCAACGGAATTAAACTCCCGCCGCACATACCCCAACCCGATCGCCACGCCCGCAGCCGGAGAAAACGCCGCGGTAGTGACAATCCCCACTTCCTTAGCCTCCCCATCCCGGGTCCGCAAACGAGTCAAAGCCGACGGCGCCTCGGCGCCAGAAAATTTCAAACGCACGAGCCGCCGGTTCACCTGCCCCCGCGACCGCACGCGTTCCACAATTTCCTGTCCCGTGTAGCAACCCTTGCTGAAACTAATATGCGAAGTCTCGAGCCCAGCCTCGTGCGGAATCACAGTATCGTTGAAATCCTCAGGAAACCAAGCCACTCCCGCCTCGAGCCGCAAAGCATTCAAAGCCCGCATTCCAATCGGCGCTCCATGCGTCGCGTGGACAACCCCGTAAAGCGCACCCCACACCAAATTCAAATGCGACCGCGGCGCCACAATCTCCGCCCCCGGCCCTCCAAAATGCGCATGCCGTATCAAATGGCACGCCACTCCAGCAATCTTCACCTCCGCAATCGAATGTTCCGAGAATCCCTCCAAAGAAAGTCCGCAAGCCTCCGAGATCACCGACTCCGCCCGCGGCCCTTCCACCGCCAAGGACCCGAACGACTCCGTCACATCGCTCAAAGTCACATCATCCATGATGATGAATTTATCCAAAGTAGCCACAGTCCGCTCGCGCACCGACGCATGCGAAAGCACGAAAAGTTTCTCCTGCAAAGCATAAATCTCCAGCTCCGCCAAAATGTGCCCCTGCGGATTCAAGAGCAAAGCCAAGGTCCCAAACCCCTCGCCCAAACTCTTCACATCATTCGAGACAATCGCATTCAAATACCGCACCCGGTCCGGCCCAGTAAGCTCCACCACCGCATGCCAGTTCGTATCAAACAAAGCCACGCGTTCCCGCGCCGCGCGATACTCCGCCTCAAATCCCGCAAATAATTCCGGCAACCGGCACCCATGAAACTCCCCAAACCGCGCCCCCAAACTCTGTTCCTCGTGAATCAATGGCGTTTCCATGTCACCTCTGCAGTTGAGCGCCTCTGTATCCCCGGAACAACCCTCGCGTAATCGTCCCATCTCATACTATCAAAGCCGCACGCCGCAGATTTTGGCTAGCGGGTCACTTTCTGATTAGCGCGTTCATCAGCCATGTGGATGGTATATTCGCGCAGGTCATCGCTGACTCGGACGGACTACGAGCAGGACATACAGAGCTAAGTCAGGCCGCAATCTTAAATTGCCGATGTTCGGATCGGGGAGCCGCGTTTGGAAATGAAAACGAGTGACTATCTGGGTTTCGCGTTGGCGGTGGGATTCGGGCTGTGGTGGGTCGTTTTTCACGAGCGTCATCACTTTACAAGTGGTTTCAAAAAGGTCGGGAGAAAACGCCCAGCCCATCTGGGTAGTGCGAGAGCCATGTGGACTCTCGCTTTTAACTTCGTAGCGAAGCTTCACATTCAGAAAGCATTGACGAATCTAACGCGAGGCTTCGGCGATGGTGACACCGTCGGGCTTGGCAAAGAGCTTGGGATCGAAGGGTACTTGGCCATAGCCGCTGTACCAAAACATTTCACCTTTGTTGCCAACCGTGTGCGCTACGAGCAGAGGAAATTCGTTGGGGCCATAGGTGAACAGAGCGAACCTGGTCCCGTCCATATCGAGGATGCAACGGTTTGTTGTTTCTGAAGAACCGGCCCGGGGTCTTGCCGCACCGCGCCCATTTTCTTGAAGTATTCCAACTCGTAGCCAAACTCTAATCCCAGTTTTGCGTAGTTCACTTCGTCCGACGTGTTCGGAACTGGTCCGGAAAAAACTGGGAGATGGCAATGAAAGCTCGGGCCGGGGTCAACAAAATGCTTCGCGGTGTTGGTTGCCACGATTGACCATCCACGCATGCGGCCCGCTCACAATAAGGAGGCCGCGAATATCATGCTCGGGATCGAGGGCTTCTGCGACGCGGCAGTACGTGATACCTGCTCTGTAAATGGTCTTCGGTTTTCTGGCATAGCTGTTTTGTGGCACCTCGGAGCCGTCGAGCTGCACGGTGATTCTGCTCATCGTTTTGGGAGCGTCTTGCGCGAGGACCAGCGAGCCTAGAAGCAGAGTAAAGCACAGCCTTTTCATGTAGCGCGAGTTTAACACGTTGGTCTGGCAGGCGGAACAGCCGGTCCTCATCAACTGAATGAGTGCATTGATTCGACAATGCTTCCGCGGGAGGACCATCATCCTGCACGCCTTGATTGATCTGCGAGTCTTGCTAATCCTGCGGCCCCAGACCCAACTCGCAACCGAAGCGTAACCACACCACACGCTTGCTATACTTTTCGTGTGGCCGAAAACCTAATCCACGAAATCCTTCCCGTAGGCATGCTGCAGTGCAACTGCTCCATCCTCGGCGATCTCGCCACCCGCGAAGCCATCGTCGTAGACCCCGGCGACGAAACCGACTCGCATCCTGGAAATTCTCGAATCCCATAATCTAAACGTCCGCGCCATCGTCAGCACCCACACGCACATTGACCACGTCGGCGGCCTGGCCCTGCTCCACAAAGCCACCGGCGCACCTGTGCTCATCCACGAAGCGGACCTCGAGCTTTACCGCCATCTCGATATGCAAGCTCAATTTCTGGGAATGCGCACGCCCGAATCCACGCGCATCGAAGACTTCGTCAAAGAAGGTGACACGCTCCGCTGGGGCCCCTACTCCGCGCGCGTAATTCACACGCCCGGACACACCCCCGGCAGCATCAGCCTCTACGTGGAAAAAAGCAGCGCCCCAGATCAATCGTATCGGGAAGACGCAGGCCGCCCCAAGCCCGCCAAAGCCTCAGCCCAAGCCCACCTGCAAGCCGATCTGCAGAATCCCGCACGCACGCCCGCGCATTCACACGCGCATGCGCACGCACACTCGCACGCTGATGACGCAACCAGACTGATCGCCGGCGACACGCTCTTCCAGGGCAGCATAGGCCGCACCGACCTCTGGGGCGGCTCCCTGAACGACATCATGAATTCCATCCGCAGCAAACTCCTGACGTTCCCCGACGAAACGCTAGTAATCCCCGGCCACGGCGACACCACCACCATAGGCGCCGAACGCACAGAAAATCCGTACCTCCGCTAGCTAGCGTCCCCTGACGACGCCGCGTCCCGCCCAAAACTCTCCGTGCCCTCAAAGCCTTTCTCTGTGTTCTCTGTGTTAAATCTTTTGCCTTTCTCTGCGTCCTCTGTGTCATAAAGGTCCCTCTGCGTCTCTGCGGTAGCCCCTGCCTTCCCTAAAACTTCATATCCCTAATATGCGTAGCAAAAGACCACAAATTCCCAAACGCGTCCTCCACCGTAGCCGCCCGGTCCCCGTAAGGCTCATCCTTAGGCGCCCGCAAAGTCTTCACGCCAGCCTCGACCGCCCGCCCATAAACCGCATCCACATCCGGCACATACATATGCAAATGGAACGGCATCGCCGCAAACTCCCCCCGCAATTCCCCCACCGCCAAAATTGAATCCCCAATCCGGATCCGCGAATGAATCACCGTCCCCGTGGGAGACTTGTGCATGAACGCCTCTTCCGCTCCAAAGACCCGCTTCGTGAAATCGATAAATCGGTCCGCCCCGCGCGTGCTGAATCCCGGCACAATCGTCGGCGTATCCGCCGGCACATGCGCCGAAATCCGCCGCGCCGTCAAATACCAATTATTGCCAGACGGATCCTGCACCCCCGCGTCACGATCGCCCCAGACCTGCTCGACCGGCTCGTATAGCGAAGTCGCGCCCGCATCGAGCGCCCGCCGGTAGCTCGCGTCCACATCATCCACGAACAAGATTTGCATGGTGCTGCGCGGCGGAAATTCCGCGTTCCCATCGCTCAACTCGACAATCGAATCCCCAATCTGCAATTCCGCGTGCATGATCTTCTCGCCGGCCGGAACCCGGAACCGCTCCCGCGCCCCCAATCCTTCCTTCAAGAAATCAATCAAGCGCGTAGCGTCGCGAGCCAGCAGATAAGGCGTGACCGTGTGAAATCCTTCGCGGATATATCGAACGGTACCCGTGGGCTTTTCCGCCGCAGCTTCGGGACCCTTCGTTCCCGGCACGCCCAGGTGCGTCGAGAGATACCACAAATTCCCCACCGGATCCTTCACCGCGCCCACCCGATCCCCATACGGCTGGTCCACAGGCGGCTTCACGGAACTCGCCCCTGCATCCAACGCACGCCGGCACCAACTGTCCGCATCGTCCACGTACAAGTAAAACGTGCTGGGCATGAATTGATAGCGCTCCATCGCATCACTGATTTCCAGTTGCGCGTTTCCAATTGTTATCGTGCTGTGCCAAATCAGGCCTTCCGGCGAAGTAGCCCGGCCCGTTTCGCCTGCGCCAAACGCCCGCTCCATGAAATTGATCAACGCCGCCGCGCCGTTCACGTGCAAATAGACCTGCACGCTTTGAACGCTTTCGGGTTTGAAAGGCTTCTCGCCCAGATACGTGGGGAACGAGATGCGCCAAATATTCCCAGACGCATCCTTCACCTCCGCCAGGCGTTCGCCATAGGGCTGATCGCTCGGCTTAGCGATAGACGTCGCCCCCGCCGCGAGCGCCCGCGCGTAAGTCGCATCGCAATCCTGCGTGTACACATGCAAAGTCGTCGGGGTCGCCACGCCGCTGAAGGTTTTGCCCGGCACACCCCCGCCGACCATCACCATGGAATTCCCCAAGCGCAGCTCGCAGTGCACTCCGCCCGCGGCTCCCGTCGTGCGGAAGGTCTCTTCGGCATCAAACGTTTGCTTGATGAAATCAATCAGCGCCGGCGCATTCGCCACCGTGAGGTAAGGTGTGATCGTCTTGTATCCCGCGGGAATATAACTTTCCGGCGCTACTGGTTTCTGCTCGTGCCGTGCCGTCGCCACAGCGCCTTGCTCGGATGCTACTGCCGGTTTGCTAGCCATCGTTGTGCTCCCTTCGAATTCAGCTTTCAGTCGTGCCTTGAAATCTTCCCGCGGCAATCCGCGGAGCTGCTCCGCCAGCAGCGCCAGCGGAGCGATCCGCGCATCCAGCCCCGCACCGTCGCGCCCGCGCTCCCCGGCAGCCGGCGTCAGCGCCGCCTGCACCGCGCGGTCGAGTTGTTCGCTCAAACTCAGCTTAGCCATGTGCTTCACCAAACTTTTTGCCCGCCACCTTCGCCGCTTGCTCCCGCAAAGCCTGCATCCCCCGGAACTGCAACTGCTTCACCGCGCCTTCCGTCCGCCCCAGCGTCACCGCAATTTCGCGGATGCTTTTCTCCTCCGCGAAACGCATCTCAATCACCCGCCGCTGCTCCGCCGGAAGCTCGCGCACCAGCCGGAAAAGCTGCGCGCGCAATTCAACCTCTTCAGGACTCGGTTCGCCGCTCACGGGATCCTCCGCAAGCTCGGTAGCGTTCTCGCGCGCGTGGCGTCGCCAGCGGTCCGCCACTGCATTCGACGCAATCCGCATCAGCCACGCCCCGAAAGGCGCTCCGCGCCACTCGAATTTTTTCAGGTTGGCCAGCGCATGATGGAATACTTCCGAGGTCACATCTTCCGCCACGTCCCGGTTCCGCACCCGCCGCGAGACGTACGCGTACACCCGCTCGAAATGCCGCTCGTACAGCTCCGCAAAGCGGCGCGGGTCTTCCTGCGCCGCCTCCACCAGCTGCCGCTCCCCGGCTTCCTGCACAAAACTCAAAGCAATCTCCGAAGACGTCCCCGCACCAGTATAAAACTGCGGGGAAGGGAAAAGGTTACGCGAGAAATACAAAAATTACGCCGACCCTGTAGCGCCGGTTACCCGCCGCCGGCACGCAAACCGCCCCGCGCAAGCAAAAACGCAACTCCGCCAACCCTTATATGGAGTGCGGCGGCGCGCCGCCGCTTTCTCTTCGGCGAGGCACGCCTCGCCGGCAGTTGAATTTGCAGTTGAAGTCGCGGTTGCCGTTGCAGTTGCCGTTACAGTCGCAATCGCAGGTGCCGTTGCCGTGCAAATCACCCCAGCAAGCCCACCCCGCGCAGCCCCCGCCGATGTAGCGGCGCACCACAGCGCCACCAACTTCAGACGGCGAGCCATATAGTTGACGAAAGCAACTAAATATGTGACCCTATCAATCAGTGTGACGAAGCCAAAAATGTCCGAATAGAGGGCCATCATGAACCCAAATCCCCGGAAAGAAAGTAAAGTCTCCGCCGTCCGCCGCTTCAATCGCTTCTACACCCGCGAAATCGGCGTCCTCAAAGACAACTTCCTCGGAACCCCCTACTCCCTCACCGAAGGCCGCGTCCTCTACGAACTAGCCCACCGAAATCCCGCCGACAAAACCAAAGCCACCGCGAGCGCCGTGTGCGCCGCCCTCGATCTCGACCCCGGCTACCTCAGCCGGATCGTTCGCCAGTTCCGAAATTCCCGCCTGATCCGCACCGACCGCTCCCCATCCGACGGCCGCGAAACCCTCCTCTCCCTCACTCCCCGCGGCCGCCAAGCCATAGCCCAACTCAACTCGCGTTCCAATAAAGAAGTCGCCGCGCGCCTAAGCCCCATTTCCGAATCCGAAAAGTCGCGCCTGGTAACCGCCATGCACACAATCGAGCAGCTCCTCGCGCCGCAAAACAACACGCAGAAAGAGGCATACATCCTCCGTCCAACGCAAGTAGGAGACATGGGCTGGATCGCGCATCGCCAGGGCTTGTTATACGCGCAGGAATACAACTGGGACGAACACTACGAAGCGTTAGTCGCGAAAATCGTAGGCCAATTCGTCGAAAATTTCGATCCGCGCAAAGAGCGCTGCTGGATCGCCGAACGCCACAACGAAATCGTCGGCTCCGTCTTTATCGTCAAACACACGCCGACCATCGCCAAGCTCCGCCTGCTCTACGTCGAACCCTCCGCCCGCGGCCTGGGCATCGGCCAGCGCCTGGTAAGCGAATGCATCCGCTTCGCCCGCCAAGCCAACTACAAAAAACTAACTCTCTGGACCCAAAGCAATCTCTACGCCGCCCGCCGCATCTACAAATCCCAAGGTTTCCGCCTCACCGCAAAAAAACGCCACCACAGCTTCGGCCACAACCTGATAGCCGAAACCTGGGACCTGAAACTCTAATTCGATCTCGCAGCGGATCTGCCGTGTAGGGGCGGGCCTGCGACCCGCCCTGTCAAACATGACACGGGATGCATCCGCCCGAATGGCCGCGAGTTGGCGCTGCCTTTCCCCATGGCACACCTTCGCAATAGGCTTAATACCGGAAGGGCGGGGCTTCAGCCCCGCCGTAATCACGCATCGTGTTGTGGGGCTTTAGCCCCTGAAGCCAAGTCTTGATATGTTCACAACCAACTGTGCAGATCATTCCGCTTCACCGCACTCACCTCCGCTTCTCCCGCTCGATCCTCATCGCTTCCATCACACTCTGGATCAATTCCTTCGCCTTGCTGATCTCGGACTGAATCATCCGTATATCCATCACCGGCACATCCGGATCGCGATTCGTGTGGCAATAAACTCCATGCTGCCCCACCAAAACCAGCGCGTTGGTCAAGAGATCCAAAGTCACCGCCAAACGCCCCCGCTGGGGCCCCATCATAGTCTCGTAATGCTCCAGCTCATCCCGATGCTCTTCAAACGCAGCCATGCGCCACCACCTCGCTCCTAACTTAACACCATCCGCCCGCGAGCTTAGCGTCAACAAGGGGACGTAGGGGCACGGCATGCCGTGCCCGCCTCGCCCCCCGCCGGGAACGTGCCGCCATGCGCCCCGCGCAAATTCCCATGGTTCTAGAACCTTCTATTGCGTCCCAAACAACACAACTCCCCGCTTTCCTTTACTCTGCAACCCCAACGCCGGATAATCGCCCTCGTTGCCTCACAGGGCGCCGCGTTCCCGTTTCAAAATGGACCAGCGCTCCTGCGTCCACGCGCCCATAAATTCGCGCCGGCAAAAAAATCCAATCTCTTTCGAAGCCGCCACCTGGGAAAATCAAAAGCGGCTTCCGATACTCGCGGGGTGAGCAAACGATGAGACGGTCAGACTTGGTACGCAACGCGCAAAAAGGCAAGACCGTGCGCACTTCTCAAATTGTTTTTGGCGAACGCCAGCATCTTCTCCGCGTTCTCGATTCCGTCGAACGCAGCGCGCTCCCCGCGCCGCGCCTCGAACAGGAACGCCGCGTCATCGAGCAGCTGATCCACGCGCGCACTCAGGAACTCAATCGCATCAATCAAGGCTGGGACGAAAAAGTCGGCGTAGTCCTAAGCGCCGAAGTAAAACCCGAAACGCTAGACAATCTCTCCCGCCAGGCGCCCAGGGAAGACTTCTATCTCCTCCGCCTGATCAGCGAGCACCCCAAAGTTTCCGCCAAAACTTTAGGCCGCCTCTCGCACCACCCGTATTCCGCCATCCGCGAAAATATCGCGCGCCATCCCAATAGCGACGCCAGCACGCTCTCGCGCCTAAGCAAAGATCGCACCCAACCGTTGTGGTACCTGGTAGCCTTCAACCCCAACGCCCCCACCACCCTACGCAAAAAGCTCCAAGAACGCATGCGCCGCCTGGGCGAAAAATCCGCCACACAGTAGCGGAAGTAGAGACCAGCAAGCACGCGCCAAGGGCGAAGCCGCATCCGCGGGTGTGGCACAGCCACTCTTGGCTGTGCTCTTCGCTTTCTTTTAACAAACACGACCCTTCGCATCGCAACGATGCCGCGCGTCAAGAAGGTTTTGTAGCGGCGCACTTCAGTGCGCCATTTGCGCCACCGCAACACCGCTCGCCACAGCCGCGACGGCACCCACCCAACCCGAACCATCTGGGTTAGAATGCCGCCATGCCCGACCCATCCTCCGCCCCGTTCCCCAACATCGCCGACGAATTCATCTCCCGCTCCGCCAAGAATCAACCCCGCAAAATCGCCATCCTAGAACCAAAAGGCGCCCTAACCTACCAAGCCCTTGAATCCGCAATGAACCGAGTAGCCCAAGCCCTCCTCCACTCCCATTGCCAACCAAAAGACCGCGTCCTAATCGCGCTCCCCGATTCCCAAGAATTTATCGCCGCCTTTTTCGCCGCGGCAAAAATCGGCGCCATCGCTGCCCCAGTAAATCCCATGGCACGCTCCACCGACTATCGCCACTACGTAGAAAATTCCGGCGCACGCATCGCCATAGTTGACGCCCCAATCCTGGGCGAATTCGCCGAAGGAGCCGGCCACAACGCTCTCGACCTGCTGGTAATCTGCAACCAAACCACCAACACCCAACGCCCCGAGCGCGTCGCCCGCCAAGTCCTAGCCTGGGACGATTGGCTCCCAGCCCCCGCCCATGCCAAACCAGAAAACGTCGCGACTCACCCCACGAGCCCCACCGATCCCGCCTTCTTTCTCTATACCTCCGGCAGCGGCGGCACTCCCAAAGCCGCAGTTCACCGCCATCAGGACATGCTAGTAGCCACAAAAAATTTCGCGCAAGGTGTCCTCGGTCTCCGCTCCGACGACCGCCTCTTTTCCGTCTCCAAACTCTATTTCGCCTACGGCCTCGGCAACGGCATGTATTTCCCGCTGCATTTCGGCGCTACCACGATCCTTCATCCCGACCGCCCGCGCGCAGCCGAAATCGCCGAAGTCATCGCGCTACATCGCCCCACTGTATTTTTCTCCGTGCCCACTTTCTACGCCGCGCTCCTCGAAGAATCCACGCGCGGACTGAATCTCGATTTCTCCTCCGTGCGCATGGCCGTCTCCGCCGGTGAATCTCTCCCCGCGGAAATTTTCGAAAAATTTCGACGCCGCTTCGGCATCGAAATCCTCGATGGCATCGGTTCCACCGAAATGCTGCACATTTTTCTTTCGACGCGCCCCGGCGAAGCTCGCCCCGGCACTTGCGGCAGGGAAGTCCCCGGCTACGAAGCCCGCATCCTCACGGATTCCGGCGAACCCACACCCGACGGAGAAGCTGGAAATTTGTGGATGAAAGGCCAGAGCGCCTTCGCCGAATACTGGCGCATCCCCGAACTCACCGCGCGCACCAAACGCGATGGCTGGGTCAACACCGGCGACAAATTCGAGCGCGACGCCGACGGCTACTACCACTATTCCGGCCGCGCCGACGACATGATGAAAGTCTCCGGCATGTGGGTTTCCCCCAGCGAAGTGGAAAACGCGCTCCTGGCCCACGATGCCGTAGCCGAATGCGCCGTAGTAGGCCATACCGACTCCGTCGGCTTGCTCCGCCCAGTCGCCTACGTAGTCCTCCGTCCCGGCGTCGCCAACACCGCCGGCGGCCTGGACAGCGAAATCCACGGTTGGCTCCGCACCCGCCTCCCCACCTTCAAATGTCCCCACGAATTCCGCTTCGTAAGAGAACTCCCAAAAACAGCCACAGGCAAAATCCAGCGTTACCTGTTGCGAACAGGACAGCAGCGTGACTAGCACACCAATCAGGAGTCCGATGCGAATGCCGATTGCCGCTGTCTTCCGGCCTATCAGTTGGAGTTGACTGCCAATTCGATTTCTAAAAGGAACACCATTGTGTGGGAACGGGCGTATGCGCTTTGGGTACAGATTCGCCGTTAACTTCTCTCCAGAATGCACGGCGTGCTAGTGGCAACCTCCGTTGCGGCTCGAATTTGGTCAACTATTTGAAGCAATATTTTGTCGGGCAAATCAGCTTCAATAATGATTTCGATGGAGCTGACTCCGACGGCAATGGATATCGGGACGCCCTCGATCTCGATGTGGGTGAACTTTGGGTTCAGGGCGGATTTGCCAAGCAATTCGGTGCCCTCGGGCAGAAGTGCTTCGAGCGGGGGATTTCGTTCGAGAACGAAAAGCTTTCGATCTGACAGGCGAACTTTGAACTGATGCCACTTGCGATTGGTTTCGCGCCGCCACACTCCGGAGCTAACGTCGAAACTGTACTCATCGAAATTGCGCCGATAGACTTGCTTGCCCTCGTGCTCCTCGATCACCTGCCCGCCACGAATCGTGATGACCCCATCCGCACCGAAGGCGGCTTGGTGCTCGTAAATCCATCCAGGTTTGTCTCCCGAAACCTGCATTGCAGAAATCTCATAACTAGACAGATCGACCTTATAAACCAGGGTTTCGCCAGGACGGCGAGCGTCTTTGTAGCCGAGAGAGCCTATGACGAACAGGCCGTTTTGAACTAGCGTCGCGGTGTGAAAATCGGTCGGCGGGAAAATTTCTGCCGGGTAGCCGTATATCTCGATCTGATTAAATGGTGTGAGAACAACTAGGTCGTTGTAGATACAGAAATCCGGATCGTAATAATCCTCATGTTCTCCTCCGATGTAAACCACGCGCCCGTCGCGCAAAGTGGTTCGCGTAGCGCCAAAACGATCGAAAGTCCAAACAGGTCCTTCTTCTCGCGAGGCCGCCGCCTTGAACACGTTGCGGGCGTGCCACGGGCCAAATCCCTTGAATTTGGGTTCGCGTCGGATGTCGGAGAAGTCCCCACCGCCGCGAATCATCCACTCCCAAAAGGCCATACGCATCAGTTCCGGATTCGTGGTGCCGAACCGGGGACGCCGTTGTTGGTTAAACAGCTCGGGCGTGATTTCCATCACGGAATACTACAGGAGATATCTAAAACGAGCGCTGCAAACTCCTGGTAAGTCGCGTTGCCGAAACTCACACGCTACCCAGAGATTCGGCCTAAAGACAAATTGGCTCTTTACTGCTAAAATCTCACCTGTATATTGGCCTACAGGAGCGAGCCAATGCTTCCTCTGCATCTTCAGTCCGAAAGCCACATTCCGCTCTACGTACAACTGCGCGATCAACTCCGTGCCCTCGTCCATTCCGGCGACCTCCGCACCGGCGACCGCATCCCCGCTAGCCGCGAACTTGCTTCCCAACTCGGCGTTCACCGCACCACCGTCGCCAACGCCTATGCCGAGCTCGAATCCGAAGGCCTCATCCAGGGACACGTCGGACGCGGCACTTATATCTGCGGCTCGCCCGCCCGCCAATTCACTCCGCCTCCGCGAACGAACGGTAATGGCGGCGGCCTACGCTGGGACTCTCTTTTCGCCGACGAGCGCGCCGAAGACGCTCTCAGCCGCATGATGCCCGAAGTTCCCGGCAACGCCATCGGCTTCGTCACCGCGCGCCCTCCCGAGGAATTTTTCCCGGTCGAGGAATTTCGCAGCTGCTGCAACGCAGTCCTGCGCGAATCCGGCCGCAAAGTTTTACAGCTCGGCTCCTCCGACGGCTACGAACCGCTCAAGCGCGTCCTGATCGAATTCCTCCGCGAAGACGGCCTCAATGTCTCGAACGAACAATTGCTAATCACCGGCGGCTGCCAGCAAGCCATCGAACTCTTGTGGAAAGCCTTGCTGCGTCCCGGCGACGCGGTCGCTCTCGAAAATCCCGCGTATCCCGGCGCGCTAGCCATCTTCGGCGCCGCCCGCGTACGCATGCTAGCCGTTGGCGTCGAAACGAATGCCCAACGCATTGGCCACGTTGGCCTCGATATTGACGCGCTCGAATCCGTGCTCCTCCAGAACCGCGTGAAATTCCTACTCGTCACTCCGGATTTTCACAATCCTACCGGCACAGTCCTCCCGGTCGCCGAACGCCGCCGCGTTCTCGAAGTCGCCGCGCGCTACCAGGTCCCAGTAGTCGAAGACCACATCTATGCCCGCGTCCGTCTGCGCGGCGCCGCGGTGCCGTCGCTGAAATCGCTCGATCGCTCCGGCAACGTCATCCAAATTGACAGCTTCTCGAAAGTCGCCTTTCCCGGCCTGCGCGTAGGCTGGTGCATCGGCCCAGAAAGCGTCATCGAACGCCTGCGTCTCGTAAAGCAATCCACCGACTTGCACACCGATCAACTCGCGCAAGCCACGCTCGCCGAGTTCGTCCGCCGCGGCTATCTCAGCAAGCATCTCGCGAAGATGAAAAAAATCTACCTCAGCCGCCTGGAAGCGATGGAAGAAGCTCTAGAACAATTCATGCCCGAAGAAGTCGTCTGGACCCGCCCCGAAGGCGGCATGTCCGTCTGGGTCACGCTCCCTCCGGGCTTCGATGCCGGCGATCTCCTGATCCACGTCCGCGAACGCGGCGTGCTCTACATTCCCGGCCGCACTTTTTATTTTCAGAATCCGCAACCAAACACGCTGCGCCTGGGCTTCCCCAGCGTAGATGAAAAGCAAATCGCAAGAGGCATAGAAAAGGTAGGCGACCAGCTGAAAAACGAATTTCGCAAACGCCAAAGAGGCAGTCGCGCAGAATCACAATCCCGCGTAGCGCTAGTGTAGTAGCGCCGGCGTCCCGCCGGCTCTTTGAGGTGGAATCGCCACGACTGATTGCGTCGGCGCAACTGAGAGATTGTCATCCCGAGCGCAGCGAGGCCTGCCCGCCGCAGGCAGGGATCTGCTTTTCGCACCATTGGCGTGCACGAGCCAAGGGCACCGGAAGGGCGGGGCTTCAGCCCCGCCGCAAGCAAGTCCGATCATCAGGGGTTTTAACCCCTGAGGCAAGGTTTTGACTTTTCTAAATCGCTAGAAAGAACGATCAAAAAATGCTGCTCACCCCCAATCCGGAAAACAAATGCTTCGGCTGCGGCGGCGCCAACCCCCGCGGCATGCACCTAACCTTCGAACAAGACGACGCCACCAACCGCATCTGCGGCAATTTCCGCCTGGGCCCTGAATACCAGGGCGGCGCCAACTTCGTCCACGGCGGCATAATCGCCACCGTCCTAGACGAAGTAATGGGCAAAGTCTGCCGCTTCCGCAACGCCCGCGCCGTTACGGCCGAGCTGACCATCGAATATCTGAAACCAGTCCCAATAGACGTGGACCTGGAAATCGAAGGCAAAGAAATCGAAATGAACGGCCGCAACATCCACATCGCCGGCGAAATTCGCAATCAAGCCGGCCAAGTGCTGGCCCGCGCCCGCGGACGTTTCGTCGTCATCCGCCAAAAGCAAGAGGGAATCGGCGCCAGCGCAAAACCGAATTCGCAGTAGAATTCTAAAATCGAGCAGTCACGGAGAATGAAAATGGATTTGATGAACAATAATTTGTGGCGCGTGAAAGTCGGCCTCGCCGAAATGTTGAAAGGCGGCGTGATCATGGACGTCACCAACGCCGAACAAGCCAAAATCGCTGAAGACGCCGGCGCCTGCGCCGTCATGGCGCTCGAGCGCGTCCCCTCGGACATTCGCAAGGAAGGCGGCGTAGCCCGCATGGCCGCTCCGCGCATCATCCGCGAAATCATGGACACCGTCTCCATCCCCGTGATGGCCAAAGTCCGCATCGGCCATTTCGCCGAAGCCCAAGTCCTCGAAGCCCTCGAAGTGGATTACATTGACGAGAGCGAAGTCCTCACGCCCGCCGACGAAGAGCATCACGTCTGGAAGCACGGCTACAAAGTCCCATTCGTCTGCGGCGCGCGCAATCTCGGTGAAGCCCTCCGACGCATCGCCGAAGGCGCCGCCATGGTCCGCACCAAAGGCGAAGCCGGCTCCGGCAATATCGTAGAAGCCGTCCGACACATGCGCACCATCGTCAGCCAGATGAAGCGCCTCACGACGCTGGGCGAAGAAGAGCTGGTCCACGAATCCAAAGAACTAGGCTCGCCGTTTGAATTGGTCGCCTGGGTAGCGAAACACGGCAAGCTCCCAGTCCCGAATTTCTCCGCCGGCGGCATCGCAACTCCTGCCGACGCCGCGCTAGTAATGCAATTAGGCGCCGAAGCCGTCTTCGTAGGCAGCGGCATCTTCAAATCCAGCGACCCCAGCGTCCGCGCAAGAGCGATAGTCAAAGCGACGACGCACTACAAAGATCCCAAAGCCGTCCTGGAAGCCTCTGAAGAACTAGGCGACGCCATGAAAGGCCTGGACATCCGCCAAATGGACGAAAAAGATCTACTCCAAACCCGCGGCTGGTAATGACGCGTTGAATTTGTAGGGGCGGGTCCCGCGAAAACATGCGGGACCCGCCCCGTCGTCAAACGCTCCAAGGCGTAATCGAATAATCCGCGCCTTTTCCATAATCGTTTTTATCTGTGTTAATCAGTGTTCATCTGTGGTGCCGTTGATTTCCTAAATCCAAAGCAAAATGAAAATCGGCATCCTAGCCATCCAAGGCGATTACGAAGCCCACGCCAAAATGCTCCAAAGCATCGGCGTCGACTACTCCTTCGTCCGCACCCCAAAAGATCTCGCCACCGTAGACGCCATCATCCTCCCAGGCGGCGAAAGCACCACCCACCTCAAAGTCCTAAAAGAAGAAGGCCTCTTCGACGCCCTAAAAATTTTCGCAGCCCAAAATCACGCCTTCTTCGGCACCTGCGCCGGCGCCATCCTCCTAGCCAAAGAAGTCCACAACCCGCCCCAAGCCTCGCTAGCTCTCCTCGACGCCACCGTCCTCCGCAACGGCTACGGCCGCCAACTAGCCAGCGACGTCCACATGGGCCAAACCAAACTCCACGAAGCCCCGCTGGAAATGGTCTTCATCCGCGCCCCCATAATCGAAAAAATCGGCGCAAACGTAGAAGTCCTGGCCGAATACAACGGCCGCCCAGTGCTGGTCCGCCAAGCCCGCATCCTCGCCTCCACCTTCCATCCCGAGCTAACCAACGACCCCACAGTCCACAAATATTTCGCTCAAATCGCAAGCAACGGCTCCTAACTCACAAAACGAGCAGGGAACCGCGCAACCGTCGCCACCACGCACAATAATCGGAGCGCCTTCAGGGAGTGCGGCGGCTTGCCGCCGCCGTGACCAATGAGAGTCCGGCGCGATTCAGATAGGCGAGGCATGCCTCGCCAAGCACGATTGCGCCAAGTCCCAGCAAATCGCGCCAAAAGTAAATCGCGCAATAGGCAAGCCAATCCAACGAAGCACGATCAATATGGAGCGCGGCGGCGCGTTTATCCTGAGGCACGAAGGGCCGCCGCTTTTGAGAAGTAACGCATAGCCGCCCAACGCCCCAGGCGAGGCAAGCCTCGCCAGGCACGAAAGCAGCCCCGCGCATTCCTCCCCGACGCATCGCACGAAAATCCATAGGCGAAAATAAAGCGAAAATGCTATCCTCTCCCGATGGACGAACCACGCAAACGCATCCTCTACTTAGCCGCCGCCATGTTCCTCTGCCGGCGCCTCGCCTCCCTCGAAGGCCGCCCTTCGCCAGCCCGCGAAGCCGCGTATCGCGACTCCATAGAAACAGCCGTAGAACTAATGCGCCGCATTGACGCCCGCTTCCCTCCGCAATCAAAATAAGAAACCCCGTCAAAACGCGCCGAGCAATCAGAAGAAGAAAAACAAGAAGAGGAGAGCAAGAAGGAGAAAAACAGAAAGGAGAAAAAAATGAATCTAGCCGAATTCAAATCCACGCTGACTCAAAGCGCCCCGCCCGCCACGCTCCCCGCCCCGCTAGCGGCTCTCTGGTGGGATGCCAAAGGCGACTGGACCCGCGCCCATGCCCTGGTCGACGAACTAGAATCCCAAGATGGCATGGCCGTCCACGCCTACCTCCACCGCAAAGGCGGCCAACCCGACAACGCCGACTACTGGTACGCCCGCGCCGGCCGCCACCATCACCGCCAAGAGCTAACCGCCGAGTGGCAATCCCTAACCGAATCTCTACTCCCCCGCGCGGCAGCAAAATAACTCGCCACCGCGCCACGTACACCGGAGCGAGAGCCCGCGTGTGAATACGGGTCCGTAGGGGCACGGCATGCCGTGCCCGCGGTGTAAAACACACCACGTCCTGCCGCACTCGCATCCTTCGCCATCCGAAACCAGTTGCCAGGCTGTATACTTCTCTCCGTGCCTCTGTGTCTCCGTGGCCAATCGTCGTGCCGTCGCCTGGAACCCATGCAACCTTACAACCGTCCGATGCCTCGAATTCCCGGAGCCCTATAAATGAAGAAATTGCTTTTACTAGCCGTCGTCATCCTCTTCGCCCCAGCCCTCTTCGCGCAGGACACCAATTCCTCCCTCCAACTCTCCGTTGACTATTCCTACCTCCGCTTCGCGCAAAATACCTACATCCCCAATTTCTCGCTGAACGGCGCCGGCGCCTCCGTCTCCTACTTCTTCAACAAGCACATCGGCCTGAAAGCCGATTTCCAGGATTACGGCTCGCACTCCCTCAATTTTTCCGTTCCCGCGCAGTCCGCGCCCTGCAGTGGCCTGGCCGATTGCCCCATCTCGGTGGCATCGAACACCTTCACTTACACCGCCGGCCCCGTCGCCCGCTTCCACTTAAAATTCACCCGTCCCTTCGTCGAAGTCATGTTCGGCGGCGCCCACGATAGCAGCTTCGCCAAGATCTACACCGCCTGCAACAATCAGGGCAGCTGCGTGAACCTCAGCAAACAACCCAACAACAATGCCTTCGCCTGGATCCTTGGCGGCGGCTTCGACATCCCCTTCAAGGAACACATCGCCTTCCGCCCCATCGAGGTTGATTACGTCCACACCAGCTTCGGCGACAGCCTCACCGACGTCCACACCACCCAAAGCAATTTCCGCTACCTCGGCGGCGTCGTAATCAAATTCTAGCGATCCGTGCGGAAGGGAAGGGCAGGACTTCAGTTCCGCCGCGACCCCCGCAATGTCGAAGGGGCTTTAGCCCCTGAAGCCAATCCTCCCGCTTTCTCTCAGGTATTTCTCCGTGTCTCTGTGCCTCCGTGGCAGATTTTCCGTAGCCTGAACCTTTTGTTGCAGTTACCAAGTGTGTACCGATTTGATAATCACCCAAAACTGTGTTAACGTCAGTCGGGGCAAAATTCCACCCCACCAAGGAAGCAACATGGGGAAGCGCACGAAGACCGGCAAACGACAACCCACGCCGCAACCACAATCGCATCACGCCCGCGAAGCCGCGCCGCGCCCGCCGCAATCCACCCCGTCCCGCAAACGCCGCCAGCGCCCCCGCCCCGACCTCGCCTACCACCGCCTCCGCTGCACCATCTGCCGCCACCCCCACCGCGAAACCATCGAACACGATTACCTCCACTGGCACAGCCCCGCACGCATCGCCCGCGAATACGCCACGTTCAACGCCTCCGCCATCTACCGCCACGTCCAAGCCACCGGCCTCAACGCCCAACGCCGCCGCAACGCCATCCGCTCCCTCGAATTCATCATCGAAAAAGCCGAAAGCATCGTCCCCACCGCTAACGAAATCATCAACGCCGTCCGCGCCTGCTCCCGCCTCAACGACGAAGGCCAGTGGATCGATCCACCCAAGCAACGCATCATCACCTACGTTGACGAGCACGGAAACCCGCTCCCCGCGAGCGCGAAAGACGCCGCAAAATCCACGCCGCAACCCAAGACAACCGATGTAACAAATGTTACAAGCCCCAAAACTCGCGGAAATCAATCGCCAACCCCGGCGATTAGAAATTGGTTCAACTCATTGAAAACAAACGCCACCCGCCTCATTCAATCGCCAACTTTTCACTACTTCTCAAAATCACAAAAATCCGCATCCGCAACGCCGCACACCGCAACCGTCACCCGCGGCAAAATCGCCACCGAAGCAACCTCTCAACCTCCCCAGCCGCACCCCGTCGCCTCCATATCACTAAATCGAATCTTTCCCGGCCTCGCTCCCGGTTCCCCCCGTGTCACTCTGCCGATGTACCAGGATTCTTCCCCCGACAACGACCCCGATCCCGCTAACGTTGACGTCCCTGTCTCCTACTTGTTACTCTGAATCCCCGGAAATTTCGTCGGCATCTAACCATGCTTACAGAACATTTCATGGCGCTCGCAAGCAGCCTCACGGAGGAACACGCATGGCCAGCCCCGCAACTCTGAAAGTCTTCAAAAATTACATCAACGGCGAATGGGTCGAATCGCGCAGCGGCAAATCCATCGAAAACCGCAATCCCGCCAACACCGGCGAGCTAGTCGGCATGTTTCCAGCCTCAAACGAAGAAGACGTCAGCATCGCCATCGACGCCGCCAAAGGCGCCTTCGAAAACTGGCGCCTAACTCCCGCGCCCAAGCGCGCCGAAATTCTCTACCGCGCCGCCGAAATCCTGATCGAACGTAAAGAAGACTATTCCCGCGACATGACTCGCGAAATGGGCAAAGTCCTGGCCGAAACCCGCGGCGACGTGCAAGAAGCGATAGACATGACCTACCTGATGGCCGGCGAAGGACGCCGCCAGTTCGGCCAAACCACTCCCTCCGAGCTACCGAATAAATTTGCCATGTCCGTCCGCACCCCAATCGGCGTAGCGGGTCTAATCACTCCTTGGAATTTCCCCATGGCCATCCCCTCGTGGAAAGCCATGCCCGCGCTGGTCACTGGCAATACGGTAGTCATCAAGCCAGCCGAAGACACCCCGCTCTCCACCTACAACTTAATGCAAGCACTGAACGAAGCAGGTCTCCCGCGCGGCGTGATGAACGTAGTCTTCGGCGATGGCCCCGGCGCCGGCGCTCCAATTCTGAATAATAATGACGTCCACTTGGTCAGCTTCACAGGTTCCACCGAAGTCGGCCGCATCGTCAGCCAAGCCTGTGCCCCCACCTTCAAGAAATGTCACCTCGAAATGGGCGGCAAAAACATCATCATCGTAATGGACGACGCCAATCTCGACCTAGCCGTTGATGGCGCCGTCTGGGGCGGCTTCGGCACCACCGGCCAGCGTTGCACAGCAGCCAGCCGCGTAGCAGTCCACAAAAAAGTGTACGGCGAGTTCGTAGAAAAATTCGTCGCGCGCGTGAAATCCCTGAAAGTCGGCGACGGCCTCGATCCCTCCACAGACATGGGCCCCTGCATCAACGAACAACAGCTAAACACCGTGATGAAGTACGTCCAGATCGGCAAAGACGAAACCGCCAAACTAGCCACCGGCGGCCATCGCCTCGAAAGCGGCACCTGGGGACGCGGCTGGTTCCACGAACCCACAGTCTTCACCGATTGCGATCCCAAAATGCGCATAGCTCAGGAAGAAATTTTCGGCCCGGTGGTATCGGTAATTCCGTTCGAGGATTTTGACGAAGCCCTGGCCATCGCGAATGGCGTGAACTACGGCCTCTCCGCCTCCATCTACACGCGCAACATCAACAACGCCTTCCGCGCCCAACGCGATCTGCAAACCGGAATCGTCTACGTAAACGCCCCCACCATCGGCGCCGAAACCCACCTACCCTTCGGCGGCATAAAAAACACAGGCAACGGCCACCGCGAATCCGGCGAGGCCGCCCTGGATTTTTACTCCGAATGGAAGACGGTTTACATCGACTATTCCGACCGCCTACAACGAGCCCAAATAGACAACGCCGATTAACACGCGAAGCGAAGCGCCCCCGGCATCAGTAGCGCCGGCGTTTCCCGGCTCTTTCCGCGCGGGCTTGCTAGTAAAATCGGGTCCGTAGGGGCGTCGCTTGTGAATCGCGCTACAGCGCGATTCATCCTGAGATTCGGCAGTGCCGAATCGAAGGGCTGCGCCCTCAACTGCGGCGCCTGCAACCACGCCTCCGTTCGCCTCCGCTAAACCTTCAACCCAATCAACCGCATCAACTCCAACGCATTGCTCTTAGCCACCACACCCTCGCGCAATTTGTAATCAAACCGCATCTCGCCGCTCACGACGTAATCCTGAAAATGCACATTGCGCGCCGCCGCAGGCAACGCCGCCGTCGTTTCCGTCAATGCCAAATCGTGCGTGGTCACAATCCCCATCGCCCCGCGCTCCAGCAAAGCCCGCAACAACCCCTCCGCCCCAATCTTTCGATCGTTCGAATTCGTGCCCTCCAGCAATTCATCGAACAAAAACAAAACCGGCGCGACCCCAGCCGTCAATTCGAACACATCCTTAATCCGCAAAATCTCCGTGTAAAAACTCGAGCGATTCTCCTGCAAAGAATCCACCCGCCGGATGCTGGAGCCCAGCGAAAGGGAACTAAGCCGCAACGACGCCCCGCGAATCGGCGCACCCGCCATCGCCAGTACCGCATTGATTCCAGCGGTGCGCAAATAAGTGCTTTTGCCAGACATGTTCGATCCGCTGACAAGAAGCACTCGCGTAGCCGCATCCAGCTTCACGTCATTGCGCACGCACGCCGCAGCCGGAATCAACGGATGCCCCAGTTGCTGCGCCAATAAAAACCGCCAGAGCATCCGGCTCGCGCGCAACGAACTCCGGAAACGGATCATCAGGGTGCTCGTAAGAATAGCCGGCCAGCGAGAGCAACGCTTCCATCTCGCCAGTAATCTCTGCCCACGCGCGCAGCTTGCCTGCCCCACCGCCTGCGCCACGCTTCCGCAGCCATGGCCGTCTGCACCGTGTAAAGAAACGGCAGCTCCATGATTTGTCCCAACAAACCGGTGCGCGCATCAATCCAGTAAACGACTCGCGCCAGCCGGCGTATCGCTTCTGAGGCAGTCTCGCCGCCGCTTTTCAGCTCCGCAGCGAATGACTGCAAGCGCGGCGATGCAAACGGCTCCTGTTCCAGCCGCTCGAGTATCGCGGAGAAAAGCTCCAACCCCTCGGCGTTCGCTGCCATCCCGGAAACGACGCGCAGCGCGCGCGGCCGCAGCAAGCGAAGCACGGCCGCTTCCACGGCCAGAACAACGAGGATCGGCAGGAGCTTCGCGGTGTAAAGGAAATAAATAATCGCGCCAGCCGCGCACAGCGACAGCAGCGCGGCGAACACCCGCAGCAGCACACCCTGCGCTCCTCCCGGAAGCAGCGCAGGACTTTCCGCCCACGCGATCAGCGAGCGCGGATCCAGCCGTGCGCGCAAGTCCTCTCCGATCAGCGCCAATTCTTCGCGCAGCTCCAGCTTGCCGCGCAACTCCGCGATCACGCTGTGACGTTCATGGATAGCTGGAACCGGCGAGGGTTCCGTCAGCCAGCGCGCCAGGCATTCCTCGCCCATCGGCAGACGCGCTTGCGAGAGCAATTCGAAAAGGCAGCCCTTGCCAAAGAGGTCGAGATCATCGGAGTACACATGTTTCAAGTTGCGAAACCGCTCGCCCGTCGCTCCCGTACCGGTCCAACGATCTTCGATGCGCGCGATGCCGCGCTCGTAGAACGATACGGCGCCAGCCGCCCGCGCGCGTGCGCGCAACACAAATTCGTGCGCGAGCGCCAGGCACGCGTACGCCACGATCGGCAGTGCGAGCCAATATCCGGGAAAGAAATGGTCCGCAAACGAGAGCCAGGCGATGACGATGCCTACGACAATCGTCGCCAGTTTCGCGTTGCCGATCCGCGCATGCAGCACATCTTTGACGCGGACGATCTCACGGCGTGATTCCAAACGGCTGGCATACTCGGCGCGCGGCTGCGACAAACGGGTCCTCCGGCGTAACGCCGCTTAGTCTACTATTCTCCGGCGCCACAGCGACGGATGTTCCCATCGGACCGGAGTGATCCGGCCGCGCGGGCTCGCCGGCGAATTGGTCCCCAACAAGTTGACAGCGTTGCGGCGGGTCAGCAGAATAATCGCGCTGCTTTGAAGTCTTTGGAACGTTTTCTTGCTCGCAGCATGCAGACGTGAATCCACGAGCGGCGACGCTCGAACCTCTCGATGAACGAGGTTAAATTGAATATTCGATTTCTTTCATGCGCGGTGCTGGCGTCGCTCGTGTTGCTGTCTCCGCTGGGGCTCTCTTCTCAATCGGAGGAGGGAAGTCACGCTGCGCTGGCGGCGGGTCCCGTCGGCGGTGGGTGCCTCGCTGACGTGCGGGCCATTGCGGATGAGCAGACCGGCCACGGATTCGATCTGGCGAATCTGGATCGCTCGGTTTCACCGTGCGACGATTTCTTCAAATTCGCCGATGGCGGCTGGATCAAGAATCATCCCATTCCCCCGGCGTATCCCCGCTGGGCAAGCTTTGATGTCCTGCGCGACCACAATGAAGACGTGCTGCGCCAGATTCTGGAGGAGGCCGCAAGCAACAAGACCGCGGCTGCCGGCTCGAACTTGCAGAAGATCGGCGATTTCTACGCCAGTTGCATGGATGAACCCGCGATCGAAACGGCTGGCGCCAAGCCTCTGGACGCGGAAATGCAGCGCATCGCGGACTTGAAGAATTCCGAAGATTTGCAGCGGGAGGTCGCGCGCCTGCAGAGAGTAGGAGTGCGCCCGCTTTTCCGATTTGATTCCGCGCAGGACTACAAGGACAGCACACAAGTGATCGCCGTGGCGCGCCAGGGCGGGCTCGGACTGCCCGATCGCGATTACTACATGAAGGACGACGATAAATCCAAGCAGTTGCGCGCGGATTATTTGCAGCACGTGAGCAATATGTTCAAGCTTTTGGGCGATAGCGACGAAAAGGCAGCGGCCGAAGCGAAGACGGTGATGGATATCGAAACGTCTCTGGCGAAAGCTTCGCTGACGCGAGTGGAGACGCGCAATCCCGACAACACGTATCACAAGATGCAGCTCGCGGAGCTTGGCACGCTGACGCCGCACTTCGCCTGGGCTTCGTTTTTGGATGGGGTCGGGTCGCCGCGCGTTGCGGCGTTGAATATTGCGGAGCCGGATTTTTTCAAGGAGATGGACGCGGCGCTGGCTTCCATACCTCTGGACGATTGGAAGATTTATTTGCGCTGGCACGTGATTCACAGCGCGGCGCCAGCGCTTTCCGCGAAATTCGTGGATGAGAACTTCGATTTCTACGGACGCAAGCTGCTGGGGACCAAGGAAATGCTTCCGCGCTGGCGCCGTTGCGTCCAATCCACCGACCAGCAATTGGGCGAAGCGCTGGGGCAATTCTACGTGCAGCGGGCTTTTCCGCCGGAAGCGAAAGCCAAGGCTGTGGAGATGGTAAAAAACCTGATGGCTGCTTTGCGCGCGGATCTGGCGACGCTTGATTGGATGAGCCCGGAGACGCGGCAAAAGGCCACCGTGAAGCTGGACGCTATCGCGATCAAGATCGGCTATCCGGACAAATGGCGCGATTATTCCGCGTACCGCGTGGACCGCGGGTCGTACATTGAAAACGTGCGGCGCGGCAGCGCGTTCGCGGTGGCGCACGATATGTCTGAAATCGGCAAGCCGGTGGACCGCACGGAGTGGGGCATGACTCCGCCAACCGTAAACGCCTACTACAATTCTTCGATGAACGAGATTGTGTTTCCGGCGGGTATTTTGCAGCCGCCGTTTTACGATGCCAGCCGGGACGACGCGATGAACTATGGCGGCATCGGCGTGGTGATCGGGCACGAAATGACGCACGGCTTTGACGATCAAGGTGCGAAATTCGACGCGCAGGGAAATCTGAAGAACTGGTGGACGCCCGAAGATCTGGTGAATTTCAAAGCGCGCGGTGATTGCATCGCGAAACAATTCGACGGGTTCGAGGTCGAGCCGGGGTTGCACGAAAACGGGAAGCTGGTGGAAGGGGAGAGCATCGCGGACCTCGGGGGTTTGACGATTGCTTATGCGGCGCTGGAGAAGTCCATGGAAGGCGAGCCGGCGCCGGCTGCGATCGACGGGTTCACACCGGAGCAGCGGTTCTTTTTGGCGTTCGCGCAGGTATGGGCCGGGAGCGAGCGAGCGGAATACGCGCGGATGATCGTGGCGACGAATCCGCATCCCTTGAACAGGTTCCGCGCGGACGCGCCGCTGGCGAATTCTCCGGCGTTCGCCAAGGCTTGGGGCTGTAGCGCGACTTCGCCGATGGTAAGGCCGGAGCAGCTGCGGTGTCGGATTTGGTGAAGGTCGTTCCGTGTGAGGTCGGTTTCGGTGACGAAGAAGCACTACGCGCAGGCTCGACGTAGACATAGGTGCGAATTACGTGGAGTGCGGCGGCGAGCCGCCGCTTTTACGATTGCGGCGCGGGCGAGAATTAAAGCACGCGAGGCGCGCCTCGCGTAAGAAAAGCGGGGGCGCGCCCCCGCACTCCATATGGATCGCGATGACCTGTCGGGCTAGCTTGACGCCGCAGCGGACGCCGGAGTTTCAACGCGGAGGATAAAATGCGGGGCGGTTTTGCAACGCACGCGAGGCAAGCCTCGCTTCGAACAGGCGGCGGCAAGCCGCCGCACTCCCAGATTGGGCGTGCGCGGCGTTACGTTTTCTACGATTGCGGATTGGTGAGTGTGGAGGCGGTGACTGGGGTTGGGTTGGGCGTCCAGATTGGTTCTTGCACGCTGGTTTGGGCGTACTCGCGATACCAGAGGGCTTCGCTGGCTCTTTGCCAGAGGCGGGTGCCGATCCAGGCTAGAATCATCAGCTGGCTTAGCAGGAATGCCAGGATGTTGGATTGCGGGGCTAGGAACGTCATCCAGAGGCGCAGGCCGACGAAGAACAGCACTAATCCGAGGAGGGCGATGCTGACGTAAAGCCAGAGCAGCGAAAAGAAATTGTGCCAGAGCAGGCTGGCTGAGCGGCGCAGGGCTTTGTGCATGCGGCGTTCGTCGTCGGTGACGGCGATGACTTCCGCCATGTCAAACCACAGGCGCACGATCGCGAGCAGCAGAAGAATCACTGCGGCAGCGGCCAGGAAGAAATATACGGCGGGGAAGGGCGAGATCGAATCGGCGTCAATTTTATCGTAGAGCGCGCCCACACCCATGCAGATGGCTCCGATGGGGAGCAGCACAATCGCGAAATAGATCAGCAGCCGGAAAAATCGCCAGAAACATAGCCCGCAGGCTTCGAAGAACGGGGCGGCGCGGGGCTTTTCGTCGTGCAGGTAAGTGGTGAGGATGCCGCCGGTCAAAAACAGCATGAAGATCGCGAAGACGATCGAGAAGTGAATGACGGCCGGCCCTTGAAACTCGATTGGGTTGTTCTGGAGCTCCATCAGTTCTGTTACGGCCGAGACGTCCCAGCCGTCCACCAGGCGCTTCGAGGAGAGGCTGTGGTTCAGCGTGCCAGCGGCGCGATCCACCATGCCTTGCGTGGAAAGAAAGCCAAAAATCAGAGTGACCGCGAAAATCCACCAGACCAGGCGCTGCCATTTCCAGACCAGCCCCGCGCCTGACAAAATTGTTTTTGGCCTCGTTCCAGACATGCGTCTCGCTCCTTCGAATTCGTTCGGCGATGCCGTTAGGTCAACCACGCCAGCACTTGCGACAGCCATTCGCTGGCGAAAAGCCACATGTTGCGGAGCTTGTACAGGGCTAATGCGTTCGACTTTTTCACGTAGCTGTTATTGAAAAGATCGCGGTCCATGGTGATCTGGTTTTGCGGATCGATCTGCGCGGACTCGATCTTGGCTTTGCGGTCGTATTGGTAGCGGATCCAGCGATCCTGGCCGTCCCAGTGTTCGGTGGCCGTCGAGCCATCGTCGAATTTCACCTGCAGATCCACGGGGAAAGTAAAATCGCCCTTGCGTTGCAGGGTGACGTAGGTGCGGTAGACCTCGTTCTTATCTTTATTGTCGCCGAAGCCGGAGTGCTTCTCCCACCATTTCAGAGGATCGGAGTGGGCGTCGCCGACTTCGTAATCGAGGACATTCGTGCCATAGACGGCTTGATTGAAATACCAGCGCAGGTCTTTTCCGGAAACTTCTTCGATGGTTTTCAGGAAGTCCTCGCCCGTGGGATGGGTGAAGCGGTAGCGCATGAAGTAGGTGTGCAGGGCGTTGCGCAGGGTATCTTCGCCGATCACTTTTTCGAGAGTGATCAGCATGGTGGCCGTCTTGCCGTAGGTGATGTCGCCGTAGGAATTGCTGCCGATAAATTGCCAGGCGAAGCGCGCGATGGGATCCATGTCCGGTTCGCCGAGATAGGAAATGCGCTGCAGCCCACTCTCGCCCATGTGCGCGAAGGGAAGATTCATGACGGAAGTTTCCTTGCCGTAGAGCGCGTCCATCACTTTCACTTCGGTGTAGCTGTTGATTCCTTCGTCGAGCCAGGCGTCTTCGAATTCGTTGGTGGCTACCATCCCGTACCAATATTGGTGGCCGAACTCGTGCTCGGTGACGACTTCCGGTGCAAGGAGGCCGTCGGGCATCCACCAGGTGGTGCCGGCTGTAATCAGCGTGGGATATTCCATGCCGCCGGCGTCGCCGCCACCGTGGGGCGGGTCAACGACGGTGATGCGGTCGTAAGGATAGGGGCCGTACCACTGATCGAAGAGTTGCAGAGTTCCTTTCAGGGCTTTGATGTAGCGCGGAGCCGAAGGCATATGCCCGGGCGACATCAGCGTGTGGATTTTCACCGTGCCGGCGCTGCCGGTCCAGGAGTCTTCCACGTCGGTGAAGCTGGGACTGGCGGTCCAGGAAAAATCGTGGACATCTTCGGAGTGAAACGTGAGCGTCTTGGTGCCATCCGGATTATTGACGCTGGAAAGCTGATCGCCGCCCGCTCCGACGACTTCGTTTTGCGGCAGGGTGATTTTCACGTCGAAGGTGCCAAAGTCGGCGAAGAATTCCGTGGTGGCGTGAAACTGGTGGCAATTCCAGGCGTCTTTCCACCACACGCCGACTTTCGGGAACCACTGGCCGACCATATCGAAATCGTGGGCGTAGCCGGTGCGTTCGACGACTTTGGGAAGCTGGTCGTGGAAGGTCATGCGAAAGGTGACGGAAGCGCCGGGAGCGATTGGTTGCGGCAGGGTCACTTGAAATACGGTGTGGTCATTCGTGTTGTGGTCATCCGGTTGGATGAATTCCATTTTGGCGGTGAGGTCGCCCAGGCCTTCGACTTCGAATTTATCCACGTTTATCGAGCCGTAATGTTTTGGATCCCATTCGGAATCGGGACCATTGCCGCGGGTGCCGGCGAGGCGAACTTCGGTCATGAAAGTGGATTGCGGCTGGAAGGCGTTGAGGTAGAGGTGGAAGGGAAAAGTTTGCTGCGGTTTGCCGGTGAGGTTGTGGTAGGTCAGGGTTTCGGTGGCAGCGATGGTGTGCTTCACGGGGTCCAGCTGGGCGGCAATATCGTAGGCCACCACGCGCGTGGAAAGGGGCTTCTTTGCGGTGTCGCCGGCTTCGGCCGCCGATTTTGCTTCGGCTTTTTTTGCGGCAGTCTGGCAAAAAACGGGAGCGCCGATTGCCAGAGCAATGATGGAGCTCACCAACACTCGTGCTAATTGCATCCTGCCTCCATGCCGAACAACGTATCCAAGGGATATCTGTGGGGGCCTGAAAAACTGGTACACGATATGATACGTTGCCGCCGCGCGCAAGTTTGGCGTGAAGAATATTTCAGGTTACGCAGCGTGCGTTGGGCGATCGCCGGCGGGCGCGGTGCGCGCGGATTGGCACGACGCGGTTGTTCAGTCGGCGACTGTGCAGGGGCACCAAGTTGACGCTGTGCGCTGTAGCGTCTAAACTTGAATTATTGTGGTGGTTCACACGGCGCCGCACAGGCGGGCCGAGTTCAGGGCGTGCGGATCTCTGTGACTTCAACGATCCTACAGCAAAAGCGTCACCAGCAGATTCTGACGGATTTGGTGCGCGAGTACATCGAGACCGGTGAGCCGGTTTCTTCGCGCAGCATTGCCAACCGGCACGTCGAAGCGCTCAGTTCGGCCACGGTGCGCAACGTGATGGCCGATCTGGAAGACGCCGGCTTGCTCTACCAACCGCACACTTCCGCGGGGCGGGTTCCGACTGCCGCGGCTTACAGATTTTTTGTGGAGCAAGTGGCCGCGCAGGCGACGGCTAGTCCCGAGGACCGGTTGTGGATTCGCCGCGAACTGGCTGCGGCGCAGACGCCGGAAGCGGTGATGGAGCGCGCGAGCCATGTGCTGGCCGCTGTTTCGCGCGGGCTGGGGATTTTCATCGCGCCGCCGCTGGCGCGGAGCGTGGTGGAGCATTTGCGCTTTTTGCTGCTGCCTGACGGACGCGTTTTGATCATCTTGATATCGGGCGGCGGCGTGACGCGCGACAAATTGATTCGGCCGGAACGTCCTTTCAAGCAAGAGGATCTCGATCGGACGGCGGAACATTTGAACCGGCATTACATCGGTTGGACGCTGGAGGCCATGCGGGCGGATTTGCGCAAGCAGGTGGAGCAGGATCGCGAGCAGTACGGCCGGTTGGCTGGAGATGCGCTGCTTTTGTGCGACCCCAGCATTTTGGGCGACGTTGGTGAGCGCAAGATATACGTGGACGGGGCGGCGCAGATTGCTTCTTCACCGGATTTCACGAACCCGGAACAGCTGCGCGAGCTTTTGGAAGCGATTGAAGAGAAGGATCGCTTGATCGCGCTTCTGAGCGGCTGCATCGAATCGCCAGAGCCGGTACACGTGGAGCTCGGCCTGGACAAGATCTCGAATGCTGGAAAACACCTTGCCATCGTTTCGGCTTCGTACTCATCTAAGGATCAGGTGCAGGGGACGCTGGGAATTCTGGCGCCGATGCGCATGCATTACGAGCGGGTGATTACGGCGGTAGCTTTTATGGCGCAATTTTTCTCGGAAGGACAAGAGGGGAGTTAATTTCATTGGCATCGCATAAAAATCATAAAGATCATGAGGATCCCAAGTCCGGTTTCGCGGCGGCCGCGGGACGCGCGGAGGATTCCGCGCGGAATGCGGGTGCGGCAGATTCGACGGGTGCGGATGAATCGGGCGCGGCAGGGAACGGTTCCGCAGCCGAGCAGCTGCAGAAACTCCTCGCTGAGAAACAGGAATTGATGAACACCCTGGTGCGCCGGCAAGCGGATTTTGAGAATTACCGCAAGCGTGTGGAGAAAGAGCGGCATCAGGACCGGCATCGCGGAGTGGAAGGGCTGATCGAGCAGCTTTTGCCGGTGCTGGATGCGTTTGACCGCGCGCTGGTGGGGCACGACGATGCTGCGAACGCGGACTATCGCAAGGGATTCGAGATGATTCGTGGGCAACTGTGGAGCGCGTTGGCGAAGCAGGGCCTCGAGCGCATTCAGTCGGTGGGCAAGGAATTCGATCCGAATTTGCATCACGCGATCGAGAGCGTCGAGACGGCGGAGCACGCTGAAGGCGTGGTGCTCGGCGAGATGCAGCCTGGATACATGTTTCACGGACGGGTGCTGCGTCCCGCGATGGTGCGGGTGTCTGCGGCGCCAGCGAATTAGAGAAACACAGGCCAGGGAGAACAACGAAATATGGCGGGGAGCAATAACGCGGATTTTTACGAAGTGTTGGGCGTGGCGCGCGATGCTGCGCCGGAGCAGATCAAGTCGGCATATCGTAAGGCGGCTTTGCAGTGGCACCCGGATCGGAATCCTGGGAATAAGGAAGAGGCGGAGCACAATTTTCGCGCAGCTTCGGAAGCTTATGCGGTGCTTTCGGATCCGCAGAAGCGTTCCGTGTATGACCGTTTTGGGGCGGCGGGACTGGGTAATCGCGGCTTTGATGCGGGCTTCAATTCCACGATCTTCGAGGAATTTCAGGATATTCTCGGCGATCTTTTTGGGTTCGACGAGGTTTTGGGCGGCGGGCGGCGACGCACTGGGCGCGGCGCGTCGCGCGGGCAGCGTGGGGCTGATCTTCGTTACGATATGACTTTGAGTTTCGAAGAGGCGGCGACCGGCGTCAGCAGCAAGATCAAATTGTCACGCCACGAATTGTGCGAGACGTGCAAAGGAACTGGCGCGAAGCCCGGGACGGGCATGTCCACTTGCCGGACTTGCGGCGGTCGCGGGCAGATGTCGTACTCGCAGGGATTTTTCTCGATTACGCGGACTTGTCCGGCTTGCCAGGGCGCGGGGCAGACGATCAAGGACGCTTGCATCACGTGCCGTGGGCAGGGACGCATTGAGCGCGAGCGTGTTCTTGAAGTGGGGGTGCCGGCGGGTGTGGATACGGGGACCCGCTTGCGCATGGCGGGGCAGGGCGAGCCGGGAATTAATGGCGGACCGGCTGGCGATCTTTACATTTTCCTGGAAGTGAAGGAGCACGCGTTTTTCGAGCGGCGCGGCTCGGATTTGATCTGCGAGATTCCGATCAGTTTTTCGCAGGCGGCTTTGGGCGAGAAAATCAAGGTGCCGACGCTTGAAGGGCGAGGAAGAACTGGAAATTCCCGAGGGCACGCAATCGGGGCAGATTTTCCGCAAGAAGGGCAAGGGCTTGCCGAATCCGCACGGCGGGCGCGGCGATCTTTACATCAGCGTTCGTGTGGTGGTGCCGGCGAAAGTTTCGCGCGAACAGCGGCGGATGCTCGAGCAGTTGGGGCAGTCAATGAAAGTTGAGAACCGGCCAGCGGAACGCAATTCTACGTTCTTCGACAAAGTGAAAGACATCTTCGGATAGGTACTTCCTCGCATTTACGGATTCGCGGCGGTAGAAGCTTCGTCTGCGGTCTGTGATTCCACAGTGAAAATGGGGACCAGGCGCACAGCTGCGTCTGCGGGGCCTTCTTCCGCGGCGGTCGTGCGAATAAAGAGCGACGTCTCAGGGTTAAATTCGATTTTGAGTGTCGTGGTCGTTTCCGGGAGGACGCGTACGAATCCACCAGCGATTTGCTGCGACGAAATGTGGATTTGCGAGCTGCCGTTATTGATCGTCAGCGGCCGGATGGCGCCGTCCGACGTCACGATGCAGTTGAAACCAACATTCCCGCAGGAGTTTGTTTGCAGGACGGAGATCGTTGCGTCTGAGTGATTGGGCGCAAGGCGCAGGCGGATTTGCCTGTATGCGTCGGCGGGCACGGCGGCATCCTCGAAAGCGACCGGTGCGCCGGAATCGCCGTTATCGGCGAGCAAGTCGAACTGCATTGGCTGCGCGAGCAGCTTTGGGACCAGCGCGTGCCAGTCGGGTGAATCGTCAGCTGCGGTGGGGCTGGGATTCGCTTCGATCCCTTGAATCGTTACGAAGATGTGTTTGACTCGTGGGGTTTCGTCGCTCGTGGACGGCGGGGCGAGCGTCGCTAATTGCACGCGCACGTTGCCGTTTGCTTGATTCAGTGGACAAGAATTCAGGCTGCCGGATAGCGTGCCGCCGCCTCCACCGGGGTTGGAGACAAATACGACGCAGGAGTTGTCGCAGCCGATTAAACCGACGGAGCAAAGCAGTACGGCGAGGAAGGCTGATTGCGGTGGTGCGATCGTTCTTGCGGAACTGTTGGCGCGGCGCATCGAACGCCTCGATGCGGGAATTATGAGGGTGGAATGGACGCCGGTCAAGTCGCGGGGCGGTCGGCGGGCCGCATCCGCAAAGCGGCGGCGCGCCGCCGCACTCCACATTGTCCTCGCTGTGGCTGACTCGATTGCTGAACGGTGGCGGTTCGGCTCGCTCGTCGGTTTTCAATTCGCAGGGTACAATCTTTGTGATGCGACGGCGATTTTTTGTGGACCATTTTGATGATGGGACGGCGACTTTGCGCGGCGATACGGCCGAGCATCTGGGGCGGGTGTTGCGCGCGGAGCCGGGCCAGCTTTATGAGCTTAGCGATGGAGAGCGCGTGTGGCTTGGACGCGTGGAGAGCGTGGGCTTGCTGAAGCGCGGCGAGAATCGCGTGGAGTTTTCTTTGGTGGAACCGATCGCGGTGGACGAGCCGGCTTTGCGTTTGCAACTTTTGATCGCATTGGTGAAATTCGACCGGTTTGAGTGGTGCCTGGAAAAAGCGACTGAACTTGGAGTGAGTGAAATCACGCCTTTGATTGCTGCGCGAACCGACAAGGCATTGGTTGGCGCGGCGGGCAAACGGCATGCGCGTTGGGAACGGATTTTGGTTGAGTCGGCGCAGCAGTCGCGGCGGTTGCGTCCGCCGAAATTGGCGCAGGCTGCGACGGTGGGAGACGCTTACGCGGCTTGCGGGGCGGAATGCAAGCTTTTGCTTTCCGAGCGCAGCGATGCGCCGGCGATTCATGATGTGTTGCTGGATGTGAATGCGCGGTCGGCGGCCGTCTCGATTGGGCCGGAGGGCGGATGGACGGACGGCGAGCTGGGATTGGCGCGAGCCGGTGGGTTTAAGGAAGCTTCGCTTGGACAACTTGTGCTGCGGACGGAGACGGCGGTGCTGGCGTCGCTCGCGATTTTGCATTTTGCGCTCGATAGCTGACAAAAAGATGAACCGCAGAGACGCAGAGTACGCGGAGAAAGAGGGAGAAAAGAATTAACACAGAGTGCACAGAGGAAAGGCGGAGGGCACGAAGAAAGCGGAGCACGGTGCCGGAGCCTAGCCCCCGAAGTTTTTCATCCGTGTTTATCTGTGTTCATCTGTGGTGATTCTTGCTGGTGCGCTCGGCGCGCGGAGCCGGTAAGTGCCTTATCTGCGGATATGTGAGCACTTGGCGTGTTGTGTCTTGCCGTGATATAAATATTTGAGCGACGAATGTTGGATATCTCTCAGCCTGACCCAGCGAACCCGAATAGCACCCCTTCTTTGCCTCAATTGCGGCGCGAGCTGCGCAGTTGGACGCGCGACCTTGCAGTAGCTTTGGGCCTCGCGCTCGTTATCATCATCTTTCTTTATCAGCCGGTGAAGGTGGAAGGCACCAGCATGGCGCCGCTCCTGAGCGATCAAGAGCGCATCTTCATCAATAAATTCGAATACCGCTTCGAGCCGATTGAACGCGGAGACGTGGTGGTTTTCTGGTATCCTCTCGACCATTCGAAATCGTTCATCAAGCGCGTAATTGGTTTGCCGGGCGAGACCATCGAATTGCGCGCCGGACACGTGTATGTGGATGGCAGGGAGCTCGCGGAGCCGTACGTTCCGGCGAGCTATCTGGACGGCTCGAGCTACGGCCCGATGAAAATTCCGGCGGGAAATTATTTTGTGATGGGCGACCACCGCGACAGTTCGAACGATTCGCGGGTGTTTGGTCCGGTGAGCCGGCCGTATATTTACGGCAAGGCGGTTTTCGCTTATTGGCCGGTGGATCATTTCGGTTCGCTGACGTATTCGTCCACGGTAAACGCGGCATCGCGATGAAATATTTTGGAGGACACACTGACGCAGCAGGCCGCAGGTCGCGCGATACTCGCGCTGGAAGACGGAAGAGTATTTAACGGCCGCGCGGCCGGCGCACGCACGCGCCGCGGCGGAGAAGTTGTTTTCAACACCAGCCTCACCGGTTACCAGGAAGTTTTCACCGATCCCAGCTATTCCGGCCAAATCGTCTGCCTCACTTATCCGCACATTGGGAATGTCGGCGCGAATCTTGATGATGAGGAATCGCCGAAGCCGTACATCGAAGCGCTCGTAGTGCGCGAATTTTCGCCGCTGGCTTCCAACTGGAGGTCGAGCGAATCGGCGCAGCAGTATTTGGAGCGGCATGGCGTTCCGGTGATCTGGGATTTGGATACGCGCGCTTTGGTGCGGCATTTGCGCGATGTGGGTGCGTTGCGCGGAGTGGTGGCGACCGATGGAACCGCCGCGGAACAATTGGTCGCCGAGGCGCGCGCGTTGCCGACGATGGCTGGGCGGGAATTGGCGGGGCGCGTTACGACCGCGCGTCCGTATGAGTGGACCAAAGGCTCGATTGATTTGGCGGCGCCGATTTCTGTTGCGGCCGCGGCGGGTGCATTGCCGGGAGGGAAAGCGGCGGGAGATTCAGGGGGTCGGGGCGTTCGCACCGACAACCAGCCGCCCAAAACGAAAGGGGCTTCAGACCCTGAGGAACGACCACGGCATCGAGTTGTCGCCTACGATTTCGGCATTAAGCGGAATATTTTGCGGCTGCTCGTGGATCACAATTGCGACGTTACCGTGGTGCCCGCCGGGACATCGGCTGCGGACGTACTGGCGCTGAAGCCGGATGGCGTGTTTCTATCGAATGGTCCTGGCGATCCTGAGCCGATCGGGTATGCGGTGGAAAATATTCGCAAGCTTGTGGGGCGTGTGCCGATATTCGGTATTTGTCTTGGCCATCAGCTTTGTGGATTGGCGCTGGGTGGGCGGACTTTTAAATTGAAGTTTGGGCATCACGGCTCGAATCATCCGGTGAAGAATTTATTGACGCAGAAAGTGGAAATTACCGCGCAGAACCATGGCTTTTGCGTGGACCCGGAGTCGCTGCCTTCGAGCGACGTGGAAATTACGCACGTGAATTTGAACGATCACACCAACGAGGGCATGCGGCACCGCTCGTTGCCGCTTTTCAGCGTGCAATATCATCCGGAGGCATCGCCGGGGCCGCATGATGCGCGCTATTTGTTCGATGATTTTATTGCGTTGATGGATGAGACGGCGCGATGAAGTTGGAAGGGCGGGGCTTCAGCCCCGCCGAATCCGGTGGCAGGAGGGGGCTTTAGCCCCTGAAGCCAGATGGCTCGACCGAAACATCGGACGCAGCCCGGAGCGACGTATTTCGTGACGACGGACACGTGGCAAAGAAGAGGTTTGTTTCGAAACGCGCCGATTGCGGCGCTCGTTGAAAGTGCGATTGTTCATTACCGCGAGCAGGGAGCGTACTTGCTTCACCGCTACGTGATTATGCCCGATCACGTGCATCTGATTCTGACGCCGAGCGATTCGATCACTCTTGAGAAATGCGTTCAACTCTTCAAGGGTGGTTCATCACGGGAAATCGGAAGACGCGAGGGGATGCGCTTTTCCGTTTGGCACGCGGGATTCACGGAACATCAGATCCGCGACCAACGCGACTTTGATTCGCATGTGAAATACATTGATGAGAATCCCGTCATTGCGCATCTTGCGGAGAGGCCGGTGGACTATCCATGGGGATCAGCGGCGGGCAAGTTCGTGCTCGATATTTGGCCTGTGGCTTCAGGGGCTAAAGCCCTTTAGATGAGAGCGCGCGTGCGGCGGGGCTGAAGCCCCGCCCTTCCGTTGCCCGTCCGAAAGGCGATGACGTCGCAAAAGAGGACGGCGCGAAAAGAGAGTGGCGTTGATAGAGACTGAGAACCCGAGGTGGAGTGACTTGGCGGAGGAGTGGTTCGCGAAGTATCCAACGCAAAAGCAGATCCCTCCGGCCAAAAAGCGGCCTGCGGGATGACTTTGTTTTTGAGGGTGGGGAGACTGAGAAATTGCGCCGTAACCGAAACCGCTAAGGCTTGACGAGACTTGGCGCAATGGCCAGAGCAGGCGACAGGGCGGCGAAATACTTGAGAGACGATGCCGAAACGGACTGATATTCGGAAGATTATGATTATTGGGTCTGGGCCCATTGTGATCGGGCAGGCTTGTGAATTTGATTATTCGGGGACGCAGGCTTGCAAGGCCCTGCGGGCTCGGAGGGGTACGAAGTCGTCCTGGTGAATTCGAATCCCGCGACGATTATGACTGATCCGGAAATCGCGGATCGGACTTATATTGAGCCGCTTTCGAAGGAATATCTGGAGGCGATTATTGCGGCGGAGCGGCCGGATGCTTTGCTGCCTACCGTTGGCGGACAAACCGGGTTGAATCTGGCCGTGGAGCTTGCCGAAGCGGGGATCCTGGAAAAATATAAAGTGAAACTGATTGGCGCGTCGCTGAGCGCGATCAAGATTGCCGAAGACCGGCTGCTGTTTAAGGATGTGTGCCGAAAGATTGGGCTGGAAGTTCCGGCGTCGGAAGTTGTCACTACTGTGCCGGATGCTGTGCGGCTTGCGGATCAGCTTGGTTATCCCGTAGTGATTCGCCCATCGTTTACTTTGGGTGGCACGGGTGGCTCGATTGCTTACAACCATGAGGAATTTGCGGATTTGATTGCGCGGGCGCTCGACGCCAGCCCGGTGCACCAGGCTTTGATCGAAGAATCGGTGCTGGGCTGGAAGGAATTCGAGCTGGAAGTGATGCGCGACCATCGCGACAACTTCGTGGTGATTTGCTCGATCGAGAATTTCGACCCGATGGGGATTCATACCGGCGATTCCATCACCGTTGCGCCGGCGCAGACTCTTACGGACAAGGAATACCAGCGGATGCGCGACGCGGCTGCGGCGATCATTCGCGAAGTGGGCGTCGAGACCGGCGGATCGAATATTCAGTTTGCGGTTGATCCGGCATCGGGGCGGATGACTGTGATTGAAATGAATCCGCGCGTATCGCGCAGTTCGGCGCTGGCTAGCAAAGCGACTGGGTTTCCGATCGCGAAAATCGCGGCGAAGCTTGCGGTGGGAATGACGCTGGACGAAATTCCGAACGACATCACGAAGAAGACGCCATGCTCGTTTGAGCCGACGATCGATTACGTGGTCGCGAAGATTCCCAAATGGCAATTCGAGAAGTTTCCCGGCAGCGACAGCACTTTGACCACGCAGATGAAATCGGTCGGGGAGGTGATGGCTATCGGGCGGACGTTTCAGGAAGCGATCTGCAAGGCGATTCGGTCGCTGGAGCCGAGTTCCGCGTGGCGGCCGCCGGCGGAAGTGACGACCGTGCTGCTGCGCGAGAAATTGCACGTGCCGGGGCCGGACCGGCTGCACTGGCTTTTTGAGGCGCTGGAGCGCGGGATGTCCGCGGAAGAAGTTTGCGACCTTACCAAGATTGACCCGTGGTTTATCCGGCAGCTGCAGGAGATGTTGGCGATTGACAAGCGCGTGGCGGCGACGGCGCTGGGGAAATGTCCTCCGGAATTGTTTTTGGAATCGAAGCGCTCGGGCGCGAGCGACGAAGAAATTGCGAAATTGTGGAATGTGAAGGCGGCTAGCGTGCGGGCGCGGCGCAAGGAATTGGGGATTCAGCCCGTGTTCAAGCGCGTGGATACTTGCGCGGCGGAATTCGAGTCGTTCACGCCGTATCTTTATTCGACTTACGAGGAAGAGGATGAATCCGGCGCAGTGGACAGGCCCAAGGTGGTGATTCTCGGTAGCGGGCCGAACCGCATCGGGCAGGGAATCGAGTTTGATTATTGCTGCTGCCATGCGGCGTTTGCTTTGAAGGAAGACGGCTACGAGACGGTGATGGTGAATTGCAATCCGGAGACGGTTTCGACGGATTACGACACTTCGGATCGCCTTTATTTTGAGCCGCTCACTCTCGAGGATGTGCTGGCGATTTTGGATCGCGAGAAGCCGCAGGGTGTGATCGTGCAATTCGGCGGGCAGACGCCTTTGAACCTGGCGCTGGAATTGAAACAGAATGGGGCGAAAATTATCGGGACTGCGCCGGAATCAATTGATCTTGCTGAGGACCGCCGGCGGTTTGGAGCCTTGCTTGATGAATTGAAAATTCCGCAGCCGCGCAATGGGACGGCTTTTGCACCGCAAGAGGCTGTGCAACTGGCGACGGAAATTGGTTTGCCGGTCTTGGTGCGGCCGAGTTACGTACTGGGCGGGCGCGCGATGGTGATTGCTTACGATTTGAAGACGGTGGAAGAGTATGTGGCGCAGGCGGCGTTGATCGGCTCGGGGACTGATCCAAAGCGGCCGATTTTGATTGATCAGTTTCTGGAAGACGCTACGGAAGTGGACGTGGACGCGCTGGCGGACGGCGAAGATGTGCTGATCGCGGGGATTATGGAGCACATCGAAGAGGCGGGAATTCATTCCGGCGATTCTTCTTGCGTGCTGCCTTCGGTGACTTTGAAGCCTTCGGTGCTGGAGCGGATTCGCGATTACACTACGCGGCTGGCGCGGGCGCTGAAAGTTGTGGGGCTGATGAACGTGCAGTATGCGATTCAGCGGGATACGGTGTATGTGCTGGAAGTGAATCCGCGGGCTTCGCGGACGATTCCGTACGTCAGCAAGGCTACTGGCGTGCCTTTGGCGAAAGTGGCGGCGCGTTTGATGACCGGGCGGAAATTGCGTGATTTGCATTTGCCCTTTACGGAAACGAACGGGATCAAGGAACTCACGGTGCGCAATTTTTATGCGGTGAAGTCGCCGGTGTTTCCGTTCAATAAGTTTCGCGGCGTGGATACGATTCTGGGGCCGGAGATGCGGTCGACCGGCGAGGTGATGGGGATCTCTTCGACCTTTGGGCTGGCTTTTGCTAAGGCACAGCTTGCGGCGGGGCAGCGATTGCCGCAGCGTGGGACGGTGTTTCTTAGCGTGAATGATCATGATAAGCGGCATGTGGCGTTTGTGGTGCAGGATTTGCTGGCGGCTGGTCTGAAAGTTGTCGCTACTCGTGGAACCGCGGCGGCTTTGGCTAGCGCGGGGATTGAAGTGGAGACAGTTTACAAGGTGAATGAGGGACGGCCGAATATTGTGGATTTGATCAAGACGGCCAAGGTGGATTTGGTCATTAATACGCCGCTTGGGCGCGAATCTTTTTACGACGAGAAGTCTATTCGGCGGGCAGCGGTGCGTTACAACATTCCTTGTATTACCACGCTTTCGGCTGCTAGCGCGGCGGCGCGGGGGATGCGGGCGATGGCGGGGCATGCGGTGGATGTCGCAGCTCTTCAGGATCTACATCAACGCAAATCCGCCGCTTCCGCGCCTGCCGCTCCAGCGGAGAAGTAGTCTCGAAGTTACGATAAGGCGTTTACCGCAGAGACGCAGAGGACGCAGAGAACGGCCAAAAGAAAGAATTAACACAGAGTCCACAGAGAAAACCTTGAGGGCACGGAGATATTGTGCTCGGTCACGATGTGGGTGCTCCGCTTTGGTCTGCTGCACGGCAATATATCGGTGTACAGCTGGGTGATATAAAATAGCGCGATGAAACTGCACGGCATTTTCGCTCCACTTACTACTCCTTTTGAGGCTAATGGAAGCCTGGCGCTTACTCGTTTGCGGGACAATGTGGGGCTTTACAACAAGACTGGGTTGGCGGGTTACGTTTCGAACGGATCTACCAGCGAATCGGTGCTCTTGAAATGGGAGGAGGTCTACCGCGTATGGGAGACCGTGATAGATGCCGCGGCGCCGGGAAAGATTTTGATCGCCGGGACTGGCGCTGAATCTACGGCTGAGACGATTGAGCATACCCATCGGGCGGCGAAAATCGGGTATGCGGCGGCTTTGGTGCGCACGCCTAGTTTTTACAAGCCGGCGATGAACGAGCATACGCTCGCGGAGCACTACCTGCGTGTTGCGGACGCTTCCAGCATTCCGGTGATGGTGTACTCGGTGCCGATTTTCACGCACGTGACTGTGGAGGCGCCGCTGATCGCGCGCGTCGTGCATCATCCGAATATCGTCGGGATCAAGGATAGTTCGGGGAACGTCGAGGGAGTGGCGGCGATTATCGCTGCGGCGCCGAAATATTTTCAGACTTTGGTTGGGGCTGCGGCGACGCTTTACGAATCGCTGGAAATTGGGGCGGTGGGCGCGATTTTGGCTTTGGCGGATGCGTTTCCTGAATTGTGCTCGGAGATTTACGAATCCTCGCGGGCGGGTGATCGCGCTAAGGCGTCCGCGCTCGCGCAAAAATTGGTGCTGCCGTCGAAAATGCTTGGCGCGCAATATGGGATCGGCGGCTTGAAGTACGCGCTCGACCGCTTGGGCTATTATGGCGGTCCGCCGCGACTGCCGCTACAGGCGCCCGACGACCAGGCCAAGCAGGAAATTGACGCCATGTTGGCGAATCTTATGTCCCAGCCGGCGCATCTTTTGTAGCAGCCGTTTCCAGTGGATTCGTGCGCGCTGGGAGGACGTCATTCGAACGAATTGCCGGAACTTGCGGTTGCTCTCGCTGGCTGCGCCCACCCAGACTCCTCGCTGCGACGCGGCGCTCGGCCAGTGTTGTTGCTGCCATTCATCTGCTGCTAACCTTCGTGCGCGGCGCGCGTCCCACGTTCATTGCTGCCTTTGCGGGCCGCGTGTATCATGAGCACCTCCATGGAGACGCACTGCATCTCCTTCCGCGATATTCCTCAGACTACTAAGCTTTTTGCGACGTTCCTGGAAGATTTCGGGCGCGTGGCGCGATATTACGGCCAATCGCCGACACTTGCGGGCATCGTTGCGGCTGCCAAGGAAGTGCAATTGGAGCCTGCGGTGCGGCAGGGCGTGGTGGAAGTCCTGCGCGAACAGAATAAACGATTCGGCGGGACGGATGCGTTGGATGGGGAGATCGCGAGGAATCTGGATCGTTTGGCGAACGGCGCGGTGGCGATTGTGACCGGCCAGCAGGTGGGGCTTTTCACTACGCCTGCTTACAGTTTTTATAAGGCGATGACCGCGGTGGCGTACGCCGAGGAGTTGACGCGGCAGGGAATTGAGGCGGTGCCGGTTTTCTGGGTGGCGACGGAAGATCACGATCTGGCGGAGATCAATCACGCGGCGTGGACCACTCGCACGGGCCTGGCGGAATTTGCTTTGCCGGTGGGTGAGGGCGAAGAAGGCCGGCGCGTGGGTGAGATTAAGTTGGGAGAGGCGATTGCCGCGCCGGTGGTGACGGCGGTGGATACGCTGGAAGGGCCGTACGCGGGAGACGTGGCGCGGGCTTTGCGCGAATCGTATGCGCCGGATGAAACGTACGGGTCGGCGTACGCGAAATTGATGGCGCGGCTGGTGGCGGGGCGGGGGATTATTTTTCTGGATCCGCTGGACGCGCGGCTGCACCATTTTGCCGCGGGGATCTACCGGCGGGCGCTGGACGAAGCCGATACGCTGCGTGAAGCGCTGATGGCGCGGTCGAAGGAACTTGAACGCGGCGGATTTCACGCGCAGGTGAAGGTGGCGCGCGAGTCCACTTTGCTTTTTTACAATGTGGACGGGATACGGCAGCCTTTGCGCCAGCGCAATGGGAAATACTTTGCGGGCAGCGCGACTTTCACTGGCGACGAATTGCGGGCGGCGATCGAGAAGACGCCGGAAGCGTTTACGCCGAATGTTTTGCTGCGTCCCGTGGTGCAGGATACTTTGCTGCCGACCGCTGCTTACGTTGGCGGCCCGGCCGAGATTGCGTATATGGCGCAGGCGCAGGTGGTTTACCGGCAGTTGCTGGGACGCATGCCGGCGATGCTGCCGCGGGCGAGTTTTACGATCATTGAGCCGGCCGTGGCGCGCTTGCTGAAGAAATACGGGCTGGATTTTCGCGATATGTTGCGCGGGCGGCAGTATTTGCGCGCGCGGATGGAGGTGAAGTCTTTGCCTCGTGGGCTCGCTGCTCGCTTCGAGAAAGACGAAAAAACATTACGCAAGGTGCTGGAAGCCTATCGCAAGAGCTTTGAGAGGCTGGACGGCACTTTGAATGGGGCGCTGGCGCTTGCTGAACGAAAAATGCTGCACCAGTTTCTGAATCTGAAGAGGAAAGCGGGCCGAGCGGAGAATTTTCGCAGCGGAGTGCTGGATCGCCACGAGCGGATTCTGGTGGATGCGCTGTATCCGCACCGCGGGCTGCAGGAACGGACGCTTTCCGCGCTGCCGTGGCTGGCTGCGTATGGGCCGGAATTTCTGGATGATTTGACGGGGCTTTCTGCCGTCGGAGCTTCCGGTGCGGCGTCCGCGGATCAACGATCGGCGAACGCCGCACCGTGTGCCCATCAGCATCACGTGATATTCACGTAGAGCAGCGATTACGCGAAAAGCAGATCCCTCGCCTCGCTCCCTTCCTGAGTCAGGGCAAGCGGGATGACACCGCGTTCACTCGGGATGACACCCGCTGCGCTTGCGATGACATCCACTTCACTTTTTTGCTGGACTGTGCATTGTTTGTGATTGCCCGCAGCGCCGTTATTTCGCCGGGACGTAGCTTAGGTCCGGGCGGAACTGGATGATCTCGCTGTAAGTGCTCTCGATTGAGCCATTCAGCCGCTCGATTACGGACATGGCTTCCTGCTCGCCGAAGGCCGCGCGCAGATCGTCGCGCAAAGGCTTCACGGCTGGGTCATCTTCGAACGAAGCCCAGTTAGCGTGGTCAACGGTGAGGACGTAAGTGCCGCCAGGTCCGCCGTCCACGAGGTGATGCCACGAATAGTGCAGCGGGGACTTCATCTTTTCGTGAGCCTCGTGCACGCGCATGACGGCGCTGCGGAAATCGTCGCCTTTGCCATAGCGAATATGGAAAGTGATGACCTCGGTATACTTGGCGTTCATGTCCGAAGATGGATTGCTCCATTTCGGCAAGTCTTCGTAATAGCTGGTGACGAGCTTCTCGACCGCGCCGCCAATCAGCTTCTGGTACTGGTCGAGATCGGCGGCATCCGGCACCGACGGCTTATCGAAATCCGTCCAATGTTGGTCGAAGCGCGCGACGAGATAGGTCCCGGTGTCCTCGCCAGTGAGCGTCTCGAATACGTACAATCCCTGCGTGTCTTTTTGTTGCTTGTGCCATTCGACTTTCTGCTTGCGGCCTTCTTCGTACTGCTTGACCATGCCGTTCTTCGGCGTCTGAAATTCAATGGCGGCGATGGTGTTTGGCTTTTCCTGCGCATAACCTGAAACTGCAGCGGTGAGCATTACGGCCACAACGCACAACAATTTCTTCGCAATCATTTACTCTCCCTTTCCTCGAACTCTGTCGAATTTTAGATTTGGTGGAAACTTCCTGGGCCGTATCACAAATCGCGGGGACAGCGCGCTGCGACGGACCGCACCCCGGCGCAGGGTTGCTGCTAAGGAATGTGTGATATGTGGCGAGACTATATGCGGATTTCGGGCTAATGCAAGGGGTTATTCGAGCGAGCGGCGAGGAAAGAGGACATTTCGGAAAGCGTGCACGAAGATGAAACGGGGAGAGCGGGGCGCCGCTCTCCCTGTTCCATTTTGGTTCCCAGGTTGTTGCGTTCTGTTCTCTGTGTGGCCCGGCCGGCTTACGATTGCCAGCGAATGAGCCTAGCGATCGTTTCCCTCGTCGCGGCTGCGTGGAGCGAAGGCCACACCGCGGAACACTTCGCCGGCTTGCGCTGAGCGGAGCGTGATGAAACGGCCGATGGCGTCGTCACGGTCGTTGTCGCCGTCGCCCGTCGGTAGAGTGGTGTCGGAGACGCGATCGGTGACTTTCACCAGCTTGTTTGGATCGGCGCCCGTATCGCCGTTCGCGCTGATTGTGGAAGTGATCGCGTAGATGGTGACGGTGCCGTCGTAGTTGTGGCGGCCGGTGATGTTGCGGCATCCGCCCGTTGCTGGATCGAGCGCCGCGGGATAGTTGCGAACAGTGTAGGGTACTCCGATGTTCAAGCCGTTTTGCAGGACGTAGAGCATCGTCCAGGTGCCGTTCACCAGGCTCCACTTTTGGAGTCCGGCGGTGGCCTGAGATTGCGGGTCCGCTACGTTTCCGTTCACCGGCGGCGTCACGTAGGTTCCGTCACCCTCGTCGCAGACATAGAGAGTGTTTGGATCGGCGAACCAGATGCCGAACGGGAACGCGGTGGAAGTGCTGGCGGTGGTGTTGGGGAAGCCGGGGAGTACTGCGATCGGCACGGTCGCAAGCTGCGCCGCGGTTCCGGTGGGGAGCGTGCCGGCGGTGCCGACTTGATAGACGGTGTTGATTCCATTGCTGCCGCTGCCCTTGGTGATGTAGAGCGTGTTGTTGAAGATGGTAAGACCGCGGAAATTGGTGTCTTTGCCGGGCTTGTCCGTGCCAATTTCGAGGCGGCCGATCATGCCGATATTGGGCGGGACGGGAGGCGTTCCGCCGGGGACGAGCAGCTCGGCGCCGGTCCCGTTGACGAGATTGATTCCGTCGGGAGTGATCGGGATTTGCTTCTTCGAGAGATTGCCGCTGTTGTCGTTGCCAACCATGTAGTACAAGCCGTTGCCGCCTTTGATGGCCGCGCGGCCATTGTCGCCGCTGTAGGCGTTGCCGTCGGTGATGCCGATATGGCCGTCGCCATCCACTTCGATGACGGCGCGATAATACGCCGCGGGAACGATGGCGCCATTGGTCTCGAACGTGGTGATGACGGGATTGGTGGGATCGCAGACGCCGGGAGTATTCGACGCGGAAACATCCAAGAGATTTGGCGCGGTGGGCGAAACGGAGGAACCTCCGCAGCCGACGCCGCCGTGGTACGCCATGAAGGTGATGGATTTGCCGTCAATCGAGCGGTTCAGAGCCAGCTCGGATTTCGAACTGAAGCTGGTGACGATCTGATTGCTGGGGATTGGCAGGCTGCCGAGATACCAGCCGTCGGTGGTGATGTCGTCGAGAAAGATCGGCGAGCTGACGCCGAAGCTGCCGTCGGAATTTGAGTTGTTCCAGACGTTGTGCGAGTCGAAGAGGTTCGGAAATTCTCCGTTGTCCGATCCGATTCCGCAGGGGACATTCACTTCGGTGGTGGTTCCGGGCGTGGTTGTCGGCACTTCCACGTTGGTGCTGCCATTGGGACCACCAGCGCAACCGAGCGGTAGAGTTTCGCCGATGGTGACGGTGGACGCCCTGCCGACATAGACGCTGCGGCTGAGTACCAGAGTGTCTGGCAGGAATTCGAAACGGCCGCGGCTATCTTGATCGTCGTTGGCGGCGGCTACTTTGTGGACAAAAGTTCCCGTGGCGAGTAGTACGGCAGTGGAAAGAATGAGCGCGGTGGGAATTGGTTTCTTTTTCACTTATTTGGCCCTCCTAGGCGCTCGGAACGATCCCACACCGGTAGGACCGTTGATTTACGCCTGGGTTAAAATCTCGTGAAGGCGGTGTTGTAATTTGGCTGGTGCGCGATTTCTTGCGATTGTGGCCGGAGGACGAAGGCAGCCGACTGAGGCCACGTGTGATTTGGGATGTTCACAATCGGTGCAGCCATGTTTTTGTGCGTTCATCCCTGGCGCTGCGGGCCATTGCGACGCACGCGGGCTCCCGTGCTAAAATGCGGGCTTCTTTCACTTGTCAATTTTCGGAGGGTTCACATGAAAATCACTCCAGGCAAACAGAAGGGCCTGAAGGCGTTGTCCGATTCGCGCGGCGTGATTGCCGCGGCGGCCATGGACCAGCGAGGTTCGCTGAAAAGCGCGATCGCGAAAGATAAGGGAATTGACAAGAAGGACGTTCCGGCGCAGATGCTGGAAGAATTCAAGACTGCCGTTACGCGGGTGCTGACGCCGCATGCCAGCGCGATTTTGCTCGATCCGGAATACGGGCTGCCGGCCGCGCGAGCGCGCTCTGCGAATGCGGGGCTGCTGCTGGCTTACGAAAATAGCGGGTACGACAACACGCGCCCGGGCCGTTTGCCGGATTTGCTGGATATCTGGTCCGTGCGCCGGCTGGTGGCAGCGGGGGCCGATGCGATCAAGATTTTGCTGTATTACACGCCGTTTGATCCGCCCGAGGTGAACGATATCAAGCACGCCTGGGTGGAGCGCATCGGCGGCGAATGTACGGCGGCGGATGTCCCGTTCTTTCTGGAGTTTGTCGGTTACGTGGAGAACGGCGACGAGAAGGGCATCGAATACGCGAAGAAGAAGCCGGAAATCGTCACCAAGAGCATGGCGGAATTTTCCAAGCCGCAATATGCCGTGGACGTGCTGAAGGTGGAGGTGCCGGTGAATATGGCGTTTGTGGCCGGGTCCAAAGCGAACAAAGGTGAAACCGCCACCGCAACTGCCTACACCCGCGACCAAGCCAAAGAACATTTCCGGCTGGCGGCTACTGCGGCGAAGAAACCGTTCATTTACCTTTCGGCGGGCGTGAACAACGACGTGTTTGCCGAGACTCTGGAGCTTGCGGCGGAATCGGGCGTGGAATTTTCCGGCGTGCTGTGCGGGCGGGCTACGTGGAAAGAGGGCATCCCGGTTTACGCGAAGCAGGGCGTGAAGGCGCTCGAAGACTGGCTGAGCGACCAGGGTGTGAAGAACATCAATAACGTGAACTCGAAGCTGGCGGCGGCGAAGCCTTGGTACAGCTTCTACGGGGCTAGTTCCGCTGCCGCGCTTGCTGACTGAAGGCGCGACGTTGATCTGAGCAAGCCGTTCGGGTATTGGCGGACGAGCGGTTTGCTCGCGATTCTTGCGTCGCGCTGCTGCACGGCCATCGAAACTGAACGCACGTTCGAGAGCAGTGACGGGTCCGCATTTCAATCCATCCGGTATTTGTGAGACTCTGTAAATCGCATGGCGAATCTCGTCAAAGTACTTTTTGTGTGTGTGGGCAACTGCGTGCGCAGCCAGATGGCGGAAGCGATTGCACGGCATTGCTGCGCGGATATTATTGCGGCGGAGAGCGCGGGAGTTTCGCCGCTCGGGTTTATTGATAAGACGGCGACGGCGGTTTTGCGCGAGCGCGGCATTTCGATTGACGGGCAATTTTCGAAGGGTTTGCACAGCCATTCGCTTAGGAAGCCGGACCTGGTGATTAATATGTCCGGGATTCACAGCAAGTCGTTGTTTCCCGAGCATCATGTGGAAGAGTGGAAGGTGCGGGATCCCTTTGGCGAGGACATGGCTACGCACCGCGTGATCTGCGATGATATCGAAGCGCGCGTGACATTACTGGCAGCGCGCTTGCGCACGGAATCCGGGAATGCGAGTTAACAGTTTGCGGAAAAAGTCAAAAGTCGGGCTTCAGGGGCGGAAGCCCCCAGAGAAGAGGCACGACCTACGGCGAGGCCGAAGCCCCGCCCTTCCTGTTTTTCCGCACGCTTTTGAGCCGGAACGCTTGAGTTTGCATCTCAGCTCGCTCGTTTGGATTCGAGAGCCATTCAAGGTATTGAACTATGCGGCGTGAAAAAACCAGTGTCTCCCAGGAAGATTACCTGAAAGCGATCTGGGAACTTGTGCAGGAAGAGCAGGAGCCGATCAGCGCGCGTCTGGCGGAAGATTTAGGCGTGACGCCACCGGCGGTCACTGCTGCTCTGAAGCGCATGACGCGCGGGGGCTACCTGCACGTGCGGCGCGATGGGCGGATTGAATTGACCGCTAAGGGCGAAGCCATTGCGCAGCATTTGGTGCTGCGTCATCGTCTGGCGGAAAAGCTGCTCACCGATGTGATTGGCCTGGAATGGGCGCGGGCTCACGAAGAAGCGGAGCGGCTAGAGCACGGCATCTCGCCGGAAGTGGCGGAGCTGCTGCTGAAGCGCTTTGGCCGCGACAGCCGCTGCCCGCACGGAGTGCCGTTGCTTGGTGGCATGGCCAAATTGCGGCGCAAATTCGGCGCGGTGCGGTTATCCGACGTGGAAGTGGGGCGATCGTACGAAGTGCTGCGCGTGTATGAAAAGGATCCGAACTTTTTGGATTTCGCGAGCGGTTTGCGGCTGCGCCCGGGAGCGCGCGTGCGCGTGCACCAGCGCGAATACGATGAGACCATGGCGCTCACCGTGGCAGGCCGCGCTGCGTCTCGCATTCACCTGGGTAAACCGGCCACGCAGCGCGTGTGGGTTCGCGATCTGGCGTAATCGAAAAATACTATCGAAGACATTTGTGTGGCCTATTGCACCGCCCGCTGCGCACGACTATGATACGGCTGTCCGGCCGAGTTTTACGGTGCCCGGAAGGCCGCGAATGACTGGCGTTTCCTTACCAATCGCCCGGCCCGGCACCGCAGAAGGCTGCCCCCGTTTCAGCCGCGAGGGCTGCAACTATCCCAAGAACAGCACGCCTAGCGAAAGGCGCGGAGCGGCTCCGAATTCCAGCGAAACCAGGAGAAGGAGGAGTGAGATATGGCAACTGCAAGCGTAGCTGTACAGCCGAATGAAAATGTAACTGGGTACGTGACCAAGACTCGCAAGATGCTTATCAACGGTAAGTGGGTTGACTCCGTTTCCGGCAAGACTTTTCCCACTTACAATCCCGCGACCGGCGACGTGCTTTCGAATATCGCGGAAGGCGACAAGGAAGATATTGACCGCGCGGTGAAAGCGGCTCGCGCGGCGTTCGATACGGGTGAGTGGTCGAAGATTTCTCATTCCGAGCGCGGCCGGATGATCTGGCGGCTCGCGGACCTGCTCGAAAAGCATGCGGAAGAATTCGCGCAGCTCGAATCGCTGGATAACGGCAAGCCGCTGAAAGTGGCGCGCGTCGCCGATTTGCCGCTGGCGATTGACCATTTCCGCTATTACGCGGGATGGGCGACCAAGATCGAAGGCAACACGATTCCTCTTTCGATCTGGAAGCAGAATACTTTCCATGCTTACACCGTGCGCGAACCGGTGGGCGTGGTCGGGCAAATTATTCCGTGGAATTTCCCGTTGCTGATGGCGGCGTGGAAATTGGGGCCGGCGCTGGCGGCTGGCTGCACCGTGGTTTTGAAACCTGCGGAGCAGACTCCCCTCACGGCGTTGCGCCTGGGCGAATTGATTCAGGAAGCTGGGTTCCCGGATGGCGTGGTGAATATCGTTCCCGGCTACGGCGAAACTGCTGGCGCTGCGCTTGCGGCGCATCCGGACGTGGATAAGATTGCATTCACCGGTTCTACCGAAGTTGGCAAGCTGATTTTGAAGGCTGCGGCGGGCAATCTGAAGAAGGTATCGCTCGAACTGGGCGGCAAGTCGCCGAACATTATTTTCGACGACGCTGATGTGGACGCCGCGATTGCTGGAGCGGCTAGCGCGATCTTCTTTAACCAGGGGCAGTGCTGCTGCGCGGGTTCGCGGCTTTACGTCGAGAAGAAACTTTTCGAAAAGGTCGTGGACGGCGTGGCGCAGAATGCCGCGAAGATCCGAGTGCGTCCGGGATTCGATCCGGAGAGCGATTTGGGGCCGCTGGTTTCGCAGGAGCAGCTCGATCGCGTTTGCGGGTATCTCGAGAGCGGCGCGAAGGAAGGCGCCAAGGCCGTTACCGGCGGTTCGCGCGAAGGCACCAAGGGTTACTTCGTCAAGCCGACTGTGTTGATCAACACCAACGAAAAAATGAAGGTGGTGCAGGAGGAGATTTTCGGGCCGGTGGTTACGGCGATTCCGTTCAACGATACGAACGAGATCGCGGCGAAAGCTAACGACACGATCTACGGTCTCGCGGCGGGGATTTGGACGCGCGATATCAAGAAGGCGCAGAGCCTTGCGTCCAAGTTGAAGGCTGGGACTGTGTGGATCAATTGCTACAACGTGTTTGACGCGGCCCTTCCGTTTGGCGGGTTCAAGCAGTCTGGTTGGGGCCGTGAGATGGGGCACGAGGTGCTGGAGCATTACACCGAGGTGAAGTCGATCTGCTCGGCGATGTAGTGCGGCATCGCAGTTGCTTGACGGTTACGTTTGCGCAGGTTCTAGTGACCGAAGGGGCGGGTCTTAGACCCGCCCTTACTTATTTTTGCATGTGCTCACGATTCTGCTGGTCGCGGGCATGTTTCTCGGCGTTGTGCATTCATCGCGAGGCACGCCTCGCGCGAGAGAAAGCGGCGGTTGTGCTAGACGCGCCGCCGCACTCCATCGGAGTTTTCTTGTTGATCGAATGTGCTTTGAATGGCGGTCGGACGCGCGCGGAGCATGCGGGCGTGCCTTGTGCGCCTGGGGAATTGGCTGATTCCGCGCGCGGAGCCGTAGCGGCTGGAGCCCGAGCGATACATTTTCACGTTCGAGGTCGCGAAGGGAGCGAGAGCCTGGAAGCCGAAGATGTGGCGCTCGCCGTGGAGGCCGTGCGTGCGGCAATTCCTGCGACGCCTTTCGGTGTGAGCACCGGGGCGTGGATTGTTCCGGACGTGAAAGCGCGCTACGAAAAGGTGGCGGCGTGGAAGGTGCTGCCGACGTTTGCGTCCATCAATTTCAATGAGGAGGGTGGCGTTGCGTTGGCGGAACTGCTGCTATCGCGCGGCGTCGGGATCGAAGCAGGAGTCGGCAGTCCGAAGGCGGTGGAAGCGCTCGTCGCGAGCGGGCTGGCGAACCGCTGCCTACGAGTGATGTTCGAGCCGGAACAGCAAGATTTGCGCGTGGCGGTGGATGGCGTCGAGCGGCTGGAGAAAATGCTGGATCGCGCTGGAGTGAAAATTCCTCGACTGCTGCACGGATTGAATCGTACGGCCTGGGATTTGATTGACGCTGCCGCGAAGCGTGTCTACGACACACGTATTGGGTTCGAGGATGTGCTCACGCTGCCTGATGGCAGCCAAGCGCCCAGCAATGCGTCGCTCGTTGCGGCGGCGATACAACGCTCGCATCGATCGAAGACCATGCGGTCTGCTATTGATGGCTAGGTGTTTCTCCGTGAGGAGGCTGGCCGTCCTTGGAGCCGCTTGAGGTCATCACTGGCATACTGTCAGTGGTGATCTCGATCGCGTGAAATGAACCCGTGCTCACCGTCACCCATCTCTCGTCGCAGGCGATGCGCTGCGAAATCCGGTAGCGGAACACCGTGAAGTAACTTACATTGGCTTGCGATTTATCGCTGACAGGCGCGAATTTCCAACTTCGAATATTATCCTCCGTCGCGTGCCGAAGTAGCGGCGGCCCGGAAAGGATCTCCACTGAAACAACGGTACGATTGGCGTCCACGACGAACGAAGCCCTCACGTCGCCCTCGATATGAGCTGTGGTGGCGATCGAAGGATATGCCGGCATCAGAGAAGTCTTTAGGACGCGCTCTGGCTGATCTTGACATTGCGCAGACCCGCAGAAAAACCCGAAACACAAAAGCACTAGCGCCACACGCATGATCTTCATTCCTTTCACTGAGGATTAAACACCATCATTACGCGCTTTCTGCTCGCGCAATTGTTGTTTCCAGCCGAGGATGCGCGCTTTGTTGCCGGCTTCTTCGGCTTCAGGGACCATGCCTTTGCGCTGGTAGGCGCGAGAGATGGTGGTCCAGGCGAGGATGTCTTCGGGATCGAGCGCTAGGATGCGGCGCGCGGTTTCGATCGTGCGGTCAAAATCCTGTTGAGCGTGGTAGGCTTGCGCGAGGCCATGCAGCGCGTCGCTAAATTGGGGATTGAGTTCGAGCGCCCGCGCGTATTCCGCGATAGCTTCGGCCAGTTTTCCTTCGCCGAAGAAGTCAATTCCCGCGTAGTAGTGGTCCTCCGCGGTTTTGTCGGGGGCATTGCTCACGGCGACATTCTAGCATCCTCGCCGGTTGATTCTCTGGCGGTTGCGATGCGGCGCGCGCGGCAAATAACCGAAGAGAGATCCCTCGCTCCGCTCGGGATGACAACGCTCACGGCGCGGCGGGCATGCCAAGATGCAGGATTTTGGCCATGCTGAACGCCGTTCGTTATTACTGGATCATCGCTAAAGGCTATCGCTTGCGGCCGTGGGCGTCGCCGTATATTCGATGGCGGCTCGAGACTTTTTTTGGCAGGGAAGCGGCCGACTTAGATATGAGGAAATTCTTGCGCCTGATGTGGCGCGAGCGCGTACGGATGGAGCGATTCCTCGAGTGGGTGGCCGACCGGCGACGAGAGCAGCAGTCGTAGAACAGTGCGGGCTACAATCTGGCGGACATTCGCGACATCAGTTTGCCGTCTGGCCCGATCACGGAAATGATCAGGTGGTCGGTTAGCGGGACGTCGCGATCGTGAATGTACATCAAGAACAGTCTGCGGTTGTCGCCTTCGTCCATCATCACGGGCTTTTGTTCGATGGAGACGCCGGCTACGGGCCGCATGGCCAAGCCGCGTTTCCACTGCACGCGGAAATGGATTCCTTTCACGAAGTCCGGCGTCGGCGCGGGAGTGTAGACGTCGGTATCGCAATCCTCGATGCGCACATTCATCTCGACGGTCATAAAATCCGGGAAGTTAGTGACCACCCGGGAATTTTTACGAAATTCGGAGCCCTGTGACGAATCAATGCGTTCCAGGCCGTCGAAGAACGAGCCTGATTGCAGCATTGGGATGAAGTTGACGCAGATGTCGCCGCGGCGGATTTGGCCGGTGGAGAGTGCGACGTCGTCCTTGTATTCGTGGATTTTTCCGGCGTCGCCTTCCGAGGATTGCGCGAGTGCCGCCGTGCCGGGAAGCAGGCAGCAAACGGCGAGAGCGCACTTGAGTAGTAGTCTGGAATTTTTCATCGCGGGCGAGCGGCTCGCAACCCAGGAACAAACACCCCATTTGTCACTATCCCACGATAGCCGTGTTCCGGCGTGGTCGCAACAGCGCCGTCGCGCGCTCGTGCGCATGCGCGACGGTTCGCGCATGAAGTTCAGGCGTATAATTGCTCGCAAGGATGAATCCTGTGCAAGGTCTCAAAATTCTGCAGAAATCCTCGACGCTGCATGAGGCGCGCTGGTGGGAACCAGAGGCGGGAGGCAAGGCGCACTGTTATCTTTGCCCGCGACATTGCCACATCGGGGAAGGGCAGGCGGGGTTTTGCTTCATTCGCGCGAATGAAGGTGGGAAACTTTACAGCCTTGGGCTACGCGCATCCTGCGGCGATGCAGATTGATCCCATCGAGAAAAAACCTTTGAACCATTTTTTGCCCGGTACGCGGATTTTTTCCGTGGGGACTGCTGGCTGCAACATGGGCTGCTTTTTTTGCCAGAATTGGGATATTTCGAAGTCGCGCGCGGATCAGGTGGGGGCGTCATTTGTACCTCCGGAAGACGTGGTGCTGCTGGCCATCCGCAATCACTGCGATTCGATCGCTTTCACTTACAACGAGCCGACGATTTGGGGCGAGTACGTGATTGATATTTGTCACGCTGCGAAAGCTGCGGGGTTGAATACGGTGATGGTCTCGAACGGGTACATTACGTACGAGGCGTTTCACGATATTTATGACCACGTGGATGCCGCTAACATCGATCTGAAGTCTTTCACGGAGAATTTTTACGGCAAGATCACTTTGACGCATTTGCAGCCCGTTCTGGATACTTTGAAATGGCTTAAGAATGAAACGAATGTTTGGTTTGAGATTACGAACCTGATTATTCCTACCTTGAATGATGCTGCTTCGGAATCGCGCGAATTGGCGGAATGGATTTTGCAGAATCTTGGGCCTGACGTGCCTTTGCATTTCACGGCGTTTCATCCCGACTTCAAATTGCAGGATAAGCCGCGGACTCCTCCTGAGACTTTGCATGCGGCGCGGCGCATCGCGCTAGACGTGGGGCTGCATTATGTTTACGAAGGCAATATTTTCAGCGATGGCGCGCATACATCGTGTCCTGGCTGTCAGACGTTGTTGGTGAAGCGTTCTTGGCACGATGTGCAGCAGAATCGTTTGAAGGATGGTTATTGCCCTAAGTGCGGTTTGGCGATTCCGGGGCGGTGGGCGAATCCGCGTGGTAAGACGCTTCCGAAGCTGTACGAACGCGCGTTGCACGCTGTGGCGTCAAAGTATAGCGACCTGAATTTGTAGTGCAGAACGCGTTCGGGCGTGGCAGCGCGGTAACACGAGCTCAGCACCACTCATAAATTCGTCGCGTACTCGCAAAAGCCGGTGTGGCCTACGATCGATGCGGAGTGCGGCGGCGCGCCGCCGCACGCCACACCGGGCTGGGCTTGTCTACTTATCGCGGGGAACAAAAAATCGGATTGCGAATGTAACTTGTGGCTTGGTCTATCCGTAATACCATTGTGGAAGACATGACCGGGCCTGCTAATGGTTTTGCTGTCCGTACTGACCGAGTCTCCCGGCACTATCAAATGGGCGATGCGCTGGTGCGCGCGGTGGATGACGTTTCGATCTCCGTGCAGCCAGGGGAATTTGTGGCGCTGCTTGGCAGCTCGGGGTCCGGCAAATCTACCCTTTTGAATTTACTTGCTGGACTTGACCGGCCTACCTCTGGCGCGATTTACGCGCACGAAAAAAATCTTGCGGCGATGAATCCGCAGGAACTCGCCGACCATCGCAGCCACACGGTGGGCATGGTGTTTCAGGCGTTTAACCTCTTGCCGCGTATGACCCTCGAAGAAAATGTCGAATTGCCCTTGCGCTTGGCCGAGGTGGATCGCGCGGAGCGTCCCGCGCGGGTGCGCGAGTCTGTGGAGCGGGTGAAGCTCGCGGCGCGGCTGACGCATCGTCCCAGCGAGCTTTCGGGCGGGGAACAGCAGCGCGCGTCGCTGGCGCGTGCCCTGGTAAATCGTCCGACGATTTTGCTGGCCGATGAGCCGACCGGGAACCTGGACAGCGCGACGGGCGACGCCATTATGCATTTATTGCAGGAAATCAATGTGTCGCTGGGGATGACGATTGTGATGGTGACGCACGACCGCGCGCGAGCGGAACGGTTTGCGCATCGCATCATTACCATGGGCGACGGAAAGGTGCTGGACGGTGCAACCAACGGCGTCAAGGCCAGCGGCGAGGGGAGCCGGGCGTGAAGTTGCGCGACCTCACCGAGCTAGCCGCGCGGAATTTGCGCGAAGCGATTCTGCGCAATTCGCTGACGACTCTGGGCATTGCCGTAGGCGTCGCGTCTTTGGTGGCGATGCTTTCGCTGGGCGTGGGCTTGCAGGAATTGGCGAGCACGCGGCTTTCGAAGACGGGGCTTTTTGACGCGATTTTTGTGATGTCCCGCGCAAATCAGCGGGCTTTCGGCGGGCGTCCGCAGCCGGCAGCGGATTCGAATCAGCCGGCGCGGCGGCTGGATGATGATGCGCGAAAGCAACTGACGCAAATCAAAAATGTGGTGGAAGTCTATCCCGAAGTTCGCTTCCCGACAGATATTCAGTTCGATGGAAAAACCTACCCGACCGTGGTTGCGGGAATTCCCGCTTCGGCGCGCGCGGATGGTTCGTTCGACGGCATGAAAGGAACATTTTTTTCGGGGCCAGACGCTAATGAGGCAATTCTACAGATCGAACAGGCCAAAGACCTCTCGAAGACCCCAGACGCGCTGATCGGCAAAGAGATCACGATGCGTTACGCCGAGCGGCAATCGCTGCCGGCGGAACCTGCGCCGGCTGGCAGCGACAAAGCCGCCGCGAGTCCGGCTCCGGATGCGGCGGGGTTTTCTCCCGGCTTTTCGGTTATCACACGTGAGCTGAAGCTACGGATTGTCGGGATCGTCGAGACCGAGCCTGCTGCGGGATTTGGCGGGCTCGGCCGTGGGCGCCTGTTGATTCCTCAGCAAATCGCGCAGAAGCTGCGCATCGCGCAGCCTACGGATTTGCGCGAGATGCTGCGTGGGACCGACGACAAGCCGACATACGACAGTCTGACGGTGCGAGTGAGCGATCCGAAGGCGGTTCCCGCCGTGGAAGACACCATCAAGAAAATGGGTTTTGGCACGTTTTCGATTTTGGACGCGACAAAGAATCTGCAATTGTTTTTCACGGTGTTCGACCTGTTGCTCGGGATCTTCGGCAGCCTAGCCCTGACGGTGTCGTCGCTCGGAATTATCAACACACTGGTGATGGCAATCCTCGAGCGGCGCCGCGAAATTGGAGTCCTGAAAGCTTTGGGCGCTGCCGACCGCGATGTTCGCCGGCTGTTTTTTGCCGAAGCGGGTGCGATGGGCCTGCTCGGCGGAATTGTTGGAGTCGCGCTTGGTTGGGCGATCGGCCGCGCGCTGACTTTTGGGACGAACGTGTATTTGGCGCGGCAGCAGCTTCCTTCGATTGATCTGTCTTCGGTGCCGTGGTGGCTGGTCGGCGCGGCGATCGCGTTTTCGTTTGTGGTGAGTTTGGCTGCGGGAATCTATCCGGCGGCGCGGGCGGCGCGGCTGAATCCGGTTGAGGCGCTGCGGTATGAATGAAGCCCGCCTGCGGGCGCTCATTTTTTGCTGCGCGCTGTTGGTTGTGGCGATGAGTGGGGCTGCGGTGCGCGCTGCGGGGCCGGGACGCGCGGAGTGCCGCACCGTTCCCAGCAAGATTCTGGGTCATCCCGTTGCATTTTGCGTCATCCTTCCTTCGGGCTACGACACCGACAAGACCGCGGATTATCCGGTGCTTTATTTTCTGCACGGCCTGGGCGGCAATGAGCAGTTGCTGCTGAATTCCGGCGGCATGGATCTAATCGAGGATCTGCGGGCGCAAAACAAGATCGGCGAGTTTCTGGTGGTGGCGCCCAACGGCGGTCGGACGTTTTACATCAATTCGCGCGATGGGAAAGTGCGCTACGAGGATTTTTTCATTCGCGAATTCATTCCCTATATCGAGAGCCACTATCGCATTCGCGCGGGGCGCAAGACGCGCGGTATTACCGGGGTTTCCATGGGCGGCTACGGGGCGCTGCACATTGCGCTGCGCCATCCGGAGCTATTTGGCGCGGTGAGCGCGCACAGCGCGGCGCTGATCGAGAAGCTGCCCAAGATGCAGGGATCGAGCGAGCAGGCGGCGACCGTGGCGATGGTTCTCGGGGGTGCTTTTGGCTCGCCGATTGACCCGGCGTTCTGGGAACGCGAAAGCCCGTTCACGATTGTGCGGACAGGGCCGCGACCGACGGGCTTGCAGATTTATTTCGACTGCGGGACCGAAGACGATTTCGGATTCAACCGGGGAGCGCAACAATTCCACGATCTGCTCGACGCGCGCGGAATCCCCAACGAATTTCATCTATATCCGGGCGGGCACGACTGGAGTTATTTTGCCGAGCATCTTCCGGCTTCGCTGGAGTTCCACTCGCGCGCGTTTGGGTTGGGCATTTCGAGTGCCAAGTAGCCCTCTTCGCTCTCTCGCGTGTTGTTCCGCGAGCCGCGTTGAGGCGGGAATCCAAGTTTCTATCAGGATTTGGTAACGGGCGCGGCGCGCTGTGCGGAAATTGCAAGCGGCTGATGAGGCGGAGGGTAAGATGGTTGCGAAAGAACGTTCAGGTACGATGCGCGCTTCTGTGTTGGGGCTTGCGTTTGCAATTTGCTTGGCGCTCTGTGGCTCCTTGGCACACGCGGGGCTACAATCGCCGGCGAATACAGTGATGCAAAAAGGGACGGATATGACGAAACATGCGACGGGAACATTCGACGTGAAGGTGGTTCCCGAAGGTAACGATGACAAAGCCGCAGGCTCCTCGCTCGGCCGCATGTCGCTCGACAAGCAATATCACGATGGTCTGGACGGAACGTCCAAAGGGCAGATGCTGACCGCCGGGACGGACGTGAAAGGTTCGGCAGGTTATGTGGCGATGGAACGATTTACCGGGACGCTCGACGGGCGAAAGGGAAGCTTCGTGTTGCAGCACACCGGAACGATGAATCGCGGAGCCTTGCAGCTTTCCATCACGGTGGTACCGGATTCAGGGACGGGCGAACTAGTTGGAATTACCGGCAAGATGGCGATCATCATCGCCGATGGAAAACATTCGTACGACTTCGAGTACACACTCCCCGAGACAGCTCACACGCCATAGAAACCCGGACCGACTCGCAGGTGGTGGTGCCACGCGATCGGAAAAGCCCAGAAAATAATTGAACCGAGAATGGCTTGGCCGATGGCCAGTGGGATGATGTTGCGATGGCGGCCGAAGAGCCAGGCCATCGCCGCGCCGCCCACGAACGTGAGCGGCACCAGGACCGGGTTTGGCCAGTGGCACGCGGCGAAGATCACACCGGTGAGCGCGGCGCTGGTCCATTCGTTTTTCACCAGAGACATCATGCGGTTGTGCACCAGCGAATTGAGCGCCACTTGCTGCAGTACGCAAAACGCGAAATAGCCCCACAACCGGTGCCAGGAGATGAGGTTTGGCGGCACGCGCGGGGAGACGGTGAAGGCGGTCGCTTGCGCGAAGCGAAGTGCGGAGCCGATGGCGATCAGTCCCACGACCATTGCTCCAATTACCATGATGGCTTGTTTTGTCGCCGGCAGAAGGTTATCGGCGCGCCAGCCCAGCGTTTTCGGGGTGTCGCGGTGCAGCAGGAAACTCACGGCCAACCAGATGACGAAGATGATCCAGGTCCAGCGTGCCGTGAATTGCAATTGCCAGATGAACCAGAGGATGAACGCCGGCAGCAACGTCACGTCCGCGAGTGAAAACCAACGCAACGCGCCGGCCTTCATGACGATCTTTCCGTCTGCGCAGTACGCAATTTTGCGATGAGCTGTTTGAGGTCCAAGCCGAGATCGTCCGCGGTTTGTGCTTCCTGCGGTGTGCTGCCGGCGAAGTATGTCTCCCAGCAGACATCCGGAAAACCCATACGAGTGGCTTGCGCCGGAAGTTGACGACGTAGTTCAGCGGCATCGCGACCTGCGAGCCTTGCTAACGCTTCGAAGACGACGCGATGTTCCGCGTCTTGCCAGTTATGTGACAACAGCTCGGAGACAGCAACCGCTCGCGAATGCGCATCTCGATCGGCCTGCGCCGCGCCGTCCAGGCCGTCGCGACACAGCGCGCGAAGTATCGTTCGCTCGAGGGCGAAAATCGAAGACGGTTTGTCGGAAGCGGGCATGTCAGTGGCGCGAAAGCGGACTCGCGCGGTGGCTCATTGTAATTGGATGCGGAACGCGAGAGGAGCGGGAATCGAGTTCGGAAGGAGAAGGGGAGGAATAAAAAAGGGGCCCCCAGGAAGAGCCCCGATCCAAGGAAATTACGCTGCGGTGGAAACTACGGGTCGGACGAAAGTCAATGCGGTCGATCGCGGCGGCGACGCCATAGACCGGGGTAACTTCACCGGCCAACTGCGACGCCCGAATCGTTTTTGCGCTGGCGCGAACCAGGACCGACGTGCCACGGTCTCTTTCCGCGGGCAGCGAAAAAGTTAATTCAAGGCCCGTACCCGAATCAATCGGGACCTGCGAATGAAAGAAAATGCCGGTACGCGAAACATCGCGAAGCTGCCCCGTGTGATATTCCAGCGGACGCTGCTTGGACATGCACACCTGCACAGGCAGGTAAACCTCATAGCGTCGTGCTTTCCTGCGTTCACCCATGATGCACCCCCACGAAAGGGTTGCAAGTGGCGTGCCATGAGTGATTTGTTGTGTTCGGATTGACAGTAAAGGCTTTAGAGGACAAGCTAGAACGCCAAAGTTACAGCCATATTGCAATTTTTTCCTGGTTAGGGAAATAGCTCCATGCCAATACGGTACCGTACGGCTGGTGTTTCGGCATCCCGAAAATGCATCGTCTGGAGCGACTTACAGGACTGGTTCGTGCAGAACCGACGTGCCCTCGGCCTCCGTGAGAATGCCTTTCCCGATCATCAGGCGAACGAGGCGGACGAGCGTAGTCCACTCGGCGCCGCGATGAGAGCCAGACGAGGCAGCTACGGTCTGCGTGGTTCGAGCGATTTCCTGGATGATTTGCCGGTCGCCGGTGATGTCCGCCAGCCATTCGGCCAGAGCGAGGCGCTGCTCGGCGTCATGGTCTTCGAACGCGATGCCCATACCTAGGCCGACTTGGGAGTAGACCACGGTTCCGGAGGTCTGGAACGTGTTCTTGCCTTTTTGCAGGGCGATACGCAGCTTGGAGCCAACCGGGAACGGGACGGTGGTATCCACGAAGCAGCCGCCAGGACCGAGGTCCGTGGTGCGTGTGCAAAAGCGCGCTCCGGAAACCAATTCAACCACCTCGGCGGACGCCGTAAACATATGTCGCTCGGCGATGCGGCGCTCCGTCTCTTTCACTTCGACGGATTTTCCCAGCGTATGAACATGGTGGCGATTCGACGAACTATGCATCATTTTGTCCTTTTGGCAGCCTGTCAGCCCGGTTCGGCGCGTGAGCGCGTCTGAGTTGAAGGTTGCTATAAGCTATCGGGCGTTTTCCCCCGCGTCTAAAGTCCTGGTATCGCGAACTCTTTGTTGCATCAAAGCAAAAAGCGCACGGCAATTCCGGCGGTGCCGTCGGGCCGATCTTCCATGCGCACGATGCTGCCCAAGAATTTTTTATGCGCTGATATTTTTTCGCCGAAGGGAAAGGTGACCAGCAAGCGCATGCCCACGAAATAGTGCGGCATGCAGGTGGCGAAATAGAGGCCGTCGCGGGTGAAGTCCACGACTTCGCCTACGTCCACGATCTCCGTGAAGCGCGCGTCGAAGGGGCGCACTTCGAGGGGCAGCGAAAGCTTCAAACGTTCGCGCCGGCGAGCGTCTTTGGTGGCCTTTTCTCGCGCCGCTGAATAAGCCGGGCCACTCGGTGTACGTACTGCCGTCGCCATGGACGCCTCCGGATGCAAAATGCAGTCCTTGCCGCTGATTCAACTGTAGATGGCGGGCGCACCGATTCCTATAGGACGGCGGTACTACCGGGTACCTACGGAAGTTCAGCCGTACGCCAAAATGGGAATGGGGAGAATGCTCTAAAGCGTGTGTTTTCAGCGCGGGACGGTCGGTTTAAGCGAACGTGGTTCTAAGCCCTTTTTTGTGAGCGGAACTGGCGCGCTCCGGCGGCGGTCAACGCGGCGAGCTCACGAAAAAACGCGGGATCCGGCGCCGTGAGGTTGAAGCAGGCTTTGCCTTGCATGTGCTTCTTTAGCTCCGGAGACATGCCTTTCAAAAGCTCGGGGAAACAGTACGCGGCCATCAAATGAAAGCTGACGTAATTTTTATTGATTTTGGCGGCGGCAAAAAACGAGGGTTTGGTGCGCGAATCGGACTCGCGGGTTTCGAGGTAATAGCTGTCGCTGGAGTCCTTCTTGGCCTGAGGTTTCCGGCGTACGGGCGCAGGATTTTTCGGAGTGCTGCAAATACACCGGGAAAATCATTCGGCGCCGATTTGCGTGGCGCCGCCATTTTCGCAGCCATCGAGCCGTGCCTCGCGATCTATTTCTGCTGAGGGAGATCGGCAGACGCTTCCGCGGCCGTGGGATAAATGGAAATCACGCGGTTCACTTGCGTCATTTTCAAGACGCCTTCGACCATGGGATTGCAGGCGGCGAGGCGCAGCGTGCCTCCGGATTTTTGCACTCTGCTGAAGGATTTCACGATCTGGCCGATCACGGCGCTGTCAATGTGATCCACGCCGGCCATGTCCAGGATTATGGAATTTTCGTGTTGGTCAAGGTGATGGTTCACTTCTTGGTCGATGCGTTTGCAATCGGGCCCCATTTGCACGCGGCCGCTTAATTCGAGGACCCACACGCCCGGCTTGATCTGTTTTTTGGATAGCATCATTTGCGTTATCCCTCGAATGGAAATTGCCGAATCAGGCGCATGCAGTCTGCCAGCGCTTTCAGCACCGAGTCGCCCCAGCCCGAGGGCACGAAGCCGGCGGTGCTTTGGTTCACCTGCTTATCGGCTTCGGCGAAGAAGCGCAGATGCTGGCCTTTGGGAGCGACCGCAAATTCCTTCACGGTGACGGCGAAGGGAATTTCGCGGCCGTCCTGGTGCTTGGTCATGGTGAAATGGTGAAGCTGCGCCAGTTCTTCGGTACGGTCGGCTTGCGCATACTGCCAATCTTCCACGGTGCTCCTCCGGGTGGTCGGTGGCGAATATAGTGTTTCCTGGTGGCGGGAATCTTAGGATGCCCTGCGCGGCAAGTCAATGAACTGCGCGGCAGTGATCATCGTCGTTTCATCGAATGCTCTTTACTGCCACCGGATCTGTTCATAGAGTGCGCGAAGGCGCTTTGCTTTCGCAGGATTGATCGCCTCAGCGAATCCGACGCGTCCCTCGAGGTGCGCACGGAATTGGGGATGGGCGGCGCGATTCTGAGTTTCCGGGCCTTGCCGAACACAGTTCGCAAGGATCGCCTTCAGGCGGTCGAAGTCTGGGCGCATCTGGTTCAAGTGATCATTGAGCACCACACCGGCGAGATGTTGGCGCACGCCTCGTCGCATGACGCGGGTCTTGCGGTGATGAACGCGAAAGCCCTCGACCATCAGGATCGCGGCGACATGAACGGAGAACCGTTCGATTCCGCGTTCAAATTCTTCGTCGCCCGAGAATGCCAGGTCGTCGGCGTAGCGGGTATACGCAGCACCCACGGATTCCGCCAATCCCGATAGGCGGCAATCGTCTCGGTAGCAACAGATGTTGGCGAGAGCCGGCGACGTGGGAGCGCCCTGCGGCAGGTGCGGTGCAGCGTAGAGCGTGGCGGCCTCGCGAAGATGATTGCTGTCGAGTTGCGATGCCTGTTGTTGCCATGCATTCCGCGGCACGGCATTCGTGCAAATGCCGCCCAGCAGATCGGCGACCGCTTCGGGATAGCCTATCGTGCGAAAAAGCGCCTGGACACGAGCGCCTGAAATGGACGGGAAGAAATCCTGCAGGTCCATTTTCAGCAGCACTCGTTGGCCGATGTGTGGAGCGACGTACGTTTTGATTGAGCGGCCTTTCAGAAATCCGTGCGCTGCGGGATGGGGAGGGATTTTTTCAAGAATCTGGCTGAGAATCTGCCGCTGCAATGCTTTGAGCCGCGGCTTGGGAGACTCGATCATGCGAGCGCTGCCGGATTGCTTCGACAAGACTCTGTAGCGATAGTGCGCGAGTCGCGGAATGCGGCGCTTGCAGGCGAGGCCTTTGAGATCGGCGAACCACTCCAATTCGCCGACGGTGATGCCCAGCCATTCCGCCAGAGCGCCGACGGATTCGATTTGCGGAACCGGCCACGACCTCGCGACCGGCGCCGGTTGCATCTGCTGCGGCTCGGTGATCCAGCGCGCTACCGACAATTCGTCAAAATGCTTCGACCAAGCCCGCTGGAATGCTTCGTCGCGAACCAGGAACTCGATGACGTCGCGGCGACGCGGACGCGTCCGCGCGGCAAAAGTTTTGACGTAGCGTTTCGCGAGCGGCTTGAGCCAGTGCCATTTCCCGCCGAGGACTCGCTGGCAACGGTGCTCGATCTGATCGGGCGAGGGTTGCCCGGCGAGGAAAGACGCGGCAAGAACCCGCAAGAGAGAGGGATTTGGCATGGCGGATTACGACGGAATGCCCCAACGAGTCTGACCCTGCGTGAGCCTATCTGCGCGGTCGCGCAGCGGCGCTCACGCGACGAAATGCTGGTTATTCACGTTCCCCTGGGGTATCCCCAGAGAGGCTCAACCGAGCTCGAGAGCCCGATGCAAGCCAAGCTTGGGGCATTCCGTCGTCTGGGAAATTGTAGCAGCGTTCGCAGGCGCTGTAATGCGCCAGAAGTTAAATGTGTTGTCAGTTTTTAACCTAGATCTGAGTAATTGTGTTCGAGCGCGGGGCGGTCCCATTTGGCGTTGATGGCGGCGGCTTCGTAGGTGCTTTGGCAGAAGGCGAGGACGGCGGCTTTGGGGTCGGGGGCTGAGCGCACGTCGTCGTAGGAGAGCAGGAATTCGTTTAGTTGTGAGCTATGAAATGCCGCTGCCGGCAGAACTTTGCTTTCCTTGAAGCCGGGAGGCTCGGGAGCGGCATAGGAATAGAACATCGGCGTGGCGACTTCGCCCGCGCCGGGCCACCAGCCCACGCTGGAAACTTCGTGCGAGTATGCTTCCTTGGTAACTTTGTCCGCGCCTGGACGTTCGGGCGCGCGGCGTCCTGAAAATCGCGTGACGGCGAAGTCGAAGCTGCCCCAGAAAAAATGTACCGGGCTGGATTTGCCGATGAACCGGCCGCGAAACTCCTTGAAGATGGGATCGAGCGTGGTGAGGATACGCCAGAAGCGGTGGGCGTACGCGGGATCGTAGGCGCAGTGGGTGACGTCCAGATCGAAGCGGATGGGATTCTGAATCTCGACGGGCATGGGCCAGATCTTTACGCGGATATTCAGCGAGCGCAGCAGCTCCATGAACTCGCGATAAAATCCCGCGACGGTGCGATGGTAAAGTGACACGGTACGGTGTTGGCCGTCGCTGGTGGCAATATCGAGCTTGTGATCAATGAAATCGAAACTGATTTCGAAGATTCCGCCGGCGTAGGGAATCGGGGAAGTGGTGAGTCCGCTGGCGGTGACGTAGAGCGGGACTTCCCACCAGTGATTGACGTAGGGAGTGAGCGCCAGGCGGACTTTGCCGACGATTTGCGTCCACATGTGCAGCGTGGCGCGGGTATCGTTCCAGGCATGCAAGGGCAGGGCGGGCCACATTTGTTCGCGTTGATCGGATAGTTGATTCATGACGTTCGGCTCCCTTGCGTCTTGCGCAGGATGCTCATTTTACAGAAAGTTGCTCATTACGCTAAATAATCTGCGATGAAAGAATTGCGAATGCGGCGCGGAGTGCTTAGCTCGGATGGCGGGCGAGCCTCGGCACGCGAATCGATGAATGCGGCGAGAGTGCGGCGGCTTTCGCGCGACGAACTGCCGATCGAAACCGTGAAACTGGCGCGTTTTTTGATCGGCAAGACGCTCGTGCGCGAATTGCGGGGCTCGCGACTGGCTGGACGCATCGTCGAGACGGAAGCATATGTTGTGGGGGACGCGGCGGCGCACACTTTTCGCGGCAAGACGCCACGCAACGGTGTGTTATTCCTCGAGCGCGGCCACGCGTATGTATATTTCGTTTACGGCAATCATTTCATGCTGAATGTGTCGGGCGCGCGGGCGGGTGTCGGTGAAGGCGTGCTGCTGCGGGCTGTTGAACCTCTGGAAGGCCTCGAGCGCATGGAGCTGTATCGCGGCACAGAGCGCCTTCTCGATCTGGCGCGAGGCCCGGGGCGGCTTGCGGAAGCATTTCACGTGACGCACAAGCTCAATGGGATGGATTTGTGCGGCCCTGGCGACCTTTGGCTGGGGACGGCGGTCCGCGCGACGGGAAAAATTGGAGTGAGCGTGCGGATCGGAATCACCAAGGAGGCGCACCGGCCGTTGCGGTTCTTTGAACGCGGAAGCCCGTTCGTGAGCGGGCCGAAGCATTTGCACGGCGAGCGGGGCTTGCGGCGAAAGCGAAAGCGCTAGTTCGGCTGATCGGAGCGCGCGATTTTGCCCGCGATGATGTTCAGTCCCAATCGTTGGCCGCCTGCTGCTGTGCACGATTTCAGATCGAAGCTCGAATCCCGCCCGAAGTCCCACGGACCGTATGGCGTGATCGCCACGGCCGGCACAGGGGATACGAGCGTTGCGGCCGAATCCTTGCTATGCTGAAGCCAGAGCGCGCGCGGCCGTGCAATCCGTTCGACGGGACCGCGCATCTAATTGAAAATGCCGCGCCGATCGAAGTCGAATCTCGTTTCCAACGTATTCCAAGCGTCCATCCGCTCGGGATTTCGCCGCGCTTACCACGGCGTCCAGGTGGATCCGCGGAAGTACCTGCTGCAATTCCGCAAAGCGCACCGATTGCCGATTCAGACTTGGTCGGACATGTTCAACATCGAGGAATCGGTGGTGAATCGCCACGCGGAGCGCGTGATCCGGTCGTCCACGCGGACGGCGGCGCTCGAGGGCGCGGGCTTTGGGTTGGGTGGCATGTTGACGATCCTGCCGGACGCCGGGATTCTTTCCGCGATCACCGTGCGGATGCTGCAGAAGCTGAGCTTGATTTACGGTTTTGAATATCAGACGGAGGACGAAGTTACCGAACTGTGGCTCGCCGCTGCTAGCGCCGCGGGTTTGGATTTGGGCCGCGACTTTGTTGAAAAACAAGCGGTGGAGCGCATCGTTCCACGTATTATTGACCGCATCGCGGTGCGCGTCGGGTCCGAGGTGGCGGAAAAGTGGTCAGGAAGGCTGATTCCGCTGCTTAGTTCGGGATTTGGCGGTACGCTGAACTATTACTTTGTGCGCTCATGGGGACGCCGCGCGCAGAAACATTTCCTCGAGCGCCATCGCAACGTGCGCACACGCGGCTTGCCTGATTCGAAATTATTGAACCTGCCAGCGCGCACGCGACTGAGCACTGCGAATTGAGCGGGCCGGGCGTGTTTGAGAATGAGGTCCGCGGCGCTCTGCTGACTCGCCGTTCCTTCCTTGATCCGGCGACGCACAATTATCCTTTCACAAATCATGCAGCGGCGCGTCCGGACGACTGTGCCGGTGCCGTGGTCGAATACCTGCTGCGCGCGACTGATTTGCTGCAGCTCGTGGACCGCGACAGCCTGAGCGTATCGGTAGGTGCGGGCAACTGGATTTCGTGGAGCTTTCGGTTGCACCCGGCGACGATTGAACCCGCGACTACCATTTCGAAATTGTGGAATGGATCCGGCACACTTTCGTTTCGCCGCTGCCGGCCCAGGGTGGGGAAGTCGGCTTGGTTTCGGAGCGCGGGCGCCCCATCACTTCATTTCGCAGTTGTTGCTCGCACTTCTCGCGATGGGAAGGGGGCCTTCGTTCAAGGCCATGTGGATGCCGCGAACCCATGGTGCCATCCGCTGAAGCACCTCGCCGAAGACTATCTGCCGTCGCTGGGAATTGGCAGGCACCCTGGGCCTCGTGAGATGTTGCAATCGTTGCTCCGCCCGCGAAGGTGAACTGGACTGCCGGGAGCGATACGGAATCTGACGGGTATTCTCCGGTGACATTTTTCTCCAATATCTTTCGCGAAGCGAGCTCTGCTCGGGCTTGCTCGAATTGGTTCTCCGTGCCATCCTTTGGCAACTGAGCTAAGATTTTCTTGGGGGCGGGAATGCCGGTTTGCGAAGGTTGCGGAACGCGAACAGACGATATTCACATTCAAAGGCGCGCGGAACGCATCGAGCTGGCTGCCCGGCAGCGGCCCGCGGAAATCCGAGTTCTATTTCTTGACGCTGCTCCACCGGCGCGCGCAGAAGATTTTTTCTATCAGGCGGCCAAGGATCGCGCTGCACGCTCTGTTGCCGCACGCACCTATTTTGACGAGCTGGTGAAAGCGGCGGGTGTTGGTCCCGCAAGCAGCGCGCAAGAGGACGCGGCACTGGCCGATTTTCGGCGGCGCGGATTTTTTCTGAGCTATGCGGTGGAATGTCCGTTTGACGCCGAAGGTGAACTGCATGCCGCGCTGCGCCGCCTGGCGCCTACGGCGCTGAAGCGCGTGCAATATTCGCTGAAGCCGAATTACATCGTCCCGCTCGGCGACCCGACGAAGGAATTGATCCGGCTGTTCGGGCTGATCGGGTGGGGCGACCGGTTGGTATTAGATAAAACCGGACCCTTCATTGACCCCTACCTCGGTGACCCCAAGAAGCAAGCGACATTCGGCACGGGATTTGGCACTCGCATCGGCAAGGCGCTCGAAGCGCTGCCGTAAGCGCTCACCGCCGGCGAGGCGCGCGGCGAAGTCGTCCGACGAGTCGCTCTCTAATGACCATCCACGCGCAAGAGCATCCCGCTACTGGCTCGAATGTGCACGTTGCGCGCGTCGGTGGAAGAAAGAACGATGTGGCCCACGGGATTAGTGCGGCCAGCATGCGCGATGGCCACCTGCGAATATCCAAAAACGCCACAGGCGTCGGAGGAAAATAGCCAGAGAGCTTGCGGCTGGAGGCTGCCGTCAATCGCTCCGCGGCACGGCTCTCCTTCCGTCGCGCGCACGTTTACGAGCACGCCGCCGGGGACGGGTTGACCGACCACGGTGTCCCCGCGCGCGACGGGCCCGCCACCGCGATACACGACCTCGCCGCCGACTTGTACCGTTGTGTACGCGGTTTGCGGCGTGCCACGATCGCCGCCGTAGATGGAAAGCTGCGCATCATCAATTTCCAGCGGTGAAGCGAGGGCGCGAAGATCGGTGATGACGGGGAGCGTCGAATGGCCCAACCGAATCGCGTCAAACACAATCGAGACTTTCGCGTTTCCGCCGCGCGCCGCAGGCCAGACACTGACCACATGTCCCAGGACGCGTGCTCCACTCGGTATTTTGGCTCCTGGGCCGAGCGGAACATCCTGCATGATGTGAGCCGTGATCGGTTGTCCCGGCTTCGATTTGCGTGAGGACAAGGAAGTGCTCAAGCGGATCGGCAAAATCGTACCGGCAGGGATCGAAACCTGGGCAGGCATGGCGGGTGACGCAGGCAGGTTGGCGCACGCCACCGCTGTGAAGAGCAATACGAGCCGCGCTAAAATCGCTTTGACTGAACTGGGAATGTTCATGGCATCACTTCCCGTCAGACGATCGTTGCGTCGCGGCAGTGTTCGGACTGTTGCTCCGCGGCAAATGCTGCGCACGATTCGTTAGATGCGCCCAACGCGCGGCGCGATGAATTACTTCGGCGAATTACGTTGCTCGCGAACTGTGCTGTTCGCCAGACCCATGTTAGCGCCGACTTGGGTAAGCGTGCGCGAGAAGTGAGCGTCGGGAACCGAGGTCGAAAAGGTTTCGAGCGCAAGACGGCCGCCGGACAAGCAAATGAAAATCGAAACCGGGCTGCGCTTTCGCCGACTACGAGCCGTAGTACGAAAGTACCGTTGCCTTGCTTTGGGACAGTTGTAGAATGTCGCGCCATGGGGCCGAAGGTGGTGTGCGAAGAGCACGAAAGACTGCGCCACGAGGCTGTGGCGGCAGTGCTCGAGGCCAGGAGAATTCGCTGGAACAACGATCTTTCGTTCCATCAGGATTCGGAATTGAGCAGCGATCAACACCAGAAAATTGATGCGCTGCTGAAACACCTGCTGGTCGGCCACAATGGCAAACCTTGTCCCTGCGGCGACCGGCCCATCGTGAGGACTTTCGATTCAAGAGAATTGGCCCGTCCCAGCCAGCCGCGCGCGCTGCGCCTTCGCGACAACTCTTCACTGAAGTCCGCCTAGTCCCAAGTTCATCGCCCAGCCGTCGTACACTCGCGCAGGCACTGTGCAATCGCGCGCGCCGTTTTCGCTTTTGGGTTTATGCGGCTGGCACTGACAACGGCAGTTTCACACCGGGACCAGACCTGAATCCAGGATTTCTTGAGTTGCAGTTAGAAGTGGTGCCGAGGGCCAGAATCGGACTGGCTACGCCGGCCTTTTCAGGGCCGCGCTCTACCGGTGAGCTACCTCGGCACCGGTGGGTCGAATAATTCTACGGAAATTCGCGCGGTGTGACAAACGAAAACGGTCTTCGACAGAAGGTAATTCGAACGGAAATTGGGCCTTTCAGCGCAGCAGAATTAGGCTACCGCGCCGAATACCCTCGCTTGGAAGCGCTCGCGTGCGGATCTCGTTCCGCGAAGCAAACTCCCAGGAACAGCTACTTCACGGAGTCGTCGTACTCTTTCATCCAGTTTCTATTTTTCAAGACCTCGCGCGCCTTCGAGCCGTCGGCGGGGCCGACGATGCCGTCTTTCTCCATCAGGTCAATCAGGCGCGCGGCGCGGCCGTAGCCGATGCGCAGGCGGCGTTGCAAGGTCGAGGTGGACGCGCGGCCCATGTCGCAGACCACGCGAACGGCGTCTTGGTATAGCTCGTCGTCCACTTCGTCGCCGCCCTCGGCTCCTCCTGCTCCGCTCGCGCTGCCTTCGCTGGTGGCGTTTTCGTCTTTCGGAGGCTTCAGCATTTCTTCGTTGTAGATGGCTTGGGCTTGGTCGCGCCAGAAATCGCAGACTGCTTCGACCTCGCGCTCATTCACGTACGGTCCGTGGATGCGATGGAGGCGCGAAGAACCGGCCGGCAGGTAGAGCATGTCGCCTTTGCCGAGCAGCGATTCCGAGCCGTTGGCGTCGAGGATGGTGCGCGAGTCCACTTTGCTGGCGACGCGGAAAGAAATGCGCGCGGGGAAGTTGGCTTTGATCAAACCGGTAATCACGTCCACCGACGGCCGTTGCGTCGCAAGAATCAAATGAATGCCTACCGCGCGCGCCATTTGCGCCAGGCGCGTGATGGATTCCTCGACCCCGTTGGTGTCCACCATCATCAGGTCGGCCAATTCGTCAATGACGATCACCAGGTACGGGAGCGGCTTGTGCTCATCTTCCTCGGCGCCGTCAAAGAGTGAAAGCGATTGGCCCTTCTCGAAGGTGCGATTGTACTGGTCAATGTTGCGGACGCCGCGAGCGGCCAGCAGCTTGAGGCGGCGCTCCATTTCGCGCGTGGCGTTGCGCATCACGTTGGCGGCTACTTTCGGATTGGTGACTACCGGCGTGAACAGATGCGGGATGTCCGCGTAAAGTCCCAGTTCGAGCTGCTTCGGGTCGATCAGGACCAATTTCAATTCTTCCGGCGTGGATTTGAACAGCATGCCCATCAGCAGGGAATTGATGAAGACGCTCTTGCCCGTTCCGGTGGAGCCGGCGATGAGCAAGTGCGGCATTTGGGTGAGGTCGCCGGCCCGGATGCGGCCGATGAGGTCCTTGCCGAAAGGCAACGTGAGCTTGGAGGGCGAATGGCTGAATTCCGGCGATTCCACTACGTCGCGCAGGGCGATCGTCTCGCGATGCACGTTGGGAACTTCGATGCCGACCGTCGATTTGCCGGGAATGCGTTCGATCAGAATGGATTCGGCTTGCAGCGCGAGGCAGAGATCGTCGCCGAGGCCGGTGATGCGGCTGTATTTGATCCCGGCTTCGGGTTTGAATTCGAAGGTGGTGACCACCGGGCCGGGATTGATCTGCGTGATGTGCCCGCCGATATCGAACTCCATGCACTTTTGTTCGATGGCGCGGGCGCGTTCTTTCAGTTCGGTCTCGTCCATCTTCTCGCCGCGCTCGGCGCTGCTAAGAAGTGATGGAGGTGGCAACTTGTAATTGGTCTTGCCAAGCGCAATCTTCGGCTCAGAACCTTTTTTCTTAGCGGGCGGGGCGGTCGCCGGTTCGTTCTCGTGGAACTTGATTACCGCGGGACCGCCGCGGCGCGCTTCGACTTTCGAGTCTTTCTCGTCCTCCTCGTCGTCTTCATCCTCTTCGCGCGCCAGTTCTTTCGTGGAAACGCGTTGTTGCTGCACAGGGGGACGTCCGGCGATTTTTATCTCTTCGACGCGCTTGCGCAGGCGGTCCGATTCGCGGGCCTCGCGCCAATCTTTTGCGCGCGCGATCAACTGGCCAACGTAGCCGTCGCTGGCCATGGGCTTCTTCAGCCAATGTCCGGCGGTGCGGAAAGAAAAGCTGGTGGTGAGGAAGAGAGCGGTCAGTAACGTGACCACGGAAACCAGGTTCGCGCCGATCGGCCCGAAAGCGGCGCGCAATCCCCCGGCTAGAATCGCGCCGAGCAGCCCGCCGGGCGGCAGGGCGCCGCGCACTTCCGGCATCACGTGAACGAGCACCAGTTCCGAGGAAAGGGAAGCCAGCAGCATCGTAAAGCCGACGACTTTCGTGATGGGCGCTTCCAGCAACTGGCTGCGGAACCATCTCATCGCCACCAGGAACATCCCGATCGGAAAGAGGAACGCGCCAAAACCGCAAAATTGGAAGAAGAGGTCGGCAAGGTGCGCGCCAACGGGCCCGATCCAGTTGCGCGCAGGCCCCGAGCCGGGCGGCGGCGCGGAAACGTTGAACGATGCGTCGTGCGGCGAATAGGACAGCAGGCTGAGCGTGAGCAGTATCGCGAGGCTCAATCCAACGAACCCGATGAGCTCGTTCATGCGTTTGTTTTCGGTTGGCGTCAAAATGCGCAAGGCTATCTCCCCTTAAGCTCGCATCGCGCGAGCAATGGACTTTCGCGCGATGCGATGGAGCTACACGAAGTCCCGGCTGATTGGGACAAGGCTCGCCCTGGACTCGCTACGTGGCGTCCGTCAGGCTGAGCAGATACAAATAGGGGAAGGCCGCCGCGTAGAACCTGGGTCGCGCCGGCGCTATCGCGCGGAGCCCAGTGGGAGGAACGCGAGCAACGGAATGACTATACCAAAGGGCGTCGACGCAGACGGAATATTTTTGCGGGCGTGCTGGACAAACAACGGGCGAAAAGGCCTTAGTAACCCGCGTGGTAGAGAAAGGCAACGGCGACCGCCGCGACGAGGCAGTAGATGCCAAATAGATACCAGCGCCCCGTCTCGAGCCAACGGCTCAGCCATTTCAGCGCGACCAATCCGGCCAGAAATGCAAACAGCGCGCCGACCAGGCTGGGCATTAAATTCACGGCGAACATCCCCGCGTGCGGCATCTGGTGCAGCCGCCAGACTTCGCGGGCAATCGCGGGTGGTGTGAGAATTACCGCCAGCGCAAAACTGAAATCTTCGGCGCGGGCTTTCTGAACGCCTGCGAGCATGCCGGTCGAGATGGTCGCGCCAGAACGGGAAAATCCGCGGAAGGGCAGACATAATCCCTGTGCTGCACCGATCCAGAGCGCCTGTTTGTTGTTCACCTGGTCGGCGGTGGATTGCGCCGAGCGAGATCGTTGCTCCGTGAAGCCTGCTATCAAAATTAGGATCCCGCCAACCGCCAAAGCGATCCCAATCAGGTCGAGGCGCCCGAACAGTAGTTCTTCGACCCAAGCATGGGGCCTGCCCGGAAATGCAAATTTTTCAATTGCTTTGATTAACCCGTACCCAATGATCCCGGTTAGCGCGCTTGCCAAAATCAGCGCGATGACAAATTGTTTGAAATCGGCCGCATTCTGAAGGAAGGCGCGCCGCCAGCGTCCCCAGAAATAGACGATCACTGCGAACATCGTGCCAGTGTGAAGCATCACCAGGAGCAATGTGCTGGTCGGCGAGGTTGGGTCTATTCCCATCAACTTTTCGGCGACGATCACGTGCGCCGAACTGGAGACGGGCAGCAGTTCGGCCAGGCCCTGTACAATCGCGAGAAGAATTACGTGCAAGAACCACATCGTGGATACCCCGCTTTCAACGATAGGAGATGATCGCTACGAATCGCGACGCTGCTGCGTAGTACTCAACAAAAAGCAGATCCCTCGCTGCGCTCGGGATGACACGGCTTTAACTTTCTGCCGATCCCAAGGTTGCGATTGGCGCGCGGCACGTCAGAACAAAGCGGCCGTAAGTCGCGCTTCAATCGAGCTGCTTCACCATCGAAAAAGCATCGCGTCCGTTCGGATAATAGCCCTCGCGGATGCCGCGGCTACGATAGCCATGCTTTTTCCAGAAGGCAACCGCCGAATCGTTGTCGGTTGCCGTTTCGAGCGCTACTTCGCGGACACCGTTTGCAGCGAGACGGCGTTCGATCTCCGCGAGCAGGGCGGTGCCGACGTGCAGGCGCCGGAATTGCGGCAGTACGTCAATCGTCACGATGTAGCCGCGTTCGCCCTGCCGCGCGCTGATGCAAAATCCGGCGATTGTGCCGTCCACATCGGCGACCACGCATTCCGAGCCGCGAAAGCGCAGATAGGCGCGCAGCTCGCGCTTCGAGTAAGCGACTTCGTCTTCGTAGCAGAGCTGGTCAATTCCATGGAGGGTGTCGAAGTCCTCGGGCGTGTTGTTCCGGAGCGTGATGTTCACAGCCGCAGGTCTAGACTTCCAGGATCACCGGCAGAATCAGCGGGCGCTTGGCGGTTTGCTTGTTGAGGAAGCGTTTCAGGTCGGCGCGAACTTTTTCCTTGATGACGCTCCAGTCCGTCTTTTCTTCCTGCGTGGACTGCTCGATCGTGCGCAAGATTATCTCGCGCGCGGACGTGAGGATTTCGGCGCCATCTTCGGACGGCAAAAATCCCCGGGTGACGATCTCCGGCGGAGTTTCCATGCGGCCGGAATGCTTGTTGATGACCATGATGGGGACCACCACGCCATCTTCCGAAAGATGCCGCCGGTCGCGGATCACTACTTCTTCGATCTCCTCGAGCGAGCCAGAATCTACCAAAACGCGTCCCGCCGTTACCGGCTCGCGGCGATGCGCGCCGCCATCCGCGGTGAATTCCACGGGTTGGCCGCTTTCGAGCAAAAATATCTGGCTGCCCACCGCACCTAATTGCTCCGCCAGCGCCGAATGGCGGAAAAGCTGCCGGTATTCGCCGTGAATCGGGATGAAATATTTCGGGCGTACCAGTTGGAGCAGGATTTTCATTTCTTCCTGGCTGGCATGGCCGGAGACGTGAATCGGCGCCGAACGCCCGCCTTCGTAATACACAAGGACGCGGCGGCGGAAGAAGTGGTCAATCATGCGGAAGATGGCTTTTTCGTTTCCGGGGATGATGCGCGACGACAAAATCACCGTATCGTTTTCCGCAATGCTCATCAGCCGGTGATTATCCACGGCAATGCGCGAAAGCGCCGAAAGCGGCTCGGCCTGCGTGCCGCTCGCCAGCACCACCAATTTCTGCGGATCGAACGTGCGAATATCCTGCGGCCTTACGACGCTGCCGTCCGGGACGCGCAATTTGCCCAGACCGTGCGCGATTTCGACGTTGTCCACCATGCTGCGTCCGACGAAGCCGATCTTGCGGCCCACCATGCGCGCGATATCAATCACTTGCTGCACGCGGTGCACGGAACTGGAGAAGCAGGAAACGACGACTTTCCCTGGCGCCGCGCGGAATAATTCTTCCAGGCGCACTACTACCGCGCGCTCTGACGGCGTAAATCCCGGCCGCTCGACGTTGGTGCTGTCGCTGAAGAGCGCCAGCACGCCTTCCTGGCCGTAGCGGCTGAACGCGTGCATGTCAAATGGCTTGCCGTCCACCGGCGTGTGGTCAATCTTGAAGTCACCGGTGTGAATGATGACGCCGACCGGCGTGCGGACCGCCAGCGCCACGCAATCAATCGTGCTGTGCGTCACGTGCAGGTATTCGATCGAAAAGGGACCGAGCACGGTCGTCTGCCCGGCCTTCACTTCGTTCAATTTTGCTTTGTCTAGCAGCGCGTGCTCTTCGAGTTTTTTGCGGACGATGGCCAGCGTGAATTCCGTGCCGTAGATTGGGACGTTCAAGTCGCCCAGCAGGTAGGGAATCGCGCCGATGTGATCTTCGTGCGCGTGTGTGAGCACAATGGCTCGCACCATGCGCTTGTTCTGCTTCAGGTAGGTGATGTCCGGGATGACGATGTCCACGCCCAGCAGTTCCTGCTCGGGGAACATCAATCCGGCATCAATCACAATAATGTCGTCGCCGCAGCGCAGGGCGAGCATGTTCATACCGAACTCGCCCAGTCCGCCCAGCGGAATGGCCCACAACGATGTTTGACTCAATTTATGCTTCCGGCTTTCTCGCTCAGCTCATCCAATGGTGTTACCTGCAGCTACCGCAGTGCCCGCAATGGAGGTCGGCTCACGTTTGTGTTACGCAGTATGTCGGTGTTCAGTGCTCGCGTAATCGTATCATAATCATGGCGCGGAAGTGGCACCGGTGAGGGACGTTACGAGGCAAAATCGTCAAGCCGCGCAAAATCACGTGGAGTGCGGCGGCGCGCCGCCGCTTTTCTGGCGCGAAGCGTGCTTCGCGCGCAGTGAACGCAAGTACGGCAAAAAAGCAGGCGAGGCGCGCCTCGCCTAAGAGAAAGCGGGAGCGCGCTCCCGCACTCCATATCAATCGCCGCGAAATGTTCAGTGGAAAAAGATTTTGTAGCGGCGCACTTCAGTGCGCCATCGATCTTGCGGCAACAACCCACGGCGGTCTGAAGACCGCCGCTACAAAGGTCCAGCAACGCAGAGCGCGATGCTACTCCCTGCCGCCGCCGGCAAAAAGGCGCGCTACGGCTACCAGCAACACCGCGCCGACCGTTGCGGCGGCGAGGCTGCCCAAGAATCCAAAAGTGGCGATGCCCAGGCGCGAAAAAATCCAGCCGCCGATCACCGCGCCTACGAGCCCAAGAATCACATCGGTGATGCAGCCGAATCCGCGGCCGCGCGCGATCGTTCCCGCGAGCCACCCGGCGATCAATCCGATCAGAATCCACCAGATAATTCCATGCGTTTCGACGTACACGATCCAATCATGCTCCGTATTAGGAACGTGTTGATACAAGGCCGCCGCAAATGCCGTCATAGGAGTCCGTCCTCCGAAATTACGCCTGGCAGAAAATATACCCTAAAGTCTTGTAGATTAGTTTGGCGGCGAGGAAATCCGAGGCATGGTCGCGGGGGCGCGGCGAAAGTTCGGCTACGTCCATCGCGACGATTTTTTTGTGATCCGCCACGGCGCGGATCAGCGAAGTAACCTGGTACCAATCGAGTCCGCCGGGTTCCGGCGCGCCGGTGGCGGACACAATCGAAGAATCGAAGCCGTCCACATTGACGGTGAGATACACGCGCGGCCCCAGATCCTCCAGCACTTTTGCGATCCACGCTTTCACCGGAGCGCGCACGATATCTTTCGACCAATAAACTTTTGTCGGCAATTTCGGCAGGATTTTCGATTCTTCCTCGGAAAGCGAACGCACTCCCACTTGCACCGCGGGGCACATTTCCACCACACGCCGCATGGTGCACACGTGGCTGCCGGGATTGCCCTGGAATTCATTGCGCATTTCGGCGTGCGCGCCGATGTGCAGCACGCAAAGGTCCTTGAATTTTTTCACCGTTGCGGAAACCAGCGGGGGAGTGAGCGAATGTTCGCCGCCGAGTGCGACGGGAAATTTCCCTGCGTCGAGCAATTCCAGTTGCGCGGTGTAAAGTTCGCTCAGCACTTCCTCGAACGTGCCATCCATCGTATCAATCGGCGGCCAGGTGGCGATTCCAATGTGCTGGCTGGGATCGAGTTCCAACTCTTCGTCGTAGAGTTCCAGGTGGCGGCTGGCTTCCAGAATCGCCGAGGGGCCATTGCGCGTGCCGCGTTCGTAGGTGGCGGTGCGCTCCAGCGGCACGGGAAAAATTACCGCGCGCGCGGTTTCGTACTTGGAAAATTCCTCGGGAAGTCCGCCGAAATTCTGCGGCGGCATGGGCGTGTAGCGCGACATTTTGGGCGTGAGCTCCTGAATGTGAACTGAAATTTAACTTTCGCGGCGCGCGCATTTGTACTATCAATGATGCGCGCACGCGCGCGATTCCGTGCTCCCGGGCCTCTTGGGAGACATACATTACCTGCGAGGACGCTGAATGGCAAAGAAAAAGGGCGCTACGGGGCGTATCTTGCACGATCCCATCGAGGATCGCCTCACTCCTATTTATCCGCTGGATCTTTCGCGGATTCGAACGATTGACAACATGGTCCGCGCGATGAGCCAAACCGCTTACACCGCGCGGCAGATCGGCGATGCGGCCGACGTGCTGGAGGCGATGGCGCGCGACAAGGATTGTTTCATCGTTCTTACGCTCTCTGGCGCGCTGACCGTCGGGAAGATGGGTTTGGTTTTTTGCGATCTGGTGGATTCCGGCATCGTCAAGGCTATCGTTTCCACGGGCGCGCTGATGGCGCACGGGCTGGTGGAAGCCACCGGCCGGTCGCATTTCCGCTACGACGCGAAAATGGACGACAACGAGCTTTTTCTGGCCGGCTACAACCGCGTTTACGATTCGCTTGAGCCGGAAGTGAATCTTGACGCGGTGGAAGAAGTTGTGGACCACGTTTTGGTTCGTTGGCCTGACGATGAAGTTGCTTGCAGTTGGAAGTTGAATCAGCGCATCGGCGAATATCTGACTCGTCATGCGAAGGGACGCGGAATTCTGAAATCGTGCGTCGAGCACAATGTGCCCGTATTTGTTCCGGCGTTCACTGATTCCGAGCTGGGAATTGATTTTGCTTTGTACCAGCGGCAGCGCAAGAAGGAAGGGAAGCCTCCGCTGCGCTTTGATCCCTTTTTAGATTTTGAGCATTACGCTTCGACCATGCTCGCCACCAAGCGCATGGGCATCGTTACCATTGGCGGCGGAGTGCCGCGCAATTGGGCACAGCAATTCGGCGTTTACGCGGAATTGCTCGCGCGGCGTGGTTACGAGAAGATTCCGCTGAAGCGTTACAACTACGGGTTGCGCATTTGTCCTGAGCCGGTGAATTGGGGCGGATTATCCGGCAGTACTTATACTGAAGCGGTTTCGTGGGGGAAATTTGTGCCATTGGAAGAGGGTGGGCGATTTGCGGAAGTGCTCGACGACGCGACGGTGGCGCTGCCGCTGATTGTTGGCGCGGTGCTCGAGCGCCTGGGCTACAAGTACAGCGATGGATCCAATCCGCAAAAAAGCAAAACCGTCCGAAGCAAATAATCTTGGAGTTTAGCGAGTTGCCGTAGGGGCGGGTCTGAGACCCGCCCCTACAACATCGTGCTTGCGCCGCGCGGGTTGACGGCCAATGTGGAGTGCGGGGGCGTGCCCCCGCTTTCTCTTCGGTGAGGCTCGCCTCGCCGCGGTTTAGATCTAGCCTGTGCTGGCAGTGTAAAAGCGGCGGCACGCCGCCGCACTCCATATAGATCGCGCTAAATTTCCAGCGGTCGGAGACGGGAACTTCTGTTTGCGGGAACTTCGGTTAATCGTCTTCGCCGATCAGGATCGCGGCGGCTAGGACGGTGGTCCACAGGCCGCGCTTATCGCCGACTGCGGATTGGGTGATGTTCATCGTGCGGACGATCTTGTTCGAGATGCGGTAGACCTCTTTTTTCTCGTCCCAGGACAAATCCGGATCGAATTCCACGTTTAGCGTCGTCGCGAGCATTTCGGCGGCAAGCTCTTCGGTGTATTCGCCGGCAATTTCCTCGCTCTCGCCAAAAGAATGATGCTCGGACAAATACCCGAACATGGATTTATCGGCCGGCAGCGCCAGACCCACGCCCGCCGCGATCAAGCGGTGCGGCTCGCGCGTCTGATTCTCGCTGATCACCGTGAACGCCACTTGTCCCGGCTTGATGTGTTTCAAACCTTCGCTGCGGGAGATCAGTTTGCAATACGGAGGAAAAATCGACGAGACGCGAACAATGTTGCAAGCGGCGATTCCGGCGTTGCGCAACGCGAGCTCAAAGCTCGATAAGCGCTCGCGATGTTTGCCGACTCCCTTGGTGAGGAAAATTTTCTTCGCGACGAACGCCATGAGCAGTACCGAGCTGCGGTGCCTCCACTTTGCCCGAAGGAAAAATTTTAGGGCGCAACGAAAATTAACAAGCACGCGCAGCGATGTCAATCTATTTCAGCGTTGTAACGTAACTGGTTGCGCTGTACGCGCGCGTCCGCGCGAAGTTTTATTACAGTTTGATGAAAATCGTTCTGGGGCGGTGGATGTCGCGCGAGCGCCGAAACCAAAATCGTGGCTCGGCCGCTGAAGATAGAAATCGCAGGGTGGCCGAATAACAAAAATGGGGACTCTTGGCTGCAGAGTCCCCATTCGAAGTTGCCGCGGTTGCCGGAATACTATGCTGCAAATTCCCGCCGCCGACTTACCAGCCCCACCCGCGTCCGTAGTAAAACGCCGGATACGGATAGTAGCCACAGCAGGGATACGGATAAGGGTAATACCCATACGGCCGTGGATATGGCCTTGCCAGCCGCGGACGATTCGCCGGCCGCTGCGATTGCGCATAATCCTGTTGCGTCACGGGCCGATACGCCAACTGGCCGCGAACCGTTGAGATGCTCACGGGATTTTCCAGGCGGAAGGTCAAAACGTCCTCGGGCGGAATGATCGTCGGCTTTCCGCGTGTGAGCAGCACGCCCGCAACGCTCGCCACAAACCCCGCGCCGGCACCGATCGCCGCGCCCGGGCCACCGGCCGCCGCGGCACCAATCGCAGCACCACCTCCGGTCGTCAAACCGATCGCCGCGGCGTCACGGCCTTTGGATGTCCCGGCGGAAGCGTTCAACAGCGTCGTTTGCACCGGCAGTAGCTGACCATCCACGAGCGTCAGTTGGCTCAAGTCCAATTGCAATTTCGAAACGCCCTTCACGCGCCCCGCTCTCTGCGCATCGGTTACTTGTCCGAGTACGGTCTGGCCTCGCCGCATTACCACGAAGCCATCCGCGATGATCGGCTGCGCCAGCGTTCCTATAAATTGATCGCCTTTGTGGTTTTTGTCGCTGGATAGCCAGTCGCTGGTGCGAACTTGAATCACGGTCCCCGCTGGGAGCGTAAGCGCGTCAGGCACCACAGGCCGTTCTGCAGGAGGATTCGCCTGGGGCGGCGGTTGCGGTGGAGGCGCTTGGTTTTGTGGCCCTGCCTGTTGATCTGGTTGCTGCGGCGGCATTTGCTGATCTTGCTGTGGCGGCTGTGCCTGCTGCTCCTGCGGCGGCGGCGCGGGTGGACCCTGCTGATCCTGCTGCTGCGCAGGAGCCGACGATTGATCAGACGGCGCGGGTTGCGACTGCGGATCCTGCTGGGCGAGTAGAGGAGCGCCGCCGAGCAGCACGCCTAGCGCGAGCGCGGCAATCGGCTTACGGTTCCAAATTCTGTGAGTCTGGGAATTCATGAGATTTGCCTCCGTCCTGTTACCTGTAATTCGATGCGCAACTCCGAAAATGGCTGCCCGGTTTGTGCCGCTCAGTCGGTGCTTTCACGCCATCAGCGACGGACGAAGATCTCCCGGGGCGGAGCTGTGCTCGCGAGTATACAACCCAGCATCGTCGGAAAAGTTTCGGTTTTAGTGCGCGGGGAGCCGATTGGGCAAAGGCTATCGGGGTGCCTGCGACTGCAATCGCCGCTACGCTCGGACGAGCAGGGGAATGCAGGGACCAAGCAGGTCCGCGACGGTCTTGAGTTCGCGAAGCTGCGGATGCGTAAAGTCCGGGCCGGAATCGGCGGCGGTTCGGCCCTTGCGTGAAACTTGAATCACTCCCGCGATTTTTCGTTCCTGCAGAATAGGCGCGCTCATGATTTTCTGGATGGCTTCGCCGCGCTGTTCTTCGACGATCGGCACGGCTTCGAACACCGAGGAATGCGGGACGACGGCAAAATGATTGATGACTTCGGGCCTTTTTTCGCGCGCCGTACGCGCCGCCAGCGAATTCGTGCTGGTCAAAGGGATCTGGCCCATTTCCCGGAGCTTCTCGGGAATGACGAAACGCAGGAAGCGGTCGTCGGCGGTAATCACCAGGATGGCCACCTCGTGCGCCTGCACTCCGAAATTTTTGCTGACTAAATCGACCACGCGGTTCAGTCCGACGAACTCGCCGTCGGTGCTATCGCGGACGACCTCGCCCACCCACTTCTTCAAATCGCTAATTTGTTCGCTGGACATGACGCGGTTCGCTTTCCAAGGAGTCTAGCACGCGCGCAAAAAGCGTTTATCCGGTCAATCTTTTAGCTGTTTCCAAAACGGTAGCTGCCGAATGACGCACGAGCTACCCGGCTGTAAGGCCATCAATCCTCGTCACTTGGCTTGCGAAACACGGCTTGCCTGGAGCGTTGAGTACGCGGGGAAGATTTGATAGGGTTGCGCGATGCCTGTCCCGTCCAGTACCGATCCACGGAGCCGTCGCCGCAGCAAGCGGGTGAAAATGCGGGTGCCGGTGCAGGTTCGCTTGCAGGATGTCAACAAACAATCCGTCTGCGAACTTACGCACACGATCATCGTGAATTCGCACGGGGCGTTGATACTGCTCGCGGCGGCCGTAGCTGTGAATCAAATCATCCGGCTGGAAAATTCGAACACGAAAGAAGAGTTGCTGTGCCGCGTCACTTCTTTGGGGCAGAATTTCATGGGCAAGACGCAGGTGGGAGTCGAATTCATCTACCCGTCTCCGGAATTCTGGCGCGGCGAAGAACGCGCCGACAATTTCAAGAGGTTGTGACGCGCCCCCGTTCGAGTCCAGACAATTCGTATTCAGAAGGGACACTTTCGTCGCCTTGCAAACTCTTGCGGCCATGCTTATACTAAAACTTCCGTCGGTTTGCGTTAGCCAAGCTCGGAGCGTGCATGTCGGTTGCAGCCGGTGATTCCAGAACAAGTTACATCCTCGACAAACTGCAGTCCCTCAGCGGCGTAATTCCAATTGGAGCATTTTTGGCCGAGCATTTTTGGTCGAATAGCTACGCCCTCGTCAGCGTTGGCAAATACAACGAAGTTTCCAGCGAATTGCAGCTGATTCCCTGGCGCATCGGCGTCGAAGTTGCGGTTTTGTGGCTGCCGATTCTATTTCACGGTTTCTACGGGATCTATATTTGGTGGCGCGGGAAGTCGAACGTGCTGGGCCATCCGTGGATGGCCAATTGGCTTTATGTGCTGCAGCGCTGGACTGGAATCGTCGCGTTCGTCTTTATCGGCTGGCACGTTTACACCGAGCGGTTTCTCGGGCATGGCATGACCGCGTACGCCGACCTGCAGCACAATATGCAGAACCCCTGGTACGTCGCTTTCTACGTGGTCGGCGTGGTCTGCGCGTCGTTCCACCTTGGCAATGGGCTGTGGAATTTTGCCTGTAAGTGGGGAATTGCGGTCAGTGTTAAGTCGCAGCGCGCAGCGGGCTGGTTTGGCGCTGCTGTGGCTGTTGCGTTCACGTTTATCGGCCTTGCGATTGTGATTGGCCTCCACTACGGGATGTTCCCGCTCGGAGGTTACGTACAATGAGGCAGCCGAAAATTATTATCGTCGGTGGGGGATTGGCCGGGCTGATGGCCGCGATCCGCGTCGCAGAATCCGGCGTGCCGGTTGATTTGTTTTCGATTGTGCCGGTTAAGCGCTCCCACTCCGTTTGCGCACAAGGCGGGATCAACGCCGCCAAGAATTTAAAGGGTGAAGGCGATTCCACCTGGAAACATTTCGACGACACGATTTACGGCGGCGACTTTCTCGCGAATCAGGGTCTGGTAAAAGGCATGTGCGAAGCCGCTCCCGCGATCATCGATCTGCTCGATCGCATGGGGGTGATGTTCAACCGCACGCCCGAGGGCCTGCTCGATTTTCGCCGCTTTGGCGGCACGCTCTTTCATCGTACGGCGTTCGCGGGCGCCACTACCGGTCAGCAGTTGCTGTATGCGCTTGATGAACAGGTTCGCCGCTACGAAGCCGAAGATAAGGTAAAGAAATTCGAAGGCTGGACGTTTCTTTCCGCCGTCCTGGACGATGGCGGCGTGTGTCGCGGGATCTGTGCCATGGATCTGAAGACCATGGAGATCAAGACGTTTCCTTGCGACGCCGCGATCTTCTGCACCGGCGGCATCGGCGCGGTTTTCGGGCGCTCTACCAATTCGGTAGTCTGCACCGGTTCTGCGCAATCCGCGCTTTTCCAGCAGGGCGTTTACTACGCCAATGGCGAATTCATCCAGGTTCACCCCACAGCGATCCCCGGCGAAGATAAATGCCGCCTCATGAGCGAATCGGCTCGCGGAGAAGGCGGCCGCGTCTGGGTGCCGAAAACTCCGCAAGACCCGCGCCCCGTGAAGCAAATTCCGGAAAACGAACGCTTTTACTTCCTCGAGGAGTGGTATCCGAAGTACGGCAACCTGGTTCCGCGCGACGTCGCGACTCGCGCCATTCACAAGGTCGTCTACGAAATGAAGATGGGCCTCGCAGGCGAGCCTGCCGTCTATCTGGACGTCACGCATATTCCGCGCGAAGTTCTGGAACGCAAGCTCGAAGGCATTCTCGAAATCTATCAAAAATTCGTGGGCACCGATCCCTACACCGAGCCCATGAAAGTTTTCCCCGCGATGCACTACACGATGGGCGGCCTGTGGGTGGACAACGAAAACCAAGCCACCAATGTTCCGGGAATTTATGCGGCCGGCGAATGCGAATACCAGTATCACGGCGCGAATCGCCTCGGCGCGAATTCGCTGGTTTCTTGCATTTACGGCGGAGGCATTGCCGGTCCCGCCGCCGTGCGTTACGCGCGCAGCCTCGAACAGGGCTGCGAATCCACCGCGCCCGCCGTCTTCGAGCGCGAACGAGTTCGCCAGCAGGATATTTCCGACGCGCTGCTCAATCAGCATACCGGCACGGAGAATCCGCTCACGATCTGGCGCGAACTTGGCGACATCATGACCGAGAACGTCACGGTGATCCGCTATAACGCTGCGCTGCAGAAGACTCTCGTCAAGATTGACGAGCTGAGCGAGCGCTTCACGCATATCAATTTGCAGGATCGCACCCAGTGGGCGAACCAGACGCTGAATTTCGTCCGCGAGCTGGGCAACATGCTCGTTCTCGCGAAAGTGATCACTCTGGGCGCGCTGGCGCGCAACGAAACGCGCGGCGCGCATTACAAGCCGGAATTTCCGAATCGCGACGACGTTAATTGGCTGAAAACCACGGTAGCCAGCTACAACGGCGGAAACATCAAGCTTGAATACGAAGCGGTGGACGTATCGCTTCTTCCGCTGCGTGAACGCAAGTACACGGCGGCGAAATAACACCCGGAGTGAAGGGTAGTGCCAGGCAAAGTGAGGCATCATGGCCGATAAAACTTTCATCGTGCGCATCAAGCGCCAGCAGCGTCCGGATGAATCGGTGCGCTGGGAAGAATTCGAACTGCGCCACCGGCCGCACCTGAACGTCATCACCTGCCTGCGCGACATCGCCGAAAAGCCCTTCACCCGCAACGGCAGCGAATCCACTCCTGTAAGTTACGACGCGAATTGCCTGGAAGAAGTTTGCGGCGCGTGCGCGATGATCATCAATGGCAAGCCGCGGCAGGCGTGTTCCGCGCTGGTGGATGAGTTGGAAAAGCCGATACGCCTCGAGCCGCTCACGAAATTTCCGTTGATTCGCGATCTGCAAGTGGATCGCACTTCGATGTTCGAAGATCTGAAGCGTACAAAGTGTTGGATCCCGATCGACGGCACCTACGATCTCGGCCCCGGCCCGCGCATGGCGCCGGAAAGACAGGAAATCGGTTATCCGCTTTCACGCTGCATCACCTGCGGTAATTGCCTGGAGATTTGTCCGAAGGTCAACGAGAATTCGCACTTCGTCGGCGCGGCCATCGTCAGCCAGGTACGCCTCTTCAACATGCATCCCACCGGCGCGATGCACGCGGGCGCGCGTCTCGAAGCATTGATGGGTCCGGGCGGCATCGAGGACTGCGACAACGCGCAGAACTGCGTGAAAGTCTGCCCCAAAGGCATTCCGCTGACGGAATCGCTGGCGGCGGTGAATGGCCAGGTGTTGATGCACGCGGTGAAAACGTTTTTCACCGGGAAAGACTGAGAGCGCAGCGCAAGATGTCGCGGTGTTCTCGTATGCTTTTCTCTGTGCACGCTGTGTTAAGTTTTTGCAGTGGACGTAGCGCTCGATTCGCACCCGATTCCGCGTTTTTGTTTCCCGGCAACGTGTCGTAGAATTCCAAGGGAATTTCGGGGGATGCATGGTTCGTGTGTTTTTGCTGGTATTTTGCTGTTTGCTCGGAGGACTTTTGCCGCTCGCAGCCGTAACCGCCCAATCGGATGCCACTATTTCGCAGCAAGCCCGTGAACTTCATTTCAGCTCCATCGTGATTGACACGCACGACGACACCACGCAACGCCTGCTTGACCCTAAGTTCGATCTCGGCGCGCGGCACACGGATGGAGGTATAGACATCCCGCGCATGCGCGAAGGCGGCCTGAGCGCGATTTTCTTCTCGATTTATATTCCCGGCACGATCACGGGACCGACGGCGGTGGAGCGCGCGCTGGTGCAAATCGGTGCAGTCCGCGAAGCCGTAGCGCGCCATCCGAACGATCTGGTTCTTTGCACCACGGCCGCTGATATTCGCGCCGCCAAGGCTCACGGTAAAATCGCCGTCCTGATGGGTGTGGAAGGCGGCCACATGATCAACGATTCGCTGGCCAACCTGGACAAGTTCTACGCCCTCGGCGTGCGCTACATGACGCTCACGCACATGGTCAACACCGACTGGGCCGATTCTTCCACCGACAAGCCCGCGCACAACGGCCTGAGCGATTTCGGCAAGCAGGTCCTGCGCGAAATGAATCGCCTGGGGATGATGGTGGACGTCTCGCACGTCTCGGACAAAACTTTCTACGATGTGCTGGCGACTAGCTCCGCGCCGGTGATTGCGTCGCATTCTTCGTGCCGCGCGATTTGCAATGCTCCGCGCAATATGACCGACGACATGATCAAGGCGCTTGCGGCGAAAGGCGGCGTGATCCAGATCAATTACCACGTTGGATTCTTGGACCAGAAATTCCAGGACGCGCAGAAGAATAATCCTGAGCTTGGCAAAGAAATCGAAGCGGAATCCAAGAAGCGTTGCGGCAATGATGAAGCCTGCCAGTTGATTGAAGCCGATAAAGTGGTGCGCGATATGGTCGCGCAGGGAAAACTTCCGCGGGTGGACTGGACCGAGATTATCAATCACATTGACCACGCCGTGAAACTCGTGGGCGCCGATCACGTGGGCCTCGGCTCCGATTTCGACGGCGCGGATATGCCTTACGGTATGGAAGACGCTTCGCATCTGCCGCAAATCACCAACGCGCTTCTGGCCAAGGGTTACTCCGCGAGCGACATCCGCAAAATTCTAGGTGGCAACACCTTGCGCTTGATGCAGGATGTGGAAGCCGCGGCGCAAAAATAGTTCGATCGGCAGACCAAATTTAGGAGGGAATTCGTGAAACGTTTCGTCCCCTGGTTTTTTGCTTTTTTGATCGCGGTTCTGTCGCCAGCCGCGCTACCGGCGCAAACTCAATCCAGCGCTCCGTCGTCCAGCACCGGTACAACGCATGCGCACGCTCATTCCGCCGTGCACCGCACCGATCCGGCGCTGTTCCATCCCGCGGCGCTCACCGCCAAAGCACCCGCCCAGTTTGAGGCAACTTTCAAGACCACGGCGGGCGATTTTGTCGTGCAAGTGACGCGCGCTTGGGCTCCTTTGGGCGCCGACCGCTTTTACAATCTCGTGAAGCACGGATATTTCACGGATGCCGCCTTTTTCCGCGTCGTGCCCGGCTTCGTCGTGCAATTCGGCCTGAGCGCGAATCCGGCGTTGAACAAAGTTTGGTCCAATGCCGCCATAAAGGACGATCCCGTAACACAGAGCAATCACCTTGGTTACCTTACGTTTGCCACCGCCGGCGCCAACACGCGAACCACGCAGCTTTTTATCAGCTTGGCTGATAACACTCGCCTGGACTCCATGGGCTTTGCGCCGTTTGGCCAGGTAACCACGGGTATGGATGTGGTGCAGAAGATCTACAGCGGCTACGGCGAATCGCCCGATCAGGCCGCCATCACCTCCGAAGGCAAGCCCTATCTCGACAAGAGTTTTCCGAAGCTCGACCACATTATTTCAGCAACGATAACTTCACCCCCGCCGGCCATGCACACTATGCCGGCTCACAAAACCGCGGCCCCGGCTGCGAAGAATCCATAGCGTACTTGCCGTGGGTCGTATTGCGCATTTGTAGCGGCGTCCGCCTCGGCTGACGCCAGCGAAATTGCGCAGGTGACCAATGACGGTCTGAAGACTGCCGCTTCAAAGGCTGTCGGATACACAATTTAACCATCAGCATGAACCGTTTTCGCACGGTTCCTTGGGAGAAAATTTATGACCACGCAACCGTCGTTGCTTGAGCCCGCAAATCTGAAAGAGACCGCTCCGGAAACTTTTAATGTGAACTTTAAGACCACCGCCGGCGATTTCGTCGTGCAAGTCACCCGCGCCTGGGCGCCGCTCGGAGCGGACCGTTTCTATAATCTGGTGAAGCACGGTTTCTACGAAGATGCCGCGTTCTTCCGCGTGATCCCCGGCTTCGTCGTGCAATTCGGCTTGAGCGCAGATCCGAACGTCAACAGCGTCTGGCGCAAATCGAATTTCAAGGATGATCCGGTCACGCAGAGCAACAAGCCCGGCTTCCTCACCTTTGCCACCGCGGGGCCGAACACGCGGACCACGCAGCTTTTCATCAACACTGGCAATAATGCGCAGCTCGATCGCATGGGCTTCGCTCCGTTCGGGCAGGTCACTTCCGGCATGGACGTGGTGAAGAAGATCCATAGCGGCTACGGCGAATCGCCCGACCAAGGCTCCATCACTGCGCTCGGGAAACCTTACCTCGACAAGAATTTCCCGAAGCTCGACCGCATCACGTCGGCAAGCATTAGTTGAAGACGTGCGGGAATCGAAACACAGTTCAACCTATCTGCTTCTGGCGTTGGCTCTCTGCAAGCTGCTGATCCAGTTCGCGGGAATCAATCATTACGGCTTTTTCCGCGACGAATTGTATTACATGGCCTGCGGCGAGCATCTCGCCTGGGGCTACGTGGATCAGCCGCCTTTGATCGCGCTGATTGCCTGGATCGTTCGCCACTCGTCCGGATATACGCTCTTCGCACTGCGCTTGCGCCCCGCCGTTACCGGTGCGGCGGTCGTGTACCTCACCGGCCGCGTGGCTCGTGATCTCGGCGGCGGACTTTTCGCGCAATTTCTGGCGGCTACGGCGATTCTGCTAGCGCCGGCCTACCTCGCGTTCGATAGCTTTTTTTCCATGAATGCGTTCGAGCCGCTTTTTTGGCTGCTGTGCGCCTGGATCGCTATCCTGATCGTCAAGGGCGCGTCCCCGAAACTCTGGTTGGTATTTGGTGCCGTCGCCGGCATTGGCCTGGAAAACAAACACAGCATGCTGGTCTTCGGTTTCGCTCTCGTAGTGGGATTGCTGCTTTCCGGCCAAGCCCATCTCTTCCGCTCGAAGTGGATATGGATCGGCGCCGCCATCGCCTTCGCCATCTTCCTGCCGAACTTGCTCTGGGAGGCCCGCCACGGCTGGCCCCAGATTCAGGTCGTGCGCAATGCGCAGGAATTCAAGAATGTCCCCATCAGTCCGGCGCAATTTCTCTTCGAGCAGGTTCTATTCCTGCAGCCGCTAGCTTTGCCGGTGTGGCTGGGCGGCCTGATTTGGTATTTCGCGTCGCCGGAAGGGAAGCGCTTTCGCTTTTTGGGCTGGGCATATCTCATCGTCCTGGCGATTTTCATCGGCTTCGACGGCAAATCGTATTACGCGCTGCCGGTCTATCCGGTGCTGATGGCGGCGGGTGGCGTCGCGCTAGAGAAATTGTTTGCGGCGCCACGGCGACGTTGGCTTGCTGTTGCCTATCCGGCGCTGCTCGTAATCGCGGGCTTACTGACGGTTCCTTTTGGCGTGCCGCTTCTCCCGGTAGACACCTTTCTGAAATATTCCCAAATGTTCCCTTACTCCCGCGACGTTAAAACCGAGCGCGACTCCACCACCACTCTGCCGCAGCTCTACGCGGACATGTTCGGCTGGGACAACATGGCTCAGCAAATTTCGCGCGTGTATCACGATTTGCCGCCCGGGGAGCAATCGGATTGCGCGATTCTGGCGGGGAACTACGGAGAAGCGGGCGCGATTGACCACTACGGACCCCAACTGGGGCTGCCGAAGGCGATTAGCGGCCACAACAGCTATTTCTATTGGGGACCGCGCTCCTATACCGGCGCGTGCGTGATCCTTTTCGGCGAGCGCGCCGACCAGTACAAGGAATATTTTGGCGAATCGCAGCTCGTCGCGACGATTACCGATCCGCACGCCGGCCTCGCTGAGCGCGACGTCCACGTCTATCTTTGCCGCAAGCCTACGGCTCCGCTTTCAGTCCTCTGGCCTCACTTCAAATTGATTATTTGAGGCGACGGTGTAGCGCCGGCTTCCCGCCGGGTCTTAGTTTTGGCTTTGGAATTTTAGAAGTTGCTTCCTGCGAGCGCGATTTCTTTTGTCGGTGTTGCCCCGCTCGCTCAATGCAGCGGCGCATGCCGCGGATTGCGCGCTTCCTGTTCCAGCTCGATCACGTTCAAGCCCGATGCGACTAGACGATGGCCGATCTCCGAATCGGTGCGTTTGGCGATCGCAAACAACACGCATTCGCACGTGAGGATCGGAATCAGGCGGCCTTCGATCTCGTCGAGCGCCGGCGCAATTTCTTCCGCGCTGCGCAGCAGTGCGTTCAATTCCGCCGAACGTCCGAGGGGCTTGCCATCCTGCTCTGAGGCAACGCCCGAGGCCGCGCCGGGACGCAGCCATTTCCATTTGCCTTGATTTTCATCGGTGTGGCGCTGCCGGTCGTAAAATTGGATCCAGTGGTGCCAGCGCTGCGGGCTGATTCTGCAGATCTGCTGCAAATATTCCTCGATCGCGTCCTGCTCGGGCCAAAATTTTGACAAGCGCTCCCAATCGTAGATGTACATGCCCGCAAGGAGGTCAGCGACTTCCACAGCTCCTGCCGCGCGGCTGTGCGCCAGCATGGCCGCCAACTGCTCCGAGCGGGCAAGGTCTTTCGTCAGCCGGTGCGCCACCATCGGCGAGCCCGCATCGTCGCGAGAATTCGAGCGATCAGACGCACGCCTGCCTGCTTTGTCGCCCGAGCCGTTAGGCTTCGCGCGCGAGTTTCTCCCTTTTCCTGGTCCGAAGAGCTTCATGCCGGTGTATGACTCCCACGTTAATGTTAGCAGAGCGCTGGTTGCCGCATTGGAAATCTGCGCGCAGTCTTCGCTGATTGGTCACTTGCCCTCGCGCCAGCGCAGAGATATATTTGGCTGTTAACGGCACTAATTTCAGGCCAGGTTGACGCGTCGGATGAATCGAGCGGTACAGTGCAACAGGGCCGTTTCGCGGAAGGGCTCCCTGCCATGACCACCACCCAGCGCCAGAGTCGTTCGCATAGCACGTCGGTGTACGACTCCAAACAGTCCGACCCAAATCCCTTCGTCGGCACCTGGCGGCTGGTGTCCATCGCTTCGTCGGAATCGCGGCTCTTCGGCGAAAGTCCCATCGGAATTTTAATGTATGACGCGGACGGTCACGTGGCCGTGCAAATCATGCGCAATCCGAGGCCGGATATGTCTTCAGGGCCAGGATTCCCCAGCCCGAAAGAAGTGCAGATCGCCTACAAGGGTTATTACGCGTACTACGGCACCTACGAAGTAGATTGGGAGAAGAGAACCATTACACACCACTTGGAAGGAAGCCTGCGTCCAGGCGATGTAGGCAAAGACTTCACCCGCGCCTATGAAATTTCCGGCAATCGCCTGGCGCTCACACCGGTTGAAGACTCCCAAGCCCGCAATGCCTGCCTGACCTGGGAACGCGTGTAAGGATCTCGCGAGGCTCTGCGCGCATCCCAAATGGCAGCTGTCATCCCGAGCGTAGCGAGGCATCTGCTTTTTCGCTCATTCGCGCTAGACTCCCAGCACGTTCACCAATTCCCGCACCGACGCCGCCGACTTGTCCAATGCCGTTTTCTCTTCCGGGTGCAGCTTAATCTCGATGATCTGCTCGATGCCCTTTGAGCCCAATTTTACCGGGACTCCGACGAAAAGACCGCTGATCCCGTACTCGCCTTCGAGATACGCCGCGCACGGCAAAATCTTTTTCTTGTCATGCAGAATCGCTTCCACCATTTCGACTACCGCCGCCGACGGCGCGTAGTAAGCCGACCCCGTCTTCAGCAGGTTCACGATTTCGGCGCCGCCTTTGCGCGTGCGCGTCACAATCGCTTCTAGCTTCTCGGCTGAAATCAGTTCGGGGAGGGGAATTCCCGCAACCGTGGAATAGCGCGTCAGCGGAACCATGTCGTCGCCGTGCCCGCCGAGCACGAACGAATGGACGTTTTCTACCGATACGCCGAGCTCACGCGCGACAAAAGTGCTCATGCGCGCGGAATCCAGCACGCCGGCCATCCCAATCACGCGTCCCTTTGGCAGCTTGCTGATTTTGAACGCAGCTTGCGCCATCGCGTCCAGCGGATTCGTCACGATGATCAGAATCGCGTTCGGCGAAAGCTTTACCACTGCTTCCACCACTCCCTTGATCACGTCGTAGTTCGCCTTCAACAAATCGTCGCGGCTCATTCCCGGCTTGCGCGGAAAGCCGGCGGTGATCACGATAATGTCGCTGTTTTCCGTTCCGGTGTAGTCGCCGCTCGCCGTGGAAATTCCTGCGGCGTGCACGTCCGAACCGAGTATCGGCCCGGACTCCGCCATATCCAGAGCCTTGCCGGCGGGCACTCCGTCCAAAATGTCTGTCAGGACCACATCCGCGAGGCCGGCATCATGAATCCGCTGCGCCGTCGTCGAACCTACGAACCCGCCACCCACGACCGTCACCTTCTTCCGCATTCCACTCTCCTGGGCTTGCCGTTTTTAGAACGGCCTTTTATGTGTTATTTGCGCAGCACCTGATTTTCTAATCCGCGCTTACCGCTGCCTGCATGTTCTCGATAATCGCGGACGCGTACTCGGACGTCTTGAGCTTCTTCGCTCCCGGCATCAAGCGTTCCAAATCATAGGTCACGCGCTTTTGCTGGATCGTGCGCGCGATGCCATCCTCAATCAATCGTGCGACCTCTTTCCAGCCCATGAACTCGAACATCATCGCGCCGGATAGCATCACCGAACTCGGGTTGATAACGTCTTTATCGGCATATTTCGGCGCGGTTCCATGGGTGGCCTCAAAAACTCCGAAACCGTCGCCGATATTCGCACCGGGAGCCATCCCCAGCCCGCCCACCTGCGCCGCGCAGGCATCCGACAGGTAATCGCCATTCAAATTCGGCGTCGCGAACACCTGATACTCATCGGCCCGCGTCAGTACTTGCTGAAAAACCGAGTCGGCGATGCGGTCATTGATCAGAATCTTCTGCTTCCACTTGCCGTTGCCGTGCGATGCGTAAATCGCGTCCAGCGTGTGCCGCACTTCCTCGTAAAGGCTCTTCTTGAAGTCGTCGGTGGCCTGATCGAGTCCTGGCTCGATGGATGCGGCGTTCTGCTCCACGGTGATGTTCGGGTTCTTGTCTTTGTTGTCGAGGATCCAGCTCTCGCGTTCGGTCACCACGTACTCGCGAAATTCCTGGGTGGCCAACTCGTAGCCCCAATCGCGAAACGCTCCTTCCGTGAACTTCTGGATGTTGCCTTTGTGCACTAGCGTCACTGCGTTGCGCTTGTTTTCCAGCGCGTGCGCGATCGCGCGCCGCACGAGGCGCTTGGTCCCGGTCGGCGAAATCGGCTTGATGCCCACGCCGGAATCTTCGCGCACTTTCTTCGAAACGCCCTTCAGCATCTCGTTATTCAGAAAATCAATCAGCTTCTTCACTTCCATCGACCCTGAGCGCCATTCGATCCCGGCGTACACGTCTTCCGTATTTTCACGGAAGATCACCACGTTCATGCGTTCAGGCTCGCGCACCGGCGAAGGAACGCCCGTGAAATAACGCACCGGCCGCACGCACGCGTAAAGATCCAGCACCTGCCGCAACGTGACGTTCAAAGAGCGGATCCCGCCGCCTACCGGAGTCGTCAGCGGACCCTTGATTGCCACGCGAAAATCGCGAATTGCGTCCACGGTATCCTGCGGCAGCCATTCCTTGAATTGCCGGAACGCTTTTTCTCCCGCGAATACTTCGAGCCACTCGATTTTGCGCTTCCCGCCGTATGCCTTTTCCACGGCCGCATCAAAAACGCGCCGCGACGCCTTCCAGATGTCGCGCCCGGTGCCGTCGCCTTCGATGAAGGGAATCACCGGATGATCCGGCACGTGAAACGCGCCGCCGGCAAAATCGATGGCTTTGCCGGCAGCTGGCACCGCTACACCGTTGTAGGCATTCTTCATGGTTGTACAGTTCTCCCCGACGTGGCCCAGGCCTTCGGCTGCACGGCAAAGCACATTTTCAAATCAACAACAGTAGCACAAAGTTCGGCAGGCAGACATTACGTTCCCGACGCCGAGCCTCGCGTGCGCGGCGCGGGTAATCTGTCTGTCGCGGGCTGGCGACGGCCGACTCACGTGGTGCTTGAACCTCGATCAGGGGCGCAAAGCGTTGTGGAGTCCGGCGGCGCGTTTATCCTGAGGCACGAAGGGCCGCCGCTTTCGCTTAGGCGAGGCGCGCCTCGCCTGCGGTGGTGCCGTAGTGGCGTTTACTGCACGCGAAGCACGCTTCGCGCCGGAAAAGCGGCAGCACGCTGCCGCACTCCATATAAATCGTGCTAGTTCTTTACGTCCGATATCGCGGCGGGGTTGTGCCGCGGAGCAATCGCATTCGGAAATTATGTGCGGTTCGTGGCGGAATCATGCTCCGCGAAGATCTTGTCGGGGAAGAGAAAGGTACTTTTTGCCAGCTCAGACGAGAGCGTCTCTGCGCAATAATATTTCTGCAAGACGCTGTCTTTCCAAGTCAGCAAGTCCGGATTGCGCGAGCGGAACTCGTCCCAGCTTAGCTTCCGGTTCGTTCGCCGCACGCGCTCATTTATGAGCAGAATGTACGCCCAGGAGATCGTCTCGTTGTATAAACCGTGCTTGCCGTGGGCCTCGGCATATCGCCGCAGCGCCGCCGGAAACCTCGCCAACACTTCTAGTAGCGATAACCTGCTCAAATACAAAAACACGATCTGCACGTGCACGCAGTGGCGAAAACTCTCGAGGGGAAGGGAAGCGTCCTCAAATTGAGCAATCAGGATGTCGTCGGCGTCACGAGCGTCACAGAAGGTCATGATCACGCCTCGCGCGCGCCCGCGCCGGAGGTCAAGCACACCACCACCGCCGCCGCGTATATCGCCAGACCGCCGACCACGTTGAATTCTCCGTGCAGAGTGTGGAATGCGGCCGCAAAGACAAAGACCACGAGCAGCAAATATCCTCCGGTAACACGTACGGCTGGCAAAAGGAACATCGCGGCCGCGACAATCTCGGCGCTCGCCAGCACCAGGAAAATCCACGAGTGCACACCCAGGTGGCCCGATCTAGACACTTCAAGAATCGTTCTGCGCAGAAATAGGCACGACTCCCACAGTACGACCAGCCCCAGAATCCAACGCAGCGCTTGAATCGCCTGGCGGTTTGCACTCGTGCTCATCGCGAATTTCCTCCCTTTATGCCTTTGCGCCGCGCGGCGGAGCGAACCGGTCCTGCTGGACGCCGCTTCTTGGCCCGGGCGGGTGTTGATTTCGCGGGCCCTGGCTGCTTCACTCTTTTCTTGGCGGCGCCCCTCAGCCGGGGCTTATGCGCCACTTCGCTTGCTTCCGTCAGCCGGTGACTGGCGCGCGCATCCAGATCGAGCCCGTAGAACTTCTTCAATTGCTTGATGCGCTTGCGCGACGCCTCTTGAAACGGGGCTTTGCCGTCGAAGGCGTGCAAGACGATGCCTTCGAGCAGGTCGCCCAAACTCAAATCGTGAAATTCGGCCAACGCCTTGAGCACCTTCAGCAGACGCTTCTCCATCCGCACGCCGGTCTGGACGCGCTCGACCACAAACTTCTTTTGAAATCGTGCTTGGCTCATTGTGGTACCAATGTACCACGGTAACATGCTGACCGCAAGAGCCTAGAGAGGCGCCGCGCGAGGCTTGCGTGGCGCGCACAAATCCCGCAGCGCTGGCGTCTTGACGCATTGAGTGGAGGCCCCGTAGCATGTAGCTATGACGTTCTCAAAAACTTTCATCGCGCTATTCATGATTTTTCTTTTATTCGCGGTTGGCTGGCCGCTCGCGCAGTCGCACGCGGCCGCCGATCGCCAACCCACGACGCAAGACACCCTGAAACAGTCCGCGGACACGCTGCAACTCTCCAGCGCATCTTTCGAAGCAGACGCGGCGATCCCCGCAAAATTTACGTGCGATGGCGAGGATGTTTCTCCGGCGCTGCTATGGAATGATCCGCCGCCCGCGACGAAAAGCCTTGCGCTGGTGGTGGACGATCCCGACGCGCCGAATGGGACCGTCGTGCACTGGCTGATTTACGACATTCCGGCGGACTCGCACGGTTTGCAGGAAGGTGTGCCAAGAGACAAAAAATTGCGCGACGGCACGCTGCAGGGAAGGAACAGCCACGGCAAAATCGGTTACAGCGGTCCGTGTCCGCCGCACGGCTCGGTGCACCACTATTTCTTCAAGTTATACGCACTGGATGACGTGACCAACCTCAAGCCCAAGGCTACGAAACCCGAGCTCGAGCAAGCGATGAAAGGCCACATTCTCGGTAAAGCTCAGCTAATCGGCCGCTTCGGGCACTGACGGGATGCTGGTTTCTCTGCGAGCGTCGTTCACTCCGACGGAGTCGGAGCATCTCCGCGGAAAACCGTTTCGGCAGCCGCTCGTGGGTCAGCGCAATCCGCACCTCAAGGTTTTCTTTATCGGTTCCATCAAGGATTCAGCGCCGTGCGGGACATTTTGGGATTTGACCCTCCACGCGCCTCACGATACCCTACGTTGTTTTGAAAAGCGGCGCACGCGCCCCGCGGCGCGAACCGCATTCCACCCGAAGGAGACTCATGGCAACCGAACTCCGCAATTTTTTAGCAATCCCGTACGATGAACTCGAAGAGCTCAACCTGAAAGCCAAGGAACAACGCAAGAATCGCCTTGCACCGCACAAGATTCAGGAAGAGCGCATCAAGTACCTCACCGACGAGAAGCGCATCAAAGCCGTCACCGTGCTCTTCAGCGACCTGGAAGGCCGTCTGCACATGCTCGATTACGACAAGAAGTTTCTCGTAAAGAGCTGGGACAACCTCACGTTTGATGGCTCCTCGATTCGCGGATTCACCGCGCAACGCGAAAGCGATCTGCGCCTGGCCATGGATTGGAGCGCTTTCTATTGGGGGCCCGCGGACGTCTTCGGCTCCGGCAAAGTACTCATCTTCGGCGAAGTCATTGATAAAGATGGCTCGCCCTACAGCGCGGACATTCGTGGCGCGCTGAAAGGTTTCGCGGAAAGGCAATTCAAGGAAGAAGGCTACACGCTGAACGCCGCGAACGAAATCGAAGGCTTCCTCTTCAAAGGCCCCGACGCCGAACGTCACTATTCGGAAACCGGTAAGTTCGAGTACGTCAATACCGGCGGCTACTATCACTCCCTGCCGGGCGACCCGCTGCGCAACTTCATCGATACCACCGCCGAAGTGCAGCGCGCCATGGGATTCCAGAACGAAAAAGATCACCCCGAAGTTGCGCCATCGCAATTCGAAATCAACTATGGTTACGGCGAAGTGGTTGCCGCCGCCGATCAGATCCAGCTTTACAAGCTGATCTGCCGCCAGGTTGCGACCAACATGGGCCTCACCGCCAGCTTCCTGCCCAAGCCCGTCGTCGGCGTGAATGGCAGCGGCATGCACACCAACGTTTCGGTCAGTAAAGGCGGCAAAAATCTTTTCTGGGATCCCAAGGGCGATGAAAAACTGAGCAAAGTTGGCTGGGCATTTCTCGATCGCATTCTCACGCACGCGAATGACGTCTGCCTGATGCTGAATGCCAGCGTCAACGCCTATCGCCGCCTCGATCCACACTTCGAGGCTCCGAACCAGATCAAGGCCTCGCCCGTGGATCGCGGCTCGATGATCCGCATCCCCATCGGCAACGAAAAGAGCATGCGCGTCGAAGTTCGTTCCGTTTCGCCGGACGCGAATCCCTACATGGTCATGTACTCGATCTTCCGCTCGGGCCTGGAAGGTGAGACCGCGAAAATCAAGAACCTGCGCCAAGCCGAACGCTATCTCCCGGACAACATTTACACTGCGATCGACGATTTCCGCAACGCAGCGTGGACTACCAAGCTTCTAGGAGCAGACGTGAAGGCGCGCTACGCCGATCTGAAGCAAGCATCGGCGGACCGTTGCGCGCGTCTTCTCGGCACGTTCGTAAAGGCTGCCGAAGTGCAATATCACCACGAGGTTTACAACCAGTACCTCTGGAACCAGTTCTAAATCTCCGGACCAAAAGCAAAACGGCGGAGAGAGCAACGACTCTCTCCGCCGTTTGATTTTGTGCGAGCCTTGCGGACCTGCCGCTTCAGCATCTAATCGTAATATTCGGCTCCCAAATGCGTGATGAGCTCCTCGCCCATCATCCAGCGTAAAGTGTTCTTCAGCTTCATCAGCTGAATGAACAAATCATGCTCGGGATAGAGTTCCTTCGCGCACATCGGTGATTTGAAATAGAAACTGAGCCATTCCTGGATTCCGCGCATGCCTGCGCGCTGCGCTAGATCGAAGAAAATCGCCAAGTCCAGCACGATCGGCGCGGCGAGAATCGAGTCGCGGCACAGAAAGTCCACTTTGATCTGCATGGGATAGCCTAGCCAGCCGAAAATATCAATGTTGTCCCAGCCCTCTTTGTTGTCGCCGCGCGGCGGATAATAATTGATCCTCACCTTATGGTGAATCTTGCCGTAAAGCTCCGGATACAGATTCGGCTGCAAAATATATTCCAGCGCGCCCAGCTTCGATTCTTCCTTGGTCTTGAACGAACCCGGATCGTCGAGCACTTCGCCGTCGCGATTGCCCAGAATGTTCGTCGAGAACCATCCATTCAATCCCAACATGCGCGCCTTGAATCCCGGCGCCAGAACGGTCTTCATCAACGTCTGCCCGGTCTTGAAATCCTTGCCGCCGATCGGCACATTCTTTGATTTGGCGTAGTCCTCGAGCGCCGGAATATCCACGGTCAAATTCGGCGCGCCGTTGGCGAACGGCACTTTTTCGCTGATCGCGGCGTAGGCGTAGAGCATGGACGGTGCAATCGCCGGATGATTCGCCTTCATCGCTTTTTCGAACGACGCGAGGTCCTTGTGCACGTCTTGCGGCTTCAAAAACACTTCCGTCGAGCCGCACCACACCATCACCAGCCGGTCCAGCTTGTTCTTCTTTTTGAAATTGCGGATGTCTTCGCGCAATTGCTCGGCAAGATCCATTTTCGTCTTGCCTTTCTTCACGTTCGGCCCCTGCAGGTTCTTGACGTAGTCCTGATCGAAGACCGCTTTCATCGGCGTGATGCCCTTCAAAAATTTCTCGGCCTTGGCGAGGTCCTTGCTGTCCAGCACTCCGGCCTTCGTCGCGGCCTGGAACGCGTTGTCGCCGAATACGTCCCAGCCTCCGAACACAAGGTCGTCGAGTTTGGCCAGTTGCACGAAATCTTTAATCTTCGGCGTCCGTCCGTCTGTCCGCTTGCCCAGCCGGATCGTCCCCATCTGCGTCAACGAGCCGACCGGCACGGATTGCCCCCGCCGCACCAATTCCACTCCCGCCATGAAAGTAGTGCTCACCGCGCCCATACCCGGCGTCAGCACTCCCAGCTTTCCCTTTGGCGGAGCAACACTCACAGGCCTGCGCATTCGATTTCCCCCAGTTCCTTTCGAAGTTGTGAAACAGAACGTCCCATGCCGCGCTGCACATTGGCCGCGAACGCGCAACGTGAGCCTCCGCTCATCGTGCTGCGGCTCGATGGATCGCTATATTGTAAGTGAACTCGCCGTTACAGCGCGGCGAACGGCTCGGAGCAAACAATTTATGATGCGGCAACCCGTAAAGATTTGCAAATTGATTCCCGGAGGTCTTCGGCGCTGCCGTGCGTGCGCACGAGCGATTGCGGGGGAGTTCGCGAATCGTGCTGCAACGCGATCCCGCCTGAAGCTCGACAGAATCGCATTAGAGGAGCGGTCAGAGCAGGGAATTCAGAGACGCGCGGGCGGGCAGGTAGGTAGAGCGGTGGAACTACTTCCGGCCAAGGCCAGCGGCAATTCCGTCCGATACAGAGAGAAATACTAGTACTGCGACCACTCCAAGCATCAGGAACGGAATCATTTATTCCTCCGCGTTCGTTACCGCCAACGTCCCTCAGAGTGCACGCTAGTTGCCACGTTGTCGGCCGATGTAACTGCAATCGTTGCAGTGCCCGACGGTGAACCTGCGGACCCCAGTGTGCTGATGGACAAACAAATGTGGGCTTCTGGCGACATGCTGATGGAATTTCCTTGCAGATCAAGAAGACCACGGCTGCAACCGACCAACGCCGGGCTGGTCATTAGCCCCCAACACGCAGCAAGGCCGCCCGCACGCGGACGCCCTACAATTTCTCGACGTGGATTGACCCGTCGCCGGACGTGATTGCCACCGTCCCGCCGCCTGCGTTCAGTTTCCCGCGGACCGCGGAATGGCTGAGCGAACCAGAGACTTGTATCGGGACGTCCAAAGTGATGCTGCCGTCGCCGGTGTGCGCGTCGAGATACGCGTTCAGGTCGGAGGGCAGCCGCAGAGTAATGTGTCCGTCGCCCGAATGCAGATTCCAGCCGTTCGCCACTTTCGAGCCGTTCGAGACTTGCGCGTCAATGCTGCCGTCACCCGTCTTCAGCGCGAGTGCATCGAAGCGGCCGTCTATGCGCAAGTTTCCGTCGCCAGTGTCAGCATCCAGAGAACCGTCGAAGCTGTGTCCTTCGATGTGCCCGTCGCCAGTGTGCATGCGTATGTCGCCGCGAATGTTGGTGGCGGTGACGTTGCCGTCGCCCGTATCAATCTGGATCTTGCCGGAAACTCCCTGCGCCACGACGTTGCCGTCGCTCGTGCGCACATCCACATCCAGTGACTGGGGCACCCGCAAATCTACGTGGATGGACCGGTTGTGGCCGCCGAAAAACGAAAAATTCCAGTGCGGGACGCGCACTTCGATCGAGATGCTGTTGCCATTCTGGCTTTCGACGATCTGCACGTCGTTCGGCCCGATCTTCCAGCCTTGCGTAGTGACGTGCGCGTCAATCTGATTCTGGTTCGAGCCCGTCACCGAGACGTCGCCGTCGCTCGTCATCACGTGCACGTCCGCGTGGCCGTTCACCTGATACGTTTTCGACCAATCATCCGCCCGCGCCGCCGCGGCGGCCGCTCCGAACGCTATACCCGCCACCACCGCAGCCGCCAAGAAATTCGTAACAAGCTTCATAGTTCGCTCCGTGGCACGGACAATTCCGCGCGTGCTCTCGAAATCCTTAATCCGTTCCTGCCGCCAGCCTATGTGGTGCGGTCGTTACGTTGCCGTTCCGCGTTCCACCAATAGATACGCAACCTGCCCAATAAATGTTCCCGGGGGCCGTCGTCGTGAGCGACAACTTAATTTTCTCTGCGATCGGCGTCTACCTCGACGCAGGCGGGGCGTCTTTGCCCTGGACCGGTTTCGCTTTCTCCGTGCCCTCCGCTTTTCGCCGTGTCGTCTGTGTTAAAGCGTAGCGGTCGATTTTTCCCGCAAGCACACAACTAAGCGGATTTCCTTTTCGCGCTCTTAGCCGCACCAGGCTTCGCCCGCAGCGCCGCTAGAAACTCCGCCGTCGGCAAGGTATTGATGACCTCGCCCTTCTCGACCCACGCCCGGCGCGCGGTGGTCACCCCGTACTTCATGAATTTCAGATTCGCCGCCGTATGCGAGTCTGTAGAAATCACAATCTTGACGCCCCGCTCCTTCGCCATTCGCAAATGCACATCCTTCAGATCCAGCCGGTCCGGGTAAGCATTGCACTCCATCGCTACGCCGTGCTCTTTCGCTGCTTCCAAAATTTTCTCCATCTCGTAATCAAAGGGATCGCGCCGCAGCACGAGCCGCCCGGTGGGATGGGCAATTATCTGCGTGTAAGGATTTTCGATGGCTGCGAGCAAACGCTCGGTCATTTCTTCGCGCCCCAGGTTCATATAGGAATGGACAGACGCCACCACCACATCGAGCTGCGCCAAAACTTCATCGTCCAGGTCCAATTTGCCGGTCTTGAGGATGTCCACCTCAATCCCCGCCAGCAGGCGAATCTCCGGAACCCGCGCCTGCGCCGCGCGGATTTTCTTGATCTGCTCGAGCGTGCGCTTTTCATCCATTCCGTTCGCGACGGTTACGGCCTTCGAATGATCCGTAAGCGCAATGTACTCGTAGCCCAGCTCGGCGGCTGCTTTGCCCATCTCCTCGATGGAATTCCGCCCATCGGAAGCAGTCGTGTGCATCTGCAAATCGCCGCGGATGTCTTCGAGCCGCAACAAAGAGGGCAGCCCGTGATTTTCGGCCGCGTCAATTTCCCCAGTATGCTCGCGCAGCTCCGGCTCGATGTAATCCAGGCGCAGCTTGTCGTAAATGTCCTTCTCGGTCTTGCCTGCGACGAACCTGCCGCCCTTCAGCGTCGTTAAGGCGTACTCATTCAGCGTCCAGCCCATATCGCGGGCCCGCCCGCGCAGCACGACGTTGTGCTCCTTCGATCCCGTAAAATATAAAAGGGCCGCGCCGAAGCTGTCTTTTTCGAGCAAGCGGACGTCCACCTGTAATCCGTTTCCCAAAACCACGCTGACCTTGTTTTCGCCGTGCGCCAGGGTCTGATCGATTCCCGGATACTTCAGAATGTGTGCCGCGACAGCGTCTACATCCTTCTGCTTGTCGCGGCCGGGGCGCATCGTCACCAGCAAATCCAGATCGCCGATCGTTTCTTTCCCGCGTCGCAACGATCCCGCCGGCGTCACCGATTCCACAATTTTGTCCATTTGGCTGATGTACGCCACCAGTTTCTGAGCCGCTTCGTCGGCATCATCCAGTTTGAAGCGCCCCGAAGAACGCTTCGCCAGTGCCGTCGCCTTCAAAATATTCTGCTCGCTCTTTTCGCCAAAGCCTTCCAGATCGCGCAGCTTGCCCTCCCGCGCGAGCTTCTCGATGCCTTCGATCGTCGCAACCTTGAACTTCTTCCACAGCAGCGCTACTTTCTTCGGCCCCATGGACTGCAGATGCAGCAAATCCAGCAGCGTCAGCGGATATTTCTTCAGCAATTTCTCGCGCAGACTGTAGTCGCCGGTATCCAGAATCTCCCGGATGTGCGCCGCCATGCCGTCGCCGATCCCCGGCAGTTCCTTCAACTTCTTCTCGTCTTTCGCGAGGTCTTCGATGCGCTCGTGCATGCTGTAAAGAAGCTCCGCCACTTTTTCGTAGCTGCGGTAACGGCCGATGATTGCCCCGTCGATCTCCAGCAGTTGCGCCGTCTCGCGCAAAATACGTGCCACTTCTCGATTTTCCATATCGCATCCTCGTGGTGGCCGCTGGACGGGAGCCCGGTCGCGCGGACCGCAGCGGTGGTCAGTGGGATTCTAGCGCTGCCTCAGCGCTTCGCAAAAAGCTCTTTGGCCCGGGCAATGTCCCGCAATATTTGTTCGCGCAGAGCTTCCGGGCCGGAAAACTTCTGCTCGTCGCGCAGGCGCGTCAGGAATTTCACCGCCATCGGCCCGGACGTAATCGTTTCCGCGAAATCAAAAAGATGCGATTCAATTGCGAGCTGCTGACCATTGAAAGTCGGACGCATGCCCACGTTCGTCACGGCTTGGTAGCACCTGCCGCCGACCACCACCTCAGTTGCGTAAACGCAATTTTTCGGCAACGTCTCCTGCTCCGTCGCAAGATTCAAAGTCGGCACCACCAACTTGCGCCCCATTCCAGTTCCACTGCGAATCTCGCCCATCAGCGCAAACGGCCGGCCCAGCATCCGTTGCGCTTCTTCCACGCGTCCTTCGCGAACTGCTGCACGAATCGCTGAGCTGGAGACGATTTGCCCATCCACCAGCACGGGTTCGACAATCTCCACCGCGAACCCATTTTCGCGGCCTAATTCTTCGAGCAACTTCACATCACCGGCCTGTTTATGTCCGAAACGAAAGTTCGCGCCCACCAATACAGCCTGGGCTCGCAGCGCCTCCACTAGAAATCGCCGTGCGAACTCTTCCGCGCTCAGCGTGGCCAACTCCCGATCGAATTTCAGCACCAAAGTCGCGTCTATTCCCAGCGCCTCAAATTCCGCCAACCTCTGCGGCAGAGTTTCCAGCAGCCCGGGCGCGACGTCCGGCCGCAAGACGCGCGCCGGATGCGGAAAGAAAGTCAACACCGCGCTTACCGCGTTCATCGCACGCGCACGTTCGATCACTCCGCGCAAAATCTTCTGGTGCCCCACGTGCACGCCATCGAAATTGCCGATGGTCAGCGCCGTCGCTTTGCGCGTGTCGCCAAAGCGGGCGATCCATTCCGCCGGCGAACTCAAGATTTCCATCGCCATTAGATCGCCACCTCGAATTTCAGTCCGTCATACGCGAGCCGCACGTTCGCGGGCAGCTTCACGTTCGCAGCTTCGTGACCCAAGTCGTGGCAAATATGCGTGAACCACGCGCGCTTGGGCTTCAGCTCGTTCACGAGCGCGAGCGATTGTTCCACGTTCGAGTGCATCGGGTGCGGCGTGTAGCGCAACGCATCAAGAATGAAATCGTCCAGGCCTTGCAATAACGCTTTCGAACTTCCCGCCACGGCGCTGAAATCCGTCAAGTACGCCGCCTTCCCGAAGCGAAATCCCAGAACCGGCAGCTGCCCGTGCTGCGCCGGCACGGGGATAATTCTCAACCCAAAAAGCTCGAAAGGCCCGTCGACCGTACGCATGTCCACGGCGGGAACGGAACTCTCCGTCGGTGCCTCGTCAAAAATATAAGCGAACTGCCGACGCAGCGTTTCCTGCGCGGTCTTCGACGCGTAAATCGGCACCACGCCGCCCTGTTTCAAGTTGTACGGACGAATATCGTCGAGACCCAGAATGTGGTCGGCGTGCGAGTGCGTGTAAATCACCGCGTCCAGGCGGTCAATGTGTTCGCGCATGGCCTGGGCGCGAAAATCCGGAGTCGTATCAATCACTACGTTGTGGCCGCCATATGTCAGCAGCACCGAAGGCCGCGTGCGCTTATCGTGCGGATCCTGCGATTCGCAGACCGCGCAGTGGCACCCCAACGTCGGCACACCCATGGATGTGCCAGACCCCAAGACGGTTAATTGCAGGGAACTCATTGGGAGGTGGGAAGCAACAAAAATTGCCTTCGATTCATGTAGAAAAAAGATAGTGCCGCGATTTCAGCCAAGCACCATCTTGGAGTGCGGGAGCTTGCTCCCGCCTGTGCAAGGCGAGGCTTGCCTCGCCGGATGCTGCGCCCTGCAAGAATCCAACCGAGAAACCGAGGCGATTGAGCATCTGCAATCGGCTGGCGGCGCCGGCGGCTACTTTCCTTTCGCCTTCTTAGCCATCTGTTCGGCCGCCGCTTTCGAAATCTCCATAAACGTCAGCTTCAAACTTCCCAGCACCTCAATCAACAAATTATCATCGTCCTTCGACAAATTCCCGCGCGTCTTTTCGCGCAGCGCGTCCAGCATGTCAATCACTTCGCGCGCGCCCTCCAGGTCCACAAACGCCTGCCCCGTGCGCGGATCGGCCATTCCACCGAGCATCGCCGCCGCGTTGCGCGTCAGAAAATCCACCAACATCTGAAAACTGCGCGACGTGGAATGTTCTTCGCCACCGCCCGCCGCTGCATCGCCAGCCTCATCCGTCCCAGCTAATTCCTGCGATCCATCCGGACCGACGAGCCCCGCGCCCCCTGCAGGTTGCGCGAAGCCGCTGTGCGGTGCGGAGGTATTCGCAGGTGGGGCCGCGGGTTTTGGCGCGGCCGCGGCAGCTTTGGCCTTTTGTTGCGCCAGGCTCGCGGCTTTCTTCTCAGCAGCCTCTTCGTCGCGACGCTCCTGCTCGACCACGTCCTTGCGCAGCTCGCCATCCTCGCCAAATAGACGGCGGTCAATCACTTTGAAGGTTTCTTCGTGCTTGGCATCAGCCACGGCAGGTATCCTTGAAGACGCTCGTAAGAGTTACACCGAAGTCTAACATCCGCCTCCATTCCGCCACAAGCAAGTGGCACAGCCACTCTTGGCTGTGCGCCGTGCACCCAAGCAGACCAGATACGCGGCGCTGCTCGGCGCAAAAAATATTTACCCTTGACACGCCTTCGTGCCATCTGTTACAACCTGTAGCGTTACAATGATTCGCACAAACACAAACCGCCCCCGCAACCTCGGCGAAGTTGAACAACTCGTAATGGACCACGTCTGGTCCCACGGCCCGGTTTCCTCCGAAGCCTGCCGCGAAGCCCTCGCAGCCCGGCGGCCCATGAAAGAATCCACGATCCGCACGGTTCTGCGCCGCCTGGAAGAAAAAGGCTACGTAACCCACGAAATCAGCGGACGCACCTTCATCTACCGCGCCGCCGAGCCGCGCCAGAACGTCGCCGTCCGCGCCGTAAAGCACATCATTGACCGCTTCTGCGGCGGCTCCGCCGAGCAACTCGTCATCGGCATGGTGGACAACGCCGTCCTCGACCGCAAACAGCTCGAGCGTCTCGCTCAGAAAATCGCCGCACGCAAGGCCGTTCAGCGCAAGGAAGGGAAGTCATGAGCATCGCCAATGTTCTCGACGCGTCTTCCGGTTTCCTCGGCCATCTCGTTGACCCCGCGATCCGCTCGCTCGCGCTCGCCTGCATCGTCGGCGGCGCGCTGGCCCTTTGCCGCGCGAAAAATGTAGCGTTGCGGCTAAGCGTGTGGCGAGCGATCCTCGTCGTCGCGCTCGCGATGCCGTTTCTAGCGCTGCTAATGCCCCCGCTGCCCGTTTCTGTGCCGCTCGCGGAAAGATTCAGCCGCCTGCGATCACCCGCGCTAGCCGAAACCCATGTCGCGCCCGTCGCAATCACGCCCGCGGCAGAGGCGCCAGAATATTCCCCCACAGCATCAACCGCCGCGATCCCTGCCTTCAACTACACCGTCACTCCTTCGCGCCCTTATTCCCGGCCAAGGCCGGCGGCCGCACTACAAACTGCGATCGTAGCTGGTCGCACCCCGCTTGCGCGTATGGCCGTTGCCGGAATGATCTACGCAACAGTCGCGATCTTCTTCCTCGCGCGCTTGCTCTTGGGCATCAGCCTCGGTCGCCGCTTGGAGCGCAACTCGGATGCGATTGACGATCCGCAAGCGCTCGCGCGCCTGCACACCTTCGCACGCGCAGCGCAGCTGCGCACAACGCCGCGCCTCGCCGAATCGGAGCTGCTCTCGGTTCCGGTCACCTTTGGCACCAAAGATCCCTCGATTCTGCTTCCCGCCACTTGGCGCGAATGGGAACCGGCCGAACTCGACGCCGTTCTCGCGCACGAAATTTCGCACGTCGCCCGCCGCGACGCTCTCACCGAACGCCTTACGCTTTTGCATCGCGCGATTTTTTGGTTCAGCCCGCTCAGTTGGTGGCTCGACCGCCGCCTCGCGGAACTCGCCGAAGAAGCCAGTGACGACGCCGCGCTCGCCGCCGGCGCCGACCGCACTCGCTACGCCGAAACAGTTCTCGGATTTTTCGCCGCGCTCGAAGCCGCACCCGGCCGCGTTTGGTGGCAAGGCGTCGCCATGGCCAGCGCCGGACACGCCGAAAAGCGCCTAGATCGCATTTTGGAATGGAAAGGGAGCGTCGCCATGCAGCTCACAAAGCCCGTCATCGTTGCCGTAGCACTTCTCGCCATTCCGGTGGTCTGCGTCACGGCGGCTTTCCGCCCGACGATTTCGAACGTTCGCTCGCAGCAAGAGCAATCGGCGCAGCCGCCGATGCCACCTGCTCCGCCATCGCCCGCTCCCGCGCCGCAAGCGGTTCCTGCGCCGCAGCCAGCGGCACCTGCAGCTCCGGCCGCAGCGCCAGAGCCAAGTCCCGCTCCTTTGCCGAATCCCGCGACCACGGTGCATGTCTCGGTCGTTCCGATGATGCGCGTTGATCCGCATGTCGTGATCACTCCGTTGACGCCGATCGTGACCATGGATGATGTCTCAACCATGCGATTTGCGGTCAAACCCGACGTCCACGTTGCGACGAACGTGGTCGTCACGCCGCTAACCTCGATCGGGCCTGCTGTTGCCGTGATGCCCATGATCTCGTGGCCACACATCGTCGTCATTCCACCACGAGCGCATCAGTCGTCCCAGTCCGGCCATTCGAACACTTTGATCACTGGCGAAGACGATGACGGCCAGCAATTCGTGATCTCTTCCGGCAACTCGTCTGTCGTTGTCACCGGCAACGGCTTTTCCATGAACTCCGACGGCGAATCCAATTTCGTCAACTCACTGCGCCGCAATGTTTCCGGCGATTTCATCTGGTTCCTTCGTGACGGCAAGGCCTACGTGATCACCGATTCCGCCACCGTCAAGCGCGCCATGGAATTTTTCGCCCCGGCCCAGGAACTCGGCCGCAAACAGGACCAACTCGGCAAGCAGCAGGATGCCTTGGGCGTACAACAAGACGCGCTCGGCAAGGAACAGGATGCGCTCGGCGACCAGATGGAGAAAGTCCGTATCAAGATTCCGGACATGACCGCGGAACTTCAGAAACTCGAGGCGGAATTGAAACACCTGGGCGACAGTGGAACGCAGGAAGACCTGAGCCAAATCCAGGAAAAAATTGGCGAGATCCAAAATCGCATCGGAGAGCTGCAATCGCAAGCCGGCGACCAGCAATCGCAACTAGGCGAAAAGCAAGGCGCCTTAGGCGAGCAGCAAGGCAAACTCGGTGAAGAGCAGGGCAAATTAGGCGAGCAACAAGCCGAGCTAGGCCGGCAGCAGGAACAAGCGAGCAAAAAAGCCTCGCAACAGATAAAGCAGCTCCTCGACCAAGCCGTAGCCCAAGGCCTGGCGAAGCCTGAATAATCTTACCCGGCGAGCGCGATTCAAACCCGCTCGCCGGTTTTCTCTCCGTCCTCTTCGTCCCTGCGGTAAATTGTCTTGAATTCGGTTCCCTCGCAAAAACCCGCAACGTGCGTTAGTCTGGTGCATCCAACATAGTTCGCGAGAATTCAGCAAGGAACGGTATGCCCCGAAGCTCGACAAGAACCCGGAAATTGCATGGCGTGAGCCGCAAAGCCGGCAAAAAGACGCGCAAGCTGGTCTCGTCTGCCGCGCGCACCGCAAAGCCCTCGCGCCCGATCGCGATTTACCACGAACACCCGCGCTGGTTCCAACCGGTCTTTGCTGAACTCGATCGCCGCAAGATCCCTTACGTGCGGCTTGATGCCGCCCGTCACCACTTCGACCTCTCGCCGAACGGGGATCAGCAGTACGGGCTGGTTTTCAATCGCATGAGCCCATCGGCTTGGACTCGCGGCAACGCGCATGCGATTTTTTACACGCTCAGTTACCTCGCGCACCTGGAACGCTCCGGCGTCCGCGTCGTGAACGGCAGCCACGCCTTTCGTGTGGAAACCTCGAAAGCTCTGCAGCTTTCGCTGCTGCACTCGCTCGGTCTGCCGCACCCGCGATCAGCCGTCTTCAATCATCCGTCGCAAGCCGTCGAGGCCGCGCGCGGCCTTCGTTTCCCGATCGTCATCAAGCCCAATATCGGCGGCAGCGGCGTAGGCATCGTTCGTTTCGATTCGCTCGAACAACTAGAATCCGCTGTCCGCAATGACGCCATCCAGCTCGGCCTCGACTCCACCGGCATCGTTCAGGAATTCATCCCCGCGCGCGGCGGGCACATCACTCGCGTCGAAACTCTCGGCTACAAATATCTCTACGGTATAAAAGTTTTCACTTCCGGCGAAACCTTCGACCTCTGCCCCATGGACATCTGCAAAACCACCGACGGCGCCGAAATCAAAACCGCCTGCGTGGTGGAAGGCGCGAAAACGGGTCTGCGCGTCGAAGGCTATCGCCCGCCGCCGCAAGTGATCAAAGCCGTCGAACGCATTTTCAAAGAAGCGCAAATCGAAGTCGGCGGCCTGGAATACATCATTGACGACCGCGACGGCCAGCTCTACTACTACGACGTCAATGCGCTCTCGAATTTCGTTTCCGACGGCCCGCGCATCGTCGGCTTCGATCCCTTCGCGCGCCTGGTGGATTATCTCGTGAAGGAGGCGCGCTGATGCGTTACGGCTATTGGCTCCCCGTTTTTGGCGGCTGGCTGCGCAATGTGCAGGACGAGCACATGCAGCCCACCTGGGACTACGTCTCGCGCCTCGCGCGCCGCAGCGAAAAAATCGGTTACGACCTCACGCTCATCGCCGAACTGAATTTGAACGATATCAAGGGCGTTGATGCGCCCTCCCTCGACGCCTGGTCCACCGCCGCCGCGCTCGCCGCCGTCACCGAATCACTCGAATTAATGGTCGCCGTCCGTCCCACATTTCATCTGCCCGCGCTGCTCGCGAAGCAAGCCGCCAACATAGATCAAATCAGCAAAGGCCGCGTCTCTCTGAATGTCGTCTCCTCCTGGTGGGCCGAAGAAGCCAAAAAATACGGCGTGCAATTCGATCAGCATGACGACCGCTACGCCCGTACCTCCGAATGGCTCGATATCGTGGACGCCGCCTGGAAGCAAGATCACTTCTCGTATTCCGGAAAATATCATTCGGTGCAGGATTTGGTGCTGCAGCCAAAGCCCGTATCGAAACCGCGTCCCACGATTTATGCCGGCGGGGAATCGGAAGCCGCCAAGGAATTGATCTCGCAGAAGTGCGACGCGTTCGTCATGCACGGCGATTCGCCCGCGCGCGTCGGTGAAAAAATCAAGGACATGTCCGAACGTCGCGCCCGCAAAAATCTCCCTCGCATGCAATTCGGCGTCGCCGCCTACGCCATCGTCCGCGAATCAGAAGAAGAAGCGCAAAAAGAACGAACCCGCATCACCGACGTACAACAGAACGCCGCAGGCTACCAGAATTACCAGCAATGGTTAGCCAATACGCAGCTCGAACAGCGCGTCTCGCTCGAAGAATATTCCGTCTCCAACCGCGGCCTGCGCTCCGGTCTGGTGGGCACTCCGCAACAAATTGCCGACCGCATAGGCGAGTTCGAACAAGCAGGCGTGGATCTGCTGCTACTGCAATTCAGCCCCCAAGCCGAAGAAATGGATCGCTTCTCAGAAGCAGTAATCCGCCGTGGCGCGCCTGCCACAGTCCACGCCGCCAGCAACTAGTTGTTGCCCCGACCGGTTGAGCTCGCACGCATTACCGGACATGTGGTCTTGCGCCGATTTCACCTCTCCGATAAGCGCGTGTCTCGCGAGTTATGTTACAGTCGCGGCTTTCCATGTTCTGCCCCCAATGCCAGGCCGAGTATCTGCCCCACGTTCACCGCTGCTCCGATTGCGATGTGCCCCTGGTCGAACGTCTGCCTGTCAGACCCGGCGATTCCGAGCCTACGCGAGTCTCCGGCTTCGTAATTTTGAAAGAATGGGGAGTGTTTATTGTAATCCCCGTAACGATTCTGGCGACGATGCTTGTTCTTATTGCCCTCAGAGACAACCCACTTGAGATTCAAATCGCCTCGATGGTTGTGTACACCGGTCTCGTTTTCTTTTTCGTATTTTGCGATGCCGGGCCGGGGCGTGCGATAGGGGGGAAGGGCACGAAGGGTTTCAGCTTGGGTGAGAAGGCGGTTAGGCAAAAGCTGCCCATGCTCGTATGCATCCATGCAGGGTCTCTGATAGTGCTCTTTGCTGGCGTGACGGGAGCAATCTGGTTGCGTCCCCACACCTGGTCTCTCTGGCACATAGATACTGATTTTTTCGACGTCATCTTACTTCTTACCGGTACGGCCATCGCATTTGCCCAGATACATTTTTCCAGGGCACTTTTAGGGCGCGCTCTGGATGAGCAAATAAGTGGCCGTTCTTAACGTTTGCTACTTGTCTTGCTCCCCGTGTCCTGAGAAGTCGCTCGGGTTCAATGGTCGGCGCAACACGCGCGTCCTTGTCTCCGCTGCACCTTCCCTGTAAATTGTCCTATCGCTCATGAAGAAACGCGCACCACGCAAAATCGCGAAGGGCCCGCGCCAACAACGCGCCGCGTCGCCGCGCATTCCACTGAACCACCGCGACAAACAAGCCGGCCAATGGTTCGCGAAGCTGGTCGCCCTGCAAGCCCGCCTGCGCGGACCGAACGGCTGCCCCTGGGACCACGAGCAAACGCACGCCTCACTCCGCAAATTTTTGATCGAGGAAACCTACGAAGTCCTCGACGCGATGGATTCCGCGGACGACCCGCGCAAATTTGCCTCGGAACTCGGCGACCTCCTCCTCCAAGTTGTCTTCCACTCCATCCTCGCCGAAGAAACCGGCGCGTTCACCATCTCCGACGTAATCGAATCCATCCACACAAAAATGGTTCGCCGCCACCCGCACGTTTTCGGCAAGGCCAAAGCAAAAGATTCCGCTGCAGTTCTGAAAAATTGGGAACAGATCAAAGCCGAGGAGCGAGCACAATCGAACGGGAAGGGAAGTAAGAGCGGACCCGCGCGCGAAAACGCCGCAAATGCACAATCAATCCTAGACGGCGTTCCGCGCAGCCTCCCAGGAGTCCTCGAAGCTTACCAATTGACGCGCCGAGCAGCCCACATCGGCTTCGACTGGGACAATCTCGATGGCATCTTCGACAAGCTGGAAGAAGAAAAGCGCGAAATCGTGGCGTCGCTGAAAGCCACCGCGCCAGATGTGTTGGTAGGGGCACGGCATGTCGAAGATCCGCCGAGGCGGACCGTGCCCGCTTCAGCATCAGGCGCTCCACGCGACTCAACGCCGCATTCCGCGTCCGCAAACGCCCACCTCGAAGAAGAAGTCGGCGACCTCCTCTTCGCCGCCGTAAACGTCGCCCGCTTCCTAGGCGCCGACCCCGAAATCGCGCTGAAAAAAGCCAATCGCAAATTCCAAAACCGCTTCCAGTGGATGGAATCCGCGGCCGCAGCCGAAGGCCAGCGGCTCGCCGACGTGCCCCGCGCGCGCATGGAAGAACTCTGGGATCTTTCCAAATCGCAAGAACCCACACGCAAAGCCGCCAACGCTAAATGAGCTCATCCCCAAACAAGCCGCCGACCGAGCCGCACGAAATCGAAATCCGCCACTGCGATTCGCTCGCGGAATACGAAACCTGCGTCCGCCTGCAATTCCAAGTCTGGGGTGAACAAATCGCCGTCCCCTCGCCTATCTTCGTCGTGGCGCATCACACAGGCGGCCAAATTCTCGGCGCCTTCGACGGCGATAAGATGGTCGGCTTCACGCTCGCCCTCGTCGGCACGCGCTCCGGCAAACCGTTTCTGCATTCCCACATGACCGCCGTTCTGCCCGATTACCAGAATCAAGGCGTTGGCCGCCGCTTGAAACTTTTCCAGCGCCACGACGCGCTGAAACGCGAAATTCGCCTGGTCGAATGGACCTTCGACCCGCTCGAACTGAAAAACGCCCACTTCAATTTCGTCCGTCTCGGCGCCATCGCCCGGCGCTTCATCCCCAATTGCTACGGCGTCACCGAAAGCCCGCTGCACGCCGGCCTCCCCACCGACCGCTTGGTCGCCGAATGGTGGATCGATTCCGACCGCGTAAAAAATATCCTCGCCGATAATTCGCTCCCGGCAGCCGCTGACATTCAATCCATTTCGCTGCCTGCCGATCTCACAAAAATGAAAACGCAAGACCGTGCCGCGGCCGCCAGCGTGCAAGCTCACGCCCGCACCGAATTCCAGAAGCTGTTTCATCAGGGCTACATCGCCACCGGCCTCGAACCCCGCGGCGCAACCACCGATTACATTCTGGAACCAGCCGCTTCCGTCGCGGGCTTGCGTCTGCCAGAATATCGCCCGGAAGAATTCGAAGACTGAAAGACGAAAGGTTCCCAGCCCCAATGCGCCTTCGCAAAATCACTCTGCGCGAAATTCACATGCCGTTGATCGCGCCCTTCCAAACCAGCTTCGGCACCACTTCGCTTCGCCGCATCCTGCTGGTCGAAGCGGACGTGGACGGCATCTCCGGCTGGGGTGAATCCACCGCCGGAGAAGATCCTTACTATTCCTACGAAACCGTCGAAACCGCGCGGCACATCATCAGCGATTTTCTATGGCCAATCCTCAAGGGCAGGGAATTGAATTCCGCCTCAGACGTCTCCGATCTCCTCGGGCAAATCCGCGGTCACAACATGGCCAAAGCCGCGGTCGAAACCGCTCTCTGGGACGCCGAAGCCAAACACAAAAATCTACCTCTCGCGAAATTGCTCGGCGGCGTCCGCGACGAAATCTCCTCCGGCGTCTCCATCGGCATTCAACCGACCATCGAAGCGCTAATCGCCAAAGTCGAAAAGGAACTCGCCGCCGGCTACCAGCGCATCAAGATCAAAATCAAGCCGGGCAATGACGTCGAACCCGCCCGCGCCCTGCGCCAAAGATTTCCACGCATCCGCCTGATGGTAGACGCCAACTCCGCCTACCGCCTGCAAGACGCGCCGCTCCTCAAGCAGCTCGACCAGTTTTTCCTCATCATGATCGAGCAGCCGCTCGGCCACGACGACATCTACTCCCACGCCGCGCTGCAGCGCCAGCTCGAAACTCCGATTTGCCTCGATGAGTGCATTCACGACGTTGAACACGCCCGCGCCGCCATCGAAATCGGCGCCTGCAAAATCATCAATATGAAACTCGGCCGCGTCGGCGGCCACACCGAGGCCCGCCGCATCCACGATCTCTGCCTGTCGAAATCCGTGCCGGTCTGGTGCGGAGGCATGCTCGAATCCGGCATCGGCCGCGCGCACAATATCGCCATGTCCACGCTCCCGAATTTCACGCTGCCCGGTGACGTCTCCGCCAGCCGCCGCTACTGGACCGAGGACATCATCGACCCCGAAGTGGAAGTCACGCCGAAAGGCACCATCCGCGTGCCCACCGCGCCGGGAATCGGCTACGCTCCCCGCCTCGACCGCATCGAACAACTTACCAAGCGCCGCGAAATCCTCGAATGAGCGGTTCATCTCACCGTCGAGCACAAATTTGACCGCCTCCGCTGCTGCGGCTACCACATCGGCAACCGAAACGCCTGGGACGCCCAGCAAGCTCACGTTGCTTTTTTGGCTCGTCGTGATGCTCATGCTCTGGTCGTTCAATTACATCGCCGGAAAAATCGCGCTGCGCACTCTCGACCCGCTCTCCCTTACCTGTTTCCGCCTCGAACTCGCCGCCCTCATCATGCTTCCAATCTATTTCGCGCAACCGAACCGCGCACCTCTGCGCCTGCGCGACATCTGGCCCTTCGCCTATCTCGGATTCTTCGGCGTGATCGTTAACCAAGGCCTCTTCACCGTCGGCCTCAACTACACGACTTCCGACCACTCCGCGGTGATCATCGCCATCGGCCCGATCATCATTCTTTTTCTCGCGCGCACGCTGAAACTCGAAGCTTTCACCATTGGCAAGATCGTGGGCATGGCGATCTCGTTCGTGGGCGTCTATCTCCTCGAAACCGAGCAAGGTTCGCCTGCGCATTCGCCGTATCTCGTGGGGGACCTCATCACTTTCGGCGGCGTAATCGGGTTCGCCGCCTACACCGTACTTGGGAAACGAGTCGCCGCGCAATACGACGCCATCTCCATGAACACATTTAACTGCGTTGCCGCCGCGATCATGCTGCTGCCTCTGACCGCACGCCAAGCTGTCCATCTAAATTGGCACAGTGTGGCTCTGAGTGGTTGGCTTGGGATGATCTACATGGCCGTCGGGAGCTCCGTCGCGGCCTACACGATCATGTATTGGGCGCTGCGCTACATGACCGCCTCACGAGTCGGCGCCATGAGTTATTTTCAGCCGGTCGTAGTAATCCTGCTCTCGATCGCCTTCCTGGGTGAACATCCCACACGCAATCTTCTTGAAGGCACCGCGTTGGTCCTCGTAGGAGTGTTCCTCGCCGAACGGGGCAAAGCGTGAATAAGCACCGCCGACGCACCGCCGCTAAGCGCTAGAGCATCGCGGCGGCGAGTAAACTGTCAGGCATGTCCCCGGTCTAAGGTGTCAGGGAAGCGCCCGGTTTGCAGCGTCAGAGATGCTCTCGGTCGAAGGTGTCAGGGAAGTACCCGGTTTGCAGCGTCAGAGATGTCCCCCCAGTCCACGGTCGCCCATTTCCCCAGTCGAAAGTGTCAGGAATGTTCCCGGTTTGCTCCCAACTCATTCCGAATTAACCCGGGAGCCTCTCGGTGCCAGCGCCGAAGGCGCGGCATAAACCAGCCCGGACCGGAAGGTCCGGGAAAGACCGTCGAAGGAGAAAGCAGCCCCGGAGGGGCGGCACAAACTGTGGACCAGAGGTCGCGCACCCGGCCGTGGCAACCCTGTCCCAAAGTCCAAACGAAACTTTTTCGAACCTACCGTGTTAGAGGTGTTGAGGCATTCTCCGGAAATGGCTCAACTGCTGAATCCGCGCGGGTTTAGGCGTCGCGGCACCAGAAACTGCAACCAAGCGTACTCGCCTGGAATCTAAGGTGTAGAATGGGCACACGGTCATTCCGGCTAGAGCAGTGGTTGGCTGGAGGAAATAACATGAAGTCCTCTCTCAAGTTTCTTCTCACGGCAGTCGCATCAATGGCACTCCTGTGCGCGCCATCGGCATTTGCGCAGCGCGGAGGCGGCGGTCACGGCGGCGGCGGTGGTGGCGGCGGTTTCCATGGCGGCGGAGGTGGCGGTGGTGGTTTCCATGGCGGAGGCGGCGGTGGTGGTTTCCACGGAGGCGGCGGCTACGGTGGCGGAGGCGGGCATTACAGCGCGCCTCGTGGTGGCAGCTACGGTGGCGGTGGCTATCGTGGCGGGTACGGCGGTGGCGCGCGCGCCGGCAATTACAGCGGCAACCACTATTCGATGTCGCCGAACCGATCCTACTCTGCCGGACGCTCTGGCAATTCCTACAATTCATCCGCGAATCGCGGTTACGCCGCGGGCAATCGCGGTTACAACTCCGCGAATCGCGGCAATTCCTACTCAGCGCGTAACGGTGTAAGCGGCAACCGCAATGCCACGACTCCGCCGAATTCGTTCGGTCGCAACGGCTCCATGCCGTACTTTGGTCGCGGCGGCGGATCCAACGCGACAGCAGGCGCACGTGGCGGCGCAAATTCCAACGCCTTCGCCAATTCTCGCGGCGCAACCGCAAACTCGAATGCAGGCGCGCGCGCCGGCGCAAGCTCGAACTTCGCCGGCAATTCCCGCAGCGCGGCCTCATCGCCGTCCGCCAATGGAAGTCGCGGCGCGGTGGGCAATTCGCTCTCGGCGAGTTCGCGCGGCTCAGGTTCGGCTGTCTCCACGAACCGCGCCGTCTCGAACATTGAAAGCTCGCACTTCGGCAACTCCTCCTCATTCAGCTCGCGCGGCGCAAGTTCCTTTTCCGGATCGCGCTTCAGCAACGCGACTCTCTCGAGTTCGCATTTTGGCTCTGCAGGCAGCATGAGTTCGACTCACCTCGGCGGGCCGCTAAATGTTCACGGCGGTTCGTCCTCGTTCGCGGGCGGCCATTCCTTCTCCGGTTCCTCCAACTTCCATAGCTCCGGCATCTACGGCGGTCGTGGTGGCTGGGGCGGGAACGGCTGGCACGGCGGTGGCTGGGGAGGCTACGGCTATCGCGGTGGCTGGGGAGGATACGGCTGGCGCGGCGGATGGGGTGGTTGCTGGGGCTGCGGCTTCGGTTGGGGATGGGGTCTCGGTTGGGGCGCTTGGTGGGGACCTGGCTGGGGTCTCGGTTGGGGTTGGGGCTGGCCGGGCTACATCGGCTACAACCCGTACTGGTATAACCCCTACTGGGGATGGCCCGGCTACGGTTACGGCGACCCCGGTTATGGCGTCACCTACAGCAATCCCGACTACTCAAGCTCAAACTTGAGCCCCGACTACGGCTCCGGCTCGTACAGCGATAACTCGGGCAACTACGACTCGGGCGCGAATTCGAATGCAAATTCCAATTCAAATTCCGCGGACAATTCCGTGGAAGCGATCGAGCCGCAGGGCTCGCCCGACGATAATCCGGACACCGGCAACGTGGCGGCTTCCACGCCGACCGTCCTGATTTATCTGAAAGACGGCACGACGTATGCAGCCAGCGATTATTGGCTCGCTGACGGCCAGCTCCACTACATCGTGAGTTACGGCGGGGAAAGCACCCTCAACATGGATGACGTGGACTTGCAGCGCACGGTAGACGAGAACGCGCGTCGCGGCGTTAATTTCTCGCTCAAGCCGCGCCCGAACCGGGCCAACCCGCAGCCGAGTTCCAACAGCGAGTCCTCGGCCGCGCCAAACAGTCAGACCGCGCAGCCGAACCGATACAATAACGCTGCGCCCGCAACGGCTCCGGCGCCTCCACCGAACCTGGCGCCGCAGCCGCAAACTCAAGCCAGTTCACAAACCATCTAACACGCTCACTCTCGGGGCCGGCTATCGTCCGGCCCCAAGTCTTTCCGTACGCAGCAGCCCCTAGTCACCGCGATATAACGCTTGCCCTGTAAGCTCCCTTACGCAACTCGCCGCTAGAAACGAATTCGCCGCGCATCCCCTAAAGAATGCGCGGCGATTGAAATCGCTGCGAACGTGGCGCCCGGCCACCGACCGCCGGACGCCGCGCTCGAATCCTTACTGCACTTCTACTTTTTGCTCTTCGGAGCCGACTCGTGCGCCGGCTGCTGGTGCTGCTGTTGCAGATGCTGTTGCTGCTGAGTGTGGCGCTGCACCAGCTGTTGCGTCTGCTGCTGGTGCTTCTGTTCTACCTGTTGCTTCCGCGCATCATTGGCATTTTGTTTCGCCAGCTGCTGGTGTTCCTTCTCTTGTTGCTGTTGCAGCTTCTGGCGATCCTGCGCCTGCTTGGCGTCCAGTTTGTCTTGCTGTTGCTGGTATTTCTGATCCGCTTTCGTGTTGCCGGTGGACGTCACCGTGTGTTTTTCGGCCGGCGGCAATTCGTTTGGATGAACCGCCGTGGGCCGGCCGCCGGTTTCGTTTCTGGCCGCCGTTTCGTTACGCGCGCCGGGTGCAGGACGTGACGCCTCCGATTTGTAAGAGCCTTCCTTGGCCCCGGCTACGTCTCGTCCACTGAACTCGCCCGGCTTGGACGTGGCCGCGATGGGCGGCTTGCCGTGGTTCACCGAAGCGCGCAGCTCCCGGTTATTTCGCGCGGCGTCCATATGTTGCGTCTGCGCCGCCACGGGTCCGACGTGTCGCTCATGCTCCGCGGCTTCCTCGCTCGCGCTGGGCCGCGCGTCAATGCCTCCGTGGCCGTTGTAGCTGACGCGCGTCTCGTGGACGTTTTCCACCCTGGTTTCATAAACGTTGTGGACGACCGTCACATTTACATTGTTTACCGCGCGGTTGTAGAAGAAGTGTCCGTTGTCCCAACGGCCGCCTTCATAACCGTGTCCGAAATATCCGAAGCCATAATTAATCCCGCCGTAGAATCCGATCTGCGGTCCCCAGTAGCCCGCGTGGAAGACAAACGCGTTGCCGCCCCAGCCCCACCACGCCGGAGTCCAAAAGTAGCCAACTTCGGGCGCCTCGACCCAGGTCCCGGGCACCCAGTAGTAGTCGTCCGCGTCGCCGTCCCAAGCCCAATAACCGGGCGTCCAGATGTACCCATCGCCGGGGCACACCGGCTGCTCGTAAACAGGCAATTCGGGCGGCGCAAAGCCCACCGAGATACCCACCGCAACTTGCGCTGACGCCGGCGCCGGTGCGGACAGCATCACCAGCGTCATCGCCATCGCCAAGAACAGGGAAAAAATGAACGTATTTATCCGCATTGTCGTTATGTTTCCTCCTGCCCAAGCATCCCTCGCTGGCCCGATCGCGCTTCACTTCCGGGCCTGGGTGGATTGATGGGCGATATTGCTGGGGACCTTGGGATAACTGCAAAGAGCTGGCTTAATCCTACTGGGCGGCGCGCGCCGCTCCCATAGGGTCATTCATGTAGGGCACGGAAAGCAAGCCGGTGGGCTGTGGTCGCTGCTGTTCTTCACTTTGACATTCTACCGGAAGCGCGTTATCCTCACCTAGCATGTCTACTAAAGAACAAAAACAGCGCATCGAATTATTGCAAGGAACTCTCGATCTGCTCATTCTCCGCACGCTGCTCCGCGGACCGGTCCACGGCCACGCCATCGCCAAGGCCATCGAATTCGACTCCAATGAAGTCCTGCAAGTGGAGCAAGGCTCGCTCTACCCCGCATTGCATCGGCTGATCAAGCGCGGATGGATTGCGGTCGAAGACGGTACGTCCGAAAACAATCGCCGCGCCAAATTCTACCGCCTGACTCCTCGCGGCCGCAAACAACTCGCGGTGGAAACCAGCAAGTGGGACAAACTTGCCGGAGCCATCGCGCGCATCCTGCGGCCGGCCGAACAGGAGAGCAAACCATGAAGCGCCGCGAGCGCATGTTGCAGGATCTCGACGAAGCTATCCAGCAGCACATCGAAACCGAGACCCAGGACAATATCGCCCGCGGCATGTCTCCGCAAGAAGCGCGCTATGCCGCTCTGCGCAAATTCGGCAACGTGGCGCGCGTGCAGGAAGAAACGCGCGAAGTGTGGAGCTTCGTGTGGCTCGAGCAATTCTGGCAGGATGTCCGCTACGCCCTGCGCACGCTGCGGAAATCCCCCGGCTTCACTGCGATTGCCGTCCTCACACTGGCGCTCGGCATCGGCGCAAACACCGCCATCTTCAGCGTGGTGTACGCGGTCCTGTTGCGCCCGCTGCCGTACCCCAACCCCGATCAATTAGTCCTCGTTTTTCAAGCGAACCCGCATGACCAGGTGCCCTTTGACGGGATGTCCTACGTAAATTTCGAGAAGCTTCGCGAACACAATAGCGTCTTCTCCGAGCTGGCCGGCAACACGCGGCATGAGCTGACGCTTACAGGGGTAGGCGACCCCTCCGTCCTCACGACTGTTGACGTCACGCCAGAAATTTTCGCAGTACTTGCAGTGCAACCACTGCTAGGACGCACGTTCCTCTCCGCAGACGGTAAACGCGGCGCGCCTCCCGTCGTCATTCTCAGCGAAAACCTTTGGCGCAGCCGCTTCGGCGCGGACCCGAATCTCCTGGGCCGCTCCATCAACCTCGACAAACGCTTGTTCACTGTTGTCGGCATCATGCCATCGAGCTTTCAGTTTCCGGTGCTCGCCACCCACGAAGACATTTGGATCCCCATCGCCCAGGATCCGATGTTCGGACCCTGGATGTCTCGCTACGGCGGGCACTGGCTTCTCCTGACCGGACGCCTGAAACCTGGCGTGTCCCTCGCGCAGGCCCGGGCGGAAGCAAGCGCGATGAGCGCGGCGCTCGCCAAGGATGACCCTGCCCACAACACCGGCTGGCAAATCCGTGTGGATTCTTTGCAGCAGCAGGTTGTCGGTGATTCGCGGCCGGCGTTGCTCGTTCTACTGGGCGCGGTCGGACTCGTGCTCTTGATCGCTTGCGTCAATATCGCGAATCTTCTGCTGTCGCGCGCGTCCTCCCGGGCCAGGGAGGTCGCGGTGCGCATCGCACTAGGCGCCGGGCGCAAGCGCATCGTCCGGCAATTGCTCACCGAGAGCGCGGTTCTCGGTTTGCTCGGAGGCGCGGCTGGCATACTTCTCGCGTACTGGGGAGTGCACGCGCTCATTTCGCTGCTGCCCCCGGATTTGCCGCGCGCCGACACCATCCGCGTGGACGGCGGAGTGCTGGCCTTCGCCCTGCTGCTGGCCGTCGCCTCGAGCTTTATTTTTGGTTTGGCGCCATCCCTCTTCGCCGCCGATTCCAGCTTGCAGACCGGCCTCCGAGAATCCTCTAGCCGCTCGGGCGAGGGCAGCCGCCAGCGCGGCGTGCGGAACATTCTCGCGATTGCGGAAATTGCTCTCGCCGTGGTGCTGCTCGTCGCCGCCGGTTTGCTTTTGCGCAGTTTCACCATGCTCACTTCGGTCAATCCAGGGTTCGACCCTGCGCACGTCGTGAAGGCCGACGTTTCGCTGCCACAGTTTCAATATTCCACGCCGCACCAGTGGACGGCTTTTTCGAACGAGTTCCTCGAACGAATTCAAGCGCAGCCGGGTTTGCAAGATGCGGCCATGGCCGTCCCGCTGCCGCTCAATGAGGGAAGCGTCAACCTCGGCTTCGAGATCGTTGGCAATCCGCCGCTCCCGCCCGGAACCGCCATCACCGCCGACTTCACTTCCGTCAGCCCCGATTATTTTCACGTGATGAGCATCCCCCTTCTGCGGGGCCGTTTATTCAATGCGCAGGATGCCGTCGGCGCGCCGCGCGTTACGGTGGTCAGCGAGGCGCTCGCGCGACGATATTTCCCCAATCAGGACCCCATGGGCAAGCAGCTCAATTTCGGCTTTCCTCCCGATGGCGACGCCCCGCGCGAAATTGTGGGCATCGTGGGCGACATCCGCGACAACTCTCTCAGCGAAGCGCCCGGCCCGATGATGTACGTCCCGTTCGCGCAAGCCCCGTTCTGGGGCGCCCAGGTGATCGTCCGCAGCACGCTAAGCTCGTCCAGCGTGGCGGCTTCGATCCGCAAAACCACCCACGACATTGATAAAGACTTGCCCGTCACCGACATCGAAACGCTCCCCGAAGCCCTCAGCGCGTCCGTCGCCCAACCAAGATTTCGCACGCTGCTGCTGGGCCTATTCGGCGTGATCGCGCTGCTGCTCGCCGCCGTGGGCATCTTCGGCGTGCTGTCCTACTCGGTCGCCCGCCGCACCCACGAAATAGGCATTCGCATCGCGCTAGGCGCCACTCCCAGCAAAATCCTGCGCCTGGTCTTAACGGAGTCGGCGAAACTCATTCTTGTCGGCCTCGCGGTTGGCATTCCGGCAGCCCTGGCCCTGACGCGCTATCTCGCCACCTTGCTCTTTGCCGTACATCCCACCGACCCGCTCACATTCATAGGCGTTGCGATTCTGCTGACAAGCGTCGCCCTAATCGCCTGCTACGTCCCAGCCCGCCGCGCCATGCGCGTGGACCCCATCGTCTCCCTACGTTACGAATAGCTATCTTGGAGTGCGGGAGCTTGCTCCCGCTTTTACAAGGCGAGGCTTGCCTGGCCGCTCGCTCCGGTTTCCTGGCGGTTGAACAAGTCGCCGCCAGCGGCGCCTTTCGCAAAACAATCGTTTTTTCTCGCAGCACGGCTCCGGCGGCGGAGCGTAGCGGTGTGCGGTGTGTGTGTACTAGTAATTATTAGTAACATCTGATAACATGAGTCGGGGCGGTCCCGCGCCCCGCCGAGGACGCCACGTGTCCACCGCCACCACGACGAAAGGGCCAGCTACAAGACGCCGCCGAATCTCGACCGCCGCGCACGCCAATTCCGCCCCTCCTTCGCCCGCAAGATCCGCTTTTGCCGCCGTGCGCTTCTCGATACAAATGGACGGTTTCAGCGGAACAGGAATTTGCGTAACTCGCTCAAAACAAACGACAGTCTCAAAAACTAATCGATACAAATCGAAGCGCTTCGCGCTAAAGATGTCTTCGCTGTGTATTCGCCCTAAACGCTCTCCGGCGGCGCGCCCCCTATCCGCTTTTTGCGATAGACTCTTGGGCCGGTCAGAAACCAGGGGGCGCTGCAAATAAATGAAACTCTCGAGCCGTATTTCGTCTAACGCATTAAAAATTCTCGCATTTCACGTTGTCGCCACGCTCTTTCTAGCTTTTCTTCTCTCAGCCCAAGCCGCAAACGCGCAAACCTACCAAGTAACCGTCGAGCGTAACGTCCCAGCCAAAATGCGCGACGGCGTGATCCTGCGCGCAGACGTCTACCGTCCCAAAGCGGAAGGGAAGTTTCCCGTGCTGCTCACGCGCACGCCGTATGACAAACAGTGGCAGATCGAATTCGCGCTGAAAGCGGTTCCGCGCGGCTACGTCGTGATCGCGCAGGATACCCGCGGCCGCTACGAATCCGACGGCGAGTGGTATCCCTTCAAACATGAATCGCAAGACGGCTACGACACGATCGAATGGGCCGCCGCGCTTCCGTACTCGAACGGCAAAGTCGGAATGTTCGGCGGCTCGTACGTCGGCGCCACGCAATACCTCGCGGCCATCGCGCATCCGCCGCATCTCGCCGGGATCTGCCCCGACGTCACCGCCTCGAATTATCACGACGGCTGGACCTATCAGAGCGGCGCCTTCGAGCAATGGTTCAACGAATCCTGGACCAGCGGCCTCGCCGAAAACACGCTGGAAAGGCGCGTGGACACAGCCCGCGAGCCGCTTAGCGGAACCAGGATCCTGCCGCTGACTGAATTTCCGGTTCTCGGCACACCGAACAGCGCGGGACTTGCCCCTTATTTTCTCGATTGGCTCGCGCATCCCAATTTTGACGATTATTGGAAACAGTGGTCCATCCAGGATCACTACGCCGAAATTCAGGTTCCCGTTTTTAGCCTGGGCGCGTGGTACGACATCTTCCTCGGCGGCACTCTGCACAATTACATCCACCTGAAAACCGAAGCGGGCAGTGACGCGGCGCGCCACGGCCAGCGCCTCCTCGTTTACATCGGTGGACACGCCGGCGAGCCGAAGCAGAAAAAAATCGGCGGCGTGGAATTCGGCGATAAAGCGCCGTTTGATCTCAATGAAGCCACTTTGCGCTGGTACGACTGGCTGCTCAAAGGCGAAGCCAACGGCGTCGCGCAGGAAAAGCCGGTAAGGATTTTCGTGATGGGTCGAAATGAGTGGCGCGACGAAGACGACTGGCCGCTCGCGCGCGCGAAAAGCACGCGCTACTTCCTGCATTCCGCTGGCGCGGCGAATGGCGTTGCCGGTGACGGAACTCTGGGCGTCTCCGCGCCCACAGCAGAGAAACCCGATCAGTACGTTTACGATCCCAGCGATGCCGTGCCCACCATCGGCGGGCCGCTTTGCTGCGGACCACCGCTGCCCACCGGCGTCGGTCCCGAAGACCAGCGCCCCGCCGAAGCGCGCAGCGATGTTCTGATTTACTCGACGCCGGTACTCACGAAAGATACCGAAGTCACCGGCCCCGTTTCGCTGGATCTATACGTGAGCACTTCCGCAGTGGATACCGACTTCACCGGAAAACTCGTGGACGTCTGGCCCAACGGCTTCGCGCAGAATCTCACGGAAGGAATCTTGCGGCTGCGTTATCGCGATTCGCAGGAAAAGCCGGAACTGGCCAATCCCGGCGAGACCTACCACATCACCTTGGATCTTTGGGCCACGAGCAACGTGTTTCTAGCCGGGCATAAGCTGCGCCTGGAAATATCCAGCAGCAATTTCCCGCGATTCGATCGCAATCTAAATACCGGCGAAGATCAATCCCGCGCCACGCGTATGGTCAAAGCCACCAACGTGATCTATCACGATAAAGCGCATCCCTCCGCGCTAATCGTTTCAGTGGTGCCGTGAACATCGCCGCCACAAATAAAAATGGCGCCGCAACCATCAGGTCGCAGCGCCATCCAGATTTCAGCCCGCTCCGCCACGGCACGCTTAACCCGCCGTCTGCAGCCGGGGTTAGAAAATGAATCTTAGTTCGAGGCCTTGCCAGCGCCGACGGCTTCCAATTCTTCCGCAGCGTGATGACTCGACTTGCCACGTTCGATCTCGATCTGGCCCTTCAGGTACGCCCCGTCCTCGATCAGGACTCGGCCGCCCGTGATGTTGCCAATCACCGAGCCGTCCTTCTTCACCTCCACGCGATCTTCCGCGTGCAGATTCCCGCGCACTTTGCCATACACGATCACTTCGCGCGCGTGCACATCCGAAACAATCTCGCCGTTCTGTCCTACGGTCAGGCGCTGGCCCTTCAGCGCGATGGGCCCTTCCACCTTGCCGTCAATTTGCAGATCTTCGTCGCCCGAAATCTGTCCTTTCACCGTGAGTCCCGGTCCCAGGGTTGCCAGACTGCGCGCCGAAGGAACGCTCGACCGGATTGGTGCGGAAGCAGCCGGCGCCGCGTTCGAATTAAAACTGTTGGACTGCGATGGTGACTGAGCCGCGGGCTGTGCCGGGGCTGCGCCTGGATAATCGGACTGCTTATTGTTGCTCCACATTTTCCCCTCCGGTTTTTGGTCCCAAGTCGTCGCTGCGTCGCACAGGATGCTGGAATTAATGTATGCGCCGCTAGCAGGGCGGGCAATCGCAATTCATCGGCGCCGTGTCGCTTCGTAAACTGTACGCGCGGACAGGTGGGCGTTCAGCGAGCGAAGGCGTCCGTTTTCGGCCGAGCCTTCCCATGATCGAACATGTCCAGCTGCCGCACGCATTTTGCCGACGGCTAAATCCAAATCCTGTGAGATGTTATCCGCATCGTTCGTGGCGCGGGAATTGCATTATCCTTAGCGAGATCACCAGCAGGAGGCCTTGATGGGTTCGCTTTGGCAGGATATTCGTTACGCCGGCCGCGTGCTGCTGAACTCGCCGGGCTTTTCCGCGATCGCGATCCTCACTCTTGCCCTCGGCATTGGCGCCAATAGCACCATCTTCAGTTGGATCAATTCCACTCTGCTCAATCCGATTCCGGGAGCCGTGAACACCGGCAACATCCTGGCCTTCACTTCGGGCGGAAATTCGCGCGTGCCGGTCCCGTTTTCCTATCCGGATTTTGTGGACCTGCGCAATCGCACGACGAGTTTCTCCTCGCTGGCAGGCGCCTCGATCTATCCGATGAATCTCACCGGCAAAGCCAAACCCGAACGAACGTGGGGCACTCTGGCGTCCGCGAACTATTTCGATTTTCTCGGAGTGCATCCGATCCTGGGGCGCGGCTTCGTGCGCTCGGAGGACGAAAAGCCCGGCGGCGCGCCGGTGGTCGTCATCAGCTACCGCCTATGGAGACTTCGCTACGCCGGCGAGCCCTCGGCCATCGGCCGCACGATTCAGATCAACGACCATCCGTACACCATCATCGGCGTCGCGCCGCCCGTTTTCCAAGGCACGCAGACCAGCCTGCGCAGCGAACTCTGGATTCCGCTCGTGATGGTGCAGCAGATCGTTTCCAGTCGCGACCGCTTGCACGAACGCAGCGATACCTGGGTTGACGTGCTCGGCCGGCTGAATCCCGGCGTCACTCCCGGTCAAGCCCATGCGGAAATGAATATTCGGATGAAAGAGCTGGTTGACCAGTATCCCAAGGACCATCAAGGCGAAAACGTCGTCACCGTATATCCATTGTGGCGCGCGCCTTTCGGCGCCAATGGCTACTTGTATATTCTTCTTCCGATGCTGATGGCCATTGCCGGCGCGGTCCTGCTGCTGGCGTGCGCCAACGTCGCGAACCTTTTACTCGTCCGCTCCGTGGCGCGCCGCCGGGAAATCGCGATTCGCCTTTCGATTGGCGCTAGTCGCTGGCGCGTGATTCGCCAGCTCCTCATCGAAAGCCTCATCCTCGCGCTGGCGGGCGGCGGCATCGCCACCCTCCTCACCTTCTGGACCGCCGGGACATTCTCACAGTTTATTCCGCCCACGAATTTGCCGATAAATCTCGACGTTCACGTGGACGGCATCGTGTTGCTGGCCACCATGTCGATTTCAATTCTCACCGGAGTCGTATTCGGGGTTCTGCCGGCTCTGCGTGCATCGGATCTCGCGCCAGCCCTCGTGCTGAAGGAAGAAGGCAATTCGGCGTCCGGCGGAGTTCGCAAAGCGCGTCTTGCCGGAGTGCTCGTCGTCGCGCAAATTGCGCTCTCGCTTTTTTTGCTGGTCTGCGCCGGACTTTTCATTCGCAGCTTCCGCGCCGCGCAGAAAATGGATCCCGGCTTTAATCCCGGCCACGTTTTCCTCGCGTCCTACAGCCTTTTTCCGGCGGGATACAATTCGGATACCGGCACCGAATTTCATCGCCAGCTTCTGGCCAAGCTGCAAGCTTTGCCCGGCGTCGAATCCGTCTCCCTCGCCGACTGGGTGCCGCTCGGCTACACCTCCGACGCCACCACCGTGAACCCCGAAGGCTACATCCCGCAGCCGCACGAATCCATGGACATCTCTGACGCGGACGTTGGCCCAAACTATCTGCACACGATGCAGATTCCTCTGGTCGCCGGCCGCGACTTCACCGACCAGGACAACCAAACCTCCCAGCGCGTCGTCATCGTCAACGAAGCTTTTGTGCATCGCTACTGGCCGAATCAGGATGGAGTAGGGAAGCGCGTTCATGTGGATGGCGAGTGGGCCACCATCGTGGGAGTCACCCGCAACGGCAGTTACTATTCGCTGCGCGACGCTTCCTTGCCGTTTATCTACGAGGCGATGCTGCAGGATTATTCCACAATGGCGATCGTGCATTTGCGCGTTGCCGGGAATCCGCTCAGCTACGCAGCGGCGGTGGAAAAAGCGATTCACGAACTGAACGCCAACATGCCGGTGTATGACGAGGCGACGCTGCAATCGCGCGTGCAGGTGGCCAGCACCGGACAACGCATCGCCGGCACCTTTGTCGGCGCGTTCGGATTATTGGCGCTGATTTTGGCGGCGGTGGGAATCTACGGCGTGATCGCTTACACCACGCGTCAACGCACCCGCGAGATCGGCATCCGCATGGCGCTCGGCGCGCAATCCGCCGATGTATTTCGCCTGGTGCTGAGCAACGGACTGCGCCTGATTCTGACCGGCTTGGCGATCGGCCTCGCGCTTTCACTAGTGCTCACGCGATTCCTGCGTACAATTCTTTTTGGAGTCGGCGCTACAGATGCGATTACCTTCCTCGCGGTAGCGCTGCTGCTTTCGGCGGTAGCCCTGCTAGCGTGTTACATTCCCGCGCGCCGCGCCATGCGCGTGGATCCCATGGTCGCGCTGCGTTACCAGTAGCGAAAACCTCGTGAGCGAGCTTCGCCCTCTGTGAATTCACGGCCCGTGGATTTCACCCGAAAAACGTTGCAGCCTAATCGGCGGCGTCGTGGAGCTTCGGAGCGACGATCGGGATCGGGCTGTACACGTGCCAAAAATCGCCCTTCGATTTATCTCCGAATTCCACTGCCACTTTATGCTTGCCCCAGAGTTGGGGCTTCACGTAGACCACCCGGCATTGGCGTTCTTCCTGCGTGATGGTATTCACCAGCAGGACCGTCTGGCCCTGCTTTAGCCGGGGCGCCAACGAAAGCAAGCCTCCGTGAGCGCTTACTGCATTGGTGGTGGTGATTTCCCGAAACGGCTGGTCGTCTGGTGTGCGTCCGTAAACTCTGACTGGTATATTCAACGGCAGGCGCTTGCTGCGGCGCTGGTTGGCCATTGCGTGTGCCTCGCAGAGAGGGATGAACTTGACCCTAAATAAAGTAACTCCATTGCGGCTGCCGGGCAATAGTACGCCGGCACAGCGAAAACAGCCTTCGCCTCGGATTTGCCGAGAAGGATAACCGCAAATCTACGGACGCGTTTTCTTCGCACTGTCTTCGCCCGCGCGCATCTTCGGTTGCGCACCCACGCACGGCATGTTAGTTTCCGGCTCGACTATGACCGAATCCTCTAATTCATCCTCATCCCGCAAACGCATCGCCGTGATTCCCGGCGACGGCATCGGCAAGGAAGTGATCCCGGAAGCCGTGAAAGTGCTGGAAGCAGCCGCAGCAGCGGGCGGCCGCGAAGTGGCGCTGACGGAATTCGACTGGGGCGCAGAGCGTTACCTGCGCGATGGCGTGACGCTGCCGGCGGACGCCGTGGAAATGTTTCATCGCGATTTTGACGCAATCCTGCTCGGCGCGATGGGCGATCCTCGCGTTCCGACCAACGTCCACGCCGCGGACATCCTGCTCGGCCTGCGCTTCAAGCTCGATCTATACGTGAACGCGCGTCCCTGCGTGCTCTTCGACAAGCGCTTGACGCCCCTGAAAGATCGCGCCGAAAAAGACGTGAATTTCATCGTGTTTCGCGAGAACACCGAAGGCCTTTACGTCCAGATGGGCGGCAATTTCAAGAAGGGAACTGCCGACGAAATTGCGATTCAGGAAGACTTGAACACGCGCAAGGGCGTCGAACGCATCATTCGCTACGCATTCGATTTCGCGCGGCGGCGCGGCCTGCGTCGCGTGTGCATGAGCGACAAATCGAACGCTCTCACCTTCGGCCACGATCTCTGGCAGCGCGTCTTCAAGCAGGTGCGCGCGGAATATTCCGAGATTGAATCCTCGCATCAGTATATTGACAACCTGCTGATGCAAATGGTCCGCGATCCCTCGCAGTTCCAGGTGATCGTTACCTCCAATCTTTTTGGCGATATCGCCAGCGACCTGGGTGCGCAACTCGCCGGGGGCTTGGGCCTCGCCCCGTCGGGCAATATTCATCCGGGCCAGGTTTCACTCTTCGAGCCGGTGCACGGCTCGGCGCCGAATATCGCCGGGAAGGGCATAGCGAACCCGCTCGGCTCGATCCTCACGGTGGGAATGATGTTCGAATATTTTGACTGGCAGCACGAAGCACGCGCGATTGAGCTCGCCGTCCGCGCCGCGCTGAAAGATGCAAAGACGCCCGCCGAACTCGGAGGCACGCTCGGCACCCGCGAGGTCGGCGACTGGGTGGCAAACCTCGTTGCGAAATCCGGTCCTGCGAGCTAAGCAGCGGCAAGCCGAGCTTCAGGACTCAGCACGAAGCGCACCGGCGCAAAAAAACAACTTCACGAAGCCTTCGAGCCTACACTTCAAGCCTAACTTTAACAGTGAGACTTCGCCGTCGGGCTCAACCGTAACGTCAGATCTTTGGCTCTGCGCGACCGCGGCGAAACTTCAAGCCTCGCTTGAAGCAAGAATCGCTCGTCAGCGTGGCCTTCGCGCATTCAACAATCACCGCAGACGTCGGCGCTGCGACACCGCAACTGACACATCAATTACTTTTGATCGCCGGCCCGGCCTGTTCGATGCTGCCCTCGATCAAATCCGTCTTGATCGTCATCTTTTGATTCGGCTGAAGTGATACGTCCGTTTCGAATGGTTGGTAGCCCGCCAGGCCAATCTTGATGTGATGCTTGCCGGGAGCGATCAACATGGCTCGGCCGACGCCCTGAAACTGATTGGCCGTTCCGGCGAACTTTCCGTCCACGAACACAGCAGCACGCTCCGGCGTGACTTTCAGTTTCACCTGGGCGTTGGAAGCCGAGAACATCGCCTTCGGATCTTTCTCGAGGCTGATCGTGAGGATGGTTTTCTTTCCCGGCTCCGTCACGATTTTCTGGTCGGAATCGAGGTAGCCGGTCTGCCGCACCGAAATCGAATGTTCTCCGGGCAGCAGCAGCACTTTTTTGTCGCCCTTCAATTCGTTCACGAACCCGACGTACTGCCCGTCCACCCACACTCCGGCCGTCTTTTCCGGCTTGGTCTTGCCTACGAACTCAACCTGGCCCATTACCTGATTTGGGGTGTTCGCGCTCTGTTGGCTGTGAGCGAACGACGCGCCGGGAAACAGGCTCGCTGCCAGCATCGCTGCGACTCCGAACAAACCTGCGAAAGATCGGCTCATCCCGCCTGCACAAAAGTTGCTGGACATTCTCGCTCTCCCTCCGCAGTAGCTTTGGAATTGTTCCGCAATGCAATACGGGGCTGGGGCCGTCTTCATTTTAGACTCGTTCGCGCGCGCAGAGGCGCATTTTCTGCAAAGTGAGGAATTTATTTCGGAAAAATAGAGGATTTACTTTGTGTCCGATCGCAATTTGAGAGCGTAAATCAATTCAACGCCCTCTTGAATTGTCGGCGCGCCAGCCTCGCAACGGACTTGAACTAGCGTCAACTAGCCCGCCGTCGCGCGTTAAAGTTCCCGCAACGCCAGAGCCACCGGCCGCCGCGCGGCGCGAACCGCCGGTGGTACTCCGCCCACCACTCCCATCAGTAACGCGAACAGAATCCCAACCGCCAGCAGGAGCGGCGTGATCTGAAACGCGAACGCCACGTGCGAGAACGTCTGCATGTTCATCGTGCTGGTCGTGTAGCCATTCAACTTCAGCACGGAGACGCAGCCGATCACCCCACCGATGAATGCGATCAGCAGCGCCTCAAAAACGAACGACAGCACGATGCTGAACTGGGAAAAGCCGATAGCCCGCATCGTGCCGATTTCGCGCGCCCGTTCGGACACCATCGCATACATCGTATTCAAAGCCCCAATCACAGCTCCGACGCCCATGATAAGCACCACCAAACCGCCCAGCACCGAAATCAAAGTCGTCAGCACCTGCGACTGCCGCGCGTAATATTCCACTTCATGATCTACTTGAACTGTGAGCTTGGGGTCGGAGGTCACCGCATCCTTGAATTGCTGGAAGGCGGCAGGCGAAGTCAGGTGCACGGTGACGGACTGATAGAGATTCTCCGGCCGCTTGTACGCTTGATTAAGCACGCGGCTGTCGGCCCACACTTCGGAATCGAACGAACTCCCGCCCGCGTCGAAGACACCGACGACTTTCCACGCCTGCCCCCCGAAAGGAACTGTGTCTCCCAGCTCCAGGCCCTCGTAAGTCGAAGGAACATTCCTGCCGATAACCAGCTCGGCGAGGCCCGGCTCGAAGAACCGGCCTTCGATCATCTTGATGTTCGGGCGAACCTTCAGAACCACGGGCGAGACTCCGCGGATTTGCACGTTGGCGTTTGTACCCGTCGAGCGGAGGTTGAACGCGGCGATCAGCACCGCTTCGGGACTGACCAAGGGCTTGCCGTTATCGTGGGCCACGCCCGGCTCGTCTTCGATCGCTTGCACCTGATCGAGCGCCACCGAGCCGTCCAGCTCCGCGGAAGATCCCGCTCTGCGTATCAGCACATTATCCGGCGAGCCGGAGTTCACCAGCGTCGCGCGAAATCCATGCGCCAGCGCCAGCATTGCAACGAACACGCCCACCGTCCCGGCAATTCCCAGCACCGCCGCGACGGCAGTGAGCCAGCGAACCTTCATGCTGCGCAAGTTATAAATGATCGGTACGGCCATATGCTAAGCCCTCCGCAGCGCATCAACGACGCGCAGCCGCATCGCATTCGTCGCCGGAATAATCCCTGCCATCGTCCCGATCGCAATCGCCGCGGCAATCCCCAGCAGCATCGCGGAAACCGGCAGAATGAAGCTGTATAGAACGCCGCCCGTGGGATCGCCGCCGAGCGTCATTAGTTTTGCCAAAAGAATCCCCAGGATTCCGCCGATCAACGCGATCGTAAGCGATTCGGCCAGGACGATGAACAACACAAAGCGATCGGAAAAGCCGACTGCCTTCATCACGGCTAGCTCGCCCATGCGCTCCCGCACAGAAAGCGCCATCGTGTTGCCGGTCACCAGCAGCAGCGTGAAAAACACCACACCGCCGATTGCCATGATGAGGAATTCAATGTTTCCAGCCTGCTTCACCCACGACGCAGTCATCTCGGCGAGCGTCTCGCTCTTGGTTTCATAGGGGGAATTGGCGAACTGGTCGTCAATAGCCTTGATGATCCGCGGCGCGTCATCCGGCGAATCCAGTTTCACCGTGTACCAGCCGATCTCCCCCTTACCAAACGTCCGGCGTTCGTCGAGATACTTTTCGTGCAGCCAGAATTGGGTCAGATCTATGCCGTCCTTCGGATTGTTGTAAATGCCGTCTATGTTGAACTCCCACGTGCCGCCGTAAATCGGCGCCTGCAGCGGAATACGGTCACCCAGTTTCCAGCCGAAACGCTTCGCCGTGCGTGCGCCTACGATCGCACCCTCACGGTCGCCGAGAAACTTTTGCCACTCAGCGTCGGTGACGGTCAGTTCCGGATAAACCAGCCGCTGCGTGTCCGGATCAACCGCGAAACTCGGGAAAAAGTTCTTCGCGTCCTGATAGATCCCCCCGAACCAGGTTTGCGCCGCCACATATTTCACGCCCGGGATGCGCTGAATCTGCGCCTGGTAGGAAATCGGCAACGGCTGAATGATCGAGACCTTATTGATTACCATCAGCCGGTCTACGCCGACCACTCCCATGTCTCCACTGAATGCGCCGTGAATGATCGCAAGGAATCCGAAAAGAAATACCGCGACGGCGAACGACCCGATCGTCAGCGCAGTCCGGAGCTTCTTGCGCGATAGGTTCGCGAAAATAAGTGGGAGGTATTTCATGCCAGGCTCCCGGCGTGCGACGCTTCCACCAGCACGCCTTTGTTCAAGTGCAACGTTGCTTCCGCGCGTTCCGCCGCCATCGGATCGTGCGTCACCATCAAGATCGTCTTGTTGTGTTCCTTGCAGAAGCGCTGCAATAGTTCAAGTATTTCATCAGCACTCTTGCGGTCCAGGTCGCCGGTTGGCTCGTCGCACAGCAGAAACGTTGGATCAGCCACAATCGCTCGAGCAATCGCCACGCGCTGTTCTTGTCCGCCGGAAAGCTGACGCGGGTAGTGGTTCATGCGATCGGTCAATCCCACCACACCCAGCGCTGTCTCCACGTGCTTGCGCCGCTCAGACTTCGAGAGCTTCGTGAGCAGCAGCGGCAGCTCGACGTTCTGAAAAGCCGTGAGCACCGGGATCAAGTTGTACATTTGAAATATGAATCCCACGTGCCGCGCGCGCCACTCCGTGAGTTTGCCGCCGGACATGTTCGTGATCTCATCGCCCGCGACGGTGATGCTGCCGCGCGTCGGCACATCCAGCCCGCCCAGCAGATTGAGCAGGGTCGTCTTGCCGGAGCCGCTGGGCCCCATGAAAGCGACGAATTCGCCCTTGTCCACGTCCAGGTTCAAGCCTTGCAGAACGTGAATTTCCTCGCCGGCGCGCTTGTACGTCTTTTCCACGCCACGAATTTGTATCAGGCTGCCGTCTTTGCCGGTTGCGTCCACACGAACCATGTCACTCTCCTGTTACGCGTGCGTCTTACCGCTTGATCTGAACCGCTTCTCCATCATGCAAATCAGCGGGGCCCTTCACGACCACGGTGTCGCCCGCCACAAGCCCAGCCAGTATTTGCGCATCGCCACCGTTGGTATTGCCCACCGTCACCGCGCGCCGCTCGAGCTTTTCATCCTTCACCAGAAACACAATCTTCTTCCCATTTTCGTCGCGCAACGCTCCGGCCGGAACCGTCGCAGCCGCTTCCGGACCGTTCTTGGTATCTGGTGCATCGCCCAGGAACGTCACCTTGATGCCCATGTCCGGCAAAATCCTCGGGTCCAACTTTAAGAACGAAATCCGAACTTTTACTGTAGCTTTCTGACGATCCGCCGTCGGGATCACCGTGCGAACTTTCGAAGGAATCTGCCAATCAGGATAAGCGTCCAGCACCGCGGTAACCGGCTGCCCTGGCTCCACGCGCGCGATATAAGCTTCGTTCACATCCACTTCAATTTCGTTTGAGTTCATATCCACAATCGTGGCGACGCCGGTCCGCGTGAATCCGCCGCCCGCCGAAATCGGCGAGATCATTTCGCCCACCTGCGCGTCTTTCGAAACGATGATCCCTTCGAACGGAGCACGAATCACGCAGTTATCCACGGCCTGCTGTGCTTCGTTCACGCGCGCAGCGGAAGCCAAGACTTGCTCTTTGGTAAGCGCGATCTTGGCCTTCAGGCTGTCCACGGAAGTGCGCGCGTTGTCCAACGTCTCCTGACTCTGTACACCCGCTGCGAGCAGCTCGTTCGCGCGATGCAGTTCGATTTCGGCATTCTTGAGTTGTACCTGGTAATCGGTGATCTGAGCTTGCGTGGAATTCCGATCAGCCACAGCCGAATCGAGAGCCCGCTTCGCATCGGAATCATCCAATGTCGCCAGAATCTGCCCATTCTTCACGTGCATGCCTTCATCAAAAAAGACCCCGGTCACGCGTCCGGTGATTTTGGCCGCCACGGTCGCGCGCCGGCGCGGAGTCACGTATCCGCTCGCGTTGAGCAGGGCAGGCCGCCCCGTTGCGGGTTTTTGCGCCGTCGTCACTTCCACAATCGGCTTCTGATCGCGAAACGCCAGCACCGCTCCGGTCACAATCACCAGTACGCCGATCAATGCCGCAAAGACGCCCAGGCGTCTGCCGGCCTTGCCGCTCTTGCGCTGGCCTTCGCCGATCCGCAACGAGCTAAGGTCGGGCTTCCCGGGATTGGGCGTTGTGGACATGTACAGTGAGCGCTCCTACATCATGAAAGTGTGCTGCCCAAGTCTATATTACGCAGGGCGGTTCCGAAAAATTACCACCGCGCGCAGCCGCGAGCTTCTTGCTCCCATTGTATCGCGAGCCACGCCGACGGCCATGAGGCGCCCGAGATTATTCTTGCACCGGTGCACTCTGCGTGGGCCGCATGAGGACGCGTGCCGCCGCAGCCAATTTCGCATCGCGCGACCGTACCTCCACTCTCATGTTAGAACGCCCGACAACGCTGAACGTCACTCCGCTATTCAATGCGACCGATGAGCGCCGCGAAAAATTAGCCCTGAGAACGGCTGATGGGCCGAGTTGAAGTGAAACATGAGGCGTTGAGTCAGCCTCGGATTGGCGCGGCCGAGCGAACTTCAACTTCAAGTGTTGCGCCGCGGACATTCAACCCCTCCTCGAATTGTCGGCACGGCGACGACAATCAGCCGTACGCCGGCCTTCGAGCGTTAGGTGAGAATATTTTTGCCAGCAGCATCCCCAGAACAAACCCGCCCACGTGCGCCCACCAAGCCACTCCTCCGCCCGCTTGCGCGGAAGAAGCTCCCAGCGACCCGACCGCGCTCAAGAATTGGATGAGAAACCACAGGACGATAAACACGATCGCCGGAATCCGCGCGCGGAACCAGATAATGAACAACGTGACCAACGTCAGTATCTGCGAACCAGGCAAAAAGATCAGGTACGCGCCCAGCACTCCCGAAATCGCGCCGCTCGCCCCCAGCGCCGGGACATTCGAGCCCCAGGAAAATATCGTCTGCGCGATGCTCGAGCCCACCCCGCAAATCAAGTAGAAGATCAAGTAGGGGATCGGCCCCATGCGATCCTCCACGTTCGCGCCGAAGATCCACAGGAACCACATATTGCCGATGATATGCAGCCATCCGCCGTGCAGGAACATGCAAGTGAAAAGCGGCACGAGCGCCTGCGTCATCGTGTAGTGGCGTGCCGCCAGAGCAAGCTGGATTTTGGCGGGTACCGCGGCATATGTCATGATGAATGCGTCGGCGGCGCGCGGTGGCAGCGTCACTTGATGCAGGAAAACAATGACGTTGGCAAGTATCAGCAACAGCGTGACGATCGGGAATGAACGTCGCGGTGTCAGGTCCTTTAAAGGGATCAACTCTGGATGCCTCTACCTTTGATGTTTCCGGAGGAAAAGTTTGACGCACAGAAACTCTATCTGACGCCCGCGCATTTTCAAGCGCAATCATGGGGCGCAGGGCAACATGCGACCCTGCACTGAAGGCGGCTGCCGCAATCTCGTTTAGCGATTGCGCTGAATCCTGTGCTGTGATAAAAAATTTTGTTTCGCATGCGCTGAAGCGCTCACTTGAATGTGTTCGCCTGTAATCTTCCAGGCAAATCGCTATTCGCCGTTGCCGGCGCGCCGATACCCAGATGCCAACCCACGAATCCGAGGCCATCGTCCTGCAAACCTACCCGCTCGGCGAGGCCGACCGCCTGGTCAGCTTTCTCTCGCGTTCGATGGGACGCGTCCGCGGAGTCGCCTCCGGCGCGCGCCGAACCAAAAGCAAATTCGGCTCGACCCTTGAACGCCTTTCGCACATTCATATCTGGTTCTACGAGCGCCAGAATCGCGAACTGGTGCGCATCAATCAGTGCGAACTGGTGGAATCGTTTCTCGATGCCTTCCGCGACTACGGCTCGGGAGTTGCGCTGGCCGTGCTGAGCGAAGTGACGGAGACAGTGCTGCCCGATCACGAGCCGGCGGACGCGAATTTCCGTCTTCTATTATTGACCGCGCAAACCATCAAGAAGACGGGCAAGTCTGAGCTGCCGCTCGCGTATTTCGCGCTCTGGACTGTCCGGCTCGGCGGCTGGCTTCCGTCGCTCGATGCCTGCGCGCGCTGCGGCAGGGCATTGGACCCGAAAGAGGCCGCTTATTTTTCGCCCAGCGCTTCGGCAATCTCCTGCAGCAAATGCCGCCGGCCCGGCATGCGCACGTTGTCGCCGGTGGCGCTCGCTGCCGCGCGCCGGATGCTCGCCGAACGCCTCGATAAACTGACGGAAGAAATGATCCCGCCGCGCGCCGCGCGCGAACTGAGCGATGTTATGCTCGATGTGATCGAACATCAAATTGACCGCAAGCTCGCCTCGCGGGAACTTCTGGAGTCACCGGCTTGAAGAAGAAAGCACATCAAGCAAAACTCAAGCCTGTGCCCAGGCGCCAGGGGCTCAGTTTTCAGGATCTTCTACTACGACTTGAAGAGTATTGGACGCACCGCGATTGTATTTTGCAACAACCGTATGACGTCGAAGTCGGCGCCGGCACCATGCATCCCGAAACTTTTTTGCGCGTGCTCGGGCCTGAACCGTATCGCGTCGTCTACACCCAGCCGAGCCGCCGCCCCGCCGACGGCCGCTACGGCGAAAATCCCAACCGCCTCTACAAGCACACGCAGCTTCAAGTAATACTCAAACCAGCGCCTGCGGATGTTCAGGATCTTTATTTGGAAAGTCTCGCCGCGGTTGGAATCAACTTGAAGGAACACGATATTCGCTTCGAAGAAGACAACTGGGAATCGCCCACACTCGGTGCATGGGGAATCGGGTGGCAAGTGCTGCTTGACGGCCAGGAGATCACCCAGTTCACCTATTTCCAGCAGAGCGGCGGACAAAATCTCGATCCCATCTCGGTGGAACTGACCTACGGCCTCGATCGCATCGCCTCCTATCTACAAGGCGTGGACAACGTTTTCGACGTGCGCTGGTCGGAAACAGTCACCTATCGTCAGGTGCGCATGGCCGAGGAACGCCAATTTTCGGCCTACAGCTTCGATTACGCCGACGCAGTCTCGATCCGCAAGCAGTTCGATTTGAACGAAGCGGAAGCGAAGCACATCCTGGACGCCTGGCCCAAAGCCGCTGGCGTCAACGTCGAACGCTTTCCGCTACTCGCGGCCTACGACCTCACGCTGCGCTGCTCGCATCTTTTCAACCTGCTTGACGCCCGCGGAGCTATCTCCGTTACCGAACGCGCTGCAATGATCGGCCGCGTGCGCAAACTCGCCGTGCGCGTCGCCGACCTGTGGCTGCGGCAGAAGTCGGGCGTCACCACCGCGCCCGAATTGACCGGTGCCCGCGCATGAAGCAAAACCTAAAGAAACACGTGAAGGTAAGCACCAAGCCGACGGGCGATTTTCTTTTCGAAATCGGCTGCGAAGAAGTTCCTGCCGGAATGATTTTGAAAGCGTCGCAGGAACTTAAAGCATTGCTTCAGAAATATTTCCTTGCGAATGGATTGCTTGAAGAAAAGCTCGCGCAGGATTCCATTGAAACTTTCGGTGCGCCGCGTCGGCTAGTGGCCATCGCCCGAGGCGTACGTCTTCGCCAGGAAGATGTCACGCGCGAAATCACCGGCCCGCCGAAATCGGTTGCGTTCGATAGCGTCGGCGAGCCGACGCGCGCCGCCATGAGCTTCGCCGAGAAGCAGGGAATTCCCGTTTCGAAATTGACGATCGTGAATACTCCGAAGGGCGAATACCTCGCCGCCAAGCAAGTCGTCATCGGCCGGCCCGCTGCCAAAATTCTGGAAGAAACGCTGCCGCAAGTGATCCAGGAAATTTCCTGGCCGCGCTCCATGTATTGGACCGGCGCGCAAGGCCCGCGTTTCATTCGTCCGATCCGCTGGATTGTGGCGCTGCTCGATGGAAAAGTCGTGCCGTTCACGTTCGCCGCGGTGCCGGCAGGCAGTCACACCGACGGTCACCGCTTCCTCGGCAGGAAACACATTCTCGTACAAGGCCCCACGGACTACGAATCAAAGTTAAAGAAAAACTTTGTATTATGTCGCCCCAACGCGCGCCACCGAAAAATCGAAGCCGAGATTCGCACGCTCACCACGCGCAAAGGCCTCCGCGCTCACGAGGACGCCGCGCTGCTCGAATCCGTAACCTACTTGAACGAATACCCCAGCGTGATCATCGGCGATTTTGATCCCGCGTATCTGGCGCTCCCCGACGAGATCCTGATCACGGTGATGCGCGACCACCAAAAATATTTCGCGCTGGAAGCGAAGAACGGCGACCTCGCGCCGCATTTTCTCGCGGTCATAAACCTGCCAAACGATCCCAAGGGACTCGTTCGCGCGGGGCACGAGCGCGTGCTGCGCGCGCGTTTTGCCGACGCGCAATTTTTCTGGGAGACGGACCAGAAAATCAAGCTCGGCGATTACTTGCCGAAACTCGCTGCGGTCACCTACGAATCGCGCCTGGGAAGTTACGGCAATAAAGTAGAACGCCTGCGCGCGCTGGCGCGGTGGCTGGCCGAACAGTGGTTCAGCGGAGGCATATCGCAGGCCGATGTGGCAGGCTCGGACCGCGCCGGCGAACTCGCCAAGTGCGATCTCGTCACCGGCATGGTGGGAGAATTCCCCGAGCTACAGGGAATTGTGGGCGGTCTGTACGCCCGCGCCCAAGGCGAGCCCGAGGAAATCGCCTGGGCGGTGTACGATCACTACAAACCAGCCGGCCTTGATGATCCGCTGCCGCGCAACTTAACCGGCTGCGCCGTAGCTCTCGCCGACAAGCTCGATTCGCTGGTCGCGTGCTTCGCCGTGGGCGCAGTGCCCACGGGTTCGAGCGATCCCTTCGCGCTGCGGCGCGCGGCGCTCGGAATCGTGAAAATTATCCTCGAAAAGAAACTGCCGCTTTCGATTTCTGCGGCTATCTCCGCGGCAGCGAAATCGCTGCGCGAACAAACCCCGAAGATCGAAGCTTCCGAAGCCGTCCAGAAACAAGTCCTCGATTTTCTGCTCGACCGCGCGCGGCACATTCTGCGGGAAAAACGCGGATTTGCAGCCGACGAAGTCAACGCCGCATTCGCCGCCGGAGCCGACGACCTAGTGGACGCCGCCGACCGCGTCGCCGCCGTCAAAGCCATCCGCGACACAAAGAATTTCGTGCCGCTGGCGGCTTCGTTCAAGCGCATCCGTAACATCCTGGCGAAGTCGGCAGCCGGTGCGGACAAGTCGCAGCTGGCAGTGCAAGCAGATCTGCTGTGGGAACCGGCCGAGCGCGAACTTCACGCCGCCGCACAACGAATCGGCGAGGAAGCGACTCGTAAGAAGAAGGCGAGAAAATATCGGGAAGCACTGGAAGCCATTTCGGAGCTGCGTCCGGCGGTGGACATGTTCTTCGACAAGGTTCTAGTGATGGTTGAGGACCAGAATGTTCGAAGGAACCGCTTGGCACTGCTCGGCAGCTTACTTAAAGAATTTTCTACGATCGCGGATTTCTCCGAATTGGGCTCGGAAGAATCCGTGAGGTAACAGTTGAGTTGTCGGAACGCCGACAAACTCGCTTCAACAATCGCATGAGCTAAACCGCCAGCTGTGGCTGGCGAGCATTTTTCATATCTAAATTCTTTCTTGAGGTCAAAAATGAAATACGTCTATTTCTTCGGAGCAGGCAAAGCGGACGGCAAAGGCGACATGCGCGACCTCCTCGGCGGCAAGGGCGCCGGTCTCGCGGAGATGACGCGCATCGGCCTCCCAGTCCCCGCCGGTTTTACCATCACCACGGAAACCTGCGACTACTTCTTCAAGCACGGCCGCAAATATCCGAAGGAACTCCGCGCCGAAGTTTCGAAGAGCCTCGCGCGCCTGGAAAAACTCACGCGCAAAAAACTTGGTGATGCCAAAGATCCGCTGCTCGTCAGCGTCCGCTCCGGCTCTGCCCGCTCCATGCCCGGAATGATGGAGACGATCTTGAACCTCGGCCTCAACGACAAGGCCGTTCAAGGTCTCGCGCGCACCACAAAGAACGAACGTTTCGCCTACGACGCCTACCGCCGCTTCGTCCAGATGTATTCGTCGGTCGTAATCGGCCTGCCAAAGGAAGAACTGGAGCACAAACTGCGCGCGATGAAGCAATCGTTTGGCGTGAAAGACGACACCGAAGTAACCGCCGAGGGCTGGCGCAAGCTAGTCGGCGAATATAAGGCCTATTACAAAGAAAAGACTGGCACTGCTTTTCCGGACGATCCCGAAGAGCAGCTCTGGGGCGCGATCGGCGCAGTGTTCGAGTCCTGGATGGGCGAAAAAGCCCAAACCTACCGGCGCGTGGAAAAAATCACCGGCCTCCTCGGAACCGCGGTGAACGTCGTCCAAATGGTCTTCGGCAATACCGGCGACGATTCCGGCACGGGGGTCTGCTTCACCCGCGATCCCTCGACAGGCGAGAAAACTTTCTTCGGCGATTTTCTGCTGAACGCGCAGGGCGAAGATGTCGTCGCCGGAATCCGCACGCCGATGCACTTGAAAGAAATGGCCAAGCGCATGCCAAAGGTTTATGCGCAGCTCGAACGCGTGCGCCAGACTCTCGAGAAGCATTACCGCGACATGCAAGATCTCGAGTTCACAGTCGAGCAGGGCAAGCTATATATGTTGCAGACGCGCACCGGAAAACGCTCGCCCTCAGCCGCGTTCCAGATCGCCGTGGACATGGTCAATGAGAAGCTTATCAAAGTTGAAGAAGCGCTTGAACGCATCAAGCCAGAAGACGTCGAGCGTCTTTTTTATCCCGTCCTGAATCCCAAGATGTCGCGCAGCGAATTGTCCAACCGCTTGCTTGTGACCGGAAATAACGCCGTCCCCGGGGCGGCGGTCGGCAAAGCGGTGTTCACTGCGGAGGAAGCGGAAAAGTGGGCGGCACGCGGCGAGAAGGTGATTCTCGTTCGGCATGAAACCAGCCCGGAAGACGTTGGCGGAATGTATGTCGCGCAAGGGATCCTCACCGCCACCGGAGGGAAGACCAGCCATGCAGCGGTGGTCGCCCGAGGTTGGGGTAAGTGTTGCATCGTTGGCGCAGAAAAACTGGATATTGACCTCGCGAAAAAAACGATCAGTTCCAACGGCCGCGCTGTCCGCGAAGGTGAATGGCTCACTCTCGACGGTGGCGATGGTTCCGTGTACACCGGCCAAATCGAACTCGTACGCCCGGAACCGCCTAAAGCCTTCGATACGCTGATGAAATGGGCCGATAAATCGCGCCGGCTCGGCGTGCGCACCAATGCCGATACTCCTCATGACGCGAAAGTGGCCCGCGAAATGGGCGCCGAGGGCATCGGCCTCTGCCGCACCGAGCACATGTTCTTCAAGGATTTCGAGCAGCCCGAAAAGAGCATCGAACGCCAGCAAGCAATTCAGGAAATGATTCTTGCGGAAACTCCTGAAGCTCGCCGCAAAGCGCTCGCGAAGCTCCTGCCATTCCAACGCCGCGATTTCATCGGCATTTTCGATGCGATGGACGGCTACCCGGTAACAATCCGCCTCGTGGACCCGCCGCTCCACGAATTCGTTCCGCACGATCCCGCGAAGCAAGCCGAGCTCGCGAAGAAAATCGGGATCTCTCCCGAAGCCGTCGCGCGCCGAGTGGATCAATTACATGAAGCTAATCCGATGCTCGGCCACCGCGGATGCCGTCTCTGCATCACGTATCCCGAAATTCTCGACATGCAAGTTCAAGCGATCATTGAAGCAGCGATCGATTGCCAAAAACGCGGCATTAAAGTTTTGCCTGAAATCATGCACCCGCTCGTGATGGATAAAAAAGAATTGAAAATCCTCGAAGAGCAAACCAGAAAAGCCGCCGAAGAAATCATTGCGCGCTCTAAAGTGAAACTTGAATATCTCGTCGGCACCATGATCGAGCTGCCGCGCGCCGCATTGCTCGCCGACCAGATCGCGGAAGTAGCCGAATTCTTTTCCTTCGGCACCAACGACCTGACGCAGACGACGATGGGCCTCTCCCGCGACGACGCAGGCCGCTTCCTGCCCGACTACGTAGACGAAAGAAAAGCTGGAATTTTCCCCGCAGACCCCTTCCAGACCCTCGACATCGCCGGCGTGGGCCTCCTGATCGAGTGGGGAATTCAGCGCGGCCGCAAAACGAATCCCAAGCTGAAGATCGGCATCTGCGGTGAACACGGCGGCGACGCGGACAGCGTGAAGTTTTGCCATCGCGTCGGAATGAACTACGTAAGCGCCTCGCCGTTCCGCGTGGCCATTGCGCGCCTGGCCGCTGCCCAGGCTGAAATCGAAGATAAGCAACGCGCCAAAGCGAAGCGCAAGTAGCCAAGCGAAGGAGCGGACAATTCAATCACTGAATCTTCGCCCGCTCGATAGCCGTCCGCTGATCATCGGCATCTGCGGTGGCACCGGCTCGGGGAAGACCACGATCACCCGCCGAATCATCGAAGCATTAAGCGACACAAGTGTCGTCGTCCTGCAGCAGGACAATTACTACCGCGATTATCCCGAGCTATCCTTCGAAGAGCGCGTCAAAGTAAATTTCGATCATCCCGACTCGATGGATACGCCGCTGCTTGCAGAAGACGTCCGCCGGCTTCGCGCGGGGCAAGCCATCGAGCGTCCCACCTACGATTTCGCCAATTTCCAGCGCCTGAAGGGCACGGTACGCATCGAGCCGTTGCCCGCGATCATCGTCGAAGGCATTCTGATCTTCGAAAATAAGCAGCTTCGCGAACTGATGGACATCAAGATCTTCGTGGATACCGACGCGGACCTGCGCTTCATCCGCCGCCTGGTTCGCGATATCCGCGAGCGCGGCCGCAACATGGAAATGGTCGTGGACCAATACATGAACACCGTGCGCCCGATGCATATGGAGTTCGTCGAGCCCTCGAAGCGCTATGCGGATGTGATTATTCCGGAGGGCGGCTACAACGACGTAGGAATTGACCTGGTAATCCAGAAAATTCGTTCGCTCGTGCGCCAATGACGTTCCACGCTGCGCAGCGAAATATATTTTAGTGCCGTGGAACAACGGGCGCCGCTGCGGCGTACTAATATATGAGCGGCACGGAGGAGGTCATGGTGAAATTCTTGCTCTGGTGCATTCTGTTGGTGCTGTGCTGGCCGCTGGCGCTGCTCGCGCTGGTGCTTTACCCGATCGTCTGGCTGCTCCTGTTGCCATTCCGTATTATTGGCATCGCGGTTGACGGCGTCTTCGAATTGCTGCGTGGGATACTGTTCTTGCCAGCGCGTATTTTGCGCGGCCCACGCGTCGCGTAGCTGCAGTCCTCCAAACTATTTCAAGCGCGCCATGAACACGCGGCGTCGGCCGCGCCTGCAAATCACCGCTGGCGCGCCGACATCTCGCGCAGCATATTAGATTCGCAACGGCGGAACGTGAATTGAACCAATACTTGAAGTGGTAGCTTGCCGTGGAAGCAGAACGATGTGCAAGAGGCGAACGCCGGATTACGGCTTGACCGCCGCTTGTTGCTCAGGAGCTTCGACGATCGCCGGGAACGCAGGCGCGAGACTTACCGCCGGCGCGAGTTGAGGGATTGCTTGAACTTTTGATTTTGCTGCGATTTGATCCCCACCGGAAGACTGCGGCACCCGCACTTCAAAATTGCCGCTCACGACCGCGGTGAAGTGGTCGCCTGACGCAGCGATCGCCGGTCCGTTCTTGCGAAATTCAGACATGAAGAACGGGTAGCCGGCGAAATCTCCGACCGAAATCTTGGCGTCCTGCGTGGGCGCAAAATTCGCGGGAATGCGATCTCCGCTCGCCGCTTGCACGTCCTGCATGAACCACACCACTTCGCCCGCGCTCCCCAATCCCGCGTGGCGCACCGCCATCACTCGCCCGCGCGCTTCCGCGCCCCTCGCGACTACCGTCACGCCACCGATCACTACGTCCTGAGCCACGGACATTTCCACGATCGATCCTTCTTGCAAACCGTTGGGCAAGACATCGCTGCTCACCGCCACCTCCACCGAAGTGCCATTAGGAATTGTGGCCTCGGCACTCGCTGTCCCATCGGCAAACACCAACGGAAACGCGGCAGGCGCGTGCAGCATCGCCAGTACAATCCGGTCCGAAACACCTGCAAGCTTCAGCCGGTGAATACCCCCAGGCGTCGTATCAAAATCGCAACGCGATGAATTGATCTTGGCGATTATTTCGTCAGGCGCTGCATGATCGCCCTGCATTTTCATCACATTGACGTTCGTAATCAGCGAAGCCGGTTCCGCCGCAGCACGCGCCGGAGCCGGTGCTGGCGCTACCAGCTGCCCGTGCCGCCACCAATTGCTCGCGCGGAATTTCCACGGGTTGCGCTTCCTCCGCCCTGCGTGGTGCGGTCAATCCAAACGTATAAACTTCCTGGGGAGGGGGAGCGCTCGCGGAAAGATCGCTATTGATCACCCATCCGGTCCGTCCATCAGCGGTCTGCACCTTCGTGTAGTCGTCGTTGCTCGCCACAACCTCAATCTTTTCGCCGCAGCGCAGCTTCCCGAGCTCTTCAAATTTCTGCGTGGATTTGTAGAGCAGGATATATGAATCGTACGTGCCGCAATGCGCGTAGGCGTCCGTGTTAGCACGCGCGGGCAGCGCGGCAAAAAAGAAGACCCAAATTGCGATAGTGAAGTATTTCATCCCAAGTCCCCAAGCCGCTCCGAGGGATGTGCAGAGAGAACCCCCCCCGGCAATGCGTTGGGCTATTTTTGGCAGGGTCGGCCTGGCTGGCAATAGTACTTTCAAACAGCTGGCGGGCAGGAAGAGTACAGGCAGTCCGCGAAACGATCTTGCAGGCCCCCTCACGTTTTGCAGTTAAAGTAGTTCATCGCGCATCGAAACGGTGGTCCCGCCGACATCTAGAGCTGCATATGAAGCACGCCCGTGGGAACGTAATCAACGACGCAACGAAATATTCGAGTGCCACGCGAACGTCCGGTGCGAATTCTGCGCTTAAACAATAACTTCAATTTTAGTGGCAGCGATTTCTGCCTGCGATTCATTCGACCGTGCAGCTTCATCTGACGCCGGAGCTCAACGTCTTCGTTTTGCCGGCTTCTTCGGGTAACGCTTTAAGTTTGGCGGCACACCGAGATGCTCGGTACCCCATGTGCAAAGTCCGCCCAGTGGCCCGATCAATTCTGCACCGGCCCGAGTCAGCGAATATGTGACCTGCGGCGGCGACGCATGGGTGACTTCGCGTTTCACGATCCCGTCCGCCTCCATCTGCCGCAACTCGGAGGCCAGCACCTTGTCGCTAATCCCGGGAAGCAAGTCGCGCAACGCCGCAAAACGCCGGGCGCTGAATCCCAAATGCCAGATCGTCACGATTTTCCACTTTCCACTGACCACATTGATCGTCGCTTGCACCGGACATCCAAAATGATCTCTCACCGCTCCTCCGCCGCTTACAAAATTGTGCGTACTTCCGGCTCGACTCTCACGGTTATATCATTTTGCAGAATTGGCTCGCGGGAAAATGAAAGCGATTCGGCCAGGGGCGGCTGCAAGCGCGAAATTCACCGCGCGCGACTAACGGGAGAAAACGAAATGATATTGGTCACCGGAGCAAGCGGAACAGTAGGCAAAGCAGTGCTGGCGGAAGTGGCGAGAAGCGGAGCCTCGCACCGCGCGATGTATCGCTCGAAAGCCGACGCGGCGAAAGCCCCCAGCGGAACGGAAACGGTAATCGCGGATTTCGCGGACAAAGCAAGCCTCGCGGCCGCTCTCAAGGGTATCGAGAGCGTCTACCTCGTCTGCTCGCCGGTTCGCGAACTGGTCGAACTGGAAGGGAACGCCATTGACGCGTGCGTGGCGGCAGGCGTAAAGCGCGTCGTGCTGAATTCCGCGCTGGGCGCCGCGGATTACCCGAAGTCTTTTCCCAGCTGGCACCGCAAAGTCGAAGACAAACTGAACGCCACGAAAATGGCGCACTGCATCATTCGTCCAAATAGTTTCAGTCAGAATGTACTCACCTACTTCGCTCCAAGCATCCGCGAACAGGGTGCTTTTTACGGAGCCATGGGCAATGCGCGCACGAGTTATGTGGACGTCCGGGATATCTCCACGGTGGTCGCGAAAGCGCTGCGTGGTGGGGAGCACGACGGAAAAGTCTACGAATTGAACGGTCCGGAGGCCCTCACGTACTCGCAAGTCGCCGAGAAAATTTCACGCCACGCCGGAGTTCCGGTCCGCTACGTGGATATCCCGGAAGACGCGCAACGCAAGGCGATGCTCGAGCAAGGCATGCCGGAATGGCAGGTGACGGCGCTGCTCGATTTGCAAAGATATTACACGGGTGGGCAGGGCGGCACAGTGGACACGGTGCTCGAAAATCTGCTCGGTCGTCCTCCCGTTAAGAAGGACCAATTCCTCGCGGAAGTCGCCAGCGAGTTCCGGCCCCAGGCGGCCAAGGCGTGAGGGCCGCACCGATGGAAGCAACCAACCCGAAAACCGGCATGACGCACGAGCAAGCCAAGGAATTCATCCGCAACCACTTCGAAGAGTTCGTCAACCGCAAAAATGTGGACATCGGCAACGTCAATTTTGCCGCCAACTTCGTGGATCACGGCGCGGACGTTCCTCCCGGCACACCGCCGGGCCCGGCCGGCGCCATTCAGTACGTCAGCGCCGCGCTGCAGCGCTTTCCCGACCTGCACGTTCAGATCGAAGACCTCATCGCCGAAGACGACAAGGTAGTCGTGCGCAACCACTGGGCGGCGACGGACTCGCACACATGGAAGCGTTTGGAATTTCGCGGAATTGTGATTTGGCGCATCGCAGCGGAAAAAATCGTAGAGCGCTGGGCGTACCTGGAGCCGCCGCATCCCGCCTAACTCCGCGATTTGCCACTCGCGAAGGCCGCGAGAAATCGCCGAGTGACTACCGATTCGATCCAGGTGCAACGGCCGCGCTGGCGGGCGGTTGTGCCGCAGGCGGCGGCGCAGACAAACTTTTCGCGAGTTCCGGTGCAAGCTTCAGCAGCACATTTCCGTGCACCACGATCTGAAAGTGCTGGCCGCCGGCCATCACCGTCGGCTTGTTCTTGCGAAACTCCCACACGGGCGCGGTCGGCGCGGCTACACCGCCAGCAGGGTTCACGCCGGTTGCTGTCGAAGCAAAATCAATCGGCACCCGCTCGCCGTTCGCTGCGTCCACATCCTGCATCGCCCAAGAAACTTCGCCAGGATGTCCCATCCGCCCAGGTTCGCTGATGGCAATCACACGCGCGCGCGCTTCTGCGCCATGCTGAAAAAGAATCAAGCCGTTCACCACCACGTCCTGCACCACCGTCATCTTCACGATCGTGCCTTGCTGAAGTCCGTCTGACGAAATATCCGCGTTCTGCACCACTGCGATCGCAGTTCCGTCCGGAATATTGACGTCCACCGTATCCGCTGGCTTCGCCGCCGGCTCATCCGAAGAATGCGGCGCTTGAATCATCGCCAGAATGATCTGGTCGGGCAGCCCGGCGGAACGTAGTTTCTGCAGCGCCGCTGGAGATGTATCGAAATCGCACCTCGACGATTTGATTTTGCTGATGACGACGCTGTCGCTCAGGCGCATTCCCCGCATGTTCAGAATATCTCGGTTGCCCAGCGGAAGCTCTGTTGCTGGCGTCGGGATAGCAGTCGGCTCCGTCAGTCCGAACGGCGTTGCCTGCCGCCGCGCCGAACCTGGCGTGCCGGAAATGTCGGTGGAACGCACCCAGCCGACCCGCCCGTCCGCGGTGCGTACTTGATAAAACTTCGTCCAGCGCGTCAACACCTCCACTTTCTCGTCGCAGCGCAGCTTGCCGAGCTCTTCGATCTGGTCGGTAGTTTTGTACAGCAATACGTAGGCGTCGAAGCTCCCGCAGTATGCGTACCCCATGGAGTCAGCGCGCGCCACGCCAGCCGCGGAAAGTGCTAGAACCAGAACGACAAGTCGAAGCTTCATTTTTATCCCCAAAAGGCGGCGCGCGGCCGGCAGGAATCCGCGTCCCGAGAGTTAGATCGAAGCAAAGCAGTTCCATCTTTGCCGCGAATCAGCTTTTCGCCAATAGTACTTGTGACGGGTTAGTAATGAAGGTATTCAGAGCAGCAAACGCGGCCGGCGCCCGCGAGTATCAGGTCGGCATCTTCAAAAAGAAATACACGCCGAGAAATCCAAAAATCGCGTCCGGAGCCCATCCCGCAAGTAGCGGCGGCAATTGTCCGACTGATCCCATGGCTTCAAAGAGCGCCGCCGAAGCCCAATACACAATCGCAATCCCCACCGCCAGCGCCAATCCGCCCACCGCGCCACGTGTTCCCACCAGAAAAGCAAAAGGCGCGCCGAGGAACACAATGATGGCCGCAATCAAGGGAAAGGCAAACTTCTTCTGCCACTGCACGGAAAGCCGCGAAGTATCGAACCCCGCATGACGCAGATTCAGAATGTATTCGCCCAACTGCCGCCAGTTCATCTGATATGACTGCCGCACCTCGCGCCGGAAATAACTAGGCGGCTCGGAAATCTCCGGCAGCGACTCCACTTTAAAAGGCGTATAGCGGGTCACCTTGCCGCCGTTGAAATCGCGGATCCAGCCGCCTGTCAAAACCCAGGTATTTTCCGAAGCTTCCCAGGTCGCGCGCGTCGCAAACACGCGCCGCCGGATTTGAAACGTCCCGGGACTCAGCTCGAAGACGTTCAATCCTCCAAAGAGCTGCTGATCGGGATCGAAAAATTCGTAGTTATAGATCTTCGTGTCTTCGCCGAATATCCATTGATGAGCAGGCTGAAAATAAGTCTGCGGCGGGCGTCCCTTGATCTGGTTGCGCAGCGCATCCTGCCGCTGGTTCGCATAAGGCAAGAAAGTATCGTCAAGCAAGAACATCGAGCCTGCCACCACGCATCCTGCCAACGTCAAGGGCAGCACCAGCCGGTAGAGGCTGATGCCGCTCGCCTTAAATGCGATCACCTCATTATTCTTTGCCATCACCGCGAGCGTCACCAGCGTGGCAACGAGCGTCGCCAGCGGCGCCAGTTGATACACCATCAACGGCACCAAGTACCGGAAGTAGTTCAAGACCATCGAAACCGGAACGTGGTTTCTCGAAATATCGCCCAGCAAATCGAAAAGCGTGAAGGCGTCAAAAATCATCACGAATCCCGCCAGCAGCACCAAAAAGTAATAGAAAAACCGCTGCAGCAGGTACACATCTATAAGCATCGGAAACGCCACCGGATCACCGGCTGGCAAGGCGTGCCGCACCGCCGCGTCCGGTTTCGCCGCCAAGCCGTTGGCGGATGTGCCGTTGGCGGCAGGTATCGGCGCGGCGTCAGCCTCGCGACGCTGCGGCGGCCGCGCCGGGCGAAAGTACGAATCAAACCACGCCAAAATGTGGTTGGGCTTCCGAACGGATTCGATGCGCCGCAAAAAAAACAGCCCGAGTATGGAAGCTCCGATATTCGCCGCCCATATCCCGGCCCAGGGAGCGATCGACCCTTGCTGCGCCATGTGCGCGCCGGTTACGAACAGGAAGTAATAGCCGCCGATCAGCACCAGAGTCAGAATCAATCCGGCAGCGCGCCCGCCTCGCCGCGGTCGCACGCCGATCGGCACTCCGAGCAGCGCAAACACTACGCACGCGGCGGGAAAGGCGATACGGCGCTGGAATTCCACGCGAGCATCGCGCCAATTGGGACCGCGTTCCGCGAGCAACTCCGAGACCGAGCGCTCCGCGTCGCTCAATGCAACAGTCTTCGGCCCCGTGACCGGATTCGAGAGCTCTACAGGAATTTCGCTCTCGCCAAATGTGGTGACGTTATAACGCCGCGGATCGTGCGGGTCGTACTCATGCGTGCTCCCGCTCCCCAGATGCAATTCGATCTGATTGTTGTCTTCTCCCGCCACCACTTGTGCGCCCTCGGAGATCGTCACATCCGTGGTCCCCGCTTCTCCCGTGGACGCCAGGAACACCCCCCGCCATCGCGTCGCTGCGGCTTCCACATCTTGTACGTATAATACGAGGTGCGGAAACCGCTCGTCGAAGACGCGCGGTTGGATGGCGTACGGCGCCTGCGAAGCAAGCAATCGAGTTTCGAGGCCCCGCAGAGTGCGGACTGACAAAGGGCTCAGCCAAAACGTGAGAACCAGCGTGGCTAGCCCGCAAGCCGCGGCTACGAATCCGATGGGCACCAGCAGGCGGCGCAGGCTGATTCCGGAAGCGTGCAGCGCCACGATTTCGCTGTCCGCTGAAAGCCGGCCCAGGCCAATCAACACGCCTACCAGGACCGCCATTGGAATCGTGAACGCCAGAACGGGAACCAGCGAACAGAGGAAAATCAGCAGCACCATTCCGATCCCGCCGGAATGGCGCACGATCAAATCCATCAGGCGGACCAGTTGGGGAACGAAGAAAACGAAAGTGAAAACCGCGAGCCCAAGCGCAGAGTGCGAGCCGACTTCGCGACCGATATATTTATCGAGCAGGCGCATGGGTGCGCAAAAAGATTCTAGCATGCCGCGCGCGTGGGATTGCGGCCGCTCAAAGCTCGCGGCACATCACCGGCGCCCAATGCCGGAAGTTGAATACCGCAGGAAGCCGACCAACCCAATCCGAGAGCTTGCCCATTGAGCCGCGTAAACCTGGTTTTAGTCTGGCATATGCATCAACCGCAGTATCGCGACCCGTCCACAGGGCGTTACATGCTCCCCTGGACGCGCCTGCACGCCCTGAAAGATTACTGGGGCATGGTGAAAGTCCTCGGCGAATTTCCCGGAGTTCACGCCACCTTCAATTTTGTCCCCTCGCTTGGCGAACAGATCGAAGAGTACGCCAGCGGCAAATTCCGCGAGCCCTGGTTCGAAATTGCGTTCACCGCCGCCAACAAACTGGATCCCGCGCAGAAAAGGGAAATCCTTGATCGCGGTTTCCAGGTCAATGAAAACTACGTGCAGCGCTGGCCGCGTTTCGCCGAACTGCAAGCCCAACTCCGCTCCGGCGGCGCCGAAGCCTGTATCGCGAATTTCAGTGAGCGCGATTGGCGCGATCTGCAGCTGCTCTCGCAGCTCGCCTGGATGGACGAGCAATATCTCGCAAAAGACCCGGTAGTCAGCGTGCTAGCAGCCAAAGGGAAGGATTACACCGAACGCGACAAGGGTCTGCTGAAGGAAAAGCAACTCGAACTGCTCGGCGCCGTACTTCCCGAATATCGCATCGCGGCAGAGAGCGGGCAAATCGAGATTTCAACCACGCCTTACTACCACCCGATTCTGCCGCTGCTCTGCGACACGGACATCGCCCGCGTTGCGAACCCGCATACTCCGCTGCCACAGCCGCCGTTTCGCTACCCCGAAGACGCCCGCGAGCAGTTGTCGCGCGCCCGGGCGTTCCACGAGCGCGTTTTTGGCAAACCACCCGCCGGGCTTTGGCCGTCGGAAGGTTCCGTCTCCGATCAAGCCCTCGAAATCGCCATGGACCTCGGCTTCAAATGGTTCGCAACGGATGAAGGCGTTCTAGGCCGCACCCGCAACATCGGCTTCTGGCGCGACGCCGAAGGTTATCCCGAAAACGGCGCCGATCTATACACTCCCTGGAAGTTGCAGCGAGCCGGCAAAGATATTTTCGGTTTCTTCCGCGACCACTATATTTCGGATTTGATCGGGTTCGTCTACAGCCGCATGGGCGCGGTGGCCGCGGCGGAAGACCTGCACCGCCGCATCCGCGCGATCGGCGATCGCGAACCGCAAGGCCGCACTGCAGCGGTCAGCGTCATCCTCGACGGAGAAAACGCCTGGGAATACTACCCGGAGAACGGCCGCCAATTCCTCCGCGAATTTTATCGCCGCGTTCAGGACGATCCCGAAATCCGCGCGCTTACCGTGAGCGAAGCCGTCGAAGCCAACCCCACCGCGCCCACGATGCAGGGAATTTTCCCCGCCTCCTGGATCAACGCTAATTTCGACGTCTGGATCGGTCACGCCGAAGACGTCCGCGCCTGGGATCTGCTCCGTGATGCACGCGAGGTCTACGCGCGCAACGCCGCACGCCAAGGGGGCAACGGGGCGAACTCAAAGCAATTAAAGCGCGCCTACGAAGCCGTACTCGCCGCCGAAGGCAGCGACTGGAACTGGTGGTACGGTCCGGAACACGGCTCGGTGAACGACGCCGAATTCGACGAGCTCTACCGCAAGCACCTCACGGAAATTTACACCGCGCTCGGCGAGCAGGCGCCTGAAGCCCTCGCGCACCCCATCAAAAAAGCGCCGGAGCGCGGACGTCGCGAGCCGCCCGAATCCTATCTGCAAGTAACCGTGGACGGCCGCGAGAGCAGTTACTTCGAATGGCTCGGAGCTGGGCTGTACGCCGCCGACGCTCGGGGCAGCACCATGCACGGCCGCGGTGGCGCGGTCGCCGAGCTGCATTACGGCTTCAGCGAAAGTCACCTGTATCTGCGCGCAGATCCCGTGCCAGAGGCTATCGCCGATGTTTCTGACTTCCAGCTGCATATCACGCTATGGGATTCGCGCGAGACGCGGATCACTGTCCATATCGAAAAGAAAAAGCTCACGCGTTGCATCCTCGAACAGGCCGGCGTATGCCTGCTGCACCCGGAATCCCTCGTCACCGCCGCCTACGGGAAAATTATCGAAGTGGGCATGGCGCGTGAACTCTTCGATCTACCTGGCAGGCGCTCTCTGCTCATGCGCGTTGCGTTATGGGAAGGCGGATTGCCGGTCGAAGTTCTCCCGGTGGACGGCATGCTCGAACTAGCGCTCGGCGAAGACAATTTCGCCTGGAAAATTGAACCGGACCCGAAACCGTAATCACGCCCCGCGTCCAAGACCGCGCCAACGCGATTCCTACGCGAAGTTTCGGGAAATAACACGTATTGACAATCGCAACCGTTCGTTAGATATTCCGCCTACCCTTTCGGTAGTCTCTTGGGACCTCACAATCAGGGTAAGTGTGTTTGCGGTGTTGGAGCCGCCCAAGCTGGAGCTAGAAGTGTGTTCCTGCGGAGGGCTCCTTGCGCCCCAACGGCTTTTTCTCCTACCTTTTCTGCTGCGTCCTGGCTGCGGCCGTCTTTATCGGTGTTGGTACCGCCGGTCACCGCGCGCCGAGCACGACTCGCAAACTAGCCGCGTCCTCCAATCTGATCGCGCCCGCCGCGCACCGCGGCGCATCAGCCGTTTCGCTCCCGATCGCGTTTGAACCGAACGTCGGGCAGGCCGATCCCTCCGTTCAGTATGTGGGCCGCGGAGCGAATATGACCGTCCTGCTGCGCGCCGACGGGATCGAGCTCGCCGGTGCCTATGGCCCGAGTAATGCCGCGGCGCTCCTCAAGCTGCAGTTCACCAATCGCGAGGTCCGCGAGCCATTTGCCGCCGTCGCCGCAGACAGCACCGCGCTTCAGCCATCCCCGAGGCCGCGGCGCAAATCGCGCCAACGCGCGTCATCGGGCTCGCGCGCGCATAAACGCACCGGCCGGCGACAATCCCGGCGCGGCGGTTTGCCTTCGCGTCAACGCTACGGTCTGCACCCCGACCGCCCTCCGCGACCGCGAGTGCCGCGCGAATCCAAGCCGCCCAAAGAACGCAGCAGTTCGCAGCGAAACCCAAACCGGACACCGTCGCGTCTGAATTGGCAACCCGGCGAGCAACTCGCCGGAGAAACCAACTACCTGTTGGGAAAGGACCCGGCCAAATGGCGAACACACGTTCCTCATTTTGCGCTTGCCGAAGCGCCGGAAATCGCCCCCGGAGTGAGCCTGGTCGCCTACGGCAACGAACAAGCCCTCGAATACGATTTGCGCGTAGCGCCCGGGGCCGACATCAGCAATCTTCGCGTGAAAATTTCCGGGGCGGATCACAAACGCATTGACGCAGCCGGAGACTTGGTGATGACGATCGCCGGCCACGAAGCGCGCATGAAGAAGCCCGTCATCTACGAAGAATGGCGCGAAAGGGAATTGGCGCAACCAGCGCGCCAAGCAGTAAACGGGAGATATGAATTAGCTAAAGACGGCACGGTTCGATTCGTAGTGGCCGCGCACGATCCCGCGGCGACTCTGGTTATAGATCCATCGTTAGCGGTCGCTTACTCGACTTTCCTCGGCGGCGCGGGCAGCGACTCAGGCCATAGCATCGCGCTCGATTCCACAGGCAAGATTTACGTCGGCGGCACGACCACGTCTGCCACCACGTTCATCGAAACCAACGGCACCAGCATCGGTTCCGGCGGCGGCCCCTCCGATTATTTCATCGCCAAATTTGACCCCACGAAGACAGGCCTGTATTCACTCGTCTACCTCACTTTCATCGGCGGCAGCGGCGACGAAGAAGGCGGCGCGATCGCCGTGGATTCGAGCGGCAATGTCGCGATTGCCGGAACCACAACCTCGCCCGATTATCCGGTCACAGACAGCAGCACGCTAACCAGCTCGACGAATGGAACGCTCGTCAACGACGCGGCGATTACAGAAATTGACCCGACCGGCGCGAAGCTGGTCTACTCCACGCTTTTTGGCGGCAACGGCAACGAAGCCACTCTCAGCCCCGGCGGCATCGCCATGGATCCCTCCGGGAATATTTTTGTGGCGATGGATACGCAGTCCACGAATCTGACGGTCGCGCCAGCCGCATCAACGACTGTTGCCGGACCCTTCCAATCCACTTATGGCGGCGGCATCAGCGACGGATTTCTCGTGATTTTTCGTCCGGTAGCCACGCCCACCGCGCCTAATTTGAAATACTGCACTTATCTCGGCATCAGCGCTCAGGCCACTGTAACCGGAGTCGCCGTGGACTCGGTAGGGAACGCGTACATCACGGGCTACACGTCGAACCCGTTCGATACCCTCGTCACCACCAACGGATTTCAAACCGCCTACGCCGGCGACCCCTACGACGCCTTCGTCATGAAAATCTTGCCTTCCGGCAACGGTCCGGAGGATTTGTCTTACGGCACGTACTTGGGAGGAGCCGGATCGGACAAAGCTCTCGCAATCGCAGTCGGCACAGAGCTGCCCGGCACGGTTTACGTCACCGGCACCACGCAATCCTCGAATTTTCCAGTGACCAACGGCACCTCCGGCACCGTCGCGGCCTATCAATCCTCACTAAAAGGCACAGCGAACGCCTTCCTCGCCGTGATACCGCAAGATCCGTCCACGGACATGACGCGCCTCGCCTATTCAACATTCCTCGGCGGCTCCCAGTCGGACATCGGCCAGAGCGTCTGGCTCGCCGCCCCGAATCGCGTCTACCTCGCGGGCGTCGCCAACTCCTGGGATTTTCCGTGGCAGTTCAATTTGCAGCCCTTCACCGGAGATACCGACGCGTTCATCGCCGAACTCGATCCCACTTCAGCGAGCAGCGCGTCGCTCATCGTGGCCACGCCGCTCGGCGGCACCGCTGCGCCGGGCGCGAAGGCCACCGCAATCGCCAATGGAATCGCCGTGGATTCCGCGCAAAACATTTACCTGACCGGAGCTACCACCGCAGCGGATTTTCCCACCGCCGCCGCGTTCAGCACAGGCGTGCAACTGACTTGCGCCAGTTGCCAGCAAACTCCGCCGCTGCCCGACGCCTTTTTGGTGGAAATCGTTCCCAGTGCCACGGCCGCTCCGAGCGTTTCTTTCAACGTGGGAAAAGTGAATTTCGGCACCCAGCCCGTCGCCTCTCCCACTGTTCCGCCGCAAGCCGTCGCGGTGAAGAATACCGGCGACGCGCCGTTAACCATCTCCAGCGTTGGCCTCAATGGCGCCAACAGCAACGACTTCTCCGTGGAAAATTCCTTGTCCTGCACGAACGCGCCGATCGCGCCAGGAGCGATCTGCTCCCTTGAAGTCACTTTCGTGCCCTCGGTCGTCGGACCGGAAGGTGTGTACCTCACTCTTACGGACAACGCCGGCACGGGCTCGCAGGCTCTCGAGGTCGTGGGCGCAGGCAGCGGCCCGCTCGCCGCGTACTCTCCGCTCAACCTTAATTTCGGGAACGTTCCGGTCGGCACCACGCCCAGCCTTTACGTTACGCTTACCAACGCAGGCAATCAGCCACTGCTGATTTCCAACATTCTGTTTTCCGGCTCGTCTCTGTTTCATCCCAGCAGCGGCAGCCTCTCAAGCCAGCCGATTTGCACCGTCACCGGCAGCACCTCCGGAGGCATAGCGCCTGGCGTCACCTGCTCGATCTTTGTGCAGTTTATTCCGGTCGCGACGGGAACGTTTCAGGCGCAGATCAACGTCACTGATAATTCGCAGGGAGTTGCCGGAAACGTGCAAGTCATCGCGGTCACCGGCACCGCCGTGCCCGCCGCGCCCATCGCCAGTGCCACGCCTGCCACGTTGACGTTTGCGACGCAAGCCGTCAGCACCACCAGCGGCACACAAACCGTCACGCTGACGAACTCAGGAAGCGCCCTGCTGAATCTCACCAACTTGGCCATCACCGGCAGCAACGCCGCCAGCTTCGGATTTTATGCTGGTGGCGCGCAAGCGTGCCCGCTTCCCACCGGCGCGGTCGCCGCCGGCGCCGACTGCACTATCCTGGTGGATTTCATTCCGCAAGGGCCCGGGCCGGTCAGCGCGACCTTCAGCTTCACAGACAATGCCAGCGGCAGCCCGCAAACAGTCGCGCTCTCCGGCACCGGAATCGCCTCCACGGAAGTATCTGTAACCCCGGATAGCGTGGCTTTCGGCACGCAAACGGTGGGGCTGACCAGCGCACCCGTTGGAATCACGTTAACCAATACCGGCAATGCGGTAATGGCGATCAGTAATATTGCCATTTCCCCCGCTGGCGCCGTGCAGTTCGCCCAGTCCAACAATTGCGCCGCGACTCTCGGCCCCAAATCCAGCTGCTTGATCAACGCGACCTTCAGCGCGCAACAGGCCGGCAGCTGGGCCGCGACCATTCTTCTCACCGACGATGCCGTCGAAAGCCCCCAAGCCATCTCGCTCAGCGGCACCTCCATCTCGGTGTCCGCAGCCGTCACGCCAGCCGGTCCAATCAATTTCAGCAGCCAGCTCGCCGGCACTGCGTCCGCACCGACCACCTTTACGGTGAAAAACACGGGAGCCAGTCCCGCCATACTCAAAATCACTAGCGCGAGCGTCGCCGACTCTTCGGACTTCTCCATCGCGAATAATTGCACCGCCGCCGTTCCTGCTGCAGGATCATGCTCGTTATCCGTAACATTTAATCCGGCCGCAGCCCCCTCCGGGGCAACTTGCGGCTCAACCTCCGGCGCCAAAGACACGACACTCTCAATCAACGATAACGCGCCGGGCAGTCCGCAAACCATCGCGCTCCAAGCCTCCGCCACCGATTTCTGCGTGGATCCTCCCGGACTCACCACGCAAACCGTCGCTGCAGGCACAGCCGCGGCGTATCAGGTGGACCTCGTGTCGTTCACAGGCTTCACCGGCTCCGTCACGCTAGCCTGCACCGATCCCGCGACAGCCAGCGCGTGCACGATTCAACCCACATCGGCCACCTTGATGGGCAACACGCCGGCGCCAATTCAAGTGAACGTGACCACCACCGCCGGAACCAGCACAGCTTCCGCGAATACAGCTCCGCCGACACGTCTCCCGCCGCTCGCTCCGGCGCCAGCCAAAATATTTATGGTGGTGCTGATGCTCGCAGTGCTGTGGACCGCCGCGTCAGCGCGCAAGTGGGAGCGCGCGGCGCAACTTGCGCAAGCCGTGGCAATCACGGCGTTGCTGGTGGTAAGCCTTGCAGCGTGCTTTGGGGGGAGCTCAGCGACAACCACAACGGGAACGCCGAGCGGCACGTACACGCTGACAGTGACTGCCACCTACACACCAGCGGGATCGTCCACGACGGTAACAAGAAGCATTCCGTTAACTCTGATCGTGCAGTGATCGCGGCCAGCGGCAAGCAGCAATCAGAAAATTAAAAAACTTTGATCGCCAGATCGCGCGGCTGCGCGCCGACAGGTATCAAAGTAGTTGGCGGCCGCGGCGGCGAAAGCTCCGGCTGTCCAACGGCCAGGGTCTTCGTGCGCACCACGGCCAGATCGTTCGACCCGGAATCCACCACCAGCAAGATATCTCCGCCCGGAGTCAGTCGCGAAGTCGTCGGATACTGCCCCACCTGAATCGGCCGCCCAACCAGCCGCGTTTCCACCGCGACAGGCACGATATGCCCAGCCGCGGAATCGGAAACATAGAGCGTTTCGGTTCCCGGAGCGAACGTTGCCGACGTCGGCGACATCCCCAAAAGCAAGAAGTCTCCCACTTCGTTCGTTCCCGTGTTTACCACCAAAAGTCCGTGCGCGGAGCTGGATGAAATATAAAGCTCACCGCCGTCGGGTTTCAGAGTGAGGTCGTTCGGAGTCCCTCCCAGCGCTAGATTCGTCAGCAGAACCCGTCTCTTCAAATCCAGCACCGAGATTTGATTCGACGAGCCGGAAGTAACGAATGCCTTGGAACTATCGGGCAGGATCACAATCTGTTCGGGATCAGGGGCGGTCGGAATCACGCCCAGCGGCGCAAGTGAATTGCTATCGAGAACCGAAACCGTCGCGTCATCGCGATTAGAAACCAATACTGTCTTACCGTCCGGCGCCGCGCGAGCGATCCACGGTCTGCGTCCGGCGTGCCCGCGCGCCACGATCTGCCGCGAAGCCGTATCTAGCGCAAATACCGTTCCCGGCCCCGAAGCCGCAACATAAGCACGCCGTCCGTCGGTCGAAAAATCCAGCGCATACGGCTGGGCTCCTACCGTAATCCGAGCCACGATCTGATTCGATCGTACATCCAGCACCCAAACGTATCCGCCCAACGAGCTAAGCCCCCAGATCTCAGGCCGCGTGGGATGTGCCCGCAAACCGCTCGGCCCCGGACCCACAGCAACTGTACTCACCTGAGAAAGCTTCACCAGATCAAGAATGGAAACGGTGCCGTCCGCCGTATTTCCGACGTAAGCGAGCAAATGCAATCCCGGACGCAAGAACGACGGCCGCAGCTCCACGGCCACTTCGCGGATTGCCAGCACCACGAGAATTACCAACAGGGAAACAAGACGATAATTAACGCGCTGTTTCAATTGATAGTGCGGCCCAGGACGGCGGCAATCTGCCGCGCTTCGCGTATGAGCTGCGCGAATTCTTCGGGCAGAATGGACTGTGGTCCATCGGAAAGCGCGTGATCTGGATCGTGGTGCACCTCCACCAGCAATCCGTCAGCGCCCACAGCCACGGCCGCCCGCGAAAGCGGCAGCACCTTATTCCGCCGCCCCGTGCCATGAGAGGGATCGACAACAATCGGAAGGTGGCTGCGTTTCTGCACCGCCGGCACCACGCTCAGATCCAAAGTATTGCGCGTGAAATCCGAAAAAGTCCGCACGCCACGCTCGCACAAAATCACATTGTAATTTCCTTCAGACATCAAATATTCGCCAGCCATCAGGAACTCATCCAAGGTCGCGGACATCCCGCGCTTCAGCAGCACCGGCTTCTTCGCCCGCCCAGCGCGCTTCAGCAACGAAAAATTCTGCATGTTGCGCGCCCCGATCTGGATCACGTCCGCATATTTTTCCACCAGATCGAGCGACTCGTTGTCAATCGCCTCGGTGATAATCCCCAGGCCAAATTCCTTGCGAACTTCCGCCATGATTTGCAATCCCGATTCCCCCAGCCCCTGAAAGCTGTAAGGCGAAGTCCGCGGTTTGTAAGCGCCCCCGCGAAATAATCGCGCGCCCGCCGCTTTCACGTGCTTCGCAACGGTGAACGCCTGCTCGCGCGTCTCAATCGCGCAGGGCCCGCCGACCATCGCCACGTCCACGCCTCCAAACAGCACATCTCCCAAAGGCGTTGGGATCCGCACCACGGTGTTTTCCAGCTTTACGTCGCGGCTCACCAGCTTGTAGGGCTTGCTGACGGGAATGCATTCCACCACGCCCGGCATCGATTCAAGCGAACCGATGTCCACCGCTCCGCTGTTGCCAGTAATGCCGATGGCCGTCCGGCCCGCTCCCGGAATCGGATGCGCCTTGTAACCCAGCATCTCGATGCGCTCGCAGACTGCGCGCACTTCCGCATCGGTCGCGTGTGACCGCATTACCACCAGCATGTAAGTCCCCCTGTCTGAATCCGAATCCGCGAGTTTACTGTATCGGGGAAGAAGCCTGCAAATAGCGGGCACTAGAATCTAGGTCCCCATTTCGGACTGTGCGGCCGTACACAGGCCCGGTGGTATACTCCCGCCACTCTCGGAGCAAGGAGGCCTCACCGTGCGAAAATATCTTGCGGAATTCCTGGGGACTTTTGTGCTGGTGTTCGGCGGAGTAGGCAGCGCCGTTCTCGCCGGCAGTCGTATCGGTTACGTCGGCGTCGCGTTCGCTTTTGGCCTCGCGCTTCTCGCGATGGTCTATACCATTGGCCCGATTTCCGGCTGTCACGTAAATCCCGCGGTCACTCTCGGCGTCCTGCTCGCAAAAAGAATCGGCAGCAAGGACGCAATTATGTACGTCGTCGCGCAAATTTTCGGCGCCATCGTCGCCTCCGCCTTGATCCTCTTCATCGCCAGCGGCGTCGAAGGCGGCTACAATATCGCTGCCAATGGACTTGGCGCAAACGGCTACGGCCCGCACTCGCCGGGCCTCTATTCGATGCCCGCCGCCTTTGTCGCCGAAGTGATCCTGACGATGTTCCTGGTCGTCACCGTTCTCGGCGCAACCGACCTGAAGGCCCCGGTCGGTTTCGCGGGCCTCGCAATCGGACTCGTGCTAACCCTGATTCACCTCGTCGGCATCCCCATCACCAACACTTCCGTGAACCCCGCCCGCAGCATCGGACCAGCGCTGTTCGTGCAAGGCTGGGCGCTCGAACAACTCTGGCTCTTCATCGTCGCACCGCTCATCGGCGGAGCGATTGCCGCCTACGCCTACGCCGCCATTCGCCTGCCCGATACATTAATCACCACGCCGCAAGGCGAACGCGCGCTGACCGACGAACAAGCCCAGCGCCGCAGCGCCAAATAGCCGAGCGCAGCGCAACGCAGCACACGACTGCAACGCATGAGCAGAACACCGAAACCGACCGGCGCCACCGAAGTGCACGTACTGAACATCCGCACCACCCGACGCGCCGAGTTGCAAGACGTCACGGAAAAGATCGCAGCGGCAGTGCGCGATTCTGGCTGCGTGAGCGGCATCTGCCACTTGTACGTCCCGCACACCACCGCCGGCATCATCATCAACGAAGGCTACGACCCTGCCGTAGCTCACGAAATCGAGGCAGCATTTGACCGCCTCGTCCCGCGCGTCGCAAATTCAACGCACGCGGAAGGCAATTCCGATTCGCACATTAAGACCGCACTCGTCGGCTCGTCCGAATCCATCTGGATTGCCGGCGGGAAACTCGCGCTCGGCCGCTGGCAAGCCCTCTTCTTCGCCGAATTCGACGGCCCGCGCAGCAGGGAATTGCACGTTAAGATTGTTCCCGACGCTTTGACGTGAAGTCGTTTTCGTTTGGTGTAAACTCTTTCTCGATGAGACGCCTTCTCCAGGCCGCGGCAGCAATCTCCCTTCTGATTTTTCTGGTTAATTTTGGAATTTCCGCGGCCGAAGACAGCCTTTCCCTCGAAATTGTGGGAGACCAGCAAGTCGCCGGAAAACCCTTCGTCGTGCGCATCCGAAATAATGGCGATAAGCGCCTCACCTATTGCATGACCATGTGCGGAAGATTGATCGATTCGGAAACCACCGCGAAAATTCCAGCCTTCACCATCCAGAAACGCAATCGCAAGCGCTGGGACATTCAACTGTGGCGCTGCAACACCGGAGACAGCGTTGCCTCCCGCGTCATCCATGGCAGCGAAGTCGAGGAATTCAAGATCAAGCTTTTCGAGCCCGGTACTTACCGCCTGCGTCTACCTTACAAAGACGTAAGCGTCGAAGGCGTCGGCCTCCACTGCGAAGCGATCGACGATCCCAAATCCATGAAGCAAGCCGTCTCCGACGAATTTGACGTGGTGGCCAAGCCCAAATGAACCTCGGCGCTTACATTCAGGTGCCTTTCTGCCAGACCAAGTGCACCTATTGCAATTTCCACACGGGCGTAGTCGCGCGCGATAAATACCAGCCGTACGCCGCTGCAGTCTGCCGGGAAATCACTGCTGCGGCATCGTCGGCGGATTTGGCTCTGCTGCGCGGCGCAGCGATGGACACCGTGTACTTCGGCGGCGGCACGCCAAGCCTGCTGGTCCCGACGGCACTAGCAAACATTTTGGACTCTCTGCGCGCAAGCTTCGGCCTCGCGGCAAGCGCGGCGCTGACGTCCGCGCCCACAACCGAGCCTGAAATAACCCTCGAAGCCGATCCTGAGACCATCACACCCGAAAAAGCGCATTCGTGGCGCGCCGCTGGTTTCAATCGCGTCAGCCTCGGCGCGCAATCTTTTGACGACCGCGAACTCCAAGCCGCCGGACGCATGCATCGCCGCGCGGACATCTTCGCCGCCGCGCAAATCTTGCGCGCAGCGGGATTCCGCAACATCAGCATGGATCTGATCGCGGGCCTCGCGCACCAAACCCGTGAATCGTGGGACGAATCCGTCGCGCGCATTCTGGATATCCGCCCTGAGCACATCTCCATCTACATGCTCGAAATTGATGAAGGCAGTCACCTCGGCAGCGAATCCCTGGCCGGAGGCAGCCGCTACAGCGCCAAAGCAATTCCCAGCGACGACGCCATGGCCGAATTTTACGACGCAGCCTGCACGCGCCTCGCTGCAGTCGGCTATGAGCACTACGAAATCTCCAACTGGGGCCTACCCGGCTTTCGCTCACGCCACAATCTGAAATATTGGCGCCGCGACCCGTACATCGGCTTCGGCGCCGGCGCGCATTCCTTCGATGGCGCCCGCCGTTGGTCCAACCTCCACGATGTCCGCGAAATACGTGGCCAGCGATCGAGCAGGGAATCTCGCCGCGCGAGCATATCGAGCCAGTCACAACGCAAGAAGCGCTCGAAGAAGAACTATTCCTGGGCCTCCGCCAACTCGAAGGCATTGACCTCGCGCAAATCGAACGCCGCTACGATGTGAATCTGCAGCGAACGCATCGCCCCACTTCGCCGCGACGGCCTCGTGGAACTCGAAGGCACGCAACTACGCCTGGCTCCGAACCGCCTCACAGTTTCAAACGAAGTGTTCGTCGAATTGCTGGCTTAAAGGGCAGCGCGGATTTGGTTGGAGACAACGTGAATTGTATCTCCGTGAATCTGAAAGTCCGGCTCGTGACGCAACTATCTTTCTATCTAATAGTCGCTGCAACAGCGCAAGCGCAGACCGAGGTTGGTCTGAAAACGGTTGCAACTGTGAAGTCTCAGTCCTACTGCGTGGTTGATAAAGGCGACCCGGTTCGGGGCGTCGCTCGGATAGGAAGCGTAAGATTTGACCTCGGGATTCGCATCGAGAACGTGAGTGATCACAACATTATCCTTTGTAAACCGTGTGTCGAAGACGATGGAGTGCAATTTCGCAGGATCCAGCCCGACGGCCTCGCGGGTGAATATGTGTACGTTCCCATTTACGACTCGTTTGGCTTGGTAGAGAAGGTTCCTACTCCGCATCGGCCAGACGAACATTACATTGTGCTCAAGCCTGGGGACGGCTATGACAAAGACATCTCCAGCAGCGCCTTCATCATGCTCGATCCGAAGACCACCTATAACGCAAGGGTCGGAATGTTGTTCCCCGGAGGATACTTTTTTCGAGCGACCGTCGTAACGTGGGCACAACCTCCAAAACTTACGAACACACTGAAACTGCGATGGAAAAAATACGGCGAGTTGGCAGACGGCGCGTTGGCATCGCAGCTGATCCCAATCAATATCAGCTTTCCCGCTGATGCAGCGATGTGCGTTTATTGACCGGTCAGGAGGAGCATGCCTCGAGAAATTTTGGACTTGCGCAGCGACACGGTCACGCGTCCCACGCCCGCGATGCGCGCGGCCATGGCCGCCGCCGAAGTAGGCGACGACGTTTACGGCGAAGATCCCACGGTGAACCGCCTGCAAGATCGCGCCGCCGAAATCTTCGGCCGTGAGGCAGCGCTCTTCGTCCCCACCGGTTGCATGGGCAACCTGCTCGCGATCATGGGTTGGACGCGCCGCAGCAACGAAGTGATCTGCGAGCAGCGCGGCCACGTAAACCTCTACGAACTAGCGTCCATGTCCGCAATCGCGGGAGTGACCCCACGCCCCGTCCCGGCGCCGGAAGGAATCTTGACCTGGGACTTAATCGAGCCGGCCATCCGCGAAAAGATTTACTACGACTCGCAGACCGCGTTGATCACCCTAGAAAACACGCACAACATGCACGGTGGCACGGTCTATCCAACCGCCGTCGCCGAAGACATCTGCGAGCAAGCCCACGCAGCCGGCCTGCGCGTGCACCTCGATGGTGCGCGAATCTTCAACGCCGCCGCCGCGCTAGGCCAATCCGTCGCGGACATTACGCGGAAGTTCGACTCGATCATGTTCTGCCTCTCGAAAGGCCTGGGCGCGCCGGTCGGCTCGATGCTCCTCGGTCCGCGCGATTTCATCAAGCAGGCCCACATCAATCGCAAAATGCTCGGCGGCGGAATGCGTCAGGCGGGAGTGCTTGCGGCCGCGGGCCTAATCGCGCTGGAAGAGTCGCCCAAGGGTCTCCCGCGAGATCACGAAAACGCCCAGCATCTCGCGAAGGGACTTGCAACAATCCGTGGCATCAAGATCGACCCCAAACGCGTCGCCACCAATATCGTAATTTTCGATGTGCATGGCACAGGCCGTACCGCAGCGGAAATTTGCGACGGCCTGGGAGCCAAAAATATTCTGTGCGGTCCAACGGCCAAGCACGCTATTCGCATGGTTACGCATTACGACGTGGATCGCGCCGGCATAGACCGCGCCATCGCGGCAACCAACCAAATCCTGGCGCAGCGCGCGCCTGCCGCGGCTCACTAGTTCAGCGCTGCAGTAGCAATCCGGGAATCTTTGAAGGTCGTCGCGTTAGGTCTACGTGAGAACACGAGAATCTTTGTAGGCCGTAGCTTCAGCTACGGCATAAAGGCAGCAAAATCAGAGCGGCTTCAGCCGCTGAACTACGGGTTTTGCGGTCGCAACAAATCGAGCTGCACACAATTCGCATGATCCCTTCGGGAGGGTTTAATGCACAAGCTTCTCCGAATCGCCGCGATTTGCATTCCCATACTCCTCGCCAGCGTGAACGCCGCTCAGTCGCAGGCACAAACCGCGCATCGCGCAAACGAATCCGGCGCCGACTGGTCCTACTACGGCCACGACGCCGGCGGCACGCGATTCTCGCCGCTGAAGCAAATCAATCGCGAGAACGTCGCGAAGCTCAAAGTCGCCTGGACCTTCCACGTCGGCGACATCTCCGACGGCAGCGGCGAGAAAAAGCGCAGCGGCCTGGAAACCACTCCCATTCTCGTTGACGGCACGCTCTACCTCACCACCGCCTTCAATCGCGTCATCGCGCTAAATCCGGAAACCGGAAAACAGCGCTGGGCCTACGACCCGATGATTGACGTCGCGCAAAGCTACGGCGACGGCCTGATCAATCGCGGCGTCGCCACCTGGCTCAACCCCATCCGCGGCAAAGGCAAACCCTGCCGCCGCACAATTTTCGAAGCCACGCTTGACGCCCGCCTCATCGCGCTCGATGCCGCCACCGGCGATCCGTGCCTCGCCTTCGGCAATCGCGGCCAAATCAGCTTGCGCGACGTCGCGCGCTACATCCCCGGCGAATATCACATGACCTCGCCGCCCGCGGTAATTGATGACATCGTGATCGTGGGCTCGGCAATAGACGACAATGCCCGCGTGGACATGTCCAGCGGCGTAGTCCGCGCCTTCGACGCGCGCACCGGCAAGCTGCGTTGGAAATGGGAGCCGCTGCCGCCAAACGCGGAAAGCGACAAATCAGCGCAGCCGCCGAACACCGCAACTTGGCGCACCGGCGCCGGCAACGCGTGGTCCGTAATGGTCGTTGATCCGCAGCGCGACCTCGTCTTCATCCCTACCGGCAGCGCCAGCCCTGATTATTACGGCGGCATGCGTCCCGGCGACGACAAATGGGCCGACTCCATCGTCGCGCTGCACGCCAAGACCGGAGAGTTGGCCTGGGGCTTTCAGCTCGTCCATCACGATCTCTGGGATTACGACTCCGCATCGCCTCCGCTGCTCGCCACCATCAAACACGATGGAAATGAAGTGCCCGTCGTAATTCAAGGCAACAAGACCGGCTTCCTCTACGTTCTAAATCGCGATACCGGCGTGCCAATCTTCCCGGTCGAAGAGCGGCCGGTACCGCAAACCGACGTTCCGGGCGAAGTGACGTCTCCCACGCAGCCGTTTCCTTCCGCGCCGCCCGCCGTCAGCCCGCAAAAGCTCACCGCCGAGGACGCGTGGGGCATCACTCCGGCTGATCGCGATTATTGCCGTGAACGCATCCAGGCCCTCCGCAATGACGGTCTTTTCACTCCACCAAGCATCAAGGGTTCGCTCTCCATCCCCGGAAACGTCGGCGGCATGAACTGGAGCGGCTACGCCTACGACCCGCAGCTCGGCCTGCTGTTGGTCAACTCAAATAACCTGGCCTCCGAGATGGGCGTAATCGCAGCAGACAAATACTGGGACGCCGTGGATAAAAACACGAGCGACCTGGAATACACCCAGCAGCGCGGCGCACCCTACGGCATGTACCGCACGTTTCTATTCGCGAAAGCGCATCATCTGCCATGCGTGCCGCCGCCCTGGGGAACGCTCACCGCGGTTGACATGAACAAAGGAACGATTCAGTGGCAGGTGCCGCTCGGCTCGCTAGCGCCAAATAAGCCCATCATACCGGCGGGAGCGCCGAGCCTCGGTGGACCGATTGTCACCGCCGGAGGCCTGGTATTCGTCGCCGGCACTCTCATGGATCCGACCATCCGGGCGTTCGACGTCGAAACCGGCAAGGAAATATGGAAGTCCGAGCTGCCAACCACCGGCGGCGCGACTCCGATGACCTACCAGCTGCGCGCAAATGGCAAGCAGTACGTTGTGATCGCCGCCGGCGGCCACGCCAAGATCACCGAAGAAAAACAAAGTGACGCAATCGTGGCATATACGCTGCCTTAATTGAGACTCATCACATAGGCGGCGTTGCTGCTCGCAGGGTCCAAACTGATCCTCACAGCTCAAGAGGTGTTTTCACGATTCCAGAGACATCAAGTCCAAGCCGCGTGAAATCGCGGACATTCCAGGTCAACAAAACAGTCGCCCCGGCCTTTAGTGCACACCGCGCGATGAATGCGTCGTAAGTAGCTCCGCCAACGATTCCGTCGCAGGCTGTTCGCTCGATTACCGAAAGGTATTCCTGGTCACTTAGCGAAATCAGACTGAGCCGTTCGCGTATCTGATTCACGATGCGTAGGCCCTCGGGCCCCGTGATCCGCGGGCGAACGGGTAAACCAGTTAGCGCCGAATACACCTCGCCGAGCGTACGAACCGCGCAATAATCATCCTTTCCCGCGGCAAGAAAAGCTCTTGAACTAGCGGGGTGCTCACGATGATCCGCATAAAACGTGGCGACGAGAACAGAGGTATCGAAGAATATTTTCAAGAATTGTTGCCCAGAAGGCGACGCAGCCGCTCTTCGCGGACTTCGCCAACCGCGCGATCAATTACCTCCGGAGGCAGCGGCTTGCCGGTACGGTAAACGAACAGTCCGTTTTCCCACACCATGCCACTACCGTCAGGTGGGCCAATCTCTTTAACTTCCAACGGCATTTCTCGGTCTACCAGTTGTTTCAGGTAGTCTTCCACAGATAATCCCTTGGCAGCAGCCAAAGCTTCCAGCGCGGCGGCGATTTCTGGTTTTACTTCGAGAGTCAACCCGCACCTCTAGCGCTCATTGAGGAAAGTTTAGGATAGAAGGTTGCAGGTGTCACGCAAAAATCCACTCGCACCGATTCGCGATGCGCGATTGCGCCTTCATGAAGACTTGTTGCGCTCTGAACTGCAGTCAGACCCGCGCGTGTGGTATAAATAAAAGTCGTACCGCGAGATAACTTTTCGTTATGGGCGAGGAACCGTGGAATTTGCTCTGACCGACGAACAGAAACAACTGCGGCGCACCGTGCGCGAATTCGCCGAGGGCGAAATTCTGCCGCACGTGATGGAGTGGGACGAAGTCTCGAAGTTTCCCGTCGAATTGATCCCCAAGCTGGCCGAGATGGGCTTCCTCGGCGTGATATTCCCCGAAAAATACGGCGGCGCGGGCATGGGCTACGCCGAGTACGCCATCATCATCGAGGAATTGTCGCGCGTGGATGGCTCCATCGGCATCATCGTCGCCGCGCACAATTCGCTCTGCACCAATCACATCTATAAATTCGGCAGCGAAGAGCAAAAAAAGAAATACGTCGTGCCGCTCGCGCAAGGCAAAAAACTAGGATGCTGGTCGCTCACCGAGCCGGAAGCTGGCTCCGACGCCGGCGGCACGCGCACCAAAGCCGTCAAAAAAGATGGCGCCTGGGTCATCAACGGCTCGAAGACGTTCACGACGAATGGCCATTACGCAGACGTCTGCGTCGGCATGGCGGTCACCGACGCCGCAAAGAAAAGCCACGGCATCTCTGCCTTCATCGTCGAGAAGGGCACTCCCGGCTTCAAGCCCGGAAAAAAAGAAAATAAACTCGGACTGCGCGCCAGCGACACCAGTGAAGTCGTCTTCACCGACTGCAAAGTTCCCGCGGAAAATCTGCTCGGAAAAGAAGGCGAAGGTTTCGTCAACAGCCTGCAAATCCTCGACGGCGGCCGGATTTCCATCGCCTCGCTCGGCCTCGGCATGGCGCAAGGCGCCTACGAGTGTTCGGTCCGTTACGCAAAGCAGCGTAAACAATTCGGCAGAGCCATCGCCGAATTTCAAGCCATCCAGTTCAAGCTAGCGGACATGGCCACGCAAATCGAAGCCGCTCGCCTGTTAACCTATCAAGCCGCATGGCTCGCCGACCGCGCCATCGCGGCAGGGAACTACGACGCGCGAATTACCCAGGAATCCAGCATGGCCAAGCTCTACGCCGGCGAAGTAGCCGTCCGCGTCGCGAATGAAGCAGTGCAAATCCACGGCGGCTACGGTTTCATCAAAGACTACCCCGCGGAAAAATTCTATCGCGACGTAAAGCTCTGCACCATCGGCGAAGGCACCAGCGAAATCCAGCGCATGGTAATCGCACGCCAAATCCTGGGAAGCAAATAGCGCGGCGGTTGGGCTGGCAGACAGCTAGCGTTGCCGAGCGCGGATCGTCGAGGATACGAACGCGCTGAAGAATTTCCGCAGCCGCACGCGCCGGTAGTGGGTCAGTTTCCGATCACGGCTTTATCAGACACTGGCCGATTCGGAACCGTTGCCGGGGAGTTTTAATCCATCACGCTCCAAGCGAGATACGGCTGTGAAATGGACTCGATGACGTCGTTCGGGTGTCCATTCGCCCCGCCATCGTCTCTGCCACCTACTGCCTTAAAGTGAACATCCACTTTAATGTAAGGGCATTCGATATAGACGTAAGTCTGCTGTGTCCGAAAGGACGTGCCGCCCTCCGTCGTGAAAGTTGTGACCAGATTCTTCCTCCGCATGCCCGGTTTAATCCTGCCAATTTGCCGCAAGGCTTTGGCAATCCACTTCATTCGTTCCCGCGTGAGTTCCGCGCTCATGGGGACCGACTCATCTTGAAGCTGAGCTCGGCTCTTGGCCCATTGAGGAAGCAGAGTCTCGTCGGCTGGCTCGGCCAGTCTTGCGATCAGCCGACCGGTCGCAGAATCGTATAGCGCATATGTTCCCGGTCCGGTGCGCGGCCCCGAGTAGACCGCCACTTGGTCGCCGTCCTTCCAGAAATGCCATTCCAGAATCGGCGCTCCTGGCTGGATGATCTGTTTGTGCCCGCCTTTCCGATAAATTTCCAATTGAAGCGACGACATAGAATCATCGAACGAGTTGCCTTGCGGTTGATCTTGCTTCACACTGCATCCCATTGTCTGTTGATTGCTTGCGCCAAACATTTCCCAACAATGATTCGAATTTCCCATCCATATCAGCTTACCTTGATCGGAGCTCACGAAGATATTTCCCTGATTGTCCAACTCCGCCTGCTTGGCGTACTCGAACTGTTGCTTCTGCGAGGCCACGGGCAAAATGCCCTTGTGGTGAAAGAACCAACCACAAATTCCCGCTGCAGTAAGCAATATCAAACCCACCGTTGCGGATAACATTCTGTGTACTGGCTGCATAGGCCAATATTCGCACGCCGCCTGCTGCTACAATTCCTTCAATATTTCGAAAGAAGCGGATTTGTTAACCCCGGGAAGTCGCGCAGCCGGAAACTGACCCACCACCCCCGCGTTCCCCCGCATCTGTAATAATCGGTTCCAGTGTTACCATTCCCAAGCCGTATTTCACCAAGCCATGACCGTCTCCGTCGAAAACTGGGCCGAGCAAGTGCGCGCAGGAGACGTCCGCGCGATTTCGCGCGCCGTCTCGGCCATCGAAAACCGCGAGCCGCAAGCCGAAGAAATCTTGCGCCAGCTTTTCCCGCACACGGGCAAAGCCTACCGCGTCGGCATCACCGGCGCGCCGGGAACAGGCAAGAGCACGCTGGTGGACCGCCTGGCCAGCCGCTATCGCAGCGAGAAGAAAACCGTCGGCATCATCGCCGTCGATCCATCAAGCCCCTTCACCGGCGGCTCGATCCTCGGCGACCGCGTCCGCATGCAGGGCCACGCAACCGACAATGGCGTCTTCATTCGTTCGATGGCCACGCGCGGATTTCTCGGCGGCTTATCGCAAGCCACAAGGGACACGACGCTGCTACTCGACGCCGCCGGGAAAGAAATCATCCTCGTGGAAACCGTCGGCGTCGGCCAAGGCGAAATCGAAATCGTACGCCTCGCCGATTGCACTCTGGTCGTCTTGATGCCCGGCATGGGCGACGACGTGCAAAGCCTGAAGGCCGGCCTCATGGAAATCGGCGACATCTTCGTCCTCAATAAATCCGACCGCGAAGGCGCCGATCGCTTCGAGCAACAGCTCAGAGCAATTCTGCAACTCGTACCGGAACGCGACGGCTGGAAACCTCCGGTCGTCAGGACCGTCGCGACTGAAAACAAAGGCATCGACGAACTGGAAAAGCAAATCGCGCGCTTCAAGCAGCACTTTGAAAAAGCCCACGAGCACAAAGCGCGCGAAATCGCCCACTGGAAGGAATGGATTTTGCAATTGCTCGAAACCCGCTTGATGGAGCGGGTCGCAAGCAGCCACCTCAGCGAAGAAAAACTCGAAAAGATCGCGGCGCAGGTTGCCGAACGAAAAATGGATCCCTACGGCGCCGTGAACGAGATTCTGGCGCGCGCGGGACTTGGGGAGAAAAGTTGAAACTGGGAAACCTGGAATTTCACATCCTGTCGGACGGGCACGTATACCTGGATGGCGGCGCAATGTTCGGAGTGATTCCCAAGGTGCTTTGGGAGAAGAAAGTTCCACCTGACGCGCGGAATCGAATTCAGCTGGCCATGAATTGCCTGCTGGTCCACGCGGGCGGAAAGACGATCCTCGTCGAGACCGGCGCGGGCGGAAAGATGAACCCCAAGCTACGCGATATTTACGCGCTCGATGGCCCGCACCTCGAAACGCGCCTGCGCGACTACGGCCTCGACCGCACCGAAATAGACATCGTCATCAATACGCACCTGCATTTCGATCACTGCGGCGGGAACACGCGCATGGAAAAAGACAAAGTCGTCGCCACCTTTCCCAGCGCCAAATACGTCGTCCAGCGCGGTGAATTCGAACACGCCAAAAATCCCAGCGAGCGCGACCGCGCCAGCTATTTCCCGGAAAATTACATTCCCATCGAGTCCGCCGGCAAGCTCTCGCTGCTCGAAGGGGACCGCGCCATCGCGCCGGGAGTGGAATTGATTCGCGTCCCGGGCCACACCGCAAACATGCAATGCGTGAAACTAACCGGCGGAGGCCAAACCGCGTTTTTCTTCGCCGACCTCGTGCCCACCGCAGCGCATCTGCCGCTGCCCTGGATCATGGGATACGATTTGTATCCAATGACCACGCTCGAAAACAAAAAGAAGTGGATTCCGGAAGTAATCAAGGAAGGCTGGATCGCGCTTTTCGGTCACGACCCGAAAACTCCCGCGGGACACGTGCGCGAACGCAACGGCAGCTGGGAACTCGAACCCATCAAGGTGGATTGAGAATGGCCAAGACGACAAAGCAACGCAGCAAGCCCAAGAGCAAAAGAACCGAATCTGTGAAGATCGCCATCATCGGCGGCAGCGGCCTCTATCACATGGCCGGCTTCACCGATACGCGCGAAGTCCGCGTAAAGACTCCCTTCGGCGATCCCTCCGACGCCGTAGTGATCGGCACGCTCGAAAATAAGCAGGTCGCTTTTCTCGCGCGGCACGGACGCGGCCACATCTACTCGCCGAGCGACATCAATTACCGCGCCAACATCTGCGCGCTGAAGATGCTCGGCGTCGAGCGCATCATTTCTGTCAGCGCTGTCGGCTCCCTCCGCGACGATCTGCCACCCATGGATTTTCTAGTTCCGGATCAGTTCTTCGACCGCACCAAGGCCCGCGCCTCCACTTTTTTCAGCGAAGGCATCGTCGCGCACGTCGGCTTCGACAAACCCACTTGCACCCATCTCTCAGCGCACGTCGCCGAAGCCTGCGACCGCGCCGGCGTGAAAGCGCATCGCGGCGGCACCTACGTCTGCATGGAAGGCCCGCAGTTTTCGACGCTCGCCGAATCCCAGACCTACCGCCAGTTGCGTTTCGACGTGATCGGCATGACCAATCTCACCGAAGCCAAACTCGCGCGTGAAGCCGAAATCTGCTACGCCACCATCGCGATGATCACTGACTACGATTGCTGGCATCCGCAACATGACGCCGTAACCCTCACCGAGATCATGGACAATTTGGCGCGCAACACCGCCAACGTCCAAACCGTGCTGCACGAAGCCATCCGCGAATTACCCGCCGCTCGCGGCTGCAAATGCGAAAAGGCTCTGGCGCACGCAATCGTCACCGATCGCTCGAAAATTTCCGCCATAACGAAAAAACGTTTAGCGCCGATCATTGGGAAATACATCGAATGACCGGCGATCCGCGCCCTTACCGGCACGGGCCCGCAGCAATCGGTAACGATCTTTCATTCTGAAACCTGGGAGACGATATGTCCTTACTCGTAGTCGGATCGGTGGCATTCGATGGCGTCGAAACGCCGCACGGAAAAGCAGATCGTCTGCTCGGCGGCGCGGCCAGCTACATCGCGCTCTCCGCCTGCCATTTCGCGCCGGTGCGCATGGTCGCCATCGTTGGCGATGACTTCACGGAAAAGGACATGGCCGTCTTCAAGCACCGCCACATTGATCTCACCGGCGTCGAACGCGCCAGCGGAAAAACCTTCTATTGGGCCGGCCGCTACAATGTGAATATGAACGAGCGCACCACCCTCGTCACCGAGCTCAACGTCTTCGCGAATTTCAATCCCACGCTGCCGGATTCTTACACCGATTCACCGTTCATTTTTCTGGGGAATATAGATCCGACTCTGCAGCGCTCCGTGCTGAAGCAAGTGAAGCGCAAACCCAAGCTTGTGGGCATGGACACCATGAACTACTGGATCGAGCGCACTCCCGCCGAACTGAAAGAAACGCTCAAGCACGTTCAGGTCCTCGTGATCAATGACGACGAAACCCGCCAACTCACCGGAGAACACAACCTTACTCGCGCCGCCAAGGAAATTTTCAAGATGGGTCCGAAAACTCTGGTCATCAAACGCGGCGAGCACGGCGCGCTGATGGTGCACGAAAAATTCCTGTTCTCGGTGCCCGCGTTTCCGCTCGATTCGGTATACGATCCCACTGGCGCCGGCGACAGCTTCGCCGGCGGCTTCATGGGCTATCTCGCCGGCGTAGGCAAGATCACGGAACACACGCTGCGCAATGCCATGGTCTACGGTTCCGTGCTCGGCAGCTTCGCCGTGGAAAAATTCGGCGTCGAACGCCTCACCAAACTCACTCGCCGCGAAATTACCACGCGCGCGCACCAATTCTCAAAGCTCACATCCTTCAAACTCTAAATCCACCAGCAAACCACTCGCGAACCGAGAAGTTCCGAGTCCCGTCGAGAGGGGTATCCTTCGCCGTGACCGGGAAGGCGCGCGCGTGCACACGCGGCGAGCGCGACGAACTCTTCCGCCGCATCGTTCAGCCCCTGAAGCCAAGCGTCGGCCCGCGACGGAACCAAATTCTTACGTTCGATTCCGTCAACCAAAATTAAATCCCGGCCGCCCTTAACTCCTGCCTCCGCTTCCGGTAGAATCGCGCCTGCGCAAGGCACGGGGGTGTCATGCTGCACGACCTGAATTCGTACGTCTTGTTACGCTTGATTCTGGCAGCCTTTCTCGGCGGAGTGATTGGCCTCGAGCGTCAGCTGCGCCACAAGCCCGCCGGGATTCGCACCAATATGCTCATCTGTTTCGGCGCCGCGCTCTTCACCATCATTTCCTACGTGATGGCTGGCGAAGTGACGGGCGACCATACCCGCATCGCCGCGCAGATTATCCCCGGCATCGGATTCATCGGCGCCGGCGTCGTGATGCGCGAGCGCGGAGCGGTCCTCGGCATCACCAGCGCCGCCACCATTTTCGTAATGGCCAGCATCGGCATGGCCGTGGGCGCCGGAATGTTGGGTACCGCGATTTTCGCCACGTTATTCGTGCTGGTCGCGTTGGTCGCCTTGGGCATTGCGGAAGACCGCCTCGGCCTGCACATGCAAATGATGACGTTTCAGTTGACCACCTCCGTCGCGCCCTCCGATCTCCTCATCTCCGCCCACAAAATCGTCGAAGAAGCCCACATCGCCTGCCGCCACTGGCAAACGCGCAAACTCGATGACGCGATGGTCGTGGACTTCGAAGCCGAAGTGACCTACCCGCAGGAACGCGAACTGCTCACCAAATTCGGCGCGCTCAACGCGAAAGTCGAAGTCCGGCCCTCGCACGCATGACGCTCCACATTTCCGCGCCTGCACCCGTCGCTTCTCTGTGGCCGTCCGCCGCAAATCGGCACACCGCGCGGCCAACCAAACACCCCCGCCGGGAATCCGAGTTGACGGTTGTTCGCCGGGATGCTATCAATTCTTGACTCATATTTAAGGGACTTGCTGGCGGTTTGTTCGCTTTCCTCGTTCCGCTATCCCGGCGCAGCCGGCGCAGAGCGCGCAAGTTTTTGCGAATTCTACATTTGAAAATTACAGGAGGAATGGCTTGATGCACTTGCGGTGGACCGCGTTCGGAATGCTGGTGTTGCTGTCCATCGTGGCGTCGGGTTGTACCTCCACTAGCTCGTCCGTTCAGCCGAATCCCACTCCGATAATCACTGCGCTATATCCTGCCAGCATCACCGCCGGCAGTCAGTCTTTCACGATGTTCATCGCTGGCACAGGTTTCATCGCCGGTTCCGCGGGTACTTCCACGGCGTATTGGAACGGCTCGCCGCGCGCGTCCACGGTGAATCTCAACACCAACGAAATCGCCATCACCGTGCTGGCCTCGGACGTCGCCTCACCCGGCAGCGCCGCAGTCACCGTATCGAACCCGATACCCGGCGGAGGAGTCACCCAGAATGCAGCCACCTTCCAGATTTATCCCGTGCAGCCCAACGCGCCTCAAATTTCCAGCATCAGTCCGATGTCCGCCACGCCCAAAGGCGCCGCGTTTACCATCACCGTCAACGGAGCAAACTTTGTCGCCGGCAGTGCGGACAGCATTTGCACCGCGATGCCGCCGCCTTCGCCGCCTTACAGCGGCTCCGTCGTTTCATGGAATGGCAGCCCGCGCTGCACCACTTTCGTCAGTTCCACGCAGCTCACTGCGCAAATTACGGCCACTGACATCCTCACCGCCGGCTGCGACAACATCAGCGTCTTCACCTACGGGGGCGGCGGCAACGTCGTCTACTCGCCCGCGCTCAGCTTCACCGTCGCGTCTTCCGGCACTCCTGTGATTTGCTCGATCTCGCCCGCGAGTGTTGTCGCCGGCGCCTCGGCCTTCACCCTCTCGGTGGTCGGCGCAGGTTATTCATCCGGCTCGACCGTAGATTGGAACGGCAGCTCCCGCACCACCGCTTTCGTTAACGCGAATTCGCTGACAGCCCAGATCACCTCCACCGACGTCGCAAAAGCCGGCACCGCCGCGGTCACGGTTACCGGCGGCGGAGGCGGCGCCTCTGCGCCGGTTAATTTCGTTATTTCGCCCACGCCGCCCGCGACTCCGACGATTACTTCTGTCTTGCCCGCCAACGCCACCGCGGGCGGCATTGCGTTCACTCTCACCATCACCGGAACGAATTTCATCCCGCAATCCGTGGTGGATTGGAACGGCGGCGCGCGCGCCACCACCTACAAGAGCGCGACGTCCCTGTCGGCTGCGATTCAAGCCACCGACATCGCCACTGCGGGAACCGCCGAAATCACCGTGGTCAGCTTCGGCGCCAATGGCGGCATTGCCACCTCCACTCCGCTGCCTTTCACGATCAACGCAAGCTCCATGTCGGCGGCGCAATTCCCGCAGGTCGTTTCCGTCAGCGCGCTCGGCGGTCCCGCCAACGGCCCCAGCGAAGCGCCGGCCATCAGCTCCGATGGACGCTACGTAGCGTTCTATTCTCAGGCGAAAAATCTCGTGATGCAGCAAACCGCCGGCAACGTTTTTGTACGCGACACTTGCGTCGGCGCGGCGGGCTGCACTCCCAAGACGGTCGCCGTTGACGTCGCTCCCGACGGCAGCGCCCCCAACGGAAAAACCGGCAGGCAAGTCGCCATCAGCGCCGACGGCCGCTTCGTCGGTTTCATCTCCCGCGCCACCAACCTCGTCTCCGGCGGCGCGGCGGCGCCCGGATATTGGGAGCTTTATGTCCGCGACCTGTGCACCGGCATCAACGCCCCATCCGGGTGCGTGCCCGGCACTAAAATGATTTCAGTCGGCGACGACGGAGCGGCCGCAAACGCTCCCAGCGCCAGCCCATCCATCAGTGGCGATGGCCGCTACATCGCCTTCGTTTCCGCCGCCACGAATCTTGCCGCCGGCGCCCTCTCTTCCGGCCCGCAAGTCTACATTCGCGATACTTGCGAAGGTCCCACCGGCACGAAATCGTGCGTCGCGTCCACCCTCTCCGTTCCCGTTGACGAAGAGGACCAACTCGCCGGCGCCCAAGCCGGCCGTCCCGCAATTTCCTCGGACGGCAGATACGTCGCCTATGAAATGTGGGCAACGCAATCAGCGGCGCAGTCCATCGTCACCACTTCGCAGATCGTCCTGGCGGACACTTGCCTCGGCGTCGAAGTTCCAGTCGTTTGCAGCGCTTCCGCCCAGAGAATTTCCTACGCGTCCGATGGCTCAGCCCTCGGCGGCGCCAATATTTCGCCCTCCATCAATCGCGACGGCCGCTTCGTGGCTTTCGAATCGCAGCCCGCGGAATCCGCGACCGCTGCCACCGCCAACAGCAGCAGAGCATTCCTGCGCGATACCTGCGCCGGCCCCACCGCACCGGACGGCTGCACGCCCGCTACGATCCAGATCGCCACCGATGCGAGCGCTTCCGCCGCAAAATCGCAAAGTTTTTCGCCCGCCGTGAGCGCCTCGGGAAGATATGTCTCGTTCGTATCCGGTATCGCCGCGAACGACGCCGCAAACGAAGCGGCCACGGAAGGCCCGCTGCTCGTACGCGACACCTGCTTCGCCGCCGCGCTGCCATGCACTCCGCGCACCTACATGGTTCCTGCAACCCCGGCCGCGCTTTCAGCCGCGCACGTAACGCTCGCAAGTTTCAGCACCTCGAATTCGCCCAAGGCCGCGCCGCTAGTCGTAGACAAATACAGCGCCGCTCCCATCAGTTCCGACGGCCGCTTCGCAGCCTTCTACGCGCCCGACACAGTAGCGGCCCAACCCGCAAGCGGCATAGGCGACGTCTACGTAACCATCACCCCGTTCCAGTAACCCGCAACAGTCCGCCCAATCAAGCACCACCGCTCGACGGCGCAAGACCATCTGGGAGTGCGGGAGCTTGCTCCCGCTCCTCCGGCGCGAAGCTTGCTTCGCGTGCAGTAAACGTAACTCGCGCCCAGGCGCATGCCGTCTCATCCGAGGCAGGCCCGACGCATCGCGCATACGCACATTCATCCGAGCCCCCAGCCGCTCCTGCCCGGATGTAAACACGCGCACGAGCACCTGTAGACTCGCCGCACGAAATTCCTTATTCTCCTCTCCGGCACATGCCGCAAACTCTCAAGCCTGCTCCACTCCACTCCGGCGCCGCAGTGCGCATCGTCTCGCTCGCAAGCCCCGTGGACGAATCCCGCCTCTCCTCCGGCATAAAAGAAATCGAACGTCTCGGCTACCAACCGAAAATCGATCGCGCCCGCGCCCTAGCCTGCGGCGGATTTTTCGCCGGCACAACGCAAGAGCGCAGCGCCGCCCTCAAAGAAGCGCTCACCGAACCTGACACCAGCGCGATTTTTTGCTCACGCGGCGGCTACGGCTCCAATTACTTGCTCGAAGGCCTAAGCGTCGCGCTCGCAACTCCCAAAATCCTGCTCGGCTACAGCGACATGACTTCCTTGCAAGTTTTCCTCTGGCAAAAATTTCGCTGGGTCACGCTATACGGCCCCATGGTAGCCGCCGGTCTCGATAAAGGTTCCAGCGCAACTGAAGGCTACGATCCCGAAAGCTTCACCCGCGCGATTACCGAAACCAAGCTGGGCTGGCCGATTCCACTGCCGGGCGCCGAAGCCATCATGCCTGGTTCGGCGGATGGCACGCTGCTTGGCGGCTGCCTCACCCTGATCGAAACCGCGCTCGGCACTCCCTGGGAACTAGACACGCACGGCGCAATTCTGGTCCTCGAAGACCGCGGCATGAAACCCTGGCAAGTGGACCGCGCGCTCATGCACCTGAAACAAGCCGGAAAATTGCGCGGCGTCTCCGGCGTACTTCTCGGCGAATTTCCAGAGTGCGAAGGCCCCGCAGCGACCGAAACCGTCCAGGATGTCGTTCGCCGCACGCTGGGCACCCTGGGATTTCCCGTAGTGTGGGGCGCCGCCATCGGCCACACGAAACGTCCGATGCTCACTCTCCCGCTGGGAGTTCGCGCGCGCCTGAAGGCCGACGAAACATCGCAATTGGAAATTCTGGAGCCGGCCTGCCGCGCCTAGAAATTGCGGCGAAGCTAAAGACTCACTGAGGAGCAAGCACATCGCAACGAAATCCAATCGAGTCAACGAACACATTCACCTGCTCGGAATCGCCGGCGCCGCCATGGCGCCCGTTGCAGGGATGCTAAAAGAGCGCGGCTTCCACGTCACTGGCTCGGACGTGAACGTTTACCCGCCCGCCTCCACGCTTCTCGATTCCCTCGCGATCCGCTGGAACGAAGGCTTCCGCCAGGAAAATCTGCAGCCCGCGCCCGATCTCTGCGTCGTCGGCAACGTGATCGCGCGCGGCAACGCCGAAATCGAATGCATCCTCGACGAAAAATTGCCCTACTGCTCCATGCCCCAGCTTCTCGAGGAATATTTCATTCCCAATCACACCTCGATCGTCATCGCCGGCACGCATGGAAAAACGACCACCACCGCGATGCTCGCCTGGATCTTTCACGTAGCAGGGCGCAAGCCGGATTTCCTCATCGGTGGGGTCGCTCCCAATTTCGGCGAACGCAGCTACGGCCTCGGCGGCGGCGAGGAATTCATAATCGAAGGCGACGAATACGAAACCGCTTTCTTCGATCGCGGCCCGAAATTTCTCCACTACCATCCCGACGAACTGATCCTCACCTCGCTCGAGTACGATCACGCGGACATCTACCCCGACCTCGCCTCCATCGCGCTGCAATTCCGTCGCCTCGTAAATCTCGTCCCGCGCCGCGGAAAAGTTCTGATCTGGGGCGAAAGCCCGGACCTGAAGGAAGCCGTCGCCAAAGCGTTCTGCCCCGTCGAATCCTTCGGACTTACCGCCGACTGCGATTGGTGCGCCGGCGATATTCAATGGCACGACGACGCCACCGAATTCCGCGTCGCCTTTCGCGGCAGGGAAGTCACGAAAATCCGCACGCCAGTCGCCGGAAAACACAATGTCCTCGACGCGCTCGCGGCCATCGCTATCGCCTACGGCCGCGGCGTCGAATGCGAAGCCATCGAACGCGCCATGGCCACTTTCGTTAGCGTCCGCAAACGCATGGAAATCAAAGGCGAAGAACGCGGCGTCCTCGTCGTCGAAGATTTCGCGCATCATCCCACCGCCATCCGCATGACGCTCGAAGCCACGCGCACACGCTGGCCCGGCCGCAAGATTTTTGCCGCCGTCGAACCGCGCTCCAACACGATGCGCCGCAAAATTTTTCAGGACGTCTTGCCCGACGCCCTGGCCCTCGCCGACGAGATCGTCATTGGCCCCGTCAGCCGCGCACAATTGCTCGAAGAAGGCGAACGCCTTTCTCCGGAATCCATCGCCGCTTCATTGCACGCGCGCAACCGCCCGGCCCAAGCCTTCGATTCAGCTGCAGCGATTGCGGATTATTTGGCGTCCAAAGCCCATGCCGGCGACATGGTTATGGTGATGTCCAACGGCAGCTTCGACGGCCTCAGCGGCAAACTACTGGAAAAATTAAAATCACTCGAGGGAGTCCGTAAATGAAAGCGGCCCAGCGGTTCCTGATCGCCATCATCGTATTGCTCTTCGCGCGCCCCGCAGCCGCGACGATTGGCTATCACATCTCGCTGAAAAATCCCGATCAGCACGAGTTCCACGTTTCCATGCAAATTCCGGCGAGCGACTCCGATCACGATCTCGTTATCGCTATCCCGGCCTGGAACGCCTTATACCAAGTCCGCGATTTTGCCTATCGCGTTCGCGACGTGCGCGCCAACGAGCAATCCGTGCCGGCAAAAACTCTAGCCGTGGAAAAACTCGACAAGCAAACCTGGAAAATCTCCGTGCCGCAGACCGTATCAAGCGTGACGGTCGTCAACTACACAATCGAATGGGACGACCCCGGCCCCTTCAATTCGCAACTCGACGATCATCACGCCTTCGTGAACTTCGCCGAAGTGCTGATGTATGTGCCCACTCGCCGCGCAGAAGACACCACCGTCCAATTCGACGATGTTCCCGACGACTGGCGCACAATCGCCGAACTTTCGCAGGGCTCAACGCGAAACTCATTCGCAGCCGCCAGCTACGACAAACTCGTTGACGCCCCCGCCGAAATCGGCAAATTCGACGAGTTCGCCTTCGATGAATCCGGCGCGCATTTCCGCATAGTCGTGGACGGCAACGGCTGGCGTCGCGACCGCCTGCAAACCAATCTCCAACGCATCACAAAATCCGAAATGCAAATGATGGGCGGCGCCCCGTTCAGCGAATACACCTTCTTCTTCCATTTCGGCCCGTATCCCGAAGTAGGCGGCGGAGGAATGGAGCACGCGAACTGCACCGCCATCGCGGCATCCACCGTCGAAAGCGCCACCGCCATAGCGGCACACGAATTTTTTCACGCCTGGAACGTCAAGCGCATCCGCCCGCAGTCGCTCGAGCCTGTGGACTACACCAAGGAAATGTACACGCGCGCGCTCTGGTTCGCCGAAGGCGTCACCAGCACCTACGGCGCCTACACCCTCGAGCGCACCGGACTGTGGACCAAAGACCAATTCTACGGCGACCTCGCCGGCCAAATCAGCGAACTCGATTCGCGTCCCGCGCACACCTGGCAAAGCGTCGAGGAATCCAGCTTGGACGCCTGGCTCGAAAAATACGACGACTACCGCCAACCCGACCGCAGCATTTCGTATTACAACAAAGGCCAGATCGCCGGCGTCCTGCTCGATTTCGCCATCCGCGACGCCACCGACAATCACAAATCCCTCGACGACGTGCTGCGCCGCATGTACGCAATTTATGCCCAGCAAGGACGCTTTTACGATGACTCCCAGGGTGTCGAAACCGTCGCCGAAGAAGTAGCCGGCGTAAAGTTCGACGATTTCTTTCGCCGCTATATCGCCGGCACGGACGACATTCCATACCAGGATTTCTTCAACGCGGCAGGCCTCGAATTAAACGTCGAAATGCACAAAAGTGCCGACCTTGGATTCTGGACGGTCGGCCATGGCCCCGGCGCGCCCATCCAAGTTTCACAAGTCGTTCCGGGCACTCCCGCCGAAGCGGCCGGCCTAAGATCCGGAGACATCCTGCTCGCGCTCAATGGCCAGCCCGTTCCGGGCTATTTGCCCGGATGGCTGCACGACCAAACCCCAGGAGAAAAGATCATCCTGCGCGTGCATCGCAACGACAAGGAATTTGACATCAAATTCGCGCTCGGCGCCAACGATTCCAAACGCTTCTGGATCGCTGAAATGCCGTCGCCAACCGAAAAGCAGCTTCGCATCCGCGAAGGCTGGATGAAGGGCACTACAAACTGAAGCGATCAACAAACGGAAAGGCCGACAATTTGCCTGGAACGCCTCTCGACTTCACCGCGTCCGTGAATCCATGATCCGCACAATCGCCGTGTACGCTTTCGTCGTACCGGCTCTGATATTCGTCCTTCCGTTGCTGATCCTCTGGACGATCATCAGCCAAGACGCAAACTTCATGTATTGGACCTTCATAGGAGCGCTGCGCGTCACCATGCGCATTTCGGGCATCCACATCCGCGCCGAAGGCGCTGAAAATATTCCTCCAGGCGTCTGCATTTTTGTTTCGAACCATGCTTCAAACATCGATCCGGTCGCGCTGGTGCCGCACATCCCCAGGCGCGTAGCGCTCCTCGCCAAAAAAGAAGTCTTCCGCGTCCCCATCCTTTCGAAAGCTCTGCACCTCGCAAAATTGGTTCCAGTAGACCGCGCCGACAAAGAAGCGGCAGCAGAAAGCGTGGACACCGCGATCAGATATCTGAAGGAAGGCCTCTCGTTCTTGGTCTATCCCGAAGGCACGCGAAGCCGCGACGGCCGCCTGATGCAATTCAAGAAGGGAACTTTCGTGATGGCCATCCGCGCCGGCGTCAGTGTCGTGCCAATCTCGCTAGTCGGCACCCAGCGCCTCATGCGCAAAGGCGATTGGACCATCCACCCCGGCGAAGTAGTCGTGCGCTTCGGCCCCGCCATCGACGCCGCAAAATATTCCGCAGACCAGCGCGACGAACTCCGCAAGCGCGCCCAGGACTTAGTCGCCGCCGGCTTGCCCGAAGATCAAAAGCCGGCGGCTGAGAAATAAACCCGCGTACGACAAACTCACGTCGCGCTCAATCGCGCCACCGCCTCCCGCAATTCCCGCAATTCCTTCTGCAGTTCCGGCAGACGATTAAACACCGCCACCGATTTCCGCCAAGCCAGATTGTCCATCGCCGGATACCCCGAATAAATCGCGTCAGCCGGCACATCCGCCGGCACGCCCGTCTGTGCGGTCAGCATCGCCCCATCGCCTATCGTCAAATGTCCCGCCGCCCCCACCTGCCCCGCGAGGATGCACCGGTTACCCACTTTCGTAGTCCCAGCCAAACCAACCTGCCCGCACAAAAGCGTATCCTCGCCCACTTTGCATGCGTGCCCGACCTGCACCAGATTATCGATCTTGGTCCCGCGCCCGATCCGCGTCTCGCCCACAGTCGCGCGGTCGATCGCCGTATGCGCCTGGACCTCCACATCGTCCTCGATCACCGCAATCCCCGATTGCCGGATCTTGTGCCATGAGCCGTCGCTCTGCCGCGCGAACCCAAATCCATCACTTCCAATCGTCACGCCGTTCTGCAAAAGCACGCGATCGCCGATCCGGCAGTTCTCCCGCACCGTAACCCGCGAGTGCGCGAAAAAGTCATCGCCGATCTTCGCTCCGCTACAAATTGTCACAAAACTATGCAACACCGCGTTGCGCCCGATTTCCACACCCTCATCAACGAAACAATAAGGCCCGATATGCGCGCCCGGAGCAATCTTCGCAGTCTCCGCAACAATCGCAGTAGGATGAATCCCCATAGTAAAACGAGGCGCCGGATGAAAAATCTCAATCGCCCGCGCGAAATCCAGATAAGGGTTCGCCGACCGCAACGCCGCAATCCGCATGGGCCCGGCATCCTTCGCCACGAAAACGGCCGACGCCCGTGTGGTATCCAAAGCCGCGCGATACTTGCGGTTTACAAAGAAAGTCAATTCTCCAGGCTGCGCCTCTTCGATCCCTGCGACGCCGCTGATTTCCAATCCAGCGTCGCCGTCCACTTCACATCCAAGCCGGTTCGCGATCTCGCCAAGCTTCATCGGCACATCTCCTCACTCCGTAGTAAGTAACGCCGGCCGTCCCGCCGCTCTGAGGGTCTGCTTTTCGACAGGCTCAATGTACAACAGAGCGCCGAAGGATGATAAACCGTGGGGAAACTGACAGCGGTTCAATCAACGCCCTGGCAGGCTGAGGTTAGGTCAAGGCGGGGGAAATCTTTGTAGGTCGTCGCTTTAGCGACGACAAAAGATCTCGCAAAAGCAAAGCGGCTTCAGCCGCTGAAGTACGGCTTCGCGACTGGGATTCTGAATCGGCAGGGAACTCAACCGCGCAGCTATTCGTTGAAGAGCTTCGTCTGCGACTCCGGCACCGCCCCAGAATCTCGCCGCGTCTGCCGCGCAGCGCCCACCACCCCAAGCACTTTCATCTCAGCAATAGCCGTCCGCGGAATAAATAACCTCAAATTATTGCCGTGAATATCAGGCGGCGTCAGTTGTATGCCGTTATCCAGCAACTCCACCAAATCGTTCGCCACAATCCCTTCCATCACGTCCTGATCCCGAAATCGCAATCGCACCCACAATCCATCCAGCTTCGGCCGGCTCAAAAATACCTTCCGTTCAGGGTCAAACGTCTCCGGAAACTCCCGCACAAAGTACACCGACTTCACGTCCGCCGCGGCCACTTCCACGTGCTCCCCATCCGGAGTCAGCAGGTCAATCGTCTCCGCCGTCCCCAGGCTAGCCGCGTTCAAATACCCCCGCAGCGGCGTCCGGTCCATCAGCAACACCACCACCTTCTTTCGCGTCGAGGCTGCTGCTCGCTCTTTCACGAAATTTGGGCCTTTTTGCAGGGAGATTCTTGCCATGCTCTAAGGGGTTATGTTATTCTTGCGCTGGTTTTTGTCAAGTTATTGGTGCTTAAAGGGTTAGCATCGGAGCTGCCGCCGGTTGACCGAAAAGGGCAAGATCCTAAAATCTGCCTCCGTGGTAGCCCTAGCCACCGTTATCAGCCGCATTTGCGGATACTTACGCGATCAGCGGGTAGCCCTTTTGCTCGGCACCTCGCCAGCTGCCGACTCGTTCATCCTGGCATTTCGCATTCCCAACATGATACGGCGCATGACGGGCGAAGGCGCGCTGGGCGCCTCGTTTGTCCCAGTATTCGTCGGTTACCTGCGCGGGAAGCCGCCGAAAGAAACTTGGCAGTTCGCGCGCAGGACGTTCTGGGATACCGCGGTAGTTTTGGCTGTTCTGGCTGTTCTGGGGTCTATATTTTCCAGGCAAATCATCGGCATTTTCACCGTACTCGGAATGCACCACATCCGCTGGGACCTCGCCGTCTACCTGAACCGCATCATTTTTCCCTGCGTGTTATTCCTGGGCCTCGCCGCGCTGGCATCGGCGATTCTGATCAGCTTTCATCGCTTCGGTCTCCCGGCGTCTACATCTATCTTTTTCAATCTTGTTTTCATCGCCTTTTCTTTCGGCGTGATCTACCGCCCGCTCCTGAAGTTCGCGCCCGTCGCGTATCGCACTCCGGCAGTCGCCCTCGCCATCGGCATTCTGCTGGGCTCGGTGCTGACTCTCGCCATTCAGATTCCCGCCTTAGCCAAGCTCGGCATGCGTTTTCGTCCCGATGTGAATTTCGACGATCCCGGCGTCCGCAAAGTCGGCAAGCTGATGGTCCCCGCTTTCTTCGGCATCGGCGTCTTCCAGGTAAATTTTTTCGTGGACACGCTTTTTGCCACCTCCTCGCGCATGCCCACGGGCAGCGTCATGTCCTTGTACGTCGCGGATCGCGTGATGGAGTTGGTCCTCGGCGTCTACGCGATCGCCATCTCCACTGTGATTCTGCCGACCATGTCGCATCAGGTCGCCGGCGGCCGCTACGACGAAATGAAGCAGACCTTCGGCTTCGCGCTGCGCGTCGTCTCCTTCATCACGATTCCCGCAGCCGTGGGCCTCATCCTGCTGCGCGTCCCGATTACCCAGGTGCTCTTTCAGCACGGGGAATTCATGGCGCAATCCACCGCGCTCACAGCCCACGCGCTGCTTTTTTATTCGCTGGGGCTGCCGGCCTTCGCGGCCATCAAACTCATCACGCCCATGTATTACTCGACGCAAGACACCATGACTCCCGCCAGAGTAGGCGCCTACGCCGTCGGCCTGCATCTGTTCCTGAATGTCGTGCTGCTATTCGCCTTCGGGCGATTTTTCTGGAACGCCAGTCCGGCGCTCGCCAGCTCGCTGGCCGCCTACTTTTATTTCGGCGTCCTGTTTTGGGTTTTTCGCGGACGCTACGGCACGCTCGGCACCCGCGCCATCATAGGCTCGCTCGCCAAGTCGATTGCCTGCGCCATAGCCATGGCCGCAGTTTGTTTCGCCGTGTTGAAGTATTCGCACTTTGCAACCGTGGAGCATGTTCTCGCTCGTGCCGCGCTGCTCTTCGCGATGATCGCCGCATCCACCGCCGCATATTTCGGCCTGGCCTGGCTGCTGCGCTGCGAAGAATTGCCGGAGCTCTTTCTGCTGCTCCGCAGAGCCGAGCCGGAAGTGGCTACCACCGGGCTGGACGTGTAGCTCCGCATTTCGCTGGATGATGTGAAGCGTGAACTGGGGGCGGTGATTTGGAAGCGCACATTCGATCGTTCTTGAGCTACCTGCGAGTCGAAAAAGGACTCTCGCCGAATACCATCCACGCCTATCGCCGCGACATGGCGAAATTCGCCGAGTTCGCCGCCAAACAAAAGATCGCAACCGGCCAAATCGAACGCAGCCACGTCGTGGACTTCCTGCGCACTCTCTATCTCCGCAAACTCGATAGCCGCTCGGTCGCGCGCCACTTGGTGACCATCCGCCATTTCTTCCGTTTCGCTTTCACCGAAGGGCTCATCCAGGAAGACCCGGCGATCAATATCCAGTCCCCGAAATTCCGTCAGGCCCTTCCGGAATTTCTCAGTGTCGAGGAAGTGGACCGCCTGCTGGCCCAGCCCGACATCACCACCACCGCGGGCCTGCGCGATAAAGCCATGATCGAACTCTTGTATTCCACCGGCCTGCGCGTTTCCGAACTCTGCGGATTGCAAACCGCGGACCTGCAAATGGAAGTCGGCTGCTTGCGTTGCATCGGGAAGGGAAATAAGGAGCGGCTCGTGCCCGTCGGCCGCCGCGCTCTGGAAACAGTTCAGGAATACCTGAAAAAATCGCGTCCCGAAATCCTGGGCGATAAGACGTCACCCTATCTTTTCGCCAGCCGTACCGGCTCCGCCATCAACCGCATCATTTTCTGGAAAGTCCTCGGCGCCTACGGCCGAAAGGCGGGATTGCGCAAGACGCTTTCTCCGCATATGCTGCGGCACAGCTTCGCCACGCACTTGCTGGACCGCGGCGCGGATCTTCGTTCGGTACAAATGATGCTGGGCCATGCGGATATAGCTACCACCCAGATTTATACCCATGTCGTGGAAGAGCGGCTAAAGCAAGTTTATAAAGCGCATCATCCTCGCGCCTGATGCGGTTGGCGGGGAATCTCGAGTAAGGCGGAAACTTCATGCCCGATTACATGTACCTGTTGGAAAGCCGGCTCTCTCCCGAGCAGCGCGCCGTCATGGAACGCGTGCAGGAACTCTCGCGCACGCAAGACGTCAACGTCTATCTCACCGGCGGCGCGGTCCGCGACCTGATCTCCGGCATGCCCATCCGCGATCTGGATTTCACGGTCGAAGGCAATCCCGTGAAAATGGTCCGCGAACTCGAAAAAGGCGGCGCCCGCGTGGTGTGGGAGAGCGAAAAGATCCGCCATCACGAAATGATTTTTGCCGGCGACGTGGACGGCTCCATCTCCGCCGCGCGCGAAGACTACTACGAGCGCCCCGGCATCAAGCCCGAGTACCGCTTCTCCAGCGTCATGGAAGATCTTCGCCGCCGCGATTTCGGCATCAACGCCATCGCTATTTCGCTGAACACCCAATCGCGCGGCCTGCTCCTCGATCCCATGAACGGCCTCGCCGACCTCGAGAAGCAGGACGTCCGCGCGCTCTCCATCCACGCCTTCACCAATCAACCGATCCGCTTGATGCGCATTTTGCGCTACGTCGCCCGCATGGGCTTCAAAATGGAATCGCGCACCCAGGAATGGTTCGACTTAGCCGTCGAGCGCAAGCTCACCGAGCGAATTGAAAGCGTAGACGTTGGTCACGAACTCCGTGCCCTCGCTCGCGAAGATAATCCCGTAGCCACGCTGAAGCTTTGGGAATCCCACGACCTGCTCGAATTGATCCACCCGTCGCTTCAGAAGCGTAAGCCGGACTACGACAGCTTGAACAAACTCGCCCGCGTTCGCTCCAATCTCTATGGCGCGGGACTGCGCCCCCGCCTCCATCTCGCGGTGCTGTATTACACCCTGGGTCGCCTGAAATCGCGCGAGTCCGCCGCCGCGCTGCGGAACCTCGAATTCCGCGCGAGTGAAATCGAGGAGCTCGGCGAGCTAGTCCCCGAGACTCAAAAAGTCGTGAAAATGCTCAAGAGCGCCAAGACCAATTCCGCCAAGGACGCCTACTACTACCTCGCCTCGCTGCCGGCTGAGGTGCTCGCATTCATCGAAGTCGAAATGCCGAATCCGCGCGCGCTTTCCAAGATTCGCAACTACCTGCAAAAATGGCGCCCGCTGCGCATGGCCTCGCCCGCCGGCGAACTCGATGCCCTGGGCGTCGAACGCGGCCCCAAATTCGACAAGGTCATCGAGCAATTCTTCGAATTGCAATTGCGCGGCAAAGGCAAGACCCCCGAAGACCGCACCAAGATCCTCAAGAATCTAGCAGGCATCAAGGACGAACCGAAAAAGCCCGAAAAGAAAGAAAAGAAGCGCAAAGGCGAAAAAGACGCCGCCGCTCCCGCGGAAGCCAAGGGCCGCGAAAAATCCAAGACTCCGCCGCAAGACGCAAAAGCCGCAGCGGCTGCCCCAACAGCAGCAAAATCCCCGGCAGGGAAGTCTTCCGCGCCACCCGCCAACGCATCCAATTCTGCCGCCGCAGCAATCGGCGCCAAAGCCCAAGCCAAACACGATAAAGCCGCACACGACACCAAAGCCGCCAGCGCCGCCACTAAAAAGCGCGCCGCAGCCAAGAAATCCCGGCGCTAGCCCGCACGTGTAGCGCCGGCGTCTCGCCGGCTCTTGGCAGTTGGCGTTGCGACCTAAAACGCGAGCGCGATTTTGCTTCCCAGCAAACCGCAAAGTTGTCATCCCGACCGAAGGGAGGGATCTCTCTTCGGCTTAACCGTCGCCCAGCCGCAAAATCTACCACTCCACCGCGTTCAAATCTTCTGGCTGATCCCCGCGATTGCCCGTACCCGAATCCCTCAAGCTGGTTTAAAATACTCCACGCATGGATTCCTCGAACTTCGTTCACCTACATCTGCACACGGACTACTCTCTTCTGGACGGCGCCTGCGAAATCGGCGAACTAACCGCTGAAGCCGCCCGCCGTGGCATGCCCGCGGTAGCCGTCACCGATCACGGAAATCTCTTCGCCGCTGCAAATTTCTACCATCAAGCCACCACCCACGGCGTAAAACCCATCATCGGCTGCGAAATGTACGTCGCCCCGGACAATCATAAAAATCGCGGCACCGGCGCCGAACGTTCGAATCATCTCGTTCTGCTCTGCGAAAATGAAAAGGGCTATCAAAATCTGATCAAGCTCGTCTCCACCGGCTATCTCGACGGCTTCTATTACAAGCCCCGCGTAGATCACGAACTCCTCGCGAAACACAGTGAAGGACTGATCGCGCTCTCCGCCTGCCTCCGCGGCGAAGTCGCCGACGCGCTGCTCTCCGAAAAATACGACCAGGCCCAAACCAGCGCCTACCGCCTCCGCGATATTTTCGGCAAAGGCAATTTCTTCCTCGAAGTTCAGGACCAAGGCCTCGAGCAAGATGCGCGCGTCAATCGCGACCTCGTCCGCCTCTCGAAAGAATCCGGCATCCCGCTCGTCGCCACCAACGACTGCCACTACCTCACCCAAGCCGATTCCCACGCCCAGGAAGTCCTCATGTGCATTCAGACCGGCAAGACCATGAGCGACAGCCAGCGCATGAAATTTGCCACCGACCAGTTTTATTTCAAGACCGCCGAAGAAATGGCCACAGTCTTCCGCGAATTGCCGGACTCGCTTACGCGCACCATGGCCATCGCCGAGCGCTGCAACGTAAAAATCCAGCGCGTCAGCAATCCTTTCCCGGAGTTCAAAGTTCCTGAAGGCCACACCACCGATTCCTACTTCGAAAAAGTGGTGCGCGAAGGTTTCGCCTCGCGCATGCCGCAAATCGAGCGCCTGCAAAAAGAAGGCAAGCTGCGCCGACCGCTCGCGGACTACGAAGCCCGCCTCACTTCCGAAATCGAAATGATCAAGACCATGCGCTTCGCCGGCTACTTCTTGATCGTCTGGGATTTCATTCATTACGCCCGCGCGCAAAACGTTCCGGTAGGTCCCGGCCGTGGTTCCGCCGCCGGAAGCCTCGTCAGCTACTCGCTGCGCATCACCGACGTGGACCCCATGCAGTACGACTTGATCTTCGAGCGCTTCCTGAATCCCGAGCGCGTCACCATGCCCGATATTGACATTGATTTCTGCATGCGCCGCCGTGGCGAGGTAATCGAATACGTCCGCCAGAAATACGGCGCCGAAAGCGTCGCGCAAATCATCACCTTCGGAACGATGGCCGCGAAAGCCGTGTTGAAAGACGCCGGCCGCGCCCTCGATATGCCCTACGGCGATGTGGATCGTCTGGCGAAGATGATCCCGCTGACGCTCAATATTTCGCTCGAGGAAGCGCTCAAGCAGTCCCCGCAACTCGCAGCCGCGTGCCAGGAAGGTCCCGGCAAGGAATTAATCGAAGTCGCCATGCGCCTGGAAGGTCTCGCGCGCCACGCCTCCACGCACGCCGCCGGCGTCGTCATTTCTCCGCGCCCGCTCACCGAGATCGTTCCGCTCTACAAGTCGAACAAGGAAGAAATCACCACGCAGTACGACATGAACGCGCTCGGCCGCATCGGTCTGCTGAAAATGGATTTCCTCGGCTTGACGACGCTCACGATCCTCGAAGACTCCGTGCGCATGATCAAAGAAAATCGCGGGATCGACCTCGACCTCGTGAATCTCCCGCTCGATGACGCGCCCACCTACGCTCTCTTCGCGCGCGGCGACACCACCGGCATCTTCCAGTTTGAATCACACGGCATGCGCGACATCCTCAAGCGCTACCAACCAACCCAGATCGAAGACCTCACCGCGCTCAACGCGCTCTATCGCCCGGGCCCCATCCAGGGCGGCATGATTGACGAATTCATCGCGCGCAAGCAGGGCAAAAAGAAAGTCACCTACGACCTGCCGGAGCTCGAAGAAATTCTCTCCGAAACCTGGGGCGTCATCGTCTTCCAGGAACAAGTGATGAAAATCGCCAATCGCCTCGCCGGCTTCTCCCTCGGCGATGGCGACATCCTTCGCAGCGCGATGGGCAAAAAGAAAGTGGAAGTAATGGCCGCGCAGCGCGAAAAATTCCTCGCCGGCTGCGCCACGCACAAAGTCCCGGCGAAGAAAGCCGAGAAACTTTTCGATCTGATGGAAGAATTTGGCCGCTACGGTTTCCCGAAAGCCCACGCCTGCGCCTACGCGCTGCTCGCTTACCAGACGGCTTACCTGAAAGTTCACTATCCGGTCGAATTCGTAGCCGCCATGCTCAGCTCCGAAGCCGGCAACACCGAAAAAGTGGTGAAGTACATCAACGAAGCGCGTGGCATGGGCATCCGCGTCCTCGCCCCCGATGCCCACGAAAGCGGCCTCTACTTCACACCCGTCGGGGACGACATCCGCTTCGGCCTGGCCGCCATCAAGAACGTCGGCGAAAACACCGCCAAAGCCATCTGCGAAACCCGCACCACCGTCGGACGCTTTCACAATCTTTTCGCATTCTGCGAATCGATCGAACCGAAATTCCTGAATAAGCGCGTGCTCGAAAGCCTGGTGAAAGCCGGTGCGCTCGATTGCGTCGGCGGCGGCTCGCGCGGTCGCCTCTTCGCCGCCATCGATCAAGCCATCTCGCGCGGCCAGAAAAAGCATCAGGAAAAAACGGTAGGGCAGGGCGGCCTCTTCTTCGGACGCTCCGCCGAGCCGCAGCAGCAGCCCTGGCAGGATGCGGAATTACCCGAGGCCGACGACTGGTCCGAAGAGCAGCGCCTCGCCGGCGAATACTCCGTCCTGGGTTTCTATATCTCCGGCCATCCGCTCGATAAATACGCCGGCCGCCTGAAAGATTTGAATGCCGCCGAACTCGCGAGTATGGAAGGCCGCAAAAATAATGAAGACCTCGTCGTCGCCGGAATCATCGTGCAGATTCGCCCGATGCGTTCCCGCCGCGGCGCCCGCTGGGCCATCCTCACGCTGCAGGATCGCACCGGCGTCATCGAAGCGCTCGCGTTTCCCGAAGCGTTCGCGAAACTCGAGACCATCCTCAAAGCCAATACGCCGCTGCTGGTAAAAGGCCGCGTAGCAGTGGAAGATGTCGGCACGCGTCTGATAATCTCCGACGCGCGCCTGCTCGATCAGGTCGCCGACCGCGCCCCCAGCCAGCTGCGTGTGCGCGTGGATCTCAGCACGGTAGACACCGGCGCTCTCGACCGCCTGCAAAAGTTATTCTCGAGCCGCCCAGGCCGCTGCCGCGTCACCTTCGACCTGGTTAAAAACGACGGCACCGAAGCCACGCTGGAAGCCGGCAGTGCCGTCCTGGCCGATCGCGAACTAGTCGAACGCGTCCGCGAAATCTGTGGTACAGATTCCGTGGCGCTAGTGCAGTAGCGCTAGCGCAATAGCGCTGGTGTTTGTAGGCCGTAGCTTTAGCTACGGCATAGCATCAGCCATATAACGCGTGAGAGGAAGGGGGAGCTTCAGAGTCTGTGTGAAAACGCGGGAATCTTTGTAGGCCGTGGCTTTAGCTACGGCATAAACGCAGCGCAATCAGAGCGGCTTCAGCCGCTGAAGTACGGATTTTGCAGTTCTCACACAGACTCTTCAGCCCTGCCCTAAACGAGTTCTTCGCGTATTGGGGCTTTAGACCCTGAAGCCAGGTTTTGTAGTTTTTCCGGACGCTGTCGGACCAAGGCGATCCGCAACCTCAATGGGAGTGGAACTGAAGCTGTGACCAAGCAACAAATCCTCGCGGAAAAACTTCGCAAGCACCAGGAACGCAAAGCACGCATGAAGAAGTTCCGCGCCATCAAAGCAGCCCGCCGCGCCGCCCGCGAAGCCGCCGCGAATAAAAATGCGCCGCATCTCCAAAACGACGGCCATACAGCGCCCAAGTCCGCCGCAAAAGAAAAAAATAATTCGCACACTGCCGCAAAACCACACGCAGCGAAGCAAACCGCCGCGGAAAAACTCGCCAGCCCCACGCGTGGCGAACAAGACAAGCAAAAGCAGCGCGTGATCGACGCGCTCGAACGCGACGTCGCCGAACTCAGCCTGCTTTCCGCCCCCACCGGCGATCAGTCCGGCGAAATCGAACGCATCCGCAGGGAAGTGGACGAGCTGAAGCGCGATCTCTACACCCACCTCGGCGCCTGGCAGCGCCTCCTGCTAGCGCGCCACCCTCAGCGTCCCTACACCGACGATTTCATCCGCCTGCTATTCGAAGATTTTTCCGAAATCCACGGCGACCGCAATTTCGCCGACGACCCCGCGCTGATCACTGGCATGGCCAAATTCCACGGCAAGCCCGTGATGATCATAGGCAGCCAAAAAGGCCGCGACACCAAGCAGCGCCTCGCGCGCAATTTCGGCCAGGCCAAGCCCGAAGGCTATCGCAAAGCCCTCCGCGCGATGCAGCTCGCTGCAAAATTCAACCGCCCCATCTTCGTGTTCGTCGATACTCCCGGCGCGTATCCCGGCGTGGACGCCGAAGAGCGCGGCCAGGCCGAAGCCATCGCTTACAACCTGCGCGAAATGTCGCGCCTCCCCGTGCCCATCTTGATCACCATCACCGGCGAAGGCGGCTCCGGCGGCGCGCTGGCCATTGCCGTCGGCGACCGCGTCTACATGCTCGAAAATTCCGTCTACTCCGTAATTTCACCCGAAGGCTGCGCTTCCATCGTCTGGCGCGACCCCAGCAAGACGGAAATCGCCGCGCAAGCTCTGAAAATCACCGCCCCCGACCTGCTCGAAATGAAGCTGATCGACGAAATCGTTCCAGAACCAGAAGGCGGCGCCCACTACGATCATCCCGCCGCCGCCAAACTCCTCGAGCCCTACCTGGCGCGCGCGCTAGAAGAACTCTCCGCGCTCCCGTCGCGCCAGCTAATCGATCAACGCTATGAAAAATTCCGCCGCATGGGTCAATTCTTCGCCTAGCCGCGCAAGACGCCGTCCTCCCTAACTCCCTGTATTGCTTTTACTGCGGTTCGGTCGTTGAATGACGCACGCACACCAAGGAGCCTAACGAATGCGCAACCTCGGAATTCTCTGGATCCTCTACGGCCTTCTGCGCCTCATCGGTGCCCTTGGTGTCTTCATGTATAGCGCCACGCTCACGCTCATGTGGGGCGCGCTGCTTTCCAGGGTCCCCAATCCATTCGCCCTGATGGACTTCTTCCACATCTTCTTGATCTTTGTGATCATCTTGGGAATTGTGGCAGGAGTGGTCTGCATCATCGCCGGCCTGAATCTGATGTCCGGCGCCGCGAACGCGCGCAAGCTAGGCTACGTAGCCGCATTCTTCGGCCTGACCAACGGCCCGCTAGGCATAGCTCTAGGCGCGTTCACACTGGTATTTTTGGCGCGTCCAGACATCCGGAGTGTTTAGCGTGACGAGCGCGTCGAACAGCGCACTCATAGCTCGATGTCGCGAGGAAAGTTGCCCCACATTTCTCGGCGAGCTTCTGCGATGTCCGCTTCTGTCACGTGAAAGTTGAGGTCGGCCCACAGGCCGCGCAAGCTGCGGCGTTGATTCTTTGGACCGCTCTTTTCCTTTAGAAAGTCCACGAAATCCAAGACCTCCTTCTGCTTCTCGGGAGACAAGTCGCGCAATTTTTCGAGTATCTGCTGTTCAATAGTCATGGAGAGCTTCTCAACGACGGTGCCCTATTATATGCCGCACCTCGCCATTTCGCTTCGCAATTCCTTCCCCAGTGGAGCATTGAACACCGCGCAATCCGCTTTTCATTGCTCTGCCTTACGCGGTGCTTTAGCTTGCAAGCAGGGGATTCATTCCATGGCAGACACGAGCGCGCCACTTATGTCCGAACTCTTCCGTCCTTATGAAAAGCTGGTCGAAATCACTATCTTGGGCAAGACCTTCCTGGTTCCCGAACGCAACTCGCTGCTGCGCGCGTTCCAGTTCATCAGCCCGGAAACCGTTCCCTACGGCCGTTTCTGCTGGAACCAGGAATGCCAATACTGCAAAGTCAGCTGCCAGCTATCCGACGACGACCAGTCGCGCCCAATCCTCAGCTGTAAATTCCTGGTCTCCGAAGGCATGCAAATCTCCGAAATGGCGCCCGAACTAGTCGGTTGCCTGCGCGCCAAATTAGGCGCCGCCGCGCAAAATAACCCGAAGCCGGCAGCTGCCAGCACAACTTCCTCTCCGGCCGGCACTGACAACAACGTCGAAAGCGACCACAAGTAAGCGACAGTCAACGCCCAGTGGCTCGCGCTCTGCTGAGCCCCCGTTGGCCACCTTCCGTCATTCTTTTCGCCTGAATTCCACGCGAGCCGCTTCTCATATGTTATTTTGTGACGTTGCGCGAGTCACCCGAACCAACCCAGGAGATACGGCATGCCGATTTGCGATGGCTGTGGCGCACAAGTAGACGAAGCCCACATTCGCCAACGCATCGAGCGCCTCGAACTCGCCACTCGCTTCCGCCCCATCCACATCCAGGTCCTCCTCCTGGACGCTGCGCCGCCTGCCAAACTCGAAGACTATTTCTATCGTCCCGCCCAAGATCCGAGCGAGCGTTCCACGCCATCGCGCATGTTCTTCGACGAGCTGGCGAAATGCACGGGCCACGCACACCCCACGCACGCGACCGAAGAAGCCACCCTCGCCGAATTTCAGAAGCGCGGCTTCTTTCTGGCCTACGCCGTCGAATGTCCGGTCGAATCACCCGACGAACTCGCCGCAGCCATCGACCGCATGGCCTCCACGGTGGTGCTCCGCGTGAATTCCTCGTACAAACCGAAATTCGTGGCTCCGATTTCGCGCGATCTCCACGCGCTGCTTCCCCTGCTGCAGCTCAAGGGGTGGCACGAAAAGCTCATCCTGAACAATGGGGAGCCCTTCGACGATCCCTTCCTCGGCGACCCCCAGGGTCAAGCGGAATTCGGCACCTCGTTCGGTGATCGCCTCGCCAAAGCGCTTGCGCCCCGCGCTACGTAAAGATTTGTCAAGAATAGCCGTGCGAGCCGCGCCGAGCGTTATGCTAGAATCAACCGTTCCATCGAATCGCAACCGGGAGTGCCGCGCATGAATGCCCGAAGGAAGTTCCTGGTCGGCTCGGCGATCATCGTCCTCACATTGATGGCGCTGGCCTACGTGGGTTTCACTCAAAGCAAGACTTACTACCACACCATCACCGAGCTTTCGACGCTACAAGGCTCTGCGCTCCACCAGCGCATGCGCGTTTCTGGCAACGTGCAGGCCGGCACGATCGAACATCTCGGCGACCGCGTGAATTTCGTGCTCACCGAGCAGGGCAAGAATCTGCCGGTGAGCTACGTTGGCCGTGATCCATTGCCCGACACTTTTAAAGATGGCGCGCAGGCCTTGGTGGAAGGCAAACTGATGCCGGACAATCGCTTTCAAGCCGAGCAAGTGCAAGCCAAGTGCGCCTCCAAATACGAGGTTTCACCGGTTGCGCCGAAAGCGACATCTCCCGAACCGGGACAATCCTCGAATGGCTCCTACGCGCAGCCTTCGGGAAGCTAGCGCCTCTCACGACTAGAGCAAATCAGCGCGGGGGAACTCTGTGGACATTCTAGGCTCGTTAGCACTGCTGCTCGCCTTCCTGGCGGCCGTGTACGCCGTCGTCGCCGGAATCGTCGGCATCGTCACGCGCCGCGTCCTGCTGACCAAAAGCGCGCGCAACGCGGGCATGGCCGTCTTCGTCCTCGTCACCATCGCGGTCGGATGCCTCGAATATTTCTTCTTCACCAATAATTTTTCGCTCGCCTATGTAGCCGAACACAGCAACACAGCCCTTCCGCCATACTACAAGTTCGCCGCCCTCTGGGCTGGCCAGGAAGGCTCGCTCCTCCTCTGGACATGGCTCCTTTCCGGCTACGCATTCTTCGTCCTGTTCCTCAATCGTAAGCGTCATCCGGAACTGATGCCCTACACGGGCGTGGTCCTCGCTGGAGTGCAAACCTTTTTCCTCACGCTCAATAATTTCGTGGCCACGCCGTTTCAAGTAGTCGCCGGCGCCGATGGCGCGGGCATCATGCATCTCGCGAGAATCTCCGAAGGCCGCGGCCTGAATCCGCTGTTGCAATATCCCGAAATGGTGATTCATCCCCCGATGCTCTATCTCGGGTACACCGGATTCACAGTCCCATTCGCTTTCGCGCTCGCCGCGCTCCTCGGCCGCTACCCCGGCGAAAAATGGATTCACATCACCCGCCGCTGGACCATGATCGCCTGGTGCTTCCAAAGCATCGGCATCCTGCTCGGCGCGCACTGGGCCTACGCCGTTCTCGGCTGGGGTGGCTACTGGGCCTGGGACCCGGTCGAAAACGCCTCGCTCCTCCCGTGGATCACCGGCACCGCCTTCCTGCACTCCGTGATGATGCAGGAAAAGCGCGGAATGATGAAGGTCTGGAACGTCTGGCTCGTCTTCACCACCTTCATGTTATGCATTCTCGGCACGCTGCTCACGCGCTCCGGCGTAGTCAGTTCCGTCCACGCCTTCGCGCAATCTTCGATCGGCGGCTGGTTTGTAGGCTTCCTGATAATCGTTTTCGTGGTTTGTTTCGGGGCGTATTGGAAAAATCACGATTACCTGCGCAGCGATAACCAGCTCGATTCGCTGGTCTCCCGCGAATCCAGCTTCCTATTCAACAATCTCATCCTTCTCGCTGCCTGCTTCGCGGTCCTCTGGGGCACACTCTTCCCGGTCCTCTCCGAGTGGGTCGAAGGCAGCAAAATCAGCGTCGGCCCGCCATTTTTCAATAAAGTAATGATTCCCATCGCGCTCTTCCTTCTGATGCTGACCGGCGTAGGACCATTGCTAGCCTGGCGCAAGACTTCCTACGACGCGCTGAAACGCAATTTCGCCTGGCCGCTTGGTGGAGGCATCCTTGCAGGAGTGATCGCCTTCATTTTCGGTTTTCGCGACCTCTACGCGCTGATGTGCCTCATCCTCAGCGTTTTCGTCACGCTCACGATCGCCTCCGAATTTTTCCGCGGTGCCCGCGTAATCTCCGCGCGCGATGGCACCAACCTCCTCACTTCCGTTGGCGAACTCACCATGCGCAACACCCGCCGCTACGGCGGTTACATCGTGCATTTCGGAATGGTTCTGGTCTTCATCGGCATCGCCGGCACTCCTTTCAATCGCGACATCCAGAAAGATCTCGGCATCGGCGACACCCTGAAAATCGGTCCCTACACCATCCTCTGCCAGAATTTCGATCAGGTCGCCAACAACAACTACCAATCGCAACGCGCTACTCTCGAAGTCTTCAAAAACGGCAAATCGGACATGATGCTCTATCCCGAGCGCCGCTTCTTCCTGACGAGCCAAATCACCGAAACGATGGTCGCCGTGCAATCCTCGCCGCTGCGCGATCTCTACGTGGTCTACGCTGGCCAAAGTCCGGAGAGCGGCCGTCCCTCCGTCCACGCGTATCTGCTTCCGCTAGTAAAATGGATCTGGTTCGGCGGAATCGTAGTGGTTCTCGGAACTCTCCTGGCGTTGATCCCGAACCGCCGCACCGCGTTAGTCCTGCGCCCCGTAACCGAACGCTCCTGGGCCGACGCCATCGCCGACTCCTCCCCAGCGATAGGCGCGGTCGCCCGCCGAGTAGAAAGCAATGACTAACGAATCGCGCAGGCTCAACCGCGCCCAAAATTCTCCGCGTCCTCTGCGGACTTTCTCTGCGTCCTCTGCGGTAAGTTTTTGCCTTCGTTCAGCGGGACTAACGTTGCTAATGTTGGCAATCGGTTCGGGTCCCGCCATTGCCCAGACCCTGCCGCGCGCCAAAGCGCTAGGCAAGCGCGTAATGTGCATGTGCGGCGGCTGCGAGGATTCCGCAGGCCTCTGCAGCCATCCCGGCGGCACCTTCTCCGGCCCCTGCGACACCGCCCGCGGCATGCAAAAAGATCTCGACGCCCGCGTAGCCCGCAACGAATCCGACGACGCCATCCTGCAAGCCTACGTCGAACAATACGGCCCCACAGTTCTAGTCGAACCTCCGAAAAAGGGTTTCGATCTGCTCGCCTGGGTGATGCCGGTTCTGCTGCCGCTAATCGCGCTGATCCTAGTTTGGCAGGTAGTCCGCCGCTGGAAACAAAAAGCAGCCCTAGCCCCCGCCGGCGGCCCGCCAATTGACGCGGCATTCCTCGAGCGCGTCCAACGTGAAGCCGGCAGGGAACCAACCAAGGCCCACGATGAGTAACGTGGACGTCGCCGTAGCCTGCGTGCTGCTCTCCGCCGCGGCTATTTTTTTCATCTTCAACGTCAAGCTCGACGCGTCCGATTCCGCGCCCCATCGCACCAAGCTCGACCAGTTGCTGGAACGCCGCGACGCCATCTACGAAAATCTGCGCGACCTCCGCTTCGAATTTCGCGCCGGAAAATTCTCCGAAAATGATTTCGAAGAGATCAAGCAATCGCTGGAAGTAGAAGCCGCCCGCGTCCTGGCCGAAATGGACCAATTAACCGGCGGCGCCCCCACGCCCGCCACGCGCCAGGCATCCATGCGTCAAACCCCAGCGGAACTAGCAGCCGCGCAGAAGGCACAAAATTCATGAACCTCAGGCGAGCCAACCAAATGTCGAAGCAAGCACACAACAATCCGCGCGTAGCGGCACGGCATGTCGAAGATCCGCCGTGGCGGGCCGTGCCCGTTGCGGCCCGCGCCACGATCCTGCTGCTGTTACTGTGCACGCTGGCGCTCACCGCGAATATCGCCCTCGCCGGCACCCTAGAAGGCACCGTAAAAAATGGCACCAACGGAAAACTAGCCGTCGGCGCCGACGTAATCCTCATCCAACTCCAAGGCGGTATGCAGCCGGTAGCCAATACCAAAACAGACTCGAACGGCCACTATCACATCGAGAATTCGCAACTCGGCTCCGGCCCCATGCTCCTGCGCGTGGTCTACAAAGGCGTGAACTACCACGAACCCATCACTCCCGGCAAAACCACCGCGGATGTCGAAGTCTTCGAACCCACCGACAAGCCCGACGCTTTCAGCGTCGCCAATCACGCCATCATCCTGCAACCCAACGGATCAGACCTCATGGTCGGCGAAGAATACATGATCGCCAATAAAACCCAGCCGCCCGTCGCTTACTACCGCGAAGACGGCTCGTTCAATTTCACGCTTCCCGACGGCGCGGACTTCAATCAAGCCTCCGCCTGGGGAAGTTCCGGCATGCCCGTAGTGCAGGGCACGATCGACAAAGGCAAAAATAAACTCGCGATCGCCTTTCCGTTCCGCCCCGGTGAGAGCGGCGTGCGCCTCTCCTACAAAATGCCCTACGCCGGAAATCATTTGACGCTGCGCAACGTCTCGCCCTACTCCACCGAACGCCTGATCATCGCGGCCCCGCCCACCGTGCAAGTCTCCGGCAGCGGAATTACGCCGGCAGGCCAGGACCAGGGCTTCAACGTCTACATGCGCGACAACGTCGCCGCCAATTCGCCGATTGACGTCTCCGTCTCCGGCACCGCTCCGCCGCCGCAATCCAGTTCGAATGGTGCCGCAGGCCCCAGCGGTGGTCCCGACAACTCGCAAAATCCTTCCGTGAATTCGCGCGCGTCCGATGGCGGAGGCGCCGAAGCGCAATCCGTCAGCGCCACCACAATTCCCGCCCGCCTCGACGGCCTGAAATGGATTCTCACCGGCGGCTTCGCCTCCATCTTCGTCCTCGGCTTCGCGTACCTGTGGCTCAAGCCCCGCCCAGCCGTCGCTTCGAATGCCTCGGAAGAATTCGCGGCCGACGTGCCCAAGCCTCGCAGCGCAAAAAAATCAGCAGCGCGCTCCGCCTCATATGCAGCAGTCGCCGAACCGCCCGCTTCCTCCGCCGTTCGCGCTCAAGCATCCGAATCAGTCGCGGCGATTGACCACGAAGTCCGCGGCAGCCTCGACGAACTAAAAGACAGCATCTTCCGCCTCGAACTCCGCCGCCAGGCCGGCACCATCAGCGAAGAAGACTACGCGCGCCAGCGTGAAAGCGTCGAAAAAATGCTCCGCGGCCTAGTGCGCGGCTAGGCGCAACGAGTTGCCCGCACCAAGCGTGTCTCCGCCAAGATGCCGCGACATCTCCGTTGGGCTCTCGATTTCCACGATGTCGAAAAGCGTTTCGGAGCCTTCGCCGCCCTCCGCGACATCACGCTCGAAATCCTCCCCGGCGAATTCGTCGCGCTGCTCGGCCCCAACGGAGCGGGGAAGACCACGCTCCTGCGCATCGCCGCCCTGCTCTCGAATCCCACGCGAGGCGGCGTAAGCTTCACAAACGGGCCAGCGGCCATCAGCGGCCGCGTGCAAGCGCAGGCATTCTTCCATAGGCCCAAGCACGCCATTGGCCTGGTCGGCCACAGCACTCTGCTCTACGACGATCTCACCGCGCACGAAAATCTCAAATTTTTCGCCGATCTCTACGGCCTGGACAATATCCCGCGCCGCATAACCTCCGCCCTGGAAGATTGCGGCCTAGCCACGCGCGCCGGAAGCCTCGTGCGAACTTTCTCGCGCGGCATGCGCCAGCGCCTGGCAATCGCCCGCGCGCTGCTGCACGGCCCGAGCTTGCTCCTGCTCGACGAACCCGCCGCCGGCCTCGATCGTCAAGGCCTGGCATGGTTCAGCACAAGGCTAGCGCGCCTGAAAGAAGCGGGCTGCACGATACTGATGAGCACCCACGCGCGCAACGAGTCGCTCGAGCTGGCAACACGCGCCATAGCGTTAGCAGGCGGCCGCATTCAACACGACAGCGGCCCCGGCGGCGACCCAGCCCCACTCCTATCAGCGCTGCGGGCGGAGGCTTAAGTTGCCGGCGATTTGCACCCGCTCGCGACGGCCGGAATTTCAATTCAAGCAAACTTTTAACGGAGCATTGTCATCCCGAGCGCAGCGAGGGATCTGCTTTTGACCACGATTAGAGCCGCCGCCATCATCCTCGGCAAAGAACTCCGCCTCGAATTCCGCACGCGCGAACTCCTGACCGCCACCGTCGTCTTCGCCCTGGTAGTAGTCGTCCTCTTCAGCTTCGCCTTCGATCCCACCCCCGCCGAATCCCGCCGCTATGGCCCCGGCCTACTCTGGATCGCCTTCCTCTTCGCCGGCTCGCTGATGCTCAATCCATCTTTCGCGCGCGAACAAACCAACGAAACCCTGGACGCCCTCCGCATGGCGCCAGTCTCGAGCTTCGCAATCCTGCTGGGAAAAATTCTCGCGAACTTCATCTTCATGACCCTAGCCGAATTAGTGCTAGTCCCAATTTTCGCGGTGCTCTACAACGTCTCGCTCGCAGGAATCGTCGGCCGACTCGCACTCGTCCTCGCTCTAGGCACCCTCGGCCTCACCGTCACCGGCACAGTTTTCTCCGCCATCTCCGCCCACGCCCGCATGCGCGAACTCCTCCTCCCGTTGCTGCTGCTTCCCATCCTCACGCCTCTATTGATCGCCGCGGTAGAATCCACCGCCGCGCTCTTCGCCGAGCAACCGACGCTCGACCCCACCTGGGTCGCATTCCTCGCCGGATTTGATATTGTGTTCCTTACAGCTTCCTGGCTTCTGTGCGACTATCTGATGGAAGACTGAAGGGAGAATGAGGTCCAACAACGAATGAAGGCCCGCTTACCCCTGACGATCCTCACCGCCCTGCTGATTTTCGCAGCGGGCTACGCCGCTCTGTTCATCGCGCCCGATGAAAAGACGATGCACGCCATCCAGCGCATCTTTTATTTCCACTTGCCCAGCTGGATCGCCATGTTCTCAGCGTTCACCGTAGTCTTCTACGCCAACGTCGCGTATCTAATCACTCGAAATCGCAAATGGGATGCCTTAGGCGTCTCCGGCGTCGAAGTCGGAGTCATGTGCTGCACCATCGGCCTGATCACCGGCCCGCTCTGGGCGCGCCCCGTGTGGGGCATCTGGTGGACCTGGGACGCCCGCCTCACCTCCACCTTCATCCTTTGGCTGCTTTTCATCGCCTACCTGCTACTCCGCGGCCTGATCGAAGATCCCGAAAAGAAAGCCTCGCTCTCCGCCATCTTCGGAATCTTCGCCTCGCTCGATATTCCGCTGGTCTATCTCTCGAACCGCCTCTGGCGCACCCAGCACCCGCAACCGGTAATCCTCGGCGGCCCCAACTCCGGCCTCGCGCCCATGATCGCCAAAGTTTTGTTGCTTTGCGTTATTGCCGTCTTTTGCGTAATGATATTGGTGCTGGTGGACCGCTACCGTCTGGAAATGTTGCGCAACGAATGCGCTGAATTGCGCTTCGCTATCGAATCGCGTGCTTCAGATTCCGCGCGCGCCGCAGAAGCCGCGCTGGGAAAGGCTGGAAGATGAAAAATTTCGAATTTCTCTTCACCGCCTGGATGGTCGTCTGGGTGGTATTCTTCGTCTACGAAGTCAGCGTTGCCCGGCGCATCTCGCAAGTGCGCCAGGAAATCGAGCGGCTCAAGCAGCAGTTGCAGCAAGGGCAAGACTGAAATTGCCAGAGGTGCGTCATGGCTGGGGCCAAAAGAATTGCGGTAGTGCTGTTCCAACTCGGCGGGCCGGATAGCCAGGCCGCCGTCGAACCCTTTCTCTACAATTTATTCTGCGACCCGGACATCATCAATTTCCCCGGCGCCTTCCTCGCGCGCAAAGCTCTCGCCAAGCTGATCTCCACCACCCGCTCGAAGATCGTGAAGGAACACTACGCTGAAATCGGCGGAGGCTCGCCCATTCGCCGCCTCACCGAACAGCAATCCCGCGCCCTCGAGAAAGCCCTCAAGCTGCACATACCCGCCCGCACCATCGTCGCCATGCGCTACTGGCATCCCAGCACCTCCGAAGCCATCGCGGCCCTCGATCGCGAAACCTACGACGAACTCGTCCTGCTGCCTCTCTATCCGCACTATTCTTTTGCCACTACTCGCAGCAGCCTCAACGAATGGAATCGCCAATACCAGCCGCGCACCCCCGTGAAGATCATTGATCATTTCCACGACCATCCCGATTACATCGCCGGAATCGTCGAGCGCATCAACGAAATTCTCTCCACCCTCGATCATCCCGACGACGTCCATCTCGTCTTCAGCGCCCACGGCCTGCCCATGGCCCTGGTCGAAAAGGGCGACCCTTATCCCAAACAGATCGAAGAAACCGTTCAGCTCGTTCGCGAGCTAGGCTCCTGGGAAAATCCCTACGTGCTCTGCTACCAAAGCAAAGTAGGTCCCCAGAAGTGGCTGCAACCTTCGCTCACCGGCACCATCGAACGCATGGCCAAGAGCGGCATCACGCGCATGCTGGTGATCCCCATCGCCTTCCTCACCGAGCACATCGAAACCCTCCACGAAATCAATATCGAAGCCCGCGAACAAGCCGAATCCCTCGGCGTCACCGAATTTCACATGATGCCGGCGTTAAACGATTCGCCGCTATTGATCCGCGCGCTCGCGGACCTCGTCTTGCGCTCCGTAGGCATGCGCAGCGGCGTCGCCTCCCTCACCACGTAGCCGCTCCGTTCACCCTGCAAAAAGTTTCCGTCAGAATGTCTTGACACGGCCATCCCCAAATCATATAACCCACTGTTCATTTCTTCGGACCGAATCGGCCATCTTAATTTCTTAGTTTTGGTTTGTGGGATAGCAATCTCAACGGGCCTATGGCAGAAATTTCCGAAGGGAAGCCGGGACAACCCGCGTCGCCGCCAGTAGCGGCGGAAGCGAGGGCGTCTCAAACGCCGGAAGCACAAGCCGCCGCCAAGGCGGTCAATACGGGCCGCCGCAGAATTGTATGGGCTTGTATCTGGGGCTACCTCGGCGTCAACTTCCTGATGTTCCTCCGCTTTTTCTTTCCCCGCGCTTTATACGAACCTAATACCACTTTCAATATCGGCTTTCCTTCCGATTTCGGTCTCGGCATTGACCAGCGCTTCCTGATGACTAACCGCGTCTGGGTCGTCCGCGAACCGGACCGCCTCTTCGTCATCTTCGCGCGCTGCACCCATCTCGGCTGCACGCCCGAATGGAAGCCCGCGGAAAATAAATTCAAGTGCCCCTGCCACGGCAGCGGTTATGACAGCGAAGGAGTAAATTTCGAGGGCCCAGCCCCTCGCCCCATGGACCGCGCCGACGTTTCGCTCGATCCCACCGGCCAAATCACGGTGGATACCAGCCGCCTGTTCGTGGACGATCCACGCGCCGGCGTAAACCATTTCAACGACGTGGGGGCTTATTTGAACGTTTAGTGCGCAATTACCAGCGCCCGCCAGGCCAAGTAGTTTCGGATTCGCAAGGGGTCAATACCGAATGCCCGAAGAAAACGGAGACGCCAAGCAGAAAACCGGCGTCCTGGACAAAGTCCAGGACAGCGCGGCCGCGCTCCGCGAAACGCTGACCGCGAAAGCCAAAGAGCAGGCCGAAGGGCTGAAAGAGCCTGAAAAGACCCAGCTCTATCGCTCCATCTTCCGCGTCAAACACGACGAAGAGCCCCGCAATCGCGCCCTCAGCGTGCTTTCCAACGTTTTTTTCCATCTCCACCCCGCCAAGGTAAATCGCGACGCCACGAAATACAATTTCACCTGGGGCATGGGCGGCATCACCTTCTACCTCTTTATCGTCCTCACTTTCACCGGCGTCCTGCTGATGTTTTATTACCACCCCACCAAGGTGCAGGCCTTCCGCGACATCCTTTATCTCGAAAACGACGTCCCCTTCGGCAAGCTCCTGCGCAATATGCACCGCTGGGCCGCGCACCTGATGATCATCGCCGTCTGGCTGCACATGTTCCGCGTGTTCATGACGGGCTCGTACAAACGCCCGCGCGAATTCAATTGGTGCGTCGGTGTGCTGTTGATGGTTCTAACGATGCTCCTCAGCTTCACCGGATACCTCTTGCCCGATGATCAACTCGGCTTCTGGGCCGTCACCGTCGGCACCAACATGGCCCGTGCCACTCCGCTGTTAGGACACGAAGGGCCATTCGGCGCGCTATTAGGCATGACGCCATACAACGATGTCCGCTTCGCGCTACTAGGCGGCTCCATCGTGGATGCCAACGCGCTGCTGCGCGCCTACATCTGGCACTGCATCGCCATTCCATTGATCGTTGCCGTTTTCATGGGCGTCCATTTCTGGCGTGTCCGGAAAGACGGCGGCATCTCGGGCCCAGCCCCCGTAATGCTGGAAAGCGAAATCAAAGAAGAACGCAACCCGCGACCGGTAGTCCTACGGCCCAGCGGCATGGGCATGCACGAGAAGTAGCGCCGGCGTCTCGCCGGCTCTGTGGCAGATTTGCGGTCGGCAAAGAATTTGCAAGGGCGGGGCTTCAGCCCCGCCGTAAGGCACGAATCAAAAAAGGGGCTTTAGCCCCTGAAGCCGCGATTTGGAATCAGCAGGAGCCTAACGGATGGATTGGCATCAAATCTGGGAAATCGCCTCGGCCCCCGACAACGTTCCCATCGTTGCGCTGCTCTTCTTCATTCCGTTCTATCTCTGGTACGCCCTCAAGCAGGGAATTGAAAACGATAAACTGATCGCCATCCTCGAATCCGACGCTCAGCTAGCCAAAACCAAATATCGCAAAACGCAAGAGTGGGATCCGAAGTGGGACCGCGAAGTTCACACCTGGCCCTACCTCATGCGCATGGAATTCCTGGTTGCCATCATCATCACAGTGCTGCTGATGGTCTGGTCGCTCACCCTCAACGCCCCGCTCGAAGAACCCTCGAATCCCAACGTCACCATGAATCCGGCCAAAGCCCCGTGGTATTTCCTCGGCCTGCAGGAAATGCTCGTGTACTTCGACCCCTGGATCGCTGGCGTGGTAATGCCCACTCTCGTCATCGTCGGCCTCATGGTCATTCCGTACATAGACGCGAACCCGCTCGGCAACGGTTACTACACCTACAAGCAGCGCCGCTTCGCCATCTGGACGTTCCTCTTCGGTTTCATCGGCCTCTGGATTCTGATGATCACCATCGGCACCTTCATCCGCGGCCCGGGATGGATGTGGTTCTGGCCCGGTAAAACCTGGGACGCTGAAAGAGTGGATTACGCGGTGAACCGCAACCTCGACCAGGTGGTCGGCATTGACGGCTCGTGGTTCGCCTCGATTTTCCATACCACCAAAGATCAAGGCGCCATCTGGGCCCGCGTCGTCTTTGGCATTTTTCCGCTCATTCTGTTTTTCATCGCCGCGGGATATCTGGTCCACTGGATCTGCATGCGCACCGAATTCAGCCGCAAGATTTACAAGCGCATGAGCCTGCTGCAACTCGTGACCATGTACACATTCCTGATTTTCATGTTCTCGCTGCCGGTGAAAATCCTGCTGCGCCTGATTTTCACCATCAAATACATCTGGGTAACGCCGTGGTTCAGCATATGACGATCCGGCGAGGATCGTCATCCCGAAGGAACGAAGTGGCTGAGGGATCTGCTTTGACTTTCGAGCACACGCCAGCTACATCGCAGGAGGTTCTTGGTGCCTGATCGTTCTCCCGAAACCGGCCCTGACGATCCAATCAAGAGCAAATCCTTCGCGCTCCCGCTATTGATCGCATCTTTCTTGCTGATCATCACGGTAGCTTGGTCGTTCTACGTCGAATTCTACGGCTTGCAACCGTGGCGCGAATATCAAAGCCGCTTCGCCAAAGCCTACTCCACCTACCTCGATAAAGCCGTCAAGAACCAGAAAAAGAACGAAGATGTCGTCTACTCCTCACCCGAATATAAAGCCCTCCTGGCCAAAGTTGACGCCGGGGAAAAAGCCACCAAATCCCAGGACGCGGACATCGCCAAGCAAATCGCTCTCCTCGACGACCAGCGCGCCGCCATGGGCGACGCCTTCAAAGACGCGCGCGGCAAAATCGGCTCGCTCGTCTACCAATACGAAATCGTCCCCAGTTCCGACAAAGACACCAAAGCCGCCCGCAAAAAGGAATTAGAAGACGCCGAAACAGGCAAGGGCACTATCTGGAAAGTGGACTGGCCGCTCGCCGACGGTACCATTCAGAAAAATAAAACTTTCACCGGCGATCAGCTCAACGACACGTTCACTAGCATCATTGCCCAGCGCGCCGCTTTGATCGCGAAGCGCGGCGAAATTGATAAGCCCGCCAAAGACGCCCGCGCCGACCTCGCGCAATACACTTCCGAGCATTTGCCAGGACTCAGTTCCACGTCCCTCGAAAGTTTGCAGCACGCCATGGAAGATTTTGACGAGAACATCATTCAGATCAACGTCAATCCTGCCGGGGCGTCCATCAATAATCTCGGCGGCGCCGGCCTGGTGGACCGTTGCCAGTCCTGTCACGTAGCCACCGACCAGAAATACGTTCCGGCGCAGCTCACGCTCACCAAAGCCGATCTCGGCATGGCCAAAAGCGATGACGCTCCTTTCACCAGCCATCCCGACCTCAAACTCATTGACTGGCATCCGCTCGAAAAATTTGGCTGCTCGCCCTGCCACGGTGGCAATGGCCGCGCCATCAACGCCGTGGATCGCGGTCATGGCCGCTATCCGCACTGGCTCTGGCCGCTCTACTATCCCGAGAATTACAACGCCGGCTGCCAGCAATGCCACTCCGCGGACATGGTCACCGAGCACGCGCCCGTCCTGAACGAAGGCAAACAGCTCTACCGCCAGAAGGGCTGCATCGGCTGCCATCGCTTCAATGGCTTCGATAATCAGGACGAGCAGCTCGTCAACGCCCGCCAAACCATTTTGCAGTTAGCCAAAACCAAAGCCGACGACGAACTGGAAATCCCGCGCCTGCAGAAACTCGGCGACACCGCCGCGGACAACGCCAGCGCTGACCTATACTACGCGCGGGCCACCAACCTCACCGTCGAAATCAGCCGCATAGACGCGCAAAGCGAATCGCTCGAAGTCCACAGCCACGATTTGCTCCAGGAAATCAAAAAAGTCGGCCCTGATCTGAAAGAAGCCCGCCAGAAACTTCGCAAGGAATGGATTCCATACTGGATCGGCCACACCACCGAATTTCGCCCCACGACAAAAATGCCGCAGTTCAAGCTCACCGACGACCAGATCCACTCGATCGCCGCTTTCATCTGGCAGGATTCGCTCTCCGGCCCGCCGCTCGACAAGCAGCCCGCCGGAGACGCAGCCCACGGAAAAGTCCTGCTCGAAACGCGCGGCTGCCTCGCCTGCCACGCCATCGGCGAAGGCGCCAACGCCGTCGGCGGCACTTTCGCGGCGAATCTCAGCCGCGTCGGCGAAAAAGAAAATTACGATTATCTAGTGCGCTGGGTCCACAACCCGCGCCAGCGCTCGGCGCCCTATTGCCCGTACGAAAAGAAAGATCTCGGCCCGCAAGATTACGCCAAGCACAATCTGCCGTACGTCTTCGATCTCGACCATTCGCGCTGCCCGAACGATGGCCACGAACTCGTCGTGCAGCAGCCGACCATCATGCCCAGCTTGCGCCTCTCCATCGAGGATTCGCGTGACATCGCCAGCTACTTGATGACTCAAAAACACGCGGACGCCACCTACGCCGCGGCCAGCTACATGGACGATCCCAAGCTCGCCGCGCAGGGCAAGGAACTCGTCCGCCACTTCGGTTGCGCCGGCTGCCACGAAATCAGTGGCCTCGAAGATGAAGGCCGCATCGGCACTGAGCTGACCAACGAAGGCAGCAAGCCCATCGAGCGCCTCGATTTCGCGCTCTGGACCGAAGACGCCAAGCGCGGAGTCCTCCCCGACGGCAAGCCCAACATCCGCCAAGGCAAGCAGATCGCCTGGTTTGATGCCAAAGGTTTCTTCGAAGAAAAAATGAAGAATCCCGCCGTCTACGACCAGGGAAAATACCACGCCAATCCCATGGACACGCTGCGCATGCCCAAGCCGAATCTGCAATCCCAGGCGGAAGTCGAAGCGCTCGTCACCATGCTTCTCGGTAGCACCGATCCCACTCTGCCGCCCGAATATATGTACCGGCCCCAGGATCGCCGCCGCTACATTCAAGACGGCTGGTGGATCGTCACGAAATATAATTGCATCGGCTGCCACCAGATTGACGTCGGCCAGAAATCCGTCCTGATGACGCTCCCGATGTACCAGGGCGAGAACAAATCCAATCTGCCTCCGGTCCTCACCACCGAAGGCGCGCGCGTGAATCCGGATTGGCTCCGCCAATTCCTGGCGAATCCGTCGCTCAGCACCACGGACACCAACCGCAACGGCGTGCGCCAATATCTGCAAGTCCGCATGCCCACTTTCTATTTGTCCGACGACGAAATCCGCAAGCTCACGCTTTTCTTCGAAGCGATGTCGGCCCAGCCCGACCCCTTCATTCCGCCCAAGGTCGAACCGCTCACCGACGTCGAGCGCGCCGCCGCCCGCGGCTTGTTCACCAGCCCCGCCGCGCCATGCTTGAAGTGCCACATGACCGGGAACGAAGCGCACGACAAAAATGCGTCCGCGCCGAATTTCCTGCTGGCCCGCGAACGCCTGCAGCCGGCCTGGACCGAGCGATGGATCACCGACCCGGCAAAAATTATCCCGGGCACCGCCATGCCTTCCGGACTTTTCCGCAAGGACGGCGATAACTGGGTCTTCGCAGGCCCAGTCCCCGGCGCCATGCAGCAATATCACGGCGATCAAGCCGAGCTGCTGGTTCGCTACATGTTCTCGCTAACGCCGCAAGAGCAAGCCGCGCTACTGGGCAGCACGCCCAAGGGGAGCAGCGGCACAAAATCGTCAGGCGGCAAGTAAAGTAGCGCCGGCGTCTCGCCGGCTCTTAGCTTTTGGCTCTGTAGCGGCGGTCTTCAGACCGCCAGCCTTTGACGTTGATTTGATCGCACATCGCAAGGGGCGCACAATTGCCGCCCTTCTCGAGTGCGCTCTAACAAGGGATCTCTCTTGGATCGCGACGCAGGCAACACTCGATCCCGCGCGCAACGAGAATTCAGCATCAGCAACACCCGAAATTGTTAGAATATCCAGTCATGCACAAGGAGGCTTTCCCCGCAATGAGCAATAAATACTTCCATCTCGCACTGGCAGCTGTCATGGCCATCGCCATCACCGGCTGCGGCAAAAAAGAAAGCAGCGAAACCACCGAGCAGCCCGCCGCCTCGGCGCCAGCCGGAAAGACGGTAGACGCCGCAACCGCCGGCACCGTAACCGGCAAAGTCACCCTCGACGGCAAGCCCGCCAAAGAAAAACCAATCAACATGAGCGCCGAGCCCTACTGCCAGAAAGCTCATTCCTCGCCGGTAATCCCGCCCACGGTTGAGGAAGACGATAAAGGCGATCTCAGCGATGTCGTCATCTACGTGAAAGACGGTCTCGGCGACTACGTCTTCGACACGCCGAAAGACTCCGTACCACTCGCGCAAAAGGGCTGCATGTACGATCCGCACATCGTAGCTCTGATGGCCGGCCAGACGTTCGAAGTAAAGAACGACGACCAAACCACCCACAACATCCACCCGATGCCGAAAGACAATCGCGAGTGGAACAAATCGCAAGCACCCGGCACCTCGCCCATTGACGAGTCCTTCGCGCGCCCGGAGCTCGCCATCCCGGTTAAGTGCAACGTGCACCCGTGGATGAAGAGCTACATTTTCGTCTTCAAGAATCCCTACTACGCCATCACCTCGAAAGACGGCACGTTCGAACTAAAGAACCTGCCTCCCGGCACCTACACCATCGAGGCCTGGCAAGAAAAGTACGGCGTAAAAGACCAAACCGTAACGATCGGCCCGAAGGATTCGAAAACGGTTGACTTCAAATTCGACGCGTCGGCCCCAGCCCCGCCGCCCGCCGATTAGCAAAATTAAGCCACGAATGTAGGGGCGGGTCTCAGACCCGCCCCTCGCTCGTTGCGGCTCGCAAGATCTGTGTCAACGCAAGGCAAAGGTATCAACTGCGGCGCTGGCACAACGCAAGAAGTAGGGTAGGGGCGCTGCTTGTGAATCGCGCTGCAGCGCGATTCATGCTGAGATTCGGCAGTGCCGAATCGAAGGGCTTCGCCCCAGCTTGACACGTTCATAAACTCCGAGATCGTAATCGTCGTCCAGGCTGATGACGATAGAGTTTAAGTTCCAAAGGGCGGCCCGACGGTTGCCTCTACCGGGAAGGGCGGGGCTTCAGCCCCGCCGAAAGCGACGCCTGCTGTCTTGGGGCTTTAGCCCCTGAAGCCAGAGATTTTGGGCATCGCTAATTCGCCGTCGTGGCAAGAGAGCGGTCGTCGCGTTGCACGAATGGAAGCCCCATTCCGGCGCATGAATTATGGCCGTTAATGTGATAGCTTACTTTTCTGGAAAACATGCCCGAACCCACAAATAACCGGATGCCCATCTCCAACGTTTCAAAAGGCCTCCACCGCTTCGCCGTAGCCACAGCCTCCTGTACCGTTCTGCTACTAATGGCCGGCGCCCTAGTCACCAGCAACGACGCCGCAGACTCCGTCCCCGACTGGCCCCTGGCCTACGGCAAAATTATCCCTCCGCTAGTCGGCGGCATCCGCTACGAATACGCGCATCGCCTGATGGCTGGCACGGTCGCGATCCTCACCGCTATTCTCGCGATCTGGCTGGCGCGCAAAGGCTCGCCCTTCCTCCGCAAACTGGGTTGGACGGCGCTGGGCCTAGTAATCGCACAAGCAATTCTCGGCGGCATGCGCGTCCTATTCCACGATCCCGCGCTCACCGCCACAATTCACGCCATCCTAGCCCAGATTTTCTTCGTCACTGTCGTCAGTCTGGCGCTCCTAACCAGCCCGTGGTGGAATAGCAATCTAGCCGTACTCGATGACCCCGGCTCACCGACCGTTCGCAACCTCGCGTTGATCACCACCGCCGCGATCTTCGTCCAATTGATCCTAGGCGCAGGTTTCCGCCACGGAGCCTTCGGCATCCTGCCGCACATGATTGGCGCGGTAGTCGTCCTGTTCCTGGTCATCTGGACCGGCCGCACCGTCCGCAAACGCTTCGGCTCCGTTCGCGACTTGCGCCGCTGGGGCATCCTGCTCCAAGCCTTCCTAGGCACGCAGATCCTTCTCGGCATCGCCGCCTATTGGGCCGTAGTCCAGGAAATCAAGGCAACCCAGCCGACGCAAACATACGTCGTCCTCACAGTCGCGCACGTTCTGGTAGGCGCGCTCACGCTAGCTGCCAGCGTCCTTCTCACTCTTGCCAGCATCCGTATGATAGGCACGGGAGCGGCCGCAGCAGCCGCCGATACGCAACCCCTTGCCAATTCCAGTGCGGAGAGTTCCAGAGCATGAAAATGGCGGGCCAACTATGAGCAACGGACGCGTCGAAGCAATTGCCGCATACGATAGGCCGTGGGCCTACGTAGTCCTCACCAAGCCCGACGTCACTTTCCTCGTCGTCATCACCACCGTCGCCGGCTTCTACCTCGCCTCCAATGGTTCGCTCGATTGGCTGCGCCTGATTAACACCCTCTGCGGCACGCTGCTCGTCGCTGGCGGCACAGCAGCCCTGAACCAATACATCGAACGCCACATGGACAGCGTAATGCGCCGCACCGCAAACCGCCCGCTGCCCACCGGCATCCTGCAGCCAAAAGAAGTCCTGATCTTCGGCGTAGCCACCATCATCGCCGGCACCGTCTGGCTCCTCGCCGCCGTCAACGCTCTCTCCGCCTTTCTCGCGCTCGCCACCAGCGTCTCCTACTTGGCGGCCTACACTCCGCTCAAGACGCGCACAACTCTCGCCACCGCCGTCGGCGCCGTTCCTGGCGCGCTCCCCCCGCTGATCGGCTGGGCCGCCGCACACGGTTCGCTCTCGCTCGGTGCCTGGGTTCTGTTCGCCATCCTCTTCGTCTGGCAGTTCCCGCATTTCATGGCCATCGCCTGGATGTATCGCGAAGATTACGGCCGCGCGGGAATCTTGATGCTTCCGGTGGTCGATCGCACCGGCGACAAAACTTTCCGTCTCATCATCGCCACCTCCGCAATTCTGATCCCCGTCAGCTTGCTGCCGGCGGTCATGGGCATGGCTGGCATTCACTATTTTTACGGCGCTCTTATTCTGGGCCTGCTTCTGCTTCAGGTTTCTTCTTGGGCCAATCGCTCCCGCACCAACGTCCGCGCCAAGTGGCTGATGCACGCCACGGTCGCGCACATTCCGTTGCTCCTCGGATGGATGATTCTGGATAAGCTCGCTCGATGACGGCGGCTGCGGCAGTGGGAAGGGAATCGGGGATGACGCAAAAGTCCAACCTGCTCGAGATGAGCGCCCTCTGCGTGCTGTTCATTCTCCTCTCGCTCTGGGGCATCGTCTGGGATTTCACCAGCGGCCTGCTCACCAGCGGCATTGACGGCATCATGCTCCTCGCCATTTGCCTGATGATGGGCGGTATCTTCAGCCTGATGCTCGTGGTCATGCTCTGGCAAGCCGGCCTGATTCCGATTTTCAAGCCGAAGGCCAAGGAAGCGAAAGAAGCTGCTTCCTCCAAGCCCGCCGCAGCTCCCGCCGCCAAGCCCGCCGCTCCTGCTCCGGCTCCGCCACCTGCTCCGGCTTCTGCTCCCGCCGCTGCTCCAGCCGCTCCGGCCACAGCGCCAACCCAGAAAGCGGCGCCTCCCGCCCAGACCACGCCACCCACGAAATAATCCGGCACCATGCCCGCGCCCTTCGTCACCGCCAATCCGCTCGCATCCTCAAATCGCGGCATCCAATAACCGGCACATGACTCCCGACGCGCAACCTCAAAAATCTTTTGGCGGCCGCTGGGCTCTCGGAATTCTCGTCCTCGCGCTGCTCTTCGTCCTCATGCCCTATCTTTTCTGGAACGCCACCTGGTTCGGCCGCCCCATCACCGACAATCAAATCGCCCGCGTTCTAGCCGACCGCAGCCATCCCCGCGAAATTCAGCACGTCCTCTCGCAATTCGAAACGCGCATCGAAAAAGGCGACCCGAGCGTCCGCCGCTGGTATCCCCAAATGGTCGTCCTGGCCAAAGACCCCATCGACGAAATCCGCGTCACCGACGCCTGGGTCATGGGCCAGGACAATACTTCGCAGGAATTTCACACCGCGCTGCTGGGCATGTTGAATGACCCGAACCCGATGGTCCAACGCAACGCCGCGCTCTCGCTAGTCCGATTCCACGATGATTCCGGCCACGCCCTGATCGTCTCGATGCTCCGGCCGTACATAATGAATTCGCCGCAAGCAGGCGTCCTCACCACGCGCCTGAAAAACCAAGACATCGTAAATCCCGGAACCCTGCTGGCTCACCTCGAATCGGGAGGGAAGAGCACTGAAGTCCGCGCCCAGGTCCCCGGCACGGTAGAACACTGGCTGGTGCCAAACGGCGCCAAAGTCGTCATGGGCCAACCAATCCTCGCGTTAGCTCCAAACGAAAGCATGGCGTGGGAAGCTCTTGCGCGCCCTCTTCCTAACCGGCACGCCAGCCGATCTGCCAGACGTAGAGCGTTTCGTCCGCGGCAACGACGGCATGTCCCCCCAAGTAGGCGTCCAAGCCCAAGCCACAGCCCGCGAAATCCTAGCCCGCGCAAACCACTAGAAAATTGCAAAAAGGGAAGTGGATCTGCTTTTCGCGTCGCGACCACTGTCGCTAAACGAGAGGGTATCGAAAATTCGAATGTTTGTGGGTCGTGGGCTTATTCCGTCACTGCTTGTACTGAATCACCGCCTGCCCATCCACAATCTTGATATCGCTGATATCCGGCGGCAAACGCAATTTCTCCCGATTCTCCGGCGACGCCATCAATTTCTCCACCGCCTCATCCAACGTTGACTGCGGCAAAGGCAACGACCCCAGCTTCCCGCTAACCGGCTCGAATTTCATGTATCCGTTATCCGCCGTCAGGTGTCCATCCAGCTCCAACGACAAATCCTTCCCGTGAAAATCGAAAATCACATAAGCCTTCACGATGTCGCCGTCCATATCCACCTTCACATCCTTCACCGACGACTGCACCTGATCCAAAGTAGGCTGCTCGCCGCCAGCAACACCCGCAGCCGGGTCATTCGCGCCGCTTCCATTCGTTGAAGCCGCAGCAACAGCACCATCCGCCGCCACCGGCGCAGCTCCCGCACCCGCTGCCGAACTCTGCGGCGCCAACTGCAAATTCTGCGCAAGGTACGAATTCAATTCCGTCCGATCCAGCGCCACCTGCCCCGGCTGTCCCGCGGCCTTAGCCTCATCCGCCGCCTGAAACTTCTTCTCCGCCCGCGCAGCAGCCCCCGGATCAAACGGCACACGAGGCGCCGGCGAAGTCCGCAACACCAACACAATCACAATGATCAAGCCCACCAAACTCGACCAATACAAAATCTTGTAAACGGTCTTAAACGCCGGCGCAACAGGCATAAGCGCAACTCCTGGACGACGCTCAAGTCTAGCAGCCACAAGCGCCATGCCCGCTGCGCTGCTCGACCGCAGTGCCTAATCGCCAATGAACCAAAGGACAGGCACACTTTCACGCCTCGCCAAAATCGTAAAATGGAAAGCGGAAGTCATCCCGAGCGCAGCGAGGCCTGCCTGCCGCAGGCAGGGATCTGCTTTTCGCCTTAAGCTTCTTCGCGCAGTCACTTCTTCAGAATGAATCGCGCATAAAAAAGAATCCCCGCAACAGTCTTCCCATCGCAAATCTTCCCCCGCCGAATCCCCAGCAGCGTCTCGCGCAAAGAAAAAATCCGCGCCGCAATCTTCTCATCCACCTCCGGATTCGCCGGCCCCGCCTGCAACCCCTGCGCCAGAAATATCACCATCTTCTCCCGCAAAAATCCCGGGCTAGGATAAAGCGCAGCCAATTTCCGCATCGTCCGCGCCGTATAACCAGTCTCCTCCTGCAACTCCCGATGCGCTCCATGAGCAAACGTCTCATCCCCGTCGCGCCGCCCTGCCACCAACTCCCAAAGAAACGATCCAACGCTATGCCGGTACTGCCGTATCAAAAGTATGCGCCCGTCGCGAAACACCGGCAGCACCACCACCGACCCCGGATGCTCGATAAAATCCCGCGTGGCCTTCACGCCCCGCGGCTCGGCCACCAATTCCCGCCGCACACTAAATACGCGGCCACTGAAAACAATCTTGCTGCTCAGAACCTTGCCAAGCGTCTTGGTCTTCGCACTTTTCTTCGTCGCCACGCAAGCCCCCTAACTCAAATTAGCGCGCCAATTCTAGCGCACCTCGCCGCCTGCCTAAATCCTCGGTTTTCTTGCCGCCGTCATCCCGCTTGCATATACTGGCTCCCAGCAAACACCATGCCCATCAACACCGTCATCGTTGACGACGAACGCCCCGCGCGCGACGAACTCCTCTACCTCCTGAAAGCCTTCCCGGAAGTAAACGTAATCGCCCAAGGCAAGAACGGCCTCGAAGCCCTCGCCCTAATCAAAGAACACGATCCCGACCTGGTTTTCCTCGACGTCCAAATGCCCGGCCTCGACGGCTTCGGCGTAATCAAAAAACTCTTCGAACGCAAGCAACGCGTCCCTCAAATCGTCTTCGCCACCGCCTTCGACAATTACGCCATCCAAGCCTTCGACGTAAACGCGGTCGACTACATCCTCAAGCCCTTCGACAAAACGCGCATCGCCAAAGCCCTGCAACGCGCCAAAAAAATGGTCGAAGCCAACACCTCGCCCGTCGACCGCCTGGAAACCCTGATGGGCCAGCTAGCACTTCCCGCCGCCGCCGCCCGCCCCGCGCAACCGGTAAAACTCCTGGTCAAATCGCAAGCCCGCATGTTCCTGGTGGACGCAGACGACATGATCTACGCCTCCATCCAGGACGGCACCATCACCATCTTCACCCGCGAATTCGAAGGCGTCTCGAACTACCGCACCATCGAAGAACTAGCCGCCTCCCTAGACGCCGACCGCTTCTGGCGCGCCCATCGCTCGTACCTGATTAACATCAACCACATAAAAGAAGTGGTGCCCTGGTTCAAATCCAGCTACATGCTGAAGATGAACGACAAACGCGCCAGCGAAATTCCAGTCTCCCGCGCCCAAACCAAGCGCCTGCGCGAACTGCTGAAGCTATAAGCAATCACGCTAGCATTCGTTGCAGCAGGTTCGTGAGACAACGCATCACTTGGCGCGCAACATTGGAGCAACCTGATGTTGAAGTTTCCGGAAAAATGCAACAGCGTGATCCTGGATTTTCACAAGAGTGCAACGAAAGTCATCCCGAGCGCAGCGAGGGATCTGCTTTTCGCTAACGCCGGCCTCGCGGACGAACGGAAGGGCGGGGCTTCAGCCCCGCCGGAAGTCCAGCCGTCTCTTAGGGGCTTTAGCCCCTGAAGCCAGGGTTTTGATTTTTTGTGTCGTAATGTTCAGCCCACGCGCGCTCCGCGCAATCACATCTTTAAGATTCGGGGGACCATGCCTCACCATAAATTCTCACGCATCCTGACCACAATCCTTGCCGTAGTCGTGCTCTCGCCCGCGCTCGCCTTCGCGCAAAAAGACACCGGCACCATCATCGGAAATGTGAGCGACGAACACGGCACCCCGCTCGCCGGCGCGAAAATCACTCTAGCCGCCGAAAACGCCAAACAAGCCAAAGATCAAATGATGGACGCTTCCACCGACGGCACCGGCGAATTCCGTTTCGACAACGTCAAGCCCGGCCGCTATTCGATCCGCTTCGACGCCAAAGGCCTGATCTCGAAAACCGAAACCATCAACGTTAAAGTCGCCCACAAAACGAGTGTCAACGTCCACCTAAAGCTGCCAACCGAGCCCAAACCAAAAAACGACAATAACAACAACGACTAGCGCGGCCTTTGACGTTGTAGCGGCAAGAAAAGCTGACTCAAGGTGCACCAAAGGTGGAGCGGATGTCATCCCGAGCGCAGCGAGGGATCTGCTTTTCGCGTCCCCGCCGGTGTCGCTACAGGAGAGGGCAGCGAAAATTCGAGAATCTTTGTGGGTCGTGGCTTTAGCCACGACATAAACCGCGAGAATTCCGAGCGGCTTTAGCCGCTGATGTTCCCGCTCGCCGTCTCCCGTTTCGTCACTTAATCACCTAGCTCCGCCTATCCTCAACGCCACCACCTTTTCTCTTTCCCCACTCCCTGTGCTAGCATCCCAATTACACTTTTCCCATGGATTTTTCACTAACCAGCGACCAAATCCTGATCCGCGACACCGTCCGCCAATTCATGGAAACGGAAATCCGCCCGATCCTCCGTGAATACGAGCGCGAGGAAAAATTCCCAGCCGAACAGCTCAAAAAACTAGGCGAACTAGGCTGCTGCGGCATGTTAGTCCCCGAAGAATGGGGCGGCTCCGGCACGGACACCGTCAGCTACGCCCTAATGCTGGAAGAAGTCGCCCGCGTGGACGCCTCCACCGCCGTCGCCCTCAGCGTCACGAATTCCGTAGTCGCCATTCCTCTCTGGAAAGCCGGCACCGAAGCACAAAAGAAAAAATATCTGACGCGCCTCTCGCGCGGCGAAATTTTAGGCGCCTTCTGCTTAACCGAGCCGCAAGCCGGGTCCGATGCCGCCGGCATTCAAGCCCGCGCCACGCGCGAAGGTGATCACTACATCCTCAACGGCACCAAAGCCTGGGTCACCAATGGCGGCGTCTCCGGCCTCTACATCGTGTTCGCCAAGACCGACCCCGCCGCAGGCAGCCGCGGCGTCACCGCCTTTCTAGTCGAACCAGATTTCCCCGGATTCCGCATCAGCCGCTACGAAGATAAAATGGGACTGAAGCTCTCGCGCTCCGCCGAAATTTCGCTGCAGGATTGCCGCGTCCCCGCGGAAAATCGCTTAGGCGAAGAAGGTCAGGGCCTCCGCATCGCGCTCGAATCGCTCGATGGCGGACGCGTCGGCATCGCCGCGCAATCTCTAGGCCTCGCGCAAGGAGCGCTCGAAGCCGCCGTCCGTTACGCCAAGCAGCGCAAAACTTTTGGCAAGCCCATCGCCGACTACCAAGCCATCCAATGGATGCTAGCCGACATGCAAACCGAAATCGAAGCCGCCCGCGCGCTAACCCACTACGCCGCATGGATGCGCGATAATAGCGCCGCACGCGGCTCGCATTCCTCGCGCGCCAAACTCTACGCCAGCGAAATGGCCAACCGCGTAGCTTACAAAGCCGTCCAGATCCACGGCAGCTCCGGCTACTCGCGCGAAACCGACGTCGAGCGCTACTATCGCGACGCCCGCGTCCTAACAATTTACGAAGGCACCAGCGAAATGCAAAGAACAGTAATCGCCCGCGACCTGCTGCGAGCGTGAACACTCCGCCATTACTCAGGCGGCGCCGTTGAAGTTGTGGCGCCGGCGTCTCGCCGGCTCTTGGCATTTGAATTCGACGTTGTGGCGGCGCACTTCAGTGAATCGCGCTGTAGCGCGATTCACCCTGAGGATCGACAGTGTCGGACCGAAGGGTGCGCCATCGATCTCGCGGCAACCAACCCGCCGAAAAGACGGAAGGGCGGGGCTTCAGCCCCGCCGTAAGCCGCGCACCGTCATCAGGGGTTTTAACCCCTGAGGCGCGATGTTGGGTTTTTTCGCGGGACATCTCGTGGTACGGAGACGATTCTCAGCGTGACAAAACGCAAACGAGTCCTCAGCGGCATGCGCCCCACCGGCCGCCTCCATCTAGGCCACTATTTCGGCGCCCTGCAAAATTGGCTGAAACTCCAGGACGAATACGACTGCTTCTACTTCGTAGCCGACTGGCACGCGCTAACCACGCACTACGAAGACACCGCCTCCATAGCCGAAAACACGCGCCAGGTAGCCACAGACTGGCTAGCCGTAGGCCTCGATCCAAAAAAATCCACGCTCTTCGTTCAATCGCAAGTCCTCGAACACGCCGAGCTCCACGTCCTCCTCTCCATGATCACCCCGCTAAGCTGGCTAGAACGCGTCCCCACCTACAAAGAACAAATCGAAAACCTAAAAGGCCGCGACCTGGGCACATACGGTTTCCTCGGCTACCCGCTACTCCAATCCGCCGACATCGTGATGTACGGCGAACCCCGCCGCGACTTGTTGGTACCGGTAGGCGAAGACCAAGCCCCGCACGTAGAACTAACACGTGAGGTTGTTAGGAAATTCAATTTGAATTTCGGCCTCACTATCGATGAGCGAGCGCGAAACGATCACAATTTGGTGACGCGAATAGCGTTCGTCCTGAAACTCCCAGAATTGAATTTCGACATATCCAAATTTCCTCTTTCTGACGAGAATTGGTCCAACTTCAAGGCAATGTTGCGACGTCGCGTTTTTGAAATGGGTGTGGAAAACGCCGCGAACAACCTCTCGGCAATAGGGCCGACAGCACAAAAGACGTTTTTTGTTCGAGACGTCTTGCAGGAGCCGGCCTATATCCCGACCGAGACCCCGCGCCTCCCCGGCCTAGACGGCCGCCGCATGGCCAAAAGCTACAACAACGCCATCTGGCTAAGCGATCCCCCCGACGAAATCCGCACCAAAGTCCGCAACATGCTAACCGACCCGCAACGTGTCCGCCGCACCGACCCAGGCCGCCCCGAAGTCTGCCCGGTCTTCGCATGGCATAAGTTATTCTCGCCGCCCGACGTAATCGCCTGGGCCGACCAAGGCTGCCGCACAGCAGGCATCGGCTGTGTAGACTGTAAGAAAGCCATGGCCGATAACCTGGTCAAATGGATCGAACCCATCCAAACACGCCGCCAAGAATTTGACGCGCATCCACAGCAAGTTTGGGATATTCTCGACACCGGTTCCAAGCAAGCCCAGAAGGCCGCGCGAAAGACGATGAAGCGCGTCCGCAACGCGATCTTTCAATGGGACGAAGCGCGCAAAGCACGGGCAGCAAATGGCAAGCGTGCGGGCGCAAGCAGCGAGTAATGCACTGAGACGGTAGGGGCACGGCATGCCGTGCCCGCTAAATCCAAATATCGCGTGGTTCGACGGTAGTAGCATTCGCAGGAGGCTAACTCGTAGCATGGCATCACCCTATCGCATCAACTTGCCGGTCTACGAAGGCCCGCTCGACCTTCTCCTCGATCTCATCCGCAAGCAGGAGATGGACATCCACAACATCCCCATCGCCAAAATCACCGAGCAATACCTGGATTACCTCCACCAAATCGAAAAACTCGACATCGACGTCTCCGCCGACTTCATCTACATGGCCGCCACGCTAATCCACATCAAATCCAAAATGCTCCTACCGGTTGACCCGCTACTAGCCGGCGAAGAGCAGCAAGACCCGCGCGACGAACTAGTCCACCGCCTGCTAGAACACGAAAAATTCAAGAACGCCGCCCAGCTCCTCTACCAAAAGCAGCAGGTAGAAGACCACGTCTGGTCGCACCCCGATAAATCCCTCTACGGCGGCGACGAAGTCCAAGGCGAACTAGTAGTTTCGTTGGTCGACCTCGTAAAGACTTTCCAGCAAGTTCTCGAACGCCGCAAAGAAGTCCCCAAATTCGAACTAAAGCACGATCAAGTCTCCATAGCCCAAATGATGGACCGCCTCCGCCATCGCCTGATCGCGACAGACGATCCCATCTCGCTGATCGAATTCTTCGAAACCTGCGAAACCAAAAACGCGATGATCGTAGCTCTGCTAGCCGTCCTGGAAATGGTCCGCATGCAAGCGGTCCTGCTGGTCCAATCCGACCTGTTCGAAGACATCCGTCTCCGCAAACACAAAATGTTCGACGCCGTCTTCGCCGGCCCAGACGCCATGTCCCAAATCGAGGAGCAATACCTGTGACGCGCCGTTCCGAGGCCTCGCGGAAAGAGGAAGGGCGGGGCTTCAGCCCCGCCGTCAGGCGTGCCTAGTTGCGAGGGGCTTTAGCCCCTGAAGCCGCGGTTTGTAATTTTCTGCAAACGTTCTAGGATTCAAGTGATGCGGACGTGTAGGGGCACGGCATGTCGTAGATCCGCCGCAGGAGGACCGTGCCCGCCGGTTGACGATAAGCGCTTCACCATAGCCACTCGGCAAAGGCCAAAAAATGACGCCACAAGAAATCCAAGCCGGACTCGAAGCCATCATCTACGCCGCCGACGAGCCCGCCACCATAGACCAAATCTCCAAAGCCCTGGGCATCGAAAAGCCCGAAGCCCGCGCCGCCCTCGACCAACTAACCGCCACCTACCAGACCGAAGACCGCGGCATCGAAGTCCGCAAAGTAGCCGGCGGCTGGAAGTTCTACACCAAAGCCCAGCATCACGACGTGGTCCGCAAATTTATCAAGAGCCTGCAGCCCCCGCTGCGCCTCACCATGCCCGCGCTAGAAACGCTAGCCGTAATCGCCTACAAGCAACCGGTCACAGTCCCCGAAATCAACGAAATTCGCGGCGTCCACGTAGGCGGCGTAATCAAAACTCTCCTCGAGAAGCGCCTGATCACCACCGCAGGCCGCAAAGAAGTAATCGGCCGCCCCATCCTCTATCGCACCTCCAAACAATTCATGATGCGCTTCGGCCTCTCCGACCTAGACGAACTCCCCAGCCTAAAAGAATTCGAAGCCCTAGCCCAAGCAGCCCTAGGCTCCGACGAAGGCATAGCCGAAGTCCAACCAGAAGAAGCCGCGCTAAACGAAGGCGCAAGTTCCGAATCGTCCACAGTGGTAGGGGAGCAGGCACGAGCCGAAGACGCAAGCAGCTCCAGCTCCGACGTCTCAGCCGAGCAAGAAGCCAACTCCGAACGCTCCGAAACGCCAGCTCAAGTAGCCGCCGAAACATTCTCTGACGCGCCGCAACACTCAGAATCTCCCACAACCGGCGCAACCGAAGACTCGGAGAAATCCCACGCCGCAGCGGCCTCCGCCAACACAGCTGGCCCTTCCGCGGAGCCTGACAGTTAGGTCGACTAGAGTTTCGGACGCTGACCGCTGTGAGCGCTGAACATGACGGCGGACAAGGTGCTTTAGGGAAATGGGAAAATCGTTCTTAGGTCTGATCACAGCACTCGGAGTCGCTTTCGGCTCCGCCGTTTGTACGTTCGCGCTGCTCCTGTTCGGAGGCGCGAAACTTTTCTCGAATCGGGCCGGCCTCCATAGGTTTCTCTTTCTCGTTCCCCTAGTTGCACTGATTATCGCCTGCGCGGTATGGGCGATTGTCTTTCTGAAGATTCGCCCTAAACAGAATTCGTAGTGCTTCCGATTCGCTCCAAACCCACTTTTCCGCTAAGCTGTAACCTCACAAAAAGGAACCCACGCCACTCATGCTCGAACGCCTGCAAAAAATAATCGCCCGCGCCGGCATCGCCTCCCGCCGCCACGCCGAAGAACTAATCAAATCCGGCCTGGTGACCGTGAATGGCCAAACCATCACCGAGCTAGGCAGCAAAGCCGACGAATCCACCGACCACATCAAAGTCCAAGGCAAACTCCTGCGGCCGCAAACCGAGCGAATTTACCTCCTCCTCCATAAGCCGCCCGAAGTAGTCTCCACCATGATCGACCCCGAAGGCCGCCGCACCCTCACCGATCTTCTCTACGGCGTCTCGCAACGCGTCTTCCCAGTCGGTCGCCTCGAATATCACTCGATGGGCCTCGTCTTCCTCACGAACGACGGCGAACTCGCGAATCAAATGCTGAAAGCTCATCAGCTCCAGCAGACCTATCAGCTAAAACTAAAAACTCTGCTGACCTTCGAAGAAATCGAAGCCCTCTCGCGCTCCACCGGCGCGCAAATCTCGCGCCTTAAAGGCAAAGACGCCCCCTGGTACGAAGTCACGCTCTCCGAAGCGCGTCGCGACGCACTGCGCAACCGCCTCTTCCAGACCGGCCACCCGGTAGAAAAAATCAAACGCATAAAAATCGGCAACCTCGCCATGGAATCGCTTTCCACCGGCCACCATCGCCCGCTGTCAGACGCAGAAGTCGCCACTCTCCGCAAGCTAGTGCAATCCGACGCCGCGCAACCAGCCGCCGCATTCGCCGCGCCAGAAAATCAAGAAGCGCCGCAACCGCTGCAATTCCGCCACGCAACGCCAGTCCCAGCAGCAGCGGCGATGCCCCCGCGACCGCCGATGCAAGCACCGCGCCGCCCCTTCGTGAAGCGCCGACCTTATCAACCGAAACCAAAACCAGGCGAGCGCCCGCGCCCAACTTACGACGCCACACGCACCGACAGCGCGCCACCAGGCCAGAGTTTCAGACCCACAAGGCCGAGCGAAGCCCGCCCCGCCACGAGAGTTTTCGCCCGAATCAAAATTTCAAAAGGGAAGGACCGCGCCCAACAGGCTCCAAGCCGTTCTCGCGCCCGTACAAAGACTCGCGCCCCGCAGCATCCGGCCGTTCCAGTTTCAAAACGCGCGATTTCAGGAAGCCAGACTTCAACAAGCCAGATTTCAACAAGCCCGACTTCAAGACGCCCGGATTTCAACAGAACGACCGTCCCCCGCGCGGCCCGAAATCCTCAGCGCCGTGGCGTTCCAACCAAAAGCCATCCGAGCCAGGAGCGCTCGGGCGCCCCAACAAAAATTTCCGCCCCGGCGGCCCGGCCGGACAAAAGTCCGGCACAAAATCCCGCGCCCCCTGGAAATCAAAACAGCGCCCCAGCGAACCAGGCGCGTTCGGACGCCCCAAACAAAATTTCAAGCCTGGCGGTCCACGCGGAATAAAATCGGGCGCGCCAAAGCGCAACGGCCCGCGAGGCCAGAAACCAAATCGTGGAAAATTTACAGGCCCGAAGGGCAGAAGCTAACCCGCGACGCCGCAAGACGAAACGGAGTCACGCTGATGACGCGGCATATGATCGCCCGTCCGCGTCTGACGACCGCTAAAATTTCGCTGATGAGGCCGCGCGCGAGCGACCGGAAGGGCGGGACTTCAGTCCCGCCGTCAGGACCCCACGATTGAAGGGGCTTTAGCCCCTGAAGCCACGTTTCGAGGGCGTGAGGCAGGTCGTTCTTGCGCCCGCTATTCAAAAGCTCGAGCAAAAAGAAACGATGCACCCCATCAAACTCGGCTCGAACGAAAATCCCCTAGGCCCCTCGCCCCTGGCGATCGCCGCCGCGCAAGAAGCTCTAGCCGAATCGCACCGCTATCCCGACGCGACCGGCCTCCCACTCCGCGAAGCTCTAGCAAAAAAGCACGCCGCCCCCGTGGACAACATCATCCTGGGCGCCGGGTCCACCGAACTCATCGATTTAGCCGCCCGCATCACGCTACGCCCCGGGGATTGCGGCGTCACCTCCCACGGCTCGTTCCTGCTCTATTCCGTCGCCATTCGAGCGGCTGGCGCGCGCCTGCTCGAAATTCCTCTCCGCGATTACGCCTACGACCTCGACGCCATCGCCCGCAATCTCCCGCCCGAATCCAAAATCATCTATCTCGCCAATCCCAATAATCCCACCGGCACCATGTTCACCGCCGACGAGTTCGATGCATTCCTAGCCCGCGTCCCGCAAACCGTCCTAGTAGTAATTGACGAAGCCTATTTCGAATACGTCCAGCGCGCCGACTACTCCCGCTCCATAGCCGTTGCCCTCAAACGCCCCAACGTAATCGTCCTGCGCACGTTTTCCAAAATCTACGGCCTAGCAGGCCTCCGCATCGGCTACGGCATCGGTCCCGCCGATCTACTCGAAAAAATGAACAATCTCCGCGGCCCCTTTACCACCTCAGGCGTCGCGCAAGCCGCAGCCCTGGCAGCTCTCGAAGACCGCGAGCACGTCCGCCGCTCGATCGAATCCAATCGCGAGGGCCTGGCGCAATTCGCAACGGCGTTCGCGGCAATGGGCGTCCAATACATACCGTCCTCCGCCAACTTCGTTCTAGTAGAAGTCCACAAAGACGCCGAGCCGCTCGCTGAAGACTTGTTAGCTCGCGGTGTAATCGTCCGCCCCATGCGCTGGATGGGCCTGCCCACCACCATTCGCGTCACGGTAGGCGCGCACGAAGAAAACGATAAATTTCTCGCAGCACTTGAATCAGCACGCAAAGCCGAATCGCAAGCACCGAACAAGGAACCAGCCAGATTCCGCGACGCGAACTCTCGAAGTCCGGCTCGATGATACGGAGATCTTTGTAGGCCGTAGCTTTAGCTACGGCATAAACGCAGCAAAGCCAGAGCGGCTTCAGCCGCTGAAGTACACGTCGTGAAGTTCTCGCTCAGGCGCTTGCAACATATGACCAATCAAGACGCAGCAAACGCAGCCAACGATCCCATCACGGAAATTCTGAAGACCAGCCACACCATCGCGGTAGTCGGCCTCTCCAGCCGCAATTTCCGCCCCAGTCACGGTGTCGCAGAATACCTGCAATCGGCGGGCTACCGCATCATTCCAGTAAATCCGCACGAAAGGGAAGTACTAGGCGAGAAATCCTACGCGCGGCTCGAAGACATCCCAGAAAAAATAGATATCGTGGACATCTTCCGCCGCTCCGAATACGTCCCCGAAATAGTCGAATCAGCGATCCGCATCAAAGCCAGCGCCATCTGGATGCAAGAAGGTGTAATCCACAACGAAGCCGCCGAACAAGCCCGCCGCGTCGGAATCCCCGTAGTAATGGACCTCTGCATCCTGAAAGAACACATCAAACGTTTCCGCCTCCCCCGCGACTAAAACGAATAAATCACCAACTCCCGTTTCCCAGGCTCGGTCACCGCCACGCTCCCGCCATCCGGCGCAATCGCAAAATTATGAAATTCCAACCCATGATAAAACGGGTCGAACCGCCCGTCGTACAATCCCACCCACACCATATCCCCCGACTGTTGCGGCTCCCCGCGCTTCAAAAGAATCCGCGTCTCGCTGCGATCCCACTGAAATTGCCCGATCGCCACGCGCACCTGCACCGGCTTCGATGGATTCGCCACTTCCCGCACTTCCAAAGTATCGCCATTCCGAAAATAAGCGATCTTCGAAGCCGAAGGCGAAATCGTCAAAAATCCCGCATACTCCTCCAGCGGCGCCAGTTCCTTCAGCTTTCCGCCAACCAAATCCAGCTGCACGATTTTCGGCGGCGAAATCGAAGTCGTGCTTTCTTCGATCGCAAACGCCTGGTTGCGCTTGGTGTCCCACGAAACCGCCGTAAACGTGTGCCCCTCAAATAGCACGTGCGAATGTCCATCCGACGGCCGCAGCGCATTGATCTGCGAAAAATTCCCGCTCGTCTTCGATAGATACACCAGCGTCCCGCCGTCCGCCAGCCAATCGGGGTTGAACGCATCCGAAAGCGTCGAAGTCTTCGATCCTTGAATCTGTATCTGCCGTCCGTCGGCATCCATCAAATAAAGCAGCGTGTTCGGCCGCACCGTCTGCTGCTCATCCAGCTGCTGCACCACGGTCCCTTGCGGCTGAGCCATCATCGAAGTATCCATCTTCACCGCGATCCGCCGCCCGTCCGGCGACCACGTCAGCGAATCCACCTGGTAACTATGCTGCGGCGGCACCGGCGTATGCTTCTTGCCCTTCTTGCCGCTGGCATCTTCCTCGTCCGGCTCCGGTGGCGGCAACTCCTCGTCCGCCCCCGGCGTCGGATTGAACTTATCGCCATCAATTATCTTTTTCCGCTTCCCGTCAATATTCCCCACCCAGAAATCGTCGTGCTCCACGATGATCTTTTTCACGCGCTTCATCCGCTGCACGGCATAAACAATCTGATTGTCCTGCGAAATCGCAAACGCCTGCACATCCTGATCAAACGTCGCGACCTGTTTCATTTCTGCGAGCCCGATCAAAGGAAGCGCAATCAAGAGGAATGCCGGCACAAGCGCCCATGGAAATCGCCGCGTGTCGCTTCGCACGGAATGGACTGGGTTGGTCTCCGGTTTCATCAATTTGTAGTAGCAGTCTGCGGAATTCCGCCGGGTTCGCAGATAACGAAGGTTTGTAGGCCGTAGCTTTAGCTACGGCACGAGCGAAGCAAAATCAGCGCGGCTTTAGCCGCTGAAGTACCGAATTTGCAGTGCTCGCAACGACGTTCGCGTGTCCGAACCGCTTGTCAACCTATCCGCAATACCCTTAGCTCCCTCCCGCAGCTTTCTTCTGAATCCGCCGTATCTCCTCAAGCCTCTGCCTGATCCGCGCTTCAAATCCCTGGTCCGTGGGATTGTAATATACCCGTCCCGCCAGACTTTCAGGAAGGCAAGTCATGTCCGTCACTTTCTCTTCCGCGTCGTGCGCGTACTGATATCCTTTGCCGTAACCGACATTTTTCATCAACCCGGTCACCGCATTTCGAATGTGCAAGGGCACCGGCTCCGCCATCGTGCTCTGCAAATCATCCCGCACCGCGCCGTAAGCCTTATACACGGCGTTCGATTTCGGCGCGAGCGACAGATACACCGCAGCCTGCGCCAAAGCCAGATGCCCCTCCGGCGGCCCCAGCAATTCGAAAGCCTGCATCGCCGCGATCGTCACTTGCACCGCGTGCGGCTCGGCCAATCCAATATCCTCACTCGCCATCCGCACCAGCCGCCGCGCGATGTACAAAGCGTCTTCGCCCGATTCCAGCATCCGCGCCAGCCAATACAGCGACGCATCCGGATCCGAATTCCGCACCGACTTATGCAAAGCCGAAATTAAATTGAAATGTTCTTCGCCGGACTTGTCGTAAGGCAGCAGCTTCCGCTGCAGCACATCCTCCAGCAACGATTGCGTCAGCACGCGCCGCCCCGCCGCGTCCGGCGCCGTACCCATCACCAAAGCGTCCAGCGTGTTGTACGCTGCCCGCGCATCTCCGTTCGCAAGGATTGCGATGCGCTCCAGAATCTCCGCGGATGCCTCCACGTTTTCGCGCCCCAGCCCGCGCACCGCATCCCTGAGCGCCCGCTGCAAAAGCATCACAATCTGCTCCGGCGTGTGCGCCTTCAGCACATACACCTTCATCCGCGAAAGCAGCGGCGCAATCACCTCAAAAGACGGATTCTCGGTCGTCGCTCCAATCAACAAAATGTTTCCCGCCTCCACATGCGGCAAGAAAGCATCCTGCTGCGCGCGATTGAACCGATGCACTTCATCCACAAACACGATGGTGCGCTTGCCGTAACGCCGCACCGCTTCCGCCTTCGCCATCACCTCCTTAATTTCTTTGATCCCCGCAAGCACCGCGCTGAAAGGAATGAACTCCGACTTCGTCATCCGCGCAATAATCCGCGCAAGCGTAGTCTTCCCGCATCCCGGGAGGTCCCCACAAGAGCAGGGAAGTCAGATCATCGCGCTCAATCTGCACCCGCAAAGGCTTCCCAGGCCCAAGCAATTCCGCCTGCCCGATAAACTCGTCCAAAGTCTGCGGCCGCATCCGGTCAGCCAAAGGCCGCCCAGCCGACGACTCCTCTTCCGGCAACACAGTTTGAAATAATCCCATCGCCTCAACTCACTTCAAAACCACCACGCCGCGCAACCAGCCTTTTCTGGGAGTGCGGGAGCTTGCTCCCGCTTGTTGCAAGGCGAGGCTTGCCTCGCCGGAGACGCCCACCGCGCGATGCCGGCCGTCATCGCCGTCAATCGCCTCTGAAATCCCTAGCCTTCATCAGTGTTTATCTGTGTTCATCTGTGGTGCCTTTTCTCTGCCGCGCAGCCTCATACAAAACAATAGACGCCGCAATCCCCGCGTTCAACGACTCCACACTCTCCGCAATCGGTATCGAAATCCGCGCATCCGCCGCATGCTCCACTTCCGGCGGCAACCCCGCTCCCTCGTTCCCAATAAAAATTGCAACCGCATCGCGCAAATCCGCGCCGGTACCAGCTAACTCGCCTCCATCAGCACTCACCCGCGAACGAGCCGCCACAATCTTCACCTCAGCCACCCGCAACTGCGCCAGCAAAACCGGAATCGCCATCCCACGCAACAAAGGCAATCGCAAAGCCGACCCCGCCGACGCCCGCACCGCCTTCGGCGACCAAGGATCAGCACTCCCGCGCGTGGCAACCACCCCCGTAGCCCCAAACGCCTCCGCCGACCGCACCACAGTCCCCACATTCCCAGGATCCTGCACCGCAGCCATCACAACCAAAAGCGGCGCCCGGGCCCGAAACGCGCCGTCCGACGAAGCCGCCCCGCGCAAAACATCCTCGAACTGCCACACCGGCTGCCGAAACAAAGCCGCCACACCCTGCGGCGTCTCCGTCCCCGAAACGCTTTCGAACAATTTATCCGTAGTCCGCAAAATCCTCGCCCGAGGAATCCCCGCCACGCTTTCGCTGGCAGCGCGCAAAATATGCTCCAGCTCACGCTCGCCAGACTCGCTCACCAAAAGCGCCACAGCCTCCAGCCCCGACCGCAAGGAATCCACGACAAGCTTGCGCCCCTCCACCGCCAGCGCATCTTCGCCCTCAGGCCCCGTCCCGCGCAACCCTGCGCGAAACATCTTCAGCCACTTATTCTCGCGGCTCGTAATAATGTCCGCCGTCAAGTGCTCCACCATCCGACAAGCCTAACAAACGCACCTCCCGCCGTCGAGTCATCTCACACCCGCCGCCGCTGCAACTTGCGTCTATCCTGTAGCTTATGGTAGCTTGCCAAGCGGACCTGGGGCGCAACCCGCCGAGAGTGCTCACTTGCCTGTCGAAGTCCTAAAAATTTCTGACGATTCGCCGGAAGATCATTTGGTGCAGTACGCCGCCAGTTTCATCAAACGCGGCAAAGTCGTCGGCATCCCCACCGACACGTTTTACGGCCTCTCGGTTGATCCCTTCAATCTCGCCTCGATCGAAGCCGTCTTCCGCGCCAAAGGCCGCCCTGAAACCAAAGCTCTCCCGATCCTCGTAAATTCCATCGAGCAAGCCGTCAGTCTAGTCCGCGATGTCCCCGATTGTTTTCTAGCGCTAGCAAATAAATTCTGGCCCGGCGGCCTCACTCTAGTAGTCGAAGCCACGCATCGCCTGCCGCTAAAAGTCACCGGCAACACTGGACGCGTCGCCCTCCGCTGGGCCAACTCCAAAGTTCCGTCCGCGCTAATCGAAGCCGTCGGCGGCCCCATCACCGGCACCAGCGCCAATCTCTCCGGCTTTCCATCCTGCACCAGCGCCCAGCAAATCGTGAAGCAGTTAGGCGACCGCCTCCCGCTCATCCTCGATGCCGGCGACACCGGCGGCGTCCTGGCCTCCACCATCGTCCGCATCGACGGCGACCACTGGACCCTAGTCCGCGAAGGCGTAATCCCCGAAGAAGAAATTCACAAAGCGTTAGGCAAATAGCAAGAAAATGAAGCCGTTGTCATCCCGAACGAAGTGAGGGATCTCTCTTCGATTTGACTCGCGCCAACGCCCGCGAACGCCGCCGCAAGACGAACTCTCCGTGCCCTCATCTTTGCAGTTCTCTGTGCCCTCTGTGTTAAATCTTTAGTTTGTTGTCCGACGCCCAAACGAGCCGCACCGCCGCGCCCCCTACTTCAAATACGCCAGATCCAAAAATCCATAATCGCCGCTAGGCGCCAACTCAATCCCCCCCAACCTCTCCCGATGCACGCAAACATTATCCAAATACCAAAGATCGATATACGGCTCATCCACCGCCACAATTCTCTGTATCTGCGACAGCAAAGCCTTCCGCTTCTCCTGATCCATCTCCACCCGTGCCTCGTCTAAAAGCGCATCCAACTGCGGATTCCGGTAATGCCCGCGATTCGCCCCATCCGGCGGCATCTTCTTGGAACTGAACACATACTCGAAAATATCCGGATCGTTGTTCGCCCCCACCCACCGCAACGAATAAATCTGAAAACTCCCGTGCGTAATGTCCGAATAGAACGTCGCAAATTCCAAAGGCCGCAACTCCAAAACCACGCCGACGCGCTTCCACTGGTCCGCAATCGCCTCGCTCAAAAGCCGCGTAGATTCATCCGTAGAAGTCTTCAAAGTCAAACGCATCCGCACACCATCCGACCCGCGCGGGAATCCAGCAGCATCAAGCATTTTCTCCGCCCGCTCCGGATCGTAATCGTACTGCTGCACGTTGGGCTCAAACGCCCAATGAGTAGGCGGCAATAAACTCGACGCTGGCCGCGCCTGCCCCCGTAGCAAATATTTAATAATCGTCGCCCGATCAGTCGCGTAAGCCAAAGCCTGCCGTACATCACGCTTCGCCAAAATCGGATCCGCAAAATTAAACGACAGATAAGCCATCATCGTCCCCGGCTGCTCGTCCACAACCAGCCCGCGCTCTTTGCCGAGAGTCACGGCCATGTCCGGCGTCAAGGAATTGATAGTCGCGTCCGCCGATCCCTTCCGCAATTCCAGCGCTCGCACAAGCGCATCCGGCACAATCTTCAAATGCAAGCTAGCGATCTTCGGCGCCCCGCCGTAGTAATCCTCATTGTGCGCCAGCACGATTTCTTCATCCGTAGTAGCGCTCACAAAACGAAACGGCCCCGTCCCAATCGGATGCTGCGACATCTCCGCCCCAGCCCCACGCGGCACAATCCCAATGCCCGGCGCCGTCAGATTCCACAGCAGCGACGCATAAGGCTCGCTCAAATGAAATATCACCGTGAAATCGTCAGGCGCCTCCACCGATTTCACCAATTTGAACGAACCGCGCTTAGGAGTCTTGATCGCGCCAGAAAGAATCGAATCGAAAGTATATTTCACGTCCGCCGACGTAAGCGGCCGCCCATCGTGGAATTTCACCCCATGCCGCAAATGAAATACATAAGTCACCGGATCAGGCGTATCCCAGGATTCCGCCAAATCCGGCACCACCTTCATCTGATCGTCATGTCCCACCAAGCTCGAAAAAATCAAACCATCAATATGTTCCGAATACCCGTCCGCCCCAATGCGAGGATCCAGATTGGTAGGCGCTGCCTCGATCAAAAAATTCACAGTGCTGGAATCCGCGGAGGTTTTTGAAGAGCCGCAACCCGTGCAGAGCGCTGCTACCAATACCGCCGCCGCCGCAAACATCGCCGCAGCAACTCGCTCCCTAGCGCGCGTGGCCGTGCACCAATTTCCCAAGAATTGCCGGACGCTTCGCCCCGGTTGCCGAAGGCAAATTATTCGCCCGCCCATGAAACGCCTCGTAAGCCAAAATCGCAAACGCAAACGCCTCCTTCGCCTCCGCCGGCACGCCAAACCGCGCCGAACCAACAATCTCAATCCCCGGCAAAGCTGCCGCCATCTGCGCCATCAACAAAGGATTCCTCGTCCCGCCGCCCGCCACAATCAATTCATTCACATGCGCCCGCGGAAAAATAAATCGCCGGAATGCATCCGCAATCGAAAGCGCCGTAAAAATCGTCGCCGTCCGCACCAAATCCTCCGGACGCGCCCGCCGCTTCTTCGCCCACTCCAATAATGTCCGCGCATATTCCTGCCCAAATTGCTCGCGCCCGGCAGTCTTCGGCGGCGCCTGCCGCAAATAACGATGCCGCAACATCTCCTCCAGCAAAGGACGTATCACTCGCCCTCGCAACCCGATCCGCGCATTATGATCGAACGATTTCCGCCCGCTCGAAATGCTGCTCACCAAAGCGTCGATCACCATGTTCCCCGGTCCCGTATCAAACGCCAGCACATCCTCCACCAGCGACCCAGCCGGAATCAAAGTGACGTTCGCAATCCCGCCAATATTCAAGGCCACGCGTCCCAATTTCCGACTGCGGTAAAGCAAATAATCCACAAACGGCACGAGCGGCGCTCCCTGTCCCCCCACCGCAATATCCACCGGACGAAAATCCCCAATCGTAGTCACGCCCGTCCGCGCCGCAATAATCCCCGGCTCGCCAATCTGCAAAGTCGAAGCCACCCGCCGCACCCCCAAAAATCGCGAAGCCGCCCCCTGATGATAAATCGTCTGCCCGTGCGACCCGATCAATTCCAGCTTCGCCAGCGGCAATCTCCAACGTTTGCAAGCCTCCAAAGCCGCCCGCGCAAATTCCTCGCCCAATAAAAAATTAAGCTGGCTGATCTCAGCGGTAGTAGTCGCTCCGCCGTTCGCCAAGCGCAGCACGGCCTGCCGCACCCGAGCAGGGAACCGCGCATGATAATGTCCTTCGAATTTCGCGGAAAGGGCAGGCGGCGCCCCGGAAATGCGCACCAAAGCGGCATCAATACCGTCGGCAGATGTCCCGGACATCATTCCCATGACCAGCATCGCTAAACCGAGTCTAGAAGCCCCGAACCAAAATTGACATCCAAGAATTCCGCAAGCGTCCACACATTGCCACCCGGCACAATTTATATGGAGTGCGGCGGCGCGCCGCCGCTTTCTCTTCGGCGAGGCGCGCCTCGCCGTCCGTGTTGCAAACAAGCCATTGCATTCCCAAAGCGAGCGGCAATATCCAGCCGCCTTTTGTACCGGCGCACTTCACTGCGCCATCGATGCCAGTCCACAAAACGATGGCCGAGCCATCCCGATCGAAGCGCCCAAATTTTCTGGGAGTGCGGCAGCTTGCTGCCGCCTGTTACAAGGCGAGGTTTGCCTCGCCGCCGCGGCCCACACCGGAAATCCAGCCGCGAGCGAAAAATTCCGCTATCACACACGCAACTAAGCCAGCTGCTTCTGCAAAGCCGCCAGCAAATTCATAGCCTCCAACGGCGTCAACTTATTCAAATCCGCCCCGCGTATCGCCTCCAAAACCGACTCATCAATCGCCGCAAAACTAGTCTGCCGCGCCGCGATCGGCACACCCGCCGACGCGCCCTCCCCGCCGGCAGCCCCCGGCGACAACTCCAAACTCAATTTCTCCTCGCTCTGCTCATGCCGCCGCAAAATCTCCCGCGCCCTCGCAATCACATCACCAGGCAACCCGGCCAACCGCGCCACCTCAATCCCATAACTTTTATTCGCGCTCCCAGGCTCCACGCGCCGCAAAAACACAATCTCGCTCCCTGCCTCCTGCACCGACACATGCACGTTCCGCACTCCCGCCAAAAGCTGCTCCAGCTCCGTCAACTCATGATAGTGCGTAGCAAACAAAGTCCGCGGCCGCGCCCCCGAATGCAAAGCCTCCACCACCGCCCAAGCAATCGAAAGCCCGTCGAACGTAGCCGTCCCGCGCCCCACCTCATCCAGCAGCACCAGACTAGCCGCCGTAGCCGTATTCAAAATCGCCGCCACCTCGCTCATCTCCACCAAAAATGTAGACCGCCCCCGCGCCAAATTGTCCGAAGCCCCAATCCGCGTAAACACGCGATCCAGCAAAGGCAATTTCGCCTGCACCGCCGGCACAAACGATCCCATCTGCGCCAAAATCGCAATCAAAGCCGCCTGCCGCAAATAAGTAGACTTGCCACCCATGTTCGGCCCGGTAATCAATAAAAGAAATTGCGCCTCATCGTCCAGATACAAATCGTTCGGCACAAACCTCTCGCCGCGCTCCTCCAAAAGCTTTTCAATCACCGGATGCCGCCCACCCGCGATCATCAAAACCCCGCGCTTGCCCTTTTTCGCCAGCGTCTTATCCGTGAATTCCGGACGCGTGTAATTCCGCGTAGCCGCAATCCGCGCAAAATTCACCAGCACGTCCAACTGCGCAATCGCAGCAGCCGTCCGCCGCAACCGCCCCGCCTCCCGCGCGATCCCTTCGCGAATCTCCGCATAAAGCCGCCGCTCGATCGCCAGCACCCGCTCCTCAGCGCTCAAAACTTTCTGCTCGTGCTCCTTCAATTCACCAGAAGTAAATCGCTCCGCATTCACCAAAGTCTGCTTGCGCTCGTAATCCGCCGGAGCCAAATGCAAATTGGCCTTCGAAATCTCAATGTAAAAACCAAACACCTGGTTGTAACGAATTTTCAAAGAAGCGATCCCGGTCCGCTTCCGCTCGCGCTCCTCCATCGCCGCAATAATCTGCCGCCCCGTCTTGGTGATGTCGTGCAATTCATCCAGCTCCGCGTCGTAACCGCGCCGAATCACTCCCGGATCGCCCGCCACCGCCGGCGGATCCTCCGCAATCCCGCGCGCAATCGTGTCCCGCACATCCGTCATCTCATCGAGCTCTTCGTGCAAAGACGAAAGCCGCGAGTTCCCGCGAGCGGTAACACCAGAGGCGGAAGGATCGGACAAGGCAGACAGCATCGCGCCAGCCAGCAGCTGCCGCAGCGCCGGAATCCGTTCCAGCGACCCGCGCAAAGCCAGCAAATCCCGCGGCGTAGCCACGCCCAAGGTCACGCGGCTGGTAAGCCGCTCCAAATCCAAAATCCCGTCCAGCGTCCGACGGATCTCTTCCCGCGCCACCGTCTGCGCTTTCAATTCCGCCACGGCATCAAGCCGCGCCTCAATCTCGCCGAGCACAATCTCCGGACGCAAAATCCATCCGCGCAATAAACGCGCCCCCATCCCCGTAGCCGTATCGTCAATCGCGCGAAGCAAAGTCGCGGAAGCATCGTCGCCCGTCGAAGGCTCCACCAATTCCAGATTCCGCACGGTAACCGCATCCAAAATCATCGCTTCCTGCTGTTCGTAATAAGCGATGCGATCCAGATGCTCCAGCCCCGCGCCCGCCGGACGCAAAGACGGAATCACAGCCGAATCCTCCGGCGAACGCGCCCCGATCGCCGAGGTCTCCCGCAAATAATGCACCAGCGCACCGGCTGCCGCCGTGGCCTGCGCGTGCCCTACCAACCCAAATCCTTCCAAAGCCGCCACGCGAAAATGTTCCTCCAAAATCCGCGCCGCGTAATTCGCCTCGAAAACCCAATCGTCCAGCCGCGTCTCGACCGCCCCCAACCCATCCATCTCGGCCGGCACATTCACTGGAAAAAGCGTCGCAGGTCGAGCCAAAAGCACTTCTCGCGGTCGCAAAATTCCCAATTCATCCCGCAAACGCGCCTCGGCCTTATCCCCAGAAAATTCCGTAGCCCGAAACTCCCCGGTGGAAAGATCCACGTACGCGAGGCCGATCGCAGCACCCTCCGCCCCACGCGCACCGCCACGCCCAGCTCCTGCGGCGCCCGCCCCCGCGGCAGCACCGGCCAAAGCGCTCCGCGCCACCGCCGCCAGATAATTATTTTCCTTGGCGTCCACCAAACCCGCGCCGCCAGCCGTCCCCGGCGTAATCACCCGAACCACTTCGCGCCGCACAATTTTCTTCCCAGGCCCCGGCGCTTCCATCTGCTCGCAGATCGCCACCTTGTGCCCCGCCCGAATCAAACGCGCAATATAATTTTCCGCCGCGTGATAAGGCACCCCGCACATCGGCACCGCCTGCCCCTTCTCCTTATTCCGCGCAGTCAAAGTGATTTGCAAAATCTTCGAAGCCACCACCGCATCGTCATAGAAAAGCTCGTAGAAATCGCCCAAACGGAAAAGCAGCAAGGCCGCCGGATGCTGCTTCTTCACGGCATGATACTGCTGCATTAATGGGGTTGTAGGTTCAGTCATGCATGCAAACCGCGCGCCGCGAAAATCGTCTCACGATCCCAGAACACTTTGAACGCGTCTCGCTTGTGAATAGGCCACCGGAAGGGCGGGACTTCAGTCCCGCCGTGAAGCCCCGCAAAAACAAGGGGCTTTAGCCCCCTGAAGCCCGTCTTTAATTCTCGTTGAAATATTTACCAGACGACTTCCCGCGCGCATCCTTGCCCGACCGGCGCGCCGGCAGCGTTTCGATTATGCTGGCTCCCCCGCGCCTTTGGCAATATCGCCCGCAGCGCCGCGAACAACTCTTGCCGTATACTTCTCCGTGCCCCAACCGCGAAAAACGCACGCCGAAATCGAAATCAAGCTCCCCGTCACCGACCTCGACGCCGCGATTCGCGCGATAAAAGCCCTGGGTGCCGTCAACCAAGGCCGCGTCTTCGAATCCAACACTCTCTACGACACGTCCCACTCCGATCTGCGCCTCCGCGGCCGCCTCCTCCGCGTCCGCAGCGAATCCGCAGCCCCAGGAACCGCCCGCATCCACAGCGCGAGCATCCGCCGCGTGGTCCTAACGTCGAAGGCGCCTTCGCACCAGCGCCGTGCGCCCAACAAGCCCCCGCGCTACAAAGAACGTTCCGAAAGGGAAGTAGTCGCCAGCCGCCACACCCGCAATTGGGCCAGCGAGCTCGCGCGCCTCGGCTTCCAAGCTCAGTTCCACTACGAAAAGTACCGCACCAGTTTTCGCCTCCGCGGCCTACACCTGGACCTGGATGAAACACCCGTCGGCACATTCCTCGAACTCGAAGGCCGCCCCTCCTCAATTGACCGCGTCGCAAGCATCCTCGGCTACAAGCCCGACCACTACATCCGCGCCACATATTGGGACCTCCACGCTGCCGACTGCCGCCGCAACGGCCGCAAGCCTCGCAACATGGTATTTCCCAAAAAATAAATCGCGCAAACCCCTACTCTCTGCTTGACAAACTTTACGTCTGCATTTACTAGTCAATTCGGACATTAGCGCAACGCAATGGAGCTACAGTCCAAATCGGAACCGGGAAGTAGTCGCCCCCATGACGCTGGCAATTCTCAGCCGGGGCAGGGCACTTCCCATGCTGTATCGGTTCGCTGGACCTGCGAAGCCAGCAGGGACAGGGAGGCGAGGCCCGGCCTGCAGTAAGCGAAGGGCGAATTTCACATGCCCGAGGCCGGTCAAACAAGCCGGTCCCGGGCATTTTTTTTGGCCGCGTCACCGCTGCTTATTGCGTGTCCCCATCCCGCTTGCCCTGAGTGCGGTGGCGAAGGGAGCGCAGCGAAGGATCTCTCTTCGCCGTTGTCGTTGAATTTGTAGCGGCGGTCTTCAGACCGCCAGCTGTTGAATTTGATCGCCGCGACGAAGGGAACATAGCGAGCGGGAGGGAAGGGCGGGACTTCAGTCCCGCCGTTAGTGCTGTCGCGATCCTTGGGGCTTTAGCCCCTGAAGCCAGGTTTCGAATTGTCGTGCGGGCCGTCATGCCGCTCACCCAGCACGCGCATTAAAGGAGTCACCATGCTTCACGCCACCGAAGTAATCGGCGCCGCCGCCTACGATTCAGTCGGCAACTACGTAGGCCGCGTCAAAGAAATGTTCATCGAGCCAGCCGACCAACCCAATCGCGTAGCCAAGCTGTTGCTCGGCCGCGGCCAATATCGCCCCCTCCTAGCCCGCTACGACCAAATCCGCTCCGTCGCCCCCGGCAAAATCAATCTCACCACCGACGAATCCGCGCTCGAGCTTTACCATCCCAATGAAGCCTGGCTAGCCGTAGGCAAAGATCTCCTCGACCAGCAAATCATAGACACCAACGGCCGCAAAGTAGTCCGCGTAAACGATATTGATCTAGCCGACCAGCGCACCAACGGCAACACCGAACTCCGCATCACCCAGGTTGACGTCGGCCTCCCCGGCGCCGTCCGTCGCCTGCTGCAAGGCATCGTCCCGCCCATGGCCATTCGCCGCATTCAGAAAAAATTGCCCCCGCGCAAAATCCTCTGGGAATTCGTCAATCTCATCGAACCCGATCCGCTCCGCCGCGTAAAACTGCGCATGACCAGCGAAAAACTCGCCGCGCTGCACCCCGCCGATCTAGCCGACATCATGGAAGAGCTTTCCCCCGACGAGCGCCAGGGCATCATCTCCTCCCTCGACGAAGAATCCGCCGCCGAAACCATCACCGAGCTGGACAAGCGCCTGCAAACCCAAGTCGTCGAAAAACTCGATCCCGAACGCGCCGCCGACATCATCGAAGAAATGAGCCCCGACGCAGCCGCCGACCTCCTCGCCAGTCTCGACTCCGAAACCAGCCAGGAAGTTCTCGGCGAAATGGAACACCGCGAAGCCCACGACGTCGAAGCGCTCCTGAAATTCGAACAAAATTCCGCCGGCGGCATGATGAACACCGAAATCGTAGTAGTCGGCGAGGAAGCCACCCGCGGCGAAGTAGTGGACTACATCCGCTTCCACGAAATCTCGCCCGATCAGCTCGACAACGTAATCCTGATCAACAAAGACGCCGCGCTCTCCGGCACCGTCCCCATCGCGCGCCTACTGCTCTCTTCCTCGGACCAGCGCATGTCCGAAATGGCCTTCGAGCCTCTGCTTTCAGTAACGCCCAACGCGCACGACAAAGAAGTCTTCGAAATTTTCGACAAATACAACCTGCGAGGTCTAACAGTAGTAGACGGAGAAAATCACCCAATCGGCACCATAACAGTAGACGACGTAGTAAGCCGCATGCGCGCCAAACTCTAGCGCCTTTGCCTTTGGTGTCATCCTGAGCGCAGCGAAGGACCTCTCTTCGCTGTTGCTGTTGCTGTTGCCGTTGCGGTCGCCGCTGCCGTCGCCGTTGCTTGTTGCTGTTGCCGTTGCGGTCGCCGTTGCCGTTGAATTTGTAGCGGCGGTCTTCAGACCGCCAGCAGTTGAATTTGATCGCCGCGACGAAGGAATCGTAGCGAGCGCAAGGGAAGGGCGGGGCTTCAGCCCCGCCGGAAGCACCACCTTTATCTTGGGGCTTTAGCCCCTGAAGTACGACTTTGACGTTCGCGCGAAACTCTTAGTGTCGCGCAATGCGCGTTGTCATCCAGACCGAAGGGATGGATCTTTCTTCGCGCCATCAGCGTCAAGCATGAACGCACAATGTCCGACCAACCCACCAACTCGACCACCACCCTAGCCGCCTGGAAAGCCCGCGGCTCCGACTTCATGCGCCGCACCCGCATGACCCGCCGTCGCCTGGCGGTGTTACTAGCGGTCGTCGGCCCCGGCCTGATCACCTCGAACGTAGACAACGACGCCGGCGGCATCACCACCTACACCACTTCCGGCGCCCAATTCGGCTACACCCTCCTCTGGTCCCTGATCCCCATGACCATCGCGCTCTACGTCTCCGAAGAAATGTGCGCCCGCATGGGCGTAGTCACCGGCAAAGGCCTCTCCGACCTGATCCGCGAAGAATTCGGCTTCCGCTCCACCTTCTTCGTAATGATCGCCGCCCTAGCCGTGGACCTAGGTAATACAGTCGCCGAATTCGCCGGCGTAGCCGCCTCCATGCAAATTTTCGGCATCAGCAAATATATTTCCGTGCCGCTAGCGGGAATCGCCGTCTGGCTTCTGGTAGTGAAGGGAAGTTACCGCCAAGTCGAAAAAATATTCCTGGTAGCCTGCGGCTTCTATCTCACCTACGTATTCTCGGCGTTCCTGGCGAAACCCGACTGGCTGCTAGCCGCGAAAGAAACCGTAAGGCCCACCATCCATTTCAGCACCAGCTATTTGCTCATGCTCACAGCGCTCGTCGGCACCACAATCGCCCCCTGGCAGTTTTTCTACCTGCAAGCCGGCTTCGTCGAAAAACGCGTAGGCCCCAAACAATACAAACACGCCCGCCTCGACGTCTTAGTCGGCAGCATCTCCTGCATGGCCATCGTCTTCTTCATCATCGTCTGCTGCGCCGCCACGCTAAATAAAAATGGCATGACCAACGTCACCGACGCCGCCCAAGCCGCCGCCGCCCTGGCTCCACTGGCAGGGAAGTGGGCCGCCTACTTCTTCGCCTTCGGTCTGCTCAACGCCTCACTCTTCGCCGCCTCCATCCTCCCGCTCTCCACCGCCCACGTAATCTGCGAAGGCCTCGGCTTCGAAGCCGGCCTCGATCGCAAGCTCAACGAAGCCCCCGCCTTCTACGGCCTCTACACCGGCCTGATCGTAGCCGGCGCCGGCATCATCCTGATCCCCAAAGCCCCGCTCTTCAAAATCCTGGTCCTCTCCCAAGTAGCCAACGGCGTCTGGCTCCCGGTAGTCCTGATCTTCATCCTCCTGCTAATCAATCGCCGCGACCTGATGGGCGAACACACCAACACCTGGGCCTTCAACCTGGTGGCCTGGTCTGTAAGCATCATCATGATCATCCTCACAGTAGTCCTCGTCTACGCCAGCATCTTCCAACCAGCCAGCGCCGGCCTAGGCGCCACCCTAATCCATTCCCCATGACGAATTCGCCGCTGAATTTGTAGCGGCGCACTTCAGTGCGCCAGCCTCTGCCTTTGAATTTTACCGAGCCTTCGATCGTATAGTGCACACGTCGCGTGTCGCCCGAAAACTCGCGCCAGGCTATACCGACACATCACCGCCAAACGATATGGAGTGCGGGGGCGCGCCCCCGCCTTCTCTTCGGCGAGGCAAGCCTCGCCGGCTTTCTTCAGCCCCATCGCGATCGCAGCACTCCCCCCACGCGCCCATCCGCCTTGCTTGCCCAGACCGCGTATGCTAGCTTTCCTCACTGTCTGTCCTCGAGCGAAACTGAGTGAAAGCCAGCGAACTTCTCAAAGCCGCCAACCGCGAAGAAGCGGAGCTTCTCGATAAACTTGATCTCCAACGCCTCCCCGAGCACCTAGCCGTCATCATGGACGGCAACGGCCGCTGGGCGCAGCGCCGCCACCTCCCGCGCGTCGCAGGTCACCGCGCCGGAGTAAGAGCCGCCCGCGAAATCATCGAATCCTGCGCGCGCCTCAAGCTGCCGTGTCTCACTCTCTACGCCTTCTCGCTCGAAAACTGGCGCCGCCCCCAGGCCGAAGTGGACTTCCTGATGCGCCTCCTCCGCGAATATCTCAAACGCGAACTCCCTACGATCCACAAAAATAATATTCGCCTGCTGATCATCGGCCGCTCCGAACAGCTCCCCGAAGCCGTCCGCAAAGATATCCAGAGCGCCATGAGCCTGACCGCAAAAAACACGGGCATGAAGTTAGTCGTCGCTCTCAACTACGGCGGCCGCGCCGAACTGGTAGACGCTTTCAACGCGTTACTCCAGCAAGTCCGCGCCAACGGCATGGCCGCGTTTGAAGCTGACGAGCAAACCATCTCCGAGCATCTCTATACCGCCGGCCTCCCGGATCCCGATCTGCTCATCCGCACCAGCGGCGAAATGCGCGTCAGCAATTTCCTGCTCTGGCAGATCGCCTACGCCGAAATTTACGTCACCGAAATTCTCTGGCCGGATTTTTCCCGCGCAAAGCTTCTCGAAGCCCTCGTTGATTTTCAAAAACGCGAACGCCGCTACGGCGGCCTCGGCACGGCGCGCGAACGGGCCAGGGGACTAGCCGCCGCGTCCGGCAAGTCAGGCCGGGGCTGACGCCGCATGCTCCTGCGCATCGCCACCGCTGCCGTCCTGATCCCGATCGTAGTCGTGCTCGTCTGGTGGGCGCCGCCCGCCGTCGTCACCGCCATCGCCGCCATCGTCGCGATCCTTGCGCTGCTCGAATTCTTCGACCTAGGCGATCGTATCGGCCTGCGCGGCTTCAAAAAGTGGACCTACTTCTGCACCGCCCTGATTTTCTACGCCCAATATTCCGCCGGCTTCCTGATCAAGCATTCTTTCTCGGAAGGCATCTCCATCGTCCGCGACGCAGCCGGTGGCGCTCTCTCCATCGAAGCCGCGCTCCTAATTTTTATTTTCGGATGCGTTACGCTCGGCCTCGCGACCCGCCGCCCGCTGCACGAAGTCCTCCCAGCCATCGCCATCAGCTCCGCCGCGATCTTCTTTGTCTCGCTGCCGTTCAGCTACGTAGTCCGCTTGAATGAAATCGAACAGGTAGGCAGGCAACTGGTCATCTTCACGCTAGTCCTAGTCTGGGCGGGAGACATGCTCGCCTATTTCGTAGGCAAAGGACTGGGCCGCGTCCCCATGGCCCCAGCCCTGAGCCCGAAAAAAACCTGGGAAGGAGCAGTAGGCAATGTAGTCGCGTCACTGCTAGTAGCCGTGGTATTCGCCCGCTGGATGCAAATGGAACCAACAGTCCCGCTAATAATAGCCGCCGTAGCCAATATCGCCGGACAAGCCGGCGACCTGATCGAATCCGCCTACAAACGCGGCGCCGCGGTAAAAGACTCAGGCGCCCTGCTCCCAGGCCACGGCGGCATGTTAGACCGCATAGACAGCCTGATCCTAGCAGCCCCAGTAGTCTGGATCCTCTATCAATGGCTAGCCCAACCCCACTAGCACCACTCCTAAGTTGAGCCGTCATCCTGAGCGCAGCGAAGGATCTCTCTTCGCAGTGAACATCGCCAACGCGACAAATCGAGCCACTGTGACACCGCCCACGCGAAAGCTTGACCGATTCCGCGCCCCACCCAACCTTCGTTCGCATAATCCACAAAACGCCTATAAAATGGAAGCGAGTCCCTATGAAACGCATCTCGATCCTGGGCAGCACCGGCTCGATCGGCCGCCAATGCCTCGACGTAGTAGACGCGCACCCCGGTAAATTTCAAGTAGTCGCCATCGCCGCAGGCTCCAACGTCCGCCTAGCCGCCGAGCAAGCGACGAAACACCACCCGCAAGTGGTTTCTGTCGGCACCGAATCCGCTGCCCGCGAACTCTGCGACGCGCTCAAACAACTCCGCAAAAACGCCGCAAAAAACGAGCCGCAACCGGAAATCGTCTTCGGCCCCGAAGGCATGGAACGCGTGGCCACTCATCCCGACGCGGAAATGGTAGTCTCCGCCGCAGTAGGGGTAGTCGGCCTCCCAGCAACCTACAAAGCCATCGAGCAAGGCAAACACATCGCGCTAGCCAATAAAGAAGTAATGGTCGCGGCAGGCGAAGTCGTCACCGCCGCAGTGATACGCTCCGGCGTAGCGCTGCTCCCAGTAGATAGCGAACACAACGCCATCCACCAATGCCTGCGCGCCGGCGAACATCGCGAAGTAAAGCGCCTGGTCCTCACCGCCTCCGGCGGCCCCTTCCGCAAAACTCCCGCGACGCAATTCAAGAAGATCACACCAAAACAAGCCCTGGCGCATCCGAATTGGAAGATGGGCCAGCGCATCACCATAGACTCCGCCACGCTAATGAACAAAGGCTTCGAAGTGATTGAGGCCAAATGGCTTTTCGGAATGGCTCTCGACCAAATTAAAGTCGTCATCCACCCCCAATCCACCATTCATTCCATGGTCGAATTCGTGGATGGTTCAATCCTCGCACAACTCGGACCAACCGACATGCGCATGCCCATCCAATATGCGCTAACCTATCCCGAGCGGATTCCGTCGAATGGATATGCCCTCGATTGGTCCGCGCTGCGCCGGCTGGATTTTGAAGACGTCCCGGCAAAAAAGTTTCCGTGCCTGCTGCTGGCACAGGAAGCGTTGCGTCAGGGAGGTCCGTTGCCCTGCGCATTGAACGCAGCCGACGAAATCGCGGTGGCCGCGTTTCTGGAAAAGAAATTGTCGTTTCTCGGCATTGCCGCTGTCATCGAACGCGTACTGGAAAAGATGCCGCGCACGCCCATGCGCGCCATTGAAGACGTCCTGAATGCCGACGCCGAAGCGCGTCGGCTCGCGCGCCTGGAAGTCGCGCGCCGCAAGAATTAAAATCTAAGCTAGAGGTCTCATGGCAAATTTTCAAAGCGCTGTCATCGCCATCCTATCCGTCACCGTAGTTCTCGGCGTCATGATCTTCGTCCACGAATGGGGACATTTCATCGCCGCCAAGCTGTCCGGCGTAAAAGTCGAAGTCTTCTCCTTCGGCTTCGGCACGCGCCTCTTCGGAGTCAAGCGCGGAGACACCGACTACCGCCTCAGCGCCCTCCCATTCGGCGGCTACGTGCGCATGGCCGGCGATAATCCCATCGAAGAACGCACCGGCGCCGACTACGAATTCCTCTCGAAGCCCCGCTGGGTCCGCGTCGTAATCGCCTGCGCCGGCCCCGCAATGAACATCATCTTCGGCTTCCTGATTTTCTGGGGAATCTTCTGGCTCGTCGGCATTCCCTCCGAAGACTACCTCCGGCAGCCCGCGCAAGTCGCCGCCGTCTCGCATGAAAATCCTCCCGCCTCCGGCGTGCAAAGCGGCGATCGCATCGTGGACGTCAACGGCGTCGCCACTCCCACCTGGGAATCAGTTTTCGAGCAATTGAAAAACGAACAACCAAACTCCGCCTTCACCTTCACCGTTGCGCACAACAACACTCAACAAAAACTAACCGGCACAATCCCGCCGCCGCCCACCACCATTGACACCGTTCTCGGCTACCCCCTCATCCCGGCCGTCGCCGACGAAATCGGCATCGGCACTCCCGCCGAACGCGCCGGCATGCACGAAGGCGACAAAATTATCGCCATGGATGGCAAGCCTATCGTCACCTGGCCGCAATTGGTCGAAGGCGTCCGCCACTCCGATGGCCGCCCCATCCAATTCACAGTGCTGCGCGATGGCAAAGACATCTCGTTCGACATCACTCCCATGCGCGGCATGAGCATAGACGGCAACTCCGTCTGGCAAGTCGGCGTCTCTCCAAAAGTGCAGGAAAAATTCGAACGTCAGAGTCTGGTTTCCGCCGGAAAAGTCGCCACGGTTCAGACCACGGTCGGCATGAAAGAAATCGGGATGGTCCTCGGCGGCCTCTTCACCGGCAAAGTAAAAATCCGCCAGCTAACCAGCGTAGTAGGCATCGCCCGCGAATCCGGACGCGCCGCCAAGCGCGGTCCGGTAGATCTGATCTGGCTGATGGCCATCATCAGCCTCAACCTGGGCCTGCTAAATCTTCTCCCGATCCCAATCCTGGACGGCGGCCACGTCCTGATGTTAGCGATCGAAGGTGTCCTACGCCGCGATCTAAGCCTAGCCGTAAAAGAGCGCTTCGTGCAGGTAGGCTTGGTCTTCTTCCTAGGTATCTTCGCCTTCGTAATGTACAGCGACATCTTTAAACTAGTCCAAAGCCACTAAGGCCTCGCGGCGATTGCCGTTGCTGTCATCCCGAGCGCCGCGAGGGACCTCTCTTCGCAGCTGCCAGCAGCACGCACGTTACCGCCAGCACGCTGCGCCATCCGCCCAGCCCCGTATGGAGTGCGGGGGCGCGTCCCCGCTTTCTCTTCGGCGAGGCGCGCCTCGCCGGCCTTTCCGATCCATCGCCGCAACCAAAAAATCCCAGGCGCGACGCTCACCTATATCCCTCCGATGTTTTGGTATAATCTCCCTGACGACCATGTCCGCCACCCCCGCACATCGCGTCTCCACCGGTGAACGCATCAACCACGAAGCCCCCGGCCGCCTGCAACGCGAACTAGGCGCCCGCGGCATCCGCCTCACGAGACAACGCCGCGTCCTACTTCAAGTAATGGAATCCGCCCGCCGCCACCTGGACGCCGGCGAAATCCTGGAACGCGCCCGCAAACTGGACTCGCGCGTCACTCAAGTAACCGTCTATCGCACCATAGATCTCCTGAAACGCCACGGCCTCATTGACGAACTCGACCTCCTCCATCTCCGCGGCGATCGCCACTTCTACGAAAGCCACGGCCCCCGCGACCACATCCACGTCGCCTGCCTGCGCTGCGGCAAAGTCCGCGAATTCGAAAGCGAGCTCTACGAGGAATTAAAGAATCAAATCGCCCGCGACTGCGGCATAGAAATCACAGTCTCCCGCACAGAAGTAGGCGGCCTCTGCAACGACTGCCGCAAACAATAATCCCACCGCATCGCACAAAAGATCGTCTTTGTCATTCCGAACGAAGTGAGGAATCTCTCTTAGTCTTGAAGCTTCAGCGAGGTTGCAACGCGGATTTCAACGCTCCATCAAAAACGCATTAAAACGGCATCGCTCCGTAAGTACTCTCAAACTCCGCGAGCGGCACCATATCAATCGCATCCCAAGGACAACCCTCGAGAAACGACCCATCCGGCCCCTTGCTGGTACACAATTTGCACCCAATACAAAGCAACGGATCCACCAGGATCTTCCCAAACGGCGGATGCTCCGAATCCGGCACCCAAAACATGCAATCCGCCACCGGACAATACTCCACGCAAGCCGGCGACCCCGCACAACCGGTGCACATCTCATTGATCACAGCAACAATATGCGGCTTGCGCTTGCGGCGGGTAGTAGTCCCCTCGGAAATCGGATGGCACTTCTCAACTTGCCCGTTCACAAACCTCGCTACATCCACGGTAAGTTCAGCCAATGCACCCTCCCAAAGCCGGAACTAGCCACATTCTCAACGCATGGGGCAGGGAAGTCAATGAATTGTAGCTCCCCCCTGGGAACGCCAATCTCCCAATTGCCGCAGTCAGATTCCGTAGCGCCCTGCTACGCAAACGCCCGAATCACCGCCTCCGTAAACTCCCCCGTCGAAGCCGTCCCACCCACATCCCGCGTCAAATGTTTCCCCTCGCGATAAACTTTATACAACCCGTCTTCCACTTTCTTCGCCGCCGCCATCTCCTGAATATGCCGCAACATCAAAATCGCGCTCATCAAAAGCGCCGTAGGATTCGCCAAACCCTTGCCCGCAATATCCGGCGCCGTCCCATGCACCGCCTCGAACACCGCAACCGTCTCGCCCATATTCCCGCTAGGCGCAAAACCCAATCCGCCAATCAACCCCGCCGCCAGATCGCTCATGATATCGCCATACAAATTCGTCAAAAGCAGCATGTCAAACTGGTTCGGGTTCAAAACCATCTGCATGCAAGCATTATCCACAATCAATTCCTTGTACTCGATGTCCGGATAATTTTCCGCCACCTTGCGCACCGACGTCAGAAACAACCCGTCGGAAAGCTTCATGATGTTCGCTTTATGTATGGCGTGAATTTTCTTGCGCCCGAATTTCCGCGCAAATTCAAACGCAAACTTCGCCACCCGCGTCGAAGCCTTCTCCGTAATGATCTTCAAACTCTCCACTACGCCCGGTATCACCGTATGCTCGAGCCCCGAATAAAGATCCTCGGTGTTCTCCCGGATCAAAACCAGATCCACATTCGAATAACGCGCCTGCACGCCCTCCAGATTTTTCACCGGACGCACATTCGCATAAAGCTCCAAAGCCTTGCGCAAAGCCACGTTAATGCTTGGCGCCCCTCCCGCCACCGCCGTAGCCATCGGCCCCTTCAAAGCCACCTTGTTCTTGTGAATGGATTCCAGCACGCCCGCCTGGATAAAATCGATCCCGCGCCGCTCCGCTTCCGCCCGCGCAGCCATCTCCTCCCAAAGAATATCGACGCCCGCCGCACTCAATATCTGTTTGACCGCGCTGGATACTTCCGGACCAATCCCGTCGCCAGGAATCAAAGTAATAGTATGTTTCATCGTAGGCCCAACATTTTAAGAGAATCCCGCCAGGATGTACACGCCCGCCCCGGCACGCTGTTTCGTTGCCACCAATCAACCGCGAGCAACGCCGCAACATTCTAATTGTGTAGGCAAGATACCAGTCGCGCCGCGCCTTTTCTGGGAGTGCGGCGGCTCGCCGCCGCTTGTTGCAAGGCGAGGCTCGCCTCGCCGCTCGCGCCACGGTGCGCCCCTCGATCGCGCAGCCCCGCGCGAACCGCGTCCGCAGCCGTCGGATTTTGAATTTGTAGCGGCGCACTTCAGTTCGCCAGCCGTTGCCGTTGTTTCTATGTAGCGGCCGGTCCGGCAAAACCAGACCGCGCACTGGCGACGCGCCGCGGCCTACGAACAATGCTGGCAAGGCCGTGCGCTACCTGCGTTGGCCACCCGACCAAGACGAAGCAGTGGTCAGCGGATTTGCAGCTCAGACTTCGCCGCGTACAAGTTGATCACTCGCTCGTGAAGGTCTTGCGCCTCAGGAACCGCACAACGAATTGCAGTTTTCAAGCTCCCGTACGTAGCCCGATAGACCGCCTTGAGCTCGTTGGAAACATCGGCAGCACCACCCCAGTTCACGCGGTCACCGATAGCCACGATGATTCGCTGCGCCTCAAGGGGAGTAATAGCTCCCCGCAAACCCTGTTTGACCCATTCTTGCAGAGCACCCAGTTGCTGAATGGCAGCGTCCTTCTCCAACTCACTCATTCCGCCATTACCGATGATTTCTAGCATGGCCTGCTCGAGCGGTTTGTCGATGGCCTCTGCCACATCAATCACAGCTTTCGATTCGGCAAGAACAGCTTCGAGCTTAAGCGTGTAATCGCTGATTTTACGATGGACGACGGCCACCTGCCCGCCGGCGGCCTGTGCCGCCTCCGTGGCGGACTTCCCTTGCTGCAGCGCGGTCCTGTAAACCTGGTAGTTTCCGGCCGCCAGGTTCCAAATCACTTCGTCCACCATGGCCTTCGCCGCATTTCCGTATGTCAGGTCGCGAAGAGGCGCTCTGGCAACTGCAACTGGTGCCGTCGCTGCAACGGGCGCCGTCGCTGCAACTGGAGCCGTCGCTGCAGCCGGTGCCGTCGCCGCAGCCGGTGCCGTCGCTGCAGTTGCAGCTTTTGTATCGACAAGCGTTCGCGCAGCTTCAAAGGAAGTCGCGCCGTTCGCTTTTGTATCAGCAACGTCCTGGATTTGGATTGGGATTGAGGTTCGCTCCGCGTTTCCTGTCAAATCAACGCTGAGGTCCGATGGAGCCGTTATAACGCGCACGTCCGAGGAACGTTCACGAGAGGGTCCCATCTGTTTCGCGTGATTTTCACAAACGTAAATTGGCTCGCGCCCACCGTCCTCCCACAGTGTTATCACCGCAGTTCCATAGTCGCAGTCCAGCCGGTAATGCGTAGATAGAGACTCCGCGGGTTTTCCCGGTTGGAGTCGCCACTCCGCGCGGCATGTGCAATGGCGCTTCGGCACAGGCTAATTGTAGCCAACCCATCCCACCGGATGCTGCAAGGCGTGAGCCTCCGTGACCGAACATGTAACCCCGCCGCTCGGCGAAGCGCACCGATTTTTGGGAGCGTCAATTGCGGATCGAAGGTTGAAGATCCCGAGGGGAAGCGCCTTAATCACACGTCTTTGAATGCGGCGGCTGGCAAGGGTCGCCCGCCTGCCAGACAAGCCCGCCATCTACATCGGAGGATGAGGGGTGCGCCACCCGCCGGTATTGCCCGTTGATTCTCTTGCAGGTATGCTTAGCGCAGGGGCGTTCGCGCTCGCAACTTGAAATTCAAATAAGGAGAACCCGGCCCGTGTCCGACAATTCTGAATTGACGCAGCACGCTTTGAATCTGGCGGAAAACGCAAAGGACGCGATGCGCTCCAATGCGTCAGAACCGCCCGATGACGTAACTTGGGAAATCGCCGTGGACGTTTTGAAAAAAGCACAGCAGACGCTACCTAACAACTCACTAGTTCAAAAACTGACGCTGCCGTCCAAAGTTTGGTCATCGTTGCGGTCTGCTATGGATGTTGTTGCAAATGCTCTAAAAACCGCAGACAAAGAGGAACGTCATGCGGCTCAGCTTGCGCGCAACAGCCGTGAAAAAGCGGGAGTCTGGTCCTAGGCACTGTGCGTCATGCCTGACTGGGTATTGATTTCAAGCACTGTCGTGAATGTGTGTCTCACGGCTGCAATCGCTTTCGCGGCCATTATGCAGTGGGTCGTAACCGACCGTTTGTTCAAGCTGCAAGCGGTCGTTGAGGACCAACGCACGAAGGCATGGCTATTTCTTCGCCTGAAGCCCTGCCCAATGCATGGACATTCCACCGCGCTGCTAGAAATTTCCAACCTATCGCAAGTAGGCGTGTGGCTAGAGAAAGTCACAGTCCACTTAGAAGTTCCGGCTGGTGCGCCGAACAAATCGGAAGCCCTTCCACTTGAGAATTTACTAGCGCCGATGACTACAAGATCGGGCGTAGACATTCGCGCTCTGGTTCACGCGCTCGTGCAACCGAAGGGTGGCCAAATTCCCGCGACGGTGTGGGCGGGGATAGAATTTTGGGCCAACGGCGTTTGGCGGCACGAGAAAACTTCTCGCTACGCGATGAGTGTAGATGAGTCGCACTTGACCGAAGTACGACCAGCGTGACGTTGATAAACCCGTGTTGGGCGCCACTTGGCACCAATTCATTTTTTGCGGAAGCTTGATTTCGACGGCCATCTGTATCCTCCTGCCATAGGGTAGCCGAAGTTGCACAGCCCAAGCGAGTACATGCTTCATGCGGCCTGTGCTAAAGATTCGCCTATGGACCTGTGGCTGTTCTTCAAAGCGTTATACAAGCACTGGTGGGCGCTAATGAGTTGCGCCGCATTTACGGGAATCGGCATCTATGCCTCATGGTCGGGTAAGGGCAGTCGTTGGATTGTTGACGCGAGTGGTGTCGCCGCAGTGATTCTGTTCGTTGTCGCAGCGTTCCGAGCTTGGAAAGACGAGTACTTGAAAGCAGAGTTGGCGGGTGGCCCACCCTTCCAGCGCAGGCAAGCAACGGCCTTTGGGTTTCGTGGGTGCCGCATCCCTTTGCGCACGCCGCAAAGGGTGCGTGGCAAGACGTCAAGACCAACCCACGTTTGCCACGAGCCTTTGACCTTGCCATGGCGGGTGGCCCACCCTTCGAGGGAAGGCAAGCAACGGCCTTTAGGTTTCGCGGGTGCCGCATCCCTTTGCGCACTCCGCAAAGGGTGCGTGGCAAAACGTCAAACCCTACCCTTCCGGCCTCGGGCTTCGGTGTGCAATCACTCCGCTCGCCGATATAGCTGTCGTTTGGAGAATTGGGAAACAACCCACGCAAAGATCAATCGTGGCCTTGATTGACTCGACCGTCGCCAGTCGGATCAAGACACATGCAGTGCCGCCGTATCGCTTCGCCCCCGGTGGGGTTTCACTACGATCTCGACATCGTGATTAAGCGCCACCAGAAACCGCATCAGCCGTTCAACTGAGAATTGCCTGAAATCGCCCCGCAGCATCTTGGATACATCGGGCTGTTTGACGCCCAGGAGACCGGCAGCTTCGGCCTGCTTGAGTCCGCGCTCTTTCATGATCGTGTCAATTTTGAAGACGAGCTGCGCCTTAACCAAATGCTCGTCCGCATTCGGAATGCCAAGGTCCTTGAACACGTTTCCGCTTCCAATCTCGTAAGATTTCTTGCTCATGGCTTTCTCCTCTTGGCTATTTGTTCAGCTTCGCGCAGCCGCTGCTCGATAAGTTCCACGTCTCGGCGCGGCGTCTCACGTCCGCTCTTCGATTTCTTCTGAAACGCATGCAATACATAAACGCTATCGGAGAACTTCAAGGTGTACACGGCCCGGAACGTGTCGCCACGAAAATCCTCAACTACTTCGAGCACCCCTGCTCCGCCAAACCCAGTCAGCACTTTGGCATCGCGATGCTTTCCGCCGCGTTGCGCTACGTAATTCGCATAGCCCACTTCACGCTGAATGGGATCGGGAAATCTCCGCAGATCTTTGCGGCTCGATCCTACCCAGACAACCGGCTTTAAAGCCAGCGCGTCAGCCATTAAGTGAGTATAGTGAAATCACTATATGATGTCAAACGCCCAGGCGGGTGCGCCAGCCTTTGAACTCCTGGGTACCGCATCTTTTTGCCCACGCCGCAAAAGAGGCGCGGCGAGACGTCAAGACCAACCCGCGTCTGCCACGAGCCGTCGACCTTGCCACGCACGCCCCACACCTATTCCCATAATGGGACTGGTAATCATGCAGTAAATGTGATAAAATAGAATCGGGCCATCATTCCAGCCCACTAAGGACGCCACATGCACTCCGCCACAACGGCGACAGGCAGACCACTCCCACCCCCACGGAAATCTCTACCCAAATACCGCCCCGCGCCCCTCAGTTGTCGCGCCGCTCGCCAACTGGCCGCCCCAAAACCCCATGTAACATCCGAACTACAATGTTACATCCCCGCTCCCGCCCTTACTCCTTTACCCGGAGCGCGTTTTGCGAAGGGTCACTCATTTACCCAGAGCGCGTTCTGCGTAGGGTCACGAATCACTCGTCACTGCCTTTCTAATCGACACTTTTTGCAGGTTTCCGCAAGCCACCAACGCCGAATCGCAGCCATGGATCGCCCGCCGCAAACCGCCAGCAACACCGTTTCTAATCGACAATGGCAGATATTAGAAATCAACGTAAACCTCTCAAAACAAACGATCGCACCCCGTTCTAATCGACACAAAAACGCGATATTAAAATGCCAAAAATCTCACGTCACAACCGCGCGCCACGGCCCTACTACCGAACGGCTACCGCGGGAGCAGGGAATTGGAGGCCCTTCGGAACTGGTCTTGGTTATCCCCAAGGCGGCACATTCTTTTGCAGCCATTTGCGGTGGTGCCGAATCTGATATACTGGTCTGGCAGTCGGGGCCCAGGCTTCGCATGGGCAATTTGTGGAGGATTACAGAATGGTTCAACTAACGCCGGTAGCAGTCACCAAGGTTAAAGAGATTCTGACGCAGCAAAATCCGTCGCCGACGGGCTTGCGCGTCGCTGTCGTAGGCGGAGGCTGCTCGGGTTTCAGCTACCACATGGCTTTTGAAAACGCCGTCAACGAAAACAGCGACAACGTCTACGAGTTCGACGGCCTTAAAGTCCTCGTGGACCAGATGAGCGAGATGTATCTCGACGGTGTGCAGATTGATTACATCGAAACCATCGAGGGTTCGGGCTTCAAGTTCAATAACCCGAACGTCAAGAGCACCTGCGGCTGCGGCAGTTCTTTCAGCGTCTAGGCTGGAACGCTGCGCCCAGAAGCTCGCTCAGGACTGCGTGAGTTTCACCATGTGCGGGATCGCAAGACTCCCGGGGGAATCCTCCCTCGGGAGTTTTTTTTGCCCGTAAACAACGTCGCCATAGCTTGAAAATTTCCTCGGCATGGTTCGCCATTTCTTCGATGCTCACAACAATTAATTGTCGCACCTGTTCCGGCCGCCGCTCATGAAGATCGCGCTGGCCCAGTTCAATCCGACGGTGGGAGACTTTCACGGCAACTCCAAGCGCATTCTGGAACTTGCCTGCGAAGCACGCCGGCGCGGCGCTGAAATTGCGGTGTTCTCCGAACTCTGCGTCTGCGGCTATCCGCCGCAAGACTTGGTCGAACGTCCCGCCTTCGTCGAACGCAATCAGCAAGAGCTGGTGAGTCTCGCCAAAGCGATCCCGCTGCCGTCGCTGGTAGGCTTCGTCGGCGACGCCATGGACAACACCGGCAAACCCGTAGCCAACTGCGCCGCCCTCATCGCCAACGGCAAAATCCTCTTCGAGCAGCGCAAGATGCTGCTGCCCACCTACGACGTCTTCGACGAGTCGCGCTACTTCCAACCAGGCAACTCCCAGTTCGTCTTCCCGTTCAACTCCGAGAACCTCGGCATCACGATCTGCGAGGACTGTTGGAACGACAAGAGCTTCTGGCCCCAGCGGCTCTACGATCGCGACCCGGTCGCCGAGATCGTCGGGAAGGGAAGTAGCCTGCTGCTGAATATCTCGTCTTCGCCCTACACCCTGGACAAGCGTTCGCTCCGCCACGACATGCTGCAAGCTATCGCCCGCGAGCACCACGTCCCAGTCGTCTACGTCAATCAAGTCGGCGGCAACGACAGCCTCATCTTCGATGGCTCGAGCGTCGCCTTCATGCCCGACGGCCGCGTCGCCGCGCGCGCCAAATCCTTCGAAGAAGACCTGGTGATGTTTGACAGCTCCACCGGCCAAGGCGACATTCGCCCGCTCGTCGAAGACGAGCACGAAGCCACCTACGCCGCCCTGGTGACCGGTACGCGAGACTACGTACGTAAGTGTGGCTTCCAGAAGGTCGTTGTCGGCCTCAGCGGCGGAGTGGACTCCGCACTTGTCGCAGTCATTGCGGTCACTGCGCTGGGCCAGGAAAACGTACTCGGCGTGGCCATGCCGGGTCCGTATTCTTCCGCAGGCAGCCTGCGTGATGCCCGCCAACTCGCCCAGAATCTCGGCATCGAATTTGTGACGCTTCCGATCACCGACACGTTCAAGACCTACCTCTCGACGCTCGCGCCGGCCTTTACAGGCCGCGCGGAAGACGCCACCGAAGAAAACATCCAGGCTCGCATTCGCGGGAATATGCTGATGGCGCTGTCCAACAAATTCGGTTCGCTGGTCCTCAGCACAGGCAACAAATCGGAAATGGCGGTAGGCTATTGCACGCTATACGGCGACATGGCGGGTGGCCTGGCCGTGATCTCAGACGTGCCTAAGACAATGGTCTACGAGCTAACCAAATTCGTTAACCGCGATAGGGAACTGATCCCCCGGGAAACCCTGCTCAAGGCTCCCTCTGCGGAGTTGCGCCCAAATCAACTGGATCAGGATACCCTGCCGGATTACGCCATCCTCGACCGCATCCTGAAAGCCTACGTCGAAGACTTGCGCAGCCCCGAAGAGATCGCGGACCATTTCAATTACCCGCTCGAGTTGGTTCGCTCCGTAGCGCTCCGCGTGGACCAAAACGAATACAAGCGCAAGCAAGCTCCGCCGGGCCTGAAAGTCACGTCCAAAGCATTCAGCGTGGGGCGCCGCTTCCCGCTCGCCCAGAAATTCTCAATCGAATAAAACGGCTAAGCCATTACCGTGCGACGAACCCGAACGAGTGCTTCTACCTCGGAACAAGGAGCTGGATGCCGATGATGCGATGGGCCTGGTTGGTTACTACCCTGGTGGTTCTGCTGGCTGTCGGTCCGACGTTCGCGCAATCGGCGCCAGCACCGGCCCCGGCCGGAGATCACGCTGAACTCATCAAGCACGCCGAGGCCTTCGTCCGAGACCTCTTCGCCTGGGGCCCAGAGTTTAAGGTCAGCATCGGTCCGCTCGCGCCTTCGCCCTCGCCAGATTTCTACCTTGCTCCAATCCACGTAACCATCAACGGCCAGACCGACACCGGAAACGTCTACATCAGTAAAGACGGAAAGACTTTCCTGCGCGGCGACATGTATGACGTGGCTGCCAATCCTTTTGCCGACAATCTTGGGAAGCTGCATATCGACGACAATCCTTCCCAAGGACCGACGGATGCCAAGGTCACCGTCGTTGAGTTTAGCGACTTCGAATGTCCTCACTGCCGCGAATTTTCACAGATTCTCCGCGAAGTCGAACCGCAATACCCGCAGGTCCGGTTCGTGTTCAAGGATTTCCCGCTAACCCAGATACACCCCTGGGCCGCGACCGCCGCCATCGCCGCCCGCTGCGCCTTCATCCAGCAACCGAAGGCATTCTGGACGTTCCAAGCTCAGATCTTCGACAATCAGGATCTGATCTCCGCGGAGAACGTCTGGGAAAAGGTCGTGGCCTTCGCCGCACAAGACAATCTCGACGCCGACGCCTTCAAGACGTGCCTGTCGTCACCCGAAGCCAAGGCGGCGGTCGAAGCAAACCACCGCGACGGCGAGGCTCTCAGCGTCAACAGTACCCCCACAGTTTTCGTAAACGGTCGCCCCATATTCGGCGGCGATAAACCCACCCTGGAGCAATACCTAAAGTACGAGATCGCCGCCACCAAGAAGTAGCGAACCGGTTAATCTCGCACAGCCGCCCAACCAATCCTGAGCCCAAAACCCGTCCGCAGAGGGTCTACCGACGGGCGCTGCCGCGACCAACGCTGAAACCGGCATGAAGGCGATCTCCGCCCCGCCGCAACACGTCGGGGTTCACTCGCCTCCTCGACTAAAGAACGATGCTCAAGTAACTTCGAGTAACTCCGACCATAGCCAGCTAGCCATACGCGCCTCGGATTCTCCGGTTCCATATTCGACTACCGACGACACGTGGCCAACGTCGAGTCGAAACGGCCGAGCCGCTCTGCTGGATCTATCCGGGTCACGTATCCCAGCCCGCTCCAGCAGATTCCGGCGAAGCCTCGCCTTTGTCGACGGAGCGCAACATAGTAACTATTCCCGGAATGCAAGGGCGTAAATTTGAGGTGCGCGGGCCGCGTGGGGCGATTGCTCTGGGGCTAGGCTAATCGACCCGTGGAGAGCGGAAGCGGGCCGCTTGGCTCCGGTAACTTGTTTGTTGCGACGTCGAATCAGGATGCCGTTTGCGTGGTAGGCCGACTGCGCGGTGGACGGCAGTTTTGCGGGCGCGGACATTGCCGATTGGGGTGGATGTTTGTTTAGTTCGGAAGCGCCAAGGCAGCGCTCGGCGCTTCCTGCGAACCGCGGATGCAGTTTTGCCGCGGCTCGCACCTTTCAAAGGTGATTCGCATTCGCATAATCGCGGACGCAACAACTGGTTGGCGCGATTTGGGGTGTCTGATCTATGCGCCCTGGCCCTGCGGCTTTGTTCGGAACTCTTATTTGACACATCGCGCTGGCGGCGAGCCTGGTGGGGTGACTCGCGTTGACTTGGCTGGGCTTCCTCGGGCGTCGGGTAGCCGTGTCCGACCTTACAAAATCGCTCTCAGCGAGTACACGAACGCCGCGACTAACACTTGCTGGTTCCCACCGGCCCCTAACGCTCAGGATTAACTCAGTCGATGTCTGGGGAATGCGCTAGGCGCTTGGCTTAGAGGCGATATCGAAATTCTAAGTCGTGGGTGGAGGGGCTCCATCGGGTGAAGGTTGGAGCGAGGGCACGACATTTATCGCGCGGTGTGGGATTGCGCGAAGGAGGCCTATTGCTTAGGTGGGGTACGTCCGAAAGGGATATAGCGCAGAGGTGAGGACTGTTACCGGCAGTGGCCGGTGCCGCAAAGTGTGACGGCTCCAGCGCCGGCGCCTACGACGAACCACAGCGCGTTGCGGCGGAGGCGGCGCCAGAATGTGCCTCCTTTTGCTGCTGCGAGTGCGGCGTTGCGTTCCCGGGTGACTGCCTCAAGTTTGCTCGCGTTGTCTGCGGCATTCAATTTAGCGGTCGCAAGTTGGGCCTGGCAGGAGCGGCAGTCTTGCACGTAATCATACAGAGGTTTGAGGTCGGAGGCAGGGATTTGCGCGGTGGGAATCGGGGCGTCGGGCAGGTTCGCGGTCTGGCCTGTCGAGCTTCCGTGCGAAGAATCTTGCGAAGGATCCGACAACAAGGGCGCTTTAGCTTGCGCGCTGGCAGGAGAGCACCCGTTCCTACTTGGACACGGGCGCTCGTCGGGCGCGCCAGTGCCCTGCTGCCCTCCAGGCGATCGGACCGAAGCAGGAACCATCGTTATTGGCTGCGGTAGCGGCAAGTACTTCGGGAGATCGCGGAGTATTTCTGCGGGAGTTTGCACGGAACGCTTGAGGGATTCGATTTGCGCGAGTGTGTCTTTCAGCGCGGTAGCGCGGTCGCGCTCCCGCGCGTCGGCGGCATCGAGCAATTGCTTTTGTGCGGCGATCGTCGCCTGCATGCGCAACTTGTCGTCATGCTCGGCAAGCCAAGCCTGGATGGCCATCGCGGCGAGGAGCAACGCGACCAACGTGCCGGAAATTTCTACGATGCGGCGAATGGAAGTCATAGTGAAGGGACAACTGCGACGCGTGAGCAGCGGTGTGGCTTGATTCCTGCTGGACCGGACGTACGGACCTTGGCAGAGGCGGCTAACCCACCGATGGGTCACTCCAATGGCGTTCGGTAGTTCGCAAAACCTTTCGCCACTGCCCTTAAGTTGTACTTGCGTCCAGTTGATCGCCGGCCCGACTCCGACGCATCATTACTCGACACAGCCGGCCTGCATTCGCATCGCAGCAAACGGAGACCATCTTGCGACGCGCCCACTTGCCCATTTTTCTCGCGTTGATTCTCGTCCATGCCGGTTGTGGAAGTACGGGCAGTACGAACGCGCCACCTCCGCCGGAAATTACCGTCAGCGTCGCGCCCACTGCGGCGAACGTACGCGCCGGCGCGACTCAACCATTCAGCGCCACGGTCAGCGGCACAACAAACGAAGGTGTGAGCTGGTCTGTGAATGGCGTCAGGGGCGGGAATGCGGCGATCGGTACGGTCACTTCCAACGGCATTTACGCCGCGCCATCCACATTGCCGACTCCAGACACACTCGTCATCGAGGCGGTCTCTGCGGCAGACGCCTCTGCGAATGCGTCGAGCGACGTCACGTTGTGGAATGCGACTCCCGTGCTCAGCAGCATCGTTCCGATGAGCTTCGTTAGCGGCGCCTTCACGCTCACGGTCACAGGAAGCAAATTCGTCAGTGGCGCGCAAGTGCTCTTTGGCGGTTCCGCGCTTACCACGACCTACATATCTTCAACGCAGATGACGGCAAAAGGAACGGAACCGACGGCAGGAGCGTATGCGGTCAGCGTCAGCAATCCGAGCCCGGGCAGCAGCGCTTCCGGCGTGATCAAGGTGACCGTCACTTCTTCGTCGGGCGGCAATCCCCCGCCGAACGCCTGCAATGTAGTCAGCCTCGGCCAGGTCGGCAGCCTCAACGGTTTTCTTCCCTTCCCGGCTGATAACGCGTGGAATCAGAACATCGCGAGCGCGACAGTGGATCCCAACTCCGCGGCTATCATCAATTTCATCGGCGGGAACGATCCAGTGCATCCGGACTTTGGCTCCGGCGAATACAACGGCTCGAGCATTGGGATTCCGTACGTCGTAGTGGACTCGCAGCAAGCGCGTGTCGCGATTAATTTCACGGCGTATGGCAGCGAGAGCGATCCAGGGCCGATGCCTGTGCCGGCTGACGCGCCGATCGAAGGCTATCCGAATCCGGGCAGCGGCGATCGTCACGCGCTGGTGCTGGACAACAGCACTTGCTGGCTCTACGAACTGTACGGTTCTTATCCGCAGACCGATGGGAGCTGGAACGCCGCGTCTGCGGCGGCGTGGGACTTGCTAGCTGACGAACAGCGTCCGCTTACCTGGACATCCGCGGATGCCGCAGGCCTTTCCATATTTGCGGGCCTGGCGCGCTACGATGAAGTCGCCGCCGGCGAAATTAAGCATGCTTTGCGGTTCACGCTACAAAACAGCCGCGCCGCATTCGTTCCGCCCGCTTCCCACTGGGCGGCCAATTCCACCAATGCGAACGCCGCGCCCATGGGCATGCGCCTGCGCCTGAAGGCGAGCTTCGACATTTCGCAATTCTCGGCGACCAATCAGGTGATTCTGAAAGCGCTGCAGCAATACGGAATGATCATGGCTGACAACGGCTCGAACATGTACATCAGCGGCGCGCCGGACGATCGCTGGAACAACGACGACCTGCACAACTTGGATCAAGTGACCGCGTCCGATTTCGAAGTTGTCGAAATGAATCCGATTTACACGCAATCGAATCTGCCAACTGGCACCGCGCCAATGATCTCCAGTTTCACGGCGAACCCGCCGACCGTTTCCGCCGGCGGACAAGTGACGCTCACCTGGAATGCTAACGGCGCTTCCTACTACGATGTGACTCCACAAGTCGGAGCCATTCGCGGCACCAGCGTCGTCGTGACGCCATCGCAGACCACCACGTATACCCTCAACGCGACGAACCAGTTCGGCCGCACTACCGCCATGGTGACCGTGACGGTTCAATAGCACACGATGCATGAGGGCTCAGTTCGTCGCGCTGCCTGCACTCCACGATTCTTCACTTTACGGTGATCGCAAGATTCGTTGGCGATGCGGGCACCATTTGGACAGACGCGGCCACATCAACGGACGAATAAACCACGTTGCCGTTTCCGTCGAGTCCCATCGTGCGCGCGTAGTAAACGACGGCGCCGTAGGGCGGCCCTTGCGTGAACTGCACGGTAACGTTGGTCGGACCGCTCGCTGCAGTGGTCGCTGGATTCACCGCGACGCCGATCTTCACCAGAGTCTTGCCGCCGTCGGGTGTGGTGCCGTACTCGAATCCCGTCACACAATTCTTCGTCAGGGTCGTGCTGCAAGCGGGGTCCACCGTGTAGTCAAACGACCAGGCAAGTGTGACCGATGCCGCGTGTGCCACTACAACGATTAGCAGTTGCGCCAAGATCGCCAGACCCAGCAAAGCTACCCAGCCAAAACCGCCGAAAAATGGGCGTTTCGTTTTCATGTGAAAGTCTCCCCTCGAAATTTGAATGCAAAATAGCAGAAACCCATGCCGTAGTCAGCGCAGGTCGCCGAAATTCGTCAGGTCGCGCGCGGGCCGCAGGCGCATTGCCCGTAGCCATTGATACCGCGCCCCAGAGGTCCACCAGGCGCGCAAGTCGGTGAGTGTCCAGATCATTAGTCCGAATTATTTGTAGCGTGCCACGCGCGCGATCACTTGCGCCGCGTAGACAGGATTAGCGCCGCCATTCCAGAGTTCGAGTGCGCGCCAGATGTCATTGCCGGCACTGGAAATTTTGGCTCCTAGAACTTCGCAGCCGATCGCGATCCCCACATTTGGGTCGCCCAGCGCACTCAGAAATTTGCCGGTGAACCCATGCTCACGAGCAACCTGGCCCATCACTTGCATCAGCCCCCACGAGATGGAACGCGCGATTTCTTCCGTAGGCGGCAATCGGAGCGGCGCGACATAGTGAGCGCGAAATCCCGGCTCATAACGCATCGCGTGAGTGTCCCACGCGGATTCTTGCTCCACCACCGCACACACCAGCGTCTCGTCGACTCCATGCTGCTCCGCAATCGTGCGTGCTAGCGCGACGAGTTCAGTGGCGGGGGCCATTCAAATCTATCCAGCGAATCTGTGGACTCGACGGGGTCTCGATTCCCTTCTCGTCACACAGTCTTTCCAACAATGCATAAATGTGCGGCAGGTGGTTGGTCGCCATGTCTTCCACGAACGTCCTGGTGATTTCATCGTTGCGGATGCGCCGGTACAGCCAGCGCAGGAACAAGAAGAATTGCACCAGGGAAGTCAAGGCGAACGTCCACCAGTACGGATCGATCGGTTCTCGCATGGTTTTGAGTGGTTCCAGCGGCGCTTGTGGCAATGGCGGCATTACGGACGCGACCCTTTCGCAATTTAGAATGAATGAGGAAACTGTTCGCGTCTTTCACTGCTACGGCCCGATCACACGCCCACGTCGAAGTCTCGCTCTGTCACGCACTCTTCACCGGTGCCCGCGCCATGCCACGCGGCACTTGGAACGCCAATCTTCGCCGCCGACCGGCTACCCAAACAGCGACGCGATGCTGCTCCCCAAACCAACCATACTTCCCAAGCCCCCGGTGGAAGATCCCGTCGACGAGCGTTGCCGCACCCCGAGCAATTCCGCCGGCACCCCCATCGCCTTCCCGAGAAGGTTCGTGTCCACGCCGTACGTCTGCCCCAACGCGCTGAGTCCCGCCATTTGTTCCTTCAACTGCTGGTTCGCGAAAGCGATCTGATTCTGCTGCGCCTGCGATGCGTCGGTTTGCGCCTGTTCCCTGCCGAGCTGCGCGGTCAAGTCTCCGTAGCCCGCGGAATTATTTGTCGCGGCGGTGCGATTCGCAGCACGCTCGCGCAACGCGTCGAATGCCGTATTTGAAGCGCCCAGGCTCTGCTGCGTGATCGCCGATTGCTGCTGCGGCGTGTAGCCCTGGCTGTTGAGCAGACTCTGAATCGTGGGCATCAGCAACGAACGATCCTGCGCATCCGACTGGCTTTCCTGCCCAATCTGAGCATTCTGCTGCGCCAACTGCTGGTCGGTAAGCTGCCGCGTCGTGTGCTGCGCACCTCGGGACATAGGACTCCTCCTCGAATTTATTTCGGAAAACGATGAAACGTTTCAGGGCGGAACTGCACTACCACTCAACAGTTTTGTGATGCGTTCCAGCTAGGCCGGGCCCGGCAAAGCGATCGAGCGCGTGCAAATGCCTTTACATCCCGCATTCCGATGTGCCATCGCCAATTCTGTTTCGAGCCGATCACCTAATTCAGGTCGCCCTCGTGCAGTTGTAGCAGCGCACTTCAGCGCGCCATTACCGATTCATCGACCCATGATCGCGGCAGCCCACGTCTCCCGCCGTCAGCGTTTTTCGCCCAGTCTGAAACAATACGGCGTCCAGCCATCATCCCGGATCCACCCCAGCGCCGCGAGCCTGCGCCCAAACCGCCGAGCAATCGACGGCGGCAACCACGCGTGCGCGTCATCCAAACCTCTTGCCAGCAAATCCTGTTCGCAAGCGGCATGCAACGCAAGCATCTGAGCATAGCGTTCCCGGCCATCGTGCTCAGCAGCGCCGCGGTCCACCAGCAAGTACATCTCGCACGTCAATCGCGCCAGCGCCGCCATCGCCACGCTCCCGGCATCATCTTCCAATACCAGCCTCGAAACAAAAATCGGGTCGCTCAAATTCGGAAATGGATAGTCGAATCGCTGACTCGCATGAATCCGCCTGAGAGTATTCAAGTCATCTTCCGAATATTCGCGGATTCGCACGGATGTCCGATTTTACCTAGCTCGCTCAGAACACTCGATGTTGCAACAAAGGATGAACCCTCGAGACGGCCTCGGCCGCCTCAAACATGTTGGCGCCGCTCGCTACGCCGTGCGCCGCGAGCGCCGCGACGGCGGCCTCCGAAACTGGTCGCTGCGAAAGTGGATGGGGCAACTGCTCAAATTCGGCGTCATCCTGCAACGCCAAATGCGCGCCCTCATCCGCCTCAATCAAAGCAAGAATCCGCGTGGCATCCCCCGGCTCATCCAATATCTCGTCGGTAGGGGCACGGCATGCCGTGCCCGCGGACGCAACCGGCGCGCCTTCCGTCAACGAACTCCGCGCACCCCCGCCGTTCGCCGTTAAGCTGTCCCCCGCGTCAAAATTCAAGGCCAGCCAATGCGAATTGGCCAAGCGTCCCGCATGCCGGCGCCACGCGCCGAGCGTCGTAAGGTAATAGGCTTTTCCAGTCATGGACGATTCTGTGGGTAACCCGTGGAAACCCGACCGTCGCGAGCGTCGCCACTCACAGCGCCGCCCGCCTAAGAACTAAACGTGTAATTGTGCGTTAAAATCGCCGCCGCGTGCCGCCCCGCATAAAACTGATGCGTCGGCTCGCAACTGACAGTTACCTTCTGCGAGTCTTCTATCACCGCTTCAATCTTCCGCAAGGTCACACGCCCAAACCGCCCCACCAAAATATCCGACAAGCACAATCGCTCCGCGCGCATCGGTGAGCCATCCGCCAGAGTAAAAATGTGGTGCGGCGTCACCTCCAACGACTCTTCATTCGAAAAATGCAGCCGTATGAAAGTGTCCGCGTCGCGCACCTCCAAGCGCACAATGCGCGTCCAAGCCTCGCTGGTCGCCGCGCCCGGGCACCGCAGATGCTCGCCCGCCTTGCACGATTCGATCGCCACGGTTCCGCGCTCTCGCGTCAACACCATGGTCCCGCTACGCAAACAACTCCCACTCCCGCCGCCCGACCCGCCGCCCGTTCCGGACGTGGTGGTGGCCGCAATCATCGCGCCCTGCGACAACGGCACGCGCCCCTGCAGCGCCTGCTGCTGCGCCGCCGCGTTGATCTTCGCGCCAAACGCGTTCGCCGGAGCCCCCGCGCTGCCCGCAAGACCGCCGACCCACGCCAGCACCAGCCCCGCATCATCCCAATATGGATAAAAGTAATAGCTAATGCCCGCTGCCAAGCCGCTCACCACAAGCGATCCATTCGCCACAGTCGTCGTGGTCCCATCCGCCCGCGAGATCGTCAACGACGTCCAACTCCACGTAATCGCGTTCGTCGTCGAGACGTACGTGAACGCCCCCGACCAAGTCGGCGGCACCGACCCCTTCATCAAAACGCCGGTCTTCGTGGGATCAATTTTCCCGCCGGTGATCGCGCCCGTAACCACCCGCGCATAGTTCGTGCCGTCAGTAATCTGATCATCGAGGCTCCAACCCTGGTTCGGCCCCAAGGCAGCCCCGGCAATCCGCGAAAGCGCCTCATACAGCTGCGGATTGGTCTTCCGCAGCGCCTCAATTTGTGGAACGTTCAGCACGCGTTAGTTTGTCCCACGCACGACTGCAAACGGATCCGGCTTCGCCCACGGCACAAGTTTCGTCACCGCAAACCAAGCTCCCGCCGCATTCGTCCCCACCTGATACGAGACGCGTTCAGCCAACACGTTCGTAAATTGCTCCATGTCGCGCGTAGCCGGCGCACTCAGCGTCCACGCTCCCAGCGACGACGCTCCCACACTCCCAGGCGTCACCGCCGCCAGCGCCAAGGACCCCGCACCTTGCACATACCCAGTCAAATAGCCGAACAAATTGCGTCCGCTCAAACCCGTAGCAGCAAGAAACGCAGTCGAGTAGAACGAATTGATCGCCGCACCATCATCAGAAAACTGCCCTTCCACCGGCGAATAAATCTTTCCGCTAGAATTATTCGAACCCAGAAAAATCTGCGCCACGCCAGTCGCGCGCTCTACCAGTGCGCAGCAGTTCGCCGCAATCGTCCACGGCGTCCATTTGCGCCCGCGCTCAGGAGTAGTAAGTACGGCAACAAGAGGATCCTGCAAGCCCTCGGTGTAATCCAAGGCAAGCACTAGATTAGGCTGCGTCGCCGCGCCCATCGGCACGCCCACTAATATGCGTTTGTGCTGCGTGTCCACCTGCACCCACAAACGCTGGCCATATTCCCAATTGATGGCGTCCCACGTCGGCTGAATCTCCTGCGACAATTTCACCGGCTCGCTGCCGTCGAAGTAATAAAGCCCCGATCGCCCGGCTATCACCACCCACTCTTCGCCCACGCCCACGCCATGCGCGGATGGCGTCCCCACTTTATTCGAGACTTCTTCCACTTGCCAAAGCGCCGGCTCATTCACGCCGTCGGTTGCGGTCACGTAAAGCGATCGTTCCTTCACGAAATAAAGATTGTTCCGCAAAGTGAAAGCGGCGCGAATTCCTTGCCCGTTATTTTCCGCAATGCTCTGGATGCCCGTCACGCCGTCGTAGCCTTCAGGCGTTTCCGTCGAAGACGCCCGCACCAGCGACGCATTCTGCGCCGCGTTCGTCGGGTAGATCTCGATGTTGTCCACATAGAACGATTCCCCGCTCGGCCCCGGCACGCCATCCGCGTACACGCGCAACGTGAGATCGGTCGGTAGCGAAGTCTGCGGCGTAAACAAATCCGCCGTAAACTCAAAATATCCCGTCCCCGCCTGCGCCGCCGTCACCGCAATTCCCTGCCCGATTTGCCCCAGCGTGGGACTAAACGCGTTCACGCGCAAAGTTCCAGCATTCAAATTCGCGCTGCGTGCCACGCGCGCACGCAGGGAATAATCCGTATTGTTCGCCAGCAGCGGATTCCCCGCCGCGTCTGTAATTGCGTTCTGCGAAATGTATCCGCGCTCCGCCGTCACTCCGTCCGCAACGACGCGAAACGCGTCGCCCCACACCACAAAACTCGGCTCGCGCATCGCGCCGGCCCCAAAGGATGGATCGAGCGTCCAGCCCAGCGGCCGTCCGTTGCCGGTCGCGTCCCAGCCGCCGTCAAACGAAAGATTCCGCCAGTTGTCTATCTTGGCGCGCTCGCCCCACCAGAAAAGCCGCTTCACATAGGACACCACGCCCAATTGATCCGGCAATTCAATCTGGCTGAACAGATAATCCATGCTCACTCCGCTCAGCAAGATCGTGTCTGTAAAATCCACCGTGAGCGATGTCGTAGTGTTGTCGTTGATTGTCATCGTCGCCGGCACCTGATAGAACGTCGCGCCGCCGCTCGCCGTGAACGCCAGCAGCCGCTGCACCACATTCGATGGCCCCGTCGGAATATTCGTGACGCTCACCATCTTGCCGCCGGCCGCCGTCCATGAACTCGGCGGCGACGGCGCGGTCCAGTAGCCCTGTCGCGTCACAAAAATCACTGAACACTGATGCACCCCCGGCGATATGTTTCCGGCCGTGGCAGCATCTGCCACCGCGGGACCTTCGCCCGGACCGACCTGGCTTACACGATCGAGATTCACGTCGTCGTACTGCCGCGGCATGTCCTGCCCCACCAACCCATCGGAAAGCGCCATGTACTCGCGGCCAAACTGCGTCGTAGACGCCATAAACATGCCCGGCACAATTCCCGCGGCGGCAAGTGACAGCACGCCCGGCGATGTTTCCTTGTAAATATTCCCGAACGAATCCAGCGCCAGAAACCGCTGCACCAGGTTCGTCGTTGCATACGTTTTCGCGCCGTTGATCTGCGGCGTTCCAGCCAGCGCCGGAAACTGCGACACCAATCCCGCGCGCGTCCGCACTCCTCCCGGGAAGAATTCCACATCACCTAAAGCAGGCGACATTCCCGCCGGCACATCCGATGGATCGAGCAAGGTCACCCAGGTGCCGAAGACGTTCAGCGGCAATGGCGAAAATGATTCAATTGACATGGGCGTGAAAACAGCGCGGCACGGTGTAGCGCCGGCTCCTAGCATTTGAATTGGTAGCGGTATCGTTCAGTCGGTGGCTCTGACTCGCTTTCCGGCGCGGAACAACGACATCTACTGCAATTTCTTGAAGATCCCGTAGAACGTAATCGTGTCCGAAGTAATCGCTCCCGGGTAAGCGCCAGACGCCAATTCTGGAAACGCTCCCGCCGCGGCCCCCTGCTGAAAGATCTTCACCTTGTTCGAGTTCATCGCCGCGCCAGGAGAAAAAATGTAATCGTAACCGGCGAGACCGTCCATCCACGCAGTCCCTTGGATCGGTGGCTGAGCCGACGCAATAATTGGCACTTGCGAGAGGTCCACAGTGTCTCCTCCCGTGGTGTAGTTCCCCGACGCTGCCACCGTGCCGCTAACGTGTATGCGCTTCCCGTCATCCCACGTATCCACAATTGAAAACGTTAGTGCCATGTTTCCTCCTGATTTCGCCAAAGGTGCCCCGTTATCGCCGCTTCGACCCGCCGCGCGGCTTTCAAATCAGTCGTTCCGCCAGAGTCCACCGCCGCAAAAACGTCTCGCAATCCCGGCTGGCAACCGATTGCTTTTCGCTGTTATGATGTTCAATCCTTGACGCAACCCGAATGCCTGCAGTTGAATCCTAAGCGTCTACGTTCTAGCCGGTTCGCAATAGCAGCCCGATGGGGCCCAATGGAGGAAGACTGGTGCGGCAACTGAGAATTCTCTGTGTCATGGCGATCTTTGCAGTGGCGGTTATCGCTCTCGGCATTGCGCTGAAAAGTCCCGCGTCGCGCGCGCAAGGCCCAGGCCAGATCGCTCTGCAAGCCGCCGGAGACACTCAGGCAGTTCCCACTCGCTCGGCCGTACCTGCCGCATCTGCTACTGGCGTCGCTCCGGTAGTCGTCGCCTCGAACGTTGGCATACGCACCATGGCAGTCGCTCGACAATCCGGCGAAGCATCCTCTGCGTCAGCGTTGTCAGCCGCCAATGCCACCGAACTCTATCTTTCTTCCGTAGACCAACCTGACCGCATCTTTTCGTTCTTGTTGCGCGCTACTTCCGGCGTCACACCAGCAAGCTTGAAAAGTATTCTCGCCTCGCCTGCGGTCGGCACCGGCGCAATCGGCTCAGTCGGCGATGGCGGCGCGGCTTCTTCTGCGGAGCTCGATCTCAACCTCAACGATTTCACGATGCGTAGCGGCCTAGCGATCGCGCCCGACGGAACGCTCTACATCGCCGACACGGGCAATGCCACGATCCGTACAGTGGCTGGCACATTAAGCAGCGAGCCCGGAATCATCCGCAGTCTGGTCGGCCGCTGGGCGCCGCGCCAAAATGTCGACCTGGCCGAACCCATGGGTGTGGCTCTCGATCGCGCGGGAAATCTCTATATCGCGGATCACGGAATGAACGTCATCTACGTGCTGAATGGTCCAGCGTCCCCGAAAGCGGGCCAACTCGAGACGCTCGCCCACATCGTCTCGCCAGCCAACGTCGCAGTTTCGCCCGACGGCAGCACGCTTTTTGCATCGTCGCCGGATTCCGGTGCGGTTGTCGCGATTAACACCCAGACGCGCGCGCTACGAAACGCGGCTGTTTCGCCCGCGCCGCTATTCGCTGCGGCCCTGCAAAATCCTGCGAGCGTGCGGATCGTGCCGACGGGCCTTGCCGTGGATGGCGGTGGGAATCTGTTCATTGCGTACAGCAGCCCAGGTGCCGCGTATGACCAGATTCTGAGGGTGGACGCGTTTTCCTCGCGGCTCACTGTCGCCGCTCGCGGTTTGAGTGAGCCCGGCGAGATTTCCTTCGACGCTCAGGGCGATCTCTTCGTAGCCAACCAAGGCCTGCGCCAAATTCTAAAATTCAGGGGCATGGGCGTTCCGGCGACCGGCGTCTCTCTCACGCCTCCAGCATCGTGCGCTGGGGCCACTACCGTCTTCTGCGATCAAGTGATCGGTGGCACCAGCCCCACTCAGCCCTTCGAATTGAGTAACAATACGACTGCCGCGATCAGCGGCGTCGCAGCCAGCTTCGCGTCCGGTAACACCACAGACTTCACAATTGGGAGTTCTTCCTGCGCAGCGTCGCTTGCCGCCAACGCCAGCTGCAATTTCAACGTCGCCTTCGCGCCCACCGCCAACGCCACTAGCGCTTGCGCGGCGGGCAGCGCCTCCAACACTCGCTGCGCAACTTTTTCCGTGAACTACAACGGTGCCACCCTCCCGCTCACGACCCTCGTCAGCGGAGTCGCTGACGACTTTGAAGTCGCATGTATGACCACTTCCACGTTCACTTGTCCGCCACCCTCAAATGGCGCGCCATACCAGATCACCATCGCGCAAGGGCAGGCCGCCACTTTCCAGCTGCAGGTTGTGCCGGACGACACCTTCAGTGGCACAGTCACGCTCATTTGTCCTACGGGATTGCCCGTCGCTCCGACCGGTACCACCGGGAGCCCGACCACATGTGGCCTCACCGCCGGAACCTCGGTGACCACGCCCCTTGTGAATACGCTCGCGTTGCCAGTGACCGCCGGAACTCCAGCGCCATTCACCATCACGTTTCAGACCACTACAACCGCTGGCACCCAGATTCCGCCCACGACCACTGTTCCGAGCTCACAACGTACAAGGCGCTCGGTTGCGTTCTTGCCAACGAACGACGACGACAATTCAAACGGTGGGTCAAACTCCTTCCCCGCGTCGGTCGGGACCGCACTTTCGGGCGGCTTTTTGATCGCGATCGTCGGCGTAATGCTGATAGCTGTCGGCCCCGCGCGCCCTTCGCGACGCCTGGCCGGTGCGCTTGCACTGCTCTTGCTTCTGGCCATGACGCCCATGATCGTCGGGTGCCATCATAATTCCGGAACAGCCAACACGATCCCTTATACGCCAACTGGAACGTACACATTGACCGTGCAAGGCTCTGCACAAAATGCCGGACGCGGCTTCACCGTGACTCTCGTCGTGGACTAGCTCGCGAAACCGCTTGCGTAAGGAGTTTATTATCCCGACCGAAGGGAGGGATCTCTCTTCGATTTGAGCTCCGAAAGCCCCAAGCTCCGCCGCGCCCGGGTGTCTCCGCGCCTACAAATAAATCACCCGCGCCCGGTATCCATACGGTCTGCGCCGCCGTCCCTTGGTCTGTTCCGGCCTTACATAACGGTTAATCAAATTCTCGATCGCCGTCTGTGCCGCGCCCAGTAGATCTATCGCCAGCGCGCGAGCACCACGCGATCGTGCGGCTAGCGCCGCGGTTGCATTCCCCAGTGCGTCTGTCGCGGAACGAATCTGCACCGGATCGGTCCCCAGCGTCAGTTCCGGAAGGATTTTCTCGTATCGCGCCCGCACCGTGATGGATTGCGTCGCTCCGATCAGATTGATTTTGTCTTCCCGCCACTCCCACAGCCGCAGATAAGTGCTCGGCTGCAGATTCAACATGCTGCCTCCGCTCGTAAATTTCTCCATCGCCACGAACACGTCGGTAGTGTTCGCCGTCGCGCGCTCCCATAGCATGTGGGGCATCAGGCAGTCGGTAGGCAGCTGCGGGCTGGAAACGTCGCTGATTTCTATGTTCGTGATCCCCGTCGATCCGTTCAGATCCAGCTCAATGTCCTGCTGCTCCACGAGTACGCTTATGCCATTCTCCGCCAGCTCCCGCTGCAGCGCCCGGTAGGCCGAATTCAGCAGTGGCATCAACAGCGCATCCGTGAACACCACTCCAGCCGAATCGTTCACCAGCGCGCGCGTCAGCGTCAGAGCGTCTTCCGCCTGCGAATACGCCGTAGTCGGTAGAACTGGCATGATGCCTCCGGACTCGAAATATCGGAATTCGCAACGATCGCGGCAAAAACACACACCGCGGCCTCACACAAGAACCAGCGTGGTCCACGGCTCCGAACTTCCGCGCCACTCACCGTGCGTACGCCGAAAACCAGCCAAATCCTCTTGCCCGCTCGCCCAGCTGCGGTAGCATATTCCTCACGTTTGACCCGTCAAACGGAGGAGACCTTGTGGCCACCGCTGAGAAACGCCTGTACATCCAACTCCCCGCAGGGGTAGGCAATCTACCCTTCAGCAGCGCGGTAGCCGTTGGAAACACTCTCTATCTCGCCGGCCACATTGGACTGCAGCCTGGAACGCAGAAGCCCTCCGGCGATCCCGAGCGCGAAGCTCGTGATGTGCTCGACTCCTTGCGCGACACGCTAACTCGCGCTGGCTACACGCTGCAGGACGTCGCGTCCCTCACGATTTTTTGCTCCGACCTGTCGCTCTACGACACGTTCAACAACGTCTACCGCGCCTATTTCCGCCCACCCTTTCCCGCGCGCGCGTTCATCGGCTCCGGCCCATTGCTCCTCGGCGCGCGCTTCGAAATCCAGGCCGTGGCGGTCAAGAGCTCCGACTAAGGCGCCGCCCTGGATGATTTAATGTCCGTTACTTACAACCGGTATTTCTTTTTGCAAGAACGGCACTTTCGCCGCCGCCCAATCCACCAGGCTATCTCCTGAGAGCCCAAACATCGCCGCCGTCGCGTGGCCCGGCTCCAGTGTGAAGTTCCCGGGGATCCCCACCGCGCCGAAGACGTGCGTCGCCGCGCTCGGGTGCACCATCCAGTAAGAGAACGCCGCAGCATTCACGAAAAAACGAATCGTCAGGTTCAGCGCGTTCGTCCGCACCCACTCCCTCCGTGTTTTCGTGCCGGAAAGCGAAGACTGCGCCGACAAACTCGCGCGCTTCACCACGTGCAGTCCATGACCGGCGATAAACAAAGCCCAGTAATGCGCTGATTCAGGTATGTGCATGGAATTTCTGGCGGCGTAAGAGTCCCGTCGGTTATCTTCTGCAGGTTGGCCCGTTACCTTTTTTGGCGAAGCGTAGTCCCTTGCACACGCCGGGCCGGAGCGGATGAAGCGACCGGTGCCACCGCGCTCGCCGAAACTGAAATGTGCTGCTAACTCAGTTCGGATTTCCCACGCAAATGTACATGATCGTGTCGGTGCCGCTGGACTGTGAGAGCGTCAGCGTCGTCGCCGAAGTCTGTACGCGCACGGTTGCAATCGCGGAAGTGTCGTTCGCCGTGCAAACCGGCGCCGAACTGTAAGCCGTCGGAAACGTTACCGTCGCCGTGCCACTGGCGAGCGCCACTGTCCCGGCAAACGTGTTCGCCGCACCCTGATTCAGGTGCTGCGAAATTCCCAATGATCCGTAAACAGTGGGGTTCTGCGAATCATGCAAAGGGGCGAGTCGCAAATCAGGAGTCACCGGTCCCTGCGACAGAACCACATCATCAAAGTAAACGTAATTCCCCGCCGCCGCCGTGTTTTCCAGCAGAAAGACGCGCATCGAATGCGCCACCGTCGTGCTTACCGAATAGCCGTTCGGCACGCGAAATATCAAACCGTAGTTCCGGGTCGGCGTCCACGCTCCAGCGGTACTCACTTGCCAGTCCGCTCCCGTGACGTTGCATCCGCAGGTGATTCCGTTATTGTAAGTCAGCGAAGCGTTCGTGGACTGCCAGTTCCCTGTCGCTGTCGAATTTCCATCGTAATTCGCAGGCGTAAGAACCCGCGCATTGGTTGCCACCGTCGAAATCACATCCGCCGTGCTGCAGTTAGCGTCCCAGTAAAATCGGAATCCCGGCCGAAAATTGTTAGATGTGGAACTCGCCGCCACCCGCATCATCAGCGTGTATTCCTTTGTGGCGTCCACCTGGATGCAGCCCGAGTTGATGCCCAAACCCGCCGTCGCGCCATCTCCAACACGAACGTTGTACGTGCCCTGTGTATACGCATCGACGGCTGGCGTCGAACTCGACGATGCATTCTGTAAATAGATTCCGCTGCCCGCCTGATTAATCGTTCCGCCCGACGCCACGCCTCCCCAGTAGTACAGTGTCGTCGTGTTTTGCCACCCTTCGAAGCTCGCGTTACCTGCAAGATTGTCCCCGGCAAGGTCATTCATGCCGTAATGCATCGAAGGCGTCCAGTTGTGCCCATTGTTATCGAGCGCCACCATCGCCGTAGCCGGCTCGTTGGGCTTGATCTGCGTGTTGTTGGTGATCGAGAGATACGGATCCAGCACGTGGATACCCACCGCCGAGCCGTCACTCGGAAATTGGTAGCAGTTGTAGACGTTCTCACAACGGTTATTCGGCCCAAACGTGATGGACGTCGCCCCCACGATGTTGTAACAAATCTGATTGAAAGCCTGCGACGACGTTTCGCAGTCGTTCCCATACACCTCGTCGTTGTTCGGATAATTGCCGCTCGAGTCTTTTGCGAAGGTATACCCGGTCGAAGCTCCCGGCGGCAGCACGCACGCATTCTGCTCCAGCACCACGGCGTTGTAAGTACCCGACAGCGAAAAGCACGCGTCGCCTGCAGTTTCTGGCTGGAAGTTATTGTGTTTGAAAAGTGTGTTCGAACCGTCAAACCCGCCAACCGAAGAGCTCCCATAAACTCCAAATGAGTTCCCGCCGGTCCCCAGCTGCAGGTTGTTGTCTTCGATGTCCGAATGCCCGATCGAAGTCATATCAATTACTTTCGAATTCGCTCCGTTCGCTTGCAGGTACATCCCGAAAATATGCACGTAGTTTATTTTCGACGCAGTCGGATTCGGTTTCTTCACCACCGTGCACCCGGCGATTCCGCAGCCGATGTAACCCGATGTGTCTGGAGACGACACCGTGCCCAGGCCACTCTCCTGATACCCGACCAGCGACGCGCCGTCGCCCGCGAGCTCAACCGCGTCGTTCGTCGTCGAATCTGAAATCACTAATTGCGCTTGTCCCCACTCCAGCGTCGTGCCGGCTGGAATCGTAATGTGATGCGTCGCACTCAGCGTCCCTGTTAATCCGCGCGCATCGCAAACGCTGGCAGTCGCAGCTGCCGCCGTCAAACAAGCATTGATCTGCAGCGCGGCGTCCGCTCCAGTGAACCGCTCCGCCTTTTGCACGCCATTCAGCGAGTTCACGGCAGCGCTTCCGTTCACATCCAAATTGAATTGCGGATTAGTGGTATCGATACCGAGAGATGTCGGGGTAAATCGATGTGTCGCAACGAGAGAACCGGTCATGATTGCCGTGCTGGTGTTCCCGGTGCCCGTTGTCCCAGTATCCAAAAAGCTGGCCGCCGTGCTGGCGGTCGAAATCTGCCCTCCTGGCGTCGAAGCAAGTAGCGAGTTGCCGGGCGCCGCAGAAAATCTCTGCACGCAGTAGTTCCCAACGGGTGAGATGCCCTGTATCTGCGTCCAGCTGAGTTGCACAGCGTTATTCGATCCGCTCACCGCCACTGGCCCGAAAACCGCCGGCGCCGACTGCGTGGCCGCGTTGCAGTTGGTCGATAGCGCGGCCCGTATCGCATACCAGTAGGACCCCGCCGCGAGCGTACCCCCGGTCGTCGCCGTACCGCTGACGCTGCTTGGCGGCACCAGGCTGGCGAAGTAAAAATCCATGTCTCCGGCTACTGTCTGGCCGATGCTAGCCGTATAGCCGTACACGTTGCCGGGAGACAGCATCAACCCAAACACCGGGTCAAGTGACACGCTCCGGAAGGCATTCCCCGATGCTGTCGCCGAAAATCCCGAAGCGCCAGGCCGCAGCTGAACCGTTTGGTTCGCCACCGAGACGTCCGTTCGCAGGTGATCAGTCGTCGCAGTATTCGTGTAAGAATCCAGACCGCTGTTCGATTGCGTCACCGCGCCCGCCACCGGGTTGCCGTTGCCATCCACCACCGCGGTTGCGTATCCCGGCGGCCCCACCACAAACGCGCCGGCCAGCGATCCGTTCGTCATCCGAATCGCGTCCCCACCGTTCCCGTTATCGCCATTCGAATTGAGCACCACAATCCCTGACGACCCGCAGCCGGACATGCCGAAGCCGGACGTGTACATCGCGGTCTGACCCGCTCCGTCCGCATAAGTAATATGATTGATTGTTATGTCCTCGAGTCCAGCCGGTAGTGCCGTGCCGCAACTGTTTCCCGTCGAGTTTTCCACTTGCAAGAAGTCGGAATTTGCATCTTCCACGCTATCGTTGAGAAACGACCAGACCCCTGCGTAGCTCGCTGTGTTTTGCCGGAGGTCCACGATCACCGGTGCGCCGGTAATCGCTCCGCTTCCTATCGAACCGGGATTCCCGCCATTGAACGTCACATTCTCGATCGTCTGGTGGTAGGCGCCTGTGGCGTTGTTATAGACCGGCATCAGGATGCCGCCGTTCACCGCTCCATCCCGCCACGTAAACCAAAATCCGTCCTGGACCAACGCCACGTTGTCTGCGTAGCTCGATCCCATGGTCTGTACGGACAAACCGACGTTCAGCAACGTGACATTCGATCCTGCCGTATTGATGCACTGGTTCTGGCAAGCCAGAATCAGGTTCTTGAAAACGACCGAATTCCCCGCTCCTCCCACCGGAACCAGGAAGAGCGGCCCAGCGCTCGGATTGGCGCCGGCGTTGACCACGATCTTGGCCGTGGGCCCGCCCATGAACTGCATCGTTGTCGCGTTTCCCGCGCCCTCGATCATGAGGCCGGCGCAACTGGTAAACGTCGGCGCCGTGCTGCTCGCGCCACCCTGCGCTTGTGTCACCTTGTAGGCTGCTCCGATTCCCGCCGTCGGCAAATACAGGCTTCCGCCCCCGGTTGTGCCACTTCCACAAGCCGCCGTTATCGCCGCCTGAATCGCAGCAGTGTCATCAGTCGTGTTGTCACCCCTCGCGCCAAACGCCGTCACGTCCACCCGCGGTCGCGGGCCGGTGACCGTTTCGTTGCCCAGCACGCTCAACGTGTTCGGAGTCAACGTTCCAGGATTAAATCCCGTGGAACTCAGCGTCCCGGTAATCGTCGCGTTGCCCGCGACGCTCAAGTTCCCTCCGAGCGTCAATCCAAACGCCGAAATATTGTTCCCTGCCCCCGAGGACGACACATCTGCTGGCAGAATTACGTCTGGATAAGTGATTGCGCCGGTAATCTGCGGGCCGCTAATTTGCACCACGTATCGTCCCGCGGGTGCGTAAAAGTGATAGTTTCCAATTCCGTCTGCCTGGAAAGGATTCGGCGACGTCACTGTCAGCGTCGCATCGGTATAGATCGTCGCCAGCGGAGTGCATGGCGTGCCGGTCGCGGTCGGCTGGCACACCCTGATCGTCGCGCCCGCAATCGGGTGCCCCGACGGTCCGAACACAATATCGTCTCGGCGAGATCCTTGCGCACTGATGGGCGACGCCCCAATCGTTACCATGGCAAGCGCCACACCCGCGATCGCCAAATGCTTTAGTGCGACAAAAGTTCTCTGCCTCGTCGTTCGGCTCCTACGCTTTGCCATCGTGTGTTCCCTTTCGCTCATTATTCGCATTCCGATGGGCTTCGCCTGCGCGGATGCCCCGCTGAATTCTAAATCCATTGTGAGTCAACGGCTACGACATGCACACCAAGACACCAAAATCGTTGACCATTCGAGAAAAGGATTTCCACAGGCAGCTTCGGATCCGACCCCCACCCGGCGCCGATCACATGCCCGATCCGCTTGGGTGACCACGGTGCCTGTCGCGTAACATGCTGTGTTTCAGTGGGTTACGCAATACGTCGGAGCCATCTAGCACCCGCGCCAAAGGCCCGCTCCCGGACTTACCGCCCTCGATCCGAATGGCACGTCCCGTGCATGCTTACTTGTGATGTTCACCGTGTACCTGCAGCGGTGATGGGTAACCAGAATCACGGGGAGTGACCAGATGAATCAGTTAACTGGAACGTATAACCAGAATCGCAAGGAATGGCTAATTCGCGTCGTCGCTGCGATGGTCGTGGCCGCTGCCTTGGTCTTGGTGCCGACTATCGCTCGCGCCGATTCCACCGCCACCTACCAGATCAGCGGAACTCTGATGTCTAGCGGCACGTTCTCCGGCACAATCGAGCTCGATCACAGCACCAGCACCGGATTAACCACCCTCATCAATTCGAATTTCACCGTTGATGGCATTTCCTTTTCTTGTAACGGACAGACCGGCGGCAACCAGTGTCTCGTGTACGCCCCGACTGGCCCAGACTTCTTTCAGGTTTTGAACGGCTCGCACCTGTTCATTCTCGAGTGGGACGGCATTAACCTCGCCGGTCCGTATCCTTCGACGCTCACTTTCTTCACAGGCTATTGCACTACGTGCAGCGGTGCCGGTAGTGATTGGGTTACCGGCGGCACCGGAACCTACGTGACGGCTCCCGAAAATTCCACGATCCTCATGTTCGGTGTCGGCCTGCTCGGCATTGCGCTGCTGTCTCGACGTCGGTTGAGTTCGCGTCCGACGGCGTAGCATCAAACTGGCAACAATGGTCGCGCGGGCCGGCCTGCTTCCGTCTCAATAGTGGAACGAGGCAGCCGGCCCGCAGCCTTTCTGACCCTCTAGCCCTTCGTTTTTCTCTCACCCCGAACCGGAGTACTCTGCCTTTCGTGTCCCACAGCCGCCCCCGCCCCCAATCCGTGCTTCGCAGCTTTCTCTTCGTCCAGAATCGCTCCGCAGTGTCGGCACACCGCCACTCCCGGCTTCACCTTCTCTCCGCAAGCCGGACAATCGCTCATCCGCATCGGCACGTAGGCCCACTCGCGCTCTGCTCCTAACGCGATCGCCGCCCGCCGGTGCAGGTCCGAAATCTCGCGAAACGAATGCCCGCGCGCCCACATCATGTCACCGTCCGTCACCAACCGCTGGTAGAACTGATCGCGCCGGGCCGCCGCGATGCTCAGCTCCTCGGGCGTCGGGCGTGCCCCGGCGCATACGAACACGCCATGGTCTCCCAGGTCTTGCAGCAAATCCTCCGCGATCTCTCGCGCTGAAATCGTAAACGGAAATTTCCGGTTGTCGCCCAGATCGAGCGCGTCGCCCCGCGCGGTGATCAGCACCACGGCGTACGCTTTTCCCGTCGCGCAGGCGGGGATGTGGTAAACGCCATGCGTTCGCGAAATATACCAGTCCTGGTCGGATATTGAAGCGATCGTAACCGTAACCGCCGCGTCGTACTTCGTGCGGGTGTCCACCAGAATCTCGCGTCGCGTGCTTGGGGCAATTGTGCTGGTCGTATTCAAGTTATTGTCCTTAAATTGTTTGATCATTCCAAAACGCCAAATTCACACCTGGATTCGATTTCAGGCAGCGCTTGCGACGCGCCCATTGCCTCTGAGCTACTCTAGTCGTACTCTTCAACTCGCGACATCAGCCACGAATGGTGCCCCGTGAAAGGCTGGCACCGCATCATCCAACAAGCTATCGGCGTCCCGATCCCAGTCGCGCGCTCGGCGCGCCTCTCGCGCCGCAATCGCTCCGCGTCGCTCTCGCGTTGCCTGCCGGCGTGACCACTCAATCGCACGCACAATCCAATCGCAGGCGGCCGAGCTCAGCGGCATGAATTCTCCACCCGTGCCCTCCAGCGTAAAACAGTGCTCATACTCCCCGCGCGCGGGATACGGTCCCAAAGCCGCTATGCGTATTCCGTCCTCCAGCTCCATCGTCCGCTCGTACCATTCTTCCGGCGAGCCATAACACTCCGCCGGCATCCAACGCTCCACGTGCCAGCGCTCTGTCGGCAAATACTTCGGCACGCGCCGCAGCTCGATACTTTCACGCACCAAGTTTCCGCTCGCATCGCGATCCGTCCAGCGTCCGCCAATCCATGTAAGCCGCGACCCTCCCCAAACCACGCGAAAGTTCGGCTCCCCGTAACGGTTAGCGCCGCCGGCCCGCCGCACGCGCTCTTCTATCTCCAGAGGAGCCTCGTGCGTTTCCCGAATCACGCGTATCACCGGCGGTAGAGACGTTTGTACCCTTGTATTCAACCTATTCCGTGAGCGACACTCAGCCGCTCGAGCGTGTTTCGGAGAGTGCTTCCAGTGGGGGTACTGGACACGTTTGAGAAGCGTTGGGGGCTGGCGACAGCCTCGGAAGTTCGAGTCTTCCACTCTCCGTCCCTTCCTTCGACGCGCACAGTCCTATTGACATGGACTGGATTTGGAGTATCCTGAACTTGCGCTTCTCAAACGTGTTCGGTGCGACCCAAATTACGGGGCGGCAGCAATGCCGCCCCTTTTCATTTCTGGCTCGCCGCGCGAGGAATCAGTACCCCGTCGGTATCGCCAGGTTGTTGATGAACGCTCCGCTGCGCGGCGATTCGTTCCACACCTGGAATCCCGTCACGAAGTAAAATATGTACGCCGCCGAAAGTCCGCCGCTCGAACCGTAAATCGGAAACACGGTTTGCCCGCCGACGTCGTAGAAATCGATGTCCTGCATCACCGCGCGCCCCCAGTGCGAAAGATCCAGGAAATCCACGCGCGTCTGATTGGCATTGATCGAAGACTTGATCGGCACGCCCGCCATCGACTTCTCGCCGGTAAAGAGCAGATCCAGGTCGCTCGCGCGCCCCCCCGCTCCCTCCTTGATGATTTGCGAGATCGTCACACCCAGCTGCTCCCACTGGTGCTCCTGCTCGAGTGCCGTGTACGCAATCAGCTTGGACACTTGGTTCGAACCCAACGCCTTTCTCACCTTGTTGATCGCCAGCCGCACGGCGCCCGGCGTAATCGCGGAATTGTTGCCATTCACCACCGGCGTCGCCAATTCCACTGGATACGTCGAACGATTCAAGTTCAGCCATGTCCCCGTAGTCGCATTGGTCTGGTGATACAGAATTCCGAACAATGACGTCGGTTGCGCGCCCGTCAAGCCGTCGTGCACGATCACATCGTTCACCGAGGTGCCGGTCGGCAACGAGTCCACTTGAATCAACGAATTGAACGGATCCACTAGCAGCACGTTCGCCGATCCGCGGTTCGTCGTGAGCGTCGGATCGTAGACCTGCACGGTCTGGTTGTAATAGAAGAGCTGTGCCCCGGGCGGCTTCGCCATCCCAAACTGCGCTGCTACCCCCGAAGGTAGCCCCGTGGTTGTTATCGTGCTGATCGTCCCCAGCACGCCGTTTCCGTTCGTCTGCATCACCTTGTCGAGAAATGCGCGGAACTGTGCCATCGCATTTTTCACTTCGCGCTTGGCCGTGTTCTCAATCGCCTTCTCTGGCGCATTCGACGCATATTCCACCAACTTCGTAATTTCCACGGCGTGCCGGAAAAATACCGGGGTCACTTGCGCCACGTCGTAAATCGTTCCGGAACCGCGCCCCAGGTCTCCCCCGTCCATGTTGGCGAGCCCGGCCTTGCCTCCCGGACGAATCTGCAGTGGCAAGCGCATATTTCGCGAGCTGACTCGCTCCACATCTCCGCGCTGTTGAATCATCGTCAGTAAAATGTCATCGCGCTCGTATAGCAGCGGAAGCTTGTCTCGAACTTTTTCCAGTTGCAACGCAACGGATTGGGCATTCTGCATCTGTGCCATGTTGTGAATTTCTCCCTTGGATTGAATTTCCTGTAGCGCGGAGAAGCTTCGCCGCGCGTTATGTCCCGGTCAGCGTCATCGGCACGCGATTGCGTGACGTCGTTCTTCGGTGCGTGGATGTCCTCCTCGGACGTTTGCTTCGGAAATCGTGATGTGTTTCAGCGATCCCTGCTCGCTCGTCACCCCGCGCTGTCGCTCTCTCCACTCTCCGCCACGCCGCAACTGTCCCCCGCACCTGTTCTTGGACAGTCTCGCTATACGGCCCCTCGCCTACACCCTCGGCCAGTTGAGCCGGCTTGCAGGAGCGTGCATCATGCTGGGGAAGGCGCACCAACTTCAGGAAGCAGAAGATCGATTCACAAACTAACAGGGCTGTGGGCTGCCTGCGTTACCCCCTCACGCAGGAAGGCGCGCTGCAGGATTTCACATGGAGGGATTTCACATGGCGTTGCGGAAATATCTGATCGTACTGGTGTGTCTTGTCAGCGGTTCCATCGCGGCTCTTCCTACGGCCGCTGCCACAAATTGCACATCCAGCCAGCAGGCCGCCGTCGAATGTTTCGTAGCCAACGCAGTCGCCACGGACCTCACCAAGCCTCGTTATGGCATGACCTTGACGCAGTTCGAATCCTACGGCGTGGCAGTTTCACAGATCCTGCAGACTCACCAAACCTACCTCGTGCTCGTCGGCATCTCGAGCGCCGCAGCCGACGCCATGCCCCCCACCAACGCCAACGGTTCCGCCAATCTCGTGGCCCAACAGCAAGCCGTCAGCGAAATCATCGCAGCCGCGTCTACCGCCGGCCTCGTTCCGGTGCCGCCGAACACTACTCTCCACCAAATGGAATGGTTTGCTCTCGATGTTTCTGGAGCCATGAACGACAGCGATGGCGTCCTGGAATTGCTCACGCCCGGTGTGTCGCTCCGGATGATTGATTCCTATGTCGTCACCGCCACTTCGGGCAGCGAAGTCAATTGGACCGAAGTGCAGACGAATCTCACGAACGCGGTGAACACCTTCGTGAAATCCGGCTTGATCAAAATTCCGTCGGGCATGTCCGCGGTCAACGTCAGCACTTTCGCCAACGCCATCGCCCACATCATCTACTCTTATAAAGTCGCAACGGGACGAAAAGCGCTCGGCTAACATTACTCAGCCGTTGAATCCAATTCTAGTCGGGTCGAAAAACTCTGTCTCGATTCCTGTCGCCTTTCTTTCGCTGAGACGTTTGTCTCTGTCCCTTCGGTGTCTTTTGGCCCGGTCCATAAACTCGCCCGCGGACCAGTTGAGCTCGGCTCTCACCTGCCCCACGATGCTCACGAACTGCCGCCCGCGTTGCACACCTTGGCGGAACCACTCGCGGCGAGGCCAACAAATGAAACTTCACAGTCCGAGCGTTTTCCTTCTGACCGTCGTCGCACTTAGCGCAACGCTGCCGTCGCCAATTCGCGCGCAGGCCAACCCACCGCCTGATTGCGCCGCGAGCCAGGCTTCCGCGGTCCAATGTTTCGTCGCGAATGCCGTCACCACCGGCCTCACCCAGCCCCGCTACGGAATGACTCTCGCGCAGTTCCAGGACTACGGTGTCGCTGTCACCAAGATCCTGCAAACCGACCAGACCTACCTCGTCCTGGTGGGCCTCTCCAGCGCAATCGCCGATGCTCTTCCGCCGAGAAACGCCGACGGGACATTCGACGACGCCGCCCAGAACGCTGCGATCGCCCAAATCGTCGCTGCCGCAGCAACCTCGGGTTTCGTCTGGCCGCCCTCTGGAACCGATCTGCAAGATCTTCAGTGGTTCACCCAGGATCTGGTCGCCGCCATGAACGTCAATCAACAGGTCCTGCAAATCCTCACGCCCGGAGTCACGCTCCGCATCATAGACTCCTACGTGATCACCGCAACAGGCTCGGATGGCACCGTGAATTGGCCGCAAGTGAGCTCAAGTTTGTCAGCGCTGGTGGACAATTTCATCGCCTCGGGCCTCGTCCACCTGACGCCCTCCCTCACCACCGATCAAATCAAGACGTTCGCCAGCGGCCTCGCGCAAATCATCTACAACTACAAGGTCGCCACCAACCGCGTCACGCTTTAGCTCGTCCTCATCCTCTACTTCGCGGCGGCACGTGCCGTCACAGATTCAAAATGTCCGCGTCGGACATCCGCGCGTAATCAATATCGCGCGAAGTCGCCGCTCGCCGCCCGTCATTCCCCGCGCCTCCGGACCCCGCGATGTCCACCCGGCGCTCGGCAGTCCGCTGCCGCGCACGTCGCGCGTGATTGGCCGATACTACCGTCGTGGTCCACTCATCGAGCACCCGCTTCGCCACCGCCGGCAATGCCTGCCGCGCTCGGCCCGTCACCAACGAAACGATCGCGCGCCGATGATCCTCATCCAGCGCTCCCGACCGAAACGCTTCCCTCATCTGCTGTCCCAGCGCCCGGTTCCCGCGCAGCGTCGCGTCAATCTCACGGTAAATCTCCCCCACCACTCGATTGCGCGCCGACTTGGCTATCCCCTCCGGCAGCAATCGCTCCACCTGCGTCTCGATCGCGTCCAAAACGCTCTGCACCGCCGCCGCGTTCGTCGCATGAAAAAATTCCGCCTGTGGTTCTGTCAATCCGCTTCGCGCCGTATTCTCCTGACGCGATTCAGGCCGCGCGTCCTGTCGGGTCCCTGGGTTCGCTGGCTCTTCGCGTCGCGCCGGCTGCGGTTCGCTCACGCGCGCCGGCTCCCGCAACATCCGCGTTCTTTCGCCGCTCTGCTGCATCCCGCCCGACGCTAAGCTACCCATCTCGCGCGCTAAAGACGCAAACGCCGCCGGATCCAATTGCGCCACCGCTCGGGCCAGTTCCGCATGGTCTTCCGGACGCCTCGAATAAAACAGCGCGTCCATCCTGTTCAGATCACCCAACAACGCTGTCGCCGCTCGCGCCTCCGCCGGCGTTGCAAACGTTTCGCGGTACTCGTTAACGTCTCGCCAGGCCTCCCGCAATTCAGGGTTGGCCGCGAACGCCTCTCGCAAATTTGACGGCACATCCTGCGCCGTCAAATTTTCCGCTGCGCGCTTCGGCGCATCGGTCCCGTCGCGCAGCTCTCTCCTGTCGTCTTCGCCTGCCACACGATCTCCGCTGGTTTCGCTCCCAGCGCCGAACTCCAAATCCAATTGCTCATCCTTCCCAGAAGCCACGCCTCCAGACGAATCGTCGGATCCACGCCGCGCAATCTTTCGCGGCAAATGCGTAGTCAATCCAAGAATTTCGTCATCGCTCGAACGACTTTTTAAAGCGGGTGCTGCAATCGTCTCTGCTCCCATGATTCGACGCTCCAAATGATTTGTAAAAATCCACTGCAGCGAACTACGAGAATACGCGGCGAAACCATGGCAACATGCTGTATCTACAAGACTTACAGAGTACCGCCGCGCCCCTGTCGAAAAGTTTTCCAAAATGAAACGAGAGTACTATTCCCCGCAAGCCGTTCATTTTGTATATCTATGTGTCAGCGGGGGGAGCTGCAACGCAGTCCAGGGGGACGCGACAGACCTCGCTTGAAAACTGAGGTAACCTGATGAGCACGCCGCCAACGGCTTCCGCAGAAGCCAACGCAAGTTCCCGGTCATCCGCTTCGCAAATCGCCACCGAACGCCGCCGTCGCAAGCGCGCCAAAATCACCGCGCAAGTTCACGTCCGCGGAATCAATTCGCCCGAACCTTTCGAAGAAGTCTGCAAAAGCATTGACGTCTCGCGCGACGGACTGCTATTCACTGCCGCGCGCACCGGGTACTGGAAGGGCCAGCGGCTCGAAGTCACGTTTCCGTATTCCACCGCTGCCGCCGCTCTCAATACTCCGCAACCTGCAGAAATCGTCCGTGTCGTCGAACAAGATGGCCAGTTCGCCGTCGCAGTTCAATTCATCAACGCGAAATCCGAAGTTGCCGCCGGTTCCTCGAAAGTGGATCCGTCGATGGCCCACCCGGCGCTCCATTCCAGCGGCGCCAAGCAGCAATCCGTGGTCCTCATTGTCGAATCAGATCCGAAGACAGCGGACATCATGCGCAACGTTCTTTCTACCGACGGCTACACCGTGATCATCGTTCCCACCGCGCAGCAAGCCCTAGACATCTTGCGCTCCACCGTCCCGGCCGTTTTCCTCGCCGAAGTCGAAGGCACGGACATGTCCGGCCACGACCTCTGCCTCATCATCAAACGCAACGACCGCCTGCAGCGCGTCCCGGTAATTCTCTTAACAAAATCCGCCCAGCCCGCCGACTACTCCGCCAGCCACCAGCTCGGCGCCGTCGTCTGCATGGCCAAACCTTTCAAACCCGAACGCCTGCTCCACGTAGTCCGCCTGGTAGCTCCGCCCCCGGCCCAAAAGAGCGCCTACGGCGCCTCCCGCTACACCAGCGGCAACGTAGAACGCGCCCTGTAGCGCCGGCACCCGCCAGCTTTCAGCAGTTGAAGTTTTAGCGGCGCACTTCAGTGCGCCACCGCCGTTAGGCGCGTCCGCTCTTTCGCCGCGAAACGATTTAGCAGTACACACCCCGGATAAATGATTTCTTTGGTTTCATTTGATGTTCCTGGCCTTTATCTGCGTTTATCTGGCGCCATCATTTTCGAGTTCGAGCCGCCGCAACACGTCCTCGAAAGTTCACAGGTCGCATGGCGTAGGATGAGGGTAGTAGTGATTACCAAGCCGCCTTTTCTGGCGCGCCTGCGCCTGCACAATTCGTTCGTGAACAGGATGCACTTCGATGATGAAAAACCTCTTCAGCCAATCATGCTTGAACCTGCAAAGATCATCATCATCCATGAACAGCGTGTTATAAGAAGGCCGCTCGGGCCCAAAGCCAATCCCTGGATCATTGTCCAATTGGATCAAACCATCTGCCTCGGGAAAGAAAGAGCGGTACAGCTCCCCAATCGGCATAAATTTGTAAATCACTTCACCCCGGCCATCGCGGATGACCGGGTTCATGTATACCGGCAGCTCGTACTCGTCGGGGGAGATCTCGTGACCCACAAAATCTACGCTGTTCTGGCAACCCCAGTCGTAGATTTCGTCTTCGATCGCTTGAATCACGGCGTGCTCGATCGTCGCCGTAACCGACGTTTCTGTCAGCTCTAATTTCCCGCTTTGCTCCCTCGCCTGCGGACAGAAGAGCCCGATCGACAATATTGCAGCTGCAATCAGCCATCTCGTGCCCATGCCGCCTCCTACTGATACACCTTTATGTATTCTGTCGGTTCATCTTTCCCTGCGCCCTTTTTGCGAATCGAGTTTTTGAAGGGGCCGAACACCGCTACAGGATCTTTACCCCGGACAAATGATGGCGGCTTCTGGCCGTAGTCGAGGTAGAAATATCTCGCTCCGCGTGTGGGATCAGCCGGGCTGCCAGAGCGCCGTGCCTCATAGCGTGACACACCATAGGCATCGTACGCTTTCGAAGGATAACCTCTCGTTGCCGTCTCTTCTGTCGGGTTCAGCTCATCACTGGCAAGACCACCACGCATTTTTGCCGTTGCTCTATTATGAATAACATGAGCCATTGCCAAGCGCGCACGTTGAAGATCCACATCACTCCCCTCGCCTGAATTGCGAGTAGGTCGCAAGCTCGCGGTTTCATTATAGATTTGGTTAGTGATTCCGGCTGTTGTAGTTGCGGCGTCATAGTCATCGTTGCCGTGGTGCTTTGGGTGGACACCTCGCTCGGACTGCAGTGCAGCTTCAGGAGCTCCGCGCCCCTTGCGGACCTCCGCATCCAGTCCGGGAGTTTGCTCTGGGAAGTCTTCTGACCAGATTCCACCTGAATTGGATTGTCGCGCACGTTCCAACGCGCGGCCGTAGGCTGGACTTGCGTAGAATCTACCGTTGATGAAGGGCATGATACCTTCCCGTCCGGCAAGCAACCCGAGGTCTAAGCAAACCTCGTGCCAATTACCCTGCTACCGGCGTTGTCGGAGTTTCCCGGGCCAAACTGAGCCTCATATCACTCCTAGCGTCGCACGCCCCGTCCCGTAGGCGCTGCGGGAGCCGCGCCTGCCGCCGCAGCCTGCTGCTTCCGCAAGTAATCGCGATGAAACAATGCATGCGCCCGCACGTTCGCATACCCCAGCGGCGTCTCAATCTTCGCCACCTGCCCCGCGTCCGACGAAAACCATCTCATGCAGACCTCCAGCTCCACCGCGTGATGGTCGGCAAACTCATCCGGCATGATGCTCGGCAATATCACTTCCGCATCCACCCCGCCGCCAGCTGCCGCCGCGGCCGTCGGTCCCACGGCCGACGTCACATCCTGGCGATGCACTACCGGCATCTCTCCCACCAGTTGCGCGATCTCGCGATATTGCTTCGTCCGCGACTCCTCATCCGGCACCACCAACTCCTCCAGGCCAATCAGTCGCTTCACCAGCGCCATATTCTCCGGATGCGCCAGCACCGCCTGCATCTGCGGATCAGGGCTGCCCATCAACTGCAACAGCACCGCCCGCTGCTGCGACCACAAAGTCGGGTACTGCTCGTCCGTCTCCGGATAGCTGAACAAATTGCCCTTCAAGTCCGCCAATCGTATCCACCTGGATTCAAACGCTGCCCCAGCCCCCAGCAAAGTCACTTCCACGTCGTTCGGCCGGTTCTTCCGGAAACAATCCACAGCCAACAGCATGATATCCGCGTGAAAAAACTTCATCCGCCGCCACACCAAACCAATCCGGCCCATCGCCTGGTCCCGCGCCATCGCGTAGCCCGAAGCGGTATCGTTATTCGACATCGCCCCGCCAAATAGCGCCGGAAATGCCCCCGTCAGAAACTGCGCCACCGGACCCATCAAACCTGCTGCGTGCTCCGCCAGATCAGGCGGCACTTCCGCGGCATCCGGCTGAAAGAATCCCGCCGCCAGCGATTGTCCCGGCTTCGCCCGCGCTGGATAGTGCGCCCCCGGCTCCGCCGTCTGATTCTGCAGCGCATCAAAATCCAGCACTTCGCTGTCCGCATAAATCGGCGGAATCCCGTACTCGTAAGTCTCCATCTGCAAATTCGAAAGCGTGTTGAACCGTTCCTGCACGCTGATCAACGCATCGCCCAGCGCAGGACGCCCGCTCGATCCATCTCCCGGCAGCGCATGCAATACGCGCCAATGGTCGTCCATATTTTCACTACGCGACTCGCAATAAGCATCGCCCGCAAACGCCACGTAAGCGCCATCCGGAAACATCTCCAGCAATTCGTCGCGCAAAGCCTTATCGTCAAGCGCAAAAAAAGCCCAGGGCCGCAGCCACGTCCTCTGAAAAGTAATCAAATTGATGTTGAAATCGCCGCCCTCGGTCAAGGGACCGCCCTGCGATTGCGCCAGGCGCGCCAGCCTCTCATACTCCTGCGAACCGCTCGCCACCGGCGGCCCAATCTTGTCCGCCGCGTGCGGATACGCCGCCCGCAAACGTGCCTGGTGTACCTCCATGTTCCACTGGATGTACGGATACTCATGCATCTCATTGGCCCAAGGTGGTGTCTTCAGCTCCAGCCCTCCCACGATCGTCACCACTTCCTGCCCATTGGGCACCCGCTGTCGCGTCTCCGCAGTCGGCACGGTCAAAGTTTCCGCGGCAACAAAATCCTCTTCGGTCAGCAACGCTCCGCAGGCATCACACGTCAGCGATGGATTGTTGTTTTCCGGCTTTTGACTTTCGTTGTCATCCCGAGCGGAGCGATGGATCTCTCTTCGATTTGTGACGGCAAGGTCGCGCGCCTTACTCTCCGCCCCACACTCCGGACAAACATAAACATTCGCGCCAATCTTTACCTCACGCGCGCCAATCTCCGTCTCCGGATGAAATCCAAACCGCTGCCCATCCACCACAAACCGTACGTAAGCCCCCACCTTCCCATCGGTCCAAAGGTTAAACGCTTCCTCCACAATCAAATTCCCGATGCGATTGTTCCGCTCCACTAGCTGCGCAACTTCCGTCGCGGCCTTCGCCGCCGCCACATCCTCCTCCGCCTGCGCCGAAGAAGGAAAGAACCTCACCCGCGGCACGTCTTGCGAAAGCACCGCCACCAGCGAAAGCCCGAACGCCTGATAAATATTCGTCACGAACTCGTAGCGCGGCAAATCCTCCAAAGACGAGTTATCCGATAATTTCTGCTCGAACGGCAAATGCCAGTTTTGGTCCCGCTCGTTCCACCACAAATATTGCAATCCACGCCAAAACTGGTGCGCCTGTTTGATCCGGCGCACTTCCTGCCTTCGCGTAGATTCGGATTCAAACGAAAACTGATGCACCAAACGCCGCAGCGCGCTCTCGAGTCTTTCGGGCAATTGCTCATTGTTCGGGCCGTACGCGCCCGCACTGGAATCGACGTCGGACAGGAATTTGCTTGCACGTGCACCACCCGAGCTGCCATTTGCGCCGACAGGTCCTTCCACCGGCACAATCGCCGGATCCGCCGCTGAAATTGTTCTCTCGGTGGTCATCCACGATCCTTTTATGATCAATCTGTAGTTCGCGTACCGGTTCTCGGGTAGGGGCACGGCATGCCGTGCCCGCGTCAGCACCGCGCAAACCCCATTTGTGAATCGCCCTGCACGGCGATTCGCCCTGCAGTCTGACGGCGTCGGGCTGAAGGGGCGCGGCGCACTTCAGTGCGCCATCGGTGAAACGCCACGGCCACCCCGCGCATGCGTAGATTGTTAACTGAATTTGCTGTTCTATTCGGGAGGAAACCAACTCGCGGAAAAACCAACTGCCGCGGCACGCATGACCAATCAAGCCGTTACTCAATCACAAACGACGTTTGCCCCAACGCAATCGCGCTAGCCAACCGCGCGCCTCGCTCATCGCTCGAAAACCCAAATGTGCAGCGCACAAACCGCACGTTGTTAAGTGACACCTGCCCGCCTTCGTAGCGCAAGCGCGTATTAATAAACGTCACGTTCTTCCAATGAATTCCGTCCAGCGTCTGCGAAGCCCCCTCGAACGTAAGCCCTTGCACACGCACATCATCCGCAAATATCCGTGTCGCCGGCGGCAGAATTATTTCCGCAGTCTCCGGCATCAGCGTCGCGTCAACATAATTCCCATTCGCCGTCGCCGCGTCCAGCACACTCTGCGCTCCTACTGCCCGCGGAGACGCCAACACCACATGTCCCGGAACGGCGGTCGCGTGCGGCGCCTTGGCGTCCGGACCTACGGGGACGGACGCGATCGCCCCATCGATGGGTCCCCGCGGAAGGCCTCCTGGCGAATCCGCACTTCCCGCGGTCGTCGCGCCTGTTTGCGCGCAACGCAACTGCGCGAGTTCTATCCGTGCTTGCGTTACATGCTCGAGCAGTCGTTGATTCTCCGGATGGGTCCGCAACACTTGGTCCAGTCCCCGGATCCCAAACTCAAAAAAATCCGGGGCCGCTGCCTGCCCCTGCAACCTCGCGGCGGTCACGATCGCGGCGGAGCGATCTACTCCTACTTCTGCGGCGGTGATATTCCCTGCTAATCCTTGCGCCGTAGCGTCTTGCAGCGCGTCCATCACCTGCGATTCCCATGCTGCGGTCGCCGGCGCGCTGCTGGCCCCGCCAACCGCACTGCCAGCGGGCGCGACAGTCGCGGTCGGCGCCGGGTGAAGCAGCCGCTGCGTGAATTGCCACGCAATCGTCCCCACCAACGCGGCCGCAAGCAGCACCACGGTTATCCGCGCAAACATCGGCGCCCGCGTATACCCTCGTCCGCGCTTGCCCCACCGACGAAACCGGCCGCTAGGTGTATCCCAAAGCCCAAAACTCATGGTCACTCCACAGCCGCTGCACCGGCAGCAATCATTCTAAACCCCACCATGGAAATAATGTTCCCCTGCCTCGCCCGTGATTTTGTTATCCCGTTCGCCCTGACGCAGGAAGGGAGCGCTGCGAGGGCTCTCTCTTTCATTCCCGTTCTGTGCAATCAGCGCCGCGCCTCCGTCTACCAGGATCACTACTTGCACTGCTTCGCAAACTCATCCCGCAAAAAATTCACCAGATCTCGATGGTCGGAAAACACATGCGTCTCTGGGTGCGCAGTATAACCACCGCTCGGCAATTGCCCTGGTTTCGGCGACCGCCCTGACCCAAATCCATTTGCCGCTCCTGACTGCGAAGTCATCCCACGTCCACCGCCGGCTCCCGACGCGCCGCCATCATAGCCTGACCCGCCAGATGATTGACTTCTTCCAGGCGCCGCTGCTTCGCGGTGCACATGTGCCACAAACCCACGCTGCGCTCGCCCCGAATGCGCCGGCACGAGCTCCGCCGCTTCAATTTCGACGCGATGAATCGGTCCCTTCCCCGCTCCCGCCGCGCCGCCCTCGTCTACGCCCTCAGCATCTGCGTCGCCGCCGGCTCCCTCCGCGTCGTGCTCCAACGCCAGCAAAGCGGCTTCCGCTTCGCGCGCCGCCTCCAAAGCTTCCCCCGCGATCGCATTAATGTGGTAACGCCCTCGAATAAATGGCATGTGTCCTCCGGTCGTTTTGTCGGTCGTGGCTTTAGCCACGACATAAACGCTGGTGGCTCCCAGCGGCTTCAGAGTCTGTGTGCGAACACGAGAATCTTTGTAGGTCGTCGCTTTAGCGACGACACAAATGTTGCGAAATCAGTGCGGCTTCAGCCGCTGAAGTTCCGATTTCGCATCTCTCACACCCAATCTTGTCGCGGGCATCAATCAAGCTATCTAAACAACTTCCTTCTTCCGCGCAGAATCAATTTCCAGCATCCGGTAAACTTGATGCCACGACCGCCGCCGCGTCGGCGCAGCAACGCTCACACTCTTCGCAGTCGCCCGCGCGCTCGAATCGCCAGGCGTCTCACTTTTCTTCGCCGCTGCCATCCCTACGCTCGGCGTCGAGGCTGGAGCATCTGCGCCAACTGTAATCGGCGGCACGCCAGCAATCCCCAATATCGAATTCAAAAGCGCCCGATTCTCCGCGCGCAATCGCGCCAATTCCGCTTCCAAGATCCCGGAATACCGTGCGTCAAACACCCGGCGCCAAATTTCCTGCAGCTTCATCCCGTAAATTCTCCTTGTATACAGCGCGGCACCGACCCGCATTCAAGGTCGCCGTCGTCGCAGGAACGACACCGGCCGTGCGCGACCCTTCTCCTCGATCTGCGCTTTCCGCGCCTGAATCGCGCGAATTGTCGGATCCTCAGAAGTGACCCGCTCCGCCAACCGCTGCTCCAGCGGCGGCCTCGCCAGTCCGTTTCTCTGCGCTGCATAGCGCGATTTCAATCCATAACGTGCGGCATCCGCTGCATCATCACCATCCATCTTCTCTACGTCTTCTATGCGCGCCGAATCGCGCACCAGTGTCGGAATCGTGCGAATCAGCTCAATGCAGTTGTCGGTCAAAAGCCATTCGCCCGCATCCAACATCTGATACATCAACATCCAACCGCCGATGCGATCGTCATCCGCCGGAATCGGCCGCGGAAATCCCGCCGCCGCAAACACATCCCCCATCTGCTCGGCGATCGAAGCCTCATCTGTCCGCCGCGCAAACGCGTCCGGCGAAAGATAAATCGCGTCAATCTTTTCGCGCCCGCCACCACCGCCGTCCGCGCGAGTCCCAACGCTCGCCATGCTCCGCGCAATAATCTCCCGCGCCAAATCCCGCGGCGCCGTCCGATGCGTCACATACTCCCGGTAAGTGACCACTCGCGGCGTGGCGCTCGGCGCCGCACCTACGCCACGTTCTCCGGGAGCCTGCGCGTGCCAATAAGTCGCTGCCGGATGCTCGAATCCCCAATCAATCGAAATCCAACGCGGCCACCACGGCTGCCATTCCAAAGTCTCGGCTCGCGCGATGTGCCGCTCCACCTCGAACTTATCGAAATACTGCCCCGCAAACACATCCCACTCGCCGTCCAGAAATGCCCGCTTCAAATGCGTCGGCAGCGCTTCCAGCGTTTTTCGATAGTTTCTGTCCAGCGCATAAATCGGATTATCTGCCAGGCGTGCCGCAACAAAATCATAATCGGCCGGATCATATTGGTCGGGACGCTCCATGCCCGGCGCGGGCTGCTTGTCAATCCACAGCGCCTTCACCCACGAATGTCCGATGTTCCCTGGGTTCGTTGCCCCCGCCATGGACGGCGACGTCCCCGGCACCGGACAGCGGTTTCGGCTGGTCAGGAATTGCCACTGCCGCAAAGTAAAGAGCGTCAGTTCATCAATCCCGATGAACAAATATTCCGCGCCCTGATACTGGTAGACGTCATGTTCCGACGCGCAGTACCCGAACCGTGTCGTCGAACCGTTCACCCACTCCACCAGGTGTTTCGATTCGTTGAAACTCGTGTACAACCTGCGCGGAATGTCGCGACGAAAATAATTCAGCAGTGACGCCTCCAGCTCTGGAAACGTCCGGCGCAGTATCAACGTATTCGCACCGGGATTCTCCAGTGCCTGAATCACTGCTTCCATTAAGAGCGCTTTGGTCTTCCCCGGGCCCGCAGCTCCGCCAAACAATCGGTACTTCGCGTGCGAAGAATGGAACGCGCCTTGCCTTGCAAACGGCTGATAATCCAAACCCAGCGCCTCAATGCGCGCCTTCAGCCCGCTCGTTCTTTCCGACGCAGCGTTAGCGGCCCCAATCTTTGCTAGCAGCGCAGCGCTTGGAACATCGATCACGAAATCGGGCATCAGTGCTGCCGTGAACCAGCGAACTCCCTACGCGAGCGTCCGAATCTTTTCCCCGACGTAAAACGCCGCCGCACCCGCTAGAAATGCAGTAGCGATCGCCGCATGATGTACGCTAAGAACCGCTCCCGCCACCAGCGATCCGATCCCGCCAAGTTGCACAATGTACCCGATCGTCTTATTGCTAACGCTCAAGCTCATAAAGTCTCCTAAGGTGTCGTAGCGCCGGCGTCTCGCCCGCTCTTCAGCCTTTGCTTTTGCTGCTCTTGCTATTGCCGTTGCCGCTGCCTCGGTAGCAGCCGCTTTGTCCCGCGCCTTTCGGGGCGCAGTGGGCAGCCCTCGCTTCTGAGGTTGCCTCTAGGCTCTTTGTGTTCCTGCCGCCGACTATGACTCCGCGCTGTTCCCACGCACCGGCCGTGGAATATGGTGCGTCAATCGAAAAATCGTCGGTACATCCTCCGCCGCTTCGGTTTCCGCGGATCTGGCCGCATCCAGTATCCGAACGGACACCTTCACCACATCCAGCAACAATTTATCTTTCGCAACGTCCGCCGACTCACTGGACGGCGATTTTCGGCGACGCGTCAGAATTTCCATCAGCGTCTCCGCCACCGCGGCTTCGTCGAGCCCGACCTCTCGCATCGCTTCGGCCAGTTTCATCCGCCTCCGGCGCATTTCGGGGCGCCGAATGATCGGCGGCAAATCCGCGGGCGTCGCAGACTTCTTCCGCTCCCGGCTTTCCAGCGGCTTGTGCGTCGGCTTCGGGCTCGCGTTTGTCGACAACTTCGCCTCTTCTCCCAAGAACGTCGCAATCACCTGCTCCGCGGCCTCGCGCTCGGCCGGCTTCAACTCCCGCGGTCGCCGCGAGCGAATCGCCGTTCTTCGAATAGGAGCGGGACACGCGCGTGCCGGGTCCGGGTCGAGCCGCAAGGGCATCGTTTTTTCCGCCGCGACGTTTCGCATGTCCCACATGGGGGGAACTCCGTTCAACCTCAGCCTTCGCCTGCGTCCGAGTCTCTTGCTTTTGCTCGAACTCCATGATTCCCAGCAGCGCCGAATCGAACGCATCCCGGTGCGCACAGCACAAAATGTCGCCGGTCCGCGCCGCCCGCGCACACCGATTCCAGCCATTCGCAAATCGCGAACGTACGAACCCGGCGCAATGTCGCATCAGAAATTGATTAAATGCTGTGCGCCCGCACGGGCACACATCGAGAGGAAGGTAAAAAGGCTTCTAAATATTTGAAAAGCGTGTGACGGAATGACGCGGCACCCCAACGCCAGCGCAGCTCAATGGGCTGCGGAAGTGTCCGCGGTGCTAGTGGGCTTGATCTCGATGATTGTCTTGCATTCGTGCGGAGGCGATTCCGACCCATCCGGTTCCACCGCCGATACCGCAATCCGATGCTTCCCCACGGCAAACAGCAGTTGCGGGCTCGTCGCCGTAATTCCCTTCACTACGCCCTGCGCGCCCTTGGGCACCGGTGCAAAAAACAGGAAATACGGTTTGTGGCTCGAAATGTCGTACACGCTGAACTTCGCGACGCAATGCACCTTCACCGCCGCGGAACAAGCAGGCGTCTTCGTGAAGTCATAATCAAAGGTAAGCGTGATGACATGTTTCGAGGATTCTGACGACGTCGTTGTCGGAGCCGGTGTCTGTGATGGCGCCGCTCCGTTCGAACTTTGGGCAGCCGGTTGCTGCTGTGCTTGTCTACCCACAACATCCGCCGGCACCACGAATTTCGAGCCGTCCGCGAACCCACGCACCGCGACGCTCATCGCTAGCAGGACGACCACAGCAATCAGAAAATCGACCACTCCCCGCAACAAGCGCATTTAACGAACCTTCTCCCAGTGCCCGCGGCTCACAGCCCAGTAACTCTCGCCACCACCATAAACCGTATCATCGCCGACGCTTCCGATGGAAGAATCATCGCAAGCAGTAGCGCGCCAACAACTACCCCAGTATTTGCACGGTAACGCCTGACCCGCCCGTGATCGAAACTACCTTGGCCCGCACAAAGTTCGCCCGCACGCCGGTCGCCACCAGATTATCGCCAGCGGTCAAAGTCGAACTCATGTTCGCGGCCCCAGTCGGCACCGCGTATTGCGCGTCCACGTCGTTGATTGCCGTCTGCAGCTGGATGCTCACGGCCGTCGGTGCGGTCGCAAAACTGATTTGCCAGCGAATCGCGCGCCCGTTCTCCGGAAATCCCGCATAGCTGGGTAGCGCAAACTGCTGGCTGGCCTGTCCTGCGCCAGGCGCTTCATTGTTGAATGCTAACGCCACATCACCAGGAAAAATCGAGTACGGAGGATTTTGCGCATTGTAGTTCGGCATCGGTGTGCGTCTCCAGAATAGTGTGCGCTTCTAAATAAATGGCGCCTGACATCGCGAGCAAGCCCGCGCCGAATCGGCCTGCAAAAGCCCGCAAGCTACGAAACGAAACTCGGCGCAAATATCGCGAGTGCCTGGTTGAACTGTGTGCGAATTGTAGCTGAGGAAGGGGGTACAGAATTTGCAACTCGAATCGCCTACTGCGCTTTACACTTTTCGAGGTTAACGAATAAGTTTATACGCTCACTTGGAATTTTTGTCAAGTCGTTGTGTGTGTACGCCAAAAGAATCCAAGTCAAAATAGCTCCGCGCAACACGGTCGCGTTCAAACGTGTCGCAAATTACTGTCGCGGCGCCGGTGGCTGTGGATTCGGCGCGGCTTGCGCGCCAGGGACCGCATTTCCATTCCCCGCCGGTTCAGGCCGCAACGTGAAGTCCACTCCGCGCGTCGCATTCTCGTTCACCGTGCGCTGCAGATCCAGTTGCGATTCATCAATCACGTTCTCGCCGCCGTACGATGTCACGTAATGCAATTTCCCGCCGGACAGCCAGTAATCACTCACCGCATAGCTCGAGCCGTCCTTCAGATACAAAATGACGTACGGCTGCTGCGACGCCTCGCCGGAAGATTGCCCCGCATCGCCCGCCGGTGCCGCGAACAAAGTCGGATTCGGTTCCTGCGAACCGCCCGCATCGTCCGGCGAGCTGTAACTCAAATCCGCGCCGTAGTCGCTGCCGAAGCTCCCACCATAATATCCATACCCTCCGCCGTAGCCGTACCCATACCCGTAGCAGCCCCAAAATGGGTCACAAGGATAAAACCCGCCCCACCATAATCCTCCTCCCCAACCGAATCCAAAATACGGGTAGGGATTGTAGAAATAATTCGGGTAGCCGCCGCGCCCACGGTGCGGCGGAAACACATGTGGAGGCCCGGCAACCGCCCCAGCCGCATGAATAGAACCGCTCGCTCCGTGAGTGGGCTGCTTGCCGACTACCACGGGCCGCGTTCCGCTCGCCGGAACATAATGATTCACCGCAGGCGATGCATGTCCCGCAGCCGCTGGTGGCTCCTGCCAAGTGTTGTTTCCCGCCGCAAAATGATCAGTTCCGGTGCTACCTGCCGCTGCAGTCGAGCCTTTCCCGCTCGCAGACGAGCCGCTGTGAAAAGGATTCCACCAATGTCCGCCGCTGTTGTTGCCGCCGCTGGCGCCAGCGCCGCCCCCGTGTGAACCGCCTCCGGATGGCGCACTCGTAGCTCCCCCATGCGATCCGCCGCCTCCCGATCCTCCACCGGCGTGACCACCGCCTCCGCCACCGTGCGAACCACCGCCTCCACTACCACCGCCGTGCGCGCCGCCGCCCCCTCCGCCTCCGCCGCCGTGCTGTGCGAAAACCGGTGCGGGCGCCAAGGCGAGCATCAACGCAAACGTCGCGGCGCACCAAAGTTTGAATATCGTGGAATGTCTTGCCAGAGAACTTGTTTCGACTCTTACTGCTATGGTGCCGGCATCTTGAGAGGCGGTTGTCATGTTGTGGCCCTCCACCCGACTGGGCGACTGAAGGGTGCATCTACGTCTACCGCTACTTCCACCGTTGCGACTCACGAACGCACTTACTTTAGCCTAACTCATACGACGCCTCCAGGCCGCTTTTGGTTTCACCTGTTTCCTGCGCCGTTCTCAAGCCGGTTTCCCAGCCCCTCAACAATGTCTGCCGTGCCACAACGTCCTGCACGCTTCAGCCGCGCTGTCCGGCCACACGCTCACGACAAAAACGCTATACTCGTTTCGATGATCCCCTTTCTCCACCTCGGCCCATTCACCATCCCAACCTTCGGTCTCATGGTCGCATGCGCGATGCTCGCAGCCTATTTTGTGCTCCGCGCCGACCTCGCCCGCCGTGGCATCGCCGACAGAAAATCAGGCGAAGCGGAAACTCTCATCGCCGCGCCGTGCTTAGCCGGCTTCATCGGCGCAAAGCTCTACCATCTTCTGGAATCGCCCACAGAATTCTTCGCGGATCCTCTCCATCTTCTACTAAGTCCCTACGGGTTTGCCTGGTTTGGCGGGCTGCTCGCTGGCTTCGCAACCTTTGCGTTCATCGCTTGGCGCCTCGCAAAGCGCGCTGCTGCGAACGCCCTAAATGTCTCCATACTCACGATCTTCGACGCCGGCTCCCCCGCCGCCGCACTCGGCTACGGTATCGGCCGCATCGGATGCTTCCTCTCCGGAGACGGCGACTACGGAATTCCAACATCACTGCCGTGGGGCATGAGCTTCCCCAATGGACTCGTGCCCACCTCGCAGCGCGTTCACCCCACGCCCATATACGAATTGATTGTCGCCTGCGCAATCGCCTGGTGGCTCTGGCGCATGGGTTCACCAACTGCTCGCTCCGGGCGCAGCGCAAAACCCGGCCAAGTCTTTGCCGCTTATCTGATCCTCACCGGTGTCGCCCGCTTCCTCGTCGAGTTCATCCGCATTAATCCCCGCTCATTTCTAGGAATGTCCAACGCGCAAACGGCCGCCGTCCTTTCGGTGGTCGCTGGGGTGATCTTGGCGCTTTCGGTGCGAAAGCGCTATAGCGCGGGAACGTGACGAGGAGTCAGGAGAGGGATTCGCAGTTGCTCGATGCACTCGAGCGCGGCCAGTAAATTCTCGACAAGATGAATCGCGCAGCAGTCAGTCCTGCACTTTCTTCTCTCGTATGGGCGCTGCAGAATCAGCCTTCGCCATACGAACCGCGACCATGCCATTCGCAACGACTGCGATGCTCCGCGACGCATCTACTTTGCGGCCCAAGTCCACCACGCAAAATGGTCTGCGCACGACGCAATCTTCGAGGCTCTGCTCAGCCCGAGGTCCGCTTCGCAATGTCAGCGTCCGAGTATCATTCTCCACGGTCGTGTCCGCCGCGCTCACTTCTCCGCACGGACTCGTTACCCACAACTCATCGAATTTCAGGCCCGCCGCCGCAGCCTCCGCTTCTCCAAGACTGTGGCCGTAACCGGATATCAGCAACCAACAATCTTCCACGGCAACGCTGATCTCGGCGGCCGCGTATCCCGGAACGCTTGCCAGCGCATAAAAATTCTCGTCGGTCTCAGCCAAGTCCACCGGCATCGCTCCCAAAAGCTCATGTTCGGCCTCTTTCCATTCTTGTACTTCGCTTCCCGGCGCCGCTCCTCTGAACTGATGCAGCCGCAACGCTCTCCTCGACACTCCCTCATACGCTGCCAAAAGGCATTCCGATAGGTCCCGCAGCCGAACCTCTTCGCGCCGGCTATTCCGCATTTCGCGGGTCGGCGAGGCGCGCTGCTCACTCCGCGCGATCGAGATTTGTTTCGTCGCCATCGCGCTCCGCTCAGTCCGCTCGCCTTTTTCCGTGCGCGCCGGATTCCCGCTCAATCGCTCGCAGCGCCGGAGTTTCAAGTCCGCGATCTCCGCCATGAATAATTGTCGCCCGTCGTCGCGGCGGGACCTCAAGCTTCGTCCCTCCGCTCGGACCGAAGGATCTGCCGCTCGGTGAATTCGCCGCATTCAGTAGATTTATATCGTCGCGCCGCACTCCGGTATTCATCGGCGCTCCATTACTCCGCAGTACTGGTCCCGACGTTAACCCGCGCGCCTCGCCGACGCGACCACCCCCCGCCGGATCGGCGTCGAATGCCCGTAGTAGGGACTCCACTTCAGTCTCCAAGATCCACGGATTGATCGCCCGCTTCCCCAACGACCTCGCTCCTTGCTCAATCACCGGTAGCCACAGGCAAGTTTCCGAAAGAGCCACGGAAATAAACAGGTTGCCGGATTGCCGTGCCACCAGCGCCGCCAGGTCATAGCCACTGCCGTCGCAGACGTTCTCCGCCGCCAGAATCACCTTGAAACGAATTGTCTTGAGCACAGTCTCGGCTTCTTGCACGCTTTCAACGAGATGCGAACCCCACCCTGAACGCCTCCAACGCTCCAGCATCGTTTGAGCATTCGCGCTTTTCAGTCCCACCACCAGCACTCGTACAGGAGTCGCAAACATAGTTCCACCTTTGGGAAACGGGCATCTCCACAAGCGCTCGACAATTGCTCCGCCTTCAGCTGGAGTCCCACTTGTCGCACGATTCCGACCGACAGAGAGGTCCAACCTCGGTAAGCTCTTGCAAAACAAGCGTTTCACCGGGGTTTGATGAAATAGGCAGGAAATACCCGCCCAGCTGGGGTCGCGCACGGAGCTTTTCAGGGCGTGCGGTGTGGCAGCGGCCGTAAACGACCCAGCAGGGCGAGTGAACCGTTCCGCCATATCCCAATGTCCTTATCGGGAGATGTTGTGCGGAACGTTAGTTACAACTACCCCTTCCAGCTAGGTCTGCCACACTACGCCTAGCCGTAGACTGTGGCAATTCGGAACATTACTGATTTGCCCTCAAATGTTTACGCATTATACTTCACCACTAATTCCCGTAAAATGTGGTTTTATACTTGACACGCCAATACCCTCGGAGTAACTTTTTCTTCGCGTTCCCTTTCCCTTCCCTCGGCGGCTCTTTTGAGGTCGCGCTGGTGGACGCTTTTTGTTCTTCGGCGAGATTGCATCACTTTATTCATACGCTCTTTTAGATGACGCTCGCTGACAGACGTTCGCATCGCGCTCGGCGCACCGTTCGCTCCAGTGCGAAACCCGGCCATACGGCTCGCTCCACCCGTGATGACATCGAGTTAGCAGACCGTCGCGCCGCTCACGGTTTACCCGTTGCTGACGACGCAATTCTTGAATCAAATCAGCATCCCCAGTTCGTCACCCTCATCCGTAAGTTTGGTGAATTCCTGTTTGAGTTGGACCACGCCGCGAAATTCGTCACCGCGTGGACTTCTCGCAATGCTTTGCTGAAAAAGCGCCGCGCCAGCGTCTTCGGCCGGCACCCCACTGAAGTTTTTGGCTTCGCGGTCTCACGTGCATTAGAGCAGCTCGCCCACTCCGTCATCGGCGACGGCCTTCGTCTGGACTGCGAATTCCCAATCGAACTTCCCTCCGGCCGCCGCTGGTTCCATGCCCTGGCTTACCCGGTAGGAGGCGCCAGCAAACGTCCCTCCTCCGTTTGCCTCATGGCTCGCGATATTACTCCTCGCAAAACCGCGGAGTTCAGTTTGCGCGAGCGCGAAGCCCTCCTGGCTCACGCGGAGCAGGTCACTCAGACAGGTTGCTGGGAATTGAACGTCAAAACAGGGCAGCGCGATTGGTCCCTCCAGCTCTTTCGCCTCTACGGCCTGAATCCCTCGCAGGGTATTCCGCCGGCAGAATCCATGTTCGCCATGATCGACCCCGAGGACCGCGATCGGATCCGTAGCATCCTCGACTCGGCGATCGAGAACGGCACGCCCTTTCAGTCCGAAGGTCGCTACACGCTCCCCGACGGGCGCGTTCGAATCATTTTTATGCGTGGCCTCCCGCTCTTGGACGAAGCTGGAAAAACGGTCCAATTGGTTTCGGTCGTTCAGGATGTAACCGAAACCCGTCATGCCGCCGAGCGTCAACGCAAAAACGAGTCTCTACTTCTACAAGCCGAAGAACTGGCGAATTTGGGAAGCTGGGAGTATGACATCGCCAACCAACAATTTACTTGGTCGGCTCAAATGTTCCGCATGCTCGGCGTCTCGCCGGACGAACAGCCAATCCCCTTAAACCGCGCGTGCCTCCTGTTTCACAATGACGATCGCATGCGCGTCTGGCAGGAAGTGAAGACCCTGCTCCAAAATCAACAGCCCCTCGAAAATGAAGTCCGGTTCGTCCTGCCCGACGGCCGCGTTCGGATTTTTCAATCGCGCGCCATTTGCCTCGCGGACAAGTCCGGTAGGCCCCTGCGCATCCTCGGCACATCTCAAGACGTCACCGAGCAAAAGCTCGCGGAACACAAACTCCGCGAAAGCGAGCGTTTGCTTGCGCAGGCCGAGACTATCGCCGGTCTGGGAAGTTGGGAACTCAACGCGCTCGAAGGCACGATTGTTTGCTCGCGCGAATGTTTCAGGCTGCTCAAGCGTGCGCCGTTTCTCGGTCCGATGCCTCTTGAGGACGTCTGGTCAATTCTTCGTCTCGAAGACATGGAAGCAGCGAAGCTGGCTTTGCAGCACTGCATCGCCTCCAACACTCTTCTCGAGCACGTCTCGCGCTGCATCATGCCCGACGATAGTGTCCGCGTCTTTCTCACTCGCGGCATTCCCTACACCGGTCCCGACGGTCGCGTCGTCCGCGTCGTAGGCTTTAATCACGACATCACCGAGCAAACCCGTATCGAAGATGATCTCCGCCGTCTCTCGTGCCAGCTCCTCACCCTGCGCAGCGAAGAGCAACGCCGCGTCGCCCGTGAGCTGCACGAAACCGCATCGCAAACCCTGACCGCCCTGAAAATGACGCTTCGCCAGATAGCAGATCTCCTGCCGGAAAGTGAAAGCCGCGGACAAGATCTCCTGCGCTCTGCCGGCGTTCTCGCCGCAAACGCCATCCGCGAGGTTCGCACCATTTCCTCGATCCTGCACCCGCCTCTTATGGACGAGGTCGGCCTCGCTGCGGGCTTGCGAGCTTACGCCAAATTATTCGCCGAACGCAGCGGCCTGGCCGTCGAACAGTGTATTCCGCAAACTCTCGGCCACCTCCCCAAGGAAGTTGAACTCACGATTTTCTGTATTATCCAGGAAGCTCTCGCCAATGTGCATCGCCACGCCAAAGCCCATTCAGCGGCGATTCGCGTCGAGCGCACTCCCCGCCAAGTGACCATTCAAATCACCGACAACGGAGTCGGCATGTCCATCTTCTCGCCTTTCCCTCAGCACGAACCCATCTTGGGCATCGGCATTTCCGGCATGCGCGAGCGCGTAAAACAGCTCAGCGGAGAATTCCTGATCTCCAGCTCCGTTGGAATAGGCACCACCATTCAAGTTGTGCTACCGTTGATGGAGAAGGAAGGCCCCAAGTGATGACGTCACTCGAACCACCTTCGCCTCCCGCGCGCTTCTCGATTTCGTTCGCCCGTACCTTTGCCCTTTCCCGCTCTCAGGCGCCATTCCCGCTCGTCACCTTTGCCTTCCAAGGGGATCTACATGACCAGAGAACCTGCACCTCCCAAGCCTTATCGCATTCTCGTAGCGGATGATCACGCCGTTGTGCGCCGTGGTGTTCGCTCCCTCCTTGAATCCCAGCCGGGCTTGGAGGTTTGTTGCGAAGCCTCCACCGGCGTCGAAGCCATCGAGCACGTCAAAAAAACCAAACCCGATCTCGTCCTTCTCGACCTCACCATGCCCGAAATGAATGGTCTTGAAGTGGCCCGCGTTATTCGCGAAGAATCTCCCGAAACGGAAATCCTCATCTTCACCATGCACTTTTCCGAAGACGTCGCCCGCGAAGTCCTCCGTTGCGGCGCGCGCGGTTACGTTTTGAAATCCGACGCCGATACCGAATTGGTCGCCGCCGTCCGCCACGTCCAGCAGCACAAGCCATTCTTCACCGGGCGTCTCGCCATGACCATGGTGGAAACTTTCGTCAACGATCAGCGCGACGATAGCGATCGCACCGAGCATCCCATCGCCGGCTGCCCGCTCACCGCGCGCGAATTGGAAATCGTCCAGCTCCTCGCCACCGGAAAAATCAGCAAGGAAGTCGCGGCCGCCATCGGCATCTCCACTCGCACCGTCGAAAGCCACCGCAATCACATCATGAAAAAGATGAATTTCGCCAGTTTCAGCGACCTGATGCGCTTCGCCATCCGCAGCAACTTGGTGGAACCCTAGCCCGCGAATATTCGCCGATTAAACGGTGCCGCGACACGCTCCACCATCGCGTTCAAAATTGTCGCTCAGCCCATCTGGGAGTGCGGCGGCTTGCCGCCGCTTGTGACCAGGCGAGGCTTGCCTCGCCGCTCGCCGCCACTCCACAACTTCAAGTCCTCGCAGCATCGCACCGCGGCGCCCCAGCGCAGTCGCGGCAGGAACGACCGCGAGACCGGCCACGCTCAATCCGCGCCCTTCACTCTCGCCACAAACCTATGTCACAATAGATCAGCAACAGAACTACATTCCCCTCGGCCCCCCGCCCCTCCGAGCAGGAGGAAACCGTGACCCAACACTACCGCCGTCGCGCCTGGAGCATCTTGATCGTCATCGGCAGCGTCTTGACCGCCGCCGCAATCTGGAAATCGCCTCCGAACGAAACTCGCAGCCGTTAATTCAAAGCGTGCTCCTCGACGCTAAGCGTCTCCGCTCGCCGCAAAGCGGGAAACCACCACGCCCACAAAGCCGTCACCACCAACGTGCCGATCCCGCCCAGCACTACGGACGGCACCGTCCCAAACCACCCCGCCGTCAGCCCCGATTCGAACTGTCCCAGCTCGTTCGAAGCTCCGATGAAAATCATATCCACTGCATTCACACGTCCCCGCATCTCATCCGGCGTCGCCACCTGCACCAGCGTCGCTCGAATCACCACGCTCACCATGTCCGCAGCACCCACCAGCGCCAATGCAAACAATGACAAAACTAAATTCCGCGAAAGCCCAAACACAATCGTAAACACGCCGAACGCCGCCACGCACCAGAGCATTGTCGCGCCCACCCGCCGCCTCAACGGCCGGTAAGCTAGCAGAATCGCCATCGCCCCCGCTCCCACTCCCGGAGCACTGCGCAATAATCCCAGTCCCCACGGCCCCGTGTGCAAAATATCGCTCGCATACGCCGGCAGCAGCGCCACCGCTCCGCCCAGCAGCATCGCAAACAAATCCAGCGAGATGGATCCCAATACCACCTTCTGTCGCCGGATGTACGCGATTCCCGCGAGCACCGTTTTCAGCGTGATGTCCCGCGCCCGCGGCTGCGCCTTCAACTTGATCAGCGTCGTGCAAAAAATTGCCACCATGTACGACGCGAGCGACGCCGCGTACACCGCCGCCGGTCCCCCAGAGAACGCGTAGATCAATCCCCCCAGCGATGGACCCAAAATCGTGCCAATCTGAAAAATCGTCGAATGCCACGCTACCGCATTCTGGAAATGTTGATCCGCGACCAACTGCGGCAGCAGCGCCCGGCTCACCGGGCCATTCAACGAACGCACCACGCCCACCAACACCAGCACCGCATAAATCGGCCCGACCGAACGGTAATGCCGCAGCGACACGAGTAGCAGCAAGCCCGCGCAAATCGCGAACCCCACGTAGCACACCACTAAAAGTTTTCGTCGGTCAAAACGGTCCGCGGCATGTCCAGAAACCAAAAAAAGCAAAAAGCCCGGAAGGAATTGCGCCAAACCCACGTAACCAAGGTCCAACGCGCGGTGGGTAATCGCGTAGATCTGCCATCCCACCGCAACAGACAGCATCTCCATCGAAACCACGGTAAAAAAACGTGCCACTTCATACAGCCTGAAAGCCTGATATGTAAACGCGACTCGCCCGGCGAACTTCCCGTCCCCATTTTCAGCCATCAGCGAATCACGCGCCCCCGTTACAATGCCGCGGATCTACTTGCTTCCCTGCTTCCCAGTCTCGTGCTTCTGCGCTCCTCTGGTGCTTTATCTCTGTGTCTCTGTGCCTCCGTGGCCAAAACACATCAAAATCTCGCCTGCGGCGTCGGCGGCGGCAAAGGTTTCCGCGGCAACATCTCCGGACGATTCGCCGTCATGTACACAAACGACGCCACAATCACCGCGATCTGCTTCATATCCGGCTCTTGGATCCGCTCGTACACATCCATGTTCGAATGATGCGTCCGCGAATCATAGTCCAGCGGATCCTGGATAAACTGAAACCCCGGCAGTCCCACCGCATTGAACGACAAATGATCCGTCCCGCCCGTATTGCGCAGAGTCAATGTCGTCATTCCCAAACCGCGAAACGGCTCCATCCACTTCGCAAAAATCGGCGCCACCGCCTCATTTCCCTGCAGATACACCCCGCGAATTTTCCCGGTCCCATTGTCAATGTTGTAGTACGCATCGAGCTTCGCGTGCTCCGGCAAAAGCTTCATCGTCTCGGGATCGGCGAAATGCGCCTTCACGTAGGCGCGCGACCCCAGCAAGCCTTCTTCCTCGCCCGTCCACAGCCCGACCCGCACCGTCCGGCGCATCGGCATTCCCGTAGCCTTCAAAATCCGGATCGCTTCCAGCATCGTCGCCGCCCCCGCTCCGTTGTCGGTAGCGCCCGTTCCCGCCTGCCACGAATCGAAATGCCCGCCCAGCATCACTACTTCGTCGGCCTTATCGGTCCCGGGAATCTCCCCCAGAATGTCGAAAGAATTCAAATCCTCATCGTAAAACTTGTTAGCAACGTCCACTTTCAGCGTCACCGGAATTTTCTTCTGCAGTAAACGATAAATCCGACCGTAGTGCTCTGTCGCGAGCGCTACCCGCGTGATCGCCGGAGGATCCTTCGGATCCCGCGATCCGCCTTGCTGCACGAACACGGTACCGTCGTCTCCGCGATTGCTCTCAATCCAAGCCGCCGCGCCTTCATCCAACAGGAATTTCTGCACCTTGTTCTGAAAATCCCGCTGCGCGCGAAATTGCGCGATACGATCCTCGTTTCGCGGCCCTGGAATCGGCTCATTCGCCAAATCGGCCAACTCCGCATCCGTGTAACGGTGCGCATCCGGTTCGAAATGCGGCTTCAAGTCCGGCGCCGCCGCATCCGTCAGCACGAATTTCCCTTTCAGCAGTCCTTTGTACTTCGCAAAATCCTCTTCCTTCGCCATCGGTGCCAACACAGCGTCGCCGGTCACCGCGCCATTCGTGCCCGGCGTCCACACCTTCGGATACGCAATCAGATAAAAATATCGCGGCGCGATCATCTCCGCCGACGTATGTTCGTTCGACCAGCCGCGCCCGAACGGCCACGTCTCCTCATGCACGTTCTCGAGTTTCCACTCCTTCATCTTCCCCATCGTCCATTCGCCCGCCGCCCGCGCATTCGGCGAATTTGTCACCCGCGGCCCGTACACATCGGTCAAGTAGCTCTCGATTTCCATCACCTGCGAACGATTAAATCCCTCGTCCTTGATCTTGTAGATCGCGTCATAATCCGGCGCATCATTCGCCGGCGCAGGAGCCGCCGTCGCGGCCGCGCCAGCCTCCGCGCTCTTGCCCTTCTCTTTCCTATTCGATTTCGTTCCTTGCGCGCTATTTTGCCCTGCGCCGTGCCGTGCGGCGGTCCCCCATCCCGTAATCGGCATCCCCACGGAAAACAACAGCAGCACACCCAGCACGATTCCACACTTTCGCACGATCGTCCTCCCAATAAAGTTACATCCGGATCAGCCCACCACCACAGCTGCAAGCGTTAGCCACTCAGACGCCGATTCGCCGCGCCCCGTTTCACCCAATAATCCCGCCACGTAATCAGCGGCGCCGGCGCTTCGTGCATTTGACTTTGTAGCGGCGCACTTCAGTGCGCCATCCGTGTCGCGCCACGAAACGCAGCCGTCGCAAAAATCCCGCTACGCACGCCATCATCCCGCCTTTCCCAACCGGAATCGCGAAGGGAACGAAGTGAGCCCTGCCCGCCGCACGCGGAGATCTCTCTTCGCTGTCCCGCACGCATCTTAGCGACTCGGCGTCAGCGCCGGAGGCGCGGCAAAAGCTAGCCCGCCGCGGAAGCGGCGGGTTAGAAGCGCAGCACAGACGAGCGCCGTAGGTGCGGCACAAGCTTCGCACTCCTCCGTTCGCTCGCCATCGAACATGAATCACAAACTCTTCACTGTCGCGCCCCCAACGCCGTGCTCATCAAGCTATACAAAAGCGTCGCCAAAACGATCAACGTAAACGCCACATACATCCAATCCCTCTCCATCGCAAATCCCGCCACCGAAAACACTACGCGCGCCACCGGCGTCGCGATCAACAAAAGCAACCCCAGCTGAATCAGTCCCGCGGGATGCAAAGAAATCGCTTCATGCACAATCCCTGCCACGTGCCTCAACTCCGTAGGCTCACCGCGAAACGTCCTGTAGTTCGGCGCCGTGTCTCTCGCCTTCGCCACGAACCACACCCCTCCGGCAAACACAACCAGCGCCGCCAAAATCACTCCGCTGCGCAGCAATTGACCGAGCCACATCTCGATCGCCTTATCGCTCGTCACTCCTGCCGCGATTCCACCGCCATCCGCGCTCATTTACAGTCTCCCCTTCACTCCCTGCAGTATCATTTCCACCGCCAGCGCCGCAATCACCACTCCAAACACTACTCGGAGCGTCCGCACTTTCGCTCCCGGCAAAACCCGCGCTCCGGTCAGCGCCCCCAGCAAAACTCCCAGCATCACCGGCATCGCCAAGCCGGGATCAATGTATCCGTTCCGCAGATAAATCCCTGCGCTAGCCGCCGCCGTCACTCCAATCATAAAATTGCTGGTAGTAGTGGAAACCTTGAACGGAATCTTCATCGCCTGATCCATCGCCAGCACTTTCACCGCCCCTGAACCAATCCCCAAAAGCCCAGACAACACTCCCGCCACATACATCAATCCGAATCCCAACGGCACTTGCCGCACGTGGTACGACTCCGCACCGCTCGCCGTTGGATACGAGCCATCCATTCGCAACAATGTCGCGATCCGGTCCGGCGGCAATCCCTTGTGCAACTCCTCATGCGTCTGCGTCGAACTGTACGCCGAGTACAGCAGCACCACCCCAAACACGATCGCGATCATGGAAGTCGACAAATGCCCTGCGAGCACCGCTCCGCAAATCGCGCCGACCGTCGTCGCAATTTCCAGAAACATCCCCACGCGCATATTCGAATATCCCTCGCGCAGGTAAGCCGCAGCCGCCCCCGATGAAGTCGCAATCACGGACACGAGCGAAGCGCCGATCGCGTAGCGCATCTCCACGCCAAACACTAAAGTCAGCAGCGGCACAATCACCACGCCGCCGCCCAGTCCCGTCAGCGACCCCAAAAATCCTGCCGCAAACGATCCCAGCGCCACCACCAGGCTGAATTGCAGTGTGTGCAAAAGGAAAGCTCTCCAGGTTTCAGTGTCGGATTCTAAATCGCAAGCGCAGGTAGGCTAACACGGAGAATGCCGTCGCGCATTACCACTACATCAGTTCGGATGGCGAGACTCTGCGGGAAACGTCGTTAGTGAAGTTACTGCGGCCAGTCGAAGCTCGGTCCAACGCACCGCCGCGATTCGCTATTTCGTCCCGATCGCCCGATGCTCCGGCGCCAAATCGTACACGTATCGAATTTCCACCGGCCCGTACGAGCGCGTCCGCTCCAAGCGCACGGTTTCGTAAAGCTGTTTCCCGCCCGGTGCTGGCTCGTACGAACGAGTCACTCTCGCTCCATGCGATCCATCGTACTCGGTCACCAGGCGATAACTCTCCACCCAGTAAGCATCAAACTCCTGATATTTCTCATCCTTGGGCTTCGGAACTTTTCGCCCGTCCGTGTAATAAACGCGCTCACGTCCCAAATCGTCCGTCACATCAACTTCCTGGCTATTCGGATCCGTCGGCGCCGCCGCACTCGGTGCATCCGCGGCACCCTTCGCGTCGGCGTCGCCTTTCGTATCGCTCGTGCCTTTAGCGTCGCCGGCTCCCTTCGTGTCCCCAGCCGCGGCCGGGGCCTTCAACGCCACATTTAACGATCCTGCAGGGTTCAACAACTCCTGCATCTGCGCGCGGTCCAATTCACTGTCCGTCCCGCTGTTCCCGCCGCGCTTCGAAGACCCGCCTCCTCCCCCTCCGCCTCCCGGAAAAGGCGAACCCATCCCGCCAATGTGAATCCCTCCCGGCTGCCCCCCGCCGCCTCCATTTCCGCCTCCCCCACCGCCGCGCGGACTCGCGACATTTCCGTCATTACTCGCCTCTTTCAATTTTTCATGAGCGTCGTCGCTCTCATCCACATTCAATCGCCAGAACCCAAATAACTCCTTCCGTTGCGGCATCGCCACTTCCTCCGGACGCACCGTCGGCCCGGAAGCAGGCTGCGCAGCGTCAGGCGACGAGGACTCATCCGGCGGATGCATCGGTCCCGGCGACGCTTGCGCACGCAACACCTTCGGGAACACAATAAATCCCGCACTAAGCAACACGCCCACCGCAAAGATCTGCACTCCGCGCGGCTTAAGATTCCTGCTAATCAACATATTTCCTCTGGCTCACCACAGTTTTCAACCTGGGCGTCTTCTGGATCGCTACAGGCGAGCTAACCGATACGGATGCGCAAAATCCCAGCCGGGATGTCATTCGACCCGCTGGAAAGCTGCTTCACCTCGGACCTCTCCCGAGCGCACAAATGCGTTGTCCTCCCGAACGCAGTGAGGGATCTCTCTTCGTCTTTTCGCTGCGAGCCCACTAACTTCCACTTCTCTCGCCGCCCATCGCTGCGAGCCTACAAACTTCCACCCCGCTCGCCCTCTATTATTGCGTACTCGCCCCACTCGCGCCGCGCGCCTCCACCCGCTGCAGCAGCGCCAGAAACTCGGCGCGCTTGCTGCCTCCGGTCCCGATCGTCGCAAAAGCCACGTGGATTAATGGCTCGTTCGCGTGCGCACCGTCGTTCACCCAAGGAAACGACCCCGCCGCCCCAATTGCCCAGAAAAAGTCAGCCTCTTCGCCTTGCAGATTGGCCGGCAAATTGAAATGGGTAGCCGCACCCTGGCTCACCGGCGAAGTCCGCAAAGCTTCAAACACATACCACGTCATCCCCGGCGACGTCGCCCGCTCCATCGGCGCCAGGTAAAATTGCGAGAGCATCCCGTACACCCGCGGGCCATCATTCGTCTGCACGAATGTGATTCCCGAACTCACCTGCGCCGAAAAAAATCCTTGCAGCGTCGCTTCGTGCCGGCAGTGATAGGAAACCTGCAATTCCGGCGGCGCGCTGCTCGAAGTATTCCCCGGCGTGGGAGCGAAGGCCGCCCCTCCAGTCGTTCCCAACACCTGATTAATGCACGCTCCGTCAGGCGGAAAAAAGAAATAGAACAGCAGATCCAGCACGCTTATCCCCGAGCCGGCCGGCATATGCATCTGCGTGTCCAGCCAGTTAGGATCATGGCCAGCCAATGGATTGGTAGAAGTGGACAGCTGCAAAATTCCCGGCAGTTGTTTGTTTTCCAGCGCCACAACCCCACCCAAATGAAACGGCGGCGCATATGGCGCGAGCGCATCCGGCGGCCCCGCACCACCGGGATCGAACTCCTGCCACGCCGTCGGCAATAGAATCGACACTCCGTTCGTAATCCCGTGCTCGATCCCGCTCTCCGCGTTCTGCTTGGCAGCGTCGCCGTCCGCCGTCTGTGCCAGGATCGCCGGCGCATCGCACATCAGTCCCAGCGCGACAAACGCCGCACCTGCAAACCAACCCCGTTGATTCAACCGTGGGAACATTCCGTCTCGGCTCCGTCAGCCAAAAACCTTCTTCCCGCAGTGTGCCAGCATCCCCCAACAAAAAAAAGCGCCACTTATCGCCAGGCCATCTGGGAGTGCGGGAGCTTGCCTGTCCTGAGGAACGAAGGGCTCCCGCTTGTTGCGAGGCTCGCCTCGCCTCGCCGCTCGCCCGACGCCCATGCGCCGCGCGTCAGCCCCGAACTTTCTAGCGGCCGATTCGTCCCACGCATTTCTGGACAACCCGGGCAGCCATCGCCTCTGGTTCTCTCTTCGCCTCTCTGCCTCATTGCCTCCCTGCCTCCTCCCCAAAATAAAAACGCCCCGGGACGAACCGCCCCGAGGCGCAAACTCCTGTTCTCAAAATGTTTTTATGACTTCTTGACAGACTTCCGGCGCCCGCGGCGCTTCGTAGGAGGTGTGGCTGGCGGTTCTCCCACCAGTTCCGCTGACCAAATCGAAGTAACGAACTTCTTCACGCCGTGATCATCAAAATCAATCGTAGTGCGTTCGGTGTTGGATTCCGTTACGATCCCCATCCCGTACTGCTCGTGACGAATCGACTGTCCTTCCACTAGTATTTGCACCGACTCCTCCTTGAATGATTGTCAAAGCGCCTGCGGAAAAATTGCCAGCCTCGCGGCGCGCCTCCGCCCTGCGAAGCAATAGAATGGGTCACAAGTTTGAAATTGCATCCCGGAAAGGGCGGGGGCTGGTTCCGCCCCTCGCGGGCGCATGCCACGTACCGCACCGGTTCGCCACGAACCCCGGCACTCCACACGGATCCATGGCGCCAACGTCTCCAGGAAAAACACAACCGCGCAATTTCGGCACACCGGGCGAGCGCGGACGTCAGCGCCCTGATTACCGATCTCGAGTCTGCGGCACGTGCGGCGACTCGTGGTCACGACCGAGTACGTCTCAGCCGCCCCTCGCGCTAGCCGCCGCCGGCCCTTCTACTTTTCAGCAGTTCGAATCAAACGAAGTTAAAGACCAACCACGTTTTCGGCCTGAAGGCCCTTCGGTCCCTGCTTCACTTCGAATTCAACCGCCTGCCCTTCGTTGAGGGACTTGTACCCTTCGGCCTGAATCGCCGAAAAGTGCACGAAAACGTCCTCACCGGACTGGCGCTGGATGAATCCATAACCCTTTGCCGCGTTAAACCACTTCACTGTACCTTGCTCTCTGCTCACTGGATACTGCTCCTACGTTATTCATTCGGTGGGGCTTAACCACCTCGAAGGCTATCTGCCGCGCCTCAGGTTTCCTTCCCTGTCACAAAAAAGGCCGCCAGACAGTTGCCCGGCAGCCTTTACGACTCGTGCCAAAAAAAGAACTTAGGAGCAACAAACGCACTCAAAGATTACCACATTTTCCCAGTATTTGCAAAGAGCCTTCCCTCGCAGCCAGCTCTGCCTATCAGGTATCAGCTGTAGCCGAGGTTGCGCGAACCTGTACGTCCACTCCCGCGTCGCCGCGCTGCTCCTATGCGAACGCCACGCATGGCCCACACCCGCCAGTAGCCGCTCGCTGCCAAATCAATACTGCAATCCCACATTTCCAATAAGAATTCGCCCCGTGTCGGAATCAAAGAGCAGCGCGTTATTGGCGTCGATCAGATAAATCGTCGCATTGTACGTAACGTTCGGATTCATCCCGGCGATCACTACTTCTCCGCGTCCAGTGGTCGTGTCCGGAGCGGTGCTCACCACGGTCGTCGCCGCGTTGACGGGGTCCCCGGCGTTCACCGCGTTATACGTGCCGATATCAATCGTCCCGCCGCAACTGGTTCCGCCCGAAGCCGTACAACCGGTTCCCCATGACACTTCTCCCGAGAGATTCTGCTGATACGAAGCCGGCTCGTTGTGGAAAGTCCCTTGCCCCGCAAGCCGGAAGGAAAAGTGATCCGAGCTGGCAATCGTCGGTATGGCCGTCTGCTGGTATGCCGCGCCCGTTGCCAGCGCCGTCGCATCCAGCTCCAACATCACCGCCGATCCTTGCGCTGTCTGATACGCCGCGAATTCCTGCGTCGTCGAGCTCGCCCCGCCTGCGCACGTTCCGCTCGCTGAATTCAACTTCAAATCGATCCGCCCCGTCGCGCCATCCACTGCATACGTGCAAGCCCCCAGCGTCGTGTCCGCCGTGACGGTTCCCGCATTGTTGCTGTCCAGAACTCCACTCGACGTCGCCCCCGCGCCGCTCGATGCAAACACTCCACCGGCTGAATACGCGCCGGTCGTGGAATTTCCTCCCACCGTGAAAGCGTAATTTCCGGCGGCTAGACTCGCTGGCGTGAACGACGCTCCTGGTAACCCGCCGTAAACGTCGCCGCCCAGGAAATTGTTTGCGTCAATTTCGACCACGTGCATTTGCGTGCTCTGCTCCGTCGCCGTGGTAGTTACGATGTAAAACGCATACTGCACCGAGCCCGTCGTCGCGCTGCTCAGTGTGATCGTCCCCCGCCCGCTTCCCGGAAACGATGGGTCCATCGCATAGGTTCCGGCAAGCGACCGGTCCGCGCTCGTCACCTTGCCCGCGGGATTCAGGCTGTCGTTCACGTCCAGAATTGCATTGCCCCCGGAAATCGCGCCGGCCCCGTTGGCCACGAATTTCCCTGCCATTCCTTGCGGAAAAAAGGCCTTGTCCCCGCCGGAGACTGCAAAAACGTATGGCCCGGAAAGCGCCGCCGGTGAAGTAGTCAGCCCATTCAAATTCTGTTGGTCAATCGTTCCGCTGCCGGTCGTCTTCACGTCAAACCGCGTCAGATAACCATGCTGGAAACTCGTCAGCACGAACTGCCACGTGTCCACCGTTCCTTGCCCGGCGCCTGAGCCGGAGCCTACGTTTATTTTTGCCGTACCTCTCCCGTCCGGCCCCACCACGTACGTTCCTGAGATCGAAACTTGTGTAGACGGCCCCGTCCCAAAATTATCCACGTCCTCCACGCCGCTCACGATATGCCCGGCGCCATCCGCCTGAAAGCTGCCCGCAACCGCCAGAAAACCATTTTGGTCGTTGCCTGAATACGAAAAAGCAAATGGCCCCGTCAAGGAATGATCGGAAAAAACCACCGAAAGCGTCGCGGTCGCCGTCTGGGTACCGCTCGTTGCAGTGACCGTAATCACGTTCCCTGCCGGCGGGTTGGGTGGCGCCGTGTACAGCCCCGTAGAATCAATCGTGCCCACATTTCCGCTTCCCGTCGATGAAACTGACCACGTAACAGCCGTATCATTCACATCGTTCAGAATGGCGGAAAAAAGTTGCGTCCCGCCTGCCGGCACCTGAGCTGTTGACGGAGTCACCGACAGCCCATTGCCGATCGTAACCGTGGTCACCGCGGTGTTCGACGTGATCAAAGTGCTGTTCGTCGTTGACCCCGGCATCTGCGGGGTCGTCGCGGTGATGTTCACTTGACCGTTCGTCGTCGTCGGCACTATCGCCGGCGCTATGTAAACTCCCACGAGCGAGTCTTCGGTAGACGCACCGATCGTCCCCAGCGCAGCGCTCCCGCCCGCGGTCCCGTTCACGTACCAGGTAATCGTAGTGCTCGTCGTGTTATTCGAGGAATTATTGAGAGTCACCGCCGCGGTGAATTCCGTCTGCGTATTGATCGGCACGCTCGCCGTTGTCGGAGTAATGGCCACCGCCGTGACCTGCACGTTGCCGCTGTGGCCGCCACACGCGGAAATGCTCGCCAACCCGGCGATCGCCAGCGCCAGAGCCAACCAGTTCGAAAACCGCTTTCGCATCACCGACCTTCCTTTTGATCGTTCCGCGATACACCGTGCGCCAAAGGTGTCCGTTGGCCTCGTCTCAGAACGCTTTCCGGAAGGTCCCACCTGAAATAACTCCGAGCCCATATCCGTCTCTGATCTCTTTTCATTTCCCTCTGTCTACTCACTCTCGCAAGATGGTCCCGGGGCACACGCGTGGATACCTGTATTCCCCCAGTGAAATAAAAAGTTCCAATTCTTAGAGGTACTGGCGCGCCGTTCGGTTGCCCCCAAATTGTTCATGCCACGGGCATAAGAAGCTTAAAAGGCCCCACATTCTACCTCGCCGACCCTCCAATGCAATTAGCAAACTTCTCCTTGCGCGCTTGCCCTGCGGCCGCCTGCCGCCTTACTGCGGTAATACGAAGCTTCCATAGAACGCCTTCAGCAAAATTACCCCTCCCAGGATCGCGCCAGATATGCTCAAAAGCGTCCCGATCAGGAAATACTCCGCAAATTGCTCCTTCTTGAACTCCGGATACCGCGCGATCGACTTCGCCGCCACAATCAATCCCGCCGTCGCGGGAGAACGCAGAAATAGCGCCGTCATCACCAGAAATCGCTCCAGCCACCCGATGTACATTCCCGCGTTGCTCAATTGCAAGGGCGATTCGCTCACGTGCAAATGTCTCAGCAGCGGCCTGGTCAGGAACCGAATCAAGTACCCGCCCCCGAAAATCACCGCCACGTACACCACCATCGCCAGCAGCACGCGATCCGAAGGCGCGCGCACTACTCTCAGAAAATTCAGCAGCACTCTGCCCAGCCCCACACGCGCGATCCAGCATCCGGCCGCCACCACCGTCATGAAATGCACCCACTGATCGATCGCGAACGCCGTCGTACCTTCCGCCCACTGCGTCTTCCTCCCCAGTGCGATCTTGCTCCAGTCAATTCCCAGATGCACCAGCGTCAACGCCACCACTCCCGCCTGAAAACGCACTGAAAAGAAAATTCCCGGCACAAAGAACCCCGTCACCGCCGCCGCGCACGCAAAATACACGGCGCCACGTTTCGCGTATCCCGCCGCCGCGCCACTCCTTTTCTGCTTCACCATCTGCGATGTCTGCAGCACGAAATCCGCCAGCAAGTGCGCCAAATAAAGCGCCAGAATCGTTCTCGTCAGCATCTCCATGGCCGCTCCTTCCCCGCCTTGTACACCTGCATACAACTTTCTACACTTGCACGTTTTTGTACAACTACCCGAAATGCTCTTCGATCACTATCTTCATCCCCGCAATCGTTTCCTGCATCTGCCAGAAATATCCTCTCTTCAAATTCCGCGACACCGTGGAATTATCCAGCCCCAGCGCTTTTGCCGCATATTCCAGTCTGCGCCTCGCCCGAAACGCCCCAATCGTCTCCCACTGCTTCTCCGTGACTCGCAGCACCAGCGTATCGTGCAGCGCATAAATCAAATTCGCCGTCGCATCGAATGCTTTATCCCGCGATTCGAACGCCGTCAGCACCTCAAACTTATTCCCCGCGCTCCCCTTGATCCGTTCCAAAGCCTGCCGCGCGAACTGAAAGGCTTCGCCGCCCATCCGGTTCACCGGAGACTGCACGCGTCCCGCGACTCTTCCAAACCCGATCCCCATGCGCAATCGCAGCGGCCGCAAGCGCTCCCGCAAATCAATGATCAATTCCGGGATCCGCGAGTGCGCGCTGATAATGGTCTGAAATTCGTCGCCCGCGGTAACCGCATACGGCAGCCGGATGCATCCCGCCTTGCGATGCGCCCGTGTCGCCGCCGTCAGCCGTCCGCCCAGCAGCTTGCGCAGGTCTCCTCGCGCGCTTGACTCAATCACATCCGCAATCAGCACAGCATAGCAGTTTGGCTTCATTGTACGTTTCCGTACAATTATGCATACTTGTACGTTCTTGTACAACAAGAATACTTCTGTTGTTTTCCACCCCCTTCACCCTTCCCGCCCCGTATCCCCACCCCGCTCCCTGAAAATTTCGCTTCCGGCGTTCAGCCGAGCCGCCCTTGCGCTAGAATTACCCCCAGCAGGCTCCTCTCCGCTCCCTCCGGAGAGCCGCCCGCACTTCCATGCACGCGAATACAGAAGAATCCGCCGACGTCACCCTCCCCCGCATTCTCGTTGTGGACGATGACATCGAACTGTGCGACCTTCTCCGCGAATACCTCGAGCCCGAAGGCTTTCGCGTTGACGTTGCCCATGACGGCGCCAAAGGCCTGGAACGCGCCATCTCCGGCGAGTTTACGCTGGTCGTCCTCGATGTAATGCTTCCGCAAATCGAGGGCTTTGAAGCCCTCCGCCAGATCCGGCTCAGGTCACGCCTCCCGGTGATCATGCTCACCGCCCGCGGCGACGACGTCGATCGCATTCACGGCCTGGAAATCGGCGCGGACGACTATCTGATGAAGCCTTTTAATCCGCGCGAGTTGGCCGCACGTATTCAGGCCGTTCTCCGGCGGAGCGTTCTCCCCGCGCCCGACTCCTTTCCCCCCGTTCCGGAAACGATCGTTCTCGGCGATATCGAGCTGGATATAGGCGCTCGCAAGGTCCGCCGCAAAAACCGTGAGATCGAGCTGACCTCGGTCGAATTCGATCTACTCGCCTTTTTTCTGAAGACGCCCGGTCACGTCGTCTCCCGCGACGATATGGTCAAAGCCGTTCTGCGCCGCGAACTCGTGTCCTTCGATCGCAGCATTGACGTCCACGTCAGCAATCTCCGCAGAAAGCTCGGCCCCGCTCCTGACGGCGGCGACCGCATTCGCGCCATTCGCGGTGTAGGATACGTCTACGTGCTCCCCGGAAAAGCCAGGAGCCGCTGAATCGCTATGCAAAGCCTCTACTTCAAAATTTTCTTGTGGTTCTGGTTGGCGATGGTCCTCGTCAGCGGCACCCTCATCTTTTCCGTCGTCACCACGCAGACCGAATTCACCGCGAACCGCACCGAGCAGTTCGACAAAATTCTCACTTCCCTGGTCGCCGCGCGTGCCGCCGACATGCTCGAAGATCACGGCATGGGCGCACTCGCTGATTACCTCGAGTCTCTCGATTCCACCTTGCACTGGCAAGCCTTCCTCTTCGACGACGAAGGCAACGAGATCCTCTCCCAACCCACTCCCGCCGAAGCCAACATCATTGCCCAGGCCGCGCTGCAAACCAACGACACCAGGTTCCTGGTCTCCCACGGCAGAAAATTTGTAGCCAAACGCACCACCGGGTCCGACGGCACTCGCTACGTCTTCGTTATGAGCGAGGAAGTTCCCTCCGTCACCAGCCTGCTCCGCGCCCCGCTCGCCATTCAAATCATTCGCGCCTTAGTCGTCGCCTTCATGGCCGGTCTGGTCTGCTTCTGGCTCGCCCGTTACATCACCGCGCCCATCCGCCAATTGAGCGCAGCCACGCATCGCCTCGCAGCCGGCAATCTGGGCGCCCGCGTGGACGGCTCCGCCACCCAGCGCAAGGACGAAGTCGCCGACCTCGGCCGCGACTTCAACCACATGGCGGAACAGATCGAATCCCTCATGTCCTCTCAGCGCCGGCTGATCCGCGACATCTCCCACGAATTGCGCTCCCCTCTCGCACGCCTCGGAGTCGCCCTCGGCCTCGCTCGCCGCAACGCCAATCCCCAATCCGTCTCAGCTCTTAATCGCATCGAGCTCGAAGCGGAACGCTTGAACGGCCTAATCGGCAGCCTCCTGCGCCTCGCCCGTTTGGAAAGCGGCGAAGCTCTCATGGAGCAAAGCCCTGTAGATCTCGACGCGCTGTTGCGTCACATCGTCGCCGACGCGGATTTCGAAGCCCGCGGCCGCAACCGCTTCGTTCGCGTCATCGCCTCGCAGCCCTGCACCATCACCGGAAACCGCGAAGTTCTCAGCAGCGCCATCGAAAATGTCGTCCGCAACGCCGTCAGCTACACCAAGGAAGGTACCGACGTCGAAGTCAGCCTTTTCACATCCGAAAACGGTGCTGGCCGCCAAGCCACCGTTCGTGTGCGCGACCACGGCCGCGGCGTCCCAGCCGAGCGTCTCGCCGATATTTTCATTCCCTTCTACCGCGTCGCCGATGCCCGCGAACGTTCCTCCGGCGGCACGGGTCTTGGTCTCTCAATTGCCGAACGCGCCGTTCACCTCCACGGCGGCCACGCTAAGGCCGAAAACTCTCCCGAAGGCGGCCTGGTAATTGACCTCCAGTTCCCCATCTCGGTTACCGAGTCTCCCGAGCCGACCCCATCTGCCGCGCGCATATAAGCCAAGCTGGCCGCGTCGGAGTCTGTGTGAGAACACGAGAATCTTTGTAGTTCGTCGCTTCAGCGCCGGCATAAATGTTCCGAAATCAGTGCGGCTTCAGCCGCTGAAGTACAGATTTTGCAGATCTCACACTGACTCTTCGCAGCCCCCAATCGTCCCGAATTGCGCGCTTGGAAGTAACTCTTTCGCGGCTCCCCATTTTGCACCAAATTGCGCCGCTGCCGGGGCTCTAAGCGCCTTATTTACAGCTATCTACAACCTGTATCGCCAGTACTAGTCCCTGCCCTAACCTCAGTACCGTCAGAATGTTACCTTTACCCTAGTGTCCCCCGCCTGTCTCTCCGCTAAATTGTCCCTTCGCACAAGTTCGGAAAAGGGGACATGTGAGCAAGGCCTCCAGACTATTTCGCTTCAGGGCTAACCGCGAGACAACCCTCGCAGCGCTCTTGCCCGCTATGCCCCTGTCGCCATCACCGACGGAATCCGTCGCCGAGGAACGCTCAGAAACCGCCCCTCAGTCAGTAGGGCTGCAAATCCTCGAGCCATCCGCAACCTCTGAATTTTGCGACGGCCCGTCGAACCCGCTTCCGGAGCTCTGGCTCTCTGCCGACCCGCCTCTTCCGCAGCGCACAGCGCCGCCGTCATTCGACGATGTGGACATGTCCGACCCGCTCGCCATTCTCCACCAAGCCATCGATCCGGCCTCCCAGTCCCACGCCCGCTCCAATGGCAAACACAAGAAGCTCGCGTGGATCACGCGCTCATTCGACTCCGTCTCAGCCTCGACGGAACTCGATGACGCCACCATCATCGGCGCCAAAGTCCACTGCGACGTCAGCGTCACAGGAACGTTTCTCACCGAAACGATGGACTTGGAAGCAATCGCCGCCTCTGCCCGCGAAGTGGGCGGCTCCAACGGCTCAGCCGTCGCCGGCGCAGAAAACGAACAAGATTCAAGCCCCTCCGAAACCGTGATCGAAGAACTCGTCGCGGAAGTCAGCGCGGTCGCTGAAGAATTTGTCGCTGAACAAGTACATCACGTCCAACCTGCTCACAGCGCCGCACCCCCGCCACTATTGCAGCCGGTAGCGTCCGGCAGCGCCGCATCCGCCGCCGTCAACGAACCTCCCAGAGACCGCCGCCGCAAGCGCCGCGCCATGATCTCCGCGCCGATTCGTGTTCGTCTCGCGCACGCCGAAGGCAACTGCTCCGACGAAATCGCCACCACCGTGGACGTCTCCCGCACCGGAATCCTGTTCCATTCCCAGCGCGGCAGCTACACCCGCGGAATGGAAGTCGCCGTCGTATTTCCCTACAGCCAGTCGCCCGCCGCCACTCACATCGAGCAGACCGGCCGCGTGGTTCGCATCAACGATCTCGGCGACGGCACCTACGACGTAGCCATCGCGCTGAACGCCGTAGCCTCGGAAGATTCATCCGTCTCGGCACCACTCGCGTCCGCTGCTCCGGCGACAAAAAAACCAATGGTCCTCGCCATGGACACCGACGAATCGCTGCGCGACGGCCTCAAAACCTTTTTGCAGAACGAAGGCTACGACGTGATTGCCGTCAATAACGCCGCCGACGCCCGCGAAGTGCTCAACATCTTCACTCCCGCCCTCATCATCGCCGAAGTCGAAGGCGAAGGCACCCCGGGCTACGATTTGTGCAGCTACGTGAAGACAAGCACCCAGTGGCGCCGCATCCCCGTCGTTCTCACTACCAGCTCCGCGTATCCCAGCGATTATTCCAACGCCCATTCTCTCGGCGCCATCGTCTGCATGGCCAAGCCCTATAAACAAGAGCGCCTCGGCCACATCGTCCGCCTCCTAGCTCCGTTGCCTGAGCACTTGCAGAACAGCGTCGCTCCCCACGCCGCCGATCCCACTCGTGTACCCGGGCGCGATGGCAATTGGGCGCTGCGAAATCTCCGGCTGGTCGGCGGCAAAGGCAACGGCAAAAAATCAAACGGCAACGGCAGCAAAATACGCTTCCGCTTCCCGTCCTTCCGCTAGTCTTCGATCGGCTCCCGAACAAAGAACTCGCCACGCGAACCTGCGGCAAAACCATTTCACGCCGTTGTAGGCCACCCGACACTTTCGTCCCTCAGGCGGTGCCTGTACCAAAACTGTACTAGCGCTGTGTTGACGTTCTTATCTCTGCGGCATATTGTCGCCGTCATCGCGATAGCTCGTGCTCAGTCTCTGAGCGCACCAAAATAGCTTAACTGTTATCCAACGGGTTAATTCCCCCAGCATTTAACTCTGGAACCACACTTGCCGGGGGTGTGTCCATTTTCCTCCCGCTGCTTCACGTTTAGGGGGCCACATGAAACCGTTAAAGATCGGCACACTCGTCTGTGCAGTCTTGCTTGCAGCCACGGTCGTCTCCACGCTCATCGTTCGCGCGCAGTCGCAAAGAGGTCCGGGCGGCGCTGCCACTTCCAGCAATGGAGCAAGCGATCCCGGCGTCCGCAGTGACGCCGTGGTCGTCGGCACGCCTCTCGCCTCACTCAATTCCGAGCAGCTTCAGTTTTTTCAGGACGGCATGTCGCGTTTCACGCAAATAGATTCCGTCAGTGGAAACATTTCAGGCGAACCGGGCACCGGCCTTGGCCCCGGCTTCAATTCCAATAGCTGCGCCAGTTGCCACGCGCAGCCCGCTGTCGGCGGCAGCAGCCCCAGCACCACTGCCTATCCCTTCGTCGGACCCAATCCGCAAGTCGCCGCCGCGAACGATGCCGGCGCCAATAACTCAATTCCCTATTTCATCTCCGCCGATGGCCCGGTCCGTGAAGCCCGCTTCCCGTTCGCCGTCACTCCAAGCGGCAGCGTTACTCAAACTCCCGATGGCGGCGTGCACAATGTCTTCACCATCGCCGGCCGTTCCGACGCCCCCAATTGCTCCATGGCGCAACCCAATTTCGAACAAATGCAGCGCGAGAACAACATCATCTTCCGCATCCCCACTCCCGTCTTCGGCGAAGGTCTCATCGAAAATATCGCCGACGCCACCATCCTCGCCAATATGAACGCCAACCCCCAACTCAAGAACCAGCTAGGCATTAGCGGCCATCCCAATTACAGCGGCAACGACGGCTCCATCACCCGCTTCGGCTGGAAAGCGCAAAATAAATCGCTCGAAGTCTTCGCCGGAGAAGCCTACAACGTAGAAATCGGCGTCACCAACGAACTCTTTCAGACCGAGCGCGCCAACCCTCCGGCCGCCTGCCTCTTCAATCCCACTCCGGAAGACGAAACCAATTACACCTACTCGGGCGCACAGATTCCCAGTGACATCGTCGCCTTCGCCGATTTCATGCGCTTTCTCGCGCCCCCCGTTCCTTCCGTGAACGGCATTCCCGGCAACCCGACCCCGCAATCCATTCAAGCCGGCCAAGCCGTCTTCAACCAGATCCACTGCAATATGTGCCACACGCCCACGCTGCAAACCGCCGCGTCCAACATGACGCCGGGGCTCAGCAACCAACCCGCCGCCCTCTTCTCTGACTTGCTAGTCCATCACATGGGCAACGGTCTAGCCGATAACGTCGCGCAAGGCGCCGCCGGCCCTGATGAATTCCGCACCGCTCCACTCTGGGGTGTAGGCCAACGCCTCTTCTTCCTCCACGACGGCCGCGCCACTCCAGCCAACGGCGGCTTGCTCAACGCCATCGAAGCCCACGCCAGCCGCAACTCCGAAGCCAACCAGGTAATCTCGCTCTTCAACCAATTGCCTTCACAACAAAAACAAGCGCTACTAAATTTCCTGCGCTCACTCTAATCGAAACGCACCACGCGGCCGTAGGGCACGGCATGCCGTGCCCTCTTCCGCAAGCAACGCAATTACACCCGCAGTTGAATTTGTAACGCCCGCTACAAGCAACAGCAGGGGCACGGCATGTTGGATATCCGCCGAAAGAGGACCGTGCCCCTCCTCCACTCCACATATGCCGATCCACCTCACCGCGATTGAAAGCGCGCCACGCACTAATCAGGGAGTGCGGCGGCTCGCCGCCGCCTGTTACAAGGCGAGGCTCGCCTCGCCGCTTTCAGCCCCTCCAACGCGCACAACCGCCGCCACCCAACACGCCACCAAGCGTTCGTCATCCTGAGCGCGGCGAAGGATCTCTCTTCGGTTTTCGGTTTTCGGTCTTCGCCTTTCCCCGCCGTCCACCGCAACTCTTCCGCCATCCATCCGCGTTATACTCGCCCCATGCCGCAACTCCGCAACTCGCCGCCTCATCGCGTCGCACGCACCCTCGCCATGGTCGCTGCCTCCGTACTCGTTTCCTTCGCCGCGACAAAACACACCCCACCCCTCCCGCTCGAATCCTTCTACGTAGTCACGCAAGCCACCTTCCACAAAGCCCCCAAATGGGTTGACCACATCCTAGAAGTCCGCCCTCAAGGTGACACCGTCTTAGTCCGCGAAATCCGCATCGCCCCACTCGATCCCGCCTGTCCTCATCACATCACCGTCCGCGCCGTCGAACGCGTCCTCTCCGACACCACTATAAAAAAACTAACACTCAAATTCCCGCTCTGCGCCTTCGAGGAAGATGTCGTCGAAGGAATGATCAACACCGCAAAACGTCCCACCGGCGCCGTCACCGACTCCGACGATTCCGCCAGCCAAACCATCGTCGCCCGCTGCGGCACCCAACAAAAAATGTTCGAGCTCCCCGACGAAGAATCCCTCCGCTTCGACGCTCTCCAGCTAGCCGACCCCCACCTGACCGCCTTCTGGGAACTAGCCGCCACCATCGAAGCCCACGCCTTCGGCGACGACTTCTCGCTAGCCAAACTCACGCCCCAACAAGATCAAGACGCGCAAGCCCTGGGCGCAAAACTAATCCCCGAAATAAAATCCGGCCGCTACGACCAAGGCTTCGCCGATCAAACCTGCCCCTACGCCGAATGCCCAGACCACAACGCAAACTCAGCCCTGCAGGGCTACCAGGGCCCCCTCTTCGCCTGCCCCAAGGAATAAGTGTCATGAAGAGCGCAACAAGCCAAAGAATTTCGGTCGCCTCATGAAAATCGATCCACTTCATGTCGATTGAAAGCGCGCCACGCACGAATCAGGGAGTGCGGCAGCTTGCTGCCGCCTGTTACAAGGCGAGGCTTGCCTCGCCGCTGTCAACAACGCGAAGCTGCGGCGAACGTCACCCGAATTTGAATCTGTAGCGCCGGACTTCAGTCCGCCAGCCGTTGCAGTTGACTCATGTAGCGGCCGCTGCAGCAGCCAACGGGCAGCCTTCCGCGACCAAAGTAAATCGCTCCGCTCCACCGCGATCGCCAGCCAGCCACGCAATCATGTGGAGTGCGGCGGCACGCCGCCGCTTTCTCTTCCGCGAGGCCCGCCTCGTCGCCGTGTTGCAACGCCCGGTCGTACGGCCAACGGCAACCAACGCAACAAGCCCGACCAAGCTGGCCATTCAACTCTCACCGATCCGCAATTTGTAGGGGCGGGTCTAAGACCCGCACCCCGGCCTACAACTCCCAACCATGTTCATCTCGACCTCAAAAAAAAGCGCTACTGTCATCCCGAGCGCAGCAGGGATCTGCTTTTGCCTTCGATTTGCTTCAATGTATTTCGAGGGGAATCGTCAGGACTAAGAAAGGGGAGACGTAGAAAAGACTCTCGACCACTGCCTGCAGGCCCAGCCACTCTCCCCTGGCGGAGGAAGAGTGGCTGCACAAAAAAACCTACCTCTTTGCCATCTGCGCTTTCAGCAGGCTAGCCACAACCTCTGCAGTCCCTTGCTCGCCGCGCCAGGTATTCGCACGGTTCAAGGTATAAGCGAAGACAATCGTTCCAGTCCTGCGCTCGACCAGCTGCAAAGTCGGCACTTCACCCGCGCGGTGCGCACGCTTGTAATCCGCCTTCACCACCTCCGCACCCTCATCCGGCCACTTCACCTTCAGCACGTAAGTAGCGCGCGATTCGTAAATCTCCGCGGCCAGCGGAACATGTTTCCGCTCGAAAGCCACCGACAAAAGCCCGTCAAATCCTTCCATCGGCTCGATAAAAACCGACGGCACTCCGCTCACCGCACTGCGGCCTCCCGGCTGCATCGCCGCCGAACCATCCGGAGGCACATGCCCAGCCGTAAGCGGCTGATCGGCAGCGGAAGAATCAGGCTGCGCCACCACATGGCAAGCCTGTCCGTTCACCACCGTCTCATTAGCGAAAATAAAGTTCCCCGACGCATGCATATCGCGGCATTTCATCTGTGTATCCGCGCTCTGCGTCTGTCCCATCGCAGCTCCCGAACTCAACAAGATTGCGGCAAACAACCCAGCGGCGGCTTTCATGGCATTCCCTCCACCACCAATGTGCCGAAACGAAACGCCCCGGGAAATGGCTCGTTCGTACCAATTTTCAACCGATGTTTTTCGCACAAATTCTCAGCAAAAGCGGCCAAATCAAGAACCACGCATGCCGCCCCGGAGAAATTTGAATTTGTAGCGGCGGACTTCAGTCCGCCAGCCTTTGCAGTTGACTTATGTAGCGGCCGCTCGCGCAGCGAGCGGGCAGCCCTCCGTAGCCGCGAATAATCATATCCGTCGCGTCACGACCGCCAAGCCGCCACCATCAGGGAGTGCGGCGGCTTGCCGCCGCTTGTTGCAAGGCGAGGCTCGCCTCGCCGCTTCCCGGCACTCGCGTCACCGCGTAGCAGGCGCGTTCGCATCCGTCGCCGCAACCAGAAAATATCCTGGCCGCGTGCGCACCGTCACTTCCGGTCTAGCCACAGTCACCTTGATCTCGTGAAATCCAGCGGTCTGGTCCGATGGCGAAGGCCGGTAGCTCAAGACATACTGCGCGTGCAGCTCGCTTCCAATCCGGTCCAACGCACTGCGCACGGTTTGGTCGCGAATCGCGCGATAATGCACTCCGCCAGTCGCGGCAGCGGCCATTTCGAGCTGATGATTCTTGATTTCGTTGGTCCCGCGCGTAACCAGCCAGATGGCCACCGGCGCCAGATCAAGCGTTCCGCCCGGCAGCCCTTCGTTTCCCGGCACCGGCAAAGCTCCCGGACGCGTCGCACCCGAAAACACTCCGGGCGGATACTTAATTCCGCGATTGGGCGGCTTGGGGCCAAACCGCAAGTCCGCCGTGCTGCTGCTCGGGCCCACCGCGTAAATCGCGATGTTCGCAAGCTCCGCATCACGCAGCACCAGCCCAAGTTTCGCGTCGCTCGCAATATCCTGCGATTCCCCCACGATCAACATCACCCGCCGGTAGTGAATCCGCCGAGTTTTCAGCAGTTCCACCGCCTCCGCCATCGCATCGTACAACCGCATCTCCGGCGCTTCGAACTCCACGCTGCCGATCGCGCGCGCCACATCGTCATGATCCTCCGTGAACGGCTGCCGCACCTCCACCGTGCTGTCGTAGGTGATCACCGCCGCCTCGCCATTCATCGCCATCACGGTTTCCGTAAAGATGCTGCCCATGCCGTGAATCACAGGAGCCATCATCTCGATGTGCGAACTCGTCTCCAGCACCAAAGCAACCGCCAAGGGATCGCCGCCCAAATCCCAATGATCAATGGCCTGCTCCACGCCATTGTCAAACACGTGGAAATCGCTCTGCGCGAGATCCAAAACCAAATCTCCACGCTTATCAAACACGCTAACAGCCGCAACCACCTCGTTCGTCTGCACGCGAATTTTATTTCGCGCAGTCGCCGGGCTTTGTGCACTTTCGGTCTTGGCTGGCGCGCTCCCCTGTTGTCCGGAATTCTGTGCATCCGCACAAAGCGCGCACATTCCGCTGGCGATAAGCATCGCCGCGCACCACCCCGCGAGTTTCAGCCACCGCCGCATCTATTCCGCTCTGATTCGCAGCTCTCCACCTGCGTTGCCCAAGCGAGTCGCCGCAAATAGCCATGGGAACCCAGATGTCGCCCGCGCCGCCACGCCTTTTCTCGGAGTGCGGCGGCTTGCCGCCGCTTGTTGCAAGGCGAGGCTAGCCTCGCCGCTATCAGCCATTTCGGCGCCTCATCCCCATGCTCGCTTCCTCGCCGCGAACGGGAACATTCCTCCGCAATCTCGCGTATCCTAACCAGACATCAGCCAGGGGGCTCCATGACAGCAATCCGCACCGCACATCACCGAAACGACCACCGCCGTGAATGTCATTCCGCATCGCGCGCGATGCGGGCATTTTGCCCAGCGCTCCTCGCCCTGCTTCTCGCCTTCGCAGTTCCGCTCCCCGCACAAGACCAAAAAGATTCGCAGCAATCCGACACCGATAAAAACGGCATCGGCTTCAACCTCGGCCAAAACGCCACCGCCAAAGACGTCGGCCTCCCCATCTACCCTGGCTCCCACCGTCACAAAGACAACGACGAAGACAACTCCACGCTCAACATGGGCCTCTGGGGCGGCAATTCCGGCTTCAAACTGTTCGTAATGAAAATGGAAACCCCCGACGCACCCGATAAAGTCGCAACCTTCTATCGCAAAGCGCTAGCCAAGTACGGCACAGTCCTCGACTGCAGCAGCGCCCAGCCCGCTGAGAACACCGCGCCCGAAGACAACAAGAAGAAATCGTCGAAAGCCCTAACGTGCGAGGACGAAAAACCGAAGCCCAACGAAATCTCGCTCAAAGCCGGCACCAAATCCAAAGAACACGCCGTCGGCATCCAACCCAACGGCTCAGGCACCCTCTATCAATTGGTCTACGTAGAAACCCGCGGCGTAAACGATTAGATTCACGACGGTGCCTCGCACCCACGCTGCCGAAATTTGAGTAGGGGCGGGTCTCAGACCCGCCCTTGTTCCCGGGCCGCACAACTCATCGTGACGGCGCGCAGCCTGCGCGCTAATCTTTGTGGGTCGTGGCTTCAGCCACGACATAAAAAAATCGGCGCGCAGCGCCTTCCGCTCGCGGTGCCTTTCCCGCGAGCCTTTGACTTCTTGCTCCAGCGCCCAGCCCCAAAATCCTCGCGTGTGGTCACTCGCAAACCGCCGGTGCTATCATCCTTTGCCGTGATCTTTCCGCCCGGGGGGAGCAAATGAATTTCCTGTCGCCGCGTGCAGCCGCAAAATCCGCAGCCGCACTATTCATCTCCGCATTACTATTCGCCGCCACAAGCACCGCGCAAACGCCAACTCCCTCCCCAGCCCTCCTGGTCCTAAATAAATCCGCAAACCAGCTAGCCATCGTAGACCCCGCCACCAACCAAGTAGTCGCGCGCATTGACACAGGCGAAGGCCCGCACGAGGTAGTCGCTTCCGCCGACGGCAAATTAGCCTTCGTCACCAACTACGGCGCCAAAACTCCCGGCCACTCCCTCACCGTAATTGATCTAGTCGCCCAAAAAGAAATCCATCGCGTAGACCTCGGCCCTCTAGGCCGCCCCCACGGCATCCTCTTCGCCGACGGCGCAGCCTACTTCACCGCCGAACTCAACAAGCTAATCGCCCGCTACGATCCCGCCACCAACAAAGTTGACTGGCTCCTAGGCATTGGCCAGAACCGCACCCACATGCTGGTCCGCACCAAATATCTCAATGAATTTTTCACCTCCAACGTGGATTCCGACACAGTCACAGCCATCGAAAAAAGCTCCGACCCCTCCGGCTGGAAAGAAACCAACATCTCCGTAGGCAAAAATCCCGAAGGCATTGACATCTCCCCCGACGACAAAGAAGTCTGGGCCGCAAACTCAGGCGACGGCACCGTCTCGGCAATCGACGTCGCCACCAGCAAAGTGATTCACACCTTCAACGTCCACACCAAGCATTCCAATCGCCTGAAATTCACAAACGACGGCAAACAAGTCCTCGTCTCCGATCCCGCATCCGGCGAGCTAATTATCGTAGACGTAGCCACCAGAAAAATCGTCAAACAACTAAACGTAGGCCGCGGCCCAGGCGGCATTCTAATCGCCCCCGCAGGCGATGTAGCGTACGTAGCCCTGGCGGGAGACAACGCAGTCGCCGTAATCGATCTCCATAAACTAGAAATCTCAACCCACATCCCCACAGGCGAAGGCCCCGACGGCCTAGCCTGGGCTCAACGCCGCTAACTCACGCAGACTTTCGTTCGTTCTTCGGTTTTCTCTGCGACCTCTGCGCACTCCTCTGCGTCCTCTGCGTTAGTGTTTCGCCGTTGCAGTTGCTGTTGGTGTCGTAGGGGCACGGCATGCCGTGCCCGCTCTCGAATGTTCGCGCGCGCTTCTCCGTGCCCTCTCCGCTTTTCTCTGTGTCCTCTGTGCTAATCTTTTGCCTTTGCCGTTGAATATGTAGCAGGCACAAGGAGCACGCCAAAATGGAATTCCGCACCCTGGGCCGTTCCGGACTAAAAGTCCCAGTCCTAAGCCTCGGCACCGCCACCTTTGGCGCCGGCAGCGAAGTTTTCCGCGCCATCGGCGATTCCAACGTCGCCGAAGCCATCCGCCTGGTGGACATCTGCCTCGAAGCCGGCGTAAACATGTTCGACACCGCCAACATCTATCACGAAGGCCTTTCCGAAGAAGTTCTAGGCCAGGCCATCGCCGGCCGCCGCGACAAAGTTCTCATCTCCACCAAAGCCACATTCAAAATGGGTCCCGGTCCCAACGAAGTCGGCTCCTCCCGCTCGCATCTCATCCGAGCCTGCGAAGCCAGCCTGCGCCGCCTGAAAACCGATTACATTGACCTCTACCAGATGCACGGTTTCGACGCGCTAACGCCGGTGGAAGAAACTCTCAGCGCCCTGAACGATCTCGTCCACAGCGGCAAGGTCCGCTACCTCGGCTGCTCGAATTTCTCCGGTTGGCATTTAATGAAATCGCTCGACGTCTCCGAAAAATACGGCTGGGCCCGCTATGTCGCCCATCAGGCGTACTACTCCCTAATCGGCCGCGAATACGAATGGGAACTGATGCCTCTGGGCGCAGCCGAAGGCGTCGGCTGCGTGGTATGGAGCCCGCTAGGCTGGGGACGCTTAACCGGAAAAATCCGTCGCAATCAGCCGCTCCACAAAGAGAGCCGCCTGCACAAAACCGCTGAGTTCGGTCCGCCGGTCCCGGACGAGCACGTCTATAATGTCGTGGATGCGATCGACGCCATCACCGAAGAAACCGGCAAATCCGTTTCGCAAATCGCCCTGAACTGGCTCCTGCAACGCCCCACCGTCTCGAGCATAATCATGGGCGCCCGCAACGAAGAACAACTACGCCAAAATCTAGGTGCGGTCGGCTGGAATCTAACGCCCCAACAAGTAGCCAAACTAGACGCCGCCAGCGCCGTAACCCTGGCCTACCCCTACTGGCACCAACGCCAATTCACAGACCGCAACCCGCCGCCCACGCCATAATCGCAATTCGATAAATCCGCTTTTGCCGTTGTAGCGGCGGTCTTCAGACCGCCATCGATCCGCGGCGCGACCAATCCGCGTTCGCGAATTCAAACCAGCCACGATCCATGTGGAGTGCGGCGGCGCGCCGCCGCTTTACGGCCACAAACGCGCCAGCAAACTCCCGCGCAAGCCGCAACTCCCCACCCACGCCCGCCACCCTCACTCAAACGATTTCCGAAATCGCGCAAACTCCAATTTCAATTCCGCCATTTCCGCCCGCAACGACGCAACTTCACTCTCCAGTCGCGCCACCAGCGAGTCATCGCCCCTTCCTCCCGGCGCCGCAACACGCACAGTCGCGCCACCCTGCTCAATATCCCGCACGATTTCCGCCCCCGACGCATCCATGTTGCCCGACAACAAATGCATGTACCGCGACTCCTTAGTCCCAGGCGCCCGCGGCAGCACGCGCACAAGCCCTGGCTCCCGACTCATCAATTTCTGCAAAGCCCCCTGCACATCGCTCAAATCATCAAACTTGTACATCCGCTCCGCCCGCCCGCGCAATTCCCCAGGAGTCTGCGCCCCGCGCAACAAAAGCACGCAAAGCACCGCCGTCTCCGGCCGCGTAAAATTAAACGCCTCCTGCAAACGATGCTCATATTTCCGCACCCGGCTATCGGAAGTATTCGCCGCCCCAGCCAATTCCAATTCCCCCAGCCGCCGCATCGCCCAAGTCACATCCTCGTCACTCAAATTCATCACTGGCTCGCGATTCGACTTCTGATTGCAAGCATTCACCAAAGCATTCAAAGAAAGCGGATAATACTCCGGCGTAGTAATCTCCTTCTCCACAAGCGCGCCCAACACCCGCGCCTCAATCTCCGTCAATCGCATCTCCATAGTCACTGAACTGCATTCCTCTAATCAGTGAACTGCTCGAATCGTCCAAAAACTAAGGCGACTGTCATCCCGCTTGCACTGAGTGCCGCTGCGAAGGGAGCGCAGCGCGCCTTTCGCGTCCCGCTCGTTTCAGCGGGACGAGGGATCTGCTTTTCTACTCCCGTGAAACACTCAACGAAAATCACTGAGGCTTCTTCAGCACGCCCCGCAGCACGCTTAGCTTGCCGTCAATCGCACCCGTCTTCAAATGCGAAATATCCAAGCCAAGAATGTGCGCCACAAGCGGATACACATTCACATCTTCAAATGGCGCAACCTTCACCCCCGCGCGAATATCCGGCCCCGCCGCATAAAATATCGCCTTCATCTCCGGCATGGACGCCGGGTCGTACCCATGCATCCCGACAGGCGGCCCAAATCCGTGCCCGCCGCCCGCCATCGCCGGATTCCCTGCCGCGCCAGCCGGCGGCGGAGGCGGCGCGCTCACGCGCAGTAGATAAGGCCCGGTAGGCACCACGATCGGATCGCCTTCCCGCGGGTTCCCATCAAAATGCAAATGCTCTGGCACATGCCCGCTGCGGTAAACGCGAAATTTGTCGCTCTTGCCGTTCAAGCCGTCGTAAATCTTCGCGGCATCCGCCTCCGACTTCGAATACATGTACGTCTCTTCCGATTTCTCCAGCAGCGACCGGTCGAAATACTGATCCAGGTCAATCCAATCGCCCTGCACTTTGATCATTCCGTGGTCCGCCAGCACAATCACGTCCACCGGCAATTTCAACCGCGCGAGCCCCGCTTCCAGCCTCCCGATTTCCTTGTCCACCTCGTGCACTGCCCCGGCCACTTCCTCGCTGTCCGGGCCATGCGCATGCCCCGCGCTATCCACCTCGCTGAAATATAAAGTAATGAAATGCGGCCGCTGCGCCGCCGGCAATCCCAGCCATGCCAGCACTTGCTCCACCCGCTTCTCGTTCGGATACTTCGCGTCGTACTTCATGTAATACGAAGGCCGCACGCCCTGAATGTCCGCCTCCGACCCCGGCCAGAAAAAACAAGCCGCGCGCATCCCCTGTTCCTCGGCCAAGACCCACAGCGGCGTCCCGCCGTACCAAGTTCCGTCATTCACCGCCGCCGGGTCCCGATAACTGTAAACCTGCCTCCGCGAAGGATCGTAAAACACGTTGCCGACGATTCCGTGATGTTCCGGATAAAGCCCCGTCACGATGGTGTAGTGATTCGGAAAAGTGATCGAAGGATACGCCGGAATCATGCCGTCCGGCGCGCTGGCTCCCCGCTCCCCGAGCGCCACTAAATTGTGGGCATCATATTTGCGCGCGTAGTCATAGCGAAACCCATCCAGCGAAACCAGGATGACGTAATGCTTGCTCTGCTGCTCCGCGGAATTCGGTCCATGCTCGACAACGATCGGAGCCGCAAGCTCGTGCGCCTCGGCTTCCTGCTTCGCCGCCTGCTGGCCCCGGACCGTGGCAGTCGCGACCCCTGCGATAAATCCCGCTAGGATCAATACCCAGGCCAGGATCCCGGCCTTCGCCACGTGCCTATCTTTTTTACAATTTATTCGCATCCGCAATTCCCTTCGCCACGTCTCATCCTTCGGCGGAACTCGCCGCGGCGTAGCTTCCGGCGAAGGCGAGCTTGCTCGCCTCTCCGCAGGCTGCCAGTATACGTAAACGGCCTTCGCGACCGAATCATAAAGGAGATTCTCTCATGGTGAAATTTGCTTTGTATGTCCCGCTCGAAGCCAAGCCCGGCAAGGAAAAAGAAGTAGCGCAATTCCTGCAAAGCGCGGTCCCACTCGTCGAAGCCGAAAACGGCACCATCGCCTGGTTCGCGATGCAAATGAGTCCCTCAACCTTTGGAATTTTCGACGTGTTCAACGACGAATCCGGCCGCGAGGCTCACCTTTCCGGCAAAGTAGCCGCCGCCCTGATGGCCAAGGCTCCCGACCTTTTCGCCAAGCCGCCACAGATCAATAAACTCGACATCCTGGCGTCCAAGCTTCCAGCCGGCACAACTCAAAAAGCATCCGCGTAAGCGCATCGTCGACCGCCGAAGGTCAATTCAAACAATCGCGCCACTTCATCGCGATCGAAACCGTGCCTCGGACGAATCAGGGAGTGCGGCGGCTTGTTTATCCTGAGGGACGAAGGGCCGCCGCCTGTTGCAAGGCGAGGCTTGCCTCGCCGCCGTCAACAACAGCACCAACCGCATCCGCGCTGCGAAACCCGGGCGGCCCTTGCACTCTCGCACAGTCGCGCCCCGTCCTCCCGGACAGTTTGCCGATTCGCCACACTCACCCGCCCGATCCCTGCAACCATGTGGCATAATATATCGTCTAACGATATGTAGCCCGAACTCAGGCTATTCATAATAGAAAGAGGGCCAAACATGATTGTAGCGGACCAGACCGTTAACTCCACCGGCGGTCAAATTACGCCGGCACATCAGGACTCGGAGGAGAGTCCAGACCATCAACATCCGCACACTCTGGACGAAATTCAGAGGCGTGCGCTCAGGATTCATCGCCGCCACGGCGGGGTCTACGGCGGGTACACCTTGGGTGATTGGCTGGAAGCCGAGCACGAGCTGGAGCACGAGGACGATCCGGCGCCGAGCAAGAACGACCGAGTGCACTAAGCAGGCGAACAGGCGACAAACCTGGCGTCCGTCAGTTTCGCCGGCGCTTCTGACGCCCAGTCCACATCGGAAATTCTCGCGAATGTCGCGCGCTATTTCGATTTACTTGGGGTTTGCGCGGGAGCCCCCAGATAACTCTGGACCGCATGCGGCGTAATAGCGAGTTTCGTAGCGATCTGCGCGACGGATTCGCCCTGTGCATGCAACAGGCGTACCTCGGTGCCGCTCGGCTGTTTTACTTCCTGCGCGGCAGCTGAGATTTTGACGGTGTCTTCTTCGGCCGCCGCTGGCCTCGCAGCCACCGCTGCCGCAACGTTCTTCTGTGCCGCTGCCGCCGCCGCACCACTCGACGTGCCGGTAATCGAAGTGACCATGATGATTTCCTCCGCTCCTTACGTTGCCCTTCCCTACAGCTTCACTATCGGCACATGCGCGCAAACCTTGAGCACGACAAAAAGCGCGGCCCGCTTGAGTCGTTCAGGTTAAGGCCATGCCGGTTTCCAATTGGGGGCGACCGGAGGCTCTCACGCTTCTGTCTCTCTCGCGTCCTTCAAAATTCCGATTTCGGCGTTGAATCGCTGGATCACCCCGTAACACTCGCACGCTGACCCTTCCAGCTTCTTCCGGCTCAGGATCTTCACCGCTCCGCGCGTGTACTCGATATTCTTCTTGCGCTGCAATATTCCCGCCGCCAGGCTCACGCTCGGCCGGTCCGTCCCCAGCATGGTCGCCAGAAAATCGTGCGTGATCAAAATTGATCCGCCGTCCACGCGGTCCTGCGCCATCAGCAGCCAGCGCGCCAGCCGCTGCTCCACGTCATGCAAACGATTGCACGCCGCCGTCTGCGCCACCTGAATTCCCTGAATCACCGCGTAGCGGCTCAGCACCATCTGAAACTCACCCGAGAATTTCAGCACGTTCTGCAGGCTGCTCACTTTCACGCGAAATCCCGTGCCCGCAATCTGCACCACTTCCCGCAACGGGCTGCGCGTCAAGCAAACCGCCGAAGGAATTCCCGCCGCTCCTTCGTTCCCCACCACGGCCGCCTCCACCGTTTTGCCGTCCTCCATCGCCACCACCAGAGAAACCAGACCGGAGTTCGGAAAATAGGCGAAGTCCAATTCCTCGTTCGGCTCGTGCAAGATCCGGTGACGCGGCAGCGCCACCGGCTCCAGGTGCGGACCAATAGCCGAAAACTCATGCTCGGGAATCGAAAGCAGGATTTTGTTGGTAACTGCCGTGCCGTCGGAACTTGTGCGTTGGGGAAATTGCGCGGCCTTCTTGCAGTCACTCTGCTGCACTAGCAGTCCTGGTCAGTTTGGGCATGGCCGGAACTCTAGTTGCTGAAGGAATGTGCTGTCTGTCGGACGCCGAACACTCGTGGTGAATTTATGGCAGGCCCAGCAAAGGATTGAATTGCTCGATTACTTGATAACACTCGCAAGCGCTGGCCTGCAGCTTCGGACGATCCAGAATCTTCACCGCGCCGCGCTTGTACTCGAGAATCCCCTTCTTCTGCATGGTGCTGGCCGCCAAACTCACCGTCGGCCGGTCGGTCCCCAGCATCGTCGCTAGAAAATCGTGCGTGATTGGCAGGAATCCGGAATCCACGCGATCGCGCGTCACGAGCAGCCAGCGCGCCAGGCGCTGCTCGATGCTGTGCAACCGGTTGCACGCGGCGGTCTGCGAGATCTGCATCCCCAGAATCACCGCGTAACGACCCATGATCATGCGCAACTCCGGAGCGTTGCGCATCAGCTTCTCCACCGCCGAAGCGCCGATGCGGAATCCATCGCCGGCGATCTGCACCACTTCCCTCACCGAACTCGTGCGCAATCCCACCGCCAGTGCTGCCCCCGAGAACCCTTCGCGGCCCACCACTCCCACTTCCACCGTCCGGCCGTCCTCGGTCACGACGACCAGCGAGATCATCCCGCGGTTCGGGAAATAGGCGTACTGGACGTCCTGACCCGGCTGATGCAGATTCAAGTGGTCTGGCAGGTCGAGAAACTCCAAAGCGCCCCGCACCAGCTCGAACTCGTGTTCGGGAAGCGACAGCAACAGGTTATTGGTGATCGCCTTTCCCTGCGGGCCGATTCGCTGTCCAAAACTCGGCTCTAAAATGGTCTTCTGGCTCATCGCACTTCCCCTAGTGTCTGTACGTATTTCACTGTAAGGCCCGTGTCCTGATTCCAGCCTAGCGCATGCGCTGAAAGTGTCCATACACCATCCACGGTATTCCCCAGCGGAATCGCCCAGTGTAGGATGCGCGACATTACCTCATACCCGCAGGAGTGGAAGCTGTATTAATGGCTCGTATATTGATTGCCGACGATCATCTCGAAGCGCGCCGTGGCGCGCGCGAACTCCTGGAGGCGCACCCCGGCTGGGAAGTCTGCGGCGAGGCGTGCGACGGCATGGAGGCTATCGAGAAGGCCGCGGCGCTGAAGCCGGACATCGTCATTCTCGACCTCAGCATGCCGCGGATGTCCGGCATTGCCGCGGCGCGGGTGATCCGCAGCACCGCGCCCAACTTGCCGTTGCTACTGTTTTCACTGTATGCGGGCGACGCCCAGATGTCCGAAGGATTCCGGAAGGCGGGATTCACCGGCGACGTTAATAAGGCGGCGGCCGACCAGCTGATCGAGGCGGTCGAGACGCTGTTGCAAGGCGGCACGTACTTTCAATCCGCCAGCCTTGCAGCAGCAATCATCAATGACGATGCAGACACGATCGTGCAACCGACTCCCGCGCCCGTCGCATCGTCAACGCCAGCGACGGCACCGCCCACAGAAGCTGCTCCGCAGGCGTCGGCTACCGCGCCATCGAATTCTCTGGCCGATGACTCGCCCCTCACGCCGCCCGCAGCCCTGCCCGGGGACGGCGCCCAGCAGTGTTGAAACACTCTGCATGAAATGACGTGAGCTGCCGCGATGCATCTGTTCGCGTGCATCCATGCTACAATTACAACTCCTTGCTCTCCGTTAACAACATCACGATGCGCTACGGCGCCAGAATCTTGTTCGAAGACGTGAGCACCACGTTCTTCGCGGGGCGGCGCTATGGCATCACCGGCCCGAATGGCGCGGGCAAATCCACCTTGATGAAGATCCTCACCGGTGAGATTGACCCCACCAAGGGCGACGTGACGCGTCCCAAGAAACTCGGAATTTTGAGCCAGGACCAATTTGCGTTTGACGAGCAGCGCGTGATTGACACCGTGATCATGGGCAATCGTCCGCTGTGGAAGGCGCTGCAGGAGCGCGAGATTCTCTACGCCAAGCCGCACGAGGAATTGACGGACGCCGACGGGATGCGGCTGGGTGAGCTGGAAGGCATCGTCGGTGAAGAAGGCGGCTACACAGCGGAGCCGGACGCGGCAATTTTGCTGGATGGCCTGGGAATTGACGAGGCGCTGCACGAGCGCAAAATGCGCGAGCTGCAAGGCGGACAAAAAGTCCGCGTGCTGCTGGCGCAAGCGCTTTTCGGAAGCCCGCCGGCGCTGCTGCTCGACGAACCCACGAACCACCTGGACCTGGATTCGGTCCACTGGCTGCAGGATTATTTGTGCGAATACGAAGGCGTGCTGATCGTGATTTCGCACGATCGCCATTTCTTGAATAGCGTGTGCACGCACACCGCGGACATCGATTACGAAACCGTGATCATGTACAACGGCGGGTACGACGACATGGTCGTCGCAAAGACTTCGATTCGCTCGCGCATCGAATCGGAAAACGCGCAGCGCGAAAAGAAAATCGCGCAGTTGAATGAGTTTATCGCGCGTTTTTCGGCCGGTACGCGTTCCGCGCAAGCCACATCGCGCAAAAAAGAAGTCGAGCGGTTGCAAACCACCGAGCTCGCGCGCTCGAATATTGCTCGTCCATATATTCGCTTCAATATGGACCAGGCTTCCGGCAAGCATCCTCTGGAAATCAAGAGCATTGCGAAATCGTACGACGGCGTGAAAGTGTGGGCGCCTTTCTCCGGGGCGGTTTCGCGCGGAGAAAAAATCGCGTTGATGGGCCGCAACGGAACCGGCAAGACCACGCTGCTGAAATCGTTGCTGCGCAACGCCACCGGATTCGTGGACGATTCCGACCGGCAATTCCCTGTTGATGGCGGGCAGGTGATCTGGGGCCACAACGTGATGGTCGGATATTTCGCGCAGGACCACAGCGAATCCATCACGCATGGGATGGACGCGATCGAGTGGCTGCACCAGTTCAAACCGCAGGCGACGCAGGAAGAATTGCGCGGCGTCCTGGGGCAGATGCTTTTCAGCGGTGAAGACGCGTTGAAGCAGACCGCGGCGCTTTCCGGAGGCGAATCCGCGCGCTTGATTTTCTGCAAGCTGATGCTGCAAAAGCCCAACGTGCTGGTGCTCGACGAGCCGACGAACCACCTGGATCTCGAATCCATCAACGCGCTGAACATCGCGCTGCAGAAATACGACGGCACAGTGTTGCTGGTGACGCACGACCACGACGTGATTGACGAAGTCGCCACGCGCATCTGGCATTTTGCCAACGGCAAGATCGAGGACTTCAAAGGCCCATACTCCGAGTATCTGGAATCGGTGGAAGAGAAAGCGTCGTGAATGGTGACCCGCCGGGCGAGGCAGGTTGGTGAGTAGTGACCCGCCTGCCGGCGAGGCAGGTTGGTGATTCGTAGCACAGCCACTCCTGGCTGTGCTCCTGGAGTCATCTGTGATTCGCTGGAGGTCACGCCGTAATTCCTGCCTGTTTGATCGTTCCCCCGTTTTCCTTTCTTACTGAGCGCATTTCCCTGCTGGAACGTCACACTGGCGAAATTGCTCCGTCGCGGCCTGAAGTTTCGATCACCCCAAAAGCACAGACCCTTCGAGCCTGCGGCCCGCCGGTTCTCAGGGCAAGCAAGAGTGCTGTGCCGCGCCGTTTCAGTTGACGTCTCGCTGTTGCGCGTGATAACTGCGAAAAAGTGTCGATTAGATCGGGTGCCGAGTGTTTGTTTTGTGTGGTTTACGTTGATTTCTAATATCTGCCATTGTCGATTAGAAATTGCGGGCTCCTTGCGCGGGGCGCGACGAGCGGAGGCGAAGTTGCGCGCCAGAACCGTAAAAAAGTGACGATTAGAACGAGTGCCGGGTGTTTGTTTTCCGTGAGATACAACGATTTCTAATCGCACGGTGTGACGATTAGAAAGGCAGTGAGTGGTGATTGGCCGTTCGCAAAGCGCGCCGAGTGTAAATGAGTGATTGGCGACGCCCGATTCGTGAGTTGTGGTCTGTGTTCCGCGGCCCGGGTCGCGCCGCCGCATCGCCTGGGAACGCCAATCTCCCGATTGGCGCCGTGACCGCTCGGTCGCTGGGGATTTCGCCATTTCGTTGGGGGCCCTGGGAAAGCGGTATTTTGCGGAAACGTGTGTTCTGTTCCGGTTAGAAAATCTTTTCTCATTTCGGTTCATACAGTTACGGAAAAGTTGAATGAAGGCGTGTTCCGGATAGAATTTCTGTGATGCGAGTTCCGCATGGGCATCTCGAGGGCAAGCGGGGCGATCGATGAAGAGCGCGGGGCGGTTTTTGGCGACAGTTTTCCCTGGGGGTTGGGTTGGTCTGCCCGTCGCCGGTGTGGCGGAGTGCATGTCGCGTCCTCGATGGGGCGGGAAACGTGCCCCGACTCACGTTATCACATTTACCGTGTGATTACCAGTCCTGAAATGGCACTGCTGTGGGTGGTTGAGGCGCGGGTACGGCAAATTCAAAGGCTCGCGCGCGTGGGTTGAGGACGAGATCCGGGTTTTTGGGCGCCGGAGCATGCGGGCGGGTGCCGGAGAGCGATGGGAAGACGCGGGTGACTCCGTGGAGAGGTGCGAAAACTCGAAAACTTCGCGGCAAAGGCACCGCGAAAGGTTCGGCGCTGGTGGGTTGCCGAGGCTTGGCGCGCGCATCGGACCTTGGGGCCGCCGATCTAGGAGCTGGCTAGTACGTTCGGATGCCGGGTGCAGGTCGAAACTTCCAAGCTCAGACCGCGCACCGTCGCGAGCGGCCCGCCAGCCAGCGGCGGGCGCGGGGGGGGGTACCCCAAAAACTAAGGACAAGCACGACGCTCAGTGGAAGAGTCGGCCACACGTTGAGGGGGTAAACTGCTTTACCGTGGGTCTGAGTGTGGCTTGGGCCAGTTTACATTGAAATAATTAGCGTTCGCATTATCATGCGTTCTGTGATAAACTGCGCCCAATATCCTCGTATTGCGAGCAGTCGGGGTTCCAGACAATGAACGACCCCAGCAGGTAGGATTGGCTATCTCTGCAAGCGTGCTCAAACCGCTGCGATGGGCGAATTGTGGCGAGGGAGCTTGTATCAGGACTGCGACAGGTTCTCATCGTGACTCGCCGTGGGAAACGTGAACGCCTCATTTTCAAGCACTTAGGTTTGGAAGCTCTCTTGCAGGTTAATCTCCGGAGTACCCTATCTTACTGGCGCAAGAAGAGTCTAATCTGTATGTTACGGTCGCGGGAAGCGTGCTAATATCACGACCCAATTACGGCTGTTTGCGGCGCAGGAGTGCGGGTCGTCCGAGCGACGAATTAGTGCCTCGCATTTGTGGAATTCATGCCGGGCAGAGTCGTGCAGCTTGGAAAGGAGGAATTTATGGCATTGGAAAAAGAGATGACAGTTTACAAGCAGAAGCTACCTGAACTTCAGGGGCAAGAAGGAAAGTTCGTGCTCATCCACGGCGATGAGTTTGTGGACACCTTCAGCAGCTATGAAGATGCCATGAAGGAAGGGTACGCAAAATACGGCGTGAATGACCCGTTCCTGGTCAAACAGATTCAAGCGATCGAGCAAGTGCAATTCATCTCTCGCTTTGTAGAACCCTGCGGACGTTCCCACAACGCGTAAAGACCTTGCCACATTTCACCCTACAGATTCTTGCGCAGCACGGACCGTTGCTTGCGGCGTACGTTGGCGTGAGTCACGCGCGTAGAGCGGCGCTCGTCGCTAACGGCGAGGCGGTGCCGAATGTAGTTCAGATACAGGGATTGATTGACACCGGTGCAAGCGGCACGCGCGTGGATCCATCGGTGCTTACGACTCTTGGGTTGACTCCAAGTGGCGTCGCGACAGTAAACACTCCGTCTACGGGGAATAAGCCACATACCGCGGACCAGTACGATGTCAGCATCTTCATTCCGGGTTCGGGGCCAACGCAGAGTCCACTGGTGGTTGCGAATCTTGCGGTCATATGCGCGGAGCTGCTGCAGGCGCAAGGTTTTCACGCATTGATTGGACGCGACATCCTCTCTCGCTGCTTGCTCTCGTATAATGGTACGGAAGGCGTTTTCACGCTGGCTTATTGAGGTCAGACCACGCTGTTGCGAGATACAACACGTCGGCGCGAGGCGCGTTTGAACTGTCGATGGTTATGTTATGCTATCGTAACCCATAAGATAGCACTACATGACGCGCAAATCCAATCGCAAGATTTCGGCCAACTGGCCATCTGCCACGAGAGACGTGGTGCTCAGATTGATCGGTACTGGTCAGTTGCCGATTGGAATCTTCGGGGCGGTTGTTATTTTAATGGTTTGGAAAACGCCGCCCGACCAGATGGGGAAAGTCTGGGACGTAATGGGATTGTTCATCCAAGCCAAGGCGGGCTTAGGCTACGGTTTGAGCGCAACGCTCGCAGGTGGTTGGTACTTACATGCAAGATTTCAAAGGAGGAACGCCGAAGAGGAAGTGCGGCGGTTATCCAAGACCCGAACAAAGGAGCAACAACATTCGTTCAAGGCTGAGCTTGAGTCCAGCGATGCCATCTGACGAGTTGAGGAGAAAATCATGGTAGTTGCATATATGGTGATGGTGCTAGCGTTTCTTTCCTTTTTTATTTGGATATATCAGGCAATTGTTCTGCCGTCGATTCGCCAACGAATTCGTTTTGGGTTGTTCTGCCTTCGGGACCAAACGCGGACGCTAGTGATTGAGGGGCATATCAAGGAAGACAGCGCGGTTTTCAAATATTTGCACCGCACGCTGAATGTCATGATTAGAGCGATCCCTTCATTTGATTTCGCGCTTATCTCTTCACTAGGAGACAACAATCCTGAACTAAAAGCTCGTGCGGAGAAATCCCGAAAACTTATCGAGGAGAGTAGCGGCGAAGTTCAAGTAATTTACCGGTCGGCTCTCAGGCTGATGGCGATTGCTCTTGTGGCGAACTCCCTGCTTTGGTTCGTTTGCTTCGCTGTTACCGCCGTTCCGGTCCTCCTGTCGCACGGGGTCTGGCAGGTGGCCGGTGGAATGGCAGAAAAACTGCGCATGAAGGTCCAACCGGCTTTCGGACTGCGCGAGGTCGATTTGAATCTCGCCGTTTGTTAAGCCTTCAGATTTGAGCTGAGTTTTGCGAACTTTCCGGGAGTTCGGGCGTTCCGCAAGTGACGTCGTCCCGCCTGATCAACAAGTCATAAGGCCTGCTTGATGGGAAACCATCGGGCAGGCCGATTTTTTTTGCGATGTATTGCCTTATTGAGGGGAGATGGGCTCTTGCACAAATAGCCGCTATTTAAGCCAATTTAGCGCGTGGTCATTCTTCGAAAAAGTATGAAGAACAGTAGGATTGCGGACCCGATTCCTGCGCGCATGGCTAGCGAGATGTTGGTGGCGGCAGCGAACTGCGTGTGGACATTGTGTATACAGTGATGTAGAGTCAGTGTGAGGACAGGAGGAAGCCATGCGGACCGCTGATAAAAGTGACCGTGGCACGCGCGGGGTCACGATTAACCTTCGCGCTGATCACATGAAACGCGCTCTGATTGACCGAGCGGCAGAGAGAGTGGGAAAGAACCGCTCTGAATTTATGTTGGAAGCGGCGTGCCGCGAAGCGACCGAAGTGCTACTGGATCAAAGATTGTTCATGCTCGATGAAAAAGCGTACAAGCGTTTCACCGAGGCCCTTGACGCGCCGCCGGCAGAGAACAAGCGCCTGAAGCGCTTGATGATGTCCAAGGCCCCCTGGGAGTGAGCGATATTGCGAAAGAAATAAGTGCGCCAGAACACTTAACTTCCACGCACGATGTATCGTCCTTCGACTGTGGCGTTCCTGCTCTAAACGATTGGCTCAAAAAGAGAGCTTTGGCGAATGAAGAGCCGGGTGCGTCCCGGACCTATGTCGTGTGTTCGGCCGGCAAAGTTGTCGGGTACTACGCGCTGGCTAGCGGAAGTGTGGCGCTAGCAAGGGCACCGGGCCGCGTTCGCCGGAATATGCCAGACCCGTTGCCGGTGATGATCGTGGGGCGTTTGGCGGTAGAGGTTGGATGGCAGGGCCGCACGATCGGCAGGAGCCTGCTGCGAGATGCAATTTTGCGGACGATACAGGCCGCTGGGATCGGCGGAATCCGAGCGATTCTGGTTCATGCGATTTCCGAGGACGCCAAGCGGTTTTACGAGCGGTATGGATTCATCGTGTCGCCGGTGGATCCGATGACTCTTATGGTTACCGTTCGGGATGCTAAGAAGGCGGTGTTCGACAAATGAACGCTGTACGCGGGGTCCTAGTGAGAAACTGCGAAACAACCGCAACTGCGAAGCGACAGCACACTGAAACAACAGCAACGGCTGCCCGGTCTGGCGGCGCCAGACCGGCCGCTACATGTGGGACACCATGGAGCCGGCGGGACGTTCCGAAGCGCACAGAATGAAGGCCGCGACTGACCTGGCGTTAGTGATTCTTTTGTTGCTGGGCTCTGGCTGCTGAGGGCGGGACTTGGTTCTTAAGGCGCATGTAGACTACTAGGTTGCCGTAGTGTTCGTTATTATGGGCGATGTTGTATATCAGCACGGCGCCGCGGACGGTGTTGGTCGAGCCTCGGCCATCAACATTGGCGATTTGCATTGGCTGCAGGAAGTTGGCATCGGTGGTGGCTGCGTAGACTCGGTCGCAATAGGCGAGCGAATCGTTCAGCGCCTTCAGCAGCGCGGCCTTGCCGGTGATTTGCTGGTAGTCGGCTGTGGCTGGGGACTTTTCGCCCGCGACTTGCGCACAGAAGAAGAAGTTCGAGTTGATCAGGTGACCGATAATTTCACCGAAGGTGCGGACCTGCGGCGACGGACGAAAGGCGTACTCATCCGCGGGCATGCTTTCGGCCGCCTCCGCTAGATTTCGGCGAATCGCGGCGTGCATCGCCTTGACGCCGATTGCCAGCGAGGGCGACAACTCATCGGGATAACCTGCGTCCGTCGTCTGAGCGGAGGCTGCGGGCAAAATCACACACGCAAATACAACAGCGGACAGCAGCAGTCGCAGCATCGAGTGGAATCCCTTCACCGTGCCGTAAACATTCTGGGCCACCTGGACGTTATTTGCGTGACCCAGAATGTCCGAGCGCGGCCTCCTGGGGCTGCGCCGTCGCGCAGCGTACGGGGGGTGGGATGCATCGTACGGAAGCTCCGAAAATGCCCGTTAGTCGCTGGAATCGGCCGAGTCCGAATCGCTGGAAAAAGTGATTGCCAGCATTCGCGGGCAAAAGGGGATGCGGGTGCGTGCGTGCGAAATCGGCCATCGAGGCGCCTATGCGTCCGTCTGTGGGAGTCAAAAGATAGGCGTGAATGTCGCCCGCATGGGGACCGGTTAGCACGGTTCCCATACCCGAGATTTGTCCGCGGTCATTGATATTGCTCGCCGAGATTATGTAGAGGTTGGAATCCTCGGGAATTAGCTTGTTAAGGTCGGTCATCACGCCATCCTGCCAGATGAAGCCGTGGGACCAGTTGAAATTGGAGTCAAAGTTGTTGCCCACCACTTGGCCCCGGTTGTTGATGCCGGTGGCAAAGGCAGCAAAATCTCCCGGCAGAACGCCGAGGTTTGTGACTGCGCCGTCGGCGCCGTTCTGCCAAACCGCGGCATAGAAGGTGGTGCCGTCAGCACTGCCGACTTCCCCGGCGATTTGGCCGCGGTTGCTAATGGCGAAACCGAAATTGGAACCTGTAGCTCCGAGATCCTGAAGCACGAAGGCAGTGTTGTCTTTCCACATTACGGCGTGTATCGCTGTGGTGCACGTTCCCGAGTAGCCTACGGCTTGGCCTTGATCGTTAATCCCGAATGCGACACCGTCTGGATCGTCACCCACCAGAGGAAGAGCTGCGGCGCTGCCTCTTTCCCACAACGCCGGCAACGTAATCCGATTGTTGGTGGTGCCGGGTGGGCAGGTGGGGTCCACGGGACCGTCTTCGGCATATCCGACGGCTTCTCCGCGGTTATTGATAGCGCTCGCCTGCCCATTATTTCCGCCGAGTGTTGGAAGAGCGCTCATGTGGCCGGCTCGCCAAAGAAACGGAACGCACGTAAGGTGTGTGCCGAAGCCGCAAATGTCTTCGCCGTTCGGATCTGGATCCGCTGTTTCGGACTGACCAACGGCTTCGCCGCGGTCGTTGATCCCGCCCCAGTTAATCCAACTGTTGGCGTCGGGTTTTCCAAGCGTGCCCAGGTCAATGTTGAATCCGTAGATGCTGATCACCGCGCGGCCCCTGGCAACTGTCGTAAACAAACTACTCTCGGGAGGGTTCACCGTCCCATCCATGTTCTCCGTCCAGCCCTGGTTATTGAGGCCCATGGCCATGGCGAAGTTGTCTTTGCTGTTGTTGATGCCCAAATCGGTGATTTTGTAGGCCGTCTGACCCACCGCATCGCTGCAGCACGCCAGAACAATCAGCGTAACCACCGTGATCGAGAAAATCCGTAAGCCTCTGAATACGCTCATCTCTTCTCCTTTTGGGCTGGGCAAAGTCTTCGCGCCGAGAGGACTGGCGAGGTGCGGCAGGTGCGATTCGGCGCTCTGGAAGTTCGTGCGTAGTTGCGAGCAGAATTGGCTCACAGCTTTACGAACTTCTGGTGACCGAGAATTAGGAGGCAGGCGGTTGGCCACGTGCAGCACGATTCCGTGAGTCGACAGGCCGGATCGTTCAGAGATCGAGAGTGAGGCGCGGACTGACAAAATCGTGGGACGATGGCGAAACGGCCGAATCGGCGTTTTCTCCCACTTTCCATACATAGTGGCGAAAGATTATGAAAATCGAGAACGTCAGCGCCTGTAAGTCGGGCCGTCCAATAGTGATTGACTTTTGGGTGATGAACATACATACCGGTACGTACGTTAAGGAATGGCGGGAGCGGGTGAACCTAATTATTGGGCGGGAGCGAGGCTGCGGGTGCTGGCCGCGGGGCGGCGGCGGCGCGATTCAACGACGGCGACAGAGTGGACAAAGGATCGTCGTGTTCTTGAGCGCTGGGTAGATCCCGCTTGACGCTCTGAAAGTTACGAGACATGCTGGTTGGTATGTTGGCGACACGAAAAAGACCGAAGCGTAGAGTGGCCGGATCGCGTGACGCGGAGCGCACGCGGGAGCGCCTGCTGCAAGCTGCTGCTCGCGAGATCTATCGCTCGGGCTTCCAGAGTGCCAGCCTGGACAGAATTCTGGCGTCTGCGCGCGTCACCAAGGGAGCGCTGTACTACCATTTCAAAAACAAGGAAGCCTTGGGATATGCCGTGGTGGAAGAGATCATCTCGCCGGACGTGCGCGGCACATGGGTGGAGCCTCTGCAGAGCGTGAAGGATCCAATCGGCGCTTTGATCAGCATTGTGCAAGATCTATCCGTGCGGCCCGAGGTGGTATGCGGCGGCTGCCAACTTAACAATCTGGCGCAGGAAATGTCTCCTTTGGACGCGGGATTCCGCAAACGGCTGGAGACGATCTTCGATGCGTGGCGCGAGGCCACGGCCAGAGTTTTGCGAGAGGGTCAGCGGCATGGAAGCGTTCGGCGCAGCGTGGAACCCGCTGACGCCGCCGGATTGCTGATAGCGATGGTCGAGGGGTACGGCTCGCTGGGCAAGAATGCTCAGGATCCGAAAGTGATTAAGTCGGGGATCAAGAATATCGTGGGGTGGTTAAACTCTTTGCGCCAGCCGAGCAACGGCAAGCGACATTGAGCGCATCGATGTCTCGAGGGGTAGTGTGGGACCGTTAAATACCAACCGGTTCGTATTTTAGGGCTTTGAGCGTCTTTATCCGGCGAAGGTCTTGAAACTACCTTATGAAAAAGGAGAACGAACAATGACAAAGATCGCAGTGTCGCGCAGGAATTTGCTGGCTACGGGAGCGTGCGCGCTGGTCGGTGCCGTGAGCTTGTCGGGACCGGCAAGTGCCAGCGCATTCGGAGGGCAGAACCTAACGACCGAGGAGATCGTGCGAAAGTGGTACGCAGGCTGGGGGCAGAAAGACTGGGGCCCGCTGGATATCCTGCTCGCAGATGACTTCACCTTTTCCAGCGCGGCCGGCGACGACCACATCAGCAAAAGCGCTTTCAAGAAACAATGTTGGGAAACACAGATCAATTTCATTGGGCATTTTGACCTGGAGCGAGTCGCCACGGGCCCGGATGATGCTTTTGTGAAATATCTTTGCTACACCACGAACGGCAAATCGCTCCGGAACGTGGAGTATCTGCGAATCAAAGACGGAAAGTTGCAGTCCATCGAGTGTTATTTCGGCGCGCAATCCAGCTTTCCGTCGGCGGTGAGCACTGGGCAGAAGTAACCTGCGGGGCTGCAAGGAAAGGCGTGGGGCGCCGGTCTGCTGAACCAGCGGCGGTGCTGAATGGAGAATTCGCGGGAAGTCGAAATGAGGGAGCCGGGGGGCTATCATGAGCGCCAGCGAAATTCAGGAGCAGAAGGCTGCGGCAGGCGAGATTTTTGTGCAACAAGCGGCTCGCACCGATGCCGACGTTTCGGCCGTCCCATTGCGCGGGACTACGATTTACGCGGCTGAGAGTCGCCGGGATTACACCGGTGCGGCGACAGCGGACGGGTTCCGCGAAGCTGCCGATACTTCCTTGCTTCCTGTAATCCAAGTTGCTGCTGCAAACCTGATGCGAGTGGTGCGCCAGTTGGAGGTGATTGCGAAACGACCGGCGCCACGAATCGCGTTCAGGGCAAACGGCAGGATCCTGCTCATGGATTTGGCCGACATCCTCGCAGTGCAAGCTGAAGGCAACTACGTTTCGTTGCAAAACCGAAGTAATTCTCATTTGGTGCACGAGCCGCTCTCGTCCATGGCGGAGAAGCTGGAGCCCTACGGATTTATTCGCATCCACCGGTCGGTTGTAGTGAATATTTCGGCCGTGGAGGAGATCCGACCTTTAGCGACGGGAGAGTACCGATTGCGCGTAAAAGGTGGGAAGGAATATTTGGTAACGCGCACGTACAAACACAACCTCAGAGAGCTGGCTGATTTGTGGCTCGGCTCCGAGCGGCTTCGCAGTTAAAAGCAGCGACGCGAGATTCACACCATTCGGCGCAACCGCTGGCGCGTTGAGGCGCGCCGCTTCCCTTCCCCCGACACCCGCCGGACCTTGGGGTGAATCGCTTTGTGGAGCGATTTACAATGGCAGGTTCCGAGGCAAAGGCAACGTCAAAAACAAACGCAGCAAGCAGCGCCCCTACGGACCCTTGTGGGCATTGAGGCGGGTGGAGAGATGTGCGTGGGACACGCGGGGCGCGGACGAGATCAGCATTTTCGGGCGCCGGAGCGGGTGAACGGGTGGAGGGGAGAGATGGGCGCACGCGGGTGATGCCGTGGAGTGGCGCAAGAACTCGAAAACTTCGCGGAAAAGGCACCACGATTGGTTGGGCGATGCACGCCGGTTTTTTCCCCGCCCTTCGGGGCGCGGCTAATTTCCGCCACCCCGCTGGCGCTGGGTCTGTGAGGGTGAATCGCTCGCGAGACGAGATATCGAACGCGGCGCGAGTGGCTTGCTTGGTCGTTATATTAAATGTAATGTGATTGGCGTTCGCACGATTAGTCATTTGAAAGTGACACTTAATGGCGTCGATTGAGAGCGCGGATGCGTTCGAACGAACTGAGGGGCCATTTCGCGGAACGGATGCTGATGATTCGAAGGGGTATAGCTAGATGTGTCGGTATCGCCATGGGCGTGTTCCGACATGGTGCACTGCGTGCACTATGCTTGGCGTACCTCGTATGGGGACCGCGTTCAAGGAGAGCAAATGAGTTCGAAACAGAAGGGTTTCTCGTTAATTGAATTGTTGATTGTCGTGGCGATCATTTTGATCATCGCGGCGATCGCAATTCCGAACCTGCTGCGCGCGAAGATAGCGGCGAACCAGGCAGCGGCGGTCGGCACACTCCGTACGATTTCATCGGCCGAGGAAACGTTCTCGTCCACGTATAGCGACGGATTCACGCTGACGCAAGCGCAATTGGGCGGCGCGGCGGGCGCGGCTGGAACTTGCGCCGCGGCGCATTTGATTGACGAAGTGTTGGGGAATGACCCGGCGACGAAGAGCGGCTACAAGTTTACGTTCGTCAACAACGGCGTGAAAGCGCTGACGGCGGGAATTCCTGCGGCTTGCGGCGCTTCCGGCGACACGGGCTTTTCGGTTACGGCCGCTCCGATCTCTTTGTCCACCGGTACGGCGGCGTACTGCATCGACGAGACGGGTGTGGTTCGCGTGGATTCGGCAGCTACGGTCGGTGAACTGATGAACCCCTGCTCGACTTCGGGCAAGCCTCCACTACAGTAACGTGCTGAGCTAAAAGGGAGGAAGCGAGTGGTTGGCTTCCTCCCTTTTTCTTTTTTTACCCGTCGCAAATCTGCATAACTTTGTACTGTGTGATTATCGGGGTCCGCCGGTGTTCTGCGCGGAGAGGGCCGGACATTTCCGCAACCGTCAAGGCGGCGGATCGCGATGAGTTGCCGCGGGTCGGCGTGGAGTGTCGCGCCAATGGGGAGATCGTTACTGGGCGGAATGATTCGCTTGCCGATTGAAATGGCTGGCACTGCGAGCAAAGCGAGGTTCGCGGTGGGCGGCAGGTTTACTGCACGCGAAGCGCGCTTCGCGCTGGAAAAGCGGCGGCTCGCCGTCGCACTCGATATGGTTTTGGGCCGGTCTTGGTTTGCGGGGGCGGGATCGCTAGGTGTGGGCAAGCGATCTGCCACGGAAAACCAAAAGTTGCTGAAAACTCTTGGGTTAGGGTTGTGGGGCCGGGTTCTAGGTCGAAATACGTTCCAGTTATGTGAAATTACCTTCTGGTGCGTTTCGGTCGCCGAGTGCCCTTTACCGCCGGGAGAAACCTGTAGTGAAGCCTGCGGACATTGCGATTCACGCCCGATTTCGCGGGTGGTTATGGTTTGGACTGGGTGGCGGCTGGCGAGGCGTCTTTCTGCGTATTGGGCAATGTTTTTAGGGGGTTGGCGGGTCGCTGGGTGATGGTTGCGGTACCGAAAAACGCGGCGCGGGCCCGTTCAAAAGAATCTTCGGTGGTGCGATTCGATATGGTCATTTTTTGGCTCCCGAGCTCCTATTTCGTGACGCAGGTAACAAGACGCTGGGTAATAGTGCAATTCGGGTACCAGAGCGTTTCATTTGGAGCGCAGAAAGTTTGAGGCGGATACGAAAGCGGATTTAGACGAATTCAAGTCGCGAGGGAGTCCAGATCGGCGTTGGGGACTACTGGATTCTCCGTAGGGGCACGGCTGGGCGGCGACTGCAAGCTTTGCGCTGCGAGCGGGGCTACTGCACGCGAAGCGAGCTTCGCGCTGGAAAAGCGGCGGCTTGCCGCCGCACTCCATATTGATTTGCGCCGGTCTTCGCGTTGCGGGAGCCGGATCGATTGGTGGTTGGGCATCCTTTTACTTGATGCGGCCTCTAAGCTACGAGATAGCGCGGAGGTCAAATGGAAGACTTCACGACGCGAAGTAAAGATGGTGAGCGCACTACGGCCCAACACGGTGTGCCGATCGGGCGTTTTCAATCCCCTGCCCGGCGGTCCGAGTTCGGGGATCTCTTTTCCAACCTGAAATATTTTCTGACTGAGCGGGGCGTGAAAGCGCACGGCGGGCCGGGCGCGGTTTTCGTGCCGGAGAGATTCGGCGATAGCACTGGTTCCAACCTCAAAGAGTTGTTTCGCGCGGCGCCGCGAGGAGCGGTACATTCCGAGCTGCTGGTGAATTGGAATTCACGGTTCGGGAGCCTGTGGCAGAACATTCGTGAGACGTTTTTTCCTGCGAGATTGCCGCCGCTGAAAACGGTCAGCCAGCCGGTCGCGGTGAAGGAGATTTGGTCGAAGAACACTCAATTCACGCGGGTGCAAGCGCTGTCGATGGCGTTTCACGTGGTGGTGCTGGTGCTGATTATTCTGCCGCTGGTTCCTGGATTACTGAGCCCGGCGACTACGAAAGCAAGTTCGCGGGCTGAGATTTCTACGGATATTACGAATTACCTTCCGAAGTTGACGCCGGGCCTAAAGAAAGCGGGCGGTGGCGGCGGTGGCGGAGCTCATGATCCGCGGCCAGCTACCGCAGGCCGACTGCCCAAACTCTCGATGATCCAATTTACGCCGCCGAAGGCAGTTACGAATCCGAATGCCAGAATGGCGAGGACGCCGACGGTTCTCGGTCCCCCGGAACTGACGCTGCCCAGCCCGGACATGAGCAATTGGGGCGACCCGATGTCGAAAGTTCTTAATGACTCGAACGGTCCCGGCGGCGGCAATGGTATCGGCGATGGCTATGGCACGGGCGTCGGCCCGGGAAAGGGTGCGGGAGTAGGGCCGGGAGAAAAATGGGGCGCTGGCGATGGCCCGCCGAGTTCCGGGACGGGCGGCTTCGGTTATCCGGTGTGCACTTACTGCCCGCAGGCGCAATATTCCGATGAAGCCGTGAAGGCAAAGTATCAGGGGACCGTGTTGCTGGTCGTGACGATAACGGCGGAGGGGAAAGCCACGGACATTAAGGTGGTGAAGGGCGTCGGGATGGGACTCGACGAAAAGGCTATCGAAGCTGTGCGTGCGTGGAGATTCAGTCCCGCGTTGGGGCCGAACCACAGGCCGGCGCCAGTGCGCCAGACCATCGAAGTGAATTTCCACCTTTACTGATTTCTCCGGCGGGACAAGCGCCGAGGTACGTGGGCAATTCAACGAGTCTGACGCTTCGCGGAGTTCGGCGAGGATCGCGCCGGCGCAAACTCGACGGCATGCGCAGCGCTGGGTGACAGGGCGCGCCATCCGCCACTGCAACGGCAGATATATTCAGGCAGCGCCCCTACGGAACCTTGTGTGCGTTGAGGCGGCGGAGAGGTTTGCGTGCGGCGGGCGATTTACATCTTTCACCGCAACGGCTGGCGCACTAAAGTGCGCCGCTACAAAATCCAAGGCAACGGAGCCGGCGAGACGCCGGCGCTACGAACTGCGAAGAGCACTGCGTGAAGCCTGTGCCACCGAAACCGAAGCGGGAGCCCCGCCTGCGGCATGCAGGCCTGCTTACGGCAGGCGGGCCTCGCTGCGCTCGAGATGACGAGCTTGAGAGAGCGCGTAGAGACCGCTCTACTGCGGGAGGTTTAGTTTGTGGAGAAGCGCGGGCCAGCGGGGGTCGGAGTGGAGGGTGTCGAAGGCTGGGAAGCGGATTACGGCGGTGATTTCGTCGTCGCGATCGGTGAAGGCTTTTTCGAGATTTTCGAAAGCTTTGTCGCGATTTCCGGCTAGGGCGTAGGCGACGGCTGCGTTCGCGGGGAGACTGCCGGTCCCGATAGCATCCATGAATTCGGCGTAGCCTTTCGCGTCCGGGCTCCAGGAACGGGCGCCGGGGCCCTCGCCTGGACCTGATTTACGCAAGTTGCTCACAGCGTCGGCGTACTGGCCCTGGGTGGCCTGAAATTGGGACAGATAGAAGAGCGCCGGGCCGAAATTGGGATCGCGTTCGAGGATTTGATCGAACTGCTCGCGGGATTCGGAGTACTTGTGGGCGTCCATCAGGGTGAGGGCGTAATTGGTCTTGACGATGGACGCGAGCGGATCGAGAGCGAGGGCGAGGCGGAACTGGTCGAGGGCTTGAGCGAGGTGATTGGTGGGCATCAGATAATTGAACGCGTAGAAATAGTGGGCGTTGGAGTTGTTGGGATTGAGATCAATGGCGCGGCGAAACTCCGGATCGGCTTGGCTCCATTTCCAGGCGGCGCCCAGGGCGTTGGCGCGTGCGACGTGCGCCTCGGAGCTGGAATCGTCCAGCTCTACGGCTTTTTGGGAGGCTTGGTCCGCCAGAGGCAAAGATTGCGCGGGCGGAATCAGGCGTCCATAACCGGCGGCCACGATGTAGCTGGTGGAAAGGCCCGCCCACGCGAGGGCGTAATTGGGATCGGCGGCGACGGCCTCGCGGAAGAGATCGACGCTCTTGAGAATTCCCGGCCTGGTGCGGCCGTACAGTTGCTGCTGCGCTTCGAGGTAGAGGCGATAGGCGTCCGGGTTGGTGGTGCCGGCGTTGCCGATTTTTGCCTGGGCGTCGCCGGACATGTGGACTTCGAGTTTGCTGGCGACGTCGCGGGTGATGTCGCTTTGCACCTGGGTGACGTCGGCCATTCTGCGTTCGTAGTGCGCGCCCCAGATTTCCGAGCCGTCGGTGGTGTTGACGAGGTCGGCCTGCACGGCGACGGTGTCGCCATGCTGCGTGACGCGGCCCATGAGGACCGAGCCGACGTCGAGCGCCTTGCCGATTTTTTGCGGATCGTCTTCGCTATTTTTGAAGCGGAAGACGGTGCTGCGGGCCATGACTTTGACGTCGGGGAGCTGCGAGAGCGTGCCGATGAGGCTTTCGGTGAGGCCGTCGGCGAGATATTCGTTGCCGGCGTCGGAGGTGGCGTTGACGAAGGGCAACACGGCGATGGAGGTGATCTGCTGCGACGCAGCGCGGCCGCGCAGGAAGTAATAGCCGAGGCCAATGGCGAGAACGAGCGCTGCGGCGATGGCGCCGGTGATCCAGAATTTGCGGGTTGTGTTGGCAGGCGCCGCGGCGGACACGGTGACTGAGCCGGAGGACGCTTGCGCAGGCGACGCGGCGCTGGAAGCGCCGGCGCTGGCACCGCTCGCGCCGCTCGCGCCACTTGCCGCTGCGGGGACACTGCCCGAGCTGGCGGAGACGTCGCTGACGCGCGTGGAGCGGCCGGAATCCTGTTCGCGCTTGAGGCGCGCGAGGTCGGCGCGCATGTCCGCGGCGGACTGGAAACGCAGATTACGGTCCTTCTCGAGAGCTTTATTGATGATGCGCTCAAGTTCCGCCGGCGTTTCGGGATTGAGGCGCACGGGAGCGGCTACGGCGCCATCGAGGATGGCTTTGAAAATCACGCCGGAAGTTTCGCCGCGGAACGGGAGCGCGCCGGTGGTCATTTCGTAGAGGACGGCGCCGAAGGAGAAAAGATCGGAGCGGCCGTCGAGTTCCTTGCCGCGGACTTGCTCGGGCGACATGTAGGCGACGGTGCCCATGGTGCTGCCGGGGCTGGTGAGATGTTCGGCGGAGTCGCCGAGGGTGGCGCCCTCGGTGGAGTCCACCGCGACTCGCGAGGCGGAAGAGCCGGCGGCGGTGAAGGTGACCTTGGCGAGACCGAAGTCGAGGATTTTGGCGTGGCCGCGCTTGGTGACGAAGATGTTGGCGGGCTTGATGTCGCGGTGGACGATGTGTTCGGCGTGCGCGGCGTCGAGCGCGTCGGCGATTTCGATGGCGAGAGAGAGCAGATCTTCGTTATCCACCGGGCGGCCGTTGATGCGGTGCTTGAGCGTCTGGCCGTCGAGAAATTCCATGGCGATGAAGGCCTGGCCGTCCTGCTCGCCGATATCGTAGATGGTGCAGATGTTGGGATGGTTGAGCGCGGAGGCGGCTTGCGCTTCGCGCTGGAAACGCGCGAGGGCTTGTGGGTCGCCGGCGACATCTTGCGGCAGAAATTTCAGGGCGACGAAGCGCTTGAGGCGCGAATCTTCGGCTTTGTAGACGACACCCATGCCTCCGCCGCCGAGTTTTTCGATGATGCGGTAATGCGAGAAGGTTTGGCCGATTGGAGACGAGGTGTCTGCCATGCGCGCACATGTTAGGCGGGGGCAAGAGGTAAGTCAACGAGCGTGCTGGATCAGCTTTCGACTACCGCTACGGGTTCAACCGGTCGGTGGGAGTGGGCCTCACCCGGAAGCAATCGCATAGCGGCAAGGCGGACCGAAGCAGGCCATCATTACTGTCAGTTTTGACACTGGCAGTTCCCTTCTAAATTCGCGTAGGTTGGGCGCAGAGATTCCGTGCCTTGACGCCCTACGAGCATGCCAACGAAGGTTCCGCGATCTCGCCGCGCTTGCGATTGCTACTGGGCGCCGCTTGCGCCGTCATCGTCATGGGTGGCATGAGGGCGGCATCCCCCATCCTCGGACCGCTGCTGCTCGGGCTGCTGCTGGCCTATGCCGTGGTCCCATTCCCCGCGTGGATCATGCGGCGCTTCAAAGTTTCGAAAAGCGTGGCGGTCGCGTTGACGGCGGCCGCGGCGCTCGCGTTCGTAGTGTACATATTCGGTGCTCTCGACCTGGCCACTGTGCGGATTGCGGCCAAGCTGCCGACTTATCAGGAGCGTCTGGCGAGCCTCTACGAACGAATCACCGTTTTGATGAGTGCAAACGGCATCGTGGCTCCGAGTCTGTCGGTTGATAGCGTCCTCACTCCCGAGCACCTCCGCGCGGTTGCAGGCGTGGTGCTGCCGGGAGCGAGTGTGATTATTTCCAACGGCCTGCTTATTCCCCTCTTTGCGTTCCTTTTCATCGTGACGATGCTGGCAGACATCGGCGTGGAGCAAGGCGGGCTAGCCGAGAGGCTCGCGTTCTACGCATCCGACGCGCAAAGTTATGTGGCCATAACGGCCAAGAGTGCCGGCATCAACGCGCTGCTCAACCTGGGGTTTCTGGTCGCGATGGGCGTGGACACTCCGGTGGTATGGAGCTTTCTGTACTTCTTCCTCGATTTCATACCTACGCTGGGATTCATAATTGCGCTGGTGCCGCCAACTTTCGTCACGCTGCTGATGTATGGCTGGAAGCGGGCGCTGTTCGTGGCTTGCGGGCTTATCGTCACCAACATGATCGTGGACAACGTGGTGACGCCGATCTTCATGAAGCACGCCGTGAACGTTTCGTTCCTGGAAATTACGTTGTCGCTGGTGGCCTGGGCGTTCCTGCTGGGGCTTGCCGGCGCAATCCTGGCGGTCCCTCTGACGCTCTCGTTGAAAAGGTTCATCGAGAAGAGCGCGCGGACAGAGCACCTCGCGGCGGAGCTCACCGGATGACTTCCAGATACGAGGGCTTTGGCCGAGCCAAGATAACGACAAAACAAAAACGCCATAGAAAACTGGTAGGAATACCGATCTTTTGTGGGGTCAGATGAAAATACATCAAGGAGACCGATCCATGAAACATATGCTAATGACAGGAATTTTGGTGCTGGGACTTTTTGGAGCATCGGCGTGGAGTACGCGGGCGCAGACCTCCGGCGGAACGCAAGATACATCCACCGCGGCTCCCAATTCGCAAGCTGGGTTGGACCAAGACATTTCGATGCTCCGACTGGATATCCGCTCGAAAAAGAAACAACTGATCGCGGCCAATTTGACGCTCACCGATGCAGATGCCACGAGGTTTTGGCCAGTGTACGACCAATACACGGCGGATCTCGTTAAAATTAACAACGAGAAGTACGCGCTGATTAAAGAGTATGCGAATTCTTGGGGAACGATTACCAATGAGCAGGCCTTGGATTTAATCAAGAGGGCTTTGGCGGTGGATGAGCAGGTCGCCCAATTGCGCACACGCTACGTCCCAATCTTTCTGGGAGTGTTGACGGGACAGAAGACCGCGAGTTTCTTCCAATTGGACCGGCGCATTCAGGCGATGATTGACCTGCAACTGATGTCGCAGTTTCCGCTGGTGCAGGCACAGAAATAGAAGCGATCTCTCAGACGAAGAGTATTCCCCGCATATCGCGATGCCATGGGGAATCCCACGCGTGAGGATTCGTGCGGCCAATAGCGGTTCAAACTAGCCCCCGCGCACATTTCGCATAATTCTTGGTATGCCCTCTTCCGGCCAATCATCGCCGCGGCTGCGGGAGGCTGACTCCTGGTTACTTCGCATAGCTCGAAACTGACCTGCTATCGAACGACGAGACAGCGATGTGCGCGGCGGTGCGGTGCGGGAAGTTGAAATGCGGGCGGTGCGGCTGTAGTATGCACGCCACATGGCTCAATCTAGGCTGCGCTTCCACTTCAGCGAATATGTAGGCAAGGGCGAAGTGATTGTGTATGCGGTGCTGGCGGCGTTGCTTTTGGTGACGGCGCTGGCGACCAGCGCGATCGCCGGCAAAATGCTGTGGGACGGGCTGGTGCACCGGTCCGTGGAATTTCAGATTTTGCAGGTGCTGGACCAATTGCTGGTGGTGCTGATGCTGGTGGAGGTGCTGCATACCGTGCGCATCTCGATCCGCTCGCATATTTTGGTCACGGAACCATTCCTGGTGATCGGTTTGATTGCTTCGATCCGGCGCATGCTGGTGATTACCTTGGAAGCCGCGAGCCTGACGCAGGGCGGAGGGTGGACGAGCGCAGGCCAGAGCGTCTTTCGCGCGTCCATGGTGGAATTGGGGCTGCTCGGATTTCTCGTGCTGATTTTGGTATTTTCAATTACGCTTTTGCGCCGCTACCCTGCCCCGCCGGACGAAATCGAGCATATGTGAAATGCGCTTCCGTGCGTCGCGATCGGAGCTGGCGAGGCGCGCCTCGCCTGGCTAGATCGTGATGCGTTTGGCATTGCGAAAGCGGCGGCGCGTCGCCGCACTCCATATGGAGCTTGCTGACGCGGGATTTGTCTACGTAGCAGAGCTACAGCCCATCCGACGCGTAGGGATGCGGCGCCCACAAAAACTAACGGCGTTCGTGGGGCTTTTCTGCGAAGGTGCGCCACCCTCGCCGCGTTATTTCGCGGCGGTTACTTCTTTTGGGGCGGGCTCGGCTTTTTCCAATGATTGCGAGTCGAAGGTATAGACCATTTGATTGGCGGTGAGGACCAGGAGGCGTTTGCCATCGTTGCTGAATGACATGGCGGAGAAGCGGTATGCAAACGTCAGCTCGGCGCGCTTTTCGAGCGATTTGAGATCGTAGACATTTACGCGGCCGGTTTCGTTTTCTACCAGCAGGATGCCCGCGACTGTGGAAAGCATGGACTGGGCGCCGAAGAAAACTGCTTTCTGTTCGCCGGTGGAGAGCGAATAGACGCGGGTACGATTTTCGCTGTCGCTCACGATGACCCAATCGCCTTGCGCGAAAGAGCGCGTGATGCGGAAAGAGCCTTTGCCGCTATCAACGAGCAACTGGCCGCGCAACGCGCCGGAAGTGGCATCGAGGGCATCGATGAGATAGGCGCTCTGGCGGTCGTGCATGGCGGCGAAGCGCTTCTGCAAGACTGCGTTGGATTTAATTTCCTCTTTCGCCGTGGATTCATCGACGCGCCATTCCAGGTTTAAAGAATTGAATTGCCAGTCCAAAGTGAGGTCCGGGGCTTCCTTGGGAAATGTGCGCGACCAGAGGAGATGACCGTCGCGGACGTCCTGGATTTCGAGCATGACGTTGTACCTCAAAGATTGTTCCTTGCCGGCCGGCTTGCGCACCAGGAGGAATTGACCGAACTGGCGGAGGGCGGACTTTTCGTCTAGAGCCGAACCAGGCACGAGCGTGCTGTGGGAGATATCGCCGTGCGCGATGGTGCGCGGCTGCGGATCGAGCTTGGGAAAATCGGCGTAGAAGGATTGGTCGCCGTCGAAATACGCGCCGCGAAAGCCGCGCGTGAGATAGAGGCGCTTGGACGCGGAGAGGTCCCAAACAGCGCCGCGGCTGGCGCCAGAAACGGCCAGCAATTTGAGGTCGGGAGAGACGGCCCAGGCGCGCAGAGTGCCGAAGGCGCTTTTGGGAAGCTCAAGCTGGGCCTTTTGGTGGTGCGTGGCGAGGTCAAATATTCCGACTTCGCCGGAGGCTCGCTGCGTGAGAACGTCCTGATCAAAGACGTCCATCGCGGACGACTGCGTGGAGCCGATGACGAAAAGCTGGGAGGCGAGGTCGAGGACGCCCACCTGCGCATCCTTGACGGGCTTCAGGATGACGTAGTTGCCGCGCGTGGGAGCTTCGATGTCCTGACGCGAGTTGATGGGAACGCGCTCGAGGACTTTTCCGGAGGGAAATTCAATCACGGCGGAATTCTTGGGATCGTTATGGTTTTGCGCGATCACGCGATCGGGAGCGAGGAATGCAAAATTGTTTTTGAGCATGTCGCCAAGCGCGCCGTGCAGGGGAATTTGCGCGTGATTCGTCACGTCCACGCCGATAGCCAGATCGGAGGCGGTGGCGGCGAAATAATGATCGTCGGGGGAAAAACCCATCTGGATCCAACGTCCGTCGCCGCTTTCGGCCAGCAGCAACGTTAAAAGGCGGATGAAATCGCCGAGAGGGCCGGGCGTCTTTGGTTCAAAGTAAGCTTTTTTGGTGAGCAGAGCGTTGCCGGTGGCGACGTCGAACAACGAGAAATCCAGCGCCTTGCTGACGCAGGCGAGCAGCTTGCCATCGTGCGAAAGAGAACTTTGCGTGCAGCCATCCTGCAGAGCCATTTCGTGAACGCTGGTCCTTTCCTCGGTGTCAATTCCCCACTCTTCGACGCGCAGGTCGCGGGTAAGCAGCAGAATTTTCTGCGAATCCGGCGAGAATTGCACCTGGTGGGCCTCATCGGCGTTGATGCGGAATAGCAGCGCAAAAGGATCGTTGGAGAATACGAAGATGCTGGCGTCGTCTTGGGCCAGCGAGTATTTGCCATTGGGGCTGAATTTCAGATTCTGGATGTCCGTTCGCAGCGGCGGATTCAGCCAGTTTTTTGAAATTACACCGGTGAGCTGCTCGCGGCGGCCGAAACCGCCGTAGGCGATGACTTCCGATTGCCACGCCAGAAAATCGGCGGAGGCGGCGGACACCGGCCTTTCGCGACACGACGCGGGAAGCAAAGCCTCCGATTTATGGATTTCGCGCAGGCGCTTTTCGCCGGGGGTGGTGAGAGAGAAGAAGTCGGTGAGGAGGTTGCCGGATTTGCCGTGGGTTTGCGCGAGGCGGTCGTAGAAGTCGACGAGTCCTTGCGGAGAAAAGCCGGCGGCAGCCGCGGCGTAGAGCGCGACGCGATCGGCTTCGTACTGGTGAGGCTCCTCGTCGTGCCACTCTCTTTCTTCGATCTTGACAAGCGCGTTGCGATTGCGCGCCACATTGTCGAGCATGCGATTGAACTTGTCGAAGATATCCTTGCGGTCGCCGACCGAATCGACGTCCAGGATTTCGCGAAAGCGGCGGGTCATTTCGATGGCGTTCTGATGCGTGAGGATGTGACCCATCTCATGGCCGAGCATTCCGGCGAGTTCGTCATCATTGCGAAGAAAGGCGACCATTTTGCGGGTGACATAGATGCGGCCGGCGCCGACGCTGAAGGAATTCACGATGGGTTCGTCGATGAGAATGACGCGAAACTTCAGCTGGGTGGGAGGAAGTTGCGCCAGGATGCGATCGGTGACGTGATTGAGCCGCGCGGCGAGTTCCTCGTCATGAACGACGCGATAGTTTTTTTCGAGCCATTCCGCTTCGACGTCGCCGAGGTCCAGTTCCTGTTGGGGGCTGAACATATTGGCGGCTGGAGCGGGCGTGAGAAGCGGGGGAGCCGGACATTGTTGCTGGGCACGCGCGGCGCCGGAAGAGAATGCCAGCGAGGCTGCGAGGATAACGAGAGAAAGAAGTTTCATGCGCGTGCTTATGCATATATCACAGGGAGCAAAGTTAAGGAAGAGTACCGTAGCCAGCGGTTGCTTCGGCGCAATCGTTTTTTTGCGAGTGTGGATTCGGCGCGAACGGGGCTGGTGAGGCATGCCTCGCCTGGCTGGATCGTGATGTGTTTGACATCGCGAAAGCGGCGGCGCGCCGCCGCACTCCATATAGTGCTTGCTGATGCGTGGGGCTTTTACTTCGCTGAGGAGACCTAGTCGGCGGGGATGAGGTTTAGGCTGCAATCTTTGCTGTCGTGGGAGCAGATTATCTTTGCGCGGCGGATCAGGGTGACCGCAGTGGAGTCGGGGAACGTATCCGGGAAATGGATGGCGCGGATTTCGGGGACTGTGGATTTCAGGGCGTCCGTGGCGTTGATGAATTGGACGTCTGCTACCGTGGGGCCGGGCTTCAGAGAGTGAAAACGGCTGAGTTTCCATACTTGGACGACGCGAGAGCGCGGCACCCCGACGAATCGCTCGTTAATCGGGCAGCTGGCGCTCGCTGGTGGTTAATCCCAGCGGTTCCGCCACCAGACGCCGCGTGGGCGGATGGAGCGCCAGAAGGCGTCGCCACCAAAGGCTGAGGCGAACGCGCAAAGGAGAACTGCGGCGGCCATGGCGAGGATTGTCAACGCGCGATTTCCGCTCCACTCGCTCATCGTAAGGCTGATCAGCAGACGGAAACTGACCAGCACGCCGAAGAGCGCGCCCAGGACGAAGCGCACGATGAAGCCGAACCAATCGAAGGGGCGCGCGGCGTCGTCACGGGCGCCTGCCACGCGGGCGCGTTCCATGATGCGGTAAAAATCGGCGGCGTTTTGCTGCGGAGCGTGGGGGATGTATTCGTCGCGCGAGGCGCCGGAGGGATCGGGTTCGGCGTCGGCGTTCGCCGCGTTTGGCGCGGCGGGCGATGGCGTGGCTGTGGTCGCAGCGGCGGGGCGCGAAAACGGAGCGGCGGTGCCGTTGCGCAGCGGGGCGTCCTCGATGCGCGCGAAGGCGTCGTTGAGGAGCCGGGTCATCAGCGTGGATTCGGCGTGAGATTCTGTGCCCGGGGGATAGCGGTCGGGATGCCAGCGCTTGACGAGCTTGCGATAGCTGGCTTTGATAGCGCGCGGCGAAGCGTCCCAGGGAACGTCGAGGACGCGGTACGCGTGGGCCAGATTTTCGATTCCAGCGGCTTGCGGAGGCATGGGAGAATTTTATTGGAATGGCCGCGCTGCGACCAATCGTTGTGAAGTTGGAGTGCTGAAGAGTTAGCGCGCACAAGCGACATCAGCGAACGCTTCAGTCATCCTTGACGCACCCGCGAATGACGACTAGATTTGGTTCCACTCCAGGCGTGGGGTGCAGCGGGGGGTGCAGGTGGATCGTCTCCTCGGGATCTACGTTTCCCTGTTTATGGCCGGCGGAGTTGGGATCGCCATGATCCGACACCGTATCTTGGAAGAAGCGGACCAGAAGCTTCCCAACGGCGAAAAAATCCAGCACACTTTCTGGAACCGAACCGGCTTGAAAAGCGGCGAGATGTTTCGCGCGTGGCAGACTCACCGGCAGTTCTTCCCTAATAGCTCGCTACGATTTTGGTATGTAGCTCTCTGGGTTCTTTCGCTTTCCTGGATGTTCTGCGGCCCGAACCTTTTAAAGCACATCCTTCGTTGAACCGGCACTTTGGACTCGAAGCCGGAGTCGCGACTATTGTTGCGGCTTCAGTGCAGAGTAGAGGTAGCGCAGGAGGCGGCGTTCGTTGGTTAGGGTGTGGACGCAGAGGAGGAACTTTTGCACGCCGGCGAAGTTGGCCTCGCCTTCGGCGGCTACCAGCGCGGGTTGGCGATTGGCGCGGGCGTCGTGCCAGCGTTTGGCGATTTCGGCGGCTTGCGCGGTGGTGTCTTTCGCTTGGATTTGCGCGAAGCCGGCTTGCGCTAGGAGCCGTTCGTTTTCGCCGGGAGGGCTGTAGACGTAGAGGCCGATGGAGCTGCGCGTGGCGATTTCTTCATGCGAGATCATGCCGCCGATTACGAGCGCGTCGCTGAAGACGAGGCGGCCGCCGAGCTTGAGCACGCGGAAAATTTCTGCGAGCAGCGCGGGCCTGGTGGGGATATGGCAGAGGACGTCGTTGGCGAAGGCGGCGTCGAAGGTGTGCGGCGGGCTGGGGAGATTTTGCGAGACGTCGCGGAGTTCGAAGCGGGCTCGCTGTGCGAGCTCTCGAGCTTGGGCGAGCTGGCTCGCGTTGTGGATGCCGGATTCATTGAGATCGAGGCCGAGGATGTGGGCGCCGGAGGTTTGGGCGAGGTGCAGCGCGTAGCCTCCTGAGCCGCAGCCGATTTCGAGCACGTGGGAATCGCTGGTGAGGGCGAGGAGTTTTGGAATTTCGCGAGCTTCCGCGGAGGAGATCCAGCTGGTTTGTCCGAAGTCGTCGCCGTAAGTTTCGACACGGATCTGGCGGTAGGCTTCCGTTGCGTAATTGCCGTACGCGCTGTTGTAGAGGTCTACTTTTTGCCGCGCGTTCATGGCGCGGTCGAGGGTAGCAGGGCGGTTGGCGTTTGCATAGCGGGCTGAATTTGCGCCGCACTCGCGGCGCCGTGATTCAACAGAGAAGGCCGAAGGTTAGAGGGCTGCGTTTTTAGTTGTGGGAGCTAGCGACTTTTAGCTTGGCTAGTTCGGCTTGGGCTTTTTGCGCCCACTTTGGAAGGGCCAGGAAGGTGAAGGAGGCCTCGGCGACGGTGAAGAGGCCGGAGGCGGCCGGGCCGCCGAGTTGGGCTTCGGCGAAATCGGTGCGGGCGGCTCCGAAGCGGTTGCCCAGCGAATCGTAGAGGGTGCGGGCAGCGGCGTAATTCGATTTTGCTTTTGCGGGATCTTGCAGCGCTTTGGCCAGTTCGCCGCGGGCGAGCAGGACGTCGGCCTGGCGCATCTGGTAGCCGGCGGCGTCGAAGATTTTCTGGGCGGCGTCGAGGTGCGGGCCTGCAACGTCGGTCTTATTTCTGGAAATTTCAAGCTCGGCGGTGCTCAGCAGCACGACTGCTTCGTTGAAGACGTCCTCCGTTTTTTGAAAGATGGCTTGGGCGGCGGCGTAGAGCTGCCTGGCGATGTCCGCTTTGCCGGTGGCGGCTGCGATATCCGCGAGACCGGTGAGCGCTTCGGCTTCCTCGGAAACGTGGCCGCTCTTATTGAAATACGCGCGGCATTTTTCCAGGCGCGTCTGCGCGGAAGAGTAATCGGCGAGAGTGATTTCGAGTTGGCCGAGGAAATTATCAGCGATGGCGGAATCGAGAGCATTTCCGGGCGCAATGGCGGCGACGGCTTCGTCGTAGTACTGGCGCGCCTTGGGAAAGTCCCCGAGTTCGTACTCGAGCCGCGCGCGACGCAGCGCGTGCGCGATCAGGCTGCCGCTGTTCTTCTCGAGCGTGAAAAGATTCATGGCGTCGCGGTAGTAGTTGCGACCAAGTTCGTAGCGGCCCAGAATGGATTCCAGCCCTCCCAGGCCGGCCAAAATGTTTCCTTCGCCGAGATGGTCTTTTTGTTCCACGTAGAGGCCGCGCGCCTGGTCGTATTTCTCGCGAGCGTTCCGCGAGGTCACCATGACTAAGATCGAGGTGGCCAAGGCCGCGCAAGCAATTGGCGACGCCGTCCTTTTCATTTTCCGCTGTGAACAAATCGAGCGCTTGGCTGAAATTATTGCGCGCATTCTTATTGGCGCCCAACTCGCGATCAATTTCGCCCAAAAGGACCAGCGAATTGGCGTGACCCAGTTGGTCCTGACTCTTCTGAAAGATTCCGCCGGCGGAACCGAAGCGCTCGCGGGCGGCATTGAAATTTCCGAGGGTGCGTTCCAGGAGGCCCAGGCTAAGCTGCGTATTCGCGGCGCCTGGAGCGGAATGGATGGTCTGGTAGATTTTGCCGGCGGATTCGAGATATTGGCGGGCTTTGCCGCCATTGACGGCGCTCGAAAGTTCAAGGTCGCCGAGCCCGCGAAGAACTCCGGCTTCGCCGGCGAGATTGCGGCGGGCACGAAAGACGCTGAGGGCCAGATTATATTCGTTGGTGGCTTCTGGAAATTCGCCTTTAAATCTGTGGAGATCGCCAAGATGGCGGCGCGCGGTGGCCTCGCTCTCGGGATCCTTGGCTTGTTGGCTGAGCGTGATGGCCTGCTGGTATTCCTGGAGAGCGACTTCGAGATTTCCGGCGATGTAGTTCAGGCGGCCCAAGCCGCAGACTCCGCGGCTTTGCCAGGCGGGATCGTTTAGCTCGACGGCGCGGGCGACGAGGTCGTCGAAATCTTTGCGGGCGGCGTCAGGCGGGCCGGTTTGCAGGTCACATTCGCCGAGGCGGTTGAGCGTTTCGAAATAATGCTTGCGATCTTGCGGGGGCGCGAGGCCTTCGAGCGCGCTGCGGTACTTTTCGGCCGCGGCGCGATACAGGCCTTCATTCTGGAGCCGGGCACCATCGGCGCGCAGGGCGTTGATGCGGCGATCGTCGGCGAAGACGGCGAACCAGAGGGCGCACAGCCACGCGACGGTAAGAATCAGAAGCGCAGCAAATTCGACGAGAGGATGTGGATGCGCGGGATAACGCGCGCCGTAAAACGCCCAAAGATACCAGCAGCCGAGCAGAGCCCAGGCCGTGAGCGCGAGGATTTCGGGGGACTTCTTCTTTTTGTCCCAGTAGGCGCGGGCGCAATAGCGGACCAGCGGAAAACCGCTGACGAAGGCGAAGAGTTCGATGCCGTGACGAATGCCAAAGGCTTCGATCAGGTCTTTGAGTCCGTCGAACATTCCCGGCGCTTGGCTCCTGCGGAGAGCTGGTGTGGGCGGATGGTATCACTTCGCTAGTTGCCTTTGGAATATAAATGCGAAAATGGAAGAGCGAACACTGAAAATGGAAAGCGCTCGGTTGCGGTTGGACTTGGTTGGGAGGTTGAATTAGCATGGCTCGCATGAAGAAGCGACAATCTGGCGGGCGCGCTCGCGGACCTAGGGGCGGACGTGACGCGGCGAAGAAGCGCCGTAGCGGTGGCGTCGCTGGCGGGAAGCGGCCTGTTGCTGCGAAGGGCGGTCACGTTGCAGCCAAAGGCCCTCGGCGCGTGGCTGTGAAGAATGTTGAGGAGTATTTGGCTGGAATCGCGGAGCCGGGGCGCGGACGATTGAGCGAGATGCGCGAGGCGATTCGTGCGGTGGTGCCGGCTGCGGCGACTGAAGTCATCAGCTACAGGATTCCTGCGTTCCGAGATGGAAAAGTGCTGGTGTGGTATGCGGCGTTTGCCGGGCATTGCAGCTTGTTTCCTACCGCGGCGGTGATCGAGAAGTTCCGGGGCGAATTGAAGGGGTATAAGACTTCGAAAGGGACGATTCAGTTCCCTTTGCGCGAGGGGCTGCCTGTGGCGTTGATCAAGAGGATTGTTAAGGCGCGGGCGGCGGCGGCAGCGCGTGGAAAATAGAAGAGTGAAAATGGAAAAGAGATCGCGCGATGCGGACTGGGAGTGTGCGAGATTGCTCCCGCTTTTCCGGCGCTGAGGTTGCTTCGCGTGCGGTGATCGTGCCTGTGGTTAAGTCGTAACAAGCGGCGGCAAGCCGCCGCACTCCCAGATGTTGCTGCGGGCACGGCGAGGTACTGCGGCTGGGTGCGAGATTGTGTCTACGAAAAGCGGGCGCAGCAAGCAGCGCCCCTACGGACCCTTGTATAAATCGCGCTGGGCGGGCAATTCTGCGCTCTTGTTCGCAACCCGCCCGCTGTGTTCCGGGCTGGGCTTGGAACACAGCGGGCGCTGCCCTTGCGTTCGGCGTTGCCGAACGTCAGGGTGAATCGCTCTGGGGAGCGATTCACAAAATTGACGCCGGGTGCGGCGCTCGGCTAGAAGGTTAGCTTCATGCCGAATTCGATGGTGCGCGGGGCGCCTAGCGAGAAGACGCCGGTGCCTACGCCTACGCGGACGGAGTTGGCGTCGGCGTAATTGGTGCCGTTGAGCGAGCCTGCGCCACCGGTCAATATTCCGCTGAGGACGTTGCCAGGGATATTGAAATTGGCGAAGTTGAACAGGTTGTAGAAGCTGACGCTCGGTTCGAACGACAGTTCCCTCTCCTTGACGTTTACTTTACCGATCCAGGTGAGGCTCATGTCGAAAGTTTTCAGCCAAGTGAGGCCTACTTCGCCGGGAACCACTGGTGAGAGCGCGGGAGCTACTCCGCCCAGGGCCTGGAGCTGCGCGAGCGTGAAGAGACCGTTGTTGATGAGCACGGTGCCGGCAGGGGTTGGGTTATTCGCGACCGTGCTGTTGTAATTGTTGACGACGTTGGGCAGATCGCTGAGGGAGACGCCGCGCATGAAGGAACCCTGTTTGGTGCCGGGAATGGGGTCGCCGACGGTTCCGTCGCCGTTGAAGTCAGTGGCGAAGATTTCACCCGCGCCATTGCCCGATACTGGAACAGCGAGAGCGCTGGCGAGCGGGCTATCGAAATGCAAGATGGTGCCGAGGCGGAAATGACCCGGCAGATCGGCGTAGCCACCAAAGGAAAATTGGTGCGTGCGGTCGAGCGCCGAGGGTCCGCTGAAACCGCAGGGATGATTGTTGTCAATCGTGGGGTTGACGAAATCCTGATCGGCCGCGGCGGGAGAGGTGCCCACGGAGGTGGAAAGCGCCGCACCGCAATTGGTGAAGCGAGAGAGAGAGTAAGCGAATTGGAAGTTCAGGTATTTGACGCCGCGAAAGGGAGCCTTCACGTTGTCCACGAGCTTCACGTCCAAGGCGTTGTAGACCGAGCGGCCGATGGGATAAAGGAAGGTTACCAGCCCCAGGTTCGGGTTCACGCCCGTGAAAGCACATGGATAACTCGTACCCAATCCGCTTTCGCAACCGCTGATTCCCAGGTCTGCGGCGGAATCCAGACCGTTGTTTCCATAGCTTGACATCGTGGCCCCGGCCGCGATTGCGCAATTAATAGAGCCTGCATCGGTCCCCGCTCCGCAGCCAAATGAATTGTTCGTCGCGGAAATGGCCGAGAGCGCCGCCGACTTCGAGAAATAACGAACGTCGCCAGTGTGATTCGCGTCGACTCCAATCAAATAATGCAAAGCGACGTTGCGAAGATAATCGACGCTGAGCACCATGCCGGGACGCAGTTCTCTTTGTATCCCGGCATTCATTTGTATCGAGTACGGCGTTCTGTAGTTGGGAGCCAGCGCGCCGAGAAATATTCCTGAACCGCTCGAAATCAGATTCGGAATGTACGAGGGGTTCGGCGCCTGGCTGCCGACGGCGGCGGAGGCCGCCTGGTAGGTGGTCTGAAACGCCGCGATGCAATTCGCGGCGGTCATCCCACTGCAATTGCCGGCGTTGGCTCCCAGTGTGGCGCCGATGAGCGAACTGCAAATGTTACTTGCGGTGGTAAAGTCGCTGCCACCGATAAACTCTGAGTTGGGCGAGCCGCCAGGCACCGGAATAGGAACCCCTACACCCCCGCCGTTAAAGCACGCAGTGGGATTGGCGAGAAACGCGCCGGTCGCCAAACGTTCGGGACGATCGAACTCGGCGTTATTCCAGATGGCGTTCTCATAGAAAACGCCGATGCCAGTGCGGATCACCGTCTTCCCGTCGTTGTGCGGATCCCAGGCAATTCCTAGCTGCGGTCCAAAGTTGTGGTTCGGCTGGTTTACTCGCCTGGCCAAGCCGGGCTGCACGGCGTCAAGCTCCGTTGCCGCTTCGCCTGTGAAGCCGGGAAGATCGCTGTCCGACCTGCCTGTGTCGCGGACGTAGCGCACACCGTAAGTGATATTCAGATTAGGTTTCAGTTTCCAGCTGTCGCCGAGGTAAAGGCCGATGCGATTGTCTGCAGGCGTGCCGCTGCAAGGCGCGTTGAATGCGGGGATTTCGGTGTCGCATTCTTGGCCGTTGCCGAGCGTGACGTTGTCGACGGGGTAATTCAGCGGACAAGAAGCTCCGGTAATTCCGGCGGGACACGTGAACGGTCCGCTCATGGCGTTGTTGATCTCGTCCGTGCTGCCGATCGGGCTGACGTTGGGAGTGAGGGCGCTGAAGGAGAACAGGCCGCCGCCGCGGAGGCGGTTGTAGGCTACGCCGTAGCGGATGATGTGCGAGCCGAGCACTTTGCTGCCGTCGTATTTCAACTGGCGATCGGTCTGATAGGTTTGCTGGGGCGCGAGGAAATTGGGGCCGGTGAGGAATCCGAAGCTCGCGAAATTCAAGCTGACCGGGAAATTCGCGAACGGAAGGCCGGAGCCGAGCACCGTGTCGCCGAGATTGTTGATGAACTTCAAGTATTCGAAACGGATGCTGTGGGTGAAGCCGCCGGCGGTGGTGAAATCGGCGCCGATCACGTGCGTGCGCGTGTAGTTCTTATCCTGAAAGGGCTGGTAGCCGATAGTGCCGCCGGTGGCGACGGCGCGGCTGTCAAAATAACTGAAGCGATAAAACATGCGGATATTCTTGAAGAGGTTGAAATCGAGGCGCGCGTCGTAATCGGTCTCGCGGAACGGGGTGCCGGTGTTGCCGGTGTAGACATCGAAGGGGGGCGCGGGGACGATGGGCGCGAGCAGATTCTGGTTAGTGTGTTCGGCGTCGAGAAAGAAAAAGACTTTGTCTTTGAAAATCGGGCCGCCAAAATTGCCGCCGTCCTGATTGCGTTGATAGGGCGAGGGCGGACCGGGAAGCGCGGCGGCCAGATCGCTGTCGCGAAACAGGGCGAAGCCTTCGCCGTGGTAATTGTTGGTTCCGGAGCGGGTGGTGACGTTCACGGCGCCGGAGGACGTTAGCTCGTTCGAAAGATCGAGCGTGGACTGGCTGATCTGAAATTCTTCGATGGCGCTGGAAGGAATATTTTCCGTGGTGGTGCCGACGGTTTCGTCGCTGACGTCCACGCCGTCTACTTCAATGCGCGCGGTGCGTCCAAAGCGGCCGCCGACGGAGATGGAAGAGAAGCCGACTTTGGTGGGATCGAAATCGGCGCCGTCCTGGATTTGCACGCCGGGCTCGAGCTGCGCGAGGTCGAGAAAATTTCGGCCGTTCACCGGGAGGTTTTCGATCTGCTCCTGGCTCAACACCCCCTGCACGCTGGGCTGTTCGGTATTGACGGCTACCGATTGCTCGGCGACGGTGACGACCGTCTTGGACTCGCCGACCTGCAAGCTGATATTGATTCCGGAAACTTCTCCGACCCTGACGATGACGCCTTGTTCGACACTCTTGAAGCCGGCGGCTTCGACGTGCACGGAATAGTTGCCGGGGACGAGCGAGCCGGCATTGTAGGTGCCGGCCGAGGAACTGGTGACATTCACGGCTTGGCCCGTGTTCGTGTTGGTGATCGTAATTTTGGCGGTGGCGACTACGGCTCCGGTGGGATCGGTGACCGTGCCTTGGATGTTTCCGGTGGCGACGGTGCTTTGCGCGCACAGCGGCGCGGATATCCATAATACGGATGCGAGGATTACGACGTATAGAAGCAGCTTTCCAAATAACGTAGGACGATGCGAAGACATTTGATCCCCCCAAGGTCTAACTGGATTTTTCTCCGCCGCTTACGCGCCCCACAGCGCAACGCTGAATAACGATCGAAAATTCAATAGCAAGTGCGCTGCCAGGGGGGATGTGATTAAGTGGCGCGCGACTGCGGGGATGCTCAAGCGAGCAAACTGATCGCGGACCGGCGCGAAAGTGCGCGCGTGCGCCGCGCTGCGGTGACGGAACAGCTGATGATCTGGGCGTCCGGGTGTGGCTTTAGAGTCTGGTTTATGCCGTAGCGGAAGCTACGGCCGAGAAAGATTCTCGTGTTCTCGCACAGACTCTTTAGCCGTGGGGCAGAAATTCCGTTTTATATTTTGCCGCGAGGGATTGCGCTTTGGCCAGGAACTAGGCTTGCGCGGCGGCGTCGAGTGGTGGAGGCGCAGTGGTGCGTGTTGCCACTGGGACTCCGACTTCCGCAAAGAAATCTTCGAGGCCCGGAGGCGAGCAGAGGCATAGGAGCCGCGCGGGATGATCGGTTTTGGTGCGAAATTGATGCGGGGCGTTCGCGGGAAGGTGGACCGTTTCGCCGGCGGATGCCGAGGCGGTGGCGCCGCGGAAGGTGAGCTCGATTTCGCCTTCGAGGATGGTGAAAGATTCCTCGAAGTCGTGGCGGTGCGGAGGCGGGCCGCCGCCCGGGGGAACGTGCATATCAATGAGGCAAAATTTTCCGGCGGTGTCGCGGCCGCTGAGCAGGATTGTATAGGTGTCGCCGGCGAGGCCGATATGCCGCAGGTTCGCGTCGGTGTTGGGGCGCGCGATCTCGAGATGGCGTTGCGGGTTGTCGGGCGGGATTGTGGCAGCGTTTTTTTGCGATGTGCTGGAATCGGCGGGCATCCGTGGTCTCCGTTAGAATGGGGACTGAGTTTTTGTTGCCGACGGCAGAATAACAGAATGGGCATTGCGAGCGGACGATGCCAACGTGTACGTCGTAAAAGGCGGCGGCAAGCCGCCGCCCACATGGTGCCGGGGATCGTTCTTGCTGATTTGATTGAGGAGGTTGCTGGGCGCGCAGTCTGGATGCCACGGCTTGCGCGGCGGCGCGATGCTGGCGAGATTTATATGGAGTGCGGGAGCGCTCTCCCGCTTTCTCTTAGGCGAGGCGGGCCTCGCCTGGTTTGATCCGAGCGTGTTTGACACTGTAAAAGCGGCGGCGCGCCGCCGCACTCCATATGGATCGTGCTTGGTTTCTACTGCCGCGATTTTCCACCGGCCGGTTGCGTTGGTTAGAGCACTTGCAGCGACGAGATGCGATTGTTCCAGGTGTGTGGGTACTTGGTGGTCATTTTCCACACGCGCAGGTCTGAGACGTCGCGGCCCGTCGAGTCGTTGGCGCCGCCGAAATTGCGATTGTCGAAGACGACGGCGCGCGCGCCGCCGAAAACGCGAATGGACGAAATTTTACCGCCGTAATCGCCGAGCGAGTCGCGGCTTTCGCCTCGGCGCATGCAGAAATAATCTCCGCTGAAGCTGTAGCCTTTGTAGAAGCAGGCGCCGCCGCGGTCCCATCTGCCGCCATTCCAACTGCCCGAGGGCGGCCAGGGATCACCGGGGCCGGGATGAATCCAACCGGGGCCGGGCAGCGGGGCGACTACCACGCGGACGGCAAAAACCGCGCGGCAGCCGCTATCCACCCACAAGCCCTGGCGATCCACGCCCCAGGATTGCCGCTCGACGCAGGACGCGCCGCTGATCTGCCGCTGAAAAGTGACCTGGTCGCGCGTGTAACTGCCGCAATAATTGCGCTTCCCGTTGTTCGATTCGCAGGTGACGCTTTGGACGGAGGAGCGTTGCGCCGTGGCGGGACGCGGCGAGAAGAGCGTGGCGAGAAGGAAACCTAGGGCTACGACGAGCTTCATGTGAATCTTCATCTCGTGGCTCCTGGCGGCTGGGTAGGACGTTTATACACCTCGCGCGGAAGGAAACGAAAATGGAAAAGCGGCACCGCGAGTGGAAGATGGAAAAGTGAAAATGGAAAATGTGTGTTTGGAACGTTTGTTGCAAATGGCTACGCAGCAGACTTCGGCTGGCCTTTTTGCCGCGCCGGAAATTCTCTGGGCGCGGCAAATCGTGCTATATAATGCGGCGCGATAACTCCTTTGTCCGCTGACATCTCAACCGACGCTTTGGCGAACGCTGCGGCGCAGAAGCCGCGGCCACGTCCTCATTTTCTTTGCACCGCTTTGACGGTGGCCGCGCTGGCGAATGCGGCGGTGCCTGCCATATTTTTCTCTGCTACGCGGCTCTTTGGCCCGACGGACCCGCGTTATCGCGCGTTGGTCGCCATTATGGTGCTGATCGAATACGCGATCGTGTTTTTGTTGCTGGTTTTTCATGCGAACGAGCCGTTTGCCAGCGGGTACGCGGTGGCCACGGCTGCGATCGTGACGATCAGTTCCGCTGCGCAAACTTATATTGTGGTGGCTCCGGCGGGGTGGGGCTGGAGCGCTTTGTACGCGGAGATTATTGTTCTGGCGGGGATGGCGTTCGCGGTTTTGGCGAATGTGGTATTTCTTTTGGCCAGCATTAAATATGCGCGCGCGATTCATCCGCGGTTGCATTTGGGCGGATTTTTCCTGGGGATTGGTGCCTCGGTGGCGCTTTTGCTTCTCTACATCCGGATTCTCTCGTAATTTCCGTTTTCACGATTTTGACTTCTGGTGACAGCACTGCCCGGAAACTACGGCGCCGAGGATATTTTGTGGCCCGGGCAAGCTGGGGCGCAGTCCTCCTGCGGCGGATCTGCGACAAGCAGCGCCCCTACCCTGCTCGTGTTGGGCTCGGACCTGGCGCGACCGGCGGGCCCGGAGTTGGAGCCGCCTTACGGCCATTGATTTAGAGCGCGTTCAGGAATGCTGTTAGCTCGTCTTTTTCTTCGCTCGTTAAATTCATCTGGAAGCGCTGGTTGTAGAACTCCAGAAGCTCGCTCAGATTTTGTGCGGCTCCATTGTGGAAGTACGGGGCGCGCGAGGCCAGGCCGCGCAGGATGGGGCCTTTGGTGCGGCTGACGTCGCTGCAGAGGCCGCTGATCAGGCCTTTGCCGGGATCGGTGGTGTAAATGACGTACGGAGCTGGCGGCTGCGTGGGATCCTGGAAGGGATTGGGGCAGCCAGTGATTTCAAAGACCGGGACGTCCGGCACGTTGAGCGCCGAGAGGCCGTTGGCGATGATCGGATCGTTTTCATTCGCGGGATCGTGGCCGGTGCCGATATCGAGAGCGAGGGGCAGAGAGTGGTCGCCGACGTTGGGCGCGTCGTGACAGGTGGTGCAGGTTCCCTGGAATGGCGCGATCGGTACCGTTGTGCCGAGCGCTGCGGCGAGCGCGGTGTTGTCGGTCAGGCCGCGGACGTTCGAGATGGTCAGCGCGCGCGTATTGAAGAGCGTCTCGCCGGCCGCGATTTTACGGCGCAGCGGATCCGGTGAATTTTCCCAGGCCGCAAACAGCGTGAAGGCCGTGGAGTTGAACGGATGGCCCTGCGGATCGGCGCCGAGCGAATCGTTGGTGCCGGGATAATAGGATTGCTGCGAGAGAATCGCAGGTCCGCCTTGCGCACCCGCGAAGTTCAGCCAGGCTGCACGAAAATCAAGCGTCTGCGCGGAAGAAAGTCCCAGCTCGAAATTGACGATCGCGGTTTGCTGCGCGATGGTGGGAGGCTCGGTCGCCTGCGCGTGGCCAGTGGTGGCGTCTACGGCCTGCTGCATCAGATCGGCTTGCAGGTTTGCGGCGAAAGTGGCTGCGGAGGTGAGCGGCACGTGGGTTTCGCGGCCGTCAAACATGACGGCGCTGAGGTATCGCAGATTCGTTGTAGGCAGAGGACGGCGGTAGACCGAGACGGTTTGTATGCCGGTGGTCGGATCGGTGACGCTGGCGCATCCATAGGGATCGCGATAGGCCTGTATCTGGAACTGTGCGTTCGCTGGGACCGGTAGAGGGATGCGGATGAGGCCGCTCTTCAGCAGCAGGCTGTGGCTGGAGGGATCGTGCGACGCGGTGTTCGGGCAGTTGGCGCCGTCGAAGGCGGCGAAGAGCGGATCATTGCCGCGCGTCGCAAAGTATTTCAGCTGAATGCTGGTGACGCCGAGGCCCATGCCGTCGCTCGGGAGGTGGCAGGAACCGCAGCTTCGCCCGTTGGTGCCCAAGCTCTGGAAGAAAACGTTGTTGCTGCTGTTATCGATCGGTCCGGCGGTATTGAAATTGGCGATAAGCCCCGTAGGGTCCAGGAAGGGGAAGAGGTTGGGAATCAACGCCGCCGATGCAACGGTGGCCAGACCCAAGATTCCCGCAACGAGCAACCACTTACGCCTTTCCACGGCACGACGAACCAAGGCACGAATTGGCCGCATGACTCCTCCTGGACCCCTTCGGGGTGGATCTCACCGCAAACCGCGGTTGTGTGTGAGTTCCCAGACTTCTTCGTTGGCACAGTTAATCGCAGAGATCCGGCGGGCGGTCAATGGACGCGGAGTGGAAATATGCTGTTAGCAAGCTGTACGCCCAAGTAGTTCATTCAACGAATATTAGCTTGCGTGCTAGGCGCTGGCAGTCGCAGAATACGAGCAACCCCGGTTCGAGAGCATCTATGTCCGCAGGCTGCAAATACCAGTTTGGGCCGTTCGAGCTGCGAGTCCAGACGCGCGAACTCTACAATCAAGGCGTGAAGCTGAAGCTGCGCCCGCAGGCTTACCAGGTGCTGGCCGTCTTGCTCGAACACTCCGGCGAATGTGTGACGCGCGACGAATTGCAGAAGCGCGTCTGGCCTTCCAACACTTTTGTGGACTTCGAGAACGGATTGAATACGGCGATCAAGCAGCTGCGTGCGAGCTTGAACGATTCGGCGGCGGAACCGCGGTACATCGAGACATTGCCGAAGCTGGGATATCGGATCATCGTGCCGGTGAAATATGAAGCCGGCGCGAGCGCGTTGGCGGGCGCGAGTACGGGCACCGAGCGCGCCGCGGAGATCGCGGAAGAAGCTGGGAACGAAGCGCGGGTGATCGAAGAGGCGACCGCTGCGCCGCAACAGCAACCGCCGACCGCGATGGTCGCTGCCAAAACAACTGCGAGAAACTGGTGGTGGGCGGCAGCGGCGCTGGTCATCGTGGTCGCGCTGGTGACGTGGGCTGCGATCTCAAAGTGGCCGCGCGCGCGGCCTGCGGCACAAGCCGCCGCGCACAATGGGCGCACGATGCTGGCGGTGCTGCCCTTTGATAATTTGACGGGCGATGAGACGCAGGATTATTTCAGCGACGGATTGACCGAGGAAATGATCGCGCAATTGGGAAAGCTGGACGCGAAGGAATTTGGCGTGATCGCGCGCACGTCGGTGATGCATTACAAGCACACCTCCGAAAAGATGGATCAGATCGGCAGCGAGCTGGGCGTGCAGTACGTGCTGGAAGGCAGCGTGCGGCGCGACGCGGATAAAGTGCGCATCAGCGCGGAATTGATCGAAGTGGGCGGCCAGCGGCAACTATGGGCGCAGGAATACGACCGCGAATTGACCAACCTGCTGGTGGTGCAGGCGGAAATCGCGCAGGAGATTTCGGATTCGATCGAGCTGACGCTGGGCAGTGCGCAACGCGGCGATGCAGTTCGCCAAGCGGCGCTGACGCCTGCGGCTTATCGCGCGTACGACCTTTATCTGAAGGGTCTTTATTTCTGGAACAAGCGGACGGCGGCGAGTCTGGAGCAGGCGAGCGGCTATTTTGAACAGGCGATCGCGCAGGACCCGAACGATGCGCCGGCTTACGCCGGACTGGCGAACAGCTACTCGCTGATCTCGTCGTACAGCGTGGCTCCCGCAGCGACGTATATGCCCAAGGCGCGAACGGCGGCGGTGAAGGCGCTGGAGCTGGACGACAAGCTGCCAGAGGCGCATTGCGCGCTGGCGCTGGTCCTGGAGAATTACGATTTCGACTGGGGCACGGCGGAAAAGGAATTCCGGCGCGCGATCGAATTGAATCCGAATTACGCGACGGCGCACCAGTGGTACGCGGAACTGCTGATGTGGCGGGGACGATTTGATGAAGCGCTGCGCGAGAGTGAAGCCGCGCGCAAGCTGGATCCGCTCTCGTTGATCATTGCGACGGACCAGGGCGCGCTATTTTATTTTTCGCGGCAATACGACCGCTCCATCGAACAGCTCAATGGCGTACTGGAAATGGATCCAAATTTTCCGCGCGCCCACATGGTGATGAATGCGTATGTGGAGGCGGGCCGCTACGCGGAGGCACTCGCGCTCCTGGACGATTGGCAGCGCAGGATTGAGCTGGGACCCGGGAAGTTCGCTTCGCTCGCGTATATCTACGGCCGCGCGGGCCAGAAACAGAAGGCGCGAGCGGCATTGAAAATGCTAAACGCGGAAAGCCGCAAACAATCGGTTGATCCGGAACCCATGGCGCTCGCGAATCTGGGCGCTGGGGAAAAGGACGCGGCGCTGGACTGGCTGGAAAAGGCTTATGCGCAGCGATCCAACGGGCTGACCAGCTTGAAGGTGGAGCCGGGTTACGATCCGTTGCGCGGCGATCCGCGTTTTCAGGCATTGTTGCAGCGCGTGGGATTGGCGCAGTAGTTTGCCGAGCTTTCTTAGGATTCTGGCGCTGCATAATCAACTTCAGGGCTTTCGGGGAATGACGAGGGTATAATCGCGGGAACTTATGGCCTTGGTTCCCGGTACACATCTTGGACCTTACGAAATTGTGGCGCTGCTTGGCGCGGGCGGGATGGGAGAGGTGTATCGCGCGCGCGATGCACGGCTCGACCGCATCGTGGCGATCAAGATTTTGCCTGCGGCCATCGCGGCGGATAGCGACCAGCTGCGGCGGTTTGAGCGCGAGGCGCGTTCGGCCTCCGCGTTGAATCATCCCAACATTATTACCATCCACGAACTCGGGCAGGACGGTTCGACGCGCTACATCGCGATGGAACTGATCGAGGGGCAGACGCTGCGCGAGCTGCTGCGCGGCGGCGGGTTGCCCATCCGCAAAGTGCTGGAAATCGCGGCGCAGGCCGCGGAGGGATTGGCGAAAGCGCACGAAGCCGGGATCGCGCACCGGGATTTGAAGCCGGAAAATTTGATGGTCTCGCAAGACGGCTTCGTGAAGATTTTGGATTTTGGCCTGGCGAAGGCCGCGCCGGCGGCAGGGGGAGCGGCTGCGGAGACCAGCGCGCTTTCGTCGTGGGAAACGCGGCCGGGGATGGTGCTGGGGACCGTGCAGTACATGTCGCCCGAGCAAGCCAGCGGCGGCGCGCTGGATTTTCGCTCGGACCAATTTTCGTTTGGGCTAGTGCTGTACGAGATGGTGACGGGCAAGCGCGCGTTTGTCCGGAACACGGCGGCGGAAGTGCTCGTGGCGATCATGCGCGAGGCGGCCGAACCGGTCGGTGCGCAAAATCCGGACGCGCCAGCGCCTTTGTGCTGGGCGATCGAGCGCTGCCTGGCGAAAGAGCCGGAGAAACGTTACGCGGCGACGCGCGAACTGGCGCGTGAACTGGCGGCGATCCGCGAGCGCGTCGCTGAAAAACCGGCGCCGCGGGTTGAGGCGCGTCCCGCGAATATTCCGGTGCAGCGCACGGGATTTGTGGGGCGCGAAAAGGAAGTGGCGGCCGCCAAGGAAATGCTGCTGCGCCCAGAGGTGCGGCTGCTGACGGTGACGGGGCCAGGCGGGATTGGCAAGACGCGGCTGGGAGTGGAAGTGGCGAGCGGTTTGGCGGAGCAATTTCCGGGCGGCGTACATTTCGTGCCGCTTTCGGCGTTGCGCGATGCGGGCCTGATCGCGTCGGCGATTGCGCAGACGCTGAGCATACGCGAGAGCGGCGGGCAATCTCCGCTGGAGACGCTGCAAAAATATCTGCAGGAGCCTTCGCGCGGGCCAATGCTTTTGCTGCTGGATAATTTCGAACACGTGATGGCTGCGGCGCCGGCGGTGGCGGAGCTTTTGGCCATGGCGCCACAGCTGAAAATTCTGGTGACCAGCCGCGCGGCGCTGCATGTCTACGGCGAGCACGAATTTCCGGTGCCGCCGCTGGCTTTGCCCGATGTACAAGCGATGCCCGCGCCGGAAGCGCTCGCGCAGTTCCCTGCCGTCGCGCTGTTTGTGCAGCGGGCCGTGGCGGTGAAACCGGATTTCGAATTGAATCGCGAAAATGCGACGGCGGTGGTGGAGATTTGCGCGCGGCTGGATGGTTTGCCACTCGCGATCGAACTGGCCGCGGCGCGCGTGAAGGTGCTGTCGCCCTCGGCGATGCGTACGCGTCTGGCCAGCCGTCTGCAGCTGCTCACGGGCGGCGCGCGCGACCTGCCGCAGCGGCAGCAGACCTTGCGCTCGGCGATTGATTGGAGCTATGACTTGCTGACCGCCGCCGAGCAGAAGCTTTTCCGCAGAATAGCGGTCTTCGTGGGAGGTTGCACGCTGGAGGGCGTGGAAGCGGTTTGCGACACGAAGGGCGATCTGAATCTCGACTTGCTGGACGGCACCGAATCGCTGGTGGATAAAAGTTTGCTGCAGCGCGTGGAACAGGCCAACGGCGAGTCGCGCTTCATGATGCTGGAAACGATTCGCGAGTACGCGCTCGAGAAGCTCGAAGCGAGCGGCGAAGGCAAATTGACCAAGCGCGCGCACTCGGCGTATTGCCTGGTGCTCGCGGAAGAAGAAGCGACGGAGCAAAGCGGCGTCGAGCGAGCGGAATGGCACGATAGATTTGCCCTGGAGCACGATAATTTTCGCGCGGCTTTGCGGTGGCTGGCGGAATCCGGAGACGCGGATTGGGGCTTGCGGCTGGGCACGGCGCTATTTCGTTTTTGGGAGGGATGCGAGTATTTTGCCGAGGGACGCGACAGTCTGGAAAGGCTGCTGAAGATTCCGAAAGCGGCGCCGCCCTCGCGTGCGCGAGCTAGAGCGCTTTTTTCCGCGGGCGTGCTGGCGGGCGAACAGGGAGATTACGACGCGTCGGATGCGCTGATGAGGGAAAGCCTGGACGTCGCGCGGAAATTGGGAGACACCCAGGGCGTCGCCGTCTCCCTGAACGCGAGGGCGGTGAATGCGCGGGATCGCGGGAACCTGGCAATGGCGCATGCACTGTTCGGGGAAAGTTTGCTGCTGTGGAAAGAATTGGGCGACCGGAAGGCGGTGGCGCGCGCGTTGAGTAATCTGGCGATCGTTGTCAATTCGCAAGGTGATTATTCACGGGCGCGAGAACTTTACGCGGAGTGCCTCGCGATTTTTGAGGCGCTGGGAGACCGCACGGGCGTGGCGTGGTCGCTGAACCATCAGGGCGACGCGGCGCGCGAGCAGGGCGACGTGGCGGACGCGCGGAATTTGTACCAGCAGGCGCTTGGGATTTTTCGGGACCTGGGCGATCGTTGGGGGATCGCCGGAACGCTGGCGGATTTAGGAACGCTGGCGCGCGAGCAGCGCGATTGCGCGACGGCGCAGTCTTTGCATCGCGAAAGCTTGATTATGTTTCGAGACCTGGAGCACAAGCGCGGGATCGCGCGTTTGCTGGAATGTTTTGCGTGCACGGCGGCGGCACAGCGAAATGCGGAGCGGTCGTTAAGGCTGGCGGGGGCGGCGGCGGCGTTACGTTTGACGATTGGCGCGCCCTTGACGCCTGCGGAACACGCGAAATTGGAAACGATATTGGATTCAGCGCGGCAGGCGTTGATTAATACCACCGGAGCGACGGCGTGGCTGGAGGGCTGGGATATGCCGGTGGAAAAAGCGATTGACGAGGTGTTGCTGCGCGAAGGGTCGTCGTAGGCGGCTATTCGGCGGTGGTTGGATCGATCAGGCGGCGGACGGCGGAGACGCGATTGGCCGGCAGGCCGGCGCGCTTGGCGTGTTCTTGGATGGTGGCTTCGTCCGGCGCGAGGTACACGCAGTAAATTTTGTCGCCGGTGACGTAGCTGTGCAGCCACTGGATTTCAGTGCCCATCGCTTTCAGGACGCTGATGGATTTTTGCGCGGCTTCCTTTAGTTGAGCATCCGTAAGATTCCCCGCTCCCGGAATTTCACGTTCGATCACGAATTTGGGCATGCTCGGATGCTAGCATTGCTGTGCAGCGGCGGCAATACAGGGTGGGCGCGCGAGCCGCGAGTGAGTCAAAAAGTGAGTGGAGGCAGGCACCATGGATTTGCGATCGTTACAGAAACCGTTGAAAGAACAATATCGCGCGGACCCGAGCGCTTCGCGGATCACTTTGCGCGCGAGGGGCGCGCAGACGGACGCACCCATTTCGTGCTCGGTGGATTTGGGACGCGCGATTTATCAGGCAGAGGCGCATAAAGGAGTTGGCGGCGCGGGCGCGGGGGCCTGTTCGGGCGATCTGCTGCTGGGCGCGTTGGCGGCTTGCGCTCAAATCACTTGCCAGATGGTGGCGGCGGCGATGGGGATTGCTACCGACCGCATCGCGGTCACCGTGGAAGGCGATCTGGATTTGCGCGGGACTTTGGGAATTGACAAGGCCGTGCCGGTGGGGTTCGAGACGATTCGCGTGGATTTCGATATTGACGCGCCGGATGCGACTGCCGAACAGTTGCGCGGATTGCGCGAAAAGACGGAACAGTACTGCGTGGTGATGCAGACTTTGCTGAAGCCGCCGAAGGTGCAGAGCGTGTGGTCGCGCGCGGAATAGACGCCGCGAGAGTTCGTGCTCAGGGAAACGCTCAAAGATTTAACACAGAGTGCACAGAGAACTGCAAAAGAGAGAGTCCACAGAGAATTGGGCGGCGCTCGGAGGCTCCCTTGACTCGTGATGACCGCTTGGCGAGGAGAACATGGAAATAGCGAAGGCGAAACTGGAAACGATACTGAAGAGGTTTGAACAGCCGGACGAAGTGCGTACATTTGAAAAAGGAAAATTCGAAGTGGTGCACCTCGGCGGGATGACGATTGGCCGCGCGACTTACCAGCCGGGATGGCGATGGTCGTTGCACGTGGGGCCGAGCGTGGGAGCTTCGCGCTGCAACGTGGAGCATGTGGGCATGGTGGTTTCCGGCTGCGCCACCGCCGCAATGGAGGACGGCACCGTGCACGAAATGCGTGCAGGAACTTTGTTCTATATTCCGCCGGGGCCGCCGGGACATGACAGTTGGGTGGTGGGCGACGAGCCATATGTGTCGCTGCATTTTATGGGCGCGGAGAAGTATGCGGATAAGTAGCGTGGTGGCGTGCGGATGACGAATCTACTGTTGGAATTGCGGCGGTGACGCGCGACGAGGCTTCGAACTTCGCGAACGATTGGGTCGCTGCGTGGAATGCGCGCGATTTGGACGCAATTATGACGCACTACGACGACGCGGTGGAATTGACTTCGCCGGTGGCGGCGCGGCTTTTGGGCATTTCCGATGGCAAGGTCGCGGGTAAGGCGAACCTGCGCGCGTATTTTCAGCGCGGACTGGAAGCTTACCCGAAATTGCACTTTCATCTGGAAGACGTGCTGTGGGGCATCAGCAGCGTTGTGCTGTATTACACCAATCAAAAGGGGACGCGCACGGCGGAGTACATGGAGCTATCGCCAGCGGGAAAAGTGGCGCGCGTGGTGGCGAATTACAACGGTTAGGCCGGCTGGTTTAATGCAAGAGAGCGATAATTTCCGATCCGCGGTTCGGACCACCTCGGACTAATTTTGGACAGAAATGTGCAGATGCAGCCGCAGCATACCTACGCCCGATTGGAGCGCGAACGCCGCTTCCTGCTCGCGGAATTTCCGCGCGGCGCGGACGTGGCGCGCGTGCGCCGCATCACCGACCATTACATTGACGGCAGCACCTTGCGCTTGCGCGAGCAGCGCGACGACGGCGGGCCCGCCGTATTCAAGCTGACGCAAAAGGTTCCGGCGCGGGAGAGCGGGGCGCAGCAGGGGTTCATCACCAGCATGTACTTGGCGGAAAATGAATTTCGCTTGCTGGCGCAGCTTCCCGCGAAAAAGCTCAGCAAGACGCGCCACAGCGTGCCGCCGTTCGGCATTGATGTCTTCGAAGGCGATTTGGCAGGGCTGCTGCTGGGTGAAGCAGAGTTCGAGTCGGCCGCAGACGCCGATGCGTTGACGCTTCCCTCTTTTATTTTTCGCGAAGTTTCCGACGACATGCGTTTCACGGGCGGCCGGTTGGCGCGCGCGTCGCGGGGGCAAGTGCGCGCGTGGTTGCTGGAATATGGAATTGCGCTCGGGTGAGGACGCTTGGTGCGTGGAGGAAGTGCCATGAAAATGCTGACGGCAATTGTCGCGGCGTTTGCCTTTTTGTTTCCTTCGCCGCTGCGGGCGGCTCCGGGCACGCCGGCGGTAGAAGTTGTGGTGCTGGGGTCGGGCGGGCCGCGGGCGCTGGGGCGGGCTGCTTCGAGCTTTCTGGTGCTTTTGGATGGGACGCCGCGGGTATTGGTGGATTGCGGGCCGGGGGCTTTTTTGCGGATTGGCGAGATGAATCTGGATTTGGAGAAAGTGGATACGATTCTGCTGACGCACCTGCACATTGATCACAGCAGTGATCTGCCGGCGTTTTTTCTGGCGCGCGGGTTGGCCGCTGACGGGCCGATCGTCTTCCGCGTTTTTGGCCCGGACGGCGCGGGGCTTTTCCCGAAGACTTCGCGCTTCGTGGATCTGTTGCTGGGAAAAGATGGGGCGTTTGCGTATCAGAAGACTTTTGGCGCGGACGAAACGTTTGAGGTGCACGACCTGGCGATCAAGCTGGATACGCCGGAGACGAAAATCGTGGATGCGGGCGGCCTGGTGATCGAAGAGATTGCGACGCATCACGATGATTGCCCTTCGGTTGCTTACCGGATTTCGTATAAGGGCGAGACCGTGGTTTTTTCCGGCGATATGGACGCCTCGGCGCTGCCGAACCTCGAGCACCTGGCGAAGAACGCGGACCTGCTCGTTTTTAATTGCGCCGTGCTGGATCCTCCGGAATCCCCCGCGCAGCTGTACGATTTTCACACCCCTCCGCGGAAAATTGGTGAGGCGGCGCACGTGAGCGGAGTGAAGAGTTTGCTGCTGAGCCATATTGCGCCGGACATCGAAAATGCGGAGAGCGAGGTGCGAAAGTCCATTCGCGCGTCGTATGCGGGGCCGGTGGCGTTCGCGACGGATAAGATGACCGTGCCGGTTGGGAAGTGAACGAGAGATCTGGCTGGACAGCGAAAGCCTCACAACATGATACTGCCCGAGTACAACTGGGACGAAATTTCGAAAGCGATCGATCGCGCTGACTACGAGTTCGTTTTGAAAAATGCCATGCCTCACGCACTCTCTGGAAATCCCGACGCGCAGTGCATGATAGCTTTGCTCTATCAGGCCGGATGGGGTGTACAACGGGATGTTCTGGAGGCCAAGGGTTGCTCAAAGCCACAGCGCAGAATAGCCCTTTGGCGTGGCATAACCTAGGCACGCTCTACTTTTGCCAACACCGCGAACTCAGAGATAAGTGGGGTGAAGGTCGAAAGTGTTGGGAGCGGGCGAAAGAACTCGGCTTTAACTGTGGTGAGCCATATCCGCCGTGGGAAACCGAGAGTGGCAAATCTTGATTGACGCTGTACTGGGGGCGACGCACCGCCGAACTCCGCTAAGTACGCGGAGTCCGGCGGCGTTGGTGACGTGGTGCTTCTGTACTTGGTGGCGCTAGAAGCTGATCTTCAGGATTTGGCCGTTATTGCCTACGAACCACCCGGCGCGCGGATTGGCGAAGGCTACCGCCCAGTAGCCACTGGCTCCCGGGATTTGATACCACGTTCTGCCCTCGTCGGGAGTCCACGCTGCCGCGCCGGAACTGAAATCGGGTTCGGTTTCGGCGGTAACTACGACGGCGCGGTCGAGGTTGTGGTCGAAACCTTCGCCGTCGTTTTGGCCATAATTGCCGCGACCCTGATCGTCATCATGCTGCTGAATGCCGCGAACATACGCGAGGCAGAAAATCGCGCCCGAAATCGGCGGCTTGTTGGTGAGCGTCCAGGTGCGGCCGCCATCATCGGAAGTGGCTGCGTCGGCGGAAGCATTGGAATTCAAATCGCCGCCGCCGAGAATGCCGTGCTCGGAATCGCGGAATGCGACGGAGACGCCGCCGGCGCTGCCCGAGCTGACGAGCGGCGTATCGTAAGCGTTCCAGGTGTTGCCGCCGTCACGCGTCGCGAGAATGCGCGCGATGGACGCGCCGCCGGTGGTAATCCAAGCGTTGCGATCGCCCTGCGTAGCGATGCAGGTGCCACTCGCGGAGAATGAAGCTTCGCCGGAAAGCGCCGGCGGCATATTTGCGGAGATGGAGTGCCAGGTCTTGCCGTCGGTGGTGCGAATGTCCGGGAATACTCCGTTCACGGAATCGCTGTGGGTGATGCCGCGGATGGGCGTCCAGAACGAAAAGCAATCGTAAAACGCGTTCGCGAGTTCGTTGGTGAACTGGATGTTCCAGGTGGCGCCGCCGTCGGTGGTTTTGTAAATCTTGAAGTCGGTGGGGTTGTTGCCGATGGACATTAGATAGGCGACTTTGTCGCTGACGCCCTGCACGTCGCGGAATTGCAACTCATCGTTGGGATCATCCGTCGTACCCGGCACCACGCCGGATTTCCAGTGGTTGCCGCCGTCGGTGGTGACCACGTAGGTGCCGCCGGTGCCGGCGGCCCAGACCACCCGATCATTCACCGGACTGACGGCGATCAGCAGTTGCGTGGTGCCGCTGGATTGCGGCGTGAGTTTTGGTTGCGGGATTTTTCCGCCTTGTTGCGCGGCAGCGAAGCTGGCGGAAACGGCGATCAGCAAAATGGCGAGAAAATATTTGAACATCAGAGTCCCCCAGGAGAAAAGTTCGTGGCGGGGAGAAGTATAGGAACGCAGCGGAGGAGTGTCAAGGATGGCGGTGCGGGCGTCACCAAAGAATGGAGCGGCGCTGTGTTCAGCGTTTGCGAAATAATGCGCATCCCTATCAGGTTTTGAACTTTCGCAGCCAGCGAAAGGTCGCGACTGCAGCCAATAACGGCGATAATACGCTGGCTTCCTTCCAGTCAACTCCCCGATGCGCGGTGTAAAGAACGCACAACGCGAAGAATGCGCAGAAATACACGCTGAAAATCCTGACCGCCCTCATGCCGTTTCACCTGTCTCCGGGTCGCTCGTAAGGTCTATAAGCTATCCGAAGCGCCAACGTGCCAGTCTTGCCGCGATAGCAGAAGGGAAAGCTTTCCCGCGGCCCTCAGCAGCTCTTTGCCTGTCCGCTCCGCATAACGCTACTTCAGGCTGGAGATGTAGGCCACCAGGGCTTTCATGTCGTCGGGCGGCAGGTCGGGGGTGGGCATGCCGCCGGCTTTCATTTTTGCTGTGGGGTGCAGCAGCAGAGCGGTGATCTGGCTGGGGTTGAGCTTGGCGCTTACGCCGACCAGCGGGGGACCTGCGACGGTGCCCACGCCACCTTCGCCGTGGCAGCCCGTGCAGTAATGCGTTTCGAAAATGGTTTTGCCTTTCGCGGCGAGCGGATCGGCGAGCGCGACGTTCGCTGCGACGAGCGACGCGGACGAAAGCTCCGGTTCGAACGGCTTGCTCATGTATTCGGCCTCGTCGGCCTTTTGTTTGGCGAGTTGCTCGGCGACTTGCGGGTCGTGGTGATCGAGATATTTGCTGCGCAGGCCGAGCCCGATCAGCGCGCCCATGACGAAGATGTACGCGCCCATGGCGATCGGGCGTTTCCAGGGGCGCCGCTCGACGCCGCGATCGAGAAACGGAACCGCGACGACGGCCAGCGCGAGAACGGTGGGAATCACCAGGACGCCAACTACCGACGCGGCGCCGTGCCAGTATTTCAGCCACTGGAAAATCGGCAAGTAATACCACTCGGGACGGGGAATGTATTGCGCGTCGGCGGGATTGGCGGCCGGGCCAAGTTGTATCGGAACGAAAAACGCGAGGCACCCAAGAAAGATGATGAGGAGAGTCGTGAGAGCCAGATCCATCAAAATCTGCCGCGGATAGAAAAGCTCGGGTTTCTGTTTCGGTTCGAACGGGTCTTCGCTGACCGGGCCGGCGGCACCCACAGCGCGGAAAAGCACAAGGTGAGACGCAACGAGCGCGAAGATGCACGCGGGAATCAGGAAAACGTGCGCGACGAAAAAGCGCGAAATGGTGAGCGTGCCCATGTCCGTGCCGCCGCGCATCAGGCGTTTGAGGCTTTCGCCGATCAGCGGAACTTCGCTGACGGCGTTGGTGCCGACGGCGGTGGCGAAATATGCTTTCTGGTCCCACGGCAGAAGGTAGCCGGTGAAAGCCATGCCCAGCACCAGCACGAAGAGCAGGCAGCCGGAAAACCAGAGAATTTCGCGGCGGCCTTTGTAGGCGCCGTAGATATATGTTTGCGAAAGATGCAGCAGCAGCACGACGATCATCGCGCTCGCGCCGTAGGCATGTAGCCCGCGGAGGAAAGAGCCCGCCGTGACGGATTTGGTGATGTAGGCGACGGTAGTGTGCGCGTGATCGGCGGAAGGGACGTAGTAGAGCGCGAGAAAGATTCCGGTGATGATTTGCGAAAGAAAAATAAATAGCAGGCCCGAGCCGAAAATGTAAGCGAGGCGCGCGCCGCCCGGAATGGGCTCGTCGAGCGCGCTGCTCAGCAGGGCGTCGAGACCGGTGCGGCGATTCAGCCAGCCGCGAAAACCGCTGAGCGGTTGCTGAGCCGTTTCATTCTTATTTTGTTCGGCCGGTGACACGGGCGGCGTCTTCCCTCCTCTTTTTGCGGGCGATTTCCTAGCCGATCACTTCTTTATCTGCGACGAGTTGACGGAAATATTGGAAGCGGACCAGCAACTGTCCATTTTCTTCGACGGTCTGGAGCGTATCCATGCCGCGCAGGCACGGGCCACTGATGCGCGCGCCGTCTGGCGCGTAGACGGCGCCATGGCACGGGCACATGAATTCTTTCGCGGCGCTGACCCATGGAACGGTGCAGCCCAGGTGCGGGCAGATGGAAGAAAGCACGATCAATTGGCCGCTGGGATTTTTTGTGACGTACACGGCTTTTTCGGAAACGGCTTTGCGCCAGCCGTCCACTTGCTCGATCTGAATGGTGCGCTCGACAGGCTCGGTTAATGATGAAAATTCGCTAAGTGCACCCACCGCGGAAGCTTTCAGGTCGGTGGTGCGCCGCAGCAGCGGAAAAAGCGCGAACCGGATCAGCGGCACGGCCAGCAGTGCGCCGACGCACAGCGAGCCAAGCCCGAGCAGCGCGCCGAGGAATGAGCGGCGTTCTTGATTGACGAGGCGGCCCGCGACAAATTTCGCGCGGGGTGTATTTTCGGGATCCTCGGCGGCAATATTCATTGGCTCCTCACGACCGCTCCGATGGTGGTTGGTACGCGGCAGCAAACTTTCACTGCGCCGCGCGGCAGCGAAGATTCCAGCGGCCCGCGAGTCACGGTGAATTTTTCATTTCTTGGGAAGTGCGCGGACGTAGGCGACGAGCGACTTGATCATGTCCGGGGAAGCCTTTCCGCCGAAAGCGGGCATCTTGTTTCGGCCCTTGGTGATGACGGCGTTGAGCTCGGCATCGGTCTGCTTTTGCACTACGTCGGAGCGGAGATCCTTGGCCTTGAGCGCTTTGCCGGTGGGAGTGTTGGCGCCGCCGTCTTCACCGTGGCAGAGCGTGCAATTAGTCTTGAAGTATTTTGCGGCGTCATTCTGCGCGCGCAGCCCCGAGGGAAAAGCTAGAGTCGCGAAAAACACTACCAGCGCGATCGGTGCGGTACGCCATACGATTCGGTGCATGGATTCTCTCTTTCGCTCGGCGCGGATTCGCCGACAATTTCCGGACGGCTTGCGAAATCCGGAACTTGCGAATTTAGTTGCGATTGCGCATAGGATTCTACAGCAGGTCCACCGGTGCATGGCGAGATTTCTGTCGAACGCGGCAGCCACGCGCTGAATCGCGGTCGAGCTAGGAATTGTGGACGCTGAGGATGCGCCAGCGGCCGTCGGTTTTGCGGCAGATTGTGGTGCCGTGGCCGGTGCGGTGTTCGACGGGCGTGTCGAGGACGTATTCGTAGGAGTACCAGAGGGCGTCGCCGAGCATTTGTACTTCGTTAACTTTGGAAGTGTGATGGATATTGGGCGCGTACTGGAAGAAACGATCTTGTAAATACGCGATCACCTTCTGCGGTCCGACGAATTCGCCGTGCGGCGTGTACATCACCACGTCGGGGTCGAGGCATTTTTCAAACACCGTCGCGTTTCCTTGCGTGAAGGCGTCCATGCACGGTTGCATGGCGGCTTGCATGGCTTCATAGGCGGCGTGCGCATCCACTTCCCCGCCGCTCATCGTCGCGACGCGATGCTGCAGATCAATCGTCACGCCCATTTGATCGAGGATGTCCACGCCGAGGATGCCGTCAATCGGTCCGCCGCAGGCCGCGCCGATCGGAGTGAGGTCAATTGCCGGCAGCTTCACATTGCGCAGGACGTGCCTGCCGAGTGTGAGTTCGGCGATGGACACTTCGCGCGCGCTGGTAGCGGCCGTGCCGGTCCAGGAAGTGATGTGGACTTCCTTGGAGTGGCCGCCGGCGAAGGACTTTAAATTCAGCAAACTTGTCGCGCCGGTGTCGAGGAGGAAGTGCATGCGCTTCCCGGCGACTTCTACTTCGACAACCGGCAGGCGATCGCAGCGTTCGATGGGAATTTCGTCTTTGGCACTGGAATCTTGTGCGGAGGCAGAAATCGGGAGCGACGCGCAGCCGAGGCATAGAGCGACGCTCGTCAGCGCGCAGTTCCTTAGGCGTGCAATCAGAGCAGGCATTTGGAGTCGTGGCATCGTCCACGCTTTCGCGATCGCCATATGCTTGTAGATGCAGCCGCGATGCTTTTGGTGCGAGGCATTCGCGTGAATCTGCATTTATTTAGAACGGCGAGCGCGAGGGTAAGTTGCGGACGCGCTGCCAAGGTGCGAAGGCGGCGGCGAATTCGGTAAGCGGCGAGGCAAGCCTCGCCTTGCCACAAGCGGCGGCAAGCCGCCGCACTCCAAGATGGCGCTGTGCTAGCGCGGGATTCGATCGCGTTACGGATGCGACGGAAGCAAATCCCAGATGGCGGGATCTTCCGTGCCTAGGACCCAGGAGCAGAAGCCTTGCAGGTTGCGTTGCTTGGCCAGGTCGTAGCGCTCGCGGAATGTCCGCGCGTCGGTGAAGAAAATCCATTCGCGTTCGTCGTCGCGATAGAAATAGAACCACGCGCTGCGATCGGTGGGGTCCCATTCGATGTGGCCGTTGTAGGCGCGGGCGAGGTCGAGCGCATCGGCAGTGGAAATATAGGCGGCGGAGGGATTCGGGCGATCGGTGGGCTTCGCGTTCGGCGGCAGCGGCGGGGCGGCGAACCAGTGGTAGCCGTAGAGCGGAATGCCGAGCGAGATTTTTTCGCGCGGGACGAATTTGAGGGCGTAGTCGAGATTGTTGATGGTCCAGGACCAGCCTGCTACGGGGCCGGGCGGCGTGAGGCGCGTGTGCTGGTCGTAGGTCATCAGGCAGATCAAGTCCACGGACTTCGCCAGCGCGGCCAGATCGTAGGCGCCGCGCCAGTTTTCGTAAATCCACGCGGAGTAGCTGGTTTCGCCGGCGGCGCCGGGCGCGTTGGGGACAGTGGCGATGGTGAGTTGCAGATTATTCTGGTGAAAGAGCGCGGCGGCTTCGGCGACCATCGCGGAAAAAACGTCGCGGTCGGTCCAGTTTACGTTTTCGAAGTCGAACTGAAAGCCGGTGTAGCCGTTGTCTTTGCAGGCCTGAATCAGTTGCGCGAACATCTGGTGGTAGGCGGCCTGATTCATCAGCAGCTTGTGAAAATCATCTTGCAGGAAATTGAAGTCCACGACGATGGGCATCACCGGGACGTGATCTTGTCGCGCGGTTTCGAGCACGAGCGGGTTAGGGCCGCCGGAAACGAGGCCGGCGGAATCCACCGAGTACCAGGTAGGGACGAGCGTATCTATTTTATTGGCGTGCGCGAGGAACGAGCGGACGGAATTGGGATCGCGCGTCATGTAGAAGAGCGATTTCGGCTGTTGCGCGCCAGCTGGCAGCGCCGCGCAAAATATCAGGGCAAGAACGCATCGCGTGATTTTCATGGCCTTCGTATGTTATGCGCTTCCCTTCCGCCAGACAACTCACTCCCCGGTTGGCTGCGCCCCCGATTGTAAGAGCGCCCATCGGCTGTCGGCATGCCGACGACACGTGAGCGCAGCCGGCATGATGCGCCAGTCAAGGAGGACGACCATACAACCGGAACGGGACAAAATGAGCAAATTCTCATAATGTCGCGACCAGTGTTTGCCGATCTATTGCCAATAGCGAAGTACCTGTACTGGGGATCCATTGCCTAAACACATTGCGGCATGCTTTTGTGTGTGATAATTAGTGTCTACGCCAATGGCCGAAACTAAGAAGAAGCTGCCGATTTTCGGACTTGAAGTTGACGTTTCAGACGTGCCGGTGGTAAAGGCCGACGAAGCGGTCGGCAAATACACGCTTGAGGATGGGACCGCCCTCAAAGTTCGTTACGTCGTGACATCGGCGCTCCGCGTCGACGGCCAATATCTTCCCGATGGCAGCCCGATTTATATTGTTGTAGCGAGTCCGGTGGCCAGCGTAGAAAGTTCGCCGCTAATGAGGAAGCCAAAGCAAGGAGACAAGGCTAACTAAATGTGGGTTTGCGGTAACAACGTCCAACCGCCGAATCTTAGCGCGGCTCTTCTGTTCTCTGTGGAACAAGGCTTGTCGTTTCCGTCTTCGACCGCGTTCTCCAAATTGTCGAAGCTGCTGGTGCCCCTCAACGACATCATTTTTGCCGGAAGAACGTTTAGGTTAAACGCTCCGATCACGCTCTCGCTGTTCGTCGAAGATGGCGGCTGGGTATCTGAATTCGCGCCTTTCTCAAGCCTGTCTTTTGGCTCAACGCCGGAGGAGGCCGTCCGCGCGTTCTGCGAGGACTTTTCGGTTATCTGGGATGAGATTGCGGCCTCTCCGGATGAGACCCTCGCGAGTGATGCTCGGAAGGTAAAACTAGCTATTCTGTCGGCTGTAAAGACGGTCGAGCCGGAGCCTCTGAAGTGCCGCTAAAAGTGCGCGACGTGATTCGCGCCTTAACGAAGAAAGGTTTTCGCGAAGCCGAAGGAGATCATCGCTTCTATTTTCTTTGGCACAACGGCCGAAGGACTGCGATTCGAACCAAAATTAGCCACGGTGAGTCCGAAATACACGATAAGAATTGTGGCAGCATGGCTCGGCAAATTAAGCTGAACAGAAGTGAGTTCGACAAGTTCGTTGAATGCCCTTTAACCGCAGAGCTGTACGTTGAGTTGTTGATCCGTGCAAAACATCTGGATCCCCCTCAAAAAACGTGAATGAATCCGGTGCGGCAGGATTTCTGGGCAATTCTTGCGCATTCGATGACGCTACAGTTTGGCGCTGCCCTCAAGGATGCTTTTCTAGGTAGCGGCCTACCAGTGTGGCGGCGTGTTCGCATAGCGTGCGGTCTTCTTTGGTGAAGGCTGCGGGAAAATGGCTGTCAATGTCCAGTTCGCCTACTACATTTTTGTTTACGAAGATGGGGACTACGATTTCGGACTTGGTTTCGACCGAGCAAGCCAGGTAGCGCGAGTCGGCGTTCACGTCGTCCACGACGATCGTCTTACCGGTGGAAGCTGCCGCGCCGCAGATGCCTTGATTCAGCGGAATGCGCGTGTGCGGCGTCATGGTGCCGCGAAAAGGACCCAGGACGAGCATGTCCTGCGCGCCACCTTTTTCCAGCATGTAAAAGCCAACCCAGTTGTAACGCAGCATCTCCTGGTGAAAAAGTTTGGCGACGCCGGCCATCAAATCCTGCGCGGTGGCGGCGCCGGCGGCGAGCGCGTCAAGTTTCGGAATTAATTCTGTAATTTTAGAATTCGCGGTTGCGGACATGCAAAGATTCTAATCCATATCCCAGAAATCGGTAGGGTCGCGGAATTGCACGCCGATCTGCTTGCGTCCTTCGGCATCGCGCATCGTGTAGACGACCGTCGCTTCCGCGCGGCATCCCTTATCTTTGCGACAAAGCACCAGCGTGCCGCCCTTCTGCACGGGCCGGTGGCAAATCAGACCTGCGCCGTGGCGACTGAGCGAGACGGTCCAGGTTTCTTCCTGCCAGGTGCTGTAGGGATCTTCGCGGCGCAACCAGACCTGCACGGCGGAATTCGTGCGCGGGCTGCGGCGAATGCGCTGGCTCAATTGCGAAACGCGAAGCAGAAAATCGAGTAGTCCGGTCTTCGCGGCGGCGTGCGCGATGCGCGGGTCGGCGACCAATTGTTCCACCTGCCGCGCGCAGGTGGCCATGAAATCCTTAAAAGCGACGGTGGCGGCGGCCTCAAACGAAAGTTCGCGCAAGCGAGCGCTGCGCGATTCCAGTTCCGCCATGCAGGCGGGAAGAAAATGCTCGACGCACAGCGTCTGCCCGGCAAAATCAATCGCCGCGATTTCGTGGCAAAAGTCCGTGGCGCACTCGTTTTGTTCGAGAACCAACCGAACTTCGGGCGATATTCCGATTTGACCTTGCATCGCTGCGGCCCGGGCCTCCGCGAATGATTCGTTCAGTCCTTCGCTTGCTTGCCGATGCCTTTGGCAATTTCCGCGATGGCGCCGCTGACGAAATCCAGGTGGCTGCGGCTGTAATGCGTCAGTTCGTTGGCGAAATCGTTGGAAGTGCCCGCGGCTTTTTGCTCCAGCGCAACTTGCGTCGTGGAGAGAGTGTGCTGCGCAGCTTCCTGCAGCCGCGCTTGCGTCTCGGCGACGTTGCGTCCCGCCGCCGTGCGGATATTATCCAGCGCGAAATTGGCGATGCCGGTGGCGGCGCGTTCGATTTGTTCCTGGGTGGCGTCCACGCGCGCGTGCATCAGCATTTCAAACTGCTTCTCCATGCGCGCGCAGGCTTCCTCGATCGTGGCGACGGATTTTTCCGAAGCTTCCGCGAAAGTCTTCTGCAATTCTTCCTGGCGCTTGACCAGGTCCAATGCGCAGTTGCGGGCATCGCTGAACGCGGGCGCCATGCGCTCCTTCAGGCGCACGATGATGCGCTCGACGGCTTCCTTGTGAAATGTCTCGAGGGTCTGTTGCAGGCGCTCGAGGGCGTTCGCAAAAAGCGTTTCGGATAGAATTTCCACTTCGTGCTGGCGCGCTTCGATGCGTTGCAGCGATTGGTTGAAATCCGAATCAATCCGCTTGGTCCATTGCGAGTGCAGCGCGCGCACGCCGTTCTGGCTGGTGCGTTCGATCTGCTGCAGGGAGCGCTGGGCCCATTCGGTGGATTGCGTGGCGGCCACGTCGCTGAGAATCGCCCGCGCGTCTTCGTGCATGCCGGCGCGGATGTTATTCAAGAGCGACGCGGTTTTCTCGGTGACCGCCGCGGAGGCCAGCTCCGAAATCATCATTTCCATCTGCTGCTGAAATTCGCCCATCAGGTTGCCGACGGCGCGATTGCCGTTCGCAGCAACGGAAGCGGAAGACGCGGCGAACAATCGTTCGCTGCTGGTAGCTGCGAGCTTGGCGTGTTCCGGTTTCGCATTGGCGACGACGAGATTCGGCTGCAGCACCGCGACGGGCTTAGGCGCAATGGGCGCCGGGCCGAGCTTGCGCTCCTGGCCGAATTGCAGCCAATCTTCCGGCGGCGAATCTATTTTCCAGATGTTGTAGGGGCTTTCGAATTCGACGGCGGTGTAAAAAGGCCCGCTGGATTCGCCGTCGCGCCTTACCCACTTCACGCGGCCGCGCGCGGAAACTTTCGGCGCGTCCATTTTCTCGGGAGTGAGTTCGAGCGTCACCCACGCGTCCGGCAGCACCTGATATTTCGATGGATATTTGCAGCCGTGGCAACTGATCGTGAGCGTGGAAACTTTTTCGATGTACGGGCCGCGGCGGGAATCAACGCCCGACACGGTGACCTGAATCGCTTGGTCGCGGCGCGTACTGCGGCGTGCCGAGCGATACGAATTACCGGCAGCAGAAGTGTTCGCCATAAATTCCTCGGGAAGGCTGGACGTCCAGAATAGTGCATTCGATTGCGGGGATAGCCGCGAAAGTCGGCGCGTGATTTCAAACGGTAACTATCGCGCGCGATTTGCGGAAGGCGATGGTGAGGCGAAGATCGCAGCGAGAAAATATGTGCGCCGCGCCGACAAATAAATTATCTGCGAGCGCGGCGCTGTTCAGATGCAAGTGCGCAGCTTGCTCATGCCGTCGCGAATTTGGCGCGCATCCACGCCGCCGTAACCAAGGATCAAGCCGCCGCGCGCGGGCGGTTTCATGTAGCAGGAAGAGAGCGGCATCGCCGAAATTCCGATCTTCGCCGCTTTTTTCGCCACGGCTACGTCGCTCACGCCCTGCGGCAGCAGCGCCACCAGATGCATTCCCGCTTCCGCCCCAATCACTTCGAGGCGGCCATCCGCTCGTTTGCGAATTTCTTCCACCAGCGCGGAGCGCCGCTCCATATAGAGCATGCGCATCCGGCGGATGTGCCGCGCCAGATGGCCTTCGCGGATGAAATCCGTCATCACCGCTTGATACAAGGTAGAGGAAAACTGGTCGGTGGCATCGCGCGCGTTGGCAAAGGCGTCCACCAAATCCTTGGGCACCACCACGTAGCCCAGGCGCAGCGCGGGAAACATCACTTTGCTGAAGGTCCCGACGTAAATTACGCGCGCGTCCGTATCGAGCCCCTGCAACGAGGCGATCGGGCGTCCGCCGAGGCGATATTCACTGTCGTAATCGTCTTCGATAATCCAGGCGCCCGAACGCGCAGCCCAATTCAGCAGCAGCATGCGCCGCGCGGCGGTCATCGTGACGCCCAGCGGATATTGATGCGAGGGAGTGATGTAGACCGCGCGCGCGTCGCCCGCGCGGCGTGTTCCCTCGGCGACATTCAGCCCTTCGCGATCCACCGGCACCGGAGCCAGCTGCGCTCCGCCCATCAGCAGCGCCTGACGCGCTCCGGGATAGCCTGGCTCTTCGAACCAGACGCGCTCGTCGGCATCGAGCAGCACTTGCGCGGAAAGTTGAATGCCCTGCTGCGAGCCGGTGGTCACCAGGACTTGCGAAGGATCACAACGCACGGCGCGCACGGCGCCCAAATATTCGGCGATCGCTGCGCGCAGCGGCGCGTAACCCTTCGCGTCGCCATACGCGAGCGCTTGCCTGCTCGGTTTGCGCGCGTGGCGAGTGACGAGCTTGGACCACAGCCCGATCGGAAAATGTTCGAGCGCCGGCAAGCTCATGCGGAAGGCGACGAGTTCGTTCGACCAGGTTTGTGCGGGTGTGCGCAGCAGGTCCACGCGGCGCGAAAGGCGGCGCAGCGCTTTGTTTTTCGCAATTTCCCCGGTTGCGGCGTTGCTGGTCTTGCCCGGCGCGGGCTTCAGCGCGTCATCCGGAATTGACCGCGCGACGCACGTCCCGGCGCCCACGAAAGTTTCGAGGTAGCCTTCGGCGTGCAATTGTTCGTAAGCGCTGGAAACCGGGATGCGCGAGACTTTCAATTCCGCAGCGAGGCTGCGCGTGGACGGCAGGCGCTGCCCCGGGCGCAACTGTCCTGCGAGGATCGCGCGCCGAAACCATTCGGAAACCTGCTGGTACATCGGAATCTTGCCGCTGGAATCGAGAGCGACGGGAGGCACGAAGCTGGGCGAGATTCTCTTCATTCCGAATTCCGGTGCGCCTGAAGTGGCTATATCGTATCACGCCAGAGTGGCTATTGTGGCAAGCCACTCGAAGGCTTAGCTTCGGGATGCACGACGCACGACTACCTTCACGGAGGAAACGTTCTACATGGCACCGAATAAGCTATCGCTTTACATCGGACTCTGCGCGCTGGGCGTTCTCCTGCCCGTCGCCGCAATTTCCGCGGGATGGAATTCCAACGCGGGCAACCGGATTGACCGCGTACGCGACTTAAGCGCGCAACAAGCATCGGCAACCGCCGCCAGCGCCAGCACCAACGCCACCGCCGCCGCGCAAGCAGCGCCCGCGCCCGCAGAACGCGACGGCTCGCACGATTTCGATTTCGAAGTGGGCACCTGGACGATTCACTTAAAGCGCCGGCTGCATCCTTTGACGGGTTCGAACACGTGGGTCGAGTTCGACGGAACATCCAAGACGTTCAAAATCTGGGATGGCCGCGCGCAGATCGAGCAGTTCGAAACCGACAGTCCCGCGGCGGGACGCATCGAAGGGTTGACGCTGCGCACCTACGACCCCACAGCGCACGAGTGGCGCCTTTCTTGGGCCAACAGCAAGACCGGGATCCTGGATCCGGCACAGGTGGGAAAATTCAAGGATGGTAACGGCGAATTTTACACGCAAGACAAGATCAACGGCCAAACGATTCTGATTCGCTTCCTGTGGTCCGGCATTACGCCGAATTCGGCGCACTTCGAGCAGTCGTTTTCCGACGATGGCGGGAAAACCTGGGAAGTGAATTGGATCACCGATCAGACGCGCGTGAGCGAAGAGGCGTACAACGCGGCGACGCAGCGATTTGCGGCGGTGGAGACGGCGAGCACCGCTTCCGATTCCACCGAACGCAGCGGCCAGCACGATTTCGATCCGCTCGTGGGCAGTTGGAAATTTCAGTTGAAGCGCCTGATGCATCCGATGACAGGCTCGAACACCTGGACCGACCTTTCAGGCACGGGCGTTTGCTACAAGATTTGGAACGGCCGCGCGCAACTGGACACGATCGAATTGGACGGCTCGACGGGGCACATCGAAGGGCTGACGCTGCGCCTGTACGACCCCGCGGCACACGTCTGGCGGCTCTATTGGGCCAACAGCCGGATCGGCATACTGGATCCGCCGCAGGTGGGCAAATTCACCGACGGCCACGGCGATTTTTACGCGCAGGATACCATCAACGGCAAAACGCTTTTGATCCGCTATGACTGGACGAAGGTCACGACGTGTGCGCCGCACTTCGAGCAATCATTTTCCGACGATGGCGGCAAAACTTGGGAGGCGAACTTTATCTCCGATCAGACGCGCGTGGGCGACCCCACCGATTGTTCGCACTAAGCACAGCCGCGTGACGGACGAAGCTCTCGCTTGAGCGCAAGCGTGTAGTAAACGGAATGTCATGCCGAGCGCAGCGAGGGATCTGCTTTTCGTTGGCAACGGGGACAAAAGCAGATCCCTCGGGCGAAATACGCCCTCGGGATGACACGTCGTTTCGTTTCCCGCCGAGTTGATCCTGCTTATTGCGGCGCCACGTGCTCCGGCTGCGCGTAATAGCCCTGGCGCGTATGCGCGGTAAGGCCGCCCTTTGCGAGTTTGACCTCGATTTGATGGTATTCGTCGGGGCGCTCGGAACGCTGCGGCACGAAGGAAATTTCGTAGTAGGGCGCGGAGTCCGAAATGCATTTCTGCAGCAGCGCGGACATATCATTATTGAAATCGAGCACCTGCCCGCCGCTTTGCAGCGCGAGCACTTGCAACGCGATGTTTCCCGGCACCACCTGGCTCGGCTTGCTGACGCCCTTCAGAAATTCCTCGTAGTAAGTGCCGCGAAAAACGGATTCTCCGCTGCCCAGCGGATTGATGGCGTACAGCGTCATCCGCGCCGCGCGAAATTGATTCGAGAAGCTAACAATGTCGCGGAAAATCTGGTCCTCTTCCTTGTTGCTGAGCTGCACTTCCGGCCCCGAAAGAATCGGCCAGCCCGGTGATGCCCACAAAACAATGTTGCGCCCCGGATGCGCAGCCAGGCTCGCGGCGAGCTGGTGCATCGCGGTGATCGAAAGTCCCAGACGATCGGCGGCGCCGTAAAAACCAGTGGAGCGCGTGATGGTGCGCAAGCCGATGTCTTTGGCTTCGAGAGCCGCGCTCAGTGCGTTGCCGTCGCTTGAGTAGTTCGCGAGATTCTCCATCCCCTTATCGGTGAAAACCACCAGGTCCACGGGATACGCGAGGTGGCCGCCTTCCGAGCGCAGGAATTTCTCGATTTGCATGCGGGAGAAGGTGAGCGTGCGGTAATCGTCGTTGACGGCGTCAAGCACGATGGTGACGGAGATAGGCGCGTCGCGCCCGGTGACCGCCTGGAACGAGGCGATGGGCTGCGATGACTTGTTATCGAGCAGCGTGAAATCCTGCTGCGGCAGATCGCCGACGGGCGCCCCATTCTTCGGGCTGACCACGACGTCGAGGTAGATTTTGTTGTCGGCGGCGGCCGCTCGCCTTTGCGGATTAGTTTGCGCGTTACTTTTTACCGGCGACGTTGCTGCGACGGCGGCGGCGCAAGCGAGAACTGCGAAAAAGAGGCGGGTATTGCGCTTCGTTATGAACATTGGCGGCGTCCCTCGCGATGAAGTGGGTGAATGGCCGATGCCTCACCCTTCGCCGCATGCAAATGCGAAAGGCTTTGGCGTATTCACGGCATTGGATGCGCTGCGAGCTTCATCCGTTTCGCTCTCCTACCTGTTGCCTGCCGAGATTCATGCCTGGTCAGGGCGATTTTAATGTCTGGCCAGACGAGCCAGTGGGGGTTCAGGGTTTGCGCGCCGTGCTTGGCGTAGAAGCGGCGGGCGGGAATGTTGGCTGGGTCTACGTCCACGCAGACGCGGCGGGCTTTTTGTTTTACGAACCATTTGGCCAGGCGTTGCAGCAATTCGGCGGCGACACCTGTTCCACGGTGCTCGGGGATCACGTTGATCCATTGCAGTTCGCCGTCGCAATCGTAGCGGCGGGTTAGGTGGCCAGCGATATAGCCGACCAATGCTTCGCCTGCTAGCGCGACGTAACAGATGCGCGGAAGGAGCGCGTGGCGTGGATGATGTTCTTTCGCCAGGTAGCTTGCGATACGCAGCTTCCACGCTTCTTCCGAGGGCAGGTTCGCGGCGCGCAGACGTGCCATAGCCGGAACGTCGGCTTGGCGAGCGACTCTGATCTTGCAGCGCACGCGGGACATCGCAGCGCCTGAGTATCACATTCGGCCGCGCGATGGCACGATTTTCGCGGCGCACGGCGGGTGCGGCACCGTCCGTTGAATTTGTAGCGGCGTCCGCCGCGGCGGACGCCATCGATCGCGCCTCGCCCAAGAGAAAGCGGCGGCGCATCTGACGCCCGGGCAAGCTGGGGCGCAGCAACCAGCGCCCCTACGTTCGTCGGATCGTTTGACTCAGGATTCGACGAAGATGCGCAATCGGTTGAGAGCTTCGTCCCATTGCTGCGAGATCTGCTCGAGATAGTGGCGCACTTCGTCGAGGCGACGCTGGCGCAATTGCCAGAGACGTTCGCGGCCGCGCCGCGCGCTGTGCACCAAGCCCGCGCGTTCCATCACGCGCAGATGTTTGGTGATGGCCTGGCGGCTGACGTTGAATTCGGCGGTGAGCTTGGTGATAGACATTGCGCCGTGGCCCGCGTGATCGCCGCCGGGCCGCAGGCTGAGCCGCTCGACGAGCCGCAGGCGCGTCCGGTCTCCGAGCGCCGCAAAAATTGCAGCGAACGCCGGGGACGCACCGGACGCACTGCGCGTAGCACTTCCCCGAGCGACGCGCGACGCGCGCTTCCGCGGGGGCTTCGATCGCGCTCGCGCGCTGCGTTTACTTCGCACCTGTATCCTTCGAGCCGGAATCCGCGGCGCCGGCGCCGTAATTCCCGGTGACATACGCGTTGATCAATTCCATCTGCTTGGCCCAGCCGCCGTCATTGGCTTTGAAAGCCTTAGCGCGGCGCTCAAGCGGAATCTGATCGAAGCCCGATTCGGTTACGGTGAGTAGCACGCCGTCCTTGGCATCGTGAATCTCGAAAACGATGAGCGTGGTCGGTTCTTTGGCGTAGTCCACTCCGCGCTCGACCGCGTAGGGATGCCAGCGAAAGCTCAAGATGCGCTCCGGCTCGACTTTCACGATCTGCAATTCGAAAGCCTTGCCCTCGTAGGGCTTCTGCATCTTGGCGACCTCTTCATTCACGGTCGTGGGCACGATCACGCCGCGCACCGTGGCGCCGGCTACAAACGGTCCTTCGACTTTCATGCCGAACCACAACCCAAATTCGGCGGAATTGCTGAGCGCGCGCCACACTTTCGCACGAGGGGCGCGCAGCAAAACTTGTTTTTCGATCCGGTCCGGGGTCTTCGCATCCATATTTATGTGCAACCTCCTGGTTGCAGGATAGCAATGAAACCGGCTGAAATGCAACCTGTGGGTTGCAATAGAGATGTCGCCCTGCAGCACTCGTGTAATAATCCGTGCGGGGGAGCTGCATGGCCAATCTTCGCCGCATTGCCGGGAGCGTCGCGTTCATATTCGTGCTGTGCGCCATCATCGATTTCATTTTGGGCTACATCCACGGAAGAACGATGTCCGCGGGCGTAATTAGCGCAGTTCTCGGTCTTTTTGGCACGACCTTCTACTGGATTATCATCCGGCGCGAGAAAGGCAAGGACGAATAGGTCCCGCCCTTCTGGACTGCGGACGATTGCGCTTCTGACCTGCTTGGCGAAATATGCCTGAGCACCCAATACCCGCCGAGAGCCGCAACGGCAGCGTTATACTTTCTCGATGCGACAAATATTCTTCAGCTTATTGTTAGTTGCGGCGTTTGCGGCGCACCCACTTCCCGCGCAACAATCTGCTCCTCCGGCGGCTGCAACGGCGCAGGCCACGCCGCCCGGGATGCTCGTCGGGCCGGTGCATGAAAATTTGGTGTACGGGGTGGCGAATGGCGAAACCTTGCTGCTCGATGTGTTCGAGCCGGCCAACAACACCGGACTTCCCCGCCCCGCCATTCTCTTGATTCACGGCGGCGCGTGGAACAGCTTCGACAAATCCACGATGTGGCCGCTGGCCCATTTTCTGGCGATTGCAGGATTCGTCGCGATTCCGGTGGATTACCGGCTCTTCAACAACGACATCAACCACTGGCCGGCGCAACTGGACGACGTGCAGATGGCGGTGCGCTGGGTGCGCGCGAACTCCGGAAGATACAATCTGGACCGCAATCACATTGGGGCGTACGGACATTCGTCCGGCGGGCAACTGGCGCTGCTCCTGGGGATGACGGATACGCGCGACAATTCCGATGCTGCGCTCGCGAAATATTCCAGCAAAGTGCAGGCCGTGGTGGACGCAGCCGGGCCGACGGATTTCACCACGCAAAGCGACAAGGAAGGCATCCAATACATGACGAATTTTCTGGGCGCGGACTATGCGAAGCATCCCGAGGTGTGGCGCGAGGCTTCGCCGATCTCGCACGTAGCCAAATCGAATGCGCCAATTCTGATCATTCACGGCACGAAAGACGATTCGGTGCCGGTCGCCGAGGCTGATGCGCTCACCGAAGCGCTGAAGAAAGCCGGCGCCACCGTGCAGTACCTGCGCCTCGATAGCGATCACATGTTCAGCGACGACGCCTCGCACCGACAACTGGCGCTCGAGACTCAGAAGTTTTTCTTCCACTACCTCGCATCCCCATCCGCGCCATAACGCGGTAAAGTCAAAATCACCACAGATGAACACGGATGAACACCGATGAGGAAGTTGGTTGTCTGGACGCATCGGCACTGTGAGCTCTGGGCCGCTGGGTTTGCGACAGCCAAAGGCGTGCCCGCCGCAGGTACTGAAAACCGAGACCAAGTGGCCGCTACAAATTCCGGCGGCCGGTGTTAGCTGTCGAAGCAACTGGCTTATTGTGGGAAGTACCAATGGACGATTGCGAAGAAATGGCATCCAATCCTTCGCGTTGCAGCAGCCAGGCGGGATTCGGGGGGCGCACCCCCCGGCGCCCATCCGGGCGTAACCGCCGCTGGCGATGCCGCGTCAATTAATGGCACGTGTTATCGGGAGACTCGGCTTGCGTAAACGGACCTTTATTATCATTCCCTTCGTAGCGGCATTATTTTTCCTGGCATTCCTGGCGATTGGGCTGCATAGACATTTTCACGACGCAAAAAACGGCAACGGCGATGACTCATCCGGTTTCAATTGGCCGTGGAGCACTCCCGCGCATGCGGATAATCCGTTGGCCGCCAGCGCGGTCGTCGTCCTCACCTATCACAACGATGTGGCGCGCACCGGGCAGAATCTGGAGGAGAAAATTCTGACGCCCGCAAACGTGAATTCGACCGGCTTCGGCAAGCTGGGATTCATGGAAGTGGACGGGCTGGTGGACGCGGAACCGCTGTACGTTTCGAATTTGATGTTGGCAGGCCGCCCGCACAACGTGGTTTTCGCGGCCACCGAGCATGATTCCGTTTACGCGTTTGATGCAGACACTCTCGCGCAGCTTTGGCACGTGACCGTGCTGGGCGCGAACGAAACGCCCAGCGACGCGCGTAACTGCGGACAAGTGAGCCCCGAGATCGGCATCACTTCGACTCCCGCGATCACTTACGATGGCGACCGGGGCGTGATGTATCTGGTGGCGATGTCGAAGGACAACGCCGGAAATTATTTCCAGCGGCTGCACGCGCTGGATATCGCCACGGGCGCAGAGATTTCCGGCAGTCCCGCCACGATTACCGCGACGTATCCGAATCTGAAGGGCGTCACCAGCTTCGATCCGAAACAATATAAGGAACGCGCGTCGCTGCTCTTGCTCGATGGCGTCGTTTACACCAGTTGGGCTTCGCATTGCGACCAGGGCGATTACACCGGCTGGGTGATCGGTTACAGCGCGGCGACGCTGCAGCAGGTGAGCGTGCTAAACGTCACGCCGAACGGGAGCGATGGCGCGATTTGGATGTCTGGCGCAGGCCCGGCGGCGGACGCACGCGGCGATATTTATCTGCTGGATGGAAACGGCACGTTCGATAGCGCGCTGAATTCCTCGGGCTTCCCGATCAACGGCGATTTCGGCAATGGCTTCCTGAGACTCTCCGCGGGCGGCGCAAAGCTCTCCGTGGCGGATTATTTCGACGTGCACAACACCGACGCCGAATCGGACGCCGATGAGGATCTCGGCTCGGGCGGCGCGCTGGTGCTGCCCGATGTAAAGGACGCGGCGGGAAATACCTGGCAACTGGCGGTGGGCGCGGGAAAAGACCGGCGCATCTACGTGGTGAATCGCAATTCCATGGGCAAATTCAACACGCAGAAAGACAACGCTATCTATCAGGTGATCAATCACGCGCTGGCCGGCGGAGTGTATTCGATGCCCGCATATTTTCAGAATACAGTCTATTTCGGCCCGTACGGCGATGCGCTGAAGGCTTTTTCCATTGCTGATGCGAAGCTCGTCCCCACGCCCGCCTCTAAAACTTCCGCGGTCTTCGCGTATCCTGGAACTACTCCGAGCATTTCGGCGAATGGTGATCAGAATGGAATCGTGTGGGCGGTGGAAGCGCACGGCGACGACGCCGGCGTGCTGCACGCCTACGACGCGCATGATTTGACGAACGAGCTGTACAACAGCAACCAGGCCGGCATTCGCGATGCTTTTGCCGACAACAAATACATCACGCCGATGATCGCGAATGGCAAAGTTTTCATCGGCACGCGCACGGGAGTGATGGTTTTTGGCCTGTTCCCGCAAACTCCCGCCGGTGGCAGCGCCGCAGCGGGACGGCATCGCTGACGCCCAGCATCAATAGTAGGAGCCGTGGCCACAACTTCAAACTCGGCGAAATATTGCAGTGGATGTCATCCCGCTTGCCCCGGCGCAGGAGGGGAGCGCAGCGAGGGATCTGCTTTTCGCCGCGAACACAGAAAAAGCAGATTCCTCGGGCAGAATTCGCCCTCGGAATGACACGTCGCCAGGTTAGGTTGCGGGTTATTGCAGAACTCGACTGCCGGGGCGTGAGCGAGGGCGTGTCGGCGGCGTTTCATAGCGAAACCACCAGCTCTCGGTACAACCTGAACCAACTACGCACAATCCAACGTTTATGCCTGATGCGCGACACGGCGATGGCTATAAGCTAGCAAACGTGAAACTTACCGTACCAGCTGCGACCAATTCGCGCGAACGCGCAGGCGTCGGGACCCGCTTTCTTAGGCGTGGAAGCTGCGTCTCGCTGGCTCTCGGCTCGCTATTTTGCGCTTTCCCTGCCTTGGCCCACGCGCAAGATCCGCCTAACTCGCAGCCCGCGGCTGCCACCGCACCGAATGCGGCTCCGTCGTCGCAACAGCAACAATCGGACGCTAAAATACCGGGTACCGTCACCGGGACCATACTCGATTCCACTGGCGCGGCCGTCGCGCGCGCGCGCGTATCGTTGACGCGTTCCGACCCGTCAGCTGGACAGGAAACAACCTCCGGAGACGACGGACAATTCTCCTTTACCAACGTGCCGCCGGGACCGTTCCAAATTACTGTCACCGCCGAAGGCTTTTCGACGATGGTGTCATCCGGCGAGTTGCATCCCGGCGAATATTGCGTGGTGCCGCAGATCGTCCTCGCCGTGGCGCCCGCGATCACCGAAGTGCGCGTCACTCCTTTGTCGGCGGTGGAGCTGGCCGAGGAACAGATTAAGGATGAGGAAAAGCAGCGCGTCTTCGGCGTGATCCCCAATTTTTACGTCACCTATGTACCGGATGCGGTGCCGCTGACGTCCCGCCAAAAATTCCGGCTGGCGTGGAAGGCGACCGTGGACCCGGTCACCTTTGCACTGACCGGCGCCGTCGCCGGCGTGCAACAGGCGGAAAACGATTTCAACGGATACGGCCAGGGCGCGGCGGGATACGGCAGGCGATATGGCGCGGCGTACGGAAATGTGGTCGCTGGCACTTTTATCGGCGGCGCGATTCTCCCATCGCTGCTGAAGCAAGACCCGCGCTATTTTTACAAAGGAACCGGCACGGTGCGGGAGCGCTTGCGCTACGCGATTGCCAACGCGGTGATCTGCAAAGGCGATAACGGCCACTGGCAGCCGAATTATTCGGGAATCATCGGCAGCCTGGCTGCCGGCGGCATCTCGAACCTTTATTACCCGCCGCAAAATCGCGACGGCGCCGAACTGACATTTGAAAACACGCTGATCGGCATCGGAGAATCGGCCGCCGTAAACGTCATTCAGGAATTTATCGTGCCCAGATTCACCCCCAGCCGCCAAAACCGCCAAACCGCCAAAAATTAAGCCCCGCCTGGGAACGCCAATCTCCTGATTGGCGAAGTTAGGTTTCCGCCGCACCCTCCCGGTATCCTTGGACCCCACTCAGTTCGCAACTTAGCTTTTTCCCTTTGCTTTGCTGCGACGCTTGGCGCGCAGCAGCGACTCCAGCGCCTGGAGCACCCGCGACGCGGATATGTGTTGCAGTCCGCGCCGGTCACGAATGTGACGGTGCTCCGCGAAACGAAAACCCCAGCGCCGCGGATCCGTGGGCCCGAAAAGCCCCACGCCCGCGACGCGGGATAAATCCGCGGCATGCAGCATGCAGGAATCCACGCCGAGAAAAAGATCGCTTTCGCGCAGCAGTGCGAAGGCGTAAGGCAGCGGCAAACCGGGAGAATGTATGATGCGATCCCTGAATTTTGTGACTTGCAGCCGCGGTTTAGCGATGTCCAGAATGAAAACCACAAAGTCCGGATGACGCTCCAGAAATTGGCTGATCAGCAGGCTCAAACGCTCGCGCGGCCAGACCTTCTCCAGTTTGGTCTCATTGTGGATGGCCATAATGCGTTTGCCGCGCGCCGCGCTTCGCAGAAATTCGCGAATGCGCGGCCGCACCCGAGCGGGCACCCGCGGCGGAATTGCAAATTCTTCGGGGCGCAAGGAGGCGTCCAGGTAGGCCGCGACGCGGAAAGTGGAATCGACCATATGCTGCACGGGATTCCGCGGGACGAGCACTTCGAACGGCGGCAGTAAGCCGACGGAGAGGTCCGGTGAAAGCAGCTCCAAAAGGCGGCGCAGCGACGGCGAAGTCCACGGGTTGAGCGAGAGCAGCAGGTCGCATCGCCCGACCCTTTTTGCCACGGCGATGGAATTAAATAGCCTTTGCGCTTTGCGGCGATGCATCGCGATTTCACACACAGCGCGCAACGGCAGATCGGGAAAAAATTTGCGGCGAAATCCCGGCATGCAGATCAATACAAGGCGCGACGGGAAAAGAGCAGCCAGGGCCCTTAGTGTAGGGAGCGCCAGGAGCTGATCGCCCAGGGCGTTGCCGAAGATGACGGCTGGATACCGGAAACGCTGGCGCGGCGCAGCAGGTTGGCGAGGAGCCATCAGCGTGTCAGGTTTTCACAGGAAGGCTTCGTGCGGCAATTCGCTCACTTCGCGGAGCGCTCTGCCGGAATCGCTGGGTCCGAGAGCTGCAAGGTCGAACCCAGTCGCCCAATATGTACTTTTGTTTGGCTGGCGGGATTTGTTGCCAGGCGCCGCGCTGAGATGACAAATTATGCCACACCGGCAGCCCGCCGCGATTTTGGGTTAAGCGCGTTGGCTCTCAAAGGACGGCGGCGTTTTAAGTGACAATAACCGTCTCGAGAGTCACGGTCAGGTAGGGTTGCCTGCCGGACCGCAGCGGCTTAATAGATGGGAGCTTCTTCGCTTTACTCAAAGGCTTCTTTGCTTTCCGGGAGGTCTTTTGCGCCATGCTTGTCTCTCCTTTGTGCGGGTTTGCCCCCCGCAGGTTACGCGGATAGTAGGCAATTCCGGAACCAATGTCCAGCAAGGCAAAAGCACAATTCATCTCTCGCAGAATGTGCAGGATGCCACCGCAGGATTTTGCGCGCCCGCCGAAGCCCCTGAAAATCCCCGCTGAATAAATCAACGCCGGTTGAGAAATTCAACTCCGGCGAGTGCGTCGAAGCGCGGCCAACGGATTCCGACGGACGGCGGCGCGCTCTGGCATATACGGCGCCGCTGGTTTTGGCTTCCAAGAAAAATCACCGCGGTCCCCCGCCCGCCGCACCTGCAGAGCGCTGGCGTATTCCGGTTCCCGCGCCCGCGCCGGATACGCTCGCGCTCACTTCGTGAAATTCTTGCCAGTACCGGGGAAAATTTCCTTGGCGAATTCCGGCCGCCGCCACATGCGCCGGCCGCGCGCGAACGTTTGACGGCCGACCGACACTAAGTCTCGTGTTTCCCTGACGTTTGCTCTTGACCGACACGGCACATTTCCTCAAGGCGCATGCAATTCGTGTGCGACTTGGCTCAATCGATGCTCTTGGCTGTCTCGCCGTACATACCAAACAAATGGGGAAAGCAAGGGGGTCCTGGGATGAGCATGTCTAACGCTGGAGTTATGTCGGAGCACGATGCAACGATTGAGACCAGGTTGTGGCAGGCAGTAGTGGTCAGCACGATTCAGGAGTGGATTTCAGGCCCGCTGCGCAAAAAACGCGAGGCCGAAGAGTATTTGTTCCAGGATCCCAAGGATTTCCCGCTGGTATGCCAATCGGCCGGCCTGGATGTGGATCAGTTGCGCGCAAAATTGACCCGGCTCAGGTCGAAGGTCACCCCCACCCGCCCCGAATGGATGAAAGACTTCATGCGTTAAAAAGTCCGCCACTGCAGCGCCAGTAGGGGCCGGCCTCGCACCGGCCCCTACGTAATACACTTTCGGATTTCGCGGCAGTTCGCGCGCCTCTCGCTCAAAGAATCGCCCGCCTCCCTGCTCCGTCATCCTATAGCCTGCGGCGCCCCGGCTAGATACAAGTTCCCGGTTGGAATACGATAAGGATGATGCCCGAATCGTATGCGGTCGTTCTCAACCTTTGGAAACAACATCTCGGACGCGTCCCGAATTCCGTTTGGGAACAAACGGATCTGCAATCCTTGATTCTGGCGGACAACAACCTAAAAGAAATCTCCGAGCGAATAGGCGATATGCGGAACCTGCGCATGCTCGATCTTGGTCACAACGAACTGACTCAACTGCCGGAAAGCCTCGGCGACATCATTGGGCTCAGCGATTTCCTCTACCTGCACAACAATCGGTTGACATCGCTCCCGGATTCCATAACTCGGCTGAAGAAATTGCGGTATCTGAACGTCAGTGAAAACGCCTTCGAGGCCTTTCCCAAATCGATCTGCGGTCTAACGGAACTGGTAGAGCTTCGAGTGACCGACAACCACATTACGGTTCTCCCGGACTGCATATCGAACCTTTCTCGCCTGCGCGAGCTGCATCTTCGTAATAACAAACTAACGACGTTGCCAGCCTCGATCGGAATGCTCGGCGAATTGCGGCAACTCGACCTTCGTGGCAACCCGCTGACGTCCTTACCTGCCACAATCCTCGAGCTGCCCAAACTGGAGAAGTTGGATTTACGCTGGGCAAGTTCTCTGAAGATGCCCGCTTGGATCGATGATCTTGAAGCGCGTGCATGTATCGTCTACAGATGAGCCGTGGATTAAAGTGACCCACCCCAATATCCAATCGGCTGCTCTGCCGAGCCTCCAACGGAACATTCCCGCGCCCAAACCCGTACCTCACTACGAAGCGGGCGCCGTTGCGAAGCTACCGTTCTGCTTACAACTGCGTCTGACCGGGTGACAGAAGTACAAGCCGCAACCGCGAACGCCGATCAACCTTTCGCTGACCACCAAGGCCCCGAATCATCTTAGAATCGAGCGCAACATCCTCTGCTGGCGGCCGACGGCAAGTCTGGCCAGGAGGTAACGCGGACATGGCAATTCCTCGGATGTTCGAAACCATCGGCGCTGACGTGAAATTCGCGGCGCGCAGCCTGCGCAAAAATCCCTTATTTCTCACCGTGGTAATTCTGTCGCTCGCTCTCGGCATCGCGGCGAACAGCACAATTTTCAGCGTGATGAATGCCCTGCTCTACCGTCCGCTGCCCTATCCGCAGCCGCAAAACCTCGTCGTGATCTGGCAGGTTGATCAGGCGCACCCGGATTCTCTGAACGCGCCGCCGATTGCCGAAAACGTGGACTGGAACAAACAGAACCACGTCTTCGAGGACATCTCGCTGAGCAGCTTCACCGACCGCGCGATCGTTTCCGGCATCGGCGAGCCGCGCCCGCTGCACACCCAATACGTCACGCCCAATTTTTTCGATATGCTGGGAGCAAAGCCCGTTCTCGGCCGAATCTTCGCGGCGGACGAGCAGCAAGACCTTTCGCAGACCGTCGTGATCAGCACGCCTTTCTGGAAGAACGAATATCACAGCGACCCGCACGTCCTGGGCAAGACCATGAATATCGAGGGCGTCGTTTCGACCATCGTCGGCGTGATGCCCCAGGGATTCGCACCGTTCTACGGCTATCCGATTGACGTGTGGCAGCCCATCAATCCAGCAAACCCGCGTTACAACGCGCGTTTCGATCACTGGCTGATGCCCGTTGGGCGGCTGAAGCCGGGCGTAACGCTCGCGCAAGCGCAAGCGGATATGAACGTGGTCGCACAGCGCCTGGCGCAGGATTATCCCGCTACGAACAAAGGACTCGGCGACAAAGTGATTCCACTGCAGCAGGATCTTTATCGCGGCGCGGGCAGTGCGCTCTATCCGCTGCTTGGCGCGGTCGCGTTTGTGCTGCTGATCGCGTGCGTGAACGTCGCGAACCTGATGCAGTTCCGCACCGAAACGCGACGCAAGGAATATGCGCTGCGCATGTCGCTTGGCGCGGAACGCCGCCGCCTCGTCCAGCAGTTGCTCACGGAAAGCGCGTTGCTGGCGCTCGCGGGCGGAGTGCTGGGAACGATTCTCACTTTTGTCGGCATCAAAGTGTTCGTCGCGCTCGCCGAGGATTTTCCAAACGCCGATTCGATCACCGTGGACGGACGGGTCCTGCTTTTTGCGCTGGGAATTTCATTGCTCACCGCGGTTTTGTTCGGATTGGCTCCCGCGCTGCGCGCCTCGAACCCGGACCTCCATGCCGTGATGCGCGAAAGCGAACGCAAGACGACTTCAGCGGCCAGCCGCCTGGCGCGGCACGCCCTGGTGATTTCCGAAGTGGCGCTCTCGATGGTTTTGCTCGTGGGCGCGGGCCTGATGATCAACACCATCCTGCACTTGAAGCGCGTGAATCCCGGCTTCGATTACAACCGTCTGCTCGCCGTGGACTTTCAACTTCCGGAGGGCGGCAAATATCTGGAACGAGTTCCGGGCGGCGACATGGAAAGAACTTTGCCGGCGGCCACCAACTTTTACACGCGTTTGCTGGAAAACGCGCGCGGCTTGCCCGGCGTGGAATCCGCGGCGTTGATCGGCGCGATGCCGCTGCGCTGCTGCGCGGAACGCTACAGCTTTTCCATTCTCGGGCATGCCGTGCCTTCGGAAGATAATCGCCCGACCGCCGGATACAGCGAGATCAGCGCCGGAATATTCAACACCATGAAAGTGCCGCTGATCAAAGGCCGTTACGTGGACGAGCACGATACCGCCGGCGCTCCCTGGGTGATTGACGTCAACCAATCCTTCGCGCGCAAATACTTTCCCAATGAAGATCCCATCGGCCAGCAGATTCTGCTGCGCTATGATCCTTATCCCGTGGAGCAGCCGCGCCCGCGGCAAATCGTCGGCGTGGTCGGCGACATGAAACATTTTGGACTCGGCGAAGAGACGCCGCCGTTCGTCTACGCTTCGTATCTGCAACAGCCCGACGTTTTCCCCGGCGGCGCCACGCGTGCGCACCTGCACGAGAATCTGGTGTTGCGCACGGTGCACGGACGCGAAGCTGGGCTCGCCCTGGGTGTGAAAAGCATGATCGCCAATATAGACCCCGACCAGCCCGTCGGCCTGATCAGGCCCATGGACCAAGTGCTCAACGAGTCGCTGGGAGACTGGCGCTTTTACATGGAGCTGCTCGGGATATTCGCGACCGTTGCAGTGTTGCTCGCGGCGGTGGGGATTTATGGCGTCATGTCGTATTCCGTGAACGAGCGCACGCACGAAATCGGGATCCGCATGGCGCTGGGCGCGCAGCCATCGGACGTGCTGCGGCTGGTGACGAAAATGGGGCTGAAGCTGACGTGCATCGGAGTCGTGGTTGGCGCGGCGCTCGCGCTCGGACTCGCGCGGCTGATCACTACATTTCTTTACGGCGTGAAACCGAGCGACCCGATTACATACGTGCTCGTCGCGCTGGCGCTCGCTGCCATTGCACTGCTCGCCTGCTACATTCCAGCGCGCCGCGCGACGAAAGTGGATCCCATGGTCGCGCTGCGTTACGAATAGATTCGCGGAATCTTCATAAGCGCGTCAGTGGTCGGATGCCTGCTCGAGCGTTTTTATCCGCGGAACACTTTGCGGAACAAGTTGATGCTCTCCGCGAAGGATTGGTCCGTGGCTTCGGGATCGAAGCGCGGGCCTTCGTCGCGGGTGAAGGCGTGTTCGGCGGGATAGAGCAGCGTCCGGTAATGGATGCCGGAAGCTTTCAGTGCGCGATCAATGGTTTCGCGGCCGGCATCCGGAACGTGCGGGTCTTTCGTGCCGAAAATCATCAGTAGTTCGCCGCGGATTTCTTTGGCGCGGGCTAGCGAGCCGGCGTCTGCGTCCTGCCCTAATTGTCCGTCGTGGATTCCGGTGCCGTAGAAGCACGCAGTGGCGCGAACGTCCGGCTGAAATGCGGCGCGAAACGCGAGATGTCCGCCGATGCAGAATCCCACCACGCCGATTTGCCCCGGCGCGACCTTCGGATACTTTGCTAGCCAATCGAGACCGCTGCGGCAGTCGGCGTCGAAATGTGCGACGGGGGTTTTTGCGGCGTCCTGCTGTCCGCGCGTGCGTCCGGCGTCATCGAAAGGGATTGCGGTGCCGGGCGGTTCGATGCGGCGATAAATTTCCGGCGCGGCGGCGACAAATCCGTAACCGGCGAGGCGCACGCAGTAACGCAGCAGCGGCGGAGTGAGCTGAAAAATATCGGAGTAGCACCATATGCCGGGATATTGTCCTGGAGCTTTCGGCGAGGCCACAAACGTGCGCATCGGCGAGCCCGCGAGTGGGATGTCTACGTATTCAGTGGTGACGATCATTGGATCGCTCGCCCGAAATTCTGCGCGAGCGCGCGAGAAGAGTCAACCGCCGATTCGCGCGAATGGTGAATGTAGCCAGGCACTGTGTTAGGAGAGGCCTGCGAGGTTGGCGCGGGGGGCGAAGGCTTTTTCGCCTATGAATTGGCCGCCCAGGATGCGGACTTTGCAGCCGAGCGTGGGGTTGCCGGCGTCCAGGATTTGCACGCGGGTGCCGCAATTCACCAGCAAGAGTTTTTCTGCGGCTACCATCATGGAGATTGCGAGGGCGTCTTGCGTGGCTTCGCAGTTGGACATTTCGGCGTGAATTTCTTCGGAGACGGGAAGGAGGACGAAGTTGCGGCCGGCGTCGTCCTGGATTGTGGCTACTTGTCCGACGAGGTTTGATTCCGGTGAGGTGAGGGATGTTTGCTGCGTTGGCGCGGGGGCGACAATTCCCTGCGCGGAAATCGCGGACGGCGGCGCAGCGATCGCGGGAGCGCTTGCTGCAGCGGTGGCGGCGGCTGCCTGGACTCTTTCTACTGGGGCGATGAAACGATAGCCGCGGCGCGGGAGCGTTTCGATGTAACGCGGATTTTTGTGGGAATCGCAGAGTGCCCGACGCAGAGTCTGGATCGCGGCGTTCACGCCGTGTTCGAAATCCACGAAGGTGTCGGCGGGCCAGAGGCGGTCTTGCAATTCCTTGCGGGTTAGGAGTTCGCCGGGCTGTTCGAGGAGGAGGGCGAGAATTTGGAAGGGACGGCCGGCGAGGCGGATCTTGCGGCCGTGTTTGCGCAGCTCTCCTGTGCGCAGATCAACCTGGTAGGCGTCGAAGCGAAGCCCATCCATCGCAGGAACCTCGTTGTGGACGTTGGGTGCTGGGAGGATGAATGTACTCCCGGGGCGGGTGGAACTCAAGCTGGCTGGGCGGATTGCGAGTTGAAAGTTAATAGTTGAAAGTCGAAAGTTAAGCGCCGGAAGTGCGTGTGTGAAAGTGGCAAAAAGTTGGCGATTGATTGGGGTGGCTGGCGTTTGTTTTCTAGGAGATATAAGGATTTCTAATCGCCGGGGTTGGCGATTGATTTTCAGCGGTGACGGGCGCTTTGTGACGATTAGAAAGCGGATGTAACAATGTAACATCGGGCGGAGAGGAGTGTGATTGGCGCGTGTGGCGCGATCGGTGAGTCGTGGGTGGCGATTCGTCGCTGGCGCGAGTGACCGTGCGGGATGGCAGGATGTTGGCGGAGTTTTTTGGGTTGGCGGAGGCGGAGACGTGCGGAGCGCAATATGTGAGCCGCGACCGGCGCGCGATACCTGGCGCGTGGAAAATGGCGGAACGGCGTTGTTGTACCGGTTAGATTTGGATTTGCGGTTTATTTTCATGGGCTTGGCGGGAAGTTGAATGGAGGTGTGTTCCGGTTAGAAATTCGGCGCTGATCGGACCGATTGCGGGGGTGGCGGCGGGCGTGGGACGACGAGTAAGTGATGGTGGCCGTGCTGTGGTCCGCCATGTCGGTTCCCCTTCGTGGGCGCAATAAGCGCCTGACCGATGTTAACACAGTAGTTAAGTATAGGCAAGTGTAAACGCCGGTGAAGGCCGACAATTGCGAAGTCGCCGTGGACGCCGCTTGTGTGAGTGCTACGACATCCGTACTTCAGCGGCTGAAGCCGCACTGACTTGGCTGCGTTTATGCCGTAGCTGAAGCTACGGCCTACAATGATTGCCGTCTCCTCACAACGAGTTTGAAGGGACCCTTCGTGATTACGCTGTGCCACGCGCAGAGGTGCGCGCTGCGGGCGAGGCTAGTGCACGCGAAGCGGGCTTCGCGCTGGAAAAGCGGCGGCTTGCCGCCGCACTCCATATGGTTTTGCGCCGGACTTCGCGTTGTGACATCGGATCGGTTGGTGGCGGGGGCGCGATGGCGTCTGCTGCCGGCCTATCTTGCTATTGGGAGGAGGCCTTTTTCTACTAGTGTGGGTGGTTTGCGGTGTTTGGTGGCTTGTTCGTAGGCGTAGGCCCATGCAAGGAGGTCGCCGTCCTTCCAGGGGCGGGCTGAGATTTCTAGGCCGAAGGGTAGGCCGTCTTCGTAGAAGCCGCCGGGGACTACTATTGCTGGGACGCCTAGGTCGTTGACCCAGCCTGTGTCGCTGTGGGGGCCGCCGCTGATGGTGCCGTCTTGCGGCATGGTTTCGTCGGGAGGGGGCATTTGCGTGGCGGGATAGACGAAGCCGTCTAGATGCAGGCGGTCGAGAGTTGCGGTGTAGGCGTCGAGGGCTTGGCGGCGGGGAGTGATGACGTTCGCGTCGGCTTGCGGATCGGTTTCGATTTGTGCTTGGACCAATGCCGCGGCGGGAGTTGGTGGATCGCCCGCGGCGGCTGGGCCGCCGATAATTACTGCCGGGAGCGGCGAGCCCACTGCTTTTTGATATTCCTCCGCGGAGTGATATTGGGCTGGACCGTATTGCTTCAGGAAATTTTCAGTTCCCTCGCGAATGTAGGGCAGCGTTTTGACTTGGTTTACTAATTTTGTGTAGCTGTCGGGGAGGATTGCATCGTTGAAAATTACTGTGGCGCCTGCGGCGCGGAGTCCTTCGATTGCTTTCATGAATGCGGCGCGAGTTTCTGGTTGCAGCGGGATGCGACCGGCGGCAGCATCTGCGCCTAGTCCGGGAATGCCTTGGAAGGGAGTGTCGGCGCCGTCGAGGATGAAAGCCGGGACGCCGAAGCGTTTGCCTTTGAGCGCATCCGCGCGGAGATATTGCGTGTACGGGGCTGGTTGCGCTTTGGCGGCGGATCCCTTGGTGCGCGAATCTTGGGGATCTTCTCCAGCCATTACGCTGAGGGCGATGGCGGCGTCGGTGACATTGCGCGCGATGGGGCCGGTGTTGTCGAGTTGCCAATCGAGCGGGGCGATTCCGGCGATGCTGACCAGGCCGCGCGTGGGAAATACTCCGACTACGGAACTGGTGGCTGAGGGCATGCGGATGGAATTGCCGGTGTCTGTGCCGGTGCCGAGTACGGCGTAGTTCGAAGTGATTGAGGTTACTGTGCCGCCGGAGGAGCCGCCGGGGCTGAAGCGGACGTCGTAGGCGTTTCCAGTGCGGCCGTAGGCCGTGCTGCGAGTCGTGTCGCTATCGGCGAAGTCTGGCATGTTGGTTTGGCCCAGGATCACGGCGCCTGCGGCGCGGAGTTTTGCGACGATGGTTGCGTCTTGCGGCGCGATCAGTTCGTGGCCGGGGATTTTGTATCCTTGCCAGCCGTCGGTGGTGATCAGGCCTTTTACGCTGGTGTTCGCTTTAATAAGGATAGGGACACCCCACATGGGACCGCGTTGCAGGGCTTTTGCATTCTTTGCGGCGGCGGTTGCGGCTGCGTCTTCGTTTGCTGCTGTGGCTAGAGCGCCGCGCGCGTCAAGGGTTTGGACTGCGCGGTAGATGCCGTTGTATTTTGCTATGCGGGATAGGTGCCACTGGACTACCTGGGTGACGGTGTATTTGTGCGTGGCGTAGAAATTTTCTAGTTGCGGGATGGTTACTTCGAGTAGGTCGTGGTCCATTGCATTCGGGGTGGTGGCTGGCGATGACGCGCGGGGGTGTTCTGCTTTTCGGGTGGACGAATCCGTGGCGGGTTTTGTTGTTTGCGCGGTCGTGTGCGCCGCCAGGAAACAAAGGAACAGTAAGCACGCTGCTGCGAAGAGAAAACGTTGCATGGGCCGCATGCGAATCTCCGTTGGGAAGAACTTCCCTGCTCTTTAGGCGCGCTTGAGTTTAGCGAAGAGTGTGCGTTGTGGCTACGCCAACGCGGCAACTTATTTCTGGTCAGGCTTGCTTGGACATGCGGACTACGGGGAGGAGTTCGCCATTCGGGAGCGGGACCTTGAGATTTTCTTGGGCTACGTAGCCTCTCGCGCGGAATAGCTTTACGCCTGTTAGGGTGGCACCCATTTCGAAGCTTTGGAAGCCTGCTGATTTTGCGGCGTTTTCGCAGGCTTCGAGAATCAAGGTGCCGATTCCGCGGCGGGCCCACTGCGGATGGATGAAGAAGGCGCGGATTTTGGCGGCGTCTTGGCGCGGATCGAGGAGCGCGTCTTCGCGTCCGGTCCAGTGGTCGCTGCCGTAGAGGGTTTTGCGTTTGCTCCAGCCGCCGCAGCCTACTGGGAGCGGGGGGGATATTGCGCGCGGGCTGGCTTCTGCTTCTGCTTCGGCTTCTGCTTCTGCTTCGTGCTTCGGCTTCCGCTTCTGCTTCTGCTTCTGCTACGAAATATGTTTGGTCGGCGATTAGTTGGCTATCCACGCCGAATACGCTTTCTAGCGCGCCTTCGATTTGGGTGGGGGTGTAGTCTTGCGCTTGCAATTGGCGCACGGAGGCGTCAATCAGCGCGCGGAGGGCGGGGATATCGGCGGGGACGGCGTGGCGGATGTGAATCGGCCGCGGCATTGTGCTGGGAAATTCTAACGCGAAGAGAAATGGAGGTGAAAGCGAAGTTGGCGGACAGAGAGCGCGGGAGTGAGGCCAAAATGTCCGCGGGATGGGAAAGGCTTCCTGGGCCGCGATGCGTTAATCAGGACTCAGGTCACTGCTACGGGATCGTGGGTGGACGTTGCCCTTGGGCGCCGGGACCGGACGTAAGGATGGCGACGGGATTCCTGAGGCCTCGCCGCAAAAATGACGCGCGCACTACAATGGCGCTACTCTTCGCGCAGGGCTTGCATTGGGTCTACTTTTGCCGCGCGGGATGCTGGGACGTAACATGCTAGCAGCGCGGACATCAGCAGCAGAGCTGCTACGCCGCCGAATGCTACCGGGTCGAGCGCGCCTACGCCCATGAACAGGGTGTGCATCAGGCGGCCGACAAAATAGGCGCCGGCGAGGCCGAGCAGTAAACCGATTCCGGCGAGCGTCATGCCCTCGCGGATTATCAGTCGCACTACGCGGTTTTGACCGGCGCCCAGGGCGATGCGCAACCCGATTTCGTGGGTGCGTTGCGCGACGGCGAAGGACATCACGCCGTAAATTCCCAGGACGGCGAGCAGCAGCGCCAAGCCCGCGAAACTTCCAAAGAGAAAAGCGCTGAAGCGATCGCCGGCCATGGATTCGTCCTTGATTTGATCCATCGTTTTGACGTCCGCTAGCGGAAGATTCGGATTCATGGAAAGGACGATGTCTGAAATGCTTTTGGTCAGCGTGGCGGGATCGAGCGAGGCGCGCACAGCCACGCTGGTCCCCGGCCAGGGGCTCTGCCAGAACGGGACATCAATTTCCGGGAAGCCCTCGCGTCCCACGCCGCCGTTATGAACGTCGTGGTAGACCCCCACGATTTGCCACTCGATGTACGGCCCCAGTTTGGTGACTCCGGGAATCAACTGTTCGACAGCGATGCGTTGCGTCAAGGGATTCACACCTGGGAAAAATCGCTTCACGAATATTTCGTTGACCATGGCGACGGGAGCGCCGCCGGCTAAATCTTGATCGGTGAATTCCCTGCCCTGGTCCAAGTGGATTCCGAACGTGCGGAAATATCCGGGCGTGACCATATTGAATCCGGCGCCGGGGCGCTTGGAAGGATCGTCCACCGTTTTCCCGACGATTTGAAAAGGCATGCCAAAACCGGTGCCCTGCAGCGGCATGCCCGTGGAGACGGATGCCGCCGAAACGCCTGGTAGCGCCTGGATTCTTTCGAGAAGCTGGCGATAGAAAGAATTAATCTGATCCGCGGAGGCGAGCTGGTCGGTGGGAACCGGGAGGTCAAAGGTGAGCAGATGGTCGGTGCGAAAGCCGAGATCGACGTGCTCGACGTTCCACAAGCTGTGAATGGCCATTCCGCCGCCCGCGAGCAAACTGAGCGCCAGCGCGAATTCGGCGATCACGAGCGCGCGGCGCAGCCCGTGGCGGCCGGCGCCAGAGGAGCCGCGGCCGCCTTCCTTCAGCACGTCGTTCAGATTCAGATGCGACGACTGCCACGCTGGAGCACAACCGAAAAGGATGCCGGCGAGAGCTGTGGCGGCCAGGGTGAAAAGCAGCACGGGCGGATTCAGGCGGACATTGGCCTCGTAGGGCAGAGTGAAAGGCGGCATCAGGAGCAAAATAATTTTCAGGAGCAGCCAAGCCAGCGCGATGCCTAGGATGCCTCCGAGCGAAGCCAGCGCCAGGCTCTCCGCGAGAAACTGGCGGAATAGCTGCCAGCGGCTGGCACCGACGGATGCGCGCACGGCAACTTCCTTGCGGCGCTTGGTGGCGCGCGCGAGAAGCAAGTTGGCCACGTTGGCGCAAGCGATGAGCAGAACGAATGCGACGGCGCCCAGCAGCAACCAGAGCGCGCGAATCACGTCACGATCGAGAAAATCGTTTTTCAGCGGCGAGACGATCGCGCCCCAGCCTTGATCCGATTTCGGATACACCTTCGCGATGTGCTGCGTCACGCTGTCCATGTCCGCGTTGGCTTGCTGGATGGTGACTCCGGGCTTCAGGCGGCCCATGACGAGTAGCCAGTGAAAATCGTGATTGATCTGCTCGGGTTTGAACGAGAGCGCGATGCCGAGCTTTTCCCGCCCGCGATCGCTCGGGCCGGGGCCGAGGACTCCGACCACCGTATACGGCTCGCTATTTATCTGGATGGTCTTGCCCACGATCGAGCGATCGCCATTGAAACGATCCAGCCAGAAGCGGTGAGTGAGAATGGCGACGTGATCCTTGCCGACCTCGCCTTCCTCCGGCAGAAAATCGCGGCCCAGCAACATGGATTGGCCCATCACCGTCATAAATCCCGGCTGGGCTTTCCAGGCTTGCACCTGTTCCGGGTGGCTGGCGGTGGCGAGATTCACGCCCGTGCTGGTCCAGGCCGCCAATCCTTGAAAGACGGTGCTTTCGCGCTTCCAATCGAGGTAATCGCCGGCGGCGACTACGTTGCGGTCTCCCTGGATTTTGGACCAAACCATCACGATTTCGTTGGGGTGATAGTAGGGCAAAGGCTCGAGCAGGGTGGCGTAGACGATGCTGTAAATCGCGGTATTGGCGCCAATGCCCAGCGCCAGCGCGAGGACGGCGACGGCGGCAAAGCCGGGATTCTTGCGCAGCAGCCGGAAACCAAAGCGAAGGTCACGCCAGAGATTATTCATGCCAGAGTCCTTCAGCTCCGCCCGCTGGAGCTATTGGGAATCGTGCAACGAAACGCCGCGCGCAATGGCGTCCCGGAGGAATGAACGCGCGGGGGCGATGAAATGTTCCGTGACGCTGTGTACCGTTACAGGTTGTAACACATGAAGACTGGATTGCCAACGGCAATTCCATCTGCTGCGAGGTCCGACGTTGCGCCACGCATCTTGGCGAACGACGCCAAGCGCACGCGCCGGCCAAGACCGAAAAGCCGCCGCTGGCCCGCGCTGCAAGGATCGGCCACTTTTCCCTGGTCAAATTTCAATGGTTGAGAATTCCACAAAATCGCCTGGCGCATGAAACGATTTCGGCTCTCGCGACACTTCTACATAAGGAAGCACACCTGTCGCCAGCCACGGAGGCACGCCATGAGCCACAATTTCGGGAGCACCACGAACTTTCAAGTTAACTCAACCGACTCGTTTTGGACGGGCCTCTCGGCGACGCAGCAGACCAACGTGACAGCGAATGCCAACTTCCTGCTGGGCCAGGTGGAAGCGGCGTTCACCACGACCACCGGGTGGTTCGCCACGGACACGAGCAAATTCGGGACCTCCCACCAACAACAGGTGGTTTTCGATCAGCCCGACGGCAAAGGAGCCTTCAACAACGGATACGGAAGCGCGATCCACGTGGACACGCTGGCAATTTATCGCCACGATCGGGATCGCGGAGCAAATCGTCTGCAAGCTGTGGATGGCCGAGTGGGCCGAAATATTGATGTCGCTCACAAGCGATCAGGCACGCGTGAAGAAGCGGGGAGGGCCTCTCGCACTACTGCGCGCTGCAATTATTTCTGAACGGACACAATGACTATTACAACGCCGGGGGCAACCAGATCTTTGTGCAGAACTGGCTGAATGGCGACGGGACGACCAACCCGGGCACCGCCACGCCCAACGCGGCGCGTTCAGACTGGGTGAATAACACATTCAAGGGCGCCAAAGTCGGCGGCGTACAGGTGAACGGCGACGGGGACCCCGTGAGTTACGGCTGCGCGCTCTGCTTCATCTACTACCTGACCGTGCAGCTAGGCTTCACCATCAACGAGGTGATCGCAAAATTATTCAGCGAACCTGGCCAGCTGTTAACGCAGGAAATGCGAGCATCCCTTCCCGATTTTCTCATCCTCGAACACATTTTTCCCGCCGGGCAGACCGCACGCTGACGGGGACGAATCCCGACAATCCTTTCCCGATCGCGGAAGTAACCTTCTATTCGCAGAAGAACACCTTCGGCAAGGACGAGACGCAGGACATTATTAACCACCAGGGCGGGTTGATCTCCGCGGCTTTCTGGGTGGTGATTGATGGGATGAGCCAACAGGCGTTCGAGAACCTTGCGGTGCAGGTGGCCCCGTTCACCGGCGCCTTCGCGAACCTGCAAGGAAACGGAGTGCAAATCACCGCCAATCCGGCGGGGCCGGAGTTTCAGAACGGGGTATCGGCCAAATCGCCACAGCGGATACGAATCCCCTTCGACATCACGCTCTCGTCCGCAATCATGAGCCAGTTCCCGGCCGCGGGCGTGTCACCGGAGCTGGACTTGAGCACCAGCCTGACCGTGGGAGGTGTAACCGTAAGCGGCTCGAGCGCGACGATGGACTTCGAATTGATCGCCGCGGGCGATCCCTACTTCACGGACATTGACCCGCAGCAGAACAACCAACCGTATCTCAGCCAGGATTTGCGCGTGTTCGGCGCGGTGCCAAAGAACAACACCGTTCCCTTTCCCGGCGGACCGACCTTCAGCGATGACAGCGTGACCGGCGCTTACAATTACGTCCAGGCGCTTTTGGGTTACCTTAACAACTCGCCGGGCTTCACCAATTTGTTCGGCACGGATCCGTTTGCGCTGCTTCCGGACCAGCAGGGCGAGGGGCAGATTGGACAGCTGGTAGCGCCGTTTTTGCATTGTTGTCTGGCTTCCTGCCGCTTTTCGTAAACAGGTATAACTTCGCCATCGCCAGGGTGCGGCTGCGCGGTTCATCGGGCGCCTCGGGCGCGGCGTCCAATGTGCGGGTGTTCTTCCGCGTCTTCGCCAGCCAAAGCCCGGATACCGACTACGACCCGAACGGGACCTACGCGTCGCAACCAGACGCAGCCAACGAGCCGGGATCGCCGCTGCCCGGAGGGGGCGAGACGACGATTCCCTTCTTCGCCACGGGAAATTCGGGAGTGCAGACGGATTATCAGCCCGGCGGGCCGAACATCCAGACGCTGACAATTCCGGCGGGTCAGAACGATTTGTGGACCTACTACGGCTGCTTCCTGAATTTCTACGACCCGAACAACCAGATCGCCGGCCAACAGGTGCAGGCGTGGCTGCCGGGCACACATCATTGCGTGGTTGCGCAGATCGCCTATGATGACGCGCCGATCCCGAGCGGAGCGTCACCGATGTCCTGGGACCAATTGGCGCAGCGGAATCTGCAATTCACCGTGGTGGACAATCCCGGGCCCGCGGCCACGCATCGCGCGCCGCAAACCTTCGACGTCCGCCCGAGCAAAGCGATCGGCCAACCCGGCGGCGCGGGCCTGCCGCCAGATGAATTGATGATTGATTGGGGCACGGTGCCGGACGGAGCGACAGCGTCCATCTACTGGCCAGCGGTGTCAGCCGCGGATGTAATTGCGCTGGCCGGAATTTGGGGAGGGGCGGCGGGCCTCTCATCCAGCGACGCGCACACCCTGACACTGAAGATCGAGGGCGGAGTGAGTTATGTGCCGATCCCCACGGGCACGGGACAGAATTTCGCGGGCTTGATCACAGTTGAGTTGCAGCCCGGGATCAGGCGTGGTCAGGAGTTCGAAGTGGTGGTGCGACGAATCGGCACCCGGCTGGGCAAACCCGCGCCGCCGCCTCCGCCGCCTGGGCCTGCGCTGCAGAGCGCACCCTCGCGCAAGATCTTAAAAGCCGGCGAGCCCGCCGCACCTGCGGGCCGCGTGGCAGAAGTGGTGATCGACCGCCTGATCCGGTGGCGGTATGTGGTGGGCACTTTCGTCGTACGGATCCCGGTGAGCACCGGCGAGAATATGTTGGTGCCGGAAGCGATGACGCTGGCGATCATGAAATGGCGGCTGGCGCACCTCTCGCCGGGGAGCCGCTGGGCGCCGGTGCTGGAGCGCTACATCAAGTACTGCGCGGCGCGTCTGGACGGAGTGGGCGGCGATTCCTCGCAAGTGCCGCCCTCGCTGACTTGGACGCCGCCTCTGACCGGCGGCAAGGGCCACGGACCGCATCCAGGAGAAGGGCACGGCGAGCTGTGTCGGCAAGGTTATCGAGGTGCTGTTCGACTGCACGGCGCTCGAAGGGTTCTGAGTGTGAGTGCTGCGGGCTGCGATTGCTCGTGGAGTGCCTGGCTCGAGGCGTTGCCGAATTGGTACTGCGCTCGTGACGCGAGAATCTCACGGTGTGCGTGAAGCTCTGCCCGAAGACCAGGCGAATTGAGAGCGTGGCCATCCGGGCGTGAGGGCGCGGGACTGGGGCGGAGCCGAACGCCGCGCGGGCGGGGCTAGTCGTGGTTGTTGATTAGCGGTTGGTGATTCGTGAGTGGTGAGTGGTGGACTGCGATTCGCCACGTGTTAAATACGCGGAATGGCACACATTTTTTCTATACATTCCGGGGACCAACCTCACGCCGCGGGATTCCGGGCTGCAAATCGGCATGAGCCAGATCGCAGCGGTGATTACGCCGGGAACACATGAGCGTGTAGTCGCAGTATTGCGGGCGCGGATGGATTGACAGTTCGCCACGCGACGCATAGCATTCCCGCCTAGCTGCTGCCACATTTTGACTTACGGAGGTGTCATGTGAGTCTGCCTACGCGAATTCGTTTGCTTCGAGTCGCCTTGGTGGTGTTTGGATTGATTTTTCTGGTTGGGGTTTATCCGCTGATGATGGCTTGGTGGCCGGCTGGATGGCGATGGCAGCCTAATCAACCCGACTACGAGCAAATGATCCTTGGGGTGTACGCGACGCTCGGGATATTTTTGATCATTGCCGCGCGGAATCCATTGCAAAATCGCAGCCTCATTTGGTTCACGGTTTGGTCCAGCTTTGTGCATGGCGGGATAATGGCCGTACAAGCGATGAAAGCTCCCGCCGAGCACGGCCATCTGTTCGGCGACGTGCCGGCATTGGTGCTGGTGGCGGTGGTGCTGGGAATCTTGATGCCGCGCGGGAACGCGGCTGAGGCGGCCAAGACGTTAGCGTAGGGTGCGTAGCGCGAGGCATTGTGAGCCGCGTTCGCGATTTGTGGATTGGAGGTTCTGGGCTGTGGTCAATCACGCACGAAGGATTTGCTTGCAGCTGTTCGTGTTGGCGCTGCTGCTTTGTTCAGGCACTTTGGGTTTTGCGCAACAGCCGCCGCTGCATTCTCCGCTGCTCGATCATCTTGCCGGGAAATGGGTGATGCGGGGGACGATCGCGGGGCAAGAGACGACACATGCTGTGAACGCCGAGTGGGTGCTGGAACATCATTACCTGGCGATTCATGAAGTGTCGCGCGAGAAGAATGGAAAAGGCGAGCCGCGATACGAGGCTACGATCTACATTGCGTGGAACGAAGCGGCGAAGGAGTACGCTTGCGTCTGGCTGGATGTTTATGGCGGCTTGAATGCGACGTCGTTAGGGGTTGCGAGCGCGAAGGACGATGAGTTGCTGTTTGTGTTTAAGGATGAAAAGGGCGAAGTTAGTTTCAAGAACGATTTCGTTTATGACGCGAAAGCGGGGACGTGGGAATGGCGCATGGATAATATCGTGAATGGCGTTGCGAAGCCGTTTGGGCGCGTGAAACTTACCCACGACTGATTTGCCGATTCCGCAGCCTTGCGCCGGCTCGCGAACGGTCGCGTTGTTGGGCAGTTGAAAAGTGCCCATGAACGGTCGGCGCGTTTGCGCGGCACACGACAAGAGCGCGAACGAGGCCTTGATCACCTCAAATGAAAGCGCGAGCTAAACCGACACTCCCGTTCACAAAAGAGACCCAGGAAAAAATACTCATTCCCCACTCCCATTCCGCCCTGCTCGGTGATTTCCGTGAGGCGTGTGCCAAGAAGTCCATGGATCCACGAGGTGGGGCGACTATTCAGAATTGGATACTATAGCCGGATGGACGGGCTCGACTGTATTTGGCTTGTTGACGACGACGGAAAATATGCGCAAACGATTGACCACGAATACCTGAACAAGTTTTTGACATTCGGTCGGTTGCGAAAGAACGCAGCCTTTATGGGCGCGGTCGCCCCCGGATACCTCGAATCGTGCGCGTGGGGTAAGTGGCCGGTCTGGCGGCTACAAAAGTCAAGGACGCCAATCGGGAGATTGGCGTTCCCAGGGTCGTGCTACTGCCCCAACCTTCCCGAAATGCGGGAAGGATGGGGGCGCTACCGATGCGGACCCACGGGTGCCGCTCACGGCATGCTGGCGGGTTTCGCCCGCGCGACAAATCTCGGTGAATGAAGAACAGCTTTAGCCGTGGGCCGTCGCACGAAACTGCGGAGGGACGGGGTCAACTTCGACTCTGAGGCGCGCGGATGAATATGGATACTCTTCCGGGCGCGAGACCATGCCAGCTTTTATCGGATTCGTCCAGATGTATTCGCCGTCTCTTGCATATTCGCCGGGATGTTTAATTCGGCGCTCGTTGTAACCCTTCTGCCAGATTTCGCCGCGGCGATTCAATTCCTTCTTGGCGCGATAGGAAAATCCGCCCTTGATGAACTGCATGGCTTTCTCGAGCGAGACGAGCGGAGATGGAGTGAGGATCAAGTGTATGTGGTCGCGCATGAAAACGAACTCGTGGACTTGAAGCCCTTGTTTGGCGCGATTTTCGCGGAGCACATCGAGGAGCAGTTCGCAGAGATTGTGGGACTGCAGAATTTGCCGGCGTTCCCAGGTGGTGGAGGAGGTGAAAAAGGTTCGGGTCTCCTGCGGCGCGGACATGAAAGCGGAGTGTACATCAATATCGAACGGCCCGCGGCTAAAGCCGCTCGTTCTTTCTTGCGAGTTTTTCGCGCGGGCTGAAGCCCGCGCTCCCCCGCATAAATGCGGGAGCTCCCACGGCCTGGCATAGGGTCGCGCTGCGGTTACGAACTGCGGAGCATGAATTGCAGGGCTCCCGCGGCGGAGTGGAACGTTTTCTTGGAAAACTTCGCTCGAGTGTAATGCGTCGGGCGCGCGGTGGCGACGACACGCGAATCAGTGTGCGGGCGTCTACTGCAAAATCGAACGGCCCGCGGCTGAAGCCCCTCGTTCTTTGTTGCGCGTTTTTTTCGCGCGGGCTGAAGCCCGCGCTCCCCCGCATAAATGCGGGGGCTCCCACGGCCTATCATAGGGCGACGCTGCGGTTATGAACTGCCGAGCATCAATGCGGGGGCTCCCACCGTCTATCACAAGGTTGCGCCGCGGCTATGAACTGCTGAGCATGAATGCGGGGCTCCCACGGCCTGTTAGTGGTTCACCTCTTCGGATCTGATATCAACTAAGTAGGGGAACGACGAGATTCCAGCGCCGCTTACGTAGAGGACGTAGTTGCCCGGCGTGGCTTCGGGATTGGGCGTGAAGTCCACCGTTTCGAAGCCGTCGTTGCCGACGGCGACTTTGCTCCAGTTGGAGGTGCGGGCGTAGAGGACGTTGCCGTGGCGATCCACCATGCGGACGATCGGATAATTGGAGTCCATCTGATCGTCATCGCCGTAGCTGGCGCCCGACGATTGCCCGTCGAGTTGCAGGCCCTTGAGGCGGAATTTACCTTGGCCGATGTAGTGGACGTCGGTAACGATTGGCCGCAAGAACGGACTGGCTTGTTCCTCGGAGGTGTAAACCCAAAGCTGCGAGCTGCTATCGGAGAAGAGCAACTGGCCGGTGGGAAGAATCAACATGCGCGTGGGATAGGAACCTTCGAATGGGAGGTTGGCATCTGGCAGGGACGAAGTGATCTGGTGAATCTTGCTGGACTGCGGATCGAATTCAAACACCTCGGTGGGATTGCTGAAGGTGCCGCCCCAACTGATTGCATCCGCGGCGGTGGTTGCCGTGGCCGGGCTGCTGATGGTGACCTGCGAGGGAGAGTCCACGCTCAGAATGTAGGAGCCGCCTGGGATTCCCGGGCCGCTTACGCCCCAGTAAACCTGCAAGATCGCCGTCGAGGGAATGTGGGTGATCACGGGCGAGCCGTTGGTGATGTTTCCGGAAGACGTGAATTGCGAGGCGCCCGCATCGGCCGTGAAGATGACGTGGCCGTTGGGGAGGATCGCGCCCGGGGCGTCGTCGGCGCCAAATGGGGATGGGATTCCGTTCAGCGTGCCGCTGATGTCCGGACCGGGTTGCCAGTTATTGCCGATGGGATTGTAGGTGGCGGTATGCTGGTTCGCGCCAATCACGAATACGCGCCCGTCCTGCAGTCGAAGCGCGGGGCCGAGTTCGAAACCCAGATCCGGGCTGCTTAACTGGGGAATGGTTCCCACGGCAGTGCCGTCCGAGGGGCTGATGCCGCTCCATAGCCCGGTCTTGGGGTTGTACTTTTCCGCGTAGCTGCCGTTGGTGGCAATGCTCTGGAAGAGGTCGTAGCTGACGATGCTGCCTTCGCTGGTCCTGGTCCAACCTTCCTCGTCGCTCGACTCAACCGGGTACAGTTTCGTTCCGGAGGGACTCCAGGTGTTCAAGGCTGGGTCGTAGATGTAGGTGTTGGGGCTGACCAAGTCACCGACGAGAATTTTTCTGCTGGAAAGGAGTGAGGAGGGGTCATCGCCCAGGCAGCCGGTGACTTCATAGTAGGCGTTGAATGTTAGGACGTTGGCGGTGGCTGTTTGCGACGCGGGCGCGGAGATGGTGATTTGCGTGGGAGAGTCGACGCTGACGATTGTCGCCGGGAATGGAATCCCGTTGCCGAAAACTTCTTCGCCCTCGGTGAGCCCGCTGGCGTAGGGATAAATTCCGGTGATCTGCGCGCTGCCGCTCGTGGTGTTCCCGGAAACATAGTAGAGGTACGGGCAGTTGGGCTGATTCGGGTACGGGGCAATGACGGTCCATTTGTTGACAAGCGGGTCGTAGATTTCTCCCGTGTTCGACCAGGTCGGCAGCAGGGCGGGCCCGCTGTACTCTCCGCCGGCGACGAATAACCTGCCGTCGGGCAAAATTTGGGAGGCGAAGTAGAGACGGGCGACGGGTTCCGAGGCCAGCGCGCTCCAGGTGCCGTTGATGAAGCTGCCCTTGGCATCCGCCGTCAATTTCATCCAGCTTTGGCCGTCGTAGGATTGCACGAGGATTGATCCGTCGGTGGACTGAATCATGATTTGAATGCCGTTGGGGCCCGATGGCGCCTGGTTTGCGAGGGGCGTCCATTGCGAGGATGAGTTGCTTGTGGAATTTCTGGCATTTTTGACGGCGCTGGATGCGGAGTGAGCTGTGGCGCGTGCGGGCGCGCGTTGGGGCAGGTCAAAGGGGTGAGGGATGGGTTTCGGCCGCTCCTGGGCGGCGACGAACTGGGGCCACGAGATCAGCATAAATATTAAGACTGCGAACTTCGCGAAGATTCCTGTCATGTGCGATTTCATGTTGGTTCTCCCTCTTAAACTTGGACTGCGAAAGTTTTATCGTCTAGGAGTACTGGGATGAGAATTTCGCGCGGCGTCACGAAAGGCCGATGCGACAGCGCGACAGCTGCGGTACATACAACCAGAGCCTTAATCACTGCTGGGCCGAACGAATGGCAGGCACAATACGTGAGAATCTTGCGTGAGTCAACGGCCGGAGCACAGGGCTGAGAAGGCGGAGCGCTTCGTGGCGCGCCAGACGCTTCGCGCGAAGTGCGCGGAGAAATTCTTGCAAGAGGCGGGGGGTAGGCGTGCCGCCGCTTTTACGGCGTCGGACCTGGCGCGATCACTGCAGGCGAGGCGCGCCTCGCCTAAGAGAAAGCGGCGGCGCGCCGCCGCACTCCACATGGTCTTGCGCCGGTGTTCGAACGCGTCCGACTGCGCGACCACGGCGCGGCTTGAGTGAGTCGCAGCAATTGACTTTGCAACTGCGAGGAAATTTGTGCTACGTGGGCTTCGCGGGGAATTTGAAATAGAGCTTGGGGGTTGCGCCGAGGGATTTTCTGAACATGGAGATGAAGGCGCTGGGAGTGCTGTAGCCGGCTTCGAGGGCGGCGTGGGTGACTTTCGCGCCTTCTGCGAGGAGGCGTAGCGCTTGCATCAGGCGCAATTGCTGGCGCCACTTCCCTAGCGTCATGCCGACTTCTTGCTGGAAGAGGCGCTCGGCGGTGCGCTTGCTTGCTCCTGCTGCTTTGCAGAATTCGGTGAGCGGACGACGGTCGCTGGGGTCGGCTAGCAGTAGTTCCGCGATGCGGAGCGCTCGCGCGTCGGATGGATTGGGGAGTTGCAACGGAAGCATTTGAATGGTTTGCAGTTGGTCGAGGATTACTTCGGCCAAGTGATGCTGCCAGCCGGTTCTTTTCATCAGCGCGCCGGCCGTGCAGGCGTGCAGAATCAGTTCCTTCAGTAGCGGCGATACATTCACCACGCAACAATCCCGCGGAAGCGCTTTCGCCAGGCGCGGCCTCAAATACAGAGTGCGCATCGCAACTCTGCCGGACATCGTGATGGTGTGCGGGGAATTCGCGGGAATCCAGACGGCGCGGTCGGTGGGGACGACCCAGGAGCCGTTGGTGGTGCGAACGGTCATGACGCCGCGGGAGGCGTAGACGAGCTGGTCGCGATCGTGGAAATGGAGCGGCACCTCGTGCCGCGGCGGGTAGTCGTAGGTGAGCGCGGCGATGAGGGAGCGGGAATCTCCCAAGCGACGCAGAATCGGGCTTTGACGCTTTTGCGACATTCATTGTCACAATATCGGAAGTACGTCCGGGCGGCAAACCGTAAAATGCGGCTTGTGAGATCGAGCGTGGAGATGCACGTCGGATGAACCGCTTGCACCAGTGGCTGTGCCGTTCGGAGGGATGGCGCAAGACCGTCGAAGCGCGCGTGCCGTGGGTCATGGCGGATGTTGATCTGGGGCAGAACGTACTGGAGCTCGGGCCGGGGCCGGGCTTGACGACCGATCTGCTGCGCGAGAAAACGCAGCGGCTGACGGCTATCGAAATTGATCCCTTATTGGCAGAAGCATTGAGAGCGAGGCTGCGAGGCACGAACGTGGAAGTGGTGACGGGCGACGCGCGGGCCATGCCGTTTGGCGATAGGCAGTTTTCGGCGGGATTTTCGTTCACGATGCTGCACCACGTGCCGTCGGCTGCGATGCAGGACGAGGTTCTGCGCGAAGTGTGGCGCGTGATCGAGCCGGGAGGAATTTTTGCGGGCAGCGACAGTTTGCAGCGCTTGTTCATGCGGCTGATTCATATCGGGGACACTTTGGTGCCGATCGATCCGGATGGGTTCGGGTTGCGGCTGGAAGCAGCGGGATTCGAGGTGCTGCGAATAGAAAAGAACGCGAAGGCATTTCGTTTTCTGGCGCGGCGGCCCGGGAAGCTGTTTGACACGAAAGCACGAACCAGCGGACGAACGCCGGCGTGAGTTGTTTTGGTGAATGCTCTTGCTGGGATTTTATTTGAGGAGGAATGCGGTGATGAAAGAAAACAGAGTGGTGCGAAGTGCAAAGTGGCTGAGAATCGCGGTGTTGATTATCGGTGCGGGAGCATGGTGGTGCCTGGCTGCGCCGCGGGCGATTGCGGCGACGGATCCGGCGTCGTGTTCCGCCGATGCGGAGAGCCAGCAGCTGAATTATTGGCTGGGCGATTGGACGGTGAGTGCTCCGGGCGGATCCGGGAGCAGCACGAGCAAGGTTTCTCTTTCGCTGGACAAGTGCGTGGTGATCGAAAACTGGAACGATGGGCGAGGCCACGCGGGTGAAAGCATGTTCGCTTACAGCGCGGAGGACAAGAGCTGGCGCGGGATATTCGTGGACAACCGCGGACGGTCGCACGTGTTCGTGGACGGAAAAGTGGCGGATGGGGCGGCGGAATTTTATGGACCCACTAGCGGCGCGCAGGGAGCGGAGATTCTGAATCGAGTTCGTCTGGTGCGCGTGGGGGCGGATAAGGTGGAGGAAACTTGGGAGAAATCGACGGACAAGGGGGCGACTTGGACGACGGCGTTTCGCGGGGAGTATTTGCGGAAGCGTTCTTAGGCGGAGCTTCGCGGGTGGCGCGGAGACATTTGGTCGAGTGGCTTGGTTGATGAAAGAGGCGGTGGCTAGTGATAAGTGGCTAGTGGCTAGAAAGCGCGTGGCCGGGGACGAAGAGCGTTACCAGGCCGAGACACATACTGAGCATGGTGGTGCGGACGTGCATGCGTTGTGGGGCGAGCGCGGGGCATGGTGCTGGTTGACTACGAGTAACGGAACGCGAGTTTGCGACCGACAGTTCGGGATGAGTTGCTCGCGAGGGATTGGTGCCGAGAGCGGACTCGAAACTTCACTTACGGTTGGACTGGGGTGAAAGCGGCGAGGCAAGCCTCGCCTTGTAACAGGCGGCGGCCCTTCGTCCCTCAGGATAAACAAGCCGCCGCACTCCCAGATTGGTGCGTGGCGGAGAGCATGGTTGCGCAGGCGATGCGGGTGGATGCAACATTGATATGGTTGCGGTGATAGTTGCGGATCGGGTGGTGGTTGCAGCGCGCTTGAAAGCCCGGCTCTCGAGGGGTTGCTTATGGCTGGAAAAGTGAAGCGGATTACTGTGGATTTGGGCGGGTATCCGGATTTGGTGGTTATTTATTTGGGGATGCGGGTGAATGTATTGACTGGGCTCAAGACTTTGCTGGGGTTCGGGCCGAAGATACAGGATTCGGTGAAGGCGCGGCCTGATGGGTTATTGCTGCATGAGAATTTTATTGTGTCGCTTTTTCCTGCGCACGTGGGGATGCGGCAGTACTGGCGCGATTTTCAGTCTTTGGAGACTTGGGCGCGGTCGGAGCCGCACCGGGCTTGGTGGAAACAATTTTTGCGGGATTCCGGCGGGACCGGGTTCTGGCACGAGACGTATTTTTCGCGCGGCGGAGTCGAGGCGATCTACGACGATATTCCGCAGCCGCTGGGATTGTCCGCGTTTGCGCCGACGCGCGAGGCGCGCGGAGCGATGTTCGGGGCGCGGCAGCGCTTGGGGATTGCGGGAGAGGCGGCGGTGGCGCCGGCCGTCGCGGAATCGGATTTGAAATGATCGCCGCCGGGGCGCTGCAGAAGTTGGCTTTGCAACTGGGCTGGTGCTTGTGATAAACCACGAACTGTAGGGCAGGTGTGCAATTGAAGATAGCGAGGGAACCACAATGAGCGAAGCAACCAGAATGAGCGAAGATGCAGACCACCTGAAGTTGATCCAATTGCTGGAAGAAGCGAAGAGTCTCGAACTCCCGTTGTTTCCTGATCAGCAGAAGGTGTGGGTGGAGGAAAGTCCGCTCGCCCAGGAGATTAAGTCAATTCTCGCAAAGCATCCTGAGTATTACGCCGAAGTCAGCGCGGTTGTCGGCGGAGTTTTCCCTCAGCCGAAAAGCTAAGCCCCGGCGTGGCGCGTTCAACGGGTCGCCCATTCCCGGTGTCCTGACGGATTCAGGATTCCGAAATTCAAAGACATGGCCGCCGGCAAGTGACGGCTGCGGTGAAGTGTCGTGCCTGCGACGCTTGTAATTCTCTTCGCACCTCAGCCAGTGCCTACTCGCTGGCTAAGCTCTCAAATCAAACGCTCGAGCCCGAGCTTCCTCCGCCGGAAGCAGGCGCGATAGGAGGCAGTCCACCCGGAGCGTCATTGCTCGTTGTGGTTCGAAGGCGGCTGAAGGCCTCCCAGTAGGCCTCCCCAAGCTCTTGGAATTCCCGCAGTCCGAATATCCTTCCGTCGCTTCCCAAGATCGTTAGTTTCTCTGCTCGCAGAAAGACTTCATGATATGTGGTGTAGTTGAGATGCCCACGCAACCTGAGCGCGACCGATCCTTTTAGAGTTGCGAGCGTGGCGTCCGCGATATCCAGGACCTGCTCGCATTCGCGAGTAACTACCTCCTCAAAATCCGTCCACGAAAGGGATTCCTCTCGCCACTTTGCCTGATATTCCAAAACGAGTCGGGATTCCTGTTCATGGGACACGCCAGAAGGAACGGAAAATTCACCCGGCCATATCGAGTAGCGAAAAACGCGTGCCGACTGAACGCCCTCCAATTCGAGAATGAACTGAAATCCATCTGGCAGGCGATGGAATCGGCGCAGATGACCAATGTCGCAGCGAATGGAAATCGTGCGTTGAAAAAGGTTGGAGCGAATCGAAACGATTTCCGCATCATGCAGCGACGCGTCCAGGTGCTCCGTCAACAGGTCTTGTGGAAGATTCACCCAGTCAGAGACGGGTACCTCATCCTCCGCAGTCGGTCCCCTTTTAAGTGACGGCGCTCCCTCGCGCTGAATCATTGGCAGATTGTACATGTTCTGGCGCGCAAACGGGCACGGCATGCCGTGCCCCTACGCGCGGATTTGGGGTTTGGGCGCCGCATGCCGAGGCGTGCCGTGCGCTGCTCCCGGATTTGAGGCGTGTAATGAGGCACGGGGTCGCCCGTGCTGTGGACTCGTAACGGTCCAGGAGTCAAGTGTTTACGGCTTTACCTTCGATTTACCTACAAACGAGGCTTGTTGCATTGAACGAATTTGGGGGTTGCGCGACACTGCGCGTGCACTGAGGGACGGAATAAAAAAATCCGGTCCAAAAGATTCGAGGAGACGAGGAGAAAGAAATGAAAATCACCACCGCAGTGAAGAGCTCGATGATCACCCTGGCGCTGGGAGCTGTTGCGTGTTTGCTGCCGACCACGGCGCGCGCGCAGAGCGATATGTCGCCAGACGAATTCGCGTTCTCGGCACCAGAAACCACCGCGGCCCAGCCCGCGCAAACCGCCACCGCGAAAATCGTGAAAGCCGATTTCGAAGGCAAAGTGGCGCTGCCCTACGACGTGAAGTGCGGCAACACGAATCTGAAGGCGGGAGAGTATGTGCTGTCGGTGAAGTCCGAAGGAACCGGCCGGGTGGTGACGATCAACGGTGGCGGGCAGGAGATGAACATGCAGGCGCGCGAAGTGGCGTCGAACCACGCGGGCACTCGCAGCGCGTTGCTGGTGACGAAGTCCAGTGAGGGGAGAAAGCTGGCGGCGGTATACGTCGATGGACTGAAAGCGACGCTATACCTGGAAGCAAGCACGAACGGAAGCCCTGCGCAGATGGACCGGCTGCCGATTTCGTAGTTTGCAGTTGCAGTAGAGGGCCCAGCCTTGACGCCCCGCCGGTGCGATGGACCGGCGGGGCGTTGGTGCGTTTGGGGGGCGTTTTGCGTGCTCGTCATGCACTGTTCGTTTGCGGCATCGGTTCCGGCGCGAACACCGCGGGCGACGACAGTGTTAGGCTCGTGCTATTTGAAAGCGGCGAGGCAAGCCTCGCCTTGCAACAAGCGGCGGCAAGCCGCCGCACTCCCAGATTGCTTCGCGGCGTTGCGCGATTTTGGGATGACGGAGCCGGCGTGGTGCTGTTTTGCGGCGTGATTGCTTGCGCGACGCGGGCGGTGTACTTTAGCGCGGCTGCGATTGTTGGATCTGTTGGCTTGCCGTAATTGCCGGAGGCAATCATGCGATTTGGAGACTTTTTGAAAATGTATTCGCCACGAATCGTGCAAAACGCTGGCTGTGGTTTGTGCCTGATTTTATTTGCGCTGCTGGCGCCTGGCGTCCTTCGCGCGGCGCCTGCTGCCGCACCGCCTCCGACTACCTCCGAGCAGTTGCAGACTTTGGCGCGGGCTATGACGTTTGATTGGGCTAAGGCGCATCCGATTACCGGCACTTTTTTGGGGTTGAGCGACGAAGACGGGTTGCTGGACACGCCTTCGCTGGAGGCGAACGCGCGGGATCTGGCTACGATTCGCGAATGGCAGAAGCAGCTGGCGGCGATTTCGCTCGAGGGGGCTTCGCTGAAAGATCGCGACGACGCCAAATTGCTGGGGGCGCAGCTTACGGGGATGGAGCGGCAGTACACCTTGTACAAGACGTTTGAGAAGGATCCATCGGGGCCGTCGGTGGCGATTCTTAGCGCGATCTATACGCAGTTTTTGCATCTGCCGATCGCCGGGACGGAGGGGGCGACGACGGCGGACGTTTCCGCGGCGTGGGAAAAAATCATCGCGCGGCTTGCGGGAGCGCCGGCATACATTGCGGCGGGGAATGCGCTGGTGACGCGTCCGGGACATCTTTACGGTGTGACCGGCGCGGAACAACTGGATGGCGCGCCGAGTTTATTCAGTGGGCCTTTGACGGATGCGGCGAAGGCGCAGCTTTCGGCGGAGCGGTTTGCGGCATTCGAGAAGGCGCGCGACGCGACATTGGCGGCGATGGCGCAGACGAAGAAGTTCATTGACGAGCATGTGGCCGCGTGGCCGGAGAATTACGCGATGGGGCGCGAGGCCTACAACGCGATGTTGCGCGACGAGGAGCTGCTGCCCTTCAATTCCGACGAGATCGAATGCATCGGGCGCGACGAACTGGCACACGGTTGGGCCGTGCAAATCTGGATGGAGCAACTGGCGAAGGAGCGCGGGACGCCGATCGGTCCGCAGAGCGGCGGCGGGATTGCGCCGGGAGGCACCGCGCTGATTGGGTATTACCGGGAACGCATCGCGCAGCTGCGCGATTACGTGAAGCAGCACAATGTGGTGGATATTCCCGACTGGCTCGGCGAGATCCATGTGGTGGAGACTCCGAAATTCATGCAGCCGGTTTCGCCGGGGGCTTCGATGTTTTCGCCGCTGCTTTTCAGCAAGAGCGAGACTGGATTTTATTTTATTACGCCGCCGACGTCGCTGGAGGAGGCGGCCAAGAATCTGGATGCCAACCAGGATTTCGACCGCGATCGCATTCTTTCCACCGGCGCGCACGAAGCGATGCCCGGGCACTATCTGCAGCTTTCGATTGCGCGGCGCAATCCGGATTTTGTGCGCAAGATCCAGGGCAGCGGCGAATTTGCAGAAGGCTGGGCGTTTTATGGCGAGGAGTTTTTCGCCCAGATGGGGCTTTTCGGCGACGACCTCGATGGCCGCTACTTTACCGCGCAGTGGGAACGCGTGCGCGGGGCGCGGGCGATCGTGGATCCGAATCTGGCGAGCGGCACTTGGACGTTTGATCAGGCCGTACAATTTTTCGCGCACGAGACTGGTTTTTCGCCGGAGCAGGCCAAGGCTGCCGTCTCTGGGATTGCTTTGAACGCGGGTTACGTGATTGCGTACACGTCTGGGCGGCGGCAAATCGAGACGTTATTGCCGGAGTATTGGGCCAAAGCCGGCGCGAATGCTTCGCTGCACGATTTTCATGTGCGGCTTTTGTGTTATGGGACGACGCCGCTTTCGATCGTCGGTCCGGAATTGCTTGCGGACCTGGACAAGCCGCTCGCAGTGGTGCGTGCGAGCGCTGGTTATTGATGCGTGCGTGACGATTGTGCGGAGTCGGAGCGGGCGCGACTTGTGCGCTATGGCAATTTCGCGCAAACGATTATTCTGAAGCGTGATTGAAAATCCAGAGATACCGCCGCAGGCGGCGCCGAACGTCGTTCCGGACATGCCGCAGCGGAAGGTCACGCTGCGGATCGCCGGTCGCTGGCTGCTTATCGGGCTGGCGGTGCTTTGGTCGCTGGCTGTGCTGATCCTGGTGGCTGCGCGGTGGATTGATCCACCGACTACCGCGGTGCACATGGAGCGCCGTGTGCAGTCGTGGATTCACGGCACGCCGTATCACGAACGATACGAATTTGTTCCGCTGAGCCAAATCTCGCCTGATTTCCAGCATGCGGTAATTGCCGCAGAAGATTCGCGCTTCTACCAGCATCATGGTTTCGATTGGAACGCGATGGAAATCGCCGCGGAAGACGATATGGAAGGCGAACGGGTTCGCGGCGGGTCCACGATCACGCAGCAACTGGTAAAAAACTTGTTCTTTGGGACTGGCCGGTCGATCCTGCGGAAGGGCGCGGAGTTCACGCTGGTCCCCGTGGCTGAATTAGTGCTCGGCAAGCGGCGAATTCTGGAGCTTTATCTGAATGTGGTCGAATGGGGCCCTGGCGTTTATGGCGCGGAAGCGGCGTGCCATTACTATTACCGAAGTTCAGCGCGGAATATTGGGCGGCAAGAAGCGGCGCAGCTTGCGGCAATTCTGCCGTTGCCGCTGAAGCGGCGGCCCGAGCACATGTATCGCTACAGCGCGCTGATTCAAGAACGGATGCGCCAGATGGGTTGGTGATCGCGCATTCTTTTGCTGAGAACCCCGGAAGATTCGAACTGAGTAACCGTCCACGCAGGTCTTGCGTCCTTACCCACGATGCTCTGGTTCACGCTGTTCGCGGTGATCTGCGCCAGCGCTTGCTTAGGTATCCAGGAAATATCCGCTGACGTAGCAGGTACCTTGACCGGCGTCGCCGGTGGTGGCTACCTGAAACTGAATCGAATCGCCCGACTCAACATAAAAGCGTATCGCGTGGGTGGCGTAATAGCGCCTTAGGCTGAAAACGCCATCCGTGATGAGCGACGGGATCATGAAGAGCGTGAAGGCGCCGTTGAGCTGCATGGTATAGAGCGCTCCGGAAGTTGAGGTGACCAGTTGGGCGGAGACGGACTCCACTACCAGGCGTTTTTTCGGCGGCACCGGACCGATTTCACCGAGTCCGGAATCCACGGCCGTGGAATTTGCGGTGCAACTTCCTGCAAAGGGATGCCGGCCCGGTTCATCGTTTGCCATGGGTCCTCCGTTGAAGCGTTAGTGAAGGCTGGGGGTTTTTATCGCCAGTGCGAGAGACATTCTTCACGTAATTGCGTGGCGGACTGGCGATCTGTGGCGCCAGAGTAGAGTGGGTTGCGATGTCGCGCAAGCATTCTTTCGCGGCGGCCGCAAATTTCAGCGTGCTATGCGGGAATTAACGGAAATATATTACCTCACACATCCGGTGAGGCGACTTTGCGGCGGTTGTGAACGTCACCGCGCCGGTATGCCGACTGACGATCCAACACGAAAGTATCGCCGATACTTTCGTCTAATTGTCGAGCTTTCGCACTGCTGGTGTAATCACGCAATCTTGAGCGGTCTTAGCGGGTGAGTGAACGATCGGTGAAGACATCGCTGCTCTTGTGGCTTTGAAGATGTTGGCCGGCGAGTGTCTGACGCTCGGCTGTAACCCGATCGCCCTTGGCGTGGCTTTGTTCGCAGAAGTTTCCTTTTACGGTGGAGCTGGATTGAATATTATCGGTGAGCTTTGCGAGGTTCGACCTGTGCAGGGGTCGCCGCGAGGGCTTCCTGACTCGGACATTGGGAGACGCAAATGGAACTCAAGTCAGATGGGCGCACGATCGGCAGCACGTCGTCGCAGGCCACGCTCGAGAAGGGTTTTGTCGTCGAGCTAGCAAACTGCGGTGGCGAGAGAAGGATCTCGCGACGATGGAAAGTGTGGCGGAAACTCTGGAGTCGCGTGCTGCTGCTTTTTTTTGCCTGCTTCGCCGGAACGGCGGCCTTCGCGCAGTACAATCCCCTCCCCAGTCCGATCGCCGAGCAAGAAGTTGCAGGCCCCGCGCAGGCCGCGGTGCGCGCCGGGCAGAATACCGCGGCGGCTTTGTCGCAGAATCCTTACCTCGGTGGAGTTCCCGGCGGCGAACTGAGCGCGACACCGATCGCGCTCTCGCTGGAAGGCGCGGTGGCGCGGGGTCTGCGGCAAAATCTGGGAGGCTTTCTGGCTAGCGATTCGGTGACGGATGCACGCGGGCAGAAGTGGCAGGCGCTGAGCGCGCTGCTTCCGAACGTCATCACCGATACTGGGTTTGGGGCTCGTCAAATTGATTTGAAAGCGCAATTTGGTTTGAACATACCCGGAGTGCCCAAGGTTATTGGCCCGTTTGGCTATTTCGATTCGCGGGCTTATCTCAACCAGACGGTCTTTGATTGGGAATCGATCCAGCGGGAACGGTCGTCGCAGGCGGAGATGAAGTCGGCGGAATACGGCTACAAAAATGCACGCGAGCTGGTTGTGACTGTGATCGTCTCCAACTATCTCCTGATCATCGCCGACCAGTCCGAGGTCGAATCGGCGCTCGCGCAACGGGACACCGCCAAAGTACTTTTTCAGCAGACGTCCGATCAGCACACCGCGGGCCTTGCCGCGGCTGTGGACGTGCTGCGTTCGCAGGTCGAGCTGCAATCGCGCGAACAGAGATTGATCGTCGCGCGAAATAATCTGGAGAAGCAGAAATTGGTTCTGGGGCGGGCAATCGGTCTTCCCCTGGGGCAAAAGTTCGAAATAACCACGCAGGTCGGTTACGAAGATCTTTCCGTGCCGCCGCTCGATGACGCGATCCAAAGCGCGTACAAGACGCGACCTGATTTCCAGAGCCAGATGAGCCAGTTGCGATCCGCCGAGCTGCAGAGAAAGGCCAGTTCCGCGGAACGCTATCCTTCGATCGAGCAGGTGGCCGACTATGGAATCACCGGAGTGAATCCGGCTTCCACGCACGGGACCGTGGACGCGGCGGTTACGCTGCGCGTCCCCATTTTTCAGGGCGGAAAAGTGCATGGCGACGTTTTGCGCGCCGATGCGTCGCTACAAAGAGCGCGGCAGGTACTGGAAGACTTGCGAGCGCAGATCGACCAGGAGGTTCGCGATGCTTATCTCGACCTTGCGGCTACCGCGCAAGAAGTGGCCGTCGAGAAAAGTGCCGTAGCGCTCGCTACCGAGACGCTGCGGCAATCTCGCGATCGGTTTCGCTCGGGAGTTACGGACAACATCGAAGTGGTGCAAGCGCAAGACGCGCTCGCGACGGCGAATGACGCGTACATCGCCAGCCTTTACAGCTACAACCTCGCAAAAATATCTTTGGCACGGGCGATCGGGGTCGCGGAGTCCCGCTTTGCGGAGTATTTGAGAGGCGACTTGAAAGGAGAATGAGCATGGCTGAACAAAATCCGGCTTCGAATCCACCGCAAGCTACTCCGCCCGCGGAGAACGCCGGAGCCGGCGATTCCGGCGCGGCGCAGTCGCCCATTCCGGCTTATCCCAAGGCGCGCTCACGCAAGCGCCTGATCGTTTTTATAGGGCTGCCAGTTCTGATTATCGTCGGGGTTTTGCTTTGGATGTATTTTTCCCGCTTCGAGGACACCGACGACGCGCAGGTGGACGTCCATCTTTATCCCGTGAGCGCGCGGATTTCCGGATACATCCAGAAGGTGAACGTGGAGGACAACCAGTGGGTCGACGCGGGTTACACGCTGGTGGAGATCGATCCAAAAGACTATGAGGTGGCGTTGGCGAAAGCGCAGGCTGATCTGGACAATGCCGACGCCGCGGCGGAGAGCTTGAATATTGACGTGCCCATCTCTTCGGTGGATTCGTCGAGCCAATTGAAGTTCACTTCTTCCGATATTCAGAATGCCCAGGCAGCGATTGATGCAGCGGAAAAGGAAGCCGCGGCTGCGCAGGAGCGCGTGGTGGAAGCGCAGGCGGAAAACGAGAAGGCGCAGGATGACGTGACCCGCTATCGCCTGCTGCTCGCGAAGGACGAAATACCCAAGCAGGTGTACGACCACGCGTATGCCGATGCGGCGACGGACGTCGCTGCCGTGGCAGCAGCCCAAGCGAGCGAGGCCGCGGCGCAACAGGCGGTGCAGGAAGCGCACAGCCGTCTGATTGAGGCTGAAGCGCGATATGCAGACGCGCAGGCGGGGCCGCAGCGCGTGGCTTCTACGCGGGCCAAAGCGCTGGCTGCTGTGGCGGACATGCGCCAAAAAAGAGCGGCGCTGGAACAGGCGCAGTTGAATCTGGGTTACACAAAAATATTCGCGCCCGTGACGGGCGAGGTGAACAAAAAAGTTGTCGTGGGATTAAATGTGGAGCCCGGGGAGGAGATGCTTACCGTGGTGCCGCTGGACGAGGTCTGGATCACCGCGAATTTCAAAGAAACCCAGCTGAAACATATGCGCGTGGGGCAGAAAGCCGAAATCCATCTGGACTCGAACGGGCGCACCTACAAAGGGCACGTTGACAGCATCGCCGGAGCCACGGGACCGCTGTTTAGTCTGCTGCCCCCGGAAAACGCCACCGGCAATTACGTGAAGATTGTGCAGCGGGTGCCGGTGAAGATTGTTCTGGAGCCGGGCGAAAATCGTGACCATCAGCTGCGGCCCGGCATGAACGTGGAAGCGACGGTGTACTTGAAATGAGCTCGGCGGCCGCGACTTTCCCTTTGGAGCAGGCAGTCTGGCGTCCCAAGGTAAATCCCTGGCTGATCGGCGCCACCGTTTCCATTGCGGCGTTCGTCGAAGTTTTGGATACGAGCGTCGCGAACGTCGCGCTGCCTTACATCGCGGGCGGCTTGGGCGCGAGCTACGACGACAGCACCTGGGTGCTCACTTCCTACCTCGCGGCGAACGCCATCATCCTGCCCATGAGCGGTTGGCTCGCGGAAATTATCGGCCGCAAGAAGTATTTCATGCTGTCGCTTTCGATTTTTACGGTCAGTTCCCTGCTTTGCGGGCTCGCGCCGAGTCTGCCTGTGTTGCTGCTCTTTCGCGCGCTGCAAGGCATTGGCGGAGGCGGCTTGCAACCGATGGCGCAAGCGATTCTCAACGACTCTTTTCCACCGGAGAAGCGCGGCGTCGCGTTTGCGCTTTACGGCATCTCCGCGGTTCTCGCGCCGACCGTCGGGCCGATGCTGGGGGGCTGGATTACAGACAACTATTCCTGGCGCTGGATTTTTTTTATTACCTTGCCTCCGGTGCTGCTGGCTCTTTATTTGACCCACGCGCTGGTGGAAGATCCGCCGTTCCTGCGCCGGATAAAACGCGCGGGGTTGCGCGTGGACTATATGGGAATGTCCATGCTGGCGCTGGGAGTCGGCTCGCTGCAGGTGCTCCTCGACAAGGGCCAGGAAGACGATTGGCTGGGCTCGCATTTCATCGCCACCCTCGCCATCACCGCCGCGGTTTGCTTGGTCACGCTGGTCATCTGGGAATGGTTCCGCAAAGACCCGGTCGTGGACGTGCGCATGTTCAAGAGCTTCAACTTCGCCGCCGCGAATCTGATGATGTTCATGATGGGGTTCATGCTTTTCAGCACGCTGGTTTTAATCCCCGAATTTCTGCAGACCCTCATGGGTTACACCGCAGGTCTCGCCGGTCTCGTTTTGTCCGGTGGAGGGGTCGTCTTGCTGATAATGATGCCCATCACCGGCCGGCTTACTTCCAAGATTCAGGCCCGATACCTGATTGCGCTGGGATGGCTGTGTCTCGCCATCGGGCTATTCTATTCCGCTCACCAGATTGATTTATTCATCAGCTTCCGTTTTGCCACCTGGCTGCGCATCACCCAAGTCGTGGGAATCGGTTTTCTTTTCGTCCCCATCACCGCTGCAGGTTATATCGGAATCGCTCCGGAGAAAGGCAATAGCGTCTCCGGAATTATCAATTTCATGCGCAATATTGGCGGCAGCATCGGAACTTCGTTGGTGACCACGGTGATCACGCGCCGGTCGCAGTATCATCAGCAAATCCTGGTCGGCCATCTCACTCCGGATACTCCTGCGTATCAGTCGGCGCTCCGCGGGCTCAGCTCTGATATCGCACATTCCGGGCTGCGGGCCACGGACGCGCACAACCAGGCCATCGCCAGGGTCTACGGCTTGGTGAATCAACAAGCGCATGCGCTCTCTTATATGGATACGTTCTGGATTCTCGGTGCGTTCTGCTCGCTCATGTTCGTTCTGGCATTTTTCTTGAAGAAGAATGATCCGGGAGCGGGCGGAGCGGTGGCGGCAGGTTAGGGATTAAGGATACGCGCAATGATTCAAGCAATTGCAATTGAACGTGAGTTCGGCTGCGGAGGATCGGAGATCGCTGCCAAGGTCGCCGGGCTTCTGGGTTGGAAGCTGTGGGACCACGAATTGACTCAGGAAATCGCGCGGCTGACGAACAGCACGCCGCAAGTCGTCGAGAAGCGCGAATGGAAAAGAGATCCTGCCGTTTACCGCGTGTTCCTTTCCTTTCTGCGCGGAGCATTTGAGGGAGGCCTGCCACCAACGGGCCGATTGGCGCTGCTCGACGCTCGGCGCATCGCCGCGGTGTCCGAACAGGCGGTGAATCACGCGCTTTCCGGGGGGCCGTGCGTGATCGTCGGGCGAGGCTCGCAATATTTTCTGCGCAATCGCAAGGATGTCTTCCGCACCTTCCTCTACGCTTCGCGGGATTGCAAGATTCATCGAGTGATCGGCCGTGGCGTGCCCGAGCGTGAAGCTATCGAACAGGTAGACACCACCGATAGAGATCGCGCCGCGTTCGTTAAGAAATACCTGAAACTGAACTGGCCGGACCACCACCTGTATCATGCGATGTTTAATACGGAGCTGGGTGAATCCTATGTGGCGGAAACACTCGCTCGTCTTGTTCGAGAGGTTCGTAGCTAGTCATTCAGAGGTTTCGACCGTTTCGAAGTTTTTTTCAGGCTCGCGGCGGGCGGCGTGGCGCGAGAGATTTCCACATTTCCGAGATTTCCACATCGAAAATCTGGCGCGGTGTGATTGACTCCTTTCGCGCGTGGAGTTACAAACGCGGTGTCAGAGTTCTTCAGTCGTTCGAATCTCTGAGAGCACGGCGAGCGCGAGCTTGACGAGCTATCCCAGAAACGGACGCGCAGAAGGCTTCGACAAAGTTCGGAATGATACGGCATCACGGCGAAATACTAGGTTTGAAGTCGCGGTAGGCGCGGCGAGCTCCCGTTAGGCAACTGACGGGGCAACGCCACGCAAGCCACGGAACGGATCTAGGGACGCTTGTGGTAGTCAGCTGATCCCGGTAAAACGGGAAAATGCTTGGCAGCTGTTTCTTTTCGAGACTGGAGGGAAGGGGCGAGCGATCGCCCCTTTTCTTTTTTTGGGCGCTTCAAATCGGAACTGCTGCCGGCGCGTGCGGGCGATTGGCGCTAAATTCCCTGAGCGAAGTGGCTTTCACCGTTGAACAGGCGCAAGCGCGAGAGGACAACCTCTTTTACCGCATCTATTGCGGGCGGCAGTATTTTGTATGGCACGACTTCGTCCGGATGTTCCGCCAGGCCGCGTTCCAACCCTTTTCTCCACGCGACGCGAAGTTCCGTATTGATGTGTACGATGTTGATTCCTGCGGCGATGGCCTTGCGGAAATCTTCGTCTTCGGTTCCCGAGCCGCCGTGGAGCGTTAAGAAAACTTGAGCTGCTCGCTTGATTTCCGCGATTCTCTGGATGTCCAGGTGCTTTTTCGTTTCGCCGCTGACCATGCTTTTGAGCATGCCGTGCATATTGCCGACCGCGGGGGCGAGGATGTCCACTCCGGTGCTCTGGACAAACTGCTTCGCTTCTTCTGGTGTGGATAGTCCCTTGGAGAGGTTGGGGGCTTTGTCGTGGATCTCGGAGCCGGTGCCGATGTCGCCGATTTCGCCTTCGATCAGCATGGCGGGATTGATCGCTTTCAGAGCTTCGACGGCTTGTTTGGTTTGGCGGATGTTTTCCTCGAAGGGCAAGGCCGACATATCGAAGACGATCGAGTCAAAGCCGGCCTTCGCGACGTCCAGGCCCTTTGCAAGCGAGTGCGTGTGATCTGCGTTGAGAAAGATCGGGAAGTTGAATTCCTCGCGCAGACTGCGGATAACCGCCGCGATCTCGCGGACTCCCACAAATTCGCGTTCGCCTTCGGATAGGCCAACGATGACGGGGACGTTTAACTCCCTGGCCGCGGCGAAGACCGCTTTTAATAGCGCCAGGTCAGAAATATTGAAATGGCCAATTGCTTTTCCACTTTTTTGCGCTTCCTGCAAGAGATCCCGTAACGATTGCATTTGTTCACCTCCGGCTCAATCAATGGATGCCGCCGAAGGGCAAAAGGTGACACAGTCGGAGTGTGTTGCGCTAGCGATTTCCACATTTGCGAAATCGGGTATTTGGCTGTGCCGCTTCGCAGATTGCAGCAGGCGGCAGCGACAATTTTCGCTGGATTCAATCGGCCGCCGTAATTTTGAGGTCGTAACAAGCGGCGGCAAGCCGGCGCACTCCCTGATGGTGGGGTGGGCGGCTTCTTGCGGGTTTGGTGGATTGTGTGCCGCCGTTGAAGGATAAGCGCGGAGCGCGCGTCAGTCGGCTTTGTCGTCGCCTTCTTCGTCGTCATCTTCATCTTCGAAGAAGTCTTCGTCGGTGGCGCTGGCGGCTGCTTCGTCGGTGGGCCAGTCTTCGAAATAATTGTTGAGGGAGAAAAGTTTTTCGGCCAGGTCGTTCAGTTCGCCTTTCGCGCCGTCGAATTCCCTGGCGGCGATCAGGCCGACGTCAACGCTGCGGCGTTCGCCTTCGGTGGGGGTGCGGCTGTTGGCGCTCCAGCGGGCCATGGCGTCGAGTTGTTTGAGGATGCGCTGCATGGTGGCGTCTTGCGGGGTGCGGGTGAGGATGCCGCGCGCGATGATGCTGGATTCGTGCAGCACGCGGTGGAAGTCGACTCTGGAATTAATTTCGCCGTAGACGCCTGCCATCTGGGTGGCTCCTTTTTTTGCGTTGTGGTCGCGACCAACGATCTGGGCGTCGCGGTCACTTTGGAATGCGCTAGATTGGTTACGCTTTCTCTGCCCCGAGGCATGCGTCGCCTGCCGCTCGCTTCGCGCCGATTCTTACGTCGTAACAAGCGGCGGCAAGCCGCCGCACTCCCTGATGGTGGTGCGGGCTTCTTTTCGCTACTCCGGGTCGTTTAGTTGCCGGGCGCGTGTTTACTTCTGGCTTTGCAGATAGAGGTCGGCGTGGCCGCCGGCGCGGGCATAGATTACCGTGGTTAGGTCGCGCGAATAATCGTAGGCGTTGCCGCCACTGACTAGCGGGAATGCGAATGGAAGCGTTAGCGCGATCTGGGGCTTGCCGACAAGTTTGCCGTCCTGCCAGCCCTGGCGGTAGATCGGAACGTCGTGCTGCGAGGGGACGGCGTAGGTGAAGGATTTGCCATCCTTGGCGAAGACCACGCCGAAAGTGACGACGCCGGTCACTAGCGGCGAACACGTTCCGTCGGCGAGTGATAGCTGATAGACGCCGACCTTGGCCCCACCGCCGCGCAAAGTGAGCAGGTACTTCCCTCCCGGAGCGGCGGCAAAAGCGAAGCCGCAAGTGTCGCTGATCTTTTCCGGGGTGGAACCGGCCGCGCTTTCTTTCGAGATGGTGACGCTATTGGCCGTCTTTTCCAGGCTATTGAGATAGACGGTCTTTTGATCGGGGCTGAACTGCAAAGCCTGGACGGTGCCGCCTGACCACGTCAGCTGCTGCAGGCCGCTGCCATCCGCGTGGGCGACATAGGGCTTGTCCGGCGAGCCGGGTTTTTCCTCGATGAAAGACAATTGGGAGCCGTCGGGCGACCAAAAACCGGTGGCCAGCGAATCCCCCGCGGCGATTTTAGTTTTGTTTTCGCCGTCAATATCGGCTACCCAGAGTTCGTTGCGGTCTCTGGCCGGGACGGTGATGTACATCACTTTTTTGCCATCGGGTGAAATTGCGGGCTGGGTGGCGTTTTCCGCGGCGACGTCCGTGAACTGCTTGGTATGGGTGTTGTAGGCGGTCAAGAATCCGGAAGCCTTGCCGTTGACGAAATATAGGCCTTTTCCGTTGGGATCGGGCATGGGCCAGGTGTCCGGACCGGTGCCGAGCGTGACCTGTTCCAATTTCTTGTCGGTGAGGCCGTACTTCCAGATGTTGGTGAGGCCGTTGACGGTGCGGCTGAAAAGAATCGTGTTTCCCGCGTCGGCCCACACCACGCCCGGCGCTATTCCCGGAATTTCGCCCAAATCGGTTTCGGTCTTTTTGGCGATGTCAATTTCGTGGGCGCGGAAACCCTCGAGCGAAGAGACCGGATCGGCGGTGACGACGAGCAAGCGGCCGCCGTCGGGATACGGCAGGATTCTGCTGATGGGAAGCGCGGCGACGCCGAAGCTGAATAATTTTTCCTCATCCAGGCCGGATTTTCCCGAACGAAAGATGATCCTCTGCTCGGAGTTCGTGTAGAAGAGAGAAGCGCCGTCGGGAGAAGGAACCATATCCGTTCCCGAGACGATGCGGCTGGGCTTGCCGCCGAGCGTTGGCACGGCCCACTCTTCGGCGCGCTCTTCGGATTTGCCGTAGTAAATCTGGGCGCCGTCTGGCGAGAAACCGTCCACGATTTTGGCGCCGTTGTCGCTGGTCAGTTGCAAGGGTTGGCCGCCGGAGGTGAGGATGATGAAAACCTGATCAACTCCGTTGATGGGCGAGCTGAAGGCGACTGTGTGGCCGTCGGGCGAGAGCCTGGCGAAATCTATGGGCTTGTCCCATTGGCTGATCTGCGCGATTTTCATGGCACCGCTGGGAGCGCGCGTGCCGCCCAAGAAATGGTACGCCGCGAAGGCGGCCGCGGCGAGGACCACAACGGCGATTACGGCGGGTATTAAAAATTTGTTGCCGGCGCTGTGTGCGGCGGATGGCGCGGCGGCGGCGTTGCTGAAGGCGGCACTGCCGCTCGCGGTCGTGGCCGCGGTTCTTGTTGAGGAGGAACCGCTGCCCGGCTCCGTGGCAAATTCCTGCTGCACGGCGCGGTTGCTGGTGCTGGTTGAGGAAATGCGGCCGGAGTCGGTATCGCGGCGCAGGCGCTTGAGATCGGTGCGAATGTCGGAAGCAGCCTGATAGCGCAGGTCGCGATCTTTTTCGAGCGCTTTGTTGATGATGTCTTCGAGCTTGGCGGGGAGTTCGGGGTTCAGGCGCACCGGAGCGACCGGAGCGCGATTCAGAATCGCTTCGGTGATGACGCCAGAAGTTTCGCCACGGAATGGGACCGCGCCGGTGGCCATTTCGTAGAGAACGACGCCGAAGGAAAAAAGATCAGTGCGCGCGTCGAGTTCCTTGCCGCGGACCTGCTCGGGAGACATGTACGCCACCGTGCCGACGGCGACGCCGGGGCTGGTGAGATCTTCGACGCGCACGCCGGCGGTCATTTGCATGGCGTGCACGGCGTCTTGCGTGACGGTGTGGACGGCGGCGCGGCCGATTTGCTTGGCGAGTCCGAAATCGAGGATTTTGGCATGGCCGCGATCGGTGACGAAAATATTGGCGGGCTTTATGTCGCGGTGCACGATGCCCTTGTGGTGCGCGGCGTCGAGCGCGTCGGCGATTTCGATGCTGAGATTGAGGAGGAGCTCAAGATCGAGCGGACGGCCGCTGATGGAATGTTTCAGGGTCATGCCGTCGAGACACTCCATGGCGAGGTAGGTCTGGCCATTGGCTTCGCCGATGTCGTGAATGGTGCAGATGTTCGGATGGTTCAGCGCGGAAGCGGCGCGCGCTTCGCGGCGGAAGCGTTCGAGCGCGGCGGGGTCGTCGGCTAATTCCAGCGGCAGAAATTTCAGCGCGACGTTGCGGCCGAGGTTGGTGTCTTCGGCTTTGTAGACGACGCCCATGCCTCCGCCGCCGAGTTTTTCGACGATGCGATAATGCGAGATTGTTTGGCCAATCAGCGAGTCGGAGGGCGTCATCTGCGGGGACATATTATGGTGCGGCGCAGGGCAAGTCAACGCAGAGAGGCTGCGGCGGAGTGCCGCGCAAGAAATTGATTGCGTTTTGCGGATATGAGTGTAGTTTGCGCCAGGAGGTACGCGAGACGTGTGCTTTTCAGCGACAGCCAATTTTGTGGGCAGCACCGCGCTGGGGGCGGTGGGCGTGGTGACTTTGACCAAAGTGAAGCACCGGCGCGAAGTGCTTTTCGCTTCCCTGCCGATTTTATTTGCGATTCATCAGTTTATCGAGGGGTTTGTGTGGCTGGGGCTGGATGGGATTCTTTCGCCTGCGGTGGCGCACGATATGGGCGCGGCGTTCATGCTGTATGCGCAGGGGTTGCTGCCGTTTCTTTTACCGTTGAGCGTGATGCTGTTTGAGGCGACGCGAGCGCGACGGCGGCGGATGCTGCCGTTCGTCGTGCTCGGCGGAGTCTTGACGCTTTACATATTGTGGGCCCTGACCGCGTACCCGACGCAGATTTTCGTGCGCGCGAACAGCATTGTGTACATCAATCAGGCGACGAACAACACGATGGTTGCGGTCTTGTACGTGATCGCTACCTGCGGGTCGTTATTTTTTTCGGAAGAGCGGCCGATGGTGATTTTTGGCGCGGCAAACCTGGTGATTCTGCTTTTGGTGATGGCGTTCAAGCGGTATGCGTTCACGTCGCTGTGGTGCGCTTATGCGGCGGTGGCGAGTGTGATCATCCTGGCGTACTTCTGGAAAAGCAGCGCGCATCGCCCGTTCCGTTACGCGGAGCTCTTATAAGAGACTAGGCGGCGCGACGAAATTCGCGATTCCTTTGGGTTCCGGGACGCCGTCGCTTGGATTAGACTCTGCGCGTTTATTTCTGGAGGTTCGCTCGTGAAACACCTTCTGCTCGCCGTCATTCTTGTCGTTGTGTCCTGCGCGGGAATTGCGGCGTCTTCGACGCCGGAATATTCCATCCAGGCGATTCGCTATGCTTCGGCTGAGGACGACGCCTCCGACCTCGTCATGGGCGCTCCCCACGAGAAAATGAAGTTGGCCATGGTCATCTGGCTGATCCGCGGCGACGGCCGCAACGTTCTTTTCGACAGCGGCTATCACCGCGACACTTTTTCGAAGGAATTCGGTGTGACTGAATACATTCGTCCCGACGACGCGGTGAAACTTGCCGGAGTGCAGCCGCCAGAGATCACGGACATCGTGATTAGCCATGCTCACTGGGATCACATGGGCGGCATTGACCTTTTTCCGAAAGCTTTAGTGTGGATTCAGAAGGAAGAGTTTCGGTATTACACGGGCGACGCCTGGCAGGCCGGTGGCGATCATGGCGGGATTGACCCGGAAGACGTTCAGGAACTTGTAAAGCTCAACACTGAAGGACGGCTGCGCCTGGTGGATGGAGATAACGTCCAACTTTTTCCGGGTATTCGCGCGTATACGGGCGGCCGGCACACTTACGCGTCACAATATCTCTGCGTTGTGGGCACTCCTACGTTCGTGCTCGCGTCGGATAATTTGTACCTTTATCGCAATCTCGCCGAACACAAAGCCAGCGCCACTTTTTCCGACGCGGACCACGCTGCCAACATTCGCAACCAGGAACGCATGGTGCGGCTGGCGGGATCTGCGGATCGCGTGGTGCCGGGCCACGACGCGCTTCAGTTTCAGAAATTTCCTACTGACGGACGCATTGCGACAATCAAGAAATGACAGAAGCGCGCGGCAAACGGCTATAATCTTTTCGCATGATCCCTCCAACGTATAAACCGAGCAAGAGATTCATGGAACTGGCGATTGCGGAAGCGAAGCGGGCTGGCGATCGCGGCGATTATCCGATTGGCGCGGTGATTACGCGCGTTACGGGGAAGCGCGAAGTGGTGATTGCCAATGCCGGGAATCGCGTGAAGACTTCGGGGTCAAGCATCAAGCACGTCGAACTCGAGACGTTGAAGTACGTTTCGAGCGGGTACGGGCGGTATTTGCCGGAGTTTGTGCTGTATTCGACGCACGAGCCTTGCGCGATGTGCGCGGGGGCTTGCGTGTGGTCGCGGATTGGCGCGGTGGTGTATGGCGTTTCGCAGGAGGATATTGCCGCGTACGGGCGCAAGCATGGGACGGATTTCTACAAGTGGCGGGCGTTGCTGATTTCGTGCCGGGTGGTTTTGAAGAAGGGCAATCATGACGTTCCGGTGTTCGGCGGATTTTTGCGGAAGGAATGCCAGAAGCTTTTCAGTTATGTGGCTGTGAAGCCGTAGCCCGCACGCAGTCAGGTTCCCCACGCGTTCGCAAACTACTGGCCGAGCGCTCTGGGCAGATTCCAGTGGCGGAGCAGGCTTACTACTCTTAGGGTGAAGCAGAGTACGCCGCCTGCGGTGGCGGCCCAGGTTGGCGGAACGCGGACTTTCGTTAGGGCTACCATGCAGATGGAGCCTAGCATGGCGGCTGAGGCGTAGACTTCGAAGCGCAGGACTGTGGGGACCTGGTTCAGGAGGACGTCGCGGATGGTGCCGCCGCCTACGCCGGTGATTGTGCCTAGCAGAACTGCTACTAGCGGATTCATTTTGTACAGCAGGGCTTTTTCGGTGCCTGCGATGGCGAAGATGGCGAGGCCGGCCGCGTCCAGCACTTGGATGTAAAGGACCGGAATCGCGCGTACTTCGTTGTGCAAGAAAAAGACCAGCACGGCTGCGGCTAGGACGATCGTGGGGTAGCGCCAATCGCGCAGCGACGCCGGCGGTAACGCGCCTAGCAGCGTATCGCGGACTATGCCGCCGCCTAGCGCGGTGCAGAAGGCCAGCGTCATGATGCCGATGAGGTCGAGGTTGCCATTGACCGCGGCCATTGCGCCTTCGACCGCGAAGACGAGCGTGCCGGCGATATCCGCGGCGAAAAGCAGGCGGTCTGGTCGGACGATTCGCGGCAAGTGGTCGGCTTGCGCCACGTTGCGGTCTCCTTTCGGCACACATTCTACTCGAATCGTGGTTCCCCACTAGCTACCGCAGCCCGGCGAATGGCGGCTCGCTCGGCTCAGCATCGGAAAGCGTGGCGGGGGCGAAAGCGGCGAGGCGCGCCTCGCCTTGTCACAAGCGGCGGCCCTTCACTTCGTTCAGGACAAGCAAGCCGCCGCACTCCCAGATTGGCGCGACGCAAGATTGTATCGGAGTGTGGAGTTTATGCGCGTGGTTGACTCATGGTGATGAGTCGGATAGACTCATGCTATGGCTAAGCGACTGCAGGTGATCCTGAAGGATCCCGAATACCGGGAAATCAAGCGCATCGCGCGCGCGCGCCATTTGTCAATCGCTGAGTGGGTCCGCGGAGCGCTGGAGCTTGCGCGCCGGCGCGAGCCGGTGGGCGGCGTGGCTAAGAAGCTAGCGGTGATCCGTGCGGCAGCGCGGCACGAGTTCCCCTCTGGCGACATAGGCGCGATGTTGGCGGAGATCGACCGGGGATATAGCGCGGGCATGCAGCCGTGATTTTAGTCGATTCAAATATCCCTATGTATCTCGTTGGCGCCCCGCACCCTCACAAAGCCGACGCCCAGCGGGTGCTCGAAAATCTCGCCAGCGACCGCCAACGTTTGGTCACCGATGCGGAAGTGCTGCAGGAGATTTTGCATCGGTATGTCGCGATAAACCGCCGCGATGCAATACAGCCCGCCTTCAGCGCCTTACTCGGCATCGCCGACCAAGTGCTGCCGATCGATGTGGCAACCGCCGAGCGCGCCAAAAAAATCGTCTTGGGGCACCGGCACATATCGGCGCGCGATGCGATTCATTTGGCCGTGATGGAGCAGCACGGAATCGAGCGAATCTTGAGCTTCGATTTTGGATTCGATGGATTTCCTGGAATTACGCGTTTGTCGTGATTATCTCGGGAAGTCAACCGCCGTCGAGATTTGTTCGCGTGAGGCGCGGTTCGGTTTTGCGCGTGATTGGTGCATCGCTATTTTGCCACTTGCCCTGACTGCGAACGGCGAGGCGAGCCTCGCCTTGTCACAAGCGGCGGCAAGCCGCCGCACTCCCTGATTGCATCGTGGCATCGCTTGATTTGTGCGCGACGGACGGATTGCGACTGGACATCGGCTACTTGGGACTGGGTTCTGTTGAGGCGTCTATGGCGCCGTTTTGTAGCGCCCAGGTTGCGAAGCCTTGTGGGGCGTTTTGCGCGTTGTGGATGTTGGCGCCTTTTATGTTGGCGATATCGCGCCACTGAATGCCGCTGAGGTTGGTGTTGCGCAGGTCGGTGTTGGCAAGGCTTGCGCCGGATAGGTCGGCGCCGGTGAGGTCCGCGCCGACGAGGTCGGCGTCGTCCAATTGGGCGCGCTGGAAGGAAGTGTTGCGAAACTTGGTTTCGCGGAAATTCGCGGATTGCAGGTTGGCGTCGGAAAAATCCACTTTGTTTAAGTCGCTGCTGCGAACGTCCGCGCCGCTGAAATTCGCGCGGACCAGTTTGCTGCCCTCGAGCTCGATGCCGAATAGGAACGCGCCGGAAACGTCCACGCCCACCAGCGGCACGCGATCGGAATTGAGTTCCTGTAATGCTTCGAGGCGCCCGCCGCTGCCGCCCTTGCCCTGCGCGGTATTGATCACCTGCCAGGCCTGGTAATGCTTTTGTTTCGCGCGATCACCCGACTCCGAAAAATAAAAAATCACCGCGACCAGGATGCTCAGGCTGCTCATGTATTCGAGCACTTCCAGAAATTTCCAGTTGCTCAGGTAGTAGGCGGCCCATTCCATGCACCAATCGAGGGCCAGAAACGGACGCCGCCATTTGTGGCTGCTGGAGGATTTGTGCGCGCGCCACGTTTCGGGGCGCTCACGAGGAGAAAATATTCGCATGGAGAGAGTCGCCTGGCGCGCGCGGCGGCGGCGAGTGACAAATCAAGCCATTGCGCGCGGAGATTGCCGCTGGGCCGTGAATCCGCCCACCCGCGGCCTACGAAGAATGCGAGCCGCTGCGACGCCTACTTTCGAGGTTCGCTCGCCGCGCCAAGACTAAAGTACGCGCCGCCGGCTAGATTGGATGTAAGGAGCGACGAATCTACCCGCCGGCGGCTGCGGATTGCGCTTTGGGCTGTTGTTCAGGCCCGGCAAAGGCTCTGCTGGCCAGCTCGACGACTTGCTTCAGATGCCACCATTCGCGCTCGCTCATTTGCCTGCCGTCGTTGCTGGAAAAATAAATCGAGGCCCAGCCATCCTCGGACAACGGCGCGCGAATAACTAGCGCGCTTTTCTGCTCCGGCATTTGATTTTCGGCCACGGTCATCCTCCCCTGTCTTAGAACGATCCAGCCAAGAAAACGCAACGCCCAACGGGAGGCATTCTCTCGCGTTGAGGCTGCGGCTGCAAGGGCTACGCGGGTGCGGAGCACAGCGAAAGGCCGCGAAAGCATCGCGACGGGCGCGGACTCGCCCTGCTTATTGGTGGGGCATACGCACCACGGCGAGTTCGCGTCGTTTGGCATTTTCTCGGAATTGCGTTTACGGCATGCCGAGCGAGCTTCGCGCCGGAAAAGCGGCGGCCCTTCGTTCCTCAGGACAAGCAAGCCGCCGCACCAGATATTGATGCGGGCGATTCTCCGGCGTTCCGGGTCGTTTGTTTGGTGGTTACATTCACTGCACGCGAAGCGAGCTTCGCGCCGGAAAAGCGGCGGCACGCCGCCGCACTCCATCTCGTTTTGCGCCGGCGAGCGTGGTTGCGCCAATCCGCGGAAGTGGCGCTGTTCACTTGGTGCACGGGCGCGCGGCTATAAATCTGGCGGAGGCTTCGACGAGGATGCCGTCACAGATTTCGCTCGCTTTTTTGGAATTTAGGTATAGATTCCTTCAATCCAACGGGCCCCTATATGACTGCGAAGCGACCAGCGAGATTGGCGCACCCCATGAAGGCCTACACACGCGCGGTTTTCAAACTGTTTGATCAGGTCCCGATGCACTCGACGATTCTTACGCGCAATCAGAGCGGCTTCTGGATCCAGGGCGGAAAGCTCGCGCAATTTCTGGGCGGCTGCGATTATTCCGGCGTGGACGTGGATGTTTGCTTTCTGCCTTCGGATAAAGTCGAGTGGTACAAGCTGACCGCGTAGCAGTGGAAATCCACGGAAAGCGAATCGTGCTGACCTTCGCATGGCCATCGCCTAACCCAACTTTCTCCCCGCAGTACAAAGCATTTGCCGCCGCGCACTGATCTGCGACGCAAATCCGATGGCGCAGTGGAGTGCGCCGCTACGAAGGCCCGTGCGCGTGGGCTGCTGATCGCGATTGGTGATGCTATTCTTGTGGCGTGGCCATCCAGGATAATCCGAACGAGCAGCGGACGATCGTGGGGCTGTGCTTCGATTGTGTGCATGGCCGCAAGATCGAATCGGATCGCGGGTCGGTATTTTATTTGTGTGAGTTGGCCGCGAGCGACTCGTCCTACGCAAAATACCCTCGACTCCCGGTAATCCGTTGCGCGGGATACCAGCACACATCTGAAAGTTGTCCCTCCGCCTTCGCCAGATGAAAAGTTTTGTTCCAATTGTCCGAAAACGGGCACTTGCGCACGGCGATGCGCCGGGGATATTTGGCAAAAAGTAGCAAAACTTTTCCTCAGGTAAACACTGTATACACTTTCCGAGAACTACTGCATCAAATGCCGTAATGCACGACTAATCGCATTCGCGCAGACCATCTGGCCCAACCAATAGCCTCCGCCACGGGAGGGACGGAGGACGGCGGCTCGCGGATTTTTTATTCGCCGTTTTTGATCGTCTGCACGATCGGGTCCCCGGGACGCCTGCTTAAAAAATCCAAGCACCAAAAATTGCGCGGCTGGCGCCGCGCCCAAGGAGAGCATTGTGTCTGAACTCAAGCAGCTGCTGCCTACTCTTCCCGTTCAGCCCTTTCGCCTGGACGTGCCATTGCACAATCTGCTGCAGCAAACGCAGCCAGAACGACAAAAATTGCAATCATCCGAGGGATTAAGAACTTTGCCGCAGCCTGTATTTCCGCAGCACCCTGAATTGATTCACGAACTGGATGAAGCGGATATCGCGGCGCACGATCACGTGTTGCGCACCGGCAAGCGCGAGTGGCCGGCTTCGCGCATCTTCAAGAATATGACCGGCTGGATGTTTCCGTATTTCAAATCACGGCTGGCGCCGGGCGATTTTCAGCCGATCATCGCGTATCTCTTCACCGAGTGGAAATGCAACCTGGATTGCCACTACTGCTGGTCCTATGACAATCGCGTGAAGGGCATGACGGAAGACGTCGCGCGGCGCGCGATTGACTGGCTGCATGAGAGTCCCTGCCGGGTGCTCGCGCCGACCGGCGGCGAACCGCTTTTGCGTCCGGATTTCGTGCACAAGGTGATTTATTACGCGGCGAAGAAGGATTTCTGGGTTTATCTGGCGACGAATGCGCGCTTGCTGCGGCCGGACGTGACGGACCGGCTGGCGGATGCGGGCATCGCTACGATTAATTTCGCGGTGGATACGATCAAGGAAAAGCCCGGATTGCCCAAGGCTCTTGAGCACGTGCGTTCGTATTTTGATTATCTGGTTCGGCGGCAATACCGCTACGGATACACGATGTTTTTCAATACGAATATCTGCCGGAACAACATCGAGGATGTGAAAGAGCTGGCGAAGATTGCGCACGAAAACGGGATCTCGATTACGTTTCACATCAACGAAGCGCCGATGATGGAGCAGAACCATTTCCAGCACTTCCATCAGAACGACACGTACATCCGTCCCGAGGAATTTCCGATTGTGGATGATTTGCTGGACTGGCTGATAGACAAGCAGCGGCAGGGATGGAAGATGGTGGATTCCGTGGCGCGTCTGCAGAAGATGAAAGGGTTCATGCGCGGCGTCGGCGAGCATTGGGGCTGCCGGGCCGGGCAGAATTGGCTGATCATCCGCACGGACGGGACGCTGGCGCCATGTTTTCCGATGTACAACGCCGGGTACGATTGGGGTACCGTCGAGCATCAGAAATTCGACTTGAAGCAGCTGGGCGAAATGAAGCACGGTTGCGAGCCGAATTGTTTTTCGACGCTTGGCTACAACGTGGCTTACTGCTACGACATGGGGCGGGTGATGAAGTGGCTCTTCAAGCAGGCGCGACACGGGTTTCAGGGGGTTACCGGCAGCTTCGAGGAGTGAGGGCGCTACGACGGGGGCAACTGCGACGGCGACGGCAACTGCAACCCCAACTGCAACCGCGACTGCAACGGCTTTAACACAGAGTGCACAGAGAAAAACTTGGAGGGCACGGAGAATTCTGCGACGAACGCGTTCTCGTTCTCCGTGCCCTCTTTTTTTTCTCTGCGTGCTCCGTGTTAATTCTTTGAAGTAATGTCGCGCTTGGACGAAGGCGACGACCCCTGACGCTATTTTGCCGGCGCGAGCGTGTAGTCTTGATCGACGAATGCGGTTAGCGGCGTACCTTCCGGAATATCGACGTTCTTGCCGTGCTTGATCAACCCGATGGGGCCGAAGAGCACTGTGAGCGCGACGGTGGCGCCGACCTTCCCTTCCCCTTCTTTCCCTTTGTTGCCGCGCAGCCGCAAGCGCTGGTCATCCGATTTCACATATTCGAGACGAATGCTCAACTCACCGGGCTTGCCCATCATGCCGGCCTTGTGCGCATTCGTGACGGTGGCAACTGCGGGCGCGCCTTTTCTGACGACGACTACGTCGCCAACTTTGAGGTCGTCCGCGAGGGTCATGTTCACGGTGTCGTCATCCACGGCCGTTTTCGAATTCAGGTCCGCGGAAAACACAAGCGGCACTTCCGTTCCCTCTTTCAGTACCACGCGCTCGCTGGGGGAGCTGCTGTCGGCGTCGCGGGAGCGGCGGTGGCGGCTACTGCCACGACGGTTGGCGCTGGAGCCGCGGTGGGCGCGGGTCTCGCGGTCGGCGCAGGTGCTGGCGCCGGGTCTTGGGCCTTCGCAGAAGATGACAGAAAGAGAATTCCCGCCGAGAAACACAGCACCGTGAAGACCGTCCGTGGTGAGATTCGCATGGTGTTTCCTCCGCTCCAGGCCAATTGCAAGCGCATATTGGTAGTGGGCTACTTCGAGCGAGAGCGACGGAATTCCCAAAAGAAGCCGACGCAAAATATCGTAGTCGTAAAGAGCCACTCGAATGGGCTAGCAAAGAAACTTGAATTCCATCCAACAGGCCCCATTCCCACGTGGTATACCGTAGACAGGTAGATACGTATCGCTTCGAGTATCAAGAGAGATACCGCGCATACGCATACGAGCTCTACCACAATGCTCTTAACTAGGTCATGCCGTTCCTTCCGTCCTTCTTGCCGCCCTTACTTGCCCACATTCTTGCTGGCTTGGCCAGGGCGGTCAACGGCGTTTCTCGATTCGTTCCGTATCGCGCAATGTGACACCGGTTGCCTGCTCACCGAATGCCGGCGCGCCTAGTTTGTGGCTGGCGAGCGGGCGACGCGGGCGGAGCCGACAGACGTGAGCGCTTGCAGGTCGGCGACAACTCTGCCCATGGCTTGAACAAATTCTTTTCCCGATTGCCTTCCAGGACTGCGCCGCCTACGTATTCGGTGATCGTCCACAGCGTGACGTGCGTTTTCGGGTCGAGAATTACCAGGCGAAATTTGGCGTCCGCGACATTGGGCGTGACGGTCGCCTTCCCGCGTACAGCCGCACTGGAAACTCGGAGAAGCTGATCTCGAAGACCAGGTCGGCGTCGGACGGCGCGGCTACCAGCGTGTACTTGCGGGAAAGTTTTCAGCGACGCATAGAAGTCGTTGTAGGCGCGATCGGGCCGCCCGAAAAATCGCCGTAACTGCTGGTATAGGGATCGAGTTCGCCGCCGCCATTGCGATGAACACTGACTTGGCGGACAAAATCTGCGCGGGCACCGGAGCGGCCGGTGTGGTTTGCGACTGGGCGTGCGAAGATGCGGCGAAAGCTCCGGAGATGGCAAAGAGGAAGGCAAACAGCACAGCTGGGCGTGTGCGCATTGGTTGCTCCTAGGTTATGGGACGTTTGCGTATAATGTTGCGTTACACCTGCGCGCAACGCGGCAGGCGGCTGGCGCTTACTTTTTTATCGAGAGGACATCATGACCGAACCGACCAAGGAAGAATTGCTGGCGCGCATCGCGGAACTGGAAAAGCAGGCGGGGGGCTCGAAACGCAGTGGAGCGCTGGAATTTCGCGTGGGGGAAAAAGGCGGAGTCAGCGTTTATGGGCTGGGGCGGTTTCCCGTGACACTTTATTACGAGCAGTGGGTGCGTTTGCTGGATACGGCGGATAACCTGCGCGCGTTTCTGGAAGAGAATAAGCACCGGCTGAAGCTGAAGACGAAGGAGTAGTGCGGCAGACCGGCCACGACCCAAAACCCCTTTGTAGCAGCGGGTGTCTTGCATTTGCGTTCACAGCACGCGAAGCACGCTTCGCGCCGGAAAAGCGGCGGCTCGCCGCCGCACTCCATATGGGCTTGCGCCGCCGCCCGATTGTGCGCGACGCTTTGAACCTGCCCAGGATTACTTAGCGCAGTGAAGTTCGCCGCTACAAGACCGATCGCGGACTCCGCGATCGCCGCACCATTCGTTGACTTATTCCCTAGTTAAATATTTTGAGGCGCGGTGGCGCAGCTTTCCGAGTTCCCTGTTCAGCGGGTTGGTGCGTTGCAGGAAGGGCAGGATCGGCGAGCGGCGCTTTTCTACGCGGCTGCGCGCTTTTAGCAGGCGCGCGTTGGGGCCGAAATTTTCGACGGCGCGATCGAGGGTGAAGATGGCGCTATCGCGGCGGCCGGCCGCGGCGTAGACCTCGGCTAGATTCAGGTACATCTGCATTTCTTTGCGTTTCAATTGGAGCGCGGTCTCGCAGAGCTTGACGGCTTCGGTCCATTTTCTCTCTGAGCGCGAAATCGCCACGCCGAGAAAGGATAAATAGTAGGGGTTGCTGCTTTCCATTTCGACGGAGCGGCGCAGGTGCGGTAGAGCGTTCTTGTGGTAACCACCTTTGAGCAGTTCGATTCCTTCCTTGAATTCGGTGAGTGCGGCTAGATCCGGCATGTGAGCCCCCAAGCTTTATCCACGAACGGCTGGACGTCCGTGCAGGATGCGCGCGATGCACTCCGCAGGGTGCGGCGTGCAGGCGCATTGCTACGTTAGAAAATTTTCGAGGGAAAAGATACTGGTCCGATGTACAGGTCGCGGATTAAGTGGGAGGCGGACGGCCCGGCGGCGATGAGGCGGCGTGACGGATGCTTCGGGCGGCGCCGCGCGGGGCGGGCGACCGTCCCGCTGCCGTGTGCTGCGGCTAATGCGGGCGCGACTTGAACGAGGCGTAGCCGGCGGAAGCCATGGCGACGAAAAGGAAAAGGAGCGCGCCGTCCAGCAGGCTGTGATAGTCAACCTCGTGGCCGCGCGTATGCAGGGCTACCATCTCGAATCCCAGCGAACTGGCGACGCGCGCCACGATCGCCAGTACGGCGCAAATGATGCCCAGCCAGTAGCTCACCATCAGGATGTATTTTTCCATCGTGCCCTCCCGTAATCGTCGCTAACTAAGGCATGGCCGGCACAGGACGGGCTTGAAAGTACCGCGGAGAGGTGTGCGAGTCAACGAATGAGAGTGCGGGTAGACGGCAGGTCAGGCGGCATGAACAACGTCGTGGGCGTGGCGGACCAGGGCCATGATTTCGGTCTTGGGGACCACGCGGCGGATTCCGGCGGCGGCGGCTTCGGATTGCTGAATCGCCTGGGCGTACAGGGTGTAGAGGATGATGGGAATGCCCGGCATTTCGCGATGGATGATGCGGGCGGCGGCCAGGCCGTTCATGACGGGCATGGAGAGATCCAGAATGATCAGGTCGGGCGAACACTGCCGCGCCTTGGCCACGGCGTCGGCGCCATTCACTGCTTCGGAGCACATTTCAAAGCCTTCCTCTGCTTCAAAGACCCGGCAAAGCAATTGGCGCATATCGTAACTATCGTCCGCGATCAAAACCCGTTTTGGCATGGCCCGAGAATTCACCCGAAACTACCTAGAAACACCTAAGGGCCGAGAGAACAATCGCGCCGCAACGGCTGGGTACACTCGGAGCGATGAACGGCTGACTAAACGCTAGCAAGGACTGAATTCTGAGGGCAATACACGGATGCTGGTATGCAAGCTGAGAACGCTCGCGGCGTTTTTTTGTTTGCAATTTCGCTGCGCTTGAACGCGGCGCAGCGATAAGCGGAATGAATTAGGCCGCGGCCAACGGGGTGGATGGCCTTTCCTGATCTGATCGAACAGTTGCTATGCGGCCTGCGTGTCCATCTGGAAATGTCTCTTTCCGCGTGCCGCGAAGAGATTATTTCTTTCGTAAAACCTGAACGAAAGAGCTAGCCGGCTTCTCAGCTTCTTCGCTTCCCTGCTTATTCGTTCTGTGCTTTTCCGTGATATTGCTTCACGCGAAAGATTTAACAATGTTTACAAAGTCCGGCGCTAACTTCCGCGGGCGCGGCCTCGTCTAGAAGCGCGGAGGCAAAATTCCCGTGCAATGCGTCCCCACCAGCCCTGGACGGAGAGCGTGAATGTGTAGCCCTCGCCGGAGGAGTTACACGCGATACGCGCTGCTGCTTATCGCGGCGGCGCTGCTGGCCGGTTGCCACAAGAGCAATTCCGAATTCGACGCGGGGCGTAAAGCCGAAGCCATACAGGATTACGACACGGCTCTGCTGCACTACGAAAGCCGCCGAGCGCGCGAATCCCCTGGATGCGGAATACAAACTCCGGGTCGTGCATATGCGTTACACGGCCGCTGCCTTCCACATGGAACAGGGACAGAAAGCGCTGCAGAAGGGCGAACTGGAGCTCGCCATGTCTGAATTCGAGAAGGCGCACGGAATCGATCCCTCCAATGTGGCCGCCGAACAGCAAATGAAGAAGACCGCCGACCTGCTGGCGATCGCAAATGGTTCGAAAGCCGCCCCGACGCCCGACGATTTCGATGCGGACGAGAAAAAGCTGATGTCCGGACCTCCACGGCTCGAGCCGCTTTCGCGCGAGCCCATCAATTTGAAAATGACCAACGATTCGCGCGTCGTTTTCGAAACGATCGCGAAACTCGCGGGGCTTTGCGTGATTTTCGATCCGGACTACGTTTCGCGGCGCGTGACGGCCGAGCTGCCGGGAGTGACGCTGGAGCAGGCGCTCGATGCGGTGTCGTTCGAGACCAAGGCCTTCTGGAAGCCGCTCACCAGCACCGTGATCGAAATTGCGCCGGACAATCCGCAGAAGCGCAAAGACATTGAAGACGAGCAAGTGGCGACGTTTTATGTGGCGAATTCGCTGACGCCGCAGGATCTGACGGAAATGGTGAACGGCCTGCGCCAGTTGCTCGACCTGCATCGGATCCAACAAGTGAACGCGCAGAACGCCATCATCATTCGCGATACGCCGGACAAACTGGACCTGGCGGCGAAAGTGATCGCGGACATGGACAAGGCCAAGCCCGAAGTGCTGCTGCACGTGCAGGTGCTTTCGGCGGATCGCGACCGTTTGCGGCAACTGGGAATTTTACCGTCGCAGAATGTGTCGCTGGCGTTTAATCCGCGCTGCTCGGTGCAGTCTTCGAATACGGATTGCACCAGCAGTTCGAGTTCGTCTACCACCGATACGAACCCGCTTTTGATCACGCTGAATAATCTGAAACGTCTTTCGACTGCCGATTACAGCCTGACTCTGCCCGGCGCGGCGGCCGAAGCGGTGCTCACCGATAACGACACCAAGATCATTCAGGACCCGGAAATTCGCGTGACCGACGGCGAAAAAGCTGTGCTGAAAATCGGCCAGCGCGTTCCGGTGGCCACCGGTAGCACGCAGGCCGCCACCGGTGTAAGCGCGGGAAGCTCGGTCGCGTCGCTGGTCAACACGCAGTTCACCTACATAGACGTCGGCGTGAACATTGAAGCGCAGCCGCGCGTGCATCCCGATGGCAGCGTGAGCTTGAAACTCACCGTGGAAGTCTCGTCCGTCGCGAATTACCAGAATATCGGCGGGATTTCCGAGCCGGTGATCAGCCAGCGCAGGATCGAGCACGAAGTGCGCCTGCAAAATGGCGAAGTGAATATTTTGGGTGGTTTGATCGAGCGCACCACGACCAATAACCTGAACGGAATCCCCGGCGCGGCCAGCGTCCCGGGATTCAAATATTTATTTTCGCAGAGCGACAAGGAGGTGGTTGACGACGAAGTGCTGATCATTTTGACGCCGCACATTTTGCGCTACCCCGGGATAACCAAGGAAAATTTGCGGCGGCTCGCTTCCGGATCGGATTCCAACGTGCGCGTCTTCCGCGAAGATGTCGATGGCGGTCCGTCGAGCGAGAGGGGTGGTGCGACGATTACTGGCGCGCCGCTCGCCCTGACGCTCGCCGTTCCGCCTCTCGCGGGTGCGCCGTCGGGCTTGTTGGGCTCGTCTGCCGCGGCGGATAAATCCTCCGATCATCGGGGTGTTCCCTTCTCCACGCTCCCGCTCAATCCGCCCACCGTGATTCCTGCGTCCGCTTCAGTGCCACCAGCGGCGGGGAGCGCAGGCCCCGCGGCGCCACTTCATTTTAATCCCGCGAATATCGTGCTGAAGCCGGGGGATTCGACGACAGTCGGGCTCGCAATTTCCGGCGTGCACGATCTTTTTTCGCTGCCGTTGCTGGTGAAATACGATCCGGCAGTGATGCAAATTGACGACGTGCGAGACGGCGGGTTTCTTTCCGGAGGCACGGAGGCCGTGGCGATCGTGCAACGGATTGACGCGCAGAAGGGCGAAGTAATGATTTCGTGCACGCGCCGCCATGCGGGAAACGGTGCGGCGGGCGGCGTCGTGGCGGGGGTGAACGGCGGTGGGACGATACTTGGTCTTGTGGTGCGCGCCGTGGCGGCGGGCGAATCGAAGATTCAGATCGTCGAAATCCAGGCACAGGACTCTCAGCAGCGAGCGATTCCTGTAGTCACGAGCGCAGCCACGGTGAAGGTGCAGTGATCCGCTCTCTCAGACCCTCGGCGAAAAGCAGACGCTTGGTACTGCGTTCATTGCCCGGCAGGCGTGGTAGCCGTTACGAGCGAAGCAACGGTGCGCGTGCAGTTACGCACGCGCACGCTGAGAAAGGAGGCGCGACCTATGCGAACGAAAGTTTCTTGCGCGAAAGAACCAGCAAGCCAGCCAGTCCCGCGCAGAGCAGAACGATGCTCGATGGTTCCGGCACGGATCCCGAATAAGACGTCTGCGACGACGCAAACGTAAAATCGTTTTGCGCGAGCGGGTAGCCCTTGGGCCCGGACAAGAACGAAATGCCCTGCACGAACACGCCGCTGAAAGTTTCGATCTCGTAGGGAATGGTGCTATCGCCGGAGAAGAAGTCGAGCGACATCGTGGGGATCTCGGCGCCGAAAAACTGGTCGAGGCCGAACCCCAATTCATACAGACCGAGCGGGACGGTGACGTCTACCGTCGATCCCGTTACGGTCGAAGAGACTACTGCAATGTCCGTACCACCGATTACCAACTGCTGGCTATCCGCTGAAGCCGCCGGCGCCATGACGCAAATCAACAACACGAACGCTGCTGCAAGAATATACTTGGCCGAAATCTTCATCATTACTCCTGGGAAATTCCCCGAAACTCGCGCATTGAATGCTGAGAAATTGTACGCAGTGAGAATCGCGGATGATAGAACATTCCGAGTACTGAAGGGTTCAATTTCACCTTAGCTCTTTGGTACTGGTCGATGTGCCGAAGTGATACGTTGTGGTTTGTGAGAGCAATGTTCTGTGCGCTCTGAAAATCACGGCGCGGCACGATCTATATGGAGTGCGGGAGGCTGGCTTCACCTGCACTAATCGCCGGGGCTAGCTTCACCTGCACTAGACGCCGGGCCTTGCTTCGCTTGTATCGCCCGTGCCGCATCGTACGTTGTAACAAGCGGCGGCAAGCCGCCGCACTCCCAGATGGCGCCGCGCAACATTTTTTGCTGGTTTGATTGAAGTGGAGGGCGAACGCGCACGGGAATGCCGCGGATCCTGCGGCGGCGCGATTGAGTCTGGGAGTGCGGGAGCTTGCTCCCGCTTTTCTTGGGCGAAGATTGCTTCGCCTGCCGTTGTCTTTGATTTAGGTTCACTGCACGCGAAGCGCGCTTCGCGCCGGAAAAGCGGCGGCGCGCCGCCGCACTCCATATTGATCGCGCCATTACACCGATCGCGCACTGAAGTGCGCCGCTACAAAACCTTCTAGACCGCACACTTCGCTCTTCGTACGGGCGAACAGTACGCCTCTACCGGCCTTCACACTTTCTTACATGCAAAGGGCACGGCGCCCGATTCCACGCCGTGCCCCCGGTTTCAGCTAAAACTCCGCTGATTGATGCGCTTTACTGCGCGGCTTTATCGGTTGCGGTTCCCGGCTCTGCGGGCGGTAGCGCCTGCGACGACGCCTTCCAGAAATCGGGATCGGCGTTGATCAATTCCGGGTCGGCGTAGCTTTCGCGCGGATTGATAATGAACAGGTTGGTTTCGCTGCCTTCGATCGCGGCGTCGGAAAGTTCGCTCAGTTTTTTCATGCCGGCGTCGCCCAGCGCGGCAATGAATTTGGGATTCGTGGCGTAGGCATGATCAATTTCAGCGGCGGACTTCATGACGCGCATCACCGCATAGGCGAAACCGCCTGCCCCGTACGCTCGTGCATACATCGCCCAGCTGTCGTCGGGATTTGCCTTCACCAGCGCAGGCTTCACCAAATTGACGATGGCGTCCCAATCGGCGTCGTGACCTGGCTTGAGCCGGTACACCGTGATTTCAAAATAGTGGACGTGCGCCAGTCCGCCGCCGGTGTTGTAGCTTTGATCTTCGCGGAGGACATACATGCCGGATTCGTAGGAGCTGAGCAGCTCGCCATCGGCTTCCGCGGCATGGTCCAAAGAAGCCGAAAGCGACGCGTTTTTCTGGTCTACCTTTTCCTGCTCTTCCCACTGCGCGAAGGAGTCATAACCGCTCAGGAACAGCGAACGGCTCACGCCCGTCAGAGCATCGAGCGCGATGTAATGGTTCGGCGAATGCGCCGCGGTCATGGCCTCGACGAAGGCGCTTTCGGTCTTCTCATGCGCCGAGCCGGATTTCCCGGGCTTTATGACTTCACGAATCACATTGAGGACTTTGGGCGGAGCCATGGCCATGGACTTTTCCTGCGCGGCGGCGAGCGAGGCGGTTCCCAGAATCAACATCGCTACGAGCGAAATTCCACAGACTTTTTTCTTCATAGATGCCGACCTCTTCGGCAGCTTGCGGTTGTGTACCACGTGAATTTTAAGTTGCTTGATTTTTCGAAGGGGCGCTTCCGCCCCCGCAGTCTAGCTGGAGAGCAGAACGGCGCGGAGATTAGCGAAGAGCCAAGGCGAAGTCAAGCGAGGGGGTGCTTGCGGTTGCCTTGTGCCAAATTGGATTCACCGGCCGCGCCGAAGTCAGTGAAGGTGGTCCGAACAGCGACGTGAGTCCTTTACTTCGCCGCTGGCTGGAATCCGTATTTCTCAAATATTGCCTGTGCCTTCGTTCCCGCCAAAAATTCGAGGAAATGTTTGGCTTCGTCCGGTTCCTTCGAGCCTTTCAAAATTGCCGCCGGATAGATCACCGGCGAATGTGAGTCTGCGGGCGCGCTTGCTACGACGCTGACCTCGCCCGTAGTCTTCGCATCGGTGGCGTAAACGATCCCGGCGTCGGCGTTGCCTGTGATGACGTACGTCAATACCTGGCGCACATCCTTCCCAAGCACGAGCTTGGGTTTCAATTGGTCGTACAGGTGAAAGTGGGTCAACACTTCCTGTGCATATTTTCCGGCCGGCACGGTTTGCGGCTCGCCGATCGCGATCACTTTCACTTGCGGCTTCGCCAGGTCCTGAAAACTCGTAATCCCCGTCTTGTCCTCGGGCACGATCAGCACGATGGAACTTTTGAGCAGGTCTGTTCGCGTGCCGGAAAGCAACAGGCCCTGCGACTCCAGCGAATTCATCTGGTCTTCCGACGCGGAAATGAAAATGTCCACCGGAGCGCCCTGCTCGATTTGGCGCTGCAACGTGCCGGAGGCTCCCAGATTGAAATGGATTTCCGTATCGGGACGCTCGGCGCGGTAGAGTTGCGCGGCTGCGTTCAGCGCGTCTTTCAGACTGATCGCGGCCGAGAGTGTGAGATCCCGGCGCGGTTCCGGCGCGGGAGCAAGGCGCGCGAACCCCACACTCGCGGCCAAGAGCGCCGCGAGCGTGGCTGCAAGAAACGCTTGGCTGATTTTCAATCGCATTCGAGAACCTTCCAACTGAACTCGCCGCGTAAACGATCGCGGCGGTCCAGATTGCGGAAGCCGAATAGCGGCGGTGCTTGCCGCGAGATGCGGCTGCCAGAGCCTGCAACGGCGCGCCATGCGCGGATCACCAGAGCAGCTTCAGTGCGAATTGTACTTGCCGCGAGGTGGTGGAGGTGCTGTTAATCGCGCCGGCCGTGCCGGAAACGCCGGAGGGGGTGAAGACGATCAAATTCGGCGTGTTGAAATTGGCGCGATTGAGCAAGTTGAAGATTTCGGCGCGGAACTGCAGATTGAAGCGCTCGGTGATCGAAGTGTTCTTTAGCACCGAAAAATCCCAGGTGGCGAGGCCCGGACCCGTGTACGCATCTCTTTCCACGTTGCCGTAAAAGCCGATCAACGTCGGCGGCGCGATGAAGGCATTGGGATTGAACCATTGCGACGGCTTGCCCAGAATCACCGGGCCCGTGAACGAGGGATTCACAAATGGCCGCACGGGATTGCGCGTGTCTCCGTTGTTCGAAGGGTTGTAGCTTAGCTGCGGCGTGAATGGAAATCCTGATTGCAGCGTGACGATGCTAGTGACGCCCCAGCCGCTCACGATTTTGCTGGTCGCGCCGGTCACATCCGAGAGATACATTTTCCCGTGCCCGATCGGCAAATCGTAGATCGCGCTGATCACGCCGAGATTGCGCACGTCGTACGTTGCCGGGCCATAATCGGCGCGCAGATCGAAGGGATTGGAAACCAGGCCCGGCGCATTGTTCGCGGTCGTCTGATTCAGCGAATCGCCGTCATCGAGCGCTTTCGACCAGGTGTAAACGCCGCGCACCGAAAAACCGTGGCTGAAGCGACGGTTCACATCAATTTGCAGCGCGTTGTAGTTGCTGTCTCCCAGCGAAAACCATGTCCAGGTATTTGCGAGCGACGGAGTCGGCTTCGGCGTGCCTGCGGGAATGTAGTAGCTGCCAGCTGGCACAGGCGCGCCTGCGAGTGGCGATCCTGCCGGGAAGCCCATCGTCGCCGGTATGGTGGGAGGATCTGCCGTGGGATAAACCGCGGGGCACGGCGACGCGGGGCAAATCGTGGGCGTCGTCTCGTTCGCATCGAGGCCGATGATTTCGTGATAGCCGTGCGACCCGACGTATCCCACCGTCAGCGACGTGTTGGGCGAAAGTTCGCGCTGCACGCGCAACGACCAGGAAATCAGCGTGGGCGTTTTCAGGTCCGGCTGGACGCCGCCGGGAACGATTTTCGCTCCGGCCGGAACCGGTGCCGCCGGATCAATCGGCAAACTCGAAACCGTGGCGTTCGCGATGCTGTACGTTGCATTGAACGGCGGATTCTGATCCGTGCGATAGCCGAGGGCGTCCTGCAGGTCGTTGTACATCCCGAATCCTGCGCGGATCACTGTCTTTTGATTTAGCGGACTCCACGCGACGCCGATGCGCGGCTGCGGCAGGAACTTGGCGTTGTTGGTAGTGAACGTCGAGCCGCCGATGCGCGGCGTGGCCGAAATTATGCCGTCGGTGAACGTATATGTTGCGGCGCGGCCGTGCGCTTCGTTCCAACCGGTGGAGGATTCGCCACGGAAGCCAAGCGATACCGTCAATTTCGGGGCCAGGCGGATCACATCTTGCGCGTACTCAGCGGCGAATAGCGAACGCCAATTCATTTCCGTCGGCGCGGGATCGTATAGAAAGCTCGAAGTGTTTCCCGCGAGAAAAGTGGTGAGGCTCGCGAAGGTCGCCTGCCCGAACTGGCTGAGCGCCAGAGTTTCGTTCGACTGGAATTGCTGGAACCACAGGCCGAAACTGATCTGGTGGCGGCCGCGCGTCCACGTGACGTTGTCTTCGTAGGTGTAAAGGTTGCGCGCGACGCGAAGATTGCTGCCATTGTTGCTACCTGCGAGTCCCACCTGCGCTTGCGGATTCGAGGCCGCGCTGCCGCCCACTACTACTGCGCCCACCGGATCGCCCAGCAGGAAACCTGGGACGGCGGCGGCCGGAGTGCCCGGCGTCGGTTCGCCGGTGAAGAAATAACCGGCGCGCGAATATCCGACGCGCGCGACATTCAGCAGAGTCGGGGAAAAGATATGCGTTTCTTCCAGGCTGAAGACCTGCTCGCGCAGATTCAGGATGTCCGTGCTATAGGGATCGGCGATGGTTGCGGTCACGTCGCCACCGTCGTCGATCGTGTAGACCGCCGCGAGCGAGTCGCGCTGCGAAAAATTGTGGTCCACGCGCGCGGTGCCGAAATCTTCGCGGATGGTTTGCAATGGGCTGCTCGAGTACGGCGAAATCCCATTGAAGTCAGGCGCGCTGGCGCTCGGCGTGGGCCACAGAGCGAGCAGCGGCTGCACACTCGGCACTGCCGTCGCGCGCGACGCCAGACTCGGCACGAACGCTACCGACGTCTGATTCAGGCTTTGGCGCAAGCCTTCGTAATTGACGAAAAAGAAAGTTTTGTCCGTGTGAATGGGGCCGCCCAGTGCGGCGCCGAATTGATTGCGCTCGAAGGGCGGCGGCGATCCGGCGTCGAAATAATTCGGCGCGTCCAGGGCGTTGTTGCGCACAAATTCGTATAGCGAGCCGTGCAGCTGGTTGGTCCCGGACTGGGTGACGATGATGACCTGGCCGCCGGGTTTCTTGCCGTACTCGGCGCTGTAGGAATCGCGCAGCACGTTGAATTCGCGCACCGCGTCCACGCCCAGCAGTTCCCCGCTCGCGCCTCCCGGCGTCATATTATTTTCCGCTGCGCCCGTGTATTCCACGCCGTTCAACAAGAAAATATTTTGCTGCGGCCGATTGCCGGAAATTGCGAAATTGTTAGCGCTCGTCGAATTGGAAACGCCGGTGCCGCCGGCCTTTTGCGAAGTAAAATTCGCGATGCCCGGATTCAGCGGCAGGAGCAGATCGTAGCTGCGGGGATTTAGTGGCAAATCTTTCAATTGCTGCTGGCCGACGAGGCCCGAAATGTCCTGCGTGGTGACGCTGACTACCGGCGCGTCGCCCGTCACCGTGATTTGCTGGTTCACGGAGCCAATCTTCAGGACGAGGTCCACGTTGCCGTTCTCGTTTACCACCACGTTGATTCCGGTGCGCACGGCTTGGGCGAAACCCTGCTTGCTGGCGCTCACCTCGTAGGCGCCGAGCGGTATGGCCACAAACGCGTAACGGCCTTCTCCATCCGTGGCCGTGGTGCGCTCCACGCCCGTCTCCAGGTTCTTCGCGGTGACGTTCGCGTCGGCTATTGCCTGGCCTGACGCGTCGGTCACGGTGCCCGAGATCGCCCCGGAACTTTGCGCCGCGGCAGACGGCACTCGCAGAATGACGCACAGGATGCAAAGCGCGAGAACCTGCAGACTCCGGCGAAGCGCCTGGGATGAAACGGACTGCGCTGGCGATCGCTGCCTGTGAATTGCGGACACTCGGACTGCAGGTATTGCGGCTGGCGAAATCATTATGAGGTCTCCAGGAATAAATAAGGGCGGCGCTGCCGCCCGAAAGCGAACGGCAGCGCCTGGGTCAATGTGAAGCAGCCATGCGTTTTAATACGATTCGAGTGGATATGTCAAATCGTTTCGCTGCGCTTTCGCTGCGGCGCCGGCTGCCGATGGCGGCGTGAGCACTGCGCTCAGGGATCGAGGTTGCCCTCGATGCGCGTTCAGGATACCTTCCACCCGTTCCGCGACCCGCTGCGTGGAGGTGCGTGCTTGCCGCTTTCCGCCATTGACGCGATCAATCCCGCGTTTGACCACGTCCGCGACCAGCTTGTGCGGCGCTTTCGCATTGGCCAATGGGTGCGGCTGGCGATCGTGGGCCTGCTGGCTGGCGAGATGGGCTCTTCGGGCGGCTGCAACACCAACGTCAATCTGCCGGGCGGCAAATTTCCGTGGCCGATTCACCCGCAAAGCGTGCCGCACACCGCGAATGCCTTTTTGCCGGAAGCGTGGACGAATCATCCGGTTTTGTTTGGAAGCGGGATCGCTGTGCTGATTGTGGTCGGGCTGGCACTGCTGGTGCTTTTGATTTACATCAGCAGCGTGATGCGGTTCATCCTGTTCGATTCAATCGTTACCAAGGAATGCCACATTCGCGCGGGCTGGGCGCGGCGCAAGCGTCCGGGCTTTGATCTTTTCGTGTGGCGGCTTTTATTTATGGCGGTGAGCTGGGCGGTGACGCTGGTTTTCATTGGCGGGCCGGTCGCTGGCGCGTGGGCGCTGGGGTGGTTCGTGCATCCACGCGAACATATTTTGCGGCTGGTGCTGGCCGGCTTGGCGCTGTTGGCGGTGTTGTTTGTTTTCGCGATCGCGGCCGTGGTGGTCCAGGTGATGACCAAAGATTTCGTCGTGCCGCAGATGGCTCTGGAAGGCATCAGCGCATTCGAAGGCTGGCGCCGATTGTGGCTGTGGCTGAAGCACGATGCCGGAGGCTACGCCGGGTACGTGGGGATGAAAGTTGTGCTGTCCATCGGCGCCAGCATCGCTTTCGCAATCGTCACCGGAATCGCGATATTGGTTCTGCTGATTCCTCTGGGCGGCGCGGGATTGGCGGCCGTGCTCTACGGAAAAGCCGCCGGGTGGAGTTGGAACCTGCACACCATTGCGCTCGCGGCAGTCGTGGGCATCATTGCACTGGCGATTTTAATCTTTGTGGCGGCGTTCATTTCCGTGCCGATCGTCGTGTTTTTTCCCGCGTACTCGATCTACTTTTTTGCGCCGCGCTACGCGCAACTCGCCGGACTGCTCTCGCCCGCACCACCGCCGCCACCGGAAATCCCATCCGCGCCGGCTTAGCCGCGAAACATGCTCGCGCGATTGCAATGTCCCGCGGCTGGTGGGATTATTGGCCGCGCGTTGCAGGGATTGCGATGGAATGCCATGCCGTATCACTTCGATTTTGACTCCACCAACAGGATCTTGCGCTGCCGGTTTTCCGGTCGCGTGACCGACGATGACCTCAAGGAATATTACCGGGTCGCGGCTCAGTTCATTGCTCGGACGGACGCGGCTGCCGGGCTTACGGACTTTAGCGGCGCCGATTCCGTTGAAGTTTCACCCGACACGGTCCGGCAATTGGCTAATCTTCCGCCAGTGATGACCGAGGAGAGCCGCATTCGCTGCATCGTCGCCCCCACCAACAAGGTGTTCGGTCTCGCGCGGATGTTTGAGTTGCAGGGCGGGCAAACGCGTACGAACCTTCACGTCGTGCGGACTCTCAAGGAGGCCCTAGCCATCCTTGGCGTACCAGCGCCGATATTCGGACCGCTAGGTTCTGACTGATTGAGTTTTCACTGAAAACATAGGATTTACGACCGAAAAACGGCATTGACAGGACATTATTGTGATATATCATGTGACATATCTTAGTTGTATCGGAGAACACATGAAGCACAACGATTTTGGAAATCAAGCCCACGATCCCGAGGGCGCGCGTCACGATGCCCATCACTTCCGCTTTGGACATCGCTGCGGATCGCATCACTTCCGCGGGCGCGAATCTGAATTCGGCGAGCGTTTTCGCCGGGGCGGGCGTCATTCCGGCGGCTGGGCGGGACGCGGATTTGGCGATCGTATTTTCGATAGCGGCGAACTGCGCTACGTGATCCTGCAGTTTATCGCTGAAAAACCGCGCCACGGGTACGAGCTGATGAAAGCGATCGAAGACCGCCTCAACGGCGCCTATTCCCCCAGCCCCGGGCTTATTTACCCGACCCTGACGCTGCTCGAGGAAATGGGCTACGCCACGGTGAGCACCAGCGAGGGCAACAAGAAACTTTACACGGTCACGGCGGAAGGGCGTGCGAAGCTCGAAGAGAATAAAGCGGCGGTGGACGCGGTGTTTGAGCGGATGGACAAGGCCGGAGCGGAATTCGGGCGCGGGCGCGCGCCGCAGATCATGCGCGCGATCGAAAATTTCCGTTACGCGCTCAGGCTGAAGACCGCGCAAGGCGCGTTGACGCCGGAGCAAGTGCAGAAAGTCGCGGATGCGATTGACGCGGCGGCTAAAGCGATCGAGCACTCGTAGCGGCCGGCGGTGTTCCGTGAGCGCGTCGTGGCGTGAGCGGAATAGCGCTTCAAACGAAAACGCGCGCCAGCGCGGATCGCCTTTGCTCGCGGACTGCTCAGCTGGGAGGGGTCAACTTCCAGCTTTGCGGGGGACTCGCGGCGACGGCATCCGCACTGCGCGCATTTTTGCTGTAAATCTAAAGATGGTGACGATCGCGGCGCGACCGTTTCATCCCCGGGACATTTTTGCTGCAAAGCCGTAAAGATTTTCGCCCCGCACCCGAGGCGAGCCTCGCTTAGGAAAGCGGCGGCGGCCCTTCGTGCCTCAGGATAAACAAGCCGCCGCACTCCCAGATGCTCGCGCGCGACGCGGCAGGATTCGCCGGTTGTGTGTCCCGCTATAGCACCACGTCGAGTTCCAGTTGTATGCCGGGATGCGCGACGTCGCAGAGATAATAGACGCCGCCGTCATCTACGACATAGACGTCATCGTCGTAGCCCCAATCCGCGGGCCACGCCTGCACGATGATGAACGAGTAGCCGCCGTAGGAAAATCGCGGGCGGCCTTCGACGACTTCCGGATGGCCAACATGAAAGTGGTGCTCGCGGCCGAAGTGCGCTTTGAAGCGATCGTCGGGGATGCGCCCGTGTCCGCCGCCCTTGGATTGCTCGACGCCTTCGCGGCCATTCTGCTGCTGCGCGTACTGGCGCTGCTCCTGGTTGGTGTTCTTCACTGATTTCTGTTGTTCCTTCTGCGTCTTTTCCTGCGCTTTTTCCTGGTCTTTCTGCTGTTTTTCGTTCTGCTTTTCTGCCTGCTGGGACTGCTTTTCAGTCTTGGGCTGCTCGGCCTTGGGCTGTTCCTTGGCGGGCTTCGCCGGTTTTTCCTTGGCCGGCTTCGGCTTGTCTTCCGGAGTTTTCGGCGGAGCTGATTCCGGTTTACCTTGGTCGTCGTGCTGCTCCTGGGCATAGGATGGCGGCGTCGCCAAACCTAAGAACAGCAATAGGGCCGAGGTTCCGATTAGAGCGATCGTCTTCTTCATGAGCTTTCCTCCTGTTCGGTGCAAGCGTGCATTCCGTGCGATACGTTCCGTTCCACGCAATCGAGTCAGCCGCCCGGCTCGCCGGCCTGAATTCGGCGATGCAAATAAGAGCTGGGAAAATAACCGGCCGCTGGATGGAAAATTGCTTCACGTGCAAAGCGCCGGCGGTACGGCAACCGAAAAATCAAGAGAGCGCGTGGCCTGCGTGCCGAAGGCCAGCACGTAGTTCCACACTAGCGAAATCGCGGATATTTGCTAATACTGCCGAGGCTGTATATCGCAGGGGAAATCGCGTTATGGGAGAGTCGCATCAACCGCGACCCGCCGTGGCACGAATACGATTTGACGTTGGCCGAATTCGGCCCGCGGTGCTGTAAGATTGGGCGCACCCTCTAAGCAGAGAGAATGAGTCTCGACGTCTACATCATCGCGGGCGCGAACGGCGCCGGCAAAACAACCTTCGCGCGAGAAGACAATACACTGCCGACGCCTACGGTTATTGCAACCTGTGAAAGTGGGAGGGTTCGGATCGCGGACGAAACGTTGTATAATGGTTCGTTAAGGCAGTACTCGAAACCATGACTAAAGTTCCCGACGACATTCTCGCATTGCCGCTTTCCGAGCGTGGCCTGATCGCGCTTAGAGTGGCTGTCAAGAAAGCGATCGAGGAGCACGCCCGCGCTGGGTTGCCAATCTATACCAAGCGGGAAGGCAGAATAGTGGCGATACCTGCAGATCAACTCATCGCAGAATCCGGGCGTTCGCAGTCGCAATCAACCTAGCGAACTCTCCCTCGAACGAAGAAGGCTTCCCTGCCCTACGACTCCTTTTTATTTTCGAATAGCCGATTCGCGTCTGCGTAGGAAATTGGCCCATCGAGCATTCTGGAATACGTGCCCTCGTGCTTCAGTTCCTCGGTGATGCGGCGGGTCAGGCCCATGGTGGCGCGCATGATGCCGGAGCCGACGCTGACGCGCGCGACGCCCAAATCCTCCAGCCGCGCGACGCTCGGCGCATTGGCTATCGCCAGAATATTTACCGGACATTTCAGGGTTTCGACGATGCGCCGAATAGTGTGCTCGTCGGTGAGGCCCGGCAGGAAAACACAATCCGCTCCGGCGTCAATATACGCGCGCAAACGCTCGCAGGCGTGGTCAAAGCGCGTGGCCGGGTCCCCGACTTGCGCGAGGTAGACGTCGGTGCGCGCGTTGATCACAACTTTCACGCCCATGCCGTCGGAGACGCGGCGCACCGTCGCGATCTTTGCAATTTGGCGGCCGAGCTCCGCGAGGACCTTGGCGTCGTCACCGTGTTCCTTATCTTCCAGGTTCAAGCCCACTGCGCCGGAATCAATCAGTGCGGCGGTGGTGCTGGCGACGTCGTGGTAGCCGCTTTCGAGATCGGCCGTCAGCGGAACGCGCACGCAACTGGCGATTCGCTTCACCACCGCTAGCATTTCCTCCTGCGAGATGCGCTCTTCGTCGGGGTAGCCCAGCGAAAACGCAACTCCCGCGCTGGAAGTGGCAATCGCGGGAAATCCGGCTTCCTCGAAAATGCGCGCGCTCGCACAGTCCCACGCGTTCGGCAAAACTAAAATTTCCGGCCCGTGATGCAGCCGCCGCAGCAATTCCGCTTTTTCGCTTTGTGCGCTCATGGCTTCCATTATCACCAAGCAGCAGGCTGACGCAAAGGGGCGTTCGCTACCGCGAGGGTTTCAGTGCAAATCTGCAGAGGAAGAATGCTGCCGCCAACAATACCACTATTGCAGACCAATTCCCAACTTCCCCGACCACGGTAAACTTTGGAACGACGTCTATGAACCGAGCATATTTGTAACTTAAGACGGTCTGATAAGCGGCGTAACAGCCCCAACTCCCCAACAAGATGCCGCATACGGCGGCGACCCATCGGGCGGCGGTGCGCAATCTCTTCATAAAACACGCCCCGGCGCGACTTTAGCACGACCACCCGCCAAGCGGCCGGTGAATCGCGTAAGCGCGCGGTTGTCGAGCAATTCGAGAGAGTCGGTCATTTTGAAACATTGCAAGAAATTTCGCGCCACTTATACTAGAAAGAAGCCGGCCCCGCGCTGGATGGCGCGATTCGATTGAATGCCGGGCGGAAAATCATGATTCCAATGAGAACTGTACGATGAAAAGTCCAAGATGAGAGCTGCGTTGCAATACGTGATGCCGGTGGAAAGGCAAGTGCGCCTGGAGCGCGCTTTATTTCGCGGCGCAGAATTGACGATGGACAATGCGGCGTACGCGCGTGTGGTGCGCGGGATTCTGGAAACTTTGCTGGCCACGGATCTGGAGCCGCGCGATTTGACTGTGACGGCATTAGGTATTCGAGAGCGCGCTGGGTCGGCGAACGTCGTCGCGCGCGAACCCGGCGTCGCCGCGGGCTTGGAAGAATATGCGTACTTGATGCGCAAGCACGGCCTGAAAGTGACGCTGAAAAAGGAAGACGGTGACGTTTTTGAAACCGGAGAAATACTGGCGCGAGTGGAGGGCGGGCAGAACAAGGTGCTGAGCCTCGAGCGCGTCGGATTGAATTTGCTGCAACGTATGTGCGGTATCGCCACGAACACGGCGCGTTTGCAGGAACGCGCGCGGCATCGTTGCTCGGCCACGCGAATTCTCGGGACGCGCAAGACTCCCTGGGGACTCCTGGATAAGCGCGCCATTCATTGGGGCGGCGGCGGAACGCATCGCCTGGGCCTCGGCGACGGCATCGTGATCAAGAATAATCATCTGGCGCTGCTGGCGCGCCGCGAAGAGCAAGCCGTCCCGCTGGCCATCGCCAAAGCGTGGGCTGGGCGGCGCAACGCGGCTTTCATCGAAGTGGAAGTGCGCAGCGAAGAATCGGCAATCGCGGCGGGGCGCGAATTTAAGCGCCTGCAGGCGGAAGACCCTGCCAGCGCGGGGGCGGGGGCGAATGGTAAAAAAACGCACCGTCCGTGCCCTTGCCTGGTGATGCTCGATAACTTGATGCCGGAAGCTGTCCGCGCGATCATCGTTGCCATGCGCAAACAGAAAGTGTGGGACGGCACGCTGGTCGAAGCCAGCGGCGGAATCACGGAAACGAATATGGAGCTGTATGCGGAAGCCGAGGTGGACGCCATTTCGATTGGCGCGCTGACGCATTCCGCCCGCGCGCTGGATCTGAGCCAGAAGATGGAGTAGGCGCGTTCCACGGAGGCTTCGTGGCCGCAGACGCCACCGAATGTGTGACCACTCTGGTTTTGTCGCGGCGTACTTTAGTGCGCCATCGAAGTTGCGGTCACAACGACGGCGGTTCCGCAAATTCATCCGGGACGCTAACTGCGCGCCTAAAGGCCGCCGCTACAAAACCCGAGCGCGCGCACCGCTTGGCACGCGCGCGGTCAACGCTTTAGAGCTGGCCCATCCCGCCGTCTACGTTGATTTCTACACCGGTAATGTACGACGCGTCGGGCGATGCGAGAAACGCGACCACTCCTGCCACCTCTTCCGGTTGTCCCAGACGCTTCATCGGAACCATCGAGACGATCGCTTTCTCGAAATCGCTAATCGCTTCTTTGGAGAGCCCTGTCCGTCCGAAGATCGGTGTTTCGATCGGGCCGGGAGCGACGGCGTTCACGCGAATGTTGCGTCCAACCAGTTCGGCCGCTACTGAACGCGCGAAAGAACGAAGTGCAGCTTTCGTCGCCGAATAGACCGTGCCGTTGGCGAGGCCTTTTTGTCCGGCGACGCTGGTATTCAGGATGATCGAGGCGCCGTCGTTCAAATACGGCAGCGCTTTCTGGATGGTGAAATAGGCGCCTTTGGCGTCAATGTCGAAAATTTCGTCGTAGTGCTCTTCGGTGACGGCGTTCAGCGGGACAAACTTTGCCACGCCGGCGTTCACGAACAACACATCTATTTTGCCGAATTTCTCGCTGACCGCGGCAAAGAGTTTGTCAATTTCGCCGAGCTTGGCGACGTCGGACTGCACTGCGAGAGCATCCTTCCCGAGAATCTTCACTGCTTCATCGAGGGTTTTCTTGCTGCGTCCGGAAATCGCGACGCGCGCGCCTTCATCTTTCAATCGTTTTGCCGCGGCCAGACCGATGCCGCTGTTGCCGCCGGTAACCACTGCCACTTTGCCTTCCAAGCGATTCAAAGCCATGATCGTTCCTCCACTCTCATTGGGATTTTCCATTTGATGTAGAAATGTCAACGCGCGTTGGAGCTGAAACCGTTTTTGTAGCGGCGGTCCCGCGTTATCCTGCGGGACCGCCACTGTTCCGCGCCGCGACTCAGATCGCGCGCTAAAATACGTTCTTACAAAAGCGCCGCGCGTCATTTGCTGCTGCTGTGCTTCGGCTCCCTTGCTTCGATACTTAGATGAGTGTCTAACTGTTTGGTCGCAGACAATCCCAAGGATGTGGTATAAACACATTTCAGGAATGCTACCCGACCTGCAAGTCCGCCACACTGAAGGCGATACGATGAAACGCGTGGACATCGCAAAAGTATCGAAAGCGCTTGCCGACGCCACGCGCTTGATGATTTTCGAGGCCATCGCCGCGCGTAAACAAATGAACTGCCGCGACATTGCCGCGCTGCAGGGCGTCACGCCCGCCACGGTTTCTCATCATCTAAAGACGTTGCACGACGCCGGCCTCATCGACTGCCGCCGCAACGGCCAGTTCATTTACAGCACCACGGTGCCGGCGACACTCAAGGCGTACACGCAATCGCTCGGCAAAATCGCGCGTGGCAAGCACAAGAAGACCAAGCGGCGCTGACCGCTTGCGAAAATTTCCCAATCCACGCTAGTATTTCAGCAGCTGGTTCCTTAGCTCGCTTGTGTTGGCGTGAGGTGGGCGATGACCACCCTGCGGCCGCTCCCTGGAGTTCGCAGCCGACGGTTCTCTTCCCTTTGGTGCGGCAGAACCGCGACCGTCGCATGCACATGCGCGCTGGCGCTGGTGTCTGCGCCCCGCGCGTCCTCACAGACGCAATCCGCAAACTTGACGGCACTTAGCGCGTCAGCGGCGCCCGTCCCCGATTCGCCGATGGAAATGGTGACGCAGCCTGCCCGCTTGCTCACTTCGCAAGATGAGCGCGCGGCCGCCCTTGCTCTCTTCGACCACGCGCGGCATAGCCTCGCGCTGCACAATGGTTCTCCGGCTTTTCAGATGAAAGTGTCGTTCATGTCGTCCGGCCAATCGCAATTCGAAGGCGACGGCTCGATGGAAGAGATTTCCGCCGGTCCGCAGTGGCGCTGGACGGCGCGGATCGGCAGCTCTTCGCAAACGCATCTTTCTCCCGGCGCCGGCGTGGCCTATTCGACCAATCCCCGCGACCCGATTCCCATGCGCGTGCAAATGGTGCGCAGCGCGATTTTCACGCCGATCGCTTTCAACCTGGGCGCGGACGTGATTCGCACCGCCGAAGTCACACGCGACGGCAAGGAACTCACCTGCATGCTGCTTTCCTCCGCAGCGCCTTATCCCAACGCGCCGCGTCAATGGTTTGAGACCGAGTATTGCATGGACGCGGATACCGGCCTGCTGCGCACCTGGTCCGAAGCGCCGGGAATTTATATTGATTACAATTATGCCGAAGCGATTCATTTCGCCGGCCGCACCATCGCGCGCGACATCACCGTCACCGAAGGCAACGAGGCGATCCTGCAAATCCACATTGACAGCCTGGAACCTGCGGCGGGCCTGATGCCGTCCATGTTCGAACCGACGCGCTCGATGCTCGCCGATGGTCCGGCGTTTGTGATGAATGGCCCGCGCCGCCTGCCGATGCGCGGGGATAATGCCGCGGAAGGCCAGCCCAGCCGCGTGCAGCCGGTGATCGTTCACGCCACTTTGAGCAACACCGATGGCCACGTGATCGAAGCCGAGGCGCTGCCTGGCTCCGATCCCGCGCTCGCGCAGGAAGCTGTGAACCTGATCGAGAAGACAAGCTTCCCGGCCAACGGAATGCAGCAAGAGGTTTTCGTGAACGTCAAATATCACGTCCCGCAGTAAATCCTGCCGCAATCCTTGAAAAAGGTGCGTTCCGCTCAGTTGATTTTGTAGCGTCGTGTGTCAGGCAAGATGCTGCCAGCCGCGACACATTTGTAGGCCATCCGACAAGAGGCGTTGCGCGCGCGTCAATCTACCGTCCCCACTACGCCCGCCTACACACTCTCACCGATTGCCGGTGGGCCCGCGGGCCGCGACACTAGCATCAGTGTCGCCGCAAAATCGGCGCACAAATTCTGGATAGGAGCTTCAGCATGACCGAACAAAACAGGTGTTCCAAGTGTGGCAAAACTTTCGGTTCTCAAGGCGAACTGCACGATCACGAACGGCATTGCCGGGGCGCGCGGTAAGCGCGTTCCATTCGTTCGGAGGATCGCAAAATATTCAGATTACCGAGGGCAGTTCGTAGCACGGGCCAGGTATTTCGCAGGACGCGGCGGCCGAAGAAGCCGCCGCTTTTTTTTGCGCGCGCGATTACTTCGGTTGGTTCTTCAGCGCAGCGGCGGATTTTTCGAAAGCCGTTCGCGAGGCTTCGAACGCCTTGCGCGCGTGTTCCAGCGCCTGGCGGGACATTTCGTGGGCCGTCAGATGATCTTCCTTGCCGTGATGCGCAGCGGCCGCGCGGTGTGCGTGCGCGGCCATTTCGTGAAATTCCGCAGCTCGTTGATGCGAATCGTAGGGCATGAATGCGATCTCCCGGTCTAGCGCGCCGCGCGTTCGCAGTGCGACTCCAATGTAGCCCGTTGCGCGATGTAAAGTCCATCACGCCTGACGAAACCGAGCGGCAGGCCGCACCGCGCCAAGTTGCGCGCGTTGCCGTCCCAAGGATGTTCTCAGTGGCTCCGCGCCATCGTGTCGGAACTTCAATTCCCCGCCCCACTCGGCGTTCTCCGCACTTCCAGGGCAATTGCCGGCACCGCGCCGCACGGCAGATTCGTGACGAAACGCAAAGTGCCGTCGCTGGCCTCAAACGCCAGCCCTGCCTGATTCGACCCGCCGCGATACACTCCCCAAGAGCGCGGCACCGTGGCGACACACTGCGCGTCGGAATTGAACTGCGCGGCACCGCCGGCATGGGCCGTCCCGTCCGCCCATAGATTGATTTTCGCAGAAGCAAGTACCAGCAGTGCCATCGCCATCAGCACACATTTCCTGGTCAGATTTTTCACGTGGACCTCCTCCTGAAGCTGCACCTGCGCCGCATTGTAGTACGGGGACGCAAAAAAAAACGAAGGAGCGGGAAATGCATCCGCCCCTTCGCGGGCGCGCGCGCGGCGCCCGAATTTTCATCCGTCGAGGATGGCAGCCGCGCGCGCTCGGAGGAGAACGAACCGCTTATTTCTTGCAGGAATCGCTCACCATTTTCAAATCCGTGACGATCAGCATGTGGCCACCGCCGCCATGCCCGCCGCCTTGGCCTTCGCCGGATTGCGCCGCTTCACTCGTCGCGTTTGGCGAAGAACTGCTCGACGGCGCCTGGCCGCCTTGCGCGTGGTGCTGCGGCACGTGGCCGGTCACCGTGACGGTGTGCCCCACATGCTCGCTGAGATCCACGGACCTGCTGCGCAAGTGGTAGACCGTCCCATCATCCGAGGTGAGCATGAAACGGCCCGCCTTGTTCCCCGCTTGCAGGCAGCCAGTGACGGAGGTTGTGTTGGCACTCGGCTCGTTGCTCTGCCCCGCGTTGCCAGTATCTTGCGCCGCCAACCGCGACGGCAGGAACGTCACGGCAGCCAACAGCGCCAGTAAAGTGAAAAGCTTTTGCATCGCGAATCTCCTTTTGGAAGACGCGCATGGCGCGTCCCACTTACCGTTCGACGCGCACCTAGTAGACGAGGTTTCCACCGCGCCTCCAATCGGGTAAAACACCGAGGCGGGAGCGAAAGTTTCGCGCCGCAGACCAAGCTTTGCCCGCGCGAAGCGCAACCAAGCCGTCAACGCGGATCAGGTCGAAATGCTTCCCAGGAATTACCGCGGACGCAAAAAAAAGGAGCCTCGCGGGGGCGAAGGCTCCTATGGAGGGAAGCGGGAGGAAAAAATTCTTGGTGAAGAAGCAAAGCGCAGGATGGGCCCAGCCCTTAGTATTTTTATTAATAAGGATTCCCGGCCTGCGCCTCGCTTCTTCCAACGGCATAATCGGCGAAAGGTGTTTTTTCGGCCATACAGTGAACCCTGTAGATTCCTTAGGGATTTACCTTAAAAAATCGTATGTGTACGTCCGTATTGGGCGTCCGCCGTCCGTCGCGAAAGATTTAAATGCAAGCGTTGCAATTGCTTACAAACGGGATCTCTGGGCGCGCTGCAGAGCCCTGCGCCCCTGGGCCGCTTGCCTCATCCAATCCCAACAGCGGAGCAGGGAGGTTTTTCAAATGGCGATTTATGTACTTAGCGTGCTGGTTCTGGGCCTGATGTGCGGTAGCGAACTCAACGTCGGCGCTTTGGCGCATCGCGCGCTGAATGCTCAGCCGCTGGAAACTCACATCCTGATGCGGGCGTCGCTCGCGCGACTATTTGGACGCCTGATGCCCTTCTGGATGGCTGGTTCCGCGGTGCTGAATATTCTGTTGCTGCTGCCCTTTTCGCATCTCGCGCCCCAAGCCTGGCGGCTTGCGTCGCTCGCCGCCGCGCTCCAGGTGCTCGCGATTATCTTTTCACTCGCCGCGCCGGTGCCCATCAACAACCGCATCATGAAGTGGACGCCGCAAACTCTGCCTGACGATTGGAAAACGCAAGAGCGGCGTTGGGATGCTTATCATCTGGTGCGCACCTGCGGATTGATCGTGGCGTTCGCAACGCTGATCGTCAGCGCGATGCTGCACTAATCGCGCGATGGGCAGCAACCGCAAGGGCTTTCAGAATCTCGCCCTAGCGCACCGCCAGACCTTGCTGCTGCGTCAGCGGCGGCACAATGCCATTCAGCCGTAAATAATAAACGATCTGGCCGTAATGGTCGGCGACGTGCCACACCGCGACGGTAGCGATGCCGAGTTTGGAATTTGGTCCCGCGTACGGACCATCCACGCGGTCCAGCGCATTTTTCTCGTTGATCTTGACCAGAACTTTGTCGGCGTACTCGATTGAGTCGCGCAGGTACTGCAGCAATTCTGACTTGCTCTTTGCCGGCGAAGGCCCGCCCTTCTCGCAATGCTCCGGAGGCGTCTTGCCTTCGATCTCGTTGAAAAATGCAAAGTTCGCGCACGCCACGTGCTTCACTTGCTCCGCAAACGAGCGCACTCCCTTGAAATCGGCGCCCGGCGCGCTCGGAATGTACGAATATTTTTCGGCGGGCATCGCTTCCGCCGCGGAAAGAAATTCGCTCTCCGTGAAGCGCAGCGCATCACCCACGCTCGCCGCAATCGTCTTGGGAATTGCGTCTTGATCCTGCGCAGCCGCCCGCGGCGCGGCGACCGTGAACAAAACCGTACCTGCCAGCACAAGTGCGCCACTTGCGGATGCGAATTTCACGGTGTCCTCCGGAACAATCTGCGTAAGAATACCTCTGCCGCGTCGTACTCGTCGCGGCAATTTACTTGCGAAGTGAATCGTTACGCTTGAAATTTACAGCATTCACCCGATTGAGCAGGTGTTCCGCGCTCCATAAGCTTTCTTAACCAGGAGGTCATAAACGTGACTACTGGTAAATCTGTGCTCGCTGTTATCGCAACTCTTTCATTTTCAGTTTGCTGTGTTGGCTCACCCTTATACGCAACGACCACCAAGCAGGCATCCACTCATCACACTACCGCAACCGCGATGACCGATCAGCAATTCGCGGACGCCGCCGCTCAGGGCGGAATGGCTGAAGTGAAATTGGGGCAACTCGCCGAAGACAAAGGCCAGAATCAAGCCGTGAAGGATTTCGGCAAGCGCATGGTTACGGATCACAGCAAAGCCAACGACGATCTGAAAACCGCCGCGCAGAAGGACAACATTACCCTTCCCGATAAAATGAGCGCGCACGATCAAGCGCAGTACGATCGCCTCTCGAAACTTTCTGGCGAAGCGTTCGATCGGGCTTACGCGCGGGACATGGTGAGGGACCACCGGGGAGATATCGCGGCCTTCAAACACGAAGCCGATGACGGCAAAGTGACCGGCATCAAGGACTTTGCGTCGCAAACTTTGCCGACTCTCGAAGATCATCTGAAGGACGCGCGAGAGATGTATCACACCGTGGAGCCGGCCAGCACCACGAAGAAGAGCGGCCAGTAACAGCGGCAGCGCGGACGCAGCAACAAGAAGTGGATCGCGACACGCAACAAACAATCAGCAGCAGCACGAAACGGCGACGAAAAACGCAGCCTCGAACGTCGCAGGCCCGGCCAACGTAGCGGCAAGCTTCAGCCACCGCCCACCATGCGGCAAGCGAAAGGCTGAAGCCCCGCTACCCCGTCGGTCCTCGCACACGCCCGCGCCTCGACACGCGCTCAGCGATTCGCTACAATTCCTCGCATGAGATTATCCGCGCGTAATCGATTGGTCGGCAAAATCGTCGAGCTGAAGCTTGGCGACATCATGGCTCATGTGGTGGTGGAAGTCGGCGAGCATCAGGTGGAAAGCGTGATCACGCGACGCAGCGTCGATGAAATGAAGCTGAAGGTCGGCGACACGGTTGCCGCCGTGATTAAATCCACGGAAGTAATGCTGCAAAAGGCGTAGTTCAGCCCCTAAACAAGCGCGCCGCTGTTGCGGATCAGTAATTATACCGGCCCGGCACAGTGCTCGCCTAATTCCCTACCCCTCTATAGCTTACAGACCCTTCCGCCACGCGATCGGCCCATGACCTAAGTTAGCATCCAATCGGTACTTCCCGACTATTGAAGCGGCCGCCAAACCGGCGCAATATGGTGGATATTACCCGGGCTGCAGACGACCCGCCGCAGTGCCCAGCGGTGCGCCGCAGCGCATTTTAGTTAAAGACCGTATTTTCAGTGCCCTGGGGGCCGCAATCAATGTCGTCAAGTTCACAAGGCAGCGCGAGCCGGAACGGCTAGGTCTGTGGCTTCCCCACAGCCAACTCCGCTCGAAGTCACGGTAACGGTTCAAGGCGCGACGCCTGTCGAAGGGACGGATCGCCGCGAGCTTTTCACCGAGACCGCCAAGACCACACTGGTCTTCGACAATGGGGCGGTGGTGAACCTGAAGGCCAAGGTCGTCCAAGGCCAATGCGTTTTTCTGCGCAATGAACGCTCCGGCCGCGAAATCCTCTGCAAAGTGATTGAATGGCGCAAGGGCGGGCTGGGAGGTTACGCCGATCTGGAATTCACCTCGCGCGATCCAAAGTTCTGGGAAGTCACCGAAGAGCAAGCCGCACAATACGCCGCCTCCCAGCAAAGAGCCGCGGTGCCACAGGAAACTCCCGCGCAAATAATCGCGCGCGCCCAAGCCGAACTCGCGACGAGCAGCACGAACGCCGCGCCCGACGGCGCAAACGCGGATTCCAGCGAGCCGGCTGCCGGCACGATCCCGCCGCTCTCTGCCGACATTTCCGCGGGCGCTCCTGCGGAACCTGCAACGAACGCGGCGGCTTCCGAATCAGCCGACGATTCAGCCAAAGAAGCTCTTAAAATTACGGCCCGCAAGCTGGAACTTGCGCCAGCCAGCGAACCCGCGCCCGAACCCGAGTGGAACGACGAGCAATCGGCGCAAATGTTCGCCACGCTGGTGGCCAGCGAACCCAAGCCGAAAACGAAGAAGGAGAAAGAGCCGGCGGCAACCAGCGCGGACGAAAATCGTACCGAGGCGGCGCCTGCAATCGCCGAGCCGCCTGCCGATGCCGGCACGGTTGCGGCCGGCAACGGAAAAGGAATATCGAGGCTGGCGGCGTGGAGCTTTCACCTGCGCGAGTTCGGTCCGGGCAGGAAGTCAGTTGTGATCGGTATCGCCGCGTCTGCGTTGATTGTCGCCGCGCTGGGCTTCGCTTGGCATACCTGGCGCAAACATTCTTTGACTGCGAGCGATCGTGTGCTCGCCGAGTCCGTGCCTGCCTCCCCAACGCATGCCCCGGGCGCGAAGTCCGCAGCGTCGCCCGCAGCGAATGCTCCCGTCGCGGCAAACAAGCCCGCCGCAGGCATCGTCAACGTGGCGGCAACGGGATCTCCCGCCGCAACAACCGCGCAACCCGGCGGCAAGACGTCGGCGGCGGACTCAAACAAAGCCGCCGCTGAACTCGCCGCGAAACGCAATCACGAATCCGACCTGCGCGTCCTAGGGCAGCTGCCGTCGGGCAAATCCCGAGACAAAAATTCGAGCACCGCCGGCCTCGTCCCCGCACAAATTCTGTCGCAAGCTCCGCCAGCCATCCCCTCGTGGGCGAAAAAACTCGATCTGAATCCGGTGGTGCAGCTCGACGCCGTGATTGATGCGAACGGCAACCTCACCTCCGCCCGGCCGATCTCCGGCCCGCGCATCCTCTACGGCGAAGCCCAACGCGCCGTCGCGCTCTGGATTTTTCAACCAGCGATGAACGACGGCAAGCCCACCACGTCGCACATGACTCTCACCGTCGAGTTCCAGCACTAGCCAGTTTCGTCGCACCGAAATCGCCTGTCATCCCCCCAGCCGTGACGGAGGAAGTGAGCGCGGCCAAAATCTCGCTGCGGTCGCTAATCCAACTCCAGCGAATCGGCCGTGGCCCCCCTGTCCGGCACCGCAACAACCCATCCCACAACCGCGCAACCACGACGGCAGGCAAACAGCCGGGGCGCGCTAACGTAAGCGCTCACATACAGATAGCCACCCGTCGACCCGGCATCGAGCGTGCCTGTACATTCCCGGATCTGTTTGCTATCACTCGGCAAAAGGGGCGTGTCCGTGGAAAACTTGCTGCAAGACATCCGCTTCGCGCTGCGCACCTTCGTGAAAAATCCGGGCTTCGCGCTGATCGCCATCCTCACCCTCGCTCTGGGCATCGGCGCTAACACCGCCATCTTCACGATCTTCGATGCGGTGTTGCTGCGCGCGCTGCCGGTAGCGGATCCCGGCCGGCTCGTGATCCTCACCAATCCTGACGCGCACGGCATGTCCGTCGGCAGCGAGGGCGGCAACCGCAGCTTGCTGGCCTATTCCGAATTCGAATACCTGCGCGACCACAATGACGTTTTCTCCGGCATCTTCGCTGCGGACAGCACCCTTCCGGAATTGCAGGTCACCGTCCCGAACGCCTCGAGCTCATCCTCCGGCAGCGCAAACGCCGCCGCTGGCGGCGCCAATTCGCTTGCAGCCGAGTCCGTCGTGCGAGACTCCGCGCGCGTCCTGCTCGTCTCCGGCGATTATTTTCGCACGCTCGGCGTGCAACCCGTCATCGGGCATGCCTTCGGCCCGGAAGTGGACCGCACGCGCAATGCCTTCCCCGTCGCCGTGATCAGCCACGAATTCTGGAGCCGCCGCTTCCATCTCGATCCGCAAGTGCTCGGCCGCACCATCGAAATCAATCACACGTCCTTCGCTATCATCGGCGTCACTCCGCCTAACTTTTTCGGCGCGTCGATCGGCGAACAGCCGGACGTGTGGGTTCCGGCGACAATGCAGGCAGCGATTTATCCCGGGGGCGATCTGCTCACCGCATTTCCCGACGGCAATATTGACCAGCACATCTGGCTGCAATCGCTGGCGCGCCTGAAACCGGGGGTGACGCTCGCGCAAGCCAGCGCCAACGTCAACGTCGCCTTGCAACGCTACTTTGCCGCGGCACCCCCGCTGCAAACCCTCACCGCCGACGAGCGCAAGGGTTACGCCAACCAGAAAATCAGTTTGCAACCCGGCGGGCGCGGCGCTTCCACGGTGCACGAGGATTTCGGCGAACCGCTGCAACTGCTGATGGGCCTGGTCGGACTGGTGTTGCTGATCGCCTGCGCCAACCTCGCGAACCTGCTGCTCGCGCGCGGCGCCGCGCGCCAGCGCGAATTCGCCGTGCGGCTTGCCATCGGCGCGTCGCGTTCGCGGTTGATTCGTCAATTGCTGACGGAAAGTTTTCTACTGGCTTTTTTGGGCGCGGCAGCGGGACTCGTTTTGGCCGAGTGGGCGGACGCGGCGCTGTTACGCATGGTTTCCGGCGCCGGGCCCGAGCCGATTCAACTCTCGCTTAGCCCGGACGCGCGAATTCTGGCATTCACCTTTGGCGCGGCCGTGCTCACCGCAATGCTCTTCGGATTGGCGCCGGCGCTGCGCGCGACGCGCATTGACCTTTCCCCCGTGCTCAAATCCGGCACCACTGGTTCCACCGCGGAAGCGCTGCATCGCCGCTTTCCAGTCGCCAAGATACTGATCGTCGCGCAAGTGGCGATCTCGCTGGTGCTGCTGGTCGCTGCCGGGCTTTTCGTGCACAGCCTCGCGCGCTTGAGCGAAGTGAAATTGGGTTACAACCCTGCGCGCCTGGTCGTCTTCGCCGTGCGCCCTGCTCCGGCGGGCTACAAGGGCGCCGCCATTCCGCTGCTTTATCAAGATCTGCTCGAGAAATTCAAGGCGGTGCCCGGCGTATCGGGCGTCACTCTTTCCGGCGACGGCCTATTCAGCCACGTGGACGCCGGCGATCCGATCTCCATCGAAGGCTACACGCCCAAATCCGGCGAAGAAATCCATTCGCGGATCGACCACGTCGGCCCGGACTATTTCTCCGTGGTTGGCATTCCCATCCTGCGCGGACGCGGCATTCTGGAGCAAGACAGCGTCCCGTCCGGCGGCAAGGTTCCGCGCGTCGCTGTCATCAATCAAGCCTTTGCCAAAGCGTTTTTCCCAAACAGCGATCCCCTCGGCAAGCGCGTTGTGGACACTTATCCCGGCAATCCAGCCGACGCAATCATCGTCGGCGTGGTGGCCGACTCCAAGCACAACAGCTTGCGCGAGGAAATTCAGCCGCGCATGTATGTGCCGATGTTCAATCCTTTATGGCCGGAGGCCGGCGCGTTCTACGAAATTCGCACCGCGGCCGATCCGGCTGCGCTTGCCGCCACGCTGCGCGAGGTGGTGCACAACACCAACTCCGCCATTCCGGAAGTCGAGATCCGCACGATGCCGGGACTCGTGCAGGAATCGCTGCACAGCGATTATTTTGTCGCGCGGCTCGCTTCCGCGTTTGGTCTGCTGGCCGTCGTACTGGCGGGAGTGGGACTCTACGGCATCATGGCTTTCACCGTTGCGCGCCGCACCCGCGATATCGGCATCCGCATGACGCTGGGCGCGAGCCCGCATCTCATCCTGCGCCAAGTTCTCCGCGAAACATTGATCCTGATGCTGATCGGCATTGCCGTGGGCGTTCCCATCGCGTTGGCCGGCACGCATCTGATCCGCACGATGCTCTTTGGCCTGGGCGCCGTTGATCCGGTTGCGCTGGTCGCCGCGTGCGTAATCCTCGCCGCCATCGCCGCCGCAGCCAGTTACATTCCAGCTCGCCGCGCTTCGCAAGTTGATCCCATGATCGCCCTGCGTTACGAATAGGAGACGCGATGACGACATTGCTCCATGACGTGCGTTACGGGCTGCGAATGCTCTGGAAATCGCCGGGCTTTACGGCCATCGCGCTGCTGACGCTGGCGCTCGGAATCGGCGCGAACACCGCCATTTTCAGCTACGTCAACGCCTGGCTGATTCACCCGATTCCCTACCCGCAACCCGATCGCCTGATGGTTCTTCTCTCGCACGATACCAAAAAAGGCTGGACTAGCGAAGGCGTCACTTCCGCCGCCGATTTTCTCGATTACCAGCAACAGAATTCTTCGTTCGAGCAGCTGGCCTCGTGGACCCAGTGGTATTTCAATCTCACCAGCGATGGGCCACCCGACCGCGTCATCGGCGGCCTGGTCAGTTGGAATTTTTTCCAGACGCTCGGCGCAAAGCCCTTGATGGGGCGCGTCTTCGTCGAGCAGGAATCGCAGCCCGCGTCGAGCCACGTCGCAATCCTCAGCCGCGGCCTGTGGGAAAGCCGCTTCGCCGCGGATCCAAATATCCTGGGCCGACAAATCAAGCTGCAGGGCGAGTCGTACACCGTCGTCGGCGTCATGCCCGCCGATTTTCAATTCACTCTCATGGGCATCGCCAATATTTGGACGCCACTCGCGCTGGATGATAAACAGCGCGCGGATCGCAGCGACTCGTGGTTCCAGGCTTTCGGACGTTTGAAAGCCGGCGTCACGCCGGAACGGGCTGGCGCGGAAACTGCGGCGATTGCCTCGCGCCTCGAAAAACTTTATCCGCAGACCGACACGAATCAAACTACGCTGCTAAGCCCGATGACGTTTGAAATCGGCAAGAACGAAGGCACGCAGCAGGTGCTCGCCTGCTTCTGGATCGTCGGCTTGATCCTTTTGATCGCCTGCGCAAACGTGGCAAATCTGATGCTCGCTCGCGCCAGCCGGCGCACCCGAGAATTTGCCGTGCGCCGCGCGCTGGGAGCTTCGCGCGCGCGCCTGGTGCGTCAGTTGCTCACCGAATCCATGTTGCTCTTCGCAGTGGGCGGCGCGGCGGGAGCCATCTTCGGAGTGTGGGGCGGGCACTGGATCGAAGACACCATTCCTGCGCGCATTCGCGGATACCTGGTCAACTACGGTCACGCCAGCCTGGATGCCACCACGTTCGCCTACACTTTTGGCATCGCTTTACTTTGCGGCGCGCTCTTCGGCCTCGCGCCGGCATTCGAAAATTCCGGGATAGACGTCAATCGTTCGCTGAAGGAAGCTTCGGGGCAAGCTTCCGGCAGCCGGCGCGGCGCTCGTTTGCGCCGCATTCTTGTGGCGAGCGAAGTTGCGGTGGCGATTGTGGTGTTGATTTCCACCGGGCTGCTCGTGAAGGATTTCGCGCGCATGATGCTGGGGGATCCCGGGTTCAATCCGCGGAACGTGACCACCGCGCAACTCGTGATTCCTCCCGCGAAATACGTATCCGACGCGCAGATTCGCACTTTTTACGACGGCGTGATGGCACGCATCCGCGCGCTTCCCGAAGTCGCTTCCGCGGACGCCAGCGAGTACATTCCGTTCGGCGATGGAAACCAGACCTACACGATTCACGTGGTTGGGCGTCCTGTCGCGCTGCCCGGCGAAGAAATCGGCGCGGACTTCAGCGCGATTACGCCGGGATATTTCTCCACCATGCAGATCGCGCTGCTGCGTGGCCGTTCGATCGCGCCGGGCGATGGGCCCGACGCGCCGCATGTCGTCGTCATTAACGACACGCTCGCGCGCCAGCAATTTCCCAAGGAAGATCCGCTCGGCCGCCAGCTGGAAATCGGCGATAAGCACGACATCTGCACCATCGTCGGCGTCGTGCACGACGTGAAGAAATTCACGCTGAGTGATCGGCCCGAGCGGCAGATGTACGTTTCGGCGGCGCAATTTCCCAGCCGTTCCATGTCGGTCACCGTGCGCACGTCGCGCCCGGCGCCGGAACTTGCCGCTGGAATCCGCAACGCGATTTGGGCCATCGATAGCGAGCAACCTGTTTCAGAGGTGCGGTCGTTGAACGATTTGATCACCGAGCGCAACACGCCCAATCGGATCATGGCGCAAATGGTGAGTTTCTTCGCAGCGCTGGCGTTGCTGCTCGGCGCGGTGGGAATTTACGGCGTGATGGCGCAATCCGTGCAGCAGCGCATTCACGAACTGGGAATTCGCATGGCGCTCGGCGCAAGTCCCGCCGAAGTACTGCGGCTCATTCTGGGCCAGGGCCTTAAGCTGACGTTCGCCGGCATGGCGTTTGGCTTGCTCGCAGCCACCGCCGTCAGTCGCGGTCTCGCCGCAATCCTGGTGAACGTCAAACCGAACGACCCGCTCACATTCATTGCCGTATCCGTCGTCTTCACGCTAGTAGCGCTAGCCGCGTGCTACATCCCAGCGCGCCGCGCTTCGCAAGTCGATCCGATGATTGCCCTGCGCTACGAATAAAAACGCGCCAGCAGTCGCTCGTCTGGGAGTGCGGAGGCTTGCCTCCGCTTGTTGCAAGGCGAGGCTTGCCTCGCCGCTCGATCGGATCGCGCTCAGTTCTGATTCGGCTGATGGGCTGGTTTCACCAAGGTCTTACATATTTCCGGTCAACGTAGAGGATGTGAATCCCGTCATCCTTATCCATGAATTCCAGTTCTGCCCTGCCGTATCGATCGCATTTGAGCAACAAGATGGGCCTGCCAACCCGCGCCGATATGGCGCGCCGCTCCTCCTCTGGCAGCCCGTCAGTAAAACCTGGCGGCAGCGCCTCGAGTATGACGATTTGACCGGGTTTCAGCTTCGACTTCCGTTTTTTTTTCGCGTGTTTTCTGCGGCGAGGCTTCACTTTACGCGACAATCATTCTTGCAGGCTTGGTGCGACTTTCCAGCAGCTCGCGCTTGGCGTCGTGGCTCATCAGCTCCCACGTTTCCAGCTTCTCCGCCAGCACGTCCATCCTTCGCAGCAGCGTCAGCTCGATGAACAGCTCCATGAAATCCAGATCGCGAAAGACGAGCGAGTGCGACTCGCGCATTTTGTCGCGAATCCGCTCCAGGTGCGCGGGCATCTCGGTCCAATGCAGCCCGCTGCGATGATGATGGCAGAGGTGGTATCCCTCGTTCATGAAGTTCACTTCATCGTAGACCGTCACCGTATTCGCAAAATAATCCTCGGGATGCTCCGCGTCGCAGAAAGCGTGCTGCACCCAGGCCGTCATGGCCATGATGAAATTCATCACCAGGAAAGGAACCAGCGCGTACCAGATTCCGATTCGCCAGCTGTAAATAAAGACCGCCGCGAAAAAGATGTAAAAGCGCGCCATGCCCCACAACATTCGCCGCGCGAGCTTTTCATCCCGCGCGCCCCGAAAATACGCGTATGGCGCAAATCCCAGCGCGGTCCAGAGATTGTCAGCCAAGTACCACAGGAAGTGCACCATGTTGGTGCGGTCGTACCCGCTTGAAGTGACGGTATCGTCCGGCCCGCCGTTCTCGCGATGGTGCAGGCGCACATGCACCGTGCGATCTAGCTCCGGAACGTTGCCGTACAAATAGCCCAGAAAGAATTCCACGTAGCGGCCGAAAACCTTGTCGTATCCATCCGCGAAATAATTCTGCGGCCGGTGCGCTTCCAGATGCTTCGCGCTGAACATCCGCACGAAGCGCTGGAATTTGGGGCCGTACAGGAAAAGGTAAAACGCGACGACCAGCAGCAGCCGCGGCTTGCCCAAAACGAGCTGCGCGACAAAAACCGGCAACGCCGTGAGCGTGATCGAAACCATCAGCCGCAAAGCCGGAGCATCGCGCGGGTCCCGCAACACTTTTTCGCCGAGTCGCTCGATGAACCGGTCATACGCATGCGATAGAAATTCATACGCGCTGCGCAACGGGCGCACTTTGCCAAAAATCTCGGCCACCCCGTAGAGTCCGAACGAAAACACGCCTACCATCGCCACGGCTGCGATGCTCGCCAAAGCCACAACCACGGCCACGCAGCGCGCCGCAAATTCAGGTATCGCGCGCAAACTCCAAGCAGGCCAATACGCCTTCGCGCGCGCCGACTGTTCGACGCCGCCTATTCCCGCTTCCGCGAATTTTCCCACGGATCCCATGTTAGCTGCTTACGTGAAAGGAATTTACACCTAGCCAGAGCAAACTTCCAGCATCGAACGCTCCAGCACGAACAATCCGCCAACCGCGAAACGCGTGGCTCGCGAGCGTAGCCCTGCTTGGCCCGCGGGGCGCTACAGTCGTATGATGGTGGCCGACGCGCCCGAACGAAGGGAGAATCACATGACGCCCGCTGAACGCGAATTGGCATTACAAAATCTTGCGGATTCGCGGGAGCGATTGCTGCGCATGGCGCACGGCCTTTCGCGCGACCAGTTGCATTTCTGTCCCGCGCCCGATCGCTGGTCCGTCGCCGAATGTCTTGAACACATCGTCACCGTCGAGGCGCGTCTGCTGGAGCGCATTCAAACGACATTGGAGAAAGGCCCTGATTCTTCGCGGCGCAGCGCCCTTGAGGGCCGGGACGATGCGCTGGTCGCCGGCACGGTGGCTCGTGAACTTCGTTTCCAGGCGCCGGAAATTCTGGTGCCCAGCGGACGCTGGCCAGATGACCGGCTATTGCCCGAATTCGAGGCCGCGCGCCAGAAATCGCGCGACTTCGCCGCCAGCACCCAGGCCGATTTGCGCAGCCACTTCTTCAAGCACCCGGCCCTCGGCGACCTCGACCTTTATCAATGGCTGCTCATGATCGCAGCCCACTGCGACCGCCACCGCGCGCAAAGCGAAGAAGTAATCGCCAGCGGAGGATTCCCGCGCGCCAAACAAGCGAACGCCCCCGCTTGATATTTCGCCGGCCGCTGAACCGCGTGCGCGACGGAAAAAATCTCCGCGCACTCGCGTGAGAAGTGTACAATCCAGCGCCAGCGGAGGGTCCTCGATGAATCAGGTGTTCCGAATTTCGCTGGCTGTTCTGCTGACGGCAACACTCTTTGCGCTGGCCCATACTACGACCGCGCAAAGGGCGCGCCTGGGAAAAGTACAATCGCTGCAAGCAACGACCGATGGCTCCGGCCCGCATCCAGCCACCGCGGCAATCGCCGGCCCCGCCAGGATCACCTGCCTCAACGCCGTTTCCGATGCGCCCAACTCCCGACCGACGCCGTCCTGCCACGTAGTGGCCCCCGGCTTCACCGGAAATTTAGCCAAGGGCGAGGCGAAAGACCTCACCGCCGCAGGTAACGTCACGCTGACCTGCAACGGCCAAGGCCCGATGCTCCGTTGCACCGCCCGCGTAGACATCCCACCGCCCAGCCACTGAACCTCGGAAATTCGCACCCTAAATCTGGGAGCGCAGTTATCCCCCGCCGGGCGTTTGCATGCTAGTCTTGTTACTCGAACTTATGCCTGACTTGCTTTCCCTAATTATTCATCACGGGTACATCGTCGTGGCTCTGGTTGTGTTCGCCGAAGCGATCGGAGTGCCGGTGCCCGGTGCGCTGGCTCTGGTCGCCGGAGGAGCCGCCGTCGCGGCGCACGCGCTTTACGGCCCGGCCGTTTTCTTTTGCGCGGTGGCCGCGATGCTGGTGGCGGATACGCTGCTCTACGTTCTCGGCGCGAGCACCGGCTGGACCATCCTGCGCTTTCTCTGCCGCATTTCCGTGGATCCCGAAAACTGCGTTCTGCGCTCGGCCGAATCTTTCTACAAGCGCGGCCGCCCCACTCTGCTCGTCGCCAAATTTCTTCCCGGCGTCAGCACCATGGCGGCGCCGCTCGCGGGCAGCATGAAAATGCCGATCGCGCAATTTCTGGCGCTCGATTTTCTGGGCGCCTGTCTTTACGCGCTCACTTACGGCGCCGTGGGGTTCGTGTTCCGCGATTTCGTCGGGAAAATCGTGACCGGCTTTCGCGCCGCGGGACACGCCGTGGAAGCCGTGATTATCATCGCGGTGTTCGCTTATATCGCCCATCGCATTTCGTTGTATTGGAAACACCGCGCCGATCGCGTGGTGCCGCGCGTGCAGGTGCAGGAACTGGCAAAAAAACTGAAATCCGAAGGGCACGGCAACATTCTGGTCGCTGACGTGCGCAGCCACGGTTACTACGCCGTAGGGGCCGTGCGCATTCCCGGCTCGATTCGCATCGAGCCTAATAATCTGAATGCGGAAATAAAAACCTTCCCGCGCAACAAAGACATGTACCTTTACTGCACCTGCCGCAGCGAAGTCACCAGCGCCAGCGTCGCGCACCTGCTGCGCAATCAGGGCTTCGACGCCTTCGTGATCGTCGGCGGCCTGGCCGCGTGGCGCAAAGCAGGAAACCCGCTCGAGCCCGTCCCGCCCACCGATGTAGTGCACCTCCCGACGTTCAGCCGATAGCCAGCAGCACAAACGTCCAGCGCGGCGACCGATCATCTGGGAGTGCGGGAGCTTGCTCCCGGTTGTTACAAGGCGAAGCTTGCTTCGTCGCCTGCTAATGCTTCACAAATTCCAAAGGCACGCGGGAAGAACGATCGGCACCAGCGACGGCGGCTCGACTCGTTTGCTCGTACCAGCAGCCTTTCCTTTCTGGTTTTTCCCTCCGCTGCGTATGAGTTATATTGTGGCTTCAGTTCAACGGATTCATACCAGGGGAGAAATCAATCATGCGCAAAATATCTCGGGGACTGGCATCCGCCGCGCTCGTCGCCGTCGGTCTCTTCGGCCTCGCGCTTTCAGCCGCCGCGCAAGATATTCCGGAGAAACTCCAGCCGCCTGCGGGTGAACATCTTCTCTTCCAGCTCCACGCCAAGGGCGATCAAGTCTACGTGTGCAAAAATGACGGCGCGCAATTCGCCTGGACGCTAAAAGCTCCCGACGCCAAACTCTTCGATAAATCTGGCAAATCCTTCGGCAAACATTTTGCCGGCCCCACGTGGGAAGCAAACGATGGCAGCCGAGTCGTCGGCAAAGCCGTGGCGAATGTCGCATCGCCCGACGCCAAGTCCGTCGCGTGGCTGCTGGTGACGGTCGTCAGCCACGAAGGCGAAGGCAAGCTCATGAGAGTCACCACAATCCAGCGCATCAACACGAAAGGCGGCAAAGCTCCGTCGACTGGCTGCGATGCGGCGCACGCGGACCACGAATTCCGCGCGCCGTACACCGCCGACTACCGGTTCTTCGCCCCGCGCTAGCTAGTCGGCCGACGGCGATTCAATCGCCGTCAGCGAGCTGGCCACGAATTGCTAGCGTGCGCAGCCAGCGAATTAATCCGCCGCCGGCGCCGCAGCCGCCGACTCGATCGTCGTCTGCTGGCTCGCCACCAATTGCCAGCGCCCATCACGCAAAACCCACACGCGCACGTTGTAATATGGTTTTCCGCCGTGATGCGGAGTGTGCTGCGAGAGCATCACCGCGGCATCTTTGCCGAAATCAAACATGCGAATCGTGTGAATCGGATCGCCCGGGGGCCCCGCTTCTCCCGCCGCCTGCTGCTTGGTGAGCAGCGCCACGCGCTCGGCCTTCGTGCGCGACGTGTGATCGTTGATGATCACGAATTCATCGGCCACGCGCAGCGCCCAATCCGCAGCATTGGGATGCCACTCGTCGTTCTTGGCCTTCTGCCACGCTTCCAGAATGGCCTTATCCATTTCCGTGGTGGGAGCGTACGGCAGCGTCTTGCAGGGGTTGTCGCACTCGCCGCCGCCTTTCGGCAAACCGGTTTTCGGTTTCATCGGCGTGTCGAGGTAATTGAAAAGACGCCAGCCCTCCGGACGCTTCACCCACACGCGCAAGAATCGCTCGTGGCCGCGAATGCCATCCACGAATCCCACTTCCCCATAGTTGAATGCGCGCGTATCCGTGGCCGCTTCGCCATTCCCTTTCAACGCCGCAAGATTTTTCAGCGCTTCATCTTTGGTGCTGGTCGCGCCTTCGGTGTTCGTCCATTCGAATTTCTGATCGAGGATTGCCGCCACCGCGCTGGCATCGCCTTTATCCACCGCTTCGCTGAAGGAATGATCCGCCTTCACAATTACTTCCTTCGCGGCTGGACTGGGAAACGCCTCGACTGGCGCTTGCCAAATCGCTCCGGCGATTGCCACCAAAAATGCCATCTGCACGCATTTCGCAATTACCTTCATCACTTCCCCCTGAGGCAAGAATTATTGAATTTGCGCATCGCAACAACACAAAGCCGCAACGCGCTATTTCTTATTTCCCATCCACCAGCGCCAGCGCCTTTTCGTAGTAAGAAAGATCGTAATAGCTGTTCGCGGGCCGGCCCGAGGCTGGTTTCGCGTTTCCCGCCGCCGCGCGCAAATTCAACACTTGCTCGAAACCGTCCGGCTGAAATCGCGCGTCGGGCGTCCAGGCGTTTTTTACATCCACATCGTAGGTGTCGGCGGCGATGTCCGGCGGCAAGTGCGAATCCTTCGTCAGCATCTGCACCACTTGCACTTTATTCGCGGGAGCCAGCAACCACCGCTGCGCCTCGATGAACGCAGCGAGGTAACGCTCCAGCACCTCGGAATGTTCGCGCGCCCAATCGCGCCGCACAAATCCGCCAATCCCCTGTGAAGCCGCCGTGCCGAGCAGCGTTTGCGTCAAGCCCAGGCTCACCAGCCCCGCGCGCTGCGCCAGCACCGAGGTGGGCGGCTTCTCGATCGTCGCGGCGTACTGCTTAGTTTTCGTCATGGCTGCGAGCCGCTGCGGCGCGAGGCCCACGACTTTGAATTCGCAATCTTTATCCGGCTGCAAGCCGTTGCGCAGCAAGATTTGCTTCAGCGTGAGCGTGTAAGCGGTATCCGGACCGTCCGTGATGATGATGTGCCCGCGAAGATCTTTCACCGACTTGATCTCCGGCTGCACGATCAATTCGCTGGTGGAACTTTCGCCGCCAATCACGATGACGATGTCCGCTTGCGAAGTGTCCGCCATGGTCACCGCGTTTTCCACGGCGGAGTGAGCGACGTCCGCGCTGCCATCAGCCAGCGCGCTGCGCAATGCCGCCGCATCCGCAGCCTTCGTCGCCTGCACCGCAATTCCATATTTCGCGAAGATTCCGTTGCGAGTGCCGATCACGACCGGCAGCGGCACAGTCGGCAAACAGATCAGCCGAATCGTCTGCAAATCGTTCGAGCGCGCCAGCGGCGCGGCACAAGCCGCCAACACCAAAAGCGCGGACAGCCACCCCGCTGTCGCGCGCCGAGCGTTCACACTTCGCAACATGCCTCGTACCTGCATTCGATTTCTTCCAAGATACTCTCGAGCGCCCCGGGAAGGGCGCTCAGGAGTGCGCGGCTGTCCCTTGCGCAATCAGAACAACAACTTCAAGCCCAACTGGACCGAGCGGTTCCCGCCCGAGCCCAGCACCGGATTCGCCGCGGCCACGTCTGGCGTGGCGCATCCGCAACCGAAAAGATTGTGGCTCGAAGGATCGTCGTTGGCGCCTGCGCCGTAATCGCTGGGCCCGCCGTAGGGGTTGGCGAATTCAGGATGGTTGAAGATGTTGAAGAACTCGGCGCGAAACTGCGCCGTGAGCCGTTCGCCGACTTTCCAATTCTTGGCGATGGAAAAATCCACGTTGTGGAATCCAGAATCGCGGAAGATATTGCGGCCCATGGTGCCAAAGGTTCCCAGCGCCGGTGGAATCAGCACGCTGTTTCCTTTCGCGTAGCATCCGAAATTCTGCAGCGAGGCCAGCATTCCAGGCGTAGTCGCTTTGGCCGTGCACGCCGCGGGAATATCGGCGCCGGAGAAATACGGCAGCGGCACGGCGCCCGAAGTGAAGTCCGACGGGTTGCCGAAAAAGTCCCAGCGATCCTGGAATTCCCCGGTGCCGCTGATGTCGTCCACGGTATCAGCCACCACCCACGGTGCGCCGGTCTGCAAACTCACAATCGTATTCACCTGCCAGCCCTCCAGCAATTGCGCGAACGATTTTTTGTCCGGCAGGCTGTAGGTCATCGAAAAAGTGAAGCGATGCCGGATGTCCCAGTCGCTATTGCCGTATTGCGCCTTGGGATTGGTGCTGTCCTGCGGCGTGTACTGGTTCCAGTTTTCCGAGGAATCGTCGAGCGCGTGCGAATAGGTATAAGCGCCGACAAACGAGAGCCGGTGAAAATTCCGCGCCGTAATGGTCGCTTGCAAGCCGTTGTAGTTCGACCTGTAAATTCCGTTAATGTAGTTGATGAATCCCAGATACGGGAACGCGCCAACGAACGGCCGCGAGGCCTGCTCCGCAAGCGGATCCGAAGCGCCCGCCGCAATCGCCGCGGGAGTCCAACCGGAACCGAGCGCGGCCTGGTTGATGTCAGTAATTCCCGGCAAGCGGCTGCCGTGATTGCCGACGTACGCCACCTGCGTCGAAATGTTGCTGGTAAACGCGTGCTGCACGTTCAGCGTCCACGTGCTCACGTACGGCGTAGTGAAATTTCGATTCATCCCCAGAATGCTGCACGGGCTGGGATTCGTCCCGGTTCCGGGAGATGTAGCGGGCAGGCCGTTGCCGCAGGTGACGGTATTGGCGTTCGCGAAAACAGTTCCGTTCCAATTGAGTTGCGAACCCGGCACGGTGATCGCGCTCGATGCGATCGTGCCTGTCCCCGGAACGGGCGTGCCATCGGCTTGCACGATCGTCGCGCCCGTGGGGATTACGCCCAGGCCGAGCGTCGGCGCGTTGCTGGTTTGCTGCTGCGAAATGAAAACGTCGGCCGGAAGCGTATCGTAAATTATGCTGCCCCCCGCGCGCAGGATCGTCTTGCCGTCGCCGAAGACGTCCCACGCCACGCCAATGCGCGGCGAGAAATTCTTGTGATCCGGCTTGTAGATCGAGTTGATCTGCTGGCCTACCTGCACCAAACCCAGCGTCGGATCGAAATTGCCCAGCAAGTTCTGGCTATCCTGCGGCGGCGAGGTGAATTCGTAGCGCAAACCCAAATTCAAAGTGACGGTGGAACGGACGCGCCAGTCATCCTGGAAGAAGCCCGCGTACGACCACTGGTGAAGGTGGCGCGTGGGATCGCCCACTTGAATGGACCCCGTACTCGGCAGGCCGGCGAAAAAATCTTCCAGCGGTGAAGCTCCGCTGAACGCCGCGTTCTTGGCGAACTTGATCGTGCCGCGCGCCGCGCGAAACGTTCCTTCGTCCACCGTGTACTTGCGAACCTCGCCGCCAAACTTGAATCCGTGGTTGCCGTGCAAGAAAGAAACGTTGTCAATCAGATCGAACGCCTGATCCGGCCCAATGACTTTGGGATGGTTCGCGCCGTTGCCCAGCGCCGTAAATCCAGAAAGAGAAATCGAAGGCAATCCGCCCAGCAGCGGGTTCGTCACGCCGGTATCAACTCCATAGGTCGTCGCCGGAGTGCCTTGATCCACCGGGAAAATGGGATTGTAAAGGCGGTTGTAGCCGAAGCGCACTTCGTTCACCCACGTCGAATTCGGCGTGGACGTCCAGTTCACGTTGGCCACCTGCGCGCGCGTGTGCAGCAACGTCAAATATTGCGGCAGCACATACTGCTTATCCGCCAGCGTGCCGGTGGAATTTCCGAAGAAATAAAGGCCGCTGATGGTATTGCGCGAGTTGAGCTGGTAATCAATTTTTCCCATCCCGTTGTCGCCGGACTGCGTATTCGGGAATCCCGAATTGATATTCGGCGAACCGGTGCTGTTCGGGCCAAACACATTGCCCGTACACGTCACCGGTGGTCCGAGCGTGCAGCCGGCCAGTTTGAGGCTTACCGGGCTCACCGGAACACCCGCGGTTTCCAACCCCGTAATCGCATCCGGCAAGCTGTTTTTCGGATCGGGAGTGCTCTGCGACAGAGTTTCCGGCACCGAGATGCCGTAGGAATTTCCCACCGTGTAGCGCTGCCCTTCGTAGGCGCCAAAGAAGAAAAGCTTGTTGCGAATGATCGGGCCGCCGACGGTCGTTCCGAATTGTTGCAGGGCCAACGGAGTCTGCGGCGTGCCCACCGGATTGTAATAATTGCGCGCATCGAATGCGTCGTCGCGGCCAAACGCATACGCCGTTCCGTGCAGCGAATTCGTTCCCGATTTCAGTCCGACGTTGACCACCGCTCCGGGCTTCCAGCCATATTCCGCCGCAGGATTCGCCTGCAGGTTGAATTCCTGAATAGCGTCAATCGGCAGAATCGTAGCGGCGTCGCCCGCGAGCGTGCCGCCGTTGATGATGCTCTGCCCCGTGAACGGCTCGACGTTCTCCAGGCCGTCCACAAAAAACATATTGTCTTCCGGACGCACGCCGTTGCTGCTGTGCGTGCTCAATCCGCCGCCCGGATAGCTCACCACTTCCGGCCGCAATTGCAGCAAGTTTTCGTAGTTTCTGCCGTTCAAGGGGAGATCGTTGATAATCTGGTTGCTCAGCGTGCCGCCCAGCGTGGAGCTGGTGCTATCCAGCATGGGAGATTCGGCGGTTACCACCACGGTTTGCGTCGCTTCGCCGGGCAGCAGCTGAAAGTCAATGCGCGCGTCCGTCGCCACTTCCAGTTGAATGTTGCGACGGTCAATCGCTTCGAAGCCTTTGGCCTCGGCTTTCACCTCGTACATTCCCGCCACCAGATTGGGCGCCAGATAGTCTCCCGCCTGGTCGGTGGTCAGCGTGCGGCTGACGCCCCGCTGAATGTCAATGATCGTCACCGTCGCGCCGACGATGGCCGCGCCGCTCTGATCGTGCACGTTCCCCAGAATTCTGCCGGTTGCTGATTGCGCGTGTGCGGTAATCGGCGCAATTATCATCACTGCCGCGAACGCCGCTGCGCACAAAACCAAACCTAACCTGCGCCACGCTGACCCCGAAACCCCTGTCCCTGACTCCATCGCTACCACCCCCGTTTGGCCGCTTATCGTACAAGTGGTAGGACAGCCTTACCACCTGATAGCACGACAGTCAAGCTATGTTTATCCATCACATCAGTTTTTCTTGGGGTTGACCCCGTCGCAGGATCGCTACCTCCGCCCAGATTCTCTGCAACCTGCTGATTTAGTGGCACTAACGAGCGGACTGCGCTTACGTCCTTTAGTGGGTAATTTGGAAGCACACGTCGCAGGGTGTCATTACGTTGGCTTGCTATCGGACCACTGAACCCATATTGATCCCGATATCGGGCTGCCGGTCGGTGCCTAACCGTTTCCTGAAGGATAAAGACCTTAAATCGTTACCAGAACCCGCTCCACCCACCTTCGGCGCAGCCTACTTCATGAACTCCCGGACCAATTGCGCAATCTCATCGGCGGCCGTATCCAGCGCGAAATGGCCGCCATCCACAATGTGCACCTCGGCTTTCGGCACGTCCCGGCGATACGCCTCCGGCTCCGAAGGATCGAACGAGGACTCGTACTTCCCCCAGATTACCAGCAGCCGCGGCTGCTTCTCGCGCATCCAGGCTTGCCACTTGGGATAAGTCTCGACGTTCGTGCGGTAATCATAGAAAAGATCAGTCTGAATATCGCCCTGCCCCGGCTGGTTGAGAAAGTAAAATTCATCGGTCCACAGATCCGGATCATGGCGTTCCAGATCAGGATCGTCTCCCACGTGGCGCGCCCGCGTCGTCGCGAGCGAGAGCAAATTCGTGCGCAGCGCGCTTTCGTACGCGGCGCGGTCGGCCCAAAACGCCCGCCGCGTCTTCCAATTCGCGCCCAAGCCAGTGTCGTGCGCCACCGCGTCCTGCACGATCAGCGCCTCCACGCGCTCCGGATGCGCGAGCACCATGCGAAAACCCACCGGCCCGCCGTAATCCTGCATGTACAGCGTGTAACGCGTCAGCTTCAGCGCATCGCAGAAGTGATTCATCGCCTCGGCGATGTGATCGAACGTGTACGGGAATTTTTTCGGGTCCGGCCAGTCGCTGTGCCCGAATCCCGGATAATCCGGCGCCACCATGTGATAGCGATCGGAGAGCCGCGCGAAGAGCGGCTCAAACATCCGCGACGACGACGGCAATCCATGCAGCAACAAAAGCACCGGCGCATGCTTCGGCCCCGCCTCGCGGTAAAATATCGAAAGCCCGTCAATCTGTATCGTGCGATAAGCAGTCGAGTATTGCATCGAATGTTCCTTTCCCGGCGCAGCAGTCGCCGTCGGCGAGTGGCACAACTGAAATAATCCCAGCATCGTACCGGCCGCCGAAGCTATTCGGAAGACCTTCAGCCGTCAGAGCCAAGAACGCACGCTGAAATGATGCATCACGTACCTCCGTTCCTTCGAATTCGCGCGCCGGCGGTCGCCGCCCTTCGCCTAGCTGGTAACGCAACTACTAGGACTCACCACCGCGCCCTGCGATGCTCTCGAGCAGCGCTGCGCACGAAAGACTCTCACCGCTCGACATTTCCCGACGTGCACTGTCCGGTAACGGACGATTTACGTCCGAGCGTACATTCAATTGTCAATTTCTTGTAAAATGCAGCGGCAAAGTCCGGTTTTCCATACCATTCTCTTGACAATCTCTCCCCCAGAGCATATTTAATCACGCACCACGAGATTCCTTTTTTCTCTGGGTGGGTTCTAGAAACTGTTTCTCGCTTATCGCTGGGTGAACAAGCCTGCCGGACGCAGGCACTCTGCGTTGCTCCGGCAAGCTCGATCCTAAGTGAAAAGCGACTGCGGCGACTGCCGTCGCAGCGTGCCGCGGCCCAACAATCTCCGACTTATCGATTACACGAGGAGGATACACATGCTTCGCAAGCCAATGCTGTGGTTTGTGTGTGCGTTGATCGCGCTGATCTTTAGCGGCGCGGCGGCGTTCGGTCAGGAAAACGCTCAGCTTCCAAAACAAAATCCGTTTGTTAAACCCACGAAGAGCTTGGCGCCCAGTGCGGAAGCCAGCATAAAGTCCAACGCCGCCAGCAGCGCGCTCAACAATAGCAACAAGAGCTCCGCCATGCTTCCGCTCTTCAACTACGACGTTACCTCGAGCCGGGACGGCAATAGTTACCAGGGCACCATCGTCGGACGCAGTCCATTTTCCGACGCGTTCGGGTACACGGCAGTTCCGGCGCAGATTGTCCCGGTGATCGTAGTCACCAACTCGGTTTTCGCGGGCATAGACGCGAGCGGCAATGTGATCACCGCTCCCGGCGTCACCACCTTTAATCCATCAAAGGCCGACGACAGCTGCTTGACCGCGCCCAATGACGTCCCACTGAAGCTGGTGCAGCAGTCGCCCATTTACAACGCGGCCGATTTCAACTACGGCGGAACCGATGTCGGCCTCACCGAAACCACCGACGCCTTTCAGCGCGCGAACTTCTACAAGCTGCTGAATTTCGGGAGTGTGCCGTTTGACGACAATATCTTCTACCACGTGCTGCTCAGCCCGGTGCGAACCGTGTCCGCGATCATCATCAACATTCCGGCCTCCCTCGGCGTCGCCTATCCCAGCGCAGTGTTCGGCGGATGCCCCACGGGGACCGAGGCGATTATTGACGTCAACGCTTACGAGACTCCGCTCTTCAACGCGATCGCGGGCCCGCTTGGCGCACAAGGCGTCAATCCCGGCTCCTTCCCGATGTTTGTCACGCACAACGTAGTCGAGTGCGAAGGGCCGAATTGCGGCGCGCTGGCCCCGGGTACGGGATGCTGCATTCTCGGCTTCCACGATTCCAGCGGACAGCAGACCATCGGAACCGCGGATTACGACACCAGTAACATCTTCCTAAGTCCGGTGCCGGACATCTCAGACATGTCTCACGAAGTGGGCGAATGGATGAACGATCCCTTCGGCAATAATCCAACGCCACCGTGGGGCCACATCGGACAACAACCGGGGTGTCAAAATAACCTGGAAGTAGGCGATCCGTTGAGCGGCACGCTTGCTCCTCCGATCTACAACCCCAAGAATGGTTTCACGTACCATCCGCAGGAGTTGGTCTTCTTCTCGTGGTTCTATGGGGCGCCCTCGGTCGGAATCCACGGATGGTACTCGGACAACGGGACGTTCATGCAAGACGCCGGTCCGGTCTGTCAGTAAAGTCGCGGAATCGCGCTAAAGGAAACGCGGCGGGATTGCGAGGACTTGAACAATCTGGCTACAGGCCGCTCTAACGGGCGGCCTGTACCGCCAGCTTTAAGGCTTGGTCTCGTCCGAGGAATTCGTCGTCAAGCGCTTCGAAAATTCACGCAGGATATTGCCGGCCATTCGTCCACCCAGGCCTACCGCAGCATTCGTGAACACCAGGCCGACTCCGCGATTCGCTTTCGGATAATAAAGATTGGAAAGCGCGCCCGAGCTCAAATCACCCAGCAAAAAAGAATAATTGGGCGCGGTCAGCCCGCTATCGGTGCGCGTGAAAAACGCCGAGCCGATCGCGTGCAGCACGCGCGACTTCACCGAGCCAGTGCCCTGATAGTAGTAACGCGGATCCTGATGCAGGAGCGATGGGTAGATGGCGTGCGTGAAGAAGTCGCTGCTGCGTCCATCGGCAAATTTCGCCGCAAATCTCTTCGCATAGCCCGAGGCGCCTTGGCCGTATCCCGCAAAGGAATTCGTAGCCTGCTCGATCCCCGCGCCGAAGCCGACGCCCACCATCGCCACGGGATCGAACGTCCCGCGCGCCGCAAACAGGAATTTCTGCTTCGTGCTCAGCGGCGCGGTGTCGTACGTATAGCTCGTGTAAAAGTTGGGAATCACGCCCATCAAGCGCTGCTTCTCCGCAGCGCGCATCTGTTCCGCGGCGATGAATTCCGTGGGATGAACGATCATCTCCGTGCTGGCCCCCGCCACGGATAACACAAAGTCCGGGACCTCGTAGTCCTGCTGCCCCTGCAGCGCAAATTCCTCCGACGTATAAGGCGCAAATCCGTTCGCATCAACGCTCACCAGGTACGAACCGGCAGGAATCTTTGTAAAACTGAATTCGCCGTTTGTGCCGGACGCGATCAATTGCAATTCCCCGCCGTCCTCGTGCCGCAAACTCACTGCCGCGCCCGAAACGGTCGCTCCGCTCGCGTCGAGCACTACGCCTTCGACGCTGGCCGCCCCGGAGCCCACCCCCGCCGGAGGCGCGGGCCGAGTGGAGATAGGCATAATGAAAGCAGGTACCGGAGCATCGGGCAGTGCGCGGCTGCCGCTGTCTCGTCCACCACTCTGTTGCCGGGCTCGTGCGAAAGCGCCCGGAGGAATTATCCAAAGCAGGAGGAACGCGCTAATGACCACCGCAGGCCGTGACGTTCGCGCCGAGAAATGAATAAAGGCCAGCGCGTTGCGCACTCCGACGCTGGCCGCTGATTCTGGCCGCACTGCGGCTTCGACGCGCAAAGTACCGAACTGTGAATCCAAGTAGGCTCCGCCGGGCTATGCGGCTTCGAGAAGTGGTGCATATTCAGGGTACCCTCTCCCACGGCGCTCTCCCTGTTCAATAACGCACAGTTACGCTAGATGGCTAACTGTACTTGAGGGCAATTTTTCGCCTGTCCAGCGGGCACACCACCACGCCGCGTTGGATCAACAAAATCGAAATTCTGGCGCTCCCGCGGGCGGCGGGCGGCGGGCGGCTTTACATCGTCAGCACGACGCGGAACTCCGCCTTGCCGCTCATCATCCGCGCGTACGCCTCCGCTGCTTTTTCCAGTGGATAAATCTCGATCATCGGCCGCACGCCGGTCAGTTCCGAGAAGCGCAGCGTGTCGTCAATATCCGCGGCCGTTCCGGCAGCCCATCCTTGAATCGACCGGCTTCCAGTGATGAGCTGAATGGGCGTCACTGCGATGGGATCAAACGTCGCCCCGATTACCAGCAGCTTGCCGTTCGGCGCCAGGCCGTCAAACACTTCGGACATGGACTTCGAACTCGGCGCCGTCGCCAGGATCACCTGCGCGCCACCAAGTTTTTGCAAAGCCTCCGCCGCGTTCGTCGTCGTGTTATCAATATAAACGTGCGCGCCGAGTTTCTTCGCCAGCGCCGCGCTCTCCTGCCCGCGCCCGATGGCCACCACTTTGTATCCGCACTTGTTCGCGAATTGAATTCCCAAATGTCCCAGACCGCCGATGCCCAGCACCGCCACCACATCGCCCGGCATCGCTCCCGCATGACGCAGCGAGTTGTAAACCGTGATCCCGGCGCAAAGCAGCGGCGCCGCGTCCACATCGCTGAGGCCTTCCGGAATCGAGACCAGCGCATCCGTGGGCGCGATCATGTATTGCTGGTAACCGCCGTCGTAGCTGATCCCCGGAATTTTCAGGTTCACGCAATTGCGAAAATCTCCGCGCCGGCAATAAAGACACGTGCCATCGTGCCCGCCGTGCCAGCCCACTCCCACGCGCTGGCCCTTTTTCCACTCGGTCACGCCTTCGCCCAATTCATCCACGATGCCGGCCACTTCGTGCCCCGGCACGCGCGGATACTGAATTCCCGGCCAAACGCCTTCTTTCGTCAACGAGTCGCTGTGACACACTCCGCACGCCTGCACCTTGATGCGCACCTGGCCCGCGCCCGCCTTCGGAATCTCCCGCTCCACAATCTCAAAATCCGCTCCCGGCTTCGGAACCTGCGCTGCTTTCATCGGTGCAATCCCCACTTTCATAGTCGCCATGATTCCCTCCTGTCAGTTTTGAATGCCTATCTCAGGGACCTCTATTACTACGCCACCTCGCAAAACATTTCCAGTTCGACCGGCCGCCTACCAACGTCCGGCATGCGCGCCGCCATCTACGTGGAGTATTTCCCCGGTTACTTGCTCTGCTTCCGCCACGTAAAGCACCGCATCCACAATATCTTTAATTTCCGCGATTTTCCCCGTCGGCGCATACGCCTTCAGCGCTTCCTTGGAATCATTCGCGTGCAGCGGAGTATCCACCACTCCCGGAGCCACGGCGTTGAAGCGAATGCCGTCTTTTGCGTACTCAATCGCCAAATGCCGCGTGATCGTATTCAACCCGCCCTTCGTGATCATCGAAACCGAGGCGTTTTCGCCGGCGTGGGGTTGATCGGCGAGCGAAGCGGTGATGGTCACCACGCTCCCCGACTTCTGTTTGAGCATGTGCTTCACCGCAAGCTGAGTGATGTAGAGGAATCCGAACAGGTTGGTCGAGAACAGCGCATTGACGTCTTCGGTAGTAAATTCCGTGAACGGCTTTACGCGGAAGATTCCGGCGTTATTCACCAGCACATCAATCGTGCCGAAATGCTTGATCGCGGATTCCACCGTCTTCGCTGCAGTCTCCTGCTTGCCGATATCACCATCCACAAGAACCAGGCTGGATGACGCAGTCAGTACTCGCGTCGCATCCAGCGAAGTTCCGACCACGTTATAACCGCGCTGCAAAAAGCCCGCGACCAAGCCGCCGCCGATCCCACCCGCCGCTCCGGTAACGATTGCCGTTTTCTTGTCAGGCATAGATGCCTCTTTGCTCGAAATGTAGAATGCAACAAGCAGTCGCGAATCGGCTGGACGGGTGTGGTCGGCGTGAAAGCGTTACGGTTGCATTGCGTAGCGGCGGAAAATGCCGCGATCGGGAATTTCTGCTACTCCGCTACTTCGAAAATCAATTCCAGTTCGACCGGGACTCCCAGCGGAAGGCTGGCCACGCCGTAAACCACGCGGCAAGGATTCTTGTCCTTCCCAAAAACGTCTTGCAGCAACTGCGACGCGCCATCGGCGATTTTCGGCTGTTCGCGGAAATCTCCCACCGTAGCCACCATCACTCCCAGCCGCACCACGCGCGCGATTTTATCCAACGATCCCAAATGTTCCCGCGCCACCGCCAACGCGTTGATCGCCGCAAGCCGCGCCGCTTGGAACGCCTCGTGCGAATCGACCTCCGCGCCCACGCGCCCAACAAATTTCGCCGTGCGCCCTTCCGTCGGCATCATCCCGGTGAGAAAAAGCAGATTGCCGGTCTGCACCGCTTCCTGGTAAACGCCAAAAGGCTGCGGCGGCGCCGGAAGCGTGATGCCAAGTTCCTTCAATCGCTGCTCAGCGCTGGATTCCGGCCCGCCTTCGCGCGCCATTCTTTCCGCAGAATTTGCAGTCATCTTCGGTCCTCTCATTGATGCTACACCCGTGCCCACGGCGACCATACAACTCCCGACCGTTGGATTCAGCGAAGGGCTATGAAGTTCCACGCTATTTTCGGCGCGACGATCACGCACTCGCACTTTTCCGCCGACGCCGCGCGCTCCACTCCACCACCGGCCCGGCAATTTCGCCCACTTCGTCCACCAGCGAGTTCAAAAATGCCGCCACATCCGTGCACGCTGCCAAATTCGCGCTCTGCCCCGCCCACATCGGCACCAGATCCGCGCGCCCCGCCGCTTCCGCCGCCATCGTCAGATTTCGCACCAGCCCACGCTGCAAAGGATACGGCAAAATCTCCGTCCCCTCGCGATTCAAATCCTCCATCAAACGGTTCCGCACTCCGCGCGCAAGCCTTCCCGTAAATCCTTTCGTCAACCCGGTGTGCCCCGCCTTCTTCGCCAACAAAAGTTCGCGATGCAGCCGCGTCGCTCCCGATCCGTCGCACGACAAAAACACGGTCCCCATCTGCACCGCCTCAGCGCCCAGCGCCATCGCCGCAATCACTCCGCGCGCATCCGCGATTCCGCCCGCCGCAATCACCGGCACATCCACCATGTCCACAATCTGCGGCACCAGCGACATCGTTCCGGTCAGCGAATCCTCCGCCGCCCGCAGGAACGAACCACGATGCCCCGCCGCCTCGAATCCCGATGCGGCAATCGCATCCACCCCGGCGTCCCGCAGCGCCACGGCTTCATCCGGCGTGGTCGCGGCGCCAATCGTCACGATTCCCATCGCGCGGCACTCATCTAAAATCTCACGCGGCGGAATTCCAAAAATAAAGCTGAACACCGGCACCTTCGCATCCAAAAGCGCCCGCGCCTGCTTTTCAAATCGCAGCGTCGGCGAATAAGGTTGGTATTCGGGAAGCCCCGCGCCCAACTCCGCAAAATGTGCGCTAAGAGGCGCAAGGCTGCGGCGGAATGCGCTTTCATCCGAGCGCCGCGCTCCTTCATCCTCTAACGAAACCCACAAATTCATCGCAAACGGTTTCGCCGTCAGCGAACGGATCTCAGCAACCACATCCTTGATCGCTTCCGGCGACAAATTGAGCGCCCCAATCGATCCCAGCCCGCCGAAATTAGAAACCGCCGCCGTCAACCGCTGCGAAGCAAATCCGCCGAACGGCCCCTGAACAATGGGGTATTCAATCCCCAATTTCGCCGTAAGCCGGTTCCGATTCCACACAGCACCACTCATCCACGCACCTCCAAATCACCAGCGAGTACAAAGCCAGCAAATCATAATTGTCGAAATCGCACAATCGAAACACTGCGCGAATTCGCACACCTTCGCGCAGTGCCGCAGAATTGACCGTAGGCGAGCATCATCTGGGAGTGCGGCGGCTTGCCGCCGCCTGTTGCGACCGATCACATCGCATCATCACTCCGCACACACGGCATTTGCATTTTTACCGGCGATCTTCAGTGCACCGTCGGTGGCGCGGCACGATTCCACTCCGGATAAACACGCCGAAAACGCCTGCGCCATGAAGACCCTGCTAACAACGCCTCGCCGACCTCGTCCATATACCAACGCCAGCTTTCGCAGCAACAGCAACAGAGGCAGCAAACGCAACGAAAGCAGCCGCCGCCACCGCGGCACGCGCTCGGGAGGGGACCCGTGCTCTCATTCATCCACGACTTGCGTTACGCGCTCCGCATTCTGCTAAAAAGCCCCGGCTTCACTATCGTCGCAGTACTCACTCTCGCGCTCGGCATCGGCGCGAACGTCGCGACCTTCAGCGTGGTCTACGGAGTTCTCCTGCGCCCGCTGCCCTTCCCGCAACCGGAACAGCTCGTGCGCGTCTTCGACGATCTTCGCGGCCCCGGCGAACAGGACGTCGGCATGTCCGCGCCCGAGCTGTGGGATTTGCAGGATCGCTCCGGAGTGTTCCAGGAAATTTCCGCCGTCGCTCCCACCAATTCTGCGATCGGCGGCGGAGAGCGCACCGTCCGCGCCGAAAGCCTCATCACCAGCCCCGATTATTTCACGCTGCTCGGCGCGAAGCCGCAAATCGGCCGCATTTACACCAAACAGGACGCTGTTCCCGGCTTTATCGAGCCGGTCGTCATCAGCGATGGTTTCTGGCGCCGCAATTACGGTTCCGATCCGCACATCATCGGTCGCAAAATGCGCCTCGATACTGACCTCTACACCATCGTCGGCGTCATGCCTCCGGGCTTCCGCCATCCCGGCCGCACGCTCAATACCGACGTCGAAGTTTGGGGCGCCACCGGATTTTACGGCGCGCCGTTTCCTGTTCCTGCCGATCGCTCGCAGCGAATCGTTCCCGGCGCAATCGCACGCCTGAGACCCGGTCTCACCGTCGCGCAAGCGCAGGCTCAACTTGACGCGTACACGCTGCAGCTCAGCCGCCGCTATCCCAAAGATTATCCGGCCACGGCCAGTTGGGCGCTTCGCATCGTTCCCGTGAAAGAAGATCTCGTCGGCCCGCAGCGCACCGAGCTTTTCATCCTTTTCGGCGCCGTAGGATTGGTCCTGCTGATCGCGTGCGTCAATATCGCCAACCTTTTGCTCGCACGCGCTTCCGGACGCCGCCGCGAAATCGCCATCCGCCTAGCGCTGGGCGCCAGCCGCGCGCGGCTCGCGCGACAGCTCCTCACCGAAAGCACGCTGCTCTCGCTGATCTCCGGCGTCGTCGCGCTGGTCACAGTCCTCTTCCTGAAAAATGCGATCCTGAGCCTCGCGCCGCCCGATATCCCGCGCCTCAATGAAGTAGACATCAGCGCCGGCGCGCTTTTCTTCGCATTCGCGATCTCGCTTCTCGCCGGATTCCTCTTCGGCCTCGCTCCCGCTCTGCAAGCCGCCAATCCCTACCAGATTGAAAATCTTCGCGAAGGCAGCCGCGGCTCGGGCCTTGGCCGCCGCCACACGCGCCTTTCGCGCGTCCTCGTCGTTTCCGAAATCGCTTTCTCGATTGTGCTGCTGGCGGGCGCCGGCCTTCTTCTTCGCAGTTTCTGGCAAGTCCTCGCCGTCCATCCCGGTTACAATCCCAGCCATCTCACCACCGTTCAAATCTGGATTCCTGTCGCGAATAATCCAGCCACGGATCCCTACGCCCCCGAAGATAAACGCGCCGCTTTTCTGCTGGAACTTGATCGCCGCATCTCGGTCCTTCCCGGCGTCCAGGAATCATCTCTCGACGGCAACGACACTCTCCCCATGAATTCCGGCCGCAACTATTCGCCGTTTTCAATCGATGGCCACGTCGCGGACTCCGAAGCCAGTCCGGTTGCCGATATTGCGGTGGTGGACGCGCAATATTTCCACGCCATGCAAGTCCCGTTGATCAGCGGACGAACTTTCGCGAGCTCAGACGTCTTCAAATCGCAAACTGTCGCAGTGATTGACCAGACCCTCGCGCGCCGCTACTGGCCGCACCAGAACCCGCTCGGCCAACAGATTAAATTTGGATTTGGCGCGGGCCTGCAAGGCTTGACCATCGTCGGCGTCGTCGGCGATGTGAAATCCGACGGCTTCGAATCCCCTAACGTGCCGCACATCTACGTCGCGCTCGGCCAATTCGCGCCGCAAAACGCGGTGGTTTTTCTGCGCAGCCAGGGTGATGTGCAATATCTCGGGGAGGCCGTCCGCAAGGAAGTAGAAAAGCTGGATCCCAACGTCCCGGTGCACAGCATCAGCACCATGGACCAAATCATCGCCAGGTCTCTCGCCGACCGCCGCTTCGCTCTCGAACTGCTGGGAATTTTTGCCGCGGTAGCGCTGCTGCTGGCCGCCATCGGCATCTACGGCGTGATGGCCTATTCCTTCAGCCAGCGCACCCACGAAGTAGGAATTCGCATCGCGCTAGGCGCGCAACGCGCAGACATTCTCCGCATGGCGCTAAGCGAAGGCGTCCAAATAATAACCATCGGCTTGGCCACAGGCATGGCAGGCGCCGCCATCATGACGCGCCTCTTCCGCTCCATGCTTTTCAATGTAGCCCCAGCCGATCCCATCACGTTCGCAAGCGCAGCCGCGCTCCTAGCCGCAGTAGCGCTGATGGCGTGCTACATCCCAGCCCAACGAGCCACCCAAGTAGATCCGCTAACCGCCCTCCGCGAAGAATGAAAATGCACCTGCACTCGTCCGCATTAGCGCCAACGACGCGCTACCGCTCGCCGTCTCCCGGCCGTACGCAGACAAAATTCGCCGCATCATTCGTTGCGCCGGTTCCCTTGTAGCGCGTCTGCATCGGATACGCGCAAATCGGCCGCGTTCCGCCGGTCGGGAAATTCAGAGCCACGCGCGGATCAAACGGCGGGCCGCTCGGAAACGGCGAAGAAGTATTGGTGTTGGCCGCGATGATCGCACTCGGCGCAACTCCCTTCTCCACCCACGATGTGATCGCTGTCAGCAGATTCGCGCTGAAGCTGGTCGTCGCGGGACCGCCCCCGCAGTGCGCCATATTCGGTATCATGAATAATCTGGCAAAGTCGTCCGCGCGGCCGCCCATCACTAAATTCAGCAGGTTGTAATACTCCACCAGATCAACCGCCGAAAAGATTCCGTCGTTCACCGAATCATACATAATCATTTTTCCGCGGTGCTCGCGGAACGAAAAAAGAAACGGCGACGGCCCCAGCGGCGTCCCGGTCATGAAGTCCATCGGGCTTTCCGGATACCCGGGCGCCCGCTTGTAAATCGTCGGCGCATCGGTATCGAAATTGTAATTGAAGATGAACGCTTCCTGCCCGTTCGTCCCCGCGACCGGCGTCACCACCGGCGGATTCGTGAAAATCATCGGAATCGCGCCGGCTCCCAAGGTCAGATTAATCGCCGTGTTGGCATTGGGCGCGCCGAAGAACGACACATTCCACGCCTGCCAGCCCGCGCCAAACGCCGACGGCGGATCCCAAATTCCCGCGTCCCAGAACCAGCTCGAATACAGCGGAAAACCATGCGAATTTCGCGGTCCGGCGTAAATCCGCTTCAGCGCGGTCACCTGCCCCGCGGTCAGGCACGTGCCACCGTGCGGACTGTTGCCGTGCGCGCCGTTTGCGCTGCAGGTGTACGCCGCGAGCGCCGGATACACCTTGTCATTCGTGCACGCCGCGTAATTATCTATAATCCCGTCCACCAAACCATCCAGCCCGTCGCAAGCGCTCAGAATCGCGGCCGACGCAACTTCCAAATCCTGCGCTTGAAGCGTCGGCGGCAGATACGGCTGGCCGTTTGTATCCGTACTGGTCGCGAGCGGCACGAGTTGCTGTTCGTTCCATGCTTCCGCCACGCCCGCGCGCGGCAAATCGAACCCCGGATTTCCCGCCACCAATCCATCGAACATGTCCGGCTCGCGCTGCGCCGCCACCATCGCGTCGCGTCCGCCGTTCGAGCAGCCCCACAAATAGGAATACTGCGGCCCCGCTCCGTAATACCTTGCAATGATCAGCTTCGAAATTTGCGTGGTCTTCGCGATGCCGTTGTAGCCGTAATCCACGCGCGCCTGTTCATCGAGGCCGAAGTGCCCGGTGCCGCCCGCGTTGCTGTCGTCATCAATCCAATTGAATGCCGGATTTCCCGGAGCGTCCTCGTGCCCGCCGTCATCCGCGGCCACCGCCCAGCCCTGGCTCAATTCCGTTCCCGCGTTCCCCACAGGACTGCCGACCGACCCGTCGGTCCCGCCGCCGCCCATCATCTCGAACCGGCCGGCCCAGCTATCCGGCAGGTTCAATTCGAATCCGATGCCATACACAAAATGATCGGGATCCTGCGCGCTGGTGCGCTCGTCAATCACTCCAATCACGTTGCAATAATTGCCCCCGGCGCTGGTCACTTCCGTCGCGCTGACGATGCGCGTGGTCGGCAATGCGAGGCTCGTCACGCTCGCGCAACTCATCGCCGGGCCGCCGCTTCCAGCCGACGCACGCACCTGCTGCGCTGATGCGCCGGCAAACGCCCAACCCACAAGAAAAAGTAACGCAAAGAAACAAGATGCCGTTCGCTTCACGTTCATGGTCACACCTCGCTGACACTCAGTAACGGTACTGGCAGCACTCGCCGCGGCCGGTCCGCCGCGCACCGCAAGAAAATGCGAAGCTGGCGCACTCCCGCGACAAAACGGCGTCACTCTGAATCCGCGCGCCATTCACTGTCAAGACCAAAAACGCTGTATTTCGCATACCGAAAAGGTATTTATATTAAAAAGGTATGGCGCACCGCAGCCTTCCGCTATACTCCGCTGCCGTATGGAACTTCATCACCTGCGCTATTTCGTGGCCGTAGCCGAAGATCTCAGCTTCACGAAAGCCGCGCGCCGCCTGAAAATGGCGCAGCCTCCGCTGAGCCGCCAGATCCGCTCGCTGGAAAACGAAATCGGCGTGCAACTTTTCGAGCGCCGCTCCGGAAAAGTCTTTCTCACCGACGCCGGTTGCCGCTTCTTAAGCGGCGTGCGCCTGGCTCTCGAACAAGTGGAGCTGGCGGTGGACGTCGCGCGCCAGACCATGCACGGCGAGCTGGGCACCGTGCGCGTGGGATTCGGCAAAGGCCTCGGCGACGTCGTCAGCCTGGCGATCAATCAGCACATGCGCCTATTTCCGAAAATCGAAGTGGATGTCCGCGACATTCTTTCCGGCCATCAAAGCCCGGCGCTGCTCGCGCGGCAAATTGACGTGGGATTCTCGCACGGCCCGGCGCTCTCGCTGGAAGTCGCGTCCGAGAAGCTGTTCAAGGAAAGTCTTTCGGTGGTCCTCGCGCGCTCGAATCCGCTGGCCAAACGATCGCGCCTGCGCCTGAAGGATCTAAAAAACGAAACTTTGCTCCTGATCGAGCGCACGATCTCGCCGCATTTCCACGATCTCGCGCTGGCACTCTGCCGCGAAGCCGGACTGAGCCCCCGCATCGTCCTCACCGAATCCACCGTCTACGACGAAGCCGGCGCAATGGCCGCAGCCTCCGGCAAAGGAGTATTCCTGGCCGTCGGCAAAAATCCCTGCCACCCGTCGTTCGCCGATCGCCTGGTAGCTCTCCCTCTCCGCGAACCCCGCGCCACCCTCGAAGTTCACGCCGCCTGGCGCCGCGGCGAAACCTCCACCACGGTCCTCAATTTCATAGACACGACGCGCGCGTTACTGCAACGAGTCTCGCGCGTCCAGGACATGCGCAATTTCCCGCGCATAGCACGTCCAGCCGCGCCATCGGCACGCCAGAAAATCCGACGCAGAGCCTAAACGCATCGCGCCAAGCAGCCACGATTGACCATCGGCAAGCACCATCTGGGAGTGCGGCGGCTCGCCGCCGCTTGTTACGACTCCTCCCCTAGCAATATCGCCCCGCCCTCGCTGCAACGCCACAATCCGATCCGCTGAGTCTCGCATCGCCAAAATCGCGGTCGAAGGACGGGACGTCAGCCCCGCCGTAGGAGCCCGAGTTTCGTAGGGGCGGGTCTCAGACCCGCCCCTACCGCAACGCGAACAATAATTCCGCAATAATGACCGCACCTTGGTCGCCGCTCCCCAACGCCGCCACTCTTCAGCTATCATTGCCACGCCGTGCCCCCGACGCCAGACTCCACCCCCACGCCGCGCCGCCGCGCCCTCCGCGATATCCTTATATACGGCATCTCCGGTGGCCTGCTGATCGCCGTCCTGAAACTCACCGAATATCGCTTCCTGGTCATAGAAAATTCCTTCGAAATTTATGCCGGACTGATCGCCGCCCTCTTCGCCGCGCTAGGCATCTGGCTGGGCCTAACACTCACCAGAAAAAAGACGGTCACCATCATTCAGGAAATCCCAGCCCCGCCCGCCGCCGAAACCTTCGTCCTCGACCAAGCCCGTCTAGCCCTACTCGAAATCACCCCCCGCGAACTGGAAATCCTGGGCCTCATCGCCGCCGGCCTGAGCAACCGCGAAATCGCCACCCAACTCTTCGTCAGCGAAAACACAGTGAAAACCCACTCCAGCCGCCTCTTCGATAAACTAGGCGCCAAACGCCGCACCCAAGCCGTCCAACTAGCCAAGTCCGCCCGCCTCATCCCATGACTTGCTTCGTTGCAGAAGCAAGACATGTCGATCGAATTTCTGTAGGCCGCGGCTTTCGGGGTAAAGCGAGTGTCATCCCGAACGCAGTGAGGGATCTGCTTTTCGCCGCCACCAAGAAAAAGCAGATTCCTCGGGCGAAATTCGCCCTCGGAATGACAATCCGCTCGTTTTGAAGCCTTGGCTGGCCGCCTGCTCCCACCCAAAAGCATGATTTCCCGCCGCCACACAGCCAAAACTACAAAATCACCCGAAAGTGTGACGACAACTCCCGCCTCCGCCGCTACACTCCACCCACCTGAATCCAAATTTCGAGCAGCAAGGAGCCAAGTCCATGAAAAAGACAGTCCTCACCTTCGGCATCATCGCCGGCGTCATGATTTCCGTCCTGATGGGCGGCTCGCTTCTCATCGCCAACAAGATCGGCAACACCCACAGCATGCTTCTCGGCTACACCATGATGGTGGCGTCGTTCCTGCTCATCTACTTCGGCGTCCGCAGCTACCGCGACAACTCCCTCGCCGGCCAAATCTCCTTCGGCCGCGCCTTCGCCTGCGGCATCCTGATCACCCTGATCACCACCGTCTTTTACGTCGCCATGTGGGAGGTCCTCTACTTCAACTTCATGCCCCACTTCATGGACAGTTACTTCGCCGCGCAGATTCACAAGGTGCAGGCCTCGGGACTCGATCCCGCCACCACCGCCGCGCAGGTCGCTGCCATCCAACACTCTCAGCAGCTCTACCAGAACCCCTTCGTCAACATGGCCTACACTGCCATCGAGCCCCTGCCCGTCGGCATTATCATCACTCTCATCTCCGCCGGCATCCTTCGAAAGAAGTCGCCAACTCCCGCTCCGGCAACCTAACCTGGTGAAGCGGCGCAACACGCGCTGAATTATTGACCACAAAAAGCGTTTGTCATCCCGAACGCAGTGAGGGATCGCTCTTGTCTCTGCACGCGTCACGCACTCACGAATTCGCCCGCGGCTGCATGGCCATCGCCACCAGCGCGCCAATCAAAATCGCTGGAAAAAGCTGTCCGACGATCGCCTCCGCCGTCGTCATCGAACGCGCAAACGGAGCAATCGGCGCGATGTCGCTGCCAATCGTGGTCAGCGTCGCAAAACTGAAATACGTAATCTTCGCCGAGAGCTGATCCAGATTCATCGGCGCGGTGACAAAGCGCAGAGACCCGGGCCTGAGCTGTTCCAGAAACTGAAACGCCGACGCCCACGCCATTCCCAGCAGCAGGTACGCGCACACCCCGCCCTGTATCCGGCTCCACGTCACCGGCCCCGCGCGAAACATCACCAGCAACACGATGCGCACGTAAACCAGCAACGTGAACGCCACCAGCACGCTGCCCCACAAGTGCAGTTGCAGCGTCGGATGCAAACGTCCCGCCGCCAGCACCACCGCCGTCGTCAGCACCGTCGCCATCACAAACGCGAGAAAGCCCCGGCCTGTCTTCGCCGCAATCGCGCCATAAATCATCAACACCATCACAAGCAAATCGAAAAAAATCCGCCCGTGCAACCCCGCTTCGCGCAGAGGAGTGATCACAAATATCAGCGTGGCCACCGACATCGTCACCAGCGTCAAGCCCAGGTCGCCCGCCCAGAACTCGCTCATGTTCAATCGCAAATTAATGCCGTGCGGTACCCTCAAATCGCTCGTAGCCACAGTGCCCTCCCCGGACATACCACCCGCTCGCGCGGAATTATAGCCGGGTGGCCGCGCAGTGCACGAACCTTCCTCGCGCCGCGAATCGCCGCGACCTAACCCGGCCCCGCGCATCCAAACCTCCGAGGAGTCCCCATGCGAGCAGACATCGTTCCAGGCGCCAAATTTCCCGACTACGAGCTTTCCGATCACACTGCGAAGCACCGCAAGCTCTCCGACTTGCAAGGACCACATCCCATGGTCGTCGTCCTGAGCCGCGGAGGTTTCTGCCCCAAAGACCGCCGCCAGCACGAAGGCCTCCTGCAACTCCATCGCGAAATGGAAGTCGCCTACACCCGCCTGGTCACCATCAGCACCGACAACATCACGCTGACCAACGAATTTCGCACGGGAGTCGGCGCCCAGTGGCCTTTTCTCTCCGACCCCAGCCGCATCATTCAAAAAGATCTGGACATCGCCGAATACACCGATCCCACCAACAATCCCATGATCCCGCACGTAATCGTCCTCGAGCCCGGCCTCATCATCTACAAAATCTACAACGGCTACTGGTTCTGGGGCCGCCCCACCGTCGAAGATCTACGCCAGGACCTCCGCGCCGTCACCAAAAAATGCCGCACCGATTGGGACATCACCGCCCCCGAACTGAAAGCCGCCTGGCAAGCCGGCCGCAAAGACCTTTTCTACCCCTACGGCAAAACCTACGCCCAAACCATCGGCGAACAAGATTAAAGTCTCGCCGCCCGATCACGACAATCGCGCTATTACAATAAATCTCGTATCCAGGAGCCCCCGCATGAATAATCTCGACCGCTTTTTACAACGTAATAAGGAATTTGCCGTGCAGCAGTCTGCCGTCGGCGCGCTCATGCCCTCGCTTCCGCGAGCGATGCCAAATGTGAAAGCGATCGTCATCGGTTGCGCGGATATGCGCGTGGATCCGGTCCACGTCCTCGGAATCAAACCGGGCGAGGCCGTCGTGCTGCGCAATATCGGCGGTCGCATCACTCCGGGCTTGCTCGAGCAGATGGGGCTGCTCGGACGAATCGGTGAAGTTGCCGGAGAGGCTCCGGGAGGCGGCGGCGAATTCCACCTCATTGTGCTTCAACACACCGATTGCGGCATCACTCGCCTGGCCGGCGACCCCGCGATGCTGGCGCACTATTTCCAAATACAGGAAAGCGAGGTCGGAAAAAAAACGGTCACCAATCCCCGCGCGGCGATCGCCGCGGACGTCGCTGCGCTCCGCGCGATTCCCGTTTTGCCGGACGCTTGGCTTCTATCCGGCCTGATGTACGACGTGGCCACCGGACTGGTAGAGATCGTCGTAGCGCCAGCACCGATTCGCGCTCATTAAATCTCGATTGACGCGCTCATCGGACGTTTGGAATTGTCCGGGACGCATGGTGATATCCTGAGCCTCGCATCCAACTACTTTCAATTTGCCTCGACGGTATGCCGCTTAGGTCCAAGGACTACTCCCACGTTAAACGGGTGACTTATGAAAGCAATGATAGTGAACGACGCAAGAAACGGCCCCGTTCTCATCGAATCGGTGCTTCCCCAACCGCAACCCGGAGTAGGCGAGCTATTGATTCGCGTGCGCGCTGCCGGCGTGACGCCCAGCGAACTGCTCTGGTCTCCCACCACGCATACGAAAGACGGAGGAGCCCGCGCGCGGGCCGTGCCCGGGCATGAATTCTCGGGCATCATTGCCGCGGTCGGAAAAGGAGCCGCCGGCTTCGCCCTGGCCGATGAAATCTACGGCCTGAACGACTGGTACGCAGATGGCGCCACCGCGGAGTTTTGCCTCACTCAGCCGCAAAACATCGCGCCCAAGCCGAAATCCTTAACTCACGAGTTGGCAGCCTCCGTGCCGATTGGAGCCTTGACCGCTTGGCAGGGTCTTTTCACTCGCGCAAAGCTGCAATCCGGCGAACGTGTATTGATTCACGGAGCCGCCGGCGCGGTAGGCTTGTTCGCAGTGCAGCTCGCAAATCTTCACGGCGCGCACGTGATTGCCACAGCTTCCGCGCAGGACGCGGAATTCGTAAAGCAGCTCGGAGCAGATGAAGTGATTGACTACAAAACATCTCGCTTCGAGGATCAGGTCAAGAATGTGGATATCGTATTCGACGGCGTCGGCGGCGACACCCTCGCCAGATCCTGGGCGGTGTTGAAATCCAGTGGACGCATGGTGACGATCGCAGCGGACGGCGAAGCCACCACGGACCAGCGGGTCAAAGACGCGTTCTTTATCGTCGAGCCCGACCAGCATCAGCTCGTTGAAGTCGCCAGGTTGCTCGACGCGGGAACTCTGCAGGCCTTCGTCAGCGCAATCTTTCCTTTGCAGGATGCCGCGATCGCTTACAGCAGAGCCATACCAGGCAAGCGCGGCCACGGCAAAGTCGTGCTGGCTGTCTCTGCGTGACAACACCCGAACGACTGTGTGAACCGGCCGCTCGCGGTTCTGATCGCCGGTTTTCGCGATAAACTTTCTATGGCCGCAGAAGCGGGCTGCGAGGGCCGCAAATCCCCAAATTCTGCTTGAACCGTTGGCTTTTGGATTCGTCTCCGGCGCCTCGGGTCCGGCAGCCGCGTAACAGTTCAGAAACTCTTCTTCCACGAAACTTGGAACGGGCTCAACCAGCGTGTAATTTAAATACGGATGAAGTCTCGAGCACAACTGTATCGCCCGCTGAATGTCCTCGCCGCATTGCTATTGTCGCTCGCAGCTGCAATCGTCGCGCCTTCCGCCAGCGCTCAAAAGCTTGCACCGTGCACTGTAAAACCCGCCTCGATCCCGCTGGGCCAGACGGTACACCTCCGCTGCGAAGTACCCGTCGGCAACGGCGCGCCTGGACTTTCGTCTGAACGGCGAACCGACTGGCCGCACCGTCCGCCTGTTCAAAGAAGAAGGCGACGATTGGGAAGGCCTGATGCCCGTAGCGGTGGAAGACTCTCCCGGCACCTATCCCATTGAATTTCTCGCAGCCGACGGCGCCACGCTCGCTTCCGTCAACCTGACCATCCGCAAAACAATCTTCCCCACGCAAAATGTTGTTCTCGCGCCGCAGATTGAAGCGCTCCATACCACCGCCGAAGAAAGGCAAACTCTCATCGGCTTCCGCGACTCCGTCTCCGACGTAAAATATTGGGACGATCCGCTCGTCGCGCCGCTCCCCGGCTGCGTCATCTCCCCCTTCGGCGTGAAGCGTCTGCACAACGGAACGCCCACGGGTGAAATTCACGCAGGAATCGATCAGCGCGGAGCAGCTGGAACTCCGATTCGCGCCGTGGCGTCGGGAGTCGTAAGAATCGTGCAACCATTCAACGTTCTCGGCGGCACCGTGGCCATCGACCACGGGCAAGGCCTCGAAACGATGTATCTGCACATGTCTAAATTGAATGTAGCGGTCGGAGATCAAGTAAACAAAGGAGAGGTGATCGGCTACGTCGGCTCCACCGGCCGCGCAAACGGCCCGCACCTCCACTGGGTCGTTTACGTCAACGGCGTCCCCCAAAATCCGCAGCAATGGGTAAAACTAAAATCCTGCACCGCAGCCAAAAAGAAATCCTAGCGGTAGACCGCTCCAGAATCTTCAACGGCGGGGGCCAGAGCGGAAGTCAACGAACCGGAGACGTCCTGCACTCAGTCCCGCAGATCCACAAATCGAGTCTCGACCAACCTTTGCATCACCGCAAAAATCAACGCGGTGGAAACGCCGAACATCAGCATTCCGTTGGCCGCCTCCAGCGGTCCCAGCAATCTCCACGCTGGCGTCATAATCAGGTCGCCATATCCCAAAGTCGTGTAGTTCACCGCGGAGTGGTAATACGCCGTTCCGAACTCGTGGAATTCCCCGCAGAATATGAACACCACGGCCCACCAGGCAACCTCCAGCAGGTGCGCGGCGAGTGCGAACGTCATCGTCAGCAGAACGATTAGCAAATCGTGCACGGTGCTCGCGCCCGTGCGACCCAGTCTTCGCTCATGGCGAATAAGGCTCACCGTCGCCAGCACGGCAAATGCATGCGTGAAGATCGTGCAGACGACGGGGATTGCGCCCACCGCCAATGGTTTCAGAAGCGCGAATCGCTGGTCAGGCATCATCGTGTCGCCGATATCCTAAACCAGATTCAGTTCCAGCGCCCACAGCTCGCCTCCGCCGGTGAATCGCCGCAGGCCGTGCGGCGATCGGCAACGGCCATCCAGGAAATGGCTGTGGAGCGATGGCAGCCCCGCTGGAATCGCAAAAGTCATCGTGAATCCATTCGTGCGGTAGCCGTCTCTCCGGGAGCTGCCATCCGGAACCACGCAACTGAACCGTCAAGCGGCTCGAGGTAACCGCGCCACGATCGTTTCAAGGATGTACCTCAGCTGCGCCAAAGGTATCGCGCGCAGCGGAATCAGCAGCACCGAACCCGGCCGGTAATAAAACAAGAGAATCTTGGAGTCGCCCTGGCACCACACGATCATGCCCCAGGGTATGCGGCATGCGAATCGATCCGACCGCACATACATGGCGTCCTCCGCAAACCACACCTTCATCGGAACTCTGGAGCCGTGAGGACTCCTTCGCAGCGGATCAAGCAGAAAGACGGCGCCGAAAGTGAAACCGCACGCGCCGATCAGGTTGGACGCGGACCAGCCGTTACTCCCACCGAAAAATGGCAATGCCAAAAGAATGAAAATCGCCCCACCGGCCGCGCACAGCAAAAGCACGCCGGATCGAACCCATCCTCCCCTTTTGAATAGAAGCCATTTCGCGCGCCGCCAATCTCCGGGATTCGCGCAAAACTCCACGCTTCGGCTAAGACCGACCTTGGTCGCGCCGAGATGTTCCGATAAAATTGAGCGGAACTGCGTTCGCTCCGCTTCCGTGCCGAATGCTTCCTTCGGAATACTTACAAGATTCCGGCGGCTCCACACCACGAAGTCGCCCTCCAGCTCGCCCCAACTAAGGACCTCTGCCCATCGGTCCGTGCTCGTTTTACAATCGCAACCGAAAACAATCCCTCCCTCCGTCGTCTCCACAAACCGCCGATCCTGGCAATGCATCCGCGCGTAGCTTTCCCGAAGAACGTCGCGATGATTTTTAATCGCCTGCCGCGCTGAAAGCTTGCGGAAAGTCCACACGCCGGCGAGCAAGCTCACGCCGAATCCAAAAATCTCCGCGGACGCAAGCCAACCCGGCTCCGGCGCAGGCAGGCCGCGAAGCAGCGAATACAACTGGCCGCTCAACATCGCCACGCCAACCCCGACCACAATCGTCAAAAAATACAAAATGAAGAAAAGTCCACGCCCCAACGGCGCGATCGCCTCAAAAGGCGGCTGAAGCTTGTTGAAGCTTTCGAAGGACAGCGAATAAGCCACGCGCATTGCGGCGATTCTACCAGTTCCGCGCCGCCGTCGCCGCGCAGCTAACGTGGCCGACGCGTACCCGAATCACCATTTCAATTTTCGGGTCCTGCCACGCCAGACCACATGGATCCCGGCGGCGAGCGGTTAGCGTCCGTCACAGAAGACCGAGCGAGTATTCGGCTATTGTTTCGCCGCAACCGTGAAGTTGATGTCGTCGCGCTTCTCGTCGTCCTTCAGCGTGATCGTCGCCGCCGACGCGCGCACTGCCACGCCGGGATAATATTGCGTGGCTGCCGGCGGCGGCACGCCGGCGGCGCCTCCGAACTCCCACGGCGGGTCGCTGGGCAGGCGTATCCCGATCACATAACTCCCTGCTTCCAATGAGTCAAACCGGAATCGTCCGTTCGCATCCACGAAGTACGTGGTCCACGATGATCCGTCCGCGTGCATGAATAGCACTTGCGCTCCGGCCACCGGCGGTCCGCTGGTGTATCTCACGCGGCCGCTGATCTCAGCGTGCGGACCATGAGCGAGCGTGAGGTCCCAGCAGCTGCCACGCCTCACGCGCACGCTGGCGCTATCCGGCCGCGTCGTGCCAACCGGATCCACAGTGATTCGGTAGTCGCCTGCGGGTAGCGGCGGGAATTCATACCTTCCATTGGAATCCGTAGCCGCCGTGAACTTCAAATCTGCCGGCCCTCCGTCCGCCACCACCACGGCGTCGGCGACGGGTTCTCGATCTCCCCGCCTCCCGCGCATCACCCAGCCCTGCACAATGCCGCGCCCGCCGATGTTTTCCAGCAGCCGCAGCCGCTCGATTTCGTCTTGCGCATCGCCGGCGGGCTGGCTGTCGTTCGCATAATAATCGAGCACAATCGGATTTGCGTTTTGCTGCCGCAGGAAAAACAGCCAGTGATCTCCCACCGTCATTTTCGGCAGGCACGCCCCTTGCGAAGTGACCACCGTCAGCGGTGCCGCGGGATTTCCGCTGAAAATCTCGTCCGGCATGATCACCAACCGCTCCTCGCCGGTGTTCGTAGGGGTGATGGCGGAAATGGAACCCAAAAAAACGTAGCTGTACCAGCCAGGGCGCGTCCCGCAATCTCGCAAATCGCTGCTCAGCGCGACGCGCGTGCAGGTAATCGTCTTGTCGCCGTCGTTTCGAACGGTAATAGTCTGCGCGTCTGCGGCTCTGGCGCACAAAAGTGATGACGCGAGAAGCGCAGCGATAACGCAGGCACGCACCGCGGAAGCCTCCTTCGTCAATCCGAAAATCGCGTGGATATCTTCGCAACCGATTATCCGTCAGGATGCCGTGTCATTGCGAAAGAGTTGTCTCGCAGCGGATGCCGCGATCCTCAGCGGCGCTGTGATAGCGTAAATTAATCTGCATGAAACGTGTGGTCATCCTCGGCCGCGGCGCCTCCGGCAAATCCACGCTCGCAGCGCGCCTCGGCCAAATCACTGGCCTCCCCGTGATCGAACTCGATAAACTTTTCTGGCAACCAGGGCTCGCCGCCACACCCCGCGAGCAATGGCTGAAAATCCAGGAAAAGCTGGCCGCGCAGGAAAAATGGATTATGGACGGCCACCTCGGCCCTTACGACGCCCTCGAACCCCGCCTCCGCGCCGCGGACACCATCCTCTTCCTCGACTTCTCGCTCGCCCTCTGCGCCGCGCGCGCCCTCCGCCGCTCCCGCGAGCGCGCCGACTTCTGGCGCTGGCTAATAACCTATCGCACGAAAAGCCGCCCCATCCTGATCCAAGCCATCGCCACGCACGCCCCGCGCGCGACCCTGCACATCTTGCGCAACCCAACAGCACTAAAATCGTTCCTAGACCAGCTGACTCTGGAAAAATGACGACGCAAGCTAGCGCGAACGAGCGCGCGCTCGCTTAACTCCACTTTTGCGCGTCCGTGCCATGGTAAAGAAATATGCGACCGAACGGTCGCACCTGCATCGAACTACTTGACGCGCGCATCTCTGTAAAGCATGAGGAGGAGGTTCCTATGCTCCATGTGAAAAGAAGCTCAGCCGTCCTGGCCGCAACCCTTGCCGCGCTGGTCATTTCCGCAACGGCCCCGAAAGCCGCAGCGCAAACGCACGCCGTCGAAGCATCCACAGTCCATTCCGACGAGCTTGCGGAAATCAAAATCGCCCGCGCGCTTTCCGCCGCGCCGCCCGATGTCGCCGAGGCCGCGACCGTGGCCGAAATGGACGCCCACGGCAAAATGACCGTCTTGCGCCCCGGAACCAACGGATTTACCTGCATGCCCGGCGATCCCTCAGGCGTCGGACAACCCGCCATGTGCGCCGACCAAGCCTCCATGCAATGGTTCAAGGACTTCGCCGAACACAAGCCCAAGCCCACCAATACCGTCCCGGGGATCACCTACATGCTCGCAGGCGCCACCCAGCGCAGCGACTCCGATCCCAACGACACCACCAGCCCGCCCATCGCGATCGGTCCGCACTGGATGATCATGTGGCCCTTCGATCCCAAAACCACCGGGCTGCCCACCACGCACAGGCCAACAGGCGCCTACATAATGTGGGCCGGCTCCCCCTACGCCCACGTCCACATCATGGGCCGCCCGTAAAAGAACCGACGAAGGGCGCGCGCCTCACACTCAAACATTGCCGCCGCGCCCCGTCTCGAAGTCCCGCATGCGCGCGATCAATATGGAGTGCGGGAGCGCGCTCCCGCTTTTCTTACGCGAGGCGCGCCTCGCGTGCCTTAAATCCCGCCCGTCGCGGATTTCCGCCGAGAACGCAATCCCAGAATAATCTGGTGAATCACGTCCTGCATCAGACGCTCCAGCGGCACGCCCCCGAATTTTCCGTCAACCGAGAGCGATAGCAAACCCTCCAGCGCGGCAAACACGGTGATGGACATAAGCCGCGTATCCCCGGCACCGACCGCGCCGACGCGCTGGCCGTAAGCGATCGTCGCAGGCCCTGCCGAAAGCGCCCGGTACGCCGCCTCCACCACTTCCGCGGGAGCATTTTCGCGCTGCTTGGCCGTGAACATCAGCCGCCGCAGCGCCCGGTGCGAAGCAGCAAACCGCATATTCGCGCGCGCCACTTTTATGAGCCGCTTCTCAAAATCCGGATCGTCATCGGCGAGCGCCCGGCTTAACGCCGCGCCCAACCGCTCGAATCCCTGCAGCGCCAGCGCATCCAGCAAAGCCTGTTTGCTGGCGAAATGCCGCCGCGGAGCGTTATTGCTGACTCCCACCTCGCGGGCCAATTCGCGCATGGACAAAGCCTCGGGCCCCACGCGTTCCAGCATCGCTTCGCCCGCCTGCAGCAAGGCCTCGCGCAAGTCTCCGTGATGGTAGGGCCGCTTTTTGCTTTTCACGAAGCTTAGTGTGCCACCTTTGCCCGCCGCTTCCAAATATAAGTATGCAGTGGCAACAAAGTAGTCATTGACAACATTGCGCCAGCGGCGTACGCTTTTCTCGTGGGCAAATATAGGAACAGTACAAGGAGAACGGAATGCGCGTATTCGTAACAGGTGCTACAGGCTTCATCGGTTCTGCCGTAGTGAAAGAATTAATCGGCGCAGGCCATCACGTCCTCGGCCTCGCGCGCTCCGATGACGGCGCCGAATCCCTCGCCGCCGCCGGCGCCCAGGTGCAACGTGGCGATCTTGCAGATCTGGACGGCTTGCGCGCCGCAGCCGCCGCCTCCGACGGCGTCATCCACCTCGCCTTCATCCACGACTTTTCGAACTTCTCCGGAAGTTGCGAAGCGGACCGCCGCGCCATTGAAACCCTCGGCGACGCGCTTGCCGGTTCCGACCGCCCGCTGCTCGTCACTTCCGGCCTCGCGCGCCCGACCGCGGGCCGCGCCGCCACCGAGGATGATCCTCCGTATCCCACTTCCCCGACGTATCCGCGAGCGTCGGAAGCAACGGCCATGTCGCTCGTTCCGCGCGGAGTCCGCGCTTCGGTCGTCCGCCTCCCGCAGGTCCACGACACAGTGAAGGCAGGCCTGGTCACCTACCTCATCAATATCGCCCGCGAAAAAGGCGTCTCGGCCTACGTCGGTGACGGCCGCAACCGCTGGGCCGCAGCACATGTGCTCGACGTGGCTCGCCTCTACAGGCTTGCGCTGGAGAAGGGCGTCGCGGGAGCCCGCTATCACGCCGTCGCCGAAGAGGGCGTCCCGCTTCGCGACATCGCCGAGGCCATCGGCCGCCGCCTCAATGTCCCAGTCGTCAGCAAATCCCCCGAAGAAGCCGCAGCACATTTTGGCTTTTTCGGATTTTTCGTCGCCATCGACGGCCCCGCGTCCAGCGCGAAAACGCAACAACTTCTCGGCTGGCGCCTAACCCAGCAGCCCGGCCTGCTCGCCGATTTAGAACAAACCCGCACAGCCGCCGCCTAGAATCACACCGTGCCTGCGGCGCAGACGCACACGCGCCGCAGGTGCGCTTACCACAACCGCCTCCCGGCTACCCAGGCGGATTCGCTGCAACGAGTCGGCCCACACGCAGCCATTTACATTTATAGTGTGAGGCGAGTCGGAGGCGAAACCGATGCGAGTCTGGCTGCTCCCCTTACTGTTCCTGATTTGCGATTCAACTTTGATTTCCTCACTTAAAATCGCACAAACCTCGCAAGTACCTTCAGCCAGCCAACAAATCGCGGCCGCGCTATTGCCATTGCCCGAGGTCATGCGCGAACACGCCACTGTGCTGGGATACGCCGCTGACTTATCGCTGGTAACGCTTCGCGAAGGTACGAATGGAATGGTGTGCACCGCGTCTCGTCCCGGAGATTCCCAGTTCGATGTGCGCTGCTATCACCAGTCGTTCATGCCCATCGTTCGGAGCATGCGCGAGTTGCACTCCCGCGGCGTAAAGCAAGACGAGATCTATCGCACCATTGACGCGGAAGTGAAATCGAAGAAGCTGGCGATTCCCGACCATCCGGTTGCGGGCTACCGTATGCTCGGCCCGATTTCCGCGTTTCGAGCCGGAGACCAATACGGCAGGGCCGGAGATCGAGTCCTGGCAATCCGTTCACTTCCCGTACAAAACCGCGGCGGAAATCGGCTTGCCTGAAGAAGGACAAGTCAAGCCCACCATGCCCTACGTAATGGCTTCCGGTACATTTTGGTCGCACGTGATGATCGAACATGAAAATGTTTCAGCCCAGAAGTAATCGACCCACAAGGACTGGGACTACTTTTATCCAGTTACTGACGCAGCTAGGCAGCCGGAGTAACACGATCGCCCTTCGCGCAAACTCTCAGTTCCCTTCTCTAGTTCGCAGCGTGCGCCGCGTTAGAAACGTAGCGCCGCGCCTCTTCCTTCGGCGCGTAACCCGGGTCTGCATTCTTCCAAATCTGCAAAAGTTCCGCGTAACTCTTCGCCGCCGCCGCTTTGTCTCCCATCGCGCTCTCGGCTCGCGCCATCCCCAGCAACGATTCGGTCCTCTTCGGAGCGCGCTGCAACGACGCTGCAAAAGCCTCCCGCGCCTGCGAACCCTTATTCGCCTTCAATAAAAGTTCGCCGAGAAGTTCCTCCGAAGGTTTCTCAGGACTTGGCGGCCCGAACGCATACGGCAAATCTTTCCCGCTCGCGATCGCTTGCTGCATCGTTGCGATTGCCTGCTCGCCCTGTCCTTCTGCCGAGCTAATCACCGCCTCCATCTGCGCCTTTTGAATTTCCGGCACGCGGCGCGCGGGATCATCGGCCGGAACGTCCGCATGGTCAAAGACGGCCGCCAACTCCGTAAGCAGCCGCTCGAGCGAAGCCATAGATTCTCGCGCTGCCGCCACATCGCCAAGCTCCGCCGCCGCAAAACCAGTGCCGAACGCGTAATTGAATTCCGGCATGTGCGCGTCGCCCAGCTCCACGTTCCAGCCGGCCACTTCGCTATTCCAACGCCCGGTATCAACAATGAACCGGCTGCGCATAACGGCAAATGAGCCGACTCGCGAATCGTCAGGATCTACCGTACCGCGCGCCCGCGCCGCCATGCCGGATTCCGCTGCCTCGTCGCGGCAGTCGGCGACCACTTTTTCCGCTTCGCCAATGCGGCCTTGTTCCAGATAGCCGTATTCCAGCCAGTAGGAGTAGTGGCCGCAGTGTCGGGACTGCTTTCCTTCCGCGACTGCCTGCCTGTTCACCACACTGATCGCGGCGATGTTGGCCTCGACCACGTCGTCCCACATTCCCAGCGCCATAAAAATGTGCGAACACATATGGAGCGCGTGCCCGGCATCCGGCGCGATCTTGGACAACGCGCGCGCCGCGACAAGCGCGCCTGCGGCATGTTGCGGATCGTCCATCCCATGAATCCAATAGTGCGCAGCCCCGGGATTCTGAGGGTCCCGCGCGAAAACGCTCTTCGCGATTTCCGCGGCCTTCAGATACGTCGGCACATCGCGCACGCCTTCGCTCTCACCCAGCAGCGCCAGCGCGTAAAAAAGTTGGGCGTTGTCGTCCTTTGGATAGGCCTCGCTCAACTGCTTCATCGCCGCCGCGTACTGCGCGTCCCGTTCGCGCTTATCACCCTTTCCGCTGTAAAGAATTTCCACCGCGCTCATATAAGCCCGTTCACGCGCATCGGCGATGCGGCCGGCGCGTTCTTCCGCGGTGGCCCCGAATTTCGCGAGCGCAGCCTGCCCCGCTCGTACATTCACCTGGTTCCACACCGGATGATTGAAGGTCATCGCCTCGCCCCAATAAGCCATGGCAAATCCAGGGTCGGCGTTCTCCGCGGCAACAAACGACTTCGCCGCGTCCTCGTATTCAAAAAGGTGCAGCAACAACAAACCGCGCAAAAAGTCGCTCCGCGCCGCCGCCGATTGAGTCGACGTCGGAAACGTAGCGTTACCCAAACCCTGAATCGTCTGCGCGCGCAGCAACCCCGCACACACAAGCAATAACAAAACAAAAAGAAACGCCTTCCTCATAGCAACTCTCACCTTTGAAAAAAGTTTTGCCGGCCTGCTTCCGCACTCACCACAGCCAGCCCGCTCACCATATGAATGTAACGTCGCGACGCAATCTGGGAGTGCGGCGGCTTGCCGCCGCTTTTCCGGCGCGAAGCTCGCTTCGCGTGCGGTAGAAGCCCCCAATTCGCGGAATTATACACCGCGGAATTGCCAGCCCGTGAACGCGAGCATCACGCCCGCTCGCCGAACCCCGCCGACGGTCACCGCCGAGCCCATCCGCCTCGTGCTAAACTGCGCCTTTATTCACAGGAGGCTTTCATGCGCCGAGCGACGTTGCGCGCAGCCATTCATCTAGCGATTTTGCTTTGTGCTGTTTCCGGCGTCGCCGCGCACGCGAACGCGCAAACCCAGCCTCAGCTTTCGCCGGAAATGCAGCACAAGATTGACGAGCTCGCCGCAGCCGCCCTTGCCAAAACTGGCGTCCCCAGCGCATCTGTCGCCATCGTAAAAGACGGCCACATCGCCTACCTCCGCGCCTACGGCAACGCCCGGCTAGATCCGCAAACCGCCGCCACGCCCGCAATGCGCTACAGCATCGGCTCCGTCAGCAAACAATTCACCGCCGCCAGCATTTTGCTCCTGCAAGAAGAAGGCAAACTCTCGCTCGACGATAAAGTCGGCAAATTTCTCCCCGACCTTACCCGCGCGAACGACGTCACCATCCGCGAAATTCTCTCGCACACCTCGGGCTATCAGGATTACTGGCCGCAGGATTATGTGATGCCCGAAATGCTCCAACCCACCACCGCGCGAAAAATTCTAGACGTCTGGGCGCGCAAGCCCCTCGATTTCGAGCCGGGCACCAAGTGGCAATACAGCAACACGAATTACGTAATCGCCGGACTAATCGTCGAAAAAGCCAGCGGCCAACCCCTGCTGCAATTTCTGCAGCAAAAAATCTTCACGCCTCTCGATATGAAAAGCGTCGCAGACACCGACCAATCCAAACTCGGCGACACCGACCCCACCGGCTACATGCGCTATGCCCTAGGCCCTCTGCGTCCCGCGCCCAAAGAAGGGAAAGGCTGGCTCTTCGCCGCCGGTGAACTGGCCATGCCCGCCGACGACCTGGCCAAATGGGACATCTCCATCATGAATCAAAGCCTGCTGAAGCCCGCGTCCTATCGCGATTTTGAAACCGAAGTCCTCCTCACCAATGGCCTCGGCACCCGTTACGGCCTGGGCGTGGACGTCCGCTCGGAATTCGGTCACCGCGCGCTAGAGCACAGCGGCGAAGTTTCCGGCTTCACCTCCGAAAACGATGTCTATCCCGACGATCATGTCGCCGTAGTCGTGTTAACCAACGAAGACGCAGCCGAAGCCGCCGGCGCAATCGCCAAAGCCATCGCCCCGCTGTTGCTTGCCAGCGACGACCCCGCCACTCCCGAAAAGCTAGCGCAAGCCCAAACGATTTTCGCCGGCCTGCAACACGGCACAATCGATCGTTCCCTCTTCACCGCCAACGCCAATTTCTATTTCAACGAGCAAGCCTTGCAGGATTTCGCCAGCAGCCTCGGCCCATTGGGCGCCCCGCAAGAGTTCGTCCAGATCCGCCAAGCCCTGCGCGGCGGCATGACCCTCCGCGTCTACTCCGTGAAATTCGCAAAAATCGAGCTGCAAGCCTGGAGCTACGAAATGCCCGACGGCACACTCGAACAATTCCAGGTAGCCCCAGCAGATTAAGAACGCCCGGACGAGGTACTGTCATCCCGAACGAAGTGAGGGATCTCTCTTCGTTCTGCTCGACTGGGTCGAATTGACGTGTCCGCCGTCGCCGCCGCGCGCCGAGGCCCGGAATCAACGCCAGCGCCAGCCGTCGCAAGTATTGGCCGTAGTGCGTCGCGGAAAATTCAGCTCCGGGATTCCGACGCTTCTCTCGCAGGCGAGTAACCGAAAAAAGAGGCTATAACTTTCTTTCCGGCCCCGCGGCGCCGGCAGACGCAGATGAACTGAGTTTCTTGAATTCGGTTTTGGCTTGACGGAGGATCGGAATACCCGGGTCCGCATTTTTCCAGGTTGTGAAGAATTCGTCGTAGGACTTGCGGCTCTGCTCGCTGTCTCCTTGCAGGGCGTAGGCCCGGGCGAGACCGAGTTGCGCGAGTGGAGCGTACACCGGCCACCAACCCCATCCCCGGTGATCCACGATCGTTTTGAATTCAACGGCGGCCTTAGCAGGTTCTCCCGCAGCCAGATAGGCTTGCGCTCGCCGATAAAAAACGTCCAGCGAATATCCGTATCGCTCGGCTTGCGTGAGCAAATCCTCGGCCTTGATGGCGTTTCCCCGCTGACGCTCGACGATTGAGCGGACCGAAGGGAGCTCCACGTTCTGCTCAATCGTATCTTCGGGGTCCATCCCACCCAATTCCGCCGCCAAGGCTTCTGCCTGCACGAATGCGCCTGCCTCACCGAACGCCTCAGCGCAACGCCAAAGTTCGGTAGAGCTCACGTTGCCCGGATCTGCAGCGTGCTGGCAGAGCTGGCGCGCCAATCCATAGTTTCCCAGGAGCGATTCGAGTTGGGCATGCAAAGCAAGCTCGTTGGCGGCATTTTCTTTTTCGCCCGCGTGGAGTTCCTCGTTCACCAGTCCCTCGCTCAGCGAACGGAGCTTGCCGATGTCTCCGCGGAGGAACGCGAACTGCATCTGTAATTGGCGCCAGTGCGTATCATCCGGCGGTATCGCGCTGGCATAGCGCGCCATCGCTGCGGTATCGTTCTCAAAAAAGGCGATGCGGTAGAGCACATCCCTTTGAAACGGGTTCAGCGAGCCTTTCTGCTGCCACCGCCCGAGTAGTTCCTTGGCGTCGGATAAGCGGTCGAGGAGCATGAGCGCCTGGCTGGCATTCGAGTAGTACTGAGCGGAAGGCACCGGAGAAAGTTCGATCGCGCGATAGAACTGCTTCAGAGCCTCATCCTTTCTGCCGATGGTGGAATAAGCGATCCCCAAGCGGTTGGCGGCAAAAGCGCTGCGTGGATAGGCTTGCTGGTACAAAAGAAGCACGGTGGTCTCTTTTTCCAGGTTGCCGGTTATGTAGGAATGATAGAGAGCCGTGGTCTGGAAATTTTCTTCCTGCGTGAGCCGGCCGTCCTTCAGTTCGTAGGCTTGCGTAAAATTCTTTCGGGCAGCTTCATCGTTGCTGACGCTGAAATAGGCGGTGCCCAGCACGGCGTAAGCGGAACAAAACTTCGGGTCCAGTTCGACGGCTCGTTCGAAAAACGGAATGGACTCGCTCTGTCTTCCAGAACGAAATAGACTTTGTCCGGTCCGGTAGGCTTGCAAGGCCTCGAGCGAACTTGTCGTTGCGAGATCGAGTGGGGCGTCATACTTTTCCAGCGAGTTCAGGCTCTCGCCCAATTGTCTGCGCAACTGCGATCCTGCCTTGCCCAGCGCGGCGATCACCTTGTCCTTGTTTTCGGCTACCTCCTGCCGCCGCGCGATCACCTTTTGGCTATTCGCGTCAATCGCTTCCAGAGTGATCAGGTAGGTGTTCCCGAAGGCGGCGATTTCAGGAACCACCAGGGCTTTGAGTCCCTGTCGTTTGCAGATTTCGATACCGAGCTCCGGCGTGACTCGCTCGCTGGGATCATGGCGCATCATCTGCATGGTCGCGCGGACGTCTGCCGCCGGGAAGACGCTCAGGAAGGGCGATTCGGTAAGCTTCACTTCCAGCGCTTTGTCCAGAGTGCCGTCGAAGATGGGATCGCCGGTCTTGTTGATGAAGTTCGTTACCAGGATCACGTCCGTGCCGGTCAGCACAGGCCGCGCGAAATAGACTCGCCACACAACGAGGGATCCAACAATGAGTAATGCCGCCACCCCAATCGCCACGGCCACGCGGCGCTTGTGCCACAGTGGAGGTGGTGGCTGCGAGGGAAGAACAGCCGCGACTTGCGGTTCGACCGTCACCGGCGCGTGCCCTGCGCCGTTTTCGACGGCAGCGATGAAGCGGTAACCGCGGCGCGGAACCGTCTCGATGTAGCGCGGTTCCTCGGTCGAATCGCCCAGCACATCGCGCAGCTTCTTGACGGCGCTGTTCAGCCCGGTATCGAAGTCAACAAAAGTGTCGCCGGGCCAGAGTTTCTGGCGGAGTTCTTCGCGCGTGACTACGTCACCCGGATGCTCGAGCAAAAGCTCTAGTACGTGGAAGGGTTGGTCCTGCAGTTTTAGCCGGATGCCGTGCTTGCGGAGCTCGCCCGAACGCAAATCCGCCTCGAAAGCGCCGAAGCGCGCCTTTCGGTTTCGGTCAGGAGATTCCATCGCAGACCTTCTAACTGGCCGGTAGTCTAGCACTAATTGGCTACACAGTGACTGTTATGTGCTGGGGCTCTCCGCAACTTGCCTGAATTCACAGAGCTGGACGATCAGAATTAAATCACCTCCAGACAACGCACCCGCCATTGCGCGAAATGCGACTTCGCGCCACTTTCGCAGCAAGCAGTCCTGACCTTCTGCACGTACCCCACGCGTGAGGTGAGGCAAGATGCAAGATTCGCGAACACATGGGCGATGTAATTCATTGCGGAAGCCAAAATTTCATCAGATCGCCAGCGCGCTGACCATGGCCGCGCTATTGGGGGTCTGCAGCTGCGGCGGAAGCTCGGCCCCCTCGGTTCCCAACTCCCCGCCGAACGTAAGCGTCACGGTGACTCCCAAGTCGCCCACGGTGTTCCAGGATGCGACGCAAGCTTTTACCGCCCAGGTCACCGGGACGACCAATACCGCAGTTACGTGGAGCGTGTACGAAACCGCTGGCGGAACGATTGACAGTTCGGGCCTGTATACGGCTCCGGCGGGTGGGTCCGGCACTTTTCATGTCGTTGCCACGAGCGTGGCCAATTCCGCTGTCTCCGGCGAAGCCGTAGTGACTGTTCCGATGGCGCAAATAACGATCGCTCCGGTGGCGGTAACACTGCGCCCTGCCGGGATGAAGACGTTCGCGGCCACTGTCTCAGGGCTGACCAATACGGCCGTGAATTTCACAATTCAGGAGACCGCTGGCGGACTGATAAACAGCGCCGGACTCTATACCGCGCCGGCAGCTGTCGGCTTCTATCATGTCGTCGCCACAAGTGCCGACGATGCGGCGCTCACTGCGAGCGCTACCGTTACCGTGACGAGCGCTTCGGGCGGATTTACGCCAACCGGGAACTTAGTCGTGCCGCGGGGCCTGCACACTGCCACCTTGCTGCCGGATAACAAGGTGCTCATGGCGTACGGCTCAAACATTAGCTCATACCGCGAGGCAACGGGTTACGTGGGCGTCTCCTCGATCGAAGTGTATGACCCTGGCACGGGCACCTTTACCGAAATCGTTGGAGATAGTGGCTTAGGGATATTCGGTCACACCGCGACGCTAATGCAGAACGGAACGGTCTTAATAGCCGGGGGCTTCGTAAACTCTGTTTGGGACTACGGAGGTAGCAGCTCATACGACGCCGCAAATCTCTATGACTCGGCCACCGGTGTCTTCAGCGGGACGGGCGGCATGACGGCCAACCGCGGCGGGCACACTGCGACTTTGCTGGCGAACGGCAAAGTCCTGCTTGCAGGCGGGGCCGATCAAGATCCAACTGGAATGGGACAGACCAGCGCAGAACTTTACGATCCAAGTACCAGCGCTTTCACGCCAACGGGAAGCATGGCGACGGGACGATTCCTGCACACCGCGACCCTGCTGCAAAATGGAAAAGTACTCATCGTTGGCGGCGCCCTCACATCCACATCAAACCCACTCGCTTCAGCGGAACTCTACGACCCGGCGACTGGCGTCTTCACGACCACTGGCTCAATGGCGACGGCCCGCGAGCAACATACTGCAACGCTTCTCGCCGACGGCAAGGTGCTGATCGCCGGCGGCACAACCGCCACGGGCACCGGTGATTTGCAACCGACCGCAACCGCGGAAGTCTACGACCCCTCGACTGGATCGTTCTCCGCTGCCGGATCTATGGCCGCGGCCCGCAGTCTGCATACCGCGACGCTGTTAGCGAGCGGGAATGTGCTGGTGGCAGGCGGCGGTGATGAAAATTCCACCGCGGAGCTCTACGATCCGGCGGCCAACTCTTTCAGCATTACCGGTGGGATGGAGATCGGGCGCTCAGGCCATACCGCAACGCTGCTCCCGAATGGGAGCGTATTGGTTGCGGGCGGCGGTCTCTTTGATGGCCTGGCGTCCGCGGAGCTGTACCAATAAAAACGCGAGGGACGCGCGAGAAAGCGTTCGGTTGCGGCATTCGAACGATGTTGAAGCACGAGTCTCAAACTTGGAGGAGGTTTCTGATGAGCAACAAAGCTTTGCGGTGGATGCTAAGCGCCGTCGCGGTCGTGATTCTCGCAGTGGGCGTCTGTGTGCAGGCACAAACCCCCACACCCACTCACTTTAGCGGCTTGATCAATGATTATTCGCCGGAGACCATAGCAGGCAAGGTCGTCGGCCCATGGGAAATGCACGGCAAATGGTCGCTGGATTTGAAAGGCAATTCCGGTTTGGCCGATTTTTCCGCGGAGATGACCATGGAGCTATCGGATCACGCCATGGAGGTCGCCATTGCCAATGCCCTCGCCGCCGGCACCGTTCCTCCGTCGTTTGACGATCCCGAAACACGCAATCCTCATACTCACCACGTCACCATGAAAGATGCCAAGGTCAGCTACCCCGCCGCCGGCGTCTGCCCAGCCTACGCCACCCCGGACACCACCACCACTGGGATCATGGTGACCGGGCCGGCATACATTACCGGCAACGGAGGCCCCGCTCCCTTTTCGAAAAATGACACTGTGCTTTCGACGTTGCAGGTCTGCGTCAACGGAGGGACGGACGTCCCGTATTCCAACGTGTCTCTGGTATTCGGAGCTCCCGCGAATGGCCATTTCGGGATGCAAGCGATCCACGGCGTCGTGCGCCAGCACCGGAACTCCGATCAGGACGATCATTTCGGCAACCGCTAGATCTAAAAATGCACATGGACACGGCGGCCCGCAGCTGCCGTGTCCGCCTTCATCTCGGTCCGCTCATCGAGCGTTCAAACGTCAGCCTTTCGCCGTTCCGTGCTTGGCCTTTGCAAGTTTCGCTTCCACCACGGCGGCTTTTGCCATCGCCTCGCGGAACGCCTTGCGCCATTCGTCCGGCGAGTAAGCCGGATCGCTGCGCCCGCGCCGCCCCGCTTCCACGCCAAACGCCACTCCGGCGGAAAATATCTCCACAATCTCCGGATCCGCAATCACCCACGCTTCGCTGGCGCGCCCTTCCGCTTTCCAACTCTCCGTCATTCGGATCTGCTCCGTCTTCACCTCGGTGAAACTAGGTTTGTCGCTCATCCCCAAGCCTCCTTCAGCCTTACCATCAGTCTGAAAGCAATCGCCCGGCACGCCCATCCCAACAGAGCGCGTGTTTGCCCAATCAGTACCGGCGCGCAGCGACATCCCCAACTCGGCAGTCGCCACCGCAGCACGCCTTTTCTGGGAGTGCGGGAGCTTGTTTATCCTGAGGAACGAAGGGCTCCCGCCTGTGCAAGGCGAGGCTTGCCTCGCCGGAAGCGTGGGTTCACCGCGCAGTATTGTGCGAAGTACGCAATCGCAAGGCAGCGACAACCCGTCTCGTTTTAGAAAACGCGCGTCCGCTCGCCGCGAACGCCTCCGTCTTTCACTTGCATCAACCCCGCATTTCTTCGATCATCTTCTACCCCAACCCAGCGGGTAAGAGTCTGCCTCGCTACTCGGGAATCTTTGTAGGTCGTCGCTTTAGCGACGACATAAATCTCGCAAAGTCGGTCCGGCTTTAGCCGCTGAAGTACCGGTTTTGCAGTTGCGACGCAGACTCGGAAGCCCGACGCCATGGATCTAACTCTCTTCTTCGCGCTGCTCGGCGGCCTGCTAGTCCTGGCCTTCGTCGCCAACCGCCTCGTCCGCTTCACCCGCGTGCCAGACGTAATCATCCTAATGGCGACGGGCGTCCTCATCGGCCCCGTCTTCCACGTAGTGAATCCAGACATTTTCCGCGGCGCCTCCCCCGGACTCGGAGCGCTCGCCCTGATCCTCATCCTCTTCGAAGGCGGCCTCAGCCTGAAGCTCCGCGAAATCCTGCAGCATTTCGGCTCTGGCTTATTTCTCTCCATCTTCAGTTACGTTCTTTGCGCCGCCGCCGTCGCCGCCGTGTGCCGTCCCGCCCTGCACTGTTCCTGGTTGGACGCGCTGCTCATCGGCGCCGCGCTCGGCTGCATCAGCAGCTCGATTCTTTTGCCCGTGCTGCAGCAAATCCATCTGCGCAGCGAAGTGAAAGTCACCCTCCTCGTCGAAGTCTCCCTCGGCGACGCGCTCGCCGTCCTCGCCGTCACCACTCTTCTCGACATCGCCGCCGGAGGCAGCGCCGCTCCCAAAGCCGTCGCCTGGAGCCTCATCTCCAGCCTCATCGTCGGCGTCGCTTCCGGAATTCTCGCCGGCATGTTGTGGTCGTATCTATTGCCTCTTCTCACCGAGGAACGCTTCTGGCACGTCCTCACTTTTGCCGCCGTCCTGCTCGTCTATTCCGGCGTCCACGTTCTCAAGGGCAACGATCTCATCGCCGTGCTCATCTTCGGCCTCACTCTCGCAAATTTTCCCGCCATGCAGAAGCAGCTCCATCTGGATCTGCTGGCTCGCTCCGACTGGTTCAGCGAAACTCCCCTCAAAGGCGCGCGAGGCGCTCCGCCTGTGCGCCCGCATGTCCAAATGCTCACCTTCCACGGCGAACTGGCCTTCCTGCTGCGCTCCTTCTTCTTCGTCCTGCTAGGCACGCTCGTAGAATTCGAAGGCCTGCGCAAAAACACCGTGCTAGCGCTACTCTGCTTCGCCGCCATCTTCGTAGCCCGCTGGGTAATAATTCAAATAGGACGCCTCGCCTGGCGCACCTTCACCAAACTCGAACTCGAGCTGATGATCTGGTTCGTCCCTCGCGGCCTGATCAGCGTAGTCCTCGGCATCCAAATCCTCGAAGCCCGCGGCGCCGCGTTCGAATTCCTCCCCTCCCTAGCCTTCGCCGTAGTCCTACTAACAAATCTAACCGTGCTAGTAGGCACCATCCGCGCCCGCAATCTGCCTCCACCTACGACCGCGAAGGAAATCGAAGTAGCCACGCCGCTCGAAGACACCATATAGGTCCGCGCTGAGAATTTGGTGTCATCCCGATCAAGAAATTGGTGTCATCCCGAGCGCAGCGAGGGAGCTCCCTTCGCATTGATCGCTCCGCAGCACCCCGTACTGTGGACCAACCAATAAAACGCGTTGTCATCCGAACGCAGTGAGGGATCTGCTTTTCGCCACCGCCCCCAGAAGACGAACGTTCCCGATAGCGTCCGTAGGGCCACGGCATGCGGTGCCCGTTCCCAATCTCCACGCGCTCAATTCCTCATTATCGAATTCGGGTAACTGCGTTGCTCTTGTCGCACGACGACAAATAGGCGGCAACAACGACCCAAGCTACGCGTTGCGGATCGTGAGCATAAAAGGACAGCCAGTAAGGGCGACTGACGACGACCATGTAGGTTTCCGCTCCTGCATCCGGGCTCCACTCATAAATAATTCGACCCTGCGCTCTCTTCGTCTCCTTGAGTCCGCTCATCGGATGCGCATCGATATTCGCGAACCGCGCAATAGCATCAGAGGCGACCTGTTGCGGGTTATCGAACATCCAGTCCGACCTGTCTAGGTCGGCTTCATTCTGAGCATGAATGAGATCGCCCTCGGGTTGCAGCGGAGTTAGGAAGCGGTATCCGCATCCCGTTTTGTCAATGTCCGGCTGGTCGGGAGACGCTCCGTAATCAAGGTCGTCGCGATCCTGTGGACTCACGGACTTAATCTCTTGAATAGCCAACAAGCTACAACATCCCATGTGTCCGTAACCGCCCCAAGAATTTCCCTTCGGGTAGTGCAGTTCTCGCCCTGCAAAGAAACGCCCCACCAGCGTCGCGTGGACAACTGCCCCGTGGCTGCCCGAGCGAAATGGCGGCTGGACTAACTTGTCGAATTCACGGAATTGGTCATCCTCAACTAAAGGTATCGAGATGTCTTCCACAACCAATTCTTTCGGCCGATGCCTATCGGCAGTGACTCCGCAACAATACATCGTGCCGGACTTGGCCTTGCCGCCGTACTCGAGCCAGATTGCCGGCCACGCCGGACACGTCGGATCGAGTAGCGTGAAATCTTCGAACGCGTGTGACACGAACCCCGTCACCTCAACTAGTTTGTGATTATAAAGGGCGCGGTCGCTCTTAAGCTGGCACAGATTCACTATGACTGGCTGCTCTTGACAATAAGCAGTCGGTCCCATCCACGCAACACAAAACAAAATCGCGGCAGCAATGCCAACTCGTCTCATGCGACCTCGCGTCAAGCTCGTTAAGCATACATCAAGACACATCGACCTTAACTTTGGAACAGAGCCGCTCTTTCGCAGGAGTTGGTGCCCAACGTTGCAGTTGAAGCGTCTCGCGGATGATACCCTGTGCCGCTGCGTTAGCCGCTCGCGCGCCCCAGCGACTCCGCCAGCACCCAAGCCGCCCCCACCACCGCCAGATTCACCGCACTCTCCGTCCAATTAAAATGATTCAAGTGATCGGCCAGCAAAATCGGCAAATTCGCCAGCAAACCGAACAACGCCAGCATCACAGTCAACAGAATCGCCGCAAGCCGCGCCTGCACGCCGCTCAAAATCGCCAAGCCCGCCGCGACGAAACACGCCCCAGTCGCATACCCCCAGAAAACTTGCGAAGGCGGCAGCCATTTCGGCACCATCGGCGCGGTCATATTCATATACACAAAATGCGCTCCGCCAAATACCAGCGCACAAACCCCAAACGCCAGTTGCCCCACCCGCGTCAGCCGCGCAGCCACCGCCGCATCAATCGCGGCCGAGCCGGCGAAAATAATCAAAGCGCCCACGGCAATCGCCAGCTGCATGGCGATGTTTTCGTAGGTGACGTATATGGCGTAATCGGTGAGCAGCACCCGCCCGTTCATCAGCACAACCACAAAGAGCGTGTAATAAACCGCAAGCGCCGCCGCGCCCCAAGCCACCGTTCGCCGCCACTCGATCGGCTCCCGCCGCGACAACTATCAACGCACCGGCTGCACAGGCTAGGGCAACGCGAGCAGGAAAGTTGTCGGGCACCGGCTGCCCCGGATCAAATTCCCGAAACACCAAGGAACACAACCCGACAGCCATCACGCCCAATCCGTAAACGCGCCAACCCAAAGCCACACCAGCTTTTTCCGCCGTCATCACATTTCCAGTTCAGCAGGAATTGTTTCGGCCCCAGCCGCAGAAGTACGTCGCTCGCAACTCGGATTGTAACGCCGAAAGAAAAGTTGCCCGGAAGCCTGAATCATCGAGCGCGGAAAACTGAACGGAAGCTGCAGCCGAGGGCTTTAACTCAAGGCCTGTTCAGCAAACCGGCGAATTGCGCCTCCAAGCGCGTCGCAGCTCGCTGTTTCATCCCCCGGTAAAAACGAACCAGCCATTCGCCAATCCCCCACAGCGCCACAACAAACAGCACCGCAAAAAGGTAACGCCGTGCCTCCGTCCGCAGAATCGTCGCGTCAAACCGTTCCCACAACGGCCCCGCATACGCTACCGCAACAACAATCGCAGCGGCGATCGCCACGGCCAAAAGCAGAAATGCCAACCGGTCCCACCACGATGCTCTGGTCTTCACGCTGTCTTCCGAAAGCTTCACAAACCGCTGCTCCGCCTCCGCCAGGTGTGCATCCGTCAGCGCTTCCGCGATCGGCAGCATTCCCGTCACCAGCGACGTCACTTCTTGTATTTCTCTCACTACACTGGCTTCGGAATCGGATTCGCTGGTGGCGCGCAGAAATTTTTCGCGATGGACCAAAACCCAATGCCCGCCGGCTTTCAAGCTCACACCGCGCGGCCATTCCCGCGCCAGGATTGCCACACAACGCGCGGGTGTAAAGAATTGCTCCACCGAACCACGGTTCTCGCCCGTCAAAGCGTAGCGGCTTTCGAAGTCAACCTGGCCCGGCAGAGAGACTTTCCGCCACCATCCAGGCCGCATGAACGACGCCGTGCGCGTCGCCTTCAAATCGAACTTCGGAAAAGAACGCTCGCTGAACCGGTAGCCCGCCCAGTAAAGATAAGAGGTTCGCCCTTTCACGCCGCGGCGAATTTCCTGAAACGAAAATATCTGCGCGCTCTGATTCGGCCACTGCAGCGTGTGCACGATGGAGTCCGGCCCAGTAGACAATTCTTCCGCGAGTTCGCTCTGATACGGGCTCCCTTGCTCCCAGAATTCGCTGCCCATCGCCTTCGCCGACCCGCGCAGCGCCGCCGCCCGCATTTCTCTCGGCGTCTTCTGCAAGATCAACGAAAATCTCCACACCCATACGGCGAACGCCGCCAGCGATCCCAAGATCAGAAATTCGGTCGCGTCAAAATGCATCGCTTTTCCTTCGCTATCATTGATTGTAGGCGGAATCACCGCGCCTGCGGTCCATCTGGATGATGCAATGTGTGGGGAATACAAACACTTGCGCCAGCTCGCCCGTACCGATGAAGTTACGCTTTTCTGCGGCGAAGCAGCACTTCCGCCGCGATGTGGTATAAATCCTAAAATTATGCCGCGCGTCTCCGCGCCAACCCGGTCCCGCGCGTCCGCCGCCGCATCCCCGAAAAAGCCGCCGCGGAAATCCCGCCTCGCCCAAAACGCCAGCGTCGCCCACGCGTCCAGCGAATCTCACGCCGCTCTCGCAGAAATTCGCGATTCCCTGCTCGAAATCTACGCCGCCAACGACTCCATGAACCAGCTAATCCTCACAACTCTCAACCCCCGCGCCTGGCGCGCCCAGCCACCCACAGAAAAACGAAGCGGCCGCAGCATCGCCGCCATCTTCGCCCATCTTCACAATTGCCGCCTCGTCTGGCTGAAAAATTCCGCGCCGCATCTGAAATGTCCCGCCCCGCTCGATCCCGACCGCTGCACCATAAAGCAAGCCTGCGCCGCCCACAAGAAAAGCGCCGCGCAATGCCTCCTAATGCTCGCAGACGTGCTCTCCGCCCAACCGAATCGCCGCGTCAAAAAATTTTCCCGCGGCAGTTGGACGCAAACCTGGCCCGCCGGCGCCTCGATGTTCGCCTACATGTTCGCGCACGAAGCCCACCACCGCGGCCAAATCCTCATGCGAGCCCACCAATTGGGCCACCGCACCCTGCACGACACCCCCGGCATCTGGCACTGGGAAAAACTCTGGAAAAAAGCCGGCCTAAAGACGCGTCCCCACTAAAGGCAACCCGCCCGCCGCGATGCAATCTGGGAGTGCGGCGGCTTGCCGCCGCTTTTCCGGCGCGAAGCTTGCTTCGCGTGCATCAAATCCCGCGCACGCAACAACCATAAAAATCACCTCAGCTCCGCGCCTGCACTGGTTTATGTAGCGGCGGCTCGACGCACTATGTCGAGTCGGCAGCCGTCGGTTTTGGTGTTCGGCCCTCGGCTCCGCCGCTGCAGCAAATCGCACCCCCCCGCACAAATACCCCTTGTCATCACCCCGCATCCAGAGTAAACAATCCTCACCCATGTCCACTCTTCCGCCGCTTCCCGTACGCGAACTCAACCTCCACACCTACGCTTGGGAAGACGCCACAGTAGTCCGCTGCACCGGCCGCCTAACCGCCGAAACCTCGCCGCAACTAAAAACCGAAGTAAAATCCCTGCTCCCCCAAAAACGCCGCGTAATCCTCGAACTCACCGATCTAGCCTACATGGACAGCTCCGGCCTGGGCGCCCTGGTAGGCCTCTACATCTCAGCGAAATCCGCCAAGTGTGAATTGCAACTCCACAATTTAAGCCCCCGCATCCGCGACCTCCTAAGTCTGGCCAACGTCCTCTCCGTCTTCGAAGAATGCGGCCGCACCGGCACCCGCTGCCCGTAGTCGTGCGTCCGCCACAAGCCCGTGACCGCCGCGATCCTTATGGAGTGCGGGAGCGCGCTCGCGCTTTTCCGGCGCGAGGCGCGCCTCGCGTGCCTTAAATTCCGCCGCGCAACATCCACAAATGGTGCCGCCCGCGCCACAACCCAATCTGGGAGTGCGGCCGCTTGCCGCCGCTTTTCCGGCGCGAAGCTTGCTTCGCGTGCTTTAGATCCTCTCCAGGCAACAACTACAAAATTGCCGCCGCCTTCCCGCCGCCAGTGCCGCCGCGAATCCCCCACCGCAACCTCTTTTTAACCTCCCGCTCATCCCCCCGCAAAATCTCGCCGTTAATTTTCCAAGCGCGGCGGTCCGGCCGCTAGGTCATCCGAAAACTCCTCCCCCCGGCGTTCCGGCGACCACCGCAAATCCAAATTTTTGGAGGTTTTGATGTCCGCATCCCGCTATCTCCGCGCTTTCGCCGCGGTCGCATTCCTGGCTCTACTCAGCGGTTCGAGCGCCAGCGCCCAGAACAGCAACAACAACGACAACTGGAACGACAATCCCTATCAGATCAAACACGTCTTCGTCATCGCCGAAGAAAATCACAATTGGACCCAACCCGCCACCATCCCCGGCGGCATCAACCCAATTTTCCAGAATCCGAATGCGCCGTTCATCAATAGCCTGGTGAACGGCACCGCCCAGGCCTACATTGACGGCCGCCTCGTCAACATCAGCGAACAAGTCGCCTACGCCACCGCCTACCACAACGTGCTAGCCACTCCCAGCGGCAATAACCCGCACATTCATCCCTCCGAACCCAATTACCTCTGGGCCGAAGCCGGCACCAATTTCGGCATCCTCGATGACGACGATCCCTACGCGGACAATCCTCCCAATGCGCAATCCACGCAGAACTTGAGCGGCCTGCTGCAACGGGCGGGATACTCCTGGAAGTCCTACCAGGAAGATATCGACCTCACCAAGAACTCCACGGGCCAGCTCATCAATCTTCCACTGGACTTCAGCCAGTGGACCGTTCCGCTGGTCAGCCAGTCCGGCCTCTTCGGTCCGGGCAATTACCTCAACGCTTACAACAATTCCATCCAATACAACTACGCCGTGAAACACAATCCCGAGGCGTTCTTCACCGATACCAACGGCGGCAACAACTCCACCACCTCGAACCGTCTCCGGTTCAACTATGCCCCGCTCCAGCAACTCGCCTTCGATCTGCAGAGCGATAACGTCGCGAATTACAACTGGATCACTCCCGATCAATACAACGAAATGCACAGCTCGCTAAACCCGACGTTTATAGGTCTCGCCTCCGATGAGTCCAATATCCGGTCGGGAGACAACACCCTCAGCCGCCTCATTCCCCTGATCATGGCCTCCCGCGCTTACAAAGACGGCGGCTTGATCATCATCTGGTGGGATGAGACCGAAGACACCGGCGCACCCGGCGACAATCAGGACGATTTCACTCACACGCTCGGTGAAATCCTCATCTCCCCGCTCGCCCGCGAAAATCAGAATGGCGTCCCCTACTCCAACGCCATCAACTACTCCCACTCCTCCGACCTGCGCACCATGCAGGAAATCTTCCACGTCAAAACCACCGGTCGCACATCCCCATTCCTGGGTGATGCCGCCAACGCCACCGATCTCTCCGACCTCTTCAAACCAGGCGTAATCCCCACGCGCCCATAACAGCGCGCAGGACGCGGCCGGGTGCCCCACCCTTCCCGAAGTTAGGGAAGGGTGGGGCCGTTGGTCAGATATAGGTAACCCACAAAAAAAACGGAGGCCAACATACGGCCTCCGCTCAGAAGTTGTTTTTGTTTTTGTATTTGTAGCGGCGCACTTCAGTGCGCCAGCCGTTGAACTCCCGGATGATGCCTAGTCTTTCGCCGGAGCGTCCTTTCGGGAAGAGTCGTTTTGCATTTTGGGAAATTCCGTTGGCGGTTCGGTTGGTCTCGGTGTCGCAATTTCCGTCCCGAAGAACGCCGCGCGCGCCTTCTCAAATGAATCTTCTACCATCGAATCCGGTTCTGTCATTTTCTGGCCTCCGAGCTCTGAACTCGCGAACACAAGCGACAACACATCACGCGGTAGTGCAATTCACGTACCAGAGCGTTTCATCGGCCGCACAGAATTTTTGTGGCAGACACCACAGGACTTAGCAGGCCAGACATTCGCAGGTATGCCGACCCGGCCATCGCGAGGGATTGACTTTTCCAGCGTCGTTGAATAATTCAACATCGGAAAGAAGACCACCGAGCTGCCCTACCGCTCCGGTCTCGCGGCCGGCTAGCAACCACTCGGCTCACTGTTCCGAATAACGCTCCAAAATGTTACGCATCGGTTGCGCCACGGTTACACAGTTCCGCCGGCGTCCTGCTTCGTTCCCTTCTCAGTTTCGCCCAATGATTTTTCTTGTGTTCGTCCCGCCTAACCTCGTAGTCTCCATACACCAACGGGCCCAGCCGGAGGAGAAACTCCGATGAACTCACCCGACAACGTAGCCACTGGCAATGTCGCGCAACCTCTCACCGCTCGCCTCGAAGCCGCCACCGGCGAATTGCAAAAGCTCGAAGCCCTCGTAAAATCCGGCGAACTCGACGCCCGCGTCCTCTCTGAATTCCGCAACGCCGTGGACCACATCCGCAGCACCACCTGGGCGGTCCAAAAATGGCTAGGCTCAAACGACGAACCCGGCGGCGACCCTTTCTCCGTCCTCCCCATCATGTCCGCCGAACGCGTAAAACGCGCCACCCAAATCTCGAACGATCTCTCCCTCGACCTGCAATCCACAGACATCGGCATCGAAACCGCCGGCATAAAAGAACTTTACGACGCAGTAGATAACCTCCGCCGCCGCCTCGCCACCCTCCTAAAACGCGAACCCTAATCCGCAAGCGAGACTTATGTGGAGTGCGGGAGCGTGCTCCCGCTTTTCTGACGCGAGGCGCGCCTCGCGTGCATTAAATCCCGCCGACGCACCCATCGCAAAAGCGGCGGCGCGCCGCCGCTCAATCATGCGTGAATTTCGGGAGGGCGGGGCTTCAGTCCCTGAAGCCAGTCTTTCGCGACTGCATCACGAGCTAGCACCGCATCGCCGCCACTGCCGAATCCCCACCTGCCCCGCGCCCTCCGTCGCTGGATACGGTAGACTAGAGCCACTCTGCTGGCCCACTATAGGAGTGCTGCCATGTCCGTCGTCAGCGACATTATCGTCAAAGATCCCGAAGTGCTTGGCGGCACCGCCGTCTTTCGCGGCACCCGTGTCCCTTTCCAAGCGCTCCTCGATTACCTCGAGGGTGGCCAGACACTCGACGACTTCCTCGACGATTTCCCCACCGTCACTCGCTCCGCCGCGATCGCCGCTCTGGAGCTCGCCAAGTCTCTCCTCGTTGATGAACTTGGATGAAAGTTCTGCTGGATGAGTGCCTGCCGCGAAAACTAAAAAATAGCCTGGCGATGCATGAATGCCGGACAGTTCCAGAGGCTGGACGCGCAGGCAAGCGCAACGGCGAACTGCTCTCCCTCGCGGAGGAACAAGGCTATGCGATTTTCTTGACGATGGACAAGGGCGTGGAATACGAACAGAACCTTCGGCGTAGGAAGCTCGCGATCATTATCCTACGGGCGAAATCCAACCGCCTCGCCGATCTCCTGCCGTCCCTGCCAGATTGCCTGGCACGCATGGAAACCATAAAACCCGGCGAAATCGTCTCAGTGGGCGGCTGAACCGCTCTCGCCGCATCGCCGCCGCTACCGAATCCCCACCTGTCCCCGCACGCTCTCAATTAATTTCGCAGAATCGTACCCAACGCCAGCCTTGAACACCGTCTCGACGTTCTCAACGTCATCAATCTTCTTCGAAGGATCGCCCTTGATCAGCACCATGTCCGCCTGCTTCCCCGCGGCAAGCGCCCCGATTCGCGCAACTTGCCCAAGATACAAAGCGCCATTCTCCGTAGCGACCTGAATCGCCTGCACCGGACTGAACCCCGCCTCGACCAGCAATTCAATCTCGCGCTGATCGCCGAATCCCGGCAAAACGCCGCCATTACCAGTAGGATCGGGCCCGGCCAGCAACAATCCCCCAGCCTTCGCAAACGCAAACTCAAAATCCATTTCCTTGCGCAATAGCGCCGCATCCAATCCGGGATTCGCGCGCGCAGTCAAGTAGCTCCGCGCTGATTCATCAGACATCGCATCCAAAGTGCGCCGTTCGAGCGGCGGCCTACCCGCAACACCCGCCTCGAAAACGGGCAGCGTCGAAGTCACCGCCACGTGATGCTTCACGAGATTCTGAATCAGCGCCTGCACCGCCGCGCCGTTGATATCCTGCTTCAGCCAACTGCCCCCGCCGCCCCGCGGGCACGTGTCCGGCTTCTTGTCCGCCACAAATTCCGTGTCCGTAAACACGGGCCCATGCTCGAAATCGTCAATCCCCAGCGCGATGGCTTCCGGCCAGGTCACCGAACAAAGATGCCCGGTTAATTTCAGCTTGCGCTCATGCGCATCCTCGATCGCCACGCGCAATTCCTCGCGCGTGATGTTCATGTACGCCTTGTAGGACGTCATCCCTTCCAGCGCCCAATAATCCACCATTCGTTTGGCATCGTCCGGCCCCGTCAGTTCATGCATCTGCGCAAAACGCGTTGGCGCTCCTTCTAGGTAGGGCGCTGTCGCGTCTATGCTCGGCCCCGGCATCAACCCGTCATCAATGCGCTTCTTCACTTTCAGGTCGGTATAAGGTTCCAGGCTTCCGGTGGTGCGCATCGTCGTGACGCCCGCGGCCAGATAAAGCCGCGGCGCCGTGTAAGGAATTTCCGCAACGAACAATCCCGGTTCGCCGATGGTTCCGTTCGCCACTTGCACCGCGAACGAATCCGTATAGTAAAGATGATCGTGCATCCCCACGATCCCAGGAATCACAGTGTAGCCAGAGCGATCCAGCACTTGCGCGTTCGCGGGAATCTGCACCGACAGCCGCCGGCCCCATCGCCTGGATCTTGCCGTCAGCCACCACCACAGCCTGGTCCTCGGCAGCCGCCGCCCCAGTCCCATCAATCACGCGCACGTGCGTAAGCACAAACACAGGCGCGCTAACGCTGATGAACGGCGCCACATCACCAGCCGCAGCCGTCTGCGCCGCAGCAACACCAGGCTTCTGAGCCTGCGCAAACGCCATCGCAGCAAAAAGCACCGCTCCACTCAAAATAAGAACACGCATCCAACACCTCGCAAGTAACGCGACAGAAAGTCCGCAAGCGCGCGCAATTCTACCGCTGGAGCTCGCTAACAACAAAGGCCTGATGACGAGGCAGCATGGCTTGAAGCCGGCCCTGCAGAGACGGGCCGCTGGGTTCACATGCGATTATTTTCTTGGCAAAAGAGGAATTGGAAGCGCATTGTGACTCCGTTTGCCGCATCTCAGAATGCGTTGAGGCTTCGTCACAGCCCAAGGTCGAAATGACGGTATGCATCGGTTCCGTATGCAATCAGAAACGCGTCCCGGGCGCTATTATGCTGGGGCTGGATTTGCGGGTTACTTACACCGCGCAGAATGTCGTCCTTGGAAAGCATGATTTGACGAGCAAATTGTTCCAGTTGCCCTTCGGATTCTGCGGAGCTGTTGCAGGGACGATGCCACATTGCGAAATGTTGATTTCCTTTCTCTGGGAGTACATGGAGAAGTTGGCCTCCGTATCATCACACTTGCAGTTGGATCACATCGTCTTTGCTGCTAGAAATGCGAGCGAGAAGATCGTGCTTTCTCTCTTTGACAGAGCACTGGTCAACAAACTGGGAATGACCAGAAACGAATGGATAGACAGGCAGTCAGATTCCGCATTGAAGTCGGACGGTCGCACATTACTGTCGACAATTAATCCCGATGCGAGCTGCCTGATCGCTGGATTTATAAGATCGAGCCCAGTCTTAATCAGGTTGGTCGGTAAAAACTCCCCAGAGGAGATCGTGGGCCACTCGGCGATAGGAATAGGCGCAAAATTCGCGCTGGAGAAACTCTCTATTCGCACGCAAGGCCCTTACTGTTCTATCCAACGAACCGCTCTGGCTTTTTCGGAGGGATTGCGCTATGCACGAAGAATGAGCGATGGCTACGTTGGGCCTCCAGCCAACTGCCTAGTATTGGAGCCGGGGGCAGCTAGACAGTTCAATCCTCAGTCAGAAATTCTCAGGAAGTGGAGCAAAACCATAAAGCGCTCCAAGACCGATATTCTAGATTCGAATGAATACTGGAAGGAGTTTCGGACAATTCTCGTAGACATACCGAAGTATTCTCGACGGCCGACTTCTCAAACCCAGGAAGAAGCGCAGTAGATTGCTGGACGGACACCTTGAGAATCATCGGCATACGTCGTTTCTGGATCCACGACCCGGCCGAAAGCGCCTACTTCCCCTTATACTCCACAAACAAATCCGGAAATTCCGCCTTCAACGCCCGCACCTTCGGCAAATCGCAAATCTCGATATAAGGATTCCCCGGATTATGCAGCGCATAATCCTGGTGATAATCCTCCGCCCGATAAAACCCCTTCAAAGGCGTAACCTCCGTAACAATCGGCGCCCCAAAAACTTTCGCGGCATCGAGCTGCGCGATGTAAGCCTCCGCCACCCGCTTCTGCTCCTCATTCGTATAAAAAATCGCCGACCGGTACGACGTCCCCACATCCGGCCCCTGCCGGTTCAATTCCGTAGGATCGTGCGCCACCGAAAAGAACACGCGCAAAAGCTGCCCATAAGTAATCCGCGAAGGATCGTAAATCACCTGCACCGACTCCGCGTGCCCGGTAGTTTCCGTAGTCACCTGATCGTAAGTAGCCGTCCCCGCCGACCCGCCCGCGTAACCGGCAGCCGTAGCCACCACGCCCTTGACGCGCTCAAACACCGCCTGCGTCCCCCAAAAACATCCCCCAGCAAACACAGCCGTCTCTTTCCCCGAAGTCGCAGCCAAAGGCGCATCTTCACTAGTACATTCCCATACTCTCGCGCCTTCGGCCCGGGCAGCCTTCGCCAAGTCGCGATCAGCAGTAATCAAGATTGATTGCGAGTCTGAAACGCTGTGGCGGAACTGTCCTTCCATGATCGTCACGATCTGGAAGCAATCGAGAAAATCAATCTTGTACGTTTTAATCAACCGCTCGGCTTTGGAATACACCGAAAGAATCGGCACTTCGTCAATTCGGAGGTTCGCCCCTATTACCGTCCGAAGAAAATCTTGAATGTATTTGAGGTACTGCTCCTCGCTGATCGTCTTTCGTAGGAACTTTGCTTTGAACGCTGACAAGGTTTCGGCGACTGAGTAAGAAGTCGCATATACGCTCGCGATGTTCGCCCAATAATATTCTCGAAGAGCTGTTCTGCCCGGTTCCTCGTCCGAATCGTCGGCGACCAACTTCACTAGCGCCGAAGCGTCAAGGTAGTGGCATTTGCACCAGCGATACGGCAACGTTTCACCTCCGGTCGGTTCGAGAAAGCTGCGTTACAGCGATAGCAAAGCTAATTTGGAAAAAACAACGGTTTATCGAGCGTTACGAAATCTGCTTGTATTATACGATGCCATCGCGGGAAACATGGAAGGTCTGAGGACGGAACGTCCAAACTCCCGATTACCGCGCGTTACCGGACAAGTGGCTTTTCCGCCTGATCAATCCTGCTGCGACCGCAGCCAGATCGCAACCTTTGCAAGCGTTGAGGTTTTTACTTTCTTTTGATTAAGAATTGCCCGAATCGTTTTGCGATCAAGCCCCGACTCTTTGCTCGTTTTCCGCAATCCGTGCACCTTGATCTCTGCAATTAAACTTTCGTTCGCTTCGGCTCGTCTTCCGTCGTACCGAATACACGCATCATCGATGTTTTCGATGAAATCATCTTGCCCTTGCTCATAGCGCGAGATTTCTTTCCCGATTGCGTGCTGAAGGCCGCCTGTGATGGGAATCCGCCTTAACAGGCCACGCGTTTCAGGTTTGCATTTCTGGCCGTCGGGACCGAGTGATTTGATTTCAGGATGTTGAATGTACCCGCACAGAATATCTCCCAAGGTGATGAGATCGGCCCGCGACACTTCATTTAGACGGTAGGTCGTTCCGTCGCGAGTATTGATGCAAGAGGCCTTAGCCCAGGTCGAGCGCTTTTTGTTGAACGGCGTGAGTAGCGTGAGTTTAAGTACGTCTCGTGTTCTGGGATGCAGGGCGAATCCGAACGGACTGGCTTTGCCTTTCATCTGATCTAAATAATGAGGTGTAGAAATTCTCATCTTCATCATTGCGGGCAATACGACCCATGCGGGCTGATGGTCGATTGGCACGGCTCTATTAGCGTCGATAGCTCGGCCGGCAATCATTAGAACGTAGAATTCAGGATCGATAAGCTGCTTGAATTCGAGCGTTAACAGAAAGGCCGCTGCGCGCACTTACTGGCCCAACCAGGACCCGGTCGGCAAGCGCGTTCGGTTGAGGGCCGCCAAGCCGGACTGGACCACCATCGTCGGCGTAATCGCCGACGCGCGCACCGAATCGCTTGCGGACGCCGGCATTCCGCACGTTTACCTCGACATCTACCAGAGTCCCGCAAGAGATCTAGCTTTCTTTCTTCGCGGACAACTCGATCCCGGCGTCATCTCCGAACAGGTCCGTCAGCAGGTCCAGGCCGTCGATGCGGAGCTTCCCGTCTTCCGCGCGGAGACCTTGGACGACGTTCTCTCCTCTTCGCTTTCTGTGCGCCGATTTTCCATGGAAATGGTGGCGCTCTTTGCCGCCACTGCCCTGCTGCTGGCCGGGCTTGGAATCTACGGAACTATCTCCTACCTGGTGCACGAACAAAGACGCGAAATGGCCATTCGTCTCGCGTTGGGCGCGCAAAGAGGAACTATCTTCAAGATGGTTCTGCGCGGTGGGCTCGGTTTGGCCGCCGCCGGCGCCGGGCTGGGTTTGGCCGGCGCGCTCATTGTTTCGCACCTCATGGCCGGATTGCTCTTCGGTGTATCGTCGCTCGATCTGCTCACCTTCGCTGGCGTCACCGTTGTGCTTACCGCCGTTGCGCTCGCCGCCAGCTGTATCCCGGCGCTGCGTGCCATGCGCCTCGATCCAAACACGACGCTCCACTCCGAATGACTAGCGGCCGTTGTCCGGTAACGCGACCACCCAGCAGCATTGCCGCGAAAGACTTCCCGCAAGCTGTACATTATTTCCGCAGCCTCGAACTGCAATCGAAACACCTCCCGGCGGCATCGCCGCATGGTAACCGAACTTCTGCCCGCCGCTCCGCGCCAACAGGGGGCTGGAGGTTGGCCCGGGCCGCCTCGCTTGACAGCCCTCTTTTTCCGTCGTATATAGGTAGCATGTCTACCGTAGATTCTCTACCCGACAATAGGCTCGGACTCCTTCAAGGAACTCTCGAAGTCCTGATCCTCCGCAGCCTCAAACGAGGACCCAACCACGCCTATGGCGTCTCGCAGTTCCTGCAGCAACAATCCGACAGCGAATTTCTCGTGGACAATGGCTCCCTGTACCCCGCGCTCCAGCGTCTTCTGCAGCGCAAATGGATCGCCGCGCAGTGGAAGACTTCGCCCAACGGTCGCCGCGCCCGCTATTACAACCTCACGCCCACCGGGCGCAAACAGCTCGTCAAAGCAACTTCCAAGTGGCAGCGATTCGCCGTAGCCATGGCCAGGATTCTGGCACCGGAGGGTTGATCCCATGCGCCAATGGTGGTCGAAGCTGGCACGCGCCCTCAAAAGAAACCGTCTCGCGAGCGAACTGCAGCAGGAGATGGACGCCCATCTTCAGTTCCTAATTGACGAAAATCTCGAGCGCGGCATGTCGCCGGAAGAAGCCCGCGCCGCAGCCCGCCGCCATTTTGGCAACGACACCACCGCGCGCGAACGCAGCTACGAAACCTGGCAATTCCCCACATTTGAATCGCTCCTGCAGGACGTTCGCTACGCCGCGCGCGGCATCTGGCGAGCCCGCGTCTTCTCGCTCATCGTCATTCTCACGCTCGCCGTCGGAATCGGCGCAAACACCGCGATCTTCAGCGCCGTGTACGCTGTTCTTCTCAAGCCGCTGCCTTTCCCTGCGGGCGAGCGTTTGGTGTGGCTCGGCGAGTCCTCCGCCAAAGCCACGGGCATCAGCGTAACCTGGATTAATTTCGAACACTGGCGCAACGAGAATCACGCCTTCGACTCGATGGCCGCCTTCGAGAACTCTGATCTGACGCTCACAGGCCGCGGCCAGGCCGTGCTCACTCACGCCGGGGTCGTCACCAGCGAATTCTTTCAGCTCACCGGCTCCCGTCCAATCATGGGCCGGCTGCTTAACGCGAGCGATGATGAACCACAGTCCGCTAGAACGGTCGTGGTCACCAGAACTTTCTGGGCCGAAACCCTTTCAGCCGATCCGCAGATCATCGGCAAGACAATCGTCCTGAACGGAACTGCGCACATCGTGATCGGTGTACTGGCCCGCGACCCCGGCTTCTTCCTCCCGCCGGTTGATTACTATCTTCCGTTCCACCCTTCTGTCGCCGAGGCTTCCAAGCGCGACACGCACGAATGGATGCGCGCGCTCGCGCTGCTCAAACCTGGATTCACCCTGTCGCAGGCGCGCTCGGACTTGGACACGGTCATGCAGCGCCTCGCGCAAGCGGATCCGGGCCCTGAAAGCGACCATCGCGCCTACGCCGAGTTCCTGACCGCGCACCGCACGGGCGACCTGACGCGCGTCTTCATCCTTCTGCTGGCCGCGGTTTGCCTTGTCCTGCTTCTCGCGTGCGCCAATATCGGCGGCCTGCTCCTGATGCGCATGACCACCCGCGCGCGTGAGATGGCCATTCGCACGGCCATTGGCGCGGGGCACCGCCGCCTTGCGCGCCAGCTCTTCACCGAAACAATTCTGATCACGCTGCTAGGCGGCGGCGCCGGAATTTTTCTCGCAGGCTGTGGCCTGCGCGCCATCGAGGCGCTAGGGCCGCGCGATATTCCGCGCCTCTCAGAAGCCAGCCTGAATTTCCCGGTGTTGATCTTCGCCGCGGCGTTGACGCTGGCGGTCGCGCTGGTGTGCTCTCTAGTGCCCCTCGTCAGTTTGAACAAGATGAATCTGATGATTCTCTTGAAGGAAGGCAGCACCGGCGCGGGCACCAGCTGGCTCGGCCACACGCTGCGTGGAGGCCTCGTCATCGCGGAGATCGCGGCGGCCGTCATCTTGCTTTTCACTTCTGGGATTCTGCTGCGAAGTTTGTGGGCCGCCGAAACCCTGAATCCCGGATTCGAGCCGAGCCACGTGCTCGCGCTCGAACTGCAATTGCCGCCGCTGCCGTACAAAAGTGATGCAGCCATTCTCGATTTCTACGCTCGCCTGGAAGCAGCGCTTCGCGCCCAACCGGGAGTCGAATCGGTCGGCGCAATAAACTGTCCCCCCGCCGCCGGCGACTGCCGCGACTGGTGGTATTCCGTCGCCGAGAAACCCACGCCCGGCCCCCAGGACGTGCCAGTCACGCTAGTCAATATGGCGGATTCCGCGTACTTCGCCGCCATGCGCATCCCGCTAGTAGCCGGACGCGCTTTCTCCGCTCAGGATCGCGCGGGCGAACCGCCGGTCGCGGTGATCAACGAAGAGATTGCGCGCGCCTGGTGGAAGGACCCCGGTTTCGCTCTCGGGCAGCACATCAAACTCGGCGGACCCTATATGGAAGGTCCGGTAGTTGAAATCGTCGGCGTCGCCGCCAGCGTGCCGCAAATAGGCCTCGATAGCGCGCCCTTGCCGGAGATTTATCTGCCGGCTGCTCAGCGGGTAGATGCTGCAATGGTAGTAATGATAAGGACCAGAACGAACCCGGAGAGCATGATCGCAACCGTGCGCCAAACACTGGCTTCCCTGGACGCCAACGTTCCGATTCAGTCGTTGAAAACCGCCGACGCGTGGCTCGGCGCCACACTCATACAGCGCCGCTTCACCACAATTCTGCTAGTCCTCTTCGCCGGCATTGCAGTGATGCTAGCCAGCATCGGCTGCTACGGCGTTTTCAATTACTGGGTCAGCTGCCGGCGGCAGGAAATCGCCATTCGCATGGCCATGGGCGCCGGGACCATCGCCATTATCCGCTGCACCGGAAGGCAAACCGCAAGGTTAGGCTCGATTGGGTTAGCCGTGGGCCTAACAGGAAGCTGGGCCGCATCACGCTGGCTGAGCAGCCTGGTCTTCGGAGTCTCGAGCCACGATCCATTCGTATTCGGTTCCGCCGCATTCGCAGCATCACTCATCGTACTGCTCTCCGCGGCGGTTCCCCTCTGGCGCGCCACGCAAATCAATCCCCTCGAAGCCCTTCACGAAGCTTGACGACGATGAGGATGAAGCACCGCAAACGCTGCACGTGCGGCAACTGCGCTTAGGCATCGAGAAACGCGTGAAATTTGCGTTTCACAACTGCGAAAAAGTGTCGATTAGATCGGGGTGCTGTCGTTTGTTTTGAGTGGTTTACGTTGTTTTCTAATATCTGCGATTGTCGATTAGAAATTGTGGGCTGGAGGTCAATCGCGGGCGGCAATTGCGGCAGATTTTCGGAAGATTCCAGCGTCAAACGAGTGCTGACCGCGCGCCTGGGCGAGTCGGAGGAATAAACCATCTGACGCGGCGGATCCACCCATTCACCCTTTGCGTTGAGCCGGCCGCACGCGCGAACCGCGCGAATGATGGCATCGGCGGAAGGCTTGACGCTTTCGGCGTTCTCGATGACATGTTCGAGGGAATCGCGCATGTGGATGCGGCGGCGGTCCATGAGCCCGGTGGCGTGGGCATGGCGATAGATGCAGCGATAGTCGCTGAGATTGTATTTGTAAGTGATGTTTGTGGGATTGCACCAGTGGAGGATGTCGTCGTCAATTTCCGCGCGATTGGGATGGCGGCAGATGAAGCATTTGCGTTCGTGCCGCTCGCGATCGGTGAGTTCGCGCCGCGGGACGCGAGGGGCGAGAGCGTGGAGCGGTTTTTTCGCGGGTTTCCTGCGGCGAGAGCGCACGAATTTGCGGCGGAGTGGTGCGGCGTGGGCGAGGCTGAGGCTCGGGTGATTCGGCGGAATCGAGCGTTGTTTCCGGGGCGGGAGCGGCGTTTTCGGGCAGGGGCGCTTCAGCGAGCGCGTGATCTGCGGTTGCACCTTCGGGACTGAGCTGTACTTCGGGCGGCGCGACTTCGATTGATGATGGGGCATTGGGAATGGGCCGCTCCGGTGGGCGGACGGCGTCTTCGGAGAGGGCTTGCTCGGCGGCCGCGATCAACTGGTGGAGGCTGCGAACTTCGAGCGTGGGATTTTGCAGAGTGTTTAGTGCGAAGCGTCCGTCGTCGCGCGAATTGCGAAATCTCTTCATGTCGTTGACTCCCGAGTGACGTTAGCATGCGGGAGATTTTTTGGATATTGAGCGGAAGTACAGTTGAGGGACGGGACTAGTACTAGCTGGACTTCGGAGGCAGGGAACGGGCGAGGCCGGGGGAGACGAAACGCTCATGCCAGCGGTAGGGTTTGACGAATTGCCATGCACCCTTTGCGAACGGCGCAAAGGGATGCGGCACCCTCAGAACCTAGAGGCGGTTGGTTGCTTGTGCTGCGAGGGTCTGCCACCCGGCGTCCTTGTCAAACATAGCGTTCAGGAAATCGGCAGCCCCAAGCGCGATCCGAGACCCTGAAAATCCAATTGCATGTATCGAGTGATACGGCCGTCCGATTTCATGTACTCGTTAGTTTTGACAATAGCCGCTCCCACCCTCCGTTCATAGAATTCATCCATAGGAGAAGAGACCATGACAAACTTTTTCGCTGCGGATGCGCCCATGGACCGCACGGTGCTGCCCGTCCCCGAGCCTCAGTATCCGCCGATCACCGAGCTTGATGTGAAAAATGCGCAAGCCCCGCCGCGATTTCAGGTTAAGGCGCCGAAAGGTGCGCCCAACGTGGTGGTCATTCTTCTCGACAACTTCGGCTTTGGCGACCCATCAACCTTCGGCGGCCCCATCCAGATGCCGACGCTGGACCGCTTGGCCAAGACTGGGCTGAGCTACAACAATTTTAAGGTGCCCCCGTTGTGTTCGCCCAGCCGCGTGGCCTGCTTAACCGGCCGCAACAGCCATAGCGCAAACTTCGGCGTGATCTCGGAAATCGCCACAGCCTTCCCGGGGTACACCGCGATGCGTCCCAGCAGCGTAACGACGTTGCCCGAGATTTTGCGGCTCAACGGCTATAGCACCGCTATGTTCGGCAAATGTCACGAGCTGGCGCCCTGGGAAGCCAGCGTTGTCGGACCGTTCGACCGTTGGCCGATGCATAGCGGGTTTGAGCGGTTCTACGGCTTCATGGCCGGCGAGGCGGACCTCTTTCATCCGGTCATTTACGACAACATGAACAGGATGGATGTGCATCGCGACTCAAATTACTACGCCAGCACCGATATGACCGACAAGGCCATCGAGTGGCTGCGTTCCCAGCATTCGCTGGCCCCCGGCAAGCCGTTTTTCGTCTACTACTCCGCAATTGGCACTCACGGACCATTCCAGGTGCCCGACAACTGGCGTGACCGGTACAAGGGCAAGTTCGATCAGGGCTGGGACCAGGTACGCAAGGACACGCTGGCCCGCCAGCTCAAGATGGGAGTCGTGCCGCCGGGCACCGAACTGGCGCCCAAGCCGCCTGGGATCCAGGAATGGGACCAGTTGACCGCCGACGAGAAAAAAGTCTTTGCGAGGTACATGGAAATCTATGCCGCCTTTGCCGAGGTGACCGACTACGAAGTGGGGCGTTTCGTGGACGCCATCGAAGACCTGGGCGAAATGGACAACACGTTGATCTTCTACATCACTGGCGACAACGGCTCGGTTTTCCAGGGCGGCCTCAACGGCGCCTTCAATGAGCTGTCCGTATTCAATGGGCTGCCGGAACCCCTCGAGATTCCGCTGAAGCACTTTGACGAAATCGGCGGGCCGAAATCTCACATTTTGTATAACAACGGCTGGGCGTTCGCCGGCGCGACGCCGTTTGGTTGGGGCCACCAAGTGGCCTCCTATGGCGGCATCTGCCAGCCCATCGTGGTTCATTGGCCGAAGGGCATCGAGGAGAAGGGCGGCCTGCGTACGCAGTGGTACCACATGATTGACATTGCCCCGACAGTATTGGAAGCCGTCGGAGTGCCTCAGCCCGGCGTCGTCTATGGCGTCCGGCAGAAACCTCTCGAAGGCGTAAGCATGCTCCACAGCTTTAATGACGCCAAGGCGAAGTCGCGCCATACCACGCAATATTTCGAGATGGCAGGCAACCGGGGCATCTACCAGGACGGCTGGTTCGCCACCACCGTGCATCGCCCGCCGTGGGAGCCCAAGCCGCGAGCTACGTTTGAGAACGACAAGTGGGAGCTTTACAACGTAGAGGACGATTTCAGTTGCGCGCATGACCTTGCCGCGAAGTATCCGGACAAACTTGAGAAGCTAAAGGGACTCTTCCTGGAAGAAGCCGTCAAGTACAACGTGCTTCCTCTTGACGACCGCGCTTGGGAGCGCTTCAACGCCGGTCTGGCGGGCCGTCCGGATCTGTTGGAAGGCCGCACCGAGATAACGGTCTATGAGGGAATGAAGGGAATACCCGAAAATGGCTTTATCAATGTCAAGAACCGCTCTTTCGTGGTTACGGCCGAGATCGAGGTCCCCAAGGCCGGCGCCGAAGGGGTGGTCATTGCTCAAGGCGGGGAGATGGGCGGCTGGAGCCTCTATGTAAAGGACGGCGCACCCCGGTTTGCCTGGAACTTTCTCGGCCGCGAGACTTACAAGATCGTCGGCCCTGCTCGCCTGCCGGCCGGGCGGGTGACGCTGCGCTTCGAGTTTGCTTACGATGGCGGTTTCGGGGCGGGAGGTAACGGTGTGATCTTCGTGAACGGTCAAAAGGTCGCCGAAGGACGGATCGCGCACACTCAGCCATTCGCGTTCGGCGCGGAGACGACGGACGTGGGCGAAAATCTCTATACCTGTGTTAGCGACGACTACAAAGTGGGCGACAACAAGTTCACCGGTAAGATTAACAAGGTAACCGTGCAGGTCGGCAAGTCCAACCTCAGCGAGGAGGCACAGAAGGCTGTCGCAGAACTGCGTGTCAAGAGAGCGATGGCCGGCTAATCGTGAAATTCAGGAAACGGGATAACCCGTTCCCGTAAACTTGGGTCAACTCCAGGTAAACGCGGTTACCGGACAACTGACCTCAACTCCCAATTGAACAGGAGCTCTGCGCCGGCCTCCCCCCCAAAACCCGCAGCAGGCGGGGTGGCTCACCTTTCCGCAGCACTCCAGCGAACATATAAGGACTTGTGGGGTGCCGCACTCTTGCTACAGGCGAGGGTGCGTGTTTGTGGCTTGTTTGCGGGGCTGAACGGAACTGCTAAAGACGAAGAGAGATTAAAGAGGGAGCGCAGATCCTTCAAAGCTGACGCTGGCAGATTTTCGGGGCAGGCGAGAGTGGCTGTGACAGCAAAAAACGAAGAGCACAGTCAGGAGTGGATGTGCCACACCCGCGGGCGGCATCTCGCGACCGGCTAGGTCAGCGTGATTGGGACGCGGTGGGTAAGCCTGGCTGCGACGCGTTGCAGGGTGGAGAGGCGGGATGTGTCGCACCTACGGCGCTTGTAATTATTTTTGTCGCGTTCCCGGCGCTGGTGCCTGCCGACCTGCGACGGATTCGCAGCGGGGAGGGAGCGCGCAACGGCGCGGAAGGAACTTCAGCGGCTGAAGCCGCTCGTTTTATTTGCCGGGATCTTTCGCGCGGGCTGAAGCCCGCGCTCCCCCGCATAAATGCGGGGCTGCCACGGCGGAACTGAACGCTTCCTTGACCAACTCCCATCGTCTATAACAGGGGCCGGTGCAGGACTGCAAGGAACGGATCATAAATGCGGGGGCTCCCACGGTGGAACTGAACATTTCGTTGGGAAGTATTGATCGCTTATAACGAGGGCGAGCGCAGAGGCCGCGAAGAGAGCGTCAATGCGGCGGCGGAGTCTACAAGGCCCGCGGCGGCTAAACAGTTTGCGGAAAAAGTCGAAAGCGGGCCTCAGGGCTAAAGAGTGGGTGTGAGATCTGCAAAACCCGTACTTCAGCGGCTGAAGCCGCTTTGATTTTGCTGCGTTTATGCCGTAGCTGAAGCTACGGCCTACAAAGATTCCCTCTTTGTCACACAGACTGTAAAGCCCCTGATGATAATCTGAGCGTTATGTCGGAGCTAAAGCTCCGACCCTCTAAAAAGCCGGGTTTTTCCGCAAGCTGTTGAATCGCTCCATTTTGTATTTCCGCACGAAGAAGCTGGGCATCGTTCGCGGCATTGATTCATCTTCCGATTCGCTAGGACGCGTGGTGGCGGTATGAGCGGTGGCGGGCTACTTTCTCCATAGGAGTTGATTTGTCTCGAAGCTGAAAGCGACCTGCTTGGCATCGAGCGATGCGAGGCCGAGGTAGCCGGCGACGCCACTGAGCTTTTTCGCTCCTGGCGCGCTGATCAGCATCACTTCCCTCTCGAGATTTTGGCCGCCCAGGCGGACGCGCGGCACGATGGCTACACGGCTTTGGAGTGGTCCGCCCAGGCTTGCTCCGTCGGTTCGTTCTGCCACGCGATAATTCGCCAGCAAATCCTTCACCGTGTCTTCATAGAGAACTATTCCGCGCGCGCCGGTATCCGCAACCATCCACACCGGCCGCGAGCCAAGGTCCAATTCCACACTGATCGCCTTGGCGTCCGCTCGCAGGGGCACGGCGTGCATTCCGTCGGTCGCAGTGGGGCCGAAGACCACGCGTTTTCTGGCGTAGTCAACGAGGAAGCTCTGCCGGCGCAGCAGGTCGAGGCCGATCACGCCGTCCACGTGTATTCCGGCCGAGCGCAAATACGCGAGGTCTTCGATCAGCACCCGAACATTGGAAACGCGCTGCGGCCCGAAAGTCATTTCCCGCACTTCCGCCGATTCCAACGGCACATTTTTGTCGAAGTTGATTACCTTTGTCGTTGCGCCGTGCAGTCCCAGGCGCTCCGCCACGCGGCGGTCGATCGCGGTGTTGGTTGCTCCGGTATCCAGCAGAAACCGCAGATTGTCGGCATTGTTTACGCTGCCTCGCGCCACCACCAAATATCCGCCGTAAACTTCAATGGCCATTTCGTTGGCAGCCGGCTGCGTCCTTGTGCCGCCAACCGCCGCGCAGCACACCACCGATAGCAATAGAGTTCCCGCCAGCGCGACGGCGTTTGTCCGACCCATGACGGCACCCGCTGCGAATCACGGCAGCACAGGAGTCGAAATTGGCTCGGGTGGAGCAGCAGCTCCATAGCGCGTGGCTGACTTCTCTCTGGAACTTGTCTGACATCACAAAGCTCTAGCGGACATATATTTACGAAGAGTTCTGACATGGCCTCCGTATAACGTTTCGCTCACTAATTCGTCTATAATGGCGACCGAAATGGCCGTGTTATCGAGTTCACACACCGCCTTGCCGCCGGGCTTGCCGCGCTATCGCTTCGGCAATTTTGAATTGAATGCGCGTTCAGGCGAACTCCGGAGAAGCGGCGCGAAGTTGCGCCTGCAGGATCAGCCCTTCCTTGTGCTGCGAAAGCTGCTGGAAAGCGCCGGAACGGTTGTGGCGCGCGAAGATCTTCATGCGGCGCTTTGGCCGGCAGACACGTTTGTGGATTTCGATACCAGCCTGAACACGGCCATCAAGCGCCTACGCGAAGTTCTTGGGGATTCCGCGGATACTCCCGTTTTCATTGAAACAGTTCCGCGGCGCGGGTACCGTTTCCTGGCCCCGGTGCAAGTGATTCAGGATGGCGGCCACGCGCCCGGGCAGGGGGCCGCTAATCCCTCAGCGAGTCCCCAGGCACGCCTGCGAGCCAGATTCATTGTTGCTGGGCTATTTGCCGCCGTGGTTGTTGCCGCCGTGGTAGTTTTCGTTCGTTCGCCGGTAGCTGTGCCGCGAGTTCTGGACTCGACGCAAATCACGTTCGACGAAATGGGCAAAGGCAATCTTCAGCTGCACGACGGCAAAATCTATTTCAATGAACAAGCCTCCGATCGCGTCACGCTGCTGGAAGTTGCTGCGGTCGGCGGCACTCCCGTTCTGCTGGACTCCTCTTATCCCGGCCTGTTTCTTGGCGGGGCTTCTGCTGATGGCACGAAGCTGCTGGTCACTTCCGCGAAGGCAAAAGATGGCCCTTTTCCCCTGCAGATCATGGATTTGCCATCAGGGTCCTTGCAAAGCGTGGATGGGATTGAATGCGATGATGTCTCCTGGGCGCCCGGCGGCAAAATCATTTTCTCCAGGGCGCAAGATGTCTTCCTCGCCGATGCCGACGGGTCCAATCAACACAAACTTCTTTCCGCGGCGGGCCGGGTCGCCCATATGCGGTTCTCTCCGGATGGCGCTCGCATCCGTTTCTCTGTAGGCGATCGGATGATCAGCCAAAGCACCATTTGGGAAGCACAAGCCAACGGCACAGGTCTTCATCAGATTTTGACGGAAATGACGGATTACCCGGATCGCTGTTGCGGCGAATGGTCGCCTGACGGCCGCTACTATTTTTTCGAGACCCAGCGCGATGGCCAGAGCAGGATTTGGGCTTTGCCGGAGCGACGCTCCTTCTGGGCCAGGAGCGCTGCGCCGGTTGCGCTGACCACGGTTCCGCCTAACTTCTACATGGGTACGCCGAGCGCGGATGGCAAGAAACTTTTTGTGACTGCCGCGGAGCCGCGCGCCGAACTGGTGCGCTACGATTCTGCGGCTCGCCAGTTTGTGCCGTATCTCGCTGGAATTTCGGCCGGCGACGTGGAAGCCTCACGCGATGGCCGCATGCTGACCTACGTCCGTTACCCGGACCAAACACTCTGGCGTTCCAAAGCCGACGGCTCCGAGGCTGCGCAACTTACCGGGCCTTCCCTTCGCGCTTCGCTGGCGCATTGGTCCCCGGACGGCTCGCGGATTGCTTTTTCCGGCTCTCGTCCGGGGCGTCCTTGGAATATCTTCCTGATTCCTGCCGCGGGCGGGCCCGCCGATCAATTGACCACCGGCGCAGTCTCCGATCTTGATCCCACTTGGGCTTCTGACGGCTCGACGATCGCCTACGGCCAGACGCGCGTGGAAGGCGGCAAGCAAATCGTATCAATTCAGTTGCTTGATGTGGCCTCGCGACGCAGCACCACTCTCGCCGCGACGGATGGGATTTGTTGTCCGCGCTGGTCTCCCGACGGCCGTTATCTCCTCGCTTCGCACGCAAGCTACGAAGATCTTCTGCTCTACGATTTTGCCAGCCGAAAGTGGACGGTCATCGCCAAAGGCCTTGGGCCCCTCGGCTACATGGAATGGACCGACGGCGGGAAAAGCATCCTCTTCGATACTTTCATGGTGCAGGAGCCCGCCTTCATGCGTCTGCGCCTTTCGGATTTGCACTTGGATAGGATCGCGAAAATCGCGGATATCCGTCGCTACTACGGCTCATTCGGCCCTTGGTCCGGTATCGCCCCGGACGGCTCACCGCTATTGGTGCGCGACATCAGCAACGAAGAAATTTACTCCCTCGACCTGCAACTCCCTTAAAGCGTCGCCCGCACCAGCGAACCAACGCACGCGCCCCGCGCGAGCCTGTGCCTGCAAACACCTCCGCCAAGTAATCGAAGCCAACCTTCGCGGCAGGTGGAGGCTGAGCGCGCCGATCGCAAACTACTTCTCAGCGTGCGATCACGCCGCTGAACGGAGCTCACAGCGAAAGAGCCAGCGACTTATGCTCGGCATGGCTACTTTTCTGCCGATGAACTCTCACTCGATCTCGCGAAAAAGCCTCGCGATGGATCGTAGGCCCTTGGTACTCAGCACCAGGCCGCCAGCGAGGGTGCGCAACTGTAGCCCATGCGATGGGTAACAAAATCGAGCGCTGTGGTGGACGGCGAGGGAGTGGTTGCAAACCGAACCGGGCTGGACGGTAGGGTTTGACGCTTTGCAACGCACCCTTTGCGAACCACGCAAAGGGATGCGGCACCCCCAGAACCTAAAGCCGCTCGCTCGCCCGCGCTAGAAGGCTCGGCCGCCACCCCGAAAACCTAAAGGCCGCCGCTTGCCTGTGCTAGAAGGCTCGGCCACCCGCCCGGTTGGCGGCCACAGGCCGCCAGCGAGGGCGCGCAGCTGTAGCTCAATGCGATGGGTAACAAACTCGAGCGGTGTTGTGGACGGCGAGGAAGTGGTTGCAAACCGAACCGGGCTGGACGGTAGCGTTTGAGTCGGCCAGCCTCACTTCCACCTAAAACGTTGCCAGTAATCTTTACTGGGATATTCAAATATTAGTGGAATCGGTCGCTCGACCTCTTGTTCTTCTGTTGAGTTATTCCAGTTAATGATGTACTTGCCCTCCGAGGAATCATCCACCAATTCTACGCCGTGCCCAAATTCATCTCTCCACTCGCCCTGGATTTGCACGCGGTCTCCGAGTACTCGCACTTGAATAATTACATGGCCGGAAGAATCCAGAACCTCCAACGTATCGTTCGTGTAATTCTTGTCCAAACAATACGGGGGGAAGACAGTCCAATGATTCTCGGCGATTATGGCTACTAGGTGGCCGAACCGGTCACGTACCGGTGTCGAAATAGACGGTACTCCATTCTTGATTCCAATCGAAAAACCAGCATCTCGAAGAAACATGAAAAGCGGCTGGTCGGGGTTATTCGAAGAACGCAACACGACCGCATTGGGTCTGAACCCTATTTCAATATCCTTTTCTGGATGTGCAAACATATGCGACGGAACAAGGTCGCCCTCTAATTTTTGGCTTTGTTCAGTTCTCCATTGAGAGTGCACAAGGGGAAAGAAGGATGCAAATGAAATCATCGCGACGATAAAAGGCAGTTTTTTCCACGTGCTATTCCAGCGTCTTATGCTGGGCAACCAATCTGGAAGCACTAAGCCGAAAAGGAGCGCCCAGCATACAGCCCACGATACCCATTTCCAAATCACGGGCCAGCCCAAACCAATAGGAACCGCGAAGAAGATGAAAGAAAGTATTCCGTCAACGAGCCGTTTCCGCCCAGATACATCCGGTTTGTCGGTTTTGGCCATTTTTGGAACAGCCGGGGCTTGTAAGGCGATTTGGCGTTCCCAAGCCGAACGAAGCAAACGTTCGAGAGTTTTTCGGTCGCCTTTCGCCATGAATAAATCATTTTACCATGCACGTTCCGTGAGGCATAAAACCGTGGTCCGCCGCGCATCATGCCGCTATCCTAAACGCTCCCTCGAACGGCACGGCCATTTCCGGCATAGGGCGATACGGAACGGTTCCCGCCCTAGATTCAGACCTCCGTCGTGATGACAGTGTCTTGTTGCGCGTGGCTTCGACGGCGAATCGCCCGGTTCGTTTACATGCCCGGTCTGGCTTCGCCAGACCGGCCGCTACAAGATTCAACGACGCAGACGCCAATCGGGAGATTGGCGTTCCCAGGAAGCGCCACTGCCCCACCCTTACCCAAATGCGGGAAGGATGGGGCACCCGGCCGAGCTTTGGGACCGGTGGGACAGAGTCAAACGTTGTGCCACGCACCCTTTGCGAACGACGCAAAGGGATGCGGCACGCCAAAAACCTCAAGGCCGTCGCTTGCTCGTGCTGCGAGGGCGGCCACCGGGCGTTTGTTCACGCAACGCTCGAGGCCATTGCCTCTCGTTTTGCTGGCAGCAGCGCTAACAGGACGACTCCGATCACGATGACAAAGATCACATCGGTAAAGTCCCGGTGGATGCCGTGCATGCGGTCTTCTACGGTTTGAATTCGCCATCACCACGCCATGAGAGATGTTCCAGCAAGCCGCTAGAGCAATCACCGAGCGATGCTCCGATGGTTTCCTTGCGGCGATGAGTAGAAAGGTTCCGACAGTAATAAAGAAGCTCAGAAACATCGGGTCGTTTTCGTTCTTGCCCTGCAAAATCCAGTTGGAATGCCACAGATCCTTAAATAGAAGATAAATCAGGGACAGATTGAACAGCCCCACGAGCACCAGGACGATCTGGGTCAGGCGTTCTTTTTTCACATGGACCTCATTGGAGCGAATTTTGTGGCGAGCGCAGCAGCGGCTCGCGCAGAGGATTCACAAACTAGCGCACCAGAAAGCAAAAACAAAGTCTGCAATGCCGCTGCTGCTCCATCGCGTGCAGATACTCAAACCACAGTTGCGTGCCGTGAACAGGCGTTCTGGCAGTTAACCCCGGTTACTTGCGATAACGCGATTTATCGCCAACCACGCAATCGGCAGTCCAGTGTGCGGATTGCCGGCGATCCGCTGCGAACTGATTGCGGCTTCACCGGTTGCGGAAGAAGTCAAAATTGAGGCTTCCGGGGCGAAAGAGTCTGCGGGAGAACTCGAAATTCGCTCCCTCAGCGGCTGAAACCGCTCGTTTTATTTGCCGGGATTTTTCGCGCGGGCTGAAGCCCGCGCTCCCCCGCATAAATGCGGGGGCTCCCACGGTAGAGCTGAACGCTTCCTTGACCGACTCCCGTCGTCTACAACAGGGGCCGGTGCAGGAATGCGAAGAACAGAGCATAAATGCGGGGGCGGAGTCTACAAGGCCCGCGGCCTCGAAGGCCGCTTTGATTTTGCTGCGTTTGTGCCGTAGTTAAAGCTACGGCCTACAAAGATTCTTGTGTTCTCACACAGACTCTAAAGCCGGCCCTTCCCTTTTTTTCGCAAGCTGTTCAACCGCTGACCAAGTCCACGCTTCCCAGATGATGACGCAGGTGCACACAGTTTCGATCGTTGCGAAGAACACGTAGGCTGGAAAAGTGGGGTCCCGAAAGTCACCGTTGGTCAGGGGCAGGACGAAGGTTAGGAAACCGTTTACGAGGGTCAGAATGAGACCCGCGATGATATTCGTCAACCGGTTCGCTCTAAACGGAAGCAGTCGCGACGCCGGAATCATGGCGATGGGTATTTCCATCAGGACCGCTGAACCCAGCAGAGCCCATGGTGGAAGATGTGGGGCGTTATTCGGTGAGCCAACGAATGCGAACAGGGCAAGCACGTCCGCGTACAGGTAGTTCAACAGCGCGAAGATCCAGAATAGAGACAAGCGCTCTTTTGTGTCATGCACGTCAACCTCCTTTGGACAGGCGTGGTCTGGCAAGGGACTGGCAAGCTGCGAAGGAGGCAGCGGTATAGACGATTCTGATACCGCATGAGCCGCGCGGAAAGCGTGTTGAGGTCGCCCCGTCGAAGATGGGCAACTTCACTTTCCACGCTTGCGCTCGTCTCCCACGTCAGGTGCAAGCTGCCGGTGATATCCCTATTACGAATGAGGCCTGAAAAAAGACTCATCGCTTGAACAGCGAAGAGACTGCAACTTAGGCGAGAGGAGCGAAGGCGGATGGCCAACCCTATATTTTGGCCGCAGCATACCACAGGCCTGCATTCGCTCGAACGATCCGCAGGCATCCAGCGTGTTTTGCAGAGACCGCGAGCTGCCAGGCCAAATTTACGTGGCGCCCGATGGCCACCGGAATCGGAAACAAGTACCTCAACATCCGGCAACGCGAACGCGACGAATCACGATTTGGGATCGCTTCGTCTTCATTCCAAACTTGAAAAATCTTCCGATGAGGTTGAGGATGTCATGGGTGATCGCTCTGCCCCGTCAACCCCGTACCCAAGCGATCGATCTTTTGTGCCTCGCGGCTAATTCTTTAGGAGACGATCCGCCATGTCCCATCATTTCGATACGCCGACCGCAAAAGAAGACCCGCGCATCAACATCTGCGACTTCTATTTGTTTCGCGGACGCCCCGGCACCACGGTGATGGCTTTGACCGTGAATCCGAACGCCGGCGTCGCCGCGCCAGACAGTTTTCGCGACGAAGCTGTCTACGCCTTTCGGTTCGATACCAATCGCGATCTGCGCGAAGACGTCACGTTCAAGGTCCAGTTCGGCGCGCCCGCGCACACCGATGCCGGCGAGCAGCAGCACGTTCAGAGCTTTGCGGTCCGCCGCGCCACTGGAGCCGACGCGCTGAAAGGTGCCGCGGGCGAGCTCATCATTTCCGGGAATACGGGAAGCGCGGTGAAAACGGATCAGGGCTGCCTGGCGTACGCCGGCCTCGCGCCCGATCTTTTTGCCGCCGATGGCGCTGGTTTCGGCGACTTCCGAAAAGCGCTGTGGAGTGAAAACCGGTTTGCCCCGGAGGCGTTCCAGAATCGCCAGAACTTTTTCGGCGGCAAGAATGTTTCCGCCATCGTCCTCGAAATTCCCTGCAGCCTGATCGGCGAAGGTGTGGTGCACGCCTGGGCCACTGCATCGCTCTACGGCCACGCGCCGGAGGTGCAGGTATCGCGTTGGGGCCTGCCGATGATCACGCACATCCTGCTCTCCGATCCAGCGCTGCACGACGCAGCAGCGGAAAAATACAACCGCGCGGTCCCGGCCGACGAAGCGGGGCTGTTCTCGAAACAAATGCGCGACTTCGTGGAAAAAGTCACCGCGCTCGCCCACTCGGCGGACGATCCATCCGCTTACGCGACGCAACTCCTCGCGCGCCTCTGCCCAGCGCTCCTGCCGTATGAACTGGACACGCCCGCGTTGTTCAGCTTCGCCGCCTTCAACGGCCGCGCTCTCGGCGACGACGCCATGGACGTGATGCTCACGCTGGTGACCAACACAGCCCTCGGCGATAGCGTCGCACCCGACAAGCGCCTGATGCGCCCCGATTTTCCCTACTTCGGCGAGCCACACCCAACCGCAGCAAGTTCCGCGAAACAGTGACGGCAAAGCAGTGAAGGCGAAGCCGGGCCGGGCAGTGGGCGAGCGTAAGCCGCACGACTATTGTGGATGTCCGTCTTATAGAGGATGGCTTTGCGGCGCGGGTCAGGGCTGTGGAGACTGTGTGAGAACTGCTAAATCTGTACTTCAGCGGCTAAACAAGTCGCGACAAAAGTCAAAATTGAGGCTTCCGGGGCCAAAGCCCCAAGAGAAACGGCACGACTTACGGCGGGGCTGAAGCCCCGCCCTTCCCTTTTTTCCGCAAACTGTAAAGCCGTTCTGATTTTGCTACGTTTGTGTCGTCGCTAAAGCGACGACCTACAAAGATTATCGTGTTCGCACACAGACTCTGTAGGGGTCGGATACTGGAGCGGTTTTACATCGACAACTGCTTGCCTTTAACAGTGGAATTATTTCGTCGGCTTCCCTTTTTCATTTTTGGCTGCGAGCCCATGTCGTATTGCCGCTGCAAGCGTATCGATGTTTATATCCTTTAGAGCTTTAAACCGAATGCAATATCCGGTCACGCTGGCTTTGCCTAATTTTTTTCCATAGGTTTTGGCTAAATACTTCTTATCTTTCAGGCCGAGAATATAGACCGAGATTCCGGTTTTGTTTCCGCTCACGCCAATTTGAAAGAACTCTCTGCTTTTTCCATTGGCATATTTTATTTCGTGAAATCCATATCCAATCGTAGGGTTGGAAACAGTGTGATCTTTGCTGTCTTTGCCATCGAAGAACCATAATTTGCATTCTGGCGACGCTTGCAGCGTGAGCCGATGCAATTCTCGCAGGTCACTGCGTTTTGGCTCCGCTTGGCTGGCAATATATTTTTTGATTTGTTCTGGTACGTTCATCTGTTCTGCTCCCTACTCGCGCGCGCAAGATTATACGGCGATTGATCCTTTTGAAGCGCTCCCATTCTCCGTCGCACCGGATACTAGAGGTCTTCGGTCACCTGTTCCCCGTTGCAACGGCGGGCGGCCCTGCCCGTTGAGGTCACTCGACCGCTCGGTCGCGGCGTCTGTACCATTCTGCAACGTACCGCGACTTGCGCCTGAATCTCGCCTCGATCTAATGCCGACTTTCCCCCCGCCGATTACCTAGACATGCAGCGTCGCGCCGCATCCGCGGCAGCGCGCACCGACCTAACCGAGGAGCTGGGAGCGTGCTTCGGGCGGACTCTCCAATGCGTAGATCCACGGCGCTGATTGCTTTCAGCGTCCTTGTTTTGGGAAGCGTGTGCTTCGCGCAGGATGCCAAGCCGCAAGACGTCACAGACATGAGCCTGGAGCAGCTCGGGCAGGTCACCGTCTACTCGGCGTCCAAGCACGAGCAGACGGTCGACGATGCACCATCCTCGGTCACCGTCATTACCGCCGACGAAATTCAAAGCTACGGCTACCGCACGCTTGCCGAGATTCTCGAGACCGTTCGCGGCTTCTACGTCACCTCCGATCGCTATCAGAGCTACATCGGCGTACGGGGATTCGGGCGGTTGGGCGATTGGAACAGCCGGATTCTGCTGCTGGTGGATGGGCACCGCATCAACAGCGACGTGCTGGGGCAAGCCTTCCTTGGGTTGGAATTCCCGGTGGACATTGATTTAATTCAACGGATTGAGATCATTCGCGGGCCGAGTTCGTCGCTGTATGGCGCCGAAGCCTTCTTCGCGGTGATCAACGTGATCACGCGCAAGGAACATCAGCCCAAGCGCGAAGAGATTTCGTTTGCGGCGGGCAGCTTCGGCTCCTACGGCGGACGCGCCACCTGGGACGACGAATACAAAGGCGTGGCGTTCGCGCTTTCCGGTTCGTTTTATTCGAGCGCCGGGCCTTCGCTGTTTTTTCCGGAGTTCGATAGTCCGGCCACGAACTTTGGCGTGACGAACAACACGAACTATGAGAGCTATCAGCGTGTGCTGGCCACCGTGACCTTCCGCGGATTCACGTTGCAGGGGCTCTACAATGCCCAGAACAAAGGCGTACCGACCGCCTATTTCGGTTCGCTCTTTGACGATCCGCGAGACCGCAATGTCCAGGGCATTGACTACCTGGATTTAAGGTACCAACATTCGCTGGGAGAACACTGGCAACTGGACGCGCGAACTTCCGTCAACAAGAACACGCTCTACGGGCCGGTGCCCTACGCAGCTGCGCCGGCGCCGGCGGACATCTATTCATACGACGGCCAGTGGTGGGACTCGGAGATAAAACTAAGCAGGTCGCTGCCGCACAATAGCACACTGACTTTCGGGACCGAGATCACCGACAACTTCCGGCTGGATCAGTACAATACCGATCCCGACGTGAGCCCCGTTGCCAGCAAGGTATCCACCAAATCGCTGATCTTCGCGGGATACGCGCAATTCGATTCTCAAATCACCAGAAAATTTTCGGTGAGCGCGGGCTTTCGTTACGATTACTACAACTACGGCTTTGGCGGGAGCACCAATCCGCGCGTCGCGCTGATTTATCACCCGACGCTTTCGACGACCGCTAAGCTTCTCTACGGCAGCGCCTTCCGCGCTCCGGTGCCGTATGAGACCAACCCGGATTTCGGCGCGTTCTATGTGGCCAATCCGAATTTACAGCCGGAAAAAATCCGCAGCGTGGAGGGAATTCTGGAGCAAGGCCTGGGCAGCCACCTGCACGCCTCGGCCTCCGTCTTCTACAACCAAATCAGCAATCTCATCACTCTGCAGACGGACCAAACCACCGGGCTTTCCGTCTATGAGAATTCGCAGTCGGCAACAGCTAAGGGCGTCGAGGTTGAGCTGAGCGGAGGCTTGGCCGGGAGCCTAACCGGCCGCGCCAGCTACAGTTATACCCAAACATGGGACTCGCTGACGGGGCAAACTCCGCCGAATTCTCCAGCAAATCTGGTGAAGCTGAATTTGACCACGCCGTTCTTACGCCGGAAATTCTCCGCGGCAGTGGATGGACAGTACACCGGGAAGGTCACCACGCTCGCCGGAAACTCGCTGGGAGGATTCGCCATCGTGAACGCTACGTTGATCGCTCACACGCTCGGCAAACGCGCGGATATTTCCGTAGGCGTCTACAATCTGCTCGACAAGAAGTATTCGTTCCCCGGCCGCCCCGAAGACCCCGAGGACGCCATTCAGCAAGATGGCACCACCTTCCGCGTGAAATTCACGTACCGCTTCAATTCCGACAGCGGCGCGACGAAGTAGCCGGACATTCCAAGTCGTGGCACGCGGGCTTAGCGGAGAAGTGAAACGGCGCATTTACCTTCCGCGGCTGATGAACGCGACGTCACAAAAAAAAGGCGGCTCATGAGGAGCCGCCTTTTCGCGAACGGGGACGGGACGGTCCGATCAGAAGATGAATTTGCCCGTGAGTTGGACAATTCTTTGATCCGTGGCAGCGGCCGCAAACGCTCCGTAGGGCGACGTCGGCGTGAACTGCATGAAGGCTACCTGGCCAAAGAACGGCGCGTTCGTGTTCGGATAAGGCGAACCGTAATTCGCGTGGTTGAACCAGTTGTAGGCATTCAAAGCCAGCTGGAAAGTGGCTCGCTCGGTGACTTGAAAATTCTTCCGCACGCTCAAGTCGCCTCCCAGGAAGCCTGGTCCACGAAACGCGTTACGGCCTACGGTGCCCATAAAGCCCGTGCTGGGCTGCACCAAATCCGCCGTAGTAAAACACGATGCCAGCACGCAGGCTCGCCCATTGCTGAAGTTCCTCTGCGTGAAGCCCGGCAGCGGCTGCGCCAGGATATTTGCACCAAGTGAACTGGTGCCTCCCAGGTTGTTGGCCGCCAGGCTCGCCGTCGCTCCGCCGTCGATGATGCTGAAGGGGAATCCGGTGCGGTAGAACATCGTTCCGGAAACCGTCCAGCCACCGATCGCTGCATTCATCAAGCGGTTCTCGCTCTTGAACGGCAGTTGGTAGACGTAGCTGCCCGAGATCTGGTGCCGTGCATCGTTATCTCCTGACGAATATTGCGCGTGCAGATTGTAAGGATTGATCTGCGTCAGGATGCTGGTGATGACGCTGAAGGGCTCTTCCGGCACGTTCGAGAACTCGTCCAGCGCGTGCGAGTACGTATAGTTCAAGCGGCCGGTCAATCCATGCCACTGGTTTTCCTGGATGGAGAACGTAACGCCGTTATAGTTCGATACCGCCCCGGTATACAGGTAATCCACGCGGCCCACACGTGGGTCTGGCGCCGTTGCCGGAAGGTTGCCGAATCCAAAACCATTCAACGTGGGATTCAGCACCAATCCGTCATACCCATGGTTGCCGACGTAATTCGCCGAGACGACCGTGCGTGCTCCGAAGGTATGCTGTAGTTCGAGATTCCACTCGACATACTTCGGATTCTGGAAGTTGCGGCTCACGTCATTCAGGTTGGGAACGGAGAGGGCGCCTTGCGCGTTCAGGCATCCTCCGAACTGTTGCGCTGCGCCGGCGTAACCGCCGCCGCTGGAACCGCCCGTCGTCAAACTTCCGCCGCTGCTGTAATTCGACAAAAAGGCGCTGTTGCACTGCGTCACCAGATTCACGCCGCTACCCGGAAATGCGGTGGATCCGGGAGACGCCAGGTCGAACGCCACGCTTCCCGTCGGCACGTCGAACAAATTCACCTGCGGGAAATTCGTATTAAACAGGCTCAAAAGACCGCCGGGGTAAAGGTCGGTGAAGAGGCCCACGCCGGCGCGAAGCACCGTATTTTGACCGACGGGGCTCCACGCCAGGCCGAACCTGGGTTCGAAGACGACCTTTTCGATCCCCGGAATAATCGTTTTGTTGCCTGTTGGGAACGATTCATCGTACGGAATCGTCGCTCCGTGCGCCGACTCGTTAAACGGCGTAACGGGCAGGCTGGCGCAGCTGGTCTGGCAGACGCCGCCCGAGTTGCGATCGGCCCGCAGCGTCATCGTCAACTTTAGCCTGGAATTGACGCGATACTGGTCCTGGAAGTACACGCCGAAGCTATAGAAGGCGACGGGTTGTTCGATGTGCGACGCAAAGTTGTAGATTACGCTGCCGCAACCAAGCTGACTATTCGCCATGGTGCTGCAGCCTTGCGGAGCAATTTGATCGTTCGCAAAACCAAACAAGGTGACGTCGACTTCGGGATAGAGGGTGTTTTCGGCGGCGGTAAAGTCCGAGACGTCGTCTCTCTTGAAGTTCACACCCATCTTGAAATCGTGGTTGCCGCGCGTCACTGACAAGTCATCCACCAACTGCCACTGCTCCACATGGCGGCCTTCCGGGAATTGGAAACCTGCGGCGTATCCGTTGGGATTGCCCGATCCGGTGCCCAGCGGAGTCAATGCGCCATCCACGAGAAATTCAAGGTTGCCCGGGAAAAGTCCCAGCGCCGACGACGGATTCAAATTGCCGAAAACCGCCGAGTACCACAGGTCGGAGAAAATGAAGTTGTTCACTACTGTCGGGGAAAATATGTGGGTGTAGTTCAGCTGGCCTTCATTCTGGGGCTGCGTGCTCATATTATTGAACGCGGGGTTAATGGGGTCGGTGTAAGTCGGCTGGACTCCCCGATCGAATCTCACCCGCCCGAAGATCTTGTCGTTCTCCCCTAGGTTGTAGTCCACACGGCCGCTCAGCAGCCATTCCTTGTTTCCGCTGGAGACGGATTGCGAAAAGCTCTCGGTGCAGGCGCCGCCTGTGGACCCGGGATTGGTTGCGAATCCCGGACAGCTGTCGGCATTTGGTGTTGCGTTGCCGATCCCCGGAGCGCTGTTGTAGAGCTTGAAAACATTCGCATAAAAGGCCTGCGTTGACAGATCCGAAGGGACATTACCCAGCACGTAGCTTTGAAATGCCGGCGTGGGCGCGCTGACGTTCTGGATTGCGCCGAAAATGTAACGGATTCCTTCGGTATTCACGAAGAAGTACGCTTTGTCTTTCAGGATCGGACCGCCAAGCGAAGCCGCCCACTGGTTATTATTTTCGAACGGTCTGGGGTTACCGAAGGCTTTATTAAGCGGGTCGTTGGCAGTGAGCGCCCGGCCTGTCCAGTTGTAGACTGCGTCGCCGTGAAAAGCATTCGTGCCCGATTTCGTGCTGTAGTCGATTTGCGCGCCCGCCTGCCGGCCATACTGTCCGGTGTAGCCGTTGCTCACCACCGCAACTTCCTGCAGTTCATTGCCGCCCAGCAGCAAATTGCTGGAACCGGAATTGTTCAAGTTCAAAAAAGCATCGTTGTAGTCGTTGCCATTCACCGTGAAGAGGTTTGACGTGCCGGGCAGTCCAAACGCGCTGAAGTTGCCATACCCGCCGCCCGTCGAACTGTTCATGGTGATGCCCGGCGCGCTCTGCGCCACGTACGTGATGTCGCCGCCAGGATTCGGAACGTTCTGAATCTGGTTGGTATCGAAATTCGAAGAGATGTTCGCGTCTTCGGTTTGCAGCAGCGCGCCTTGCTCCGTCACCGTGACGGTTTCCGTGGAAGCGCCGACTTCCAGCTTCACGCTCGCAAGCGTCGTTTGCCCCAGCAAGACTTCCACTGTCTCACTCACCTGCTTAAAGCCGCTTTGCGACACCGATACGAGGTACATACCCGGCTTGAGCAGCGTGAACTGATAAGTGCCGGTCGTCCCTGTGGTCGAAGACAGGATTTCGCTTGTGGCCTGGTTTTTCAAAGTCACCGTGGCGCCGACAATTACCGAGCCGGAAGCGTCGGTGACGATTCCAGTCAGTCCCCCTGTTACCACGCTCTGCGCCGATAGCAGCGTCGGCAGCGCGAGCAGCAAAGCTACAAACGAAACGGCGAGTCGGAAGTAGTTGGCAAATCGCAATCGCATGTTTCACCTCTAGTCTTCTGTGAAATGGTCGAAGACCGCTAATCGATTAGCTACCCTCACACGCCATCGCTTAATGCACCTTCGTCACCGTTCTTCGCGCCAAATAAGTTGTTTGCTTAGGGAGGGTTACAAAAAACCGGAGAAAGCGGCTATGGTTAACTCCATAACCCGCAATGAGCGCGTCCGACTATTCGGAAAGGTAGTTGTGTACGATCAATGCGCACTGCGATTTCGAGGCCGCAGCCGAGGGCAAGCGAGCCTTGACGGCAGTTCACGCATCTATCTTTAATGTAGACATATGTACTCGGGGAGGATTCATGCCGAACACTCGCACACTGATAGCTCAGGCTTACTCAGCCTTCAATCGCCGGGATATTGACGCCGCTCTCGCGCTCATGAGTGAAAGCGTCAGTTGGCCCAAGGCATCGGAAGGCGGGCGTGTGGTCGGCAGAGCAGAGATCCGGTCCTACTGGACCCGCCAATGGCAGCAGTTTGATCCAAACGTAGAACCACTCGAAATCATCGAGCAGGAAGGCGGCATCGCCCGCGTCAAAGTTCATCAGCGAGTGAAAAGCCTCGGTGGCGATGTCCTTTCAGACGGTGTGGTGTGGCACGTTTACACCATCGCAAACGGTCTCATCGAACGCATGGACCTCAAGGAAAACGAAACAAGCTCGGACGCAACCCCATCCGCGGCATTCTCCAGGCGCTAACCAGCGTCAGGAATCCACCCGTTTTTGTCTGCTCCGAAACTCCATGCCGGCCGACGTTCCCTGGGTTGCCACCGATCCCGCGCGTTCGCGAGCATTCCTGGCGCGAAGTCAAATTGATTCGGCGTAGCTGGTTTGCTAACGTCATCCTCATGTCCGAGCATTCCACCGAACATTCCCACGAGCGCTCGACCGAGCAGATACGCGAATTGCTCGATTCACTGTATCGCGTGGATTCCGGACGAATCCTGGCAACCCTGATCCGCTTGCTCGGTGATTTTGATCTGGCCGAAGAGGCCATGCACGAAGCGTTTGCGACTGCGCTCAGCACGTGGCCGAACAGCGGAGTACCCGGCAACCCCCGCCCATGGCTGATTTCCACCGCCCGATTCAAAGCCATTGATACTCTGCGGCGCCGGGCAAGATTTGACGCCTCGCAAAACGAACTGGTGCACTATCTCGAAGCGCAATCCAGTTCCGCGGAAAATTCCATTGGAGAGGACACTCTCGAGGACGATCGGCTGCGCCTGATTTTCACCTGCTGCCATCCCTCTCTCGCGGCGGAAGCGCGCGTGGCACTCACCTTGCGCGAAGTGTGCGGGCTCACCACCGAAGAGATCGCCAAGGCCTTCCTCACCACTCCGCGCACGCTGGCGCAGCGCATTGTGCGCGCCAAAGCAAAAATTCGAGACACGCCGATTCGCTACGAAGTGCCCACGCCGCTGGAATTACCGCAGCGGCTGGGCGCGGTGCTGCAGGTCGTCTATCTCGTTTTCAACGAGGGCTACTCTGCCGCGGCGGGCACCGAAGTAACGCGCGCCGAGCTGACCGGCGAGGCGATTCGCTTGGGCCGCTTGCTGGTCGAACTCCAGCCAAAACCGGAAGTTGAAGCGGAATTTGAGCCGGAAGTTATTGGGCTGCTGGCTCTGATGTTGCTGCAGGCATCGCGTCACGCCGCCAGAAGCTCTCCGACCGGAGAAATGATTCTGCTCGAGCATCAGGATCGCTCGCTCTGGAACCGCGAACAGATCGCCGAGGGAATCTCCTTGCTCGAGAAAGCCCTCCAGTCCCGCCGCTTCGGCTCCTACACTCTTCAGGCGGCGATTGCCGCCGTCCACGCGGAAGCGGAATCAATGGCCGCCACCGACTGGCGTCAAATCGTCGCGCTCTACGACCAATTGATGCGCATTCAGCCTTCGCCGGTCGTGGAGCTAAATCGTGCGGTAGCCATTGCCATGTGCGATGGTCCCGAGGCCGGCCTGACGCACATCGACGCGGTGCTCGAGCACGGCGAACTCGCAAATTATTACCTGGCGCATTCCGCCCGCGCCGATATGTGCCGCAGGCTAGGCCGAACCGCCGAAGCTCGCTCCTCCTACGAGAAAGCTCTCGCCCTAACCCACCAGGAACCCGAACGCCAATTCCTGCAAGACCGCATTCGCCAGCTGAAATAAAAGTCAAAACAAAAAAACACGCCCCAGCGACCGATGCGGATTATTGGGTAGTAGGCCAGTTTTCGATAAATGCGTACGTCAGGTACAACTCAGGATCGGTTCCCCCCACGTCCGGGATGTCTCGCCGATAGCCGCAGTTCAGTTGACCTGTCGAAGCCCGGCCAAGGCCTTCATCCGTTCAATCAGCAGCGGATTGATTCTGTGCGCGGCGATTCCCGCGCGATTCGCCTCCCGCACAAGTTCCGGCGGGGTTGTGCCAAAGTTCATCTGTAGGACTCCGCTTTCTTCCGTACAACCAGACGTAACCGAGAAGTTGCCATCGTACTGATTGGGCAGTCCGGGCGCTTCCTCTATTTTCCCCACAAAATCGAGAACGTTCCCTCCGTCGGTCATCTCGAATGAGGATAGATCACCGACGGAAATGCCGGGATTGCCCGCTTCGATTGCCAGTGACGAAAAACAAGGGTCGTTTGTGACGGTCATCGAGCCGGTGACATTAAAACTTGAGTCCTCAGTCAGCGTGGCCGTCACGCCGGGTGCCCCGATGGGGTCAATCTGCATCTCGCCCGCGAAGGGGCCTGAGAGCGGAGGAAAAACGCCAGCGCTGAAGCTGATCGGCGCGCCGCTGATGCACGTACCGCTGGAGGTAAACTTTCCGTTCATGATCGATTGCCCGTCCGCGCTGAGTGTGCCGCTGAGTGTAATCGTGTCAGAATCGATGGTCACGACCAATTTGAATTTGCCGCCCGACACAGTTCCGGCACTGGAATCCATGTGCATGCCCGTGCAGTTGGAGCTGTCTACGGTGTGACCGCTGTCCGACGAGATGGTGTTACGGGACTGAACGAGATCCAAGTCAACTTCGACGGTGTTGGCAAATAACCCGCCGGACTCCGAGAAAAGTGTAACGCTCCATTTGCCCGGCACAAAAGTGGTGCTGGAGCCGCCGCCGCTCGCCCCGCCGCCACCGCAGCTAGACGTGAGCATCAGCAAGCTAAGGCCAAGTAGGGAGCAGGCCCTGACTTTGCGAGTGTGCATAAACCCTCCTTGACGAGGATCGTCAGCGATGCGCAGTCCGGTTTATGTTTTGATAGTGTTTCTTGCGCGGATCGTCAGTCGCCTTAAAGGACAACTGATTGTCGGGCTTGGCTTGGCACCACAACCCGAATCTATGGGGCTCTGTAAATGGTTTCGTGGCCCGGCCAAAGTGCTCCCACTACGGCCCCGCCCGCGGCGCCAATGACCGCGCCAATCGCGGCTCCGGTTCCTCTGCCTCCGGCGTATCCACGGGGTTCCCACGCCGCCGCGCTGATACCGGCACCCGCTCCCCCGCCCACCGCAGCGCCAATAAGGGCATTGCGCAAACGATGCTTATTCGCCATCAGTTTGACGCTGCGAACGTCTTGCCTCTGGATTGTCTGCACGCCTGATTTCTCTTGCAGCGAGATTTCCCTGTCCGACACGCTCAAGAATGTTCCGGAGTCCTTCTTCGAGGTTTGCACCACTTGTATCTTCTGCCCCGCTTGCAGAGTGTTCAGGTTCTGCCATTGAGCTGAAACGACGGAAGGCGTAGCCAAAAGGCATGCCAAAATCCAGAATTTTCGCATCGTGATTTGATTCCTCCTATCGCTGAGTCCTCGGCAGCGTCTAATCGAACTAAAGCGTCAGACCGCGAGGCTCGCATTGCCTGTTCGCTTCCGTATCGCAAATGCTTTGCTCCCGATTGGTGCCACCGATATTGTGGTCCGGATGGAAGGTCTAGGGGCACGGTGCTACTTGTGATCTTCCGGCTCAATCTTTGTGGCCTCGCTGGTGATCTGCGCGGCCGTCGGAGTCATCGTGGCAATTCCGGCACCCACGTACAGGGCTGAAACGACGGTCCGGATTCCCCGCCCGTGATTTACCACTACGAGCATCAGCACAATCTCCTGCGGAGGCGTCACGTCAGGAAAATGAATCGTGGCCGTACCTGTACAGTCCGAGTTCACCGAGTACGTACCGCTTTCGCCGGTTCGAAAAGCATCGAGCGGTCCCGCGGGGGCGCCGCTTTTCACGACGAAATCCGTCTGGATCAGGCCGCCGTGACCGTCGAATGTGGTTAAGGCGACGCCGTTTACCGGCCCCGGAGCCGGCCCGCCGATAATTTGGCCCGAAATCGTGAAGCCGTAATCGCCATGGAGCGTTGCAACGGAGCATCCGTCCTTGTTGCCGTCCTGGGCCTTGGTTGAACTGGGCAGGAAAAGTATTAGGGCTGTAACAGCGAGGGCCGCTTTCGCAAAAATCGTTTTCACGTTAGTTCTCCTTTTACCGAAATCGAACTCGCGCGGAAATCCGCGCCACTTTCTCGTGGGTGGTGCTGGGTGGTGCGCGGATGATCGTCGGGAAGGGGCTGGGACGCAATGGAGCGAGTCTGAAGATTTACTGAAGAAATTATAAAGCACGTAACGCGTAGCTTTTACTTACACCTACCTCATCCGGACTTGTCGAGGTAGAATACGATCACGATTCGTTGGCAGCCCGCATGCCCGTTGAGACCATCCATTTCGAAGACTTCGAGCTGGATCGCAGAGCCTACGAACTGCGTCGCGGCGGCAGCATTGTCCACCTGGAACGCATTCCCTTCGACTTGTTGAATCTACTGGTTGAGCGGCGCGGAGAACTGGTCACGCGCAAGGAGATCCTTGAACAGATCTGGGGCAAGGATGTTTTCGTAGACGGAGACAACGGCATCAACACGGCGGTGCGCAAGATACGCTTGGCGCTGCAGGAAGATCCAGAGAATCCGCGATTTCTGCGGACGGTGCCAGGGAAAGGCTACCGGTTTGCTGCCGAACCTTCGGCGGAGAAAGCACGGGACGCGGCAGCGGAAGGCGGGGCGGGATTGCCCGGAGCCGGGAATTTGCTGCTGCGAAAGCACTGGCCGCTGTGGGCGGCACTGGGGCTACTGGTCGTTTTATCTATCGCGGCCGTTTTGTTGGCGCTGAATGTACAGCGCGGGCGCGACCGGCTCCCCGAACGAGCGAAGCCCAATATTCAAGCTCTGGCGGTGCTGCCTTTTGCAAATCTTTCCGGCGACCCCGAACAGGATTATTTTGCCGACGGGATGACGGAAGAGCTGATCACTGAGCTTGGTAAAATTAGTACCCCACGTGTGATCTCCCGCCAGTCCGTAATGCAATACAAGGGCAGCACCAAGTCGCTGCAGGAGATTGCTCGGGAACTTAATGTGGATGCTGTTTTGGAAGGTTCGGTCGAGCGCTCGGGCGATCGCGTCCGCGTCATCGTCCACCTCGACCAGGTTGCTCCCGAGAGCCAGTTGTGGACCGACCAATACAACCGAGACATCCGGGACGTGCTGCAGCTCCAGGCTGAGATTGCGCGCACAGTCACGGATGAAATCCAAGTCAAACTGAAGCCGCGCGAGTATGCCCGTCTGGCGGGTTCCCGCCCGGTAGATCCCGCAGCTCAGGACGACTACTTCCGTGCCTTGCATGCCCGAAATAATTGGCTCGCTACTACAACCCACTACACCGAGGAGGACCTTCTCAGAGCAATCAGTTATTTCACGCGGGCCACCGAGAAGGACCCTGAATATGGGCCGGCATTCGCGGGGATGGCAGACGCCTATATTGAGCTCGGTAATCCTTGGAGTGGGAGCCGCCCTGCTAAAGAAACGCTGCCTCTGGCCAAGGCGGCCGCAACCAGGGCGGTGGAAGTTGATCCCGCACTCGGCGAGGCTCATTTCGTGCTCGCCGAGACAATAGAACTCGACTGGAATTGGTCGGAAGCCGAGCGGCAGTACAAACTCGCGGTTGAGCTCAGTCCCAACTACGCGCCCGCTCACGAGCAGTATGGACGTTTTCTGCAGTCCTTGGGAAAAAACGACGAAGCCATAAAGCAAGTTGCCTACGCGGCCGAATTGAACCCGAGAGACCTTCGGATTCGGGAAGTGCTGGGACTTGTAACCCTTGCATCGCGCCAATACGACTCCGCGATTGCGCAGTTCAACGAGCTAAACGCTTCTCATCCCGGTTTAGGTGATTTCGGCTTGGGTTGGTGCTACCGGGAAAAGAAAATGTATCCGGAAGCGATTGCCGCGCTGGAGCGTGAAGTGGATAGGAGGCGAGACCCGGTTCCACTTGCCAACCTGGCCTCTGTCTACGGGCTTGCGGGCAGGAAGCCGGAAGCTGTGAAGCTGATCGATGAGCTGAAGGAAAGATCGCGGGAGCACTATGTTTCCAACGCTGTGTTTGTTGAGGCATACATCGGCCTGGGCGAAAAAGATGAAGCAATGGCACGCCTAGAACGCGCCTTCGAGGAGCACGATCAGTGGATGGTTGACATCAAGTCCTATCTAGCCTGGGATGCTCTGCGTTCCGACCCGCGCTTTCAAGCCCTCGTGCGCCGCATGAATTTCCCGCCATAGTTGCGCACATAAAAACATTTTCTCAATCGGACGGTTCAAGCAACGCGTCGGCACCATGCCGACGCTACTCACTCCTTTTCGCGAGCGTCGTCGTATGTGCCGAACTTCTTCGCCACTGGCTTCAGCGTTGGATAAAACTGCACGAAGGTGTGTTCCACCGCGGCGTGCTGGTCGTGGCAGGACCAGCAGTTGCCCTTCGGCTCGGATTCGGCTGTGTTGGCATTCGGTGGAAAGCCGTAGTAAGCCCATTTATCAGGATTTCGGTTAGAGTCCTTCACTTCCACGGCCAGGCCCATCAGGTCGGTTTGATAGTGTCCCTTCTTATTGATTGAGCCTTTACTCTCGGCGTCCCGCTCGTCGATCACAAACATCGAGTGCTCCGGCCATTTGCCACTCGCAAGAAATTCCTCGTAGGCCCAGCGCTGGACGAAGACATTCGTGAATAGGTCGTGGCTGTCGGGAGCAGGACTGTAGTTCATGCCGTAACCGGCTGAGAGAAACTCCCAATTGCGATAATCCGCGGGGCGCACCAGATTGCCCTTCGCGTCGTACTGCGGCTTGGGAGATTTTTCTTCCGGCGAAGCGGCCCGGCCCACTTCCCCGGAACCGCCGCTGCACGCGACCAGTGTAGTCCCGAGCACCGCCACGGCAGCCATCCTCAGCGCTGAGGGCCATTGCATGGCCGCAATTGTAGCAGGCGATTCCGCCAAGCCCGCAGCATGAGCAGACACGTGATTTCTGTCCGGATTCCACTTTCCGGTAAGGGCGTTTACCAGGAGCTACGAGAAGTTTCTCGGTTCTCCGTGTCGATTCTGCACCTTCTCGTTCGACTAATGGGTAGAGCATCAATTAAGCTCTGAACTTGAACGTCAGCCCAACTCAACCCGAAAGGACCAACCAAATGCGATTCATGGTCATCGTCAAATGCTCGGAAGAACCCGAGAACCAAGCCCCCGATCCCCAGCTCATGGCCGACCTGAACAAATTCAACGACGACCTGTTGGAAGCCGGAGTTTTGATAGGCTACGACGGCCTGCACCCCTCCTCCAAAGGCGCCCGCGTCCACTTCTCCGGCAAGAACCGCCCCACTGTCATTGACGGCCCCTTCACGGAAAGCAAGGAAGTCATCGCCTCCTTCTGGTTCTGGCAGGTCACGTCTCTCGAAGAGGCCATCGAGTGGGTCAAGCGCTGTCCCAACGAAGGCGAGACCGACATCGAGATCCGCCAGGTCTTCGAGCCCGAAGAGTTCGCATCTGTCTTCAGCGACGAGGAAATTCAGCAGGAAAAAAACTTCCGCGCTCGAATGGCAGCTAACGCAGCCAAGAAATAGTCTCACTTGCACGGACGTATCCAGACTGCCGTGTCCCATCGACAATGACGCGATAATTATAGGAACGGCGTGGCTCGATATCACCCGCCTCTGGCTCAACTCCTGATTTGCGTTACCGGAAACTTGAATCCACATGGACGATTAGCGCGTTAATCAGGACCTACAGGACTGGAAGCACGCTTGAAGGTCAAATCCAGAACTAACCTTGGTTTTATTGCTGTGCCACCAAACCTCGATCTGCTCCGCCCTGGCGCTCTCGGAAACGCTTGGTTACCGAAAAAACGGACCTACGTACCTGTTAGATTTGACAATACGAGCGGCTGTAAAAATCGGATAAACAGCATGTGGAAAATGCCTCTCTTCATTGCGGCCCTGCCCTGAAGGCGGGCTCGCCAGGAATTTGCCAGGATGAATCTGAAAGCGAAGCCCGTCGCAGCTCTTCTGTTGTCGTTCCTAATCCAGCCTGTGGCTTCCGCGCTCCCGCAGTCCGCCCCCGCCGCCACACAGGCGGGCGCTCAGGCCGCGCCCGAATACGCTCCTCTTACGGCCGATGAACTCGACTCGCTGGTGGCGCCTATTGCCTTGTATCCGGACGCGCTGGTGGCGCAAGTTTTGGGCGCTTCGACCTTTCCCTATGAGGTGGTGGCTGCGACGCTCTGGATGAAAGACAATTCCAGCCTCACGGGCGAGGCGCTGGCTAAGGCCGTTGACCAGCAATCGTGGGATCCCTCGGTGAAAGCGCTCACGCAATTCCCATCGGTGCTGGACGATCTGTCGAAAAATCTTGCGTGGACGTCCGCGCTGGGCGAAGCCTCCGCGACGCAACAGGCAGACGTCATGGCCGCCGTGCAACGAATGCGCGCGAAGGCGCTGGCAGCGGGAAATCTGAAGTCGGGGCCCGAGATAAAGGTAGAGCAGCCGGCTCCGCAGACCATCGTGATACAGCCTGCGAATCCGCAGGTTGTCTACGTTCCGGTTTACAGCCCCACCGTCGTATATGGCGCGCCGATTGTCGTTCCCGGCTACTACTACCGCGGTCCGTCCGTGACTGTCATTTCCTTCGGCGGAGGAATAGTGGTTGGAGCAACGGTCTATGGCGGCTGCTGCGGTTGGGGATGGAGTTACTGGGGCACGAACTGGCACAGCCACACTGTCATCTATAACCGGAACATTTACGTCGGAAACAGCTACTGGCGCGGCGGCTACTACGGCGGGGGCTACTATCGTCCTCCCGGCTATCATCCAGGATATCCAGGCTACAAGCCCGGATACCCAGGCTACCGTCCACCGTCGTATCCCGGGTATGGGCGCCCGCCTGCCACAACCCTTCCGGCGCCCGGCGGGGGGACCACTCTACCGGCTCGACCCGGCAATGGTGGCGGAGGTCGCCCCGGCAACGGTGGACCGTCCACGCTGCCGGCCAATCCTGGAAATCGTCCGGGGACGCAGCCAGGTACGAGGCCTGGCACACCGGGAACTCAGCCCGGAACGAGGCCAAGCACACCGGGAACTCAGCCCGGAACGAGGCCAAGCACGCCGAGCACTCAGCCCAGCACCCGACCCGCTGCGCAACCGAGCCAACGACCCGCGACCCAGCCGGCGCGTCCCGATTCGTTTTCCGGATCGGCGGGAGGCCGCGCACAGAGCGCTCGCGGGAACCAAAGCATGGCCGCCAAAGGCGGTGGCGGAGGAGGCGGGCGTCGCAAGTAGTCTTACCGCCCCCAATACCCATGAGATCCCAAATTAAGTTTCCCGAATGGTCCGGCCGCAATGAGAAGGAGAGCGAATGAGTCGGGTGAAATCGAGCAGGGCGAAGGTCTTTTCTTGCGGCAATTTTGTCTTGCTGTTGAGTGTAATCGCACTCAGCGCGGCGGGATGCGGCAAATCGCAGCCTTCCACCGCGACGGAGGGAGTTCCCGCCACACCGCAAACATTCGCGTCTGCGGACCTCGCCGGACAGGCGATCTACACCGCCTCGAAAGCGGGAGACACGAACGCGCTGCTGCTTATTTTCGGATCTGGAGCGAAAGAACTTTTGTTCTCTGGCGATCCCGTTCAAGACAAAGCGGCGCTCGATGAGTTTGCGAGCCGCTACGACCAGATGCATCGCTGGGGAAAACTGACCAACGGCGGTTTGGTTCTGGATGTTGGCGCGGAGAATTACCCTTTTCCCTTTGCATTAAAAAAGAATGACGCAAGCCAGTGGTATTTCGACACCGCTTCCGCAAAACATGAAATTCTGGCGCGACGTATCGGCGGCAACGAACTTTCCACGATTGAAGTCTTGAACGCAATGGCCGGGGCGCAAGCGGATTACTTCAGCCACCCGCACGACGGCGTCAAAGAGCACACCTACGCGCAGAAATTCGTGAGCGACGAGGGAAAACAGAACGGCTTGTACTGGCCGGTCGCGGAAGGGGAAGCGGGCAGTCCCTTGGGCCCATTGGCGGAGTTCGCCGCGAGTGAAGGTTATTCCGGCGCCTCGCAGGAATCACAACCCTATCACGGTTATTATTTCCGGATGCTCACCAGCCAAGGGCTGGACGCTCATGGCGGAGCGAAAAACTACATGGTCAACGGAAGCATGACGGGAGGCTTTGCGATCCTGGCTTACCCCGCCGAGTATGCGAACTCCGGCGTGATGTCCTTCCTGGTCAACCAGGACGGTATCGTGCTGCAGAAGGACTTGGGCGCCGATACTGCTGAAATCGCCAAGACAATCACCTCATTCAACCCTGACGGCACGTGGGAGGCAGTCCAATAGCCCGGTGCGCGAAGGCTTGCGTCCCGCAGGCCTCTGAACCGCAACGTTCGCGATTCCTAACGGGGCAGGCGCATGGTGGACGATTTCCTCACCCAAGAATAAATTCCTCCCTTTCTGGCCTCGACGAAGCTGGTCCGGTTACCGCACGGCCCAATATACCCTTATTGTCCGGCCTGCACGCCAGTGGACGATAAGTTTATCAGGCACTTAGCCCCCTTGTTTTATCAAACTCGATTTCACAGAACATAGCTGTAATGTAGACTCTCCCACTCGCCGTAGTACAAGAAACCCGATCCAGTCGAGGGGACTGTCGCAGACGATGAAGACGACGAAGGAGCAAAATGCCAGATCAAGAGAAAAGTGCGGTAGGAAGCGAAGAAGAACTCATAATCGGGCAGGAACTGAAGCTGGCCGATAAGCTTGCTGTGCAAAGGACAGTTCTGGCAGCAGACCGCACGATGCTAGCCGGCGTTCGCACATCGATGTCATTCATCGGCTTTGGTTTCACAATCTTCACTATTTTAAGGTATTTGCAGGAGCACGCCTCCGTGAAGCTCATGCGGCCCCACACGCCGAGGAATATCGGGCTCGTCATGCTGGCGGCAGGAACGATCCCGCTATTTTTTATGATCGTTCAGTATTCCAAGACATTGAAGCGGATGGGAAAGACAGGGGGTGTGTTCGGTAACCCTAATCTTCAGATGGCTGGCGTGATTCTCTTGCTTGGCATCGTTCTGCTGGTCAGTCTCCTGGGGAATATTCTTCTGCTTTGAAATAACCGTAGCTGATGGAAGCTCTTGTTGTTTTGCGGTCTCCGTGGGCCTGTCTGCGGCGGGGAGGCGCGGCGGGTTTCTGACCGACGACGACCTGATAATTTTGACACTAGCGTCTTGGCAGCACTCGCGCCAGCATCGCCGATGCTTTTGGAACTCGAAAGGTCGCCACGAGTACGTGATGCGGGCACCCAAGGGGAAAACAAGCTATGAAGAAATTTTCCGTCACGGCCGCCGCAGCGTGGCTCGAAATCGTTGTGGGTTTCAGTCTCATGGCAATGCCCGATGTCCCGTGCCGACTGCTGTTCGCGGCTAAGCTCGAGGGGATAGCAATTCCGGTTGCGCGTTATGCCGGAGTCGCTCTTTTAGGGTTGGGTATCGCCTGTATGCCTGCGAAGCTCACAGAACCGCGCGGGAGTGCCGTGCTGGGTCTCCTTGTATTCAATGTGGGGGCCACCGTCTTTTTCGCGTGGGTGGGCGTCGCCACCATGTTCCGGGGCATTCTGCTGTGGCCTGTCCTCGGGTTGCATACTGTTATTGCAACATGCCTTGCCCGTGTGCTTCTGCAGCCGCTCCAACCATGAGATGACTAACTCCCGGTAAGCGCAAAAAAGAATTTTCGGGTAACTCCTGATTCGTCGTTTATCAGGCATCTCGACTGCGATGCGCTCTGAAATTCGCCTGTCAATTTTGACAATACCTGTCGTCAGGGTGCTTTGGTACAAGGCAATGGAAATCTGTGACAATAGCCCCTCGGCAAGGGCTGCGTACCCCAGGCGCCCGTCCCGAATTGCTGCGCCCATTGAGTCCGTGAATCCGCCAAATCTAGGAGGATAAGTATGTATTTCACAGATGACTCACTGCTCCCTGAGAATCAAGCTCCGCTGATGATCACCGCCGCGCCTTATGGGCCGGTCTGGATGCCGCAGGACTGCACACCGGAACAGAAGCTCCCGGTCACCTGGGACGAACAGGTCCAGGCTGCGGTGGATTGTTTCAACGCGGGCGCAACGTTGTTGCACATCCATGTACGCGATCCCAAGACCGGCCATATCTCGAAAGACTTCAAGCAGTACAACGATCAGATCGGACGTTTGCGCCAAGCGGTGCCGAAAATGATCCTGCAGATGGGTGGGTCGATCTCTTTTGCCCCCGAGCCAGGCGAAGAGGCGCACTTCCAAAGCTACGACTCGCGCCACAAGCTGGCCGAAATCAATCCCAAGCCGGATCAGGTCACGGTTACCTGCGGCACTTCTCTCTTCGATCTGACGGCATTACACCCTGTCGAAGCCTTTGAGGGAACGCGCTTCACTAACCCCGCGATGCTTCATGCGATGGCCAACCTGGTGGCTGACTCGACGCCAGATTTCTATCTCGAAAACATCAAGCGCCTGGTCCAGAACGGCATCCAACCGTATTTCGCGCTTCCCCACATCCACGGCCTCGAACTCGTGGAGCGTCTCATTCGCAAGGGCTACTACACGGGGCCGGTGAACGGGTTCTTTAGCACCGGCGGCGGTGGCGTGTGCGGGGCCAATCCCTTCGACCTGATGGAGCTGATCCGTCGCACGCCACACGGCTCATTTTTCACCTATCAGACCACGTTCCGTCTGAGCCACCCGGTCGCCGCGCTCTGCATCGCCTTGGGCCAACACACCCGCGCAGGGCTCGAGGACAACCTCTGGAACACCACGAAGGGCGTGCGCATGAGTACGATCCAAATGATTGAGAAGCACGTGCGCATGGCGAAGGAACTGGGACGCGCGATTGCCACACCCGAACAGGCGCGCCAGATGCTGAAGATCGGCGTCACCTATAAATCCACCGAAGAAACACTCGCCAACCTGGGCCTGCCGCCTAACCGCCGCCCGGGCAACATGGGCTTCATGGTCCATGAGACCGATGGAAAGTTCCACCCGGCTGCGCAGGGTGGGTGCGGTCACATCCACGCAGGCGAGTGGGAGGAAAAGGTGGAGACGATAAAGGTCGCGGGTGCGAATGACTAATGGCCAGCTGGGTAAAAATCGCTAAAGTTGACGATATAGCGCCTGGTGCGGGAAGAGCCTTTCAAGTTGAGGGGTTCTCGATTGCTGTCTTCAACGTGGACGGAAAACTGTACGCGATTGACGACAGTTGTCCGCACCAGGGGTCGTCGTTGGCGATGGGTAGCTTGGAGGGGTGTACCGTGACTTGCCGTTCGCACGGGATGAAGGTCAACGTGACCGGGGGGCGTCTGCCAGGTCCAGGAATGATCGTCCGTGCCGTTCCGGTTGAGTCACGCCCGGATGGACTATACGTCGATCTTCATACGTCGTCGTAATACGATCGGCTCGCAGTGCCTGATAAGTTCTATAAAAGGAGTCAAGAAGAAAACACTTCTTCTGCGGCTGGATTTTTTCTTGTCGTCCAGCCCACCCCGTTTGAGCAGGATTGTTGTTGCTTCCGTTCCGCGAACTCGGGACGCCTACGCACCGTTGCGTAGCGGTTTGGTTCTCACTGCCAGCGGTTTTCATCCCTTTGTCATGACGAAGCCAGTCGGTTCGAAGATCCACAAGCAGCACGGTTGTCAGGTGCCAACCATGGTTCTATTGGGGACTCGTAGCCCATAGCTTTTTCGGGTTGTCCGAGGGGGACTAGGGTCGCGTGAGAGACTCCGCGTGCCCGAGGCACGCCGAGCCTAACTAATCAGCTGAGACTCGCCCTCGAACCCGAATGTCTCCAGAACCCCACTGACCACCACCGGAAGAAATTCCAGGATGGAACGGATGCGCCGGAGACACTCAAGCTGTTTGTGGTTTCAGATGTTGGGCGTCGAAGCGCACTCCTTTCTTCCAGACGATTAAGGTGATGGCCGCCATCTTGCGCGCCAAAGTCAGACGCGCCATTTCTGGCCGGATGCCCTTGGCCACCAACGCATCGTAAAACTCTTGGAACGGGCCCGCCTTGGCAGCGGCCACGGTGGCGGCGCCCTTGAATAGATTCTTCAGTTCGTGATGGTGATTGCGATTCAGTCCACGAATCGCGGCCGGTTTCTTGGCGCGCTGCAGTTCTCCCTGGACGAAACGCTGCGCGGCGGCGCACGCCGGCTTCCTGGATTTTGCCGAGCCACTCGGCTCGATAGCGTTCTGCGTAAACCTGTTTTCCTCTGCAGGGAATCCCCCAGCTGCGATAGATCGCCTTCACGCGAGTCATCACCCGGATGAGATCCGCGCTGATCGTCAGGTAACTCCGCGCCAGCTCGCGCAGCGTCCGCACGCCATTCTCTCCGTGATACACCGAGCGGACCAGGCTCGCGCGTAGCAACTCCGCCAGCTTCCGCGCATCGCTGCGGTCGCTCTTGCTGCCTTCCTTGAGCAAAGCATTCCGGCGGGGATTACACACCACCAGCTCGGCTACCTGCGGATTGATCAAGTCATACAACCAGGCAGCCCAGGTGCCTTCTTCCAACGTCACATGCAAACTTCCGCGCAGGCTTTTCAGAAAATCCACAATGCTGCTGGCCTTGGTTTCGATCGTGCACTCCATCACCAGTTTGCCCGAGGAATTTAGAACTGCGATGCAGATCGCTTCCTTGTGCACATCCATCCCGATATACTTCACGTTATCCATACAGGGCGCTCCTTTCTAAGGCATTTCTTGGAGGGATTGTCGAATTCCGCCCGCCCGTTCGACTATCTAGTGAAGGCCGGGCAACCGGCCCGCCGGAAAGGGTTTCCCGGGCGATGCGCCACGCGAAAAATCTGCAAATCGCGTGTCGATTCCCCGGCACCCCGTTCGACTAGCACGTAGAGCCGCAGCGCGCGACAGAGCGCACGAAACGGGCGCCTCGCAACTTTCCAGGCCAGCGCGGTCCAGGCTCTTATATAAAAGCAGCGGCTATATAAAGGTAGCGGCCCTGATACGGTGCCCGCAAAACACTCAAGGAGAACACCATGCGATTCATGATGATCCACTATCCGAAAGTCTACGCAACCGCGAAAGCCGGCTGGGTACCCAACTTCAATGAGATGGAGGAAATGGGCAAGTACAACGACGAACTAGGGAAAGCCGGCGTGCTGCTCGCGCTCGACGGGCTCACCCCGCCCGCGACGATGAGCGCGCGGGTGACCTTCAAGGGCGGAAAGTCGAAAGTCACCGACGGCCCGTTTCCCGAAACCAAGGAAGTGGTCGGCGGTTTCTGGATCATTCAGGTGAAGTCGCGCGAAGAGGCGCTCGAATGGGCGTCGCGCATCCCCGCGAAAGATGACGAAATGGTAGTCGAAGTCCGGCGGCTGTTTGACTTGACCGACTTCGATCCCGAGACTCAGAAGGAGATCCAAAAGAGGTTCGGCGACGACGTCGCCAATGAAATGAAGCTATAAAAAACTCTCCGCGCATTGTCGAATTCCGCTCGACCTTTTCGACTACAGGGTGAAGGCAGCAGAAACGGCTGGCCCCAAAGACCATCAAAGACCATCGTTATAGAAAATGGAGAACTCATGAGCCAGTTTTTAGTTGCAATTCATCACCCCAACACTTTCCAGTCGTCCGACGAGAGCGAAGCCACGGTCCGCGCGATCGACGCGCTCAACGAAGAGCTGGCGGCTGCCGGTGTGGTGGTTTTCCTTGGCGGCCTCAATCCCATCCGCCAGGCGAAGTCGCTGCGGGCGCAGCCCGATGGGAAAGTAGTCACCACCGACGGCCCGTACCTGGAGACCAAAGAACACATCGGCGGTTTTTGGGTGCTGGAGGTCGCCAATATGGACGAAGCGCTCGCGTGGGGGCGCAAAGCGGTGATCGCTTGCCGCACGCCGGTGGAAGTGCGCGAGTTTGGCGTGCCAGAGTAAGGCTTGTCAGAACAGCTGAACGCCAAGGCGGCGAGAAGCGTTGCACTCGTGAAAAGGAGCTCGGCGATGCGAAAAATTAATGTGCTTGAATTTGTCACCCTGGATGGCGTCATCCAAGGCCCCGGCGGGCCCAAGGAAGATACCAGCGGCGGCTTCGCGTACAGCGGGTGGCAGAGTCCACACCGGGACGCCGCGAGCGGAGCGGCCATGATGAAGCAGATGAAGGCGCCGGCCGACGTCTTGCTCGGGCGGAAGACATTTGAAATCTTCGCGGGATTCTGGCCGCAACATGCCGACATCTGGCCGGAAGTCCAGACTGCGACGAAGTACGTGGCCTCGAATACCATCACTTCTTCGGAATGGAAGCCGAACGTGTTTCTGAGCGGCGACATCGCGAAAAAAATCGCGGAAATCAAAAAGCAAGATGGGCCAAACCTGCACGTCTGGGGCAGCGCCAATCTGGTTCAGACCCTGCTGAAGCACGATCTGGTTGATGCGCTCTGGCTGAAGATATTTCCGGTCACGCTCGGCAGCGGAAAGAAATTGTTTGCCGACGGCACGATTCCCGCGGCATTCAAGGTCACCGAAAGCACCGTAACGCCGAAAGGTGTGATCATCATTAATTACGAGCGCGCCGGCGCCGTCTCCATCGGCACCATGTAAACAATCGCGCCGTGCTGGCACATCTTTGACCACCATAACGCGCACGACCCAGCGCCCCAGGCCTTGCAGGCACTGATCCATAAACGGAGGCGTAACCAAATGAGAAAGGTAGTCTACGCAATCAGCCTTACCATCGATGGCTGCTTGGACCACACCCTCGGAGCTCCCGATGAAGAAACGGGGCAATATTTCATGGAAGTGGTGCGCGATGCTGGCTTGCTCGTCTTTGGGCGTAAGACATATGAATTAATGGTTCCTTATTGGCCGGATATCGCCAAAAGCGATACGACGGACAAAATGGATAAAGATTTTGCCGAGACGTTCGTCTCCAAAAAGAAGGTTGTTTTCTCACGATCATTGGCGAGCGCTGAAGGAGAAAATACGAGAATTGTTCGCACGAACCTGCGGGACGAAATACTCAAATTGAAACAGGAGCCAGGCAAAGATATTTTGGTCGGCGGCGTGGATATTCCTTCACAACTTATCGCGCTCGGCCTCGTGGATGAATTTCGTTTTGTCGTTATGCCGATATTTGGAGGTAAAGGGAAACGGCTATTCGAAGGCGTTAGCCTGCAGAAGTTGCAACTAAAACTGGTTGAGACGAGGACTTTTAAGGCCGGAAGCGTTCTGCTTCGTTACCTGAAGCAGTGACCGAAAAGAGACGCTTCAATTTCAGGAGCGGGGATCAACGATGAATGAGTTTACCAGGCGTGATTTTGTTCGCGGCGGTTTGACGGCGGGAATCGGGATCGGCCTTGCGCCGGAATTGTTGCGCTCCGCCGTCGCCCCGCAAAAGCAGGCGGCTGCCTCTGCACCCGCCGCGGGGACCGACCCCTACGCCCTGGTCGATCCGGAGTTGCTGGCCGCCGTCAAGCAATTCCCTTTCCCCACGCAGCCCTTCACCAGCGAAGTTCTCGCTGCCGCTCGCAGTCTGCCCGCTGAGCCGCCGCTGCCTGCTCCGGCGCCGCAGCCATTTGAACGGCACATCCCCGGTCCAGCAGGCGCGCCGGACTTGCGGCTGGTGATTGTTGATCCGGCGCCAGGCGCGAAAGGGCGTCCGGCATTTCTGCACATGCACGGCGGCGGGTTTGTCACCGGCTTCGCCGGACAATTCAATCCATTCCTGCAAGCGCTGGCCCAACATTGCGGATGTCTGGTCGTTTCGGTGGACTATCGCCTCGCGCCGGAAACTCGTTTCCCCGGCTCGCTCGAAGATAATTACGCCGCGCTGCGCTGGCTCTACAAAAATTCCGACGAGCTGGGCGTGGACCGCAAACGCATCGCCATCGGCGGAGAAAGCGCCGGCGCGACCCACGCCACGCTGCTCGCCATGGCGGCGCGCGATCGCCGCGAAATTCCCATCCTGTTTCAGTTGCTGATTTATCCGGCGTTCGACGATCGCACCGGCAGCACGCGCCAACCTTCGCCGTACACCGGACAGTTCATCTGGAACGCAGGCTCCAATCGTTTCGCCTGGACTTCTTTCCTCGGCGTCCCGGCCGGCTCGCCCACGGTCCCGGCCGGCGCAGTTCCGGCGCGCGTCGAAAATCTCGCGGGACTTCCGCCAGCATTCATCGGCGTCGGCGCTCTCGATCTCTTTGTGGATGAAGATGTGGAGTACGCCCGCCGCCTGATCAATGCCGGAGTTCCCACGGAACTCCTGGTAATGCCCGGCGCGTATCACGGCTTCGATCTGTTCGTCCCCGACGCCGCAGTTTCAAAGCGCTTCACGGAGACGTGGATGGCTGCCCTGCGGCGAGCATTCGGCACCGTCTAGGCCGCGAAGGCTGATTTTACCGGCGACGAAAGAACGGACATTGGTTCGCTGACTCTTCTGCAAAAGAAAAAAATGGAGTACTTGTCGATTTTTGGGTCTCCCGGACGACTATCCAATAGCAGCACGATCAGCGACGGCTGCTAGCTTCACGGGAAACAAGGACGGATTCATGAAATACATCTGTTTGGGATACCTTCAAGCCGGGAAAATTCGAACGCATGACCGAGGACGAGCGCCAGCGAGTCCTCGACGAATGTTTTGAGCACAACGACCGCCTCCGCGCCAACGGACATCTCGTCACCGAACTCCCTCTGCAGCCTCCGGAGACCGCGGTGACCCTGTACTGGAAAGACGGCCAAGTCGCCACCACCGACGGCCCCTATGCCGAAACCAAAGAACAGCTCGGCGGGCTTCAGATCCTGGAGGCGCGCGACCTCAATCACGCCATTCAGCTTGTCTCCCAGCTTCCAGGCTTTAAGTTTGGACTCGGACCGATCGAAATACGGCCGGTTGCCGATTTAACCGAAATGCTGAAGGCGAGCGAGCAGCGACGGCGCAAGGCTGGCGCGCGTTGATGATTCAAAATGTCGGTTTTCGTATGGGCAAGCGTGGTGCAAAATAAACGCCGAAGGGGACACAAACCATGGCATTTTTCCGCGATCTAAGAAATGCGTTCCACTCGCTGATGCGCAGCAAGGGCCTCGCGACCATTGTGATCCTCACGCTGGCCCTGGGCATCGGCGCCAACGCGGCCATCTTCACGCTCGTGCGTGGAGTGCTGCTGAAGCCGCTCGTCAATCGCGACGAGAACCGCCTCGTCTACATCCGCCAGAGCGCCCCCACCGGCGGTGAGGACAACACCACGTTCTCCGTGCCCGAAATCAAAGATATCGAGGGCAGCGTCCGCTCCCTCAGCGAATTCGGCGATTTCTCGCAGATGGATTTTACGATGGTCGGACTCGGCGAACCTCGCGTCGTTCACGGCGGCGTCGTCAGCGGCAACTATTTTGATGTAATGGGTCTGCGTCCTGTTCTCGGCCGCCTCGTCGGACCGCAAGACGCCGGTGCCGACGCCCCGGGCGTCATCGTGCTCACCTACCGCTACTGGTCCACCGTTTACAAAAAAGATCCGAATGTGATTGGCAAAACCGTTCGTCTCAGCAGCATTGGCGATCGTTCCGCCACTGTCATCGGCGTCCTGGAACCCTCTGTGCCGTATCCCGCGGAAACAGAAATTATCGGCAACCTGGTCATCAGCCCGCATCATCTTTCCGCCACCATGGTCACCGGCCGCGTCCATCGCATGACCGAACTTTTCGGTAAGCTTGCTCCCGGCGCCACTCTCGACCAGGCTCGCTCCGAGTTGCGCACCGTCTACGCCTCCATGGTCAAAGACCACCCCGAGGCCTATCCCGATAACCAGGGCTTCCGCATTGATGCCCGGATGCTGCGCGATGAAATTACTTCCGGCGCGCGCACCGTTCTGCTCGTCCTTCTCGCTGCCTCGGGCCTCGTCTTTATCATCGCTTGCTCCAACGTGGCCAACCTGATTCTCGCGCGCACGGTTCGCCGCGAGGGCGAGTTGGCCGTGCGCGCCGCGCTCGGCGCCAGCACTTGGGCGCTGCGCCGCATGCTCTTAGCCGAAAGCCTGCTGCTCTGTGGCGCGGGCGCCGCAATCGGCGTATTGATTGCCCAGCCGCTGGTCACCATCCTGGCCCGCTACGCCTCGCGCTTCTCCGTTCGCGCGCTGGATTTGACGGTTGATTTCAGCATGGTCTGGTTGGGAGTGGCGCTGGCAATCATCGCCGCGGTGATTTTGGCATTTGTGCCGCGCTTGCCCTCCGCGAACGCCTCCAATGGCCTGAACGTCGCCAGCGGCGGCGTCCGCATCACCAGCAGCACCGGCCGCCGCCAGCGCATCTTCGCCGTCACCCAGATCGCCGCGTCTTTCGTGCTGCTTGCGGGCGCCTGCATGTTGATCACTACGCTGATCGCGTTGCAAAGGACCCAGTCCGGCGTGGATACGCGTCACGTCCTGGCCATTGATGTTCCGGCGCCGGCCAACGGAAGAACGCCGCAGCAAGTCGTCGATTTTTACAAGGAATCGGTGCGTCAAATTGACGCGCTACCCGGCGTCACCGGGACAGCTGTCGCGATGATCGCTCCCTGGCGCGATGCCGGCGGCGGCTTCGGCATAGGTTTGCAATACTCCGGTGATGGTCACGTCCATGGCAAAGACGATCCTCGCGCGCTGTGGCGCACCATCTCTCCCGGTTTTTTCAGCGCGCTGGGCGTTCCCATTATTGCCGGCCGCGATTTCAACGCGCTTGATGACGATACCCATGAGCCGGTCGTGATCGTCAGCGCCACTCTCGCCCGGCAAATGTTTCCTGGCGAGGATCCCATCAATCGCCATGTCTATTGGACCGATCCGGTGCTCGAATTCGTTTCTGGCACGCCGGCCGAAAAGGCGCGAGTCACCGCGCCACACCGCATCATTGGCGTCGCCGCCGATGTGGACGACGAACATATCGTTCCGGAGCCCGTTTCCGCCATTTATGGCTCCTTTGCCGACGGCGGAATGTTCGGCGGCCACCTGTTCGTCCACACCACCGCAAATCCTTATTCGCTGGTAGTGCCGGTAACGAAAATTATCCGGCAGATGGCCGCCGATGAACCCGTGGAGAACGCCGCCACTCTCGAAGACATCCGCGCAAAAGTGCTCGCGCCCGACCGCTTGAACTCGCTGGTCTTTGGCGTGTTCGCGGCGGTCGCGTTGCTGATCGCCGTCGTGGGCGTCGCCGGCGTACTGGCGTTTTCGGTCAGCGCGCGCACGCGCGAATTCGGCATTCGCATGGCGCTAGGCTCGCAGCCGGAACTGATCCTCAGAACCGTCATCGCCGAAGGCGCGCTAATGGCCGGTACGGGCGTTCTCGCCGGCGCAGCGTTTGGGCTCGCCGTAGCGCGCATCGCCGGCAGCTATTTCGGCGACCTGCAAATGCCCGGCGCCCTACCCATAATCATTTCCGCGATAGTGCTCCTAGGCGCCGCGGTGGTCGCCTCAACGCTACCAGCAGCCCGCGCCGCCCGCGTAGACGTAATCCAAGCCCTCCGCTCAGAATAATTTTCTCGAGCGCGCCCGTAGTTATTTGCGGTGGGATCACAATCTTGCAGCAAGGTTGTCTGACGCTATATAACACTCTCGATTATCGAAAGCACGGAGTGCTGCGTGGCAAGCGATGACACCGCGGAACGCGTGAAGAAACTCCTGGAGTCTGGAAGGGCGAACGGGTACGTGCTTTACGACGAACTCGATGAGCTCTTGACCTCAGTCTCTAGCGGGGCTGCCGATCTCGACCATATCCTGTTAGCGCTGGCCGCCAACGGAACCTCATTGCGTGAAGAACCAGAGCCCGAGCACGACAAGCAGCATGACCACGATGACGACTCGCTCGACGACAACATGTTGCAGGAGCTCAGCGACAACTCGAGCGATGACGCTCTCAAGATGTATCTGCGCGAGATTTTGACGACAACGCATCTGACTCACGAACAAGAAACTGAACTTGCCAAACGCATCGGTGCCGGCGGAGGTGACCGCGAGACTGCCGAGAAAGAACTCATCGAAGCGAATTTGAGGCTTGTGGTCAGAACCGCCAGGAGCTTTCGTGGCCGCGGTCTCGGCATGCTCGATCTGCTCCAGGAAGGCAACATCGGCCTCATGAAGGCCACTCAGAATTTTAATTCCCCACGAAGTTATCGCTTCTCAACGTACGCGATCTGGTGGATACGCCGGGCCATTCGCGTTTCGCTGTCGCGATGAAATGCCAAGTAGATATGCGCAACCCATGCGTTGGCAATGTCGCTCAAGAAAATGCTTTTCTGCGGCGCCGGCCGGACGCCCGCTAACCCCCGCAATCGCAAACCAACCCACCACCGCCAAACATCGCCTCTTGACTTTCGCTTTTGCTTCGCCTATGCTTCCCGCCTCAAAGCTTCACCAACTTCACCCCTTCTGGAGGCACCTATGGCTCTGAACGAAGCACTTCTCCCCGAATTCGATATGGAAATGGCCAACACTCGCAAGACTTTGGAGCGCGTTCCCGCGGACAAATTTTCCTGGAAGCCCCACGAAAAATCCGGCTCGATGGGCTGGCTGGCCAACCACGTGGCGGAAATCCCCGAATGGGCCTCCTACACCATCAACCAGGATGCGCTGGACATGGCGCCAAACGGCGTGCAGATTACCCCGCCGCCACCTCCCACCACGACGAAAGCGCTACTGGAAAAATTCGACAAGAACGTAGCCGCCGCGCGCCAAGCCCTCACCAAAACCAACGACGCGCACCTGCACAAAACCTGGTCCCTGCTCAACAACGGCGAAACCGTCGTCGCCATGCCGCGCATCGCCTGCCTGCGCACCTGGGTAATGAACCACGCCATCCACCACCGCGCCCAACTAGGCGTCTACCTCCGCCTAAACAACGTCCCAGTCCCAGCCACCTACGGACCCTCCGCCGACGAAACCGGTATGTAAATGCGGGGCCAAAGACAAACGCCCGTCATCGTCAGCGCAAACGTAACGCCGAACTCGGCAATCAACTCGAACGCAAAAAAATTGTCATCCCGAGCGAAGTGAAGGATCTCGCTTCGCAGCGATCCCGCCACCGGACGCGTGGGTGCCCCACCCTTCCGCTCGTGAAGGGTGGGGCTGTTGCGCAAATGCATCGACAGCGTTAACGATCGCCACGTTGGTTGCAGTCGCGGTTGTAGCGACGCACTTCAGTGCGCCAGCCTTTGAATTTACGACCGCTTTTGAATTTGCGATCGCAGGGACGCACGCTTTTTCTGGGAGTGCGGCGGCTTGCCGCCGCCTGTTCGCGGGCGAGGCTTGCCTCGCCCGCCCCAATCGGGTTGAATGCTGATGCGCAACGCGGAGATCGAAAAACGTTCGATCGCCGCTTCGGCGAAACTGTCGGCGCCGGGGTTGAACGCACCCAGTTGGGCGCTTTCGGCTGAACAGAAGCCTCGAGAAGAATCTGACAAGCTAATGCGGTGTTGGGAATGCTGCGCCACGTGATATCGTCCTGAGTCGTCCTCGTTAATAGACTCGCAAGCGCACAATGGTTTTGCACTAGCGGCTAGACTTTCCTGAGAGGGCCCATAGCATGCGAATTTCGATTCTGTACCTGGCAGCATCCATCTTGTTTGCATTCCCCGGTCGCGCTCAGGCTCCTGCGCAAGTTCCTGTTTTCCAGATCACACCACCCACGGGTGGCTTCAAGATTACGTTCAACGTCAAGGCTTCGGTGCCCATCCAGGGCGTTTTCGAAAAGTGGGAAGCCAGCCTCAAATTCACGTCCGCCGACGTCACCACCGGCGCCCTGGACATCAAGGTCGATGCCGCGAGCGTGAATACCGGAAGCGGCCTGAAGGACGGCAAACTAAAAGGCAAAGATTTCTTCGACGCGAAAAATAATCCGTACATCACGTTTCATTCCGATAAAATCGAACAGACCGGACCCACCACTTTCAATATTCCCGGCACGTTTACCATTCGCGGGGTCTCGCGACCCGAAACGCTGAGCCTTACTTTGACCGGCAAAGGCACGGGCACCGGAAATGTGCAAGGCTCGATGGCCTTCGATCGCAAGGACTACGGCATGAACAGCGGCATTCCCTTCATAAAAATTGCCGACCGCGTCGAAGTGGACGTCGCCCTCCAAGCAAAACAAGTCAGCGGCCCGCGCCTGGTTTACAAGGAATAGCCGCCTTCAGCTTTTGTGGGTGCTCCGATACAAACACCCCGCAACTATTGACCAAAGCAAACATCCTATGGTTTGTTTAACGCGCCACTCCACCTCCCAAAGGAGCTCAAATTGAAAATCGCCGCCACTATCTCCCGTTTCATTCTCGGCATCTTATTCGGCGTCTTCGGTCTCAACGGCTTCTTCAACTTCCTTCCCGCGGGCCACATGCCCGCTCTGGCGACTCAATACGTCACGGTGCTAGCCGCCTCTCACTACACCATCCCCATTTTCGCGGTCCAGATAGCCTGTGGAATCCTCTTCCTCATCAACCGCTACATCCCCCTGGCCCTCACTTTGATCGGCCCGGTGATCGTCAACATCCTGATCTTCCACATCCTGATGCTGCCGATCGGCATCTTCCCAGGCCTGCTCTGCGCCATCTGCTGGTTCATACTCTTCGCCAAACACTACCAAGCCTTCGCCGGCATTTTCGTAGCCCGCGCGTAGCCGAGGCTTTGAGGTTGCAGTTCGGGATTTAAATAACGCATTTTTGTGTCGATTAGAACGGGGCGCGATCGTTTGTTTTGAGAGGTTTACGTTGATTTCTAATATCTGCCATTGTCGATTAGAAACGTTGTCGCTGGCTGCTTGCGGGGGGCGATTTGCGTCTGCGATTCGGTGACTGTGGCTTTGGGAAACGTGTAAAAAATGACGATTAGAGCTTGTGCCGAGCGTTTGTTTTCTACGAGATATAGCGTTTTCTAATCGCGAGGTGTGACGATTAGAGCTGCCGTGATTCGTGATTTGTGAAGCGTGTTCCATGGCGCTCGGCGCACGATTCGCGATCCGCGGCGCGCGGTGCGCGGCGTGACAATCAGAAATGCCGTGATTCGTGACAATGGAAGCGGCTAATCCCGCAAAGAACGCGGGATGCAAAGTGCGCATTTGTTGGCGATTGATTGGGGCTGCCGGCGTTTGTTTTGTGTGAGATACGGTGAATTCTAATCGCCGGAGTTGGCGATTGATTTTGGCGGGATGTAACAATGTTACACGGCGGATTGGCGGGACGTGGTTGGTGATTCGCGAGCGGTGGTTGGTGGAATGCGGGTCGTCATTCGCGATTCGTGAGTTGCTGAATGTGGAAGCCAGCCTGATGCTGTTCGTGTTGCGATTAGGATTTGGTTCGGGGTGTATTTTCAGCGGGTTGCGGGGTATTTTGAATGAGGTGTTGTTGCGGTTAGGAAGGGTTGCGTAGGCGTGTGGGCGAGCGGCTTGGAGGTTTCGGGTGATAGTGCTGCGGGCGCCGCTGGCCATGTCCTTTCGCTCCTGTGGGCTTGGTTATAGCCCTGTCTACCTTATCATATTGGTTAACAGGATGCAAGGACGTGGTGTGTCCTGCGGCTAAGTCTTAGAAACTTTGGGATGTAGAGCGCGGAGGAGAGGTGTGTGTTGTGGATCGCGTTCCCGGACGCGGTCCCGGGTGATTACGTGTTGCCACGCACCCTCGCCTGCGGCGAGAGTGCGGCACCCACAAAACCTGCAGACGGTGCTTGCCTGCGCTACAAGGCTCGGCCCCCGGCCACCTCGTCAGAATATGAGATTAGACAGGACAACTACACCCCCAGCGAACAGAGTCCCCGCGACGATCGCGAATAGAAACCAATCGAACCGCGGACGCCGGCGTGGAACTTCCAGCATGTACTCGCAGAGATCGGGTGGAAAGATGGACGGCGCTGATTGCTGCGCGGCGCGGGGCATGTGGACATATTACTTGTGTTCTGAGGTGTAGGGCAGAGCATGTACCGTAACGGTACATATCATAACGGCGACCGTCGTCGTGGCGCGGAGCGGCGACGTTCTAACTACGGCTTTTTTCTCTGAGTCATTTCGTGGACCATGAGCGTCGGCAGCCTTACATCGGATGCGACGATTTCTGAAACTATTCCGTGCTAGCCGGCGAGAGCCCGGATCGTGCTATTCACGTAAACATACAGGAATCGTTGTATTGTCGGATGCACTACTGTGTATGCGACTCTTACTCAGCCGGAACCGTCACCGCTGTTTAACCTGTTGTTCCACATGGAGGCATTACCGATGATGATCGCGGATAGGTTGAAGGCGCTGCGGGAACGGAAAAATATGTCCCAGGGGGACATAGAGAAGCGCACGGGTTTGTTTCGCTGTTATATTTCGCGAGTGGAAAACGGACACACGGTTCCATCCATCGAGACGCTGGAAAAAATGGCTCGGGCGCTGGAAGTTCCGATGTACACGCTTTTTTACGACGGCGAGAAGCCCCCCAAGTTAAATGTCTCGGAATCGGGAGTGCTGACAGGCTGGGGAAGCTCCGGTCGGGAGGCTAAGACCCTTCACCGATTTCGTAGTCTCATGAGCCGGGCAGATGAAAGCGACGTGAAACTGCTGCTATTCATGGCGCTGAAAATGACTCAAAGGAAAAACGGCGCGAAGCGGCGTGGGCGCGGTGCTAAGTTAAAACCCGCAGCATGATCCCAACCCATACGAAACCCAACGGCGAAATGACTGCTAATACGATTCGCTCGTGGACGGGTGGCCCACCCGCCTCGCTATCCAGAATGGCGCTCCAATCTGTTGAGCATCGGATGGGCTACAGTTGCGCACCCTCGCTGGCGGCCTCCGGCCTCAAAGCAGCGGCTTCAACTCCGATTCCACGACACTCGTATATTCGAAGCCGACGATTTTCTGTCGCAGGATGCCGTCACGGTCATAAATCAGCGTCGTCGGCAGTCCCTCGATTCCGCCAAACGCTTTTCTCACCGAGTCCGAGGCCACGGCCAGCGGGTAGCGCACCCCGATCCTGCGAGCGAATCGCACAGGGTCTTCGGTGTCCGCCATCGTGTCGAATTTAAATCCCACCACAACGAGCCCTCGTTTTCCGTAAGCGTCAAGCAGCTTCTGATAGCCGGGCATCTCTTTCTTACACGGCTGGCACCACGTCGCCCAGAAATCAACCAGCACAACTTTGCCTCGGAAGCCGGCCGAAGAAAGCTCCTTCCCGCGTAGATCCTTCAACGAAAAATTCGGCAGGCGCGAACCGATTTCTCCCACGGCGATTTCAACCCGCTGTCGTGCAGCTGGCACCGCCGCCGGACGTGGTTTCCATCCGGCGACGCCCGCCGCAAAAAGCAGCACCAGCAAAAAGTTTCTTTTCATTTATTCCTTCTTTTGTACTTCCAAAATCAACAGCTTCATCGGAGCCAGCGGATCGGCCTTCTTTTTTCCGGGGGGCTTCTTGTACAGTTGGCCGCGCACGGTGACGGTAGTTGCTGAACCCGCGAGCGCCTCCAGGCTCTTCGACAGGTCGTTCGGCTCGAACACAAACGACTGGTTCGGCTCGACCTGCAATGCGAAGTTGCCCGAGGCGTCCTTCACGATCTTTCCCCGCGCTACCAGGTCCATTTCGGCGACGCTCACTCCGCTGTCATACGTCGCCTTCATCAGTTGCGCCGGGTCTATCTGACCGTCGTCCTTCGGGGTCACCTGCACTTTTCCATCAATCAAGCTGACTTCCACGTTTTGAACGCCAGACTGGCGTCCCAGGTGTTGTTTCACCCCGTAGGCTCAAAAGTTTCAAGTCATTCCTTCCACGCGCATCTCGATGTGCTTGATCTGTGCTTGCGCCGCCGGCACAACCATGAAGCCGGCTAGCGCCAGCAGCATTAGACTTCGCTTCTTCATTCTTCCTCCTTTTCCTTCAATTCCTTCCCCAAAGGTGCAGGCGAAATTGCTGCGTGATACCAAAACTGATGTGCCGCCGCACCGGAAAAAACTGCGCCCCGTTTGAGTGCGCCACGTCCCAGTCCATCCCAAACCAAAGATGCATTCCGGGCCGCACGCCCGCGTACGTAGTAACTCCCGCGAGCAGCACGTCGCCGCCGCTTCCGTTCTGATTCACTCCCGCGATGCGGTCGTCCTGCGAATGCAGCCAGGTCACCGCCGGGCCGACGAACCATTCACGATAAAGGTTCGCGGACTCGTACGGCCTGTATGACAGCCAGAACCGCGACGCCACGTCGCTGCCGAGCCGCGTTCGCTGCGCTCCATCCGTTCTTATCAGCGAATGGAAATCCTCATCCGCAACCAGCCGCCGCAGGTTAAATAGCCCCGTGTAAGTCCAGTTTGCTTGCAGAACTAAGTCCGCGGAGCCAGACCCCGGCTGCAAAGTCGTCGGAAGCCGCCCGCCATTTCCGTCCGTCAGATGCGTCGCTCCCGTCGGAATCTCTGGCCCCACCGTCACCGAGGCCTGCGTCGTTCCTCTCGCCGAATCCTTCCGGTAGAAGCGGTATTTCACCAGCAACATCGTGTCGCCGAGCCCCGTTCCGCCAACGGTCGGCCCTCCTATACTCGCGAAATGATTTGTGACCACCGGAACCAGCAGAGTCACATCGAAGTTGCTGTGGAATCCCCACGTGAAATTGAAATCACCTTCGTGCGAAAACGTGGGGCGTGCAGTTGGCGATATTCCCGACGCCGATTCCGCCTGCAATCCGCGCGTCGTGAATACAGAGTTGTACGAAATCAACGCGCCGCCAGGGAAGAGTGTGGGCGCGGTTTCGGGCGCGGCCCCTTGCGCAGCTAAACGCGGCGCGTTCAACGTGGCCAAGAGCGACAGCAATACAAAGAAACGCCAAAATATCTTTCGCGAGTTCAAAAGTCCTCCAAGAAACACACTTTCCGCGCACACCAATGCGCGGCTGCCAGTGCATCGAAGGACAGATCAGATTCGGAGAGGTAAAAACGGGGGCGGGCTAATTAGCGGCGGAGCGTGCGATGAGGTCGAGAACCTCTCGCTTTCAGAGAGCGCCGGCACAGCCGCGTCGGACGCCGCCAGCGTCGCGATCGCCGCAAGCCCGTGACTTCTGCTGTGCACGTACGCCAGCTGCACAAAGGGAGCGTGCATGGACGGCATTGATTTGCAACAGTCCGAGCCGTTGTGTCCTTGCGGAGCGCACGGCATCGAACTGCAGCACTGCATGGCCTGCTCCGGGGTAGTCATCGCGCCGCAATCCAGCGCATAAGCAGCCAAAGCAACCAGCAGCGCGGCCACCATGAGCGGTCTGAAAATCTCTCTCACGATCCCAAAGTACGCGCCCCGCCCGTCGCAGTCAACCCCAACGGAGCGAGCCGACCACGCCCGCAGCCTTAACGAGCTTCCGTTACGTCGCCGGTTTTGTGGCCGAGCCTTGTAGCGCAGGCAAGCACGGTCTTTGGGTTTTGTGGGGGCTGCACTCGCGCCGCGGGCGGGGGCGCGTCGAACGGCTGGCGCACTGAAGTGCGCCGCTACAAAGGCGGGCAGTGCTTGGCGCGAGGCTGACGAGGAGTTGATGCAAAAGCCCCACCCTTCCCGGAATGCGGGAAGGATGGGGCACCCGGCGTGGCGGATTGTTGTCGGGCTGGGATCGTCTAAACCGGGCGCAGCAAACAGCGCCGCTACGAACCCTTTCGATGCAGCGTGGTGCGGCGGCGGGCAGTGCTTGGCGCGAGACTGACGATGGACTGATGCACAGGCCCCACCCTTCCCGGAAGGCGGGAAGGATGGGGCACCCGGCACCCTCAAAACCTGAGGCTACTTGCAAACGGTGAATGGGTCGGCCTGCCGCACAATCGCAAGGGAGGCGCCGGCCGCCACTGGAGAAAATACGGATGCGGACGGGCTGGCAAAACGGGGCAGGAAGGTTCGAGTGCTGATCAGGTGATGCTCGTTTGGCGCGGGCGCGCTAAAGAACTCCGGCCAGGAACTTGACCATGCGCCTTCCGAGATGATCCTTCTGCAGCTCAATTCTCCGCTGAATGGCGCCGTTGAGGCTGGGCGGCGCTTGCAGCATTTCCCACTCCCGCTTCAGTTGCGAGGCCTCGTCCGCTGCATCGGCCAAATAAGCGCCGGGATTATCGGCGACACGCTGGCAAAGAACCGCCAGCTCGGCCGGATCGGTTCTGTCGAGCTCTAGGGTTGAAGTCATAATTGCATTTTACCATGTAACGTCCGCAGTTCGCGGCAGCGGACTCCGCGAGCGCGCGAACTTACAACATTGGGAGAAAGAGCCGCACCGACTCCGTTTCATTCCGCTCGCGGCGGGGCTGGCACCGAGGCGCGCGTTTGCGCGCAATGTAGGCCACCCTACTGAGCGGGATTGATTGAAGTTACGCGGATTTCGGCCGGCGGCGGCCTGGCGCCACACTCCGGCCGTCAGGGTACCTTAGTACCATCGGGCCATTCCACCGCTCGTTCGCCTTGGCTACTCTTCACGCATATCTTTTCGGCCATTTGGGATACCTATGAGCGTTCAGAATTTGCTGCGCTATCTACGCGAGCACTCGAGGCCGCTGCGGTGGTCCGCGAAGCTGCGTTTGCGCACGAAATTTTTGCTGTCCGTTATTGCCATCATCGCGGGACTTACCGCTGCAACGCTGTGGATCGTCGGGCACGCGGCCGAAGAGCAAGTGCAGAAATCGGTCGAGCAGGACACGCGCAATTCCGTGCTTTCTTTCCAGAGCCTGCGCGCCGAACGCCAGATCGAGCTGAACCGCAGCGCCGAACTCTTTGCCACTCTGCCCTCGGTGAAGCAGCTGATGGCCGACGAAAAGCCCGGCAACATTCAGGACGCTTCCGAGGAGATATGGCGCTCGGGCGACGCGGAACTTTTCGCGTTGGCGGATTGGAAAGGCCAGATACTCGCGTTGCACACGGTGACGCCGGGATTTCCGCGGAGCGCCGCGCAGCAAATGATGTCCAATGCGACCGGCACTGGCGATGGCGGAGGGTGGTGGTTCGGCGCGGGGCATCTTTATCAAGTTTCTTCGCGCGCGATACATTTGGGCGCGCCAACTTCGCAATTGCGGCTGGGGACGGTCGTCGTTGGGCGTGAAATTGATTCGGGCGTGGCGCGCGAAGTGGGACGCATCGCGCTGTGCCAGGTCGCTTTTCGCTACGGCGATCAGCCGGTGGTGACTTCCCTTTCGACACTGGACGACGCGATGGTGGCGAGCGCTTTGACCAGTCCGGCGGCGCGCGGAAAAATTCAAGTGGCCGGCAAAACATTTTTCGCCAGCTCCGTGAATCTCACTCCCGGGGCTTCGCCGCAACTGACGCTCACGGTGCTGAAGCCGGTGGACGACGCGATGGCTTTTCTGACGCGCCTGAACAACACGCTGCTGATTCTCGGGTTCTGCGCCGTTTTCGCCGGAGCGCTTTTGGTATTTTTCATTTCGCGCAGCATCACGCATCCGCTGGATAATTTGGTGCAAGGCGTGCGCGCTTTGGAACAAGGGAACTATCACTACCCGCTGGGGCCCGGCGCGGGCGATGAAGTCTCTGAGGTGACCGCGGCGTTCGATCGCATGCGCGTCACGTTGCAAGCGAATGCGGAGCAAAACAAGCAGCTGGAAAATCAGTTGCGGCAATCGCAGAAAATGGAAGCGGTGGGGCGGCTGGCGGGCGGCGTGGCGCACGATTTCAATAATCTGCTTACGGTGATTAAAGGGCACAGCGACCTGCTGGAGATGAAGCTGGGCACGCTTAGCCCGGCGCAAGCCAGCATCGCGCAAGTGCGCAAGGCCGCGGACCGGGCGACCGCTTTGACGCGCCAGTTGCTGGCTTTCAGCCGCATGCAAGTGTTGCAGCCGCGGGTGCTGGATTTGAACGCGCTGATTGCGGACCTGAATAAGATGTTGCCGATGCTGATCGGCGAAGAGATCGAATACACCTTTCGTCCGGACCAATCGCTCGCGCGGGTGAAAGCTGATCCATCGCAGATCGAGCAAGTATTGGTGAACCTCGCGGTGAACGCGCGCGATGCGATGCCCAAGGGCGGCAAACTCACCATCAACACGCGCAACATTTTGCTGGATGCGGAGTACGCGCGCAGCCATCCGCCGGTGGTTGCGGGGCGCTACGTTTTGCTCACCGTCGCCGATACCGGCTGCGGGATGGACGAGCAGACGCGAGCCAAAATATTCGAGCCGTTCTTTACGACGAAGGAACTCGGCAAAGGCACCGGGCTGGGACTTTCGACCGTGTACGGCGTGGTGAAGCAGAGCGGCGGTTACATTTGGGTGGACAGCACGCCGCAGCAGGGCACGCGCTTTGAAATTTTCCTGCCGCAAAGCAGCGAGGCAGTGCAACTGCCGTCGGATCTCGAGCCGGCGGCGAAATATTCGCCGGCCAAGGGGACTGTGCTGCTGGCGGAAGACGAAGAAGCGGTGCGCGAGCTGGCCGGAGAATTTTTGCGTTCGAGCGGATACCAGGTGATCGAAGGTAAAGACGGGCTCGATGCGCTGGAAAAGGCCGAGCAGGAATCGGGGCCGATTGACGTGCTGGTGACGGACGTGGTGATGCCGCGCATGCGCGGGACTGAACTGGCGCAGCGTTTGAAGCGCGTGTATCCCGCGATCAAGATCGTGTATATGTCCGGGTATCTTGAGCACAATGGCGAAGATGGTTTCATCGCCGATGCCGCGCAACTGCAGAAACCTTTCTCGCGCGATTCCCTGCTGCAAAAACTTCGCGACGCTACCGGCCAACCCGTGAAACACCGCCTGCAATCCGTCTGATGCACACCGATGACGAGCACTTTCGTGGGCCGTAGCTTCGCGCCAGGCTGTCGCTTCGCGTGAGGCGTGCGAGGCAAGCCTCGCACGCGAACAAGCGGCGGCAAGCCGCCGCACTCCCAGAAAAGGCACGGTCGCGGGACATGTCGTGCCACGATACCGTCGCTCGCGTTCATATACTCATAGGGCAAGCGGGCTTGATTAGGGGCGGCTCGGCTCTTGCCGCGAGCGTAATCTGAGATTTCGAGTGCGTTGGGGCCGGGGACTGGGGTGGTCCCCGGGTAGCGTCGCTCGAATTCGGCGGCCAATTTTCAATGTGTGGTAAGCGATGGGCCCGTTCGTTGCGGCTCGGGGTTCGAGGTCCGGCTCGAAAAAATCCGGAAGAATGCGGGAGCACGTCTTGGGGAGTGGGCGTCGGGCGCTGCGGCAGGCAACGTTTCCGATGGCGTGTGGGCTGAGGGGCTATGCTATGCGCGCAGTCCGGACGGCTGCTTCCGCGCGATGGGCAAGCGAGGTGGCGATGATGGGCAAAATTTTTCGATTTACGATAGCTCTTTGTATTTTCGCGCTGGCCGCGCTGGTTTTTCCGGGCCGGGCGGCGGCGCAATCGGATTACACCGTCATTGACGTTCAGAATGGCGGCGCAATCGCCGGCGTGGTGAAGTGGTCCGGGCCAATCCCCAAGATACCGAAGCTCCCGATCACCAAAAATCCCGAGATCTGCGATCCCGAGTCGCTGAAGACGCGCGACCTGGAGCGCCTGCTGATCAATCCGGATGGCAACGGCGTCGCGAATACGGTGGTGTATCTGCGCGGGATCACCAAGGGCAAAGCTTTCGATTTGCCCGAAGCGCGCGAGCAACTGAACCAGAAAACTTGCCGCTACGTGCCGCACATCATGATCGTGCCGCAAGGCAAACCGCTCAAAATCGAGAGCAGCGATCCCGTGCTGCACACGGTGCAGATGTTTGGCGTGTCTACCAACAATATTCCGTTTCCCTTCCAGAACCAGTTCATCCCGGTGATGATGAACCATAACGGCGTGGTGGAATTGAAATGCAATGCGGGACACGTGTGGATGAACGCGAACGTGCTGGTGGTGAAGCATCCTTATTATGCGGTGACGGACGAGCACGGGGCTTACAAGCTGTCTGATGTGCCGCCGGGAGAATACGAGATTGTGGCGTGGCACGAGGGTTGGCAGGTGGAGTCGGAAGCAAAGGTGCTGGATGTGGGCGCGCAGGTGGAAGTGAGGCGCCCGATCTACAGCCAACCGGCAACGTGGGCGAAGAAAGTAACGGTAAAGCCGGGTGAGCCTACCGTGGTGGATTTCACAATTTCCGAAAAGCGCGAATAGTTTGCGGTTGTGGACGGAACTTCGTTCGAGCTTCGGGCAGGCGCCGCCGCTTTAGGATCGTGGCTTGGGCGGGATTTAAGGCACGCGAGGCGCGCCTCGCGTAAGAAAAGCGGGGGCGCGCCCCCGCCCTCCATATGGATCTTGCGGACTTGTTTCGACTGGCCGCATTCGCCGCAGTTCTCTCTTCCCTGATATTATTTTTTCGGTGCGACGTACTTATTTGGCAGGAGACGCTAATGCTGCCGGTGCCGTTCGCGGGACGTCTTGGCTATGACGGCGTCTTTATCGTCACGTATGCTGCCTGGTTGGTTTTCGAAATTGTCACCGGTGCTTCGCGGAAATCGGGCGATCCGAAGAAGGCGAGGGACCGCGGCTCATTCCGTTTTCTGATCTTGATGATTTGGGCTGGGATTGCGCTGGCGTTTGCAGCTTGCTTTGGCGTGCAGCAAGCGGCGATCCCCTGGATGCGCACGGAAATGTTTTTTCTAGGGATTGCGCTGATGTGGGCGGGGATTGCGTTTCGCTATTACGCGATGCGGGTGCTGGGGCGGTATTTCACGTTTCAGGTGGATGTGCATTCGGGGCAGACCGTCATCGAGGCGGGCCCGTATCACTACATCCGGCATCCTTCGTACACGGGAGCGCTGATTACGGTGCTGGGTCTCGGGCTGGCGCTGGGAAATTGGGCGGGACTGCTCGCGCTGCTGGCTTGCGTGGGAATTGGGTATGCGTATCGCATCCACGTGGAAGAGGCTACGCTGGTGGCGGCGCTTGGCGAACCCTACAAGGACTACATGGGACGGACGCGGCGGCTGGTGCCGTTTGTGCTTTAGCGGGCGTGGGGATGCTTCGGCTTTGCGGCTGAAGTTTCGACGGGCGGCTCGAAGGTGGAGAGGTTTCCGGGGCCTTTGATTACGGTCATGGTGCCGACCTTCGGCAATTTCTGGCTGCGCAACTTTAGCTTGCGTGGCTTCCCAAGAGGCATGGCGGATTCCTTGTAAGTGGCCGTCGTCGCTTCGTGACCGGGGAAGCGCGGCAGTATTCAACAACAAGTTGTTGCGTTGAGGCAAGGGCGAATCGCGGCTCGAGGTGCGCGGTGCGAGCGTCACGGCGAGGACTGAGTGGAGTGCGGGAGCGTGCTCCCGCTTTTTCTTAGGCGAGGAGTGCCTCGCCTGGTTTTGTGCCGGACTTGCGTTTACTGCACGCGAAGCATGCTTCGCGCCGGAAAAGCGGCGGCGCGCCGGCGCACTCCATATTGTTCTGCGCCACCGATCAGGCGGCGGCGCCTGTTAGGCGCGGGAGGAGCAGGTGGAAGAACTTTTCTGGGTTTACGCCTTCGGCTACTTTGGCGTTGGGTTTGAAGGGTTCTTCGGGGGCTGCGGGGCCTGGCATGCTGGTTTCCATTGGCGGCGATTTGCGGACGGGGGCGTGGCCGTCGTAGCCTAGCGTTTGTCCGGCGGTCCATTCGCCTTCGGTTTCTATTTCCACGTAGTAATCCTGCAGGGTGATCACATCGGGATCGATCAGGGAGGCGACAGTCAGGGGATCGTGCATCGCTATGACTCTGACTTCCCCGCCCTTCTGCATGCGTTCGTAGGTGGCGCGCATTACTTTGCCGGCGGTTCGGCTCACCGGATCATTTGCGGATTCCAGTTGCCGGATCTGCGCTTCGCTGAGCAGGACTTTGCGCGTGACGTCCAGGCCGACCATGGTGAGCGGGATTTGCGCGTCGAAGACGATGCGGGCTGCTTCGGGGTCCACGTAGAGATTGAATTCCGCGGCGGGGGTGATATTGCCGCCGGAGAGCGAGCCGCCCATGATGGCAATCTGCGGAATCATCGCGGCGAGTTCGGGATCGCTGCGCAGGGCGAGAGCGACGTTGGTGAGCGGGCCGACGGCGACGATGGTGATTTCGCCGGGACTTTCGCGGACGATGCGGCGAATGATTTCGGGAGCGGTTTCGCGGACTGGCTTTATTTTTGCAGCGCCGAAATCCACGCCGCCGAGGCCGTTGGCGCCGTGGACGTGGCCGGAGGTGACCAGGCGTCGCAGCAGAGGATGGCTGGCGCCGGCGGCGACGGGGACGTCGGGGCGACCAGCGATTTCGACGAGACGCAGCGCGTTGGCGAGAGTGAATTCGAGCGGAACGTTCCCGCAGACCGGGGTGATGGCTTCGACTTTCAGCTCGGGCGAGCGCAGGGCTAGGAAGATCGCCATCATGTCGTCTATACCGGGGTCGGTATCGAGGATGATGCGGCGGGGTTTCGCGGGAGGAGTGGGGTGCGTTGCGGGATCCGCGGCATTTGACGTAACGCGCGCGGAGGATTTACGTGCGGCGTCATGCGCTGATGCGGGGAGTTGCGCGGCGAGGCCGCCGATGGCGCCGGCGATTGCGAGGCCGGTGGAATTGGCGAGAAATTTGCGGCGGGTCCAGGGAGCTAGCGTTTCCGACGTGGTTGCCGCCTCATTAGCGTTTCCATTCGTGCGCGAATTGTTTTCCGGTTGCAGGTTGCGAGTCATGGTCAGCATTTCCCCCGATCGAATAAAGGTGCGGCGGGATTCTAGCGCGTCGCGCAAAACGATTCAAAGCGCTAAATGATTCTGTAAGGGCGTATTATCGGCGGCGAACCGGCAACGGATTTGCGGAGATTTACCGGGATCGATAGACGGAAGGATCATGCACGTGTCAAATGGACACACTTTATTGGCGGAACGCGGGGCGGCGGGGTTGCCGGATGTTTTGACGGTAATCGCGATTGCGCTTGCGGCGACTGTTGCCGGCGACGTGATTCACGAAGCTTTGGGGCACGGCGGAGCATGTTTGGCGACGGGCGGGCACGCTTTGGGGCTTTCTTCGGTTTATTTCGATTGCGATCGCGATACGCGGATCGTGGCGGCGGGCGGCACGATTGCGAATTTGATCGCCGGGGTTTTGTGTTTTGGCGCGTCGCGGATGGTGCGGCGAGCGGCGCGGCTGCGTTATTTTTTGTGGCTTTTGATGACGATCAATTTACTGGAAGCGGGCGGGTACTTTATTTTTTCGGGCGTGGGGAACATCGGGGATTGGGCGCGAGTGATCCAGGGTTTGCAGCCGGCGTGGGCTTGGCGTGTTGGATTGACGGTGACGGGCGCGATGGCCTACTGGCTTTCTGTGTGGTTCGCGCTGCTGGAATTGCGGCCGTTTCTGGGAGCGGCAGGCGAAATGCGTTTGCGGCGGGCGCGGCGTTTGACGCAGATTGCGTATTACGCCGACGGGATTCTTTCTTGTGTTGCGGGATTGTTCAATCCGGTGGGGATGGTGCTGGTGGCGATTTCGGCGGCTGCGGCGTCGTTTGGCGGTGGGTCGGGGCTGGCGTGGATGGGATTGCTTTTGCGCGGGCCGCGCGTGCGCAGTTGCGAATTTCAGATGCCGGAGATTCGCCGGAGTTGGGGATGGATTGTGGTTGCGGGAATTCTCGCGGTTTGCTTCATTGCGGTGCTGGGTCCTGGATTCAAGTGGCCGGCGGATCGGTAACGGCCGGCAGGTCCGGGCGCGGAACAGCTGATGGACAATGGTAACGTATATGGTACTATGACGACGCGGCCGGCGTCCTTGAGTATTTGGACCGATCCGGTGGCAGCCCTTATGCCGCGTGGTTCCGGGGTTTGCACGCGGAAGCGGCGGCCCAGGTGGTGGCGGCACTTGTACAACTTTCCCGCGACAATTTCTCGCGAGTGGAAGGGGTCGGATCGGGTGTTTTCGAGCAAGAGCTTAACTTTGGGCATGGCTATCGAATTTATTTCGGGAAGGACGGAGATGCTCTTGTGATTCTCCCCGGTGGCGGCACGAAGAAGCGGCAGGAAGCCGATATCAATCGGGCGATTGAAATATGGTGCGATTACAAATTGCGAACGCGACGGGAGATTTAGCGATGCCTTTGACCCGGGATTTTAAACAGACGATTCAAGCGCGTGCTCGGCGCGACCCAGCTTTCCGCAAAGCGCTGCTGCGCGAAGCCATCGAGGCGATGCTGGCCGGCGACCTTGCCACCGGCAAGACAATCTTGCGCGACTACATCAACGCCACAGTGGGATTCGAACGGTTGGCCGAAGCGGCGGAAATTCCTTCGAAGAGTTTGATGCGGATGCTGGGGCCTTCCGGCAACCCGCGCGCGGATAATTTATTTGGGATCATCGCGCTGTTGCAGGAACGGGAAGGCCTTCGCTTCGAGCTGCGCCCGCACGCCGAGTGAACGGTTGGTGTTTGAATCCGCAGCACAACCATGCGACGGCAATGACTTTGCTCACCGACGGGCGGGATATTCCGATCAAGCGCATTCAGTGAGGTTGCTGCTTATTTTGCCTACGAGGAGCAAACATGGGCTGAGTTGCGTTCACGGCACGCGAAGCGCGCTTCGCGCCGGAAAAGCGGCGGCGCGCCGCCGCCCTCCATATGATTTTGCGCCTGCGTTCGATTGCTGGCGACGCGTTCTTTTTGCATGCGGTTGGGCTTGACGCATTTCGGACGGTGGTGGTAGGACTAGCGGTAGGGGTGCGTTGTGATCGAACATCATTTATCGGGAATGAAGGCGCGGAACGGAACGCTGGTGTTTGTTTGCGCGACTTGCAAGGTGCCGCCGAATTTTGGGTTTGGGGCGCGCGCGAACGGAGCGATGGTGTATTTGATGCTTTGCCCGAAGTGCGGGTGCGTGCTCGGGGAGTGGGATTCGCTGGAGGCGCGGGGGAAAGAACTGAGCGAGTTTGCGAAGACTTTGAAGGTGCCGCACGCGCAGGCGATTTAGGGATTCTGCTTTCTCTTGGCCGAGGCGTGTCTCGCACGGCTGCTGGCCGACCTGGCGTTTACTGCATGCGAAGCGAGCTTCGCGCCGGAAGGCCGGCGACTTGCGGTGTGGCTTGATCGCCGCGCGTTGGGCTGCTTGGAGCCTTGCGCGCGTGCAGGGTCTGCGTGCGGTTGGCGGCTTCTTATTTTACTGCTTGGCTTGGCTGCGAGCGGCGAGGCAAGCCTCGCCTTGTCACAAGCGGCGGCAAGCCGCCGCACTCCCAGATTGCGTTGTGGCGGCGCATTGGTTGGGGCAGATTGACGGGGTTGCGGAGGGCGAGTAGACTTCGAGCACGTTGACTGACGTGTAATCGTGTGGGACACGCGGGTTCCGCATTGAGGCGGCGCGGTTGGAGTGCCGGATGAAGTCTCTTGCGGCTAAGCTCATGCTTTGTGGGACGGCCGTAGGACGGGCCGTTTTGCTCGGCGTTGCGATCGCGTGGTGTGCTGTTGGGTGTTTCGCGCAGACGGCTGGGGGGCAGAGCGCTTCCGCACCGGCTGCAGCTGCGCCTGCGTCCGCGGCTCCGGCTTCCCCACCACAAGCGTCAGCGAGCCAGTCTTCCACAGCGCAGTCCTCCACAGCGCAGTCCTCCACTCCGCAGTCTTCGCCATCAGCATCAAGCACGGCGGCGACATCTTCTAGTGCGCCGGCTTCGGCTGCTTCTTCGGCTTCCACGCCCGAAATGAATACGCGGACATCGCAGGTTCCTTTGCAATCGCACGTCAACTTGGTGCCGATTCGCGTGGTGGTGCACGACGCGAACGGAAACGCGGTGGAAAACCTGCACAAGGAAGATTTTCAGGTGAAGCAGGACGGGAAAGTGCAATTCATCACGCATTTTTCAGTGGAGACGCCGGCGTCGGCGGCTAGCCAGGTGGCGCGCGGCGAAGCGATTCCGTTGCCGCCGGATGCGACGGCGTATGCGATTACGGGTGCTGCGCCGGATGCAGCTGCGCCTGGGAAGGCAACGGACGGCAAGCTGGCGCTGCCTACGCGATTTGTGGCGCTGCTATTTGACGATTCGCATCTGGACGTGGGCGATTTGAACCGCGCGAAAATTGCGGCGCTGAAGTTTATTGATACGCAAGTGAAACCCAGCGAGCGGCTCGCGATATTCAATATTTCCGGGCGCTTCCAGGTGGATTTCACCGACGACCACGAAAAAATCCGCGCGGCCATCAAGACTTTGATTCCCAATCCCGTGGGCGCTTATGACCCCAAGAACGACCATGACTGCCTGCAGATCACGTACTATCAGGCTGATTTGATCCAGAACAAGAACGATCAGCAGGCGGTCGCGGCCGCGAATGCGGACGCGCTGGCGTGTTCTGCCGGAGCTCCGAGCGCGCAAATGCAAGCCGCCGAGGCGGCGTCACTGGTGGCCAGCACGGTGCCGCTTGTGCTGCAAGCGGGCGAGATCAACACGCAATATTCGGTGCGACGGCTGGAGGAAGTGGTGCGGCGCGTTGCGGCGCTGCCGGGACAGCGCAGCATTGTGCTGATTTCGCCGGGGTTTCTGACGTCCACGTACGAATATGAAGTTTCAGCACTGATCGATAAGGCGAATCACTCGAACGTTTTCATCAATACGCTGGACGCGCGCGGACTGTATACCGTGGATCCGATCGGCGACATCACGCAGCCTACGCCGGTGCGCGCGAACCCGGCGACTGCGTCGATGTCGCTGCAATACCGGCTGGACGAGCAGCGCGAGCAGTCGGAGGTGCTTTCGGATCTGGCGTACAGCACGGGCGGATTTTATTTTCGAAATAACAATGATCTGGATGCGGGGTTTCGCACGACGGCGGCGGAGCCGGAAGTTTCCTATTTGCTGGCGATCGTGCCGGATAATTTGAAGAACGACGGCAAGTTTCACAGTTTGAACGTAAAACTTTTGACCAAGGACAAGTACTCGGTGCAAGCGCGACGCGGATTTTTTGCGCCCAAGCGCGGGCAGACGCCGGAGGAAGTGGCGAAGCAGGATATCGAGGACGCGCTTTTTTCGCAGGAGGAGCAGGAAGGATTCCCGATTCAGCTTCATTTGCAATACTACAAAGTGGATGAACTGAACGCGAAGCTTTCGGTGCTGGCGCACGTGGACTTGACGAAGCTGCACTTCGAAAAGTCCGAGGGGCGGAATTGGGATGATTTGACGATCGTGGCGGGGCTTTTCGATCGCAATGGAAATTTTATTTCCGGCGAGCAGCAGACTTTGGAGATGCGGTTGAAGGATACGACGCTGGAGAAACTGGATCAGACGGGCGTGACGCTGAAGACGAATTTTGATGTGAAGCCGGGCGGGTATATGGTGCGGTTGGTGGTGCGCGATTCGAAGGCTGCGCAGCTTTCGGCGCGCAATGGAGTGGTGGAGATCCCGTAACGCGTTGTGGGCAGGCTTGGATTTCTTCGTACGCTGAGATTTATGGCAGGTTGATTGAGTACGTTCCGGTGGGAAGGTGACAGATGATCATGCGCCGCGTGCTACATATTGTTCCGATTCTGCTGCTCGCTTTCGCTGCCGTGGGACTTGGCTGGTACATATTGGATTCACCGGGGGTCGTGCGGGCGCAACAATCGTCTAGCGCGCCGGCTGCGCAGACGCCCGCGCCGAGTGCGCAGCAACAGCAACAACAGCAAGCGGCGGCGCCGCCAGCTTCAGCGGCTCCGGCTGCTGTTGCGCCTGCTCCGCCTGCGACTGCTCCAGCCGCTGCGCAGCAAACGTCCACTGCTGCTGCTCCGCAGCAGGCGCAAACGCCACCTGGGCCTGCTATCAAGGCGGAGACGCGCGAGGTGCGGGTGGACGTGGTGGTGACGGACAAGAAGGGGAATTACATTCAGGATCTGACGACCAAGGATTTTCGGCTGTATGAAGACGACAAGGAGCAGGCCATCAATACGTTTTCGTTCGGCGCGGCGCCGAATGGGCCGATCGAGGCGCAACGGCATTACATTGTGGTGTTCTTCGATAATGCGTCGATGGATTTGAGCGATCAGCCACGGGCGCGGGCGGCGGCGGCGAAATTTATTGATGCTTACGCGGGGCCGGATCGCGTGATGGCGGTGATGAATTTCGGCGGTTCGTTGCAGATTGTGCAGAATTTCACGACGGACGCAGCACGATTGAAGCAGGCGGTTTCGGGAATCGCTAATTCTAATATCGCGACCAATGCGAGCGCGTCCAACACTTCCGCTCCGACGAGCGGTTTGCCGCAGAGCAGCGGCTTCGCGAGCCTGGGCGGCAATGCGGAAGGCGATTTTGGAGCGTATACGCTGCTGCTTTCGATCCGGCAACTGGCGAAAAATCTGGCGGCGATTCCGGGGCGCAAGAGTTTGATTTTGTTTACGGCGGGATTCGAGCTGAGCGCGGAACGTTATTCGGAATTGACGGCGACGATTGATGCTTGCAACAAGGCGAACGTGGCGGTGTATCCGATGGACGTGCGCGGATTGGTGGCGCCGATCACGCAGCTTCGTCGCGCGGCGGCGGCGGCGCGACGCACGCGGCTCCTGCTTCGGCTCGTGCGACATCGGCTGGCGCGGGATTGCAACTCGCTGCGTATCATCCGGGTGAGGGTGCAGCGCTGGTGCTTGCGGCGCAGCATGGCGGTGGCGGAGGCGGCGGAGGACATGGCGGCGGAGGCGGCGGTGGAACGGGCGGAGGTGGAGGAGGCGGCACGGGCGGGGGCGGCGGTCATGGCGGGACCGGTGGGACGGGCGGCTCGGGCGGGGGGCACGGCGGGACGGGCGGCGGTGGCGGCACGCGCACGGGAAATCCGGGCGGAAATTATTACGGCAACCCGAATTACAACCAGCCGCGGCAAATTGTTCCGCAATTTCCGGCGTCTTCGACGACGAACCAGCAAGTGATGTACGCGCTGGCGAGCGGCACGGGCGGATTTCCGATTTTGAATACGAACGACCTTTTGCCGGGGCTCGAGAAAATTGCGCGGGAGCAGAGCGAATATTATTTGCTCGGCTATACGCCTCCTGGCTCGCCGGATGGAAGCTGCCACACGTTGAAGGTCAAAGTGGACCGCGGCGGGACGAATGTGCGGGCGCGCAGCGGATTCTGCAACTCGGCGCCGGCGGATCCGCTGGAGGGCAAACCGATCGAGAAGGAGCTCGAGACGCGGGCATCGGCAGCGGGGGCGGCGGGTGGTGGCGCGGCGGGTGCGGGTGCTGCTGCGAATCCGGGATCGCTGGAGACGCCTTACTTTTATACTGCGGCGAACGAAGCGAAGGTGCATCTGGCGATGGAAGTGCCGTCGTCGTCGATCGAATTCGACAAGGTGAAGGGAAAATACCACGCCGACTTGAACGTGCTGGGGATCGCTTATCGTGCGGACGGCACGGTGGCGTCGCGGTTCAGCGATGAAGTTACGATGGATCTGGAAAAGGGCGAGTGGGAGAAGTTCCTGAAAACGCCGATGCATTACGAGAATCAGTTTTTGATCGCGCCGGGGCAGTACCGGTTGAGCGTGGTGTTGAGCGGCGGCAGCCAGAAATTTGCGAGCTATCAGACGGGTTTGGCGATTGATCCGTATGATGGAAAAAAATTCAGCCTGAGTGGAGTGGCGTTGAGCGATGAAATCGCGCCGGTGGCGGACTTGGGCGGCGCGCTGGATGCGGACTTGCTGGCGGACCGGACGCCGCTGGTGGTGAAGGATCTGGAGTTTACGCCATCGGGGAGCAACCGCTTCAAGAAGTCGGAGAAGGCGGCTTTGTACACGCAGATTTATGTGCCGCGATTGACGGAGGCGAATCCGCCGACGGTGAAGTTCACTTATATGGTGATGGATCCGAAGAGTGGGAAGCCTTTGGTGGGAGCGACGGCGGTGGACGTGACGAGTTATGAGCAGAAAGGGAGTCCGATGATTCCTGTGGCTTTCAAGTTGCCGCTGGAGAAGTTGGAGAAGGGTGAATATTTATTGGAGATGCAGGCCAGCGAAGGCCCTGGGGATTTGACGGCGATTAGTGCTGTGAAGTTTGTGGTGGAATAAAGCGCGGATGAGCCAGCGGCCATTGCGGACTCGCTCGATCTTGCTGGCTTTGTAGGGGCGGGTCTGAGACCCGCCCCTACTGAGCGCCTGCACGGTTTTTTGTTTTGGCGTTTCGTGCCGTCGCGAGGGATTTCTATAGCGTCGCGCGCGGACGGTTAGCGGTTGCTGGCTTCGCGTGATGCGCCGCCAGGATGCTTACGTTCGGCGAGGCAAGCCTCGCCTTGTACAAGCGGCGGCAAGCCGCCGCACTCCCAGAAGGTGGTTGGCGGCTAAGGTTGTGGTGCGGGCTGCTGCGGCGAGGCGTGCCTCGCCTTGCGAAAGCGGCGGCGCGCCGCCGCACTCCATATTGATCTTGCGGACACGCTTGACCTCGCCAGTGTAGTCAACTTGCTTTTCCTTTCGCGGGATGAAAAACTCAACGGGCTTTGCTTCTCTGGGGGATCGCTTGGCGCCTGTACAACCAGTTTCTGACGCGAAACATTTGAATGTTGCGGTGATTGGGTATGGGATGGCGGCTAAGGTGTTTCATACGCTGCTGATTTCCAGCGTTCGCGGGTTGCGGCTTTCGCATATTGTTTCCTCGAAGCCTGCTGTGGTGAAGCAGGATTGGCCTGGCGTTGCGGTGCTGGGTGCTGCTGATGATGCTTTTGCGCTTCCGGAAATTGATTTGATTGTGGTGGCTACGCCGAATGATTCGCATTTTGATCTGGCGCAGCGGGGGCTGGCGGCTGGGAAACATGTGGTAGTGGACAAGCCGTTTACTACTACTGTGGCCGAGGCTACGGAATTGGCTGCGTTGGCGAAAAAATCGGGGCGGGTGCTGGCTGTGTTTCAGAATCGGCGTTGGGATGGGGACTTTCTTACTTTGCGCGCGCTGATTGCGGAAGGGCGCTTGGGCGAAGTGACGCATTTCGAATCGCATTACGACCGTTACCGGCCGTTGGTGCGGAAACGTTGGCGCGAACAGGCTGGGCCGGCTAGCGGGATCTGGTATGACTTGGGGCCGCATTTGGTGGATCAGGCTTTGCAGCTTTTCGGCACGCCGGAAGGAATTCTGGCGGACCTGGAGATGCAGCGGGAGGGCGCGCAGACGGTGGATTATTTTAATGTGACGTTTCGTTATGGGCGCGCGCGGGTGATTTTGCATGCGAGTTCGCTGGTGCGGGGGGATTTGCCGCGGTTTATCGTGCATGGGCGGGCGGCGAGTTACGTTAAATATGGAATGGATATGCAGGAGGAGGCTTTGAAGCGCGGCGTGCGTCCGGGGGGAGCGGATTGGGGTGTGGATCCGCGGGATGGCTTGCTGCTGACGCGCGAGGAGGATGTGGAATCGAGTGCGGCTGTGCCGACTTTGCCGGGATATTATCCGGGATATTACGAGGCGGTGCGCGATACGATTTTGCGCGGGGCGGCGAATCCGGCGGCGGGGGAGTATGGAGTTTTGGTGATGCGGGTTTTGGAGGCGGGGGCGGAGAGTTCGGCGGCGCGGCGGGAGGTTGCGTTTGGGGCGGGGGTCGCTGGTAACGCGTGAGACGAGGCTGTTACTTTTTTTCTGGCTTCGCGTGACACTGCTCGATGGCGCTTACTTTCGGCGAGGCGAGCCTCGCCTTGTACAAGCGGCGGCAAGCCGCCGCACTCCTAGATTGGTGGTGGGCGGCTGAGATTGCGGTGCGGGCTTCTGCGGCGAGGCTTGCCTCGCCTTGCGAAAGCGGCGGCGCGCCGCCGCACTCCATATGGTTCTTGCGCACTCGCTCGGCGTGGGCGGTGTTGTGGGGCGGGTCTTAGACCCGCCCCTACGGAGACACGATGGCCGTTTCGGACTGGGTTGCCCGATGCGGGTTGCTGCGTTTTACGCGTGTGCTGATTTGCTCTTGCGGCGGCCGCTGGTGCCTTCTTCTTCGGAGGCTTGGTTGCGCTGGTTGGCTTCCGCGTTGATTTCGCCGGCTAGTTGCGTGAGCTTTTTGTCGGTAGCTTTTTCTTCTTCGAGCGTTTCGGTTAGCAGGTCGACGGCTTGGCGTTCGTTGAGGAGCTGGGCGAAGGCGCGGACGGTGCCGTAGGCGGCGATTTCGTAGTGCTCGACGCGCTGCGCGGCGCCGATTAGGCCCGCGTCCTTCACTTCCCCTTCGAAATCATCGCCGATCATTTCGCTGCCTTCTTTCACCAGGCCTTCCATGCCGGCGCATTTCTTGCCGGTGGGCTTTTCGTCGAGCGCTTCGAATATTTGTTCGAGGCGCTGGACGTGGCCGCGGGTTTGTTCGAGGTGCTCTGCGAAGCCGGAGCGGAGTTCTTCGTTGGTGGCGGCTTTGGCCATTTTCGGCAGGGCCTTCACCATTTGTGTTTCGGCGCTGTAAATATCTCTTAGTTCATCGATGTATAGATCTCGCAAAGCTTGTTGTTGCATGGGAGCCTCCCGGGAAATTTAAGTTTTGTCTTAACGCTTGCTGCTGATTGAACGGCTTGCGGTCAAACGCGGCGCGCCGTCATTCCGAAGACGCTTCTGCCGAGGCGTCTGCTTGTTCGCGACGTTTCAGCGAAAAGCAGATCCCTCGCTGCGCTCGGGATGACATCCACTTCACTTTTGCCGCACATCGTGAAAACCGCGGAGTGCGGCGAATTCGTTTTGTTGCCGTTGCTCCGTCCAACGTGCCCGCTTGATGCTCGGGCGAAAAGGCTGGCTCCGCCGCGGCGGACGCCGCTACAAAACCTTTGCGCGCCGGTCAAGTTCTCGCGCTAGTCAACGGTGTGCGGACTTGCGCGACGTTCACAATTTTGCATTTCTGACGGGGCGCAAGAATCGGGTGAAAGGTGTATCTAGTGGTCGGAATGCTACTGAGTGCGGCGGATCTGGGCCACGCGGTGAGGAAGTTGGATGTGGTGTTGGTGCGGGCCTAGACGAGCGCCACCTCCCGTTCGTAGTTCGGCTTCTTTTCCGCGTGAAGTTTCAAGGTTACGCCGCAGGCCGCGGCGATGCGGGACAACATCTTGAGCGACTGGCCGCCGTATTCGGCATCCTCGAGGCGAGCAATCACCGATTGCGTCGTGCCGGTCTTTTTCGCGAGCTCTGCTTGCGTGAAACCGGCATCCTCGCGCAGTTCGCGTACCAGCAGGGCGAGATCGATTTGGCGCAGGCTGCGCTCAAAAGACTGGCGGTAAGAAGCGCTGGAAGCGGCGCGCTTTTTTACAATGTCGGCATGCTGGTCCCGTTTCATGGTTCCCACTCCTTTTGGAGGGCGTCTCGTTCCTTCGACGATCCCGTGTAACGATTGCGATGCTTCATCCAGATTTGCCTGAGCTGCTCGGCCTTGGCGATTTCAGCGGGCGGAGTGCGATCGGTCTTCTTTTGAAACCCCGCCAAGATGATGATACGTTTGCCGGGTAGATAGCAGAAGAGAATGCGAAAAATCCGGTCGTATTGCTTGATCCTCAGCTCGAAAATTTCCCCGCCGAGCTTCTTCACAAATTTCCCCTGCATACGATTGCCGTAAATCCGCAGCCGCTCGATGAATGCGTCAATGCGCGCTGCCGCCGGTTCATCCAATGAATCCACGAACTCGCGCGCGGGGATGCGGCCGTTGGGAAGCGCGACGTAGTCGATAGCGAATTCGTCAGGCACGCGAGAGAAAAGGAACGTCTCATTATCGCAATAATGCGATAGAAGGTCAAGGCCGAAGCGGACCCGCAGGGCAGCGCTTCGCTTTTCGATCGACGTTTCGAACAACTTTCAGATGCTCGGCTGCCTCGGACGCGATATAATGTTGGGGTAGGCAGCGGATAGATTTGCCCGCCTCCGCGAAGCAACGTTCCCGGTCCTCGTTCTTCTGCCCCAGTCGTTCCGGTTGCCGCCGCTCGGAATTCAACGTGATGGACGCCGCGAGGCGCTGGTCGCGATGGGTTTGTGTAACTTATTGATTGTTCGACAGATACTATCGCGGGCCGACGAAACTTTTGTTGCTTTTTGGTGTTTGTATTGGGTGGCCCTACCCGGCAAGCGTGCGGGCTTGCATCGATAGTCAGCATCTTCAGAGAACGCTTTACGGAGGAACGCCTTGCTGGGACGGATAGAGGTGCATCTGGCAGAAGGGCCCGCCCCGAATCATCGCGCGGAGACCTCCGCGCGCTTACCCCACAATTCATTGTTGCTGCGCCGGGCTTTGCGCGTGCGGATGCGGCGCTTGCTGTTTATTTGCGCGCTGGCGATCGCCGCGGCGTCGCTGCTGCTTGCGCCGTGTGCTTCCGCGGATGCCGGAGTGGTGTTGAACGAATCGCTGGATACGAGCGTGGCGCGGATCACCGGGTCGGGGCATAGCGCGATCTATCTTTCGAACATTTGTCCTGATAATTCGCCGGTGAAAATGCGTTTGTGCCGGCCTGGCGAGCAGGGTTCGGTGCTGAGCAATTACACGACGCTGGGCGAAGACCAGCCGTACGAGTGGAATATTGTGCCGCTTAGCATTTATTTGTATGGCGTGGAAGATCCTGGCAACCGGCCGCTGGTGAGTTCGAAGGCGATCAAGGCGCTGCTAGAAGAGCGTTACCGCGAGAATTATTTGTCGCGACTGTGCACCACGGAAAAATGTCTGAAGGGCAACAGCGCGGAGTGGCGCGAGATGGTGGGGGCGACGCTGGAGCGCAGTTTATACATGTTCGTGGTGAAGACGACGGTGGAGCAGGACCGCACCTTGATCGCAGAGTTCAATTCCCTGCCGAATGTGAACCACTTCAACGGGATGACGCGGAATTGCGCGGACTTCACGCGGCGCGTGCTGGACATTTATTATCCGCATTCGGTGAAGCCGGATTACATCAATGATTTTTTCATGACCAGCCCGAAAGCGGCGGCGCGGACTTTTACGCACTACGCGCAGGAGCATCCCGAGCTGGATTTGCGCGTGCTGCATTTTTCACAAGTGCCGGGGACGATCAAGCGCAGCAGCGAATGCCGCAGCGGGACCGAGCAACTTTATCATTCGAAGAAACTGGTGATACCGCTGGCGGTTTTGGCGTGGCAGAGTATTCCGGCGGTGACGGCGTCTTACCTCATCACCGGGCGGTTCAATCCTGAGCACCAGTTTGAGGCGCATCCTTCGGTGGACGCGCTGGGCGCGGATGAGGCTTCGGCTGCGGCGGGCGATGCGCCGCGCGGGTATACGGTGAGCGTGCAGCAGCTGGAGGCGGAGCAACGGATTGCGGACGAATCCATTGTGGGCGACAAGGATGAGTGGAAGGATTACCGCGACCAGTTCAACGAGATTGTGAATCAGGCGATCCATGACGAACTGATTCCCGACCGCGGATATTTGAAGCACGTCTTCAAGAGACTCGGAGAGGCGGGCGGGCTTTCGGTGGACGCGGATGGGGCGTTGTGGATTACGTGGACGGATTCGCAGCCGGCGGGACGCGTGGGATTGAGCGCTAGCAATATTTTTGCTGCGGATTCGGATGCGCAGGTGGGGTATCAGATTTTATTGGCGCGCGTGGAAGCGGAATTGAACAGCCCGAAGCATAGCCGCGAGACGATGATCGAATTCAAGCGGGATTGGGCGATGACGGCGGAATTGCACGCGGCGGGGCTGGCGGCGCCTGTTGCGGCTGCGCCGCAGGGCGCGGAGGCGGGGTCGCCGGCGGGGGCTGCTTCGGGGACGCGGTTTGGTGCTGGGCGCTTGGGGCATGGGACTTTGCCGTAGGCGTACTGCGATCGGCACTGAATTCCTGCGGGTGGGTAATTCACTTCGATCACTGCACGCGAGGCGAGTTTCGCGCGCAGCACGGCGGCGGGTTGCTTGTTTGCTGCTCGGCTGCGCTGTGAGCGGCGAGGCAAGCCTCGCCTTGCAACAAGCGGCGGCCCTTCGTTCCTCAGGATAAACAAGCCGCCGCACTCGCAGAAAAGGCGGGCGATCAGGGCGTGGGTTGCGTCGATTGGCGCATCCGTAGCGCGCAGAGCGCCGCCAAACCGACTACGAGCAGCAGTGGTGTGCTCGGCTCTGGGGCTGGGACTGTGTTGGACATTACTGTTACTGCGTCGGTGTAGGTGTCTACTGTTGGGTTTGCGGAATCGATTGTTACGGTTACCAGGCTGCCGCTGCCGTCGGGATCGGTGCTGGGTAGCGGGTTGCCGTTGGGGTCTAGGATGAAGAGGGCGAATTCATCGGGGGCTGGGGCGCCGGTCGCTAAGTTTGCTGTTAGCGTGAGATCGAAAGTCAGTTGATTGCCCGCCGTGAAAAATCCCGCGAAGACGTCGGTGAATTGATCGTCGAGCAACGTGGCGCCGTCGGCGAGATTCAGGCCGGTGGTGACGTCGCCAAATGTGTTGCCGGTGTCTACCGCGCCGCCCGCGCCGCCTGTGCCAAAAGAAAAATTGCCGAGCGTGGCGGTGTTGGTGCCCGGTGTGGGCGCGTTGCCGTCCGTCAGCACAAAGAATATTTCGGACTGGCCGGTGATGCCGACCAAGGACGAGGTGTCCACCGTGACGGTGGCGGAGACGCCGTCGGCGAAGGCGCTGCGTTGGCCGAGCGCGAGGAACAGCGCCGCGAGCGCGGCCAGCGAGGCGAGGGCTCGCGAGGGCGAGCGGCGCTGCGGCGCGCGGTGGATCGGATTGTGCGTTTTTGCGTTGATCATACTTTCTCCTTTAGGGTGCACCGCTGCCAGCCTCGACGGCGGTGGAATACGTGATCGCGATGCCCGTGCTCGAATTGCTGAATTTCAATACGAGGCTGGTGCTGGCTCCTGCCGCGAGTGAAACGATGCTATCGGTGACGTAAGGCGTGCCTAATGGAGCAGCGCAGGTGGTGACGCCGGCGGGATTGAGCAGCCTGGCGTTGCTGCTGAGTCCCTCAATCAGCAGCGAGAGGGGTCCGGGGATCGCCGCGGAGCCGGTGTTGCTGAGGGTGATGGTTTGCGTGTATTGACGGGTGATCGGGCTGTAGACGAAACCGCCGCGCGTGATGGTGACACCGGTGGAAATCACACCGGCGCAGGGCACGGATGGAGTGACCGCGTCCGTCGTGGTGATCGTTTCGGTGATCGGCGCAATGACAGTGGCGGAAATTAGGGTGCTGTTGCTGCCGAGGGAATCCGTGGTGGTGATGTTTTCCACGATCGGAGAAATTACGGTGGCGGAAATGAGGGTGCTGTTGTTGCCGAGGGAATCGGTGGTGGTGATGTTCTCGAAGATCGTCGGAATGGTCAGCGGAGGAGGCGCGGCGGTCGGGTTGATGGTGAGGGTGGCGGTGGCTGAGACGCCGTCGTAGGAGACGGTGATGGTCGCCACCGTCGGCGAGGTTACAGCAAGGGTGTTGACCGTAAACGTTCCCGAAGTTCCGGAGGCGATGGTGAAGGTAGAGGGCACGGTGGCCGATGCGGAGCTGCTCGAGAGCGTGACGACGGCTCCTCCGGCGGGAGCTGGAGCATCGAGCGTCACGGTTGCGGTGACGCTGGTGCCGCCAGTGACGCTGGTGGGGCTGAGGGAGAACGTCGAGATCAATGGCAACACCGAGAACAAATATGGCCCTGAGTTGCTGGAAGTGAATTTGTTCGCGGTGTCCGCGTAACTGGCGGTGATGACGTGCGTGCCGACCGCGAGGCTGCTGGTGGGCAACGTGGCGACGCCGGCGACGGGAGGCACGGTGCCCAGCGAGACGGAGCCGTCGGTGAAAGTGACGAGGCCCTCCGAGCCTACATTGCCCGCAGTGGCGGTTACCGTAGCCGTCAGAATCTCGGTGGTACCGAAAGCGATCGGACTGGCCGGCGAGAAAGCGAGGGTGACGGCGGTGGAGACTGGGCCGGAGCCTGCCGTGGAGCCGGGGATGCCTTTGATGAGCACCGCGCCAGAGAGGCTGGCGATGCCCACATCGTGAACGCCGGGACCAAAGAAGGAACCGCCAATCAGCGCTGCGGTATCCGAACTCCCGACGTAGAACAGTGGCGTGGGCGAAGTGGCGCTGAATCCGCCTTTGCCGTTGTTCAGCAAGGCGGTCACGATGCCGGCTTCGGAGAGAACGATGTCGTTCGCGCCGTCGCCATTGACGTCCGCGAGCGCCGCGGAAACGCGAGCCTGGGATCCGGCGGAACCGGGAACATCCAAGGGGCTCGGCTCGAAATCCGTTTCCGTGAAACTCAGACCGCCGTTGTTGGTGAAAAGAATCGGATAGGGCCCTTCGCTGTAGGCGACTTGACACTCGGGGCCTGCGCCGTCCACCACCACCATGCTGGGGAGTGCAGCGCCGGTGAGACTGCCAAGAGTGACGAAGGAGGGATCGGAATTCGGCTCGGTGGAGGTTAGGTAAACCGGCGCCTGGAATGTGCCGTCGCCGTTTCCGCGCCAGATGATGACCGCGCCGCCGGTGAGGGAATTCTGGCCCTGGGAGTTGTAACCGCAGGCGCCTCGCTGCGTGGCAATTAGATCCGTATTGCCATCGCCATCCACGTCGCCGACGGCGAGTGAGGACAAGCTCAAGCCGTAGAGCGGAGCGCCGCTGACCGACAACATCGGCGTCGCTGTGGAGGGCACAAACGTGCCGCCGCTATAGCTGAAGAGGTTGATTGTGCCGTCGCTATTGCCGACTGCCACGGTGGGAAATCCCGACTTATCGAAGTTCCCCGCGGCGATGGCCAAAGGCGACTCGTACATGGCGGTGCCGGTGGAAAAAAAAGTAGTGGTGGGAGGAAATGCTCCGCTGCCATCGCCTTGCAGAAAGGCAACCACGGGATTGTTGTAATTCGCGGAGGTGTCGGCTTGGCTGAGCACGAAAATACTTTGATAGCCGTTTACCTTTGCGGTGGTTACGGCGAATGGATTGTTGCCGACAGCGTATGCCGTCTGCGCGCCATAAACTCCGGGCGCTTCGCTGAGCATGACCGAGACGGTGTTGTCGCTGTGCTGTTTCGCGGGGTTGATGCCATTGACGACGGCGACGTCATCCACTCCGTCGCCGTTGAAATCGGCGTTGGCGATGGCTACGGGTCTATCGCCGGCCAGCAGAGTGGTAGGAGTCAAGAAGGTGTTGTTGCCTTGATTCAGCAGTACGGTCAAACCCCGGCCGGGCTGGTAAAGGATCAGGTCGTTTTTTCCGTCGCCATTGGCATCGGCCACGATTGCCTGGGTACCGTACAGGCCCGGACCGAGAATCGTGTTGGGCTTGGTCGCTCCCGTCAGCGGGGAAAAAGCCGGCGTCGAGCTGCTCAGAAACATATTCACGGTCTGAGTGGTGGAAAATTGACCGCCGCCGAGAACGATCAAGTCCGGGAGTCCGTCGCCATCCACGTCGGCGGCGGTGACGGATGCGATATCGTTCGAAGGGATCGAGAAATAGGCCGGAGCACCGACCGAAATTCCGCCGGGGCCGGCGCTGAAGGGCCAAATCACGGCGGTTGGGACGCTCACGGCTGACGTGACGATTCCGGCGAGGTAGGAATTATCGCCGGAAAGGAACGTCGAGAGCGAGCCGGGCAGTATGGAACCGGAGCCGTTTCCGAGCGTTCCCTGCGAAACCGGCGCCTGGAATACTCCGTTCACCGATTGCGAGATTGCTGCCGCGCCATTGGAATATACCTCCAGCACGGCGGTAGCGCCGCCGACAGTCAGTGCGTAGGCTCCGTTGATGTAGGCGGTCGTACTGGGTGCCAGGACCGGCACATTCGTCGCCGTAAAAGTGCCGTTGCCCTGATTGACCAAGATGGTCGCGGAGGAAGTATCCACGCCGGACGAACCAAACGTGACTCCCGTGATGACCAGGTTGAGCGTGCCACTGGAGTTGAGGTACCCGCTCAGCGAGGCGGCCGTCTGGCCGAGTGCTACGGGAGCTCCAAATGCGCCGTCGCCGTTACCCTCCATCACATACAGGTCGTAGTAATCGTCAGTGACCACCAAATCCAGACTCGAAGGACTGAAAACCGGACCCGCGATCACAACGTTCAGCCCGTCGTTGACGATCGGGTAGGGGACGCTGTTGAAAGTCGGCGCGGCGAAGCTGCCGTCGCCGTTGCCGAGGAAGTCGAAAAGTTGTCCGCCTTCGCCGGTGGAGTTGGTGGCGGCGACGTCGAAAAGTTTTATGCCGTTGCTGGTGTTGCCGAAGAACCCGCCCACAGCTTGGCCGTCTCCGACGCCCATGGTGCAAATTTCGGGAGGGGTGGCGGTGACATCGAGAGTGCAGGTAGGCAGGCCGTAGATGACGCCGGCGTTTAGTACGGAACCGGGAGGTTGCACCGGCGTGGTGGTCTGGGCGGGCGAAATCTGCGGGAATATGAGCGTGAGCGCAAGCAGGAGAACGCTCGCCAGGCAGGGCGCCGCGAAGCCACTTGCTGGTTTCATGCCGCGCTCCTGTGTGGGTGCCTGCTCACTGCTTGCTTCTCCTCATCGTGCCGCGTGCGATTGCTTATGCCTCGAAACATCCGCGCGGGCGGAAACTAGCCCGCGTCTGGTCGAGCTAATTGAACGTGAACACGACCGTCACCTGAATCGTCTGATTTGCTACGACCTGAACCGCAGAGGGCGGAGTGGACGTGGAGCTGGCGCCATTCAGAATTGCGGAACTGAAAACCCCTCCGACCGGCGAGGTCGTCCCGAACGGAACGACCTGCTGGGGGCTTAGAGTTCTACTCGCGGGCGGCGCGGGAGTGCTGTCGCAGGAGAGGGGGTCGTGGTTCGTCGGATCGCTAGCGACATTCACAGTGTAGGTGGTGCTGGTAGACTGGAAGCGGAACCCGCCCGAAGGGCATAGCATTACCAATGTCGAGACGGCGTCAATCGTTCCGGTGGAACTGGCAGTAGCCGTCCCGGAGATTTCAAACCCGCTGGTGTCTATGACTTGGCTGAACACCGTGGTGTTCAGCGGACCACTTGCCGTTTGAACGGAGGTCTGAAAGTTGATTTGCCGCCTGGCCAGGTTTGGTGAGCAACCGGTGATTTGAGAACAAGCAAGATTAGAGTCGTATACACCGCTGGTTTCGCCGATAAAGCAGTTTCCGCTGGAAATTGGGGAGGGGTCGACAGCATTGTAGATCGAGAAATTGGCACCGGTGCATGGTCCGGTATCACCGGGCAATTGAGACCCGAGGCCGATGGCCCACGCTCCCGGCGAAGCGCCGCCGCCCAGCAATGCCTGCATGATGAAAGCGCCACTGTAAGTAAGGGAATTTTCAAAGTCGCGGCGGGTGGCGACGGTGCCGTCGGGATTACGCACCACGATTTTCCAGTGGCCGTGGATTTGGACGCCGGTGTTCAGCCCGCTCGCGGGAGCTGGCACTGCGGCAGTATTCGCGGCAGCTTTTGCGGTGGCGCTCGCGGAGGCGGACGATGGCGCTGCGCTCTTGGCGGATTGCACGGCCGTGGAACTCGACGCGGATTGCGCGCGCGCAGCGGCGGCGCCAGCTAAAATCAGCGCGAGCGTTGCCGCGACCGACAAACAACGCCGCATCACTGCGGCAAATTTTCCGTTTTCACCTTGCTCGCTCATGCTCTCTCCTTCGCTGCAAAAAATTCCAAAAAAAACCAAGGCTTGGGTCCGGCCACCAGCCAAGCATTTACGAAAAACTCAGCAGCACCGTCACGCGCAGCACTTGCGTGGCGAGAACACCGATGGGGGCGGGGGGCGTGGAAGTGGCGCTCGAGCCCGTCAGAAAAGCGGCGGTGATGGAATTTCCAAAAGAAGGAGAACCTTGGCCGAGTTGTTCGAAAGCGCTGCCGGAACCTCCCAACGTTCCGAAATTAGAATTGCTTGCGGTGCTGGTGGTGAGCGGGCCGGTCGCACAGGTGGAGGGCGAGATTGCGCTCGAGCCAGTGGGGATGCTGCACAGCATCAGGAAGGTGGCAACTGTATCAATGCTGCCGTCGTTTTGAGCGGTGGCGATACCCTGCAACTGGAGCTGATTCTGGGGCGCGCTGTAAACGCTATTGTTAAAGAGGCCGGTATAGTGCACAACGCTCGTCGCTGCGGTGACGACAGACACATTGAGGCTCGGAAAGCAATAACCCGACCCACAGGCGACCGGATAACCGGCTGGCGAACCGCCAGAGTTGATGTCCTCGGCGATGTAGCAGGCCCCCGTGACGTTGTAAAATGTCCAACCAGCAGCGACAAAACCGTGGTTGGGGCCATACGCGGTGAAGGTAGACGCCGTTTGCTGGTTGCAGGGCCCCGGTCCGGTGTCGGGTCCGGCTGCGCCGTAGCCCAAACCAATGGCCCACGCGCCGGGGGTCGCGGCGCGTCCTAGAATGAGTGGTAAGGTTTCGGCTCCGACCAAGGTGAGCGCGTTCTCGAATTCGACATGTTTTACAAGCGAGCCGTCAGGATTGAGCACGTCAATCGTCCAGTGGCCGTGGACTTTGATCCCGGTATTCATCCCGCTCGCAGGCGACTGCTCGGCCGTTCGCGGCCCGGGAGAAGCGGCGGAACGGTTCGCCGTGGCGGGAGGCGTCGCTCCCGATAAACTCCGCGAAGATTGCGCGTGGGCGGCTGCCGTGCCGCACAAAACGAATGCGAGGAGCGCAGCGCAAGTCAGGAGCCAGCGCGTCCGCTGAATTCCATGCTCGATGTTTTCAGCGGGTACGCGTTTCGTAGCTTGCGTCATCTGGTAGCTCCTTGACTGAGCGCGCGCGGTTGATCGTTCTGTTTGGCGGGAGGTTCTGGAGCATTTGGGATTACTTGCAATTTCAGGCGTTGGCGTTCGGCTTCGAGGGCCGAGCTGAGCCAGCGCTCGTAGTCTGCTTCGCCAAAAAAGATCGGCTGACTGTGCATCGGCTGCTGGCTCCTCGGGTAAAGTTGTGCGGAGTTTGCGGGAATTGTTACAGCGATTCAATGCACGGAGGGTGGTTTAACTCTTAACAACATCTTAAGAAGTAGGCCGCACAAAGCAAACGGCTTATTGCAGTATGGATATACTGGCTGGGAAGTTTGGCGTTGTGGTACTATGCCGCTTCCCCGCGCATCCGTTCAACGAGGACGGCGAATGCCTTCGGGCTCCCCTGCTCCCAACCTAAAGTTCGGTCCCTACGAAGTGGATACCCGCGCGGGAGAACTGCGCAAACAGGGGTCGAAGATCCGTCTGCAGGAAAAGCCTTTGCGCGTGCTGGAAGCACTGGCGGCGCAGCCGGGCGTTTTGGTTACGCGCGAAGAGCTGCGGAAACACTTGTGGCCGGACGATACTTTTGTAGATTTTGAAACGGGGTTGAACACGGCGGTGAGCAAGCTGCGCGAAGCATTGAATGATGATGCCGAGCATCCGCGTTTTATCGAGACGGTGCCGCGGCGCGGGTACCGGTTTCTGGCGCCGGTAGAGAATGGCGAGCGCGAGGAGCGTGCGCGGTTGCACGAGCCGCCGCCGATGGTGCTGTTCCGGCAGATTCCGGCGGGGCCGGCGACTGCTGACGCGGCGGCCGGCGCGCATGCGGAAGATGCGGAGCCGGAGGCGGATTACGAAGCGGAGGAGCGAGAGTGGCCGCGGCACGCGCGGCGGTCGCGCGGATGGCTCGCGGCGCTGGCGTTCGTGGCGCTGGTGATTGGCGTCGTGTCATTCTGGCTGCTGCGGGGGTGGCCGGCTTTTTCATTTCGTTCGCGCGATTCGGTGCTGATCGCGGACTTCGAGAACCAGACGGGCGACCCGCGGTTCGACAATGCTTTGGGAACGGCGTTTGCGGTGAGCATCGAGCAATCGCGGTACGCGAACGTGTTTCCGCGCACGCGTCTGGATGCCGTGCTGGCGCGGATGGAGAAACCGCCGGGCGAGCGGATCACTCCGGCGCTGGGGCGCGAAATCTGCCAGCGTGAGAATGTGCGCGGATTGATCGCGGCGAGCATCACGCGCACGGGGCAGGAATACGCGCTGACCGCGCAGCTGATTGACCCGGAAAGCGGCGAGACGGTGCGCTCGTTTACGGAGCGCTCGTATGGAGAAGACCACATCCTGGAGGCGGTGGATGTGCTGGCGAAAGAAATCCGCGAGGCGCTGGGCGAATCGCTGTATCAGATTCATGAAGCCAGCAAGCCGCTGCCGCAGGTGACCACGCAATCGCTGAGCGCGCTGCAGCAGTACGCGGAAGGCTCGGAATTGTGGCGCAAGGGAAAATATTTCGACGCGGGGACTTTGTTCAAGGCCGCGATTGCGACGGATCCGGATTTTGCGATGGCGCACGCGGCGCTGGGCAACGCGTATTACAGCTTTGTCTACAACCAGCCGGAAGACGGGCAGAAGGAATACGAGAAGGCGTTGGCGCTGGTGGCGCGCACGACCGACCGCGAACGGATGATGATCGAGGCGCATTACGCGTTGAACCGCGACCATGAGAATGAAGCCGACCGGTTGGTGAGCGCGTACCTGGAGCGCTATCCGGACGACGCGACGATGCGCTTCGATTACGCGACGATGTTGCGCCAGCACAAGCGCGGGACGGAGGCGATCGAGCAGTACAACCAGGTGCTGCGGATCATGCCGGACTACACGCACGCCTATATCGGAATTGCGAACGCTTACAAGACGCAGGGCAAATATCCCGAGGCGTTGCAGGCTTACGCGAAGGCGTTTGAGCTTGATCCGCATTGGCTGACCGCCGGGAACATCAGCCGCGAATACGGATTCACGCTGGTGGCTAACGGCGAGAGCGATAAGGCGCAGCAAGTTTTCACGGGATTGCTCGCAAATCCTGCCATGCGCGAAAGCGCGATGCGTTCGCTGGCTTTTTTGGATCTTTACCGCGGGCAGTACAAGAGCGCGAAGAGCCGTTTGCAGCAATCGCAGGAATTGCTGGGCGAGCACGCGTCGCCGCTAAGCGCGGCGCGCATTCATCTGGCGCTGGGGATCGTGGCGGATGGGCAGGGCGATTTCGTGGAGGAAAAACGGCAGTTGGATGCCGCAGCAGCGGGGCTGACGGATATTCAAGAGAAAGTGATTTTTGGCGCGATGGTGGGAGACGCGTATGCGCGCGCCGGTCATACGGAGCAAGCGCAGAAGATTGCGGCCATGATCGAGCCGCTCGAGGATAAAAATAACTCGGAGCAAGCGGCGCGCGTGGATTTGCTGAAGGGCGAGATCGCGTCGCTGGCGGGGCAGCACGATGCGGCGATCGCGTTGTTCGCGGCAGCGGATAAGGCGAACACCACGGGGTACACCATCGAAGCTGTGGCGTGGGGATACCAGCGGGCCGGGGATCTAGATCGCGCGATCCCGGCGTATGAATCTTTGCTGGGCGCGCCGGAGCGGGGGCTGGGTTGGGAACCGCAGCAGCGCTGGGTGGAGGCGCGTTATACGCTGGCGGAGGATTATTTGGCGCGGGGCGATAGGCAGAAGGCGCGGGAGACGCTGGAGGCGCTGCTGAAATTGTGGAAGGATGCGGATGCGGATTTGCCGCTTTTGAAGCGGGCGAAGGCGGAATACGCGAAGGTGCAGTGAAGCTGGAGTGTTGCGCGGGGGGCGGGTCGCCGATTGCAGGACTTGAGGTGCCTGCGGCGTCCCGAACTGCGCGGGACACAGCGGCCGCTACATAAACCATACCTGCGGTGTCCCGGTACATCGTGCTTGCGATGACTGCGCGCGAGGCAAGCGTCGCGCGAATCACGGCGGCGGCTTGCTCGTTTAGTGCTCGGTTGCGCTGTGAGCGGCGAGGCGAGCCTCGCCTTGCAACAAGCGGCGGCAAGCCGCCGCACTCCCAGAAACGGCGGGCGACCGATTCCCTATTGAACGTCTAGCGTGAAATTCAGCGAGCTGGAGGCTGAGCCGCTGGTGGCTACGATTGTGGCCGTGGTCGAGCCTGTGGGCGTGCCGCCATTTCCACCGCCTCCGCCGCCACCACTGCCGCTGGTGCCGCCGCAGCTGGACAGCAGCATGATGCCTGCCATGCCGAGAATTACCAGAGCGAACGATGCGGTGGAGCGCAGGCGTTTGCTGGTTGTGCTGCGCAGCGCGAGGATGCTGAGGGCGAAAATGATTAGCAGCGATGCCGCGGCTGCTGGATTGAGTGGCGTGGGAGCGGCTGGTTCGCGGCGCGCTGGTGCTACGGCGCTGGGGGCTGTGGTGTTGACCGTGAGCATTGTTACCGCGGTGGTGGCAGTGGGGCTGAGAGTTGCGGACGGCGGATTGAAACTGCAACTGGCTCCCGTGGGCAGACCCGAGCAGCTGAAGGTGACTGTGCCGCTGAAATTGTTTTTCGCGGTGATGGTGGCGCTCATGGTGCCGGAATCGCCGGGAGCGGCGACCGACACCGTGGGACTTGCGGAGGAAAGCGCATACGAAGCGGAGGTGGTGGCGATGCTGCTCGCAAGATTGAAAGCGTTCACGCTACCAAGACCAGTAGTGAGATCGTAGCCCGTCCCTGCCGTGTATCCGCTGAGGACTCCATTCGTATCGGCGGAATTGTTCACGGTGCAATCCAGACTACCCTTTAAGCAAGGCGCGGAGTTGGCGCCGATGGTCACATCATAAAAAATGCATGAGCTCACCGGATTGTCCGTATTGCAATCCGAAGGCGACTGAGTTGCCGCCAGCGCATACATGGCGGGATTGAGATTTCCCTGCGCTCCGCCTGCCTTCTGATCAATCAGCGCGACGATGCCGGCGAACACCTGAGCCGAAACCGAAGTGCCGCCATATCCAAGAAAATCGGAGTAACCGTTCGCAGTCAGGTTACAGGGCACACCGTTTTGCTGGTCCGCCTCGCAAACCACATAAAAGCTGCCGGCGAATCCGTTGCCGGCAAACAGGGAGATGTCTGGAGTATCGCGTTTGCCGTCGGACGGGACGCCGGTTCCGGTCTGCCATGAGGGTTTGGCATACCCGCCCGAGCAGGTATTGAGTTGGCCGCCGCTTGACGTCGTGCAATTGCTCGGACCACCGCCGCCTCCGACTGGCCCGATGGCGTAATACCCGTTGGACTCCCCGGTCGTGTCATTGCAGTTCGCCTCAGCGTTGGTGCTGAAACCCACCAGGCCCAATACCGCATTGGTGCAAGTGTCGTTCCATGTGGTTTCTGGAATGTAGCCCTTGGCCGAGCTTGCTGTACCTGATGCGTTATTGGGGTTCCAATATAGCGTTGGATCACTCGTAATCTGGTTGAAATCGGTTCCACCAACGGCGACGTTGTACGGGGTGGAGGAGAGGCCGCTCACAGACAGTCCGTATTGCGCCGCCTGATCCGTCGTGACTGGGAGCGTTGGATCGTACGGGTTATCGCAAGTCGCCGAGCCGTTATCACCCGTCGCGATTATGATCGTGATGCCCTGGGAAGCTCCCTGCGCCCATAGTGAATTGTAGAACGCGTTAGTTCCGACCGTCGTCGGCGTTCCGGTTCCAAGCGCGAGCTCGCAGGCGCCATAGCTCTCGCTCAAGATCGGCGCGAGGTTTTTGTCGATGATGTATTCCGCGGAGAGATCGCCGCCAAAGGTCGTGTGCGTCGAAGGGGAGACGACCAGGTCAATCGTAGCGTTCTTGGCCACCGCGCCGGCCCACTCGACGTCAATGATCGCCTCAACCTCGTCGGCCGTGAGACCCGGGTTTGTGCCGTTGAAGATCACGTTCGGCGTGTTCGACGGCAGATCGAAAAGGCTCCGGAATTGGCTCACGTCCGTCAGGCTGATATTGCTGTCACTGACGACCGCAATTGTCTCGCCGGAACCTGTGATACCAGCGTTCCACAGCGGCGTGACATTATAGATGGTGGCGAAATCTTGCGGCCCCACGGCGTAAAACGTTCCTTGCGTTGTCGTGAATGTGTACTGCGGATTAATCGGCTCGGCTTTGCTGCTGTTACGTGGCTTGCGGAAGTTCCCGGCGAACTGATTCATTGGCCTTCTGCTGAAGTCGTTCAGAGAAAGCACACCTGCGACTGCGGGGACAAGCGCTGATGGAATCGAAGGATCGGTGGCGTTGGCGAAATGCTGCTTGCCGTTGACGACGTAGGAGTGGATCGCGGTGTGGAAGGCGGCTTGGACTTGGGCGGCGTTTCCGGAGAATTCGATTACGTTGCGGCCGTTGGATGGTTTGATGGATTGGAAGCCGCGGGATTCCAGCCAGGTGGTGATGGTTTGCAGGTCTTCGTCGGAGACGCCGAATTGCTGGCCGAATTCCTGGGGGGTTAGCCACTTGTGAAAATTCGGCGAGGATTTGTCGGTTTGCTGGGCGAGCAGCGTTTGCAGCGCGGCGACCTGTTCGGGACTGCTCTTCAAGACCAGCAGCATGCGATCCATGGGGAGGCTGGCGGGCGCGGGGCCTTGATCGTATTGCGCGCGCGCGAGGGGATGGATATTGCCGCGCAGGACGGTGAGCTTGCTTTCGTCCACCGGAGCGGTGATCAACTGGCGCGCGGAGCTGGATTGTCCTGAACTGCGCTGCGCAATCAGCGAAACGGAAACGACTGCAAGGAACACACCGCAGATGGCAATTGGTTTCAGTCGCATTGGCTACCCCGGACCCCGCGAATTGGACACACCGCACCCGAGCTGAAGTTGCTGCTGCCTGCTGAGATTTCAGTGTAGCGCAGGCAAATTATTTTCGAGCTTTGATGAACGGCAGCCGTATACAAAATCTAAATACGCACCCTGGTTACCGCTGCGGCGAAGCTGAAGTAAAACTCTCGAACATGTTGGTGAATGCCGCGCCCTGATTTGGATAAGTGAGATGCCCGCCAGAGGAAATAGGTCGGCTGGCGGGTTTAATTTTTTACATACTTTACGGAATTGGGTGGACGAAGGCTGCTGCGAATTCGAATTCCAGCCGACGTTGTCGCGGGCGGGTCCCGCTGATCCATGCGGGACCCGCCCCTACGGCTGCCGTTGCACGACAGCGTGTCTGAGACCGGCGCGAGCGGTGGCCATCGTTCGGCGTCTTGCGCGCAATGAAAATCCCTCGCCCGCTGTGGAGCGGACGAGGGATCCGGCGATGAGCATTGTCGCGCAAACGACTAGTGTCCCGGAGGCGGGCCGAAACCGGGGCCGCCGCGATGGCCGCCTTCAGTTTCGAGTTGCGCCATCTTGGTCTGCTGATCGGCGGTGAGCACTTGGTAGATGGCCGCTTCGGTCTTGGCGTGGGCTAGAGTTTCCTGGGCGGTCAAGGTGCCGATGCTATTGGCTGCGGCTTCCATGGCGGCTGCGTCGTTGCTATGGATCGCGTTCTGCAGGTTGGTGTGTGCGGTCTTCATGCTGGTGTGGATGGTGGAGCGATTTGCTTCGGAATTGGTGAGGATGTTGGTCACCTGGGTCTGCTGCGCGGAATTGAGCGACAGCACGGTGGTCAAGTAGCTGACGCGGTGCTGAATCATATGCGCGGCGCGGCCTGGGTCGTTGGGCGCGGCGGTGGTGGCCGCGTCGTTATCTTGCGCAAACACCGCCGGCGCGGCGAATACACAAGCGAGTAGCATGGCTATGGCTGTCTTTTTCATGTGGGTTACTCTCTCTCCTGTCAAATTCGGGGCTGGCGAGCCCCCGATCATGGTTGGGTGTCTGACGGTGCTGCGCTCGTTCGCCCTGCAGATATAGTTCGGCGCGCGACGGCGAAAAGTTCCGGGAATTTGCGCACCAAGACGGAACAGCCACACGACGCCAGCCTGCAAAACGGTCTACGAACTACGGCTGCTCGCTCGTCGCCGTGGATGTTGGACCGGCGTTGGACGTGTTTTGTTTCACTCTCGTAATCATCCGCTGTACTTCCGAACTAGCGTGTATTGGAAGAAGCGAAATGCCGGGATGTTCGTTCGCGAAAACTCGGAAAATCTCGTCGGCGAAGGCCTGTCCGATGGTACGTACTCCGGTAAAATCAAAGAGAATCTTCTTAAATAATTCGAGCCTGGCCACCACCCGCTTCGCTTGGGAGCGTGAGATAAGTTTGTCGTTTCCGTACTGCGCCAGGTGCACCGGCACAACGGTCTTGTTGAATCCATAATCTTCGTCCGGACCGGCATATTGGTCGAAAATCTTTTGCGGCGTTCTAGCCGTGTGATTGCTTAGTTCCATGAACACCGTGGTTCCGGCGGTACCCCATTCCATAACCCAGTCTGATTCGTCGGCTGTCGTGTGGCCGTAGTAGGTCTTATCCGCGCCGATTGAAAAACGATCGAACATTCGAGAGGAGAAAAATACTCCCTCGCCCGTATGCCGGCTGGGGTCCGTCGTGAGTTTGCCTTTGGCTAATTCAAGGATCGCGTAGCGCTGGTCCGGCAGATTGAAAGCTCGCTGGATTTTCGTGAAGATGCCAATTCCGTCGTCCGCGATCATCATTTCGGCGGTTACCGCGGTCTTCGCAATCCTAACGAGAATCCTCGTTCCGCCGGAGTGATCTTTAGCGTTGTTGAGCATTTCGGTAAAGCCGTAGTGCCAGATGTCCATCACGTTTTCCGGAAGCGGCCGTAAAACGGGGGCAATGTCCTGGTCCCACAATATGTGCTCTTCAAGCTCTGTCGAAAGCGGATACGTCTTCTGCCACTCGATCAAGGCAGCGAGCTTATAGGCGCGGCTTCGCGTCTCGCCGGTTTCAGACAGCGACTTTTCCGAAACGAGCCGCCGCAAATGCTTGTGTACAGCCTGGCGAGTGATGCTGAAACGGCCAGCCGTCAACTTGGAGATGTCGTTGGGGTGCTTTTCGACGTGCTCCAGGATGAAGCTGCGAATATCCTCGCCGCGCGCCCGGACTCTTTTCACGCTCCATATTGTAAACCTTAGCGTAACGTATTGTCAATCGCGTTGTAGTTTATTGACAACCTTAAGCAGAATGGTTGGAAATCGCGGCGGTCGAATTGGCAACCTTTATACCGACGCTTCTTTACCAGCGCACGGGCGGTTCGAATCGCCGAGTCCACCTGACGGATAAGCGGTCATTGTCGCTGCTCTGCGTTTGTTATCGGAGTTGGTCCTGACGTACTATTCGCTCCGGTCTCGCCTTCGACGCGGGTCCGCAACGAACAGGAAAATCGCCGGGGAGGATGTGATGAGATTTCTCGCGAGCCAACGCTTTCTGGCTATTTATTCGGGAGTGCTCACTTTGGTTTTTGCTGTCACTGTGATTTGCGGGTTTGCGGCGCCGCGCCTTGAGACGTTTGATCAGATCACCGTGCATCGCATTAATTTTGTGGAGCCGGACGGGACGCCGCGATTGATCATCTCGGATCGCGCGGAATTTCCCGGAGCTTACATTCACGGCAAGGAACATGCGCGCCCGGACCGGAGCGAAGCCGCGGGCATGCTATTCATGAATGATGAGGGAACGGAAAATGGTGGACTGATTTGGGGCGGGTTGAAGGGCAAGGACGGCAAGATCGAAAGCAACACACACCTCAGCTTTGACCAATACGACCAGGACCAGATATTCGCGGTTGATTCAGGGCAGGACGGCGAGGAGAAGTATTCGGGGATCGGGATCAGCGAGCGAGGGGATTATCCGATTCAGGAAGCGGTGGACGCTAAAGAGCGGATAGCCAAATTGCCGGAGGCACAGCGGAAGGCGGAGTGGGATAAATTCTTTGCGACGCATACGGGCGATGCGAACCGAATTTATTTGGGGCGTTCGCCGGACAAGGCGGCTTCACTGCGGATCAAGGACGCGCAGGGGCGGGACCGATTGGTGCTGCGGGTGAATGCGCAGGGTGATCCGGTGATTCAGTTCCTCGATGACGGCGGGAAGGTGACGAAGGAATTCAGCGGGAGCAAGTAAACGGGCGGGGGGCTAACGGCAAGTGGCGGAGCGGAACGCGCGTGCGAGGCTCCGGCGGGAAAAGCAGATCCTTCGCTTCGCTCGGGATGACTTCAACTTTGACTTTGGCTGAGATAGCCCTGCTAAAGTCCCTTCCTTCCATTCGCGGAACATTCCGGCTGCGGGCACACCCCTAGCGGGGTGTGAATCTATAGAGGATTTCCAACCAATGACCTGAGGTCAGCGGGCTTAGATTACTGCGAGGTACTGCCACTGCCCGTTTTCGGACTTCAGTTGGTGAACGCGACCGTCGTCAGCATGGAGGAAATAGCTGCCGTCCGGGATCGGGTGATGGTGCGCGGCGCGGACGGAGCAACGAGTCCAGCGCCCGCCACGCGCAGCTCCCCAACCGCCGCCATGTTCGCGAGCTTCCTCGGAGAGTTCGATGCCGTACTTCACTTTGTACTCGACGCCGGTAAGCCGTGTAGGCACCAGACGTCCGTTTCCCTTCAGTTGTTCTTTGGCCATAATGTGCTTAGATGCAATAACCTAGCGAAAGGTTTCGCTATTTCCCAGGAACCTCTTAGCAGGCTATAGCTCTGAATCCTTTAAGTTTATTCGCGCCGAGTATACCACAGGTCGCCAGGGCGGTCTATGGAACTTCGGGACCATGACGCGGACGGATAACGGTGCCGTGCGGCGGGCGGCCGGAGCTTGAGCGATGGAAAAACGAATGCTGTAGTAGCGCGCGACGAGTAAATCGCGGCTCGCCGTGGAATATTGCGACGACCGCAAGGACGCGCGGATCGATATCCTCGCGAGCTCCGTCGCGAGCTCAGCTTCCCGCTTGATGCAGCGCTCTTAGGTATGCGCGGCCGCGATCGTAGCCTCGGCGGAAGGGGCCGCTTTCGTGGAGACGCGGCTCAGCGTCGCCGAGTTGGTGGTGCGCGTCTTCATAGGCCTTGCCGCGATTTTTGGAGTGCAGGGCGGCTTCGAAGCCGGCGCGGAAATAGCGTTCGTCATCCTGAAAATTCGCGCCGGCCGCTTGATACTGTTCCTTCTCGACGTCGCGCAAGCCGAGCCACCACATTTCCCTCGCGCGATCGAGAGATTCGGCGCCGGCACGTTCGAAAATGCCGCGGACGATTTTCTCCTGCGCGGTATTTTCGGGGACTACGACGACGACGGAGCGGCCGCGGCGCAGCGCGTCTTCGTAGACGAGCAACTCGTCTCCGGGCAAACCCTGCGCTGTATAGTTTTCAATGGCTCCGCCGGTGACCGCGCCGAGAGCGCCGAGCAAAGCGCCTCCGAGAACGCCGATTGCGAGGATCGGGCCAATGCCCGGAGCGACCAGGCTCGTAAGCGCGACTTCGGCGATACCCATTCCGCCGGCGAGACCTACGGCGCCTCCGACGGCTGCTCCGAGAGCTTTGCCCATGCCGGGCTGCTCGGCTTCGATGGTGGGAATAGCAGCGAGTTCGCGATTGGTCATCTGGGGAGTTAGAAGATTTACGCGATGTTCCGCGATGCCCAGCGGTGCAAGTTCGGCGCAAGCGCGTTCCGCGGAGGAGCGCGATGCGAAAACTCCGACGACTGTGTTCATGAGCCTCCTTGGCGCGGCGCTAAACGGCGCGCCGGTCCAGCAGCATAAAGGCGATGAGGATGATGACGAGCAGACCGAGCCCGCCGCTGGGGTAATATCCCCAGCCCGTGCTGTACGGCCACATCGGAAGACTTCCCAACAACGCCAGAATCACAACGATCAGGAGAATCGTACGCAGCATGGATAACCTCGCTGCGCGCAGAATAACGGATTGGCGGATTTGCTCCATCGGGTGTTCCGCGTATTTCGTAAATTATTTCCCTACAGAAGGATGTGGCGGAAAACGCGTTGGGGGAGGAGACGGCGCGAGCGATGGGGACAATGTGAATGACGCGAGTCAGTAACATTATATTTTCCTAACTCAGGTGATTCCTGTATTGCTCGGGAGGTGAGGTGTGGCAACCTTGTTTAGGTATATTCCGATGGGGCGGTGTGGCGTGCGGCGGACTTTGGCCGGCGCTGCATCGCGGAAAAGCTGGGGGGCCTGTGAAAGCGATGCTCGCGCCGAAGTTGGAACCGTGCTTGATCTGCGATAACCCGGAGTGCGAAGCGCACGTATTGGCGACCACGATCGAGCCGGACAAGAAGCGTTTCAATCTGAAGGATAACTTGCTGGAGTTCACCTGCCCTTCGTGCGACGAACTGGTGTGCGTGCCGATATTCGAAGTTCGCTGGCTGAACGTGGCGAATCAGCACGTGCAAAACGATGCGCATACGCGCGCCGAATATTTTTTCCCGCAGGCGTAATTCCTCCGCTACTGCAAGAACTCCGAGTCTCGCCGCGTTCAAATTCGTTTGACAGCCGCTGTTTCGCGTGCCATCTTCACGGCGATTTGATTCTCCCTTCCAGTATGGCGAAGTTTGTGCGACGGGCAATTTTGCGGCCGTGGCAGTGGGTGGCCGTCGGCACGCTCGCGGCGGCGTGCGCTGCCCTTCCCGGCTGCGGCGGAAATTCTGCGGCGACGTCTACCACGCCACCTGCGGGCATCGCTTTCGCCGCGCCGGTGGCGTATGAAGCCGGCGGTACGAACCCCAACTGCATCGCGGCCGCGGATTTTAATGGTGACGGGATCATGGATCTGGCGGTCACGAATAAATCGAACAACACGGTTGCGGTGCTGCTGGGGAAAGGCGACGGTACGTTTGAAGCTGCGGTCACCTATAGCGTGGGAAACGGGCCGTTTCCGGTGTGGGTCGTCGCCGCGGATTTCAATAATGACGGGAAACCGGATCTGGCGGTGGTGAATGCGCTGGTGGGCACGAGCGGCGGGACTTTGGCAATTCTGCTGAACAATGGAGACGGCACGTTCGGCTTGGCGACACAAATCAACACAGGCATCAGCCCGACCTCGATCGCCGCGGGCGACTTCAATCACGATGGCAACCAGGATGTGTGGATTGGCGGGAACCAGGCGGGAGCGGTACTGCTGGGAAATGGCGACGGAACGTTTCAGGTGCCGACGATTTACCAAGCGGATCCCAACGGAGGCAAGGCGTTGGGCGTGGCGGTGGGCGATTTCGACGGAGACGGATTTGCGGATATCGCAGCGGCGAATTTCAGCAGCGATACGGTTGGCGTGCTCTTGAATAATGGCGGTGGACTTTTTCGCGATCTGGCGGCTTATCCGGCGGGAAGCGGGCCTGATGGGTTGGCGGTGGCGGATCTAAATCACGACGGGAAATTGGATTTGGTTGCGCCGGATCTGAGCAGCAATTCTGTGAGCGTTTTGCTGGGCAATGGCGACGGGACATTTCAGGCGCCGTTGTCAGTGACGGCGGGAGCGGGGCCCAGCGGCGCGCTGATCGCGGACCTGGATGGCACGGGGCATCTGGATCTGGCTATTCCGGATTTGACCGGCGACGGCGTCACGGTGATTCTCGGGAACGGTGACGGGACATTCGGCAAGTATTATGACTTTCCTTCTTCGAGTTCGGATGCGCAGCCAGGAGCGAGCGCCATTGCGGCGGGCGACTTCAATGGAGACGGGCGCCTCGATCTTGCCGTAGTGAATTACAACGACAGCACGGTGGCAATCCTGCTGGGACAAAAACCATAATTCAATTGTGGGTGCCCGGCATGCCGGCGATCGCGTGAGCGAAATGCTCGACAGGCCCGCAACGAATTCACGATAGGAGGAGAAACTACATGAGCTGGATGGATAAAGTGGGAGGGCTTTTGAAGCAGTACACTTCGGGGAGCGGCGCGGCCGCGGCTCCGGCGCCGGACGTTCACGCGCATTTCGATCAGGTGGCGGAAGCGGCGCCCACTTCGGCGATTGCCGAGGGACTAGCGGCGGCGTTTCATTCGGATCAGACGCCCGCGTTCGGGAACATGGTCTCGTCGCTATTTGCCAATTCGAATGGCGCGCAGAAGGCCGGCCTGCTGAATCAACTGATGGGGTCGGTGAATCCGGCGATGCTCACGCAGTTGCTGGCGGGCACCGGGCTGGCGGGCGTGTTGCAGAGCGGCGCCACGCAGTTGACGCCGGAGCAAGCGCAGCAGGTGACGCCGGAGATGGTGCAGCAGGTGGCGGCGCACGCGGAAAAGGCCAATCCTTCGATTATCGAAACGTGCAGCTCGTTCTACGCGCAACACACGACGCTGGTGAAGACGCTGGGCGGGGCGGCGCTGACGATCGCGATGGCGAAAGTGGCGCAGAAGCAACAGCAAGCCTGAGGCTCTAGGCGGAGCTAATTTTCGGGTGATGCAAGAAGCGGGGGCCGTGGTGTGCTTGGATGTGCTAGCATGGAGTTCTCCGCACATAGAAGAGCATGCGAGCTTCGCTTTTTGTTTTTTCGGTGTTCCTCGCGGCCATTTGTTTTTCTGGCCATGCCTCCGCCGCAAAGCATACGTCGGCAGCCGGTGTGCGCGGCGGACGCGCCACGTCCGACGAAGCCGCGAAAACCGCCTCGCCATCGCCGAAAATTATCGTGATTGGATTTTTGGGCGGACGCGTGCACGGCGACGATTCCGCGCACGGCGGCGTGCAGCTCGCCGCACGCATACGCCTGGACCTTCCTTCCGGCGCGTATATCCATACTTTTGCAAATCATGATGGAGAGGAAGCGCATCGGGCGGTGCTGCGCGCGCTGGACTTGAATCACGATGGCCAGCTTTCCGCGGCCGAGAAGCGTAATGCGCGCATCGTGATCTACGGGCATAGTTGGGGCGCGTCGGAAACGGTGGCGCTTGCGGATGCACTGAATCGCGACGGGATTCCCGTGCTGTTGACGATTCAGGTGGACAGCGTGACGAAGCGCGGGGAGAACGACGCGGTGATACCGCCGAACGTCGCGGAGGCGGTGAATTACTATCAGACCGACGGATTGCTACACGGGCGCAGCACGATTCGCGCGGCAGATCCCGCGCGCACGCACGTGATCGGCAACTTCCGCTTCACGTACAGTTCGAAGCCGCTTGCCTGCGAAGCAGGCTACCCGTGGTGGGACCGGCTGGCGATGCAGCAGCACATCGAAATCGAGTGCGACCCGAAAGTTTCACACGAAATGGAACAGCTCATCCGCGCCACGCTGTCCGCATCGAACCACGCTGCGCCGGCTTCGAGCGGCGCAAGCGCGACAGCAATCACAGCGAACCGCGATCCCGCGCAGTAGCGCCGGCACGGCGGATTACTCCAGAGAGCGCACGGACTCAGGCGGAATCAGCACGAACATACACACGGAGACCGCAGGCTCGCAGTCCAGCACGCCACGCCGCAAAATTTGCGCCGGTTCGCCGTCTGGAAACGACACGTTGTATTTGGCCGCCGCCAGTTCCTCGCTGAGTTCCTCCAAGCTATCGGAACCACTGATAAATTTCACTTGCGGCGGTTTTCCATCCGGGGAAAACAGCACGTAGAATTCGGCGCTGGCGTGTTTTACGGACTTCTTCTTCAGCGTGACGGTCCGCATATCCTGCAATGCCGAAGAATCCGGCGCCTCGCCCGGCTGATATTTCGCTCCGGGACGCAACGCCTTGAGCCGCGCGGCAGAGTTGTCCGGCACCGCGTGGGCAGCTGCAACAGCGTGCGAATAGGCGACCACAGCCTCGTGCGTTTTGCCAAGTTTTTCATAGAGCTGGCCAAGGTGATCCGCGGAAACCGCATCTTGATCGAGCAGCCAGGCGGCATTCAGATATTTTTCCGCCAAATCAAAACGGCCAAGGCGGAATTGAACCCAACCGAGCGTGTCCCAATCAGCGGCCAAGCTGGCCACCTGGTTCAGGTTGGCAAACACGAGATTATCCAGATCAATTTCGGCGGAGTCGCTCTCGGCTTCGCCCACCGATCTTTCGGCATACTTCAAAGCGTTCTCGAGATCGAGCCCCTTGTCCGCAAGCAAGTAGGCTGCGTTGTTCAGCATGAACGTGGTGGGTTCATCATCCGCCGCTCGCTCAATCGCGGCGATTCCCTTTTCGTTTTGTCCCGCTGCGAGATAGGTTTCGCCGAGTTGCAGAACGAAGCTGGTGTCGTTGGGGTCGCGTTCCTCGGCTGCTTGCAATTCCGCAATGGCCTCCGGATATTTCTTTTGTTGCGCAAGGATCCTGGCAATATTGCGCGGCGCCTCCGCATCTTTGGAGCTGGCCTTTTCCAGCGACTTCCAGGCGTCCAGCGCGTCCGGGCCGTGTCCTTTCAGAGTCAGCGTTGTTGCAAAGAACTTGAGCGCGTAGACGTTGGAAGGATCGAGGGCGATGGCTTTTTTCATTTCATCGATGCCCTCGTCCACTTGGCCGGTCATAAAGTGAAGCGCGCCAAGCGACAGCCAAGCCGGAGCAAAAGCGGGATCTTTGGCGACCGCATGCTGAAAATCGAGAATCGCTTCGGACATATGACGCTGTTGCCAGGCCTCGCGTCCCTCTCGCATCAGCGCCGATGCTTCGGGATTTACCGAGTCTTCGGTGGAATCGGATTCCGACGCAAAGGCTTCCCCAAACAGTGACGTGTACGTCGTCTCGTCCTCGATAACAGCCTTCCAAAAGGTGCGGTATGCCGGAATGTCCAGCACGGCCACTTCGCGCTGCTTCACCACAAAGCGGCGTTCCGCATGCAGCACACCGCTCGTCACGGAATAGGCGGAAAGGTATTCGGCGAAGGTTTCCTGGAGGTTCAGGGGCGCATGCAGGCGTGGATTCGCACCGGCGGGAAGTTTCATCGTGGCGTGGTACACCTCCTCGTGCGGCGGCCCCAAAGGAATCGGTTTTAAGTCACCGACCGAATCATCAGGAGCGGTGGGAAGAAAGACAGGCGGCAACGGCATAACTACCTGGCGATGCTCCCAGTCCCCGTATTGCTTCCGTTCGTAGTCGTATGCGACGTGGAACGGTACTTCGGTCTGGTCCGGCGGGGTGATCGTGACATTGCTGACCGTGCCGCCAAAGCTCAGGTTCGCCGAAATGCGCTGCATCACGTCCTTGTACTGCGACTGGCCGGCCTGCCGAAAAAGGATACGGAATACCACCTCGGAATCGCTGCGCAGGGTCATTTGCATTTTTCCCTGGAACGTGCCGGCATCATCGAGAGTGCCATCGGCGATAAATGTGTCGGAAGACTTGAACGGCGGATCCTCGGGAGTCTGCACCATCCGGGCGGGACCGTTGGGGGAAATCACCAAGGCTTCTTTCTTGCGCAAGTCCGCGGTCAAATAGCCGAAGGGCGTCACTTCCGGGGTGGTGTCGAGGAAAAGAAATCCATCCGGCTTCGGAATGGCCGTAATCATGTGGTCGAACTGCGCGGGGGACGCAACGTCGGGGTCGATCTTCGATTTAGTGCTGATGAGGGCTGGAAACGCAGTGATTTTCTCGGCCGCCAGCAACGCTTGGAAAAGGGTGTGTTTGTCTTTGCAATCGCCATAATCATTGGTTAGGACGTCCGCCGCGGCGTGCGGCTGGTAGCGCCCGATTCCCAACGAAACTCCGATGTAGCGATATTTGGTGGAGACGAAATTGTAGAGAATCTGGGTCTTCTCGGCGTCGGTCTTGGCTGTGCGCGTGAGTTCATCGGCCTTGGCCTGAATCTCGGGCGTGACTGCTGCGCGGGAAGCGATGAGGGATTGCATCCACTGACCGAGCTCGTTCCAGTTTTGAAAGGTAGTGAACTGTACGTCAACAAAAGGGGCATCACTGGAATCTTCCGGGCTAGCTTCTTTCGCTTTCTTGATTTCGAGGTTCGACGTTTTCCAGCGGTACACGCGCCTGCCGTCCGCATCCGAGATGGCCGGTTGGACGGTTGCACTTTTCATCGTGATGGCTCTGCCTTGCGGAACGCTGACCTCTAGCTCTTCGTCTAGCGCAATGGCCCCCTTCACGAAATTGTAAGATTCCCAAAATTGGCCTGGATCGAGAGGCTTGGTCACGGTCACTCGGTAGCGCGTCTCCAAGTGGTCGCCAACTTCCAGGCCTTTCACTGCGATCTGTTCTTCGTGCAAGTCGCTGTAGAAAGGCGCCTGGCGAGTAATGTCCGCCGGCATATCGAGGGCGTTTTCGGAGGGAGTTTCCACCGTGCGGCCATCGGGCTTTGCCACTCGGACGTACTCGACGTCCAAGGAGGAGGTGGCTGCAGCATAGGGAAATTGCAAAACGCCGAGCTGTTGCAGCGCTGCCTGCGATTGGATGTGCGTTTTTTGTGTCACTTCGTACGAGTAGGTGCCGTCGCTTTGGAATTTCAAGATGGTGACGGCGCTCTCGATTACGAATGGTTCTTCGGAGTAATCCGGAGGTTTGGGATTCGCAGCGGGCAGCTTCGCCGACGGGGCTGGAGATTTCGCTTGCGGCGGCGCACTGCCGGCGGCGTTCGAATTCTTGGCGGCGGGTGCCGCTGAGGGGGCCTGGGGTTCGCCGTGGGGCTGTATGGGGCCTGCGGTTGATTGAGGGAACGCAGGCATAGCAGTAGCGAGCGCCAACAATAGGAGTGCGCTCAGCGCGAGGCTGGGGTGTTCAATCCGAGGCACGGGGCAGAAGAATAACTTAAAGCCGGTGGTTGCGCCACGAAATCAACGACGGCGAGCCCTCTGTGTGCTGTTCCCTACATTATCCTCTACTGAGATTCGTGCCGAAGGACTTGCAGCCTGGGGAGATCACCGTGCCGCGGCGGCGACGCTCGGACCCTACGTAAAGCTCGGCGCCAAACTAGGTGATTCACCGTATGGCTCTAAGCCTACTGCGCTGAGTAGGATGGTCGGGTTATTTGTCGTTGGGGCTGTTGGGACTGAGGTCAATCGCCATGTTCATCGTGGTTTTCGCTTTTCTTTTCATTGTGACGCTGCTGGGAAGTTTGCCGCGCTGGCCGAAGAGCAAGGAACTTAGCGAGAACCCGATGACTGGGTTAGGCCTGATGGTGGTGGTTTTGATGCTTTTGATGGTGGTGGGGCGCTAAAGAAGTAGCTGCTGCACGTCGCTATCCGCCACATGCAACGCGGTGAAGCGTTGAATGTTCCGCGACGTGATTCGTTTTGCCTTATGTGGAGATTTCGCCACGGGAGCTCGTTGTGCTGATTGCAAGTCTTACATTTGCCGCCACGGCAGTGCTCTTTACCGCGTTCGTCGGTGTCGCGATCGTCATGAATCGCGGCGCGCGGCGCCTGCGTTGAGCGATGCCATGCGAAAAGCGATGGAGCGCTGGTCGTTGCTGCTGCTTTCGGCCGCGATACTGTCCGGACTATTCGGCTTCTCCGGAATTGTGATGGCTGCCGCCGCTTTCGCAAAGTTATTGGCGTGCGTGTTTCTGGTTGCGTTTCTCCTTCCGATGATTCCGCCAATGCCGCCCAAACCGAAAGTGCCGCAGCCGGTGTGGCTGCGCATGTCGCGCAAGCACGCGCACAGTTGAAGTCTAGCGGGTAACCTTCTCGAGGCAGTTCCTCAGCGAAGAACGAGTCGTGGAATCGGTTTCTTGCTTCCCTCGTGCGTTGAATGCACTCATTCACAACCTGTACCGCTGTACAGGGTAACGACGCGGGCGCATGGGGCTGGGTCTCGCCACTATCGGGTGGTGACGCCCGCTAAAATTAGTCGTGGATGAAAATTCGAAATCTGGGAAGCCGTTTGCCGGCACGGCAGATGCTGCGCCCGCGAACGGTGCCGCGGCAAAACCTGGCGCACCAAGCGCGATGGGCGGTTCATTCGCTACTCCCTTAGCTCAACCAACCGTGAAGTGCCCCAAATGCGGCGCTGCGGTGCGCGAGGTGGCGCGTTTCTGCCAGCGATGCCACAACACGATGCGATTCGAGTGCCCCGCCTGCCGGCATTCACAGCGCACCGGCGGCAAATGCGAAAAATGCGGAGTGGACTTTATTAAATACATCGGCGCCGTGGTGGCGGCCAAGAAACCGGAAGCCGACGCGATTCAGGACAAGTTCGAACAGCGCTCGACGTTCATGAAAAATCTGGTTGTCGTCCCTTTCACCGGCGGACTTTCCTTGATCCGGCAGCTTTTCGTCGGGCGCGAACGCAAATCATAAGTGGCAAGCGCCGCAGAGTGGCGTTTCTGGAATCGCGAACGGTTTTGCGGCAATTCGATAGCTCCCTACTAAGAATGAAAATAGCGTGACGGGGGAAACAAACCGCAGCGCGAAAACTCCTTGCCCGTCGCTCGCTTCACTTCCTGGGCCCAATAGTCGAAAGTTCCGTCGGAGACGCCCACGAGCTTGATCGCTTCTTTGTACTCCATCGTGTGCAGGTAATAGATTTCGAAAAGTTTCAGCCGGCCCTTCCATTCCGGACGGCGTAGCGCATCGCGCCCGATGCGTTCGAAATCCGCCACGTATTCGCAGGCGCGTCCGCGCGCCGGGCGCCAGGAGTAACCGGAGGAGGGCGATTCCAGATCGATCGCGCGCACTTTTCCGGTGGTGTCTTCCATCCAGTCGTGCAAACTGCGGTATCGTCCGTAACACGCGTCGAAGACTTCTTTGGCTTTCATTCTTCCTCCGCGGCGGATTTGTGGCTGATCCGCGCCGTTCGTGTGACTGCGACTTCGTTGGCGTGGCCTTTTGGCGTGCTGCCCGCTTAGTGCTGCCGGTTCAGTTCAGTTCTGTTCGCTCGGAGGCTTCGGCGCCGCAGGCAAGAACGAGCCGACGTCCCAGGGTTCGTCCACGCGCGCGATTTCTTCCTCGACGGCCGAAAGGCACGTCTGAAAGCACTCGCGCCAGCCGACCATGTAGCCTCGCGCGTACTCCTCGGCCAGGTGTTCGCGCTCGCGATGCGCGCGCTGCATTTGGAACACTTCCGCGAGCTCGATGCCGGGAGCACGCAAGGCCACCCGCACGCGATGCCGCAGTTCCCGGAGCACGCGCGCCAGCCAGTGCACTGGCGGAGGAAAGTAAACGCCGATGCGACGACGCGGTTCGTACCATGCCATCCGCCAGCCTCGCGGTATCACGCCTCCGTGACTCACTTCCTTGCGCAATTTCATGAGCGACTTCATGAGCGTTGCACCTCCGGACCAGTTCCGACGGCGAGTTCGCGGCGCAGCTCTTCATCGCGCTCAGCGCGAAGCAGCCGCATGCGCTTGCGTAACTCCCAGGGAAATTGCTGCTGCGTGGGCAGCCGATTGCCGCTATGCGCGGACGGCCTTTGAATGTGGTTGCGATTTTCGATCTGAGCTGCGGGGCGTGGCGGGTTTTCGGTCTGGATTGTTTTTGAGACTTGATTCGAACTTGAATTTACTGGTCCGTTTTTCTGCAGGAGTTTTTCGAACTGTTGGCGAAACGCGATTCGCTCGCAGTCGGTAATTTGCTGTTTCGCAGGATCCGTAGAGGCGTCCGTTTGACAGGCTTGGCTTCTCGGCGTGAAAGTGAAGTTTTCCACAGGGGTGTGGATTTCGTTCGGCGCTATTCTTTCTTTTATTCTTACTACCGATGAACTACTTATCCCGACCGCAACTCTTGCGATCTGCTGTACTTTGCTCGCATCCGCTACGCAATTCTGCGGTCCCCACCCCGCATTCTTGCGTACACCCTCCGCAGCATTGCGGACCGCTCTTGTGCTTTCGTTGCCACGTCCGTGTTTCTTCGCTTTCAGAATCCGTACAATCACGCCGCCCTGCGCGGGTGCAGTGCTGATGTAATCGTATTTTCGCAGCACGCGCATCCAACGTTCCAGGGTCCTGCGGTTGAAGCCGGTTTCCTCCTCGATCTCGCGGTAGCTGATCGGTGCGCCGCCCAGGACCCATCCCGTCGTTCCGGTCTGATGAGTTTGTCGAAGCACCAACCACCCGTACAACCAGATGGCCGCGCCCATTCGCGCGTGGTGCTGAGCTTCAAACAGCACGCCTCGCAACCCGGTGTTGTAGTCTTTTTCGCGCATTACCTAACCAAATGCTGAGGGCGTCTTGATCCCGGCTCGTGATACGCCTTGTCATTTCGCCGGCGATTCAGAGCACCGCTCGAAATCAACACAGCCCGCAATACGGAAGCCGGACTTGTATGTAGCCGCTCCGAGTTCTCGAAGATGGCAGGAGGCGAATCACTTCTTCGACCGATGTCCGCAATCGGCATATCGCGCAGCGAGGCCTTGCCCGCGGCGTTTCGGCCGAGGCGTCAGTCGGAACACTCGAGTTGGCGCCAACAGAGTCAGTCGCGTGCCCCTGTTGCGTGTGCTCCGCCTTAGCTCGCTCGGCCCTGCGACGGCGCATACTCTCGCGATTCCTCCGACGGCGGCGCTCGAGCATTTCTTCGTTAAGTGCATGCACGTCACTTCGCGCCGCCAGTACGCCTCGCATCTGCTGTTCGATCATGGCTACCTCCGCGTTGCATCATCGCTCGTGCCTACACCGAAGTGCGGCCAAGCGCCGGATAGCGCTTCGCGCCCGTTCGCTTTTCGATCGGAAACCTTCAACAATCGTGTTCGTCGGCCAACATTTCTGAAATAGCGTGAAAACCCGCGTGTTCGCTGAGGCCATATCGCAGACAAAGGAATACCAACAGCGCTACATTTTTGTTTCCTCAAGTACTGCGACGTCGGTACCATGGAGGCACGTACCGTATGTGCTACCTTACGCTTTCTTTTCTCCCCTAATCGGGAGCCGCACAATCCGGGGAGGTTCCATGAGCAGCACCCAGCTGCCGCTCGAATATCTAGCAACGTCTTCAGCAAATTGTTTAGAAGGCTTCGAACTTGCGCGACGGAATGAAATCTCCAATCTTCGAAAAGAATTCTTGCAAGTGTTCGACGAGCTGGTAGAGGCGGAAATCGCCGCCCGCATTGCGCGCTGGATTCTGGAAGGCCGTCGGACACAGGGCGATGAAGTAGCCGCCGAGCGACTTGCTCCGGCTCACACGTCCTCACGCGAACTACTGGCAAAGTCGCCGGAGGCGCAGCAGCTGCTGCTGGCGCGCACTGATCCAGGGCCGCGCCGAAGGTGCGACGCCAAGAAATTATCGTCGGGCGCCCGCCGGACTGGCCATGCTCCGAAACTCGTCGCCGAATCCAGCCGCAAAACTCGTGGCCTTCCCGAAAGCGAATCAGCGCTCGGCGCGCAGTGCATTTGGATTTCAGCGAACGCTCGCTCGGCCCTTCAACTGCTTGAGCAATCGCACGCGTGCCAGGCGCAACGCATTGGCTACTGCGGCGGCCGATCAAGCTCCGTTCATCGTAAGTTCGCGAATCGCACTCTGATGCTTTCTTTTCCGACAGGGAAAAGTTCAGAGGCGTCCGCGAACGCCGCACTGCAGGAGATTCCTGCGATGGCGCGTGCGCATGCGCGCGGGAAAACAACGACTGCGGTGCACCGCAAAGTCTTGTCCTTACCTTTGCCTCGACCCGCAACTCCGACAGGGTCTTGCCTAATTCTCGAAGGCGCATCTCGCAAAGCGTCACACAACGATTTGTCGTACAGAGACGTCCTCGACGTTGTGCGGCCGTTCCCTCCCGTTCGCACGCCCGCGCAGAAGCCTCTTGTTTTCGGCAACGTCGCGTTGTCACATTTCTAGAAGTCCGCCGCTGACGAATCAGTTCAGGAGTTCCGATGGGCCACAATGCACAATTTCGCGTATTCGCTCCGCGCTCGGAACTTACAGCTGCGCACAGTTGACGCCGATACGCGGAGTCGATTCGCAGCGTTAGCCGCACCGACGCACGGCGCATCTTCGCGCGCGAGGCTGCTGGCGAACTCGTGAGTTCATCCGAAAACGCTCGGTAAATGCCGCTGCACTGACCCTTCATCATTTCGCCTCAAGCTGCTCGTGTTGTGCTCGGCGTACGTCGCGCACGCGATCACAGATCGAATCCTGCGATTTCACTACCCTTCGGCGCCCCTCCGATGCTTTCGCGCTGCCGCGCTTTACAGTCGATTGCTTTACGTTTGTCCGGCTCGTTCCGTTAGCGTCCACATTCTTAACCTTCACATCAAAGAGTCGTCGTTCCGTTCCAATCAGTCCGCGGTTGCCGCGGCGTTTGCGTCGCTGAATCCGTTCATCTCTCCTCTAGCGCTTTCGTCAGCTCCAGCAATGGCGCATGGCGTTGGCTTCGGCTTTGGCTTTGGCTTTGGCTTTGCCTTTGGCTTTGCCGGTTTGGGTTTGGGTTTGGGTTTGGGTTTGGGTTTGGGTTTGGGTTTGGGTTTGGGTTTGGGTTTGGGTTTGGGTTTGGGTTTGGGTTTGGGTTTGGGTTTGGGTTTGGGTTTGGGTTTGGGTTTGGGTTTGGGTTTGGGTTTGGGTTTGGGTTTGGGTTTGGGTTTGGGTTTGGGTTTGGGTTTGGGTTTGGGTTTGGGTTTGGGTTTGGGTTTGGGTTTGGGTTTGGGTTTGGGTTTGGGTTTGGGTTTGGGTTTGGGTTTGGGTTTGGGTTTGGGTTTGGGTTTGTACTTATGTTCCGTCGTGGGTTCGCTTCTCCGATCCTCCCCGTGACGATAGTCCGCAAGGATGCGTCAGCACGAACGCCTAACCGTTCCCAAACATAGCGTAACTATTCCCGGAAGTGGGGCCGTGGGAGGTTATTGCTTGGTGCTTGTGGCTAAACGACGTTTGTCAAGGCGGCGTGATGCTTTGCGCGGCGGGTGAGAGTTGAGGGGCGGTTTTTGGCGCGGAGTGTTTGGGAGATGCTGGGTTTACGAGGCGGTGCTCTTCGTGGCGGGATTGGACTTGGGATTGATGCCTGAAGCGCTGTTGTGCGTGCCGGTTGTTCGTGCGCGCTGCTTGCGATTTTGCTGGTAGCGCATGACTTTGGCGGTTAACGGCAGGATGGGTATTCGGACTTATTTTGCGGCGGTTTGCTTGCGCGTCAACGTTGTGGGAGACCGGAGTTAGTGGGCTCGATTTGCGATTTCGATGTTGTCGCACGCGAGGCGTCGCCAAAGGTACCGTGCGTATTCGGATTTATTTTGCGGCGTTTTGCTTGCGCGTCAACGCTGTGGGAGACCTGAGTTGGTTGGCCCAATTTGAGGGCTGGTCGTGATGGATGGAATTGCGTTTCCGGATATCCGATCCGATTTCGCGGGCGTGACGATACCTGAGATGTCTTGTTGCGGCGCTGGCATCGCGAATCTCGAGACAATCGGCATGATCGTCAAGATCCGGGACGTGCGGTGCTTTGGCTGGTGTCGCTCCCACGCGCGGCTAGCCGATGGAACCGTTCGACGGGTCGGTTGGAGACAGGCGGAAAATTGCCCTAATTCTCAGGTGCTGGCGAATGTTTTGGAGAGTATTAGGTCGTTGCTGTGCGTGGAGGCCAGGATTCGAGGAGTTGTTCTTTGCGGAAGATGAGGGCGTTGATGTCGTAGGGGGCTAGTTCGATGCTATGGCCGTGAGTGATCGCGTCGGTGGGGCACGCTTCTACGCAGTAGCCGCAGAAAATACAGCGTGAATAGTCGATGTTGTAGACCTTGGCGTAGCGCTCGCCGGCGGAAATGCGATTCGCCGCGGTGTTCTCGGCAGCTTCGATGTAAATGCAGTTGGCTGGGCAAGCGGCGGCGCAGAGGAAGCAGCCGACACACTTTTCGTAGCCGTTCTCGTCGCGTTGGAGAACGTGGATACCCCGGTAGCGGGGTTGGACGCTAGGTGGGACGTCCGGGAAGCTTTCGGTGGTGGTCTTGCGGAACATCGTGCGAAACGTGACGCTAAAGCCTTTGTAGAGAGTAACGAAGGTTTCGCCGACTTCCTGGAGGATGGATGCCATCGAGACTTAACTTTAGCAGAGTTGTGAGAGGCAGGCAAACGGGCGTGGAGCGTGATTTGTGATTGGCGAGCAGTGATTGGTAAGTGGTGAGTGATGACTCGCGAGCGTTACTCCGTGAACTTTGACCGGCCTTCCATTCAGCTTCGTTGTTCCGCGCACTCCTCAAGAAATGACGATCGAGGACGGTCGAAAACTCGGTCTGCGTTGGTTTTTGGGCGTTTTCTTATCGCGACTGGTAACACAAATTCAGCAGCCACTTCGTCGACAACCGGACGGCACTTTGGGTTCGCGTCCCGGTGACGGTTTCGCGCTACTGCGGCCCGCTCTGGCTTCGCCAGACCAGCCGCTACAAGTTCGGGGCCGGGCGGCTCGGGCTGTGGTTCCGTGGCGGGGGGCGCCAATCAGGAGATTGGCGTTCCCAGGTGCGGGAAACATTTCTGCGGCTCATTGCGTACAGATATGCAGCAGTGGGCCTCGCCGGCGTTGTTAGCGCTGACGGGAGGTGTAGGTATCGCGCGGCGTGCGTAATTGCGCGGGTCGATGTGCGCGAGAATTACGCGGCTTGACCTGTAGTTTCGTAGCTGCGTGCGGAATTGCGGAGCGAGTGCGGGAGTTACTTAGTACGGGGATCTTGGAACTGAACGCGGCGGGTAACAAGACGCGTACGCGACCGGGAGGTTTTGGGATATGGGCACATTTGTCGATCAACTTCGGCAGGTCTTGCGGCGGCTGGGGCGCGCGCCGCTTTTTACTTTGATCACGCTGGTGACTTTGGCGTTTGGGGTGGGCGCGAATACGGTGATCTTTAGCGTGCTGGAGGGAGTGCTGCTGAAGCCTTTGCCTTATCCGCATCCGGAGCAATTGATTGGAGTGTGGCATACGGCGCCGGGCGTGGGGATATTGAACTTGAACATGTCGCCGTCTGTTTATTTCATCGATCGCGAGCAAAACACCACGTTTCAGGATATTGGGGCCTATAACGGCGACTCACTGAGCGTGACGGGAGCGGGAGAGCCGGAGCAGGTGCGGGGATTGGACGTGACGGACGGCACTTTGCCGATTCTGGGAGTGAAGCCGGTGCTGGGCCGGTTGTTTACGCGGGAAGACGATTCGCCGGGGTCGCCGGACACTGTGCTGCTTTCGTATGGATACTGGCACCAGAAGTTCGGCGGCGCGTCGACGGTGATCGGGCGCTCGCTCGTTGTGGACGGAAAGCCGCGCGAGATCATCGGCGTATTGCCGCAGGGATTTCATTTCCTCGATTACGAGGATGCTTCGCTAATCGTGCCGTTCAAGTGGGACCGCAGCAAGACGAAGCTCGGAAACTTCAGTTACGAAGCGCTGGCGCGGTTGAAACCCGGCGTGACGATGGCGCAAGCGAGCGCGGACGTGGCACGGATGTTGCCGATCGTGACTCGCACGTTTGCGGCGCCAGACGGATTCAGCGTCGCGCTCTTTGAGAAAGCGAGGTTCGGGCCGAACCTGCGTCCGCTGAAGCAGGACGTGGTGGGGGACGTGGGCAAGGTGTTGTGGGTTTTGATGGGGTCCATCGCGATGGTGCTGCTGATTGCGTGCGCGAACGTAGCGAATCTATTGCTGGTGCGCGTGGAAGGGCGACGGCAGGAATTGGCGATTCGCGGCGCGCTGGGGGCGGGTTGGCGGCGGATTGCGGGGGATCTGTTATTCGAGAGCGTAGTGCTCGGACTGCTGGGCAGCGCACTCGGGTTGGCGCTTGCCTACGGGGCGTTGCGGATTCTGGTGGCGACGGCGCCGATGGGGCTTCCGCGGATTCACGAAATCGGGATTGATTTGCCGGTGCTGCTTTTTACGCTCGGAATCGCGCTATTTTCCAGCCTGCTTTTTGGCACAATTCCTGTTTTCAAGTATGCCGGCGCGCACTTGAACACGGGATTGCGTGAGGGAGGGCGCACGCTGAGCCAGAGCCGGCAGCAGCACCGCGCGCGCAACTTCCTCGTGGTGGTGCAGGTAGCGTTGGCGCTGGTGTTGCTCATCGGGTCCGGGCTAATGATTCGCACATTTCGCGCTTTAGTGCACACGCCGCCCGGGTTTACAGGACCGGACCAGTTGCAAACGTTCCGTTTCTACATTCCGGAGACGGAGATTCCCGATACGCAGGCCGAGCGCCTGGTGCGCACGGAACAGGAAATTCAGAACAAACTGGCGCAGATTCCAGGGGTATCCGCAGTTAGCCTTTCGAGCGCCATACCGATGGATGGATACGACTCGAACGATATCGTTTTTGCCGAGGACCACGGGTATGCCGAGGGCGAGCTGCCGCCGATACGCCGGTTCAAGTTTGTTTCGCCCGGCTTTTTGGCGACGATGGGCACGCCTTTGGTGGCGGGGCGCGACATCACCTGGGAAGACACTTACCAGAAAATTCCGGTCGCGCTGATTTCCGAAAATTTCGCGAAGGAATATTGGCATGACGCACACGACGCGCTGGGCAAGCGAATACGTGTCGCCACGACGGATGATTGGCGGGAAATTGTGGGAGTTGTCGCGGACGTGCATGACAACGGCGTGGATGAAGCGGCGCCCACATCAGTGTACTGGCCGGTGATCATGGATCGGTTCGAAGGGCAAAAGGAGAATCTGCGGCGCGGAATTGCGTTTGTGATTCGCAGCCCGCGGGCGGGGTCGGAAGCATTTTTGAATGAGGTGCGGGATACGGTGTGGTCAGTGGATCCGAACGTGCCGTTGGCGAACGTGCACACGCTTGGTTATTTCTGCACGCGATCCATGGCGCGGACTTCGTTTACTTTGGTGATGCTGGGAGTGGCCGGGGCGATGGCGCTGCTCTTGGGGATCGTGGGAATTTACGGCGTGATTGCTTATTCGGTGTCGCAGCGGACGCGGGAGATTGGGATACGCATGGCGTTGGGGGCGCAGCGGCAGACGGTGACGAACATGTTTGTGCGGCAAGGATTGATTTTGACTGGGATTGGCGCGGCGTGCGGGTTGGTGGCGGCGTTTGCCAGCATGCGATTGATGTCGTCGCTTTTGTTCAAAGTTAGCGCGGTGGATCCGATTACGTATGGGGGAATGACGATGGGCGTGATCGTGGTGGCGTATTTGGCTTGTTACTTGCCGTCGCGGAGAGCGGCGGGGGTGGACCCGGTGGAGGCGTTGCGGGCGGAGTGAGCGGCGGGAAAATGCAAAGCAACAGCACAGCCAGGAGTGGCTGTGCCACAAAACCCTCGTACGGATTATTCGCCAGGTGGGGCTACTGGCTCGCGGTCTGTTAGCTTGCCCTTGCCAGCTATGGCGGAGATGATTTGGCGGCCGTGGAAGCGGCCATTTTCTATGAATATTTTGGAGGTTTGCAGGCCGCCTACTACTACTCCTGCTAGATAAATTCCTGGGACGTTGCTTTCTAGGGTTTCGGGATCTAGCGCGGGCTTTTTGGTGGTGCGGTCGAGGTGGATGCCCTGCCTTTCCAGGAACGTGAAGTCGGGGTGGTAGCCGGTTAGCGCGAAAACCTGGGTTGCAGGAATGATTTCTTCGCTGCGGCCATTTTTCACGCGGATTTGTGTGGGTTCGATGGCGGTGACCTGGGTCTTGAACATCGCGCGGATCTCGCTGGCGCGGATGCGATTTTCGATGTCCGGCTTGACCCAGTATTTCAGGCCTTTATTCATTTCGGCGCCGCGGTGGATGATGGTGACGTGGGCGCCGCCGCGGAAAAGATCGAGAGCGGCTTCGGCCGCGGAATTCCCTCCCCCGATGATGACTACTTCCTGATTCCAGTATGGGTGCGGCTCAGTGAAATAGTGCGAGACGTGCGGGAGATTTTCTCCGGGGATCGAAAGATAATTCGGCTGGTCGTAAAAGCCGGTGGCGATGACGATTTTTTTCGCGCCGTATTGTTGGGGCTGGCCGAGGCGATCGGTGGTGTGGACGATGAAATCGTCATCGTGGCCGGCGATGCGATCTACCTTTTCGTATTGATGGACCTCGAGTTCGAAGTGTTCGACGGCGCGGCGGTAATATTTCAGGGCTTCGGCGCGCGTGGGCTTGCCGTCGGCGATGGTCATGGGCAGCTCGCCGATTTCCATGCGCTCTGGCGTGGTGAAAAAAGACATGTTCGTCGGATAGTGGAAAAGCGAGTTGCAGAGGCAGCCTTTATCGAGGACCAGCGAGGTGAGGCCTTCGAATTTCGCTTCGATGGCGCAGGCGAGGCCGGTGGGGCCGGCGCCTACGCAGATGATGTCGTATTTTTGCATGGTGATAGTGTGCGATGGACGGGTTTTGAATTCAACTGCGGAGCGAGATGGTGCACGACGCACATCAATTTCGATGCAGCGGGTGGGGCGCGAGTTTCGCGCGCGGATCAGACTTTTATGGCGGCGTGGGATTTTTGATTGAGGCGGGCGGTGCCGTGGTTTACCAGGATCACGGCGCCGATGACCATGGCGGCGGAGATGCCGAAGTTGAGCGTGATTTTTTCGCCGGCGAAAAGCCAGCCGAGGAAGACGGCGACGATGGGATTGACGTAGGTGTGCGTGGCTACGAGCGTGGGCGAGAAATGTTCTAGCAGCCAGAGGTAGGCGGAGAAAGTAATCACCGAGCCGAAGACGATGATATAGGCGAGGGCGAACCAGGAGCGGGTGGAAACGTTCGCGAGGGCGAAACCCCGGTATTCGCCGGTCAGCGTGGCGGTGGTGAGGAGCAACGCGGCTCCGGAAAGCAGCGACAGCGCGGAGAGTAGCAGAGGATGGCCGGAAAGATGCGAGCGGCGCGAGTAAACGATTCCGGCGGCCCACGAGAAGGCACCCGCCAGTATCGCGAGGGCGCGCAATAGCACGGCAGTTCCCGCATGGAGCACGCTGCCTTCGACGAGGAAAGCCACGCCTGCCAGCCCCAACACTACGCCGGAGATCAGAGCGCCGTTCACTTGCCAGCGTCGCGCGGCCCACTCGGAAAGCAGGAACACCCAGATAGGCTCGGAGGCAATCAGCAGCGCGGCGAGGCCGGTGGGCACGCGCACCAATCCCCAGTGCAGAGTCCCGTGACCGATGAAAAAGAACAGAACACCGACGATAAAACCGGCGCGCACCTGCGCCCAGGTGGGGCGGAGTCCTTTGCGGATACAGAGGAGAAGCAGGAACGTTCCCGCGATGAGGTGACGCGTGCCGGCGGCGTAGAGAGGCGGAATGGTGGTGACGGCGTAATGGACGCCGAGGTACGTGGAGCCCCAGATGAAATTGGTGGCGAAGAAGGAGAAAACCATGCGCGCGCGGTTGATGCGTGCGGGAGCTGACGCCGGGATTACGGCGGATTCTACTTCGAGGAGCGCGGAGGAAGGTTCACGAGTCATGACGTTTTATATTGCACTAGATGCGCTTCGAGGGGTGGGACGATTCAGCGGATTGATGATGTCGGGTTCATTTTACGTGCCAATTTGGACGATAGGCCGGTCGAGGGGAAAGCGGATCGCTCGCTGCGGTCGGGATGACAGTCGCGATTTTTTTGGTCGTTAGATTTGCGGCAAGAGCGCTTCGGTTAGGGCGGCGGAGAAGGCGTCTAGTTCCGCTATGCGCTCGGGAGTGGCTTCCAGTTTTTCTTTTTTCCAGACGAAGTAGTCTTTGCCATTTTGATTTACTCGGACTGTGAAGTTGGCGCCGATTAGATAGGAAGGGCTGCCGTAGATGGTAAAGGGTTGCGAGGCCGCAGGGGCGAGAAGGGCGGCATAGTTGCCTTTGCGGATGCCTACGTAATTTGCGTACATGGGGAAGGCTACGATTTCGTAGCCGGATTGGTGGAGACGTTCGAGGGTGGCTAGTTGCGTAGGGGAGAGATCCATCGAGATTTAGGATAGCAGTTGGATGAGGCGAGGTTAATAGTCAGCGCAAAAGATTTAACACAGAGTTCACCGAGAAATGCTTTGAGGGCACGGAGATGTTTCCGTAGGCCGGGGCGAATGAGCCGGCGGGACGCCAGCGCTACTAATATCGGTGGACACGGAGACGAGGCGATTCACCGCGGAGACGCCGAGTACGTGCAACAAAACGAAAGAAAGAGAGCTCCCTCGCTGCGCTCGGGAGGACAGCAACTTCACATTTTCCGCTAACTTTTTAGGCTGCCGACGACGAGATCGAACCAGATTCGATTTCGCGCAGGATTTTGCGCAGAACTGATGCTAGTTCTTCGCGGCTTACCTGGCTTTTGCGGAATTGGACGCGGACGTGGAAGGAATCATCGTCGGCGCGATAGTCGAAAAGATAGGGTTGCGGCCTGGGTGCGGATTCGGTTTCCTGTTGGCGGGCGCGGCGGGCTTCGTCGCGGGTTAGGCCGCCTTGCGAGATGCGATCTACCATCTCAGTCATTTTTCGTTCGTTCGGTTGGCGCGCAACCTGGAGCAATAGCGACTTCGTGAGGACGCCGCGCTCGATGCAGGCTTTGCGGACTTGATCGGGGATCACGTGCAGCGACATGGTTTCGGTGACGCTGGAGCGGGCGCGGCCGATTTTTTTGGCGATGTCGTCGTGGGTGTAATCGAAATGATCGGCGAGGCGCTGCAAGCCATCGGCCTCTTCGAAGGGCGTCAGGTCTTTGCGCTGAAGATTTTCGATCAGGCCTAGTTCGAGAGTTTCGGCGTCGTCGGCGATTTTTTCGATGCACGGAAGTTCGTGTAGACCCGCGGCTTTGGAAGCGTGATAGCGGCGCTCGCCGGAGATGATGTAGTAGGTGTCTTCGCGCGGGATGAAGCGGACGAGCAGCGGTTCGAGGACACCTTTTTCGCGGATGGAATCGGTAAGTTCGCGAAGATCGCCGAGCGCTTTGCGCGGCTGGTCGGGATTCGGGCGGATTTTATCCGTCGGAATCATGCGGCCGACCGACGCGCCGCTGAAACTGGTCAGCGTTTCGACATAATGCGCGTCATGCCGCATCTTGAGAGTGACGGGTAACCCGATCCTCTTGGACACGTTGTAATACCTCCTGGGCTAGCTTCTTGTAGTCCTCGGCGCCGGACGATTTGGGCGCGAAGGAGAATACGGTTTCTTTGTACGCGGGACTTTCTTCCAGGCGTACGTTTTTGCTGATGCGCGTTTTGAAGAGCGCGTCGCCGAAGACCGCGCGGATCTGTTCGTGCGTGTCGCGCGAGATATTGGTGCGCTTGTCGAAGAGCGTGATGACTACGCCAAGAACTTTCAGATCCGGATTCGGGCGCGAACGAATGCGCGCGTAGGTTTCGAGCAGGTCGTCGGTGCCTTCGATGGCAAAATAGGCGGCCTGAATCGGGACGAGCAAATGTGTGGAGGCTACCAGCGCGTTGACGGTAAGAATGCCGAGCGCTGGCGGCGTATCGAAAATCACGAATTCATATTCTTTGAGGATCGGGGTTAGCGCGTCTTTCAGTTTATAGGGCGCGTCGAATTGACCGGCTAGCTGCTGTTCGAGACGAGCCAGTGCGAGTTTTCCGGGCGCGACGAAGAGGTTTTCGTCCTTGGTCGGCCGAATCACTTTCGCCAGCTCGATCGGATGATCGGCGAAGACGTCATACATGGAAGTTTGCACGTCGGCCGAATCGAAAAAAGCGATGGTGGCGTTGGATTGCGGGTCGAGATCAATCAGGAGAGTCTTTTTTTTCTTGAGTGCGAGAGCGGCAGCGAGGTTGATGGAGGTGGTAGTTTTACCGACGCCGCCTTTTTGATTGGCGATTGCGATGACGCAAGTCAAGCTGTGCCCCTCGCGATTCCCCGTTTGGCAACCATAGGGCTACATATGGCGGCCCTTGGCCCCAGTCCTACTACAAGTAGGCTCACTCTACCTACTTGAGCGGGGGGACTGCAAGAGAAAAATGGTGAAGGGATAGGGTTTCGGCGATTTTGGCAGATTCGTAGAGGGCCCAGGCGGCAGCGCAGCGGAGGCCAAGCCGGCATTGCAGCGGCGATCATGAAGCGTCGCAAAGGCTGATATCCGGAAGCTTGTGCCGCACCTCCGGCGCTGGTCTTTGTCGCCTCTGGTACCCGCCGCTTCCGCGGCGGGCTAACTTATGCCGCGCCTACGGCGCTGGATCCCGCAGATGTTCACTGCAACAGTGTTCTGACGTATCTTGGCATATGGCTGGCACGTTGATGGATCGCGACGTTCAATTTCGGTGGGCGGTGGCGGGCGACGTGGATGCGATTGCGCGCGTGGTGAATGCTGCGTTTCGGCGGGCGGAGAGTTTCTTTGTGGAACGCGATCGGATTGATGTTGCGGCACTGCGTAGGATGATGGAGAAGGGCAAATTTCTTTTGGGTGAGGAGCGCGGCGAGTTGTTGGGTTGCGTGTATTTGGAACTGCGCGGTGAGCGGGCTTATTTCGGACTGTTGGCGGTGGACCCTGCGCGGCAACGGAAGGGTCTGGGGCGACGATTGATTTGTGAGGTCGAGGATGCGGCGCGGCGAACGGGGTGCCGGTTTATGGATATCCAAATCGTGAATTTGCGGGCGGAATTGCCGTCGTTCTATCGGGGATTGGGATATGCGGAAACGGGGACGGCTCCGTTTCCAACGGAGGTCGTGACGAAAGAAAAGTGTTATTTCATCGTTATGTCGAAGCCGCTGGTGTAGCTGGCAGGTTCCGACGCGGCGTGATGCCGAGATTTGAGGAAGAAAGATTTAACACAGAGGACACGGAGAACTGCTTTGAGGGCACGGAGGCATTTCGGCCGGGCAGAGTTCGTGCCGCAACATGCCCCGGCGGGCCAAACACCAGCTTCGACTCGAAGCATGGGCCTTGCCTGCCGATCATTTTGAGTCAGCACACCAGGCGCGAAGAGCCGGCGAGACGCCGGCGCTACTCGTCCGTGCGGCCTCGACTCTTGTTACCCTCTGGGCGCGCGGTATCCAGTTCCATCGTACGTAGCTCATTCATTGCTATATTCTGAATGTTAGGCGCTCCGTAGTACCAGACGAATGTCCACTTCCATCTTAGAAACGGCTAGCGAACCGCAGCCGCGCCGCCCGCTTGTGGCGCCGTTGTGGCACACGATTGTGTTTGTGGTGTTTGTGTGCGGCTATGCTTTCTTCGGTCGCGCGAATGTTGCTGCACTGGAGAGCCGGCACGTCACCTCGCGAGTGCCGCTCTATCTTTTTATGATTGGGTTTGAGCTAGTGCTGGTGGCTTACGTGTGGTTTCTGGGAGTGAAGCCGGCGGGCGGCACGGTGTTGGGGCTGATCGGCGGGAAGTGGAGTTCGGCGCGCGAGGTGTGGCGCGATATTGGCGTGGCGTTCATGTTTTGGATGGTGGTGATTGTGGTGCTGGTAGGGTTGCGGTATTCGCTGGGCGTGAATCCGCAGGCTTTGCGAGCCACCGCGGTTCTGGCACCGCGTGGCGCAGTGGAAATATTCTTGTGGCTTGTGGTCGCGCTCAGTGCGGGCGTTTGCGAAGAATTTGTGTTTCGCGGATACCTGCAGAAGCAGTTTCTGGCGTTGACGGGATCTGACGCGGCAGCCGTGTTGCTGCAGGCTTTGATCTTTGGCGCAGCGCATAGTTACCAGGGTGTGCGGGGAATGATTACGATTGGCTTGTACGGAGCGCTTTTTGGCGCGCTAGCCGTGAACCGGAAAAGTTTGCGTCCGGGGATGATTCAACATTTTATGCAGGATTCTTTGGCGGGTTTGGCGGCGGGGCTTGTGTTGAAGCGTTTGGGGAAGATGCCGGCTGGGTTGTCTTGAGATTTGTGCGGCGCTATGAACACAAAAGAGATTCGGTGGCGAAGTCTGCAGCGGCGAGGCAAGCCTCGCCTTGTCGAAAGCGGCGGCAAGCCGCCGCACTCCCAGAAACGGCGCCGGCGTTTTTTTGAGCTTGGGAGCGTTGGCGTTCTTGGGCGAACGTCGATGGCGCACTGACGTGTGACGGTACAACTGCGCTTCGCGCTGCCTGCCAGCGGATTACGGCTTGGCGTATTTGTTTAGGGGCTCGTAGCCGGACTTGGCGGCGTTCATGCGCTTTACCAGCTCAGCGGTGATCCGTTGCGCGGTTTGCTTTATATCTTTATCCGTGACGTCTGCTTCGATGGAAAATTTCACGGCTTCAGCGTTGGGGTTTAGTTGGATCGCGGGCCTAGCCTGCGTGCCTCCATCGTCGGTTGGGTCTGGTTGGTACAGAGGCGGCGTGAAACGTGTGAAATCCTGAGCCGCCACATATAACTGGATCGGTTCGGCTCCTTCGCTTGAGCCGAGCACCGCGCGGTGCAAGCGATTGTCTGCTCCGACCTGCGTGAAAATGCCGGTGATGAGGAAGCCGTCATCGGGGCGCATGTCGCTGGGGCGCAGGAATTTCGCGGTGTAGCCTGATTTCTTAAAATCCTTCGCTAGCTCATCTGACATTAATTTCACAATGTGATGCGCTTGAATCGCGGACGTGCTCGTTTGCGGCGAGCTGCTGGCGGGCGGCGTCGCGTCGCTCGCTCGTGGCGCAGCACTCGGTGCGTGATTCGAATCAGGGGGCTGGGCGACAGAGTCGAATTCAAAATCAGAGATGTAGACCACGCGGGAGTGCTCGGGAGTTGGGGGCGGCTGGGGCGATTCGGGCTCGGAGGGTTGCGCGGACGGCGGGCCGTTCGGATTAGCGCCGGGCTGACGATCCGGCATCTGCGCGAAAGCGAATTGCGGGGCGAGAAAAACTGTCAACAGCAAGAGCAGGAAGTGGCGCGAGAGGCGCACGGCTACATCTTATAGCGGCCGAGATCCTCGTCGTTCAGATTTTCGAGCCACTTGCGAAGATCTTCGCTGGAACTTTTTTCACTGACGGCGGTGGACATGCGGGAATGTTTCAAGACTTCGTCCTCGACGTAGATGGGACAATCGAGGCGCAGGGCAAGAGCGAGTGCGTCGCTGGGGCGCGAATCCATGGACATGGTCTGGCCGTCGCGCTCCATCCAGATCAGGGCGTAGAAGGTATCGTCTTTCAGATCGGAGACGACTACGCGTTGGACGTGGACGTTGAGTCCGGTGAGGACATTTTTCAGCAAGTCGTGGGTCATAGGGCGCGGCGTTTGCACTTTTTCGATTTCCAGAGCGATCGCGTTGGCTTCGTAAATGCCGACCCAGATGGGCAGGACGCCGCTGCCGGTGGTTTCCTTCAGGACGACGACGGGCATGTTGGTGACGGGATCCATCATTAAGCCTCGAATCTTTACTTCGAGTTCCATGGTGGCCTCCCCCGTAACTTCAGACAACGTGCTCGCCGACTAAACTATTGGGACCGGCGCGCAAAATCTTAACCTGCACGTATTCTCCCAGAATGTTATCGCGAGGCGAAGTGAAATTTATCAGGCGATTGCTGGTGGAGCGTCCGGACCACTGGTTGCGGGCGGAATGTCGGGCATCCACCAGAACTTCGAAGGCTTCGCCGACTAACTTTTCGTTGTTGGCGATTTGGATTTGACGCTGATGTTCGTTGAGGATGACGAGACGGCGGGACTTTTCTTCTTCGGGAATGGCATCGGGCATGTGCATGGCGCTGGTGTTGGGGCGCGGCGAGTATTTGAAGGAGAAAATTGCGTCGTATTGGGCTTCGTCGAGCAGCGAAAGGGTATGGGCGAAGTCTTCTTCGGTCTCGCCGGGGAAGCCGATGATGATGTCTGAGGTGATGCTGATGGGTCGCCGGGCGGCGCGGATCCAGGCGATCTTTTCCAGATACTCTTCGCGGGTGTAGGTGCGGAGCATTTCGCGCAAGATGCGCGTGGAGCCGGACTGCACGGGCAAGTGCACGTGATCACAGATGGCGGGGACTTCGTCGATGGCTTGGACGATCTCGCGGTGAAAGTCGTTGGGATGCGAGGTGGTGAAGCGCACGCGGCGAATTCCTGGGACGGCGGCGACGGCGCGCAGCAGTTCTGTGAAATTCCAATGGCGCGCCGAGGGATCGCGGTACGAGTTTACGGTTTGGCCTAGGAGCTGGATTTCGGTGTAGCCGGCATCGGCCAGGCGGCGGGCTTCGCCTAGAACCGCGTCGCTTGCGCGGCTGCGTTCGGGGCCGCGGGTGTGCGGGACGACGCAGTAGGAGCAGGAATAGTCGCAGCCCTCGATGATGGTGATGTAGGCGCGGAGAAGATTATCGCGGCGGGTGATTTCGGTTTCGAAAGTTTCGTCGGTGTCGAGAGCGAGGCCGGTGACGCGGCGGCCGCCGGATTCCAGTTGCGCGATCAGCTCGGGGAGTTTGCGATAGCTGGCCGAGCCGCAGACCAGGCTGACCCAGGGCGCGCGTTCGAAAATTTCTTCGCCTTCCTGCTGCGCGAGGCAGCCGAGAACACCGATGATTTTGCCGTTCGAGATCGTTTTCCAGTCGCCGAGGCGCGCGAAAACTTTTTGCGCGGCTTTTTCGCGGATGCTGCAGGTGTTGTAGAGGACGAGATCAGCTTGCGCGGGGGTGGCGACCAGGCGATAACCTTTTTCCTGGAGCACGCCGGAAACCTTTTCGCTGTCGTGGTCGTTCATTTGGCAGCCGAAGGTTTCGATGAAGTAGGACTTCCCTGTCGGCTCTGCGGTCGCGCCTCCCGGTGCGGCACCCTCGGGAATTTCGCGGGCGGCGCGAAGTGGGAGCGGGAGCGGCGCGGCTCGCTGGCTTGCGACGCCGGTTGCCAGCGATTCGATTCCGATGTCGAAAGTCTTGCTCATGGCGTTGTCCGAAGTTTAGCACGAGCGGCCGGATTCGCGATTGGGGGACGGGCCGGAATCTTTCGGTGAAAAAGGCAGTGGCTAGTGATGAGTTCCTCGTGGCGAGATGATTTCCTTTCACTTTTCTATTGATATTTGCGACTGCCTGGATGGGTTGTTGGTGTCCTTTCGGGCATCAGGCGAATGATGTAGGTGATTGATTCGTTTGACCCTTGCTGATTGCGTGTGCTACGGTGTTTGTGGGCCATTTTTCAAAACTTTTTCCTGGGGGAAAACAATTTCCGTCCTGGCGCTTTTACTTTTCACCAGCCGGCTCGAGACACTGATCACGCAAACGGGTTGGGTGGCGCGCGTAGTACTCTGCATCCTGTTGGTCCTCTCGGTTTTTTCGTGGGCTATCATTTTGCAAAAATCCCAGAAGCTTGGGTCAATAGACAGACAAACCAGAAAATTTTTAGAAATGTTTCGCGCGGGGCGCGGGCTGCCTGATCCGGCAACTTTGCGGATGGGGGCAGGCGCGAGTCCGCTCGTGCACGTGTATCAGGCGGGTTATCGCGAACTCGAAGCGCAGTTGGGAATGCCGGAACGGCGTCCGAGCGCGCCGGGAATGGCGAGCGCGGCGACGGCGGTGGCAACGGCGCCTCGCGTGAAGAGCGCGAACGCGGTGGGCGTGCAGATGCAGGTGGCCGCAGCCGAGGAAGTGCGCGGGCTGGAGAAATGGATGTCGTGGCTGGCGACGACGGGATCGGTTTCGCCGTTCATTGGATTGTTTGGCACGGTGTGGGGCGTGATGGACGCGTTTGCGGGATTGGGCGATGCGGGCGCGGCGAGTTTGCGGGCGGTGGCGCCGGGAATTGCGGAGGCGTTGATCACGACGGCGGCGGGATTATTTGCGGCGATTCCGGCTGTGATTGCTTACAACCTCTATTTGGGGAAGATTCGCGTGGTGGCGGCGCGGATGGATAGTTTTGCGGCGGAGTTTGTGGCGAAGATTGAGACGATTTACAGCGCGTAGAATGGCGGCGTAGCGCCTGAGAAAAGCAGGTCCCTCGCTGCGCTCCCTTCCTACGTCAGGGCAAGCGGGATGACATCCGTTCGATTTGTGGATTTGGGTTAACAAAATACTATGCCGCAGATACAGCGCGAAACCGGGACGTCATTATCGGAAATCAATATGGTTCCGTTTATTGACGTGGTGTTGGTGCTGCTGATCATTTTCATGATCACCGCGCCGATATTGCAGTCTGGAATCGAGGTAGACGTTCCGAAGACCAAGACGGTGAAGGAACTGACTGAGCAGCGGATGGTGATCACGATTGACCGGGCGCAGCGCGTCTATTTGAATGACAAGCCGGTGAACATTCACGACCTGGGCGCGCAATTGACCTCGCACATGAAGGACCCGCAGCACCAGGCGGTTTATGTGCGCTGCGACGAGACAGTTCCCTTCGGAAGCTGGGCGACCGTAGTGGATGCGCTGCGGCAGGCGGGCATTCAAAACATCAGCGTGGTGACCCAGCCGCTTACCGAGCGCGCGCAGATTCAGTGAAATGGCTTCCCTGGCCGCAAACCCGGCACCCGACAATCTGAAAACACCGCTGACGATATCGCTCGCGATGCACGCGGCGCTGGCGGTGCTGTTTATCGGGTCGGCGATGTTTTCGCAGCAGGGCGAAGGGTGGGGCGGGCCGGGCGGCGCGATTACCGTAGGCGTGGTGGGAAGTTTGCCGGCGGTGCCGATGCCGCGTCCGGCAGTGGAGACGCCTAGCCGCGTGGTGGATGAATCGAAAGGTTTGTACAAGACCGAGCCGCAGCCGAAGCCCGTGGTGCCGCCCGATGCCACCCCCATTCCGAAATTCGAAAAGAAAAAGCCGCCGAAATATGTGACGCGGCCTTCGAAGGTGCTGGAAAATCCGGCGCCTCCGCCGCCGAATGCGGTGCCTTATGGTGGAGGCGGGACGCCGACGGTGCCGTACACTTCGTTTGCACTGGGGGCGGGAAGTTCGACGCAGGCGGGGATGGGATTTGCGGGACCGGGCTCGGGAAATTTCGGCGAGCGGTTTTCGTGGTATGTGGAAGCGGTGCAGCGCAAGGTGAGCGGAGCGTGGCTGCAATCCACGGTGGACCCGACGATCAGTTTTGCGCCGCGAGTGGTGGCCACTTTTGATATTTTGCGGAACGGGACAGTGGCGAATATTCAGGTAACGCAGTCGAGCGGAAATCAATCGGTGGATTCGTCGGCGGTGCGGGCCATACGGGATGCGAGTCCCATGCAGCAGTTGCCGGCGGCATATTCGGGGGCGAAGGTTAGCGTGGAATTTTGGTTTGATTTTAAGAGGTGAACTACGACGGGAACTGCGACGTCAAAAGATTTAACGCAGAGTACGCAGAGTTAGGAACGCAGAGTACGCAGAGAACGGCAACGGCAAAAGATTTAACACAGAGGGCACAGAGTCCGAAAAAGACGAGGACACAGAGGGGACTGGGAGCAAATGCAGTGGCGGTGAATTGAAATCATAAGACGAAAGATCAGACATAAACCATGAGACCAAAACTTAGGCGGAGACTGGGATTTCTTGCAGTGTTTCTTTTGGCGGGGCTTTTTTGTGCGGGGCCGGCCGCGGCGCAGGATTGGTTCAAGACTGGGACGGGGCTCGGCGTCAGCAAAGCACGGCTGGCGGTGCCGGAATTTGCGGTGCGCGGAACCACGCCGCCGGCTTTGGAAAAAACTTTTCACGATGTTTTGTGGGCGGACCTGGACTATTGCGGGATTCTGGAAATGGTCAGCCCGAGTTTTTATCCGCCGGGAGTGCCCAGCCAGCCGAGCGAGGTGAAATTCGCGGATTGGTCTGGTGCGCCGGCGAATGCTTACATGCTGGCGTACGGAAACTTGACCGCGGATGGGGCAAATTTGGCGGCGGCAGGATTTCTGTCCGACGTACGCAACCCCCAGGCCCCGATCGCGCTGCAAAAAATCTATCGCGGGCCTGCGACGGACGCGGGAGCGCGAGCGCTGGCGCACCAGTTCGCGGACGACATCGTCGGGATCTTGAGCGGCGGCTCGCCGGGAATCGCGCAGACGAAAATCGCGTACGTGAGCACCCACAGCGGAAACAAAGAGATTTGGGAGATGGATTATGACGGCTCGAACCAGCACCAACTCACTCATCTAAAATCCATCTCGCTGACGCCGCGCTGGTCGAACGATGATACGCGGATTGCGTTCACGTGCTACGTGCCGTTTCGCGGCGTGGTGTCACCGCAGATTTGCATGTACTCGACAGTGTCCGACCGATTGATTTCGTTTCCGCGTTATCGCGGTTCAAACAGCTCGCCGGCATTTTCACCGGACGGCTCGCAGATCGCGTTCATGTCCAGCCTGAGCGGCGACCCGCAGATCTATATTTCAGATGTGAACGGTGGAGGGTTGAAGCGGATCACCTTCGCGGCGGGCGTGAGCACTTCTCCGGCGTGGAATCCGAAGACTGGGAAACAGATCGTCTTTGTAAGCGATCGCGCCGGCGATCCGGTGCTGTACCTGGCGAACTCGGATGGAACCGACGTGCAGAAGTTGGATATGCCGGATATGGGTTACGTAGTGGATCCGGCATGGTCACCAAATGGACAACTGCTGGCATTTAGCTGGCGACGGCCCAGCGGCAACTTCGATATCTATATTATGGACATTGTGAACCGGCAACTCGTGGAATTGACGCGGGATGCGGGGCGCAATGAACGTCCGAGTTGGGCGCCGGACGGCAGGCACCTGGTGTTCGAATCCACGCGCACCGGGACGCGGCAAATCTGGTCCATGCTGGCGGATGGCAGCTTGCCGCGGGAATTAACGTACGAGGGCCAGAACGAATCGCCCAACTGGTCTCCCAAATAACGCAACAACCATAGATTTTTACCGCCGAACGATGCGGCGAATACAGTAGCGGGCCATGTACACGAAAAAACCGGGCGGGAGTAAATATGGGCTTACTGCCGCCGGGGGACTCGTGAAACCAAGAAGGAGGCAATCCATGGAAGTAAGCAGTAGTCGAAAGCTCACGCTCTTGCTGGGCGCGCTGGCCGTGTTTGTATTTGTGGGTGGATGTAAGAAGCAGGTGGCCACGACTCCACCAACGAGCGCACCACCGGCGCCCTCGGCGGCACAGCCGACGGTGACGTTGAATGCAGCACCGAGCACGGTGAAAAGCGGTGACACGGTGACGCTGACGTGGACGTCCACGGATGCGACGGATGCGGATATCGAGCCAGGCGTGGGTAAAGTGGCATTGCAAGGTTCGACGCCTGTGAACCCGACCGAATCCACCACTTACACGATCACGGCGACAGGACCGGGCGGAAGCGCCACGGCCACGGCGCGAGTGACCATCAGCGCGCCGGAAACAGCGCCTTCGACGGCTCCGAACATGAGCGAATTGTTCGAGCAGAACGTCAAGGATGCGTACTTCGACTTCAACAAGTCCGACGTTCGCGGAGATGCGCGGGATGCGTTGACGAAGGATGCGGAATTCTTGCGTTCCTATCCGCAGCTGCGGGTGACGATCGAAGGCCATTGCGACGAGCGCGGTTCGACCGAATACAATATCGGGTTGGGCGAGCGGCGCGCGCAGGCGGCCAAGAATTATCTGATCTCGCTTGGCATCGGCGCGGACCGCATGGACACCGTGAGCTGGGGCAAAGAGCGGCCATTCTGCACCGAGCACACGGAACAGTGCTGGCAGCAGAACCGGCGGGCGCACTTTGTAGCGGCGCACTAACGACTGAACGGGTTGCACCTACTCGGGAGCGTAGGGGCGAGTTTGAGACTCGCCCCTACAAATCCGAGGCGCGGTAGGGGCGCGAAAATTGGCCTCAACCGCTCCCAGTTATTTAAACTAAGTTATGCTCGTCTTAGGAGGTACTCCTATGCGCACAAGATCAGTGGCGCTGACTGCCGCGGCGGTGTTGGTGGGAGCCGTCGGCGGATCCATGCTAAGCCCGCGGCCCACGGGCGCGGTTTCCAGAGAGATTATCCAGTTGCAGGAGCAGGTGTCTCAATTGCTGCAGGGGCAGCAAGCGATGCGCTCCGCGATTGACGCGAACAACGCTTCGATGCGCACGCTGGTGCAGCAGTCGCTGGATTCGGTGAACGGATTGGGCGCGCAGATGGGCACGCTGCAAAAGAACGTGCAGGAGGCAACGGCCAACAGCAGCTCGAAGATTGACGCGATGACCTCGCAGACGCAGGGAATTTCGGACAATCTGCAAGACGTACAGGCGCGCGTGGGAAAAATCGCGACGCAATTGAATGACATTCAGGGCACGCTGCAAAGTATTGACGGTCGGCTCGCGGGCGGCATCGGGCCAGCGCCTGGCGGCACGACGGCACCGGGAACGGGCGGCGCGACGGGTGCGCCCGGTGCGGCGCCCGCGGGGAGTGCTCCCCCGAGTGGCGCGAGCGGAAATCCGCCGGCGGCGATGCCCGGAATATCTTCGGACACCTTGTATCAGAACGCGCTGCGCGATTTCACGACTGGAAACTATGACTTGTCGCGGCAGGAATTCGGCGACTACGTGAAGCAGTTCCCTTCCACTGATCTGGCTTCGAACGCGCAATTCTATTTGGGCGAGATTGCTTACCAGCAGGGCGAATTCAGGGATGCCATCGGGCAGTACAACCTGGTGCTGGAGAATTATCCGCAGAGTTACAAGCAGGGAGCGTCGCTGCTTAAGAAAGGGCTCGCGGAGATTGCGTTGGGAACGAAAGCGAGTGGAATTCGGGATCTGCGCGAGGTGGTGCGGAGATTTCCTGGGACTGATGACGCGCGGCGGGCGCAGGCGAAGTTGAAAGAGATGGGAGTTTCCGCGACGGCGCATTCTGCGACGCGATGAGGGTTTGGTCCCTTTAGGATTGAGACTTGTTGGCGTCGTTTTCCTTATTTGTGCGTTATTTAGTCTGGTGACCTTCTTCCGACTGGCAAGCTCTGGCCGTTGCGGAACTCTTGGTTCACTCACTTCAGATTAGACCGCTGTGGATTCTTCCCTACTGTAGTCGCAGGCGCCGGTCGAGTAGGCGGCAGCACCTGCTGCGCGCGGCGCGGCGTGGCGTGGCGTGGCTGTGTGCGGCGAGGCAAGCCTCGCCTTGTCACAAGCGGCGGCAAGCCGCCGCACTCACAGATGGCTTGTCGCTGAGATTTGCGATCGAGGTTGTTGGTGGTGGGCCGCAGCGGCTCGTTCGGCGTTTTCGTACGTCGTATGGTTCGCTCCTTTCCGGTGAATGCTGTATAGAATTTCCTATTGGGCACGACTAAAGTCGGGACGTCGGGCTGATTGAAAATTCGAGGAGGATGCGATGCCAGCGAGAAAAGGATCCAGGCGGAAGTACGGTGCGGCGGCCGGCAAGAGCGTGGAGAGCGCGATGCGGCGGGAGAAGCGCGGCACCTTGCGTTCGGGAAAAGGCGGCAAGGGCGGCAGAGTCACAAACCGCAAGCAGGCGATTGCGATCGGTCTTTCGGAAGCGCGCAAGAAGGGCGCGAAGGTGCCGCGGAAACAGTCCAGCTGAGCGATGCTGAAAGTTTCGGTGACGCGTTGTTGGCACGATCAGGCGCGAAGATTGTCGGGTTGCCAATTGCGGATCAATTGCTTGATCGCCCTGCGTTCGCGGAGATTTTCCGCGAGGACTTTGCGGGCAAGCTCGGGGAGTTCGGCGTCGCTGGCAAATCGGAGAGCGACCAACTGGCCTACCGTGAAATCGGAGATGCGCGAGCGCAGGTCGGCCGGCAGCAGGTTCTGGAGACGCAACTGCATTTCCAGGCGGATTACTCGGTCTTGAACGGCGAGTGCGAACAGGCGGGCGTGGAGCGCGAGGAGCACCAGTGCGGCTGCAACTAGAAACCCCAGGACGGCATGCCACGAGAGGGTTTCTGTCCGGATTGAGCGCACCAGGCCGAAGATGGATGAAACGAGATTGACCCCCAGAATCGGCAGGACGACGTAATGGAACATGGGAACGATCTTGGCGTGGTTCGCGAAATTTTGAGTTTGGGGCATGGGTGCCTCCGGGTTTTGCTGCTTGCGCTGGGGAATTCTAGCAGAGTTTCGAGGCGATGCTGAGCCGGTGGCGCATTGAAATTCGGCGTTCGTTTTGTGGCGATCGCTTAGTCATTGTGGAAATAGAAGAGATTCCCGTCCAGATCCTGCACGGTGAACTGCCGCAGCCCCCAAGGCTTCTTTTCCAGTGGATCCACGATATTCGCACCTGACGACTTCAGCTCCTGGTACGACGCGTCGATGTCTTCGGCGTACACCCAGTGCACGGCAGGTTCGAACGGTGGGTTCCTCTTGCGGAAAAATATCGCCACACCAGGGCGTGACACCGACCCAATTTCTTTGCCGGGGTAAAAGCCATCCGATCTCAAAGCCGAGTGCGTCGCGGTAATGCCGTTGCGCGCGTTCGACATCAGCGACCGGCAACTCCGGCACCGGCTGGCCGATTGTGCTCAATTTGGTTTTTGCGCTCACAGAGATTTCCTTTATGCATTGAAACTCCGCACACGTCAAATTGGGGCGCCACTAGTGGTGCGGCTTTTTTCGTTCCTGGGGGCTAGTTCAGTTATACTCAGCGGTTCAGGGCAATCTCGCGAAGAGGCAGGTACACATGTCAGTGAACAAGGTGATTCTGGTAGGACGTTTGGGACGCGATCCGGAGACGCGCTTTACCGGAGGCGGGCAGGCGGTGGCGAACTTTTCGATGGCGACCGACGAATCGTACAAGGACAAGAACGGCGAGCGCCAGAAGCGCACCGAGTGGCACAAGATCGTGGTATGGGGTAAACAGGCCGAGATCGCGCAGCAATACCTGAAGAAGGGCTCGCTGATATTTATCGAAGGCCGGATTCAATCGCGCGAGTGGCAGGACAAGGAAGGCCAGAAGCGGACGAGCTTTGAAATTGTGGCTTCGAATTTCCGCATGTTGGGTGGCCGCGCGGATGGAGCCGCGGCGGGAGCGGGCGCGAGCGCCTCGCATAGCAGCGGCGGGGGCGGGTTTGGTGGAGGACGTCCTGCGGATCCGGATACGGAAGGCGGTCCCGTGCATGACGAGCCGAGCGGAGCCGGGCCGGAAATTTCGGACGAGGATATTCCCTTCTAGTGCTTTGCCGGAAAAAGTCCAGACATCGCTTCAGGGGCTAAAGAGTCTGCGTGAGAACTGCAAGACCTGTACTTCAGCGGCTGAAGCCGCTTTGATTTTGCTGCGTTTATGCCGTAGCTGAAGCTACGGCCTACAAAGCCGCGCGTGTTCTCACGCAAGGTCTGAGGCCCCGCCCTACGTTTTCGTCCACACTCATTTTGTCAGCCGGGAAACGGCGTAGGGCGAAATCGAAATCAGGTATTTTGCTTCGTCGGGATTGACCGCGCCGAAATCGGAATACGTGGCGGCGTTGCCCGAGCTATAGATGGCGTGGATCCTGAAATAGTAGGTTTTCCCTGCCTCCGCCGTAAAACCGAACAGAGCAAGCGGCTTGGTCACGATGCCGAACTGCGGGAGGCGGTTCGCGCAGAGGTGATGTTCGCCCGGGTCGGCGGAAAAGAAAAAATACGAATCTCCGTGTGTCGCGCCGATCCAGGATCCGTCCATTCCTATTCGAGTTGTCGTATCGCACTTCAGACAATCGGCGTGGTCTTCGTCCTGAATGATGAAGACCAGCGCCTTGCCCGGTTCGAGCTGGGCGGGATGCTCGGATGAATCCTTCTTGATATCGAAATGCACATCGAAATGGCCACAGGCTGCCTCCGGATTGGAGGGAATGGCCTGGTTCTGGGCAAATGCGGACGATGCGAGAAGCAGGACCGCGAACAATGTCTTCATGGGTCGCTCCTTTGCTGCCGCTAAGCTGGTGGCGGCCTGAAGGCCGCCGCTACAACTTCAAATTCGGAAAGCTGGCGGGACGCCGGCGCCGTGATCCAACCGCTTATTTTTTCGGCTGCGAAATGCTGTAGGGCGACCTTTCGATGAGGAGCCGCGCTTCGTCGGCATTGGTCTTCAGCAGATCGAACAAGAACACTCCGTGATCGCCGCCGCTGATTCTGATACGGAAGTAATAGGTCTTTCCGGCTTCCGCGTCCAGATCGTTCAGGGTGATTATTTGCGCGCGGGCGAATTTGGACTGCCAGCGCGCGCAAAGGTGATGCTCACCCGGCTCGACCGTGGCGAAGAAATAAGAATTGGCGTTATTCGCGCCGACCCAGGCGCCATCCACCGCGACCCTGATGGTGAAGTCGTTAATTACACTGACGTCTTGAGTCTGCACGAAATATACCAGCGCCTTGGTAGCGTCGTAGGCGGGTAAGTGCTGCCCTTGGTAATCGAACTTTACGTCGAAGTTGACGTTGGCGGGCCCGCAGGCGTCCTCTGGTTGGGAAAGTGGAATGTTGGTTTGCGCCCAGGAAGATGAGGCGATGAACAGGACCGCGAAAAACACCTTTGTCGCGTGCTTCATGGTTGACTCCTTTTGCAGCCGCTGTGCGCACACCCCGGGCTTGCACATTCTTTGTTGCCGGATGCCCGTCTATGGTGCGAGCTAGTGCGAAGACTCGTGTTGCTCTGCTTCTTTTTTGCGTTGCCCGTCGATGCGGGCCATGAAGGCTTCAAACTTGGGCAATTGGTCGGGAGTGAGGATGGCGCGGATGCGCGCGCGGCCTTGTTGGCGCAGTTGTTCGCGCTGAGCGTCTGCGGGAGCGTAGGCGGCGCGAATTTTGGATTTGGTATCGTCCACGATGGAGCTGAGCTGCTGTTGCTGATCGGGAGTGAGTTGCAGCTCGCGCGTTAATTCACTTACGATTTGGGTGTGCGACGGAGGGCCCGGAGGAAAGGCGTGCCCCCAAACGCGTTCGCCCCAAAGATGGTTGCCGAGGCCGCCGAGAAGAACCCCGAGTATAAAGACCACCAGGACCAGCATGGCCGCTTCGCCGCGCGTTTTATTATTTTCCATGATTCGTTTCCGCCATCATCAGCAGGACGTCATCGGAGCTGGCCGGCACGGAGGAATGGTCAGGAACCAGCTCCGGAAGGGTGTTGGTGGCCAGCAGCGATTGGTCTTGCTGCAATTGATTGTGACGAGAGACATCGAAAGTGACGAGCAAAACAAGCGCGAAAGCGGCGGTGGCGGCAAAACGCCATGCCACTGAAACAAACGACTGCCAGATGCTCTTGCCTTCGTTGAGATGCAGTTCGGCGCGAATCCGGGCCATGACGAGGTGGCTGAAGCCGGGACCGGGGTCGCCGGCAGGCTCGGCGATGCGGAGCAGGCGCGCGCTGAGCACCGCTTCATCGAGAGCCGCGCGGCAGCCGGGGCAAGTCTTCAAATGTTCGGAGAGCGCCGCGGCTTCGGGGCCGCCCAGATCGCCGTTGAGATGATCTTCGAGGGCGGCTTCGTATTCTTGACATGCCACGGAACGGTAGTCTTCATTCATAGCCGTTGGTCCTTTCCCTTCTTACCTTCCGGAGACTGCTCAGGAGTGTCCTTGAGCCTCCGGCGGTAAACATCCATCAAGCGAGCGCGAGCACGGAACAGGCGCACTTTTACCGTGTTGACGTTGAGATCGAGAATTTCCGCTAATTCCTGTACCGAGAAGCCTTCCACTTCCTTCAGCACGAGCAGCGCGCGATCCTGCTCGGGCAGCTTCTCCATCATGCGTTCGAGAAGGTCGCGGGCCTCGGCGCGGTCCATGGGGCTGGCAGGAGGCCGGTCGGCGGAAACCACGCCATCCAGCCGCGAAACCTGCTCCTCGGAAAGGTCGGCTTCATAAACGAGGGGCCGAACTTTCTTCTTGCGCAAATAATCCCAGCACTCATTCACGGAAATCTTGTACAGCCAGGTGGAGAAAGCCGCGCGCTGGTCAAAGCGCTTCAGCGAAATAAACACCTTCAGGAAGACTTGCTGGACCACATCTTCCACATCTTCCCGGCGGCGCAAAATGCCGCTGACCAAGCCGAAAACGCGCTGCTGATGGCGCCGAATGAGTTCCTCAAAAGCGGCTTCTTCGCCGCTCTGGGCCAATCGGACCAGTTGCCTTTCTTCCTCGCCCTTCTCGCGCCGGCTGACCGGGAGCGAAATGGCGGAAGCGCTGGCTGCCATACCCTTTGGGACGTCAGGCATTGGTTTCCGGTTACAGGGAAGTGTGTAGGCGCTTCCCGGGTTTACAAATCTGTTGTTGCAGCAGTCAGAGTACCATGTGACAATACCGCCCATGATAATCGGAGAACGCATCCGTCTGCTACGTGAAACCAAGAAACTTTCCCAAGGCGACATCGAGAAGCGCACCGGGCTTCTGCGCTGTTACATCTCGCGCGTCGAGAACGGCCACACCGTTCCGGCGATCGAGACCTTAGAAAAGCTGGCACGCGCCATGGAAGTGCCGCTGTACCAGCTTTTTTATGACGGCGAAGAACCACCCGTGCTGCCGAACCTTCCCAAGCGGAAGTCGGCCGATGACATCGCATGGGGAAGCCGGGGAAAAGAAGCGCGGGTCCTAGGCCGTTTCCGCAGATTGCTGGGCCGCATTGACGAAGGCGACCGCCGGTTGCTTTTGTACATGGCCCAGAAAATGGCTAACCGCTAAGAACTCTCCAGGGAGAGTTTCAGGGCGCGGGGCTTGCGTCATTCCCACTCGATGGTGCTAGGCGGTTTGGAACTGATGTCGTAGACGACCCGGTTCACTCCGGGAACTTCGTTCACGACACGGGTGGAAATCCGCTCAAGCACTTCACGGGGCAGTCGGGTCCAATCAGCAGTCATCGCATCTTGCGAATCGACAACGCGGACCACGACGGTGTAGCCGTACGTCCGGCCGTCTCCCATCACCCCCACGCTTTGCACCGGCAATAGCACCGCGAAAGCCTGCCACACTTTTTCGTAAAGACCTGCGTGGCGAATTTCTTCCACTACTACCGCATCGGCCCCGCGCAGCGTCTCTAGTTTTTCTCGCGTGATTGCTCCCAACAGCCGGACGGCGAGGCCCGGTCCCGGGAATGGATGCTTGACGAGTATTTCTTCCGGAAGGCCCAATTCACGGCCTATTTGCCGCACTTCATCTTTGAAAAGGTCGCGCAGCGGCTCGATCAGTCCGAAGGGCATGTCAGCCGGAAGGCCACCGACATTGTGGTGGGATTTGATGACGGCGGACGGGCCTTTCACGGAAACGGATTCGATAACGTCGGGATAGAGCGTGCCTTGGACCAGGAATTTGACCGGCAGGCCCGCGGAAGCGGCGAGAAGTTTGCGCTGCTCTTCGACAAAGACTTCGATGAATTCGTTGCCGATGATTTTGCGTTTTTGTTCGGGGTCGGTGACGCCCGCGAGTTTGCCGAGGAAGCGCTCGGAAGCGTCGACGCCGATGACGTTGAGGCCAAGGCGCTCACGCAAAAGCTCGAGAGTTTGCTCGTATTCGTGCGCGCGCAGCAGGCCGGTATCCACGAAAACGTTGGTGAGGCGGTCGCCGATCGCGCGATGCACCAGCGCGGCAGCTACCGCGGAATCCACCCCTCCGCTAAGCGCACAGATGGCGCGGGCGCCTTCGGCTTGCTTGCGGATGGAGTCAACCGTGGCGGAGATGAAGCCGGCGCGGTTCCAGTTTTTCTTTGCGCCGCAGATTTCGAAGACAAAATTGTGCAGGATTTCGGTGCCGCGGTCGGTGTGGTTCACTTCGGGATGAAATTCGACGCCGTAGTATTTCTTTTCGGCGTGTTCGAAGGAGCCAATGGCGTTGTCGGTGCGTCCGGTGATGGCGAAGCCGGGCGGAACTTCAAGGACGTGGTCGCCGTGACTATTCCAGATTTTTAGGCGCTTGGGGATGCCGGCGAAAAGCTTGGAGGCGCAGGCGATATCGAGGTGCGCGGGGCCGTATTCGCGACGCTTGGCGAGGCCGACTTTGCCGCCGAGGGAGTGCGTGAGCCATTGCATGCCGTAGCAGATGCCGAGGACGGGGATGCCAAGTTGGAGGACTTTGGTGTCGCAGTGCGGAGCGTCTTTATCGTAGACCGAGCTGGGGCCACCGGAGAGAACAATACCGACCGGTTCGAGCGCGCGGACTTCTTCTAGCTTGGCAGTGCACGGGAGGATGGCGGAGAAGACTTCTTCTTCGCGTATGCGACGGGCGATCAGTTGCGTGTATTGGCCGCCGAAATCGAGAACTACGATGCCGTGTTTGGTGCTCACGGTGCCTCCGGCGTCTTTTTGTGCGGCTGATGCGGTGGTCATTTTTTGGACCGTCCGTGTTTTAAGGCGTTCGGATCGTTTGAGAGTGCGTGCCGATTCGCTGCGATCGCGCCAACTGCGGCAGCGGCGAGGCAAGCCTCGCCTTGCAACAAGCGGCGGCAAGCCGCCGCACTCCCAGAAACGGCGCGGCGCCCGCGTACAGATCGCCGGATTCGACAAGCGTTACTTCAAAACGATGTTTACCAGCTTCTTGGGAACGACTACCGTCTTGATTACTTGTTTGCCGTCGAGCAGGATGGCGATGCGCGGGTCTTTCAGGGCGCGCTCGCGGGTTTCGTCTTCGCTTAGGCCGTCGTCTACCAGGATTTTGCCGCGCAGGCGGCCATTGATCTGGATGATCACTTCGAATTGCTCTTCGCGGGCCAGGTCTTCGCGATAGGTGGGCCATTTTTCGTACGTCAGGCCCTGGGTGTGGCCCAGCATCTGCCAGAGCTCTTCGGAAATGTGCGGAGCCATGGGCGCTAACATCAGAAGCAGGGACTCGAGGACGCGCTTCAGAATCATGGGGCTGATGTCAGCGTCGAGCGGCTCCTGCGCCTGGATGTCGTTGACGAGTTCCATGAGCAGCGCGACGGAAGAATTGAAGTGCCAGCGCACTTCGAAATCGTTGGTGACGCGCTTGAGCGTTTGATGGACTTTGCGAACGAGCAGCTTTTCCTTGGCGGTGGCGCTGGCCAGGTCGGTCTTTTGCGTGAGATCGGTCTGGATATCGCGCAGGCGGTCGGCGTGTTTTGCGATCAGGCGATAGACTTTATTCAGAAAGCGCGAGGCGCCTTCGATGGCTTCCTCGCTCCACTCGAGATCTTTTTCCGGCGGAGCGGCGAAAAGGATGTAGAGGCGCGCGGTGTCACAGCCGTATTTGTCGGCCATGTCGATCGCGCCGACCACATTGCCGCGGGATTTGGACATCGCGACGCCGCCCTTTTGCACCATGCCCTGGGTGAAGAGGCGCGCGATCGGTTCGCTATGATTTACCAGGCCGAGGTCGCGCATCACTTTGCAGAAAAACCGGGAATAGAGCAGATGCAGGATGGCGTGTTCGATGCCGCCCACGTACTGGTCAATGGGAAACCAGTAGCGGACTTTTTCTTTGTCGAACGGCGCGTGATTATTCTTAGGATCGGTGTAGCGATAGAAATACCAGGAGGAATCGACGAAGGTATCCATCGTGTCGGTTTCGCGCCGGGCCGGGCCGCCACACTTCGGGCACGTGGTATTTACGAACTCGGGCGAACTCGCTAGCGGCGACTGCCCTTCCCCGGTGAGCGTGACGTTTTCCGGGAGGCGCACGGGCAGCTGATCATCGGAGACCGCGACGATGCCGTCTTTTTCGCAGTAGACGATAGGGATGGGCGTGCCCCAATAACGCTGGCGCGAAACGCCCCAATCTTTCAGGCGATAAGTGGTTTCGCCGACGCCGAAATTTTTGGCGGCGGCATCGACGGTCATTTTTTCTTGCGCTTGTTCGGTGGTCAGGCCGGTGTAAGGACCGGAATCAACGACGCGGCCGTATTCGGTGTAAGCCTCGGACATGCGATCAAGCCGTAGCGGAACGCCGTTCAGCGGCTGCACTACAATTTTCACGGGTAGATGATATTTTTCGGCGAATTCGTAATCGCGCTGGTCGTGAGCGGGAACGGCCATCACGGCGCCAGTCCCGTATTCGGCGAGGACGAAATTCGCGACCCAGATGGGGATGTGCGCGCCGGAGAACGGATTCACGGCGAAGCGTCCGGTGAAGAATCCTTCTTTCTCCGCAGTGGCGATATCCGCCGCGCGCATGCTTTTCTGGCGCATGACTTTCAGTTGCGCTTCCATGGCGCCGCGGCCGGGAACACCGACGAGCAGCTCTTCGACTTTCGGATGGCCGGGAGAGATCACGATAGCGGACGCGCCGTAGATGGTGTCCACGCGCGTGGTGAAGACTTCCAGCGCGACGCCTTCCATTTGGGAGACGGCAAATTTCACGCGCGTGCCGCGAGATTTGCCGATCCAGTTGCGCTGCATGGCGAGGACGCGTTCGGGCCAGCCGGCTGCGAGCTGCTTCATGTCGTCGAGAAGCTCGTCGGAATATTGGGTGATGCGGAAAAACCACTGCTCGAGTTCTTTCGATTCGACGAGAGTAGTTTCGTGGCGCCAGCAGTAGCCGTCAATTACCTGCTCGTTGGCGAGGACCGTTCCACATTCCGGGCACCAATTCACTTTGCTCTTCTTACGGAAAGCGATGCCCTTCTCGAACATGCGCAGGAAGAACCACTGGTTCCAGTGATAGTAAGACGGATCGCAGGTGGCGAGTTCGCGCCGCCAGTCGTGACTGAAACCGAAGCGGCGCAGGACGCGGCGAAATTCTTCGATATTCTCTTCGGTCCAAACGCGCGGAGCGGTGTGATTTTTGATCGCGGCGTTTTCAGCGGGCAGGCCGAACGCGTCAAAACCCATCGGGTGAAGAACGTTGAAACCGGACATGCGCTTGTGACGGGCGACGGCGTCGCCGATGGTGTAATTGCGCATGTGGCCCATGTGCAGGGTGCCGGAGGGGTATGGCAGCATTTCCAACATGTAATACTTGGGACGCGACGCGTCGTTATCCACGGCATCGAAAGCGCCCTGCTCGGCCCACACTTTTTGCCACTTCGCCTCGATTTGCGCCGGGTCGTAGCTGGGGTGCTTGTGGTCGGAATCGGCCAAGTTCACTTTCCTCGCGAGCGTGATTTCGGTTTCGATTTTCGTTTCCTTTTAGACGCTTTGGGAGTGGCGCGCGATGCTTTCGCACGCTTGGATTTGGCGCGGTGCGGCCGCGGTTTCATGCCGTTGCCGGTGGCGACGACTTCACGGCCGAGAAGTTTCCAGAGAGCGGCTACGTTGCGGCGATCGTCGCCGGGTTTATCAATGGGCGTTTCGAGGATGAACGCGCGGCCGGCGAGCAGCGCGTGATTCAGAATGCGGCCGAAAGCTTCGAGGCCGATTTTGCCCTTGCCGATGTGTTCGTGGCGATCCACGCGCGAGCCGTGATGCGTTTTCGAATCGTTGACGTGAACGACGTAGACGCGATCGAGGCCCACGGTGCGGTCAATCGCCTGGAGAGTGGTCTCCAAGCCTTCGGCCGTGCGCAGGTCCCATCCGGCGGCGAAGGTGTGCGCGGTATCAATGCAGATGCCGAGGGGAAGGTCCGGCGACGCGTCGAGAATGGCGCGCAGCTCTTCGAAGCGCGAGCCGATGGAAGTTCCCTGCCCCGCTGTATTTTCCAGCAGGATTATCAGGTCGCCGAGCTTCAAACCGCGCGCGGCTTGTTTCAGGCCTTGCGAGATGGCGCTGACGGCGGCTGCCGGAGAACTCTCGCGGCCGCTGCCGGGATGAGCGACGAGAAAATCGGCGCCGAGTGCGATGGCCCGCACGAGTTCCTGGTGAAAGGCTTGAACGGAGCGAGTGCGCAGCACCGGGTTCGGCGATGCCAGATTGATCAGGTAATTATCGTGGATGACCAGCGGGCCGAGGCCGAGTTCCTTGCGGCGGGCGCGGAAACGCGTGGCTTCGGCTTCGGCGATGCGGTTGCCGCCGCGTTCCCACATGCGCGGGCTGCAGGAAAAAATCTGCAGAGCGTTGGCGCCGAGACCGTGCGCGATTTCGAGCGAGGCGGAGATGTCTCCTGCAATCGAAGTGTGGATGCCAATGCGGATGCTGCCGTCTTTCCACGCGGGAATTTCAGGGGGAGGAGGAGCTTCCGGGCGGTACTCGTCGGCGGCGTCGAAGGTCAGGATAAATCTGTCGTTATCTTCCGCCATTCCCTCAGGGTGTCCGGGTGCCGAGCGAGCGCTGGTTGCGAGAAGCGCCTCATGGCGCTTCGCTGGTGAACGCTGAAACACTCATTTTAGCGGAAAGAGTGGATTCGCGCAAACGGTCTTCGCGCGCGGACAAAAATTTTCGGGGCGAAGCAATCGGGTGAGTTGTGTATGTCGGCTCGTGTGCTGGGTAGAGCGCACGAACCGAACGGGGATGCTTTCTACGGACGGCTCGGTGTGCGCAAATTTCGCGAGGCTCGCCTCGCTTACCAAAGCGGCGGCTCGCCGCCGCACTCCACGAGTTTTGTGGCGTCACTGGGAATCGGGAACGACAGCCGTACTTGCCATGACACCGATGGCGCGCTGAAGTGCGCCGCTACAAAGGCTGTTTGGAAGCGCGATTAGCGTTGCGGGGGCTTGGCGGTCGCTGATGGCGAACTTGCTGGGCTGGGGCCTTGCGTCGCGGAGACATTCGAAGCGGTCGCTCGCGCTGGATCGGAACTTACCGCTGGAACAGTGACGGCAGAGCCGGACGCCGACGTTGTGCTAGCGGGTACCGGGTTGGTGTGCGAGAGCGGCTTGGGCGCGTCTACGCCCGCGGTGCTGGAGCCGAGGCCTAGCTTTTGCAGGCTGGGCGCGTCGAGCTTGCCGCTCGCATTCATGCCATTGTCAGACTGAAATTTTTCCAGCGCGGAGACGGTGCTTGAATCCCATTTGCCGTTGGGCTGGCCCTGGTAGTAGCCGCCGCGAGCGAGAGCGGACTGAATTTCGGAGATACGTTCGGGCGTGGGCGCTTTCTGGAAGGGCTGGCGCCGGGAACTGTGATGCTTGCGGGATTTCTTCTTGGTACTGGAAGCAGTCGATTTCGACGTGCCCGCCGAAGCGGTGGACGTTTGCGGCGGCGGAGCAGAAGCGGCGGGTTGCGCGCTCACAGCAACGGCGCATGCGAGCGCCAAGAGCGCTGCGATTCGTACGGCTCGCGTGGAAAAGCGTTTCATTGCTCTCCGGTATGGTTCCCTGCCGCGCGATTCGTGTCCCGTGGGTCGCAATCAATCGGCCGCGCTGGGCAGTTCTCCTATTATGAGGATTTTGCGGCTTCGCTCAAGCCGGGACATTGCGCGCGGCGCTTATCGGGTAACCCGGACTGTTCTTGGATGCGACGAGGGGGTTAGGAGTTTGTTCCGGGCAACCTTGTGCTGATTGCCGCACTACCAAACGCGAAGTAACGGCGGGCGGGTCTGAGACCCGCCCCTACGAACCTAGCCGCGATTGAAGCGAACGTGCTGGAGTTGGCGATGCTCCCCTACTGCGCGGCCGGAACTGCGCCGGCGAGGAACAGGGTTAGCACGCGATCAGCGTCGCCGCGGCGGGCTACTTTGAATAGCACGTCTTCGCCCGCGTGCAGCTTGGCCATTTGCGCCTTGTAGTCTGTCATGTTGGCCACGGGAACGTGGTTGATTTCGACGATTACGTCGCCGCGGACGAAGTCGATGTCCTCGGCAAAAGTGGCTGGTTCGACTTCGGTAACCACCACGCCGGTGAGTTTGCCCATGCCAAGCTTGTGGGCCAGATCCGGGGTTAAATCCTCGACGTGCAAGCCGAATTGGCCGGGCGTGTCCTGCTGGTCGGGCTGATCTTCGGCAGCTTGCGCGGTCTGCGGGAATATTTTCGAGCGATCGGCCACCAGCAGCGAAACTTCTTTCGATTGCTTATTGCGGATATAGCGAACCTGTACGGAATCGCCGATCGGAGTATCAGCGATGGGATTCACGAGGTCGGCGCCGGTGTGCACGGGCTGGCCGTTGACATCAGTGATGACATCGCCGGGCTGCAAGCCGACTTTTTCGGCGGGGCTGCCGGGCTCGATCGCTTCGACGACGATGCCATACGGCGCGCCGAGCTCTTTCAAAAGAACTGGATTATTGCTGCGATCCTCCTGGAAGGTGATGCCGATGGAGCCGCGCGTTACTTTGCCCTTGGTGATGAGGTCGTTGTAGACGCGAATGACGGTGGTGGACGGCAGCGCGAAGCCGACGCCTTCGAAACCACGGCTGCCGGTATAGATTGCGGTATTGATCCCGATCACTTCCCCGGCCATATTGACAAGCGGGCCGCCGGAATTGCCGGGATTGATGGCGGCGTCGGTCTGAATGAAGCGCTGAAATTGATGGCCGACGTTGGAGCGGTCTTTCGCGCTGATGATGCCCGCGGTCACGGTGGAGTTCAGGCCGAACGGGCTGCCGAAGGCGAGGACCCAGTCGCCGACTTGCACGCCGTCGGAATTGCCGAGCTTGGCGATAGGCAAATCGTGGTCGGCTTCAATTTTGACGACGGCGAGATCGGTTTCCTTATCGAAGCCGATGACGCGGCCATTGTATTTCGTAGGATCGCCATCGAGGGCAACCTGAATTTTGGTGGCTTGGTCAATCACGTGATCGTTGGTGAGGATGAAGCCTTTCTTGTCCACGATCACGCCGGAGCCGAGGCTGCGTTCGGCGTCGGGACTATTGTCCGGCGAATCGAAAAAGCGATCGAAGAAATCCTGGAAAGGATCGCCGAAATCTTTCGGCTTCTTGCCTTCACCTTTGGGCTTTTCGATTACCTGGGTCGTGGAGATGTTGACCACCGCGGGGCCGAGCTTTTTCGAGATCGCGGAGAACGAAGTCGAGAGCGTGACCGGATCGGGGACGACGAGCAGCGAGGCGCCGCTGGTGGAAGTCTGTCCGCGCGTGGCTTGCGCGTGTCCGGAGATCAAGGTGCCGATCAGGATGCCGATGCCGAGCGTGAAAGCTACGAGGAGGGAGGCGAAAATCTTGCGGCGGCGCATCCAGGTGACTAGTTCGATGAATTCAATGCCCATCCTCGTGCTCCTTTACAAATGGACCGGTGAACCGCCGAGTTAAATACCGCGCGGAATATGCCGAGGAACGAGTATAGCACTCTATGGAACAGGAGGAGAGAGCGCCGGGTTAGCGGTATGCCCACATAATCACGAGGGGCGCGTGCGATGGGAACGATGGGAGACACCGGCGCGGCGTTACGCGCCGCGCACGGGCCGAGCCGTTTATTGGAATTGACGGTGGAGCAGCGAAAACCTCAGCCCTTGGGCTCCGACGAGTCTTCGGGTCCGTCAAAGAATTCCGGGACGCGGAGGCTGTTGGGAGTGCCGACGCCTTCGTCCCAGGCGATGTTGTCGAGCGAGGTGTCGCCCGGAGTGCCGTCCGTTTTCTTTTGAGCGCGACGTTCTGCTTTGGCGCGCGCTTTATCCTGGCGCTTCATTTCCTTCTGCCGCTTCTTGAATGTGGTCGTCATTTTTTCCCCCGGTTAAGTGCCGACGATTTCGCATCCAGAAAAATGCGGGGATGCGGGTGTTACCAGCGAGGCTCGCGCGGCTGGCGCGCGGTTTCGCGATAATCCTCGTGCGAAAACTTTTCCTTGCCACGGCCGCCGCTCCCGCCTCCGCGATTGCCGCCACGGTCTCCGCCACCACCGCCGCTTCCACTGCGGGGCCCGCGCGGGCCGCCGGATTCGGACTTGGGCCGCGCTTCGTTGACCTTCAAAGCTCGACCACCCACATCTTTGCCATCGAGAGCGGCGATAGCCTTAGCGGCTTCCTCGTCATTCTGCATTTCCACGAAACCGAACCCGCGAGCGCGGCCGGTTTCGCGGTCTGTCGCAACGTGCACGCGAGCGAGCTGGCCGAAAGGCTCGAATAAAGCGCGCAGGTCCGCGGCGGTGGTCTGAAAGCTCATATTGCCGACAAAAAGGTTCTTCATACTGTTTATCTCCTGAGCGTCCCACGCGCGCTACACCAAAAAGACACGCAAGTATTCCGCCGAATTCGCATGCCCCTCGCGTTTGCAGAATAAAATGGGCTTGCCGGACGCCAAACACGCTCAGGGAGGCAATCAGATGCCAAAGAACTCGAAGAGCGGAAACGTAATAATAACACGAAAGCGGCTGGTTGTCGCAGCGATCACAGTTCCGCAAAACGCGGGGAACTAAAAGAAGACTTCCGGGGAGACTTGGAATCGCTTGCTCAGGCGTTCGATATGGTTTCTGTTAAGTATCCGATGCCCACGCAAAACCTCGGAAACCACGCTTTCTGGCCCGATAAACGGCACCAAGTCCTTTTGACGGAGATTGCTAGCTTCCATCAAAGCCCGGAGGACTTCGGCAGGGGAAGCATCTGGAACGGAATGATGCTGCTTTTCGTAGGCTTCGATCAGAGTAACCAAAACTTCGGCATACTTCTCTTCTTCGCTCGTTGGATTTTCCAAGCTTGCCAGCTTGTCCAAGACCGCCAGGTATATCTCGTGTTGACGTTCCGAAGTGATCGGCGTCGGCGAGCTGACCTCGAGTGCATATTTTTCAGGCACAGCGATCATAATCTTCTCCACGAGTCCTCGTCGTACGCAGCGTGGGCCAGGATATGTCGAATATGATTCATTCACCACCTAAACTTCCGTGGCGCAGCTGGCTTCAGGGCCTTAACAGCCCGAGGTCTGGGAATCAACGCGTGCTGCCGAAGTCGAGTTGGGACGTCTATGTTAGTGGCGCCGATAGGCACCTTCGCTGGTGGAGGATGGCGCAATTTCAGAAGAACCGTCCGGAGGAGATTCGCAATGAGCGAGACGAAGCCGTTTCCGTATGAAACTCGATTGAATGTGCTTTACAAGCCGTTGGAAGTGATGGACGAGAAGGCGTTGGCGGATGCTTGTGAATTCAAGTGGTACAACCAGACGTTATGCCAGGTGAATGGTTCGGTGATCCGGCTGGGCGTTGTGGAGGGGGAATATCACTGGCACAAGCACGACGATGATGATGAATTTTTCTACGTGCTGGAGGGCAAATTCCTGATTGATCTAGAGGGTCGTACGGTGGACCTCGCGCCGAGGCAGGGTTTCGTGGTGCCGAAGGGCGTGCTGCACCGTACGCGGGCGCTGCAGCGCACCGTGATTCTGATGGTGGAGAATGCCGGGATCGTACCGACCGGCAGCTAGCCGGCCGGCTTCGTTGCTTCTCTTGGCGCATTGGGACTAGAATGCGCGCCATGCCCCACGAGGCGTTCCGCGTAGAGACCCAACCCAGCAAACACGAAGGGCAAAGCATTCTCGTCTTGGCGGGACCGTTCACGTCGGCGTCTTCGGGAGCGTTCAACGATGCCGTGACGGCCACGACTACGCCGCGAGTGATTGTGGATATGACCGACGTGCCGCTGGTGGACTCGATGGCAGTGGGCTCGCTGGTACGGGCTTTCGTCTCTTGCCACAAATCCGGGCGCAAATTGGCGCTGGTAGGCTTGAATCATCGCGTGCATAACGTGCTGCATTTGACGGGTGTCGCCCCGCTCTTTGATACGTACGCGACGGTGGCGGAAGCGGAAGCCGGCCTGTTGCAATAAGACGATCGAGCGGCGAGAGGAAAACGCGGATGAAAAGCATCGTGCTGATCGGCGCTACCGGGATGATTGGGCAGCGAATTTTGCACGAAGCGCTTTCGCGCGGACATAACGTGACGGCGGTGGTACGCGACACTTCGCGCACCGGCGAGCAGCGCGCGAATCTGGATTACCGCACCGGCGATATATTCCAGCCGGATACTATTGCGGCAGCGACGGTGGATCACGACGTGGTGGTGAGTGCATACGGACCGGGAGTGAAGAACGATCCGAAACTGGTGGTGAAGGCCGCGCACTCGTTGATCGAGGCTCTGACGCGCGTGGAACCGATACGATTGATCGCCGTCAGCGGGGCGGGTAGCCTGGAAGTAGGGCCGGGGATGCAACTCATGAATACTCCGGACTTCCCGGCAATGTGGAAAGGATTCGCCGAGGCTCATGCGGAGGCGTTGGACGTGTACCGCAAGGCGGGATTCGCTGAGTTTGACTGGACGGCGATATGCCCTTCGGCTTTGATCGAACCGGGCACGCGGACCGGCCACTATCGCACGGACCTGGATCAATTGATCGTAGACGGCAAAGGCAAGAGCTATATCTCCGCGGAGGATTTCGCGGTCGCCGTGGTGGATGAAATCGAGAACCCGAAATTTCGAGGGCAGCGATTCACCGTTGGATATTGATTCCGATCGCGGCGTATTTCTGACGGCCGAGTGGCGCGATCTGGTGATGTTGAATTATGAACTCGATCCGGCTCTCCTGCGGGATTACGTTCCGCGTGGAGTGGAGTTGGACGCGCTCGAAGGTCGAACGTACGTAAGCCTCGTTGGTTTTCGCTTCCTGCGCACCAAGCTGCTGGGTTTCCTGGCAGTTCCCTTCCACACGAATTTCGACGAGGTGAATCTGCGTTTCTACGTGCGGAGGCGCGAGGGCGCTGACGAGCGCCGCGGCGTTGTGTTCATCCGTGAGTTAGTGCCGCGGTTGGCGATCGCGGGCCTCGCGCGACTGGTGTATGGCGAGAATTACGATAGCTGCCCGATGCAGCACCAGATCGTGCGGAGTGAGACAGCGATCTCGCTGGCGTATAGCTGGCTCTTTGACGACGAGCGGTTTCGCATGTCTGCTTCGGCGAGCGGCGCTCCAACCTACGTTTCGGAGGATAGCGTGGAGAATTTTATTACCGAGCACCACTGGGGATATTCGGCGCGGGCGGGCGGCGCGAGCATGGAATACCGCGTGTCGCACGAGCGTTGGCGGATTTGGACGGCGGTTGAGGCGGAGTTTGAGGGCGATGTCGCCAGCTTATATGGGACCGAGTTTCGCGAGATCTTGCGGCGCAAACCGGACTCCGCGTTTATCGCCGAAGGCTCCCGCGTCGTGGTGCACAAAGGGCGGCAAATCGCGTAGTGGCCGAGGCCGGCGCGCGGCGCGGAGGGACCGGAATTAGTTCATCAGTAAGTGTTTGCAGCGTTTCTACAGTTTTTCCTGTACTTGAACATAGGCGAGAGGTGCGCGTAAACTACGGCATCCAGCCTCGGGATTCCTTTTGTGCGCCTCGGTGTATTAGAACTTTTTGGCTAGCGAGGGGTTTTGTGGAAAGCAGCAAATGTTTGCAGAGTCTTTCCGAGCCGCTCGGCGCGGCGCTGACGAACTGAGCTTGGCTTCATCCCCAGCCGAGAACAGGTTGTGATTGAGACGTAACGATTCCGGCGGCGACCGAAGGCGCGCGGCGCGGCAAAGTTGGGGGGCAAGTTGGAAATGCAGCCGGTTCCGGAGCAGTTTACGAAGCCTCCTGAAGTTCGCGGTGGGGAGCGCAGGCAGCGCGCGCGCCACAGCCCCTCGGCACTCACCTACGTAACCCTCGGCGACAGCAATGGCGGAATCATCGCGAATATCAGCGAGACGGGAATGTACGTCACGGCAGGCGAGCCTTTGCGCGAGAATTTCCTTTCGCGCGTGAGCTTCAAAATACCGCAGAGCGATGGCGCGATCGAAACGCAAGGCGAGATCGTGTGGACATCGGAATCGAAGAAAGAAGCCGGCGTGCGGTTTGTGGAATTGCGCGAAGAGAGCCGCGAGCTGTTACGAAAGTGGGTGGCGCCGGCGCGCAGGAATGGAAACTCAATCGCGCGTCCGGCGAATAATTCGCGCGACGCCGAAAAGCAGCCGCCGTTACCGCAACCCCTTGAACCAACGACCGAACGCCCGAGCGCGGCGGCGGCGGTGGAGAAGTCCAACGGCGACGGTTCCGGCAGCGAGTCCCGCGAGGCAATCGAGGAAATATCGCCGGAGCCGGTCGTTCCGTGTGAGGCGCCTCCTATTCCGACCGCGGTGGCGCGTGGCATCGCGCTTTCTGAAAAAGACGCGGCGCCATTATTAGCGTTCACCGGATACGGGCCAAGAGCCTGGGCATTGACGGAGGCGCAGCGAGCGGAGTTCGAGCGGCTGTTCCCTTCGGAGAATGCCGGCAGCGCTGCGCGGGGCGGCGGAGAGTCCGAGACAGCCACAGAAGCGAAACCCGAACCTATCGCCGAGCGTTTTGCCGGGTTCGCGGCGAGCACTTTTGTTGCGCGGAGTGCGGAAGCTCCGCGCGAAGTCCTCGCCGCCACGCAGACAGATACTGCGGCGGCACCTGAGCCGGTGACAGCGACTGCCTCGACTCCCGCGCCAGTGATGGAATCCGAAGCACCGGCTCAGCGCGAGACCGCCGCGCCACCGCCGCGTGCGCATGGGATTCCTGGCGCTGCGATGCCGAGGACGCCGATGCAATCCTTGTGGGATGCTCCGCCGCCGATGATGCACCCAATTATTGGCGCGAGCTACGATCGCGGCCTCGGTGCCGCTTACGGAGCGCCGGCAGCGGAACCGCTGAACGATAGGCGGCCGAGGAACGTTTGGCCCGTCGCGGCTGTGACGATACTGGTGGTGGCGGGATGTTTCTTGCTGGGATTTGTGGTGGGGCCGGACGGCGTGCGTGCGCGGCCGAAAGTGGATGCTGCACGCGGGGCAGTCGTTGCGGAGCTGAGCCACCTAAAGAGTGCAGTGGCGAATAGCACCGGCGTTACCACGCCGAACAACGGAACCACGCCAGCGGTTAGCCCGGGCCCTGCGCCGAGCGGGCAGAGTTCGCCGACGTCTGCGTCAGAAACGCCAACCTCGCCAACTGCTGCGCCCGCGACTGGTGCGCCTTCATTGGATGCGGCAGGATCAGCCGCGCCAGTGCCTTCCGCGCCGAATACTTCCGTGCCCGCCGGCGAAAACTCGGTGCCGGATGCGAATGCGTCAAGCGCGAGCGCGGCGACGAATTCGGATGGCGCGCGCGATGACGCCGACACGAGCCCTGCCGCCGCCCCAGCGCCAAAGAGGTCGGACAGCGACACGGCGACGGCGGCAAAGCGTGATTTGGAGCGGAGAACAGCGGAGACGAGCCGAGCGGCGCGAGCCGCACAACTCGAGAAGGAGCGGGCTGCTGCTGCCGAGGCATACGCCGAAGAGCGCGCCGCCGCGAGCGCCGCTCACGAAACCGCTCAGCCGACGCCTCCGGCACCCACCGCCGAGACCTCCAAGCCGGCTGCGAGTAATCCTTCGCGAGCGGAAGCACCGAAGCTGGCGCCCACGTCTCCCGCCGAGACAGTTCCACATCCCGCGACGCCGTCTGCTCCGCCCGAATCTTACTTCCCAGTGGTCGCGCCGGGCGCTGGAAACGTGCCGCGTCTGATTGAATTGCCCGAGGAACGAGTGATCGACACGGCGGCAGTGGTGATCCATTCCCACCAATATGTATTTGTGCCGGCAGAGCCGGGGCCGGAGTCGAGCCACGCTTTGGAGAAGCTGCAAATCGGCGACCGCATCACCAAACTTGCGCCGTTGTATCCGGCAGAGGCCGCGCAAAAAGCCATGGGCGGAACGGTGCATGTGCGCGCTATTATCGGCAAGGACGGCCGCGTGGTAGATGTTCGGCCGATCAACGGTCCTCTGATGCTGATCACGGCGGCGGTGGACTCGATTCTGCAGTGGCGCTACCAGCCGACGTTGCTCGAGGGCCAGCCGATTGAAGTGCAGGAAGATTTCACCGTCGAATTTCGGCCGCTAGGCTTGCACTGAGGGGGTCGGGCCAAGCGGCGAATGTGACCTAGAGGAGGACGACATGAGAGCGTACGAAAGAGTGAGCGCGTTGTTTTTGGGACTATTGTGCACGGCTGGACTCGCGATGGGCGCAACGACGGGTCATCTTGAGGATAGCGCGAAGAAAACCACCCTCACAGTTACTGCGTTGACGCAGCTGCCGGGAACGACGCTGGCGGCCGGCAGTTACGTTTTCCGGCAATCGGGAGAGCAATCCGGTTGGGACATCGTGCAGGTGTACAACTCGGATCAATCCTCGCTGGTGACCACTTTGCTGGCGTATCCCAATCCGAATCTGGTATCGAATGGGCAGGCGTTTCTGGTGTACCCGCAGAGCACGGACAACCAGACCCAAATAATGGAAGCGTTTTTCTTTGATGGCGACGCCGTGGGGCAGCAACTCGCCTATCCGAAGAAAAGCGCTGATGCAATTGGCGCGGCGAATCACGTGCGCGTGCCGACCACCGGGACTTCGGACGCTTATCCAAGTTCGCTGCCCTTGGCGTCTGCTTCCTGGTCGGCGCCCGTAAATCAGGGTGAGGATGCTGCGGCGACGGCGACGACAGCAACATCGCCCGATCCAGCACCGGCGCAAAGCTCGCCGAATGCCGCGCCGAGCGCAACGGATCCGCAGACCTCGAGCACTCCGAGCGCCGCGAGCGCACCGTCCGTGACAACCGCCAACAGCGAACCGCTGCCGCAGACGTCTAGCCCGTTGCCTTTGATTGGCCTGATTGGGTTGCTGGCGGTCGTGGGGATTGTGGTGCTGCGGCGTGTGGGTCGGGCTTCCTAGTCTGGCGCGCTGAATGAAGCTTGGTGAATGAGTCGACAACTCCAATATAAACGACAGCCCTGGTACGCGCGAGAGCTTCCGTCGCAACTGGAGCTGCGGCGTGCGTATGAGATTTTGCGCGCGCGAACCCGGGCTTGGCTGCGAAAGCCGCTGCGGCCGTCGGAACTTCTGCGCGAAGCTGAATCGCGTTGGCGAAGCAATCCCCGGAAGACCGCGCTCCGGGCGGCCGAAGTTTGCTTGTGGGTCGTCGCGGCCGCCAGTCTGGGCTTTTGTTCGATTGCTTACGGTGGCGCTGCGATTCATCAGGCGCACGAGAAGGCGATCCTGGCCTCGTTGCGCGCTAATGCAGCTGGTCACGCGCATGGCGGCGCTGCAGTTCGAGCTGCAAATTTGAAAGCTCCTAATGAGGTGCTGCTCGGATTGATTGAGATTCCTAAGCTGGGCACGGCTGCGATTGTGGAAGAAGGCGTCGAGACTGGGACGCTTTGGAAAGCGGTGGGACACATTCCCGGGACGGCTTTTCCAGGACAAGCTGGCAACGCGGTCTTGGCAGGACATCGCGATACCTATTTTTCCGGGCTGGGTGATTTGAAGGCTGGCGACGAGGTGAGTTTCAAATCACCTACGGCGACTTACAGCTATCGCGTCGAGTCCGCGCGCGTCGTTGAGCCAGATGATGATTCGGTATTGAGCGCCACGAAGGACGCGACCCTTACATTGCTTACTTGCTATCCCTTCCATTACATCGGTTCCGCGCCGCAGAGATACGTCGTTACGGCGCGCGAGGTCCCGCTGTCCGATTCCGAATAACCGTTCCGTTCCGAGTCAACTCCCGCATTGCCGGGATTGGCGGATGATTGCGGAATTGTTACAATGGAGTTGGCTGGACGCATGATTCCGGCTCTCATCCGACGACCGGGACAAAGTCTCCCACAGGCAGGAAACCAAACGAATGGCCGCTCGCACGCTTTACGAGAAAATTTGGGATGCCCACGTGGTACGCGAAGAGCCCGGGCAACCCTCCCTGATTTACATTGACCGGCATTTAATCCACGAAGGCACTTCCCCGCAAGCGTTTGCCGGGCTCAAGGCTGCGGGGCGCAAAGTGCGCCGCCCGGAATTGACGTTCGCGGCGATGGACCACTCCGTCTCGACCAAGAACCGTTTGCTCCCAGTGATGGACGCGGACGCGCGCGGGCAGTTTGAAGCGCTGGCGCGCAACTGCGAAGAATCGGGCGTGCACTTGTTCGACATGCACAGCAAGAATCAGGGGATCGTGCACGTCATCGGGCCGGAGCTGGGAATCACGCAGCCGGGGCAGACGATTGTTTGCGGCGACAGCCACACTTCGACGCACGGAGCGTTTGGCGCGCTGGCCTTCGGCATCGGCACCAGTGAAATCGAACACGTGCTGGCTACGCAGTGCCTGACGCAGTTCAAATCGAAGACAGCGAAAGTGGATATCGAGGGCAAGCGTCCGCGCGGCGTGACCGCGAAGGACATCATTCTGGCGGTAATCGGCAAGATCGGAATCGCAGGCGGCACCGGGTACGTTTTCGAATATACGGGCGAGGCGGTGCGCGGGCTTTCGATGGAAGGGCGCATGACGATGTGCAACATGTCCATCGAAGGCGGCGCGCGCGCGGGGATGGTGGCGCCGGACGAAACGACATTTGCATATCTGGAAGGACGGCCGTTTGTGCCGCGCGGGAAGGAATTCCAGGAAGTGGTGGAGTTCTGGAAGACTTTGCCGACGGATCGCGACGCGAAATACGACGAGACGATTACTTTGCGGTCGCGCGATTTGGCGCCGATGGTTACCTGGGGCACGAACCCGGGGATGGTGACGCAGGTTTCCGACCGCGTGCCGGATCCGGCGTCGTTCAACGATCCGGTGGATCGCGAAGCGGCTTCGCGGGCATTGGTGTACATGGATCTGAAACCGGGGACGGCGATGGAAGACATTCCGCTGGACCGCGTATTTATCGGATCGTGCACGAATTCGCGGCTGGAAGATTTGCGCGCGGCGGCAAAAGTGGTGGCGGGAAAACACGTGGCGAAATCGCTAAAGCAGGCGCTGGTGGTGCCGGGTTCGCGCGTGGTGAAGGCCGAAGCGGAGTCCGAAGGGTTGGATAAAGTCTTCCGCGCGGCTGGATTCGAGTGGCGCGATGCGGGTTGCAGCATGTGCATCGGGATGAACGATGACGTGCTTTTGAGCGGCGAGCGTTCAGCGAGCACTTCGAACCGCAATTTCGAAGGGCGGCAAGGCAAGGGCGGGCGGACACACCTGGTGAGCCCAGTGATGGCCGCCGCGGCGGCGATCGAAGGCCATTTCGTGGACATCCGCAAATGGAACAACGTGGACGGAGCCGAGTGATGGAACCTTTCATCAAGCATACGGGACTGGTGGCGCCGATGGACCGGGTGAATGTGGATACCGACCAGATGGTGCCGAAACAATTCTTGAAATTGCAGACGCGGCAGGGTTATGGGCGCGTTCTTTTTTACGATTGGCGTTATTTGCCGGGGGAAAAGCCGAATACGGAGTTCGTGTTGAATGCGCCGCGGTATAAGGGCGCGTCGGTGATTCTGGCGCGGGCGAATTTTGGATGCGGGTCGAGCCGCGAACATGCGCCTTGGGCGATTCTGGATTACGGGTTTCACGCGATTCTGGCGCCGAGTTACGCGGACATTTTTTACAATAATTGTTTCAAGAACGGGATTTTACCGGTGACATTGTCGAACGAGCAGATGGACGAGCTTTTTGCGCGGACGGAGCGGCAGGAAGGCTACCGCGTTACCGTGGATTTGGAGAAGCGGGTGGTTACGGATGAGCAGGGGCTAAGCTATTCGTTTGAGATTGATCCGTTCCGGCGGGATTGTTTGTTAAAGGGTTTGGATGATATCGGGTTGACGTTGGTGCATGAGCCGAAGATTTCGGCGTTTGAAGCGAAGAATTTGAAGCATCCGGTGATGTATGAGGCTGTGGATGTGAAGTTCCACCACGACGCGCCGCAAGATGCGCGGCATAATTGAGCCACTATTTCCTCGGGCTAGTACGGAAGGCGCGGCTGGCGAGTCGAATCAAAGCACGAGCGTGCATTTGCCGGATTGCTCGAGCTGGCGCACGATTCCCCGGTATTCTTCGCCGCAGAAGCCGAATCGTACGCAAAACTCACTTTCCCGCGATTTCTCCGGAATAGATTCGGACGCAAGTTGGCCGTTGTGAATCACTGAATAGGTTCCATCGGCTTTCCTCGAAAATTCCCAAATGTTTTGTTTCATGATCGTTCGATCTCGCGCCGGAACTGCGGTCGACGATAGCCGAAATTTATTGGGGTCGACGGAATCCGCGAGGCACGCCTCGCTTACGAAAGCGCCGGCAAGCCGCCGCACTCCACAGTGACCGAGCCTTGTTGTGACCCGAGAAGTCGGTGGCGACCGCCGCGGCGGACGCCGCTACAAAGGCGTTGAGATTTTCGTCCCGCACGCGAGGCAAGCCTCGCTTACGAGATGCGGCGGCGGCAAGCCGCCGCACTCCCAGATAGAACCGCGACGCCTACGAGCTAGCCGGCGGCTTCGGTGGTGGTGGCGGCTTTTTGTTTGTCGCGCAGGACTGCTTTGCGGCTTAGGCGGATTTTGTTGCCTTCGATGGCCAGGACCTTTACCAGGATCTGGTCGCCTTCCTTCAGTTCGTCGCGGACGGCGCGGATGCGAGCTTCGGCGATTTCGCTGATGTGCAACAGGCCGTCGGTGCCGGGGAAGATTTCGACGAAGGCGCCGAAATCCGCGATGCGCACGACCGTGCCTAGATAGGTCTTGCCGATTTCGGCGGTGGCGGTGACGTCGCGAATCATCTTCAGAGCTTCTTCGGCTGATTTTCCGCTGGAAGCGAAGACGTGGACTTTTCCGTCATCCATCACGTCAATCTTCACGCCCGTCGCTTCGATAATTCCGCGGATTTTCTTGCCGCCCGGACCGATGAGGTCGCGGATCTTGTCCGTGGGAATGTTCAGCATGAAAAGGTGCGGAGCGTAGGCGGAAATTTCGGCGCGCCCTGTAGCGAGGGTCTTGTCCATGATGTCCAGAATTTCCAGGCGGGCCTTGCGGGCCTGGGCTAGAGCTTCGCGCATCATGGCGATGCTGACGCCGGAGACCTTTATGTCCATCTGCAGCGCGGTAATTCCCTGCCGGGTGCCGGCAACTTTGAAGTCCATGTCGCCGTAATGATCTTCGGCGCCGGCGATGTCCGTGAGGATGGCGTATTTATCGCCTTCAACCACGAGCCCCATCGCGATTCCGGCGCAAGCGGCTTTCAGCGGAACGCCCGCGTCCATCAGAGCGAGTGAGCCGCCGCAAACCGTGGCCATCGAAGAGGAACCATTCGATTCGAGAATGTCTGAAACGCAACGGACCGCGTACGGGAAATCAGTGTCCGGCGGAAGCAGGTTGGCGAGCGAGCGTTCGGCGAGAGCGCCGTGGCCGATTTCGCGGCGGCCGGGCCCGCGCAGGAATTTCACTTCGCCGACCGAGAACGGCGGAAAATTGTAATGGAGCATGAAGCGCTTGAAGGTGTCCTGCTCGAAGAGCAAGTCCTGCCGCTGCATGTCTTCCTTGGTGCCGAGCGTGCAGGTCGAGAGCGATTGCGTTTCACCGCGGGTGAAGAGCGCGGAACCGTGAGCGCGGGGGAGAACGCCGGTCTCGCAAGTGATCTGGCGAACCTGGTCGAACGCGCGAGCATCGGGACGGCGCCGGCGGGTCAGCATGTCGTCGCGGAAAATGTATTCGCGGAGTCGCTCGAAGGCGCGGGTGGCGAGCTTGCGTTTGTCGGTGTCGTCTTCGGGAATGGCCGCGACGATTTCGGCCTTGATGGCGTCGATGCGGCTGTAGCTTTCGTTCTTGGGATACTTGGCGGTGTCGCTGGCGTCGCGCAACTTTTCGCCGTATTGCTGCAGCAGCTGCTTGTAGAAGGCTTCGTCGAATGGAGGCGGGTTCACGGGGACTTTCACGGGCTTCACTTTGTCGTGGAGCTGGCGAATGGCGGCGACGATCTTCTTGATTTCGGCGTGGCCGAACTGCAGAGCGTCGGCAACGGCGTCTTCGGAAACTTCGAGCGCGCCCGATTCGACCATCACAATGGCTTCGTCGGAGCCGGCGACGACGATGTTAAGCGTGCTGGTCTTCTGCTCGGCAACGGTGGGATTCACGACCAGCTTGCCTTCGAGCATTCCGACGCGCACCGCGGCGATGGGCGTGGTAAACGGAATCTTGGAAATGTAGAGAGCGGCGGACGCGGCCGTGACGCCGATGACGTCCGGATCATTTTCGCTATCGGCGGAAAGCACCATCGAGACGATCTGCGTCTCGTTGGACCAGCCCTCCGGGAAGAGCGGGCGCAGCGGGCGATCGGTCAAGCGCGAGGTGAGGACTTCTTTCTCCGAGGGGCGTCCTTCACGCTTGAAGAATCCACCAGGAATTTTTCCAGCAGAATAGGTGTATTCGCGGTAATCCACGGTGAGCGGCACGAAATCTTTTTCGGCGGCCTTGCTATCCATGCAGGCAGTGGCCAATACCACCGTATCGCCATAACGCGCCACCACGGCGCCGTGCGCTTGACGAGCCATCTTGCCCGTCTCGAAGGTCAGGGTTCTGCCGCCAACTTCCAAACTAACTTGTTCAAACATTACTTCACATCCTTTTTGCCCCGTTCGCGGGGACGCAGTTCAGATACGAGAGAAAACTCTCGGGAAATTCCTCGAAGCAAGACAGGAGAGAAAAAGCGGAGCGAAATTTGCGGGAATGAATGACCCTGCGCGGACAGCGGCGATAGCCACGATCTTTGGCGGCCGCATGTCGCCCGCAAACTGTGTTTTTTACGGAGAAGGCTCGCGCGGCCGGAAAAGAATTTTAGGAAATCCGCGCTACTTGCGCAAGCTGAGTCGTTCCACAATCTCGCGGTACCGATCCGGGTCGCGGCGGTTCAGATAGTCCAGCAGCCGCCGGCGCTTGTTGACCATCATTATCAACCCGCGGCGCGAGGCGTGATCTTTTGCGTGGGACTTAAGGTGAGTGGTCAGGTAGCTGATGCGTTCGCTCAATAAAGCAATCTGCACTTCCGGAGAACCTGTGTCTTTGGTGTGAACCCGGAACTGTTCGATCAGTGCGGCTTTGGCTGCGCTCAACTCGACCCCTCCCTGAAACGTCGTGCCCTGCTCTATGCTCTTGTCTTTTCTTCGACATTGAAATGCTAGCACAGAGCCATACCACCGCAAAGGGATTTTCAACATGCGACGGGCTGTAGGGGCGATCAGGAATTTTGCGGATGCGTGGTGATTTGAATTGTCGGGGCGTGTTTGTAAAAGATGGCAGCGGCTCAGTAACCGCTTTGCGGCCCCCGCTCTAATCGGTTCGTTCGCGCTAGTTCACAACTTTTGGCGTGCGGAAGAAACTGATCATGAAGAGCACCGCAAAAATCCAGTCGATCATGCCGATACGGAAGGAGGAGATGGCGATGCGATTTTGTTGACGCAAGACGATGAGAGCGATCCCGTAAGAGATTTTTTCCAGGATCGAGGGCAGCATCATCGCTCGGAAACGCTGCGGGTCGCTCGCGACCACTAGGAATAAAATCTGCCATGCCAGCCCCACTCCTACAAATCCGTAGAAGAATTCAGGATGACTGATCGGCGGCGGAATCTGCTTGTTGATGTACGATTCCATGAAGTAAAGCGGAGTAATCACCAGCAGGCCATAAATTCCGGCAACCAGAAACGCCCAGCGCGCGAATTTCATTTGCGGCTTACAGCTCCTAAGGTTTTGGCGAGTTGACGAGCGAGAGAAATTCGTCGCGGGTCTGTTTATTTTCGCGGAAAGCGCCCAGCATCGCGCTGGTGGTCGTGGTGGAATTTTGCTTTTCCACGCCGCGCATGACCATGCAAAGATGGCGCGCTTCGACGATGACGCCAACTCCCTGCGGGCTGAGTTTTTCCTGGATGGCCGTGGCGATCTGGCTCGTGAGGCGCTCCTGGATCTGCAGGCGCCGCGCGTACATATTGACGAGCCGCGCCATCTTGCTGAGGCCTACCACCTTTTTATTAGGAATGTACGCGATGTGGCACTTGCCGAAGAACGGCAGCAAGTGATGTTCGCAGAGGCTGTAGAGCTCGATGTCTTTCACGACGACCATTTCGTCATAACAGACGCTGAACATCGCGCCATTCAGTAATTTTTCAGGATCCTGGCGATAGCCGCTGGTTAGGAAGCGCAGGGCTTTTTCGAAACGCTCGGGCGTGCGCCGCAAGCCTTCGCGATCGGGATTCTCGCCGAGTTCCACCAGGATTTCGCGGACGAGTTCGGCGATTTTCCCGTGGCTGGTTTCTGGAACCAGGATTTCGGATGTTTCGGACATTTTCGATTTGCTCCTCATAATTGCATTCCTGCTGAAAATGGGTGCCGCGCGGCTTTCGCCGGGCCCATGATTCGTCGCCACCGCACCGATGGCGCACTAAAGTGCGCCGCTACAAAGGCAAGTTCAACGTCACATGCCGGGCACGGCATGCCGTGCCCCTACGGCCTGATGTTTTCGGCTTCGCGCTCGATCTCGAAGCTGTTCTTGCTGGTCTCCTCGATGCGCACTCGTTCTACACGCGCGGCTTCGAATTTTTCGAGGCGGCGGAAGATTTCGCGGCAAACGTTCTCGGTTGTCGGCACGAGAGACTCGAAGGCCGCGACTTCTTCATTGAGATATTTGTGATCGAAAGGCTCGATGACTTCCCTTTCGACGAACGGATCAAGGTCGGCGAGATTTGCGATCATGCCCGTCTCGGAATTTACGGGGCCCGTGACGGTGACTTCGAGCGCGTAATTGTGGCCGTGGCCGTACGGGCTGTTACATTTGCCGTACACGCGGCGGTTCTCGGCTTCACTGAAGCGCGGAGTGTCCAGGCGATGCGAGGCGGAGAAACGATAGCGGCGCGTGAGCGACAGATTCACTTGCGGCTCCCGGCGCCATTGCCGTTCGCAGGCATGGCCGTGCAGTCCACAAAGAGGTCCGGCGACTCATAGAGGCGAATGCGGTCGAGCTTGCCGCTCGAGATTTTGGGCTCGAGCAGATTCCAGATCACCGCTGCGATATTTTCGCAGGTGGGAATCTGGCCCGCGAGCTCGGGAACTTCGTAATTCAAGTGGCGATGGTCCATGCGGTCCATGATTTCGCGTTGGAGGATAGCTTTCAATTCCTTCAGGTCGAGCACCATGCCGGTGGCGGGATCCGGCTCGCCGGCGATGGTCACTTCGAGCGCGTAATTGTGGCCGTGGCCGTGCGGGTTATTGCATTTGCCAAAGACGCGGCGATTCTCTTCCGCCGAAAAATTCGGGTTATGGTAAAAGTGCGCGGCCGAGAATTCGATTTTGCGGGTGATGCGGATCATCGCGTCCTTTTGCTACTTCGAAATCACCACAGATGAACACTGATTAACACAGATAAAACCATTAAGCGCTGAAAACAGAGGCGTGTACCAAAATCTGCTGCAGACCGCGCGCCACGTTCCGGTGTCTGTACCCTTCCGTTGCTTTTGAATTTATCTGTGTTCATCTGCGTTCATCCGTGGTGATTTTGAACTCTCCCCGTCAAGTACCGGGATGAACTCTTGCCGGATAGCTTCTTCCCTTCCAGACGACGGCGCCGTGGGTGTTTTTCCACCACGAAGCGATCAGGGCTGCAGTGTATAGCGACACACCTGGAACATAGTATCTGATGAGGGAAAACGGGTAGAGATTCTTGTAAAGGTCGACCCCGTAGCGCACGGAGCGGCCCAGTAGCGCGATCAGCAGGAATACGGTGAAGAACCACCCGGCGTCGATTCGCGCTCGCAGTGCGATAGGCCACATCAAAAGCAGCAGGAAGGCCTCAAGCCAGGGCAAGACTTCGGACAGTTCGATGAACAGAGCGATCGGAGTGCCGCCGACGAGCGGGTAGAGATTTTTCGTCCAGCCCTGCCACATGGCGCGCGAAGTTGCGGTACATCCGCGTGCGTACGATGCCCATTGGAGCGGTGAAATAGATGCTGTAGCCCGCTTGCTTCATGCGGCGTGCGAGCGCGACGTCTTCGAGGATCTCGCCGGCGATGACGGCGTGCCCGCCGACATGAACGTAGGCGTCGCGCAGGACCATGAGGAATTGCCCGTTCGCTGCGGCTTCGGGCCTGGCAGGATCGTTTACTTGCGCGTATGAAAATTTCGCGGATAGCCGGCAATAAACGAACGGGATGAGCGCCCGCTCCCAGAAGGAGTCCAGTTCCTGCTCCGGGGAGTAAGAAACCAGAACGGCGTTGCGATCCACAGCGTCGTTCAGTGCTCGGCGAGTGGAACCGGGCATGTGGTAGGTGTCGGCATCAGTGAAAAGCAGCCACTCGCTTTGCGCGGCGACGGCGCCTTGCGCGACTGCGTAGTTCTTGCCAACCCAGCCGGGCGGCAGCGCGTTGATACTGATGATTTTCAGCTTTGGGATGCGCGTGGCAAGTTCCGCGAGGATTTCGGCGGTGCGATCGGTGGATTGGTCATTGACGACGACCACTTCCGCGATTTCCGGTTGCGCGGCAACCGATTCGACTGCGCGCGCGATGGACGCTTCTTCGTTGCGGGCGGGAATGATGGCGGAGACCATAGAATTGTCTGGCGCGGGGATCGCGAGGTTCGCGTTTTCAGGATTGCCATTCGGAGAGCTTGGTTTCCTCCGGAACATCCGTGGAGCTCTCGAACTCGATTTTGTAGCCGTCCGGATCGGTCAGTGACACGACCCACATGGCGTTACCAACGAAGGGTTCCCGCGCCGCGAGTCCACGTCTGGTGGCATCCCGATAGACGGCAAGAGCATCTCGACACTGAAAGCAAATTGAGACGCCTTCGCCAACTTTCACCGCGGGGACCCAGGAATCGTGCCCTTCTTTGCGAAATTCCTGCAGCATCAATGCCGCGCCACCGAGTTCGAGCCAGCACCAGCGCAGCTTGCCTTCGTCAACCCACTTCTTGGTCATTTGGAAGCCGAGGCCTTCGACGTAGAATCGCAGAGATTGTTCGATATTCGAAACGCCGAAAAACGGCACCGCTTGCCGGACGTTCGTTTCGGTCTTCGCGGCGACGTTCATCCCGGGACCTCCGCACGATGCACTTCAACCGGCACGCTAATTGGTAATCCGCTCGCTTTCGGTTCGCAGATGCCTTTATTATAGAGTGCTTGGACAAAGGATTGATACGGAAACTGAATACCGGCCTGGTGCTCGCGTTCATCGTGGGCCTGCTTTTCCTTTTTGCGCATCCCGATTACCGGCAGGGCGAAGCCAGCATGCGCGGAACTCCGGCCAAGGACTTTGCATTCACGCTGGATGGCAAGCCGGCGCACCTGTCCGACCTTCGCGGCAAAGTGGTGCTGCTGAATTTCTGGGCCACGTGGTGCCCGCCTTGCGTGGATGAGGCGCCGTCGCTGATCCAATTGCAGCGCGAGATTGCGCCGCGCGGCGGCATGGTGCTGGGCGTAAGCGTGGACGATGACGCGGACGCGTACGAGCAATTTCTGAAGGCCTACCAGATCAATTTTCCCACTTATCGCGATCCCTCAAAGCAGATTGCTTTGATGTATGGCACTACGATGTATCCGGATACTTATGTGATTGACCGCAAGGGCCGCGTGGACCGGAAAATCGTGGGGCCGCAGGAGTGGACCGGGTCGGAGATGACCACCTATATTGATTCGCTTTTGGACGCGAAGTAACTCGTGCTCGCCTGACTTTCCGCGTCATGCCTTCGGGGCCCCAAAAAGCATTGCGGAGCGAAATGGGCCGCAACAAGACCTTCCCCTCGGTGCACTCCTACAGGTTGAAAAGCTGACCGCGACGTCGGGTTGCCGCTGCTTCCATGTGTATCCGTCAACCTTTGACAATTCTTCGTGTCAGAGATACTATACCCCCAGGGGGTATTAGCGCCATGAAGAGCGCGAGCAACGACAATGCCGGAAAGCCGGCGGGACGCCGGCGCTACCGTGATATGGCGCGCAAGGCTGCAGGCGTCAGTCCCGAGATTAAATCGGCCAATTTGACGAGATTGAAACGGATCGAAGGACAGGTGCGTGGCCTCGCGCGCATGGTGGAGGAAGATCGCTATTGTCCCGACATCATGGTGCAGATCTCGTCGGTGCAGGAAGCGCTGCGGGCGGTGGGTCGCGGGCTGATGCGCAATCATCTGCGGCATTGCGCCGCGGAGGCAATACGCGGCGGCAATCCCGCGAAGGCTGAGGCGACTTACGACGAGCTGATGAAATTGATTTACACGCACGCGCGGTGAGCCGCGCCGGAATCGAGAATTAAGGAGAAACGGTGGAACGTGATCCAGTTTGCGGCATGACGGTAGCCCCCGAACGCGCTGCGGCGCGCGTGGAGCACTCCGGAAAGACCTTTTATTTTTGCTGCGCGGGCTGCGCGAATAAATTTCGCGCGGAGCCGGAGAAATATCTGAGCGCAAAGGTGCCAGTGGCGACGGGGCACGGAGCACGACTCGTGCAATTGGGCGGCCCCAAACCGTCGCCTGGTTCGTCTCCTGCCCTCGGAAGCGTCGCCGCTTCGGCAGCGGTTCTCGCGCCCGTAGCCGAGCCGAAAGACTTGCGTGTTTTTGAATCGCCTCGGCCGCAACCAACAGCACAGGCCAACGATTACACCTGCCCGATGGATCCGGAAGTTCACCAAGATCATCCGGGAGCGTGCCCGAAATGCGGTATGGCGCTGGAGGCGTCACTGCCGACGATTGGCGCGACACGCGTCGAATACACCTGCCCGATGCATCCGGAAATTGTGCGAAGCGAGCCAGGGTCGTGCCCCATTTGCGGAATGGCGCTCGAGCCGAAGACCGTGGCCGCAGCGGAAGAGGCGAATCCGGAACTCGTGGATATGACGCGACGATTCTGGATCAGCGTAGTGCTGACAATTCCGGTGATCGTGCTCGGAATGTCCGATGTTATTCCCGGGCAACCCTTGCAACATTTGTTGTCTATGCGCGCGGTCGGCTGGATCGAATTTATTTTGGCGACGCCAGTGGTCATGTGGGGCGGCTGGCCGTTTTTTCAGCGCGGCTGGGCTTCGCTCGTCAATCGCAGCTTGAATATGTTCACGCTGATTGCGCTGGGGACGGGGACGGCGTTCCTGTACAGCGTAGTAGCAGTTCTCTTCCCCCAAATCTTTCCGGCGACGTTTCGCGGAATGAATGGCGAAGTGCCGGTTTATTTCGAGGCCGCGGCAGCGATTACGACGCTGGTGCTGCTAGGGCAAGTGCTGGAATTGCGCGCGCGCAGCCGGACGTCTGCGGCGATTCGCGCCCTGCTACAGCTATCGCCCAATAATGCGCGCCTGGTGCGCGGCGACGGCACCGAAATTGATGTACCCGTCGAGCACATACAGGCAGGAGATACGCTGCGCGTGCGGCCGGGCGAAAAAGTCCCGGTAGACGGGCTGGTGATGGACGGCGAGAGCGCGGTGGACGAGTCGCTGATGACCGGGGAGCCGATTCCGATCGAAAAAAGCGCGGGCGCGCGAGTGATTGGCGGCACGGTGAACGGCACGGGAACTCTAGTGATGCGTGCTGAACGCGTAGGCAGCGAAACATTACTCGCGCAAATCGTGCGGATGGTGAGCGCCGCGCAGCGCAGCCGCGCGCCGGTGCAGAAGCTCGCGGACCGGGTCGCAGGCTATTTTGTTCCGGCGGTGGTGCTAGTGGCGGTGCTTACTTTTATTGTGTGGGCCGCGTTTGGGCCGCAACCGAGGATGGCTCACGCGCTGCTCAACGCCGTCGCTGTGCTGATCATCGCGTGCCCCTGCGCGCTGGGTCTGGCGACCCCGATGGCGATCATGGTCGGTACGGGGCGCGGGGCGCTGGCGGGAATTCTGGTGAAGAACGCGGAAGCGCTGGAGACTCTCGAAAAAGTGGACACCGTAGTAGTGGACAAGACCGGCACGCTGACGGAAGGTCGGCCGCGAATGGTCGCCGTTGCGGCTGCGGATGGCTCGAACGAATCGGAAGTTCTCCGCGTTGCTGCAACTCTGGAGCGTGCGAGCGAGCACCCTCTGGCAGCCGCGATTCTTGCAGGAGCGAAAGAGCGCGGCGTTGCGTTCGGCGAAATCAGCGGATTTCAGTCGCGGACGGGAAAAGGTGTGGTGGGCAAAGTGGATGGGCGCGAGGCGGCGCTCGGAAATCGCGCCTTGTTGACGGAGCTGGGTATTTCCATCGCGCCGCTGGAAGAAAATGCGCGCCAGCTGGAAGCCGACGGCCAGACGGCAATGTTTGTCGCAAGCGGCGGGCGCACAATCGGGCTGATTGGGGTAGCAGACCCGATCAAAACCACGACGAAGGAAGCCATCGAGCGGCTGCACCGGGACGGAATCCGAGTGGCGATGCTCACCGGCGACAGCCAAGCGACGGCGGACGTAGTTGCGCGCAAGCTGGGAATCGACAAAGTGTTTGCGGGAGTACTGCCCGGCGAAAAAGCCGAAGTGATCAAGAAGCTGCAGACGGAAGGCCGCGTAGTGGCAATGGCGGGCGACGGAGTGAACGACGCTCCGGCGCTCTCGCAAGCGAACGTAGGAATCGCAATGGGATCCGGGACCGATGTGGCGATCGAGAGCGCGGGCATTACGTTGCTGCAGGGCGATCTACGCGGCGTGGCGCGCGCGCGAGCCTTGAGCCGCGCGACGATGCGCAACATCCGGCAAAATCTGTTCTTCGCGTTTGCCTACAATTCAGTCGGAGTGCCAATCGCGGCGGGCGTGCTGTATCCCGTGTTCGGATTGTTGCTCAGCCCGATTCTGGCGAGCGCAGCGATGACGTTCAGTTCGGTGTCCGTGATTACGAACGCACTGCGGCTGCGTCGTGTGAACATATGACCGAGCCAAGCGAACGTGTGCAGCCCGACAACTGATATAATCCCGCACATGACACAGATGACGGTTACCTACGAACTGCAGGAGCGGCTGAAGCCCGAACAATTTCGCGCCCTGGGAGAATTTGCAAACACCTACGGACTGCGCGGATTCCATCTCGACGAGAAGAATAACTACCTGCACATTGATTACGACGCTTCGCGGCTACAGAACTCCACCGTCGAGCACGTGCTGCGGAAGGCGCGCATCCCCGTCCTGCGGAAATTAGAACCGGGAAACAATTAGCAAACCGCCGCCGATCGCGACCAAGTCTTCCAGAACCGCCACTCCATAGTCTCGCACGTGCAGGCTCGTCACGAGCTTATGGCGCACCTGATACCCGCCGAACGCTCCCGCAATTGCTCCGACGCCGCCGAGGACCGCCGCCAGCGCGACGGATTGACTTCCCGCGATGCCCAGAGCGGCGCCGGAAAGCGCCCCCGTAATGACCCGAAACGTTAGAGGCATGGGAGTCGTACGGCTGGGCGTCGTCGGCAATTTGTCCGCAGTGAGTTCTGCGAGCGCAAAAATCGTGAAAATTACAACAGCGACGATGCTGCCCATAAAGGCGAGATGTGACCCGTGAAGATTTATCCAGGCCAGATGCGCGGCCCAACAGACGACGGCCGGCGCCGTGAAGGAACGCAAACCCGCTATGATTCCGATGCAAAATGCGAGAGCCAGGACGAGAGAGCTATTCATGGCGGTGAAGGTATCACGGGAAGCGAAGCGGAACCGATAGTAAAGATAAATGAGGGGGTGCAGAAAAAAGGAAGGGCCCCCGCTTGGGATCGGGGGCCCCAAAGGTCGCGTTCCGTTGATTCAGCCTAGGCGAGACCGAATCATGGGGTCATCCATCCAGCTTCCCTCTCAGAGGCAGGTGGGAACGACCCATACCATCCTGCAAGTGGGCCCCTTCCTCCCCACGTACCGGACGATGCGGATCGTGTGGAACGCGACCCACGCCGTACCTAATGCAAGTGGAGTGCCCAAATCTTGCGGCGACGGGGGAACGCCCGCAACGTATTTACAACGACTTACGTTTCGCGATGGACGGTTGCCGCGTAACGCGAGACCAATTCGGGAACCGCCGTCCCAGTTTTGAATCCCGGGAGCGACGACGGTTCCGTCGTTCGCAATTTCTCAATTATTACCGCGCCACCAACTGTGAAATTTTCACAGCGTTGCTCCACGAGCCGTGGATTGCGTTGCCGCAAGCTCGGCCGCTAAAGACTGCAGCGCCAAACATAGTGCATCCAGCTCCAGTGTCGCTTGCAGGGGAGATTGCGCAAAGGCCGGGTTGGCGTGGAGCTTCGCGGCTTCGGCCTCGAGCGCTTGCGTCGCCCCATGAAGATCAGGCGCAGGTTCCGCAAACCGTTTGCTCGAGAGACCTTCGGCGAGTTGCGCGATGCATTCCGCGATAACGGCACCCAAGGCGTTAAGTTCCAGTTCCAGCGGCGCGTCCAACTTGTCTTGCGGCTCGGGCGGTTGCGCGGTGGCCACGTCCAGAGCGTCCAGTTTACGCACAATTCGGATGGCGTGCTCGTTCATGGCGGCGAGAACTTTCGGATTTTTTCGGCCAAACACCAATTCATACGTAGCTTGTTCGTGCAGATCTTCGTTGCGCCGTTGCGCCGCGGCTATTGCGCCGCGCAACGCTTCAATATCCGGGTGAGGCTCGCCACGGTACCGTTGCAAGAGCCCTGCGCACAAAGAATGCATCTGTGAATACATGCCGGCGAGTCCCTTACGCAGGTCTTCCAGAGCGGCCGCCGGCCAGACAAATTTGGCGACCACGAGGGCGACAACGATGCCAAACGAAACTTCGAGGAAGCGGTGGACGCCCGATTCCCAAGGGGCACCCGGCGGCGGAATCAACATGATGATGGCGACCGTGGTGGCCGCGACGCGCAATCCCGCAGTAAGACGCAGCGCGGAACACAACAGCACGGTTGCGAGGAGGGCCACTCCGAATATGAGGAGGCTTCTCCCAAAGTAAGCGACTACCGGAATCGCTACCGCCGCACCGATGGCAGTCGCGGCTACGCGCACCCAGGACTCTTTGAGCGCTGCGCCGAGGCTGGCTTGCACCACGATGACGGCGGTGATCGCCGCCCAATACCCTTCCGGGAGCCCGAGGTACCGAGACAAGTACATTGCCAGCACGCCTGCGGCGGCGGTCTGTACGGCTTGGCGGATGTGGGCGACGGTAAGGTTCACGTGAGTTCGATTTGCCGGCATGATTTTACACGGAAAGAGCGGAGCGAGCTCGCTCCGTGTGAGCGGAGCTCGTGCCGTTTTGAACCGACAAGTGCCGCAGCAGCAATAGTTTATGTCCGGTGGCTCCCAGGCGCACTAAAGACAGGCGAAGTGCGAACTTGTGCAAAGTGTTGCATATTGAGAAACGTGGGGAAGGAATACGTGTTTTTGCGCACTACAAATAAAGGAGTTGCAGTAGAAGAAAACTCTAGACAGTGGAATGGTACGTGCTAGTATACCCGCGTCTGAAATTGCGCGGAGGTGCGTGAGTGAAATTCGCCAAGATTTTTGCGTTAGTGGTTCTGCTCGGATGTAGCGCGGTAGTCGCGCATGCGGACAGCGGTACCGATCCGACGGTGAAGATCAATAAGTTCCCCTCGGATCCTCCTTGCGGTGACCCGGGTGACCCGGCTCTTCCTGCGGGCGAGGTGTGCATTGAGAACGGTGGGACTGTCTCGATCGACCTCAACGGAACCACGATTTTTGACGTCGGCGGCACTGAGCCTATAACCTTTTTCACCGTCTCGTTTCAAGGCGTTGTGGGAGATTACTACAACTGCTTTACCGATATTTTCACCAACTGCTACACGCAGGAAACGGGAACCACGGTGGTCATGAATTTGTTCATGGGCGGCCCTGGACCGTGCGAGTCGAACGGTAGCGCCGGCGGGACTTGCCCCGGCGAGATCTTGCCGGGAAACACGTTCAGTGTCGAAGGCGACGGGTTCACTGGGCCCACGATTGCTGTCTTTAGCGCGCCTGAGCCAAGCACGTACGTTTTACTGTTCGGCGGGCTTTTGGCGCTTTTTGCTCTCAGCCGCAAGCGTCAAGCTGCGGGTTTTTCCGCCTAAGCGTTTAATTTAACAATACGTTTCGAGTTCAGAGGCGTTCGGTCTTCCGGGCGCCTTTTTTTATTCCGACCTTGAGTTTCCAGCAACGGGATGTAAACCGTAAGAATAGCGTGATGGCGCGCCTCCAACAAAGAGGAAGCGCCCAGTGGCGCAGCTCAGACTAAATCCTGTCGTGCGTGGCGGAGAAGCGTAGCAGCGATGCGGTGGTTTAGGGCTGGGTCTTCGAGTACTTCTGCATCAATTCCTTGAACCGCGGATCCTTTTGAATGCTGCTGAGTTCGGGGTCTCCGGCCGCAAACTCGGCTGGGAAGCGCTTTTCGAGAGCTTCCTGCAGCGACTTCAACGCGTCTGCAGTCTTCCCTGACAAGGCCAGAATCTCGGCGTCGTCGTAGATGTAATTTACGTTGGTGGGGTCCACCGCGCGGGCGCGTTTTATGAAATCCTGCGCCTGAGCGGCATTGCCAGTCTTCGCATAGGAAAGCGCAACCTGCGCCATAATCTCCGTGTCTTTGGGATTCGTCTGAAGCCCCTTGAAACCCACAGAGATCGCCTGCTGGTAAGTGTCGCGCGCCTTGTCCTGCTGGCCGGCGTACCTGTAAGCATCGGCAAGATTCACCGTCATCGTGATGTCGTTGGAATTCAGCCCCACGGCTTTCTCGAACATCGCAATCGCGTTCGGGTACTGTTTCAGGAAGAAGTAAGCTGTTCCAAGATTTGAGTAAGTCGAAAAGTAGGGCTCGATCTGCAACGCCTTCTGGAAATAAGGGATACTTTCCTGATATTTGCCCTGAGTCAGGTAGACGTTCCCCATATTTTCGTAGCCCGCATCCATATCCGGTTCCAAGACCGTGACTTGTTTGAATGCCTCGAGAGCTTTGGGATAGTCCGCCGTTTGGTTGTAAGCGTCACCAAGAAGGTTCTGATTCTGCCAAAAGTAGGGATTCAGCTCGACGGCTTTCTGAAAAGCTTCAATGCCCTGCTTGCCTTGGCCGCTCGCCATATAAACGCTTCCCAGCCGGCGGTAAGCTTCGTCTGAGCTGGGAGCCAGCGAAATTGCGCGCCGCAGTTCCGCAGTTGCCTCGGCGTATTTGCCGGTAGCGCTGTAAACGCTGCCGAGTGTCGAGTGGACCTCTGGAAGATTGTCATTAAGCTGTTGAGCCTGCTGCGCTGCGGAAAGCGCCTTCTGGGTCCAGAAACTGTCCTTCTTCAGGTCATACATTCGGAGACTGGCATCGGCCACACCAGTGTAAGCCAGCGCGAATCGCGGGTCTTGCTTCAGCGCCTGATTGAAAAAATCGAGCGCGGTTGAAACATTCTTTTCCTCGTGGCCGCGCATGGAGTTTCTGCCGCGTAGATAAAGATCGTAAGCCGCGATGTTATCCGTCGGGCGGGCTTCCGCTTTCGCGGTTTCTTCCGTTGTGGGCGTGACGTTCATTGCCGAAACGACCCGGTTGTAAATCTGATCCTCCAGCGTGAATAGGTCCGCCGGCACGCCATCAAATTGCTGGCTCCAGATGCGTTTTCCGTTGGCGACGTCTTCCAGATTCAAAATGATGCGGATTTTGTCGCCATTGCCCTGAATCATGCCCTGCACCAGCATGTTGGCGCCAAGATTTCGCGCGATCTTCTGGAGCGATTGCTTTTGGTCAGCCTTCGCCGCAGCGTCCGATGAGGTAACGTGAACGCCGTTCAATTGGAACAGCTTCGCCGAAAGCGCTTCTTCGATTCCCTGAGCTAGAAACCCGAGTTGCGATTGGTCGCCGAGAACCTGGAGAGGCAACACTGCGATATAGCGGCCGCTCGATAGTGGCGGAATCCCCGACGTCGCAGAACCCGTTTCTTCCACGCGAAAGCCTGGAATCAGATGGCGTATGGGCGGGATCGCGAACAAAATCGCCAGCAGCACAACCACGCCTGCCACAATCCAGACCCAGCGGTGACTGGCGAACTCCGGAATCTGGATTACCACGCTTTGGGAACCAGAGCCGATGCGCGACATGCCGACGCGGGAACTGCCGGCTCCGGAGAGCGAGCCCTGCAGGTCGGCGAGTATCTCGTAAGCGTTCTGGTAACGGTCTTCCGGGTTGCGCTCCAGACAGCGCATGATGATGCGCACCAGCCAATTCGGAAGATCCGGCTTGATCAGTTTCGGGCTCTTGGGCTTTTCCTGAATCCGCTGGTACATCACTTTCAGCGTGGATTCGCCGGTGAACGGAACGTCGCCGGTCACCAATTCGTACAGAATAAGGCCGTAGGAATACAGGTCGGCGCGATTATCAGCGGGCTTGCCTTCCACTTGTTCGGGTGACATATAGCGCGGAGTGCCGAGAAAAGCGCCGGTGCGCGTCATGCCGATCGCGCCTTCTTCGAAGGACTTCGCCAGGCCGAAATCGCAAACAAAGATCTGGTCGTTTTTATCTACCAGGAGGTTCTGCGGCTTCAAATCGCGATGGACGACACCTTCGGCGTGGGCGGCCGCGAGAGCTTCGGCAATTTGCCGCGCGAAATTCAAAATGCGGTCCATCGGCATCTTCGGATTGTCGTGGATGATGTGCTGCAAATCCTGGCCTTCGACGAACGCCATGGAGATGAATCGCAGGCCACCGACATCACCCATATCGTGGATGCGCAGAATATTCTTGTGTGAGATCTTGCTGGCGAGAACCAATTCCTGCTTGAAACGCTTCAAGGCATCGGCTTGCCCGATGGCCCCCTCGCGCACGACTTTGATCGCGACGGTGCGGTCGAGTTCCTTATCGTAAGCCTTGTAAACGCGGCCCATGCCACCTTGGCCAAGCAGTGCATCGATGCGATAGCGCGGACCGAAATCGCTCCCCGGAGCGATAACGGTGGCGTCTACCATCTGGATGGTTTCGGACTCCCCTAAGGGCATGGGAGTACCACAACGCGAACAGGACTCCGCGAAGTCGGGATTAACCGTGCTGCAGTGAGGGCAATTGATCACGGAACAGGCGCCAGGGCGGCCCCAAAACAGTACTACTCAACGCGGAATTATCCGGCATCCCCGCAAACCCTGCAACTGTTAAGTGGGCCGGCGGTGCAATAAGCCGCTTCGTTCGAAGCGGCTAGGCGGTTAGACTGATTGGCCCGTTGCACGCGGGCTACTAAATGCTGGGAACCCCACTCCACGTTTGGGCGGTTTTCGCGTTCGCGATCAGCGCAGCCCTTGTCACTGACCTGGGCGTATTTCATCGCAAGGCGCACACGCTTAGCACGCGGGAAGCGCTGGTCGAAAGCGCCGCGTGGATATCAGTTTCCCTGCTTTTTAACCTCTGGGTGCGCTTTGCTCTGGGGCCGCAGGCCGGTCTGGAATTCCTCACCGGATATCTCGTGGAAAAATCGCTCAGCGTAGATAACATTTTCGTGTTTCTCGTGATTTTCGAGGCGTTTCGGGTTCCGGCGAAGCTGCAACACAGAGTGTTGTTTTTGGGGGTGCTCGGCGCTTTGGCGATGCGTGCGGCGTTCGTGCTTGCGGGTGTCGAATTGCTCGCGATGTTTCATGCGGTTCTCTACGTTTTCGGCGCACTCTTGCTGCTGACGGGATTGCGCATGTTTCTTCCCGTGCAACGCAAGGTGCAGCCGGAGAAAAACTGGCTGGTGCGGGCGGCCCGGCGCATTGTGCCCGTGGTTGATGAATTCGATGGCGAACGCTTTCTAGTGAAGCGCGAGGGTAAATGGAACGCGACGCCGCTGTTTCTGGCGCTGGTAGCTGTGGAAGCCATGGACATCTTCTTTGCAGTGGATTCGGTACCGGCGGTCTTGGCGATTACACGGAATACTTTCATCGTGTACTCGTCGAACGTTTTTGCGATTCTCGGTCTGCGCGCGCTCTATTTCGCGCTGGCGGGAATTTTGCCGCGGTTTCGATTCCTGCATCAGGGCCTGGCGACAATTCTGGTGTTCGTGGGCGCCAAAATGAGCCTCAGCGAGTGGTTGCCGATTTCTTCGCTGGTTTCACTTTCGGTAATTGCGGGGATTTTGGCGGTCACCGTGGCTGCGTCGCTGCTCTTTCCAAAACGTGCCGGAACCTAGTCACCGTGGAATATGCAGTTGAGATCCGATTGGGCGCTGCGATCTACGCGTGGCGCGGGGCGGCTTCGACCGGCGATTCGGCGACAGCCGCGAGTGAGGCTTCCAGAATGTCCAAACCTTCATCGAACTGTTGGTCCGTGATGACCAAAGGCACCAGCAGGCGCACCACATTGCCGTAACTTCCGGCCGAAAGAACGATCAACCCGCGCTCGCGGCAGTGGCGAAGAACTTCTTCCGTTTCTTCCTTGGCCGGCTCGCGCGTATCGCGAGAGCGAACCAATTCCAGGGCGCGCATGGCTCCCAGGCCGCGCACGTCTCCGATGAGCGGCCAGCGCTGCTTCCAATCGCGCGCGCGCGATTCAAAATGCTGACCGAGGCTTTCCGCGCGGGCTGGAAGGTTCTCGCGCTCAAGCGTTTCAATCGCCGCAAGTGCGGCCGCACACGCCAGTGGGTTGCCCCCATAAGTGCCGCCCAGCGCGCCGACTCCAGCCGCGTCCATAACATCCGCACGGCCAGTCACCGCCGCCATTGGCATCCCCGCAGCGATGGATTTCGCGCTCACAAGAATGTCCGGAATCATGCCGTAACGCTGCGAAGCGAACATCGCGCCGGTACGTCCGAAGCCGGTTTGCACTTCGTCAGCGATGAAAAGAATGCCGTGGCGTTTGCAGGTGTCTTGCAGAATCGCGAAGAATTCGCGCGGCGGCGCGACGAAGCCGCCTTCGCCCAGCACGGGTTCTACGACAACGGCCGCGACAGCTTCGGCCGCCACCATGCGCTTGAACGTGTCTTCGAGATGATGCGCGCAGAAAACATTGCATGCGGGATATTGCAAAGAATACGAGCAGCGATAACAGTAGGCATACGGAATGCGATAGATGTCCGTGGCAAAGGGCTCGAAGCCGGCTTTGTAAGGATGCGTTTTGCTGGTCAGCGACATAGTCAACATCGTGCGGCCGTGAAACGCGTCTTCGAAGCAGATGATCGCCGGACGCCGCGTATAGGCGCGGGCGATTTTCACGGCGTTTTCGATGGCTTCGGCGCCGCTGTTCACGAGAATCGTTTTCTTGGCGAAGGCGCCGGGAACGAGCGAATTCAGTTTTTCCGCGAGCGCGATATATTTTTCGTAAGGGGCCACGCTGAAGCAGGTATGAATGAATGCGTCGAGCTGTTCGCGAATGGCCGCCACCACGCGCGGCGCGCGATGCCCAACATTCTGAACGCCGATGCCTCCAGCGAAGTCGAGGAAACGATTGCCGTCCACGTCCTCGAGGACGGCGCCCTCGGCGCGCGCCGCAAAAATCGGCGTCGCGTGCCCAACGCCGCGCGCCACGGCTGCCTGCCGACGGCGCATCAGTTCCTGAGACTTCGGGCCGGGTATCGCAGTACGAAGCTGAATCGTGGACATATCAGTACCACCCGATGGGCTGCTCGTTGAGGTTGATGTGAACCTGCTTGGTCTCGAGATATTCTTCGATTCCCCACGGACCGAGTTCGCGGCCGAAACCGGATTGCTTGTAGCCGCCCCACGGAGCTTCCACGTAAGTGGGTTGCATGTGGTTAACCCAGACGATGCCCGCGCGCAACGCTTTCACCACGCGAAAAGCCTTGAAAATATCGCGCGACCACACCGCGGCGGCAAGACCGTACGGCGTGTCGTTAGCGATCTGGATCGCGTCGGCTTCATCGGCGAACGGAATCACTGTGGCTACCGGACCGAAAATTTCTTCGCGTGCGATGCGCGCGGAGTTGTCAACGTCGTAGAAGATCGTGGGTTCGACATAGTAGCCGCGCGGCAGACCTGACGGACGTCCGCCACCAGTGGCGACCTTGGCTTCCTTCTTGCCGATGGCCTGATAGGCGCTCACCCGCTCGAACTGTTCCTTGCTCACCAGCGGGCCCATTTTGGTTTGGCGATCGAGCGGCGGACCCAGGCGAATTGTCTTGGCTTTAGCACTCATGGCATCCACAAATTTCGAATAAATGGATTTTTCCACGAGGATGCGGCTTCCTGCGGAACACACCTCGCCCTGATTGATGAAAACGCCGAACAGCGCGCCGTCAATCGCCGACTCGAAATCGGCATCCGCGAAAAATATGTTAGGTGATTTTCCGCCTAGTTCCAGCGTGACGCGCTTCAGCGAATCCGCCGCCATTTTCACAATGGCCTTCCCTACTGCGCCGCTCCCGGTGAACGCGACTTTATTGACGTCGGGATGCTTCACAAGTGGCGCGCCCGCTTTTTCGCCGAAGCCGGTAATGATGTTGACGACTCCGGGCGGCAATCCGGCGTCAGCCAGATAGCCCGCGAATTCGAGCGCGGTGAGCGGAGTTTGTTCGGCAGGCTTCAGGATGCAGGTGCAGCCCGCGGCAATTGCCGGCGCCAGTTTCCATGCGGCCATCAGCAACGGATAATTCCAAGGAATAATCTGCGCGGCGACGCCGATGGGTTCCCGCAACGACAAGCTCAGCGCATTATCGGGTACGGGATTTACGTGGCCGAGTACTTTGGTGGCCATCCCGCCGTAATATTCAAAGCAGGTTGCGGCGTCCGCCATATCGTATTCGGCTTCGACGATGGGCTTGCCGGAATTGCGCGCTTCCAATTCCGCGAGATAGGGCGTCTCGCGCCGGATTCGCTCTGCCAAGCGAAAGAGGATGCGCCCGCGGTCCTGGGCCGTGCTCTGCGACCACGGCCCGGATTCAAAAGCGGCCTTGGCGGCGGCAACAGCGCGGTCAACGTCCTTTTCATCCGCTTCAGGAACTTCGGCGATGATCTCTTCGGTTGACGGATCGTAGACCGGGAAAACCGCGCCGCGATGGCTTTCCACGAACTCGCCATTAATAAACATCTTGTGTTTGCGGACGGCAGCCTTCGGCTTGGTGTTTTTCGCGTGAATCGCTTTGGCTTTGCTTGCCACGGAACCTCCTGCTGCAACAGATAATTTAGATGCGGCTCGCGGCGGGCTGGGGCACTTTGCGCCGGCCGTACACATAGAAAAAGAATACCGCGAGTCCGATGAAAAATGCTGTGCCGCCGAACATCCACGTTTCATAGGACAGCAACGAGCTGATTTGTTGCGCCGGAAAAAATGCCAGCGCGATGCCCAGAATCGTGGTGACCAATCCACTGGCTCCTGCAAGATATAAAGTCGTCTTGCTGTAGAGTCCCTTGCCGTCTGCCGGGCTTGCGGCAATTCGCAGCAGTGCGCCAAACATATAGACGAACGGAATCAATTGCAGCACTACGGCAAGCGACAGCAGGCGCTGGAAAGTTTCCTGCACGCCGGAGCCGAATGAATTGATCAGCACCAGCAAGCCGGAGACGATTCCCTGCACGATCAACGCGGCGTAGGGCGTGGCGTAGCGCGGATGCGTCTTTCCAAGCCAACTCGGCATGTAGGAATCGAGCCCGGCGACGAACGGAATGCGCGCGGAGCCGGCAAGCCATGCCGAGCCGATTCCCGCGATGGACATGCTCAGCATTAGCGCGAAGGGTGCGACGATCCACAGCGCGTTCACGCGCGCAGCCATGTGACTGACGGCTTGCACGATTCCCTGCAGCACATTGATTTCGTTTTTGCTGACGGCGATCAACAGCGTGAGCGTCGTAGCGATGTACATTACGCCGGAAAGCACGCCGCCCCAAGCGACCGCGCCGGGCAAAGTCTTCTGCGGGTCCTTGATCTCGTCGCCCATCACCGACGCCAGCTCCAGACCCACCAATCCAAAGCAAATTACGCCGAAAGAATTCAGCAAAAATCGCGGATTTGCGGGAACGCGAAAATCAGCCGCGGTGACCGTGGTGCCAAATCGAAAGTACATCATCAACCCGAGACCGATCAAAACCGCAGCGGCAACCCCCGTGCCGATGCCGCCGATGTTGTTAATCCACTTTCCCACGCCAAGGCCCACGATGTTCAGAATTACCAGCAGAGCCATCAATCCCAGCGAAGCGATCACCGTAAAAGCACGATTGTCTGCCAGTGCCTGGTGTCCCGGACCCAGCACAAACACAGAAACGCCGACGAAGTAGAGCATGACGGTCGGTACGTACATCATATTGTTCGTCCAATAGCACCAGCCGGAAAGGAATCCGTGAAAATCCCCAAAAACTTCCTTGGCCCACAGGTACACGCCGCCTTCACCGGGATAGCGGTGTGCCAGCTCAATCACGGCAATTCCCTGCGGCCAGAAGAAAAGCACCAACGAAATCAGCCATAGCCAAACCGTGACGCCGCCATTCGCGGCGATGCTGGGAACGACGTTGAGATTGAATACCGCGACGACGAACAGCGCGACCAGATCCCAGCGGCCCAGGGAACGCTTCAGATGGACTGTTTCGCTGGTCGCCGCCACCGGATCGGGCAAGGAAACTCCTCACAGAAAGAAGAATTCGAGCTGAAAACTTCCGAGCCTCTCGCGCAGAGAGGCCCGATAGATTTCAGCAACAGACAGAACTCAGTGCCCCGCGCTGACGGCGACGTGCGGCTCTTTCTGCGCCTTCGCCAGAGCCGGCGCGATTTCAGCGAACGTCGCGATATGCCGGTCAATATCCGCCTCGGTGTGCGCCACGGAGATGGTCCACTGCTCGTCCCACCAATACGGCTGGGCCATCACTCCGCGATTCACCATCGCGAACCAGTAATGTCGCCACAGCTCGCTATCCACGTTGAGCCAGTCGCGGTAATTGCGAATGGGCTTTTCGAAGAACATCAGCGAGCCGTTGGAGCCGGCGCCGACCACGTAGGCATGCAAGCCGTTCTTTGAGATTTCCTTGTTGTAGCCGTCCAGCAGTTTTTTGTTCAGGCGCGTGACGTGCTGGTACGCGTCTTTCGTCAGGACTTCGCGGAACGTGGCGATCCCGGCAGCCATTGCCACGGGATTGGTGTTGTAGGTGCCCCCATGAAAAACTTTGTGGTCGGAGATCTGGCTCATCACTTCCCGGCTGGATGCGAAGGCCGCGAGCGAAAACCCGCCGCCGATGGATTTTGCCAGGCAGACGATGTCCGGCTTGATCGCAAAATATTCGCACGCGCCACCGTAAGCCAGTTTCGCGCCAGTCTTCACTTCGTCAAAGATCAGGAGCGCGCCATTCTTCTTGGTGATTTCGCGCAACGCCTGGTGATAGCCTTCGTCCGGCATCAGGATTCCCACGTTCATCATGATCGGCTCGACGATGATCGCGGCAATCTCGCCGGGATATTTCGCGAACAAGCGCTCGACGCCGGAAATGTCGTTGAACTGGGCAATCAACGTATTTTGCAGAGTGCCTTTGGGAATGCCGGCGCCGCCCGGAACGGGAGTGGGCATGGCAGGATCGCCGATTTCGCTGGCTTTGGGTTTGAGCGAAACCAACACTGAATCGTGCAGCCCGTGATAGCCGCCTTCCATTTTGATGATACGGTCGCGCCCGGTGGCGGCGCGGGCGAGGCGCACCGCGTGCATCGTGCATTCCGTGCCGCTATTGCTGAAACGAACCATCTCGACCGGAAAGCGCTTGCAAATTTCCTCGGCCAGCTCCCATTCAAGATCGTGCGGCATGCCGAACATCGTACCGGTGACAAGTTTTCCCTGCACAGCTTTGATCACCGCGGGATGGCAATGCCCCGCCATTAATGCGCCGAAGCACAAATTGAAATCGAGATATTCGTTGCCATCAATATCGTGAATGTGGCCGCCTTTGCCATCGCGGACAAAAAGTGGATAAGGATCGTAAGCGCGATAATTGCTGGCGACGCCGAGGGGCAACCGGGATTCAGCGCGTTTGTGAGCATCTTTAGAACGCGGAGTGCGCTTTTCGTAGGTTTTGAGTTCCTGTTCCAGTCCTGCGTGCATAACATCCTCCAAATGCTGGTACTGTGGCCGACGCACGGCCCTGAGATTTAATGCTAGAAACTTACGGCTGCAAATTCCAGCGGCGGAAAGTGAATCCGCGTTTTTTCAGCTCCGTGAAAAATGGCCGCGGCGGCACCACATTTTCCGGCGCCTGCACTCCGATGCCGGACATTTCACCGCGGCCGTGCATTACCGCGGCAATTGCCGCTGGAAAGCCGGTATCTCGCGCAACCGCAGAAAGCTGCGGCCGCGTCGTGTGGTCGGCCCACATTTCGAGAGCTGACGCGACGCGTTTTTTCCCCGCACGGCCGGAAACCACTACGCGCAGCGCCTCCACATCGAGCGGCGGCTTATTGGGCGCTTTCCGCTGCATCAAGGCCAGCAGCATGGCGCGAGGAGCGACTTGCGATCCATTCACCGGAATCGGGTCACGCTGCGTGAATCCGGCGTCAACGAGCGTTCTGATCAGGTTCACCAGCTTCGGATCGTAGTTAATCTTAAAGAATACCTCGCGCACGCCTTTCTTGCGGAAGCTTTCGGCGAGCGTGCCGAGTTCGGAGTGAATCGAATGACGCAGCACGATTTTGCCGATGGGCGCGGGAAATGTTCCGGGCTCCGGCTCGCTGAGCATTTCTTTTTTCACGTAGCGGCCGTTCACGAAGTGAATCGGAGGCATGGTGAGCTCGTCGAGAATCGTGGCGATCGAAAATGAGTAGGCGATAGGGCTGTCGTAGCGCTGCTCGTCGGCGCCCGCGTTGAATACCTTGATCGAATCCACGCGATCGAACGAATCGGCCAGATCGCGAGCCATCACGTTGGTGATCCCTGGCGCCCCGCCCATCCCCGGAATTGCCAGCTTGCCGATGCGGCGGAATTCGCGATCGAGCGCGAACTGCTTCCGCGTCATGTGATAGAGGCCACCGAGATCCATGTAATGCACGCGAGCCGCGAGCGCCGCACGCATTACGTCCAAATTCCAATTGTATTGCGTGCAATTGACGACCACATGACAGCCGTGCAGCAGTTTCGCGAGATGCTTGGTGTCGCGCACATCCGCGAACGCCGCACGCGCAATGCCGTGCCCGAATTTCTGCGCGACTTCGTGCGCGCGCCCGCGGTCGAAATCGGCGACCACGATGGACTTCACTTCGCGCGCGATGCCAAGGTCGTAAACCACCGCGCGCCCCATCAGTCCCGCACCTAATATGACGATCTTCATTGAACTCCCAGCTGAACGTTTCGAGAAACTACTCGAATATTTAGATGACGCGGCCCGGCGGAATTTGCCGCGCCACGTCTACTCATTGACCGCGATCACCCGCTGCAATTTGCTTCTACGCAACAAAGCGAGGGGTCCGCCGTGCCGGACACCCTCGCTCCGCCGCGTTCCGAACTTCGTCAGAACAGGAACTTTAAGCCGAACTGCATTACTCGAGGACCTTCGCGAACCTTCAGGACTTGGCCGAACGTTGAATCGGTGAAGTTTCCGTCCGGATTGTTAAACTGTGTGTGATTCCAGGTGTTGTAGAACTCGGCGCGAAACTCGGTACTCCAGCGCTCATTAATAGGCGTTTTCTTGGAGATGACCAAGTCGGTGTTGCTGATCGGCGCACCGCAGCACAGCGCGTGCGGCACATTGCCGAAGGTTCCGTAGCCCTCCTGTGGGCATGTGGGGATCGTTGGGTCGCAAAAGTTTCCCACAAGATATTGATGATTTGGGTTGGGATGCGCGGGGGTGTCCTTCGGACTGATAAATTGAACAGGCCCGGTGATCTGCGGTGTGTTCGCCCCCTCAAAGAACGTGCTGCTTTCGAGTTCGTAGTCGTTCTGATCCTGCACACGAATGGGGAATCCGCTCTGGTAGGTGATGATCGCCGAGGCACCCCAACCGTTCAAAGCCTTTCCTTTTGCACCTTCGTATCTCGGTATCGGCAAATCCCATACAGGGCTGAAGACAAACCTGTTTTTCGCGTCTAACAATGAAAGCCCTCGCGTGCCATTGAAGTTGAGAGGGTTTAGCTCGTTCTCAAAGGAGGCTCCCTGATCAATAGCCTTGCTGAAGGTGTACGAAGCCTGGAACAGCAGCCCGTGCGAATAGCTCTTCTCGACGGAGATCTGCAAACCATTGTAATTGGAATTCGCTATGGTGTTTTCGGCAAAGATGTTGCTAAAAACAGGCACACCGTCGGAGGGACAGCCCGTCCCGGTTAACGGCTGACAGTTGGGTGACGAGTATTTCCGCAGGCCCACGAGCGTGACACCGTTTGCACCTACCACGGTGCCCGCCGGAAGGCAATTGCCGCCGGTGCCCGCATTGTAAGGCAGCGTCAAGCCCGAACAAGACGTAGGAGGCGTCCCGGGGGCGACCGTATATGCGGGGATTACGGTGCCCGCCGGAAGGAAGTAAGAGCTGTCCGAGCTGAAGGGACCACAACCGCCGGACGCCGGAATATTATTCAGCTCCAGGCAAGTCTCCGCGTGGCCATAATCCAGGTCGTACGATGCCAGGAGATGATGCGCTTGCGTTCCGACGTAGGACACGCGCAGCAGCATATCCTTCGAGAGTTGGCGTTCGAGGGTTAGATTGTATTGTTCGGCGTACTGGGATTTCAGGTGCGGTTGAAACTCACCGTAGTAAATGGAGCTGCGAAAATTCGACCAGTCCACGCATCCCGGCGGCCCGTTTGGATCTACGGCGCAGGGAGTCTGAGGGGTTTGATTGATTACACCCGCGAATGGGTTCGGGGTCTGCACACCGTTTTGTGAAAGGTACGGAAGGTTGAAGAGCGGGGCGGTAACGAACGAGCTGCCGCCGAAGGGAGGTTCCGCGCTGAACTGTTCCAATACGAGTTGCTCGATGGGATTGTAGAAAATGCCGAAGCCAGCGCGAACGCTGGTCTTGCCCGGACCGCCGGTCAACTTGGCAAGCCATCCGTCAGTGACGGAGGGACTCCAGGCAATACCGATGCGCGGAGCAAACGCTTTGTAATAGGTCGAGGTGAGGCCGCGCGGCACGCCTTTATCGCCGGGGAACACCAGGCCCAGCGGAAAGACGGCATTGTTCGGGCCGCTATCCTCGCCGCAGTCGCCAGGGCTAAGCCCCAACGCGGCGGCATTGTCCGCCGACAGCCAGCAAGGATATTGCGTGGTCGCTTGGCCGGGCCGAAAAGTCTGCAAGCGGTTGCCGGTGTCGAAGTACGGAGTATTTAGTTCCCAGCGCAAACCGTAGTTAAGAGTCAGGTTCTCTTTCAATTTGAAGCTATCTTGCGCGAAAAGATATAGCGACGTATTTCGTAGGTCTTCGCGCTGGGCTGCACCTTGCGAATATGTGTTCGGGGCCCCCAGGAAATAATTCGGGTAAGAGGCGAAATTGCTGTCCGAACCTATCTGGTCCGCGTTCGGCGCGCTGGTGAACGAATACTCGCCGCTGACATCGTAATAAAGAAACTGATCGAATCGCTGTCGCCGTACGTCTACTCCAAATTTGGTGGTGTGCTTGCCGATGATCTTGGTGTAGTTGTCGGTCCATTGGAATGTATTGCCGGTTTGTGGCAGTTCGCCTTCGAAGTTATTACCCATGGCGAACCCGCCGGAAACGTCGATGTAGGGGACCCCGACGTGACCCGGAAGATCGGTCGTAATGCCCGCTGAGGGGTTGGATGGATCGGTGAAGCACATTGACGGATCGATCGCCGACCCGCAAGAGTCCTGGACGCTCGCGAGCGTGTGCACCGGATGATTATTAGTCTGCTGGCCTTCCCGGAAGTAATTGAAGCGGAACTCATTCACCGCGGTCGAACTCAGTGTCCAGGTGTGACTCAGATTCCATTGCTGCACTCGCGTGCCGAATAGCGCTCCGAAGCCCGGAGTGTTGCCGCCTGCGCCCTGAAAGAAAGACAATGGAGCAGTGCTGGAATCGTTTTCAAAGTAGTAGTAAGCGCTGAATTGCTGATTCCCCGTGATTTTGTGATCAAATCGCACCGTGAATTGATTGTTGCTGACAATCTCCGGCGGTACGGCGGAATAGCTTCCCGTTCCCAACGGTGCAATATATTTGTTGTATAGGGCAGCCGCCGTCGGATCGAAGCACGCCGTGGGGATCACGTTATTGGGAAAGAGGGCTGAATAGCTTGCTCCGACGACGATCGGAGCGCCCGCCGCCGCCGAGCAGCCTGGACGGGCGTTCAGCACATCTGCAAACGTCTGGTCGGCAATCCCGCCCTGAAACGTCGCAGCAGGCCCATTGGGTGCATTCACCTCGGAGAAATCACCACCCGCCTCGGCGGCGGTCGGTAGCTGCACCTGACCAGTCGAAATCCCCTGATGCAACCGGTTCCCCTCGTACGAACCGAAGATGAACGTGCGGTCCTTCTTGATGGGACCGCCGAGCGTGGCCCCAAACTGATTTTGCTTGTAGGGCGCGATCGTATTATCGAAATAGCCTCGAGAGTTCAGAGCATCATTCCGCAGAAAATCGTAAAAATCTCCATGGATGGAGTTGGTTCCTGATTTAGTTACCACGTTGACCACAGAACCTGAGTTGCGGCCGTATTCCGCGTCGAAAGTATTCGTCAGCACACGAAATTCTTCGATGGCGTCAGGAGACGGCTGAATCGCCGGACCGTTGACAAAAATATCGTTCCCGTCTCCACCGTTCACCATGTAATTGTTTGCGCGGCCACGGCCTCCATTCACGGATACAACACCGGGATTATCACTCCCTGCAAATAAATCGGCGCCTAACTGAGACTGCACGCCGGGCTGCAGTTGGAGCAAAGCATAGGCATTGCGCTGGTTCAACGGAAGTTCGCGGATAGAGGTATCGGTCAACACACCGCCCAGCTGCGAGCTGGTGGTCTCCACTTGAACCGCGTTCGCTTCGACGGTGACGGTTTGGTTTCCAGCGCCGAGCTGCAAGGTGACGGTGATGAAATTGACGTGGCCGATCGAAACGACGACGTTTTTGGCGACAAACTTTTTGAAACCTTGGGCGTCGGCGCTGAGGTCGTAGCTGCCGACGGCTAGCTCGGGAATGTCGAAAGCGCCGTCCTTGTCAGACGTGACGGTGCGTGTGGTATCGGTCCCGGTGAGCGTCGCGGTGATGCTCGCGCCGGGCACCACTGCGCCCGAAGGATCGTTTACGGTGCCGCGAATTTCCCCGGTGGTTTGTCCCCAGGCGCAAGCGCATCCAAACAGGCCCACAAACACCAATAGATACACCCCTAACCGTCCCGTCGCCCTCATCGCCGCTCCTTTGGGAAAAGCTGCCGCCCCCAATCCCCCACGCGCAGCTTAAGTTTTTCGGTTGCAGCCCGCGAAAAAACCTTACTATAATCCGCGAACGTTAGAAGAAGGCCCGAAGGTTGTCAAGGGGAAACTGAATTGCCGAACACGCGGAAGCGCTCCACGAAGAGCGAACCGTCCCACGGATACTTGCGCATCAGCGACGTGGCACAAATGGTGGGTGTGTCGGCTTCCATTCTGCGGACTTGGGAGACTTTGGGATTGGTTTCGCCGCAACGAACGCGCAGCAAGTATCGCCTCTACACGCAAGGAGACGTGCGCATCCTGAAGCGCGCGCAATTTCTGCGGCGCGCGCGCGGATTGAACGCTCCGGCAATCGTGCATCTGCTGAAAAAAGAGGGCGTGCTTACTTCCGTGAATCAGCGGCCTAAGGCGCATCCGGTGGGTGCACGTTTGCGACGCATGCGCCTGCGCAAAGGATATTCGCTTTCGCAAGTAGCGCGCGCCGCGGGAGTTTCCGTGGGATTTCTCAGCGCCCTCGAACGCGAACAGATGACGGCGTCCGTGGCGACGTTGCGAAGACTGGCGCGCTTTTACCGGATGAACATTCTGGCCCTGTTTGATCCGACGGACGCGAATCCGGGCCGCGTGAAACCCGCCGAGCGCAAGGTTCTCGACGCCGGTCCCGGCGTGCGCATGGAATTGCTGGCGTGGGGCAACACGCTGATGGAACCGCATTTGTTTCGCATCGCGCCTTCGGCGGGAAGCGGCGAATCGTATGCGCACGACGGCGAGGAGTTTCTGTACATTCTGAAAGGCAAGCTGGAAATTTCCTTGCCGAACGGCGAGATCCAACAGCTGGCCGAAGGCGACAGTTTTTATTTCGAGAGCACCAACGAGCATCGCTGGAAGAATCCGGGAAAGAAGGAAACATTGGTGCTGTGGATCAATACGCCTCCGACTTTTTGAGGTGCGTTCAAGATTGCGGCTGACGGCAGGAAGCACGACTTTCGCTGCGCACGTTTGCGGACGAGCGTGATTATCGGCGATTCTGGGGTCACTCAATGACGGAAAGAAAACGCGCGAACCGGCACTTTCTGCTGGTCGCGGTTGTGGTCGCGCTGCTGGTTGGTACGTTTGGGTGCGCGAAGAAAACTCCCACACTCAGCCTGCTGGTGTGGGAAGGCTATGCGGATCCCTCTTACGTGCAGGCGTTCGAGGAATCGCACCGCTGCAAGATCAGCGCGTCGTACATGGGCTCGAGCGACGAGCTCGTAGCCAAGCTGCGCGGAGGAAGCGCAAGCAATTACGACGTGATTTCTCCTTCGAGCGATGTCGCCACAATGATTGCCGCCTCAGGCCTCGCCGCGCCACTCGATCTTTCCAAGCTGCCGTCGTATTCGCAATTGTCGGAACGGTTGCGCTCGATGCCCTTGGTGCGCGTCAAAGGAAATGTCTACGGCGTGCCCTTCACCTGGGGGCCGAATCCCCTGCTCTACGACACAACCTATTTTGCGAAGGCACCTGACAGCTGGTCGGCGCTATGGGATCCCAAGCTCAAAGGCAAAATCTCCGCGTGGGACGAGCTTTCCACGATCTACATGGCCGCGCAGGTGCTGGGATACGATAAGCCCGATCCCGACCACATCTACAACCTGAGCGACGAAGAACTCGACAACGTCCGCAAGAAATTGCTGGAGCTGAAACCGAATATCCGGAAGTTCTGGTCCACCGGCGGCGAACTCACCAATCTGTTTGAGAATCACGAGATCGTCGCGGCGATGGGCTGGCCGTTGATGACCAATCAGCTGCGCAAGGCCGGCTTCCCGGTCGCCGAAACCATTCCCAAGGAAAACACGACAGGATGGATCGATCACTTGATGATCACGTCCGCGAGCGAGAACAAGGAACTAGCTACCCAGTTCCTCGAGTACATGATCGAGCCGAAAACACAGAAGATGGTGACGGACGTGACAGGCTACGACCCGGCGAATCCGCGTGCGGCGGATTCGATGACCGATGATCAAAAAAAGTCGCTGCATCTAGATGACGTGGACGACTACATGAAGCGCATCTATTTCTGGCAACAAGTGCCGCGCCGCGAAAAGTACAACGAGATATGGAATGAAGTGAAGGCCGCGCAGTGACGGCTCCGCGCGATCCCACCGCCGCGGCCACGGCATCTTTCCCTGTTATCGAATCTCTCCTGTCCATCCGGCAAGTGATCAAGCGCTATGGCAAGCGTCCCGTGCTGCGCGGAATCAGCCTGGAAGTCGCGTCCGGAGAATTTTTGACGATTCTCGGCGAAAGCGGTTCGGGCAAGACCACGCTCCTGCGGCTCATCGCGGGATTCGAAGAGCTGGATAGCGGCGAAATATGGATGGGCGCCGAACGGCTCGATCGAATTTCAGCACATCGCCGGCAGGTAAATACCGTCTTCCAGAGTTATGCAATCTTTCCACACCTTTCGGTCTTCGAAAACGTGGCGTACGGCTTGCGCGCCAAAAACGTGGCAAAGACCGAGATTCCCGAGCGCGTCAAGCAAGCGCTGGCGATGGTGAAAATGGGTGAATTCGCGCAGGCCGCACCGTCGCGACTGAGCGGCGGACAGCAACAACGCGTCGCGCTCGCGCGCGCATTGGTGAATCGTCCGCGCGTGCTGCTGCTGGATGAACCGCTTTCGGCGCTCGATGCGAATCTGCGCCGGCAAATGCAGGTGGAATTGAAATCACTGCAACGCGAGGTGGGAATCACATTTATTTTTGTCACGCACGACCAGGAAGAGGCGATGGCGCTTTCGGATCGCGTGGCCCTGCTGCGCGCCGGACTGCTAGAGCAAGTCGCGGCGCCGCGCGCCATTTACGGCGAACCCGCCACAGCGTACGCGGCCGAATTCATCGGCCAGACGAATTTGCTGCACGCGGAGGTCCTCGACGGAATCGCTCGAGCAGGTTCAATCACGTGGCGTGTCGGCGGCGGAAGTGATCGGGCGACTTATTCGCTGCGACCTGAATGTATTCGCCTGGTGGAGGTCGGCGCGATGGGAACGCTGCAGGATGCCAGCGTCGCGCGCTTTCGCGGGCGCGTCTGCAATCAGTCATTCGGCGGCGCGACGGACTTGGTCGAAGTCGATTGCGGGAACTCGAGCAAAATCCGCGTGCGATTGGCAAATCCAGGAGTTCTTTCCGGCGAGCATGAATTCGAATTCGACGCTCATCACGCGACTCTGGTCCGCGAAGGAGAAGTCGCCTAGCCGTGTACTCCCGCGCCTACAAAGCGAGCGTTACGATTCCTCCGCTCCTGTGGGTCACGGTTTTTCTTTTGATCCCGTACGCGATTCTTTTTTGCTACAGCTTCTGGTCGGTTTCCTCGCTGCAGGTGATCGTGCACAGTTGGACTTTTCAGAATTATCTGCAGCTGGTACGCAACCCCATTTACCTCGAAGTTCTTTTTCGTTCCATGCGGATCGCCGGCGCAGTGACGCTGTGCGCGCTCCTGTTGGGGTATCCGCTTGCGTACTATTTATCGTTTCACGCCGCCAAGCGCAAAGATTTGCTGTACCAACTGGTGATCATCCCGCTGTGGGCGAGCTACCTGGTGCGCGGCTACGCGTGGAAGACGATTTTGGGCAGCGACGGCGTGCTGAACGGCCTGCTGCAATATTTGCACATCACGCACCGCCCGGTGGAGTTTCTGCTGTACAGCCCATTCGCCGTGATCATCACTTTGACTCACATCTACACGCCGTTCACGCTGTTGCCGATTTTCGCCTCGCTCGAACACATTCCACGCAATCTGGTAGAAGCTTCGCACGATCTTGGCGCTTCGCCGTGGTCCACCTTCCGGCGCGTCATTTTGCCGTTGTCGCTGCCAGGGCTTCTCGCCGGCGCGACATTTGCATTCGTTTTGACGCTCGGAGATTTCCTTGCGCCGCTGCTCGTAGGCGGGCCGAGCGGAATCATGATTTCGAATATCGTGGTCAGTCTCTTCGGCGCCGCTTACAACTGGCCGCTGGGCGCGGCAATTTCGTTCTGCATGATGCTGCTCGTAGTGACTTTGCTTTTCGCGACCGAACGCCTTGAAAAGAGGCTGACGATTTCATGAGCGGCGGACTCCAATCCCGGCGTGTTCCGCTGTTAAGCGCGTACGCGTTCCTGGTCTACGCGTTTCTCTACTTTCCGATCATCGTGCTAGTGGTTTACTCCTTCAACGGCTCGGGCGTCGGGGGATTTCCACCCACCGACTGGACGCTCGATTGGTACCGCCAGCTTTTTGCGGATGGCGCGCTCTGGGACGCCGTGCTGCACAGCCTGATTGTCGCCGCGATCGCGGTGGCCATCGCTCTGGGCCTAGGCTTGCCCGCCGCGCTCGCGCTCGACCGCACCGATTTTCCCGGGAAGGCGCTCTTCCGTCGGCTCGTGCTGCTGCCGCTGATTCTGCCCGGCATCATCACCGGGCTTTCGTTGTTGATGCTGTTCGTGGGCGTGGGAATGAACCTGAGCCTAGTGACAATCACCCTCGGCCACGGGACCGCGTTAATTTCCGTTGCGACCACCGAGATTTTTGCCGGCCTGCAAAAACTGGAGCGCGCGCAGGAAGAAGCATCCTTGGACCTGGGCGCGAGTGAGTGGAGAACTTTCTGGCGCGTAACGCTGCCGAATCTGCGCGTTTCACTCATCGCCGCTGGATTATTGATATTCACGTTGTCGCTCGACGAAATCGCCGTGAGCTTCTTCCTCATCGGACGCGACAACACTTTACCGCTGGAGATCTGGTCCCGCCTGCGCCGCGGAATCACTCCGGAGATCAACGCGATCTCTACGCTGATTTTGCTTTTTTCCATAGGCACGATTCTGATCTGGTATCGGTTGCGGACCAGGGCTGAGCACACGGAAGATTCCGGCGCGGCGTTGCTCCCGGCTCCCCTCGAAGGAGAGACCCTGTGACCGAATCCCGCAGAGACTTCCTGAAATTTATAGTCGCGGGCTCGGTGGCAGCCGGTTGTCCGATCGATCTTTCGCTTCTCAGCGCCGAAAGCGGAACGCAGCCGGAAATAACCGGCGATCACTACGAAATATGCCACGAAGTTCGCGACGATCATAAATTTCCCCGGCCGCCGGTTTCGAAAAAACACGACATCGTCATCGTCGGAGGCGGAGCCAGCGGGCTGAGCGCCGCATATTTTTTGCGGGACCACGATTTCCTGCTGCTCGAAAAGGAACCGCACTGGGGCGGCAACGCCACCATGGAGGAATACCAGGGGCAAGCGTTCGCCACAGGTTCCGCTTTCGATTACAAGGGCACGGCCAGCGAGCAACTCGCTCGTGAACTCGGATTGAATCCGCTCCTCATCAATTCCCCCGACCCGACCATCGTCAACGGCAAATGGGTCGCGGACACCTGGGGCGCCGGTCTCGACGAACTCCCCTACTCGGCCGCAGTGCGCGCGAGCTTCCAGAAATTCCGCAGCGACATGCTCAAATTGGCCGCCAGTAAAAATCTCGCGCAATATGACGGCGTTCCATTGACGAAATACTTGAAGGGCTACGCGCCGGAGGTGAAGCAGTGGTGGGACTGCTACGGCCCGTCGAACTACGGCGCGAAATCGGAGGACACCTCCGCTCTGGTCGCACTGATCGAATTGAAGGACCAAGCGGAATCGGCAGAAAACGATACGCGCGTGACGTTGCCGGGCGGCAATGCGGTGTTTGCGCAGAAGCTTTCCGAGACGCTGCACGCGAAAGCTGCCGAGCGCATGGTCGCAGACGCGACGATTGTTGCCGTCGAGCCGCAGAACACGGAAGTACATGTAGCCTACGTACACGGTGGGACGCTGCGCACGGTGGCAGCCAAGTTCGTGATCATGGCCACGCCCAAAATGATCACCTGGCGCCTGGCTTCCGGACTCTCGGATGCGCAAACTGACGTGATGCGCTCGTACCGTTATTGCCCGTATGCCGTCATCAACATGATCTTCGAGAAGCCGGTATACAGCCGCGCGTACGACACCTGGTGCCCTGGGAATTCTTTTTCGGACATGATCGTGGCGGACTGGGTGAAGCTCAAAGAGCCGGGCTACCAGCAGAAGAACGGCATTTTGACGTTTTATACGCCGATCTCCGAATTGCAGCGCGACAGCCTGCTGCGGATTGACGGATGCCGCCGAATCGCGGCGAACGTCTTGCGCGATTTTCACAAGCTGCTTCCGGAATTTTCAGCCGAGCCGCTGGAACTTCATTTCTATCGCCGCGGCCACCCGGTGTTCCTTTCCCTGCCCGGCACTTACACCAAGTCAATTCCCGCGGCCAACAAACCGCTCGATCGAATTTTCTTTGCGAATACGGATTCGATCGGGCCGGAGTCGGATCTGGCCGGCGCAGTGGAAAGTGCGCAGCGCGCCGCCGATTGGATCAAGAAAAAGATGACAGGTGCGGGCGTGTCCACGATCCACACAGACGCACGCGTCGCCTGATAACTCGGCGAGATTCCTTCGGAAAAACAAAAGGGCAACGGGGGAGAGACCCGTTGCCCTTGCTGAAGTCTTCCCCGCCAGAGAAAGACTGTAAATTCGATTGATCGTCGAGCGCTGCTTAAGGCTTCGCTGCGGCGATATTCAAATTGTGCACGCCGGCGAAAATCGAGAGGCCCGCGCTCATGCCCTGCGGCATCCACCACAAACGGCGCACCAGCGGATATTCGCTGCGCTGCATGTGCCGTGCGAGCAGATCGAAAATCACCGGGCCGACTTGCGTGGCCACATAGATTGCCGGCGAACCGGCGAAGGGGCGCATCAGCGGATCGTCTTCCACGGCGCCATGCCCCACCGCCTGCCGCGTTGAATAAGCGTCAAAAGCAGCCGCGCCATGTTGCACGATGGAAAGCGCGAGCCAGGCTCGGCGCGACGGCATCGTCATCGCTTCCTTCACGCCATATTCCTTCGAAGACGGCGTCGGAATGCGAACGGTCGAGAAGGACTGAGTGTCGGGGGTGGTGTCCAGCGATACCGTGGTGAGAGTGCCGGGCACGTGAGTCTTGGAGTCCGCGCTGTCGAAACGCACTGCAGTCAAATTCATACGAGCGGAGGAGGATTCGCCGGCAGAGGCGACGTAGTCGGTGCGAGTCGCGGCCGGCGCCGTTGTTGACGCGCTCGTTGCCAGCGAAACTTCGGAGACTGAAATAGTGGCCGCGGGAATCGCGCTAAAAGTGGGTGCCGCTGGCTGGAAAGCGTGAAACTGGAGCAACAACGCTGCAACGGCTAATACCATGAGAAGGGGTCTCCTGTATTTGCCTAACGCAGGAGAAAGAGCACGGACCGGTCCATCGAGGGCATGCAGGGCAGGTATTGAAATTCCAACACTTAGCCGACAAACGTGGTCGTGAAAGGGGTTTTCGGCGGCTGCGCGCGGGCGTCGAGAGGAAAACCATTTCCTCCGACTAGTACCGGGGTTACCACTCCTAAGTTCCTGATTTGGAACAAGCTAGCACTTCGATGTTCGCGGCACTTTCGCTTATTGGCGGGTTCGCGCGCTCGAATTCCGGGGCAATTGATAGCCCGAGGATGCAAGGCGATTTGCTTCGCAGCGACGCGATTTTGCCAAGCGGCGCTCAACCGGCGCGAACGGCGCGGAGGCTTTCGTTCGCAGCTTGAATCGTGCGGTCTATTTCTGCGTCCGTGTGCACGGCAGAAACGAACAGCGCTTCATATTGCGAGGGTGGGAGGAAAATACCGCGCGCGAGCATTTCCTGGAAGAACGCAGCGAATCGCGCCGCGTCTGATTTTTTCGCGTCCGCGTAATTGCGAATGGGACCAGGCGCAAAGAAAATCGTCAGCAGCGACCCCGCAACATTCACTACGCCTTCGACGCCCGAGTCTTTCAGCCCAGCGCGCAGCCCCTCGGCGAGTCGCTGAGCCCTGGCGTTCAGAGCCTCGTAGAAACCGGGCGCTTCGAGTTTGGGCAAACTGGCGAGACCCGCGCGCATTGCGAGCGGATTGCCGGACAGCGTCCCGGCCTGATATACCGGGCCGAGCGGCGCGACTCGTTCCATGATGTGGCGTTTGCCACCGTAAGCCGCAACGGGCAAACCACCGCCAATAATTTTGCCCATCACGGTAAGGTCGGGATCAATTTTGTAGACCTGCTGCGCGCCGCCGTACGCCATCCGGAAGCCGGTGATTACTTCGTCGAAAATCAGCAGCGCGCCTTCGCGTTTTGTAATCTCGCGGAGACCTTCGAGAAATCCGGCCGCAGGCGCGACGACTCCCATATTCGCAGCCACGGGTTCGACGATGATCGCTGCGATTTTCCGTGGATGCTGGCGGAAAAGGCTTTCAACCCCGGCGATATCGTTATAAGGAGTGTTCAGTGTCAAGCGCGCGAATGCGTCGGGCACGCCGGGGCATGCAGCGATACCAAGAGTGGCGAGGCCGGAGCCAGCTTCCGAAAGAAATCCATCGGAATGTCCGTGGTAGCAGCCTTCGAATTTGATCACGAGGTCGCGCTCAGTAAAAGCGCGCGCCAGGCGCACCGCGGACATCGCCGCTTCGGTGCCAGAACTCACAAAGCGAACCATTTCGACCGAAGGAATCGCGCGAGTGATTTTTTCGCCCAACTCAATTTCGAGCGGCGAAGTCATGCCGTAACTCGTTCCGCGCGCGGCCTGCTCCGAAACGGCGGCAACCACATCCGGATGCGCGTGGCCCAGAATGAGGGCGCCCCACGAGCAGACATAATCGAGATATTCGCGGCCATCAACGTCGTAAAGATGCGTGCCCAGCGCGTGATCAATCACCAGCGGCGTGCCGCCAACAGCGCGAAAAGCACGCACCGGACTGTCCACGCCGCCGACCAAAGTTTTCTTGCCGCGCTCGAAGATTTCCGTCGAGCGCGGACGCGCATCAGGCGCAGCAGCGGCGGCTGGTTTTTCTTTCGCGCTCTTCACTGTCTCACCCGACATCGGTCCTCGATTCGCATCAGCACGCTTTTAGCCAGCGCGCCGCGTCCTTGGCATGATAAGTCAAAATCATTCCCGCACCTGCGCGTTGAATGCCCGTCAGAATTTCCAACGCCACGCGCTTCTCATCAATCCATCCGTTGATCGCCGCGGCTTTCACCATCGAGTATTCCCCGCTCACGTTGTAAGCGGCCACCGGAATATCGAACTGTTCGCGCACCTGATGAATCACGTCCAGGTACGGCAGCGCCGGCTTCACCATAATGATGTCCGCGCCCTCCTCAATATCGAGCGCCACTTCGCGCAGGGCCTCGCGGGCATTGGCGGGATCCATCTGGTAGCTGCGGCGGTCGCCGAATTGCGGCGCGGATTGCGCGGCTTCGCGGAATGGCCCGTAGAACGCCGAGCAGTATTTCGCAGCGTAAGAAAGTATGGCAACGTCTTCGAAGCTGTTTTCATCAAGCCGCCGGCGAATCGCGGCGACGCGCCCGTCCATCATGTCCGACGGCGCGACGATATCGGCGCCGGCCCGAGCGTGCGAAAGCGCTGCATCGGCGAGAATCACGAGGGTCGGATCGTTCAGCACCTCGCCATCTTTGATCACGCCGCAATGGCCATGGCTGGTGTATTCGCAGAGGCAGACATCCGTGATCACCAAAAGATTGAGCTTCGCTTTGCGGATCGCTTCAATCGAACGCTGTACCGCCCCGTGCGCCGACGCCGATTCAGTGGCGAGCTCATCTTTTTGCTCCGGCAGCCCAAACAGAATCACGCCGGGAATGCCGAGATCGGCGACCTCGCGGCACTCTTCCACAATTTGATCCGGAGATTGCTGATTGATCCCGGGCATCGAGCTGACTTCTTTGCGCACGTTTTTGCCGGGGCACGCGAACATCGGGTACACCATGCCGCTGGTGGTGAGCCGCGTTTCGCGTACGAGCCCGCGTAGCGCTTCGTTGCGGCGCAAACGCCGCGGCCGATGAACCGGAAATGTCATGCCTGCCTCACAGTAGATGCCTGGCGCTGATAATACTTGGCGATAGCGTCCGCCAACCCCGCCGTCGATGAATCGTTCGACTCGATCGCGACGCGAACACCGGTTTCGCGCAACGCCCGCGCGGTGGTGGACCCAATCGCCGCAAATTGAACTTGGTTCGACAGCACGGCCAGCTCCGCCGACGGCACGAACCCGGCCAAGTTGTGAAACGCCGAGGGGCTGGCGAAGACAATCGCCGCAATCTCGGCGCGGCGCAGTCCACCCAGGATTTCAGGATCGAGCGTCTCCGGCCGCAGCGTCCGATACGCTGTGACCTCGTGCACTCTGGCGCCTGCCTCGCGCAGCGCTGACGGCAACCGATCGTCCACGCGATCGCTGCGCGGCAACAAAATTTGCTGCCCTCGGAAAGAGTCGCGCAGCTCGGCCGCCAGCGATTCTCCCGTCTGAGTTTGTGCCACGTACTCCACTCGCATCCCCTCTGATTTCAAAAGGCGCGCGGTAGCAGCGCCGACCGCCGCGACGCGGCCGCGAACAGAGCCCAGTGCCGACCGTTCCCGTCCGGATTCACTCCATCCAATGCAGAAGAATCGTACCGCATTCTGGCTGGTGAAAAGAATCCAGTCGAACTCGGCAAGTCGCGCGAACGCGGCATCGAGTTCAGTCGGATCTTCCGCCGGCGCAAAGCCCACCGTCGGCAGCAAGAGGACCTCCGCGCCGAGCGCTTCCAGAGCGCGAATCAACTCGCTCGCCTGTTCCGGCGCACGGGTCACGACGACCCGCTTGCCGGCCAGCGTTCCCGTGGTACCCGGTTTATTGCGATTGTCCAACGGACCTTCCTGCCAGACGAAGAAGACGATCAGCGCCAGCCGCGAGCAGCTCCTGCGCAACGGCTCGACCCAAAGCCTCGGCCTCCGATGCAGACGCGCATTTCTTTTCCCCGCGCCGCCGCAGCGATTCTCCGCCGTCAGACGATAGGACGCACGCATCGAGAATCATCGTGCCCCCCTCGTCCAATCGAGCCCAAGCGCCCAACGGTAAGCGGCAGCCGCCCTGAAGTTCCGCGAGCAGCGCGCGTTCGGCTTTTACGGCGCGCATCGTGTCTTTGTCCACCAGCTTCTCAAGAAAACTGAACTCGTCCTCGCGCGGCGCGAAGAATTCGACGCCGAGCGCGCCTTGACCCACCGCGGGAACGACGATCTCCGGCGAAATCACTTCCGTGATCTGTGAAGCCAGGCCGAGTCGCTCGATGCCGGCTTTCGCCAGCACAATGGCATCGTATTCGCCGGAAGCGAGCTTGCGCAGGCGCGTGTCCACATTTCCGCGCAACTCGGCGATTTGAAAATCACGCCGGAAAAGCCGCAGCTGCGAAGCACGGCGCAGGCTGCTGGTGCCGATGCGCGCGCCACGCGGCAATTTCGCGAGCGTCTCGCCGCGATGCGACACGAGCGCATCACGCGGATCTTCGCGCTTAAATACGACAGCGACGCGGCAGACGTCCGACAACTCAGTCGGAACGTCCTTCATGCTGTGAACGGCAAGGTCGGCGCGCCCATCGAGCAGCGCGTCTTCAAGCTCTTTGGTAAAAATGCCTTTGACGCCGATCTGATCGGGCGGAGCGGAGGCGAACTGGTCGCCGGATGTCTTGATGACGACGATTTCGGCGCCGATGCCGCACGAACTCTGCAACGCGTCGCGAAAGTGATTAGCTTGCCACAGCGCCAACGCGCTGCCGCGCGTGCCGATTCGCAGCGCCTTCACTTCTTGCCTTCGTCCAAACCAAAAAGATGGCGCAGCGCTTCGAGCCCCGCCAGCCGCCCGCGCATTCCCCGACCGTGTTTCAGTTTTTCTTGCGGCTCCTCGAGCAAGCGCTCGATCAATTCCTCGGTGATGTGCGCGATGCGCTCGCGTTCCTGCGGCGAGACGTCGTCCATATCCTTGAGCTTCTCGCGGATGATCAACTCGCGGTGCTTGTGGAACTGATCGCGCAGATCGTTGACGATGGACCCAGCCTCTAGCGCGCCGCGCCACGCTTCGAATTTATCAATGTGCTCTGCAACGATCGCTTCCGCGCGTGGAATTTCGGATTCGCGCGCTTTCTTATTCTGCTCGACGATTTCGCCGAGGTCGTCAATGTTGTATAGATAGAGGTTGTAAAGTCCCGAGGCGTTGTCGGCGACATTGCGCGGAACGCCGAGGTCCACCACAAAAACCGGGCGCCCCGACCGCGCCGCAATCGCCCGCTCCAGCATTTCTCGCGTGAGTACCGGACCGGAGGCGCTCACGGACGTCACCAGCACATCCGGAGCGCCGAGAACGGATTCGAGCGATTCCCACGCCATAGCTTCCCCGCCAAACCGATGCGCCAATTCCGCGGCACGATCAAAAGAACGGTTGATCACGCGCAAATTTCCAATCCCGCGATTGCGCATGTGCTCGACCACTTGCTCGGCCACCGTGCCCGCGCCCAGAATCAGCGCGGAATGTCCTTTAAGATTGCCGAAGACGCGCTCCGCCAGCTTCACCCCAGCGAGCGCCACGGACATCGGCCGCGCGCCCACTTCCGTCTCGCTGCGCACGCGCTTGCCGACTTCGAGCGCTCCCTGGAACATACGATTGAGCACCGGCCCGGTGGCGCCGTGATCGAGAGCCTGATTGTAAGCAGTTCGCAATTGACCGAGGATTTCGGCTTCGCCCAACAACATAGAATCCAGGCTGGCAGCGACGCGGAACAGATGCCGGACGGCGTCCGGCCCGCTCCAGTGGTAAAAACGGCCAGTGAGTTCGCCGCGTGGAATGTGATGGAAGGAAGCGACGTATTCTTCCATGGCCTCGGCGGCGGATGGCGCCATATCGCCCGGCACACCGTAGAGCTCGCTGCGATTGCAGGTGGAAACGACGACCGCTTCTTCCAGAATGCCGCGGTCGCGCAATTCATCGGCGGCTTGCAGGGCCTGCTGCGAAGAAAACACGATGCGCTCGCGCAGTTCCACAGGCGCCGTGCGATGGTTGCATCCGATCAGCGCAACGCGGATGCGCACAGCGCCAGCGCGATTCGGGTTGGCGGTCGTGGTCGTCATCAAAGGAACCGGTGGAACCGGGTGAGATACAAATTCACAAACGTGTAGCTGAACAGAACCATCAGAAAATTGAACGAGCACAGCAGCGCCGCGCGCGCTCCGCGCCAAGTGGCATTCCGCGAAAGCAGCAAATACGCCACGTAAACGCCTACGATCGCGAGCGTGATGATCACCTTGGGGTCGCCGAATTTGTAGCCCCCGCTCAGCCGGTGTTCCCAGGCGAGGCCCATGCCGACACCAAACGCCAGCGCGATCAGCCCAATATACACGCTGCTGCGCGCCATGCGATCCAGCACGTCCAGCGCAGGAAATCGCCAGAAGGGCGCGCCGAGGCGTCGCGAACGCAGCACCCAATCTTGGACCAAGTAGATCACGCTGAGGACGAAAGAAAGCGCGAAGGCCGCATACGCCCAGGTGTTCAGCGTCACGTGAAATGCGAACATCGCGCCGCGCGGCACCGATGGCGCGGGCAAAGAACGCGGCGTGAAAATATCGAGCAACACGAGCCAGCAGACCAGCAGCAGCGTCACGAACGGTCCCACGGTGCGCTGGCGGTGGAAAACTTCCAAACCCAGATATGTGAGGCCGAGGAGCCACGCAAAGAGCGACATCGAGCCGTACAAATCATCGTAAGGCACGGTGTGCAGCGCCAGCGAGCGCTGATAAAGCTCCCAGTATTGCGCGCCGATCCCCGTGGCAAGCAGCAACGAGGCCAGCCGTCCGACCCACACATTGGGCACATACAGATTTCGGGCGTAGCAAAAAAAGCTAGCCACATACAGCGCCAGGCTCAGGTCGCCCAGAAAGTGTGTCATGAAAAGCGGAAACTCCCCCGCATAGCCTGTAGATTATAGCGCTTATGATGCGCAATCCCAGCAGGCGTTGCGCAATTGGTGGGGAGTCAATTTCTGATTGCGCGACTGACCAGGAGTCACACCGGCTGCGGGATACAGAAGTTCCAATCGTGGAGCAATAACCCCGGAAGGTGATGAATGCCCTAAACGTGCCGAATAGACCGCAGCGGATCCACGCGCATCCACGGACGCGCACCTGAATACGCAATCAAGATGCTCATCGCGAACATCGCGAACGCCGCTGCGAGGAAGACCGACCATTCGACGGGCTGTATCTGATAAAGCAGCGATCTTGCCAGCACGCTCGCGGCGATCCCGCCGGCGACTCCGAGAAAGATGCCCATAATGGTTATGGCGCTGGTCTGGCGCAGGACCAATTTCCACAAATCCCGCTGCGATGCGCCCAGCGCGACGCGAATTCCCATCTCCCGCGTTCGTTCACTCACCGAATAGAAGACAGCGCCATAAAGCCCCACCGCGGCCAGCATAAATGCCAGCAGTCCAAATGCGCTGATGCAAAGCACCGCCAGGTGTGGGACGTACAAAGAAAATTCATGCCATCGCTCCATTGTGAAGCTCATTACACCTAGTTCCGGCGCGGCCTTGCGCACCGCGGCCAGAATCGTTCCCATCACCTGTGACGGATCACCCTGCGTGCGCACCAGCAGAACTATCTGCGGCCGATAATTTTGGGTCAGGCTGTAGTACAAGAAGGGCTGCGGGGCTTCGTCAATGTCCGAATACTTGGTGTCTGCCACGACGCCCACCACGGTGGCCTGGCGGTTGCCATTTTCAATGCGAACTGTCTTGCCAACCGGATTTTGCTGCGGCCAGTATTTTGCCGCCATCGTTTGGTTGACAATGACGACTTCCGGAGATTTCGCCAGGTCGGAAGCGGCGAACGACCGCCCCGCGAGAATTGGAATTCCCAACGTAGAAAAATAGCTGCTGTCCACAGCACCGACGCCAACTGTGACTCCGTGTTCGTTCTCATCGGCGACACCCGTGATGTGCACCTGGTCAGTACTAACCCCGCCTGAAAGCGGGAACGTATCTCCGAGGCTACTGGACTCTATACCGGGCACCTGACCTACACTTTCTCGCAGCCGCTCAGACAGCGCACGACCCTGCTGTTCCGAGTAACCGTTGGCTTGCAGGTCGTCCATGGCGTAAAGCGCGATGTTACGAGCGGAATATCCGGGCTTTACCTGCTGCAAATTGTGCAGGCTTTTCAGGCAAAGACCGACTCCAATCAGAACAACGGTGCAAGCGGTGATCTGCAGCACCACCAGAAAATTGCGCATGCGCCCCTTGCGCGTTCCGCCGATGGCGGTCTCTCCATTCAACTCCGCTGCCAGATTCGGAGTAGAAGCGTGCAGGGCAGGCAAGAAGCCGGTAGACAGTCCCACCAAGAAAACGAGTACGGCCATCAGCGAAACAACCGCGAGGTCCGGTCGGAAATCCAAAGTAATAGGGACTACGCCGAGTCCGGGAACAAATGGCTTGAAGTCAATCAAGCGCCTGAGGCCATAAGAAGCAAATACAAAGCCGAGCACTCCACCCGTTATTGAAATCACTAAGCTGTCGAGAACAAGCTGGCGCATCAGACTCATTCGCGTGGCCCCCAGCGCGGCACGCATCAGGATTTCTTGCCGTCGCGCGCCGGCCAGCGCGAGAAGCAGGTTGGCCACGTTGGCGCACGCGGCAAAAAGCACGAGTCCAACAACGGCCAGCAGGAGCCCGCACAACAACTTCGCGCTGGACATTGCGTCCGGCGGAAGCATGCTCGTTTCAGTCAGCGCCGCGAGCCGATCCTTGTTGGTTTCCGGATAAGCTGCGGCGAGCTGGCGCGATAATCTTTGCATCTCCGCCAGAGCTTGCTGCCGCGTGACGCCGGGCTTCATACGCCCGATCAGGCCCAAAGAGTGACTAGTGCGATCCGCGAGCCAGTCATAAGTCTGGTGAGAGATGGCGGTCGTTGCGGAAAGCGGATGCCAAAGGTCCGGAACATCGCTCAGGATCGTGCCCACAAAACGCCGAGGCGCTACTCCGACGATGGTGAACCGAACGCCATTCATCGTCAGGGTTTTGCCAATGATGTTCGGGTCGGACCCGAGCCATTGCCAGTAGCGGTAACTCAGCACGGCGGAGGTCGTCACTTTGTCGTCGTCGCCCGCGGCAAACCAGCGCCCGAGGAAGGGTTGCACTCCGAGGACGGAGAAGTAGTTGTCGGAGACGGCGTTAATCAGGCCGCGCTTTTCACGTTGCTCGAAGATGATCGTCTGCAGGCCGATGCTGAACGGCATCGCGCAGAGTCCAGAGAACACACTATTGTTGTCGCGATAATACCGGTAATCCGGATAGGAAACTTCGTTGAACGGTTCATCCGGCGTGACCGTGTAAACCGTCATCAGCCGGTTGGGCTCGACAACCGCGGGAGGCCGCAGCAGCAAGGCATGGAACGCGCTGAGCCCGACGGACGCTGCGGCCAGCCCAATTGCCAGGGAAAAAACAGCGATGCAGGCCAGCTTCGCGTGTTTACGGAGAATCCGGAGTGAAAACCGCATGCTCGGAAGTTGCATCAGCTCGCCCCCGATACCCAAGATCCTAAGGTTCCGGCTCTTGGTTCTGTGCCAGACAGAAAATCCAACTTACCATTTAGTTCTGCAACGCGCTGAAAGCCTTCGCCGGCGTTCGCCTCCCGGCCCAAAGCGGCGCTCTAGGCGCCGGCAATAGCCAATTTTCTGACGAACGCATCAATCAGAAAATAACCCACTACCGCGTGAGGCCGTGCCTGGACGGCCCGCATGGACCGATGTGCGCCTGTAAATCCCTTCTGCTATCATGACCTGAGCCTATGACTTCCGCAGTGAACCGCAAAGACCTGTTTTTGCGCGCCTGCCGCTTTGAGCCAGTCGAGCGTGTTCCCGTGTGGATCATGCGCCAGGCCGGGCGCTATCTGCCGGAATACCAGGCCGTGCGAAAGCATTATTCGTTTTTAGAAATCTGCAAGACTCCGGAAGTGGCCGCCGAAGTTTCGCTTCAACCATTTCGCATTCTCGATGTGGATGCGGTGATCGTCTTTTCGGATATTTTGATTGTCGCGGAAGCGATGGGGTTGCCCCTGGACGTGCCGGATTCGGGTCCCGTGCTTTCAAATCCAGTGCGCGATTCGGCGGCGGTGCGCCGCTTGCGCGATTTTGATCCGGCGCGCGACACGCGATTCGTCGGCGACGCGATTCGCGCCATCTGCAAAGAGGTTGGCCCGGACGTCCCGGTGATTGGCTTCGCGGCGGCGCCCTGGACTCTCGCCTGTTACATGATCGAGGGCCAGACGCGCGGCGATATTTCGCGAGCCAAACAAATGTTGCGCTCGGAGCCGGCCACGGTGCGGGAACTGCTGGAGCGTATCGCGCGCTCAACCGCGGAATATTTGAAATCGCAGATTGCGGCCGGCGCGGCCGTGATTCAGCTCTTCGATACTTGGGCAGGCGAACTGACGCGGGCGGAGTATGATGCCTTCGAGCTGCCTGCGACGAAATTGGTTTACGAATTGCTCGCCGGCTCGGACGTCCCGAGGATTTTGTATGCCAAGGGTTCGGCGCATTTGCTGGAAAGCCTCGCGCAATCGGGCGCGGATGTCGTCAGCGTAGACTGGCGCACGGACCTGGCGGAGGCTCGCCGCACACTCGGCCGCAAGATCGCGTTGCAAGGGAATGTAGACCCGACAATCTTGCTTGGTCCAGAGGCGGCAGTTCGTGAAGCAGCGCAGGCCGCCGTGGAAAAGACTGGCGGACTCGGCCATATTCTGAATTTGGGCCACGGAATCTTGCCGACGACCCCCGTCTCCAACGCGAAGGCGTTTGTGGACGCGGGCAAGGCGGCGCGCGTGCCGGCCCGCGCGGGGATCAGTTGAACGGGCAGGATGGAAAGAACAATGCATGGCAGATGCAACCATGAAATCGACTGACAAATTCGAGATCGGCCAGCTCACCGACGCCACGCTCGAAAAATACAATCGTCCAGGACCGCGTTACACCAGCTATCCCACGGCTCCGGTCTGGAAAGACGATTTCGGGCCCGACGATCTCGAATCGTACTACGCGCGTGCGGAGGCCGCCGCAACCCCGCTGTCGCTCTACATGCATATTCCCTTCTGTGAAAGCCTCTGCCTGTTTTGCGCCTGCACGGTCTCCATTCAAAAAGACAAGAAAGTCGCAATCCCCTACCTCGATGCGCTGAAGCGCGAAATTGATCATGTCGGCAAACACGTTTCCAAAAAGCGCCCGGTGATTCAATTCCATTGGGGCGGTGGCACGCCTACCTATTTGACTCCCGAGCAGATGGAAGATCTTTTCGGCTACACGCGCGAGCGGTTCTCGTTTTCTCCCGACGCCGAAATCGGCATCGAAATTGATCCCCGCGTGACGAATCGCGCGCATCTCGAAACTCTGCGGCGCCTGGGATTCAACCGCCTGAGCATGGGCATTCAGGACTTCCAGCCGAAGGTCCAGGAAACGATCCATCGCGTGCAGCCCTACGAACTCACGCGCGATCTGATCGTGGCCGCGCGCGAATTGGGTTTCGAGAGCCTCAACGTGGATCTGATTTATGGCTTGCCGCACCAGACTGCGGAGAGTTTCAGGGCTACGATTGACCGTACACTGACGCTCGCACCGGATCGCGTAGCGATGTTCAGTTATGCGCATGTGCCATGGCTGAAGAAGCAGCAGGGCTCCTTCCAAATGTATCTGCCCGAAGGCATGGAAAAATTCCGCATTTTCCGCGCGGGCCTGGAAAGATTTCTCGACGCGGGTTACCTCTATATCGGCATGGACCACTTCGCGCGGCCCGGCGACGAGCTGGCGACCGCGCAGCAAAATCGCACGCTCCATCGCAACTTTCAGGGTTACACCACGAAAGCGGGTGCCGACCTCTACGGAATGGGCGTAAGCGCCATCAGCTCGATCGGCGAAGCCTACGCGCAGAATCGCCGCGAAGTTCCGGCGTATCAAGAAACCGTCGGCACGCGCGGAATCGCCACGATGCGCGGCTACCGACTCTCGCAGGACGACGTGCTGCGCCGCGCCGTAATCGGCAGGCTGCTGTGCCACACCGTGATTCCAAAACACGAGGTGGAGCAGCAATTCGGAATATCGTTCGACGAATATTTCGCGCCGGAACTGCAGCGCCTGGCAGAAGCGCGCGATGAAGGACTGGTCGCGCTCGATTCCGCCGAAATCCGCGTCACGCCGCTCGGCCGCATCTTCATCCGCAACGTCGCCATGACCTTCGATCGCTACCTCCATGACCAACAAATGGACAAGCGCCCGCTTTTCTCGAAGACGCTCTGACCGTACCCGCACATGAGTAATCCCACACGAGTAGCGGTGATTGGCGCGGGGATTTCCGGCTTGGCCTGCGCCTACCGGTTGCAGCAATCGGGCGTGGACGTTGCGCTGCTGGAAGCATCCGACCATGCCGGCGGCCTGATGAGTACCGTTGAAAAGGGTGGCGCTCTCTTTGAAACCGGCCCACAAAGTTTTCAAGGCACGGGCACCCTCCTCGATCTAATTCGCGAACTCGGCATCGAAGGCGAACTACAAAAAGCTGACCCGCGCGCGCCGCGTTACGTTTATCTGCATGGCCACCTCCGCAAAATTCCCATGTCGCCGCAGGCTCTGCTCACTTCTTCCCTGCTCGCTCCCGGCTCGCGCTGGAAAATCGCGACAGAAGCTTTCAAGCGCAGCAAACCGCCGAGCGAAGAAGAAACCGTGGCCAGTTTCGTCCGCCGTAAATTCGGCCACGAAATCCTGGAATATCTCGTAGCTCCATTCGTTTCCGGAGTATATGCCGGCGACCCGGAACAATTGAGCCTGAAGGCCGCATTTCCAACGCTGGATGAATGGGAACGCGAATACGGTAGCGTGTTGCGCGGCGCGATGAAATCGCGGCCGGCGAAGGCCAAGGGCGGCGGCCCACCACCGCTTTGTTCTTTCCGTCGCGGGGTGGCAACGTTACCGATTGCGATGGCCGGCAAGCTTGGCGAGCGTCTGCAAACTGGAACGACGGTGCTAGAGATTCAGCGCGCGAGCGGTTCCGGCGCGAATAGCAGTTTGTATGAGCTTCGCGCGCAACGGCGTGCTCAAGAGCGCCACGCGGTGGTAGATGCCGTAGTGATAGCCACGCCGGCTTACGCAGCCGGGGCGCTGCTCGGCACCGTGTCCGCGCATATCGCGCAAATTCTGTCCGGCATTCCGTACGCTCCCGTGGCGGTGGTCGCGTCGAATTATCGTCGGCAACAGATCGGCGATCCCTTGGACGGCTTTGGCTTTCTGGTCCCCCGCGGCCAAAAAGTCCGAACGCTCGGCACAGTCTGGAATTCATCACTTTTCCCGGGGCGCGCCCGCGAAGGCACCGCCACGATGACGAGCTTCATCGGCGGCGCCACCGACGTCGAAATCGTGCAGCATTCCGAAGACGAAATCGCGCAAATCGTGCAAAGTGAAAACGCCCGCATCCTGGGAATCACAGGGCCCCCGATCGAATCGGCCGTCTGGGGATATACGCGTGCACTGCCACAATACAATCTCGGCCACGGACACATCGTCGAAGCCATTCGCGACGCGGAACGCCAAACGCCGGGGCTATTTTTCGCCGGAAATTACCTGGAAGGACCCGCCATCGGGAAATGCGTCGAAAACGGCTTTCACACAGCGGAAGCTGTGGCGAAATATCTGCTTTCGCGTTGAACCCCCAAGGTCCGCGGCCCCGCTCGCGGCGCAGCTTCTACTTATCCGCAAACGGCAACTTGTGCCGCATTTGCAACCGCACCCGCCGTCGTTCGCCCGCTTCGCGATAGCGCCGGCGTTCATCTTCCGTCTCCAAAATCAGCGGTGGCACCGCGTGCGGCTGGTGGTTCGCGTCCAGCGCAACGAACGTAACGTACGCCGTGCTGGTGTGCCGCCGCTCTCCAGTCAAAATATTCTCCGCAAAAACCTTCACGCCCACTTCCATCGAAGTGTTAAACACGCGATTCACGCTCGACTTCAACACGATCCACTCACCCACGCGAATAGGAAACCGAAAATCGAGATAATCCACCGACGCGGTGACCACGTGGCTGTTGGAGTGTCGGTTCGCCGCCAGCGCCCCGGCGATATCGATCAAATGCATCACGCGCCCGCCCAGCATGTTGCCCAACAAATTCGCGTCGTTCGGAAGAACGATCTCAACGATCTCCGAAGTGGACGCCTTTACCGGCTTACCCGGCGACCCAGTTCCGGTCGCGACCGCCGGCCCCGTTGAACTCTTCCCGCTCGTTTTGTTTTTCTTTGGCATTCTGTGGAAGCAAGCTCCGCGTAAGATCAAAATCGTGCGCGCTTGGCGCGCAACCTCAAGCTCGCTATAATACGCGTTTCAAGCCTATGACCCAAACTCAGAAGTCACGACGCGAAGTTCTGGAACAATTTGTAGCTGAAAAACCAGCCGACGCTTTCGCGCGCTACGGCCTCGCGCTGGAATGCATGAAAGTCGGCGACAACGACGCGGCCACCGGCCACTTCGAAAAGCTCCTCGAAGCCAATCCCACCTACGTCGCGGGCTACTTTCAATTTGGCCAGCACCTATCCCGCGTCGGAAAGCTCGAACAAGCGCGCAAACTCCTGTCCGATGGTATTCTGGTCGCGCAGAAAGCGGGCGACATGCACGCGCGCGATGAAATGCAGGCAGCGCTCGCACTGATGCGTTAGTTTCGGATAAGCTGCAAGCGTGGTAGCTGAAAGTTATGAAATCCAACCGCATTCCGCTGTTCCCCCTGAACGTCGTGCTTTTTCCGGGCGCCAATCTCCCTCTGCACATCTTCGAACAACGCTATAAAGTGATGATCGGCCAGTGCCTGCGCGACAATCGCGAGTTCGGAATCATTCTGGTAAGTGAACGAGGCGTCGCCGCGCTCGGTTGCACCGCAGCGATCATTCGAAAAATCAAAGATTATCCAGACGGCCGCATGGACATCCTCACGCAGGGCCGCGCCGTTTTCCGCGCATTGCAATTGCTGCGCGAGAAGGAATACCACGAGGCGATCGTCGAATATCCGCCCGATCCCGCCGCCCCGCTGCACGAATCCATAGACGACTGTGAAGAGGCCGGCCTGCTGGCGCTCTTTCAGGAATGTCACTCACTGATTCACGGCCAGATGTGGGTGACCACCAGCAAACTACCGCTTTGGCCGCTTTCCTACCAGTTGGCCGGTCGGCTCCCCATCGAACTCGAAGAGAAGCAGGCGCTGCTGGAAATCCGCTCCGAAGCACAACGCCAGGATTTCCTGATTCGCTGGATGGACGACCTGCTCTCGCGCGTCGAACCGCAACAGAAATCGCGCCGCCGCGCCGCCGGCAACGGCCACACCCTGAATTAGCCTATCGAAGCTATCCAAACGAAAGTATCGCCGCAGCCGCCGTTCCTTTATAATGGGCGCAGACGCCCGAAATAAGCGTCGCTTCTTCCGTGAAACTGAGGCCCTCATGACTTCACTGCCGAAAAGCCTGGGTGAACTTCGCCGCAGCCAGTGGTCCGAAGAAAGAATCGCGCGCCGAACCGTCCGCCAGGAATTGCGTGAAAATTTGATGTGCAAAATGGAGAAGGGCGAAGCGCTCTTTTCCGGCGTGCACGGCTACGACGACACTGTGCTGCCCCAAATCATCAACGCGATTCTCTCGCGGCATCATTTCATACTGCTCGGGCTGCGCGGACAGGCCAAATCGCGCATTTTGCGCGGCCTGGTGGGGTTCATGGACCAGCAAATCCCGGTAATCGAAGGCTGCGAAATCCACGATAACCCTTACGTTCCGCTTTGCCGCGTCTGCCGCGAACGCATCGCCGCTGAGGGCGATGCCACGCCAATCGCGTGGCTCTCGCGAGACCATCGTTACGTGGAAAAGCTCGCCACTCCGGACGTGACCATTGCGGACATGATCGGAGACGTAGACCCCATCAAGGCCGCGCGCAGCGGAAAGAATCTTTCGGACGAGCTGACGATTCACTACGGCCTGCTGCCCCGCGCCAATCGCGGGATTTTTGCGATTAACGAGTTGCCGGACCTCGCCGGAAAAATCCAGGTAGGGCTGTTCAATATCATGCAGGAAGGCGACGTACAGATTAAGGGCTACCCGGTGCGCTTGGCGCTGGATGTCTTGCTCGTCTTCACGGCGAACCCGGAAGATTACACGGCGCGCGGCAAAATAATTACGCCGCTCAAAGACCGCATCGGCTCGGAAATTCGCACCCATTATCCGGCAACCGTCGCCGAAGGCATGTCCATCACCTCGCAGGAATCCTGGACCGAACGCGACAATAAAAAGCGCGTCGAAATTCCGCAATACATCCGCGAAATCGTCGAGGAGGTAGCGTTTCAAGCGCGCGAAGATAAGCGCGTGGACCGCCGCTCCGGCGTCAGCCAGCGGTTACCGATCAGCGCCCTCGAAAACGTTCTGAGCAGCGCCGAACAGCGCGCCGTACGCAGCCGCGATTCCGCCGTGGTGGCGCGCGTCGCAGATATTTACGCCGCGATTCCCTCGATGACCGGTAAGTTCGAACTCGAATACGAAGGCGAACTCCGCGGCGCCGAAAATATCGCCCGCGAACTGATTCGCGCCGCCATTGGAAAAACCTACACGCAGTATTTCACCGGCGCGAATATGCAGCCGGTAATCCAGTGGTTCGAACTGGGCGGCGAATTGAAACTTCCCGCCAACGCCTCCAGTTCCGAAGTGATGGCGCAGCTAAAGAAAATTCAGGGCCTCTTCGATAATCTGAGCGTGCTGGAAGTCAGTCAGAAGGACGACGCCGGAATTGTAGCCAGCGCCGCCGAATTCATCCTCGAAGGCCTATGGGCGCACAAACGCATCAACCGCAGCGAAGAGCGCGGTTATTTCGCCGACGGACGCAAGACTTCCGAGCCGCGCGACCCGCGCGAACCTTCGGGCCGCGTGCCGCGCCGTCAGTTCAACTGAACGCATCAAAAGAAAGAGTTCCCGGTAAAGCTGTAGGGGCCCATGAAATACACAAAGTATTCAAAATACGCTCCCAACGCCGCCGACGACATCGATCTGCAGGAATTGATGAGCCGGCTTTCCGATTTCCTGCTGCAAAGCGGCTTCGAATCGCAGTTCGGAATCTACGAAATGGATTCCGAGCGTTCCCGCGAACAGATGATGGAAGAGCTGCGCGAAGCCATCTTGCGCGCGCTGCAAGAGGGCGATCTGCTTCCGCCGGAGCTGATGGAGCAGATGCTGCAGAACCCGGATCTCGCGCAGAACCGGGAATTGCGCGACATCGTAAATCAAATCATCCAACGCATGGAAGAAGAAGGATTCATTTCCCGTCCGGACCAGCCCGCGCAAATAACGCCACCTCCCTCGCAAACTCCCGGCGGCCAGGTGGGCGAAGCGCAACCGAACATGGAAGCGCGCTTCGAAATCACGGACAAGGCGCTCGATTTTCTGGGATTCAAGACGCTCAAGGATCTGCTCGCATCGCTCGGCAAGAGCAGCTTCGGCCGGCACGACACGCGCGATCTCGCCACCGGCGTGGAATCCGGCGGCACTTCCAAGCATTACGAATTCGGCGACACGCTGAATATGGACATCAGTGGAACGCTTTTCAACGCCGTGCAGCGCAACGGCGCGCAGATTCCCATCGAACTCGATTATCCCGACCTGATGGTCCACCAGTGCGAATATCAAAGTTCCTGCGCCACCGTGCTGATGCTCGATTGTAGTCACAGCATGATTCTCTATGGCGAAGACCGCTTCACGCCCGCGAAGCGCGTAGCGCTCGCGCTCTCACACCTGATTCGCACGCAATACCCCGGCGATTCGCTGCACTGCGTGCTCTTCCACGATAGCGCCGAAGAAATTCCGCTAGGAAAACTCGCGCGCGTGCAAGTCGGTCCGTACTACACGAACACCCGCGAAGGTTTGCGCCTCGCGCAGCGGATTCTCTCGCGCCAGAAAAAAGACATGCGCCAGATCGTGATGATCACCGACGGCAAGCCTTCGGCGCTCACCCTCGAGGACGGACGCATCTACAAGAACGCCTTCGGCCTCGACCCTCTGGTAGTAACCCAGACGATGGAAGAAGTCGCGAAATGCAAGCGCGCGGGCATCTTGATCAACACCTTCATGCTTTCCAGCGACTACAGCCTGGTGCACTTCGTCCAGAAAATCACGGAACTGTGCCGCGGCAAAGCCTACTTCACCACTCCCTACACGCTAGGGCAGTACCTGCTGATGGATTACGTAGGCAAGAAGACCCGCAATATCCATTGATGTTTCGAGTTTTGGCGCCGCGTTCCCTCGCATGATTCTGGCCGCGTGCGTTTGCCCGGCACATCATCAAATGCTTGTGCGCTAGACGGATCCGATGAGCCTGAAACGGCGCCTACATGAAATTCTGGGAGGAAATAAAATGGCTGCTCTGGCGACAGGCACGAAAGCCCCGGCAATTTCGCTGCAGGATATCAATGGTGAGACGGTGACGCTCGCGGACGCGCTGAAGAAGGGGCCAGTCGTCGCCGCATTTTTCAAAGTGAGCTGCCCCACGTGCCAATTCGCCGCGCCATTTCTCGAACGGCTACACGAAACCTATAGCGGGCCGAAGTTCACGTTCTTTGGCATTTCACAGGACGATGCGCGCGATACGCGCGATTTCTTCAAAGAGTTCGACGTCGAGTTCCCCTCCCTCATTGACGCAGACGGCTACCCGGTCTCCAACCAGTACGGCATCACCAACGTTCCAACCATCTTTTTGATTGCACCGGACGGAAAAATTCAGCTGACCTCGGTGGGGTTTGCCAAGAAGGAGCTGGAGCAGATCGCGGCCGAGGCCGCGCGAGCGACGGGCGTGCCACCGACAGCTCTGTTCAAACCGAGCGAAGCCGTACCCGAAGTAAAGCCCGGTTGAGGCTCCAAAAACTAGGTTCCGTCGGAACCGAAAGAAATTCTCGCAACGATTCACGCTACCGCGGCATCCGCTCTATTGGTGTAGAATCGCCGGACGTAATCCACACGAGAGGTCACGGAATGAACCAAGAAGCCTGGCAAATACTGGAAGACAGATTTACGGAACGGCGTCACGAAACGTTCGCGCTGCACAAGAACGGAACGCGCGACGCCACCCAAACCTTTGCGGAACTAGTCCGCATCGAAGCAGAATACATTCAGGCGCTCTACACGCTTTTCGAGAAGGAAGGCACGGAACGGCCGCGCGGCGCATCCGGCGCCTCAGCCTAGTCAGGACGAAGCAGCCGCCGAAGACGCCGACGACGTGAGGCGCGCGATCAGAAATTCCATCAGCGCGCGCGGGTTGGGATTCGAAGATTTCAACTGGCTATCGGCTTCGGCCAGCGCCAGCAAGCCGGCGAGCAGGTCTTTCTTCCAAATGCGATGCGCGTTGCGCACAGCAGCCTCGGCGGCATCCGGACGCATCTGCAGCGACCGCGCCGCTTGAAAACCATTCATGCCCGCAGGCAGATCGCGCGCCTCGATCAGCTTACGGTACATCCAGGCCAGCACACCCACCAATCCGATCGGCTCTTCCCCCTCACGCAGTAAATTTTCCAAAAACGCGAGCGCATCGGCGCGGCGGCGAGTCGCCAGCATATCGGCGAGTTGCCACACCGTGTTCTTGCGCGCCTTGGGCACGAGTTCTTCCACGTCCGCCAAGGTAATCCGGCCGCGCCCCTGCGCGTACGCGGCCAGCTTTTGCATTTCCACGCGAATCCGCGCCGGCTCGCTATTCACAATTTCCGCCAGCAAGTTGGCGGCGGGTCGTTCGATTTCAGCCCCTAATTCTTTGGCCATCTGCTCGGCCAGCGCCGCCGCAGACTCGCCGCCAAGCGTCAATTCCACGATCACGGCATTTTCCGCCAGCACTTTGTAGAGCCGCTGGCGGTGATCGAGTTTCGGCACTTCGAATACGATCACAGTGAACGGCGCGGGTTTGGCAAGATATTCCGCCAGCGCCTTCAGCGTGTCCCTGCGAGGATCATCACCATCGTCTGCGTCACCGCTCTCGTCGCCATCTTTCGCGCGCGATTGAATGGTCTCCGCGCCATCAACCAGCAGCACCTGGCACGGAGCCAGCATCGGCATCGTCTCGGCGCGCTGAAATAACTCGCTCCAGTCGCCGCCGCGCACCGTAACGCGCCCGAGAGCCCAATCGCGCAGCGGTTCCGGCACGTACGCGTCAATAATTTTGCCCCGGCACATATCCCGCAAATAGGGGTCGGTGCCTTCCAGAACAATCGCCGGGACCGGCTTGCCTTTTGCCAGCCGCTCCAGCAATTTATCCGGCGAAAGTGCCGGCATCAGAAATTCTCCGTGACGTTGGAAACCAGCTGCGCCGCGAAATCGCGGGACATCCGCTCGAGCGCAGGATCCTGCTCTTCGAAAAAGGTCTGCACGTCGGAAGAAATCTGGTACTCGTCGCGAAATACCATGTCGTTGTTCTGATACGCGGCCCTTTGCGATTGATTGTCCACGAGTTCCACTTTGGTGTGCACGGTAACCAGCATCGTAGTCACCTGTCCGGTGGTCGCATTGAATAACACCGGATTCGTTTCGATGGAAAGCACTTCACCATGCAGCACGGCATCAGCGGAAGCAGGATCCTGCACGATGCGATACTTCGTACGCTGCAGGAATTGCCTGATCACCGCAGCGGTAAAGCGCTGCTCAATGCGGTAGCGCGTCGTATCGTTCTTGAACGCGGGCACCGCGATCGTCTTCCACTGCGAAGGCAGCGCGCTCCCGCGCCCCGCCACGTGATACCCGCAGCCCACTGCCAGCATCGCCGCGGCCAGCGCAACGAACGGAAGCAATCCCCTACTGCACAGGCGGTTTCGCAACCAATTCCTCCGCGATGCGCACAGCGTTTACAGCCGCAAGACGCAAATTATCAGCGACGCCCCAAATCCATACGCTGCCCGCGACGCTAGGATCAGGTTCGACGCGCGCGATATGAATTTCACTTTCGCCCGCGACGCTCACGTTGTTCGGCGCGGGATCTCCCGCCGCGCCGACCTTCACTCCTAGACTCGCAAAAGCGCTTTCGAGTTGCTCGCGCTGCGGAACCGTAGCAAATTCCGCGTACGCCGCCACGGCGTATCCATAAAATATCGGTGCTTGCACCAGTTGCAAGGCCGGCACCGCGACGCGCCCCGCGAGATACTCAGACGTATCGCGCGCGATCGATGCGCGCAGTTCAGCGAGAGTCGGCTTGCATTCGTCACCGTATCCCGCGAGCAAGTTGAAAGCGACCTGTGCATCGAAGACGGACTGCGCGATCGGACGGAACGACAACAAATTGGCCGTCTGGCTTTCAAGCTCATCCACGCCGGCCTGATCGCGCTCAGAAACCGGCGGGAACAACAGCTGCATCGTGCGGAGCGGCGACAATTTTGAAAGCGCAGCGGAAATAGTGCATGCGACAATCACGCCCGAACCGGGCGAAGAGTAAGCGATTGATGCCGCTGCGGTGCCGGCTGGCGCGGAACCCGCCGTTCCTGACTTACCTGCGTGAGCACCGGGACGCGGCAGCAGCACCGTCGCAAGCGCGGGAATCCATGATGTTGATTGTCCGCTGGCCGCCAAAGCGCCGGTGAGGTCAATCACCGTGGCGCCAGAACGCTGCGCGACTTGCCAGTTCTGTTCAGCGTCCTGTTGCGACCCAGCAAAATACGCAAAGCGCGCCCCTTCGAAACTTTCTTCATCCAAAGCGCGTATAAAAGCCGGCTCGCCGCCTACTTCCGTCAAAGTGCCGGCCATCACCGGCTCATCCAGCAACACAATATCGCCCGCCGGAAAATTGCGCTCTTCGAGCACAAGCTTCAATTCTTTCCCGCGCAAGGAAGAAGCCCCCACGATGGCGACGCGATTCGCTGCTTCGTGCCCGGCGGGCATAGTCTAGGCAGGCCGAGAAGCAAGCCGGTGCCGCACCGTGCGCACCACTTGCATGACGGGTCCGTGAAGGGTATATCCGGCAGTGACCAGCAGCAAAGTTTGATGGGAGAAATAAACGATCGCGCCAAACAAGAGCGCCACCAAAACCACCGCAAGGGAAGGCTGACGGCGCCGCAAGGGAATATCTTTAAAACTGAAGTAGCGGATCGTGCTGGACATCAACACGCCAAGAACCACAACCAGCGCCAGCCACAGAACCGACACGCGAACGTCTTCCAGAGGATGTCCATGCGCAAAGTGCACGGTAGCTGCAATCATTCCCGCAGCCGCCGGAGTGGGCATTCCGGCGAAGTACCGATTGCCACCGGGAGCCATACCCTGAATATTGAAACGAGCCAACCGCCACGCGCAGCAAGCGACAAAAATAAACCCGATGAGCCAGCCTAGCTGAGTGAGGTGCAGCGCTTCCGGCGCGTTCGCCGCAGCCGCCGCGCGAATTCCCCAGGCGTAAGCAAGAAACGCCGGCGCGACGCCAAAACTGACGATGTCCGCCAGCGAATCGAATTCCTTGCCAAATTCGCTCTCTGTCTTCATCAAACGCGCGATTCGCCCATCCATCGAATCGAATACCCAAGCCAAACCGATGGCCATCGCCGCATTATCGAAATCGGTGATTTTTCCGTCGAGGGTCGCCAGAATCGCGTAATACCCGCAAAGCATGTTGGCAACGGTAAACGCGCTAGGAAGGATATAAACGCCGCGGCGGAGACGATGATTGCGAAAAGGCCGGCGCGGGCTTTCTTCGTGTCCGATGGGATCTATGCCGTTAAATTCCATTTCGCCAGTATGCTTTCGCCGCCTTTTACTTTCTGCCGGAGCTTCACGACCACTTGCGTATCGAGCGGCAGCCAAATGTCCACGCGCGAGCCGAAGCGAATCAGTCCGACACGTTCGCCCAGCACCACTTCCTCGCCTTCGCGTTTCCAGCATATCACGCGCCGCGCGATTGCTCCGGCGATTTGTTTGAATACCAACGGCCCGTGTGCCGTATGAACGTAAATAATATTCTGCTCATTCTCGCGCGATGCCGCCGAGCGCAACGCAGCGTAAAAACGTCCGGGACGATAGACGACGTCCGCGATGCGCCCCGCCGCCGGCGCGCGCTGCACGTGCACGTCCCAAATCGAAAGAAAAATACTGATGCGATGCCCGACCACGGAATCGAGCATCTCGTCCACGATTTCGACCACGTGGCCATCCGCGGGAGAAACGATCAGGTTTGCGTCGGAAGGCACGCTGCGCTGCGGATCGCGAAAAAAATAAAAAATAAATAGCCCCAAGAAAATCAGTATGCCGCCAAGCCACTTCCAGCCCGGAATAAAACAGATCGCGCCCACTATCAGCGGCGGCAATGCAAATCGGTATGCGTCCTTGATCATAATTCGAGTGGCTTCCTTCTTCCGCAAAAGCGGCCGCAGCGCGCAGGCTTCCGCTGCGCAAATGATTGCGGCTCAGATGATAAGCGAGTGCACCGGTATTGTACGACAGAACTTTGCGGACGGCTGGAGGGCAAACGCGGAAACGGGTCAGTGATGGACGGTCTGGTTGTGGTAACTGGCCACAATCAGTTCCATCATGTCCTTCAGGTGCAGCTTCATTTTCTTCAGCGATACTTCCATTTCGAGGTCTTCCACGTTCCAGTAGGATTGTTTTACGAGTTGCTGAAGCTGGGATTCACAGCGGGAGTGTTCTTCGAAGAGTTTGCGGTATTCCTGGTTCGATTCCATCAGGGCTTGCCGGATATCATGCGTCGTAATCGGCATTCGTTCCCTCCTGGTTGTAACGAGCGTTCACATAATCGTAACAATTACCACAATTGCGTTGTGGAAGCCAATAGGCAAGATGTACTGGTTCGGTTTCAGAGTGGAACGCTGGCCGCGCGAGAATTATTGCCGAGCGAGGACTTCGTCGGCCACGCGCGACAGAATTGCCCAGATACGCTCGAGCCAATCCAGATGCTCGGGCTTCATAAGCACTGAGCGCAGGCACAACACCGTCTCGCGGTCGGGTTGGAATGCGTTCTGTTGCGAAGTGAAAAATCGCACCGGCAAGCGAATCAGCGCAAGATGCAGATTCTGCTTCGCGGCCACTTCGAAGATCCGTTGCGATAACTCAGAAATTTCGCTCGCAGATGCCGCGCGCGGGGCCCAAACGACGATATCGAGTTCCGGCGCGAATGGCACGAGCCATCGGGCATCGTCCGCAAGTCGCCGGGCGAGCAGCACAGCAGCGCTTCGGCTCGCTTCCAGCATCTTCGCGAATTCCCCGCCGGGCAGGAGCGGCAATAGTCGCTGGGTCGCCCACAGCGCCACCGCCGAGGCGCCAGGACGCGAACACTCCAAGCTGATTTCCCCAAGGTGCAGCTCGGACGAGGTGAAATACGTATAAGGCGATTCGTGCTTGTAGATGGCACCGACGCCCGGGTCGCGAAATAACACACAGCCGGAGCCGTACGGCTGCAGGCCGTGCTTGTGCGGGTCAATGACGATCGAATCCGCGTGACCGATGAGATCGTAAGTCGCGCGCGTCTCCGCCTCGAGGTTGCCCGCCAGCGTGAAATATCCTCCGTACGCCGAATCCGCATGCACTCGAAAACCGTAGCGCTCGCGTAGCTTCAAAATTTCCGGCAGCGGATCCACAGAACCTGTTCCGGTCGTCCCCACAGTGGCGACCACGCAACCCACATCTCCGCCATCGACCAATTCTTCCAGGGCCTTCATATCCATTCGACCGCGATTGTCGGAGCGAACGACGCCGAACGGCAATTGCAGCACGGAAGAAATCCTGTGGTGGGTGTAATGCGCCTGGTCCGACGCCACAATCTTTTTCCCGGGCTGTAGCTGCCCCGCAACCCAAAGCGCTTCCAGGTTAGCCATGGTCCCGCCGCCGCAAAGATGTCCAAGAAATTCCTGCCAGCCGAACATCGCAGCAATCTGCGCGACCGCCTCTTTTTCCATCGCAGAACTGGCGCGCCCGCCGTCCAGCGCGTGATTATTCGGATTAATCCATGTAGCCAGCGCGTATGCCGCCCGCGCAACCGGATGCGGAGGCTTCAACATCTGCCCCGCATACAAAGGATGAAAGTAAGGGTAGTTGTCCTGCATCTTCGCGGCGACTTCGTTCATAACCGCAGCCAGGCGCGGATCGTGCGCGGCGTCCGCAGAAATCGCCGGCAGAGAAGCGAATCCGCGGTCCAGTTCCTTCAGGGCGTCTTCCAGGAGCTGCAGGCTCGCTTCTTCCAGATGCATGGCAACCTCGCGTCCGGCGTTTGCACCCTTGGTGTTTCTTGGTAGGGGCGCTGCTTCCTGCGCCCGATTTCTGCGGCAACTCCGCGAACGCCGCGTTACGCGAGCGGTGCAGTCAACAGCAATGCGTCTTCAATCGGCGCGGTGTAGTAGCGAGGACGCCGCCCGACAACCTCAAACTTGCAGCGCTCGTAAAACTGCAACGCCGCCAGATTCGACGCGCGCACCTCCAAAATCGCGTGCGTCACTTGCAAGGACCGCGCCCATTGCAGCGCCGACTCCAGCAGCTCTCCGCCGATCCCCCGCCGCCGGTAAGCCTCTCGCACCGCGAAATTCAAAATCTCCAGATCGCTCGAAACTCTGCGCGCGATCAGGAATCCGGCGAGCGTGCGCTCGTCTTCCGCCACCCAACCAGCCATCTCACCGCGCGCGACGCGGTGATAATCCCACACCGTCCACTGCGCGATTTCCGGGCACGTAGACTGAATCCCCAGCACTGCATCAATGTCACGAGATTCCAGCGCCCGAATCATGCAGCCGCTAACGATCCTTCCATTGCATTTCCGCGTCCGTGCGCCGGACGTAATTGGCGTCGAGCGCCAGCGCGTCGGACACGTGACCATGCAACGCCCGCTCGTAGCCGATAAGCCCGATGAACGGCGCAAGAACGCTGGAAACCGTCTCGATCGCCGCCGACCCTGCAGCAAAATGCGAACCGAGCAGCGAAATCACTTCCGCATCCGGCGTGGCAATCGTAACCGCCGCATCTTTGGCGGCCACGCCAAGCTTCGCCACAAATTCGTCCGGAGTAACGACGAATTCGTCGCCCGCCAGCCTCAACCCGGCACCGCCGCGCCGATACACCCCGAAATACACCTGCCCACGCCGCGCATCAAGCACCGGAACTACAGCCGCAGTCATCGCGCGGCACTGAATCGCCACCGCTTCCAAGGCGCTGACGCCAACCACAGGCTTCCTGTACACCTCCGCCCAGCCCTTAGCAGCCGTCAGCCCCACGCGCAACCCAGTGAACGACCCAGGCCCCGCGGAAACCGCAAACAAATCGAACTGCTCGAGCTTGAGGGAAAGGTCGTTAAGCAGGAACTCCAGGTGCCGAAACATCCGCGAGGAGTAATTCTCCTCGCCACGAGTGGAAATAACTCCCATAACAGCTTGGTCCCGCAGAACAGCCACGCTACCCGAGGGCGAAGAGGTATCCAAAGAGAGGATCAGCACGAGCACAATTATAGGGCAATTTCGGGGCCAATCTTACTGAAAACATTCGGTTTCTCGCCCCCGACCCTGCCCCCCAAACCACCCATTTATCTTGACGTTTATGACGCATGTGCCTAAACTTTCAATATGCTTTTCGGGGAGGGGATTTCCACCTATGTCCATGTCCATGGAGTTTAAGCTAGGCGAAAAAGTCGTGTATCCGAACCATGGTGTCGGGGTCATCGAACAGATCAGTTACGGGTACGTGAATGGACGGTCGGAACGCTTCTACATGCTTAAAATCGTTTCGAGCGGTTTGAAAGTGATGGTGCCGCAGACCAACGTCGAATGTGTCGGCCTGCGTCCCATCATCCGAAATACCCAAGCCGGCGCGGTGATTTCGTTCCTGGAAAAAGGCCGCTCCGCTTCCCACCACGATTGGAAACACCGCTTCAAGGAAAATTCGGACCGGATGCGTACAGGCTCGCTGATGGAAGTCGCCGCGGTGCTCAAGGGCCTCGTAGCGCTCAGCCGGACCAAGCCGCTTTCCTTCCGCGAAAAGAAAATGCTGGAACGGGCAAAATATCTGCTCGTCAGCGAACTGGCCACGGTGCGCAACACGTCCGAGTCGGCGGTTGAAGCCAACCTGATCCGCGCTCTAGCCAAAGCCAAGCTGCAAATGCCGGAGACAGCGCCAATTCCGGAGTAAGCTTCGTCGTAACTCTCTGGCCGGGCACGATCCGCAAAGATCGTGCCCCTTTTTTTTGCCAGCGCCGTTTCAAAGTCTCCGTCCACGCATCCGCAGCAGCTTCCCCGCCACGGATTCCAACAAATAGCTCAACTCGAGCGGCGGCACCGCCCATATGGACTGCGTGGGCGTGCCCCCGCTTTTCTTAGGCGAGGCGCGCCTCGCCTGCCGTTGTCGTGGACTTGGACCTACTGCACACGAAGCAAGCTTCGCGCCGGAAAGGCGGCGGCAAGCCGCCACACTCCCAGACTCGCTTCGCCCTAACGTTTCTTCAATGCCTTCGAACCCTTTGCCTTCACAATCGCTTCGATCTGTTTCATGTGATTGATGTCGTGCCCGCCAAACATCCGTACGATGTGCTCCACCGTTTCTTCCCCGCGCTCCGAATGGATGCCGTGATGCTTCCACTGCTCGGGTGTGAGCGTCTTCAATAGCGCGAGGTTCGCTTCCCGCACGGCGCGAAATTGTTCCAACGACTTGCGTACGTCGCGCTTGTCATAGTGCCCGGCCGTGACCCAAGCATCTTGATTGAATGCGGCAATAGGCGTTCCCGGTGAGCCCAGAATCGTGCGAATGCGATAGCCGCCGACAATCTCGGTATCCGCCAGGTGCACTACAATCTCCGCCACCGACCACTTGTCCGGCTCCGGCCGCTTGCGCAACTTCGCCGCCGGAACGCCCTTCAAGAGTTTCTCGATTTTCTTCGCGGTCGTGGCTTGCACTTTGAGCGGCTGTTGCCCTTCCAAATTCCCCAGAATTCGCTGAATGTACTGCTGCGCCGTTTCACTCATCTCGTTCGCTCCCGTAGTCCTGATTTGCTGCCCGCTAATTCTATGAAGACGGCAACACCGCGAAAAGGATAGTCCTGCACAATCCGGCAGACGGGCGCATCCAAATTGGCCGCTAATTCTTAGGCACGACGTGCAATGTAAATGGCTGCCGAACGCCTTCGCGTGCAGTGAACACCGCATCCTCACCAACATCCTGTACCAACGGCCAGTTTTCGCCTTCTGGAAACCTTGCCCATGGAACCCGCGGCCGAGACCGCCGGCCGACTTACAATTTAGGCAGCGAACTCTTCCGTGGCGCTTGGGACCCCGGGGCCTTTGGCCCCCGTATGTGGACCGCCGCGCAGAAGCTCGCACAGCTCTCAGAGGCGATTCGGATGGCGCTGAAGGCGACGGATACCCCTGCCGACCGGCCGGATGCTCGGCCAGCTCTCGAGCCGAATCTCGACCAAGCGGCCCCGAAGCCTCGTTCCGGCATCACCACGCCAAATCTCAACTCGCAACTGAACCCCGAAGACCAGGAACTAGCCCGCAAACGCGAAGAGCAAACCACGATCGAAACCGAACTAGCCGATCGCGAACTGCGTTCCGCCAACCTGCGCGCCGAGCTAGGCGCATTCGAACGCCAATACCTGCACTACGTCGGCTCGCGTTACGCGGAACTAGACGAACTAAAAGCCGCGATCGCCGAACAGTCAGCAAAAGAGCAACCAGCCAACGACCGCGCCCAACGCGCCGCACAACAAGCCCGGGCTCGCGCCGACGAAACGAAATCCACCGCCGGCGAAAAAGCCGCCGCCACTCCCCGCGCGTTCGAAGCGTCGCCGGAAATAAAGAAGCTCTACCGCGAAGTCGCCAAGCGCATCCATCCAGACCTCACGTCCGACCGCAAAGACCGCGCCAAGCGCCAGCAATTGATGGCCGAAGCCAACGAAGCCTACGAGCGCGGCGACGAAGCCAAGCTCAACAAAATTTTCACCGAATACGCCTGGAGTCCCGACGCCGTCCAGGGCGAAGGCCCCGGCGCGGAATTGATTCGCGTAATCCGCCGCATCAGCCAGGCGCGCGGCCGGCTCGCTGAAATCGAAGCCGAACTGCAGGAATTGTTGCGCTCGGATTTGCATCAGCTGAAAGTTCGCGTGGACGAAGCCAAAAGCCATGGCCGCGACGTGCTGAAGGAAATGATCTCGAAAGTGGACGACCAGATCACGCAGGCCAAGCGCCGGCTGGAACAGCCTGCGGCATCCGGTGCAGGTGCGCAGTTGCCAGGACGCCAACCCTCTGGCGAGTGACAAGTTCAATGCCCGTAGACACTCACGACAAATCGTCGCCGCAATCACTCGGGCATCAGGCCGGGCAACAAATCGTTCCGACTGGAGCGCAAGGGCTCGCCGTGCGTTCCGCAGCGCTAGTGGTCCGCGGCTTGCGCGATCTGGCGCGCGACTCGAATTGGCTCGTAAAGAAAGTCTTTCCCGGGCATACATCGCGCCTGGCGATTTCCTCCACAGGCGCAGTCGCAGCAATTTCGCCCAACGCTCAACCGAGCGCAAGACGCGTAGTGCTCTATGACGTTGAATCAAGCGGCGTGACGTTGGCCCTTTCGGCCCCGGGAGAAAATCCAGCCACCGAAAAAGAACTGCCCGCTGCGTTTGCCTGGTCGCCTTCCGCGCGCCAGCTAATTGCGGCGTGGGGCGCATGGCAGCCCACTCTGCACATTTTCGATCTACAAGGAAAGACGCTGCTGGGCACGTTTGGAGACTTCAACAATTTTCCCAGCACGCTGGCGTGGTCGGAGCAAGGCAATTATTTCGCTGCGGCCTCGGCAGGCGGAAAGAAAGCCTCATTGCGCCTCTGGAACGCAAGCAGCGAAGCGCTTCCCTTCACCGCCGCGCCTACCAGCGAAATCGGCATCCCCGATGGCTTCGAGCGCCAAACCTACGAAGCCGAATTCGGCGAAGAAGGCGCGTTCGGCGGCTACGGCCCCACCTTTTTCAGTCCCGACGAAAAGGCCCTCGCCGCAGTAATCGAAATTCACGGCGATTGGGCCGACGATTCCATCGTCCTAGCCGACGTCCCCACGCTGCGCAAACAAAACGTCTTTCAAGCGCAGGGACACATCACCGATCTCGCCTGGACGCCCGACAGCAAGCAAATCGTTTATTGCGCCGCCGGGCAAGCCTATCAACTCGATGTGGAAAGCATGTGTTTCGATTCGCTGCCCTTTGGCGCGGAGCTGTGCGCGTGTCACCCGCACCTCCCGCTCTGCCTCTGCTACAGTTCCTGGCTCAGAAATTCCGCCAAAGGCCGCCTGTTTCTCGTAGACCTCAACACCAAAACAATTTTCGACGAGTACCCCGCCGAAGGCGTAGTGGACCTGCGCTGGAGCCAAGACGCCGCCAAAGCCTACGCCATGACCCGCGACGGAATGGCCTACATCTACGAACCGCCGCTCGATCTAGCACTTTGGTTGCAACGGTTTTGATTTCGCAGCTCGTTTCGCTCAGCCAGCCGGATGGGCTATCATCTCTCCCGAAATGAAAGAAGACATTATTCGTAAATTGGAAGTAGAGTTACGTTCAGGTATCACGCCAGAAGTCCAAGTTGTCTACGTGATGGCCGCGATATCGATTATCAATCTTCGGCGCAATGCGACAGGCGAAAAGGCTACCCGTATCTGAATTGTCTACTGCGACTGGACGCTCCATTCGTAAGCTAGAAGGTCGAGGCCGCACAGGCAGCATGTTATCTAAAGCAGTTTGACCTCGCCAATGTATCACCTTAAGGAGCGGTGCTCGAGCTTCATGACTTCCGCTCGGAGCTCAGAAGAGAACATCGACGAATTCGAATGTATGCGCTCCTTTAAGGAAGAACTCTGCAAGTTCTTGCTAATCAATGGACTCCGAGTTTGGACGAGAATCGCTCAGACGGATGGGTTCGACATTCGCGTTCATACTGTAGCGCGAAGGTAGTCGAAGATTCACCACTAGTGATAGTGCAATAGCTTGGCTCCACCCAATCAGAACCAGTGCTGACTAGCGTTACACTTCATACCGTGTCGGCGAATGAACCAGTCAAGGGCGAAATTTTATCTACAGGTAACTTGGACCGTTATGGTATCGGGGAATGAAAGTATTCTTCAAGCATCCCTCGTTCGCGACCTTTGGGAGTTGGACTGCGAGGCGGATTCGTATTACAACTTTCGACCGCCGCTCTAGGCAGCACCGAGCTCGGCGGCAATATCCGAACGAGCGTTCTCACGCCAGCGGCAGATTCGGCTCCGCGTTGAGCGTTGTCGTCTTCGTGCTGGCCTGCGAGGAAGCGCGGATAGCCTGCTGCGGCGATCATCGCAGCGTTATCAGTGGAAAGCGCGCGGCTGGGGAAGAATACTTCGAGATTGTGGCGCTTCGCTTCGGCTTCAAACGTGGCGCGCAACTCGCGATTCGCGGCGACTCCGCCGGACACGAGGATCGACCGCGCACCATCTTGCTGCGCCGCGGCAATCGTGCGCGTAACGAGATCATCCACCACCGCGCGTTGAAAGCTCGCCACCAAATCCAGCGTCGCGGCGGCTCGATAGCTTCAACAAAGCCTCCGCGCCGCGCTCCCCGCGCGCCAGCGCCTCCTTGCGCGCATCAATCTCCGGCTGCATCTCGGGATGACGCCGCAAGTGATACAGCACCGCCGTCTTGATCCCGCTGAAACTAAAATCGTAAATATTGCCGCGCATCTTCGGCTCGCCAAATTTAATGGCCCGCGCGTCACCGTGCGCCGCAAGCTGGTCAATCACTGGGCCGCCGGGATAACCGAGCGCGAGCAGCCGCGCGACCTTGTCATACGCTTCGCCTGCGGCGTCATCGCGCGTTCCGCCGATGCGCGCATATGAAAAATGCGCCGCGCCATTCTGCGCCGCGGATTTCACGGAATAAATCACGGTATGCCCACCGGAAACAATCAAGCACACCGCCGGCATTTCCGGCAGCCGCGAGCCGGCGGCTGCAGCTTCAAGAAAAACTGCGTGAACGTGCCCCTCGAGATGATTCACGCCGATCAGCGGCTTCCCCAACGCCTGCGCCAAAACCTTGCCGTAAGTAATTCCAACCAAAAGCGCACCTACCAACCCAGGCCCGCGCGTCACCGCCACCGCATCCACGTCCTGCAAAGTAATTCCCGCCTGCTCGACGGCCTCGCGCACCACCGGCACGATCTGCCGCAAATGTTCGCGCGAAGCCAACTCCGGCACCACACCGCCATACTTGCGATGAATCGCGATCTGCGACGCCACAATACTCGAAAGTATGCGCTCGCCGCCCGAAACCACAGCGGCCGCCGTCTCGTCACATGAAGACTCAATGCCGAGGATGATTTTGGATGACGATGACGAAGATGTGCTCAAGAAAATGTCCCGCTTCCGGCTCGCTCGGAGCCTCCAAAGGTTATGGTAACATAGCGTTGCGGGCCGCTCGCCCGCGCCAGCGCGTTGACGGACGCGTTGCTTTTAAGAACGCCCACGATGTCGCTTCCACAGCCGAACGACTTCAAGCGCGTAAAATATTAAATCGCACGGCATTTTTCGCTCACGCTGGCGAAGAAAACTGCCGACTACGAGGACTATGAGCTCAACCAGGAAGCGCGTACGCAAAGCAGTGCTGCCGGTGGCCGGTCTGGGAACGCGTTTTTTGCCCGCGACCAAGGCAATGCCAAAAGAAATGCTCCCCGTAGTGGACAAGCCCCTGATTCAATACGCCGTCGAAGAATGCATCGCCTCCGGTATCGAAAACGTGATTTTCGTCACAGGCCGCCGCAAAAGCGCCATCGAAGATCATTTCGATTTTGCACCTGAGCTGGAGCACTTCCTCGAAGAACGTGGCAAATCCGAACAAGCGCAGATGGTCCGCGAAATCAGCGGCGGCATTCATTTCAGTTACACGCGCCAGAACGAAGCTCTCGGGCTAGGCCACGCGGTCCTCACCGCCCGTGAACTTGTCGGCGATGAACCCTTCGCGGTTCTGCTGGGTGACGTCATCATGGAAAGCGCTGTCCCCGCCACCCGCGCACTCATCGAAATCTACGAAGAGACTGGCAAAGGCGCGATCACCGTTCAAGAAGTCGAACCCAAGGAACTGCAGTTTTACGGCGTGATTGCCGCCAGTCCGGGAAATCTACCGCGCTGGGGCGAAAGCGTGCTGAAGCTGAACGACATGGTCGAAAAACCAAAGCCCGGGCAGGCACCTTCCAACCTGGGCGTTTCGGGCCGCTACGTCCTCCCCCCGGAAATTTTCGATTATCTCGACGAAACAAAACCCGGCGCAGGCGGCGAAATTCAGCTAACCGACGGCCTGCGCGCCCTGGCGGCAAAAGAAGGCCTGTGGGCGCACGTACACCCCGGCAAAACTCACGACGCGGGAAATAAGATGGGATTCCTGATGGCCACCGTAGAACTAGCGCTGCAAAACCCGCATTTCGGCAACGAGTTTCGAGCGTATTTGAAGACTCTGAAGTTGTAGCTCACAACACCGCGCATTACTTCTTTTTCTTTGCGGCCGCCTTTTCACCGGAGCTTTTCGAATCACTCGATTTCGACTCCGTTGATTTCGAGTCGCTCGATTTCGAGTCGCCGCTCTTCGAGTCAGCAGTTTTCGAATCCGCGGACTTGTCTTCTGATTTCGAAGAGCCGCCGTCGCTCGATCCTTCCACCGAGGTCGCGCCGGAGTTCTTCCCCTTGTAATCCGTCACATACCATCCCGAACCCTTGAACTGTATCCCCGCCGCGGAAATCATCCGCTGCGCCTTAGCCCCGCATTTCGGACACTTCTGCGTAGTAGGCGCCGAATGTTTCTCGATCTTCTCAAACTGATTCCCGCACTTCTCACACTTATATTCGTATAGCGGCAAAGCGGAAAGCCTCCTTCGCAAGCATCTCAAAAAATAGTAACACGCTTGCGCCCGCCAGCGCATTTGCATCGCGCCCGCTGCCCGCTGGTGCTCTGTGAATATACCTTCCGGAATCGCTTCCCAGCGATGTGTTAGACTGCCTCCGTCCGCCCCTCGCGCGGACCCTTCATGACCAAGACCAAGCCCAATGACGCTGCCGCGGGCTGCCTCTACGTAGTCGCCACTCCCATCGGCAACCTCGAAGACATTTCCCTGCGCGCCCTGCGAATCCTGAAAGAGTGCGACGCGATCGCCTGCGAAGACACGCGCCAGACGATAAAGCTGCTCACGCATTTCGACATTCAAAAACGCATGGTCAGCTATCACGAGCACAACGAAATCACCCGCGCCGCCGAAATCATCATCGAACTCGAGCAAGGCGCGAAGATCGCGCTGGTAACCGACGCCGGCACTCCCGCCATTTCCGACCCCGGCAACCGCCTCGTCAGCCTCTGCCTCCGCCACGGAATTCAGGTAGTGCCGCTCCCCGGCGCATCCGCCTTTGTGACGGCCCTGGCAGCCTCCGGAATGGCGATTGACGAATTCACTTTCATCGGTTTTCTGCCGTCGCGCCCCACCGAGCGCCGCAAGCATTTGCGAGCTTTGACCGCGGAACCGCGCACCCTCGCATTTTACGAAGCGCCGCATCGCTTGCTAGACACGCTCGAAGACGCGCTCGAAATCTTAGGCAACCGTCCCACGGTAGTGGCGCGCGAGCTGACCAAAGTGTACGAAGAATTTCTACGCGGACACTTGGAAGAAGTGCTGGAAACAGTGCGCAAGAAGCCGCCGCGCGGCGAAATCACCCTGCTGATCGGTTCTGCCGATGGAGAAGCCCAACATCTAACCGGGGATGCCGCGCAAGCGGCGACTCCCCTCGCGCGACGCGTCACAGAAGTGATGAAAGAACGCGGCGTGGACAACAAAGCCGCGCTAAAACAAGTAGCCCGCGAACGAGGCCTCACCCGCCGCGAAGCCTACAAGCAACTGCTAATCACGCGCGAAGAGTAGCCGTTGTAGCGCCGGCGTCTCGCCGGCTGTTTTTCGATGTGTCGCCCCAAAAACACTTAATCACCGAGTTCACGGAGATGTCGCGACGAGAGCAAGATTCTCAGTGCCCTCGAAGCCCTTCTCTGTGTCCTCTGTGTTAAATCTTTGATTTCACGCGCAGGAAGAATTAATCCGCCGAAGCAGTAGCGTTCGAAAAGAAGGCATCCACCTTATCGAGAATTTCCGCGCCAGTATGCGAGTGGTGCACCGCAAACCGCAACTCCGCCCCATTGCGCACGCCGTGAGTAAACAGGCTAGCAAACTGCTTCATCTTGCCGATCGCATCCGGCATTTCCGCCGCGATCAAACTCCGAAAATATCCGGAAAGCAACTGATACCGCTCCGCATCAGTAGGCTCATCGTAGCGCCCAGTAGCAATGTAATCCGCAATCTGCCGGAAAATCCACGGATTCGAAGAAGCCGCGCGCCCAATCATCACCGCGTCGCATCCAGTTTCCTCGATCATGCGCACAGCGTCCTGTGGCGAGCGCACGTCGCCATTCCCGATCACCGGAATGCCAACCGCCTGCTTCACCGCGCGGATAACGTTCCAATCCGCCGACCCGGCATACCCCTGCATGCGCGTGCGCGGATGCACCGCAATCGCCTCAATCCCCACCTGCTCCGCCATCCGCGCCACGTCCACCGCGACAATATTATTCTCATCCCACCCAGAACGAATTTTGATCGTCAGCGGGATCTTCACCGCCGCCCGCACCGCCCGCAGCAGCTTTTCCAGATGCACCAAATCGCGCAGCAACCCCGAGCCGCCGCACTTCACCACCTTCTTCACCGGGCAGCCCAAGTTGATGTCCACCTGGTCGAAGCCGAGATCCTCAGTCAACGCCGCCGCGGACGCCATCACTTCCGGCACCGACCCAAAAATCTGCGCCGCAATGGGATGCTCGTCATCATCGAAATACAAATAATGAAGAGTCCGCGCGGAGTTGCGCGTAAGCCCCTCGGCGCTGGTGAACTCCGTCATAATCAGCCCGCACGCCCCCAGCGAGCGAATCACACGCCGAAACACCGTGTCCGTAACTCCCGCCATAGGCGCGAGGATCGTCGCCGGCCGGATCACCGGATTCCGAATTTTGAGTTCAGCAGGAAACATGTTTTTCGCAAAAACACGCTATGGAAGTTACTCGTCCTTGCCCCTTGAGATCGTTCGCCCCGTTGCAGCCTCACCGTCAGCCGTCGATGCCCCCGCGGAAGTGGCGGAAGCGGCCAACGCGCGCGGCGCCGGCATCGCGCGCCCCAGCTGCGCAATCAAAGCCTCCGTCGAACCGCCAAAGAAATTCTCGACCACCTGGCTCAAAGCGGTCGCGCGCGCCTCTTCCGCAGTCAAATTCGGCCGGTACAAATAAGCCCGCCCAACCTTCCGCCGCTCGACCACGCCTTTGCGCGCCAACCGGTCCATGATCGTCATGATGGTGGTATAAGCTCGCGGACGCCGCGCAGCGAGCCCATCACGGATGTCGCGCACCGTGCCTTCGCCCATCGGCCACAAAGTGTTCATGCAGTCCAGCTCAAGCGGCGCCAGATCCAGCAGCGCCCTGCGCGGCGACGAAATCCTCGGATTCAAGTCAGCAGTCATACGCGCCTTTCAGGAAATGCAGGCACCTTCATCGCCCACCGGCACGCGAAGGCTCATCGCGCTTGCCGCCACCTGCAGCGCCACCCCCGCTCGCACCCGCATCTTCCGCTGCAAGAAATTTTTCCGTCCGCAAGAGCGCCCGGCGCAGCGCGGGATTCCTGTCAGTCCATTCGCCATCCCCGGACTCGCCGTCCAGCGTCGCGCGCATCGCCGCCATTTTCGAGTCCATATCATCCAGGAAATGCAAAGCGACAGCCTCGCGCGTCTGCGGCAACGCAGGCGAACCAAATTCCAAAGTCCCGTGATGGCTCAAAATCAAATGCTCGATCAAGACCGCAAGCGGCTCCGGAAAACCCGCAATCGCCCTGATTTTCTCGCGCACCATCAGCGCCCCAATAGTGATATGCCCCAGCAAACGCCCCTGCGTAGTGTAATCGGTGCCCCGCGCGTAACTCAGCTCATCAATCTTGCCGATGTCGTGCAGCACAATCCCGGCCAGCAACAAATCGGCGTCCAGTTCCGGATATTGCGCTGTGACGCCGCGGCCAAGCCCAATCAGGCTCACCACATGCTCCAGCAATCCGCCGATATAAGCGTGATGCATGGTCATCGCCGCCGGCGCTCGCTTCATCTTCGGAGCAACCGTCGGATCGTTCACCACATCTTCCAGCAACCGCTTGATCCACGGATTCTTCACCGCCGCAATCGCCGAGCGCAGTTCGCCAAAAAGCTTTTCCACGTCGAATTTCGTATGCGCCAAAAAATCCGCAAGGTCGTAGTCCCGCTCGGCCGAAGGCACGATCTGCTCGAGCGTCACTTCCTTCTGGCCGTTGTAAAGTTTCACCCGGCCGCGAACCATCACCACGTCATCACACTCAAAAGTCTTCGCAATCGCCTCGAAGTTGTCCCACATCTTCGCCGGAATCGACCCAGTACGGTCGCGCAGCGCCAATTCCAGCCAGGCTTTGCCGGTCCGTTGCGATGTCCGCACGCCTTTTTCGCAGACCAAAAATAATGTTGTGACTGACTGTCCGTCCTGCAGGTCGGAAACGTAATGAGATTTCATTGCCCGTTGACTTTTGGCATTGGCAGCTTCTTCTTTTCCTTCTTCTTGTTGGGCGCGTCCGGCGTCGGCTGCACTTCCTGAATCACGCTGGCCCCGGGAACCGCGGCGCTGTCCACGTATCCGGGCTTCACCATCACGTAGCTTTCTTGCCGCAACTGCGCCAGATAATCGCGCATCGTCGGCTGCATTTTCTGCATATACAGCCTGTTCATAATCTCGTTTTCGACTTTATCCATCGGCTGCAATCCTGCCTGGTAGTGATTCTCGATCTTCAGGATTTCGAACCCGGTCTTGGTCTGGATCACGTCAGTAACCTGGTCTCTGTCCATTTTGAAAACGACGCCTTCCAGTTGCGGCGATAGCTGCCCGCGCTGATAAGTCCCCAAATCTCCGGATTGCTCTTTCGCGGTGCTGCCTTCCGAATAGCGTTTGGCGATTTCTCCAAAATCTTCGCCACCCTTCGTCACGCGATTGTGCAGGTCTTCCGCTTTTTTCTGCACCGCGGCAATTTCCTCCGGGCTTTTGCCTTCCGTGCTCAGGAAAATTTCGGCCAGCGCCACCTGCTCCGGCCGCGTGAATTCCTGCGGATGCGCGTCATAGTATTTTTTCACTTCGTCGTTGCCGATATTGATGCGCGAACCGACTTCTTTGCGCATCACTTCCTGCGTCAACAGTCCATTGCGAATCTGCGTCTTGTAGTCTTCCCAGGCGATCCCCGAACTCTCCACGGCCTTTTCCAGTTCTTCCATGCTGTTCAGGTTATTCTGCTTGCGGACTTCGTCCAGCCGCTTGATCAAATCCGTTTCGACGCTGATGCCCATGTCTTTCGCGCGCTGTACCAGCAGTGATTGGTCAATCAAACCGCGCAGCAGGTCCTTCTGCTGATCCTTGTACTCCGTCTGCACCTTATCCGGAGCGCAGCCCGTGCAATCGTGCGCCACTTCCTCGCGCAGTTGCTGGTCAGCCTTTTGATAGTCGGACATGGTGATAATGTCGTTATTCACGCGCGCGATGATCTCTTCCACCACCGTCGCCTTCGCTTGCGCGCGCGCCGCGGACGGAATCAGCAGCAGCGCGACAGCGAGCGCCGCGAAGAAATTACCAGGGGCTACGACTTTTTGCTTTTTCATGGGGTCCACTCGTCCTAAATTTTAGCTCTACGATTGTAGTTGGAGCAATACGTTTCTGGTAGCGCCCATCGGCCCACCCTGCTCGCCTTTCCAGTCCAGCCACAGCACTCCCGTCGGATCCATCCGCGTTCCCTTGCGTTTGCGGATCAACTTCACGATCCGCTCAGGGCCCAGCGGCGTATCGTCATAAAACTTGATCGCCACCTGATCGCCCCGGCGGTCCACCGTCGCCACCAGCAGCTTCTCCGCCAGCGCCTTCAACACCGCATAATCCAGCAAGTTTTCCACCGACGGCGGCGGAGGTCCAAAGCGATCCTCCAGCTCCCGTCGTACTTCCGCCCGTTCAGCATCTGTCGTCACGCTGGCGATCCGCTTGTATATTCGCAACCGCAGGTTCTCGCTCTCGATGTATTCAGGTGGGATGCGGATTTCCTGCCCAAGGTTGAGTGTGGCTCTCCGCTCAGGAACCACCGACTCGCCCTTCCTCTCCGCGACAGCCCGCTCCATCATCTGGCAATACATGTCGAACCCGACGGCTTCGATGTGGCCATGCTGTTCGCGGCCCAGCAAGTTGCCCGCTCCGCGCAATTCCAAATCGAGCGCCGCGATGCGAAACCCTGCACCCAGATCGCTGAACTCTTTCAGCGCCGCAAGTCGCTGCCGCGCGATGGACGTGAGCGTAGTATCCGGCGGCACCAATAAATACGCATAGGCACGCCGATTCGAACGCCCCACCCGCCCGCGCAACTGATACAGCTCCGAAAGCCCCATGCGATCCGCGCGATTGATCACAATCGTATTCGCGCGCGGGATGTCCAACCCATTCTCGATGATCGTAGTCGAAACCAGGACATCCGCCTCGTTCCGAATAAATTGCAGCATCACCTTTTCCAGCTCGGTCTCGCGCATTTGCCCGTGCCCCACCACCACCCGCGCCTTCGGCACCAGCCGCTTCACCATGGACGCCAGCGACGCGATCGATTCCACGCGGTTGTGCACAAGAAATACCTGCCCATCGCGAGCCAGCTCTTCCTCAATCACGCGCTGCACCAAAGTCTCACTGAACGGCGCGACCGTGGTGTTGATCGCCAGCCGGTCCTTCGGCGGCGTCTCGATCACGCTCATATCGCGCAAGCCCACCAGCGACATATGCAGCGTCCGCGGAATGGGCGTAGCGGACATCGTCAGCACGTCCACATTCTTCCGCATTTCTTTCAGCCGCTCTTTGTGCGCCACGCCAAACCGCTGCTCTTCATCCACCACCAGCAGGCCGAGGTCCTGGAACTTCACGTCCTTCGAAAACACCCGGTGCGTGCCGATCAGAATATCCACTTTGCCCGCTTCCAGCTCTTCCAGCACCTTCTTCTGCTCTTTCTCGGTGCGGAACCGGCTGATCATTTCCACCCGCACCGGAAAAGCCGCGAACCTCCGCTTGAACGTCTGATAATGCTGAAACGCCAGCACGGTAGTAGGCGCCAGTACCGCCACCTGCTTCGAATCCGCAATCGCCTTGAAAGCCGCGCGCATCGCAACTTCCGTCTTGCCGTAGCCCACGTCGCCGCACAGCAGCCGGTCCATCGGCAAAGTCGATTCCATATCCTTCTTTACGTCTTCGATCGCGCGCTGCTGATCCGTCGTCTCCTCAAACTCGAAAGCATCGTCGAATTCGTGCGTCCAGTTGGTGTCCGCGGGAAACGCGTGCCCCGACGCCATTTTCCGCTCCGCATACAGCGCCAGAAGCTGCTCCGCCATATCACTGACGGATTTCTTCACGCGCGTCTTGCGCGCTTCCCATACCGTCGTGCCCAGCCGGTCAAGCTGCGGCTCAACGCCTCCCAGCGACGTATATTTCTGGATCAGGTCCAACCGCGCCAACGGGACGTACAATTTCGCATCGCCCGCGTAGCGCAAGAGCATGAATTCGCCGTTCGCGCCTTCCACCGCCACTTGGCGCAAACCCTCGAACTGGCCAATCCCGTGGTCCACGTGCACCACGAAATCTCCCGGCTTCAGATCGCTGAAATCGCTGAAAAAACTGGCCGTCTTCGGCCGCGCACGCGAACGCTGCGAAGGGAGCGGAAGCGTCTCAAACAGATCGGCATTGCCGTACAAAACCACTTTCGCTTCCGGAAAAATCACGCCTTCCGAAAGCGGCGCCTTGGTCAACAGCATCGCCGAACCCGGCGCCGTACTTCCCTCTTCCGCCAGCCGCGCCACCGTCGCGTTCTCTTCCAACTCGCCCATGCGGTAAGGCACTTCGAACTCGTGGCAAATATCCGCAAAGCGCTCAAGTTCACCGGTGCTAGCCGCCGAAACCATCACATTCTCGCCGGAAGCTATCCGCGAACGCGCCTCCGCAATGAACGCCGGAACGTTCCCGCGGTAACGAGTAGTCGGCTGCGTCTGCAGCGTTCGGATTTGTGCCGGCGCTGCGGCAGCTGCGGCCGCCCCTTCCGAGGCCTTTGTAGCGGCGGGCTTCAGTCCCCCATCTTCACCACCCCGCAAATCAATCGCGTCAGCCTCGCCAGCCTCCATGCCCAACTGCTCGATACCAAATCGCGGCGCCATCTGCCGCGCCAGATTCCACTCCTCCTCATCAAAAATAAATTTCTCAGGCGGCTCCGCCAGCGGATCTTCCGCCTCATCAAAAGCTTCCGCCAATTGCGCCCGATACTTTTCGATGGAAGAGGCGAGCAAGGAAGGCTCATCCTCAATAATCAGCGGCTCCACAGCCAGGTCGAAAAGCGTCGCCTTGCGATCCTCGCGCAACGCCTCGCGAAATTCCCATCCGGGATAAAACGCAGCCGGCGCCGCATCATCCTCCCGCCCCGAAGCGCTCTGTACCCGCGCACGCTCCAGCACCTCCGCGCGCCGCGGAAACTCCGTCAAAGGCATCAAGACCGCGCGTTCCACCGGATTCGTCGAACGCTGCGTATTCGGATCAAACGCGCGAATGGACTCGATCGTGTCACCCAGAAGTTCCACGCGCACCGGCTGCGCCGTTTCCGGCGAGTAAATATCAATGATCCCGCCGCGCACCGCATACTGCCCCGGCATCTCGCACGTCACTTGCCGGTCGTAACCCGCGCTCGATAGAAATTCCAGCAGGTCCTCATGCGCGATGGATTCGTCGCGCACAATCGTTCGCGCCAGCTGTGCATAAAATTCGCGATCGCGCATCCGCCAAACCGCCGCCTGCACCGGCACAATCAGCAAATCCGCATCACCCGTGGCAAACCGCCACAGCGCCACGGCGCGATCCTCGGATATTTCGCCGTGCGGCGACCGATTCTCGTACGGCAGCACGTCATGCGCCGGCAAATGTGCCACACGCCGCCCCGGCTTGCCCGTCACCGCGCGATAAAAATAACGCACCGGCTCGAGCATCGCCTCCGCGCGCTGGTTGGTTTCCACCAGCAACACGCGTCGGACGCCCCAGTTCGGCAAATGCCAGAGTCGCCAGCAGCGCTTTCGCCGGATCCGTAAGCCCCGCCAGACGCACTTCGCCGCCCGTGCGCCGCAGCGCTTCGAACGCTTCCTCTACAACGGGGCGACGCGCCACCCGCGTGAGAAGCTCGCTGACCAGAGGAAGAATCATGCGTGAAGTTGTGAGATGCGTTCCAGCAAGAAGGAGGTTGAATATCCGGGTTCGAGCGCGACGCGCACCACTCGCCCGCCCGCGATTCGCACGGCCTCATCATCGAGGAAAGCAGTTTCCTCGGAACCGGCCTCGCCGCCCTTCACCACCACATCTGGCGCAAGTCGGACAAAAAACTCGCGCGGCGTAGGCTCATCGAATTCCACCACGCAATCAACAGCAGCAAGTGCCAAGAGGATTTCCGCGCGTTCGTTCGCCGGAGTGATCGGCCGCGTCGCAGCAGTTTGCGCGGCCGCGGCATTGCCCGTTGCGCCGCGCCTACCGCCTTGCAGCGCGCTCGCTCCGACGCTAGCATCGCTTTGCAGCGCGACAATCACAATGTCACCCAGCCCGCGCGCCTGCTCCAGCAACCGTACATGCCCCGGATGCAGCAAATCAAACGCCCCCGCCGCGCACACCACTCTCTTTCCGTTGCGTTTCCACTCGCCTCGTTGGAGAATCAACTCAGATTGCGAAACGATCGCCAAGTGCCTCTGCCCTGTTCCGCTTCAGCGGCAAATCGAAAACACACTATTCTATCACGCCGCTTCCGAACGCCGCGGAGCCCGCGATGAAGCGCTGGGAAATCATTCTCGCACTCGCCGGACCGCTGCTTATCGCAATGGGAGTGCACTGGATTCACGCCGCTGAACTTCCCAAGCAAGAAACGACGCTGGATGCCGGCGGCTGTCGCACTCCAATGACAATTCTCGACCCGCCTCCCGGAGTAAAACCGGCTGGCAGCGTCGTGCTGCTTCATGGACTTTCCGCGAATCGCCGCTTGATGCTGTATCTCGCCGAAGATTTCGCCGGCCACGGCTTCCGCGCGTACACGATCGATCTTCCGGGACACGGCGACAGCAAAGATACTTTCTCTTTCCCGCGCGCGCAGCAATGCGCGACCGCCGCCGTCGAATCGCTCATCCGCAGCGGCACGATTGAGCCTAAAAATGCAGTGTTGCTCGGCCATTCCATGGGCGGCGCCATCGCAATACAGATGGCCGACCGCGATCCACTGGCGGCCACTATCGCGCTTTCCCCCGCGCCGATGACGCTCCCCCAAAGGATGCCTGCGAACTTGCTCGTCTTCAGCGCCAGCGCCGATTTGGACGTGCTGAAGAACGCCGCGCAGAGCCTTTCCGCCGCCGCGGGCGGCACGCGCACGCAGAACGACGATTTCGCTCAACAGCGCGCCTTTGATCTCCAGGCAGTTCCCTTCTCGACGCACACCAGCCTGCTCTCCGATCATCGCGTCGCGCATCAATCCGAACTCTGGGCCATGCGCGCATTATTTCCCAGCATCGCCACAAATACGCTCGCGCTGAATCTCGATCTCGCAACGTACGAAACCTTCAACAACGGCCGCCGCCGTCTCGCTGGCGCAATACTAGGACTGCTCGGCATTCTGCTCATGTTTCCCGCGGCTGCAACGCTCATCGCAACCATCGCTCGGCCCGCACAAATCGAATCGCCGGGCACGCGCCCCTCCGCGATACTTCTCCTCATCGAAGGTGCCGCCTGCGCAATGGCCGGCGTGCTCCTGCTGGAAGTCGGCACGCCGCTGCACTTCTTGCACCTCTACTCCGGCGCCTATCTCGCATCCCTCCTGCTGATCGTCGGCATCCTGCTGTTGATCCTGAATTTTGGTTTTGCGATGGAGTACGCCAAATTCAACTCGCGACACCTCGCCGCTGCCGCCATTCTCGGCTTCGCCACTTTTCTGGCCGTGGCCGCATGGCTCAATTGGCAAATCGACGACGCCTGGCTGAACGCCCCGCGCTGGCTACGTTTCGCCGCGTTGTTGCCGCTGCTGTGGGTTTTCGCGTTCGCAGAAGATGTCGTTCTTGGCCCGCCGCACCACGGCAAGAAACGCGCCGCGCGATTCGCGATTTTCCTCTCACTCCGCCTGGAGATTTTCCTCGCCTGCACGCTCGCTTTCTACATGCTCGCCAGCGGTCAGGTGCTCATCGTCATCCTTTTCGTCTACCTGGCGCTCTTTTCCGTGCTGCAGCGCCTTGCCACCGATGCGTTACGTTTACGCACCGGCTCGGCCACTTCCGCGGCATTATTTGGTGCTATACTCGCGTCCTGGTTCATTTCGACGGTCTTCCCACTCACCTGAACCGGACCACAGCAGGGGACATGAAAGAAATTGCCATCGTCGGCGGCGGTCCTGCCGGTGCGCTCTGCGGAGAGCGTCTGGCCAGCGCGGGCTTTCAAGTCACGATTTACGATGAACGTTTGGCGTGGGAAAAGCCCTGCGGCGGCGGCCTGACCCACAAAGCCATCGAAGCCTATCCCTTCCTGCTCGATTCTCCGCAACCCAAAAAAATTGTCCGTAAAGCCGAACTGATTTCCAGCAGCGGCCATCGCGCGCAATTCGAGATGAATCATCCGATCGTCATTTACGCGCGCAAAGTCCTTAACGGCCTGCTGCTCGATCGCGCCGTCGCCGCGGGATGTCACGCGGTCTGCTCGCGCGTGACCAACGTCAATACCAACGGCCAGCGCGTACGGCTAACCGCTTCGGGCGAACAGCGCTTTTCTGATTTCATAGTGCTGGCGGCCGGCGCCCGCAACCAGTTATTGCCCGAAACAACTGCTCTCAGCGCCAAAGATCTCGAAGTCACGCTCGGCTATTTCGTTCCCACCGAAGAAGACATCATCAAAGTAAAATTCCTGAAGCAGTTCGAAGGCTACCTCTGGTCCTTCCCGCGTGCCGACCATCTTTCAGTAGGAATTTGCGCCAAGATGGGCCAAACCTCGAGCCAGGTCCTGCGCGGCCATCTCGACGCATTCGTCGAAGAAGAGCGCATCCCGCGCACTGGCGCGCAATTCTACAGCCACGTTCTTCCCTCGCCGCAAGCCAAAACAATTCGCAGCCGCAAAATCATGGGCCGCAATTGGGCCATGGCCGGCGACGCCGCCGCAACGGTTGATCCGATTACAGGCGAAGGACTCTATTACGCGCTGCGCTCCGGCGATCTCCTCGCCCAAGCAATCGTCGCCGGCCAGCCCGAGCTTTACCCCGAGCAACTCCGCGCCGCCTTCTCCGCCGACCTGGAATTTGCCGCAAACATCGCGAAAAAAGTTTTTCGCGGCAATTTCCTAGGCAGCGCCATCACCACGCGCATGGTGCAACTGCTGAATTACTCTCCCGCATTCCGCGACCTGATTCGCGACGTCTTCAGCGGCTCGCAAGACTATCGCAGTCTGAAACGCCGCCTCTGGAACCAACTAGGCATCACCGTCGCCGAATTCACGCGCAGCTTCCTCGATCCGCGCACCCTGCGCTGCTCGCAAGCCACCGCCGCCGCGACGGCGACTTCCGCCGCCTCTTCGGCCGCCACAGCCGCTCGCGAATCCTCGCAATGAAGCGCACCGCGAAAACAGCCAAACGCCACACCGCGACGAAGCGCAAGAAATCCGCCGCCGCAGCAGTGAGCGCGACGCAGGAACTCAAACCGCGCATCGGCCTCGAAGGCGCCATCGAACGCGTAGTCCCGCACGGATGGACGATTGCCGCATGGGACCCAGGCCTGCCCGCCGTCCTGTCCACTCCCGCCATGATCGGCATGATGGAAATTGCCGCAGCCGAATCCGTAAAATCCGACCTGCCGCCCGGAGCAATCACAGTAGGCACCCGCATCGAAGTAGACCACTTGAAAGCCGTCCCCGAAGGCGCCACCGTCCGCGCCACTTCGCGCCTGGTAAAACACCAAGGCCGCTTCCTAGTCTTCGAAGTAGAAGCCCGCTCCGGCGAAAACATCCTGGGCCGCGGTCGCGTCTTCCGCGCCATCGTCGAGCCTCAGGAATTCGGCGCCCAAGCCGATTCCCGCAAGGAATCGTAGCGCCGGCTCGTCCTGAAGCAGGAAGGGCGTCTCGCCGGCTCTTTCCCGTCTTTCACGCTCCGACTAACCTCCACGCAACCCGCACGGAGCCCCCGGTTGAGCCGAACCATCCCCGCGTGTTACTCTCATCAAGCCTGCAGTGCTCGAGTGGCGGAACTGGCAGACGCGCCGGACTCAAAATCCGGTGGCCGCAAGGCCGTGATGGTTCGACTCCATTCTCGAGCACCAATTTATTTCACGCGTTCAGGCCCATGTCTCGAAACCGTGTTTTGTCCGCGCCCGGTTCCCTTCACCTTAAAAATCACCACGCGCGGCATCTCACCCGCACAACGCAACTTCATACCAAAATCACACGCAACGCTTATCGCTCCATCCGTAACGGAGGCCCTCATGAAGAAATCCAAAAAACCAGTGGATCGCAGTAACAAACCGCGCGCCAGTCTGACCCGCCGCCGTTTTCTGGAAGCCACGGTCGGCACCGCGATCGCCGGCACCTTGCCGACGCACAAGCCCGCCGGCGCGCATAGCGCCACGAGCGCGGCCGACGAAAAGCACGGCGTCCCCTACCGCACCCTCGGCAACACCGGCGAAAAAGTCTCCTGCATCGGCATTGGCGGATATCACCTCGGCATGCAATCCGACGAGCAAGACAGCCTCCGCATCATTCGCACCGCCCTCGATCAAGGCATCAATTTCCTCGACAACTGCTGGGACTACAACGGCGGCGAAAGCGAAATTCGCATGGGCAAAGCGCTAAAAGACGGCTACCGCGAAAAAGCCTTCCTGATGACCAAAATTGACAGCCACACGAAAGACGGCGCCGCAAAACAAATTGACGAATCCCTCCGCCGTCTGCAAACCGATCACGTCGATCTGCTCCAGTTCCACGAAGTAATTCGTCCCACGGACCCCGAAGCAATTTTTGCCGCGAATGGCGGAATGCAAGCGGCCCTCGCCGCGAAAAAAGCCGGAAAGATCCGCTACATCGGCTTCACCGGCCACAAAAGTCCCGAGATCCACCTGAAAATGCTGCAGACGGCCTTCGCCCACAATTTCACCTTCAACACCACTCAGATGCCGCTGAACCTCTTCGACGCGCACTACGACAGCTTTCAAAAACGGGTCGTGCCCGTCCTCGTCGCGCACAATATCGGCGTGCTCGGTATGAAGCCCATGGGAGACGGCTTGATCTTGCGAACGAACACAGTGACCCCGGTAGAGTGTCTGCAATACGCGTTGAATCTGCCAACCAGTGTGGTAATCACCGGCTGCGACTCGCTCCCAATCCTGCAGCAGGCGCTGCAGGTCGCACGGACCTTCCAACCGCTAAGTGAACAACAACTGGCCGCGCTGCTAGCGAAAACGCAACAAGCCGCACAGAATGGCGAGCACGAACTCTACAAGACCGCCCACAATTTCGATGGAACAATCCAAAATCCGCAGTGGCTGGAATAACACAGCCCGCTAGGCAAGTTCGAGCCGGTCCGCACAATCAATATGGAGTGCGGCGGCGCGCCGCCGCTTTCGCAAGGCGAGGCAAGCCTCGCCGAAGCAGCCCGCAGCACAATTTCGGCCAGTAGCGCGAATCACGGCACGTCTCGGCACACGAAAATCCATCGTACCCCGTTGCTCCTAGCCTCCACCACCGCCGCGAATCAAGCGAATCGCTTCCGGCAGCGCCGCTGAATCCGCCGGCGCCGCGCCTGGCACCCTGCCGTTCGAGTCCGCAGTCTCCGCCGGCTCGCCATTCCCCTCACCCGGCGCAAGAAACAAATTCGACTCCAATCCATGCTGCTTCGTATAAAGCTCGAAGTAGCGCCCACCCGCAGCGTACAGAGACGCATGCGTCCCGCGCTCGACGATCCGCCCCGCCTCCAGCACCAGAATCTGATCAGCCCGCCGCACAGTCGATAAACGATGCGCGATCACAAACGTAGTCCGTCCGCGCATCAAATAACGCAATCCTTCCTGAATAAAAGCCTCCGACTCCGAATCCAGGCTCGAAGTCGCCTCATCCAGTATCAAAATCCGCGGATCAGCCAATATCGCCCGCGCAATCGAAACGCGCTGCCGCTGCCCTCCCGAAAGCTTCACGCCGCGCTCGCCCACCACGGTCTCGTACTTGTTCTCAAACGACTCGGCAAACTCATCCACGCGCGCGATCCTGCAAGCCGCCAGAATTTCCTCTTCGCTGGCGTTCGGCCGCGAAAAGGCCACATTCTCGCGGATCGTCCCATCAAAAAGAAAAGTCTCTTGCAACACCACTCCCAGCTGCGTGCGATAAGAATCCAGCCGCACTTTCGCCAAGTCCACGCCATCCACCAACACGCGCCCGCTCGACGGCACATAAAACGCCGCAATCAATCCGATCACGGTTGATTTTCCCGCCCCCGATGGCCCCACCAGCGCCGTCACAGTCCCGGGCTGCGACTCAAAACCGATCTCGTGCAGAACTTCCTTGCCCGTGTCGTACGAGAAACTCACGTTCTCGAATATCACTTCGCCGCGAATGCGCTCGAGCGTTTCCTTGCGCTCCGGCGCCTCATCCTCGGGGTTCTCGTTCAAAACTTCCCTCGTGCGCTCCAAGCCCGCCAAAGCCTCGGTAATCTGCGGCCCGATGCTGACGATCTGAAACACCGGAGCAATCAATAATCCCAAAAAGAAAGTGTAAGAAAAGAAAGCGCCAGGAGTCATCGCGCCGGCCAGAATATTCCGCGCCCCCATGAACATGATCGCCGCGCTCACGAGCCCCATCAGGCTGGTCGCCGAAAGGCTCATCAACGAAGTAGCCGTCAGCGTTTCCAAAACGTTTTGCAAAAGCCGCTGCACGCCCGCCGAAAACACCTCCTCCTCGCGCTTTTCCGCGTGATAACCCTTCACCACCCGCACGCCGCCAATGGATTCGGTCAAGCGGCCGGTAACTTCTGCATTGATCTTAGGCCGCGCGCGAAACTTCGGCCGTATCGTCTTGAACGCGCGATTCAACCCCAGCCCAAAAATCACCAGCACCGTAAACGCGACCGCAGTCATGCTCACGCTGGTCTTCAGTAGATAAGCCAAGGCAAAGAAAGCCGTCATGATCGCGCCCGCAAAATCAATCAACCCGGTACCCAGCAGGTTGCGCACGCCTTCCACATCACTCATGATCCGCGAAATCAATACGCCGGTTTTATTCGCGTCATAAAACGCCACCGGCAAACGCCCGATATGCGCCTGCACCTTTTCGCGCAATTCCGAAATCATGCGCCAGGAAGATTTCGAAAGCAGCTGCGTCAACGAATAGGAAGTAAGCCCCTGAATAATCGTCGCCGACACCACCGCGGTCACAATGATGGGCAAAAGGTGCGTCTGTTTTTTGAGGATGACGTCGTCGAGCAGGTATTTCGTGGAAGCGGGAAGAATCAACCCCGACAACCGGTTGATCACCATCAATCCAAACCCAATCGCAATAATCGTCCGCCGCGGCTTGATCAGCGCCAGAACGTCCGGCAAAAGCTTCCAATCGAATTTCGCCTTGGCGGCTTTAGCGTCGTTGCTGCCTTTGCCCTCTGGACCCTTCTTCGCCGATTGCTCCATCCGATTCCCGATCCGTTCGAGCCCAGAGTCCCGCTGCCGGTTAAGCATGAATCACTATACCCCGAATGTCTTTATGCGCTGCGCGCGTCGCCCACCGCCTGCGCCAGAATGAATTGGAAACCTCGTGCCGCATAAGATGCTCGCGTTCACCGCCGCGACGCAAATCTTTCAGTAAACTACCGTGCCTCAGCGCTTGCGCCTCGCCCTTCCATCAAAAACATCGCGAAGTCCGTCGCCAGCGGCTCAGCCGCAAGCTGCCGCATCATCAGCGAGACTTGCCCCCGATGGTAGGAGGAATGGTTCGCCAAATGCTGCAAAAGGTGCCCCAAGCTGATTTGCGTCGTGCGCACCGGAAGCATTCTTGCCAAGGATTCGTCCGTCACATGATTCACAAACTCCAATTGTTCCCTCTCAACTTCCACCCACTTTGACTTCACCGCGGCAAAGTCCGAAAACGCATTAGGATTAAACAGCTCGTCCTGTCGCGCCCACACATCGTCAATGAACGCCGCGCTCGGCGACCGCTCCTTCCAACACCTCAGCCAACCCGACTCGCCGCCGACGATGTGCACCAGCGTGTCCCGCACAGACCGAAAACTGCCGCCCAAATCACGCGTAAACTGTTCGGCGCTCAAAGCAGAGGCTGCTTGGAAAACTCTGTGGTTCGCCCAGCGGTCGTATTCGAAAAGTAATTGAATGTCATCTCGAGTCATGGCAGTGGTCGGCTCTCTCCTGCAGGCAATCTTACCTTGTCACGTCCGCGCAGTACGACCGTGCGTGAGTGCAGTTCACACGACCCGCCTGCGTCTGATCGAACAGCCAAGGAGGCCGATGTGGCAAGCCAACAGAAAACGGGCATCGGTTCGCAACCGTGGGTCAGAGCGTCCGCCACCCGCGTGTTCTTGCACCCAAAAACGAGATTCCAGCCTACAATTGCCGTCCAAGGTTTGAGGAGACCTTCTCATGAAGACAACCACGGCGCTGTTGGCATTTCTGTTTCTGCTGGGAGCTAGCGGTGTTGCGCAAGCGCAGGATGCCAAGCCAGCGGAACAACACTCCATCGCCCAAGTGCTTGACCACAGCGTCGCCGGTGTCGAAGGCGAGTTTGTTCCCGCCGCCGAAGCCATGCCGGAGGACAAATTCTCATTCGCGCCCACTAGCGGCGATTTCAAAGGTGTGCGCACCTTCGCTCAACAGGCCAAGCACGTTGCCGCGGTCAATTACCTGGTGGCGGCAGCCATCCTGGGAGAAAAACCGCCAGTCGAGTTGGGCGGCGAAAACGGCCCGGATTCTATAACCTCCAAAGCCGACATCGTGAAGTTCCTCAAAGACTCTTTCGCCTACGTCCACAAAGCTGTTCGCACCATCAACGATGGCAATCTGCTGATCCCCATCAAGAGTCCCTTCGGCGAAGGAATGGTCACGCGAATGGGGATGGCCATTCTGATCGTAGGGCATTGCTTTGACCACTACGGCCAGATGGTGGAATACTTGCGCACGAACAGCATTGTGCCTCCAGCCAGCCGCTAAAATCGGCAAACCTGAATAGTGGGCGCGGGCCATCCATCTGACATTTGACGTACATTGCGCCGCCACGAGCGGTGGCCTATCATCGCGCGATGAACGCGGCGGATTGGATTCGCAAGGCGACGGCCGAAGCGTCCGCGCGCCAGTACGGACACGCGCTCACTTCCTTCGAGCATGCCATCGCGATGGAAGAAAACAACGTGGATGCGTGGGTCGGAAGAGGAGTCTGCCTCGGGAACCTCGGCCGGCTCGAGAATGCCCTGGCCTGCTACGAGCGCGCGATCGAGCTGGCGCCGAATGCAACCCTCGGATGGTTGAACAAAGCGCAAGTTCTCATCAATCTGACAAGGTACGAGGACGCTACAGAAGCCGCCAACTCCGCGCTGGTGTTGAATCCGCGCTCGGAACAAGCCTGGTTCAAGCGCGGCATCGCGCTGCTTCATTTGAAGCGCAACGACGAAGCGCTAATTTCGTGCGAGCGCGCACTGGCGCTGAATGCCGGGAACTACGAGGCTTGGTTCAATAAAGGCCTCGCGCTGCTCCGGCTCGGAAGAATCGAAGAGTCCAACGACGCTTTCAGCGAAGCCTTCCGGCTTGGCAATCGCGGCGCGAGCGAGGGGCTTTGCGAGACACTTTTCGCTCTCGGAAAATTTGACGAAGCCGTATATCACTGCGAAAAAGCTCTCGAGCTCCAGCCCGATAAATCGTCTTTGTGGTTGCGAAAAGGCAGAGCTCTGCGCGAGTTGAAGCGGCCCGCCGAAGCAATCCCGTGCTTTGACCGGCTGATCGAGCTCGAACCGAACAATCATCTCGGCTGGTACAACAAGGGAGTCGCGCTGGCCGACTTGAAGAAATACCCCGAAGCCCTCGCCAGCAATGAACGCGCGATCGCGCTCGAACCGAGTTTTGCCTGGGCCTGGTGCAACAAAGGTGCGTCCCTAGCAATGATGGGCAAATATCGCCAAGCGCTGCCATATTTCGAAAAAGCCGAAAGCCTGGGAGACCCCGATTCCAAAAAGGGCATCGCATACTGCCTGTCCCACATGGCCTATATCTTCCGGTTTGTTCACTGGCTGGAGAACTTAGGTACTCACAAGTAGTCCGTGGCGCGAAGGTTGGCCCTTGGATATATTACGGTCCGTAGTAGTCGAAATTCAAAACTACCCCCGGCCGGATGTCGGCGCCGATCTCTCCGCTACCGCATTCGACCGTGCGGCACCCGGTTCAAGTCGCACAGAACTGGTGTAAACGTGCCAGAAGTCCCCGTCCGTATTTGTGAATTCGACTGCGACTTTCCTTCGGCCGCGCTGTTTCGAATCGACGTACACCACGCGGCATTCGCGCTCTTCCTGCGTGAACGTATTGACCACAAGGAACGTTTGGCCAAGTTTTACGCGCGGCGTCATTTCCAGCAGCCCGCCATATAAGCTGACGGCCATTGTGGCTGTTACATCTCGGAAGGGATGGTTCCGAGCACTCCGCCCGTAAACCTTGACGGGTATCGTAAACGGAAAGCGCTTGCAACGGCGGCGTTCATCCATACGGATCTCCTCGCGCAACGTCAGGAATTGGCCAAGCGATGTAATTCGAAGGTAGATGGGGACCACGGTCCCGAGCAATAGTACTGGGTTTATTAAGTGCGCAAACGCGCCCCATCGAGCCGACGAGCCGCAGCCCAAGTGTCGCTGGTTTTTTCGGCTTGCACACGCTTCCTTTTTCCTGTAAATGCAGTGCTTCCCGCGCATATACGACTCTGTTCGTCGAGTCCGTGCCTGACGCGCGATCAGCACAGCCAAGCACTGCGGCTGGAAGAGGAGATGAAATGCACTTTCGCTCGATCAAATCCCGCGTAGGATTTTCTCTGCTGTGCACCGGTCTGCTGCTTGTTTCAGTCGGCGCTCGCAGTACCGTCGCAGCTCCGCTCGCCGACTCCACTCCGCAAAAAGTGGTGATTGACTCCGATCCCGGCACCGACGACGCCTTGGCCATCCTGCTCGCGCTCAATTCGCCCGAGCTCGACGTCAAAGGCATCAGCATCGTCGCCGGAAACGTTACCGCCGACATGGGATTCGACGACGCGCTGAGAGTGCTCTCCCTCGCGGGCCGCTGCGATATCCCAGTAGCCAAAGGCGCGGACCATCCGTTGCTGCAGCCACTCGTCACCGGCACTTATTGGAATGGCGCCAACGGCCTGGGCGGCGCGGAAACTCCTCCCAGCAAATGCCAGGGCGATAAACGCTTCGGTCCCGACCTCATCATCGATCTCGTGCACAAATATCCGCACGAGCTTGTGCTCATCCCCATCGGTCCGCTCACCAATATCGCGCTCGCGATCCGCAAGGATCCTTCCATCGTTTCTCTCGTAAAAGGAGTCGTGCTGATGGGTGGCTCGATTTCGGGAGGCAACGTCAACGGCGCCGCCGAATACAATATCTATCAGGATCCGGAAGCTGCTTCGATCGTGTTCAACGCAGGCTGGCCTCTCACTATGGTGGGCCTAGACGTCACCGAAAAAGCCGCCATGCTCGTCGCCGACGCTCAAAAACTCGAAGCCCAGCCCGGCCCCATCGCGCACTTCGCAGCCGTTGTCGCCCGCTATCAAATCTCGGTCGGCGAAGCGGCCGGCGGCGGCGCCGTACACGACGCGCTAGCCGTCGGCGCCGTAATCGATCCCACTCTGCTGCAGACAAAATTCCTGCGCGTAGACGTCGAGACGGGCGGAGCATTCGCGCGCGGCGAAACCGTCGCCAACCGCACCGGCTCAATCGAAAAAAATATCCCCAGCGGCGATCATATGGACACAGTCGGCCTCACCAAGATTCAACCCAACGTCCACGTAGCGGTAGCAGTCGAAGGCCGCCGCTTCATTGACATGCTGATCTCGCGCCTGGGTTCGAAGTAGAACGCTCTTCGAGCGATCTTGCGGCTCTCGTCGGTGGATTCCCGCGAGAGCATCGCGACGCCGCGCTTTGAATGCCACTCGCCACCACGGCAGTCTTCGCTGCTTGACGTCCCGCCTCGCAATTTGCTCCAGTTAGTTCTATTGGGTGCTGTATTTCCACTCGACTTTGGTGAACGGGATCGACAATTCAGTCAGCGGCTTGGTCGCCTGCAGTTTCTTGGCCTTCTTGAGTTTTTTGGTCGCTTTCTTCGTCGCCATCGTTTTTCTCCTTCCTTCGTATCGCCCCGTGGGCGTTCGTGCAGTTATATGCAAATCGAGCCCCAAACGCCTAGACAAACGAAACCGCAAATTATGTCCGTGCGAATGTGCAAGATGCAACGGCTGGATTCGCTCCACTCGCCCGCGCAACGCCGGAAAACGATGCTGAATAAATCAACGTCGCGTGAAAAATTCAACGCTGCTAGGCGCACCGGTGCCGGTAAACCAAGCACGGCTCCGGACTTGCCGCGCAGGCAATACGCGCCGGTCTGGTTGACGAGCTTTGGATGGTCGTCTGCCCGTGGCGGGCGGCGGAAGGCAGTGCTTTCATGACGGCGTGCGCCTGAACTTCAAGCCGCTCTAGGAGCGCCGGTTCGGCAGCAGCGCACGCGTCCGCGCTACGCCTTCCGTCCGCGCGCCCCTTCGCAGCTTGCATCGGGTGTGAAACTCTACGAGCCCTTGCGAGCGGATGAAATCGAATCGAGCTCTTCCACCAGCGGCTTGGATGCCGGCGTACCGGGCTGCCCGCCTTCGACGATTTCCTTCGCGGTGATCGCCTTGCCATACACCGATTTATTGGCGTCGTCGTCGGTCTCCATGGAAGCGCCTGCCAGCGAGACGCCGGCAAAGAGCCCCTTGGTCCGTGAATACGTCAGAACGTCTACCTTCATCGAAGCGGCGTTGTAACCCGTGGCCTGTGCGCCAGTCGGGCCCGCGGCAGCCGCGGCATCGGCTCCGAGTTTGGTCTTTGCATTCAGAATCTGCTCCGCGCCGTGTTTATTCATCACCACCAGCACGAAATCCGTCGCCGTAGATCCGAGTTGCACGCCGATGCTGGCCTGGTCCAGCTTGTACATTGCGGGCGCGCCCCATTTACCACTCATATCCGCGCCGTCGCGGCAGATCAGCACGCCTCGCCCGTAACTGCCTCCGATCCCGACAGCCACCTTTTTCACGCTGGGAAACACGACGACACACACGGCCTGGTCAAGAACGCTCGTGGGCAGACCCTTGTCTCCTCCTGAGATCTCGCGCAGAACCGTGGCCGAATTCGAAAGCCGCTCATCTTGTTTTTTCTGGGCAAATAACGGGGACGCGACGGCCAAACAAAGTGCGAATACAACGATTCTCTTATTCACCGATTCATCCTTTCAAGCAAAAATAGATTCTGAGGCAACGCTCGGAATCGTACTGGCAGGCCCAGCATTTCCAAAACCGGCGCTATTGTACACCCAATCGGCGGCAATCCCGGATTTCCGCCGCCTCGCCGGCCGTGCTGGCTCGGCCCAAGTTGTCCGCGCCGTTCGCGAGTGATAGACTTCCGCCATGGCCAAGAAAAAACCTGCTCGCAAAAAGAAGTCAGCGAAAAAATCCGCTCCCAAGAAGAAGCTTGCGCTCAAGAAAAAATTGCCGGCCAAAAAGAAACCCGCTCGGCGCAAGAAAATCCGGCGCCGCCCCGCCGATGAGATTTCGAACTCGGTTTCCGCGCGCAGCAATCGCGGGCTCGGCCCCGGTTCCGGCGGACAATCCGGCGACGTGCAGGGTCTTTCCGGCCGCGAAGTCGCCGATTCGGAAAGCGTCGAGGAACTCGCGGAAGAAGGCCAGGACTACGAAGCTGGTATCGTGAGCGGCGTGGAAAACGCGCCGGATGCCGATCAAGGCGAAGTCAGAACGCGAGAAGTCCCAGAAAACGACGTTCCCGAAGAATATCTCGACGAGCAGTGAGCATCGATCGAGTGGCTTTCCTTCAGTGGCCCGGCGCTCGACTCGCGAATCTGAACCGGAATATGAGAGCGCGCTGGAGCGCGTGGTGTCATCCCGAGAGCAGCGAGGGATCTGCTTTTTGCTTTGATCCAACGTACGCGGCAGATTCCTCGCGCCTACCGCCCTCGGAATCACGGTGTGGTAGTCTACGGCTGTCCCGCTCCCCGGCTCTTCGCACGCTCCACCCGCTCGTCAAAATCCGTATCTCGGGCAGTCTCGGCATTAAGTTTTGCCAGGAACGTATCCACCTCCCGCGTGGCCGTTTCCTTCGCAATTCCGTAGCGTTCCTGGATTCTGCCGATCAATTGCTCTCGCCGCCCGGCGATCACGTGAATATCATCGTCTGTCAGCTGTCCCCACTTCTCCCGCACTTCGCCTTTCACCTGCTTCCATTTCCCTTCCAGTTGGTCTGAGTTCATTTTCAGGGCCTCGCTTCTCGAATTTTGCAGCTGTTCCCTCTCGATGCCAGTTTCTAGTGCGCTCTGCGTGCAGCTGCTCACAAATCACGCAATGCGTATGCCAGCGTCACCATCATTCGGCAAGTCATGCTTTTTGAAGATCTTGGCAGTGAGTAAGCGAAATTCGCTAAATCTGAAATCAGTCGCGCTCCTGTGTAATTTTGGAGAGCGCTCGGCGCTTCTTGCTTGGGTCGCGACGGCAGCAAGGGTCGGCCACCAAACGTTCGCCAACGCGGACCGTCGGCCCGCTCCAGCACAAAAAGTTACAAATGGCAGAGGAAACCCGCTCACCAACCGCCGCATCTGCTTAGGGGACAGACGGGCCAGGCAAAAACCTTTTAACATTCAATCGCTTCTGAAAAGGCTAGAATCCAGGAACTGTACTCTGGGATGTGCGCGCGACGCTGGCGGTGCTGCGCATCCGCGGCGAAATCTTTGGGCCATGAATCTCGTACATTGATTGATTCGGAGTGCCTATGACCACACGCAAAAGTCTGGCGGCCGTACTGATCGTTGCAGCGCTGGCGTTCGCAGGTTGCGGAGGCGGCGGAAGCTCTACTCCCGTCACCGTCACGATATCTTTCACCGTCAACAGCGTGCAGACTTTTCAGACCGTACAATTCACCGCGACGGTCAATGGCACAACGAATCAAGCCGTCACCTGGAGCCTCAGCTGCACAGCCACCGCCACTACCCTCTCGGCTTGCGGGACGATTTCTGCAAGCGGGACGTACGTCGCGCCGAATACCGTTCCCACCATCGCCAGCGCGAACAGCACCGATCCGGCCGAGGTCACCGTAACCGCAATTTCACAAGCGCAATCCAGCGCAGGTGCCTCGGTCCAGTTCAATGTCAATTCTCTCAATCAGCAGGCGCTGACGCCCCCCGTGCAATTGGGATCGTCGGGCGGTAACATCAAAGCTTTGTGCACTAATTCCAATACCTGCACGGGAGGCACGCTCGGCTCCCTAGTCAGCGGAGGTGGAAAAACGTACATCCTCTCCAACAATCACGTGCTCGGACTGAGCGACGGCGCAACCGTTGGGCAGGAAGTGACGCAGCCGGGCATCATCGAGACGGCGTGTCTTACCGCTGGCACAATCAACGTTGGCACCGTCGCGGATATCATCAGCCTCGAAGCACCGCCTGCAGGGAATCTTGTAGACGTGACGACGGCTCTCGTCATGACCGGTCAAGTGGATCCAAACGACAATATTCTCGAGCTAGGCGCGCTCAGCACAGTCAACGGCGTCCAGGTTCCACAGCCCGCACCCCCGGTCGCCGGTTCGGGGATGGTTGCCACGATGAATCAACTGCTCGCGAAAAGCGGACGCACCACCGGGCTTACTTGCTCGAAGGTGGATACGATTGGCACCACCGCGATGGTCAGTTACACGAAGGGTTGCACGACCACCCCAATTGACGTGACCTATACCGACGAAGTCTTCGTCAATAATATGTCTAACGGGCAGAGCTTCATCGGAAACGGAGATTCCGGCTCGCTCGCAGTAGACGCGACGACCTCCCAGCCTGTGGCCTTGATGTTTGCCGGCGATCAAAACGATTCGATCGGAAACCCGGTTGCCGACGTCCTTGCCGCTCTGAAAACCACGAATGCCGGCGCCACATTCACTTTTGTCGGAACCGCCACACCGCACGCCGTCCCGGGTTGCAGCTTGCCCGGATTGAGTTCCGTCACCGTGACGCCACAATCCGCGAAAGCCACCGGCAACGCTCTGCAAAACGCCAACGCCGCCCTTACGCGCAACGCAGCGCAAATTCTAAATACCGACGGCGTCTCCGCCTATAGCGCCGGCACGAGTCTCGATTCGCCGAACGAGCCGGCGATCCTGATCTTCGCCGCGCCGGGCGCCTCGCACGCAAATATACCGCCGGAAATTGACGGCATTCGCACCAGAATCATAGAAACCGGCAATCCCTCCGCGCAAGGCGCACTGAGCCAGGAACAAGCCGCGCAGTTTGCAGCAGAATCCGCCGCGGCCCAGCCTACTGCAGTCCCAACAAACGCCATCGAGAACGCGCTTCAAATCAAAGAAAAGCACGTCGCCGAACTAATGAGTGATCCCGCCGTGCGCGGTGTCGGCGTCGGCGGCAGCTTCGATAGCCCCGGCGAACCCGCCATCGCCATTTTCGTCCTGAAAAATAAGCCGCATAAACCCATTCCCGCCACGCTTGACGGCGTCCGCACCCGCATCAAGGAAACCACCGGCTTCCGCGCCATCGTTGACCATTCGCCAAACGTAGCAGGCTGCTCCGCGCGCAAGTCCGCGCATTCACCCGCGCTCCCCGCCGGCTACCTGCATCCGATCGTCCCACTGGCCACGGCCACGCACTGACGTCTGCGCGACAAGAGCAAACTCTGTGCCGCAACAGCCGAAGCTTTTCTCGAAAAACGAAACGAAATGTCATCCCGAGCGCAGCGAGGCCTGCCCGCCGCAGGCAGGGATCTGCTTTTCGTTCCGATCCAGGCGAAAAGCCGACTCGATTTCGCCCCTTGGCGTCGCCGCGTATCTCCGCAGTTGCTTTCCGGCCCGCAAGCCATCTATAACTTTGCAGCGCGATCCATGCGCGGCCTGAGCCTCACCGCGCGGCCGGGCACCACAAAATCTCGACAGCAACAAACATGGCGCCCCAAAAACCCGCAATCCTCCAATACATCTGCCTCGGCATCCTCTTCGTTTTCGCCTGCGCCTACCAAATCCGCGCCACCTACTTCTTCTTCCCGGAGTTTTTCGGCAGCAACGCCGTAGGCTGGCCGTTCATTCCCGCCTACACCGACGCCCAGCCCCTCGCATCTTTTTTGCTCCCCGAAGCGCTCGACGCCGGCCTCAAAGAAAACGACGCCATCATTTCGCTGAACGGCCATTCCTTCACCAGCACGTCCATCTTCGGCGACGCGATCGCGAACGCAAAGCCCGGCGACACCATGACCGTCATCGCCCGCACCGCCGGCGAGCCAGCCGCTCGCGATGTAACAATCACGCTAAAGCCGCACCGTCACTACCTCAGTCCCGTCGGAATGGTCCTGATCATCGCGCTGCGCATCGTGCTCCCAGTGTTTTGCATCCTCCTGGGATTTTGGGTCGCCGTGGTTCGCCCGCGCGATCCCTCGGCCTGGCTGTTGTTGCCCGTGCTGCTGTTCCTCTCGACCCTATACAACACCGGCATCGAAAGCTGGGGAGCCGGGATTCGCGACCTGGCCACAATCTACCGCTATATGCTGGGTTTCACCTGGCCGCTTTTCATGTTTCTGTTCGGTCTGTACTTTCCGGAGCGGTCCGCCGAAAGAGAAGGTCCGCGGTGGTGGCGCTGGGTCAAAACAATCTTCATTCCCGCCGTAATCGTGCTCGCGATCCTCGTTACCATCGAGAAGGTCGGCGAACTTGAAGATTTCGCCCTGGTCTCCCGGTTGGACGCTATTCTGGACCGCCTCAACCCGCTAGTTTTCCTTTTGAACTTTGTAGGCGTGGGCAGCTTCTTTGCGTCCATGAAAATCAAATCGCACCTGGCCGCCGCGCCTGACGTCAAACGCAGATTCAATCTCGTCTACGCTGGCGCCACGCTGAGCATGACGCCGCTCTTTATCCTCACAGTCATACAAATCTTCCGGGGCGGAAAGGAACTGGAGCAACTTTTCCCTGAATGGCTTGTTTTAGGCTGTTTGATGATGCTGATGCTGTTCCCCGTTACTCTGGCCTACGTCATCGTCGTACAGCGCGCCATGGACGTGCGCGTCGTCATTCGCCAGGGCCTGCAATACGCTCTCGCCCGCCGCGGCGTTCTGGTTCTGCAGATTATTCTCATTTCCATCATCATCACCGCCGCGATCACTCTGGAAGGCAGCCCTCAGCGCAGCAAGCTGCAAAAAATTATCATCATCTCGCTTTGCTTCATCGCCATTCTGTGGCTCAGAAAGTTGGCCGTCTTCGTGCGCGCCTGGGTTGATCGCCGATTTTTCCGCGACGCCTACAACGCCGAACAAATTCTCGCCGGCCTCAGCGACGAAGTCCGCACGCTGGTCGAAACCAAGCCCCTGCTCGAACGCGTAGCCCAGCGCATCGCGGAATCGCTGCATGTCCCGCGCGTAGCCGTCCTGCTCGAAGACGGCGGCTGGTACAAACCCGCCTACGCCCTCGGCTACGCCGCCGCTCCCGACGCCGCGCTCGCCGCATCCTCCGCCACCATTCAGCGCCTGCGCTCCGATTCCGAACCCGCCCGCGTCTATCTCGACGACGAGAAATCCTGGCTCAACTCTTCGGCCGTCGCCGCCGACGAGCGCCAGAAAATCGCCAGCCTCCAAACGCAACTTCTTCTCCCGCTTTCCACCAAAGAAAAACTCCTCGGCCTCATCGCCCTCGGCGAAAAGCGCTCCGAAGAGCCTTACTCCGGCTCCGATCTGCGTCTTCTAAAATCCGTCGCCGCGCAAACGGGCTTGGCTCTCGCCAACGCCCAACTGACCGCCACAATCGCCGAAGAAGTTGGCCGCCGCGAAAAAATGAATCGCGAAATCGAAATCGCGCGCGAGGTCCAGGAACGCCTCTTCCCGCAACGCCTCCCGCAAGTCGCCGGCCTCGATTACTGCGGACGCTGCCGCACGGCCCTCGGCGTCGGCGGCGATTATTACGATTTCCTCGCGCTTCCCGATGGCATGCTCGGCGTCGCCCTCGGCGATATTTCCGGCAAAGGCATTCCGGCCGCGCTCATGATGGCCAGCCTGCAAGCTTCCCTGCGCGCCGAAGCCATGCGCGCCAGAAACGAAATCGCGGGGTTGATGTCCCGCGTCAATCAGGCGCTTTTCGAAGCTTCTTCCGAAGATCGCTACGCCACTTTTTTCTACGCGCAATTCGATCCCTCCACCCGTTGCCTCACCTATGTAAACGGCGGCCACTGCGCGCCCATGCTTTTTCGCGCCGCCGGTGACGGCAAGATCGAACGCCTGCACACCCGCAAGATAGAACGTCTGGACACCGGCGGCCCAGTAGTGGGACTCATTCCTGATTGCGCCTACGAGCAGGCCGACGTCACCCTTCAGCCGGGCGATTGCCTGGTGATTTACACCGATGGAGTCAGCGAGGCGATGAGCCGCGCGCTCGAGGAATGGGGTGAAGATCGCTTGATTGCCGCCGTGCAAAACGCCGACGGTTGCAGCGCTGCGGAAACGATCTCGCGAATCATGCAGGCCGCCGACGCGTTCGCGGCCGGCGCGCCGCAACACGACGACATGACGCTCGTCGTCATGCGCGTGCTTCAGCAGTAGCGCAGCGCCTAAAAGCGTCGAGCGAGGCGACGCGCCCTTTCGCGGTTGCTTTTCCAGGTCCCGCGCATCTATAACTGTGATTGCTATCCAGCGCCCGGTCCTATGTGAGGTATTCCATGAAGCCGCCCGCCATTATTCTCACTGCGCTCGTTTTAGTGTCCTGCACCGCGGCGCAGCCGGCCAGAGCGCAATCCAGCGCCCCGGTTGACTCGCAGCCCTCCGAGCAGCAGAAGCGGTCACAACTCGCGCAATCCGCGCACGCTGACATCGTGAACGCATCCGGACAAAAAATCGGCACCGCCGCATTCGCGCCCTCCGAAGGCGGCGTGCGCATCGACGTTGACCTCGCCGAACTCCCGCCCGGAATTCACGCCATCCACATCCACTCAGTAGGCAAATGCGAAGGCCCCGATTTTAAGACCGCGGGCCCCCACTTCAACCCCGCCGGTAAAAAACACGGCAAAGATAATCCGCAAGGCCCGCACAATGGCGACTTGCCGAATATCGAAGTGAACGCCGACGGCCACGCCACCGCTTCCATGCTGGATACAAACGTCACTCTAGGCGACGGCGCCACTTCCCTGTTCCAGCCCGGCGGCACTTCGATTGTCATTCACGCAAGCTTCGACGACTACAAGACCGATCCCACCGGAAATTCCGGCGCCCGAATCGCCTGCGGAGTGATTCAGAAGTAGCGGCAGCTCCGTCGCTCCAATTCGCACACCTCGCACCACGCGACCGCATGCCTCAAAGCGATCGGAATTCTACTGCGAAGCGATCGTGCGGAGCGCCGTCTGTTCGTCAGGAAAATCCGTGAAGACGGTGTGAAGATTGGTCATATGCAATATCTCCCGCGCGCGCGGGCTCAAGTCCACCGCATGCAGCTCGGCATTATTTTTTCGCGCCGAATACAATCCCCGGATCAATTGCCCAATCCCGGAGCTGTCCAGATACGATACATCTCGAAAATTCAATAGCACCCGCTTGCGTCCATCCTCGAAGAGATCCATCAACAATTCATGAACCGCCTGGCCTTCAATCAATGTGAATCGGCCGCGAACATCCACAACCGTAACGTTCCCCAACTGCCGCGTACTCGCGCTGAAACCCACCGAGCTCCTCCCATGTGAACTGCCCGCAATTATCTTACCGCATGCTCCGCAAGAATCTAAAATCGGCGCCTGGGCGCACTTTCGCCGTATATTCGGCTTCAATCGAATCGCGATTCGTTACGAGGAAATCTCTGCGAGCCAGGTATCCAAAATCTTCAACTGCTCGGGAGCCACTTCCAGAAATGCGACTCCCATCCCCATCCCTTCCTGCACGTAAACAATCTTACCCTTCGATGTGAATGTGCCTTGATCCCGCGAAATGCGCACGTCCAGGTGCGTGCCTTGCGGCAAGGTGATCAGCACGTCCACGTAGCACCCTTTGCGGCTGATTTCCGAGATGCGTCCCGCAATGCGCGTATCGGTCACCGGTTCGCGCAGTTCGATGCTGGCAATCAGGGTGTACCGCGGTACCTCGCGGTGCTCCCGAAAAGGCCCTCCGGGACTTACCGGTGCGCCGGAAAAACCACCCATGGTTTCCGCTCCCTAACGGGCTGCAGGCGGGTTCAGGTTCGCACAATCGGGCGAGCGTAGCTAGTTTTCTGCGCGCTACTGACGCCAAAAAGTGAACCGTAACGGCGTCTTCGCCCTCCGTTCGATTGCCAGAAACAATTCGGACGGCGGCTCATCCGCTCCCGCGATACTAACGAGTAACGTCGTATCGTTACCGCGCCGTGCGTAATAGTGCGCATGCGCTTTTTGCGCCTTCCAAATCGCCCGTGCTCGCCCCGGCCTTTCGCGTCAGGCGTCTCCAGCGCGCGAATTACTGTCGCACCCAGAAACTCTCTCGCCAGCCTCAAAACACCGCCTGGTTATCCAAAGAGCGCAGAGAAATGCATCCAATCGTCGTTTTGCTTCCAATTGAAAGCAATCTTTTGCATTTTTTCGGATTCAACTGTATTTTCAATTCCCGAAGCCTGCGAAGCCACGCCCCGGAGGTGCCTTTCGCCGGGCGTTCCTGTATTCTGAGATAACCAATCAATTAAGCAGGCAGACGCTTTTCGTCTCCTGCAGACTCGTTCATAAGGAAGCAGGGCGTACGCATGCAGTCAGCTTTTCGGCCGGGAGATCAGCTTCGGGAAATCCGCAACCGGCTCGGGGTTACCACGCGAGAGGTTGAGGAACTGAGCCGGAAGATTGCGGTCGAATCTGCCAACGAAGAGTTTTGCATCTCCAACGCCTGGCTCACCCAGCTCGAGAACAAGAATTCCGTTCCCAGCATCTACAAGCTGTTCAGCCTCAGCGTTATCTACCGTATTAAATTCACTCAGCTTCTTAATCTGTTCGGCATCTCGCTGGCAGACACCATCCGTTACCAGCTCTCCACACCACTCCAGAACACCCATCTGGCCGCAATGGAATCACCTGATTCCGACAAGCCCGTCACCTTCCCCGTCCGCTTCGACCGCGGGTTCACCCTCGAGAAGACAAATCTCATCTCGCGCATGGTCGAAGTCTGGGGAGAGGTCCCGGTATCCTTGCTGCAGATGCTCGACGTTCGCCACTGCCAGTACGGATATATCGGCACCGACGACTTCTCGATGTCCCCGCTCCTCCGTCCCGGCTCCCTGGTGCAGATTGATAGTCACGTGAGCCGGGTGCAGTGCAGGGAGTGGCGCACCGAATTCGACCGCCCGATCTATTTCATCGAGCTTCGTGATGGCTACGCCTGTTCGTGGGTTGAGCTGAGCGCTTCGCAGCTAACGCTGATTCCCCATCCGCTCTCTGGTTCTGCGGTACGCCAATTCGTCTATCCCGATGAGGCCGAAATCATCGGACAAGTGACGGGCGTGGCGATGCGCTTGGTTTCGCCGGCCACGGCATCATCAGCCGCGTCTCCAAAATAGCCAGCGCGATTTTGAGGTTGGAGAACAGAAGTTCGCTTGCCAGGGAGTCCGTGCCGGCGGGAATGGCCACGCGATAGGGTTCCAGATCACGCCAGGCGGCGATGAAATCGCTCGTGGATGCTTGCGAGCGGTCCGCGTAGCCCTTTAATTGATGTACCAGCTCGTGCAACGAAGCGGCCACCAGTTCCCGAAATGCCTCCCGGTGGCAATCCGCCAGCGCTTCACATGCGGATTCCGCCGAATATCGAAGTGCCAGGCCGTCGTGATGATACAAGCCCGTGTTGTAATCGCGCGTCGATGACAAATAGATCAGCCGTTCCAGTGCCACCGGCATCTGCGCCAGCGTGCGACGCCGTAGATCCTGGGTCGCCGCCTGCACGTCCTTAGCTTTGGCCGGAAGCGTCATAGCTACACCGCGGTTCTCCCGCCGGCGTTTTCATTCGACAGCGCTTGGCCCGTCAATGGATTCAGGAAGGCCAGCGATTTCTCGGAAATCCTGCATACTCGCGCAGCCGCTCCCACCGCAATGCCGACCACGGCCGGCGCCCCGTACGGGCCTCTGGTGAGAAGCACCAACTGCAGCGTGCGGCACGCCAGCAGCAGCACCACGAAGTCCAACGCCAGGCGCAATTCGCTATCGAGGCTCATTTTCGCCTGGAACCGCGAGTAGCCCAGATGGAAACGCATCAAGTTCCGGATCTCCAGGCGCACCCGGCTCGCCCAGATCAGCGCAATTCTCTTGCGCTCGGCCAGAAAGAGTTTTCGTATGTCCGGCGGCGTCTCCGCCGTAACATACGCCAGATCGTCGCGCCCAAAAATCCGCTCGATCAGGTTGGCCGGCAGCAATCCGGCGCGCAGAGTCCGCAGCGCGTGCCGCGCCTCCACGAATTCCTGTCCGCAACCCTCCACCGGAGCGCCCTTCCGCCGCGCCAGCGCGATTAAGAAGACGAAAAGCCCCGCGCCGATCAGCAAGTAAATGATTAGCGCGGTCACGAGCGAACCGTCCGTTTAAAGTAAGATCGCAAGGAATCCAGCATCTCTCGCGTCACGCGCTCCACCGCTTCATAGTCGTCGTCCAGGCGCGTCCGATCCACTGGCACAGGCTGGGGACTATAAGACCAGAGAGCCACCACCCATACCATCAGGGAAAGCAGGTAGGCGCTGCTCTGCAGAATCGGCCAAGCTTCATTGAAACGAGGGCCGGCGAAAGCGCGCACCGCCAAAGTGATTAGGCTGACTCCCACATACGTCCCGAAGCCCACAATCAGACCCACCAGATTTCGGCCTAGCCCGATGTCGTAGTAAAACACGACGCTCAAAACCGTGACCAGCAGCAGCGCCTCGGTCACCCGCAGATCGCGCTCCAGCCCCACGGTCACGGCCACGGGCATCAATTCCGTTTGCGCCGCGGCCTTTAATCCCACGTAGAAAATCGTTGCTCCGAATATTGCCAGGCACGCCACCCGCGCCACTCGCTCCGCGCCCGGATAAAATCCGAACGAGTGATGTGCCACATCAAGGACTACCCCGCATCCTGCCACCAGCGTCGCAAATTGCGTCGGCCAGTACCAACTTTCATAAAAGGCCGGCCGCACTTCATTGCCGATATATAGGACCAACGACACCACGAACACGCAAAAAATGTACCCGTAAAAATACGGGAATTTCGTCACCATCCTGCTGCGCACCGCTCGAACCAGTATCAGGGCTTCGAGTAACAGCCCGGCTCGCCATAGGAGTAAACTTAGCATCTCGTTAAGTACCGCGGATGATACCACGAAAAAGGGGGGAGAAACCGAGCAAACTCCCCCTTTTCCCGCCAATTCCTCTGCAGCACGCCCATCTCTCGACGGTCAGCCCTGCCTTCGCTATGCGTTTACTCCCGGCCCCTTCGGTGGCACCGGAGGCTGCGTCCCGTCGGCTGCAAGTGCAGCTAATCTAGCACCGTTTGCGTGCCGCTGCGAGAGAGACATCGCGACCCGGGTCACGCCAGGGCCTTTCGGTGGCACCGCCGGTTGCGTCCCATCCGCAACCAGGGCAGCAGCGCCCGGGCCCTTTGGAGGTACCGCTGGCTGCGTTCCGTCATCTAGCGAGAAAAAAGCTCCGGGCCCCTTCGGCGGAACTGCCGGCTGCGTCCCATCACTCAGCGAGAAGAAGGCGCCGGGTCCCTTCGGCGGAACCGCCGGCTGCGTCCCATCGTCAGCGATGAGGGATGTCCGTGACGGAAGCTGGGGCTGACTCGGCGTGAGGCTCAATGCGATCGCTGCGGTTACAACGGCACACAACGACACTAAGATCTTTCGATTCATTTTGTTCTCCTGGACTTGTGGGCTTTTTGCGCGCCCGAAGGCGCTACGCAAAGGTAAACAGGAGGCGAAAATGAAGGGGCCGGCGCGGCGAATTGCTCACGATTGGAAGCAGGGCTCCGGCGCTTCTATCGAGTGGCGCGGAACGGCGGTTACCCGGGGTGTTGGAAGCTGAAGCAGCGAATGGCGATGCGCGGATGAGGGCGAAGGAACGGCGGCACGTTATGTCCTAAGGTGATAAGTGGAATACGTCAAAATGCCGTTACTCAGATGGAAACCCTGCGAAACTTACGTATAGAGCGGCGATGTTCGGTCTGTCATTCTTCGGCCAGGCACTGTTGCTAGAAATCCTATGACTAAGACCAACCCGAATATCGCGACGGAGCATCTTTCTGGCCCGAACCTGGAGCCCGAACTGATCCGCGAACGTCTCCAGCATCTGGACCGTCGTCAGTGGTGGTTGTGGTCCACCACCGTTGCTGTCGTGCTGCTCCTCACGCTCGGCGTCGCATCCTTTGCTTTCCCCGCCATGCTCAGTCACGACGAAGGCACCTACTCCTTCTTCTTGAATCAATCCGTCCGCGCCCTTGTCGGTCTCGTCTTGGTCTTCAGCGTCTATTTGATCTATCAACAAACGCAGATCATGCGCCTGCATCACCAGGTCGCCGACCAGATCCAATCTCTCGCCAAGGTCGAATCGCTGGCCTCCGAAGTCTATAAGCTCGCCGCTCTCGATCAGCTCACGGGGCTCTACAATCGCCGCTCCGGCGAGCAGCGTCTCGCCCAGGAAATCAGCCGCGCGCAGCGCTACGGCCGTCCGTTGACGGTTCTTCTAGTGGACGTAGACGGCCTGAAACTGATCAATGACAATCACGGCCACGCCGCCGGCGACACTCTGCTGAAAGGTTTTGCCGATCGCCTGCAACGTGCCATTCGCGGCTCCGATCTCGCCGTCCGCCTCGGCGGCGATGAATTCATGGCCATCCTTCCCGAATGCCGCTCCGAAGAAGTCCGCCACGTTCTCGGCCGCCTCGAAGGTCTCGAGTTCGACTTCGCTGGCGATAAAATCCGCCTGCACTTCTCCCGTGGCTGGACCGATTACAAAGCCGGTGAAACCGCCCAGGAATTTTTGCAGCGCGCGGATGGCGCGCTCTACGAAAACAAACGTGCCGGAAAGCGCTGCGCACCGCCTGTACACCACGCTCCCGTGCCCCAATCCGCCAGCTGATGCCGGCAATTTCCATCGCGCAGATTGAAAAATGTTCCTGTCAGGAACAATTCGGCGAAAAAACTCTTGCGCCCCTTTGGGGTTAACTCGTAAGATACGCCCCAGTTAGAGGAACGATACCTATGCCCAAAGAGAAGCCGAAGGTCAACATCGGGGAAGTCATCAAGTCCTACCGGGCCGACCGCGGCCTATCCCAGGGCGACATCGAGCGCCGCACCGGCCTGCTTCGCTGCTACCTCTCCCGCGTCGAGAACGGCCATACCGTCCCGTCGCTCGAGACGCTAGCGAAAATCGCCGAAGCCATGGAAATCTCGCTAGCCGACTTCTTCCCCGGCAGCGACACCCCCGGCGACCGCGAAACCCGCAAAGTCCTAGGCGAACTCTCCGACGAAGAAATCCGCTTCCTGGCCGACATCAAAAAATATTCCACCACGCTCTCCGATGACGACAAAAAGCTAGTCCTAGCCATGATTCGCAAAATGGCCACCATCGCCCCGCCCCCATCGCGCGCCAACGCCAAACCCAGCAACATCGGCCGCCGCCCGGAGTTCTAGCTCGCAACAGTACGCAACCAAGACCGTGCGCGAAGGTTTTCTCTGCGTCCTCTGTGGTGGAATCGCCTGCAACTTTCAACCGTAAACTCCACCGTCACGCCGCTACCCAACCAAGCCGCGGATTAGCTACAATAGTATTGCGATGATAAAGACGCGCCACAAAACCGTAGGTGTAAAAGTCGGCAAAATTCAGGTAGGCGGCGGTGCCCCGGTCGTAGTCCAGTCCATGACCAACACCGACACAGTGGACATAGCCTCCACCACGCAACAATGCCTGGAACTAGCCCAAGCCGGCTCGGAACTCGTTCGCATTACGGTGAACATCCCCGAAGCCGCCGCCGCAGTCCCAGAAATCAAAAAACGCCTGCTCGATAACGGCTGCGACGTCCCCGTCATCGGCGACTTCCATTACAACGGCCACGTCCTGCTCACCAAATATCCCGGCTGCGCCACTGCGCTCGATAAATACCGCATCAATCCCGGCAACGTCGGCGCCGGCCAGCGCCGCGACGAACAGTTCTCCACCATCTGCAAAGTCGCCCGCGACCACAACAAGCCTGTACGCATCGGCGTGAACGGCGGCTCCCTAAACCAAGAGCTGGTCATGCGCAAAATGCAGGAAAACACCGACAAAGATCTAGGCAAAACCTCGGAAGAAATCATCAACGAATGCATGGTCCTTTCCGCGCTGCAATCCACCGAACTAGCGCTCGAATGTGGCCTGCGCAAAGACCAAATCATCATCTCCTGCAAAGTTTCGCGCCCCCACGACCTCATAGAAATTTATCGCGACCTCGCAGCCAAGACCGATCAACCCCTGCATCTCGGCCTAACCGAAGCCGGCATGGGCGCAAAAGGCCTGGTCTGGTCCTCCGCCTCAATGGGCATCCTGCTCAACGAAGGCATCGGCGACACCATCCGCGTCTCGCTAACCCCCCGCCCCGGCGGCGATCGCCGCGACGAAGTCTACGCCGCCTGCGAACTCCTGCAATCGCTAGGCCTGCGCACGTTCGCGCCCAGCGTCACCGCCTGCCCCGGCTGCGGACGCACCACCAGCACCACCTTCCAAGAATTAGCCGAAAGCATCCAAGGATACATCCGCGACAAAATGCCGGAATGGAAGCGTCACTACGAAGGCGTGGAAGAAATGAAGCTGGCAGTAATGGGCTGCATCGTCAACGGACCCGGCGAATCCAAAGCCGCCAATATCGGCATCAGCCTGCCCGGCACAGGAGAAGCCCCCCGCTGCCCAGTCTATATTGACGGCAAGCATTTCAACACGCTCGAAGGCACCTACGACGAACTCTCAGCCGCCTTCCAAAAGCTAGTCGACGATTACATCACCACAAAATACTCCAAGCGCGAAACCCCGCTGCCGGAAGTAACAGTCCCACCGCCAGCACCAACGGCAAAATCATCACTGCGCGTTTTGGCATAATCCATATGGAGTGCGGCGGCGAGCCGCCGCTTTTCTAGCCGCCCGCGCTGCAACAAACGTTCAGGCGAGGCGCGCCTCGCCAGGCAACAGCCGCAAGCCAGGCAATCCTCCGCCCCGCGCCCCAATCACGAACGCACCGAATATTTCCGGACAACCAACGCAATAGGCAGCCCACGCAGAGAATATGAATCACGACGCCGATACTGGTCAGCTTCCAGGAAAACCCGTACCGCGTCGCGGCCGATAGCGGCAACACCACGGCTTGCATGAAAATGTAAACCGCGACGCCATACAAAACACCGGAAGGAACAGCGTGCCGCACCATAAACGGCAGCGCGCGGCTGAAAGCAAAATAGACAGCCGCAGCCATAAAGGCGATCAGGAAGTGCAGCAGCAGGCCGAGCACAGCCGTTGGCAGTCCTTGCTTGTATGCCGCCGCACCCAACAATCCGGCAGCGATTCCCTGCAGCAGCCGCACGGGCCGCACGCCGTAGAGCACCCCGTAAACCACCAGCGCCGCGGTGATGTCCATCGCCCCGCACGCCAGTCCAGCCCAAGCGATGACGATTTGTCCGCTACTCTTCCGCCGCGCGAATGCGCTTCCTGGCGAATTCATCCCTGCTCCCCCAAGCGGCCGCCGCGCTCAACCGAATACCTGGATCCGAAGCCGGGGCTTGAAGAGCTGGCAGTCATGTCCGTCCACCTTGTGCGAGGCGATACGACTAGGACGGAAAAATACCGTCGCACGGCAACTTCTTCCTGTGTTTTGTGGTGAGGTCGATCGAATAACACCGCGACTTTTCGTCTCTGACGATCAGCGAGTTGCCTCGCAATTTCAGGTCGGTGATGAAAACCCACTGGACGTCCTCCTCCAAAAAGGGTTTGATGCGCGTATGAAATACCTTTACTTTCCACAGCACCTTGTCGCTGGAGGCGTCCGCGGCAACGACGTACTGATCCCTACCGTCGCCCTCCGCTGTATACCGGATTCCAGCGGAGATGACTGGTGCGACTGGTTTTGGCGGCACCCTTTTCGCAAATGCGACAGCCGCGAGCAGAGCGAACGCAACCCAAGCAATCGCTGAACTCCTGCGAAGCGTACTCATGCTCCAAACCTCTCGCGCGCGAAGTTACGATATCCCACGAAGCTTACCGCTCCCAAACCCGAATATTCAAAACGTCATTCGTGCCGCAAAGCTTCCAAGGGATCCGTCCGCAGCGCCCGCCGCGACGGAATATAACTGGCCGCGAGCGCCACGCAAGTCAAAAGCGCCGCCACGCTCAAGAAAGTCACCGCATCCGTCGGCTTAACACCAAAAAGCAAGCTGCTCATCAATCGCGTCAACGCCAATGCCGCCACCACTCCCGCGGCCACGCCAACCAGCACCGCCCCAATCCCCTGCCGCATAATCATTCCCAAAATATCGCGCGGCTGCGCTCCCAGCGCCATGCGAATCCCGATCTCCCGCGTGCGCTGCACCACCGTAAACGAAATCAGCCCATACAATCCAATCATCGCCAGAATCAGCGCCAACCCCGCAAAACTCCCGATTAAATACGAAGGATAACGCCGCAGAAAAACTGCCGGCACTTGATCGGTAAATTGCTCCATCGTCTGCGGCTGGATCAACGGAAGCTGCGCATCCATTTCGTGCAGCGCCGCCTGCGCCGTGCCGACAAACGCCGCCGGATCCCCCGCGGTGCGAATCATGTACGTCAAATAGGTCGACGGCCCCTGGTCATTGGCAGCGTAAATTGCCGGAGTCGGCGGCCCCGCCAGGTCATCCTGCGCTACATTCCCCACCACTCCCACGATCTCGCGATAGGGTTCCTTGGCGTTAAACGTGAATCGTATGCGCTTACCCACCGCCTCTTCGTTTGGAAAGTATCTGCTCGCGAAGGCGCGATTCACTATCGCCACCCAGGGAGCCTCGAACGTGTCTGTTGCGGAAAAGTTGCGTCCAGAAATCACTGGCACTTTCAGCGCGGTAAAATAGCTTGGCGTTACCGTCATGATGTCGCATTCATCTTCCTGGCCCGCCGCCGTGGGGCGGCCCTGCACCACGAACCGGATCGTCCCGCCGACGTTTCCGATCGGCAGCGCGCTGGTTACGGCCACTCCCTGCACTCCCGGCAAGCGGCGCAACCTATCGCTGAACTCGTGCTCGAAGAGCCTTGCCGCCGGGCTGTCCCCCGGATATTCCTTCGCAGAAGGATATGAATTGTCCGGCAGGTTCACAGAAAAAGTCAGCAAATGTCCCGCGTCAAATCCCGGGTTCTGATGCAGCAGCGCGTGCAGGCTTTGCAACATCAGCCCGGCGCCCACCAGCAGTAACAGTGAGATTGCGATTTCTCCGGCCACCACCGCGTTGCGCCACCGAGTTTGCGCAGTGCTGGTGCCGCCGCGCGATTCGTCCTTCAACGCGTCGCTCACCCGGGTCCGCGAAACCGCGAACGCCGGCGCCAGCCCGAAAAGCACCGCGGTACACAGCGTCACGGCACACAGAAAAGCCAGCACCGGCAGATTCGCGCCCGCTTCGCGCAGGTTCGGAAGTCCGTCCAGCATGGATTGCGGAATCGCGCCGATCAATACGCTCACGCCCCACTGCGCCCCCACGAATCCCACCGCGGCTCCCAGCGCCGCCAGCAGCAGGCTCTCCGTCAACATTTGCGCGATCAATTGTCCGCGGCTGGCTCCCAGCGCCGTGCGTACCGCAAATTCTTTGCGACGTCCCGCCGCCCGCGTCATCATCAGGTTCGCCACGTTCGCGCACGCGATCAGCAGCACGAATCCCACCGCGCCAAAAAGCACTAGTAGCAGCGGCTGAATCTGCCCGACGATTTTTTGCCGCAATGTACCCATCGAGATGAACGTCGAGCCATCCTGCTGCGGATACTCGCGCGCCAGCTGCGCCGTAATCCCATCCATCTCCGCGCGCGCCTGCCCCAGCGTCACGCCCGGAGCCAGGCGCCCAAACACATTCATCCAGCGCAAACTGCGCCGCGTCACCAGATCGCCTGTCGCGTGCATCGGAACCCACAACGGAAACGCCAGCGAGGGCGCGAACTGAAAATCGCGTGGCAGCACTCCCACGATCGTCGCCGGCTTATTGTCCAGCGTGATCGTCCTGCCAATCACCTTCGGGTCGCCGCCAAAATCGCCACGCCACGCCGCGTAGGTCAGCATCGTCACGTGCGGGCCGTCTCCGGCATCTTCCCCATCCAGAAAAGTGCGCCCCAGCAGCGGTTTCACTCCCAGCGTGGCAAAGAAATTGGGAGTCACTTGCGTCGCGAAGACGGCCTTGGGCTCGCCATTCCCGCCCAGCGTAAAAGCGTCGAATCCGTACGCCGCCAGCGCTTGATAGCTTTTGGCCATCTTCTGCCAATCCACGAAGTCCGGGTGCGAAGTATTCTGGCTGTCCGCGATGTTGTCCTTCGCTTGCAGCCGCCCTTCGCCCAAGGTGACCAGCCGGTCCGGCTGGTAGTAAGGCAGCGGACGCAGCAGAGCCGTATACACCACCGAGAAAATCGCCGCGTTCGCGCCGATTCCCAAGGCCAGCGTCAGCACCGCCACGGCCGTAAACCCAGGACTCTTCGCCAATAGCCGGAACGCGTGCCGCAAATTTCGCCAGAGACTGTCCATCGCCACACCTCCACGTGCCCAAGCTGCGTGCAACGCCAAGGCCAATTTGCCGCGCCGTAACTTGCAGCTTTTTCACAAGCTTATCCAGCCTAGCCGGGCAAACCGCTTGGAGATGTGCGCGCCTGTGGGACGCTGCGAACGCCGCGTCCCCTCCCAGCGCTCTGTGCAAATTCTAATTTTCCAGCGCGTTGCTTGGCCGCAGACTTGCCTATAATCCCGGGAGCTTCCTCCCGTGCCCACCGACACCGCCATCCCCATCCGCGAATTGAACTCCCTCAGCCCGCAAGCCGCCGCCATCCGTCTCTTCCTCGACGGCCAGGTCGTCGAGGCTTCTTCCTTACTTTCCACAGCGCTCTTGCAAGGTGAATCCCCCGACCTCTGGAACGATTGGGCGGTCGTCCAGCTTAGCGTCGCTGAACGCGCCCTGCGCCGCGCCCTACTGCTCAATCCCGCGCATCCCGACGCCGCCGCAAACCTCGGCGTCCTGCTTTTCAGCACGGGCAAACGCAGCGATGCTGCCGGCTTCCTGCGCCAGGCGCTCCGTTTCGCCACCGGCGCGGCGCAAGCTCACGTGCAGGCCTTGCTCGATCTTTGCGAACCTCGTTCATCGGTATCTTCCGCGCCGCCTGCGCTCGATCACGAGGCTCTCCTCCACCATCTCCACCAGCTTCTTGACGAACATTTTCTCCGAGCCGCCGCGCCGCCAGATATTTTCGAACTCCCCCGAGCCCACCGCATCGCCGCTCCCCCGCCCTCGCCTACCGAAGCGCCTCCTCCCAGGCAAGATGCCGTCGGCTACACCTTCACCGCCGATTGGTTCTCCTCCAACATCGCAAGCTTCTGGAGGCACCTGAAAAATTTGCGCGGTACGCCCTGCTCGATTCTGGAGATTGGCTGCTTCGAAGGCCGCGCCAGCACCTGGCTGCTGCGCAATATTGCAATCTCGGAGCGGTCGCACCTGCTCTGCCTCGATTGCAACGACCAACCGTTGTTCTGGCCCAATATCCAGCGCGCCCAAGGCGAGAAACGCACCGAATTCAAACGCGGTTTCTCCGCCGATATTCTGCGCAACCTGCCGACCCATTCCTTCGACTTCATTTACATAGACGGCGGCCACTCCACGTTCAACGTCCTCGAAGACGCAATCCTAAGCTTCGCCCTAGCCAAACCCGGCGCCATCATCGCCTTCGACGACTACCTCTGGAACGATCCCAAGCACAATCAAGACGGCGTTCCCAAACCCGCCATAGACGCTTTCACCGCCCTCTACTCCCGCAAACTAGAACTATTGGAAACCTCCTACCAAGTCTGGCTCCGCAAAATATCCGACTAGCTCCTCCGCACACCACCGCCCCGCCGCCGCTTCCTCCACGCGCTCGCACCTTCGCGATTCAAAGTGATTGAAACTACGCTACACTCCCGGCAAATTGGTAGCGAGGACCGGCGATGGCTCTCCATTCCCTCCTCACTGAGCGCGAAAGAAAATGATTGATCCGGCCGCACCAGCGTCGCCCTCCGACGCGCAAACGGCTCCTGCTCACTCGCCGCCGAACTCGCCGCCCGCCTATCTCCGCGGCGACGGAACCCCCGGCTGGCAGCTCGGCTTCTGGAGCTTGATCGTCACCCAATTCCAGAACGCCTTCAACGACAACGCCATCAAGTTCCTGGTGATTTACATCATCGTCGCCATGAACTTCCCGAAAGACACGCGCGAAAACCTGATCCTGATCGTCGGCGCATTATTTGCCCTGCCCTTCATTTTCTTCTCGATGGCCGGCGGCAATTTCGCCGATCGCTACAGCAAACGCAGCGTAGTCATCGGCACCAAGCTGATGGAAATCTTCGTAATGGCCGTAACGATTCTCGGCCTCTGGCTGCACAATTTGCCGCTCGAATGTGCCGCCGTATTTCTGATCAGCTCGCAGTCCGCGCTTTTCGGTCCGTCGAAGTACGGTCTCCTGCCGGAGTTAGTGCCCGAACGCAAACTCTCCTGGGCCAACGGAATCATCGAGCTGGGCACTTTCCTCGGAAGCATCGTCGCCGTAATGGCCGCCGGCTCCTTAGCCGAGCGCTATCACGGCCGCGAACAAATCGCCGGTTTCATCCTGCTGGGCTGCACGCTTCTGGGCCTGGCCACAAGTTTCGGCATCACTCACGTGCCCGCAGCAGACCCGACGAAGAAATTGCGCTGGAATCCGATCGGCGACCTCGGCACGCAGATGAAAACCATCCTGGCCGACCGCACGCTAGCTTGGGCCGTAATGGGCAACACCTATCTGTTCTTCCTCGCCGCGCTGCTGCAATTCACCATCATCATCTACGGCCACGACGCCCTGCGCGTGGACGAAACCCACATCAGCTATCTCCAAGCCGCCGTAGGAATCGGAATAGGAATCGGCAGCGTAGCAGCAGGCTATCTCTCCGGCGGCAAAATCGAATATGGCCTGATCCCGCTAGGCGCCCTCGGTATGACGATTTTCGGCGCGCTCCTCTATTTCGACGCCCCCAGCGCCGCTCTCTCGCATTGGCTCATAGCAGCGACTTCGCACGTTGGCTGGCCCGTCCTCGAGCGCCTATCCGCATTTTTCGCGCGGCTAGTTCACCTGCGCATTCCCGATCTCAGCCTGCTAGGATTCTTCGGCGGATTCTTCGCCGTCCCGCTCAACGCCCTGATCCAGCACCGCCCGCGCCCCGACCAGAAAGGCGGCGTAATTGCCGCCGCGAATTTCTGGTCCTTCGTCGGCATCTTCGTAGCAGCCGGCGCCTACAACATCTTTTCCGCGCGTTTCCACCAATCCGCCGCCGCAATCTTCCTGGATGGCGCGATCCTCACCGCCGTAATGACTGGCTACTCCATCTACCTGCTCCCCGATTCCCTGCTCCGCCTCGTCCTGTGGATGGCCACTCACTCCGTCTACCGCATCCGCGTGGAAGGCCGCGAAAATATCCCCGAAAATGGCGGCGCTCTCTTCGTCGCAAACCACATGTCGCTGGTAGACGCCCTGCTCCTAATCGCCTCCACCGACCGCCCCATCCGCTTCCTCATCTTCAAAGACATTTACGACCAACCCTACATCAAGCCCTTCGCCAAAATGATCGGTGCAATCCCCATCTCTTCGCAGCTTCGTCCGCGCGACATGATCCATTCCCTCCGCGAAGCCAGCGACGCCATCCGCAACAACGAAATCGTCTGCATCTTCGCCGAAGGCCAGATCACGCGTATCGGCCAGCTCCTCCCCTTCCGCCGCGGCATGGAACGCATCATGAAAAATGTAGACGCCCCCATCGTCCCCGTAAATCTCGACGGCGTCTGGGGCAGCATCTTCAGCTACGAACGCGGCCGCTTCATCTGGAAAATGCCGCGCAAAATTCCCTACCCCGTCACCGTAAGTTTCGGCAAGCCCATGCCGCCCACAGCCACCGCCTTCGAAGTCCGCGAAGCCGTGCAGCAACTCCAAAGCGAGGCGTATCTCCATCACAAAAGCAGAATGTACACGCTACCGCGCTCGCTGATCCGCACCGCGCATCACTACCCCTTCCGCTTCGCCATGGGAGATAAACGCCGCCCGCGCATGAGCTGGGGCAGCGCGCTGCTAAGCGCCATCTTCCTCGCCCGCCGCCTCCGCGAAACCTGGAAAGGCCAGGAAATGGTCGGCATCCTGCTCCCGCCGTCAGTCCCCGGCGCGCTGGTAAATTTCGCCGCGTCGCTCAGCGGAAAAATCCCAGTGAATCTGAACTACACCGCCTCCAACGAAACGCTCGCCTCCTGCGCCGAGCAATGCAAGATCGAAACAGTAATCACCACGAAGTTGCTGCTGGAAAAAATCCCGCTGCAAGTCCCCGGCAAAACCATCCTGCTCGAAGAAGCTGCCGCGCGCCCAGGCTTCGGCGAACGCATGCTCGCCCTACTCCTCTGGTTCCTGCCAAGCAAACTCCTAGAACGCACCCTCAGCGCCGCCAACAAAACAAAATCCCTAGACGATCTAGCCACCATAATTTTCTCCAGCGGCAGCACCGGCGAACCGAAAGGCGTAATGCTGACCCACTACAACATCATGTCCAACATTGACCAGATGGGCCAAACCTTCATGCTAGCCAAAGGCGACGTCCTGCTAGGCGTCCTCCCGTTCTTCCACTCCTTCGGATTCACAGTCACGCTCTGGCTCCCGGCAGTAATGGGCATAGGCGCAGCCTTCCACCCCAGCCCGCTAGATCTAGTAGCCGTCAGCGAACTAGTCCGCGATTACCGCGTCACCTTCCTACTAGCGACGCCCACCTTCCTGCAAGCCTACACGCGCCGCTGCACGCCCGAAGATTTCGGCAGCCTGCAATACGTGGTAGTAGGCGCCGAAAAGCTGCCCGAACCCCTAGCGCTAGCCTTCGAAGATCGCTTCGGCATCCGTCCGCTAGAAGGTTACGGCGCAACAGAATGTTCGCCGGTAGTAGCAGTAAACACGCGCGATTTCCGCGCCCCCGGCTTCCGCCAGATCGGCGCAAAACGCGGCCGCATCGGCCATCCGCTCCCCGGCGTAAGCGTCCGAATCGTGGATCCCGAAACAGGAGAGCGCCGGGAAGTAAATACCCCCGGCCTGATGCTGGTCCGCGGCCCCAACGTCATGAAGGGCTACCTAGGCAAGCCCGAGAAAACTGCCGAAGTCCTGCAGGACGGCTGGTACGTCACCGGCGATATCGCCGCGCAAGACGAAGACGGCTTCCTCACCATCACCGATCGCCTAAGCCGCTTCAGCAAAATCGGCGGCGAGATGGTCCCGCACATAAAAATCGAAGAGAAGCTACAAGAACTAGCCGACTCCGCCGAAAGACAATTCGTAGTAACCGGCGTCCCCGACGGCAAAAAAGGCGAACGCCTGGTAGTCCTGCACACGCTAACGCCCGAAGCCCTGAAGCCCGTAATCGAAAAACTAGCCAAATCCGACCTGCCAAATCTCTGGACCCCGCGCGCCAACCAGTTCTTCCACATTGACGAGTTGCCGCATCTAGGCACAGGCAAGCTAGACTTGCGCCGCGTCCACGAAATCGCGCAAGAAAAGTCCTCCGCCTCGGGAGACGCAACGTAACGAGCGAGCAGTGCTTGGCGAGACTCGGTGACAAACGAAAAATCTTTGTAGGCCGTAGCTTTAGCTACGGCATAAACGCAGTAAACTCCGAGCGGCTTCAGCCGCTGAAGTACGGGTTTTGCAATTAGTGCTGGGAGGACCGCATGCTGCGCCACAAGCAGCGACGAATTTACGCAACGCTGGCGCTAACCGCGCTAACGGTCCCACTCGCGCGCGTCGGCTACTCGCAGGGAAAATCGAAAGACCCGAAAATAATCCTCGAACTCGAAAAATCCCCGCCGCCAGAGAAAAATCCCGAGCCAATCGCCGAGCCTTTCGGCAAAACCTGCAGCGCCTTCGCCCCGCCCCGCGACGGCTACCGCAACTTCGACGACCCAGTCGCCATCGAAGACCTGATCGGCGCCCCCATCGAAACAATCCGCGTCCACCGCTACAACGACGCAAAAGACAAACCCGACAAAGAAGAAGTCCGTCACAGGCTGCGGAAAAATGGGTGCGGATGCGAAATGAGTGCGGCAATTGACGAGCAGTTCTGGTATGTAAGTGGCATGCGCGGACACGACGAACAACAAGGTGAAGTTTTCAGCTACATTCCGTTGGAACAGCGAATTCCTCAGGATCATCCGCTGCGGCGGATTCGGCAGATGATCGATGTCAGCCTGAAGGACATGGGGCCGCGCTTCGCGGCTCTGTACGCAAAGCGGGGGCGACCTTCGATTCCGCCCGAGCGGCTGTTGCGAGCGCTGCTATTGCAGGCGCTGTACTCGATCCGGAGCGAGGCGCAGCTGATGGAGCAGCTCGATTACAACCTGCTGTACCGCTGGTTCGTGGGGTTGAATGCCAGTGATGGAGTGTGGGACGCGACGGTGTTCACGAAGAATCGCGAGCGGCTGATGGCCGCAGCCATATCGCAGCAGCTGCTGGAGGCGGTGGTGGGGCAAGCGGCCGAGCGGGGTTTGCTCAGCGAAGAACACTTCACGGTGGACGGGACGATCCTGGAAGCCTGGGCCAGCCGGAAGAGTTTTGTGCCCAAGGAAAAGCCCCCCGAGAAAGGAAGCGGATCGGGCGGGAAGAAGCTGTTGCGCGACACCCATGAGTCGAAGACTGATCCGGAGGCGCGGCTGTACAAGAAAAGCGCGGGGAGCGAATCGCGGCCCAGTTATCTGGGGCACGTGATGATCGAAAACCGCAACGGACTGATCGTGACGGCACGCGCCACGCAGTCGAGCACGACCGCCGAACGAGACGCGGCGCTAGCGATGCTGGACGAGCGCGGCCGGAGCCCGGAGCGGGTCAACGAAGGCACGCGCACGATCACCCTGGGTGCCGACAAGCTGTATCAGGAGCAGAGATTCATCGCCGAGCTGCGCAAGCGGAAAGTAGTCCCGCACGTGGCCGAGTACGAGCCCAATCGGCACTGGCCGAACTGGCTGACGGAAGCCGAACGGCAGGACCCGGGCATGGCGCTCAGCCAGCGGAAGCGCAAGCTGGTGGAAAAGGTATTCGGCTGGGCCAAGTTGGACAGTATGGCGCGCCAAATGAAGCTGCGCGGCGAGCGGAAAGTGGACTGGTTGTTTCGGCTGGTTGCCACAGCCGCCAATCTGGTGCGGATGGTGAAATTGATTCCCGCAGTGTAGGGCCGCGGCCCTGGTGTCTCTGGAGGTGGCCGAAAACCTCCCAAAGCCACCCGAAAAACGCGGAACCGAGGCGCCGGTAGAAGAAAAACAAACTTTTTCCCAGGCAAAGTGGCGGAAAACACGATTTTTTCCGCAGCCTCTTTAGCCGCTGAAGTACGGGTTTTGCAATTAGTGCTGGGAGGACCGCATGCTGCGCCACAACCAGCGACGAATTTACGCAACGCTGGCGCTAACCGCGCTAACGGTCCCACTCGCGCGCGTCGGCTACTCGCAGGGAAAATCGAAAGACCCGAAAATAATCCTCGAACTCGAAAAATCCCCGCCGCCAGAGAAAAATCCCGAGCCAATCGCCGAGCCTTTCGGCAAAACCTGCAGCGCCTTCGCTCCGCCCCGCGACGGCTACCGCAACTTCGACGACCCGGTTTCCATCGAAGACCTGATCGGCGCCCCCATCGAAACAATCCGCGTCCGCCGCTACAACGACGCAAAAGACAAGCCCGACAAAGAAGAAGCCCGCAAGCAAATCGAAAAAATCCTGAAATCCGAAACCACGGAAGAATCGCGCTACGAACCCTGGGACGAAGCCGTCTCCGCAAGCCTAATAGCCAAAACCGAATTCTTCGACCACACCAAAGGCGTCCTGGAAGCCTCGGGCGAACACATCTGCTTCTCAGACTACAGCGGCCTAGTCTGGTGGGTCCGCACCACGCCGCCTCCAGAAACCAAGTAGCAGCAATGCGTCGACGCGCTCCCAAGAGCCCCCCAGTATTAAGGCCGACCTTCCGTAAAGCAAGATTGGCGCCGCAGGTGTGGCACAGCCACTCTTGGCTGTGCTCTTCGGTTTTGAATTTTGAAACACCCCTACGTACGTAACGTTGCGGATTGCGCCATCATCCAGCCTATGCTAGCCATGCTCCACCGTGGAGCTTTACCGCAGAAACCTGCCGCATCGGCTACCAGAAGGCCCCCCAATTTTCCTGACCTGGCGCCTCTATGGCTCGCTGCCAGCCAGTTTTTTCAGCCGCCTAAGGGAAATCAAGAAATTTTCCGCCGGTGAAGAATTTCGTCGCGCGGATGAGTCATTGGATCGCGCAGAGGCAGGCCCTCTATGGCTGAAAGACGCTCGCATCGCACAATGCGTGGTTGAAAAACTCGTGCATGGAGACCAGGGACCCCAGCACTATTCATTGCATTCTTATGTCGTCATGTCGAATCACGTCCACGTCCTGCTCACGCCGAAAGTGCCGGTGCGCCGTCTAACGAATAGCCTGAAGGGAGCCACAGCACGCGCCGCCAACAAGATTTTGCACGGCAGCGCACAGCATTTCTGGCAAGACGAGTCTTACGATCATTGGTGCCGAAGCTTAGCGGAATTCGCGCGGATTCAGCAGTACATCGAAAGAAACCCCGTTGCTGCTGGCTTAGTTGCGAAAGCTTCGGACTGGCCTTGGTCTAGCGCGCATCGTAATGGGAAGTGACGTGCACTGCGAGAACTTTTGCCGCGATCCTTGCGGTGGGTCAATTTCTGGGTCGGCAAAATCAACCCCAAGAGCACAGCCAAGAGTGGCTGTGCCACCCCCGCTGCGCCAATCGTGCTCGACGATAGGTTTGGATGTCGAAATAAGGCGCGTCCTCCCTCGCCGAAACTCTAGCAAAAGCGTGGCCCCGTCGCGAAATGTAACTCCCCGGGGCACTTGTGGCACAGCCACTCTTGGCTGTGCTCTTCGTCTTTGCCGTTGAATTTGACTTTGACTTGTGCCCGGGTGCGGACCGTGGCGCCTAAGCGCGCTGTGACAATTCTCCGCCGTGGACCACCACAGAAGAAATTTGCCGCACCGATGAAATTATTGCAGAGGAAATGAGCTTGCGAAATTCGCCGCCCACAAAGCCGCGTACTCTTTGCAAACGGGGCAAAGAGCGCAGCACCCAAACGTCGACGGCAAAATCAAGAATCAACTAGCCTCGCAAACAACTGTCGCGATGCAATATGAAGGGGTGGCAACCGTCCGCACTAACGTACCTTAGTTGCGATCGATTCAGCCCTTGCGACGGGAGCATCTAAGTAAATCATAGAGAGTTTTAGCGGAACCCCTTCGACGGTGACATCTACAAGGCTCGGAATATGCATTCCGCCGCTGTTGGCGTGCCAACTGAAATTCTTGAGCGTAATTTCATCGGGATAGTGCGCTAAGTCAATATCAGCCGCGCCGGTGTCAACGCCCATGCCTCTGTTGGTGAGAGCGCTCCGGACCTCGCCGTCGTAAGTCCTCGACGGCGTCTTTACCGTCCACGTTCCAGTTATCTCCATGTAGAAGCACCCGCCGCAGTCTGCGGACGCGAAGGCCTCTATGCCGAAGCCGCCAGACGAACTCGGCGTAACCGCAAGCTCGGGCGATGCCCTCGACATCCAAATCAAGATCGAAAATGTGACGGACATCTCCATCGGAACTGCGGGCGCGCCGAAAGAGGGTGAAAAATTACCCGAGAATTTTTCAGTGGTTGGCGTGGTTCTGAATGAGATGCTCTCGTACCGAGCGTTCGTCTCCGACAAGGACAGATCGACTTGCAGCGTCCCTCCTTTCTGCTTAACGTCCCTGTCTCCGAATGAGCCTGCCACTCCCGCCGTTACGAATGCCTCGGGCAAGTTGACGCTCCCAGTAAATGTTTGCAGTTTTGCCTGCTCGGGAGATCCCCCCCGCGCCGAGTGATTGCGAAGGGGCCGACGCCGTCGGAGTCCCAGACGGAATCATAGCAACGGGGTTCCACTGGGGAATCGTGTGAGCCGCTACTTGACGGGCTCGATTCAGAAAGAAAAATTCACCGAGACTCTCACCTGACGAAATATCGCCAAACTGTGGGTTTTGGTTCTGGTCCGTAGAAACCTCGACCTCGTGTCGAAGATAAGCGTAGAGTTCGCTGGCGGTAATGATGCCATCTCCCCCTGGTGGCACAGTGTCCGCCGCACCGCCAAGTCCCTGAAGAAGTTTCTCGAAAAAGACGCTCCCCGAACCAACCTCCCTGTCTGACCAAGTTTTTTCGCGCGACGCGCCGGCCGTGATGGCATGGGCTCCCGCATGGCGAGGGATGAAAGCTTCGCCGAACGCGGATCGGGACAAGAAAGCCCCTCCGTAACACGAGTTGATCAATGCAAGCACTTGGTATCCGGCGTCTACGTTTGAGCGACATCCGAACGTAATTCTGCTAAGTCGATCGCGTGCGCCTTGTCAGAGAAACTGGTAGCCTTATTCATGAGGACGTAGCTCTGATCACCGTCCTGGAATCCGTGACCGCTGTAGGCGAAGAGAAAGCGAGACTTCGGACTTGCCCGTAAGCGGGTCGGGAAATACTCTCGAAGGAAATACGAGAGATTGGCCGGCGTCATGTCTTCGTCCCAGAGCACCACGATCTCGTCGAAGAATTCTTCTTTTTCCAGGTAGGCCACAACTCTTCCCGGTCGACTTCGGCTGGTGCGAGACTGCGATTCCCCGCCGGCAAGCGCGGATAGTGCGATACCCCTGCTATCAGGGCAAAACTCCTGCCCACGTCTGAATCCGTATACCCAATGACATTCAGCGCTCGTTCAACCATCGATCGGTGATCCGCGTATTGCACGAAGAACCTTTGGTAACGATCCGGAGCGGGCGGTTTGGCTTGTGCGTCGGCAACGCGGCTCACACAGCCCAAAAGTGACACGGCACCAAACCAAATGATGAGGCTAACCGTTCTTGGTTTTTGCATTTCGGACGATTTTTCTCCAAAAGAATCCACTCTGAAAGCCGACGATCATCACGCACACGAATTGCTGGTGGTTGGCCTCTGGGGAAAGCGTTCCAAGGAGCGGCAGGAGAACAAGGGGCGACACAATGATTGGTTTAAGAAGTGACGGCCACGAGAAGCCTGCCTTCCCGTTGAAGAAGTAATCTCCGATCATCCCCAGAATGATCGCAACGAACAGCATTCCGATCTGAGCGTATGACACTTCTGACGAGAAGGGTTGGCGGACGAACGGATATCCGAACAACCAACGCAGCAACAGAACAAATAGCACCGTAGCCGCGAACTCGAATCCAGTTTCCCAGCTTGATGCCCCACCCATTAATTCGACACATATGAGAATCAAAAACGCGACGATTCCGACTGACACCAGAACGGTTACCGACAGGCTCATACGCGCTCCGTCACGCGACGGTCGAGACACATCGGCGATTGGCGTCCCAACCTTACTCTAAATAATTTAGATTCGACCGGCGGCGCCGCTACCTTCGCCTGGGAGTCGAGTATAGATTCGGACACCGGCCCATTTACTCACTAGTATGATAGCACAGGCTTTTTGTAAAGGTGTACTAACGGCTGAAATCTGCACTTCGCCCTCCGGCCGGGACTGTTTGGCGTGGGGTTTTTGCCGTTCGCAGGAAATGGGTTGATTGGGTTTGCTTGGTGGCTTACATTGGCGATGCTGGAGAACATTCGGAATGCTGATACATACCTACAATTCGACGTTGTGGCTAACGGCGGTAGCGCCGGGCTGGGATTGTGGCCGAATGGGCTTTAGTCCTTCCTCGTAACGATTCCTTCAATCGCAGCCCTTAGCCCAAAAACTCAACGATGCAAGGGTGTATTTGTCTGCGGGCAATGCCCTGCCCGGCGACCAATTTCATTCCGCGCTGGCGACTATCGGCGCGCATTCCGAAGCGGCTAAATGTCGCTTCTTAGATCGGATAAAGGTTATGAGCGTAAAGGTTATAGGCGGCACCCCAGTTTACGGGCCGTCGTTATGCGAGACCTGCGAACGGGCGCTGATGATGAAGGGATACCGTGAGAACGAGTGCGTGGTGGTGTGCCAGGCTACGTGGCCAGAGCGGGAAGTCTTGTTCCCGGTGAAGGAGTGCTCGGGATACGTCAGCAAAGGCCGGCAGCGACTGCGTGACATGGAGGAGATCGCCTGGACTTTGGTGCCGCGTGGGCCGAAGCGCAAGGCGGGGTTTGTCGCTCCCAGCGGCGACGAGGAAGAAGTGCGCGAGATCGAACTCGTGCTGGACGAGAAGAACTAGCACGTAGCGCTTCCTGCACAATCGCGCGGGAGACCGTAGGGGCGGGTCTCAAACCCGCTCCTGCAACACGCGAATCTCGTAGCACACAGTTGCCGGCCCAAGGACCACAAGTCGAAGCGTGAACGCAGCGGCGCGGAAATTGCGAACGAAGGAGCGGTGACTTTCCCGCCCTTCAAGCAAAAGGCAGCCGATTTCCGCGTCGCCGCTGCCGCACGTGAATCGCGCAACAGCGCGATTCACCCTGAGATTCGGCGGTGCCGAATCGAAGGCCAGGCCCCCTGGGCAGCGCCATCTTGCCCGGGGAGCCACCTCAATTCGACCGCCCGACGCACGGCATGTCAAAGATCCGCCGCAGGAAGACCGTCCCGGTTCCCATCCACCAGCGCCGTAGGCGCGGCACAAACCTAGCCCGGCGCGTAAGCGCCGGGAAAACGGCGGCGCGCAGCGCCATTCCTTTCGCGGTGCCGTTTCCGCGAGCCTTTGACTTGCTACTCCCGCGCCCGGATGCGTCCGCGTGGCATACGGCCTCCCTATTTTTCTATTGTAAATACGTAACGAATATGTTAACGTGCGTTGGGGCAATTTGTCGCCCCACCAAGGAGACAGCATGGGCACTGCTACACGGCCCAGGGAGTCACGAAGGCGATCAGAGCAAAACACTCCCGCCGAAATCCGCCCCGCGCCCCCTACTCATCGTACAATCCACGATCCCGCCGCCCCAAAACCTCATGTAACATCCCAACTACAATGTTACGTCCCCGCTCTAATCGACAATAACCGCCGATCGCCGCTCAAAATCAATCGCCAACCCCGGCGATTAGAATTCGCTATATCTCCTACAAAACAAACACCCGCGCCCCAAATCAATCGCCAACAAATGCGCACTTCGCATCCCGCGTTCTTTGCGGGACGAGCCACTTCCAGAATCACGCATCCCGACATTTCGAATCGTCACAATCGACACGCCGCGCCGCTCCTCATCAATCACTACTCACCAACCTGCCTCGCCGGCAGGCGGGTCACCACTCACTGCCCTTCTAATCGTCATTTTTTACACGTTTCCGCAAGCCACAATCATCGATTCGCGGACGCAAATCGCCCGCCGCAAGCAGCCAGCAACATCGTTTCTTATCGACAATGGCAGATATTAGAAATCAACGTAAACCTCTCAAAACAAACGATCGCACCCCGTTCTAATCGACACAAAAACGCGTTTATCACGCGACTAGAAAACGGCCAGTTTCACGTGCAGGAATTTTTTGGGGTCTTTGCGGAAGTCGGCGATCAGCAGGCGGAGGTCGCCGCTCATTCCGCTTAAGTTGTCGTAGAGCGCCGGGTCGCTGAAGAATTTGCCGGCGGTGCCCTGATTGGAATTGAGCTTGGCGGTGGCTTCTTTCACCTGCGCGGAGGCGTCGCGCATATTGTTGTAGAGCGCGTCGTCAGTGGCGAGCTTGCCGAGGGAGCCTTTGCCGGCGCGGACGTCGGCGAGCACGCCGTTGCCATTGTCGAGGAAAGATTTAGCGCTATTGTAGACGGCCGGATCGTAGATCAATTTTCCCGCCGTGCCCTTCTGGTCTTTCACGGCGCCGAGGACGTCGTTGACGTTGTCCACCGTGGCGTTGACTTTGTTGTAGAGCTCGTCGGAGGTGAGGAATTTTCCGGCGGTGCCCTTCCCCTGTTGAATGTTGGAAGCGACATCATTCAGGCGCGCGACGGTGGCGTTGAGATTGTTGTAAAGCGCGGGATCTTTGATGAGTTTGCCGACGGTGCCCTGGCCGTTCTGAACCTGGTCGGCGATGCTCTTCAGGTCGGTGGACACGACGTTCAACGTGTCGAGCAGGGCGGTGCCGCGCGAAACCATCTCCGTCATGGCGACGGCGGGCGCGCCGGGAATGGTGCTGTTGGGAGGGAGCTGTGTGCCCGTGAGGCCGCGCTTGATGGTGACGTAGCGGTCACCGAGCAGGCCTTCGGTGACGAGGCTGGCCGTCGAGTCCGTCCGTACATCTTTCTGAAATTTCTTGTCAATGCGCAAGATTAACTGGATGCTCTGGGTGCGGTCCGAGGGACGCGGATTCAGGCCGATCTGCTCGACGTTGCCGATCGAGACGCCGTCCAGGCGCACCGGCGCCCCGGAACTGACGCCTTCGACTTCGGGGAGGTACGTATAGAGGCGGTATTTCGGCCCGAGAATTCCCGCGCCGGTAATGTAAAAGATCGCGACGGCGAGAATAAACAGGCCCGCGAGCACGAAGAGACCTACCCGCAGTTCCGTCCAGCTTAGTTGCTTGCGTTGCGCCATGACCTTGCCTCCTCAGAAATTGCGAAAGCCGATTGCAGAATTCAGTTTTCAGATGCGGATGTTATTCCGCTGAAGCCAGAAACTTTTTGAGGTACTCGTCTTTGGTGCGCAGCAGCTCGTCGGCCGCGCCTTCCCAATAAATTTTGCCTTCGCGCAGGACGAGCACGTTCGTGGGGCGCGCGGGATTGCCGTCGCGGATGGCATCCGCGGCTGCTTCTCGTGCGGCTAGAGATTCGCGCGAGGCTGGATTCGGCTTGGCTTCGCGTTTGCTGGTGTCAGCGCCGGAGTCGGAGCTGGCGCCATTGCCGTTGCCGAGAAGCGAGACGACGTGGCCGGTGGCTTTGTCGAAGCGAAAGTTGGCGAGGCCGAACGCGTCTTGCACGCGATGGGTGGCCAGCAGCGAAGTTACGTCCTGCAGATCGCGGCCGCGCAGGATCAGCGTGATGATCGTTTGCGAGGTGACCGGATCGAGGCCCGCAGTGGGCGAATCGTACAGAACTACGGGAGGGCGATCTACCAACGCGCGGGCGATGGAAACGCGGCGGCGCATTCCCCCGGAAAGCTCGGCAGGAAATTTTTCGAGGGCTTGCTCGAGTTCAACGAAGCGGAGGGCTTCGCGGACGCGCTGCTCAATTTCCGCTTCGTCCATGCCTTCTTCGCGCAGGCGGAAGGAAACATTGTCGGCAACGGTGAGCGAATCGAAGAGCGCGCCTTCCTGGAAGACGAAACCGATCTGGCGGCGGAAATTCAGCAACTCGGTTTCGGGCATTTCGCTGACGTCGTGGCCCATGACGAGTACTTGGCCGGCGTCGGGGAGAATCAGGCCGGCGGCGAGGCGCATGATGATCGTTTTGCCTGTGCCGGTTTCGCCGAGGAGGACTTTGGTTTCGCCGGGAGCGACGTCGAAGGAGATTCCGCGAAGGACGTCGCCTTCGTCGAAGCTGATGTGAACATCGCGGAAGGAGATCAGCGGCTCGCCGGGAACTGGTTCGACATGTTGCCGGGAGCTTTCGCGGCCAGGCGGCGGCCGCAAGGCGCTGGCGAGGTTCGTCGAGGAGTCGAGCGGCGGAACGTCGCGCGTCATGCGTGGAATTATAGATGGAAATTGGGGGATTCGGGGTGGGTAGTTCGGTTTGGGAGTCATGGTGAAGGAAGTCAACGGCTTTAACACAGAGGACACTGAGAACTGCGAAAGATGAGGGCACGGAGAGATGTTGCCGGGGCACGGCTTGTGGCCCTTGCTACGTTCAAATCGAGCAGAGGTCCCTCGCTGCGCTCCCTTCCTGCGTCAGGGCAAGCGGGATGACAGGATCGCGATATTTGTGATGCTAGAGATTGAACATGTAGAGGAGGAGGCGGGAGAGGAAGAAATCGACTACGAGGACCCAGACGGAGGCGATGACTACTGCGCTGGTTGTGGCGCGGCCGACGCCTTGAGTGCCGCCGCGTACGCGGAGGCCGCGGTAGCAGCCGACTGTGGCAATAATGAGGCCGAAGACGACGGGTTTGGCCATGCCTTGCACGACGTCACCCATTGCGAGGGAGTGAATGGCGCGCGTCCAGAATTGCACGGCACCGAGACGCAACGTGGTGTATGCAACGACGAATCCACCGCACAGACCGACGAAATCGAAGACGGCGGTGAGCAGCGGGACCATTAATACCGTGGCGATGACGCGCGGCATCATCAGTTTGCGAATGGGATCAGTGCCGAGGGCGCGCATCGCGTCCACTTGCTCGGTGACGATCATGGAACCTAGTTCGGACGCCATGCCAGAAGCGTTGCGGCCGGCCACGAGCAGCGCGGTGACTGCGGGGCCGAGTTCGCGGACGAGTGCGAGGGCCACCGCGTCGCCGGTGAGAGCCGTTTCTCCGAAGCGCTGAAACTGCGCGGCGGTTTGCAATACCATGACGCCGCCGATGGACAGGCTGGCGAGAATAATGATGGGAAGCGAGCCGACACCGATGATGTCCATTTGCTCGAGCGTGTCCATCCAGTAGTGCGGCTGCGTGAGGATGTACTTCAGAGACTGCATGACCAGGAAGAAGTAGTCTTGGACGGCCGCGACTTGGCCCTTCAATGCATCAACGAGAATTGAAGGAAGCGATGAGGTGGGACTGGCGTCGGCCATTTTGAGCGACACGGCGCATCGCGGTGAGGCGCGGTTGCGCCGAGTCATTGGGAGCGTAACGGCTGCGCCGCGTCGCGTCAAGCGGACATGCGCGGAGTGGCTCCGGCGGTGCGGAGCGCGGCACCGCGATTATCTCATCGGCAAAGTGTTTACGCGGGTGCGGGTGTCCGGTAGAATCTTGCATTCGTGCCTGCTTGTTGGGCTCGGCTACTACATGCTGCGATTCGTTACGGCGGGGGAGTCACACGGGCAGGCGTTGATTGCCTGGATTTCTGGGTTGCCGGCGGGGATGCCGGTGGACCTGGAATTTATTCAGCGCGAACTGCACCGGCGGCAGCTCGGTTACGGCCGCGGCGGGCGGCAGCGCATCGAGAAAGACGCGGCGGATATTTTGGCGGGCGTGCGTCATGGAAAGACGATCGGCGCGCCGATCGCCGTGCGCATCGAGAACCGCGACTGGAAAAATTGGGAGAAGGCGTTGCCGGTGGAAGCCGCGGTGGAGGACACCGATGGCGTCGAGGCGTCCGGTGTTGCGCCAGGGAGCCAGCGGCCTTTGACGGCGCCGCGTCCGGGCCACGCGGATTTGGCTGGGGCGCTGAAATTCAATTTTCATGATGCGCGATACGTGCTGGAACGCGCTTCGGCGCGGGAGACAGCGGCGCGTGTGGCGGCGGGCGCGTTTGCGAAATTGTTTTTGCGCGAATTCGGCGCGGCGGTGCTGAGCCATACCATCGCGGTGGGGCACGTGAAAATGGAGCGCGATGCCAGTTGGGAAGAAATTGTCAACGCGTGCGAGAATCTGGAATCGCCGCTGCGCTGCGTGGACGCGGCTACCGAAGCGCGGATGAAGGCGGAAGTGGATCACGTCCTGCGCGCGGGCGATTCGGTGGGCGGGATTTTCGAAGTGGTGGCGCACGAGATTCCTCCGGGGCTTGGGAGCCACGCGCAGTGGGATGAGAAGCTGGATGCGCGGATCGCGCGGGCAGTCATGTCCATTCAAGCGGTGAAGGCTGTGGAGTTCGGTTCGGCGATCGCGAATGCGGCGAGTTACGGGTCGGAAGTGCAGGACGAGATTCAGTACGATGCCGCGCGGAAACGGTTTATGCGTTCCTCGAATCGCGCTGGGGGCCTCGAGGGCGGAATTACGAACGGCAGCGACGTGGTGGTGCGCGGGCATCTGAAACCGATTTCTACTTTGCGGCGCCCTTTGCTGACGGCGGATTTAAAAACGAAGGACCCGGTGAAGGCGGCGTACGAGCGGTCGGATGTTTGCGTGGTGCCGGCGGGCGGAGTGGCTGGCGAGGCGATGGTGGCGTTTGAATTGGCGGGGGCTTTTGTGGAAAAGTTTGGCGGGGATTCGCTGGGAGAGATGAAGCGTAACTTCGAGGGGTATCAGGGGCAACTGGATCAGTTCTAGTAAAGCGTGATTAGTGATTCGTGAGTGGTGATTGGTGAAAACAGGAAACTGCTGACGATGATCCATCCGATAGTGAAATATGGCGATCCGGTGCTTGAGACACCGACGAAGCGCGTCGAGAAATTCGACGACGATTTGCAGAAGCTTGTGGCGGACATGTTCGAGTCCATGTACGCGGCGGCGGGAGTGGGCTTGGCTGCTCCGCAGATTGGCGTGGGCATGCGGATTACCGTAATTGACGTCTCGAACGGGAAAGTTCCGGAGGCGAAGATCGTGCTGGCGAATCCGGAAATTACTTATGCGGACGGGACGCAGCGCGAGGAAGAAGGCTGCCTTTCGATTCCGGGATTTCGCGGGTACGTGGAGCGGCCGCTGTATGTGACGGTGCGCGGCCAGGACGCCCAAGGAAATGAATTCGAGCGCAAGGGCGAGGGATTGCTGGCGCGCGCGTTCTGCCACGAGATCGATCATTTGAACGGAGTGCTTTTCATCACGCACCTGAGCATGCTGAAGCGCGACATGATCCGGCGAAAGATCCGCAAGATGAAAAAAGCCGGCGAGTGGTAGGCGATTCGTGCCGCCGCTGAGGATTGTTTTCTGCGGCACGCCGGCGTTTGCAGTTCCTGCCTTGCGCGAGTTGATCGCGCGTCCTGAATTCAAAATCGAGGGAGTGGTGACGCAGCCGGACCGTCCGCGGGGGCGGGGCGGCGAGATTTCTGCTTCGCCCGTGAAGGCGGAGGCGCTTGCGGCGGGGATTCCTGTTTACCAGCCGGCTAAAATCCGCAGCGACGAGGCGTTCGACTATTTTGCGGGCGTCGCACCGGACGTGGTGGTGATTATCGCCTACGGGCAGATTATTCCGGCGCGGTTGATTGCCTTGCCGCGGCTCGGTTGGGTGAATTTGCATGGGTCGCTTTTGCCGAAATATCGCGGGGCGGCGCCGATTCATTGGGCGATTGCGAAAGGCGAGACGCGGACGGGTTTGACTACGATGAGTATTGACGCGGGATTGGATACCGGGCCGATGCTGCTGCGGTGGGAGACTGCGATCGGGGCGGACGAAACGGCGCCGGAATTGTATGCGCGAATGGCGGAGGCTGGTGGGCCGTTGATGGTTGCGACTTTGCGCGGGCTGGCGGATGGGAACATTACGCCTGTGGCGCAGGACTCGTCGCAGGCTACGTTTGCGCCGCCTTTGAAGAAGGAGGATGGACGGATTGATTGGTCATTGCCCGCTCGGATGATTTACAACCAGATGCGCGGATTTCAGCCTTGGCCGGGGGCGTTCACATTGTTTCGTGGCAAATTGTGCGCGATCTGGGGCCGGCCGGCCGTTGATGACGCGCTCTTGCGCGGAGCGACCGTAGGGGCGGGTCCCGCACCAACATCCGGGACGCAAACCGCGCGTCTGAGACCCGCCCCTACGGATGAACGTGACACTGGGGAGATTGTGCCGGGCACGATTCGCGTTGCGGAGGGTGAAGCGTTCGTTGCATGTGGCGACGGTAGCGTGCTGCGGTTGGAATTTGCGCAGATGGAAGGGCGGAAGCGCGTGGCGGCCCGCGAGTTTTTGAATGGTGCACGGATTGTGGTGGGAGAGAGATTTGGGTCGTGACGGCGACTTCTGCCACAGAGGCACGGAGACACAGAGATTCATTCGGCAAAGGCTGAGCAAAAACGCCTGCAAGAGGAGTCGGAGTGGTAATTTGCACGGCCGCTCGACGATTAAGAGAACGAAAAGCAGATCCCTCGCTGCGCTCCCTTCCTGCGTCAGGGCAAGCGGGATGACAGTCGCTTTACTTTTGCGGCAAATCGTAAGGCTGTGCCCTGGCACATGATATCTAGCGCGTCCTTCTCTGTTTCTCTGTTTCTCTGTTTCTCTGTGTCTCTGTGCCTCCGTGGCAGATTTTCTGACGATTGTGTGAGCGAGATTTATGGCGATTAGTGTGGCGCGGAAGATTGCGTTTGAGGTTTTGCGGCGCGTGGAGGAGGAGGGCGCTTACGCCAGCGATCTGTTGCATGCGCAATTGGGCGCTGGGGTGCGGGTGGAGGACGCGGGGCTGGCTACGGAATTAGTGTTGGGAGTTTTGCGGTGGCGGCGGCTTTTGGATTTTTTGCTTGAGCGATTATTGAAGAAACCTGTGGCAAGGCTGGATTTGGCGGTGGCGTTGGCTTTGCGGATAGGTTTGTACCAGCTGCGATTTTTGGAGCGGGTGCCGGCGCGAGCGGCTGTGCATGAGTCGGTAGAGCTGGTGAAGCTTGCGCGTAAGACTTCGGCGGCAACCTTGGTAAATGCGGTGTTGCGGCGGGGGGCTGGCGAAGCGCGAACGCCTGCGGCGGATTTTTTGTCTGAGGGGATTACTGGGGCGGAGAGATTGGGGATTTTGCATTCGCATCCTACCTGGATGGTGGAGCGGTGGGTGGAACGAGTTGGTGAAGCGCGCGCGGTGGGATTGCTCGAGGCTAATAACCGGGCGCCGCGGTTGAGTTGTGCTTTCCATCGTTTAGAGCGGCAGGAAGAAATTTTTTTAGGCTTGCGGGCGGCGGGATTGCGAGTGGAACCCGGCGAGATTTTGCGCAGCGCGTTTGCGGTGAGCGGAGGGAGTGTTACGCGGACGGCCGCTTTTCGCGACGGATTGATTTCGATTCAAGACGAGGCTTCGCAGGTGGTGCCGCTTTTGCTTGGTGTGCGGGAGGGCGAGCGCGTTTTGGATATGTGCGCGGCGCCTGGGGGAAAAACGGCGGCTTTGGCGCGGGCGGCTGGTGTTGGCGGGCTTGTGGTGGCGGCGGATCTGCATGCGCATCGTTTGCGCGGGATGCGGGAGCAGTTCGCGCGATTGGGATTGGGCGCGGTGCGGTTGGTGGAGTTGGATGCTGCGGGATCGCTTCCCTTTGGTGTGAGGTTTGATCGGATTCTTGTGGATGCGCCTTGTTCGGGGACGGGGACTTTGGGGCGGCATCCGGAGATTCGTTGGAGATTGGGGGCGGAGGCGTTGGCGGAGTTTCATGCTTTGCAGGTTTCGCTTTTGAGGTCGGGGCTGGAGCGGTTGGCTGTGGGCGGGCAGGTGGTTTATTCGACTTGTTCTTTGGAGGCGGAGGAGAATGAGTTGGTGGTGGAGGAAGTTTTGCGGATGGTGCCGGGCGTGCGGCTCACGTTAGTGCGCGACTTGATGGGCAGCTTGGATGGGAAGTTGGTTGCTGGGGTGGATGCGCGTAGATTGTTTGACGCGGCGGGGTACTTTCGCACTTTGCCTGGGGAACGCGGAACGGATGGGTTTTTCGCGGCGGGATTTGCGCGGGAGTAGCGGTGAAAACAAATTATTACCGCAGAGACGCAGAGTGCGCAGAGAAAACCTTGAGGCAACGGATTTAACACAGAGGGCACAGAGGAAAGGCGGAGGGCACGGAGAAACGGCGGAGTAGACATATAATTCGGAGCGTTGGCTTTCAGGGAAAATTATGACTTTTCGGGAACGGTTGGAGTGGATATTTCGGTTGGCTTTGCTGGCGTTTGTTTTGTTGTCGGTGGCGTTTTTGAGCGCGCTTACGGCGATGCGCTTTGCGATCCAGGGACGCGAAGTGACCATGCCGGACGTGGTGGGCAAGAATGCGATCGAAGCGCAGCAGATGTTGCAGGGGCGCGGATTGGGGATCAAGGTGGAGGACCGCGTTTACAATCCTCTGGCGGTGGATACGGTGATACGGCAAACGCCTCCGCCGGGGATGAAGGTGAAGGTGGGGCAGGCGGCGCACGTGCTGATCAGCCTGGGGCCGCAACAGGCGAGGATTCCGGTGTTGACGGATCGCAGCGTGCGCGCGGCGCGCATTGAATTGCTGCGCGGCGGAATGCAGGTGGGAGAGATTTCCAGCGCGTATTTGCCGGGATACGATGACGGGGCGGTGTTGCAGCAGGATCCGATGCCGGGAACTTCGAACGTGACGAGCCCGCATGTGGATTTGCTGGTGTCGCTGGGGGCGCGGCCGGCGTCGTACGTGATGCCGGAATTGATTGGGCTTTCGTTGAACGAAGCGGAAGCGCGATTCAGCGGGACGGGATTGAAAGTGGCGAAGCTGACGTTTGCGCCTTTGCCCGGCGGACTTCACGGAACGGTGGTGGGGCAAACGCCGCCGCGGGGGGCGCAGGTGGATGCCGGCACTAACATTCAGCTGCAGCTTGCCGAGTGACGCGCGAGCGCTGGATGTAAATATCAGCTCGGTTCGAGTTCGGCGCTTGCAAAGGGCGTCAGCCTGACGCTGATCTTGCCGGAATCAGCCGTCGCGGCGGCCGCGATGAGATCACGCGCAAATTCCTCCTATGAAGCGTCCGTTTGAAATTACGGTGCTCGGGTGGTTCTTCGTTGCTGTGGGAACCTTCGCCGCGATTTATCACCTGTCTACGGCTGCGCTGGACCGCTGGATGGTGGTGATCTTGCTGTTCGAAGTCGTCGGCATCCTGGCGGGAGTGTTCCTATTGACCGGTGCGCGATGGTCCCGGTGGTTGGTGCTGGCGTGGGTGGCGGCGCACGTGGTGGCGGGCGCGCTCAATTCATGGGTGGATGGTTTACCGCACCTGGTGCTGCTGGTGGCCATCGGATATTTCCTGCTGGGGCCGCCGACTGCCAAGTATTATCAGCGTACCTATCCCGACTGAAGCAATTCCCGGAGTGTTCCGGCCTGGCGGGCTGCGGTCTTGACGCGAACCGGCGCGAGTGGTACTAGATTTTAACCCAGCGTTTGTTGCAGTGTCATCCGAGCTGCGTACTCAATTAGGACCCACGAGTCCGCGCCTCGCGGCCCGCGGTCCAAATAAATAATTCTGGAGGAACAAGCGATGTTTCTAGCAAAAATGTTGCGTCGCGTGGTGACGTCCTCGCTGAGCTGGGCGTTGCTGGCGACTGGGATGGCCGGGTCTGCATATGCGCAGTGCCAATTGAATTCCCCATCGGGAAAGATCAAGCATGTGGTTTACGTCGAATTCGATAACGTGCATTTTACTCGTGACAATCCAAACGTGCCTTCCGACCTGGAACAGATGCCCAACTTGCTGAATTTCATCGAGCAGCACGGGACGCTTGATGCCGGCGACCACACGGTGCTGATTTCGCACACGGCCAACGACATCCTTACGACGCAGATCGGACTGTATTCCGACGATACCGGGATCTTCATCGCGAATAGCTTCGGCGTGTTCTCGCCGACCAGTTCCGGCGAAAACGGGCTCTTCCCTTCCTCGTTCTTTTACTGGACGGACAAAGTATCTGACATTAATTCCGGCACCGACGACAACACCTTCGCGCTGACGACTCCTGGCGGGCAGAACGTGTCCGCGCCGTGGGTTCCGTTCACGCGCGCGGGATGCACGGTTGGCGCTTTCTCGACGGCGAACATCGTGCTGGAACGCGCGCCCTTCGATGTTTACAAGGTGTTCGGCGGCGCAACGTCTCCGCAAGGAATGGAGAGCAGCACGAATCAGAATAATGATTTCATCGGCGTGGCCATTCACTGCGCGCTGGGGGATCCGCTCTGCCAGTCCAATCCGACTTTGGGCGTGGTGGGAGTGAGCGACACGTTGCCGGACGAACCGGGCGGCTACACGGGCTATCAGGCGCTTTTTGGGTTGAAGTACATTAACCCCGCGCTGACCGGAAGCGCGACGGGGAGCATCGTGGATTATCACGGCGTTCCGCTGACTGGATTCAACCAGCTGGATTTCGATCCAACGCCGGCGCAATCGCTCGCGGTGATCGAGACCATGCTGAAGAAAGGTATTCCGGTCATCTACGCGTACATTGCGGACGCACATGACAATCACGAAGAGACGACTTCGAGCGAAGGCACGTTTGGGCCGGGCGAGGCGCCTTACGTGGATCAGTTGGCGGATTATAACGCGGCTTTCGGGACGTTTTTCTTGCACCTGAAGGAAGCCGGAATCGATCAGAGCAACACGCTCTTTATTTTCACGCCGGATGAGGGCGACCACTTTGTGGGTGGCGCACCAAGCCCAGCGAATTGCGACGGCGCAAAAATCGAACGCAACGGAAACGTGGTGCCAGATGTGCCGTGCACGTACGGAACGAACGGCGTGGGCGAGTTGGACATCAATCTGGCGGGGCTTACGGCAGCCGCCGGTGACCCGACGCAGTATGGGATCCACTTCGACGATGCCGCTACAACGTACGTCAACGGGCAGCCGTTGCCGAATAGCAGCACGGTCCGCATGCTAGAACAGAGCATGGCCGGCTTGAGCGCAGTGAATCCGCATACCGGGTTGAGCGAGAGCTTGCTGGGAACTGGCCTGGGACCGGATCTGCAGGGAGCCATCGTGGATCCAGCGGCGATGCAATTGCTCCACATGAACACTACCGCAGATCCGAACCGCGAGCCGACGTTCACGTTCTTCGGCAACCCCAACTTCTTTTTCGAGACGGTGGGCAGCACGACGCCCGTCGTGGGAACGGGCTTTGCCTGGAATCACGGCGACATCCAGCGGGAAATCGCGCGGACGTTTATCGGAATCGTGGGACCTGGCGTGAAGAAACTGGGCGTGACGCGGACGAGCGATTTCTTCACCGATCACGTCGACCTGCGGCCCACGATGATGACGCTGCTGGGCCTCACCGACGATTACCAGCACGACGGTCGGACGATTGTGGAATTGCTCGATCCCAACGTATTGCCACAGAGCCTGAAGGCACATTCGGAAACGCTGCTGGCGCTGGGGCAAATCTACAAGAAGATCGACGCGCCGTTCGGGGAGCTATCGAAGAGCACTCTGGCGGTTTCGACGTACGCGATCACGAGCACTTCAACCGGCGACGTGGTCTACAACAACCTCGAGAACACCATCTCGCAGTGGACCCTGGAACGCGACGGGTTGGCTGCGCAGATCAAGACCATGCTCGAGGGAGCCGAGTTCGGCGGAACGCCCATCAATGACAGGGTGGCACTGAAGCTCATTATCGAGGGACAAGCACTTCTGGACCAGGCGAAAGCTTGCGAAAATAACCCGGCCAAGTGCGCTAAGTAGAATCGTATACAAGGTGCGGGCGCCCGAGCGGCAGGCTTGGGCGCCAGCGCTGTCCCTAAATTCGGCAGCCTCCCTAAATATCGGAGCGTTACTTTCCCCGGTTCCGCAGGTTTGACGCTGGACCGCCGTCAAGCCGTGGAAAAATCCGCATTACTCCCAACGGAAGACTTTCGCCGACAGCGCCGTGCAAATCGCGAATACGAGAGCAAGCGCGGCCAAGTCACCTAAGTGCGCCGTCCACGCGTCGCCCTGCCAGATGCCTCCGAGCAGCGAGACGGCGTAGGTTAAGGGAACCATCAGGGCGAAGGCGTGGAGCGCCGGCGGAAACGCGCTAATCGGAGTGAAGAGTCCGCAGAAGCCGAGCATCGGATACATGATGAGACCGCCAATCGGCTGCGCAAATCGCGCGGTGGGTACGATGCTGGCGATTAGAAAGCCGATGGACATGATACTGCAGGTGCTTATCAGCAGCGCGATCGTAAACGAGAAAAGCGGAGCGTGAATGGCGATCGGGTAATAGCGTTTGCCCGCCAGCACCATCAGGGCCAGCGTTACAGCGGTGAGGAACAGCTTCACGAGCACGTGCGCGGTGAGGATGGTTTGGGGACGCAGCGGAGTGGCGCGGAGGCGTTTGAGAATGCCTCCTTCGCGATAAATGGAGATGATGGTGACCAGCGACAGCACGGCACTGATGGAAATAAGCAACGCGGCGAGCACCGGCAGGCCGACGCCTATGAAGGAGTTGGCCGGAAGCGCGGCAGCCGGGCCTTTGGGGCCGAGCATTCGGCCAACGATGACGAAGACCAGGACGGGAATGCCGATCGTTCCGATGGCGCCAAGCGGCTCGCGCAGGAAAATTTTCAGCTCGAGCCAGGTTAGTTTCCAGAGTCCACGCAGCATCATTTTTGTTCCGCCTAGTCGCGAATCGAGTGGCCTGTCAATTTCAGAAAGACGTCTTCCAGATTGGGAAGAATCGTACGGAAATCGGTGACGCGGATGCGATTCTCGGAAAGACAATGAATCACTTCGGTGACGAGATCGTCGCCGCGGCCGCGGATGGTGAAGTGCGAGCCGTCGCGCTCGACGTCTTCGACGCGCGGGATCGCGCGAAAGCGTTCGGCGGCGCTCGCGTCGTCGGTGGCGAGAACGACGGAGCGCTCGGGGCAATGGCGGTTCACGAGATTTTGCGGGGTGTCGATGTCTATGACGCGTCCGTGCTCGATTATTGCCACGCGGTCGCAGAGGCGCTCCGCTTCTTCCATCAGGTGCGTAGTCAAGAAAACCGTCTTCCCGCGGGCGCGGATGCCGCGGACCAGTTCCCAGATCGCGCGGCGCGCTTGCGGGTCCAGGCCGGTGGTCAACTCGTCGAGAAAAACGACTTCGGGATCGTTGATCAGCGCGAGCGCAATGAAGAGGCGTTGCTTCTGGCCACCGGAGAGAGTCATGAACCAGGCATTGCGTTTTTCGGCGAGGCCGAGTTGTTCGAGTAAGTGATTGGCATCTACGGCTTTCTTGCGGTAGAGCGAGGCCCAGAGGTCTACCGCTTCCCAAACTTTGATGCGCTTCTGAAGCTGCGCTTGCTGGAGTTGGACGCCGATGCGTTCTTGGAGTTTGTAGACGTCACGGAAGGGATTGAGGCCGAGGACTGAGATTTCGCCGCGGTCTGGCGTGCGCAGGCCCTCGATGCATTCCATCGTGGTGGTTTTTCCGGCGCCGTTGGGGCCGATCAGGCCGAAGATTTCGCCATCGTGGACGTCGAAGGAAACTTCGTCCACGGCTACCGTGGAGCCGTAGGTTTTGCGTACACCGGAGACTTGGATGACTGGGCGCATGAAGTTTGGGAGAGTGTAGGGTCGCGAAATCGAGATGAGAGTTTATATCATGCCGTTGCTGTAAGTCGTGGCCAGTCGCAGGCGAGGCGGGAGTCAACTTCAACGGACTCGCCAGTGTCGTTTTCTCAGCCATCCGAGCACTCTAATTTTGATTTACTGAACATCGAGATTATCTCATTTGCGTCCCAGCACAGCTCTGTAGAAGCTCCACTTAAGTAGTGAAATAGCCATCGAGGACACCGCTTGTGGCCTTGTTGCTCCCCAAGTCCTGCGCGCCCGCACTACCGGAAACCAACTAGGAGCAATCACGCTGATGCGCAAATGCGACTTACGCGGCGTGATTCCACTGCTAGGTGTGGGCCTGCGCAACAGGCTGCGGAGGACCTGATTCATGTGGACGTGACGGACGGGCATTTTGTGCCGAACATTTCGCTGGGAATACAGAGATGGGGCGCGCGAGGGCGCGTGTCTGCCGGAACGAGCGCGGGAAGTCCGCGTTATGGCAATCCGGCGGTCGCAACATCGAAGGAATGCGCACGCTCGCCTTTTTGGAAGATATCCCACATCGTTTCAAACGCGGTCTCGAGGTGTCGTGTAAATCCCTCGCTATCGAATAGCGGCACGCTGCGCCGCGTGTTTTGCAGACGCCGGCGAACAGCGCGCAGGCGCTCGGGATTGCGCGCCAATTCGAGGGCCAGGCGCTCATATTGCTCGTGGGACGTGCAGACCAGCTCGGGCAGGCCGACCGCATGCAATACGCTTCCCGCGACTCTTGATGCAAAAGTTTGACCCGAACAAGTGACGAGCGGACAGCCGGCCCAAAGAGCATCGCTGGCGAGCGTGTGGGAATTGTAGGGAAACGTATCGAGGTACAAATCCGCAAGCGGAAGACGGGCCAGATGATCGCGGTTCGGCAATTCGGGGGCGAAAACCAGGCGCCGGGACGAAATTCCCCGGGCCTTCGCTTCCCTTTTCAGATTTGTAGTGGCGAGAGCGTTCGAATGAAGCAGCCAGAGTGCGCTTCCTTCACGGCGAGCAGGAGCCGCATCCAGATATCGAATACCTGTGGCGTGAGCTTGTAGGAAGCATTGAAACAGCAGAATACGAATCCGGTTTCAGGCAAGCCACAATCCCGCCGGTTGGGACGAGGGGACGAGGCCTTCCTAGCGGTGACATTTGCTTGATAGCTGTGGGGCAGATAGACGAGCTGCTCGGAAAAACTAGACCGCTGTGCGGGCGGTACGACGTAACGATCGACGATCGCGTAGTCGATTGCGCGCATACCTGTTGTGCCGGGATAACCGAGGTAACTTGCCTGAATCGGCGCAGGGCGCAACGCGAGTATTTGTGGGCGAGCGCAGGCGGTGTAGCCCTTCAGGTCCACCAGAATCCCGACACCGTCATCACGGATGCGATTCGCGGCTACCTGGTGCGAGGCGTTGCTGATATCAATGAAGCGATCGAAGGACCGAACGACTTGCTTGCGGGTAGAGCTGCGATCGTCGGGCCCGAAGGAGTATCCGAGGATACGGAAGTTGGCGCGGTGGTGCTGGGCGAAAAGCTGGGAGAGCAACCGCATAGTGGGATGTTCGTGAAAATCCGCCGAGAGATATCCCACGGTAATTCGCTCTTTGTCGTAGCAGCGGCGATCGAACTTTCGCTTTCGACTGTACGGAGCCGGCGCCTTCGCGGCTGCCCATTGGCGGGAACAGAGCAACTGCTCTTTCGGGCCGCTATCCACGCAGAGGAAGGTGAAGGGATTTACGCACCCTGAAGCAGTGCGAACTAGACGAATCAAACGGCGCGAGAGAACATCATGTTCCTCCCACGCGCAAGCGTGCCTCATTGCGTGGTCCAGCAAGGACAGCGACTCAGCGGAAGCAGGTTCGCAAGAAACCGCCGTCCGCAACGCGGCTACGGCCGGCGCGAGCCTCCCTTGACGCAACAGCACTATCCCCAGGCCTTGATGCGCTGGTGAATAGCTGCTTCTAAGTGTAATGGCTTGGCGATAGCAGGCAGCGGCCTCTGCCAAGGCAAGCTTCATTTCGCGTATATTGCCGAGACCACAGAGCGCTTCCGGAGAGTCGGGGTGAATCTCAAGCAACTTTTGGAAACAGTCCGCGGCAGCTTCCAGCTTCCCCAAATTGGCGAGCGAAACACCCAGACGCTGCAAGTCGTCCGGCCCCTGCATGGAGGCGTGCGACCCCGGCGAGATGGCGGAGCGGAGCTTGCCTTCCAGCTGACTGGCTAAAGCATCCGAAGGGCGACACGTTGCTGCATGAGCGAATTCGGCCCTTCGGATGCTTGAGCGAAGCTGCAGGACAAGAGGCACTCGCCCCGCCTTGGGCAGTCTCGCAGCCTTCACGACATGAAGGTCATTCTAATTAGCGGCTTGGTCGCTTCCAGATTCTTGCTTTTCTTCAGGCGCTTTGTGGATTTGGCTGCACGCTTGGGTTTCTTGGAGGGCATGGAAAGTCTCCTTTTTTTTGCTTGTGCCCCTTGGGGCAGTGCTTGGTTATATGCACTCAACGGTCCGATGTCCAACGAAATTAGGCCGCACCGCAACGGCAGCTTTTTGAGGCAGTTCTGCGAGCGAGTAGGGTCCGGCGTTGTGGATCCGCAGCGGCGGGAGTTGAATTATTCAACAATCGTTGAATAAATCACGCGCGTGCGCCAGTCCTCAACGGGGAGCCGCCTCTGCAGCGGATCGGCTGGCGAGTTACCAGCGTACGAGCGCTGGCGATGCGGGGTGATTCGACGGCGAGGTTGGTGGCTATGCTAGAATTTGGTGCATTGACATGAGTTACGCACGGATTGAGATTGCGCCTTCGATTTTGGCCGCGGACTTTGCGCGGTTGGGCGAGCAGGTGCGCGTGGTGGAAGAAGCGGGGGCGGACGTGATCCATGTGGACGTGATGGACGGGCACTTCGTGCCGAACATCTCGCTGGGGATCCCAGTGGTGGAGTCCTTGCGCAAAGCAACCAAATTGCCCCTGGATGTGCATCTGATGATTGACCGGCCCGAAAGGTATATCGCGGATTTTGTGCGCGCAGGTGCGGGCCGCGTGCTGGTTCACGCAGAAAGCACCGTTCATCTGGACCGGGCGCTGGCGATGATCCGGGAGAACGGCGCGGAAGCGGGGGCGGCGATTAACCCGGCGACTCCGGTGATGATGTTGGGCGAAGTGCTGGATAAGGTGGATACGGTGCTGGTGATGACGGTGAACCCGGGATTCGGCGGGCAGAAATTCATCGCCAATACGTACGAGAAAATTCGCCAGTTGAATCAGATGCGGGCGCGGTATAATGCGAGCTTCCGGATCGAGGTGGATGGGGGAGTGGATCTGGGAAACACGGCCGAATTGGCGCAGGCCGGAGCCAACACATTCGTAGCAGGGACGTCCATATTCCATACGGCTGATCCAGCGGCAGCCACGCGCCAGTTAAAAAAGCTCGCGACCCAAGCCCTGAGCCAGAAAGCGTAAACCACTCAGGAGAGGTTCGATTTGAATAACGAAATGGCGGGAAGCCCGGTAAAGAGTTCGGCAATCCTACGCGTTCTGTTCCCTACCCTGGCGGTTCTTACCTTCCTACTCGTGTTGAGCCCGCGCGCGAGCGCGCAAGTGCCGACGCCGCAGACGGGCGGAAGCGGCGAGAACGCGCCGCCTCCGACGAAAACCGCGGCGGACAGCGAGGCGAAAAGGGAAGACAAGGCGGATAACACCGCGGCCAGCGACAAGAAAAAGGCCAAGAAGCACCATGCCGCCGTGGCGGCGACGCCCTCGGTGGACGCGACCGCCGAACCGGACAAAATTCTCTACGATCGCGCGCAGCGAGATCTGAAGGGCGGACGCTTCACGGAAGGACGCCTGGCGCTGCAAACGCTGATCAACACGTATCCCGACAGCGAGTACCTGGCGAAAGCAAAACTCGCGGTGGCGGACTCGTATTACAAAGAGGGCGGCACGGCGAATCTGACGCAGTCCATCCAGGAATACAACGATTTCCAGACCTTCTTTCCGTTCCTGGATGAAGCCGCATATGCGCAGATGCAGGTCGGAATGGCGCATTACCACATGATGGAAAAAGCGGACCGCGACAAGACGCAAGGCGAAGCGGCGGAGGATGCGTTTCAGGCGTTCCTGCTGAAATATCCGCAAAGCCCGCTGGCGCCGAAGGCGGAGCAGTACTTGCGCGACGTGCAGGAAGTGCTGGCAGATGGAGATTATAAGGTCGCGTATTTTTACTACCGGAAATTCGATTATCGCGCTTCGGCTGCGCGCCTGGTGGAACTGACCGACCGCTATCCGCTCTACAGCCAGAATGACGAGGCGCTGTGGATGTTGGGGGATATTTACGGGCGCGCCAAGCAGGTATCCAAGAACGAGGATGATAAAAACCATTGGGGGGATTTAGCCGCGAAGTGCTACGCGAAGATCGTGCGGGATTATCCGCTCTCGAAATTTGCTCCGGATTCGAAAGAGCGACTGAAGGCTATGGGCAAGCCGATTCCTTCGGCTGATCCGGACGCCGTGGTACGGATGCAGAAGCAGCAGCTGTATGAGAGGCAACATCACCAGAGCGTTGTGTTGAAGTTGCCGCTGGGAATGCTGAAGGGCGCTCCGGATGTGTCGGACGCGGCGCATAGCGGAACCCCGCAAATGAATCCGCCGACCGACGTAGTTTCGGCGACGGATATATTGCGGCCGGGCGCGCAAGGGCCGTCGTTTACGGTGACCGGCAGTTCGGCCGGCGGCGGGTCGAGCGCGAATTCTTCGGATAGCAGCAACGACGCGGTAGCGCCGGTGGATGCGACGACGGTGCCGACGGGATCAACTGACGCACAGACGGGCGTGGGGGTACAGATTATTACGCCCGGCGAGGAAAGCCCTGCGCCAAAAACAGATGCTGCTCCGGCAACTGCGCCTGCAGCGGACCCGAACGTGCCGATTGCGACGCCACAGCCTGCAACGGGTGGAGATACACCTGCGGCCGCGCCTGCTGCTGCACAGCCAGCGACGAACGGAAGCTCGGCAGCGCCTCCAGCGGCCTCGGGCGATGCCTCTTCAAGTTCATCGAGCGCAACTAGCGGAACGGGCACGGCCGGAAGCAGCACCGCGGCGCCAAGCGGTTCCACGCAGCAGGCGGAACAGCCTGCCAAGGCAGCTCCCAGTGACTCCAGCCAGGAATCCACGAGCAAGAAAAAGAAGGGCTTGAAGAAGCTGATTCCCTGGAATTAAAGCGGCACCCAACCTGTTAACTGCCTGCTAACAACTCAAGCACTCCTGTACCTCGACTTTGTTGACCTCATTGGCGCGGGGTGCTGCAATAGCTGTATCCAAGGGGTGGGCGTGTCTAAGCTTGGGCGCGCCGCCAGGGGAATACAGTGCCCAGAATTCTGGTCGCGGACGACAATACCAACATTCAAAAAATGGTCACGCTGGCGTTCCAGGAGCGCGGCGTAGAGGTCATTGCGGTAGGCAATGGCGAGGCTGCGGTGCGCCGGATGCCGGACGCGAATCCCGACCTGGTGCTGGCGGATGTGTTCATGCCGGTGCGCAACGGGTATGAGGTTTGCGAGTTCGTCAAAAAGGATACGAGATTTGCGCATGTGCCGGTGATTTTGCTGGTGGGCGCGTTTGATCCGCTGGACGAGAAGGAAGCGCGGCGGGTGGGCGCGGATGGCGTGTTGAAGAAGCCGTTTGTGCCGCCGGATCCGCTGATTGCGATGGTGATGTCCGCGCTGGAGAAGAATCCGCGGGTGGCGGCTGAGATGGCGAAGGCGAAAGAAGTGGTGGCGGTGGTGGAGACCGCGCTGCCTGCCGCTGCCCTCGAAAACCCGGCGATGGCGGAACCGAAGCCGCTGCCTGATTTCCCGGAACCGACGCCCGAGGAAGCTGCGGTGATTTACGGGTTTGGCAAGGGCGTGCGGGCGATGGATTTGGATGAGGAAGAGGAAGCCGAGGACGAGCCGCGCGCGAAGAAGAAGAGCAAGGAAGCTGCGGCGCCGAAAGCGCCTCCGAAGAACGAAAAGGCTCCTAAGGTTGCTTCTGGCCCCAAGACGCAGTCGGTGGTCCCCGATGATGACGAAGAGGAGACTGACGAGGCCGACAGCGCGGCGACCGCGAGCGATTGGCGGCGGAACGCGGCGGATTTTGAAGTTCCGGAAAATGTCGCGGCTGATCCGGTATATTCGTATGGGCGAAATTTCGAGCCGATTACCTTCCCTTCCGAGAAGGATGTGCCGCCGAAGCGCGTGCGTGTGGAAGATAAGTCTGAGGATGAGGCGGCGATTGCGCCCGCGGCAAGCGTAGCGACTAAGGGAAGCGCGACGGCGCCGGTTGCGCCCGCGGCGCCAGTTTCTTACGCGCCGGTTGTTGACGAGGCCGCGGAAACGAAAGCGATTGAGCCGCCTGCTGTTGTCGAAGCGAGAGTGGAAGCGCCCGCGCCTTTTGTTGCACGCGAAGAGGCTGTCGTTGCGGTGACCTCCTCCAAGGCCGAGGTTTCTGAAACCAAAACCGCGCCGACACCCGAGCCGGTGGCGGACACATTTTTTGCGGAGCCCGAGACAAAGGTCAAGGCTCCCGAGCCGGTCACGAAGCAAGAGGAGGAGAGCGAGCCGACATCGCGTCCGAGTTTTGTATCGCGGATGCGCGGGTGGATGGACATGATGTCGCCGTCGCATGCGGAAGAAGCAGGCGACCATTGGATGAACAAGATCGCGGAGCCGCCTGCTGAACAGCATGCGGAGGCGTCGCGTGCGGAAGCGTCGGCGCCGGCGGCCGAGCCCGAACCGCCGGTCGAGATTGCCGCGCGTGTTGATTACGCGCCTGAGGTACATGCCGAGGCGCAGCCCGAGACGGCGGCGGTCGCCTCCGAATCCGAGGCGGCGCAGATCCAGGCCGAGGAAGTGGTGGCGACGTCCTACACCAGTGCGGAAGTGGAAACTGAAGAAGCGCCGCGCACATTTGGCGAGAGCAAGTTTGGCGAATCAGGATTGGGCGGATCGTCTTATCATTTTTCCGATGACGCGCACGGCGATATTCATGAAGCGGTGATGGACAACGGCGGGAACGAGCGGGGCGAGGAAGAGCCGGCGGCTGATTTCGTCTCAACGACGGAGACGGCATTCACGCCTGCGGCCGCGATTCCCTTCGCGCCCGAGGAAGCGCCTGTCGACGAGCCGGTCGTGGAGGCCGCGCGTTTTGAGGAAGCATTGCCGGCTGAGCCGGAGCCTGTCACGACTGCTGCCGCGGATTTTGCGCCGGAGATGATGGCTGCCGCGCCTGCCGATGCTGGCCGCAACGGAGACTCGGCCGGCGAGCACAAGCCTTCCGAACCTTGGTTGGCGCACGAAGAGCACCACGAGCCTGCGGATTATTTCGCGGCGCCGGTGGCGGCGGAGCCGCTGCCCACTTTTCGCGAGGAAGAAATTCATGCGCAGAGCGCGCCGCCGGAGCAGCCCTTCGCCCCAGCGCCGAGTGACGATTATTGGAATCACGAAGCGGCGGTGAACGATCAACCGGTCGTTGCCGGCGATACTAGTTCGCTCTTTGGTGATTCCGCGCCGCCGCCAGGTTTGAAGCAGTATTTCGAGAGGATTCCGACATTGCCGCCGCCGAACCGCGAGGCGCTGTCGGATATCCCGTTCCTCATGCCGCCACCGCCGGGCGCTTCGGCGGATTCTTCCGAACCGGGTACGCGCGCCGCAAATTCCGACACCGTGGACGAAGTGGTGCGGCGAGTTCTCGAGAAATTGCAGCCGCAGCTGCACGAGCTTCTATCGCAAGGCGTCAAACCGCTGGTTGAGAATTTGATTCAGAACGAGCTGCATAAGAAAGAAAAGTAGCGAAAACTGGGGCCGCAACGCGGCATCATTCCCCGTCATTCACAATCGCGACGCCTTGAAACTGGAGCCATCTTCGTAGATGGTTGCCTGATTGACCTTTCCAGACGAGTCTACACTGAACTCAATCTCCACCCTCCAGACCTTCATGAAGAATTTTCTTTCCGATTCGGCGAAGAGCGGAAACGGCGGAACGCCCGGGGTCTCCAGTACAAGATGTCCGTCTCGCAGCGCTATCGTAATCACGAACGGGCCAGCGTCATATTTCCCGACATAGCCTTGCAAGACTGAAGTCGGCAACTCTATGCCCTTGCGCTCCTGCAAATCAACAAACTGATTCAATCGTTCGGCGAAGGCCACCGGCATCTCCAGCTGGATCAAGTGCCCCGCGCCATTCAGAATATCCCGCTGCGAGCTCTGAATTCCAACCTCGATCGCGCCGCTCTCGGCGTGAACGTCCGGGATATCGAACTCACCCACTAGAATCGAAGTAGGAGCATGTATTTCCGCGAGCCTGTAAACTGACGGCATTGCGTTCGGAATTTCAAGTTCATTTGAATGCGTCAAGTCCTGGGGGTTCGCAACGAGCGAATCGTAAATCAACTTCCTTGCTTCCACGTCGGTGCCCGCGACGATGTACGGGTCTTTCGACCAATTTTCTGCCGCACCCTTCAAATCGCCCTTCGCGAGCGGCGCCATCGCCTTGCGAGCGCGCTCGTTAAATTGCGAAGTCGTGTCCATGCCTTGCACGACTGGTCCCACGAGAAACAAGCCCTCCACCGTCTCCGGGTGCGCCAACGCAAAATCGATCGCCAGCGCTGCCCCAGACGAGTTGCCGACGATTATGGCGCGATGAACATCTAGGCGGGTGAGCAGTGCAAACAAATCTTCCACCGGAGAATATCGCGCTTTCGCCGGAGCGGATCGCCCGTATCCTCGACGGTCGTACCGCACCACATGATATTTCTGACATAAACCCGGCCACACACGATCCCAGGTATTGGAGTGCAGCAGCCCGTCATGCAAGAGAACTACCGCGGTGCCGGAGCCGCATTGCTCGTAATAGATTCGCGTATCTGACAACTTAAGGTAATCGCCGGCATTGCCGAGGGCGACCGCGGAATTCTGGCAATGCGCTGGTTGAACCAAGCCGCCAGCCGTAAAAGAACACGCAAGCACCAAGAAGATGTTCAATCTGCGGCACATATTCGCAGAGGCTAGCATATCTTTGCGAGAGTGGTTCCTCTTCACTTCTCGGATTAAGTCGAGCCAACTTCTTAACTCGTTATTAGGACACTGACAGGAAATTAGACGTTCGTGGGATTCCGCCTCCGTTGACGGCGTGCTTCATTGCCCTTTATATTGATTGATTCCCTGTTGTGTGAAATTCATTTTTGTAAGGGACACATGCCGCGAGAAATACCGAAGGCTTATGAGCCGCAGGAGATTGAGGAGCGCTGGGCTAAGGCCTGGTACGACGAGAAGTTGTTTCGCGCGGAGAATTCCGGCGACCCGAACTTGCCTGGCGACGCGCAGCCGCGATTTTCGATCGCTTTGCCGCCGCCGAATGTGACCGGGTCCATTCATATCGGGCACATGCTGGAGCACACGCAGATTGACATGCTGGTGCGCTGGCACCGCATGCGCGGGGAGCGGACTTTGTGGCTGCCGGGGATGGATCACGCGGGGATTGCGACGCAATTTGTGGTGGAGCGGATGCTGGCGAAGGAAGGCATCCAGCGGAAGGATTTGGGGCGCGAGGAATTCGAGCGGCGCGTGTGGAAATGGAAGGCGGAAAGCGGCGGGGTGATCAAGCAACAGATGATCCGCCTGGGCGCTTCGTGCGATTGGACGCGCGAGCGGTTCACGCTGGAACCGGGGCTTTATCGCGCGGTGCTGGAAGCATTTTTGCGGCTGTATCGCGAGGGATTGATCTATCGCGGGCGTTACATGGTCAATTGGTGCCCGCGCTGCCAGACGGCCATCAGCGATCTGGAAGTGGTGCACAACGAGCGCACCGGGAATTTGTGGTTCATTCGCTATCCCGGTGGCGGGAACTCGCCGCAGGAATATCTGGTGGTGGCGACGACGCGTCCGGAGACGATGCTGGGCGATACGGCGGTAGCGGTGCATCCGGAGGACGAGCGTTACCGGCATCTGGTCGGGAAGAAAGTGCTGCTGCCGCTGATGAATCGCGAGATCCCGATTATTGCGGATGCGTATGTGGACCGCGAATTCGGCACGGGCGCGGTGAAGATTACGCCGGCGCACGATCCGAACGATTTTGAAGTGGGCAAACGGCACGGCCTTGCGGAAATTGACGTGATGACCGACGACGCGCGCATGAACGAGGCGGCCGGGAAGTACGCGGGGCTGGATCGCTTCGTGGCGCGAGCGCGGGTGATTGCGGATTTGGAAGAACTTGGCTTGATGGATCACATCACGGAGCACATGCATTCCGTCGGGACCTGCGACCGCTGCAAGGCGATTGTGGAGCCGCGGATTTCGACGCAGTGGTTCATGAAGATGAAGCCGCTGGCGGAGGAGGCGCGCAAGGCGGTGACTGGCGAATTTGGGCCGGCGGCCGTGATTGAAGTCGTGCCAGACAACCAGCGGACGATTTTGTTGCAGTGGCTGGAAAATATTCGCGACTGGTGCATTTCGCGGCAGCTCTGGTGGGGGCATCGCATACCGATATGGCATTGCGCGGATTGCAAGGAGATGGTGCCGGCTACGGATTCGAGCGTTGCGATTGTGGATGGCCATGCGCGGGCGGCGGGCGTGCCCACTGTGTGTCGTAAATGCGGCGGAGCGAAACTGACGCAGGACAAGGATGTGTTGGATACCTGGTTCAGCTCGGCCTTGTGGCCTTTTTCTACTTTGGGCTGGCCGGACGATACGGAAGATTTGCGGACTTTTTATCCCACGAGCTTGCTGATCAGCGGGTACGACATTTTATTTTTCTGGGACGCGCGGATGATCATGATGGGTTTGCATCTGGCTCCCGGCGCGACCGAAGCGCAGCGAATTCCCTTCCGGCGGCTGTATCTGCATTCGCTGGTGCGTACGGCGGAAGGCGCGAAGATGTCCAAGACCAAGGGCACGGGGGTGGACCCTTTGCAATTGACGCAGCAGTACGGGACTGACGCGCTGCGTTACATGCTGGCGAGCATGTCTGCGCCGGGAACGGACATTGCTTTGGCCGAGGACCGCATTCTGGGGGCGCGGGCGTTTGCGAATAAGATCTGGAACGCGGCGCGGTTTCTATTTGTGAATTTGGAGAAGGCGGAGGCCGCGGCTGGTTTCACTTTGGAGGAATTGGCTTCGCCGGAGGCGCGCGCGTCGGCGCCTTATGCGGTGAAGGGCGAAGGCGCGCTGGCGCATCGCTGGATATTTTCGCGGCTTTCGGCGGTGGCGGGCGAGGCGAGCAAGGCGCTGGAGGAATTTCGTTTTCACGAGGCTTGCCAGACGATTTATCAGTTTTTTTGGGGCGATTTTTGCGATTGGTACATCGAGTGGGTGAAGCCGCAGCTGGCTTCGACGGATTGTGAGATTGCGCTGGCGGCTTGGCGGAATATTTTTGCGGTTTTGGAAGCGGCGCTAAGGTTGCTGCATCCGGTGATGCCGTTTTTGACCGAAGAGCTGTGGCATCGTTTGCCGCAGCGCGCGGGGGCGCGGTCTATAGCGCTGGAGCTGTTTCCTGCGCGGCGCGAGGAGTGGGTGGATGCCGGCGCGGATGGTGCGATGGCTTTGATTCAGGAGATTGTGGTGGCTGCGCGGAATATTCGCGCGGAAATGAAGGTTGATCCAAAGAAGAAAGTGTCGGCCGATTTTTCGAGCGGCGACATAGCGGTGCGACGGCTGGTGGAGCAGAATCTCGATCCTCTGCTGCGGCTTGCGAATCTTGCGAGCCTGGGGATTTCGGCGCAGCGTCTTGATGCCGAGGGAGCGGCCGTTCGTTCGACCGCGAATTACGACTTGCGGATCGCTTATGGCGATGCCGTGGACAAAGACGCAGAGGTTGCGCGTTTGCGGAAGGAAATTGAGCGATTGGCGAAGGATATCGAGTCGAAGAAGGCGCGGCTGGCGGATGAGACATTTTTGAGCAAGGCCCCGGCGAAGATCGTGGAGGATTTGAAGGCTACGCTCGCCTCGCGCGAAATCGAGCATCAGAAGCTAGTTGAGCGCTTGAAGCAGCTGGAGTAGACGGGAAAATGAGCGAGAGCGCCGGTTAGGGCTTCATCTCAGTGAGAAGCTGCACTGACACGAGCGTTTCCGGCGAGTCTGGCTTGGCAGCGAAGAGTTCGCGCCATTCGGGATTGGAGTTTTCGTAGTCGGTGCGAGCGCCGTAGGCGGCCATATTTTCGTATTCGATGGTCAGGATGAGCGGGCCGGTGTCGGGTCCCGGGACGGTGCCGCGGAACAGACGGATCTTCTGCGGCATGATTTTGCTGTTGAATTTGGGGTCGGCGGCCTTCTGCAGCTTGGCCATGAAATCGTTGAGCCTTCCGGGCTTCACGTCGTAGGTAAAAATGGCGAGGACGCTCATTTCGGGTTCCTCCCGATTCAAATGAGGGAAATTCTAACGGCGTCGCGGCCGCTCGCCAAGTAGAAACAGGATTACTTGCGGGGCTTGCCGCTGCCGTTCCGGTAATAATTCGCCAAGGCTGAAAGCGGCGAGGCACGCCTCGCCTTGCAACAAGCGGGAGCAAGCTCCCGCACTCCCTGAAAAAGCAGGCGCCTTGTTCGCGGTGCTGCGGTCGCGTATGCTTTGCAATTCGCATGGCTACTCGACGCATGACTGTATTGCCTGGAAGCACCGACCGACGGATTGACGCGCTGCTTACTTTGCTGGCGGAAAATTCGACGATTGTGATCAGCGGAGCACAGATTGCGCGGGAAATTGGCGTTTCGCGGCAGCAGGTGTGGCGCTGGGTGCAGAAACTGCGCGAGTTGGGCGTGCGCGTCAAGGGACACACCGCTACCGGCTACCACATCGAGCGGGTCCCGGACATTTTGGCGCCAGAGCTTTTGAGCCATCGCCTGGCGGGGACGGCGTTTGCGCGGCGGATTTATCATTTTTTCAAGACGGATTCGACGAATACCGTGGCGATGAATTTGGGTGAGTTGGGCGAGCCGCACGGGGCGGTCGTCTTGGCTGAAGAGCAGACGGCGGGGCGCGGGCGCGCGGGACGCAAATGGCTGTCTGAGAAATCCGCGGGGATACATTGCACGGTCTTGCTGCGCCCGCGCATTGCGCCGGCGCACGCTCCGCTGCTGACCTTGGTGGCGGGTTTGGCGGCGCGCGATGCGGTGGCCGAAGAACTGGACGCCGCGCCGGACATTCGCTGGCCGAATGATTTGCTGGTGGGCGGGCGAAAATTTTCGGGCATTCTGACGGAGATGCACGCGGAGCCGGATCGCATGCATTACGCGGTGGTAGGCATCGGGATCAACGTGAACCAATCGAAGATGCCGGCGGAATTGGCGGAGATTGCGACTTCGCTGCGGATGGAAACTGGGAAAGTACATTCACGGCTGGAAGTGCTGATACGATTGCTGCGCAACCTGGACCGCTACTACAATCAGTTTCTCGCGGAGGGCGGCGCGCCGATTTTGCGCCGGTTTGCCGAGGTTTCCAGTTATTTTCAGGGGAAACGCGTGCAGATTACGACGGCGACAGAAGTTTTTACCGGCACTACGGCGGGCCTGGAGCCGAGCGGCGTGTTGCGCGTGATGCGCGACGATGGCGGCGGGATCGAGCCGGTGCTTTCGGGCGACGTGGCGGAGGCGAGTTGATGCTGTTGACGCTGGACGTGGGCAACACCAATACCGTGCTGGGAGTCTTTCGCGGTAAGGAATTGGTGGCGAATTGGCGGCTTGTCGACGGCGCGCGACCAGACGATTGACGAGTACGGGATTCTGTCGCGGGATTTATTTACGCTGGCAAATCTGGAGCCGCGCGAAATCGGCGGCGTGATTATCAGTTCGGTGGTGCCGCAATTGAATTCGCGGTTGGCGGGGATGGCCGAGCGCTATTTCGAGAAGAAGGCGCTTTTTGTCGAGCCGGGGATTAAGACCGGGATGCCGGTGCAGTACGACAATCCGCAGGAAGTGGGCGCGGACCGGATTGTGAATAGCGTGGCCGCGTTTGAGAAGTATGGCGGGCCTTGCATCATCGTGGATTTTGGAACGGCGATCAATTTTGATGCGGTGTCCGCGCGTGGAGAATATTTGGGCGGAGTTTTGGCGCCGGGCATCGGGATTTCGGCAGATGCGCTTTTTGCGCGGGCGGCGCGGCTATTTCGGGTGGAGATAAAGGATCCGGGGAAAATTATCGGGACGAATACGGCGGCGTCTATGCAGGCGGGGATGTTTTACGGGTATACGGATATGGTGGACGGGATTTTGGATCGCATGAAAAAAGTAATGGGGGCGAAGACGAAGGTGGTGGCGACGGGCGGGCAGGCGTCGTTGATAGGCGAGGCTTCGCGGCACATCGAGACCGTGGATGAATTTTTGACTTTGGAAGGATTGCGGATTATTTGGGAGCGGAATCAGGATGGGGCGCAGAAGAAGGCGCCGGCGGCGCGGGGGAAGTGATGGCGGCGTTCGATGGTGCGGAGGCGGCCGGTTGCTGCGTTGTTTGACGACTTGCTGATCGTTTTGTTGGGGCCGCGAGGCATGCCTCGCGGAAGAAAAGCGGCGGCCCTTCGTGCCTCAGGATAAACGCGCCGCCGCACTCCATAGGGATTGTGCCAACGGGTTGCGTCCTGCCGGTTATGGAATCGTTTAACTACTTTAATTATTTTACGGAGATTGAGGAGTATTTCTGGCGGAAGCGCGGGGCGCATCTTTTGGTGTCGCCGCTCGATTGGGCAATTTTGGAGACTTGGCAGAAGGCGGGGGTGCCGGTCGAGGCGGTGCTTAAGGGGATTGATCGGGCGTTTGAGAGTTGGGGGCGTTCGCGGCGGGCGGCGGGCGGGCGGCAGTTGAAGAGTTTGGCTTACTGCGTGGATGCTGTGCTGGATGCAGCGGCGGAAGCGGCGGAGGCTGCCGCGGGCAGCGGTCCGTCGGTGCCATCGTCGCGGGGGACTGCGGAGCCATTTTCGCGGGAGGAATTGCGGAAATATTTGGAGCGAAACGCGAAGAGGTTGCGCGCGGCGGCGGGGAAATTGCGCGGCGGTGGTGCAGACCCAGCTTCTGGCGCTAGTGCTGGAACGGCAGCGGGGGGCTTGGCGGGGCGATTTGAGGATACGGCGCGGAAGTTGGAGGAAACTTTGCCGCTTTTGGACGCGCCGGGGGCTTTGGATTTGGAGGATCTGGAACGGCGGATGACTGTGCTGGAGGAAAAGCTTTCGGCGGCTTTGGCGGCTGACGCGGATGAAGAGGCGTTGTTGGCGATCCGGCGGGAGATGGACCGGTCGCTGGCGCCTTACCGGCGTAAGATGTCCGCGGAACAATTGGTGCAGCTGGAACGGCAATACACGCAGAAACGTTTGTTCGAGCATTTTGAGGTGCCGAGATTGAGTTTGTTTTATTTGACGTAGCGGGCCGGCACGAAGAGTTCGCACCAAATTTCTCAAAGCCGAAAAGTTGCCGCTTCACGGCAGCGAGGGAACTTCAGCGCTAAAGCCGCACTTCTCTCGATGTCTTTATGTCGTGGCTAAAGGCACGACCCACAAAGATTCTTGACTCGCCTTACGCGGAGCTGGGCTTTCACAGACTATGGACATCACAATCGAAAAATTGATTTATGGGGGCGAGGGGCTGGCGCATCACGAGGGGGCTACTGTTTTTGTGCCGCTGGTGTTGCCGGGGGAACGGGTTGCAGTTACGGCCGTCGAGCAAAAGAAGAAGTTTGTGCGCGGACGCCTGGAGCAGATTTTGCAGGCTTCGCCGGAGCGTATCGCGGCGCGGTGCCCGCATTTCGGGGTTTGCGGGGGCTGCGATTACCAACACATTCCTTATGAGGCGCAGCTGCGTTACAAGAGCGAGATTTTGCGCGAGACTTTGCGGCGGCTGGGGAAGATTGAATGGACCGGCGAGATCGTGAATCATGCGTCTTCTTCTCCATGGGCTTATCGCAATCGGGCGCAGTGGAAAGTGCGTCCGCTGGAGGCTGAATCCGCTGAGGGTGGGGACGGCGGAGCGGCCAGCTCGGACAAGCTTGGTATTGGATACTTCCGGCCGAATTCTACGGCGCTTTGTGCGGTGGAGGATTGTTCGATTATTTCGCCTTTGCTGCTGAAGACTTTGCTCGCGCTGCGGGAGGCGCTGGCGGCTGGGGCTTTGCCGCGAGGCTTGCGGGAAATTGAGGCGTTCGTGGATGGCTCTGACAGCAAACTGCTGATTACGGCGACGTTCGCTGGGTTCCCTTCCCGAGCGGCGGAACACGCGGAGACTTTTCGGCGCGTGGTGCCGGAAATTGCTAGTTTGCTGTTTCATGATCCGAGTCATGACCGGATGGAATTGTTTGGTCCGGGATTCTTGGAGTATGAGGCGGGGGGAATCGGCTATCGCGTTGGGCATTTTTCATTTTTTCAGGTGAATCGGTTTTTGGTGGACGAGTTGGCGCAGGAAGTCGTGGAACGCGAAGAGGGTGGGCGGTTGGCGCTCGACCTTTTTGCCGGAGTGGGATTATTTTCGGTCCCTTTGGCCGCGCGATTCGAGCGCGTGATTTCGGTGGAATCGAATCCAGCGGCGGCGCGCGACTTGGAAACGAATGTGCGCGGGCGCGGGACGATTGAAGTGCGCACCGCGGAGGTCGAGCGGTTTGTGGAGCGCATGAAGGAGAGGCCGGAATTCGTGGTCCTGGATCCGCCGCGAGCGGGCGTGACGCCTGAGGCGATACAACGGATCATGAAGATTGGTCCCGCGAGGATTACCTATGTTTCGTGCGAACCTCCCACCCTGGCGCGTGACCTTGCCTTGTTCGTCAAAGGCGGGTACGATTGCTCAGAAATACACTTATTCGATTTGTTCCCTCAGACGTTTCATATGGAATCGGTCGTGCGATTGCGGCGGCGTTAGGGTCCGGCGTTCTTTTTTGATTTGGCGTACGTTCCTCGCGCGAACGCGATAGGTTGCGCGAGGCGCGCGTCGCTGAGCCCCAGCGGGGGCGCGCCCCCGCGCTCCACATTGATCGGAGCGGCGGTGCGGCGTTCGCTGATCGGAACCCGTTCATCTCCGTGTTCGATTAGAAGCGAAGACTCGGTTCGATTGCGCTGGGTATGAAATTACCTGCGTTGTGGATGTTGGCGGGGTTTGCGGCGGGCATCGGGATTGCGGAGCGATGGCCTGGGTCGCTTAGGTTGTGGGTGGTCGCGGCAGCGGTCGCGATTCTGCTGGGCGTGGGGCTGGCGCTTTTTGTCGGCGCCGGATTCGCTCGGCGGCACTTTGTTACTTTCGGTTGGATTTGCGCGCTGGCCGCCTGGCTGGCGCTGGGTGGGCTGGCTCGCTGCGTGGAACTCTCGGGCATTCCTTCCAATCACATCTCGCGATTAATCGCTGCGGACAAGATTGATACTTCGGTGGCGTTGCGCTGGCGAGGGCGTCTGCGCGAGGACCCTTTGGCGCTGCCGTGGGGCGAGCGGTTTGAGATTAATCTGGAGCAGGTGGAGGCGGGCGGCGCGGAAATTCCCGTCAGCGGCGGCTTGCGCGTGAATTTTTATTCGAACGAACGCGCGGTGCGGCCGCCGGAGGGATTGCGCGCGGGAGATCGCGTGGAGGCGCTGGTGAAGGCGCGGCCGCCGCGGGATTTTCTGGATCCGGGCGCGTTTGATGTGCATGGCTTTCTGGCGCGGCAGAAAATAGATTTGATCGGCTCGCTGCGCAGTGGGGCGCTGCTGCAGTTGGTGGATCGGCCTGCTCCGACTTTTTTGCAAAGGCTGGCGCGGGCGCGCGGAACACTTTTGGCGCGGATTGATTCCCTCTTCGCCGAACATCCCGAACGCGGCGCGATTTTGCGCGCGATGCTGCTGGGCGATCGCAGCTTCGTGGATTCGAGCGTGGTTCTGGCGTTTCAGAAGACGGCGGCGTATCACGTGCTGGTTGTTGCCGGACTGCACGTGGGGGCACTGGTGATTTTTTTGTTTTGGATAGGGCGCCGTTTGCGATTGCCGGCGAGCTTGATCGGTTTGCTGACTCTGCTGGCCTTGATTGGTTACGTGGGAATCGTGCAGGACCGGCCGCCGATTTTGCGCGCGGCGTTAATGGCGACGCTTTATTTATGCGCGCGGCCGCTTTTCCGGCGTGTGGATTTGCTGCAGACGATCGCGGTGGCGGCCTTGGCAATTTTGATTTGGAAACCGTCATCGCTGGTGGATTCGAGTTTTCAGCTTTCGTTCCTGGCGGCAGGAGTGATTGCGGGGCTGGCGTTGCCTTGGATTGCGCGGACCAGCGCGCCGTACCGCGCGGGATTGAAGCATCTGGGCGATGTGACACGGGACATGGCGCACGCGCCGAAGATTGCGCAGTTTCGCATCGAGCTGCGCGGGGCGATTCAATGGCTTGCGGTTCGCGCGCCGGCGCGGTTGGCTTCGCGATGCGGCGCGCTCTTGGTTTTGCCAATTCGCGCCGGGTTGCGGTTGTGGGAAATTGTGCTGCTTTCGGCGGTGATTCAGTGGGGCATGCTGCCTTTGCTCGCGGAGGATTTTCATCGCGTGAGTCTGGCGGGACCGATGAGCAACATTCCGGCGGTTTTGCTCACGGGCATCATCGTGCCGTTGGGCTTTGTGACTTTGCTTGCGACGTTTCTATGGGCGCGTCTGGCGCTGCTGCTGGCGAAGGCGCTGAGTTTCTGCACTGGCTTGCTGCTCGCGACCGTGGATTGGTTTGCGGGGTGGCCACGGCTTAGTTACCGAATTCCTGGGCCACCCGTGTGGCTAGTGGTTGCGTTCTTCGCGGCGTTCGTGGGACTGGCGGTTGCTGCGCGAAGAATCGCCGAGCGGCGGCGCGATCGGGCCGTGCGTTTGCAGCCTGTTGCGCCCCGCCATTATTCGGAATGGACCGCGGCGGCTGCGCTGCTGGCGCTTGCGGTGCTGGTGGCGATTTATCCTTTTGCACCGCGACTGGTGCGCGGAGATTTCGAAGTGACCGTGTTGGATGTGGGCCAGGGCGATTCGATTTTTGTGGCTTTCCCCGACGGGCGCACGATGCTGGTGGATGGCGGCGGGCTGACTGGGTCCGAGTGGTTTAATGGATCGCGGTCGGGACCGGATATTGGCGAGGAAGTTGTGTCGCCATATTTGTGGTCGCGCGGAATCAAGCGCCTGGACGTGGTGGCGTTGACGCACGCGCACCACGACCATCTGGATGGATTGCACAGCGTAATCGCAAATTTCAAGGTGGGCCAATTGTGGATCGGGCGCGACGAAGAGACGAGCGCGTTCTTAAATTTACTGGCGGAAGCGCGCGCGCGAAAGATTCCGATCGTTGAGGAAATGCAGGGGCGCGCGTTTGATTGGGACGGCGTTAAAGGCACGGTGCTGTGGCCGGCGGATATTTCGGCGGTGTCCAAGGCATCGAATGATGATTCGCTGGTGATGCGGATTCAGGACGGCGCAGAGAGTTTTCTGTTGCCCGGGGATATTGAGAAGCGCGTCGAAAATGAATTAGTGGATCAGCAGGCGATGCTGGCGTCTGATTTTCTGAAGGTGCCGCATCATGGCAGCAAGACGTCTTCGACGGATCCGTTCGTGGGAGCGGTGGCGCCGAAAGTGGCCGTGGTTTCTGTGGGTGAAGGCAACCAATTTGGGCATCCGGTGGATGCGGTGGTAGAGCGTTATGCGGCGGCGGGCGTGCGATTTTTGCGGACGGATCGAGATGGGGCGGTGACCGCAATTACGGATGGGCACGATTTAGTGGTGCATACATTTGTGGAAGAACATCCACGTTAAACGAACAGGACCGTTTTCAAGCGTCCTTTGCGCGACCACGTACAGTTCGGACGCCAAGTGGGGATGACGCATGCTAAGAAGGAACTTCAGCGGCTAAAGCCGGTTCGTCATTGGCCGAGATAATGTCGTGGCTAAAGCCACGACCCACAAAAAATCGCTCGTGAATAACGCTCAGGCAATGCCATTCAACAGGTGGTTTGTCCGAGGGCATTCCCGAATGAACGCGAGCTGTTAGTTGGTTGGATCGTCCGAGTCTTCGTCGTCTTCGGTGACGGCGGCATTGCCTGCTACATATTCGGCGATTACTTTGCGGGCTTCGTCGGCTTGGGATTCCAGGACGCGAATTTCGAGGTTGTGCGGCTCCTCGGGGTTTTCGGGGATAGGAAAGGGGTCGGTGGAAAGCTCGTCCGCAGTCTCGATGCCGGCGCTTTCGAGCAGGCTGCGGATTACCATGGCTTCGGTGGAGCTTTCGGCGGTGTGAGCGACTACGACGCGCTCGTTGGAATGATCGTCAGACATTGGCGAGTGCCTCCGGGCTGCTCGCTGGTACTATTGCGCGCATCGGCGCGCCAGTCCATACTTGTTTTGCGGTAACGCACAGCCATCTATGAGCGATTTCTCATTGGCTCGGCCCACGCAGGACGAAATCGATGAAGAAAGCCGCCGGATTCGGCGGTTGCGCATTCTGGTCCACATTACGCTGGAAACGATATCCAGCGGGGATTTGCCTCCCGAAGACGCCGCGCAAATGATAGCGGAAACGCGGAAAGTTGCGCTGGAAATGTTTCCCGGCAAGGAACGCGCGTTTGATTTGATTTACCGGCCGCAATTTCAGCGCGTGATGCACGCGGTTTATCGATTGCAGTAATTCCCCGCCGCAGTGATTTTGCGTAAGAAATCCCACCGAGAGTCAAAAGCGCCGGCCTAAAGGCCGCCGCTACAAATTCCTAGTAGCGGTAATGCTGGCGGAGCCACATGCGCAGCCAGACGACCGCCAGCGCTGCGATGGCGCCGATCAGGGCTTTGTATTCGCGGTTGCGGCGGTATTGGGCCCAGGAAAAGGCTTGCTCCGGAGTTACGTCCGTTGGCGCGACGTGGCCCGAATCGAAAAAATTCGGCAGGAAGAGAGGTACGCGCGCGGCGTATTGATCGTAGATGACGCCGAAGCGGGCGCGCAGATCGCGTTCTTCGTTGCGCATGACCGCGTAATAAAAAACCGCGAAGTAAACGATCACCAGGCTGGCGGCCCACCAGGAATGTCCGGCGATGGCAAATCCGATGGCGAGGAACAGGCTTCCGAGATAGAGAGGATTGCGCGTGCGCGCGTAGGGGCCGGTGGTGGCGAGTTCTCTATCTTTGCGCAGGTGCCCGGAAGCTATGGCGCGAATGATGAGGCCGAGGCCGGCGATGCCACCGCCGAGGGCTATCCAATCACCCGTGGGCGTGGCGAGCAGCAGATAGAGAATGGCGACCGGATAGCCGGTGCGGACGCGCCAGCGCATCCAGAATTTTCTTGGTTGAACCGCGACGGCTTCATTCAAACGCGAATTCCTTTCAAGCGCGCAATGGCGTCAATAACCTGCTCGACTGTAATTGAAAGCATGGCGGAAGAATAGGACGTTCCGCGGCGATAGGTCGTTTCACTATTGCGTGGGTTGCGGATGCTGACGCTCGCGTCGCCGTAGGGGCCGTTGCGCGCCGGGTCGGTGGGGCCGAAGAGGCCGACGCTCGGCGTGCCTAATGCGGCAGCGAGATGCAGCGGGCCGGTATCCGCCGAGACCACAAATTTCGCGCGACGCATCAGGGCCATGAGCGGGCCGAGATCGAGCGGGATTGCTGCAGCGGCCGGAATGCCGGCGGTAGACACTACGTCTTGCGCCAAATTTTCCTCGCCCGGACCGAAACTGACAACGGCGCGCCAGCCGTGCTGTTCCGCTAGTTTGCGATGCAATTCGCCGTAGCGCTCGGGAGGCCAACACTTCGAGCGCCAGCCTCCGCCGGGATTCAACACGTAAAAATCGCTGATGCTGTGGCGCGCGAGTTCCTGGGTGACGCGGTCTTCGTCTTCGTCGCGGATGTGGAGAGGAAAGCGTGGAGTCGTCAGGCGAGCACCGGCGGCTTCGGCGAGAGTGAGATTGTGGTCCACTTTGTGGGGGCCGCGCGGATTCAGCTGTTCGGTGTAAAGGAGCGACGCAAGGGCTTCGCGCGCGTAGCTGCTTTGGAATCCAATGCGGCGCGGTGCTCCGGAGGAGAACGCTAGCAGCGCGGATTTATAGAGCGCTTGAAAATCGATCGCGCAGGTGTATTGCGCGGCGCGGAGTTTGGTCACGGTGGCGGCGATTCCGGCGGCGCTTTTACGGTCCACTGGAATTATTTCGTTCAGGTCGGGATTGCCCTCGAGCAGGCGCTGCCACTTGGGGTCAATGGCCCAATCGATGCGGGCTTCTGGATACGTATCGTGCAGCGCCGACGCGGCTGGGAGGGCGTGGATCACGTCGCCCAGCGAGCCGAGGCGGACCAGGAGGAAGTGCTGGTGGGTGATCTGGTTGGGCGATTGGTCAGGCATTTTTTTCGCGGCGCAAACGCGCGAGCAGATCGCGCGTGGAATGTTGTTTGGGATCGCCGACGATGGCTACGCGAATGCCGAGCATTGCTGCGAGCTCGCGTTCGGGTACCGTGTCGGGCGTGTAGTCGGTGCCCTTCGCGTGGACTTCGGGTTGGAGCTCGCGAAGCAGCGAATTTACATCGAGATCGTCGAAAATGACGACGTAATCCACTGCGCGAAGAGCGGCTACCAGCGCGGCGCGGGCACGTTCGGTGAGGATGGGGCGGCCGTCGCCCTTCAGTTTCCGTGTGCTGGAATCGGAATTGATGGCTACTACGAGCAGATCACCTTCGGCGCGCGCCGCTTGCAGATAGCGGACGTGGCCCACGTGCAGCAAGTCGAAAACACCGTTGGCGAAGACGATCTTGCGGCCGGCGCGGCGGTGCTCTTCCAGGATCGCGTGCAGTCCTTCGCGGGAGACAATTTTTTCGCGGGTGTCCATGCGGATTAGCGCGTGGCCGTGGCGTCCTGGCGCAGAGCGGCTTCCAGCTCGGCGCGGGTGACGGTGGCGGTGCGGCGTTTCATGACGACGATGCCGCCGGCGTAGTTTGCGAGATGGGCGGCCTCGAGATACGTGGCGCCTGCGGCGAGCGCCAGTGTGAAAACGGCGATTACGGTGTCGCCCGCGCCGGTGACGTCCACGGGCGCGTCTGAGCCGTAAATCGGGATGTGGCGCGGCGGACGGTTCTGTTCGAACACGGCCATGCCGTCTTTGCCGCGCGTTACTAGCAGCGCTTCCAGACTTAAGTCGCGCAGGGCGCGCTGGCCTAGTTCATCCAGCTTGGTTGTGTCCGTGCCGACTCGAATTTGATAGGCGGCTTCGACTTCGGGTTCGTTGGGCGTGGCGGCGGTGATGCCCGTGCCGCGATATTCGAGCAGGCGATAGCGCGAATCGAGCATCAGGCGCTTGGTTTTGAGAGATTTTGCGAGCGCGGGAGAGGCGGCGCCGAATCCGTAGTCGGAGACGAGGATGGCGTCAGCGCGCGCAGCGATCTGGCGGGCTTGCCGGGCGATTGAGGCCGCGATTTTGGGGTTTAGGGCGCTTTGCGCCTCGCGATCTACGCGTAGGACTTGTTGCTCCGTCGTGTGCGTCCAGCCAGCGAGGTAACGCGTTTTGGTCGTGGTCGACCAATCGCGGGCGCGGAGGATGCCGGAGACGTTGATCCGCTTGCGGCGGAAGAGCTCGAGGAGTTTGCGGCCGCCTTCGTCGTCGCCGACCACGCCTACTGGGACGACGCGCGCGCCTAGTTCTGCGAGGTTATTCACGGCGTTGGCTGCGCCGCCGGGATAGCTTTCGCTTTTGCGATGGCGGAGGATTAAGACAGGGGCTTCGCGGGAGACGCGGGAGATTTCGCCGGAGACGAATTCGTCTAGGACGAAGTCGCCAACTACGCCGATGGTTTGGCGGGGGAAGGCGGCGACTAGGTCGAGGAGGCGGGTGAGGTCGACGGTGGAGTCGGCGGCGGTCAGCGGTGCCGCGCTTTGGCGCTTGTGCCGCGTTATGCCGGCTTTAGGTCTAATCGGTGCCAATCAATCTCCGTTTCTTGCCTGGCTCACTTTCGGTACCGTTGCAAACTTGCGCGCGAGGCAAGCCTCGCGCTGGGCGATTCAACTCGGACTATAAATCTCACGGCGGCGGCAAGCCGCCGCACTCCCAGATTGCCGCCGCGAAAAGTATCATACGGTTATCCCATCGGCAATTGCAGCTCGTGCTGCTGCATTTATTTCGTCATTCGCAATTTCAGCTGAGATGCCTCGGCGCGCGATTTGGCTGTCGCCAGGACTTCGTTCCAGAATTCGTCTTCGCGGTCAATGTGCATCGAGATCGCGCAGTAGAATATCGGCATTTGGGCGTAATGGATGGCGTGCAGATTGTTCAAGTCTTTTTCGGTGCAGATCAGGCCCGCGGCGCCCGCGGCTTTCGCTTCATGCAGGATTTCTTCGTCGTCTGCATCCGTGAAGCGGTGATGGTCGGGGGAAAATTTGTGGCCGGCGATTTCGAGTCCCCAGGCACGAAGGTCGGTGACGAAGGCTTGCGGATTGCCGATGGCGCAGAAGGCGAACAGCGGGCCTAGCGCGCTTGGGGCTACGTTTCCTGCGAGCTGGCCCTGAGTGAAGCTGTGGATGGCGTCGAGCTTGGGGCGAGCGTAATAGATTGACGCGTCGGTTTCGAGGCGGGCGGCGGCTTCGACTGCTGGAGCGTAATTGCTGCGGGTGATGACGACGATGTCCGCGCGGGCTAGCGCGGAGCGCGGCTCGCGCAGGCGTCCTGCGGGCAGGAGGCGACCGCCGCCGAAGGGATTCGTCGCGTCAATCAGGACGATATCCACGTCGCGCGCTAGCTGCAGGTGCTGGAAGCCGTCGTCGAGGACGAACCAGTCTACGCCGCGCTTGGCGAGCTGGACGCCATTTGTGTAGCGGTCGGGGCCTACGCCGAAAACTGCGCGGTCGCCTAGACGCGACTGCAACATGCGGACTTCGTCGCTCGTGGAGACGCTTGACGCTGCGTCGGCGCTTTCGTGCGATCCACTCGGCCGGCCGCGATATCCGCGCGTGAGAACGCCGACGTTTTTGCCTTCGCTTGCCAGACGCTCGACAATCCACATAACCATGGGCGTCTTGCCGGTGCCGCCGACGGTGAGATTGCCGACGCTGATTACTGTGGCGTCGAGACGGCGAGACTTGAGAATTCCCTGGCGATAGGCGCGGGCGCGGAGATGCGTGACTGCGCCGTAGATTAGCGAGAACGGCGCAAGCAGGAATTCAGCGAGGCTCACGCGGCGTTTCCTTTGGCGGATTCATTCAGAATGCCGGCGATGCGATCGAGGGAGCGTTCGGTGGCGCCGCGATTGCGTTCGGAGATGGCGCGCGCAATTTTGCCCATGCGTTCGCGCATTTTGTCGTCTTGGATTAGCTGGATCCAGACTTTGCCGAGGCCTTGGCCTGAGGTGACTTGAACCCCGGCGTGCGCGTCGAGGAATTGGTCCGCCATTTCTTGGAAATTTTCCATGGACGCGCCGAAGACCGGCGGGCGCGCGAACCAGGCCGGCTCAAGGATGTTGTGGCCGCCTGCGGAAACGAGCGAGCCGCCGACGAATGTCGCGTCCGCGAGTGAATAGAGGCCGGCTAATTCGCCGATTGAATCGAGGAGGAGTACGTCCGTGTCGTCATCGAGGGTCGCGGCGGAATCGAGTTGGCTGCGGCGCACGACTTTCCAGCCTCCGGCTGCGACAATTTCGGCGGCCGCATCAAATTGCGCGGGCTTGCGCGGCGCGAGGACCAGCAGCGTGTGGCGCCACTGGCGCTGTACCAGGTCGTAGGCCGCGAGAACGGCGTCTTCTTCGCCGGCGACGACGCTGCCTGCTACGAGCACCGGCCAGCGCTCCTGGCGGCGGATTTCCTGCTCGAGCCAGGAGCCGAAGCGGCCGACGGCGGGCGGCTCGGCGTCGTATTTCAAGTTGCCGGTGACTTCGATGCGGTCTTCATCGGCGCCCATGGCGAGAAGGCGCGCGGAGTCTTCGGGAGTTTGCGCGAGGAACAAGTGTGCGTCGCGCATGGTGCGCGCGAAAAAGTCGCCGACGAGAAATTCCCAGCGCTGGAAACGCGCGAAGGATTTTTCGGAGATGCGCGCATTGGCAAAAATCACCGGGACGCCCGCGCGATTGGCTTCCCGCAGAAAATTTGGCCAGATTTCGGTTTCCATGATGATTACCAGGGCGGGACGGATTGCGCGCAGGGCGCGGCGGACCGGCACGACCCAATCGAGCGGAAAATAGAAGATGCCGTCGGCGGATTGCAGACGCTCGCGCGCGAGACGCTGGCCGGTTTCCGTGGTGGTGGAGACGAAAACAGCACGGCCGGGAAAACGGCGCTGCAGGCCTTCGATCAACGGTTTCGCGGCGAGCACTTCGCCTACCGACACTGCGTGAATCCAGACTGGCCCTGCGCCGGTATCGGCCGAGCTGGAGTTCGTCGCGCGCACGCTGGCCGCGGCCCGGGCAGCGATCTCAGGAGGCAGGCTTCCCAGGCGTTCACGCAGCGCGCGCGCGGGTTCTCCGGCGCGCCAGCCGCGCAGCGCGAAATAGGGCGCGAGGATGAACATTCCGGCGGCCGTCAGGATGCGATAAAAGAAATACATGCGGTAGGTTCGCGCGCGCTCCGAAAGGAGCTTTGCCTCGCGCAAGCCCAGTATTATAGTGGCACCCTGCATGAAACGCGCACAACTTCCGGCAGCGCCGAGGCATCGCACAGGGAGATGAGAAGAGTTCACCTCACGAGTGTGCATATGTCATCGAGAAAGAAGGCTTCAGGGGCTAAAGCCCGATTTTCTCTCGCGATTTCGGCGGGGGTGAAGCCCCGCCCTTCCTCTGCCGCTCGTTCGTCACTTTGCGTAAATGCGCTCCTGGTCGCTGCGGCTGCGGTTTCTCTGTTTTGCGCTGGCGCAGGCGTTGCTCGCTTAAGCGCGCAAAATACGCCTGCCGCGAGTAAGGTGCAGCAGGCTGCGCCGGACGCTACTGCCTCGCTGCCGCACGATAATCATGATGGATTGACGATCATGGCCGACCCTTGGACGGATAAGCAGCGCAGCAAGGACAAATTCGGCAAAGCGAATCCGTTGGATGTGGGAGTTTTGCCGGTTGAAGTCTTTTTGCGGAACGCGACGGACCATCCGATCCAGGTGAACCTCAATACCGTTCAACTGGAAGTGCATTTGCGAAACGGGAGCCATCAAGACATTGATTGGCTCTCTCCCGAAGACGTGGCTGGGATGATCGCGCACCCCGGCGGCGCGGCGCCTTCGCAGCCACGGCGAGTGGCGGGAATCCCGTTGCCCAACGGCGACAAGAAAGCCGAGAAATACGCGGAAATATTACGGCCGTTGACTCTGGATTCCGACACCGTGGCGCCGATGGGGTCGCTGCACGGCTTTCTTTATTTTGATGTGAGCCACGATCCGTCGCTGGCCGATACTTCGGTGCTCTACGTCCCGGACGTCGTGGTGATACCTACCAAGAAGACCTTGATGTTTTACGAAGTGCCGCTAGGCAAGTCCGCAAAACCGCAGTGAAGCAGCGACGACAAGGATTCGCCCGATTAGCCACAAAAATGTGCGTGGCCTCCGGGAACGGTCCCCTCAGCCGTTGCGAATAGACAGCGGGGAGCGCCCAATTACCGAGGCCGCGGCGACCTTCGACGATTCCGGCGGAGTTGGAGCAGGCTTCGTTGTCTTCGCAGCCTTCGCAGGCGCGTTGGTTCTGGTTTCCCAGGCTTTGCGGAGTTTCTCGCGTTGCGCGAGCACGTAGCTCTTGGCTTCGTCCATGTTGCGGTAGACGCGGCGGCCCTTCAGCATGTTGCAGGAGCGGCAGCAGGCTACGAGGTTGCGGTCGTCCTTCTTGCCTTTGCGAGCGCGGGGAATGACGAAATCAACCGACATGGCCAAAGCGTTTTCGAAGCTGGCGAGGCCGTCCAGCCCGCAATACTGGCAGCGGTATTGATCGCGCTCCAGGATGCGCAGGCCTTCTTCGCGGGTTACCGGTTTTTCCACCAAGCGGAACGTCAACAGGTCAAATGGCATGGTGCACCTCCCGAATCGGAAATCTTTCGGCGAGATGGAAACTCGGATTTCCGACCGTAGATGACTGACACCATACGGCGGCGTATACGCGGGTGTCAAGCGCGCGGAATCGAAAGCCGGCAGTGCGCATCCAAGATTGAGAGTGTGGGTGGCTGCCGTCACGGATCCATCTGGGTTGTGAATTCGGCTTATCGCTGCAATCGTTTCTAAATTTCAAAGTCATTTCAAGATGAGGAGAAAAGACATGGGTAGGCTTACGGGAAAAGTTGCAGTGGTTACGGGAGCGTCGAAAGGCATTGGAGCGGGCATCGCACAGGCGCTGGCGGCGGAAGGCGCGTCGGTGGTGGTGAATTATGCTTCCAGCAAGGCGGGCGCGGAGAAAGTGGTGGCTGCGATCACGGCGGCGGGCGGCAAAGCGGTGGCGGTGGGCGGAGATGTATCGAAGACCGCGGATGCGAAGGGGATCATCGACGCGGCGATCAAGAATTATGGACGTCTGGATATTCTGGTGAACAATTCGGGCGTGTATGAATTTGCTCCGCTCGAGGCTGTTACCGAGGAAAACTTTCACAAGATGTTCAACGTTAACGTGCTTGGAGCGCTGCTGACGACGCAGGCGGCTGTAAAGCACATGAGCAACGGCGGAAGCATCATTAATATCGGGTCGGCGGTGAGCCGCTTGACGCCTCCAAACTCGGCGGTTTATACGGGGACCAAAGGCGCGCTCGATGCGATTACCGGCGTGCTGTCGCGCGAATTGGGGCCGAAGAAGATTCGCGTGAATACGATCAATCCCGGGATCGTCGAGACCGAAGGCACGCAGACTGGCGGGTTTATTGGATCCGACTTCGACAAGGCTTTTGTCGCGATGGCGCCGCTGGGTCGCATCGGGAAGGTTGGAGACATCGCGCCGATCGCGGTGTTCTTGGCTTCGGATGATTCGAGATATCTTACTGGCGAACAGCTTTTAGCTAGTGGCGGTGTTCGGTAAATCCGGAGCGACCCTCTGCATTATCTCGGGCGAGGCACGCCTCGCCTGGGTCGTTCTGCGCTGAAGATTACTTGGGACGGCGGCGGCGCGCCGCCGCACTCCATATTGTGCTCGGTACGTTCGAGTTCTGCAGCCCTTGCGGATTTCCCTCCGCGGTTTAGCCCATGCGGGCGATCACTACTGTGATGTCGTCGGCTTGCTCGGGGGTGCCGGCCCATTGTTCGGCTGCGGCGATCAGATTTTCTGCTATGCGCTGCGGCGGCATGCTGCGTTGGCGCAGGATTTCTTCTTTGAGGCGCTGCATGCCGAATTCTTCTCCGTAGACGTTCTCCGGCTCCGTTAGTCCATCACTGAACGCGACTAGCAGGCTTCCGGGTTCCACTTTGATGTTGCCTTGCGTGTAGGGGCAATCCTCGAACATGCCGATCACTGTGCCGCCTTCACTTAGCTCCTGCACTTTGTCGCCGGAAACAAAAAATGGAGCGAGGTGGCCGGCGTTGGTGTACGTAAGCATCCTGGTAGAGACATCGAAATCGGCGTAGAAAAACGTGGCGTAGCGGTCGTCGGAAGTGTTGCGGAAGACATGGCGGTTCAGGCGCGCAACAAGTTCCGCAGTGCCACACTTCCCGTCGAGCGATGCCTGGCTGCGCAGCGCCGCTTGCAAGCTGGCCATCAGTAGCGCGGCGAAAATTCCCTTCCCGCTGATGTCCGCCAGCGCGATGCCTACGCAGTCCTGGCTGGTGCGGATGAAATCGTAATAGTCACCGCTGACGACGCGCGCGGGGCGGCAGATGGCGGCGAGTTCGAGTCCCGGCAACGCGGGCAAAACCTGCGGAAAGAGCTGCGACTGCACTTCGCGGGCGATGGCGATTTCGTTTTCGAGTTTCTGACGTTTGCTTTGCTCTTCGATCAACTCGGAGATGGAGCTGGTCATTTCGTTGAACGATTCGCCGAGAGCGCCCAACTGATCGCGCTGGTGGACGTGAATGCGCTGCGTGAAATCACCGCGACGGACGTGCAGAGTGGCTTCGTAGAGATCGTCCACGGCGCGAGTGATGGTGCGAGTGAGCACGATGCCGGTGATCAGCGCGGCGACTTCGAGAGCCAGGAAAATCACGCCGGCAGCAATCAGAGCTAATTCGAGCAACGGTCCGATTTCACCTACCGAGGTGAAGAGGCGGCGATTCAGGGCGGAAGCGCGCAACGCGAACGTTGCCAAGACGGCATCCGGCGCGTTGCCGGTTTGCTGGCCGATGTGCGCCAAGTCAATTGTGGAAACGCCGCCAATGCGGACGTCAAACCAGTTCGAAGGTGGACCCAGCGTGCGGCGGCGGCTGGCGATTTGTTCGCCCGGAACGAAAACCTTGCCGTTGAAACTGAGCGAGGCTCCCGCAGGAGTCTGCTGGTTCGTCGGACGCAGCGGGATGATCTGGATGGGACCGATATCCGAGCGCAGGCTATCGAGGAAGTTGGGATTCAGCGGGGTGCCCACGACGAGATAGAAGGGGCCGGCGTCGCCATTTTTTTCGACGGCGGCGGCGACCCAGATTTTTCCTTCGAACTCGACGAGTCCGGCAAATTCGTGGCCATCGCCGGCTTGCACCAGGCGCTCGCCGCGGTTGGGGAAAACGCGCAGATCGGGCCATTCACGGCGTGCGGCTTCGATTAGATTGGCAATTCCCGGACGCGCGAGGATGGCTTCGCTGTTAGGCGAGGCGCCTTGCGCGGCTTCCTGCTCGACGGCGCCTGCCAGTGCGTCCGCGTCGGCGGAAATCGTGCTGATGCGAGACTGCAGGTCTTCGTGGAAGAGGTGAGCACCGAGTTGCAGGTAGAGACCGTAAGCCGCGAGGCCTGCCATACACAGCAGCAAGATGACCGGAACGACCGCGATAAAAACGTAGGCTACGATCAGGCGGTTGCGCAACGTCCACATGAATTTCGTGCGGAACCACGGGATCAGCCGCACCAGCAGGTAAACGGCAGCGAGGAAACACAGGAATCCGAGAAACCCGGTGAACGGTAGCGGTTCACGGAACGCGGCGATCGCGCGTACGGCGCCGTAAAAAAGGATTACGACGAGCGCGACGCGGTCCAGCGGCGTGATGTGCCGCAGGAAGACGAATAACCGGCGAGGAGAAAGTCGGTTCACGAAAATTAGTCTCAGGCGTTAGAAGGATAGCCGAGGCGCGGCGGATATGGAAGGTACGCGATACGCGCACGAGATTTCGAAGGCAATCGTCAAGGCGCGCCGCAGCAGGTCCCGCGACCGCATCCTGGACCCAACCTGCGCATGTGAGACCCGCCCCTCCGTGGAATCTGGCTTAGGCGGCGCCCACACGGCGATCGCTCGCTTACCTCGCGTTGCGTTCCATTTGCTGGACGCGGCTATGGTGGCGGCTGTAGGCGAAATAGACGACCAAGCCGATTACCAGCCAGATGATGAGGCGCGCCCAATTCACCCAGCCGAGGTTGACCATCATGTAGACGTTGATGGCTACGCCCAGTGCGGGGATCAGCGGAACGAGCGGAGTGCGGAATGGCCGAGGTTGCCCGGGATTGGTGTGGCGCAGCACGATTACTGCGACGCAGACGATCACGAAGGCCAGCAGCGTGCCGATGTTGACCATCTTGCCGAGCTGGTCAATCGGAGTGATGCTGCCGACGATTGCGGCGAGCAAACCGACCAGGATTGTCGTTTTGTACGGCGTGCGGAATTTGGGATGAATCGCGGCAAAGAATTTGCGCGGCAGCAGGCCGTCATTGGCCATGGAGTAGAGCACGCGGGTCTGCCCCAGCAACATCACCAGCATCACGCTGGTGAGACCGGCGAGGGCGCCGGCGGTGATTATGGTGGAAGCTGTGTTCAAGTGGTGATCGAGAAAAGCGACTGACAGCGGCGCCTCAATATTGATGGACCTCCAGGGCACCATGCCGGTGAGTACGAAAGCCACGAGAATATAAAGAATCGTGCAGGCCACCAGCGAGGCAATGATGCCTATAGGCAAATCGCGCTGCGGATTCTTGGCTTCCTGCGCGGTGGTAGAAACGGCGTCGAATCCGATGTATGCGAAAAATATGTACGCGGCGGCTTTCCAAATTCCGCTCACTCCCATGGGCGCGAATTCGGCCCAGCTGTGCCCGATGTTTGTGCTGTCCACGTATTTCAGACCCAGAATGATCACGAACAGCACGATGCTCACCTTGATGACCACGATCGTCGCATTGAAGTTGGCGCTTTCCTTGATCCCCACTACCAGGACGGCGGTGATGATCAATGCGATCAAGAAGGCCGGCAGGTTGAAGCCAAAGTCAAAACCGAAAATGCGCGGCGCGTTGACCAGGTCGTGCGCTTGCCGCAGCAGCTCCGGCGACGGAACGTCGGTGAGGGCATGCACGAGATCGGAAAACGTTTTGGTGGTGATGCCGAGAGAGGGGTTGGCAGCGTGGACCTGGGAGCGCGCCAGCACGTTTTCTGCGGTGGCGAGCGCGGTCCAGTGGTCGTAGGCCAGCCAGAGAGGCATTTTCAGGTGAAAAATCTGCAGCAATTCAACGAAGTGATTCGACCAGCCCGAGGAGACGGTGCTCGCGCCCATGGCGTACTCGAGCGTCAAGTCCCAGCCGATGATCCACGCGAGGAGCTCACCCAATGCGGCGTACGCGTAGGTGTACGCGCTGCCCGCGAGCGGAATCATCGCGGCGAATTCCGCGTAGCACAGTCCCGCCAGCACGCATCCCACGCCTGAGACGATGAAGGATATGGTGAGCGCCGGTCCGGCGAGGGTGGCGCCGAGGCCGGTCATCACGAAAATTCCAGCGCCGATTACGGCGCCGACGCCTAGCGCGGTGAGCGAGAGCGGGCCGAGCGTGCGCTTAAGCGTGTGCTCGCCGGTTTCCGCTGCTTCGTGCAGCAGGAGCTCCATGGGCTTCTTCTTGAACAGCGGATTGCTCATTCGCGATGTTCTCCTTCGAGCGGCGGCGCGCGATTGTAAGTCAACATCACCACAGATGAACACGGATGAACACAGATAAGAGCAAAATATTTCAAATGCTCGGTATCAGCGCGCCCCCGCGCGGACTGAAGAAAATAGCACAGTCGCGATTTCGCCGCGACACGGATGGCTGACCGATGTGCGCCGCTACAAAATCAAATGCGGAGCGCCCGTGAAACACGCGCGTTGCGAGAACCGTTGCAGCGGCGTATCGAGCATCGGGCACGGCGTGCCGTGCCGCTACGAAACCTCTTCGTTGTGCGACTTCCCTGCTTGTTTCCAGAGCAAGTAAACCGGAACGCCCAGCAGCACGATGATTAAGCCGGGCCAAGTGTACTGCGGCTTATAGCGCAAGAGCTGAATTTCGACGAATACCGCCATTACCAAGTAGAGCGCTGGAAGAAACGGGTAGCCGACGGCTTTGTAAGGGCGTTCCATGTCCGGGCGTTTCCAGCGCAAGATAAAGAGTCCGCTGAGCGTGAGGATATAAAAAATAAGGGCGGCGAAAATCAGGAAGTCGAGCAGCTGGCTGTAGGTGCCGGAGAGACAGAGGATCGCGGCCCAAATGCACTGGACCACGAGCGCGGCTCCGGGTGCGTGATATTTATTTACTTTGCCGACGGATTCGAAGAAAAGGCGGTCCTTGGACATGGCGTAGTAAATGCGCGCACCGGAGAGAATGAGTCCGTTGTTGCAGCCGAAGCTGGAGATCAGGATAGCGACGGCCATCACGATCGCTCCGGCGGGACCGCAGATCACTTCCGCCACGGCAGTGCCCACACGGCCATCCGCGGCGAATTCGATGCCGCGGGCAAGAGCCGTTGCGCCGTGGGGATCGCCGGAGATAGGCAGCACGCGCAGGTAGGCCACATTCGCCAACACGTAAAGGACGATCACGGTTCCGGTGCCCAGCGCGAGCGAAAGCGGCAGATTGCGGCTGGGATTTTTCACTTCGGCAGCGGTGAAGGTGATGTTGTTCCAGGCGTCGGCGGAAAACAGAGCGCCCACCATGGCCACCGCAACCAAAGTGACCGTGGCGATCGTCCAGGTGGGGTGATCGGCGGGATAGGGATGCATGGCCCACAAACCGGCGTTGCGCCAGAAATCCGTGAAGTTGATTTGGCGCGCGATGGCCGTGGAAAACCAGCAGCCGACTCCTACCAGCGCCACCAGCGAGCCAACTTTGGCGACCGTAAAAATATTCTGAACGATTTTGCCGATGCGCAGGCCGCGCGTATTGATCCAGGTAAGCAGGACGATGGAGGCGATGGCGAGAAGATTCTGGCGGTTCAGACCGACGTTGTAGGGACCGAGCGAGCCGAACCAGAACTGCCATGGACCTACGGTGCCTAGTTTCCAAATCCATTGACTCGCCGAAAACCACGGAACCATCACCGCCGTGAATTTTGCGAAGGCGATGGCTACGGCGGCGATGGTGGCAGTCTGAATGACGAGGAGCATGGTCCAGCCGTAGAGGAAGCCCCAGAGCGGGCCGAGCGATTCGCGGAGATAGACGTACTGACCGCCGGCGTGCGGCATGGCCGCGGCGAGTTCGCCGTAGCTGAGCGCGCCGATTACGGTCATGACTCCCGCGACGATCCAGACGGTGAGGAGGAGAGCGGGGCTTTGCACTTGGTGAACGATGTCGGCGGAGACGATGAAGATACCGGAGCCGATCATCGAGCCGCAGACGATCATGGTGGAATCGAAGAGGCCGAGGCCTTTGACTAGCTCCGGCTGCTTTGTGGCGGTTGCGATGCCGCCGATTTTTTGCGCTTGTTCCGCCAAGAAGCTCATCCCCCGCTATACATGATGAAAACTTCGTTTGCGACTTTGCGTGGTGCCTGGGTTCGCAGCGGCGAGGCTCGCCTCGCCTTGTAAAAGCGGCGGCGCGCCGCCGCACTCCATATTGGGCTTGCCGTCGTCGACATCGCGCCACGCCGAGCCAATGTTGCCGGCGGCGAGTTTCATCGGGCGTTCGTGCTCCGCATTGCAATGACTTGCTTCGCGATCGCCAGGTACTCGCGCGCGCGCTGGGCTGGGTCTGGCGCGTTCGCCAGATCGCTGATCACGGCTACGGAATCGGCTCCGGCGCGGAAAACGTCGCTGGCGGACTTTACTGTGATGCCGCCGATTGCCACAAGGGGTTTCCGCGTTATTTTCCTGGCCGCGCGCAGGAAATCGAGACCGACGACCGGGTCAGGATTCTCTTTGGTGACGGTCGGAAAGATGGGCCCCACAGCAATATAATCCGCCGAAGTGAGGTCGGCGGCGCGCAATTGCTCGAGGTTGTGTGTCGAAACCCCCACCCATTGCGGCGGCGGACATATTTTGCGGGCATCCGCGACAGGTAGATCCTCCTGGCCGACGTGGACACCTTGCGCGCCGGCGATGGCAGCAATGTCCGGGCGATCGTTGACGATCACGCGAACGGGATATTGCGCGATGTGGCTGACCAGTGCGCGGGAGAGCTCGTGATAGCGGCGCGAGGAGAGATTTTTTGCGCGCAATTGAATCAGCTCGACGCCCGCAGCGGCTAGTTTTTCGGCGAAAGAGAGAGTGGACTCGGGTGGGAGGCTGGGAGTTGCATCGAGTATCGCGTAAAGGGCCGGGAACAACCGTGCCTCCGCGGTCTATTTGTTGGCTGCTACGGCAGCCGGGCGATCGAGAAAGTGCGTATCGAATTTTCCGGCGATGAAATCCGGATCGGCAAGGATTTTTTTGTGCAACGGGATAGTGGTCTTGATGCCTTCGACCACGAAGCCATCGAGGGCGCGATTCATGCGCGCGATGGCTTCGGCGCGATTGTCTCCGTGCGCGATGATCTTGGCGATGAGCGAATCATAGTACGGCGGAATCACGCCGTCGGCGTAACTTGCGGTATCCACGCGAATGCCCGGGCCTCCGGGAACGCGGAAGGCGGTGATGCGTCCGGCGGAAGGGGTGAAGGTTACCGGATCTTCGGCATTGATGCGGCATTCGATGGCGTGCCCGCGAAATTCGATGGGCGCGAGAATGTCCGCGATCTTTTCGCCGGCGGCGACGCGGATCTGCGATTTCACCAAATCCACGCCGGTGACCATTTCGGTGACGGGATGTTCGACCTGGATGCGCGCGTTCATTTCGATGAAATAGAGCTGGCCGGATTCCTCGCGCAGGAATTCCACGGTGCCGGCGCTGGAATATCCGAGTTTCTTCAGCGCGTCCACCACTTGCTTGCCGATGCGCTTGCGGGTGGCTGGGTCCACGACCAGCGAAGGAGACTCCTCGAGAACTTTCTGGTGGCGGCGCTGCAGGGAGCATTCGCGTTCGCCGAGATGGATGACGTTGCCGTGCTTATCGCCGAGAACCTGAAATTCGATGTGGCGCGGATGCTCAATGAGCTTTTCCATGTAGACGTTGGGGCTGCCGAAGGCCTGTTCGGCTTCGGTGCGCGCGGTCTGGTACAGGTTAATGAGCTCGCGGCTGTGGCGCACGATGCGCATGCCGCGTCCGCCGCCGCCTTCGGCGGCTTTGATCATTACGGGGTAGCCGATTTCCGCGGCGATTTTCTTGGCGCTCTCTTCGTCGGCGACGACTCCAGGGCTGCCGGGAATGATCGGCAGGCCGGCTTCCTTCATGGCTTCGCGAGCTTTGTCTTTTTCGCCCATCAAGCGGATGGCGTCGGGCGCCGGGCCGATAAAAGTGATGTGCGAGGCTTCGCAGACTTCGGCGAAATTGGCGTTCTCGGAGAGGAAGCCATAACCGGGATGAATCGCGTCCACGTTGGCGATTTCCGCGGCGCTGATCACTTGCGGGATGTTCAGGTAGCTTTCGCTGCTACGCGGCGGGCCGATGCAGATGGCTTCATCGGCAAAGCGGACGTGCAGGGAGTTGCGGTCGGCTTCGGAATACACGGCTACGGTCTTCACGCCCAGTTCCCGGCAAGCGGAAAGAATGCGCAGGGCGATTTCGCCGCGATTGGCGATCAGAATTTTTCGGAACATTTCCCTCGAAGAAAAGCCAACTTCCCCGCTGCGACGTACAATTCAAAATCGGGCGCGGTGGACGACCCGCCATTGCGAACGACGGGCACGGTCCTCCTGCGGCGGATCTACGACATGCCGCGCCCCTACCCTATCGCCGGCTATTTCTTCCGGTGCGGGCGAATGCCGAAGAGCGCTTCGCCATATTCCACCGGATGGCCATTCTCGACAAAAATACGGACTACTTCCCCCGCGACGTCCGATTCGATCTCGTTCATCAATTTCATGGCTTCGATAATGCACAGTACCTGGCCGGATTCCACTTTCGCGCCGATGGCGACGAATGGCTCCGAGCCGGGACTGGCCGAAGTGTAGAAGGTACCAACGATCGGCGACTTCACTATGTGGAGATCTTCAGAGTGAGCAGCGTCGGGTTCGCGCGCCGGCGGAGCTGCTGGCGCCGGAGCAGCCGCGCGGCTGGCGTGCGCCGCCGACGCGACTACAATTTCGGGAGCCGGCAACGGCGCGTGTCCAGCAGCCACGGGCCCCGACGGCTTTTTGAGCCGGATGCGGAAGCCTGTGCGCTCGTACTCGAATTCCTCGAGTCCGTGCTTTTGCATGAACGCAAGGATGCGTTCCACTTCGGGAAAGTCAACGCTGCCTGAGCGGGAACCCGCCTGTGATTCTGAATTCGACTTTTTCGCCATTTAGAGTTCTAGAAATTCCCGGGAAGCGCTGGTCAAATCCTTGGCGCCGTGCGCCGTCACTACTACATCATCCTCGATGCGAATGCCCCCGAGGCCCTCGATATATACACCCGGCTCGACGGTAATGACCATACCCTGTTCCAGCAAGGTCTCTTCACGCGCGCCCAGACGCGGCATTTCATGAACTTCGATTCCCAGCCCGTGCCCTGTGCTGTGGGTGAAATAGCGGACGCAGCCAAGACGCCGCAGGACTTTGCGTGCTGCAAAGTCCACATCGCCGGCTTTCGCGCCCGGCCGAATGGCCGCTTTGGCAGCCTGTTGGGCTTCCAGAACGGCGCTATAGAGACTTCGAACCCTACCTGCAGCCCGTCCCAGGAAAACGGTGCGAGTCATATCGCTGCAGTAGCCGCGCAGTATAGCACCCTGGTCAAGGACGACCAACTCGTTTTTCTTGAGTAGTTTGGGCGTGGGCCGGGCATGCGGCCAGGCGGAACGTGGGCCAGAAGCCACGATGGTTTCAAAGGATGGACCGTCGGCGCCCCCGGCTTTCATCGCAAAATCGAGGCCAGCTGCGATGAAAAGTTCTGGGACGCCTGGTTTTACGTTTACAAGCGCAGTCTTCCAAACCCTATCGATCAGCTCCGCCGCCGCGCACATCAGCGCCAGTTCTCCCGCGTCTTTGATGGCACGCAGCCTCTCTACCTCGCCGGGAACCGGAACCCAGCGCAGGCGGGCTCCTGCGAAGGATTGCAGGACGTCCTTCTGCGCCACCGTCAACTGCGCGGGAGAGAAACCCAGACGCATGCGGCCGCGAAGGCGCTTCAGGGTTTCGCCCACGCCGCGCAGCAACCCGTGGCGAACGATGGAGACAGCGGCATCATGCACTTCTTCGCGGGCTTGTAGCGTGTAGCGGCTGTCAGTGAAAAGCGTCGCCCGCGAGGATTCAACGAGCAAGATGGCGGAGCTGCCGCTGAAACCGCAAAGATAGCGGACATTGGGCAAGTGAGTGACGAGGAGAGCGTCCGCGCCATGCTGAGAAAGAGAAAGCCGGAGCCGATGGATTCGGCTCCGGCTTGAATTTAATTCAACAGATTTCTGGGCCACGTCCCGGTTCAGAACCCCTTTCTTCCCTGCGACAACTATCCCGGCAAAATGCGCGGGGTGAGGAAGAACAGGAGCTCCTGAGCCGTGGAACTGACCGTGGTGTGGCGGAACAAATTGCCGACCACCGGCAAACTGCCCAGCAGCGGAACTTGCTGAATGTCGGTTCGCTGTTGAGTGACGATGACGCCGCCGATGACCACCGTACCGCCATCCGCAACGAGCACCTTGGAATTGGCTTCCTGGGTGTCGATAGCTGGAATGCCCTGTACGCGCGGTATGGACTGGTCAATCTGGTCGTTCTTGACGTCGACGTCCATGTAGATGGTGCCCTCCGCGGTGATTTGCGGGGTCACGTCGAGTTCGAGAACCGCGTCCACGAATTGCACGGAAACGGTGTTGTTGACGACGGTCTGCACAGGAATCTTGGTTCCCTGCTTCACCACCGCCTTCTGGTTGTTTTGCGTGACGACCTTCGGCTTGGAGATCAGCTTGCCGACGCCGCGCTCTTCAGCCGCCGTAATGATTTCGTCGAGCGCGAACTTGCTGTTCTGAAAGATGTAGCTCAATCCGCTGGTCGGAGTGGTTGCGCCCAGATTGGTCAACAAAGGCATCGAGCCGCTCGTCGGAGTGGTAGAACTGGTGCTTGTGCAACTGCTTCCGATACAAAACGGCGGTGCCGGGGTATGGATGATCGGGCTGGTTCCGACGGCCCCCGCGCCTCCCACTGTGCTACCGCCTTGCGCAAATGCGACGGCAAGTTGCGTGCCGAGTTCGCGCGAGAAAGAACGGTTGGCGGCAACGACCCGGGCTTCGATTTCCACCTGCTGCGATTTGCGATCGAGCTGGCGGAGCAAGTTGTCGAGCACCGGCAGCACGGCCGGGATGTCGCGGATGATCAAAGTGTTGGAACGGCTGTCCGCCAGAATGTCGCCGCGCGAGGAAAGGAACTTCTTCATCGTGGGCACCAGGTCCGCGGCTTTGGCGTAGCTGAGCACGCGGGTGGTGGTGACCACGTCCGCGGCTTCCGCTTGCGCCTTGGCCAATTCGCGGTTCTGATCGGCTTCCTTCTTTAGAGTTTCCTTGGTGGCGATGCGCAGCACGTTGCCATCGAGCTGCTTATCGAGATCGTTGTTCTTGAGCACGATGTCCAGAGCCTGATCCCACGGCACATCGTCGAGCACGATCGTCAGAGTGCCCTTAACCGCGGGGTCCACCACGACGTTCAAGCCGCTGATTTCGTGAATCAAGCGGAAGAAATCGCGCAGGTCCACGTCTTTCAGGTTAACCGAGATCGGTTCACCGGAATACTTCCCGGCCGGCGCGGGCGTCGGAGCTTGCGCGCCCGAAGCCGCCGGATTTGCTGACGGCGTGCTGACGGTGGGCTGGCTGGTTTCGGTATAACCCGTGTTGGCTGATTTCGCCGGGGCCACGGCTGCGGCCGTTACAGGCTGTGCGGCAGGCGCTTCCATTGGAGCGGGCGCCGCGAGCGCAGCAGACGTCTGCGTCAACGCGGTGGGAAGCACGGCGGCTGGCGCCGGGACATTGCTCGGCGCTGCTGCCGGAATATCGGCCTTGGTGGTGGTGACATCCGCAGGTTGCGGAGCCGCAGCAGGCGTGGATTTCACAGCACCGCTGGGGACTTCCGCGGAAAACGCCACGGTGACGGCATTACCCGTCGAATTGATATCGAAATGTGCCGGCTGTCGAAGGTCAATCACCACGCGTGAAACTTCCGGGGTGAACTGAGCCAGACGAATTTCCTTCACCGGTTCGAGGTTGCTCGCAATATTCTTTTCCGACGTCTTCAAATGCGCACCGGCGAAATCGAGCACGACGCGGTCGGGATTGTGCAGGCGAAGAACATGGTAGGTCAGCTTGTTGCTGCCCACCACGTTGACCTCGGTCTGTTCGCCGTTCTGCGCCAGATTCACTTGCTCGATGGCTCCAAGATTCGAAGTGGGCGCCGCGGCTTCTGACGACTTGGTGGAGATGGCCTTCACCGATGCCGAAGACCGCTTGAGCGTGGGCGCGGGGACGACCGGCTCGGCGGAAACGTCGGCATTGCCATTGGCGGAAACAAAAAGCGTGAGTTCCTGGTTGCCATTGCGCTCCAGGCGCGGCTGCACACCAGGCCGTACCAGGATTTCCAGGCGTACCACGGGCTTCTGGCCGGTCGCGTACGTCGTGAGCCGGTAGCTCTTCACGAGCTCCGACGGCACGATGCGCGCACCCGCCGAGTCACCCGCCGAGACGCCGGTCAGGTCGAGCACAAAGAGGCTCTCGCTGGGGCGATAGGTGGTGTACTCGAACGGTCCGTTGGCCTGAGCATCCAGGGTGACGGCGCCGTCTTTCACCACCGCTTTTACGTGCACTACCGGCGCATCACTGGCCGAGAGTGCTCCATTCGTCAGAACCAGGGCTGCCGCTAGTAACGCAGTCAGGCCCCACGCCCTCCGCATAATCCTCATTGCTGCTCTCCTGCACTCGGGTAGATTCGCTTCGTAACAATGCGTTCGACTGGCTTCCCGAAAGCATCTTTAGAGTTTTCCTTGAACGTCACGCCGTCCAGGCCGATCTTTTCCACATCGCCGTCGTACAGACGGTCCCCTTCCCGAAGGAAATAAACACGCTGGTCGGGATTGGATACCACCGCGAGCATGCCGTTGGGCGCGCTCACAGTGCCGTCCACGTGCACGGTGGCTACGACGAGGCCAGCTTTGCCCGGAGGCAACACCGGCCCGCCGGTCTTGTGCTCGCTTACCAGAGGGACGAACGGATCCCGCTTACCAACTTCGGAAATTTGTGGCTTCCCCGCGTTCGCTGCAGCGTCCGCAGCAGGTGCTGCGGCTGCTGGAGCGGCCGCTGCTGCCTTGGCTTTGTGGTGAGCCTTGGCCGCGGGCTTGGCTTGCGCCCACGCGCCGGGGACCAGGCAGCAAGACAACACCAGAGCGGTGAAGAAAGTCATGGATGTCCTAGCCAGTCTCATCGTATTCGCCCTATCGCTTCACCGGCGGAGCTCCCGGCTTGGTTGCAGGTGCCGCCGGTGCTTCTGCCGTCTTGGAAAAGAAAGTCGTGATGGTCATCGTGCCGCTGACCGAAGTGCCCGCCACCATGCGGAAGTTGCTGGTGGGCCCGTTCTTGGCACCGATACCGGCCAACTTCAAATCACCCACGTTGATAATCCGGGACAGTCTGCCGAGCTTCGAGAAGAAGTCCAGCACCGAGAAGTACGGCCCGTCTGCCTGGACCTCGAAGGGCATCTCGAAGTAAAACGGTTTCTGGCCGATCGGCAAGGCCTTCAGGCTGCGGATAGCAACTCCGGAGCTGGCGGCCGCACTTTGAATCATGATGATGAATTGATCCACCTGCTTGTCTTCGGGAACGATGGTTTGCAAGGTCGCGAGTTGCTTGGAGAGCGCGTCCATCTCCGACTGCAATTCGGCGCGACGCTGCTTGTAAACGCGCAGGCTGGCGACTTCGGCCTCGAGGGGCTTTTCCTGCTGCTGGGCTTGCTCCAATTCGTTGCGCACGCTGGCGACCGGTGAACCGGGAACGTAGAAACCCGCGGCAATCAGGACCACGGAGAGTCCCAGGAAGAACAGGGCCTGCAGCGGCCAGGGCCAATCTCTGAAAGCGGTAGCCATTGCTAACTCCTCCCCTTGGGCGCGGGCTGCGGGGACGCAGCGGGACTTGCGGCAGGCTTAGCCTGGGGCTGCGCCGGCGGAGAGGGTTGCGCGGCGATTGCGGCGGACATGGTGAAACCGTACGTCGTCACCGCTTTCGCAACGTCATCCTCTTTCGCCTCTTTAATCTCAATCTGATCGAAATATCCGGAGCGCTTCAGCTGGGTGATGAAGTTCGCGACAGCATTGATGCTGCCGGCCTCACCCGCAATCTCCAAAGTGTTGCCTTTGCGATCAAGCGAGGTGAGCCACAGCTCGTCCACGCGCACGACCGTGTTGGCGACCATCTGCAGCAATTCCTGCGCACCGGAACGGTTCTTTTGCAGTTCCTCGATCACGTCAATGCGCGTCTGCAGCGCCTTCTTCTGGGATTCGAACTGATCGACTTCCTGCTTCACCTGCTGCAGGCTGGTTTTTTCGGCTTTCAAGGAAGCGATGCGCGCGTTGGTGGTGTCCAGATCGCGCTTTTGCGATGCGTAAGTTACCCAGAGAACCACCACTGCGATGACCAGCGCTGCGATGCCCAGCAAGATCTGCAGCGTGGCCTCCAGCGGCACGGCTTGCTTGGTAGCTTTCGGACGGGCCTGGCCCAGTAGGTTAATGCGGATCATGGGGTGTCAAAACTCCTCAGCGCCAGGCCCACGGCGATTGCCAGGCGCGGCGCCAACTCACGGATCTGGCTTTCATCGTGACGCCCAGGATTGATTGCAATCTTCCGGAACGGATAAAGCTCTTCGACCGGCATGGCGAACTCTTCCTTCAGCAGATCGAGCAGCCCGGGAACGCGCGCCGTTCCGCCGGCGACGTAGATGCGGCGGATATTCTCGCCGCTGGCCGTGGCGCGGAAAAAGTCGAACGTCTTTTGAATTTCCAGGATCAAGATGTCCGAGACGGAGCGCAGAATCGCGGTGCGCTGCTCTTCGTTGACGCCCGCCAGAGTGCCGCCCATCTTCAGCTTTTCGGCATCTTCGAAGCTGAGGTCCAGCTCCTTCTGCAGCGCGTCGGTGTACTGGTTACCACCCACGGAAACGTCGCGCGTAAAGAGCGGAGTCCAGCCGCGAACGATGTTGATGTTCATGACGCTGGCGCCCACGTTGAGCAACGCAACGACCTGCGAGGGATCGGGCTCATAATTGACTTCGAAGGCGTTCTGCAGGGCGAAGGCGTCAATGTCCACCACTACCGGAGATTTGCCAGCCTGGGCCAGCACGTTGGTGTGGTTCAGAATTTTGTCTTTCTTCACGGCCACCAGCAGCACGTCCATTTGATTTTCGGTGGCTTCCAGCAATTGGTGGCTCAGGTTCACGTCGGCGATATCGAACGGGATGTGCTGGCTGGCTTCGGCCTGCACCCGGTCGAAAAGTTCGTCTTCGGTCATCAGCGGCATGCTGACGCGCTTCACGATTACCGAGTGCCCGGAAACCGAAGTGGCCACGTCCTTGGCCTTGATCTTCTGGTTATCGAAGATGGAGACGATTTTCTCGGCGACCGAGGGAGCATCCATGATCGCTCCGTCAACCACCGTGTCCTGCGCCAAGGTCTCGATCCCGTAACTCACCAGCTCGTAGCCCGCTTTGGTCTTCTTCAGCTCGACCGCTTTCACGGAACTCGAGCCGATGTCCAGGCCGATTAAGGATTTCGTTTTCCCCAGATTGAACATCGCGCGGCCCCTCACTCCTTGCTCCGCCCCGCTTCGCAGAACGGACACGGCTTGGTCTGGTGCTTAAAAATTTCTTTGGAAAAATTCCCCCGCCCTGCTTGCTGCTTCGCCGTCCACCCCGTAAAGGCGGCTCATCTTGGAGAGGCCCCGTTAGTACTGCTACGTCCGGTACCTTTCCTCTTTGTCCGTTTATTACATCCGCAGCACGGAGTGTCAAGCAACGTGTTCCGCTGGTGTGCTATTGGTAAAACACGGTACGAAGGTACAGGTAGGCGAAAAGGACAGGTAAAAGGGACAGGTGCGAGGGGCTGCAAACCACTCAGATATCGCGGGAAAGCCTTAAAAAGGCGAAGAAACGTGCGTTCGCTTTGCGTTTACTTTTTGTTCGGAGGGGCGATGCGCAGCTGTTGCCATATTGTGTCCACGCGCTTTTTTGTTTCGCTATTCATTCTTATTTCGTCGGGCCAACGTCCGGCGAAACCTTCTTCCGGCCACTTGCGCGTGGCGTCCACGCCCATCTTCGAACCGAAATCCTGGCGGCGCGCGGCGTGGTCGAGAGTGTCCACGGGACCCAAAACGAATTGAATGTCGCGCTCGGGATCGATGGCGCAGAGAGCTTTCCAGACAATCTCGCGCGGATTGTGCAGGTCCACATCGTGGTCCACAACCACGACCACCTTGGTGAACATCGCTTGGCCCAGCGACCAGATGGCGTTCATGATTTTCCGGGCTTGCCCGGGGTAGCTTTTGCGAATCGAGACAATCATTAAATTCTGGAAGATGCCCTCGGCGGGCATGGCGACGTCCACAATTTCCGGGTATTGCATCTTCATCACCGGCATAAAAATGCGTTCGATGGCGTGACCCATGAAATAGTCCTCTTGCGGAGGCGGGCCGACGATGGTGGTCAGGTACAGCGGGTCTTTTTTGTGCGTGATGCACTGCACATGGAATACGGGGTACTGCCCCTCCAGCGAATAGAAGCCGGTGTGATCGCCGAAGGGGCCTTCGGTGCGCATCTCGCCGATTTCCACGTAACCTTCCAGAATGATTTCAGCGTTGGCCGGGACTTCCAGGTCCACAGTTTTGCACGCGACTAGTTCGACGGGATCCTTGCGCAGAAAACCCGAGAAGAGGAACTCGTCCATGTCCGGCGGGACGGGCAAGATTCCCGCGAGCGCAGTCGCTGGGTCCGCGCCAATGGCTACAGCGACTTCGAGTTTTCCGCTGGGATTTTTTGCGCGGCTACTGCGGTAGTGGTCCGCTCCGTGTTTCTGCGTTTGCCAGTGCATGCCGGTGGTTCGCTCGTCGAATACCTGCATGCGATAGCAACCGACGTTGCGCTTGCCATTTTCCGGATTCTTGGTGATCACCATGGGCCAGGTGATGTAACGCCCGCCGTCCTGCGGCCAGCATTTCAGGATGGGGAAATAATCGAGCGAGAAATCCTTGGTGCGGACAACGTCCTGGCAATCGCCGCTGCGGACTGTTTTTGGAAAAAACGAGCCAATCTCCGCCAGCTTGGGGAGCATTTTTACTTTTTCGAAGAGGCCTTGCGGCGACTGCATGTCAATGAAGGAGTGCACGCGGGCAGCGACGTCTTCGAGGGAGTCAACTTCCAGAGCCATGCACATGCGGCGTTCGGTGCCGACTAGATTGGTGACGGCTGGGACGCGCGAGCCTTTGGGGCGTTCGAACAGGAGTGCAGGGCCGCCGGCTTTTACGGCGCGGTCGGAGATTTCCGTGATTTCCAAGACGGGATCCACTTCGAGAGAGACGCGGCGTAGCTCGTCATTTTTTTCCAGCTTTCGTAGAAAATCTCGCAAGTCTCGATACGCCACTTCCCCTCCCGGTCCTCGCAGACACGAATGCGACGCTCGCACTCTAACACGGAGGCTTTAGCTGATGAAGTCGTGGTCAAGGCGAGGCACAAGCTCTAACACAGAGTCCACGGAGGAAAATCGGAGAGCACGGAGAAAAGCACAACCTACCGCAGAAACGCTGAGAGCGCGGTGAGTTTTTGCAGGCTGTGAAGTGCTACTTTTGGCCCACTGCGACGGGAGAGTCGCTGGGCGATTCCGCTTCGTGTACGCGTGCGTTAATGAGTCTGGCGGCCAGATCACGGTAGCGGGCTACCAGAGGATTGTTCGACCCGGTCGTTAGCGGAATGCCGAGCGTTACGGCTTCGCTGACCTGGCGAAAATCGTTGGGCAGGCGCGCGAAGAAGGATTGATTGAGGTGCTTCTCGGATTTCGCGACGGGCTCGTCATCGTTCTGGCGCCAGCGATTGATGATGACCTGGAAATGTCTGCGATCGAGGCCAGCGGAATCAACCGCTTTCAGATAGCGTTCGAGCATGCCCAGCGCGAGCGCGCTCGGCTCGGCGACGAGCAAAAGCGTATCCGCGGTTTGCAGGACGCGGGCCCATTCGGCGGCGTTGACGAAACCGAGATCAACGATAACCAGATCGAAGACTTCACGAGCAAGCGCGAGGATGCGCAGCAGCGCTTCCAAAGTTACGAGTTGGCGCTGATCGGCGCGCAGCGCCGCGTGTAACGGACCGGCGAGGATTTCGACACCCGTTTTGTGACGCGTGACCAGGCTTGCCAGCAGCGGAGCGTCGAGGCGTTCCACGCGCTCGAGCGCATCGAGCAGCGTGAAGCGCGGGTCAAAATCCAACATGAGCGAGATTTGCCCGAAGGGCCGCGCGAATTCGATCAGGCCCACGCGCTTTTTTGTGAGCTGGGCCATGTGCACGGCAAGATTGAGCGCCACGGTGGTGGTGCCCACTCCGCCCTTCGAGCCTGTCACGATGATTGAACGGTCAGCCACGCGGTTGGCTCCGTGGGATTCGATGGAAGAGCGACTTGCGCACGCGGGACAGGCACACCGCTAGTTCAGGCATATCGATAGTGCGGAGCATCTTCAATGCCAAGGTAGAGAGCCTCGGAAACCTCGGAGATTCATCGCCATACGGATAGCCAGCCGCCCACCACATTCTAGTCATCGGCAAGACACGCCATTTCCTTACAGAAAGCTTAGGAGGACTTGCGCTATTATTTCGCGCCACAACGGCTTGCGCCGCAGGCATCAGGAGGCTCGATGAGCAAACAGCACTTCTTCATGAAATTGATCCCGCTACGACCGACGTTTGCCCAGGATATGACGGCCGAGGAACGCGCCGTGATGCAGCAGCACGTGCAGTACGTCGGCGAGTTTTTCAAGCAAGGGTCGGTGCTGATCTACGGCCCGGTGCTGGCTCCGGAAGGAGCGTACGGGATGGCCGTGCTGGAAATGGCGGATACAGCGGAGGTGCAAAGCTTTCTCGCCGGCGACCCTTCGATTAAGTCCGGTCTGAACACCGCCGAGTTTTATCCCATGCGGGTGGGGCAGGCGCGCGGCAACGGCTGAGAGAACCCGGCGCGCGCACAGCCCTTTTCGCGCGGTGCCCCAGTTATGTATAATCGCCGCAGCCATCGTGAGCGGGCGTCGTACAATGGCAGTATAGAAGCTTCCCAAGCTTCGGACATGGGTTCGATTCCCATCGCCCGCTCCAATCGATTCGCTGTTTCCGCTCCGATTTGCCGGCTCGCTTTTGTGCGTGCATTCGGTTTTGGCCCCAGACCTCCGTTCGATTGCAAAATTTTCGAAAAATCGGGTTGGCCGTGTCGATTTCGGGCTTGTTCGCTCGACGTGCATATAGAGGCGAGAGGTCGGTCCGCAGCTGGCGGCTCATCCAGGCCGTTTCACGCGGACTCCACTCGCATCCCGCGCTCTCGCGCGGAAATGCATGGAGAGGAGAAATTTATGTCAACGGCGACGCAAGTTCGAGAAGTGCCGTACGAAGGCCCCCACGCTGGTTACGGCACAAAGAAGGTGTTGTGGTCGGGGCGGATTATCAGCGGTATCGTGGTGCTGTTCACAGTTTTCGATGGTATATCGAAAGTGGTGAAGGAATCTCACGTGATGCAAGCATCGGCGCAACTCGGATTTTCGGTGGACGCGATCGAAGGTATCGGAATCGCGCTACTGCTGTGCACGTTGGCCTATGCAATTCCGCGCACCGCGATTCTCGGCGCGATTTTGTTGACGGGTTATCTCGGCGGCGCGGTCGCCAGCCAAGTGCGGATCGGAAGCCCCTGGTCGCAGACGCTCTTCCCAGTCGTTTTTGCCGTCCTCGTGTGGGCGGGAGTATTTCTGCGTGATTCGCGCTTGCGGACACTGTTGCCGGTGCGCAAATAGATCGCAGTCGATTAAATTTTATACCGACCGAGGTGCGTCGCAGCGCTGCGCGAACCGGCGCGAAAGGATAAGCGATGTCGTTTCAAGCGTATCTCGATAACATTCAGGCCAAGACGGGCAAGACGCCGGATGATTTCCGCACGCTGGCCACGAAAAAGGGGCTGGTGAAATCCGGCGAGATCGTGGCTTGGCTGAAAGCGGATTTCAAGCTGGGGCACGGACACGCGAACGCGATCGCCCATTTGCTGGTACATGCGGCCGACGCCAACGTAACCCCGGAAGGCCGACTGGATGCGCTATTTGAAGGCAACAAGGCGAAGTGGCACGGTGCATATAATGCGCTGGCAGCCAAAATCGCTAAATTCGGCGGGGACTTCACGGCCGCGCCGAATCGAACGTACGTGAACTTACTGCGCAGCGGCAAGAAATTTGCGATCGTGCAGCCTTCTGCCGCCGAGCGGCTTGACATCGGGATCAAGCTCAAAGGTGTGAAGCCGGCCGGGAGGCTGGAAGCGGCCGGAGCGTGGAACGCGATGGTGACGCATCACGTGCGCATCGACGACCCGAAACAAATTGACGCAGAAGTGCTCGCCTGGTTGAGGCAGGCGTATGAAGTAGCAGCGCCGATTTCAAAGATAGACCGTGCCACGACCGGCCGTTCGCGCAAGACGAGCCGCGGATAATAGCCAGAGAATTAAGCGGAGAAAGTCTCACTGGCGTGTCGATTTCATCGCCCGTCGTTCGACGCAAACAAGAAGGCCGAGATGAGGAAGATGGAAGGTACAACTGGTAAACGAAAGGAGAAATGACATGCGATTTCTAAGCATTTACAAAACTGTTGAACGGAATGTTCCCCCGTCTCAGGAAGAAATGGCCGAGATGGGCAAGCTCATTCAAGACGGCATGCAGGCCGGCTGGCTGATCGCTACGGAAGGCTGCCTGCCGAGCGCACTGGGCGCGCGCGTGCGCAAGGCCGGCGGAAACGTGACAGTGAGCGACGGCCCCTTCACAGAAGCCAAGGAGCTGGTCGGCGGATTCGCGATCCTGCAGGCGAATTCCAAGGAAGAAGCCATTCAACTTACGAAGGATTTTCTGAAAGTCGCCGGCGATGGCGAGTGCGAGCTTCGCCAACTCTACGAGGTGCCGCAGCAAGCCAACACACAAGGCGCGGGCAAATCCTAGGACATTTTCGGTCGGTAGCTTCTCGCGGCGACGCAAAGACACGGCAGTCGCACGCAAGAATGATCCGGCCTCGCCGCGCACGAGTCTTGGGTTGGCATCGCAATGTATCCAGCTGAGAGAGTGCCAACCCGAGACGCGGTACCACCTCCACAGGAGACAGCAAAATGCGATTTATGATCATGGTCAAAGGAAATAATGATACCGAAGCGGGCGCGATGCCCGAGGAAAAGCTGATCGCCACGATGGCCGACTATCACGAGCAATTGATGAAGGCGGGAGCGCTGCTGGACGCGTCGGGATTACAACCGAGTTCCCAGGGGTGGCGCATCAAGTACTCGGGAGGAGACCGCCGCGTAATTGACGGGCCGTTCACTGAAGCAAAAGAACTGATCGCCGGATACACGATCATCCAGGTGAAATCGCGGGAGGAAGCGATCGCATGGACCAAGCGGTTTCCTAACCCGCGAGGAGAAGGCCGGGAGACCGAGATCGAAGTACGTCCGCTGAAGGAGCTCGGCGATTTCGGTTCGAGCGAAGCGATCAAGCGGATGGGAGCACTGGGAATTGGCCCGAAAGCGTAGCGCTTCGCGCAAAATACAATTGCGTGACCGTCGATTTCCCCTTACGTGGTTCGACGTCAAAGTAGGGGGCGGATTCAACCCGGCCACAGGAACCGGGAGGCCGGCTCTTAATTTGAAATCAAAGGAGATTTAACGATGCGAGTGATGGTGATCGTGAAAGCCAGCAAGGAATCGGAGGCAGGAGTGCTGCCGAAGACAGAACTCCTCGCCGCGATGGGCAAATTCAACGAAGAATTGGTGAAAGCGGGCGTGATGCTGGCGGGCGAAGGCTTGCAATCAAGCGCCAAGGGGAAGCGCGTCAGATTTTCGGGAGGCAAGCAGACGATCACCGACGGCCCTTTCCCCGAAACCAAGGAATTGATCGCCGGCTTCTGGCTGTGGCAAGTGAAGTCCATCGACGATGCGATCGAATGGCTCAAGCGCAGCCCTTTTGACGGCGGCGCCGAAATTGAAGTGCGGCAGGTTTTTGAAGCGTGCGATTTCGGCGATCAGCTCACGCCGGAATTGCGGGAGAAGGACGAGCAATTGCGGAGGCAAGCCGGCGCAAACAAGTAGCCGGTGCATCGCCAAAGTCGCGCCGGAGCGACTTGCGCTGGTGATTTCTTGATGATTTGATGGGTAGCCGTGACGGCAACGGAAACCCATCGCGCGATTGACGCGGTCTGGAAAATCGAGTCGGCCAGACTGATCGCTGGCCTCGTGCGCATGGTGCGCGACGTCGGGCTGGCGGAAGACTTCGCGCAAGACGCTTTGATCGCGGCGCTGCAGCAATGGCCCGAGTCCGGAATCCCCGATAATCCGGGCGCGTGGCTGATGGCCACCGCGAAGCATCGCGCCATTGATCACTTTCGACGAAACTCGCGGCTGGAGCGCAAGCATGAAGAGCTCGGCCGCGAGTTCGCAGAAAGAGAGCTGGCCGTGCCGGATTTCGAGCAAACTCTCGATGATGATATTGGCGACGACCTCCTGCGATTGGTTTTTGTTTCCTGCCATCCGGTGCTTTCCACCGACGCGCGCCTCGCGCTGACTCTGCGCTTGCTCGGCGGCCTGACCACCGACGAAATTGCGCGCGCTTTTTTGGCGCCGGAGCCAACCATCGCGCAACGCATCGTGCGCGCGAAGCGCACGCTTGGCGACGCGCACGTAGCGTTTGAAGTGCCGCGCGGAGCCGAACGGGCCGCGCGCCTCTCTTCGGTTCTGGAAGTGATTTATTTGATTTTTAACGAAGGCTACTCTGCGACCGCCGGCGGAGACTGGATGCGGCCCGCGCTGTGTGAGGACGCGTTGCGCCTGGGACGAATATTGGCTGGGCTTGTTCCGCAGGAATCCGAGGTTCACGGGCTGGTAGCGCTGATGGAGATTCAGGCTTCGCGATCCGCGGCCCGCGTGGGGCCAACGGGTGAGCCGGTCTTGCTGTTCGATCAGAATCGAGCGCGCTGGGATCAGCTGCTGATACATCGCGGCCTCGCCGCGCTGCAGCGCGCCGAGAAGCTGGGCAGCACGCCCGGACCTTATGCGCTGCAAGCCGCCATTGCCGCTTGTCACGCGCGGGCGCGTACGCCGGCAGAAACAGACTGGCCACGCATCGTTGAACTTTACGAGACGCTCGCGAAGGTCATGCCATCTCCCGTCGTGGAATTGAATCGCGCGGTTGCCGTGGCGATGGCGCATGGGCCGCAAGCGGGACTTGACCTGGTGGACGCGCTGTCCGCCGAGCCGAAGCTGCAGGCTTACCATCTTTTGCCGAGCGTGCGCGGCGATTTCCTGGTGAAGCTGGGACGCTTCGCCGAGGCGCAGGCGGAGTTCGAGCGCGCCGCTTCGCTCACAAAAAATGCGCGCGAACGCGAACTGCTTTTGGATCGCGTCCGAACGTCCGCGGAGTCTGCGGCGCGGTCGCAGTGATCGGCCTCGCGGTTTTCCGCAACGACTCGTCAGCGTGCGCTAGGTGCGTTTGGTGATAATGAAGTGCGTCGCGTAGGGCGTGTAAACGTGTTTGGAACACTCATAGCCTAGTTTCGCGACGTCGAGACGCTCGAAAAGTGACTCCCCTGAACCAAGAAAGATCGGTGACATGGCAACGTGCATTTCATCAATCAATCTGGCGCGAAGATATTGCCGGATTGTTTCGACGCCGCCGCCCAGCCGCACGTCCTTGCCTTTTGCCGCTTCCGTGGCGCGCGACAGTGCCGCCTGGATGCCGTCGGTGACGAAGTGAAATGTGGTACCGCCCTTCATTTCGAGCGACGCGCGCGGATGAGTCGTAAGCACGAACACCGGCGTGTGGTAGGGAGGATTATCGCCCCACCATCCTTTCCATTCGTCGTTGGGCCATGGCCCGCGGATCGGTCCGAACATATTTCGGCCGATGATCCACGCGCCGACGTTTTCGAAACCGCGCGCGACGAAATCATCATCAATGCCGGTGGCGCCGCCCTCTTGCCCGAGCATCTGGCGAAACGTGCGCGTGCCGAACAACCATTCGTGCAGCGCTTTGCCGCCAACGCCAATCGGATTTGCGAGATCCTGATTTGGGCCGGCGCCGTAGCCGTCGAGCGAAATGGAAAAACAACGGACGCTAAGCTTGGACATGAGTGCCGCTCCTTCGAAGAAAATGTTTCCGCACGGGAATCGCCGAGCCGATTCTGTACTTCGGCCGGCGCGCGACGACGATTGACCAGCGCACCCCGATGTTTAGCTTACACCACGCGCTGTCAGACGCTTTTCGCGACGAGTGGTGAGCTATTTCGCATTCGCCGCGGTGAGCGATTAGAATGGACCGCTCATGGGCAAGATCTATGCGGGCACCTCGGGTTGGGCTTACGGAAGTTGGAAGCCTAAGTTTTATCCGCGGAAACTGGGCGCAGCGCGATTTTTGAATTACTATGCGACGCGGCTCAGTTCGGTGGAGGTGAATCACACTTTCAGCAAGGACGTGAGCGCAGAGTTGTTGCGCGGCTGGGTTGCGGACACGCCCGAGGATTTCGTGTTCGCCGTGAAGGCACACCGGCGAATCACGCACATGCAGCGGCTGCGCGGCGAGGCCCTGCAGGCTACGGCCGATTTTCTGCAGTCGTTGGAACCCTTGCGGCTGGCGAATAAGCTCGGGCCCGTGCTCTTTCAATTGCCGCCGAATTTCAAGTGCGATGTGGCGAGGCTGCGTGAGTTTCTCGCAGCGCTGCCGCCGGGATTGCGGGCGGCCTTCGAGTTCAGGCATGAGTCGTGGTTTGTGGAGGAAGTGTACGGGGTGCTGCGTGGCGCGGGAGTCGCGCTGTGCCGCGCCGAGAGCGAGAAGATAGTGACGCCCAGCGTCGCAACCGCTGATTTTCATTATTTGCGATTGCGGAAGGCAAGCTATTTCGCGAGATCGGTCGCGCAGAAAGTGCGGCGGCTGGCGCAGAGCGGCGATGTATTTGTCTATTTCAAGCATGAGGATACGCCCGAAGGCGCACTCAACGCGGAAGCAGTGCTGCGGTCGGCGAGGCGAAATCAGGCTACCAGGAACTGAGATCGTACGGCGCACGATGCGCGTGCCGTGACATTATTTCGCGGGCGAGGGACTTCTGATGATGAATGCGCAGCGGTTGAGGTGGGGTGCTGTTGGCGCGTTGCTATGCACAATCTTGGCGTGGAATGTTGCTGGCTCATTGCGTCCGTCTCCAGCGATTCAGGCGACCGCGCAAGACAACCCGCGCCGCGAAGTGGTCGTCACTGTTGACGATTTGCCTGGTGCCTTGCCGGGCAACGATTTCGCTTATGGCGACCTGAAGGAATTGCAGAAGATCAATCGCACCATTCCAGGCGTTTTGAAGGCGCATCATGCGTGGGCGATTGGCTTCGTGAACGAACGCAAGCTCCAGGTGCAGAGCGAACGCGATGCGCGCGCCGCTTTGCTCCAGAATTGGCTCGATGACGGGCTCTTCCTCGGCAACCACACCTATTCGCACGCGGATTTCAGCACTACGCCGCTACAAGACTACGAGGATGAAACGATTCGCGGAGAAGTTGTAACCGGGGCCTTGCTGAAAGCGATGGGAGAAAAGGAAATTTACTTCCGGCATCCGTATCTCGATACGGGCCTGTCGCTGGACGTAAAGAATGCCTTCGACGCATTCTTGAAAGCGCGCGGCTATACCATTGCGCCGGTGACGATCGAGGACGCGGATTACGTTTTCAACGACGCATTGGCGCACGCGAACGAAACGAAAGACAAAAAACTGGCGGCCAAAGCGAAGAAAGAATATCTGGAATATGTGGACACGGTCTTCAATTACGCCGAAGGCGAGTCAGCAAAATTATTCGGGCGCCAGATTCCCCAAGTTTTGCTCATTCACGACAATGCGCTGAACACGGAATGTCTCGATGCGCTTTTGACCAAGCTCGAACAGCGCGGTTACAAATTCATTTCGCTGCAGGAAGCGATGACGGATCCTGCTTACGCGACGCCTGATTTGTGGGTGGGCACGGGCGTCCTCTGGATGGAGCGCTGGAAAATCGCGATGGGGCTGAAACCGGAGCCTGACAAAGGGCCGGATCCGCCGAAGTGGGCGTCGGATATTTTTGACCAGATGCGGAAGGAACGGCAGAAGGAGTGAGTTGCGGACCGTCCACCCGCCAACCGATGAACGTCTGAGTCAAAATCGCCGGCGAGACGCCGGCGCTACCAACAGCTATTAAGCAAGCGCCTGAGGAATGGCCTTCTTCCAGCGGCCTTGCGCTTTCAGAATCAGTTCGACCACTTCGCGGATAGCTCCTTCGCCTCCCTTGGCGACCGTAATATAGTGCGCGGCGCGTTTTACCTCCACCACAGCATTCGCGACGGCTACTCCCAGGCCCACACGTTGCAAAATCGGCAGGTCCGGCAGGTCGTCGCCCACGTAGGCAACTTCTTCGTCGGTGACGCCGGCGCGGGTGAGGATGGCTTTGTACGATTCGAGTTTCTTCGGCATTCCCTGAATCACAAATTCCATGGAGGATTCGCGCGCGCGCCGCGCCGTCGCGGGTGAATCGCGTCCCGTGATCAGACCGGTCCGGATGCCCATGATGCTTGCGAGTTTGATGCCGGCCCCATCGTGCGCGTGAAACATTTTCATTTCGGCGACGCTGCCGTCGGGGAAAGTTTGCAGGCAAACGTAGCCAGGGGTCATGGTGCCGTCCACGTCCATGAGTAGGACCTTGACGGGTTTGGCGCGCCGCAGGACCGGCGCGGGAAATTTTATTTCGCGTATGGGCATTTCTCGAACCCCTCAACCGCGAATATTCTAGAACAATTGCAGCGTCCACAAATCGTGAACGTGCAGCACGCCTTCGAGCTTGCCGTCGGCATCCACGATGAGCACCGAAGTGATTTTCTTCTCTTCCATCAGGCGCAGGGCGCTGGCCGCGAGTTCCGTGCGCGGCAGCGTGGCGGGATTTTTCGTCATGCAATCGCCGGCCGTGAGATCCAGTACGTTCTCGGAACGCTTTTGCATCATGCGGCGCAGGTCGCCATCGGTGATGATCCCTAAGAGCTTTCCATCGGCGGCGGTGACGGCGGCCAGGCCCAAGCCTTTGCGGCTCATCTCGTAAATCACGTCCGGCATTTTGGTGGTGGGCAAGACGCGCGGAGCGGCCTCGCCTGCGTGCATCAGCGATTCCACGCGGCGCAATTTTTTACCGAGGCGTCCGCCGGGATGCAACGCCGCGAAGTCTTCTTCTTTGAAACCGCGGCGCTCGAGCAATGAAATCGCTAGCGCGTCGCCCATGGCCATGGCTGCGGCGGTAGAAGCAGTAGGGGCGAGATTCAGCGAGCAGGCTTCTTCCTTCACGGCGATATCAAGAACGATGTTGCTCGCGCTGGCGAGGGTCGAACGCGGATTCGCGGTGAGCGCGATGAGTTGCACGCCGAGACGCTTCACCGATTCCACCAGTTCAATCAGTTCCTGCGTTTCGCCACTCGAAGAAATCGCGAGAAGCACGTCGTCGCCGGTCAACATGCCGAGATCACCATGCAGCGCTTCGGAAGCGTGCAAAAAAAGCGAAGGAGTGCCGATGCTCGCGAAAGTAGCGGCGGTCTTACGGCCGATCAATCCGGATTTGCCGAGGCCGGTGACCACGACGCGGCCTTTGCACGTGTAAAGCAGCTCGACTGCCTTTTCGAAACGCTCATCGAGGCCCGCGATCAATCCCGCGATGGCTTCGGACTCGATGCGCAGCACACGTTTTGCGGTGGCGAGACTCATCGGGTGTCCCACTCGCGCGCGAGGGCCGATAGGCGCTGGATTTTCTGGAGCAGCGGCCGCAATTGCTCGAGTGGCAGCGCGTTCGCACCATCCGACAGCGCTTGCGAGGGATTGTCGTGCACTTCGAGAAAAATTCCGTCCAAACCCACAGCCGCTCCGGCGCGCGCGAGCGGCTCGATAAATTCCGGTTGGCCGCCGCTGGACTTCCCCGCCCCGCCAGGCAATTGCACGGAATGAGTCACGTCGAAGACGATGGGGTAACCGAATTTGCGCATGATGGGAAACGAGCGCATGTCCACGACGAGATTTTGATAGCCGAAGGAACTGCCGCGCTCCGTGAGAATGATTTTTTCGTTCCCGGTGCTGGCGATTTTTTCGGCGGCATTGCCGATTTCCCAGGGCGAGAGGAATTGGCCCTTTTTCACATTGACGACGCGTCCGGTGCGCCCTGCAGCCAGCAGCAAATCGGTCTGCCGGCAGAGGAACGCAGGGATTTGCAGGATATCGCAAACTTCCGCGGCAGGCCCAACCTGCGAGATGTCGTGAACGTCCGTGAGGACGGGCAATCCGGTGCATTTTTTTATTTCGGCCAGGATGCGCAGGCCTTCTTCCAGTAGCGGCCCGCGGAAGGAATTGAGCGACGAGCGATTGGCTTTGTCGTAGGACGCTTTGAAAATGTAGGGGATGCCGAGCTCGGAGGTGATTTCGCCGAGGCGCTCGGCCATCCTCATCGCGTGCGCTTCGCTTTCGATCACGCACGGCCCGGCGATCAGAAACAGGGGCGCATCGCCGCCAAAGCGGATTTTTCCGGCCGAAAAAGTTCGCGACGTATTCCATCTATACGATTGCGCAGGTGGCGCGAGGCAACAGACTATTAGGGAATGCGAAGGTTTTCAACCGCGCAATTCTGTGGTGCCATAATCATCCCGAAGCGTGATGTTTTGCAGCAGGGTTACAGAGCGCTGTTAGTTTTGCGGCAATGCAGCCACAAACACTAACCCAAGCGCTTGGGTAAATGATAGGATTGTAAATGCCGACGGTCTTGCGATTCAGCGGATTGCGCGTGACTGTATATCCCAACGATCACCGGCCGGCACATGTGCACGTAATCGGAAAAGGATGTGAAGCGGTGTTCTAACGATGCAATTGTTTCTGAAAGCAGTCAACTAGACGGCTTCAGCACGGGCTCAGTATTCTCGGGTGTTGTGCATTCGTCAGGCGCAGAGGGTTTTTGGGCTTGGGTTTCGCCGCGCCAAATGCCCTCGACCCTGACTCACAGACGGAGATGCCTTCCACGGTAGTTCGACTCTTGAACACTCCTGTCACTAACTCCTCTTTCAATCTCTTAAACCCATGACCCCTGGAGGATCCGGCACGAGCGGTCGAAAAGTGTTCCTGTCAATATCGCTTGCCGGACTCCTCTCGGCACTATGCACCGTTTTCTTCACTGCCATAGGTCCTGGCGTCTACTTAGCAGGTTTTTTCTTTGGCGCCGGAGTAACTCTTCCATTAATTAGATCCAAGATTCTCAATCAGCGGCCGGCTTTTTACTTACTTACCGTTGTGATATTTGCCCAGTTGTCTTCAGTTCTTGCTGCGTTTTTCGTCCAATCGCACCTTACTCTTCCAAACGCCGCGACATGGTCCATGGGCCACACAGAGACGCTCTCTCCTATTTCTCTTTTTGTAGGAGGACTTGTCGGTGGGTTTTTAGTGTTTGGCGAGGCTCTGTACCTGCTGCATCGTGGGATAGGATGGGGACCGGCAGTAACGAAAGCATTCATGTTGGCCTTAGTGGCTGGCGCATTGGGAGTCATTGGCTGGGCTCTCGGCCCCTCCTTAGGCACTGTGATCACCAGGCTCTGCTATGCCGCCCATCTTTCTGCGACGGCCCCATCACCCTACGATCCGCTATCTGGGTATCGAGAGCCTGCCGTTGAATATTCCTTGTACCTTGTTTGGCAAACCGGCGTGGGTGTGATACTCGGAATGCTGGTGCGTCCTACTGACCGAAACCTCGGGTGAACGAAGTGGACGAACCTATAAGAACGCAGTGCGCACGTGTTTCCGGAAATCAAATTGCCCAGATTCTGCTGGCTACGTTAATTCTCGTTACGGTCTGTGCGCCTCAGCAAAGTGAGCCATTACAGATCACTTCGCCGGCGTCAGGCAAAGTCGTCAATCCAGGGCAAACGATTTCGGTAGCTGCGAGATCAGTCCCTCGGGCCTCGGCCTTTATTTCCCAAAGTTGGACGCAGGGATTTTTCGGATCGAGACAGTGGATGGCGGCGCATCTGGGCGCGGCGGGAGGCAAATCGAGAAGCGCGGCGAAGGCTTCGGCTTCTCGTCGGAACGGCAAGTTGGGTGGCCGGCCGCGAGTTAGGCGCGAATCGTCAAAGGTCGCGGATCGTCGCGACTAACAAATTGCAAAAAATGAAACTGCCGCACGAGAAATTTCAAATCCAGAAAAACTAATCAGTGGCGGGGTCGGCGGCCGCGACGCGCGATTCTGACGAGACGCCCTGGCGGCGGTGGCGATTTTCTGCACTGGCGCGTATGAACGCGGCGAAGAGCGGATGCGGCGCCAACGGCTTGGACTTGAATTCCGGATGGAACTGGCAGCCGACGAACCAAGGGTGGTCCGGCGCTTCCACAATTTCGACGTACACGCCATCCGGTGTGCGGCCCGTAATGCGGAAACCGGCGCGCGTGAGCGTGTCTTCATATTCGCAATTGAATTCGTAACGATGGCGATGGCGCTCGGAAATTTCCAGTTGGCCGTAGGCTTTGTGGGCGAACGAGCCGGGCTCGAGCTTACAGGGCCACGCGCCCAGGCGCATCGTGCCGCCCATTTCGTCTACGCCGAGCAGTTCCCGCAATTTGTAAATGACGCGATTGGGTGTGGAAGGGTCGAACTCAGTGCTGTCAGCGTGCTCGATGTGCGAAACCTGGCGAGCATATTCGATGGTGGCGCACTGCATCCCCAGGCAGATCCCGAAGAACGGGATTTTCTTTTCGCGCGCATACGTGATCGCATGGACCATACCGGCGATGCCGCGCTTGCCGAAGCCTCCCGGAACCAAAATGCCGTCCACGTGGCGCAGCAGGCGTTCCGCGGTCGCCGGCGAATCAATGTCTTCGGCTTCGATCCATTCGATCACTACGCGCTGGCGATTCGCAAGGCCGCCGTGCCCGAGCGCTTCGCGCAAACTTTTATATGCGTCTTCAAGCTGAACGTACTTGCCGACAACACCGATGCGCACTTCGCCGGAAGGATGTTCGAGCGTCTCGAGCATCGCCAGCCAGCGGCTCAGGTCGCGCGGCGGCGCTTCCAGGCGCAGCAATCGCAATATTTGTTCGTCGAGACCTTCGGCGGCCAGCGTCATCGGCACTTCGTAAATATTGCTCACGTCCGGCGCCGAAATGACGCAAGCCTCGGCAACGTTGCAGAAAAGCGCGATCTTGGCCTTCAGGTCGGCCCCAAGTTGGCGATCGCTGCGGCAGATCAGGACGTCGGGTTGAATTCCGATGCTGAGCAATTCCTTGACGCTGTGCTGAGTGGGCTTGGTTTTCAGTTCCCCGGCCGTAGGGATGAACGGGACGAGCGTGAGATGCACGAAGATTACATTTTCAGGCCCGAGTTCAAGGCGCATCTGGCGAATCGCTTCCAAAAATGGCAATGATTCGATGTCGCCCACGGTGCCGCCGATTTCGACAAGCACGACATCTACACCTTCCGCTACTTTGCGAAATGCGGATTTAATTTCGTCGGTGACGTGCGGAATTACTTGAACCGTTTTGCCCAGATAATCGCCGCGGCGCTCTTTCGTGATGATGGATTCGTAGAAACGGCCGGTGGTCCAGTTGTGGTCGCGCGTCAGATGCGCGGAAGTGAAGCGCTCGTAGTGGCCGAGGTCGAGATCGGTCTCGGCGCCGTCGTCGGTGACGAAAACTTCTCCGTGCTGATAGGGAGACATTGTGCCGGGATCAACGTTCAAGTAGGGATCGCACTTCTGGAGGGTAACGCGAAGGCCGCGGCTTTCCAGCAGGCAGCCCATGGAAGCCGCTGCAACGCCTTTTCCGAGAGAAGAAACCACGCCACCCGTCACAAAAATATATTTTGGGGCGGTCCGCAAGGTCCCTCGACTTCCTCCCGGAGAATCTGCGTACAAAACATTATGAAGAGAAATCGTGCGAGTGTCAAACTACGATTTCAAATTGCGAAAATTATTTTTTCTGCTAACGCGCCCGCGAAACGCGTTTGGGCATCGAAACTTGACGCTCAAGGTCTAAAAATACCGCACAGACGCTGAGAACGCAGAGAAAACCGGAGGGTCACGATGCAACCGCGGCGGAATACCGCGCTTCAGGATTTTGCGCCGGCGCTCAGCAGCTTTTCCACGCGTTCAACGTCCGCGGGAACATCCACACTTACCGCGTCGTATTCCGTCTCCACCAGGTGGATCCGAAAGCCATTCTCGAGCCAGCGCAGCTGTTCAAGCTGCTCGATGCGTTCGAGCTCGCCGGGAGGCAGCGTCGGGTATTCCAGCAACGCGTCGCGACGATAGCCGTAAAGGCCAATGTGTTTCCAGTGGCTGGCTGCGACCTTCGCGCCCGTATCGCGCACCCACGGAATCGGCGCGCGCGAAAAATAGAGGGCGTTGGCGTCGAAATCCTGGACCACTTTGACGACGTTCGGGTCCATGATTTCGTTTTGTTGCGTGATCGTCGAGCACGGCGTCGCCAGCTGGATGGATTCGTCCTCGGCCATGGCGGCGGCGACGGCGTCCACCGTATCGGGATTGATCAGCGGCTCATCACCCTGCACGTTGATGTAGATGTCGGCGGCCAGGTGGGCGGCCACCTCGGCGACGCGGTCCGTACCAGTACGGTGGTCGTTGCGCGTGAGCACAGCCTCAGCGCCAAACTTCTCGACGGCGTCCTTGATCCTTTGGTCCTCCGTGGCCACCACGATTCGGGACGGAAGCTTGGCGATACGAACCCTTTCTACAACGTGTTGAATCATAGGCTTCCCGGCGATCAGCGCGAGAGGCTTGCCGGGAAACCGGCTGGAGGCGTGGCGCGCGGGAATAACCACCAGCACGTTCGGGGTTTCGGGATTCGCCATCGGGGTCGCTAACCTTTCGCCTACCGGGAAATCTTAACACGGAGGCGAACCCGTGTTGCCTCGTCGCGGAGATTTGACAATGTCGCGCTTGCTTTGCATCGGACGGGTGGTAGAATCCCTGCCAAGGGACACGTCAAGCAAGCCCGGCGCTGGACGGGTCACGCGGTAGGTGGGGGCCAAGTTGAGACACCGCGCACGGCAGCCGGTAGCACACACCGCGCCGCTGCGAGTTTGCGCGTTTTTTCTTTTTTGCAGCACGCTTCTCCTCGCTTTCCCCGCGTTCGCGCAGGTCGAAGGTCCCACCCGCGTCGAAAACCAGCAAAAAATCGAGAAGGGCAAATACCTCAAAGCCGAAACGGATATTGCGCTGGTCAATGTGTCGGTGACGGATCCGTATGGAAGATTGGTCACCGGGCTCGAGCAAGAGAATTTCCGCGTATTCGAAGACAACACCGAACAAGAAATCGTGCGCTTCTCCAGCGAGGACGTGCCGATTTCCATCGGCGTGATTTTCGATATGAGCGGAAGCATGTCCGACAAGATCGAGAAGTCGCGGCTGGCGGCGGTGCAATTCTTCCGCACCGCGAATCCGCAGGATGAATTTTTTCTGGTTAACTTCAACGACCGCGCGGAACTTGCCAACACATTCACCGCCAGCGTCGAAGAATTGCAGAATCATCTGATGTTTACCGCAGCGCGCGGAGAGACGGCGCTGCTCGATGGAATTTATCTGGGCCTGAGCGAGATGAAGGGAGCACACAACACAAAGAAGGCGTTGCTCATCATATCCGATGGAGGCGATAATCATAGCCGGTATACGGAAACGGACATTCGCAGATACGCGCGCGAAGCGGATGTTCAGATTTATGCCATCGGGCTGTACGAACCTGGCGGCGGCCCGACGACCGAAGAGCAGTTGGGGCCGGCTTTGCTGTCGGATCTGACGCAAATGACCGGCGGCAGAACGTTTGTAGTGGGCAGCCTGAACGATTTGCCGGACATCGCCACCAAAATCAGCATGGAGTTGCGCAATCAATATGTGGTCGGATACAGACCAAGCAGGCACACTCACGACGGAAAGTGGCGCAAAATCAAAATCAAGCTGCGGCCGCCCAAGGGATTGCCGCCTCTCACCGTTTACGCCAAAACCGGGTATTACGCGCCCGGCCACTAGGCGCTATCTCCTGAATATTATTCTGGCGCTGCTGCTCGCGACCGTCGTGAGTCCGCTTGCGCGCGCGCAGAATCCCTTTCCTCCTCCGCCGCCACCACCTCCTCCGCCCGGCGCCGTGGGCCAACAAAACGCGCAGATTGATCAGCAACACCGGCTTACGTCCACCGTGGATTTGGTGGTCCTGCACGCTACCGTGGTGGACGAGAAGGGGCAGTTCGTTCAGGGACTGACCGCCGACAATTTTCACGTGTTTGAAGACAAAGTGGAGCAGAAGATATCCGTCTTCTCTAAGGAAGACATCCCGGTGACGATGGGTCTGGTGATTGATAACAGCGGCAGCATGCGGGAAAAACGGCCGCAGGTGAACGCGGCGGCGCTTTCGTTTGTGCGTACCAGTAATAGCGCGGACGAAGTCTTTGTCGTGAACTTCAACGACGAATATTACCTGGACCTCGACGAGGACTTCACCAGCAACCCTCAGGAATTGCACGACGCGCTGGAACGCATTGATACGCGCGGCAGCACGGCGCTCTACGACGCCATCATCGGATCGCTGGATCACCTGAAGAAGGGGCACAAGGACAAGCGCGTCCTGCTGGTGATCACCGACGGCGACGACGACGCCAGCCGCAAGGATTTTCCCTACACCGTGAAGGCCGCGGTGGAATCCAACGCCGTGATTTATGCGATCGGAGTTTTCAGCGACGACGACCGCAAGAACAACAAGAAAATGATTCGCAAATCGAAGAAGGACTTGACGGCGCTCGCCGAAGCCACCGGCGGGCTCGCTTTCTTTCCGGATAGCCTCGCGGATGTGGATCCGGTTTGCGTGCAGGTGGCGCACGACATTCGCAATCAGTACACGCTCGGCTACTATCCCACCAATACGGCAAAGGACGGAACTTTCCGCAGCGTGAAAGTGGATTTGATTCCGCCCAAGGGCCGCGGCAAACTCACCGTTCGAACCCGCACCGGCTATTACGCGCAGAGGACCTCAGCCGCCGACTAGTAAATCTGGGAGTGCGGCAGCTTGCTGCCGCTTTCTTTCGGGCGAGGCTTGCCTCGCCTGCCGTGATCGTGCTGGGCGAGGTGTTGTCATCCCGACAGAGCGGCGCAGCCGCGACGAGGGATCTCTCTTCCCTTCGCAGCGACCGATTCAGTTTTACGGCGATCGCTATTTCGCGAGCGCGTTCAGGAAGCTGCTGCCGTGCGGGATTTTCACGCCGAAGTTTTCTGCGACGGTCTGGCCCATATCCGCAAGCGTTGCGCGCGTGCCCAGGTTGCTGCCGGTCTGTGCGCTCTTCGTGTACGCAAGAATTGGAACGTATTCGCGCGAGTGGTCCGTCGTCGGGTTCACCGGATCAGGATCGCAACCGTGATCCGCTGTGATCAGCAATAAATCGGTTGGCGCGAGGGCGTCAAGAAACGGCCCGAGCATTTCGTCAAATTCTTCCAGGGAACGCGCAAAGCCCTCGACGTCCTTTCTGTGTCCGTAGAGCATGTCAAAATCCACGAGGTTCGCGAAGATCAGGCCTCGCGGGCGTTTTGCCAGCGCCTCGGTCAGCTTGTTCATTCCATCGGCATTGTTTTTCGTGGTGACGTAATCATCCACGCCGCAACCGTTGTAGATGTCGTGAATCTTGCCTACGCCAAAAACCGGAACTTTCAGGTCCGCTAAGACATCGAGCAGCATCGGCCGCGGCGGCTCAACGGCGTAATCATGTCGCCGCTCGGTGCGCTTGAAATTTCCCGGCGCGCCGGTGAACGGGCGCGCGATCACGCGTCCCACGCGATGCGGACCGTCCAGCAATTTTCGCGCGATTTCACACATGCGGTAGAGCTCCGGCACGGAAATCACGTCTTCGTGCGCGGCAATCTGGAAAACGCTATCGCCGGAGGTGTACACGATCGGAAATCCAGTGCGCACGTGCTCCTCGCCGAGTTCTTTCAGAATTTCGGTGCCGGAGGCGGGCTTATTCGCGAGAGTGCGCCGGCCGATCAGGCGTTCGAACTCCGCGATCAGCGCCGCCGGGAAGCCGTGCGGATACACCGGAAACGCTTGCTCGAGCCAGATTCCCGCCATTTCCCAGTGGCCGGTGGTCGTATCTTTTCCCGGAGAGCGCGTCGCGCCTTTTCCGAAATTTCCGGCAGGCTTGGCCGGCGCAGCGAGATGATCGAGAGGCTTGATGTTGGCGATTCCGAGCCGCACAAGATTAGGCACGCGCAGCGGCCGCGAGCGCGCGATATGGCCAAGCGTATCGCGGCCAACGTCGCCGTAATCTGCGGCGTCCGGCAACTCGCCGATGCCGACGCTATCGAGCACGATCCAAATGACCCGCTCAAATCGCGCACTGCTCTGCCCCACGAACGCCTCCCGCCCGATTCAGCTTCATCGCAAAACTCGGATTGTACTGCACAAGCACGGCGAAACGATTGCACGGCAAGAGCGGTTTTGTAGCAGCGGCCTTCAGGCCGCCATTTTTGCGCAATGCAGCGTATAAACCGGGCTCGAGCGTGTGTGGCACGCAAATCAACGTGCCGTAAATTCGTGCACACCAACCCCGCAGCTCACTTCTTGTCGTGCAGAGCCTGGTCGTAGGCTGCTCTCGCGATGCGGGCGATCACCCCATCGCGAGTCGCTTCATCAGCCGTGGAATCCGTGACAAAAGTTGCGATGCCCAGACGGCGCCCGTCGGGCAGCGTGATCAAACCGATGTCATTCGTAGCGAACGTCACTCCGTTCTTCGTGCCCGAGCTGCCGGTCTTGTGCATCACGATCGTTCCCGCGGGCAAATCGCGCCTGATCCGATGCGCTCCCGTAGAAGCGTCCTGCATCCATTGCAGGAGCAATCGCGTGTGCTCCGGCGTGAGCGGTGAATCGTCGCTGACGCGTTGCAGGAATTCCACCGCCGCGGCAGGTTCGAACCAGTTGCGATATTGCGCGGTCACATCGCGAGCGAGCCCGGCTTCGCCATCCTCCAAGTGAAACCCGGTTATCCCGATTGATTTGATATAGCTGTCCACGACCGCCGGGCCGCCCACGACGCGCAGCACGACGTCCGCGGAGGCATTGTCGCTGATAGAGACCGCCGCGCTGAGCAGCTCACGCAGGGGCACGTCCACGTTCGCTTCGGGATACTTGTCCTGCAGTGGGCTGTAAGTATGCGGGATGCGGTCCGAGGGAAGAAAACGGATGGGCTGCTCGAGCGAAAATTTTCCTTCTTCGACGAAATGCAGCGCAGTAAACGCGAGCGGGAGTTTGAAAACCGATTGCATGGGCGGATGCGCGTGAGGGTTGAGGTCGCAGTTCAGTGACGTACCAGGAAGCGAGCACGCGACCGCGACTTTACCGTGCGCGTCGGCGGCGATGCCTTGAACCTGCCGCTGCAGGGCCGTTTGCGCGAAGGCCGGGCTTGCCAGTAGAAAAAATGCTATCGCTAGGCGCATCGCCACACTATAGCAGACGCAGCGTATTCGAAAACCGTGCGCCGAGGCGGGCCTGGCTAGCGATTTGCCGCCGCTTGCAGTCCGGCGTATAATTTTTGGTTTATACACATGGCAACGGAACCCATAGGGAAGCTCCCTCCTGACTCGAACGAACCTGCTTCGCTGGCGGCGCGGCCTGCGAAGCCTGTTCCCGCGGATATCGAGGAGATCCGCGTCCGGGGCGCGCGCGTCCACAATCTAAAGAACATTGACTTCGTGATCCCGCACAACGCGATCACCGTGGTCAGCGGTGTATCCGGTTCCGGCAAATCCAGCCTCGCGTTCGACACTCTTTATGCCGAAGGGCAGCGGCGCTACATCGAATCGCTCTCGGCCTACGCCCGGCAGTTCCTCGAGCGCATCGAAAAGCCCGACGTGGACGAAATCACCGGGATCGCTCCGGCGATTTCGATCCGGCAGAAGAATTCCACACGCAATCCGCGTTCGACCGTCGCGACGGCCACCGAAATTTACGATTACTTGCGGCTACTGTACGCGCGCATCGGCCGCACGTTCTGCCTGCGCTGCGGCGAGGAAGTCCGCAAAGACACGCTCGATGAAATCGCCTCTCGCGTGCTGGCGCTGCCGGCAGGGCGGCGCTTTTACGTGCTGTACGAACTGAAACTGACGCCCGATGCTGCGACCAACGCGCCGCAAGCGCCGCGCGCGCGTAAACCCATAAAGCCGGGACCGGACACAGTGCGCGAGGCCCTCATTAGCCTCCGCAAACGTGGATTCAATCGCATCTATCAGGCGGGGCGCGTTTTCGAATTTTCCACGCCGGAAGAATTGCTGGACGTGGATTTCACTAAGCCGGTCTACGTAGTGGTGGACCGCCTGGTGCTTTCGCCCGAAGTGCGTTCGCGGCTGATGGATTCCATCGAGATCTGCTACCGCGAAGGCCGCGGCGAAGCGATTCTGGAATTCCCGCCGGATGCTCCGGACGGCGCGCCCGAGCGAATGGTTTTCAACGAGCGCTTCGAATGCAAGAAATGCGGCGCGACGTACCAGGAGCCGGAGCCGCGGCTTTTTTCGTTCAATAATCCTTACGGCGCGTGCCCGCGCTGCCAGGGCTTCGGCAATACGGTGGATTTCGACCTCGACCGCGTCGTTCCGGACAAGAGCAAGACTCTCGCCGACGGGGCGATCGAGCCTTGGACCAAGCCGCGTTACCGGCAGCTGGCTATGGACATGCGCCGCTACGCGCGCACCAAGGGAATTCCGGTGGATGTTCCGTTCCGCGAGCTGACGTCCGCGCAGCGTGCCGCGATTCTCGATGGCGATAAAAAAGAAGAATATCCCGGTGTAAAAGGGTTCTTCGGCTGGCTCGAGCGTAAGAAATACAAATTGCACGTGCGCGTATTTTTGAGCCGTTACCGCGGCTACGCCACTTGCCCGGATTGCGGCGGCACGCGGCTGCGCGCCGAAGCGCGCGCGGTGAAGATCGCGGGGCGCTCGATCACGGAAGTCTGCCAGATGACAGTGAAGGAAGCGCGGCCGTTTTTCAGCGCGCTGCAACTGACGGAAACCGAATCCGCAATCGTCGAAAAAGTTCTGGAGGAAATTCAGCAGCGCCTACGCTTTCTGGACGACGTGGGCCTCGATTACCTTACGCTCGATCGGCTGACTTCCACGCTTTCCGGCGGCGAAGCGCAGCGGATTCAGCTGGCGACCTCGCTCGGCTCGCACTTGGTCGGCGCGCTATACGTGCTGGACGAGCCGTCCATCGGCCTGCATCCGCGCGATACGCATCGCCTGATCGAAATCTTGAAGGGGCTGCGCGATTTAGGCAATACACTGCTGGTGGTCGAGCACGATCCGGACACGATCATGGCAGCCGACTACGCGTTGGATCTAGGTCCTGGCGCGGGCGAACACGGCGGCAAACTGATCTTTGCTGGCACGCGCGACGCGATGCTGAAGGACCAGCATTCCCTGACCGGGCGATACTTGCGCGGCGAATTACGCATCGCGATTCCGGCGCGCCGGCGCAAGCCACAAGGAAAATTCCTGAAGATTTTCGGCGCGCACAGTCACAATCTGAAGGGCATGGATGTGATGATCCCGCTTGGCTTGCTCGTCGCAGTAACCGGCGTTTCAGGCTCGGGCAAATCCACGCTAGTTTACGACGTTCTGTACAAAGCGCTGCAAGCCCGCCGCACCGGCGGCAATTGGCGCGAATGTTGCGACCGGATTGAGGGCGATGCCGCTCTCGCGGCAGTAGAAATGGTGGACCAATCGCCGATCGGGCGCACGCCGCGCTCGAATCCCGCCACCTATTTGAAGGCGTTCGATCCGATTCGCGAAGTATTTGCATCCACGCCCGAAGCGAAAAAGCGCGGATTCACCGCGGGACATTTTTCGTTCAACATTCCAGGTGGGCGCTGCGAGGCCTGCCAGGGTGATGGGACCGTGACCGTAGAGATGCGCTTTCTTGCGGACGTGGAACTGGTGTGCGAAGAATGCCGCGGCACGCGCTACAAGAGCAGCGTGCTCGATGTGACCTACAAGGAAAAGAATATTCACGACGTGCTGCAAATGACGGTGCGCGAGGCGCTGGCATTTTTCGCGGCGCATCCGAAGGTCACCTCGAAGCTGCATGTGCTGGAAGAAGTCGGCCTGGGCTATCTGCGCCTCGGGCAATCCGGGACCACGCTTTCCGGCGGCGAAGCGCAACGTTTGAAACTGGCCGCGCATCTTACCCGGCAGGACAACAACGGCATTCTCTATATCTTCGACGAGCCCACCACCGGCTTGCATTTCGATGATATACAGAAGCTGCTGACGGCATTCCGCAAACTAATCGAGGGCGGCGCTTCCGTGCTGATCATCGAACACAATCTGGACGTGATCAAATCGGCGGATTGGATGATTGACCTCGGTCCGGAAGGCGGCGAGGCGGGCGGGCGCGTGGTGGCCGCAGGAACTCCCGAGCAGGTCGCGCGCAATCCGCAATCGCACACCGGAAAATTTCTGGCAAAAGTTCTGAATTCGTACAACGGAACGAATCACGTAAACCACTCAGCCGAGGTCAAGGCCGTCGCGCCTCCGCTGAACCCTCCGACGGAATGAAACGACCGTCCAGAACGCTGGCTTTTTTCCTTCTGGGCGTCTTCCTCGGCGCAAATCGCATCGCCACCGCACAAACCGTCGGCACTTCCAAGAAAATTATCAGAGAGGATCCCGCCGCGGCGGAACTGAATCGCCTACTCGCCGACGCTCAGGACGCGGTGAACCGCCAGGACTACGCGACTGCCGCACAAAAGTATCAAGCCTACCTGGCGAAGAAGCCGGACGATGCTCTCGTCCATTACGATCTCGGCTACGCGTACACGGCTTTGCAGCGCCCCGCGGATGCGAAATCGGAATATGAAAAGGCGATATCGCTGGATCCTAAGATGGCCTCCGCATACCAGAATCTTGGATTGACATTGATCTCGACGGATCCCGTCGCCGCCATCGTACCCTTGCAGCGCGCGGCAGAGTTGATGCCCGAAGATGCGCGCACGAAATGGCTGCTGGGCGTCGCGCTGGAAGCAGCCAAAAAGGACGAGCTAGCCATCGAACAATATGAAGCCGCCGCCAAACTCGATTCCAAGAGCGTGGACATCCGCAATTCGCTCGGATTTGCGCTGCTGAGAACCGGAAAAACGGCAGATGCGGAAGCGGCGTTTCGCGAGGCGATTGCGTTGCAACCAACTGGCGAACCAGCGAACGACGCGCACAAAGGATTGCTGCAGGCGTTGCTGGCGCAGAAAAAAATGAATGCGGCGGCGACGGAACTTGGCGCGCAATTGGAAGCGCATCCCAATGACGCGGGGATGAGGCTGGAGCACGCTTCCCTGCTGGCGGATGCGGGTAAAGACGACGATGCGTTGGCTGAACTCGACCGCGCCGCGGCCGCGGGCCCTGAATCTCTGCGAACGCTTGAGCTGCGCGCGCTGATTTATTTTCGCAAGAAAGACTACGACCACGCCGTTCCGGTACTGACCAAGGCCATTGCGCTCGCGCCCACTGATCCGGACCTTCCCGCGCAACTCGGCCACGTGTACCTGGAGAAAAAAGATTACCCGAATGCCGTGAACGAGCTGGTCGTCGCCATCAAAATGAATCCCGGCTCGAACGACGTGCTCGGCGACCTGGTGACCGCGGAATATCTCAACAAGAATTACGCCGCCACTCTGCATGTCTTGGACATTCTTGCGCAACGCGAAACACTGCCGCTGGGAAGCTGGTTCATTCGCGCCACTTGTTACGATAAACTGGGGCAGCCGGCTCCGGCGCTCGAGGCGTATCAGAAATTTCTGCAATTGAATAAAGATGAGAATAGCGACATGTACTTCGAAGCGACTGCGCGCGCGCGAACACTGACTCGCGAGCTCCAGAACAAGAAGAGGTAGTACATTGTTCGCAAAATGCGGCGTTGGCTGGGCGGTCTTAACGATCGTCGTGGCAGCAAGTTCGGTCGTGGCGCAAGACCGCGTACCGGAGTTGCGGGCGCGTTTCCAAAGCGAGACAGACCCGGTGCATAAGGCGAAAATGATCCCCCGGCTGGCCGACGCGGAGTTCACCGACATTCAAACCCAGGTTGCCGCAGGAAACCTTAGCGACGCCGCCGCAATCACCGAGAAGGTTCGCGACGAAGCTCACGTCGCGCAAGAGGCGCTGGATGGGAAGAAGCGCGATGCAGAGAAGCACCCCGAAGGCTACCGCCAATTGCAGATTTCCGTGCGCGAGTCGGTGCGCCGGCTGAACGATATATTGACGGGCCTGGCGGGCGACGACCAGAAACCCTTTCAGGAAGCCCGCGACGACCTGGAAAAGCTGGATCGGCAGCTCATACACCAGCTTTTCCCGAAGGACCAGGATGGCGCCACGTCGTCCGCGAAACCGAAGACTTAGGAGTTGCATATGCTTTTCCGCACTGTGATTTTCGCTATCCTGGGCTCGCTGCTTATGCCTTCGCTGGCGGCAGCGCGTACCAGATCACCCCAAGATCCGCAGAAGGACTACCTGACCGACGCGGAGGCGGACAAGATTCGCGACGCGGTGACGCCTCCTGAACGCATCAAGCTGTACATTTCATTTGCGGACGACCGGCTGAAGAAATTTCAATACGAATTGACGCGCAAGACTCCGGAAGGGCGTCGCGGTGAAATTCTGAATGGATTGCTGAACGATTATATTGGCTGCATGGACGACGCCGCCGATCAGATCGAAGTCGCGCGGGACAAGCAGATTGATATTCGCGGGCAATTGAAATTGATCGAATCCAAGGGCAAGGAATTTTTGGACATTCTCCAAAAGATCGATCAGGGCGGTCGGGAGCTCGATACCTACAAAGACACCCTGCAAGACGCGATCGAAGGAACGAAAGACGCGGTCTCCGACGCGAATGCAGCCTCCAAGGAATTAACGCCCGTGCCGGTGCGGAGAAAGCCCTCATGAAGCGAGGTCGCGCGCGAAATCTGGTCCCTGGCGGCGAGCGCATCTTTCAGAGGATTTACACGCGCCTCGGCTGCGAAGGGCGTCCGCCGCATTTCGTGGTGGAATACCATCCGTACACGGATTTGACGCACACGATTCGCCTGCGCGAAGACACCGCCTACGTGCGCCTCTCCGACGCGTTGGACGATGCGCCGCATCCGGTGGTGGAAGCGACGGCGGCGATTTTGCTGGGGCGTTTGTACCGTCGGCAGCCCCCCAAGGAATTGCTGCAGGCCTACCGCGAATTTTCCTACGCCGGCTCCACGCGACGCCGATTGCATGCTCTGCGCCAGCGCCGCGCACGGCGCATGGAACACCGGCCGGCCGGGGCACACCATAATCTTGACGAACTGTTTGACCGGCTCAACGCGCGTTATTTCGGCGGCGAGCTTGGCAAGCCGCGATTGAGCTGGAGCAAGCGCGTGTGGAGCAGCCTGCTGGGATGTTTCGATCCGGCCTTGCAGCAGATCGTGATCAATCGCCAACTCGACCGCGAAATCGTGCCGGAATTTGTGGTGGCTTACGTGATGTATCACGAGATGCTGCACGTGAAGCATCCCATGCGCTTTGCGCGCTGCCGGCGTGAATCGCACGGCCCCGCATTTCGCAAGGAAGAAAAGAAGTTCGCGGACTACAACCGCGCGATGAAGTTCCTCGATCGCATCCCCGTTCGCTGACCCGAACGCCTCTCAATCAAACGAATCGCTCGCGCGCGAAAAATCGTAGCGAAGCCGCACAAAACACGCGCTGGCAAGCTGCATCTGGGAGTGCGGCGGCTTGCGGCCGCTTTTTCTAGGCGAGGCTTGCCTCGCCGGACTTCGCGTCGGCTTTGCGTTAACTGCACGCGAAGCAAGCTTCGCGCAGGCAAGGCGGTGGCAAGCCACCGCACTCCCAGATTGCGCCGAGCCGCTGGAATCGTCTGCGAAGCGGAGGGAAGTTGCCGTTACTTTTCGCTGGAAAGCTTTTCGATTTTCTTCTGAATTTTCTTCGAATCCGGCGCGTTCGGCAAAACTTTCAAATATTCCTGGTAGTAATGAACGGCTTCGGTCTTGTCGCCCTTCTTTTCGTAGGCTTCGGCCAGCAACAAACGAGGCTTCGCGAAATTGGCGCGCAGCTTGATGGCGTCCTCGAAGCGCGAAATCGCGGCGTCCATATCGCCTTTGTGCATGTAGAAGGTGCCAACCTCAATATCCTGCTCGGCGTGGAAGGGATCCCAGGCTGGATCATCTTCGGGAGGGAGCACGCCCGCCTTCGCGGTGTGCGGTTTTTCTTTCTTCGCCGAATCGTCTTCGGGCGGCAGCACTTTTTTCGACGACGATTCCTGGTCTGATTCGCCTTGCTCTGGGCTGGGTGTCGTAGTCGGGGGCTGCGCCTTCGCAGGCTGTTGTGGCTGCTCTTGCTGCTGCGGTTGCGCGGGCGTCCCCGACGGCGGAGATTGCGGCTGCGCAGGCTGCTCCTGTTGCGCGCAGCACACCGGAACCGCGGGCAGCAGCGCCAGCGGCAGAATCAGCAGCGCGAATTGTAAGGCCTTTCGGTGCATCCCTGGTCCTCGCTAGCCTTAGATTACGTTTGCTATTATGAAAGTTGCACGCGTGCTCCGGCGTTTATCGCAGGGACCGCGGTATACCCGAACATTGTAACTCGCCATCATGGAACTCCGAGAAAAAGTCGCGCAACTCCCCACGCAGCCAGGTGTGTACCTGTTCCAGGACGCCGGCGGCACGATTCTCTACGTGGGCAAGGCGAATTCGCTGCGCAATCGCGTCCGTTCGTATTTCCTGGAATCGCGCTGGCACGACGCCAAAACCGGCTCGCTGGTGCGCGAGATCGCCGACGTTGATTACATCGTCGTTGACAACCCCAAAGAAGCGTTGGCTCTCGAAAATAATCTTATCAAGCAGCATAAGCCGAAATTCAACGTCCTGCTGCGTGACGACAAGACCTACCCGTACATCCAGTACACAGCGTACGAAAAATATCCGCGAGTGTACGTCACGCGGCGGCTAAGGAAAGACGGCTCGATTTATTTTGGCCCGTACTTTCCCGCCCGCCTCGCCTACCAACTGGTGAACCTGGTGCACAAGCATTTCCTCGTTCCATCGTGCACCGTGGATCTCACTCGTTCGCATCCACGTCCCTGCTTGCAATATTACATTCACCGTTGCTTGGGTCCGTGCGTCACAGGGCTGGTGGCGGATGAACGTTACGCCGAAGCGGCGCGCGACGTGCGGCTATTTCTCGAAGGCCGCCGCAGCGACCTGGCGCACAGTCTCGAGGACCGCATGAAGCAGGCTTCAGACGGCCAGCGTTACGAAGAAGCCGCGGGCTACCGCGACCTGCTCCGCACTCTGGCAGAAATGGAAGAGCGGCAGAAAATTGCCGCGGCATCCGGAGACGACACCGACGTGCTGGCATGGTACGCCGAGCCGCCACAAGTGGCGGTCAATCTATTCCATTTGCGCGGCGGGCGCGTCGTGGATCGTCGCGATTTCTATTGGGAAGACATGGACGAGTTCAATCCCGAGGAATTTTTGCCGTCGCTCATCAAGCAGCTGTATCTCGACGCCGCATATTTGCCGCGTTATATCCACACGCCGATGGGTTTCGAGGATTGTTCATTGATTGAGGAAGTCCTGAGCGAGAAGGCCGCGCATCGCGTGGAAATTCTGAACCCGCAGCGCGGGCAGAAACACGCATTCCTCGAATTGGTTGAAAAGAACGCCAAACATTCCTTCATCCAGAGGTTCCGCGTCCTGAAGCCCAGCTCTGCCGCGATCGTTGACGCTTTGCAGTCGGCACTACGCCTGCTGGAGCCACCCAAGCGCATCGAGTGTTTTGATATCTCGCACATTCAGGGTTCGGACACGGTGGCTTCGCTGGTGGTCTGGGAAGCCGGCCGTATGAAGAAATCGGACTACCGTAAATTCATCATTCGCGGCGAAGCCATGCCGGAAGGCAGCGAAAAGGCGGCGGGAATTCTGCGCGACGATTTCGCCAGCATGCAGGAAGCAGTCGAGCGGCGCTACCACCGCCTGCAACAGGAAAACAAGCCGATGCCGAGCTTGATTCTGATTGACGGCGGCATCGGGCAATTGCACGCCGCGGCCAAAGCGCTGGAAAAGCTCGCGATCATCAACCAGCCGATGGCCAGCATCGCGAAGAAAGAAGAAATTCTCTACATTCTAGGCCGCGAAGACGAGCCGGTAGTGCTCGATCATCATTCGCCCGTGCTGCACTTAATCCAGCAGATTCGCGACGAAACGCACCGCTTCGCCGTCACCTTCCATCGCCAACGGCGATCCAAGCGCCGCCTGCGCACCTCGCTCACCGAGATTCCGGGCGTCGGCCCGCGCACCGCACAGAAACTGCTGCGCCGCTTCGGCAGCGTCACGCAATTGCAGAACCTGAGCGTGGACGATCTCGCCGCGGAAATCCCGCGCGCGCAAGCCCAGCGCGTGTTCGAAGCACTGCATAGCGGCAGCGGCGCGAATATCCAACCCACCACCAACACGTAAGTGTTTCACCTTAGTTCGTTCTACAGCGTAAAAGTCCCCGCGAAAATCACGGCTTCTTCCGCTTTGCTTGCCTCGCTCGGGAAGCGTATGCTACTGTCAACCTCGGAGGTGCATAATGGCTGAAAATAATGCGGGATCGAAGGTCAGCTTTTTTCTGGTGGGATTGGGCATTGGAGCACTCGTCGGGATTCTTTTCGCGCCGAAATCCGGCGACGAAACCCGCGACTATCTATCGGGCAAGGCCGACGAAGGCCGCGACTACGCGCAAAAGAAGGCTCGCGAACTCCGCGAACGCGCCGAAGACCTGATCGAACGCAGCAAAGAGATCATGTCGCGCCAGAAAGATGCGTTGTCCACCGCCGTCGAAGCTGGAAAAGACACCTACAAGCGGGAATCCAAAGCTTCCTAAGCCAGTCCAAGGAGTTCCATGCCCGGCTGGGTAGAATTTTTCATCCTCATCGCAGCGGTCGCCATCGTGATTCAGATGGCGATCCTGCTCGGGATGTTTTTGCAGCTAAAAACGTCCATGCGGGAATTTACCCGGATCGCCAACGACCTGCAGGCGCGCATCGATCCCATCCTGACGCGCACCAGTCGCATTCTGGAAGACTCCGAAGGACGCCTCTCGAGCGTGATGGGCGATGCCGCCGAAATCACCCGCCTCGCCCGCGGCCAGGCTCAGAAGATGGACCGCATCTTCACCGAAACGATCGAACGCCTGCGCATTCAGGTGATCCGCGCGGACCAGATCCTCACCGGCGCGCTGGAAGTGGTGGATGAAGCCGGCAGCAAATTCCGCAATACGTTGTGGGGACCCATCCGCCAAGCTTCCGCCGTGATGAAGGGCATCAAAGTCGGCCTGGATATTCTGCGCAATCAGCAGGAGCGCCGGCCCGAGTCCGACGTCGCGGCCGAAGAAGACGAAGAACTATTTATCTGATCGCTCCTGGCTTCCCGGCACATCGCACCTCGTGCTCCTTACCTCCTTTTACCGAAATGACTTAGAATTGCGCTCATGCCGCGATTTGTCTCGCACCGGGTTCGGCCGTTCGCTCTGGTTTTCGTCGTTCTCCCGGTTGCGTTAGCCGCAAGCCAAACATCATCCGTCGCGCCACACTCCCGCCAGGAATTTCTGCATGGACTGATCGCTGCCGCGATGGAACAAACACACCACACCGTCCGATACGATCCGGCGTACGTCCGCATCCCGTATCCCGGCGGTGATGTTCCGGCGGACACGGGTGTCTGCACCGACGTGGTCATCCGCGCGTATCGAGCCGTGGGAGTAGATTTGCAAAAAGAAGTCCACGAGGACATGCTGCAAAATTTCTCAGCCTATCCGCGCCAGCGGCGTTGGCTCTCGACCAGCCCGGATTCGAATATTGACCACCGGCGAGTGCCGAACCTGATGGTCTTCTTCAGCCGCAAGGGCGCGAGCCTGCCAGTCACGAGCCGCGGCGAAGACTATTTACCGGGCGATTTGGTCACATGGGATTTAGGCGGAGGCGTTCCGCATATCGGAATCCTCGTGGATCGCAAGTCACCGCAAGGCGATCGGTACATGGTCGTTCACAATATCGGGCAAGGTCCCAAAATGGAAGATGTGCTCTTCAGCTGGAAGATCACCGGACATTACCGCTACTTCGGCCCGCAGCAGTAAGAGCAAATGTTCATGTGGAATTTTGCAGAGATCAGCGGATCCAGCCGCCGCCAAGCACTTTCTCGCCTGAATAAAATACGGCGGCCTGCCCCGGAGTGATGGCGCGCTGCGGTTCGCGGAAGATGACGCGCGCCGTGCTCGCGTCGAGGGGAGTGACTTCCGCCGCCGCGGGCTCGTGCCGATTGCGAATGCGCACCATCGCCTCGACCGGAGCATCCGGGCACGCAAACGGAATCCAGTTCACATCGCGCACTTCGCAAATCGTAGCCCGCAGCTCCTGATCTTCCCCAATCACCAGCCGATTTCGCGCGCGATCCAGGGCCACCACGTACATCGGCCGCCCGCCGGCGATTCCTAATCCGCGGCGTTGCCCGACGGTGTAATGACGCAGCCCGTTGTGGCGGCCAAGCACTTCACCCGAAGTCGAAACGATGTCGCCGGAATCATCCGGCAGCTCGCTTCCCTGCTCCTGCAAGTATCCCTCGATAAATTTCACGTAATTGCCAGAAGGCACAAAACAAATTTCCTGGCTTTCCGGCTTCTCCGCCACCGGCACCTGCAAGCGTCGCGCGATGTCGCGCACCTCGTGCTTGGAAAGTTCGCCGAGCGGGAAATCCGTGCGTGATAGCTGTTCCTGCGTCAAACCGAAAAGAAAATACGTCTGGTCCTTCGACTCATCCACCGCGCGCAGCAATTCGTAGCGGCCCGTCCGCGGATTCTGGCGTACCCGCGCGTAATGGCCGGTGGCGATGCGCTCGGCGCCAATCTGCCGCGCGGTCACCAGCAGCTGATCGAACTTCACGTGGTTGTTGCACATGGTGCACGGAATCGGCGTGCGGCCTTCGAGATAATCGTTCACGAACGGCTTAATCACGTTCAATTCGAATTCGCGCTCGAAATTCACCACGTAGAACGGAATGCCCAGATGGTCGGCCACCCGCCGCGCGTCGTAGACATCGTCGTGCGAGCAGCAGCGGTGCTGCGCAGGACCTCCGGAATTCTGCAATTGCGGCAGGCGCCGCTGATTCCAGAGCTGCATCGTGAGGCCCACGATCGTCTGCGCGCGTTCGTGCAAAATCGCCGCGACGGTAGAGCTGTCCACGCCGCCGCTCATGGCTACAGCGACGGTATTAGCCGCTGGCGTGGCGCTAGTGACGCGAACAGCGGGTTCGAGTTGTACAGTCGCAGACATAGCGTTAGGACAATTCAATATTCTATCCGAAACCGGGCGAAACTTCCGGCGAGAGTGTTTACGTTACGTTGCCGCGGGCACGCTCAACGGCGAGAGAGAGCGCAAACGTTCGACCACCGCGGGTATGATTTCGATGGCACGATCAATCTCTTCGGTCGTAGTAGGGCGTCCCAAACTGAAGCGCAAGCTCGAACGCGCCTGGTCAGGCGAAAGACCAATCGCGGTGAGCACGTGCGAAGGCTCCACTGCCCCAGAGGAACACGCTGCGCCGGTGGAGCAGGCAATTCCCTGCAGATCGAGCGCGATCACCAGTGCTTCCCCGCCGGCTGCGTCGAAGGAAATGTTGGAAGTGTTCGGGACGCGATGCTGCGCATCGCCGTTTAACCGCACACCGGGAAGCGACAACAAAGCCGACTCGAATTTGTCACGCAGAGCCGCCAGTCGCACCGTTTCCGCCGCCAGATCTCGCAACGCGACTTCCGCCGCTTTGCCCAGGCCGACAATTCCTGGAACGTTCTCCGTCCCCGGGCGGCGGTCGCGTTCGTGATGCCCGCCATGAAAAATCGGCTCGAGTTCCGTGCCAGTGCGAACGTACAACGCACCCACGCCCTTCGGCCCATAAATTTTGTGCGCGGAAATCGAAAGCAAATCCACGCCGAGGCGGTTCACGTCCAAACGCAATTTGCCCGCAGCCTGCACCGCGTCGCAGTGAAAGCAAATATCGTGTTCCGTGGCGATGCGCCCGATTTCTTCAATCGGCTGGATCGTGCCGAGTTCATTGTTCGCGAGCATCACGCTGATGAGTGCCGTCTCCGGGCGAATGGCCGCGCGAACGTCCTCAGGGTCGACGATGCCGGTATGGCCTACCGGAACGTACGTTACAGCCACGTCCTGCTTTTCGAGCGCTTGCACAGAATTCAGAACCGCGTGATGTTCGATGGCCGTAGTGATTACGTGCCGCCGCGATTGAGCGCCGCGACCCACGATGCCGAAAAGCGCCAAGTTGTCCGCCTCGGTTCCGCCACAAGTGAATACAATTTCAGACGGCTGGGCGCCAACCAGCGCCGCCACGGATTCCCGCGCGCCATCCACCGCAGAGCGTCCGCGCTGCCCCACGGAGTGAATCGAGCTCGCATTGCCGAAATCGCGACTGAAATACGGCAGCATGGCGTCGAGGACCTCGCGGTCCACAGGCGTCGTCGCGTTGTAATCAAGGTAGATGCGCATCAGAGCCAACTCTTATGATTCAGAATAGCGTTAGCAACAAGGGCGGTCAAGACGAGGCAGGTTCAAAGCGAAACTGCGCCGTTGGCACCCCGCGACACATCAATTCCCGCTCGCGGAAACCCTGTACAAATATTTGGTGCATAACCCGAGGAAGATCATCGCCGGAATTGCGCAAGGGATTGTCACTTGCGCGCCGCCGTTGTAAAGCCACACCGCTAAAATCTCATTTGGAATCTTCATGTTTGGTCGAGAGAGTTTCGCGCATGGTTTGGTCTATCACCTGCAACAGCGCTGGCCAGAGGTAGCGTCTGATTGCGCCCCGGGGTATTCGTGGAGCCAGGCCTCTAGGAGATAGTGATCATGAAAAACTTAGCTCTCGCGATGGCTCTGGGCCTCGCTCTACTCACACCTTTGACTGTGCAAGCGGACCCCAGCGCGCAAGGTTGCAAAAGCAGCGATAACCAGCCGAAAAAATGCGACAAGGGTACGCCCATGCCGGAACCAGGCGCTTTGGCTTTGTTGAGCGCGGGGCTCCTTGGCCTCGGTGGCATGGCTCTTCTGCGCCGCAAGACTCAGAATCAGTAGAGAGAGCCAAACAACGCCGCTATTATCGCGGCTTCGTCGCCATTTCTCGCCAAATTGCTATTTTGTGGGCCGTCGGTGAAATCGCGAACCGGCGCCCCACGCTCGCCACCGTCCGGCTTCATTTCGCCGTCTCACCGCACGCACGCAGTGACCAGCACGTAAGGTCAGTTCCGCGCCCCATAGTTCGCCACGACAATCCACCCTGTGCCAGCGTCATCCAAGGGCGCGGGATGCTGCTGTTCGTCGCGATCGTGAGTTACTGTAAAGCGCAGCCTGTCTTGACACTACCGCGGGTGTCCGTTAGCGTCGAAGGACGCGGCGTGAAGCAACGCAACGATCGCGCCGCGGCAATCATAGGAGCAAGACTTGGCGCGGCCAATCATCACATTGACGACGGATTACGGGACCAGCGACCACCTGGTGGGCGTGCTCAAAGGCGTGATCTTGAGCATAAATCCCGAAGTAAACATCGTGGATATCACGCACAGCGTGATCGCGCACGACATCCTGGACGGCGCGCTCACCGTTAGCCAGTTCTACCGCTTCTTCCCGCCGAAGACCATCCACGTCGTAGTGGTGGATCCCGGAGTAGGAACGCAACGGCGTCCGATTCTGGTGGCCGGCGATCAGCACTACTTTGTCGCGCCCGATAATGGGGTGCTTTCCGCCGTGTACGATCAATCCGAAGCGCTGTACGCCTGGCACGTCACTTCCGAGCATTATTTCCGCCACCCGGTGAGCAACACTTTTCATGGCCGCGACATTTTTGCGCCCGTTGCGGCGTGGCTATCAAAGAATTGGCAGACAGCCAGCTTTGGGGAATCCATCGAAGATTTCGTACGCTTCAGCATTCCCAAGCCGAAAGCAAACGGAAATGCGATCAGATGCGTGGTGCTCAAGCTCGATCACTTCGGGAATTTGATCACCAACCTGCGCGCTGAGGACGCTCCGGCCCTGGTGGCGCCAGACGCGAAATTCACGATTCGGGCCGGGACTGCGGAGATCAAGAAACTGCTGCCGACGTTTGCACTCGGAACACCCGGCGAGCCGTTTGCGATCATCGGCTCCGGCGGATATCTGGAACTGTGCGTCAATAAAGGCAATGCCGCGCGAGCGCTGGGAATTGCGCGTGGCGCCGAAGTCACCGTGGAAATCGCCCCGTCCTGATCACGCGGCGTGAATTTTCACTGGGGCGTCGCGGATGGCGCCGATGGCGAAACCGCCGGGTGCTTGGTCATCTCCACACCTGTAACGATTGCGGTGCGAATCTGGCTGAATAGATCGGTCAGCGTGTTCGGCGTGTGCGGGATCAAGAGCGTGTTCGTGTGATCGTTGGCCGCGATTTCCTTCAGCGTATCGAAATATTGCGTCATTAGAACCAACTGCATCACATCCTGCGGCGTTGAGCCCGGAACGGTCTTCGCAAAATCCTCTACGGAATCCTTCAAGCCGGCGATGATGGCCTTGCGCTGGTTGGCGATGCCTTCGCCTTGTAGCCGCTTCGATTCGGCTTCGGCCTCCGCCTGCTTCACCAGCAACAGCTTGTTCGTCTCCGCGCGGGACACGGTGGCTTCCCGCTCGCGCTGCGCGGCGTTGATATCGTTCATCGCGGCCTTCACCTTTTGATCCGGCACGATGTCTGAAATCAACACCTTCACAATTGAGTAGCCGTACTCTTTCATGGACGCATCGAGGTTGTCGCGCAGATCGCCCGCAATGTCCGCTTGATTCAGAAAAGTGTCGTCCAGCTTCATCTTCGGCACGTGGCCCAGCACCACGTTGTAAACCATGGACTCGATCTGCTTCACCGGGTCGGACAATTTGTAGAAAGCCGCTTCCACCGAGTCCGGAATCACTTTGTACTGAATCGAGACCGGAATTTGCACGAACACGTTGTCCTGCGTCTTGGTTTCGACTTGAACATCGAATTGCTGAACTTTCATGCTCATGCGCTTGACGACCGTTTCGATGAACGGAGTCTTCCAGTTCAGTCCAGGTCCGGCAACCCGCGCAAACTTTCCCAGCCGCTGCACGATGGCCACCTGCGCCGTCTCGACGGTAAAGAAGGACCCCAAGATCATCGCCAGAACGACGAAGCAAAGAATGCCCAGCAAAACCAAGAGCGCGCTGCCTGTGTCCACGTGCACTCTCCTTTTTTTCGCTCTCCCGTCCGATTCACACCACGAGAATTCGCGCGTATTACATACCTTCACGCCTAACGCCATGACGCGCAGCTGATGTTGAGATAGTGATCCCGCAGAAGTCGGCATTCTACACGAGTTCTCGCGGCGATTGTCGCGCGCCGGAAGGTCGTGTGCCTTATCGGGCGAGTGAAGTAACGATTAGATACGAGCGCATGCGCGGGTCCATCCAATCGCGCAGCGCGTCGCCCAGCAGATTGAAGGCCAGCACTGCCGTCATCACCGCCAGCGCCGGGAAAATCACCAGGTGCGGAGCATCAAAAAGGTGCCCGCGCGCGTCGTTCAACATGGCACCCCAGCTCGGCATCGGCGCCAGAACGCCCACGCCCAAAAAGCTTAGCGTGGATTCCGCGAGAATTGCGCCGGCCATCGCTATGGTTCCCTGCACCAGCAATGGCTGCAGGATATTCGGCAGCAGATGCCTGATCAGGATGCGCGCGTGTGACGCTCCCAACGAGCGCGCAGCCAGCACATATTCCATTTCCTTGGCCTGCAAAACTTGAGCACGCGCCAGACGTGCGTACCCGGCCCAACCGGTTACCACCAGCGCCAGAATCACTTTGTCGAGCCCGGGCCCCAGGAACGCCGCAAAAGCAATCGCCAGCAGAATCCCCGGGAACGAAAGAAACGCGTTGATCAACACAATGTTGATAAGGTTGTCGAACCATCCACCGAAGTATCCGGACACCGCGCCGATCGCCAGGCCGATGATTCCCGCGCCGAAAACGACGCTCACGCTCACCAACATCGAAACGCGCGTCCCGAAAATAATGCGCGAGAGAATATCGCGGCCCAGTCCGTCGGTGCCCATCCAGTGCGCCGCACTTGGCGCCATCAGGCGCGCCGGCAGATTTTGTGCCACCGGATCGTAGGGCGCCAGCCACGGCGCAGCCAGCGCCACGATCAGCAAGAGCAGCGTGAGAGCGAATCCCCAGCGGCCCAGCGTGCTACGGCGCAGAAATTCCTGTAGTGCGCGCGCGATTTCCTGAACCAGAATCTTCATTCGAAGCGCACCCTGGGATCCACAACCGCGTACACCATGTCCGTGAGCAGATTGACGATTACGTAGGAAACCGCGATCAGCAGAATGCAGCCCTGCAGCAGCGGATAATCCCGCGCGATGATCGCTTGCACAGTCAGGTGGCCAATTCCCGGCCACGAAAAAATCGTCTCCGTGACAATCGTTCCGGCCAGCAGCGCGCCGAATTGCAGACCCAGAATCGTAAGAATCGGAATTAGCGCGTTACGCAAAGCGTGACGGAACAGCACTCCGGATTCCGATACTCCCTTGGCGCGTGCGGTGCGCACATAGTCGGCCGAAAGCTCTTCGATCACAGACGTGCGCACCATGCGCGTCAGAATCGCCGCCAGCGCCGCGCCCAGAGTGAATGCTGGAAGCACCAAGTGCGAAATCCCGCCGCGACCGGTGACCGGAAGCCAACCAAGAATCACCGAAAATACAAGCATGAGCACGGGGCCGAGCGCGAAATTCGGAAGCGAGAGGCCAAATAGCGTGAGCACGCCCACGGCGTGATCGGTTCTTTCGCCGCGCTTGTGCGCCGCCAGCACGCCCGCGGGAATGCCCATCAATATGCAGACGCCCAGCGCCACCGCGGCCAGTTCCAGCGTCGCCGGATAATGTTCGAAAATCACTTTCGTCACCGGCTGCTGAAATCGGAACGACTCGCCGAGATTTCCGTGCAACACGCCTTTCAGGTATCGCTCGTACTGCAGCGGAAGCGGCACATCGAGCCCAAGCGTGTGGCGCAACTGCTGCAAATCGTCGGCGCGCGCGCCTTCCCCCAGCATTTGCGCCACCGGATCGCCCGGAACGATATGCGCCAGCAGAAAGACCATAGTGACGATCAGCCAGAGCGCGGGAAGCGCAAAAAGAAGCCGCAGTGAGATGTAACGGATCATTTCGAGGACGATCCCGCCGATGACGAGCTTCGCGCGGCACGTCGCGCCGGTGCGCGGCCTTCCGATTTCTTGGATTCAGGCGCGGCGCCGTCCGCCACTACCGATGTGGGCTGGCGCGCTTCATCCGAGGCGTGAGCCGCTGACGGCTGGGTTGATGCCTCGGCGATCGTGGTCGCGGCTGGCGATGCCGGCGCGCTTGCCGGTCGCAGCGGCTTAATCTTCAGCCGCGAAACCCGCCGGTGATCCATCTCCATCACCGTAAAACGATAGCCGTCCGTTTCGAAGCTCTCGCCGCCGCGCGGAATGAAGCCCAGGCGATTCAAAACAAATCCGCCGACCGTCTCGTACGACGGATCCTCGGGCAACACGATGTTGTAGCGCGCTTCCAACTCGCGGATTTTGATGGCCGCGTCGAAAATCATCCCGCCGTCAGGCAGAGTAAGCGGCCGCTCGACCACGTCGAATTCATCGTGAATTTCCCCAACCATTTGCTCGAGGATGTCTTCCAGCGTCGCGAGCCCCAGGATGCTGCCGAATTCGTCCACGATCATCGCGAGCCCTGTCCGCCGCGCACGAAATTCCAGCAGCAATTCGCTCACAGGTTTGGTTTCCGGGACGATCAACGCATCGCGCAACACCGCCCGCAAATTAAATTCGGGCAACGGCTGGTTCTCTTCCGCGCGCCGAGCGCGATCGAGCAGCACCCAAATCATGTCCTTGATGTGCACAAACCCCAGGATGTGGTCGAGCGTGCCTTCGTAAACGGGAATGCGTGACCGCTGGGTAGTGGCGAACATCGTCATCACATCTTCCAGGCTCGCCCGTGCCGGCAGCGCGTGCACATCCGGCCGCGGGACCATCACTTCGCGCGCCTGGATTTGGCCCAGTTCCATCGCCGCCTGAATGAATTTCACTTCCGCCGCGGGCAGCAAACCGCGGTCGCGCGCCTGTTGAATCATCACCTGCAATTCTTCGGTCGAACGCACCAAAGTGTGATTGTGTGGCGAAAGCACGCCCAGCGCGCGGACGATCTTTTCGGCGGAATGATCCAGCAAATCAATCGCCCAGCGGAAGGTGTGCAAAAACCAATGGAACGGACGCGCGACGAGCAGCGCCACCCTTTCGGCGCGCGCCAGGCTCAAGCTTTTAGGAACCAACTCACCGAGAACCACCTGCAGCACCGTCAGAAGCCCGAACGCAATCGCTAGCGCAGCGCCGTGCGCAATCAACGCAGCCCAAGGCCGCGAAATTTCCCGCACCAGCGGGCTCAAAATACCGGCAAGCGTCACTTCGCCCAAATACCCCAGCGAAAGACTCGCCAAAGTGATGCCCACCTGCACGCCAGAAACCACGCGGCTCAGGTCTGTAAGCAGCAGCTCGACGATTTTCGCGCGCGCATCACCCTTTTCCACCAGCTGCCGCACGCGCGACTGGCGCACGGCAACAAGCGAAAATTCCGCCGCGGAAAAGAATGCGTTGATGCCGACAAGAGCGAGCACCGCGAAGAGTTGCAGCGCGATCATGACGCGAGGCCCCCACTAGCGATGCGATGGCGTGGTCCCGTGCAGCGCTCGACGGTTCTCCGCGATGCAAGTTGCAATGGAAGGAAGGCTAAGGAACACATCATCGCTGATTCTAGCAAGAGGTGTGCCGCAACGGGAGAGAAGCATCATTAACTGGTGCTTTCGCGGTGATCTGGGGCCCCGTATTCGAAGCCGTCGCGTAACGAGGCGCCCTAAGGTTTCGGCGCGGCGCCTTCACGGACATGCGCGGTGAATTCGGATGACTTTCCCCGGGGAATGCTCAGCGAAGTCCAACGCTCCCCGGCGCAGTGCTTGGCCACAAAGACAATCTGGCCGATGTGGTAGGAGTAATGCGCCATTTGCCGCTGAATCGCCTGCATCACCGAATGCGGCTCGTTGCGGATCAACACGGTGCGCGCGAGATCCAGGTCACCCAGCGGCGCCAGCGCGTCAAAAACGCAGTTCCAGGCTTCTTCCCACATCGCGAGCACCTCGGCGCGCGTGCGCGGCGGCACTTCAAATTCGGTATCGCGATGGCGGTTCGCCTTCTCGCCGTCGCTCACGAGAAAATCAATCCAGCGCGACCGCATATTCCCCGCCATATGTTTCACGATCAGCGCGATCGAATTCGATTCCGCATCAAGGCATCGCGTGAGCGCTTCGTCGGGCACTTGCGCGATGGCGCGCTCGGCGAGGTGCTTGTAGTAGTGAAAAGTCTTCTCGGCGTCGCGTACGTACGATGTGCTGAACTCGTGGGCCATAAGCGGATTTTGCGACTTTTACAGCTCCGGGGCAAGAGCCCGAAAGTCGCGCGCGACGTGCGCCAAGCGCCAAATTTGCCGAAGCGATTCTCTGCCCGCCCGGCGAAGAACGTTGCGGGAGCGATTCGCGTGGGCTACACTGCGCGGCTGCCTTGGCAAACAAATAAATCATGACGAATCGCGCGCCGCGCATCTTACGCATACTTTTTGCCGGACTCCTGCTGCTTGTCGGCGTGGCGTTGCTTCTCGGCTGGTGGATTGTGCGCCGTTCGCTGCCCCAGTTGGATGGCAACGTAGCGATTGCGGGCCTGGCGCAGCCCGTCACGATTGACCGCGACCAATGGGGGCGTCCGTGGATTCGTGCGAGTTCGATCCCAGACGCCGTCACCGCGCAGGGTTTCGTAATGGCGCAGGATCGGCTCTGGCAGATGGATTTGCTGCGCAGGGCAGCCGCCGGGGACCTTTCGGAAATTTTCGGCGCACTCGCGCTGAAGTTCGATGAAGACAGCCGAACTTTAGGCATGAGGCACGCTGCCGAACGCGCCGCAGCCGACGCTTCGCCGGAAATTCGCGCCATGTTGGAGTCGTACGCGCGCGGCGTGAACGAAAATATCGCCCAACGTGGAAAAAGACTTCCGCTGGAGTTTGTCGCGCTGGGATACCGTCCTCGCCCCTGGACCCCCGCCGACACTTATTTGATCAGCCTCTACATGTATCGGACCCTGACTTCCACGTGGCAGGAAAAAGTGAACCGCCAGTGGATCATGTCGAAGGTTGGTCCAAACCGCGCGCGCGATTTATTCGTCGAGGATTCGCCGCTAGATCATTTCATCTGGACCGCAGCTTCCCCGGCGTCACAACCCGATCCGCGGAAAGCCGCTGACGTTCCTACGCGCGGCACGCGCGCTGCCGGCGATAACCCGCCGTTCGCTCCCGCCGAATGGGACGCCGCCCGCGACTTCCTCGCCCAGTTCGACGAGCAAACACGCCAGATCATCGGCAGCAATAATTTCGTAGTAAGCGGCGCACACACCGCATCCGGCAAACCGCTGCTCGCGAATGACACGCACTTGCAGCTTTCAGTTCCAGCGTTGTGGTACGTGATTCATCTGACGGCGCCCGGTTTGAATGTTCAGGGCTTCGCGCTCCCAGGAGCGCCGCTCGTGATCATCGGCCACAACGACCGCATCGCCTGGGGTTTCACAAATAGCAACGCGGACGTCGAGGATCTCTACATCGAAAAGTTCGACGCCACAAACCCGCTACTTTATCAAGCGAACGGCAAGCTGCTCTCGGCGGAACTGCGCCGCGAAATAATTAAGGTGCGCGGCAGGCCCGACGTGGATCTCGGGGTATTCGTCACCCGACATGGACCCATCGTCTATCGCGAGACGCCCGAAGAAGGCGGCCGCGCCTACGCTCTCAGGTGGACGGCGCTCGAACCCGGCGGGCTCGATTTTGGTTTTCCGCTGCTCGGCGACGCTCAGAACTGGCACGATTTCATCGAGACCACGCGCCACATCTCCGGCCCCGGCCAAAATACGATCTATGCCGACGTCGATGGCAATATCGGCTTCACAATTCCAGCGCGCATTCCGATCCGGGCCAGCGGCGATGGCGCACTGCCGGTCCCTGGCGATACCGACGAATTCGAATGGAAAGGTTACATCCCATTCCAAGAGCTGCCGCGCGTTTCGAATCCTCCAGACGGCATCATCGCCACCGCGAATGCCCGCACCGTCGGTCCCGGATACAAATACTATCTGACCGATCGCCAGGCCGGGCCCTATCGCACAGCTCGGCTCTACGAACTTTTATCGAATCGCACCGGATTGACGCCCGCCGATTGCAACGCGATTCAGAATGACATCGTGAGCCTCCCCAATCGCTTTCTGGCAAACGCGCTCATCGCCGCCGCGAATAAGAATCCACCACAGGATCCGCGCACGCAACGCCTGATCGCGAAACTACAAGGGTGGGATGCCCGCGCCACAGTAGATTCAATCGAAACATCGTTTCTCGAATACACGCGCCACGCGCTCTTTCGCCACCTCCTTGCGCCTTACCTGGACGACAAAATCACGAAATACGAGCTTTGGGAGCCGCAAAGCGTTTACAACGACGTCTGGTGGCGCGACAAAGTCTTCCTGGAAAACGTTCTGCGCGAGCATCCAGCCGCGTGGTTGCCGGCCGGTTTCGCAAGCTACGACGAATTGCTGACGGGCAGCGCCGACGAAGCAGTTTCCGCGCTCGCAAAGCACACCGGCAACAGCGACGAAACGGCTTGGACGTGGGGACGCCTCCATCCCCTCAATATGATCCATCCGCTCGGCCGCTCGGGTCCGCTGCACGGCTTTTTGAGCATCGGACCATACGCGCAAAGCGGAACCGTGGACACCGTCCGCGCAATGGGCGTGGGCCACGGCCCCGCGATGCGCTTCGTTGCCGACCTTTCGAATTTCGACCAGTCGCTAATGGAAGTTCCCACGGGTGAATCCGGGCAGTACAGCAGCCCCTACTATCGCGACCAGTTCCCCGAGTGGTTCGCCGGCCGTGGAATCGTCGCCCCATTCAGCGAAGCCGCCGAAACGCGCGTCCGCGCGCACAGCCTGACGCTGCTCCCCGCTCGTGGCAACACATCTGGCAGCGCGGCATTGCTGCAATAGGGTCATCGCGATAGAATTCGGAAACGCCTAGGCCCAGCGGACGCGAATCAGCGTAAAATTTCTAGCGATGCGCCAGATCAGCGCATGCGTTCTATATGAATTGAGGCAGAATGAGTCCAGCACCGAATAAAGCAGCCGTTCCAGCGGAACCTCCCAAAAAGGGAGACTTTGAAAAATCTCTCACCCGTCTCGAAGAAGTGGTCAAGCGGCTCGAAAGCGCCGATTTGTCGCTGGACGAAGCCATGAAGCTCTTCGAGGAAGGCGTGAAGCTTTCGCGTGAATGCCAGAAGCAGCTCGAAGAAGCGGAAGGCCGGGTGGAAATCCTGCTGAAGAAAGCGGACGGCAAGATCGTGGCCGAGCCGTTTGACCCGGGGGACGAAAATGCTTAGTGCCGTCGTTTCATCTGTAGTTCACTGGTAAATCAGTCCCGGGAAACTTAACGACACTAATGACCGTCCCCGACTTTTTCGAAAAAGACCGCAGCATAGTAGAAGCGGCTCTGCAGGAATTGTTGCCTCCCGAGCACGCGCTCCCCACATCCATCCATCGCGCCATGCGCTATAGCGTCTTCGCCGGCGGCAAACGCATCCGCCCGATCCTGTGCATGGAAGCCGCGCGCATGTTTTCCGCGGAGCAGGCGGGCCCCGTGCACGTCGGTTGCGCTTTGGAGCTCATTCACACCTATTCGTTGATTCACGACGACCTTCCCGCGCTGGATAATGACGATCTGCGCCGTGGCAAACCCACAAATCACAAAGTCTTCGGCGAGGCGATTGCCATTCTGGCGGGCGATGCGCTGCTGACTTTCGCCTTTCAAACGCTGGCGATGGCGCCCGTTGAGCCTCAACGTCGCCTGGCGCTTCTCGCGATGATCGCGGAAGCGGCCGGCACCGATCGCGGAATGATCGGCGGACAGGTCGCCGATCTGGAAGCCGAAGCCAAACCATCCGACAAGGCGATGCTGGAATACATCCACCGCTCGAAGACGGCCGCGCTGATTCGCGCTTCGATCGTGGCAGGGGCGATTGCCGCGGGTGCCGATCGTGCGGACGTAAATCGCCTGCTGAATTTCGGCGATAACATCGGCTGGGCCTTCCAGGTGGTGGACGATATTCTGGACGTCGAGGAATCGTCGGCGTCGCTGGGAAAAACGGCAGGTAAAGATCAGGCGCAAAAGAAAGCCACGTACCCGGCGCTGCATGGCCTCGAAGTTTCGCGCGACATCGCAGCAGACCTCGAAGCCAAAGCGCTGAAAGAACTCGATTTCTACGGAGAGCGCGGCATCCGCATGCGGCAACTAGCCCAATTCCTGGTAGCGCGGCGATCGTAAGCGCAGGTCGATTGCCATGCGGTACAGCGCGAATTCTCCGTGCCCTCCGATTTTCCTCTGTGCACTCTGTGTTAAAGCTTTTGCAGTAATCTAAATGAGCGGCTCGAATCATGAAACCCAAGCGCACGCCCGACGCGACCCCTGAAACCGGCCGCCAGAATCGCAAACTAGGAAAAATTCGACTCGACGTCGCAATCGTCGAACGGGGCCTGGCTCCCTCCCGCGAGCGCGCCCAAGCCATCCTGCTGGCAGGCAGCGTGCTGGTGAACGGCCAAAAAATGGAGAAGCCCGGCACACAAATTGCCAGTGACGCCCGCATCGAAATCATCGGCGACGCGCTCCCCTACGTCAGCCGCGGCGGCCTGAAACTAGAGGGCGCGCTGGAGGATTTTCAAATCTCGCCAAACGGCAAAATCTGCCTCGACGTCGGCAGCTCCACCGGCGGCTTCACCGATTGCCTGCTGCAGAATGGCGCGCTGCGCGTCTTCGCCGTGGACGTCTCGGCAGACCAACTCGACTGGAAATTGCGTCAAGATCCCCGCGTGTCGTCCATCGAGCGCAATGCGCGCTACTTGCGCGCCGAAGACATTCCGGAGCGGCAGCGACCCGCCGTCGTTACCATGGACGTATCCTTCATTTCCGTCGCGAAAGTCCTGCCGGCAGTAGTTCCGGTCGCCGCACCCGGCGCCGATTTCCTGATTCTCATCAAGCCGCAGTTCGAGCTTGAAAAAGGCGAAATCGGCAAAGGCGGCATCGTCCGCGACGCCGCCCTGCACCAGAAGGCGATAGATCGCGTCCAATCCGCCGCGTCCGCTTGCTCGCTCGAGTTACTGGGGATCAGTCCCAGCCGCGTCCCCGGCACCGAAGGCAACCAGGAGTTTTTTCTCCACGCCCGCGCGCGGGTCTAGAGTAGAATTCTGCCTCCAACAATGATTCGCGCCGCCGGCATTATCTGCAAACCGATCCCCGAAATGGTCTCCGCGGTCGTTCCGGGGCTGCGCCGCTGGCTGCAAGAACGCAAAATTGGCGTTTTTATCGACGAGCAAACGCAGGCCATGGTCGGCGCTAACGGACCAGCACTGCCACGCGAAGAACTGGTGGAGAAGGTTGACTTGCTCATCGTGCTGGGCGGCGACGGCACCCTGCTGGCCGCCGCGCGCGCGCTCGCGGGCCGCAACATCCCAATCCTCGCCGTAAATCTCGGCGGGCTCGGATTTCTCACCAGCGTCACTCTCGACGAGCTTTACCCCGTGCTCGAAACGATCCTCGCCGGTCAGCACGACACCAGCGAGCGCATGATGCTCGAAGCGGAGATCATCCACAGCAACAAACCCGCCGAGCGCGTCACCGCGTTGAATGACGCAGTCGCCAATAAGGCCGCCCTCGCGCGCATGCTTGATCTCGATGTGCACGTGGACGGGCACCACGTGGGCCGCTATCGCGCGGACGGCCTCATCATCGCCACGCCCACCGGTTCCACGGCCTACTCGCTGGCCGCAGGTGGCCCGATCATCCATCCGGACATCGATGCCTTCGTGATTACGCCAATCTGCCCGCATATGCTCACCAATCGCCCGCTCGTAATTCCAGACACCGCTCGCGTGGAAGTGCGTTTTCCGGCAACCGGCGAGCCCGTGTTTCTGACGATTGACGGGCAGATCGGATTTCAGCTTCAGCCGCAGGACCGCGTGGTCATCACCAAGGCGGCGGCGAAGGTCCAAGTGGTCCGGCCGCCGCGCAAGACCTATTACGAAATTCTTCGCAGCAAACTGCGCTGGGGAGAGCGGTAACTACTCGCACGCAAGAATCGAGGAGACTCCGATGAAATCATATTTTCGTCTTGGACTGATGGTTTTGGTGTGCGTGTGCGGTGCACCGTTGCTGCAGGCGCAGGCGGCCGCGACGCCAACCGAGCCGGTCGCCGCGCCTAGCACCAGCCAAGAAACGCAGGACGCTCAGGCGCCCGCTGAAACGCCGAAGCCGATCGCGCGGGTCGCAGACTATCAGATCCAGGAAGGCTTCATTGACGCGCGCGGCGTGATGATTTATTACATGACCATCGGCCGCGGCGCACCGATCGTGATCGTGCACGGCGGCCCCGGCGCCTCACACGATTATTTTCTGCCGTATCTGCTGCCACTCGCGCGCCACAATCGCCTGATCTTCATCGACGAGCGCGGCTCCGGCCGTTCGCAAAAGCTCGACGATCCCGCCGGCTACACCGTCGAAAACATGGTCGAAGATGTGGAAGCCGTTCGCCAAGGCTTGGTCCTCGGCAAAATCACTCTGCTAGGACATTCCTACGGCGGAGTCCTCGCCCAAGCCTACGCGCTGAAATACCAAAACAATCTCACGCATCTGATTTTGTGCAGCACGTTCCCCAGCACGTCGCAAATGAATCAGGTTTTCGTGAAGATGAAAGAAAAGATGCCGGCGGAACTCCGCGACCGCATCGACCGCGAGGAAAAAGACGGCCTCTTCGGCCACGGCAAGGACTACCAGAAGAATCGCTACACCGACGACTACATGATCGCGGCCTGGGGCGAAGGCTATTTTCCGTACCTCTACCAGAATCATCCGGACCCGAATTACGACCCGATCGCCGCGGGCAACACAGCGTGGGATCTGTACCGCGAAATGTGGGGCTCCGACGGCGAGTTCGTAATCGACGGCAATCTAAAATCCGTCGAATACGTGGACCAGCTCCATACCATCCACGTGCCGACGCTGATTATGGCCGGTGATCACGATGAATGCGACCCGTCGCTCTCGCAGGAAATGCACGAAAAAATCGCGAACTCGGAAATGGTGATTCTGCCGAAGAGCGGCCACATGACGTTCGTCGACCAACCGAAGCTCTTCAACGATTCCGTAATCGATTTCCTACATCCAAACCGTCAGAAGCGGCCGACGCCCGCAGCAAACCCAAGCTAGACCAAGGGGCAAGCAACGGTTTTGTAGCGACGGTCTTTAGACCGTCATCGGTGTTGCTGCTGGATCCTCGAGACTTTGCGCCAAAAGTAAAGGAGGTGTCATCCCGAGCGCAGCGAGGGATCTGCTTTTCGCTGAGGTTATGAAAGGCAGACTCCGAGGGCCACATTAGCTCTCGGAATGACAATTCTGCCCATTCTCGTGGCTACTTTACTTTCAAAACCACCAGCGTCCGGTCGTCAAACGGATGCTGCCCGCCGGAAAACGCATCCACTTCCTCGAGAATGCGATCCGCAATTCCATCCGAGGTAAGTTGATGCGTGGCCGCGATAATCTGCGCCAGCCGCGCATGCCCGAAAAATTCCAAAGTCGAATTCTGCGTGTCGCCAATCCCGTCCGAGTGAAACACCACCACGTCTCCCGCATCCAGAATGTAGCTGCGCTGGTCGTAGGTAGCATCCTCAAACATCCCGAGCGGAAAGCCCGCCAGCTGAATCTGTTCGCAGCGCCCAGCGTGATAAAGAAACGGCTCCTCCTGCCCGGCATTGGCGACGCGCAATTTGTGCCGCCCGCGATGCCAGGTGGCAAAGCATAAAGTCATGAAGCGACCCTCAATACGCCGCTCGCCAAGAAATCCATTGACTGCCCGCAACATTTCCGCTGGGCGATGCTTCTGCGGCCCCAGGCTCCGCAGAGTCCCAATCGCGACAGCGCCATAAAGCGCGGCAGCGCTGCCCTTCCCGCTGACGTCGCCCATCGCCACGCCCAATTCCTGCGGCCCATAACGCAGAAAATCGTAAAGATCGCCGCTCAGTTCGCGCGATGACACGACCCGCGCCGCGATCTCCAGTCCATATTCCGGCCCAGGCAAACGCGGCAGCAGCGCGCCCTGAATCCTCCGCGCGGCGCTCAGATCGCGCTCCATGCGCGTTTCGTCCCGCGCCACCTGTTCATACAAACGCGCGTTCTCGATGGAAACCGCCAGATGCGCCGCCAGAATCGAAAGCACCTGCACGTGGTCCGGCGTAAAATAATTAAGCTGCGGGCTTTCCAGATCCATCACGCCGATCACGCGATCTTTATTGAGCATGGGCACGGCCAGCTCGGAGCGCGTCTCGGGATTGATCATCAAATAGCGCGGGTCGAGCGCGACATCCGGCACAACCACGGGACGCTTCAAAGTAGCAGCAGCGCCGACAATCCCTTCGTGCGCCGGCACAGCGTGCTTTTCCTGCACGCGCTGCCCGAATTTCACGGTCACGCGATGCCGAAAAACGTTTTCAACCTCGTCGTAGAGAAGAATGCTGAAAATCTGATAATTGATCAGCCGCTTCGTCAGTTCCGCCGCCCGCCGTAAAACTTCTTCCACCGACAGCGTCGAATTCGCTTCGCGGCTCACTTCGTTCAGCAACAGCAGCGTCTCCGCCTGATTGCGTTCGTGTTCGTAGAGTTTGGCGTTTTCGATCGCGGTGCCGATGCGCGAGGCCACCAGCGTCAAAATGTTCTGCTGGTCAGGCGTGAAATAATCCAGCTGGCTGCTTTCGATGTCCATCACGCCGATCACGCGCCCGCGCACGATCAGCGGCACCGCCAATTCCGAGCGCACGCCGTCCAACGCATTCAGGTAACGCGAATCCGCGCGCACATCCCCTACGCGAATCGCCTGCCCGGTAGCCGCGGCCGCGCCGATGATTCCCTCGCCCATCGGAATCCGCCAGTGATCCACCACTTCCTGCCGGTGCCCAATGGCAAAACGGAAATACATCTGGTCCGTGCCCTCTTCCGGCAACAGCACGGCGAACACTTCGTAATCAATCAGGCGCTTGATCAGCGACGCCGCATTGGGCAGCACTTCATCCAGGTTCAGCGAGGCGTTAATCTCCTGACTGATTTCCGCCAGGATTGCGAGCGTCTCCGCCGGAACCTCAAATTTCGAATTGAGTTTTGCCGCGTCCATGTGATTAAGAGTGCAGCGCCCCAGCCCCCGCCGAGGCAGTGCCAGCATCCGCGCCCGCGCCAAATATGCGGACAATGCCGCGCAACACGCGCCTTATCGCTTCATTATAGCAGGCAGGAAACAGGCACTCGCGGTGGGTATCCGTAATTATTTGGCTCGTCAATACTTTCCGCTGTCAGGCGCTGCAGAACTTGCCGACGACATTCCAGAGCGCGCCTGCTCGACAATTTTCACGCCCGCGCTCGCACCGATCCGCGTGGCGCCAGCCTCCACCATTTTCAGCAAATCCTCGAGCGTGCGCACTCCTCCGGCGGCCTTGATCCCGGTGCCCACGCCGATCGTCTCGCGGATCAGTCGCACGTCCTCGGGTGTAGCGCCCGCGGAACTGAAGCCAGTGGAAGTCTTCACGAAATCCGCGCCGGCATTTTTCGCGGCGAGCGACGTTTGCACTTTTTCTTCGCGCGTCAGCAGCGCGGTTTCCAGAATCACCTTGCAGATCGCGCCGCCACCGTGAGCGGTCTCCGCCACGCCACGAATATCTCCCGCGACCGCGTCCGGAAGCCCGGACTTCAGCGCGCCGATATTGATCACCATATCTATTTCCTGCGCGCCGCGCTTCAGCGCTTCCTGCGCTTCAAAAGCCTTCACCTCCGGGAGCGTAGCGCCCAAGGGAAATCCCACCACGGTGCAGACTTTCACAGCACTCCCGCGCAGCAATTCCGCAGCTTGCGGCACATTCCAGGGATTCACACACACAGACGCGAACCCGTATTTCAGCGCTTCTTCGCAAAGTTTGCGGATTTCGTCGCGCGTCGCTTCGGGTTTCAGCAACGTATGGTCAATCAATCGCGCGATTTCGGATGCGGTAAGAGCCATGGTTAATCGGTGGGAAGCGTGAGAACGCACACGTCCTTCAGATTGCGGTAGCGCTCCGCATAATCCAGCCCGTATCCAACCACGAAATCGTTGGGAATCTTAAAGCCGACGTAATCCGCTTTCACATCCTTGATTCTACGCGACGGCTTATCCAGCAGCGCGGCGATTCGCAAAGTTTTAGGCTTGCGCTGCTCGAGAACGCGCAGCAGATATGTGAGTGTGATGCCGGTATCAAGAATATCCTCGACCACGATCACGTTCAGCCCCTCGATGCTGCTATCCAGATCCTTGATCAGCCGCACCTGGCCCGAGCTTTCCTTGTTTTTGCCGTAACTGGACACGGCGATGAAATCGATAGAGGTGTTTAGGTTTACTTCGCGCACCAGGTCGGAAAGAAAGATGCAGGCCCCCTTCAGCACGCCGATCAGGTGCACGCGCTGGCCGGCGAAATCCTTGGTGATCTGGTGCGCCACTTCGCGCACGCGCTTCTGAATCGCCGCGCGGCGAATCAATATCTTGAGCTTCTCGCCTTCCGCCACTACCGGCATGTGCGCTCCACCTACAACAAGAAAGCGCGTACTCTAACCCACGGACTCACGATTGACAAGAATGTCCGGATTTTGGCATTGGCGTCAGTTTCCGGTTACGCGACTTACCAGGAGCTGAGGCGAGCGAACCTCACATGGCGTTCGAATCGCGCCATCGCTCGACGCTCACCCCGTCGAGCAACTTGCATCATTGTCTACAATCCGCTTCCCGGCGGTAGAACACCCAAAACTATTCCGCAAACGCGTGAACGACACATCTCGTAACAGTTTGATTCGGGCGATCTTCACTCACGGGACAGCAAATGCTACTTACAGTGCTCAGGGGGCATCGAAGTGTTTGGCAAACCAGCCTTACGCATTGGCTTCATTGCTCGGCGTTGCGAGGACCGCGATGAAATGAGCGGCCGAGAAAACGTGAGCAAGGCCGGTCAGTTGATCCGGACACCGAATCGCCGGATGCAAGCGCTTGTCCAGTCAGCCAGCTTTCGACGCGGAATCTGTCCACCATCTACGAAAACCGCGGGACCGCCAACAGAACAAGGGCGATCCGACTGCGCGACCCAGGATTTCAACGAAGCGATTCGCCTGAACCCGGATCTTTGAAAAAGCCTACTACGATCGCGGCAACGCCTACATAGGCAAGGAGGAATACGACCGTGCAATTCAGGATTTCGACGAAGCGATTCATCTGAACCCGAATGTGAAACAGCCTACTATGGCCGCGGCTACGCCTACAAAAAGAAGGGTGACTACACCGCGCGATCCAGGATTTCAACGAGCGATTCGCCTGAACCCGGATTTTGAAAGAGCCTACTACGATCGCGGCAACGCCTACATAGACAAGGAGGAATACGAGCGTCGGATTCAGGATTTCAAGAAGCGAATCAGCTGAACCCGAATAATGCAAATAACTACAACAACCGCGGCGTCGCCTACAACAGGAAGGGCGATTACGGTCGTGCGATTCAGGACTACAGCCAAGCGATCCATTTGAACTCGAATGACACAACCTCCTACTTAACCGCGGCGACGCCTATTTCGCTCAGTCCAACCTATCAGCAGCCATTGCGGACTTTGAGCACACGATCTCCGCCGCGCCGTCTTCAAGTGCGGCGGTCTCCGCGGCTGTGTTGCTGCACGTGTCATGAAGCGGCAGGGCCACGATGATGCGCAGCAGCTCGCGCGAGTCGCAGCGGCCGCGGATCTGTCGAAATGGCCTGGGCCGGTGCTGAAGCTCGACCTCGGACAGGTGACAGCCAATGAGGTGATGGTGGCTACGGCCAGCGGCGTCTCCGCTTGGCAGAAGTGGCGAGTTTGCGACGCCAACTACTTCACCGGCGAGGACGCACTATTACATCATCAACGTACCACGGCGCTGGCGCGGTTCACGGCCGCGCGCGATGCCTGCCCAAAGGGGATAGGGCTACACCGCGGCGTTGGGGGAATTAAAGCGCCTAGGCGCATCTGCTGCTCCGGCTAAATAGGGGCGCGAAGCTGAGGCCCGTCATTGAGGCACCTCAGGTTGCGGCCGCTGACAAGTCAACGAAGTGATAGGGCTTGCATGGTGGTTGAACCTCGAAAAACTGGAGTAGCTCTCGGTAAACGCTGTAACCGGAAACTGACCCACTACGCGGATTGTGCCTATCGCAAGTATCCCCAAGTGTGCAAGCGGTCGCTATCTTCCACCCAGCGGTCGCCGATGTCCGTGCGGTAATACATATTGGGAATCAGAACGTTCTTGATGCGCGAATAGACACTGCGTTTGCGCCTGTTTCATGGTCTGCCCCAGGCCGACGACTACCAAAATCACGCCGGACGTGCCAGCCACCAGCCACTGGCCGTTTACTTGCTTCACGTCTTCGATGTGCATTTCATCGGTGGGCGGCTTTTTGAAGACGATCACCGCATTCTTCGAAAACGAATCGAATGTTTCGTCGTCGTCAAACGGAAACGGCGGCACCACAATGCGCACGCCAATCTGAAACCCGCTGCGCACTTTCAATTTCGGGTCATTCCCATTCGCCAGATCCCAGAAGAACTGCCCGATCGGCGTAGTCATCCCCGCTTGCTGAATGCTGATCGTCGGATATCCAAACCGCGAAGTGAACTCCAACGGATAAATTCCGTGGTGGTTCACGATGCAGTTCAAATCTATGTATCCGACGTATCCTTCCTCCGCCAGCTTCTTTTCCATCTTCAGCAGCGTCTGGTTGAACAAATTATTCGGCTCGCTCCAGAACATCGTCGTGCCCATTTCTCCGGTCGGAGGACCGTTCTCGCCGGGAAATAGTTTTTTGTGCTCGAAATTGATGTTGATGGGATAAACGAAATTCTTGCCATTAAAAAATGCCCCCACGGCGACTTCCACGCCCGTCACGCGGCGCTGCAATTGAAAAACCTTGATCTCATCGGAGAGCGCTTTCTTATACGCTTCCAGCATGTAGATCACGTCTTGCCCGTCGTCCTCTTCTCCCACGAAGAGCCGCCGCTTCACGTTCTGCGCCTCACCGCTCGGCTTGATCACGTAACGGCCTGGATTCTGCGTGACGTGCTCAATGGCATCATCGAAATTCGCAAATTCGAAATACGGAATAATATTCACTCCCGCTTTCTTCAATTCTTCCTGGCCAAACGAGCGGTCATCTTCCAAGCGGTCCGAGTACGGCGTGCCGCCGATGACCTTCTTTCCTGCCGCGCGCAGAGCTTGCGCCTTATCTCCCTGCCCAAGCGTGTCGTCAAATATCAGAATGTCCGCCCACTCTGAATCCTTCTCCCAATCCTTGGACTTCGCCACGAATCCATCTGCAATATCGCGCTCCTTCTTGTCGCCAATGTAGTAGCGGACTTCATGGCCCTCCTTCGAAACCTGCCACGCAATATCACTGATGAGTCCCGTGAGTGACACAAACAAGAAATTCCGCTTCTCCATCGAGTCGTCTCTCCTGACTGCTCGGCAACTGCTTCACCGCATGACGTTTAGAAAACAAACCATATTATGAGCACATTGTTACAGCCGCGTGAACTTTAGATCTGGACGCCAAATCCGCACACGCCAATACCCGCCTCTTCCGCGCTGCACCTCGCGAAACTGCCGAGCCCCTGCGCCTAAACTCGCCCTGCTTTTGACCGATGATTCCTAGTGGAGCCCTCGCATGTCCTTGTTTGACGATCCGGAGATCTATCGCACCGTTCTCGAAAGCATGCAGAACGGCGTCTACCTGGTCGATCGCAGCGAAAAAATCCAGTTTTGGAACGCCGGAGCGGAAAGAATTACCGGCTACCTGCGTCAGGACGCACTGGGACATTCTTGCCGGGATTTTTTCGCGCCGCAAGAGCAGGAAGGCCAAGATGGCGTCTGCGAATTCGGCGGCGCCCTGGCCAGCGTCCTGCGCGACGGCCGACCGGCGGTGAGCGAGCTGACGCTGCGGCACAAAGGGGGCCACCAAGTCGGGTTACACGTCCGCTCCATGGCCATCCGCGATCGCAACGGCGCCATCATCGGCGTCGTCGAGAGTTTCGACGATGATCATCGCATCACCTACTCCGAGCGTCGCCACAACAAGCTCAAAAATTACGGATGCATTGACGAAACCACTGGAGTTCTCACCCGCTCCTTCGTCGAGACACATCTGCGCGAAAACCTCATGACCTTCTCCGAGCATCGCGTCCCCTTCAGCATTTTGTGCGTCGAAGTGGATGGCCTTGCGAATTTTCGGGCGAAGTACGGCGCATCGGCCGTCGCAGCGATGCTGCGCACCGCAGCGCTCACGCTCGAAAGCAGCATTCGCCCCACCGACTTTCTGGGCCTCCACGCGGAAAATCGGCTGCTGACCGTCCTGGCCGAATGCAGTGCCACGGAAACGAAACGCGTCGGCGATCGCCTACTGCGCATGGTGCACAACACCAAGTTCAAATGGTGGGGAGTTCACGTATCGCTCACCGCATCCTTTGGCGGAACGGCCGCGCGTGAGGGCGATACGGAGCAGTCCCTCTTGGCGCGCGCCGAGAAATCGCTGGCGGACAGCATCGCCGCTGGCGGCAATCAAGTGAAAATCACCGATTAGCAGGATTCGCGGGAGGACCGGCATTCGATGTTCATAATTATCGGAATCGTGGTGGTGTTCGGCGCGGTCATTGGCGGGTTCCTCATGGAACACGGCAACCTGAAGGTGCTGATCCAGCCCGCCGAACTCGTAACCATCGGCGGCGCCGCGATCGGTACCATGCTCATCGCGAATCCTCTCCATATCCTCAAGAAAATCATCTCCGGACTCACCGGCGCATTTGGCGGCTCAAAATACAGCAAGCAGAGATATCTCGAATCGCTGAAAATGATGTTCGAACTTTTCAGCCGCGCGCGGCGCGACGGCTTGATGGCCCTGGAAACGGACAGCGACAATCCGGAACAAAGTCCTATCTTTTCGAAGTATCCGAAATTCCTGAAAGATCACCATGCGCTGGCGTTCGTCTGCGATTCCATCCGCATGGCTTCCAGCGGCGGCATCGAACCCTTTGACGCCGACCAGATGATCGAAAACGACATGGACGTTCACCACCACGAAGCCACGCTGCCCATCGGCGCGCTTTCCACCGTGGCGGATTCCCTGCCCGGCCTCGGCATCGTCGCGGCCGTCCTTGGGGTCGTCATCACCATGGGCTCTCTCGGCGGCCCACCAGAAGAAATCGGCAAAAAAGTGGCGGCGGCGCTGGTCGGCACCTTCCTCGGCATTTTGATGTGCTACGGCCTGGTAGGTCCAGTCGCCGCCAGCATGGCGAAAGGCGCGGACGACGAACACGCCTACTATCAATTCCTCCGCGTGATGATCGTCGCGTTCATGAAGGGCACAGCGCCCACTATGGCCGTGGAAATCGGGCGCCGCGCGATTCCCGGGCACGTACGCCCCAGCTTTCAAGATGCCGAAAAATTCATCAAGGATAAGGCCGACGCACCGGCAGCTGCTTAAACTTTACAACGCCGCGCCCACTCACTCGTGAGCACCAAACCTCCCATCATCGTCATCAAGAAGAAAGGCGGACACGGCGGCCACCACGGCGGCGCCTGGAAAGTTGCTTATGCCGATTTCGTCACCGCGATGATGGCGCTTTTCATCGTCCTCTGGCTGCTCAATAGCAGCAAACAGGTGCAAGAAGCAGTCGGCGGCTACTTCAAAGATCCCACCGGAACGGCGAAAAAAGTCGGCAGCGACATGGTGGGCTCGGGCGAAAACTTTATCGTCAGCAAAGACAACATGGCGCAACTAAAGGAAGAATTGCAGAAGGCCGTCCGTGAAGTCCCCAATTTCGACAAGCTCAAAAACCACATCGATATGACGGTGACCAACGAAGGCCTGCGTATCGAACTTACCGAATCCGCCAGCGGCACCTTCTACGATCCCGGCAGCGCGAAATTGAACGCGGATGGACAGAGCCTGCTGATGCTCCTCGCGAAAGAGCTGGGCAAACTCCCGAACAAACTCGCGGTCGAAGGCCACACCGACGCCAAGCCCTACGCCCCAAACAGCAACTACAGCAATTGGGAACTGTCCGCCGATCGCGCCAATTCCGCTCGCCGGATGATGCAGGAAAACGGCCTGGGTGAATCGCAGATAAGCCAAGTGCGCGGCTTCGCCGACCAGCGTCTGCGTAAACCCGACGCACCGCTCGACCCCGCCAACCGCCGCGTCTCGCTGATCGTTCAATACTTGGAGAAACCAGTCGGAGCGCCAGGCATCGCCGGCGCGCCGGCCGAAGGCGGCAAAGCATCCGATGGCAAAACTCCAGAGGGAAAGCCTGCCGACGCAAAATCCGCAGACCCAAAACCTGCCGACGCAAAAGCAGGCGATGAAAAATCCCCCGCCGCGAAGGCTCCCTAACCCGAAGGTTCACGCAAGATTTTCCGATCCCGCATTCCACCCGCAGCCCATCTCAGCAAAAGGTCCGCCGCCACCGTTTGACCAGCGCCAGTTTTCAGGTAGCGTAAAGTGCGGAGACCCCACTAATGAATGAATCCACAAAACCCGAGCCCTGGCTGCGCGGCACCTTGACGGAAATTCCCGCAGTGCCCCGAGCCGTCCTGCACGCCCTCGAGCTCGCCAAGGAAGACCTGACGCGATGGTGCGCCGCCCTAAGCGACGCGGAACTCAATGCGCGGCCTGCTGCAATTGCACCCGTAGCGTTCCATATCCGCCACATCGCGCGTAGCGTGGATCGCCTACTGACCTACGCCGAAGGAAAAAATCTCAACGAAGAGCAGCTCGCCGCGCTCAAAAGCGAACTCGAGCCGAACGCCAAGAAGCGTGAACTTTTCGCGGAACTAGAAGCCGCTCTCGCTGCGGCCGCACAGCGCATCGTGCAAATTAATCCCGCCCGCTTAGGCGAGCCACGCACCGTCGGCAAAAAACAATTGCCCACCACGGTCGCCGGCTTGCTCGTCCACATCGCCGACCACACCCAACGCCACGTCGGCCAAGCCATCACCACAGCGAAAATTGTCGCGGCATCGCGCCCCTGAATCAACAGCTCCACCTCGGCCCGCGTTTGAGAATGATCGCGCATACCCATTCAAAGAAAAAGGGGCGAACTAAATCAGTCCGCCCCTTCTCATCTGCCCCTCTCGAATGTGTGCGCAAGATCGCGAGGTGCGCAAGTATTCTCCGTGCACTCCGGCGTTACTCTGTGTCCTCTCTGTTAAATCTTTTGACTCAATCCGCCGAAGCAGCCTGCCGCATTTGCTTCGCCTCAAATCGCGGCTGAAGCACTTTCTTCGCGTCGTGGAATTGCGCGGTCTCCGTAGACCCCGCCAAAGCAGTAGTCGAAGCCGCCCCACTGGTGATCACCTGCTGCACAGTATCGAAATACCCGGTCCCCACGAACCTCTGGTGCTTCACCGCGTCATACCCAAACTGCTTCTCGCTCGCAAATTCCTTCTCCTGCAACCGGCAGTAGGCCGTCATGCCGGCGTCTTTGTAATTCCGAGCCAGTTCATACATCGCCAAATTCAAAGCGTGGAAACCCGCCAAAGTAATGAACTGGAACTTGTACCCCATCTTCGCCAGTTCGCCCTGGAACTTCGCAATCGTCGCATCATCCAGATTCTTCTTCCAATTGAACGAAGGCGAGCAGTTGTAAGCCAGCATCTTGTTCGGATATTTCGCGTGAATGGCTTCAGCAAACCGCCGCGCCTCGCCCAAATCCGGCTTCGAAGTTTCGCACCACAGCAAATCGCAGTACGGCGCGTAAGCCAGGCCGCGGGCAATAGCCGAATCCAGGCCGCCGCGTATCTTGAAGAATCCTTCGCTGGTGCGTTCGCCAGTCAGGAACTTCTGATCGCGCGGGTCAATATCGCTCGTCAGCAAATGCGCGCTATCGGCGTCGGTCCGCGCCATGATCAACGTCGGCACGCCCATCACATCCGCAGCCAGCCGCGCCGCAACGAGTTTCTGGATCGCTTCGGTGGTGGACACCAGCACCTTGCCGCCCAAATGCCCGCACTTCTTGGCCGAAGAAAGTTGATCCTCGAAGTGCACGCAAGCAGCCCCCGCTTCGATCATCGCCTTCATCAATTCAAACGCGTTCAGGTTGCCGCCAAACCCGGCTTCCGCGTCCGCAATGATCGGCGCAAACCAATGAATGCCGTTCTTCCCTTCCGCATGATGAATTTGGTCCGCGCGCGCCAGCGCCTGGTTGATCTTGCGCACCACGTTCGGAACGCTGTCCGCCGGATACAAGCTCTGATCTGGATACATTTGGCCCGCATCGTTCGCATCGGCCGCCACTTGCCAGCCGCTCATGTATATCGCCTTCAGCCCCGCCGAAACCTGCTGCACGGCTTGATTCCCCGTCAAAGCGCCCAAAGCCGGAACGTACAGATCGTCTTGCAGCAACTGCCACAAACGCTCGGCGCCCATGCGCGCGAGGGTGTGCTCGATGTGCACCGAACCGCGCAGCTGTTCCACGTCCTTCGCGGAATAAGGCCGCGTCACGCCTTCCCAACGCAGGTCGGTCTTCCAGGAATGTTCGAGATTTCCATGATTACGATTGCCGTTGTTGTTGCTCATTCGCGTGACCTCGCCTGTCGTAGAGATTTCATTCCGGGGAATCGGGGCCGGAGCCCGCCGCTTTCGTGGGCTGTTGCAGCGAGTGTGGGGCAGAACACTTAATCAGTCAAACTGATTGTCATTATCGTCTTGATAGAATACTGTTATCAGGCAGTTCTAGGCAGCACTACGGTGTTTCCGGTAGGACTGGTAGTACTCGGTTATGTCGCGACACAACGATCGGAAGGGCGGGGCTTTAGCCCCTGAAGCCAGGTTTGTGAATAGGTTCTCGCGTTCCTGAACCGGAATCGCACTATGGAAATCGACCAAATCGAAACTTTCCTCGCCGTAGTCACTTACGGCGGTTTTCACCGCGCCGCAGCGGCTCTCCGGATAAGCCAGCCCGCCGTTAGCGCCCGCGTGCGTGCGCTCGAAGATTCGCTCGGAGTGAAGCTTTTCTCCCGCGTCCGCGGCGGCCTCACCGTTTCGCCGGCTGGCAAGGCCTTGCGTCCTCATGCCGAGCAACTTCTGCGCGATGTAGCCCGCGCGCGCCAGGCCATCCACGAACTGCAGCCGTCCGTCGGCAGCGCGCTGCGCATCGCCGCCGCGCTTTCCATCTGCACCTACTTTCTGCCGGATGTGATCAAGGACTACCAGGCCGCCAATCCGAAAGTGATGGTCAGCCTGCGCTCCGGCACTTCCCTGCAGGTGCTCAAAATGGTCTTGGATGGCGAAGCAGAAATCGGCATTGCGCGCTCGCTGAATCACCCGGAAGTGGAAACCATGACGCTGCGCGACGATCCTCTGATTCTTGTCGGGCATCCCAATCACGCCTGCGCGCGCAAGCGCCGCGTGCGCCTGGAAGACGTCGAATCCATGCCGCTGATCTTCTTCGATCGCGGCTCGAGCGACTGGACGCTGAGCCAGGGTTTATTTCGCCGCGCCGGCCAACTGCCGAACACGGTGCTTGAAGTCGAGACGATCGAGGCGGCCAAGCGGATGGTCGAGCGCAAATTGGGCCTGAGCTTCCTCCCGCAGATTGCCGTCACGAAGGAACTGCATCAGGGCAAACTCGTCGCGATCGAGATCGATAACGTCGAGCCGCTGCGCCGCAACCTGGACGTGATTTACCCGCGCCATCGCCCACTCACGCGCGACGCACAAGCTCTATTCCAGCTGCTCCAGACCGCAGCCGATGCCGAGACGCCCATCCGGCGCCCCCGCAAACGCGACCGCAAGCCCCGCCGCTAACCGCTACGTCGCGGCCGCTGCCAGCAATATTTGTAGGCCGGAGCTTAGGCTACGGCATAAACGCACCAATGCCTCTGCGGCTTCACAGCTTGCGGAAAAACAGGAAGGGCGGGGCTTCAGCCCCGCTGTAACTCGCATGTTTGCCCACGGGGCTTTAGCCCCTGAAGCCTCGCTTTTGATTTTTTCCGCAAACGCTTCATCGGCTGAAGTACCGGTTTCGCACTTGGCGCAGCGTGACAATCAAGCGGCCCAGCCGACCGCGTCTCTATCCGATCGTTTTCAAATTGTTCCGGCTGGCGTACCAGCAAGGCCGCATGCCAGAGTGGGGAAAAAGCGAGCGAACGCAGGTTTCCGTCTGCGGTTGGTCGGTGAAAATTTCGAGCTTGCCGTCTTTGAGCGCCGTGCTGTAGTAAGATGTGACCGTCCCCAACGCGCCCGCTCCATTGTTGCGGCTCATCCTGAATCGCAGCACGCCGTAGTCACACACGTACACGAGCGCCACAAGAGCGACCACCGCCAGCACACCGCGTTCTGCGAATTCTGTGAAGTCTGCCATAAGTCCGTCTGGTCAGATTCTATGCCGGACGCGTGCCAATTACTCACGCATTTCTGGGGCTGAAATACTGGCGCGGTTATCTAAAGGCGGCAGTGCACCAACGAATTGTGCCAGCGCTGCAATGCCGCGCAGCGTGCTCTGACTAACGAGCGCGGTGCGCGCCAGAAGTATTCGGGAATGCGACCACCATCGCCGGATCGCCAAATAGTATCCAAGTGCGGCGCACGTCGGGATCCGTGATGGTCGACTTCGCCGTCATAATCGCCTGGCCCAGCGGCTGCGACGGATTCGCCGCCAAATTGCGCAGGAGCGCCTGGTCCATCGTCGCTTGCGGCAATGCTGTCGTGAACCCGGAAGAAGCCCACACGGCCACTGCGCCGCCGTTAGGAGCCATCAGCAGCGACGTCGATAGGCTCGTCGCGTACACGTCGTGGAAGAATCCATTCAAGCAATCCATGAGCAAGAACACCGGCAAACGCCCGCCGTTGGTGAGTGCCGCAGCCGACGTATTGTCGAGCAAGTCCGCGAACGACCACTGCTCCTCAGCACCGTGCCCGGTATAATTGACCAGCAAGACGCCATTGTTCACTGCGTCCAAAATTTGCTGCGACACGACATTCGGAGCCTGCCCATCCGCCAGAATCGTAGTCGTCACCAGCGAAGGCGGCAGCAGCGCGTTGGCCAGCTGCGCTTCGTTCGAAAAATCCACACCCACGTTCTGGTCCGCCACCACCAGCGCTTGATGCGTCCAAGTACCCGCGGCCCCGCCCTGCTCGTAATTCACAATCTTGGACACCACCAGCGCCGCTTCGTCGGCAGTGCGCGCCGGTATGCGGCCCGTAGGAATCGTCGCGAAGCCCGTCTCCTGGAAATCCGTCAGCCAATCATCGGAAGCGGTCTTGAACGCTGCCGTTTCGATAATCCGCGTAGGCACAAAATCGAAATCGCCGAGCCCGAGATATCCGCGCGGATCGAACGAAGCATCACCAAGCAACAGCACCGACTGTGGCTTTTCGCGCCACTCCGTCGCCGCGAAATACAGATACGCGCGCAAAGCGAACGGGCTGCGCTCGCCATAATTGAAAGCGTCAAAGAGCTGATCCACCGTCACCAGAGCGACATCCTGGCGCTGCGATTTGCGCAAGCTAACCAACGGCGCCGCGCTCGCCACAAAATCCGGATGCGTGATGATGATCGATTCCGCGCCCTGTCGCTGCTCCAGCAAACTGCTGGGCGGATGATAAGTGATCGCCGACGCCGACGATATCTGATCGGCCGAAAACGCAACCAAAGTGTGCTGCGCCGCGCCCGCCGCACCCGGCACGCTGACGGTGATATCCCACGCAGAGCTAGCCATACTCACGGACCCGGCAAGCTGAACGATATTCAACGGGTCCGTGATGTCGTAAACCTGAATCTGCGAGTTCGCAAATCCATTGATCTTCAAATTCTCGCCGCCCGAAGCCGTAGCCTGCAGCCAGTCCGAATCCGCCGTATAACTGTGCGGATACTGCAGCGTAATGGACTGCACCAGGCTGGTATCGTTCTCGCCGTTCAAAGCCGTCAGCGTAACCGTGTTCGTTCCCTCGTGAATCATCCCCTGCTCCACAGGGAACGTGCTGGTGTAATTCTGCTGGCCGCTGAAATTCAGCACGCCCACCGCCGTCCCATTCACCGCGACGCTCACGCTGTGCGGCTGTCCGCTGCTCACTCCCTGCAGAGTCACGGATAACTCTCCCGCCAGGTTCGAACTCGCGTCGTAGTGAGTGGCCACAAGATCCTGGTCCACGGGTTCCGTACTCACCAACGCCCCGAAGAAATTATCGGCATTGGGTCCATTGAGCAAAGCCGCGAAATAAGTAGTCCGCTGCTCCAAACTGACCGAAGACAAAAAGCTCTGCGCTCCCGACGCGCCCGAACCCCGCAGCCCCGCTACCGGAATCCGCTTTCCAATTTGCGATCCGTGAATCAGCCAATAAACGCGCGTGCCGGAGAACGGCGTGTCAATCCCAGTCCCGTAAAACTCGATGGAATCGGCAGCAACAAATGGCCCTGAACGCTTCGCGATAATCGCGATCGGCTGCTCCACGCCCTCGGCGAAAAGCTGCAGCATCCGAGTATCGCCGCCGAAGTCAAATCCCGCGGCAAGCAACTGCGCGCGCGTAACCTCATACCATCCTTCGGCGTTCACGGAAATCTTCGCGGCCGCGAGCCCGTCCAGATACGCGCTCGTCACTTCGGCCGGCATCGCTGGATTATGCGGACCCAGCGGCGGCACAGGTCTCGGCAGCGGCACGGACGGAACCGGCATCACCGGCCGCCACGGCGTTGCCGGCGACCCAGCGGCGGCCGCGAGCGATTTAGTCAGATGACTCAGCAGCACAGCCTGCGCAACCGGCCCCGACTCCGAAATCATCGAATCGGCGCTCACCGGTCCATGGGTCGTCCGCGCCCCACTCAAATCCACATCTTCCAAAACATACGACGAGCCCGGCCCACCCTCGGAATCAACCCACTGATAAGTCTTCGCCGTATGCGCCGGCTGCGCTCCTCGCAAAAATAGCGCGCCTCCGGCGATCAGCGAAGGATCCAGCCGATGCTGTCCCTGCGCATCTTCGCGGTAAATGTGGAATCCCAAATTACGAATTTCTTCGCGCGTGCGCCATTCAATCAATACTCCGCCGCCCGTCATCGCGTGCGCCTGGAAAGAAGCCAGCTGCACCGCGGTGGGCGCTTGAATTGTAGAGATCGTAGACGAGATGTTGTTCGCCAGGTTTGGATCCGTCGTCGTTGCGCTAACCACCGCCGTATTCGCCACCAGCGAAGACGAGCTGAACGTCACCGCCGTCGTATTAATCGTAATAATTGCCAGCGCGCCCACGCCCAGCGATCCCAGATTGCAACTGACCGTGCCGCCGCTCTGGCTGCATGTTCCTTGCGTGGTGGACACCGAAACAAACGACACGGCACTCGGCAACGGATCAGAAACCGCAACGCCCATCGCCACCGCGGGCCCATTGTTCGTCACTTGCAACGTGTAAGTGAGTGTCGCACCCTGATCCACCGGCTCGGGCGAAGCGGTCTTCACGATCGCGACGTCCGCCGACGAGGGCGAGGCCACAATCGTAGTAGCCGTGGACGTGTTATTCGCCACGTTCACGTCATTCGTCGTCGGGGCGATTGTCGCCGTGTTGCTGATCGTCGTTCCCGATGCCGTGCCGGAATTCACCTTCACCACCAGCGAAAATTGCGCGCTCGCGCCGGAAGGAACGGCCGCGCCTGAACAGACTCCGCCACTACCGGGACAGCAACTGATCGCTCCGGTGCCGCCAACCGCCGGAAGCGTGGGACAAGTGGCGCCGACGGGAATCGCGAGCGAAACAAACGTGGTGTTCGTCGGAACGGTATCCGAGTAAACCACGTTACTCGCGGAGTTCGGGCCGTTGTTCGCGAATTTCAGCGTGTAGGTGATGTTGTTTCCGGGAGTAACCGGGTTGGGCGCTCCGGTCTTGGTCACGCTCAAATCGTATTGTCCCGCTCCCGCGACTACGACGTTCGCCGTCGCCGTGTTGCTCGATGGATTCGAATCCGGCGTCGCGGTGGAAGTGCTCGCCGTATCGGAGATGACCGTCCCCGACGCCGTGCCAGCCGCCACATTCACGACCAACGTGAAAGTTGACGTCGCGCCCGCCCCCAGCGTCGCGATCGTGCAAGTCACTTTCCCGCCCGAGCCCGGGCTTGGGCAACTCCACACAGTTCCCGTCAGCACGAACGAAACGAACGTCGTATTCGTGGGGATCGCGTCGTTGAACGTTACCGTCGTTGCCGCCGCCGGCCCATCGTTCGTCACCGTAATGGTGTACGTGATGTTGTTGCCGGCCTGCACTGGATTCGGCGCGGCGGAATTCGTGACCACGATGTTCGCCGTGTTCGCCGCAGCCACCAGCGTCACAACCGTCGCCGTGTTATTCGCCAGGTTCGGATCACTCGATCCCGACGTGACCGCATCCGTATCCGTGATTTGCGTGCCGCTCACCGTGCCCGGCGCGACGGTCACAACCAGCGTGAACGTCCCCAGCGCACCGTTCGCAACGTCCGGATTCGTGCAGCTCACATTTCCGGTGGCGCCCACTCCCGGCGTAGTGCAAGACCAACCCGCAGCAACGGCCAGCGATGCGAATGTCGTATTGCCAGGAATCGCTTCGCTGAAAGTCGCGTTGATTGCATCGAGCGGGCCGTTATTCGTGACCGTCTGCGTGTAGGTGATGTTGTTTCCAGGAATCACCGGATTAGGACTCCCGGCATTCGTCACCGCCAAATCAGCGCCCGCGCAATACGCGCCGGATTGCGTTCCAGGCGTTTCCGTGATGGCGAGTGCGATTGCAGAAATGCCGGGCTGCCCAACCGTCGCTCCATAGGGATCGTTTGCCAGCGTGGTCCATCCCGGAATGCCGCCACTCACGTTTGCGCTTCCCGGAGTGGACGAGGTGAAGATCACACCTCCGCCACCGCCCGCGCCAGGACCGTGCCGGTTTCCGGGGAATGTGCCCGGTGCGTTTTCCGGCCAAGTGATACCTCCGTTGCCGCCTATTGCGTTTGCGGTCAAACCGCTCAGTCCGCCGCTATTTGCAAATAACAGCACCGTGCCGCCCGCGCCGCCTCCGCCTCCGCCATCGTTCTCAGTTTCGAGCCCTGCTTGGCCATTTGCTGTGATCGTCCCGGTTCCCACCACGGAGCCGGCATGAATGATGACGATCCCGCCTCCCGCCGTTCCGCTGCTATAGATTCCGGTGCATGGCAGGGGACAAGTAGTGCTGTTGCTTCCGCCCGTGTCTGTGCTCGGATTCCAGTACGAACCATTATTCGTGGTTCCCGCACCGCCGCCGCCTCCCATTAGAATCGCGCCAGTCGTCGCGGGGAATGCTTGCCCGCCGAAACCGCCCACCAAACCGGCGCTGTTCCAGGCAAACCCACCGGTGCCACCGGTGCCGCCGTTGGCGCCGCCCCCGCCACCATCGTTCTGGTCATTCGCCGTCGGGTTAGCGTCTGTTGCGCCACCCGCCGCATTTCCCGGAGCGCCGCGCGCGAAACTGCCCTTCGGATACCCTTCGTTGCCGGTATTCGTCGCCGCAGTCAGAGTGCCATTCGCAACGAACTTCGGCGTGCCCGCGATCCCCTCGCCCTTCGACGCATTCGTCGTTTGCGTTGAAAGCGTCACATAGTCTGTCGCGAGCGGTGTTGGTGGCGTGGTCGCCGCGGCATAAAGCTCGCCCGCTCCGCCTCGGAATCCCAAGGCGTCCATGGCTACCGTGCCCCCGAGCGTAAGTTGTGACGCGATGTCCAGCGCCAATACGCCGCCCGTCTTGCCGCCCCATGGCAACGCTGTGAGCCCTGAGCTCAAAGTCGCGGAGGTGTACTGCGGCACGCGTATCACTTGGAATGTGGATTGGCCTGCGGTCGGATTCGTCGCTGGTGCCGCCGCAGCATTGACGTACGTATTCAGCAGGCCACCGGTGGTGCCCGTTCCGGTGAAGGTGAGCGTTCCGCCTGTCACCGGAACCGCGCTGGTCGCTGTAACGAATTCAAATAATCCGGAGCTGCCCAAGTTTGTGGCGCCGAAGCCCGGGTCGCCGGGAACTCCATCGCCATACGAACCCGTATTCGTGGAATTGATCGTCGCGTTTTGCATCTGAATGATAAGCAGCAGATCGCCGCTGGCAATAGCGGTCTGCGCGCCTGGCGCGGCGGCAGCGGCGCCCAGCACGACCGAAGTGGCGCCAGCATTCACGGTTCCCACACCCGCGCCTGGAGGATAGTAGGCGTTCACCACACCTGTTAGAGTGCCGCCCGAGCCATCCTTGCCCGGGGTGGCGCAGACCAATGGCTGCACGACGGTCAGCAGCGTTGCGGAGTTGTTGCTGGCGACCGGATCGGTCCCGGTCGTCGCAACCGTCGCCACGTTCATCATCGTCGTGGGCAAGGCTGGAGTCGTGCCGCTCACGGTTACCGTTATCGGAGTCCCGAGTGGATAGGCCACCGTCCCAAGCGTGCAGGTAATTACTCCGCCCGATGGCGCGCCGCAACTTCCCGCGCTGGTCACGGCGGACGCATTCGTCAGCGTGGCGGGCAAAGTATCCGTTAACGTCACGCCCGCCGCCGATGTCAGCCCGAGATTTGTAACTTGAATCGTGTAAGTGATCGCCGACGAAATAAAAACGGGCGTCGGGTTAGCTGTCATGGCGACGGCAAGGTCGGAATCACCGGTCGTCTCGACCAACACCGAAGTGGTCGTAGCATTGTTCGTCGGCACCGGATCAGTCGTTTGCGACGTGACGTCCGCCGAATTCACGATCGTGGTTCCGGCCGCGGGAGCCGTGCCGCCCGAATTCACGGTCACGACAAACGTAAACGGCGTAGCAGTTGTGCCGCTCGCTAAAGCAGTTCCATCCGTGCAGATGATTTGGCCGGTCGCGCCCACGGCTGGCTTCGTACATGTCCACCCGGCGGGTGGTGTCATCGAAGCGAATGTCGTATTCGGCGGGGTCTGTTGATACAGCACAGCGGTCGTCGCCGCGTTCGGACCGTTATTTGTAACTGATTCTGTGTAGGTAATCGTCGAACCCGGGGCGATCGCCGCCACAGACGCCGCTTGCGTCATTCCGAGGTCTGCGCCTTGCACCGTCACCGAAGCTGTCGCGGTGTTGTTGCCCGGATTCGGATCCGTTCCCGTCTCGCTCACCATCACCGAATTCATGATCGTGGATCCGACGGCCGCTTCAGGACTGACCGAGACCACAATCGTGAACATCACCGATGTGCTGGCGTTGAAGCTTCCGTTCGCCGTGCAGACGATTGCGCCCGTTGCCCCAACCGCGGGAGTCGTACCACAAGTCCAACCTGCCGGAGCCGCTGCGGACGCAAATAGCGTCTGGGCAGGAGTGCTTTGGCTCAGCGTGGCGCCGAAGGCTGCAATCGTGCCGCTGTTGTTCGTTACCGTTTCTGTGTAAGTGATGTTTGCGCCGGTCGCCACGGGATTCGGCGCAACAGTCTCCGTGACGGAAAGATCGGGCGGGGCGGCCACCGTGACCACATTCGAAGCGAGCGTGTTGTTCGCAGGGATTGGATCCGCGGTTGTTGAGTTGATGCTCGCCGAATTTGTGATCGTCGTGCCCGCAGCGGTTCCCGGAACGATTTGCACCACGTAGGTAAACGTCGCCGTCCGGGTGCTGTTCATGTTTGTGGCCCGGGTGCAGGTCGTCAAGCCCGCGGCGCCTACCGCCGGATTCGTGCAGTTCCACGTACCCGTTCCGCCCGTCATCGCCATCGAGACAAACGTGGTGTTCGCAGGAGTCGTGTCGGTGACGGAAGGCGTGGTGGCGGCGTTCGGGCCGTTATTGATCACCGTGATCGTGTACGTGATCTGGCCGCCGGCCGCGAATCGTGGTCGGCGCCGCTGCGGTGTCCACCGTCGTCTGCAAGTCAGCCTGCGCGGCTGCCGGCGCGGCGTACAAGAACAGTGCCAGGATGAGGAATACGAATGGCGCGGCAATGAACCTCGCTCGCGGCGCGCGGTGCGCCACGGCCAGCGCCGCGCGCCGCGTCTGCGCGCGAACGGCGTGCCAGATCTTGGTCCCCGGCGTCTCCAGTGAAATCCTGCGCTGCTTACGTTCGATCGAGATGACTTTTCCCAGCACTATTTCCGAAGGCTCGTCATTTTGCAGTCCTGCGTCGCCGCGTGTCACGATCTTGCCCGTCTCCGCATCGCGACCGATCACGCGATGCAGCCGGAAACCCGCACGGCCGCGCGCCAGCACGATATCGCCGCGCTTTGTCTCACCTGCCGAAATCGGCGCTACCTCTACGATGTCTCCGTGCCGCACGTTGGGCTGCATGCTTTGGCCGCACGCCTGAAAACGCATCGTCAGGCCGCACTGCAGCGTCGCCGCGCACACCAGCGCAAATTGTTGGGAGTTGCTCCTCCCGGGCGTCTTAGGCTCCCGCACGGCAAACCGCCTCCACCGCGGTGAAATCTGGAACGAATGAAAATCCGAAGCACGGCACGCTCGCCGTCACGGCTTGGAAAAATTTCAGCACCGCCGAAAGCCCGTCCGGCGAATGGTGCGGCACGAAACTGCGCGCGAACAATTCCGCTGTGCTTTCCGCCACGCCCAGCGGGCGCAGCTCATTCGCTTTTCCGTGCTGCAGTACAAAAATCGCATCCAGCGGAGAGTGCGCCGCCTCGGCAACGCCAGCGTCGCCGTGCCACGGCGTGCCGTACATCTGAATGCGGCCGTTTTCCTGGCGCAAAATGATGCGGTCGTCGCTCAGCACGCGCGATCTGCGATGCTTTGCCCACAACCGCGCCGAGGTGCTTTTCCCCGCTCCCGAATGGCCCGTAAGCAACATGCCTCGCCCGTCCGGCGCAATCACTCCGCAGCCGTGAACTTCCACGCCTTCGCCCAGAGCCAGGCGATGAATCCACAAAAGTTCGTCCAGCGGATACTCCAGCGGATTCACCGGCTCATCGACGGCGAAATATTCGCGCGACAGCTCGATGCGCCCGGTCTTGAAATCCGGCGCCACAGTCGCCTGCTTGTACGGCAGCGCGTCCGATGGATTCGAGGTAAAGCGAAAGCAATAACCCTCGGAATTACGAAACAGCTTCCACAGTCCGCCGGAATCAAACACCAGTCGCCGGCAGGTGAATCAAATCGCTCAGCGAAGCGAACCTGGAATTCTAGGTCGCACATTTCATCGCTCACGATGAAATTCCTTCAGCTGCTCGTCCGCCACAAGCACGGGACCATCGGCGACCGACGTCACTCCCAGCGAAATCCCGCCAATCCTCGCTGCAAGGCGCGATGCTGCGCCGACGGCACGACAATTCTCGGAACTGAGTCGAGGCATTCATGGTCGGCGCGTCATGATCCAAGAGCCATGCAGCCACCCACGGCGATGCCGCAGCCCGGAGCAGCAGGTCCTGCGGACGATGGCGTCTTGCAGTGGCCGAGCACCGCTTCATCGGGCCGCAAACTGACGCGCACGACCTTTGGCGCCTCGTAGGGCTTAGCGTCTGGTATTCGGATTGCTCATGGGTGATTCGTTGCTCATCGTTGCGCTCCGCAGGAGCCACAACCGCTGCCGCAGCCGGAGCCGGAATTTTGTTGGAGAATCGGCAACATGGACGCGGGCTGCATGGGCGTCCAGGAGCCAACGTCCACTTCGCCTTTGCGAATGCGTTCAGCCGAGCGCTGCAGTTTCGTGTGCGCCACGCCGCCCGCGCAACATTCGCAATCGCCGTGCTTCGGGATGTCAATGCCCAGCGCCATCGCGCGCAGGTGAGCGACTTCGCACAGGAATTCGACAGGTGATTCGGCGTCACCCTTTTCCAGTTCGCCGTTCGCCGCGCACATGCCGCACAGCGTCTTGATCCGGCAGTCGTCGCACTTGCTCAGGCGCGTCTTCTTCTTGCTACGGACGCGCGCGAGGAATCCATCCCAGCCCGCATGGAAGTTTCCGGAGCGCCAGCTGTAGCTTTCCTGGTGCGAGAGCACGCAGATGCTGATTTCGCCGTAGGGATCGATGGCGCAGGAGGTGAGGCCGCCGCCGCAAACGTACACGTTGTCGGACTTAAAGCGTCCGCCGGCAGCGCCATATCGCGGTCCATCAGTTTCAGATATTCATTGCGGCGTCGCGGTTCGTGCAGGTCCAGCGCGACCGCATCTTCGGAAGTGAGCCGCACTTCCACCGGGACTTTGCGAGCAATCAATCCGCGGATTCACCAGCGGATCGAACTTGAAGTCCACGCCAAAATCTTCTTCCGCCATGCGCTGCATTTCGTACACTTCATGGCGATTCACAGTCGTCGGCACGGTCTTCAACTTCAGCGGCAGATTGCGTTCCTGCAGCAAACGAATGCCGCGCATGCAGCGTTCGTACGATCCCGGAATTTGCGTGAGCGATTCATAGGTTGCGCGGGTCGCGCCATAAAGAGTGATCTCGACGGCGAAGGGCGGGTACTCCACCAGAAAGTCGGCGATGCGTTCCGTGATCATGGTGCCGTTGGTGAAAAGCGTGATCAGGAAGCCCTTGGATTTGGCGTAAGCGTAGATATCGAGGAAATCCGCGCGGGCGAAAATCTCCCCTCCGGTGAAGAGGATCCAGAGGCAGCCTTCGGCAGCGAGTTCATCGAGCAGGCGGCGATATTCTTCCAAAGAAAGTTCGGAATTGCGCGCAGCCTTATCGGCCATCGGAAGATTGTTGTAGCAATGCCGGCATTCGAGCGGACAACGGCGGGTGACTTCGATGGACACTTCCATCGGTACGCGTTTGCCGGATGTGCGCTGATGCACGCCCAGACTGAATGCACTATAGGTAGCTTCGTTCATCCCAAGTATCCAGCCGCCTAAGCTGGATGCCGATTGCCTGCCCTTTCAGGCAGGCTCGACTAATCCTTCCGTGCTGAGCTCCTTCAGGAATGCTTCGGCGTCCGCGGTGGCCTGCTCGCAGGACAAGCCGTAGTGCGATTGAAGATGAGATACCAACTGGGCGGGTTCCAGACCCTTCTCGATGAGCGACCACAGCAAAGTGCCGGATTCGTTGAAGGTGTAAATGGAATTCAGATCGGCGACGCCGCGACGAATCGGCACCACAATCGCTTCATCGGCGACGACTCGCGATACAACATTCGCACTGCGACGCAAGCGCGCCGCCGCGATATCTCCCAAGACAGCCATACCACCACCCAAGGCCTAGTTTTGTAGTTGCATTCCAGTTACTGCCAATGCGCCTGGGGTTAACTTAAATGGCATGGGGAGCCGACTCAATCAGAATGTATGCGGAGTGTGCCAAAATGCTAAACGATGACGAGTAGGGAACGTAGCGCGCGAAATAGCTGCCCGTGCGGACAGTCGCAACGCCGGCGCGGCGCGGAGCCTCTAACTTGAAGACGGCACAAGCTTTAGCCTCCGGGCGTCAGGCGCGCCACACGCTCAGTTTTGCGGCGTCGAAGGCGTAGCCGGGATCGGCGTGACCCCCGGTTTGATCTGCGGCTTGATCGAAAGCAGGTCCACCTCAAAGACGATCGTCGCGTTCGGCCCGATATCATTGCCGGCTCCGCGCTCGCCGTAGGCCAAATCCGGCGGGATGAAAAGCTGCCACTTCGAGCCTACCGGCATCAATTGCAGCGCTTCCGACCACCCTTTAATCACGCGACCCACGGGAATTTCGATGGGTTGTCCGTGTTTGGCGGAACTATCGAACTCGGTGCCGTTCAGCAGCGTTCCGCGATAGTTGCAGGTGACGGAATCCTCGGCCGTCGGCTTGGGGCCGCTGCCTTCGGTGATCACTTTGTACTGCAGGCCGCTGGGCAGGGTGACCACTCCGGGTTTCGTTTTGTTCTCGGCCAGGAACGCGTCGCCTTCCTTCTTATTCGCCACCGCCGCCACCTGCGCCTTCTCTTCCTGCGCCTTGCGCGCTTGCGCCTGCAGCGCCGTCAGCGCGGCCTTTGCTTCATCGTCAGTGAGCAGAGTCTTGCCGCCGGCAAGCGAGTCTTTCAGGCCGCGCGCGAGAATATCGGGATCCACGTCCACCGACTGGCGGCGGATGCTTGAGCCGACATTCATGCCAATAGCGTAGCTCGCTTTCTGCTTATCAGTGGTAAGGACAAGCGGCGCCGCAGCTTTCGCCGGGGTGTGATGAACAGCGGTCCCAGTCTTGGCAGTGCTCTGAGTCTTGGCAGTGCTCTGAGTCTTCGAAGTAGAAGTGGAACCGGAAGTCGAGGAAGACGCGGAGGACGAAGATTTCGCCGGAGCCGGTTGCGTAGCAGCCGGCGCGGGCGATGGATTCGACGCGGGCGTGTCCTGTGCCATAGCCGTGCCAGCCAGAGTCAACACCGCGGCCAGGGCAAACGCTGAAGCAAATTTCGTCACATTCAATGTTTTTCGCATGCCGCTATTCTCGCATTGGTTGGACGTATGCGCAAACAGCGGTGAGTAGTGAGTGGTGATTGGTGACGCGTGATTTGTGGCTCGTCGCCGGTGGGCGATTCGCGCTGCAAATAACGCGTTTTTGTGTCGATTAGAACAGGGTGCGATCGTTTGTTTTGAGAGGTTTACGTTGATTTCTAATATCTGCCATTGTCGATTAGAAACGATGTTGCTGGCGGCTTGCGGCGGGCAGCGGCGCGGGGAGGTTGATTCGACACTGAGCGGGACATTCGCGGGAATCGCGCTGCCGTACCGGTTAGAAAATGTTTTCTCTTTTTGTTTCATGCAGATGCGCGCGCGTTGAATGCAGGTCTGTTCCGGATAGAAATTCCCGGAAGCGAGGGCCGGCGCGGCTTGTTGATTGTGACGATTCGAAATGCTGGAATGGGCGATACTGGAAGTGGCTCGTCCCACAAAGAACGCAGGATGCGAAGCGCGCAAAAGTTTGCGATTGATTCGGGGTGCGAGTGTTTGTTTTGTGTGAGATACCGTGAATTCTAATCGCGCCGGTTTGCGATTGATTTTGAGCGCGGAGCGGCGGTGATTGTCGGTTAGAGCGGGGATGTAACATTGTAGCTCGGATGTTACGTGAGCTTTTGGGGCGGCCAGTTGGTGAGTTGCGCGACAACTGAGGGGTGCGGGACAGTTTTTCGGTAGAGTTTTCCCTGCGGGTGGGAGTGGTCTGCCCGTCGCCGTTGTGGCGGAGTGCATGTGGCGTCCTCAGTGGGCTGGAATGATGGCCCGATTCCATTTTATCACATTTACTGGATGATTACCAGTCCCACAGTGGCTTCGCTGGGAGGTGGCCAGTACCAATCACCGTCAAAGTTGTTTGAATGAAGGTGTGGCTCGTGGGAAACTCTCAGACCAACCAGTCATGACAGCCCGCCAACTCGTTCTTGTTTGCACCGTGCTGTGTATTGGGCACGTGACAACAGCGCAGACCTTGGCCCCGCGCGCCTACGTGATCACGCCGACGGGCGGCAACGCAATTACGCTGTCTTGGTCTTTCTTCGACGGTGGCCTGAACCTCAACGGGGCGATTCCCGTTACGGGCGCCTCTGGCGCCTATCATGTGCCAATCATCAGTTACTATCATTCGTTCCGGTTCTTCGGACGCTCGGCAAACATTACCGGGCTCTTGCCCTATGGCGTGGGACACTTCCAGGGAACGCTCAACGGCACTCAGTATCACCTCTATCGCTCCGGCCTTCTTGACGCTGAAGTGCGCTTCTCTGTGAACCTCAAGGGCGGACCAGCGATGGCGCCGAAGGAGTTCGTCAAGTGGAAGCAAAAGACTTTGCTGGGAGCCAGCCTGACAGTGATCGCTCCCACCGGTCAATACAACCCGAATCGCCTCGTCAACTGGAGCATCAACCGCTGGGCAATTAAGCCGGAGTTAGGCTATTCGCAGCGTTGGGGCAATTGGCTCGTGGATGCGTATGGAGGAGTTTGGTTCTACACGACGAACAGTGCTTTCTACTCGGTCCCCAGCCCAGAGCCTCAAACTGAGAGTCCGATAGGCTCCTTCGAAGGACATCTGAGTTACGACTTCCCCAAATACCGCTGTTGGGCCTCTCTAGACGGAAATTTCTGGTTCGGCGGCACTACCAGCTTGAACGGCACTCCGAATACTTCCACGCGGCAGACCAGTTCGCGCATTGGCGCCACGGCGTCATTTCCCTTAAGCAAGCACCAATCTCTCAAGATCAGCTATAGCAGCGGAACGTACGTGCGTTTTGGCGGTAACTATCAAAGTGTTTCCGTAGGTTGGCAGTATTCGTGGCTGGGTTTCCCGAAACCTCATTCGTGGTAGCCATCCCCAAGCCTTGATTCCCGAATAGCCGGGTAAGCGGACGTGTCCGGTTTGTCTGCTTCTCGAGCGAGTTATCTGCACGAGGTCGCTTCCGCATCCGCTCTTTCCCACGATAGGGGTCGTCCTTGGTTTTGTGAGCTACGTCACAACGACAAGTGACCGCTGTCACCTCCAGCTTTCCTGTGTCTCAGTATCTTCTTCGCGCGGAGGAATAATGGTCACAGGAGACGGGTGCGTTTCAGTTCCGGGCATCTCTTGCGGGGCATGTGGATCACCAAAGCATCTGGAATTTACTGCCGAAATGATTATCCATTTTAAGGGGCTGGCAAATTTGGACAAACCCGGCGTCTGGGTGTTTCCGAAGGTCTCGATCTGCTCGGATTGCGGCTTGGGTCGGTTTTGGCGGGTGGCGGACCCTTGTAGCCAGGCACGTCAACAGTCAATCAGGGGCAGGCGCTAGACGGCCTGCGCCTGTTTTTGTCTATACCAATGTTTTTCCACTTTCCCCTAAGACATTTTGTATTAAATCGCTGCTCGACATTTGCATTCGGCATTTTGAAGGTCCACAATTCCTTTGGCCTTCGCACACAGCGAATAGAGATCTAATTCGCGGAGTGTGCAATGGCAGCCAAACGGAAGCGCAAGTCAGACCTGTGGGAGCGTGTCGAAAGGTGGGCTATCGCTCTGGCACCAGCCTTGCTCACCTTTTTACTTGAACACTTCCGTCGATGACCTGGAGAGTATCCGCTGCTGGCGTTTTTCCCGCCAAATGATGCGGCACCATCCAAAAAGTGGGCAGTAAATATACTTGACTAATCATATTGATTGGTCAGCGTATACTCCGCGATATGCCCCACGAGTGTGCATTTTGCCCTTCCACTGCAAAGGCGGGTGGCACACCCTTCTAGCGCAAGCAAGCAACCGCCTTTAGGTTTTGTGGGTGCCGCATCCCTTTGCGCACTTTGCAAAGGGTGCGTGGCAACACGTCATGACCAAATCCGTTTCCCAAGCGCCGTTGACCCTACCGTGCCCACGCCTCACCTATTCCCATTTTGGGACTGGTAATCATACAGTAAATGTGATAAAATAGAATCGGGCTACCATTCCAGCCCACTAAGGACGCCACATGCACTCCGCCACAACGGCGACGGGCAGACCACTCCCACCCCCAGGGAAATCTCTACCCAAAAACCGCCCCGCGCCCCTCAGTTGTCGCGCTGCTCGCCAACTGGCCGCTCCAAAACCTCATGTAACATCCGAACTACAATGTTACATCCCCGCTCCAGCCTCCACTCGTTTACCCAGTGCGCGTTTTGCGAACGGTCACTCATTTACCCAGAGCGCGTTCTGCGAAGGGTCACGAATCACGCCTCACAGCCATTCTAATCGTCACACCCCGCGATTAGAAAACGCCATATCTCGCAGAAAACAAACACTCGGCAGACGTTCTAATCGTCATTTTTTACAGCGTTTCCGGAAGCCACCAACGCCGCGTCGCAGCCGCAGATCGCCCGCCGCAAGTCCCCAGCAACATCGTTTCTAATCGACAATGGCAGATATTAGAAATCAACGTAAACCTCTCAAAACAAACGATCGCACCCCGTTCTAATCGACACAAAAACGTGTTTATCAAATGCCAAAAATCTAACGCCACAACGGCGCGCCGCAACTCTAAGTCCGAACGTCAAGTGCGGGCGCAGCAAGTCGCAGATCCGCCGCAGGAGGACAGCGCCCCTACAAAGGCGAAGAGCACAGCCAGGAGTGGCTGTGCCACCCCTGTCGGATACAACTTGCAAAATTTGATCAGCAGGCGGATTCGCCGGTTTGGCTTATGGATTCTAGGGGCAGGGTGGTTGGGACGCGCAGTTGCTCGTCTGCGGATTGCGATTCTGGGGGTTCGCGGCGTTGCAGGAATGGGGACCAGGTTTCAGCGATGGTGCAGGGGAGATGGACTGGCTGCAGGCGAACTAACGGCAACGGCAGCGCGGATTCCAGCAGGCGGCGGGCGCGGGGGCTGTTGGTTAGGTGGAAATGTTCGCGGAGGATGTGGCGCAGCCATTCGTCCTCGTTGCCCGCGACGGCTTCGTTCGCGCGATTCGCAAGCGCGGATTCGCGCACGTCAACTTCTTCTGGTTCGCCGATTTCGGCTGGTCTTACGAATTCGTGATTGTAGTTTTGGTCTTGGAGGGAGTCGCGGAGGATGTAGGTGAGGCCTCCGGTCATTCCGGAGCCGAGGTTCATTCCTGCGGGGCCGAGGATGATGACTACACCGGCGGTCATGTATTCGCAGCCGTGATGGCCTACTCCTTCGACTACTGCCAGGGCGCCGCTATTTCTTACGGCGAAGCGTTCGCCTGCGCGTCCGGCGATGAAAAGTTTTCCGCTGGTTGCGCCGTAGAGGACTGTGTTGCCCGCGAGGACGTCGCCGCGCTGGGCGGCTGCTGCTCCGGCGCTGATGGCGATGGTGCCGCCGCTCAGGCTTTTGCCGACGTAATCGTTGGCGTCGCCGAAAAGTTTGAAGCGCAGGCCGGGGATCAGGAAGGCTCCGAAGCTTTGTCCGGCGGAGCCGCGAAATTCGCATTGGACGGTTTTGCCTGCGAGGCCGTCGAAATTGGTGCGGCGGAGGATGTAGCCGCTGAGGTGCGCGCCGACGCTGCGGTCGGCGTTGCAGATCGGCAGAAATTGCTGCAGCGGCGCGGGTTTGTGGCGGTCCACGCCGCCGACAAGTTTGCGGCGAATGTCCATGGCGCTTTCGGGGAGTTCGATTTCGATGGGCGCGCTGACCGTGGGGCGATGCGGATGAAGTTGCGTGGCGATGGCTTTGATGGGCTTGAGCAGCGGGCCCAGCGAACGCTCGGCCCATTCGTTGCGCGGGCGCAATTTTGACGCGTTGCCGATGATGGTGCTGAGCGAACGGACACCGAGTGCGGCCATGCGTTCGCGAACTTCTTCTGCTACTCCGTGGAAATAGGACATCACCATTTCAGGATTGCCGGTGAAACGCGCGCGGAGTTTTTCGTCCTGGGTGGCGATGCCGACGGGGCAGGTATTGAGGTGGCACTGGCGGGCCATGACGCAGCCGATAGCGAGAAGAGTGGCGGTGCCGAAGCCGAATTCGTCGGCGCCGAGGAGCGCGGCGATTAGGACGTCGCGGCCGAATTTGAAGCCGCCATCGGTGCGGAGGCGGACGCGATCGCGGAAACCGGCGCGGAGGAGAGCGGCGTGGGCGTCGCGGAGGCCGATTTCCCATGGGAGGCCTGTATTTTTGATCGAGGTGAGCGGCGAAGCGCCGGTGCCGCCGTCGAATCCGGCGATGGTGATGACGTCGGCGCCGGCTTTCGCTACGCCTGCTGCGATGATGCCGACACCTGCACCGGACACTAGCTTTACGCCGATTCTTGCGGCGGGATTGACGGCGCGCAGGTCGTAGATTAGCTGCGCGAGATCTTCGATGCTGTAGATGTCGTGATGCGGCGGCGGGGAGATGAGCGACATGCCGGGAACGGCGTGGCGCAGGCGCGCGATGTAGGCGTTTACTTTTATTGCTGGAAGCTGGCCGCCTTCGCCGGGTTTGGAGCCTTGCGCCATTTTGATTTCGAGTTCGTCGGCGCGGCAGAGATATTCGGCGGTGACGCCGAAGCGCGCGGAGGCGACTTGTTTGACGCGATTGGCGGCTTCAGGGTCGAAGCGATAGAGACTAGGATCTTCGCCGCCTTCGCCGGTATTGCTGCGCGCGCCCAGGCGGTTCATGGCGATCGCTAGTGTGCGATGGGCTTCGGGACTTAGCGCGCCTAGAGACATCGCTTGCGCGGAGAAGCGGCTGAGGATTGCGGAGGCTGGCTCGACTTCGTCGAGCGAGATCGGAGTGGCGTGGGCGAAATCGAGATGGTCGCGGATGGCGACCGGCTCGCGGGTATCGGCCAGTGCGACGAAGGAGGCGTAATTTTCGGGCGTGGGAGATTTGATGTAGCCGTGCATGCGGCGGACGAGTTCGGGCGAGGTGTTGTGGCGCTCTCCGGCGTGGCGGAAACGGTAGAGGCCGGCGTCCTGCATGGCGGTGGCGGGCGTGGCGGCTGCGAATGCGCGAGTGTGGGCGGCGATTGCGTCGTTCAGAATATTTTGCAGGGACTTGCCGCCGATGCTGTCGGAAGCGTCTTCGAAAAATTCGGCGCAGAGTTCGTCGTCGAGGCCGACGGTTTCGAAGAGGTGGCTATTGCGATAGCTGGCGACGGTGGAGATGCCCATGCGCGCTAGGACTTTGCGCAGACCGGCTTCGACGGCGATGCGATATTTTGCGGCGCCGCCGGATTTCAGATTTTCGGAAAGCTCCATCGCTAGATAGGGGTAAACGGCGCTGGCTCCGGCGGCGATTAGCAGCGCGATGTGATGAGTTTCGATGATCTGGCCGGATTCGACTACTAGCGGAGTATTGTGCGCACCTTGCAGGACCATTTCTTTCCAGGCGGCGGAAAGAGCGAGCAAGGCTGGGAGCGCGGCGCGGTTTTCATTGGTGTGGCGATCGGAGAGCACGATGAGCGATGGATTCTTTTTCACCGCGGCGGCGATATCGTCGCGAACGCGATCGAGAGCAGCTTCGGCGGCTGCTACGCCTTTTGCGGCGTCAAACGTGAAATCAATTCGCTGGACGGCGGGGCCCGCTTTGCGCGGGACTAGGCGGGGGCTGGCGGCTGCGCTCCAGAGAGTGGTGGCTTCGTGTTCGTTTTCGAGGATGGCCATTTGTCCTGCGTCGAGGACGGGAGATTCGGCGGTGATTTTTGCGTCGAGGTAGACGTTGAGCGACATGACGTGGACTTCGCGCAGCGGATCGATCGGCGGATTGGTGACTTGCGCGAAACGCTGCTTGCAGTAATCCCAGAGCCCGCGGCGGACGGAGGAAAGGAACGCGGGAGGCGCGTCGTCGCCCATGCTCCAGATGGCTTCCTTCCCTTCGCGGCCGAGAGGCTGGAAAAGGAGGCGATATTGGTCTTCGGTCCAGCCCATGGCGGCGGCTATTTTTTGCGGCTCGATCGCGGACGCGGGCGGACTAATTGCGGTGGGGCCGAGGTGCGTGACGGCGGCTTGCGACGGCGGCATCGCGGCTGCTGCTTCGCTTGCGCGATGCAGGTCGCGACGCGGGAGACCGTCACGCAGGCCATCGGGGCCTAGCAACTCGGCAACTTCGTTGTTGTTGCGGAAGATTGCGCCGGCGAGAGAGTCCACTAGCAGGATTTCGCCGGGGCCGAGGCGATTGCGTTCGATGATTTGTTTATCGCGCAGATCGGCGAGGCCGACTTCAGAGCCTACTACGAGCAGGCCATCGCTGGTGAGAACGTAGCGCATGGGGCGGAGGCCGTTGCGGTCGAGTTTTGCGCCGACCATCTGGCCATCGCTGAAGACGAGCGCGGCGGGACCGTCCCAGGGCTCCTGGCGGCGCGCGGCTTTTTCGAAGTAGCTGCGGAGCTTGACGAACGTGCGCGAATCGGATTCCCAGGCGGGAGGAACCATCCGCAGCATCGCGGCGGCGACGTTGTAATTCTGGCGCAGAAAAACTTCGAGGACGTTGTCGAAGCTGGCGGAATCGCTGACGCCTTCTTCGAGGACGTGGAAATTTTCGTCAGCGGCGAACTCGCGGCGGATGGTGCTCTCGCGGGCGCTAGTCCAGCGGCGATTGGCGCTGATGGTATTGATTTCGCCGTTGTGCGCGACGTAGCGGAAAGGTTGCGCGAGCTGCCAGGAGGGACTGGTGTTTGTCGAGTAGCGCTGATGGAAGATGGCGAACGGTGCGGTGAAATCGGGGGCGGCGAGATCGGAATAGAACGCGCGGAGTTGCAGCGGAGTGAGGAGACCTTTATAGACCAGGACGCGCGAAGAGAGCGAGCAGAAGTAGAGGCCGGAGATCGCGCGGGATTCGACGCGCTTGCGCATGAGGTAGAGCTGGCGTTCGAGATCGGCGGCGGGATCTTCGGATTCGAAAAAACATTGGCGGATTACGGGCATCGAGCCGAGCGCGGAAGGGCCGAGAAGTTCAGGAGAAGTCGGTACGACACGCCAGCCGAGACAGCGCAGACCGGATTTTGCGGCGGCGGATTCGATTGCGGAGCAGGCAGGGAGTTCTTGGCCTGGCGGGATGAAGACCATGCCTACGCCGAAGTTCTTCGGCAGCTCGATGTTCAGGTCGCGTGCACGCTCGCGGATGAAATCTTTCGGGATGGGAATTAGCAGGCCGGCGCCATCTCCACTGAGGCCGTCGGCGTCCACGCCGCCGCGGTGGGAGAGGCGAGCGAGGGCGATGAGAGCGCGCTCGACAACATCGCGGTTGCCCTGGCTGCCGAGTTGGGCGATGAAGCCTACACCGCAGGCATCGTGGTCCGCTTCGGGCTTTGGCGGAGAAGAGCGCATGTTAATAGATAACCGAGGGTAGGGGGAACAGTACAATTCAGAATGCTGATGGAATGCATAAGTATTGGCGTGGGGATAGAAATATTTATGACGCCGATAGAATCTTTTAGTGGGGGAGCGGCGAAGGCCGACTGGTAGAGTTCCCGCATGTCTGCCAGCACGGCGCGCACGCTGCGGCGAGGTTTATTCGAAGGATACGATCCCGGCGGTTTTTACGATGAGATGTTCGACTGCCACGGGATCGCGCGGCCGCACTACAGCAAATTATTCGAAAAACTGGCGCTGATGGCGCCGGGACAATTCGAAGAGCGGCGCAAGCTGGCGGACCTTTCGTTTTTACTGCAAGGAATTACGTTCACGGTTTACAGCGACGGCCAAGGAACAGAACGTTTACTTCCCTTCGATTTAATTCCCCGCATTTTGCCGAATTCGGAATGGCAACGGATTGACCGCGGATTGACGCAGCGCGTGGTGGCGTTGAATTTATTTTTGCGCGACGTCTATGGAAAGCAATGCATTTTCAAGGACAAGCAGATTCCCCGGTCGCTGGTGTATTCCTCTTCGCATTTTTGCCGGGAGATGATCGGGGTGGAAGTGCCGCGGGGGATTTACACGCACATTTGCGGGATTGATCTGGTGCGCGATTCGAAGACCGGCGAATTTTGCGTCCTCGAGGATAACGTGCGGACGCCGAGCGGAATTTCCTACGTACTGGAAAACCGGCTGGTGATGACGCGAACTTTCCCGGACGCGTTTCAGGATTACGAGGTTTTGCCGGTGAATCATTATCCGGCGGAGCTGTGCAAGATTTTGCGAAGCCTTTCGCCGCGCGGAGAGAATGACGCGCAGATCGTGCTGTTGACGCCGGGAATTCATAACAGCGCTTATTTCGAGCACAGTTTTCTGGCGCAGCAGATGGGGATCGAGTTGGTGGAGGGGCGCGACCTGATTGTGGACGGCGGGATCGTCTTCATGAAGACGATTTACGGATTGAAGCGCGTGGACGTGATTTACAGGCGGGTGGACGATGAGTTTCTGGATTCGCTGACGTTCCGGCCGGATTCTTTGCTGGCGGTGCCGGGATTGATGGGAGCTTATCGCGCGGGGAATGTGGCTTTGGCGAATGCGGTGGGCAATGGAGTGGCAGACGACAAGGCGATTTATGCGTACGTGCCGACGTTCATTCGATATTACCTGGGCGAAGAGCCGATTTTGCGGAGCGTGGATACGTATCTTTGTTCGCGGCCGGAGGATTTGAGTTTTGTGCTGGAGCATTTGCCGGAATTGGTGGTGAAGGCGGTGGGCGAATCCGGCGGGTATGGGATGTTGATCGGTCCGGCGGCGGAGATTGGACGGATTCAGGATTTCCGGCGGCGGATACAGGCGGATTGCCGGAATTATATTGCGCAGCCGGTGGTGCCGCTTTCGCGGGTGCCTTCTTACGATACGGAGCGCGAGACGGTGGAGGGGCGGCACGTGGATTTGCGGCCTTATTGTTTGTATGACGGCGAGAAAGTGACGATTGTGCCGGGCGGGTTGACGCGCGTGGCGCTGCAGCGCGGGTCGCTGGTAGTGAATTCGTCGCAGGGCGGCGGAAGCAAGGACACCTGGGTACTCTGCGGGGAAAAATAGAATGCTTTCGCGAATCGCGGAGTCGCTCTTCTGGCTGGCGCGCTACATCGAGCGGGCGGAGGATACCGCGCGTTTGCTGGACGTGAATTACCACATGATTTTGGAGCAGTCGCACCAGCCTTACCGTTTGCGTTGGGATCCTTTGATCGTGATGGCGGGCGAGGAGCATCGCTTCCGGCAGCTTTACAGCGAGGCGAACGCGGAGAACGTTTTCGAGTTTCTGGCGTTTTGCCCGGAAAATCCCAGTTCGATCGTGCAGTGCGTGGCCAAGGCGCGGGAAAACGCGCGGACGATTCGCGACCGGATTTCGCGGGAGATGTGGGAGGACATCAACGGATTGTATTTCGCGGCGAGCCGGTTCAATCCGGAGGAGGAGATTGCGGCGGGGCCGCACCGGTTTTGCGACAAGATCAAATTTGGTGCGCACCGGTTTCACGGAGTGACGGATGCGACCTTGCCTCACGACGAGGGTTGGGAATTTCTGCGCGTGGGATGGTCGCTGGAGCGGGCGGAGATGACGGCGCGATTGGTGGACGTGCAGTATCACAATCTGCTGGAATCGCCGCCGATGATCGGGACGCAGGACAATCATCAGTGGATGGCGGTGCTGAAATCGGTGGGAGCGTACGAGGCTTATCACCGGCAATATCATTCCGCGATCGAGCCGCAGAAGGTGGCGGAGATGATGATTTTGCATCCGCTGCATCCGCGTTCGATTCGCTTCAGTATTGGAGAGGTGCAGGCGGGATTGCGGGCGGTGAGCCACACGGTGGCGGGTTCGTACGCGAATGAAGCGGAACGGCTGACGGGCAAGGTGCTCGAGCGATTGCGTTACGACAAGATTGACGAAATTTTCAAGGAAGGATTGCACGGTTATTTGAACGAGCTTTTGCGTATGTGCGGAGCGATCGGGGAAGATATCGCGCGGACATATTTTTATTATGCGGTGGTGGCATGAATCGCTTTCATCTGCGGCACACCACGGAATTTCATTACGACGGTCCGGTTTCGGAGAGTTACAACGAGGTGCGGCTGCGTCCGATTCAGGACGAGCGGCAGAGCTGCATTTCGTTCCGGCTGGTGACTACGCCGAATTCGAGAGTGACGGCGCATCGCGACGGATTGGGCAACTGGGTGCATCAATTCAGCATTTTGCCGGAGCACCGGCGATTGCTGGTGGAGACCGAGGCGGTGGTTTTGACGCACGAGGCCGCGCCGGTGGGCGCGGACTTGATGACGCTCGCGTCTTTCGATTTGCATCGTGAAGAGATAAGCGAGGATTATTTTGATTTTGTGGCGCCGAGCGGGTATGTGCCGCATCTGGCGGGGCTGGGCGAAATCAAGCAGACGGCGGAGCGATTGAGCGGCGGTTCAGTGGTGGGATTTGCTAGCGCGGCCGCGAATTTGATTCACGAGGAATTTCAGTACGTGAAGGGCGCGACGCACGTTCATTCTTCGATCGAGGATCCGCTGGCGTTGCGCGCGGGGGTTTGCCAGGATTTCGCGCATTTATTATTGGGCGTGGTGCGGATGCGCGGGGTGCCGGCGCGTTATGTTTCGGGATATTTGGTGCCGGGGAGGACGGCTTTGCCGGGCGAGCGGCAGGAGCAGGAGGAAGTGATCGGCGGGCAGGCTACGCATGCCTGGGCTGAAGTTTATTTGCCGGCTTCGGGATGGATGGCGTTTGATCCGACTTTGGGAGGTCCGGTGGGATTGCGGCATGTGCGCGTGGCGTATGGGCGGGATTATGGGGACGTGGCGCCGGTGCGCGGAGTTTATAAGGGGCACGCGGGGCAGAGATTGTCGGTGGATGTGCGGGTGCGGCCGGCTTTGGATGATGAGGGGCACGAGCAATTGAATGAATTGAAGGCGGCGAGGCCGGAAGTGACGGCGGTGATGGAGAGGCCGCAGCAGCCGCAGCAGCAGTAGGAGTGGTGGTCGTCGTGTTGCGATTGAGAATTGGGCGATCGGCGGCGATTGGCGTTCGGCGTCACGCGTTACGAAAAGCAGATCCCGTTTTTTTTGGGTTGGAAATGGATGGGTCGAATTTTGCGGTTACTGTTCTTTTCCGTGCCAGTAGGTTTCCCAGTTGTAATAATTTTTTGTGACTTCGTGGAGGATGGCTGAGACTTGGGAGAGGTTTGCGGCTACGTGATGTTCGAAGCCGTTTTCGCAGATGTAGCGGAGAAGTTTTTGCATGTGGGGGATTTCTACTACGCCGGCGCCGCCGAAAGTTTCGAGCGCATCGTTGGTGAAACGGCCTTCGCCTACGTAGGCGCGGATGCGGCCTTGGAGATCGTCGGTGGAAAAGCGGGCGAAGCTCATGGGCGAAAGCTTGACGCGGCCTACTACCGTTCCGAAGGTGTTGTCCTTGCCTACTGTGCCGGCGATTATTTCCTGGAAGTCCATGCGGACGTCGGCGAAGAAATGTTTGGGGAGATTGCTGCAGTGGAAGCAGACGGCTTTATTGGGGTCGTCGCCGTAATTGTTGTTCCAATCGAGGAGGGCGCTGGGAGTTTCGGAGGCCAGGGCTAGGGCGTACATGCTGAGGGAGCCGCAGACGTCCACTTCGCAGGCGCTGGGAAGGAGTTCGTTGCTCATCATGCTCATGACCGTGCAAGGGACCACGCCGAGATTTTCTTCGATGGAGGTCCAGCACTGGACGGCGCTGATGGTGACGTGCGTGGCTTTCATCCATTGATCGATTACGGCGCCTAGCTTGGCCATTTTCAGGAGCGCGGGCTTGGGGACGCCGCTGGTGGTGACGTATTTTTCGATGGCCTGGAGTTTGGCCTGGGCGGCGTCATCGTTATCTTTCATGCGTTCGATGCGGCCTAGAACTTCGGAGAGATCGAGAGTTTCTACGGAGATGCCGGCGTGCTCGAGTAATTTTTCGCTGTAGCGGACCGTGTTGAAGGCGGTGGGGCGCGCGCCGATGCTGCCGATGCGTAGATTTTGCAGGCCACGATAGACGCGGCAGACGCCGGTGAACCAGGCTAGATCTTTTTTGAATTGATCGGAATTGGGCGTGACGGTGTGATTCGTGGTGAGCGAGTACTGGATGCCGTATTGGCGGAGATTATTGCAGACGGACATTTTTCCGCAGAAGCTATCGCGGCGGAAGGCGATGCCCATTTTGCTGGGCGTGTCTGGAGTGGCCTGGACTAACACCGGAACTTTCAGGCGGGAGAGGCGGAGGGTGTCGGCGATGGCGCGCTCGTCGCCGAAATTGGGGAGGGTGACGATTACGCCGTCTATGCGGTCGCTATTGGCGCGGAAATGCGCGGCGCAGCGCGTGGCTTCTTCGTAGGTTTCGATCGCACCGTGATTGCTTTCTTTTTCGTCGAGGACGACGACATCCACGCCGGATTGCTGCAGCACCTGGAGCATTTCGGCGCGGCCTTCTTTGGCGAGATGGCCGGGGAAAAAGCCGCGGTTTCCCACGATCAGGGCCAGGGTGATTTTCTTTTTTTCCATTGCGTCAGAGCTCCGATGAATTCTTCAGTGCGCGTTGGAATATCGCGCGAAATTTTTAATTACGCACCCGATACATGCTCGTGGCGACGTTCCATCGAATGTCGGCGAGAGTTCTCGATCTCGCCGTTCGCGAGATGGCGCACTGAAGTGCGCCGCTACAAAGGCAAAAGCTGAAACGCAGTGGCTCATTTCTTTTTTGGTTGGCCGTAATAGCTAGCATTGCCGTGTTTGCGCAGGAAATGTTTGTCGTGCAGGCACGGCGAAATCGGCTCGGCTTCGTGATTCAGCGCAGTTGTGTAGTAGGCCATGCGCGCTACTGCTTCGAGGATCACGGCGTTGTGCGCGGCGGCGGCGGGATCGGGGCCCCAGGCGAAGGGGCCGTGGCTGCGGACCAGGACTCCGGGAATGCTATCGGGATCCAGATGCTCGAAGGAGCGCAGGATGACCGTGCCGGTGTTCTTTTCGTATTCCGTCGCGATTTCATGGGACTGCAAATCTTCGGTTACGGGAATTGAGCCGTGGAAGGTGTCGGCGTGGGTGGTGCCGAAGCATGGGATGGCGCGGCCGGCTTGGGCCCAGGCAACCGCGAATTCAGAATGGGTGTGGGCTACTCCGCCGATGTTTGGGAAGGCTTTGTATAGCTCTAGGTGGGTGGGGAGATCGGACGAGGCGCGGAGGGTACCTTCGATCGTGGCGCCTTCGAGGTCGGTGACTACCATGTGTTCGGGGCGGAGGTCGTCGTAGGGGACGCCGCTGGGTTTGATGACGACGAGGCCGTCTGCGCGGGAAATGCCGCTGGCGTTGCCGAAGGTGAAAAGGATCAGGCCGCGGCGGACGAGTTCGAGGTTGGCCTCCAGGACTTGTTCGCGGAGGTGGTTGAGAGTCATGGGCGAATCCGCATTCTACTATAGATTTGGAGGAAGTTTTGAGTAAACGATTACTTGAATAAGGGTACTTGGGTTGTTGCGAGTTTGTCAACGACGAGTTCGGGCGAAAGGCAAGAGACTTAACACAGAATGCACAGAGGAAAGCGGAGGGCGCGGAGACGGCAAAGGCTTTTACCGCAGAGACGCAGAGGACGCAGAGAAAAGCAAAAACTTAACACAGAGGGCACAGAGGAAGACTTGAGGGCACGGAGAGTTGGGAGTTATTGGCTGGCTAGTCTTATGAGGGACGGCAGGACATCGCCGAAGCGGTTGCTTGGGATTGGTTGGCCGAAGTCGAAATAGATGCGTTGGTAGAGGTCGTAGAGTTGGTCGTAGATTTTGCTGGCTTGCGGTTGCGGATTGTAGATGTTGTGCGGGGGGCAGATTTTTTTCTGGGCTTCTTCGATTGTTTTGAAAGTGCCAGCGGCGAGGAACGCAAAGATTGCGGAGCCTAGGCTGGTTACTTTTTTGCTGGGGACCAGGACGGGGCGCTTCAGGACGTTCGCGTAAATTTGATTCAGCGGAGCGTTGGATTGCGGGATGCCGCCGCCGTTGATTACTCGTTCGATGACTACGCCATTTTCGGCCATGCGGTCCAGGATCACGCGGGTGTGGAAGGCGGTGCCTTCGATGGCGGCGAATAGCTCGTCTTGCGCGGTGTGCTGGAGATTCCAGCCTAGCGTGATGCCGCGGAGATTCGGATTTACGAGGACGGTGCGATCGCCGTTGTCCCAGGTCATGCGCAGGAGGCCGGTTTGACCGGCTTTGTAATTTTCGAGGCCTTCGCTTAGCGCGGAGACCGTGGTGTTGGCGCGTTGCGCGATGGCGTTGAAGATGTCGCCGGTGGCGGAGAGGCCGGCTTCGACACCGGTGTAGGCGGGGTGCACGCTTCCCTGCACTACTCCGCAGAGGCCGGGGACTAATTGCGATTGGCGGGAGATGCCGATAATGCAGGTGGAGGTGCCGACTACGTTGACTACGTCTTTTTCTAGCGCGCCCGCGCCGATGGCGTCCCAGTGGGCGTCGAAGGCGCCGACGGGAATGGGAATTCCGGCGCGCAGGCCTAATTTTTCGGCCCATGCGGGAGAGAGAGTGCCGGCGATTTTGTCGGAAGTTTCGTAGCTGCTTTGCAATTTCTGGCGGACGCCGGCCAGGAGCGGGTCAACTTTTACGAGGAATTCTTCAGAGGGCAGACCGCCTAGCGCGGGATGCCAGAGCCATTTGTGGCCCATGGCGCAGACGCTGCGTTTTACTTTGGCGGGATCGGTAATGCCGCAGAGAGTGGCGGCGACCATGTCGCAGTGTTCGAAGGCGCTGGCTAGCTGCGCGCGTTTTTCGGGATTGTGGCGCAGCCAGTGGAGCAATTTCGAAAAGCCCCACTCGGAGGAGTAGACGCCGCCGCACCATTTGATGGCTTCGAGATTTTCGCGGTGGGCCATTGCGGTAATTTCGGCGGCTTCGGATTTGGCGCGGTGATCGCACCACAAATAGTATTCGTCGAGCGGGATCATTCCGGCGGCTACGGGGATTACGGAGGAGCCGGTGGTGTCTAGCGCGATGGCTTCGATGGCGTCGCCGGAGATGCTTGCATTTTGCAGGGCTTGTTTGGTGGCGGAGGCCAGGGCGCGCATGTGGTCTTCGTGAGATTGCGTGGCGTATTCGGGATCTTCGCGTTTGCGGTGGAGGGGATATTCGGCGGTGGCGGAGGCGAGGATGCCTTTTTCGCTGTCTACGATGGAGACGCGGACGTTGAGAGTTCCGAAGTCTACGCCGGCTACTACGGCCATATCGGGCTCCTGACTACTTTGCTGTTCCAGAATCGTGGCTTCAGGGGCTAAAGCCCCAAGAGAAAAGGCACGGCTTGCGGCGGGGCTGAAGCCCCGCCCTTCCGCCGACGCTGACGCTGACGCCCCGGCTTCCGCCGGCACAGACTACACTCGCAAGCCGGTACTTCAGCGGTTGAAGCCGCAGCGAGCTTGGCTAGTTTATGTCGTAGCTGAAGCTACGACCTACAAAGATTCTCGAGCAGCTGCACGGCGTTGCACGACTGCACATGGCGCACTTCAGTGCGCCGCCCCAAAGTCAAAACCGGTTTGGCGAACGTGACTCGGTGATGGGCGCGCCGCCTGCGGGCACTTTTCGAGTAAGCGTTTTCTTGGGACTTGGGAACTTTACCGAAGACGAGGAGGAGCGTCAATTCGATTCTGCTTCGGATTGGTGGGGGCGCTTGCGGCCTGGAGTTGCGGGCTTCGAGGTTGGGTGATCGGCGGCGGCAGAGGCGCTCCGCGTTGCGGTGGGCGCCATGGCGGTGGAATCACGAAGAACTAGATGTGTGCGCAGCTGGTATTCGGTGCCGTTGGGGGCTGCGGTGGTACGTTGCACGTCGGCCAGGAGCGCGTTGAAGGCTAGGCGCGCGATTTCGGTCTGCGACATTTTTACCGTCGTGAGCGGCGGGATGACGAACTGGGCGAGGCGGATATCGTCGAAGCCAACGACCGAGAGATCTTTGGGGACGTGCACGCCTTGCTGGTAGCTTTCGCGGAGCGCGCCGATGGCGGTCATATCGTTCGAGCACATCACGGCGGTGGGACGTTTGGCGAGCGCGAGGATGCTGTGCATGGCGGCCATGCCGCCTTCGATGGTGTGATTGCCTTCGATCAGGTAATTCGGAAAAATGCGCAGGCCGATTTCTTCCATGGAATGCACGAAGGCGTGTTGGCGGGCCATCGCCGACCTGAGGGAGAGCGGGCCGGAAACGAAGGCGATGCGCTCGTGACGGAGCGCGGCTAGATGTTGGACGGCCTGGCGAACGCCGTGGAGATAATCAATGCGAATATTGCTGATGCGCGGGAGGGAGGGGCCAACGTCAATGAAGACGAGGGGAACTTTGCGGGATTTAAGGTCGTCGAGGAGCGCTTCTTCCATGCCGAAGGTGACGATGGCGACGCCGTCCACGCGGCGTTCTATCATGCGGCGGACGGAGAGGGCCATGCGCTTGGGATCGTGGACCGTGGTGCTGGTGAGGATTTCGTAATTGTGCTGGACGGCGATGTCTTCGAAGCCTTGGACGATTTCGGGGAAGAAAGGATTGGTGATTTCGGAAATGATGAGGCCGAAAATTTTGCTGCGTCCGGAGACCAGACCGCGGGCTTGCGTGTTGGGGTAGTAGCCGAGTTCTTCTACGACTTTCCAGACGCGGCGGGAAAGGTGGGGCGCGACGGTGGGGACGCCGTTGATGGTGCGCGAGACGGTGGCGATGGAAACTTTCGCGCGCCGGGCGACTTCGTGGATGCTCACAGACGCGCCTCGATCATGGGGGCGTCAGTTAAGCGTTTTGAGAAAAGGTTGCGCCTTTGCGAGGCGGTGGCAGACCCCATCGGCATTGCTCCAACACAGATGGCGCACTAAAGTGCGCCGCTACTTATGCAACTTCAACTGCTCCGGGGCACCTACTTGGCTGGGGTGAACAGCTCCAGGCGGACGTGCCAGGAGACGGATTTGCCGGGTGCTACTGTGACCATGCCGGTGTCCGTGTTGCCCCAGATTTTTTTGTTGTAGGGGTCCGCGAGATTGAATTGCGGCTCGACGGCTACGAAGTCTTTGTCGGGTGGCGCGTAAACTTGAACGGCTTTGATGTCCGGCGAAAGGCCCATGATGTGGACGCCGTAATTGGCGGCGGGGTCGGTAACGTTGACGACTACCCTGCCCTCGGCGTCGCGCTGCAGGTCGGTGAAGCAATCGTCGAGGAACATGGAGCCGAGAGGCTTGCCGTCGGCGGCGGTGAAATCGTAGGGCGTACCTTTGACGGATTCGATCTGGCCGGTGGGAAAGACGTTGTCGTAATTGTCCACGAGGGCGCGCTTTTCGGCGGGGACGTGGAGGCGGGCCTGGGTGCGGTCGCCGCTGGGAAATGCGAAGTAGGGGTGAAAGCCGATGGCCATGGGGAGCGGTACTTTGCCGACGTTTTTGGCGGTGACGACGATATCGATGGCGTCGTTTTTCAGGGTCATCTGGATGTAGACGTCGGTGTCGGAAAGCCAGTGGCCGCCGAAATTTCCGGCGTGAAGAACGGCGGAGACGGTGGATTCCTTGGCGCCGTTTTCGTGCTTTACGTCTTTGAAGTCGGAGGACAGGATCAGGCCGTGCATGGCGTGAACTTCGGCGCCGGGATTTTTGCCTTTCCAATTGGCGGGGAGCGTGACTTGGTGACCGTCTATGGTGGTTTCGAGGGTCATGCCGTCTTTGGAAAGGGTGCCACGGATGCGATTGGGATACGGAACTAGAATCGCGCCGCCGAGTTTGAAACTGTTGTTGCCGAAGGAATCGTTGTCGGTCTCGAGATATTTTTTGGCTTCGGGAAGCGGCATGGTGGTGAGGACGTCAATCGTGCCCTTCCCCGGCAGGAAAGCTTTCAGCTGCAGAAGATTCATGCCGTTGCCGGGCAGGATGGTGGCCTGGATGAATTGCGGTTTCGTGGGATTGGCCGGCAGCGGGCGGTCGAGAGTGACCACGGGTTCCCCTCCGATAGAGATAGGCGTGGCCTGCTTTTCGGTGGCTTGGTTGGGAGTGGCGGCTTGCACGTGAGACGAGTGGCCCATAAGTAGTGATCCTGTGGTGAAAGCAATAGTGAGAAATAGAAGCGACTGGAAGCCGCCTGTCTTCGTGGACATATTATCCTTTGTACCCTAGCAAACGTTTACCGGCAAGTGGATTAGCGCGACGGCGCGAGAGGGGCTGGCGCGCCGACGGTTATCTCGAACGCAATCTTATACTTGGAATGTTGGGTGGGTGGCAAGGGATATCTCGCGCCTTTGCCACGGAGGCACAGAGCCACGGAGGAAAGACAAAGGACTACAACTGCGACGGGAGTGTTTTCTGGACTTTTCTGCGAGTTTCTGCGTTTGTGGCGTGGGCCGCTTTCACGGCTGAGTCCACCGCAGAGACGCAGAGAACGCAGAGAAAAGCGCCGCTGCCGGTTGGCTTGAATTATCGCGCTCAGTTTGAGTTTTCGAATAGAAGGGCTATGCCTTGGCCGCCGCCTATGCAGGCGCTGGCTATGCCGTATTTTAGATTGGAGCGGCGGAGTTCGCGGGAGACTGTGACGGAGAGGCGGAGGCCGGTGGCTGCTAGCGGATGGCCTATGGCGATGGCGCCGCCGTTGACATTGAGTTTGGCGCGGTCGAGGCCTAGTTCGCGTTCGACGCCGATTATTTGCGCGCCGAAGGCTTCGTTGATTTCGAAGCGGTCAATTTGATCTAGCTTGAGGCCTACGCCATCGAGAAGTTTGCGGATGGCTGGGGCGGGGGCGATGGCCATGACTTCGGGTGGGACGCCGACGGTGGCGGCGGCGACTACGCGCGCGAGCGGTTGCACGCCACGGGATTTTGCGTAGGCGCCGGAACCTACTAGCGCGGCGGCGGCGCCGTCAACGATGGCGGAACTGTTGCCGCCGGTTTGCACTCCGCCGAATGCGGGGCGGATTTTGGCCAGGACTTCGTAGGGTGAGGGGCGGACGTGCGTGTCGGTGGCGAGGCTTTCGATTTTTTTGGGGATTTCGATGCCGCGCGATTTGTAGCCTTCTAGTTCGAACTTCTCGGTGACGACCGGAACGATTTCGCCGGAGAGGAAGCAGGCTTTTTGCGCGGCTAGAGCTCGATTGAAGCTTAGTTCGGCGAAGCGGTCCACTTCTTCGCGGGTGATTTTGTATTGGCGGGCGACATTTTCGGCGGTGTCTCCCATCGTGAGGCCCGGCGCGGGATCGAGCAGCGCTTCCCAGAGGAAATCTTTGAATTCGACCTGGCCCATGCGGAAGCCGCTGCGATGGGTGAAAGCTGCGATGGGATTGCGGCTCATGGATTCGGCGCCGACACAGAGGGCGAGATTGATTTTTTTCAGGGTGATGGCGTCGGCGGCCTGGCTGATGGCTTCCATTCCGGTGCCGCAGACGCGTTGGACAAGGTGCGCGGGACGATCGGCGGGAACGCCGGAGTAGAGGCCGATGTGGCGCGGGAGCATGTAGGCATCGAAGCTGGCTTGCGCGACGCTGCCGGCGATGGTGGAGTCAACGTCGGTGGGCGAGATTTTGGAGCGTTCGAAAACGGCGCGAGCGGCTTTGATGCCGAGGTCAATCGGCGAGACCAGGCCTAGGACGCCATTGTAATCGGCGAAGGGAGTGCGGACGCCGTCGAGGAGCCAGATGTCGTCGTATTGGATGAAAAAACCGCCTGATGTGGTGGTGGACATTTGTTACTTCTCCTTGATTTTGAAAATGCGCGGGGTGGATTCCGGCGAGTAGAGTTCTTCGACGATTGCGGCGCGGCGATCGAGGACGGCGCGTTGATTGAGCGAGCCTTTGTCTGTGATTTCTCCGGCGTCGAGAGAGGGAGGCTCTTCGGCGAGGATGGCGCGAGTGACGCGATTCGAGCTGCCGGTGGCGCTGGCGGCGCAATTTTCGAGCAGCGATTGAAAATGCGCGCGGACCGCTGAGTGGTGCAGGATTTCGGTCGCGGTTGGGGCGCCGTCATTTTCGGCGCTGGGCGCGCAGAGGCCGCGGCAGGCGTCGGTATCGGCGAAGATGATCATGCCGACCTCGTCGCGGTCGTGGCCGGTGATGACTGCGTCGCGCACGTACGGCGCGAAATCGGCGAGAATGCGCGAACGCAGCGGGCCGACGCTGACCCAGGTGCCGCTGGCGAGTTTGAAATCTTCCGAGAAACGGCCATCGAAGACGAATCCTTTATTGACGTCGTGCGGATCCACGAAGCGCAGGGCGTCGCCGAAACTGTAGAAGCCTTCCTCATCGAAGACTTTTTCTGTTAGCTCCGGCTGGCGCCAGTAGCCTGGAGTGATGTTCGGGCCGCGGACGCGAGCTTCCAGTTTACTACCTTGCGGTACGAGTTTGGCTTCGACGCCAGGGATGGGGATGCCGATTACGCCGGCGCGATCGGTTTCCCAAGTGGTTTGAATGGCCATGGGAGCGGTTTCGGTGGAACCGAGGCCGGTGACCATGATGATGCGTTCGCCGCAGGTTTCGAGGGCGAGGGAGCGGTAGGCGTCCCAGACCGGTTGCGAGAGGCCGGCGCCTGCGTAAAAGAGCAAACGGAGACGGCGGAAGAAATTTTCGCGGAGCTGAGGTTCGGCGCGCAGGGCCGGGAGGAGGTCTTCGTAGCCTTTGGGGACGTTGAAATAAACCGTGGGGGAAATTTCGCGGAGGTTGCGGATGGTTTCGGCGATGAAGGCGGGGCCGGGTTTGCCGTCGTCAATGTAGAAGCTGCCGCCGTTGTAGAGGGCGATTCCTGTGTTGTGGTTGCCGCCGAAGGTGTGATTCCAGGGGAGCCAGTCAACTAGCGTGGGAGGCTCGTCTTCGAGGAAACCGAAGACTTGCGCGATCATTTGTTGATTGCAGCAGAGCATGCGGTGGGTATTGATTACGCCTTTGGGCATGCCGGTGCTGCCGGAGGTGAAGAGGATTTTGGCTACGTCGTCGGGTTGGATTTTTTCGTGGGCTTCGGCGACGGCGGCGGTGGGTTTTGTGGCGGCCAGATCGTCGAACGGCGTGGATTTTCTGTTTGGCGGTGGATTTTTTGTGACGACTAGCTCGGTTTGCGGGTTTACTACGGATTCGATGGCGCGATTGTAGCGTTCGCCGTCGGAGACGAAGACCAGACCGGGGGTTAGCAGGTTCATCGTGTGGCGGAGTTTGCCGAAATCGCGGGAGACCAGGGAGTAGACCGGCGAGAGGTGGGCTGTGGGGATGCCTGCGTGCTGGCCTGCGAGCATCAGGAGGAAATGTTCGATATCGTTCTCGGAGAGGATGGCTACCGGGTTTTCTTTTGTGAGTTTGCGATCAAGGAGAGCTTGGGCTAGGTGGTGCACGGCGTTTTCGACTTGGGCGTAGGTTTTTGTGCGCCAGGCGCCGTTTGGTTGGCGTTGGGCTATGCAGATTTTTTGCGGCGTGGTTTTGGCCCAGTGAGTTAGGCGATCGGTGAGGACATTTGGGTAGGGGTCTAGCGCTTCTTCGGGCCTGACGTAGAGCGTGCCGTCGGGGCGGCGTTCGAGCGTGGCGCCCGAGGTGCGCAGGCGGACGGGGCGGACGCGGTGGGGGGTCTGGAGTTGGCGGGTCATTTTGTGTGGCGCATGGTTTTCGTCGAGAGCCTCGAGCCTAGCTAGCGATGAATTTCCTCCCAGAGCTTCTGGAGTTGTTTGATGTCCGTTGATGCTGGGACGTCTTGGGCCGTGGTGATTACGACCGGGTGCACGTTGTTAATTATAGTATGAAGCGATTGGCGGAAGTTTTGTGTCGTGGATTCGTCGGATTGGAAGGCGGTTGTGGGGATGGCTATGCCTCGAGGGGGCGCGGTTTCGGTTGTGGCCGCCGGGAACGTTTCGTTTCGTGCATCTGCGAGAGTTGGGCAGAGGACGCAGTCCCAGTTTTGTTGAAGTATCGCGGGGCGATTTTCTGCGAAGGCTTGGGGGCTGGTGATTTGGAGGACTGGAAGGGCTTGGTAGAAGCGGATGATGTTGATTGCTGGGGCTAGCGTGGCGGACCAGGCTTCGGCGGTTTGCGTGGTTAGCGTTGGGAGAATTTCTTCGCGGATGAAAATTACTTGGGCACCGGCTTCTGCTAGTTTGGTGGCGATTTGGGTGATTGTGGCGGCGGCTAGTTCGATGGCCGCTTCTGGGAGATCTTCGCGATTGATTGATTCCCTTCCGGTTTGTTGAGCTAGTTGGGCGGCTACTGTGAATGGACCGTTGACTCCGGCTTGCAGTAGCGGTTCATCGCGGAGTAGGGATTTCAGGCGTTGGATTACTTCTGTGGCTACTTTTACGCGCGGGTGGTTGGCTGCTTCTTCGGGGGTGCGGAGATTACTTCGCCAGTGTGATGTGGGTGGGTCGTCGTTTGCCGAGCGGCTTATGATTGCGCCCAGGGCTTCGGCTTCCAGGTTGGGGTCGAAATAGCAGGAGACGCCGTCGGAGCGGAGGCGGGTGTGGATTTGGCGTTGGGCGTTGGTGATTTTTGTGGGATTCGCGAGATAGGCGGGGAGCGGAGTGTTTTCGATTTTTGCGCCTAGGGCGAAGACGATTGGAAGGAATAGCGGACGCGCCGGCACGATGCCTTGCAGAAGGCCCTTCAGCGCGTCGCGCGGAGTGAGACGCTGATCCATCGGTTATGGCCTGAAGATTGGGCCTGTGGGTTTGGCGTCTGGCCAGGTGCCGTAGTATTGCAGGATTTCTTTGGGTGGGGACTTCTGGGTCCATTCTTTTTGGAATTCGTCGTAGGTCTTTCCGCGGGCTTTTCTGGCTTGGCGTTCTTCGTCTCTTAGCTGCTTGGTTTTTTCGGGATCTAACTTGCGGCGGGCTGGGTCGTAGGCTATGCGGTATATATTTTGTGCGGTCCAGTCGGAGATGATTTTCTTTTTCAGGTCTTCGAGGATTTCTGCGGGATCGCGTTCCAGCGGGTCGCCGTAGCCGGGGCCGCCGCCGCTGAAGCCGAAGAGGAGATCGCCCTCGTCATAAACTTTGGGCGTGCGGGCGATCAGCTCCATCGTCCAATTTCCCTGGATGGTGTGGTCTTCGAGGATGGTGCGGAAATCCATGGTTAGCGCGGGGTTGGCGTCGGCCATTTGTTTGAGCAGATCCGCTTTGCGAATACTGATGCCAGGGATGGGCGAAGAGGCGTAGCCACCGAAAAGTGGCTGGCCCAGGGGGACTTTACTGCCGTTGCCCATGCACATGGAAACGAGTTCGGGAACTTTGTGGATCATCCAGTGCTGGACCCCGCCGGAACCGCCGCGATGGAGTCCGGGGCCGCTGGAATCTTTCCAGTGCTGGGAGAGAGTGACGGTGACGGGGAGTTCGCTTTCGACTTGTTCGGAATCGGGGGCGCGGCCGAAGGCGCACCAGGCGAAACCGTAGGCGTCCATGCCGTCTTGGGAGGAGCGGGCCCCCTGGCCCTGGGTGTTGAGCGAGAATGAGAGGACGTCTGAGACGGCTAGATTCCATTGCGAGTGGCCGGCGCAGATTTGCGAGGTGTGCTGGCTGCCGGGGGCGGCGGTGACTTGTTTCCAGAGGGCAGCGCTGGAGAACATCATTTTGGCGAAGGCGTTGTGCGTGGCGTTGCGGCATTGCATGCCGATGAAGACGCAGCAACTGGTGGCGGCCATCTTGTCGGGATTGAGAATGATGCCTTCGGGAAATTCGAAATCTATGGGGGCGAAGGTGGAGCTGGAGATGGGCAGGTCGTGGAAGATGTATTCGTACATGAAATTGGCGATGTGGCCGACGACGGCTTGCGGATGGACATTGTAGGAGGAGGGATTTTCGGGCGAGGTGCCTTCAAAATTGAAGGTGATGCGGGAGCCGCTTTTCGTGAGAGTGAGGAAGCAGGCGCGGACGAGGGCGGGCGTCCACCCGATGGCGTCATTGAAGACGACGGCGCGGAATTTACCGTCGGGGAGGGCTTTGATTTTTTTCAGCGCGCCGGCTTCGGCGGTTTCGCACATTTTGCGCATGAGGCCGACTACGAAATCGGGCCCGCGTTTTTCGACTAATTCGAGGACGCGCACGCGTACGCGGTCGGCGGTGGTGCAGCGCGCGCGGAGGTCGGAGATGAACATGGCGGGGGCGCGCAGGCCGTAGACGGAGTAAAACTCGAGGAAGTCGTTGCGGATTTCGAAATTTTCACCGATTTTGATGGGCGGGAGGTTGAGGCCTTCTTCGAAGCGGGATTTGGCGCTGACGGGCATGCCTCCCGGCTCGATGGCGCCGGTTTCGGTGGTGTGCAGTGCGGCGGAGGCCCAGGCTAGGAGCTGGCCTTTGTGGAACACGGGCATGAGCGCGACTTGGTCGGGATTATGGATGCCGCCGTAGAGCGCGTCGTTGGTGTACCAGATGTCGCCGTCGCGGATTCCGGGATTTTTTTCGTAATACTTCAGGATAAATTTGATGACGACTGGTTGGATGATGGCGTGGAGGTAGGTGCCGCAGGAGGCGTTGATGAGATCGCCGCCGGCGGTGAAGAGCGCGACCATGGAATCGCCGGAAACCCCGAAATAGCTGCGGGACGAGCGGATGAACACTTCCATGGCTTCGTCGAGGATGTCGTTGGTGATTTGGACGCCGATTTCGTAATCGCCTTGGGGGACTTTGGCGGCGCAGGCTTTTTCGTGGGGCGTGGCGGGGGAGGGTTTGAGCCACGCTAATTTTTCGGCGAGAGTTGGGATGGGCATATGACTCCTCGATTTGCGATGAGATCGAAATTAGTTCACAAATAATTGGCCATGATCGAAAGGTATGGCTTCAGGGGCTAAAGCCCCTTTCTGATGCTTACGCTCACGGCGGGGCTGAAGCCCCGCCCTTCCGATTGACGCCTCGCGCGGCGGATGGAAAAGCAGATCCCTCGCTGCGCTCGGGATGACATCCGCGTGGTGCTGCGGCCGCGGAATGACGGAGCAGCCGCGACGGCCGCTACTGCAAAGAGGCACGGGGACGCCGGCATTACTAACCGCGCTGCAGAGAGCTCGCGGGACTCCGTTCTTGCGTCAGAACGAGCCGGCTCTATTAACCCCGCTACGATGGGCAGGCGGGACGCCTCTCCTATGTCAGTACTTACTGGCGCTACGATTACCTGTTGAGTCATTTGTTCTCCAGGATGCCGAGGCCGCGGTCGTCAATTGTGAAATGCATTGTGGGCGGCACTACTAGCGTGGTGTATTCGCCTTCTACTACTGCTGGGCCTTCTACAGCGTTTCCTGGACGCAGAGATTCGTAGGAATAGATTGGCGTGTCGCTGAAATCTTTTTCTGTGGGCCAGTAGACTGGGCGTTCGCCTTTGCGGGCGGCGGCTGGGTCGTGGCCTTCTAGCGCTAGCTTTGGCAGCTCTACTTTTTTTGTGGGGACGATGGCTTTGAGGATGAAGCTTTCGATGAAGATGCCGCCTTCGGGATTTACTACGAAGGGGCTAAAGGCTTCGCTGAATTCTTTGTTGAAGGCGTCGCAGATGGTGCGGACGTCTTGCTGGTTGTGGATTGCCAGCAACGGCGACAGCGTGCGTTTTACGTGGAATTGGCCGCCGTAGAGCATGTCGAGTTCGAGAACGAAGGAGGCGTCGGCGAGATTCAGTCCATCGCCGGTGAGATCGCGGCGAGCTTGTTCGACGAGTTGCGCGACGGTTTCGTTGAAGGTGGCGAATTCATTCGAGAGTTGCTGGGTGCGCGGCTCCATGAGGGTGAGTTTTTTGGATGCTTCGTAGACGTGCATGATGTCCATGGTGGAAGAGCCGAAAGCGCAGAAGACGGGCGAGAAGGCGAAGGTGACGGCTTTGGGAATGTCGGCTTTGAAGCCTTCGGCGTGGGTGGGTCCGGCGCCGCCGCCGACGAAGAGGATGAATTCCTCGGGGCTGTGGCCGCGCAGGTGAACCTCTTTCATGATCGCGGAGGCCATATTGCCGTTGACGATTTTGCGGATGATGACGGCGGCTTCTTCGACGCCGATGCCGAGGGGCTTGGCAATTTTATCGCGCACGGACTGGATGGCGCGATTTTTATCGAGGCGCATTTTGCCGCCGAAATAAAATTGGGGGTTGAGGTAGCCGAGGACGACGTCCGCGTCGGTGACGGTGGGTTCGGTGCCGCCGAGATTGAAGCAGGCGGGCCCGGGGATGGAGCCGGCGCTGCGCGGGCCGACTTGCACGCGATTTTCGAGGAGTTTATTGATGTAAGCGATGGAGCCGCCGCCCGCGCCGATGGAAAGCGTCTTGATCATGGTGATGCCGACCATCCAGCGGTCAATGATGGGGCGGAAATCGTAGCTGCGGACGCTGTCTTTGACGACGAGGCCGACATCGAAGCTGGTGCCGCCCATGTCCGTCATGACGACGTTTTGATAGCCGAGAGATTTGGCGACGTGATGCGCGCCCATGAGGCCGGAAACGGGTCCGCTATTAAAGGTGCGGCTGGCGGCGGTGCGGAAAACTTCGGCTATGCCGCCGGAGCTTTGAATCATCAGCAGGGGTTTGGAGTAACCTTTTTCGCGGAGCTTGTCCCACATGGCGGAAAGTTCGATTTGCATGGAGCGCTGAAGGTAGGCGTCGAGGATTGCCGCTAGAGTTCTTTCGTATTCGCCGAGCTTGCCGACGACTTGGCCTGCGAGAACTACGGGCAAGTAGCCGATGTGGAATTCTTTGTACTCGTCGCGAATGATTTCTTTTACGCGGCGTTCGTTGGCGGGATTCAGGAAGCCCCAGAGAAGGGCGACTACGAAGCCGCGGGCGCCGCGGCTAGTGAGATAGCGGACTTTTTCGCGGACGTCGTTTTCGTCGAGCGGACGGATGATTTTGCCGCGAGAGTCTACGCGTTCTTTTACGCCGACGATCATGTCGCGCGGAATCAGCGGGTCGGGCTTTTTTTGCACGGAGAGATTGCGGCGTTCGGCGACGCGGGTGCCGTCAATCCACTGCGCGCCGCGGCCGATGAGGACGACGTCTTCGTGGCCTTCGGTGGTGATGAGACCGAGGCGCGGGCCTTTTTTCTCGATCAGGCGATTAAGGGCGATGGTGGTGGAGTAGCGGATCATGTCAATGGCTGGGAGCAGCTCGTCGATCTTTAGGCCGAGCGCGCCGGCGCCTTCTTCGATCACGCGGGTAAAGCAGACGGAGAGATCGTAGGGCGTGGTGGGAGACTTACGGATCAGCGATTTCCCGTTGTAGTTGAGAACGAGATCGGTGAAGGTGCCGCCGACGTCGATGTCTATGGAATTCATTCTGTGGCCTCTAGGCGCTGATTGCAGATTACGAATTCGCCTTGGCGCAGGCGTTCTTTGAGGCGGTCTACGTCAATTTCGATGTCGTGGGTTATCGGATGGCCTGGCGGGAGATATTCGGTTTCGATTTGGGTGCCGCAGCCGGGGCAGTAAAATTCCACGATGCGGACCCAGAGTGGGTCGGGGGAGAAATTGAACGCGCCGGTGACTAGAGGCGGATGGATTTCGCGGGGGTCGCGATCGTGGACTAGGCATCCCTTTTTGTAATTTTCCTTGGCTGGGCCTAGTGGGTGGTTGCAGCGGTTGCAGAGCCATTGGTCGGTGGCTAGGTCGAGGTCTAGGTATTCGGTGATGCGGAGACGGTTGTTTTGTTCGGTAGCCATATTAATTTCCTGTGTACGACGGATGCGCTTGTGGATCTGGAAAAGAGGGCACGGCATGCCGTGCCCCTACGAACTCGGACGGATGGGTCGCGCTAGGGCCGACGTTGGTCATGAGTTTTTGGTTTGGCGCGTTAGCGCGGCGTTGCTGAATTTGTCCATTTGCAGGGTCCAGTTTTCCGGGACGAAGTAGGTGGTGTTGGCGTCTTCCAGGATGGCTGGGCCTTCCAGGAGATTGCCTGGTTGGAGTTGGTCCCAGTCGTAAATTTTGGCTTCGCCCGTGGTGGGGCTGCCCCAGAGGATTTTGCGAGTTCCCTTCCAGGCGTGGGCGGAATCTCTTGATTGCAGCGGGTGCTCGATCAATTTTGGTTTGGGCATTGTCTTTTTCACGGAGACGCGGAGCAGATCGAGCGTGTAGTGCGGCTCGCGGTTGGCGGCGGTTGCGGTTTGTTTTGCAGCTTCCGCTAGAGTTGCTTTCAGCGCTTTTTCGTCGCGCAGAGATAGCTCGTTGCATGCTACGGCGAAGGATGCGCCGCCTTCTTCAGTGGCTTCCATTTCTACTGCGTATTTTATGTTTTCGGGCTTGATGCCTTCGCCCAGCAAATCTTTCACTCCTTCGGCTTTGAGATCTTCGATTATTTGGCAGATGCGGGCTGCGCCTGCGTCGGAGATCGGGACGCCGGCTAGCGAGCTTTCGTAGACGTGGAGGATATCTGAGACAGAGGAGCCGAAGGCGCTGAAGACCGGGCCGAGAGCGAAAAGTTGGACGCGGTCCAGGCCGGCGATTTCGGCTACGCCGCAGGCGAAGAGGCTGCCATTACCGCCGTAGGCGAAGAGGACGGACTGCGAGAGGTCTTGGCGCAGTTCTTTTCCGGCTGCTGCGATCAATGCTGCTACCGATGCGAAGGCTTGGGCGATGATCACGCGGCAGGCTTCTTCGGTAGAGACTTGCAACGGGGCGGCTACGCAATCGCTGATGGCTTTGCGGGCCAGGTCGAGGTCAATTGTTTTTGTGCCGCCTAGAAAATAATCGGGATTGATCAGGCCGGCGGTGACGAAAGCGTCGGTGAGCGTGGGTTGATCGCCACCTAAGCCGTAACAGGCGGGACCAGGGTAGGAGCCCATGCTTTCGGGGCCGAGTTGCACGGCGGGAGGATGCGAGCCCGCGAGGGGTTTGACTACGCTGCCGCCGCCTAGCGCGATCGAACGCAAGTCTGGGAGCGAGATGGCTACGGGGATGCCGAAGAAATCCGAAGGCTTGCGATAGACGGGTTCGCCGTTGCGGAGAATGCTGATTTTTGCGGTTGTGCCGCCAATGTCCATGGCGACGACGTTGTCGAGGCCGTAGGCTTTCGCTAGGTAGGCGCTGGCGTGAATGCCGAGGATGGGGCCGGACTCGATGGTGTCAATCGCTTTGGTTTTGGCGACGCCGGCTACGCCGCCATTGATGTGGCTGACCAGGAACGTACCGGTGAATCCGGAAGTTTGGCGGAGTTCGTCTTCGGCTTTGAAGAGCGTGGCGGCTAGCGCGCCGTGGGTGTAGGTGTTGATGAGCGCGGAGCAGGTGCGTGTTGCGTCGTCGGAGGATTTGGAGATGTCGCTTCCGGCTAGGACCGGGACGGAGCCGAGGAAGTGATCGGGATATTGCTGGTCAATGATGCGCTTGATGGCGATCTCGCGGCGGGGATCCTGATGCGCGCCTTGCAGGCTGACGCAGATGCGGCGGACTCCGCTTTCGAGGAGTTTGCGGGCGGCGTTCATGATGTCGGTGTCATCGGAGGAGTGATTTACGCCGATCACGTCTTGCGCGGCGACGAGGCGATCGACGACGTTGCTGTGCGAGTTCGCGGCGTAGAGATTTTTTTCGTGGCCCTTGGTGACGAGCAGGCCTACGCGGGGACCGCGGGATTCGGCGAGGACGTTGGAAGTGATGGTGGTGGACCAGCGGATCAGCTCGACGTGTTCGAGGAATTCGGCGGAGCCGGGAAAGCCGAGTTTGGCTGCGCCCTGAGCCAGACAATCGAACAGGCAGACGGTTAGATCGTGCGGAGTGGTGTCCACCTTCACGCAGAAAGACTTTTCATGTTCGGTGAAGAGGGCGTCGGTCAGGGTGCCGCCCACGTCAATGTCCACGGTCCACAAGATGGCCTCACGCGGCCTGCGATTGCAGGTTTCCTGGAACTGCTCCGAACTGTATACCACTCCCTCAGTCGCGTCCGGCTTCAATAATCTTTTTTGCGAGGCCGATCGGGTTGGTGAAAATCACTTCATGGCTGCCGGGCATTTGCACCAGGCGATAAAGGCCCAGCCTGCCGGACATGCGCGGGTGCCAGCCAAATTCGCCCATCGGCAGGGCGGTGTCTTCCGTGCAATTGATATAACTTTTCGGAATGTCGAGGCTGTAGAACTTTTTCAGGTCGAGCTTATCGAGCGAGGGCTGGAAAGGCTCGGGCGACAATTGCGAGTAGGTCCATTTGGCGAAGTCGAGGTCGGCGTCGTTTACGAAGGCCTCGCGCCAGATGGGAAACGGGATCATGACGGTGTGGTCGGCGGATTCCCTGGATAATTGGCCGAAGAGTGCGGCGTAGTGCGGGGGGACCTCGTCCATCAGGCAGTTGCCATCTTTCAGGACAAAACCATTGAGGAAAACCAGGCGCCTGATTTTTTCGGGGATGGCTTCGGCGACCTTGGAGATGATGGTCCCGCCGAAGCTGTGGCCGACGAGGACGAAGTCGGTGAGAGAGTTGGCGGCGATGTAGTCAACGATGGATAGGGTGGATTGGGCGTGGTTGACGAGTTTGTGGACGCCTTTTCCCCGGCCGGCGATGGTGGGGGCGAATGCTTTGTGGCCCTCGCTATCGAGTTGACGAATGGTGGCGTCCCAGGCGGAGCCGTCATGCCAAGAGCCATGCACCAGGACGAAAGTGGACAAACAAGTTCTCCTGAGGGAGGCCGGATCAAGAAAAACTACGGCGTTGCGTATTGCGCGTATCGTCGAAGCCGAACGTACTTCAGCGGCTGAAGCCACTGCGACTTTGCTGTGTGTTCGCCGCAGCTAAAGCTACGGCCTACAAAGATTCCCGTGCGCTGACGAAACTCCTTAGAACGAGAACTTGGCCGCGAACTGGAACTGGCGCGGATTTAGCATCGTTCTAGGGCTGCCGAAGCTGGCGCTGGGCACCGGAGGCGCCGGGACAGGCCCCAATGTCATGAGAGGGCAAGTCGGTGGACCTGTGCCAGCGTCAAATGCGATGGCCTCATTCTGAGTGGCGATTGTGCCAGCATCCTTGTAGCGCTGGGGTATCGGTCCTGTTCCGCAGAAAACGGCGGCGCCGTAGACGGAGGTGACTTCGTCCACGTTGGGCCGGTTCAGCGCATTGAAGGCGTCCACCATCAAGTCGAGGCGCATACGCTCGCGGAACTGGAAGTAGCGAGCCACGCGGAGATCCCACGAGTAGAGATCGTCACCGTAGTAGGTGTTGCGCCCGGAAAGACCGACGCGGTCGGTGACTGGGTTGGTGTCACCGTTGGCATCGAAGCCGACGAACAGGGTGAAGGGGCGCGGGCTCTGCAGCGTGACGATGTTGCTGAAAGTGAAGTTGCGCAAGAAGCTGTCTTTCGGTCCTTCCACGCTGAAGTTGGCGATGAAGCGATGACGGACGTCCTGGTTGGAATTGGCGCGCTCCAGGCTGCGATCGTAGAGGTCCTGGGGCGTGCTGACGAAGGTGGTGAAGGTGCCGTCGTCGAGCGTGTGCGAGAAAGTGTAGTTCGCATTCAGCGTGAAAATTTTCTGGAATCGTTCGGTCACTTGCAGAGTGAGGCCGTTGTACACGGAATTGCCGGTGTTGTCCGTGTAGTAGAGCAGGCCGGCGTTGGAATAGGCCGGCGAGCCACCCGGATTCAGGCCGTTGTAGAAGAAGGCCTTCCCGGTGGGCCATGCAGCAGGAGGCATTTCCGCCGGCGGACAATCCGGAGTGCCGGGGGTGACGCTGGGAACGGTGGTGCCGGCGGCGGCGCCGAACGGCGGGCAGACGTTGAGATTTTCGGCACGAACCAGATGGTGTGCGGCAACCCAGAGATAGCCAGCACTGATGGTAAGGCCATTGCCGATTTGCCGGTCAATTTCAAGATTGGCTTGTTCGGAATAAGGGATCTTGCTGCCGTGCTGCACCATGCCGGCGCCGGCCGTGCAGGAGGGAGGGCAGGGGCCGGTGATCCACTGGTCAGGCACCTGGCCTGTCGTGATTAGAGTAGCGGCGGCATTGGCAGGGAGCCCCAGAGGCCCTGGGGTGAACTGATTCAAAACCCAAGTAGCGGTGTTGGCGCCTTTGCGGATCCCGGGCAACGTCTCCCCGGGAATGATGACCGGGCGCTGCGGCTGGGTGATGAAGAGGAATGAGAGATTGTAGCGGTCGTCGAAGAGACCGAAGCCGGCGCGAACGACGGTTTTGCTGTTGGGAGACCAAGCCAAACCGACGCGGGGCTGGACGCCGTTGTAGCGCGGATTGATTTGCTTCGAGAGTCCGGATTCGAAGTCGTAGCGCAAGCCGTAATTGACGGTGAATGTGGGCGTGAGGCGCCACTGATCCTGGGCGTAGAAGCCGTAGTAGGCGTGGTTCAGAGTTTCCGAGAAATTCACGGTTTCGCTGGGCAAGTAGGCATTGTTCCAATTGGTGGGGATCGGCGGCGGAGTGGGAAGCTGTCCGCTGGGCGGATTCGGCACGGTGCCTACCGGCGCGCCCCAGAAAATGATGGGAACGCCGTTTAAGGGCTGGTCGTTGTTATTCGGGCCGAAAGGAGCGCCGGGCTGCGTGGGGAAAAAGGGCGGCGTGGCCGTGGGGCACGGTCCATCGGCGGGATTGGAAGCGATGCCCGCAGTGGGATTCACGAAATTGGCAAAATCCGCCAGGCAGTTCAGGCCCGGCAACACAATACGCATGGGAGTGAATCCGGGCCAGATCACGAAATTGTTGACGTGGTTGTAGTCCACGCCGAATTTGGCGACGTGATTTCCTTTGACCCAGGCCAGCGAGTCGGTGAGCTGAGCGCGGCTTTCGTAAATGGCATCGAGAACGCCAAAGTTGTGGCCGAACAGCAGAGTATTCGGAATGTCCAGGTTGGGCTGGCCAGTGACGCCCGGGAAGTTGTAGTGGCGGCGGGCGTATTGGGCGAGGAAGCTATTGACCAGATCGGGTTTCAACGTAGTGGCTACGCTGCCGACGAGGGATTGGTCGCGCAGGAAGAGATCGTGACCGCTGCTGGGTGCGCCGATGCCGCCGCCATCGAGAGTGCTGCCGACGAGTTGATTGAGGTCGCGGCCGTCCTCGACGTTGTAGCGCACGCTCAAGCGGTTGTTCGCATTGATCTGGTAATCAATTTTGGCGATGCCGTAGTCGTTGTCCTTGGTTTTCAATACTGAATTCAGATATTGCAGAGGGGACGCGGTGCAGGCCGCTATGGCCGTGGTGCAACCTTCCGGGGCGATTCCCAGAGCGGCCTTGGCGTCGTCTACCAAACCAATATTTTGATAGAGCACGCCGGGATAGGTGGGAGATTCCGCGCGGCGCTGGCCTTCGTAATTGGTGAAGAAAAATATTTTGTCCTTCTTGATGGGGCCGCCGGCCGCGGCGCCAAACTGATTCTGGCGCAGAACGTACTGGTCTGGAGCGGGCTGGAGGAGGGAGCGCGCGTCGGTGGCGTTGTTCTGCAGGTAGTCATAGATCGAGCCGTGAAATTCGTTGGTGCCGGATTTAGTGACGATATTGACGATGCCGCCGAGGGCGCGGCCGTATTCGGCGCCGAACGCGTTGTTGACGACGCGAAATTCTTGCACGGATTCCTGTGGAGGAGTGGAGCGCTGCGAGCCGGTGGCGGTGTTGACGTTGTCGGCGCCGTCCACGGTGACCAAGTTGCTGAGGTCGCGCATGCCGGCGAAGGAGATGCGGGTGGTTTCAAATTCGGTGATGGTGGATTGCAGGCTGGTGCGGCCGGTGGCGACGCCGGCGGTTAGCAACGCGAAATCGGTGAACTGGCGGCCGCTGATGGGCAGGTCTTGAATTTGCTGGGAGTTGATGACCTGGCTGATTTCGGATTTGGTGGGCTCGATCTCGGGAACTTCCGTGGTGACGGTGACTTGCTCAGTTTGCGTCGCGACTTTCAGTACGACGTCGACCGTGGCGGTTTGGCCGACGGTGAGGACAATGCCCTTGTGTATGTGGGTGGCGAAGCCTTGAAACGTGACCGTCAGATCGTACTGGCCCGGGGGCAGGTTCGGAATGGCATAGAGTCCCGAGTCGTTGGAGGTGGCATAGTACTTCGCGTCGGTGGAAGTTTCCTGCAGAGTGAGGGTAGCGCCCTTGACGGCGGCGCCGCTTTCGTCGCGGACGGAGCCGCTCAATTGGGCGCCCGTGATCTGTGCGAAGGCCGAGCCGGCGAAGGATAAGAACAATGCGACTGCCAGGACCGCGAGGCGCGCGAAACGTGCGCTCATGGTTCACCCCTTGGCGGACGGTCATTTGAAGGCTGGATAGTCCGCATCCACACGCGTTATGGGCAGAATGTTTAAAGCGGGTCTGATAGTTTGTCAAGACTTTAATCGAGCGGACGTGCGAATATCGGTCACGAAGGGCTTGGGGTGATGTTGACTTGGAGCGCGCAAAGCGATACGAGACTGCTCGAGTGAGCGCGATTGGTGATTCAAGAGAGCTATGACGCGAAATAAAACTTTTGTTCTGGCGATTATTTGCACGGCGTTGTGCGCGGGATGTGGACGGCATGAATCGCGTGTTGCTGGCGAGGACGCCGCGGGGAGGCGCGCTCGAAGGGCTGTGGATGAGGCGCGGATTATTCGCGCGGATGAGGAGCCGGGAAATTGGATGACTTACGGGCGGACTTACAGCGAGCAGCGATTCAGTCCGTTGAAACAGATCGACGACAAGAACATCGGCGGGTTGGGATTGGCGTGGTTCTACGATCTGGATACGCGGCGGGGACAGGAGGCTACGCCGATCGTTGTGGATGGCGTGATGTATTTTACGACAGCGTGGAGCAAAGTTTTCGCGTTGGACGCGGCGACGGGCGCGTTGTTGTGGTCGTACGACCCGAAGGTGCCGCCGGAGTGGGCGGTGAATGCTTGCTGCGACGTGGTGAATCGTGGCGTGGCGGTGTGGGGCGGGAAAGTATTTTTCGGGACGCTGGATGGGCGATTGATCGCTTTGGATGCGACGACGGGAAAGCTGGTGTGGGAAAAACTGACGATTGATCGCCGGTTTCGCTACACGATTACCGGGGCGCCGCGCGTGGTGAAAGGCAAAGTCATTATCGGGAACGGCGGGGCGGAGCTGGGAGTGCGCGGATACGTTTCGGCGTATGACGCGGAGACGGGCGAGATGGCGTGGCGTTTTTATACCGTGCCGGGAGATCCGGCGAAACCATTTGAGAATGCGGTGCTGGCGAAGGCGACGAAGAGTTGGTCGGGCGCGTGGTGGAAATACGGCGGCGGGGGGACGGTGTGGAACGCGATTAGTTACGATCCGGAACTGGATCTTCTTTACATCGGTACCGGAAATGGAGGTCCCTGGAATCCGCGGATCCGCAGCCCGCATGGCGGCGACAATCTTTTTACTTGTTCGATCGTGGCTTTGCGGCCGGAGACGGGCGAGTACGTGTGGCATTACCAGGAAAACCCGGATGAGGCTTGGGACTACGATTCGGATGAGGACATTGTTTTGGCGGACCTCACGATTGACGGCCGCGCGCGGAAAGTTTTGTTGCACGCGCCGAAGAATGGAATTTTTTATGTGATTGACCGCGCGACGGGGGAGCTGATTTCCGCGAAGCCTTATACGCATATTACTTGGGCCAGCGGCGTGGATATGAAAACGGGACGGCCCGATCGAACTGGCTTCGGCGCGATATTCGGGTGACAAGCCCGACATGGTGATTCCCGGGCCGCTCGGGGCGCATAGCTGGCAGCCGATGGCGTTTAGTCCCTTGACGGGATTGGTTTACATTCCGATTCAGGACGCGGGGTTTCCGTATCAATCGGACGCTGATTTTAAGATGAGAGCTTTGGCGTACGACAACGGCGTGGACTTTGCGGCGGCGGGGATGCCGCAGGATCCGAAAACCAAGAGCGCGATTATTGGCAGCGTTACCGGGCGATTGGTGGCTTGGGATCCGGTGGCGCAGAAGCAAGTGTGGGACATCGAGAGGCCGGAGGCTTGGAACGGCGGAGTGCTGGCGACGGCGGGTAATTTGGTTTTCGAGGGAACGGCGCGCGGAAATTTTGAAGCGTATCTGGCGGATAAGGGCACGAGGGTTTGGTCGTATCCGATACAGACGGGGGCGATTGCTGGGCCGGTGAGTTATTCCGTGCGCGGCGAACAGTATGTGGCGATTTTGGCCGGGTGGGGCGGCGTGTTTCCTTTGGCTGCCGGCGAGATTGCCTTGAAAGCGGGGCGGGTGCGGAACGTTAGCCGGATGATTGTGTTCAAGATTGGTGGCAAGGGTGTGTTGCCGCCGCTGCCGGAGGTCGAGCCGGAGGTTTTGAATCCGCCGCGGGCGACGGCGGATGCGGCTACCGTGCATCGCGGCGAGGCGGTGTATCAGCGATATTGTTCGACGTGCCATGGGGATGTGGCGGTTAGCGGCGGGGTGTTGCCGGATTTGAGATATTCGAGCACTTTGACGAACGAGCAGTGGTTTCAGATTGTGTTGGGTGGAATGCTGACGCCGAATGGGATGGTTTCGTTTGCGAAGGAAATTTCGCGGGGAGATGCGGCGGCGATTCGGGCGTACGTGATTTTCCGGGCGAATCAGAGTTTGGCGGAGAGTAGGAGCGCGGGAGGCGATGCCGGACGGCGGTGAGGCACATTGATCGCGGGAACTTGCATGCCCGAGTGATCGTGAGGTGGACGCCCGGGCAAGCTGGGGCGCGGCAAGCAGCGCCCCTACGGACCCTTGTGGAATTTTTAGTGGACGGCGCGGTCTGTGTTGGTCCAGTAGGGTTTGCGGAGAAGTTTGCGATCTATTTTGCCGGCTGGGGTTTTGGCGATTTCTTGGACGAAGGTTGCGGATTTTGGCGATTTGAAGCCGCCGAGCTTTAGCTTGCAGTGGTCGAGGATTTCGCGTTCGGTTAGGGATTGGCCCTCGCGTAGGACTACCAGGGCTTTTACTGCTTCGCCCCATTTGGCGTCGGGGATGCCGATTACGGCGCATTCGTGAACGTGCGGCAGCGCCATGATGGCTGCTTCGACCTCGGCGGAATAGACGTTGAAGCCGCCGGAGATGATCATGTCCTTCTTGCGATCCACAATATAAAAAAAACCATCTTCATCGCGGTAGCCGACGTCGCCGGTGTGGTGCCAATTGTGCGCGCGGATTTCGGCGGTGGCTTCGGGCAATTCGTAATAGCCGGCGGTGACCAGGGAGCCGCGGGCTACGATTTCGCCGGTTTCTCCGGGAGGAAGGAGGCGGCCTTGATCGTCCATGATGGCCAGACGAACGGCGCTGGTGGGTTTGCCGCAGCTTTTGAGGCGTTCGGGATGATCTCCGGCTGCCGCGGCTGCTAGCGTTTTTTGGTCGAGGAAGGTGAGGAGCATGGGCGCTTCCGTTTGGCCGTAGGACTGGCACATGGACGGGCCGAAAATTTCGATGCCCTGCTTTAATTTGTCGGGGGAGACAGGCGAGGCCGCGAGGAGGAAGACGCGCAGGCTGGAATAATCGAAATTGCGGACGTCGGGATGGGAGAGGAGTCCGTAGAAGGCCGTGGGCGGAAGAAATAAATGCGTGACGCGGTAGCGTTCGATATTTTGCAGGACTTTCAGCGCGTCGAAGCCGGGCATGATTACGTTTGTGGCGCCGATGGTGAACATGGCGAAGGCTACGACTCCGGCTGCGTGCGAGAGCGGCGCGACGCTTAGGCAGACTGGTTGGTCGGTGTCGCCGCGCCAATAGTGCGAGGCCATTTCGGTCATGGTGCCCCAGGAGAGAGTGGTTACGCGTACGCCTTTCGCTGGGCCAGTGGTGCCGCCTGTCGGGACCAGGCCTACCAAGCGATCGAGGTTGCCGTGGGCGTCGGATGTGTCGTGATCGTTTGTGGCGCTGCCTTGTTGCATGAATTCTTCGAGCGACGGATTTTCGTTGTCGGGCGCGTCTATGCAGATGAGGTGGCGGAGAGTGGGGACGCGTTGTTTCAGTTCTTTGGCGTGATCGCGAAAAGTGCTGTGGTAGAAGAGCCATTTCGTGCGGACGTAATTCAGATATTCGACGTTGGCGTCGGCGGCGTTGCGGTAGTTGATGGGGACCCAGACGCCTCCGGCGCGGAGGAGGCCTAGCATGCAGAAGAGGACGCGGGCGTCGTTGGTGGAGTAGATGGCGACCGGTTCTTCGCCGCGGAGGCCGGCGGCGTGCATGGCGCGCGCGATTTTTTGGCTGGCGTGATGGAGGTCTTCGTAGGTGTGGCGGTTTTGGCCGTCAATCAGGGCGATGCGGGTCGGCGTGATTTCGGATTGTTTGTCGAAATAGTCTATGGCGCGCATGGGTTAGAGAGGCGGTTATAGTTGCATGATCCGTTGTCGTCGAATAAATCGCCGAACATTCGGTCCGAGACTTGTGTCGCGCCTACGGCGCTCGTCTCCTATTTTGCGATGTTCCCAGCCTTTAGGGGCTGGGCTAACTTCTGCCGCGCCTACGGCGCTAAGTTATCGCAGGTTCTGGATCGCAGCCAATATCTCAATGCGCGCAAACGGCAAATCGATATTGGCAGTGAACCACGGGCCACGACGTTTGCATCGGGCAAAGCGTCGAGAGCTAACCGATTCTGGCTTTCGTTAGACCGTGGCTTTCCAGGACTTTTAGCAGCTCGCGGTGGCCGAAGGCTGCGCAGGCTGATTGGAAACCGGTTTTGCGCGGCGGCGTGTGAATCAGGCTGTGGGCTGCGTAGGCCTGGAGCAGGCCGGTTTGGCGATAGCAGCAGGTGCCGAAGAGGACGCATTGGGCGTAGTCGGTGGTGCCGCGGCCTTGTACTACGTCAATGGTGCGCTGCTCGCGGGGATTTTCGCGCGGCGGAGTGCCGGCTTGGACGGAGTTGGCCATGTCGGCTAGCTTTTTTTCGCGCTCTTCTTTGGGCAGCGGGCGGATGTTTTCTTCGAAATGTTTTTCGGTGGCCAGGACGTTTTGCATTACTTCGCGATTGAGGATGCCGCCTAGCGAGCGGACGTTGGCGACTTGCGGATGGTCTTTGAACCAGACGGGGTGCGGGAAGCCGCCCCAGGTTAGCGCTAGCTGGGTTTGGATCAGGCCGGGGACGACGACATCGTAGGCGGTGGCGCGGGGCCATTGTTTATATTGATTTTGTTCGAGGTAGTAGGCGTCGGTCTGGATGGCGGCGAAAATTGTTTGCGTGGAGCCGAAGGTGGGGACTCCTTTGAACATAGTTAAGATTTCGAGAGTGTCGATGTCCGTGGCTTCGATGCAAAGGTGCGCGGCGATGGCGCTGGGGACGGACATGTACGCGGTGGCGGGCGCGGCGAGGAGGCCCTGACGCGCGAATTTTTCGCTCCATTGTTCGGCCACGGTGCGGATCCAGGCTTGTTCGCCGCCAATATCGAGGTAGTGGCAGCCGGCTTTGAGGCTGGCTTCGATTACGCGCGGGCCGTTGTAGATGAAGGGGCCGGCCATGTTGCAGACGACTTTTGCGCCGGCGAAGAGTTTGGCGAGCTCGTCCACGGAGCCACCGACTTCGGCGACTTCGTAGTCGGCGGATTCGATGCCGGGGACCAGGTTCATCACGTGTTCGAGTTTGGAGCGCGTGCGGCCTGCGGCGATGAAGGGGACGTTGTATTCGCGCAGGAATTCGGCGACGAGGCGGCCGGAAAAGCCGTTGGCGCCGTAGATGATTACGGGTTTTTTGGTGGGCATTTGTTCCTCCGAATTGGGGCGCGCAGGTTCGCGACAAAAGTCTTGTAGCGGCGGTCCTTAGAACGCCATCGTTCCGGGCGCAACACCGATGGCGCAGTGAAGTGCGTCGCTACAAAATTCCGAGCCGCGTTGCACAATCTTTGCGAGCGGGGGAATTCTAGTTTAAAGTGTCTTTTTTGGTAGTAGGCACCTTTTTGTAACCTGGTATCTGCGGAGGTCGCGTTCATGGATGAGTTTGATTGTCCTGTTAAGCGGACGGGAGACATCATCGGCGGAAAGTGGAAGCCTTTGATTTTATTTTATCTGCAGGGGCGGGTGCACCGGTTCGGGGAATTGCAGCGGCGGATTCCGGGAGTGACGAAGAAAATGTTGACGCAGCAGTTGCGGGAGCTGGAGCGCGACGAGATTATTCGGCGGCGCGTCTATGCGCAGGTGCCGCCGCGCGTGGAGTATTCGTTGACGCGGCATGGCGAGAGTCTCAAGCCGATTTTGGAATTGATGTCGGCGTGGGGGAGAAGGCATCGGGCGCGTTACGACGGATGAGGCGAGGGAGCGTTTCCGGATTTGATGTGGGCGGTTTCTTTTAGGAAGAGGGCGGCAACGAAAACCACGGCGGTGCCGCCGGCGGCCATTAGGAGTGTGATGCCCAGGCCGTGACTTTCGGCTAGGGCGCCGCCTAGGGTGGGGGCGATTGTGGCGCCTACGATCTCGCCTACTAGCGTGGCTAGGCCGATCGAGGTTGCGGCGAATTGCGGCGGGACGCTTTCTGTGGGGATCAGGACCATTACCAGGGTGGGCATGCCTTGGCCTGCGTTGGTGCAGAGCAGGATCGCGGCTAGCAGCCACGGGTAGGCGTAGAGCGGCGGGATCAGAAGTACTAGCGGCACTAGAGCCGACATCGCTGCCATGGCTAGCAGGACGGGTTTGCGCCCCAGGCGATCGGAGAGAGACGGCAGCAGAAAACCTAGGATGAAACTGCCTAGGCCTGTGGCGCCTAGAAGAAAACCGGCAGTGGTTGGCGCTTGATGCGCTACTTCGGTGATGTAGAGCGGCGCGAAAACATTTGAGAGGAAAAGCCAGGAGATGAATCCTGCGGCGCCCGCGCAGCAGAGCCAGATATTGCGATAGCGAAGGATCGAGAAATAGTCTTTTAGTTTCACTCGGTGATGCGTTTCGGTTTGCGGTTCCCTGCCGTCGCTGGCGTCGTGTTTCGGTTCTTTGACGAATTTCCAGATCAGCAGGCCCATTAGAATTCCGGGAGCGCCCGCTACGAAAAATGCCCAGCGCCAGCCGAAGCGGGCGGCGATTTGCGTGGTCAGTACGGGAGCTACCGCGAGGCCGACTAGCGCGCCAGCGCTGACTACGATGCCGATGTTGCGTCCCCGGCGCGTGGGAGTGGAGGATTCCTCGATTAGCGCGGTCATGATGGACCAGCAGGGGCCTTCGGCCAGGCCCATTAGCGCGCGGATCAGCAGGAGTTGATGGAAGCTGTGCGCGATGCCGGAGAGCCAGGACAAGATTGAAAATGCGAAGACGGCGGGGATGAGGATGGGGCGGCGGCCGATGCGGTCGGAGAGCGCGCCGAAGAGGAGAGTGGAGACGGCCCAGGTGATGGCCAGGACCGAGGCGAGCATGCCGACTTGTTCGTGAGTGAGATGAAATTCGGGGATGATGTAGGGAGCGAGGTAGAGTTGGGACATGCGGTCGAGGAATACCGTGCCCCAGGTGAGGAATAGGATGGCGACTAGAGAATTTTCGTAGCGTCGGGAGTGGTCCATTTATGGTTGGTGACGGTTTGCGTTTGGAAGTTGTGTCATCGGTGTTGGCTACAATCGAAAATCCTGGCTTCAGGGGCTGAAGCCCGTTCCTCTTTGCAACGTTTTCGGCGGGGCTGAAGCCCCGTCCTTCCATCCTTCCGCCGGCTTGAGTTGCGGGCGCGGCATGCCGCGCGCCTACCTCAGAAGCATGGAAAGTTCTTGCGCCGCGGATTGCAGGTGCGGCAGGAATTTATTTAGCATGTCTTGATTGGAGACGCGTTGGGCGTGCGCGCCGACGTTTAACGCGGCTACTACTTTGCCGCTGGGATTTTGGATGGGCACGGCCATGGAGCGCAGGCCTAGTTCGAGTTCCTGATCAACGATTGCGTAGCCGTTGCGCAGAACCAGACGCAAAACGGGGCGGAGCTTATCGGCCGTGATGATGGTGCGTTCGGTGTAGCGCGTGAACTGGATGCGGGCTAGGAAAGATTCGAGTTCGTCGGGGGGAAGATGCGCTAGCAGGACGCGGCCCATCGAGGTGCAGAAGGCGGGGAGGCGGCTGCCGACGCCGAGGTCGATGGCCATGATGCGAGTGACGTTGGCGCGGGCTACGTAGACGATGTCGAGGCCGTCGAGAGTGGCGATGGAGCAGGACTCGTGGAGGAGGCGGCTGAAATGTTCGAGGACTGGCTGCGCGGCGGTGGCTAGCGGCATCGACGAAATATAAGAGTGGCCCAGAGCCAGGACGCGCGGGCGGAGATAGAAGTGGCGATTGTCGTCGGAGCCGGCGAAGCCGAGTTTGGCGAGAGTGTAGAGGCAGCGGCGGACGGCGGCGCGCGAGAATCCGGTTTTCGCGCTGACTTGTGAAATGGTGAGCTGGCGTTTTTTTTGCGAGAAGGCTTGAATGACGGCTAGGCCGCGGGCTAGCGACGTCATGAAATCGGGGTCGCCGGTGAGCGCGTCAATTTGCGCGGAGGGAGTGGGCGGAGGCGGCGCGGCGGCCGCGGGCGGCTTGGGCGGCAAGATGGCGGCGCGAGAGGGTGCGTCTGTGATGGAGCGCGAAGTGGCGCGAGGCATGGAAATCTCCCTTTGCGAAATTGGAGCGCTGGGCAGGATACACGAATTGGGCGATAGGCGCACGCAGTTTCGATAATCGGCCTTGACGCGGGCGGCGGCGGAGACTTAGATTTGCGGGTCGGCGGCATATAATTGATTTGTTCGCGCTGATTTGGCAGGAATTGAGGGCACGAGAATATGGTTACGAAGGGCATGGCTGGCTTGGCGGGTTACCGACGACCTTTGCCGGGAACGCAGCCGCCGCATTTGCATCCGCCTTATAAATCTTCGGTGAAACGCGCGCCGACGCAGCCGCTGATTTATTTGCCGCAGACGCTTTCGGAAATTACCGGGCCGACGTTTGGGCCGGAGTTTGTGGATGTGAAGGCTTGCGATTTGACGCGGCAGGGTCCGGGCGAGGCGCTCGGCGCGCGGATTATTGTTAGCGGGCGCGTGATGGATGAGGATGGGCGGCCGGTGCGAAACACCCTGGTGGAAATCTGGCAGGCGAATGCAGCGGGGCGGTATTTGCACGCGAACGATCAGCACAATGCGCCGCTTGATCCGAATTTCACGGGCGAAGGCCACGCGATGACTGACAACGAGGGGCGCTACCGGTTTGTGACGATTCGGCCGGGGGAATATCCTTGGGGCAATCATCACAATGCCTGGCGGCCGGCGCACATTCATTTTTCGCTTTTTGGGCCGGCGTTCGCTACGCGTTTGGTGACGCAGATGTATTTTCCGGGCGATCCTTTGCTGGCGTTCGATCCGGTGTTTAATTGCACGGCGGATGAAGCGGCACGGCAGAAATTGATTTCTTTGTTCGATTGGGAGACTACGATTCCGGCGCAGGCTTTGGGTTACCGGTTTGACGTGATTTTGAGCGGGCGTGAAGGTACGCCTCTGGAAAAGTGAAATGACTTTGCGGGCCACTACATCGCAGACCGTTGGGCCTTTCTTTACGATCGGGTTGACGCGGATGAACCGAGCGGATTTGGCTGGGCCGGGGGTTTCGGGCGAGCGCGTGACGATTGAGGGGCGCGTGGTGGATGGGGATGGCGCGCCGGTTCCGGATGCAGTGATCGAAATTTGGCAGGCGAATTCGTTTGGGAAATATGCGCATCCGGAGGATTTACAGGATAAGCCTCTTGAGGCGGGATTTTGGGGTTATGGACGCGTGCCGACGGATGATCTTGGGAAATTTTCTTTTACTACTATCCAGCCGGGGGCGGTTCCGGGGCCTGACGGGAACATGCAGGCGCCGCATTTGGCGGTTTCGGTTTTTATGCGGGGGTTGTTGAAGAGATTGGTGACCCGGATTTATTTTCCGGATGAGGCGGGGAATGACGGGGATTTCGTTTTGAATTTGGTGGAGGCTTCGCGGCGTGGGACTTTGATCGCGCGGGCGGTGGCGGGGAAAGCGGGAGTTTTGGAGTGGAATGTGGTGATGCAGGGCGAGGGCGAGACCGTTTTTTTTGATTGCGGGATGTGAAGGGGATCGCGCCTTTACTTTGGACGAAGACAAAGGCAAAACATTTAACACAGAGTGCACAGAGACAAGGCGGAGGACACAGAGAATACCAGCTTCGCTTGTTCCGTTTTGCGCGGCGTCAGAAGGAACGCGAGAAACAATTTACCGCAGAGACGCAGAGGGCGCAGAGAAAACCGGCTCTGGGTGCGGTGAACGCATATGCGAAAGGCAGCTCTCTAGCTACGCTCCCTTCCTGCGTCAGGACAAGCGGGATGACACTCGACTCATTTTTTGCCGACCGCCGCGCCATCTTCTTGCATGAGTTCCTTTCAGAATGGGTAGGGGCGGCGGCCCATTTGGATTGTTACCCATTTTACTTCGGTCATTTCTTCCACGGACCAGCGGCCTCCTTCGCGGCCACTGCCTGAATCTTTTACTCCACCGAATGGAACCGTAGGCTCGTCGTGGACTGTGGGACCGTTCAGGTGGACCATGCCGGCTTCTAGTTCCAGCGCGAAACGCATCGCTAACTGCAAATCGTTGGTGAGGACGGCGGAGGAAAGTCCGTAGCTGGAATTATTTGCCAGCGCGAGAGCTTCATCAGCGTTTGCGGCGCGGCTGACCGCGGCTACCGGGCCGAAAAGTTCGTCGCGGAAGGCGGCCATGGCGGGGGTGACGTCGGCTACCACCGTAGGCTCGTAGAAATTTCCTTCATAGTGGCCACCAGTAAGCAGGCGCGCGCCTGCGGTGACAGCGTCTTTTATTTTGCGGTCAATCATTTGACATTGCGATGCGCGGATCAGAGGGCCGATGACTGTGTGCGGGTCGCGCGGGTCGCCCATTTTCAGGGTGCGGGCTTTCGCGGCGAAGCGCTCGAGGAAAGCGTCGTAGATGGGGGCTTCGACGATGATGCGCGAGCCGGCCATGCAGATTTGCCCCTGGTGAATGAAGATGCCGAAGCAGGCGGTGTCCACGGCGTAATCCACATCGGCATCTTTCAGGACGATCAGCGGGCTTTTGCCACCCATTTCGAGGACGACGCGCTTCCCTTTTTTCGCGCATTCGACGGCGATGTGGCGGCCGACGGCCGTGGAGCCGGTGAAGGAAATCAGTTTCACGCGAGGATCGTCAAAGAGGACGCGACCGAGAGTGGGGCCGTCGCCGGGGACGACATTGAGGACGCCGGGAGGAAGGCCGGCGCGTTCGAAAATTTCGGCGAGCTTCAAGCCGACGAGCGAAGTTTCTTCGGAGGGCTTGAGGACGAACGTGTTGCCGGTGGCGAGAGCGAAGGCGACTTTTTTCAGCGCGAGGACCACCGGGAAATTAAAAGGCGAGATTCCGGCGACGACTCCGAGCGGGCGGCGGATTGCCAGGGAGAGGAGACCGGAGACGTCGGAGGGAAATACGTCGCCTTGCACGCGGCGGGCTTCGCCGGCAATCGAGCGGAGCATGTTGGCGGCGAAGGGAACTTCGAAATGGGCTTTGCCGAATGTGGAGCCGCCTTCGCCGATCAGGAGATCAACCATTTCATTTGTGGCGGCTTCGAGTTCGTCGGCGGCGCGATGGAGGATTTTTTCGCGCAGAGCCGCGGGAGAGTTGGCCCAGGCGGATTTTGCGGCGTGGGCGGCGTCAATCGCGGCGCGCATGTGTTGTTCCTGGCCCATGAAGATTTTGGCGAAGGGTTTTTGGTTGGCGGGATTTAGGACGTCGGTTAGCGCGTGAGGCGCGACTTCGATGGACTTGCCGTCAATGTAGGGAGTTGAGAGCATCTTGGCACCTCGTTGCTACAGGGCGATCATTTTGTTCAAGCCCGAACTGAAATTGCAGAACCGGAACTTCAGCAGCTAAAGCCGGTCTACGCTTGTATCGTCGATCTCGTGGCTAAAGCCACGACCCACAAAGATACCCGGGTCGTCATGCAAACTCGCTCAGCTCCAGACGCGGCGGGCTACGCCTGCTACCAGGCGCAGTTTAGCCCATTGCTCGTCTTCGGTTAGTAGATTGCCTTCCATGGTGGAGGCGAAGCCGCATTGGGGGCTTAGGGCTAGATTTTCTTTGGGGAAAAAGCGCGCGGCTTCTTCGATGCGGCGGGCAATGTCGTCCGCGTTTTCCAGCTGGGCTTTTTTCGAGCTGATCAGGCCCAGGACTACCGTTTTATTGCGCGGGACGAGGCGCAACGGCTCGAAAGTTCCGGAGCGCTCGTCGTCATATTCGAGCAGGAAGCGATCTACCGCCATGGTGGTGAAAAGCTTTTCGGCGATGGCGTCGTAGCCGCCTTCGGCGTACCAGTGGCTGCGATTATTGCCGCGGCAGAGATGCATGGCGAGAGTGACGCCGGGACGACGGGCCGCTTCGAAGCAGGCGTTGTCGGCGCGGATGGATTCATCGAGCAGCGCGTCCGGCTCGATTTTCATTTCCGTGCGAATCCAATCGCGCCATTTGGGGTCCATGAAATAGCTGTAGCGCGGGGCGTCGATTTGAATGTACTTCACACCATCCGCCGAGAGTCTGGCGAGTTCCGTTTTCATTATGGCGACGATGTCCCAGAGAAGTTCGGAGTGATCTTTGTAGACTTTGTCGGTGACGCCGCGTTTGAAGGAGATGGCTGGAAATTGGGTGGCGCTGGGGAGAGTCATTTTGATGGCGCCGGGGCTGTGGGTTTTGAGGAACGGGAGTTCGCCGCCGGTCAGCGGTTCTTTGGCGCGGAGTTTTTCGGTGACTATGCCGGTGATGCTGCTTACTGGGGCGTCTTTGGCTTGGCCGGCTTTCCAGGTGCGGCTTACGGCGTCGCCCAGGTCGAAGCCTGCTACGGCGTCGGTGAAGTCGCTCATAAAATTGCGGCGGCGGAATTCACCGTCGGTGAAAATTTCGAAGCCGAGATCTTTTTGTTTGGCGAGGACGCGGTCAATTTGGCGGTCTTCGATGGCGTGGAGTTGCGCGCCATTTTGGGCGGCGGATTTGCGGGCTTCGAGGAGTTCGGGTGGACGCAGGAAGCTGCCGACGTGGTCGGCGCGATATGGAGTGGACATGTTTAGTTGCCCCCCTGGGCGGCGATGCGCGGTGTGCGCGTCGTTCCGGAATCTTGTGCCTGATGCCGATAGCTTGTGCCGCACCTACGGCGCTCGTTCTTCTTTGCGCTGAGACCCGGCGCTTCCGCGCCGGGCTAATTTATGCCGCGCCTCCGGCGCTAGTTGGCGGCGTTGTGTCAGACCCGCTTCGCGGCGCGAAGTCGCTGTGGGTTCTGTCGCGGCGGTCTTTGGACCGCGAGCGATTTGCGTCGCGACACCGATGGCGCACTGAAGTGCGCCGCTACAAATTCCAGGCCGACGCTGCGACGCGCGAGGGCGGGTCTGAGAGCCGCCCCTACGGAGCCATGCCTTACAATCCTGTCCCGTTCTGCGTGCATTCTTTGCCGCCTTTCTGAAGCGCTGCCCGCCTGAAGGCTTCCGCTACAAATGCGATGGCAACGGCAAATTCAAATACAACTTCAACGACGACGGCAAAATCAAATGGGACTTCAACAGCAACATCGAATGCGTTTGGGCGTCAGATCCAGAGCTTTTCGTTGATCTTTAGATTTTTGGCGCGGCAGTAGGTTAAGTAGTGATCTATGAACCAGAAGACGTCTAGCGTTTCGAGCAGCGCGTCGTGGTCGTCGTAAAATTCTAGCGAACCGTTCAGGAAGAAAATCGTTTTCATGCCGTTGGGGTCGTCGGAGACTAGCGTGTGGATTACGCCGGGATTTTCGCGGACGTAACTGCCGGGGCGGGCGACCCAATCGTATTCGAGATAGCGCCAGCTGCCTTCCAGGGTGCAGGCGGAGATGGGTCCGCGGTGGCGATGGCGGCCGAGCACGCCGCCTTTTTTCACCCAGAGAATATTGGCGAAGGAATTGGTGCGGACGTCGAAGGCGAGGTGGCGAATGAAGACGTTTTCTTTGAACGGGACGTAGGGGGATTCGTCTTCGGAGCCGCCGATGTGGATGTCCGGGCGGCCGTATTCCTGAATGACAGCCGCGAGGCTGCTGGTTGCGTCAACGATTGGCATGTGGACCTCCGCATGGTGCGCTTCTTGTTGCGCCGTCGCTAGAGCCGAAAAAAGCAGATTCCTCGGGCCAACGTCGCCCTCGGAATGACACGCTTCGTTATTTTTCTGCAAATTCCAGAGTCGGGCGCTGCGATTCGGTTTCCGCGGCCAGTATACATCCGCGTGGTCGCGCGGCAAGATTGGTGGGCGATGTTCGCCCGTTTTCTTGCGGTGGGTGCGCTGGGCGCTGCTGGTTCGGGTATCATCGGGAAAATTGCGATTGGTGGCACCGTCCGGGGGTGGAAGGAGAACCTGTGGCTTCGCGAATCAAGACGACTGTGGTTGGGAGTTATCCCGTTCCATCTTGGCTGGTGGGAAATACTTCGCGGCTGGTATTGCGCGATGCGGTGATGGCGGTATTGAAGACGCAGGAACTGGCCGGCCTGGATTTGATTTCCGACGGCGAATTGATGCGCTTTGATCCCAGCCACCCGGAGACGAACGGGATGGTGGATTATTTCGTTTCGCAGATGGAAGGGATCCGCAAAAACTTTTCGCTTTCGGATTTTGACCGTTTTCGCGCGGACCGGGCTTCGGGGTTTCGTCTGCTGACGGCGGGGATGGTGGTGGAGCGGATTCGCGAAGGAACTTTGAATCTGCCGCGGGACTACGAATTTTCGCGGACGCTGACGAAATCGCCGATGAAATTTACTTGCACGGGGCCGCACATGCTGGCGCGGCTCTTGACGGATTGCTTTTACAAGAGCACGGCGGATTTGGCGATGGATATCGCGGAGGTATTGCGGCGGCAGCTGGAATTGATCGAAGCGGACACGGTGCAGTTGGATGAGGCGAGCATCGTTGGGTTTCCGCAGGATGCGCCGTGGGCGGCGGAGGCGATCAATCGCGTGCTGGATGGTGTGTTGAATGAGAAGGCGGTGCACATTTGTTTCGGCAATTATGGCGGGCAGCCGATGCTGCGCGGTTTTTGGCGCGATTTGATTCCCTTCCTGAATTCCTTGCACGCGGACCATCTGGTTTTGGAGTTTGCGCGGCGCGGCTATGAAGAGCTGGCGGTTTTTGGCGATTTGGACCCGGCGATTGGGTTGGGCATCGGCGTGATTGATATTAAGGATAACGAAGTGGAGTCGGCGGAATTGATCGCTTCGCGGATTGAATTGATCGCGAAGACGATTGGCGTGGAGCGGCTGCACTACGTGCATCCGGATTGCGGATTCTGGATGTTGCAACGCAGCGTGGTGGATCGCAAGATGCGGGCTTTGGTGGAAGGGCGCAATCTTTTCGAGGGGCGCGAATAGATTTGCGCGTTTGGGTTTGGATTTGTTGGCTGCGAGCTCGCGACTGAGGTAGCGGCGTTGGAAGACGACAAAGCAGCGGTGCGGGCGGCAGTTTTCACGCACTTGGCGGGAATTGTGCTGGCGCCGACGGTGACGGCGTTGGCGGGCCGCGGAGTATTTCGGCTATTTGAGGCGCCTTCTTCTTGGCTGACGCTCGGGGACATTGCCGAGCCGACTCACGCGAATCGCGGATATTTGCGGGTTGCGTTGCGATTACTGACATCTTGCGGCTGGTTGCAGCAGCGGCGCGGGGCGAGCGACGGTGATGCGGGGATCGGGGAAACGCGCTACGCGCTGACGCCCGAGGGGAAGATCGCTGTGCGGCTGGCGCCGGAGCTTTACGGCGAAGTCACTTCATTTATACCGAAGGCGCTCTTCCTGGAAGATTTCCTTTTTGGCAAAACGGATTTTCCGGTGTTGCCGTCGTTGCGCGCTTTGGTGCAGCAAGCGAAAGAACGCTGGCTCCGCGATTCGGGTTTGAGTGGCGATGCGTTGGGGGATAAGGTCCGCGGACAGATTCGCGGGCATCTCGACGGAATGTTGATTGGGCCGGCGATGGTGGCGCTGGCGCGCGGCGGAGTGCTGGCGCGATTGGCGCAAGGGCCGGTAGATTGGCGCGAGCTGCCGGGAAATCAGGCGAGCCTCAATCTTTTATTTGATTTGCTGGAGACGCAGGGTTGGGTGGGGTGGGAAGGCGAGGTGGTGCGGCTGACTTCCCGCGGAGCGTATGCCGCGCAGATTGCGACTTCTTATGGCGTGACGGTTTCGTACTTGCCGATGTTCAACGTATTGAGCACGCTGCTTTTTGGAAACGCGCGATTTGCGCGGGTGGATGAGAACGGCGTCGAATTGCTGGTGAATCGCGGGATGAATGTGTGGGGCAGCGGCGGGGCGCACTCGACTTACTTCAAGAAAGTGGATGAGATCATCATCGAGATTTTTAACCGGCCGATTGCGCGGCAGCCGCAGGGGATTTGTGATATGGGCTGCGGCGATGGGACTTTCCTGCAACATCTATATGAGGTGGTGAGGACGCGGACGGCGCGCGGGGGCGTATTGGATCAGCACCCCTTGATTTTGGTGGGCGCGGACTTCAACAAAGTGGCGCGGCGGGTGGCGAAGCAGAATTTGCGGCGGGCGAAGCTTCCGGAGTGCCACGTAATTCCCGGAGATATCAATCGTCCGGCGCAGTTGGGCAGCGACCTTGAGGCGCTCGGTTTGGATATTCACGATCTTTTGCACGTGCGATCGTTTCTGGATCACAACCGGCCTTATTCGCCGCCGGCGAATTATGTGCGGGGGATGCGGCTGGGGCGATCGAGCGGAGCGTTCGCTTATTTGGGAGAGGAAATTCCGGCGGACGAACTGGAAGAGAACCTGGTGCGATATTTGCGGCGGTGGGCTCCTTATGTGGGGCGGTTCGGTTTGTTGGTTTTGGAGTTGCATACTTTGCCGCCGGAATTGGCTGCTGCGAATTTAGTGAAAACACCAGTGGTGGCTTATGACGGGACGCATGGTTTTTCGGATCAATATTTAGTGGAGCTGCCGATATTTTTGGAGTGCGCGCGGGAGGCCGGGTTGGAGGCGGATGAGCGATATGCGGCGCGGTTTCCGGCTTCGGAATTGGCGACGGTGAGTATTAATTATTTTACGGCCTTGGCGGGGACGCCTGGGACGGACGTGATGACGACGGCTGCGGCGGTGCGGGGGGAGTGATGTTGCACACGATCGAAAAAACCTGGCTTCAGGGGCTAAAGAGTCTGTGTGAGAACTGCAAAGCCTGTACTTCAGCGGCTGAAGCCGCTTTGATTTTGCTGCGTTTATGCCGTAGCTAAAGCTACGGCCTACAAAGATTCCTTTGTTCTCACACAGACTCTGAAGCCCCGCCCTTCCGCCAATCAGAAGCGTCCGAGGATTCGAACTTCAGAAGCGGGGGTACGAGGGGAGTAAAGTTTGGACGTAACACCGATGGCGCACTGAAGTGCGCCGCTACCCTTCGTCCTGACACCGTCGGGACTCAGGGTGAATCGCCCTGCGGGGCGATTCACAAAAGCAAAGGCTAAGAGCCGGCGGGACGCCGGCGCTACTTTACTCGCCGCGGAAGAGATCGCTGGGGGATTCGCGGCGACGGATTGTGCGGAATTTGTTTTTGGTTACTAGGACTTCTGCGGGGCGGGGGCGCGAATTGTAGTTGGAGGATTGCGCGAAACCGTAGGCGCCGGCGCCCCAGAGCGCGAGTGTGTCGCCTGGCTCTGGCAATTCGATGGGCCAATCGTGGAGGAAGCAGTCGCCGGTTTCGCAGACTGGGCCTACTACGTCGGCTTTCACTATGTGGCCTCGGTTGCGGGCGACGTGCGTGATGGGGTGGATGGCTTCGTAGAGTGCGGGGCGGATGAAATCGTTCATGGCGGCGTCTACTACGATGAAAAACTTTCCGCGATTGCGTTTTACGTAGAGGACGCGCGTTAGGAGCACACCTGCGGGGCCTACGATGGCGCGGCCTGGTTCGAGCAGAAGGTGGCAGTTTAATGGACGAACGTGCGGTGCGATGGCTTTGGCGTAGTCGTTGATATCGAACGGATTTTCCTTCGTGTAGCGCACACCGACACCGCCGCCGATATCCAGATACGATAGCTTCACGCCTGCGGTAGCTAGCGATTTCACGAATGAAGAAACGCGTTTTACGGCGCGGCGATAGGGAGCCAGGCCTAGAACCTGCGAGCCGATGTGCACGCTGATTCCCTGCCAGGAAATTGATTCGGCGCGGGCGCGATCGAGGTAAAGGCGCTGGGCGTCGTCCCAATCAATGCCGAATTTGTGGTGGTGACGGCCGGTGGCGATGTGGCGATGTCCGCCGGCCTGGACGTCGGGATTTACGCGCAGCGCGGCGGAAGCGCGAAGGCCCAGCCGCGCGGCTTCTGCGGCTAGCGTGTCGAGTTCCGGTTCCGATTCGACATTGAAGAGCAAAATGCCGGCTATTAGTGCGTCGCGGATTTCTTCTTTGGTTTTGCCGACGCCGGAAAAGACTACGCGTCGGGCCGGGACGCCAATTTTGCGCAGACGATGGAGTTCTCCGCCGGAAACGATGTCGAAGCTGCTGCCGGCGCGGGCGAGCAGGCGCAGTACCGAGAGATTGGAATTGGCTTTGACGGCGTAACAGACGGAGTGCGGGATGCCGCGGAACGCGCGATCGAAGCGGCGATAGGCGTCGAGGATGCTGGCGCTGCTGTAGACGTAGACCGGCGTGCCGACGCGAGCGGCGATTTCAGGCAGCGGAACTTTTTCGCAGTTGACGACGCCATTGCGAAAAGCGAAATGAGCTGTGTATTCCGTGGGATCGAGCGGCTTTGTGTTTGCGGCAGATTGCGAATTTTGAGTCAAGTGCGGGGGCCGCTCCTAGCGAAATGCGTCTTCGAGTTGCGCGCGCAAATCCGTTTTTGCGTCGCGATATTTTACGATGACGGGAGCGTAGAGCGACAGGCCCCAATCTTTGCCTTTGCCGCTGCTGATGGGGCGAGAGCCGGGGACGACCACGGCTTTCTCTGGAATGATCAGCGGCTGATTTTCGCCGGCCTTGTAGATTTCGCCGCGCACAATGTCGTAGACGGGCGTGGACTGATTGAGAATCGTGCCGGTAGCCAGCACTGCTCCATTTTTTACGATGGTGCCTTCATAGACGCCGCAATTTCCGCCGACGAGAACTTCGTCTTCAATTATGACCGGCATTGCGCCTACCGGTTCGAGCACGCCGCCGATTTGCGCGGCGGCGGAAATGTGGCAGCGTTTGCCGATTTGCGCGCAACTGCCGACGAGCGCGTGCGAATCGATCATGGTGTCGTTGTCTACGTAGGCGCCTACGTTGACGAAGGTCGGTGGCATACAGGTTACGCCGGTGCCGACGTAGCAGCCGTCGCGGATGCTGGAGCCGCCGGGAGGAATGCGCACGCCGGAATCTTTGGTGATGCGCTTTACGGGATAGGTGACCTTGTCGAAAAAAGGCAGCTTGGTGCGATCAATGGACATGTCCACGATGGCGCCCATGCGAAATCCGAGCAAGATGCCTTTTTTCACCCAAGCGTTGACGCGCCAGCCGGTGGGCTGCGCGGCGTCTGGTTCGGCGGCGCGCACTTGTCCCGCGTTCAAAGCGTCTTTGAACGATTGGAAGTGCGTGAAATCCAACTGCGAATACGTTTCCGGCGTTTGCGCGAAAAGCTGCTCAATTTGCTCTTGCAGCATGCACTCTCCCGAGAAGGCCCAGAGTTTCGAGCGTGCGCTCGATTCGCTGGATATTTTCCTGCTTGGGAGCGACCAGAGGCAAGCGCCAAACTGGTTCGAGGAGGCCCATGGCGGCCATGGCGGCTTTGACCGGGCCGGGATTGGTTTCGATGAAATTGATTTCCATGAGCGGGAGATATTTTTGCTGGAGTTCGCGGGCTTGGACGAAATCGTTTTCGAGGCAGGCGTGGACTAGACGCGTCATTTCCGCGGGGATTTCGTTGGAGGCTACGGAGATTACGCCGCGGCCGCCTAGCGCGATCACCGGGAGGGCGATGGCGTCGTCGCCGGAGAGGACTGCGAAGTTTCTTGGCGTTTGCGCGATCACCGAGGCGATCTGGCTGACGTTGCCGGAGGCTTCTTTTACGCCTGCGATGTTTTCAATTTCGGCTAGGCGTTTCAGAGTGGCTGGTTCGACGTTGACGCCTGTGCGGCCTTGCACGCTGTAAACGATGATTGGAAGTGAGGTGGCTGCGGCGATTGCTTTGTAATGCTGATAGAGGCCTTCTTGCGTGGGCTTGTTGTAATACGGAGTTACGGAGAGGATGCCGGAGACGCGCATGGATTCTAGTTCTCTTGCGAGTTCGATTACTTCGGCGGTGTTGTAGCCGCCGGCGCCGGCTAGCACGGGGGTTTCGCCAGCGGATTCTTCGAGTGTGATTTCAACTACGCGCAGGTGCTCTTCGCGCGTTAGCGTGGGATTTTCGCCGGTGGTGCCGCAGGGGACCAGAAAATCTATGCCTGCTGCGATTTGGCGGCGGACTAAGCGGCGGAGGGCTGCTTCGTCGAGTGAGAAATCGTGTTGAAACGGAGTTACTAGGGCTGTACCGCATCCTGTGAACATTTGGCCTCCTTCAAGGCTTGGTGCAAAACGTCTAGTGGTTCGTGAAGCGTTGTGGCGCTACTCATAAACAACGCCTTCAGGGGCTGAAGCGCTTGCGTGAGAAGTGCGAACCGGGTACTTCAACGGCTAAAGCCGCACCGCTTTTGCGAGATTTATGTCGTCGCTAAAGCGACGACCTACAAACATTCTTGTGTCTTCACAGGTACTCTGAGCCCCTGTCTCCGGGCCGCCTGCCTTATGTCGAAGCCAAAGTTCCGCACACCCTAAAATGATTGCTCTCACTTGGTGCCGCCTGGCGGGCGGCAGAGGGCACGGCATGCCGTGCCCCTACCCTTTCCACGGCGGAATCTCAGTGGTCGAAGAGCACGTCGCGAAATTCGAACCAGCCGCGTTTGCCGATTATCCATTGGGCTGCGGTTAGCGCGCCGCGGGCGAAGCCTTCGCGGCTGCGGGCTGTGTGGCGGATGGTGATGGTGTCCGCGGCGGAATCGAAGCCGACTTCGTGCGTGCCGGGATGGGCGCCGGCGCGATTGGAGCTGACGGAAATTTCGCGGCGCGGGTCGGCGGCTTTCATTTCGTTGACGACTTTCAGTAGCGTGCCGCTGGGCGCGTCTTTTTTCGCGGAGTGATGGATTTCCCAGGCCCAGGCGCCATATTCGTGATAGCGGGCGATGCGGCGGGAAGCTTCGGAAGCGAGTTGCAGGAAAACGTTGACGCCGATTGAGTAGTTGGGACTCCAGACTAGGCCGGCGCCGCTGTCTTCTACGGCGGATTTGGCTTGAGCGAGGTGTGCGGTCCAGCCGGTTGTGCCCACCACGGTGTTGACGCCGAGTGCGGCGAGGCGTTCGATATTGCGCGCGGCCGCGGCGGCATTTGAAAATTCTACGGCGACGTCTACATCGCGGAAATTTTCGGGCGTGATTGCGGAGGCGGCGCTATTGCTTGCGCTATCCAGGCGCAGCTGTACGGCGAATCCGTATTCGGGCGCGAGTTGCTCGATCAGGCGGCCCATCTTGCCGTAGCCTACTATCGCGAGATTCTTGCGGGTGTTCGCGGCGCGCTTCAGGCGCGGGCGCTCGGCGTTCAGTATGGCGGCGTTGGGACTGACGAGGGTTGCGCTCATGTTTTTACGAAGCAGCGAGAAGCTGCTTGACCATCCTTTCGTAGATTTCTACGGCTGCGATGAGTTCTCTTTTGGGGACGCGTTCTTCGAGCGTATGGGCTACGTGAATGCTGCCGGGTCCGAGGAGATAGGGCTGGCCCCAGGCACCAGCGAACATCGGGATGTCAGTGGTGTAAGCGACAATGGTTGAGGCGAGTCCATCGAGCGAGCCAAAACGCATTGGCAGATTCGAGACGAGCTCGCGAGCGGCGGCGCGGCCGACGACTGCCTGTTGAACGGCGTTGCGGGTGGCGTCGCCATCGTCCACGAGGCGAATGGCGATTTCGGCGCGAGCGGAATCGGCAACTACGTTGGGAGCGTGACCGCCGGCGATGACGCCGACATTCAGAGTGCTGCGGCCGAGGAGTTCGTCTTGCGGCAGCGGAATTTTGCGGATGTCTTGCAGGACGTCGAGAAGCTTGTCAATCGCCGATTCGCCGAGTTCGGGATACGCGGAATGCGCGAGGCGACCGGTGGTTTCGACTTCGTAGCGCAGGATGCCTTTGGCAGCCAGGGCGAGTTTGTTTTCGGTCGGCTCGCCATTGATTAGGAAACGCGAGCCGCGGGGATCGCGTGCGGCGGCGTAGGCGCCGGCGCTATTGCGTTCTTCACCGACTACGAAGAGCAGGCCAAAATTTTTCGTGCCGCTCGCGAGAAGCTTTTCGGCGGCACCGATCATGGAGGCGATGATGCCTTTGGCGTCGGCGGAACCGCGGCCCCAGATGAATTCGTTGTCTTCTTTGGAAAGGAAAAATGGGGGGACGGTGTCCATGTGGGTGGAGAGCGTGACGATGGGAGTGCCCCAGTAGGCGAAGACGTTGAAGCGATGCGGTTCGACGGCGCAGCGTTCGACGCGGCCGCCGGTGCGCGAGGCGAGGCCCGAAAGAATTTCGGTGACGAAGGAGGCGACGGCTTCTTCGTGATTGGTGATGGACTCGATGTCCACCAGCGCGCGCGTTAGTTCGAACAGATGCATCATTCCGCCGATACGAGCGTGATTTGACGGCTTTATGCCGTGTTCTTGGGTCTTCGAGGTGAAAACGGGATGGAGAGAGAAAGAAAGGCGGCGAGGAGACTGCCCGGTTGCCTTTGCTTCCTAATAGCGCTCCACCCGTTTTTCAACGGATGACAGTGGGCAGGTATTAGCCTGGCCCCCCAATCGTCGCAAAGCTTGCCTGAGCGACGACTTCGGCGGAATGAATTTTTGCGCCCCTTTCGCCTGACCTCCGAAGCAACTCGGAAAAACGGGCCGGCTACTGGTGGCTTCCGCTCCTCTATCAAGAACACAAAGAAAGTAGCAGATTGCGCGAAACGGTGTCAACGAAATCTAATTTGTGGCTGCGCGACTGGCTGAATGGAGGCAAGCCACTGCGGTTCGACGGCAACCTAGGCGGTATGGTTGAGCTGTGGCGATTCGGATGCGAATTCAGGATGCAGTGGGAAGACTGTCGTCGTGCGAGCGGCGGCGCCAGATTTGGCGCGCGTGTGCGGTGACGGCTTGGCGCAGGACGCGGTCGAGGTCGGTCTTGTGGTAGGGGTGGCAGAGAAATTCGAAGGCGCCGATGTTCATGGCGGCGAGGTAATCGCGATACTCGTTGCGACAGGCCGGCGCGGAGACGGCGATCATCGGAATTTTTACGGTCGAGCGGCGAATGTGGCGCGCTAAATCTTTGAAGGTTCCGTCTTCGAGCCAGTAGCCGCAGAGGCACGCGGAGACGTCTTTTGCGTCGAGGACTCTGGAGGCTTCAGCGACGCTGGAGACCCATTCGGTATTGATCGCGAACGTTTTTAGTGCGGCCGATAAGCCGCTGCGGACTTGCCAATCGAGCGCGGCAACGAGGACGATGGGCGCGTCGGGAACTTCGTCCACGCGGCTAGACGGAATGTGGAACTTGCTTGCCTCTTCGAACCACGATTGTGAGCTCATCGGAGCGCCTTTCTTTCTCCTGGATTAGAAACACAGAAACAGGGCCGAAGTTGCGCGGTTCACGTGTTGCTGAGGCGTATGGTGCCAAACAGAGACTAGACGGACTATCAGGTCAAATCGTTACCGGGAAATGGAAATCGCTGTAGGGTTCGGGACTGGTTCCAGAACGACTAGGTCTGTGGAAATCAGTGAAATGTCTACCGCAGAGGCGCCCCGACTACGTCGGGGTAAACGCCGTACGCAGAGAAAACCATTGGTACCGCACTATGGAGTGCGGTCGAAATTTACGCGCACGCTTGCGCTGCGCGCGGTTTGCTTATGCTTCGATGATTTGGTTGCGGACGGCGTAGCGGACTAGTTCGCTTACGGTGTGGAGTTGGAGTTTGCGCATGATGTTGGCGCGGTGGGTTTCGGCGGTCTTTACGCTGATGTTGAGCGAGGAGGCGACTTCCTTGCTGCTCTTGCCTTCGGCGAGCAATTGCACGATTTCGCGCTCGCGGGAGGTGAGGCGGTCGCGCAGGGATTCGGGGAGTTCGCGGCGGATCGAACCGCCCGAGCTGAAATTGCTCATGATGATTTCGGTGGCGCGCGGCGTGAAGAACGGTTTGTGGCTGGCGAGGGTTTCGACGGCGATGATCAGGTCGCGGTCGGAATCGGATTTCACGATGTAACCGCGGACGCCGGCTTCCAGAATTTCGCGGATGAGTTGATCGGAATAGTGGACCGAGAGGATCAAGACTTCGGTGGCGGGCGTGGCTTTGCGTATTCTGCGGGCGGCTTCGACGCCGTTGAGGTCCGGCATGCTGATATCGAGGATCACGATGTCCGGTTTCAACTCTTCGGCTTGGGTGACGGCTTCCCTGCCCGTGTGCGCCTCTGCGCAGATCTCCCAACCGGCATGCGCTTGGAGCAGGGTTTTGACGCCCCGCCGCATGAGGTCATGATCGTCCGCTATCAGAATACGAAGCGTCTTCATAGTGTATTTCGCTCCCACCGATATAGAGATTTTCGCTGGCTGAGTGCCAGCGCCCACGGCCCTTTCGAGCGTCCAAATTATACAAGAGGTTTTGGGGCGACGGCGCGAAGTTAGGCGCTTGCGGCGGGTTGGCGGGAGCGTCGGGAGGCCATGAAAACGCAGGAAATGCAGTGTGGACAAGCGTTTTTGGAGGATGGGAGTACAGGTACGGTGCGGGCGGCTGGCCCGGAAAAATACACGACTGTGTGTATTGAAGGGGTTAGCGCGAAAGGCGTAAGAAAGAGAACAGAACCGCAGGGCTCCGAAATTCAGCCACGGATTCGAAAGGGGACAACGCAATGCTTCAGTGGGCAGTGGCGTTTTTCATCATCGCGCTGATCGCGGCGGTGCTGGGATTCGGTGGTATCGCGGTGGCGGCGGCAGGCATCGCGAAAATTTTATTTTTTGTGTTTTTGGTGCTCTTCCTGGTCGCTCTGGTGAGTGGACTGATGCGAAGAGCTTGAAGCCCGTTGTAGGTGGTATCCCGCAGACGTAACCCGCCAATCCAAGGCCGCGTATGTTCCCCCAAGAGGGGAAGGTGCCCCCGCACCTTCCCCTTCTCACCTTTCAGGAATTGATTGGAACCCAGAAGATCAGACTATGCAGGCGCGGAGGGCCTGGAGCCCCTCAACGCGTAGTACACAATATAGATGTAGCAGAGTACCGGAAGAAAAAAGGCGTGGTGGATGCCCATACGGTCAGCGAGCGCTCCTTGAACGACCGGCAAAATTGCGCCGCCGACGATGGCCATGACCAGCACCGCGGAACCGTCGCCGGTAAGCGGTCCGAGCTCTGCGATGCCAAGCGTAAAAATGCTGGGGAACATGATGGAGTTGAAAAAGCCTACGAGAATAATGGTCCACATGGCGGCTTGGCCAAACGTCAACATAGAAGCGCTGACGAGGGACGCAGCGCATACCGCGCAGAAAGCCAGAAGGTGACCTGTGCTGACAGTGATGCGCCCGCCTTTTGCGGCGGAAGCAACTGACATAATCGCGAAGACCGCAACGCAAAACTGCACGAGGGGACGCACAAAAACCAAAAACGCCGCAAAAGCCGACAGAAATGCGGTGACGTGCGTTTGAGACTCGACAGCCATCTGGTTCGGCAAGTAATACGACAAAATCAAGAGCCCGCCCGAGATAGCCAAGCAGATAGCGGCCTGTACGGTCTTGATCGAATTTAGCAATGCCGAGCCGATGAATCGACCCAGCATCGCACCACCCCAGTAAAGGGACACGAATCGCGCGGCAGTTTGCTCGCTGATGTTGCCAATGTCCGGTTGATTGAAATAATTGACCAACAAACTGCCAATCGAGACTTCCGCGCCGACATAGACGAAGATGCCGACCGCTCCGAGGACGAGATGGCGATACTTCAAGACGCTTTTGGCGGCGATAGAGGACGAATGGCGCTCGGCTTCGGGGATCGCGGGGAGCTTGCACAGCGCGATCGTAGCGGCGAGCACGACGAGCAACAGTCCAATGAACAAGTACGGTGCCTTCACCGAAGAAGCCTCATGGACACGGTACGTCTGCAGCGCCTCGGCGCCCATTTGCCGCACGGTACTCATGCTTCGCGGCGCTGCGCTTAAAATGAACAGCCCGCCGAGGTATGGACCGATTGTCGTCCCCAGAGAATTGAAGGCCTGCGTGAGATTCAGGCGGCTGGAAGCCGTCTTGGGTGGACCCAAGACGGCAACATAGGGATTAGCCGCAACCTGCAAGGCCGTGATGCCAGCGCCGAGTATCAGCAGCGCCGTGAGAAATAGAGCGTAGGAAGTGATGGTTGCAGCCGGGATAAACAGCAGCGCGCCAGCACCCATAGTTAGCAAGCCGACGACCATCGTTCGTTTGTATCCGATCGAGTCAATTAATTTGGCCGAAGGGATGGAAAAAAAGAAGTACGCGGAAAAGAACGCAAGCTGAACCAACAAACCCTTGGTGTAGTTGAGGTCAAAGATGCTTTTCAGATGCGGGACGAGAATATCGTTGAGGACCGTTACGAAGCCCCACATGAAGAACAGGGCGGTGACGACCGCCATTGCGAATCGTGTTGAATTTCCTGGGGTGGAACTTGGAGTTGAGCCGACTGTGTTGGTTGTGGGCGCTGGTCTGGGGGCTTCCATGTGCGAGGAGCATCATAAGCTATTTTTGCACTTGGCCCGAGGGATTTAAGGGAAGTTGGTACAGAAATGGCACGGTTGGCGACGGCCTTGATTTGGGCGCGATGGGCTTTTTCGGAGGTGCGCTGAATAATCGAGATGAGTGCGTTACAATGGCATCCCCCGGGGAACTTCGGCAGTGAGGGCGCTCCCGCGCCCGGAGGATACCAAGATGGCCGCGGCAACATCCGCAGGATCAGCAACTCCTTCTGAAGTCCCCAAAACGCTTTCGTCGGAAGAATTGCGCAAGATGCACGCGTATTGGCGCGCGGCGAACTATCTTTCCGTGGGCCAAATTTATCTGCTGCACAATCCCCTGCTGCGCGAGCCGCTGAAGCTGGCGGATATCAAGCCGCGTCTGCTGGGACATTGGGGCACGACTCCGGGTTTGAATTTCATCTACCTGCATTTCAACCGCATGATCAAGAAACTTGATTTGAACGTGATTTATGTGGCGGGGCCGGGGCACGGCGGGCCGGGCTTGGTGGCGAATACGTTTTTGGAAGGCACTTACAGCGAACTTTATCCGCAGATTCAGCAGACGGAAGAAGGGCTGCACCGGTTGTTCAAGCAATTTTCTTTTCCTGGCGGGATTCCGAGCCACGTGGCGCCGGAGACTCCGGGATCCATACATGAAGGCGGCGAGTTGGGTTATTCGATCGTGCATGCGTACGGAGCGGCTTTCGATAATCCCGCTCTTTTGGTTTGCTGCGTGGTGGGCGACGGCGAATCGGAGACGGGGCCCTTGGCCGGAAGCTGGCACGCGAACAAGTTTTTGAATCCGGCGCGCGATGGTGCGGTGCTGCCGATATTGCATTTGAACGGATACAAGATTGCGAATCCGACTGTGCCGGGGCGAATGTCCGACGAGGAATTGACGCGACTTTTTACCGGTTATGGCTACAAACCTTATTTCATCGAGGGACACGAGCCGGAAGTGATGCACCAGAGGATGGCGCACCTGCTGGATACGGTCGTCGCGGAAATTCACGCGATTCAGAATGCGGCGCGGAGCGGTAAAGCGTCGGGCATGCCTACTTGGCCGATGATTATTATGCGGACGCCGAAAGGCTGGACTGGCCCGAAAGTGGTGGACGGGAAACCGGTGGAAGGGACTTGGCGCGCGCACCAGGTGCCGGTGACAGATTTTGCGACGAAGCCTGGACATTTGAAAATTCTTGACGATTGGATGAAAAGCTATAAACCGGAAGAGCTTTTCGATGAGAACGGGAAACTGATTGCGGAACTCGCGGAACTTGCACCAAAAGGCGAGCGCCGGATGGGCGCGAATCCGCACGCGAATGGCGGTTTGCTCTTGCGCGATCTGGCGATGCCGAATTTTTGCGATTACGCGGTGCCGGTGGACAAGCCCGGAACGTCCATCGCGGAGGCTACGCGCGTTTTGGGAACTCTGCTGCGCGACGTGATGAGCGCGAACGCCGCGTCGAAGAATTTCCGCGTGTGGGGTCCCGACGAGACGGCTTCGAACCGACTGGACGCGTTGTATGAAACGACCGACAAGGTTTTCATGGAGCCGCTGCTGGCGACCGACGAGCATCTTTCGACGACCGGGCGGGTGATGGAAGTCCTCAGCGAGCATATGTGCCAGGGCTGGCTGGAAGGATATTTGCTGACCGGGCGGCATGGATTTTTTTCGTGCTATGAGGCGTTCATTCACATTGTGGATTCGATGTTCAATCAGCATGCGAAGTGGCTGAAGGTGACGCGAGATATTCCGTGGCGGCGGCCCATCGCGTCGTTGAATTATTTGCTCACGTCGCACGTGTGGCGGCAGGATCACAACGGGTTTACGCACCAGGATCCGGGGTTCATTGATCACGTGGTGAACAAGAAGGCGGACGTGGTGCGCGTGTATTTGCCGCCGGATGCGAACACTTTGCTTTCGGTGGCGGATCATTGCTTGCGCAGCCGCAATTACGTGAATGTGATCGTGGCGGGGAAACAGCCGGCGTTGCAGTATCTGGATATGAAATCGGCGGTGGCACATTGCACGGCGGGAATCGGAATTTGGGAGTGGGCGTGCACCGACGAGGGCGTGCCGCCGGATGTGGTGATGGCTTGCGCGGGGGACGTTCCGACTTTAGAAACGCTGGCGGCGGTGGATTTGCTGCGGCAACATTTTCCGGACATCAAGATTCGCGTGGTGAATGTGGTGGATTTGATGACGCTGCAAACGAAGTCTGAGCATCCGCACGGATTGCCGGACAGCGAATTCGATTCCATGTTCACTACCGACAAGCCTGTGATTTTTGCTTACCACGGATACCCTTCCCTGATTCACCGCCTCACCTATCGGCGAAAAAATCACAGTAATTTCCACGTCCATGGGTACAAGGAAGAAGGCACCACTACTACACCGTTTGACATGACGGTGTTGAACGGCCTGGACCGGTTTGACCTGGCGGGCGACGCGGTGGATCGCGTGGCGCGCTTGCAGCCCATCAATGCACACTTCAAACAGTTCGTGCGCGATAAATTGGTGGAGCACAAGCAGTACATTCGCGAGTACGGCGAGGATATGCCGGAGATTCGCGATTGGAAGTGGCCGTACTAATCTCCGAAAATGAAAATTCTGGTGTTGAACTCGGGCTCGAGCAGTCAGAAGAGCTGTCTCTACGATGTCGGCGATGCGCTGCCAGAGCATCCGCCGGAGCCGGTGTGGCAGGCTAAGGCCGAATGGAACGGCGATCGCGCCGAAGTGACGATTGAGAGTGCCGGCGGCGGGAAGACGAAGGAGCAGAGGCCGGTCGCCTCACGGGAGAAATTCCTCGAATCGTTGCTGGAGAGTTTGTGGAGCGGGAAGACGCGCGTGTTGGCCGCGCCGTCGGAAATCAGCGTGGCGGGCCATCGCGTGGTGAACGGCGGTAAGGATTTTCGGCGGCCTACTGTGATTACGCCGGAGGTTCGGGCGGCGATCGGACGCATGTCGGCATTTGCGCCGCTGCACAATCGCGCTGAACTCGAAGGAATGGAGATCGTTGAGAAGCGGCTGGGCCACGTGCCGCAAGTCGCGGTTTTCGACACCGGTTTTCATAGCCAGTTGCCGGAGCCGGCGTTCGTTTATCCCGGGCCTTACGATTGGCTGGAGAAAGGGATTCGTCGTTACGGCTTTCACGGGATCAATCATGAATATTGTGCGGGGCGGGCGGCGCAATTGCTCGGTAAGGATTTGCATTCACTGAAACTCGTGACTTGTCATTTGGGGAATGGTTGTTCGTTGGCTGCGATTCAGGATGGGCACAGCGTGGATACGACGATGGGATTCACGCCGCTGGAAGGTTTGATGATGGGGACGCGGTCGGGTTCGGTGGATCCGGGGATTTTGACTTACTTGATGCGGCAGGGACATTTTACGGGCGAGCAGCTGGATGACTTGCTGAATAAAAAATCGGGGTTGCTGGGGATTTCGGGGACGTCGGGGGATATGCGGGAGATTGTGGCGTCCATGAAGACGGGGGACGCGCGCGCGAAACTGGCATTTGATATTTTCGTGCACCGGCTGCGGTCTGGGATTGGGGCGATGGTGGCGGTGCTGGGCGGGATTGACGCGTTGATCTTTAGCGCGGGGATTGGCGAAAACTCGGCCGAAGTGCGAGCCGCGGCTTGCGCGAATTTTGGATATTTGAAGCTGGCGCTTGATTCCGCGAAAAATGCGGAGGCTTTGGTGCAGGATCACGATATTTCGAGCCGCGAATCGGGCGTGCGCGTGCTGGTGATTCGTGCTGAAGAAGATTGGGCGATTGCGCGAGAATGCTGGAAGCTCACGGCCGAAAAAACCGCCGGTAAGGCCAGCCCCGCTTGATTGAAGACTCGTTCCCGTAGACGCTTCGTTCCTAAAACTGCCGTTGAGAAAATAAAAGGCCCGCCTTTTCGAGCGGGCCTTCGCGTGAACTTGATGCTGACGACTTATCTCGGTCGTTATGCCGACTCCGTTGCCGACTTGGGCCAGTAGGGTCTGTCTGCGTCGGCCAGGCGGCGATCCTCGTAGCGATCGTGGTGGCGGAGCCAGGCCATGGTGAAAGGAAGCGAGTCTTCGTCGCGGCCCTTGGGCACGTAATCGAGATAGTTGTAGGTGCCGACGGTGGATTCGGTTCCGCGGGCATAGGCGGAATAGGTGTGGAAGATGTTGCCGTGTTCGTCCTTGTAGAAGACGCTGATTCCCGGAGCTTCTTCGCTGGGAAATGGGGCTAGCTCGAAGTTGTATTCCACTTTGCCGGTGGCGAGTTCTTCCTTGGTGAAAACCACGTGATAGTCGCGATTGAAGTCGTTGCCGTTCGAAGAAACCCAGGGGAAGCGCCAGCCCATGCGTTTCTTGAAGGCGTCGAGTTTCGGGTAGGGCGCACGCGAGATTGCGGCGAACGACACGTCCCGCTGCGCGAGATGCGGCAACGCTCCGTCGGTGTGGTCCATATTGAAAGAGCAGCTGGGGCAGCCCTCCTGCCAATCGGGGCCGAACATGAAATGATAGATGATTAGCTGGCTTTTGCCGTCGAAGAGATCGGCGAGGCTGACTTTGCCGCGCGGGCCGTCGAAAACGTAGTTCTTTTCGACTTTCACCCAGGGAAGTTTGCGGCGTTCGGCGCTGACCGCGTCCTTCAGGTGCGTGAGTTCCTTTTCTTTGTGCAGCAGCTCTTTGCGAGCGGCAAGCCACTCGGCTTGCGAGACGACTGTGGGATGTTGTGGGATCGCTTTGCTACTGGCCATTTTTGTTCTCCTTACCCTGATTCCTTTCAAAGTTGTGGTTCGTGAGATTTTTGTTCCACAATTTTTTGACCGCCAGCGCCGCGACTCCTGTACCGGAGACGGCGGCGCCGGCGATCATTGCTGCGGCTGCGAGGCATGCTGGACACATAACTTCCTGCCTTTTGCTGGCTGCTCTGCCTTAACGGCAGGTCAGGCGTTGTTAGGCCTTGGCTGCAGACGTGAGCTGCGCGCGCATCTGCTCGCCCATCTTGCGCATCATTCCGATGGCGCCGGGAGTGCGAGCTTCCGACCACGCTTCGAAGCGGTGCGCAGCTTTCTCCACATTCGCGAGGAACAGCGGATTGGAGAACATTTTGCGGCCTTCGGCCATCGTGGGCTTGAGGCGTTCCCAGACGCCGAAGAATTCGCCGCTGGTTTCGAAGAACAGATCTTCGTGAAGTAATCCGTAATTGAGGAGCGCGCAGGCTTGCTCCCAATAGCTGACTACCATCATGAAAGATGCGCCCGTTTCGGTTCCCATGGGAGCGATCTTCATTGCTTGTTCCATGGTATCGGCGAAAAAATTCTTGAAGAACCACTGACGCGCCTCTCGGAGGCGGGCTTCGCGGCGCTCCTCAAAAACCTGCAGGTGAAGCTGGGCTTGCTCGAACGTTGGCTTCGTTGACATTTTCTTTTCTCCTATTCGGTATTAGTTTTTTTCCACAAACTCTTCTGAACTTTGCTTTCCTGCTTCCCTTCTCTCTTGCGCGACCCGGCGGCTATTGCCTCCGCAATGACGGAAGAGCGCCGTCGCTCTGTGCCGCTAGATCGATGGCGCACTGAAGTGCGCCGCTCCAACTGCAACGGCATCTCGTTTACTGCACGCGCGGAGATTCGGCGCGTTTGCGGGCGCGCTCCAGGATCCAGTTCCAGCCGACGCCCATCTTTTCCCTCAATTCGTCGGGAAAGACTCCGAGGACGATGTGGCGAAAAGCGATGACCGTGACGCCATTGGATTCGGAGAGCCGATACTGCAGATTGGAAACCGCCGCGTAGGACATGAACAGCGGACCGTGGATTTCCAGGAGCGCGGGACGTTTGATGGCCTGCACGACTCCCCAGAAGTGTCCGTTATTGTCGCCGAGGTCGCGGTACCAGCGGCCGCCGGGCCAAGGCTCGAGCTTCATCGGCAGCGGATTGCCTTCCGGCGTTTCATTGTGCGGGCCCATTTGTTCGAGCAATGCTGTGAAGGTGGTATCCAGCGGCGCGCGGACGCGCATTTCCTGATTGATGGTCAGGGTCATGCTGTCGGTCAAAGTTGCGGGGGTCATCGTGATTTCTCCTCGTGTAATGTTTGGGCTGCTTGGGTTAGTTTTGGAATCGGCCACGCCGAAATCAGCGCTGCGCGTCCGTCTCGGGTCTATTTTTTCAGGCTGAGCTCGGCCTTACCTTCGGTGATGAGGTTCCGCAAACTTCCGTTGATGTAGGAGCCCCAGGCGTTGGAGCAGCCGTCGTAACATTCGACCTCGGGCACCAGGCCCACGTGGCTGAAACGGACCTCGGTCTTGCCACCCTTGCTGGCGACATCAAAGATGATTTGAGTGCCGTTCCATTCGGATTTGTTTTCGATGAAATTCAGCGAGCTATCCAGAACTTGCCAGACGACTTTCTTGCCGGGAATGAATTCGGTGACTTTTTGTTTGCTGTAATGGATGTCTTTGTAGCGATAGGTAAATTCATCGCCGAGTTTTGCGGTGCTGCCTTCGATGCCCGGTTCCCCGGACCACCATTCACGAACATTATTGATGGCCGCGAAAGCTTCTTGCGGCGTTTGGTCTACGGTGAATGCGTACGTGAGATTTTCGTCCTGCTCCCTCGCCTGTTTAGTTGCGTTCATGGTTTCTCCTTCTCCGTGGTTCGACGAAGCTCATCGGATTTCGTCGCGGCTTCTTCGGCGCGTTCTTTTACGCGGATTAATTGGTGGCGCCAAAAACGTTCGAAAGTAGCGGCCCAATCGTGCAGGGGCCGGATCTGTTCGGCGTTGGTGCGATAGAAGATGTGGCGGCCTTCGCGGCGTACGTGTACCAGGCCGACGTCGCGCAGGACGCGCAAGTGTTTGGAGACGGAGGGCTGCTCGAGACCTAACTGGTCCACTATATCGCCGACGGGGCGTTCCTGCAGCGCCAAATAATTGAGGATCTCGCGGCGACGGGGCTCGGCGATGGCGTTGAAGGAATCGGAGGTTGTGGCCGCTCTGGGCATGGGAAGATAATACATTCCTATATAGGAATATGTCAAGCGAATTTTGGGGCGCAGGGGACTGGGTTCGGAGCGGCTCGCGGACGTCAGCACTTGGTGGCCTCAACGGTTACAACGTCTTAGGAGTGAATAAGTTACGGTGGCGCGTAAGATCGCACTGCCGCGCGTGTGTGGCTGTAAGCCTTAGTGCGAGGACGGCTTAGGTGAATCGTTGGCGGGTGCAGGATTGGCGGGAGCAGCTGTACCAGACGGTGGTGGTAGAGCGTTGGCTGGAACTGGCGGCGTAGACAGCAGCGCGAGGTACGCGCGGCGGAAGGCGGATTGCTGCGTGCCGGGAGCGATTACGACGGTTTGGACGGTGTAACGCCCGCCTTGCAATTTTGCGAGAGGCAGGCTGATGCGGAAGGTTGCGGTGTATTTTTTGGCGTCTACTTCCGCGGGTGCGAGTAGCGGCGTGGTGTTCACTTGCAGGCCGTTGCGAAAAAAAATCAATCCGGCGCGGAGAGTGCTCGGGTCCAGCGTTTGTTTGTTTTCGAGTTTTTCGGGGTAATACGCCTGGAAGAAAACGTAGAGAGTCTGATCTTGCATGAAGAGGCGCGTGACGCTGGGAACGATCGTTTCGCCGTTGACCACCAGCGGCGAACTGACCAGTTTCGCGCGCAAGCCCTGCCCTTTCGTTTGCACTTCCGAAGTTTTCTGCACCGGCACGAGCTGGCTGGAGAGCAGGACGGAGCTGAGCGTCATTTTCCCAGGTTGCGCGGCTGGCACGTTGAGATTTTGTTCGAATGTGCCGATTTTGCCGGACTCATTTTCGCGCGCGACAAATTTCAGGTGGTAATTTCCGGGAGCGAGCACTACTCCGCCCTGATAGAGCAGGTTCTTCTTGTTGATTTCGGCGAAGCGCTGCGGATCGAGATTCACTTGCGTGGTGTCGCGGAGCTGCGCGACAGCCTGGTTCGATGGAATGGCTCGTACATCCACGGCAAAATCAAACTGGGCCTGGCGGTGGCCGTGTTTTTCAGCCCATTCGAGGGCGCTGGCGGAAATTTTTGCCGCGATGGGGACGTAGGTCTCGTCGTTGCTGAGGCGGAAAATTCCGGTTTCGACCGCGACGGGCAGTTCGACGACGGGATTATCGGAATTGACGGCATCGGCGAGCTGCTGGTCGCGGTCTTCTTTTTCCAGGTGCTGGAAATCGCGCGGGGCGTAGTAGCCATCGCGATAGCGGACGTGCGCGCCGGGAACGTTCACTTTCACGTGAATAGTGCGCCAGCGGCCGTCGCGTTTTACGTCGGCGCCGAGATTGTAACCGACGAGATAGTAGCCGCCGTTATCCTGCTGGATCTTCGGGAAGGCGTCGCTGAGATCTCCGAGGTCGAAGAAGGCTTTGCCGCCGGTGTCGGTGGAGAGAGTGGCGAGCGTATCGCGGGAATCTTCGCGCTGATCGGTCTGGTGAAAGACGGATGCGCCGGTAAACATGGAATTTCCGGTTGCGGCGTTGGTAGTGGTGTCGCCTCCCGGCGGCGTGGCGAACAGGCCGCGCGAGTCGAGCGAATAAATCGAGACATCCGCGCGATTCGCGGCATCGGTGGCCGCGCGAAGTTGCGTGCGATTTTCTTCGCCGGTCTGGGTGATGCCTCCGGTGAATTCGACGAGCGCTTTTCTGCCGGGGATTCCGCCGAGGACGTTGGCGAGGCCTTCGACGGCTGCGAGCTTCTGGTCGGTATTGAAGACGTTGAATTCGGTTTCGTCGGGCGTGTAGGCGGCGCCGGTGTACTCCTGGACGTCGTATTCACCATTTTCCGCGGTGGCGGAGAGAGGATTGGAGAGATCCGCGGTGCTGTTTTCAGTGATTTGCGCGATGGCTTTCTCGAGCAGCGCGTGATCGTTGGTGAAATTCGCTAGGACTGTGAGTTTCGAAGAAAAAGCGACAACGGCGACCACGTCGGCCTTGGTCATTTGCTGCTTGACGAATTTGTCGGCTGCGTCGTGCGCGCGGATCAGGTCGTCGGACTGCATGGAGGTGAGGTCGAAGAAGAGGACGATCAGGCGGCGGTCGCGGAGTTGGTCGCTGGCGGCCGCGGCGGAGGGCGTGTTCGGGCCTTCATTATCCACGGGGACGACGATGGGTTTCGCGTCTACTGTTGCGGCGGTTTCGACTTGTTCGATGTCTTCGTAGGAAAAAGTGGCGATGGTTTGCGCTTTGCCGTCGTCGGTGACGATGAATTGTTCGGGGCGCAGGCCCTTGATGGCTTTGCCGGATTTGTCGGTGACTTCGACGTCAATGCGGACCAGGTCTGAGGTGGCGCGCAGAACCGGCGCGGGAGTTTGTTTGGAAGATTGGCGCGCGGAGCGGGGCGTAGACGGCATCGGCACGGCGACGGGCGCTTGCGGATTGGCAGCGGGCGGCGAGGTCGGGTTCGCGGACTGCGATTGAGATTGCTGCTGCGAGGGTTGTTGGGATTGCTGTTGCGTTTGGCCCAGGGCCATTCCCGCGGCTAGCAGCGCTACGAGAGAAGCATTCCCGATTTTGTGCGCGATGTTTTTCATTACCAATTAAACCTGGCCATCACGTCCATGGTGCGCATCGAGCCTGCGCTGGTTATTCGTCCGAAGGACGATGACCCGAGCGTGGTCGAAAGTCCCGAGAAACTCGGCGTGTTCGAAAGATTCTGCACTTCCCAGCGAATATCCAGATGATGCCGCTCTTGCGGGCCGAAGCGGAAAGATTTCGCGAGCGACGCGTTCCAATTAAATTTACACGCACCTTCGATTGCGCCGCGGCGCTCGTTGCCGTAGTCGTCGGCGGCGGGCGTGGTGAACGCCGCGGTGTTGAAGTAGGCGAGGGGTGAGCCGCCGCAGATGCCCACGTTGGGATCTCCTATTTGTTGCGCGCGCAGCGAAAAACTTGCGCCGGTTCCGTTATCTGTCGCCGTGCCGCCGAGGTAGGCAGTGACGGGCGTTCCGGTTTGCCACGTGACAATATTCTGGAACCGCCAATTACTAAGGACGTGCACGGCCCAGCCGTGGTTGCCATAGCGATGATGCTCGCCGAAGGGCAATTCGTAGACGGAGAAGACGCGAACTTGATGGCGAATGTCGAATGAAGATAGGCCGCGCTCGGCGGCGTAGTTGCCGTCTTGCTGGACGACTACCGGAGCGCTGCCGCCGATGGTGCTGGCGTTGTCGAGCGCTTTCGCGAAGGTGTAAAACGCCTGGAATGAGACGCCTTTGGTGAAGCGGTGGACGAGGCGAACCTGCAGCGCGTTGTAAATGGAATTTGCTCCGGATTGGTCGTAATAGAAGCTATTGGCGTAAGGAATCTGAAGCTCATTTTGGGTATTCAACGGGCTGGTGCCGAGAGGGGCGCGATTTGGCGCGCGCAGCAGATCGAGATTGGTGCCCTTCGTGCCGGTGTAGGTCAAATCCAAAATCCAGTTCTGCGAAAACGACGTCTCGGTGCCCAGAGTCCAGAGTTGCGCGTAGCCGTCGCGGTAGTTGGGGTTCACTCCACCTTTGTTGCTGATCGTGCTGATGCTGGGGAAGCCATTTTGCAGCGTGAGCACCTGGCTGTCCGAGGTGATCAAATTTTGCGAAGTCGCAAATGGCGGCTCGTATTCCAGATATTGCTGGGCGAGAGTGTTGTAGATGGCTTCGTTGTAGAAAATGGAGTAGCCGCCACGCACGACGGTCTTGGGTTTGATGAATGGCGGCAGCCAGGCAAAACCGATGCGCGGGGCCCAATTGTTGTAGTCGCCGTGAACCAGCGCGCGGGGATAATTGCCATTGAACATTCCGGATTGGCCGGGCGTGACGACATCCACTTGCGTGGCGGCGGAATTCAGATCGAGATTGGCGATGCGATTGTATTTATCCACGGGCGGGGTGGCGGCTTCGTAACGGACGCCGTAGAGCAGCGTGAATTGCTTGTTCACGCGCCAGTCGTCTTGTGCGTAGGTGATGAAATCCCAGCTGCGAAGATAGATGTTGGGGCCGAATTGCACGGTGGTGCTGTAGGGCAGGCCCAGAAGGAAATCGGCGAGTTCGTAGTAAGGCTCAGTGAGCGGAGTGGCGGGGACGGGCTGGCCGGTGGCGGAGAGCTGCGAGGTCATCACGCCGGTAAAATTGAATTGGCCGCGCGGTTGTGGATCGGCTTCGGTATTCAGCTGGATGCGGCGAATTTCGCCGCCGAAAGTGAAAGTGTGGTTGCCGCGCACCCACTTCACGCTGTCCGCGAAGCGGAGGGTTTGGTTGCGCACGAGCGATGGCACGGGATCGTTGAGCGCCGAAAAGCTGGTGAAGCGCACGGCGGGGATGCCGAATGTGAGCGGGTCGGTGGAGACTCCGTCGATGCCGAGATCGCCGGCGACGTCGTTCGTGAAGGAATTGTCGCTGAGGATTTTCGTGCGGCTGCGGCTCCAATTGAGTTGCGTGCTTTCGACCACGTGCGGCGTCCAATTGTGGGAAAGGCCGAGCGTGACGTTCTGGCTCAGAGACGATTCCGTGCCGGCGGTATCCACAAAATTGCCGAAAGTGTTTTGGCGTGTGGAATCGAGGTTGTAGGCTCCGTTGAGGCTGAACTTGGCATTGATGGTGTGGAGGACGTGGAGATTCAAGCGGTCGTCATTCACCGGGACTGTGGTCTGCAGAAGATAGTTTTGCACTGTGCCGGGCAGATTCGGCTGCGGATAAAACGCGAGAAGACCCGCTGCCGCGGAATTGATCGTGGGAACCTGGCAGCCGTTGCCGAGCGGAGTGCGGGGCCCGCTGAAATTTGAGAATGGATCGTAGAGCGTGATGCCGAGGCCGCAGAAATTGCCGGTGCGTTCGGCGGCGGTGGGGACGGTGGAGTAGTTGTCCAACGCGCTCGATTGCGTTTCGTGCTGGTAGTTTGCGAAGAAATAGGTTTTGTCGCTGCCGTTGTAGATGTGCGGGATTTTCAGCGGGCCGCCCAGGTTGCCGCCGAAGCGTTCGTCGTAGTGGCTGGGCTTGGGGACTTCGTTGCCCGTGATGGAATAGGGTCTGGCATCGAACGCCGAATTTTCGTAGCGATCGTAAAAACTGAAGCGGATGCGATTCACGGTTTGACGGCCGAGCCTTCCCCGCCCTCCTGCGAACATTCCGCCGCCACCTCCACCGCCGCGACCGCCACCGCCTCCGAATCCTCCCGGGCCTGCGCCACCGCCGGCACCACCGCCGGGAACACCACCACCCGGACCCGGGCCGAACATTTGACCGCCCCCACCTCCGCGGCCTCCGCGACCGCCTTGATCGCCGGGCGTACCGGGGATTAAACCCTCCTGGCCAAAACTGCCGGGGCCACTGCCGCCGGAGCTTTGGCCGACGGTTCCCTGCAGCAGAAAGGAGTCGGAGGTCGCATTCGAATTTGCGCCGCCTTGCAGCGCGGCTTCAGCTTGCGGAGCTTCGTTTGCAGCGCCGCCATTCGATTCTGAGGTTTGCGCGTTTGTTCCTTCGCCGGTCAAGTCAGTCTGCTCGAAGCCCCCGCTCGCGAGACCTTCACGAAGCGCGTTGGCAACGCCCGCGGGCATTTGACCGCGGCCGCCGGGTGCACCTCCGCGGTATTGGCCGCCGCGCTGCGCGTTGTTGTTGTTCTGGCCGTTGCCGTTGCCCGCAGCGTTGCTGCGCGGACCGGGCTTATTCGTACTGGATGCGGGCATTCCGGGCGCAGCGGAAAGTTCCGCGAGAGTTGCGACGCGCAACACGATCGGAATCGCTCCCGGCGGAACGACCGGGACCTGGATTGTGAGCGACGCTTGCGTGAAGCCGAGCTGATTGGCCTCGATGCGATAGTGGCCGGGCGCGATCTGCGGAAATTCGAATTTGCCGGATTCGTCGGTCCAGCTGAGCCAGATTTTGTGCGTTTCGTCGTTGATTAAGCGCACGGTGGCGCCGGGAACGAACGTGCCTTCGGGGGTTTTGACCGTGCCCGTAAGGGGTGGCGCGGCTGGAGGCTGCTGAGCCGCGAGCGAATGCGCCGCAGGCAGGCTAAACAAAAGCAGCGTGAAGAGTCGTACATATAGCGGAGCGCGCCGCCAGCCTCTTCGAACCGATAGCCTCATGCGATTTGCCTGTGACAATTGGGCCTATTATCCACTCAAGGAGTTTTGCTTGCCACATTCAACGAGATAATCGCGGATTCCATCGGCCACGACGGCTATAGCTATTACTTGCGGTTCTTGGCGGCCCAGCTCGCTTCACGAAAACCGGTATCGGAGTGGTCCTTGCGAGTTTTGTGGAACGAGCCGGACCATCGTAAATCGTCAGCCGTAATTGGCTGAGTGTCACCAAGGCCCGGGATATCAGCCCTGGGCACTGATAATTCAGATTTCGATGCTTCACAGTTCCAGAAGTTGCGCCGGCCGAGGACCTGGAAGTGCCAGAACCTCTTGAAACCCGTAGGCGATACAAGAAGATGGAACTTTGCCGGGTTGCGAACGGAATGTTAGAGGTAGAACCATCAGGCAGGGGTGCGGCCCGCGGCTGATTACCCCGTTCCGAGCGAAGAGCAACCGGCGGCAAACTCATGTCCATCATGCAACGACCACTGCGAAAACCTTCGAGAGATGCTGTTCATCCGGCGACGCGGAAGTTCCGGACTTCAGTCGAGTTTTGTGTTGCGCTGATCGCGGGCTTTCTTGCGCTAGGCGCTGCGCCATTGCCGAGCCAGCAGACGGGTCCGGCGACGAATCAGCCGAAGGCGCAGGCTACCGGGCCTGGGGCGGCCGCGCCGGCGACGCCTCAACCTGCCGGACAGGCGACGGCGCAGCCGACGGGCCAGCAAGGGCCGCCCATCGCGTCGGAAGTGAAGATGGTGAAGATGCTGGCGACGGTGCGCGACAAAAAGGGCCAGCTCATCAACAATTTGACCAAGGATGACTTCGCGGTGGAGCAAGACGGCCACGCGCAGACGATCACTTACTTTGGGCAGGAATCGAATCAGCCGCTGACTCTCGGGTTGCTGGTGGATACGAGCATGAGCCAGCGGCGCGTGTTGGATCAGGAAAAGAACGCCAGCCACACGTTTATCGAGCAAGTGCTGCGCGACGATAAGGACAAGGCGTTCGTGATCCACTTCGACTACGTGGTGGAGCTGCTGCAGGACCTCACTTCGTCGCGTCAGAAGCTGGAGGCATCGCTCGACCAATTGGGCGCGCCGGAATTTTCGCAGACGCGCGGGAGCGATCCGGATGCGGATGGCGGCGGGCACGGTTCCTACGGACACCATGGCGGCGGGACGCTGCTTTATGACGCGGTGTATCTGGCGTCGCACGATTTGATGCAAAAGCAGCAAGGGCGCAAAGCGCTGATCGTGCTGACGGACGGAGTGGATCGCGGCAGCAAGGAATCTTTGCAAGACGCGATCGAGACGGCGCAGCGCGCGGACACGCTCGTTTATTCGATTTTATTTGCCGACAAGGAAGGTTACGACAACGGCGGCGGGTATGGCGGGCCGCACATGGGCCACGGCGGTGGTGGGATGGGCGGAGGCGGAATGGGTGGCGGAGGGCGGCATCGTTACCCGGAGGAATCGCGCCCGGACGGAAAAAAGGTTCTGCAGCAGCTGTCGAAAGAAACCGGCGGGCGGTTTTTTGAGGTGACCAAGAAGCAGTCGGTTGGCGATATTTATGATGCGATCAACGAAGAGCTGCGCAATCAGTACGGAATCGGCTACGTTCCGGATAAAGCCGATGCCACGCCGGGATACCATAAGATTCAGCTCACCGCGAAGCCGAAAGATTTGATCGTGCGGACGCGGGCTGGGTATTACCTGGACCGCTAGATTTACTGCCTCGAAGAATTCCTCGCAACGAACAGCGAAATCATTCTTCGCGCATCAAGATCGATGGATCAATGGACATTGCTCGTTGGGCTGGTATCCACGTCGCTACCAGGCCGAGGAACATCATCACTAAGACTACTCCTGCTAACACCAGCGGATCGCGCGGCGTGGCTTGAAAGACGATGACGGCTAGCACTCTGGTCGCGAGAAGCCCGAGGAGCAAGCCTGCCGCAGAGCCGAAGAGGAGTAATTTCACGGCGCGACCTAGCGCTGCTTGCAAAACCTCTTTGCGCTGCGCGCCGAGCGCGATGCGGATTCCCAACTCGCGTTTGCGTTTGCTGACGGAGTATGTGGCCAAGCCAAAGATGCCGGTGACGGCCAGCATCGCGCCCATCACGCCTAGCACGCCGAGCGAGACGGTCGCGACACGCGAGGCGAACAGCGCCGACTGCAGGGCTTCGGTCCAACTTTGCACGTCAGCGGGCAGGCCGGCATCGAGATTGTGGATCGTGGTGGTGATGGCCGTAGTCAGTTGCTGCGGATCGCGGTTCGAACGGACGACCATGCAGGTCTCATTCGCGGGGGCTTGCAGAAGCGGGAAAAACATGGCGGGCTGCGGATCTTCGTTGATGTTTTTGTGTTTGCCGTTTTCGACGATGCCGACGACTTGCACGCGGGCTCCATCTTGCAATTTGAAATATCCGCCGAGCGCTTTAGCGGGTAAGCCGAAAATTTTGAAGCCGAATTCGCGATTGACTACGGCTACGCGCGGCGAGGTGGCGTCGTCGTTCCATGAGACAGCACGGCCAGCCAGGAGAGCTGTACCGGCTGCGTGAAAATATTCGGGAGATATGCTGTAGGTGACGACGTCAGCGGCTGCGTGCGTTGGCCGCAGATCGGTGGTTTGATCGGTGAAGACGATTGATTCGTTCCAGCGGCCCATGAGCGGCAGCGGATTGCTGATCGAGCCGACTGCCGTGACGCTCGGAATGGTTTCGAGCGCGTCGAGCATGCGCTTTTGCATCGTGGGCACGGCGTCGCCGTGGTAACCGGCCATGTTGAGATCAGTGTCTACGAGGAACGCGTTGTGCGGCTCAAAGCCGAAATTGCTGTGCAACGAGCGCGCCAGGCCGCGCACGGCGACCAGCGAAGAAGTGACGAGCACGGCGCAAATTGCGATCTGCACGCCAAGCAGGAGATCGCGGGACGTGATGCGGCCGCCAATTGCGCGCGCTGCGCCGGATTTGATCACGCCGTACGGATCGGTGCGCAGCACCTGGCGCACGGGAACCGCGCCAAAAAGGAATCCGCTCGCCACGCTCAAGAGCAACGCGACGCCATAAACGTAGGCGTCGGGGTTTACTGGAACTATTACCGGCGCGCCTGGGAGCGGCTTCCACGCACTGAGCCATTGCAAGATCAATGCGCTGGCCCAGACTCCGACGGCGCCTCCGAGGAGCGAAATCAGGATTGCCTCGGTAAACAGCTGCTGCAAAATGCGCGCGCGGCTAGAGCCCAGCGCTAGGCGCAGGGCGATCTCGCGGGAGCGGTCGGCGGCGCGGGCGGCAAAAAGGCTGCCGAGATTCGCGCAGGCCGCGAGCAGGATCAATCCGGCGAGCAGCATCAATCCGGTCATGAACGCGCGTACGGGGCGGCCCATGTAGTCGCCATAAAGGCTCGGGCGCGCGAGGGAAAAATTCATGTGGCCATCGTCCTGCGGATAGGTTTTTTCGAGATACGCGCCTATCGAGTTCAGATCGGCCACCGCTTGGGCCGGGGTTACTCCTGGCTTCAGGTGGCCCACCGTCATAAGAACCCAATGGCTACCGCGCGCGTTGAGTACGTCAGGGCCGCCGCCTTCGACCTGCTCGCGGTCCACCATGGGCACGAAGAAATCGGGAAAGAGCATCACGATATTTCCGTGGAAACCGGGCGGGGCGACGCCAGCGATAGTGAAGGGATGCTTGTTGAGTTGAACCGAGCGGCCGACGACGCTGCGATCGTCGTTGAAGTGAACGTGCCAATAGGGGTAACTGAGGACGATATACGGGACGCTGTTTGGGCCGTGTTCATCGGAAGCGTGAATGAAGCGGCCCAGATACGGTTGGATGTGCAGCACGTCGAAATAATTTCCGGTGACTTCGAGGACCCAGGCGGTGGTTGGAGTATCGCCGGCGTCCAAGCCCGCGGAGGCGATGTTGAATGCGGCGAGACCATCGAAGCTGCGGTTGCGATCGCGCAGGTCGAGATAATCGGGATAGGACTGCGACGGGTCGTCGCGGACGAGTTCGTCGCTGCCGCTGCGTTGGATGGTGTAGAGGCTTTCGGATTGCGGCAGGTTCAGCGGCGGGCGGATTACCAGCGCGTTCATCATGCTGAAAGCTACGGCATTGGCGCCGATGCCCAGCGCGAGCGTGATGACAGCTACCGCCGTGAAGCCGGGAGATTTGCGCAACATGCGGAAGGCGTAGGCGACGTCGCGGGCGAGAGAATCGAGGAATGCGCCGCCGGCGGCTTCGAGAGATTCTTCTTTGAAGCGGGTTTGGCCGCCGAATTCGAGGCGCGCGCGGCGCTCGGCTTCGGCGCGCGGGAGACCGCCGCGCTCGAGATCGTCAGCGCGATGCTGGATGTGGGAGCGCAGTTCGGCTTCCATCTCGTTGCTGAGTTGCGAACGGCGGAAGAGAGTCGAGAGGCGAAAGCGCAGCGCGTCGAGGAGTTTCATGCTTCCTCCGGTTGCGCGGCGAGCGCGGAAGCGATTGCGGACGCTAGACGATTCCAGTTTTCGGTTTCTTCGCGCAGGCGCTTGCGGCCAGCAGCGGTTAATTCGTAAAACTTGGCGCGGCGATTGTTTTCGGAGGTGCCCCAGTTGGCTTTCAGCAGGCCTTGCTTCACCAGGCGGAAAAGGCCGGGATAGAGCGCGCCTTGTTCGATGAGGAGCGCGTTGCCGGAAATTTGTCCGATGCGGAGGAGGATGCCGTAGCCGTGCAACGGGCCGAGGGAAACGGCTCGGAGGATCAGAAGATCTAGCGTGCCGGGGAGGAGTTGGGCTTGGTTGGTCACGGTCCCTCCTAAGATGATTAGGAGGGTAACGCAGACTCTCCTAAGCTGTCAAGGGGAGAATGAAACCTGAATGGGCGCGGGCACGGTGACACGACGAAATGAATTCACCGCAGAGACGTAGAGTGCGCAGAGAAAGCCGGCCGCGGAGGTTTAGCTCCGCGGCCCGACTCCAACTTTACGAGCTTGGTGCGATCGCTACGCTGATGGATGCTTCAGGATGCCCGCCAGATCTTGCAGGCGTTTTGCGTCGGCTGGAGACTTTGCGGTACTGGCGTCTTTTTCGAGAGACGGCGCCATTTTCTCTAGTTTCGAGACTTTGCTCCTGCTCATGTGCGAGCTTTCGGCGTTTTGAATCGCGTCGCGCAGGGCCGAGATGCGTTCCGTTGGCAAGGCCTGCGAGCGCTCTAATTGATCTATGTAGGCTTTCGCGACCACTAGCGTCGAAGGCCAGACGAATTTCTGCTGGTCCTGGACGTTCAGGTCGGCTACCTGCACGGATTTCGCGGCGTCAATTTCGTTCTGGGTAAGGAACTTCGTGGGTGTCAGTTCGAATACATCCAGGCCACGGGCGATTTCCGAGCCGTAGATGTAGCCGTTGTACCAATAGCCGGACCAATCGCCGCCGAGGATCAGAATTTTCGGATCAATCGGCCCGCGGTCGAAGTAGGCGATTTCATACGGATGGGCCGCGTCGGTGAAATCCATCACCGAGATGCCGCCTTGATACCAGGCCTGCACTTCGATATCGCGACCCGGAACCGGAACAAGCGAACCGTTATGCGCGACGCAGTTTTCCGTGTCGGTCTGGGCGGCCGGCAACTTGTAATAATCCGCGAAGCTCAGCTTGTCGTCGTTCAGGTGGAAGATGGCATCCGCGCCCCAATGATTCGGGTCGTTCGGACGGCAGCGCGCGCCGAGTCCCCCGCCCCACTCGTCGGTGAAGACGACTTTCGTGCCGTCGTTCGAGAACGTTGCGGAGTGCCAGTAGGAATAATTCGGATCGTTCACTGCGTCCACGCGCTTGGGATGCACCGGGTCCTTAATATCGAGCAGGATGCCGTTGCCTTCGCAGGCGCCTGCCGCCAGGCCGATGGCCGAATAAACGGTGATGTCGTGGCACTGGTTGGTGTCCTCCGGCTTCTCGTTGGGCTTCGTCGCATCGCGGCCATGGCTGCCGCCGTTGTTCAGGCCGTTGATCGCTCCGGTCCGCGCGTCCATAAATATGCGGGGGTTGGAAACGATCTTGGCATCTTGCGGGTCCGCAACGGGCACCTTGATCACATCAATGCGGAACAGCGCGGTATTCGGATCTTTGGCCGGAGCTTCGTCCGAGCAGCCCGCTAATTCTTCGGACTGGCGGACGAACGATGTACCGGAGACGTAGATATAAACGTTGTCCTTGTCGTTCGGGTCCACCACCAGTGTGTGCGTGTGCGAGCCGCGGCACGTCTGCACGGCTGCTACTTGCTTGGGATTCTTGATGTCTGAGATGTCGAAAATTCTGACGCCGCGGAAGCGTTCCTTTTGCGCGGCCGGCATCAGGTGCTTGCGCGGTTGGCCCGGAGTTGGCGGTGGCGGTTCCGGCTCCGCCGGAAATCCCTCCGTGCCGCAATCGAGGCGCCCGTTGGGCATCTCGACGGACATGAACATCAGGTTCTTGTACACGGACACATCACCTTGTCCGCCGGGGCAGACCATCGAGGTGACGAGCGTGGTTTTGGCTGGGTCGGAGATGTCGAAAATGTTCATGCCGTAAAAATTGCCCTGGAAAAGGTGATTGCCTTCAAACGCCATGTCTGAGTTCGAGAAAGCCAGTTGCGCGATCACCAGTTGGAACTCTTTCGGCATCTTGGAGATCATGCCGCCGCCGATGCCGAGCTGGGCGATCGTCTTCTGTACTTTCGGATCGTCGGGTTGATCGGTGCCGAGTTGAAAGGCTTCGGGCTTCTTCAGCAGCAACAAGTGCTTCATGCCTTCGGAAGCTTCGCCGGCGTCGAAGAGTCCGGGCGAGAGCTTGTAGCGCGGGTCGTTTACATCGGAACCCTTCATCCCGGGCGGCAGCGGCGGAGCGGGAGCCGGGGCGAACGGGTTGCGGTCCTCGTCCGGCGCCTTGGCGTCTGCCGGCGGCGCGGCCTGACCGGGAGCGGCAGCTTCGGGCGCGGGATTTGCCGGCGCAGCCGTCTGCGCTTGGACTCTGTTCGCGCCACAACACAACAAAAACGCGGCCGCGGCCACGCCGGCGAAACGGAAAACCACACGCTGCACTGAGTTCATCATTTCTCCTTTGGCGATTCCTTGTTCAAGATGGACTGCATAATTCGGATCTCCGCGCGTTGGCCGGTATCCACATCTGTCGCGAAATTGAAAAGCTCGGCATCCTGGCCGGCGCCGGCGGCCTTGAAGAGATCTTTGACCATTGTCAGCGCGCCGTTGTGGTGCTGGATCATCCCGATCAGGAATAAATGGTCGAATTCGGGGCCCTTGGCGTCGCGTAGCGCGTCCATTTGGGCCCGGGTGAGCATGCCGGGCATAAGGGCCATCGGCTTGCCGGAGTTGTCCATATTCGGCATTCCGGACATGGCCATCGTCAGCGGTTCTCCGCGGGTCGCCAGCCAGCGCTTCATAAAATTGATCTCGTCAGACTGCGAGCGGCTGATGCGTTCGCCGAGAAGCCGCAAATCTTTGTTTTCGGTGTGCGAGGGAATCCACGCCGTCATCACGACGGCCTGCTCGTGATGCATGATCATGCCTTGCATGAATTCCACATCGGCTGGCGAGGGAGGCGGGAGCGTTCCCTTCGTGGAAGCTGGAAGACGCTTGGTAGGTTCGCCGGGCGCGCCCGGTTGGACCACTACAGGCCCTGCGGCGGAATCCGACTGCTGAGCACGCGCGAGAGAAGAAAAGATACTGGCGGAACCCACGGCGAGCAGACTGCCGAAAAACAACGCGGTTATTTTGGAGGCCTGGCGGCTGTGCTGAAACATGCGGCGGAAATCATACCGCTTCCGCTCGGTGCATACCTAAACATTTTCGCGGTTTTCACGCAGCAAGCGGATTCGCGCTGCGTCCCCTCCATGATCGTTTGCCAAACCGTTGGCAGTGACAAGGATTTCGGGTGACAGCGGGGAGGCAAGCCTCCCCTTTGTAACAGGCGGCGAGCCGCCGCACTCCCTGATGGTGGCGGCGATCGCTCATGGCGGCCGGACACAGGCGACGGGGCTTGCGCGAAACATGATCACCCCGCCAGAGGTAGCCGCGCTTCGGCGCAGGCTCGGGAAGAGCGAGATCAATCGCGTGCGCGAGCCGTCCGGCTGGTTTTTTATTTGGCGTTTACCCAGGTGTCTGAACCCGCGAGCTTGACGGCGATGTCCGTGATCCAGAGGTGCAGCGGCTTGCCGTCCGCTGTGCCGCGGTGATCGGTTGAGATCAGAATCGGTCCCGCTTTTTTGTAACCGGTCCATGTGGCGATTACGACGCTGGGTTTCTTCGGTCCGCCGCGGCGGTAGATGAATTCCTTCACTACGTTATCGGGGCCGACAAAAAGTTCCCAGGTATCGCCGGGGGTGTAACCGGCGCTCTGCGCGGGATATTTCACCACGACCTGAGTGGCGGTACCCTTTCCCAGCGGCAGCTTTTGCTTGCCTTTATCGTCCACGGCGGCACCGGTGTCCCAGGCGACGTGGAACGGGAAGATCAGCCAGTACTGGTCGTTCATGAAGGCCGGATCTACTTCGTCTTTTACATTGGCAGGTTCGCCGCTGAGCTGAGAATGATTGTAGGAAACCTTCACCGTCTTGCCGTCTTTATCCTTGGTTTCAAAGGAAACCTTTCCAGTCTTGGGCTCCCAAACCCAGGAATGGGAGACATTCACGCCGGGGAACGTTACATTCCAGGTGTAGCGGATGGCGTCGACTTGTCCCCACGAATCGACACCATAGGCCTTGGCGATTTCGTCGGCGATGGGAGCGCGGGTCTGTGCGCGCACGGTTGGTGAAAAGATCAGCGCACCGAAGGTCAGAAGGCAAAGTATCGTTACACGACTGGCATTTCTCACGGATTTCGCTCCTTTATGATTATGCGGATGCTTGGTTGGATGAAGGGCAAAAGTTTCGAATTACGTGAGCGCGTGCTGGCGCATCGCCCTTGGTCACGCCAGCCATTTGCTCGCTTGCTCGAACCCCGGCGCATTATATAGCACACCTCGGGTGATTGTGTTCTCGCCAGCTGACGCGGCCGCGCGAGGGCCTCACGCCAAGCTGCAGATCGCAGTCGCGCCGATGAGCCTGGTTAATTGAGCGTTACGTTATGGTCGTTGCGGGTTGCGCGCGGCGGCGAAACACGATGATAGCGGCGGCTATGGCCACGGATCCAAATTCGAGGAGCACAACCCAGCCTGGAATCACCCACGGGCGGCCGAGCGTGCGCAAGTGCCAGACGTAGTAAGTGGGGATGATGCTGATTGTCCAGATGATGAGCGGGACTGTCGAGACTGAGCGCACGAAGGGCAGCAGCCAGAGTAGATACCAGGGATATACAACCGGTGCGCACAACAGCGAGGCGGCCATGGACCAAGCGAACGCTTCCGGCGAGTGTGCCCGGTCGTTGCTTCTGAACCAGGCTGCGGTGAGAACGCCGGCGAGAACTGCGAGGGCGACTACGAGCTGCGGAGCGGCCACGTGTTCGAACAGCGCGAAGACCGGGTCGTTGAAGCGGAATCTCTGCACAAAAGCGCCGAGCGAGCCGAACGTAATTCGCCCGTAGTTGAGAAAGGGGATGTACATAAGACCGACTACGGCTGCCGCGAACGCGGCGTCGCGGACGCGAACGCGCTTCCAGTAGAGCGGCAGCAAGACAATCGGGAGAAATTTCACCGCGACAGCCAAACCGAATGAGACGGCTGCGACCGTGCGCCAGCGCCGGTCGAGTGCAGCGAACGACACCACCAGCAGTAGCGCACCGACGATATCAATATGGCCGCTGCCCGCCACTGCGATGGGTAGCAGCGGGTTCCAGGCGTACGCCAGAACCCATTGCTCCCTTTGTGCGCTCCGGCGCAAGATATCGAGCAAAACGAAAACGATCGCGAAGTCGCAGGCTACCAGGGCAATTTTCAGCGCAAAAACGGACTCATGAATCGCCGTGACGGCGCGGAAGAAAAGTTCCGCTCCCGGTGGATACGGGCTGGGGACTTCGGGGTTATTCAATGTGCGGGTTTCGGCGGTGTGCAGCGCGGCGAGAGCCGGGTCATTGGGAACGACAATGTAAGGGTTATAGCCGAGGCGCTGAACGCGGCCATCCCAAACGTAGCGGTGAATGTCGTCATCCGGGCCCGGGGGCTGCATTAGAAATGGAATGTGCCACAGAGCAGCCAGCGCGAGGCCAATGACGATGACGTGGCGGGGGAATTTCGGCGTTGCGAAAAACTCGCGAATGGCGAGGAGGTAGGCGATTCCGGCGACTAGCAGAGGAATGAGGAACGCAGGTGCGCCGACACTGCTGAATTTGCGCGAGCAGAGCAGCAGCGCCGCAAACAGGATTGCGCCGAATCCGTAGAGCCTGCGGGATGGCGTGAGATTCACCGGTCTTCCGCGCCCGCCCGCAACTGCGCCGCCGCTTCTCCACACTGTTCCAGCCAAAGAGCCGTTCGTGGCGCTCTGGCAGGGGCGAGGCGCAGTTCGGCGGCGAGCCGAGCGAGGTCGCCTTTGACGTCAATGTCGTAGAAGGGATCGGTGAAAGCTACGGAGAGTTGTTGAGCGCGAGCGCGGGCGAGCAGGGCGTCCAGCGCGGTCTCTGTGCCCATGCCGTCGCGGTCGAAGAGCGCGGGGTGTGCGGCCTTGGCGCCTACGAGATAATAGCCGCCGTCGTGCGTGGGTCCGACGACTACATCGTGAGCGGTGAGGGCTTCAAACGCGCTCTCGAGAATCGTAGCTGGGAGATGCGGGCTGTCGCTATTGAAGGCAACGACGCGTTGTGCGCCGGGCGCGGTGAAGTGCGCGAACACTGAAGTGAGACCCGCGGCGAGGCCGTCGCCTTTTTGCGCTACGACATCCACGGCGCCTCGCGCCACCTGTTTTAGATCTTCGACATCGGGAGCGGGGCAGAGAATCGAAACTTTCACATCGCGCAGCGAGCGTGCTAGCGCGAGGGTATCGTCCAAAAGGCAGCGATAGAGTGCCGTCGCAGCCTCTACCGACAGGCTGTTCGTCAAACGAGTTTTGACCATGCCCGGCCTGGGCGCCTTGGCCATGACTACGAGCGTGCGACCGTCGCCAGAAGAAGGCGCTGGTTTTTCGGTGGAGAAATTCATAGAAGATCGCTGTACAAAGATTCACGCCGGCCGCGGAATTCCGCTCCTTCGACGCAGAAAATAATAGCGCAGTATCAGCGAGAAGATGAACCACGCCGCGCCGAGTGTGCCGCTTACGGTGCCGCTGATTTTCGATTTCCCGATGCGGGGATGATAGCTGACGGGCACCTCGACGATGCGGAATCCCCCAAGGGCGCCTTTGAGAATCATTTCGACCGCCCAGCCGTAGGTGTTTTCCTGGAGATTCAGGCGGCGCAGGACATCGGCGCGGGCGGCGCGGAACGGTCCGAGGTCGCTGATTTTTACGCCATACAAAAATCGGACCAGGGCGGCCGCGAGGCGATTGCCAAACGCAGCGTGCCACGCCATCGCGCCGCGAGTGCTTTGCTTTCCGAGGCGCGAACCCAGGGTGATATCGGCGCGGCCCTCAATGATTGGATTCAAGAGCAGCGAAAGCTCATCCGGCCGGTCGCTGTAATCGCCATCGAGAAACACTACAACATCGGGATTGCTTGCGGCAGCCAGTCCCGTTAAGCAGGCGCGGCCGTAGCCGCGACGCGGTTCGTGCAGGACGCGGGCGCCCATTTTTGCGGCGATCCCGGGAGTCCCGTCGGTGGAATTGCTGTCCACGACCAAAACTTCCGTGACGAGAGCGGCTGGGAGATCGGCCAGAACGCGGCCGATCGGTTCCGCTTCGTTGTGCGTGGGAATGACGACAGAAACTCGCACGGGATTTTGGCTCAACTCACCACCACGGGGAGGAGGGCCAGCGCCGCGCGAGCAACGCGTCAACGCCCCAGGTTCGACCGGCGCGTCCTACCGAGAGGGCGAGCGCTGCCATTACTGGAACGAGGAGTTCCCAAATCCACGCCGTGCCCCACTCGGACATCCAAAGGCTGGCTAAATACAAAAATGCAACGAAGGCGAGCGGGCGCGTTAGCAGGCCGATGACGAGCAGAATCCCGAGACCGATCTCGGTGAGTGCTTGCAGCGGTGCCGCCATCGCCGCGTGATTCGCCGCCGAGGCCATGACGGCCTTCCATATGGCGGGAGCGTGATCGTGCTGGATGTAGTAGTTGATCAGCCCTGCGTAGCCCCTTGGTGTGTAAAGACCTTTCCCGAGATTTTCGAAGAAGACCCATACGAGCATGGCGCCGATGGTCACGCGCACGATCACCAGCGCGATGCGTGCTTGCGGCTGCGGAGGTTCTTGAGAATTAGTGAGTGTTGAGTTGGGGCTGGTGGTCATAAATTTCCTCTCAGTTTTCATCAGGTGGAACTTTTATCTTGGCCTCGGACAGCGAGTTTCCTTTCCCGTTGTAATGCACAAACCTAATCGCGCGCGATTACGATGGTGGTGCACGCGCTTTCGCCTTTGGGCAGTTCGCGGGCCGGAGCCATGCGAACTTCCAACTTTTCGGTTTTGCCCCTGACGACAGGGCAATAAAAGTCCGGTTCGTGCAGCGCGTTTTGCAGACGGCGGCGTCCGGCGCAGCCACCGCCGCACGGCGCGAGGAATGCACACGAGCGGCATGCTTCGGGTGCGGTGCGCGCCTCGACGAACGGCGGAGTGTCCACGATTTGCGACTCGAGAGAGAAGCAGCGAGAGCGGTTCGCCGGCGCCGGCCCAATAAACGCACGGTTGCGTGGTGGCGCGGGGCGTGACGCGCACGGTGCTGGCTCCGCAGCCGCCTACTCTTGCGGGCAAACCCGCCATGGCGCGCACGAGAGGTTCGCTGATGGCGATGACATCGGTTTCCGCGAACAACGCGCGAAAGCCTTGCCAATATTCATCATAGGTCAGGGCGTAGAGATCTGAGCGCACTGCTTGATAGACGTTGACGCGCAGCGGAGCCCCAAAGCGCTTGGCCACGCGGGCTACGTTTGCCAAACCGAGGTAATTGGCTTTCATCATCACGGCGATGACGGTGACCGGAACGCCGAGCCGCACGCAACGCGCGGCTTGCTGGTGGATCAACGCCCAATTGCCCGCGCCGCGCTGGGCGTCCTGTTTTTCTTCGGTGGCATAGTCGAGGGAAAATTCGATGTCGTGAAAAGCGCGCAGCTCGTCGTCGGTGAGAACGGCAACGCTGTGGCCGTTCGAGGTGATGGTGAGCTTCACGGGCTGACTGCGAAGGTAGGCAAGAATCTCGTGGAACTCCGGGTGCATTCCGTTTTCGCCGGTGCCGAGATTGACGGAACGGACGGGGAGGCTGGCCATGGCGGAGCGCACTTGCTCCAGGCTCAGGCGGTCGAGGCGCGCTGGATCGCGGTAGCAAAACGAGCAGGCGAGATTGCATTCGTTGGTTAAGCCAAGCCCGACGGCAAATCCACCCGTCGCGGCCGGCCGGACCAAGGCAGATAGTGAAGAGGAATGAGCGCTGGAGTGAGTCATGATCCCGCTGCTGGCCCGATTTGCACCCATCTTGTGTACGGGCCGAGTCGAGTGTACGCTATGCCTCGGTGCCGGAGTAAGAGCAGAATTTTGGTTCGAGGAGTTGAAGCATGAATCGGCGCGATTTCCTGCGGTCAACCGGAGCTTTTTCTGCAAGCCTCGCGTTCGCGAAAGCCGGACGGCTTTTTGCGAGAGGCATAACGGGCGACCAGTGGCGCACGTTCGAAGTCACGACGAGCGTTGAAGTGCTCAAACCTTCCGGGGCCACGCGCATCTGGCTGCCCACGGCGCTGTTCACCGAAAGTCCTTTCCAGAAAACGCTCTCCCGCGCGATTCAATCCGAAGGCGGCACAGCGAAGATGGACGAAAGCAAGGCGGATTCGCTTGGAATCGTCGTCGCGGAATTTCCGGCTGGTGTCAGGCCGATCCTCACCGTCACGAGCCGGATCACTACGAAGACCTATACCGTTGATCTCAGCGCGCCCCGCAATGCTTCCAAAGAAGCCTCCGCGGATTTGGCACATTTTCTGCGGCCGACCAAGCTATTGCCAACCGATGGCATTGTGAAATCCACGGCAAGCGAGATCACGAGCGGCGCGAAGACAGACGAGGAGAAAGCGCGCGCCATCTACGAATGGGTTGTCGAGAACACATTTCGCAATCCGAAAACGCGCGGCTGCGGTGTGGGCGACATTCGTTTCATGCTCGAGTCGAAGGATCTCAGCGGCAAGTGCGCGGATCTGAACTCGCTGTACGTGGGCCTCGCACGGGCGTCGGGGCTTCCGGCGCGCGACGTCTACGGTGTCCGTGTCGGCAAATCCGAATTGGGATACAAGAGCTTGGGTGCTTCGTCGGAAAATGTGACGAAAGCGCAGCACTGCCGCGCGGAGGTTTACCTCAGTGATTATGGTTGGGTGCCGGTCGATCCGGCCGATGTGCGGAAGGTGGTGCTCGAGGAACCACCCGGAAACCGTCCTCTGGATGATGCCATGGTGAAGAGTGCGCGCGCGCGGCTGTTTGGATCCTGGGAGATGAACTGGGTGGCGTACAACTACGCGCATGACGTTGATCTGCCCGGATCGAAAGGCGCGCCGATCAGCTTCCTGATGTATCCGCAGGCGGAAACTGCCGAAGGCCGGCTGGACAGCCTCGACCCCGTCAACTTCAAGTACGAGATTACGTCCAAGGAAACCACGCCGACGGCGGACGCGGACTGACTGTCCTGTCCGACGGTAGTTCGACTGACGAAGTTCATCGAATACAAGCCTGCTCCGGTTGTCGGCGTTTCAAGAATCTCCTCGCGGCCTGTACAATCGGTTTATGACGCCACTTGAAAAGGTACGTCTCACCGCATCGGTCAAAGCGGCGGGTTGAGCGTCCAAGCTAAGTCCGGCGGCGCTGGACTCCATTCTTGGAAATTTGCCCAGGCAGCAGGATCCGAACGTTCTGATTGGATTTGATACCGCCGACGACGCCGGCGTGTATAAGCTCTCGCCGGAGCTCGCGCTGGTGCAGACGATTGATTTTTTCACACCCATTGTTGACGACCCATATACGTTCGGGCAGATCGCGGCGGTGAATGCGCTGAGCGATGTTTATGCGATGGGAGGCCGCCCGATCAGTTCTCTGGCGATGGTGTGCTTTCCGGAACGGCAGGATCTGGAGATTCTTGGACAAATCCTTGCCGGCGGCCTTTCAAAAATGATCGAAGCCGGATGTACTGTGATTGGCGGACACAGTATTCGCGACGAGGAAATCAAGTTCGGGTATGCGGTTACCGGTTCCGTTCATCCGGATCGAATTCTGGCGAATGGCGGAGCGAAGGCCGGGGACGCGCTGATCCTCACGAAAGCTCTGGGCACCGGCGTTATCTCGACGGCGATCAAGCAGGGCAAAGCGGAGCCGGCGTGGATCGAAGCCGCCACAAAATCCATGACGACACTTAATAAGGTTGCCGCCGAGGTTGCCGCGGAGCTGGGTGGCGATGTGCACGGCGCGACTGATATAACCGGCTTCGGCTTGGTCGGGCACGCTCGCGAAATCGCTTTGGCCAGCAACGTCAGCTTGCGAATCAATGCGGCTAAGGTGCCTTGGCTCGCTGGCGCTGTGGAAAGCGTGCGCGCTGGGTGCGTACCAGCGGGGCTGAAAGCCAACCGTGAATTCGCTGAATGCGCGGTGGAATTCGCGCCGAGCGTGGACGAGGTCACCAGGGCTTTGCTCTTCGACCCGCAAACCGCCGGAGGATTGTTGCTTTCCATCTCGGCGAATGCGTCAGATCGCTTCCTGCGTGGATTTCGGGAACGCGGCGGAGATGCAATGCAGGTCGGTGAAGTTTTGCCGCGAACCGAACCGCTGATCAGGATTTTGTGATTTCGCGGTAGTCACCGTACATGACTTTTGAAGCGTTATGATCTCTCGCACGCCTTGCAGCGCTCAAGAACACTACGAGAATTTGTTGGCGGACCACTACGAGTGGATGTTCGGGGCACCGTTCGAAGCCAAAATCGCTGAACAAAAAGCCATCCTGAACGAATTCGCCGGAAAGGAAGTAGCCGGAGGCTTGGCCGTGGATCTCGGGTGCGGCTCGGGGTTTCAGTCTTTTGCGTTGTCGGAGCTTGGATATCAAGTGCTGGCGATCGATAGCAGCGAAAAATTGCTGCGCCACTTATCGGCGAGGGCCGGTGCGCGGAAGATTCTGACCAAGCACGCGGATTTGCGTACGCTCGATTCACTGCTCGCTCCCGCCTCGGTAGATTTGGCGGTGTGCATGGGCGATACGCTGACGCACCTTCCCGATCGTTCGGACGTTTCTGATTTGTTCCGGTCGGTCGCTCGCGTTCTTAAACCGGGAGGGGCGCTCGTGATCACTTATCGTGATCTGGCGAGCGCTGAATTAACCGGGCTCGACCGATTTATTCCCGTGCGCAGCGACGATCACCGGGTGATGACTTGCTTTCTGGAGTACGAAACGGCCGAAACCGTGGTGATCCACGATCTGATCAATGTTCGCGACGACGACGGCAAATGGACGCTTCACAAAAGCAGCTACAGGAAACTTCGCCTGCCCGCCGAGTGGGTCGTCGCAGAACTCACAGCTTCCGGGCTTGCGATTGCCGGACGAAATGACGGCCGGATGGTAACGATCTCGGCGGCGAAAAATTCCTGATTACGATTAACGAAGCCAACTCGACCAGGCGCCACGAGCAAACCTCTACTGGCTTATCATCTATAGTCGGCCGCGCAGGGGTACCGAGTAGCCCAGAGCGCCACGCGAGATGCTGCGCTTGACAGGCTACGGCCTGCGGGGTGTAAGTTTAACGAGTCGCCTCCTACACTGTTAGCTGCCAGATTTCCATTGAGCGCTCCGAGGGACCGACCAGCCGGTCACACATTTCAATCGGAGGATTGCAGGGCTGATTGGAGTTGCCATGACCGGACCTGATAACGCGCGATCGGCGGAAGTTGCAGCTAAGTTCCTTGAGGTCACGGAAATTCCCGCACAAATCCCATCCGGCATAGAAACCGCGCGGAACGAGACGGACCATTTTTCCAGCGAGTCCGTGCTGCACATTTTGAAATTGATTTTCGCGGGAGCTCCCCTGCCGGAAGTGCTGGCAATCATTGCCCGGCTGGTGGAATCGCAGGGCGAGGGCTTGTTCTGCACTATCTGGCTTCCCGAGGAAGGAGGAAAGCGGCTCTATTGTGCAGCGGCGCCGAGCCTTCCTGGATTCGCTGCTCACGTAGGCAGCACGGTAATTTGCGCAAACGGCGCATCCTGCGGCACCGCCGTTTACCGAAGGGAGCCGGTGTATGTGACCGACATCCTCACCGAGTCCATCTGGGATGACTACCGCGACCGCGTGCTTCCTTATGGGATTCGCGCGGTTTGGTCGCGTCCCCTGTTCACCACCGACGGCAAGGCTCTGGGTACATTCGCGATTCTTTATCGCGAAGCGCGCAGCCCCGGCGCGAGCGACCTGCAATTGATTGAAAAAGCCAGCCACATCACGGGAATCGCCATCGAGCGCCATAACAACGAAGAAGCGCTGCGGCAGGAGCGCGACCGGCTGCGTTTGCTGCTGGAAATCACGAACAGCATGACGTCGAAACTCGATCTTCGCCAGTTGGTCGAGGCGCTTTCCACGAATCTCTTGAGCGTAACGCGCTGCGATTTCTGCGGCTTGCTTTTACCGGATGCCGATAGCGGGCAATTGCGTGCAACCATTTTGTACAACCCGGAGGCGCGAGGTTCGGTGAGCGACGGGAGCATCGTGCCCATCCATGGTTCGGTGTCCGGGAAAGCTTTCCGGACCGGCAGGACGCAATACTTTCGCAGTGTTGAAGATTTGCGCGACGATCCCGAAAGTTTTGGCAGCAGCGCAGGGCGGCCTTTCTATCAGCGGGTAAAAGCGGAAGGCTTGGTATCCGGATGCGACGTGCCGCTTATCGGCAGGGGCGGCGTGGTGGGTGTGCTGTCCGCACGAAAACGGTCGGAGAAGGCGTTCGGGCAAGACGAAGTCGCCTTTCTCGAACAAGTGGCGCGCCAAGTGGCAGTCGCGGTGGAAAACGCGTTGGACTTTGAAGAAGCCATAAACGACCGAGACAAAGAGACGAAACAGCGCCTTTATCTCGAAGAAGAAATTCGCGCCGAATTCGGGCAAATCGTCGGGGATAGCCCGGCATTGAGGACTGCGTTGGAATTGGTGTCGGTGGTGGCACCCACCGGCTCGAGCGTGTTGATACTGGGCGAGACGGGAACCGGCAAAGAACTGATCGCGCGGGCGATCCACAATCTGAGCGGCCGCCGCGAACGAGCGTTTGTGAAGCTGAATTGCGCCGCAATTCCGCTGGGGCTTTTGGAGAGCGAACTCTTCGGTCACGAAAAAGGAGCGTTCACCGGGGCGATCTCGCAAAAGACGGGGCGCTTCGAGCTTGCGCACAAGGGCACGCTTTTTCTGGACGAAGTGGGAGACATCCCTCTGGAACTGCAAGCGAAATTACTGCGCGTCCTGCAAGAGCAGGAATTCGAGAGGCTCGGCAGCAACAAGACGCACAAGGTTGATGTGCGCCTGATCGCGGCAACGCATCGTGATTTGTCGGCCATGGTAAGGCAGGGGACGTTTCGCGAAGACCTTTATTACCGGTTGAAAGTGTTTCCGCTCAACGTTCCGGCTTTGCGGCAACGCACCGAAGACATCCCGAAGCTGGCGTGCCATTTCACCGCGCTCTACGCGCAACGCATGAACAAAAGTATCGATGCAATTCCTCCCGAGACGATGGATGCGCTGCTGCGCTACCGCTGGCCCGGGAACGTCCGGGAATTGCAGAACTTCATCGAGCGGGCCGTGATCTTATCCTCCCACTCCGTACTGCGCGCGCCGGTATCCGAGCTCGAGCCGTTCAGCTCGCTGACGGAATCCGGCGTGACAATCAGCGGCCTTGCGCAGGTGGAACGTGAGCACATCTTGCGCGTGCTGGAAGCGAGCGGCTGGGTAATCGGCGGACGCCGTGGCGCTGCCGAGCGATTGGGCATGAAGCGGACTTCGTTGGTCTACAGAATGCGGAAGCTGGGTATTAGTCGCCCCGTGGCTGTTCCGCAAAAGACGGTAGCCAAGAGTGCTGCCGCGGGCCGCATCTGACTCTCCCACAGGTCGTCATGCTTATTTGCGAGACGTGACACTTCCCGCGACGAGAACTCATCAGTGACGGATGTTGGACGCAAATCCGTCACAGGCGCGCGAACGTGCGCGGGCCGCAGCCAATCCCATCATATTTCAAAAGAATAAGTTAGCTGGCATTTCTGCTCGCCTCGGAAGTTTTTTGCGTTGGCAATTTCCGTGCCTACTCGCACCATGCCTGCTTTTGCGGATACAGAGAGAGGAAGCTTTGAATCGTCGCACTGTACTCGAAGGTTTGACTGCGGCATCGGTCAGTATGCTGTCGCAGGGATCGATGTCGGTTTTTGCATCGAACGAAGCCGCGAAGGAGTTTGCGCCTGCGATGAACCCGGCGGAATTCCGCTCCACCGAGGTCAAGACCAAGGACAATACAATTTTCGTTCGCATCTACGGGAAAGGGCCGGGGCTTCTACTGGTGCACGGTTTTCCGCGCACCAGCCTGATGTGGCGGGACGTGGCTCCCCGCTTGGCGGATCGTTATACGGTGGTCTGCGCCGATCTCCGCGGCTACGGGCGTAGCGGCGCACCGGCGTCGACGGACGATCACTTTCCCTACAGCAAGCGCGCGATGGCGAGCGAGTTGGTGGAAGTGATGGCGCAGCTCGGATTCGCGAGCTTCTGCCTCGTTGGGCACGATCGCGGAGGACGAGTTTCGTATCGCATGGCGCTCGATCATCCCGAAAAGGTTGAAAAGCTGGCGGTCTTCGATGTAATTCCGATCCTGGAGGCTTGGTCTCGCACGGACGCCCGGTTCGCCCAGACATATTGGCCCTGGATATTGCTATCGCAGAAAAATCCGCTTCCGGAAAAATATTTGTCAGGGGCGCCGGACGCGGTGTTCGACAATCCGTTTGGCGCCGGCACATTCGGGCGCGATATACGCAACCAGTACGTGGAAATGTATCGAGATCCAGTTCGCGTACACGCGGTGTGTGAAGAATATCGCGCGGCGGCGACGATTGACGTCGAGCACGACCGCAAAGACGTAGACGCCAAGCACCAAATCCAATGCCCGATGCTCCATCTATGGGCTATCGGCGGACCCCTCGATACTTTTTATTCGAGCGAGGGCGGCCCGCTGGGAATCTGGAGACGGTGGGCGCCCAACGTGAATGGACAAGCGATGAAGGGCGGGCACTTCTTCCCCGAAGAGAACCCGAGCGACAGTGCGGAGCAATTGCAGAGATTTTTTCTTGGTTAAAGAGCGCGCGCTTCCCTTTTGGCCGAATTGTGCCCCAAGATAGGTCTGCTTGCCGATGGCCAAGAACGGACTCTGCCGGTTTTCCGCCGGCCGCCGTCGTTGGAGTCGTTTGCGCGTTGCGACGAGGCTCGCGTCTAAATCCCAGCAGTGTTCGATATCCGTCACGGTTTCGTCAGTTGCAGCTCGCCACCCCACCCGTTCTGCTGCATAGGCAACTCGCAGGAATGGAACGAGTTATGCGGTGGCGGACACTGGGATCGACTGCGGCGGACTGATGGCATGTAATTTGCGTGTACGACGATGCGTCCGAAGCGACGCACGGAACGAGGAGAAGACTTTATGAGCGATGCGACTTCGCAGGCAGCAGTAAAACGGACCGAAGGCCACGACACCGTGCCTCTGACCACGATCCAAAAAGTCAAAGCCGATGGCGTCCAAGTGTTCTATCGGGCCGCCGGTGAACCGGGTGCACCCGTGGTTCTCCTTCTGCATGGATTCCCAGCTTCATCGTTCATGTTCCGCGAACTCATTCCGCGCCTCGCGAGCGATTACCGCGTGATCGCGCCGGACCTGCCCGGCTTCGGATTTACGGAAGTGCCCGCGGAACGAAAATACGTCTATACGTTCGACGGATTGGCCGCGACCATCGAGGCTTTCACGCGCGCGCTCAACCTCAATCGCTACGCGATATACATTTTCGACTATGGCGCGCCCACAGGCCTCCGGCTGGCGATGGCGCACCCGGAACGCGTGACCGCGATCGTCTCGCAGAATGGGAACGCGTACGAGGAAGGCCTGGGCGATTCCTGGGCGCCGATCCGGAAATATTGGGCTGAACCGACGCCCGACAACCGCGAGGTGATCCGCAAAAATATTTTGACGCTCGAAGGGACCCGCTGGCAGTACACGCACGGCGTCTCCGATCCGGATAGCGTTCCGCCGGAGTCGTACACATTGGACACAGCTCTGTTCGAACGGCCGGGGAACACGGACATTCAGCTCGATTTGTTTCTGAATTACGCGTCGAACCTGAAGCTCTACCCGAAATTCCAGGAATACTTCCGCAAATCGAAACCGCCGTTGCTGGCGATCTGGGGCAAGAACGATCCGTTTTTCATTCCGCCGGGAGCGGAGGCGTTCCGCAAGGACATACCGAGCGCGAAAGTTCAGTTCCTTGATACCGGGCATTTTGCGTTGGAGACGCACGTCGCGGAAATTGCGGCGGCGATGAAGGCATTCTTCAATGCGAATGGCATCGGTGCAGGCAGCAAATAAAAAGCCGCACGATGCAATTGCATCCGCTGAGCTCGACAATCGCTCTAAAGCGACAGGGATCGAGAAGGGTGCTCGTTGTCAGCTCGTTTTTCAGCGAGAGGGATTGGGAACGAGGAGGAAGTAATGGAACGTCGTGGTTTTCTCGGTGCGCTCGCAGCTGCATCTCTAGGCGTTGCGCTCGATGGCGCTCTCGCTGAAACTGCGCGCGCGCAAACCACCCCGCAGGATGCGGCAAGTTCGCCAGGGCGAGCGGCCAAGAGGAGCGATTTTCCGGCGAACTCGACCATCGTTTTGGTCCATGCGGCGTGGGCCGACGGCTATTGTTGGAGCAATATCGTCGTCCCGCTGGAGCGGCACGACCTGAAGGTGATGTGCGCGCCCATCCCGCTCACCGCATTGACGGACGACATTGCTGCCTTGAGCCACGCACTGGAACGGGCCAGCGGCCCGTTGGTCCTGGTCGGACACGCCTACTCGGGAGCCGTGATCGCCGCGGTGAAGGAAGAGCGGGTCAAATCCCTCGTCTACATTTCGGCGCTGGCGCCGGACGAAGGCGAGACGGTTGAAAAGATCTTCTATCGCGAGGCGCCGAGTCCGGAAGCACCCAAGATGGTCCCCGATTCCCACGGTTTTGTATGGATGCCCGACGACGCCTTTCACAAGGCGCTCGCGCAGAAGGCATCGCCCGAACAGGCCAAGATCGCGGCCTCTGTGCAGCGGCCGTTTTCGGTTCAGTGCATCAAGCAGCCCTCGCCGACGCCGCTTTGGAGATCAAAACCATCGTGGTACCTGGTTGCTGAAGAAGACCGCATGATCAGTCCGAAAACACAGCGTTTCATGGCCGAGCGGATGCACGCAACGGTGAGGCCACATCCGGTGGACCACACGCCCATGTATTCATCGCCGGCGGTGGTGACCGAGGTAATTCTGGAAGCCGCGCGAAAGACCCTTTCGCAGTAGAGGTAAATCCCATGTACGTAAAATCAGTCGCCGTGGTGACCGGTGCGAGCCAGGGCATCGGACGCCCCAGTCGTCACTTACAAACGCTGCGTCTTCCGCGGAAACAATTGCTCGTTCAGGAACGTTAGGTTGATGGAGGCAGGAAAATGAAAAAGTGGAAAATTGCAATTCCCATCGTGATCGTCGCTTTGATCGGTGCCTGGTACGTGTTTCGGCCGGAGCGTTTGTACGTTAATCGCAGCGTGGACGAAGCAATGCCAACTGCGCAAGGTGCTGCGCCCGCGCAACCCCTCGAGTCCGGAACGTTTTATAGCATCTTGCATCCGACCGCAGGTACCGCGACCATCTATCGCATGGCCGACGGCACTCACATTCTGCGCTTCACGAACTTCAAGACCTCGAACGGCCCGGACGTTCACGTCTACATGGTGGCTGCCGACGACGCGAAAGACAACAACAGCGTGCTGAGCGCAGGTTTCATCGATTTGGGCGTCATCAAGGGGAATATTGGCGACCAAAACTACACTCTCGGTTCCGACGTGGACTTGACGAAATATCGCGCGGTTTCAGTCTGGTGCAAACGATTCAGCGTGAATTTCGGCGCAGCTCCATTGACGGCAGCTCAAGCAGTCTCGCAGAAATAGCCCGTCGGGCAAAACCCCACGACGCCGGGCCTCCGCGTATTGACTCTCCGATCGCGGCCTACGCAAAGTCACCGCGGCAATCGTGCGGATCACCGCTACCGGCGTTCGCAGATCGTGCGAAACGTCCGCGGTGAATCGCGTGATTCTCTTCGACGACGCTTCAATGCGTTGCAGCGTCGCGTTCAGCGTTTCAGTGAGGCGGCGCAGCTCATCGTGAGCGCGCGGGACTTCGAGGCGGCGCGAAAGGAGTTCCCGTTTTCGTCCGCCACTTCGAACAGCGCGCCGCTGGGCCACCAATTTGCAAGCTCCGCCAACTCTTTCTGAACCGTCGCGGCACCCTAGGGAGCGTTGAGCGCGAGCAGTTGCTGAAGGCTTTGCAGGTCCACACTGGAAGAGTTGTTCACAGTTACTTCGATGCTTTGCCGGAAGCCGCTCGCGGTTCTCCCGCGGAAGCATCGTCGCATCAAAATTCTGGATTGTGTTGCGCCGCCGGGTGAACCGGCACGATTTGCGCGGCGTTACTAGTGCTTACTCTGCTGGGCGCGAGCTGTGGAGGGCGGAACATGGCCCTTCAGCCGCATATAAACGGTGAGATTGCCGTAATGTTCGTTATTGTGCGCGATGTTGTAAATCAGCACGGCGCCTCGAACGGTATTGGTCGACCCTGTGCCAATCACATTCGCAATCTGCATCGGCTGGATGAAGTTAGCGTCAGTGGTGGCTGCGTATACGCGGTCGCAATAAACGAGCGAATCGTTTAGCGCCTTAACCAGCACGGCCTTGTTTGTGATTTGCTCGTAGTCAGCGGCAGCTGGCGACTTTTCGCCCGCGACCTCCGCACAGAAGTAGAAATTCGCCTTGGCCAGGTGCCCGATCAGCTGAGCGAAAGTCCGGACCTGCGGCGTCGGTCGAAAGCCGTATTCATCTGCGGGCATGTTCTCCGCGGCCTCGGCCAGATTTCGGCGAATGGCCGCGTGCATCGCCTTTACACCATTCACCAGCGAGGGCGACAACTCATCGGCAAAGCCAGCATCCGTCGTTTGAGCAGAAGCCGCCGGCAAAGTCACATACGCAAAGACAAAAGCCAACATGAGCAGACGCAGCATCAGGTCGTCTCCCTTCACTGTGCGAATCGTTTTGGCCCGCGCGGCTCACTTATAAACCGCTACAACAGAGTGTTGTCAAGTCTAATCGCCAAACGCCCCGTGACGCGGCCCGCCAGGAGTTGGTCGATCCGCATGCCCAACGGATGATTGCACAACCTGACGCACGAGAGAGAGAACACATCAAGCCGGACCGAGCGAAATTGAAGCCGAGTTTTGTGCGGCCGCAAACAAAATGTGGTTCGGCCATCGCGGCGGGCGATGGCAGCGTGACCCGCGAGGCGCTCCGCACGCAAAACTGAGCCCCGCCTTGCGGATTCGCGAAATTCCAACCACTTGCGCTGCGCAGCGTGTTTGCGAACTCTTCGTTGTGACTTGCGTGGTTATTGCACGGTCACGGAGACGCTCGTCGTGGCTTTTTGCGTGCCGGCGGTCGCCGTTATGGCGACTGTGTAAGTGCCGGCTGGTGTGCCGCTGGGCGTGGTGCCGCCGCCACTTCCGCCGCAGGCGGCGAGCAGCGCAAGGCCCGCGAACGCGACCAGAATTGCCAGCGCCGGCGCGATTCGACGCAAGCGCAACGCTGCGGTTGCTGCGCGCGCGTTCGCAATGCCCACGAGCATCATTTCCGCCAGCACCGCGAGGAGCAGCATCGAAGCATTCGCCAAGGGCGCCACAACGGAGACGCCAGCCGCTGCACTGCCAGCATTACCACCGCGAGGCCCATTTCCGACGCCACTTGAAGGTCGGACCCAGGCCGTCACTTGATGCACGTTCATCGAAGTTCGCGCCGTCGTAGTCACCACGAGCGTCGTGCCGTTGATCGTGCACGAGCCCGCCGGTATCGAGCAGGTCGCAGTGTAGGTCGGCGCCGTCGAGAATCCTGTCGCGCTCAGCGAGAACGTAAACGAGCCGCCCGCCGCGCCGGTTTGCGATGGATCCGGCGTCGTCACCGCCGGCGGACTTAAAAACGTCGCCGTCACCGACGTGTTCGCCGAAATATTGAACGCGCAGGTCGAGCTGGTGCTGCCCGCGCACGCCCCGCCCGACCAACTCGTGAACGTCGCGCCCGTGTTCGGGACCGCGGTCAACGTGATCGCCGTCCCCGATGCAAACGAAGTCCCAGTTGGCGACTGCGTGATCGCGCCAGGCCCATTCACGCTCGTCGTCAGCGTATACTGCGGCGCTGTAAACGTGGCAGACACAGCCGTATTCGAAGTCACGATCACGCTGCATGTAGTCGAACCCGTATTCGTGCACGCGCCGCCCCAGCTTGAAAACGTCGCGCCCGCACTCGGCACCGCCGTCAGACTCACCGTGGTGTTGTTTGCGAACGACGTCCCCGTCGGCGATTGCGTGATCGTGCCGGGACCCGTCACGCTGGTAGAAAAAGTGAACTTCGTCACGGTGGGCACGCCGGTGCCGGTAAGCTGCGCACCGGTGAGCGCCCCGCTGGGTCCGTTGATGCTTAGCGTAGCGGCGCGACCGCCCAAGGCCTGCGGAGTGAAAATCACAGTGACCGAGCACGACGACCCCGCTGGAACCGGCGATGTGCAGGTATTCATTTGCGAGAAGTCGCCGGGGTTCGAGCCGCCGAGCGTAATTGAGGATACGGTCATCGGTCCAGTGGCGCTCGCTCCGTTTTCCAGCGTAAACGTCAAGGATGAAGAAGATCCGCTCGCCGTGTCTGGAAACAAAATGGGAGAAGGAGCCACGAAGATCGGGTCCGGCATGGGTGGCGGCGGCGTAACTGACGTCGCGGAAATTGCGAAAGTGCGAGTGCCCACGTTGGATACGATCGTCAGCGTGCCGGTAAACGTGCCGACCGCGGTCGGCGTGAATGTTACGCCAGCCGAACAGGTTCCCGTCGGGGGTGCCACGGGCGTGGTGCACAGGTTTGTCGGCGTGAGGCTCGGGTCTCCGGTAACAGTGACGCTGGTGATCGCCAGCGGTCCGTAACCAACGTTAGAAATCGTCAGGCCAGGACTGGCCGTCTGACCGACCGGCACGCCCGTGATGTTGATCGGGCCATCCGGGTTAATCCACATCACGGGCTTGGTGGGAATCGGTGTAGCGCCGCTCAAAACCATTCCGCCACCTGAGATTGTGTACGGCGAGCCTGGGGCCGGCGTGAGCGATCCATCGCCGTTCACCAGGTCGCTCAAAAAATTGCTGCCCCCTGACGTGACAGCCTCCGCAAAAATCAACGGAAGCGACGGAGAAGCCAGCAGCGAGGCGCCCACGGTGTACGGGCTCGAGATGCTGCCGAGCAAGGTGACCGCTCCGTCCTGTATCTGGAACGTTCCCGCGGATGAATATAGATATGTGCTGGTTGAATCGACGGCGAGTCCGCCAGTGGAAAGCGCGGGCATCGGGCCGTTCGGCGGATAGGAACCGGCGAGTGTGAAGTCGACATCCCCGGTACTCTGATCGATCGCGCTCGCGTAAATGATTCCTTCTTCGGGATTCTGTTTCGTCATCAGAAAGAGCAGCGTGCCATCGGGGGAGCCGGTGAGCGCGTATCCGTTCGTCGCGTACAAGGGCAGAATGTCCAGAGTTTCGGGAGTGAGCGTCCCATCGGAATTGATCGTGAACGGCTGAACCTCCGACGGCTGGCCGGAGCAAGGCGGCCCGTAGACAGAACCCATGAAGAGGTAAAGCCACTTTTGCGTCGGATGGACATACAACTGGACGGGGAACAACAGCGCCGGAGTCGGGGGGTTGCAGGCTTCGACGGCGGAGTAGGCAAACGTATTGCTCAACGTTAGCGAGCCATCGGCCGCTACAGCAAATACGTCGAGAATGGTAGATTCCGGCGTCGGAGTGGGAGTTGTCGAACTGCCCGCCACCGTCGATGCCACATACAGATATTCTCCGTTCGGGCTTACGGCCAAAGTTACGGGAGTGGCGAGTGGGTTGCTGACGGTGTAGGGCGACGTCCCAACTTCCGTCAAGGAGCCGTCGCTGGCCACACTGAACGATTCCACCGCACCCTGGTTCCCGGAGTTTATTCCGACTGCAAATAGAAACGTGCCCGCGTTGTCGATGGCTAAAGCTGACGGCTGGGCGCGCGTCTGCACGGGCGGCGGCGTAATCTGCGTGAGCGCACCCGTGGTTGTGTCCACGGTGAACGTCTTGATTCCGTTGACGTACCCCCCTGATCCGTCGGGAACGCCCGTCACCACAAATAAATATTGCGGCGTGGTGGTCTGCGCGCGGGTGCTCGGAGCCGCCAGCGCGAGGGCCCAAATTATCGCAAAGATTAGCGCGAGCAGGCAGACTCGCGCGGACATAAACGCGCGTGCACGGAGGCACAGCGAATCATGGCGCATCATCGGATTTTCCTTGAATCCCAAGAAATGGCGCGCGCCGGACGCGAAGTGTGGGCTGCGTCCAGGGCCGCTGCCGCCGTGGAGGCAAGCGCGCCTGCCAAGTGTTGTATAACTGCGTTCGTTATTCGTCAAGCATCGTGGATGCTTCGTGTCGCCAAGGATAACGCGTCGGGTTCGCGCCGCTTTCGCTGTCCCCTTCGCCATCTCCACAGCGATTCGACGTCACTGTACGCACTGGGAGTGGATGTCAAAGTCCAGCAGGAACTCCTGCGCCATGCGGATGTCCGCACGACGATGAACGCCTATAGGCAGGCTGTTCCCCGTGCGGTTCGAGAAGCAAAAAGCAAAGTCGTTCGTCTAGTTCTTCCAGAGCGAGCAGCGTAAAGGTCCGACGCAACGCCGTCGCGGCACGCTCGGCGGCCTTCGGTCTTTCCAAGTAGAAGAGAATCAAGAAGATGTTAGTAGCGGCGTTGGGATCAAAAACAACAACGGCAGGAATTTCAGGGACTTCGGAGGAATACAAAGAAACACCAAATAATCGAAGGGGAATGACGGGGAGCGCAAGGGGAGCTACGGCGAGCCAGGCGCCAAAAATTATCAACGAGATTTGCGGCCTCGCGGAGAATTGCTATGCGCGCTCGGCGGGGACTTCGCGCAGCGTCAGGATGACGGACTGAGTGCCGAGGCGAGGATGCGTGGCGGTGAGGCGAACCGTTCCGGCTTCTTCCTTGGCACGAATCCAAACGGCGCCAGTGCCGCCTACCAGAGCAAAAGGATTGTCTCCAATAATTGTCGCTGGACCTTCCAGAGTCAGTGCGATGGGATCGCTGGCGTAGGGCCGAATCGCGCCGGATTCGTCGGTGACCCGGAATGTAACGCGCGTACTATCGGCGCCGTCGGCGAAAAGCTCAGTGTCGTCGGCTTGAACGGAAAACTTCTGATCCACTCCCCTGCTCGAGTACATCCTGGAAATGACCCGCTGGTCTTTGAGAAATCCTTCGATGCGCAGATCGCCCCATCCTTTGTTCACTTTGGTGAGATCAACACTGAATGGCGGATAGCGTAAATGCGGAAATTGCTCGCGATCCGGATTCGCTTCGACAAAAAGTTGCCAGTCATCTTTATTGCGCACGTAAAGCTTCAGGTGGTCGCAGTTCGAGCAAATCATGGCGATCGTGAAGCGCAGGGCTTCATCGCCCGCCGCCCAATGAAACGCCGGTTCCAAGACGATTTCTTCCTCCGGCTCGCACTGCGATTTATAGAAGCCCGCGGCCGGTTTCGGTTCGCGAAAGATGTCCGTCACGCCGTGATAGCAGATGCGATCGCCGGCGCCGAAGCCAGAGTGCGTGTTGTAGTCAAACGCGCACCAACCGATGCCGCCGGCGTACTGTGGATCGGACGCCAGCGCGTCATGCACGCGCGCATGACGGATGGTGTGCTCGCGGTGACGGACGTTGTCGTCGAAAGACTTCACCGGGTACGTATGGCCCACAAACTCGGCGTTGAGATAACGCGGATGATTGGGAGGCTTGAGGGGCCACCCAAAATCGTTCATGGTAAAGACGTCTTCGAGAAATTCAGACTCCTGAAAATAGCGGATTCCGCCGGTCTGACGGGTGGGATCGAGGTGGTGAGCTAGGGCATTGGTGCGTGTATAAAAATCGTGATTATCCCGCGATTCATTAATACGTACGCCCCAGAGAACAATCGAGGGATGATTCCAATCACGGCGGATCATGCGGCCGACGTTATCAACGGAAATATCCTGCCAAGCCTTATCTCCTATGAGTGCGAAGTGCGCACAATATTGCAGTGAAGCTCGTGGCGCAGAATCTGAGCGTCGCGGCGCTGCACGCGAGCGGGGCGTTATCGAGAGCCATCGCGGGACGGTCACAAGAAAAAACGCAGCGTTTGTATCGGGACGACTCAGGAATTTTTTTCTGCATCGCTTGCGCGCAAGGCGAGCCTGTCCTACTTACTCTCAATGAATGACAAACAGACCCCGGGGCTGACAGTCCCCTTCGGAGCGCTCATGCTACGTTACCTAGCCGAAGAACTTCCTGAGCGACACTCGACCGCATCTAGGTACCGATACTGGCTGAAAAACCACATCGAGCCAAAGTGGCGGGATTTCCCGATTCAAAATATTAAACCGCTGCTGGTCGAAGATTGGCTGAAAAAGCTCGATTTGGCTCCGAAGAGCAAAGCTCATCTCAGAACCCTGATGCATGTCTTGTTCAACGCAGCGATGCGCCGGGAGCTGATTCCCTATCAGCACAATCCAATGAGCCTCGTTCGCGTGAAGGACAGCTCGAAGAGGTTAAAGGAACCAAAATTCCTGACTGGGCAAGAATTCTGCGCTCTCTTGGAACACATTCCTGAGCCTTTTCGCACGATGTGCATCGTGGCGATGTGTTTGGGATTGCGGGTAAGTGAAGTTCTCGGTCTCAAATGGACGGACATCGACTGGGACGGAATGCGGATCGCAATTCGCCAAGCTTACGTTTACGGTAGGCAGGGCGACGTTAAAACCCGCGCCTCTCAGAAGTGGATGCCGCTCGATCGGTCTCTGGCGGAAAAGCTACGCCAGCACCGGTTGAGGTTCACGTCGCGGCCGAACATTGAGCACTGGGTCTTCGCCAACCCCGAGACGGGCAAACCGTATTGGCCGTCCGAGTGCAAGAGAATTGGCTTGTCCCCGCTGCAAAGAAATTGGGGATCGCTCGACTCGGTTGGCACACGTTTCGCCACAGCCATTCCACGTTGCTTCACGGCCTTGGGGTCGATCTCAAGGTGCAACAGGAACTACTGCGACATGCGGATGTTCGAACGACGCTGAATATCTACACGCACGCTGTTCCCGGTGCTCCTCGGGAGGCAAACAGCAATGTAGTTCGTTTGGTGATTCCGGCGCAGGTGGCCTGAGGAACGCGACAAGGGGCTGCTAATGCTCCCTCAAGCTCCCTCGGGTCTTTCCAACTACAAGAGAAGCAAGAAGATGTTGGTAGGGGCGGTGGGGATCGAACCCACGACCTTCGGCTTAAAAGGCCGCTGCTCTACCACTGAGCTACGCCCCTAAATGGGAGTTAACATCTTACACGGAAACAATTTGATCGGTATAGGAGCAAATCGGATCGCGACGATCGTAGCGCCGCCGTGCGGCGCGCCACGTCTCAATAATCCTCGCTGAATTGTGGGTTGCCGCAATTCGTCGGGACTCGATCGGAACGCAACCGTGTGGCGATTCCTTCAGCATTACGACCGCAACGCGGTTGCATGCGCCGCTGCGCGCCCGGAGTCATAGCGTCCCTGCCGCAGCGGCCTGCGGCGACGAGTTGCTCGAAGCGGTGTCGACTTGGCTGCGGGCGGCGCCCACTGCCTGCTCGCGGTGAGGAAGATCGCGGCTGGTTTGCACAATGCGCGGCGGCCAGCGCGATTAATCGGACGACGGAGCTTCGTGCGGCGCGGGCACAGCGATGGCGCGCTTTCGTTTCCAGACATAGTCTTTGCGCAGTTTGGCTTGATGCTTCTTCACTTGCTTTTCCAGCTCGGCGAAGGCGGCCTTGGCGCTGCCTAGCGCGTCGGTGCCCACACCAGTGGCATGCAGAGTTGCGGTCGGTAGATTCAAATTCACCGAGAAGTTGAATTCCGGCTTGTGCGGCGTTTTTTCGAGCGATCCGTGCAAATAAACCAAATCCTTCGCGTAATGTTTCAACAGGCGATTCAGTTTTTCCGTGTGACGCTCGGTCTCATGTTCAATGGCTTCCTGAAATTCGGGTTCGATATGGCTGTATGTTATTTTCATTCAGGCACCCTGGCTTAGCTTGGTTTACGAATGGAGGGGGTATTCGCATTGCGGCAAAACCAGCATAGCGCCGTGCGTGGCGAGTTGCAACCGGGCAGACGCTGTACGTTTATCGGTTAGAAATTTCCAATGCCTGCAAATTCGAAATCTGAAATGGCTGATGCGCCGCGAATCTACGTTGGGCCCGCCGGCTGGTCGTACGCGGATTGGAAAGGCGTCGTCTATCCGCCGCATCGCGCGAAGAGCTTTCACGAGGCGACGTATCTCGCTGATTTTTTCGATACGATCGAAATCAATACTTCGTTTTATCAGCCGCTGAAACCGAATCTGGCCGCGCAATGGCTCGAGCGCATCGCCGCAAATCCGCGATTTTTATTCACTGCGAAATTGTGGCAGAAATTCACGCACGATGGTGGGACTACCGCCGAGGACGTCAAGATCGTGCATGCCGGGTTCGATATCCTGAGCGACGCGAACCGGCTTGGCGCGGTGTTGCTGCAATTCCCTTTTTCGTTTCACAACACGCCCGAAACGCAAGCTCGCCTCAACCAGATTCTTGACGACTTCCGCGATTATCCGTTGGTGGTGGAAGTGCGCCACTCTTCCTGGGCGCGCAAGGAATTTTACGAATTGCTGCACGAGCGCGGTGTGGGCTTCTGCAACATTGACCAGCCAGTGATCGGCCGCTCGATCAAACCGAGCGAGCGCGTCACCTCGCCGATCGGCTACGTGCGGCTGCACGGCCGCCGCTACGACACCTGGTTCAGCGACGATCCGGCGTCGCCGCCATCGGAGCGCTACAACTATCTTTATTCGCAAGAGGAGCTGGAGCCCTGGGCCAAGCGTGTCGAACACGTTGCGGACAGCGCGCGGGCCACGTTCGTCGTCACCAACAATCATTTCGAGGGAAAAGGGATCGTCAACGCGCTGCAGCTGATTCATTTGCTGACGGGAAACAAAGTGAAAGTGCCGGATACGCTGCGCAACCACTACCCGCAACTGGAAGCGATCGCCGATGCACCCGCGAAAGAACCCACGCTATTTCCCCTGCCGCCGAAGTAGACGAATCGATTTGCGAAAGAAAAACGGCGAAGCAAATCCAGATGATTGAGGGGCTGGAGGAAGCCGCCGTGCGGGAACTGTTACTTCTTGAAGAGGTCTTCGAAGGCCTTGCGCGCGTCGTTCGGGCGTCCCGGGCTCACCGCAGCGGGAGTCGCACTGGCATACGTTACCGGTGAAGTGTCCTTTTCCACGGTCATGCGAAATTCGAAGAAGGTGCAATCGTTCTTGCCGTCTTTTTTGGCGATACGTTCGGGGATCGGCTGCGTACACTCGAATTGCTTGCCGGTATCGAAATGCACGCATTGCTTGCAACAGTGCAGCGCGGTGTGGCAACGGGGACATTCGCCATTCGGATCAAAACCGGGCGCAAGGACGGCGCCGCAACTGGAACAACGCGCCCTCATGACGGTTCCCACCATGCGCGGCGTGCGCGGGCCCATGGCGTCTTGCTTGGGGCGGGGCTCTCCGCTCGGCGGACGATCGCTGCGCTCGCGCTTCTTATCTTGAGCGTCGCGATCGGCGTAGCCCCTCTGCTTATACTTCCGGTCCATCGGACCTCCTAAGGGGTAAATCAGTCAAGCTGTGAAAGTGGCCGTGCAAATGGCTGCTGCAAACTCCTGCGCGGAAAGGCGATCGAATCGAGCGCGATATACATCGGCGGTCGCGCCGCTTCGAACGAACGGCTCAAACGAATCCACCAGGCAAAATCCGCGGAAGGAAGATCTTCCAAAATCCATCCCTGGTGGACTTCATCGCGCACGCAAATGAAATGTCCGTCGCAGGGCCGAGTTAGACTCCGGCGGATTCGGTCCTATCGGTTTTCACTTGGGTGCGTTTCCATGCAAAATCCAAATTGCGAGATAAAACCCCACGCGGAAAGCAACTCGTACAAGTATTGACCGAGGTCGGGATACTGCACTGGCAAAGAAACTGTCGCGAGTGCCGCGGTAGAGAGGCTGCCAGGACTGGCCGCCATCCTGCTTATAGGATACTCCTCTCGCGCAAAATGCAACATGCTTTTTGTGGGCGAGGTGCGGAGCGCCAACGGCGTCCCGCGAACCGAGGTCGGATTGGGTCCGTTGTTCATCGGCCTGCGTTGCTGCTGCGGTTTGCCCAGAATTTCGAAAGCCCTTCGAACGGCAAATCTGGCTGCAAGAACTTGCGCGGTTGACCGGACGATGCGAGTAAGGCTTCGGCCGCGAGATATCCGCTGCGCACCGCGCCTTCCATCGTTGCAGGCCAGCCGGTGCGGGTCCAATCCCCGGCGAGATAGAGATTCTCGATGCCGCTCTGCTGCCCGGGACGCCAGCGGTCCACGCCCGGCTCGGGTGAAAAGGTGGCGTTCACTTCCTTGATTACCGTGGCTTTGCGCAACTGAGCTTCCCGCGTCGCCGGCAGAATGTCCGCCAATTCGCGCCGGCACATATCAATGATTTCCTGCCGGGAGCGCGGAACCAGATCGTACGAAGCACTGATGACGAGTTGCAGGTATTGCCCTTCGCTGTCCGGCTGTGCCGCCGACTTCTCACTTGGACGCTCGGCGGGTCGTTTGGTTTCAGCCGGACGGAACAAAAGCGTCTTGTTGAAGACCCATTGCGTGGTGTGGTCAAGCAGCGTGAGGAACGGCTCGGACATAACCTGGCGGTCGTACCAAAGGTGGACTCCGGTGATCGGCGACGTCTTGATGTGCCGCAGGCCCTCGAGCTGACCGTCCGGCTCAGCGCACTGCTGTGGCAGCAATTCCAGCAGCACGTGGTGCGGTACGGCCGCAACGCATGCATCGGCGGCGATTTCCGTTCCGTCATCCAGCACAGCCGCTTGGAAGCGATTGTCGCGCACGCGAATCTCGCGGATTCCTTTGCGCAACTCAACTTCCCCGCCCCGCTGGATGATCCCTTCGCGGGAACCTTCGTAGAGCTCGGCGAGCGGCACCGTCGGAATTCCCACCCGGTAACCGGTCTTGTTTCCGAGGAACGCTTTCCAGAAGACTTCAATCCCGTAGCGCGCATCCGTGCGCGAAAGCTCTTCATCGAGCGCACTGACCAGCACCACGCGCCAGAAACGCTCGATCGCGTCGGCCGTCTGCTTCATGCGGTGCAGCCAATTGAGCATCGAGATGCCCTCGATGCCGGGTGGCTGGCCGCCCGCGGTCGCGATGGCCAGCATGGCATTGGCGATCGCGCGCTTGTCTGCGAGCGTCAGTGCGCCGAACAGCATGAACGACGGCGCCATGTGCAGCGGCGGAGGCAGCGGGGCTGCTTCGATGGTGGAGCGCTGTCCATTGGCGTCCACAAAATACAGCCGGTCATAGAAACGGATCTTGTCGCCGGCGCCGACGCGCGCATAGAAATCCGCGAGATTCGTGCAGCAGCCCAAAGTTACGTGCTGGCAGTTGTCCACTTCGCTGCCATCCGGCAGCGTGTAGGAAGTGGCGCGCCCGCCGAGGTGCGGACGCTTCTCCAGAAGGCGAACGCGCAGGCCCGCTTCAGCCAGCGCGACGGCGGAGGAGAGTCCCGCCAGGCCGCCGCCGATCACTAGAACGCTTTGCGAGGGCATCACCCTTCCCTCGGCCGGCTCTGCGCGCCGCAAGGCCCGCCGTCAGGAGATATTGGATTTTTTCGGCATTGGAAAGCGAAACGCGCGGACCGAACACGTCGAAACCGCGTTCTTCGATTCTGGCGAGCAGGCTGCTGTAGGTGCGAACCAGCGCCCAGAGAGTGGCGCGGCTATCCGGATTCACCTGTGCGACGAGAGGCGCGCCCTCGCGATACATTTGCCAGGCGCGATCCGCTTCGAACTCGAGCAATTGTTGCAGCTTTTCTGTTACGGGACCGCGCAATTCCTCCGCGCGCACGGCGAAGCGGTCCAGATCTTCCTGCGGCAGGTAAATGCGCCCCATCGCGTAGTCGCTGCCGACATCGCGAATGATGTTGGTAAGTTGAAACGCGAGGCCCAGACGTTCGGCGAGGTCGGGCGCTTTGGGATTCTTGAAGCCGAAAACATGCAGGCACGTAAGGCCCACCGTTCCCGCGACGCGATAGCAATATTCTGAAAGGCGATCAAATGTCGCGTACGTTGTGACCGTCAAGTCCATTTCGGCGCCGAGAATCAGATCGTGGAAATAGCGCGTGGGGATTTCGAAGCGCGCGATGGTGTCCGCGAGCGCCGGAAGAATCGCGTGGGAGCTGGTGCGGCCGGCAACGGCTTCATCGAGCATCGCGCGCCAGCGCGCGAGTCCTTGGCGCTTGGCGTCCAGATTGCCGGGGTCGTCAGAGACGTTGTCCACCAGGCGCATAAAGGCGTAGAGCGCGCAAATGGCGTTTCGCTTTTCCTTGCGGAGGCCGAAGAACGCAAGATAGAAGCTGCTGCGCGCGGCGCGGGCGATGCGATTGCATTCGGCATACGAAGCGCGCACGGAATCGGAATATGGAACGCCGACGACATTCGCTGCGGTCCGGGGCCCGATTGATCCCGCACTTGAGGATGCGCCAAAATCATTAACTTCCGCGGTCCGCTCCGGAGCAGTTCCGCCCCCGCGCGAAAACGGCATGGTAATCAGCGTACGTCCCAGAAGACCGAACTGCGTCCACTTTGTAAGCGCGGGGCGATGTTCCAGCGTGTTGTAACCGGAAGTTTCGATCGCGTCGAGAATCGCGAGGCCCCCGCGGCTGAACATTTCGAGATCCACACGCAGAAACGGTGCGACGGTTTTCGCGAGCGGCATGCCGGCCTGAAAGATGGCGCGAGTCCGAGCGATCAGAGATTTCATCAGCGCGACGTAGCGAGCATCGAAGCGTTTGTTGACGATGTCCGCTGCGGACAGGCCGTGAGCATCGAGAGCCTCGAGCGGAATGTAGATGCGGCCTTTCGCCAGGTCGCGCGAAACGTCCTGCCAGAAATTCGCCAGCTGCAAAGCGGTGCAGGTCTGGTCCGAAAGCCGTTGCCGCGCTTCATCGCGATAGTCGCAGAGATATAGAACCAAGCGGCCCACTGGATTCGCCGAATACACGCAATATTCCAAAACATCGTCCCATGTTTGATAACGCTGAATCGTTTGATCCTGGCGAAACGCGCGCAGCAAATCGCTGAACGGCCGAATTGGAATATCCTTCGCGCGGATTGTTTCGGCGAGGGCGATCAAAACCGGGTGCGAAGGACCGCGGCCTTGCGCGTAAATCAGCCGCAGCTCGTCTTCCCAGGCGTCGAGCAATTGCAGTGCGTGCGCGGGTTCTGAAATTTCGTCGCCGAGATCATCCGACCAGCGGCAATACGCGTATAAATTGTAAAAATGCTGGTGCAAGCGCCGCGGCAGCAGCCAGGATACCACGTTGAAATTTTCGTAGTGATGCGTGGCCAGCCAGCGCGTGTAGCGCTCGGCTTCGGAGGGGGCGCAATTCGCCGGCGGCAAATTGCGCGCGATTTCCAGTTCAGGAGTGGCCAGCATAAAAACCAGTCGCAGGAGGCAATTAAGGAATCACGGCGGTCTTCAGCTCGCCGTTCCTGTTCTTCATGTCTTGAAAAACTTTCGGCAAATCTTCGAGCGGCACTTCGCCGGTAATGAAATCGCTGGAGCGGATTTCGCCGCGCGCGATGGTGTCCATGGCTTCGCGCATGAAGCGCGGCGTGTGATGGAAAGTGGATTTAATAGTGATTTCGGAATAATGCAGCGCGGCGGGGTCAATTTTCACTTCGCTGCCGGTGGGACAGCCGCCAAAAAGATTTACGGTGCCGCCTTTGCGGACCATTTGCAGCGCCCATTCCCAGGTGATGGAGCGGCCCACGGCTTCGATGACGGCGTCCGCGCCGCGCGCGCCTTCGGTCAATTGCCGCACCTGCTCGACCGGATTTTCAATTTTATCTACGTCAAAGGCTGCGACAGCGCCCAAACGCTCCGCCGCCTGCATCTGGCTGTCGCGTTTGCCGATGGCAATCACGCGCACGTTGCGTTGCGAAAGAATGCGAATGAATTTCAGGCCGATCGCGCCGCAGCCGATCACCACTGCCGTGTCGCCCGGCTGAATACCCGTCTCGTGAATCCCGCGCAGCACGCAAGCGAGCGGCTCGGCCATCGCGGCATCCTTGAACGAAACGCCGTCGGGAATTTCCAGCATGTTCTGGCGGACGATGCGGCCGGGAATGCGGATGTACTGCGCGTACGCGCCATTATTGAAAAGCAGATCTTCGCAAAGATTCGGCTGGCCCTTGCGGCAGAAGAAGCAAGTACCGCACGGCGCGGAATTGGCCGGCAGGACGCGCATCCCGCTGCGCACGCCCCCATTCACTCCACTGCCTTTTTCTTCGACCACGCCGGCGAGTTCATGACCGAATAAAGCCGGCGGCTGGATCATCCGCGCGTGATATCCGCGCTTCCACACTTTCAAATCCGTGCCGCAGGTTAGCGCCACTTCCACGCGGACCAAAACCTCGTCGTCGCCGAGTTCCGGAATGTCCACGGTTTCGATCTTCAGGTCTTCCGCGCCGTACAGCACGGCTGCGGTCATGTGTCCGTTCTTTACTGTATGAGCGCTCATTCGTGCCTTATGACAACTTTCAACGTATTATCCTTCGGTCGGGCCGCCAATTCCAGCGCTTCGGCGATTTGCTCCAGCGGGAAGCGATGGGATATCAATTCACGCACCGGCAAGCGCCGCTCGAAGACCAACGCCGCGGACTCCGCCTGATCGTCCACGTCGGCACTATAGCTGCCGAGAATCTCTTTTTCTTCCACACCGACCGCGGCGGCCGGAAATTCCAGGCGCAGTACCGGGTCGTTATGTGCAAACAGTAGCACGCGACCGCCCGGCCGCGCGAGTGCCAGAGCTTCGGGAACCAATGACGGGTTCGGCACGGCGAGCAGCACGGCGTCCGCGCCGCGTCCGCCGGTTCTTGCGCGAATTTCCTGCTGCAAATTTTGCGCGGCCGGATCGAACACTTCTTTCGCGCCGAAGCGCAGGCTGGCCGCGCGGCGGCCCGGCATCGGATCGCTCGCGTATACCTCCGCGCCTTCGTATTTCGCCAGAATCATCAGCAGCATTCCGATCGGACCTTGCCCGATCACCAAAACTTTCTCGGCCGGTTTCACGCGCGCTTTGCGGACGGCTTTCAGGCACGTATTCACCGGCTCGACGAACGTCGCTTCCTCGAAGCTGACGTCTGCGGGCAGTGCAATCATCCCGCGCTCGACGATCCAGGGCATCGCGCGAACGTATTCTGCGAAGCCGCCGCCATTGGGATCGAATCCGGCGGTGAGCCCCGTCTTCTTATAACCCGCGCACTGGGAGAAAAGTTTCTCATCGCAATAGAAACAATGGCCGCACGGAATGTGATGAAAACTGACCACGCGGTCGCCGGGCTTGAACTTGCTAACGCCGCGGCCGACTGCGACCACCGTGCCCGCCAATTCGTGACCGAGGATCTGCGGAGGCGCGACGAAGCCGTGATGAATCTTCTTGATGTCCGTGCCGCAGATTCCACACGCGGCCACGCGGAAGAGTAATTCTCCCTCCCCGATTTCTGGAATCGGCACGGACTCGACGACCACTTGTCCTTTGCCGCGATACACCCCCGCGCGCATCTTGCCGGCTTTGCGCGGCGCGTGGTGCGATTCGAGGTGTTCGATCGTGTGGCTCATTCGTCGGCTTCTGAATTAAGCAGCGCCGCCAGTGGCCCGCGCTTGCGTCTCGAGTCCTTTGTATTTTCCCGCGATGAACGCGATGTACCCATCCAAAAATCGCGCGAGCGATTCAGCGGCCGCTTTGGCGTTTTGTCCCAGGCGCACCAGGCTCGGAACCGATCCTGGATTGCGCACAACTTCGCCAATCACGCGCGGCAGGCTCACTTGCCCTTCGTCGCTGAAGATTCGATTCATGTCCAGCGGCAAATCTTCATCAACCGTGTCGCTGATGGAGCGAATCGCAATCGCCGGAATTCCCGATTCGGCTGCGACCGAGAGAATATCAAAACTCTCCATCTCCACAGCGGCGGCCGCTTTCCCCCACACGCGCTTTTCATCGGCACGAGCGACTACGCGCCCTGCGCTGTAGAAGCGATCAACGATCGTCGCGCCGGACTCTTCCGCGAAAGTAAGTAGTGGCCGGCTCGGCTCGATAAAATCGGTTATTTCTTCCACGTTTACGGAATCGGAAAATATGGCCCGCGCCGCCACGATTTGCGCGACGCGGAGTTCCGGTCGCAGCCCTCCGGCCAATCCGGACGAAATACAAAAATTGATCTCGTCCTGATGGCTCATCACTCTCATCGCCACGCTTCGCGCCGGCTTCGGTCCAGCGCCGGTCAGGACGACGCCCACTTCAGCGCCGCCAATCTCGGTGACATCTACAGTGGCTGGGCCCCAATCTTCGGCGTGAAACTGGCGCATGGCACGCCACGGCGCAAATTCATTCTCGAGCGCGAAGGTCACCAGTATCTTCATTAAAGTCTTTACGCCGCGGCGGCGTGCGCTACGCGCTTGCTTCCCGCGCGATTCGCGATGTAGCCGTGCTCTTCGTACCAACGAACGGCGCGCTCCAAAGCCGCTTCCACCTTCGTTGGATGGTAACCCAGTTCCCGTTGCGCCTTGTCGCTCTCAACAAACATCTTGTGGCGCGACATTTTAACGCCCTCGACCGGGATCCGCGGCTCGCGGCCCATAATGCGCGCAACGATTTCATCCGCATATCCGGCCATCAGCGCCACGGCGTGCGGCAGGCGAATCCGCGGAGCGGAGCGGCCGGCAATCGCCGCGAGCGCATCCAGAATCTGTTTCAGCGTCATATTACGCCCACCTAGGATGTAGCGCTCGCCGATACGTCCCTTTTCCGCGGCGAGTAAATGGCCCGCGGCGACGTCTTCCACCGGAGCAACGTTCAATCCGGTGTCCACATAAGCCGGCATCTTGCCCTTCAAAAAATCAAGAATGATGCGGCCGGTCGGCGTCGGCTTCCAATCGCCGGGCCCCACCGGAGCTGTTGGATTGACGATCACTACCGGCGCGCCCGACTTCGCGGCATCCAGCGCCACTTGCTCCGCCAAAAATTTCGAACGTTTGTAATGCCCGATCATCTCATCGAGTTTCGCCCAGGTGTCCTCGTTCGGCAGCGCTCCGTGGCGCGGAACGGCGATGGTGGCAACCGTGCTGGTGTATACGATGCGCTCGACACCCGCGCGATGCGCCGCGTCGATCAACCGGCGCGTGCCTTCCACGTTGCTCTCATAAATTTCGTCGGGATTTTTCGTCCACAGCCGGTAATCCGCTGCGACGTGATACACGTGCTGCGCACCTTGCATCGCGCGCGTGAGCGAAGCGGCGTCGCGCAGATCGCCTTCCACAAATTCGACGGCCACTCCGTCCAGCACTTTCACGTTGCTCGTCGGTCGCACCAGGACGCGAACGGCATGTCCCGCGGAGACAAGTTGCCGCGCTACGTGGCTGCCCACGAATCCGGTAGCGCCAGTAACAAGCGTCTTCATCAAGAAAGGAGATCCGTCACGTGCCCGGTCAATTTAGCGCCGGACGATCCGGTTAATTGCCGTGAACGTGCCGCAGGTGGTCGCAATGAATGGGGAACTTTCCCGTTGCGAGCGGCGCAGCGGTGATTTACAGCCAGGGAAACTTGCATTGCTTACGTCCGTAGCGCGTTGCAGTTCTGCAATTCTTGGGCAGGAATCTGAACGCCGACGAACCTGCGCCGCAACCTTCGCATATTGTCGTAACGGGCAAGCGCGTACAGCGGGAAGGCGTTGCGGTATAGGTGATACTTCAAATAGAACACGCAAGGGAAGCCCGTGCCGGTGAATTCCGCTTCGTCCCACGTTCCATTTTCATTTTGATGGGCTACGAGCCAGGAAATCGCGCGTTGCACGGCAGGATCGTCGGGGCCGGCCACGGCCAGCAATCCGATTATGGCCCATGCCGTTTGTGAAGCGGTGCTCTTCCCCTGCCCCTTCAGCACGGGATCGTAGTAGGAAAGAATGGATTCACCGAAACCGCCATCGGCATTCTGCACCGAGCGCAACCATTTCGCCGCGGCCTGGCAATCGGAACCGGTCGAAAGCCCCACGGTTTCCAGCGCGCGCAGCACGCCGCTGCTCCCGTAAATGTAATTCACGCCCCAGCGGCCGAACCATGAACCGTCCGCGGACTGTTCGTGGCGAATAAACGCGCGGGCACGTTGCAAGGCCGGATGCTCCGGCGACCAACCCATCTGGCCGAGACACTCGACGGCGCGCGCAGTAACGTCTGCCGTCGAAGGATCGAGCATCGCGTTGTGATCCGCGAACGGAATGTGATTCAGGAACTGCAGATTGTTTTCGTGATCGAAAGCGCCCCAGCCGCCGTCTTCATTCTGCATGCTGAGGAGCCACGCCAAACCGCGGCGCATGGAACGGCGCAAAGGTTCGGGATCCGGATCCGCCACGCGGCCAAGCGCCATCAGCACGAAAGCGGTGTCGTCCACGTCCGGATAAAAATCATTCTGGAATTCGAACGCCCAGCCGCCGGGAGCAGCATTGGGATTCTTCACCTGCCAATCGCCCGGACCGAGAATCTGGTTCGCCACCACCCAGCGTTCCGCAGAGATCAGCGCCGGATGCGCGGGGTCAACTCCCGCCTCTTCGAGCGAAACCATCGCAATCGCCGTATCCCAAACCGGAGAAATGCACGGCTGCACGCGAATCGTGTCGCTCTCTTCAATTTCGTAACGCTCAAGGAATTTGATTTCGCGCGCGACCAGGGGTTCCTGCGCGTCCGCGCCTTCCGCCAAGAGCGCAAAGATCGAATTCATCATCGCGGGATAAATCGTCCCGAGGCCTTCGCTGCGCTCCAGGCGCTCCAACATCCAGGTGCGCGCCATCGAAAGCGCCTTCGCGCGGAACGGCTTCCACGGAATGCGCTCGTAAAGCTTCAGGAAGCGGTCGCCCGCCAGAAATACGTTCCGCCAGGAAACGACGCGCTTGTCCCAATCAAACGATTTCGGCTTGCCACCGGGCTTCTTGAAAAGCTCGGTGACCGTAATCCCTTCCGGCAACTGCCAATCCGGCTTGTGCGCGTAAACCAGCGCCAGCGGGATCACAATGCCGCGCGTCCACGACGACATTTCGTAAATGTTGATAGGGACCCAATCCGGCAGGAGCATCAATTCCGGCGGAATCGAAGGCACAATGCTCCAATCCACCGCGCCGACCATCGCCAGATAGAAGCGGACGTAGGAATTTGTCGCCTCCAGACCGCCCAGTTCCAGTATTTTCTCCTTGGCACGCAAAAGGCTCGGCGCCGAGGCGGATTCACCCGCCAGACGAAGCGCTACATAGGCCTTGATCGTCGCGTTTACTTCAGAAGGACCGCCTTCGAAGATGTTCCAGCCGCCATCGGGCAGCTGCTTGCGACGGATGTAGTTCGCCAGTTTCGCCACTTTAGGCGAATCCAGCTCGCCAAGAATATGCAGATAAAGGATGTAATCGGATTCCAGCGTGGTGTCGGCTTCCAGCTCACCCCACCAGTAGCCTTCCTGGTTCTGTGCCGAAAGCAGCCATTCCGTGCTGCGGGCGATCGCCTGCTCGATCTGAAACTCGACGTTTCTGCGGCGAACGGTGGCGGTGCCCTTGGTGCCGCCCTCGGTCGGTACTTCAAAACGCAGTTGTGCTTCCGGTGTCATCCATTCCCTCAGTCAATTTGACGATCTCCCCGGTGCCAGGATCCGCCCAAAATCCCCAATGAGCGATTTGGATAGTCCTCGCCTTCGCCACATCCTCCCGAGGGGAACCGTCCGAATCTTAATGATGGCCCACTGCCACGCCAGGAACGCTCGCTAAGATTAGTATTATCTTTGGGTTTCGACTTACGGTCAACCAAAAATAACCGCTCGTTTCCCAAAATCAGATGTCACGGGAAGAGGAAAGGTCGCACCGGGAATTGCAGGAAGTGTCGAAAGGGTTCTCGCGAGATGTGCAAAAGTTTGCTTATACCGGTGCAAGTCTACCCCGTTTTCGTTGCTGGACTGGAAACGAGGGCGAACGGCAAACGAACCTCGACTGGCACTTGCTAGCCGATTACGAGCCGATCTTCGCTTCCAATTTTGAAATTCGCCCCGCAAGCTCCGGCAAGCGCGAATACCAACCGTATTGCTCCTTGAACCGTTCGATGGGCCTTGCCGGAGTTCCCCAAACTGTTTGGCCACGACGAATCGCCTTCCCAGTCGGGATGCCGGCCTGGGCGCCGATTATCGAACCGTCCTCCAAAGTGCAATGGTCGGCGATGCCCACTTGGCCTCCCACGACGACTCCCACTCCCAGAACGCTGCTGCCGGAGATACCCGTCTGTGCGGCGACGACCGAGTTTTCGCCGATCTGAACGTTGTGCGCCACTTGGACAAGGTTATCTATTTTCACGCCGGTGGCGATGCGGGTCTGGTCGAGCGACCCGCGATCGATCGTGGAGTTGCAGCCAATTTCAACGTCATCGCCTATTTCGACCCCGCCAATCTGGGGAAATTTGATGTGCTGCTTGCCGTCGAAGACGTAACCGAACCCGTCGCCGCCGATCACGACGCCCGAATGGACCTCGACACGGTCCTTGAGCCGCGCGCCGGCGTAGAGCGTCACGCGCGGATGCAGCCAGCAATTCTGACCAATGCGCGCACCGCGTCCGAAGAAGCAAAAAGCGTCCACGGAGGTGCCGCTGCCGATTTCGACTTCGTCTTCGATGACGACGTACGGGCCTACGCGAATGTTTGGCGCGAGGCGCGCCGAGCCCGCAACGATGGCTGTCGGATGTATCTCTGGACGCAACGCTGGCTTCGGCAAAAGCCAGGCAGCTGCCCTCGCAAACGCGAGCTTCGGGTTCGCGACCTCGATGATGGTTTTCCCAGCAAGCGCAGTCAGCGGCGGCGCAATGGCACAGCGGGCCGCCGAGCGTGCGGCGCGGTCCGCGTGCTTCGGCGCATCGACGTAAATCAAATCCTCCGCTCCAGCGCTTTCGGGATTTGCAAGGCCCGCAACTCGAGCCTCGGCGTCTCCCTGAAGTTTCGCTTCCAGAAACTTGGCTAGTTCACCGGCGGTATGAGCCATGGCATCCTCGATTAAAGAAGATTCACACTTCAGCAGAGTCTCGGGCTACACGGCCCGCATTTCAGAATGGATAAATTGGTTTCTCGCCCGGCGGCCGAGTCTTCCAACGTTTGTGCACCCACAACCATTGATCGGGATGCGCGCGGACGAAATCTTCAATCACGCGTGTGAAGCGCTGCGTGTTCTCGCGGACGTCAGCTTCTTCGTCGCCGGTGCGCGCGAGCTCGACGGCCGGCTCAAACCGCAGCCGGTATTTTCTGCGGGACTCATCCCACGAGAGAAAACCGGGCACCACCGCCGCATCCGTGCGCAGCGCAATGCGTGCCAAGCCAGAGGTGGTGCACGCCGGGATGCCGAAAAAATCCACGAACACTCCTTCGTCGACCGAAGTATTGTGGTCCGCCAGAATTCCCACCGTTCCGCCGTCTCCCAGCACTTTCAAAATGGCCCGCGCCGATTTGTTCTTGTCTATCGGACGATTGCCGGAAAGGCAGCGGTAGTCGTTGATCAGCGCGTCCACGCGCGAATTCGAGATCGGCCGCACCAGAAAATGCAGCGGGTAGCCGTAGAGCGCATGCGCGAAAGAGGACAATTCCCAGGCGCTCATGTGGCCGGTGAGAAACAGGACGCCTTTGCCCCGCCTGCGTCCCGCGTCGAAATTCTCAAATCCGTCTACGATCACCACACGTTCGATGTTTTCCCGCGTGTATTTCGGAAACTGCGAGAATTCGCCCGCCATCCAGCCGACCTGACGGATCATTCCACGGACTACCTTCTTCCGTTTCTCTTCGCTCCAGTCCGGAAACGCCAGATGCAGATTGAACATCGCGGCCCGCTTCAGCGGCGTGCGCACCGCGTAAGCAGCCGACGCAAAACTCGCGCCTATAAATCGCGCGACGGATCGCGGCAGCAGTCCCAGCAATTGTATGCCGGCCCAAGCGACGGCATATTCCAGCCATTCCCGCATAGCGGGCCATTATGCAAGAGGCCGGAGAGTGGAAGCCAGCGATTGCGAAGGCGACGTTGCGCACGCGTACTTGTGCGGGCGTTCTTGCGCGAAGCCGCATCGCGGTTCTCAAAGCAAGTTTGCCGGAGGCAATGTTAGACTCGCGGTTTGCGATCTCCAACACAATCGGCCCGGCAGAGGAACATAGCCGCGGCGGCAGGCGCGGGAATCGTCAGCTTCGTTTGTTTGTTCAGCCATTTGGGCGCGCTGGGATTGGTCGGCCCCGACGAGCCGCGCTACGTGTGGATTGCGCGCGCCATGGCGGAAACCGGCGATTGGGTTACGCCGACACTCTACGGAAAGCCGTGGTTCGAGAAGCCGGTGCTCTACTACTGGGGCGCCGCGCTCGGATTTCGCCTGCATTTGCCGGCGGAATGGGCCGCGCGATTGCCGTCCGCGTTCGCGGCCCTCGCCGCGGCGATTGCGATTGCATATCTCGGGTGGAAGCATTACGGGGCCAGCGAAGATTGGTCGCGCGCTCCGTGGCTTTTGGCTCCGGCGATTTTTTGCACCAGCGTCGCCGGCATCGCCTTTGCGCGCGCGGCTACTCCAGACATGCTTTTCGCCTCGACTATTACTCTGGCAATGGCTTGCGCCGCGAGCGTCTTGCGTTACCGCGGTGACCTGCAAGCGCAGGACGATTCGAATCAAGCGCCCGCGACGAGCACCCAACGCGAGTTCGGGATGCTGGCATTATTCGGCGCGTTCCTTGGATTGGGAGTTCTCGCCAAGGGACCGGCCGCCGTAATTCTCGCAGCCGGCGCAATCGCAATTTGGGCGCTCGCCACGCGAAATTGGCGCGCTGCTTTTCGCCTCGCGCATCCGATCGGTGTCGCGGTGTTCGCAGTGGTGGCGCTGCCGTGGTACGTGCTCTGCGCGCGACGCAATCCGGATTTTCTGCACGTCTTCATCTTCCAGCACAATTTCGAGCGCTACCTCACACCAGTATTTCGGCACAAGCAGCCTTTCTGGTTTTTCGTTCCAATCACGCTGCTGGCGCTGATGCCCTGGACCGTGTTCTTGATCGGCAGCCTGCAGGAGGGCCTGCGGCTGCGGCGTGAAAAATCGTGGGCGTCCTCTCCCGGATTCTTTTTCGCCTGCTGGGCCATTTTCCCGATCGTATTCTTCAGCTTTTCGGAGTCGAAACTGCCCAGTTACATCCTGCCCTCGGTTCCAGCGCTGGCACTGATCACGAGCGTGGGCGCCATTCGCGCATTCGAGAGCAGCCGCTCCCGTGCACTGTTGATATGCGCCGGCACAGCGCTCGTCTGGATTGGTCTGGCGATTTTTTTCATTAGCGCAATGCGCACGGGAGCGCTAAACGGGATCGCGGATCGCAGTGCATTTCTCATCGCAGCGATCATTGTGCTGGCAGCCGCGGTCGTGATAGCTCTCGGCTTTGCGGCAGCGCGCCAAGATCTCGGCGTCGCGGTGGGCGTTTGCTGCCTGAGCGTGCTCGTATCAGTCGAAGCTGCAAATACCGTGATTTTGCCGGCGCTCGATCCAGTTCTCTCGGCCAGACCGTATGCACAAATGCTTCAGCACGATTTACATCCCGATCGCATTTTTGATTTTCAAGTGACGCGCGCGTGGGACTACGGTCTCGCCTTCTACTTCCACCGCACGCTTCCAGAATGGTCGCCGCAAGACCCCAATGCCGCGCTGGTCCTAACCAACCGCGCCGGATTTGCGCAAATCGTCGAGGATGGCCGCTTCCATGGAGAGTTGGAACCGCCGCGCCGGGGGATATTCCTGGTGCCGATCGAAGCAGCGCCGCGGTAGTTGGTTACTTCTCAGAGCGGGGTGTAGGCGCCAAGTTCAGCAGAAAGAAACTCACCACCTGGCTTTCGTAGTTCTTGCGGTCGTCGTCGGACATTTCCGAATACCCCACCCTGTCGCGGACCAGCTGTTTGGGATCCGGCGAATGCGAGAATAGATTCACCGTGTCCTCTGCCAGCGTTGGACGATTGTCCGACACGAAGAACAGCTTGGGAATTCCCTTGGTGCGAATGAGCCGTGGCGTAACGGGCGGCGCGTCGCGAAATTGATAATTGACGAGACGGAAGCCAATGTCGCAGAACTTGCTGACGTACGGCAGCACCGTCAGCCCGGAGCGCTGGATTTCGATCTGCACCATGTCGCGCGGGTCGGCATACGCGTCGTCCACTATGAACGCGCCGACGCGAGGGTCCGAGACGGCATTCTCGAGCACCACGTAGCCGCCCATGTCCACGCCCCACAGGCCGAAGCGCTTGGGATCCACATCGTCGCGTGTGGCCAGCGCGCCAATCGCCGCTTGCAGCTCGGCGGTTTCGCGATACCCCAGCGTCGTGACTCCCGGGCTTGTGCCATGCGCCATGAAATCGAATAGAAACACATTGAATTGCTGATCCTGTAGCGCCGTGACCAGCGTCAGCACATCCGAGCGCTGCGAATGATATCCGTGACAGACCACAATCGTCGGCGCGCCGCGCAATCCGGGATAAAACCACCCTTCGCGATCCACGCCATTGATTGGGAACGAATACGCGACGGGATGCCCCATCATCACGCTCAGATCAATCGTGGCGGGCGCGCGCGAGGGATGCAGTACCTGGTACAGTAAAAATCCGGAAAGAGCGGCGATAGACACGAATAGGAACAGCGCTATCGCAAAGATTCCCGAGAGAAACTTAGCGAGGCGTGTGGTGGGATAGCGTAGCTCTGAGAGGACGGCCATCCGGTAAGCGCGGGCTTAAGGAATTCTCGCCTCGGCGAACTGGATGTTAGCACAACTTTCCACTAGTACTTCGCCCGGGCGCGTTTCTGCTCGTTATACTTCGGGCAATTCGATCCAGTTGGGTTCTGCCAGTGTGCGCGGCTATAATGATCCGGGGGTTGTTTCGGCACTTCATGCAGATTGTCGATCTCCGGCAAATTCAATCGCGTAGCCTGGAGCCGCTATTCCAGGAAGAAACTCGTCACTGGCGTGATGAGCTGCACTGGGACTACCGGCCTTCGATTGAACTCATTCGAAAATTCATCGATTCGCGATCGCTCGGCGGATTCGTTGCGACCGAAAACGGCTCTCCCGCCGGTTATGGATTTTATGTCCTGGAAGACCACAAGGGATTGATCGGCGGGCTGTTCGTTTCTTCGAATTTCGCCCAAGACCCGATCACCAAATCGCTAGTCACTGAAATGGTGACGGCGCTGCACGCAACTCCTCGCCTGGAGCGCGTGGAAGCGCAACTGATGCCCTTTGGCGCGGATCTCGATCCCGATTTTCTTTCGCAACATTTTCACCTTTTCGGACGCCAGTTCATGCTGCTGAATCTGGCGGAAGCGCGGCTCGGTGGCAAGCCGCTCTCGAGCGGCTTACGTCTGGAACCATGGACAGACCGCGCCTTCGAATCGGCCGCACGGCTGATTCAGCTTTCCTACGCGAATCACGTGGATGGCGAGATCAACGATCAATACCGCAGCGAAGCCGGCGGGATGAAGTTCCTGCGAAATATCGTGCTGCTGCCCGGCTGCGGGCAATTTTTGCCGGAAGCTTCGTTCCTCGTGCGCCCTGCCAGCGGCGACCGCCCGATCGGCATGGTCCTCACGTCCACGGTTTCCGAGCGAGTGGGACACACCACGCAAATCTGTGTGATGCCCGGGCACCAAGGCCACGGCATCGGCCGCGCGTTGATGGAAAGCGCGATTCAGGCGCTGCGGCGCAGGCGCTACGAATCCCTCTCGCTCACCGTGACGAGCGTGAATACTTCCGCCGTACAGCTCTACGAGCACCTGGGCTTTCGCACAATCAAGAAGTTTGCGGCAGGGGTGTGGCACGCCTAGATCAAACTGTTAACGCCGCGGCTACGTCATCCGTTGTATAGTGACCTCAGGTAATTCGAATCTCATCCATAAGCCATGAATCGAGCGGACTTACAGCGTATCTCGGAGCAACGCCTAAGAGAGTCCAAGATTCTCCTTGATGCCGAAGCCTATCCAGGAGCCTTCTATCTCGCCGGGTATGCGGTTGAATGTGCGCTGAAGTCTTGCATCGCGAAAAAGTTTAAGGAGCACGATTTTCCAGACAAGGATTTTGTAAACAGCATCTACTCTCACAAACTTGATCAACTGTTGAAACATGCTGGTCTGGACGGTGAACCGGAGATAACGATGGGTTCGAAATCCCGGCTGTGGGAGTATTGGTCGTATGTGAAAACGTGGAACGAGACGAAAAGATATGAGGAACCCACACGAAAAGAAGCAGAAGAGCTACACTTGGCGATAGCGGATCCGTCGGACGGAGTGCTCCGGTGGCTGAAAATACGGTGGTAAGGGAACAACTCGACTCTGGAGCCATTGCAGCGGGTTACGCACTCACCAACCTTCTGGGTAAAACGAATTTTGGCCTAGTCTGCTCGCTCTGGCTGTTCAGCCAAGATTCAAGCGGGTGGTCGCTGATACTGGCGACGCCCCGCGTTAAGACCGATGGCCCATTGCAGGGTTACAAGATCATTCATGACGTTCTTGTCTCGGATCCGTTAACTGCCGAACGTCTTGCGTCCCACACAATCGCGGTAGTTCGTCCCGATATACCCCTGATTCGGGCGATTCGCTCCTTGGGACACTTCGCAATTCCGGATATCGCGCCGGGCCCAGACGTGCGCATTCCCGTGCCTAAAAGAATCAGTATGGCAAGCTTAGACGGCATCTTCATTGAGGACGCTTATATCTATCTCGTTGAACCTGACAAGCGGTAAACCTTGCGCGGTAATCCCCCTACCTTGAAGGATTCACTTCTTGGCGCGATCTTTCAGCAAGACTTTTAGCTCATCCATGAATTCCTTCACATCCTTGAAATCCAAATAGACCGACGCGAAGCGCACGTAGGCGACCTTGTCCAGCTTCTTCAATTTCTGCATGATGTGCTCGCCGATGTCTTTCGTAGTGCGCTCGCGCTCGGGCGCTTCGCTGACGAATTGTTCGGCTTCGTCCACAATCATTTCGAGCTTGCCCACTGGCACCGGACGTTTCTCGCACGCCTTCAGCAAACCCTGCAATAATTTCTGGCGCTCGAATTTTTCGCGGCGGCCGTCTTTCTTGATGACCATGTAGGGAATTTCGTCAATGCGTTCGTAGGTGGTGAAACGCCGTCCGCACTTCAAACATTCGCGGCGACGGCGAATCAGGTCGCCGGTGCGCGCTTCGCGCGAATCCACGACTTTATCGTCCAGATTCGTGCAGAAGGGACATTTCACAGCGATTTCTCTCCCGGCCTGACTGCCGTGGCCGCAGGTCCGAGCGCCGCTTGTTCCGCCACAGCTTCTGCCTCATGCTCGGCTTCCGACGCCATTTTTCGCAGCTCACCCATGGACCATCCTTCGCGGAATAGCAGCGGCACACCCACCAAAGAGCACGACGCAAAAGTAATCAGCCAAACCAAGATGGAGGCAGTCGCTGCCGGCACCTTTTCTACTCCAAACATCAGCGTTAACACAAGGAACGTTGCGAGTTGTGCGCCCCCGCCGACTCCCGGAAGTTGCGCCGCCGACCCGACCATGCTGAACGCCAACACCAGGGCCGAGCCCGCAAACGTGAATTTCCCGAGCTGCCCTCCGAACGAATTGAAGACCAGCTGATAACACAGCACCACCAGCGCCCAGTGCGCGATGGAAAGCACAACCAGCGCGGCCAAATCGTTCCACGTACGAATCCCCTGCAGCCCTTCGCTGAAACCCTCCAGCAGCACTACAATTTTGCCGCGCCAGCCGGAACGCCATGAGGAATTCCGCAGCCTGCGCCCGAGCCATTCTGCGCCGTGGTAGCGAAAATAAATCAGGAACGAAATCACCACGATCAGGCCGACGAGCAGCGCGACACCCGCCGAGCGCGCCACTTTCATCACCGCGTCATTCTGGCCTCCGACAACGCCGTGGCGCTCGAAGAAGAGCAGCGCGGTTCCAGCGAGAACCGCGGTCGCGGCCATATCGAAGACTCGTTCCAGAACATACACGCCGAACATGTGCGGCACCGAAAGCGAATCCTTTTTCGCGATCAGCACGGGGCGAATCGGCTCCGCAGCGCGCCCCAACAAGAACGTGCAGGAGAATCCCATCAACGTCGCCGGATAGACGTTCCAAAAATGCGTCTGGCCCAGCGTGCGCGAGAAGCGCATCCAGCGCAGCGCGCGTATCGCGAAGCAGCCGTACACCGCCACAATCGCCAGCAGTAGCAAAGAAAGGCGCGCATCGCGCAGCGATTGGCCCACCATGGACCAGCGAAAGCCTTCCAGGGCGATAGAATTGCGGAATTTGTAGAACAAATACCCAAGGGCAACCGCGGCGAGCAGCAGCAGGATGAGCCTTCGTGACTTGCGCAGCATTGATTTCGCACCGTAACAGCAAGCTTCCGAGAGTGTCAAGGCAGCCCTTCGCATTTGTTTCGCTTCGCCTCGCGAATTCATCACGGCGCTTGTATTGCCGCCACCAAGGTGGATAAGATGCGGCACGGTGTAAGAGTCCGCTGAATCGTCGGTCTGTGTGGCCATCCCGCAGCCGCGGGAACGGAACTTTTTGGCCCAGGATTGCGTTACATCTTGTGAGGCTGAAAGGGAATGCAATTCGCGAGGCAAGGAAAGATTGGAGCCCGACGCCCAACTGGTGCAGGGATGCCTCCGGGGCGAAGGGCCGGCCTGGGAGGAACTTGTGCGGCGCCACACGCGGCGCGTTTTCAATCTGTGCTACCGGTTCACCGGCAACCCCACGGAAGCCGAGGACCTCAGCCAGGAAGTTTTTTTGCGCATCTATCGCACCCTGCCCAGCTACCGGCCTGCCTACGGCGCGTTCCCCACGTGGCTGACCAGCGTTGCGCGCAACTTGCTGGTGGATAACTACCGGCGCACGCGGCGTGATCGCCTGACGGATTCGATCGAAGACGCCATGCCCAAGCTGGAAGAAAAGCATTCTTCAGCGCGCACTCCGGATAAGCTGGCGCTGGCATCCGAATTGAGCGGGCAATTGCAGCAGGCCCTCGCGAAGCTTTCGCCGGAATTGCGCGAGGCCGTCATTCTGCGGGATTTGCAAGGTTTGGAATACAGCGAGATCCGCGAAGTCTTGGCGGTGCCGGAAGGCACGGTAAAATCAAGAATCAATCGCGGAAGGATTGAGCTGGCGCGCATCTTAGATGAAATGGGAGTTCGGCCGCATTAGCCGCCGAAGCGAGAGACTTATGGACTGGAACTGCGTACTCACCGAAGAACGGCTGAGTGATTATCTCGACGGGCTGCTTTCGCCCACCGAGGCAGCGGCATTTTCCGCGCACGCGGCGGGCTGCGAGCCGTGCGGCAAGCTGGTCGCGCAAGTTGGCGGCCTGGTCGGTAGCATGCAGCGGCTCGAACCGCTTGATGCCCCGCCGCAATTGGTCACCAACATTCTGGACGCGACGCTCGGCCCGCGCACGCCGAAACAATCATGGAGCCGCTGGTTCACATGGATTCCAGTGTTATGGCAGCCGCGCTTCACCATGGGGGTCGCTACCGTCGTCGCCACTTTGCTGATCGTCCTGTACACCACCGGGCTCTCACCCGCGAAATTGAAGAGAGTGGACCTGAACCCTGCGAACGTGTTTCGCGCGGCCAACCGGCAAGCGCACCTGACCTATGCGCGGAGTGCGAAATTTGTGAATGACCTGCGCGTGGTCTACGAAATCCAGTCACGCCTGCAGCCGGACGCCGAATCGCAGCCATCGCCGGCGCCCGCTCCCGCACCGGAACAGAATCAGCAGCCGCCTGCCACGAATCCGCAGGAAAAATCGCAGACCGCGCCGCACCCGGGACACACGCAGTCTCGCGGTGGGGCGATGTTTGCGGTAATGATGAACGGAACCTGGATGGCGAGTGTCGGTGGGGTGGTTCTCAACAGCGCAACGCTCAACAACATTAACAGGAGCTCTCGATGAACTGCGCGGTGCACACAGACGTGGAGGCTACCGGCTATTGCCGCAACTGCGGCAAGGCCTTGTGTCCGCAGTGCACGCGCGAAGTGCGCGGCGCGCTCTACTGTGAGGAGTGTCTCGCAGGGTTGCTCGCCGGTCCTGCGGCACCACTTGAACCCAAATCGAGCGTGAATCCAGGACTGGCAGCAACTCTCGGTTTCATTCCCGGGCTCGGCGCGGTTTACAACGGGCAATATGTGAAGGCGCTGATCCACGTCCTGATTTTCGGCGGATTAATTGCGTTGCTCAGCAGCGACATTCCTTCTTCGTACGATGCGTTCTTCGGAATCGCGCTCGGCTGCTTTTATTTTTACATGCCCATTGAAGCCTACCGCACGGCCCTCGCCCGGCGCCAAGGAGAGCCGGAACCCGCGAACCTGATCGAGGGCGAGGGACGCAAACCGATTGGGGCCATGGTCCTGATCGGAATCGGGATCCTGCTGCTACTCTCGAATTTCGGGCTTTTGCAACGCGAGTGGTTTGCCAGGTCCTGGCCTGTTGCTCTTATCCTGATCGGCGGATGGCTCCTGTGGGACCGCATGAAGAGAGTTTCTTAGGAGAAACCGCCATGTCACCGACGCCAACACCGCAATTTGCCGATGCATTCACTGCCGGATTCGCGGGCTGATGGGTCCGCTGATGCTCATCACCGTGGGAGTTCTTTTTCTGGTCGCCGAGTACAGCCGCTACAGCTTCGCGGATCTCTGGCCGGTGCTTTTGATCGTTGCTGGCATCGTGCTCACGGCGCAGTCGCTGGCTTCGAAAGACGGTCATACCGGCTCGTGAGGCGCGCGTGAGCAATGGCCTAAGGCAGCGCAACTCTATCTTCGGCGGTTTGCTGCTGATTCTGCTAGGAGTCCTCTTCTTACTTGCGCGGTTTAATCCCGATTTGCGCATGTGGCATCTTTTCTGGCGCTATTGGCCCGTCCTGATCATTCTCTGGGGCATCGCAAAACTCATAGACAACGTCAGCGCCCAGCACGCGGGACAAACGCGCCCGCCGCTTTTAACTGGCGGTGAAGCGGCGCTTTTGATCCTGGTGGTTCTGGTTCTGGCGGGAATGGGAATTTATTCGCGCGTGCGCGAGAAGATGCCCGATTTGAATATCAACATGGACCTCTTCGACCACAAGGCGACGCAAAGCCAGGAGTTGCCGCCGAAAACGATTCCTGCTGGTTCGCGCGTCACCGTCAGCACGGGACGGGGCTCGATCACCGTGCATGTGGGCGACGGAAATGATCTGCGCGTGAACGTGAACGAGACCGCGACAGCCGATTCAGATTCTGGCGCGCAGGACCGCTTGAAGTCCATCAAGGTGGTAATCGAAAAGACGGGCGACGGCTATTCCGTGCATCCCGCGAATTCATCGGACAATGGCGAACAAGCAACCGCGGACCTCGACGTGACCATCCCCGCGAAAACGTCACTGACCGCGAACACCAACCACGGCGACATCAACATATCTGGAGTTTCCGGCGCGGTGACCGCCGCGACGCAGCACGGCGATATCGAAATTCACGACGCAGGTTCGGACGTGACGGCGCAGCTCCAGTCGGGCGACGCGCGCATCAGCAACATCTCCGGAAATTTGCGCGTCACCGGTCGCGGGAATGAGATTGAGGTGAACGACGTGGCAGGCGACGCCACATTCGAAGGCGAGTTCTTCGGCCCGATTCGCGTGCGCAACGTCACCAAGACCACGCACTACGCCTCGGAGAAGGCGGACCTGACGTTGGTGCGCATGACCGGACGCCTGGAACTGGATTCCGGCGAGATTGATGTCTCCGATGTGGGCGGCTCCGCGAAGCTCAGCACGCACGACAAGGACATGGACGTCGAAAACGTCGCGGGGCGGCTGGACATTGCCGACACCCACGGCACGATCAAAGTATCTTATTCGCAGGTGCCGCGCGCCGACGTCAACATTGCGAACGAGTCGGGCGAGGTGGACCTGACGCTGCCGTCGGAATCGAAATTCCAGATTTCCGCGGTCTCGAGCTCGGGCGAAGTGCAGAGCGACTTCGACGATTCGACGTTGAAACTAGACAACGAAAACGGCATGGGGCGGCTCAGCGGGAATGTGGGCACACCAGGCCCAAAAATCTCCATCGCCACCAGTTACGGAACGATTTACGTGCGCAAGTCGTCGTAAAGGCAGGCTCGGTTAAACGGATTCGCGCATAACGCCCGAAACTGTCATTCCGAGGGCGAATTGAGCCCGAGGAATCTGCTTTTTTCCTTAGCCTCGTAGGAGAAAAGCAGATCCCTGCTACGCTCGGGATGACACCGCCTTCGGTTTTCCGCGCCTTGCAAAGCCGCGGCAAATGGCCAGGCGGGCTGGCGGAAACTCTTCATGGCGCTTCTCCTGTCCTCAACCCGGCCCGAATTCAATTTCGTGCGGCCGCGGGCGCGGACTTGGAGCGAGATATTACCTCTCCAAGGGATGAAATGCGATATTCGAACCAGAGCAAGGAGCGTCAGGCGGTCTTGCAACTCGCAGCACGTCAGGAATCCGCGCCGCCCCGCAGCTTTTCGAGGACCGTGAAGAAATCCGGAAACGAAACGCCGACGCAATCGGCGTCGCGGATGACCGTGTCCCCGTCCGCGCCAAGCGCCGCCACGGCCAGCGCCATCGCAATGCGGTGGTCGCCTTGCGGATCCACCTTCGCACCGCGCAATTTTCCGGCGGCGCGGCCTGCGACGCGCATGCCATCTGCAAACTCCTCCGCGCGCGCGCCCATTTCGCGCAGGCCCGCGGCAAGCGCCGCGATCCGGTCGCTTTCTTTCACGCGTAATTCCTGCGCGTCGTGAATCTCGATTCCCTTCTCCGTGAACGGACCCAGCGCCGCAAGCATCGGCAATTCGTCAATCATCTCCGCCACCTGCGCTCCGGAAATATTGCCGCCCGCGAGCGGCGCATGGCGCACGGAGACATCGCCGATCAGTTCCCCGTCGCGCAATTGCACCGAAGCTAGATTGATCGAAGCGCCCATCGAGATTAGGAAATCCAATACACGCGCACGCGTGGGATTCAATCCGACGTTGTGCAGCATTAGCGAAGATTCGGGCAGGATCAACGCAGCGCCAATCAGAAACACTGCGGAAGAAAGGTCGCCGGGAACAATCAATTGCCGCGCCTGCAATTTCGGGCGCGGCTGAATGCTGATCTGCCCCGACGCAACAGGCACCGAAGCTCCAAACTCGCGCAAAGCCAGCTCGGTGTGATCCCGCGTGCGGATGGACTCCCGCACGGTGGTCACACCTTCGGCAAAAAGACCGGCGAGCAGAATCGCGGACTTCACCTGCGCGCTGGGGATGGGCAGTGTGTAATCAATCGCGTGCAATTTGCCGCCGCGAATTTCGAGCGGCGCGCGGTCTCCATCTTCGGCGTGAATTTCCGCGCCCATCTGACGCAAAGGTTCGGTTATACGGCGCATCGGCCGCCGCCGCAGCGAGCTATCGCCCGTAATTTTCGACGTGAAAGGCTGTCCCGCCAGAACGCCCGAAACCATGCGAATCGTCGAACCGGAATTCTCCGCGTCAATGGTCTTCCGCGGCGCCTTCAGTCCGTGCAATCCCTTACCCACAATGCGCACCCGCTCGCGGCTCGCGTCTATCTCGATCCCCAGCCGCCGGAAACATTCCAGCGTGCTGGCGCAGTCCGCCGCCGGAGAATAGTTCCGAATCTCGCTGGTCCCCTCCGCAAGCGACGCCAGAATTGCGTAACGATGCGAAATGGACTTGTCCCCGGGAAGTTCCACCACGCCCGTGATCTGTCCACCGGGCGAAATCTTCTTTTTGCTCACCGCGGAATTCTAACACGCTCCGATTTGCTTCCCGGATATGCGGCAGGTATCATCGTCGTCTAATGCCCGTGGCCCTCCGGAGATTGCTTCCACCCTTTCTTGCGGCTCTGATTCTGGTTTTCGCCCTCGGTACGAACGCGGACGACGCGCCCGCGATTTTTCCCCTCAGCCAGGTGCAGCCGGGGATGAAGGGCGAGGTTTACACGATTTTTACGGGAGATACGATCGAGAAAGTGGATCTCGTCGTCCTCGGCATCCTGCACAACGCGCTTGGACCGAAGCAGGACGTCATCCTCGTGCAGCTTTTAGGCGATAAAGTCGAGCACACCGGCGTGGTGGCCGGCATGAGCGGCAGCCCGGTCTATTTCGACGGGAAACTTGCAGGCGCACTGTCCCTGAAGCTGGGCGTCTTCACCAAGGAAGCCATCGGGGGCGTAACGCCCATCGAAAATATGCTCGATGTGCAGAAATCGTCCGACGTTTCTCCGCACACTCCGCCCGCTGCTCCAACCAACAGCGCCGGCAACACCTATCGGTCCGAAGTTCCACTGCCGGAAAATTTTGCGCGGCAAACCAGCGTTGGTTCCGGGCAGTTTCTGGTGCCCATCGAGACGCCGCTTGTTTCCACGGGCCTTTACCCTGAGACCATCGCGCGTTTCAGCAAGGAACTTTCCGGTTGGGGTATGTCCATGATGGCTGGGGGCACCACGCCGCCATCGCCGACAGACGCGCAGTTGAAACCCGGCGACATGGTCGGAGTCGAGCTGATCCGCGGCGATCTCTCGCTCACGCCGGGCTGCACGGTCACCACGGTCGAGAAAGGCCAAATCCTCGCCTGCGGCCATCCGATTTTTTCTTTCGGCAACGTCTCCATGCCGCTTGCGCGCGCCTACGTAGTCACGACGCTCGCTTCGGCGATGGCCTCCACGAAAATCATCAGCACGGGCGGCACGATCGGCACTCTGACGCAAGATCGCGTCACCGCCATCGCCGGCCATTTAGGCGCAGGCCCTCCGATGATTCCTCTGGATGTGACGCTCGTAACGCCGGTCACCCAGAAACAATTTCATTTCGAAATGATCGAAAGCCCGCAGCTGACTCCAGTGCTCGTGGCGCTCGCCACCTACAACGGCATCGTGGGCAATGCCGCGTACGGCGAAGGCTCGACGCTTCAACTCGACGGCCAAATTGACATCCAGGGCCACACGCCCGTCGAACTAAGAGATCTCTACGCGCCGACGGACATGCCGGTGCCGAGCGGCTTCTTCGTCGCCAGCAGCGTGCAAAGCATCTTTACGCAGATTTACCTGAATCCGTACGAAGTGCCGCATATCAACGGCATTCATCTGCGGATCACCGCGCTGGCCGAGCGCCGCTGGGCCACCATTGACAACGCCTGGATCGAAAAAAACGAAGTGAATCCCGGAGACACCGTCGCCGTGAAAGTTCAGCTGCGCCCCTATCGCGGCGCGCCATTCGTGCAAGAGATCCCGATCAAGATTCCCGCGCAGGCCGCGCGAGGCAATCTGCAACTGGTGATCAGCGACGCCGAAACCGCCAATCGCACCGTGGACACGCTCGAAGCCACCTCGCAAGGCCAGTTGCCGGGACTCGAGGAATTGATTAAGCTGATCAACCGCCAGCACCAGAACGATCGCCTGTACGCCACGCTTCTGCAACCCACGCCCACGTTGATGGTCGAAGACAAAATTATGCCCAATGCTCCGGCGTCGGCGATCAACGTCCTCGATCAGCGCCAAAGTCCCGGCGGCGCGCGGCTGCTGTATCAATCCATGACCGGCGAATGGTCGGTGGACATGCATCAAGTGGTGTCCGGCGAACGCACGCTCACGATTACCGTGAAATGACGTCCCGCGGCAAAGGAGATTTCGAACGATGAGACGGCCAACCATTCTGGCGGGCGTCCTGATTCTGGCGGTAGCGGCGCCTGCGCTGGTTTTCGCCGAGCATACCCGCTTCTGGCGGCAATCGGATTTCTCCGACTTCGAGAAGGGCACAGCCAAAGGCGTCGCGATCCGCAGCGACGGCCGGCTGATGCCCGCGCTCAAATTCTCCGCCTACTCCGATCCGAATCTCGCTTATCTCTGGGCGCTGCGCATGGATTCGCGCGGGCGCATTTACGGCGCCGGCGGTTCAGATGCCAAAGTTCTGCGCTTCGATGATCCCGCCAAGCCGACTACCGTGTTCGAGTCTCCGGAACTGGCGGCGCAAGCGATCGCCTTCGATTCGCACGATAATCTGTACGTCGGCACTTCGCCGGACGGCAAAATTTATAAAGTCACTCCCGAAGGGCAAAAATCCGTATTCTTCGACCCGAAATCGAAATACATCTGGGCGCTCGCTATCGACGCCCAAGGAGTCCTCTTCGCCGGAACCGGAGACGACGGCAAAATTTTTGCAGTCACGCCGGACGGCAAGGGCGATCTCTTCTATCAAACCGACGAACGCCACGCGCGGTCGCTGGCGTTTGACTCCAAGGGCAATCTGCTCGTAGGCACGGACCCCGACGGATTGATCCTGCGAATCGAAATCAGCCGAAAAGAGCCGCAGGGGCCCCCGAAAGCCGGCGCAGCCTTCGTCCTCTACGAAACGGACAAAAAAGAAGTGACTTCCCTGCTCTCCGATGCCAGCGGCAAGATTTACGCAGCTGCAATCGGCGAAAAGCAGCGAGCGCCGTCTCCAGCGCCGCTCACCGCGATCGTGACGCCGCAACAAACGTCTCCGCTCACCGCACAGCCCGGCGCCACGACCCTTTCGATCCAAACTCAGCCCGGGCAGGCCACCGCCACGCCATTTTCGTTCTTTCCCTCGACCACCGGCGGTTCAGATGTCGTGGAAATCTCGCCCGAAGGCGCGCCGACCACCGTCTGGACTTCGCGTGAGGAACTGGTGTTCGCGATGGGGCTTTCCGCCGACGGCAAAATACTGCTCGGCACGGGCAACAAAGGCGCGATCATCGAGCTGGAAGGCAACAACGTTTATTCGAGTATCGCGAAAACCGCCTCCGCGCAAGTCACCAGCCTGATCGCGGGCCGTGATGGCGCCGTGCTGGTCGGTACCGCAAATCCCGGAAAAATATTTACGCTCGGTCCGGGTTACGAATCGCAAGGCAGCTTTGAATCCGATCCCTTCGACGCCAAGATTTTTTCTCACTGGGGACGCCTAACCTGGTGGGGCGACGGCGGCGCGATGCAAGGGAAGGTCGCCTTCTACGTGCGGTCGGGCAACACTTCCAGCCCCGAAAAAAATTGGAGCCCCTGGACCGGCCCGTACTCGAACGTCACGACTGAAGCGGTAAGCTGTCCCGCGGCGCGTTTTGTTCAATGGAAGGCAGTCTTCCTCGAAACGGACAAGGGCGCTCCGCCCAATATTTCCTGGGTGAGCGTCGCCTACCAGCCCGAAAACGTCGCGCCGGTGGTGGACGACATTGCCATTCAGGATCCCGGGGTCCGCGTCCAAGGATTTTCCGTTGCTCAAGGCGGCCCGGCCACCGCTGTCGCCGTGCAACTCAAAATGCCGCAGCGGCCCGGCCCGAATCCCTTCCCCGTGAATATCGTAATCACAGACGCCGCCGCAAAACCCGCCAAAGTCGAGGTGCCGCCGCAAGGATTCGAAGAGAAGGGCTACCAGAGCGTTCTCTGGAACGCGCATGACGACAACGACGATGATCTGGTCTTCTCGATTTACTACCGCGGCGAAGGTGAGCAAAACTGGCGGCTATTGAAAGACAAAGTGACCCAGCACTTCTATTCCTGGGATACCACCACAATGCCCGACGGCGCGTACTACCTGAAAATTGTCGCGTCGGATTCGCCGTCGAATCCGCTGCGGGAATCTCTGACGAACGAACGCATCAGCGATCGCTTCGAAATCGAGAACACTCCTCCGCGCGTGGAAAATTTGCGCGCCGATACCAGCGGGCCCGCCGTTAAGATCACTTTTGAAGGCGTGAGTTCTGCGGTCGCCATAGCGCATGCCCAATACAGCGTAGACGCCGGCGATTGGCTTAGCACGTTTCCGGTTGGAGTGCTTTCCGACGCACCCAAGGAAAGTTATCAGGTTTCACTTGTGGACTTGCCGCCGGGTGAACACACCGTGGCCGTACAGGTTTCCGATCAGTTTGATAACACCACGGCGGCGAAGGTCACCTTCACAGTCGCTTCGCGCCGCGCAAAATAGCTCGCGACGGCCGCGCCTAATTATCCCAGTTGCGCGCCACCGACGTGCGCTCGAAGCACTCGATGGCCGCCCCGACGCTGATGTGGCCCGACATGTCCGGCTCGCGGTCCACATTCACCACGCGCGCATTGCACTTCACGTCCTCCATTGCGCGCCCGGTTAATTCTGTCGGCAGCGTGAAAAATAATTCCACACTCTCGCCGACGCTCAGGCTGTGCCGCGTCTTGAAGCGAATCCCCCGCTCCGAAAGGTTCACCGTTTCCCCTTGTTGCGGCAACGGAATCGTTTCCAGGAATTTCGAGGCTCCGCGCGGAATGCCCATCATCGCGCGCGGACCGACAGCTGCCACTTCTTGCGAAATCACGTTGAACCTCAGTGGGATGCTGTAAGTCTTGCGGGGAACGATGCGGCGCTCGTTGCTGGACATGGACTCCTCCCTCGATGCTTTCATTTTTGATAGTGTACGAAGGCACTTCTGGAAGGGGGATTTCGAGAGTTACATTCGGGAAGGTTCCAGTCAATAATTTTAATGTAATGTTGCTCGGAATTTGCGTTCAGTGTGTACAAAAGTGATGTGCCATAATGAACCGGCGCTCCGCCCATGCTCACTGATCACAAACCAGGCAATTTTCAGACCACTCCGCCAGAACTGGACGCTGTTCGCGCCGCCTACCGCCGCATCGCCCCGCATATTCACCGCACACCGGTCATCACTTCTTCCTCGCTCGATGAAATCGCGGGCGCTCGCCTTTTTTTCAAATGCGAGAATCTGCAGAAGACCGGCTCGTTCAAGATTCGCGGCGCCACCAACGCCGTGTTTTCACTCACCGAGCAGGAAGCCCGCAACGGAGTAGTGGCCCCTTCTTCAGGCAATCACGCGGCCGCGCTGGCTCAAGCCGCGCGCTGGCGCGGCATTCCCGCCTATATCGTGATGCCTTCGAATTCATCCGTCGCCAAAATGCGCGCGGTGCAGTCGTACGGCGGCAAGATCACGGAGTGCGAACCCAATCTCGCTTCGCGCGAGTCCGTCACCGCCGAAATTATGAACCGCACCGGCGCGCACCTGGTGCATCCCTACAACGACGCGCGCGTGATCGCGGGGCAGGGCACAGCTGCGCTGGAATTGCTGAAAGAAGTTCGCGATTTGGATATGGTGCTCGCTCCCGTCAGCGGCGGCGGCCTGCTCAGCGGAACCGCAATCGCCGCGAAGGGGATGCGCCCTGGAATCCGCGTGGTGGGCGGCGAGCCGCGCAATGCGGACGACGCGTACCGTTCGCTTGCTTCTGGAAAGATTGAACCGCAGGCCGCCTCCGAAACAATGGCCGATGGTCTCCGCGCCGCGCTCTGCCCGCTCACCTACTCGATTCTGCGCGATAAGCTCGACGAAGTTTCGCTCGTAACCGAAGACGAAATCGTGGAAGCGATGCTGCTCCTTTGGGAGCGCCTCAAACTCGTCGTGGAACCTTCCGGTGCCGTGGCTGCCGCTCCGGCGCTTTTCCGGAAAATCGGCGCGTCAGGAAGAAAGATCGGAATCATTCTCTCGGGCGGGAACCTCGACCTGCACAAGCTGCCCTTTGCGCAGAAATCCTAGCAGTTAAGCGAAGCAAGAAAACAAACTAAAGGTCGTCCGGGCGCCAATCCGTCGGCGGAAACGTGATTCTCCAAAAATTAGGCGCGGGGGAATCGAATTCGATCGGTACCTGGTATCCCTCGGGAATCTCCCGGGACGGGCGCACTACTTTGCAGGCGACTCGCTCCTTGGTGCCGGCGTGTTCCAGCACCAGACGCGTATCGGGGGGCAAACCCTGCTCCAGGATCACCAGCGCACCGTGACTATTCACGCTCAGCGTGGTGGTATCAAAAGTCGTCGGCTTGCCTTGCAGCGCCACATGGATATTCGCCCGCACTCGCAATAGCACACGCTGGCTGCGACGCCTTTCTTCCCCGGCGAGCGCCTGCGCTGACCCCGAAGCACTCGCAGAGCTGGCGCGCGCGGGAGCGTTCTGCGCCATGGCCCTCACAGGCGCCGGCATCTTTTTTGCCGGCGGAATCGATGATTTCGTCGCAGGAGCCCTAAGCGTTTCTAGTTTCAAAGCTCGACACCCCAGAAATGTTGGTCAGCCGAGATCAATTCAATCCCCAGATCCCATCCGTCTGGCCGCTTCACGCCCTTCCACACCACGTGCCCATCCACCGCTCGCCGTGTGGCCATGTTCGTCACACGCAATCGTGTCTGCAATTCCATTTCCTTTGGGCACACCAGTAGGCAGCCATACGCGTTTACTACCCGCGTAAATGCCGGCGCCAGATGCACCGGTCCCACCTTCCCATTCCATTCGATGATTACCGGCACGCGCGAATTCATCCGCGGGCCGCGCCGGTTGCGGCGCATTCGGATATCTCTTGGCAGGTCTTCGCCAAATGGCATTCTGATTGAGTCCCCGCGAGGCCAGGACGAAACACGGGTATCCAATCCCCACATTCCGGGTCGCTTTCGCGTCCTGCACCCATGCTAAGGAGCCGCAATTTCAGGGTCAATGGTACGAAGTGACAGGTAGTTTTGGTACAGGGTGACAGGCGAAACTGTACGCGAGGGCAATCAAATTCTGGAATTTGCGCGAAAGGAATTTAAGCGTCAAGCGTCCGCTAATCGGCCGAAGCGTGGCCGTCCGCGAGTTCTCGGTTCCCTTTTCCGGTCGCTTTCCCAAAACGGACTTCCAGCCAATCCTGGAACGTATCCATGTAAGTGTAAAAAACAGGCGTCAAATACAGCGTAACCATCTGCGAGAAGATCAGTCCGCCCACCACCGCCAGTCCCAGCGGACGCCGCGCATCAGCTCCGGGCCCAACACCGAACGCGATGGGCGCCGTGCCCATCAACGCCGCCATCGTCGTCATCGTGATCGGCCGGAAGCGGATCAAGCAGCCTTCGTAGATCGCCTCTGTCGCCGTCTTGTGTCCCGTGCGTTCGCGTTCCACCGCGAAGTCCACCATCATGATCGCGTTTTTCTTCACGATGCCGATCAGCATGATCACGCCGACGAAGCCGTAAAGGTCCAGGCTCAGGTGGAAAATTTGCAGTGTGAGCAGCGCGCCAAAAGCCGCCGAAGGCAATCCGGAAAGAATCGTGATCGGATGAATGAAGCTTTCGTACAAAATGCCCAGCACGATATAAATCACCAGCACGGCCATGAACAGCAGAAGCCCCAAGCCGGTGAGCGAAGCTTCAAAAGCCTTCGCGGTTCCCTGAAACTGCGCCGTAACCGACGGCGGCAAGTCCTCGCGCGCCAGTTTCTTCACCGAATCCACCGCGTCGCCGATCGCCGTACCTTTTGCCAGGTTGAAAGAAATCGTCACCGCGGGCAATTGGCCAAAGTGATTCACCGTCAGCGGGCCGAGGCTCGATGAAAGGCTCGCCACCGCATTCAGAGGCACCAAGGTGCCGCTGCTCGAACGGATGTACAGCATCGAAAGCGCGGCCGGATCTTTTTGATATTTATCTTCGAGCTCCATGATCACCCAATACTCGTCATTGGGTGCGTAGATCGTCGAAACCTGGCGCTGCCCGTACGCGGTGTACAGCGCGTCCTCCACTTGCTCCGCCGTCACTCCCAGCGCCGACGCCTTGTCGCGGTCGATGTTCACGTTCACTTGTGGATTCGCGATCAGCAAGTCGCTGGTCACGTCTTGCAATCCCGGCAGCTTGGCCATCTTCTGTTGGAACGCCGTGGACTCGCGGTACAACTCTTGCGTATCTGGGCTTTGCAGCGTGAGCTGGTACTCGCTCTTGGTCAGCTCTCCGCCCACCTGAATCGGCGGCAGATTCTGCATGTAGGCGTTCATACCCGTAACGGTCGTAAACTTCGCCCCAAGTTCTTCGATCACTTCGTCAATCGTCGGATGGTGTGCGAAAAGCGGGGCCACGGCGTGCAGCGAACTTCCCAGCAGCGGCACGTTCGCATATTTGGTCGCCAGCCCGGTGAGAGTGGGGTTGGGAATCGGCGGGCGCTGCGCTCGATCCTTCAGGTGCAGGAACATGATTCCCGAATTGCTCGACGAGAAATCGCCCACGCCCGAAAAGAAATCGCGCACATTCGGATCGGCCAGCGCAATCTTGTTCAATTCCAACTGGTGCGCGCGCATCGAATCAAACGAAATTCCCTGCTGTGCTTCCGTCGAAATGAAAATCTGCGAGCGGTCCTCCGGCGGCAGGAACCCTTTGGGGATCACCATGAATTGCCACACGGTGATCACCAGAATCACACCGGAAACCGTCATCACGAATACACGATGGCGCAAAGCCCACTGCAACGAAACATCGTAGTAGCGCAACAGCCGGTCGAAAAAGCGCTCCAGTGCCATATAAACACGGCCGTGTTTCTGCTCCGCAATGGGACGCAAGAAGCGGCTGCACAACATGGGTGTGAGCGTCAGCGACACAAACCCCGAAACCAAAATCGCGGTGATAATCACCACCGCAAATTCGTGCAGCAAACGCCCCATGATCCCGCCCATCAGAAACACGGGCAGGAATACGGCCGCGAGCGAAACCGTCATCGAAAGAATTGTGAACCCGATCTCGCGCGAGCCAGCCAGCGCCGCTTCCATCACGCCTTCGCCCATCTCCATGTGCCGCACGATGTTTTCCAGCATCACGATGGCGTCATCCACCACGAAGCCCACCGAGAGCGTCAAAGCCATCAACGATAAATTGTCGATCGTGTACCCCAGCACATACATCACCGCAAACGTCCCGATGATGGACATCGGCAGCGCGAAACTCGGAATCAGCGTGGCGGAGAGATTGCGCAGGAACAAAAAGATGACCATGATCACCAACACCACGGCCAGGAACAGCGTGAACTTCACGTCCGCCACGGAATTGCGAATGGATTCGGACGCGTCGTACAGCGTTTGCATGTGAATCGAAGGCGGAATAATTGCGCGGAACTGCGGCAGCAGCTGCTTCACCGCATCCACCACTTCCACGGTATTGGTGCCCGGCTGGCGCTCGATCGCCAGCACCACGGATTCGGTGTCGTTCCACCAATTCGCCACGCGGTTGTCCTGCACGCTGTCGTACACCTTGCCCACGTCTTCCAATCGCACCGGCGAACCATTGCGATACGCCACGATCAACGTGCGGTAGACCGACGCGTGCGTCAGCTGCCCATTGGCCTGCAGCGTGAACGCGCGATGGTCTCCATACAGCGTGCCCACCGGCATATTCACGTTGCCGTTTTGCACCGCCGTGTGGACTTCATCCACTCCGATTTGCCGCGTCGCCAGCGCCTGCGGGTCCAACTGAATCCGCACCGCATACTTCTGCGAGCCGTACACCTGAACCTGCGCCACGCCCTTCACCATCGAAATTCGCTGGCCCATCAGCGTTTCGGCGTAACGGTCCACGGTGTAAGGAGGCAGCGTCTTCGAACCCATGGCGATGTAGAGAATCGGCTGGTCCGCTGGGTTCACCTTGTTATAGGTGGGCGGCGTCGGCATATTCGGCGGCAGTTGCGATGACGCCCGCGAAATCGCGGCCTGCACGTCTTGCGCTGCGCCGTCAATGTTGCGGCTCAAATCGAATTGCAGCGTGATGGATGTTCCGCCGAGCGAGCTCGACGAGGTCATCGAATCAATGCCAGCAATTGTCGAGAATTGCTTCTCCAATGGCGTGGCAATCGCCGAAGCGACGGTCTCCGGGCTGGCGCCTGGCAACGAAGCCCCCACCTGAATAGTCGGGTAATCCACGTTGGGAAGTTCGCTGACCGCCAGCGCGCGGTAACCGAGGACGCCGAACAATAAAATCGAGAGCATGACCAGGGTGGTCATGACCGGCCGGCGTATGAATGGTTCGGTGATGCTGATCATCGCGATTCTCTAACCGCCCGCGCTGCTCTTCTTCACTTCCACCTTAATTCCTGGAATCAAGCGCAGTTGCCCGTCCGTCACGACGGTGTCACCCGGCGCGATTCCGCTCGAAATCACCGACTCGCCGTCAATCTGTCGCGCCACTTTCACCGGACGCGATTCTGCAGTGTCATCAGACTTCACGACAAAAATGAAATCGCCCGAAGCGCCGGTCTGCACCGCTTGCGACGGAACTACAATCGCCTTTTCCTCTTCCGCCAGCCGCAACGACACAGTGGAAAATTGTCCGGGCCACAACCGGTGATCGCCGTTGGGAAACGTGCCCTTCAGCTTGATCGTCCCGGTCGTGTTGTCCACGTTGTTGTCCACAAAGGTGAGGTAGCCCGTCTCCGGCACGGTATCGCCATAAGGCGTGGACTGAATCTGCAAGCGTCCGCCCGACATATATTTCTTCACCACGCCCAAATATTGCTCCGGCACGGAAAAATCCACAAAAATCGGCGAAATTTCGTTTATCACCACCAGCACCGGCACATCATTCTCTTTCACTAAATTGCCCGGATAAACCTGCAACGCGCCCGTTCGACCATCCACCGGCGAATAGATCGTGCAATATTGCAATTGCAGCTTCGCCGATTCCACCGCCGCGTCATCCGCGTGCACCAGCGCTTCCTGGGCATCGGCGTTCGCGCGCATTTGGTCGTACTGCTCCTTTGGCGCCACTCCCGCTGCGTACAACTTCTCGTACCGCGTCGCTTGCACCTGGTTCAATTCTTCCTGGGCCTTGTCACGTGCCAAGTTCGCCTGCGCCTGCGCCAGCGATGCTTGAAATGGCCGCGCGTCCAGCGTGAAAAGCAGATCGCCCTTCTTAACGAAATCGCCTTGCTTGAAATGGACTTGGTTCAGAATCGCATTCACCTGGCTCTTGATCGAAACGGTCGAATACGCTTCCGCCGTCCCAATAGCGGTCAGGTTGATCGGTACCGTCTTCTGCTCGGCCTTCGTCACCGTCACCGGCACGGCAAGATTCGGCGCCGTCTCCGCCGTTCGGGTGGTGCAGGCAGACAACCCCAGCGACATCGCCAGCAAGGCAATCGGCGCGGCTACAGCGATAGGTGTCCTCTTCGTGGGTCGTCGCGTCATGGTTCGTGTAGGTCTCGGCTTGATTCGGTCCGTCGGCGTAAGCGATCTAACTGCGTATCGCCGGCGCTCCGGTTAACGGTTAGCCCGCAGCCTGTAATTCAGCTTATTTTACAGCCTTCCGCGCGCGGGCACCCGAAATTTCTTGCAGCAAGCTCGCCATTTCGACGCGCCTCGACGCACATCTTGGGCACCTCGCACTGGTCTTCCATTAGACGTACAACTCCGCAGAAGGCATCAAAAAAAAGTAGTTACGCTCAATCCGCAGCGGCTTGATCGAGGAGCCAGAGCAAGCGCCCGTCCGCCGGGCGAATCCTGCCCGCTGGATATTGGCTTGGCCGCGAATCGGGCTCGGCGCGCAACGCTGCAAGGATTTCCCTCTTATCCGCACCTGCCACCAGGAAATAGACGTTTCGGCTGCGATTCAAAACCGGCAGCGTAAACGTCAACCGGTTCGGCGGCTTGGCTGCCACCTGCACCGCAACCACCCAGCGCTGCTTTTCTTCCAGCGCCGGTGATCCCGGAAATAATGAAGCGCAGTGGCCCTCCGGCCCCAGGCCCAGCAGCGTCACGTCAAATGCCGGCTCGGCCGCGCCAAAAAAACCACGTAGTTGCGCGTCGTACGCTTCCGCCGCCTTCTCGGGCGTCGGCAGGCTGGTCGGCGCCGGATGCACGTTTGCAGCCGGAATCGGGACATGCGACAGCAGCGCCTCGCGCGTCATCCGATAGTTACTCAGCGGATCGTCCGCCGCCACGTAGCGCTCGTCTCCCCAGAACATGTGAACGCGGTCCCAGGGAGTTTCGTCACGATATTTTCCCGGCGCGCCCCACAGCGCGTACATTTTCGCGGGAGTGTGCCCTCCGGATAGCGCGATGGCAAATCGTCCTCGTTGCGCGACGGCTTCATGAAGATTGCGCAACACCTCTTCCAGCGCCCCGCGGCTCAGAGCGTCAATGTCCGGAAATACGCGAGTTTCGAGTTTCATGGAAGTTAATCCTGCCTAGCTCAGCGGTGTTCGTGTCGCAAGATCTGCGTTCGGGGTTTCAGTGGGCGTCGGTGCTGACTCCCAGCTGCGCGAGTTCCGTTCGCAGCTGGCCGACATTTTGAAAACGGATTCCATTCATGCCGATCTCCCGGGCGCACTCCAGATTCAATCCCCGGTCGTCAATCAGCACGGTTTCTTCCGGCTCGCGCTGTGCGATTTCCAGCGCCAGGCGGTATATTTGCTCTTCCGGCTTCCGCACTCCCAAATAACAGGAACTGAAAAATGCCTGAAAATAATTTCGCAATTGAAATTTGTGGATCCGGTATTCGTTGATTTCCCGCGATTCATTATTCAGCGAAGCCATCATGTACGCGCGCGTTTTTGCCAGCTGTCCCAGAAACTCGAGCGGTTCGGGGTATGGCTGCGACTGGTCAAACATGAACTTCTCGACATCCTCGGGCGTAAACGTCCGCGGTTTGTAAAAAATTGTCCGGCGCAAATATTCGTCGAGCGTCGCGCGGCCCGTCTCGAAGGCGTTCAGCATCAATTCGTGACGGTCCTCGTAGTCAGCCCACTCCAGTCCGAATTTCTCCACCGCCGCCCGGCGGGAATTGCGATCCCAGCCATTCGTCAGAATCACTCCGCCGTTATCCCAAAACAACGCGTTCACTTTGCCCATCGTGCCCTCAGACCGCGATTCGCGGCGAACTCGCCAGATCCCACAGCTGCGGGGCTCCATTATCGCCGGATAGGCCCGCGAGTCGAAATCAATTTTGTAGCCGCCTGCTTTTCCGCCTGCTGCCGCGAACTCGGCCTATAATCGCAGCCTTGACGCACGCAGTGATCAACAATGGCCGCCCGCCGCAAAAACGCGAAACCTACGGTCTTTACCGTCGGCCACTCCACGCATCCCCTGGAAGAATTCATCGAGTTGCTCAAGGCGCACGGCGTCCAACGAGTAATAGACATCCGCTCGATCCCGCGCTCCCGTCACAATCCCCAATTTAATCGCGCGACGCTCGGCCCCTCTCTGCGCAAAGCAAAAATTGCCTACGTCCACCTGAAAAAGCTGGGCGGCCTTCGCCACGCGAAAGCAGACTCCAAGAATCTCGGCTGGCACAACGCCAGCTTCCGCGGCTTCGCCGATTACATGCAGACTCCGGAATTCCAGGAAGGGCTCGACCGCGCCATGAAACTCGCCGCCGTAAAACCATCCGCGCTGATGTGCGCCGAAGCAGTGCCGTGGCGCTGCCACCGCTCGCTCGTGGCAGATGCTCTGGTCGTTCGCGGCGTTCCCGTCGAAGACATCATGACGCCCTCCCGCGCCGAGCCGCACACGCTGACGCCATTTGCTCGCGTCCGAGGCAGGCAAATCACTTATCCCACGGACGAGCCGGCCGCTCGCTAGCTCGCTCTGCACGCAAAAGCTGTGACGGAACTTTAAAGACGAAACGGCGGCTAATGCATCGGAGGCGCCGCCGAATCCTTGGGAGGGCGCTTCATGATGAAACACAGCGGCACCAGACACGCCACGATCAACGCCATTCCAGACACCACATCCGTGTACGCCAACGTCGCAGCCTGCGTTTGCAGAAGCGCAGCCATCCGCGCGTAAGCTTGGCGCATCGCTTCCGCGGGACTCAACCCTTGGCTGCGCAGCGTGGCCGCAAGCCCGTCCAGCATTTGGCGAAACGCGGAATTTCCCATGTTCATGTGCCCGGACAAATACGTCTGCCGCTCTTGCGTCGAGCGCGTGATGAACGTGCTGATCAAAGCGATTCCAATGCTGCCGCCAATGTTGCGAATGAAGCTGATCATGCTGGAAATCTGATTGTTCTTCTCCGGCGGCACGTCCACGTACGAAAGTGTATTCGAAGGCACGAAAATAAACGCCAGTCCCATCACTTGATACACACGCAGCATGGACGCGGTCTGGAAATCCATCCCCAACGTGATGTGCGTGGCCATGTAGTAGAGCGCTGCCGCAGTGGTCGCGAAGCCCACGGACATCAGAACCCGCTGGTCCATCTTCGACACCAGCATTCCCGAAATCGGCATCATCAGCATCATCATGAACCCACCGCCCGCCAATGCCTCTCCCGCGCTCACCGCCGAATAGCCAAGTTCCAATTGCAAAAATTGCGGAATCAGCACCGTGGTCCCGTACAGAACAATGCCCAGCACAAACATGAAAAACATCGCGGTGGCAAAATTGCGCTTCTTCAACAGCTTCAATTCCACGATGGGGTGCTCGTGACGCCACTCCCAAATCACCCAAGTCACCAACAGCACAATCGCAATGACCAACGTCGCCGTGATCCAGTGCGATGAAAACCAGTCCGACTCCTGCCCTTTATCCAACACGATTTGCAATGCGCCGATGCCCAAGGCCACCAGACCCAAGCCGATGTAATCCACCGGAACGCTCTTGCGCCGGGCCCTCTCCTCGCGCAGGTACGGAGGGTCCTCCACCAGTCGGTGCGTCAGATAAAGTGAAATCACGCTGATCGGCACGTTGATGTAAAAAATCCAGCGCCAGCTGTAGTTGTCGGTGATCCATCCGCCAATCGTGGGACCAATTGCCGGAGCCACCACCACAGCCATTCCGTATACCGCGAAAGCCATGCCGCGCTTCGATGGCGCGAACGTATCCGCCAGAATCGCCTGCTCGCTCGGCTGCAATCCCCCGCCGCCCGCTCCTTGCAGCACGCGAAACAAAATCAGCATCCCCAAACTCGGCGCGAGCCCGCACAAAAAGCTGCTGCCGGCGAAAAGCGCGACGCAGGACATGTAAAAGCGCTTGCGCCCCAGCCGCGTTGCGAGCCACGCGCTAATCGGAAGAATGATGGCGTTGGAAACCAGATAGCTGGTGAGCACCCAAGTGGATTCATCGGCGCTGGCGCCCAGCGTGCCGGCGATATGCGGCAGCGCCACGTTGGCGATGGAGGTATCGAGCACCTCCATGAATGTCGCCAGCGTCACCGTCAGGGCGACCAGCCATGGATTGTGGCGCGGGCGCCACAAAGCAGCATCGAGTGTGAGTTCTGCGGTAGCCACGTGGTGATCCCAGTTGGTGTGCGGTGATGGCTAATATTATATACATGCGTGTATGTATGTTGTAAAGCGCCAAGGGTGTAGTATTAAGCAAGCGATGAGAGCTATCCGCACCCACGCTCCTGCAGCCCGCGCAGCTGTCCCCACTGGCTCGCGCCAGCAAGCCCGCACCGCCGCCACTCGCAGGAAACTTCTGCAAGCCGCCGAACAGCTTTTCGCGCGCGACGGCTTCGAGGCCACTCGATTGGAGGACATCGCCGCGCAGGCCGGTTACACCCGCGGAGCGTTCTACGCTAACTTCGACAGCAAGGAAGATATTTTCTTCGCGCTACTCGAGCACTGGGTCGCACAACGCATCGCCGAGGTCAACGCTCTGCTCCGCCTGCATCAGAATCCAGCGCAGCGCCTGCGCGCGCTGCGTCAGTATTACGCGCAGAATGCCAAAGACCGCCTGCTGGTCCTGCTATCACTGGAATTCAAGCTCTTCGCCGTCCGCCATCCCGAAGCCGCTGCGCGTTTGCGCGCCCGCCGTCAGGGACTGGCCGACTGCGGCGGCAAATTATTGCAGCGCGTCGCGAAGTCGCTCGCCCGCTCGCTTCCGGTTTCCAGCGCGGCAGCAGCAACGGCGCTCGGCGGTTTCTCGCACACCCTCTTTCTCGAACACCTGGTGGATCCGAAAGCTCTTTCCGACGGGGACGTCCGGCGCCTGCTCGAACTCGTCTTTGACGCAGTTCTAACCGACACCCGTAGACATCGCAAAGCGGCGGGAAATTAGAAAAGTTAAGAGGCTCAGGCGGGCGTTTAGCTTGCTTCGTACTTCACGTTCTGATTGTCCGTAAATTTCAGCCGCAATCGCTTGCTCAATTCCATTTTCCCCTTGCTCGTCAAGCGCACCGCCCGGGGCACTCGCGACCTCACAATCCAATCGAGCTCAACCGTGCGCTCCAGCCACGCCGCGCCCAGCGCGCCCGCAAGATGGTGACGTCGCTCGGTGAAATCCAGACATTGCGCCGCGAACGTTCTTTTGCCGCGCGCCAGCTCATCGCAATCAATTCCCAAATCGCCCAGCCATTCCGCGCCACGCGCCGTCACTTCGTACCCGTTTCCATTCGCGCGAATGTACTGCTCCCCTTGCAGCGCCGTCACAATCACCACTCCCATTTTACCGGCCAGATGGTCATAGCAAGTGCGCGCGAACGCAAACGGATTCAACGACGAGCGCGCAGCCTTTTGCACCGCCGTGCCCGGCGAAGCCACAATCGTAAGCGCTTCCACCGCGTGCGCCACCGCCGCCGTCGCGATCCGGTAATACTTCAGCCTGCCCTGCTTCACCACCGTGAGGATTCGCGCGCTCACCAGCTTTGAAAGGTGCATGCTGGCGGATGACGGCGAAACGTTCGCTGCGATTTGCAGCTCGCCCGTCGGACGTGCCGTGCCGTCCATCAAGCTCACCACCATCGTGGCGCGCGCCGGATCGGCCAGTTGCGCGCTCACCTTAGCCAATTGCTTCGCTTCTTCCATAGTTTGACTTTAGATGAACTATGCCGCAGTAGCAAGTGCTAGATTCATCTGGAAATTTCGCGGACGCCGGCAAGCGGGGCGATGCCTGCGATCTGGAAAAATTGTGCTAGCTAGCAAAACACAAGGAGAACTTCGAAATGAGATTTCCAGCGGCTTTCCGCACCATCCTCTTCCTGGGCATCGCTCTTTCGTCGGCGGCAGCTATGTATGCTCAAGCCGCGGACCAAGCCAAAGAAGCGCCCACGGAATTCAAAGCCACCGTCGAAGGCCTGGTCCGCGACATCGCCTGCCCCATCCAAAATCACAAAGCCAGCGCCACCGAATTCAACCTAGAGTGCGCCAAAGAATGCGCCAAGGGCGGCTCTCCGCTGATCATTCTCACCAGGAGCGGCGACATCTACACGCCCATGTCCACCGCCATGCCGGATACCAGCCAAAATGAGAAATTGATGCCGTACCTGGGAAAGTTTGTGAGAGTCAGCGGAACGGTTTACACGCGCAACGGCACACGCGCAATCACGATAGAAAAAATCGAGGAAATGAAGGACGTGAAGCTAAACACCACGGCGAAATAGTGCTGATCAACCTCGACCCGGATCAGGGGATCTCTCTGCCCTCTCCCGCATCGAGCACCCAAAACCGGTGCGCGGTCTTGCGAGCATCCAGCGCGCGTTGCAATTCGACAACCGGCTCGTCCTGGCCGTCGTCCGCCAGGTGAAAAGTGCCGAAGTGAATGGCAACGCTCGTTGCCGCGCCAACTTCCTCGTGCGCGCGCACCGCATCCTCCGGCGAAATGTGCACCGGCCCCATAAACCACTGCGGCCGGTACGCGCCAATCGGCAAGAACGCCAGACGAATCTGCGGAAAGCGCGCCGCGATTTCGCCAAAATGCGGACCGTAACCGGTATCGCCGGCAAAATAGACCGCACCGGAATAGCCTTCAATCACGTAGCCGCACCACAGCGTCTTATTGCGGTCGCGCAAGCTGCGCCCCGAAAAATGCCGCGCGGGAACGGCGGTGATACGTACCTTGTCGAATGCTTCCGCGGACTGCCACCAATCCAATTCCCGGATTTGTTCCGCGTCAGCGATGCCCTGCGACAAAAGCCGCCGCGCCACTCCGAGCGGCACACCAAAACCCGGCCGCCATTGCGAAGCGATTCTCCGCAATGTCGGAACGTCAAAATGGTCGTAGTGGTCGTGGCTCTGGAGCACTAAATCAATCGGGGGAAGCTGCTCGAAACGAATGCCGGGCGCGCGATGCCGCCGCGGCCCGGCAAATGAAACTGGGCTCGCTCGCTGCGACCAGATCGGATCGCACAAAATATTCACGCCGTCCATCTGAATCAGGACGGTCGAATGTCCCACAAACGTCGCGCGCAGGCCGCCATCGCTCACGCGTTCGGGCGGCGGAGGCCCCGGCGCGGCGTCAATCCATTTCGGCCACGGTCCGGGCTCGCGGTTCGCGAGCCACTTAACGACGCTTCCGCCGCCGTGGGGCGTCCCGTTCGGAGAATTGTAGAAGTGCTCGCCGTCGAAGTGGTCGGAAACCGGCCCGCGATAAAACGCCATCGTGATTGCGGCCCCAGCTACTTGTCGCCCGCGGCTTGCGCTTTCGCAGCCGCGAGGCTCGTCGCCGGGGCGCCCGACACCTGCGCCGGCTCCCATTTCCGCACCGACGTCCCGCCCGTTACCATCGGCTGGATGTCCGGGCCGAAGAAAACGTACGGGTGAATGGCTGCGGGCGCGCTCACCTCATCGAGCCGCTTCCGCAGCTCCGCGGGAATCGTGAATTCAGCGGCCTGCAAGTTGTCGTTCAGTTGCGAAATCTTCGTCGCGCCAATAATCGTGGACGTCACTCCCGGCTGCGTGATCACCCAATTCAAAGCCACCTGCGCAACGGGCTTGTTGATTTGCTTCGCCACGTCCACCAGCACGTCGAGAATTCTCCAGTTGCGCTCACTGAACTTATTGAACGCCGGATTCCCTGATCCCTTCGTCGTCTCCAACCGCCCTTCGCCCTTCCCAGAGTCGGCGCCTTCGCGCTTGTACTTGCCCGCCAGAAAACCGCCGCCCAGCGGGCTCCACGGACATATACCAATTCCCAGTTCCTGAGCGGCGGGAATATGTTCCCGCTCGATATTGCGTTCGACCAGCGAATACTCCAGCTGCAGCGCGATCAGCCGCTCCTTGCCTTCTTTTTCCGCGAGAGTCTGCGCGCGTGCCACGTACCATGCCGGCGTATCCGAGAAGCCGTAGTAGCGAATCTTCCCGTGGCTTATCAAATCCGTCAACGTCGCCACAACCTCTTCCACGGGAGTGATCGTATCCCAGGCATGCAGCCAGTAGAGATCAATAAAGTCGGTCTGCAATCTGCGCAACGACGCATCCAGCGCCTGATAAATATTCTTTCGGCTGTTGCCGCCCGAGTTGGGATTTCCCTGTTCGGTGTTGAAAGTAAATTTCGTCGCTAGCACGATCCGGTCGCGCAGCTTCTTTTCACCAATGAACTTGCCGACCATCTGTTCGCTTTTTCCGCCCGTGTACATGTTCGCGGTATCCACAAAGTTTCCGCCCTGATCCACGTACCGGTCGAAAATCTCGCGCGACTGCGCTTCATCGCTGCCCCAGCCCCACTCGGTGCCAAACGTCATCGTGCCCAAAGAAAGAGGGCTTACACGCAATCCCGAACGTCCCAGCGTTATGTAATCCTGCAAGCTCATATCAGAAGACCTCCTCATCACCCGGTTGGATGCCGCGGCCGACGCGGTCGACTCGCCCTAGTTCATCGCGGTACTCGGACACACCGTCATTACACGATGACTCTGCTGTCGCGCAGGTTCCCTTCGACCGTATCATAGGCCGTCTCACCGCTCCGCGCGACCGGCGAATCCGATTTGGTATGTACCGCTCCCGCCAGTATGGTAGTTTGCTTTCCGATATCTTGCGTCCCGGAGGGCCCAGCTTGGACGAGATCGCGACCCGGAAAACGACTCTGGCGGTGGCGGATGGCACCACCATGGACGCCTACGTCGCTCGCCCCGCAAGTGCCGGCAAGCATCCCGCAATTCTCGTCTTCCAGGAAATCTTCGGCGTCAACCCTCACATCCGCGACGTCACCGAACGTTTCGCGAAAGCCGGGCTCGTCGCTATCGCCCCTGAACTCTTCCATCGCACCGCGGCCCCCGGCGCGGAAATCGCCTACAACGATGGTTCCACCGGGATGGCGCACGCGCGAACGTTAACCACCGAGCAGCTGGTTCTCGATATCAAATCCGCCTACGAATTCTTAGCAAAAGATCCCGGAGTCCACACGGATCGCATCGCCAGCGTCGGGTTCTGCATGGGAGGACGTGTTTCGTTTCTCGCCTGCGCCAAAGTTCCGCTGCAGGCCGCCGTTTCCTTCTACGGAGCCGGCATCGCCCCCACACTGCTCGCGCATGTCGCCGAACTTCACGCGCCGATTCTTTTTTTCTGGGGCGGCCAGGATAAACACATCGGGCAGGACCAGATTCGCGCCGTCGTGGACGAGTGCAAGCGCGTGGGAAAGCCGTACGTCAATGTAGAATTCTCGGAAGCCGATCACGCATTCTTTCGCGATGTCGGCCCGTCATTCCATCCCGGCGCTGCCAGCCTCGCCTGGAATCTGATGGAATCCTTCCTGCACCTGCACGTAAGAGAACCGCACAAGCGCGCGCGGATTCGCTGAGCCGCGCCATCGACCCACGACCGAGGAAACCGCATGCCGCAGTATCTTGGCGCGCTCGATCAAGGCACCACCAGCACGCGCTTCATCGTCTTCGATCGCTCCGGACGCATCGTCTCTTCCGCGCAACGCGAACACCAGCAAATTTATCCCCAGCCTGGCTGGGTCGAACACGATCCCGACGAAATCTGGCTGCGCGCCCAGCAAGTCATCGGCGAAGCCATGCAAGCAAAGGATCTGCGCCCCGGCGATCTCGTCGCCATCGGCATCACCAACCAGCGCGAAACCACCATCGCCTGGGACCGCCGCACCGGCGAGCCTGTTTGCAATGCGATCGTCTGGCAGGACACGCGCGTCGCAGAAGCCGTCGCCGAATTTTCGCGCGACAGCGACGGCGGCCAGGATCGCTTCCGCCGCAAAACCGGCTTACCTCTCGCCACCTACTTCAGCGCGCTGAAACTTCGCTGGATTCTCAATAATGTCCGAGACGCGCGCGCCAAGGCCGAAGCGGGACACCTCCTTTTCGGCACCGTGGACACATTTCTTCTGTGGCGCCTCACCGGCGGCGTAGCGGGCGCAATCCACGCCACCGATGTAACCAACGCCAGCCGCACCCAACTCATGGATCTCGCGACGCTCGCATGGGATCCCGAAATTCTGCAAACATTCGGCATTCCCGCGACGATTCTCCCGCGCATCGCCTCCAGCGGCGAAATCTTCGGCAAAGCCCAGCTCCCCGCAATCGCAGGCGTTCCCATCGCCGGCATTATCGGCGATCAGCAAGCCGCTCTCGTCGGGCAAACCTGCTTCGCTCCCGGTGAAGCGAAAAACACCTACGGCACGGGCAGCTTCCTGTTGATGAACACCGGCGAATCCGCCGTCTTCTCAAAATTTGGTTTGCTCACTACGGTCGCCTACAAATTTGGCGCCGAGCCCGCGCGCTACGCTCTCGAAGGCAGCATCGCCATCACCGGCGCGCTCGTGCAGTGGCTGCGTGACAACCTCGGAATCATTCAAGCGAGCGCAGACGTCGAAGCGCTTGCCGCAACCGTCGCCGACAATGGCGGCGTCTATTTTGTCCCAGCGTTCTCCGGCCTCTACGCTCCGTACTGGAAGACGTCCGCGCGCGGCGTGGTCGCCGGCCTCACTCGCCACAGCAATAAAGCGCACATCGCCCGCGCCGCGCTCGAAGCCACTGCGTTTCAAACGCGCGAAGTGGTCGAAGCCATGCAAAAAGATTCCGGCATTCCCATCGCCGTCCTGCGCACCGACGGCGGCATGGTCGAAAATAATCTTCTGATGCAGTTCCAATCAGACATCCTGAACATCCCGGTAGTCCGCCCTGCCGTAAAAGAAACGACAGCGTTAGGCGCAGCCTACGCCGCAGGCCTAACCACCGGCTTCTACACCAACATTCAAGATCTCCGCGCAAATTGGGCGGTCGACCACACCTGGAATCCCCAAATGGACGAAAAACAACGCGAGTCGCTGTTCAAGTCCTGGAAGAAAGCAGTAAGCCGCACCTTCGAGTGGGTGGAATAACAGGCGGGCACAATCAAGCAGAGTACAAATCAAATAAATGAAAATTTAGCGGGTGAGCCTGTAAGCCGGATTCTGTTCGCCGTGCGCCAAGTCATCCCGATTCGCATCGGAAATTCCCCACTCACAGCGCGACGATCATTCCTCTAGGTCCCGGATCGCTCCGGGACTCCAGCAGCCTACCCGAGGGTCGCAGCAGTCCGCTCCTTCGAGCTCGCTGCATACGGGCTGGGCCAGCCCTCCCCTCCTATTTGGCCTTGCTCCACGCGGGGTTTTCCGTGCCCCGGATGTTGCCATCCGAGCGGTGGGCTCTTACCCCACCTTTTCACCCTTGCCAAATGCGCTCGACCGAAACAGGCAGCCCCGTGGTTTCCCGCAGGTCTGCCGCCGAGGTACAAGCCTCACCGGCGGTTTAATTTTCTGTGGCACTTTCCGTAGACGCAACTTCACTGCCGGCTCGCGCCAGCAAACTAATGATGAAGCGCGTCCCCCTGGCGTTACCAGGCGCGTCGCCCTGTCGCTGCCGTCTCTTGCGAGGTCGCAGCGATCGGAGTCCGGACTTTCCTCCCGTCCATCCCGCTCGCGCGGAACAAACCGGCGATCATCCAACTCACCCGCTACCTCCGATTATACGACCGAGTTTTGTTTTTGTGAAACGCCCACTTCTTGATAGTCGGTGATAACCTGCCGTCCATGCCAACGACCCATGTGTCGAACACCCATTTTCTGAATGTCGATCTTGACATTCAATCGAAACGCGATCTCCAGCAACTTGTGGAGCATCTCCAGCCCAAAGTCATTGTGCTTTTCGTAGGAAAGGTGAGACGAAAATACGAGGCACACCTGGAGATCGCTGGAGCCACCACGACTCCGGACCAAGCCATTCGCGCCTTCTGTCGGCTGATCGGAAATCTGCCGAAAGCGGAGCGAAAGATCTGGAACGCAGCAGCCATTCGCAGCTTCAGCATCGGCGTGGAGGCCGTAATCGGTTCTTCTGTTCAAGATTTTAAGGTTAGGCAAGAAACCGTGACGGCAGTGTCTGAAATCAGTGGAGAAATCGTGCTGACAGTCTACGCCCCGGCTCAGGGGCAACTTTCGCCGAAAAGGCGAAAGAAATCCTAATGCAAAAGCGTTGCTAGCTTCAGCGCGCTGCCAGCATTTTGTCGAACTGGCCTTCATTCAGTATTTCCACTCCCAGCGTTTTCGCCTTCTCGAGTTTCGATCCCGCATCGGCACCCACCACCACGTAAGTCGTCTTCTTGCTCACCGACGATCCCGCCTTCCCGCCATGCGCGGCCACTAAAGCTTCGGCCTCCTCCCGCGACCGACGCTCCAGCGTGCCGGTAAACACAAACGTCATCCCCGCGAACCGCGTATCCTTCAACTCGCGCCGCGCTTCCTTCATATTCACGCCCACAGCGCGCAAACGCTCGATCAGTTTCCGGTTGGCCGACTCCGAAAAGAATTCCCGCACGCCTTCCGCAATCTTCGGGCCCACTTCAGACACCTCCACCAGCTCTTCGTCGGTAGCCGCAGCAACCTTATCCATCGAGCTAAAATGCTCGGAAAGCAATTGCGCCGTGCGCTCTCCCACAAAAGGAATGCCGATGGCATAAATCAAGCGCGCCAGACTGTTTTTCTTGCTCGCCGCAATCTCATCCAGCAAATTCTGCGCCGATTTTTCGCCCATGCGCTCCAGCGCCGCCACCTCGTCCAAATCCAGCTTGTAAAGATCCGCGAAATCCTTGATCAAATCCTTTTCCAGCAACTGGTCCACCACTTTCTCGCCCAGCCCATCAATATTCATGGCGTGCCGCCCCGCGAAATGCAGAAACGATTCCCGCCGCCGCGCCGGACACGAAACATTCACGCAGCGATACGCCACTTCTCCTTCCGCGCGGTGCACGCGCGTCCCGCACACCGGACATTTCTCCGGCATCTTGAATTCCTTCTCCTCGCTTCCATGCTTCACCACTTTCAGCACGTGCGGAATCACTTCGCCCGCCCGCTCGACCAGCACCGTATCGCCCGCATGCACTCCCAGCCGCGCGATTTCGTCCATATTGTGCAAAGTGGATTTCGTCACCGTCACGCCGCCGATCTGCACCGGCTCAAACACCGCAAAAGGAGTCAGCACGCCCGTCCGCCCCACGCTCACTTCAATCTGCTTCAGCAAAGTCGTTTCCTGGTGCGCTTGGTACTTGTAAGCAATCGCCCAGCGCGGCGCCTTCGACGTGTACCCCAATTCGTTCTGCAATCCAATCTCGTTGACCTTCACCACGATTCCGTCAATATCAAATCCCAATTTCTCGCGCTTGGAATCCCACCGATTTATGTACTTCTCTACTTCTTCAATTCCCTTCAGCAATTCCCAATCCTCGCTCACCTTGAATCGCAGCACACCCAGCGTCTCCAGCACTTCGGAGTGCCGTTTCTTCGGCACGCGCCCCTCCACCAGCAAGTAATACGCGAAAAATCCCAGGTTGCGCGACCGCGTGATATTCGGATCCAGCACGCGCACCGAACCCGCCGCGGCATTCCGCGGATTCGCGTAGCGTTTCAATCCCAAGACGTCCTGTTGCTCGTTCATCGCATCGAACGCCTTGCGCGTCATGATCGCTTCGCCGCGCACTTCAAACGAACTCGCAATCCCCGCCTTTTTCAAATCCGCCGCGCCAATGCTCAGCGGAATCGAGCGAATCGTGCGCACGTTTGGCGTCACGTCCTCGCCCGTCGTGCCGTCGCCGCGCGTCACCCCGCTTACCAATACGCCCTTCTCGTAAATCAACGACATGCTCAACCCATCGAACTTATGCTCCGTGACGTACTCGATTTTTTCCCGCCCCGTCAATTCGCGCACGCGCCGGTCAAAATTCGCCAAATCCTCGAACGAAAATGCATTGTCCAGGCTGATCATCGGCGTCTTGTGACGCACCGCCTGGAATCCTTCGCGCGGAGCCCCGCCCACCCGCTGCGTGGGCGAATCCGGCGTCACCAGTTCCGGATGTTCCGCTTCGATTTTTTTGAGTTGCTGGAAAAGCTTGTCGTACGCCGCGTCGGAGATTTTCGGATCGTCCAGCACGTGATACAAATATTCGTGATGCCGCAGTTTTTCCCGCAGCCGCCCGACTTCTTTCACCAGCGCAGCCTTCTTGGCCATGGAAACCTCGGAGTAACGCAATCCACAATTTCGCCGGATATTATACAATGTGCGTTTGCTTCTACAGGATTCGCCGAACCCGATGCCCCACGGAATTCAAGACGCGCTCTTGATCTATAACCCGACCAGCGGGACGCGGCGCCATCGCCGCTTCGCTGAAATCGAGCAGGCGGTCCGCATCCTGAAGGACCACGGAATCGCCGTTGAGCTCGCTGCCACCACTGCTGGCGGCAGCGCCACCGGAATCGCACGCCAGGCCGTCAACCAGCGCCGCGGCATGGTCATCGCCTGCGGCGGTGATGGCACCATCAACGAAATCATCAATGGCCTCGCCGGAAGCCAGGTGCCCATGGCTCTGTTGCCCGCCGGCACTGCCAATATTCTCGCCAAAGAGCTCGGTATTCCCTGGGACATCCCGCACGCCTCGCGCCTGATTTCCGAGGGCGTAATCCGCCGCATCGCGCTGGGCCTCGCCACTTCGACCAACGGCGCTCATTCCGCCGACCTGCCGCCCGAGGGCCGTTACTTCCTCAGCGTGGCGGGCGCGGGGCCGGACGGCGCGATCGTCAACGCGGTCAACGGCGAATTGAAAAAACGCGCCGGCGTTCTCGCGTATTGGGCCGAAGGCGCACGCCAGCTTTTCAGCTACAATTTTCCCGAGATGCGCGTGCATTCCGATGGCCACGAGCGCCGTGCTTCCATCCTCGTAGTCGGCCGCACCGTCAATTACGGCGGCCCTTTCAAAATCACCACCGGCGCGAGCCTCTTCGAGGATTCCTTCGAATTTCTCACCAATGCAACGCGCAGCCGTCTGCGTTACCTCGCCTGCCTGCCCGCGCTCTGGCTAGGAAAACTTCGCAGCATGGACGGAATTGAGGCCTGGAAGGACACCGAAGTAACTTGCGAATCCGCGAACGGCGCGAAAGTGTTCGCGCAAGTGGACGGCGAGCCCATCGGCAGCCTCCCGCTGAAATTCCGCATCGTGCCGGACGCGCTCTCGCTGCTAACGCCCGCGACGCTGAAGTAGCAACCCCGCGCGCCAAATGTTAGATCGGAAGGGCGGGACTTCAGTCCCGCCGTAAGGGGCAGGCGAAACAGGGGGCTTTAGCCCCTGAAGCCACACGCGTCAATCGTCCCAAACGTCTGAGAGGAAGGTTCCCACTGGAAAGGACGCGATAGTGGAGCCAGTCACCCACGCGCTGACCTCACTGCTCCTCGCGCGAGCCGGACAGAAGCACTTACCGCGTTTCGGCATCTCGATGCTGGTCGTCTCCGGCGTCGCAGCCGATCTCGATTACTTGAGCTATTTCGGCGGCGCCAGCGCCTTTCTCCGATTTCACCGCACAGTTCTGCATTCCCTACTCGGCGTTGCGGTGCTCGCTGCCGCGGTTGCAAGCGCGTTTTGCTTGCTCGATCGCAATCGTCGAAAAAAAGATTCTGCTGCGACGATCTCCGCGCTCAGATTCTTGCCGGCGCTGGCTGTTTGTGCAGTTGGCGCCTCCGCGCACGATCTGCTCGATCTAGCCAGCGGCATCGGCGTGCGCCTTTTCTGGCCGCTTCGGCAAGGGTGGATCGCCGGCGACCTCCTCACCAATCTCGATCTCTGGATCCTCGTAATTCTCGTTCTCGGCATCGCGCTGCCCGAGCTTTTTCGCCTCGTCGGCGAAGAAATCGGAGAGCGTAAGAAGAACACTCGCGGCCAAGGCGCTGCCGTAACTGCGCTGCTCTTTCTTCTGGTTTATGTCGGCGCGCGAGCCGAACTCCACAGCCGCGCGATTGATCTGCTCAATTCGCGCGAATACCACGGCCAGCCGCCGTTAGAAGTGGGAGCATTTCCCACGGCCTACTCGCCATTCCGCTGGCGCGCCGTAATATCCACCGACAACGCGATCAATGACGCAGAAATCTCGCCAGCCCCAGGCGCGCCGTTCGACCCCGACCGCACCATCCCGCATTACAAGCCGCAAGATTCCGCCGAACTAGACGCCGCCCAGAAAACCGAAACCGCCAGGCGCTTCCTCGCCTACGCCCGCTTCCCGCTAGCCACCAGCGAGCCTTCCGATAGCGGTTACAAAGTCACAATCCGCGACATGCGCTTCGCGCCAAACGACAGCAGCCCAGACAACATCGTCGCCGAGATCCTGTTGGATTCAAACGCGAAGGTGGTCAGCGAGGAATTCCGCTACGCAAATTCATCGGATCGCTGAACTCCAGCGAGGTCTTGTACCGATCGTCTTCACAGCTCGCGGAAAACACCGGCTTATTTGGGTGGCTTTAGCGCTTTTGTTACCGCGGCGATTCCGGGAAGGGCGGGACTTCAGTCCCGCCGGAAGCGAGTTGTTATCCATGGGGCTTTAGCCCCTGAAGCCGCGATTTTGACTTATTCCACAAGCTGTTCAGACCACCATCCATCGTCAATCAAGACTTCGCCGAAGTACCACGGAACACAGAGTGCGTAGCAATGTAGAACACCGCAATCAACGCAATAATCCCAAGCACGAACGCCACACCGTGCGATTTCATAAAAGTAAGTGTCGCGACCCCGTAGCGCACCGCCAGAAACCCTTCGAGACCGTACCGCAATCCCCGACCCAGCAAAATCGCCACGATGAAAGTCCGCGCCGGGACCTGAAAAACTCCCTCGGCCAAAACGAACGGCTTGAACGGAAACGGCGGCGGTAAAATCGCGGGCACAAACGCGCTCAGAAATCCGTTCGCGTCCACCCACTCCTTGATTTTCTCGGCCTTCCCGCGCGCGTGGCGATGAAAGAACGCTTCCCCGCCCTTCTTCGCCACCCAGTAGAGCAGCACGCACCCGCACAATGAACCAAAAGCCGCCATCGCCGCGTAGTAGGGCATGTGCGACGGCTTGTTAATGCAAAGCTCCATCACCACCGCGTCCGGAAAAAACGGAAACGCCAGAAACGAAGAATCGAAAAACGTCACCACAAATAATCCGCCGCCGCCCATCGTGGCGACGAGCCCCTGCAGCCAAACAAAAAAATGATTGCGATTCATATTCGAAAAACGCCCCGGAAAAATCACACGATTGTAACAGAGTCTCGCACCGCGACTCGCCCACAACCAAAATCACTTGCAAACCGAAAATTGCTCAATCGCATCCCGTCAGTTAGAATTTGCACTTGAATAATTCCAGCACATCATCAACGCTCCTCGACAAACTCAATGAGCGCCAGCGCGAAGCCGTGCTCGCCACCGACGGCCCCCTGCTGGTTTTAGCCGGCGCTGGCACCGGCAAGACGCGCGTCATCACATATCGCGTCGCCCACCTGATCGAAATGGGCGTCCCCGGCGGCGCCATCCTGGCTGTCACCTTCACCAATAAAGCCGCCGCCGTAATGAAAGATCGCATCGGCGACCTTCTGCGCGTCACCGGACGCGACGCCTCCGACGTCTGGGTCTCCACGTTTCATTCCTTCTGCGCGCGCCTGATCCGCCGCGAAGCCCATCACCTGGGTTTGCCGCGCGATTTTGCAATTTACGATGACGACGATCAAACCGCCGCCGTAAAACGCGCCCTCGCCCAGCTCGATTTATCCACCGACGATTACCCGCCCCGCGCCATGCGCGCCCAAATCAGCTACGCGAAAAATCATGGCCTCACTGCCGACGACATGGAAGCGAGCGCGGCGCAAGCCCGCGACGAATCGCGGAAAGAAACCGCCGCCGTCTTCCGCGCCTACAACGAAATCCTGCGCAAAGCCAGCGCGCTCGATTTTGACGACCTTCTTCTCCGCGCCGTGGACCTGCTCCGCGATCATTCCGATGTCCGCGCCGCCTGGAATTCGCGTTTCCACTACATCATGGTGGACGAATTTCAGGACACCAACCGCTCGCAGGAAGAACTCGTCCGCTTGCTCGCCGGAACGCGCAAAAATGTCTGTGTCGTCGGTGATGAAGACCAGTCCATCTACGCCTGGCGCGGCGCCCGCGCCGGGAACCTGAAACGCTTCACGCACGATTTTCCCGACGCGAAAATCATCCGCCTGGAAGAAAATTATCGCTCCACGCAAACGATCCTCGACGCCGCAGCCGCCGTCGTAAAAAATAATTCCGATCGCCTGGGCAAGACTCTGCAAGCCACGCTAGGCGCCGGAAGCCGCCTGCGCTTTTACGAAGCGCCGGATTCCACAGCCGAAGCGGAATACATCTCCGCGCAATTGTCGGCGCACGTGCGCAATGATCCGGACGCCCGCCTCGCCGTGCTCTATCGCACCGGCGCGCAATCGCGTTCCTTTGAAGAAGTCCTCCGCCGCCTCGGCATCCGCTACCGCGTGGTCGGCGGCTTCAGCTTCTACGAACGCGCCGAAGTCCGCAACGCGCTGGCCTACGTCCGCCTGATTTTTCATCCCGAAGACGACGTCGCGCTGCTCCGCGTCCTCAACGTTCCGCCGCGCGGTATCGGCGCCGTCACCGTAGCCGCACTCGAAGCCCGCGCGCGGGAAACCTCGCAATCTCTCTGGGCCGTGATCCGTAACGGCGAATTCCTGACCGGGAAAAAATTCAGCGGCGCGTTGCGCTCCTTCTGCAAACTGATCGAAGACCTGCAAGCCGAATGCAAAGATCTGCCGCCCGCGCAATTGATCGAACGCGTTCTCGGCAGCACGGGCTATCTCGACTGGGTCGAGCAGCAGGACAATCTCGAGCATTCTTCGCGCGCGGAAAACCTTCGCGAACTAGCCAACGCCATGGCCGAAGCCACCGAGCAAGGCCAAACCCTCGAAGACATCCTCGATAGCGCCGCGCTCGCCAGCGATTCCGACGAATACGACGACACCATCCCCGTCTCGCTGATGACGCTGCACAGCGCCAAAGGCCTCGAATTCGACGCCGTCTTCCTCGCCGGACTCGAAGAAGGCCTACTGCCTCACGGCCGCGCGCTTGGCACCGCCGCGGAAATCGAAGAAGAACGCCGCCTCTTTTACGTCGGCATGACCCGCGCCAAACAGTCTCTGATGCTGTCGCGCGCGGTCTACCGTCGCAGCTATGGCGAAGAGCGCCTGCGCGCCTCGCTCCCCTCGCGCTTCCTCGCCGAAATTCCCGGCGACCTGATCGAAGCCGCTCTCGGCTCGCAATCCGATCCTGGCGAAACGCGCCGCTACGAAGCTGATCCCGACTATTCCGACGGCTCTGCCTATCGCCAGAAGCGCCGCACTCCCTACGGCCAGCCCGGCGCGCGCGCTCCCCGCGGAGCAACCAAGGATCCGCTGATCGGCAAGCGCGTCCGTCACGCCAAATACGGCGTCGGCACAATCATCGGCGTCGAAGGCGAAGGCGAGGAGCGCCGGCTAACCGTCAGCTTCCAGGACTACGGCGCGAAGAAACTCGTCGAACGCTACGCGAACCTGCAGCTCGCATGAAATGGAATTCCCGATATTCCCGATCGCACTCCGCGTTGCACAAGCCCGCTCCGCTGCACCCGGTGTGCTGTACTATGAAGCGAGTACTCGCTCGTCCGTAAGGCATTCGCAGCGCCGTCACGACATGTTGCGCAGAAGCGCATCGCAAGGTACAGTTGCTCGCTTTCGCTCAAGGAGGGTGACGATTGGGCGCACAGCTTTTCCGCAGAAAAAATATTGACCAACTCATCTCCGATTCGGAGGAGCCTGAAAAGCGCCTCAAGAAATCCCTCGGCTGGCTCAGCCTCACCTCCCTCGGCATCGGCGCCGTAATCGGCTCCGGAATTTTCACCATCATCGGCACCGCCATCGCCGGACAAAAGCTCGAATTCAAATCCATCCTCAACGCCCCGCTGCTTGAATATCTGATCTATCACTCCGCATCCTTCGGCCGACCCGGCGCCGGCCCCGCGATTGCCTTGTCGTTCGTTCTAGTCGGCATCGTCTGCGCATTCGCCGCGCTCTGTTACGCCGAACTCGCCGCCATGATCCCCATCGCCGGCAGCGCCTACACCTACACGTATGCGACCATGGGCGAACTGATCGCCTGGATCATCGGCTGGGATTTAATCCTCGAATACGCCGTCTCCAATATGGCCGTGAGCGTCGGCTTCTCCGCCCACGTCGTCAATCTTCTCGATTGGTTCAATATTCACCCGAACCTGCGCTGGATTACGCCCGCTTACCTTCCCTCCGGTCTCACCGACCTGCAAGGGAACACTCTTTATGGCCCCGGCTGGCACTTTGGCTTTAACTGGCCCGCGTTCATCATCGTGATGCTGCTCACCATTATTCTCGTGCGCGGCATCCGCGAATCCGCCAACGCGAATAACATCATGGTGGCCCTGAAAATCACGGCCATCATGGTCTTCGTGATTTTCACCGCACACTTCGTGCATCCCGCCAATTGGCATCCCTTCGCGCCCAACGGCTGGCCCGGAATCCTCACCGGCGGCTCCATCATTTTCTTCACCTACATCGGCTTCGATTCCGTCTCGACGGCCGCGGAAGAGTGCAAAGACCCCAAGCGCGACTTGCCCATCGGCATCATTGCGACACTGATCGTCTGCACGATCCTCTACATCGCCGTAGTGGTGATCCTCACCGGACTGGTCCGCTGGGAAACTCTGATGGACGACGCCGCGCCCGTCGTCAACACCCTGAAGCGCCTGCATTTCGGAAATATCCAACTGATCGTGCTGATCGGCGCATTACTAGGCATGATTTCGTCTTTACTCGTCTTTCAATTGGGGCAAGCCCGCGTATGGTTCGCCATGTCCCGCGACGGACTGCTGCCCGGCGTTTTCAGCCGCGTCCACAAGCGCTTTCGTACTCCGGATTTTTCCACGATCGTCGCTGGCTTTCTCGTCGGCATTCCCGCTGGGCTTCTCGACATCGGCACTCTCGCGGACCTCTCAAACATCGGCACGCTCTTCGCCTTCGCTCTCGTCGGTGCAGGCGTCTTGATCCTGCGCTTTCGCGAACCGGACCGCCCCCGCGCGTTTCGCGCTCCCGGCGGCCTGCTCGCTCCCATCGTCACGATCCTCACCTGCCTGCTGCTGATGGCCGGCTTGCCGATTACGAACTGGATTCGCTTCTTCGTCTGGCTGATTATCGGCCTGTGTTTTTATTATTCCTACGGCCGCAAGCACAGCCAGCTCTCCGACGCCAATTTGCAAGCGGCGGCAGCAAAGAGGAAAATGCCGTAATGCGTCGCGGGCTTCAAGCCGCGCTGGTCCTCGGCCTGGGGATTTCTGTCCTGGGCATCGCATCGGCTTTCGGATGGGGTGAAACCGCCGACCGGCTGGTCACCAACAAAGCCGTGGACACGCTCCCGCCCGAAATGCAGCCGTTTTTTTACAATAACCGCCAATTTCTGGTGCAGCACGTAACCGCCACTGACGAATCCGCTGCCGCAAGCCCCGCAGGGCGTCGCGCGGATTTCATTCAGCTCGATCACTACGGCCCGTTTCCGTATCTCGCCTTGCCGCGCGAGTACAACGCCGCGATCGCCAAATACAATCGCCGCACCCTAGAGCAGTACGGCCTGCTGCCCTGGCAAATCGGCCTGTACAGCAAAAAACTCACGGACGCCTTTCGCGACAAGGATTGGGGCCAAGTCCGCCTTTCCGCCGCAATTCTCGCTCACTACGTCACCGCCGCGCACGACCCTTTCAACACCACGCTGAATATGGACGGAAAGTTATCCAGCCAGCCCGGCGTCAACGAACGCTTCTCCACCGGCCTGGTGGATCGCTACCAGCTCTTCTTCTTCGTCAAGCCCAACGAAGCCGCCTTCATTCACGATCCCACTGATCACGCCTTCGAAGACTGCTTGACCGCGCATTCCTGGCTGGAAAATGTGCTGCTCGCCGACCGCCGCGCGCACGAAGATCTCAATGGCTACAAGGAAGACTATTACGATCGCTTCTACGCTCTCGCGGGTGTGATTCTCGTTCGACAGCTTTCGGACGCATCCACCGACGTAGGCTCCTATTGGATGTCCGCGTGGATCAACGCCGGCCGTCCGCAATTGCCGTCGCAATAAAATGAGCCCAGAGACGAAACCGCCGAGAACACCGACCGTAGTTGACACGCTCCCGAAAGCCGAGTTGCACCTGCATCTCGAAGGTACGATTCGCCCCGCCGGTGTCGTCGAACTCGCCGCGCGTCACGGCGCCGCTGTCACGCTCGATGAAGCCAATCGCCGCTACAACTACTCGAACTTCAACGGTTTCCTTGAAACCTTCAAATGGGTCACCTCGTTCCTGCGCACTCCGGACGACTACGCGCTCATCACCCGCGAGCTCTGCGAGGAATTGCTGCGCCAGAATGTCGTCTACGCCGAGGTCACGATATCGGCAGGCGTCATGCTGCGCCGCATGCAGAATTTAGAAGCGAACATCGCGGCCATCCGCGAAGTCGCGCAGTCCGTGCCCTTCAGCCGCCTGCGCCTCGCCTTCATCCTGGATGCCACCCGCCAATTCGGTCCCGAGCCGGCCATGGAAGTCGCCCGCTGGGCCTCGAAGCTGCAGCCTCTGGGTGTGGTAGCGTTCGGCATGGGCGGCGACGAGCTCGCTTACCCCACCATCAATTTTCGCGCCTCCTTCGATTTTGCGCACCACGAAGGCCTGCACATCGTCTGCCACGCCGGTGAAGTCGGTGGACCGGAATCCGTTAGCGAAGCGCTGGAGTTGCTAGGCGCCGAAAGAATTGGACACGGCATCGCCGTGATGCGCGATCCCGCACTCGCCGAATCGCTGGCCACCCGGCGCGTCGTTCTGGAAAATTGCCCGACCAGCAATTTGTGCACCGGCGCCCTGGCCCGCCAAGCCGAAAAACTCGACGCTGGACTGCAAGACCACCCTCTTCCCGCTTTCATCCGCCGCGGCCTTTGCATCACGCTCTCCACCGACGATCCCGGAATGTTCCACACCGATCTGCTCACCGAATATTCCAAAGTCGCGTCTCTCGGCCTCACCAATCAGGAACTCGTGCAACTCGCCGAACAAAGTTTTAACGCCGCCTTCCTCACACCCGACGACAAACGCAAATTGCTCGTTGATTTTCGTGCCGCAGCGAAATCCGCCGGGCTGGTATAATTGCAACGATGAAAGCACACGTATGGGTCATGCCGAAACTCACCGTACTTGATCCCCAAGGTCAAACGATCCAGCGAGCCCTGTCCTCGCTGGGATTTTCCAAAGTCCAGGACGTCCGCCAAGGAAAGTTTTTCGTCCTCGCCCTGGACGGCCTAACCCGCGAAGACGCCAAAACCCAAGTCGAACAAATTGCCAAAGACGTCCTAACCAACCCCATAATCGAAGAATTCCGCTTCGAAATCGTCGAATAGCAAGCACCGCTATGATCGTCGGTGCCTACGGATCCTTCACTCGGGGAAAAATAAAGCGAGTGTCATCCCGAGCGCAGCGAGGGATCTGCTTTCCCTCGAAACCCTAAAGAATAAAGTATGAATTTGCACTCCCGGCACACGCACCCGCCGCGCCGTTCGCCAGCCCAACCAATGTGCTAACCTAACAAAAGGCCCAGCTGCCCGCGCACTGAATCCCAAGGCAGCATCCAGGAGCAAAATCCGTGTGCGGCATCGTCGGATACATCGGCCCTAAGCGCGTAGTCCCGGTAATCCTCGACGGCCTAAAGCGCCTCGAATACCGCGGCTACGATTCCGCCGGCATCGCCGTCGTGCAATCCGACGGCAAACTGGAAATCCGCCGCGCCCCCGGCAAGCTGCAAAACCTCGAAGAATCCATTCGCATCACGCCGCTCGACGGCGTCTACGGCATCGGCCACACCCGCTGGGCCACGCACGGCCGCCCCACGGAAGAAAACGCGCACCCCCACCGCGACTGCGCCGGCGAAATCGTAGTCGTCCACAACGGCATCATCGAAAATTATCTGGAGCTGAAGCATCAATTAATCTCCGAAGGCCACAAATTCGTCACCGAGACAGACACCGAAATCATCGCGCACCTCATCGAAAAATATTCCAAGGGCAAATCGCTCGAAGAAGCCGTCCTGAAAACCGTCACAGTAATGAGCGGCGCCTACGCCCTAGTCGCTCTCTCCACGCGCGATCCGCAAAAAATCGTAGCCGCGCGCCTCGGCCCGCCCATCGTCGTCGGCCTCGGCGAAAATGAATTCTTCGTCGCCAGCGACATCCCCGCGATCCTGCAGCACACCCGCAGCGTCTTCTTCCTAGGCGACGGCGAAGTCGCGGTCCTCTCGCCGCAAGGCGTCCGCCTCATGGATTTTCAAAGCCATCCCATCAATCGCCCAGCCCAGCACGTCGCCTGGGATCCCATCATGGCGGAAAAGGGCGGCTTCAAGCATTTCATGCAGAAGGAAATCTTCGAACAGCCGCGCGCCGTGCGCGACACGCTTCTCGGCAGAATTTCGCAGGAAACGGGCCAAGTCTTCCTCGACCAGATGGACATTAGCGAGCAGGAATTTCAGAATTTTCAGTCCGTGAAAATCATCGCCTGCGGCACCAGTTGGCACGCCGCACTTGCCGGAAAGTTCATGATCGAACGCCTGGCCCACATTCCCGTCGAAGTGGACTACGGCAGCGAATTCCGCTATCGCGATCCCATCGTCGGCAAGGAAAACCTGGTCATCGCCATCAGCCAGTCCGGCGAAACCGCGGATACCCTCGCGGCAGTCCGCGAAGCGCGCCACAAAGGCGCAAAAGTTCTGGGCATCTGCAACGTCGTCGGCGCCATGCTCACGCGCGAGTCCAACGGCACCATCTACACCCACGCCGGCCCCGAAATCGGCGTCGCCTCCACCAAAGCCTTCACCGGCCAACTTACCGCCCTGATGCTCACCGCGCTCTACCTCGCGCAAGTCCGCAACAAACTCACTCCCGCGGTAGCCACGAAACTCATGCAAGAGCTCACGCGCATCCCCCACAAAATCGAAACCATCCTCCAGCACGATGCCGAACTCGAGGAACTAGGCCGCCTGCTCTTTCGCCACACCGATTTTCTCTACCTGGGACGCGGCATCCACTACCCCATCGCCCTCGAAGGCGCGCTGAAGCTGAAAGAAATCTCCTACATCCACGCCGAAGGCTACCCTGCCGGTGAAATGAAGCACGGCCCCAACGCCCTGATTGACGAAAATCTCCCGGTAGTCGTCATCGCCACGCGCGATGAATCCGATCCCGCCTCCATGACCCGCTACGAAAAAACGCTCTCCAACATCCAGGAAGTAAAAGCCCGCGACGGAATCGTAGTAGCGGTCGTCACCGAAGGCGACCGCCAGGCCCGCGACGTCGCCGACCACATCGTAGAAGTCCCCAGCGCCCCGGAAATCCTCTCGCCCATCCTCGAAATCGTCCCGCTGCAACTCCTCGCCTACCACATAGCCGTCCGCCGCGGCTGCGACGTAGACCAACCCCGCAACCTGGCAAAATCCGTCACCGTGGAATAACCGCGCGGTGCGCAAGCGCCAGCCGTCGCCCGCCGATTCCGGGTTTTCTCTTCTGCGTTCTCTGTTCTAGAATTAAGGAATGAAGCATATCCACAACCCAACGCGCACGTTCACGCAATTGATGACTTTCCTGCTATCTCTCTGCATGCTCGCCGCGTGGCCCACTCCCCGGCTTCTCGCCAATCCACAGAGCGTTCCAGAACCAACCGGGCATCTCGATTCCGTCCTGATTACCGGCTCGCAGCGATTCTCTTCCGCCCAAATCGCCTCGGCCCTCGGCCTCCGCGTCGGCGAGGAGATCAACCGCGACGGCTTGCAAGGCGCCGCCGATAAATTGGCCGAGTTGGGCCTGTTCCAGAATATTCAATATCGCTTCTCGACTGTCGCGACCGGCGTCAAAGTCACCTATACCGTCGCCGACGCTCCCCTGCTCCCGGTCACCTTCGACAATTTTCCCTGGGTCAGCGACGACGAACTCGCCGCCGGCCTGAAAACCTCCGGCATTCTCTTCGATGGCAGCGCCCCGGCCAAAGGCACCATTCTCGACGCCATGTCCGCAGCGCTCATCCGCACCCTCGACCAACGCGGCGTCCACGTCCACGTAATCCATGAAGTCATCACCGAGCCGGTAGAAAATCAAACGGTCCAACAATTCCGAGTGGACGACGCCGACTTAACCGTGCAATCCATCGAATTCAACGACGCGCTCGCGAAAAATGATCGCGCCATCCAAACAAGCCTCGCCGACCTCATCGGTAAGCCGTACTCCCGCAGCCGCATCGAGCTTTTCGAATTCGAACAAGTGCGTCCGATTTATCTCGAGCATTCATACTTGCAAGTTCACTTCGGCCCGACTGTCGCGCAATTCGCCTCCAAATCGCCCAATTCGCTTTCCGGCCCGCTCGTAATCTCCGCGCCGATCATCGTCGGGCCGGCCTATCAGTGGGGCGGCGTCGAATGGAAGGGAAATTCTTCCATCGCGTCGCCCAATCTCGATCAGCTCGTCGACCTGCAACCTGGCTCGCCCGCCGACGGCAATAAGATCGAAGTCATCTGGCAACGCGTTCGCGCCGCCTACGGTCAAGCCGGCTTCCTCGACGCATCCCTCGATCACGAACCGCAGTTCGACGAAAAAACCGGGCACGTCGTCTACCGCGTCACCATCAACGAAGGTCCGCAATACCACATGGGCAATCTCGTCCTCACCGGACTCTCGCTCGAAGGCGAACGCCGCATCCGCGCGGGTTTCCCCATTGCTTCGGACGCGATCTTCGATAAAGACATGTACGAAAAATTCCTGGCCACCGGCATCAAGCAGGCATTCGCCGGTCTGCCCGTCCATTACGAAAAGATCGGCCGCTTCCTCCAGGAAGATCAAAAAAGCGCGAAAGTTGACGTGATGCTCGATTTTCAGTAGCCGCACATCAGTTATACTGCCAACAGATGACTCACACGACCCCAACATCAATCGCCACCGCCGCGACTCCCGCAATTGACGCCGCCGGCGCGCTCGCCAAGCAGGAGAATCTGTTTGCCGCCCTGCGCAAACTCGACTCCCTCCTCGTGGCATTCTCCGGAGGCGCGGATTCCGCATATCTCGCCTGGGCCGCGCAACAAACTCTGCAAGAACGCGCGCTAGCCATCACCGCGCTCTCCGCCAGCTTTTCGCGCCACGATCGCGAACAAGCCGAAAAATTCATCGCCTCGACCGGCTTGCGCCACGAATTCATCGAAACCAACGAATTCGCGAATCCGCTGTACGTCGCCAATAACGCCGATCGCTGCTACCACTGCAAAGACGAGCTTTTCGACCAGATGGATGCGCTCGCCAGCGCCCGTCAGTTCCGCGCCGTCGCCTACGCCATCAATGCCGACGACACCCGCGATTTCCGCCCCGGCCATCGCGCCGCGCACGAGCATCACGTCCTCGCGCCGCTGCTCGACGCCGCGCTGCACAAATCGGAAATTCGCTTCCTCTCGCAGCGCGCTGGATTGATCACCTGGGACCGCCCCGCTTCCGCCTGCCTGTCGTCCCGCGTCCCCTACGGCACAGCCGTCACGCTCGAACTGCTCGACAAAATTGATCGCGCGGAAGCAGTTCTGCGCAATCTCGATTTCCGCCAGTTCCGCGTGCGGGCCCACGGCGAGCTAGCGCGCATCGAAATCGCGCAAGACGAACTAGCCGGCGGCCTCCACCCGGAAACCGCGCGCCAGATCGCCGCAGGCGTCAAAGCCGCCGGCTTTGAATTCGTCACGGTGGATTTAGAAAGCTATCGCCAAGGCTCCCTAAACGCGCTCCTCAAATTAAAGTGAACTCGCAGGCCGTTGCATTTGCCGTGCACGTGCCGTCGCATTTGCCGTTGCCTGTGTAGCGGCCGCTTTGTCCCGCATTTCGGGACAAAGCGGGCAGCCTTGGTTTTCGGTGGTCGGTTTTCGTTGTTCGGTCTTCGGATCCGTCCGGGAACTTCTGGTTGCGCATCCTCGTATATCTCTGATAGGAAGGAAGCCCAGTCGCGAGCAGCAATCGCGCAAACAATCATGCCAACCACCAAAATGACCAACTCCCAACAACGCGGATCGCACACGCGCGCAGCGCTCAAAACATTCGCAGCGTCCGCAGCCCTCGCCAGCCTGCTCCTAGCCGGATGCAGCTCTCGCTCCACCGCCGAAGGCACCTTCGACAAAACCTTCACGGTAGACGGCCCCATCCACCTCGAGCTTACCAGCGGCAGCGGCGACGCTCACGTCACCACCGGCCCTGCCGGTCAAGTCACCATCCACGGCGAGATCGAAGTGAAAGCGTGGTCCGAAGAAGGCGGCCAGCGCCTGGTGCACGAACTCGAATCCAATCCGCCCGTTTCGCAAGAGGGCGATCTAATCCGCGTCAGCGGCTCCGGCGAGCATTCTCACGACGTCTCGATTGACTACTCGATCGTCGTTCCCGCCGAAGCGGAAGTTCGCGCCACCACCGGTTCGGGCGACCTGGAAGTGGACGGCGTCAAAGGCCCCGCCACTTTCACCTCCGGCTCCGGTGGCATTACGGCTTCGAATATCGGCGGCGACGTGCAAGCCGTCGCCGGCAGCGGCGCTATCGAGCTCAGCAATATCCAGGGCCAGGTCCAAGCCACCGCCGGCTCTGGCGACGTCACTCTCACTTCCGTGCACGGCGAAACGCGCCTGCACACCGGCTCCGGCGATCAGGAAATTAATAGTCCCGGCGACGCACTCGAATGCAGCACCGGCAGCGGCGACGTAACCGTCAAAAGCGCCTCCGCCGACCTGCGCGTCCGCACCTCCTCCGGCGACGTTACGGTAGACGGCAATCCCGGCGCGACAAATTATTGGGACATTCACACCAGCTCAGGCGACGTAGTCTTACAGGTTCCCTCCGACGCCAGCTTCCGCTTCTACGCCCGCTCCAGCTCCAGCGACATTGACGCCGAAATTCCGATCATGATGGAAGGCACAGCCATGAAGCACGAACTACGCGCCCGCATAGGCGACGGCAAAGCCCGAGTAGAAGTCCAAACCTCCTCAGGCAGCATCTCGCTGAAGTAAGAAAGCGGTAACGACGTACCAATCGCTGGAGCGAAAGGCAAAAAAGTAAAATCAGGTCCGTAGGGGCACGGCATGCCGTGCCCGTCTCAGCCATGATGCACCCAGTCCAAAATCGGGTCCGTAGGGGCGCTGCTTGTCGAAGATCCGCCGCAGGAGGGCTGCGCCCGCTCACGTCAACCTCGCCGAGCCGCTTCCGCACATCACACACGCGTCCCCCACGCCATTTTCGCGATAGAATCAACGACGCATGCCCCACGCACCCACAATCAAAGGTAACCTCTAAATGCCGCTGCCGCTCCGTGCGCGCGGACACAAAATCCGCCTAACGCCAATTCTCGTGGCGGCTTTACTACTCGCATTTACCCCAACTACCCACGCGCAAAATTCGCAACCCGTCACCAATCCACCGAACGCTCCCACCGATAAAATCACAAAAAAAGACGCCGACCCCGAAACCGAACTCCAAAAATCCATCGCCGATGCCGGCAACGACCGCGGCGCCCTGGTACGCAATCTCAAAAATTATCTAAAACGTTTCCCCGACGCCCCCCGCAAAGCCGCCGTCTATCGCGCGCTGGTCGAATCCTGCGAACAAGTCCAAGACAACGCCTGCGCGCTCGAATACGCCGAGCAGCTCATCGCCGTGCGCCCCGACGATTCCGAAATCATGATGCTCGCCGTCAGCCTGCTGCAGCAGCAAGGCGATGAGGCCAGCCTCACGCGCGCCTCCGGCTACGTCACCCGCGTCCTCGACCGCGTCGAAAAATCCCAGCCCACGGATAAATCGCCGCGCATGTCGCTGCAGGACTGGCACGACAATCAGGACCAGCTCCGCGCCGCGCTCTACAATCTCCGCGGCCAAATCGAAAAGTCCCAGCACGATTACGACGCCGCCGCCAAAGATCTGCACATGAGCTACGCCATCCACCCCAGCGCCATGGCCGCCGAACAACTCGGCGAACTAGCCGAAATGCGCCGCGATTCCGCCACCGCCATTGATGAATACATGCTCGCCTTCGTCCTCCCCGAAAACGGTCCCGCGGGAAAAGTAAATCGCCGCGAAGTTCGCAAAAAATTGGGAAACGTCTGGCGTCAGGTGCACAGCAATGAAGACGGCCTGGGCCAAGCTGTTCTCGCCGCCTACGATCTGCAGGCAGCGGCCGCCGCTCCCACCAGCGCGCCAGCGTCGCGCAATAAAGAGGCAAGAGACATCTTCGCCTTCACGTTGCGCAAGCTAGATGGCACGCCCGTGCCACTCTCCTCCGCCAAAGGAAAAGTTCTGGTCCTCAGTTTCTGGGCCACCTGGTGTGGACCGTGCAAGGAACTCGAACCTGAATTTGTGGGAGTAGCGAAAAGCTACGCGGGGAATAGCGACATCCTCTTCTACGCCGTCAATACGGACGAAGACCAGTCCCTGGTCCCGCATTTCGTAGCCCATGAAAAGTGGGATGTTCCCACAGTCTACGCGGACGGCCTCGACGATTTCATGAAGGTGGATTCCCTGCCCACCGTAATGGTCTTCGATCGCGCGGGCAAAATCATCTATCGCATCAACGGCTTCCCGCCCGAAGGCTTCACAGAAAATCTCAACACCGCAATCCAGTCCGCCACCGCCGCCGTCGCCCAATCCAAATAGCCGATGTTGGTGCACGGCTCCAGGGTTTGCACAAAAGTAAAACGGAAGTCATCCCGAGCGCAGCGAGGGATCTGCTTTTCTCGCCGTTGCGCTACGCAGAAGCGGATTCCGCGGACCAAATGCCCTCGGAATGTGGAAAGTCGGAAGGGCGGGGCTTCAGCCCCGCCGTAAATCCTCACTCTTAGTAAGGGGCTTTAGCCCCTGAAGCCAATATTTTGACTCTCCTTCCGCAAGTACCACGTATCCGGCCGGAGCCCCGTTCGCAACATTCCTCCGAGCGCGACTCACCGCTCCTTCACACCTCTCACCCGCTCGCCACGTTCCTTCTCGCCGCATCCCGCATCGCCAAAATCGTCCCCACATGTATCGCCACGGTATCCTCCACGCGCCGCGCATACCCTCCCGCCAAAGTAATCGCCACCGGGCATCCATTCCGCCGCGCATAATCCGTCACCAAAGCATCCCGCTGCGCCAATCCCTCTATCGTCAGCGCCAACCCGCCCAACTGATCTTCGTGATAAGGATCCGCTCCCGCCACATAAAAAATAATTTGCGGCCCAAAATCCGCAAGCGCCTCATGCAAATGTTTTTCCAGAATCGCCAGATAATCTTCGTCCCCCACTCCATCCGCCAAATTAATATCAATCGTAGACGCCGGCTTCGGGTACGGATAATTGTGTTCCTGATGAATCGACAGCGTGAACACATCTCCATCGCCGCTGAAAATCGCCGCCGTCCCATTTCCTTGATGCACGTCCGTATCCACCACCATCGCCCGCTCGATCACCTGATCGAAACGAAGCCTCTGGATCGCCACCGCCACATCATGGATCACGCAAAATCCCTCGCCATGATCCGGATACGCATGATGAAATCCGCCGCCGATATTCGCCGCATATCCGTCCTGCATCGCGCGCTGCCCCGCCAGAATCGACCCCCCCGCCGCCAGCCAGCAAGCGTTAATCAATTCCTCCGAGTACGGCACTTCCATCTGCAACACTTCCGCGTAAGAAAGCGTCCCCGTCTTCAGCTTCCGCACGTACTCCTGCGAATGGACCCGCAAAATATCCGCGTCCGTCGCCGGCTCCGGCGCCAAAAAATCTCCTGCGTCCGCAATCCCCTCCTTCACCAATTTCTCCCGCACCAAACGGTACTTCTGCGAAGGAAAAACATGCGTCCCCAGGTTCAAATCATACTTGTCGTCGTAAATTAATTTGAATGGCAGCACGATAGCGCCAGCCTACCGCGATGCCTTTTCGAACGCAAACTCGTGCACAGAAATCTCTCCACCTGCCCAGCCTCGCAAAATGCAAATTCCGCAATATGTGGTACCCTTTTTGGCGATGCGCCGCACCCAAGCCATCCTCGTGATTCTCGCGTTGCTAGCGACGCCGCTTGCATTGCTCGCTCGCGCAACCAGCGTGGACTCGATGGCCTGCAACGGCATGTGCTGCCTGCCGCACGGACAACACCATTCCACCGCCGCCAATACTTCGCAACGTTCGCCACACGACGGTATGTCCTGCGAACACGGCGCTCTCGGACACATCATGGAATGCGCCATGAAACCCGGCCATCAGCGCACGGAGTACGGCCTTGTTTCGCCGCTTGCGCCCACCAGGCCTTCCGCGCTCGCATCCATCGAATCCCTGAATCTGCCGCGCGTCGCGCGCTTTCAATCTCCCACCGGAACCCCATCCGCAGGCTTCGCCGCAAACCCGTTCCAACCCCCGCGCAGCTAGTTCCGTCGAGCAGTCCCCTAAAACTAAAAAATCTACGAGGGAGGCATTATGCGCAGGCTCGCTATTTCTTTGTGTGCTGCAGTCTTTCTGCTCGGTGGCACTCTTCTCCACGCCACCATCTTTGGAAAAATTCAAGGAATCGTGCACGACCCCCAGCACCGCCCGGTTTCCGGCGCCACGGTTACGTTGCAAGCCGTCACGTCCGACTGGTCCCAAAGCACCAAGTCCGACGATAACGGCGAATTTACTTTCACCGCCGTCCCGATCGGTGATTACAGAATCACGATCACCCAACCGAAGTTCCAGACTGTGGAGCAGACCCTCACCGTCACTTCCGGTTCCTCGCCCGTTCTGCACTTTCAACTGGCCATCGCCTCCCTGAACCAAACCACTGTCGTCGCCGGGGAAGCTCCGGTGGTCAACATGGACTCGGTCACGCCCACAACGCTCGTTGACCGCCTCGACATCGCACAAACTCCCGGCGCCGACCGCACCAACGGCCTCGAGATGATTACGGATTACGTGCCGGGTTCGTACGTAACCCACGACATGCTTCACATGCGCGGCGGGCATCAGGTGGAGTGGCTCATTGATGGCGTTCCCATCCCCAACACCAATATCGCCACCAATCTCGGTCCGCAGATTGACCCCAAGGACATTGATTACCTCGAAGTGCAACGGGGCAGCTACGATGCCAGCTACGGAGACCGCACTTACGGAATCTTTAACATCGTTCCGCGCACCGGCTTCGAGAGTAACAATGAGGGCGAACTCGTCACTACTTTCGGCAATTGGTTCCAGACCAACGATCAGCTCAATTTCGCGGGACACACGCAGCGCTTCGCCTATTATGCCAGCGTAAACGCCAACCGTAGCAACTATGGCCTGCAGCCGCCCATCGGCCAGGTTTTTCACGACGCAGAAAACGGTTATGGCGGATTTGCATCCCTGATCTTCAACCCCAGTCCCAATAACCAATTTCGGCTCGTCGGTTCTCTGCGCCAGGACTTTTACCAGATTCCGTATGATCCTGACCCCAACTCCTACGGCAATATTGCCTATCCCAGCTACGGCCTCCGTGACAGCGAACGTGAACCCGACGGCTACGTGACCCTTTCCTGGGTGCACACTTTTAATCCAAATCTGCTCCTCACCGTTTCGCCCTTTTATCACTACAACAAAGCCGCCTACAACGCCTCGCCAAATGACACGCCGGTAATTAGCGATGTGGACCAGACTGCCAACTACGGAGGCTTGCAAACATCCCTCAACGCACACGTCTGGAAAAATGACATTTCCGTCGGCATGTACGGCTTCGCACAGCACCAGAGCGAATACTTCAACAACGTCTTCAACCCTTGCGGCCCCGGTTGCGTGAATACTCCCGCTTCGACAGCCGCGATCACCGGAGGACTCGAAGAATTCTTCGTTGACGATAAATTCAAGGTCACGTCCTGGCTCACTCTAATCGCCGGCTTCCGCCAGTCTCACTTCACGGCGGACATCGTCGAGGACCACGTCTATCCCCGCTATGGCGTCGCCATCCGCGTGCCCCATCTGAACTGGGTCTTTCACGGGTTCTGGGGCGACTTCTACCAGGCTCCGCCCTTGTTGACCGCGACGGGCCCTCTTCTCGACTTGGCGAACGGCCAGAACCTCACGTTTGGCCCTCTTCACGGCGAACGAGACCGCGAATATCAGTTCGGCGTCACGATTCCTTACCGCGGGTGGTCTCTCGACGCCGACACCTTCCAAACCTACGCACGCAACTGGCTTGATCACAACAATATCGGCGAATCCAACATCTTCTGGCCGATTACCTGGGATAAAGCGTTGATTCAGGCTTGGGAACTCACGCTGCGATCGCCCCGCATCTGGAACCGCGGCCAATTTCATCTGGCCTACTCCAACCAAATCGCGCAAGCCAGTGGGCCGATTACCGGCGGCCTGATCTGCCCGACCCCGGTCAACCCGATGACCTGTCCTCTCTACATACCGCCGGGATATTCACCGGTGGACCACGACCAGAGAAACACGCTCAACGTAGGCTTCAACGCCACTCTTCCCTGGCAATCGTTCGCGTCCACCAATGTGTATTACGGCTCGGGATTCACCAACGGGATGCCGGGCAACCCGTACCCCGGCAACTACCTGCCGCAGCACACTACGTTCGATATTTCTCTGGGCAAGACCTTCGCCGAAAAATATACGGTCTCGTTCACCGCACTCAACGTCGCCAATCGCCGTGTGCTGCTGGATAACAGCCTCACCTTCGGCGGCTTCCACTACAACGACCCACGCGAAATGTACGTCCAGTTTCGCTGGAGGTTCCACTACTAACGCACCCAGCTGCACCGCTGTGAGATCACGGGGTAAGGGCACGGCATGCCGTGCCCTTCGGTCGCTGACACGCGCGGCACCATGGTCCCCGCGCGTTGGCCTCAAATTTTCGTTTGGATGTCGCTTCAGGTTTTTTCTGCGTACTCTGCGGTGAATAGGTTTTTACAGCGAGGAATTAATTCTCACGTTCGAGGATAAAATCCGGCACAGCCAACAAAGCCCGCCGATACTCCGTATCCGGCAAAACTTCCAAACTAGCCTTAGCCCGCACCACATACTCCTTAGCCATCGAGGCAGCCCGCTCCAAAGCCCCAGTCTCCCGCACTAAAGAAGTAATCTCCTCCGGCCGCACACTCCGAAAATCGCGCTCTTCCAAAACTTTCGCCACCATCCGCCGCCCATCGCCATTCGCGCCACCGCCGACATGCCCCTCCGCCTGCGCCTGCAAAGCAAAAATCAAAGGCAAAGTAACCTTGCCTTCCTTCAAATCGCTCAATACGGGCTTCCCCAATTTCTCCGGCGAAGCTGTAAAATCCAGCAAATCATCCACCAACTGAAACGCCAACCCTGCATTTCGCCCGTAATCCGCCAGCCCGTCTTCCACTTCCTTAGGCTGCTCCCCCAAAACCGCGCCCAATCGCGAACATCCGCTGAACAAACAAGCCGTCTTGCGATAAGCCAGCTCGGTAGCCTCCGCCTCGTTCAAATCCATCTGCCCCAACCGCGTCAGTTGCAAAAGCTCGCCTTCCACCATGTTCTGCGTCAGGTCAATCAAAATATCCAGCACCGCAAAATTCCGCTCGCGCAACGCCATCTCGAACGACTGCATGTACAACCAGTCGCCCGCCAGCACGCTCATATGATTGCCCCAGCGTGCATTCGCGCTCGGGCGTCCCCGCCGCGTATCCGCCCCATCAATCACGTCATCATGGATCAACGTCGCGCTGTGAATCATCTCTACCACCGCGCCGAGCCGTATCGCGCTCTTCCCGCGATACCCCGACGCTCCCGCCGCCAGCAAAAGCAGCGCTGGACGCAGCCGTTTCCCGCCGCCCTCGCGCAAATAACTGGAAATTTCACACACCGGCTCGATGGCCGCGCTATTCTGCGCGGCAATTTCTTGTTCGACGAGCGCCAAATCCTCGCGAACCAGGTCAAAAATCCCTTTTGCTAATTGGACAGCGAAAGCCATCCTCGAGGTTCACCTCGGCCGCAGCGCCGTGCCCCTAGGCGCTCAGCCTGAAAAATCGCCTGAAATTTGCCGCCGTCGCAGCGGCAACTTCTTCGCTGCCCAAGTTTCTCACACTCGCAAGCGTCTGCGCTACCTCCACCACAAAGGCCGGCTCGTTGCGTTTTCCCCGCCGTCCCTGCGGCGGCAGAAAAGGCGAATCGGTCTCCGTCAGCAGGCTCTCCAAAGGCAGTTCGCGCGCCACGTCGCGCAAAAGCTGCATCTTCGGATACGTCACATTCCCCGCGAACGACACCACAAATCCCATCTCGATTCCCTGCTGCGCTTCCCGCAAAGTCCCCGTGAAACAATGAAAAATTCCGCCCAGCCCCGCCGGCGCCCACTCCTTCTGCAAAATCGCCAGGCAATCGTCCCAAGCATCGCGGCAGTGAATCACAATCGGCAGTTTCGCCGCACGCGCCAAAGCCAGTTGCCGCCGGAACACAGTCTGCTGCACCTCCGGCGGCGGATCCTCGTAGTGATAATCCAAACCCATCTCGCCCCACGCAATCACCTTGCGGTGCGCCGCCAATTCGCTCAACCGCGCATAGTGCTCTTCATTGGCCAGCCCAGCGTGATGCGGATGAATCGCCACGGTAGCGTAAATCCAGTCATATTCCTCAGCCAAAGGAATCGCCGCGTCCAAACGATCCGGCCCCGACCCACCGCTGCCAATCGCCAAAATTGCCTGCACGCCCGAAGCCCGCGCCCGCTCCAGCATCGCCGCGCGGTCCAAATCAAAATCCTCCGACTCCAAATGCGCATGTGAATCAATAATTTCCAAGTTCAATCCTGTTCTGGCCGTGCAGACTCAAGAAGGGTAGCCGTGTGAAGTTCAAATCCAAGGGACTTTGGCGCGTATCTGCGACCAAGAATCTTTGTGGGTCGTGGCTTTAGCCACGACATCAAAACCGCGGCCCGAGGGCGGCTTTAGCCGCTGAAGTTCCTCTTGGCCGTTCTCACTCCAACTCCCGCGATCAATAATCCACCAACCCCCGCACCGCCTGCACAATATCTTCCGTCTGCGGCAAAATCGCATCCTCCAACTTCGGCTGATAAGCCACAAAAGTGTCGGTAGCCGCCACCCGCCGCACCGGCGCATCCAACTGATCGAACAATTCATCCGCAATCCGCGCCGCAATCTCCGCCCCATAACCCCACGACCGCGTATCCTCGTAAGCCACCAGCGCACGATTCGTCTTGCCGACCGTCGCCGCAATCGCCTCCCAGTCGTAAGGACTCAGCGACCGCAAATCCAAAATCTCCGCCGAAATCCCGTCGCGCGAAAGCTCCGCGGCCGCCACCTCCGCCCGATGCACCACCGCGCCATACGTGATGATGCTCACATCGGTGCCTTCGCGCACCATGCGCGCCTTGCCAAACGGAATCGTGAAATCCGCTCCCGGATATTCCGAGCGATTATACGGCTGCCGGTAAAGATGCTTGTGCTCGAGAAATAAAACCGGATCGTCCGAACGAATCGCTGTCCGCAGCATCCCGCACACATCCAGCGCCGTCGAAGGCATCACCACGCGCAACCCCGGAATATGCGTGAACGTCACCTCGCCGCACTGGCTGTGATAAATCGCGCCGCCCGTCAGATACCCGCCAATCGCCACGCGAATCACCACGGGCGATTTGAAATGTCCGCCAGACCGCCACCGAATCGTCGCCAGTTCATTCCGCAGCTGCATCATCGCCGGCCAGATGTAATCGAAAAACTGAATTTCCGGCACCGGCTTCAATCCGCGAATCGCCATCCCAATCGAACGGCCCACAATATTCGCCTCAGCCAGCGGCGAATTGAAAACGCGCAAGGGCCCAAATTTGCGCTGCAATCCCGCGGTCGCTTTGAATACGCCGCCCTTCCCTTTTACCGTGCTCAGGCTATCTTCGCGGCTGCAATCCGCCACGTCCTCGCCAAACACCACAATCCGCTCGTCGCGCTTCATCTCGTCCAGCAGCGTTGCGGACACCATCTCCACCATCGTTTTCGGATGGCCTTCTTTTTTCGGCGTAGCTTCGAAATCATGCGAAGTCGGATCAACGTCCGGCGAATACACCCAGCGATAAATAGATTCGCGCGCCGGAAGCTCGGCCGCGAGGGCCTTGTCAGTGGCCTCCACAATCTCCTTGTCCACCTCCGCTTCCAACGCCTCGATCTCGCTCTCGTCCAAGATCCCTTCGCGCACCAAAAGCAGCGCAAACTTCGGCAAAGGATCGCGCTGCGCCTCCGCCGACCGCTCCGCTTCGCTCTTGTAAAGTTTTTCGTCGTCCGAAAGCGAATGTGAATAAGGACGAATCACGTGCGCGTGCACCAAAGCCGGACCCTTGCGCGTGCGGCAATGCTCCACCGCCCGCCGCAAAGCCGCATAACTCTCCAGCAACTCAGTCCCGTTGCATTCTTCCACATGCAAATGCGGATAATTCGTCAACAAACGCGAAATATTTCCGCCCGGCGTCTGCACTTCCACCGGCACGGAAATCGCGTAGCCGTTATCCTCGATCAAATAGAGCAGCGGCAGCCGTTTGCTGCTAGCCGTATTCAGCGACTCGTAGAATTCGCCTTCGCTCGTCGTGCCGTCCCCCGCGGAAACGTACACCACTTCATCGCGATGGAACGCGACGGTACCGCCCATCGGCGCCTTGCGCGCCTGATCCACAGCCTTGGGGAATTTTTCGTAGTAGCCGGAACACTCCGCCGCGCCCGCCGCCTGCAAAAATTGCGTCCCGGTAGGAGAAGACCGCGTCACCACATTCAAATCCTGATGCCCCCAGTGCGAAGGCATCTGCCGCCCGCCCGACGCTGGGTCGTCCTTCGCGCCCACGCCCTGCAAAAGCATTTCGTAAGGCGTCACGCCCAGCATCAACATCAAAGCACGATCGCGATAATGAGGAAAAAACCAATCGTAAGCCGGCTTCAGCACCAACCCCGCGGCCGCCAATACCGCCTCGTGCCCCGCCCCGCTGATCTGAAAAAACAGCCGGTTCTGCCGCTTCAGCTGAATCTCGCGGTCGTCCAACCGCCGCGACATAAACATCGTGCGATAAATCCGGATCAAAGCCTCGCGCTCCAGGCCTTGATACTTCGTCGCGTCGAATTTTCCGATTTTTATCTTGGCTTGGGTAGCCATCGGCTCTCTTTCGCCTCAGGTTTCAACGCAGGTCGTTGGTGTCACACCATTATATCGAATCGACGGTCATCCATCGAAAAAACGAATTGCCCTACTTCTAGAGGGCGTCAGCGTCAACTCGAATCTCGTGGCAAGCGTTTACAGTCTGGCGAAAAAGTGAAGCGGCTGTCATCCCGAGCGCTGCGAGGGATCTGCTTTTCGCGGAATTTATAGGAAACTCGCCTCGCAGCTGCAGCCGCCCGCGTTTTTCCAACGAACCGCCTGCCCCTACGTCAGCGAATCAAACAACTCCGCCGTCTCCGCAAACTCCGGATCGCCCTGCCGAATAATCTCCGCCTTCGCAGACTTGAAAGGCTCCTCGTTAGGAATACGATCCAGCCACCGCTGGTGCGACAGCTTCTCGTGCTCCGAAAAATCCAGCCGCACCAAAACCCGCACCTTCGTCGCATCAGATGCCGAATTGTCCTTGGCAGCGGCCTTCTTCTTGCCGCCAGCTTTCGCGCCAGACGACGCCGTCTCGCCGTCGCTCGGCTCCTTCGCATCCTCGCGCTCGAATTTCAGCAGCATCTTCTTGCCCAGCCGAAATCCCTGCGTCCAACCCTCCACCTTATGACGCGCCTGCTGCGCCGCCTCTTCATTCGTCTCGAAATCGAAAATCAAAAAGTCATGAGCCATGCTTTATCTATAACAAAGTAGTCTGCCAAGGGCTAGCAATTAGTGCTGCGCCCGAAGCAGATCGCGGCAGGCGAAAAGATATCGAACAAGAGCCGTCCTAGAAACACAAAAGGCTGCGAGCGCCTCAGCACCCGCAGCCTCTTGCCTTTCAAAGGTCGCCCTACAAAGCAGCCTTATCTCCCATGCCCGCCGCCGAATCCACCGCCACCACCGCCGTGGAATCCTCCACCGCCTCCATGAAATCCGCCGCCGAAGCTCCCGCTGTGGATGCCTTCACCACCGCGAAAACCGACAGCGCCATGGCCCGCCGCAAATCCTCCGCCACGCAGGCCAGGGTTATAGTGCGGTCCAGGCCCCCAGGCATGATAGTCGTGCCCAAAGTGGTGGTTATAGCGCCCGTAATATCCGCCGTACCCGAATCCGTAGCCAAATCCAAACGGCGCCCATCCCGCATAAAACGGCGAATAGAATCCCCAGCCAAACGGGCTATAGAAAATTCCGTCGCCCGGAATGAACGTATATGCGCTGAACGACGGATCCCAATACCATCCCGCGCCAAACCAATCGGATCCGCCGTAAACATACAACGGCGCCGCGTCCGCATTAGCCTCCGCCACATAAGCAGACCGCAAACTGCTCCAGCGATACAAATCGCTCGCCTCATACGTGTTCTTGTCAAACGAGCGAGCCTTCGAAATCGTCTCGTCCGCGATGCTCACTTCGTGGCCCGCCTTCACCTTCACGTGCCGCGAATCATTGCTGACCATCGCTTCGCCGTCGAACACCCGCACGGCACCCTGGTCCGCGTTAACCTCGTAAAGCCCGCGCTTCAAGAGCCGCGTCGTGGTCCCGTCCGCTGTCACTTCAATATTATTTGCATCCTGTATCTGCGCGACTTCCACGGTCGCATCACCCTTGTCCAAAGTCACCCGCGTGTTCAAAAGATCCGGCGAAATCATCTGCACCGAGCTTCGGTCTCCCAGCCGCAGGAAAACTCCCGGTGTCAAAAGCACTTCCGCCTTGCCCGTCCCCGTAAAAAGAAATTGATTCGGCTCAAGCTTTGCCGTCCCAATCGAATTTGAAGTCAGGACTTCCTGTCCGATCGAAACTTGCCCTTCCACATAATTCACCGTTCCCGGTGTAGCAATTGTATTCGGCTGCCTGGCACTCGCGCCCCAAGCCGGCGCCGAAAGCAACGCCGCGAGGAAAACCCCCGCGACCTTTGTTATTGTTTTGGGCCTCATGGTTTTTCTCCACGTACACCCTTTAGATGCTCTGCATTTCCCCAACGATGCGATTCGCGCCACCGCCGCGATTCACTCAGAAGTTTGCGGTTGCACGCGCCGAAGCAGCATGGTAGCCTCAGCGAACAAAAGGCGAAACGCGCAAACCGGGCGGAAGCCTGCGTAACCCGGGAGCTTTAGCGTCGGACGCATGACGGAGCTTTTGGAGAATCAGTGGCTGCTTCTCAACCAGGAATCGCAGGGCATCTAACCGTCCGCGGCAGTACTGCCCTCGAAACGGTACAGCAAGCCCTCGACGCGCTAGTAGCCCGTTACCGCTCCGAAGAAGTTCTAACCGCCGTAAAACACATCCCCGCGCGCGAAGCTCAATTCCGCCCGATGCCCGCCTGGGTCCGCCCCGAACTAGCCGCAGCCTATCGCGCAAAAAATATCGAAAAGCTCTATTCCCACCAAGCCGCCGCCGCAGGCCTAGCGCGCGAAGGCAGAAATCTAGTAGTCGTCACTCCCACGGCCTCAGGCAAGACGCTCTGCTACAACTTGCCGATCCTGAACGCCATCCTCGAAAATACCGACACTCGCGCACTCTACCTCTTCCCCACCAAGGCTCTAGCGCAAGATCAACTAGCCGAGCTTCACGATCTGGCGACGCGTCTAGACGATTCCTTCGGCGTCTTCACCTACGATGGCGACACGCCCAGCGACGCCCGCAAAGCCATCCGCGAACGCGGCCACATCATCCTCTCGAATCCAGACATGCTGCACACCGGCATCCTCCCGCACCACACCAAATGGACCCGCGTCTTCGAAAATTTGCGTTACATCGTCCTCGACGAACTGCACACCTACCGCGGCGTCTTCGGCAGCCACCTCACCAACGTTCTCCGTCGCCTCCGCCGCATCGCCGAATTCTACGGCTCGAAGCCCCAATTCATCTGCTGCTCGGCAACGATCGCCAATCCCGGCGAGCTCGCCGCGCAGCTGATCGAAGACCAGGTGCAAGTCGTAGAAGAAAACGGCGCCCCCGCCGCCGAAAAACTTTTTGTCTTTTACAATCCGCCGATGGTCAATCGCAATCTCGGCATCCGGCGCAGCTATATCAACGAAACCACCCGCGTCGCGAAAGAACTCCTCGCGCGCAAGCTGCAAACCATTGTCTTCGCCAATAGCCGCCTGCATACCGAACTCATACTCACCTACCTGCAGCAGGCCAATCGCCCGCAACCAGGCCAGCCTGAACCAATTCGCGGCTACCGCGGCGGCTACCTTCCCGGCGAGCGCCGCGAAATCGAACGCGGTTTGCGCGACGGCCGCATTCGCGGCGTTGTCGCCACCAACGCCCTTGAACTCGGCATAGACATCGGCTCGCTCGACGCCAGCGTCATGGCCGGATACGCCGGCTCCATCGCCTCCACCTGGCAACGCGCCGGCCGCGCCGGCCGCCGCAGCGGCACTTCTTGCGCGGTAATGGTGGCCTCCTCCGCTCCGCTCGATCAATTCATCGTCCAGCATCCCGATTATTTTTTCGGCCGCTCCCCCGAGCACGCCTACGTTCAACCCGACAATCTCGAAATTCTCGTCAATCACCTGAAATGCGCCGCGTTCGAGCTGCCTCTCGCTCCCGAAGAACGCTTCGGGGCCGTCGACCTTCCCGCGCTGTGCGAACGCCTCGCCGAAGCAGGCTTCCTCCACCGCAGCGGCAAGCACTGGCACTGGGTCCAGGAAGCCTACCCTGCCGACACCGTCAGCCTGCGTTCCGTCACCTCCGACAATTTCGTAATCGTGGACATCACCGGCGGCACAAACGGCGCCGAAGACGGCGAACCCGAAGTGATCGGCGAAGTGGATTTTTCTTCCGCGCTCACCACCGTCCATCCCAAAGCGATCTATCTCCACCAGGGCCAGCAATACCACGTCGAGCAACTCGATTTCGATCAGCGCAAAGCCTGCGTAAAAAGCGTCAACGTGGATTACTACACCGACGCCATCCGCTACACCCAGGTCCGCGTACTCGAAATCGCCGAAGAAGAAGCCATCGCCGGACCAGCCGCCAAAGCTCACGGCGACGTCCTAGTCCGCTCGCAGGTAGTCGGCTTCAAGAAGATCAAATTTTTCACCAACGAAAATATCGGCGCCGGAAAACTTGAACTCCCCGAAAACGAAATGCACACCACCGCCTTCTGGCTCACTCTCGACCGCAAACTCCTAGCCGATCTCCCCTACGCGCTCTCCGACCGCCAAACCGGCATATTCGGCCTGCTATACGCAATGGCATCCATGGCTACCCTGCTGCTAATGTGCGACGGACGCGACCTGGGCACATCGGTTGGCGAACGCCCAGCCAGCCCGGACATCGAAACCGATTGGCCCGCATTCGACGCCACAGCCACCATAGCTGCCGCCGACGCAACGCAACTCAAAGAATTCTTCGAGCCTAACCTCTATCTCTACGACGCCTATCCTGGCGGCATAGGCTTCAGCGAACCGCTCTTCCGCGTCCATGATCTTTTGCTACGCCGCACCCGCGAGCTAATCGCCAGCTGCGGCTGCGAAAGCGGCTGCCCCTCCTGCGTAGGCCCCGCGGGAGACAAATGCGAAAAAACAAAAGAAGCCGCGCTAGCGATTTTGAACAGGCTGTGCGAGTAGCGCCGGCCTGCCCGCCGAAGGCGGGCGTCCCGCCGGCTCTTAGGTCGCTCGTAGCGGTATCAATGCGTCTGAGAAAGGGAAAAAATGCCAGACTTTCGAGGTAGTGCGAGAACGGGAAAATCTTTGTAGGTCGTCGCTTTAGCGACGACATAAATCTACAGAAGGAGTGCGGCTTCAGCCGCTGAAGTACAGATCGGTCGTGACCGTACCGAGCCGTTTTGGTTCAGCAACGGAAGGGCCGGCTTCGGCAATGGAAGGGCGGGGCTTCAGCCCCGCCGCCAGAGTCGCCTTTTTTGGAACGGGCTTTAGCCCCTGAAGCAAAGACCCGTGATTTCGCAACTGCGAACTCGAAGCTGGAATCACCAAGAAACAAAACAATAGTGCCGATCCCTGACAAATTCGCATCCCTCGCAGCGCTAAGGCCGACTAAAAAATTGGCCGCCGCGCCAACTCGCGCGACCATCAACCAACCACCTGGCTTCAGCCCGGCCCTGCCCGATGGCGCCGAACGCCTCGCGCAATTGCTCGAAGCTGCCACCTGCACAAACGACTTCGGCGAGCACCTCACCCTCCGCAAATGGTTTTCCGAACCCATAGGCGACGAACCTCCCGACGGCGCAATAAAAGATTCCGCCTTACACCTGCTAGCCCCCAAAGCCGCAGAAGAAGTTGCCGACCCCACCCAATGGCTCTTCCTCGATACCGAAACCACGGGCCTGATGGGCGGCACCGGCACCTACCCATTCCTGGTAGGCATCGCCTGGTGGGACGCCGGCGGCCTGCAAATCGAACAATTTTTCATGCGCGAACTAAGCGAAGAGCACGCCCTGCTCGTGACGCTAGCCGAACGCATGGCCGCCCGCCCCGTCCTGGTCACCTTCAACGGAAAATCCTTCGATTGGCCACTCCTCGAAACTCGTTACCGCATGACGCGCTCGATCAAACCCTCCGCCCCGCGCGCCCATCTCGATTTCCTGCATCCCGCACGCAATCTCTGGCGCATCCGCCTAGGCTCGGTCCGCCTGGCTGAACTAGAAAAGCACGTCCTCGGATGGCATCGCGGCGCCGACCTGATCTCCGAAATGATCCCGCAATTTTATTTCGACTATCTTCGCGGCGGCTCACCCGAACCTCTCGTCCAAGTCTTCCTGCACAATCAAATGGACCTGCGCGGCCTGGCAGGCCTGGCCAGCCGCATCGTCGCGCTGTTAGCCGATCCGGAATCCCATCGCTCCACCGACGGCCTCGAGCTCTTCGGCGTTTCCCGCATCTGCGAACGCCGCGGCGACGCCGCCCGCGCCAGAAAGCATTACGCGCAATCGCTAGCCGCCGAGCTCCCTGCCGAAACCGATCGCGCCGCCCGCCGCTCTCTAGCCCGCCTCGCCAAACGCGCAGGCGATCTCCCCCTAGCCTGCCAGCTCTGGGAAAGCATCCTCGGCAATTCCCGCGAAGGCCTCGAAGCCTACGAGCAACTAGCCATTCACTACGAACACCAAGCCGATGATCCGCCGCGCGCCGCCGCGCTCGCGCGCGCAGCCCTTAGCGAACTAGAGCGCGCGCGCCGCCACGCCTCCCTCTCCGCTGCCCTCCATCGCCGCTACAAAACCCAATTCGAGCACCGCCTGACGCGTCTCGACCGCCTAGAACGCCAACATCAAAAGGCCGCGCGCCCCCTACTGGACCCCATAGATGCTGAGTCGCGAGCCCACTCGTGAGAATCCAATCCACAGGGGCAAAAGGGGATTAGCATGCCTGAATCGGATAGCGTCGCTACTAGCCTTGTGCGAACCTCTATGCCGGAGGGAAGAGAAATGCCCGGAGTAAGCGACCCCTACATTCGCGAACAACTCGAAAAACGCCGCGATGAACTGCACACGGTAATCCACGCCGCCGCGCCCGCGCGTGCCGCCGCTCCCCTTCTCGATTTGCTAAGCGAAGTCGATTCCGCGCTCCATCGCATGGACGAAGGCACCTACGGAATCTGCGAAGCCTGCAATGACTCAGTAGAAAAAGACCGTCTGCTCGCCGATCCTCTCATCAAGCTCTGTCTCGATCACCTCACCAGCGACGAGCAACGCGCCCTCGAACGCGACCTCGAGCTAGCCGCGAAAGTCCAACGCGGCCTGCTCCCGCGCACCGACATCGGCTTCAACGACTGGCGCGTCCACTACCGCTACCATCCCGCCGGAATGGTCAGCGGCGATTACTGCGATCTCATTCTCCCTGCCAATGGCGCCGACGGCGAACTCGTCTTCCTGCTCGGTGACGTCGCCGGCAAAGGCGTCGCCGCTTCCCTGCTAATGACGCATCTCCACGCCATGTTCCGCAGCCTCGCCGGTGTCGCGCTTCCTCTCGATAAGCTTCTCGAAATGGCCAATAGCGTCTTCTGCCAAAGCACCATCGCCGGACAATACGCCACCCTGATTTGTGGCCGCGCCGGCCGCCGCGGCGAAATTGAAATCGGCAGCGCCGGCCATCTTGCCGCTCTCTTAATTTCGAAAGAAGGCGTCAAGCAGGTCTGCTCCACAGGCGTTCCGCTGGGAATGTTCGGCACCAGCCGCTACACCATAGACCGCCTGCAAATGGAACCCGGCGACAGCCTGCTGCTCTACACCGACGGAATTTCCGAAGCCACCAACGCGTCAGGTACCGAATACGGCGCCTCGCGCCTCTCGAATATCGCCGCGGAACGCCACGGCTGGGTGCCCCAGGAATTAGCGGCAGCATGCATGAAGGACGTACAAGGTTACTCAGCAGGAAGAAAACAAGCCGACGATCAAACGCTAATGGTAGTCCACCGCGCAGACACCATTCAGCTCTCTCTGAACGATTGATTCTTGAAGAAGTGTTCTCTACCAGCGGGAGGCGCACCAAAAAAAATAGCGGCGTCCCACAAGCGACGCCGCGTATTCTCTGTGTCCTCCAAGCAGTTCTCTGTGCACTCTGTGTTAGATCTTTTCGGCCAGGTTTTCTCTGCGTCCTCTGCGTCTCTGCGGTAGATTCTGCCTTTTCGCCACTGCGAAGCGAACCCAACGCCATCGGTCCGAGCCGCGAAACCTTATTGAGCCGCCGCAGGCGCCGGCCCCCACCCAATAGCCGCATCAATCTTATCGAAAGTCTCCCGCGAAGCGCTCTCCACAGTCATGCAACCACTCTGTACGCACCGGAAAAACACCCCTCCATCCGCGCTCTGAAACTGAAAGAAACCCGCCCCCCGAAACTCCTCCGTCCGCTTCGGATATTTCGCCGCCAAAGCCACGCTGTATTGCTTGAAAAATTCCCCCGCATCATCCGCATTATCCAAAGCCACCCGAAACACCAAAGGATGCTCCTTTTTCGCATCCTCAAAAGTCGCGTACCGGTCGCCCTTCCAAGCCGGCGCCAGCAAATCCGCCCGCTGCTCATCCAAGAACTGTTTCAAAACTTCCTGCAACCCAAACTCCCCCATCGTATTCTCTTCCAAAAGTTTCCAATCGCCCGGCACGATTCCTTTCCACTCCGGTAAAGTCACCGCCTCCGGCTTCACTCCCTGCAAATACAAATCCGGATGCATGATCTGCTGCGTCGATACCGGCGGGTTCTGAAAAATTAAATGCAAATCCTGCCAACCCGTATGCGCCTTCAAAAATTGCTGCGTAAATCCCGTCCCCGTAAGATAAGGAAATAAAAGTTCATCGCGGATATAAGGCGGCGCCTTCGCCAGATTCGGATCCTTGTCCATCTCGCTCACTGCCCCAGCCCGGATCAGCAAAGTTACATCCGGCAATTCCCGCACGCCCACTTTCTGATCCAGCATCTGGTAATCCACCATCGCCGCCATCGCCGACCCTTCGCTCACCGCGTCCCGCGCCAACTCCGCATCATCATTAGGACGCGCCGCCTTGATCCACTTATCAATATGAAATGACTGATCCTCCAGCGCGTGTGTCAGCTCGTGAGACATGACGGTCCGCTGCTCGTCCACGGGAATCCAGTCGGCAATATAAAATTCCTTCGCCTTCGGATCGTACAAACCCGCCACCTGGTCCGTCAGCACGTTCAGCATGAAAGTATCCAACGGAAAATCCTTGGGGATCAGCCCAAACGCCTCCAGCGTCTTGTCGTCCGCATAGCGCTCCGCGTCGTTCTTATCTTCCTTATCCTCGCGAACCAGATACGCGCGCACTTCCTCCTTCGAACGCAGGCTCTTCTTCAAAGGTTCCTTGATCGGCAAATCTAAAATCTTGCTCATCTCCAAAAGAACTTCATCCGCCGCCTTGATAAATTCAGGACTCGACGCCGCTTGCGCAGTCTGCGAACGTCCCCGCGACGCCACGGCCGCCACCGATTTCGCTGCCGGAGTGGATCGCTGCGCAGCAAATGCAACGCCGCACAAGACCACCACCGCGAACCCGGCAATCCACCGGCGTCCAACCCAAATCTTCTTAGCCAGGCAAAAACTCATCCATACCTCCGCTAATTTCCTAGCACGCCGCAAAATCGCACCCGCTCGAAACTCTCGCTCCCATCATCCCTCACGCCCGCGCCGGCACAGTTCCCCGCCAGAACCACACCATCCCGCCCAAACGCTGCTCTAATGTGAGACTCTCCAGCCCCGCGTCCGTGAGCAATCGCCGCAGCTGCCCTTCGTCGAACCGCCGGTTGCACTGCGCCGACGTCGCCCACGCCATCATTTTTCGCGTATCCCCCGCGCTCATCCTGTGCTCGCGCGCATGCGCCAAAACCCGCGGCACGGACATCGACGTATGCGGATCCAGCGAAGCCACCGTGCCCGCGCCCCGCGTCACTCGCACCATTTCCCGCAAAGTCGCCGCCAGATTCTCCACCCAGTAAACCACCCCCGTCGCGTAGCAACAATCGAACGACGCATCCGGAAATGGAAGCTTCTCCACCGGCGACCGGTGAAATTCCACGGAGGAACCCTCGCGCGTCGCCAGCCGCTTGGCAATCCGCAACAAGCTCCAGCTGCGATCCACCGCGGTCACCTCATAGCCGGATTGGGCCAGCTCCCGCGCCACGTGCCCGGGCCCGCAACCCACGTCCAGCAACCGCAGAGTCCCGTGACCATTTCCAGAAGGTGGCAGCCGCAAGGAATCCACGAACTCGCGGCGTATATCCGCCTCCGGTCCGGTGGCGAGCTTGCGCGCGTAATACCCCGCGCCGATTTCGAAGAGCAATTGTTTGAAGGGATCGCGAAGGATGTTCCGCACGGTGGCTGTCATCGTGCTTTGATGCGCCAATGCGCGTCAAGGGTTTCCACAGCGCGCCGGCGCCGGGAAATATGCCGCAATGCGATTGCGAGCTCTACGCCGCGGTATGCACCCAATCGTGTTCCGCGGCAATCGTCCCCAGAATAATTCGCATGTTGGAAACGAAAAGTGCCGCTAGGTAGCGCGGCGCTCCGGACGGCACGAAGCTACAATAAATTTCGCACTCCAGCCAGCGTCGCGCAATCTCCGCCGCCGGAGCCTCGCGATTCGCCAGGCACTTCCGCAAATCGCATTCCTGCTGCTGAAAGCTGCTTTCCAGTATTTTTTCGAAGAGTTCTTCGTGGCAGTACAAAAGCGATTCGTGCACTGCGGCTTTCCCGTAGGCCTGTTCGAGGACCACATGGCCGTAGCGCCCGCTGTAAACATCGCGTAGCAGCGCCACGTGCGCCAGTCTCGCCGTGGTGCCGGGCAGGGCGCCAAGCCATTGCGAGACAAATTCCTCAATGATTCGTTGGTTCTGGGCGAAACGCTCCAGCGAATCCACAGCATTCCCCTCGTAAACAGCGCAACTGCGCGGCGAAGCCCGCATCGCGGCCGGCCCGGTCAGCCAGCCCATCGCCGTAACACACGCACCAGGCCCATCCAGGAGAACCCGTGCGCTCGATCGCCGCCCCGTTGCAACGATCGCCCGAATCCTACCGCCAATTACGGTTCAGGTCAATAAATGCTTGGTAAATTCTAGGACAACACTTCAAACTGTGCTGCTCGCGCCGCCTCGCCCAGTGTTAACATGTGCGTCCAGCAACGCCCAACTTCGCCTTAGAACATTGAGCGGTGTGTGGATATCTGGCCATGCTCCAAACTGTAACCGTTCGTCACCAAAATTATTACCATCTCCACAACCTCCCTGCGCATCGTCGCGATGCTCGCTGCGGTGCGCCGCCGATCGTAGAAAGCTCGAAACATTTTCGCGAGTGTAAGAGCTAAAAGGCGTAAGGCTTTCTCATGGCGCCCAGCCGGAATCTAAAATCGCCATCCCAGGAGCTCACTGCATGACGCTCCTCGCGATCTCCGCGCTCATCCCAGGCATTGTCTTCGTTCTAGCGCTCGCTTGGCTCTTCACGCGGCCGCTACCCCAGGAATCGCGCGCCCATGGCGAAATCCCCGACAGCCTACCGGCCGAGCACGCCCATCACTTTCCGCAGCTGCGCCATCCGCTCGCCGGAACCGATACCCCTTTCGTCAATCGCTACGCCTCACCGCAAATCGAAAAGCACTGGCGCTCTGACCGTCAACACGTGCTCCAAGGCTTCCTCCTCGCGTTAGGCGATGACTTCGCCAGGCTGCAAAAGCTCGCCGTCCTGGCCTGCGCCATGCTCCCGAAAAAATTAGCGCGAAGGCGAACCGTACCGCTTTTTCTTTTGCTGGAATTCCGCGCCAACTACCGGCTCGCTTCCCTGCTACTCCGCATGCGCAGCCCCGCGTCCACTCCCCGTATCACCCGGCTCGCAGAACTCCTCGGGAACCTCTCTGCGCACGCCGAAGCAAGCATGGCGGAGCTCACGCACGTCCGCACGGAAGAATCCTGGGCACCGCTCTCCAAAGTTCGTCCAGATTGACCTCTCTACCGCGCCACCTCCGCCGCGCACGTCCAAAATCTTTCCGTTCCAAGATGAAACGCCCCTCCCGTGCAGTTGCCCGATTCGGCAACAGCTCCCCTCCGGCCCTCAGCTTGCTCTTGCCTCTCACGTATAATTGAGCATTCTCCGGGAGCCTATCGTGGAAACCGAAAAAGTCCTCGTAGTGGATGACGAAGAAGCGATTCGCGAAGTGGTTTCCACACTTCTAGAGGCGCAGGGTTACACCTGCACCGTCTGCTCGAATGGCCGCCTCGCCCTGGACGCTTTCGGCAAAGACACTTTCGACCTCGTCCTCAGCGATATCGTCATGCCAGAAATGGACGGCCTCAAGCTGCTCTCCGAACTTCGCAATCAGGATCCCGACGTTCCGGTGATCATGGTCACCGCGATGCACGATATTTCCATCGCTCTCGAAGCCATTCGCGCCGGCGCTTACGACTACATCCTGAAGCCCTTCGAAAAAGATCAGCTGCACCTCAGCGTCCGTCGCGCGCTCGAGCATCGCCGCTTGGTCATGGAAAATCGCACTTACCAAAGCGATCTCGAACACCTCGTCGCCGAACGCACCCAGCAACTTTCCATCGCGCTGCAGGATCTCGAACAATCCTACGACTACACGCTCGAAGCTCTGGGCGGCGCGCTCGACGCCAAAGACGCCGAGACCGAAGGCCATTGCCAACGCGTCACTGCCTTCACCATCACCATCGCGCGCTCCATGGGCGTGGATAAGGGCCTGCTGCGCCACATCGCTCGCGGCGCCTTCCTCCACGACATCGGAAAAATGGGCGTTCCAGACAGCATCCTGCGCAAGCCCGGCCCGCTGACCTCCGAAGAGCGCGACATCATGCGCAAGCACTGCGAAATCGGTTTCGCCGTGCTCGAACGCATCCCATTCCTGAAAGAAGCCGCCGAAATCGTTCTCTCGCACCAGGAATGTTACGATGGCTCCGGCTACCCCCGCGGCCTGCGCGGCGAACAAATCCCCATCGGCGCCAGAATTTTCGCGGTCGCCGACACTCTCGACGCCATGATTTCCGATCGCCCCTATCGCAAAGCCCTACCCATCACCGCCGCCCGCGCAGAAATCGAACGCTACTCCGGCAAACAATTCGACCCCCGCGTAGTCCAAGTCTTCCTATCGCACCCCGACCGAGTCTGGATGGACCTCCACGAAAAAATCGGCGACCCCTTCCGCCTAACCCAACTAGAACACGCCTAATCCGTCGCGCCAAGAATCGTAGCCACCACAAAGTCCTGATACGAGTTCGTAGGGGCACGGCATGCCGTGCCCGCCGCCGTTGCAGTTTGTTGCAGTTGCCGTCGCAGTGGCAGTCGCCGTGCCGTTAGTTGCAGTTGCAGTCGCCGCTGCAGTTGCGGCTGCCTATGTAGCGGCCGTTGCATCTCGCGCCTTCCGGGACGCAGCGGGCAGCCTCGGTTTCGATGCACGCGCCACCAAGCCTTCAGCGTGCTTGCGTGAAAATCGGCCCGTCGGTATGATTCGCAGAGAGGTTCGTAGGGGCGGCTCTAAGAGCCGCCCTCGTCACATCACGCACAGCGTAAAATCACTCGCGAGGCCCCGATGCCCCTAGTCCCAATCAAAACCGCATCCACCACCGGCTACTGCGATTGCATCTGCGGCTGCTACGAACTAGCCAGCCAACGCGACGACGAAACCGGCAAAGGCTATTGCCCCGCCTGCGCGAAAGAACACCTAGAAAAAAATCGCGGCATCGGCATCGCTCAACCGGCCCCCTGCAAAATGCCCGACAGCACCGGCCCCGACCTGAAACTCGATGTCCCCGCCCCAGCCGACCCACCCGGCCGCCTGCGCTAGCTCCGCTTTCCGGCTCGTTCTCGCAAATCGCGAACATCCGTCCACGAGTGGCTGCGGTTGCACAGGGGTGTATCTGCGTAGCTCGATCTAAAAAGGAAAGCGAATGTCATCCCGAGCGCAGCGAGGGTGTGGATCCACATTTCAAGTGCAACAGCATCGACGAGAAGATCTCGGCGGGAGTTTGAAAGCCCAGGCATTTTCTGGGAGTGTGATTGTGGCGCTGGGTGAGCGCATCGAGGCTGCTCTGCGTGAGCCGGCTGGGATGAACTTTTCTGGGCAGCAGACGACGCAGCCGGCCGATGGCGTTTTCGATGCCGCCTTTCTGCCACGGCGCCTGCGTGTCGCAGAAGTAGGTTTGCATTTGCAGTTGGGTGTGCAACTGCTGATGGTGCGAGAACTCCGCGCCGTTATCGAAGGTGACCGTTTGGCGCAGCGCCGGCGGCAGCAGCGCGAAGTTGCGCTGTAATTCCCGGACGATCGGGGTGGCCGCTTTGCTGTGCTGGCGGCGGATGAACAGCAAGCGCGAAGCGCGTTCCTGCGCCACCAGCAGCACTCCGCCGGGATCGCTGAACAGCATCAAGTCGGCCTCCCAATGGCCACCGGCATCGCGCTGCGAAACTTCTAGCGGCCGCTCGGCCAGCGAGATCCGCTGCGGAATGAGCCGCAGCGGAGAGCGGTCTCGCCCCGGACGGCGATAGCCGCGTTTGTATTTGCGTCGCGGCAGATAGTGGCGCCAGTCGGTATCGCCGTTGCGCCGAATCTGCGCATAAATGAAACGGTAGATGGATTCGGCGCACAGCACGGCCCGTCCCCGTTCCAGTTGCAAGCGGCCGGCGACTTGTTCCGGCGAATGCCCTTGGGCCAAGCGCTGCAAGACCACTTCGCGCAAGTCCGCTTGCCGGGCCAGGCGCGAACCACGCCAACGCCGGGCCCAGGCCTGCTTGTCCGCCCAGCTCGGTCGGTAACCGACTTGGGCGCCGCTGTTGCGCTTCAGTTCCCGGCAGATGGTCGATGCCGAGCGATCCAAAGCTGCAGCGATTTGCCGGCACGATTGCCCGGCTTCCTGAAGCCGGGCAATCGTGCATCGCTCTTCCAGTGATAGTTGTCCGTAATGTCCCATGGCAACACGACCTTATCAGCCTGTTGCACTTGGTTTGTGAACTTACAGGGATCTGCTTTTCGCTCCCGCTCATAAATTCCAGTCAGACCATCAGTCCCGTTGCACAAGCATCGTCGTGTGTCGTGGCTTTGCGGAGCCGCAAGAACGCGGACATCTTTGTGGGTCGTGGCTTTAGCCACGACATAAACCAACGCAAATGGGAGCGGCTTTAGCCGCTGAAGTTCCTTCTAACTGATCCGGACGCACACCCGACCGCCCATGGCCGCCTCACAAAGTAGCCAGCATCGCCGCCACTCCCTCCCGAAATTCCTCTTCCTGTGTAATCAAACTCAAAACCAAGTATCCATCCGCAGGAAAATCATAAAAATGCCCCGGATGCACATAAACTCCTCGCCCCTCCAGCAATTCGATCGCAAATTCCTCGTCCGGCCGAGTAGCCGGCACCCGCAGCACCACATACCACCCACCCTCAACCATCAATCGCGAACAAGCCTTCTGCAGCGCGATCTGCCGATCCAACTCAACAAGATTTTTCATCACCCGCGCCACAAGCTGCGTCTGAAAAGCATGCCGCTGCTCCAAAAATACCGGCAAAGCCGCCTGCACCGGCGCATTCATCGAAAGATAAGTGTCCGCAATCACTTCGAGCCGCGCCAACGCCTGCGCTTTCATCGGCTCCGGCCCGCTCGCAATCAACCACGCCGCCTTCATCTGCGGCAAACCGGAAATCTTCGATAACCCGCTAGTCGTAAACGTCAAAGCCCCGCCATTGCCGGCAAGGCTGAACCGCGCCTCATCCGTCAAAGCAAAATCCAGAAACACTTCATCCGCAATAATCGCCAGCTCGCGCGCCGCGCACACCCGATTGAGCGTCTCCATCTCGCTCGCCTTCACGTAATGCCCGGTCGGATTGTTCGGATGCACCACGATCACCGCCCGCGTCCGCTCCGTAATCGCTCCCTCCAGCGCATTGAAATCGATTTGCCACCCGTGGTCGTACACCAGCGCATAACGCACCAATTTCACATCCTGAATTTCCGCGAGGAACTCAAACAAAGGATAGCTAGGTTCCGGAATCAAAACCTCGTCGCTAGGATTGCACAGCGTCCGAAACGCAAACGAATAAGCCTCGCTCGTGCTCGTCGTCAAAATAATGTCGTCCAACGCCACCGCCACGCCGTGCGCCGCGTAGTACCCAGCCACCGCCTCCCGCGCGCTCCGCAACCCGCGCGCATCCGGCGAATAGTTCAGCGCCGCGGGATTCGCCAAAGCTTCCAGAATCGCCCCGCGAGCGTATTCAAACCCGCATTCCGTAGGATTCGAAGCCGTCAAATCCAGCAAAGTCTTCCCCGCCGCCCGATGCCGTGCAAGCGCCGCGCTCAGCCGGTTCGGTTCAAAGTTCCAATTGGTTCGCTCCGCAAACATAGGATTCACAGCCTAGCAGACGCGCGAAACAGAAGAAAATCCGAACCACAAACAGTTCGCTGCAAAACGGAAGGGCGGGGCTTCGGCCCCTGAAACCAAGACTTCCTCGTTGTCTCCAAATTGTAAAATCGCATCTCCAACGTCAAAGCCTAACGACATCGCGCGAAACTCCGCCTATAATCGTTGCGCCACAATTCAAATTGCAAAGGAGATAACCATGAAGAGGATCGCCACGTCCTTCGCCGCGCTCCTTCTGCTGCTGTCAATGGCGGCCCAGTTCCCCGCCGGCGCCCAGGAAGACGCCATCGCCAAGACGAACCTGCAAGTCGGCGACGTCGCCCCCGATTTCACTCTGCTAGCGAACGATTGGAAACCCGTAAAGCTCAGCGATTTTCGCGGCAAGAAAACCGTCGTCCTGGCCTTCTACGTCCTCGCCTTCACCGGTGGTTGAACCAAAGAACTGCAGGCCTATCAGGCTGATATGGCCAAGCTCGAAGCCAGCGACACAGTCGTCCTAGGAATCAGCATTGACAGTCCCGCCGCCAACGCCGCCTTTGCCAAGCAAATCGGCGTCACCTTTCCGCTTCTCAGCGACATGAATCGCAAAGTCCTCACGCAGTACGGCATCCTCAAGCCCTACGACGTGCAAGGAGACAAATACGAGTGGGCGCAACGCACCACCATCGTGGTAGACAAAGACGGAAAAATTCAACACGTAGAGCAAGGCGACGGCGCCGTAAACCCCAACAGCGCAGTAGCCATCTGCACCAACCTGCACAAACCGAAAAGCTAGCAGCACGCGAAGCGTTGAGTAGCGCCGGGGGCTTCTCTGGGAGTGCGGCGGCTCGCCGCCGCTTGTTACAAGGCGAGGCTTGCCTCGCCGCCGCACACTTCGCCGCGAACGTTCCGTCAAGGTCGTCGTAGCGGCGCACTTCACTGCGCCATCGACGTGGGATCCCAAAACGATGGCGGTCCGAAGACTGCCGCTACAAAACCTCCCACACTTGAAAGGGCTTACAGGAAAACGGAAGGGCGGGGCTTCAGCCCCGCCGTAGCGCGACCGTATCGCGAGGGGCTTTCGCCCCTGAAGCCACGATTTTTAAGTTGTGTTGGAAAGCGGTCGTTCAGAAGGAGCGATCAGTTACCGTGCCACATTACGCCGCCGGTACATCAAACCCAATATCCCCACAAAAATACTCATCGTAGGAAAAAGCAAAATCAAAATCCCATGCCGCAAAGCCGCCGCGCCCTGCGGCCCCGAAGCCGCCGCGCTTTGATAACACATCGCGCAACCCTGCGCGACGACCCGCGGCATAGGCAGCGCGATCAATCCCGCCAAGCCCGACGCAAGCAAACCAAATCGAATTGCCATCTCTCGCTTCAATTCATCCCTCGCGCAAAAACGCCAGCCCCACCCGCCTAATGCGGCCGCAAATTCATCAATCGTATGCTGTCCGGAAAAAACATCAAAAGCATCATGCAAATACAAAACACCATCGCCGGCACCAACAACAAAAACAATCCCAATCTCTCAAATCGCAAATGCATAAAATACGACATAATCAACGCGGCCTTGATCAGCGACAATCCCACCAAAATCGTTATCATCAAATGCACTTCCAGCCGCTCGTAAGCCAAAAACACTTCCACCGCCGTCAACAGCAGCAACCATACCCAAACCGTCGCAAATAATTTGGTCGTCCCTACCGAATGTTCGTGCGTCAATTCCGCCGCGTGTCCGTGTGCGCTCATCGTCCGATTCGCTCCCCGTTCCGTGAAGTTGTCACTTCGGATTCACGCTCAGCAAATACACCATCGGGAAAATAAACATCCACACCAAATCCACAAAGTGCCAGTAAAGCCCGCTGACCTCCACATGCTCGGCAGTGTACTTCCCCTTCCCGAATCCCCACGCAATCACCGCCAGATAAATCACGCCAATCGTCACGTGCAGCATGTGCAGCCCGGTCAACCCGAAAAACGTCCCGCCGAAGAGCGGCACAAACGGATGCCACGGATTCGTCCACGGCGTCACGCCTTCGCCAAACAGCGTCACCCACTCCGTAGCATGGATCACCACGAAAGCGACGCCGCACAAGATCGTCGCGATCAGATAACGCACCGTTTTCTTGCGGTCCCCCTTGAACGCCGCATTCACTCCCAACACCATCGTCAAGCTGCTCGAAAGCAGCACGAACGTCATCAGCGACGATTTCGCAATAGCCGGCCAAATCTCAAACGGCCGTGGCCAGTCCGGCGTCTCCAGCCGCACGTAGGCATAGCTGATCAGCAGCGCCGAAAACGTCAGCGAGTCCGATACGATAAATAGCCACATCCCCAGCTTCTTTGAATTTATCGCGAAGGGAGACGCGCCGCCGGACCAGCGTGATTCGACTATGCCTTCGTATTCCGCTTCACTCACGCTTCACCTCACCACCCATAGGAGTAAAAACAAAAATATCCATAGCCCATCCATGAAGTGCCAGTACATCGAAACGATATCCACCGCCGTGCTCATCGCCACTTTGCGCGGCGTGCCGAATTGGATGTACAGCAGCGCCAGCACTCCGCCCAGCAAATGCAATCCGTGCGCTCCGGTGAAAACATAAAAGAAGCTGCTGCTCGGATTCGTCGCCAGAAACGTCCCCGTCGCAAAAAGCTGCCGCCACGCGATGATCTGCCCTACTACGAAGAGCATCCCCAATATCGTCGAGGTAGCCCACCAATGCCGAAATCCTTCCTGATCCTTCGCGATAAAAAGCTTTCGAGCGCGCGTCAGCGTAATGCTGCTGGCAATCAGAATCAGGGTGTTCAGCCACAGGATCCGCGGCAACTCCAGCGGAATCCACGCGCTGTTGGGCATGTCCTTCCGCACCACATACGCGCTGACGAACGCCATAAAAAACATCAAAATCCCCGCCAGCGCCACCACCATTCCCGTCACATAAGCCCGCTGCGGCGTCCGCGCCCCACCCGAAGACCCGCGACCATCGCCGCCGTCTCCACCCTCATTGCCGGACGGAGTCCCGCCTCCAGGCCCCCCGCCTTCGTGTATCAGCTCAATAATTTCTTCGGTAACGATTGTCTGTGGCATTTACTCGCTCCCTACCTCTGGCCTTCCAACCAAATCGACATCTCTCCGTGCCCTCCGCCTTCCTCTGTGCACTCTGTGTCAAGCCGTTGCCGTTGCCGTTGCCGTTGCCTTTCTCTGCGCACTCTGCGTCTCTGCGGTAAAAAGAAGTGCCCTACTTGGTACGCCGCAGCTGCGCAGGCTCAATATTCTGCGGGATGAAATCCTCCGCCGCTCCCGGCACGCTGAACTCATAAGGCCCGCGATAAACGCTAGGATAATGCCCCCCGAAATTATCAATCGGCGGCGGCGAATCCGTAGTCCATTCCAAAGTAGTAGCGTTCCAGGGATTCTTAGTAGCCTTCGGCCCGAATTTCAAGCTGTAGAAAAAGTTAAATAGAAAGATCAGCTGCGCCGCTCCGGTAATAAACGCCGCAATCGTCATAAACTCATGCACCGGCTGCAATCGCGCCAGAAATCCCACCGCCGAAGGGTCCGCATACCGCCGAATCCCTCCCGCCAGCCCCACAAAATGCATCGGCATGAATATGCAATAAGCCCCGACAAACGTGAACCAGAAATGCAGCTTCGCCAAAGGCTCGTTCATCATCCGCCCAAACATTTTCGGGAACCAGAAATAAGTCGCCGCAAAAATCCCGAAAATCGCCGCCACGCCCATCACCAAATGAAAGTGCGCCACCACGTAATAAGTGGCATGCAGCAGGTTATCCACCGCCGGCTGCGCCAAAAACAAACCAGAAAGCCCGCCGGAAACAAACAGCGACACAAACCCCAGCGCAAACAGCATCGGGCTTTTGAACTGAATCTTCCCGCCCCACAGAGTCCCCAGCCAGTTAAAAGTCTTAATCGCCGAAGGCACCCCAATCGCCATCGTCAACACCGAAAACGTAAATCCCGAATAAGGGCTCATCCCGCTCAAAAACATATGGTGGCCCCAAACCATAAATCCCAGAAACCCGATCGTGCAGATCGCATAAGCCATCGCGCGATAACCAAACACCGGCTTGCGCGAAAAAGTCGAAAGCACGTGTGAAGCCACGCCCATGCCCGGCAGAATCGCGATATACACTTCCGGGTGCCCGAAAAACCAGAAAAGGTGCTGCCATAAAAGCGGCGAACCGCCGCTATGCGCCTGAATCTGATCGTTCACCACCAATCCCGCCGGCAAAAAGAAACTCGTCCCCGCCGACCGGTCCAGCAACAGCAAAATTCCCGCCGCGAGCAAAACTCCGAACGCCAGCAAGCCCAGCACCGCGGTAACCAGCCAGCCCCACACCGTCAACGGCATCCGCATCAAAGTCATTCCCGGCGCGCGCAAATCAATCGTAGTAGCAATGAAATTCAGCGCCCCCAGCAACGACGCCAGACAAAACAGCGAAATGCTCGCGATCCACATCGTCTGGCCCCAACCCTCGCCCGGCCCGGTAATCTCGCCCAACCCGCTCAAAGGCGTGTAACCCGTCCATCCGCTGATCGGCGCGCCCCCCGGCACCACAAACGCCGCCACGATGCACAGGAACGCCAGAAACGTCACCCAGAACGAAAGCATGTTCAACCGCGGAAACGCCATATCCGGCGCGCCAATCTGAATCGGCAAGAAATAATTGCCGAAGCCCCCCTGCGGCGCGGTCGTCAGCACGAAGAAAACCATGATGGTCCCGTGCATCGTCACCAGCGCCAGATACTGCTCCTGCGACATCTGCCCGCCGCTAACGAAAGGCAGCGTCGCGTTCGGCCACACCAGATGAAAACGCATCAACATCGACAGCACGATCCCGATCACCACCGCCGTCAGCGCCAGCAAAAAATACTGGATACCGATGACCTTGTGATCCACGCTGAAAATATATTTCCGGATGAAACCCGAGGGCTCCGCCATCGGCGCATGCACAGCTGATCCACCCGTGTGCGCGTGCGAACTCATTCCTGGCCTCCTGAAAAGTGGGTCTCGCGTACCTGTCTCACTGAGGGCTTCTGCACCGGGGTCATCACTGGTTGGCCGCTTCCTGCTGCTTCAGGAACGCTTGATAATCCGCGTCGGACACCACGTTCAGATAACTATGCATTCGCGAATGTCCCAAGCCGCACAATTGTGTGCACACAATTTCGTACTGCCCGATCACGTTGGCCGTGAAATGCAGCGGCACCACCATCCCCGGCGTGGCGTCCTGCTGCAAACGCAACTCGCGCACGAAGAAATTGTGGATCACGTCCTGCGAACGGATCATCAGCTGCACTTCGTGGTTCACCGGCACGGTCAGCGTCGGTACCACGATGTCGTCTTTGCCCGCCGTATCGTTCTGGTCAATTCCCAGCGGATTCCCCGTCGAAGCGCTGATCTGTTTCGGGTCCAGCTTGCCGAATTTTCCGTCCGGTCCTGCGTAACGGAAATTGAAGACGAACTGGTTTTCCGTCACTTCCACAGGAATCGCGCCCGGCGCGGCCTCCGCAAACCGCATCTCGGCCCAGGCCTTTCGCCCCATCAATCCCAGTCCCACAAACAAAATCAGCGTCGCCGTGGTCCAGATCACTTCCATGGTGTTATTGCCGCGCGTGAAATGCGCCTTCTGCCCGTGATCCCGAAAGCGAAAAATCGCAAACGCCAATCCCAGCTGCGACAAAATAAACACCGTCGCCACCACCCCGAGCGTCAGATCGTACTGATGATCGATCGCGCGGCCCACATCGGTGATGGCCGGAGGAGGTGCGTATGCACCGGACGCAAATACATACACGGTGACGGCTACCAGAATTACCAACAGGAGGGACAGCACAGCAGGTGTCGCCGCAGAACCACTAGCGCGTTTCCTGATCCGCATCGCTTTTGCTCCCCATGAATCCGTGGCAAAAAAGCGTTCGATAGGACCGCATGGCCGATTTCAAAACAGCACATCATATACAACGGACCACGAATATCAAGAACGATTGTGCGAAATAAAAAACGCCAAGAAGAAGAGTAAGGGGTAGAACACTCCGACCAGCTCAGGCGCAGGAAATCACCCAAGCCTCTCCGTGCCCTCCAGGTTTTCTCAGTGAACTCTGTGGTAAGTCTTTGAAGTCGAAGCGCCCACGAGATTATTCAGCAGTCAGAACTACGAAGTTTACAAATCTTAACCGAAGAATGAATCGAAGGAAGGTTGGTGCGGTCGAGTGGATTCGAACCACCACGGTATTGCTACCGCCAGCCCCTCAAGCTGGTGCGTCTGCCAGTTCCGCCACGACCGCATTTCATTCAAACTTGCCGCCAAAACTTGACGAAGTATAGCAGAAGCCCTTACTTCTTGGGAGCCGGGCTTGGCGCCGGTTGCTGCGCTGGCGCCGGGGTCGTTGGCGACGCCGGCTGCTGCGAAGGCTGAATTGGAATCTGAATCGGCGCTTGCGCCGGCTTTGCCGGAGCCGGAGCTGTCCCCGACTTCTGCGTTTGCTCCAGCACCGAACCGGTGCCGATTTCCTCGTTCGGGCTGCGCTTCACCGAAAGCGCCAGCGAAGTCATCATGAAAACAATCGCGCACCAGGTCGTCGCCCGCGAAAGAAAAGTCGCCGCGCCGCGCGGTCCAAACGCCGTCTGGCTCCCCGCCCCGCCGAACGCTCCGGCCAAATCCGCTGCCGACCCGCTCTGCAGCATAATCACGATAATCAGCACGAAGCACACCACAATGTGCAACGTCACCAGCACCGGTATCACGCGCCAGCCGATGGATATCAATCCAATCGCAACCAGCAGCGACAAACCCCATTTCGCCCAACTTGGCATTTCCACTCCCAATCAATCGAAAAGTTAACGAACTAGAAATTCACGATCGCCGCAAACGATTTCGCGTCCAGGCTCGCTCCACCCACCAGCGCGCCATCAATCTCCCCTTCTGCCATCAGCGCCTTGATATTGTCCGGCTTCACACTTCCGCCGTACAAAATCCGCACTGCCGACGCTTGTTCGGGAGAAAAATGTTTGGCAGCAAGTCTCCGCAGATAACGGTGAACTTCCTCGGCAATTTCAGGGGTGGCGGTCTTGCCCGTGCCGATCGCCCAAACCGGCTCGTAAGCTAAAAGAATACGCGAGAAGTCCTCGGCGGTCAACGCGGCCATCCCGACCTCGAACTGCCTTTTCAGCACCGCATGCGTCATATTCGCTTCGCGCTCCGCCAGCGATTCTCCCACGCACACAATAGGAGTCAATTCCGCCGCCAACGCCGCCTTCAGCTTGCGATTCACCGTCTCGTCCGTCTCCCCAAAATACTGCCGCCGCTCCGAGTGCCCCACAATCACCGCTTCGCACCCGCAATCAGAAATCATCTCCATCGAAATCTCGCCGGTAAACGCCCCTTCGCGCTCCCAATGCGCGTTCTGCGCCGCAATCGTAATGTTGCTCCCGCGCGCAGCCTCGACGGACGCGGCAATCGCCGTAAAAGGCGGCGCCACAATAATGTCGCAAGAATGCGTCCCGGCCACCAAGGGTTTGAACGCCTCAAAAAACGCCCGCGCCCCCTCCCGCGTCTTATACATCTTCCAATTCCCAGCAATCACCGGTCGCCGCAAAACTTCACCTCGCCTTTTCTGGGAGTGCGGCGGCTTGCCGCCGCTTGTTACAAGGGGAGGCTTGCCTCCCCGCTGTAAAACGCCGCGCGAAACGCAAACTAACAAATGACGTAGTCAACCTCAGCAGACTTGCCGCACCGATCTCCACTCGATGGCCGGCGCAAAACAATATGGAGTGCGGCGGCGCGCCGCCGCTTGTTGCAAGGGGAGGCGCGCCTCCCCGCTGTCAAACCAAGCGCCAAATCCTACTTCGCCACCAAATCCGAAAGCGCCTCCACCCCAGGCAATTTCTCCCCAGCCAAAAATTCCAAAGAAGCCCCGCCCCCGGTAGAAATATGCGAAATCTGCGAAGCCAATCCCGACTGCTCCACCGCAGCCACCGAATCTCCTCCACCAACAATCGAAGTCGCTCCCGCCTCCGAAGCCGCCGCCACCGCCCGCGCAATCGCCAAAGTCCCCTGCGCAAACGCCGGCTTCTCAAACATCCCGAGCGGCCCGTTCCACACAATCGTCCGCGCCATAGCAATTTCCTTGCGAAATATTTCCACGGTCTTCGGCCCGACGTCCAACCCCATCCACCCATCCGGAGTATGCGCAATATCCGTCACGCGAGTAACCGTCGAATCAAACGATTCCGCCAGCACATGATCCACCGGCAAAACCAAACGAAATTTCCGCTGCTGCGCCTCATTCAAAAGTTCCCGCGCCAGATCCAGCTTGTCGTTCTCCACCAAAGATTTCCCGATCGGCAGCCCCTGCGCCTTCAAAAACGTATAAGCCATCGCCCCGCCAATCAACATCGCGTCCGCCAATTTCATCAAATTCTGCACCACTTCAATCTTGTCCGAAACTTTCGCCCCGCCCAACACGGAAACAAACGGACGATCCGGCTGCGAAATCGCTTTCCCCAGATAAGCCAGCTCCTTCTCCATCAGCAAACCGGCCGCCGACTGTCGCACAAATTTCGTAATCCCCACGACGGAAGCGTGCGCGCGATGCGCCGATCCAAACGCGTCGCAAACAAACAGCCCGTCGCAAAGCGCCGCGAGCTTCCGCGCAAATTCCGCGTCGTTCGCCTCTTCCTCCGGATGAAACCGTACGTTCTCAAGCAACAACACGTCTCCATCGCGCAAAGCCTTGCTCTTAGCCTCCGCATCCGCCCCCACGCAATCCGCCGCGAACGCAACCTTCTTGTTCCCCAGCAATTCCTCCAACCGTCCCGCCACACGCGCCAGCGAATACTTCAAATCCACCTTGCCCTTCGGCCGCCCCAAATGCGAAGCCAGCACCACCCGCGCCCCGCGTTCCATCGCCAAACGCAAAGTCGGCAAAGTCTCGCGAATCCGCGTGTCGTCCTCCACCTTCCCAGCCGACATCGGCACATTAAAATCCACACGCACAAAAACGCGCTTCCCCTTCAAGTCCAAATCGCGTATCGAAAGCTTGCTCATCGTCGTGTCTTCATCCAATCCTCGACCTGAGTGTCTTTGTGGGTCGTGGCTTCGGCCACGACATAGATCACGCACCAAGAAAGCGGCTTTACAGCTTGCGGAAAAAAGGGAAGGGCGGGGCTTCAGCCCCGCCGTAAGTCGTGCCTTTTCTCTTCGGGCTTTAGCCCCTGAAGCCTCAATTTTGATTTTTTCCGCAACCTGTTTAGCCGCTGAAGTTCGCTCCCGCGGCTCGCGACGCGCTCCTCGCTCCGTCGAAGGTCCGCGTCGAAGTCAGCCGAACCCCACGGCGCCCAGCGCCCGAGGAATCTGCTTTTCGCGCGGCGTGCAAGCAAATCGCAGACCGCGCATCACATCACGCAAGCAAGTGACAGTTCCTTGTGGGTCATGGCTTTAGCCATGACAAAAAGCCGGACGCGAAGCGTCCGTACCGCTCGCGGCGCCTTTCCCGCGAGCAGTGACGTCAAGTCCTACTCCCAAACAATCGGAAACGCCACCCACTCAACCAACCGCTGCATCGCAAACTCACCCGACAGTTCTTTGTGGGTCGTGGCTTTAGCCACGACAATAAAAAGCCGGACGCGAAGCGTCCGTACCTTTCGCTGCGCCTTTCCCGCGAGCAGTGAAGCCGCCCACCCTACCCAAACAACCGCGCCAGTCACCGAATTCAACCCCGCGCGTCTGATCCTCGCCCGCTACTTCGCCAAAAACTTAATCAAATCCCGGCAGCGCGACGAATAACCCCACTCATTGTCGTACCAGGAAAGCACCTGTACGCAATTCGTCCCCACCACGCGCGTATACCCCGAATCCACAATCGAAGAATGTGGATTCCCGCGAAAATCCACAGACACCAACTCCTCTTCCTCGAATTGCAAAATCCCCTTCATCGGCCCGTCGGCAGCCGCCTTGAAAGCCGCATTCACGCTCTGCACGGTCGCAGGCTTCTCCGTAAATACAGTCAAATCCACCACGCTAACGTTCGGCGTAGGCACCCGCATCGCATAACCATCCAACTTCCCCTTCAACTCCGGAATCACCAACTGCAAAGCCTTCGCCGCTCCGGTAGAAGTCGGAATCATCGAAAGCGCCGCCGCCCGCGCCCGCCGCAAATCCTTGTGCGGCAAATCCAAAAGCTTCTGGTCATTCGTGTAGGAGTGGATCGTCGTCATCGTCCCCACGTTAATCCCAAACGTATCCTGCAAAACCTTCGCCACCGGCGCCAGACAGTTCGTGGTGCAAGAAGCATTCGAAATCACATGATGCTTCGCCGGATCGTAAGTCTTCTCATTCACGCCCAGCACCAAAGTGTGATCCGGATCCGTCGCCGGCGCCGAAATAATCACCTTCTTCACGGTCCCGCGAATATGTTTCCGCGCATCCGCCCCCTTGGTAAATAACCCCGTCGATTCCACCACGATCGTCGCGCCCACCGACGACCAATCCAGTTCCCCCGGATCCTTCACGCGGAACACCTTGAAACTCTTGCCGTCCACCGAAATCGAATCGTCCGTGTGCGTAACCTTGTTCGGCAAATTCCCCAAGATCGAATCGTATTTCAGCAAATACGCCAAGGTCTTCGAGTCCGTGATGTCGTTCACCGCCACCACTTCAATCGCCGGGTCGCTCAACGCCGCGCGAAAAATGTTGCGGCCGATGCGCCCGAACCCATTAATCCCCACCTTAATTGCCATGACTCCTCCGACGGGGCTCTAGCGAGTCCCCAAAAGTTGCCCCAAAATGCGGCTTAGTAGGTGCTCCCCACAAATTCAGTTTGAAACTGCGCGCAACTCGCGCTCGTTCGCAGATGGCTCGACTGAGGCCACTCCTAAAGCGGAAGCTACTGCAGCGAACTACCCTGACTCGAACGTGAAACTATATCAAATCGGCGAGGCCAACACGCGGCAAAAAAATCAGCTCATTGCACGATCAATCAAATTCCTTCACGCGAATCACTTTGTCTCCCGTGAACGTCACGAAAGTCGTCCGCGCCGGCGGCGTTCCGTAAATCCAATCCTCCGTCTCCGTCCCATCCGGATCCCGCTCGCGCACTTTATGCTCAGGGCGCCCCAGCGCCGCCAGCACCATGTCGTGATTCATCCCCACCAGCGCGGTATGATCCGTAATCGCCTGCTTGAAGGGCAGCGGCAAAGTATCAATCCAATTCACCGCGCCGGAATGTTCCTTCGAGAAATCGAGGAACACTTGCAAATACGTCATCAGGTCGTCCGCGCTCATGTCCGGCACGGGCTTCCCGAAATCCAGTATCAATGTCCCGCCGTTCGGCCGCTGCGGCGCGTTCGAGACTGGCATCGGATCCGCCCCGCCGCCGCCCATGCCGATCTGCAGATGGTCGCGAATATTGAAATGGCTTCTCCCGCCGCCGTTGATCTCAATCACAATCTCTTTGGGATGAAACTCAATCCCCGTCACCTGCACGGTGTCTCCGGGATTCGCGGCCGGTCCGCGCGAACGCAACGCGTTCCGCAAATCGCCATCATCAATTTTCTTCCCCACTTCGATCTTGAAGCCTTTTTTCCCCGCCGGAATCGGCTTGCGCACCTTCGCGAACTCGCCCGCCACGTAACGCACGATTTCCAGCCGCGATTGCGGCTGCAGCGGATTCTGTTTCCCGGAGGTTTGTTGCACAGACAGGTAAACTTCAGGCAGGGAGCCGGTAGCCGGCAAAGAACTCAGATCGGGCGAGCCGGAAAGCAGGGGCGTGCGGAAGCGATTCACATCCCTTAAATCGGCGCATAGCGCCAGCGCCGCGGCCAACACGATGGTAATGCGGTAGTCCATGGCTATCGGTCAGCGCCTATTCTAGTGTGTTTTGGCCCTTCCGTGAATATGGATTCGCGAACCAGCCGGATGGTTGCAGGCACCCCCGCGCCGGGCACCTAGACGCGGCCAAGCAAGGTAGGAACTCCAAGTCGTAACTCGACGAGTCTTTCTGTGCGTCCTCTGCGTCTCTGCGGTAAGTTTGCTCTTTTCGACTACCTGCTAGCAGCCTGCACCTTCGTCCCCGCCGCCTTCGCCTCCTCGATCTTCTCGTGCGCCAAATTCGGCTCGAAGCATCGCCGGCACCGCGCCTCGTACATGTTCCCAGCCCCCACCACAATCAATTCTTCCGACGCCACCAGCCGCTGCGTATGCACCGCCGGATTCCCGCAACGCATGCAAATCGCCAGCAGCTTCACAATCTCTTCCGCCACCGCCAGCAAACGCGGCATCGGCTCAAACGGCCGCCCCATGAAATCCGTATCCAGCCCCGCCACAATCACCCGCTTTCCCATGTCCGCGAGCTTCACGCAACTCTCCACCACCGACTCGCCCAGAAATTGCGCCTCGTCAATCCCCACCACTTCCGTCCGCGGCGCCACTTTCGTCAAAATGTCCGCCCCATCCTTCACCAATTCCGAATCCAGCTCCAGCCCCGAATGCGACACGATCCCATTCTTCGCATAGCGCACATCAATCACCGGCTTGAATATCTGCACCCGCTGCTTGGCAATCTCCGCCCGCCGCAAACGCCGTATCAATTCCTCGCTCTTCCCCGAAAACATCGGGCCCACCACCACCTCGATCCACCCCATGTTCCCCTTAACGATGTCCACGCGTTACGCCTCCATGGCCTCTACGATCTGAAAATCACGCGCCAACCATCAGGCTAGCACACAGCGCTGTGCAAATTCATGCCCCACAGTGCCACAATCGTCGCCACAACTTTTCTAGCCACTAGCCACTGTCATTATCCCCAACCCGTCGAGCTATTCCTTCAAGTAAATCGCCTGATTAAAAAACGGCGCAAACGCATTAATCACCGCCACGCGAAACGACTCCTGCCGCGTAATCAAATTCCGCGTAAATATCCCCCAAGCTCCCTCCGCATCCCGAATATTATGCCCATTCGCAAACGCGTCAATCGCCTGCGAAAGCTCGATGCCGTCATCCACCACGCTCTCCGCCAACGCCTCCGGCACCAGCACCGCCCCCGAGCGCCCAAATGCCCCGCGCTCCGACGAATCCGCCACATACGCCCAACTCTCCAGAAACACCCACCGCTGCTGCGCCTCCCGCACCACATCCAAATCCGGCAGCACATCCAGGCTAGGCATCGCGTCCAAACCCGGTATCACGTCGAACCCGCCCTCCAGCCCCACAAAATATTTCCAAGCATGCCCACTCGCGCGCGCCATCCGTGCCAAACCCTCCGCCCGCTGCCGCGCCCCCGCCATCAAATCCTCGCGCGTCAAAGGCGTGTGCCGCACACCGCTAGCCACTTCCACGCCCACCACTTCAAATTCCGGCGAATTTTCAAATAGATTGCGAATCGAGGCGAGAGCTTCCGTAACCGCGTTGACTTTCGGCCGGCGCGTGCTTCCCAAAGCCACCACAATCTTTTCCATCAGCCGCGAATTCTATCAATCTTTCCACAGCTGGTTCTGTTTTTCTCGCGCAAAGCGCGCCACCAGAAATTCCTTCAAATCCTCAATGGAACCGAACAACTGGTCCGAGCACCCCAGCATCCACCCGCTGATCTCCCCGGCCGGCAGCGTGCTCACCAGATACACCGGAATCCCCTTGCGATGCGCCACCGTCATTTCCGCCGACGTCCCGCCGCTCTTCGCCAAAGCATCCCAAAAACAAATCAGGTAATCCGCCTGGTTCTCGATCAGATCCAGATCAAACGCAATAATCTTACGTATCACCCGCCGAAATCGCTCCAGGTCGGTCGTCTTCCACTCCCGGAAATGCGCAACCTCTTCCTCGCTCAAATTCTTCTGCTCGTCTTCCGCCGGATCGTAAACGCGATGCCCCAAATGCTCGCGCAAAAAAGGCGCCAGCTTCCGGCGCCACAATCTGCCGCCGTCTTCCGCATATTCAATAGGACCGCAAAGGTAGGCCAGCATCAGGATTGGGCAACCGAAACTCTAGCACGCACCAGAAATACTCGCCACACGGAGGATGAACCACAGCAGAACTACAGTGGAGCGGGATAAGGGAATCGAACCCTCGCCTCGACCTTGGCAAGGTCGCGTACTACCACTATACGAATCCCGCGTTACGGAACGCTTCGGCCAGCGTTTTATTTATAGCACGCCACTTGCGGCCGGACAAGGCCCGCCGCCGAGGTCTTGACGATGCCATCAACGAGCTTTCTACGCGCCGCTCCAATCACCACTCGCGTGTACCGCGCGCCGCGAAGCCGCTTAATCCACTTCCATAATGCGCGCCGACTTCACTACCGGAGACTTTTTCTGCCGGTCGGCAAACTTCTGCGCGCGTTCCCGATCAATATACACGCGCGCGAATTTCTCGCCGTCCGCGTAATACACAGTTACTTGCCAGTGATGATGCTTACGGCGTTTATCGTGGCGCATCCGGCTGGTTTTCTTTGGCTTGGCTTTTTTCACGTTAGGTAGTCCCCTCGAGGATTCGTGACTATGGCAATTTTGGGGCCACCGCGCAAGTAACAAGTTAGGGGTTAACGCTCCAATACCTTCTTGGCACGCCGCGGCGCAATCCCTAGAGGATATAGGAACATAGCCCCCATTTATTTCTAAATTTTAATGAGTCCTGGAACATTTGACGGCGTCCAACCGTAATAGTAACTGAAGGGGCAAAGCAAAGGGCCGGAGGGTACCATGGTTATGTGCTGGGAACCGGAAGTGCAGATCGAAGACCTGCGAAATCATCCTGCGGAACTGGTCATGCGCCTGCGTTCGTTAGTTACCCGCGGCGCCCGGACCAATCCCGACCCCAATCACCCGGGTTTCTACGAAATCGAAAGCGATAACCGCGTCTATTACGTCCACATTTCCCCCACTACCGGGAAGATTCTGCTCCTGGCCACCTGGCCCAGCGAAAACGTGCTGGAAGCAGCCCACAACGCCGCATAGATAATCCGCGCCGGCTCGTTCTGAAACCTGTCCGAGGCCGCCTCGAAGGTCGCCCGAGGTTCGTAGCGCCGGCGTCTCGCCGGCTCTTAGGATTTTAGCCTTTGACGTTGTAGCGGTGCACTTCAGTGCGCCATCGGTGGGTAACTCGGACCTGTCCCGGAAACCTCAGCGTGCAGTTCTGAATCGGGGCACAAGCGTGACTGCAACAACGAAGGGGACATCAACCACGCAGCAAACGTCATTCCGAGGGCGCGCAGCGCCCGAGGAATCTGCTTTTTCTGCGCCGCCGTCCACAGCGACGCGCCTGCCGTCCGCCCCCTAAAACGCCATATCCCCAGCCTTGAAATCCAAATCCGTCAAAGTCTGCGCCTTCAACTTATAAATCGCCGCGCCCTCGCTAGACCGCGCAAACACAAACCCACCCGCGTCCTTCGAAATCTCCACCGCAATCTTCTTCCCGCCCTTATCCGTAAGCACTGCCTCAAACGCCGGCTTGCTTAACCGCCCCGCCACATCCCCCGCGGGACGATCGTAAATCTCCTCCGCCCGCGCCAATTGCAAAGGCGAAAATAATTTCTCCGCGCTAGCCGGCTTCCCCTTCTGCTCGGCTGGCGCGTCAAACGTCCACTCCGATTCATTCTTGCGCGTCAGCTCAATCACGCCGTTCGAGTTATGAATCTCCACGTGCGCAATGTTCGCCGGATCGAATTGCACGATCCGCTTATCCCGCAAATCGCTGTAATTCTCCGCCAGCTTCTTGTAAAGATCCTGACTGATCCGGAAAATCGTCGGCCGCGAAGCATCCCGCGCAAAATACTCGTCGCCCTCTTTCTTCCCCACCAGCAAAGTCGCCGTCTTCCCTTTCGCGTCCGTCGCAGTCAACGTAATCGCGGGACTCGTCAGTCCATACGCGCCCAGCTTGTCCGCCGTTTCGCTGGCGATCGTCACCATCTTCGCATTCGCCGCTGTCGCCAAAAGCGAAGAGATCGCATCCGTGTCACCCGCTGTCGCAGCAGGCTTGCTGAACCGCCAATCGCCGTCCTTCCCCTTAGCAGCCGCTGTTTCCCCCGCGCCATTCTTCAGCTCGAACGAATTCACCTGGTCGCTCGCGATATGCAGCACCGCGCGGTCGCGCAATTCCTGCAAAGGCTTGTCCACGCTCACGAGCAATGATTCCGGCAAGAGCGCCACGTCCTTCGCGTTATCCGCCAGCGCATACACCGAAACGCCGGTGAAATCCTTCTTGCCCAGCTTCAACGAATGTTTCGTCCCATTCTTCAATTGAAAATCTAGCAACACAGCCGGCGGCTCGAGCCCATAAGCCTTCAGACGATCCGGCGCGCCCGGCTCCGTCTGGCTCGCCCGCGCCGTCGCCAACTCCTCCACGATCCCTTCCACCGACGGCTCATCCGCTCCCGTCTCGATCGGCTGCGTGATGTCCCACGCATCCCCATGTTTTTCCAGCGCAATCGCCTGCGACTTAGCATCTGCAGGATAAGAAATGCTCAAAGACGAAATATCGCCCGATTGCAAAGTAAAAACCGGCTTGGCCGTATCCTCGGTAGCCTTCGCGGCCTGTTTCTGCCCGCGCTGCCAATCAAAATAATAAACAGCCCCGCCGCCCAATACCGCGACCAACAAAACGATTAGCGTCGATTTTTTTATCATTGTTCAATCATGGCTTTCTGGAATTAACGCCGCTTCCACCAGATGAGAATTCCCGAGAAGATCACCAACCCCGGCAGCAGCGCCAAATCCACCCAATGCAGCGCCATTTCCTGGGCTTCGGTCAATGTCACGCGCCGGTTCGTCGGCGCCTTCGGCCGGATCGAAATCAACGCCTCGTCCTGTGCCAGCCAGTCAATCGTATTGAAGAATAAATCGCCGTTGCGCTGTTGGCCGATCCAGGGATTCGCCGCAAACTGCGAGTTCCCGATCACCACCAGCCGCGCCTCTTTATCGCCCACTTTCCGGTTCGCCGCCACGCCCAGCGAAAGCGGTCCCAGCGTATCCGTCTTCGGATCGTACGAAATCTTCGACTCGCCCGGCTTCAATCCCGGAATCGTAAAGCTCCGCTCGGAAGTTTTCAGCAGTTCCACCGCCTGCGGAATGGATTTGCTCTTATCCGCGATCGATGCCGTCCGCGCCAGTGGGAAAAATGTGACGGATCGCTCGAACCCCTTCGTTATCGGACTCACGCCAAAATCCGCCACCAGCGGAATAATCGGCCCGCCGCCGAAAAGCCGCCCCATGCCGCTGGCATCCACCACCACGTTGCTGCCCACCGCGATGTTCCACGACGCATAAATATCGTCCAGCTTCGGGTCCGTCGCCGGATCTTCCATGATCAACGCTTCCCCGCCGCCATCCAGATATTTCCCGATCGCCGCGGTTTCCTGCGGATAGTAGGACTGCTTCGGCCCGGCAACCACCAGCACGCTGCAATCCGCCGGCACGCTCGCTTCGCTGATCAGGTTCACCGTCTTCGTCGCGTAGTTTTCCTTTTTCAGTCCCGCGGCAGCCTGGCTGTACCCGTCCTGCCCATCATCGTCCGGCGATTTCTCGCCGTGCCCGGTGACGAAGCAGACTGTCTTCACTTTGTTGCTCGTCGCCTTCAGGATCGCGCCGGTGATGTCCTGCTCGCCCACGTCGCCCTGCGCCCCGGCTTGCACGTGCTCCTTATTCGTACCGGATGCCAGGATCACGTCGCCCATGTGCGCCGCGCCGTACTCCTGCGCCACTTCCGGCTTCTGTTGCGGGTCCACATCCTCGAATTTGAAATGCGGAGAAAGATTCTTGTATTCCCCCATCAGATCGTCGAACCCGGAACTCGGCGTCTTGTCGAACCGCACCACCGTCACGTCCTGCTTCAAATCCCGCACAATATTCCGCGTCTGATCCGAAAGCGTATAAAGCTTCTCAGTAGTCAGATCGAAGCGCTTGTGATGCCGGTATCCCACGAAATTCAACAACACCAGAATCGCCAGCACCGCCAGCACCAATACCGACGTATTCGTTCCCTGCTGCGTCCCGCGCTTCGAAAAAAACCGGATAAGTCCACGAAATCCAATCACGATGGCCGCCAGCACAAACACGCCACCCGCAATCAAAAGCCCCTTGCTGAACGTCAAAAATTCGCCCTGAATCGAATAACGCAGGTACCCGGCGATCAGCATCGCCACGCCCAGCGTCCCAATAAACCGCGCCGTCTCCTCCCGATCCCATTTCATCCTGCAATTTCCTCCATGAACTCAAAGCCCCACGCGAACTAGCCGCAACCTGCAACGACCTTCAGCGCCCAAATAACGACCCGAAAATCCTTGTGGGTCGTGGCTTCAGCCACGACATAAAACCCGCGCCAACCGCCGGCGGCTTTAGCCGCTGAAGCTCCCTCTTTATTTCCATACCCCTCTCGGCTTCCTACCTCTTTGCCTCTTTGCCTCTCCTCTAAGCCCTCCGCCACCGCATCGAATCAATCGACCGCACCGTCAAAAACACAAAAAACACAATAAGACTCGCGTAGTAAATCAAGCTGGAAGTATCCACGATCCCCTTCGTGAAATCGTCATAATGCCGAATCACCGAAAGGTATTGCAGCACCGACCCCACTCCACCGCTCGCGTTCCGCCCAAAATCCAGCACCCACAGCAACAAAAACGCCGCAAACGTCAGCACCGCCGCAATCAGCTGGTTCTCCGTCAGCGACGAAATAAATTCCCCCAGCGCCAGCAGCGACCCGCCCAACAGCATAATTCCCGCGTACCCCGCCAGCAGCATCCGCCACGGCGGCGTAGGCTCACTCCGCAAAAATATAAATGCCAGATAACTCGCCGTCGGCAGCAGCATGATCGCGTACAACGTCAGCGACGCGAAAAATTTCCCCAGCACGATCTGCGCTTCGGAAATCGGCGACGTCATCAGCAATTCCATCGTCCCGCGCTTGCGCTCTTCCGCGAAAATCCCCATCGTCAAAATCGGCGTGAAAAATAAAATCAAAGTCGAAAGCAATCCGAAAAACGCCCGCATCACTTCGCTCGGCACATCCACCTGCTGGGGCATCCCGAACTGCATCCCCTGCAATTCCATCTGCATCGCCTGCTGCGACACCACCTGCAGGAAAACGTTGAAAAAGTACGCGCTCAATAACAAAAATATCCCGATAAACACATAAGCAATGGGCGAAACAAAATAATGCCCCATCTCCTTGCGATAAATAGCGTAGAAATTCCGCATCGTCTCCCCTAACTCCTCACGATCGTTTCACTGAACTCCGCGCACGCATCCCGCGATTGTAGCGGCGCACTCTTACCCCGAGTGACCCCACCAAGGGTCAGTGCGCCAACCTTCCGCCTTCACGATGTACAACTTCGCCCAACCCAATATGGAGTGCGGCGGCGCGCCGCCGCTTTCTCTTCGGCGAGGCGTGCCTCGCTGGCCGTTCGCTGCTGCGCCAAATTTATCACCCGTCCGCGCATTTCCCCCCGCAGCTCGCATGCTCATGCCTCTTGGAGTCCGAAGCTCAACTCCCCGCCGCCTGCGCATGCGCCGCATCATCCGTAGTCAACTCCAGGAAAATATCCTCCAGACTCAAACTCACTCCGCGCAATTCAAAAAGCGGCCACCCGCTCTGCACCACTTTCGCCGCAATCGCGCTGCGAATATCCGCTCCCTGAGTCGTCTCCACCGTCGCCGCCACATGCCCCGCCGCCGGCATCGCCTCCACCGACACGCGAGTCGCTCCCGGCACGAGCGCAAGCGCCTCCCGCAATTCCTTTTCCGGAGCCTGCACCTCCACGCGTATCTTCTGCCCGCCCTTCAATTGCGAGGTCAGGTTCTGCGGCGTATCCACCGCCGCAATTTTCCCCTTGTTGATAATCACCACGCGGTCGCACGTCATACTCACTTCCGGCAAAATGTGCGTGGACAAAATAATCGTATGGTTCCCCGCCAGGCTCTTAATCAAATGCCGCACTTCAATGATCTGCTTGGGGTCGAGTCCCACGGTCGGCTCGTCCAGAATAATCACGTCCGGATCGTGCACCAACGCCTGCGCAATCCCCACGCGCTGCTTGTACCCGCGCGAAAGCCGCTTGATCAATTCGTGCCGGCGATCCTCCAGGCTGGTCTTGCGCATCGCATCGGCAATCCGCTCGGCCCGCCTTTCCGCCGGCACATTCTTGATGCGCGCCACAAATTCCAAATAACCCTCCACGGTCATGTCCGGATACACCGGCGGAGTTTCCGGCAAATAACCGATGTGCTTGCGTACGTCCAGCGAATCCCCAAACACCTCGAAGCCGGCGATCCGCGCAGTCCCCGACGTCGCCGGCATATAGCCGGTCAAAATTCGCATGGTCGTGGTTTTCCCCGCCCCATTGGGCCCCAGAAAACCAAGTATTTCGCCTTTGTTTACTGTGAATGAAACGTGATCAACCGCGGTGACCGCCCCGTACGTCTTCGTCAAGTCCTGTACTTCAATCAATGCCACCTCCAAAATAATCGCCAATCAAAAAATGTAAGGGACCAAACAGGACCACGTCAGGCATTCCCGAACCAACGTTTATACTAAACTTCACGAAAAATTGAAAACCCCAACAATTCTATCGGATGCCGATATATCTCCGTAGGTTTTCTCTGCGTCTCTGCGGTAAATCGAATTTTGCCTCGGCAAGAACTCTCCGTGCCCTCCAAGCCTTTCTCTGTGCCCTCTGTGTTAAATCTTTAACCTAAGCCTCGGCAAAACTCAAAACGTAAATCGCCCCCCAATCTGGGCCGCAAATGGCACTCCCACAGTAGTCCCAGGCCCAAAGAAATCCCCCAGCGCCCCAGCCGGAAATCTCAACTGATTCACACTCGACACCGCCACAGATGAACAAGCCGGCGGGTTCGCGCATATCGCACCCAAATCCGGCAAAGCCGCCACATTCGTCACATAATTCGCCCCCGGATTATTCCGGTTAAACAAATTAAAAAACTCAATAAACGGCGTAGCCGTAAATCTCTCCCGAAAAGTAAAAGGCCGGCTCACCCGCAAATCCACCTGAACATAAGGCGTCCCCCGAAATTCATCCAAAGTACTCTTCACTCCATTCACAAAAATCCGGTCCAAACCATCCGAAGTAGTAATCGTAAAAGGCCGCGCGCTCTCCGCCTGCGACAAAGTAGTCAACTCAAAGCCACCCGGCAACCTCCACAATCCCGCCAACACAAACCGGTGCCGCACATCCTCTCCCGAAGGCCCATAATCGCCGGCAGCAAACGGATGCAACGGATCGCACACTCCATTCACATAATCAAACAACTCGCCCAAAACGCATCCCCAAGTCTGCGCCTTCGAAAGCGTGTAATTCGCAATCAAATTGAAATGCCGCGATACGTTCCCCTGCAAATGAATGGAAAGCCCGTTGTAACTCGACCGGTTATCGCTCTTGAAAAGCGCAATGTTCGGCGCATCCGCCGGCAAATTCACTCCCGCCGTGTAGTCATATCTCCGGTATCCATGATTTCCCTGCTCGTGCGTATAATCCGCGCTCACCAGCCACTGCCCATTGAACGCATGCTCGATCCCCGCCGTCGAATGAATCGCATAAGGCGTCCGGTACCGTCCATCAATCAACGCGCCTTGCGACCCCGCCGGCAAACACCCCGGATCCGTCGGCACCACACAAATCCCCACCGGCTCGTTCACCGCCTGAAACGCAGTCACCCACCCGTTCTGCGCCAAGTCGTTGTAATACATCCCGAATCCCGCGCGCAAAACCGTCTTGTTCGATTCTCCCGGCGAGTAAGCAATCCCCAATCGCGGCGCAAACGCATGACGATAATCGTGTGGCGCTCCGCTCTCGAGCGGAATGCCCAAAGCCTTTAGCGTGAGATACGCGGGATTCTCCAAAGGACTCCGTCCCGACGCCGTAAACAATCCAAACGAAGTGTCGTAACGCAACCCGTAATTCACCGTCAGCCGCTGCGTCACCCGCCACGAATCCTCCGCATACAATCCCAATCGCTGCACGTTCTGCGTAAAGCTTCCATTCGCCGCCGGAGTCGCCGTGCAGTTCACGCCCACCAGCAAGGGCTGCATGCACGTCAGATCGTTGTAAAATTGCGCAGGATTTGCCGCGTAGAAACTCGGATTGTTCGGATACTGAATCAGCGTCTCGGCGTTACCGGGGAGCGCTCCGCTCAATACCGGCTCGTGAATGAAATTAATCCCCACGCGCGGCGCATGATTCCCTCGGCTATGGCTCACGTCATAGCGAAATTGATATTTCTCCTGGTTGCGCAAAACCGGAAACGCCGTAATCGGCGTCACAAACTGGTTGTCCCCAAATGTCTCAAACCCCGAAATCGTGCTGTCCGTCGAACTGAATGGAAACGCGAGGGCAAATCCCAAATCCGAATTCCGCGTCTCGGTGCGATGCAATCCGCTCGCCTCCAAAGTCAGGGCGCCGACCCACGTAGGACTGAACGTAAAATTCTGGCTCAAAAGCAAATTCAAGTAGTTCGACCGCGAAGTCGCCCCCGTCGAAGGCAACGTCGCCTGCTGCACCAAATCGTTGTCCGTCGTATAACGATCCACCGCCGCGCGTAAAAACCACTGCGAACGCGCCGACTGCGCCCAATCCAATCGAGTCGTAGCCAGATAATCGTCGAAAGGCACCGGCGCATTCGTCGGCACCGCAATCGAATTCACGCCGCCCGGCACCAACCCTTCAGACGCCAATTGCGCCAGCGCGCTGAATTCGCTGATGCTGCCCGGGCTGTACGCAACGCTGGCATCCTCATGCACATATTCCAGCGACGAGAAAAACCACACCTTCCCCGTCTTCAGCGGCCCGCCCACAGTCCCAATATAATTTTGCCGTGAAAAAGGCTGCTTCGGCTCCGGCGCAGGATTATCAATCGGCAATCGCGCGTTCAATGCCGCGGCTCGCTCATAGAAAGCTGCATCGCCGTGCCAATCGTCGGTGCCGCGCTTGGTCGTAATCACCACCGACCCGCCGGTGGTCCGGCCGGTGTCCGCATCCTCCTGCGCCGTCCGCACCACGAATTCCTGAATCGCGTCCGGCGAATAATTCTGCAAAAACCCGCCAATGTAATCGTCCGAATTGTCTCCGCCATCCACCGAAAGCTCCACGTTCAATCCCGAGCTTCCGCCGAACGACACCGCCGTTATCCTCGCCTTGGTGGGATCCGAAGGTTCCACCGGCTCCGTCCCCGGTACCAGAAAAGCCACGTTCGCAAAACTCCGGTGCGCCAGAGGAAAATTTTCCAAATCGTCCGCCGAAACCGCTCCCTCGTGCACCGCGCTGGTCAAATCGATGATTTGCATTGTGATGGACGTACCCGCCTGCTTCCCGTTCACGCGCACCGATTGTTGTATCGCGCCAGGCCGCAGCGAAATCGTCACGTCGCGCACCTGCGCCACCACGATGTTCACGCTCGAACGCGCCTCCGCAAACCCCGGCGCATTCACCGCCAGCGAATATTCCCCAGGCAGCAAGTCCTCCACGCGAAATTCACCCCGCGCCCCGCTCACCGCCGTTCGCTCGATCGACGATTCCTTCGCCCGCAGCAAAATCGTCGCCTTCGGAATCACCGCGCCGCTCGCGTCCTGCACCACCCCGCGCAAACTCCCGCGCGGATTCTGCGCCCGCGCAATCCCCATCCCGCCGGCGCATACCGCCAGCGCCAGCATCAGCGCGCAAGCGCCGGGCAACGGCGGTCGTCTCGATTGCATCCACATGGCTGAATGATGGGGCGAATTATCCCAAATCAAATACCCGCAGTACATCCCTTTGACGCCCGTCCCTGTCCTAGGGTAGCCGGAGATGTGCGTTGACACACCGCAACGCTTTTGTTATTCAACTAGTTTCGCTAAATGAGCCAATGGTTCGATGTGGGAGCAACTCCCTCCGGCCGGGCGAATCCGAAAAGCAATCCAAGGTGCCATGAAAATATCGAAGGCGTATGCCCGCATGCAGGACTGCTCGTGGCTCCCGGCCGCAAATGAAAAGAAGGCTCGCCGCGCGCATCGCGCCGCCTCCCTGGTCCTCTCGCTCGTCTGCTTTTTTTCCCTCGCACTCATTTCCGGTTGCGGCGGCGGTGGCACCGCCATCACGCTTGAAGTCACTCCCAGCACCGCCAGCCTCGACGAAGGCCAGCCGCTTCTCTTCATCGCCACTCTCGGCAACGACACCAAAATGCTCGGCGTCACCTGGACCCTCACCGGCTCCGGCTGCGCCGGCAATGGCTGCGGCGTTCTCTCCAACGTCACCACCACCTCCGTCACTTACACCGCGCCCACCGGCCTCACCACCGGCATCAGCGTCAGCCTCGAAGCGATGGTCAACGCCCACAAAGGCACCACGCAAACTGTCACCATTTCCATCGTCCTCCCCGCCACCTTCCCCACCACTTTCACCTGGCCTAATGGCTTCAATGGCACTCCGTACAGCGCGACGATCACCACCACCGGTGGCGTGCAACCGGTTCAATACACTCTCGCCTCCGGCAGCCTCCCGCCCGGACTCACCTTGAACACCACCGGCACAATTCTCGGCACTCCCACCTCTCACGGCACTGCTACCTTCACGATCAACGTCACCGACAACATCGGCAAGACTCCCAACCTCGTCGTCACTTCGCCCACCTACACCATCACCATTAATCCCGCTCCCCCGCTCGCCATTCCCACCAGCACCCTACCCGGCGGTCTCGTCAATACCAACTACAATGCCGCCATCGTTCCCGCGGGTCCCGGCGGAGTTCCGCCGTACACCTGGAGCATCACCTCCGGCTCGCTGCCCAATGGCCTCGCGCTCAACACCACTTCCGGCGTGATCAGCGGCGTGCCCACCACCGCCGGCGTCTTTAAGTTTTTCCCCAAAGTGATTGACTCCGCCATTCCATCGCAAACCGCTAATTCAGCCACGGGCGTCACCATTACCGTCAGCACTGTTCCGCCGCTGCAATCCGTCACTCCCCCGCTTCCTTCCGCCGACGTCGCCGTCGCCTACACCGGCACTCTGAAAGCCTCCGGCGGAGTTCTGCCTTACACCTGGAGCATTTCCTCCGGCCAGCTTCCTTCCGGTCTGCATCTCGACGCCGCCAGCGGCGCGATCACCGGCACTCCGATCCTCGCCACCACCGCGAATTTCGCCGTCGAAGTGATGGACTCGAATTCCAACGTCTCCGCTCCTCAGTCGCTCACACTCACCGTCTCCGCCGGAACCGTCAACACCAATATCCTTTTCAATGGTCCCTACAGTTTCGTCTTCCACGGTTTCGATACCGGCGGCAACGTCACGATGGCCGGCAACTTCAATGCGGACGGCTCCGGAAATATCACCGGCGGCCAGCTCGATAGCAATCGCTTCGGTGGCGTTCTCGGCATCTTCACCGGTTCCACGTTCACCGGCACCTACGCCATGGGCAGCGACGGCCGCGGCACCATGCAAATCATCGTCACCAATAGCAAAGGCGCTATCGCCACCTTCAATTATTTGCTCGCGCTCTATTCCGATAGCTCCATCGCCATGATTGAGAACGACACTTTGGGCAATCCCCAAACCCACGGCTCCGGCACCATCAAACCCGTCGTCGGCGGCACTCTCACTGCCGCAAACTTCAGCGGCAATTACGTCCTCGAACTCGACGGCCAGGACGCCGCCAACAAGCCCGAAGTAATTGTCGGCGTCGTGCACGCGGACAACGCTTCCACCCTGAGCCCCGGCTCGATGGACATCAACGATGCCGGCGCCTACACGCCCAATCTCGCGCTCTCCGGCACCTTCGCCGTAAGTTCCAGCAACAACAAAGGCGTGCTGTCGCTCACCTTCCAACTCCCCAACACCGCTCAAGTCCAGCTCGAATACACTTTCTACTTCGTTTCGTCCTCCGACATTTTCTTGATCGCGATCGATCCCACGGACAACACGCATCCGCGCCTCGCCGGTGAATTGCTCCTGCAGGATCCGATGGCATCGTTCAGTTCCACCGCGCTCGGCGCCAAGAGCGTCGCCACCGGCACTGGCTTGGACGGCGCAAACTCCAGCGTCTTCGCCGGTCTCCTCACCGGCAACGGCATGAGCGCCGCAACTCTCACCTTCGATCAAAACGATGGCGGCACTGTCACCACCGGATCCGCCTCCGGCTCTTTCACCGCCGATCCCACCTCCAACGGACGCTTCGCTTTCTCCGGTCTCGGCTCGCGTATCGCTGCTGCCTATCTCACCGCGCCCAATCAAGGCATCCTCATCGGCTCTGACGCCGCCGTAACCTTCGGCCGCCTCGACGCGCAAACCATCGTCCCGCCCTTCAACTCCGCCTCTATCGAGGGCGGCTACACTCTAAGCGCTCCTGCAACTCTTGATCCCCTCACCCTGAATTTCCTAGGTCAGTGGCTTTCGCCCAACGGCACCGGCAGCATCACAGGCGTAGTCGATGTAGTCGATAATTTGGGAAATGCCACCACCAATAAATCCATCGCCGGCAGCACCTACGCCATCACCAACACAACCACCGGTCGCGGTACCATGACCACCAACTCCGCCGCTGGCTTCCCCACCAACCTGGTGATCTACGTAGCCACCCCCTCCAGCTTCCGCGCCATCTCCACCGATTCCAACCCAGGCAACGAACATCCACTAGTCTTCTACCTGGATCACTAAACCCAAATCAATCCGCCTTCGCGATCCACAAATTCGCCCAGCCCCATATGGAGCGCGGCGGCGCGCCGCCGCTTTCTCTTCGGCGAGGCGCGCCTCGCCGGCAGTTACAATCCCAAACGCGCCGCGATTCTTCCGACGACCGTAGGGGCGGGACTCACCCCCGCCCTCCGATCCCAACGATCGCAAACCCTTCCCGCGCAGCCAATCCTCCGCTAAACTCAAACGCCAAACTCCAATGACCACCAAACATAAATTTCTAGCCGCATCACTAGCCATAGCCGCAACCGCCATCCTCGCCCCCAACGCACAATCCCAAAATTCCCTACAACCGCCTCCAAACGCAAAACTACTCGCCCTAAATCCCACCCCCGGCCGCTACACCGAACCCGCCATCGCCATCAATCCAAAAAATCCCAACCAAATCTCCGCCGCCTTCCAAGTCCCCGCCAGTATCGCCTACTCCGAAGACAGCGGCGCCACCTGGCAAATCGCCAAACACACCGCCCCCGAAAATTACGCAATCTCCGGCGACGTTTCCCTCACCTACGACTCCAAAGGCCACGCCATCCTCTGCTACATCGCCTTCGACAAACTCGGCACCTCGCAATACTGGGCGCACAACGCCACCCGCAACGGCATCTTCATCCGCCGCTCGCTCGACGGCGGCAAAACCTGGGAATCAAACGCCATCTCGGTAGACGAACAACCCACGCGCAAAATCATGCCATTCGAAGACAAGCCCTACATCGTCGCCGACAATAATCCGAAATCGCCCAACAACGGAAATCTCTACGTCGGCTGGACCGAATTCACTCTGGAAAAAACCACAATCCTCTTTTCGCGCTCGATAGACGGCGGCAAGACCTGGTCTCCCCCGCAAGAAATCAGCACGCACGAAGGTCTCCCCCGCGACGACACCGGCGCGGTCGAAGGTTTCACCGCCGCTGCAGGCACCGACGGCACGCTCTACGCAGCCTGGGCCGACGGCAGCTCCATCGCCATGGCCACCTCGCAAGATGGCGGCGTCACCTTCACTCCCTCGCGCGCCATCCTCGATACCGCACCCTCTTACTACGGCGTCGAAGCTGTCGAACGCGCCAACGGCTTCCCCCAACTCGGCATAGATCCCAAAAGCAATCGCCTCTTCCTAACCTTCAGCGATTACCGCAACGGCGACGTGGATGTCTTCTGCTCCACTTCGATGGATCGCGGCACCACCTGGAGTCCTGCCACTCGCGTCAATACCGATCCTCTCCACAATGGTGCCGACCAATTCTTTCAGTGGCTAGCAGTGGATCCCACCGATGGCTCAGCCAATGTCGTGTTCTATGATCGCCGCCGCGACCCCAATAATCGCGCCGTCTCGGTCGTCCTGGCCCGCTCCACCGACGGCGGCCAAACCTTCACCAATTACGCCTGGCCCACCGCACCATTCGACCCCGAAGGCAATTTCATAGGCGACTACAGCGGAATAGCAGCCCTAAACGGAAAGGTCTACGCTGTCTGGACCGGCCGCGCCACCTCGCCACAGGCCAAGCCCCAGCAGAAAGCGGCGCCAACCAAGAAATCGCCAAGCCGACAAAACGGAGAAAACCCAACAAACGCAGAAGCCGCATCCAGCACTACAAACGAGGGAAAGTCCGGAAACGCAAAACAAACCGAAGAATATTCCGGCCTAAAAATGGCCCGCACAATAATCCAACTAGGCTCCGCCGATTTCTCTAAGCCGTAACCAGCCTCTTTGCGCGCCGTAGGGGCACGGCATGCCGTGCCCGCCGCAGAAGGGCCAAGCCCGCCCGTCGCAGGAGGGCCGTCCCCGCCCGTCGCCCAAGCAGGTCAAACGCGCAGCAGGGCGGGTCTCAGACCCGCCCTTCATCCACATCGCCAAACGAACGCGCAGCGGGGTCAGGTTCTACCTCATCCGTCATCGCGAAACGCATTCGCCGTTGTAGCGGCGCACTTCAGTGCGCCATCAAAGTCCCAGCACAATTCCAGCCCGCGACACAAAACCACGCCGCGGTCACTCCGACGCTTCGTGGTCCAGCGCCGCAGGCGCGGAATAACTTAGCCCGCCGCGGAAGCGGCGGGTACTCCGCAATTAAAAATGCCCAGCGCCGTAGGCGCGACACAATCCTCGCACGCACGGCCCGCCTCGCTAACCGCACAATTTCCCGACCCGCAAAATCGCGCAACGCGTCCTACTCCTCGTCCTTCTCCACCAATTTCAAAGCCGCCGAATTAATACAAAATCGCAAACCCGTCGGCTCCGGCCCATCCTCAAACACATGCCCCAAATGCGCGTCGCACTTGCTGCAAATCGCCTCGGTCCGCACCATTCCGTGGCTTGCATCCCGCTTCATCTCCACGTTCTCCGCCGCCACCGGCTGGTAGTAACTCGGCCATCCCGATCCCGAATGATATTTCGCCTCCGACGCAAACAACGGCTGCCCGCAGCAAACGCAAACATACGTCCCCGGGGTCTCCGTATCCTCATACTCGCCCGTACCCGGCGGCTCCGTCCCCCGCTGTCGCGTCACATAATATTGGTTGTCATCCAACTTCGCCCGCCACTCCGCATCGCTCTTCCGCATTTTTTCGCTCATCCCCACATCTTACCCCAAAATCCCAAACGCAAAATCCAACCCCCATCGACCACCCATCGCCAAGTCGGTAGGGGCACGGCATGCCTGCCCGCCGCAGGAGGGCCGTGCCCGGCCCGCATCGCGATCGAGCGACAGTTCCTTGTAGGTCGTGGCTTCAGCCACGACAAAAAAAACGGGCGCGCAGCGCCCACACCTTTCGCGGCGCACTTTCCGCGAGCCGTGAACTTAAGTCCTCCACCCAAACCACCGCGTCAGCCAAGACCGAATCCGCGCCACCGACACTCAAACCGCCGTGCTCGCTAATCGCACAGGTTCTTTCACCGCGCGCTCCCGGCACCCACCGCTCGGCTATACTAATAAAATGAACGAAGTCTTCATCTGCGACGCGATCCGCACTCCCTTCGGCCGCTACGGCGGCGCACTCGCGACAATCCGCGCCGACGATCTAGCCGCCATCCCCATCCGCGCCCTAATCTCCCGCAATCCCTCCGTAGACTGGTCCGCACTCGACGACGTAATCTTCGGCTGCGCCAATCAGGCCGGCGAAGACAACCGCAACGTAGCCCGCATGGCCCTGCTTCTAGCAGGCCTGCCCAAAGAAGTCCCCGGCGCCACCATCAATCGCCTCTGCGGCTCCGGCATGGATGCCGCCGGCACCGCCGCCCGCGCCATCCGCTCCGCCGAAACCGACCTCATGATCGCCGGCGGCGTCGAAAGCATGACCCGCGCCCCCTTCGTCACCGCCAAATCCGACGCCGCCTTCAGCCGCACGAGCGAAACCTTCGACACCACAATCGGCTGGCGCTTCATCAACCCCGCAATGAAATGTAAATACGGCGTGGACTCCATGCCCGAAACCGCCGAAAACGTAGCCGAAGAATTTCACGTAGGCCGCGCCGATCAAGACGCCTTCGCCTACCGCACCCAGCAACGCTGGGCCCGCGCGCACCAAGCCGGCTTCTTCAAAAATGAAATCGTCCCCGTCGCCATCCCGCAAAAAAAAGGCGACCCGAAAATGTTCGACATCGACGAACATCCCAGGCCAGACACCACTCTAGACGGTCTCGCCAAACTCAAACCCATCGTCAAACCCAATGGCACAGTAACAGCCGGCAACGCCTCCGGCATCAACGACGGCGCCTGCGCTCTGCTCCTGGCCTCCGAAGCCGCAGCAAAAAAATACAATCTAACTCCGCGCGCCCGCCTGCTAGCCACCACCACAGTAGGAGTAGCCCCGCGCATCATGGGCTTCGCCCCAGCCCCCGCCACAAAAAAAATCCTGCAAAAAACCAACTTGCAGCTCTCTCAAATAAACGTAATCGAACTAAACGAAGCCTTCGCAGCCCAAGCTCTCGCAGTAACGCGCGACCTGGGCCTCCCCGACGACGCCGACCACGTCAACCCCAACGGCGGCGCCATAGCCATAGGCCATCCCCTAGGCGCCAGCGGCGCCCGCCTAATCACCACTGCCATGTACCAATTACAAGCCACCAAGCAGCGCTACGCCCTAGCCACCATGTGCATAGGCGTAGGCCAAGGCATAGCCACAATAATCGAACGCATCTGAACCGCGGTCCGTACCGCCGGCGTCTCGCCGGCTCTTCGGTTTTGACGTTGTAGCGGCGCACTTCAGGCCATCGATGTTGCGTGACAAATCTCTGCGAGGCGTTGACTGCGGGTTGTGGCTCGAATCACGAAAAAATAGCGGATCTCGCCGCGGTGGGATGCTTCTCTGTTCCTGCTTCCTCTGCGAACTCTGCGCTCGGACCTCTGCGCCCTCTGCGTTAAATCTTTTGCTTTTGCTTTTGCTTTTGCTTTTGGTTCCTCTGTGTCCTCCGCTTTTACTCTCTGTCCTCTGTGTTAAATCCTTTGCCCCTGCTTAACCCGCCTGCCTCAATCTTTCGAATTTCTCTTCCACTCACTTCTGCAAACTCTCCACCACCCGCGCCCCCTCACTCCTCCCGCGGCTCTCCACCACCCGCCGCGTAACCTCCCGCTCCAAATGACTCAACGGATAAACTCCATCCGCATTCCCCGCCGCATAAATAAATCCCGGCATCCCCCACACCACCGACGTCGCCTCATCCTGCACGATCACTTCCCCGCCCGCATTCCGTATCTGCTCCGCGCCCTTCGCTCCATCGCTCCCCATCCCCGTCATCACCACCGCGAGCGCCCCGGGTCCATACACCTGCGCCACCGAACGGAACAAAACGTCCACCGAGGGCCGGCACGAATTTTCCTGCGGCCCCTGATTCAAATGCAGCACATGACGATTCTCCGACCGCCCCACCGTCATGTGAAAATTTCCCGGCGCAATCCAGGCCCGCCCGCTTGCCAGCAGCGCCCCTTCGCTCGCCTCCGAAATCGTAATCGCGCTCCGCGAAGAAAGTCTCTCCGCCAGCTGCCGCGTAAACACCGGCGGCATATGTTGCACGATCACAATCGGCACCGGAAAATCCTGCGGAATAGATGGCAGCACTTCCGAAAGCGCCCTCGGCCCGCCCGTGGACGTCCCAATCGCCACAATCTCAATCCGCCGCCGGCTCGGCCGCACAATTTTCGGCGGCACAATCGGCGCGCTCGCCTTCGGTGCCGCTCGCCTCTCGCCGCCCACCCGGCACAACGACTTGATCTTCGGTATCAACTCCGCGCGAATATTCTCTCGCGCCTCCGCAGGACTCGTCGCGTGATCCGGCTTCGTCGCGTAATCCGAAGCCCCCAGTGAAAGCGCCTCCAAAGTCGCCGACGCTCCCCTCTCCGTCAGCGTGCTGTACATAATCACCGGCAACTTCGGATAAATTTTGCGAATCTCCGCCAGCGTCTCCAGGCCGCTCATCCCTTCCATCTCAATATCCAACGTCACCAAATCCGCATTCATCTGCGGCAATTTCCCCAGCGCCGACCGCCCGTCGCTCGCCGATCCCGCAATCACCAAAGCAGGATCCTCCGCCAAGGTGTCGCAAACAATCTTGCGAACCACCAGCGAATCGTCCACCACGAATACACGCAAAGGTCTCATCAATTGGATTTACCGCCGCTCGTCCCTACTCCCACCAGCACCTCAACGGCCAAGCACGCGAAGCCGCTACATCTTAGAGTGCGGGGGCTTGCCTCGCCGCTCCCGGTTGCATCACGGTTGACTACGCTCCGAGCTCGTCAAAGCGCCCTGCCCCAATTCCACACACCCGCGCGCTCCCTCATTAGCTTGTATCGTCATTCCACCGTTTTCTATTAAGCCTCCACCACCAACTCCCGCGATTGACACCAAAAACCTCCCGGGCTACCCTCTCGCCAACGGGAAACGCAACTCGCCATTTCACATTAACGGTCTCCGGCTCTCATCTCCCAGGCCATTTTTCGTAATTCTCATTGCCCGCTCTCATGCGAGGAGGATTCGCCTGATGATCCACACTCCGGGCACCAAAATCGCCCTCGTCCTCGCGCTACTCTCCTTCCTTCCCACCACTCCATCGCTCCACGCCCAAACCGATCAATGGGATAAGCACATGAAATCCGGCGCCAAAGCCTATGACGACGGCATGAAGCAAAAATATTTTCACGGCTGGGGCAACGCCACTCCAAACCCTCAATTCGCAAAAGCCGAAGAAGAATTTCTCGCCGCTCTCGCCCAAACCGATGCTTTACCCCCCGGCGACATGAGCAAAGCCCGAACCCTCGGCGCCCTCGCCTCCGTTTACATGGAAGAAGGAAAATTCGCCGACGCCGAATCCCGCGGCACTCAGGCCATCGCTCTGATGGACGCATCCGCGAAGCCCGACGATCCCCGCCTCGGCTACGCCCTCGTGCACATGGCCCTGATCTACGATTCGCAAGGCAAGACCGACCAGGCTGCCCCGCTCTACGCCCGCTCCCTTTCCATCCTTAGAAATAGCGGAGGCTCAGACCCGCAGGAAATATCCAATCTGAAATTCCACGCCAGCTTTATTAAGATGTATCACTCCGCCGCAAGCGCTCAGATCTACCAGTACATTCTCGATCTCACCGAATCCACGGGCGTCTCGGATACGGATTTAAGGTTGGAGCTCGGCCACTTGGCTCAGACACAACGCGGCGCCGATGCCGAACAGGACTGCCTCCGCATCCTCGAATTGGACAAAAAGCTCTTCGGCCCTGACGATGTCAAGACCGCCGGCGATCAGGAAGCGCTAGCCAAGCTCTACCTCGCCGAAGGCAAGTTCGCGGCGGCGCTGCCTCTGTTGCAGCACAGCCAGCAGGTCATGCAAGCCAAGCCCGCACCGGAGCACGAATCGAGACTCGACAAGCGCTTTGACGCCTCCGATGCGCTCCATCTCAATCAGGAGCTCGCGCAAGCCTATTCCGGCGCGGGCAAAAATCCCCAGGCGGAAGAAATCTACAAGCGGATTATTTCCAGCGAGGAATCGGACACCAAGCACGAGAAAGTTTTGAACCAGATGTCCATGACCGACGATTTGCGCGGCCTGGCCGGCGTCTATCTCGCCGAACACCGCTACGACGACGCCCTTGAAACGATGAAGCGCACCGCCGCAGCCGACGACGAAATCGAAAATTCAAAGTTCGGCAAAGTCAAGGGCCTGTCCGGCACTTCTTCCGTTTGGGTCTGGCTGGCCCAAATCGAACTCGCCGAAATCTATCGCGAAAAAGGCGATAGCGCCGCCGCCGAGCCTCTCTTCCAGCAATCCCTGGCGATGACCCAGCAAATGCACTTGGCCGCGGGCCATCCCAAGCTCGCTCAAATGCTCGGCAACTATGCCACGCTGCTTCGCGACCAGGGAAAATACCCGGAAGCTGAAGCTCTCTACAAACGCTCTCTCGAAGTCTGGGCCAAAACCATCTACCCCGAAAACGCCGATGACGCTGAAACTCTTACCAACTACGCGCAACTCCTGCGCAAAACCAATCGCCCCACCGAAGCCGAACCGCTGGAAGCCCGCGCCTCCGCCATGCTCGCAAAAGTCGCCGCCCCCAACCCAGCCAACTGACCCGCGCCATCGCAGTGGGCACAATTTCAAAGATTGTGCGGTGGCGGCTGTGTTCCGCTTAGAACGCGGAACACGGTGGGCAGCTTTGGTTTCACTGTTGACTTGCCCCATGAAGCGGCCTATCGTTGCGCACGGTCATTTCCCGCGGTCGGTTTTCCCAAGAAATTTCCAATCAAAAAGGTCCGGCTCTAGAATCACGCACCATCCGACCCAAGGAGGGTCACACATGAAGCGTTCCTTACGTCTCGCCGCGATTGCTCTGCTCGCAATCGCCGGCTCCTCCACACTCCGTGCTCAGAGCAACCCTCTCGTCGGCACCTGGAAACTGAACACCGCAAAATCGAAATTTGATCCCGGTCCAGGACCGAAGAGCCTCACCCGCACCGTCGCGGCCGAAGGCGATGGCGTGAAATACACCTTTGAAGGCGTCTCCGCCGATGGCAAGCCCGCCGCCTACGGCTTCTCCATCAATTTCGACGGCAAAGATAATCCCATCTCCGGCTCCATGCCCAGCGGCGCGGACACCATTTCCGCCAAGCGCACCGATTCCCACCATTTCGTCGCCACCCTGAAAAAAGACGGCAAAGTAGTCGGCACGTCCAAAGTCGCAGTTTCGAAAGACGGCAAGGTCACCACCGTGGACTCCACCGGCACCGACGCCGCCGGCAAGAAAGAGCACGACGTCCAGGTCTACGACAAGCAATAACGATCAAACGCCGCATTCCCACGCGCTAAACACACGCAAACGAAAAAAGGCGGCTCGACCAGAGCCGCCTTTTTCATTTTCCAAAGCACAGTACGGACCTACCGCCGCAGGCCGTCGCCCAGGCAATCCAAAACACCGTGCCAATAAATCAAATCACGAAATCTGCAGCGCCCTATTCACGTCCATCATAATCGCCGAAGCCGTCGGTTCCGTCAGTCCTCCAGCCAAAGTCGTCGGCACTCCCCGAGCCTCCGCATCCACGCGATAAGAAATCGGCCCCAGCTTGCTCACTGCCCAATTCATCCCCGCCACCACGTTCTGCTGACCGCTGTTCGGATTCGCATCGGCCACGATAATCACGTCCCCCGCCGCCTTCAGTACGTGATTGCGCACGATCACCCGGTGAATCGCGTCCTTCGGAATATTGTTACCCGCCACTTCAATCCCGCTCTTCGAAACGCGGAATTTCGCCGGCTCGCGATACTGCGTCGCCTGCTTCGAATGCATCAGCAAATACATCGCCCCGTAAACGAACCCCGCTGCAATCACGCCGTAAATAAATCCCGTCGAAAGCGCGAGCAACACCAGCAAAGTCCCCGGAATCGCCACTAGCAGCCACGGTGCCGGCACCTTCTCCGGCGTAGTCGAAATCTCAGTCGCATCCCCCACTTTTTGACTCTCGTATCCCGCCATGTCATTCCTCTCCTTTGTGGTTGGAGCATGTGCGCGTTCAGCCGGAAGAGTCCTGGAGTCAGCAGCACGCAAACCACCGCTTGCCCACTCCCGGCTCCCGCGCTCATCCCACTTACTACGCTATGCGCAAAGGAAGAGGAAAAACCGTCATCGGCGATATAATGTCGGCATGAGGATTCTTCTCTTCAGCGGCAAAGGCGGCGTCGGCAAGACCAGCCTAGCCGCAGCCACCGGCGTAAAACTCGCCACTCTCGGTCACCGCACCCTCGTTATGAGCATTGACCCCGCGCACAGCCTGGCCGATTCCTTCGACCTCGACACCCAGCTCTTCCACGACGAGACTTCCGACCCGCTCGCCATCAACGATCGCCTCTCCATCCTCGAGCTCAATATCCAGAAAGAGATCAAGCGCCACTGGCAGGAAATTTCCTCCTACGTCAGCTCCGTCCTGCGCACCACCGGCATCAGCGGAGTCGAAGCTGAAGAACTCGCCATCCTCCCCGGCATGGAAGAGCTCAGCGCGATGATGTACATCAACCAATATCGCCGCGAGCAGCGCTACGACGTCATCGTCCTCGACGCCGCTCCCACCGCCGAATCGCTCCGTTTCATCAGCATGCCCACCACTCTCGATTGGTACATGAAACACATCTTTCCGTTTCAGCGGAATCTCCTGAAAGCCGTTCGCCCCATCGCCAATCGCGTCGCGCCCTTCGACCTCCCCACCGACAGCTATTTCGTCAACATCCGCAATCTCTTCGACAAACTCGAAGGCGTCGACGATCTCCTCGAAGATCCGAAAATCACCAGCGTCCGCCTCGTCACCAATCCCGAAAAAATGGTCCTGCGCGAAACGCAACGTGCCTTCGTCTACTTCTCCCTCCACGGCCTCACGGTTGATTCCGTCATCGTCAATCGCGTCCTCCCCGCCGACGTCAAAGACGCCTGGTTCGCCGAATGGCACAAATCCCAGGACAAAGTCCTCACCGAAATCGAAGAATATTTCGCGCCCGTGCCCGTAAAACGTGTCCCGCTCTTCGCTCACGAAGTCCTCGGCAAACAGCGCCTCGAAGATCTCGCCCGCATCCTCTATCCCGGCAAAGACGATCCTTCAGCCGTCACGCGCACCGAGCGCCCTTATCATTTTGGAAAAAAGAATGGATTTTACGAAGTCCGCGTGAATCTTCCGTTCGCAACCAAAGGTGAAATCGGCCTGTTCAAGAAAGGTGATGAACTCGTCGTTGAAGTCGGCACCTTCCGCCGTCACATCGGCCTGCCGCGCTCCATGGCCGCGCTGACAACCCGGCAAAGCCAAACTCGAAAATCGCATCCTCACCGTAGAAATGAAGGAGGCAGTATGAGCAAGCAACGCGCAAATCATCAAACCGAACAGGCATCGAACCAGCGCGCCGGCGGCGTGCACGGCGAACGCTGCGTCTGCAACGAAGTCTTCGATCATTTCAAAGACGCCTTCGGCGTCCCGCCGGCCGCCAAAGAACATCTGGCCAACTCGCGGCTCGAATTCCTGAAAGCCGTCCGCGAAGTAATAGACGCCCGCATAGAAAAAGTTTCCAAAGCCACGCGCCAAGGCACCAAAATCGCCGTCGAATAATCCAACGCGCGATCCCAACGCCGCTCCACGCCGGTGTCGAAATCAACGCGCACTAGTAATGACGCACTCCAGTAGGGGCGGGTCTCAGACCCGCCCCTCAGTTGCTTCACAGGTCGGTAGCACACCGGCCCATCCCCTCTCGCGCACGACAACGCAAGCCACCCCTGGGAACGCCAATCTCCTGATTGGCGGGCCTCGCAAAGCCAAAGCCACGCGCAACCAACCAGCGCCGTAGGCGCGGCATAAGTTAGCCCCGGGCGCAAGCCCGGGGAAAAGATGGCGCGCAGCGCCATTCCTTTCGCGGTGCATTTCCCGCGAAGTTTTCGGGTTGCCGTACTCGCCCCGAACCCAGCCCGCAACAACCCCGCTCGCGGCATCAAAATCCCCGAACCGCCGCAATTCGCGGCGCAACTCACACCCCGCTCCGCAACGCCCTCCCAATCTCCACTTGACACCAACGCCCATAAGAATTATCAAGTGCAGTTCCAAATCGGGCCGTACTGGTATCGTTCTCAGAGGATGCAATGACTCTTTCCCCTAAAACTGCGCCTGCACAAAATGCACTTTCCGATCTACAGCACGCCCTTGCCGCGAAGCTAACTCCCTACTTCGCGCCTCTCAATCTCGTGATCACCGCTGCCGTGGCGCTCAGCTACTTCCTCATCGGTAGACTGGGCCTGCACCCCGAAACCCCCAACCATTCCGTCACCGCGATCTGGCTTCCCGCCGGTATCTCGCTCGCGGCTTGCATTTTGTGGGGAAACCGCGCGTGGCCGGGCGTCTATCTCGGCTCGGTTCTCGTCACTTTCTCCATCGTCGGCTCCATTCCACTGGCGCTGCTTTTTGCCGCAAACGTCACTCTCTCCGGCCTGCTCGGCGCTTCGCTCATCAGGAAATTTGCCAACGGCGCCCATGCCTTCTTCAAGACCGGCGATGTATTGCGCTTCATTTTCTTCGGAGCCGTCTTCACCCCCGCGCTCAGCGCCACCGTCGGCGTCAGCCTGTTGTGCGCGTTCGGCCTTGCCAAGACCGCGGAATTCTCGACGCTCTGGTTCACCTGGTGGGTCGGCGACATGCTCGGCATATTTTTTCTCACGCCCTTCATCGTGCTCTTGCTCGGCCACAAACACCATTCTCCCGCTCCCGCCGAACGTCTCGAAATTACCGCGCTGGTTGCCGGACTCAGCATGATGTGCGTCCTCAATTTCGGTCTGCGCCCCGTATCCTGGATCCCCGGCAACGGTTTTCTGTTCCTCTGCGCTCCCTTCTTGGTTTGGGCCGCTCTCCGTTTTTGCCCCCTCGAGGCCGCCGGCGCCGCCCTCATCATGGGCGGTTTCGCTGCCTGGGGTTCCCTGCATGGACTAGGACCGTTTCGGAGCCCGGTCAGCCTGCCTCTCTTCGTCGGTGGTTTTATGGCCGTCGGGACGGCTATGACCATCACGATCGCAGCCGCAAACGCCGAACAGAGAAGCGCTACCAAAGACGTCCTGGGCCTCTACTGCGTCCTGAAAGACGTAAAAGACGGCGAAATTCGCGTGCTGCAGGATACCGTCGAGGCTCTGCGGGTCGAGTTGGCGCGAAAAGCTTCTCGCCGTACACCCAGCTCGTCTCCAGAAGGTGTATCGTAAGGGTGCCGTTAAGCTTGTTCCACTGGCGGAGTCAGACGGTCCGGGCGGGGGATAAGTGGCAGTCAGATTGCTCTCTGGGAATATAATGTATTAAATTGAAGTGTATTGATTTGAAACGTATCATTCTCGTTCCGGAGGAACACTAAACATGATTATCGGTGACAGATTACGCACGTTGCGGGAGCAGAAGAAATTGTCGCAGGGCGACATCGAAAAGCGCACCGGGTTGCTCCGCTGCTACATTTCGCGCGTCGAAAACGGCCACACCGTTCCCGCCGTCGAAACACTCGAAAAAATGGCGCGCGCGCTGGAAATTCCGCTCTACCAGCTCTTCTACGACGGCGAGGAACCTCCCAAGCTCCCCAATCTCCCTCCCCGCAAGAAGGGCGAAGATCTCGCCTGGGGCAGTTCCGGCAAGGATGCTCGTATCCTGAATAATTTCCGCCGCCTGATGAAGCGCGTAAGCGAAACCGACCGCCGTCTCCTGCTCTTCATGGCCCAAAAAATGGTAGGCCAATCTCACTCCCATTCGAAATCGTAGCGTGCCGTCAGCCCACCCACGCTCCAAATCCGGACCGTAATCCGCGTAGGTAGGGGCGCTGCTAGTGAATCGCGCTACAGCGCGATTCATCCTGAGATTCGGCAGTGCCGAATCGAAGGGCCGCGCCCCAACTTCCCCAGCCCTCAAAATCTCCTCCGCGCCGACGTGCGCCAATCAATCGCCACACCCTACTTATGCCGTATCTCCACCGGCGCCCGCGTCCGATCCAGCGGAAACACCTGCAACTCCCACTTCACCGGCACCGACGTCGGCAAAAAACAAATCGTCTTGTCGCAAGCCTGATACTCCAATTTCCCCGCAATCGTAAAACTCTTCCCGCCCTCGCCGAGCGCTCCCCAAAATCCCGCCGCCGTACTCACCTGCACGTCCTCGCTGATCCGAAAATCCCCCTCGAACACCGGCACCTGCTCCTTGATCGCCGGCAAAAAAAGCGTCTTCGACGCCGGATAAATCACCGGCTCAAATGTCATCCCCGCAATCGGCTCCAGCACCAACTGAATCGGCTTATACCCCTTAGTCCCCGGCGCGTACACATGCACATCCGCAGGCAACCGCACCTCCGCCACCAACGTCACTCGCGTCCCCGGAACGCCTGTCGTATCCGACTGCTCCAGCGCCACCTGCAAATGCGGCGCATCCACCGTCGCCGTCACTTCCTGCCCCAACTCCGGAAACAATTTCCCGATCAAACTATTCCCCGTCAAACGTTCCCGGTACCGCGGATCAAAATATTTCTCGCGAATAATTCCGCGCCCATCAATAAAGTAATAACCCGGCCGCGCAAATCCCTTCTGCATTCCGGTAGCTTCCTTATTCAGCACTCCGTACTGCGCGATGATTTTCGAATCCGCATCGCCCAAAAGCGGATACGCAATCTTGTGCCGCTCCGCAAAAAACTTCAAAATCTCTTCCGAGTCATAACTGATCGCCGCCAGTTTCACGCCCTGCTTCTCGAATCGCGGAAATGCATTCTGCAGCTGGACCAGCTGCCCCTTGCAAAAGGGTCACCAATCCGCCGAACGGAAAAACAGCAAAACCGTCCCGTTCGCTCCTCGCAGACTCTCCAATGTCTGTACCCGCCCGAATTGATCCCGCAAAGAAAAATCCGGAGCCTTCTGCCCCACCCCCAGCCCAATCTCCATCGCGTCAACACGCGCCACGCGAATCGTATCGCCCTCAAGTGTCCCCGCAACCGTCACCGTATCGCCCAGCTCCGCGTGAACCAAAATCTGCGGCTCTAAGCCATACATCACCCGATTCGTATCGTCATAAAGCGCCAAACTAGCCCCCGGCACCGCCTTCAAACATTCCGGCGACTCATTAAACGCCTCATCCGCATCGCAAGCGCTCGAAACAATAATCCCGGACCAAGATCCGCCAATGGCGCTCATATTCTGTCCATGCAAAACGAACGGCACCAAAAGAACAACAAAAATGCCAGCCATCACAAAAATCAAAAATCTCTTCACCTCTGAACCATCCAGCACCGGCACTCGCAATTCGCATCCTCCCTCTGCTTCCAACCTACCCGCAAGCGATTCGCTAAACAGTCTAGCCGCACCAACCCCCACAGCCAAGCCTCGCGCCACCACACGCTCCAAGTCCGAACCGCAAACGAAGTAGGTAGGGGCGCTGCTCGCTGCGCCCCAGCTTGCCCGGGCGTTAGCTTTGCGACCGTAGGGGCACGGCATGCCGTGCCCGTTCTCGCCCAGCCGTTAACATCTCCTCGGCGCCGCCTTGATCCCCCACGCATGACTCGCCGTTCACCAATCACGAATCACCAATCCCGCCCCCACTAATCACTACTCCCCACTCACCAATCACGCTACTATGCTCCCGCATGCCGGACCCCCAGTCCCCGATCGGCCGCACCATCTCCCACTACCGCATCATCGAAAAACTCGGTGGCGGCGGCATGGGCGTCGTCTACAAAGCCGAAGACCTCAAACTCGGCCGCTTCGTCGCCCTAAAATTCCTCCCCGACGACGTCGCCAAAGATCCGCAAGCCCTCAGCCGCTTTCAACGCGAAGCCAAAGCCGCCTCCGCCCTCAATCACCCCAACATCTGCACCATCTACGAAATTGACGATCAACGCGGCGAAGCTTTCATCGCCATGGAATTTCTCGAGGGCATGACCCTCAAACATCGCATCGCCGCACAACCTCTCGACACCGACGTCCTCCTCGGCCTCGCCATCGGCATCGCCGACGCCCTCGACGCCGCACACGCCAAAGGCATCGTCCATCGCGACATCAAACCCGCCAACATCTTTGTCACCGAACGCGGCAACGCCAAAATTCTCGATTTCGGCTTGGCCAAGCAAATCCGCCGCGCGGTAATCCACACCGTGACGCAGGATGTCGCCCACTCCGCCTCCGTGACGTCCGGCGTGAACCCCGAAGATCTCACCAGCCCCGGCGTCGCCGTCGGCACCGTCGCCTACATGTCGCCCGAGCAGGTTCGCGGCAAGGAACTCGATTCGCGCACCGACTTGTTTTCCTTCGGCGTCGTCCTCTACGAGATGGCCACCGGCGCTCTTCCGTTTCGCGGCGAAACCTCTGGCGTGATCACCGACGCAATTCTCAATCGCGCCCCCGCCAGCCCCGTGCGCCTGAATCCCGACGTTTCTGCCAAACTCGAAGACATCATCAACAAAGCCCTCGAAAAAGATCGCGACCTGCGCTACCACAGCGCCGCCGATATTCGCGCCGATCTCAAGCGCGTTAAACGCGACAGTGACACCGGCCGCTCCGCGTTCCACCAGGCCATGCCAACCGAAGACGCGCCCGTGAGATTATCGAGCTCTTCGTCAGCCGCGCACGCATCGGCGCCCGCTCACCCATCCTCCGGCCGGCGCTCCGCAATCTCGCCCTCCGCCGAATACGATCCGAACGCTTCAGCCACGCATCTTGCGCCGCAGCCCGCCGCGCCGCCGTGGCGGCGTTCCCTCCCCTGGGCGCTCGCCGCGATCCTGGCCGCCGCGCTGCTGCTCTCGCTGTTCGCGTGGCGTCAAGCTTCACATCCTCCCACGCGCAATCTCGTCGAACTCTCCCTCTGGATTCCCGCGGGGCAGCAACTGGATCTGGGAAGTGGACCGAGCGTGGTGATTTCGCCCGATGGCTCGCGGCTCGCCTATGTGGCGGCCGAGAGCGGCGGCGCCGCAGGCGCGCAACTCTACGTGCGCGACCTGGACAAAGTGGATGCCCTGCTGCTGGACGGCGCCGGCTCGGCTCAGGCTCAGTTCTTTTCGCCGGACAGCCAGTGGATCGGGTTTTACGCCGACGGAAAACTGAAGAAAATCTCGGTGCGCGGCGGCGCGCCGATTGTCTTGTGCGACGCCGCCAGCTTTCGCGGCGGGGCCTGGGGAGAAGACGGGACGATTATTTTCCCGACGCAATTCACCAGCCCGCTGTTCCGCGTGTCCGCGGACGGCGGCACGCCGGTGCAAGTGACGCATCTGGATCACGCGCGTGGGGAGATCACGCACCGCTGGCCGCAACTTCTCCCCGGCGAAAAAGCGGTCCTCTTCACCGCGTCGTCGGACAATAACTTTTTCGGGCACGCCAGCGTCGACGCCGCGCCCCTCGATACCGGCATCTCCAAAGTGCTGGTCGAGAACGCCTATTTCGGACGTTACCTCACCGGCGGTTATCTGGCCTACGTGTCGCAGGGCACCGTGTTCGTTGCTCCCTTTGATCCCAAGGCATTGAAATTGACCGGCACCGCGATCCCGGTGATGCAGGGCGTGAATTACGATATGGCCAACGGCAGCGCGCAACTAAGCTTCTCGCGCGACGGCACGGCCGTTCATCTGGATGGCGGCTCTGCGGGGGAAGATTTGAACGTCGTGATGGTGGATCGCAAGGGCAACGCTTCGGTCTTGCTCACCGGTCAGCCGGAGGCCGCTTCGCCGCGCATTTCTCCTGACGGCAAGCGCCTCGCTTTTCAGCAAGGCACAGGAAATATCTGGATCTATGACCTCGAACGCAAGACCACCTCGCGCGTAACGCTCGGAACCGCTGGTGCTACCGCGCCGCTCTGGACCCCGGACGGCCAGCGTCTCACCTACGCGCATCCCCGCAGCACCTCCAAGGGTGCGGGACAAGCCATCTACTGGGAGCGCGCCGATGGCGGCAGCTCGGAACAGTCTTTGATTCCGGAAACAATATTGAATGCCTATCCAATGTCTTGGTCGCCGGACGGAAAAGTTCTCGCGATGCAGCGCCTTTCGGAAAAAGACGGCGGTTGCTGCGAAATCTGGACCGTCACTCTGGATGCAAATGGGAAACCCGGCCAGCCGCAGCAGATGCCCGGCGTGACCCGGGGCTTTGGGCCGGCCATCTCCCCCGACGGGCGCTGGTTGGCCTACACCGCGCCGGATTCCGGAATCATACAGGTATATGTCGTGCCGTTTTCTGGGCCGGGCGGCAAATGGCAAATCTCGACGGTTGTCGGAATGGACGCGCGCTGGTCCAAGACCACCCACGAACTATTTTACTTGGATGGGTCAGCGCTACTTGCGGTGCCGTACTCCGTTCAAGGCAACTCCTTCCAGCCAGGACAACCCGTACCGCTCTTCGCGAACCGCTTCGAAATGCGCGCTCCCATGGGCTCCTACGATGTCATGCCCGATGGCCAGCACTTCGTAATGTTCCAACTAACCTCCGGCAAAAAGGTCACCCCCTCAGGCCCCACCGTAGCCCTGAACTGGCTAAACCAAGCAAGCCAACAAGTAACCGCCGGCCAAGCCAACTCCGCCCACTAATCGCAGCGCCGCCACGCGTGAAGCTTACCCAGGCATCAACCCCTCCTCGGCGCCGTAGGGGCACGGCATGCCGCGCCCGCTCTCGCCCGGGCGTCAACTCCTCCTCGGCGCCGCATTGAACCCCACGCACGACTCGCCGTTCACAAATCACGATTCACGCCATCCGCGTCCACTAATCACTACTCCCCAATCACCAATCACGCTACTATGTCCGCGCATGCCGGACTCCCAGTCTCCGCTCGGCCAAACCGTCTCCCATTACCGCATCGCTGAAAAACTCGGCGGCGGCGGCATGGGCGTCGTCTACAAAGCCGAAGACACCGAACTCGGCCGCTTCGTCGCTCTCAAATTTCTTCCCGAAGATCTCATCCGCGATCCGCAAGCGCTCGAACGTTTCCGCCGCGAAGCCCGCGCCGCCTCCGCGCTGAATCACCCGAATATTTGCACCATCTACGAAATCGGCCAGCACGATGGACGCCCCTTCATCGTCATGGAATTCCTAGATGGCATGACGCTCAAGCACCGCATCTCCGGCCGCCCGCTCGATATGGAATCCCTGCTGGATCTCGGCATCGAAATCGCCGACGCGCTGGACGCCGCGCACTCCAAAGGCATCGTCCATCGCGACATCAAACCCGCCAATCTCTTCGTCACCGATCGCGGCCACGCCAAAATTCTCGATTTCGGCCTTGCCAAACAAATTCTCGCCACCTCTGACGAGACCCGCGCCGCCAGCGCCTCCTCCGCCACGCTCGATCGCCCGGCCATCAGCGAAGCCGATCTCACCAGCGCTGGCACCGCGGTCGGCACCGTCGCTTACATGTCGCCCGAGCAAGCCCGCGGCGAAACGCTCGACGTGCGCAGCGACCTTTTCAGCTTCGGCGCGGTCCTCTACGAGATGGCCACCGGCGCGGTTCCCTTCCGCGGCGCCACCACTGCCGTCGTCTTCAACGCCATCCTCGAAAAACCGCCCGTCCCCGCCGTGCGCCTGAATCCCGATATTTCTCCGCGCCTCGAAGAAGCCATTTCCAAAGCCCTCGAAAAAGATCGCCGCATGCGCTATCAACACGCCTCCGAGCTGCGCACCGATCTAGCCCGCCTCAAACGCGACAGCGGCTCGAATCGCGTCTCCGGCACAGTCCCCGCCGCACAAATATCACCGCAAACGACCGGCATATACCCACACGCGGAAACCGCCGCGCAACCAACGCCCTCGAGCGGCCACGCCATCGCAGCCATGACTCCATCCGGCGGCACCAACGCCGTACCAATCAGCAGCGGTGAACCCTCAGCCTTCGGCGGCGCAGGATCTTCAGCCACATCCACTCCCACCGCACCAACTGCCACAACACAAACGCAGCTCCCCCCGCAATCGCCGACGTCACCCATGGCCACGCCGCGCAATCGCTTGCCCCTAATCGGCGCAGCCGTACTAGTCGCCGTCCTCGCGATCGGCGGCTACATCTTCACCCATCGCGGCCCCAAACTCGGCGCGCAACGCTCCATCGTCCTGGCCGATTTCACCAATACCACCGGCGACGCAGTCTTCGACGGCGCTCTCCGCCAGGGTCTGGCTGCGCAACTAGCGCAATCCCCGTTCCTCCACATCCTCTCCGAGCGCCAAATGCAGCAGACCATGCAGTACATGGGACAACCCTCCACCGCCCGCGTCACCAACGAACTCGCGCGCCAAATCTGCCAGCGCACGCAATCCGCTGCCGTCATGGAAGGCTCCATCGCGCAAATCGGCAACACCTACAATCTCGTCCTCAACGCCGTCAATTGCTCCACCGGCGAACCCCTCGCCAGCTCTACCGCCGAAGCGCAAGACAAAGATCACGTCCTCGCCGCGCTCGGCCAGGCCGCCGAAGACGTCCGCAGCAAACTCGGCGAATCCCTCGCTTCCATCCAGAAATTCAATACGCCGATCAACGAAGCCACCACCTCGTCCCTCGAAGCGCTCAAAGCCTACAGCCTGGGCATGCAAGCACGCGCCAATAAAGGCGAAGAAACCGCCGCGCCTTTCTTTCAACAAGCCATCGCTCTCGATCCCAATTTCGCCATGGCCTTTGCCACTCTCGGCCAGGTCGAAGCCAATCTCGGCGAACGCAGCGTCGGCGCCGAATACACTAAAAAAGCCTACGCCCTCCGCGACCGCGCCAGCGAAGCCGAGCGTTTCTACATTGACTCGCACTATTACGAAAACGTGCAAGGCGACTTGCAAAAGGGTAACCAAATCTATCAACTCTGGACGGAGACCTATCCGCGCGACGCAATTCCTTTTAACAATCTGGGAGTTTCCTACTCCTTAATGGGCCAGTGGGAAAAAGCCCTGCCTTTCGCGCATCAGGCCAACCAGCTCGACCCAGGCGACAGCATCGCCTATGTTGCGCTCGGCGCCACCTATCTTGGCCTGGGCCGTTTCGACGAAGCGAAGGCCACCCTCAATGACGCCCTGGCCAGGAAGCTGGATGTCGCCAACCTCCATCGCCTGGCCTACGCGCTTGCTTTTGTGCAAAACGATCCTTCCACCATGGACCGCGAACTTTCGCTTCTCGCTGCCAGAGATCCCGAAGCCGTAGCGCTCTCGCTGGCACTCGCCTCACAAACCGACGCATATACCGGCCACATGGAAAAAGCGCGCAATACGGTCGAAAGTGCCAGCGGCGCCTATCAATCTCTGCACCAAAGCGAACCCGCCGCACGCGGGTTTGCCAATTTCGCAGCGATGGAAGCCGATGTCGGCGATGACGCGCGCCGCGATGCCTCCGTGGCGCTGGCCGTGAAGTCCATGTCTCCGCGCGTGCACACCGACGTCGCCTACGCCTTTGCGCTCTCCGGCGACGACGCCCACGCCGAAGGCTTCGCCGCCGAACTCGCTAAGGATTACCCGGCTGACACGCTCCTCAACGGCTTCGACCTCCCCGCCATCCGCGCCGCCATCGAAATCGGTCGCAATAATCCCGCGAAAGCCATCGACCTTCTACAGCCCGCCGAACAATACGACCTCGCCAATGGCCGCGGCATGCGCACCACCTACCAACGCGGCCGCGCTTACCTCGCGCTACACAAAGGCACCGAAGCCGCCGCCGAATTTCAAAAGATCGTGGACCATCCCGGCGTAGTCGTGAACGCAATCACCGGCGCCCTAGCCAAACTAGGCCTGGCCCGCGCCTACGTACTCCAAGGCGACAACGCCAAAAGCCGCATAGCTTACCAAGACTTCTTCGCCCTCTGGAAAGACGCCGACCCCAAGATCCCCATCCTAATCCAAGCCAAATCCGAATACGCGAAGCTGCAGTAAGAAATCCACTAGCACCATAGGGGCACGGCATGCCCTGCCCGTTCTTGCCCGGCCGCTAACATCTCACCGCTCACGTGGCGCCGTCGCGACGCGCTATTTCGCCCCCAAACTCAAATCGGCTCCCGATACCTCCGCACCCGCACCGCCAACACCAAAAATCCCGCCGCAACAATCAACCCCACCCACAACCCCGCGCTACCCAAAAACGCCCCCGCGGCAATATGCGTCATCGGTCCCGACGGAAACACGTTGTCCGGTGAAACAAATCCCGGCGAAGCTCCAATCAATCGCGATACCACCAACTCACCGAAATGCTGTGTATGAAATACAATCATCTCCACGACGGAAATCGCGACCGCCGGCAAAGCCGCCCACAAAAACGTCGCTCGTCGCGCCCACCCCGAAACCAGCAGCAGCCAGCAATAAATCGGGAAAGGCCACAAGGCATGCGCCGTCAAAAGGTGATAAAGCAAAAGCAGCGACATCCGCCCGAACCCCACTTGCGCCCAAAGCATCCCCACACTCACTCCGCTCCCCGCCAATATCGCGCTGCCCACCAGCAGCATGATCCACTGCGTAATTACGGTAATCGCAAACGTCAGCAGCGGCAGCACAACCAGCGGGATGATAGCCTTCGCCAGCACCGTCGTGAGATCCGATACCGGAAGCGACTTCCAGAACAAAATGCTGCGATCGCGGCGCTCGCCGTGTAAAGCGTCCAGACAATAGAAGAAGCTCACGAGGATGCAGGTCAGCATCAAAAGACCTGCCACGATATCGAACGGCATCACCACCGTTTCGCGCAGCGCTTCCGGACCAACTTGTAGATGTCGTTGCCACACGCCCGCCATCGCGCTCAGCAAGAATGCCAATAGAGCCACCCCAGCAACCGACAGCGGCGCAAGGTAAATCGACCGGTTCTCCCACAATTCGCGCCGCACCGACCAGTAAAACACTCGGCTCGCCGGGATTGCCGGGGACGCCGCCCTATGCGCTTGCACTGATTCGGACATCGCGTTCGATTGCGTGCTCATCGCCCCGCTCCTTGCGCCGCGCCCGCCGCACCGCCCATCACCGCCACGAATACATCCGCAATATTCGGCGTGTGCACTTCACCCAGCGCCGCAAGTTTTTCACGCTCAACGTGGTCGAAAAGCAGAATGCCGCGTCCAAACACCTGCCGCTCATAGATCGGCTTCAACGCCCGCGCCGCCGCCAATTGCTCCGGATTCACCGCCAGTTCCACATACCGCGCTTCGAACTCTTCCATGCTGCAATCCAGCACGATGCGCCCATGATTGATGAACATCAGATCCGTCAGGACGTTCTGCACCTCTTCCACCTGGTGCGTCGTCACCACGATCGTTCTGCTGCGGTCGAAGTAATCATTCAGCAGCGAATCGTAGAATTGCTTGCGATAAAGAATGTCCAGCCCCAGCGTCGGCTCGTCCAGCACCAGCAGCCGCGCGTCAATCGCCATCACCACCGCCAAATGCAGCTGCGCCACCATGCCCTTCGATAACTCCCTCACCCTGCTGTTGTTCCCGATATTCGTCTTCGCCAGAAATCCTTCCGCCTTCGCGCGATCGAATCGCGGATGCACTCCTTCGACGTATTCCAGCAGCTGCGCCACCTTGATCCACCGCGGCAGCACTGCTACGTCGGCGATGAAACACACGTCGCGCATCAGCGTCTCGCGCTCGTTCCACGGGTCGCGCCCCAGCACCTTCAACTCTCCCTCATGCGGCGTAAGCCCCAGAATCGCATTCAACGCCGTCGTCTTCCCCGCCCCGTTCGGACCAATCAAACCCAGAATGCGTCCCTCTTGCACCTGCAAGTTGACGCCGTCCAGCGCCACCGTCGCGCCAAACGTCTTACGCAGTCCGCGTGCCTCGATGCATGTCATGGCTTCAGCGCTCCTTCTCCGCAGAATCGGCCTTCTTCGTCTTCGGCTTTTTGCCGTCGGCGCCGTCGCCGCGCTTGATCGCGTCCATCAATTCCTCGGCCTGCAATCCCAGCCGCACGATCGTCGTGTACACCCGCGGCCATTCTTCTTCCAAGAACCTCTGCCGCTCGCCCTCCAGCAACAGCTTCCGCGCCCCCGCCACCACGAACATCCCCAGGCCCCTCTTGGTCTCCACCAACTGCTCCTCCACCAATTGCTGATACCCCTTCAGGACCGTGAGCGGATTCACCCGGTAGTCCGCCGCCACATTCCGCACCGACGGCAACGGATCCCCTTCGTTCAGGGCCCCGTCGAGGATCAGCGCCACCACCCGGTCGCGGATCTGGCGGTAAATCGGCTGATTGTCGTTCCACTCACGGTCCATCATGGTGTCCTAATCACGCTAGAAGTACGCCGCGCCATCAATTGGTCCGCTGCAGATCCATATGCGCGTGCATCGGCCTGTCACCCGGCATCATGTAAGTCCAATCCTCGGTGTGGTGGTTGGCGTCAATAATGGTGAACACCGCATGGTACATGTGTCCATTCTCATTGCTGCCGGATAGATCTTCAAACGCGAACTCCACCGTCTTTCCGTCGGGCGATGCTTTCGCCGTCATCCGCGGACGGTTGCCGGCGTCACAATAATGCACCAGCGTAAGTTCGCCGTTATCCACATACATCATCGTGACCGGATGGTCGTACTTTTTCGGGTCCAACGGCGTTCCCGCTTCCTGCATTTCGTGCACAAGCGCGTTTCCCCGGGACGTCACCCGCAGTGACACGTGCACGGGCTTGGCCGGGTCCATGTCGGCTTGCGGGGGGTTCAGAGTCACAGGGCCTTCCCAGTTCCCCGCCAAAGTTTTCAACGTGTCGAACGACTTCTGCGCGTCAGTCTGCGCAAACACCGGAGCCGTAAGGGTTAACAGCATTACCGCAGGCAACACAAATCGAAGGCATTTCATGTCACATCCTCCTCGAGCTTTGTGAACCGTGGCCCGTGCCCCGCGATCCCCGCGGACCCGGGTACAATCCAAACCACGTTCATCAACCTCAGTGTTATACTTAACTACAACACTAAAACTATTGCAAGCTCTTTTTTCACTTTTTTCCTCCCTCCCCCGATCCCCGAGAATCTTTGTAGGCCGTAGCTTTACCTACGGCAAGAAACGCTGCAAAATCGAAGCGGCTTCAGCCGCTGAAGTACACGTTTTGCACTTCTCACACGGACTCTTCAGCCCGATACACACCAAACACACGCAGCCAATCCTCAATCTCCTCAGTGAGTTAACCCAATAGGTGATGTCCTGAATGGTAAATGACCTCAAAATCTGGTATAATATGGGTTTTTAAGGGGGCTAGGGATGCAATATGAAGCGCGCCACAACGACAACGAGGCCCATCGCGGAAACCGCCGGGATAAGTGCCGCCGAAACCCACTCTACAACAATTCGCAGCAGCTCCAATCAAATGTCACATTGTTACATCAACAGCAAAACAGCCGAAATCAATCGCCAACCCCGGCGATTAGAAATCATCGTATCTAACAGAAAACAATCACCCACACCTCAAATCAATCGCCAACAAACACGCACTTCTCAAAATCAACTCCGCCGCGCCACTTCTAGCCACTCGCCACTATCCACTAGCCACTGCCTTTTTCGCCAGGAAGCTCCTCTCACAGCATCGAGCGCAGCGTCCGAGTTCCCACGTACGATCGCGCTCTTCTCCCGACCGAGCAATCTCTCGTCACTAATCACTCATCGCTCGTCACTGCCTCCATCACGTAGAACTTGCGCGAGTGCGAAAAAACAACAGATTCGCCGGTCGCGCCTAAATCCCCTAGGTCTTTACTTTTTAGCGAGTTACGCACACTTTCAGATTGGCACACAACGTGCCCTCATGCATAATGGCGGCACTGAAGTAACCGCCGGTTATAACGATAAGAAGATACATGCAGCCGAACTAGGATTGGAGCCCAGTCGTGAGCACCAGAGCGTTATTCGGTAAGCAGGCAGCCGGCGAAGTAAAACCTCCCGAGGATATTCCTAGCCCTCGATGGGGCGAACGCCTTCACGCCCTCAAAAATATTCCCCAGGTAATGAAGTTCGTTTGGGAAGCCGCTCCCGGCGTCGTCATCGGCGAAATCATCTCCCGTGTGGCAGTCGCTCTGGTTCCGCTCTCTGTTCTTCTCGTCACCCGCAGCATCGTTGATTCGATTGAAGCCTACAAAGCGCATCAAACCGCGCTTCCCCACTACTTCTGGTGGCTGGTGGCTCTCGAATTCGGCCTCGCGGGCTTCTCCGCTGTCCTGATTCGTCTGATCGATTTCTGCGACGTCACGCTTGCCGAGCGCTTCATGCGCCACATCAGCGTTACCTTGATGAAGCACGCCGCCAACCTCGACCTGCTCTCTTACGAAGATCCCGTCTTCTACGACAAGCTCGAACGCGCCCGCGTGCAAAGCACCGATCGCGTCCAAACCATCAAAATTGCCGGCCGCTTGATCCAGGAAGCGATCACCACCGTCAGCCTTGCGGCCGGAATCTTTTTCTTCTCGCCGCTGCTGCTTCTCGCTCTGGTTGTTTGCGTCGTCCCGGCATTCCTCGGCGAAACCCATTTCGCCTTCCTCGGCTATTCCATGAGTTTCCAGCAGACCCCTGCGCGCCGCGAACTCGACTACTTGCGCACCGTCAGCGGAACCAAGGAAGGCGCCAAGGAAGTAAAGCTATTCGGCCTCGCGCCCTTCCTCGTGGGACGCTATTCCGACGTCGCCGACCAACTCTGCAATCAGACGGTCGGCGTCGCGCGCCGCAAGCTCACCGTCGGCTCGCTGCTCGGCTTGCTTGGCGTCACCGGATACTACGGCACCTACGCCTACGTGATTTACCAAACCCTTTTCGGCGGCCTCTCCATCGGCCAAATGATCCTGCTCACCGGCGCCATCGGCGGTGCCAGCACCAACATACAAGCCGTCTTTACCACCTTCTCCGAAATCGCCAATCAAGCCCTGTTCATGACCGACTTGCTCGAATTCTTCGCCGTGAAGCCGAAAATTCAGTCCCGGCCCAACGCGATTCCCGCGCCCAAGCGCATCCAGCAAGGTTTCGAATTCAAGAATGTCTCCTTCAGCTATCCCGGCAGTTTGCGGCTCGTACTGAAGAACCTGAATTTCAAGCTCGCTCCGTCCGAGCGCATCGCCATCGTCGGAGAAAACGGACAGGGCAAGACCACCATCGTCAAGCTGCTCACCCGCTTGTACGATCCCACCGATGGTCAAATCCTTCTCGATGGGCGCGACCTCCGCGAATACGACCTCGATAGCCTCTGGCAGCAGATCGGCGTCATCTTCCAGGATTTCATGCGCTATGAAATGACGGCATCCGCGAACATCGCCGTCGGCCGCATCGAAGAGCGCCACAATCCTTTCCAGATCCGTGCCGCGGCCAATAAGAGTCTTGCCGAACAAGCCATTCGCAAGCTGCCCAAGGGATTCGATCAGGTTCTCGGCTCGCGCTTTGAAGGCGCCGTGGATCTCTCCGGCGGCGAGTGGCAGAAAATCGCGATCGCGCGCGCCTACCTGCGCGACGCGCAGTTGCTCGTCCTCGACGAGCCTACCGCGGCTCTGGATGCGCGCTCCGAGCACGAAGTCTTTCAGCGCTTTGCCGAATTGACGCAGGGAAAAATGTCAGTGCTGATTTCCCACCGCTTCTCCACCGTAAAAATGTCCAACCGCATCCTCGTTCTGAAGGGCGGAGAAATCGCCGAGCAGGGCCCGCACGATCAACTGCTCAAAGAAGGCGGACACTACGCCGAGTTGTTCGAACTTCAGGCGGCCAATTACCGCTAGTCTTGGTGGAATTTGCTCAGCGTTGCGGCGAGTAGCTCACGAGGACAATTACTTCTGTGGTTCGGTCGCAGGATTATTTGCGCTGGGATTCGCCGCTCCCTTAGCGTGCATCTCCACTAATTCCTGCGGCGCGAGCGGCTGGTAGGCCTTGAACCCCGCGCGTTCCATCCCGCGTTGCGCTTCCGGATTTTTCATGAACGTGTCCCACACAAAAGCCGTCCGCGCGTTTTCCGCCATCACGATCGTAATCCCCGAATCAATTCCCACCACGTCGCTGTCGTACCAGTTGATCAGCGGATTAAACGCGTCCACGAACCCGTAACGGCTCCACGTCCCTGCTCCATAACGATTATCAATCGTGCGCAATACCCGCATCGCCGGCGCCGGCATAAATGGCAAAGATCCCGCTGCCGCGCACGGCACAATCGTCCCGTCAATCGGTCCCGTCTCGGGAGGTCCGCCCCACACCTCGTAACCCTTGATCGAATCCGACGCCGTAATCCCCCACAGGTCGTCGCTGTAATCCGGAAACTTGTTCGCCAGGCTCAGGCAAAATCGCCGGTGCACATCGGTCGCCACAATCGAGTTCTGGAAGTAGTCGGCATACTTGTCGCGCTTCCCGCGGAAATCAAACCAAGCCTGCGAATACTGATGCACGAACAACGGCGCGTACGATCCGATGAACTTGATTCCGTCAAACTCGAACGTCGTCCGCTTCCACGCGTCCCAAGTCGCCGGCGGCAGTGCATGTGAAGAAGACCCCAGCCCCAGCAAATACATCATCATCATTTCGCTGTAGCTGTCCCATCGATACTGCAGGAACCCGGTTTCCGGCGTCCACCCGTGCGGCAGGATGCGCGTATCCTCCGAAAGCCAGTTCCAATCCACGCGGTTGAAAATCTCATGCGCCAACTGGCTGATTTCCGAGTGCTCGAAATGCGCCCGGCACATCAGAATCCCGCAGAGCAGTATCGACGTATCAATGGACGAAAACTCGGCCTGCCACAGCCGCTCGCCCGTATTGATGTTGGCCCAGTGATAGAAGAACCCGTGCTCGTTGGGCAGCTTCTTCCACAGGAACCGCAGACAATTGATCACGCGTTCCCGCGCCTGCGTGAACGAAACGTATCCGCGCTTTTCGCCGATGCACAATGCAGTCAGTCCAAACCCGGTCGCCGCAATGCTTCCCAGGATCCCATTGTCTGAAGAACGTACGTTGCAGCGGTCCCGCGTCAGCCCGGTCGTCGGGTTGGTCTGATCCCAGAAATACTGAAAAATAGCCTTCTCGAGTTCTTCCAGAAAGGCGTCGTCCCGAGGGGTCAGGTAGGAAGGAGGCGGCAGCTCATTCGGCGAAGGCACCACCGGCGCCGCCGGAGCCTGTGTACCAACGCGGTGCACGTTCCCGAGCAGCGGAACACTCCACGCCGAGGCAACTGCAAGCTGCCTGAGCACTTCGCGGCGCGAGAGCCGCCTGCGCATGAGCCTGTCTCCCAGCACAACACAATGTTAGACGATGCTGGGGGCGAATAAAACCGCGTAACCCACCAATGTAGAGAGTGTTTCGAAAACGGAAAGGCCGTGTAAGCCTAAGCTCTACAACCTCCCGTGTGGATGAATGCCCGCGCCCGTTGCTGCTTCTACCGCCAGCCGTCAGCCCAAGACAATGCGAATTTGGTGCACCGCTCCGTCGTCCACCAGATGAATGTCCGCGGAGCCGGCCAATAGCTTCCCGTCCAGCTCAGTCAACGCGACCCCGCGCGTAACCCCTGACGGGTTCTCGACCCGGATCTTGTACCTGGCAGAATGGTAACGAAACTCGATGCCATAACCCGGCCAGTCCCGCGGAATGCAGGGATCCATGAACAGCGACATCCCGCGCAGCCGGAATCCGAGTATCCATTCGATGCCGGCACGGTAAAGCCAGCCCGCCGAGCCGGTGTACCAGGTCCAACCGCCGCGGCCCACGTGCGGCGGCTCCGCGTATATGTCGCCGGCAACGGCGTAAGGCTCGACCTTATAGCGCTGCACGTTCGCTCGTGAATTCGAGCGATTAATTGGATTCATCATGCGGAAAAGTTCCGCCGCTTTGTCGCCGTCGCCAAGCTCTGCAAATGCAATCAGGCTCCAGGTAGAAGCATGCGTGTACTGTCCGCCGTTCTCGCGAATCCCCGGAAGATAACCTTTGATGTATCCAGGATCATGTGTCGGGTGATCAAACGGCGGCGCAAGCAGCAAGATGAGCCCTTCCGGGCGGCGAATCAGCTGGTGATCAACAGCCGCCATGGCGCGCTGGCTGCGGCCGCGTTCCGCGGCGCCGGACATGATGCTCCAGGATTGCGCGATCGCATCAATGCGGCATTCTGTGTTTTCCGCCGAACCCAGCGGCGTGCCGTCGTCAAAATATGCCCTGCGATACCATTCGCCGTCCCATCCTTCGCGCTCCAATGCGGCCTTCAGCCCGCTGACGTGAATCCGCCACTTTTCCGCGCGCTGATGTTCGCCGCGCGAATCCGCGATCTTTGCAAACTCCCAAAGCACCGTGTGCAGAAACCAGCCGAGCCATACGCTTTCGCCTTTGCCGTCCTGCCCGACGCGATTCATCCCGTCGTTCCAATCACTCGTGCCCATCAGGGGCAATCCATGCGCGCCAAGGCCGAGACTGCGATCCAGCGCTCGCGCGCAATGTTCGAAAAGCGACGCACGAGTCTCCGAAATGCGCGGCTGGAAATACGCTTCCTTCTGGCCATCCGCGAGTTCATCGCCTTCGAGGAACGCGATGGATTCCTCGAGAACGGTACGGTCGCCGGTCGCTTCGATGAACTGAATGACGGCATATGCGAGCCACAGCGGATCGTCGGAAATACGGCTGCGAATGCCGCGTCCGGAGGGAGGGTGCCACCAATGCTGGACGTCACCCTGCAGGAATTGGTGCGCCGCCGCACGCAGCAAATGCTCGCGTGTGACCGCTCGTTTGGAAACGGTGAGCGCCATGCCGTCCTGGAGTTGATCGCGGAAACCGTACGCGCCGCTCAATTGATAGAACGCCGCGCGTGCCCATATGCGGCACGAAAGAGTCTGATAGAGCAACCAACGATTCAGCAGAACGTCCATGCTGGAATCGGGTGTTGAAATTTGCACGGTTCCCAGGATGTCGTCCCACTGCCGCGTGACGTCGGCAAAAGCTTTGTCGAGATCGGCGCTGCGATAGCGACTCAGCAACTCGCGCGCTCGTTCGCGGTCCGCCGTCTGGCCGAGGAAAAATACGACTTCGGCGCTGGCTCCTGGGCGCAGTTCCAGCACCGTTTGCAGCGCGGCGCAAGGATCAAGGCCGGCGCCGGCTTTTCCAGAAAGTGGCGCGCCTCGTTCCAGCGCCGCCGGATGCTCTGGAGTTCCGTTGCGTCCGAGAAATTCGCTGCGATCGCCGGTGAAAGAGGTTTGGCGTCCGGCCAAATCCGCAAACGCGATGCGGCCGCCGAACTCTCCATTCCAGGCGTTACGCGCAAATATAGCGCGCGAGTGCGGATCGTGTTCCGTGACGATGTAAGGGGCTGAAGCGCTGCGTGAATTCCCCAGCACCCATTCGACATAAGCGGTGACGGAGATGCGGCGAGTGCGTCCTGAGTCGTTGCGCATCGCGAGCCGCGAGATTTTTATCGGATCTTCCGGTGGGACAAACTGCACGAGGTCCAACACCAGGCCGCGCGAAGCGTGCTGGAAGCGGGTATACCCTTGTCCATGGCGTGCAACATACGTGGCGTCTTCATCGCGGATTGGCAATGCCGTGGGCGTCCAGACTTCGCCGGAATATTCGTCGCGGAGGTAGATGACTTCGCCGGGAGTATCGAAAACGTGGTCGTTGGACCACGGCGTGATTTGATTTTCCCGGCTATTCAGCGACCAGGTGAAACCGGCGCCGGATTCCGAGACGAGGAAACCGAAATCCGGATTGGCGATCACGTTGATCCACGGCTCGGGCGTGCGCAATTCTTCGCTCAGGACGATCACGTACTCGCGACCATTCTCCGCGAAGCCGCCCAGGCCGTTGAAGAATTGCACAGTGCGGTCGGGCAGCGGCAAATCCTCGCGTTTGCGCGCGCGCGGCGGACGCAGCAACGCCGGGGTTTCCGACTCCGCCGTCTGCGAACGCACAATCTGCTCAGCGAGCGTGCCGCGACGGCTGAGCAGTACCGCACGCGCGACCGATTGCAACTGCGTGCGCGCTTGATCCGACATCAAGTCGCCTCGCAGCAAAAATATCTTGCCACTCAGGCCCGCGGAATCAGTGGAGAGCCTCAGTTTGCTTCCGCGCACCAGTGCTTCAAGCGAATCGTGCAGCTCCTGCACGTAGGAAGCAGCTTTTTCGTTGATGATGACGACATCCGCCTGCAGCTGCTTCATGCGCCAGTATTCGTGCGCGCGCAACAGCTGGCGGATGATTTCAACGTCGTCCGAATCGTCAATGCGCGCCAGAATGATCGGGAGATCCCCGGAGATGCCCTGAGCCCAGAGCGTCGAGATGTCCAGAGGCGTGCGCGCCAGAACATCGGCGGCGGGGCGGAGCGATGAATCCACGTACAAGACGGCGTTGGCCAGACGCTGGAACAGCAGCGCTTCTTCGGAACCGATCCCGAGGTGGTGGAGCTGGACTTGCGCTTGGGTCCAAGCGAGCGTCAGAGTGCGATCGAAGGTTCTGAGATCGCGATATTTGTCGGCGAGATCGAGCGCTTCTTCGCGCGTCGCTGCCGCAACCGTGGAGAAAATCAGGTGAACCGTGCTGCCTGCGGGAACGCGCACGGTGCGACGCAGGCTGACGATCGGATCGAGCACGGAGCCGACGGTGCCCGAAAGTGGGCGGCCATCCATCACCGATACGGGATTGCGAAGGTTGCGCGCGCGTCCCACGAATCGCGCGCGATCGGTTTCATATTGCAGGTCGCCGACGGTTTCGCCGTCCACTACCAGAACATGCGAGGCCCACACGGAAGCTTCATCGTCGGAGCGTTTTCTGCGCGTGGCGAGCAGCGCGCCGACGTCCGGCTCATACTCCGTTTCGACGAATAACTTTGCAAACGCCGGATGCGCTACATCCGCTGCTTGCGTGGTGAGCGAGAGCTCCGCGTAAGAAGTGACCTGGATATCGCGCGCGCGCACGCCGAGATTGGTGAGCGAGATGCGGCGGACTTCCGCGTCGTCTTCGGAGGAGACGACGACTTCCAGAGTGGTGGTGAGCGAGCGATCGCGGCGGACAATTTCGGCGTGATCTTCGAAGAAAACGGCCTCGTAGGCGTCCGGCTCGACTCCGGCAGGCTGATAGCCCGCCGACCACACGCTGCCTGTTTGCTCGTCGCGCAAATAGATGTATTGGCCCCAACAGTCGCGCGTAAGATCTTCGCGCCAGCGCGTGACAGCGATGTCGCGCCAGCGGCTGTAGCCGGAGCCCGCTGCGGTGAGCATCACGGAGTAGCGCCCATTTGAAAGCAATTGCGTGCGCGGAGTCGCGTCGTGCGGAGAACTGAAGCGGCGAACCACCGGAGGGATGAGTTCGCGTACTTTCGCGCTGGCGGAAACTTCTTCGGCGCGCGGCCGGGCGACCAGCACGTCGCGCGGTGTGCGCTCCTGAAGCAACAATTCAGTGGCGCGGACGATTGGTTCGGCGTGAAAACGGCTGCGCATCACGCCAGCATTTACGACATCAGCGAAGGCCATTAAAGACATGGCCTGGTGGTGAGCCATGAAGGTATAAACGACCGCTACGTCCTTTCCTTCTGGAATGCGGCTCGGCGTATAGTCGAGCGCTTCATAGAATCCATATGGCCCTCCGCCGCCGGCTTGCGCGATGCGGGCAAAATTTTCCAGGGCAGCCACCGGTTCGATCATCGAGGCGAGCGCTGTGGCATAAGGAGCGATTACCAGATCTTCGCTGAGGCCGCGTTTGAGGCCCAATCCCGGAACGCCGAAGCCTGAATACTGATACGTGAAATCAATGTCGCGCGCGTTGAACGCCGATTCGGAGATTCCCCAGGGGATGCCTCGTTCGTTGCCATATTCGATCTGGCGCAGAACGATTTGCTCGTAGGTCTGGCTCAACATGCTGTTCGCGGGAGAACGCATGATAATCGCAGGCATCAGGTATTCGAACATCGAGCCGGACCAAGAGATCAGCGCGGAACCTCGTCCGACGGGAGTGAGAGCGCGGCCCAGGTGGAACCAGTGCGAAGCCGGGACGTCTCCTTTGGCAATCGCAATGAAGCTGGTGAGGCGCGCTTCGGAGGCGAGCAAGTCGTAACAACTTTCGTCCAGAGTGCCGTCGGCGGCGCGCATGCCGATGGAAAAGAGCTTGCGGGAATTGTCGAATAGAAAGCTGAAGTCCATCGCATCGAACATCTTTTGCGACGTGACCGCGATCGCTTCGAGGCGATTGGCAAGCGAGGAAGCTTCTTTCGCGGATGCCTGCAGCGCGTCGAGCAGTGCGTCAATGCGCGCGAGGATATCGCGATTGGAGGCGGTATCCGCTACGAGCCGTTCGCGGACGGGAGCGAGCGCGCGAATCGCAGAGGCAAAGCGTTCCGGAGCTTCCGCGAGAGTCGGCAGCGTGCGGAATTGAGGTTCGATCGCAACCCATTCGGGAGATTCTTCTTGCGAGCGTCCCGCCATGGCGACGACTTCCTTCACGTCCAGGCGGAGCCAGGGAATAATGATGCGCGCATCGCGCAAATTGCTCTCGACTGAGTTTCTGACGGCTTCCGCCCAGGCGCGCAATTCGGAGTCGGGCGGCTCGCCAAGTTCTTGCGCGAGAGCTTCGGCAATGTCCGCAGCGGTGTGCGCAAATTCGCGCAATTCCACAAAACGCGCGGCCCATTCGCGGGCGTCGCGCGGTACGGGGTCGACAAGGGCGGCCAGCGATTCGATTGCGTTGCTGAGCTGCTTGCGCGTGACGGTCTGAGTGCGCCGAGCGTCGGTAAATTTGCCGAGCACTTCGCGAAGCAGATGGATGGTGTCAGCGACACCTGCGAGCATTCTCGATTCGACGAACGGTTCCTGGATCAGCCCGCGACATCCGCTGGTTAGAACGAGAAGGTCGCCGGCAAGATTGCCGCTATCCACGCTGGAAATGTATTTCGGGTCGAGGGGTTTCAGGGTTTGCGTGTCGTACCAATTGAAAAAGTGGCCGCGATACAGCTCGAATTGGCCAAAGGTGTGCAGGGTCGCTTCGAGCCGCTCGACGGATTCTTGCGCGCCGATCCAGCCGAAATCACGCGCGGCGAGGACGGTAAGAAGGTAGAGGCCCATATTCGTCGCGGAAGTGCGGTGGGCGACGCGTGGTTTTGGATCCACCTGAAAATTATCCGGGGGCAAATAGTGATCTTCCGGCGTGACGAAGCGATCGAAGAAACGCCAGGTGCGCAGAGCAATCAATCGCATTGTCCTGGTCTCAGCCGGAGAAAGAGGTTTGACGTCCTCGATGGGAGGCGGAACGCTGATCCAGCGCGCAACGGCGGGCGCGGCGATCCAGAGCAGCACGAAAGGAATGGCGGCGCCGAGAGCGTGGTGCCGCCAGTGAATTACGGAGACCAGCGCGGCGATGGCGAGAATGACGCTTCCGATCATGCGCAGGTACATGCCCCAGGGATTCAGATCCACGGCATGCTTGGCCTGAGCGGCGGTGGTCCACTGCAGAAGATTTCTGCGAGTGATTACGAGGCGCGCGAGAGTGCGGAGCATCGCGTCTGCCATGAGCCAGGCCTGATAGGCCATGAACGTGACCGTGAGGCCGATCTGCGAGAGGCCGAGCGACAGATCGGAGAGCAGGTCGCGAATGTGGCTGCGCTTGGAGATGCCGCCGAAGCGCGGATTCAATCCGACGAGGAAAGGAATCAACGCAGGAATCGCGACCATGGCCAGGACGAATCGGGTCCACATCCACGGCGAGACTTGCGGAAGCAGCCAGCCGATGAGCATGGTGAGAAACATGCAGGGGGCCGAGAGCGTGCGGCGCAGATTGTCGAACATCTTCCAGCGGCTGATGGCGGGAATCGAAATGCGGCGGCGCGGATCTTTCGACATGCTTCCGCGGCCAAAAATCCAAGGGAGCAGTTGCCAGTCACCGCGCGCCCAGCGGTGCTGGCGGGCGGCCGCCGCTTCGTAATGCGAGGGAAATTCGTCGAAGAGCACGATATCCGTGGCAAGGGCGGCGCGGGCGAAAATGCCTTCGAATAAATCGTGGCTGAGCAGGGTGTTTTCCTTCACCTTGCCGGCTAGCGACGCTTCGAATGCGTCGAGGTCGTAAATTCCTTTGCCGGTGTACGAGCCTTCGTGAAACAAATCCTGGTAAACGTCGGAAACTGCCGCGGCGTACGGATCAATGCCGGCGGGACCGGAAAAGATGCGTTGGAAGAGCGAGCCTTCGCGATCGCTGGGAAGCGAAGGAGTGATGCGCGGCTGGACTACGCCGTAGCCGTCCACGACGCGCCCCAGCGCATCGCTGAATTGCGGTCGGTTGAGCGCGTGCGCCATGGTGCCGACGAGGCGCGCCGCAGTGCCGCGCGAAAGGCGCGTATCGGCGTCGAGAGTGATGACGTAACGCACGCCGGGAATTGTTTGCGGCGGCGCGCCGGCGACGGGCAGGAAGGTGGTGTTGGTCGCGCCGCGCAAGAGTTGATTCAGTTCGTGCAGCTTTCCGCGTTTGCGCTCCCAGCCCATCCATTTGCGCTCGCGTTCGTTCCAGACGCGCCGGCGATGAAACAAGAAAAAGCGGTTGCCGCCGCCGGGTGCGTGTCCATGAGTGGAGTTCAGGTTGGCGATGCCGTTGATCGCGGCGTTGAGGAGCTCTTCATCCTGCGGCAGGGATTCGGTGGGGGCGTCCACCCAATCGGTGAGCAGCGCAAAGCGCAGATCGCCTTCGGGATTGGCGAGGTAATGGATTTCGAGGCGCTCGACAAGTTCTTTGATTGCGTGGACCGAAGTGAGAAGAGTCGGGACGACGATAATCGTGCGCAGCTCGGTGGGGACGCCGTCGCGGAGTTCCAGGCGGGGCAGAGTGCGCGGGCCGAGCAGGTCGGTGACGGCACGGTTGATGAGCGCGATGGCGAGATCCGACGCGGGAACGGAGGCGAGCAGACCGAGCAGAACAAGATATGGCGTTCGGACGCCGAACGTGTGCGCGTGCGTGAGCGGCAGCGCAAGAATAATCGCGGTGAGCGCGGCGATGGTACCCAGATAACCCGGCACCGCGGCGCGGACGTAGAGGCGCAGAAGCCCACGGCGCCACGGGACGCGAAAGCCGAGCTCGCGTTCGAAATCGAGACGGCCGTGCGAGATCAAATAGTATCCGGGATCGGCCTTGCGATCTGCGCTGGGCTGGCCGTCGGTGTGAAATTCCGCGCGCGCGTGCTTGGCGCGATCTATCGCGCGCCTGGCGACGTCTATTTCGGTGTGGCTGGAACCGCGCGAAAGATCTTCCACGGCGTGGCGGTAATAATCGCGGGTGGCAAAATCCATATCGCCAAAATTGCTGCCGTTGCCGAGAACTTCGTCCACCATGCTGACGCTTTCAAAAAAGTCTTCCCAACCGAAGGCGGACATCAGCCGCATGCTGGTGATGATGTTGCGGACCGTGACCGTCATCGCCGCTTGCTCTTGATGCTCGGCGCGAACGATTTCGTCGGCGGTGGTGCCTTGGGCGGCGAGGCGTTCATCGAGCCAGACGAGGATGGGGCCGACTTTGGGATCGAGGTCGCGCAGGCGCTGGACGAGTTGCACGGCGAACGCGCGGTCGAGGGGCTTATTTTCAAACCGGCGCAGGATGGATTCGGGAGAGACGGCTTGCTGGCCGCCGGTGCCTAGCACGCGGTCGGCGAGAATATCGGCATCGAGGCGCGCGCTGCGGCTGATGACCATGCGCTCGGCGATGCGGCGCAGATTTTCCACCAGCACGATGCGCAGGGTGATGGCGACCGCCCAGAGTTCTCCGATGGTGAGCGGCTGAACGCGTTGGTAAGCGGTGACGAAGCGGCGCAATACCTCCGGATCAAACCGGCTGTCGGTGTGCGCGACGTAGGCCCACGCGACGCCGAAAACGCGGGGAAAGCCTTCGAGGTGACCGGGGCCCAGCTTCGGAAGCTTGCGGTAAAAACCGGGAGGCAGGTCGTCGCGAATTTCGCGGAGTTGCTCTTCGACGATATAGAAATTGTCTACGAGCCATTCCGCGGCGGGGATGATGGCTTGTTCGTGCTGGATCGCGCGCGCGATGGCGCGGTAATACTCCAGGAGGATGCGGCCGTTTTCCATGACGCGCGGAATGAGGGGACGGCCTTCTTCGTCCTGGCCGCTGACGACGGCTTGCGCGGCGGCCAGGCTTTCCGCGTGTTGCTCAAGGCGCTCGACGCTGAAAAGCTCGGAACGAATCGGCTTTTCTGGTTCCGTAAAAACCGGCGCGGGAATTTGGGTCGAACTAGTCATGTTTTAGCGGTTCTGATTCTCCTGTATCGCTGAGCGCGCCGGTCCACATCCATTATGTATGCTCGAGTGCGAATCGTCACTGCGAGCGAGAAACGAACGCGGCCGCAGTGCCGGTAGGGTGCAAGGGCGCTGAAACCATAGAATGAAAGTTTACAGAACGAAATGCTTGAGCTACTTCGAGCTCGGCGTTGGCTGAGGCGCCGAGAATAAACGTCCACACCGGTCTGGAACGAGGCGGACGGCTATGGAACTGTCCCGCTCAATTTTCGTCGTTGAGGCGGGGTTCTGGCAATACCCCTTAATTCCGATTCATTCTACAGGGAATTCCGCGCGTCGGGGTGTTCGGCAAGACGCTAAAGAAATGCAGCGACGTGAAGTGGTGAGCCGGGGAGGACTCGAACCTCCAACCCGCTGCTTAAGAGGCAGCTGCTCTACCATTGAGCTACCGGCCCACGAGCCGTCGATTGTAACACGAGCAGCAGATGCGCCCAACCGGAACAGCGAATTCACTCTATCTATTGGATGGAACTCAGGAGCGCCCACGGCGGGAAAATGCTACGGATGACGACGCAAGGTGGCTGCGATTTCCTGCGCGGCTTGGCGCGCGCGGACCAGGTCGCCGGGGCCGAAGGAGATGGCTGCGACGCGGGCGTGCCCGCCGCCGCCGTATTTTTCGCAGAGGGACGCGAGATTCACGTCGGCGGAGGCTTCCTTCCATGGATTCGTTCCTACCGAGACTTTCGCGCGCGTCGGGGAGGCGCTTACGCCGACCGAATAGAGAGCATCGGGAAACAGGAAATACGGGACGAACTTGTTGTAGCCCTCGAGGTCCAGGTCGCTGACGTCGAAATAAATTACGCCGTCGCGAAAATCGGCGCGCTCGCGGAATACGTCAATGGATTTGCGATGGCGCTCGAGCAATGCGGGCAAATATTTCTGCACCGCCGGCAATTCGATCATTTCGGCGAGCGATCGGTCGGCGAGATGCGGGATGAGCTTGGGGACCAGGTCCGCTTCCGGCGCGGCTTCGATTACCAACGCCAGCTTCGTGGCGGGTTCGGCGAGGCCGACGGCTGCTTCGGGCGAGGCGAATTGCGCGCCGTCAATGATGTCACCCCAGTGGATCAGCTCGGCGAGCGGCTTGGCGTCAAAACCGAATTTCTCGGAGGCGATCGTGGCCAGAAATTTGGTGCAGGATTTGTAGGCGGGATCGTAGAACTTTTTGCCGGTATGATCGTGGCGGAAATGTTCGGCGTCTTCGGGCTTTAGGAAAGCGCTCTGGTGATGATCGAACCACCAGGTGAGCTGCGGGGAGCTGGAATATTTGAAATCCACGATGGCGTTTTCGTCGCCGTCAAAAGTGCCGTCTTCGAAGGGTTGTGAGGCCTTGTGCGTCATCCCGGTGTAGAAGAATTCGGCTGCGGGATTGATGCGCTCTTTGTAGAAGCGGGAGAAGATGGCGGCGGAGGAGGCTCCGTCAAAACATTTATCGTGGAAGCAGACCCGGACTTTCAATTCCCTCTCCTGGCGAGACCGCCGCGGCAAAGAAAGCCGCGTGCGGGAAAGCCAATAAAGATGGACGTTCAGTCTGCGGTTGTCAATAGCTAAGGGACGCGCGGCGAGCAGGCCGCGTTGTTGCGGCCGATTGTATTAGGACTTGCCGAAGAGTTGGTCGGCTAAATCCGCGGCAATGGGCACGCGGAACTTTTCGCCCTGGTAAGCCTTGATCATCAGCAACACCCAAAGGACAAGCTCTAGGATGTAGACCAGCGCCCGGAGACCAGACCCAAAAGGAAAAGCACCAGCAATGAAGACCATGCGCAATGCGATGAGTACGATGGTGAGGCCGCCGAAGACCACGATGGATTGCGCGGCGTGAAATCGAACGAATGGGCGTTTGTCGATTAAAAAGAAGATCAGGCCAGTGACCCAGCCGAGCACGTAGCAGAGCAAGCCTGCAACGTTTTCGGCCATCCCTGAAGTGGCGGATGGCGCGGAACCGATGGCGCCAGGCGCGGCCGCTCCCGCGGCAGCCTGCGGTGCTCCACAGCTCGGACAGAATCCGGCGTTGTCTGCAACAGCAGCCCCGCACTTTGTGCAATGTGGCATCGAGTTCCTCCCGAGAAGTGGTTGCGACGAGTCGGTTATGTTGGGCGGAGACTAACAAAACAGCATTGCAGCGGCAAGCGCAAAGGCAAGTGAGCAGCGTAACTGCACGGAGTTGTCACACAATGCCCTCGCGGGCATGAGAATTTTGGCCCGATGTTATACTGTGGTTTCGCTGCGGAAGTGGCGGAATTGGCAGACGCGCCAGCCTTAGGAGCTGGTGGCCGAAAGGCCGTAGGGGTTCGAGTCCCTTCTTCCGCACTTTTGAATTTTTCTCCGGCGGTCGTCCCGCGCGGGGTTCCCGACTATAGACCGATTTTGCCTAGCATGCCGCTTAGGCGGGTGAGTTCTACCTCGGCTTCGAGGATTTCCGGCTTCAGCTTTTCTTCGAGGTCGTGGCCTAGTTTGCGGGCTTGTTCGCGCAGTGCAGCGAGTTTTTGCGTCATGGCCTCGTGTTCGCGGATCAGGCGGTCTGTTGATTCGTCTTTTTCGGCTGGCATTATTTTCTCCTGGTGGAGAGTATAGCGCGGGTTTGACGCGAATTCGCAGGTTAGCGCGGGATCGAAGTTGACGCGGGTTTATAAATTCCTTATACTTGAGATTCACTTGCGGCGGTTTCTCGCCGCACTTCCCTGCCAGCCTCGCTCGCGAGCTTCGAACCGGTGAAAGGCAGATTGGAACCAGGGTGTACCGCAGTGCTCCCCTGAAAAGATCCCATGACAGAGACAACTTGCAAGCGTGAGATCGAGCTGGAAATTCCAGCCGAGAATGTGTCGAAAGCGACCGAGAAAGTAGCGCGCGATTTGGCGCGGGTGGCGCGGATTCCGGGATTCCGTCCGGGGAAGGCGCCGGTTACTTTGATACGGCGACGATTTGCGGACGATATCCAAGGCGAAGTGCTGCAGTCGCTGGTGCCGGAATACCTGGAGAAGGCGCTGGACGAGAAGAAACTGGTGCCGGTGACGCGTCCGGAAGTGGACAAGGTGGAATTCAAGGAAGGCGAGCCGCTGAAGTTCCGCGCGGTGTTCGAGGTGCTGCCGGAGTTTGAGTTGGGCGAGTACAAGGGCCTGGAAGTGCAGGTGGACGCCGTGGAAGCCGGCGACGCTCAGGTCGATAAGGTAGTGGAAGAGATGCGCGAGCGCGCGGCGACGTTTGTCCCAGTAGAAGGGCGCGCGGCGAAAGACGGCGATTTTGCGTTGATCAAGCTTTCCGGAATGCCGGAAGGCGGCGGTGATCCGGTGGAAGCCGACAACATTATGTGCCACATCGGCGCCGAAGAGACGTTGGAGAGTTTTACGGAGAATTTGCGCGGAGCGAATCCCGGCGAGACCAAAAAATTCCAGTCGAAATATCCCGACGATTACCCCGATCAGAAACTCGCGGGCAAGACGTACGACTATTCCGTGGAAGTCCTCGCAATCAAAGAAAAGAAGCTGCCGGAAGTGAATGACGAGTTCGCGAAGGACGCGGCGGGAGAAGCGGGCGGGGTGACGACCGTCGCGGAACTGCGCAAGAAAATCCTGGAAAACCTGGAAGCGGCCAAGGAAGAGCAGCAATCGTCGCAGGGGCGCGAAAAGATCCTGGAAGCACTGGTGAAGAAGCACGATTTTCCGGTCCCGGAAGCGCTGGTGGAGCATCAGATGGACGTGCGGCTGGAACGAACGGTGCGCTCGCTTACGGCACAGGGTGTGGATCCTCGGGCGGTGAATGTGGATTGGGTGTCGCTGCGGCGGCGCCAGCATGACCGGGCGGTGGATGACGTGAAGGCGGAGCTGCTGCTGGACCGCATCGCGGATGCGGAAAAAATCGAAGCGACCGACGAGGACGTCGAGAAAGAGATTAGTGCGCTGGCGGAACGCAGTGGCGAATCGGCAACGGCGTTGCGGGCTCGCTTGACAAAGCAAGGGGCGCTCGATAGGATGAAATCGAAGTTACGTAGCGACAAAACAATCGAGTGGCTCTACCGCAATACCCGAATCGAGACGACAGCCAAACGTGAAGCGTAATACCTGGTTCGGGTTCCTCAGCGCGCAAAGATACTTCCAATGAGACAAACAGACGACGCAAGTCCGCGTGCCACAACGCTGGTCCCGATGGTGGTCGAACAGACCAACCGGGGCGAGCGAGCTTACGATATTTATTCCCGGCTGCTGAAAGATCACATCATTTTCATCGGCACGCCGATTGATGATCACGTTGCTAACCTGGTGACGGCGCAGCTTTTGTTTTTGGCGTCGGAGGATCCTGAAAAGGATATCTCGGTGTACATCAATTCGCCGGGCGGTTCGATTTCGGCGGGGATGGCGATCTACGACACGATGCAGTTCGTGCGGCCTGACGTGGTGACGTATTGCATCGGCCAGTCCGCTTCGATTGCGGCCGTATTGTTGGCCTCCGGGACGCCGAAAAAGCGCTACGCGCTGCCGAATTCTCGCGTTTTGATTCATCAGCCGTGGATGTCCGGCTTGTCGGGGCAGGCCACGGACATTGATATTCACGCGAAAGAAATCATCCGGACGCGGGAAGCGCTCAATAAGCTGCTCGCCGGCCATACCGGCCAGCCGATAGAGAAAATTGAGCGGGACGTGGAGCGCGATTTCATCATGACCGCGGAGCAGGCCAAGGCCTATGGCATCGTGGACGAAATTATTACGAAGCACAGGTAACCGCGTTCCAAAGGGTTAGTATCGAAGCCGATGATTCCCTGCCTCTGGCGTGCATTCCGTTTTACAATGGTAGATACTTTCGCCAGGGGTGTGGTGCAATCCGATTCAAGGGAGCTTAATCAGTGAAACGGTTCACACCAGAAGAGCCGTTACGCTGTTCCTTCTGCCATAAGACGCAGGAGCAGGTGGAGAAGCTGATCAGTTCTCCATCGGAATATCCCCGCTCGTACATTTGCAACGAGTGCGTGGGGGTCTGCCAGCAGATACTGGAAGACGAGAAGCGCGAGCAGTCCAGTCCGGCGAATCGCCGGCTGCCGCGTCCTCCTGAGATCAAGGCGTTCCTCGATGGGTATGTGATCGGGCAGGATAAGACCAAGAAAAAGCTCGCGGTCGCGGTTTACAACCACTACAAGCGGATTTTCCTGAACAAGCAGCCCGGCGACGTGGAGCTGGCGAAGTCGAACATTCTGCTGGTTGGTCCGACCGGTACCGGCAAGACGCTGATGGCCCAGACGCTTTCGCGCATGCTGGACGTGCCGTTCGCGATTGTGGACGCGACCACGCTGACTGAAGCCGGGTACGTCGGCGAAGACGTCGAAAATATCATCTTGAAGCTCTTGCAAGCCGCCGATGGAGACGTCCAAAAGGCGCAGCAAGGCATCATATATATCGACGAGATTGACAAGATATCCAAGAAGGACGAAAACCCTTCGATTACCCGCGACGTTTCCGGCGAAGGCGTGCAGCAAGCGCTGCTGAAGATTCTGGAAGGAACTGTGGCGAACGTGCCGCCGCAGGGTGGCCGCAAGCATCCGCACCAGGAATTTACGCCGGTGGACACGACCAACATCCTGTTCATCTGCGGCGGGGCTTTCGTGGGGCTCGAGAAGATCATCGAGCGGCGCGTGGGGCATAAGTCGCTGGGTTTCCAAGCCGATGCGCCGGTGACGACTACCTCGCGACGCAACATCGAGATGCTGGAACAAGCGCAGCCGACGGATTTGATTCGTTACGGCTTGATTCCGGAATTTGTGGGGCGCTTGCCGGTGGTGGGCGTGTTGAGCGATCTGGATAAGTCGGCGCTGGTGCGCATCTTGACCGAGCCGAAGAACGCGCTGGTGCGGCAGTATCAGCGGCTTTTTGAGTTCGAAAATGTGCGGCTGCGGTTTACGGATGATGCGCTGGATACCGTGGCGGAACTGGCGCTGCAGCGCAAAGTGGGTGCGCGCGGCTTACGCATGATTTTGGAAGATTTGATGCTGGAGATGATGTATCACCTGCCGGCGCAGCGGAAACTCCGCGACTTTGTGGTGACGGCGGACATGGTGAAGGGACGCGAGATCAATTGGAGTCTGCTGGAAAAGGCTGGCTAACTTTCAGAAGTAACATTCAAAGGAATTAAGGGGACTTGATGTTCAACCGGGAAAAATCCGAAATTAAGCGCGTGCCGATGATGCCGGTGCGGGAAATGGTCATTTTCCCGGAGATGATGCACCCGTTCATCGTGGGGCGCGAAGCTTCGGTGCGTGCGCTGGAAGACGCGCTGGCTGGCGACAAGAAAATCTTTCTGGTGACGCAGCATGACGCTTCGGTGGACGATCCCAAGCCGGAAGAGATCTACCAGGTGGGAACGCTTGCGAATATCGTGCAGAGCGTGAAGCTGCCGGACGGCAACATCAAAGTGCTGGTGGAAGGCACCGAGCGCGCCAAGATCGTGCAGATTACCAGCGAAGAGGGATTTTTCCGCGCTTCGATTCGTGTGGTGACTTCCAAGACCGAGCCTTCCCCGCAGCTGCAGCAGGCATCCGAACGCGTTACCGGTCTCTTCGAACAGTACGTGAAACTTTCGCAAAGCCTGAATTACGACACGATGATCGCGGCCGTTCGCGTGGAAGATGCCGGAAAGCTTTCCGATGCGATTTCGGCGAACCTGCAGATTCCGGTGGAAGAAAAGCAGGAATTGCTGGAGCTTTTCGAGCCGCTGGAGCGCTTGAACCGCATCGCGGACATTCTGGAAGTCGAAATCGAAAAGCTGAACGTCGATCGCTCGATCAATACGCGCGTAAAGCGCCAAATGGAACGCGCGCAGAAAGAGTATTACCTGAACGAGAAGCTGAAGGCCATCCAGAAGGAACTCGGCCGCGGCGAAGCCAACGAAATCGAGCAGCTCAAGAAGAAGATCGAAACTTCCGGCATGCCCGAAGGACCGCAGGAAAAGGCTATGCAGGAATTGAAGCGCCTGGAAATGATGCCGCCGATGTCCGCGGAATCCACCGTGTCGCGGAATTATCTCGATTGGCTGCTGGCGGTGCCGTGGAAGAAGCGCTCGAAGGAAATTCGCGACATCAAGCGCGCCGAGCAGATTCTTTCCGAAGATCATTACGGCCTGGAAAAGATCAAGGACCGCATTCTGGAGTACCTCGCGGTACGCCAACTGGTGAAAAACCCGAAAGGCTCGATTCTTTGCTTCCTCGGACCTCCCGGGGTCGGTAAGACTTCACTCGCGATGTCTATCGGGCGCGCCACGGGACGAAAATTCGTGCGCGTTTCACTGGGCGGCGTGCGCGACGAGGCTGAAATCCGCGGCCACCGGCGCACGTACATCGGCGCTTTGCCCGGGCAGATTATCCAGATGATGCGCAAGGCTGGAACTACGAACCCCGTGTTCGTGCTGGATGAAGTGGACAAGATGTCCATGGATTTCCGCGGCGACCCGTCGGCGGCGCTGATGGAAGTGCTGGATCCGGAACTGAACCACGCCTTCACCGACCACTATCTGGACGTGGAATACGATCTTTCGAAGGTGATGTTCGTGTGCACCGCCAATGTGCTGCACACGATTCCGCAGCCGTTGCAGGATCGCATGGAAGTGCTGCGCATCCCCGGTTACACCGAGCAGGAAAAGCATCAGATCGCCACGCGTTACTTGATTCCGAAGCAACTAGAAGCCACGGGCTTGAGCAAGGAACAGCTGAAGTTCGGCGACGAAGCGATCAAGAATACGATTCGCCACTACACGCGCGAAGCGGGCGTGCGCAACCTGAACCGCGAGCTGGCCAACATTTCGCGGAAAGTCGCGCGCAAAGTGGTGACCGAAGGCAAGAACGTCGCCGTGGAAGTGACTCCTGAGAACCTGAACGAGTTTCTGGGCATTCTCAAATTCCGCGACTTCTTCGCGGAGAAGAAAAACGAAATCGGTCTGACCACCGGTCTCGCGTGGACCGAAGTGGGCGGCGAAGTGCTGTCCACCGAAGCCACCATCATGCAAGGCAAGGGCCGGCTGACGCTGACCGGTAAACTGGGCGACGTGATGCAGGAGTCTGCGCAGGCGGCCATGAGCTACGTGCGTTCGCGCAGCCACCTTTTCAGCCTGCCCAAAGATTTCTACCGGCACATTGATATTCACATGCACGTGCCGGAGGGAGCGATTCCGAAAGACGGCCCGTCCGCCGGAATCACGATTTGCACTTCGATCGTCAGCGCTTTAACCGGGATTCCGGTGCGCTGCGACATTGCCATGACCGGCGAAATCACCTTGCGCGGCAAGGTGCTGCCGATCGGCGGCGTGAAGGAAAAGCTGCTGGCGGCGCACCGCCTGGGCCTGCGCACTATTATTCTGCCGAAAGACAATGAAAAAGATCTTGCGGATATCCCGCAGGAAATCCAGGCGCAAATGTCCATACACTTTGTGGAATCCATGGACGAAGTATTGCAGATTGCGCTGGAGCATCCGCTGCCGATTCCCGGCCACCCACCGGTTGCAGGAGTCGAACCCAAGTTCGGCGCGGACGTCGCGCAGGACAACGAACTAACCAATTGAAACCCTCTGGTCCTTCCACATATTGATCAGCAGGCTCAGTTCCGCGGCCAGGGGATTGCGATTGTCTGTGGTTTTCCCGTTTGTGATTTAGAGAGTGCGGCTGGTTCGATTTTGCGCCCGCCCGTGGACCATTCAGAAATCAATCTGCCTGAAAACCAGGCTTGAGAAGGAACGAACTCGATGAGCATTAGCCTTGCAGAACTGAAAGACAAGAATATTACCGACCTGGCGAAAATCGCCAAGGAGTTGAACATTCCCGGCGCCTCGGGCATGCGCAAGCAGGAGTTGATCTTCCAGATCCTGCGAGCCCAGACGGAAAAGAACGGGCTGATCTTCTCCGAAGGCGTGCTGGAATGCCTGCCGGACGGGTTCGGGTTCCTGCGCGCGCCGGAATATAACTATTTGCCGGGCCCGGACGATATCTATGTATCGCCGTCGCAAATCCGCAAATTCGACCTGCGCACGGGCGATACCGTTTCGGGGCAAGTGCGGCCCCCGAAAGACGGCGAGCGCTATTTCGCGCTGATCAAAGTGGAAGCGGTCAATTTCGAGGATCCGGAGGTCGCGCGCAACAAGATTTTCTTCGACAACCTGACGCCGCTCTACCCGCAAGAGCGGATCAGGCTGGAGACGACCAAGGAAAACCTGACGGGGCGCGTGCTGGACATGCTCTGTCCCATCGGCAAAGGGCAGCGCGGATTGATTGTGGCGCCGCCGCGGACTGGTAAGACGATGATGTTGCAGTCGGTGGCCAACTCCGTCACCACGAACCACCCCGAAGTGGCCCTGATCGTGCTCCTAATCGACGAGCGCCCGGAAGAAGTCACCGACATGCAGCGGACGGTGAAGGGCGAAGTGATCAGTTCAACCTTTGACGAGCCGCCGCAACGGCACATTCAAGTGGCGGAAATGGTGCTGGAAAAGGCCAAGCGGCTGGTGGAGCACAAGCGCGACGTGGTGATCTTGCTGGACTCGTTGACGCGCCTGGGCCGCGCTTATAACGCGGTGACGCCGCCTTCGGGCAAAGTGCTTTCCGGCGGTATCGACGCGAACGCTTTGCAGCGTCCCCGGCGGTTCTTTGCGGCGGCGCGCAACGTGGAAGAGGGCGGATCGCTCACGATTATCGCCACCGCCTTGATTGATACCGGCAGCCGCATGGACGACGTGATTTTCGAAGAGTTCAAGGGCACCGGCAACATGGAAATCAACCTGGACCGCCGGCTGGTGGATAAGCGCGTATTCCCGACGATTGACATCAACCGTTCCGGAACCCGCAAGGACGAATTGCTGCTACCGGCGGATGAATTGAATCGCATCTGGGTGTTGCGTAAGGTGCTGAGCCCGCTATCGACCGTTGAAGCCATGGAACTGCTCTTGGGCCGCCTGTCGAAGACGAAAACGAATGGCGAATTCCTGGCGTCGATGTCGAGTCCGGCGTAAAAAGAAACCGTAGCTTCATCACGGGGCCTGCGCCCCTTGCTTTCCCCTTCCCGCAGTCATGCACCCCGCCTCGCGCGGGAGGGAGAAGCACACTTGAAGCGATTCCTCGCTCGCCAACCCATCTTCAATTGCGAACGCGCTGTGTACGGGTACGAGCTCCTGTACCGTTCCGGTGCGGAAAACCGCTACGACGCGCCAAGTGTCGATATGGCGTCGGCCTCCTCCGTGGACAGCCTGCTGCTTTTTGGTATTGACCGGCTGACTCCCGGATGCCGGTCGTTCATAAATTGCACGCGCGACTTCCTGGTCCGCGATTTCGCCACCATGCTTCCGAAAGACCGCGTGGTGCTGGAGATGCTGGAGACCATCGAAATTGACGGTGAAGTTCTCGCGGCTTGCCGGCGGCTGAAACAACTCGGCTATCTTCTGGCGCTCGACGATTTCCTGGACCGGCCGGACTGGCAGCCTCTGGTGGCGCTGGCGGATTTTATCAAGGTGGATTTGCTGGCGACCGCGCCGGACGACCAGCTGCGCCTGACGCGCGAATACGCGCCCCGGAAAATCCGCATGCTCGCGGAAAAGGTGGAAACGTACGAAGATTTCCATCGCACGCAGCAATGGGGCTATACCTATTTTCAAGGATTCTTCTTCAGCCGGCCGGAAATGCTCTCGCGGCGGGACATCCCCGCCAACAAAATGAATCACTTGCTGGTGCTGCAGGCCGTGAACCGCGAGGAAATGGACATCGGCGACGTGAGCGACAAAATCAAATCCGAGGCGTCGCTCAGTTTCCGTCTGCTGCGTTACCTGAATTCACCGGCGTTTCCTTTGATCGTGGAGGTGCACTCGATCCCACACGCTCTTTCCTTGCTGGGCGAACGCGGCGTGCGCAAATGGGTTTCCATGATTGCGGTAGCATGCATGGCCGAAGGCAAGCCCACGGAACTGGTGGCGCTGCCGCTGATGCGCGCGCGATTCTGCGAACTGCTGGGCGCTCGCGCCGGGAAGCCGGAATCCGCCAACGATCTTTTTCTGCTGGGACTTTTGTCGGCTATGGATGCGATTCTGGATATGCCCATGTCCGAAGTGCTGAAGGAAATTGCCATTGGCGCAGAGATCCGCAACGCGCTGCTCGGAAAATCGAACGGGTTGCGCAAGATTTTGGATTTGGTGATGAATTATGAGCGCGGCAATTGGGACGAAATCAGCCGGGAGGCTCGGAGCCTGGGAATTGCGGATGAAGTGATCACCGAGCGTTACCTGGAATCGGTGGATTGGGCGCAACAGGTTTTGTCGGGGCACAGCGTGGCGGAATTAAAGCCGGCCTAGAGCTGGGGGGCCGAGAGGCCGGAGCGGCGAGCGCGGCGGGGTCGTTCGCTACGCAGTTCTGGCGCTTGCTCCCGATTGATTTTGCGCCAGCATCACCACGAGGCGCGCGACTTCCTCCGGGTCCATCGCGGAGCTATCCACCACCACGGCGTCGGCTGCGCGAACGAGCGGCGAAGCGGCGCGTCCCTGGTCGCGGCGGTCGCGTTCGCGGATTTCCTCGAGAGTGCGCTGCAAATCGATCGCGTCGCCCTTTTGCTGATGTTCGCGCCAGCGTCGCTCGGCGCGCGTTTCGGGTGAGGCGGTGAGGAAAATTTTCAGCTGCGCATCGGGAAAGACGACGCTGCCGATGTCGCGGCCTTCCATTACTACTCCGCCCTGCTCGCCCGCGCGTCTTTGCTCAGCGACCAGGACGTGCCTCACGCCGGCGTTGACGGCGAGTTTCGAAGCCGCTTGCGATACTTCCGGAGTGCGGATTGCAGTGGTGACATCTTCATGATCGAGGAAAACTCGCTGGCTGCCTTCTTCCGCGCGCAAATCAATGCGTGTTTCGTGGGCCAGGGAGAGAAGATTTTCATCGTTGGCTTCGAGCGCCACGCCTCTCCGCAGTGCTTTGAGCGCGAGGGCGCGATACATCGCGCCGGTGTCCACGTAGACGTAGCCGAGCATCTGGGCGACGCGGCGCGCGAGCGTGCTTTTGCCCGAGCCTACGGGGCCATCGATCGCGATAATTAATTTTTGCAAGTGGCCGCCTGCCGGCGTTCCGGCATTCTCATATTCGCTTGAACGCCTTTTCGATTTCGCGCACGGAATAGCGCAGGACCACCGGGCGCCCGTGCGGACAGCTCATGGGGTATTCGGTCTTGGCGAGTTCGCCGAGCAGCCATTCCATTTTTGTGACGTCGAGCGGCGTATTGACCTTGATGGCGGCGTGGCAGGAAGTGGACGCGGCTATTTTGGCTTGCAGCGAATCGATCGAGATAGCTTGGTTTTCGCGCGCGATTCCGTCCAGGATTTCGTAGAGCAGCTTTTCCGCGTCGCCGCTGGTGATGCCTGCGGGCGCGGCCTGGATGGCTACGCTGCGCGCGCCCATTAGTTCGGCTTCGAAGCCGTTGGCGCGCAGTTCTTCGCCGATCTGCTCGAAGATCGCCAGCTGCCGCGGGTTCAGCTCGACGATCAGCGGAACGAGCAGGCGCTGTCCGCCGAGTTCGCCTTCGCGGCGTGCGCGCAGATGCTGTTCGAAAAGCACGCGCTCGTGGGCTACATGCTGGTCAATGATCCAGAGGCCTTCGCTATTTACCGCGACGATGAAGCTGCTGCTTACCTGGCCCAGCGGCTTCAGGTCGGCGATGTCTTCAACGCTTGGCAATGTTCCCGGCGCGGTGGCGGCGTTGGCATCGCCGTTTGGGTCGGCGGTCACGTCCATGATCGGCGGCGTGTTTCCCGGCGTGCCGAAGGAAAAATCCGATGCGGTCGATGGATCGAATTGCAGACGCTGCGCCATCGGCCGATCCGGCGCGCTGGAAAGTTCAAAGCGCTCGACTACGCCGGTGACATCGCCGAACGATGTGGGGATTACGGCGCGCGGAGGGCCTGACGGAGCGCCGGGCTGAGCTCCCGAAATTCCAGACGCGAGAAAGGCGGGATCGATCGCCGCCGCTCCCGCGGGAAAAGCCGTGGTGCCGCCGTTTGGCGATGCGTCCGCTGTGGCGGTGGCTGCGCGCGCAGCGGGAAATCCGGGAATCGGCCGTGCGGCGGAGAGCGCCTGGCGCAACGTGTCGCGCGTGAAATCATGGATGAATTGCGGATGGCGGAAGCGCACTTCGATTTTTGCGGGGTGGACGTTGACGTCCACTTCTTCGTAGGGCATATCGAGGAAGAGCAGCACTACCGGAAACACGCCCGGCGGAACGATGTTGCGATAGGCTTCGCTGATGGCGTGGAGCAGCAGGCGGTCGCGCACCAGGCGGCGATTGACGAAAATGTAGATGCCATTGCGATTGCTGCGCTGCACTTCGGGCCGCGACGTGAATCCGCTCACGCGGAGAGTGGCTTCGCATTCCGCGGCTTCGACTGGGGGCTCGTTGATGGCGCCGCGCACGGGGGCTTCGGTTGTTGGAATTTCCATGAGTTCGTCGAGGGCCTGACGGCCGAAGATTTGGTAGACGCGATCCGCCAGCTTTTCCACCGGCGCGCAGTTCAGGATTTCCTGCGAAGGAGTCTTCAGCAGAAACTGGCGGTCGGGATGCGCGAGGGCGTAGTGCGTCACGAGCGAGGCGATGTGACCCAGCTCGGTGGTTTCGGATTTCAGAAATTTGCGGCGCGCGGGAACGGCGTAAAAAATGTCGGCGACGCTGATGGAGGTTCCCACCGGGACGCCGGCCGGTTTCACACTCAGCAGTTTTCCGCCGGCGAATTCGATGCGGGTGCCTTCGTTTTCTTCGGCGTTGCGCGTTTCGAGCAGCAGCCGCGAGATTGCAGCGATTGAAGGAAGCGCTTCGCCGCGAAAGCCCAGCGTGGCGATCGAGAGGAGATCTTCGGCGTTGCGCAGCTTGGAAGTGGCGTGGCGCTCGAAGGCGAGCAGCGCGTCGTCGTGATTCATGCCGCAGCCGTCGTCAATCACGCGGATCAGGCGCTTGCCGCCGGATTCTGTTTCGATGCGAATCGAGCGCGCGCCGGCGTCAAGAGCGTTTTCGAGAAGTTCCTTCACCACGGAGGCGGGGCGTTCGACCACTTCACCTGCCGCGATCTTATTCGCTACGTTTTCGGCCAGGATGCGGATGCGGCTCACGGAGTGTGTCCCGCTGAATGCGGATCCGAGGCGCCGGGATCGGGATGACTGGAGAGATACTCCGCGCGAGCGTCGTCTTCCGTCTTTTTATCTTCCTGCGCCATGCTGCGCAGGAAGATGCGCGTGCCAAACTGGCTGGCGATGAAGACCAGCACGATCAGCGACACTCCGAACCACATCGGAAACGATGGCATCTGCACCATCACCAGAAAAATGAAGCCAATCGTGACACCCATGCCGAGCAAGACCATGAACTGCACGCGCAGGCTGAGCTTGTGGATACTGCGGACTAGTAAGAAGACACACAGAAGGGCGGCGATTGAAATGCCAATGAGCAAGGGATATGTCATTAGGCTCCCTTCTTCGACGAAGCTCCTGTTACCGTCTCTTTTATCGCGATCCCCAGGTCATTGAGCTGGTCGGTGCCGACTTCCGACGGCGACTCGGCCATTAGGTCCTGGGCAGCGGTCGTCTTGGGAAATGCGATTACTTCACGAATGGATTTTTCGCCGGCCAGCAGCATTACTACACGGTCGAGGCCCAGCGCGATACCGCCGTGCGGCGGCGTGCCGTAGGTGAGCGCATCGAGAAAGAAGCCGAAGCGCTGGCGGGCTTGCTCGTCGCTGAGGCCGAGGGCTTTGAACATGCGGGCCTGCACGTCCTGGCGATGAATTCGGATGCTGCCGGAGCCGAGTTCTACGCCGTTCAGCACCAAGTCGTAGCCCTTGGAGCGACATTCCCACGGCGCGGTTTCGAGCTTGTCCAGATCTTCTTCGAATATGCCCGTGAACGGGTGTTGCGCGCTGACCCAACGCTTTTCGTTTTCGCTCCACTCGAAGAGCGCGAAGCCGGTGATCCAGACGAATTCCCATTTGCTGCGATCGATCAGGTTGAGCTTGTCGCCGAGATGGAGGCGAATCTGGCCGGCAACGCCGAGCGAGGTATCGTTGTGTGCGATTTGATCTTTGGCTGCGACCGCGACGATTAAATCTCCTGCTTTTGCGCCGACAGCATCGGCGAGTTTCTTCAGTCCTTCCGCGCCGAGAGTTTTTTCCAGCTGCGAGCTGATTCCTTCGGCCGTGACCTTTGCGGTATAGACGCCACGCGCTCCGGCGGATTTCCCGATTTCAGCGAGTTCATCGAGTTGTTTTCGCGACCATGCGGCGGCGCCCGGAGCGACTATGGCTTGCACATTGCCTTCGAAATGAATCGTGGCGCGCGCTGGCTCGAAAAACTCGGTGACGTTGTGCAATTCCATCCCGAAACGTAGATCGGGCTTGTCCGAGCCATAGCGGCGCAGCGCTTCTTGATAATCGAGATGGCGGAACGGGCCTTGTACGTGCGTACCGACAACTTCTAGGGCGCGGATCATCACGCGCTCGATCACTTCGAAAATATCCTGCTGGCGCGGGAAGGACATCTCGAGGTCCAGCTGCGTGAATTCCGGTTGGCGATCGGCGCGCAGGTCCTCGTCGCGGAAGCAGCGCACGATCTGGAAGTAGCGGTCCATGCCCGAGATCATCAGGATCTGCTTGAAAATTTGCGGCGATTGCGGCAGGGCGTAAAACTGGCCGTGATGCACGCGGCTGGGGACGAGGTAGTCGCGCGCGCCTTCGGGCGTCGAGCGCGTCAACATTGGAGTTTCAATTTCGAAGAAACCGAGCTCGTCGAGAGTCTTGCGCATCTCGAATAAAATGCGATGGCGCAATTCGATATTGCGATGCGGGCGCGGGCGGCGCAGATCGAGATAGCGGTGGCGCAAGCGTGTTTCTTCGCTGGCTGTTACTTCGTCTTCGACCTGGAATGGCGGCGTCTTCGAATTGTTCAGGATGTGCAGGCGGGCGGCCATTACTTCCACCTCGCCCGAGGGAATTTCTGGATTCGATTTCTGCCTGCGAATCACCTTTCCTTCGACGGCGACGACGAATTCCGAGCGCAGCTCTTCGGCCTTTTTGTGCGCTTCGGGATGCAGCTCTTTATTGAAGACGATCTGCGCGATTCCAGCGCGGTCGCGCAGATCAATGAAGATCAATTGGCCGAGATCGCGGCGGCGATGCACCCAACCCATGAGGACGACATCGTTATCGGCGTCGGATGCGCGCAGGTCACCGGCATAATTTGTGCGCTTCAGGTTTCCGAGCGTGTCGAGCAAGTTCGTGTTCCCTTCCGTTTGTACGGGCTTACCGCAGGAATCAGACGCCGGTGACGCCGCTATCAGCCCCGCGTGCCGCGCTTTTCGGATTCCAGATATTCTAGCAGGTCGTATTCGGAAAGCTTCTTCTGATCGCCATCCGCGAGGCGCTTCAGTGTAAACGTGCCGGAGGCGACTTCGTCACTGCCGATAATCAGGGCGTAGCGCGCGCCGAGTTTATCAGCGAGATTTAGCGACTTCTTGAATTTCATTTCTTCGGCGGGGAGCTCGACGGAAAGGCTGGCCGCGCGCAGCTTTCGGGCGATCGCCACGGCCGCAGGGTAAGTTGATTGATCCATCCACGCGACGAAAACATCCAGGCCAGAAAGCTGCGGTAGTTTGCCGGATTCCTGAATCGACAGGATGGCGCGATCGCTGCCGATGGCGAAACCGACGCCCTTCGTCGGCGGTCCGCCGAGCAGTTCGACGAGGCCGTCGTAGCGGCCGCCGCCGCAGACGGCGTTCTGCGAGCCGAGTCCTTCGGCCGTGACTTCGAACGTGGTGCGCGTGTAGTAATCGAGGCCGCGGACCAGGCGCCAGTTTTCTTCGTACGTGATCCCGCGCAACTTCAGCTCGTCTTTCAGCTTGGCGAAGTGCTCGCGGCAGTCGGCGCAGAGATGATCGGAGATGCGCGGAAGCTTGGCGATGATTTCCTGCTCCTGCGGCAATTTCGAATCGAGCACCCGCAGCGGGTTCGTTTCAATGCGCCGCTGGCTATCTGGACCGAGTTGGTCTTTCACCTTGCGCAGTTCTTCGCGCAGCAGTTCGACGTATTGCGGGCGGCAATTTTTGTCGCCGATGGAATTGACGCAGAGCGTCGTGCGCGTGAGGCCCACTCGCTTCAAGAAAACGAGCAGCATTTCGAGCAGCTCGGCGTCAATGGCAGGTGCGTCCGATTGTCCTAAAATTTCCGCGTTCACCTGGTAGAACTGGCGGTAGCGGCCCTTCTGCGGGCGTTCGCGCCGGAACATCGGCCCGATGCAGTAGAGCTTCACGTTTCCGGGGAGCGCTTGCATGTTGTGCTCGATATAAGCGCGCATCGTGCTGGCTGTTGCTTCAGGGCGCAAAGATACTTGCTCGCCTAGCTGCGATGACTCTTCCGCGTCGTTTGCCGAGCCATGAAAGCCTTCTCCGAGGCGAAACGTGAACATCTCCTTGGAAACGATATCGGTCTCGGCTCCCACGGAACGCGCGAACAAGTCCGTTTGCTCGAAGATCGGGAGACGGATTTCGCGGAAATTGTAGGATTCGAAGACCTCGCGCGCGCTATTTTCGAACCAATTCCACAATGAGGAATCGGGTGGCAGGATATCGCGGGTGCCTTTGGTCGCGCGGAACTGCTTTTTCTCGCTCACTGCGCGGCCTCAGACCGGTATGTTTCCTTGTATTCGACGTAACGGAGGGCGTAGGCGTCAATCGAATCGAGATCCGCGGCGGCAAGCGCGCGCCGCAGTTTGGCCGGCTGGCCCATCATCAGGCTGCCGGGTGGAACGATAGTGCGCTCGGGGACGAGAGTTCCCGCTGCGATGATCGAACCGGTGCCGATCACCGCGCCATTCAGAATGATGCAGCCCATGCCGATGAGGCAGCGCGATTCGATGGTGCAGCCGTGCAGCGTGACGCTGTGGCCGACGGTGACGTCATCGCCAAGCACCACGGGATTGGTACCGCGCATGCCGTGCAGCACCGAACCATCCTGGATATTGGTGCGCGCGCCGATGTGGATGTAATGGACGTCACCACGCACCACGGCGCAGGGCCACACGCTGGAATCTTCACCGATCATGACGTCGCCGATGATGACGGCTTGGGGATCGATGTAGGCGCTGAGCGCGATTTGGGGCAAGCGCCCGCGATAGCTGCGAATCAATGGGAAGCTCCTGAATTGGGGCGTTGTCCCGCCGCGATCACAGAATCTGCACCACCGGCGCGCCGGCCGAGGAATTCACCACGTCGAGCCGCGCGACGACGTTGCGCGCGACAGCGTACATGCTCTTGCCGCCGGGCGCGCCTTCACCGAGCGATGCGACAGGCTTGCCGGTATCGCCGCCGATGCGAATTTGCGGATCAATTTCAATTTCGCCGAGGAACGGCACGCCGAATGTCTTAGCCATGTGCTGGCCTTCGCCGTGGCCGAAGACGTCGATGCGTCCATCACAGTGCGGACAATTGAAGTAGCTCATGTTCTCGACCACGCCGAGAATTTCGACGTTGACCTGGCGGAACATTTCGATGGCTTTGCGGACGTCGGCTAGCGCGACGATCGAAGGCGTGGTAACTACCACCGCGCCCGTGACCGACACGCTTTGAATCAGCGAGAGCTGGACGTCGCCGGTGCCGGGCGGTAGGTCAACGACCAGATAATCGAGCGCGCCCCATTGCACGCTGCGCAGAAATTGTTGCATCACGCTGTGCAGCATGGGACCGCGCCAGACGAGCGGCTTATCGCCGGGGTTCAGCAGCCCCATCGAAATCAATTTCACGCCGTAGGCTTCGACCGGGATGATGGTCTTTTCGTCCATGGCGCGGGGCTGCTCATTGGTACCGAGCATGACCGGGACGTTGGGCCCATAAACGTCGGCATCGAGGAGGCCGACCGTGGAGCCGAGCTTCTTGAGCGCGATTGCCAGGTTTACGGCGACGGTGGTCTTGCCGACGCCGCCTTTGCCGCTAGCGACGGCCACCAAGTTTTTCACGCCCGGGATGGGCGCTGTCTTCGCCACTGCAGGTCCGGGTCCAGGTCCGTGAGAGTGTCCAGGAGGCATGCGAATCCTTTCGGCAAAAGCCGTACGAAGTAAGACTAGCCAGTTCGTATGATCGAGTTAAATCATAGACTGCCGGGCGTCTGGCGGCAAGGTGACCGCGGTTTTTCATCTTAGCGCGCGGAAGCGCAGCGTGTTGCGTCGGTGGCGCGAAAAACTTGGGATGGCGCAGCGGTTTACGCGATCAATATCTCGCACGGCGCGCGCGCTGAGGAGACGGACGATGATCAACGGGGTGCATGCACTTTTCTATGCCAAGGACGCAGACAAGGTCCGCTCTTTCTTCAAGGATACTCTCAAGCTCGGCTCGGTGGACGCGGCCCACGGCTGGCTGATTTTCGCGTTGCCGCCCGCGGAGCTGGCGATTCATCCGACGGATGATGCGCCGCACCACGAGCTCTATCGGATGTGCGACGACATTCAGGCAACGATGAAAGAATTGAAGGCCAAGAACGTCGAGTTCACTGGTCCGGTGAAAGAACAGCGCTGGGGCTTAGTGACGGCAATTAAGGTGCCCGGAGGCGGTGAGGTAGGTCTCTACGAGCCGCGGCATCCGACGGCTCTGAACTTGAAATCGTAGAAACGCGACGGAAATTGCACGCGCAGTCGCGCTTTGCAGGAAAGCGCGCAAGCGGCTACAATACTAAACAGGGAGACGCGCGATCCTCGCAGCCGCCACACCTGCAGGCCGGGTTTTCCTATTCACGGGAGCTGAAACAGCATTCTCGCCCCCTTTGTGGGCTCGCATGCGTCTAATCCGAAAATATGGACGTTGAAAAGATCATAAATAGCGTCGTAGCGCGCTTCATCGGGACGAAGCACGAGCGCGACGTGAAAGCTTTGCAGCCGGTGGTCGAAGAGATCAACTCGCTCGAGCCGGAAATGCAAAAGCTTTCCGACGCCGAGATAACCGCGAAGACTGCCGAGCTGAAGTCCGAAGTGCAGTCGCGCATGGAAGGCCTGGAGAACGACGACCCGGACTACAAGCGGCGTTTGCAGGAGGCGCTGGAACCCGCGTTGGTGCCTTCGTTTGCCGTGGCGCGCGAAGCAGGACGCCGCACTTTGGGCATGCGCCATTTTGACGTGCAACTCATCGGCGGCATCGTGTTGCACGGGGGCAAAATTTCCGAAATGAAGACGGGCGAAGGCAAGACGCTCGTCGCCACACTGCCCGCGTATTTGAATGCGTTGACCGGCAAGGGCGTGCATATTGTCACAGTGAACGATTATCTGGCGCGCCGCGACGCGGAGTGGATGGGCCCGATTTACAAGATGCTGGGGCTTTCGGTCGGCGTAATCGTTCATGACCTGGATGACGTGCAGCGCCGCGCTGCTTACGCCGCAGACATTACTTACGGCACGAACAACGAGTTTGGCTTCGATTACCTGCGCGACAACATGAAGTACGATCTGGCGCAATGCGTCCAGCGCGGCCATCACTACGCGATCGTGGACGAAGTGGACTCGATCCTGATTGACGAAGCGCGCACGCCGCTGATTATTTCCGGTCCGGCGGAGGAATCCACCGACAAGTATTACCGCATCGACAAAATCATCCCCAAGCTGATTCTGGATATTGATTACACGCTCGACGAGAAGCATCGCACCGCGACGCTGACGGAAGAAGGCGTGGCGAAATGCGAACAGCTCCTAAGCCTCGGCAATCTGTACGATCCCGCGCACATGGAAATCATTCACCACGTGTATCAGGGCCTGCGCGCGCACACGCTTTTCACTAAGGATGTGGACTACGTCGTGAAAGACGGCGAAGTGGTGATCGTGGATGAATTCACCGGACGCCAGATGCCCGGACGGCGTTGGTCCGATGGTTTACACCAGGCGGTGGAAGCCAAGGAAGGCGTGAAGATCGAGCGTGAAAATCAGACGCTGGCGACCGTCACTTTCCAGAATTATTTCCGCATGTACAAAAAGCTCGCGGGCATGACCGGAACCGCCGAAACCGAGGCGCCCGAATTCGACAAAATTTACAAGCTGGAAGTTGTTGCGATTCCGACGAACAAGACTCTGATCCGCAAAGAGTTTTCCGACGTCGTCTATCGCACCGAAGCGGAAAAATTCGAAGCGGCGGTGAACGGCATTCTGCAAGAAGACGGCACGCATGCGGGCGGAGTGCGCCAGTATTACGAGAGCGGGCAGCCCGTGCTGGTCGGCAGCATCTCCATCGAGAAATCCGAAAAAATCGCTGCGCACCTGAAGAAGGCGGGCATCCCGCACCAGGTATTGAACGCCAAGCAACACGAGCGCGAAGCAATCATCATTTCGCAAGCGGGTCGCAAGCACACCGTGACCGTATCAACGAACATGGCCGGCCGCGGCACGGACATATTGCTCGGCGGCAATCCCGAAGCGATGACGCGCGATTACTGCCTGAAAAATAAGCTCGCTCTGCCGTACGCTCCCGCGAGCAGCGTGATTGGCGCGCTGCCGGGCTCTGAGACTGCCGCGCAGGCCGACGCCGCGATTGCAGCGGGGAGCAAAGACGCGGATGGTTCCACTTCCAATGGCGGGAGCAGTCCCGCGATGGTGCTCTTCCAGATTGAAGGCAGGATCTTTCAGGTGCCGCTGGAGCAGTGGAAGCCAATTTACGATCAATTCGCGGAGCAATGCAAAGTCGAGCATGACGAGGTAGTGGCGCTGGGCGGATTGCATATTCTCGGTACCGAACGCCACGAGGCGCGCCGCATCGACAATCAATTGCGGGGCCGCGCCGGACGCCAGGGCGACCCCGGCTCTTCGCGATTTTTCCTTTCGCTGGAAGACGACTTGCTGCGCATTTTCGGCGGCGAGAAGGTGAAAGCCATGATGCACTGGCTCGGCATGACGGAAGGCGTGCCGATCGAATCGCGGCTGATCAGCAAGCGCATCGAAGGCGCCCAGGAAGCCGTGGAGGCGCAGAACTTCGAGGCCCGCAAGCACTTGCTCGAGTACGACGACGTGATGAACAAGCAGCGTGAGACGATTTACAACTTGCGCCGCTCGTTCCTGGAAGGCCGCGACCAAAAGGAATTTGTGTTGGAGCGCGCGGACGCCATTGCCAACGAACTGGTGGAGACCTATTGCCCGCGCGAGCAGCATCCGGACCAGTGGAACGTTACGCAGTTCTCAAACGAAGTATTGAACCAGTTTGGTTTCGATCCAAAGGCCGTGGGGATGGATTTCGCAGCGCTGAATTATGAGACCGTCGGCGAAGCGCTGATCGAGAAGGTGCGGGCTCGCTACGAGGAAAAGGAAAAACTCTTCGGCGCGCAGACGCTGCGCTGGCTGGAGCGGCATATTCTGCTGGATGTGGTGGATGGCCAGTGGAAAGACCACTTGCTGACGCTCGATCATTTGAAGGAAGGCATCGGGCTGCGCGGCTACGGGCAGATGGATCCGTTAGTCGAATTCAAGAAGGAAGCTTTCACGCTTTTCGATGATTTGATGAATCGCATTGACACCGAGGCCGTGCGATTCCTGTTTCTGGTGCGTCCGGCCGAACCGACGGCGGCTCCGGCACAGACCACCTCAACCGCGCCGAAGCCGGCCGCTCCGCGTGGCCTCTCACAATATTCGCCCGAAGAGATGGAGCGTCGCCAGCGGCGCCAGCAGCAGCAATTGCAATTTCAAGCGGGCGCGGCTCCAGCCGAGGCTCCCAAGCCCGTGCGCTCGGGCGCGAAAGTCGGCCGCAACGATCCCTGCCCTTGCGGCTCCGGCAAGAAGTACAAGAAGTGCCACGGCCAAGCGGGCTGACGCCGCCGCGCGGCAACCGCATCGTACTCCCCACCATTGAACTTTTGCGCGGCCATCTACGTATCTCCTGTTTGAAAAGGCCCCAACTCGGATAGGAGGAGAGAAGATGAGAATTCGTGGACGCGCGTTCCCTGCCCTGTTAGCACTGGCGTTATCGCTTGCCGCGACGATGGCTTCGCGGCCGGCTTTGGCCGGCGATGATGGCCATTTTGACCGCACACTCGCGGTTAGCGGTCCAGTTGACCTGGACGTACAAACCGGCTCCGGCGAAATTACCGTACGCGTGGGAGATTCCGCGAAGGTGGAAGTCCACGGCCGCATCCACGCAAACCACGGCTTGTTTGGAGGCGACGTCGAGCAACACATCCACGAAATCGAAGCGAATCCGCCGATCGAACAGAACGGCAACATCGTCCGCGTGGGACACATCGAAAACCGCGACTGGAAAAATAATATTTCGATCAGCTACGAGATCGTAGTCCCGGCGCAAACGAAATTGCGCTCGGAATCCGGCTCAGGCGATCAAACCGTGTCAGGCATCAGCGGACCGGCGGATGCCAGCAGCGGGTCCGGCAGCGTGCGCCTCTCAAACATCGGCGCTGAAACGCACGCGCACACGGGATCAGGCGATATCGAACTCAACACGATTCGTGGGCCGGCGCGCGCCACGGCAGGCAGCGGCGGGATTCGCGCCGTCGGCATCGCGGGAGGACTGACGGCTTCAAGCGGGAGCGGCAGCGTGAAACTCGAGCAGGCGGCCGCTGGTGATGTGGAAATCGGCACAGGGTCAGGAGACGTGGAAATTAAGGGAGCGAAGGGTGCCGTGAAGGTGCAAACCGGAAGCGGGAGCATAACTGCGCAGGGCGATCCCGCTGGAGATTGGCGATTGCGCACTGGTTCTGGTGACGTTTCCGTCGAGTTTCCGCAGCAAGCCGCGTTTAACTTAGTGGCACGGACAAGTTCAGGGAGCATTGACTCGAGCCGTGAAATCGCGGTGCAGGGCAAGTTGAGCTCGCGCGAACTGCAAGGCAAAGTCGGTGGCGGCGGACCGACAGTGGACTTGAGCACCAGCTCTGGGAGCATTCAGATCCGCTAACAGTGATTTGCGTGGGCGATGCATGGGGTGGTGATGAGCCGCCTCATTCATCCGCCGCTTCGTATCACCGATCGCGTCGTCAGGCGAAGCATCCGCGGGCGTGTTGATCTTTACACCTCACGTTAACTTGCATACAAAAAAGGTGTGCGCTACTCTCTCCACAACCTCGGGGTCGTGATGACCCGGGAAACAGGGGTGCGAAATGCCAGCCGCCGGTTCCGCCAATTGCCAGCGGCCCGGGTGTGCGAAGCCGTCGCCCACCGCGCTTGCCAGCGCCCGACTCTGCCTCGATCATTTCCTCGATGAAGCTTTTCTGCGCACGGATCAAGCGCTGACGCGCTGTCGGGAAGGCGACGCCCTGACGAAAGAAAGCCTGGAATGGCTGCTTTCGGACGCGCTGGCCACCGTAAAAAATCTCGAGGATAGCGCCGACGAACCGCAGCCGGAGCAGCGCGACCGTATGCTCGAATTGCTGCTGATCCTTGCGAATCTTCACGAGTATGTGGCGCACCATTCCGTGCGCGTCGAACGCCCGGCTTGAATTCGCGGGACGCGGGCGGATTCCGCTGCACCTTCGCCAAGATTTCCTGCACCGTCGCAGCAATCCTCTTTCTGCCCGAACGTTAACCGCTAAGGCATCGCCTGCTTGCAAAATATTCGAAAGCAACTCAAGCTGAAGATTCCCGATTTTCGCGGAAACACAACGTGCCTGACGAGCCCAAGCAGCACAATCCATTCAGAGCGGCGGACCCGACGATTCCTGGCGTAACGGGAAATCCTGCGCGATCCAAGCCGGCGCCGCAACCCCCGCGCGTCGTCGTACCGCAGTCTCCAAGGCCGACAGCGCCGAGCATGTTGAGCGCAATCTCGCCGCAAGTGTGGATGGGAATCGGGGCGGTCATCGTAGTGCTTGTCGCGCTCGGGATGTATTCGAGAAATCGCCCTACCCCGGTGAACGAAGTGCAAACCGCGCCGATCCCGGACCCGGCGGACCTTCGCCCAGCGCAGCCGGCGCAAGCAACTGCGAACTTGCCGCAGGGGCCCGGTCCCATCGCCACTACTGCGGAAATGAGCAAAACCTGGTCCTCGAAGCGATTTCTATTTCGCGCACCGGAAACGGCGGACGACGTTCCGGCAATCGTGGTGAAACTTCCGGGAAACGTGCTGTGGGCGATTTCGATGCGGGCTCCTTTTGGCACGTGCGACCTGGAATATGTGACAAATATGCAGAAGCTGGCGAGTCAGTACCAGCTCGTTGCGGATCATCCGATGGTGGCGGATTCGTGCAGCCACACGGTTTACGACCTGACGCGGTACGGTTCGGGACCCAATGGCGTAGTGCGCGGCGCGATTGTGAAGGGCGAAGGCATACGGCCTCCGATTGCTATCGAAGTTCGAGAGCGGGGCAAGGAAATCGTGGCGACTCGTATCGAGCCTTAACGGACGGCACACCCGCGCGCAGAACCTAGCAGTGACCCCTCCTAACGCTGTAATCTTCGATGCCGCGCTCGAGTGAGCGTATTAGTGGTAGCCCTGGAAGTACAGTTTTGACTGGATGGCGCTGTTGACGGCGGGGCTCTAGCATAGGCTGAATAGCGGTCCGGGGGTCACGATATGCCATCAGCCTGGCGCGGGTTTGTCTCATTCGGATTGATTTCGTTTCCGGTGCGCCTCTTCCCTGCGGCGCGCACCTCGCGAGTGCAGCTGCACCAGCTGCATAGCGTTTGCCACACGCGGCTCCGCCAACCTCTTTTCTGCCCCACCTGCAACCGGCTCGTGGAACGCTCCGAAGTGGTGAAGGGCTACGAGAATGAAGACGGCAAATACGTCCTCATTGATAAGGAAGAAATAAATAAGATCATGCCCGAATCCGGGCGTGCCATGGAAATCCTGGCTTTCGTGAAGATGGCGGAAATTGACCCGATCTTTTTCGATTCATCGTACTTCCTGGTTCCCGAGGAAGCCGGGAAAAAAGCTTACCAGCTGCTGGTGCGGACTTTGGAAGACACGCATAAAGTGGGGATCGCCAAAGTGACCATGCATCAGCGCGAGTACACGGTTTTTCTGCGGCCTTACGATCACGGCATCGCGATTCACACCATGTATTTCGCAAACGAAATCCGCGAGGCTCCCGGATATGGCGAGACCGACGGAATGAAACTAAACCCAAAAGAGGTGAGGCTGGCGGAGCAATTGGTCGAAAGCTTATCGGAAGAATTCGACATCAAGAAATATCATGACGAATTTGAAACGCGCCTCCGCGCCTTGATTGCCGCAAAACAGAAGGGCCGCGAAGTCGCGTCAGTTCCGCAACCGCAGCGCGCTCCGGTGATAGACATGATGACCGCGCTTAAGAGGAGCCTGGCGAAATCCGGAGCAGCGGCGCATCGTCGCCCGATGCGCGCCAAGTCTGTGGTCTCGCGCGCGAAACGGACGCCACGCCGCGCCGCCAGTTGACGCAAAAATGCCACTGTCCCGCTCGGATTGAGGCGGGACAGTGGCGCCGTCGCTGGGAATTCTCCGCGACGGTTATGACGTGGCATGACTGTTATGAATGGTTATGAAGAAAGTTCCTCCACGGAACGCGCCACCATTACGGGCTGGCCCGTCGCCTGATTGATTAGAATAAATCCCACCACGCGAATCGAGATCGGCTGAGTCCCTTGCAGCGCGGACAAGCCGGTCAGGTTGATGAAGTTGGTGTCGTTGGTGGACATCACCGTCAGCGGGCTGGGCAACAGCACGCCCGCTGTCCAGTTATCATTCAGCTGGAAGGTGCCGGCATTGCCGTTTTGTATCATCGTGCTGCCAGGGACCCACGTGCCAGCCTGTCCTTGACGCCGCAGGACGACGCGGTGAACCGTCAAAGTGGTTGTGCCATTCGTGGTGGTGAGGTCGCCGCCGATTCCGACGCGCTGCCCTGGAGCTAGCTCCGAATTGTTGAACAGCAGAGTGGTCAGCGGCAGATTGATGTGCTCGATCATGTATTTTTCCGAGCCGTTCAGCGCGAGCGTTTCAATCTGTCCGTCCGAGACGCCGTTCACAGCCGGGAGCAATTCACGCACGTAGAGATCCGCGGCTGTTGCAGGGCCCGTGGCCGGCCGTACGCTGGTGAGGAGTCCACCCATGAAGAAATCATCGTTCGAGACTACTTCCACTTCCGAGGCGTCGATAGCGTGAGTCACCGGGTCCAACGTGCCGGACACTTCGACGATCGTATCGGTGGTGAAGGAACCAATCGCGGTGCCGGGATCGTCAAGCACCGTGCTGGCGTCTGTCGTCACCATCCATTGACGGCCGCGCGGCCCTTGCATGGTGAAAGTGTTGTTGCCGGTTACTCCGACCACGCCGCCGTGAAAATCGTCAATCGAAACCTGCGCGTCGGTGGAATTCAGCAGCGCGACTTCAAACATGGGATCGACGACTCCCGTCACTTGGCCGTTGCCGTCGGTTTGCAGCGATTTGCGCAAATCGAACTCCATGCGCAAACCGAAAAGATCTGCGTTCGAAACCACGACCGGCTGTGCAAAATTCACCGTGACGCTGGACTGCGTCAAGGTCCCGTTGATGGTGCTGATCGTCGGTGGGGTGTTGGTCGTATTGATGTAACCGATGACGGGAGAAGCAATGGTGATTGTCGCTGAGGTGTAGGTGCCCGTTGGCACTGCCGTCAAATCCAACAGCTGATGCAGGCCGCTCAATTGCGCGAAATCTACAATTTGAGGCTGCGAGAGCACGCTTACATTGGTGGTGCCATTGCTCAACGTGATTCCGCTCACGTTAACTTCGCAGGAAATGACGCTGGGAAGCGGAGCATCGGTGCCCACCGTGTAAATCGAAGCTTGGTCCTGAGACGTTGTGCCACCCGAGCCAGCGCCGCCTCCGCAACTGGATAGCACCAGCGCGGCGAAAAGCGCCGCGAACACACCCATACCTTTAGGAATCCCCATTGAATTTCTCCTTTTATTAAGAACTGATAATTAACCGGGGCCAGGCCCCATAATTCCGCTTGGGAGTGAAACCCACAGGGCTCGAAAAAGTTGCAAGAAATTCAGCGCGGACCGGGAAGAGAAAATCAAGCGAATGGGGGAGTGTGCGGTCCCACTTCTCAGCACATTGCTGATGCAGCACTTAAGGCAACGCCCGCATCGTAGTAGACTAGCTGGCACCAGTTTGGAAACATCCCGACGCGTGCGGGGTGTGCGCTGCGCGAGCGCTGATTCGATCACGGAGAAGACTCTCATGGGCAAGAGGCTTGTGCTCGCGGTCGCAGTGCTTTGCGTTTTCTTCGCCATGGGCTGCGCCAAGAAGACGGACGACGCAGCAATCATCGCCAACATTCAATCGCAGATGTTTTCCGATCAGCAATTGAAGGGTTCGGACCTGAAGGTCGATTCCGCGCACGGCGAAGTGACGCTCAGTGGCACTGTGCCCAGCGACGCAGCGCGATTGGACGCCTACAAGCTCAGCTTGCAGACGGCTGGCGTGACGAAAGTCAACGACCAGATGAGCGTCGCGAGCGCGCAAGTTGCGAAGGTCGCGGCTGAATCTGCTTCCACGACTCCCGCATCGTCGGAACAGCCTGTGCCTGATGCGGCGCCAGCTCGAAAGCCGAAGGCGGCGGCTTCGCTGCGAAAGAATCAAACGCTGCCGAAGGAAGCGTCGCCGCAGGGGCCCCCAGCGAGCGCGGAAGAGGTTCCGCCGCCCACGGCCATTGAAGCGAATGCCACACCGCCTACAGCGCCGTCAAGCGTAGTGCCCGTTGCACCGCCGGCTCCGACGCCGCTCCCGCAACCGAAGAACGTAGTGATCCCAGCATCCTCCACGGTATCAATTCGGATGATTGACGGAATCGATTCCAAAGTAAACCACACAGGCGAAATATTCCATGCGTCGCTCGATGCTCCGCTGGTTGTGGGGGATAGCGTTGTCGTTCCCCGAGGCGCGGACGTCTACGTCCGGCTCACGTCGGCGAGTTCAGCAGGACGTCTGAAGGGAAAAAGCGAGTTGCATCTGGAACTTCTGAAGATGGATTTTCAAGGCCGATCCTACGACCTTGCGAGCGACACGTATACGGAGGTGGGCAGCTCGCGCGGCGCGAACACAGCTAAAAAAGTCGGAGGCGGCGCTATTGCGGGCGCGCTGCTCGGCGGCCTGCTGGGTGGGGGGAGAGGCGCGGCGATCGGAGCGGGCGTCGGAGCCGGCGGAGGCGCGGTGTATCAGGGAGCGACCAAGGGCAAACAAGTAGAAATTCCCGCCGAGACCAAGCTCGACTTTCAACTTTCTCAGCCCGTGACGGTGACGGTGATACCGCGCGCGGACATCGCGACAGAGTGAAAGCGCCGACCGCGAGCGAGCCTTTCTGAATTCGAAGGTTCTTCGCGATTAGATTCGCGATGTCTTTGGTTCAGAGCCGAGAAAGTCGTGGAATCAAATTGCTTTTCCTGCCTTGCACCCCAGCGTGCAGTTGTTTAGGATTGCTAACGGGCTTGAGCGCGCGAACGTAACGCATGATCGGCGAAACAATTTCCCATTACCGAATTCTGGACCCGCTGGGCAGCGGCGGCATGGGCCAGGTCTTTCGCGCCGAGGACACGCGACTCGGACGCCAAGTTGCGCTTAAATTCCTATCCGTAGAGCTCGCCCGCGATCCCATCTCGCTCGAAAGATTCCAGCGCGAAGCCCGCTCCGCATCGTCGCTCAATCACCCGGGCATCTGCACGATCTACGACATCGGCGAACACAGCGGCCGCCCGTACCTGGTGATGGAGGTGCTCGAGGGCCAGACGCTACGCGAGCGCATCGCGGGGCGTCCCATGGCCATCGACGCGTTGCTGGATATCGGCGCGCAGATTGCCGATGCTCTCGATGCCGCGCACTCCCGCGGGATCATTCATCGCGACATCAAGCCTGCGAACATATTCATATCGGCGCGCGGGCAGGCGAAGATTCTCGATTTTGGGCTCGCCAAGCAAGCCGCGGTGCGCCGTGTGGGCGAAGCAGTGGGCGCCGGCAATTCCGTTACGCAACCGACTACCGACAATTTATTTCTTACCAGCCCAGGCTCGGCGATCGGCACGGTTGCATATATGTCCCCGGAGCAAGCACGCGGCGAGGAACTTGACGCGCGCACGGACCTTTTCAGCCTCGGCGCGGTGTTGTATGAAATGGCCACGGGGCAGTCCGCGTTCAATGGAAATACTTCCGCGGTTGTCTTCGATGCGATTTTGAATCGCACGCCAGTCTCGCCATCGTCGATCAATCCCAATGTTCCGCCAAAGCTCGAAGACCTGATTGGCAAAGCCCTGGAAAAGGACCGCGACCTACGCTATCAGACCGCGGCCGAACTGCGCGGCGACCTGAAGCGTCTGAGGCGCGACACCGATTCCGGCCGCCTGACCAGCGGCTCCACAAGTTCATGGACCGTGGCGAACCCGGCCGCGGTGACCACAGGAGCTCCGGCGGCAAGTTCGGGATCAGGCTCGAGAGCCGCGTCGGCGCAACTCGCTCCGGAAGGTCCGATGGCTACGACCGCGGCAATTCCTCTGCGACGAGCGTTTCCCTGGATGAAGGTTGGAGCGGCGGCGATTGTGATCGCGGCAATCGTTGGGCTCATGCTGCATTTCGGCTCGCCGCGCCCGCACGAAACGACCTCGTCCTTCTCGCAGATGGTGATTTCTCCGCTGACTTCCACCGGGAATATCCACTCCGCGACGATTTCTGCAGATGGCAAATGGGTGGCGTACGTAGCGGACGAAAAAGGCTCCCACGGGATATGGATTCGGCAAGTGGCCACGGGCAGCACAGCGCAGGTGGAGATCGGTTCGCCGGGCGAGATCGAAGGGCTGACGTTTTCGCCGGACAGCAATTATCTGTACTTCGTCAAGCGCGACGAAACCGCTGGCGTCGGGACACTCTTTCAAGCGCCCTCGCTTGGAGGCGCTCCGCGCCAGGTAATTGTGGATGTGGATAGTCCGATCAGCTTTTCGCCGGATGGCAAGCGGTTTGTATTTGTCAGGCAGGTGAGCAAGGCGAAGACTTCCAACTTGATCGTAACTAACGCCGACGGCACCGCCGAGCAGAACCTCGAGGTTCTGACTAATCCGATCGCATTCTCCAGCAATGGCCCGGCGTGGTCTCCCGACGGCAAGCGCATCGCGGTGTCGGACAATCCTACGGGAGAATTCAATCGGTCCGCGATTGAAGTGGTAGATGTTGCGTCCAAGGCTAAGAAGCGCGTTGGCTCCGCCGACTGGATTGATCCGGACCAAATGGCATGGCTGCCGGACGGCTCCGCCATTCTGTTCAACGCGCGCGTCACCAAGAGTTCGCTCAACGCCCAACTATTCGCGTTGAGTTATCCCGGGGCGGAGGTTCGCCGCATCACCAACGATCTGAACTTTTACAGTGGAACCAGCGTCACATCCGACGGCGCCGATCTGGCGACAGTGCAGGTCACGCTTACGGGCAATCTGTGGGTGGCAGGCTTCGGCAGCGCAGCCTCCTTCTCGCCGCCGCGCGAGATTACCAGCGGCATCAGCCGCGCCGACGGAATTTCCGGGATCATCTGGACGTTGGACAACAAGCTGATCTATTCGTATTACACCTCTGGATCGATCCAGCTCGCTAGCGCCGCGCCCGACGGCACGGAGGTCCACGACATCGCGCCGCGCGTCGTTACGCCCAGTTGGCTTTCCAACTGCGGAGATGGAAAACACTTCGTCTTCAGCATGGGGAGCGGCACGGGCGCGAGCGCGGTATGGCGCGCGGATATGGACGGATCCAACGTCACGCAGCTCAGTACGGGTCAAATAGCGGTGCACCCCAACTGCTCGCCGGATGGCAAATTCGTGGTGTACGTGAACGTGGCGGGCAATACGACGCGGCTGATGAAAGTTGGCATTGACGGCGGCACGCCCAGCGAAATTTCCAAAGCCGACGCGTTTAACCCAGTCATCTCGCCGGATGGCGCCTCGCTCGCGGCGCTTTACCAGCCAGACCGCTCCAAGCATGCGAGTCTGGCGGTCATAGGGATGGCGGGCGGCGAAGTGCGCAGCATTTACGATTTGTCCACCGAGGCACGAGAGGCGATCGGCGGCGACGGCGGCCAAAAGCTGGCTTGGATCAACGACGGCCGCGCGGTTTTGTATCCGGCCAATAGCGACGGAGTGGTGACCCTCTGGGCCCAGCCCGTAGGGCCGCCGGGAAGTCCCGCGGCGCCCGCAAAGCAAGTGATGAACCTCGGATCAGATTTCCAGTGGGGCGCATATACCCTGTCTCCTGACGGCAAGCAAATCGTTTACGCGCACGGCCGTCACGTCACTGATGCCGTCTTGATTTCGCACTTCCACTGATATTTCTTCGGAGAAATTCGTGAAAATTTCACGGCGGGATGCGTTCAAGAGCGCTTCGTTTGCGTTGGGAGGCGTGGCGATTGAGACGGCGTTCAGCCGTGGTGCCATGGGACAGCGGCCGCCGGGGCATGCCGGTGAACAGCCGCTGCCGCCAGCGTTCGCTTCGCTGAAGCCGCTGGGTGATCGCGTGAAGCCGATTCGTGCAGAGGAAATGCGGGCGAGGATTGCGCACGCGCAGCAGCTCATGACCGACGCCGCGCCGCGTTTTGAAGCGCTTTACGTCACTCCCAGCACGACGCTCGCCTATTACACCGGGATTCATTGGTGGCCCAGCGAACGGATTCTGGCGTTGCTGATTCCCCGCCAGGGCGATCCCCTGCTCGTCTCCCCGGCGTTCGAAGAGGGCCGCTTGCGCGAACTGATGCGCTGGCCGATCGAGCTTCGCGTCTGGCAGGAAGACGAAAGCCCGTACACGATTATTGAAAAATGGTTTGGAGAGCGCGGAATTCGCGGCGGTCAGGTCGGCGTTGAGGAGACCACGCGTTACGTTTTCTTCGATGGCCTGCGGCGCGCGGCCGGCGGGCTGGATTACGTGAGTGGCGATCCGATTACCGTGGGCTGCCGCGATCAGAAGAGCGCCCACGAACTGGAATTGATGCGGCTGGCTTGTTCTGCCACATTTGACGTGTACAAGGCGACTTTCGCGTCACTGCGCGAAGGAATGACGCAGCGCGACGTTTCCGATTTGGTAGTGCGCGGCTATGCCCAAATGGGACTCGGCGGCGAGGCGTCTGTGTCTTTTGGACCTTCCTCTGCGCTTCCGCACGGTTCACGCGAGGAGCAGATTCTGCGCGAGGGCCTGGGCGTGATGATTGACGACGGCACTACAGTCGAGGGCTACCAATCTGACGTCACGCGCATGGGTGTGCTCGGTAAGCCGCCCGAAAAGCTGCGGCGGACATTTGAAATTGTTCGTAACGCACAGAATGCTGCGCTGGCCGCGGCTGTCGCCGGACATGAATGCGGCTCCGTGGATGATGCCGCGCGCAAAGTGATCACTGACGCGGGTTTTGGTCCGGGCTACAAATATTTTTCGCATCGCCTGGGGCATGGCATCGGCATGGATGGGCATGAATGGCCATATCTGGTGCGCGGGAACCGCACGATTCTCAAACCGGGAATGACGTTCTCAAATGAGCCGGGAATCTATGTGGTGGGCGATTACGGATTGCGCTGCGAAGACGACATGGTCATATCCGAAAGCGGAGCGGCACAGCTTCTGACGCGCGGCTTCCAATCGTCGCTCGAAACTCCTATCGCCTGAGGTGGGCGGCATGCTATCGAGCCGATTCTTCCGCCGCTAAGGTATCGTCCTGATTCGATTCATTGGCGCCGCGGCCCAACCGCGACTGATTCTTGCAGTACTCAACAATCCTCGCTTCGGCCCAAAAACGCTCACTGCCGTTTTCCTTCGAGATATATGCGCAATGACCTCCGTGCTCCGTCGCGATCAGCGTAATGCGCGGATTGGCGCGAATTGCCGGATTTTGAAATGGCTCGAATGGCACGAAGGGATCGTCTTTTGACGTGATGATCAGCGTGGGCACGTGAATTTCGGAGATCACGCGCGAGGCACTCGACCGCGTGTAATAATCGCTCGCGTCGGCAAACCCGCAGTAGCGCGCCGTAATTACATCGTCGAAATCCCGCACCGTGCGAATCCGCCGAAAACCTGAAATGCCGCGAAGTTCGTAAAGCTGCGGGAACAAACTGGCTTTGTAACGCATGTGGCTCTTCAGCCGCGTGACGAAGTGATGCTCGTAAATAAAATTGCGCGGAGCGGCCAGGGCGTCCGCGCAAGAGGCTAGATCGAGCGCGGGGGCTACAGCGATCACCGCGCGAAGCTCGGCCGGGGTTGAAGCACCCATGTCTCCGGCCATCTTCAAGACCAAGTTGCCACCCATCGAAAATCCCGCCGCGAAAATTTCCGGCAGCCCATCACGCTCGATCAGTTCCGACACCACGGCGTGAATATCGCAGCTCAAACCGGAGTGGTACAGCGTGGAAGTCAATTGTTCGGTGCCGCCGCAATTTCGCTGATTCAGCCGCACGACGTTGAAACCCGCCACCCAAGCTTTTTCCGCTGTTCCGCGCATGTAATTTGATTCGCAGGAGCCTTCCAGGCCGTGCAGCAGCACCAGCGTCGGATGTTCCCGAGGATTTTGTTGCCAATGAAATTCGCCACGAATTCGCGTGTCCGGCTCGATTTCGAACACGCGCGAGACGCTCTGGCCCAGCAGCGGCACGGGCCGCGGCCAAAAATTCGCGGCAATGGTCATCGCGTGAGGGTTACGCAACAGGCCGAGTGGAGTGAATTCTTTCACCTTTTATATGGTAGGCAGTCCGGGCGCTTCGCGCAACCATCCCGGCGCCGTGCGGCGTTCTAATTCGATTCGGACTTGAGATTCTTGGCCATCAGGATTTCGTCATAGTAACGCCCGTCTTGCTTCAGAGCGTGGTGTTCGATTCCGTATTCGATGAAGCCCAGGCTGGCGTAGAGCCGCAGCGCCGGTTGGTTCTCGCTCACGACCGTCAGTTGAAGTATTTCCACTTGTTGGCGCGCGAAATCGATCACTGCCTCCCCAAGTCGGCGGCCCGCGCCCACTTTCCGCGAGCCTGCTTGAACGTACATGCCCCAAAGCATGCCTTTGTGCGCATCCTTGGCACCCTCGCGGCGCATGAATCCCGCCATGCCTACCAGGGCGTCATTTTGGAAGGCCCCAAAGACGGGGCAGTTGGTCACGCGTTCCGTAAATCCTTCGAGGGGCCGCTCGCTTTCCGCGGCAAACGTGCTGCCGAACGCTTCCGGATTGCGGCGTAGCGCTTCGAGACGGATCTGACGATATGCAGCGGCCTCGGAAGGGTCCGAGCGCCGTATCAGAATTAGCGCGGCGGTCACGTCAAAGTCGTAACCGAATTTTCCCGGCGGAGCAAGAGCCGAATTTTCGCCCGGCGTCGCTGCTTGATTTCGTCTGCTGATGCACATAAAATGAAAGTTCAATAATGAAGATTTGCTGCTACAGATGAATTTCCCACGAGCCCAGCGCACGATGCTGGGCTTCGGTGTATTTGGGGACGATTTGCACTCACAGGAGAGGAAATGATTGAAGGATCCATCCCTGAAGGGCTGACGTTTGATGACGTGCTGCTCCTGCCGGGGAAATCGGCAATTTTGCCGGCGCAAGCCGACACGCGCACCTGTCTTTCGCGCAAAATCTCGCTGGAAATTCCGATCGTGGCGGCGGCGATGGACACCGTCACGGACGCGCGCCTGGCCATCGCCATCGCGCGGCAGGGCGGCATCGGCTTCGTCCATCGCAATATGACGATTGACCGGCAGGCCGAAGAAATAGATCGGGTGAAGCGCTCGGAAAGCGGAATGATAGTGGATCCCGTCACGATCTCGCCGGAACTTTCCGTGCGCCAAGCGCTCGACATCATGACCAAGTACCGGGTGTCGGGCTTGCCGGTAACGCGCGGTTCGCGGCTGGTGGGCATATTGACCAACCGCGATTTGCGCTTTGAGCGCAATCTGGATCAGCCGGTCAGCGCGGTGATGACTAAGGACAATCTCGTCACCGTGCCGGTGGGCACCACGCTCGAAGAATCCGAGCGCCTGCTGCAACGGCATCGCATCGAAAAACTGCTGGTCGTGGACGCTGATTTCAACCTGAAGGGTCTAATCACCGTAAAAGACATTCAGAAGAAAATTGAATTTCCCAATGCGACGAAGGACGAGCACGGCCGCCTGCGCGTGGGTGCCGCGATCGGAGCTACGGGCGATTTCCTGGAACGCGCCGAAGAAATGGCGCGCGAAAAGGTGGACGTGCTGGCGATCGACACCGCGCACGGGCACAGCACGCGCGTGATGGAAGCGGTTCGCGCGGTGCGCCAGAAGTTCCCGGAAATTCAGATTGTCGCGGGCAACGTGGCTACCGCCGAAGGCGCGAAAGATTTGATCTCTCTCGGAATTGACGGGCTGAAAGTGGGAATTGGTCCGGGCTCGATTTGCACGACGCGCGTCGTTACCGGCGCCGGCGTCCCGCAGATTACGGCGATTATGGAAGCTTCGCGCGCGGCGAAAGGCACTGGCGTGCCGATTATCGCGGATGGCGGCATCAAGTTTTCGGGCGACATCACCAAGGCCATTGCCGCCGGCGCGAATTCTGTGATGATCGGCGGACTCTTTGCCGGCACCGAAGAATCTCCCGGAGAAACGATTCTCTATCAGGGCCGCACTTTCAAGTCCTACCGCGGCATGGGATCACTCGGCGCGATGGAAGCGGGTTCCGCCGACCGTTATGCGCAAGAAGGCGCGCCGCGTGGCAAGTCGGTACCCGAAGGCATCGAAGGCCAGGTGCCCTACAAAGGCCCGCTCTCGGGTCTGGTGGACCAGCTTGTCGGCGGGCTGCGCAGCGGCATGGGTTATTGCGGCTCCGCGAATCTCGCCGAGCTTCAAGAACGCAGCAAATTCATCCGCATTTCTTCCGCGGGCTTGCGCGAAAGCCACGTGCACGACGTGATCATCACGCGCGAAGCTCCGAACTACCGGCTGGAATAGAGCGCCCATTTGAAAGATTCCGCTGCATCATCGCCGCTTCGTGCCGGGCGGGCCTGCTAAAATGCCCTGGCTCAAGCGTTGGTGGCCGGCCATCGTGTGGGCGATCGCGATCTCCGGCTTTTCGACGGGCGCGTTCGCTTCCGAAAATACCAGCCGCATCATCATTCCCGTCCTGCATTTTCTCTTTCCGCACGCTTCTCCGGACACTTTGGCTTTCCTGCATCACATCATCCGCAAGTGCGCGCACTTCACCGAATATTTCATTTTCAGCCTGCTGATCTTGCGCGGATTTCGCGCTGGAGAAAAAGGCACGCGGCTGCGCTGGGCTCTGCTGACAATCTTGATTGTCGCGGGTTATGCTTCGCTCGATGAGTTCCACCAATCGTTCGTGCCGGGGCGCACTCCCGCCGTTACCGACGTGCTGATTGATACGACGGGCGGCACGGCGGCGCAAATCGCTGCTTGGCTTTGGGCACTCTCGGCTCAGACACGGGCAAAACGCCGCCAGACGGAACTAAACGCCGTCACAACCACGTCGCCGGAAGCACATTAGGCTTCCACAAACTCGAAAGGAAAACCCAATGTCTCGTCGCTTGTTGATTGCGGCACTCTTGCTCTCTACCGTTGGCGTTTCTGCTCTGCCAGCCGGGGCTGTTTCGCCGGCCGCAGATGCCGCAGCTCCGATCGCTTACGAACTAAAATTCGAGCGGCCGAACACGCACTTGCTCGATGTCACGATGCACGTGGATTCCCTCTCCGGCGCGTCAGTTGATTTTGCGATCCCCGATTGGGCGCCCGGCTCTTATTACATCGAAAACTACGCGGCGAACGTGCAGCGATTCCGCGCGCAGTCCAGCGACGGCCGGGAGCTTGCCTGGCGCAAGACGGACAGCCAGACCTGGCGTATCGAGCTCGCAGGGGCGAAAGCTGTAACGGTCGAGTACCAGGTGTTCGCCAACACGCTGCAGAACAATATCGCGCAGTACAACGAGCACCACGCATTCATCGGCGGGCCGTCGCTGTGGATGTACGTGGTCGGCGGGAAAGAGCGCCCAGCCATACTCTCGATCGCCGTGCCCGATGGATGGCGCGTCGCGACAGGGATGAGCCACACCTCCGCTAGCACGTTTCAGGCCGCGAACTACGATACGTTCACGGATTGTCCGCTGGAGATTTCCGATTTTGCTGAGAAGGACTTCGATGTTCTGGGCACGAAGTATCACGTGATCGTGGATGACGTGATCGGCCACAAGGACTTCACGAAATTCGTGGGTGATTTGCAGAAAGCCGTCGCGACGATCGTTCCGGTGTTTCAGCCGGTGGCCGGCAATTCCACGCAGGCTGCTCCTTTCGCCGATTACTATTTTATTTTTCACGTTTGGCCGAAGACCGGCGGCGGCCTGGAGCACCTGAACTCCACGCAGATTGATTTTTCGACGGATTGGGATTCGATGGAGCCGGTACCCGGTGTCGGTACGCAATATAATCTGAAGCTTTTTGTGGCCGCGCACGAATTTTTCCACGCCTGGAACGTGAAGCGCCTGCGCCCGCTGCCTTTGGGGCCATTCGATTACACGCAGATGGTGCATACGCCGTCTTTGTGGATATCCGAAGGATTGACCAGCTATTACGGCGCGTTGGCTCTCGAGCGCGCCGGGCTGATGACCCCGCAGCAATATCTGGATGGCATCGGCATGCTGATCACCAAGTTCGAACAGAGGCCGGGCCGTTCCGAGCGCAGCATCGAGGACACCAGTTGGGACACCTGGTTTCCGCGGGATGGCGTGATCCGGCAGGCGAACAACCTGGCGAACACCTGGTATTCGTATTACGACGGCGGACAGATCATGGGCCACATACTGGATTTCGCGATTCGCGAGAACACACAAGATCAGAAATCGCTGGACGACTGGATGCGTTTGCTTTATTCGCGCTATGCGCTGCCGAAACCCGGTTTTCAGCCCGGAGATCCGATCAAGGCTGCTTCTGAGGTTGCCGGCGCGGATGTAAGCGATCTATTTACTCGCTATATTTCCGGGAAGGAACCGATTGCTTACGAGAAATATTTTGCGTATGCGGGTATTTCCGTTGAGAAGAAGCTCGACGCCAACAAACCATGGGACGGGATCGAGACCGCAAAAAATGACAGCGATGGGCGCGCCAAGATTCACAACGTCATCCCGGGCAGCCCCGCCGAGGCGGCTGGACTCGACGAGGACGACATCATCTACGCCGTGGATAGTCGGGCTGTCGATTCCACCGATGCGTTCACGAAGGAGATCGCGGCGCGCAAACCCGGCGACACGGTGAAGATTACTGTCCTGCGTCTCGGCGCGTTCAAGGATTTTCCGATTACGCTTGCCGCGAATCCGAATCCCACCTATACGCTCAAACCGATGGAGCATCCGACGGATCAGCAGAAGGCGATCTACGATTCGTGGCTGGGAATCAAGCAGTAGCTCGGCGATAGCGCCAAGCCGCGATGTTGCGCGCGACACGCATCTTGTGGAGTGCGCCGGCCCGCCGGCGTTTTTACGGCGTTGGAAGCGGTATAACAACGAGCCAGGCGAGGCGCGCCTCGCGTGGAGGGTTTGGTTGCTGATGTTGAACTTGGGAGAAAGCGGCGGCGCGCCGCCGCACTCCACATTGGCCCGGGTAAAATAAAAAGGCCCGCTTCGATTGCTCGGAGCGGGCCTTTTTCAATCGTAGACCGATTTGAATACTACTTTGTTGACGCGACGGCTTCTTTGTCTTCTTCCGGAGCCTCGACTTCTTCTTTCCTGCGCTGTTTCTTTTCTTTCTTCTTGAGCTCGGAACCGATGAACTCGAGGATCGCGAGGTCCGCGCCATCTCCCAGCCGCCAGCCTGCGTGGATGATGCGCGTGTAGCCGCCGGCACGTTCCGCGAATCGCGGCGCGAGCACGTCGAAGAGTTTATCGGTTGCCGCGGGCGTCATCAGAAATGCAGCCGCCTGACGGCGCGCGTGCAGCGAATCGCGTTTCCCTAGCGTAATCATCTTCTCCGCGAGACGGCGCGTGGCCTTGGCGCGAAGAATGGTGGTGTGGATGCGTTCTTTTTCGATGAGGTTCGTCACCAGGTTGCGCAGCACGGCGCGACGATGCGCCGGCTGCTTCCCCAGTTTCGATCCTGACTTAAGGTGTCTCATAGTCGCTACCCTTGGCTCCTACTCCCACGGCCTGCAGCGGGATTAAAGAGCCGTGGCATCCCCCTCGGAAGGCGGCGGCGCGGTCTGGCTCGGCAGCGGCGGCCAGATGATGCGGCCGTGCTCGTCGAATTTCATGCCCAAGCTCAAGCCCATCTTGTGCAAGATGTCCTTGATCTCGTTCAGCGACTTGCGGCCGAAATTTTTCGTCTTGAGCATTTCGGACTCGGTCTTCTGCACCAGCTCGCGCAAGTTCTGAATGTTGGCGTTCTTCAAGCAGTTGTAGGAGCGCACCGAAAGTTCCAGCTCTTCCACCGACCGGTCGAGGTACTCCAGTCGTGGATCGCTGTAGTTTTCGATCACTTCTTCCGGCAGGTCCGGCGTCTCTTCGAAATTGATGAAGATGCTCATGTGATCCTTCACCAGCTTCGACGCGAGACCAATGGCATCCTGCGGAGTGATCGCGGCGTTGGTCCAGACTTCGAGCGTGAGCTTCTCGTAGTCCGTCATCTGTCCCAAGCGAGCCGCTTCCACCGCGTAATTCACTTTGCGCACCGGCGAATGCACCGAGTCAATCGGGATGTAACCGATCGGCAAGTCTTCGTCGAAATTGCGGTCGGCGGCCACATAACCGCGGCCGTTCTTGACGCGCAATTCGAGTTCGAGTTTGCCGCCTTCGCTGACGGTGGCGATGTAGACGTTCTTATCGAGCACCGCGATGTCCGCATCTTCCTCGATCTTCGCAGACGTCACAGGACCCGGCGTATCCACGATCAGCGTGATGGTCTTCGGCTGGTCCGTGTTCAACTTCAGCGGAACCTGCTTCAGGTTCAGGATGATGTCCGTGGCGTCTTCTACAACGCCAGGAATCGGCGAGAATTCGTGCAACACGCCTTCGATTTTTACCGCGGTGATGGCCGCGCCCTCAATCGAACTGAGCAGCGCGCGCCGCAGCGAATTACCGACGGTGGTTCCCCAGCCGCGCTCGAAAGGCTGCGCTGAGAATTTCCCGAACTTGTCCGTCAGTGTTTCCGGTTCTGCTGCCAACCGCTTTGGTTTCTGGAAGCCCTTCCACATCTTCGACATTCCTCCTGGCCCGCCCGCGGCGGACCCACAGACCAATTAACGTTGATAATTTCCTGGGACTACTTCGAGTAAAGTTCGACGATGAGCTGTTCGTTCATCGGCGGCGTCTGCACGTCTTCGCGACGCGGCATCGCCACGACCCGGGCCTTGAAATTCGCCGGGTCAATATCCAGCCACGGGGCCACACCCTGGCTCTTGGCCAGATTGCGCGCTTCGAGGATCATCGCGTTTTCGTGCATGTTGTCTTTTAGCGCGATTTCATCGCCCACGTTGACCAGATAGCTGGGGATATTGACCTTCTGGCCCTTCACGCGAATGTGGCCATGCAGCACGAGCTGGCGCGCTTGCGAACGCGAGCCCGCAATGCCCATGCGATAGATCACGTTGTCCAGACGGCGCTCCAGCATCACCATCAGGTTTGAGCCGGTGGGGCCCTTGGTGCGCACGGCTTTCTCGAAATAGTTGCGGAATTGCCGCTCGAGCAGGCCGTAGGTGCGCTTCACCTTCTGCTTTTCGCGCAACTGCACGCCGTAGCCCACCATCTTTGCCCGCCGGGCCTGGCCGTGCTGCCCGGGAACGAAATTGCGCTTTTCGATCGCGCACTTTTCTGTAAAACACCGCAGGCCTTTCAAGAAGAGTTTTTGCCCTTCTCTTCGGCACAGCCGGCAGACTGCTTCACGATGTCTTGCCAAGTCCTTCTCTCCTTTGGTTCAACTCCAAAACTTTCAAAACTGCGGGCCGGTTATACGCGGCGGCGCTTGGGCGGACGGCAGCCGTTGTGCGGAACCGGCGTCACGTCCTTGATCGCATTAATGTGCAAACCGGAAGAAGCCAGCGCGCGCACTGCCGATTCGCGTCCCGCGCCCGGGCCCTTCACGCGCACTTCCACCGATTTCATTCCGTATTGATCGCGTGCCACGCCAGCGGCCGTCGCAGCGGCCTGCTGCGCCGCGTAGGGCGTACCTTTGCGCGAGCCCTTGAAACCGACCGAACCGGCCGAAGACCAGCTGACTGCGCGGCCATCGGGATCGGTGAGAGTCACGATCGTGTTATTGAACGTCGCCTGGATGCACACAACGCCGTGCGGCACCACGCGCTTCTCGCGCTTCTTGCGAAATTCCTTCTTGCGCTTGGAAGCAGCCTTCGCGGCCGCCGCCGGCGCTGCTCCTGGTGCTGCCGCTGCGTCTTTGGGTTCTTTTGCCACGCTTGTCTCTCTCCTGTCGTTCTTAACCGTTCAATTCTTTCGCCGGCTTTACTGCTTACTTGCGCGGCGCGATCTTCTTCGCCGCCACGGCGCCCTTGCGCGGACCTTTGCGCGTGCGCGCGTTGGTGTGCGTGCGCTGCCCGCGCACCGGCAGGTTGCGACGGTGACGCAGTCCCCGGTAGGCCTGAATTTCAATCAGGCGCCGGATGTTCATCTGCGTTTCCTTGCGCAGGTCGCCTTCGATGCCGCCTTCGGATTCAATGGCCGCGCGCAGGCGCGTCACTTCGTCTTCGGTGAGATCCTTGATCTTCTTGGTGTGATCCACCTTGGCCTTGTCCGCGAGCTCTCGGGCGCGCGCCTGTCCGATGCCGTAGATGGAGGTGAGCCCAATCCAGAGCCGCTTATTCGGCGGTAGATCCACACCTGCGATGCGAGCCATAAAGTTTTCCCCTTATCCCTGGCGCTGGCGGTGCTTGGCGTTGGTACAAATCACCCGCACCACGCCGCGCCGATGCACGATCTTGCACTTCATACAGATTTTCTTCACCGATGCTCGTACCTTCATGTTCGACTCCGTTCCCCTGTTACCTGTTCTTGCTTCCGCTTACTTGTATCTGTAAACGATCCTGCCGCGTGTCAGGTCGTAGGGTGAAAGCTCCACCGCCACGCGATCTCCCGACAGGATGCGAATAAAATTCTTGCGCATCTTTCCCGAAATGTGGGCCAGAACCTGGTGCTTATTTTCCAGCTCGACGCGAAACATGGCGTTTGGAAGAGGCTCGATCACCGTGGCCATCACTTCGATGGCGTCTTCTTTGCCGCTGCCTTCGCCCGGTTTCTTCTTGTTCTGCTCTGGCCTTGGTTTCATGCGCTCCTGTCTGCCGCTTCCGAAAATCCTGCTTCTCGATCCTTACCAGACCGGCCCCGCCGCTTCTTTCGGCCGCGTCAGAATCCATGGGCCGTTCTTGGTTACTGCGACGGTGTGCTCGAAGTGCGCCGAATCGCTGCCGTCCGCCGTCACTGCCGTCCACTCATCTTCCAGAACTCGCACGCCGGGACCGCCCGTATTCACCATCGGCTCGATCGCCAGGACCATACCCTCTTGCAGCCTCGGTCCCTGGCCCGGTGTGCCGTAATTCGGGAGCTGCGGGTCCTCATGCATCTTGGTACCGATACCGTGACCCACAAACTCGCGCACCACCGAGTAGCCGTTCTTTTCGACCCATTGCTGCACCGCAGCGGAAACATCGCCCAAGCGGTTTCCCGGCCGGACTTTGTCAATCGCGTGTTCTAGCGATTCGCGCGTCACGCGCAAAAGCTTTTCGCGCTCCGGCGTAATCTTCCCCACCGGCACCGTCAGCGCTGCGTCGCCAAAGTAGCCCTCCAACTCGACGCCAAAATCCATCGAGAGGATGTCGCCTTCGCGCAGCTTCCGCGCCGGTGAAGGAATCCCGTGCACGACCTCTTGATTGATCGAGGTGCACACCGAACCCGGATACCCGCGATAGCCCTTGAACGCCGGCCGCGCGCCCTGCTTCGCCGTATATTTCTCGGCGAACTCATCGAGCTCTTTGGTCGAGATGCCCGGCCGAATCATCGTGCGCATCTCCGCCAGCGCCGTCCAGACGATCTGTCCCGCGCGGTACATCTTCTCCAGCTCAGCAGGCGACTTACAGATAACCATCGCGTCCTTCCGCGCGCTTGAGAATATCGTTCAACGCGCGGGTCACATCCTCTACGTTCGCATCGCCATTCACGACTTCTAGCACACCGTGCGTCCGGTAGTAATCCGCCAGCGGCTTGGTTTGCCGCTCGTACGCGGCGAAGCGCTCTTTGACGATTTCCGGGCGATCGTCGTCGCGCTGCACCAGCCTGCCGCCGTCGTTATCGCAAATTCCCGGCACTCGCGGCGGCCGTTCGAATACGTTGTACGTCTCGCCGCCCACCGAGCACGTCCAGCGGCCGGCGACGCGCCGCACCAGCGTCTCCGGGCTTACCCGAAACTCGATCACCAGCGGCAATCCCAACCCGCGCCGCTGCAGAATCGCGTTCAACTCTTCGGCCTGCGGCAGGGTGCGCGGAAACCCGTCGAAGATAAAACCGTTCGCGCAATCCCGGAGCGACAACCGCTCTTCCACCATCCCTAGCACGATCTGGTCCGGCACCAGATCGCCACGCTCCATGATGGGCTTGGCGAGCAGCCCCGCCGGTGTACCGCGCGTGACGGCGTCGCGCAGCATATCGCCGGTGGAAAGATGCGGAACACCCAGCTGCTGCGCCATGCGCTTAGCCTGGGTGCCCTTCCCGGCTCCCGGCGGCCCTAAGAAAATCAACGCCCGTTTGAGCGCCATCCTCACCGCCGAAAAATCGTCATTAACTGCGGCGACCCCGGACCCGGCCCTTGCGCACAAACCCGTCGTAATTCCTCATCACCAGCTGCGCCTCGAGCTGCTGCACCGTGTCCATCGCCACACCCACTACGATCAGCAGCGAAGTGCCGCCGAAATAGAACTGCACGTTCAGGCCGTCCAGCACGAACCGCCACATATGCGTGTCAAACCAATTTCCCACCAGCCACAGATGCTGCAGGTGGATGCCGGAAATCATCCATTCGGGCAGCAAGCAAACCACCGCGAGATACACGCCGCCCACGAAAGTCAGCCGCGTCAAGATGCGGTTGATGTACTCGGACGTGTTGCGTCCCGGACGAATTCCCGGAACGAATCCGCCGTACTTCCGCATGTTGTCCGCCAGCTCCGTGGGATTGAAAATAATGCCCACGTAGAAAAACGCGAAAAATATGATCAGCGTCACATAGATCAGCGTGTAGAGCGGCTCACCCCACTTGATCATGTTCGCGAAGCGCGTAAAAAACGGCGACTTATTCTGAAAAAACAGCGCCAGCGTCTGCGGAAAGGTCAGCAAGGAACTGGCGAAAATCGGCGGAATCACGCCGCCGGAATTCACGCGCAGCGGCAGATACGTCATCTGCCCGCCCATCACCTTGCGGCCCATCACGCGCTTGGCGTACTGCACCGGGATGCGCCGCTGGCCGCCTTCCACAAAAACGATAAATGCCACGACGGCGAACATCAGCACGATCAAACCAATGATCGCAATTGGCGTGAAAGAGCCCCACTGCTGCGTGGTGGCCTTGACATAAAGGTCGCGCACGGCATTCGGCAAACCCACCACGATCCCAGCGAAAATAATCAACGACATGCCGTTGCCAATGCCGCGTTCGCTGATCTGCTCGCCGAGCCACATGATGAACGCCGAGCCCGTGGTCAGCGTCAGCATGGTCATCAGCACGAACCGCCAGCCGGGGTGATAAACCAGCGCCTGGCCGTTCATGTTCTGCAGGGTCAGCGTCTTGGCAATCGTGAACGACTGAAACAAGCTCAGGATGATCGTCAAATAGCGCGTATATTGCGTGATCTTCCGGCGCCCCAGTTCGCCTTCCTTCTGCAAACGCTCGAGGTAAGGCCAGACCACCACCATCAACTGCAAAATGATGGATGCCGTGATGTACGGCATGATGCCCAGAGCAAAAATCGTGAGTCGGCGCAGATTGCCGCCGCTGAATAAGTCAATCAGTCCAAGAACGGAGCCTTGCCCCTGCTGGAAAAGCTGCTGCAGCAATTCCGTATTGATTCCAGGCGTCGGAATGTGCCCGCCGAGCCGGTATACGGCCAATAAAGCGAGCGTAAACAGCACGCGATTGCGCAGATCGGGCGTGCTGAATATATTCCGGAATGCCTGAACCAGCTTGTTCATCGCAGGACTTCGACCTTGCCGCCGGCGGCCGCGATTTTCTCTTCCGCCGATTTGCTGAACGCATGCGCTTGCACCGTCAGCGCCACTTTCAATTCGCCGTCACCCAAAATCTTCAAGCTTTCGCGCTTCACGCGCAGCACGCCCAACCCGTACAACAGGTCCGGCGAAATCGTATCGCCCGCCGAAAACACGTTGAGGCTCTCGACGTTGATCACCGCGTAGGTCTTCGAATTCGGCGACTTAAAGCCGCGCTTCGGCAGACGGCGGTGCAGCGGCATCTGGCCGCCCTCGAATCCCGGGCGCCGCGAATAACCGCGGCGAGACTGCTGGCCTTTGTTTCCCGCGCCGGAAGTCTTGCCCATCTTCGAGCCCATGCCGCGCCCCACGCGCACTTTGCGATGACGCGAGCCGCGCGGCGGCTTCAAATTCGATAGTGTCGGTTTCTGTGCCATTCTCAGCCCTCAATCACCACAAGATGGTGCACGCGCGCGATCATGCCGCGGATCGACGGAGTGTCCTGCACTTCCAGCACTTGTTGCATGCGCCGGAAGCCCAGTCCGCGCACGGTCTGGCGCATGTCCCGCGGGCAGCCAATAAAGCTGCGCACCCATTTAATTTTCAGCGTTCCTGGTTTCTTCTTGGTCGTTATCGTCGTCATGTTCGTTGCCCGCAGCCGTCTTAGGACGCCGCCGCTTCCTCCGCCACCTTGCCGCGGCCTTCCGCGACCTTGTTGGCATCCTTCAAATGCATCAACGCGTCGAAAGTCGCCTTGATCACGTTGTGGGGGTTCGAAGTGCCGAGCGACTTCGTCAGCACGTTCTGAATCCCCGCCACCTCCATCACCGCGCGCACTGCGCCGCCGGCGATGATTCCCGTCCCTTCCGGAGCGGGCTTCAGCAGCACCTGGCCCGAGCCATAACGGCCGAGCACCTGATGCGGAATGGTCGAGCCCTTCATGTTCAGCTTGACCATGTTCTTCTTGGCCGATTCGATCGCCTTGCGAATCGCCATGGGTACTTCGCGGGCCTTCCCCATGCCGAAGCCGGCGTGCCCGCCCTGGTCGCCTACCACTACCAGCGCCGAGAAGCTAAGGTTCTTTCCGCCCTTCACGACTTTCGTACAGCGGTTGATCGAAACTACCTGGTCTTTCAGATTCGCCTGGTTGGTTTCCACCGGACGGCGAACGGCTAGCGAGTCTTTGAGCTCTTGTTTCGACATAATTTTCAGAACTTCAGGCCCGCCTCCCGGGCCGCTTCCGCGAGCGCCTTCACGCGCCCGTGATATTGATATCCACCGCGGTCGTACACGACTTTCTCCACGCCCTTGGCGCGGGCGCGCTCCGCGACGATCTTGCCGACTACTTTTCGCGGCAGCAATATTTCCGCCGCCCTTGATCGTCTTGCGCACTTCGCCGTCCAGCGAGCTGGCGGAGACGATGGTGCGATTGGTGGAATCGTCCACCACCTGCGCGCGAATATGCTTCGAGGAACGATGCACGCAAAGCCGCGGACGGTCGGTGGTTCCGGCCAATGTCTTGCGCATTCGCACGTGAATACGGCGGCGATGCGCCTCACTCGATAATCTTCGAACCGGTGCTGCCACGTTCTTTCTCCTCCCGGCCTACGCGGCCGCCGACTTCGCGCCGGCCTTGCCGGCCTTCTTCTTCAGCCGCTCGCCGGTAATGCGCACGCCCTTCTGCTTGTAGGGATCGGGCGGACGCAATCTGCGCAAATTCGCCGCAACTTGTCCCACTTGATTCTTGTCCGCGCCAGAAACGACCATGTGCGTCTGCTTTTCCACCGTGACCGTGATCCCCTCGGGAATGGCGAACTCGATCGGATGCGAATATCCCAGCGCCAGCACTACGTTCTTGCCTTTCACTTCCGCGCGATAGCCGACGCCCACAATGTCCAAATCTTTCTTGAATCCGGTGGTCACGCCGGTGACGGCGTTCGCGACCAGCGCCCGCGCCAACCCGTGCAGCGCGCGTTGATCATCCGAATCGCGCTTCGCTGTTAGCGTGCCGTCCTTCTGCTCGAAGTGGATGCCACGCGGCACGGCAATCTGCATCTTGCCCTTGGGACCCTGCACTTCAACGGCGCTTTCCTTGATCTGAATCTTCACGCCGGACGGCACCGGAATAATTTTGTTTCCAATTCGCGACATTACCAAACCTCACACATAATTTCGCCGCCGATGCCCGCTTTGCGCGCCGACTGGCCAGTCATCAATCCCTTGGGCGTGGACACAATCGAAATTCCCATGCCGCCCACTACCTGGCGAATGTCCGTCTTGCCCACGTAGCGCCGCGAACCGGGCCGCGAAACGCGCTTCAGGTCCGTGATCACGCTGCGGCGATCCGGGGTATAGCGCAAGAACAGGCGCAACGTCTTCTTGGTCTTCTGCTCTTCCACCACTTTGAAATTCGCGAGATAACCTTCCTCTTTCAAAATGCGCGCCAACTCGACTTTCAACTTCGAAGAAGGCAGGTCCACGCGCGAGTGCTTCGCGCGCGCGGCGTTGCGAATTCTCGTCAACAAATCGGCAATCGGATCAGTCGTCATTCGTCCTTTTCCTTAATTCCTGCTTACGGCCTACCAGCTGGCCTTGGTCACGCCGGGAATTTCGCCCTTCAGCGCCAGACCGCGGAAACAGATACGGCACATCTCGAACTTGCGAAGAAACGCGCGCGGGCGCCCGCAGATCCGGCAGCGGTTGCGGCGGCGGACCTTGAACTTCAGCTTCTTACGTTGCTTCGCGAATTGCGCGGTACGTCCCATACTCGCTCTTTCTCCTTACGCTTCGCGCCTACGCGCGAAACGGCACGCCGAGCAGCTTCAGCAGCTCGCGCCCTTCTTCGTCGTTGCGGGCAGACGTCGTAATCGTGATGTTCATGCCCTTGATTTTGTCCACGCGCGTGTAGTCAATTTCCGGAAACACCAGCTGGTCTTTCAGGCCCAGCGTGTAATTGCCGCGCCCGTCGAACGAATTCGGCGGCAAGCCCTTGAAGTCGCGTACACGAGGCAGCACGATCGCCGACAGCCGGTCGAGGAATTCATACATCCGCTCGCCGCGCAGCGTGACCATGCAGCCGATGGCCATGCCTTTGCGAATCTTGAAATTGGCGATGGACTTCTTGGCCCGCGTGATCACCGGCTTCTGCCCGGTAATCTGCCCGAGCTCCGCTGCGGCCGTGTCCAGCAATTTCACGTTGGCGCTCGCTTCACCCATGCCGATATTCACGGTGATCTTCTTTACCCGCGGCACGGCCATGGTGTTCTTGAAGCCGAAGCGCTTGGAGAGCGCCGGAACTGCTTCGTTGCGATACTTTTCATGCAAACGCGTAATCATTTCTCGCCCTTACCTCTGGAATCGTTAATTCTCAAAAGTCGTGTTGCAGCGCCGGCAACTTCTTACCTTGGTCCCGTCCGGCAGCGTGGTGTGTCCCGCGCGCGTATGCTTGCCGCATCCGGGACAAACCAGCATTACGTTCGAAACATGCACCGGGCCTTCCTTTTCGAGGATGCCGCCCTTGATATTCTTCGACGGGTTCGGCCGCGTGTGCTTCTTGATGATGTTGGCGTGCTCGACCGTCACCGTCAGCTTCCACGGATTTACCGCCAGAACTTTTCCAGTTTTGCCCTTGGAACGCCCGGCCATGATTTTTACCGTGTCGCCGTGCCGAATGCTGAATGCCGCCGGTTTTTCGATTATTTTTCTCATGGCTACCACACTTCCGGAGCGAGCGAGATGATCTTGGTGAACTTCTTATCGCGCAGTTCGCGGGCTACCGGCCCGAAAACGCGCGTCCCGATCGGCTCGTTCGCATCGTTGATCAGCACCGCGGCGTTATCGTCAAACCGGATGTAGGTGCCATCCTTGCGCCGTTGTTCTTTTCTGGTGCGCACAATCACTGCTTTCACCACTTTCCCTTTTTTCACCTGGCTGTCGGGCTGTGCTTCCTTCACCGCCGCGGTAATCACATCGCCCAGCCCGGCCGTCAACCCCGCATCTCCTCCAATCGGAAGGATGCAGGTCAGCTGGCGCGCGCCGGAATTATCGGCGACCGTCAGCCATGTTCGCATCTGTACCATCGTCTTGCTCCCCGTTAAATCGCTGCCGCGCTCGGTGTCGCTTGGCTTCCGTGCTTAGGCCACGCGCGTCGAACGCTGCAATACTTCCTTCAGCCGCCACCGCTTCAGTTTCGAGAGCGGCCGCGTGGATACGATCTGCACCGTGTCGCCCATGCGCGCTTCGCCCGTTTCGTCGTGCGCGTAGTATTTCTTGGTGTGGCGCACCACCCGCTGATAGAGCGGATGCTGCACCGCGCGAGTCACCTTGACCACGATGGTTTTCGCCATTTTGGTGGAAGTGACGATGCCGGTCAGTTCCTGCCGCACGCCGCGCTCGCGTGTTTCCGCCTGCACGGCTGCTGCTGTCGTTTCGTTGGCCATTACGCTTTCCTCAATTCGCTTTCGCGCAGCAGTGTCTTCACCCGCGCGAAGTCGCGCTTGGCTTCCCGCAATTTCCGCAAACCTTCCGCTTGCCCCGTGGACAGCTGGAAACGCAGGCGAAAAATCTGTTCGGCAAGCTCGCTTTGCTGCGTCTGGAGCTCGTCCTTGGTCATATCGCGGTATTTTTCAATGCGGCTCGCCGCACGTTCTGCCATTACAGTTCCTCCGCCCGGGATACGAACTTGGTCATGATCGGCAGCTTGTGCGCTGCCAGCTTCATGGCTTCGGTAGCCGCCGCCAAATCCACTCCGGACATCTCAAACATGACTCGTCCGGGCTTCACCACCGCCACCCATTTCTCCGGTGGACCTTTACCTTTACCCATGCGCGTTTCGGCCGGCTTCTTGGTGTAAGGTTTGTCCGGGAAAATACGAATCCACAATTTTCCGCCGCGCTTGATGAAACGCGTGATCGCGACGCGCGCCGCTTCGATCTGCCGGTCGGTAATCCAGGCCGGCTCGAGGGCCTTCAATCCGTACTCGCCAAACGCCAGCGAGCCGCCGCGCCAGGCCTTGCCTGTGCGCCGGCCGCGCTGCTGCTTGCGGTACTTCACTTTTTTCGGCATCAACATAATCGTTCGCTCGTGTCCTTACGCTCTGAACTCTTAATTATTCTGCGCCGCCGGCGACGTCCCGGTTTTCGGGCCGCGCTGCGGAATTTTTTCGCCTTGATAGATCCAGCACTTCACGCCGATGACTCCGTAAGTTGTATGCGCTTCCGCCGTACCGAAATCGATGTCCGCGCGCAACGTTTGCAACGGCAAGCGTCCTTGCAAATACCATTCTTTGCGCGCGATTTCAGCGCCGTTCAAGCGTCCGGCTACGCGAACCTTGATGCCCTTGCAGCCAAACCGTAGCGCCGAGTCTACCGCTTTACGCATCGCGCGCCGGAAAGCTACACGCTTTTCAAGTTGCAAGGCGATCGATTCCGCCACCAGATGCGCATCCAGTTCCGGGCGGTGCACTTCTTGAATGTCAATGTGCACTTCGCGCTTGGTGCGCTTCTGCACGTCGGCCTTCAGCTTGTCGATTTCCGAGCCTTTGCGCCCGATGATGATGCCCGGCCGCGCGGTGTAAATCCGGATCACCAGTTTGTTCGCGGCGCGCTCGACGTCAATCCCGTTGATGCCCGCCGACTTCAGTTTTTCCTTAAGCGTCTTGCGCAGCTGCACGTCTTCATGCAACAGGTCGGCATAATCGCGCTTGGCGAACCAGCGCGACTTCCAAGGCTTGTTGTAGCCCAGCCGAAAACCGTACGGATGTGTTTTCTGCCCCAAACTGTCCTCCTGCTTCCTCTTTTGCCGCTCTTGCCTACTTCTTCTTTTTCTGGCCTTGCTTGGTGCGTTGTTCGAGCGCTTTGCGAGCCTTGCGAACCGCGCCCTTCACGCCCTTGGATGCTTGCGCTTCGGCCACCGCTGCGGCCACGCGATCTGCCGCGGCCCGGTGATGCTCGGAAACCTCCACGACGATGTGGCTGGTGCGCTTCTGGTAACGAAAACCGCGGCCCATCGGCGCGGGACGCATGCGCTTCCAGCGCGGCCCTTCGTTCACGTAGCAGCGCGTGACGAAAAGCTCATCCACGTCCAGCGATTCGCCGGAATCTTCGGCCTTGCGCTCGGCATTGGCGATTGCGCTGCGCAGCGTCTTTTCAATTTCCTTGGCCACGCGCTTTTTCGTGAACTGCAGCGTATGCAGCGCATCTTCCGCACGCTTTCCGCGAATCAAGTCGATCACCAGACGCGCCTTTTGCGGTGATACCCGCGTATAGCGTGCCTTGGCGACGCCCTCGATCTGCGTTGAAACCTGCGTCGAACCCTGTAGTGCCGTTGCCATTTTCTCGTTCCTTTAAGATTCCTTTAAGACTTTGCCGCCGGAGCCGCGCCGCCTGCGGGTGCCGCTCCTGCCGCCGGCGCGCCGGCCGCTGCAGCCGCCCTCTCGAGGGCCGCTTTCACGGCGTGACCTTTGAACGTCCGGGTCGGGGCAAATTCGCCCAGCTTGTGTCCCACCATCTGCTCGGTGATGTACACGGGGATGAACTTCTTGCCGTTGTGCACGGCGAGCGTGTGCCCTATCATGTCCGGCAAAATCGTGGAACGCCGCGACCACGTCTTCAAAACTTTCTTTTCATTGCGCGTGTTCAGCGCTTCCACCTTTTTATGCAGGTGGGCGTCAACGAACGGTCCCTTCTTGAGCGATCGCGCCATCGGATTTCCTATTCCTCCACGCGGCGCAGCTTCACCCACTGCGCGCGTCGTACTCGTTTGAATCCACGCACCGGCCCGGGAACGCGGTGCGAAAGCGGGCAGAAAGGACAAACAAATCGCGTCCCCTGCGCGTTCGGAATCTTTTCCACAATCACGGCCCAACTTGCCCGGCACAACCGGAACTGAATCTGCGGCGCGGGCACGAGTTTCGAAGCGGTCTTTACCACGGGCTTCGCAGCACGCCGCGGAGTTGCTTTCCGCGCACGCGTCGCGCGCCTGGGTGAGCGCCTAGACGTTCGTGTGGCTGTCATCATCGAACTCCTAATTCCCCGCCGCGCCGGGTTCATGCTCTTCTTTTCTCCCTCGTTTCCACCTTCGGAAACCGAAGGATGCTTCCTTTCTTTTGCTGCAACTTGCTACTTACGCCGTTCCACAATCATGCGGTCGCTGGGACGCTTCTTGCGCGTCTTGGCGCCCAAAGTCGGAAATCCCCAGGGCGTCTGCGGATGGTTGCCCTTCACGCGGCCTTCACCGCCGCCGTGCGGGTGATCCACCGGGTTCATCGCGACGCCGCGCACCGTAGGACGCTTGCCATGCCAGCGCGTGCGTCCCGCCTTACCGTAGGTCACGTTCTCGTGATCCAGGTTTCCCAGCTGGCCGACTGTCGCCATGCAATCCACGCTGAACTTGCGCACTTCGCCCGAAGGCAGCTTCACCAGCGCGAAATCGCCTTCTTTGCTCAGCAACTGCGCTGCGCCGCCCGCCGAACGGACGACTTGCCCACCCTTGCCGGGATACAGCTCGAGGTTGTGCACCATCGTGCCGGGCGGAATGTGCCGGATCGTCAAAGCATTGCCCGGCAGAATGTCCGCGCCTTCGCCATTCTGCACCGTCATGCCCACTTCCAAGCCCACCGGCTGCAGAATGTAGCGCTTTTCGCCGTCCGCATAGTGCAGCAGCGCAATGCGCGCCGACCGGTTGGGGTCGTATTCGATGGCGGCAACCTTCGCCGGGATTCCGATCTTCTCGCGGCGGAAATCGATCACGCGGTACTTCTGCGCGTGGCCGCCGCCCCGGTGCCATGCTGTTACTTCACCGTGGGAGTTGCGTCCGCCGGTGCGCTTCTGCGTTTCCACCAGCGACTTTTCCGGTGTTTGCTTGGTGATCTCGCTCTTATCGAGCATGGTCAGAAAGCGTCTTGACGGTGTATACGGTTTAAATGTTTTCAGTGCCATTGTTGCCTCTAGCTTGATTCCCTTTTACTTGCCTATCTTGCTTGCGCATCGCGGCAAACGGCCGCTTGCGCCGCGCAGTTGCGCCGAACTAAATATTTTCGGCGTACTCGATCATCTTTTCGCCTTCGGCCAATCGGACGTACGCCTTTTTCCAGTCGCTGCGAAAACCTTCGGCGCGTCCCCGGCGGCGAAACTTGCCGTGAAAAATCGCGGTGCGCACGTGATCCACTTTCACCTTGAAGACGCGCTGCACGGCTTCCTTGATTTCGGTCTTGGTGGCGTCTTTCGCAACTTCAAAGACCACCGTGTGCTGCAATTCCTTCACCCCGAGGCCTTTCTCGGTGATGATCGGACGCCGGATAATCTGATAGACCCTGTTTTCCATTGCTTAGTCCTTCTTCGCCTTAGGCTTGGCTTTGGACTTCTCTGCTTTCTTGGCTGCCGGCTTCTTCGCGGCTTTGTGGGTGCTGGCCGCTTTTACAGTAGACTTTGCCGACGCTTTTGTCTCCGCGCCCTTTTCTGCTGACGCCTTCTTCTCGGCCGCTGGAGCCGCAGGCTCGATTTGCACCGGCGTTTCGGGCCGGGTAGCCGAAAGCGAGCGGCTCAATTTCGCCACCGCTTCGCGCGAAAGCATTACGTGCTCGTGACGCAGCAGGTCATACGGCTCAAGCCCCGTCGGAGGGACCAGCGTGACGCCTGCGATATTGCGGCTGGCGCGCTCGAGGTTCACGTTCGCGCCGCTTTCCACCAGCAGGAACGAGTTCGTCTCCCCGTTCAACTTACCTAGAGCCTGGCGGAACGGCTTGGTCTTGTGCGATTCCAGCTTCCAACCGTCCACTACTGTCAGCTTCTGCTCCGCAAATTTCGCGGAAAGCGCCGAGCGCAGCGCGCCCAGAATCATTTTCTTCGGCAACGCGTAATCGTAGCTGCGCGGCGTTGGACCGTGGACCGTGCCGCCGTGGCGCCAGAGCGGCGATCGAATCGAGCCGACACGTGCGCGCCCCGTACCCTTCTGCTTCCAGAGCTTCTTGCCCGAGCCGGAGACTTCGCTCTTGTCCTTGGTCTTGTGCGTTCCCGCGCGCTCGCCTGCCAGATGGTGCCGAACCGCTTCGTGCAGCAGGTTCTGGTTGACCTTCGCGGCAAACACGTCGTCCGCCAGTTCGATCTGGCCGACTTTCTTTCCTTCGAGATTCATCACGTCCACAACTGGCATTGTCGTCGTCTCTTTACCGGCCTTCTCGGCCTTGTGAATCCTTTTTCGTTATAAAACTCGGAACCAAATTCCGACTACAGGTCCGCTTTCGCCTTGCGAATAAAGATGTAACTCCCCGAAGGTCCCGGCACGGCGCCGCGCACTAATATCAAGTTCTCTTCGGAATCCACTTTCACGACGCGCAAATTCTTCGACGTCTTGCGCTCGTGACCCATGTGTCCTGGAAAATGCTGGCCTTTCCACACACGCGAAGGGAAAGAACTCGCGCCGATTCCGCCAGGCGCGCGGTGAAACATCGAACCGTGGCTGGCGTCGCCGCCGCGGTAGTGCCAGCGCTTGACGCCGCCTTGAAATCCCTTGCCTTTGCTGACGCCGGTGACGTCCACGATCTCGCCGACTTTGAAATTCTCCACCAGCACGCGGTCGCCGGACTTGGATTCATCCTTCGCGTCCTCGATGCGTATCTCTTTCAGATAACGCAGCGGCGCAACGTTCGCTTTCTTGAAGTGCCCGGTGCGCGCCTTATTCACGCGTTGCGGCTTGATGAATTCCACCAGGCCCAGTTGCACCGCTTCGTAGCCGTCCTTATCTTTCGTGCGGCGCTGCACTACGACGCACGGCCCCGCCTGCAGCACGGTGCACGGAACCGCCGTGCCATCGTCCGCGAAAACCTGGGTCATCCCCAGCTTGATTCCGAGTATGCCGTTGACCGCCATTTCGTCCGCTCTTTCCTTGGCTTTCTTTGTGGGTCGCGGCTTTAGCCGCGACATTCACCGCACAAAAGAAAACCGGGCTTTAGCCCCTGAAGTTCTTCTTGCTACTTCGTCGTATGCTCGCGACCAAACGCCTTGATCTCGACGTCCACGCCCGGAGGCAAGTCCAGTTTCATCAGCGCGTCCACCGTGTCCGGCGTCGGCTCGAGAATGTCAATCAGCCGCTTGTGCGTGCGCATTTCAAACTGCTCGCGCGATTTTTTGTCCACGTGCGGCGAACGCAGCACCGTCCAACGGTTGATCACCGTGGGCAGTGGAATCGGCCCGGCCACATCCGCGCCGGTGCGTTTCGCGGTGTCCACGATTTCCTTGGTGGATTGATCGAGAATGCGGTGATCGTACGCCTTCAAACGAATCCGAATTTTTTCTCCGTTGGCCATGTTTACTCGATGATCTCGGCAACCGCGCCGGCTCCGACCGTGTGGCCACCTTCGCGAATCGCGAAGCGCAAGCCCTTCTCGAGGGCCACCGGTGTGATCAGCGTGATCTCGCACGAAATGTTGTCGCCCGGCATCACCATCTCCACTCCCGTCGGCAACTTCACGTCTCCGGTCACGTCCGTCGTGCGAAAATAAAATTGCGGCCGGTACCCCGTGAAAAACGGCGTGTGCCGCCCGCCTTCTTCCTTCGTCAATACGTACGCTTCCGCCTTGAACTTCGTGTGCGGCGTGATCGATCCCGGCTTCGCCAGCACCTGCCCGCGCTCCACTTCATCCTTTTCCGTGCCGCGCAGCAGCAGTCCCACGTTGTCGCCCGCCAAGCCCTCATCCAGCAACTTCCGGAACATCTCGATGCCCGTCACCGTCTTCTTCATCGTCGGACGGAAACCCACAATCTCTACTTCCTCACCTACCTTCACCTTGCCGCGCTCGATTCTTCCCGTCACCACCGTCCCGCGGCCAGAAATCGAAAATATATCTTCAATCGGCATCGCGAACGGCTTATCAATGTCCCGCACGGGCTGCGGTATGTTCTTGTCCACCGCTTCCATCAACTCCAGGATGGACTTCTCCCACTTCGCATCGCCTTCCAGAGCCTTCAGCGCCGAACCGCGTATCACCGGCAGCGTATCTCCAGGATACTGATAGCTCTTCAAAAGCTCGCGCACTTCCAGTTCCACCAGCTCCAGCAATTCCGGATCGTCCACCATGTCGCACTTGTTCAAGAACACCACGATGTACGGCACACCCACTTGCCGCGCCAGCAGAATATGCTCGCGCGTCTGCGGCATCGGTCCATCCGTCGCCGCCACCACCAGAATCGCGCCGTCCATCTGCGCCGCTCCGGTGATCATGTTCTTCACGTAATCCGCGTGGCCCGGGCAATCGATGTGCGCGTAGTGCCGGTTCGCCGTCTCATACTCGACGTGCGACACCGCGATCGTGATCCCGCGCTCGCGCTCTTCCGGCGCGTTGTCAATCGAATCAAACGCCCGGAAGGCCACCTTCGGATTGTTCTTCGACAAAACCTTCGTGATCGCCGCCGTCGAAGTCGTCTTGCCGTGGTCAATGTGACCAATCGTCCCGATATTCACATGCGGCTTATTCCGCTCGAATTTCTCTTTCGCCATTTCTCTATCCGCTCCTCAAATCGTACTGTTCGAACCGCTAAATTCGTGGTCGCGCCTACTTCTTCGGCTTGTCCCCGTTGGCTCCGCCAATAATGTCGTCCGCGAGGTTCCCCGGAACCTGCTCGTAATGCGAGAAGTGCATCGTAAAGCTGCCGCGGCCCTGAGTGCGGCTGCGAATTTCAGTGGCATAACCGAACATCGCCGCGAGCGGCACGCGCACATTGATAATTTCCGTCCCGCCGCGCGATTCCCGTCCCTGCATCTGCCCGCGCCGTGAATTCAGGTCCGCAATCACTGGGCCCATGTAATCTTCCGGCACCACCACTTCCACGCGCATGATCGGCTCGAGCAGCTTGGGATTCGCCCGCTTGCAGGCATCCTTGAACGCCATGGACCCCGCAATCTTGAACGCCATTTCCGAGCTGTCCACGTCGTGGTAGCTGCCATCGGTCAAGACCACCGCCGCGTCCACCATCTCGTAGCCCGCGAGGACGCCCGTTTCCATCGCTTCGCGCACTCCGGCTTCGATCGGCGCGATGAATTCCTTGGGAATCGCACCGCCCACAACCTTATCCACGAACAGCAGGCGGTGCTCCTTGTCGAAATGCCACTTGCCGCCCTTGCCGCCCGCCACCTTCTTGGCCAGCTCGTCGATTTCGTCGGTGGACATCTCGTGCATGTCTTCGAAATTCGAGTTCGCAAGCGGATGCACGCTCAGCACCGCGTGCCCATACTGCCCGCGCCCGCCGGTCTGCTTGATGTACTTTCCTTCGCCTTCCGCCGCCTTCAAAATCGTTTCGCGATACGCCACCTGCGGACGGCCCACGTTGGCCTGCACGCCGAATTCGCGCATCATGCGGTCCACGATAATTTCCAGGTGCAGTTCGCCCATTCCGGAAATCAACGTCTGGTTCGTGTCGTCATCGGTATGCACGCGGAAAGTGGGATCTTCCTGCGCCAGCTTGCCCAGCGCGGTGCCCATTTTTTCCTGGTCCGCTTTGGTCTTCGGCTCGATCGCCACGGAAATCACGGGCGCCGGAAAATCAATGTTTTCGAGTAGCACTGGCTTTTCTTCGTCGCACAGAGTGTCGCCGGTGGTTACGTTCTTCAAACCAACGCATGCGGCAATATCGCCCGCTTCGATGGACTCAATCTCTTCGCGCTTGTTCGCGTGCATGCGCAGCAGGCGTCCAATGCGCTCGCGCGTTTTGCGCGTCGAGTTGTAAACGTTTTGCCCGGCCTTCAGCACGCCGGAATAAACACGGATGTACGTCACATGCCCGACGAACGGGTCGGTCATGATCTTGAATGCCAGCGCCGCAAACGGCTGATCGTCGGATGCGCGGCGTAGAATTGCTTCGTCTCCGTTCGGGTCGGTGCCTTCGACCGGCGGCACATCGGCCGGCGACGGCAGATAATCCACCACAGCGTCGAGCAGCGGCTGAATGCCTTTATTCTTGAACGCCGAACCCGCCAGCACCGGCACCAGCTTCAGGCCGATCGTCGAACGACGGATCGAGGCGCGCAGCTCCGCCGGCTCGAGCTTATGCTGCTCGAGGTATTTGGTCAGAATGGCGTCGTCATGCTCCGCGATGTACTCGACCACTTTCTCGCGATGCTCTTTGTAAAATTCCGGCGTCAGCGCCGAAGCTTTCACCGCGGTTTCGAGAGCCGGATGCGCCTTCAAATACTCGGCATCCCAAAGCTTTTCTAGCGGCAAAGTCTCGTACTCCGCGCCCAGCGTCTCGTCCTTCCAGACGATCGCGCGCTCTTCGATAAAATCAATCACGCCGAGGAAATTATCTTCTCTGCCGATGGGATATTGCAGGGGCACAGGGTGGGCTGAAAGTCGCTGGCGCATGGAGCGAATCGAATGGTCAAAATCGGCGCCGATGCGGTCCATCTTGTTAATGAAGGCGATGCGCGGAACGCGATACTTGTCCGCTTGGCGCCATACTGTTTCCGACTGTGGCTGCACGCCGGCTACGGCATCAAAAATCGCCACGGCGCCATCCAGCACGCGCAACGAACGCTCGACTTCCACCGTAAAATCCACGTGGCCGGGAGTGTCAATGATGTTGATGCGGTATTTCTTGCCGAAGCGGTTCCAGGAAGCGGTGGTTGCCGCGGAAGTGATCGTGATTCCGCGCTCGCGCTCCTGCTCCATCCAGTCCATCACCGTGGTGCCTTCGTGCACTTCGCCGATCTTATAGGTCACACCCGTATAGAAAAGGATCCGCTCGGTTGACGTGGTCTTGCCTGCGTCAATGTGCGCCATGATCCCGATATTGCGGGTCTGATCGATTTGTACCTGGCGTGCCATTTGAATCGGTCCCGGGTGCTACCAGCGATAATGGGCGAAAGCTTTGTTCGCTTCCGCCATGCGGTGCACGTCCTCCTTCTTCTTCACTGCTCCGCCGCGGCCGTTGGCCGCGTCCAAAATCTCTTCGGCGAGCTTGTCGGTCATGGTCTTGCCGCTGCGCGTCCGCGAATACAGCACCAGCCAGTGAATCGCCAGCGACTGCTTGCGGAACGGATTCACTTCCACCGGAACCTGGTAGTTCGCGCCGCCTACGCGCCGCGTCTTCACTTCCAGCACGGGCTTGCAATTCTCCACGGCTTTCTTGAAGAGCTTGAACGCGTCGTCGTTGGACTTCTTGCCCACCTGGTCCATCGCGTTATAGAAAATGGCCTGCGCCGTGGCGCGCTTGCCGTCGTACATCATGCTGGAAATGAACTTCTGCACCAGATCACTGCCGTAAACCGGATCTCCTGGAATCTTGCGCCGGAGAACCCATCCTTTGCGTGGCATCGTTCCGCTCTCCTACTTCTGCGCGGCTTTGGGCCGCTTGGCGCCATACTTCGAGCGCGCTTGTTTGCGATTTTCAACGCCTGCTGCATCCAAAGTGCCGCGAATAATGTGGTAACGCACGCCGGGCAGATCCTTCACGCGGCCGCCGCGCACCAGTACGATCGAGTGCTCCTGCAAGTTGTGGCCAATGCCGGGAATGTAAGTGGTCACTTCAGCGCTGTTGGTCAACCGCGCACGCGCCACCTTACGCAGTGCCGAATTGGGCTTCTTGGGAGTCTGCGTATAAACACGCACGCACACGCCGCGCTTCTCAGGACAGCCTTCCAGCGCAGGTGATTTTGTCTTTACCCGGATCTTGTCCCGGCCATGACGCACGAGCTGTGAAAACGTCGGCACGCTTGCCCCCTATTTCGAAAAACTCGCTGCAAAAACCCGCGCGCGCAAAAATCGCCGTGCGCACATTTCCGCGCAAGGCAAATTTACCCGCGCAAAATTCGGCGAGTGAATGAACAGAAAAGGTCGCCACACCCGAAGGAATTACCAGGTACTCCGCGAAAACGCTTCACCCCAAGGAGTGAACTGCATCTTCTACTGATCTGCGGAGAGGCTCACACGGCTTTGCGGGGCTGGCGCCCCATTTCGGCCGCTCCTTCTTACCCCGTTCCGTCGTTCTTTGTTCCGGGATACGAAAGACTTCCCTAATCACCACTGGGCCCATCGGCCCTAAGACAACCGCAGAAGTATAGGAGAATCAACGGGTCTTGTCAACTCGATTCCCTCCAAAAAATAAATCTGACGATTTGGCTCGCACCGTGCTCTTGCGATGCGGCTCGCGGCCGCCGATAATACCGATCTACGGGGCAGTCTGCTTACGCGAATTTTCCGACTTCCGGTCATTAATCGCAGTCTCAGCCGGACGTCCTGAGACCCATTTTGGAACTACGGAGTGCCAGCTCGTAACATGCAGATTACGCGTCGCTTACATCCCTGCCGCCGCGCCCGAACATGGTTTAATTACCACCCTACTGCGGATCGCGAACTCGGTCGCCCGTTAATTCCGAAACCGGACGTTTCGCAATTACTCAACCGTCGCGCTCGTACTGCTTTACCCAGTACGCCAACGCTCCTACACTAGTCCCGTCTAATTTCGATCGGGAGTAGGAATGAAGAGTTTTTGGCTCACTGCCCTGTGCGCGCTGGCAGTTTCATCCGCCGCCGTGGCTCAACAAAAAAGCACGGCGCCCGCCGCGCCTCCATCAGCCACGAAAGCCAGAGATCAAAAATCGCAGCCACCCGATTATTCGGAAGAAGCTGTCGTCGTAGAAAAATATTACACCACCGTGCGGTTTGAAAATGATGGGACCGGTGAACGCGACGTTTCCGCGCGCATTCGGGTGCAAAGCGACGCCGGTGTCGCGCAGCTCGGCGAACTGGTTTTCGGCTACAGCTCCAGCAACGAACAGATGGACGTACGCACCATGCGCGTGCACAAAGCGGACGGTTCCGTGGTGAACGCGGCACCCGATGCAATCAAAGATATGACCGCTAGCGTCGCACGCGATGCCCCCGAATACACCGATTACAAAGAAAAACACATTACAGTCCCTTCGCTCCACGCCGGCGACACTATTGAGTACGAAATCGTCACACGCATCGTCAAAGCGTTGGCGCCGGGCGAATTCTGGTACGAACAAAATTTCCTTTCGAGCGCAATCGTTTTGGACGAACGTCTCGAAGTCAGCGTCCCGCAGGGCCGCGCGTTGATCGTTGATTCGCAGGAATACTCCAACGCGAGCGGCCAGGAAATTCGGAAAGTAAAGCTTGCCGCGAACGGTGATGGCGTGGACGACGTCAACTCACCATTTGCAAAACATGATGCGGACGGCCGCACGATCTACCGCTGGAAGCACGCAAACCTCACGCATCCCGCGGAAGACGACGCGAACGACAAGCCCGGGAAGCCGAATTCCAAACCGCCGGACGTGCAGCTCACCACATTCAAAAACTGGGAAGCTGTGGCGGCGTGGTACGCCAGCCTCGAAAAAGGCCGTACCGATCCCACGCCGGAAATACGCGCCAAGACGGAACAACTCATCGCAGGCCGCGCGACAGAACTAGAAAAAGTTCAGGCGCTCTATACCTACGTGGCGCAGAACATCCGTTACGTCAGCCTCTCGTTCGGTCTGGGCCGCTACCAGCCGCATTCCGCCGCCGAGGTTTTCAAGAATCAATATGGGGATTGCAAGGACAAGCACACGCTGCTTTCCGCCATGCTTGCCGCCGCGGACATTCCGTCTGACGCGGTACTCATTCCCTTTGCGCGAGCACTCGATACTTCCGTTCCCTCGCCTTCGCAGTTCGATCACTTGATTACTGCAGTGCCCGACGGTACCGATCTCATCTGGATGGATTCCACCGCTGAAGTTGCGCCCTTCCGCATGCTTTCCGCGTCACTGCGCAATAAGTCAGCGCTGATCGTGCAGGCCGACGGCACCGGCAAAATCGTCACAACACCCATTGATCCTCCGTTTCTTTCCACGCAGCGCGTGGAGATAGACGCGCAAGTGAGCGATCTGGGAAAACTCACAGCCAAATTGCGCTATTACCTTCGCGGCGACAATGAATACGCTCTGCGCGTCGCGTTCCGCCGCACGCCGCAAACGGAGTGGAAGGAACTCGGCCAGACGATCGCCGCACTCGACGGCATAAAGGGCGAGATCACCAACGTAAAACCCAGCGACCCGACGGACACCGCCAAGCCCTTTGAGCTCGAACTGGAGTTTGCTCAGACGAACTATCTAGATTGGTCAACCAAGAAATCAAAAGTCGGAGTGCCGCTCCTCGCCATCGGCATGCCGGACGTATCCCCGGATTCCACCGGCCCGATCCACCTGGGCAGCCCGCTTGACGTCAGCATGAACTTGAAAATGACTCTGCCGGATAATTTCATGGCGCGCGCGCCCGTCGCCGTGTCTGTGGAGCGCGATTACGCTGAATTCAAATCCTCCTACCACTTTGCGGACCACGTACTCATCGCCGAGCGCACGCTGAATTTCAAAATGCGCGATCTGCCCGCCGCGCGCCTCGGCGATTATCTCGCCTTCTCTCGCACCGTGGATTCGGACGAAAACCAAATCCTGGTCGTCGAAAATTCCACCACCGGAGCGCCTGCAATACCCGCAACAGCCAGCGCCACGGAACTGCTCGAAGCCGGCGTCGCTTCGCTGAATTCCGGCAATCCTCGCGAAGCCATCCCACTGCTCGAACGCGCCAACCAACTCGATCCTAAAAGCAAGCAAGGCTGGAACGATCTGGGCCTCGCCTATCTGCGCCTCGGCGAATTCAGCGATGCCACCACCGCGTTTCGCAAACAAGTGGCAGTGAATCCCTACGACGAGCACGTTTACAACTATCTCGGCCTCACGCTGCAACAGCAGCAAAAATTCGACGACGCCGCGGTTGCATTCCGCAAGCAGCTCGACATCAATCCCCTCGACCCCATCGCGCACGCGGCACTCGGCGCGCTCTTCCTCGAACAGCACAGATACGCGGAAGCTGTGCCGGAACTCGATAAAGCCACGGTTCTCGCTCCCGAAAATGCCGAATTGGAAGTGAGCCTGGGCCAGGCGCTCTTGAATTCCGGACAGAAAGACAAAGCGCTGGAGGCTTTTGAGAAGGGTGTGGAACTGAAGCAGACCCCGGTCGTTTGGAACAACGTTGCTTACAACCTTGCGCAGCACAATATCGAATTGGATAAAGCAGCGCAGTACGCCGAATCAGCCGTCTCCGCCACCGACGCAAATCTACGGAACATCGAGCTTCCCCATTTGTCGCTCGAGGATCTCAATCAGGTTTCCAGCATCGGCGTCTATTGGGACACGCTGGGTTGGATTTATTTTCAGAAGGGCGAACTCGAAAAAGCGCAGCGCTACGTGCGGGCCTCGTGGCTTTTGAACCAGCACGGCGAAGTCGGCGATCACTTAGCGCAGATTTATGAAAAGCGCGGCGAAAAAGAACAAGCCGAACGCATGTACGCCGAAGCCATCGCCGCTGCACACTCCGTGCCGGAAACGCGCACGCGCCTGGTTTCGCTGGTCGGCGACGACTCTAAAATGGACGCGCTCGCAGTTCGCGCCAAACTCGGTCTGACCAAGATCCGCACGTTTCCAATGGGCAAACTGCTTGACGAAAATGCGGCAGCCGACTTCTTCGTTCTGCTCTCGCCGGGCCCGAAGAATCCCAAGGTAGACTCCGTGCGATTTATCAGCGGGAGCCAGGATCTGCGCCCGTTCGCGGAGCAGCTCCGCGGCATAGACTTCGGCACAATGTTTCCGGACGCTGCTCCAGCGAAGCTCGTCCGTCGCGGCACGCTCGCGTGCTCCGCAGCAACGGGTAATTGCACTTTCACCCTGGTTCTTCCGGAAGACGTGCGCACGTTGAACTAATCTTTCGCCGCTACTGAAACGGCAGAATCGAAATCTAGATAGTCGCGCTCATCATCCGGCCAAGTCTTCCGCCGACGCGCAGCTTGTCCGCGCGATCCTTGAAGTAGCGTTCGTTCAGCTTGTCCCTGTCCCAATCCTCGATCTTGTTGAATCCGAATCGCTGCAACTCATTCGCCAGTTCCGTCGGCTCGAAAAATAATTGGAATGGCTCGCCTGCCCTCGCTACTCGCCGCGCCATCGCGTCAAACGCGAGGCGCCCGAACCAGTTCAAAGAAGCACGCGGCAGCGCATAATCGAACACCACGCCGCTGCCCGCCGGCATCACGGCGATGAATTCGAGCGTGCTGTTCATCGCCGCGCGCGTGAGGTACGGCGTCACTCCCAGCCACGAAAAGAATGTGACTTTTCCGCGCTCGAATCCCGCGGCGGCCAAGCCATCGCTCAACGACTGTTTTTCAAAATCTACCGGAGCAAATGTCACCGACGGCGGTATATCAATTTTCCCCGCCGCCAGCCTTTCGCGTTTCCACTTCTGTGTCGCCGGATGATCCACTTCGAATACTCGCAGCCGGCCCACATCGTAGGGGTTGCGATACGCGAATGTGTCCAGCCCCGCGCCCAAAACGACGTACTGGCTCGCGCCGCGTGCGACCGCGGCACCCAGCTCGTCTTCAGCCAAGCAACTGCGCACCACCATAAATGCCCGCACGAATCGCGAAGCGCGTGCGTAAATCTTGCGGCCCTCGAGGCGAACTTGCTGCTGCGCCTTTTCGCCAAGGATTGGCAAGGCGACCGGATCATCGAGCACTCTGGGATTGTCGAACAACTGGTGGGCCGCGCGGCGCATCGCCACGCGCAGTGCGGTGGTGCTGGGGCCTGCGTCTCTCACGCTTGAAAAGATGCGGTCAGCAGATTGTGGGTTTCAGACCGTTCGAGGGTTGGGGATTTCACTTCTGTGCGAGGCCAACGGATTGGTGCATGCTTCCACTCATCCGCGATTCGATTCGCGCCGCGGGGCGCGTCCATGCTCACTTGATCTCGAGTACTTCCTTCTCTTTGGCGGCGGATAAATCCTCAATCTTCTTGGTTTCGGAATGCGTCAGCTTTTCCAGTTCATCCAGTGAGCGCTTCTTGTCGTCTTCGCTGATTTTCTTTTCTTTCTCCAGCTTCTCGACGCCTTCCTTGATATCGCGGCGAATATTTCGGACGGCAGTGCGGTGATTTTCCAGCACCTTGTGGATGTGCTTCACCAAATCCTTGCGGCGGTCTTCGGTCAACGCCGGAATCGGCACGCGCACTACTTTCCCATCGTTCGTCGGATTCAAACCGAGATCAGTGGTGCGAATGGCTTTGTCGATCAAGGCGACCGCGCCCGGATCCCACGGCGAAATCACAATCGTCGCGGCGTCTGGCACGTTCAAGGTGCCCAATTGATTTATGGGCATCGCGGTGCCGTGATAATCCACGCGCACGTGATCCAGCAGCGAGACGTTCGCGCGCCCCGTTCGCACGCTGCCCAGCTCCTTGCGAAAGTCCTCCACGGCTTTTTCCATCCGCGTCTTGGCTTGCGCCATCGCGTCTTTGCTTGTCGCAATCGTGCTCATCGAGAAAATTGCCTCCACCGATTGAATTTCACGCCGCGGTAACGATCGAGCCCACCGGCTCGCCCAGCACCACACGCTTCAAATTTCCCGGAACGGTCATATCGAACACCACGATCGGCATTTTGTTGTCCATGCACAGCGAAATGGCCGTCGAATCCATCACCATCAGGCCCTTCTTCAATACGTCCAGATACGTGATTTTTTCGAAACGCTTCGCGCCCTTCACTTTCTCCGGGTCCGCGTCATACACGCCATCCACTCGCGTCGCTTTCAAAATCACCTGCGCTTTTATTTCCATCGCTCGCAGCGCCGCCGCCGTGTCGGTCGAAAAATAAGGGTTCCCGGTGCCGGCTGCAAAAATTACCACGCGGCCCTTTTCCAGGTGGCGCGTCGCGCGCCGCCGGATAAACGGCTCGGCCACCTGATGCATTTCGATCGCGCTCATCAGCCGCGTGTGGCATCCGGCCTTTTCCAACGCATCCACCATGGCGAGGCCGTTGATCACCGTGGCCAGCATGCCCATGTAATCGCCGGTTGCGCGGTCAATATTGAGCTCTTTCTGCCGCGTTCCGCGAAAGAAATTGCCGCCACCCACGACGATGGCCACGTCCACGCCCAAGCTGCGCACTTCCTGCACTTCGCGCGCGATCCCCTGGATCGTTTCGGCGTGGATTCCGGATTCGTTCGGCCCGGAAAGCGATTCACCCGAAAGTTTTAGCACCAGCCGCTCATAAACCGGCGCGGGATTCGCGGCGGAATTGGTTGCGGTACTGTTTCGCACTGCCGTCTGCGCTTTGCTCGTCGCGGCTTTTGTCATTGCGGATGGGCCAGCCCCCTGGCCGCGTGCATTTTAGCAAAGATTTTGCGATTGCGCCCCGCGCCTTTATAGCGCCAGCGTCTCGCCGGCTCTTCGCCTTCGGTGCGATTTTCATCGAGGCAAAAAAAAGTCCGCCGCAAACGCGGCGGACTTGAAACGAAGCCAAATGGCGCTTGCGGCAGTTATGCCATCGGCACCGGTACCGGTCCTTCGGGTTCAGCGTCAGCCGCCGCGCGTTGCCCACCGGCTCCATCCATTTCGCCCACTTTGAATCGGGAAAAGCGACGCACTGAAATGTTCTCGCCGATCTTGGCAATGGTGTGGTCGATCAGTTCTTTCACCGTCATGCCTTCATCCTTGATGAAGTGCTGTTCGTAGAGGCAATTTTCCTCGTAGAACTTCTCCATCTTGCCGCTTACGATCTTCTCGATCACGTTTTCCGGCTTGCCGGTGGCCTTGGCTTGTTCCTTGTAGATTTCGCGCTCGCGGTCGAGGGTCTCTTGCGTCACTTCCTCGCGCCGCAGAAAACGCGGGTCGAGCGCGGCGATGTGCATCGCTACATCGTGACACAGGCGCTGAAAATCCTCGGTGCGCGCGACGAAATCGCTCTCGCAATTCACTTCCACCAGCACGCCGATTTTCCCGCCGGCGTGGATGTAGCAGCTCACCAGGCCTTCGGACGTCGCGCGTTGCGCTTTTTTCGCCGCGGTAGCCTGGCCCTTCTTGCGCAGAATATCAATCGCCCGTTCGATGTCCCCGGCGGTTTCCACCAGCGCATCGCGGCACGCCGCGAAGCCTACACCCGTCCGATCGCGCAGCTCCTTCACTTGCTGCGCGGAGATATTCGGCTTCCCGTCTGCAGTTGCCATAGTTGTGCTCAATTCCTTTGAACGAATTCGGAACTTATTACCCGTTCGGCCGGCCCGTTGGAATCGCTGGCGCCGGAAGGCGGCTCACATCAAAAGTGACGCCGCCCTACTTCGCGTGCTGATGAGTTTCGTCTTCGGTCGGTATGGCAGCAGCCGCGGCTTCTTCCGTCGCGACTAATTCACCCGGCTCGCCTTCCACGAAATCGCCTTCCTGCTTCTCGTAAACCTCGTAGGCGCTGGTGTCCACGTAATCCACGCCCTCTTCGCCGCCGCCTTCCACCGCTTTCTGATCCGCGATCTGCGTCTGCTCGTAGGATTGGTGTCCCACGATCACGGCGTCGGAAATTTTCGAGGTGAACAACCGAATCGCGCGCAAAGCGTCGTCGTTACCCGGAATAACCCAGTCGACCAGGTCGGGGTCGCAGTTCGTATCCACGATCGCAACCACCGGAATGCCCATGCGCCGCGCTTCGTGTACTGCGATCAATTCCGCGTTGGGATCAATCACGAACATCGCATCCGGCAGCGTGGTCATGTTCTCCACACCGGAAAAATTCTGCTGCAAATGTTTCAGTTCGCGTTCCAGGCGCGCCGCTTCTTTCTTCGAAAATTGCGCCATGCGCCCGTCTTCCACCATGCCCTTCAGCAGCTTCAATCGCTTGATGGATTTCTGGAGGGTCACCCAGTTCGTCATGGTCCCGCCGAGCCAGCGGTGGTTCACGTAGAACATGCCGCAGCGGTTCGCCTCTTCGGCGATGGCTTCCTGCGCCTGGCGCTTGGTGCCCAGAAAAAGAATTCGTTTGCCTTGGCCGGCCAACTCGGAAACGTAACGGGCCGCGTCGCGAAACATCTTCAAGGTCTTTTGCAGGTCAATGATGTGGATCCCGTTGCGTTCCCCGAAAATGTACTCCTTCATCTTCGGGTTCCAACGCCGGGTCTGGTGGCCGAAGTGAACTCCAGCCTCCAGCAACTCTTTCATCGTAATTTCAACGCCCAAAGTGCCTCCTTGTTTGAAGGGATGCTTGTTACTCCGTTTTTCGGAGCAGCATCCTTTTCTGCCGGTTCCTAACCGGCCGTGAATTTAGCTGCACCTACCGTGGCCTATCACTGTCATCCCGAGCGGAGAGACGGATCTCTCTTCGATCCTCGCGCCGCCCGGTCGTAAACTACCGCTTGCTGAACTGGAACCTGCGTCGCGCGCCCTTCTGCCCGTACTTCTTGCGTTCCTTCATGCGCGGATCGCGGGTCAGAAAACCATTCTTGCGCAGCGCCGGCCGCAATTCGGGGTTCAACCTGGAAAGCGCGCGCGAAAGACCCATGCGCACCGCTCCCGACTGTCCGCCCACGCCGCCGCCCTTCACAATCGCCTTCACTTCCACCTGGTCCAGCATCTGCGTGAATTTCAGCGGCTCCACGGCCGCGGTATTCCACGCCACGTTGCGAAAATATTCGTCCACCGGACGCCCGTTCACCGTGAACCGCGCCGCGCCCTGCTTGATGTACACGCGCGCGATGGATTCCCGCCGGCGACCCGTGCCGTAAAATTGCTTGGCCTTGCCTTCCAACGAATTCGCAGCTGAACTCAAAGTTCCTCCTATGTACCCGCCGAGCCCGGCAGCGAGGAGAATTCCGCGCCTGCACGGGCCGACCGAAAAAGGCCCTGACGGACAGATCCGCCAAACGAAAAGTTTTTAATCCCTGTGTGTCGCGAGGCTATAGCGAGAGTGGCTGAGGCTTTTGTCCGGTGTGGCGGGCGAGGCCTTCACTTCCGGCATAAACACGCAGCTTCTTTGCTCTTCGCGCGCGGAGCTTGTTCTTCGGCAACATTCCCAGCACCGCTTCGCGCACAACCTCTTCCGGCCGCCGTTGCAATAGCGTGCGGATCGGTATTTCCTTCAATCCGCCCGGCCAGCCGCTGTGATGACGATACAATTTCTGATCAATCTTATTGCCCGTCAGCTTGATCTTTTCCGCGTTCACTACCACCACGTGGTCGCCACAATCCAGATGCGGCGTGTACGTCGGCTTGTCTTTGCCGATCAGCAGGCGCGCCACGCGCGTCGCCAACCGCCCGAGCACCACTCCCTCGGCGTCAATCACGAACCAGTCCTTCCCCACCATCAGCTCTTCGGCCTCGCGGCCTCGTGGAACATACGTCGGCATCTGCTCAGTCACACCTTTCCCAGTAAAGACAAACCCTGATTCTAAAGTAGCTTGCTACCGATGTCAACGGATGAAACGAGCGGCTGGGGACGAAGCACAGCGGATTCACGAGCGGGCCACTCTGCAGCGGCCCGCCGTGATTGGGAGGCAGATACAAATCACTGAAACGAAGCTGACTAAGAGGTAGCTGCGGCCGTGCTGCGGCTCGTGCGCCCGAACGACTTTGCGCTGTCGTCGCTTGCATCGCCGGTCTTGTCAATTTCGATCGAGCCCTTGAAATAAGCTCCGTCCTCGATCGAAATCCGCGCCGTCGTCAAATCGCCGACCACTGAGCCGTCCTTCTTGATTTCGATCCGGTCGCGCGCGCGCAGATTGCCCTTCACGTTGCCGTAAACCACCACTTCGCGCGCAATCACGTCCGCGGTCACCTTGGCGCTGGCGCCCACGGTCAACTTGCGGTCTTCCAACTGCACCAACCCTTCGACGCTGCCGTCAATCAACAGGTCTTCGTTGCCGGTGATCTCGCCCTTCACGTGCAGGCTCGAGCCTAACCGTGCCGTGCCGCCCGAAGTCGTGCTTGGATACCCAGAATCAATCGGTGCCATCGTTTTTGCCTCCCCAGGAATTGCCGGTGCGTTCGCACTCGGAAAATTTGGCCGTGCTTGTTGCGGTTGTTGCGCTTGCTGCGGGAGCGGATTCTTAGCCGGTGCATCCGGCTTCTTGTCTCCCCACATTTACCCTCCTCGCGCCTGAACTGCGCCAGAATCGCAAATCACATCAAATGAGGTCCGGGTCTTTGAATGTAGTCCCGCGCTGAAACTCTGCCAAATCCAAAATGGTACAGATGTGTCCGGTGAGGTAACGCCGTACATAAAAGCTGGGGAGCCGCATCGTACGTCTGGACTACTGCGCAGCGCAAGCAGGAAATAACTCAGCCGCGGCCTGCCGCGGATTTCTGCAAGTAACGCTCTTGCAGAATCGCCAAGTGATGCGAAAGATGCCCGGCGATGATGTAAGCCAGCGCTCGAACCGTCACGGAATTTCCGCTCGCGACGCCCTTGCGCGACCATGCGTCCGGCGGCAAGTTTCGAAAGAATGACAACGTCGCTTGCCGCACGCCGCGAAAATCCGCAATGTGGCTGGCCCAAGAGTAATCATCGGCGTGCGCGGCATTCGCGGCAACATTCTGATCGAAGCTCGCAAGCGGGTCGCTGAATCCGCGTCCGAACCAGAGCGCGCGGAACGCAAACGCTCGTTCGCTATCACTGATGTGATTCAAAACTTCGCGGATGCTCCACTTCTCGGGCGCATAGCGGTACAGCGATTTGTCTTCGGAGATGCTGCTTAAAATCGAGGGGACTTCCAGCAACTGGGATTCGAGCACGCCGACAACGTCAGCGCTCGCGATGCGATCTATATAAGTGAAGTAGTACGGCGCTGCCTCGTCGCGTCCGGGTACGGGTACGGGTACGGTCATCGTTCGTTCCCCTGAACCTGAGACTAATACTTGCGCAGAACGCCGACAACTCTTCCCTGAATCTTCACGTCCGTGCCCTGGACCACAATCGGAGACATCGCCGAATTGGCCGGCTGCAACCGCACCTTCCCGCCAGGCTCACGATAGAATCTTTTCACCGTCGCGTCGTCTTCGCCCACCAGCGCCACCACAATCTCGCCTGGATTCGCCACTTGAGTTTGCTCCACCACGATGTAATCGCCGTCCAGAATGTGATCCTCGCGCATGGATTCACCTTTCACCTGCAGCACGAAAGTTCCCTGCCCGCGCGCAAAATCCGCCAACGAAATTGTCTCGTTCTGTTCGACAGCTTCCAGCGGCTGCCCCGCCGCAATTCGCCCGGCCAAAGGCAATTCCACTACGTGACGGTCCAGCACCTGTTCGCGAATCGGCTTCGGCAACTGGACTACTTCAATTGACCGGCTCTGGTTGTAGCCGCGGCGAATGAAACCCTTCTTCTCCAGCGTCGAGAGATGCTTGTGCACCGTCGCCAGCGACGTGAGCTTCAGCGCGTGCGCAATTTCCTCAAAACTCGGCGAATAGCCGTTCTTGTTGAGAAATCCCACCAGGTAGTTCAGGACTTCTTTTTGTCTCTTCGTCAGCGCCATTTCACACCCCTCGAACCCAAGTTTGAAGTCCGGAGTGTAGGCGAATTAAAAGCGAAAGTCAATGGTACTTACGGACAGGCTGGCCTTTTTCAGTAAGTTACCCGCCCTTCCCGCCGTTCCAGAGCGGCACAATGCGACTACTGGGCGACGGGCGCTGGGTCCTTCGCACGGCGGCGACCGTTAGGATTCTTTGCCTTGCGCGCTGGCTGAGCGCTCAGAGCTTCGCGCAACGCTTCCAGCTCCTTCCGCGTCGCTTCCAGCAGCGCGCTCACTCGTTCCGCGTTCTGCTCGATGATAAATCGCATCGCCGCGTCCAATTCCTGGCGCATCGCTGCAGATTGTTCGGCCAGCGCTTCCGCAGCCGCGAATCGAGCCGCTTCTTGTAACTCCGCGAGCCGCGTTTCGCGCGAGCCTTCGCTGGCTGCTCGCGCGCGAACTTTGCTCTTTTCAAGCGCGGTCATCATTTCCAACGTGCAATCCAGGACCACCTCGTCCGCCACCGCCAAATGTGCGGCTAAGCCGCGGTTCGTACTCGTCGCAGGCGGCGGAACAGCAGCGGCAATCGCCGCTTCCGCGGCCCGCACCTCCTCCGCCACTTTGGCCTCTTCCTCGCCGGGGTACGGGAACCAATCCGTCGGCGGCCACGGGATTCCCCACACGTTTCCGGGAACCTCAAACGCCAATGCGACGTGGTAGACCTCCCGATACGTCTTCGGCCGCTGCACCCACACCACGCGCGCCTTCACTACTTGCGACGGTCTCGGCGGCTCCAGGCGCCGGATCTCGACGCTAACGGTCGAGCCCTTCGGCGCGTAATGCGTGGACTGATACTTACACCCGTAGCAGTCAATCATTACGGTGAGTGTGGATTCGTGGAATGGCTGCCCGAGCGCATCTGTCCCATTGATCTTGATTGGCACGGATTTCGCGAGGCGAGTGCTGCGCCGCTTCTCCGCGCCGGGTTCCTTTGATCGAGGGGAATCGCTCACGGCCTGCTCCGGGGGAAACTTTAACGTTAGCACCCCGAGGCGGCGTATTCCGGCACACCTTAAAAGAGCGATACGAAAAGGTAAAGGCGAAGACCTCAGCAAACTGGGGAGTTTAATGCGCTTTAGCGAAAGCTCCGCGCTTTCGCCGAAAGTACAGGAGAAACAGCAAGAGAGCGGCGATCACCACCAGCGCGATCATCACGATCAACACCGTCTCTCCATGCGCCAGGATCACCTTGAAAATTTTGCGCCCGTACGCGGCTCCCAGATAAGCCAAAATGAAGTAGCGCACCAGACGCCCCGCCGAAATCGCCGCCAGAAACTTTTTGGTGGAATATTGCAACGCACCGGCCGCGAGCACGAACGGCACCATCGGCATCGGCGGCGGCAAAAGCGCCGGAATCACGATGGCCCCAAATCCCCACCGCTCGAATGCTTTGGTAACCTTCTTCGCGATGCGCGGCGAAACCTTCTCTTTCAACGCCTTTTCGCCGCCATTGCGCGCTATGCGATAAGTGAGATACGCGCCGATCACCGAGCCCACCGTCGCCATCAGCGCGTAATACGGCCACCATTCCCGGTCGTGCCCCGCCAGCACAATCGTCATCGCATCCATGCTACCCGGCACAGGGATCACCGAGCTATCAATCAATCCCAGCAGAATTAATCCCGGACCGCCCAATGTGAAAAGCCAATGCCGTACCGCGTGCGCCTTGGAAGGCGTTGCCAGCACGAATTTGGCGATCTCCAATTTCAACGTGGCGCGCCCTCGAGTCTTATCTACTTCATTCGACGCTCGCTGCCAGATCCCGGTTCCGGACTAGAGCCGAAAACGACACATTCTACGCGCACATCGGGCAAAAAGGTGCGCTGTGTGCTAGCCTATATTCGGAGTCATGCGGGAACAAGAAAAGCCGGGCGCAAGTCAGCGCCGCGCTCCCAGGCACGGCGAATCACCCGCTTTTCCGTTGTCCTTCGTCTCCCTTGTTTGCGCGCCACCAAGCTCAGCCTCCGCCGTGGTTATGAATTCGAGTCACTCGTCACTCGTTACTAGCCACTGCATTTGTCATCCCCATACAGCCACGCACTGTGCTAGCGTTTCGCTGAATAGAAATCCAATCGAGCGCGTCAAAGAGGTAGGGGCGGGCGCAGTCCGGCCCCTCGCGGTTCTCTTCCAACTTTGAATCGAGGTCTAGAACCATTATGTCCAGCACATTCGTCGAAATCTCAGGCCGCAAGAAAGAAACCATAGACAAGGCCGTCATCCGCTTCTGCGGTGACTCTGGCGACGGCATGCAGATCACTGGAAGCCAGTTCACGAACACCGTGGCACTGTACGGCAATGACCTGGCGACTCTGCCCGACTTCCCCGCCGAGATTCGCGCCCCTGCCGGCACACTCCCGGGCGTCAGCGGGTTCCAGGTCCACTTTTCGTCCAGCGACGTTTACACCCCCGGAGATTCGGTGGATGCGCTCATCGCCATGAATCCCGCCGCGCTGAAAATGAACCTGCCGGACCTGAAAACTAACGGCATCCTGATCGTCAATCTCGATAGCTTCAAGGAAAACGATCTGCGCAAGGCGCAACTCGCGCAGAACCCGCTCGAAGATCATTCGCTCGACGGTTACCGGCTTTTTTCAGTCGAGCTTACGAAGCTGACCCGCGCGGCGCTGAAAGAATTGGGGCTCGACGCCAAGAGCATGGACCGCTGCAAGAATTTCTTCGCTCTGGGCATGTGCTACTGGCTCTACAACCGCTCCATGCAGCCCACGCTGCGCTGGCTCGAAGACAAATTCAAGAGCAAGCCGCAGCTGGTGCAAGCTAACAAGCTCGCCATGCAAGCCGGCTACAGCTACTGCGAAGCCACCGAAGCCTTTCAGATCAGCTACGAAATTCCGCCTGCGAAACTGCAGCCGGGTGTCTATCGCAACATCAGCGGCAACGCCGCGCTAGCTCTGGGATTTGTGGCTGCTTCCCAGCAGTCAGGCCTGACGCTTTTTCTCGGCTCTTATCCCATCACTCCTGCTTCGGACATCCTGCACGAGCTTTCCATGTACAAGGATTTCGGCGTCACCACCTTTCAAGCCGAAGACGAAATCGCCGCCATCACCTCCGCAATCGGCGCCTCCTACGCCGGAGCTCTGGCCATCACCTCCACTTCCGGCCCAGGCATGGCGCTGAAAACCGAAGCGCTCGGCCTCGCCGTGATGGTCGAATTGCCGCTGGTCATCTGCGATATTCAGCGCGGCGGCCCATCCACCGGCCTTCCCACGAAGACCGAACAAGCCGATCTTTTGCAGGCTCTCTTCGGACGCAACTCTGAAGCTCCCGTACCCGTTCTCGCGCCCTCAACCCCCGGCGACTGCTTCTGGATCGCTCTCGAAGCTAGCCGCATCGCGATCAAATATATGGTGCCAGTGATCATCCTCTCCGACGGCTACCTCGCGAACGGTTCTGAGCCATGGAAAGTTCCCACCGTGGAGGATCTCCCTGCGATTCCCGTGCACTTTGAAACCAACCCGGAAGGCTTTCAGCCTTACAAACGCGATCCCGAAACTCTCGCTCGCCCGTGGGCCATACCCGGAACGCCGGGTCTTGAACACCGCGTCGGTGGCATCGAAAAGCAGGACGTCACCGGCAACGTGAACTACGAACCGCTGAATCATGAGCACATGGTTCGCACCCGCGCGGAAAAAGTCGAAGGCATCGCGCAGGATATTCCGGACGCCGTCGCCGAAGGCGATCCTTCCGGCGATGTCTTGATTGTCGCCTGGGGCTCAACTCACGGCCCCATCACCGCCGCCATGAAAACAATGCGCGCCAAAGGTCATCGCATTGGCCACGTCCATCTGCGTTACCTGAATCCGCTGCCGAAGAATCTGGGCGATTTGCTCAAACGTTACAAAAAGGTCCTGGTCCCCGAAATGAACATGGGCCAGCTAGTCATGCTGTTGCGCGCAAAATTCCTCGTGGACGCGCAAAGCTACGGCAAAATCCAGGGCAAGCCGTTCAAGCAATCCGAAATCGAAGCGAAGATCGAAGAATTGCTCGATTAGCGCCGTCTCTTGGCAGTTGAATTTGTAGCGGCGGTCTTCAGACCGCCAGCCTTTGAATTCTTTGAGGTGATTGAAAATGACCACGGCCGCACCGCCCGTCTACACCAAGAAAGACTTCCAAACCGACCAGGAAATCCGCTGGTGCCCCGGCTGCGGAGACTACGCCATCCTCTCCGCCGTGCAGATGGTCTTCGCCGAACTGGGCATCCCGCGCGAAAAATTCGTCTTCATCTCCGGTATCGGCTGCTCCAGCCGCTTCCCGTACTACATGAATACGTTCGGCTTCCACACAATCCATGGACGCGCTCCCGCGGTGGCCACCGGCATCAAGCTCGTCCGCCCTGATCTCGACGTCTGGGTCGCCACCGGCGACGGTGATTCTCTTTCCATCGGCGGCAATCACACCATCCACATGCTACGCCGCAACGTTGGCCTGAAAGTCCTGATGTTCAACAACAAAATTTACGGCCTCACCAAAGGCCAATACTCCCCGACCTCCGAAATCGGAAAGAAAACCAAGTCCACGCCCTACGGCACCACCGACCGCCCGTTCAATCCGATCTCGCTCGCGATCGGCTCCGAAGCCACTTTCGTCGCGCGTTCCGTGGACGTCTTCCAGCAACATCTAAAGGAAACTCTGCGCAAAGCCGCGGCCCACAAAGGCGCGGCTTACGTCGAAATTTTGCAGAATTGCAACATCTTCAACGATCTCGCGTGGGAGAACCTCACCGAAAAAGACGCGCGCAGCGAACACGTCGTGCAGCTCGAACACGGCAAGCCGCTAATCTTCGGCAAGAAGCGCGACAAGGGCATTCGCATGAACGGAATCGACCTGGAAGTCGTCGAACTCGGCAACGGCATCACCGAAAAAGATCTGCTCGTGCATGACGAACAGCATCCTCGTGCCGCCTACGCCTTCCTCCTCGCGCACATGGAACATCGCGAAGGATTCCCGACGCCCATCGGCGTCCTGCGCGCCTGGAACCACGTGCCGCGTTATGAGGATTTGATCACGCAGCAAATCCGCGATGTCCAAGCTAAAAAAGGCAAAGGCGATCTGGCCAAGCTCCTGCGCGCCGGCGACACCTGGGAACTAAAAGCATAGGTCGCACACCCACTCTCGACTGTGCTCTTGGCTTTTCCGAGTGAATTGCGCGGCGGCGTAGCGCCGGCTCTTTGCTTTTTGCAGCCCGTCCTGAGCACCGCGTCCGTAGTTCTAGCTTATTTTCGCGCGCGTTTCTTCCCGGTAGGATCTTCAGGCAGCGAAGCCGTCTTCCAATCCACGCCCTTGGGGACTTGCCCCACGCCAGCGACGTACAACGCTCCCTCCGTCACTCCATCAATTCCCAGGTCGCGATCAATCTTCGAATCCGCGAGCGCCATCGTGCAGAACGGCGCAAGTCCCAACCATGTCGCAGTTAAGCAAAACGTCTGGCACAAATGCCCGCACTCCGCCAGCACCACTCGATAAGCGCGGGGAAACCGGTATTTCCATTGCGTCCGAGTGAACACCGCGGTCATCACCACAAACGCGCAAGCGTCCGAAAACCATCTCTGGCCCATCAGATAATCCGACATTCCGTCGCGCGTGATGCCGCGCCGCAGCAATTCCAGCCGGTGCCCGCTCGCGTCATAGTGATAAATCCCGGGAGAAACTCCTTCCACATCCCGCGCAACCACGTAAGCCTCGATCGGATGCAACGCCCCGCCCGAAGGAGATGTCTTGACCGCAAATTTCCCCAGTGGCGGAACGTTGACCCATTCACGCACGCCAAACGTCAACCCCAGCAAGGTGCTCAGGTCGGCGAAGGAAAGTCGCCCCGGCGCAAATCTCCGCCACGTTCTCCGCGCCGTAAGCACGCGTGGAAATTCACCACTCTCGCGCGCCGGCAACAGCGGAGTTTGCGCCGCTCGCGGATACCGTTTCACCGGCACGGGCATGGACTTCTCGTGCGTCAACCCTTCCATATAGCGACCGATGCGCAGCAAGTCTGCTTCGAAGGGCAAATCGCGTCCCGTGAAATGAAAGAAGCCCGCAGCAGGATTCCAATGCGACCACGCAGCCATAGCGCGTTCCGCAGGCTGTTCTTCGCGGCCGGAGCGCTGCAACAGCGAATGGCGCACCAAGCCCCGGATCGCAGCACGCAAGGAGGACGGCGAATACTGCGGGAAGTGCGCACAAATCGCGGCGAAGGATCGCCAACGGCTCAGGAAACCTAGCAGTTCCGTCGCAACCGGCGCAGCTGCCGATCGCTTACCAAGCGCATAATTTTCAAACACCAACTTCCCGGCTTCCCAGTAACAAACTAAGTAGGGAGACCGCCGGAACATTTCATGTTTCGCCACAGGCATGAAGGGGATGGATCGGATTCAGGCGTCGCGACGCGGGCACGGCCGCGCGCAGGCCCGCATCACTTCGCTTTTGGTGTGAACCACTGCCCGAACGGCACTCCCGCGTGCACGATCTTGCGCGGGCAAGGCCTTTGTATCAGCTGGTAGGATTTTTCCAGCATGCGCAAGTTCAGCTCGATCTTCTTCTGATCGGCCTTGCTGACTTTCGGCCGCAACGACCGGAGCTTCTTTTCCGCGCTGCGAATCGCTACCGCCACGGGATGCAACGAAAAACCGATCTTGGCCATGGAATTCTCCCTCCGCGCACTTCACTTCGCGCCGCCGAGAAGAACGCATTCCTCTTGCGGCATTTCGGCACGGCGGCTGCCGTTATCTAGATTTCGGCTTGGTCGTGAACGTTTGCCCGAATAGCGTCGGCGGCCTGCAGAAATGCTTGATCACGCCGTGGCATTTTTCCAGTCCCCGCAAATTCAGAGCGATCTTCTTCTGATCTTCCTTCGTGACTTTCGAGCGCACCGAGCGCAGTTTCTTCTCAGCCTTGGCTATTTCTTTTGCGACACCTTTAAGGGTGAAGCTGATTTTCGCCATTCCGTTTTTCCTCCCCATCCGGCGCACCGCAATTTGGTTTTCTGGGAATGAGCGGCTTTCTCAGTGCCGTGCGCGCTAGACCGGCGTGAGTGTAGTTGACGCTAAACACAGCGTCAAGAAAGTTTGCTCCCCGTCGTCTTTGCAGGCCTCGGGTATCGCGTGCTCAGCGGGCCTTTCCGTTCACGGCCGGCATTGGCAGCCCGATCTTTTGCACCAGCGCCGCAAATCTAGGATCGCTTCGCAAAACCGCCCATCGCGGATGCACGGCGATATTGATCAGGCGTACGGAGCGCTCGTCGTACGCTTTACCCAGCCACTGAAACGCTTCGTCCGTTTCGCCCAGGCCTACGTATACCAGCGCAATGTTATAAGGCGCCACGTACTGCCGCGCAGCCAGCTGCGATAACTCTTGCAGAATCGCGCGCGCGTCCGACCTCTTCCCTGCCACTGCATAAGCGTTCCCCAGCTCCGCTTTGAAAGAAGTTTCGTTCCCCGACAACGCCAGGGCCTGCTGCAATTCCGCCAACGCCTTGTCGTCGTTCCCTTTCGCCAGATACGCCTGACCCAGGTATCCGTGCGCCACCGGGAAGCTCGGGTCCATCGCTACGGTTTTCTGCGCTTGGGCGATCGCCTCATCGTCTTTGCCGGCCAGATACATCACCCACGATAAATTCGCATTGATAATCAGCGAACGTGGATCGAGTTCCTGGGCGAGTTTCATTTCTGCGATCGCTTCGTCGCTTTTCCCAGCCTCCGCAAGCGCCAGCGCGTACCAGTGGTGCGCAGTTGCATCGCCAGGATTCAATTGAATCGCGCGCTGAAATTCGTCCAGAACACCGGGGAAACGCAGATTGTAGGCGCGAATTTGTCCCAGCACCGTATGTGCGGACGCGAGCGTATCGTCCAATTGCAGCGCTTTCACTGCCGCCGCTTCCGCTTCGGGAAGCACTTGCGACGACGGCACATCCTTGTAATCCGCCGCGAGCGTTAACGCTCCCGCGAGTCCCGCGTACGAGGGCGCGTACGTGGGATCCAGCTGGATTGCCTGCCGGTAATCTGCAACGGCCTGCGTCATGGCCTCGCCCGTTCGCTTGTTCGCGTAGAAATTCCCTTGCAGATAGGCATCGTACGCCGCCGGCACCACTGTCCGCGTCTTTGCCAAGCGCTGCTGCTCCGGCTGCGTCAATTGAATCTGAATTTGCGTGACGATGTCGCGCGCTACGTCGCTCTGTAGCGCCAGAATATCCGTCACCGTGCGCTCGTAGCTGTGTGCCCAAAGATTCTGGCCCGTTTGCGGCTGCACCAGCTCCGCGGAAATTCGCACGTGGTCATTGGACCGCAGCACCGAACCCTCGACCAGCGCGTCCACGCCGAGTTCCTCGGCGATCTGCGCCGGGCTTTCGTGCTTGTCCTTGTACTGCATCACCGACGTGCGCGAGATCACCCGCAATTTCTTGATCTGCGAAAGTTCCGTGATCAGCGCGTCGCACATTCCGTCCGCAAAATAATCCTGCTTGGGGTCGCCAGTGAGATTTTCGAGCGGCAGCACCGCCAGCGATTGAATCGACGCCGCTCCGACGGCACGCGGCCCGCGCCACTTCACCTCCACCAGTTTCCATACCAGCGCCGCAATCACCAGCAACGCTACTGCTGCCAACGAAACGAAAATCGCGTTACGAAGCCGTGGGCGAGGAGCCTCAGCGCCAGGCAGAATCGCGGAAACCTGCAGCGCGCTCGCCGGAATCACCGCCGAGTTCGTGCGCAACGCTTCCAGCGCCGCGCGCACTTCGCTCGCATGCTGATAACGCTGCGCCGGTTCTTTTGCCAGGCAATGCTCGATCACCGCCCGCAATCCGGCCGGTACATTTTCCCGCAGCGCCGGCGCGCTATCGTGCAGAATCATCGAACTCAACTCGTACGAAGTCCTCCCGCGAAACGGCCGCTTGCCGTTGGCCATTTCGTAAAGCACCACGCCCAGCGCCCATATGTCGCTGCGCGCGTCCGCGGGTTCACCGCGAAACAATTCCGGCGCCATGTAGTGCATAGTGCCCACGATCGCGCCTTCCGAGGTCAGCGTGCTGATGGACTGCGTCTTCAGCGTGATTTCCCCAGGCGTCATGTGCTTCGCCAGGCCGAAATCGAGCACTTTGACGCGCCCTCCCGGCATGATGATCACATTCGGAGACTTCAGATCGCGGTGAATGACGCCGTGTTCGTGCGCATGCGCCATGGCGTCCGCGATTTGCTCGCCGTAACGAATCACTGTCTCCGTCGGCAGCCCGCCTTCGGGAATCTGCTCGGCGAGAGACCGGCCGTGGACGAATTCCATGACGATGTAGCTCTTGCCGTCAGCCTCGCCCACGTCGTATATCGTGCAAATATTGGGATGATTCAACGCGGATGCGGTGCGCGCCTCGCGAATCAGCAGCAAACGCGCGTTCTCGTCCTTATCCAGCTCTGCGGGAAGGAACTTCAGGGCCACATCGCGGTTCAAGCGGTCGTCATGCGCGCGATAAACCACGCCCATCCCGCCTTCACCGACCTTCTCGACAATTCGGTAATGGGAGACGGTCTGCTCGCTCACAAGTAGAAATCCACCAGAACGAGCATCTTAGGATGCGCCGGAAAGCCAAGTCAACGACTGCGCCGCCGCGTGTTGCTTTGCGGCGATTAAGACTGGCCGGTCGCGCGCGTTTGCAATATAAATGGACGCGAATGAAGTAGGAGGGCGCTTGGGGCGTTTTTGGAAGACCTACTGGAAACGGATTATCGCGTTGCTCGCCATTTTGGCTGCGGGCCCAGCGCTGTTCCTCCTGCTGAATGTGGGAGGCTGGCGCGCACGCGTCGCTGCGGTGATTGGGAGCGTCTACAACTGGCCGGTCGTCGTCCCGCCGCCCGCGAATTTCCAGCCGCAGGTGCCGGCCGGGTTCAAAGCGTCAGTTTTTGCGAGCGGTTTCGAACAGCCTCGTTGGCTCGCGATCGCCCCCAACGGCGATGTGTTCGTCGCCGATTCCGGCGCTGGAGAAATAATCGTGTTGCGCTCTTCGCCTTCGCCGGGGCTCGCGAGCCGCGAAGTTTTTGCAGATCATTTGAGTCTGCCTTTCGGCATCGCCTTCCACGCTGAGTACGTTTACGTGGCGAACACCGACCAAGTCGTCCGCTTTCGCTTTGATCCGAAAACTTCGCGCAGGTCTTCGGACGCCGAACCCATCCTCGCTTTGCCGGGCGGCGGCTACCACCAGCACTGGACTCGTTCGCTCGCGTTCAGTCCGGATGGCACCAAGCTTTTCGTCTCGGTGGGCTCGCGCAGCAACGTCGGGATCGAAGCGGACCCGCGTCGCGCGGCGATTCTCGTGATGGATCCCGATGGGAGCAACATGCGTGTCTACGCCAACGGATTGCGCAACGCGGTGGGCATCGCGTTCAATCCGTTTTCCAGCGAACTGTGGACTGCCGTCAACGAGCGCGACGACCTCGGCGACGATGTTCCCTCCGACTACTTTACGCACGTCGTTCCTGGCGGCTTCTACGGTTGGCCGTACGCCTACCTCGGCCAGCACGTGGATAATCGCGTTTCGTCGCGGCCGGACATGGTCGCAAAATCCATCGTACCCGATCTGCTCCTGGGCGCTCACGTTGCGCCACTGCAATTCGCGTTTTACGACAAGCAGCAATTTCCTCCCGTCTATCGCGACGGCGCCTTCATCGCCGAGCACGGCTCCTGGAATCGCCGCATCCGCAGCGGATACCAAGTCGTCTTCGTTCCCTTCCGCAATGGCGTCCCCAGCGGACCACCGACTCCGTTCTTCTCCGGCTTCGTGCCCGATCCCAGCGGCAAACCGGTCTACGGCCGCATGGTTGGCGTAGCCGTGGCCGCCGACGGCTCCCTCCTCGTCTCCGACGACGGCCAAAAACTTATCTGGCGTGTATCGTATGAACCCTAGCCCACCGAGATATTTGCCGAGCCGGCGACACTTAAAGTGCGGGTATGTTTAAATATTGCATCAGTAAACCCTCGTCCTAGGAAAGGTACCACCACAACAAATGCCCGACAAATTCAAACACACACGGGCCGAAGCTAACGCTCTATTGCGCGACATTGAGCTGATTTTCAAAACCGGCGACGAGCGGGAGTTTATGCAGATTTTACGGAAGCACGGGTTGATGGACGAGGACCCTCGTTTTGCCGAGATCTTGAAGCTTTTCCGCGCGTTGCGGAGCGGGAAGACTTGACGGCGAGGGCGTGAAGGTCTTTCCTCATAGCCGCAGCCTGCGCGGGGGACAACGACGCAAGATGAGCCTGGATTATATCCGCAGCGCACCGCAAACTAGCACCGACTTCTGCTTTCTTCTTCGTCATCGAGATCACAGAATAGCAACAAGCGAAAAGCTTAGCAAGACAGCATGGTGCTAAGTTTCATAAAAGCCGTGATCGCTGATGTCACGCCTCACACGACTTCGCAGAAAAGGATTTTTGGATATTCGGCGCGCGCGTCAGCGCTCGCGGAGATCAAACGCACTTACCGGTTGGCCCGAACTGAGCCCGCGGACGCGGGAGACAAAGAGGCGGGCGCTGCATTCTTGGCTAGCGCTGTTCCCTGCTGTGCTGGTAGCGGCGGCATGAGCGCCATGGCTTGTTCGCGGGCTGCGGCGAATTGGCTCCAGTCGCGCTTCGAGACCGGATCGGAGGGGGGCAACGGGAGGCGCTCGAAATTCAGGAACTCTTTGCCGCGCTGGATGCGGAAATCGAGGTGCGGGCCGGTGGCGAGGCCCGTCATGCCTACCAGGCCGATGCGCTGCCCTTGTTCGACGCGCTGGCCCTGACGCACCAGTACGCGCGAGAGATGCATGTAATACGTGGTGTAGCCGTTCGAGTGCTGCACTTCGATCAGATTCCCCGCGCCGCCTTTCATCCCCGCGAAAATCACGCGTCCATCGCCTATCGTCTGCACCGGAGTGCCGGTGGGCGCGGCGTAATCAATCCCCAGGTGCGGGCGGTATTCCTTCAGGATGGGATGAAAGCGATGCTCGCTGAAATGCGACGTGATCACCGCGGCGAATTTCAGCGGCGAATGCAGAAACGCCTTCTTCATGGATTTGCCGTCGGGAGTGTAATAGGCCGGCACGCCGCCGGGACCGCGAAACAGCACGGCGCGATAAGGATGATTGCCGTTGACGTATTCCGCCGCCAGAATCCGTCCGTAAGAAGCAACCTCGCCGTTCGCGAGCATTTTCTTTTCGACCACCACGCGGAAGGTGTCACCGGGGCGCGGGTCAGTGTAAAAATCGAGATCCCAGCCGAAGATAACCGCCAGGCGCATCGCCAACTCGGGCTTTTCTCCCGCGTCCGTGACGGCATTGAAAAGCGAGCCGCGGATTTCGCCGGTCACGCCGACGGTTTTGGTCTGCGACGGAATCGTCTCAATTTCGGAATGAAAGTCGTTGCCCTGCGGCGCGATGTTCAGTACGCGGTCGGCGTCAATGCGATAGCGGATTTCCTCGAGGTCACCCAGCATCGAGCGTCCCACCGAAATGTGATTGCCCGCGCGCACTTGGCGAAAATCGAAAACCGACTGCGCCGAAGCGATCAAGCGCGCGGCGTCCGCCGGAGCGACGCCCAGTCCCTGCAGGAACAGATGAAACGGCAAGCGCGCCGGGACGACGCCTTCGGTGAAGAGGACTATCTGTTGCTGGACGTGCCGAGCTTCTTCGCGCGCAAACGATGCTTGCATTGCAACGTCGTTTTCGGCGGAAACACGCCCGTTATACACGATGGCCGCACACGCAGCCCCCGCCGCGAGCAGCGCAATACCTAGAATAGCCTTCCACATTTTCGTCATACCCCTGCACCACAATTCAGATCAGGAAAAAACGAGCATAACGCAGCTCGCGTATGCGCGAAATGAAAAATGGGCGTTATTTTTCTTTGAAGTAACGGCACTGACGAACCGCAGAGGCCGCAGAGAAAAGCTTAATGAGAGGCGCCGGCGGCGGTCACGTATCGCGCTCGGCGATCCATGTCAGCGAAATAATTTCGTTCGTGCAATCCGCGGTAGATGCGGCCGGCAATTTCCGACGCATGCGGGCCGCTTACCGCGCGGCTGCCGCCGCGAATCAAAACGACCAGCACGATTTTCGGGTGCGCCTGATCGGCGTAAGAAACAAACCAGCCGAGGCGCCCGCCGAGAGCTTCATCGTTGCACGTTCCAGTCTTGCCCAAGGCCTGCTCGCCATCCGGATCGTAGCTTTGCTTCGCGGTGCCGTACATCACGGCCGCAAGCATCCCTTCGCGGATGTCTGGCAAGAGTGGCGCGATGTCCAATTGTTGGCGCACGCGCGGTTGAAAATTCGCGCGAGCCGCTTCGGTGCGCGGATACTGCAGGAAATACTGCGTGCCGCCGTTCGCCAGAGTGGAAACCAGCGAAGCGAGCTGCAACGGCGTGAGCCGAATGCCTTCGCCAAAGCTGGACATGCGCGCGACGCCGCCATACGCAGGAGGAGATCCCGGCAGAAAACCCGGCTGCTCTTCCGGAATGGCGTACCCGGCTCGTTCACCCAAACCGAGCAAGTGCGCGTACTGATGCACGCGCGCGAATCCGAGCCGCGTGCCCACTTCCTGGAAGTACACGTTATTCGAGTGCGCCATCGCTTCGGTGAGGTCCATGTAGCGGCGATGGCCGATCTTGATCATGGTGTCGCGCGTGATCACGCCTTCCTGCAATCCGGCGAGCGCGATGACGGGCTTAATCGTCGAGCAAGGTTCGAACCCGGAAGAAAATGCCATCTTCTGATTGACGATGGTGAGAATGCGGCCGGTGGACGGGTCCATGGCGAGCACAGAGCCATTGGCGTGCCCCAGCGCATCCACGGCAACCTGCCGGATGACTGGATCGTCATACTCCGCGTTGTCGTCTTTTGTCGGATCGCCCCACGCGGAAACGCCACGGCTGCGATGATGCGTTCGAGTGGTTGGGCTGGACTTGGTAGTCGTGGGCGTTGCGCCGGAAGCGGCCGCGAACGCGCCCGCGAGCAGCAGGCAAAATACCGGAACAAATTGTTTGATGGCTGGCTGGGGTCGCATTGAGTTCTTTATCGGCCCGAAAACTGCGCACTTCAGCCGAAGAACTCTCAGTTTACGGAAACATTACAGGTGGGCGCAACTGGAAACGCGAACAGCTTTCCTGTTCGTCACGGCTGGCCCAAGGTACAGATGTGCGGGATGCGGAATTTGGAGTGAAATCAGCCACAGGCTGCGGGGCGCTCGAGACACGCCCCGCTGCCTGTAGCACGCTTTTCTAAGCTGACGACACTCGCAGAACGTTACCGCGTGGCGCGGCCTTGCGCTGCAGCTGCAGCCTTCGGCGGTTGCTTCGCAGCTTCCGCAGCCAGCTTTTGCGCTTCAGGTGACGGCTTGCCGTTCCCTTCCGCCGCAGCGGCCGCAACACTGAGCAAACCGAGTTGCTTGCGCAATTCGTGCTCGATTTTGCCGCGAATGTCGGCGTTTTCCTTCAGGAACACACGCGCATTCTCGCGGCCTTGGCCGAGGCGTTCGTTCTTGTATGAAATCCAGGTGCCGGACTTCTCGAGCAAGCCCCTGGTGACGCCGAGGTCAATCAAATCGCCTTCGCGGGAAACGCCTTCGCCGTAAATTATGTCGAACTCAGCTTCGCGGAACGGCGCGGCCACTTTGTTCTTCACGATTTTGGCGCGGGTGCGCGAACCGACCACGCGGTCGCCTTCCTTGATGGCCTGAATGCGGCGGATATCCACGCGGATGGAAGAGTAAAATTTCAGCGCGCGGCCGCCGGTGGTGGTTTCCGGGTTGCCGAACATGACGCCGATTTTCTCGCGGATCTGGTTGATGAAGATCAGGCAGGTTTTCGATTTGGAGACGATGGCGGTGAGTTTGCGCAGCGCCTGGGACATCAGCCGCGCCTGCAGGCCCATTTGCGCGTCGCCCATATCGCCTTCGAGCTCCGCGCGCGGCACCAGCGCGGCGACCGAGTCCACCACGATGATGTCCACGGCGTTCGAACGGATCAGCGCTTCCGCGATTTCCAGCGCCTGTTCACCGTTATCGGGCTGAGATACCAGCAGGTTATCCACATCCACGCCCAGCTTGCGCGCATAGGAAGGGTCCAGCGCGTGTTCGGCGTCAATGAAGGCGGCCTGGCCGCCCAGCTTTTGCGCCTCGGCAATCACGTGCAGAGTGAGGGTCGTCTTGCCACCGGATTCCGGGCCGTACACTTCGATGACGCGGCCGCGCGGGAAGCCGCCCACGCCAAGTGCTGCGTCAATCGAGATCGAGCCGGTGGGGATTACGTTCACCGGCACGAGCACGTCCTTGTTCCCCAGGCGCATGATGGAGCCCTTGCCGTACTGCTTTTCAATCTGGGATATAGCTAAATCCAGGTTTTTTGTCTTTTCGTCGTTCACAGTTCCACCTCTAGAGGGCTTTCATTTTGGTCTTAGCTGGAGACCGAGGCGGGAGCAGTGTACCAGAGTGCCGAGGTCCCGACCTAGCCTTTCTGGAAGGCAGATTAGCATAAGGCGAACAAAAAGCAAAGATAATTGCAGCCCGCTGGGAAGCCGTGACTTGCGCCTGAATTTCAGGCAAACTGCATTACAGGCACAGGAGGAAATATGGATTCCGCCAAAGTGGGAAAGCGCGGCGCGATCATCGTGCCCGCCAAGCTGCGCAAGCGATTCGGTATCGAGGAAGGCACCATCGTAACCGCTGAAGAACGCGAGGACGGCATCCTGATTCGTCCCGCAGTCGTCTTGCCGGTCGAAAGATATAGCGCCGCGCGGAGAGCTGAGTTTCTGTTAGCCACAGCCACCACGGCGCAAGATTACGAGCGAGCGCGCAAGGAAGTAAAAAAACTCGGGATTGACCCCGACTCAATCCAGCACCGGCGTCCGTAACAAATGGACCGGCTTTTCCTGGACGCGAATGTGCTGTTCTCCGCCGCGTATCGTGCCGATGCAGGACTACTCAACCTCGGGAAACTCAAAAACGCCACGTTATGCTCTTCGCGCTACGCGTTCGAGGAGGCGCGGTTCAACCTCGACGACGCAGAGCAACGCGAACGACTCGTGACTCTGGCGCGGCATATACATCTCTTCGATCCTGCGATTCAGGAGTTACCCTTCGGGGTTTCCCTTCCCGAGAAGGACGTCCCCATTCTTCTAGCAGCCATCGAAGCGCGGGCTAGTCATCTCTTGACGGGCGATGTGCGGCACTTCGGCATCCACTTCGGAACGAAAATCGCGGGCATTTTGATTTTGCTACCGGGCGAGTACCTGCGGACGAAGACCTAGTGCTTGCGGACCGGTGGGCTGGACGCGCCATTGGCTCGCGCGAGGGGCCTTCAATATTTGTAGAAGCCGCGGCCCGTCTTGCGGCCTAGCCATCCGGCGGCTACGTATTTGCGGAGCAGCGGGCAGGCGCGATATTTGGGATCGCCGAAGCCTGCTTGCAACACTTCGAGAATATTCACGCAAACATCCAGGCCGATGAAGTCTGCCAGCTCCAGCGGACCCATCGGATGGTTCATGCCCATTTTCATCACGGCGTCCACGGCCTCGGGCGTGGCCACGCCTTCCATCACCGCGAAGGCGGCTTCATTGATGAGCGGCATTAACACACGATTCGAGACGAAGCCCGGGGCGTCATTTACTGCCACCGGCTTCTTTTCCAGCTTTTCGCACAACGACATCGTGATCTGAAAAGTCTCGTCGCTGGTCGCGAGGCCACGAATTACCTCCACTAGCGCCATCACCGGAACCGGATTCATGAAGTGCATGCCGATGAAATGTTCGGGGCGGCTGGTCTGCGCTGCTAGTTGCGTGATGGAAATCGAGGACGTGTTGCTCGCCAGGATCACGCCGGGCTTGAGCACCGCGTCCACATCTTTCAACAGGCGGACTTTCAGGTCGAGCTGCTCAGGCACCGCTTCGACGGCAAAATCCGCGGCGGCAAGCGCGGAAGTTTCGGTGGTCGTCTCGATGCGCGCGAGGACCGCAGGTTTATCCGCCTCGCTGATTTTGCCCTTCTTCACTTCGCGATCGAGATTCTTGGTAATGGTCTCGAGACCTCGATCGAGGAAGCGCTTTTCGACGTCGCGCAAAATCACTTTGTAGCCCGAACGCGCAAAAACGTGCGCGATGCCATTGCCCATCGTCCCCGCGCCAAGCACCGCGACCGTTTTGATTGCATCCACCGGCATGAAGCCTCCGCAAATGAAAATGAAGTAGAGGAAGTAAAGGAAACATAGGAGAGAGAGGAACGTCAAGCGCTGCTGAAAAGTGCAGTGGCGCGCAGCCTGTTACTGGCGGCGGGAGGACCCGCGCTTACTTGCTGCTGCGAGGCGGTGCGCCATGCGCAGCAGATCGCGCAAAGCTTCCGGTTGCACCCGTGTCAGCCGCACGAGCACCCACTCGTAATTGCGATAATGATCGGTGATGTAGTAGGTCTCGGGATCGGCGGCCAGTAATTCTTCGCGCTGCTCGAAATCCGTCCGCACCACGATGGTCGATTCGAGGTCTTGATGCAGACGGACGAACAACTCGCCGCGCACCTTGAACGCCGCCGTGCCGTAAGACGTGCCCTCTTCGACGTGCTCGAGCGACAAGGAAATCTGGCGCACAGTGTCAAACGTCACCTGCGCATCCGCCGAGTTGTTTGCTTTAGCGGTCTTCTTCTTTGTTGGCGGCTTGGCTTGGATGTGGCGACCCGGCATGAAATTTGCTCGATGAAAAAGACGCTCAAGAGAACGCGCCCGGAACGTTGCGTAGCGAAGCAGTAGTGTCCGCTAGGACGCGTCCATAACCTGGCAGATCATTTCCGATGCTCGCTTTTGCGACGACGGCGTCACGCGAATTCGCAGCTTTCCCCCGGAATCATCTGCCGCCGAGCCAATGCCGATCCCACCGAGGAAAGTGACCAGATTGTCTTGCATCGCGGCATCCGCTCCGGACCAAACTTCGACAGTCGCTTCGGCCGGATCGAAATCATCGGGAACGTAATCCTGCGGAACGTCCGACGCGTCGTCCTCATCGTCAGCGCCTGACGGTATTGCCGCGGACGCATCGGAATCGTCCGGATCCGCGTCCCCTTCGTCCGGGTTAATTTCAAAGCGGTGGATCACGTTTTCGAGAGCCGCGTGCGCAGCTTGGTGATCACGGGCGTGTACAAAAATCGCGTAGACCGGCGCCGACAATCCAGGCAAATCGCTATCTCTGGTCCGCTGGTGATGCGAAATTTTCGCGGAATCCAGCGCGCTTTCCACGTGGGCTGCTAGCCCCGCATCGGTTCCAGTCCACAAGAGTTCTGGCCCGTCCGGGAGCTTGGGGCTGTTGGAAGGAACGGCCGCATCATTGAGGCGGCGGACAAGTTCAACATCGCAGTCCGCGCACTGCGTGAAGCCATCCCGATACTCCGCCTTGCATTTTGGGCAGAACATTCGTAAGCACCCGCGTTACTGATTCTTTACGGCAGCGTCGATGATATCGAAATCGAAGGATGCAAGGAATAGAGTCACGCGACGCGCTTCGAAGCAGGGATGCGGCCGGAAGATCGGGAAGCAAGAGCCAACCACGCCACAAGCGATGCGAGCTTCTCGTCTTGCGACCACGGCGGGCCCAGCGGCTTGCCGAGTTCGGCGATGCGGCGCGTAATATCGCTGGGCTTGATACGCAGAACGCGCGACGCTTCACTCAAGATTTCGCGTTCCTTTATGGTCGAGCTCGCAAGACCGTTGTGGGCGCTCGCATCGAGGATCGCTCGCCGAAAAAGTTCGCCGTCAGCGGTGTGAATCAGCGCGTGCGACGCCAAAATCTGCGGAAGCGGGGGTAGCGTTCTTCCTGAAGCGAGAAGCAGACCGCAGCGCTTTAGTTCGTAGCCCTGCGCTAGAAGACTTCCCTTGAGTTCGTGAATCGCGCGACTAGAAAGAAGCTGTGCTTCAGTCTCGGCGCGGGCGATAAAGGCCTGCGCCTCGTCGGCCGGCATTCTCTCCGCAGTGTGATACGGCTGCCGGAATCGGTATGTGAAGGTTTCGACCAGATGAAGCCGCTGGCGCACCAACACAGACGGAACACCCTTCGTCACGCAGAGCGCGACGACCGCCGTCCATCCGGAATGGGCACGAAAACCGAGTGCAGCGGATTTCATCGACTCTCCGCGAATGAAGAAATAGAGGAGGAAAAGGAAACATACCGGACGGAGAAACGTCAAGCGCTCCGCGAAGCGCCTGCGCTACTGTCGTTCGATGGCTACGGCCACTGCGTTGCCGCCGCCGAGGCACAATGCCGCGATTCCGCGCTTCAGATTGCGGCGCTGCATTTCGAAGAGCAGCGTTATCAGGACGCGCGCGCCGGAGGCGCCAATCGGATGGCCTAACGCGACCGCGCCGCCATTCACGTTTACTTTTTCGGGGTTAAGTTTCAGCACGCGCGTGACGGCGATGGCCGCGACCGCGAATGCTTCGTTGAGTTCGTAGAGGTCCACATCCTTGTCGCGGTCCCAGCCGGTCTTCTTCAGCAGCTTTTCCACCGCGTCGACCGGCGCCATCATTACCCATTTCGGCTCGACGCCGCTTACGGCTTGCGCAACGATCCTCGCCATCGGCTGCCTGCCCAGGCGCGCGGCATTTTTTTCGCCGGTGATAATTAATGCGGCGGCGCCGTCGTTCGTTCCCGGCGCGTTCCCTGCCGTCACCGTGCCATCTTTTTTGAATGCCGGCTTCAGCTTCGCCAGCGCTTCGAGCGAAGTATCTTCGCGCGGCGATTCGTCGGTCTTGATGATGACGGGGTCGCCCTTCTTCTGCGGAATCTCCACCGGGACGACTTGCGCGCTGAAGAAACAGGATTTTATCGCGCGAATGGCCTTCTGATGGCTTTCGAACGCGAATTGATCCTGCTCCTGGCGCGAGATTCCATATTTTTCAGCGACCAACTCGCCGGTGACGCCCATGTGATAGTTCTCGTACACGTCCCACAAGCCGTCGTTGATCATCGAATCGATTATTTCTTGATTGCCGAGGCGGTAGCCGCTGCGCGCGCCCTTCAGCAGATACGGGCAATTGGACATGGACTCCATGCCACCCGCCGCGACGATTTCGGATTCGCCGAGTTGCACCGCCTGCGCCGCCAGCGCCACAGCTTTCAGCCCCGAGCCGCAAACTTTATTGATCGTCATCGCCGCGACGCGCGGATCGAGTCCACCGCGCAAAGCCGCCTGGCGCGCGGGATTCTGTCCGAGCCCGGCCTGCACCACGTTCCCCATGATGGCTTCGTCCACCAGGCTCGGGTCAATTCCAGCGCGGTGCACAGCTTCGGCGATGACTTTCGCGCCGAGTTCGGTCGCCGATAGCGGCGCAAGGCCGCCCATGAATTTGCCGATCGGCGTGCGCACGGCGCTTAGGATCACTGGTTGTTCGGTGCCGGGAATTGCCATGACGGTTGCTCCTTCGCAGTAAGGCGCACACAAAGTGTCCGCGCCACAAACTCGGAACTTACAGTATAGACGCCGCGTGCGAGACGGTCAATTTAGGGTGAGCGTTTTGGCGCGGCGGGCACGGCCCTCCGGCGGCGGATCTGAGACTTGCCGTGCCTGCGCGCCGATTACTTGCGTAAGCATGTTTCGAAGGATCCGGCTCGCATTCCACCGTGTTCGCCTTCTGTTCGCCTGCGGCAATATCTGCTAAGATAGGGGTGCAACAATTCCATCCATGAGCCCAAGAGAAACCACCGCGCGAAATTCTGGACTGAACGCCGAACAGCGCGCAGCCGTCGAGCACGGTGACGGTCCCCTGCTGGTCGTGGCTGGCGCCGGCACCGGCAAGACGCGCGTGATCATTGAGCGCATTCGCAACCTCCTCGAAACGAATCCCGAACTTGCCGGCGAAAATATCCTGGGGCTTACGTTTACCGACAAAGCCGCCGGTCAGATGAAGTCGCGCGTGGTGAAAGCGATCGGCGAACGAGCCGAAGGCGTCTGGCTCAGTACATTTCACAAATTTTGCATCGAGTGCGTGCTGCAGTCCGTGAATCCTGATATGCAGCCGCTGGACGACATTGACCACAAGATTCTGCTACGCCGCCACATCGGCGAACTCGACCTGAAACATTTCCGCCGCCTGCAGGATCCGGGCGAATTCATCAGCGACTTCGTGAAGTTTTTTTCGCGTTGCCAGGACGAACTCGTGACTCCGGACGATTATCAGCGGTACGTCGAAGCGCTGCGTCGAAAACACGACGCCCAGAAACAATCTCTGGAATCAGATGCGCTGGAAATCGCCGAAGACGAAATCGCGCGGCAGGAAGAACTCGCGCGCGTCTATCGCGTCAGCGAACGGCTGCTACGCGAACGCAACTTGCTGACGTTTGGCGCGCAACTGATGCACACCGTCCAGCTGTTGCGCGATGACGAAGCGCTGCGCCGGCGCATGCACGAGCAATATCGCTACATTCTGGTGGACGAATTTCAGGATACCAACATCGCGCAACTCGAGCTGCTTTGGCTGCTGGCGGGCGAACGGCGCAATATCGTCGCCGTCGGCGATGACGATCAGGCCATTTACCGTTTCCGCGGCGCATCGTTCGGCAGCTTCACGATTTTTCTGAAGCGCTTTTGCGGCGTCAGCGACGCGAAGCTCGGCCCCGCCGCAAAGAAATTCCTCGTTTCGCTTTCGCAGAATTACCGCTCGACGCAGCGGATTCTGCGCGTCGCCGGCGAAGTGATTTCGCACAACGAAAAATCCCCGCTGCTGCCGCCGAAGGAATTGACCACGGAAAATCGCGAGGGCGAAAAAATTCGCGTCGCGGAATTCGGCATGCCCGAGGAAGAAGCTCACTGGATAACGTCTGAGATCGAGCGGCTGCATGACGCCGGAGCACGCTGGCGCGATTTCGCCGTGCTCTACCGCAAGCACACCCACCGCGAGAAGCTGGTGGATTCCCTGCGCCGGCACGAAATTCCTTTCGTGATCCGCAAGCTTTCGATTTTGGAAAGCACGCTGGTGCGCGACCTGTTCGCCTGGCTGCACCTGATCGTCGCGCCGGCGGACAACGTAGCTTGCGCGCGCGTGCTGGCCGCTCCCTATTGGGGTCTCGAACCGCGCGATCTGGTACGCCTCGCGGAGCGCGCCGACAAGAATCACCGGCGTCCTCTGAGCGACGAACTCGAATCTGCACAGAGCGAAGCTCCATTCAATCGCCCCGATGTGAAACTCAACGAATTAGTCGCACTTCTCACGCACTTGCGGCAAACCGCGCGGCGAAGCTCCGCTACGGAACTCGTGGACGAACTGATCGCCGGCCTGGGCGTCATGCCGCTGCCTTCCGACCAGGATCGCTACTACCTCGATCGCTTCGTCACTTTCGTGAAGGCGTGGGAGCGCAAGAGCGAGAAAAAGCAACTCCGCGATTTCATCGAGTATCTCGCCTATTTCCACGAAGCGGGCGGCGACATCTGCCTGGAAGAAGAAATTACGGACGACGCCGTGCAGTTGATGACCGTGCACGCGGCGAAGGGCCTGGAATTCCCTCACGTTTTTATTCTGCGGCTTTCGCGCAATGATTTCCCTTCCGGCGTCCGCAAAGCGGTTTTCGAATTCCCGCCGGAAATGATGAAAGAAGAAAAGCCGCAGGGCGATTTTCAAATTCAGGAAGAGCGCCGTCTTTTTTATGTTGCGCTCACGCGCGCGCGCCAGCAGCTGACGCTTTCAACGCTCGTCAATAAACGCAAGAAGCCCTCGCCGTTTCTCGACGACTTCCTGGCGAATCCGAAGATCAATAAATTCGATGCGAAGCAACTCGAGCCCAAGGTGCAAGTTCCCGCGCTCGTGGAAACCACGGGACCGCAGCCCGATTCCGCCGAGCCGTCACAATTGTTTCCCGCGGGCAGCGAGCCAACGCGCGCGTATTCGCGCGTCGCGCTCTGGGCCAAAGCGTTTCATCCGCCGCGGCCTGAGCCGCTGCAGCTCAGCGCTTCGGCGATTGACGCCTACGACCGCTGCCCGATGCGTTACATGTTTCAGTACGTGTGGAGCGTCCGCGGCGGACCGCACGCAATGGCGACTTTCGGCAACGTGATGCACACCACGATCAAGGAATTCGTCGGCGAAGTGAGCATGCGGAGAAAAATTCCGTTCGCCGAAGTCGCGGCGATCTACGAGCGCGAGTGGTCCGCCGCCGGATACATTGACGATTACCACGAAGAGGAATATCGCAAAGCCGGGCGCGAGCAGCTCGAAGCGTTTCATCAGACGTACACGGCGGCGCCGGCCGACGTTCTCTATCAGGAAAAAACATTCGAGCTGCCGCTGGAGCACGACGTGATCGTCACCGGGCGCATGGACCAGGTGAATCGCATCGCCGGCGACAAGGTCGAGATCATTGACTACAAGACCGGCAAACCGAAAGACGAGAAAGCTGCGGCGAAAGATTTGCAGCTCGGCCTGTACGCGCTGGCCGCGCGCGAAGTCCTGGACCTCGATCCCGTGCGGCTCGTGTTTTACAACCTGATGACCAACGAGGCTGTCGCCTCTACGCGCGATGCCAAAGCGCTGAAAGAAACCAAAGACAAAATCGCCGAAGTGGCGGACCAGATCCGCGCGCGCGAATTTTCCCCGAAGCCGGGATTTGGCTGCGGCTTCTGCGATTACAAGCCGCTATGCCCGGCACACGAACAATTAATTTCGATCAAGCCGCGGCGAGTCGCAAACGCAGAGGATCCGAGGGAAGACGCACAGTAGCAAGCAAGAAGCGCTGAATGCTTCGGCGGAATTCAGCCGCAAAAAAAGGGCGCCCAGTAAACCGGACGCCCCGTTTCTATTTCCGTAGCGGGCTTCGCTGTGAAACGAAACCCGGGATGGTTCCGCGCAGAACTTCTTTGGAACATTCTCCCCGCGATTCAGCCGCGCCGTGAATTCAAGGCGCGCTCGAACCGCTTCGTCAATCTATAAAGGCGCGCGCCGGTGAAGTCAAGAAGAAAAACTTTTTAGTGCGCGCGTTTTGGAAAACATTTTGCGTCGCGTGGCACGCGCGTTGCGCAAAATTTAATGCAAGCCGCTCTGGTAGTAGCCTTGCCGCGCCGTCACGTCGAGTTCGGGACGCCGCACACGTACTTCAATGGTGTGATAGTCCTTTCCGCGATCGGTGTCTTGCGGCTGAAACGTAAGCGTGTACTGATTGCGCGCCTGTTCCGTCACGGAAGCGTAAAGCCCTTCGAGGCCGCGATCGCTGCTCGAGTAAAAAGTATCTCCGCCGGTGGCCGTGGCATAACGCTCGAGGCGCGTGCTTTCTTTCTGCAGCAGCGCGTGACCGACGGAAATCGAATACACCGAGATGTCGTACTTCAGCAAGAGCTGCATGGTCTGATCCAGGGTGTGCTCGTTGTCGTGGGAATTATTTCCATCGGAAACCAGGAAGATGATCTTGCGGCGATCGCGCCCGCGCCCTCGAAGCATCTCTCCCGCGGCGTACACGGCATCATCCAGGTCCGTCGTTTCCTTTTCTTGCTGCACGCCGCCGGTGGTAGGCGCGCCGGTTTCGAGCGAACGACCGTTCGCGGTAGCTCCAGACGTCAATGGACCGCCGAGCGGAGAGCCGGGATAGCGATACGCGAGTTCCATGCGCTTCAATTTGGTGTAGAGCAGATCGTTGTTGAATGAAAAATCGGCGACCGTATTCGGAAATTGATCGTAGGTCACCAGCGCCACTTCGTCGTTCGGACCAAATCCGCTGGAAATTGCAGTAAGGCTTTTCTGCACCTGCTCCGCCGATTTGATCGAGAGGTGATTGTCTATCAGCACCACGGCCGAAAGCGGAAACGGATCGGAAGTGAAGTAAACAATCTGCTGCTCCACGTTGTCGCAAAACACGCGAAACTCATTCTGTTGCAAGTCACCAATTAGGGCGCCTTCGCGATTTTTTACAGTCACCGGAACGATCACGAGAGTTGTGCGCCGCACAATCCTGGATCGCGTTTCCGGACCCTGTGACTGTCCCGTCTGCGCCTGCGGCGTTTGCGTGGCCGGCGTTTGCGAATTCGGCGCCGGCGTGCCGGGTTGCATGAGCGGGGGCAGCTGCCCCGGCTGTACCGGAGGCTTATTTTGTTGCTGCGGATTCGGCGAGGCTGGCAGCTGAGCCCACGCGGGATTACCGGCAAAAAGTAATACAATGCTCAGCGTCAGGATGGATCGCGTCATCGAGATTTCTCGTTTCGTGCCCAACGGCACGGTTGCCTTTTTTCGTTCATACTGCGAACCTAGCCGCCGTTGCCGAACATCCGCTAGCGCGGCCGGTGCATCGTACCAAACGCGTTCGACCTCAGGGAGATTATACAATGCGGCTGACCAGCCTCGCGGCGGGCATTTTTTCGGTAGCGATCATAGGTTATGTCGGCGTGGCCACGGTGGCGCCCGCGAAAGGCGCGGCGCCACAGAATTCCGGTTGGTCGCACGCGCTGCTCTCCCCGGAACACGCCGCGCAACCCGCGAATCAGCCGGCAAACGAAGCTCCCCAGCCGATCCTACAGTCGCAGTCCAATCCGCAGTCGAATCAGCAAGGCCAGCAGCCACTGCAAGTGCAGACCACGATCGTCAACGTCTTCGCCACCGCCCGCGATAAACGCCACGCCATCGTCACCGATCTGACCAAGGATGATTTCAAAGTTTTGGAAGACGGCGTCGAGCAAAAGGTTGCGTTCTTTTCCAAGGAAGTAGACATGCCGATCACGCTGGGACTGCTGATTGATACCAGCGCCAGCATGGATCGCATGATTGAGGCTGAACAGGACGCCGCTTCGCGATTTTTGCGTGAAGTAATGCGCCCGAAGGACGAAGCCATGGTCATCACGTTTGATTTCGACGTGGACCTGCTAGCTGACTTCACGCAGGACACCTCCGTGCTGGCCAGCGCCATTCGACGCGCGCGCGTCAATTCGGTGGGCGGCGGCGGCGTGGTCACGCCCGGCACAATTCCGCAAGGCCAGGGCGGCGGGACCAACCTGTACGACGCGATTTATCTGGCGTGCCACGATGAACTGGCCAACGAAGCCGGGCGTAAGGGCGTGATTATCCTGACGGACGCGGAAGACACCGGCAGCAAGTTGCGAATGCAGGACGCGATCGAAGCAGCGCAGCGCTCCGACGCCGTTATCCACGTTCTGCTGATTACAGACCGCATGGCCACCTTCGGCACCGGCCCGGGCGTCGCGCGAAAGATGGCGGAGGATACCGGCGGCCGCGTGATTGACGTTCACAACGAAAAGTCCCTCGAAAAAGCGTTCGATGAGATATCCGAGGAACTGCGGTCGCAATACGTGCTCGGCTACTATCCCACCAACCTCAAGCGCGATGGCACCTTCCGCAAAATTCAAGTGACGGTGAATCGCCCCGATGTGAAGTTGCTCGCACGACGCGGCTACTACGCGCCTTACAGATAGCAGCGAAATTAGCTGATGCCGTCGAATGGTGTCGTATCCGCGGGCAAGACGCCGCGACGACGCAAGCATTCTCCGTGCTCTCCGCCTCTACTCTGTGTCCTCTGTGCTAAATCTTTGGATGTTTGCTTACCGGCGGGAGCCGTTCACTTGCTAGGCGCGAGGGGTGATGAAGGCGACACAGCGTAATACCCTTTGCGTGTTCGTACGTTCAGGCCCTTGCGATCCGTCTGCACTTCGATCTTGTGGTACTGCCCGGTGGATTGCACGTTCGCCGGCGAATACGCGATGAAGTACTGGCTGCGCAACTCCGTTCCAATGTCCACGAATGACTGCGCGAGGTCATCCACCTTGTAAGGATAAAAAACGCGCCCGCCGCTCTGATCCGCAAATTGTTCCAGAACTTTGTCGCCACCTTCAATGTGCATTTTGTGCGGCGAATCGCCGTCAATCGCGAGCCAATCCGTATTTGTGCTGACGCAATAGATGGCAGCCTCCGCGCGGATGGCCGCTTCCACCGACTCGCTCAACGCGTGATCGCTCAGATTGTCGTCGCCATCGCTGATCACTACCAGCACGCGCCGTACTTCCGGATTCGGCCCTTTCGGCAAAGGCGGATTGGCAAGTTTTTCCGCCGCGAGGTAAATCGCATCGTTGAGCGCAGTTCCGCCGCCCGCTCGCTGCTTGCGGATGGCATCGGTGAGCATCGCGAGGTCGCCCGTGTAGTCCTGAATAACCTCGGGCTCGTTATCGAAAGTCATCAGGAAAGCTGCGTCCTTGTTTCGGCGGATGACGTGTTGCAGGAAATCCATCGCCGCGTCTTTTTCAAATTCCAGCCGCGGACGAATGCTGTTCGAAGTATCCAGCAGGATTCCGATGCGCAGCGGCAGGTCGGTATCGCGTCCAAAGTAGCGAATCTGCTGCGGCGCGCCGTCTTCCAGAATTGTGAAATCGCTTTGATCCAGGTCGGTGATGAAATTGCGATGGCGATCCATCACCGTGGCAACCAGATGGACCAGCCCCGTGGTGGAGACGATAGGAGGCGTCTTACTTTGTTGCGGCGACTGAGCCGCATCGCCTGCAGCGTCGCTCGGGGCTGTTTCGCCGCCTGCCTGTGCCGCAGCGGCCGCCGGCGGAGGAGGCGGTGGATTCTGCTGACCTTGCGCGCGACCGCCGAAAACAACCAGCAGCGCAGCGAGCATAATGACGAACCGCGACGCTTTCACGCCAACCATCATAGGTAATCCTTCAACGCAGCGTCAATTGAACTATCGACCGCCGCTACAGCCTCGCCAGCGGCCGATTTCGTTACTGCGCCAAGCCCACGAATGTACGTCACCAATTCTTCCGGCAGTGGCGCGCGAAATCCCATGTGCTGGCCCGTACGCGGGTGTGTAAATGCGATGCGCGCCGCGTGCAGATAGTTGCGCCCCAGCGCCGGCAGCAGTTCGCGGCCGATGCGTTCCTGATGCGGCGCGCCATAAAGTGTGTCGCCTACCACCGGAAATCCCAGTGCGGAAAAATGCACGCGGATCTGGTGCGTGCGCCCGGTGTGCAAGTCCGCTTCGATGAACGAGAAATTGCCGAGTCGCAAACGCAGCCGCCAATCCGTGCGTGCTTCGCGCCCTTCGCTGCGGCGGCTGGTCATGCGCGAACGGCGGTTCAGGTCCCGCGCGACGGGCAGCTCGATCGTCCCTTTAGTTCCCTTCACCACGCCATGCAGCAGCGCGACGTATGTTTTTTGCACGCGACGCTCGCGAAATTCCTCGATCAATTTCAAATGCGCGGCGTCGTTGCGCGCAATCACAATCGCTCCGGATGTCCCTTTGTCGAGGCGGTGCACGATGCCGGGCCTTAACGGGCCGCCCACGGTCGAAAGTCCACTCGCGCCAAACCGATACAAGAGCGCGGCGACCAGCGTGCCGGCGTCCGCTCCCGCGCCGGGATGCACGATGATCCCCGCGGGCTTGTTCACCACCGCGATGTCTGCATCTTCGTAGAGAAGTGTCAGCGGAATATTTTCTGCCTCTACGCCAGGCAGCGCCGGCGGAGGAATTTCCACGGTAATCTGCTCGCCGGATTCCACGTGATGCGAGGGCTTTTTCGCGATGCCGCTCACCAGCACGCGCCCTTCGTCAATGAGCGTCTGCACGTGCGTCCGGCTCATGTCCGGAAACTGCGCAGCCAGAAAGCGATCCAGGCGCTGTCCAGCCTGAGCTTCTGCGACCATGAATTCGGTGCGGCGGGCCGCGCCGTCGTCGTTCAGTTCGAAATTGTCGTCTGTGTCTGAGTAATCGTGCATGAAGCGAGTCGCGGATTCAGTCGTGTTGCCAAGAAGCGGGCACGGCATGCCGTGCCCTGGCGCTTCGTTCATTACGGTGGCGGCCCCGCAAAGACTCCTGCCGACCTTGACGTTGTAGGGGCGGGTCTGCGGCCCGCCCCTACTGATCCGCGCTCAAATTTCTCGCCTGGGCTAAGTGTCCGTCACATCGAAAATCAATCACCGGTGGCAACGCTCGAGACCGCTGGCGGCGTTATCGGCGCTTTCCCTTGCAGACCGCGCCACCACAAAAACGCGCCGGTAATGATCAGTCCCAGGCTCACCAATTGCATCAGCGAAACGCTATCGTGAAACATCATCGAGCGCCCCGGATCCCCGCGGAAGAATTCAATGATGCCGCGTTCAGTGCCGTAAAGCATCAAATATCCGCCAAAAATCTGTCCCACAAAACGCTGCCGCTTGCCCAGCCACATCAAAAATAGGAAATTCAGAAATTCCAGCGACGCTTCGTAGAGCTGCGTCGGATGCAGATGAACCCCCAGGGGCGTTCCCGCGAGCTCCGCGGCGGTGGGGTTCGTGAACGTGACGCCCCAAGGCTCGGTAGTCGGTTTGCCGTAGCAGCATCCGGCGAAAAAACACCCCAGTCGGCCGATGGCGTGGCCGATCGGCAACGCCGCCGCGCAAGTATCGAGCGTCGGCAACAGCGGCATTTTCTGAAAATGGGTGTACAGCAAAATCGTCAACACGCCGCCCACAACACCGCCATAAAACGTGCCACCTGATTGAAACGTCGCGATGCTGAAAATCTCGCGCGGGTTCGCCATGTAATAATCCCACGCGCTGAAAACCAGCCAGATTTTCGCGACGATCAGCGCCACCAGAACGAAATAAATTCCCATGTTCCAAAGCTTGTCCGGATCCACGCCGGCCCGCGGCGCCTGCCGCCGACCGTACCACAAACTCAAAAGCACGCCGGAAGCAACCAGCACGCCGTAGGTGTAAATCGGAATACCGCCGAATTTGAAAAGTATCGGATGCATAGTTAAGCGCGCTCCTGACTAGGATGCCGCGCGTCGCGAAAGAGTTCCAGCACCACCAGCGCCGCGCCGATCACGATCGCAGAATCCGCGACGTTGAACGTGTACCAGTGATGCGCGCCAATGTGAAAATCAATGAAGTCCGTCACGCTGTGATGCAAAAACCGGTCGAGCACGTTTCCCACGGCGCCGCCGAGAATCAGCGCGATGCCGCACTCGCCCGCGCGCCCCCCGGCGCGCCCCGTGGCCAGCAACCAAACCAGCATCCCGATCACGGCCACGGAAAAAACAATCAGTAGCGGTCCTCTCCACGGATTCTCGGAATCAGCGAACAACCCAAACGCGACGCCCGGATTTGTGGTGTGCACCAGATTCAACAGCCCGGGCACCAGCACCCGCAACGAACCTGGCGCCGTGTATCTTTCTACAGCGTGCTTGCTCAGTTGGTCCGCCGCCAACGCGCCAAGCGAGAGCAAACTCAGCACAATCAGGTTCGGACGCGACCCATCAGCCATCAGGACTGCGCTCTCCCCGCCAGAACGCCGCCATCCCGTTCGATTTCAGTGAGTGCCGCGACGCAGCGCTCACAGAGCGTTGGGTAGTCCGTGCTTTCCCCCACGTGCGTGGAGTAATTCCAGCAGCGGCCGCATTTCGCGCCCAGCGCGCGCTCCACTTGAATCTGCAATCCCTCGAGCGCGGTGCTGCCGGTGGCCCCTTCGAGCTTGCCTTCCGCTATTTCTACCTGCGACACGATCAAGAGTCCCGGCAAGTTCGCTGCGTATTTCCTCAGCAAGCTCGCCAATTCGCCCGTGGCTGAAAACGTCACCCGCGCTTCCAGCCCCGACGAGATCGTCTTCGCGGCACGCACTGGTTCGAGAGCCTTCAGCACTTCCTCGCGCACCACGAGCAAGCGCTCCCAATTCTTCACTCGCGCATCGTCGAGCGTCCGTTCGAATTCTTCGGCGCCCGGGAACAGGGCCATGTGCACGCTCTCTGGCTCGCCACCGTCGCGCGGCATATGTTTCCAAACCTCTTCGCTGGTAAACGCCAGAATCGGCGCGATCAACCGTACCAAAGCGCTAGCAATGCGATAGACCGCAGTTTGTGCCGAGCGCCGCCCGCGATTGTTCGGCGCGAACGTGTACAAGCGGTCCTTCAGCACGTCGAAATAAAACGCGCTCAATTCCACCGTGCAGAAATCGTGCAAAGCGTGATACACGCGGTGAAATTCAAAATTGTCGTACCATTCGCGGCACTGCCGCACCAGCGCCCCGGTGCGCCGCAGCATCCACGCGTCCATCTCCCACAAATCCGCGTCAGCCACGGAGTCGGACCCCGGCTCGAAATCATACAAATTGCTGAGCGCGAAGCGGAACGTATTGCGGATCTTGCGATACGCCTCGGCCAGCTGGGTCATCATCGCTTCAGAAATGCGCACGTCCGCGGTGTAATCCTGCGAGACGACCCACACGCGCAGCAGATCCGCTCCCCACTTCGCGCAGATTTCCGCCGGATAAATGGCGTTGCCGAGCGACTTCGACATCGGCGCGCCCTTTTCATCCAACGTCCAACCGTGCGTCACCACTTGCCTGTAAGGAGCCGCTCCGCGCGTGCCGATTCCCACCAACAGCGAACTTTGGAACCAGCCGCGATACTGGTCCGGACCTTCAAGGTACACGTCTGCCGGCCAGCGCTGATTGTCGCGCGTGAGCACCGCGAGATGCGTCGAGCCGGAATCGAACCACACATCCAGAATGTCCGATTCCTTGCGCCACTTCGCGTCGCCGCACGAACACTTCGTCCCCGGCGGCAGTAATTCTTCGGCGGAATGCGTGAACCACGCATCCGCGCCTTCGCGCTCGAAAAACGGCAGCACGTGGCGCAGTGCGTTGGCGTCCTTCAATTGCTTCCCGCAGGCGTCGCAATAAAAAACAATTAGCGGCACGCCCCAGAAGCGCTGGCGCGAGATGCACCAGTCGGGGCGTCCCGCGACCATCTCGTGCATGCGGTCGTGGCCCCAAGCCGGAAGCCATTTCACTTTGTTGATTTCCTCGAGCGCGCGCTCGCGCAGCGGCGGCGCTTTCGGCGCGGGAATCGCGGAATTGCCCGCATCCATGTGAATGAACCACTGCTCGGTCGCCCGGAAAATCACGGGATTGTGGCAGCGCCAGCAATGCGGATAGCTGTGCGTGATTTTCCGCTCACCGACCAACATGCCGCGCTTCTTCAGCAGTTCAATCACAATTGGATTGGCTTCGAAAACGTTTTTGCCTTTGTATTCCGGCAAGCCTTCGACGAAGCGCCCTTCGTCATCCTGCGGCGCATAAGCTTCCAGCCCGTATTTTTGTCCGGTGCGAAAGTCGTCCGCGCCATGGCCCGGAGCCGTGTGCACGATGCCGCTGCCTTGATCGAGCGTGACGTAATCAGCCAGCACGCCCGGCGACTGCCGGTCGAGAAACGGATGCCGGAACGAAACGCCTTCGAAATCCGCGCCCTTCCAATTGCCCTGCACGCCGTGAATCTCCAGATTCAATTCGGATTGCAATGCGTTCACGCGTTCTTTCGCCAGCAGCAATTTTCCAGCGGATGTGTCCGCCACCACATAAGCGAAATCGGGATCAAACGCCAGCGCGCGGTTCGCCGGCAACGTCCACGGAGTCGTGGTCCATATGAGGGCGCTGACGTCGTCGCTCAATCCCAGCTTTTTCGACTGCTCTCCAGCGATCACCGGAAACTTCACCCAGATCGAAGGGCTGGCGTGGTCTTCGTACTCGACCTCGGCCTCAGCCAGCGCCGTCCGGTCGAATATGCACCAGTAAACCGGCTTCAGGCCGCGATACACATAGCCCTTCTCGAAGAAATCAATGAACGCGCCGGCAATCGAAGCTTCGTCGCGCGGGTCCATCGTGAGATACGGTTTGTCCCACTGGCCAAACACGCCCAGCCGCTTGAATTCCACTTTGTGCTTCTCGACGAACCCCGCCGCAAACTCGCGGCACATGCGGCGGAATTGCGCTGCGGGAACTTTGTTCGTCTTGCCGCCCAGCTCCTTTCTCGACTTTCGTCTCGATGGGCAGGCCGTGGCAGTCCCAGCCGGGGATGTATGGCGCGCGAAAGCCCGCCATCGTCTTCGATTTCACGATCAGGTCTTTCAGGACCTTGTTCAGACCCGTACCGAGATGGATTTCTCCGGTGGGATACGGCGGACCATCATGCAACACAAAAAGCGGCGCATCGCCGCGCGATTCCAGAATCCGGTTGTAGAGCCCCGTCGCTTCCCACGCCGCGAGCTGCTCCGGCTCGCGCTCGGGCAGCTTCGCCTTCATCGGAAAATCCGTTTTCGGCAGGTTCAGAGTGCTCTTCAGGTCAATGAGTTTAGCCATCTCTGGGGGCTCGAACACCTTTCTAAATCGCGTTGTGGAATAGCGCGCGGCAGCCTAAGCGCGCTGCTGGACCGGCGTGGTCTAAAAACACGTATACGAATTGCTGCGCCACGAAAGTTGCAACTCGTATGTTACAATGGTTTTTGAACGGTGTCAGCCGTGCCCGGCCGGACATCCTTTTCCGTGGGGTTGCGTCTAAGGTTAAATAAGACTGCACGGGGGATTCCAGGCAGCTCAAATGGCAGACTTCACAACCAGAATCAACGAGCCCGGCCAGACGACGCCGCAATCTGGCCTTCCGATTGGACGCTTCCAATCGCCGCACGCGCAGTCCGAACTGAAGAATTTCTTTTCCAACCTCAAAGATTTCCTCACCGAGCGCCGCATCAAGGTGAAAGGCGGACCTGCGCCAGTCTTTGTCCCGCAAGTTTTTGGCGATAGCACGGGCTCCAACCTGAAGGAACTCTTCCGCTCAGCCCCGCGTGGCGCCGTCGATTCCGACCTGCTTGTAAACTGGAACGCCGGGTTCGGCGGTTTCTGGCAGAACCTGCGCGATGCCGTTTTTCCCCCGAAATTGCCGCCGCTGCAAACCACCAGCAAGCCGGTGGCGGTGAAGGAAATCTGGTCGAAGAACACGCAGTTCACGCGGGTTCAGGCGTTGTCCATGGCGTTTCACGTCGTGGTCCTGGTGTTGATCATCCTGCCCCTGATTCCCGGATTGCTGAATCCGGCGACTACCAAAGCAAACTCCAAAGTTGATGTGATAGCGCTGTCGCCCTTCCTGCCCAAGCTGCCACCCGGCGCGAAGAAGGCGGGCGGTGGTGGAGGCGGCGGGGCTCATGACGTTCTTCCCGCCAGCCGCGGCAAACTGCCCAAGTTTTCGATGACGCAGTTCACGCCTCCCAAGGTCGTCACGAATCCGAACGCAAGATTGGCGATGACTCCCACGGTTCTCGGTCCGCCGGAACTGAAATTGCCCAGCCCCAACATGAATAACTGGGGCGATCCGCTCTCGAAAGTTCTGAACGATTCGAACGGACCCGGCAGCGGCAACGGTATCGGCTCCGGCAACGGCACGGGCGTAGGCTCTGGCGAAGGCGGCGGCGTGGGCCCCGGATCGGGCGGCGGCACCGGCGGCGGCGTCTTTAACGCGGGCACCGGCGGCTACGGCTACCCGGCTTGCATTTACTGCCCGCAAGCGCAATATTCCGACGAAGCCGTCAAGGCGAAGTATCAAGGCACCGTGTTGCTGGTCGCGATCATCACTCCCGACGGTAAAGCCACGGACATTAAAGTCGTGAAGGGCCTCGGGCTCGGCCTCGACGAAAAAGCCATCGAAGCCGTGCGCACCTGGAGGTTCCGTCCAGCAGCGGGTCCGAATGGCAAGCCTGCGCCAGTGCGCCAGACCATCGAAGTCACGTTCCACCTTTACTGATCTATCTCGCGAACGGGCCCTTGTCACCGGCTAAATGCTGCTGCGTCTGTTGACCATGCCGTTTACCTTAACGACCAACTCATATCTGCCTCGTCGCGCATCTGCTACGATGTGCCATATGAAAATCCTCTCGCGAATTTCTGTTTGCTTATTTCTTAGCGCGATCCTTTTCGCACCGCGCGCTACGGCCCAATCTGGTTCCCTGCAGTTCGTGGCTCGCGTCACCCCTTCCGGCGGCATTGACGAACCCGTGCGTTCGTTTCCCTTCTACCTCCTGAGCAAAAGCTACGCGGATATCCAAAAGGAAGCCGCAGTCACAGCTCCCGGCGCCAATATGAACGCCTTCATTGACTCGCTCGACGTTTCCAAAGAGCTCAAAGCCTGGATGAAGACCCATCAGTGGGTGAATCTTTCGGGCGAAGAGTTCGTCAAGAAATTGAAACCGGACGACGTCATGAACGTCCCGGAATTTTTCCACGCGTACGTCGAGAGAATGATTGGCGATTCCACGGTGACTTTCCCCACGCCGAAATACAAGCCCGAGGACAAAACTAAAGATCCCGAAAAATATGCTCGCCTCAAGAAGCAATATCTGGACGCTGTGCGCGCCTTCCTGGTGCAAACCCCCACATCCACCGAAGGAATTGATATCAGCCTGGAAGAAGTCAACCCCGGACACAAGTGGGATATGTTGAAAGCCCAGGGCCAAACGGATACGAGTCGCGAAACCAGGCAACTCGCACAGGCCAAATATCTGATCGCTCGCGCAGACACTGATCTGCAAGGCCAGGGGTATATTCGCGGCCTGCGACCCGGAACGTACTGGCTAAGCACGCTCGACGTCGACGCCACCGCTGGCGACGCCCGCGAACGCTGGGATGTTGCAGTCACCGTGCATCCGGGCGGCCCCACGTTCCTTACACTTTCCAACGTCAACGCCGCTCCCCTTCAACACGCCAGCATCCGCTGACGCCCTGGGCTGCACATGACAGAAGCAGCCGACATCGCCCGCTGGATTCAGGATCTTGCCGGTTCCGACTCGAGGCGAAAAGCGGAATCCGGCGTGAAGCTGTACCTCGCGGGAGTGAATCTGTGCATGCCACTCCTTAGCCAGTGGGTCGGCGATCCTGAATTCCGCGAATTAACCTTACCGACCAGCCCGAGTGTGGCTAAAACCGTAGGGGCGGCTCTAAGACCCGCCCCTACAACTTCGGATTGGTTGCTGCATTTTCCGCCTTCCACCATCATCGTCGGAATCGCGGTACAGCCCGATACGTTCCAGAAAATCCGCGCCGCCAATAATTCGCCTCGCCTCGCAGACGTCCCGCCGGACCAGGACGCCCAGGAATTCGAGCTGCACCTGGAAGACTCAATCGAATTCGACATCTTGACCACCCGCGAGCCGGGCGGCAGCGGCGCCATCGCCCGTTTCCTGCAGAAATTCGGCGAGGGCATCCAGCAAGTAGAAATTTACGTGCGCAACGTGGACCGCGCCACTGAGATCCTCCGCGCGCGATTCAATCTCCCGGCGATTTATCCCGCCACCCGCGCAGGTGCCGATGGCACCCGCGTCAACTTTTTCCTTGCCACCGCCCCCGATGGAAAAAAAGTGCTGATCGAATTGGTGCAAGCCGGCAGCCGGTAGCTCCGAGAGCCCGCAGGCGTTCTCGCGAAGCAGCTCTGGCCGGTTGTTCCGGTCTCGGAATTCCATTCATTCAATAGAACTGGAATTAGCCGCGCATTAATTCGAGCGTGTTACACTGTGCCGCAGGGGCAGTCGCAGTTTCACCTTTTCCGCATTCATATCATCCGAGGAGCAACATCATGCCATTCGTAAATGAAATCGAAGAGTCACAAGCCGACCCTCACCTGCGCGAAATTTATGGAAAAATCGAACAGACCCTGGGCTTTCTGCCGCACTACTTCAAGGCGTTGGGCGCAAAACCGGCCGTAATCGAAGCGCAGCTGCAATTGAACCCCGCGGTCATGTCCGACGGCGCGCTGCCCATGCTCCTTAAGGAGCAGGTCGGGCTGGTCGTCAGCGGCATTAATTCGTCCACGTACTGCATCATGTTCCACATGGAATTGCTGCGGCGCTTTGGCGTGGAAAAGAATCTGGCGCGCAAGCTCACCACGGATTACGAAAACGCCGCGGTGGAACCCAAGGTGAAAGAACTTTTCCGCTTCGCCGATAAACTGACGCGCCATCCCGACGACATCGGCGAAGCCGATACCGATACGCTCAAGAAAGCCGGATGGGACGACGCCGCGGTCCGCGAAACCGTTCTGGCCGTCTCGTACTTCAACTATATCAATCGCGTTTCACTCGGTTTGGGGCTGGTCACCGATTTCTAGCCCTGCACGCGGCGCAACCAAAATTTGCCGCGCGCGCTACTCTCCGCTCTGTTCCAGCAGCTTCGCGACCAGCGCGGTCCACCCGGTCTGATGATTGGCGCCCAGGCCCGCTCCGTTGTCCCCATTGAAATATTCGTAGAATAAAATCAGATCCCGCCAGTGCGGATCCTCCTGAAATTGCTGGCAGCTTCCATAAACCGCGCGGCGCCCATCGCGCTGCAGAAACAAACGCGAAAGCCCGCGCGAGATTTCGCGGGCGGCATCCCACAGCGTCACCTGGCGTCCCGAACCAGTCGGATATTCGACCTTGAAATTATCGCCGTAATAATAATGAAAGCGCTGCAGCGATTCGATCAGCAGAAAATTCAACGGAAACCATATCGGCCCCCGCCAATTGGAATTTCCGCCAAACAAATCACCCGTGGATTCGGCCGGTTCGTAGTCCACGGCTTGCGTGTGGCCGTTCACGTCCAGCACAAATGGATGATCCTGATGAAATTTCGAGAGCGAGCGAACTCCTAGCGGAGAAAGAAATTCATTTTCATCGAATACATACTTGCAAATTCTCTCGAGCTTCTTCCGATTGGCGATGGATAGCAGCACCCGCGAACCCTTATCCGTCTTCTGGCTCATGTCCACGTGCTCGGATACATCCGGATTGTGTTTTAGAAACCAATCCATTCGTTTGACGAATGCGGGCAGCCGCGCAAGATCCTCCGGCTCAAACGATTCCACCGCGAAGAGCGGAATCAATCCGACCATGGACCGCACCTTCATCGGCAAGTGCGTCGTCTTCCCAAGATGCAACACATCGTAGTAAAAGCCGTCCTGGTCGTCCCACAAACCAATCCCTTCGCCGCCGATATCATTCATCGCCTGCGCGATATAGACGAAGTGCTCAAAAAATTTGCTGGCCACGTCTTCGTACGCCGGATCGTCGTGCGCCAGCTCCATGGACATCGCCAGCATGTCCAGGCAGAACATTGCCATCCAGCTGGTCCCATCCGATTGCTCGATAAAATTTCCGGGCCCGAGCGGCGAGGAGCGGTCGAAAACGCCGATGTTGTCTAGTCCCAGAAAACCGCCCTCGAAGACGTTCTTCCCCTCCGGGTCCTTGCGATTCACCCACCACGTGAAATTCAGCAAAAGTTTGTGGAACAGCCGCACCAGGAAATTGCGATCCTGCTTCCCTTCCACGCGCCCCGCGATTTTATAAACGCGCCAGACCGCCCAGGCCAATACCGGCGGATTCACATCTGAAAAATTCCACTCGTACGCCGGAACCTGTCCGCTGGGATTCATATACCACTCGCGGTGGAAAAGAATCAGCTGCGACTTCGCGTATTCCGGGTCAATCAGCGCCATCGAGACGCAGTGAAAAGCCAGATCCCACGACGCATACCACGGGTATTCCCATTTGTCCGGCATGGAAATTACGTCGGAATTGTAGAGATGCGTCCATTCGTGATTGCGCCCGTCCTTGCGGCTCGGATCAGGCTTCGGTTGCGTCGAGTCGCCTTCGAGCCAGCGCCGCACATCGTAGTGGTAGGTCTGTTTGCACCACAGCAGGCCGGCAAACGCCTGCCGCTGCACGCGGCGCGCGTCGTCGCTGATGTTCGCGTCAATACGCTTTTCGTAGAATTCGTCCGCCTCTTGCTTGCGCTTCTCGAACACTGCGCTAAACGACGGGCCGAAACTATTCTTCACCGGCGCTTGCACTTTCGAAAGATCCTGGTCCGTCAGGCGCAGCCGAATCTCCCAACTCTGCCCCGGCGCGATGCGCGCGCTGAAGTGCGCCGCCGATTTCGTTCCGGTCATCGCCGGATTCACCGCGCCCCGCTCGCCATCCACCACGTAGCGATGGAAAGCATCCTTCACGAAGCGGGTTTTGCTCGTCTGGCCAAACAAGCGCTCCATGTTCGTTTCGTTTTCGGTGAAGAGCACTTCCGGCGCGTTCTCGATCAACAGCCAGCGCTTTCCGTAATGAAATTCGTTCAATTCGAAAAGCTCGCCGCCCTCGACCGGCTTTAGCCGTTTCACTTCCGGGGGATCGTAAGGGTCGCCCCAGTCCCAACGATTACGAAACCACAGAGTCGGCAGCAGATGCAGCGGCGCCGTCTGCGGCCCGCGGTTCCAGGCCGTGATGCGAATCAGAATGTCCTCGGAAGCGGCCTTGGCGTACTCCACGAAAACGTCGAAATAGCGGTTCTCCGCAAAGACTCCAGTATCAATCAGTTCATATTCCGGATCGTGGCGCGTGCGCTTGCCGTTTTCATCCACCAGCAGCTCATACGGATAGCGCGCTTGCGGGTACTTGTACAGGTATTGCAGATAAGAACTGGTTGGCGTCGCGTCCAGATAGTAGTAATACTCTTTGACGTCTTCGCCGTGATTCCCTTCCCGGTTGGTAAGTCCGAAGAGCCGCTCCTTCAAAATCGGATCTTTTTCATTCCACATCGCGAGAGCAAAACAGATGTGCTGGTGCCGATCGCAGAACCCGGCGATGCCATCTTCGCCCCAGCGATACGTGCGCGAACGCGAATGGTCGTGCGGCAGATAATTCCACGCGTCGCCGTTCGCGCTGTAATCTTCGCGGACCGTTCCCCACTGCCGCTCCGAAAGATACGGCCCCCACCGTTTCCAGTGGACTTCGCGCTCGCTGCTGGCCTGCAACCTCTCGTCTTCGGCGGTCATCAAGTGCGGCATGTATCTCTCTTATCGGCGGAAGCTGGCGCGCGCGTGATTGCACGCTGCTTGGCGCGGGCTTGGTGGCATGTTGGGATCTTGCGGAAGGGCCTCACTTGGCCCCAAGTCACTTTACCCGTTGCGGCGGCGAGTTGGCAAGACGCTGCAACGCGCGTGTTTACACGCAATCATCCCGCCCGCGATACGCCATTCGCGAGTGGCGCAAAGCGCGCCCGATTCTGTATTCTCTCAAGGCCGAGCCTGGCGGCGGTGGCCTCCGGCATGACAAATTGAACGCAATTCAATCACCCGCGACAGTCGAGCTTAGCCCTTCCGCGCAACCGCGCGGCGCCGCACGCTCCGCAGGCTCCAGCCGAACCGCTTTCTTGCTGGTAGCGATCGCCGCAACCGCCGTTGTCGCGCCGATGTGGTTCCTCGGCAACGCCTCCGGCCACGATATCCAATTTCATCTGGCCTCCTGGATGGACGTTGCCAATCAGTGGCGCGAAGGAATTATCTATCCGCATTGGGCGGAGTGGGCGAACTGGGGCTTTGGGGAACCGCGCTTTATCTTTTACCCTCCCGCATCCTGGCTGTTGGGCGCGGCGCTCGGTTCGATCTTGCCTTGGCGCGTGGTGCCCGGCACGTTCATCTGGCTCGCGCTGGTCCTTGCAGGAATTGCAATGTGGTACTTCGCGCGCGAATGGCTTCCGCGCCGCGAAGCTATCCTGGCCGCGGTGGTTTATGCGGTGAATCCGTATCACCTCGTCAGTGTTTACTTGCGCAGCGATTTCGCCGAACTGCTCGCCAGCGCGCTATTTCCGCTCGTCTTGCTCGGCGCGCTGCGCCTTGTGCGCGAGGGTTGGCGAGCCTGGCCGTGGCTTGCTCTGCCGTTTGCCGCAGCGTGGCTTTCGAACGCGCCTGCGGGCGTCCTCGCGACGTATTCTCTAGCCTTGATATTTTTCGTCGTATCCATCGTGCGCCGCAGCTTCCGCCCGTTGCTTACCGGCGGGCTTGGCATGGCCGCGGGCTTCGGCCTCGCCGCGTTTTATATTCTGCCCGCGGCGTGGGAACAGCGCTGGGTGCAAATTCACGAAGCCATCGCGGATACGCTGCACCCCGCACAGAATTTTCTTTTCACGCACAGCGGCGATCCGGAATTTATCTTCTTCAATTGGAAAGTCTCGGCCGTGGCGCTGCTGGTAATACTCGTCGCCGCGATTGCTGCCGTTTTTGTCGCGCGCCGCCGCCGCGAATTGCAGGGTGTCTGGTGGGCGCTTCTCGCGCTCGGCGGCCTCGCGACATTTCTCATGTTCCCCGCGAGCCTGCTTTTCTGGCGCCTTCTGCCGAAGTTGGAATTTTTGCAGTTTCCCTGGCGCTGGCTCGGACCCCTCGACTTCGTGTTCGCGTTCTTTGTCGCAGCGGCACCAGGCAGCGCGAAGCGCCAATGGATTTGCTGGACGGCGGTCATCGTCGTCGTGGTGTCACTGGGCGCCCTGATCGCGAAAGACGCCTGGTGGGACAGCGCGGATGCCCCATTTTTGGCAAATGCGATTCACACGGGCTTCGGTTACGAAGGCACCGACGAGTATCAGCCCCTCGGCAGCAGTCGCTACGAATTACCGGGTACCAACGCAAACGGCGAATGGATCGCTCCGTCGCCGACGCCGCCCGTCCGCCAATATGATTCTTCTGGCCCAGACGCTATCTCTACAATCTCGGCGACTTTTCACCCCCAGCGCTGGACGGCGACGCGTCGCGCGTTTTCGGCGCAAGCCAGCGCACCCGCGATGCTCGCTCTGCGCTTGCTCGCTTACCCCGGATGGGAAGTTCAAGTGGATGGCAAGATCGCCACGATCGCGACGGTGCCGGATACTGGCGAAATGCTGCTTGCGCTGCCCGCCGGAAGCCATGAGGTGAATATCAACTTCCGCGCAACGTGGGACCGTATTGCCGGTGCTCTGATCTCAATGATTTTTGCGATTGCTCTTCTGGTGTTCGTCCTGCAGGCGCGGTTCTCCCGGCCGAAGGCTCCGCATTTCAAGCCGGCGTAATTTCGAGTATCACCACCAGCCGCCTCGGGCCGTGCGCGCCCATCACCAGAATTTTCTCGATGTCCGCGGTGCGGCTCGAGCCGGTAATCAGGCACAGATAGGAATTTTTCGCGGCGGTTTCGCGCTCGCGTATGCGCGCGAACGCTTCTTCGAGCGTGGCTACCAGTTGATTGCCCTTCGCGATCACGATGTGCACGGGCGCTACGATGGACGCGCCGCGTCCCCCACACGCCGCCGAAACCATCACCGACCCGGTCTGGGCGACCAGCACTTCCGCCAGCGTAATCGTCGCCTGCGAATTCTCGCGCGGTCCGCCGGCGCTGGACCAACGAATATCCGTTCGATCATCGAGCGCAGGCGATATCTGCCGCAACTCCGGCGCATCCTGCACAAATATCTCTCCGTCAGGCAACGACGCCAGCACACCCTCCAGTGCCGAGCCGGTTGCTCGCGAATCCTCTGTAACGATCAGCTCCGTGCTGTTACCCGCGCATTCGCGCCGAAACCGCTCCAGCGCGTCCGGAATCGGCGCGAAGATCGGACGCGACGTGCCCGCAGGCTCCGGCGCAGCGTGATTTATCGCAGGCGTCTTCAGCGCCATTTTGATGCGTCCGAAAATCCGCTCCCGCCCCGGATTTTCAATTTGTGCCATCGTGCTCCTTCCAAAGCGCGCGGAACGACGCCGTCGGAATGGGCGGCGCAGCGCGATCCTTCGTCCACGCGCGCAAGGGATCCAGCGGCGTACCTTGCAATCCAAGCGCATACAAAAAACGCAACGCGCGGCGCCCGATAGCGCCCAAAAACGCGAAGCGCCTCGCGCCAGTCATGCTCCAGCGCCACAATTTGAACGCAACGCGCTCACGCCATAGCCGGTGCGCGCGCTCCACCGCATTTCTGCGGTTATGCAGCAGATGGTGATGCAAATCAATTTTCACCGGACACGCTTCACTGCACGCGCCGCAGAGGGACGAAGCCTGCGATAAATGTTGAAACTCATCCAGCCCGCGCAGATGCGGCGTAAGCACGCTTCCGATCGGCCCTTGATAAGTGGTCGCGTAGGTGTGCCCGCCGATGTTGCGATAGATCGGGCACGCATTCAGACAAGCTCCGCACCGGATGCAATGCAGCACTTCGCGCTGTTCCGGATCGGCAAGCAATTCCGTGCGCCCGTTGTCGAGCAACACCACGTGAAATTCGTCCGGGCCGGTCAATTCATTGGCGCCGCGCGCTCCGCCCACCATCGTGTTGTAACAAGTGACCGGCTGACCCGTGCCGGAAGTCGCCAGCACCGGCAGCAGAATCGCGAGATCCTCCATCCGCGGAATGATTTTCTCGATTCCCGAGAGCACCACATGAATTTTGGGCACAGTAATCCCCAAATCCGCGTTTCCTTCATTGGTGGTAATGGAAACCATCCCGGAATCCGCCACCAAGAAATTTGCCCCGGTGATCCCCATCTCTGCGGTGAAGAAAGCGCGGCGCAGCGCCTGCCGTGCCGCGGCCACGAGCAGTTGCGGATCGTCCGAATCGATGCCCCCCAATTTTTCCTTGAACAACGCCGCGATGTCCTGGCGCGTCAAATGCATCGCCGGCGTCACAATGTGATACGGCGGCTCATTCCGCAACTGCACGATGAATTCGCCCAGGTCCGTCTCGAACACCTGGATGCCCTGTTTTTCGAGCGCTGGCGTGAGATGAATTTCCTCCGCCACCATGGATTTCGATTTCACGATGGTGCGCACGCCGCGACTTGCAGCCAGCTCCAGAATGTAACGCCGCGCTTCGTCTGCGCTCTCGGCCCAAAATACCTGCCCGCCGCGCTCCTTCACGTGCCGCTCGAAATCCTCCAGATAGCGATCGAGATGATTCACCGCCTCGCGCTTGATGCTCTGGCATTTCTCGCGCGCCGCCTGCCAATCGAGAAAGCGCATGCGGCCATCGCGCACCGCCGCGTCGTAATGATCAATTCCGCGCCGCAAAATCTGGCGATGAACCAAGTCGGCGGACTTCACCGCCGCGCTGCGTAGAAAATCCTGAGCAGCCGTCACGACCCGGCCCCTGCGCCCGGAACACTTCGCTCGGCGCTGCCCGTCTGCGCCAAAATGCTGGCCAAATGAATCGTCCGCACCGACGACTTCCGCCGCCGCAGAATTCCCTCCACCTGCATCAGGCAGCTCGGATCGGTGGACGTCACATACTCCGCGCCCGATTTTTCCGCATTCCCGGCCTTGGTGTCGCCCATCGCCGCTGAAATCATGTGGAACTTCGTCGCAAAGGTTCCGCCAAATCCGCAGCACTCCTCGCTGTAAGGCATCTCCACCAGCTCGATCCCGCGCACGTGCCGCAATAATTCGCGCGGCTCCTGCTTCAAGCGCAATTCGCGCAAAGCATGGCAAGCATCGTGGTAGGTCACGCGATGCGGAAAGGTCGCGCCCACGTCGCCGACGCGCGCCACCTTCACCAGATACTCTGAAAATTCATACACGCGTAACCCGAGTTGCACGGCTTCGTCATGCAAAGGGCTATCGGCCAGCAGTTCAGGATAAAAATTGCGCACCATCGTGGTGCACGAACCCGAAGGACAAACAATCGCATCCGCCGCGCGAAACACCCGTACGAAGCGCTCCGCCAGCGGCCGCGCATCCTTCCAATACCCGGTATTGAACGCAGGTTGCCCGCAGCAGGTTTGCTCCGCGGGAAAATCCAGGTCGCAGCCGATTCGCCGCAACACCTTCGCCATGTCCATTCCGACGTGCGGGCTCAACTGGTCCACAAAGCACGGAATGAAAAGCGCCACTTTTGGCATCGCACGAGTATAAAGCGTGATTCCCTTTCGTGCTCAGGCCCCGCGATAAAATTGAAAAGGCGCCCAGTAGAAAGGACGGCGATAGACAGTTCCGGAACGCAGCAGCGCAAGTTTCGCGTCGCGCAAAGCCACCGCCGGCGGCACGCCCTTACTGATCTCGGAATATAAATGATCCATCAGCTGCGGCGTGGAATTGTCATTCACTTCCCAAAGCGCGGCAATCACGCCATGCGCGCCCGCCCGCAAAAACGCCCACGAAAGCCCCACCAGGCCTTCACCCGAATACGTGCGCACACCCTCGCCGTGGCAAGCCGAGATCGTCACCAAGTCCGCGTGCAATGGATGCTGAATAATGTCGCGGGCGTAGAGCTTGTAATTGTCGCCCTGCTTGCTGAGGATCACCGCCGAATCCAGCGGACTGGTGCGGCTGGCCGTGCCGTGCGCTACAAAATGAATGTACGAAAAATCCTGCGGCTGGCTATCGAAATACGCCCCCGGCGTCGCCGCCGCACCCTCAAACACTTCCCGCTCCGGCCCGGGGAAATAATTTTCGATCCCGCTCATCTCCGCCGCGGCCTGCGGCAATTTCGGAAATTCTGCGTTCGGCGAAACGGCATCCCCCACCAGTAACAACTTTTTCGCCGGTGACGCGTGCCGCGCAGCGCCGGCAGCCAGCAGCGTCAAAGAATTGGCGTACGAAACATCCACATCCTCAATCCAATAATGCAATTGCGGCGCAGGAGCCAGCAAAGTCTCAAAATTCAAGCTATACAAACTGCCATCCGGCAAAATCGTGACGCGCGAACCCTTCGGAATCAATTTCGCAGCCGGCGCCACCAGCAAATCATAAAGTTTCTGCCCCGAGGCATTCCGCGTCTCCAAGACATCCCGCGAACCCAACAACGCCTGCCGGTAAGACTGCACCAAAGGATCAATCTCCGCCGCAGGCGGCAGCCTAAACAACTCCAAGCGCGCGGGAGTGATCACCCACAAGTACGACATGTCGATACCGATCCAGTAGGAAAGAATTGTTGAATTCAACCGCTCCGCGGTTGCCCTGGGAGCGAATCCCTTGATTGGAAAAGTTATGTAGAAAGCACTAAAGCCAAGCCCTTCGGCGAGCGTATTCGCCCTGCTTAACTCTGCGACTTCTAATGCATCCTGATCCCGGTGGTGCGACGCAAGAAATTGCATGTACTGCTCATAGAAACTGATTGGACGGGACAGGAACGACAAGCGCGATTCCTCACGCTTGAACGAGGATCGAGACGCGCTGAGAGTCATTAGCTCTTTGCGAAAATAAGCCTCCGCGTCCGCCTGCCGATTCTCCTCCACGTACACCGCCGAAAGACTGGCCTCTGCTTCCCACCGCAGATAGTTATCGGCGCGTTTGTCGTCAATAACTGCACGGAAATCAGATTCGGCGGGAGAAAAATCCTTCTCAGCGTACGCGATATAGCCACCTGTAATAAGCGAATAGAGCTCGGAAGTGTGATCGTCTGTCTCCTGCGCCAAGGCCAGTGCTTGGCGATTGTATGCCGTAGCTTCGTTGGTCTTCCCTTCGTAAACTTTCACGCTTGCAAGGCTATACAGACAAACCGCAGCCACCGCTTTGTTGTCCATTTGTCTTGCCAGCCGCAAGGCCTCCTGGTAGTCGCGCTCGGCCGCGGAATAGTCTCGCTGTGAGATCTTGATCGCGCCAATATTTCGAATCCACAGCATCTCGTCTTTGCTTCCGCCCAGCTGCTGAGCGTCCAATTTCGCTTGCTGCGAAAGTGAGAGCGCGTTGTCCAGGTCCCCCATCTTGTAATAATTCCATCCCTCGTTTCCCAGGACCTTCTCAATCGCGATTCGCGCGTTCAGCGATCGGCCTAGGCTTAACGCGTCCGTATCCCAGTCGATGGATTCGTCGTAACGCTCTTCCTCCATCGTTACCCACCCGAGGCTACCCAAGGATTTCAATGTAAGGAAAGATTGCTTGTTGTCTCGGGCAAACCGGAGGGCCTGCAGGTAGGCATTTTCGGCGGAGCGCAGATCTCCGCGCGCAAATAATAAATTTCCTCGGCCGAGAAGAACCTCGCCCATCAGTTCCGGTTGGTGCAACCCTGCGAGGCGCTCCGCTTCGCCGAAATGCTGTTCGGCTTCGTCAAACTCCTGCAAGGAGCATTGCGCGAGGCCCAGGATAATTTCCCGTCGAACGCCTACGTCCGAGTTGGCGAGGTCAGGAGGAAGTTGTGCCCGAAGAAGTGGAAGAGCGTCCGTGCTTAAGCCGCGCCAAACCAGTATCTCGGCTTCAAGCACACGAAAACGCCAGGCCCACTCCGGGCTTCCTTCGCTAAGTGCAACGAAGGCCGCCTCGGATTCCTGGGCTGCGACGATCAAATCACCGTGCTGAAATCTATTTTCAACGTCTCTATAAGTGGCTGCCGGAGGAAGGAGTCTCGGGTGCCGTTGACAGCCCGACACTCCTGACAGCGCACTTAACAGACACAAACCGATCACGGGAAGCCGGTTCCGCCACCCCCTCCGCTCGGGCCGACCGTCGTAGCAGCGGTAGGCGATCCCAACTCCAAGCGCAGCATCGTGACTTCGCGCTCGTAGTTCTTCAGCAGCGTTTCGCCAAGATAGACCGTCCCGAATTGCGGCACCACAATCACGTTTCCGTAAATCCGCAGGTCCCCGCAATTCGACTTGATGTCTTTCACCAGCGAACAAAGTACGATCCCCTTCGACTCCGGAAACTTATCGCCCGGGAACCAGTTATACCGTTCGCGGAGGAATTCCGGTACCTCGAACTTGGGCTTGCCCCACAGGAAATGCGCCTGCATGGCTTCGCGCGTCTGCTGATTCGTCTCGTAAGCGTCCTTGAAAGACTTGAATGTCCCATACCGGTTGAATAAATTGTTGTCCAGCTCGACGCTGATCGGACAGCCGGCAATCCTCAGATTTTCGAAGTGGCTTCCGACCGGTGTGATCGTCGGTTCCGGATCGTCCAGCATCTGCTTCGAGGCAACGTGCGCCACAATGCGGTCCGCGGTCACCATGTCCAGAATGTTCAATCCCTCGATCGTGGCCGATGCCAGCGTGGTATAACTGCCGTCCTTTTCATCGCGGCTGCCAGACACCACCGTGTGAACTGCCCTGTACGAGATCGTCTCGTTCAGCCGAAAGTTTTCCGCACGTGACACTTCGAAGCCACCGGTCGTCGGCAGTGAGGCGCCCGCGTGCACGTCCAGAACGTGCTGGAACGGCCGGTCAATTCGCCCTCCCAAGCCGTAGCCGTGCGCGCTGTAGAGATAAATCTTCTTGATGGGGTCGGTAGCCATCGAAATCGCCCTCCTGCGGGTGGGATGTCGTGTTTATTGTTTACTTCGAGTATGCGAGCGTGAATGGATAGCGAGCTAGCTCGGTACCGTTGCCGGCCGCGCTCTCCGGCGTCGCAAGCCCGCGTACCACCAACGTGTGGTTCCCGGACTTGAGCGTCTCGGGCGGCATCAGCAACTGCACGGAATTCTGCGCCTCTTGCCCGGAAATGTTCAAGGAATATTCGATAGCGCCCGAGGCGTTCAGCACTTCGCAAACATACTGAGGAAACTGCTTTTCCGGTGGAATGTCAATGTACAAACTGAACGGCTTGTTCGCCGGCATGCTAATCGTCGGCGGCTCTCCACCGCGCGAATCCGCGGTGATCAAAGAATACGAAGGCAAAGTTTGCGGCGCAGCAGACGGCGCTGCCGTCTTCAAATGCGGAATCACAATCAAATTTTGATAACCGGCAAAAAGCAAGAGCAGCGCAAAAACCGGCACCGCAAAGCTCGGACGCAAAAATGCCGCAAGCCATCCGCCCCGAGCGGGCGCGCGCGCAGCAACCGCAGGCGCTGCCAAACGCTCCGTCGCGGCCTCAGCCTCCAGCACGGCTCGCGTGTTCTCCGCGAACATCGCAGCCAGCTTCAAGCTTTCCGCGCATTCCGCACAGCCGAAATAATGATCCTCATACTGCGCGCGCAGGTCGCCCGTCAGTTCTCCCAGAACGTAGCGCTCGGCTGCCTTTAGTTGGACTGCTTCGGTATGTTCCATAGTTTCCGTCACCTCAGTAGTGACCCTGAAGGCCCAACCGTTTCATCGCACACAATCATTGTTTCGCCTGCGGCAACCCATCCGCCTGGCTTTTCTCATAAAATGTCCGGAAACTCTGCTTCGCGCGGTGCAACAGCACGCGCAAATAATCACGGTCCACGCCGAATTCCCGGCAAACTTCGTCTTTCTCCTTTTCTTCGAGGAAGATAGAGCGAAGCAGTTGACGATCCTTCTCGCCCAACTGCCCCAGCACCCGTCTCACCTGCTCGCGCGTCTCCTTGGTCACCAGAAACCCTTCCAGATCAATCACCTTGTCCACCGGCTCCGGCGCATCGTCCTCTATAGGAGTGCCATGGTCCGTCGAACGGTAAAACTCCTGCAACACGTTATTACAAACGGAGTTAACGAACGCCCCCAAGCGCTCGGGCTGCCGGATCCCGCCCTCCGCCTGCATGGCCTTAAAGACACGCAGGAAGGTCTCCTGCGCGATATCATCCACGGCTTGTGAAGACCGCAGCCGCGACCGTAATTTAATCATCAGCAGTTGCCGGAAGTACGCAACGAAATGCTGTTCCGTGGGGAAATCCCGCTCACGGAGTCGCTTTAGGTAGGCCTCATCGAAGGAGAAAAATTCCACGCGCGCCTCGAAGGAAGCGGCGAGTATATCGCGGGCCCGATAACTAACGCAATCCAAGCCTGTTACGCCTTCCATCTCTCCTGCACTTCGCTTCGCCCCTTTTTTGCGCTTCTATCCCGTCTACGCTTGTGCCGCAAATATTTAGTCCCACTGTGAAACGCTTCGCGCGCTCGCTGCACTACTTCTGCGTAGTTGTACTGACATCGGATTGGGAGTGCAGGTGGCCCAATCCGGGTGATGGTGCAGCGCTAGTCTCCCATCCCCAAGGCGCACTCCGGCCCTGCCGGTCAGGGAACCCCACCGGGGTGCGCCTCCCCCATCTGTCGCCCGTTCATATGCGGACGAAAAATCGAGGAATTTTCGACATGAGTCCATCAGTAAGTCTGGATATCGAAGCACGCGAAGAAACGGTTGGCAATTTGGATTCTCGCATGGCGAAATTGCTATTGGACTATCACGCTGGCGGCGAGCCCTGCGTGCTGAACGCGCGAGCCGTGGAATTTATCGCCAAGCCCGGCCGCGTGCAGCACCTTCGCAATTGCATCCGCCAGGAAGTAGCTGACCTGCTGCAACAGCAGATCGGCTTCATCGCACTGCTCGTTTTGACTTCGCATAAAGAGCCGCGCCTTATCCAGGTCCTCAGTTTCTGGGACACTGCGGGGCAATCCAGCGAAAATCGCTGGGAAGAACTGCCGGCGATCCGCCGCATCGTTGCGCCCTTAATTGACGTGCGCGGAAAAGTTCACTCCTACGAGGCGGCGCTGCCCGAATCGCCCGAAGCGATTTTGCATTCGGGCCGCGTGCGCGCGTGCTGACGCCCGATTCAATGGCCGCGCAAATGTGCTGGCCATTGCAAGGAGCAACGCTGAATCAGTTTGCAACCCATATTGCCGCAACCTATATCGCAAAAGTGCATGAAGGTACCGAGGGCCAAGGCCAAATGTCAGAAGACTTCTATGAATCCCACGATGAAAAAATAAACCGCCCATCCGCGCCTGAAAAACCAACCCGTTGCGACGTCGAACACTGCGGACGTCCGGCCATGTGCTCGCTCGATCTCCGGCGCTATTGCGTGGATCATTTCATCGCCGAGTGTTACGACCGCTTGAACCGCTGCAACGCCAGCCCGTTTGCCGATCCCGGCGCGGCCGAATCCGTTTCGATTGATCGCTTCCTGCACTCCTGCGCGCAACAGGCTGCCAGCCTGGTTCACCCGATTCGCGGACTGGACAATCTCGAGCGCGCGCGTCTGTTCGATATTCTGCTGTGGTCTTCGGAGCTGGCCGCCAAACGCGGCATGTTCAAATCGGAAAAAGCGGCCGGAGCAAGCGACTAGCTTCACGCTAGCCAGAAACCCGGACGCCGCTGAACGTCCTCTTCCGGTGCCATCAAGTGAGCGAAAGTGCCGGCCCCGTGCTGCCATTCTCGCCTGCCCCCCGCTAGGATTCGCCGGGGACTTCCCCGATGTCCTCATTCCACACCTCGGGGTGCGCCGCGATGTATTCGCCGAGCAACTTCACGCACTCCTGCGAGTCCAGATCAATCACTTTCACGCCAAACGAACGCAACCACTTGACCCCGCCCTGAAAATTGCGGCTTTCTCCCACCACCACGGTGCGAAAGCCAAACTGCCGCACCAGTCCGCTGCAATACCAGCAAGGCGCGAGCGTCGTAACCATGATCAAATCGCGATAACTTCGCTGTCTCCCTGCATTGCGAAACGCGTCCGTCTCTCCGTGCACCGAAGGGTCGCCCTGCTGCACCCGGCGGTTGTGACCCGCGCCAACAAGTTTGCCGCTCGAATCAAATATCGCCGCGCCGATCGGGATGCCGCCCTCAGCCAACCCCGCCCGCGCCTGCGCCACGGCAACTTCAAGCATCGCTGCATAATCAGGTTCCGTTTTCATTCCGGTGACCTCGATGATCTCGCAAAATCGCGACACGCAGCATCCAAAAACGCTGCGTATGCATTTTTACCCGGCCAGAACTTACACAATACGTTTCACTTAGGAACGGCAGCAACGAAATTCGCAACCCGCCGCCCGCCCGCAATTGTGACTATTCTTTACATCGAAATTTGCGATTGGACTGCGCCGCCGATTGCCGATAAGTTTTAACATGGACAATATGCACGCGGTACACACCAGCCTGGAAGTGGATTTTCTCCATGAAATTGGCAGCCGCATGGCCGCCGCCGACCCTTTTCATGAAGTTCTCGAGCAGGTCGTCAACTGCGCCGTCTCACTCGTCAAATGTGATTCCTGCTTCGTGTACGTGCTCGAAGGGCAAGAGCTCATCCTGCGCGCTTCGAAAAATCCCCACGCCCGAGAAGTGGATCGCCTGAAGCTGCGCGTCGGCCAGGGCATCACCGGATGGGTGGCCGCCCACCGCACCGCCGTCGCCATCTCGCAGAACGCGTCTAAAGACTCGCGCTTCCAATTCTTCAACGAATTGCCCGAAGACCGTTACCAGGCGTTCCTGTCTGTTCCACTGATGTGCCGCGGCCGGCTCGTCGGCGTCATCAATCTCCAGCACATTCAACCGCACGTGTACCGCCAGCGCGATATCCGCCTGATCTCCACCGTAGGCTTTCTGGTCGGCGCCGAAATCGAAATGGCTCGCCTCGAAACGGAAAACGAACAGCTCTCCGAACGCCTCGAAACTCGCAAGCTCGTCGAGCGCGCCAAAGGCATCTTGCAGCGCGAATTAGGTCTCGACGAAGAAAAGGCCTACCTCGCTCTGCAACAGCAAAGCCGGCAAACCCGCAAATCCATGAAGCTGATCGCCGAGGCCGTCGTACTGTCGGAAGAATTGAAGCGCGGCTCGCGCCAGGAAATCACTGAGAAGTCGCCTGCCCAGACCCAGTAAACTTCCAGATCGTTTCCGCTGGCGGCCCGACTCGACAAGCTCTCGCCCGCGACTAAGCACACCGCCTTCGCACCGAACAAAAAAAACGCGCGGGCAAGTGTCAACTCGCCCGCGCGTCATTCGCTCAAACTTCACTTCGCCTGCAAATCCGCCGCCAGCTTCGGCTCCGGCGCCTTAGCCGCAGTTTCGGTCAACGCTTTCGCAATGCCGTAATGCAACACCACGCCCTTATCCTTCACGTATAAGGACGTCACCGCCATCCCGCCGTTGGTTTTTTCCATCACTAACTTATCCGGCTCACCGGGGCGCGCCTCCGTGACGCTCGTGGGAAACACAAACGCCCCGACATCTCCTTTCACCGAACGCACGATCACGATCGGCATCACATCTTCCGCCGAGATGCTGTACGTGTACTCACCAGGCGGCAAAGTCGTCCGGCCCCAGTGAGCTTCCGATGTAAGTGTGAATCTGCCGGTGATGTTATCGGCACGCGCCGCCATGGGAACCGCTGTCGAGCTGAGCAAACCGAGCAGCAGAACTGCGACGTGCGTGTAACGCTTTAATCCCTTCATGTGATCCTCCTGATTTGGAATCGCGAGCTGTCACGCCGAACGCGAATTCTTGCGTTTGGCTGTTGCGTTTGCAGACGGCGGAGTCCGCGGTTCGGAAAAAAGGAGCAGCAAGGCTAAGGCGGGAACCTCGGGGTTCGTGCCAATTCAAGGCCGCGAAGCTATGAATCGGCAGTACAAATGTGGCAGACCCAAAGCATCACGTCCAATCGAAAGTATCTATCGTTTATATCCGTTGGAGAGACGGACCGACGCTCGCTCGGGACAACGATTCTAGTGCACGATGGCTCAGCCCTTCTTCGCCTTCCCCGGAGGCCCAATCGCCACCGCAGCTTCCCCGGTAAGGAATAGGAACGTGAAAGTCTCCTGTAGATACAGCCGCACGATCGTGTCAGTGTGGCTGAGGTAGCCGATGGAAAGATCCTGCCCGATGTGCAAATCGAAATCGCCGCCACGAGTCGTCAGCACAAAAGCTCCGGCGATGGCCGGCGCCCAAATAATTTTATCTTCCACCAGCCGCTTGACGTGCTCCAGCACCGGATACCCATGGTCACTGGTTTCAGCGAGCGCGGTGTAAGCATCCGCGCCGAGCAGCACCGAATAAGGACCGTTGACGCCAACGAGCCGTAACTGACTCAAACCTTCCGCAATGGCTTGCGGGTATTCGCGCACGTCGGCAGGAAGAGTCATCTTCGGATTGCTGGTTCCCTGCCGCACGCCCTCGATCCCGGCGGCCGCATATCCGTCGAATATGGCGCCGTCCTCGGCAAAAGCGATCGAGCGCGCGGCGTCCTTGGCCGGTTGCCAATCCGAATCATTCGCGCCGCGGTCCACGTCGTCAATCGTCTGCCGATTCAATTCGAAAAGCACGCGCAGTTCCACCAGCGCCTTCACCTCGCGCTGCCGAGCCATGATGCCGTCCTTAGGAGCGGCGATTGTCCGCAGGTGGCCCGTACCGACAGCGGAGAGAGCCGTGCCCTCCGGTGCGTGCACATCAACCACGCGGCGTCCGGCTAAATAGCGCTTGAACGTGCGCGAAGTTTCCTCTTCGATCTGAGCCCATGCTCCATCGGAAATGGGCGCTAGTTCGCGATGAAGATTATCCATCGGGGTGATCTCCTTTCAGGGAACCGATGCCGAGTGAACCGTCGGTTGGTGATTGTGATAACGCGGCTTGAGAATTTTCAGGCGACGACGGCGGCGCGTCGGCCACCGACGCATCAGCGGGCTCCTCATCGCTCACATCGTCCAGAAACGTCGCCGACGGCACGAAAAACAAATTCCCGGTGACGGCCTTGCTGAAATCCAGCAGCCGGTCGTAGTTGCCCGGCGGCCGCCCGACGAACATATTTTCGAGCATCAGCTCAATCGTGCTCGGCGTCCGGCTATAACCGATGAAATATGTTCCAAATTCTCCTTGCGTGGGCCGACCGAAAGGCATGTTGTCGCGCAGAATTTTCTGCTCTTGCCCGTTCTCGACAAGCGTCGTCAGCGAACTGTGCGACGAACTCGGCTTCACCGACGCGTCCAACTCAATGTCCGAAAGCTTCTTGCGGCCGATGATTCGTTCCTGCGCTTCCGTCGAGAGCGCATCCCATCCCGCCATATCGTGCAGATATTTCTGCACCAGGACGTAGCTGCCCCCGGCAAACGCGGCGTCTTCCTCTCCCACGAACACTGCGTCCATCGCTTCCTGGCCCCGCGGATTCTCCGTTCCATCCACGAATCCGATCAGGTCGCGGTCATCAAAATAACGAAAGCCCTGCACTTCGTCTGCCGGCGAGACCGCCTCGCCGATGCGCACCATAATTTGCGTCGCCAATTCGAAACACAAATCCATGCGCTTCGCGCGTATGTGAAATAGCAAGTCGCCCGGCGTGGCCAGCGCGTTCCGCCCTCCGGCGCGAATCTCCCGGAAAGGATGCAGCAAGGCCGGCCGCGGCGCTCCAAATAGCCTGTCCCACGCCTCCGACCCCACGCCCATGATGCAGGAAAGTCCCGCCTCGAGGTCCCGCGTTTCCACCGCCCGAATGATCGCGCTCAGGTCCGCGCAGAATGACCGCACCGTCGCGCGATTCTCGGCTCCCGCCTTCACCGTCACCACCAGGAATATTGCCGCCCGGCTCAGCGGCGCCGCCACCGGCTGCGCCAGCGCGCGCAATCCATCCGCTCCGCTGCGTGCGTTCTTCGAATCTGATTCCATGCGATGTGTCCTGGCGGGTTTTAAAATATTATTGCTTTGAAATATCGGCTCGCCCTCGCCTGCGATGCCCGAGCGCCGAAGCTTACCACCGTCCGCCGACAAACGTCCACGCTGCCGGCGCTCTGCGACCCGGCAAACGCTGATAGGTTTTAGCAGTTTATTGGAGGCCCTGCAGGATTTGTTCGGAGGCGCGGACTCGGAGCAGCCAATTCCCGGTCAGTTCATTCCCCCGGATCGATAAATCGAATAAAGAACAGCCGCAATGATGACCACGGTCAAGAATAGCCAAACCAGAGGAACTTGTTTCAAGAACCAATACATTCTCTCTCCGCCGATTTTCTATACCGGAACCGTCTCTAGTTCCATCGGCAGAATATCGCTTCGCGTGAACGGGATTCGACTGACGGCGCTCAGGATCTCCCACAGACTAGTTACCGCCGGTCAGCAGCGCGCTGTCGCGGTAACCGGGCTTTACGGTGATGTAGCTTTGTTCGCGGAGTTCGGCGAGGTAATCGCGCATCCGCGGCTGCATCTTCTGCGCGTGGATGGTGTTGCGGATGTCGGCTTCCACTTTGTTCACGGGCTGCACTTCCGCCGGAAGGTGATCTTCCACTTTCAAGATTTCGAATCCGGTGCGCGTCTGAATCACGTCGCTGATTTGGCCTTTGCTCATTTGGAAAACGATGGCTTCGATCTGCGGCGAGAGGTCTCCCTTCTTGAAGGTCCCAAGATCGCCGCCGTCTTTCGCGGTGCTGCCCTGCGAATAACGCCGTGCAACCTCGCCGAAATCGTCGCCATTAAGAACGCTCGTGCGCAGTCCCTCCACCTTGCTGCGCACGGCGCCAAATTCATCCTGGCTCTTCCCTTCGGTGCTCAGCGAAATTTCAGACAGCACCACGCGCTCGGGCAGCGCGAATTCCTGCCGGTGCGCTTCATAATATTGCTTCACTTCGTCATCGGAGATGTCCACGTGCGAGCTCACTTCCCGCCGCACGAGTTCCTTCTGGAGCAGCCCGTTGCGAATGGTGGTTTTGTAATCCTCCCAACTGAGGCCGGAAGCTTCGACGCCCTTTTTCAGATCGTCAAGGGTGGCGAGCCCGTTCTGCTGCCGCACTTCGTCGAGCCGCTTGTTCACGTCGGATTCGACATTGATGCCCATCTCTTTCGAGCGTTGCACCATCAGCGACTGGTCGATCATCCCGCGCAGCAGATCCTTCTGCTGCTCCTTGAACTTCGCATCAATCTGGTCCTGCGGACAGCCCTGGCAATCGTGCGCCGCTTCGTCGCGCAATTGCTGTTCGGCTTTCTGATATTCGGCGAGCGTGATGACGTCGTCGTTCACTCGCGCGACGATCTCCGCATCCCCAGCCGGTTTGGCTTGCGCGCGCACACTCGCTGCGGGAAGCGCGGCGAGCGACGCCAGCGCTACGAAGGTGAAGGTCAACCTTAATCTCAAGGTCGCTACCGAAACTTGATCGCGATTTTTCATGGCGTGCGTCACTTTAGATTCTGTCCACTTCGATTGTAGCCGGAATTTCAGATTTAGACCTATCGACGGGTGTAAACCGGCCCGATCGTTACGGGGCATGTCCGAGTACAGCTGCGTTGGTCAAGCACTTGAATTGCGTCAAAAACGTGGCCGCTCAGAATTCCGTTCTCTTGGCGCGCCATTCCTCGGCAGTGATCTCCCAAATTTCCGCCATAAGCCGCCCCGATACGTAGTCGCGCTCGTGGGTGGCGATGACGCGCATTCTCGTCTTTTCCGAGATTCGTCGCGAGGCAACGTTCGCAACGGCCTTTGGCGCGCGCAGAACCGGGAAGCCGAGAACATCAAACCAGTAATCGTTCACGGCGGCCACGGCTTCGGTCATCAATCCGCGTCCGTGCCACGGAAGACCGAGCCAGTATCCGCGGTTGTCCGATTCTCCTTTATAGAGACCAATCACACCAATGTGCGACTCCGGCGATTCCTTCAAGCGCAACGTCCATTGCCACTCTTCGCCACGCGCGATACTGGGAAGTGCTTCGTCGCGATAGTAGGTGAGCGCTCGGCCAGGAGGATAAGGCCACAGAACTTTGGAAGTAAGGAACTTCACGATCTCCCATTGCGGAAAGAGTATTTGCGTTTGTTCGGCGTCGGCGAGCTGGAGCGGGCGGAGCAGGAGACGTTTCGTCTGAAGTTCAGCGGTCATAGAAAACAAATACTAGCGCAATACTCCGAGAGAACGGTGTGATGCTGTAGCTTCACAAATCGATCACGACATCGCTTGTGGGCTGTGAGCAGCAGACCAGGAGGTTGCCATCGGCCGGCTTGTCGAGCGGTTCCGGGTCGTAGACGACTGCGCCGGAGACCAAACCGCTTTCGCAATTGTGACAAACACCGGTTCGACACGCCCAACGGACGGGGACATCACAGGCTTCGGCCATTTCCAGGATGCTCTGGTATCGCGACGCGTCCCAGTGCGCGGAAATGCCGCTGCGCGCGAACGATATCCGCAGACCCGTGCTCGCGTCGTCGCTGGGCGGATGCGGGGTTCGCGTCGCGGCGCCGACGACCCCGGGGGTCATGGACTCTCCGCCGTTGAAGATTTCGATGTGAATGCGGTCTGGCGCCACACCTAATGCCGTGAGCGCCTCTTTCATGTCCAGCATGAATTGGTTTGGGCCACAAAGGTAGATGTCCGCGTCTCGCGGCAGGCCGAGTCCATCGAATACCGATCGCGAGAAACGGCCCGTCGCGTCGAAATCTTCGCCCGTTTTGTCGTTTGGGTCCGGCTTCGTGTAGCAGACGTAGCTGCGGCCGTTGGTTAGCGCGCCCATCAAGCCGCGCACTTCGCTGGCAAACGGATGATGCTGCCCATCACGCGCTGCGTGCAACCACGCGACCTGACGTGTCGAACGTGCCGCCGCGAGCGCGTGCAGCATCGCCAGAACGGGTGTGGCGCCGATTCCGGCGCTGAGCAGCACGATCGGCCGCGGTCCCCTGCTGCGGCACAAAACTTCCGCGCGGCGAGCTGACGTCGAGGCGGTCGCCCACAAGGAGATTTGCGCGCAGATACTTTCCAGCGGCGCCGTCCGGCTCGATCTTCACGCTGATTCGATAATGCTCGGTCGAAAGCGGACCGGACAGCGAGTAGCTGCGAAAGAGCGCCGGACCGCCGGCGGCGGGCTGCAGACGCACGACGATGTACTGGCCTGGCAGAGCTGTGGCGAGCTGGTGACCTTCAGCGCTCTGCAGGGCGAACGAAAGAACGTCCGCGGATTCGCGGACAATCGAGGTCACTACACACGATTGAAATCCAGACGAAGCGGGATGGGCTGCGGCGGCAGGCGCCAGGCCCGCGTTTCCGGTTTCAGCGCCGTTTTGCTGGCTCTGCAGCAGAGCTTCAAACGAGCCACGCCAACCGGCCGAAAGCGCCGCGATGCGCAACGCGCGCTCCAGACTCTCGCGCCGGTGCGGCGGCAAATAGAGGAGCGCGTTGATCTCAGCGACGGTCATGCGCTCCCCCGTCTCGCCGACCTTCACAATTTCGTCGCCGGCGCCAACCTCGCCTTCGCGAAGAACGCGGAAATAGAAGCCGGGTCGGCCGCTGGATGTGAGCAACGCGGCCATCCGCGGTTCGTTCATGCGAATGCCGACGCGAAAGCAGGTGACGCGCGGTTGCGTGACTTCGAAAAGCGCGGTGCCGATCTGAAAGCGGTCGCCGATGCATACGGCGTCATCGGGCAAGGCTTCGATCGTGAAATTTTCACCGAACTGTCCGAAGACGAAATCGGTCCGTTTTAGCTGCTCCTGCCAATAACGATACGATTCGATCTGATACACGAAGACGGCGCGGTGTTCGCCCCCGTGGCCTTCCAGATCGCCTTGACCGTCGCCCTCCAGATTCAAGCGGCCGACGCGACAGCGGCCCGTCACCGGATTTTTCCACACGCCGGTGTGCACAGTGCGCCCCTTCCACGCGATGTCCCGCGGAAGGCCGACGTTCACTGATAGCAGCCGAGGCATACCGTTGAATTTCCTTTCGCGGAGATCTGCCGATAGCCGCGGGGACGCGGCACCACTGCCCGGTTGCAGCTTCTACAGCGACGCGGCCACAGCTGAAATGCGAACACCGCGGCGGACTCTGCAGCGAGTGCCGGTTAGATAGAGCGCGACGCGGGGTAGTTTACAATGAAATCAGAGGGCGGGGTGCCAACTCCCCGCGTCACCGCACAAGCGGTTTTGCGCGATGGCACTGCCCCGGCAACGAGGCTGACCACGCGTTCGCGCAACCGCGCCGAACCTGTGAGCCTTCAATTAACTGCAGCGCCATACAGTAAACACCGTATAGGTTCCCGCGAGGCCCCGCGTTAGGCTCGCCTGCCCCCTGCGTTCAATGCAACTTATGTGTGACGAGAGGCCCGGATGATTGAAAGCAACGCGGGTCCAGTGTCGCTGGATTCGATTCTCTTCACGGATGAATTGGACCGGCGTCCTGCGCGGCCGCCCGACCATATAACGGAAAGCCGGGCGCTGGTGGCGTTGATGCAGGCGCTTGCAAACTCCCCGAACACCGTGTTGCAGACATTGGCCGATACAATTCTGGATGTATTGCACTGTGGGTCGGCGGGAGTCAGCTTGCTGACGACCCACGACGGCGGGAAAGCTTTTTACTGGCCGGCAATTTCCGGCGCCTGGAAACACCACATTGGCGGCGGCACGCCGCGGGACTTCGGGCCATGCGGAACGGTACTGGAACAAGACAAACCGCTGCTCTTCAAGCATGTGGAAAAGGTCTACACGTATTTCGAGCCGGTCCAGCCGCCCGTGGAAGAGGCACTGCTGGTCCCATTTTATTTGGGAAGAAAAGCGGTCGGGACGGTTTGGGCCGTGGCGCACGACACTGGCCGCAAGTTCGACGCCGAAGACAGAACGGCAGCTGGAAAGTTTGGCGGGATTCGCGTCCGCTGCCTATCAGGCCGTCGAATTCTTCGAGTCCAGGGCGCAGTTCGCGGCCATCGTGGAATCCTCGGACGACGCGATTGTCTCCAAAGACTTGAATGGCGTGATCCTGAGCTGGAACGCAGGGGCGCAGCGCATCTTCGGATACTCACCGGCGGAAGCCCTGGGTAAGCCCATCACAATAATTATTCCCGCCGAACTGCAACAGGAAGAGCGAGAGATCCTCGACAATATCCGCAAGGGCGAGCGCATCAACCACTTTGAAACGGTTCGCCTGAGGAAAGACGGCGAACGCGTGAATGTTTCCTTGACCATTTCTCCCGTGCGGGACAATCAAGGCCATATTATCGGCGCCTCCAAAATCGCCCGCGACATCAGCGAGCGGAAACGCTTTGAAGAGGCGCTCAAGGAAAGTGAGTTTTCAGCCCGGCTCCTGAAAGTGCAGGATGAAGACAGACGGCGCATCGCTCGGGAGTTGCACGATGGAGTCGGCCAGTTGCTGGCGGCGGTCAGCATCAACGTAGGAGTGGTCGCGAGGGAAAGACACAAGCTAACTTCGGACGCCGCGCGCCGCATTGAAGAAACCGGGGTTTTGGTTCAGCAGGCTTCCGCCGACATTCGCACGGTGTCTTACCTTCTTCATCCGCCCTTGTTAGACGAAATGGGATTGAGCTCTGCTTTGAAGTGGTACATCGACGGCTTTGCCGAGCGCAGCAAGATGAGCGTGGAACTGGAGATGCCTTCCGATTTGGGACGCCTGCCGCAGGACTCGGAGCTTGTCCTATTTCGCATTGCACAGGAGTGCCTCACAAATATTCACAGGCACGCGAAGTGCTCTTCCGCCTTCGTCAAACTATCCAACACCGGCGGAAGACTGGCGATGGAAATCCGGGACGATGGTCAAGGAATTGATCAAGAGCTGCAAAGGCAAATTGCTGCCGGTAAAGCTGTTGGAGTCGGGCTACGAGGGATGCGGGAGCGGGTGTGCGCGATACGGGGTACGTTCGAGGTCGAGTCCAATGGAAATGGGACCTCGGTTCGCGTAACCCTGCCGCTGCGCAACGAAGCGGCTGCGACAGCATAAATCAGCGCGCGTTCTCGCCAAAGGCTCGCTACAGGCAATTCACGCAACCTTCCATTCGAGGTAACGCTTCACTTCGCCGTTTAAGGCGGCGGTCCCAATGGGTCGGCGCAACCCCACGCTCGAATTCACTTCGCATTGAAAACAAACCTGCAGCAGCCTTCGGGGGATACATGCAGGATGAAATCCCTGTGCGCGGGCACCCCCCGGACGCTCCAGAGCCGGCTACGGCGGGAAGCCGTCCGCCATCCACTTTGCGAATAGTTCGATGCGAGATTGCGGCCACGGACCTTCACCTCTGGGCGGTGGCGGCGGCATTAGCGCGCCGCCGATGCCGCGAATGCGATCGTAAATGGCGGTCGCGTGTTTTTTGACCTCGTCGTAACTTTCCAGATTGAAGCCCTTTTTCATGCCTTCAATGTCACGTTGCGTAAAGAGCGGCCGAATGTCGTTTTGAAAGCTGGTCGTTTGTGGCATTGCGCCTCCCAAGGATTGGATTATACGAATGTCGCAGTCCCCCTCGCGAGTCCAAAACTTTCTGTCTCTCGACGGCGGGTACAGCGCCGCTGAGCGCCCACTCGCTCGACGGGGATGTTGGCGCGCTGCTTGTCGTAGATCCGCCGCACGAGGACTGTGCCCGCCTTTCGCGTCGTTGGCGCAACCTGCTGATATTCGCGTCCCCCGTTATCCGCCCACACCGGCTCACCACTTCGCCTTTCCTGCCCCGCTGACACTTGCGCGAATCACACGCACGCCATCGCTCTCGCAAAGCGATCACCTCATTAACTTTCCCGCCAGCCAGTAATCCACGCTGAACTTTCCGGGCCCGGAGCAGATCAGCCACATGAAGAAGAGCACGTAGAGGACTTCCGGAAGGTAGAGGACATCGTCGAGCCAGTTAAGACGCGAAAGTCCTTTAGGCACGGTCGCAAGCGTGTTGGTCAGGATCGCGACAACCATATCGATCAATAAAGCCACGCTAGCGGGACTCGCAAGAAACCCCACCGCCAGCAACGATCCGCAGACGAACTCCACGCCCGCCACGAAATAAGAGGTCAACTGGGGAAACGGGACTTTGGCTTTGACCAGCGTGTCGTAAACGGGTTTTATTCCGCCGGCGACAAACAATTTATTTGCGCCGGAGATGGCGAAGAAAAGACCGATCGAAACGCGCACCAGCAGGATCGCGTATTGCTCCAATTCACCGCTGCCCAACAGCGCAAACTCGATCAACCGTTTCCAATCCATCGCCTGTCCCTCCATCGGAGGACGTGCTGTGACAATACTCCATATCACAATATTCCACTTCGCCGCTAACCGCGTTAATCAAGGCTTGGGCGTCCAACCGACTATCCAGAACCCCGTTTTCCGGAAGCCGCCTTCACAATCCGTTCACGCTTTGCGGCGGCCTCTTCGACGCGATGGCGCATATTTGTTTGTAACCTTCCATCGATGGCGGTCATCATAGACCATACCGGCCCCACAAAAAGGAGGCGCCATGAAACTCACAGGCAAGAAGGCTCTTATCACCGGCGGTAACAGCGGCATCGGACTAGCTACAGCCCGGCTTTTCGTTGCAGAGGGCGCGCAGGTCGCCATTACCGGTCGAAATCAGGAAACGCTCGATGAAGCGATAGCCGAACTAGGGCCAAACGCGCGTGGCTATCGCGCGGACGTCACCATTGCGGAAGATCGCAAGCAACTCTTCGCCGCACTCGCCAAAGATTTCGGGAAGCTCGACATTGTTTTCGCCAACGCCGGAATCTCCGGCCGAACTCCTACCGGTTCGACCGACGAAGCCATTTTTGAGAACGTGATCCACATCAACCTTAGTTCCGCTTTCTTTACGGTGAATTCAGCCGTGCCGCTGCTGAACGACAACGCCAGCATCATCTTCACCGGCTCGGTGCATAACTACCTCGGCCAACCCGGCGTCGCCGCGTACGCCGCCACCAAGGGTGGTCTCGTCTCGATGGCGCGTTCCATCGCCGCCGATCTCGCACCGCGCCACATTCGCGTGAACGTCGTCGCACCCGGCGCGATCAAAACTCCCATTTGGAAGCGCGGGCCGCGCGCCGGTGCGTCCGCGGAAGAATCCGCGAAGCTCGAAAAGTTTTTCTCGTCCGCGATCCCGCAGGCCCGCTGGGGCGATCCGGAAGAGGTCGCCAAAGCCGTGCTCTTCCTCGCGTCGGACGACTCCTCGTACGTCAACGCGGTCGAGCTGATGGTGGATGGCGGACTCACCGGCGCCCAGTTTGCAGCGCCCATGATTCTGGACACCCTCGCGCCGCCCGCCGGCGCCCCCAAGCTGGCAAAGGCCCACGCGGAGTGAACCACTATCTCGGAACTCCTTGTGGAGCTGGTTGAGGAGAAGGGCCAAGCCTGTGCACGGCCACAGATCATGCGGGTGCGGTGATGTCCGACAATGCAAAAAATTTCCACCCGGATGGTGTGCGAGTGCGCGCATAGAAGGCTGAGACCGTCTCTAACCACCGAGCCGGCCCACTCTTGTCAACCGCTACGACCGGAGGGTCCAGGGGAATCGCAAACGGAACCGCGCGAAACAACTCAACGAACAGAGCGTGACGCGGCCGGGCTAAATCTAGCTTAGTCGCGTAACCGGAAACTTGAAAAACGACTCGTCCCGTTTGCGCATGAATCGGGCACGAGCGCGACGTGCTGCTCACAGGCTAGTCTGTCGAGCAAGCATGAAGAAACAATTGCATGATTCCGAATGGCTTCTGCGAGACCCCCGCACACGCAAGTGGATGGCGCAGTGCGCAGTCTGTAAGACGTGGGGATACCGTCAGAATGCCCCTGCGAAGTTCTTTGGCAGGGCTCATCTGGCACGGAACTTCGAGGAGTTGAAACTCGATGATCACGGCATGTGTGAACAATGCCGTGGTGCCGGTGCAGGATCACCTGCCGTTGGATCGTAGTTTCCCATTACGGCGTTAACCAGTTACCATGCGAATCTAGGCGGGACCGAAGTACAAATTCGATATAGTAGCTTTTGGTTACAGGGGATTTCGATGAAGATACTTGCTCTGGCGATATGCGTCTTGAGCGTTGGAGCGTCGCTTTTCTCATTGCCCGTTCACGGACAATCAACCTCCATCACGTCACCTAAATTTGAAATCAAGATACAGACAGAGGGAGAACGGGCGCCGAAGTATACAGTGACCAATCTCACGGGCAAGACGGTAACGGCGTGCGTTGTCAGGCTCTCTTCGTCGTTCGAGAGCAACGACCAGTCCCGAACTGTGTGGGACGCGCTAGTACAGAATGTCCTACCAATCGAACCGAACGCGAGCATTTCACAGTTTCTCGCTCACCGCGTCGGCGGGCCACTCCCTGATAGTGTAGAGGTTGTAGCGGGAGTGTGGGTCGATGGGGAAACTTTCGGAGACCCCGAGTGGGTGAATGCAATTCTAAAAGGTCGCGATTCGCTGGTAGCCGCCTACGACCAGGCAATCGTGCTGTTGCGAGAGGGCATGGACCAAAAGTGGACTCGCGAACAATACATGCAGGCACTTAGCGGTAAGCCCAATTCCGCCCCATTCTACGGAATCCGAGCCACTCTAACGAGAAACACGAACTGGGACGAACAGCCTCAACTGTCGAATCAACTAATACAAAAGATGCTGGACTCTTTCGCGGAGAAATCCGACGTGCTTAAGAAGGCGAAGCCAACTCCAACCACCGTGACTCCTGGTTAGTCGCCTCACTGGAGATCTCGTTAGCGAATTCGCCCGCGCCGAGGTTACGTAGGCATCCGTTCGACCCATTTCGCGCGGAATGCCGGAGCCACAAATGGATCCGCAAAGTACTGCGTTTCCCGCGCAACCTTGTCGCCCTTGAACTCCATGATGCTCACGGTGTACGACGGCTTGGCGTCATACGTCAGGATGAATTCGGTGACCCACAGCTCGCCGCTGCCGACGATTCGCCGGATAGAAAACCGCTTTTTGTTTGGCTGACTGGCGCGCTGGCCCTGAATGTTGGCACGACCGCGGGTCAGCTCGCCTGACTGCGGGTATTCCAGCACTGCGTCCTCGAGATAGATGCGGTGCTCCGTTTCAAAATCGTTGGCATCGGACGCCGCCCAATGCTGATCCAGCGCCGCGCGGATTTGTTTTTCCTGCGCGGACTGCTCTAGCTGCGGTTTCGCTTCCATGATCATCTCCTTTGTGCAGCTCCCCTATTCAGCTCCCTTGCTCAGCTCTGTTTGCTCAGCTCGCTAGATCAGCTCGCTTCGCCTGTGGAATGAACCCCGGAATGCCGGTCTTCACCACTTGATTCAGCCTCTGTCGGATCTGAATGCGATTGATTTCGTCCAGCGCATCTTGCGGAAGAGCGGAAATGTCAAAGTTCTCTCTCGCGCGCGCCGCCGTCTTCGGCGTGGTAAGCACAGCCGTGCCGCGCTGCAACGCCCAAGCCAGCAGCACCTGCGCGGGCGTCCGTCCCGCTCGCGCCGCAACAGACAAAATCACCGGATCCGCGAGCGGCCCCTCACTCGCTCCGTGCCCCAACGGCGCAAACGCCAAAAACACAATGCCCTTCTCCTTGCAGTAATCCAAAAGCTCCGTTTCCGGCAGATACGGATGCGATTCCACCTGCACCGCGGCCGGCTTAATTCTCGCCGCATCATAAATCAACTTCACTTCGTCCAAGCCGACGTCCGAAAGCCCGATGGCTCCGCACTTGCCGCCGTCCACCAGAGTTTCCATCGCCCGCCAGGTGTCGAACAAACTCACGCCGCGATCGTAAATCACATTTCCCGCTTGATCCCGCGGATCTTGATTCTCCCCGGGTTGAAATGCAAAGGGAGTGTGAATGAGGTAGAGGTCCAGATAATTGATGCGGAGTCTTTCAAGACTCGCCTCGAACGCCGGCGCGACGCGCTCGGGCCGGTGATTGGTGTTCCAAACCTTTGTGGTAACGAAAATTTCTTCGCGCGCGATGTTTCCCGCGGCCAGTCCTGCCTGCAACGCTTGGCCCACCTCGCGCTCGTTTCCGTATCGCTCCGCGCAATCGAAATGTCGAAATCCCGCTTCCAGCGCGGCTCTGGTCGCGGCGATCGTGAGGACTGGGTCGGGGATCAAGGTGCCAAAGCCGAGCGCGGGCATTTGGCCGGCGCCGTAGCGGAGCGGAATTCTCGTCATCCGTAGATCAGAAGATGCAACCATGCCAGCACCTCCAAATCAGTGAGACCAAACATCGGCGGATTCTGCAGCGAATGCCGGTCAGATAGCCACAGAAGACAGGTAGTTTACAACGAAAATCAAACGCCAATCACTGATGCTCGCATCTTCGCAGCCTCCGCGCTCGCCGTCGCTACAGGCGATCAAAGTTCTCCGAGAAAGAGTTCGGCGACGCGGTGGGAGCCCCCGCATTTATGCGGGGGAGCGCGGGCTTCAGCCCGCGCGAAAAAAGCGCGTCAAATGTAACCAGCGGCTTTAGCCGCGGGCCGTTGCACGAAACTGCGGAGGAGCGGGGTCAACTTCGCTCTGAGGCGCGCTGACGAATACGGATACTCTTCCGGGCGCGAAACCATGCCAGCCTTTACCGGATTCATCCGGATGTATTCAACCTCTCTTGCATATTCGCCGGGATCTTTAATTCGGCGCTCGTTGTAACCCTTCTGCCAGATTTCGCCGCTGCAATTCAATTCATTCTTGGCGCGATAGGAAAATCCGCCCTTGATGAACTGCATGACTTTCTCCAGCGACACGAGCCGACCTGGCGTGAGGATCAAGTGAATGTGGTCGCGCATGAAAACAAACTCGTGGACTTGCATCCGCTCTTTGGCGCGATTTTCGCGGAGTACCTCGAGGAGCAAGTCGCAAAGATTGTGAAATTGCAAAATCTGCCGGCGTTCCCAGGTGGTGGAGGAAGTGAAAAAGGTTCGACTCTCCTGCGGCGCGGGCATGAAAGCGGAGTCTACATCAAAATCGAACGGACCGCGGCTGAAGCCGCTCGTTTTATTTGCGGCGAGTTTTGTCGCGCGGGCTGAAGCCCGCGCTCCCCCGCATGAATGCGGGGGCTCCCACGGCGGCGCTTAACGTTTTCTCGGAACACTTTGATCGACTGTAGCGACGGCGAGCGAGCCGCGACGAAGCGGTGAGAAATCACTCGCCATCCACCACCAGCACTATCCCGGTTCCCTTTTCCAAGCGCACGTCTTTCGTTTCCGAACGCACGAGAGAAGTTGGCGGCTTGTCCCTGGCCATGGGAACCAGGCTCAGTGAATCGAGTCCGATTACGCCCTTCGTATCGGGTTTCAGCAAACCATTCGCCGGTCTGCCCAATCCGCCGGCAGTTCCCGCTCGCGTGGAAGTCGCCATCATTCCTCTTCCGTCTTGCAGATCGTCGGCCGCTGGATCACTCTTTGCCTCCAGCGCATAAATGGAGAGATAGACGGGAATCTGTTCGCCGTTCTTTGCAATTACATTGTTTAAGACAATTTCCAGCTTGGCGTTGGAGTCCCCCTTGGAAAACGCGTATGCCAGGGTGACCTCTCCAGTGATGTGCGAGCCGGTTCTTAACAGAACGTCGCCACCGGGCCGGACGTCTCGAGTCACTTCAACCTCAACACGGTCACCGGGCTTCGCATGTTTTGTATCAACGGTTGTGGAAAGCACTCCAACGATGCCGGTGCCGTTCGGGAGACTCAACGGATCGCTAGAGTTTTTTGCCGGCAGACTCGATTGAGGCGCGGTAGTATCCGGCAAGGTGCTGGGCGTGGATTGTCCGCGAGCGGAAGCCGCCGAGAGTAACGCGAGAATGACAACTGCCGCGAGTCGCATCATTTTCAATCCTACAGAACTTAAGTCGCGCGTACCGCGAAAATCAAACCCTGCTGGCGCACGGCCTAAGTCCGTCCCAAAGCGCGATCGTGCAAACTAGTTCGTTGCATATATAGCACAGTGCTCTCGAACGGGTGAAGAGTTTCAAGAAACCGCGCGAGGGGCCCTGCCTTGCTTTACGACTGCGACCGGCTAGTGCTCCTGCGCAATGATAGATGCAGCCAAAGCGCGAAGTTTGGAGTCCGTCGTCGTTACGGCGACGCACGATCGATGTTCATCAACGCCACTAAAATACTGGGAACTACGATCCGGCCAGCTCGGGCGCGAAATCGAACGCCTCACGTATCCACCCCGTGAGCGGCTCCTCGACCTAATCAGCGTGAACCACCTTAAACAGATTGCAGTACTTTACTTTCTTCGTCGGGCCTTGCATGAATCGGAGCCCTTCGATTTTACGCCGCAGAAAAATCCATACTTCCAGAAATCTCTTCCGCGGCCTCACAAAGAAATAGCAGATCTTCTTTGAAAACATGATCGAATGGGCAGACGCATAGATGTGCTGAGTGCCAAGATCCGCCGCAAACCCGCGCAGCTTTTCCCAGGCATCACGAAGATCCTCATCCAGTTCGTCAATTAGCTCTACTTCGGTCACCTTCCAGTCGTAGTGACGTTTCGCGGCAGGAGCGTTTGCAGCCGGGGATTTGGACCTCACAGCAGCGTTGGATTTGTTGCGACCTCGGACTTTCGCGCTCACGGTGCGTACCACCCAAGCTTGCGACGCGCAGAAACCGCTCAGAAAAGTGGCTGGGAGGCCTGGACTCGAACCAGGATAATCAGATCCAGAATCTGATGTACTGCCAATTGTACGACCTCCCAGCGGAGGGCTGCAGGCAACAAAAAAGGGCCGTTGGCACGACCCTGAACTACTTTACCGACGGAACGGATTTTCGTCAACAGCCCCGCCACGTCACAAATATTTCGCGCGACACTCCGCCGCAGCCCAAAATGTTCGCTCGGCGCCGCAACGCAAAGCGAAAATCGTAAGCATCCTTCACAACGATCACATTCCCGCGCGAATCCGACGCACCCGCATCGGCAGCGATCCCGCGAAAAATTGACATTCTCATCGCCGCCTTTCAAAATCCTCCCTCAGCAACCGATGAAATCCGCCATGGCTCTCGAATCTGCCACTCGCCCGTCCGGCGGTCTCGTCCCGCTGGTCCACGTGGGTTTCGCTCTCACGGGCGTTATGACCACGCTTCTCGGCCCGCTGCTTCCCTCCCTCGCGGACCATTGGTCTCTGAACGACGCCCGCTCCGGCGATCTTTTTCTCGCCCAGTTTATCGGCTCGTTCCTCTTCGCGCTCGTCTGCGGGCACTTGATCCCGCGGCGCGGCTTCCGTTTCTGCTTTGTCGCCGCATTCTCGCTGATCGCTCTGGGAACTTTTCTCCTCGGACGTGGCCCGTGGACGCTCGGCCTCGCCGCCGTTTTTCTCTATGGCTCCGGCCTCGGCCTCAGCATCAGCTCCACGAATTTGTGGATCGGCGAAACCAACCCGCACGCTCGCGCCGGCGCGATCAGCCTGGTCAATTTCACCTGGACCATCGGAGCTCTCGCCTCACCGTCGCTCGTCGCGTTAGGCGATCACCTCCATCGCATCAGTGTAGTCCTGGACGCGCTAGCCGGAGTAGCGGTCCTACTGGCTCTCGCTCTGGCAGCATCGCGCTTCGAGACAGCCTCGTACTCCGGCGGGAAATCCCCGGCGGCTGTCGCCTTAAATCCATCTTTCACCAAAAGTCTGCGCGATCGCTTCGCGCCCGCATTCGCGCTGATTTTTTTTATGTACGTAGGCACCGAAAACTGCCTCTCCGGATGGGTCGCCACCTACGCGCATCGCCTGCAATCGCTTCACCATGAAGCCTGGGCGCTGATGCCTTCCTGCTTTTGGGGTGGAATTCTTTTAGGACGGCTCACTCTGCCCGCCATCCTTCGCGGCGTTTCCGAATTGCGATTGATGCGCTCCGGCCTCACGCTCGGCGCGATCGGCTGTGCCGTCCTGCTCGCGTCGCACAACGTCCCCGGAGTAGCCGCTGGCTGCGCCATCGCTGGCCTCGCCCTCGCCGGAGTCTTCCCCATCGCCATGTCCTGGCTCTCGGAATATAGCGGCACTACCAACCTGCAATTCGCAGGCCTGATTTTGGCGATCGCCGGCCTGGGCGGTGGAGTGCTGCCGTGGCTGGTCGGCTACATTTCCAATCTGCTCGGCAGTCTGCGCGCAGGCTTGCTCACCCCGCTCGCCGCCATCATTCTGATCCTGATCGTCTGCGCCTTCCCGAAATCAGCGCTTCCCGCCTGCGTCACGAAAAACTAGCCGCGTTCCAGTTTCAAATCGCTGAACGTAGCTTCGAATCCCGGCCCTTCCGGCGCCGCGCACATGATTCCCACTTGCACCTCGGCCCTCGGTGGAAAGAATCCCTCTCGCACCGTTGTAAATTTCTGGCCATCAGCGGAACACGAAATCGCCAGCGAATATTTTCGGCGTGCCGCGCGCCACCATACCGGCGCTGTGTCCGAAAGATCCGGCATCGTGGACCAATCCGAAAAGTCCCGCGTAAAGACCACGCTCGCATGCCGCCGGCCGTCGAAAAATTCCGTCCCGCACTTCATCCAGTTCTCTTCGCCGAACCGCACCATCAGCCCCGCTTGATCGTATAGAGCCGCATACTTTCCGCTGATGCACGCTTGCAACGTGAAGTCGCCCTCCACCAGCATGTGCAAAAAGTGCCCGTTGTCGGTGATATAGCCATAAGTCGTCTTCCTCCAAAAATCCGTCTTGGCGCGGCTGCGCACAATCAATTTGTCTCCTTCTTGTTGCACCGATTCCGGCGGGTTCATCCACGTCATCCGCGCGAACAGCTCGCCGCTTCCCGGTGGCGGCGGCACAAACGACATCGCGCGGGCGGCTCGTTCACTCACAATCACAGCCCCAGCCAGCCCTAGCGACTGCTGGAAAAAATTTCGCCGGCTACACTGCATGTGAATCCCTCCCAAGTCGTCCTACAGACGGCGACACAACCCCGAACTCAAGCGATTCTCATTTGCGGCTCGTGCTCCACGGGAAAGTTCACTGAATTCGCGATGAAGCATTTCTTATGCGCTTCTGCGTGCAGCTCGCGCGCCTTCCCCATATCACTGCCGGCCGCCACCACAACTTCCGGCCGCAGGATCGCCCGCACAAAGCGCCCCGACCCATCCGGCGTCTCCTCCATAAATCCTTCCGCATGGTCAATGTACTCGAGCACCACAATCCCCGCCACCGCGCACAAATGGAGATACCAAAGCTTATGGCACGAGGACAACGACGCGATCAGCATTTCCTCGGGATTCCAACGCGCCGCATCCCCGCGAAACGCTGGATCGGACGACCCCGGTATCGGCGGTTTCGAGCCTTCGCCCAGAATCTCGTGCCGCCGCTCGTAATTTTTATACCCCGAAGTCCCCGTCCCGGTGTTGCCGGTCCACTTCACGATCACCCCATACCGATGCGTTTTCGCCATCTCGCACCTCCCATTAACCAGGCAATCAAAACTAGCACAAGTTTCAGCAGCTCCGGATTCCCCGCGGCCCGCCAAGGTCCACGACCCTCTGTCCAAATTGGCAGCTCTCAATCGTCATCACTATGGCGGACGTTAATTCCCGCCGAAAACGCCAAACGGAGACTTCACATGCACTGGCAAGCGTTGCTGGCAATCGAAATGGGACTAACGGTCGGCGCAGTCTGGTTCGGACACTACAGCTGCGTCTGCGCCACGGTCGGGTTCCTCAGGCTCGCGGCCCTCCTGTTCACGCTGATTGCCGGGTGCCGCTGATATGGCAAACTGGCCAAGGCCAAAAAATCTCGGGGTGCCTGTCCAAATGGCCGAATCCCAAGCGTCATTCTAGTAGCGGAACATAATGCGACTCAAAATCCACGAGGGAGGCTCCAAATGAAATACATGCTGCTGGACTATGTTGTTGAAGCGGGTTGGCACGAGCTCGCCAAGGAAGAACAAGAGCACTGGCTCGGCGCCTATCGCGCCTTTATGGAAGCAATGTCGCAGGCAGGCGTGCTGAAAGATAGCCGGGGCCTGTACTCCGCCACAGCGGCCACAACCGTCCGCGTCGCGAACGGCAAGCCCCAAGTTCTCGATGGTCCCTACGCCGATTCGAAAGAGCAACTGGGTGGCTTCCACATCATCGAAGTTCCCGATCTCGATGCCGCCATCGCCTGGGCCACCCGCTCTCCCACCGCCTTGCACGGCGTCGTCGAAGTACGCCCCGTGCGCGAAGGCAATCTGCTGATCAACGACAACTCGCAATACATAAAAAAGTGACCGTCCGCGCAACGACCAGCGCGGCAGCACGCTGAGCCAACTCGAATTTCAAGAAAGGGAGATAAGACATGCGCAGACTAGGCGTTTTCAATAATGTGTCGCTGGACGGCTATTTTGTGGACTCGCGCGGCGATATCCGATGGGCACACGAGGAAAAACCGGATCCCGAATGGAACGCGTTCGTCGCCAACAATGCCAGCAGTGACGGACAATTATTATTTGGCAGAATTACCTACGAACTCATGGCCAGCTTCTGGCCCACGCCACAAGCGATGCAAAGTATGCCCGCCGTCGCCACAGGCATGAACAAAATGCCGAAGATCGTATTTTCGCGGACGCTCGACAGAGTAACTTGGGCGAACACTAGGCTGCTTAAGAGCGACCTCGCCGCGGAAGTACGTCGAATGAAAAACGAACCCGGCCCGGAAATGGTAATTCTGGGCAGCGGCAGCATCGTCGCGCAATTGGCTCAGGAACATCTGATCGACGAATTCCAAGTCGCGGTGATTCCCGTCGTTCTCGGCGGAGGCCGCACTATGTTCGACGGCATCAAAGAAAAGCTGCCGCTGAAACTGACCAAGTCGCGCGCCTTTGCCAACGGAAACGTGGTGTTGAATTACGAGCCGGCCGCGTAAACAGCCGGCAAAATTCGGCAAAACCTCCGCACGCGGCGACCGTCAAAGAAACCGCGCCCATTTGGCGGGACCGCGCCGGGAGCCGAACCACAGATGATTCGCCGCTGCGTCGATCGCGATTTCGAACAGCTCTGGGCCATCATCAATGACGGCGCCCAAGCCTATAAAGGCCTCATCCCGGCGGATCGCTGGACCGAACCCTATATGTCCCGCGACAAGCTGCAACATGAAATCAATGACGGTGTAGTCTTCTGGGGCTACGACGATTCCGGCACGCTCGCCGGAGTGATGGGCATTCAAGAAGTGCAAGACGTCACTCTCATCCGCCACGCCTATGTCCGCACCAGCAGCCAGAAACGCGGAATCGGCGGTCGCTTGCTGGCACATTTGCTTGGACTTTCAAATCGCCCGGTGCTGATCGGTACTTGGGCCACCGCGGTCTGGGCCATCCACTTTTACGAAGCGAATGGCTTCGAAATGGTCAGCCTGCAGGAAAAAGACCGGCTGCTCAGAAAATATTGGAAAATACCTGAGCGCCAAATCGAAACTTCCGTGGTTCTGGCGGATGCCAAGTGGCGGAAAACTCAAACCTGATTTCTCAAGCAGCCTCCGACTCAAACGCTCAGGCGCGCAGCACCGCGGAAGCAGTCGCTCGCCGTAGCTACGGCAAGCTCGTCGCTTTTCTCGCCGCGCGCACGCGCGATGTCACAACGGCGGAAGACGCGCTCTCCGAAGCGTTCGCCTCCGCGCTCGCGGACTGGCCGCGCAACGGTTGCCCCGAAAATCCCGAGGCGTGGCTCCTCACCGTCGCGCGCCGCAAGGCGATCGACATGCACCGGGGATGGCAGCGCCACGATCTCGCCACCGAAGACCTGCGCGTAATGGCCGAAGGCCTGGACGCCGCCGCCAGTTCCGTGAAAATTCCCGATCAGCGCCTCGCCCTCATGTTCGCTTGCGCCCACCCGGCAATAGACGCCGCCATTCGCGCGCCCCTGATCCTGCAAGTCATTCTCGGCCTCGACGCAAAAGCGATCGCATCCGCCTTCCTCATGTCTCCCGTCGCCATGGGCAAGCGGCTCGTTCGCGCGAAAGAAAAAATCCGCCAAGCCGGCATTCCCTTCCACGTCCCTGAGCATGAAGAGCTCCCCATTCGCCTCGATACTGTCCTCGATGCAATCTACGCCGCTTTCGCCGAAGCCTGGACCGACCCCGGCGGCACCGACATCGTCCGCCGCGATCTCACCGAGGAAGCATTTTTTCTATCGCGACTCGCCGCCGAACTTCTCCCCGAAGAACCCGAAGCGCTAGGCCTGCTAGCCTTGATGCTCCACGCGGAAGCCCGCCGTGCCGCGCGCCGCAACGCATCCGGTGATTACGTTCCGCTGGCCGAGCAAGATTCATCACAATGGGATTCGCAAATGATATTCGAAGCGGAGGAACTCTTGCGCCGCGCCAGTGCTCGCGGCTCCATCGGCCGCTATCAACTCGAAGCCGCACTGCAGTCAGCCCACGTCTATCGCTGCCGCACGGGCCAACCCAATTGGTCAGAAATCTTGAAGCTCTACGACGCATTACTGGCGCTCACCGCCTCGCCAGTAGTAGCAATCAATCGCGCGCCGGCGCTAGCCGAACTGCACGGCCCAAGCGCCGGCCTCGCGGCAATGCCGGATTCAGCCACCGACCCGCGCCTCGCAGAATACCAACCATACTGGGCCGCTCGCGCCGAACTCCTTACCAAATCCGGCGCGCCAAAGGAAGCTCACGAAGCCTACGAAATGGCCATAGGCCTCGAGCGCGATCCCGCCGTCCGCCGCTTCCTCCAGCACCGCCAATCCACGCTGGCGCAGTGACGACGCCGCGCACACTTGCCATTCTGTGATTTATAAGTTACAATCAGATTTGTGATCGAGGTCCGTCACTACGTCACCCGCGCCGGGAAAGACGTCTTCGACGATTGGCTGACGCGATTGGCGGATTCCCGCGCACGGGCGAAAATTGCGATTCGAATCGACCGGCTCGCCGCCGGAAATTTTGGCGACTGCAAGCCCCTGCGTCTGGGCCTATGCGAATTAAGGATTGATTGGGGACCCGGCTATCGAGTCTATTACGCGATGATCGGACGGGACTGCGTGCTGCTTCTTTGCGGCGGCGACAAACGAAAACAGGCGTCAGACATCATTCGGGCTATTGAATATTTGAAGGACTATAAAAAGAGGACGTCCATCCCATGAAGCGAAAAACGAGTGTATCGCACGACGACGCGATCGTTCGGCGTCTCCGTAAGGACCCGGACTTCGCCACCGAATACCTCAAGGCTGCCTTGGAAGATGAAGACGATCCTCGCGTCCTGCTAATCGCGCTGCGCCACCTGGCGCAAGCCCAAGGCATCGCGAAAGTCGCCAAAGCTGCCGGCATCGAACGCGAGAGCCTTTACCGCGCCCTATCCAAGCGCGGAAATCCCCGGCTGTCCACACTGGTAGCTGTCACCAAAGCCATCGGACTGAAGCTCACCGTCGAAGCCGCGTGATAGCTTCCTTGCACGGCGCCACAGCTCGTATGGCCAAGCCGAAAGTTTCCCGAGTCTTTTATGAATCGCCTCACGCGTGGATGGGCTCGTTACGCTTTAGCGTCGGAAGCGCTTTGATGGACTTACCGGATTTTTTCTGGGCCAGCCGCAGCTCGTAGAGGCTTTGCAGGTTCAGCCAAAACTGCGCGCTGGTACCGAAGAAATGCGCGAGACGCAGTGCGGTGTCCCCAGTGATACTGCGCGTTGCGTTCAAGATTTGAGTGACACGATTGGTCGGCACGCGGATCTTGCGCGCAAGTTCGGCCGCGCTCATATCCAACGCCTCCAGTTCTTCGGCCAAATGCTCGCCCGGATAAATAGCAGTCACCGCCATGGTGGTTCTCCTAGTGATAGTCGACGATCTCAACTTTCTTTCACGCGCCATCAAATCTTCGCCGCGCGCTCGTTTGTGACTTCCTCCGCGATTCTCCGTCCCACCGCCGGCGCGATCATCCGCACCTCCGTCATCAATTGCGCAAACTGATCCGGATACAGCGACTGCGCCCCATCTGAAAGCGCTCGCTCCGGATCCTGATGCACCTCGATCAGCAATCCATCCGCGCCCGCCGCCACCGACGCGCGCGCCAATGCCCCCACCTTGTCTCGGCGCCCGGTTCCGTGCGAAGGATCAGCCACCACCGGCAAATGCGAGAGCTGCTTGATCACCGGGATCGCCGCGATATCCATCGTATTCCGCATGTACGTGTCGAACGTCCGGATGCCCCGCTCGCACAGAATCACGTTGTAGTTCCCGCCGGCCATGATGTACTCCGCGCTCAGCAGCAATTCCTCAATCGTCGCGGACATCCCGCGCTTCAGCAGCACCGGCTTCTGAATTTCGCCTAAAGCGCGCAGCAGAAAATAATTCTGCATGTTCCGCGCGCCCACTTGCAGCACGTCCACGTAAGGCAACATCACCTCGATCTGCGAAGGATCCATCACTTCGCTGATCACCAGCAGCCCGTTGCGATCCGCCGCCGCGCGCATAAGCTTCAGTCCCTCCTCGCCCAACCCCTGGAACGAATAGGGCGAAGATCGCGGCTTGAACGCTCCCCCGCGCAGCAGCTTCGCGCCCGCACACGCCACGCGTTCGGCGATTTCGCCAATTTGCGCCGCCGATTCCACCGCGCACGGCCCAGCCGCCGCCACGATCTCCGGCCCGCCGAAGGTCACGCCCTTGCCGACCTCGATGATTGAGCCTTCCGGCCGCACGCTGCGCGACGCCAGCTTGAACGAATGTGCGATCGCAATGATCTCTTCCACTCCCGGCGCCGCCCGCAGCGCTTCCAGTTCGCTGCGATGATGGTCGCTCTTGCCCACGACTCCGATCACGGTTCTCTCCTCGCCCTGAATTAAGTGCGCCTGGTAGCCGCACTCCTTGATTCGTGTTACCACGTGATTGATTTCTTCTTCCGTTGCCCGTGCCGCCATGTTGACGATCATGGTGATCTCTCCTGAATAGCTTTCTTGCCCCGCGCCATCCCTACCGCAGTCTTGCGCCTACACCGGAAGGGCGGGACTTCAGTCCCGCCGCCGCGTGCCGAAATACAGCGGGGCTTCAGCCCCTGAAGCCACGCTCCCTCACCGAGCCCGAAGATGCGTCCGCCGTTTCGGCTGAAACGAGTGCTGCCGACTTGTACGACCCCAGCACCTTCAACTCCACCACCACTTTCTCCAATTCGCCGAGCGCCTCGATGATTTCCGCGTCACCCGCCGCCGCCTGCAAGTCCAGATAAAATCGGTACTGCCACGGACGTCCGTGCACCGGCCGGCTTTCGATCTTCATCATGTTGATGTTGCGCCGCGCAAATGGCTCGAGGGCGTGCAGCAAAGCCCCGGGAATATGCGCCAACTGGAACACCAGCGAAATCTTGTCCGGCGTCGCCGCATCCCTCGCAGCGAGCGGCGCCGCTTCTGCGGTGGCCGCCAGCAGAAAAAATCGCGTGTAGTTTTCGCGGTCGTCTTCGAGATGCTCGCGGAGAATCGCCGCGCCATAAATCTCCGCCGCTCGCTTGCTCGCAATCGCGGCGCGCTTCTTGTCGCCAGCGAGCATCATCTCCCGCACGCTTCCAGCCGTATCTTCGGCGGCGATCCGCTGGAGCTCCGGATGCGCGGTGAAAAATCGTTCGCACTGCGCCAGCGCCACCGGATGCGTCGCCACTGACTCCAGTTCCTCGAACGCCACTCCCGGCCGCGCAATCAGGTTGTGCACGATCGGAATAATCACCTCGCCCACGATCTGCAACCCGCTCTCCACCAGCAGGTCAAACGAACGGTGCACCGAACCCGCCAGGCTGTTTTCCATCGGCGCCAGCACGTAATCCGCGCGCCCGTCGCTAATCGCCGCAAACGTCGCATCAAACGTGCCGCACGGCACCAGCGCGATGCCCGCGCCCAGCAATTTCAGCGCGGCTTCTTCGCTGAACGCTCCGCGCTCGCCCTGGAACGCGATTCGCGCGTGGCGCGCTTCCTTCATGCCGCGGCCACCTTCGCCGATTTCGCGGACCTGCCCGCCCTCCGCGTCTTGCCCCGCTTCGGAAGCACCAGCTTTCCCAGCCCGTGCGCCTCCTGTATCCGTATGGACTCGTGCAGAATCAGCCCGTAAATCTTCCCCACCGCCTCGCTATCCAGCGGCCCCGGATTCAAGCTCTTCATGCGCGCCAGAATCTCCCGCTCGCGCGCCGGCACGCGCAGCGCAATGCCGCTCGCCCCCTTTAGACGCCCGACCTCCAGCGCAAAACCGGCGCGCACGTTCAATAAGTGCAGCAGCGTGGTGTCAATTGCGTCAATTTTCGCCCGCCAGTCGCCGATCTTGATGTGGCTCATTCCGCCCTCCCAATCAGTCCCCAAAAACAAAAAAGGCCGCGTTCCCTTGAAAGGTTCGCGGCCGGCGTTTAAGACTTTGTGCGGTTTGTAGCTGCTATTTCTTGCGTGCTCCGCGCGCGTCTCGCCGGCCCGCTCCTCCCCAGAAGGAGAAGCGGTAAGTAAAAGCGAAACGGTAATAAAACTTGCGAATCACGCGAATCCGATTCCTCTTGTCGCCATCCGCATTCGACGGCGAAATGCCACTATACGAGACGCGTGTCGCACCGTCAAGCGCCATCGCACTCCGCGTGTACATAAGCCGTTTTTATGGCAACGCCAAGAAATACAAATTTGACTTATCTTCGCCCGGAGCGCCTACTGGCCCTTACAGCGTCTCCGTTTACGCTGTCGAGGGTCCGGCCCTGATCCAGACGGAAGAAGGAAACGCAGCGAAGTTTCGTGCAGCGCGAACTCATGAAAAAAGTATTCAATATTCTAGTCGTAGTAATTATCGGGTGCGGGCCACCCGCCTAGCTCACTTCTAGGCGCTGCGCCCCGCACCAAATCAACGGTGACGGGGCTTTTTTGATTTATAAGCCCTAACGGAGACCCAAGGTCATCATGCAGAGTGACGTCATTAAAAAAGGTTTCGCGCGCGCCCCCGCCAGGGCCATGCTCAAAGCCACCGGCCTCACCGACGACGATCTCGCCCGTCCCCTCGTCGCCGTCGCCAACACCTGGACCGAAGTCACTCCCTGCAATTTCCATTTGCGCCAGCTAGCCGAACGCGTCAAAGCCGGCATCCGCGCCGCCGGCGGCACGCCGATCGAATTCGACACCATCACCATTTCCGACGGCATCACCATGGGCACCGAAGGCATGAAAGCCTCGCTCGTCTCCCGCGAAGTGATCGCCGATTCCATCGAACTTTTCGTCCGCGCCCACGCCTTCGACGCCGTCGTCGCCATCTGCGGCTGCGACAAGACGATCCCTGGCACTGTGATGGCTCTCGCGCGCCTGAATATTCCTTCCCTTTCGCTCTACGGCGGCTCGATTCTCGCCGGACACTACAACGGCCACGAAGTCACCATTCAAGACGTTTTCGAAGCCGTCGGCGCCTGCGCCGCCGGAAAGATGACCGTCAAGCAGCTCGGCGAACTCGAAGACAAAGCCTGTCCCGGCGCCGGCGCTTGCGGCGGCCAATTCACCGCTAACACCATGGCCACCGCCATCACTTTCCTTGGCATTTCGCCGATGGGCGCCAACGAAGTCCCCGCCACCGATCCGCGCAAAGGTAAAGTCGCCTTCGATTGCGGCAAGCTTGTGATGCGCCTGCTGAAAGAAGACATTCGCCCGAAACAAATCATCACGCGCGAATCGCTGCACAACGCGATCGCGAGCGTCGCCGCGTCCGGCGGCTCCACCAACGCCGTCCTGCATCTGCTCGCCATCGCCTCCGATGCCGGTGTCCCGCTCACTCTGAAAGATTTCGACGAAATTTCCGCGAAGACTCCGCTGCTCGCCGACCTCAAACCCGGCGGCCGCTTCAACGCCCCGGACATGTTCCGCGCCGGTGGCATGCGCCTCTTGGGCCAGCGCCTGATGGAAGACGGGCGCTTGTACGACGGCATCACCGCCTCCGGCCGCAATCTCTTCGACGAAATTCGCGAAGCCAGCGAAACCTCCGGCCAGGAAGTAGTCCGCCCCCTGCTGAACCCGCTCAAGCCCAATGGCGGTCTCGCGATTTTATACGGCTCGCTCGCGCCCGAAGGCTGCGTCGTGAAGCTAGCCGGCCACGAGCGCGTGCTGCACAGCGGCCCCGCGCGCGTCTTCGATTCCGAAGAGGCCGCATTCGAAGCCGTCCAGAGCCGCACCATTAAGCCCGGAGACGTCATCGTCATCCGCTACGAAGGCCCCAAAGGCGGCCCAGGCATGCGCGAAATGTTAGCCGTCACGGGCGCGTTGGTCGGTCAAGGCATCGACGAGGAAATCGCGCTCATCACCGACGGCCGCTTCAGCGGCGCGACGCACGGCCTGATGGTCGGCCATGTCGCTCCCGAAGCCGCCGCCGGCGGCCCCATCGCTCTGCTGCGCGATGGCGACATCATCACGCTCGACGTCCTTGCTCGCCGCCTCGACGTCAAAGCCAATCTAGAAGAGCGCCGCGCGCAATGGAAGCCGCCCGCTCCCAACTACACCACTGGCGTGATGGCCAAATACGCAAAGCTCGTTTCATCGGCATCGCAAGGCGCCGTAACCAGCGCCTTTTAGAAATTGCAGCCACAAGGAGAATCACATGGCGAAAATGTTTTGGGAAGACGATGCAAATCCCCGCGCTCTCGAAGGCAAGCGCATCGCCGTGCTCGGCTACGGAAGCCAGGGCCGGGCGCACGCTCTAAACCTGCGCGATAGCAAACTCAACGTCGTCGTCGGCCTCCGCCGCGGCGGCCCATCCTGGAAACAAGCCGAGCAGGACGGCTGGGCGCTCACCGGCCCATCGGAAGCCGTCGAAGGCGCGGACGTAATCGTGATGCTCGCCCCGGACATGGCCCAGCCCTCGCTCTACCAAAACGAAGTCGCGCCCAATCTGAAAGACGGCGCGATGCTCCTCTTCTCCCACGGTTTCAATATCCACTACGGCCAAATCACGCCACCGAAAAATGTAGACGTAACGATGATCGCCCCCAAAGGCCCCGGCAATCTCGTCCGCCGCACCTACGAAGAAGGCCGCGGAGTCCCCTGCTTGCTCGCGATCCATCAGGACTCCTCCGGTCACGCCTTCGATCGCACTCTGGCCTACGCCCGCGCCATCGGCGGCACCCGCGCCGGAGTAATCCAGACCACTTTCGCGGAAGAAACCGAGACCGATCTCTTCGGCGAACAAGCCGTCCTCTGCGGCGGCGCCCGCGAACTGATTCAGGCCGGCTGGGAAACTCTGGTGCAAGCCGGATATCAACCCGAAGCCGCTTACTTCGAATGTCTCCACGAACTGAAACTCATCGTGGACCTCATCTACGAAGGCGGCATCGCCAAAATGCATCAGTTCGTTAGCGAAACCGCCAAGTACGGCGACATCACCCGCGGCTCCCGTGTGATTGACTCGCACGTCCGCGAAAGCATGAAGAAAATTCTCGAAGAAATTCAGTCCGGCGCTTTCGCCAAGGAATGGATCCTCGAGAATCAAACCGGCCGTCCGCAATACACCAAGCTCCTCGAAAAAGACAAGAATCACCCGATCGAAGCAGTCGGCAAAGAACTTCGCGCTCAAATGTCCTGGCTGAAGCCGGAAACGGCCACGGCCGCAAGGGGTCTCAAATGAAAGGCGCACAATTTCTCGTCAAAGCCCTCGAACACGAGGGTGTCGAAATCATCTTCGGCTATCCCGGCGGCGCCATCATGCCCGTTTATGACGCGCTGCTCGATTCCAAAATCCGCCATATCCTCGTGCGCCACGAACAGGCCGCCGCGCTCGCCGCCGATGGCTACGCGCGCGCCACGGGAAAAGTCGGCGTCTGCATGGCCACCTCAGGTCCCGGCGCCACCAATCTCGTCACCGGAATCGCCAACGCCTACATGGACTCGGTTCCGGTAGTCGCCATCACCGGCCAGGTCGCCACGCATCTGATGGGGACTGACGCGTTCCAGGAAGTGGACATCTTCGGCATTACTCTGCCCGTAGTGAAACACAGCTTCTTGGTCAACACCGCCGCCGAGCTTCCGCGCATCGTGCATGAAGCGTTCCGCATCGCGCGCTCCGGCCGTCCCGGCCCTGTCCTGATCGACTTGCCGAAAGACATCGCCAACACCATCGCCGATTTCGAATTCCACGCAGAAAGCGACATCGCCGCCGCGCCCGAATTGCACGATCCATCCATCGCGCGCGCCATCGCACTCATGCGCGAAAGCCGCTCCCCGGTCGTTTACGCTGGCGGCGGCATCGGCATGGCCGGCGCTCTCGCCGAATTCAGAAAATTCATCGACGCGACCCGCATCCCCGTCGTCGCCACGCTGAAAGGCATCGGCTCCATCCCCACCACGCACGAGCTAGCCCTCGGCATGATGGGCATGCACGGAACCAAAGCGGCCAATCACGCCGTACAATCGTGTGATCTTCTGATTTGCGTCGGCGCCCGCTTCGACGATCGCGCCACCGGCCGCCTCAACGCCTTCGCGCCACACGCCAAAGTCATTCACCTGGACGTCGACCCCGCGGAAGTCAGCAAACTCCGCCGCGCCGATGTTCCGCTCATCGGCAACTTGCGCCACACGCTCTCCGCGCTCGCCTGCCCGCTCGATATCGAGCCCTGGCGCCGCGAATGTCTCGCCGCGAAGGAAACGCACGCGTGGGATTACGACGCGCCCGGCTCCGAAGTCTACGCCCCCGGCTTCCTGAAAACTCTTTCCGATCGCGCCGGCAAGCACTGCATCGTCGCCTGCGACGTCGGCCAGCACCAGATGTGGGTCGCCCAGCATTTTCATTTCAATAATCCCGCGCAGCATCTCAGCAGCGGCGGCCTCGGCACCATGGGCTTCGGCCTGCCCGCGGCCATTGGCGCGCAATTCGCCTTTCCCGATGCCTGCGTCATCAACGTTTCCGGCGACGGCTCCATCATGATGAACTTGCAGGAACTCGCGACGCTCCGCCGCTACGATCTGCCCGTCAAGATCGTGCTCTTCGATAATCGCGCTCTCGGCATGGTCCGCCAGTGGCAGGAACTTTTCCACGACAAGCGTTACAGCGAAGTGGATCTCTCCGACAATCCCGATTTCGTGCGCGTCGCCGAATCCATGGGCATTCCTTCGTTCCGCGTCGAACATCGCCGCGACGTCAGCTCCGCCATTGACCGCTTGCTCGCCGAACCCGGTCCGGTGCTAGCCCACGTGCTCATTCACCAGGAAGCGAACGTCTGGCCCATCGTCGGTCCCGGCAAATCCAATTCCGAAATGCTCGATGAGGTCACGCGGTGACGACTTTCACCCTGCAACTCCGCGTGAAGCAAAGCGAGGGCGCGCTAGTGCGCGTCCTCGGCGTCACGCGCCGCCGCCGCTTCGATCTGCTGCATCTCACCGCCAACGCCACCGAAGACGGCAACTTCCTCGACGTCAAAATGACCGTGAAAGCCGATCGCGCCGAACACACCCTCGTCCGCCAAATCGAAAAACTGGAAGACGTCTCACAGGTAGAAATACTGGAGCCCACAAAATCCGAACCCGCCAGAGCCGTATAAAAAAACGCGCAGCCCGATATTTCTAGCCACTAATCACTAGCCACGGCAGTTATCGCCAAATCTACGTCCCGTGACCGCGAGCCACCGTATCTCACGCGAACTCACGAAACCCGCACTTTTGCATTAAACTAACGCCGTGCCAGACGCCACCGACGAAGTTCCTTTCCTCCGCGTAGCCATCCTCGGAACCGGCCTAATCGGCGGCTCCTTCGGCCTCGCCGTGCGCCGAGAATTCCCGCACATTGAAGTAGTAGGGTTTGATCGCCCAGACATACTGGCGGCAGCCTGCATGCGCGAAGCCGTGGAAGAAACCGCCAAAGATATTTCTAAAGCGATTCGCGGCGCCGACCTCGTCTATATCGCACTGCCCATCGGCGCCACAATTGACGCCCTGCCCGCCATCGCCGCCGCCGCAAAGCCCAACGCTCTCGTAACCGATTCCGGCAGCACCAAAGTCACAATCTGCCGCGCCGCGCAAGGCGCGTTCAAAAAAAACGCGCGCTTCCTGGGCGGCCACCCCATGACCGGCAAGGAAACCAGCGGCATCGATCAAGCCGACGCCGACTTATTTCGCAACACGCGCTACGCGCTAATCGACTCAGCCGACGACCCCGACCCGCGCGTTCAAGGATTCGCAGCGCTCCTGCGCACCATAGGCGCGGAGCCAGTCTGGTGCGACGCCGAAACTCACGATTGGGCCGTAAGCATCGTCTCGCACTTGCCGCAACTCGTAGCCGTCGCTCTAGCAGCTGTCGTGCAAGACGAAACCGATGAATCAGGTCTGCCAACAGCTCTCGCCGGCCCAGGCCTCCAAGACATGCTGCGCCTCGCCGGCAGCCCCTACGCCCTCTGGCGCGACATAGCCCACACCAACACAGAAAACATCGCCCGCGCCCTAAGCCGCCTCGAACAAGCCATCGAGCACCTGCGCACCAACCTAACCTCAAAAGAACTCGAGCAAGAATTCAAATCCGCCAACAATCTCTACAACCACTTGAAAAAGGAAAGATAGAAGGCTCTGAGCAACGGCCAGCAAGAACCGCTCGACTCGGCACGTTTGATAGCGCGCCGCTCAACCATCTGGGAGTGCGGCGGCTTGCCGCCGCCGTGCCCAAAGAATGTCCTACTCCGAACTCAGACAGGCGAGGCTTGCCTCGCCTACGCAAACGCAAGCCCCACCGCTTATCGCTCCCGCGTCCCCACCGCCACCAACCTCTTCTCCCGCACGTAAAATTCCTTCCCTCTCCAATGTATCCGCTGCGGAAAAAAACTAACCACCCAAACCACAAACGCAAACAAATCGCGCAAAGGCAAAAGCTCCATCCTCCGCCGCACCAACTCGTCGCTCATCCCCCAAACCCCGATAATCCAAGCCGAAGCCCCGCGCAAAACCAAATACCCAACCACCAGCCCCACAGCCCATCCCGCCGAAGGCGCAAACCCCGCCGCCAGCAAAGCCAAAGGCAACCCCTGCGTAAATATCAAACCCAAATGCCCCGCCGGCCGCGAATAGCGAATACTCAAATTCCAGCGCAACTGGTGCCGGAACGCATCACCCAAACTCTGCTCCGGATACACAATCGAAACCGGATAATTACTAAGCACCACGCGATGCCCGCCCGCCGCAATGCGGTTCCCCAACTCATAATCATCCGAAAAATGATCCACCAAAGATTCAAACCCGCCAATCTCCGCCAGCCGCGCCTTGGTCGTCGCCATCGTAGCGCCCAAAGTAAAATTCACATCACCCAATAGACACGCCACCAAAACGCCCGCCGTAAAATCCGTGCTGTTCCCAATCGCCTCCAAGTTCGCGGCGAGCGATCCATCCGTCAGCCCGCGATAAAGGCAAGTCACCGCCCCAACCTTCGGTTCTCGAAAAGGCGCCGCAATCGCACGTAAATAACCGGGCCCCACGCGCACGTCGCTGTCGCTCACCACCACAATCTCGTGCGCCGCCGCCCGCACCATGCGGCAAAGCTTGTTCACCTTGTCGCTCACGCCCAAGGGCTCCGAGCCCACGATCAACTTGATCGCCCGCTCCGGAAAATTGCGCGCCAGCTCCGCAATCACCGGAACCGCCGGATCCTGATCGTCGCTCACGCAAAATAAAATCTCGTAGTCGGGATAATCCTGCAGGCAAAAACTCGCGTAGTTCTCGTAAGTCTCGCGATCCAAACCATAAATCGGCTTCAAAATGCTAAGAGGAGGAGTGAAATCGGAAGGAACCGCATCCCGCTCGCGCCGCGCTCCAAAAAATCGCAGCGCCGCAATAATCGTCACCACGTAATACGCGAAAGATGCGAGCGCCAAAACCATCAGCGCGTCGCGTATCACCGTCCACCACATCGCGCGCTAGCCTTTGCCCTGCCACACCAGGGCCACGCCCACGCATACCAGCAAAACGCCCACCCAGCGCAGATGCGTGATCCGCTCGCCCAGAAATACGCGGCTGCCGTAAGCTCCCGCCGCGTAACTCAAAGCCGTCGCCGGCACCACGAAGCTCACGTTCGCCATCGAAAGCACCGCCAGCATCGCGAAAAAACTCACCATCATCAGCATCAGCCCCGCCCACATCCAACCGATGCGCACCGCGCGCCCAAAAACGCGCAACAGCTCCCGCGGATAAAAACTCTTCACCTCGCCAGCAGCCTTCATCGCGCGCGTGATGCACAATTCGCCAGCGGTGCTGCAACACACCACGAATAGCAGCAACACCGCGACGCGCAGCATCATACGCGCTCCGTAGTTCGCGGCGGAGTATTTCCCACCAGCAGCACTCCCGCGCAAATGATCAAAATCCCCGCCCACCGCGTAACACTGACCATCTCACCCAGCAGAAAATGCCCCAGCAGCGCCACGAAGACATACGAAATTGAAGAAGCCGGCTGCACAAAACTGAAATCCGCCCAGGAAAGCACCAAAGTGTAAGCGATGAAAAACGCGATCAGCAATCCAACCCCAAGCAACACCGTTCCGGAAGTAAACGCCCGCGCAAAAAAATGCAGGACATCCGCCGGCGCCCACGCTCCCGCCGCTCCCACGGATTTCATGCCTTTGCCCAGAAACACGTCGCCCAACGGGCCAAACGTGACCATGATTAAAAGCAAAATGTAGGTTTTGAAGTGCAGGCCTTCCGAAGACGTCATGCGCCCTGTGATTCGCCGGCCACTCCGACCGATGGCGGCACCTGCACCATCGCTTTTTTCTGCACGCCCTTCTTAGCCACCTTGCGGCGGTCGTGGCGCAGCTTCATGAAGTCCACCGCTTCGTGGAACAGGCGTTTACGCTCGTGCGAATCCCACAACGCATCGCGCACGATGCGCCAGGCCACGCGCGGCCGGAAATAATATTCGTCGTAGAAGCGGTTCACCGATTCCACCATGTACTCGCGCGAGAGGTCCGGATACTGCAGGTGCGGCAGCTGATGCCCCATGTCGTCCGTGATCGCTTCGCCCGCCAGAAATCCTTCCTTCATCCCCTGATCGTAAAGCGCGGTTCCCGGGTACGCATGCGCCATGGAAACCTGGATCGTCTCGCAGTCCAGCTCTTTCGCGTAATCGATCGTCTTCTCGATCGTCTGCTTCGTTTCGCCCGGCAATCCGATGATGAAGTCGCCGTGCACGTGGATACCCACTTTCTTGCAATTCTGCACGAACGTGCGCCCCATCTCGATCGTCGCGCCCTTCTTGATGTTCTTCAGAATCTGCGGATCGCCCGATTCGAAACCCACAATCAGCAAACGCGCCCCGGCATCCGCCATCGCCTTCAGCGTCTCGTAATCGCTGTGCACGCGCGCCGTGCAGGACCATTGGAATCCCACCGGCTTGAATTCCTTGCACAACGCCAGCACGCGGTCCTTGCGAATATTGAATGTATCGTCGTCGAAGAAAAATTCCTTCGCTTGCGGGAACATCTTGTGCGCCTGCTTGAATTCCCGCGCCACGCTTTCCACCGAGCGCACCCGCCACGCGTGCCCCGAAAGCGTCTGCGGCCACAAACAGAAAGTACAAAGCGCCGGACATCCGCGCGCCGTATAAAACGACACATAAGGATTCAGCAGGAACGGCACATTATACTTTTCGATGGTCAGGTCTTTCTGATACACGTCCGTCGCGAAAGGCAGCGCATCCAGCTCCGCCGTCTGCAGCATCGCTCGCGGCGGATTGTGCACCACCTTCCCATCCTTGATATAGCTCACGCTCAAAATATCCGCGAGCGGCTTCCCCTGCGCGTACTCCACCACCGAATGATCAAACTCGCCGCGCACCACGAAATCAATGTCCGGGCTCGCGAGCAAACTTTCCGCCGGCTTGATCTGCACCTGCGGCCCCACAAACGCAATCTTGATCCCGGGCTTTTTCTCTTTCATCGCCCGCGCCATGCGCAAATCGCTGTAGAAGCCCACAGTGGACGTAAACAAAACGACGAACTCGTAATCCTGCGCAATCGTGATGACTTCCTGGGGCGTGATACCGTGCGGAGGCGCATCCACCAACCGGCTGCCTTCCAGCATTCCGGCCGGATACGTCAGCCAGACCGGGTACCAGTAGGACTCGATCTCGCGTGTCGCGGGCCAACGTGACCCTGCGCCGCCATCAAATTTCTCAAAACTCGGCGGATTCAAAAACAAAGTCTTCATTACAGACGGCATGTACTATTACCCCCTCAGAACTGCCAATAAGACGTAAAAATCCCCACAACGATGCAGCATTTATTTTAACCGATTTCGCCACTCAGCCCAAGTCATGCTTTCCTCAGGACGTTCCTACTGGAACACCTTCGCGAGCTGCCCCGTTGCCTGTAATAGACTTAGCTGCCCCTGCTGCCGCGCAAAGTCCGCATCCAGGAACGCCACCCACTTCTCGCTTTCATCCAGCCGGACCTGCTCCAAATCTCGCAAGTTCGCCCGCCCCTGGTCGAATTTCGCCTGCGTCATCTCCACCGTTTCCTGCGCCAATTTCAAATCCAGCCGCGCCACCTCGCGCGTCGCGTCCAACTCCCGCACATTCCGCACCTTCTGCTGCACGTCCGACCGCACCGCCTGCCGCTTGTTCCCCAAGGCAAGCTCGGATTCCTGCAACTGGCTCTTCGCCAGCGTCACGCTGGCGCGCGTCTTCGCCGAGAAAAGCGGCACCGTGATCTGTACTCCGATCTGGAAGTTGTTCGCTTGATACTGGTTGCTGTAATATTTCGCATAATTGTTGAACTTGGCCAAAACGCTGTATTGCCCCACCACACTAACCGTCGGCCAATAGCTCAATTTTGCCCCGTGCAAAATATCTTGACGCGCGGCACGGTCGTTTTCTGCTTCCTGAATTCCGCGATCGCTCTGTATCGCCAAATTCGCCAGTTCCGTATCCGGCAAATCCGTCGAAAACGACGGCTCGCCCGTTTCCACTTCGACGGCCTGCGTGTCGGGTGTCCCCGTCAAGTCGTGTATCTGCTGTGTCAAAGTCTCGTCGCGTCCTTCCAGCTTGATGATCCGTTCCTGCACGCGCGCCGCGGTTAATTCGCTCCGCGTCACTTCGATCGGCAGCTCCTGATTCCCCTGCACGCGCTCGCGCGTCACTTCCAGCACTTTCTCCGCGCTGGCCTGTTCGCTCCGCAGCAGGTCCAGCGAATGACGCACCTTTGCGAGTTCCAGATACGACGTCGCCGTCCGCACGATCACGTCGTCGCGCGTGCGATCAATTTCCAGCTTCATCGTCTTCGCGTGTTCTTCCGCCGACTTCTGCTGCGCCTTCAAAATCGGATCGAAAATAGCCTGGTTGTAATTCATCTGGAACACAGCCGGTGGCGATCCGTTCAACGAAGGAAATCCATACGTATAAGCGGCGCCCGAACCGGTATATAGGTTAGGCAAAAATGCCGCGTGATCGAGACCCGCCGCATCGAGCGCCACTTTATATTGCACGCGCGCCAAAGCCAGGTCGCGGCTGTTCTGCAGCGCCAGCGCCACCGCTTCGCGCATGGACAACTTTCGCTCGTCTTGCGCGCGCGCCGCCGAAGCAACCAGCGCCATCACCAGCATCGCCGCCACAACTCCCAGCCCGCACTTCCCGATCGCCGTTTTATTCATAACGCAAAGACTCCGTCGGATGCAGCCGCGCCGCCCGGTTCGCCGGTAAAAAGCCAAACAACAATCCCGTCGAACAAGATACCAAAAACGCCAGCACTACCGAGATCCACGACACCGGAATGTGCACTCCCGTCACCTCCGGAAACAGGCTGATCACAAAGTTCAGCACCGCGGGAATCGCCACGGCAATCGCAATCCCCAGCAGCGCTCCGGTCCCGCTGATCAAAAACGCCTCCATCAGAAATTGATACAGAATCGCGTCCCGCGGCGCTCCGATCGCTTTTCGTATTCCAATCTCGCGCGTCCTCTCCGTCACGGTCACCAGCATGATGTTCATGATCCCAATCCCGCTGATGGTCAACGCAATCATCGCAATCACAATCAGAATCACCGTCAGCGCCAGCGCGATTTTCCGCGCCGAATCCAGCAACGAACCCAGATTCTCCACGCGGTACTGCGCTCCCGGCCGGTGCCGGCTCTTCAAAAATTGCGCCACCCCCGTCGTCAGTTGCGGCACCGCTTCCGGACGGTCGGCCTGCACGTAGAAAGTCCGCAGATAATCTTCCCCGGTGTAATACTTGATCAGTCCGATCGGTACAATCACCGAATCGAGCCTGATTTCCGTCTCGCCAAACGTCGCCGTCCGCTCGCGAAACACCCCAATCACCGTGAAGTAAAGTTCTCCCAGCCGTATTTCCTTGCCCACCGGGTCCGTATCCGGGAAAACCAGCTCCGCCAGGTGCTGCGTCAGCAAACACACCTTGCTGTGCGAAATCATGTCGTCCTGATCGAAATAACGCCCGCGCGTAACCACCAGCCGGCGAATTTCTTCGAACCCATCCGTCACACCCACCATGCCCACCGGACGGCTCACGCCGTTCACCACCACGGTCATCGGCATGTCGTGCGTCCCTGCGGCCTCGGCCACATGCGGCAAAGCGGCCTTCAGCGCTTGCATGTCCTCCAAAGTCACTTCGTCCGCGAGCGTCGTATGCGCATCGCCGCTATGAATCAGCTCGCCGTAAATCAGATTCGAGCCCACCCCTTCGATCTGCTGGATGATGTAACGCTTCCCCGCCAGCGCCACCGTCACCACCAGCACAATGCAAGCGCTCCCAATGATCACCCCCAGCATCGTCAGCATCGCCCGCACTTTATTCGCGCGCAATGCCTGCAACGCGAGGCTCCACGTCTCATTCCAGACGAGCGGATTGCTTTTTGGAGCTGCGATCGAAGAAGGCACCACAGAATCGGATGCGCGCCGCGGCGGAGGAGTTTCGAGCGTTTCTTTCACAAATCTCACAGTTTGCGGGAACACGGAAGGGCGGGGCTTCAGCCCCGCCGTAAGCAAGGCCTGTTCCTTAGGGCTTTAGCCCCTGAAGCCACGATTTTGACTTTTTCCATAGGCAAATCAATGCGAGCCTTTCTCCAAATGCTCGAGCCGCGTCTTGGCGTCCTTATCGTCAGGATCCAACTGCAAAGCCGCGCGATACTGCTCCGCCGCGTCGCTGCGCTTTCCCTGCGCCTCATACAACCGCCCGAGCCACCCGCGCGCCGCCGCATGCGAAGGCCAGTCGCTACGATCCGGAGTACTCGCAAGATACGCCTTCAAATCCCGCTCCGCATCCGCAAGACTCGTATTCGAAAGCACCAGCGCCACGCCCCGCGCATATCCCAGCCGCGGATCGTTCGGGCTCACCAGCGCCGCCGCCTGAATGGCCGTCTGCATATCCGCCGGTTTATTCTGATGCTGAAAAAAAGAAATCACTTCGAAGTAAGGATCCATCTTTCCAGGCTTCGCGGCCAGCACCGCGCGATACTCCTGCTCCGCCAGATCCGGCTTCTTCTGCCCATCCAGATCGTATACCGCCCGCGCCAGGTGTCCCTCGATAGGATCCAGAGCCGCAATCGCTTCCACCTGCGTCTTCGCCTCGTCCTTATTTCCGCCGACGACCCACGGAGCCTGCAAGCAGTACTCCTCCAGATCGCGCCGCGCCGCGATATTCGAAGGATTCAATTCCACCGCCGCTTCGAATTCCTTTTTCACTTTTCGCGCATAAGTGAAACTCCGGTCGCGATCCGCCTTCCCCCCGTAAATCCGCCCGAGCCATTGATGGTAAACCGAATTTTTCGCGTCAATCGCCACCGACTTTTCCGCCGCCGTGATCGCGTTGTCATAATCGCGAATCTCGTAGTAACTCCGCCCCAGCCAGTAATACGCCTCTCCGCTGTTCGGATTCTGCGACGTCGCTGTCTGCAACGTCGCGATGGCCCCCGTATAATTCCCGGCGTTGAATTGCCTCTGCGCGTTTTGAATCTGCGCCGAAGCGTCAGCCGCCGCGCCCGGTAACGCACCGCTCGCCGCCGCCGGCCTTGCATTCGCCCGCGCGTCCCTAAAAGTTACCCCCGCCGCGAACGGCGCGCTCAAAATCAATCCCACTCCCGCACAACCCGCAACCAAAATCCCTGCCGTGCGCATGCGCCAACCCGGCATCCTCATCTCGCCTCCAGAACTCGTACTTTCATCCCATCCTTCAAATCCATGTCCGTCGGAAGCGCCACTCGATCGCCTGCCGTCAATCCCGAGACCACCGCATAGTTGCTGTCGCTCGCAATACCCACCTGAATGTTCCGCCGGTGAATTTCATCACCGCCATAAACGAAAACGAAGTGTTGTCCTTTGTCCTCAGCCACCGCGGCGCGCGGCACCACCAACGCTCCGTGCTCCTCGTGCACCAGAATCCGCACTTCCACGTTCACATTGGGCAACAACTCGATCTTGTCGTTCTCAATCGAACACAGCACTTCTCCCACGCTGCGCGCTCCCCGCGCCACCACTTGCTTGGGCAATTGCTCGATCTTTCCCGTCCAAGTGCGCGTCGGCATCGCATCCCATTTCACCACCACGTCCTGGTTCGCCTTCAGCGCTCCCAGGTCCGGCTCATCCACGAACGCGCGCACGCGCACGTGCCGCAGGTCCGCCATTTCCGCCAGCACGTCTCCCAATTTCACGAAATCGCCCTGACGTACCGGCAAAGAATAAAGAGTCCCATCCACCGGCGCAGTCACCGTCGCCGACCGCACTTTTTGCTCAAGCGCCGCCACCTGATCTTTCGCCTGTTGCGCCCGCAAACTCGCGCTCTGCACCGTCACCAGCGCGCGTTGCTCGAGCGCCTCCTTTTTTTCCTGCAAAGTCTTCAAGTTCGCCCGCGCCGTCGCCAGCGCTACCTGGTTCTGCCCCACTTCCACCTGCGTGGCGGCTTGTTTCGCCACCAGTTGTTCCAGCGCCTTCTGCGTTCGCTCCAGGCTCGCGACTTGTGTCTCCGCGTTCTGCAGGCTTCCCTGCATCTGCGCCACTTCATCCGGCGGCCCGCCCGCTCGCGCGTTCCGCAAATCCGTTTCCGCCGCCAGCAAATCCGCTCGCGCCTGCGATAGCTGCGCGCGAATATCCGAATCATCCAGCCGCAAAATCAACTCCCCGCGATGCACCGCCTGCCCTTCCGCGGCCTTCACCTCCGCCACAAACGCTGGAAACTGCGCCCGCGCCACGAACGGCGCGATGGGCTCCACTTTTCCATTGCTGGTGATCGTCGAACTCAGATCCCCGCTCGTGACGCTGACCACCCGCACCGCCGCCGCCGGCTCGCGTAGCGCCAACACGGCCACCACCACCACAACTAAAATGGCGGCGATGCCCCAAATCACCCATTTTCGCTGACGATTTTCCGCCATGTGTCGCCGCGCACACCTTCAGCGCAGAATCCCCCGAAGCCACAAAATTGTAGCAGACCCCTCCGCAGCTTGCCTAAGCAAACGCCGCCACGGTGCGATGTGCGCGTGCATCACCGAAGCCAAGCGCCCGCGAAATAGCGCCGGCGTCCCGCCGGCTCTTACTCCGTCGCTGTTGTATTTGACGCGCAACGCCGCATCGGCCGGGACCGTTGCTCCGCCGTCGGTTTCGTTGTTGCCATGTGTAGCGGCGCACTTCAGTGCGCCATCAATGACGCGCCACGCAACGAAGCGGCAGCTAGGTCGCGTCCAGTAACTCGTAACAAAATTCCGGAATCTTTGTAGGTCGTGGCTTCAGCCACGACATAAAAAAACCGGCGCGCAGCGCCGCTCCTCTCGCGGTGCCCTTCCCGCGAGCCGTGATCGCAACACCGGCACCCAAACAAAAATGTTGCCTCCCCCAACCGCCCCCAGCCCGCATCGTTCCCGATGCTATAATTTCGCGGCGAGATGCCACTCGTCTTCATCATCGCGCGCGATTGGCAATTACGCGCCGGCCTCCGCGCCGAACTTCGCGAACGCGCCATTGACGCCCTGGGAATGGACTCCGCCGAAGCTGCCGGCCGCTCCCTCGCCGAAGGCCAAATGCCCGCCGCAGTAGTCCTCGAAGCCACCGCCGAATTCGCCGCCGACGCAGCGATTCAGTCACTGGTAAAACGCGTCCCGACAGTCCTGATCGCCTCGCGCACCGAAACCGTCCCGCTCCCGCCAGCCTCCGCCGTCTTCTACCGCCCCGTAACCATCGGCGAAATCACAACCCGCGTCCTAGAACTCCTGAAAACCGGCCACCCCGCCTGATCGCCCCCGCCTGATCAAATTTTGCTGAAAATAAAACTCGGGTACGTAGGGGCACGGCATGCCGTGCCCGCCCCATTAGCTCGTGGCAAAACTCATGCCCACAGAACAATGATCTCGTAGGGGCGGGTCTCAGACCCGCCCCGCTTCTCGCCCACCCCCTCAAACCTAAATCCGTCAGGCGCCCTTCATGCTAAAATCCACTCATGACCGAGCCACAACACTCGAACCCCTCCGCCGAAACCAAACCCGGCGCCAAACCTCCAGCCAAAATCCACCGCGTCTGCATCGGCTGCAACAACATGTTCGAAGTAACCATGGAAAATTTCGAAGCCAAACACTGCTCCGTCTGCCACAAAGGCTAGCGGCACTCGGCCTCATCACCACAAAAGCCCGAACCGAAACCAATTCCCCCGCGTCTAAGCAGCGAGACGGGGTCGGGGTGCGGCTGCTCCAGCCGCACCACTCCGCAAATGCTAGAATTGAAGCACCGATGAGCGCTGACTCCCTCATTCACGTTCACGATCTCTGCAAGCACTTCCGCACTTTCAAACGCCGCGAAGGCGTCTGGGGCTCCATCCAAAATCTTTTCGTCCGCGATTACCGCACCGTCGCCGCCGTGGATCGCGTCGGCTTCGCAATCGAACGCGGCGAAATGGTCGGTTACATCGGCCCCAACGGCGCCGGAAAATCCACCACGATCAAGATGCTCACCGGCATCCTGGTCCCCACCAGCGGCGAAATCCGCATCAACGGCTACGTCCCCTACCGCCAGCGCCGCCAATATGTAAAAACCATCGGCGTCGTCTTCGGCCAGCGCACCCAGCTCTGGTGGGACATCGCCGTCATCGAATCCTTCAAACTCCTCCGCCGCATCTACGACGTCTCGCAGCGCGATTTCGACGCGCGCATGGAACATTTCGACGCGATTCTCAATATCCGCGATTACCTGCACACGCCGGTCCGCAAACTTTCCCTCGGCGAACGTATGCGCTGCGACCTCGCCGCCGCGCTCCTCCACAATCCCCCGCTCCTCTTCCTCGACGAGCCCACCATCGGCCTCGACGTAGTCGCCAAAGATCACATCCGCCATTTTCTGCGCGCCATCAATCGCGAATTTCGCACCACGGTGCTGCTCACCACCCACGACCTCGACGACATCGAAGAGCTCTGCCGCCGCATCATGATCATCGATCACGGCAAAGTCCTCTACGACGGCCATCTCGCCCAATTGAAACAGCAGCTCCTCCGCACCAAACAAATTAAATTCGCCCTGAAAGACCGCGCCCAAGCCGCCTGCCTCGAAGCCTTCAACCGTGATGGCCTGGACGTAGACCAAGTAGACGAACTCACCTACCGCATCCGCTTCGACCGCGTAAAAATCTCCACCTCCGACCTAATCCGCCAAATCCTAGCCGCCGTAGAAGTCCGCGACCTCCTGATCGAAGACGAGCCCATAGAAGAAATCATCAAACGCATCTACGCCGGCGAAGCCCACCTCGAGGTCGCCGTATGAGGTTGTTCGGGAAACCGAAGCCACCGAAAGAGAGCGCGTACGAAGGTCTCCGGATGCAAATCTTGCGGGGCTCTCGAGAAAAATTCGGAATTCCTGCCACTACAGGCCCCGATCAGCCTTGGGGCGTGGTGATGGATTGGGGCTTGGAAAATGGTGCTGCAACAATCGTGGCCTTGTCCGACGGAACCGCGAGTGTTTATCTGAGCAGCGGCGGCGGTTCGATCGGCGGCGGCAAGTCCCACGAAGCCATTCACGCCGGAGCAATCAACGCGGTGAACATCGCCGCCAAATTCCAGCCGAAAATGCGACCGGCTAAGAACTATCCCTTTCCGGCACTGAACGAGGTAACTTTCTACGTTCTCACAGACACGGGAGTTTTTAGCGAGAGTGCTTCGGCAGGAGATCTTAGCAGCGATCAGCATGCAATGTCGCCGCTGGGCGGCGCCATGCAAGAAATCATCACACAGTACCGGAAGATTGAGCAATGAGCAGTTGGGTCCAAACCCTAATCCCCTACGCCGAATTCTCCCGCGTCGGCTTCGTCAATATCCTCGCCTTCCGCCTGCGCTATTTCACCGGCATCATCACTTACTTCCTCAACGTCACCGTCTACTACTTCATCTGGAGCGCCGTCTACAGCGGCGGCCACTCCATCGCCGGCTACAACCTAGGCCAGATGATCACCTACGTCAGCGTCGGCTGGATGATCCGCTCCTTTTATTGGAATACGATCGACCAGGAAATGGCCTACGAAGTAATCGAAGGCAAAATCGCCATGGACCTGATCAAGCCCGTCTCCGTCCAATGGATGTGGATCTCGCGCGCCATCGGCGAATCCGCCTTCCGCCTGGGCCTCCTCACGTTACCCACGGCCGTAGTCGTCGCTCTGGTGTTCCCGGTCCAACGCCCATCCTCCAGCGAAAATTTCGCGCGGTTTCTAGTCGCCGTCCTCGGCAGCTTCTTCCTCATGGCCGCCATCAATTTCATGATCGGCACCTGCGCCATCCCGCTGAAATCCATCCTTGCGCTAATCCGCGCAAAATACTGGCTAATCGAACTCCTCTCCGGCCTGCTGATCCCGATGTCCTTTTTCCCGGATAAAGTTCAACGAGCCTTGGCGTGGCTCCCCTTCGAGCACATCGCCTACACGCCGTTACAAATCTACCTAGGCAAACTCGATCGTCACTCCGCCCTCCGCGCCCTAGGCATCCAATGGCTCTGGGTAATAGCTCTGCTCTTCCTAGCGCACCTCTGGTGGGAACGAGCCGCAAAAAAAATCACAATCCACGGAGGCTAACGCCAAAACCACTGAAATCTCCGCCAATACAAAATCGATAGTCATCCCGAGCGCAGCGAGGGATCTGCTTTTAGCAGCCCGCTCCACGGGTCGTTCCGTCATGCGAGCCGAGCCTCCGCAGCGACAATCCAACTCGAATGCGGGGTCACCCGGAAGGGCGGGGCTTCAGCCCCGCCGTAAACCGTCGCCAAGACGAGGGGCTTTAGCCCCTGAAGCCAAGTTTTTTCGATCGTCACCGGGCTCTATCAAGTAAAGGTCGCCGCGCGACAAACGAGCGCCACCGATTACAAAACTATGACCCCATATCCACAATCCACTCCGACCGAAGAAAAGCACGGCCTCGCCGGTCTCCCAGCCGCGATCCACCGCCACTTCCTCCTCTTCTTCGACTACTTCTCGCAATACGCCAAAGTCCGCGTAAGCTATCGCGGCGATTTCTTCATCAGCCTAGGCACCAGCTTCGCCGCCACCATCTTCGCGCTCTGCTTCGTAGTCGTCCTGTTCCAAAAAGTCCCGCAACTAGCCGGCTGGCGCTTCGACGAAGTCCTGTTCCTCTACGGTTTCTCCCTAATCCCCTACGGCATCTTCAACGTCGTCAGCCTCAACCTCTACGACTTCGGCAACAATTTCATCATCGAAGGAAAATTCGACCGCGTCCTGCTCCGCCCCATCTCCTCGCTCTTTCAAGTCCTCTTCGAAACCTTCCGCATCGAATCCTTCCAGGAAATCGCCACCGGCATCTTCTGCATGGTCTACGCCACCCGGCACCTCGGCCTGCACTGGACGCCCGCAAAATTCGCCATGCTCTTTTTCTTCGGCGCCTGCGCCGGCATCATCTATATATCCGTCTTCCTGATCCTCAGCACCGTCTCCTTCTGGTTCGAAGACCGCATCGGCGTCCACCCGCCCATCTGGAACGTAATCGCCTTCGGCCGCTACCCCCTCTCGATCTACAGCGGCGTAGTCCAATTCTTCCTCTGCTGGATAGTCCCCTTCGGCCTAGCCTCCTTCTACCCCAGCGTCCGCATGCTAGGCCGCACGGTCCATCCCGAATACGCCCCCCTAGTCCCAGTAGTAGCCGTAGTCTTCCTAACCGCCGCGATCAGCCTCTGGAATTTCGGCACCCGCCACTACTCCTCCACAGGCTCCTAAGTTATTTGAACGCGCCTTTTGATTTTGAATTCGCCTTTGACTTTGTAGCGGCGCACTTCAGTGCGCCATCGCTCCAGTAGCAAAACTCTACAACTCGAGTGGTTTGTGGGTCGTGGCTTCAGCCACGACATACACACCGCATCAAGTCCGCGGCTTTAGCCGCTGAAGCTCCCGCACCCTGGTCTTGCATTACCTCGTGCCAATACAACGTCCCACGATTTCGCCAATCACATAGAAGATCCCTGAAACACTTCCCCGCCGAATCACGTAACACTCATAGAGACCCAAATGAAGCGCCTAGCCTACATCGCAATCATCATCCTCGCGCTTCTCCCCGCAGCCGCCGGCATCATCGGCCACAACCTCGGCCCAGGCATCCTCCATCCCGCCAATCTAAATCCCCAGCGCCAAGCCGAAACCAACCAAATGCTAGCCCGCACACACGCGTACAAAAGAGATTTCACCGTCCGCGCAAACGACGGCACCGAACTCCGCGGCTGGAAAATCGCACCCCCATCCCCAAACAACGACTGGGTCCTCCTCTTCCACGGCGTCTCCGACAATCGCACCGGCGTCCTGGGCCACGCCGAATTCCTGCTCCGCCACAACTACAGCGTAGTAATGATGGATTCCCGCGCCCACGGAGAAAGCGGCGGCGATATAGCCACGTACGGCTGGAAGGAGCGTTACGACACGGTCGCAATCACCGACGCACTCTACAAAACCGAAAATGTCCGCCACCTGTACGCCCTCGGCGTCTCGATGGGCGCTGCTATCGCGCTGCAATCCGCCGCCGTCGAACCGCGCATCGCAGCAGTAGCAGCCGAAGCCCCCTTCGCCAGCCTCCGCGAAGTCAGCTACGACTACGCCGGCCTGGACCTAAGCCCTCTGCTAGGCAAAACGCTTTTCCGTCCAGCCACGATTTTCGCAATGGACGCCATAAAGCAATCCGGCGGCTTCGACCCCGACGAAGTCTCCCCGGAAATAGCCGTAACCCAACGCCAGTTCCCCATCCTCCTGATCTGCGGCACATACGATCACCGCATCCCCTGCCGTCACGCCCAAGCAATCTACAACGCCGCAACCGGCCCAAAAGAATTGTGGATCGTACAGGGCGCAGGCCACGCGATGGCGTTAGGCGAGGCGCCGGCAGAATACGAAACCCGCGTAGTCGCCTTATTCGAAAAATATCCACAAGGTAAGTAACGCGGAGGATCCGATTTCGCAGTTAGCGATGACAACCAGCAGTTCTCGACAAACGTCTGACGATCAGCAATCAACAATTCGTGAACGTCAATCAGCAATTCGGGAGCGTTCAATCAGCAATTCACGATCGGAATTCGGCAATTAGCAAGGAACGATCGATTAGGCAGGAACCAGCACCGTAGGTGCGGCAGAAGTTAGCCCAGCGCGTGAGCGCTGGGTATCATGCACAAAAAATTCCAGCGCCGTAGGTGCGGCACATCTTTTATCGCGGAACCACCAAGTTCAACAATTCCAACGCCACATGCGTGACACAACTTAACAACCCGCACCCTGACGCGCCGCCGAAAATTACACCACCTTCAAAACCAAAATCACGCGGTCATCCTCATGCGTCCCACCGCGCGAAAATAAGTCCACGTCCGTCAAAACCTTCTGCACAATCTCCTGCGCCGGCAATTCCCGCTCGCGCGCCACCAACTCCACCAAACGCTGCGAACCATACTCGTCTTCCGACGAATTATTCGCTTCCGTAATCCCGTCCGTGCAAAATACCACCACGTCCCCGCGATGCAATTTCACGTGCCCGCGCTCGTAACGCACTCCCGCAAAAAGCCCCACCACCATCCCGCCTTCGGTCAAATATTCCACTTCGCCGTTCACCCGCACCACCGCAGGCTGCACGTGCCCCGCATTCACATAATGTAAAGTCCGGTGCGGCTGGTCCAGCAATCCCACAAACATGGTCATGAACTTCTGCCCGCGCGTATCCGCCAGCATCATGTCGTTCAGCGATTCCACCAAGCGCTCCAGCGAATGTAAATGCGCCAGCAAAGCGTGCAATGTCGCCTGCAGGTTCGCCATCACCATCGCCGAACCCACGCCCTTGCCTTCCACGTCCGCCACGACGGTTAAAATCGTATCCGGCGCCAGCGGAATAAAATCGTAATAATCTCCGCCCACTTCCAAGGAAGGCCGGTGCGAAACTCCGATATCGAATCCCTCCAGCGTCGGCGGACGCTCCGGCAGCAATCCCAGCTGAATACTGCGCGCCAAAGCCAGGTCGCGCTCCATCCGCTGCTTGTGCAATAAATCGCGATGCAGTTGCGCATTCTCCAGCGCCAGCGCCACATGATCGGAAATCGCGCGCAGCAAATTTTCATCCGCGCCGGTAAATGGCCCGGTCTTCTTGTTCAGTAATTGCAACACGCCGATCGTCTCGTCGCTCTTGCTGCGAATCGGCAAACACAGCAGCGACTTCGTCCGATATCCCAACCGCAGATCCACTTCCGATTCAAACCGCGGGTCCGCGTACGCGTCCGGCAGATTCACAGTCTCGCCGTGCGCAGCCACCCAACCCGCAATCCCCCGGCTGATCGGCAAACGAATCTCATGCTGATCGAGCCCCAAGCCCACCAGCGACCAGATCTCGTCCCGCTCGCTATCCACCAGAAAAACCGTCCCGCGCTCCGCTCCCGTATGCCGCGTGGTCAGTTGCAAAATAATATTCAGTAGCTCCGCCAGATCCAAAGTCGAATTCAAGCGTTTCGTAGCCTCGACGATCGTCGAAAGCTCGATCACCGCATGCCGACGCTCGCTGCTTTCCAAAGCCACTTCCGCGTATCGCCGGAAAAGTTCCAGCCATCCCCGCGTCTTCGAATCCAGCTCGCCCTTTGGACGCGCCTCCAGCACTCCCACCGGATTCACTCCCCGCCCCAGCACCCAAGTGGATTTCTCGCCGTTCGCGTGCGGATTTTTTCCGTGCAGGATTCGTTCGATGTGTACGGGATCCGGAGCCGGCAGCTCGCCGCTTTCTTGCCACACGATCGGCGCTCCATTCACCACGCGCCACAGCCGCGCACCCTCCAACCGTCCCGGCGCCGCCAGCACGCACACCATCTGCGCCGCCAACTCTCCCGGTTCGGTTTCCGGATTGAGCGTCGCCACCACCTGCTCGAGTGTTTCGAGCGGCATGCCGGCGCGCGTGCGCGATGCTGCCTTCCGCTTCATCCCTTGTTTCCCTTGTATTCGATCGAGAGAATCGTAATGTCGTCCGACTGCGCCGCGCCTTCCGTAAACGCGCGCATCCCCTCGCGAATTGCATCGCCCAGCTGCGTCACCGTCTCTCCGCTGAAATCCTCGATGATCTTGCGCAGCCGCGACTCTTCGAACAACTCATTCTGCGTGTTGCACGCTTCCGACACGCCATCCGTATAGATCACCAGAAAATCGCCGGGCTCCAGTTGCACGCGCGCGCTCTGATATTCCGCTTCCTGAAACATTCCCACTGGAAAATTCGCGGATCCCAATCCTTCCAGCCCGCCGGCCTTGCGCTTCAGCAGCGGCGGCACGTGTCCCGCGTTCACGTACTCGAACCGCCCCATCTTGTCCAGAATCCCGTAGAAAACCGTCGCATAGCGGTCCTCTCCGCTGCGCTCGCACAAATACTGATTCACGCGCGAAAAAACTCCCGGCAGCGAAATATCCATCGCCGCCGTCGTGAAAAATACTCCCTGCAGCAAAGTAGCCAGCAACGCCGCCGAAATTCCCTTCCCCGATACGTCGCCCACGAAAAATCCGTGCCGCCCGCCGCCCAGCCCGATCACGTCGAAGCAATCGCCGCCCACCGAATGGCACGACAAAGTCGAGCCCGCCACCGCCACGTCCGGCAAATTCGGCAGCGCTTTCGGCAAAAGCTGCTTCTGAATCTGGCTGGCAATCTCGATTTCGTGGTCCAGCCGCTGTTTCGCGCGCGATGATGCAAAAAGCCGCGCATTTTCCACCACCGTCGCCGCCTCGCGCGCCAGCGTGCGCAATACTTCGCGATCCAAATCCGAAAACGCGCTCGACGGCACATGGCTGTCCAGATACAACACGCCGAGCAATTCGCCCTGCCGCGTCGAAATCGTCGCATCCAAAGTTTCGATCACCGGCAGCTTGTCCACCGGTATCGCGATCACCGTGTGCAATTCCAGCCGCGCCACGCTTTCCTGCTGGCTCATTCCGCCGTCTTCGCCCGTATCGCTCACAATCAATTCCCGGCGTGTCTGCGCCACGCGCTTCACCACCGATTGCGATACCTGCAACTGGTCCGGACGCAACGTCCCGCGCTGCGCGTCCCGCGCCACAATCATCTGCAATTCCTGCTGCTCGTTCGCCAGCAGCAGCACTCCGCGCTCGGTCCGCGTCACCTGGATCGCCGCATCCACCACCGCAGTCAGCACGTCCTCTAAAGAAAGCCCGGTGCCCAAAGTCCGCGCCACTTCCAACAGCACGCCCAAATGGTACAACTCGCGCGAACCCGCATGTTGCGGCGCAGGCGCCTCCACGCGCTCCACCAATTCCTCGATCGTCGCGCCTTCTCCCAGAAACAGCAGCTTGTAGGAATCCGCCATGCCGAAGTCCACGCGGTCCTTCGGCTGCAATTCGTGCTTCAAAGTCTTCTCGCCGTTCACGTACGTCCCGTGCCGGCTCCCCATGTCCTCCAGCACGTACGTTCCATTCACCGCCAGGATCTGCGCCTGCTGCCGGCTGATCCGGCTGTCGCGCAAAGTAAGTTCGTTCCCCGCCTGCCGCCCGATGCGGAAAGGAGTGGAAGTTATGGAGACCTCCCGGCGTACGCCGTTCGGTTCAATCACGACGAGTCTTGGAGCGCGTGGCATCGGTTATAGTTTTTGTCTCGAGAGACAGCGAAGCGCAATCTCGCCCAGGAGCGGCCTCGCTGGCACCGCACATGGTAGGTAAACTCGCGCCCGAAGTAAATAGCTGCCCTCCGGTTCTTCTCGTTCTTCTGCCGCGCGGTTGCCCTTGCCAATCCTCCCGTGTAAAATTCGCGAGGGCTGCTGAACGTCACTTTCTCGTACATCCAGCGGCGGGCATTTCGCCGCGCACCTGGTTCCATCAGTCATTACCGCCCAAAAAATTCTAGGAGACTGAATGAACAGTTCGATTCATCGAGCTTTTATCGCCTTGGCACTGATTGCTTCGCTTGCGGCACCGCTTCCCGCCGGCACCAAAGAATGTGACCGCGTGGACAACGCCGGCTACGTAATGAAAGAAATCATGGATATCCCCGACGATATCCCGCAAACCGTCATTGATAAAGCCTACTGCGTCGTCGTTCTTCCCTCCGTCCTCAAACTCGCCTTCGTCTTCGGCGCCAGCTACGGCCGCGGCGTAATGACGTGCCGCAGCGGCCCCGATTTTCGCGGCCCCTGGGGCGCCCCCACCATGATGGCCCTAGAAGGCGGCAGCTTCGGCCTGCAACTCGGCGGACAAGCCACCGATTTCGTCCTGCTGCTAATGAACGAACGCGCCGCAGACAGCATCCTCACCAGCAAAGTAAAATTGGGCGGCGACGCGTCCGCCGCCGCCGGTCCAGTCGGCCGCAACACCTCCGCCGAAACCGACATCACCCTGCGCGCCCAGGTCCTCTCCTACTCCCGCGCCCGCGGCCTCTTCGCCGGAATCTCGCTAGCCGGTTCCACTCTTCGTCCCGATAACAGCGCCAACACCGGCCTCTACGGCAAAGACATTGACGCCAAAGACGTAGTCCTCCGCGGCAAAGTCTCACCGCCCGACTGCGCCAAGCTCCTAATCGCCACGCTAAACGAACGCTCGCCGAAAAACCTAGCCGGCGATTAGCGAAGCCCCCGGCAATTTCATTGCAAAGATTCCGCGGGCTGACGATGAGGCCGCTGCTAAAACGAGAGGCCGAAGACTTTATCTGCCAGATCGACGCCGCCGCATTAGCAGCGCTCGCACGGCAGCGCAAATTCAGCGCCGGAGGCGCGGCATAAGTTAGCCCGGCCCGGAAGGGCCGGGAAAGCTCACGAAAAAAAATCCCGAGCGCCGTAGGTGCGGCACAAGCATCGCGCTGCGCGTACCGCTAGAGACCGATGGTATGAAACGCCCAGGTCCACAACTCCTGCTAGGTGCCGTACTCTTTCTTTCGACGGCTCCGCCGAATTCCGCTCAAACCTCCCACGCCCAATCCACCTCCGCCAAAATCACCCCCCAGCAAATTAACGTAGCCGCCACCAAACAATGGCTCGACACCAAAATCAATCTGCGCTCCGGCGAAAAACTCCACATCACCGCCAGCGGCACCATCACCTACCCCGCCGATAAAAAACATCCCGACGGCCGCACCTGCGGCCCCGACGGCCTCCAGCGCGGCTTCGGCGACCTGATCCACGATTACCCCGTCCCCGACGCCGGCCACGGTTCGCTAGTAGGACGCCTCGGCGATAGCGAAGCCGCGCAACCTTTCGCCATCGGCGCGAACTCCGATTACGAAGCCCCCGTATCCGGCCGCCTCTACGTAGGAATCAATCAAAGTTTGAAAGACGCCGAAGGAGCCAAAGGTAATTTCCAGATAAAAATTGCGGTAATAAATCCAGGACGAAGCACCGCCACAGCAATCGCCGCAGGCGGCCCGCCAGAAACGCCGATCCCCACCATCACTCCAGCGCTCCTCAACGAAATCCCCCGCCGCGTCTCCGATCCTCAAGGCAATCCCGGCGATATGGTCAACATCTTAATCGTCGGCACCAAAGATCAAGTCCTGAAAGTGTTCACCGCAGCAGGCTGGGTCCACGTGGATAGTTCCGTACAAGATACCGTGCTAAGCGCCATCACCGACTCGCTAGAAAAAAAAGATTACCTCACCTTGCCGATGAGCACCCTATTCCTGTTCAATCGTCCGCAAGATTACGGCTTCGCGCACGCCGAACCGGTCCGCGTAGCAATGTCCCGCAATCACCTGCGCCTCTGGAAATCTCCCTACGAAATCGCAGGCCGCCCGCTCTGGTGCATCGCCGCCACTCACGATATCGGCTTCGAACACGATCAGCGCAACAAAAGCGCCGCCAGCGTCACCCACAAAATCGATCCAGCAATCGACGGCGAACGCGAATACGTCAACGACACCCTCTCCAGCACCGGCCTCGTAATCCAGCGCGCCCACGTCAACCCGCCCAATGCCCTGACCGAAGCCAAAACCGCCACAGGCGGCGCCTTCCACTCCGACGGCCGCATCCTGGTCTTAGTCCTCAAAGAAACGTCAGCCACTGCAAACAAGCAATAAATCCCACGCCTGCCCTGCCCGCTGGATTGCACATCAAGTACTTGCTTTCAAATATAAATTACCGTATAAGTACGACACTCGTTGTACGTCACACTTCCGGGGGAAGCGCAAGAATGCGCGTGAAGTCGCTCGTATCCGAATCGCTGCTGGCTCATCCCAAGCTCTGGTTCCTTGCCAAGGACGCCCTGCGCTCCATGCGCGGAAATCGGGACATGGAAGAGACGCTCCTCCCCTACTTCGTCCGTACCGATGGCATCGCCCTCGACGTCGGCGCCAACCGCGGTATCTATACTCGAATCATGCTCGCCCGCAATCGCCACGTCGTCTCCATCGAACCGAACCCCGATTGCGTCCACGTCCTGGAGCGGCTTTTTAAGAATAACGTCCGGGTCATCGCCGGCGCAGCCTCCAATGCCAACGGCGAAGCTACGCTCCGCGTTCCCGCTAACGGCGAAGGTCTGGGCACGATTGACTCGCAGAATCTTTTCCAGGGTCCGTTCAAGACAGTCACCGTGAAGACCTTCAGAATCGACGATTTGGGCCTCGCCGGCGTCACCTTCATGAAAGTTGATGTCGAAGGCCACGAGCTTTCCGTGCTGGAAGGAGCGATCGAACTGCTCAAACGCGACCGGCCGACCATCCTGCTGGAAGCCGAGGAGCGCCACCATCCCGGTGCCGTCCGCGCCGTGCGCGCGCTTCTCGAGCCTCTTCAGTACGAGGGTTTTATGCTGGAGCGCGGGACGCTTGGCTCCATCCGCCGCTTCGATCCCGCAACACATCAGAGCCCTGAGGCCGCCGTTGCGCGGAGCCTAGCCGGCCCCGGCGCAAAACCTTACATAAATAATTTCTTCTTCATTCCCGCCTCTTAATTCTCGGCGCCACTTCGCGATTAACCGGCCCCTCGATTCATACTCCAACCGGGTATTCCGAAATCCCGCTCGCGCGCCGGTTCAGGCCACTCGCCCCGCCCGCTTCTTGCGCCCCACCGCTCCCCGCGCAGCCTCCCGTATCAAAACCTCGCAAGCCTCCAGACAAACTCGCCGCAACTGCCGCGCCACGTCCTCCTTCACTCCCTCCGCCAATAAAAGCAGCGAAGTCCCATGCACCAAAGCCACCAAAGCCAAAGTCAATTCCGTGTGCTCCTCCGCCTCCCCTCCCAACTGCTCCGCCAGCCGTTCCTTCACCAATTCCACCGACGGCATCGGCTCCTTCCGGCTGAATCGCGCCGCCCACCCGTCCGTCAGCAACCGATATTCGTGCCCCCGCCGCGCCGTAAACTCCAACGCCCGCTTGCAAACATCCTCCGCCGAATCCGCCGCACGAATCGCCGCATACAAATTCTGCCGCGCCCGTGTGCGCAGCAATTCCAGCAAATCATGCTTGTCGCGAAAGCGCTCGTACAAAGTCGGCGTCGTCGTCCCCGCCGCCTTCGCCACCGCCCTCATCGTCAACGCGTGCTCTCCCCGCTCGCTCCACAACTTGTACGCGGCGTCCAGTATTCGCCCCTCCAACCCAGCTTCAGCTTTGCGCGGCATCGCTGTGAGCCCTCCCGGGCCATCCCCTGCCCTGCATAATAACCTTGACATTGTTAAAGTAACAGCGTATAAATAATACCGGCCACCATTCTACCTGCTTGTCCTGCTGGATCAATCATTCAGTTCGGAAAGCGTATTAGGAGTTGCTTGGAATTATGATCCATTTTCAGTACTCCGTAACCACCCGTGCCTGCAAGAATGTCGCCTGGGACGTTTTCTCCAACTGGAAACGCTGGAACCAGTTCGCCAATATCTACGGCCAGCTGCGTTGGCGCGAAGGTGCACCGTGGGAGCCCGGCAGTTGCATGGAAATTGAAGTCCTCCGCCCCGTCAACACCGTCGTCAATCACGTCATCACCCAGTGCGTCCCCGCGCAAAAAGTCGGCTGGATTGACCACGCCATGGGCGTCGTTATCGGCCAATGGGTCACCTTCGAGCGTCAGAATGGCGACGGCACGCGCATCCACACCTGGGGCGAGATCGTCCGGCCCAGCCTGAAAATCGCCGGACGCACCGTCGAACAGCTCGTCACCAGCTTCACCGAAACCTGGTACGAAAATTTTCGCCTGGCCTGCGACGAACTCGCCAATTCCAACCCGTGCGTCACCGAAACCAGCGAACAAATTCTCTGAGACGCTGCCGAGTCGCGGCACAACCGCCAATCGGCGCAACGCATCTCACACTCTGTAAATCGTCATGCTCGCCGATTTAACCAGCGGTCTAGACAGCTCGCGGAAAATCTCGGGTTCTTAGGGGGTCGGAGCTTTGGCTCCGACATAAAGCTCAGCCGATCACCAGGGAGAGGGAAGCGCGGGGCTTCAGCCCGGCCGTAAGCCGTGCCTTTTCTCTTGGGGCTTTAGCCCCTGAAGCTTAAATTTCGACTTTTCCGCAACCTGTCCTTGTGTGCCGGATCGCAGGCGCAACCGCTGTGTGCACTTTTGGCCCGCAATTTCAATCAACTCTTCGCGCACAATTTATATTCTTCTCACGCCAGCCGCGACCGGCGTGGTACTCTCGCATTTAATCAAACAGCTCCAAATTTTTTTCGCCATGATAGGTGCTTTACGGAGTCATCGCCAGGCAATGCGGAAGCTCTGTGCAAACTCTGCCTCCGCCGCGGTCGATCTCCTTCGCACGTTCTTGGACAAAGTACTACAAGACCTGTGGATCGTGCGTGATCTTGGGGATCGAGGGGGACGATGCGGGCAGCGGCGGGCGACGAATTTCGCGACTTACTGACTCAGGTTCGGCAAAGCGGCCTATTAGCCAAGCAACCGGCCTATTACCTCCGCAGAATAATTATTAACCTGGTCCTTTTCGTCGGCGCTTTCCTGCTGATCAAATGGTTTCAGAACCCGTGGCTGGAACTCTGCAACGCCGCCATCCTCGCCTTCGTCTTCGCCCAACTCGGCTTCATCGTCCACGACGCCGGCCACCAGGAAATTTTCAGCAAGCCCTGGGGCAATGAAGCCCTCGGCCTCCTGCATTCGAATCTCCTGCTGGGCTTCAGCAATAGTTGGTGGCTGCACAAACACAATAGCCATCACTGCTCGCCGAACCACGTCACCGCCGATCCCGACGTCGACATTCTTCCCTTCGCGTTTTCCGAAGGACAAGCCGCCACCAAACACGGCCTCGCGCGCCTCTCCGTGAAATACCAGCACTTCTCGTTTTTTCCGTTGTCGCTGCTCGAATCGTTTTTCTTGAAATACGATAGCGTGCGTTTCCTCGCGCGCCGCAAAGTCGCGCACCCCATAGTCGAAGTCAGCTTCCTCATCCTCCATACGATTTGGTTCTTCGGCCTGCTCACCTACCTTCTCGGTTGGCAGCACGCCATTCTCTTTTTCATCGCGCAGCAGGCCTTCCTCGGCCTCTATCTCACCCTGATCTTCGCTCCCAATCATCAAGGCATGCCTCTCCAGCAAGGTAGCACCGCCGTAAATTTCCTCCGCGAACAAGTCCTCACCAGCCGCAATATCAAAAAACATCCCGGCGTGGACTACTGCATGGGCGGCCTCTCCTGCCAGATCGAACACCACCTCTTCCCCACCATGCCCAGCAACAAACTTCGCCAAGCCCAAAAAGTAGTCAAATCCTATTGCCGCCAGCGCGGCGTCCCCTACCACGAAACCTCCCTGGTCCAGTCCTATCGCGAGATCTACCAAAATCTAAAAGACGTCAGCCTCCTCGTAACCAAAGAAGCCCAAGCCCCCACCGCCGGCGATTGAGTAAAGTCGTAGTAAATTTCAAGTTCCCAGCGGCCCGCAAACGAGTTTCTCTTCGTTGACTTGGTTCCGACGGCACTCTAATATGTCCGCGGCGTGCCCAGCTCCGATCCGCTCATCGGCCAAACCATCTCGCATTTCCGCATCGTCGAAAAACTCGGCGGTGGCGGGATGGGCGTGGTCTACAAAGCCGAAGATGTGAAGCTCAGCCGTTTCGTGGCCCTGAAGTTCCTGCCCGACGACGTAGCCAACGATCCGCAAGCCCTCAATCGTTTCGAGCGCGAAGCCAAAGCGGCTTCCGCCCTGAATCATCCCAATATTTGCACCATCTACGAAATTGCCGAAGAAGGCGGACGCTCGTTCATCGCCATGGAATTTCTGGATGGGCTCACGCTGAAGCATCGCATTGCCGGCCGCCCGATGGAGATAGACACCGCCGTGTCGCTGGCCATCGAAATTGCTGACGCGCTCGACGCAGCGCACGCCGAAGGCATCGTCCATCGCGACATCAAGCCCGCGAATATTTTTGTCACCAAGCGCGGCCACGCCAAGGTGCTCGATTTCGGCCTGGCCAAAGTCACCTCGAATTCCGCCAGCCAGCCCGCGCCGTCAAACACGATGACGGCCACCATCGACGAAGAGCACCTCACCAGCCCCGGCTCGACGCTCGGCACCGTCGCCTATATGTCGCCCGAGCAAGCCCGCGCGAAAGAACTGGACGCGCGCAGCGATTTGTTCTCTTTCGGCGCGGTGCTCTACGAAATGACCACGGGAACCCTGCCGTTCCGCGGAGAAAGCGCCGCCGTCATCTTCAAATCCATCCTGGACGCCACGCCCGCTCCAGCGATGCGCCTGAATCCCGACGTCTCGCCCAAGCTCGAAGACATTATCAACAAAGCTCTGGAGAAGGATCGCGACCTGCGCTACCAGCACGCGTCAGAAATGCGCGCGGATCTGCAGCGGCTGAAGCGCGATACGGACACCAGTCGCGTGTCAGCAGCCAGTTCCAGCGCAATCGCCGCGGCGCAAGACGCTGGATCGCAAGCCGCATCGCAGCAGCCATCGCCAGGATCCGGCGCTGCGACTGCCGTGCCTTCGTCATCGAGCAGCGTGAAAGTCGCCGAAGTTCCCGCAGCGAACAAAAAGCCTTGGAAAATTCTCGGTCCCGCGATTGCGGTCGTGGTTATCGCTCTAGCCGTCGGCGGCTGGCTTTATTTTTCTCGCCGCGCGCAAGCCCACATGCTCACCGAGAAAGACACCATCGTCCTCGGCGATTTCACCAACACCACCGGCGACGCCGTCTTTGACGACACGCTGAAGACGGCGCTCAACGTTTCCCTGCGGCAATCGCCTTTCCTGAACGTGCTTTCCGACAGCGAAGTGGCCAAGACCTTGCAAGAGATGACCCGCCCGGCCGGCACGAAACTCACTCCCGATGTAGCTCGCGACCTTTGCCAGCGGGCGGGCAGCAAAGCCTACATTGCTGGAACGATCGGCAGCCTGGGCAGCGAATTTGTGCTGGAGCTGAAGGCGGTGAATTGCCGCAGCGGCGACACACTGGCCGAGGAGCAGGTCACGGCGGCGTCCAAGGAGAAGGTGCTGGACACGCTGGGCGAGGCGGCCTCGAAACTGCGTGGCGAACTCGGCGAATCGCTCGCTACGGTGCAGAAGCTGGATGTTCCGCTGTCAGAGGTGACCACATCTTCGCTTGAGGCCCTGCAAGCGTATAGCCTTGGCCGAAAGGCCGCTAATGACAAAGGCCCTGCCGCAGGCCTGTCTTACTATCAGCGTGCCATACAACTTGACCCGAATTTTGCCATGGGCTACTTGTCACTGGGCGACGACTACGGCAATTCTGGCGAGACGGGGCGGGCCAGCGAGTACTTCACCAAAGCATTCCAGTTGCGGGAACATGCCAGCGAACGGGAAAAGCTGACGATCGCCGCCTTGTACTACGAGAATGTAACCGGCGAACTGGATAAATCCGCCCAGACATATCAAGAGATGATTGAGAACTACCCGCGAAATTCTTCGGCCTATGGCAATTTGGGCATTGTGTATAGCTCGAAGGGGCAGTATGAAAAAGCTAAGGAGGTCATGCGGCAAAGCCAGCGACTTGCGCCGGATCGCGTGGCTCAGTACATCAACCTCGCCAACTGCGCCCTTGCCTTGCAGCAGTTCGATGAAACGCGGCAGACCATCCACGATGCGCAGGCGCGAAAACTGGATAATTTCGTATTTCACAATGCTCTCTACGCTCTTGCCTTTCTCGGGGCGGACTCCGCAGCGATGGCGGATCAGCAGCAGTGGTTTGCGAACCAGCCTGATTCCGAAACCTTTGGATTTGCGCTCGCATCTGACACCGAGGCATATGCCGGTCATTTGGGCAAAGCGCGGGAATTGACCAAGCGGGCGGTGGATTCCGCGATACGAGCGGACACCAAGGAAAGTGGGGCGATATGGCAAGCGATTGCCGCTCAGTGGGAGGCTGCTTACGGCTATGCCGCCGAAGCGCGACAGTCGGCGGCAGAGGCTTTGAAGCTGGATCCCGCAAGTCAGGGCGTCGGGGTTGAAGCCGGTCTTGCGTTTGCGATCGCAGGTGATACGGCACGAACCGAATCCTTGGCGAAAGACTTGGGGAAACGCTACCCGCTGAACACCCAGACGCAGGCGCTTTGGCTGCCGGCGATTCAAGCGCAATTGGCCCTGGACAAAAAGAATTCGGCTGCCGCCTTAAATGATCTGCAAGCTGCTACGTCACCGCTGGAGCTGGGCGAGATTGAATTCGTCTCCAATGTTTCCTGCCTCTATCCCGCGTATGTGCGCGGAGAAGCCTACCTCGCCGCCGGACAAGGCAGCGCCGCCGCCGCCGAATTTCAAAAAATTCTCGACCACAACGGCATCGTATGGAATTGCTGGACCGGCGCGCTAGCACGACTGGGCGTAGCTCGCGCCAACGCCCTGGAAGCAAAAACCTCGCAAGGCGCCGATGCCGACGCCGCCCGCGTCCGCGCCCTAGCCGCCTACAAAGATTTCCTAACCCTCTGGAAAGACGCCGACCCCAACATCCCTCTACTAATCGCCGCCAAATCCGAATACGCCAAGCTGCAATAATCTGGGCTGGGTGGGCCAGCCGTTGAATTTATGGGTGCCGCATCCCTTTGCGCCTTTCGCAAAGGGTGCGTGGCAAAACGCCAAACCCTACTCTTCAGGCCCACGCCGGAGCATGGAGCTCGGCACTTTGCCGCTACCCTTTGCACTCGGAACTGCACAGGTCAGCGTGCGTTGTTCGATTACTTCTTCGGTCGCGATTCCGGCGGCACCATGCCCGCCACGCGGTAATAAACCGAAAGCTGCCCGTAGATCTCGCCGGAATGCTCGACGAAGCCATACGCAAAATCGCTGATGCGCGTCTGCTCGTTTGCAAAGGGATCCACCACCAGGTCGGACATGCCCTTATCGCCCTTGGCTGTGATCGCGGCGGCCCCATCCGCAAATGATTTCTTCACGAATGCCACCACGTCCGCTTTCGTTTTGAACTGCGCACGCTCGGGATCAGCCATCGCCGGCATCTTGCGGCCCTCCACGAGATTAATGAAAAACTCGTTGGCGTGAGCCGCGTGGATCAGCCGCTGGGCAAAGCTCCCCACGGCAGGTGTCGGCTTGTAATCGTACTTGTCTTCGGGGAAGTCTTCGGCCATCGCAATCAGTTTGCGTCCAATGTCATTCCACTGTTCAAGCACCGCTTGCGAAGGGCCGGGCGCAGCTTTTGGCGCTGCGGTCGGTTTGGCCATGTCCTGCGCGTAAGTTGGCGTAATCGAAACACAGGCAGCCAGGATCACAAGTGCAAGAAAACCTACGCAATTCATCTTGATGGACTTCATCAGCAGTTCCTCCTGTCACTTTCAGTGGCGCATCTTACAGGAGTTTGGCCACCACGAAAACGATCGTTTCGATGTGGCGGGCGGCCGACGCTGGCAGCACGGGCGAGCGAGCGCCTTTAGGTTTCGGGGGTGCCGCACTCTCGCGGGTTCGCGGCCAAAGGCCGCAGGCGAGGGTGCGTGGCAATACGTCAGACCCTGCGGTTCCGGCCCCGGTTCGGGCAGGTGGAGCATGCTTCCAAAATCGATCTCGGCCGCGGTTCGCCTCTGCAGTTGCACCTAGGGGTGCCGCACTCTCGCGGGTTCGCGGCCAAAGGCCGCAGGCGAGAGTGCGCGGCAATACCTCAGACCCTACTGCTCCGGCCCAGCTTTCGGCACAAAGTTAAACGCCGCCCATCCGACCCTGGGCTCGCATGCGCCTGTTCCGCCCTCGACGAAAATCTTTGTGGGTCGTGGCTTTCGCGCTTTTTGCGTCCCGCGCCTCACGGCGGGAAGCCACGACATAAAAAGCCGGCGCGCAGCGCCGAACCGATCGCGGTGCCCTTCCCGCGAATTTTTCGAGTTTCCCGACCACCCCTCGGCGTGACCCGCGTACTCCCGTGCGAACCCCGAACCCGCTCGCACCGGCGCCCCACCCGCGCGAGCCTTCCACTATACCGTTGGCCGCACACCTAGTTCCATATTGGGACTGGTAATCATGCAGTAAACATGATATAATAGACCCGGGCCACCATTCCAGCCCACGAAGGACGCCACATGCACTCCGCCACAACGGCGACAGGCAGACCATCCCCACCCCCAGGGAAAACTCTACCCAAAAACCGCCCCGCACCCCTCAGTTGTCGCGCCGCGCACCAACTGGCCGCCCCAAAACCTCATGTAACATCCCAACTACAATGTTACATCGCCGCTCCGCCGTTACTTCTCACTCTTCACTCGTTTACCCAGAGCGCGTTTTGCGAAGGGTCACTCAAGATCACTGCAAATTCAATCGCCAACCGCGCCGATTAGAATTCGCTATATCTCCCACAAAACAAACACCCGCACCCCTCATCAATCGCCAACAAATCCGCACTTTGCATCCCGCGCTTTTTGCGGGCCGCGCCACTTCGCAAATCACGACTCACGATTCACAAACCCGCCTCGCCGGCAGACGGGTCACGAATCACGGCCTTTCTAATCGACACAGCGTGCGATTAGAAAACGCCATATCTCATAGAAAACAAACACTCGGCACACCTTCTAATCGACACATTTTGCAGGTTTCCGCAAGCCGGAATCTCCGAATCGCAGAAGCAGATCGCCCGCCGCAAGCAGCCAGCAAAAACATTTCTAATCGACAATGGCAGATATTAGAAATCAACGTAAACCTCTCAAAACAAACGATCGCACCCCGTTCTAATCGACACAAAAACGCGTTATTATTTCTTCCACCGTTCACGGGTCGCGGGCCACGTCTCGCGATTCACGGCACTTGCCTCAATCAAACTCCCTCCGCGGCGCACTCTGTTCCGCCCCCACCCGCCCCACCTCAATATCCGCCTGTGCGTAATTCTCACCGCGCACCGGCGCCCCAGCCAACCCGCGCAACATCCCCAATTGCCCCACATGCGTCAAGGCATCCGCAATCGCCCCCTGAAACATCTTTTGCGGCGTGCACCCGATCGTCTCATTCGACGCCAGATAATCGTCCAGCTCCTGCAACGCCGCGAAGAACCGCGCGCTCCCTTCCTCCCACGAAACCACCGCGGAATTCTGCCAAGCCGGCTTTCCCTTCGCCTGCGTCAAGGCCCACTGCACCAAATCCCCCAGATGCGCAAGGATCTGCCCCGGCGTCCGCGTCCTCTCCCCCACGCGAAACTCCGCAAAACCAGCCGGCGCCCCGCGCAAAGTCTTCCCTCCGCGATAGGCCAAGGTAGCCAGCGCATGCCGCAGCCATTGATGATCGGGACCAGCAACGTTCTCTGTGGTCTGAGGTCTCATAATCACGCGATTGTAAGCCAACTCTCGCCGCGCCGCCTAGCTGCCCGCGGTCCCGCCGCCACCTACGCGTTCAACGATAGACCGCACCGTCAGCCCGTCAACTTATACTTGACGACGTGCATACCGACTACGAACTTCTCGGCGCGCTCCGCCGCTACTGGGGCTACGACTCATTTCGCCCCATGCAAGAACGCATCGTGCGCAGCCTGCTCGGCGGCCAGGACACCTGCGTGGTAATGCCCACGGGCGGCGGCAAATCACTTTGCTACCAACTCCCCGCCGCGCTACTAGCTGATCGCACCGTGATCGTAGTCTCCCCGTTGATCGCACTGATGCAAGACCAAGTGGCCCAATTAACTCAAATGGGCATTCCCGCCGCGCTACTGAACAGCACCGTCACCGCGGCCGAACAGTCCACCATCGTAAGCCAAGCCATCAAAGCACATTACCGCCTGCTCTATCTTTCTCCCGAACGTCTCGCCCGCGCCGACACCATCGAATGGCTGCAACGCGTCCCCGTTTCTTTCTTCGCGATTGACGAAGCCCATTGCATCTCCGAATGGGGCCACGAATTTCGTCCCGAATACCGCCAACTCAGCTCACTCCGCAAACATTTCCCCGATCGTCCCATCGCCGCCTTCACCGCCAGCGCTACCAGGCAAGTGCGGCACGACATCGTCGAGCAACTCGCGCTGCGCAGAGCCGACAAATATATCGCCAGCTTTCACCGCCCGAATCTGCGTTACGTCGTAAAGGAATGTGACGCGCGCACTCAAGCGGAACTGCTGGTACGGGCGTTGCGAACCTACGCCGGGGAAAACGTAATCGTCTACGCGCCGACCATCGCGCGCGTCGAAGAGACCGTCATCCTGCTCGCCGAATCCGGAATCAAGGCCATCGCTTACCACGGCAAGATGGACAACGCCACCCGCCGCCGCAATCAGGAAAAATGGATGTCCGACGAGATTCCCGTGCTGGTCGGCACCATCGCTTTCGGCCTGGGCATCAATAAAGCCGCGGTTCGCGCCGTGATCCATCTCTCGCTGCCGAAATCCATCGAGCAGTATTATCAGGAAGCAGGCCGCGCCGGACGCGACGGCCTTCCCGCCGATTGCGTTCTGCTCTGGCGCAAAAAAGACGCAGGATTACTCGCGCATTTCATCGAACAAGTCAGCGATCCCGCCGAGCGTGAACGCGGCTGGCAGCGCTATCACATTATTCGCAGCTTCGTAGAATCCAAAGGCTGCCGCCACCGCCAGATCTGCGTCCATTTCGGCGAACGCCCAAAATGGCAATCCTGCGGCGCATGCGACGTCTGCGGCTGCGAAATCAAATGGCTCGCGGAACCGGTAGCGCCGCCGCGACCCAGACGCCGCGAAAAGCTCGCCGCCACCGCAAGAGCATCGGCCACAGCGGCCGCCGCGGCTGCCGCATCCATCACATTTACGCGCGGCCCACGATCGGCCACCGAAAACGCAGCGGATTTCGCGCCGCTGCAAAACGCCGATGCTCCCAGTGCAGGCTGGTGGGGAGCAAAACGCAACGCCTATCAGCCTAAGGCGCCAGCGCAAAATAATAATGTCTCTCGGCCCGACGACGTCTCTCGCCCAAACGATATCGGTCGCCGGCAAACGCTGTTCAATGCCAACCAAACCGCCGCCCATGGTGTTGACCCGGAACTACGCGCCTACATGCGCGAATGGCGCCGTCGCACCTCAAAAGAAATGAATATCGCCGCATTCATAATCATGCACGACACCTCGCTCGATTCCCTATGCCGCATCCACCCCCGCACCCTAGCCCAACTGCGCACAGTATCGGGCTTCGGCGAACGCAAAACCGAACTCTACGGCCAACAAATCCTGGAAGCGCTAACCAAGTTCCGCGACGGCGCCCGCGCAACAGAAGATTGATGCAAAATTATAGATACTCGGTAGGGGCGCTGCTTGCTGCGCCCCAGCTTGGCAAGGTGTACGAAATTCGTAGGAGCGGTTTTGACGTTGTAGCGGCGGTCTTCACACCGCCATCGTTCGGAGCGCAACATCAATGGCGCACTCAAGTGCGGCGCGACAAAACCCCTTCAATCGCGGGATTTATCCGGTGGGAAAAACGCAGCAGTCCGTCCAGCAAAAATCGCGGCTTTGCGCGAATCCGCTGCAGCGGGCTTCATCGACGCTTCGGCTTTGCCGAACGTGATCGCCTCGCGCACCTTCGCCAGCGGCGCCGTATCCACGAAAACAACTTTGTCGCCCTCGCGGTCAATCCCCAATTGCTGCCACAACGCCGGAAGGTCCACGTCGTAAGGCTGATCCTTCATTTTGCCGTACAAATTCTCCAGCACCGGAACGCCGGTAGCCTGATCGCCAATCTTCAACGCCTTCTCGATCGGCCAGTCGTAGCGTATGTCTCCGCCCGCGTCGAGGATCCCGCGCAACGCATCCTCCAATCCCTTCTTGTTTCCGGTCTCGCGATGAATCTCCACATCGGCCAGCAGACAGAAAAGCGCCCCGCCCCAATAAGTCCGCCCCCAAGTGTGCGTGCTGTCCAAGCCCTCATCTCCTGCCGCCGGCAATCCCTGGTGCATATCGCGTACCACTTCAAACCACATTTCGTTCGCGTCAAAGTGCTTCGCACGCACTCGCGCAATGGGTTCCACGTATGTGGCAATTCCCTCTTCGATCCAATGATGATCGTCGGCCATCGAAGGAAACGACAAATGCACCATCTCGTGCGTCAGCATCCAGTCATTCGCGAGGCCCGCAAACTCCGTCTCGCTCCCCACATGAATCACCGTGTACCCGCCGTCTCCCCTGCCAAATGTACGCCCGCCGCGCACACCCCTCCCATCCGTCGGGACAATCCGCAGCAGCAAATGTGGAACAGGAAAGCGTCCGTAATATCCCGCGACCGATTCCGCGGCCCAATGCACCCAGGTCATCAACTCTTCTTTGGAAACGCGCAGGTCGCCCTTCTCGATAACGACATCAATGCGCGAATTGCCAATCAGGACGGTAGAGGTCATTTCGTCAGCCGCGTGGGTACGAACGCCAACAAAAACTGCGAGGAGCATTGCCAGAGCGGCCCCAGCGATCTTAGTCGTCAATGAGAGCCTGCTCAAAATCGCGTGCATGGGACCCAATACTATGATGCCGGTGCCGGCCCTGCGTTGCCTTTCTCTGCGTTCTCTGCGTCGCAGCGGTAGATTTGTCTGCTACCACTCAGCCCCAGCGAGGTGCAGACCGCGATCCTCAAACCGGCAACGCCCCGATCTCCGGAGCGTCTTTTCGCATCCGCCGGCGCAACAACGCATCGAGCGACCACTTACCGGGACCAATGATCAAGATGATCAACGCCACAAACCAGAAAACAAACGGGTCGGCACCGGCGAATTTATTGGGATTGGAGAAGAACGCCAGAAACGAGTCCCTGTCCCCCGCCCAGTAAGCCGTCGTCATATCAATAAAAACTCCCAGAGCCGCGATCCGCGAGAGCAGCCCGAGCGCGAGCAAAATCCCGGCCACGAATTCGAAGCTGGAGACAAACGCGGCAGTGAAACCGGGCGCAGGCAATCCCAGGCTCGCAAAAAATTCCGTCACGTGCGGCAGATTGTGCAGCTTGCCCCACCCGTTTTGCGAGAGTTGCCATCCCCAATACACCCGCACCACCAGCAGAAATGGCGATTGCAGGCTGGTTACGAATCGCAGGAATCCATCGTACAGACGCAGAATCTGATTTTGCACAGTGCTCATGTGATGCGTTGCTCTCTCTGGCCTCGACGCGTCAGCGCGCGGCGGCTTTGTTATTTTCGGGGGATTTTTCCAGGCGGCAGAACCATCCAAGGGTCGCCCAGGTACGAAACCAATTCTCTACGTTTGCGGCGCGCTCTTCCGCGGGCAGCGGGCTTCGGCGCAAAGCGGCCTCGATCGCGGCATTCAAAGATTTCCCCGCGTGCAACTGCGACAGAATCTCGAACTCTTCGCGCGCCAGGCGGCGGAAATAAACATCCTCATCCAAGCGGTGCACCGCCAAAAATATGGGGCTTGGTTTCAGTTTCGCCACCGCAGCGACGCGCTTGCGCTTATGCCGCTCGCTGAATGCATTGCTCGCCACATCCAGATTTTCCGCGTCCTTGCGAACTTCGAGCAACAGGTCGTCCACCGGATAGCGCAGGTCGAGCAGGCTTATGTAGGGCTGCAATCGCAGATGCAGCTTCGCCGGATTCGCGCCGGCCAATTCTTCCGGCTTGAGCGGCGATTCCCTCTTGCCGTCGAACGCCTCGATATCGGCCCATTCCAGTCGGGCCATATCCACCGCCAGGTTCTGGCGCTCGCCAGCCCAGCTCGGATGTTTACGCAGCCACGATTCCAGCCGCGCACCCAAATTGCGCAGTGTGAAAGATTGCGAAGGACAATCCGTCAGGTACGCCTTGGCCAGGGCATCAAAACGGCGCCCGCCCAGCACGGCGCGCAATCCCGGAAAATCCTCGGCGAATCCGGAAAGGATGCGGAACCAATACTGCCGGTTATAGATTTCGAGGCGTTCAAAGGAGGTCAGCCGGTCATTGGGCTTGATGATCTGCGAAGCCATGGCACGCATCGAGCGGCCATTCGACGCTACCGTGCGCATGCGCTCCGAGTTCGTCAGCGGAGTCATCACCGCGCGCGCCATCTGGCGCTGGATGCTCAGCAGCCTCATACGGCGGCCGCCAAGGACGCGCTGGCGAGGAAACGGTTGGCCTTCAGCGCTTCGTCGTGGACTTCGTCGAAGGAAGGAATGCTGTCGTCCCATTCCAGCAACGTCGCCGTGTGGCCAATGCGTTCAATGGCCCGCGCGTAGAGCTTCCAAACCGGGTCAATCACCGGATGGTCGTGCGTATCGAGAATGTATTTGCGATATTTCGAATGTCCGGCGATGTGAATCTGCGCCACGCGCTCGGCTGGAACGCTATTGACGTAGGTGAAGGGATCAAAAGTGTGATTCTGCGACGAGACGTAAATGTTATTCACGTCCAGCAGGATTCCGCAGTCCGCGCGTTCCACCACCTCATTCAAGAATTCCCATTCTGTCATTTCGGATACGTGAAATTCGGCGTAACTGCTCACGTTCTCCACGACCACGGGAACTTCCAGGAAATCGCGCACTTCGCGAATTTTCTGCGCGGTGATGCGTGCCGCTTCGAACGTATAGGGCATCGGAAGCAAGTCGTGCGTGTAACGGCCATCCACGCTGCCCCAGCAGAGATGATCGGAGAGCCAGGGAGTCTTGGTGCGTTTCACCAATTCCTTCAACCGCCGCAAATGCTCGCGATTCGGTTTTTCCGCCGAGCCGAAGTACATCGAGACGCCGTGCTGCACAACTTTGTACTGATCCAGAATCTGATCCAGGATGCGCAGCGGTCGCCCGCCGTCGATCATGAAATTTTCAGAGATGATTTCGAACCAATCCACCACGGGCTTGCGGGTAAGGATATGGTGGTAATGCGGGGCGCGCAAACCGATCCCAATTCCGTAATCCGTGTGGCTGTTAAACCGGTTGGCTGGCATTCCTGGCTCCGCCTGCTTGTGGTAAAGGTGTTGAGGGCCGGCTTTGTCGCATCCGGCCCTCCCCACCAGATACTTCGTGTGTGACTGAAGCGACGCTTGGTAGCGTCTTACTTCGGCATCTTCGAGCCGTCGGTCGCGCAGCCGCCCTTGCCCTTGCAAGAGTTCTTGCCTTTGCAGCCGTTGTCGCTCGATTTACATCCACCCTTGCCCTTGCAGGAGTTCTGACCCTTGCAAGCATGCTTTTCCTTCACCTTAGAGTCGGCCGGCTTCTGGTCCGACTGCGCCGCGAAGTGAGTGCCGGAGAGAAGATTGGACGCTTGGACGGTGATGCCGGTCCCTGCGAGCAAACCTGCCAGCGCTGCGCCAGCGACGAGAGCTTTCTTTGACTTTGTCATTTCCCGAATTACCTCCTGTAGGATTTGGACTTCAACCGCACCTTCTTCTACTACGCTCGCCCCGCGGGTAATGGATTGGAACGGGTTGGATTGTTAGTCTGGGACTGGGTTGGTTTCCAAGCCCGGTAAGTAACCCGGGTGATCAGGGCAGAAGCATAACTCCGTGAACGTGAAGTGACAACTATTTGTTGATCCGCCCCTGCCGGCGGCAAGTGCCACGAATAGAAGCACTTTGCCGCGCCAAGCATGGTGCAGTTCGGCACGCGCCGCGGCGCGGCCGTGCATCGTTTTCGGTCCCCGGCACAGGCCCAGAGACCTCCCGGACTCGCCATTCGCCGATGTGACGCGATTCGCGCGACAAAGGTGACAAATCCATCGCACAAATGAGACAGATTCTTTTTTTGGATTGACGCATCACATTAAGTCGAGTAGTTTGGAGAAACGATGTCGAGAGCTTGCCAGACGAATTGTTGTCCATGCGCATGTTGCGCGTGTTGTATGGCGCACATCTCTGGCGAGAGGAGTCCCGGGACTTAAGTCGCAATCCAACTTTAGGTTTCCAAGCCCACCGCCAGACGATCTGGTTGGTGGGTTTTTTGTTTTTAAGGCTTACAAACTATGGCTGAGATCAAAGAAACCAAAGCGCAGCGGGTCGAGCGGCTGAAGCGAGCCAAGAACGCCTGGGAATGCCTCGACGAGATTCGCGGATTTGCGCGGCAGGGCCATGACTCGATACCGCCGGAGTGGCTTGGCACGTATTTTCGTTCGTGGGGAATTTACACGCAGGGCGACGGCAACGGAGTGATTGGCGGCGCTGGCGGAGAAGGAAAAGCGACGCCTTACTTTATGGTCCGCATCCGGATTCCCAACGGCATCTTGCGCAGCGCGCAAGTGCGCGCCGTGGCGGATATCGCTGAGCGGCATGCACGCGGCGTGGCCGATATAACGGTCCGGCAAAATATTCAGCTGCATTGGGTAGCGATCGAAGCGCTGCCGGAAATTCTGGATCGTTTGCATTCCGTGGGACTGACGACCGCAGGCGCTTGCGGCGACGTGGTGCGCAATATCACCGGCTGCCCACTGGCGGGGCTCGATGCCGATGAGATTTGCGACGCGTCGCCGATTGCGCTGGAGCTGACACGCCAACTCGGCGGAAATTCCGAGTTTTACAATCTGCCGCGCAAATTCAAGGTTTCGATCACCGGTTGCCATCTGTGGTGCTCTTATCCGGAAATTAACGATGTGGCGCTTACAGCGACGACGCGCCGGCGTCGCGAGGCAACTGAGACAGGATTTTCGTTGCGTGTGGCTGGCGGCCTTTCCACGGAACCGCACTTGGCTGTGCGTTTGAACGCCTTTGTGTTGCCGCAGCAAGCGGCGCGAGTGGTTCGGGGTGTCGCCGAGATTTTCCGCGAGAGTGAAGTTCTGCGCGAAAGCCGCGAGCGGGCACGTTTGAAGTTTCTCTTCCTGAATCACGGCTGGACAGCTGAATCCTTCCTCAGCGAATTGCATTCGCGCCTCGGATTTAAGCTGGATCCCGCGGAACCTGAACAAATCCCCGAAGACGCATATCGCGACCATGTCGGTGTGCACGCGCAAAAGCAACCGGGGTATTCGTACGTCGGCGCATGCGTGCTGCGCGGGAGAATCAGCGCCGATCAATTGAAATCCGCCGCGGAACTTGCCGATCATTTTGCGGATGGCGAAATTCGTACGACGATCATGCAAAACGTGGTGTTGGTGAACGTCCGCAATGAGAATGCTGCGGCGGTGGCGCGAGGATTAGAAGCTGCGGGGCTGCCGGTGGCTGCGTCCGTGTTTGCGCGCGGCACGATCGCATGCACCGGATCGGAATTCTGCAAATTGGCTCTCACCGAGACTAAAGGATTCGCGCGCTGGCTCGTCGAGGAGCTCGAGGATCGTATTCCCGGGTTCGATCAGCAGTTGAAGCTGCACATCGCGGGATGCCCGAACAGCTGCGGCCAGCATTGGATCGCGGACATCGGCCTGGAGGGCAAGAAGGTCAAGGTGGATGGCCGCATGGTGGATGCTTACTACTTCTGCGTGGGCGGAGCGGTCGGACGCTTTGCGGCGATCGCCCGGCCAGTTGGATATCGTTGCGCGGCCACCGAGGTGCCCGATGCGATTGAACGTCTGCTGAGGGCTTTCGATGAGGAGCGTGCGCCGGGAGAAAATCTGCGCCAATTTTTCGCGCGCCACTCGAATGACGAAATTCGCGCATTGCTCGCGGGGGAGTGGGCCGAGGCGGTCGAGCGCGACGCGGTTGCCGGGCCCGTGCCGCACGGAGTCGAAGGCTAGCGCATGCCTTTGTTTCCAATGTTCGTGAAGCTGCGCGACCGGCTCTGCATCGTCGTCGGTGGCGGCCACGTCGCGGAAGCGAAGATTCCGGGATTGCTCGCGGCGGAAGCGAAAATCCGGATCATCGCGCCCGAAGTGACGGAATCGCTTGCATCACGAGCGCGCGACGGGCAGATCGAATGGTTGCGCAAGAAGTTCGAGCCTGCGGATCTTCCGGGTGCGTACCTGGTGGTGGCGGCGACGTCGGACGTCGCAGTGAATCACGAAGTTTTCCGCGAGGCCGAGGCGCTCGGGATTCTATGCAATGCGGTGGATGACCCCGACTACTGCCACTTTTACTACCCGTCGGTGGTACGGCGCGGTGCGCTGCAGATCGCAATCTCGACGGAAGGCCTGAGCCCCGCATTGGCGCAGCGTTTGCGGCGCGAGTTGGAAGCGCAGTTTGGGCCTGAGTACGAGCCGTGGCTCAATTGGTTGGGCGCCGCGCGGAGATTTCTTCGCGCCAAGAAAGAGGATCCCGAAGAAACGCGGCAACTGCTGCATCAACTTGCGAGCCCGGAAATGTTCACACGATTTTTGCGGGATACTGGACGGGCGGACGGCAACGGGAGCAACCGATGAGCGGGAAAGTCTATCTGGTGGGCGGAGGGCCGGGCGATCCCGAGTTGCTGACGGTGAAAGCCGTAAAAATTCTGAGCCGCGCGAATATTGTGCTGCATGACGCGCTGGTCAGCCGCGAAGTGTTGGCGCTTATCGCTCCAACGGCCGAATTGATTGATGTGGGCAAACGCGCTGGCCGGAAATTGCTCACTCAGGAAGAGATCAATTCGCTGCTGGTGTCGTACGCCGAGTCGCACGAAATTGTGGTGCGGCTGAAAGGTGGCGATCCGCTCATTTTTGGCCGTGCGGGCGAGGAAATGGCGGCTTTGCGCGATGCGGGCATCGGGTTTGAAATTGTGCCAGGAATCACCGCGGGCCTTGGCGCTGCCGCGGCAGCGGGAATCTCGCTTACGGACCGGCGCTGTGCGTCACAAGTGTTATTCACCACAATGCAGCGGGATACCCCGAATCGGGCGATCCAGTGGGCGGGCATTTCCAGCACTACCACTCTGGTGATCTATATGCCGGGTCCGGATTACGGCCATGTTGCGGAACAATTGCGCGATGCCAGTTGGCCGTTGGACATGCCCTGCGCGATCATTTCCCATGCGACCGGTCCAGATCAAAAGATCCGCTCGACCCATTTGGCGGAGCTGTTCGCCCAAAGCAGTCTCCCCGCCCCTGCCATCATTGTGGTTGGGCGCGTCGCGACGCAAGCGGCCGAAGAAATCAGCCATAACTTCGGGCGCGCCGTTCCATTTGCGGATGCGCCGGCAACTACGATCGTGATTTAGGTATTCCAAGTGCAGTAGCCCGCCGCCGGGCAGCCGCGAGCATTATCAATAAAAAACAGTTCTGGAATGGCCACGCCTGAACTATAATCCGCCAGATTTCTTTGGGACACGCTCCCTACTCCCTTTCGGGTTTCCATCGAGTTCTGAGCTCGGCGATACGCCCGCTTGTCGCGGGGTATTGTGACGATGCAAACGGGTGCGCTGCGCGACCAATACCGGCGGAAGCGTTTCTTAGGAGGCGGACATGCGATGCATAGAGCGGCTGGCTCTTCTCAGCGCCGCGGTGCTTTTATTGGCAGCGCCTGGCCGTGCCGACGACAAGAACTCACGGCCGAGCGATAACTCCGCGAATCCACCTGCGAACACATCGCCCGCAAATTCCACGGCGAAGGCTGCGGATGGATCCCCTTCTCAACCGGCAGCGGCGCCCGCATCTTCCGACGTCACGCAGGGGCCAGCCGGTGCAGCGACCGCGGCTACGTCGGGTCCTGGCGCGGGTGCTCCAAAGCCTCCGCCGCAGGGTTCGGATCAGTCGGATTACAGCGAGCCCAGGTTCACGCCGATGCCCGCGCTGGATGGCAATCCCGGATTATTCACCCTGGAAACCGGCGAGACGCTGCCGAAACACGGTATTTCGGGTGCTGTCGCGCTGAACAAATTTTCGCGGATGCCCGGCGACATCACCTCGCTTCAGTTGGTACCATCCGCTGCGTACGGAGTTACCAACTGGTTTTCGCTGTTTTTTCAGATGGATGCGATGGATCACCTGCACGTCGGGTCGCCGAGCCTTCTAAGTCTTGCGCCCGTCAACGCCGCCAATCCTCAATACCTGAACACGATCTACCCGTCGGTGATTCCTTCGACAGGTTTCCCGCCGGCATACGTTGAGGACGTGCCTTTCGCGTCGCACAGTGGCAGCGGCACGGGTGAGATTGACTTCGGTTTCAAGCTTGGGCTGCTCTCGGAGCGCCGGGGAAAACCGCTCAGCCTTTCTATTCGCAATGATTTCTATGTTCCCACCAAGACCGGCTTGACCGCGCTGCTGAACAATCAGGTCCAGTACGGGAAGTTCAATTACGGAATCGGCGTGGAAGCGAGCAAGACGATCATGCATCGCAGTATGACCGCGACGGTGAACTGGGCTTATCGTTTCACCCGCAACTCCAGTTTCAACACCTCGATTGGAGGCACTCCCGAGACGGTGGTGCTGAATCTCGCGGACCAAATGCAGGTGGGCGGCGGGTTCGTGGTCTTTCCCGACAAGCGTTTCCAGATCATGACGGAATATAGCGGCACGATTTACATCGGCAAGGGGATTCAGAATACGTCGTTTGGCGCGCGCGACCCGGTGGACAATATCACGGGTATTCGGATCTATGGTTTCAAAGGCGCCGCACTGGACCTGGGCTACCGCTACAACCTCGACCTCACCAACCATCGCGACCGCAACGGCTTTGTAATCAAACTCGCGGCCGCCAGGTGGCCTGGAAGGCCGCTGCCTCTGGACAATCTCACGTCTTCGTGCGCGGTCGACAAAACTTCCGTGATCGAGGGGTCGAGCGAATACGTCACGGCGAGCGTACGCGCCACGGACACGAATGGCCATCCTCTGACTTATGTATGGACGGCCACGGACGGCAAGGTTAGCGGCGTGGGACCGTACGTTCGGTGGGACTACGCGGGACTCGCGCCTGGGGCCTACACGCTCACTTCGCGCGTGGACGATGGCGCGGGCAAGACGTCGAGCTGCTCGGCGACTGTGACGGTGCAGCCAAAACAATAGCTGGTGGTGTGGTTATTGCGGGAAAGGGAGCGATTGAGTGGCTGCGCGACTTTTCCGGATTTGAAACTTCTGCTGTTCCAAACCTGCAGTACTTACTAGCAATTAGACTTATACGACTCCGTACTTTTACGAGCTTGTTAACCTTCCCGATTTGATTCTACACTCCGCGCCACATTGACACCGTAATGGCTCTAGTTCCAGCGTTCGGGAATTGTTCCCATTTGGTGCTCGCTTTGCAGTTAAGTTTGGAACGACGAACTAAAAGGGGAACAAATTCTATGGCGAGCGGGACGATGCTTACGACGACGCGCCCCATTTCGGCGACAGTTCTGATCGTGGACGACGAAGACGCGACACGAAATCTATGCAACGACGTGGTCACCGACTCGGGATTGCGTACGCGTACGGCCTCCACCACCGAACAAGCGCTGGAAATCCTGGAACAAATGCCGGTGGACATTCTGATTACCGACTTGCGCGTTCCTCAAATTGGCGGCTTGGAATTATTGAAGCGCGTTCGCGAAACGTATCCGCAGACGGCGGTTTTGGTGCTGACGCAATACGGCACGATTGAGAGCGCCGTGGAGGCGACTCGCCTGGGCGCCGCGGATTACATCACCAAACCGTTCCACATACCGGAATTGCGCGGGAAGCTGGACCGCATGGTGCGCGTGCTCAACGTGGACCAGGAAAATCGCGTGCTGCGCGAAACGCTGCGCACGCGGCCCGGTTTCGCGGGACTGATCGGCGTGTCGCTGAAAATGCAGCGCGTCTACAGGCTGATTGAAAAGGTAAGTCAGCATAACTATCCCGTGCTGATCTTGGGCGAAAGCGGCACCGGAAAAGAACTGGTGGCGCGCTCGGTGCACTTCTCCGGAGTCCGCCGCAATAAGCCGTTTATCCCGGTGGATTGCTCGTCGCTGGTTCCCACGTTGATCGAAGCAGAGCTATTCGGCTACGTGAAGGGGGCCTTTACCGGTGCCATGCACACCAAGCAGGGCCTGATGGAGATTGCGGATAACGGCACGCTTTTTCTCGACGAAATTGGGGATCTGCCGTTCGATATGCAGGCCAAGCTCTTGCGCGCGTTGCAGGAAAAGGAGGTCCGGCCGGTGGGTTCCACCGAACGCGTGCCGCTTTCCGCTCGCATCATCGCCGCGACGAATCGCGACCTGGACGCATCCGTGCGGCAAGGAACGTTTCGCCAGGACCTTTTCTTCCGGCTGAACGTGGTACAAATCAAGATTCCTCCGCTACGCGAGCGGAAGACGGATATTCCGATCCTGGTCAATTCGTTCCTGGAAAAATTCAGTGAGGCAAACGGGAAGACGCGCACGATTTCAGAAGACGCCATCGCTCGGCTCATGGCTTACGACTGGCCTGGCAACGTCCGCGAGCTTGAAAACGCCATTGAACGCGCCGTGGCGCTCGGTTCGGGCCCCATACTGCATGCCGGTGATCTTCCCACAAGCCTTCAATACGGAATCGGTGACAAGCTTCCTCAGAACGACGAACTTCTTCCGCTCGAGGAACTGGAACGACGCGCGATTTTGCGGGCTCTGCGCGAGGCCGGCGGCGACAAGCTTGCCGCAGCGCGTATGCTGGGAATCGGCAAGACCACGTTGTACCGCAAGCTGAAGCAATACGAATCGCAAACGCAGCCGGTTTAGTCCGCGGTCATCGCTGATGCCAGGGCAGGCGGTGAGGCCATCGCTCGGCATTAATTATCCAGTACTATAAGTACCTTTAGGGGAACACCTGTTTCGAAGTGGGAATTTGCGGCCGTGTGTTCGCCTATCCTCCTGCCACTCTGTTGACAGCGAACGAGTTGGACCCGCTCCTGCATGGTCAGACTAGTGCAATGGAATGCAGCGTGCTCCATTCACAAGTTCATGCGGAGGCCCCACACAAATGAAGAATCCGCGACGCGCACTGACGCACGTCGTACCAGAAAGCACCTCCCTTCCTGCAAGCTGCCATGCCACCCGTCGCGAACAAGGAACGCGCCGATGACGCAGCTCACCGATCGCCCGCCGCGTTCCCGACAAAGCCCTCACGCGACCGCTCCTTCCGGAGAATCGCATCGGAATTCACCGAACGCTTCGCTGCAAAAGGCACAGCCGCAAGCTGACGCCGCTTTTCATGCCGTGTTTGATACCAGCTCTGAGGCGCTTTTAGTGGTGAATCGCTTAGGAGCCATGCAGCAAGCCAACCCACGGGCTTGCGACTTGCTTCGCTGCAAGCGCGGCTTGGCGGCGACGACGCTTGCAGAACATGTGGCGCGACCGCTGACACAGGAATTCATGGACTGGTGTGCTGCGCTAAGCGACGAACACGCTGACTCGAGTGTGGACGCAATCCTCTCCAGTGGACTTCCCGTGCGTATGAGCATTCGCGCCGCCCTGCCCGGTTCAAACGATCTGCTGATTTGCCTGGAGGAAGGCTCCCTTGTGCAACGCGCCGAAGCAAAGTGGCGCCAGCTCGAAGCGGAATTGACGACAACTCTCGACTCCGTGCAGACGGGCGCCATCTTGCTGGATCCAGCAGGACGCATTCGCTTCATAAACGCACGCTTTAGCCAGTATTTTGGAATGGATCACAGGCAAGCCCATTCGCTGGGGAGTATCGAGAATCTGGAATCGTTGATTGCGCCGCGATTTCGCGTCCCGGAGAATTTTGCCGCGCCTTGGCGAGCGTTCGCCGCCGGGCAAGCCGACCCTGGGCATGATGAGCTGGAAATGACGCGGCCAACTCGCCGCGTTTTGGAACGATTCGCGCGTCCGGTGCAGGATAGCGAAGGCCGAACGATCGGCTGGTTGGAACTTTACAGCGATGTGACCGGTGAACGCCAAATTCAGTCCAAGCTCTTGCAAACGGAAAAGATGGCAGCGGTAGGCCAACTTGTCTCCGGCATTGCCCACGAATTGAATAATCCGCTGACCACGATTATGGGCTATGGACAATTGTTGTTGGGGCACGGCCTTTCCCCAGCGCAGCTTTCGGAAGCCAACAAGATTTTCCAGGAAGCTGCTCGCGCGCGCCGCATCGTCAAAAATCTACTGTACTTCGCGCGTGAAAACCAACCGGAGCGGACGCGGGTGGACTTGAATGAAATCGTGGAGCGCACGCTGGCGTTGCGCAGCTACGAATTGCGCGTGGAAAACATCGTGGTGGAATGCGACTTGGCCGCGGACTTACCCGAGACGATGGCGGACCCTTACCAATTGCAGCAGGTGGTGCTAAACCTGCTGGTGAACGCGGAGCAGGCGTTGCTACAAGATCGCGGCCAAGGCCAGGTGAAAATTCGGACCCGAACGGCCGGAGAAAATCGCATTGCTTTGGAAGTATCCGACGACGGCCCCGGAATTCCGCGCGAAATTGCTTCGCGTATCTTCGATCCTTTTTTCACGACGAAACCCTCGGGCGTGGGCACGGGACTGGGCCTTTCGATCGTGTATGGCATCGTCAAGCAGCACGACGGAGAAGTACTGCTCGAGAATCAGAGCGGCGCCGGGGCCAAGTTCATCGTCGAGCTGCCGGTAATCGCGGTGCCTGCCGGCCAGCGCAGGGCGGCAATTCAAGAATCCCAGACCGTGCCTACCCCAGCTTCCAAGGGACGAATACTTGTGGTGGAAGACGAGCCCACGGTCGCACAACTGATCGTGGACGTGCTGCAAGAAGAGGGTCATCAAGTGGAGGCAGTGCTCGATAGCCAGGAGGGGCTGACGCGGCTTTCGCGCGCGCGCTACGACCTGGTGATCTGCGATCTGCGCATGCCGCGCGTGGACGGGCCGGCTTTCTTTGACGCACTGGTGCGGGCGGGAAGCTCGGCGCAAGATCGCATTATGTTCGTGACCGGAGACACGCTCGCGCCTCGCACTCTGCAATTTCTGGAAAAAAGCGGCCTGCCATATCTTTCCAAGCCGTTTCTAGTGGAAGAGCTGAAACTCGCGGTGAGCCGACGCCTCGAACGCAATCGCAAAGCTGCGCACGCGGCTCCAACAACGGCAGCTCACAAGAGTCGCGCGACGAGCCGGAGATCTTGATCGGTATGCCGACGAAAGTGCAGGAAACGAAAATCGTGGCGTCATGCCGCACGCTAATCGGCATCGGCGATCCCGCGCTCGCCGCGCGTGTGGCGAGTGAAATCGGGCGTGGCGGTCCGGAGGGTTCGGTACACATCGCGCGCAATCTATCGCATCTTGTGGACCTTATGGAGCAGCACTCTCCCCGCGTGATTCTTCTGGATGACGATTTAGTGCACGGGGCGCCCTTGATGGAGTTAGTACGCCAGGTGACGGAAAGCGCTGCGGTGGTGCTGGTGGCGGCGCCGGAGCGCCAAGCGGAAGTGATTCGTCTGGTTGCCGAGGGTGACGTGGAGTTCGTGGCCCGCGTGGAAGATTTCATTCCACTGGCGGTTAGTCTCGTGGAGCGGCGCTTGCGCTGGGCAGCGCGCTCGGATTCCGCTTTAGGAGCACCCGGCGCGGGAATGCCGGACGACGTGGCGGAAATTTTTCGTCACGACATCAATAATCCACTCACCGGAATTCTGGGTAATGCCGAATTGCTGCTTGCGCACGGCGCGCACTTGCCGGCGACGGACATGCAACGGCTACAAACCGTCGTGGACCTCGCCGTTCGGCTACGGGAAACGATTCGCCGCCTCAGCGACGCATGGGACAGCCGGGCGCAGTCTGCGCGCGCCGGTTAACTGCCCCCGGGGTACGAACTTATTTCAACCGCAACATCACTCCTGAATCCCGCAGCTCGACCGTAAGATTACCTCGATATTCGAAATCATTTCGCGCCCTTGAGGTAACGATCAAACCAATCAATCGTGCGGCGAATCGCGTCAATCTGGTTTTCGCGTTTCGCGAAACCGTGGCCTTCATTTGAGTAATAATGCGCGTCCACGGTTTTGCCCGCATCCTGCAACGTCTTCACCACTTGCTCAGCTTCTTCTTTCGGCACGCGTATGTCGTTGTCGCCCTGCAACACCAGCAGCGGCGCTTTGGCGTTTTTGATGAACGTGAGCGGAGAATCGGCGTCGTAAATCGCGCGATCTTTTTCGGGATCGCCCAACAAGGATTTTTCGTATTGCTGCAGGAATGGATCTTCGTGCTGCAACATCGTTAGCCAGTTGATGATGCCGTATTCCTCGACGGCGGCGGCCCACACGTCCGGCGTCTTGCCGATGGCCATCAGGGTCATGTAACCGCCGTAGGAGCCGCCGGTGATGCCGATTTTTTTGGAATCCACGTAGCCGGTGGCTTCCAGGAATTTCGCGCCGTAGACTTCATCCTGCAAATCGCCGCCGCCCAGATCCTTGGTGTTGGCTTTCTGGAAGTCCATTCCGTAGCCCGTCGAGCCGCGCACGTTGGGCGCGATGCAGATGTATCCGCGGGTGACGAGAGCGATCACCGTGCGGTTGAAATAGTCGGTGGTTTGTCCGGTGGGGCCACCGTGCGGCAGCACAATCGCGGGGTTTGAACCATCGCGCTTCAAATTGAAAGGCACCCAAACAAAAGCGCTAATGATTTTTCCGTCGAAGCTGCGGTAATGCACCAAATGCGATGGAGGGATTTTCGCCGCGGTCAGGCTGGCGATTGCGGAATACGTCAGCTGGCGCGACTCGCGCTTTGCGAGGTCATAGACCCACAGATCGGCTGGCTGCGTGGAGCTCTGATGCTCGACGAGCAGGCGTGTGCCCAGACGCGCGAAGGGCGACGGATTTCCGGAATAGCTATTGAGTCCGGGCGCGAGATTGATTTTACTGCCGTGGTGCGTGGCACTGTCGGCGAGATACGCGTCCACGCGGCCGTCTTCATTCACCGTATAGGTGAATTGCTTTCCGTCCGGAGCGTAATCTCCTGCATTCGCTTCCCACTTCAGATCCGTGATCCAGGTGAGTTTCCTGGTGGCGACATCAATTTCCGCGACGTTCAAGTAGCCGCCCGGGCGGTCGGCGGAGACTAGGAGCGCCCGGCCATCGGGCGAAATCGAGGAGACGATGGCGCGCCGGTCGCCCTCGTGCGGCGTGAGATTCTCTTTTTCACCGGTCGCGACGTTGATGCGATAGACGTCCGCATCAGTGAATCCCGCGCTGAAGCGCGTCGAATAGAGATATTTGCCGTCGGGACTCCATATGCCCGCGTTCCACAGATGGTCCTGGGTGTTTTCATTGGTCAGATTGCGTACCGCGCGCGTGGCCCAGTCCATGACGGCGACATCTGTCGAAGGCGATGTCCTCGGCTTGTACTGAATCGCGAGCGATTTCCCGTCCGGCGACCACTCGGGGCCGGTTTCGGAGATTTCCGGGGTGCTGGTCAGGTTCACAACTTCGCCGCCGTTGCTGGGAATTGCGAAGAGGTCGTAAATTTCAGCGCCGCCGTGATCCGATTCGAAAACGATCCATTTGCCGTCGGGCGACCAGGTGGCTCCGGACTGGCGATCGTCGGACTGGCTGAGTTGGATCGGCCATCCGCCGGCAGCGCTTACTTTCCAGAGGTTGTTGCGACCTGTGAGGTTGGTGGTGAAGACGACTTCTTTGCCGTCAGGCGACCAGGCGCCGCCGCTGATGGAGCGCGTGTAAAACAGATCGTCCACCGGAATCGGCGCCGCACCTGGGGCCGGCAGCGACGCGATTGTTTTGGGGTCGGTGATCTCCCGGGTATCCGGAGAATCCGAAGCGAAGACCGTGACCGCGCAAACCAAGATAAATGCTAAGCGGCTGAATTTCACGAGCGGCTCCTGGGTAAAAGAAACGCGCCATCATAGGCCGCGAATGCGGAGACAGTCAATCTGAGGTTCACAGCGAGGGTTGGGCGGGTGGTTAACCCGCGGCCATCATTTCGAGGATTTCTCTTTGCCGTAGAGCGTGACTTTGCCGTCCACCACGACTGCGAGGTAACGGCCGCCATCAAGGAATTGCATCACGTGCTTTCCAGAGCGCGCGAGCTGCGCCCAACGAGATTTCGTTTTGGGATTCTGCTCGATACCGCGTAGCGGGCGTCCTTCGAAATTGAAATCAATCTGCCACAGGCGGTTCGTGGAAGTGCGTGCAGCGGGATACTTCACGGCGTCAATTTCGGCTGCGCCGGCGCGTTCGACCAAGATCTGTCGCCATACCGAGATGAGAGTTTCTTCGAGTGTCATTCCTAGGCGATTGTAAACCAGGCGAGCGAGGGCGGACAGCGACGGAAGTTGTTTACGAAAAACCTGTGTCGGAGGCAAACCCGGTACTTCAGCGGCTAAAGCCGCTCTGGTTTCACTGCGTTGATGCCGTAGCTAAAGCTACGGCCTACAAAGATTCTCGTGTTCTCACACAGACTCTGAACGGGCGCGCATTTGCTGCGCTTACGCCGTAGCTAAACCTATGGACTACAAAGCGTGTTCCGCGGGAACACAAGTGCAAGTAGAAAAACAGCCGGGAAGCTAGGCTGAGGGACCCGAGCCTCCCGGCTTTCTCACCCATCTCCGCAGGGTCTGGGTAAGAAACTTTTAAGCGGCGGATTCGCCGCTGCGCATGAACTCGTAACGCTCGATGGCTGCTGCTACTCCCACTTCCCCCGAATTTTCGGGACTGGTCCGGAGCACGCGGCCCAGGCAGCGGACGCGTACAGGACCTGCCTGAGTGAGCTCGTGGGGCAAGGTCATGACGATTTCGACCGGTGCACCGCTCCTCAACCCTTTGGGCAAGTGAAAATAAAGGCCACGGGAACTGACTTCCCGCGATTCGGTTGCAGCTTCACCAACGACGCTCTCATCGGTCCAGCGAACGGTAAGCGGCAGCCGCATGAGGAAACGGCGGGTTGCACGTCGCTCTTTTAGAGCCACAGGACACTACCTCCCTAAGTACGCGCATAGAGTAGGGTGGGTGCTCCGCAGAACCAATAGAGCTAAAGCCTCAATTAGGGAGGGCTATTTAGGTACCGGAGTACTATACGTAAGCGTGCGGAGATTGCAGAAAACACGTGGTTTGCGGGAAAACTAGGAATCTTTTTCTTCAGCGTGTGGCTTACGGAAGGCTCGAAGCGTGTCTGCCAAACTGAGGATACCTTCGAGCTTAGCCAAGTTGGCGCGATTGATCACGGGGAGCAAAGGCCAGTCGCCGATCAATTGCAGCGCTTCCTCCAGCGTCTGATCGCGGAAAAGGTACGGCAGGGGGCCCTTGGATTTGACGTGTACGGCCGTGGTTGTGGGAGAAGCGTCGGGAGCGCGGCGCATCAATTCTTCGCGATCGAGGAGCCACCATTCCCCGGCCTTCACGCGCAGCAGCAGAGCGGCTTCCGCGTTTGCTTCCGCGCGGCGCGAGAGGTCGGCGAGTTGGTCGGCAGGCTCGCAGATGATCACGCCGTCGGCGCGCATCGCGTCTTCCACCGCCAGAGCCATCATCTCGCGGCGCTCTTCTACGGAAGGCAACAGCAGCCCCTCCTGCCGGGCCAGCAGATCAAACAGCGGCACCGTTTGATAGGAGCGCGAGATGACGTAGGCGATCATCGTGGAAATGATGACGGGAAGAATCGCCGTGTAATTTCCGGACAGCTCGATGACCATGAAGACGGAAGTGATGGGCGTGCGCAGAAACCCGGCGAACAGTGTTCCGATGCCTACGAGCGCAAACGTGCCGACGGTTCCAGTGAGGACGGGGAAAAAGTGATGTTCGACGGCGCCGATGGCTCCGCCGAGCATCGCGCCGATGAAGAGAGTCGGCGCGAAAGTGCCGCCGGGAGTGCCGCTCAAGAAAGAAAAGCCCGTAGCGAGCATTTTCAACCCGGCGAGCAGCAATAGCAGCTGCCAGGTGAATTGGCCGTGCATGGCTTGGTCCACGATGGCGTAACCGGCGCCCATGACCTGCGGCAAGCGGATGCCGATTACGCCGATCAGCAGACCGGCGGCAGCCGGCTGGAAATATTGCGTCCAACTGGGGAGCGCCTGAATCTTGGGACGGGCGTAGACGATCCATTTGAGGAGCAACAAGGAGGCGCCGCCGCCAGCAACGCCTAGGACGGCGTATGCGAGCATTTCGGCGGGGCCCGCGACGCGAAATGGCGGCACGCGGAAGAGCGATTCCGAGCCGAGGAACGCACGCATCGTCACCACGCTGGACACCGCGGCTAACACAATCGCACCGAGGGCGCCGGCGCTCCACGTTCCAATGACCTCTTCGACAACGAAGAGCACAGCCGAAATTGGCGCGTTGAAAGCCGCAGCCAAACCCGCGGCAGCTCCGACGGGCGCAATCAGGCGCAGCTTTTCGGTGGACAGGCGAAGACTGCGGCCGATCAATGACGCAATGCCAGCGCCCATTTGCAGCGAAGGATCTTCGGGACCGAGAGATTGCCCGCTGCCGATCGCGATGGCGCAGGTCACAAACTTCCCGATGACCGTCATGAACGGCACATATCCGTTCGAAATGTAAACAGCGGCTTTGGTGTGGTTCACTCCGCTGCCACGAACGCCCGGAAACACATGGATCGCCAGCACGGCCACAACAAGACCGGCGAGTACCGGCGCAAGGACGACTCGTGGAAACGATGGGTACAACGACGAGCCCAGCAGCGTAATTTGCGTCCAATCAATCGCCAGGCGGAAACAAACAACGGCAAGCCCCGAAAAGATTCCAATTAGCACTGCAAGCAGGAGGAATAGCCGATCCTCCCGCATGATGAAGATCTTTGCGGTCAAGGCTTCCCAGCGAGTGCGGAAACTTCTGCGCGCCGGGAACGGGCTACCTACAGTGGCGGCGTCCTCGGGCGGTGCGGGGGCCGTAACGAGGGCCGGTGCGGGGATTTCGCTCAACGGTTCACCACGGAAGTGCTGCGCCCGAGCAGCCAAAGCGCGCGATCGTCGCCTTGCGGCTCGCCGCAGGATTTTGCGGCGGCGTTTTCAACGCCGAATACGAATTCCATCGAGGCATCCAGGCGTTCGGGAAAACGTTCGAGGTCGCGCTGGTCCCAGTCGCTTTGCGTCCGCTGGAACTGCGCCCAGAGGATCTGAAGATCGGTGCGGGGCGGCGTCTCGAGCAAGGATTCTCCGTTTTGCCGTGCACAATTCTGGAGACGGGTCTGAGCCAGCGTGAGAGCGTCCGTGGCGCGCAGCGCTTTGTTTTTTGCGGATAGGCCCGAGACGAAGGGGTCCACTGCGAGGACGCGCCGCGACATGTCGTACGAGCTGGCAAGATCCGGGGCGTCACGGCGTTCGTGGGGCAAGCGGTTGAAATATTGCAATGCATCGGAATACTGACCGAGTTCGAACGCCGTCTTCGCAGCGCCCGCCAGCGCCTCTTCGTCATACCGGTCGGTCGCAAGCAAATCGCGATACAGTTCCTGGGCGCGAGTCCACTGCTGGGTGCGCAAGAGGAGCTGGCCGACGATTTTCAGCCGTTGCACATCGTTGGGCGGAGTGTTCTCGACTAGCGCGATCACTTCAGGGGTGGCTTGCTTCATGAATCCGTGATCCAAGAGGAACCCGCACAGCTCCTTGCGAATCTGCCAGCGTGTGGCGATAGGATCGGCGTCCCACTCGCCATAAATCGCGCCTTGGTAGTAACGCACGGCATCCGCCGTCTGATTATTCTGCGCAGCGACACGCGCAAGTTCCAGATTGACTTCGCCTCTACCGGGCGATTCGGAAAGAAGATTCAGCAGGTAGGCGCGTGCTTCGTTGCCGCGGCCGGCGGCGGCCAGCGCCGTGGCCAGAGAAAATTGGAAGCGCGTGTTGGAGGGGTTATAGACGAGCGCGTTGCGATAGTCAGTGAGGGCTCCGGGGACGTTCCCTGCTTGCATGTCGCGCTCGCCCTGCGCAAACCACCCGTCGGCCAGTTGGTGGACCTGCTTGTGGTACATGCGCGACAAAAACGCGGTGATGACCACCAGAAGGAGCAGCGACAGCACGCAAAGGAGAAAGACGAGTTCGCGCGAATAAATTCGCGGGGAATGCTCCGGTAAACTGGCGTCGGTAGTAGCGCTCATGCCGAAATTCGCAAACTACAGAATACTCTAGAAGGTTTCATTGCGGAAAGAACCGGATGAAAAAAGTTTCAGGAAAGTTTGAAACTTATCGCGCGAGACGGACTTAATGTTGCAACAGTTCCGCGGCTGCGAGGGCATAAATTGCGGCGCACTCCGTCACCTTTCGCAGATCAACGTATTCGTTTGGTCCGTGCGCCACGGTGAGCAGTCCGGGGCCGAAGGCGTAAGCGGGAATCCCTTGTGCGGAATAGAAGCGCGTTTCAAGCAGGCCGGGGCACATTTCGAAGTGAGGCGTTTCGCCCGTTACAGCCCGCACGCTGTGAGACAGCGCCGTGCCCGATGCTTCTTGCTCGGCGCTTGCCGCGGAGCGGCCTTCTTGAAAGATGTCCCATTGAACAGGAATCCCATCGTGCCGACATTCTTCCAGAACTCGAAGCAGCTTGGCCTTCTCTTCTTCGAGGTTTTCCTCTGGATTGATGCGGCGGTCAACGGTGAACCAGCACTCGCCGGGCACCACATTGAAGTTGGAACCGCCGCCGCTTTGCCCACCCAGCATGAGAATCGAGTGGCGCGTTTGATCGGCACTAACTTTACTGGAAGTTCGGCGCTGTTCCACCTCGTGTTTCAGCCGTTGCAGGCGTTCGACCACCTGGTGCACACGCTCAAATGCGTTTTCTCCTTGGTGCTGCAAGCCGACGTGGGCTGATTTTCCTAGAACGCGCACGCGCAATGAAAGCGCGCCGCGATTTGCGTTCCAGACAACGCCACCGGTCGGCTCTGCCGTGAACATCGCGATGCCGTCTTGTCCCAACCGTTCTTCGCGCGCCAGCCACGCTGAGCCGCGAGCTCCACCCGTCTCTTCGTCAGGAACCAATACGAGGCCGATCCGACCGCTCAACGGCGCGCTGCTGCAGCTTCTCAATGCGAGCATCGCATAGAGCATGGCGACGATTCCGCCCTTCATGTCGCAGGAGCCGCGACCGAACAGGAAATGCTCTTTGCGAAGCGGAAGAAACTGCTCGGCGGATTGCGCCGGCACCACATCGTAGTGGCCGTGGAAATAGACTGTCGGCCGGTTTTCGCCCAAGCTTGCGAACAGGCAGGCGGGATCGTCAGCAGTCCTGCTTTTCAGGCCGGCGGGCTCGAATCGCTTGGAGTCGAGACCGAATTGACGGATGCGTGCCTCAAGTAGGTCGGCGCAAGTCCGGTAATTCTTCCCGGGAGGATTCTCGGTGGGGATCGCGATAAGCTCCGCGAGAAGCACGGCCAGCTCCTCGGTTCGTTGCTGTAGCCAGGGCAGAATCGTGGCAGCTAGTGGCGGACTACTTGCCGAGCGTTTGCTCATCAACCTTGATACTAGAAGCCTAGAACAGCGACGCAAGCGCCATATTGGTCGATGTGGAAACTGACTTCGATCGAGTGTAGGGAGCGCGTACGGACGAGTTACGTCTGATCTATGAGGCGGTGATGGATAGCGTAGAGCGCGAGTTCGAGGCGGTCGGAAACCCCGAGTTTATCGAAGATATTGTGCAAGTGATTTTTCACCGTTTGTTCGCTGATGAAGAGCTTTTCGCCGATTTCGCGGTTGCGGAAGCCTTGCGCGACAAGCTGAACGATTTCCTTTTCGCGGTCGCTCAGCAAAGGCTTCTCGCGGCGTTGGCCGGACTCTGCGGACTTCTTGAAAGCGTCAATCACTTCCGCGGTCATGCGATTATCCAGCCAGATTTCACCGTCGGAGACTTTGCGGATGCTTTTCACCAGCAAGTCGCTAGCAGACTGCTTTAGCACCACGCCGCGAGCACCCAGGCGCATGGCGCGGACCACGTCACGGTCGTCTTCCGCAGCGGTAAGCACGATCACTCGGGTCGGCAGCGAATCGAAATTGACCTCTTCGAGCACGCCCAGGCCGTCCTTTTCCGGCATGCGAAGATCCAGCAAAAGGATGTCCGGCTTCAGCTTCGAAAGCATTTTTACGCATTCCGTGCCATTGGAAGCCTCGCCGACAATCTGAATTTCGTCGGCAGCCTCCAATAGCTTGCGGAGACCATCCCGGAAAATGGCGTGGTCGTCCGCGACCAGGATGCGAATCACCTGTTTAGCTTTCGTCATTTCAATTCAGTGGGATTTCTACCGTCAGACGCGCCCCGTGCCCGGGATTTGATTCCACCGTCAGCGTCCCGCCCACGCCCCGTGTTCTTTCCTTGATCGAAATTGGCCCGAGTCGCAGCCGGTCCAACTCTTCGCTGCTGTATCGCCCTGAAAAGCTGAATCCACGCCCGTTATCGTCAACAACGAGCGAGACTTTCGCCTCATCTTGCCCTAGTTTTACCACGACGTGACTGGCCTTGGCATGCTTTTTTATGTTGTTGAGCGACTCGCGATATATCTGGAACAGCTCCCTGCATATACGATCGGGCAACCGCAAATTGCGATCCTCGATGAACAAATCCACCGCCAGGCCCGAATCGTTGCGGAAGCGCTCAGCGAAACCCAGCATCAGTTCGCGCATATCCGCGCTTTCAACCCGCAACGGCCGAAGGTCTGTAACCATCCTACGCAATTCTTCGCTTTCCTGCTGAATCGTTTTTTGCAGAGTTTCCAACTCTTGGCCTGCCTGCTCCGGGGTCCAAGGGAACTTGTGGCGCAGGACGTCGAGCTGGATATTCAGGCTGAGCAGGGTTTGCAGGATGCCGTCGTGGAGGTCGCGGGAGATGCGGCTGCGCTCGGACTCGACCGCGCGGGCGCGCAGATGGCGCATCAGGAAGACGTTCTCCAGCGGCGGGCCTACGTGCCGGACAATTTGCTCGAGCCAGCGCAGGTCGCCGGTAGTGAATTTTCGGTGCGATTCCTGGGGATTTATCAGCAGGACGCGTCCGGCGGGGCGACCGCCGGCTTCAATCGTGACCGCAAGCATCGTGCGCACGCCGAACTCTTCGCGAGTGGAATCGGGCGGGGCGTGCAGTTCGCGAAAAGGCTGGCCGCTGCGACGGTCCCAGCCAAAACCATTGCCGGTGCCGTTGCCGTTCCTGTACTCCCAACAAAGCGACATCTCGAAGGCGTCGGTCAGGAACGTGTCTGAACGGCTGAGCGGAAGAGTTTCCGGACCACCCGGCTCGTGTTGATTGGGGTGAATCTTCCAGACGAAGAGGCGCTCGAGTTCCTCGTCGCGAATCGCGAGGCAAGCCTGTTCGCATTGAAATGCCAAGGCGATTTCGCCGAGGGCCTGGCGGACTGATTCGGTCAATCCTCGATCAAATTGCAGGAGGCGGGTGATCTTCTCGAGGAATTGGCGGCGCTCCAGATGCTCGCGCTCGCGAGCGCCCAAGAATCCCATGCCCAAACCCGAAATCGCGGTACCGAGTCCGATCGAAAGCCAGTGACCCACGCCGTGCCAGCCAAACGAATCGCTTGCGGCGAAGCGCAAGATCAGTCCTACGGCGGCTACGCTCACAAAAACCAGCATCGCGCGCGAGCTGCCCTGCGTGGCCAATGCAAAAACCACGAATAGAAAGAGGAACCACCACGCGGAAATTGACGGCGTGAGGAAAAGAAAAACCGCGAGCGCCACGAAGTCCGCCACCAGAGGGATGTTGAAATTCATCTCGCTGGAGAGGCGTTCATACAGCCAGATCGCCAGTGCTACCAGCAGGTAAACCGCGAGGAAGACTGCGGCTGCCGTGCGCGAGGGCGCCTGCGACATTTCGAGCAGGTCCACCAGTGCGAGAGCCACGAGAATGGCTCGAGCCAGGGTGACCTGGCGGTCCAAGTACAAGCGTTCGGCGCTATCGAGAGGCATCGTGGCGGGGCGACTGCCTCTAAAAGTCTAGCAAGAGGGAGACGAGGTGCAACCGCGTGTCCTCTTCTGGTTATCGTCGCTGTGGAACTGACGGGACGTCAAAATCACCACAGATGAACACTGATTAACACAGATAAAGGCACTGATTGAAACGGCGATTTGCCGGCCCTTCGACGAAGGTGCTTCCGCGCAGACCGGCGCCTTCGGAGACTGATCCTTCCGCGATGCGCTCGGCTCTTTGCTTGTTCGCCTGTTTGCTTGTTTAGTTCTTTGCGTTGTCTTTATCTGTGTTGATCTGCGTTCATCTGTGGTGATTTTGAATTCCTGGAAGTTTTCCACAGCCGTGTACCATGGCCTGGGATTGACAGCAGGTGCATAATCGCTTGTACCGATTGGCACCACTTGGGGGTTCTCCGGCTTGGCGCAGCGCTATACGCGAGGCGAAGTTGGGCGCATTCTGGGGCTAGAGCCGAGCCGTCTTCGTTACTGGGAGCGATTGCGGTTGGTGCGCCCGCAGGCGCGGTGGGGCGAGCGGTTTTACAGCTTTGGCGACCTGGTTGCCGTACGATCCATCCAGAATCTGACGCAACATCGCGTTCCGGCGCGCCGTGTACGGCGCGCTATCGCATTAATCGAGAAGCAATTTGGCGAACGCGGACGGCCCGTGCAAGAACTGCGTCTGGTGAAATTGGGCAGCGATGTACACGTGGTGCCACCGGGATCCGAAACGCCGTTTAATCCTTTCTTGCGACAATGGGCTTTCCCTTTTGATGTACCGGCGCAGCCCGCGAAATTGCACGCGATGACCGGGCCCACGCCCGAGGATTTCTTCCAATCGGCGCTGGACTGCGAAGCGCGCTGCGAGACGCTTCCCGAGGCAATCGAAAATTACCAGCGCGTGGTGGAGCTCGCGCCGAACTGGATCGAAGCGCACATTAATCTCGGCGTGGCTTACTATCAATTGGGGCAGCTTTCCGACGCGCGCGATGCTTTCCTCACCGCGGTGCAGATTGATCCGCTAAACGGAATTTCCCGTTACAACCTGGGGTGCACGCTCGAGGAGCTCGGAGAGCTCGATCTTGCGATCGACCATTTGCGGCGCGCGGCGCGAGCCATGCCTTCTCATCCCGACGTGCATTTCAATCTTGCGCTGGCTTATGAGAAGCGCGGGGAACATCGGGCAGCCCACGACCATTGGGTACTCTATTTACGCTACGCCCCGAGCGGGCCGTGGGCCGAGCAGGCTCGCGCGCGCCTGCGCCAACCGTCTGGCAAGCGCAAACGCACCGCTCCCATTCCATTTCGCCGGCCAAGTTGAATTCCGCTCGGTTCTTGAAAGGATTCCCAATGTCATTGCGATGGCTGGCCTGTGCCGGCATTATTCTGTGGGTGCTTATGACGACGCTGCCTTCAAAATCCGCGCAAACGAATCCGTCGTTCGCTGCTTCGCCCGGCGCTGCCGCGCAGAAATTCGCTGTGCTGAGCGATCATTTCATGAAGGAATCGCTGGCGCTTTCCCCGACGAGCGCGTCGGCGGCCGGGTACCACGTACATCACGACCCCGCAACGGGCAAGGACATCGAGCTCGACTCGCTGTTGGACGATATGGGCCTGCAATCGATCGCTAAGCAGCGCGCATTCTACGCCGAGTGGCGCGAGCGGTTTCGTTCGGAGACGCCGCCTACGGATTTGGACGCGGAGGACGCCGCCGACTGGCAGCTCATTGACGATCAGATTGGCCTTAATCTGCTCGAATTCGACAAGATTCAGAGTTACCGGCACAACCCAACTGTGGTCGTGGAGTTGATCGGGAACGCACTGTTTCTTCCCCTCACGCAGACCTACGCAGCGCACGATGTGCGCGTGGGTCACGTGCTCTCGCGCGTACGGCAGATTCCTCGCCTTTTGGATCAGGTAAAGCCTTATCTGACGGACGCGGACCCGATTTGGGTGAGCACGGCTGTGGATGAGAACGCTGGGAATGTTGACCTGATCGAGAATACGCTGGCCCAGGAGATCCCGGCGGGGTCATCGCTGAAAGCGCAGTACGACGAGGTGGCACCTCCCGCCATCGCGGCTTTGAACGATTTTTCGCATTGGCTGCAGAACGATCTGGCGAAACGTCCTTCGAAGCTGAGTTGGCGGCTGGGCAAGGAACTCTACGATCAGAAATTCAAGCTGGTGATGGAAACTCCGGTGACGCCGGAAGAAGTGCTGGCCGACGCGGAGCGCGATATGAAATCGGTGCGCGCGGAAATGCTGCAAATCGCGCTGCCTTTGCACGCGAAAATGTACCCCGATCATAGCGATCATGCTGACTTGGGCGTTCACGAACGGGAAAATCTGATTATTGGCGAAGTGCTGCAGAAAATATCGGACCAGCACCCGCGTCGCGACCAATTGCAGCAAACGATCGAGGCCGATCTCGCTGGCATTACGCAATTTATTCGCGAGAAGAAAATTGTTTCGCTCAGCTCGCGCGACAATTTGAAAGTGATACCGACTCCGCCGTTCGAGCGCGGAATTTATTCCGTAGCGGGATTCCACAGCGCGCCGCCGCTGGAACCGCAGGCGGAAGCCGAATACTGGGTGACTCCGATTGACCCGAAAATGCCGGAAGCCAAGGCCGAATCGAAGCTGCGCGAATACAACGATTTCACTTTGCAGTGGCTCAGCATTCACGAAGCGCTTCCGGGGCATTACGTTCAATTCGAGCATCTCAATAATATTCAGCCGGAGCGGCGACGCCTGCTGCGTTCGCTTTACGCCAATGGCGCGTATGTGGAAGGCTGGGCGGAATATATCGCGCAGGTGATGATGGACGAAGGTTTCCTGAACAATGATCCGCGCTTCCGCATGGTGATGCGCAAGATTCGCCTGCGCGTGATTTCCAATGCGATTCTGGACATCAAAATGCACACGATGGAGATGACCGATCAGCAGGCGCTGGATCTGATGACCAAGGATTCTTTTCAGACGCAAGCGGAAGCCGAAGGAAAATTGCAACGTGTGAAATTGAGCTCGACGCAGCTACCGACCTATTATGTGGGAATCCGCGAGTGGTTCGCCTTGCGGCAAAAATATCAAGCGGCAGCGGGAAAGAATTTCAACCTGCTCAAATTTCACGATTTAGTTCTGGATGAAGGACCGCTGCCTGTGCCGGTGGTCGAGAAACTCGTAATGCCCACAGCACGGTAAGCGGTGGGACCGCCGCCACAAAATCGTGAGCAAAGAGGCGGCGAGACGCCGGCGCTACGGGCTGCCGCGCGCCGCTTAGAACGAAAACCCAGCCTGTAGATATATCTGGCGGTTCGCCGCGTTCGATGAAAACGGTCCTCCCGCCAGCTCGTTGGACACTCCGAAATATCTGGCGTTGAACGATGCATCGCTTCCGAGCGCCGGCGGCGGGTTCAGGACCGCGCTGGGATTCGCGAGGTTCACGTCGTTGAAGACGTTGCGTGCGTTGACGCTCAGCGTGATGCTGTAGCGCTTCGCCGAACTATTGCCGCCGAACATTACCGCGCCGCCGAACGGGTTCGAGCCGCCGCCTCGCCCGCCACCGCCGCGATGCATGCCGCCCTGTTGCGGGCCCCCTGAACCTTTATTTTCCGGCCCGAAATTGAACGTCTTCGAAAGCCGCACATTCAGAGTGAAACGGCTGGGGCCGGTGAAATCATTAATCGGAATGGGAGTGGCATTCACACCCGGTACCGTATTGTAAGTGGCGAATCCAGGAACCGTGACGATCGGACCACCCGCCGTCGCACTGGAAAACGAAGGCCGCTGGTTGAATTGCGAACTGCCGATCAAATCCTGGCTCAACGTGACGTTGTATGGCGAGCCTGAACTTGCAATCATGAACGGGCTGAAACGCAATCCCCACGGCAGAGCGATGGATCCGCCCAGAAAGAACCGGTTGCGCGCGTCGAATGAAGCGCGGCCGTAATCCTGCATGATGTTGAACGGATTCGACGGAAAACTGTCCGCGCCGGAAGTATCGCTTTTCGCGTAGTTCAGCACGTAGTAAGCAAACAATGTCAACTTGGAACCCGCCATGATGCGGCTCTGCACAAACAACTGATTCTGGCGAAAGATCGCGTTCGACTGATATTCATAAATGTTTTCGTTCGGAATCGGGCGGACCGCGGCTGCGGGATTCAAATAATACGGATAAAAATCGTTCAGGTTGGTGGGCGCGTTGATGTTGTTGGTGAGGAATTGATCGTTGCCCACGGAATTCAGATACGAAATACTTAAATTTGTGACCTTATTAATCTGCCGTTCGAGGCTGACGGCGGTTTGCGCGATGTACGGAGCGTGCAGATTCTGGTTCGGCTGATACACCGTGAGCAGCGACGTTGGAGTGGGCGTAAGGAGCGGAGGCGCCGAGGGGTTCGGATTGAAAAAGGCCGGGCTGGGAACTACGTAATCAGCCAAATTCAGCCCGCTCAAGCGATCCTGCTGCAGAACGTAGTCGGTCTTGAAGCGGTCGTAGAAAATTCCAAAGCCGGCCCGCAAGACGGTCTTCGGGGCCGCTGTTCCGCCGCCTCCGAGCCCCCACGCAAAGCCCAGACGCGGCGCCCAATCCGCGTGGTCGTTGATGTTGTTTTGCGATTCAAATCGCAATCCGTAGCTGAGAGTAATATTCGGACGCACGCGCCAGTCGTCCTCCACGTAGAAACCAACGTCAACCTGGGAAACGTGCACGAAAGGATTCGCGGCAAGCGTGGTGTCGGACGGGTTTGCCGTGACCGTGAACTGGTTCGCTGAGGGAGTGCCTTGTAGCGTCGCTATGTAGGCGTCGAGCGACGGAAAGACGTACGTTCCATTGAATCCGTCCGTAGAGTAATTGCCGTCAGTTGCACCACGCAGACGCACGCCGAATTTCAGGAAATGCTTGGTGAATTGCACGGACGTGTAATTCTGAAATTCGTACTGGTTGGTGTTGTCGCTGACGGCTCCGCCGCTATAGCCGCCGCCCGTGAAAGCCAAGGGCACGATGATGCTGGGCGCGGTGCTGTTCGGGGTTTGAGTGCTTTCGTCGCGGAGGTACTGAAAACGCGTTTCGTTGACGACCTTCGTGCCAAAAATCTGAGTGTCGCCGATTTGCACGGTTTGTTCGGTCTCCAACGAATTGTAGCCCTGCGAAGGCAGCGAGAATCCGTTGACTCCGTCGTTCGTTTCTTGATTTCGATAATATTGATAGCGTACGGTGAGCGTGTTGTTTTTCGTGAGCGCGTAATCCAGGCGCGGACCGATGTTGTAACGCGTTCTGGGATGGGCGACAGCCGCGCTGAACGGTTCAATCGCGAAAGTCGTGGGGTCGACGATCTGCGCATTCACGATGCCCAGATCATGGATGTCGCGAATGTCTGTCGTGAAAAAGAATGAGGCCTTCTTGCTGAGCGGGCCGCCGAGGTTCCCGCTGTATTGCGTGGAATAGTATCCGGGATACGGCGTGCCCGCGGCATCTTGCGAGACGAAAAAAGGATTCTTAGAATTGAACGCCGAGTCGTTGGCGTTCACTGAAATGCCGCCATGCCACTTGTCCGAGCCCGGTTTCGTGAAGACTTCGATGCGTCCGTAGCCGACCTTATCGTATTCAGCTGAAAATGGATTTTGATTAATGCGAATTTCGCGGATCGCGGATTTCGGAGGAAGCTGCCCGGCGGTGAAGCCGTCAATATAAAATTGTCCGCCGTTCGGTCCGGCGGACGGACCTGCGAGCGCGGTCAAATCGGTCTGCAGTTCATCCGGATCGTCAGGGAGCGCGTCGAGCGCCGCGCCATTGAGTACGATCGAGCCGGCGTTGTTCGTGGGGCTCACGTCCACAGCGCCCGGTTGCTCGGTTACCGTCACCTGCTGCTGCTCCTCTTCAATGGTCAGCAAGATTTTTAGATCCTGGACCTGCCCGCCGGCGACTTCGACGGCTTCATTTTTGTACAGCGCAAAACCTTTGGCGATCACTTCCACGGTGTACTTTCCCGGGGCAAGCCCTTTCAATTCGAACACGCCATCGCGATTCGTGGTGGCCGCCAAAGTTTTTCCGTCCGGGGTAGTTACGACCGCGGACGCGCCCACGACCGCTGCGGCGGAGGGATCGGTGACTTGGCCGCGAATCGTTCCCACGACGGTTTGCGCGGATGACACCGTGGCCAGGATGAAAGCGAGAAAAGCAATTATGGTTATCCGCATCAATAATGGTAAGGCTCGGGTTCTCATCCAAACTCCTGAGTAATTTTAAAGATCGGCTTGTGAAGCGCGAATTATTGAGTACCGCCTGCGGCGTCGCCGGCTGGCGCGCCAAGACTCCATGGTGAGAGGATCATCGCTTGGCTCGCATTGCCGGCTGGCGCCGCTGCCAGAATCGGTTCCACGCCTCCGAGCAAAGTGATGGCTGTCACGCCGGCTGAATCGGTTCCCTGCGTGGAAACAACCATAACGGCGTCGCCCTTCTGAAAATCACCGAGCGTGGCCGCGGGCAGCCGGTTCACGATTTGCTGGAAGTCGGCGCGCCCGCCGCCCATGCCGCCCGCGCGCTGTCCGGCATTCGCGGTTTCCTGCGCCCCGCCGGGCGCGCCTTCGCGTGCTTGAGTGGGCGACGAATTTGGTGCAGCGGCTGCTGCGCCTCCCGCAGCTCCTTTGAGGCGGAACGCAATAAATTGCGCCATTCTCTCCGGCAGTTTGCGCAGCTGGGATTGCTCGGTGACTTTCACGACAACCGGCTTTTTCGTGATCAGGTCCGTCAAAGCGATGGTGCCGGCACTGGAATCCACCGAAGTAATAATTCCCGCAATATTTCGAAAAGTTCCCCAAACAATTTCATCTGCTTGAAATTCAGCGCCGTCCGCGCTCCTGGTGCCGCGGGCGCGAAGCTGATCTCCCGGCTCGATTTGGTCGAGCGGCGCGGGCTTCGCATCGTCGAATTTCACGGAGTCGGGCGCATAGCGGCGCAAGATCGTGCTCTTCGTGGTGTGAACTGCTACCGATTTCGCCGTGGGACCTCCGCCCGTCGAAATGGTGATGGTGCCAGACTGGGGATCAACAGCGCTCACGAGGCCGCCGATCCCGCGTTTCTGCCAATCTTCAGTTTCTTGCTTTTTTTTCGCCGCAACGTCCGTGGCTTTCATGGCAATGATGCCGACGGCTGTAGAAGTTTTCGTGTCGGGCGAGTTCCGGCTGCGGACCAGGATGCGGTCGCCGGGCTGCAAGTCCGCCAGATGAATCGGGACGGCTGATTTCAAATCTTTCTGGCCGGGCGCGACCTGCACGATCTTAGTGGTGTCTTGCACAGCCACCGTAACTTCTGCTCCCGCGTCCGAGGTAAGAGTGAGCGTGTTTCCGTTGATCGCTTTCACCGTGCCTACTTGCTGAGTGATCGGGCTTTGCGTTTGCGCTTGGGCCGGTGCTTTGTCTGGCGGAGCCGGCCGAGCCGATAAGGTCGGCGCCGGAATCGCGGCCAACGCGATGAACAAGATTGCATTTGAAATGCCTCGGTTCATGAAACGCATCGAATGCTCCCCAAAATACTGCCTGCCGCCCGCGAGATTTGATAACAATGCGACACAGCGATTGTAGCTGCACTTTCCGGCCATGCGGCAAAGCGACCATCTCCGTCACATTTTAGACGTAGCTAGGGGGTGAAAACGTTTCCTGTTCTTTCCGCGGCAATCCCAGCAGCGCAGAGGCCCGGGCTCTTTTGGCTGCAGCTGCGGATGCGGTTGCCAGCCGCGTGGGATGGTGTAAACTAGGGAAACCGTTCCGTGGTGAGCGTAGCTCAGCTGGTAGAGCATCGGTCTGTGGCACCGAGGGTCGTGGGTTCAAATCCCATCGCTCACCCCAACCTTTTCCTGCCTTTTCGTTGAATCCTCGCCCAATCCTGGTGTGTTCGTTCGCGTTTCCGCCCGAGCTGGTTCAAACGCGCTCGGCTAGGCTATCGAAATGCGTTCCATTGCGAAAATCTCCGTTCTTCTCATGTTCGCTTGGCGGGTTATCATTGCAACCTTGTCATTGCATTGCGGGAGGTTACAGATCGATGCGCTATCGTCCGCTGGGGCGTACGGGCTGGCAGGTTTCGGACGTCAGTTTTGGAGCTTGGGCCATCGGCAGCGCGTGGGGCCAGGTGTTGGACCAGGATTCTCTGGCGGCGTTGAATACGGCGATCGATTGCGGCGTGAATTTTATAGACACCGCGGACGTTTACGGTGACGGGCGGAGCGAACGGCTGATCGCCCAGCTGAAAAAACAGCGCAAAGAAGAAATTATCGTCGCTACTAAAGCGGGACGCCGCCTTCCCCAGCAAAGCGAGGAGGGTTATAGCCGCGAGAATCTCACAAAGTGGATTGAAGACAGCCTGCGCAATCTCGAGACGGATTCGCTCGATCTACTGCAATTGCATTGTCCACCCACCGCGCTCTACGGACACGATGAGGTCTTCGGAATCCTCGACGATGTGGTGCGATCCGGCAAAATTCGCTACTACGGCGTCAGCGTCGAAAAGGTTGAGGAAGCACTCACCGCCATCCAACATCCAAACGTCCAAAGCGTGCAAATCATTTTCAATTGCTTTCGACAACGTCCGGCGGAACGCTTCTTCGCTGAGGCCAAACGAAAACAGGTCGGCATTCTCGCGCGCGTACCGCTGGCCAGCGGCCTGCTGACCGGCAAGTTTAATCTGAATTCGACGTTCGCGGCCGACGACCACAGAAATTTCAACCGTCACGGCGAAGCCTTTGATGTGGGCGAGACTTTCTCCGGTGTTGATTACAAGACGGGCCTGGAGGCGGTGGAGGAGTTGCGGGCGCTTGTGCCGCGCGGGGCAACGATGACGCAGTTCGCGCTGCGCTGGATTCTGATGTTCGACGCGGTGACATGCGCGATTCCCGGCGGGAAACGCCCCGATCAGGTCACCGATAATTGCCGCGCGTCGGACCTGCCTGCCTTGAGCGACGAAACGATGACTGACGTGCGGCAGATATACGACCAAAAGATCTATCCCATCATCGGAAATCGCTGGTAAACCGCCCTCAGGCGGACCGTTGGTTCCCTCGCTAAGTAACCAGAAATCATTGGGCGGACAATTGACAATGCCAGATGCATTTGCCATAGTCTCAAAGCGGTTAGACGAATTCCGCTTCTGGGCAGTCGAAACGGCCACGACAGCGCGGGGGAGACGTGAGCGAGCGCAGTTTTCTCATCCATTCTTCGGAATTGCCGCCTCAGCAGAGCGGTGAGCTTCTGCATCTTCCTCGTCAGCAAGCTGGTTGGGAATGGATGAGTTTTTATGTGCACCGGGTACAACCGGGCGACGTTTTTCGCGCGAAAAGCGTGAGCGAAGAGGCGGTGTTCGTCCTGCTGGGCGGAACGTGCACGGCGGACTGGGGACAAGGTGCACAGCGTCTGGGAAAACGACGAAACGTCTTCGACGGTTTTCCGTATGCTCTCTACTTGCCTGCCAGAAACGAGGTAACGTTCACGGCGCAATCGGTATGCGAGATTGCCGAATGCCGTTCGCCGTCGGATGCCCGCCTCGAGCCCAAGCTCATTACTCCCGGCGATGTGGTCAGCAGTTTGCGAGGCGGTGGAAATGCTTCGCGCCAGATTGTCGACGTCATGGGACCAGGATTCCCCGCGGATAAGCTGATGGCCATTGAGGTTTATACGCCGGGCGGCAATTGGTCCAGCTATCCTCCGCACAAGCACGACGTCCATAATCCTCCGGGAGAAGTTGATTTGGACGAAATTTATTATTACCGGATCCGCCAGCCGGAAGGTTTCGCATTCCAGCATCTTTACGCAGGGCAGCACGCCGGCGAGCAAACTTTGAAGCCGCGCGATGGAGACACAGTGCTAGTGCATAGCGGTTTCCATCCGGTAGTCGCCGGGCCCGGCTACGACGTTTACTACCTGAATTTTCTCGCGGGCTCTTCTCGCGCTCTGGCCGTCACCGAGGATCCCAACCACGTTTGGATCCGTTCGACATGGAAGGACACCGACCCTCGTTTGCCGCTGGTGAGGGAATAAGCTCGCGCGCGGAGAAGAATCGTCTATGGGGAAGTTCATCGCCGCGAGGGCTGCCCAATCGCAAATGAGGCCGGCATCGCAAAATAGTGCGGGGAGTCATTGCGGGCGGCTGGCGATGCGTCATTGTGATTATAATCGCTTAGAAGTTGCCTTGCGCGATAGTCGCTTGCTACCTGCACCAAGCGGTTCGGCTTGCACTGACGCGATGAACTTGCGACCTGCTGGTTCTCGAACGCGCCGGACCTTGCCGGCTTCGAGCGTGGCGTTTTCCCGGCTCTTCCCTCGGCGCGCACGGCAGCATACACTGCTCCGCAGTTGTGGAACGCTCCGGAGAGGCACATCCCTATGACCGTGCGGCTGACCGCGGCGCAGGCGACGATCTCGTTCCTGAAAAACCAGTTCGCTGAAAGAGACGGTAACAGACACCGGTTCTTCGGGGGATGCCTGGGGATTTTCGGCCATGGGAACGTGGCAGGGATCGGCCAGGCGCTGGAACAGGATCCGGGGCTGCGTTACTTCCTTTTTCGCAACGAACAAGCGATGCTTCACGCGGCCGCCGGGTTTGCAAAGGCGAGTTTCCGGACGCGCGCGTTAATCTGCACGAGCTCGATCGGCCCCGGGGCCACCAATATGGTGACGGGCGCCGCGCTGGCGACTGTGAACCGGCTGCCCGTGCTCTTGCTACCAGGAGACATTTTCGCGCGCCGCAATGTCGCGCCAGTTCTGCAACAGCTCGAGTCTCCTTCCACCCAAGATATCTCCGTGAACGATTGCTTCAAGCCTGTATCGCGCTATTGGGACCGGATCGAGCGCCCCGAGCAACTGTTGACTTCCCTGCCCGAAGCGATGCGCGTGCTGACGTCACCCGCTGAAACCGGCGCGGTAACTATCAGCTTTCCACAGGATGTTCAGGCCGAGGCTTTCGATTTTCCCGAGGAATTCTTTCGTGAGCGCGTGTGGACGATTCCGCGCAACCGCTGCGACGCGAAACATCTGGCGGAATGCGCCAGATGGATCGTCGGCGCGAAGCGGCCGCTGATTGTCGCCGGTGGTGGAGTGCTCTATTCCGAAGCGTCCGACGCCCTCGCGAAATTTGCTGCCGCGAGCGGGATTCCAGTGTGCGAAACGCAGGCGGGCAAGAGCGCGTTGCCATTTGATCATCCGCAGCAACTGGGCGCTGTGGGCGCCACCGGCACTCCGGGCGCGAATATCGCGGCACGCGAAGCGGATTTGATTATTGGAATCGGGACGCGCTACAGCGACTTCACCAGCGCTTCGAAAACTGCATTCCAAAATCCGGCGGTACGCTTTATCAACGTCAACGTCGCCGAATTCGATGCCTATAAACACGCGGCACTGCCGCTCACGGGCGATGCGCGCGTGACGATCGAAGAACTGCAAGGAGCGATCGGCGAATTCCACATTGAGAAAGGCTACGCAGAAAAAATCGCGCAGTTCCGAGCGCAGTGGGAAACCGAAGTCGATCGCATCCACGGATTGGCGATCGCCCCGCCGATTGCGCAGGGCGAAGTCATCGGCGTCGTCAATAATTTCGTGGAGCCGTCCGCGATTGTCGTTTGCGCGGCGGGAAGCCTGCCGGGCGATTTGCACAAGCTTTGGCGCGCGCAGCAACCCGGTGGGTACCACATGGAGTACGGCTATTCCTGCATGGGCTACGAGATTGCCGGGGGACTTGGCGCGAAAATGGCCCATCCGGAGCGAGACGTTTACGTTTTGGTCGGCGACGGCTCCTATCTCATGATGGCGCAAGAGATCGTCACGTCCATTCAAGAGGGCTACAAGCTCAACATCGTGCTGCTCGATAATCACGGCTTTTCGAGCATCGGCGGGCTCAGCCGCGCCTGCGGCAATGAAGGAATGGGGACGAATTATCGCTATCGCCGCGGCGACAAGTACGACGGAGAGATTTTGCCCGTGGATTTCGCGGCGAACGCGGGGAGCTTGGGCGCCTGGACGGCCCGTGCAAGTACGGCGAAAGAGTTGAAAGCGGCATTGGCTGAGGGCCGAAAACAAACGCGCACTTCAGTTGTGGTCATCGAGACTTCCTACGACCAGCGCGTACCCGGCTATGAATCGTGGTGGGACGTGCCCATTGCGGAAGTTTCCGAGCGAGATGCCGTGAAAGCTGCGCGTCGTGAATACGAACAAGCGCGCAAGAAAGAACGCTTTTTCTTTTAGAATCGATTCACAGCCACGGTATCTAGAAGTCTCCTTCTAACGTTCAAGAGAGCGACGCAAAGAGGTGAGGGTGGCAACATCCACTGATGCCGTTCAGGCACCGATGCCTGCGCAGCCCCATCTTAAGCGCGTGCTGGGCTTGTGGGACCTCATCTATTACGGAGTTATTCTGACGTCGCCGATCGCCGCGGTCCCGCTCTTCGGCGAGGGCCAGGTACTTTCGCACGGGCACACCGTAGCGACACTGCTGCTGGCGATGGTGGCGATGTCCGTAACCGCCGTCAGCTTCGGACGCATGGCGAGCGTGTATCCGTCGTCCGGATCGGTTTACACCTACATCAGCCGGGAGCTTAACCCTCACATCGGTTTTGTCGTGGGCTGGGCCATGTTCCTGGAATATCTGTTTCAGCCGATCCAGAATGCTCTTTACGCTGCGTTGACAATCCAGCGCATGACCCCGCGCATCCCATTCGCGATCTTGGCCGCGCTCGCCGTCGGCTTGATTACGTTTATGACGATCCAAGGTATTCGTTTCACCGCGCGCACCAATGAAGTTCTGTTGGGATTCATGATGCTCGTCACCACTGTATTCTTGGTGGAAGCTTTCCGCTACATCGTGCTGCACCACCGTTACGTCGGGCTTTTTTCCATGAGCCCGGTTTACAATCCCGCGACCTTCAGCGTGCGTGCCGTCGCCGCCGGAACATCTCTCGCCGCGCTGGTGTTCATCGGGTTTGATGGAGTCTCGATTCTGGCGGAGGAAGTGAAAAATCCGAAGCGCAACGTCTTGCTGGCGTCGGTGCTGGTGGTGATATTTACGGGATTATTCAGCGGGTTGCAGGTTTACATGGCGCAGCGCGTATGGCCGGATTACACCACGCTGCAAAATCCCGAAACGGCGTTTATGGACGTGGCGCGCATGGCGAGCGGTCCGTATTTGTTCGCTGCTTACGGCGTGATGCTGCTGATTTCGAGTATTGCCTGCGGACTTGCGGGGCATGTGGGCGCATCGCGCCTGCTTTACAGCATGGGGCGAGATGATGTGCTGCCGAAGAAAATCTTCGGCCATCTAAGCCTGAAAAAAAGCAATCCGATTTACAACGTCTGGATCATCGGGGTGCTCGCCTACATCGGCGTGATCACCATTCCTTGGGAACATGCCGCGGAAGTCGTGACGTTCGGGGCCTTACTCGCCTTCATGGGCGTGAATCTGGCAGCGTTGCGCCATTTCTGGTTCTCAGCGGAAGCCGTCGGGCATCGCAACTTTTTCGTGGACGCCTTTGTCCCCGGCTTCGGCATCGTTTTCTGTGGCGCGTTGCTCTACAGCTTGCAAACGTGGACTGCCTACGTGGGGCTCAGCTGGCTTGCCATCGGAATCCTGTACGCCGCTTACAAAACGCGCGGCTTCACGATGCGTCCGAAGCTGATCGATTTCAGCGAATCGTAAGTTTGATTCGCGCGCCGCTGCAACGGGCGCAGATTACTTCGCCTCGCGAATCACGGGCTGTTCGAAGGCCGCGACACTCGCCATCGGAGATTGCTCGCGTGAAACTCGCAGCGCGAAACCGCAGGATTCGCGAATGCGAATTTCGGTCTGCAATTTTTTGACCGCGGCGGGGCTGCGATCGCCCGAAATCCGGCGAATCAGCAACTCGGCTGCTTCGCTCCCCAGTTGATGTTTGGGAAGCTCGACGGTCGTCAGCCTCGGTCGAAAAACGCCGAGCCACGGATAATCGTCAAAGCTCACCAGGCCGAAATCCTCGGGGCAGCGTAAACCCATTTCCTCGGCGGCTTTCAACAAACCAATGGTCATCAGGTGATTTGCGACGTAAATGCCGTCCGGCCGGTGAGAGAGCAGCGCATGTCCCGCGCGGAATCCGGATTCAATCCGATAATCACCTTCAATTACGAGGTCGCGCTCGTACGGAAGGCCCTCAGCTTTCAGCGCGTCTCGAAAACCCTCCCACCGCGCGAGCGCATTGCTTACTTTCAGCGGTCCGCCGATTAAACCGATGCGCCGCCGTCCCGCGCGCGCGAGATGCGATACCGCATCGTAGGCGCCCTGGTAGTCGTCGGTGATCACCGCGTCCTTGGTCAGCTTCGGATAGGTCCGCATAACCAAAACGAACGGAATATTCACTTCCTTGATCATCTGCCGCAGCGAGGGCCGAAAGTCCTCCGCCGCTTTGGTCAGCAGGATGCCATCCACGCGTTTGGACAGCAGTAGCTCGACCGAACTTTCCTCTTTGGCGAGACTGTCGTCGCTATTGCAAAGCAGCAAATTGTATCCGTGCTTTTGCGCGGCATCTTCGGCGCCGCGCACGACCATCGGGAAAAAGGGATTGGCGATGTCCGGAACGATCATTCCGATCGTATGGGTCCGCTGTTTTGCCAGGCTTCGTGCGATCAAATTAGGCCGGTAATTCAGCTTGCGGATGGCCGCTTCCACACGTTTGCGAAGCTTCAAGCCGACGTGGCTTTTATGATTGACCACCGCGGATACGGTAAACACCGAGACACGCGACTCGCGAGCTACATCGTAGATGCTCGCCGATTTGGCCGGTTTCTTGCGGTTGCCTTTTTCAGAAGAGGGCATCAATTTGTGTGCCGCTAATAGGCCTGCGTGTGCGGCCCGAGCGCGAGTTTACTTCTCCCGAACTTGTAACGGTCAGTATTCAATGGTAACAGGTCGTTGCGTTCTGGCCGACGCGTAAATCGCCTCCAGGATGATCATATCGCGATGTCCCTCGATACCGTCAGCTGCTACTGAGCGCTTATTCTGAATGGCGGTTGCGAAGGCATCAATTTCGACGGCGAACTCGTCGATCACCTTAAAGGTGCGAGCAAATTCACGCTTGCCGATCTTTCCAGTGAGATGCCGTCCCTCATCGAAGGGAAACGCCGGCGCTAGCAAAGCCCAGCCCTTGGTTCCCTGAAGAAAAATAAACGACGACAGCGCCGCGCCGTATGTAGAACTGCCGTGTAGCACTAGCCCGCTCCGAAAACGTAAGCGAAACGAAATGCCCTCCTCGACCTCCTGGAATTTTGCAGCGTCGTGCACCCAGGATTGCGCCGAGAGTTCGCTGGGATTTTCATCGACCAGCCAGCGGCTGGTGTTCACGCAGTAAACGCCCAAATCCATCAGCGGGCCGCCGCCCGCTAACTTCGAATCCACCAGCCAGCTTTGCGAAACGCCCGGTGAATACAGCTCGCTGAATGCGGTGTGTATAACATCAATTCGACCGAGTTTGTGACTTTGTATGAGCCGCTTCAGATAGAGAGTGCTGGGCTCGTAATACTTGCGATAGGCCGTCATCAGTAACACGCCGCTTTTCCGGCACGCTTCTACCATCGCAGCGGATTGCTGGGATGTCGCTGCCAGCGGCTTTTCGCAGAGGACGTGTTTTCCGGCTTGGGCCGCCTGGATCGTCAAATGCGCGTGGTCACCGGGCGGAGTGGCGATATACAACGCGGAGACCTCGGGATTTGCGAGGCATGCAGCGTATTCATCCCTGACATAAACATTTTTGGCTCCGAATTTTCGGGCCAGCCGCGTTGCCTTCTTCCGGTCACTACTGACCAGCGCGACCAGTTTTGCGTGCTTGCTATTCGCGAACGCGGGGAGCACCGAACCTTGCGCGATCTTTCCCAGCCCCACCACCGCGAATCCGATTCGGTTTCTTGCAGCCATCAATACGCTTTCTCCGAGCCGCTGCATGCCGAACCGGCAAAGTCTCTCATCGCCGCTATGCCGCGCACGGGCGGCTAAAAATAGTTCGCGCGCGCTTAGCTTTCGCGGTCCGCCCGTCCGAGTTTCTGATTGCGAATCGCCTTGTGATCCAGGCCGCGAAGCTCTTCAACATTTCCCAGCACCTTGTGAATCGCATCCGCGATCGCGTCCACATCGGCGGCCGGACCCAAAAAGTGCTGATGCGGAAACCATACGGCTTCATGGTAGGCCGCGCGATCCGATTCGGGGCACGAGTACATGTTGCGCAGATCGAGCGGCTTCTCCCGTCCCCAACTGAGTGCCGGGAAATCGGCCGCGTCCACCGGGAATAGCGAACTCTTGTAGACGGGCTCGTAAAACAATCCGTCGCATGGAATACCTTCCAGTTGCAGCGCGGCGACGAACGCTGCGCGGGGAATCTCTTTTACTTTCTCGGCGAAATACTTCAGCACATAACCATACGGCGCCATGCCTGTGATGCGCGGTTCGGGTTTCAGAAATCCGATTCCCGGCGTGTTCTGCAAACGCGATTCGAAATGCTTCATGTTCTTTTGCCGGATCGCGGCCTGTTCCGGGAGCCGCTCGAGTTGCGGGCCCAGAACCGCCGCCTGAAATTCGCCAAGGCGATAATTGAAACCCACGATGCGGTGATGAAATTGGTCCGTCATGCTGGCGCGACCGGCATTGATGTAGCTTTGCACAAGTTCCATGTATTCGAGATTGTTGGTGATGACGGCGCCACCTTCTCCCGAAGTGATCAGTTTGCTGGACTGAAAACTGAAGGCGCCCAGATCGCCCATCGAGCCGGCGCCCTTGCCCTTCCACATTCCTCCGTGAGCGTGCGCGCAATCTTCAATCACTTTCAGGTTGTGTTTTTGGGCGATGCGTAGGATTTCGTCCATATCCGCGAAGCGCATTCCGAGGTGCACCGGCAGAATCACCTTGGTTTTGGGAGTGATGGCTTTCTCGATGAGTTTTGCGTCGAGGCAATAGGTATCCGGATCGATATCCACGAATACCGGAACAGCATTCAACAGCAGCACCGGCCCGACGGTACCCTCCCACGTGTATGCCGGAACGATAACTTCATCGCCGGGACGAATGTTCAAAGCTTTCAGCGCCGCCTGAATCGCGATGGTTCCCGTGCTCACACACTGCGCGTATTTCGCGGTATGCACTTGCGCGAACTTCTTCGCAAACGAATCAGCATATTTCCCTGGAAACGGCTGCCCTCCCCATTTCGTGCTGGTCAGCACATCTTGAAGAGCGTCCGCTTCGGCTTTCGTGGCTATTGGCCACGCCGTGAACGGCGTCTTGCGAAGAGGTTCGCCACCTGTAATCGCTAGCTTTCCCACGTCCGAGCCTCCAGTCAGATAGTTGAAGAAATTCGTGCCGCAGTTGATGCTTATGTCGCCGACGCTACGTCCGGGTCCGGAATGAGGATATCGCGCACGACGGCGTCCAGATCGTGGCATGCGGTGATGAACTGGCGCAGCGTACGGCGCGTGGGCCCGAAGGAATCGAACTCTTCGATCGATAGGCCTTGCTCGGCGTTCGCGCGACGGAAGTCCGCGAATTGTTTCGAGAGCTCGCTTTCAATTTCCTCGCGCACCGGCTCATTGATCCGCGAACGGACTTCCACGTCGCTCGCATTGAAACGCACTTGCCAGGAGTACGGCGGCGAAATCACGAGGTCGCCGCCGATGAATTCACTCCAATGCATGTGATTGCGGAAAGCGGCGGAAAGAAGACGGGTGCGATAGCCACGTTCGCGATAAATGCGGTACGCCTTTTTCATTACCGCCACCCCGGCCCATTCCAAACAGCCGGGATCGATGGAAATGTTATTTTTCTCCATCACTACCTTCAGCCAATCATCCAGTCGACCGACCATAATGGTGCAGACGGGCCCCATAGTCGCGGTTTCCATGTGCTCGGCTTCCCTGCGCTTCAAGCCGCGCTCGACTGCCTCTGCGACGGCAATCGCTTGCGGCAATGTAAAGCTTACGGTCGCGTTGATGGTGACACCGCGATACGTCGCTTCCTCAATGGCCGGAATGCCTGCGGAAGTTGCGGGGATCTTTACGATCATGTTGGGAGCGAGTTTGCTGAACTCAACGGCCTGCTCGAAAATCGCCTGCGAATCGCGGAAGAGCCGCGGATCGGTCTGGATGGATAGCCTTCCATTTTTTCCGTGATGCGCGCGAAAGACCGGTTCCAGAACGCGGGCCGCTTCGATCGAGATTTCGCGGACAACTTGCCAGGCGATCTCATCTTCCGTGGCGGTTGGCAGCTCCTTGATGAGAGCGCGGATTCGATCTTTCCACCTTTGCAGCTCTTTTTTCAGCACACCGAGCACAATCACGGGGTTGCAGGTCGCACCGACGGCGCCATGTTCGATTGAGTATTTCAATTCCGCGATCGAAGCCGAGTCATTCCATAGACACGTGGGAGTCGTCTGCGTCATCTGGTGCAGAGGACTCTTGTAAGCAGCGGCTGTTGCGTCTGTCATACGCTCCTCCCACGGACGCACGTCGCGGTGCGGCCGCCTAAAACACAGAGGCACTGAAACCAGAAAATTTAGCTGGCAGCTGTCGCGCTCATACGGCCGAACCGACTTCTTCGAGCCGAACGGCGACGGGCTTGGACTGCAAATGTGAGTTTTCAGCCGCCACGGCAATCGCCAATGCTTTCAAGCCGTCATCACCCGTGACGCGAGGAGCGCGATCGCTCAGCATCGTTTGCACAAAATCCCGGACCTCGGTGAGATACGCATCCGCAAAACGCGAAAGAAAATGATCGGCAAGCGTCTGTTCGCCGCCGCGGCCGCTGAGAAATACCGCGGGATAGCGCTCCAGGCTCCCCACGAAGATCGAGCCCTTGGATCCAACGATCTCTGTGCGCACGTCATAGCCATAGACGGCCTGGGCGTACGACTCGATGTTTCCAATCGCGCCTTGCTGGTACTGCAGGTTGACGACGCTCGCGACCACGTCGCCATATTTCGCGACCTCGGGACGAATCGTGCTGGTGGTGTAGGCGTGCACGCTCGCGACTTCATCGCGCATCAGCCAGCGGGCCAAGTCAAAATCGTGAACGGTATTCGTGTAAAAAAGCATTCCGTTGACGTTGGATTCGTACGCGGCCAGCGGCGGTTGATCCTTGTCGCGCCCAACCGACTTGAAAATTACCGGCACGCCAATTTCGCCGGCTTCGATGCGTTTCATCGCCGCCGCGTACGCCGAATCGTAACGCCGCATAAATCCGATTTGCAGGCGCCGGCCGGCCTTCGCGACAGCATCAATCGCCGCGTGCGCAGCGGAGAGAGTCAGTGCCAGCGGTTTCTCGCACAAAATATCTTTGCCTGCACGCGCTGCAAGGATCACAGCTTGCGCGTGAAACTTGTCCGGAGTCGCGATCAATACCGCTTCAATCTCTTTGTTTTCCAGCATTGTTTCCAGGCTGCCGTAGGAGCGCTCGATTTCGTATTCCGCTGCGACTTGCTGCGCGCGCTCCGCCGACACGTCGGCAATGGCGATAAGGCGAGCTTCCGGCACATTGCGGCGAAGATTTTCAGCGTGGCGCTTGCCCATCTCGCCGACGCCCACCACGCCAATTCCCAGCTTGCGCACTTAACGCGCCCCCGCAGCCACACCTAGATCTTTCACCACTCCGCGCAAATATTTCAGGCTGGCAGCAATACTCTGCGCGGGAGGAATCGGCGTGGCACCGAACTTCACGTCCTGCTCGACGACCGACCAGCCGGAATATCCATTCTTCACCAGCGTGCGGAAGAACGCGGGGAAATCAATATTTCCTTGGCCGATTACCGTGAACACCTTGTGCTCGATGGCTTCCTCAAAAGTCCATTTGTTCTGGCGTGCTTGCTGCAACACTTTCGTATCGCAGTCCTTGATGTGTACGAAGCGCAACTTGCTCTTGTACTTTTCTGCTTCCTTCACCGAATCGCCGTGGCCGTAGACGCAGTGCCCAGTGTCGAGGCACAAGCCCACGTTCGTGTGCGAAGTTGCGTCGAAAAACAGTTCGCACTCTTCCGGAGTCTCGACGTACGTTGCCACGTGCGGATGAAAAACCAGGTCGAGCCCGAATTCGTTCGCAACTTTCTCCGCGTCGGCGACGATATTTCCAATGTGCTTCCATTGCTCCGCCGTCAAAGTGGGGCAATCCTTATCGTAAACGCGTCCGGAGAAGGCGTTCCGTTCGCTCGATTGATCGTCGGCCATCACCAGAAACGGCGCTTTCAGAGCCGCCAGCAGATTGCCGACTTTGCGGATGCGCTCGATCACCGCCTTGCTCGCGCCGGGCTCCGTCATCTTTACCGGCACGAAGGAAGCCAGCAGCTTCAATTTGCGCTTTTCGAGCTGCGGTTGAAGAATTTTTGGATCGGTCGGGAAGAATCCGTAAGGGCCTAACTCCGAGCCGGTGTATCCAGCCTGCACCATTTCATCCAGCATGGTTTCGTACGATTGTTCCCAGGATGGTCCGGGATAATCGAGCACGCCCCAGCTATCGGGCGCGGAAGCGAATTGAAAGCGGGGACTGATATCGTTCATAGTCATCCTCTTTCGCAAAAATATCGAGCCACACTCAATTTTTGCACGCTCACTGCCAGGGTTGCATTACTACTTTCATGGATTCCGCTTCGATGGACTTCTGCATCGCCGCCGCCACATCGCGCAAGCCAAAACGGTGCGTTACAAACTCCTGCAGCGGATAGTGCTTTATGTAACGGGCCATTTGCCGCATGCTCGGCCCGTACGCTGCCGGTTCCTCGCCGCCCACACCGAGTATGCGCGCATTCTTTGCGCACAGATGACGATGTGGGCTCAGCGGAACTTCGCCCAAATCCGAAAAATTGCCTGCTTCGACCAGCAGGCCGCCGATGCGCAACATCTCCAGAGCTTCCGGCACCGCCTGCGGCACTCCTGCACATTCAATCACCATGTCCGCGCCGCGGCCGTTGGTTAAATCCTTCACGATTTGCAGCCGCTCGGCCTGCGAATGCCTTCGTACGTTCACCGCGTGATCCGCGCCAAGACGCTTCGCAAAATTCAAGCGGTACTGCGACAAATCGACCGCAATGATCGTCCCCGCGCCCAGCATGCGCGCTTTCATCAGAAAACACATGCCCAGTGGCCCGACGCCGAGCACCACGACCGTATCGTCGAAGCGAAACGATTCGCTCGGAAACGCCGACATCTGCTTCGCGCGGTCGAGGCCCACCGACACCGCGAAAATTTCCGTCAGCACTGCGACTTCCGACGGTAGATCGTCCGGCACCTTGACCAAAAAGCTGCCAGGAACAATGTACATGTACTGCGACCAGCCGCCGAAAAGATGCGGCGGATTCTTGGCGCTCAAATTGTTGCCGTAATCCGTCATGTTTTCGCAGCAGTAGTACGGAAAATCGTGACGGCAGTAGTAGCATTCGCCGCAGCAAACGTTGGCGCCCACCACGACGCGGTCGCCCTCACGCAGCGAGATTCCCTCGAAGTCAGTGTACTTTCCGTTTCCTCCGATGGCCGCAACCGTACCGACGTTCTCGTGCCCTTGGATGATCGGAAATTCCAGTTTGCGGCCGCCGTACTGCGTGGTGTAGCCCTGAAAGGTGTGCTTGTCCGTTCCGCAAATGCCGGACAATTCCATTTTTACCAGAACGCAGCCGGGAGCGGGTACCGGGAGTGGATATTCCCTAATCTCGTAGTGCCCTGGTTTCACTAAAGTCGCTGCAAGAACGCCTTGGGGGGCCATGATCGATTACTCTTTGCTGCTGCTGTGCTCTGGTTGGGCTAACCGCTCTTTCGTTCTAAGACGACTGGGAACGGCCGCAAGCGCCACTCCCAACGCTCGATCAATGCGTCCCGCTGTAAGGCGTCTAGAAATTCAATTTCAGAGACAGCTGGCCAATGCGCGGTTGAGCCGCCCCAGCAACAACTCCAAACGATGAGGACGTCGCGGCGCCTGTGGGACCAAAGCCAGTAACTCCGCTCGGTCCCAGGAACTGAGTATGGTTGAAGATGTTAAAGAACTCAGCGCGAAACTGCAGGTTGAACCGCTCAGTGATCATTGTGTTCTTCAGCAGCGCAAAGTCCCAGTTGTTAATCCCCGGCCCATGGAAATAACGCCGCCTGGCGTCTCCCTCGGTGCCCAAGGCGGACGGCCCGAATGCCGCCGGGTTAAAGTAATAGTTCTGTCCGTTTACCTGCTTCCGTGGGTTTGTTTTGTCCAGTGGTCCCACAATTTGGGGCGTGTCCACCGGAAGGATGATCGGCCCGCCGAAGGACGTCCCCAGCAATGACTGATCGTCCGTTTCGACCAGCGTGACGGGCAGCCCGGTGGCAAATTTTGTGATTCCGCTGATAATCCATCCGTTTGTCAGACGTGTCGGCCCGTTCAATTTATCAATGGGCAGTGTGTAGCTGTAGCTCGCAACGAAATTGTTGGTGCTGTCAAAAGCGGAAAGGCCGCGGCTCAGCCGGTGGTTGTAGGGATTAATTTGCTCCCCGTAGCCGGAGGAGTCGTCGAACGATTTGCTCAGAGTGTAACCGACGAGCGTTTGCAAACGGCCGCTGGTATGCCGGTAGTTAACCTGGAAGGAATTGTAGGAGGAAGTGCCGGCGGTGATGAAATACGAATCGTTGCCAAACGGAACAATGGGCGTCCCGTCCGGAAGCGTGGTACCGGGGAAATTCAATCGTGTGCCCGCCTGAAATCCACCGCCCGGAAGCGCATACACCAGGTTTTCATTCCCAGGGCCGCAAGTAGTGTTGGTCGTTCCCACCGCAATCGCGCCCTCGGCTGCAAGCTGTAGGCACAACGAGGGACTGCCTGGATTCGCAGATTCAGAAGAAAGCAGCCGGTGCGCTTGCGTCCCGACATAACTCAGCGTCAGCAAATCGGAACTGGTTATCTGGTGCTCGATGGAGAGTTCGTATTCTTCGGCATACGGGAGCCGATTTCCATTGTAAAAGGCTGGCGAGCTGCCGATCGTCCCGAATGCATTGAAAAACTCGGTCAAATTATCGTACGGCGGCCCGCTGGCCGGGTGTTTGGCCGAAAAATGCAGCGGTGGCGGCGTTACCGGGAAGAAGTTCGTAATGGACGTTCCAGCCGCGCGATTCGTAAATGGCGCGGCAAAGGATGGTTCACTTTGTCCCGTGTAATTTCCGAAAGGAGCGTCGCCAATTTCATTGAAGTTCGAGGCGCCTTCGAACGTGCTATAGAAAATACCCCAGCCGGCCCGGACGCTGGTGGATCCCGGGGCGCCGAGGATTTTCCCAAGCATTCCATCGTGTTCTCCGAACGAATACGCAAGGCCCAGGCGCGGAGCGAAATTATTCCAACGTGTCGGCGCCAGGCTCCCCGGAACGTGCGGATCGCCAGGGAATACCCAACCAGTGGGAGAACCCGGGAAGACCACGGATTGTTCACCGGGAATCAAGGTCTGAGTCTGGTGGTATTTTTCGTCAAACGGGGAGCTCACGTCGTACCGCAGGCCGTAATTGAACGTTAAATTCGATTTCACGCGCCAGCTATCTTGCGCGTACAACCCAAGATAAAAGTTTCGCCCGTACGAAGGGTACGACTGGCCCTGTACGAATTGACTCGGTGCGCCCAGCAGGAAATCGACGAAATCGTTCCCAGTCTCGCTCGCGCAGCAGCTGAAATTACTCCCGAAGAAGAAGTTCCCGTTCGAGACGTTGTCAATCAGATCTTCTTCCAACTGGTCGAAGTGATATTGTCCCCCGAATTTCAGCGTGTGGGTGCCCACAATCCTGCTGTAGTTGTCCACCACCTGGTAGATGTTGTCAATCAGCCCGTTCGGACGGCTAGGCACTCCGATTACAAAGTCGTTGAAATCAATTTCTGGCACACCTTCTAGGGCAGGCACCAGCGGCACAATCCCCGGGGCGCCGCTCGCGCCGGAAGCAAATCCCAGGCTCGCCAGCGTCACACCCTTTCCGCCCTGGGGTTGATTGAACAAAGTGTCCAGCCGGAAATACCCCAGCCGAAATTCATTCACTGCCGCGGAACTGAATGTTTTCGTGTCTCCTAGATTCACGTTATGAGTTTGGCCCTTGCCGTCCACGCCAAAACCGGGGTAGAGCGGTGCGTTCCCCGGCCAATAGGGGCTGATTTGGTTGTACCTGTCGAAGTAGTAGTAGGCGGAGAGAAGCCCGTAGCTTGTGTTGGCATCCACTCGCCCGCTGAATTTGTTGTCGGTCAGATTGATGGCTTCCGAGCTATTCAAATACGTGCCAGTGCCGCTGGTCGGGTCGATCGCCTGATTCGCCGGCAAAACGTACTGCAGCAACTTCGCCGAGATTGGGCTGAACGCGGTGGGCGCCAGTTGCGCGTTCGGGAATACGCATTGCGCGGCGGTCGTACACGTTGCGGTGTAATAAGGTTCGCCAGCCGTAACCGGCTGGGCCAGCTGCGTAGTCAATTGCGACGCCCACGCAGCGCCATTTACCGTTGATCCGATCAAGCTGTCGGCGATCCCCGACAAATTCCCGCTTTCTGTGGCTGCGCTGGGGGCACCGCTGATCTTTTCCGTCTGGCCTTGGATCACTCGATTTCCCTGATAGTCGGCAAAGAAGAAGATTTTGTCGCGCTTGATAGGGCCGCCAAACGTGCCGCCAAATTGATTCTGGTGATAGGCGCTCCGTTGTCCTTGGGCAAAATAGTTGGCGGCGTCGAAATCCGTATTGCGCACGAATTCGAAGAGATTTCCGTGATAGCCATTGGTGCCGGACTTCGTGACGACGTTAATGAGGCCGCCGCTATAGTTACCGTACTCGGCATCCGGATTGTTCGTCAGAATGCGGAATTCATAAATCGAATCGAGGTTGGGAATGGCGCCCGCCCCAGAAAAGCCCAACTCCTGCACGAGGACTCCATTCAAAATGAAGCCGTTTTCCGATTCGCGCATGCCGTTCACCGATACCGCGCCGGAATCCAAATCGCCTGATACCTGTGGCACTGCAAAGCCCGCGGATATGAACGCTCCGGCATACGCTCCAGTCATCTGGGAGGCGGTCTGCGCCACGCCGGGCTGCAAGCCCAGCAAGTCCGTGTAGCTGCGCGTCTCCAAAGGCACATCGGTCATGGCCTTTCCGGTGATTACTTCTCCCATCTGCGTGCTCTCGGTATCCACGTGCAGCGCTGAGCTGGAAACTTCCACCTTTTCGGATGTTTCGCCGATCTGGAGCGGTACGTCCACTTTGATCGCCTGGTTGACGTCCAAGATCAAGCCCGTCTGGCGGTATGCCTTGAATCCTGCTTTTTGCACGTCAATTGTGTACTTCCCGACGGGAAGCTCCGGGAAAGAGTAAAAACCGTCCGTGTTCGTGGTTTGCGTGACCGCCACACCGGTTTCCACGTTCGTGGCCGTCACCGTCGCACCGGCCACCACGGCCCCTGTGGGGTCTGTGACCGTGCCGGAAATGGTTGCCGTGATTCCAGCGAAGAGCTTGCCGGACGGAATCAGCACGAGAGCGAAAAGCAGAAGACCCAAACACTTATTCATTCTTGAGATTCGCATCCCACCCCCCAGTTTGTGCGTGCATTCCCCGGATAGCGGCTGATTGAGTTTTGTCTAACCGCTTATCTTGTTGCAGAGGCTTATAATGTAGCGTTAATTTTTTGTCAAGATGTTTCGGGGCCTCGCCCGTCAGACCTCTGCTACACATTGAAGACAGCCTAGTGGCAGCCGCGACACTCAAAATTCAAAATTCACATGCATCCAATAAATCGTCGGCACGAGCATGCTGGCTTGCACCTGAGGGCCCGCAGAGCCGGGCTGCATAACCGTTTAGATGACGACACAAATTCGCTGGCGAAAGAAGAGATGCGATGCGTTTTAAGCGTGGGGTGCGAAACGGGGAGAAAAGCTCAGACGAGTAGCTGCACGCCACTCGAAAATCGGGAATGGTGACCTTCCAGGAAGGAAATCGTGTCAGACATGGCCGGTTGCGTCGTCCTTCAGCACCAAAACCAGCGGATCCGATCCCGACGTGCGATCCACAGATATACTGGCGCAGTCGTCCACGATCCAATCGGCACCTGCCACGCGCAGTTCGGCTTCGGAGTGAGACGTTCGGAAAGCAATCACGCGAGCGCCCGCGGCTTTTCCGGAGCGCACTCCGGCTCCAGCGTCTTCAACCACCACACAATCGCTGGCCGCCAGGCCGAGCTTGGCCGCTCCTTTGAGGTACGGTTCCGGATCGGGCTTGCCGCGAGTGATGTCGCTCGATGTAACCAGGTATTTTGGCAGCGGCAGGCCCGCGGCGCGGATGCGGACGATGGCGAGTGGCCGCGTGCAGCCAGTGACGATGCTCCAGCGATCGGCCGGAAGCGCTTGCAACAATTCAACGGCACCGGGCAGCGCCTTTATGTCGCCCACATCTTCGATCTCTCGCTGCTCGATTTCGCGATTTTCCGCTTCGGCGTCGCCCTCGGGCAGATATTCGCGAACGGTGGTTATGCTAGGGCGCCCGTGCGCCTTGTGCACTACTTCGGTGGGATCAAACCCGTGCTTCAAGGCCCAGTAGGTCCAGACGCGACCCACTGCCGGAGTGGAATCCGCCAAGACGCCATCCAAATCGAAAAGCACACCACCGCAAGAAATACGAATCATGCCGTATGATATCAGCCTTCGCTCGAAGATTGATGGCGATGCCGGTGGACCACTTTTGCGGCCGCCACCGACACCGCCGCGGCATGCGGGGGGCTAGTAATTGCGAATCGAACTGATCCGGTTGTTCCAATTCTTGTTCGTGTACGGGCCGAGGCTCCAATTCCGCAAGTCCGAGATGCTCTTGCGCGTGGAGGCGTTCGGTCCGCCGAAGTTCGCGTCGTTGTAGAAAGTCACGGTCACGTTTCCGTAGATTCGAATTGAGGAGACCTGATCGTTGAAGCCGGGCGGAACATTCAAGCTGGTGCCCTTTTCCTGGCAGAAATAGTCGCCGGCGAAATGCGGCTGCCGGAAGAAACAAGCTCCAATGCGCGGCTCGTCGGTAGGACGGTGGTGCCCGCCTGAGTTCCACCACCACGCCGGAGTGCCGTTGTACACGGTGACGGTGAAGCGCGCGCGGCAACCACGATCCACCCATATTCCGTATCCGTCATTGCCCCAGGTAATGCCGCGCGTACAAGGATTGCTGCTCAATTGCTGGAGCAGGTCCACTTGCGAACGCGGATCGTTGATTTCGCAGTAGCGCCGGTGATTCTTGATCGACTCACACGTCACTACGTAAGCGCCGGGACCGGGCCCGGGCCCAACCGGTCCGGAATTTCCCAGCTGAAAGACGGCTCGGCAGCCGCGGTCTACCCACACGCCCCGCGTGTCGTAACCCCAAGTTTGGCCTTGCACGCACGGAGACTGGCTGTTTTGGCGCGCCAGCGTCACACCGCCTCGCGTATCGGCCGGACAGTATTGCCGCCCTCCGTCATTCGAAGCGCAGGTGACCGTATTTTGCGCGGAGCAGCGCCCCGGAACGGCCAATAGGAAAAGAAGGGCAACAACCAACCCGTATATCCAGCGCACACTCATCCCTTTCGCTCCTCCAAGTCACAAATGCAAAACCGTAGTCGTCCGCACGGCAATCTGCGGACGAGAGCTCTTCCTTGCGTGGCCGTCCAGCCTTACTGGTCGTTCTTTGCGGCGTGGTAGCCCGCTTTCGTCGCGTCGGCTTCAGACATATACTTGCCGCTCTTCGTCTTCCCGTAATAGCGTGTTCCCTCTTTGTGATACACACCCGAGTCCGTATTCACCCAGACCATTCCACTGCCTGATGGCGGCGGAGTCTTCGAGGCGCTGGATGCTGGCGTCGATTTCGCAGACTTTGCGGGAGCCGCTGCGGGAGCGGGCGCACTGGAACTTGCTGCCGGTGCGGGTTTTGAGGCTGCGGAGGCGGAGGCCGACGCCGGAGCGGAACTCGGACTAGCGCTCGCCGTATCGGACGACGCGGCGCTCGTCTTCTTGCTACGGCTTTTCTTTGCAGGTGTGGCTGAAGAGTCGTTCGTCCCGGAACTCTTGGATGAATCGGTAGACGCCGTCTTAGTGCTGTCGTCCGTCGAAGTTTTCTTCGACCGCGACTTCTTAGCGCCCGTGGAGCCATCCGCAGTGCTCGTGGACGCCGTCGAAGCGTCACCGGAAGCGGTCTTCGAGGACTTTGAAGAGCGTGTCTTCTTGGCGCTGGCAGCATCGGTTGCTGAACCGGAGGCCGCCGACGCATCTGTCGCCGACGATTTCGAGGACTTGGACCTCTTCGACTTGCTGGCGGAGGTTCCGCTGCTGGAGTCTGAAGTATCCTTGGCGGAGGAATCCGTCGCAGCCGCTTTCTTTTTAGACTTGCTCTTCGCAGTGCTGGAGCTGCCGGAGGAAGTGTCCGCAGCGTTCGCGTCGGAGCTCGCGGCCGTTTTTTTGGTTTTCTTCTTGCTTGTGGTGCCGCTACTGCTGGTCTCCGATTGTTGATCCTGTGCTTTCAACGGCGCCACGAACAACACCATTGTCGCTACTGCAAACCACGCCAAGGATGCTGCCGCCCTGAGCCAAAGTTTTTTCATGATCGTTCTCCCTGTTGGAATCGCATTACCGGAAGGCGCCCGCGGCGCCGGGCACGGCGAGCCGCTTCGTTGGGAAGCCGCGGGCTGGTGTGGCGGCTTCGTGAATGTGGATGATCTTTGTGCTCCGCAAGGGAGACGCCGTGCGACCGCGAAGCTTGTACCGCGAAGGCCCTGAATCGGCGGGATTGTACTTCGCCGAACAGCTGAATTCAACTTTCCCGCGCAATCGTAATGGGGCGTGCCTCGCGGATCGCGGCCTTCGCGGATGTTCCGGTTTGACTGGCAGGCATCGTGGGATATAAGTTCGAATGAGTTATGAAAGGAGCGTCCATGAAGACCAAGGCTGCCGCCGCGAACCCTCAGAAAGTGCTGGTGATTGATGTCGGCGGAACACACGTCAAATTGCTGATGACCGGGCAGAAGAAACCAACAATGATCGACTCCGGTCCGGACATGACGGCCAGCAAAGTGGCGCGCCTAGTGAAACAAGCGACGCGCGGCTGGAAATACGATCGTGTTTCGATGGGCTATCCGGGGCCCGTAATCAATGGCCACCCGTTGCGCGAACCGCACAACCTGGGCGGCGGCTGGATGGGATTTGATTTTCGCAAGGCCTTTGGATGCCCGGTCAAAATCATCAACGACGCCAGCATGCAGGCGCTCGGCAGCTACAAAGGCGGGCGCATGCTGTTTCTGGGGCTGGGAACGGGTTTGGGATCCGCGATGATCGTTGACGGCGTGCTGGAGCCGATGGAATTGGCTCATCTTTCGTACAAGCACGGGAAAACGTACGAAGACTATCTCGGGATACGCGGACTGGAAAAATCCGGCAAGAAAAAATGGCGGCGGCAAGTTTTCAAGATCGTGGAGAAACTTAAAGCCGCCCTCGAGGCAGACTACGTCGTGCTGGGAGGCGGCAACGCCAAGAAGCTCAAGAAACTGCCACCCGGTGCGCGGATGGGAAGCAATGAAAACGCGTTTGTCGGTGGATTCCGCATGTGGCAGAACGCCAGCGGCCCCGCCGGCAAGCCGCATCAGTCGACATCGAAAGCGCCGAAAGACTAATCTGGTCGCGAGGTCCGCGAAGAGGCGGCTCGGGTGTCCGTTCGCGCTACTGCTGCGGCGAGCTCGGCGCTCCGATTTTCGTACCGATCACTTCACCGGAAATGATGATTTCCACGCGGCGGTTCTGCTGCCTGCCCATTGCAGTGTCGTTGCTCGCAACCGGGTTCGACTTGCCAAAACCGGTAGCCGTGATCGAAGTCGGATCGAGTCCCTGCTGGACCAGATAATCCCGTACGGCGCTGGCGCGCTGCTCGGAAAGAGTCTGATTGAAAGCATCGCTGCCTACGCTATCCGTGTAGCCTTCCACTGATAGATGCAGGCCCGGATGTGCGAGCACGATGCCCGAGAATTTCGCTAGAGCTTCCCGCGCGGGCGGCTGCAAATCGTATTTGCCAAACGCAAACAGCACGTCAGCCATGTTCACTTGCAAACCGCGCGGCGTATCGGTCGTCGGCAATATGCGGTTAAATTGCGCGAGCAATGCGGCACGCAGCGCCTGCTTATCCGCCTCGGCCTTCGCCGCGGCATCTTGGGCAGCCTTGGCTTGCTGTTGAGCCGCCAGTGCCGCCGCATCAGCCTGATTCTTAGACGCATCAGCCTGCGCGCGCGCGGCGTCCGCCTCGGCGCGAGCTTGCGCCTCCCGCGCAGCATCGCGTTCCGCCTGCAGCTTCTGCAATTCGGCTTGCTGGCGCGCGGCCTCCTCTTCCTTCTGCCTCGCGTTGGCTGCGTCCGTAGCAGCTTGCTGCGCCGCGCGTTCCGCTGCAGCTTTCTGGTCTGCGGCCCGCTTCAGCGCAATCATGCGGGCGTCCGCGGCTGTCTGTACCGAGTCGCGAGCCGCAGCGATTACTTCCTTCCTATTGGCCTTGCGATTGAGCAACGCTTCCGCTTGATTTAACGATGCCAAGGCTTTCTGATAAGCATCCGGCGCAAGCGTATCCGCTCCGCCGCTTTGCGCGATGGCGACTGCGTTGCGCGCCTCGTAAACCTCCAGCGGAATCTTCGGCGAAAGATTCGTTACCGATTCCCGCGCCTTGGACATGTCGTAGGTGTACTGCCCGCGCTGCAGCAATTCGTAATTCGCCGTTACCTGCTCGAATGTTCCGGCCGTGTCGGAGCGCACGATATTTTCCATAACCACCACGTCGCTCGGCATGTTCACGGCGAAGTAAGGCTCCGCGGTGACGATCATGCCAAACGATTGCAGATTGGTAGTCGCGGTCAGCTTGCTTTTATTGCCATCCAGGAGCACTTCGCCGAGGTTGTTGGGCTTGCCCTCTGGCGTAATCGCCCACAGCACGTAGGTCAAATATTCGTTCCCGAAAGTCTGGGCGGGCTGCATATTCCGGAAATTCGCGTTCACAATAATCGAGCCTTGCTTGCTGTCCACCTTGGCATCACCCTTCGCCAGCGGCATCAGCGGCGTGCCGCGAAAATCCACCATGGTCGAGCCGCTGCGATGCTGGTAGCTGATCGCCGTGACCGTCTTCCCCACCATCGTGACGTGGTAGATGGACTGGTCCGGCTGCTGCGCCGGCGCCGGTTGCTGCTGCGCGCGGGCGTCTGCAGCGAAAATCAGAAATACAATGCCCAAAACGAGTGACGCCTTTTTCATGGCCTAGAAGCTCCTCAGTAGAATGTCGTCGTCAATTCCAGGCTGTGTCGCGCGCCCAACACACCTGGACCGCTGCCGCGTTCGCGCTTTTCCCGATTTGGGCAAGAGTGTACCAAAATCCTGGTGCCTCTTCCGCAACTTCCCTCGTTTCAAATTTATTGGCCTCGCTCTCGATTTTTCCGCGCGTCACCATGTAGGATATCTAGCGATGATCCAACGAGCATTCTTTGCAGCATTGTTTCTGCTCTTGCTTGTGCCGTCGGGCCTCTGGGCTTGCAGCTGTTCCAAAGAGCCGCCGGGACAATGTCCGGGGCTGCAGTCGGACGATGTGGTGTTCCTGGGAACCGTGACTGATGTCGCAAACGTCCCCCCAGCCCCTGCCGACGCAGCCGCTACTGACAACGCCAGCGCGTCTGGCATCCAAGCCAGCGCCCCCGTTATTCGCTACCGCTTTCACATTGACGAAAGATTCGCCGGCCCGGACGCCCCGGAAATGGAGGTCTTCTCAGGTGGCGACGACGGCGATTGCGCTTACAACTTCAAGAAAGGCGAGCAGTACATCGTCTTTACGCAGCAGGAAACCGAAGGGCGGCTTTTCGCCGTGATTTGCAGCAGTACGCGGCCGGCAGCTGATGGCCGCGCGCTGCTGCCGCAATTGCGCGCCATGCGCGATCACAACAAAGTCGCGTCCGTTTTCGGCGTGCTCCGCCGCTCAGATCCTCCGCTGCTCGCGCCCACCGACGACCCGGAGGACCCCCTCCCGCACATAAAGCTCAAGCTGCGCTCGAAAGACGACCGCTTCTCCACCAGCACCGGCCCGGACGGAGTCTATTCGTTCTATGACGTGCATGCAGGCGAGTATCAATACACGGCCGACTTGCCCGCGCGATTTGAATTCACGCAAAAAACGCTGAAGGGTGGCCTGCCTCCTTTCCGGATCCCGAATGGCGCCTGCTACGAATACAACGTCAACGCGCTGCCTACCGGGAAAATCCATGGAAGCGTGCTGGGGCCAAACGGCAAGCCGTTGAAGCTTGCATCGGTCGAGCTCTATCGCGCGGACCGTTTCGACGCGGCGCGTCCGGGGCTCTGGAGTTTTCAGGGCGACAACGGCAAATTCGAATTTGATCACGTCGGCCCCGGCGAATACCTGCTCGTCTTCAATCGCCTGAGCCGCCTGGATCCGAATACGCCATTTCCCCGCTCGTTCTATCCCGGCACGCCGGAGCAAAGCGAAGCCAAAGTCATCAGAATGAAAGACGGCCAACAATTGTTGAACGCGAACATTAGGCTCAGGGAAGGCTTTCCGACCCGCACGGTCAAAGTTCAACTGAAATGGCAAGACGGCCATCCGCCGGGCGAGGTAACCATCATGGCGAAAGCCGAACAGGGCGATAATCCCGCGGCGAGGAATCTGGGCGATGGCCTGTACGAATTCACGCTGCTCGAGTCAACGCGCTATACGTTTTCCGCCTGGGAAGATCTTGATCCTCAGCGCGGAGGCCAGCGCCACGGCGAATCCAGCTGCACGATTCCCGCACGCATCGCCTCGGACACCAACACCGTTGACGGCGGGGACGAGGATGCCAGCGAGATTACCTTGACCTTCGTGAATCCGCCCTGCAACTAGCCACGAATTGTTTCACTCGCGTTTGACTTGCCGTTCCACGGCTGCGTAAAATCCCTCGGCGATAATTGGGGCGGCAATTCAACCGAACGGAGAGCCAATGAAGAGGATTTTCGGCATGTGTGCGATGGCGCTGCTGTTATGTGGTCAGGTCACGCGCGTGGCAGCGCAGGAACCCAGTAAGGATGCGAAACCTGCGGCCGATGCAAAAGCCGCAGACGCTAAATCCTCCGAGGCCAATCCGCCCAAGGAAGAATCGTTCGTTACCGACCACACCATCCGCATCGGCGGCCAAACCATCGCTTACAAAGCCACCGCCTCGACAACTCTTTTGAAAGACGAGAAGGGCGATCCGACCGCGCTGATTTATTCCACTGCTTACACCCGCAGTGACGTGAAAGATTTCAGCCAGCGCCCCATCGCGTTCATCTACAACGGCGGCCCCGGCTCTTCTTCAATCTGGCTGCACATGGGAGCGTTTGGTCCGCGCCGCGTGGTGAATTCCAACGCGGACTTCACGCCGCCTGCGCCGTACAAGCTCGAAGACAACGCGAATAGCCTGCTGGACAAGGCGGACTTGGTTTTCATTGATCCCGTCGGCACCGGTTTCAGCCACGCAGTCGGAAAAGCGCAGAATAAGGATTTCTGGGGCGTGGACCAGGACGTAAAAATGTTCGCGCAGTTCATCAGCATCTACACGAGCCGGAACAATCGCTGGAACTCCCCGAAATTTTTGATCGGCGAAAGCTACGGAACTTTTCGCTCCGTGGCGCTGGGAAATTATCTGCAATCTCACGATGGAATGTACATCAACGGAATCGTGCTGATTTCGTCCGTGCTGAATCTGGGAACGATTTCGTTCAATCCCGGCGACGACACGCCTTACATTCTATATCTACCCAGCTACGCGGCCACTGCGGCGTATCAAAAAATGCTGAAGGAACCGCCCGCCGATTTGAACGCGTTTCTTTTGGAAGCGCGCAAATTCGCCGCCACGGAATACGCCGATGCGCTGATGAAGGGATCGAACATCAGCGCCGCCGAAAAAGAGGACATCGCGAAGAAACTCTCGCGCTTCACCGGCCTCAGTGAAGATTATCTCCTGAAGGCTGACCTGCGCGTCAGCTTGCCACAATTCAATGTGGAGCTGGAACGCAGCCGCGGGCTGACCACCGGCCGCTACGATTCGCGCTACACCATGCCGACCTACGACCTGCTCACGGAGTACGCGGAAGACGACCCATCCTACGTCGCCGTGCGCGGAGCTTTCACCGCCGCGTTCAATGCTTATACTCGCGAAGAGCTGAAGGTCACGATCGAGCGCTCCTACGAAGTCCTGAGCGGCGAAGTAGGCGGCAACTGGGATTGGAAACATCACGGCCCCGGCTCGTCCGGATATTTCCCCGGCTCGGCCAACGTATCAGGCGACCTGATTCAAGCGCTGATGACCAATCCCCATCTGCACGTGCAAGTGGAAAACGGTTATTACGATATGGCCACGCCATTCTTCGCCACCGAATACACCATGGATCACTTGTTTCTGCCGGGGAATCTTCGCGGCAATATCCAGCTGGAATACTACGATGCCGGCCACATGATCTATCTGCACCAAGAGGACTTGGCCAAACTGAAATCCAATATCGGCGCGTTTATTGACGCCTCGTCGAAATAGCTCAATCGACTCCGTAGGGTCGCCCCTCGTCCGCCGCAGTTTCGCGGACGAGGGGTTTCATTTCTTCCAGGCTTCGACGCTCGACTAATCCGCGGGATGGGTTTCCGGCGGGATCGCCGGTCCTTCGCCTTTTACGTAGTGCCCGTACCAATTCAGATAGCGCTGGTAACGGTCCTTGATGAACGAGGGGCGGGTGAATTCGTGGAATTGGCCCGGATAGACCACGAGCAATGTCGGCACACCCAGGCGCCGCAAACTCAGATACATCTGCTCGCCATTAATCACCGGCACATTCGAATCGGCGTCGCCGCCCATAATCAGAGTGGGCGTCGTAATCTTATTAACGCGGTTAAACGGCGACAGCTTTTCCCACAGCGCGCGATGTTCCCACGGAAGTCCGAGTTCGTATTCCCAGTCGCGCGAGTATAAATCGTGGCCCCAGTTGGTGACGTAAAGGAATTCGCCCGCGCCGGAGATCGCGGCCTTGAAGCGCGTGGTCTGCGTGATGATGAAATTCGTCGAGATTGCGCCATACGACCATCCGCCGACGCCCAGCTTATCGGGGTCGGCGATTCCCTGCGCCACGGCGTAATCCACCATGGCCATGTCATCAGCGAAATCCTTATCGCCCCAATCGGCGAAAATCGCCTTGCAGTAGTCCTGGCCGTAGCCCGTGGAACCGCGCGGATTCGGAGTCAGCACCACATATCCGTTCGCCGCAAATAGTTGCGGGTCGAAATTGAATTCCGCGTAATACGCCCACACGGGGCCGCCATGCGGCTTCAAAATCGTGGGATATCGCACGCCCGGCTGATAATCCGGCGGTTTGTACAGGTAGCCCGCAACCGTCGTGCCGTCTTTGCTCTTGAAATGAACGTACTCGACGTCCGGTAATCGCAGCTCGGCCATCAATGCATCGTTCGTCGTCGTCAGCTTTCGCAGTTCGCCTTCCGCCGGCAGATAATACAGTTCCGCCGGATCCGTCAGCTCCCCGATCACCGCCGCAACCGCACCGTCCTTGCCTAGCGAATACGACTCCAACATCTTGCGCCCGCCGATGGGCCGCTGAATTTGGCCACCGGTCGCTGGGACGCGCAATAAATTCTGCGTGCCATCATCATCGGCGATGAAGTAGATCCATTTGCCGTCGGCGGAGAATCGCGGCACGGTTGCAATGCGGTCGAGCGCCAGCGTCAACACCTTTGCTTCACCGCCCGTCGCCGGTGTCACACCAATGTGAACTGTCGCGTATTGAAAAAGTTTCGCGTCCAGCTGAGTGGTGAAGGTTATCCACTTTCCGTCCGGGGACCACGCCGGGGCCGCCTCCGCACCGGGTCCGGTGGTCACCTGAACGAGCGACTTGCCTTTGTCGGTGTTGCCTGCGCTCACCGTCCAGATGTCGGTGTTGTAATTCAAGTCCGGCTCAGCTGTGCGATTGCTGGCGAAAGCTAACGTGGCGCCATCGGGCGACCACGCCGGATCGGAATCGTCGTAATCCCCGGAAGTAATCTGCGTTTGCGTGTGATCAGCGATATTGAAAACGTATAAATGTGTTCTCCGCCGGTCGAGGTAGCCTGACTCGTCTTCTTTGAAATGCAGCCGGTCGACGACCCAGGGCCGTGGTTTCGGTTTGGCCTTTGCGCCCTGCGATTTGTCGCGCGCGGCTTCGAGCTCTTCCGGCGAAGGATCTTGCAGCAGAAGGACCAGCCGGTCGCGAGCGGGCGACCATGCGAAACCTTGTACGTCTTGAGTTGTGTCCGTTAGTTTCTGCGCTTCGCCGCCCTCGCGGTTCAGCAGCCACACCTGTTTCTTGTCGGAATCGTCGTCCTCTCCGGTGCCCCCGCGCGCCGAAATAAACGCCAAATATTTGCCGTCCGGACTCCAGCGCGGATGTGAAGACGTCATCTCGTCCGCCGTGAGGGGAATCGCGGCGCCTCCGGCTACGGGCATCATCCAAATGCGCTCGTAATTCTTATCGTCCTTAAGGCTCGCCGTTTTGACCGTGTAGGCGACCCATTTTCCATCGGGACTAAGCTGCGGATCTCCAACCTCCTTGATTCGAAAATAATCGTCCACCGTGAGTGTGCGTTTGCCGGAGAGTGAAGTAGCGGCCGGCGTGCTATTCGCCGCGGGAGTCTGCGCCCGAGCGATTCCCAGAACCGTGGCCACCAGAACCAACACCGCAAATCTATTCCGAAAATTCATGAGCAGAACCTCTGCTGAAGGAATTTATTGCGAAGGGCCGGGCAGTATAACAGAACGCACGTCGAACGGCGTCCGAAGGGCACAACAACCCGGCAGGAGATTAAGCAACAAAAGGCAAACCACTGCCCATTTCAAGGGCGTCTCATCTATTCGCGAATTTGCTGACCAGGACTTCCTGCCGGTGCATCGGCGAGAAGCTTTCGCAACAGCTCAGCAGTTGTGCAAGCAGTTCGTAATAGAAGGCATCGTTGTCGCTGTTCTGCAGGTCCGCCGCGGAATCCCAAACCGAAATGGCCATCGCGTCGCGACTTTCCTCGCCTTCCCCACGCAAAACCAGGAGAACGCGAAACCCCGGCAATTTATCCATAGCCGCAATCAAAGGCGCAATGATGGCGGCAAACTCCTCCACTTTCCCGGGACGAATCCGATAGTGCGTTACTCGAGAGACCATGGCCACTCCCGCCTAATCAAAACTTTGCGAGCGCGCCAATTCTACTGCGCGCCAATCGTCCCGTAAATTAATTCGTGGTGCATTGACATGCCGACGCTGTGTAATTAGTCTCGGTAGAATGCCGAAGTCGAACTCCACATCACCAGTTATTCACATTCGCAGCCATCCGCATCTTTACGAAATCAACACCTGGGCCTGGCTCGAACAACTTTCCGAAGGGCAAAAAAAGAATATAACGCTCGCGAACGTTCCGGACACGGAATGGGACGCTCTCGCGAAGCGGGGCTTCAATATCGTCTGGCTGATGGGCGTCTGGAAACGCAGCGACGAATCGCGCCGCATCATGCTGGAAAACCGGGCAAATCATCCGGATTTCGATCGCGCCTTGCCGGGCTGGAAAGCCAGTGACGTAATCAGCTCACCCTATTCGGTGGCTGGATATGTTCCCGACGCGCGCATTGGCGGCTGGGAAGCGCTCGACGCCGCCCGCGAAAACCTGCGCGCGCGTGGCATGGCGCTGTTCCTCGACTTCGTCGGCAACCACACCGCGCTGGACCACCCGTGGGTGCGCGAGCACCCGGAATTTTATGTGCAGGCCGTGCAGCCAGATTTCGAGCGGGATCCATCGCTTTACCACGCCGCGGAGACGACGCTAGGAAAGCGGTTCATTGCCCTCGCAAAGGACCCCTACTACCCGCCGTGGAACGACGTGGCGCAGCTGAATCATTTCAGCTCCGGCATGCGCGCCGCGCAACTCGCCGACCTGCGCACGATCGCGAGCCATTGCGACGGCGTTCGCTGTGACATGGCCATGCTGCAAGTCAACGACATCTTCGGCAACATCTGGCGCCACTTGATTGGCGATACACCCGCTCCAGCCACAGAATTCTGGGCCGACGTGCACGCCAACGTGCCAAGCTTGGCGCTGCTCGCCGAAGCGTATTGGGGCACGGAACAGCGGCTTCTCGATTTGGGATTTTCATTTGCGTATGACAAAACGCTCTACGACGCGGTGCGGGATGTGAACGTTGCAGGGGTACGCGGCAGGCTCGCTGCCAGCCCCGAAGAGCAGCGTCATTTTGCGCGCTTCATGGAAAATCACGACGAGCCGCGGCGACCCAAGGTTTTTGGCAACGAGCGCCTCGCTGCGGATGGAACGCTCTTCGGCACACTGCCGGGCATGCGCTTCTATCACCAAGGCGAGCTCGAAGGGCGCAGGATCCGATTGCCGATCGCGCTACGCATCGCCGCCGACGAGCCGCCCGATCCCGTGAGCCAGTCCTTCTTTCAAAAAATACTGCAGATCACGCAACAAGACGTATTCCACGAAGGTGAGTGGACGCTGCTCGATCTGAATCCGGAAGGGGATCCTTCGCCGTACGGATTGGTCGTGTACGAGTGGCGTTCAGCGAAGTCATGGAAAGTGATTGCGGTGAACTTGACGGGAGACACTTCGCAGGGGCGTCTTCGCTTGGGCGATCGGGTCTCACCGGTACGACAATACATTTTCTATGACGAATTGAACGACGTGACATATCTCAGGAGCGGGGAAGAACTTCACACTGTAGGCCTCTTCATCCGCCGCGACGGATTCCAGGCCCATCTCTTCAACGTCACTCTCGCGCCGTAGCACTGAACAACTTTCAAATCGTGGCGAAAGCGACGTGGCCTCTTCTGAACCGCGCCGGCCGACAGCGTGGCGCATCGCTTCTTTGCCATTGAAATTGCACGGGCAGTTCACTATGATGCCGCGCTTCGTACATCTCAGTGCAGCGGCTTAATGCCAAAGGCTTCCCCCGAGACCGCGCAACCGCTTCCTCCCGAGGGCTCCCACCTGCGTCAAATCGGTTTTCTTCCACTTTTGGCGATTTTCTACGGATACACCGCCGGCGGACCGTTCGGTTACGAAGCCATCTTCCGTGATTCCGGGCCAGGGATGGCGCTGGTTTTCCTCACCTTCGTTCCTGTCTTCTGGAGCATTCCGATTTCGTTCGCATCCGCGGAATTGAACAGCATTTTGCCGGTGCAGGGCGGCTTCTATCGCTGGAGCCGCGCGGCCTTCGGTGACTTCTGGGGATTCCAATGCGGTTGGTGGAATTGGACCGGCACTTTTTTGCTCAATAGTCTGTACGGCGTGCTGGTGATGGACTACTTGAGCATTTATTTCCCCTCGCTGACGGGCTACGCCAAATGGGCCGGCGCTTGCCTGGTGCTGATCTTGCTGGCGTACCTGAACGCGCGCGGCATTCAAGTGGCCGGCTGGCTTTCTGTCGCACTGCTGTTCGCGGTGCTGGTGCCGGTGACGTGGCTATGCGCTGTGTCGCTCTTTCATTTGCATCACAATCCGGTCGTGCCGTTCGTTCCGCCCGGCGCGCCGTTTGGAAAAGTCTTCGGCGAAGGGCTCGCGTTAGCCATGTGGAATTATGCAGGCTACGAACAGCTCTCCAGTTCCACGGGTGAGATGAAAGATCCGCAGAAAATGTTCGTCCGCATTCTGGCTTGGAATACGCCGATGAACATCCTCACTTACATCCTTCCCACTACGCTCGCGCTCGCTGTGCTTGGTAATTGGCAGGAATGGAGGACGGATTACATCGTCACCGCCTCACGGCTGATTGGCGGCCCCGCGTTGGGCGCGGCCATGCTCAGCGCCGCGATGATTGGTTCGCTTTCGCTCGCCAATAGCACAATTCTCTACACCACACGCGTTCCGGCAACGATGGCCGAAGACGGCTATCTCCCCGCGTGGCTCGGCAAAATACATCCGCGCTTCAAAACGCCTGCGCGAGCGATTGCGCTCTCCACGGTCGTCTACTGCGTGCTCGCGAAATATGATGTGGAAGATCTCGTCAACATATACATCTGGACGCGCATCGCGACAACTCTACTAACGCTCTTCGCTGCCTGGCAAATGCGCCGCAAAGCTCCAAATGCGCCGCGCAGTTTCCGCATTCCTGGTGGAGCGATGGGTTTGGCCTACGTTCTGATTTTCCCAGTGATTCTGTGCGCGGTGAAAGTGGCGCAAAGCGAGGATTACGTGTGGAAGTATGCGCCGTGGCTGCTCGCGTCAGGCCCAGTTGCGTATGTGATCTTACGCTACGGCTTGGGCCTGAAGCCTTCAGCGGAAATTGCGCCCAACGCCTAGGGATTTGATTAACAATCGCGGCAGGACAAACTCAAATTGACGCTCAACGCGTCGCGCCGATCTTCTCTGAAACTGTCTTGGCTTGGGTGAACAGCAGCAAATAATCCTGCCCGCCCGACTTCGAGTCCGTCCCGGACATATTGAATCCGCCGAAAGGATGCGCGCCGACCATCGCGCCGGTGCACTTGCGATTCATATAAAGGTTCCCGACGTGGAATTCTTCCTCGGCACGTTCGATCTTCTTCGGATTCTTCGAATAGACCGCGCCGGTAAGGCCAAACTCGCTGTCATTGGCCATGGAAAGCGCTTCGTCGAAGTCCTTCGCCTTGGTCACCGCCAGCACGGGCCCGAAAATTTCTTCCTGGAAGATGCGCGCTTTGCGATCCACATCTGCGATCACCGTCGGCTCGATAAAATAACCCTCGCCGGGCGCTCGTTTGCCGCCCGCTACCAGCCGACCTTCTTTCTTGCCGTGGTCAATGTATCCAAGAATAGAAGTCATCGCTGCCTTGTTGATCACCGGCCCCATGTAGTTAGCGGGATCTTCCACCGGCCCGACCTTCATTTTTTTCACACGCTCGACCAGCTTCGTCAGAAATTCATCGTAGATTTTCTCAGCGACGATTGCTCGCGAGCACGCCGAACATTTCTGCCCCTGATATCCAAATGCAGAAAGAGCCACGCCTTCGACCGCCGCATCAACGTCAGCTTCATCGTCGACGACGATCGCGTCCTTCCCGCCCATCTCGAGCACCGTGCGCTTGATCCAGACCTGGCCGGGCTGCGTTTTCGTGGCTTGCTCGGCGATACGCAGCCCCGCTTCCTTCGATCCGGTGAATGCGATGAAACGCGTTTTGGGATGCGTCACTAAGGCCTCACCCGCGGTGCTGCCGGGGCCAGTGAAGAAACTGACTACGTCGCCCGGCACGCCAGCCTCGTACAAAATATCCACGAAGATCGCGGCGATCGTCGGCGAATCGCTCGATGGCTTCACCACCACCGCATTTCCGGTAACGATTGCCGCGAGGGTCATGCCGCCCATAATCGCCGCCGCGAAGTTCCACGGCGGAATCACGATGCCGACGCCCAACGGAATATATTTCAGATAGTTTCGCTCGCCGCGCATCGGCGTCAATTTCTGCGGCACACCCAGGCGCAGCGCATCGCGCCCGTAGTATTCGCAAAAATCAATCAGCTCGGCGATATCCGCATCGGCTTCCGGCCAGGTCTTGCCGATTTCGTAAGAGAGCCAGGCGTCCAGCTCATAGCGGCGTTTGCGCAAAATATCCGCGGTGCGATAGACGCAGGCGACGCGCTCTTCCACCGGCACGCGCTTCCAACGCTCGAACGCCGCGTGCGCCCTTTCCACCGCCTTATTGGCCATCTCGACGGTCGCTTTCTGAAAAATTCCGACTACCTGGTCCGGGTGCGACGGATTGTGCGAATGGATTTTCTCGGTCGTAGTTATGCGCTGGCCGCCAATCGTCAGCGGGTACTCGCGCCCGAACATGCCCTTCACCTGCGCCAGCGCTGCTTCCATCGCCTTGCGATTGTCCGGCTGCGAGAAATCAATGAACGGCTCGTTGTGGAATTCTCCGCGATTCATATCAACGGAGGGATGGGTTGTGCCGGTCGTCGCCGTGGATGTCATCGGTCATGCCTCTTTGGTGAAAATTGCGAACGTTTGAGAGCATTCCATTTTAGCTCCGCGTGCGACACTGGCACAAGAAGTGAGTGAAGTTCATAAAGCCCCAAATCGTTCGTGTGGAGTTCGATTTGGAGACTGTTCGTTGGGGTGCCAGCAGCTCCGAAGTGATACGTCGAGGGTGCTGCGATTGCTGATCGTTGCGGGACTCTAGCGGCCTCAGATTATCTTGCAACTCCTAATTTCCTTGCTCGCTACGCCTTCAATGCCCTGCTTCCTGCGCGTTCTCTTAAATTTGGCCCCGGGGCCCTCTTGCTTCTGCGGTGGTGTATGCAAACGGCGAGCCAATCGCAATGCCGCCAGGGCGATGTTATATCTCCTTGCGATTCACCACCGCGTCCGCGCAAATGTCTTGCGCCCGACGCTCGGTATCGTTGAAAAAGTCAACGCGAGTTGAAAAATTCATCACTTCCGATTTGATCTCGGCTTCGGTTAGCGCGACGGGTTCCTTGCTCGCATTTTGGGACGCGTGTGCAGTCCTGAAACACGTGCAAGATCGGGGCGCAAAATATTGTGATCGGAACACAAATGAAGGAAGGACGGCTCCGCGATTTGGGCGGTGCGTCTGCCGGAGTGACACCCGATGACCCTACGGCCGGCGGTAGACGGTGCCGTCTTTCATCACGAAGGAAACCTTCTGCAGTTCGCTGATGTCGTCGAGCGGGTTTCCGGGAACCGCGACGATATCGGCAGCATATCCGACTTTTAGTACACCGATTTGGCCCTGCCAGCCGAGCAATTTTGCGCCATTGATCGTGCCGGCCTGAATCGCAGCCAGCGGCGTCATCCCGTATTTCACCATCAACACAAATTCGCGGCCCTGGGTGCCGTGCGGAAAGGGCCCCACATCCGAGCCCATCGCGATGGGGACGCCCGCTGCGAGCTGTTTCTTGAAATCAGCGGCGTGGAGATCGAGCAAGGCGCGTTCGTGCGCGGCGGCCTCGGGAGTGGCGGCATGTTCCGCGAAATATTCCGAAATGGTAAACGTGGGCACGGCGAAAATTTCCTTGTCGTGCATGATGCGCATGGTCTCATCGCTGAGCTGAAACGCGTGGTCCACGGACTCCACGCCCGCCCGTGCGGCGTAGAGGGCTCCCGGTTCGCCGGTAGCGTGAACGGCAACTCGATGCCCGGTGCGCGCGGCTTCATGAACCGCGGCGGTGAGTTCAGCCTCGCTATACTGGTAGGGCGTCACAAGCTGCCCATCGACGACCGTGTCCGGGCCCGTTTCGTAAATCTTGATGAAGCTCGCGCCTTCCTTCAGCTGCTCCCGAATCACGGCGACAAGTTCGTCGGCATTATTCGCGTAGGTGGCGTTCGGTAGCACGTGCTGTTCGGGGTTGTAGCCGATAGCGTCTTCATGGCCGCCGAGAATATTGATTGCGTTGCCGCTTATGCGCAGGCGCGGTCCTGGAATCTGGCCGGAATCAATGGCGTTGCGCACGGCGGTGTCCGCCGAGCCTGCGCCTTCGGTGCCCATGTCGCGCTCGGCCGTAAAACCGGCCAGAAGGTCCGCGCGCGCCGCGAGAGTAGCAGTGATTGTGCGCTGCGGCACGGATTCTTCAATTGTCTGGAGATCTTCGGCGCCGGGATGCAAGAACAGATGTACGTGCGCGTCAATGAGACCCGGAAGAAGCGTGCTGTCGCCTAAATCAATGATTTCGGCGCCGGATGGGTGCGTGACTTTCGCTCCGACCTCTTTGATTGCCCGGTTCTCAATTAGAACCTCTCCAGGCGAGATGATGTGCCCGGATTCGACGTCGAGCAGGCGTGCGGCGTGCAAGACGACCACTGGCGCAGTGGCCGTGGATTGCGTCGGCGAAGATTGCGCGAATACAGGCGCGCCAGAGAAAACGATGAGAACGAGAGTTGCGAGGGCGCGTAGAGTTTTCATAGGCTCGCCGCGATATTAAACCATTCCGGGTCACGGCTTTAGAATTTTTCGCGGGGATCCACGCTCTTGAATCCGTACGTCTCGTATTGCCACGATATTTTTCCACCCCGGAGGCTGACCACCGTATAGCCCTCCGGAAACGCGAGCCGCGGGCCGTGCCACCAATTGCCGCACACCGCGCCGCAGCAGACGTACTGGCAGTTCTTGTAGTTCACGAGTTCGTTGATGTGCAGATGGCCTTGCAACACCGCCAGAACATTGCGGCCCTCGAAGAGCGCAATCACGTCAGACGAATTCGCGACGGATACGGTGTCGTAACGCGGCGTGCCATCCGGCTTCGGACCGTACGCAAGATATCCGGTGATGAGCGGCACATGGGTGATGACGATAACTGGAGCGTGCGGCTCGATCCGGCTGAGATCGTCGCTCAGCCAATGCAACTGCGTTTCGTCGATGCGTCCTTCCCAAAACCGGTCAGCCGTCGGCCAAATCGAATCCAGCACGATGAAGTGATAGCCCTTGTGATCGAACGAGTAGTAAGTCCGCGCGCCGATGCGATCTTCGTACATTTTCTTGCCGTAGCCCGGATCGCTTGGTTCGACGCCACTCTTGCTGAGCACGCCAAAAAGGTCGTGGTTGCCAATCGTGTGGTACAGCGGGATTTTCAGGGTACCTTCAACGCGTTGGTACAAATCGAACAGCATGTCAGCGCGAGGATGCCGCACAGCCAGCACGTCATAAACGAGATCGCCGCCGCAGATAGCGAAATCCGCCTTCGCTGCCTCAATTTTCGCGAATGCCATCGCGCAACCATGCGCGGCGTCTAATTCCGGTTGAATGTGCGTGTCCGTGAAGAAGACGAAGTCGAAAGAACCAGCTGGTTTGGATTCGCTTCCACCGGCAGCAAGCCAGCGCGAGTCGGGCCAGACCGCGACTGCGCCCGTGACGGCCAGAGTCTTGAGGAGTTTTCTACGGCCGGAATCCATGATATCGCCCCATTCGCGACGACGCATCAAATCGGCGAGACACAATTTCACGAACGCGAAGTTCAAGTGTACTTGGTTGGCGCCGCGCCAATCCATCTGATAACGTAACGATTTCGCTGCGGGAAAGTTTGGCGATCGCGCTGAGGAGGTCTTCGATGCTGAAATCGCTCGTGGCAGTTGTGTTTCTGGCCATCCTTGCAGGCGCCAGTGCCGCCCAGCAGAGTTCAAAGAACGGATCGCAGCCCGCGCAAACAAATCCCTGTGACGCAGCGAATACGCAGATGGAAATGAATCAGTGCAGCGCCGAAGAATACAAGAAGGCGGACGCACATTTGAATGTCGCGTACGCGAACCTGATCCGGCTGCTGCGAAAGGACTCCGGCCACGCTCAGCAGCAAAGCGGCGGAGAGCAACGGAAACCCGAAACGCCCGCCGTGGATAAATTAAAAGCGGCGCAACGTCAATGGATACGCTATCGCGATCTGCATTGCAGCGCGGTGAGAGCACAGTACGAAGGCGGGACGATCAGCCCAATGATGTGGACCACCTGCATGGCTGAAACCACCAACCACCGCATCGAAGAATTGAAACACGGTTACGAAATCGGAGACGTGAAACTCGATTAGCCCTCACGGCCGCGTAAAAACCGCGCGAAATCTTCGCACCGTAGGCTCTGCCGGATCGAGATAATCCTCGGACGAAATTTCCCGCAGCCCCGCGCCGATAAATTCTGTCAATTCCTCGCGTGTCAGCGGCCACGGCATTTGGCCTTCATCGTCGGACGCGTCTCGGCCTCTAGCAATCACGAGCAGTGTTCCATGAGGCCGCAGGAATTCCGCGATTCTGTCCATCGCTTTCCGCCTAAGCGCGGCGGGCAGCACTTGCAGCGTGTAAACCTCCAGCACGAAATCGAACTTTCGTCGCCAGGCATTCGGAGGAGCGAGCACGTCGGCAACGGCGTAGTCCACGGAACTCGTCGGAAAGCGCTTGCGAGCTGCGCTAATCGCCGTCGGCGCCACGTCAAAGGCCGTGGTCTGAAATCCCCACGCAGCTAGTTGCTCCGCGTCGTCTCCCAGGCCGCTTCCAATGACGAGCGCTCGCCTTTCGTGCGTTTCTTGCGGACGCAACCGCCAGAAATCCAGCAAATTCGCATTGGATCGCAGATCAGCCCACGGAACTTCCGCTGCGCCGGCCTCCGCCTCATGATAGAGCGCCTCGAACCAGCCAAGCGGATCGCCCTTGCGGTAGAATTCCGCCACCAGCTCTCGCGCGCGCGCTCGATTGGCCATTTGCTAGCGATCACGATCCGCGCGCAGGATTTCTTCGCTCGACGGAAATGACTTCTTTGACCGCTTGCCGGAATGTAGTTTTGCAATTTTACGCGCGAGCTTTTTTCGCTTGCTCAGTTCGGCGACCCGGGCCGGATCTTCGGTCATACGTAATGTTTTGACGACTGCTCTTCTCATACTCGAAGTCTAGCACGTCCGCTCGCATCGGTATTTTCATGGCAAAGCTGTTTCAAGGAAGGCCGTAGTGGTTCGGGCCAAGTGTGTGGTGTTTAGAAATGCCGAGTTCGAGGAAGCTCAGCGTAGGTGTTTCAGGATTTCCCGCGCGGCGTTGTGGCCTGATGCGCCGGTAACGCCGTTCCCCGGATGCGTTCCGTTGCCGCACAGGTAGAGGCCCTTCACCGGGGTGGCGTAGCGCGCCCAGCCAAGAATGGGGCGCATTGTGAAAATCTGGTCGAGTGCGAGTTCTCCATGGAACGGGTGGCCACCCGTGAGGCCGTACGTGGTCTCGAGGTCCACCGGCGTAAGTGTCTGTACCGCAAGAATTTTCGACGGAAAATCCGGCGCATACTCCGCAAGAGTGTTGATCACCGTATCGCGCAACGCATCGCGCTGCTGCACCCAGTTGCCGGACTTCAAGTTATATGGCGCGAATTGCATGTAGATGGACATGACGTGCTTTCCCGCGGGCGCGAGCGAATTATCCAAAATCGAGGGAATCGAGATATCAAGGTAGGGCGCGCGCGAAAATTCGCCATACTTCGAATCGTCGAAGGCGCGTTCCAGATAATCAATTCCAGGCCCAATGTGGATACGCCCGGCAAGCGCGGCCTGGGCATCGCTGGAATTTTTCAAAGCCGTGAAAGCCGGCAACGCGTCGAGGGCGATATTTAATTTCGCGGCGGTTCCGCTGCAGCGGTAATTCCGCATCTTCACCACGAAGCTGGGGGGCAGATGCACGGGATCGAGCAACCCGAGCAAAGTACGCTGCGGATCCGCTCCGGAAACCACGGCCTTCGCCGAAATTTCCTCGCCGCTCGCAAGCGCGACGCCGGTCACTTGACCGTGCTTCACCAGAATCTGCGCGACTTCGGCGCCTGTGCGAATTTCCGCACCGGCTTCCTTGGCGGCGGCAGCCATCGCGGCGGTGAGCGCCCCCATCCCGCCACGCGGGTACGCCGAATTCCCCACGGGGTACGGGTCCGCCGCGGCGCGCAGCAGCAACAGCGCGGTGGAACCTGCGGACCATGGGCCAAGTGCGGCGCCGAAAATTCCGCGCGCCGCGATTGTCCCACGGAGCAAATCCGTCTCGAAAAATTCAGCCACGAAATCCGCGGCGGCCATCGGGCCCCAGCGAATCAGGCGCATCATTTCTTTTTTACCGAGACCGCGCACCTTGCGCCCGATTTTCAGCAGCTTCCAAAGGTCTTCCTTGGAAGGCTTCTCGATAACCGGCGGCGTAAGCTCCAGCAATTGGGCGGCGATTCCCGCCACGCGCGCCAGGCTTTCTTGAAATTCGACGTACTGCGCCGCGTCTTTCGCCGAAAACTTGCCAACCTCTTCGGCGGAGCGTTTCGCTTCGCTATGCAGCGTGAGTGCGCGACCGTCGCGGTCCGGCGCAAAAATGCGCACGGACGATTCGAGCTTCTGCAAACCGTGACGCGCGAGTTGCATATCCTGGACGACGTCAGCCAGCGGAGGTCCGCCCGCGTGCGCGACAGTGGAACACTTGAATCCAGGATGAAATTCTTCGGTAACCGCCGCGCCGCCGACGATTTTGCGGCGCTCCAAAACAAGCGGCTTGTGGCCTTTTTTCGCGAGATAAAAGGCCGCGACCAGCGCATTGTGGCCGCCGCCCAGGATCACGACACTGCGATGCGCGGCCACTTTCAGTTTTTCCCCGTGTCCTTCAGAATTTCCAGCGCCGCGAGGCGTCCAGGTGCGCCCATGATGCCTCCGCCCGGATGCGTGGCCGAGCCGCACATGTAGAGCTTCTTGATCGGCGTGCGATACCGCGCCCAACCGGCAGCCGGCCGCAAGAAGAAAAGCTGCTCGAGCGAAAGCTCGCCTTGGAAAATATTGCCTTCGCTAAGACCGGTCTGCCGCTCGATATCGAGCGGGGTGATCACCTGTTTCCCGATGATCAGATTTTTCAGATTCGGCGCGTACTGCGAAATCGTGTCAATCACGGTATTCCCGAAGGCTTCGCGCTGCTCGTCCCAGTTGCCTTGGCTCAATTTGTACGGCGCGTACTGCACGAAACAAGAAAGAATGTGTTTTCCCGGAGGCGCAACGGAGGGATCCGTGAGCGAAGGAATCACCATATCAATGTAAGGACGGCGCGAAAATTCGCCGTACTTAGCCTGATCGTAGGCGCGTTCCATATATTCCATCGAGGGCGAAACGGAAATCGCGCCGCGCAAGTGATTTCCCGGCCCCGGCAGGCAGGTGAAATCCGGCAAGCCATCGAGCGCTAGGTTCACTTTTCCGGACGAGCCACGATATTTATAGCGGCGCACATCCTCGAGAAAGTCGTCGGGCAGTTCGCTCGCTTCGATGAATTTCAGGAAAGTAAGATTGGGATCCACGCTCGAAGAAACAACATCCGCGTGAATTTCCTCGCCGCTTTCCAGCACCACGCCGTTCGCCACGCCATTCTTCACCAGAATTTTCGAGACTGCCGCTTCCTTGCGGATTTCGACGCCCGCTTCGAGCGCGGCGTCGCCGATGGCATTGGAAATCGCGCCAGTCCCGCCGCGGCTGAAACCCCACGATCGAAATGCGCCGTCAATTTCGCCCATGTAATGGTGCAGAAGACATACGCCGTACCGGGCGAGCGAATGCCCAAAAACGTCCCGATGATGCCAGACGCGGACATGGTCGCCTTCAATACGTCCGTTTCAAACCACTGATCCAGAAAATCCGCGGCGCTCATGGTCATGAGCTGCACTAAATTGTATTTGTCCTCCGCGTCGAGATCCTGGAAGCGCTTGCCCAGGAATGCCAGTTTCTTCAGATCGCGCGGATCGAGCGAAGTGGGATCCGGCGGAATCATCCCCAGTATCGGCTTCACGAACCGGCACATCGCCACCATGGACTTGCCGAATTCCTCGTACGCCTCGGCATCGAGCTTGGAGTGGCGCTCCAGTTCGCGGCGCGTCTTGCCGTGATCGTTCTGGCGCCAGAGATAGTCGCCGTTCGGCATCGGCGTGATCGTGCCGTCGAGCGGCAGAATCTCCAGTCCGTGCCGTGGAAGATCCAGATCGCGAATAATTTCCGGCCGCAGCAGCGACACGACGTACGAAAAAACCGAAAATTTGAAACCTGGAATGATTTCTTCGGTAACCGCCGCCCCACCGAGAACGTAACGGCGCTCGAGTACCAATACTTTTTTGCCCGCCTTGGCGAGGTACGCCGCGTTCACCAGGCCGTTGTGGCCGCCGCCGATTACGGTGACGTCATATTTCTTTGACATGGATATTTCCGAGTGACTCGACAGTTCGCTGATTGAACGGCGAGGCCGAAGCATTCTACAAGTAGGTGCGCGGAGCCACAAGAAGGAAGCGTATTTGGACTGACCTAAAGTCAAGGAAATCCTGAGCAGTGACGCGAAGCCTGTTGCCGGTGCTTGGCGCTCGCGCGATGAGCTTTCGCCCGTCGGCTCAGAAGCCGCCGCTGGATGTTGGCTTGCAGCCGACGCGATGCCAGAACTATAATCGCGGGCTGCGTATCCTGACATTTTTCTCGTAGGTAGGAGTGACTGTGCCGATCGGAACCGCTGTTCACGATAGGACTTCGAAGCTTTGCGAGAGCATGAACTATCGCGAGTGGTCCGGCTACTACGCCGTCAGCGTCTACGAGATGCACCACGACCACGAGTACAACGCAATCCGCAATGCCTGCGCGCTGATTGACGTCACGCCGCTCTACAAATACCGCATCACGGGCAAAGACGCGACGAAGTTCGTGAACCGCGTGATCACCCGCGACATCAACAAAGTCGCGATCGGCCAGGTGATTTACTGTTGCTGGTGCGACGAGCAAGGAAAAGTGATCGATGACGGAACGATTTCGCGCCTGGGCGAGAATTCCTACCGCTGGACGGCGGCCGACCCCAGCATTCGCTGGTTTCACCAGAATGCGCTGGGCCTCGACGTGCAACTCGAGGACATCTCGACGGAACTGGCGGCTCTGGCGCTGCAAGGACCCACGTCCGGACGGCTTCTGAAGCAGGTCGCCGAAGCGGACATCGCCAACCTGAAATATTTTCGGTTCACGCACGGAAAAATCGGCGGCGTGGAGGTGGATATTTCGCGCACCGGATATACCGGCGACCTCGGCTACGAAATCTGGATTCCATGGAACGACGCGCCCCGCGTCTGGGATGCCCTGATGGAAAAAGGCCTCCAATTCGATCTGCATCCCGCCGGAATGTTGGCGCTAGATGTAGCGCGCATCGAAGCCGGCTTGATCCTGATCGAAGTGGACTACTTCAGCAGCAAGCGCGCTCTGATCGAGTCGCAGAAATATTCGCCCTATGAAATCGGCCTGGGGCGCATGGTGGATTTAAAGAAGGAGTATTTCATCGGGCGTGAGGCGCTCGCCGCGGAATATCATCGCGGACCAAAACGCCTTTTGATGGGTTTGGACGTCCATTGGGAAGACGTGGAACGGCTTTACGACGCCGTGGGGCTCGGACCGCAAGTTCCGAGCACCGCTTCGCGCAGCGCGGTCCCCGTGTACCGGGGCGGGTTGCAAGTCGGCAAAGCGACTTCCACGACCTGGTCGCCCACTCTGAAGAAAATGATCGCCCTCGCCAGCTTGACTCGCGAACACGCTGCCACGGGCACGGAGCTGCAAATGGAGCTGACGGTCGAAGCCGTACGTCACAAGGTGAGGGCAACGATCAAGGAATTGCCGTTTTTCAATCCGCCGAGAAAGATGGCCACACCGATAACGTGAAAATCCCGAGCGAAATCACAGGCGAGCGCCGATGAATCAGTACGCGGCAGGGTCCAGCTCGGCCGTGGCGGTCTGTGCGAGCCGCTCAACTCGCTCGAGCGCTATTCCGCTGCGATTCTTGCTGCTTACACTTCTTCTTACTGCGAGCGTGACCGCCGTGAATGCTCAAGACGCCAAGCCGAAATGCCCGCCACCCGCACGCGTGGATGATGTGCAGGAAACGATTCACGGCACGGTCGTCCGTGATCCTTATCGCTGGCTCGAAGATCAAAATAGTCCCGAAACCCGCGCGTGGATTGACGCGGAGAATGCCTGCACACAATCCGTCCTCGGCCCGCTACCAGGGCAGGACACCATCGCCAAGCAACTGGGCGAGTTGATCAAAGTGGACACAATCAATCTACCGACCGAACGCGGCGGCAAATATTTCTATTCCAAGCGCGCAGCGGGCGCCGATTTATTCGTTCTTTATATGCGGCGCGGCGCCCACGGCGCGGAAGCAGGTGCTGGTGGACCCCTCGACGATGAGCGCGGACCACACCACTAGCGTCACCTTCGAGGGATTTTCAGACGACGGCAAGTTGGTTGCATACGGAGTCCGCAAAGGCGGCGAAGACGAAGTCGCTATTCATTTCCTCGACAGCGACACGCGGAAGGAACTTCCCGACGTGCTTCCCCGCGCTCGCTATCTCTCCGGCATTTCGTTCAAAAACGATAAGAGTGGCGTCTTGTATTCGAAACTGATCGCAGACGGCCCGCGCGCCTACTACCACACGATGGGCGCCGGCGCCGCGCAAGACGCAAAAGATTTTCGGCGACGGCTACGGTCCGGACAAAATCCTCGGCGTGGGCGTTTCGCAAGACGGCCGCTACGCCCTCTTCACCGTGTTTTACGGATCGGCGTGCGATAAATCGGAAGTTTACGTGCAGGACCTAAAAACCGGCGGCCCAATTGTTCCGATCGTAAATACCCTGGACGGATGTTTTCAGGGCGATATCGCGGACGACACGCTGTATCTCGAGACAAATTGGAAAGCGCCAAAATGGCGTGTGCTCGCCGTGCCGCTGGCCACGCCTTCACAGGACCACTGGAAGGAAATTATTCCGGAGGGCGAATCGCGGCTCGAGGATTTCCACCTGGCGGGCGGCAAGATTGTGGCGCAGTACTCGCACAATGCCGCTTCGGAAATCAAAATATTCAATCCTGACGGCGTTGCTGCGGGAGGAATCGAACTGCGGCAATTGGGTACGGTTGCAGGAATCACAGGCCGTTGGAAAGGCGGCGAGGTTCTCGTCTCGTTTCAATCATTCGCCGTGCCCACCACAATTCTTCAATACGATCTGGCCACTCGCAAACTCGAAACCTGGGCCAAGCCAAACGTTCCGATTGATTCAAGCTCGTTCGAAGTGAAGCAGGTCTGGTACGAATCCAAAGATAAGACGCGCGTGCCGATGTTCCTGTTTTACAAGAAGGGGCTGCAGCTGAATGGCGCGAATCCCACGCTGATGACCGCCTACGGCGGATTCGACGTGAGCGAAACGCCCGCTTTCCGCGATGACGCGGTGCTGTGGGTCGAGCGCGGCGGCGTCTTCGCACTGCCGAATCTGCGTGGAGGCGGTGAGTTCGGCGAGGATTGGCACCACGCCGGGATGCTCGAGAAGAAACAAAACGTCTTCGACGATTTTTTCGCGGCGGCGGAATGGCTGATCGCCAATCATTACACGCGGCCTGACAAGCTCGCGATCACCGGACGCAGCAACGGCGGTCTGCTCATGGGAGCAGCGATGACGCAGCGTCCCGATCTTTTCGGCGCGATTGTGTGCGGCTATCCGCTGCTGGATATGATCCGCTATCAGAAATTTCTGGTGGCGCGTTTCTGGGTGCCCGAATACGGATCCTCCGACGACGCGAGCCAGTTCCCTTTCCTGTATGCGTATTCCCCTTATCACCACGTCGTGAAAGGCGGAAAATATCCGGCGGTGCTTTTCATCACCGGCGATAGCGACACCCGCGTCGCGCCGCTACACGCCCGGAAAATGGCCGCGGAAATGCAGGCCGCGCAAGGCGGAGACAAGCCAATTTTGCTGCTCTATGACACCAAGTTGGGCCATAGTGAAGGCCGGCCCGTAAGCAAAATTATCGAGGAAGATACGCAGGTGCTCGCGTTTTTCTTCTGGCAGCTCGGCGTGATTAAACCGTGAAGACTTCGCGAGCGAGCGGCAACGATTAAGCAACACCGTTTCGCGCATTATTGCAGCAGTTGCTTCATATCGAATCTCTGGGAGGCAGGAATAATGCATCGAGCATTTCTCACTGTTTGTGTGGCCGTAGCTATTGCAACCGCTTTGGCGCCGTTGGCGAGCGCTCAAGCCTCGCCCGCGCCGATCAAACTAAGCGTGGATGCAACGCAAGCGCCGCAAAAAATCCTGCACTCGCACCTGGAATTCCCGGTGCAGCCGGGGCCGCTCACCTTGTGCTACCCCGAATGGATACCCGGCGAACATATGCCCGACGGTCCAATCATCGAAGTCGCCGGAATGAAATTCTCGGCGGACGGCAAAGCGATTCCGTGGCGGCGCGACTTGGTGGGGATGTATTCGATACACCTCGACGTTCCCGCTGGCGTGAGCACGCTCGACGCCGATTTCGATTTCCTGCTCTCGCGCGCCACTCCACTGGATTTTCCGCGGGCGCCTCGGCTACGGCGAACCTCAACGTGCTGAGCTGGAACCAGGTCCTGCTCTATCCCCAGGGTTTGCCGGCCAAGGATTACACTTTCGTCGCCAGCCTGAAGCTGCCCGAAGGCTGGAAATTTGGCACCGCACTGCCAATCGCGAAGCAGGATGGCGACACGATCGATTTCGCCCCAGCGCCGCTTACCACTCTCGTGGACTCGCCGGTTCTTGCTGGCCGCTACTTCCGCGCGATACAGTTAACGCCCGGGCAAAATCCGCCGCACGAACTCGACATCGCCGCGGATAGTCTCGCCGCCCTCGCCATCACTCCCGATACCGAACTCGCGCTGCATAATCTGGTGATGGAAGCCGGTGCTCTTTTCGGCTCGCGCCATTATCGCGATTACCATTTCCTGCTCACGCTCAGCGACGACGTCGCGCACTTCGGCCTCGAGCACCACGAATCCAGTGACGATCGCACCTCCGAACGCAGCTTGATTGACGACGCCGAGCGCCTGGAATTCGCAACACTGCTCCCGCACGAATACGTCCATTCTTGGAATGGAAAATATCGCCGCCCGGCGGGCTTAGCGACTCCCGATTATCAGCAACCGATGAAAGACGACCTGCTTTGGGTTTACGAAGGTTTGACAGAATATCTCGGCGTCGTGCTGACGGCGCGAACGGGCCTCGAAACTCCTGAGCAATGGCGCGACGAATTCGCTTATCTCGTCGCAACCTACGAGCATCGTCCCGGCCGCGATTGGCGCCCGTTGCAGGACACCGCAGACGCTGCGCCTTTCCTCTATAACGCCACGAGCGACTGGTCGAATTGGCGTCGCGGCACTGATTTCTATGACGAGGGCGAGCTATTGTGGATGGACGTGGACACTACTCTTCGCTCGCTCACCAGCGACAAGAAATCCATGAACGATTTCTGCCGAATCTTTCACGGCGGCCCCGGCGGTGAGCCGGCACTCAAGACCTACACCTTTGAAGATGTCGTCGCGACGCTGAACGGCCTCGCTCCCTACGATTGGGCGGGATTTTTGCGTTCACGTCTGGATGGAGTCTCCACAAAAACACCCGAGGAAGCGGTCAACAATAGCGGGTGGAAATTGATTTATACCGAGCAGCCCAACGATGTTCTGGCAGTGTACGAAGGGCTCGCGCGGCGGGCCGATTTCACGTTCACGCTTGGGATGACTGTCTCCGATGATGGCATGGTCGGCGACGTGATTCACGGCGGTCCTTCCTACATCGCCGGCATCGGACCGGGAATGAAAATTGTCGCGGTGAACGGTGCACAGTACACTCCCGATGGCATGCGCGCGGCCATCGACGCGGCGAAATCCTCCACGTCGTCTATTCAGCTGCTGGTGGCCAACGGCGCGCAATTCAAGTCAGTCTCGGTGGATTATCACGGCGGTCTGCGTTTTCCGCATATCGTCCGCGATTCCACCCGTCCGGATTATCTGAGCGAGATTACTCACGCGTTGGCACAGCAACAGTCGCAACAGTCGCAGCAGGAGCAATAAATTCGGCGGTTGGGCCAGCGCTGAATTGTCTACATGAGATTTCACCCGATCGCGATCGTGGGAATTCTGCTGATTGCAGCGGGCATCGCCGCGCTCATTCATCCGCAGTTGAGCATGCCGGCTAAAACAGAAGAGATTCAGGTTGCCAGCGGGAAAGCGATCATCGAGACGCGGCGGATCGTTACATTCCCAAAGCCCTTCTGCGCGTTGCTGATTATTGCCGGCGCGGCCCAAATATTTTTCGTTTGCCGAGTACGCTCCAGGTTCTAAATCACCTCGGCCCTCCGGGCGAACGGGCGCGCCGAAATCGAAATTTCAAGCGGGGTGACGCCCATGACGATGAAACGCACGGGGGAATCATGGAAGACCGCCGATGACTACGGACGGTCGCTTCCCCATTTCACCGTGAACCTGCTGGTGCGCGATTTGCAGCGGTCCCTTGCGTTCTATCGCGATGTCCTCGGAGCCCTGGTCATATACTCCGACATGGATTTTGCGGCGGTGAAGGTGCAGCAACTCGAATTCATGCTGCACGCCGACCATGCCTACGATCATCACGCCTGGTTTCCAGATCTGACGCGCGGCGAGCGGCGCGGCCTCGGCGCCGAATTGCGGCTATTTCAAACCGACCCGGATCTGATCGAATCGCGCGCAACGAAATTCGGCGCCACCATCCTGCAAACGTCGCAAGATATGCCCCATGGCTGGCGCGACGTAATCATCGCCGATCCCGACGGCTACACCTGGGCCGTCGGAATCGCACTGGCGGCGGAGTGCCCGCACGAAAAAACCGGCTAAGCAAGGTTGGCCACGGGGAAACGGTTTTGTAGCGGCGGACTTTAGTCCGCCATCGACCCGCGCCGCGAAACTGATGACGTCCGCTGCGGCGGACACCACCGCAAAAACTCGACAGGCGGATGATATGTTCAAGGAACGGAGGAATTATGAGTTGTAAGTTGCGCGTTTCCGGAATAACGCTGACGCTGCTTCTAGCTGGACTCGCGCTGCGCGCACAGACGCCGGAAAAACGTCCGATCACGTTCCACGACTTGATCTCCATGCACCGCCTGAGCGCGCCGCAAATTTCCCCGGACGGCAAATGGATCGCCTATAGCGTGTCAACTCCCGATCTGGAAACGAACCATTCGATACGCGACATTTGGCTAGTGCCGGCCGCAGGAGGCGACGCTCGCCAATTGACCCGCGGAGGCAGCGATATGCGGCCGCGCTGGTCGCCAGACGGCAACAAGCTGGCTTTCATCTCCGGGCGCGACGGCACGCCGCAGGTTTACTACGTACCGCTGGAAGGCGGCGAAGCCACGCGCGTCACATTTCTTTCCACCGGCGCGGACAACGAATTGTGGTCGCCGGATGGCAAAACCATCGCCTTCATTTCGTCGGTGTATCCGGACTGCAAGGACGACGCATGCAACGCACAACGCGACGCCGAAAAAACCCAGAGCAAAGCCCACGCGCGCATATACGAAAAATTGCTTTATCGCCATTGGACCGGTTGGTGGGACGGCAAGCGCAGCCATCTGTTTGTGACGCCCGCGAATGGCGGTACGCCGCGTGATCTCACACCTGGCGCAACTTACGACGTGCCTCCGTTCAATCTGGAGGCTCCCGAAGCCATCGCGTTTTCGCCGGAGGGCAGCGAATTGTGCTTCACGGCCAATACCGATAAAGACCAAGCGCGCAGTACAAACGGAGATCTTTTCATCGTCCCGGTTTCCGGCGCGAGCCAGCCGCAACGAATCACCACCAATCCCGGCAACGATTGGGGCCCGGCCTATTCGCCCGATGGGAAGTGGATCGCCTACCGCGCGCAGATGCAGCCCGGTTATGAATCCGACCGCTGGCGGTTGATGCTCTACGACCGCAGCACCGGCAAACACATCAATTTGACCGAAAATTTCGATCAGAGCGTCGAGGCCTACCAGTGGACTCCGGACAGCCGCAGCATTTATTTCCAAACTGAAATGAAAGCGGAGATGCCGATTTATTCGATCGCCGCGACGTCGGGAAGTTCTCCGAAAGAAATCGTCGCCGACGGCTTCAATTCCGATTTCGACCTGAGCCGTGACGGAAAATCAATGACGTTATCTCGCACGAGCCTGACGATGCCAGCGGAAATTTTCACGGCCAAGGCCGACGGCACCGCATTGCAGCAGATTACGCATCAGAACGACGCGCTCCTCTCGCAACTCGATCTCCCGGCGGCCGAGCCTTTCTGGTTCGAAGGCGCGGAAAAAACGCAAGTGGAGGGCTTGCTGCTTCGCCCGCCGCATTTCGACCCCGCAAAAAAATATCCGGCGCTGCTGCTGATTCACGGCGGGCCGCAAGGCGCGTGGGACGACGCGTGGGGCTATCGCTGGAACCAGCAAGTAATGGCTGCACCGGGATACGTGGTAGTGATGATCAATCCGAGAGGCTCGACGGGATACGGCCAGAAGTTCACCGCGGAAATTAGCCGGGATTGGGGCGGTAGAGCCTACGACGACCTGATGGACGGCCTGGACGCGGCCGTCGCAAAATACCCGTTCATTGATCGATCAAACGTCTGCGCCGCCGGCGGCTCCTATGGCGGCTACATGATTGATTGGATTGCGACCCACACCGGCCGCTTCAAGTGCCTGATCAGCCATGCGGGCCCATACGACGAAGTGAGTATGTATGGCGCCACCGAAGAGCTGTGGTTCATGGACTGGGAATTCGGCGGCCCGCCGTGGGAGCACCCGGATCTGTACAAAAAATGGTCGCCGAACGAATACGCGGCGGAACTGGGAAAATACAAGACGCCAACGTTGGTGATCGGCGGCGAGCTCGATTTCCGCGTTCCCTACAATCAGGATTTGGAATTCTTCACCGCGTTGCAAGTGCAGGGCGTGCCGTCAAAGCTCATGATCTTTCCCGATGAAGGGCACTGGGTTTTGAAGCCGCAGAACAGCCAGCTGTGGTATCGCGCCTTCCTGGATTGGTTGGGACTGTATTTGCGTTAGCGCATGGCCGCAGTAACCGTAAGAGGCGGATTTAAGATCCGCCTCCTGCCAATTCAGCAAGGACTGGCGCAAATCAGCGAATTTCGATGGCCTTGGTCTTACCGTCGAAATCTATTTGAACGATGCGATCTTCCCGCATCAGAACTTCTGATTGGCGAGCCTTCTGTGAGAGATCAATCCATTGGACCGGGACCGTGGCGACAGTTTTGCCATTGTCGTTCCGGACGATTCTGAGTTGGTTGTCGCCGTCGGTTGCTTTCAGGTTGTACTGCCCCGGGGTCAGCTGCTGGTTGCCGATCGTAAGAGTATGATCAACCTCAAGTGGTACCGAATTGGTCCGCGCCCAGAGCGGCAGTGAGAGTCCGAGTATTGCGATTGCCGCCAAATAGCCTTTCTTACTAATGCTCATTTCTCCTCCAGTTCAAGTTTGCGGGTATCCAAAAAATCCAGCGTAAAGTGCTCGATCTCCCCGCCCGTGAGGCTCGCGGCGCGTTTTAAGTGCGCATCGCGCTCACTCAATAAAAGATGCGCCGGCTGCCGCGATGGGTTCGCTTTTCGTGTCGCGTAAGCCATTGATTGCATAGCAGTTGAACATTTTTCCCTCCATCGCATGATCTCCCCATTCTCGATTCATGCGTGCCGCGTGCGTAGTTGTGCGGATTGACAGCGAGCTTAGTGAGTGACATCGTGCAGGTCCCTTCTGGCTGCCGAGGCCTTCGATGCAAACGTGGATTCGAGTGGGCCTGCTGGCCCTCGCTGCGGTAGTGTCCCTTGCTCCCCCGAGTCGCGCGGAATCGCTAAGCGTTACAAGCTCGCCGCCGGGCGCCAGCGTGGAAATTAATGGCGTACCCGTGGGGACCACGCCTTTTCACGTGGATTATCCGGGGGGCTATTTTCACAAAACGCATCTGGTCTTCAGCGCGCGCCTCGACCATTCCATGACCTTGCGAATTTCCAAGGATGGCTATTCGACGCAGCAAATTCCGCTGACCGAGGGACCATTTGAGTGGGTCGCCGTGACGGGGAAACATCACGGAAATTATTTCCTGCTTAGGTCCGACCACTTTGCGCTGAAGCTTGAGCCGGCCGCATTGACCACGCACGAAACTTGGCCCGGTGATGACAGAGTGGGCCCCATCCATCCGCGAAATGTGGCGGCGTCGCTCCCGGGAGAAGGTGACAAAGCGCCCGGCGCAGGCACCGTATCAATTGCCTCCGATCCCACCGGAGCGGATATCTACGTGGACGGCAAATTCGTTGGGCAAACCCCATCGAAGATCCAGCTGACGAGCGGCCCACATCGCGTAGAACTGAGAGCGAGCGGGAAGAGAAATTGGGTGCGCGACCTTGAAGTAATGAAGGATAGCGAGTTGACGCTGCATCCCGCTCTGGAACAATCAGAGTGAGCATGGCACATCGCTGATGGCTTTGGCGTCTGTTGTTCCCGAGCCCCTCGCCGCTACTGCGAAGCAGGTTGATACCCTGGTCCTCTCAGCGCGCGGCCGGCCTTCGCGCTGGTCAGCGCGCCGTGATCGTATTCCACCTGGCCGTTCACGAGCACGTAATCCACGCCTCGCGAGAGCTTGGTCGGCTCCGTATAGGTCGCTTCATCCATAATCGTCGTTGGGTCGAACACCGTAATGTCGGCAAAATAGCCGGACTTGATCAAGCCGCGACCAGTGAGGTGCTCGCGTTGCGCCGGCATTGAAGTGATTTTGCGAGTGGCTTGCTCGAGCGGCATCAATTTTTGATCGCGAACGTAGCGCCCCAGAAACCGCGGCATGGAGCCAAATGCGCGTGGGTGCGTGTGCGGTTCAAAGAGTGGACCATCGAGCGATAGTTCATTCGCGTCCAGCCCAATCGAAGTCCACGGCTGCTTCAGCGCATAGAGCATATCCTGCTCGCTGGCCATGAAATAAAGCGCGCCCGTCTGCGCGCCGTCCGCCAGAATAAAATCGAAAAGCGCGTCGTACTCCGGCTTTCCTTCGGCTTTTGCCATTTGCGCCACGGTCTTACCGTCATACTTCTTCAAATTTGGATTGAACACCCCGGAAATCAACACGCCGGAACCGCCGCCGCTGTCGAGAAACAAGTTCTCCCAATCCTGGTGGTCGGTCGCCATTTCACGCTGGATGCGCGCCCGCGTCCCGGAATCACGCAGTCGTTCGAGCAACTTGTCCGTGCCGCCATCGGCGACCCACGGCGGCAGTGACGACGCCAGCGCCGTCGCTCCCGCCACGTATGGATACTGATCGGCGCGAATGTCCAGTCCTGCGTCTCGTGCTTCCTGGATTTTTGCTACCACGCGCGGCATCGAACCCCAGCGCGATTTACCGCTCACCTTCAAATGAAAAATCTCGACGGGTATCCCGGCCTCGCGCCCAATGCGAATTGCCTCATCGAGCGCTTCCATTTCGCTCGCGCCTTCGCTGCGCATGTGGGTGGCATAGATTCCACCATACTGCGCGGCAACTTTTGAAAGCTCAATTAGTTCATCGGTCTTCGCGAAATGTCCTGGCGGATAAATCAGCGCGGTGGAAATTCCCAGCGCGCCATTTTTCATCTCTTGCGCCACCAGCGATTTCATTTGCTCCAGTTCCGCGGGCGTCGGCGCCCGGTCGTCATCCCCGATCACGGCTTCGCGCACCTGTGCCGCGCCTACATAGGTTCCCAGATTGATCGGCGTACCGCTTTTTTCAAGATGCGTGAAATATCCATCGAGCGTCGTCCAATCGATCGTCAAATGATAGTGCTCGAGATATGGTTTGAGCGGCGCCAGCGTCTTTTCGTTTTGCGGCGAGATCGAGCCGCCTTCGCCGGTAATTTCCGTCGTGATTCCCTGCGAAAGTTTGCTGAGCGAACGATTGTCAATCAGCAGCGCCGTTTCCGATTGCCCCAGCATGTCAATAAATCCCGGCGCAACGATGCGGCCCGTCGCGTCAATCACCTTCGCGCCCTTGGCGTTTTGCAGATTACCGATCGCCGCAATGCGATCACCGCGAATCCCGATGTCGGCCGCATACCACGGCCCGCCGGCGCCATCGAGAATGTGCCCATTCTTGATGATCACGTCGAACGGCGCTTTCTCCTCCGTGGGGGTCAGATAGATCGTCGCTGCGATCTCGCCCAGCGCCTGTCCTGCAATTTTTTGCGGCGCGTCGGGGTCGTCCCCCGGAAGCGACACTCGATTCACGTAAACCGCAAACGCCAGACGCCGTCCCGCGGGCGTGGTCGTATAACCAGCAAGACCCTTACCCGTCAGCATCAATCGCCGATTTAAGTTGTCGTACGCGTCGAATGTCCCGGTCTTCGCGAAAACGTGCCCCGCCGCCGGAGAATTCACCTGAATATTCCACAGTGTGCCGTCACGCCCCAGCACTGGAAGCGCATTTTCAAAAACTGAGAAATCCTTCTGCCGCGACATGAACGCCAGATAATGCACTATAAAATCCGGCGTGAAATACGCAGACTGCGCCCCGCCCGCGCCGTCGCCTTGCGATGCGCCGCTCAAATCCAGCCCGGCTTTCATTAGAAAAGCCCGTTCCAGATCGAATCCAGCTTGATCAACATCCTTCGTCTTGTGCGCCAGCGCCTCGCCGAGAATGAACGGCGTCATCGTGGCATGCAGGTTCTGGCTCACCTTCAGCGTCACCTTGATCTCTTCTGAAAGCGGCGGTGAAACGTGTTCGGCCACAACGTTCCCCGCCGTGTAAGCAGCAGCCACCGCACCGAAGTCCACCTTCGCGCTGGGCGGCGGCACCGTAACTGCGATGCCCTTCTCTCGCAAGGCTTCCGCGAACGCGACTTGCGCGAATCGGCTCGGCACTGCAACGTCATACGCGTAAAGGATGGGGGCTTTGCCCAACGGAAATGTTCCGCTCACGGTGACCGTGTAAGAGCCGTCCGGATTCGCGGTTTCGCTCAACAGCTGAATATCGGGTTTGGAACCCGCCGCCCCAGTCGCCGCCCGATTCACGAAGTTCACGTATCCTGTCGCCGGTGACACGTTTATGCCGACAGGTGCTCCTTCGGCGGCGCCCGGCGAAGCGGTCAAATCAATAATGTTGTCGTTCACGCAGATCGGTGAAATCACCGCTTGCGTGCCGTCTTCGTGGCCGCCTTCCGGAAAAAGTGTTGCGTCCACCAGGACTCGCCCGGCGATGCGCTTGACGCCTTTCGCAGCCACCTGCGTAGCGAGTTCGCGAATCGCGAACAACGGATCACCTGCGACGGCCTTGGTGTCCGGGCTCGCGTCGTAGGAATGATCCTCATTCTGAAATGAAAGCGTCCCGTCCGGCTGAATCCGTCCCGAAAGATTCGGATCGCCGGAAGCAACCAGAATCAGATCACCGTTCAAGGTTCCGTCGGGCGCAATCACGCCGGTCCGATAGACGCGGGTGTGAAAACGATAGTCCGCGCCAAGCAACTCGAGAGCGGCGCCTTCGGTCAAAAGCTTCGTGGTGGACGCAGGGGTGAAGAGCTGCTGTTCGTTCAAAGCGTAGAGAACTTTGTCGTCGTCCAGCGAATAAACCTCGACGCCGAAACTGGCGTGCCGATATTCGGGACGGCTGATGATTTCGCGTATCCGCGCGGAGAGCAATGAATCATTTTGCGCAGGACCCGCGGACGCCCACGCCACAAGAATGCCAGCGGCAAGAACCAGCACCGGCGTCAACACCATGATCTTTGTTCTTCGAGTCATTCGTGAACCGCACCTTTCGCGGATTGCAAGAAGCGGACCAATCAATTAAGAACGGCCAGCGAAGGAATACGCACGCCGCAGATATGAGTCAAGTTCGGGAACTCGAAAAATCTTCAGCAGCACGCCAAGCAGCAATACGCCTGACGCCGAAACCAGCAGCAGTAGAATCAATGCCCCACCAATGTGCTGCCAGGCGATAAAGTTTTCGAGCCGCCCCACCAACCGGTAGCAAGCGTAACCCGCGATGCAGGACGCCGCGGCCACTTTCAAAAAGAACACGACAAGACTTGCCTCTTCAGGATTCCGCGTCCGCCGCCCCAGCAAAGCAAACAAAATAATCGTGTACGCGATGATGCCAATCGTGCTGGCCAGCGCCAAGCCGCGGAAGTCAAGTCGCCGCACCAGGACCCAATAAACCGGCAGACTCAGCAGAGTCGTCAAAGTCCCCACCACCGCGGGCGTGATCGTATCGCGCGTGGCGTAAAAGCCGCGCGCCAAAATATTCTGCGCGCCCCACGCGAATAGCCCCAGCGAGAAAAACGCCAAGGCCGCGGCGGTCGCCGTAAGGTCGGGGCCATGCAGTCGCGTGCGCGAAAAAGCCAGATACACCAAAGGCTCGCTTTGCGCGATGATCAGCGCGGAAATCGGCAGCAGCAGAAAAATCAAAGCTTTAAAAGTAGAATTGAGGATCCGATTCAGATCGTCCATCTTCTTTTCCGAATAGAGTTGCGCCAGGATCGGAAAAGATGCGACTCCGATCGCCTGCCCCACCAATCCCAGCGGCACACGCATCAACGTCTTGCCGTAACTCAGCCAAGTAATAGATGCCGGCTGCAGATACGAGCCGAACCAGCGAATAATCCAGTCGTCCACAAACGAGAGCGACAGCGCAAGCATGATGGGTATCGACAGCTTCAAAAACATCCAGAAGCCCGGATGCCGCACGTTGAAACTCGGGAAGTAGATCGCTCCCACGCGGTGTGCCCCATAAATTTGCAACAGGAAATTTCCTACGATCGCTCCCCCCAGCACGCCCACCGCAAATCCCGTGATCCCGATGCGCGAAGAGAGCAATACACCGCCGATAATAATTCCAATGTTGTACACGAGCGGCGCCAGCGAAGGGATCACGAACTTTCCCTTCGCGTATTGCACCGCACTTAGGATGCTGCCCTCGTAAAAGCAAATTTGCGCGGGGAGCATCAGGCGCGTAAGAAATATCGTCTGTTGCAGCTCCGCGGGCTTAAACCCCGGCGCTATGTATTTCACCAGGTGCGCCGCAAAGATTTCGCCAAGGATAACCAGCGCCACCAGCACGAAACCCATCACCGTCACCACCGTCGAAAACACGCGCCAACCTTCGTCCTCGCGCTGCTCGGTCACATATTTGGCGAATACCGGAATAAACGTGACGCTCAGCGAACCTCCGGCGATCAGGTAATTCAGGAAATCGGGAAGGGTAAATGCCGTGTAGTACGCGCTAGTGGAAGCGTTCGCGCCGATCTGATGCGCCACCGTCCAGTCGCGAAAAAATCCCAGGATGCGGCTGAGCAGCACGCTCGTCATTACGATTCCCGTCGCGGCGGCGATGCGGCGGTTCAGGTGCTCGGTCGTCACGCACGCAATGGTAGTTGGTTTGGCGCGTGCGGACTAGTAGGTTTGCGGTCGCTGTTTCCGGCCTACACAGACTGCGGCAGCTCAAAATGATTTCCTAGGGGCCTAACGATCGCACCGCTAAAGCCGGGTTTTCATTCGAGGTTCGCGTCGTGCTCCGCCAGGGCGCCTTCACTCTCAGGTAGCTTGATGCCTTCGCGCGCGGGCGTTCCATCCGGCGCAGCGCGGAGATATTGGATCGGCCAACTCACGGGAAATCCCACCTGCTGACCCACCATGAGCGGCCAGTACGGCTGGCGCAAGAATTCACGAGCGAGGATCACGATATCCGCCTTGTCTTCGCCCAGAATGTTATCCGCCTGGGTCGCCGATGTAATCATACCTACCGCGCCCGTCATAATTCCCGTCCGCTGCCGGATTTGATCGGCGAAAGGAACCTGATAACCCGGACGCGCAGGAATCTGCACACCCGGCACGATCCCTCCGGACGAGCAATCAATCAGATCCACGCCCAGCGGTATCAGCTGTTCAGCCAGGGCCACGGATTGCTCAATGTCCCAAGCGCCTTCCACCCAATCGGTCGCGGAGATGCGCACGAAAAGCGGCGAACCCTCCGGCCACACTCGCCGCACCGCCGTCACTACCTCGCGCAGCAATCGCGTCCGATTTTCAAACGTGCCGCCGTAAGCATCCGTGCGCTTGTTCGCCAACGGCGAAAGAAATTCATGCAGCAAATAGCCGTGAGCGGAATGAATCTCGATCACCTCAAATCCCGCTCGCAAAGCACGGCCTGCGGCATCCGCAAACGCTTGAATCACGCCCCGAATGCCTTCACCGTCCAGCGCGCGCGGCATCGCATACGTTTCGGAGAACGCCACAGCGCTCGGCCCGACCGGTTTCCACCCGCCGTTCGATTCAGGAATAAATCCGCCGGCCTGCCACGGCGCTGGCGTGCTGCCTTTTCGGCCGGCGTGCGCCAACTGAATCCCCGGCACAGTGCCCTGCGCGCGCAGGAATCGCGTAATTCGCGCAAGCTCGGAAATATGTTCATCTTTCCAAATCCCCAGATCCCGAGGACTGATGCGCCCCTCGGCAGTCACGGCGCAGGCCTCTGTAAACGCGAGCGACGCCCCGCCTACCGCGCGGCTGCCGAGGTGCACCAGATGCCAATCGTTCGCAAAACCATCCGTACTCGAATATTGGCACATGGGAGAAACCACGATTCGGTTTCGCAACAGCGCATCACGAATCTGCAATTCGTCGAATAAGCTACTCAAGGATTTCTCTCCTGCACGATGCACCAATAAGCCCGAACAGCGAGCCGCCCGCTAAAATTAGGTTAATCATTCCGCTTGTGATTTTTGATGTGGCGGTGGTCGGCTACCGGATCCACCAATCGCAGCGAGTGAACCCCAGCCTGCGGATCAAAGCGATCGATCAGCACGGCGTCAGCGGCGCGATCTTCTCCGATAAGCTCCAGCTCCGGATTATCGATTACAATGTCGCCGTTGTTCCTGATTCGCAATTCGCTGCCCACCTGCAGGACAATCTTCGTTTCGCTCTCGCTCGCTTTCATCGTTCCTCTCTGCAACCAGCGAATAATTCTTGATACACCAATCGCGTCTCGAACACGCGAATTGGATGACCCGCGAACGTGAAAGGTGGCAGAGTTTATTGCCGCAGACTGTGCTTCAGTGGATCTTCCCGATCCCTGAATAGCCACGCAGGCGGATCACTGGCTGGAAAGGACTCCGCAGAGGCTTCATCCACCACGTCAAATTCCGGTGTCAGGACTGAGGTGTGCTCGGAAGGGCTTTGCTCGTCGCCGGTCTTGATCGATTGCGACGGAGAACTCATCGCCAATTCCTCCTGCCAACGGTTTAACACGCCGTCAAGCACGGCGCAAGAAACGTAGACCCGCTATGACGACCTACTCAAAGTGAATGCGGCGGCGCGGCCCATCAGGAAGTCGGGGCGACGTGCGAGCGTCTACGTAGTGAGAACTTCGGGGTTAAAACTTGAAAACCAACCCTACCGTAGCTTTGGGGCTGAATTGATAGGTGCTGAAGTATCGCGTGCCCACCGCGTCCGCGCCCACGTGAATTGCCCATCGCGGCCGAAAAGGCAGGTCGGCTCCTCCGCCGAACTCGTAAGCCAGCGCGTGCTGCGGACCTTCAGCGGTCTGCGGTGTAAAGTGCGAATAACCTATTAAGGCGTGCGCCCACACCTCAATGTTCCGGCGCGCGGACCAACGAAATCGCGGTCCGCCATACCCCGCCACAAACCAGGAGCTGAACCCGGACTGATTGCCGTGCGTGGCCGAAAACTGGCCTTCCGCGCCAAACCAGTTGTTGATGTAATAAACCATGCCGTAGTCAAACCCATTCATGTTCTGCGTGATATGCGGCAACTCGTAAAATCTATAAAACGTGTAGCCGAGGTACGCCTGCCAGTCGTAGGTTTCAAACACGCTCGCCACGTCCTGCGGCGGAGCGGGAGTCGCCGGCGTCGCCAACAACGGCGTCGAAGAGGGCAGCGCCGCAGCCGTATTCGCCGACGCCGAGTCGGCAAACGGTGAAGCCACCAGCGTCGGCCCATTCACTGGCGCATCCAATGGCAATGACAACGCGAAGTAGGAGTTCGGAAGCAATTGTGAATTGGAGATACTCGTCTGTGCCCCGGCCGTTAGAGCCGCTAAAAAGACCAGCGCAAGTAAGATAGCGATCTGTCGCATAGCTTGTATCCCCCAAAAAGGCGAAAAAAGAGCCAATGGTACCCCCATAATTTGACCGAGAAGGGGTACTTGTGTCCACTGCAAATTCTGGCGTTGTACTCAGAAAGCCGAACCTTGCAACATCACTTTCTTAGAAGCCTCTCATTTGCCTCACTGTGTTTGGTTCACACCCTCGCACGTGGTTTACCAAAACTGCTTGCCCGCGCGCTGCTTTCCAGACTTTCACGCGCCAATCGCTTGGCCGACCCGCGTCACCCATGTCATCATTGGTCATGGCCTGCCGCAACGCGCCGCGCCGCGCGAATCCAGCGAAGGACAATCCGTGCTTCTGAAGGTCGCTTTTGTACTTGGCTTCGTACTCTGCGCGTCGGGTTTAGTGTCTCCCCCCTTCGCACTAGCCTTGGGCCTGCTCTACGGATTCTCCTTCGTCCACCCGTTCCAGTCGGAGAGCCGCACCGCCACCAGATATCTTCTCCAAGCGTCCGTAGTCGGTCTCGGCTTTGGCATGAACTTGCACCAGGTCCTGCGCGCCGGACGCAGCGGCTTCGTATACACCGCTCTGAGCATTGCATTTGCGATGACGATCGGCCTCCTCGCCGGGCGCCTCCTCGGCGTGAACAAAACCGCCTCCGCCCTTATAACGGTGGGCACCGCCATCTGCGGAGGCAGCGCGATCGCAGCCGTCGCGCCGATCATACATGCCGACCAAGAGGAGACCGCGGTGTCCCTCGGCACTATCTTCATCCTCAATTCGATCGCGCTTTTGATCTTTCCACCGTTAGGCGTGCTGCTGCACCTCTCGCAACAACAGTTTGGCCTTTGGGCCGCTCTCGCGATTCACGACACCAGCTCCGTGGTCGGCGCCGCGGCTCGTTACGGCGCGGTCGCGCTGGTTGTAGGCACCACGGTGAAGCTTACTCGCGCTTTGTGGATCGTGCCGATATCCATCGCCGCCGCGTTGGTAAAGCGCTCAAATACCCGCATTCAATGGCCCTGGTTCATCGCTCTTTTTTGTCTGGCGGCAGTGGTGAACACCTATGCCGTTCGATTCTCAGGGCTATGGCACGCGCTGAGTACGATCGGAAAACTGGGTCTGACGGCAACTCTCTATTTGATTGGCACCGGAATTTCCCGCGCTACCGTCAAGCAAGTAGGCGTGCGCCCAATGCTTCAGGGCGTTTTCCTCTGGATCGTAGTGGCCACTACTTCGCTGTGGCTAATTTCGGCGGGATGGATTTCGCTGTAACGACTGCGATCTGCACTCAAACGCTGGATTCGCTCAGGACAGACGGTGCGGATTCTGCCGGACCCGCCAGTTCGTTTACGACTTCTGAAAGCGTGATCGCCATCCGGCTGCCTTCCGCGAGCTGAAGTCGCGCCGCAATCCGTTCGATGTCTCCGGGATAATTCCATAAACCGACGATTATCTTCGTCCCCGGCGATTGCGCGCGAAGCTTGCTGTAAAGCGCTCTGGCGTGCACGAATGCGAACGGCGGCAGCGCGGAAATGCATACCACGTCCGGTCGCGCCAGCATCGCGCGCGCAATCATTTCCGCGCTTCGCTGCAACGGCACGCACGACGCTCGCAGGCCGGTTTTCTCCAAGAGCTGCGCCAGCATCGTTCCCGCAATCTCATCCGCCTCGTCGCGCGCCGGCACGCAAACCACCTTCACGGCGCGATTCTCGGCCGGAATCCTAAGTTCCAGAGTTCCGGAGGTCGCCACATCCGCCGACGCTGCAGTTATCTCCGCGCTGCTGGTTTCGCGTTGCCGGTGTGTGTCAATCTCGTACAATTCCCCGATCAGCTGCTTGGTATTTTGCGCAATGTACTTTTCCGTGTCGCTATCAATCCGGTTTCTGTGCCGGTCCCTCTCCGCCAGATTCAGTGCAGGAATCAGTACCGAATCATAAAGCTCCTCGAGCGACTTGTTTTTCAGGTATTCCACCAAAATCACGCGCGCTTCGTCTCGATCCAAAGCCAGAAGCCGCTGGTAAAACCGCGAGTCGGGCGCCAGAACCGGGTCATCACCCAGCAGCACGGGCAGAAAACTCAGGCGCGGCACGTAGCGCCCGATCACCACCACGCACAGCGTCAGAGGCGTTGAAAGCAGCAGGCCGACGGGCCCCCAGATCGCCGTCCAAAAAATCGCGGCCACTAGAATCGCAAGGGACGAAATTCCCGTGTAGGCCCCATACAGCGCAGGCTCAATCAAATTTGACACAATTATTTCGGTGATGACAAATAGGCCGAGCGTCATCAGCGGACGCTGCCATCCATCAAACACCGCCAGCGAAAGCAACAGCGGCAAAATCCCGCCCAATGGCGGTCCGATGTAAGGCAGGAACCGCAGAATCCCAACCAGCACTCCCCACAGCAATGCTCCCGGCAATCCAATGAAATGCAGGCACGTCCCGATAAAAATTCCGTAGCAGGTATTCACCACCAATTGCAGTCGCAAGTAGCGGCTCACACGCGCCGCCGCTTCATCCATCGCTTGCGTCATGGCGTGCAGCCGTCCCTGGCCCGCGAGAGAAATGAACCGATTGCGCAGATTCTCCCGCCGCATCAGCATGAAAAACGTAAACACCACCACGATGCCAAAACTCGCCACCAAACCCAGGACGCTTTGCACCGATTCCAGAGGCAGGCTGGGCGGCTTCACGATCTCCACGGGAAGCGGACGCTGCCGCGAAGCTTCGTAGGACTGCCGGTACTCGCCCGCGGCGCCATGCGCGGGAGGCGCTGCCAATTCTTTGCTGATTTCGTTCATCGTATTGGAAGCATTGTTAATCGTCTGATTCCGCGTCCAATGCAGCGAGTCAATCTTGTTCTTGATGTTCGTCCGGTAACGCGGCAGCTCGTTCATCACCTGGCTGAATTGCTGGCCAACGGTCCATCCCAGCGCGCTCACAGCCACCACCGCCAACAACACCACGAGTAACGTGGAAACCACCCGTCCCAGCCAGAGGCGCTCGAGCATTCTCACCAGAGGCGTCAGCACAAATGTCAACAACACCGCCAGCGCAAACGGAATCAAAACGATTTTCGCGAAGTAGAGGGTTGCGACTACCACCACCGCAACGACCACTCCCAGCAGGTGGGCAACATCACGAGATGTGTCGGGGCGAGCCATTACGCTATTTCTGTTAGAAGCCGATCCGCGCGTTGCGGTTGACTTGTGCGCCCGTTCTTTTTCGCAACGGTATTGCCCCGCACTGAAAAACCGGCGCGCCAGCCCCTCAAATTTTTCGAGGACTTACCTGTATTTAGGACCATCCAGAATGGTACTAGGCGTCGGAAGCGTTCTGCACGCGGATTCTTGCCTAGCCACAATGCCTCCCAGTTTGCTCGTCGCGGGAAGGAAAAGCCATACAGTGAAGCATGGAGAGATCGACCAGCGATCTCGGAGAATAGACCTCTACGTTTGTAGCCAAGCGCCACACAAGGTGCACGCGGTCTGTGCGGTCGTGGGCGGCCGATGATGCTAGGCTGCGGGCGCGCTCCGCACAGGCGCGAACGATGAATACACCGCGGCCAGCGCCACGATCACGTTCGCCACTACCACCGGCATCGCGCCGATGAGGAATCCGTACGTCACCCACATCAGCGCCGCGATCGCCTGCACCATGCGAAGCATTTTCGGCTGCTTGCAGAAATAAGAGACTGCGAAAACGCCGGCAGCCACCCAGCCAATCCAATTGATCATTTCGTTGTCCCGTCCAGCGCCAGTTGCGCTTCCGCGTGCTCGGGCCCCGCGGGACGCAGAGTCAACCAATCGGTGCGAACCTTGTCCCACTCCTGAATCAAAAATCCGTAGGATTCCAGGAAAGAGCGAATCTGCGAGCGGTTTTTACCGACGATTTTTTCCAGGATCGGCACCAGCACCCCTAGCGCGCTGGGGCTCAGGATCGTCCGCTGCGCGATCTGCGAAACGTGCTTCGTTTCCGAAACCGCAATCGTGAATCCGTCGCGCGCATTTACGTGCAGCATCACGTGAATATCCGAACTGCCGTCTCCGGCATAAATCACGTGATCCGGACCAATCTTCATCGCCGCCTGCAGCTCATCCAGAAACGCCACCTTGCCGTAACCGGCCGTGGCCCGCACGATCGTGTCAATCTCGCCCGTGCTCTTGTACTTGAATTCCGTCCCGTGAATATGGTCTTTCGGCAGAATTCCCTCGAGCGCCGACTGAATCACTTCCACCGGCGCGGCAGACAGCACGTAAAAATCAAAGTGATATCCTTCGATCCCATGATCCAGGATTTCATTCAGCAAGCCGATATTTGCCTTCAGCCGAATCTGCTTCCCCACCTGAATCAAATGCTCCTTGCGCACGCGCGAACGAAATTCCGGATCGTGCAGCAAAAGGTACGCCAGCTCCGCGCCCTGTTGCACCAGGTTGATCTTGGCCATTCCCGCGGCCTTGCGCTCGAATTCCGCGGTGGGAATTCCCACGATCTCGCTCAAAACGTATCCCGAATCGTTGAACGTCAGCGTCTGATCGAAATCGCTGACAAATAGATAGGATTTCAGTGCGGCGTCGTTCATGAAAGTATTAAACCTCCGGCTTGCAATTCAATTTGCAGCACTCGATTTTTTCTTGGGTCCTAATCCAACATCTTAGTTCAGGTTTTTCGCGGCGTCACGGCCGAGGATTTGTACCCCGCAACTTTCGCGGCGGGTTAATTCTCACTGCATAGTAGATGCGATTGCGCGTTAATTTGCTGCAAAAATGTTGCCGAACGTTGCGAGAGCGTCAAGTTATCGCTAACGGCGCTGAGTTCTCAGAGGTTGCAATCGGAATTACCAGACTGACACGCTTCGCAGGAAGGCCTCGTAGATCGTGGAACCGCGCCTACGGCGTTCTTTCGCGCAACGCGACCAACTGCGTATCCACCGGCACGCCGCGCTCTACTTTCACGTGCAGCACCGCCTCAAACGGTTTCGGCTCGCCCGTGGGGGCAAGCGAAAGCCGCAGCAGCAAATCCGCCACTGCGTTTTGGCGGCACACGAATTCCACCGCGCCCTGCGTGCCAAACGTTGTGGTTCCTGCCAGAATCATCACCGATCGCGACGGATTCAATCCGCGCATCAGCACGATCACCGCATAATCATCGGTCAGTGGCTGCTTCGAAGGCGTCGCCAGAAAAGATTTTTGCTCGTCCGGTTGCGGATAAACATTCACGATGGACAGATCACCCTTGCGCGGGCCCGCGGCAACGCGCTGAAAAACAAATTCCTGCGCGCCCGGAATTTCCAGCAGCGTTAGATTTTCAGAAGGGGAGCCGACAAAAATCAAATCGTTATTCTTGGCGTCGTCCAGCGAAAACAAGCTTCCGCGTTTCACGCGAATCTGCCGGTGGAGCAATCCAAACACCTGGTCGAGGTCGTGAACCGCCAAAACCTCGCCCACTCCGGTGTAATGATCGAAGATCGCATCGCGCGAATCCCGAGCGGGATTGTAATAGCGCAATCCTGTCTCCGGTCGCCCGGTGAACGCCGCGTTGCTGAAAATCAACCAGGGATCCTCCGGGCTCGCAAGAAATGGCTTCCAGAAAACCTGAAAAGCCCCGGGCGCCGCCGCCATCTCGCTGGCGTGCGTGGTATCGGGCGGTTTTCGCGTGGCCCAAAGCCCCGCAATCACCAGGACTGCGGCACTGAGCAAAACTGCTAAAGTCACGATCACAGCAAGGCGGTTTCGCGATCTCGTCACTGGTGCTCTTGTCGTGGCGGGCAGCAATGGCGCGTCCCGACAGCTGATCCCCGACGACTATCACGACTTTGGACCGCGCCTTGGATTTGCTTACCAGCTCACTAGTGACGGTAAAACGGTTATCCGTGGCGGCTACGGACTCTTCTACTTCGTTGATCGCGGAGGTATCGCGAATCAACTGGCGCAGAACCCACCGTTCGCTGGCGAGAACGGCGTGACCTACGCTCAGGGTTACCGAATTACTTTTTCAGGATCGCTTCCATGCGAGCCGACCTGCACTCAAGCACAGTTGATCGCGACAAACGCCACAGGCCCATTGCCCAATGGAGACTTCACCGGCTTGAACCTTTCCGCTCCCACTGGAGTGAGCGTAATAGCGGACTTGCCTTCGAACCTCACGCCCATGGTTTCGCAGTGGAATTTGCAACTGCAACGCGCTGTGGGGGCGAATCAATCCCTTAGCCTCGCGTACGTCGGCACGCACGGCGCTCACCTCACCAGAAACTACAACGCCAACCAACAGTTGTTCGACGCCCCCTCTGGCACTGTCCTATATCCAAATCTCAGCAGCATCACTGTCCAGGACAACCGCGGAAAATCTGACTACGATGCATTGCAGGCGCAGTACGAGCGCAGGTTTTCGCAGGGGCTGCAGTTCCTCGGAGCATTTACCTGGTCCAAGACGATTGATGACGCGTGCGGGTCCATCGACACCTGCCAGCCCCAGCTTTACACCGATTACAAGATCGAACGCGGCCTGTCCAATCAGGATCAGCTTTACCGGCTTGTCTTGAGCGCCCTTTATGAGTTGCCGTTCGGTAAAGGCAAGCGTTGGGCTAACAACCTCTCCCGGCCGCTCGATTACGTTATCGGCGGATGGCAGATGAACGGCATTTATACGCTGTAGGCCGGACAGCCGTTCAGCGTGACGGTGGACGGCAGTCCCAGCAGCACTCGCGCCGATCTCAATGGAAAGCCCAGCATCAATCCGGGAAACCTTGCGGATTACGTCAACGAAACTTTCACTGCCGGGGTTCCGATCGGACCGTTTACCATCCCAACCGCTACCGGCGGCGTTTTCGATGCGCCGGGCACATCCGGACGCGATATTTTGCGCGGTCCGGGCAGCTCAAACTTGGACTTTGCTCTGTTCAAAAACCTTGCCGTCACCGAGCGGCTTAATGCTCAATTCCGCGCGCAGGCATACAACATCAGCAACACGCCGCACTTCGCGAATCCAGACGGGGATCTGAGCCAAGGTCCTAATCAGTTCGGTCACATTACTTCCACAATCCCGTTTACGTATCGTCAGGTCGAACTTGGGTTGCGCTTTACTTTCTAGTCCAAGAGAGGGAAGCGGACGCAACTCCGCTTCCCTGCACCTTTCCCGTTCGTTTAGGATCCGACTGTGCGTAATCCACCATCACGGCGCTCGCTTCGCGTATCTCAATTGCGCCTCTTCGTTTGCGTTGCCGCAGCTACGCTCATTCCGCAATGTGCGTCGCTCGATGCTTCGCCTGACCATGCGCCGTCGCACGCAACCTCGCAAGCAAGCGCCACTCCCAAAATTACAAAGATGGACCCGCCCAATTGGTGGGTGGGATTCGCCCCTGACTTGATGGTCCTCGCCAGCGGCGAAAACCTCGAAGGCGCGACGGTGACGTGTGCTACCGGAGGCTTCCGTCTCACGCGCTCGAAAGTCACGGACGGCGGCAAATATCTATTCTTCTGGCTCGAAATCGCGCCCGATGCGCGCCCGGGCGATGCTGCCATTCAAATTGTCACGCCGTCCGGAAAGACCTCAGTGAATTTCCCGCTCCTCGCGCGCGAATCGTCACAAGGAAAATTCCAAGGCTTTTCATCGGACGACACTGATCTACCTGATCATGCCCGATCGCTTCGCCGATGGAGATCCAACGAACGATCCGCCGCCCGCATCTCCCGGAACGTACGATCGGTCCAAGCCGCGGGCCTATCACGGTGGAGACTTCCGCGGAATCCAGGACCACCTCGACTATCTCCACGATCTCGGTATCACCGCGATCTGGCTCACTCCCATCGTGGACAACGACAATTCCTCCCCGCAGGACTATCACGGCTACGGCGCCGTGGACGAATATGCGGTCGAAGAACACTTCGGCACACAAAAAGATTTGCACAATCTGGTGACAGCAGCCCACGCCAAGGGAATCAAAATAATTTTCGATTTCGTACCGAATCACATCGGCCCAAAACATCCCTGGGTCGCCGCGCCGCCGGAACCAGATTGGTTTCATGGCACGAAGGAAAATCACCTCGTCGCCTCCGGCGATTTTCAATACCTCACCGATCCGCACGCCCCGCCCAAATATTGGCGCAACGTAGAAGAAGGCTGGTTTGCCAACGTTCTGCCGGACATGAATCAGGAAAACCCGGATGTCGCCAAGTACTTCATCGACAACGCGCTTTGGTGGGCCGAGCAAACCGGCATTGATGGCTATCGCCTCGATACTTTCCCTTACGTCTCCCGTGAGTTTTGGTCGGATTGGCATCAAGCGGTTCGGCAGGTCTACCCGCACATGACCACAGTCGGCGAAGTGATGAACGGCGATCCGGTCATCACCTCATTTTTTGTCGGCGGCCGCGCGCGAAACGATGGAATCGACTCTGGCGTCACCACCGTTTTCGACTATCCCTTTTACTACGCGCTGCGCGAGGGACTGCTGGAAAATAATTCACCCGCGCGAATCGTGAATATCCTTTCGCAAGACCACCTCTACCCGCATCCGGAAATCCTGTGGGTCTTCGCCGGAAATCACGACGTGTCCCGGCTCGCTGGCATAAAAGACATTTCGCTCGACAAAATCAAGCTAGCGTTTTCGCTCGTACTCACCATGCGCGGCACTCCGGAGCTTTACTACGGCGACGAAATCGGCATGCCCGGCGGCAACGATCCCGACAATCGTCGCGATTTCCCCGGCGGCTTCCCCGGCGACAAACACAACGCCTTCACGCAGTCCGGCCGAACTTCGGATCAGCAGGAAATATTCTCCCACGTGCAAAAACTGTTGCGCCTGCGTAACGAGCACCCGGCCCTCCGGCACGGCCAGCTCTGGCACATCGCCTGGGATCAGTCATCGTACGCCTTCGCGCGAACGAGCAGCGAAGAACGCCTTCTCGTGGGATTCAATTCCGGCGCCGCTGCGAAAACGCTGCATTTGTCACTTGCCGGAACGCCGCTGCAAGGTGCGCGGAAACTAACGCCGCTGCTGGGAGACCACGCCGCAAATATCAGCGGCGAGGATGCAAGCCTGACGCTTGGTCCCGACGAGCTGGAGATCTTTTCAGTCCAGTGATTCACACGTTGGGCGAATTTGCTAGAGGCCGGACCAACAAGGTGACTGAGATGCGTGCGAACCGCGCTGGGCTATTCATTTTCATCTTTCTCTTATCGGCGGGGGCATCGCTCGCAGCCCCCGCGGCCCAGCCCCAGAATCAATCCGCGCCCGGCGCGCCTGGCGACATTCCCTCGTGGACGCCCGGAAGCAAAGAGGGAATCGGCACCAGCACCACCACGGAGTCCCACGTCTGGTACACGCTACAAGGTGGAATCCTCAGCGAAGTCTACTATCCGCGGCTCGATACCGCGGACGTTCGCACCCTCGAGTTTGCCGTCAGCGACGGCAAGACCGTCTGGCTCGAATCCAAAGACCTGCAACATTCCATCGAACGCACGGACAACAAAGCCTTGATCTACCGCCAAACCAGCCGCGATCCCGCCTCCCGGTTCACAATCACCAAAACGTATGCAACGGACCCGGCACGCGACACTTTATTGATCGACGTCACTTTTTCCGCGCCGGATGGATACACGCTCTACGTCCTCTACGATCCGGCGCTAAAAAATTCGGGTATGGGCGACACCGCGTTCACGCAAGACGACGCGCTGGTCACAGAAAAGCCCGGCATCGCCTCGGCGCTCGTCTGCAACGATACATTGCAACAAATGACCAGTGGTTTCGCGGGGACAAGCGACGGATATACCGACCTGCTCTTGCACAAAAAGCTCGCCTGGTCTTACGCGCGCGCCGAAAACGGCAACGTAATTCAATCCGCAAAATTGCCGGCGGCACAGCATTTCACCTTGGCCTTAGGCTTCGGTGGCGCCGCTGCAGATGCAGTAGCCAACGCGAAAGCCAGCTTGCGCGAAGGCTTTCCGTCGGTAAGCGCTCGCTTCGCCGCGGGCTGGAATGAATACGTGCAAACTCTGCGTCCAATAAATGGACCGTACGCGTATGAGTTCCACCTGGCCGCGATGGTGCTGAAAGCCCACGAAGATAAAACTTTCCGGGGCGCGATGATCGCTTCCATGAGCATCCCCTGGGGTTTCGCCGTCAAAGCGGATGCGCCGACGGTCGGCGGTTACCACCTCATCTGGGCGCGCGACCTCTATGAAATCGCCACTGGCCTACTGGCGGCGGGCGACCGCGCCGCCGCCGAACGCGCACTCAATTACTTGTTCACAGTGCAGCAGAAACCCGACGGCAGTTTTCCGCAAAATAGCTGGCTCGATGGAAAGCCGTATTGGCCTTCACTCCAAATGGACGAAGTCGCGTACCCGATGATCCTCGCGTGGCAGCTAGGCAAAAACGATGCCGAAATCTGGCAGAAACACATTCGCCCGGAAGCGGAATTTGTCGTGACCCACGGTCCCATGACGGAGGAAGAGCGCTGGGAGGAAATTCCCGGCTATTCGCCTTCCACGATGGCCGCCGAAATCGCGGGCCTGATCTGCGCCGCGGACATCGCCCGAAAAAATGGCGCGAACGATGACGCCGCGCGTTACACCAAGACCGCCGACGACTGGGCCGCCAGCATCGAAAAAATCCTCGTAACCACCACCGGCCATCTCGGCGGTGCCCTCGCCTCCCAGGGCTATTACATCCGCATGGACAACAACACCGATCCGAACGACGGCTATCAGATCGACGTCCGCAATGGCGGCGGCCTGTGGGACGAACGCGACGTAGTTGACGCTGGCTTCCTCGAATTCGTCCGCCTCGGAATCCGTCCGGCGAATGATCCCACCATCGCGCGCTCCGTCGAAGTCATCGATTCCACGATTCGCGTCGAAACTCCCAACGGGCCCAGCTTTCATCGCTACAATCACGATGGCTATGGCGAAACTTATTTCGGTGGTCCGTGGCAGGGCGAAGGAATCGGAAGGATTTGGCCAATCTTCACCGGCGAACGCGGCGAATACGAAATAGCCCGCGGCCACGACGCGTCGGCCTACCTCGACGCCATGCTCCACTTCGCCAACGAGGGAGGCATGATTCCCGAGCAAGTTTGGGACCGCGCCGACCCCACCCAGTCTCATTTCGCGTTCGGCGAAGGCACCGGCAGCGCCACTCCCCTCGCCTGGAGCATGGCTCAGTTCATCAGGCTGGTAATCTGTGCTCACGAAAGGCGAATTGTCGAACAACCCTCAATCGTCGCGGACCATTTTCTAAAGCGGCGCGACTAGGAGCATCCAGGCGCGCTGTCACAGTGACGGCTTGCAGCTGTGACTGTTTCAAACAGACTGACACCTAGCCGACAAATCGCAGGTGACGGGAACGGCAAATTTGAAAGCTAGCTGAACAACGCTCGCTGCTTGCGCCTCGTGCTCGAAGCCCCGGATTCATGATCCAGAAGCCAGCGCTTGCGCTCGATTCCTCCGCCGTAACCGGTGAGCGAACCGTCGGCTCCGATCACGCGATGGCAAGGCACCACAACCCCGATCGGATTTGAACCGTTCGCCAAGCCCACGGCTCGAACCGCCGCCGGACGGCCAATTTCCTTCGCAAGATGCGCGTACGAAACCGTGGTCCCGCACGGAATCTTTCGCAACGCGCGCCAAACCTCTCGCTGAAAAAGTGTACCGGCTGTTTGCACTCGCAACGCATCTATCGCCGATAAGTCGCCGTCGAAGTAGCTCTTGAGCGCCTGCGTGAGCCCATGCGGATTGCGAGTCGGCTTGAGAGTGAATCCGCCTTCGCCGTAGTGGCGGCCCAGAAGACGGCGCATGCCCATCTCATGGTTTGTCCAAGCCGCCGCGCGCAAGTTGCCTTCGTGATCCGCAACGATCAGCATCTCGCCGATAGGCGTCTCGAAGCGGTCGATCAACAGCGGAAGAATCTCACCGCCGCGCAAACCCGATTCCTCCACGGGGGCTACATGTGCACTCGACGCCGCTCGCATATCAAATTTTCTCCCTGACCCGATGATCCCTTTCCGCCGGCCCATTTGCATCAGACGTTCGCCGCACGTGCCGCCTCTTCCAACGCTTTCATCACCAAAATAAACGGCCCGGGTCCATGGCTTACCCTCGCGACGCCATTCTCAGCAAGCATTCGCAGAGGCGGAGTCGAGCTGCCGACCATAATATTCAGAGGCAAAGGCGACTCCTTGGCCAGCCGCGCGATCAACGCGACGTCCGCGAGCCCCGGCGCGAACAACCCATCCGCGCCTGCCTCCGCGTAAACGCGCCCTCGTGCAATCGTCTCCTCCACCATACTATCGTCATGTCGTTCGGCTGGCGTCTGGAAAAACACATCAGTTCGAACGTTGATGAAGAGACGAATTCCAGTTGCATCGGCCGTCTCCCTAGCGCCGCGGATTCGTTCGGCCTGCGCGGCTGGCTCGCGAAGCTTTCCACTCGCCGGAAAGCTGTCTTCCAGGTTCCAGCCCACGGCTCCCGCGTCAATCGCTAAGCGGACGGTCTCGCCGACGGCTTCCGGCGTATCGCCATAGCCGCTTTCAAGATCGATCGTTACTGGCAAGTCCGTCGCACTGGCGATCCGGCGGAGATTTTCGATCGCCAAAGCAAGCGGAAGGCGCTCACCATCAGCGAAGCCATTCGCATTTGCAACCGACCAACTTCCGGTCGCAATCGCCTTCGCACCGCCCGCAGCGACCGCTTTTGCGCTGCCCGCGTCCCAGATGTTAAAAAGAACGAGAGGTTTTCCTGGCACATGCAAAGCGCGGAATTGCTCGGCTTTGCGACCTTGATCGGCCATTCTTCTCTCCTGCTTGACGAGCGAATGCGAAGTGCTTGCCATGGTCATGACGCTGCCTTTTGCTGAGCCACCTGCCAGTGTCTGCGAAGCTCGCGGTTGAATTGCTCCCAACGTTCTTCGGGGAAAAATATTCTGGCGCCCTCAAACTCGACGCGACGCTGCGTACCGGGAATATTGTCGGCCAACCAGTGCGACCATTTCACGCCGAAATAGATATCATCCGTTCCCCAGACGATCAAAGTAGGCGCATTCAGCGCCTTCAGCTGCGCTTCGATAGCGAGCGTATGCTTATTATCGAATGCTGCCAGAAAGCGTTGCAGGTCGCGCGTGCGTTGCTCGCTTGCGACCAATGGACGCAAATATTTTTCGATCGTCTCGTCGCTCACTCGCTCCGGGTGTTCGTAGGCCGGTCCCAAAGCTTGCGGCGAGCGGTAGATGCTTTTGTCAGCCAATATCGCATTCAGCGTACCGGATAATCCGCCGGCGGCCGCCATCGCCAGAAACGACTTGAATGCTTCAGGCGGCCAATTGTCGTGAGCGTCGCAGTCGGTGAGCGTCAGGCTGCGCACACGGTCCGGATTGGAAGCCGCGAAAATTTGCGCGATGCCGCCGCCACTGTCGTTGCCCACCAGGTCCACCGGATCGATGTGCAAAGCGTCGAGAAATTCCGCGAGCATCTTCGCATTGGCGGTGACAGACACGTTCTGATCCGGCGCGATCGCTGTGTCGCCATGCGCTAGCAAATCCACGGCTATGCAGCGCCGGATGTCGGACAAATCCGCCAGCTGATGGCGCCACAGATATCCGTTGAGCAACACGCCGTGCACGAAGAGCGCCACCGGCCCCGTCCCTTGTTCCATGTAGCTGATGCGACCCGAAGGAGTTTGTACGCTACCCTGCATCGCTAATGGTCTTTTCCCTTCCATCGCTCACGCCCTCCTTGCCGCTATCGCAGACGCGTGCGCTTGCTTCAGCTTCTCTGCGCACTCATCGCAGCACACTTCCACTGTCTTTCCGCCGATCTGCACCTTGATGGGATCCGCATCCAGCTTGCAGTCGCACGCCGCACAAGTTGCCGCCTTCATTGCAGTGCCCTCCACTGCCCGAAGTCCGGGTGCAGGCAGTAGGCCACGCAGACAGGAAAGCCCGCTGTCAGAATCTTTAGTGATTTGTTGGATTGCGAACCCGTTTAACGATGCAGCGCCGAGTGCCTGAATTCGGAGGGTGAGCGCCCGTAGGCTTCGCGGAACGCGGCGCTGAAGTGGCTGTGGCTGGAGAATCCCAGGTCCAAGCTCAGCGCGGTCAGGTCATCATATTGCCCTAGAAGATCCAGTGCCCGCGCTAACCGCAGCCGCAACTGGTAGCGGTATAAGGGCAGGCCTTCCACCTGTTGGAAGACTTGCGTGAGATACACGGGCGACCCGCGCACTTCCGCGGCGATCTCCGCCAGCGTCCAGCGCCGCCCCAGATCGCTCGCCAGCACAAGCTTCACGCGGTCCACGAGCCGCTGGTGCCCCACGCTGGCTCCAGCCGCATGACTAGTCCGCGGACCGAGCGCCCTCTGAATGAGCGTCAAGGCGAGACTCTCTGCCTCCAAAGGTTCCGCGATTTTCTGCCGTAGACTGTGTCGAAGCAATGCTACGAGGGCTTGCGCCCGCGCATCAATCCGCAGGCGGTGCCGCCGAAATGCAAGCTGCGGCCCCTCGCGCAGAAAAATCCGCGGCGCCAATTCACGCAGCAACGGTTCGCAGATTCTCAGCGAAAGGCTCGCGTCGCCTCCCGCGACAGGATGGCTCACCTGGTAGCCTTCGGCGCAATTGAAAAACAACACTTGGTTCGCTTCCGCCACGGCTTGATCGTGTCCCAGATGGCGTACATAGACGCCGCGATACGGAAACACGATTTCGGTGGCGCTCGCGAACTCTTCCCCGCACGGACCGAAGCCCTCGCCTGCGCAATGCACATCGCGGATCGTTACCGTGGGGGACTTCAAAAGAAGTCGAGACTCAAACGCCGGAACGCTGTCGGTTTGACTCGTCAGTGCCATACGATCGGCCCGCCGGCCGCAATCAAAGTATAGCGCCTATCCGCCAACGGGACATCGTGAGTCCGAGCGGTCTCTGCTGCAACAGGCTTCGACCACCGCACTACCATTTATCCGAAAGCTAAACCGCCGCCGCCAATATTGAGCGTCGGTTGGCCCTCAAAGCAAGCTCGCGAGTGTGTGTGTGGTTTGGACCCGAAATTTCAGTTGGGGTAAGGCACGCGCAGCAAGGAGCCTGAAGTTGATGGCAAGACGTAGCGGATGCCGGCGTAGACCATGCTGAGGTGCGCATTCCGCGGACTATCCGGCGCCGCAAACCAGGGAGCGCGAGTCAGGTAGGAATACTGCGTGTAGTACTGCAGCGCTCCAAATCTATCGCTTTTCCAAAAAGTCAGCAGCCAATCGAACGTGACCTGCTGGATGGCGCGATTGTTTGTATTCGGCGAACCGGGACCGCCGTAGCCAATGACCGTTCCGGGGTGCGCGGCGTTCGTGGTGTCCGCGAAGAAATTCCGTCCGTAATAATCGGCGCCGTAATAAACGGCGAACGCTTCCTTTCTGCTCGCTCTCCACTCGAGCCCTGCAGAGCCCGCTCCCGCATGCAGCATGGAAAGGTTGATGTCCGTACCGGTGGCGTTAGGCCGAACCACGAGTTCCGGTCCAGTTCCTACGAGGTAATGAGCGCCGCCGTCGCTCCAAAAGATGTTCGCTAGGAGGACGAGCTTATTCGGTATCAACTCGTAGTTCGTGGCGAACTGGCCACCACCGCCGAATGATTTGTGCGACCTGAATACCGTCGCTCCAGCGGGCAGCACCGACGCGTGGGCGCCGGTAACGAAGCCCGTAAGTTCCGCGTGAAAGTGGCTGGCGCCGAGGTTGGTGTCGTAGGTGGTCTTGGCGATGATGTCCGGCATCAGGTTCGCGGCTCCCGCGTTGGCGTTGTTATCGAACTGCGATCCAATCGAGCTGAAGCCCGTCGGCAGAGCGACGTACGTGCCGATATATTGGTTGGAGTTTTCAATGCCTACGCCCGCGGCCCAATGATCATTGACGTGGTAAGCGACCCGAAACTCGGCCGCCCGCGTATAAGGCACTCCGACGCCGAGGTTCTGATCTTCGTTGTACGTGACAGCCAAATCCGAGGGTAATGGGCCGATGCCCTCGCGGTTCGGCGTCAGCCAGCTCCACGTTTGCCCGCCTAAAATCTCCCAGTTGCCGCGCTTCGCGTACCCAAAGTAGAGGCGCAGGCGATTCGTGAGACCGTTCACGCTTTGATACACGTTCGGAGCGCTGTTCCCGCTGAAATCGCCCTCGACGTAGCCCAGGAAGTCAGTGTTTCTGAAATGGTCCTCGATCTTAAAGTTCAGGCGGGAGAACTGCGCTGTACTGCGGAATTCAGTCGTGCTTCCCTGCGGATTATTGCTGAAAGGTATGCTGGCGAAACTGGTGGCGATGTTGCTCTGCGTATTCGTGGTTCGAAATACATTCTCGAAGTCGACGAATCCTCCGGGCGTCAGGATGGCATCGCCGATTTTGATGGCTCCTAGCGGCCGTTGCTCGTCACCCTGCGCCTGCTGATCGCCAGATCGGGCCGAGGAGTCAATAGTGCCGCTATTGATCTCCGGCGAGGCGCCTGACGGATGCGCGGTGGGCGGCGTCGGGCTCGACTGAACCACTCCGGAAGTCGCTACGAGCGCGGCAGCGCCAGATTGACCGCCTTGCAATTGCGCCTTCAGGAGTTGGATTTCTTGCTGTTGTGCCGCTACTTGCTGCTGGGTTTGCAAGAGCGCTTCGCGGAGAGCGTCCAGCTGAGTCCCAACGTCCGAGGCGTTCGCAGAAGAATCGTTCGAGTGCGCGGCGGTCTGGCCAAACGCGAGGCCAGGTACTATCAACAAGAGCCATGCCGTTCGCAGAAAAATTCGCATCGTAATCCTCAGTATGATTAGGCGCTTGACACTCGCCTAAAACCGTCACCGAAGCCGCTCCGCAGGATCGCCGCACTTTCACTTAGGCGTGTGGCAATCCGGCCGTGGTCGCGGTTCGACGAAGATTGCGCCGGCAAAACCAGGTTCAACCGCCTCGACTATCGGTTTAGATCGACTCCAGTGACTCGCCGATATGTCGAATATTGCCCTTCACGGTATCCATAACTTCGTCGAGGTTCCCGGCGAGCACCATCTTTCCCAGGGCCAGCGCGAAGCCCACGGCTTGCGACCGGTCGGCATGAGACGGTATCGAAAGAGCATTTGGATCGGTCACCACATCAATGAGCGCGGGCCCCGGATGCTGCAGTGCCTTCTTCAAGCCCGACGTCAAATCAGCGGGGTTTTCGATTCTTACGCCCATCATGCCGATAGCTTCGGCAACTTTCGCGAAGTTCGGATTCTTCAGGTCCGTTTGATAGTCGGGAAATCCTCCGGTTTCCATTTCGAGTTTCACCATCCCCAGAGCGCTGTTGTCGAACACAAGCACCTTAATGGGTAGGTCGTACTGTGTAATCGTCAACAAATCACCCATGAGCATTGCGAAGCCGCCGTCTCCGGACATGGAGATTACCTGGCGTCCCGGATAGGCACATTGGGCGCCGATGGCCTGGGGGAGCGCGTTTGCCATGGAGCCGTGGTTGAAGGAACCGATGAGGCGCCGGTCCTTCGTTGCCTTGATATAGCGGGCGGACCAGACATTGCACATGCCAGTGTCGGCGGTAAAGATCGCGTCGGGTGCCGCAATTTCGCTCAGCGCCGCTGCCACCGGCTCCGGGTGCATGGGCAGGCGTTTTCCCACGTGGTCAACGTACACATTCATTTTTCGCAGCTTCTCTTTGTGTTGGGCGAGCGTGGCAGCCAGGAATTCTCCGGCCGGCTTGGTATCCAACATCGGCAGCAGCGCCTGCAGCGTCTCGCGCACATCCCCCCAAATTCCCAGATCGAGTCTGCTGCGCCGCCCCAAACGCTCAACCCGGATGTCTATTTGTGCGATCTTGCACTTTGTCGGCAGGAATTTGTCGTACGGAAAATCGGTGCCCAAGAGAAGCAGAAGGTCGCATTCGTGGATTGCCTCGTAGCACATGCCGAAACCAATCATGCCGGTCATGCCCACGTCATAAGGATTGTTGTACTCGATAAACGGTTTTCCCCGGTAGGAGTGCCCAACCGGAGCTTTCACTTTCTCCGCGAGAGCGACCACTTCATCGTGAGCTTCCTCGCATCCAATGCCGCACAAGAGCGCGACTTTCTTTGAGGAATTGATCAGCTCCGCCAACCGCGCCAGGTCCTTTTGACCGGGACGCACGGTCGGCCTGCGACCGACCAGAGAACGAGGAGCGCCCTCGGCGGGTAGATCGGCGCCGGCCACGTCGCCGGGCAGCACGATCACGGCTACCCCTCCTTGTCCAATTGCGTTTTGCATTGCGATGTGCAGAACACGCTCAAACTGAGCCGGATTCGTCACTAGCTCGCAATAGTGGCTGCATTCCTGAAACAGGTTTTGTGGATGGGTTTCTTGAAAGTATCCGGTTCCAATTTCGCTGCTGGGAATATGCGATGCAATCGCCAGCACCGGAGCATTGCTGCGATGTGCAGTCGAAAAGGCCGTTGATCAAGTGAAGGTTGCCGGGGCCGCAGCTGCCGCCGCAAGCTGCGAGCTTGCCGGTCAGTTGGGCCTCCGCGCCGGCTGCAAACGCGCCGGCTTCTTCGTTGCGCACATGGATCCATTTCACTTTGTTGTTCAGCCGCAGTGCATCCGTGACGGGGTTCAGGCTGTCACCCACTACTCCGTAAATTCTTTCCACGCCCGCTTCGGCAAGCCTGCGAACCAATTCGTCGGCGACTCTATGTGGCATTTTTTTCTGCCTCCCTTATTTTTCCCGTATCCCTACAGCGAGATGAATTCGATTTCGACCAGCAAAGCCGCCTGCACGGCGTGCCGCGATTTAGAGCGATTTCGATTGCACCTGCGCCTGCGCCGCAGGTCCCGTCTCCCGGACAAAAAACGTAACGACCACTGCTGCGGCACAGCATGCGACCCAAAAAAATGCGCCCCTCTGAAAATGCAAGTGCAGGTTCGCCGAGTTTCCGATGCCTCTGCCGACGTGCTTTGCATAAATCGGACCCAGAAACGCGGTGATGGCAAAAACGATGAAATTGATACCGCCTGTGGCGCTGCCCTTCACGCTGTCGGGGTTGACCTCTTTGATTACACTGTAAGGGATCATCGCGGCGCCCGACCCAACGCCAAACAGAAACATTGCGACATGCGGCGGCATTGGAAAGGGCTTCAACGCGATTTGGACGGCCGCCGCGATCATGAACAACGCGCTTCCAATAATTACCGGTTTCCGTCTTCCAATGCGGTCCGAAAGCCATCCAAGCAGTGGGCAACCGAAAACCCAGCCCATGGGAACCATCGAAGCGATGACGACGGCGCTGTGATAAGTGAATTGAAGGTCCTTTTGAAATGCCGCAACTCCCCAGATCATGTCCCCGATCGTGGTCGGGGCGAATAACAGTCCGGCAACAATTCCGCAGAGATATGACTGAGGATTCGAGAAGACGATCTTGTACGGCTTGAGGACCGAACTGAAGCCCCCTTCCTGGGCATGGGTTCCAAACTGTTCCTTCGGCGTCGCGATGTACAACAGCGAGGCGAGCGCGAGGATAATGACTCCCAACCCGATCCAGAGAGTATGAACACCCATTCCATGCTCGATCATGGGCCCGACCACAAACTGGCCGGCCGAACCGCCGAGCATTCCCACACATTGCGTGACGCCAATTGCCGTCGCGAGGTACCGTGCGGAGAATCCGTGCGCGGCGAGGTAGACGGCGCCCGTGAATGCAAAAGCTGAGCCAGCTCCCTGGAGAAGCCGCCCGACGTCGCCTGCTGATATGGCGGCTGCGCTAAAGCAGAGGCATCCGATGCCCAAAATGGCGGCGCCAACCGGCACCGTGCGCTTGGCTCCCAGATGATCAAGGGCCGCTCCGGCGACCAAGCTCATCGTGGAATAGGTGTAGTAGTAGGCGCCGAGAATCGCACTGATGCCGAGCGCCGTGGTATGGAACGAGGTTTCCAGCTCTGGAATCATCACGGCTGGGCATGACCTCACCGCATACTCGAGAAAATAGAAAATGACGGTGAATGCCCACGCCACCACAAACGCTCGCGTTTGCGCCGCATCCTGCACCTGCCCAGCACGCCCGCGCATTGATGCGGCAAGCGCGCGTTCAGCAGTGGCGCCTGTGGAATTGCTTGATGCCATAACCATGCCCTCCTGCTGCTCGGCTCGTACTAAATATTCACAAGGCGCCAAGGCCGCACCGAACGCCTGTTGCGATCAGGCCGCTTAATGGCAGTTCGGCGGCCAATCCCCTTTATGTTTGGGCCCGTGAAAAAAAAAGCCTTACATGCCTTCAGCTGTTCGGGTGTCCAGCGCAACTGGCAGAATGTTCGCAACTGCGCAAATGTTGACGCCTGAAGTGGATTGCCGCGGGATAACCAAGACTCACTCGGAGAACAGGAAGCAGCAGACAGAGTGCGAGCGACGGACGGAGACTTCGTTCAGTGAGAATTTTGCGTTTCTAAAGCGCCTCCACACCACGTACTTCATATAATCAGAGGGATCAAAAGTGTTGAGGACGGAATCCGGCCAGCAAACTAACTTGCAGCGCGGGCGCGATCGCCTTCCAGATGCCTGAGCTTTTCGATGATGCGGTGGCTGATCTTGTCTCCTCGGAGGCAGCCCACAGGCCGAAGATCGTTCTTGCCTTGCACAACCACCAACCAAGAGCTGCCGTGATCGAGCATGGTAGCCGATGCCACCAGAGCGGAATCGTCCAGCGCCACATAGACCGGGTCCCCGTATAAAAGCTCACCTAACTTACGCTTGGTGTCCTCCGCGCGCATGCCGTTCGAAGCGACGGCGATCCGCGCAATGATGTGATAGAGGTCTTCGCGATCTAGGGTCGCCCACAACTGCTGCTTTTCATCGAGGACCAATAGTTGTCCGCTCGCACTTTCAGTGAGAGCCCCCACGGCTTCCGCAAAAGTGTTTTCCTTGCCCAGCGGCTTCGCGGGAGGCGGGTCCATCAGCGACGCGATCGTCTCATCCGCCAGAAGCGGCTTGGCCAGTGGCAAGTAACGCCAAAAGTCTCCCGAGCGCCGGGTGACTGCCTTGAGCAGCAGATCGCGAAGGGGCGCGAATGAGCCGGTCATTTGCGCGAACAGCGCGCTGCCGACTTGCGCCAGCCGCACTGCCGTGCGAGCACGAATGCTGCTTTCGTGCGGGCGGTTGGCCAAAAGCGCCTCCTCGCCGAAAAAGTCTCCCTTGCCGAGGACGGAAACAATTTTTGCTTCTGCACTTTCTTCTGTGGTCCGCAGAACCTCCACTTCGCCTTCTTCGATGATGCTGAAGACCCGCGCCAATTCTCCTCGGTGGTGAACGAAATCGCCGGGCCGATAATACGCGTGAGTCACTTCCTTGGCTGTGTCGGTATTGAGAAAGCTAAGATCGCGTGGAAACAGAAAATCCCACGCCCAGTCCAGAGCGACCTTGATCCTGCGCGACCACGTCGGCAGCTTGAATAGGTATACGCCGCGCCACATGAACCACGCGGGGAAGCCCGAGATGCGCATACCAAACATCTCGGCCACAGCTTCGTACCCACCAATGGAACAGAGTTCCCCCAGCGCCTTGAAGCGGAACGGTTGGGTAGGCTCGCCTCGCACAATTCGGACCAGATTGAGCGCCGCTTGCCTCCCCTGGCGTTCCGCGAATTGCGCCGTTGTAGCTGACGGCTTATTATCGAATGCGTTGACGATGAACGCACAATCCCCAATCGCCCAAGCGTTCGTTTGTCCTTCGATTCGCATATCCGGCACGGTGCGTATGCGGCCTCGCTCCTTGGGAACATCCAGTTCCTGCACGATCGGCGAGGTCGTGGTGCCAATCGTGCAAACGACGGTTGCTCCCTCCAACATCCGTCCGTCCTGGAGCTGGATTCCTTCGTGTGTTGCGGCTACTGCCCGGGTTTTCAACAGCATGGTGATGCCGGCCTTCTCCATCTTTTTTTGCGCGAATGCGCGTAGATTCGGCGCCACCTCGGGCAGGATCTGATCCTGAGAGTGGACCAGCGTGACGGTGATGTCTTCTTTGCGGAAATTCCGGTAAAAGCGCGTGCTGCTGCGCACCAGTTCGTTGATTTCTCCAGCCACCTCTGCGCCGCTGAAGCCGGCTCCCACGATAATGAAGCTCAGATACCATCGCCGGCGGTCGAGGTCACTCGAAGCCTCCGCATTCTCCATCTGACGAACAATGTGCTGGCGAAGGTCGAGCGCGTCGCGCACCACCTTAAATGGAAAAGCGTGCTCGGTCATGCCCGGGATGATTCCCAGGTTGCTTTCCGCGCCGCAGGCAATTGCGAGGTGGTCGTAGTGCAGGCGTGCCGGCGTACCGCTCGCGGAACCGAATTCGATCTCCGAAGCCGGAAGGTCGATCATCTGAACCCGTTCGGTGCGGCACTCGACTCCGGGAAGCATTTGTCGCAGAGGCGCGGCGGCTGCATCGGCGTTAATCGAAGCGCCCGCTACATCCGCCAGGAGGGGATGAAACACCATGTGGTTTTCGCGATTGAACAGAAGAATTTCGCAGTCGGAACCGCGCAGCTTGTTGCGTAGGGTTTTTGCAAACTTTACAGCTGCAAATCCTCCACCAACAATTACGACTCTCATTGCCTGATTATCTCACTCCCGGACTGGCATCGCGCCGCGAATTGACACCGCCAAAGGTAGCGCATGATCGTTCAGGCCGGCTACAGTCTTCGTGACGCGCCGTCCGAGTCGTCGCAATTGAAGTTTGCTGCTCGACGGCTGCAGCGACTGTCGCAACCCGGCTGCGAGTTTTTGGCGCGCCCGTGAGATGCGGGATTTGAACGCGCTCTTCTGAATCCCCAGCGCCTGAATCGAATCCGCCGGCGAGAGGCCGCCTAGATCACAGAGTTGAATCGACGCTCGCAGTCCGGGCGAAAGCTGACGAACGTGCTCCTCCACAAGTCCATAAATTTCAGTAGTTCTGCAGATCTGCTCGGGGTTGGGCCGCTTGTCAACGATTCTGTGCTGCAATCGTTCGGGCTGACCGTCCAGAATGTCGTCCAAGGAAGCTTCCGGACGGCTGTTTTTTCTACGGCGAATCATAAGCGCCGAATTAATGACGATACGAGTCAGCCAGGTGGACAGCGAAGACCTTCCCTGAAACGATCCTAGATTTCGGTAGGCCTTGTACAGGCCTTCTTGCACCGCATCTTCTGCATCTTCCTTGTTGCGCAAAATAGCGAACGCCGTTCGATGGAGCTTCGCGGTATCGCCAGCGAAAATCTGATTCTGCGCGGGTGAGTCTCCGCCAATCGCCTGCTGAATGAGGGACCACTCCTCAGAGACGACTGGCGAGGCGGCTGCTCTTTCGGGATTCGGCGCGGCTAAGGTAGGCGAACCCGTCCTCCTTGTTCTTCGCTTTAAAACATTTATGCGGATGTGTTGTGGCCTCGGCGCGGATCGAGAATGAGACAAAGGATTTTGCAGCGTGCCCATCGGACCTCCTCTGAAAATCGCGTCAACCATCGCCTCGAGTTGCAATCGATGTGCCGTCGTACCCGGGGACGCCCCCGGCTCTCGTAACTGCTTGAAAGCAAGAAGCAACGCTGCAGCTAGGACGATGAGCGGTCTCGCGTGGCGATGGCGGTAGGCTGACGCGTGTCAGGAAATTGACACGCTTAACCGCGACCGTGGTCGTGTCCACCGGTTACGGCGCGATTGCGATCCAAGCCGCGGCATGCTTCAGGACCAGGGACGCACAATCCCCAGTTTCTTCATCCGAAAGTAAAGCGTTGAGCGGTTTAGTCCCAGGCGCATCGCGGCGCCCCTCGGGCCGGAGAGCACCCATCGTGTCTCCTTCAGGACCGCGCGAATGTGTTCGCGCTCGACGTCCGCGATCGTGTGAGGCTTCTCGCTACCATGCCCTGGCGCGATGCGCGAACGTAGATCCCGCAGCGGCACGCGCAGCACAGAACTCGGCGAGAGAATTACCGCACGCTCGATTACGTTTTCGAGTTCGCGGATGTTACCCGGCCAGTGATACTCCATCAACGCGTCCAGAGTCGCCGATGGAATGGCATCAATCGTTTTGTTCATCCTGCGCGCCGCTTCCTGGACGAAATGCTGCGCCAGCAGCGGAATGTCTTCCGGCCGCTCACGCAATGGAGGAATGCAAATCGGAAACACATTCAGACGGTAGTAAAGATCGCTGCGAAACTGCTTTTCCAGAATCATCTCTTCCAGATCACGGTGTGTAGCAGCCACGATGCGCACATCAACCTTCTTGGTTCGCGTGCTGCCCAGCCGTTCGAATTCGCGCTCCTGCAGGACGCGCAGCAGCTTGGGCTGCAACTCGAGCGGGATGTCGCCAATTTCATCGAGAAACAACGAGCCTTGGTCCGCCAGTTCGAGTCGGCCGACTTTCTGAGTGACAGCGCCGGTGAAGGCGCCGCGCTCGTGGCCAAAAAGCTCGCTCTCGAGCAAGCCGGAAGGAATAGCGGCGCAGTTGAGCTTCACGAACGTGCGCGCTTTCCGCTGGCTGCGATTATGAATGGCGCGCGCTACAAGCTCCTTGCCAGTGCCAGTCTCTCCGAGCAGCAACACCGTCGAATTTCCCGCGGCCACCGTGTCAACGAGCCGCAGCACGTTCCGCAGCACGGTACTCTGTCCCACAATCCCCTCGAAGACCGCGTCAGCGGGAAGGATCTCGTCTAAGAGTTCGATGTTCGTAGTGATGAGTGGACAGGTCGTAGGCTGCGTTTCCCGCTCATGCGAATCTATAAAGGCAATTGCATTTGCATTCATCGGAGTGCTCCAGTCAAATCAAGCGATAGGCCTGCGTGGGGTAGACTAGAATGCTTAATGCTTGCGCCTGCTGCGGCCGCTTTCCCGTCGAATCCACTCGCGAATATAAGGCGGGCAATTTTCGAGCTCGACGCTATCGGCTTCGCAGCGCGCCAGAAACTTCACCGCCTCCCGATCCACCAGTGTCACGTCTTTCAAATCCAACGCCAGCGGGCGAGTGGCTGCTTCCAGCGTCAGGAGCCGCCGCAGTTCTGCCACGTCTTGCACCTCGATTCTGCCACTCAAGGTGAACACGATTTTCGCATTCGCTGACCGTTGAATTTTCAGCACACTCTTGGGGATTGCAACCAGGAGGCCATTTGTAAACAACTGATACAAAGGTGCTTCGCATTTTTTAAGTTCGCGAATTTCGCGATTTCGCGAATTTTTCGCGAGTGATCACTGCACACCACACGAAACGAAGCGACGATGTACGTAGTTGTCTTCCGGCGGGGCGAAAACAAGAGACGCGGCGCGAGGAGCGCCAACACTAGTTGTCTTTAGAGCCGTGGTTCTTGAAGCGAAACTTATTGATCGTCAGCGCGCGGATTTTGGACTCGAGAGTAGACGCGGGCATGCCCAGCAACGCAGCTGCTCCCGACTCCCCCGACACCCTGCCTTGAGTCTTCGCCAAAGCTGCTTCGATAATTTCTGCCTCTTGAGTCGCAGACTTCTTGGCCAACGGCCGACTCAACGTCTGCGCGCCGGAACCTTCAAACGAGAGCCAGCTTTCATCCACTGAGAAAGTCTCCGATTCGCAAACAATTACGGATCGTTCGACGATGTTCTGCAATTCACGAATGTTGCCTGGCCACGAGTACGAGCGCAGAAGTTCCAGCGATTTCTTATCGATCGTCCGTATCTTTTTCCCGGCTTTTCGTGCGTAGCGGTCGATAAAGTACTCAATCAGAATTGAAATATCTTCTGTTCGATCGCGGAGAGGAGGTATTTCGATGGGAAACACGTTGAGGCGGTAGAAGAGGTCTTTTCGAAAGACGCCCGCTGCGATGGCAGCCTCCAAATCGCGATTGGTTGCGGCAATGACGCGCACGTCAGCTCGAATCGCTTGATTGCCGCCCACGCGTTCGAATTCCCTCTCTTGCAAGACGCGCAGCAACGCGACCTGAGTTTCCGTGGGAAGCTCACCAACTTCGTCCAGAAAGATCGTGCCTCCTTCCGCAAGTTCAAACCGCCCCAGCCGCCGCTGCAGTGCGCCGGTGAAAGCGCCCTTCTCATGGCCAAAGAGTTCCGGTGCTATCAACGCCGCGGGAATCGCCGCACAGTTTACGCTTACGAAGGCTCGCGACGCTCGCGATGATCTCTTGTGCACGGCGCGCGCGATCAATTCTTTGCCTGTGCCGGTTTCGCCGGTGAGCAGCACGGTGGAGTCCGTCGGCCCGACCTTCGATACGCGGGAAATCACCGCTCGCAAAGCGGGAGACGAGCCCACAATTTCCTCGAACATCGAAGAACGGTCGATCTCTTCGCGCAGCGCAACATTCTCGCGTTGCAATCTCTGTTCAGCCTGCTTCCGTTCTTCGATATCGGTGCCGGTCACATACCAACGCGTGATCTGTCCGTCGTCGTCGTGCAATGGGTTGTAACGCGCCAAAAACCAGCGATAACTTCCGTCGCTTTTGCGCAGCCGGACCTCCAAGTCGAAAGCGCAGCCCTTGGAGACAGCGCGAGCAGAATCGCCGGTGACCCGCTCCCAGTCTTCGGGATGAACGTGCTCGGTGTGGTAGCTCGGCACCGGACTCTTAAACTTCTGCCGCCAATCGTCGAGAGTAAGACCAAGGTAATCGAGAAGGATGCGGTTGGCGTAGAGACGTTCGCTATCCGGCCCGAATACAGCAACAAGCTGGGGCGCGAGATCCAGGATCTGCTGAAGTCCCGCCTCTTGTTCGCGGGTTTTGTCTTCGGCCCGCTTGCGCTCCTCGACGTCCATACTCGATCCGTACCACTTCACGATGTTGCCGCCCTCAGACCGCAGCGGCACCTTGCGATGGAACATCCAGCGGTATTCTCCGTTGGCTCTGCGGACGCGCGTTTCGTATTCGAAAACTTCTCCGGACGCGAGACAGGCTCGCCACTTCGCCACGATTCCGTCAAGTTCTTCAGGGTGAATAAAAGCGGTCCAGTTCCAACCGGCGACTTTGTCCAAAGTCACGCCGAGGTATTCCAGCCAGGGTTTATTGAAGTAATCGAGGTACCCGTCAGGCCTGGCGGTGTGAATCAGCGCAGGAATGGAGTCGACGAGAAGCTGAATATTAAACGGCTCGGGTTCTGGTCTCGATGACGCCATGGCGGGCATTATATTCTTTTTAGTTTCTTTCGCACCCTGCATCGCGTCTTGGTCCGCTCGCCGCGAGGGCGCCCCGGCGCGGCGCGGCACTGTCAATATCTGCGCAGTTGAGAACATGTTGACACTCGCTCGCTGGCTCTGTATACCCTCAGGCTTACAAAGTTCAACGTTTTCAAGCAGATCCATTCGCGTGAGCCTTGGGGCTCGAATTGCTTTTCATCCAACCCCGAACGAGATAGGGGAGGGCCATCAATTATGGCGTCCGCAAGTACACCGGCTCCGGCTCACGCAGCGGCGCCCGAGCACGTTACGGCACCACCACAATCGAAATGGCGGAAGTTCGGGGTCCCCACTTTGATAGTGGTCCTCGCCGCGGCAGTTGTGTTCACGATCACCAGGAATTGGAATGCCTGGGAGGGCGGCCACGTCGAGCAGGTTACGGATGACGCTTACGTTCGAGGAGACCTCACTCCGCTGAGCACGAAAGTCCCAGGAATCGTTCGCGACGTGAAGGTCTCCGATTACCAGCAAGTGCACAAGGGAGATCTCCTCGTCCAGTTGGACGATGACGATTACCTGGCGCAGGTGGCGCAGGCCTCGGCGGCCGTAGAAGCTGCAAAAGCGGCAATCGAAAATAATGTGCGCCAGCGCGAACTGCAAGATACCAAGATCGATCGCGCCCTCGCCGGAATCGAGGAGGCAAATTCACAGATCATCGCAGCACAGGCTGGCAAGGAAGCCGTGCAAGCCGATGTGGTGCGCGCCCAGGACGAACGCCGGCGCCAGGAGGGGCTCTTCCAAACTCGTTCAACCACGGAACAAAAAGTCGAACAGGCAGTCGCGGACGACAAGCGCCTCGCAGCTCAACTCGCGAGCCGTGACGCCGACTTGGCTGAAGCGAAGACGTCGTTGCACAGCAGCGAACTGGCCGCCGAGGCTGAACGGCGCACCAAGAACGTCTTGGAATCGCAGGACGCGCAACTCGTCGCCGACCTCCACGCCAAGCAGGCCGCGCTCGTGGCCGCGCAAGTGAATCTCGGCTACACAAAGATCAGCGCGCCAGACGACGGGACCGTGGGCGAGAGGCAGGTGCGGCCTGGGCAGTTGGTGTCCCCAGGGACGCAGGTAATTCCTTTTGTCAGCAAGCTTAAATGGGTCCTGGCGAATTACCGCGAGACACAACTCACCAACGTAAAAGTCGGCGACCCGGTGGACATCCGCATCGACGAATATCCAGGGCAATCGTTTCAAGGCAAGATACTCGAAATTGCGCCCGCTAGCGGTTCGCAATTTGCGCTGCTTCCCCCCGACAACGCCACCGGCAACTTCACGAAGGTGGTGCAGAGAATTCCCGTGAAAATCGTGTTCGATGATCCGAATACTGCGGCGATGTTGCGTCCGGGCCTCTCGGTCGTTGCCACCGTGCGGACCAGGCATTAATCGGAGCGAATGATGGCTGCCGCAACTAGCGCTTTACGTTTACCCCCACCAACACAAATCGCGAAGGGCCTTGCGGGGGTAGCGCCGTCCGAGCTCTCGAAAAGCCCCTTGCTGGGAATCCTGGGCGTCATTATGGGCGCTGGAATTGTCACGCTCACAGGGCGAATGATCACGCTCGGACTCGCCGATCTTAAAGGCAGTGTTGGCATTAGTTACGACGACGGCGCATGGATCAGCAGCTCTTTCAACATCGCGCTGATGTTCATCGGCCCTTTTACCGTATATGTCGGCGCTCTGATGGGACCGCGGCGAATTTTATTTTTCGCCGCCACCGCGTTTACCGTGGTCTGCGCGTTCCTTCCGCTCGTCCACAGCTACACGCTGCTGATTACCGGTCTCGCATTGGCCGGGTTGGCGTCTGGGACGTTCTACCCGCTCACCCTCACCTTTGCCCTGCGAAATATTCCTCTGCGCTTCCTGCCCTTCACCGTTGCGTTGTACGCGACGTTCGTCGATGGAGCCGTGAACATCGCCCCATCGCTTTACGGTTGGTACAGAGACCATCTCTCCTGGCACTGGATGTTTTGGAATTCCGCCGTGATTACGCCAATCATGGTGCTCTGTATCTACTACGGGATTCCTGCTTCCCCCGCTCCCCCAAAATCCACCCCGGCGCCCAGTTTCGCGGCTTTTCTATACGGCAGCAGCGGGTTCGCCATGTTGTATGCCGCGTTCGATCAAGGCGAAAGGCTCGACTGGTGGCGTTCCGGATTGTTCATCGCGTTGTTCTGCGGCGGCCTGTTCCTCCTGGCGGCAGCAACCATACGGCGCCTGGAAGGCCCGAACCCTTTGGTTGACATGCCCTATCTTCGCCAGCGCAACACGCAACTGCTGGGCATTCAGCTCTTTTTGTTTCGCTTCTGCCTGGTGGCAACCATCATCCTGATTCCGCAGTCGCTGGCAATACACGGTTTCGAAGCAGCTCAGATTGGGCCGGCAGTACTTTGGAGTGCGATTCCCCTGCTTCTCTTGGCGTTTGTGGCCGGACTTCTCCTGCTGGTGGGTTTTGATTCGCGCCTCCTGATGGCTTCCGGTTTTGTGTTCATGGCTTTTGCGTCGTATATGAATGCGGAACTTACCAGCGCTTGGTCAGCATCGAACTATTTCCGCACGGAACTGCTCATGGGGCTCGGGCAGTCGTTTGCGTTTATTGGCTTGGTTGGAACGATTATCCTGCAGGGGATTTTCTCTGGAGGATTATCGAAGCCACAGTGGATTTTGACGTTTTCTGCGTTTTTTCATACTGTGCGGCTTTTCGGCGGAGAGCTTGGCGCAGTGTACATGGGTCACTTCATCGCGCAGCGCGAGAAACTGCATTCAAACCTGCTAGGCCTCCACGTGCAGGCCGGAAACTGGATCACGGATGCCAATGCTCACGCGCTCACGGCGGGCGTCTTTGCGAAATCCTCCGGGCTGCCGGCGGCTGCGGGAAGAGCGATCGGACTCATGAGTGGCCGGATTCGTCTACAGGCTTACACCTTGTCTATTATCGACGGCTGTTATTTGGTTGCCTGGGCGTGCGTGGTTGCCCTCCTGCTGGTCGCCATGTTGCGCGAGTCGCCGATGAATTACGGTGACCTCAGCGCCCTTCAACAGCGAACGCCTGGGGCTCAGGAGGCGAAGGCATGAACCTGCGCACCAAGCTTCTGATCGTCGGTCTAGCATTCATCGCCGTGTTGCCTCACGCTGAAGCCCAGGAGACGGGAACTCCGCGCCAGATTACGCTGCAGGAAGCGGTACAGCTGGCGCTCAAGCACAATCACTATGTGCGCATCGCCAATTTCAAGGTTGACGAGAAACAACACGCCAAGGATGTCGCCAGGAGCGGATACTACCCGAGCATAAAGAACGAGAGCCGCTTGTTCGAAGTCACGGATACGCAGTTCATCCAAATCGCCGCGGGCAGCCTGGGCACCGTGGCCGGCAGCCCAATTCCAGCGCAGTCGGTCATTCTCAATCAAGGTGGCCACACGTTCATCACCAGCGGAACCACGCTGAGCGAACCGCTCACGCAGTTGTTCACGCGTGTGAAACCGTCGAATGACATTGCGCGCGCGGATCTGAACGCCACCCGGGCGAATTCACGAGAAACTGAAAACGAAGTCGCGTTGAAGGTTCACGACCTTTACTACCGTGTCTTGATCGCGCAGTTGCACCGCAACGCAACCGAAGCCAAAATCAAGGCGGCGCAAGAACTACAGCAAGAGCGTGAGCAAGAGGTGAAGTATGGCAGCACGCTGGATGAGAACTTAGTCGAAAGCCGCGCACAATCCCTGCAAGCCAAACAGGAACTACTAACCACCGAATTGCAGCTTTCGGACCTTACGTTGCAACTGGACGATCTGATCGGACTGCCGCTCACCACCGAGCTCGCACTCGACGCAAGCGTTCCGGCGGTTCAGGATACCTGCGAGCGCGAAGAATGCATAAAGGCGGCTTTGCAATCGCATCCAGAAATCATCGCGGCGCGCGAGGAAGTGCAAAAGGCCGCCGCCGGCGAGCAATTGAGTAAAGCTGACTATGTGCCGGACGTTTCAGCCTTCGCACGCTACAGTTATCAGGACAATCTTCCATTTCTGGCGCGCAACTTCGGCTCTTTTGGCGTCGAGTTTACGTACGATATTTTCGATGGCGGGCGGCGGCGCGCGGCCGTGCGCGAGAGCAATTCTGTGCTGGCCCAGGCAAAAGAAAACCTGGCGCGCGTGACCGACGATGTGCAGCTCCGCGTGCAGGTTGCGTACAACAAACTGCACCGTACCCAGGAGATGGTAAGCGTTTCACAAGAGCTCCTCGCCCTGCGCGCGGAATCAAGCCGCGTCATCGCGCAACAGCTTCAGCAAGGTGAGGCGCTCAGCTCGCAGGCCGATAATGCTGTCGCTCAGCAACTCGACGCCCAGACGCACCTGCTTGAATCGCAACTCGATTACGTTCAGGCCCGCGATGAACTGAATCAGGCGATGGGATTAACGCCCGAATAGTCATTGGGCTATCCGGTCGGACGCGCACTCTTGCAGCGCGTTTGGCGGCTCCCCGGCGATGCCGGGCCGCGCGACGGTTGCCAGTATATTGACGCCCAGATGTCGGCACCCGTCCTTCGGCCAAGGATTAAGACATTTTGTTGCACCAATCTCACTGTAGTGATATTGGGAAGGTGAAATGCGTAGGGCGTTACGGCATTCGTTGAGGGTAATGACATTCTTCGCAGAACCGATGCAGGCCCATGCCGAGGCAATCGCCGCTTGCTGAAAGCCGAAAACGCGCCAAGCAATCGCAGCAGCCCTGGGGACTGAAGTCAAATGAAGTGCAGCGACCGAACTCGAAATTTTCTGGGAAGGACTGCAGGCATCGCTGTGCTGCTCGCAGGCGCCCTGCTCGCTGCGACTTTGTGCTTCGGTGCCCCGGCGGATCCTGCGCAGCTTCCCAACATCTTCAAACCGCAGTCGACGCCCGCAAACTCCATTTTAAATTTGTCGCTGCTGGTCCTGGCGATCACCGGCCTCATTTTTGCCGTTGTTTTCACTTTGCTGGTTTACGCCGTCGCGAAATTCCGCAAGCGCGACAACGACGATGGCCGCGAGCCCCCGCAAGTTTACGGCAGCAACCAAGTCGAGCTCGCCTGGACCGTGATTCCCACCCTTATCGTGCTGGTCCTCTTCCTCGCCACCGCGCGCGTGATCCGTTCCATTCAGGACGCGCCCAAGCCTCCTGGGGCGATCGAAGTCATCGCCATCGGCCATCAGTTCTGGTGGGAATTTCGCTACCCCACTCTCGGCGTGGTCACCGCGAACGAACTTCACGTTCCGGTCAGCGATTCGTCGAACCCCACGCCCACATTCCTCACTTTGCTCTCCGTGGACACCGACCACAGCTTTTGGGTGCCGCAGCTGGCGGGAAAGACCGACCTGATTCCCAATCGCGTCAATCACACCTGGATCGAGCCGCAGCAAATCGGGCTTTATCTCGGCCAATGCGCCCAATACTGCGGCACGCAGCACGCCAAGATGCTCCTGCGGGTTTATGTGGATTCGCCGCAAAAGTTCCGCGAATGGGTCGAGGAGCAGAGAAAGCCCGCGCTTGATAACGATGCAGTCGCGGAAGGCCGCCGTATTTTCGAGACCACCTCCTGCGTGAATTGTCACGCGGTCACCGGAACCATCGCGAACGGTCGCTTTGGTCCAGATCTTACGCATCTGATGAGTCGCGACACGATCGCCTCGGGCGCCGCTACCAACACCCGCGAGAATTTGCGCGCCTGGATCCAGAATCCTGACTCGATCAAGCCCGGCTCGCTGATGCCTGCGATGCAGCTGAGCGAAAAAGATCTCGACGCGCTCACGGCTTATCTCCTGACCCTGCAATGAGCACGAGGAACTAGCGATGTCATCGGAAACCATCGCACTCAGCACCGTTGGCCCCGACGCCCGGCCAATCAGCGACAGACTGCACGACTGGGTCGTCACCGTAGATCACAAAAAGCTGGGGATTATGTACATCCTCTATGCGCTTTTCTTTTTCGTCGTGGGCGGTGTCGAAGCCCTCATCATGCGCATACAGCTGATCGTTCCTCACAATCATTTCGTTTCTCCGCAAGTTTTCAACCGCATGATGACCATGCATGGCACCACCATGATTTTCTTCATGGTCATGCCCATCCTTTTTGGATTCGGCACCTATCTGATTCCCTTGATGATTGGCGCCAGGGACATGGCCTTTCCGCGGCTGAACGCCTTCGGTTTTTGGATGACTGCTTTTGGAGGGGTGCTTCTCTACTTCAGCTTCATCGGCGGCAATGGGCTTTACGGCGCGGGGACTGCCCCTGACGTTGGATGGTGGGCCTATGCACCACTTACTTCGCGCGCATTCTCGGTCGGGCACAGCACCGATTTCTGGACTCTTGCCGTGCTGGCGACGGGTATCGGCAGTATCGGAACGGGAGTCAACTTCATTGCAACAATCCTCTGCATGCGCTGCCCCGGCATGACTCTCGGAAAAATGCCCTTGCTGGCGTGGCTAAATCTCGTGGTGGGCGGGATGGTTATCTTTGGCATATCGCCTCTCACCGCGGCACAGATCATGCTCTGCATCGATCGCTATCTTGGCGGACACTTTTTTGATACCCAGGCAGGGGGTTCCGCGGTTCTTTGGATGCACTTCTTCTGGATTTTCGGTCACCCGGAAGTTTACATCCTGGTAGTTCCGGCCTTCGCTTTCGTGTCCGAAATTGTCCCGGTGTTCTCTCGCAAACCGATCTTCGGGTACCCCATCATGGTGGCGGCGACAATCGCCATCGGGTTTATCAGCTTTAGCGTCTGGGCTCATCACATGTTCACGGTGGGGATGAGCTCTTACGGGAACAGTTTCTTTGTTCTCACCACCGTGGCTATCGCGGTTCCCACGGGGATCAAGATTTTCAATTGGCTGGGTACGATGTGGGGCGGGAAAATTCAGCTCCGCGTTCCAATGCTTTTCTGTATTGGCTTCTTGTTCCAATTCCTGATCGCGGGCTTGACGGGAATCATGTTGGGGACGGCGCCCTTCAACTGGCAGCTTAGCGGCTCCTATTTTGTGGTTGCGCATTTTCATTACGTCATCGTGGGCGGAATCGTTTTTGCACTCTTCGGAGCGTTCTACTACTGGTATCCGAAAATGAGTGGAAAGATGTACAACGAGACGCTCGGGAAATGGCATTTCTGGCTATTTGTAATCGGGTTCCATCTCACGTTTGATTTTATGCACATCCCTGGCCTCTTGGGAATGCCGCGGCGGATTTACACCTACGAGCCGGGCCGCGGATGGGAAATCTGGAACTTGATCGTCACCATCGGCGCATTCGTTCAAGCCGTAGCTGTGCTTGTGTTCGTCTTCAATCTTCTCTGGTCGCTGTGGAAAGGTGAACCCGCCGGGAACGATCCCTGGGACGCGTGGACGCTTGAATGGTCCACCAGTTCGCCTCCGCACGACTACGACTTTGCAGTGACGCCCGTGGTCCGAAGCCGGCGCCCGCTTTGGGACCTGAAGCACCCGGAAGATCCGGATTGGAAGTATGAATAAAGAGGAGCACGCCTGTGAGTAGCGAAGCGCTAACGCCATCATCGAGCGGGACGGAATGGGTTCTCCCGTCGCGCGGGCGCGTGGGAATGTTCTCTCTGATTGCCGCGGAGTCCGCGGTCTTCTCAATTTTTGTGGTCGCCTACATTTTTTATATCGGGAAAAGTGCTTCGGGCCCGATGCCCAAAGACGTCCTGGAGCTTCCGGTTTTCATCACGATCTGCCTGCTCTCGAGCAGCCTGACGATCCATCTGGCAGTACGGGCCTTGGGCCAAGCCAAGCTTGGTGCGTTCGGGTTGTGGTGGTTTGTAACCCTGGCGCTCGGCACGATTTTTCTGGTGGGCACGGGCCGTGAGTGGCACCACCTGATTTACGACAAAGGTTTGACCGTCAGCACGAACCTTTTCGGCACCACCTACTACTCGCTCGTGGGCCTGCATGCGTTTCACGTCACGGTGGGCCTGCTCTTGATCGCTCTCACCATGATTTTCACGTTCCTAGGTAAGGTGAAGCCGGAGCACAGCGAGCGCGCCGAGATTTTTTCGTTGTATTGGCATTTCGTGGATGTGGTCTGGGTGGTTGTGTTCACCGTCGTTTACATCATCGGCCGCTAAGGAAAAACAGGAGCACATGGTTCCCGCTGACTCACGATCGCAAGCAACAGACGCCACGCGCGCGACCATACATCTGCCGGCGCCGACGGCGTGGCCCGTCACTCTGGCGTTCGGGGTCACGCTGCTTTTGGCTGGCCTCGTCACCAATTCTTCGCTGAGCATTCTGGGTGCAATCCTGTTCGTGTGTGGATGCGTCGGCTGGTTCCGGGACGTTCTGCCGCAAGAGAAGGAAGAGACGATCGAAGTCACAGTGGAAGTTGCCCCGGTTACCACCGCCCGCCGCCAAGTCGAAAGGCTTCCAGTCGCGCCGGATCTTCCGCGCGCTCTGCTTCCGCTTGAAACGTATCCCGTCTCAGCCGGCATCAAGGGCGGTCTCGCCGGCAGTGTGGCCATGGCCGTGCTCGCTTGCCTCTACGGACTTATCGGCCACCACAGCATTTGGTATCCCATCAATCTATTGGCCGCAACGGTCTACAGTCAATCCCATCTCTTTGCGACTACTTCGCTGACATCGTTTCATCTGGTCAGTTTTTTACTGGCGGCCGCGATCCATTTACTGACGTCTCTTTTGGTAGGGCTTCTGTATGGCGCAATGCTGCCGATGATTCCGCGGCGCCCGATCATCCTGGGCGGCGTTGTCGCGCCGATTCTCTGGACCGGGATCCTGCACAGCATCATGGGGCTGCTGAACCCGCTGTTGAACCAGCTGATTAGCTGGCCCTGGTTCGTGGCATCGCAATTTGCCTTCGGCATTGTCGCTGGCCTCGTCGTAGTGCAGCAGGAGCAGGTGCGCACTCGTCAGCTCGTGCCGTTTATGATGCGCGCTGGTGTTGAAGCTCCCGGCATGATGAAAGAACGGCCAGACCAGGACGAAACGAAATGAGGTTTCATTCGCTCATTCTCGGAATCGTCGCGAGCTCGGCATTTGCATTCTCCGGATGTGCGAACGCACCGGGACGCCCAACGGCGAGCGACGTGCCCACCATTCCCAGCGAGATCGCGGATTTCAACCTGCTCTACGGTCAGAATTGCGCGGGATGCCACGGCGATAATGGCAAGGGTGGAGCTGCCATCGCGCTCGCCGATCCCGTGTATCTTGCGATTGCTGATAACGCAGTTCTGCGTCGCGCAACCGCTGACGGAATCTCTGGAACTTCCATGCCCGCATTCGCGCAAAGTGCCGGTGGCATGCTCACGGATAGACAGATTGACGTAATCGTCGGCGGAATTCGCGAGCACTGGGCGCAACCGGATGCTTTGCGCGGCGCAAATCCGCCCCCGTATTCTTCGTCCACGCCTGGCGATGCGTCGCGCGGATCGGTCGCCTATGCGGAATTTTGTTCGTCGTGCCATGGCGCCGGAGGGCGCGGCGGGCAAAAGGCCAGCTCCATCGTGGACGGCTCTTTCCTCGCACTGCTCAACGATCAGGAACTCCGCACGATTGTAATCGTCGGACGCCCCGAACTAGGTGCTCCCGATTGGCGCGGCAATGCTCCCGGCAAACCGATGTCGCCGCAGGATATTTCCGATGTGGTGGCGTGGCTCGCATCGCAGCGGGCGAAATATCCCGGCCAGCCCTATCCTAACTCCGCAAAATTGACGGGAGAAGTTCGATGACGGTGCCAGACGGCCTGACCAGGCGTTCACTTCTGATGAAGATCGCCATTCTTTTCAACGGAATGATCGGACTCATTCTAGCCGTGCCCATCGTGCGCTACCTTCTGTCTCCCGTTGTGCGCGAAAAGAAAGGCGCTTACGACGCGTGGGTCGCCCTCGGCAATCTCGAACAATTTCCGTCCGGGCAGACTCGCCTGGCCACCTATCGAAATCCTGTGGTCAGCCCTACGGACGGAGCTACCGCCGATATCGCCTGCTGGGTACGCAACGTGGACGGCCAGAATTTCCAGGTCTTTGCCATCAACTGCGCGCATCTGGGGTGTCCGGTGCGTTGGTTCCCGCAATCGAATTTGTTCATGTGCCCGTGCCACGGCGGCGTCTACTACCAGGATGGTGCGCGCGCTTCCGGGCCGCCCGAACGCGGCCTGTTTGAATATCACTACAAGATTGACGGCGGAAAGCTATTGATCAAAACCGGCGAAATGCCCACGCCCGGCCAAGCCTCCAATATCGTGCGAGAGATACAACCATGCGCCTGATCAAAATCATCGGCGATTGGCTGGACGCGCGCCTGCAAATTGGCGCAACGATCGAAGAGACAGCCGAACATCGCATTCCGCGCGAAACTTCCAGCTGGTTCTACGTTTTCGGCAGCGCAGCTTTCGTCGTATTCATACTGCAAATCGTCACCGGCATCATGCTGGCGTTCATTTACGTGCCGTCCGCCGGTGAAGCCTGGAACAGCCTGCAGACTCTCAATCACGGTGTCACGCTGGGATGGTTCATTCGGGCTCTGCACGGCTGGGGCTCGGACTTCATGGTCGCGATTGTGCTGATTCATATGGTCCAAGTCTTCTTGTTTGGCGCCTACAAATTTCCGCGCGAATTGACCTGGATCGTCGGCGTGTTTCTCTTGCTCATGACCCTGGGCATGGCTTTCACCGGCCAGGTTTTGCGATTTGATCAGGATGCGTATTGGGGGTTGGGCATCGGCGCGTCGATCGCCAGCCGCGTCCCCATCATGGGACCTTCGATCGTCAACTTGATGCTGGGCGGCCCCATCATCGCCGGCGCAACTCTTTCGCGATTTTTCGCCCTGCACGTGTTCGTCATACCGGGCCTGCTCATTGCCTTTGTGTCCGTGCACCTGCTGATGGTCATCAAGCTCGGCATCAACGAGTGGCCGATGCCCGGGCGGATCGTCCGCAAGGCAACCTATATTAAGGAATACCACGAGCTCACGAAAAAAGACGGCATTCCCTTCGTCCCGGACGCCGTATGGAAAGACCTATTCTTCGGCGGTTTGATATTGCTTTCCGTCGCGGCCTGCGCGCTCTATTACGGTCCGTTTGGCCCCTCGGGTCCTCCGGATCCCACGATCATTCAAACCGTTCCGCGCCCGGACTTCTTCTTTCTGTGGCTCTATGCCGTGCTTTCATTCTTGCCGCCGTCGATGGAAACTCCCGCGCTACTGATCGGGCCCGTCGTCGTGATTTTGGGCTTGCTGCTCTTGCCGTTCGTTTTCGGTGAAGGCGAAAAAAGCTGGCGCCGCAGGCCGATGGCCGTACTTATCGTGCTCCTCGTGGCGGTGGCGTTGGGGACGTTCACGCGCCTGGCCGAACACACGCCGTGGAGCCCGGAGATGGACGCCTGGAGCGGGATTCCGATTCCTTCCGAGTTTCTGCACAACCGCACGGCACTCGAACGCCAAGGCGCCCTGGTCTTCCAATTGAAGCAATGCCACAACTGCCACTCGCTCGATGATCAAGGCGGAAAGCGCGGACCGGCACTGGACGCCGTAGCCGTGCGCTTGACGCACGATCAGCTGATCCGGCAGGTGATTCAGGGCGGAGGAAACATGCCCGCGTACGGCAAGAATCTCAGTCCCGCGGAGACGACTGCCCTCGTCGCATTTCTCGAAACGCTGCATCCCGCTGGACAATCGCCGGCGCGCGATGCCGCACGAGCCATCGCGAGCGGCTCGGATTCGGCAGCGCGTGCCTCAGGCAATCCGTAGGCCTGCCACGAACTGTTATGAACGCTGACACACAAACCATCCTGCAATCGTGGTCGAATCCTGTCGGGGTCGACGTGGCTCTGTGTGTCACCGCTCTGATTTACGCGCGAGGCTGGTTTCGCCTGCGTTCAGCGTTTCCGGGCCTGATTTCGCCGCGCCGTCTTGCAGCCTTTTTCGCTGGAATCATTTCGGTGTGGATCGCGATTGGCTCGCCGCTGAATGCATTCGACGATGCCTTGCTTACGGTTCACATGCTGCAGCATCTCCTGTTGATGTCCATCGCGCCTCCGCTGATTCTGCTCGGCGCGCCGCAGTTGCCGCTGCTTCACGGACTCCCGCAATCCTTCGCGCGCAGCGTCGTGAGCCCAATCCTCCGGTGGAATCCAGTGAAACAGCTCGGACACCGAATCTCCAGTCCTGCATTTTGCTGGCTCGCTGCGGCATTTGCGCTGATCGGCTGGCACATCCCGGCGATATTCGAACTAGCGCTGCGCTGGAACTGGTTGCACGAACTCGAGCACGCCTCTTTTCTCGGCGCGGGGCTTCTGTTCTGGTGGCCGGTAATTCAACCCTGGCCGAGTGTCGCCCGCTGGCCGCGCTGGTCCATCCCGCTGTACCTTTTCTGCGCCACACTGCCCTGCGACGCCCTCTCCGCATTTCTGGTTTTCTGCGATCGCGTCGTCTACTCGTCTTATCTTTCCGCGCCGCGCGTCCTCGCGCTTTCACCGCTCGCAGATCAGCAATGCGCCGCCGCTCTGATGTGGGTTTCCGTGACAATCATCCTCGCCGTACCGGCCGTCGTTGTCACAGTGCGGATCCTTGCGCCTCAGCAATCAGGCGCGCCACAACGATCTTTCGCTCAAGTGCATAGCATCGCCGGCCAGGCACTCGAATCTTCCACGCGCCAGACCAATTGACGATCACCACCGAATCTACAATCGCTATTCTGAACGCAGCAGCGGATCCGCAAGCGGGCATCATCGGAAAATCGAAGGAAGCGCAGCTACTGAAGACACGACACGGCTTGCGTAGATGTTGGGTGGTTCGAAGAACTTCCTAGTAATGCCAGCCGCGAAATCCCGTGACGCGAAGGAAGTCCCGCTGGTTCTTAAGAGGCCAGGAGCTCGCTAACTGTCCTGTGAGCTTTCCAATCCTGGCGGTTATGGCGGAATGATGTCGCGTCCGCATCAATCAATCCAACGAGCACCTCGGCCACAATCCGGCCGCCAACAGGGCCAAGGCGATCGCCGCCTTCGCATGCGTCGGCTTCACGCAGAATGTAAAACCACAGAGGAGTCTCGCCACGCCAACCCGTCGCGGCGATGCCAACCTGCTCCGCCGTCAGCGGCGCAATTCCCATGTGACGCGCGACGCACTCGCCCGACGGCAGCCCCACGCCCTGTCCGCGCTGCAGATCACGGACGGCCAGCGAGTGATAATCTTCGATTTCGCACTCTCCAGTCACGGCCACCGGCAGTTCGATAAGCGCGCGCACCAGCTTTCCATCTATTTTCTTGCAGCGTTGCGCGGTTGTCGTCCCGGATGCGTCGAGTAACAGCGACCAGTCAATCGCGCGTTCACGCGGCACGGGGCGGAATCCCAGAAGATCGGGAAACAGCGGCACGGGCTCCGTCTGTAAATTCAGCCGGTAGTGATGACGAATTTGAGCGTGGCCGTAGCGATAGGCCGCGTCGGCAAATTCGAGCGGTATAAACACGCTGCGTCCCGGGCGAAACCAGCGCCGCCCTTCGCGCAGCACTTGATCTGCAAGCGCTTGTCCCGCCAACGCGGGCAGAAATTCGTGAAGAATGATCCATTGATGGTGCCACCGCAACTCCCGCACCGCTGTTTCGAATACCGCGTCGGCCCGCGTGCCGTTGCGCCGCGCTTCATCCACGAACGCGTTGTGAGCCTTGAGCATTGCAAGATGCAACTGCGAGATCAGCATGTGCGAATCGTTCCGCGGATCGCCAATAATCGCGATCCCATCGGCGTTCCGTTGCAGATCCGCTCCGCCTGCACCAAGCAAAAACTTCGCGGGATCGTCGCGTTGGTAGAGAAATGGATGACCGGTCGGTCCGTCGCCGTACAGGCATTCCAGGTTGATTTGCGGGCTGCGCGCATTGCGCAATTCCGCGGTATTGGCATGATCGCGCAAAATAGATCGGTCGGCCGTAATATCGTGAGCCACGAATTGGCCGAAGATCGGCCATCCAGCGGCCGTAGAGCCGAGCGAATCGGGAGTATCGTCGGCGTCTCCGCAATCGCAGATCCCGCCCGCACGCCCGAGCGCGTGCAAGAACTCCTCATCCGCCTGAAACGCCGGTAATTCCGGAAACATCCGCGCGTATGCCGTGGGACCTAAGGGCGCGTCAATCGCCACTTGGGCGCCAACTCTGGCTCGCGCCGGCGACAAACAATGGCTTCGCACCGATACGTTAGGAGCGTCCATGAGCTATACATTAACACGCCGCCCCGGGCAGACTCGTCCCCGGCGTTTTCTCAACGCTGATCGAAGTTCGGCTCAGCATCCTTACCCGACCGATAACGAAGTTCTATCCGGATTTCCGCTTGCCGCACGTGGGAATCTCACCAGCGGATCAGACGCTCTCGACTGTGTGGGTACCGATTGCCTTCGCCCCGCACATCCTTCCCACTATTCCGTCCGCATTAGTTGAACTGGAGGAAGCTGCTTAAAAGTAACGCTCAGAAGAATGCGGGGTTGGAACGCGTAACAGTGGGCGTGCGAAACGCGATGTCACTTTCACTGCAAATCAGATCGGTGAACCTCTAACTCTTGCCTGGCAAGCTCGTCATAGAGGAAGCCCGACGCGGCGCTGCAGGTTCTGGAATCGAGAACTCGAACGCAAGGGGTCGAGCTCCGGATCAACTTTCAAAAAAATCAGTGGGTTGGAGCGGTCTTGATACGCTTTGTCCAGCCAATCGAGCGCTTTTTCGTTTTGCCCAAGGCCAGAGAAGATCAGCGCCACGTAAAAAGGTGAAACGTATTGGCGGGTCGAGCGCCGGATTAAATCGTCGCGTACTCTTTCCGCGTCGCCGGCATCCCCCGCGACCGCGTAAGCATGTCCCAACGCGCCCAACATCAGAGGACTATTCGGTGAAAGAGCGGTTGCCTTTTTCAGCTCCGTGATTGCCTGTTCGAATTGGCCCTTTTGTTCATAGGCTTGGCCGAGGACCAGGTGCGCCAGCACGAAATTCGGATCGAGATCAATCGTGCTGCGAGACTGCTGAATGGCTTGATCGTACTCGCGGGCCAAGTACAGGCGCCACCCAAGGCTGAAATTTATGCTCAGGGAAAGCGGGTCCAGATCATGAGCACGCCTGATTTCTACCAGGCTCTCGGCGGAGCGGCCCATCGTGCTCAGGTAAAGCGAATAGCGCTGATGAGCGGTCGCCTGGTCGGGATTCAAATCGAGTGCGTGTTTGAACCCGTTTTCCGCGGCTTGCCAATCCCAATCGTAGTTCAGCCGGATGCTCGCGAGCGTAATCTCAGCGTCCACCAGGCTTGGGTCAATAGCCAGCGCCTTTAGCGCAGCGGCTCGTGCTTTCGGAGCTGCTTCCGTGGCCGACATTGCGCCGATGATCGTGGTGCCGAGTAGATCGTAGCAGTCGGCCAATCCCGCATACGCCAGCGCGTATTGTGGATCCTTTTGAGCAGCCAGTTGATAGTAATCAACTGCTTTGAGCAGTCCCTCTTCCGACCGCTTATTCCAATAGTACCGGCCTTTCAGATAGTCTTCATACGCCTGCGCGTTCACCACGCGCGGCGTCGCCAGGCGCTTCTGCTCTTCGGGCGTGAGGTTGATTCGTATCTCGTTGACAATCGCGCTGGCCACGTGGCTTTGCAGCGTCAGTATATTTCCTAGTTCGCTCTCGTACGTTTCTGCCCAAAGATGACGATCCGTGGAAACCTGCACCAGCTCAGCGGTGATGCGAACGCGGTTCCCAGCGCGCAGCACGGTTCCTTCCACCACGGCGTCCACGTGGAGCTCACGCGCAATTTCCGATAGCGGTTTCCGCGTGCCTTTATAGGCCATCGCCGAAGTGCGCGAAATAACACGCAGCTGCCGAATTTTCGCCAGGCTCGCGATCAACTCATCGGTCATTCCATCGGCGAAGTAGTCCTGGTCTTTCTCGCCGGAAAGATCCTCCAGCGGCAGCACTGCCAACGATTTGATTTGGTCCGAATTTGCGCTGCTGACAGTAGGCTTTTTCACATAATGAAAGACCAGAAGCGAGATCAAGCCCAGGGCAGCAACCAGTCCGATTCCGCCCAGTGCGCGCGTAGAGATTTTCAGATACAGGTAGTCGGGCACCCGGGCCGCCTGCAAGCCCGATTTCCCGATCCGCGTGACCTCGGCGGTGTGGCCTTCATCCCCAACCCCCAAGCTGGTCGTGTTCCGCGCAACTACAGCGCTCTCCATTAGGGCGGTTTGAGCCGCCAATTCCTCTACGGGAGCGATGAACCGGTACCCGCGGCGGGAAAGCGTTTCGATAAAAATCGGGTTTTCCGAGGAATCACCGAGGACCTCGCGCAGCCGCATAATGGCGGTATTGAGGCTGTGGTCGAAATCAACGAACGTGTCGCGCTGCCACAACCGATTGCGAAGTTCTTCGCGGCTGACAATTTCGCCCGGGTGTTCAAGCAGCACAGCTAGGATTTGGCAGGGTTGGTCTTGCAGTTTTACCTTCACGCCCTTCTTGCGAAGCTCGCAGGCACGCAGGTCTAACTCATAAACTCCAAAGCGGATGAGTGGATGCGCGGCTGTGGCATCTTTAATGGCCATAATAGCTTACGTATAGGCGTCGCCGGAGTATAACTCCGCGATTCCGAAGGGTCAAAGACTTCCGTTTACAAGGCCGGTTATCACTTACCATAAGTTACTAATTCCATTGAGCTAACTGAGTTATTTATAAATGTTTTGGATGTGATGCATAAAGCATTGCGTCAAATCGCGGCGCGAGCGCAGAGTTCCCTGCAGAATCGGGGCGCGTGGGGATTCGTGTGGGGGAGCCTATGAACTTCAAGAAAATGTTCACTGCCGCAGCAGTCCTGTTCGCATTTTGCCTTTGGAGCAGCCTCGGAGCCGTTCCGACGCTAGCGCAGGTTTCCGGTGCCACGCTGTCGGGCGTGGTCACTGATACTTCTGGGGCCGCGGTGCCGAACGCGAACGTCGCCATCAAGAACGTGGCGACGGGTGTCGTTCGCTCCGTCACGTCGAACCAGGACGGATTCTACACGGCGCCGAATCTCTTGCCTAGCAGCTACGAAGTCACTGCCTCGGCACAAGGATTCAATACCATCGTCGAAAAAGGAATCACACTGACCGTCGGCCAGGAACAGGAGCTGAACATCAGCTTGAAGGTCGGGCAGGTGCAGCAAAGCATCGAAGTCACGGCAGCGCCGCCGGCGGTGGAAACCACCACATCGGCGGTCAGCGCGACCGTGAACTCCGCGACCGTTAGGGAAATGCCGCTGAATGGGCGCGATTGGGCTTCACTCGCAACGCTGGAACCCGGCGTTTCCACCATCAATACTCAGGTGGGCACCAGCTTCAATGCCAACAAAGGAAACCGTGGGTTTGGCAACCAGTTGAGCGATTCCGGCCATCGCGCGAACGAGAACAATTACCGCGTTAACGGCTTGACCATCAACGACTACTCGAACGCAGCTCCAGGAGGTCCGACGGGCCTCAATTTGGGCGTTGACGCCATTCAGGAATTTTCCGTCATCACCACGGGATACACAGCGGAGTACGGCAGAACGTCAGGTGCGGTTATCAACGCGATTACAAAATCGGGAACTGATCAGTTTCATGGAACCGGCTACTTCTTCGACCGCGACAGCGTCTTTGACGCGCGCAACTTTTTCGATGGGCCGGATATCCCCACGTTTCACCGCACGCAGTTCGGGGTCTCCGCTGGAGGGCCGATCATCAAGGACAAAACTTTCATCTTCGGCAATTATGAGGGGTTCCGTCAGAAGCAAACCGGATCCACGGTGATCAATGTTCCTTCGGCGGAAGCCCGCGGAGGACAACTTTGCGTTCCGAGCGGCACAAATCCGTGCGCCTCGCTGCAGACGATAACTGTCAGTCCCGCCGTCGTGCCCTATTTGGCTCTGTGGCCTTGCCCGGCGTCCTGCCAAAGCGCCACGAATACGGACACCGTATCGCAAAACGTCAACATCCCGACGATCGCCAATGAGAACTACGCCATATTTCGCGTGGATCACAAAATATCCGACAGCGACAGCGTGGACGGAAGTTATTTCCATGATTCCGGTCCGCAATCTCAGGGCGATCCACTCGGCAACACCATTCACGAAGTTGTCTCGAGTAGAGAAGCAGGCAGCATTGAAGAGACTCACATCTTCAGCGCGGAACTGCTGAATACGTTTCGGTTTGGCGTAAGCCGCGTCGAAGGTGACATCAATACCCCCGTTTCGGGCGATTCGGTGGCCACGGATCCGACGCTGGCAATCGCTCCCGGCGCAAAAGCTACACCTCAGATTCCGATCTCTGGAATCACCACGGCCTATGGCCTGGGTGGGTTCAATCGGTTCACTCACGCATTCAACTCCATTCAAGCGGATGATGACGCGTTTATCACCCGCGGAACCCATTCGCTTAAGGTGGGATTTGCTTTTGAGAGGATGCAGTACAACATCCTCGAACAGTTGAGCCCCAATGGCCGCATGAATTCGTACTCGCTTCTCGGCTTCCTGCAGAACGATCCTAAACAACTGAACGCTCTGGCACCCGGCGGTTCGACGGAAGTCGGACTGCGCGAAAGTCTTTTCGCCGGATACATCCAGGACGACTGGCGGGCAAAGTCGAACCTGACGCTGAATCTTGGTCTGCGGTACGAAATGACGACGCGGCCAACCGATGCAAATACGGTTGCGGGATACACGGTTAACGGATACACGGTTGCCGCCGCAGGATTTCAGCAAATTCAAACGCTCAACGGGTGCACTCCCGGCACCACGCTGTGTGGTCCTGTCGGAACGAACAGCCCGATTCGATCGAATCCGACCGTGTACAACTTCGAACCGCGTATCGGTCTGGCTTGGGATCCATTTAATGACAATAAAACGGCAGTTCGCGCGGGATTCGGTATGTTCGACGTGCTGCCCCTGCCGTACGAATTTGGCCTGAACACCGCGGCAACCGCGCCGTTCCAAATCATCGGAGCCGACCCAGCCGCGACGCTCGGAACCGGTGTAGCCGACCCCAATGTCAATTTCAACCGGCAAAGCATCCGCAACCGTTTCATACAACCGAACCCACACCGCGCATTGGTGATGAACTACAACCTGAACATTCAGCGAGATCTCGGCTACGGGTTTACAGGCACCGCCGGTTACGTCGGCTCCCGTTCGGTTCATCTGTCGGTGGCATCGGACGACATCAATCTAGTCCAGCCGACCGCAGTGACGGGAGTGGGGCTGGTTTTCCCCTGCGATCCGAGCCAGGTCGTCCCGTACCAGGTAAGCCCCACGTTCAACACTTGCGCGAATAATCAGACCGGCACGCGAATTGATTCCAACTGGGGCGGCGGCGCGGGCATTCGCCCGGTTCTATTCGACGGCGAGTCCTCTTACAATTCTTTCCAGGCGCAATTGAAAAAGACGGCGAGTCACGGGATTCAAGGGCAATTGTCATATACCTTCGGCAAGTGCCGCGACACGAGTTCGGCACCGGTCACGGGCGACACCTATCTCACTTCCATTGCCGTCCCGCTGCTTTTGGATAAATCTGCGCGGGTGGGCGCTTGCGATTTTGACATCCGGAATGTGTTGGTGGGCAACTTCATCTGGAACCTGCCTTCGCCAAAATCGTCGTCTGCGCTTATTTCGTACCTGGCGGGGGGGTGGCAGCTTGGCAGTATTATCACCTACACCACCGGTTCGCCCTTCACGGCCACCATCGGAGATGGCAACGATCCACTCGGAACGGGATTCAATGGTGATTTCTCGATGGATTTCGCGAGCCTTATTCCAGGCTGCAATCCAATTCACGGCGGCGTGAACTACTTGAACACCAATTGCTTTACCCCGCCGACCGCGCCGGCATCTTTGCCGCTGGCGACCGCGGCGAATCCATACGGATGCGCGCCGCTGTCGTTTACCGCGCCCACCTACCAGGGGCCGGCGGCGCCGGCGGGTGAGCAGTTCTGCTCGAACGTGCTTGGCAACACACGCCGGAACCAATTCTATGGCCCGGGCATCACCACGGTGGACTTCTCGATTTTCAAGAACACGCCCGTACCGAAGATTTCGGAGACGTTCAACGTGCAGTTCCGCGCGGAGTTCTTCAACATCCTGAACCACACGAATTTTATCGGCCCCAACTTCCTGAACGGGTCCCAGAACAATTCAATTTTCGACTTCAACGGCGCCGCGCTGCCGACTGCGCTGAATCAAACGTCCACTTCTTCACGGCAGATTCAACTAGGATTGAAGCTCATCTGGTAATCGGCGGATTAGCTTGAGGAAGGCCAAGCCGCGGCGGCTCGGCCTTCCTTCTCACTCTCTCTCGGATTTCGGATGTACCAAGATGAGCCACTAATCTCACCACGGGGCCAAAGAATCTCTTGAGCAATTCAAGCACTCTTCCTCCGCAAGCCGTGCAGGCCCCCGGCCCGTCTGCTGGCGCCGCTCCCACCAGGGTTCGCTGGCGAATCATGCTGATCGTGATGTTGATCATGGCGGTGACCACGTTGTGCCGCCTGAATTTGAGCATCGCCGGAAAATATATTTCCGAGGAATTTTCGTACGACACCATCACGATGGGCCGCATTTTCAGCGCCTTCCTCTGGGGCTACGGCCTGTTTCAGATTCCCTGGGGATATATCGGCGATCGCTTCGGCCCGCGGCGCACGCTGACGATCTCGATGCTGCTGTTCTGCGCCGGTACTGCCGCGATGGGATTGGCACCCAGGTTCGCTGTGACGAGCGGTATCAGCGTCCTACTCGCGTTTCAGTTGATTCGATTTTTCACGGGCGTGGGAGAGGCGGCCAGTTCGGCGAATGTGACTCGTGTAATCGCGTCGTGGACGGGGGCGCGCGAGCGCGGCTTCGCGAGCGGTCTTCAAACGGCAGGACTGGGACTGGGCGGCACGCTGACGCCCATTTTCATTTCGTGGACGATGATCCATTGGGGCTGGAGGATTTCCTTCTACCTCTGCGCCGCAATCTCCTTCGTAGTACTCCTGCTGTGGTGGCTCTACTGCACCGATTGGCCCGAGCAACATGTCGGCGTAAACGCGGCGGAACTTGCGGTGATCCATCCAGACGCACAAGATCAGGCCGGGCGATTGCGCAACGTAGCGGCGCCGCGAAAGCCGGTTCCCTGGGTCAGGTTGTTCTCCAGCGGTTCGATCTGGGGGTTGATTCTTGGCTATGGCTGTCAGGGCTATGCGTTTTACGTTTATTACAACTGGTTCTATTTTTACGCGGTGAAAGTTCGCGGGTTGGGAGTGATGCAAGCGGCGGCGTGGACTTCGATTCCGTTTCTCGCGATGACCTTGATTTCTCCCCTCGGAGGTTTGTTTTCCGACCGGGTTGCCAGGAATTTCGGACTGCGCCGCGGACGTCAGGTCGCCGTTTGGGTAGGAATGGGCTTGTCCGCCTTTTTGCTCTACGCCGGCAGCCACACGGCCAATACCTCCTTCGCGCTTCCCATGATGGCGCTTGCCGCAGGATTCCTGATGTTCGGCGCCGCGAATTTCTGGGCTGCCTGTATTGATCTGGTGCCAGACCATTCCGCCACGCTGTCGGCGCTGATGAACACGTTGGGCAGCGTGGGCGGCGCAATCTCTTCCACCGTGACGGCCTACATCGCCACCCGCTACAGCTGGGGTCAGGCTCTCGATCTTGCCGCGGCGGTCACCTTCGTTTCAGGGTTGCTATGGGTTTTCGTTGACGCTGGGAAAAGCCTTGAGGAAAAGCCATCGTAATAGCGCGGCGGCTGCGCGAATCATTTCCGATCGGACGGGACCGCGCCAGGCAAAATCTCTGGACTAAATCGGCCGATTTAGCATATCGCGTTGGAAATTGCGATCGCGAGCCTTTGCAGGGAACCGGAATAAGAGCTGCCGGCAGTTGGGAGAGTGAGTTTGTGAAAAAGGTTCCTGCCATCTTCATTGCGGCCTTGCTTGTGTTTGTCGCAGCAGTATCTAAAGCTCGTCCGCAGGATCAATTGCAATCGCCGCTGCGCTTGGTGCAAACGATCCCAATGCCGGGCGTGAAGGGACGCCTGGATCACTTGGACGTGGACGTAAAGGGCCGGCGTTTATTCGTCTCCGGCCTCGAGAATGGTTCGCTCGAAGTGGTGGATCTGCAAGCGGGCAAATGGCTGCGCCGGATTCCCGGATTCAAAAAACCGCAAGGAATCGCTTACGTTGCGGCGCTCGACAAACTTTTCGTGGCCAGCGGCGATGACGGAATGGTTCGCGTTTTTCGCGGCGAATCGCTCGCGCTGCTCGATTCGATTCATCTCGACGTTGGGCCAAATCGCATGGCGTACGATCGACACAAGACTTTTCTTTACGTCGGCTACGGCGGCAAAGACGCCGGCAAAGACTACGGTGAAGTTGCAACTATTGACGGTGTACGAGACGCGAAGATCGCCGACATACAGGTCGCTGCACACCCCGCCGAACTTCTGCTGAATCAATCGGGCAGCACGCTCTTTGCGCTGATCCCCGCAGCGAGCGAGATCCAGGTCATTAGCACAAAGAAGAGGCAGGTAATTTCCACATGGCCGGTCAGCAGCCAACGTCCTGGCGATGCTGCGTTTGACGAACCGGCGAAACGTCTGTTCCTCGGCACGCACGTTCCTCCTGAAATGGTGGCGATAGACTCCACAACAGGCGCGGAGATTGCGAACTTACCTACCATGGACGGAATGGATGGCGTTTATTTTGATGCGAGGCGGCGCCGCATATACATTTCCGGAGGCCGGGGATTCGACGTGGGCTTCGTTTACGTTTATCAGCAGCAAGATCCGGACCACTACTCACAAATCGGGAGGATTCCGACGCGGCCCGGCGCCGGCACGTCATTCTGGTCTCCCGAACTCGATCGTTATTATGTCGCGGCGCCGGCGAACGGCACGGATGTCGCCGCAATTTTGGCGTACGAACCGTCTCCGTAGAAAGGCTTTTAAACCGTGGCGGAGTCGAACTGCAATCATTTCGGAGAGAAAAGATGAAGAAACTACTAGCAATATTTGTGGCTGGCTTAGCTGGATTGGTCGTCCTCGGCGCGAATCGCGCAAGATCAGCGACGACCGGGCAACAGGCTCGCGATGTCTCCGCGTTGCAGTTGGAGGAGGAAATTCCTGTCCCCAATGTGGCTGGGCGGCTCGATCATTTCACGGTGGACGCCAAACGTAAGCGCCTGTGCGTTTCCGCGCTGGGAAATAACACGCTGGAAGTGATCGACGTGTTCTCCGGCAGGGTCATTCATAGCATTCAGGGGCTTAGCGAGCCGCAAGGTCCCCTCTATGTGCCCGAGTTTGACAAGCTCTACGTGGCGAATGCCGGCGACGGCAAAGTGAACGTCTACGACGGAGCAACCTACACGCTCCGCAAATCGATCGTCATCGGCGAAGACCCGGACAATATGCGCTATGACGCGCGGTCCAAGAAAGTGTTTGTGGGATTTGGCGAAGAGGATGGCGGCATCGCGACAATCGATCCTGCAACCGACGAACGAGTGGGTGAAATTTTCAAGACGGGCGGGCACCCGGAGTCATTCCAGATCGAAGCCTCCGGCGGGCACATTTATGTGAATGTGCCAGACGCGGATAATGTCGTCGAATCCATTGACCGCAAAACCGGCGCCGTCACGAAATGGCCGCTTAAGGGTTTGCGTGGAAACTACGCCATGGCTCTAGACGAAGAAGATCACCGATTATTCACGCTCACGCGCAAAACTCCCATGATGGTGGTATTGGACACTGAAACAGGCAAGGAAATCGCGAGACTGAGAGCGGCGGGCGAGTGCGACGATGTTTTCTTCGACGCATCTCGAAAGCGCATCTATGTGATCGGCGGTGAAGGCTTCATAAGCGTCTTCCAGCAAGCCGATCCCGACCATTACTCGCTGATCCAAAACGTTCCTTCAACCATCGGAGTGCGCACCGGATATTGGTTTGCGAAGCGCGATCGATTCTACGTGGGCGTTCCGGCCAAGGGCAGTGAGCCTGCGCAAATCTGGACGTATGAAGCGGAAGATTAGCGGCTCATCGGTACTGATTTTCGCCACGAATCCTACCCGCCTGAAGGCAAAATGCGCGCCCAAGATCGGTGAGCGTGTCCTGGAGTGGCCAGCCGCGCGCCGATACTGTCTCGACCGCAGTGCTGGATGGAGATGAACGCATTCACTGTGCCAGTACTGAACCAGAACAAAAGCCCATCGCACTTGCACGGCCACAAATTATGCCAGCTTACGGGTCACCCAAAAACTCGGCCCCAACAACTCCCGCGTTAGGTCCGGAATCAGACTTCATGACACTGACCAGAGCCAAACGGTCCAATGAGGTGGTATTTCTACACCTTCCTTGGCCGCAGGAGGTCTGGAGTTCAAATCTCCACGCTCCGACCACTACAGGCCCAGCCAGGATTTCTCGCGAAGGCTACTGCTTCTCGTCGCCGGGATTTTGGCCCGAGTCCATAAGTTTGAGAATCGCGCGATGTTTTTCCACTTCTTGGCGCTCCAAGTTGCTCGCCGCTTGGAGTTCCTTCTTGGACTCTTCGCTGCGGCCGAGTCGCGCATAGGCCACTCCTAAATAGTAATGGGCTTGCCGCACGGAAGCATCAATAGCAATCGCCTGCTGAAAAAGCTCAACGGCTTTGTCGTATTCCTTCCTCTGGAACTCAACCCGGCCCATTCCGCTTAGAGCCTCCGCATGGCGAGGGTCCCGCTTGAGAACTCGCTTGAACTCCTTCGCGGCACAATCGAGGTCACGAGCGTCCAGGCAGATCCGCCCCAGTTGCAAGAACGATTCCGTCTGCTCCGCCTGAATTTCAATGGAACGTTGAAATTCAGCGGTTGCCTCCGATTGTTTTTCCAACGAAGCGAGCGATACGCCGAGCGCATAGTGGCCGGAGGCGTCCTGCGGATAACGCTGCGTGTAGCGCGAGAACGTCGCCACGGCATCCTCGTACTTTTCCAGACCAATTTGCGCCCGGCCTAATCCATAGAGCGATTTGGCATCGTCCGGGCGAACCTCCAGCACTCCGTGAAAAGCTTCGACGGCATCTGGCAACAAATTCATTCGTAATGCGACCATTCCAAAATCGTAGAGAACGTCCGGATCCTTGGGGCTGGCTTTGCGCGCCTCGATTAACAGGGCCAGCGCTTTTTCGGTATCCCCCGCACCCACGGCTGCGCGGGCCTCCACCCGCAAAGTGTTTAGCAAGGCGCCGAGTGCATCGTCGCGGCCCGGTTCAATTCGCAGTGCTTCTTGAAACTGTGCGACGGCATCATCCAGCTGCGACATCTGCAGATAGAGCAAACCCAAATTGACGTGCGCGCCCGCGAAATCGGGCCTTTCCCGAATCACGGTCTTAAAAAGTTTCTCGGCATCGCTGTCGCGCTGCTGCTGCGCGCGAATCATGCCCAGAAGATTCAGTGCACGGTATTCGCCAGGATTTCGCCGCAGCACGCCTTCCAAATCAGTCTCGGCCCGTTTCAGGTCGCCGGCGACCATGGATTGTGCCGCGGCCTTGATTGCGTCATTTTCATCCGGAGATGAGTTCTGTGCTGAACAGAGAGGAGGTGCAGCAACCGACGCAGAAAATATCATGATCAGCGAAAAAGCTGCCACCGCGAGGTTCTTACTGGAGCTCGGATTTACAATCGCCCGGCGCGTCATGGCATCCCAGGGCCCGGCGCGGTACTCATGCCGCTCCCACCTGCGTCGTGAAGACGAATCAAGCTCTCAGTGATCTTGAATTCCTGCGCGGCAAGTTCCGACTTGCCCAAATGCTGATAAATTCGCCCCAGCAGATAGTGGCTCTCTCTCGATTTGGGATCGATCCCCACCGCAGCTTCGAGTTCTGTTTGCGCTTTCTCAAACTGGCCGAGGTCAAAATATGCTCTGCCGAGCTCGTAACGCACTTTGTTCGAGTTCGCCGCAATCGCTTTCGCTTGCAGCAGCAGGGGAACCGCCTCAGCCGGCCGATTCGATTTCGCCAGCAGAATTCCCAGATTCAGGTAAGGCTGTTCCGTGTGCGTGCTGGCAGCCTCATCCAAAGTGATTGCCTTGCGGTAAGCCGCAATCGCGGCCTCGTTTTTGTTTTCCGCGTCATAGCTGAGCCCCAGATTATTTTGTGCTCGTAGATCGTTGGGCGCCAGACGCAACGCATGTTCGAACACCGCGATCGCGTCGTCGAATTTATTCTGCTGATAGCGGACCCGGCCGAGGTGATATAGACATTCCGCATTTTCCGGATCTCTGCGAGCCGCCATTTGCACCCTTGTCCGATGAGGTTGTGATGTAGACTCTCTCATTCACCGTGGTACAAAAACTCGGGCTGGTCAGTCGTACATCACTCCCGGCCGCGTCGCCAACGAATAAACGGTCGATCCCGATTGCAGCTGGCCAGTCGTCGGATCAATCTGCTGCTGCTTGATCCCACTCCAGAAACTTCCGTACGTCAGCCAAACGCTTCCGTCGCTGTCTACCAAAATTGTCGGATCAATCGCATTGAAATCATCCGTTGATCCCGAACTCAAAATCTCGCCCTGGTCCACCCACTGGTAGTTCGGGTCGGTTGGATCGAGCGTAACGTTCGTCGCCAACCCTATCGCCGAAGTGTTCGACGCGAACGAAGACGCGGCATAATACACGTGGTAGAGACCGTTGAAATACGAAATGTCCGGCGCCCACAGGCCGGTAGCCAACGGTACCTGCTGATGCACCCATGCGGGGATCTGCTGAAATACAACTCCGCACTGTCCCCAAACGATTCGATCCTTCGAACAAAAAATGGGAAGCGAGCCTGGGCCGGGCAATCCGGCGTCGGTGGAAAAAACGTAGTACGTGCCTGCCTGCAAAGCGATACTGGGGTCCCGAACCGGAGTGGTCACCCCCGTTAAATGGTAATTGCTGAAAACCGTCGGAGATCCGCCTGTCCCGCCCCCCGACGTGCTGCCACCGCCGTCACCGCCGCATGACGGCAGAATCCCAAGCGACAAGAACGCAAACGCAAAAACCGCCCAGCGAAAACGGCTACGTCGGCAAAATCGGATGACCCACGATGTACGCCTCGCGCGGTCGCTGCGTCCTGCCCGGTCGCTCATCTTCGCCAGCCTATGCCAAATCCAAAACAAGTTTAGTGACCGACGCGGCCGGAAAAACAAATGTGAGCCCGCCGTCCTGCACCTCGGCCGTCTGAGTTCGCGGAGTCACCGCGTCTTTCTGCTCAAACGTGTTGTGAGCATGAATGTCCGCATTCGCCAGGATCGTCGCAGCCGCCGAGCGTACGGCTCCTCCGTGAATCGCGATCATTGTCTCTCGCGATTCGCTCACGTGCGGATTGACGATCGTGAGCACCAGCTGCTTATCGTGCAGCGTAGCGGATCCGTTCAATCCCCAAAAATTTGCCGTGTGTCCGTCGCGATCGTAAAGCACTGGAGGCGCGGAAAATAACGTCCGAATTCCCTGCCCGCCCTGGTGCGCCTTGTACATCTCAAAAATATGGCCTACCGGCGTGACGCAAAATTTATCTTCGTGCGCCACGTACAAGCTGTTCAGGCAGTTGATCAGCTGCGCGCAATTGGCCATTGCGATTTTTTCCGGGTTGCGATTGAAAATGTCCAGAGTCATCGCGCTGAACACCGCATCGCGCATCGTCGGAATTTGCTCCAACTGGTCGCCGGGCGTCGCTTCGCCGCCGGGCCGGTACCACGGCCCCCATTCGTCCACCACCAGCTTCACGGAATGATCGTGATCGAACTCGCCCATGATCTGCCAATGTCCATCTATCAGAGACTGCATGCGATCGCCCTGGCTCAGTAATTCATACCAATCGACGGCTTCGAATTTCAGCGCGTCGCCCTTTCCCTGCACCCAGTCCTGCGTCTTTCCGCGACTCAAGTTCCAGGCGTAGTGATGCAATGCCCACCCGTACACGGAGCGGATCTGCCACCGGCCCTTGCGAACAATCTCTTCGAAAAATCCTCGAGTCCACTCCCAGTCATCCACATTCGGACCAGATCCAATGAACGAAAGCGTCTGCCCGTAGCGCGGAACCCACGTTGTGTAACGCCGGAATTCCGCGGCATATTCCGCGGCCGTGAAATTCCCTCCGCACCCCCACGCCTCGTTCCCCACTCCCCAGAAACGCACGTCAAACGGCTGCGCATAACCCGCCGCGGCGCGCTCGTCCGCCAGAGCCGTGCTGCCCGCGGGCGAGTTGCAATATTCCACCCAACGATAAAATTGTTCGGCAGGCAGGCTGCGCAGGTTCGCTGCAAGATATGGTTGGCTGCCCAGCAATTTGCAGAAGTGCACGAATTCGTTGGTGCCGAACTGGTTGGGGTCGTAGCGATGATCGGCGGGCGCCGAAGGTGATTCCGAGTCCGCCCAAAAATTCGTGCGTCGCGGGCGCTTGTCTTCCGGACCGATCCCGTCGCGCCAGTCGTAGCTGTCGGCAAAGCAGCCGCCCGGAAAGCGCACCACGGGAGGATTGATCTTCCTCATTTCCGTGATGAGTTCCTTGCGGATTCCATCCTCGTTCGGAATAGAAGAATTTTTCCCCACCCAGATCCCGTCGTAAACCACTCCGCTGAGGTTTTCCGTGAAATGTCCATAGATGTCCGGAGAGACGACTCCGAGGGGCTCGCCGAGCAAGACTTCCACCGAGGAATCGGCGGAGTTTGCCCCGGCCAGCGCCGAGGCGGCAAAGGACTTCGATAGAAGCAGTATTCCGGCACCGTACAGCCCATTGCGGAGAAGTGCGCGACGCTCGATCACGATGACGAACCTCCTCTAAGAGCGCTCCAACCGCCGCGCATAGTAAACGTTTTCACGGTTTTGTGCTATATTTTTCCCGCTGGCTTTTTGGTCTTCGCTAAGCTCACTTCCATATGCCTTGCTTCCTGGCGTTGCCGGCCCTCGCCGGACGGCGGATTTCTTGATTCCTGATTCTCGCATGCCGCGCTTCTTCGTCGCTCTGGCGCTGACCTTCGTGTTTCTCGCTGCGCCTGCGTTCAATCCCGCCGTAGTCGCGGCGCAGAGCTCTGCTTCTCACACCGTCGGCCTCCGAATCATCGTGGTTGATTCCGCCGACGAAGCCGCGCGGATCCTCGAACTCCTGAAGCAAGGCGCAGATTTCGCCACAATCGCCAAAAAAGAATCGATGGACCCCAACGCCGGCAATGGCGGTTACCTGGGCGAGATTGATCCAGCAACTCTTCGACCCGAATTGCGAGACGGTTTACGCGGCCTCGCACCCGGACAAATCAGCGCCGTAATTGCGATTCCCTCCGGCTACGCAATCCTCCAGGTTCAGTCGCCGTCGAATCATCCGTCCAATCGCTCGCCGGCCGTGTCTGCCACGGAACCCGGCAGTGCGCTGCCTCTTTCCGCCACCGGCGCGATCCGCTACCAGCCTTTCGTCGGAGGAAAAGGCGAAGCCGATCTCGCCTTCCGCAGCGTGCCGAAACCCGATGGCTGGAACCAGGATCTGCAAGCAATGTGCAAAATACGCAAAGACTCGCTGGCCACTGTCATCAATCAACTTGTCGAGGAGCTTGCGCATCCGGATGCGGATGATTCCGCCGCACCGAAAAATGCCCTCGACCTCATTGAGACGCGCTACGCCCTCGCAAATTTATATTCGTACCAGGGAGATATGACCAAGGCCGTCGAACAATGGGAAGCCGCCTACGCTCTGGCCGCCGACCAAATGCCGCCGGCAATGGCCGAGTTGGAAGAGGTTCTAGCCATCGCCTACCTCCACAAAGCGGAGATGGAAAATGACGTCTACACCGAGCCAGGAATCCGCTGCATTTTTCCGCCCGCTCCCGGCGTTCGCTACACAAAAACCGAGTCGATCGAAAAATCTATTCAATATTCGCTCAAATATCTGGCACGTCGGCCGGATTTCCTGGACGCTAAGTGGATCCTCAATCTGGATTACATGGCACTCGGCCAATATCCCGGCGGCGCGCCGAAAAACGACCTGATTCCGCGCGGCGCGTTCGAGTCGCCAGAAAGTGTGGGCCGCTTCGTGGACGTTGCTGCGGAAGCCGGTATTAATTTGTTCTCGGATTCCGGCGGCCTTATCGTGGACGATTTTGAAAACAACGGCTTGCTCGACATCGTCACTTCCGACTACTACGAATGTGCGCCGATGCACTATTTCCATAACAACGGCGACGGCGCCTTCTCGGATCACACCGCGCAGAGCGGCCTCCAGAATCAACTGGGCGGCCTCAACTTGATTCAGGCCGATTACAACAACGACGGCTGCCTCGATATTCTGGTCCTGCGCGGCGCCTGGGAATTTCCGCAGCGTAAATCCTTATTGCGAAATAACTGCGACGGCACCTTCACCGACGTAACCGCGCAAGCCGGGCTCGCCGAGCCTGCCACCAGCACTCAAACTGCGGTGTGGGCTGATGTTGACAACGACGGCCACCTCGATCTGTTCATCGGCAATGAAAACGGGCCAAGTCAACTCTTTCGCAACAAGGGAAACGGAACGTTTGAAGACATCTCCCACGCCGCCGGAGTGGATAAGATTTCATTCGCGAAAGCGGTCGCAGCCGCGGATTACGACAACGACGGCTACGTGGATTTTTACGTTTCCAATCTCAACGGCAACAATTTTCTTTACCACAACAATCACGACGGCACTTTCACCGACGTAGCCGCCGAAGCCGGCGTGCAGAAACCGTGGCAGAGCTTCCCAGCCTGGTTCTTCGACTACGACAATGACGGCAATCCCGACCTGTTCGTCACCAGCTACTACGTCTCCACCGAAGAGACTTTGCGCAGCTACTTGGGGCTTCCCGCCAACGCCGAAACTCTGAAACTCTATCGCAACATGGGCGACGGCACTTTTCGTGACGTCACCGCCGAAACTCATCTCGACCGCGTCTTCATGCCCATGGGCTCGAATTTCGGCGACGTTGATAACGACGGGTTTCTCGACATCTATCTGGGCACCCGAAATCCCAGCTACGGCTCTGTGCTTCCCAACGTGTTGCTGCGCAACCACGACGGAAAATATTTCACCGACGTCACTGCGTCATCCGGCACCGGTGAGCTGCACAAAGGACACGGCGTGGCGTTTGCGGATCTGGGTAACAACGGCCACGGAGACCTGCTCGAAGAAGTCGGCGGCGCGGTTCCCGGCGACCGGCACGCCTTCCGCCTGTTCAAAAATCCTGGCAACGACAACGACTGGATCACCGTCCATCTGGTGGGCGTGAAATCCAACCGCTCCGCGATTGGCGCGCGCATCAAGGTAACCGTGCAGGATGGCGATCAGGTACCGCGCACGATTTATCGCACGGTCGGCAGCGGTGGGTCGTTCGGCGCGCTCCGCTGCAACAACATATCGGACTGGGAAAGTCGGCTCGTATTTTGAAATTGGAAATCTGGTGGCCCGCTAGCCAGACGCGCCAGAATTTTAGTGAAGTGAATAAGAACCAATTTATAGAGATCAAGGAATTCGAGAAGAGCTACACGGTCCTTCAGCGGCGCAATTCCCAGCTGCCTTCACCCAAGCATGACGAACCATCGACGCCCGCAACTCCAGGCTCCGCCACGAGTTCGTCCTCCGATTCGGCATCGCGGCCAACCACCGACCCATCGGGCAAAGAATGAACCCGCGCATGGATCGAGGGAGCGTGTTCGTAATTAGCGCGGTCGCGTTTGTCCTCGTCTCCGCCAACGCTATTTTCGGTCAAGCAGCGCAGCATTACGAGGAAACCGGTCTCGTCTTGAAAGTAGATCGTGCCAAACGAATTGTAATCGTCTCCTGCGATAGCATCCCAAGCGTAATGGACGCGATGGTCATGCCGCTGGCCGTGCGAAACGATAAATCGCTCGACGGATTGCAACCCGGGATGAAAATTGAATTCAGCCTCCTAGCGGACGAACAAAACGCCTACGCGGAAAATCTCCACGTCCGCGCGTACGCAAGCATGGAGAACGACCCGTCCGCAGCCCGCCGGCTGCGAATTCTACAGAAAATGCTCGACGATAACGGAGCGGCGAAAGAGGCAGTCGCGCCGGGACAAGCCGTACCCAATTTCGCGCTCTCGGACCAGAATCAGCAAAAAGTGGCTCTTTCCCAACTCGCCGGAAAGGTAGTGGCCGTCACCTTCGTGTACGTCCGCTGCCCGTTTCCCAATTATTGTTTCCGGCTCTCGACAAATTTCGCGCGCCTGCAAGATCGCTTCCGCGACAAACTCGGCCGCGACTTGGTTCTGCTTACGATAATCATTGACCCGGGGCACGACTCGTCGCAAGCCGTCACGGACTACGCTCGCATCTGGCACGCCGATTCGACCGCATGGCACTTTCTCACGGGTTCTCCGGCCGAAATCCAGCAGGCGTGCGCTCGTTTCGACATGAATTGTTATCCTGACGAAGCTCTGCTGGTGCATTCCTTCCATACGGTTGTGATCGATCGTCAAGGAAAGCTGGTAAGCAATATCGAGGGAAATGATTTCACCGCGAAACAACTCGGCGATCTGGTGCAAACGGTTTTGAACGAAGCTCGCTGAGAACTGCTATTTCGAAGCGCCCGTATCGCCCTCGAGCGCCGCGCGCGGCCATCCCGTTGACCAATCAATTGAAGAAATCTGCAGAAAGGGGTGTCCCGTCTGTCCGTCGTACGCGTGAAACACGATGATATCGCCGCTCGGTTGCTGCAACACCGATTCCCCGCCTGGACCAATCCACCGCTTGTTACCCGTCAAAAGGGGCGAGCCCCCTCCATGCAGCATCGGCTTTCCGTCGGCGTCAACGTACGGCCCGGTCACATTGCGCGACCGCCCTACCATCGTCCGGTAATTGCTTCGCGTTCCCCGGCAGCACAAATCAAATGACACAAACAAGTAATAGTAGTCGCCGTGATGCACGACGAACGGTGCCTCGATTGCCTGCCAGTCACCAGGTAATCCCGGCGGCGCGGGCGGTGGATTTTCAGGCCGCTCGCGGCTGGCGAGTGCGTAAAGTTTGGTGTCCTCGGCAGAGAGTTTTCCCGTCGCGGCATCAATTCGCCGCATTTTGATCCCGCTCCAGAAGCTTCCAAAACTGAGCCACGGCGTCCCGTTGGAATCGAGCACGATGTTAGGATCGATCGCGTTGTAGTCGTCACTCAAAGTCGACTTCAGCACCAGTCCTTCGTTCACCCAGTGGAAATCCGGGCTCGCCGGGTCCAGCGTCTTATTCGTCACCAGCGCGATTCCCGAGGTATTTTTTCCAAACGCCGAAAACGCATAGTAGATGTGATATTTGCCGCTGAAGTAGGAAACGTCAGGGGCCCACAGGTCGTGTGTCTCAGGACTCTCTTTCTTGATCCAATCCGGAATATCCGCAAATACCGAGCCGCAACGTTTCCAGTGCTGCAGGTCCTGCGAGCAACGAATCGGAAGCTGTCCGCGTGGACCTTTCTCGGTCGCGGTCCCGAATAAATACCAGGTGCCCCCTTCGGCGATAATCGAAGGATCGTGCACTCCTTCCACGTCTCCTTCCACCTTAATAACGTGTGGTGAGCTAGCTTCCTGGCCCGCCGCCAAACCCGCCCAAAAGAAGGCAAACGCGAATGCGAGAAACCTGAAACCGCTCGTTCGTTTTTTCATGGTAGCGAGACCGTCCGCAGTCTTCGGATTGTTAGAGCGATGAGACCGTTCGGAGATATAACATTGAGAAAACGCTTACTGCAAGTAGAATGTCCACCGTCGCCCTCGGCAGCGCCACGGCAGTAGCGCGAAAATCTACCCCTGCGGCGACCACCGCAGCCGATCGCAGACATGCTCAACGCGAATTCGTCGATGCAACCCTACCATTTCATCCTGCGCTCTACGGCGGCAGCGGTAGTTCTGGCGTTGTGCCTCTGCTTCCACCTCGGTTCAGCGCAAAATCCCGAGTCAGCGGCACGCCCGCCGATGGGATGGAACAGCTGGGACGCCTATGGCACCACGGTGCGCGAGCAGAACGTAAGAGCAAACGCGGATGTGATGGCATCGCGGCTCGCGCGCTACGGCTGGACGTATGTAGTGGTCGATATTCAATGGTATGAGCCTGACGCGACGGGTTACGGCTACCGTCCGCACGCTGAATTGACGATGGATAAGTACGGGAGGCTCACTCCCGCGTTGAACCGGTTCCCTTCTGCCGCGAATGGAGCTGGATTCAAGCCGCTCGCGGACTACGTACACAGCACAGGTCTGAAATTCGGCATTCACATCATGCGCGGGATCCCTCGCGAGGCCGTCGAACACAATTTGCCGATCCTCAATTCGAATTTTCACGCCGTGGAGATTGCTGATCGGACGCACCTGTGCGAGTGGAACCCCGATATGTACGGCGTGGATATGTCGCGGCCCGGCGGGCAGGACTATTACGATTCGATCGCCGCGTTGTACGCGTCATGGGGAGTTGACTTTGTGAAGGCAGACGATATGGCGCGCCCGTACGCGCAGCGTTCGCCGGAAGCTCACGCCCTCAGCGCCGCGCTGCGTAAGACGGGCCGGCCGATCGTCCTCAGTTTGTCGCCCGGCCCTGCGCCGCTCGAAGAAGCTGCCGATCTGCGGAAAACGGCGCAAATGTGGCGCATTTCCGATGATTTCTGGGATGACTGGAAATTGCTGCGGAAACAATTTGATTACACGCGGGATTGGGCGCCGTTCGTCGGGCGCGATGGTACCTGGCCGGACGCGGACATGCTGCCGCTGGGCACATTGCGGCTCGCCGACCAAAACGAAAACTCGCGCAGATCTCGCTTCAGTCCGGACGAACAAAAAACCGTGCTCACGCTGTGGGCCATATTCCGCTCGCCATTAATTTTCGGCGGCGATTTACCCTCACTCGATCCCGTCACCGAAAGCCTCATCAGCAACCCGGAAGTTCTGGCGCTGGATCAGGCAAGCAGCGAAAACCACCAATCGCTCGAGCGCGGCAACATCCGCGCATGGACTGCGTCCGTTCCAGCCAGCCAGGAAAAATATTTCGCGGTTTTTAATCTCGGCGACTCCGCCGAGGAAGTGTCTCTCGCATGGAGCGATGTTGGAATCGCGCTCAAGAATCCTGAGGTGCGCGACCTGTGGCAGAGGAAAGATCTGGGCCGCCGCAAGCGCCTCGAAATTTCGCTGCCGCCGCACTCCTCACAGCTTTACAAGCTGAGGCCGTAAACGCCGCATCCGCGCGGCGTTACATATGCGGGGGCGGCGCGTCACGTCGCAGGTGCTTCCCGTCGAAGCATCCGCGCTCGGGCTGCACTGATGGTAAAATCGCGGCACGCGCCCGTAGCTCAGCTGGATAGAGCATCTGGCTTCGAACCAGAGGGTCGGGAGTTCGAATCTCTCCGGGCGCGCCACTTCCTGGGTATGACTCTCCTGCTTGGCCGCGATTCGTGATTGGTGATCCGTGAGTGGCGGTTGGTGTATCGCTGGTCGCCGCTCGGGTCTGCAAATTCGAATATTACTGAAGTTAAAATTACATGGGAAAAAGTGGCGCGCGGGAGTGGCAGAAAGTTTGCGATTGAATTGGGCGGGTGGCGTTTGTTTTCTAGGAGATATGACCGTTTCTAATCGCCGGGGTTGGCGATTGATTTTCGGGTGGGGGCGGGATGCCAATCGACAGTGATTGTCGATTAGAGTGCGATGTAACATTGTTACATGCGGTTTGCGGGCCGCATTCAGAGACTTGCAGCACGGTTGTGCGGGATTTGGGTGGACGTGACGTTGGCGGAGCGCGAAAACGCGCGGGCGTGCTGGATTGGCGTTTCGAGCGATGATTGCTGTGCCGTCTTGCGCCATGGCGCTTCCTCCGTTGAGCGCCAGTGATAAACGCGGGGTAAGATAACATATTAGTTAACATAAGGCAACGGCCGGCGGATGCCTGGGGCTAAGTCCCAGAAACAATGGCACGTAGAGTGTGTGTACAGGGCTTGCGTGGGTCCGGGGGCAGAATTTTGGCCTTGACGCTGCCTGGAAGCGGAAGTGGTAGGATCGGAGTGGAGGGAAGAGGACGATGACTGACAAGATTTCTATGTTTCCGACGGCACACCCTCCCCGGGCCGACGAAGACACGGCGGCGATCGCGCAAGTGGTGGAGCAGGTTCCGGGCGAAGTGGAATTGGACAGGATCATCAAGGCTCAGACATCCGGGCCGCAGATCGCACGGCGGATGGTGGATTTGGAAAACTCTGTTTGGTCGCTGGTGGGCACACTGCTGCTTTTGCCGGAAGCGACGCGAGACAAGATTGGCGCGACGGAAGCGATCGAGCAGGCACGGATGCTGCTGCATCGCAGCATGGTGATGGACCACAATTTGGAGTTGCCGGAAGAAGAATCGGAGTGACGTGCGGATCGCGCTTCACGCAGCGCGCCGCGGACCCTGCTTACCATTGCCGCTCAGCACCATGGCTCATGGCACGCACGTGGAAAATTCAAGGACAGACCGGGAATCGGAGGGGTAGCGGTTGACGTTGCGCCACGCACCCTTTGCGAACGGCGCAAAGGGATGCGGCAGCCCCAAAACCCAGAGCCGGATGTTTGCCTTCGCTGGAAGGGGCGTCCACCGCCTACTCGAAAGCCTGCTCTGCCCGCTCCACGGCTTTGCTGCGCCACAATACTCGAAGCACGGCAACGAAGGGTACGGAGAGGTAGATGCCGACGATACCGCCGACCGCTCCTCCTACCATCACCGCAAAGATGGCCATCAACGGATGGATTTCGAGTTCGAGGCCCATCACGCGCGGCGAAATCCCATAGTCCATGAGCATCCGCCAGAGACCGATGAGGGCAGCCATCCAAATCCAGTGGGCGTGCGTCATCGCGCCGATACTGATTATCACCACGGCCGAAGTCATCCAGCCGGCGACGGGGATAAACTCGAGAATTCCAGCGAGAAGGCCGAGCGCAAGAGAATGAGGGAAACGGAGCAGGAGCGTAGCGAGGGAGAAGAACACGAGCGAGAGTGCCGCCAGGGTCACTTTGGCCCGGATGTAGTGTCGCAGCGTGGAGTTCAATTCGCCGGCGAGAGACTGGAAGTCTGCGAGATCGTCTTGCGGGGTGACCATGCGAATAAGCGCATCGGCCATATTTGCGCCATCGCTGAGGAAGAAGAGAGCGAGTATGGGTATCACGATCAAGCCGCCCAGGGCGGACAAAGCTGACCGCTCCCAGCCTCTGGCTGCGCTCTGGATATTTGCCTGGTGCTCGACGAGAAGCGATTTCAGGCGTTGCTGCTGAGCGTCGCTCCAGCCATATTTGCCTCCGATTTGCGTGGCGATTTCGCCGGTCGAAATGCTGGCCACGAAGGCGGGCATTTGCTTCGCGAGCCTCGTCGTCGTCCCCAGCGAGCCGGGCGCCACGAAATGGATGGTGACGGGGATGAGGATCAGGAGGAGGAGATAAGCCTCCGCCACATGCGGGCCCCTGAGGTTTTTGAAAATTAGTGAGTGGCGCTGCAAAAAACGGACGACGGGATCGATCAGATACGCGAAGAGGATCGCAAAAATGAAGATTACGAACACGCCGCGCGCGAAATAGATGATCGCAAGCACGACGGCAAAGAGCAGAATCGTGCAGAGTATATTGACTGTGCGGCGATCAGGGAATGCCATGTTTTCTCCCGAACGATGCGGCGGCGCCAAGTTTACGGCGATTGGCTTTCCAGTTTCTGCTTGATGGACGCCAGCGCCCGCTCGAGAGAAGAGCGGGTCTTATCTACGACGACCTTGCGCACGATGCCGCCTTTGAACCCCGTTAACCCGGCCTGCTGGGAACCTTTGAGGGTGATCAGATAGAAGCCATTCTCACCTGGAGCGCTGCTCCGGACACAGACCGTGAGATCCAGCGCGGTTTCAAAATAATGACTCGCGTAGAGCTGCTTGATGGCGACCGCGTAGGCAGGCTCGGTGGAACCCACGCCACGAAAAACGATGGCTTGCACGATCCGCAGCGTAGGCTTCAGGCCGAACTTGATCTTCTCCCAATAAAATTGCGACTGAATTTGGCCCGAGCGCGCGGCGGGGTAATCGAGCAGGTAGCGATCCAGCTCCGGCAGATATACCGGGAGCGCCTTGGACCGGCTGAGCAAGGACGCGAACGTTTCGGCGATGGCCGCGGGATGTTTCTTGTCGCGATAGGTGCCGAGGGCTTCGTTTCCACCGTGGATGTATTGCTGCAGAGCTTCGAGCGCCATTTTCTGGCCGAGATGGTTTACCTGGTCCGCGACATCGGGAGCGGACCAATTCACCTGTTTCTGGAATTCCTCCATTGAAGCGGCGGGGAGCTGGACCTTGCAGTCGTCCGGCTTGCAGTTCTTGAGTTCCTTGATGTCGTCGTCATCGAGGGTGAAGCCCTCGAGATCGGAGAGCTGCGGCGGATCGCTGAATTTGCGGATCGCGAGATAATCGGGCAGCTTGCGGAGCTGGTCGATATCCGACGCAAATTTAAGGTAGCTCTCCGGCGTGGAATTGACGTAGACGGACCCGAAAACGAAGACTTCGTCCGGGGTGGGCGATTCAATTATTTTGGCGACGGCCTTGCCGCTGTGGATTGAAGCGATCTGATCGTTGCTGAGCCCGGCATATTCGCGATAGAACTTGTCCGGCTCGGCGCTTCGGTCCTTCGCAGGCGCTTGCTGGCCGAGGACCGAAAGCCAGGGCAGCTGGAGCAGAAGAAACATCGCGGCGAGCCGCAGACCGATTCGCATGCGACGGCCGCTCGCCGCCTGGACCATCCGGTTGCTGTCCGTCATGTTGCTGCTCCTTAGCCACTTCGGCTTTTCGACGTCAATCTCCATACACATTCCTTCCTACCTTAGCTCTTGACGGCGTGCAATCTACTCGCCGAAGTGCTCGCCCATGCCGGTTCGACAAGTGGTTTGCTGGCAATGGCTTCGGGAAACAGGAAAGCGGTCGAATCCACAGGAAACTGCATGCGTGTTAGCAGACTGCCAGAAGTGGTGACCTGCAACCAATCCATTACGGCCGCAGAGTCAGGAGCAGAGACGCGAGCAGCTCCGCGGCATCGCGTTTCTCGCGAGCGGATAACGAACGGCGAAACGATGAACGCAGTTGCGAATCGAGAACGTGGCGCGATTTCGTGTGGAGTGTCGGCGTGCCGCCGGTTTTACGGCTTGAGAGATTCACACACGCTTGCCTGGCGAGGCATGCCTCGCCTAGCTCGTCTGGCCGTTTGGTTTGAGGTCGCCCGAAAGCGGCGGCACGCCGCCGCACTCCATACGCGCCCGGGCCATGCCGCAACGTAGCCTACGTGCCAAACAACAATGCGACCGATTGGTTCTTCTTGGCAATCAAACAGGATGACGGAGGGATGGCGATATGCCGGAACGAGCGGAGCAAATCCGGGCCCAGGGGTTGCGGATTGTTAGCCCGATGCAGGTGATATTGCTTGGCGGGGTTGGACGCGGCGGCGCTTGAACAGCAGGCGGCAGAGGTACACGACGTACCATGCGGCGAGTGCGTCGAGAATGAAACCTACGCCGGCCATGAAGCGGAAGATTAAATTCACCACTGACCAGTCACCGAGCTCATTGACGAGCTTCCTGGTGTTGGGATCGGCGATCTGAGTGCAGGCGGTTGCGAGGAAAGCGTGGGAGCAGTGAGAGAACACGATCGGGAAGCCATAGGTGATCAGAGTATTGAGCACCAGCGCGATGCCGGCTGCGTGCACGAAAACCGCGACAGCGAGATGCTGCCAGCCCGTGAGCACGCCTCTCTGCAACGACAGTAACGCAAACGAAAAAGCGAGCATCGCGAGAATCGCGAGCCCGAACAGTACCCGGGCGAAGGTAGCGGACTTATCGGGGCGCTGGGCTTTGTAGAGGTTGAGCCATTTCCGCGCTTCTTGCTGGTCCCGCGGAACACCCCGCCCCTCTTGGTACATATTAAAAAGCTGAAGCTGGGCCCACGCATAACCGCCGTTGGCCGCGAGCAGATACCAGCGGGCGGCTTCCGCGTCGTCGCGCGGGACGCCTTTGCCGAAATGGTACGCCATCCCGATGCGAGCTTGAGCCTCGGCATTTCCCTGGTCGGCGGCGAGGTGAAACCATTTCAGAGCTTGGTCGTAATCGGCCGGATGTTCCCTGCTCGTCCCCTCGTAGTAGCGCTTGCCTAACTGCAGCTGCGCGGCGGCGTCTCCGTTCTCGGCGGCTGTGGTGACGGGATCAGCCGCGGCGTCCGTTGGCGCCGGCGCGTGTTGCTGCCTCGCTTCCGCCGCCTTCATGGCCGGCGCAAAGATGGTAGACAGTCCTGCGAGGGCAACCAGCAGAATCAATTTGAGCCATGTCCGTTGAGTTTTTGTCGCCGTGCGCGTCGTCATCTCTGCCCCGCGGAACGTCTATTAATGATAGAGGTGACGTTCCGCTCGGTGCAAAAGTTCTGGAGCTGAGGACGCCGATTGGTCACCCACAATTTCGCGCGGCTGTTCCGCGATTCGTCAGGCGTGCCTGGATGCTTTTGTTGAAGTCCGAGGATCGAAGTTCGGCTCCGTCACCACGGGAGCGGGCCGTCTTCGTTTGAGAAGGTGCCCGTGGGACCGTTCGCGTCGAGTAGCGCGAGGCGCACTGGTTCGCGGGCGCCCTGTTCGACGGTGCGCGTGCCGGTGTAGTTGTTGAGGTTGGTCTTGGTGTAGCCGGGGCAGGCGGCGTTGACTTTGATGTTGGTGGACTCGAGCTCGATCGCCATCGCGAGCGTGATGGCGTTGAGAGCCGTCTTGGACGCAGGGTAGACGGGGCCGAAAATCGAGCGCCAGGGGGAGGCCTTGTCCGAATTGCGAGTGAGCGAGCCGACGCCGCTGGACACGTTGACGATGCGGGCCGCGGGCGCTTCGCGGAGGAGCGGGAGCATCGCCTGCGTAACGGCGAGGACGCCGAACACGTTGGTGTCCCACACCGCGCGCATTTCAGCGAGGGACACGTTGCTCGGGCGGGTCAATTTAGCGAACTCCGCGACGGGCATGTCCGGACGCTTGCTGGTATGCGAGATGGCCGCGTTGTTGATGAGCACGTCGAGGCGGCCGAGCTCCTCGCAGATGCGCTTCTCGGCGGCGGTGATCGAAGCTTGATCGGTCACGTCGAGCTGGATGGCGCGCGCGTCCGGGCCAATTTGCTTGGCGGCGGCTTCGCCGCGTGCGAGATTGCGCGAGCCGACCAGCACGGTGAAGCCGTGCGTGACGAGATCTTTGGCGATTTGAAGACCGATTCCTTGATTGGCCCCGGTGACCAGGGCGACGGGTTTCTTGTGCATCGCAATCTCCTTTTTTTCGGACTATGGAGCCTGCGTGAGAACTCGAAAACCTGTACTTCAGCGGCTGAAGCCGCCTTGATTTCGCTACGTCCATGCCGTAGCTAAAGCTACGGCCTACAAAGATTGTTCGATTCCCACACAGACTCTATGGCTATAGGCGAAGAACGCTTCGGGTTGTTGTTAGTGCGCGGGGCCGCGGGCGATTGATTCCAGACCCGCGAGTACCTGCGGCGGGATTTGCAGCGTCGCTGCTTTCAGATTCTCGCGAAGATGCCCGAGTGACGATGTTCCGGGGATCAGCAAGATGTTTGGCGAGCGTTGCAGAAGCCAGGCCAGCGCAACCTGCATCGGCGAAGCCTGCAGTGCGGCGGCCGCTGCGTCGAGCGCTGATGACTGGAGCGGAGTGAAACCTCCCAGCGGGAAAAACGGAACGTAGGCGATACCTTGCAGGGCCAGATCGTCAATCAAAGCATCGTCTTTCCTCTGCGCCACGTTGTAGAAATTCTGCACGCACACGATCTCCGTAATGGTTTGAGCCTCCGACAACTGCTTGGAAGTTACGTTGCTCAATCCGATATGGCGAATCAGTCCCTGACGCTTCAGTCCAGCCAGCGTCGTCAACGGTTCCCCGATAGATCCCTCGGACGGTTCCATCACGCCGCCAAAACGCAGGTTGACCACGTCGAGCACATCCAGACCCAAATTGCGAAGATTGTCGTGAACCCCCGCAGTCAGGTCTTCGCGCGAGTAAGCCGGAACCCACGATCCATCCTTAGGGCGCCGGGCGCCGAGTTTGGTGACGATCACCAGGCCATCCGGGTAGGGATGAAGCGCCCGCTTGATAATCAGATTGGTCACATGCGGGCCGTAGTAGTCGCTCGTATCGATATGATTCACGCCGCTCGCGACGGCCTCGCGCAGAACTGCGATCGCTCCGTCGACATCTCGTGGAGGTCCCCATACCATTTTTTCGCCATCTCGTCCGGCCAGTTGCATAGCGCCGTAACCCATGCGGTTCAAAGTCATCGAGGTGCCGGGCAGCGTGAAATTGCCGGCCAAATCTAGTTGTTCAATCATTCCGTTCCTCCTTGCTACAATCATTGGATGAAGGATTCTTCAGGTTTGGAGTTCGCATATGCCGGCTGACGCGCTCCTTGCATTTGAGCCAAGGAAAACGCCCGTTCAAGCAAGGTCAACGGTCACGGTGGAGGCCATTTCCGAGGCGACTATTCAGGTTTTGCTCAGCCATGGCGTGGAGCGATTGACCACCACGCGGGTTGCCGAGCGTGCCGGCGTTTCCGTCGGGACCTTATATCAGTATTACCCGAATAAGCAGTCATTGCTGTTTGCGGTGGTGGAAAATCATATGAATCGCGTAGCGGCAAAGGTTGAAGCCGCGTGCGCGGGCGCTTGCCATCAACCGCTTGCCGACATGATCAAGGAAATGGTGGAGGCGTTCGTGGAGGCCAAGATGGAGCGCGCTGATATCTCCGCCGCGCTCTACCGTGTGGCGGGAGACCTGGGAGGCTCCGCGTTGGTCAAACGCGCCGGACTGCGATCGCGCAAAGCCGTCGAGGCGATGCTACAGACGGTGACAGACGTGAAATTTCCGCCGGACAAATTTGCCGTGGACATCATGCTTTCAGCGATGGCCGGCGCGATGCGCGCGCTGCTGGAAGCAGGTCCGACACCTGCCACGGTGCGCAAATCGCGGGAGCAACTCGTGCTGCTTTGCCAGTCGTACATGGCGGCGGCGACAGCTAAGCGCACTTAGAGCGCTTGCTTTGTTTGTTCTTGGTTTTCGCCAGCACCCGCACAGTGAATCCTTACAAAACCCAGCGGTCAATCAGGAGCTGTGGGCTGATGCGAAGCCGGTGGCTGTGCTGCGCGGAAGTCCGGTGGTGGTGGCGCGTCCGGAAACTGTCTTGCAGCCCGGGGACAGAATTTTGTTGATTGCGGCGGGCGGCGACGCTAGCAGCACGGGCAAGCGAGCGGCCTTCGGTTCTGGGGTGCTGCAACCCTTGGCGCAGTTTGCAAAGGGTGCGAGGCAAGACATCAAACCCTAATGCGCTGGCGCGCCGTGCGGTGCGCGATCACTGCGCACGCCGTTCGATAATAAATCTCCAATTTTTTACGCATCGGAGGCGCTACGGCTGCGCACCTTCGCCGGCGGCCTCTGGCCGCCGACCCGCGGGAGTGCGGCATCCCCAACTTCCACCCCAACGGCAAACCTCAAACCCAAGCAGCTTCATCCTCAACCACCGCAGTGGTTGCATCCATTCACGCGACGCGTCAAAAAAGAGCGAACGGACTGCCGCGACGAAAGGGCGGGCCACTCGGCGTCACCCGTACTTGAGATTGGTGCTCTGTCCGACTTCGATGATGTATCCGTCAGGATCGCGGATGTAGCAGCGAATCTCGCCATACTTGGGAATCGGCGGCGTGAGGAACTCGGCTCCGCGACTTTTCCACAATTCGTAGCAGGCTTGAATATCCGCGACGCGGAAATTCATGAAGCTGTTGATGTGATTCGGGTCGGGGACGCTGAGCGTCACCGCCGGCTTGTCCGGGGTCGGCCCTCCTCCAACGTTGAGAATCATCCAGATATTCGCAAGCTGAAGGTAGGGAGGCGCGTTCCCGTCGCCCATGGTCAGAATGCGAGCGCCGAAAACCTTTTCGTAGTAGCGCGCCGAGCGCTCCTTGTCCGCGACGGTGAGAAAATAGGCGATGCTGATCCCCTCTCGCGGGGGCATCTCAAAGGTCTTTTGTTCGATTTGTACGCCGCTCATGGACGTCTCCCGTTCCGACAAACGACGCTCAGCCGCTGATTCCGGTTCTTTCGTATTCGCGCCTGCCGCCGATTATGCCCGACCAGGAAAGACAAAACAATTGGACCACGCCCTTACCGGAGAAGTGGAGTGGCAGAGGGGCATGTGGCCGGTGACGCGACTAACCAGTTGAGCCAGATTCCCTACGGAACGGCGACAACATGCCTATTCCGAGACTTGCAGCAGCACGACTCCTTGCGCAGGCACTCGAACTTTGTAAATACTTTGCAGCGAGCCAAGGTCCTTCGCCCGCCACACGTCGCGTGCTTTAACAACACCTTTGAACCCCAGGTCGCGAAAATCTACCTGCATATCGAGAGGCCCGGAATGGCGATTAAAAAGCCCCACCGCCTTCGATCCGTCCGCAAGCGGCCGCACCCAGATTTCCATCGGACCTTCCGCGGATAAACGATCCCCTTGCTTCCCCGCAGCGTCCTGGTCGATGGCGAGCACTTCTTTATTCGTGAGCAACGCCAGCGTCTCTGGACTCATCGCACTCAAATCGTTTCCAGCAAGTAGCGGCGCCGCAAGGATCGCCCACAAACTCATATGGGTGCGATATTCTTCGGCCTTCATGCCCCCGTTGCCAACCTCCAGCATGTCTGGATCGTTCCAGTGGCCCGGGCTGGCGAATTTCAACCGGCGAGAGTGCGGCACCCCCAACTTCCACCCCAACGGCAAACCCAAAACTTGATTCATTCATCCGTTAATTGGTGCTGTGGTATCATACATTCTCGTGACACGTCAAGAAGAGCGAAAGGACTAACGTGAAAAAGGGTGGGCCACCCGCCAGACAGGGACGCACGCCTGCGAGGTTGCTTCCCCCGGGTGGACTACGGGTGGCGATGCAATACATGTATGGCGATATCCGGCCAGAATTCGCGGAACATATTCGTGAGCGCATCGCGGCCAATCGCGTATGCGTACTTTGAGGCGAACCCACTAGCCGTCCGAGTTTGGCTGGGGTAATACGATAGTGAAATCGCTTGCGCGGCGCCCCGACCGATCACCTCCGACGCATTGAAGACATTCTTTCCGTCATAATTTTTTGCGACGGCAACACGAGAGGCTGCGTAAAAAGCTCGCTTCCAAAAACCGCCCGTGCCCATTGCGTAATAACGCTCGTCCTGATGCAGCATTGTGGGGAAGGCAAAAATCACGAGATAGTTGCCGTCCGTTTTGTCCACAAACCCTCGCCAGTAATATTGGCCGTAGCCTGCCATGCCCTGGCCCAGCTGCGGGTGGGCGTCCGTCCACTCGGCGAGGGCCGAGGTCATCCCCACAAAAATGAACGATGAGTAGTCAAAGCTGTTCTTCGTAGCGATCATGAAGGCTTGCTTGGCGGTCGGGGGCGGCGGGATTGTGCCGGCACTGACCGCTCGAAAATTGGGCATGATGCCCATAATTCGCTTTGGTTGCTGTCCTGCGGGAACGGCGCTCTGCGGCTTAGTCTCCGGCGATGCTTGCTTCGGATTGCTGGCGGTTGGCGCTGTTCCGGACTGCTCCGACGACGGATCTTTGGCGGGAGCCAGCATCTCGAGCGATGTAACCCTGGAGGATTCCCACAAGGGAAGCGCAATCGAATCCGAAGCGGCACTTTGGCCAAACGCGCTCGTAGCAGCCGCGGCCAGGAAAAACAAACATGACAAGAAAAGACGCAAGTTAGAGCCTCCGCAGTCTAGATCAAGGGATTCCCATTGCAAATTATAGCGCGGCGAAGTTCGAAAAGGCGTTCAGCGCACGTGAGCGTGCCTAATCACACGCTTACCGAACATGTCCGGTAAGGCGATAAATCAGGCTTGACCATATTTACGGTACAAACGAGTTGGCAGAGAGTTGCCGATCACTTCAGCCGCACATGCCTGATATACGCATTTACCGGACATCTTAAATATAAGGCTTACGATTATCGTCCGACGCAGCCGTGTTTCTTCTCGTGAGCTAACAGTTCTTCGAGCACGTGAGAGGGACGCCGCTTAGCTCGCTCCAAGTCGTTCTTTGCACGACGCTTAACATTGAGGTCGCTGGAAACCAGCTCTTCGGCCAGCCGAAACTCTAGCTCGCGCGCGTCCTGTAGCACCGTTTGGTACGCGGCGTTCAACCGTTCGCGTTCGTCGCAAGGAATTTGTATCTGTTTCATTCTAGAGAGCTGCCCTGCTTCTTCCGCACTGGTGAGCACTGATAGGGCTGTTGCGACCCTAAGACTACATGACCAACTTTATCACTTGGAAGGCGGAAGTGCGTGATTAACGCCGCGGGTTCACAGGGTGGACGCAACACTTGCGCGCACGAGATTTTACGACGTTTGATCCCTTGGAACCGCTCCCATTCTCTGCAACTGCCGCAGTGGTATTGTCCATTCGCGTAATGCTTCAAGAAGCGCGCGGGCGGACAACCTTGACAAGAGGGCGCGCCACCCACTCAATTCGAGAAGCTGAGGTCATCCTGAGGGTGGCGACTACGAGTAGAAGGGCTGCCGGATGAAGAGCAGCCCTTTAAACTGCGAACGGCAGCAGGCGTTAACGCCCGCGGCAGCGTTAGCGGGCGCTGGGATTGGAAGCACCGAAGCTATACAGTGGCTTGGTCGCTGCGAGCTTCTTGGACGACTTCAATTGTTTCTTGCTCTTGCGGGTTTTCTTGGTTGCCATGTAATTACTCCCTTTCGACGAGATTGCCCCCGGGGGCGGTCATCGCGCTTATATGCAATATTCGGGCCAATGTAAATAGCCAGACTCGCGGGTGCTATCCCCTGTCAATTCTTCCTCGGGAGTTGCGAATCTAGCGCCCCCCTCGGGCCTGATGTTGAATCATTCACCATCAATTGAAAAATTCAATAACACGGGACGCGATTTGAAATATTCCGGATATAACCAAATTCTTGATTGACGCATTAACTGAACAAGTGAACTACAGCCGAAAAGAATACGTATAATGCAAGACGTCTAACCCTACTGCTCTGGGCCGCCGTTCGGTGCGCAATCGGTGCACACGAAGTCCGCAAAACCGCTCCGAGCTATTCGGCATCGGATGCGCTACAGTTGCCCGCCGCTAGCTGGCGGGCCGGCGGCCTTTGACCGCCAACCGGCGAGAGTCGGCGCCCCCAACTTCCACCCTAACGGCAAACCCAAAACTCAATCAACCTCCCGTCAACTGCCGCGGTGGTATCATCCATTCTCACGAAACGTCAAGAAGTACGACCAGGAACGGCGAGTACCACCATGCAAAAGAGTGGGACACCCGCTGGCCCTCTGTGGCAATGACGAGCGGCGAGGCTAAAGATTCCAAAGCAGGAAGAAAAGTAAGGCGTCCGATGTGGATCATCGGAGCCGCGTTGATCCCAGTGGCAGGAGCTTCGTTCTTTTATTTGTACCAAGACGCTCTTCATGGCTATCACGACACGCTTCCGGTGTACGTCTTCGCAGGAGTCGCCGTGCTTTGTACTGTCGTTTGGTCTTATCTGGTTTCGAGACTGCTGCAATAGGTGGGCCTCATTCTTGCCGTGTGGCTATGGGCTACCTATTCCTCCGATCATGCCGCAAGCGCAGGCACAGTAGCGTAGAAGGGCCCGCCACCCGCCGACTGCTCAGGACTTAGAGAGCTGACCAAAAATCATCAGGAACATTCCGTGCCAAATTCAGGGCCGGAGTGAGCTAAACTTATCGAAGGTTTCTTTATTGATTTGATGCGCACGGCGCAAGATTTTCTCGACGCCTTCTAGGTCCTTAGCATCCACCACTTTTTCGTTGCCATTGTCCCAGACCTCTGCAGTGTGTTTGTTTACGCTGAAGTATCCAATGGTGACCGAGCCTTCCACGTTCTGGCGTTTTAAGTTGAAAACCCAATAGGTATAGAAGTCTCGTTGATCAAGTTTAGAGCTTGTCTGTAGCTCCCATCCGACCTCCATTCCCTGCTTCCTGAGTTCTTGGGCCTGAGGCAATAGATACACCAGAATCTCGGCCTCGTAAGGAGCAATTTGTTCGGCACTTGCCGTGAGCCTTGCAGGTTGGGCCGTTAATCGGAAGCCAGCAAAGGTCGAAAGAATCACAAGAAGGCTACAAATCCCAAGCTTGGTTTTTACCATCGAATCACTCAGATCCAGCCGTTAACGTAATCGATTGTAAATGGCGTCTTGGTTCTTAACTCGCCGCCACAAGTCTACATCACAGCGGAAGTTGGGATAACCACCGATTAACGCGGTAACGGGACGAGTGAACTTTGCTCGAAGAGGACGCGTGCGATGCGGCCGATTGGGCAAATGGAGTTGGTGCCGGACTCCTCGTTCGGGAACGAATGCTGCGATGGGCTTGGTGTAGAATTGGCTTCGGGTTTGCGGAGACTGCGCCGCATTTGATTGCTTCGTGGCTCGTTGGAGGCTTGCGCTGATCGAACGGACGCTCTCGCATTACCACATCACGGCGGCTATTGGGGCCGGCGGCATGGGCGAGGTGTATCGCGCGACCGACACGAAGCTGGGGCGCGAGGTGGCGTTGAAGGTGTTGCCAGCGGAGATGGCGCGGGATCCGCAGCGTCTGATGCGTTTCCAGCGCGAGGCGCGCGCAGTGGCGGCGCTGAATCACCCGCACATCGTCACGATATTTTCCGTGGAGCAAGCCGAGGGCGTGCACTTCCTTACCATGGAGTTCGTCGAAGGACAGCCGCTGGACCGGCTGATTCCTGAAGGCGGACTGTCTCTGGAGCAAATCGTTCATATCGGCAGCGCGCTGGCCGAGGCGCTCACCGCCGCGCATGGAAAAGGGATTGTGCACCGCGATTTGAAGCCGGCCAATGTGATGGTGACGAATGACGGCCGCGTGAAGGTTTTGGATTTTGGTCTGGCGAAGGAGACGCGGCCGGCCGAGGCTGGCGACGCGACCGAGACGCACGCGCGGAATCTGCAGACCGAGGCGGGCGTGGTGATGGGAACGCCGGCGTACATGTCTCCCGAGCAAGTTGCTGGGGAAGTGGTGGACTCTCGCACGGATATTTTTTCACTGGGAATTGTGCTTTACGAGATGGCAACGGGAGAGCGGCCGTTCAAGGGGCGCTCGTCGGCGGAACTTGTGTCGGCAATTCTGCGGGACACGCCGCGCGACATCGCGGAGGCGAGGCCCGATCTGCCGGGAGATTTGGCGCGCGTCGTGCGGCGCTGCCTGGAGAAGGATCCGCAATCGCGCGTGCAAACTGCGCGCGATGTGTCCAACGACTTGCGGGATCTGGCGCGCGAGCCTGGGACGACCGTTCTGGAACCTGTGCGGCCGGCGACGGGCAGCGCTTCGGGCGCGGCGCGCGCGAATGAGGGGTTTTGGATCGCGGTGCTTCCTTTTAAGTACGGCGGCGGCAATGAGGACCTGAGCGCGTTGGCGGAGGGATTATCGGAAGACATTGTCACGGGGCTTTCGCGTTTTTCCTATTTGCGAGTGATTGCGCGGAGTTCCAGTTCGCGGTATGCGAACGAATTGCTCGACGTGCGTTCCGCGGGCAAGGCGCTGGGCGCTCGTTACGTGATGGAAGGAAGTTTGCGCCAGGCGGGAGCGAAGGTGCGGATTGCGGTGCAGCTGGTGGACACGAGCTCTGGGGCGCATTTGTGGGCCGAGACTTACGATCGCTTGTTCAGCGCTGAAACGGTTTTCGAACTTCAAGATGATGTGGTCTCGCGCGTGGTTTCGACCGTCGCGGACTCGCACGGCGTGCTGCCGCACAGCATGAGCGAAGCTGTGCGCAGCAAAGGCTCCGAGCAGATGACTCCTTACGAGGCCTTGCTGCACAGCTTTGGATATTTCGAGCGGGTTTCGGCGGAAGAGCACGTGGTGACGCGGGATAATTTGGAGCGCGCCGTCGAGCAGGCGCCGGGACACGCGGCTTGTCTGGCGATGCTGACGATCGTGTACGTGGAAGAGTTCACGCACGGATTCAACGCCCGGCCCGAGCCGCTCGCGCGGGCGCTGGCGAGCGCGCGGCGCGCTACCGAAGCCGCGCCATCCGATCACCTCGCGTTTCACGCTTTGGCTACGGTCCTTTATTATCGCGGCGAACGCCAGGCTTTCCGAAATGCGGCGGAACGAGCCGTCGCGCTGAACCCCATGGATGGATATACAGCCGCTTATCAGGGTTTTCTGATCGCCTATAGCGGCGATTGGGAGCGCGGGTGCGCGCTGGCGGAACGGGCCAGGAAACTGAATCCGTATCATCCGGGATGGTATTGGTTTCCTACCGTCTTTAATGAATACCGCACGCGCGACTATCGGGCCGCGCTGGACGCCGCGCTCAAACTCAACATGCCGCGCTTCTGGCGCGCGCATCTGGCGCTGGCGGCGATCTACGGGCAACTCGGCGAGCGCGATGCGGCGCGTATTGCTTTGCGGCAGTTGCTCTTGCTGAAGCCTGAATTCGGCGCAGCGCCGCGGCAGGAGCTGCGCAAGTCCTGGGATGCGGAACTCGTCGAGCATTTGATGGAGGGCCTGCGCAAGGCGGGGTTGGAGGCGGGCGGCGACGAGGGCGCGGCAACCGCGAAGCCTGCAGTGGGCTCAGGATAGAGGGTTCGGGTGCAGCACTCTCGCAACAACAACCGAAGAACAAAAAATACTGAGTTCGCCTTTACGGTTGGGCCGGACATGCCCCGGTGCAATCTACCAGGTACCCTGACGCGGTAACGTACGTGGAGCTGGCGGTGCCAGAGACGCTGAAGACGATCGCTGGAGGATTGTCGGTGTAGAAGTGCACGGACTGGGAGAAGGTCGAGAGCGATTGGATGTCGCCGCTGCCGTAGTACGTCACCGCGGGAGGCACGAGAAGCTCGTCGTAATCGGCGCCGAGCGTACCGTTGAGTGAAGCGCCAACAGGAAACGACCCGGCCGGGAGATACAGCGTCCCACTCACAAATTCAATCACCAGGCGTTTGCCGGCAGGGATCGCGAATGGAGCGCCGTGCGCGTCGCGAAATGGGATCAGAACTGACGATTCGACCGTGGAGGACTCGGCCACGAGCAACACCGCCTGGCGCGCATGGTCCTCGACTGGAACCGGATCGGCTCCGGTGTTGGAGACGAGCACGAGAGCGGCGGCGACGCCGTGGGCCGCGCGGGGCGTGAGAGCGGTGAGCAACAAAGCCAGCAAGGTGATGCTGCCGAGCAGAGTCATGCTCTTGCGGATCATGTTCATGACAAACTTCTCCTGGCGAGCTCCCCGATGCGGCTCTTCATCCCGAACGGCTGTTGCGCCGCGACTTTCAATGCTGCCCAACTCGCTCGCGCGCGATACGGGACGGGCATCCTGGCAAATTTACTGAGGCGTGGACGGACAAACGCTGGCGCTCGAGTTGCGCAGCAGGTTCGCAAGCCTTTGCACGGCGGGCAGTTCTGCGTCCAGGGCGGCTTTCACGTCCTGCAACGCCCGGGCGTCATCGGCCCGTCCGCCGTCGTCGTCGTCGCCAAAGCGGCCGTAGGGAGCCGCGGAAGGAGTTCCGGCTGGACCGCCTCCGGGCGGTAGAAGCGCGTTCACCTGGTTCTGCAGGCCGATGAGCGTGGTGTCGGCGGTGCAGAAATACTGCAAGGAGCTCAGGTCCACATCCATTTGCATGTCTGGAGCGCCCGTGGCGCCCGCTGCTTCGGCTGCCGTGGCCTGGTCCGCCACACTCAGGATGAAGCTCTGGGCATTGGCCTGCGAATCATGAGTGAACTGAAGAATCTGGCCGGCGAGCGGTGCGAGGTGGGGGTTTTTGCCCATTCGGGTGGCGGCGCGGGTCACGCTCGGCTGAGCGGGTATCAGCAGTCCAATAAGGATTCCAATAATCGAGATGACCACCAGAAGTTCGATCAGCGTGAAGCCTGAGCGGGCCCGGAATTTCGATCGTGTTTTCATATGCGTCTCCCTTTGTTCGATCACACCACCGCAAAGCGGGCATGCGTGCACAAAAGCCGGACGCCGTGCGGCAGAATTCTTGCGAGCCAACAGGCCGCGCTTTGCGAACTAGGCGCGCCGTTTGCGAAAGCCGATTGTGGCTGCGAAGCCGGTGCCGAGCAGCAAGAGCGTGGCAGGCTCGGGGGCCGGCATAGATGGCGTGCTCTCGGTGACGTCAAAGGCGAACGCGCCGGAGGTGTTCGGGCACGCGGTTCCGGTATTAACGTCCTGCAGGTTGCAGAACACGCCTCCAGTGAAATCAAAGAAAGCATTGTCAAAGGTCGTGCCGACGCCTAATGCCGCGAGAGGAATGAACTGGCCGTCGGAAAGAACGATCGTGTAGGTGCCGGCAGCCAAATCGCTGAAGGAGAGCAGGACGTCACCGCAGGTGGTGTCGCCGAAATTCGATACGGTATTGGCCGCCGGGCAGCCCGATGTGTAATTGGTAAGATCAAGCGAGGTGCCGCCGACGAACGTAGGGCTGAGGCCGAGGTTGGCGAAGAGTCCTATGAACGGGTCAGTTCCACCCGGCGCGATCACAGTGCCTTGCGCGTTCGTGCCACCTCCGAAACCATAGGTCTGCAGAGTCACGTCGGAGGTAGCCGTCAACGTGAGAAGCACCTCATAGTCGTCGGTCGGGCTTCCGAGCGTACCGACGTAGGATTGCGTGCTGTCAGCGCGAGCAGGCAAGGCGGCGAGCGTCAGCAGTGCAGCTGCCAGCAGCCAGTTGAATTTGTTCATCGTCTTGGTCCTTTTTCGGATGCAAGGATCCGAATTCCATCCATCAAAACTCTGCAAACTCCGGCCCGGCTGGCCTTACGGCAAGCTAACGGTGTAGCCGGACAACGACGGGACGAATTGCCAGCTGTCCGGTTCCACGAAGCCCCGGGCGAAAGCTGCGTCCACCGTCATTCCAGGGTCAACATACACAGGGAAATTCAGGACGCAGGTGTACTCCTCCGTCCCGTCGGTAAATCCAAGCGCGGCTCCCAGGTCCTGCGCTCCAAGGGTGTAACTAAAGGTTCTGTAGGGGGTGCCGCCGTAAGCCTGCAGCATGCATCGCACCGAAGATCCCGGCCCCGGGTTCACCAGCACGTCAAATGCAACGCCCTGGATGACCAACTCTTGCCCGGCGGGCACGGTGGCCAGCACACAATAGGTAGCGCCGGGGTTGTTTGACTGGCAGGTGGCGCGGAAAGGTTGGCGCGCGGGATTATCAACATCCCGAACTAGTGCCGCGGCGACGGCGTGGATCGCGCGCGGGGTGGCCAGTGAAATGGCGCCGGCCACGGTGACGCATGCAGCCGCCATGAGGACTATTCTTTTCGCTGAATTCATGGTGCCCTCCATTCGTTCTCAACGATGGGCGTGCTCGATCGGTTCGCATGGCCCTGACCTCGCAGGAGAGCGGCGGTCAGCCCGCCGTGGCATGCGCGCTGTTAGGTGCTGCTCACGTCGGTCGGTTTGGTAATGTGGATATCCGAGAGCGCGGCCCGCGACAAAGGTTTTTGGGCTTCCAGCTGTTTTCCGGTGCTCAACTTGCGGACTTTCTTGGCTTTCTTATTCATGTGAGACCCTCACCGCCAGAGATAGAAGCTATTGCATCGCCGCGAAGTGTGGTGCCCAGCAGGACCAGGAATTCCTGCTAGTTGGCAACAACGTGCGGCTGCAGACCCTCAGTTGGTGTTCACATACCGAATTTGTGCCGGAAGAATCAATGGAAAGCGGCTGAAGAAAAGCTGAAATTTAACTGAGGGCGCAAGCCGCTGGAGGCGGGAGTTTTAACTTGCCCGAGGCGGGGGGCTTGGGTAAGAATGCCGCCACGTCCCGCATGGTGTCCACATGCCGACTCCAGCCGGCCTATATCGTTTCGGCCCTTTTGAACTGCGTCCCAGGACGCGGGAACTCTACAAATCAGGAATAAGGGTAAGACTGCGCCCGCAGGCGTACCACTTGCTGCAGGCTCTGGTGCAGCGCGCGGGAGACGTGCTGACGCGTGAGGAACTGCGCCAGGAATTGTGGAGCAAGCAGACCTTCGTAGATTTCGAGCAGAGCCTGAATACCGCGATCAAAGAATTGCGCGGAGCGCTGAATGATTCGCCGAGCAAGCCCCGGTATATAGAGACGCTGCCGAGGCTGGGATACCGGATGCTGGTGAAAGTGGAATGCGCGGAACCCGCGGCCGAGGACAACCGGGCGGGCGATGCGACGCGTCCGACGCCTGCAGACGGGCGTGCAACCGCTGGCGCCGAGGTAGCGCTGGATGCGCCGAAAGCGTGGCGCTGGCGCGCGGCGGTGGCGGCCTTCGTTGTGTTGGCGGTGGCGCTGGCCGGCGTGCGCGTCGAGCGGTCGCGCTCGAGTGTTCCGCGGACGCCAAGCGCGGCCAGCGGGCGCATTATGCTGGCAGTGCTCCCGTTTGCGAATTTAACGGGCGACACAAGCGAAGAGTATTTCAGCGACGGGCTGACCGAGGAAATGATTACGCAGCTGGGAAACCTGGATCCGGAGAAACTGGGAGTGATCGCCCGGACGTCGGTGATGCACTTCAAGAATGCTTCGGAAGACATAGGCCAGATCGGCCGCGAACTGGGAGTGCAGTACGTGCTGGAAGGAAGTGTGCGGCGCAATTCCGGGAACGTGCGCATCAGCGCGCAGCTGATTCAGGTGAAAGATCAAACGCATATGTGGGCTCGCGAATACGACCGGCAACTGACGGACTTGCTCGCGCTGCAGACGCAAATATCGCAGGAAGTGGCGGAGGAAATTCAGCTGCCGTTGGGCGGAGCGAAGGTATTCGCGGCGGCGCGGCCCAAGTACCCGCCGCCGAGATCTTATGAGAGCTACGATCTCTATCTGAAAGGGCTTTACTTCTGGAACAAGCGGACCGCGTCCGGATTTCAACAGGCTGCCCGCTATTTCCAGCAGGCGATTGATGCCGACCCGAACTACGCGCGTGCCTATGCCGGCTTGGCGGATGCGTACGCCCTGATGCGCAGCTACGATTTCGGGGCGCAAGAGGAGTTCGTGCCCAAAGCGCGCGCAGCCGCTCTGCGGGCGGTGCAGCTCGACGATCGCCTTGCGGAAGCACACACTGCGCTCGGGTTGATTTCGCAAGACTACGATTGGGACTGGCAAAAGGCGGAAAGCGAATATCGCCGCGCGATCGAGCTCGATCCCAGCTACAGCACGGCGCACCACTGGTACGCGGAAAATCTGGCGCTGCAAGGCCGCTTCGATGAGGCCTTTGCCGAAATAGCTCGAGCGCGCGAACTGGACCCGCTCTCTTTGATCATTTCGGCCGATTACGGGGCGTTCCTTTATTTCTCCCGGCAATACGATCGCGCGACGCACGAGCTTCGCGCGGTGCTGGAGATGGAGCCGAATTTTCCGCGCGCGCACGTGCTGGCTTTTGCGTACGTGCAACAAGGAAAATATCCCGAGGCAGTCGCGGACGTCGAGCGCTGGCGGCAGATTGACGACCGGCCGTGGACCTGGGCGGCGCTGGCGTATGTCTATGGGCGGTCCGGGCGCGCCGCGCAAGCGCAAGCTGCGATCGAAAAGCTGCAGCAGGTCAATCGCGGCCCGCGGATCGATCCGGGCCCCTTCTGCATCGCGTATGTGGGAAACGACAATGAGAAGGCGCTGGCGTGGCTGGCGAAGGCCCGCGCGCAGCATGCGCAGATTCTTACGACGCTGAAGGTGGATCCGGTTTTTGATCCGCTGCGCGGAGACGCGCGTTTTCGCGAGCTGCTGCTGGCGGCGGGGCTGGCGCAGTAGCTGGAAGATTTCGCCGAAATCATGCGATTGGTTATGTGGCTCCGCCGCTGATGTTGGGGACTATCCAGATTTCGGCGTTGGGGGTTAGTGGGCTTAGGAGGCCGCCCGTGTAGCGGACGTCTTCTTCGCCTATGAAGATGTTGATGTGTTCGCGGACGTGGCCTTGCTCGGTGGCGATGCGGTCGCGGAGCGGGGGGTAGAGGAGCCAGAGAGCGGAGAGGGCGTCGGCGAGCGTCGAGGGCGTGTCCGCGATTTCTACTATGTCGCGGCCTGCTACGAATTGGCGCAGCGGGCCGGGGATGTGCAAGGTGGCCGGCACGTTTATTTTCCGGAGCGACGGGATTTATGGGACGCGCGCGATTTGCTGCGGGAATGGCTGCGCGAGGACGATGAGGATTTCGACGGCTTCGCCGGCGGTGGGGATTTCGGCGGCTTGTGCGCATGCGGCGATTTCGGCGTGACGGATTTTGCGCGGGCGGCGGGTTCCTCGAAATTTGCGCTGCGGATGCAGACCACCGGCGGCAAGCCTTCCACCAGCCTTTGCCAGGATTTGCCTTCGTCGCGCGAGGCGTAGAGCTGGCCGCTGCGCGTGCCAAAATAAATTCCGGCGGGATCGAAGGCGTCGGCGGTCATGGCATCGCGCAAAATGGTTTCGTACGCGCCTTTCTGCGGCAAGCCGCGCGTGAGCGGTTCCCAGGAGGCGCCGGCATTGCGCGTGCGGTAGACGCGGAGACGACCGTCGCAGGTGCAGCGAAATTCGTCGGACTCAACCGGGACGATATAGACGCAATCCGGTTTTTGCGGATGCACGACGACCGCGAAACCAAAATCGGAAGGGACGCCGTTGGCGACGTCTTTCCAGTTTTCGCCGCAATCGTCCGAGCGATACAAGCCCCAATGATTTTGCAGGAATAATCGTTCGGGGCGCGCCGGATGCATGGCGATTTTGTGCACGCATTGGCCGAACTCGGGATATTTATTGGGCATGAAGACAGCGCGAATGCCGCGGTTTTGCGCGGTCCAAGTAGCGCCGGCATCGTCGGAGCGATAGACGCCGCCGGAAGAGATGGCGACGTAGAGGCGGCGCGGGTTCGATGGGTCTTGCAAAATCGTGTGCAGCGCGAGTCCGCCATTGCCGGGCATCCAGCGCGGGCGATGCGGATGATCGAACAGGCCGCGCACGAGCGACCAGTTCTCGCCGCCATCGCGCGTTTCAAAAAGCGCGGCAGGCTCGACGCCGCAGTAGAGAACGTCCGGCTCATCGGGCGGGCCGAGCGTGATCTGCCAGATATTTTTGAGCGAGACGCCGGCATCGGCGGGAAAACGAATCGGCGCTTCCTGCGGATTGGTCCAGGTCTTGCCGAAGTCGTCGGTGAAACGCAGGAGCGTGCCCCAGATGCTTTGGGTGGAAGCCCAGATGCGATGGCGGCCGGCGCGGCCGTCGAAGGCCATGGCATTGACGCTGTGGCCGTGAAAATACGGGCCGCCTAATTCCCAACGCGTGCGCTGCGGATTCGAACGCAGCAGGAACGCGCCTTTCGTCGTGCCCACGAGCAAAAGTGAATCGCCTTTGCGCACCTGAATATTGCGCACGCTGTGCATCACGGTGGTGCGCGGCGCGCTATTTTCCGCGACGGGATCTTTGAAGACGACGACCGCGGACTGAATCGCTTCAAGCGCGGCCTGGATTTCGCTGGCGCGTTGATAGCGCTGGCGCGGTTCTTTCGTGAGGCAATGTTGAATGACGGCCCAGAGTCCGAGCGGGAAGCTGGGGTCGAGCGCTTTCGGAGTTTCGCGGAGAATTGCTGCGCTGGTTTCGAATCCGGTGCGGCCTTCGAACGGGAGACGGCCGGCGGCGGCTTCGTAGAGGACGACTCCCAGCGCCCACAGATCGCTGCGGTAATCGGCGGGTTCGCCGCGCAAAATTTCCGGTGCCATGTAGGGGAGCGTGCCGCTGACGCTGGAGCTATCTTGCATCGTGGCGTAGGAGCGCGTGCCGGCTTCGGCGGGTGAATCGGGATTGACGCGTTTTGCGAGGCCGAAATCGAGGACTTTCACCAAGCCTTCCGCGGTGACGACTATATTGGCGGCTTTCAAGTCGCGATGGACGATGCCTTTATCGTGCGCGCGGGAAAGCGCGCTGGCGATCTGGATGCCGTAGCGCAAGACGGATTCGGGCGGCAAGCCGCCGTCACGACCGAGTGCGCGCAGGGATTTGCCTTCGACCAGTTCCATCACGATGTAGAGTTCGCCGTCGGATTCGCCGACTTCGTAGATCGTGCAGATATTGGGATGAGCGAGGGATGAAGAGGCGCGGGCTTCTTCGAGCAGATTGCGGCCGCCCGCGGAGGGCTCGGGGCCGACGGACTTATTGAGGACTTTGACGGCGACGTCGCGGTGCAACATTTCGTCCTGGGCGCGATAGACAACACCCATGCCGCCTTCGCCGATTTTCGCGATGATGCGGCAATGGCCCAGGACTTGGCCGATCAATGGTTGCTCCTTGGTTTCACATGCTAGGCTGGCGGGCTGGGGGCGTCAAGGCGAGTGGGACGGGATTGCGGAATTGCGATGCGATTACTGGCGGGCGTGCGGTGAGGTTGCGGAAAAAGTCAAAATTGAGGCTTCAGGGGCTAAAGCCCCAAGAGAAAAGGCACGACTTACGGCGGGGCTGAAGCCCCGCCCTTCCCATTTTTCCGCAAGCTGTGCAGCCGCTCTGATTTTGGAGCGTTTGTGCCGTCGCTAGAGCGGCGGCCTGCAGAGATTCTCGTGTCCGCGCGGAATCTCGCCTCGCGACGATGCGCCGCGGTGATTTTTTACAGTCCGAGTTGACTCAGCCCGGGATGCTCTTGCGGGCGCGGCCCTTGCGGCCAGTGATAGAGCCGCTCGGAATCCTTGATGGGCAGGTCGTTGATGGACGCGTGGCGGTGATGCATGACGCCTTGCTCGTCGTATTCCCAATTTTCATTGCCGTAGGAGCGATACCACTGGCCGGAATCGTCGTGCCATTCGTAGGCGAAGCGCACGGCGATGCGAGCTTGGTCGAAAGCCCAGAGCTCTTTGATCAGCCGGTATTCGAGCTCGCGATTCCACTTGCGCGTGAGGAATTGAATGATCTGTTCGCGGCCGTTGATGAATTCCGCGCGATTGCGCCAGTGGCTGTCGAAGGTGTAGGCGAGCGCGACGTGTTGGGGATCGCGGGAATTCCATGCATCTTCGGCTTTGCGGACTTTCATGGCGGCGGTTTCGCGAGTGAAGGGCGGAACCAAACTTACCTGCGGTTGAGCGGTCATGGCTTTGCTCCTTTTGCGATCGCCGAAGTGGGTATTCGCGAAGGGGCCGGCGGTCGCATTAAGAAAGTTAACGCCTTCGCATTGGTCGTATATCCGACAAACTCCCGCAAACGTCAATGCAAATCGCTGCGACATAGGATCCGTCCACGGGACTACAGGTTTCATTATCCCCCGCTACCCGCTTCTCCGTATGGTTCGCCGCCGACGCAAACGCTATAAACGACAGCGTGATGCTGTCCTGCCGTTGACGACGCCCGCAATGAGTTCGACCGAGCGGGCGGTTGCACTACGAAAGCGAGAAATTGGATTTCGCCGCGTGAAGCGCGCGCTGTCGCGTTGCGGAATTCGAGCTGCAGGTTGGCGGAACACACAATTTGCGCGCGTACGCAGCAAAGTGCGGCGCGTTTGTAACGCGCACGAATAAAAGGGAGGCAGCAATGCAGATCAGACTCAGAAGAGGTTGGCTGGCAGCCGGAGCGTCTTTGCTCTTTGCGGGGTCGTTACTGGCTGGCCCGGTTCAGCAGGATCAATCACCCGCGCCGGACAACAGCAAGACAAATCAAGGAGACGCCAGTAAAGATGCGATGACGGCGCAGCAACAGAAAACCAATCCGGCCGATCGCGAAACTACCAAGCAGATTCGCAGTTCGCTGACCAAAGACAAATCGCTTTCCACTTACGCTCACAACATCAAGATCATTACGCGCGACGGCCACGTCACGCTGAAGGGCCCGGTGCGCTCGGAAGATGAAAAAAACACCATCGCGGCGAAAGCCGAGGCGGTTGCAGGCGCGGGAAACGTGGACGATCAATTGACCATCGCTCCGGCGAAAAATCAGTAAGGAACGCGCGGATTTTTATATTTGAGCCGCGGATAGGTTGCACCAAGGCAATTTTCATACACAGGAGATACAAAAATGGAAAATAAGAAAACGGCAGTGTTCGGGATTTACACGATTCTGGCGGCCGCCGACACGGCGACTGACGCACTCGTGAAATCAGGTTTCTCTCCTTCGGCTGTTTCGGCTCTGCTTCCCGATAACCTCGGCAATCGTCCAATCGCGACGGAAAAATCCACGAAAGCTCCGGAAGGCGCGGCAGCCGGCGCGGGTTCCGGAGCGGTGCTGGGCGGAGCGCTCGGCCTGTTGGTCGGCATGGGTACGCTGGCGATTCCAGGCGTCGGTCCGCTGATCGCGGCTGGCCCGATCATGGCCGGGCTCGCGGGATTGGGAGTCGGCGGCGCGGTGGGCGGATTTACCGGCGCGTTGATCGGCATGGGCATTCCGGAATACGAAGCGAAGCGCTATGAAGGACGCCTGCAGAAGGGCGGAATTCTTCTCTCGGTGCACTGCGACACGTCCGAAGAGATCAAGCGCGCCAAGGAAATCCTGAAGAGAACCGGCGCGGAAGATATTTCGTCCACCGGCGAAGCGTCTTCTCCCTCGGCGACGAAGGTACGCACCGCGAATCCGTAATCTGTGGCGTCGGAGCCCAAGGTCGCTACATTGGCTCTTGATTTTCCGACTAACAACGCAATATTGCGCGATGCGAAAGGAGATTCTCGATGTTGCTACTGGTGATTCTGCTGGTGCTCTTGTTTGCGGGAGGCGGCGGTTATTACGGCTATTCGCGATGGGGCGCGGGCGGCGGCATGGGGATCGTCGGCACGGTGCTGGTGATCGTGCTGGTTCTGTATCTGCTTGGCATGCTGCGCTGACGTTTGCGACGGTGGCGGGGAGAGCGACGTTACAGCTCTTCCCGCTTGATCGGCGCGCTCACTGTGCGTTTCGATTGAGCCAACTGTTGCCGGCGCCGATCAGCGGAGCGCGTTCCAACAATTCCGAAACGAATAAGTGGTCTCGAAAATCGCCCAATTCTGCTTTGGCGCCCGCGAGGAAGCGGGCCGCGGCGCGCGCGATTCCTCCGCTCAAGACGATGCGATCGGGCTTAAACGCATCGCTCAATTGACGCAGCACGTTGCCCAGTTCCCTTCCGAATTTTTCGAAGGCCTGCTGCGCTTCCTGGCGGTGCGCTGTTGAAGTAGCGATTTCACACACTTGTAAACGCTTTCCCGTCAATTCCTCGAAAGTCCGCTGAATGGCAAGCGTGGAAACATAATCTTCGACGATGCCGCCGCGATACGGCTGGTTCCAGATCTCGCCGCCGGGGGGAATTCCCGAGCCTTCAACAACTATACGTTCGTCTACTGCAAACGCCGAGCCGACTCCCGTGCCCAGCGTAATGCTGATCGCGCGCCGCGCACCGCGCGCGGCTCCCTGATGAATCTCTCCGAGCAATGAGGCCGCGGCGTCATTCAAGAAGTGAATGTGATCCGGAGAGCAGCCGACACGGCGGGAAAGCTCGGCGCGCAAATCCAAGCCGTAGAGCGATGCGAATTTGTGGCGCATGAGACTGATGCCGTGTTGGTAGTCGAAAGGACTCGGGATCGCGATAGCGATTCCGCCGGGCGCGGAGGAAGCCGGCAGTGCGGCGGCGACGAGAGATTCGAACGCGGCGAAGAACGATGCGGATTCGCCGTCGGGCAGCAAGCGCAGATCGTGAATCTCGCCCAGGTGGTTCGATTGCGGATGAAAAACGCCCGCAGCCATGTGGCTGCCGCCAACGTCAAAGACCAAAACCGGGGAGCGCGCGGGAGAGTCCAATACACATTCCTCTTTGGTAACGATACCACCGTCCTTGCATTCTTGGCGCAGGAAAATAGCGCGGCGCCGGCTGCATTAGAAATAATTGGCCGTACGAGCTCGACGGGTACCGCCGCAGCAGAATTTCATTCCCGCGCTTTGCGAATTACTTCGCATCCGCAGGAGCGGCGGATCACCAATTCGGTGGGGAGCACGATTCGCTGGTTGACCGAACGCAAATCGGGACTGCCTGAACGGATCCAGTCCAGCAGCATACGCGTGGCGCTGCGGCCGAGTTCGGCGGCCGGCTGGCGCACCGCCGTCAGCGGAACGTTCAGCAATCCCGCCATTTCAAAATCGTCGAAGCCAATGATGGCGAGTTCATCCGGCACGCGGATATTTTCGCGTTGCAACGCCTGCAGAATGCTTACGGCGGTAACGCCATTCAAGGCAAAAAGCGCGGTCGGCTTTTTTGCGCTGCGCAATTGCTTCAAAAGCCGGGGGACGAGGGCCGCTGGTTCGTCGGCAATCATTAATTCGGAGTGCAGCCCGGCCTCGGCCATGGCCTTTTCATAGCCCTCGATCCGCTCCGCGATGGAATTGAACTGGCTGTCGTATCCGGCGCACAGGATACTGCGATGCCCATGCTCAACCAGATGATGCACGGCCTTGGCGGCACCTTGCGCGTTTTCCACCATCACTTCGCCGGCATCGAGGCCGGGGAATGTGCGATCCATCATGACGACGGGCAAGCCTCTGGCGCGGACGTCTCGCAAATGGCCGACGCTGTCCGGGCTGGTGGGAACAAGAATGATGCCTGCAATGCTGCGCGATTTCATCATGGCCAATTCGCGGGCCTCGCTGTCACGATCGCGCTCGGAAGCCAGGAGGAGCGTGACGTAGCGATGTTCGGCGGCAAACTGCTGCACCGCGTGCGCGCACGTCGAAAAGAATCTATCAGCGAGGTCGGGAATAATCAGGCCAATGGTGTGGGAGGCCTGGCCCTTTAGAAGACGAGCTGCTTCGTTCGGTTCGTAGCCCAGCTTCCGGATCGCCGCGCGAACTCGCGCCGCAGTGGCGGCGCTTACCAGGTTGCCCCCGTTGATCACCCGGGAGACCGTCATTTTGCCGACGCCGCATTCGCGGGCGACGTCTTCAATCGTGGGCGGACGGGTACCTCTTTTGGTCATGCCTTCCTTTATCGCGACGTTAGCGGTTTAGCGCCCGGAAGCCAACCGGCGGCGAAACGCGCCATCATAGCGCAAATCGCGGCGGGCGCGAGGGCGAGTGGACGAAAAAATGGAGCCTGGATGGCGGCGGTGACCGCGGATTGCGGCGTCGAGTCTGGGGAATTCGGAGGATTTTCGGTACACCAGTCGGGGAAAATGGCGAGCGGGGCGAATAATTTGTTGACGGGGGAGATTCGGGAAGTCTATAAGTTCAATCGAAGGCGTGGGAACGATACCATTTGTGGCCTCGCGAGGCGCTGCACGGCGGGGACGCCGGACCGGCTCGCGTGATTTGGGGCTTTGGCTGCGGCTTTTGATTTTGCTGATTCCCTGCAAGTTCGCTGACGTTCGCTAATTTCATCGTGGAGTTCCCGTTCCGCAGGCGAGATTGCTACTATGGCACCCGGCTGCGGGGCAAAATCGCCCGGGCGGGCTGCCGCGAGAGCGTTGGCTTGCGGAACGAACCGCCGTTTCAGGCAGATGGAGTCTTATGACTCAAAATCATTTTTATCGCTACCTTTATAAGCTGGCTGTGGTTGCCGCGCTCGCTTATGTTTTTTTCGCGGCGGCGCTTCGCGCGCAGATTCCCGTCAGCAACGATCCTCCGCAGTACGGGCCCTACAATGGAGTGTTTCTGGCGGGAGGCGATGGACTGAAAGCGCCGCTCGCGGAGCACGATAGCGTGCTGCTGGCCGATTCGGCGTGGACATTATATTGCTGGGTGCGGGCCGACGAGCCGCTGCAAAATTCGACTTTGCTGGCGGGGCTTGGCGACGCTGCCGAGGAATATCCGCGGTACATCGGCGCGGATGCGCATTCCGTTTTTTTGTGGATGGGCAAAGACAATACCCTGAGCGCGCCCGCCACGTTGACTCCCGGCAAGTGGCAATTTCTGGCTGCGACGTTTGATGGCAGCGAATTTCGGATTTACAACAACGGAGCGCAGATCGCGAGCGGCGCTTTAGTGCTTGGCAGCGTGAGCGCGGAAATACAAATAGCGCCGCCGGCCCTGCCCTGGAAAGACGGGCAGCACTTCGGCGGGCGCATTGCGTCACTGGTGCTGGTGCGCGAGGCGCTCGGCGCGGATGCGATCAAGCAACTCTTTGAACAACACACGGACTTTTCGGTTGTGGAATTCGAGGAGGGCTCGAAACCGTGGCCGGTGCAGACGCACGGACAGGCGGGCTATCGCGCGCCGCAATCTCCGGACACGATGCCAGTGAGCAAGGCTCCCTTCTCTGCTCCGGTGGCGCAGCCATTGCCCACGGCACAGCCTGCGCTGGTGGCGGATGGCGCGAATTCTTGGACGATTGCCGGAGGCTGGCGCTTGAGCGCGGCACCGGACGTCACCGCCGATGGAGCAGCGATTGCCGCGCCTGGATTTAACGTGGCGCATTGGCTGCCGGCCGTGGTGCCTGGAACCGTTCTCACTACATTGATTGATCGCGGCGTTTATCCCGACCCGGAGTATGGACTGAACAATCTGGCGATTCCGGAAAGTTTGAACAAGCAGGATTACTGGTATCGCACGGAGATCAAATCGCCGGAGGCATTTCGCGGCGATCATCTGACGCTGACGTTTGAAGGGATTAACTACAAGGCGGCCGTTTGGCTGAATGGACATGACCTGGGGACGATCAAGGGCGCGTTCATTCGCGGGATTTTCGACGTTACCGGAATTTGGAAAACGGGAAAGGGCGAGGTGAACGTGCTGGCAGTGCAGGTCTCGCCGCCGCCGCATCCGGGAATTCCGCAGGAGCAATCCATCAAGGGCGGGCCGGGCGAAAATGGCGGAATCATGTGCCTGGACGGGCCGACGTTTGTCGCGTCCGAAGGTTGGGACTGGATTCCGGGGATACGCGACCGCGAAACGGGAATCTGGCAGACGGTGGAATTGAAAGCGACATCGGCAGTGAAAATTGGCGATGCGCAAGTGGTGACGACCCTGCCTTTGCCCGATACGAGCCGCGCGGATGTGGCGATCACTGTGCCGCTGGAAAATTCTTCGGACGCACCGGTGCATGGAATCTTGAAGGCGTCGTTTGAATCGATGGATTTGGCGAAGGAGGTTACGCTGCCGCCGGGGGCGACGACCGTGAAGCTTACGCCTGAGGAGTTCAAGCAGCTTCGCGTGCAGCAGCCGCGCCTGTGGTGGCCGAATGGTTACGGAAAACAGGAGCTGTATCACCTGAAGTTGAATTTCGAGCAGGGTGAGAATTTGTCCGACACGCGATTGGTGCACTTTGGAATTCGCGAGATTACGTACGAGTTGAGCCTGCTGGATGGGACTGGGCATTTGCGGCGCGTGGAAATTGATCCGACGCTGGGCAAAGAGGGCGTGGCGGGAGTGGTGGACATCACGCATGAAGGGATGCGTTCGATTCCCGCTGCCGAGCCTTTTCCCCCGGGTTTTCCGGAAGAGTGGCGGGCGAACTGGCGTTCGTGGGTGGCGTCGCTGGCGCCGGGAGCGGAGTCGTCACCGGCGGTGCGGGCGAGCAGCGATACGGGGCCGGCACCTTATCTGGTGATCAAGGTGAATGGAGTGAAAATCGCGTGCCGCGGCGGCAATTGGGGCATGGATGATTTGCTGAAGCGCGTCTCGCGGAAACGATTGGAGCCTTATTTCCGGCTGCACCACGACGCGAACGTGAACATCATTCGCAATTGGGTGGGCCAGAACACGGAAGAGACTTTCTACGAGCTCGCGGATGAATACGGATTGCTGATCTGGAACGATTTCTGGGAGACGACGCAGAACTACAATATCGAGGCGGAGGATCCGGCGCTTTTCCTGGCGAATGCGCGCGACGCGATTTTGCGTTACCGGAACCATCCTTCGATCGCGGTGTGGTGCGGGCGGAACGAGGGCGTCCCGCAGCCGATTATTAATAAGGGGCTAGCGGCGCTGATCAATTCGCTGGACGGCACGCGCTACTATTCGCCCAGTTCGAATCAGATCAACCTGCAAAACAGCGGGCCTTATAAGTATCAGGACCCGAAACTGTATTACACGACGCTCAACCGCGGATTTTCGGTAGAGACCGGCACGGCTTCCATGTCCACGCTGGAATCGTTTCAGTCCAGTGTGCCGAAAGCGGATCAATGGCCGATGGACGATGCGTGGGCTTACCACGATTGGCATTTCAGTGGAAACGGAGACATCGCGCCGTTCATGGCGGAGATGCAAGCGGAATTTGGCGCGCCAACGAGCTTGGTGGATTTCGAGCGCAAGGCGCAGATGCTGAATTACGTGAATCATCGCGCGATTTTCGAGGGAATGAACGCGCATTTGTGGGCGCCGAACAGCGCGCGGATGTTGTGGATGACGCAACCGGCGTGGCCCAGCACGATGTGGCAGATCCTGGACCACGATTACGACACGCAGGCTTCTTACTACGGAGTGAAGAAGGCTTGCGAGGCGCTGCACATTCAGCTGGATCTTTCCAATTACGAAGTGGCTGTGGTGAATACGACAGCGGCTGCGGCTGCGGGGCTTTCGCTGGATGCGAACGTCTATTCGCTGGGGAATAAATTGCTTTTGCATCACGAAGAACAGAGGGATGCCGGGGCGGACGCTTTGACCGATGGGTTCAAGCTGGATCTGGCTTCGGTGATGCATGACGATGTGGTGCTGGTGAAGCTGGAATTGCACGGCGCGGACGGGAAAATTGTGTCGCAGAATTTATATTGGCTGGCGGCCGAGAATGCTTTTTACCGTGAGTTGGACCGGCTGCCTCGCGTGTCGCTTTCGGCTAGCGCTGATTCGGCGCGCGCCGGCGATACTGTGCGGGTTCATGTGCGTTTGCAGAATGGCGGCGCGGCAGCGGTGCTCGAGAGCAAGTTGACGCTGCTGAATGCGGCCGATGGTTCGCGCATTTTGCCGGCGTATTACAGCGACAATTATGTTTCGTTGCTGCCCGGCGAGACGCGAGAAATTGAGATTGAGTATCCAGCGGCGGCCGCGAAGGGAGCGGCGCAGGTGGCGCTGCGCGGGTGGAACGTGGCGCCACAGACGATTCACGTGGCTGAGTAAACGCGAAGAACTGGGGCGGGTCTGAGACCCGCCCCTCCGACACCGTTCGAGAGATTCGACATCGAGAAGAGATTCGGCGCTGCGTGTGCTGCGCTGCGCTTACGACTTGCCCGATTTCATGGAATTGGAGAGAGCATGATGAATGGGAAGGGTATCGCATGGGTTTCAGTGCTGCTTTTTGTTGTGCCGCTGGCGGCGACCGCGCGGGTGCGGTTGGCTTTGGCGGAGCATGGCTCCGCGGAGCCCGAGTCAACGCCAGTCGGGATATTTGAAGGCCATCAGGATATCGGCACGGTGCTTCATGCGGGATCGGTGGACTACGATGCGGCAACGAAAACTTATACGGTGAGCGGCAGCGGCGAGAATATGTGGCTTGCCGCGGACGATTTTCAATTCGCATGGAAGCCGGTATCGGGTGACGTGGCGCTAACGGCGGATATTTCGTTCTTGGGCAGCGGCGGGAACGAGCATCGCAAGGCTGTGTTGATGTTACGGCAAAGTTTGGATGCAGATTCGGCGTATGCCGACGTGGCGTTGCATGGCGACGGGCTTGCTTCGCTGCAATACCGCGAGGAATCGGGCGCTGCGACGCACGAGATCCAGACGAATGTGCGAGCGCCGCAAACGCTGCGGATTGAAAAGCGCGGGGAGTACGTTTACGTGCTGCTTAGAGCTGCGAGTGATGGCGACTTGGAGCCTTCGGGCGCGGCGATGCGAATTCCGTTCAACGGGAAATTTTATGTGGGTATTGGCGTGTGTGCGCACGATAAAAATGCGGTGACGAAGGCGAAGTTTGCGAATGTGGATTTGCAGGCGCTCGCCGCGCCGGCTGCCGGGACGCCGACGACTCTTTACAGCTCGCTGGAAGTGATCAACGTCGCCTCTATGGATCGCCGGGTCGTGTATCTTGCGCCGCAGAGATTTGAAGCGCCGAACTGGATGCGCGACGGCGGGTCGTTCCTCTTCAACCAGAAGGGGCGTATCTACCGGCTGCCGGTGACGGGCGGCACGCCGCAGGTGATTGATACCGGCTTCGCGATCCAGTGCAACAACGACCACGGCATCTCGCCCGATGCGAGCGAGCTTGCCATCAGCGACCAATCGCAGGAGCCGCACAGCTCGCTTGTATATATTGTCCCGATCGGCGGCGGAGTGCCGCGGCGGATCACGAAGAATTCGCCGTCGTACTGGCACGGCTGGTCGCCGGATGGCAAGACTTTAGCGTTCGTCGGCGAGCGCAACGGCAATTTCGACATCTATAGCATTCCGGTGAGCGGCGGTGAAGAGACGCGATTGACTACGGCGGAAGGGCTTGATGACGGGCCGGAATACTCGCCGGACGGAAAGTACATCTACTTCAATTCGGTGCGGACCGGGATCATGCAAATCTGGCGCATGCGTCCCGATGGCAGCGAGCAAACACAAATCACGCACGACGATTACAACAATTGGTTCCCGCATCTTTCGCCGGACGGAAAGTGGATGGTGATTCTCTCGTACGACAAGAACGTCACGGGGCATCCCGAAAATAAGGATGTGATGCTGCGGCTGATGTCGCTCGACGACAAAAAAATCACGGTTCTGGCAAAATTATTTGGCGGGCAGGGGACGATCAATGTGCCGTCGTGGTCGCCGGACGGCACGCAGCTGGCGTTTGTGAGCTACGAGTTGCTGCCGGCGCAGTGAACTCGGGAGCCGGCTGAATTTGCCGCACCGCCGGCGCGCTGAAAATTTCGAACGGGAGACCACGACATTGTCCATACATGGCCGTCGCGAATTTCTGAAACTTTCGCTTGCGGGGGCAGGCGCTTTGGCCGCGGCAAAGCTCGCGCGCGGTGGCGCTGCTGCGGCTGCGGCGCATCGTCCGCTGGGGGTGCAGCTTTACACGGTGCGCGGCGATGCCGAGCGGGATCTTCCGGGCGTGCTGGCGGCGGTGCGCAAGATCGGCTACCGGGAAGTGGAGACTTACTGGAACGTTTACACGCATCCGGCCGCGGAATTGCGGCGCATGATCGCGGATCACGGGCTGCGCGTCCCCAGCGGCCATTTCGATTACGACGGCCTGGAATCGAAGATTGATTACGCGAAAACTCTGGGCGTCGCGTACATGATCTGTCCGATGCTGCCGGAAAAAATGTGGTACGAGCTGGACGGCTACAAGCGCGCCGCCGCGCAATTGAACATTTGGGGCGAGAAGGTGCGGAAGGCCGGGATGCAACTTGGTTTTCACAATCACAATTATGAATTCAAGCGCTTCGGCGGCACGACCGGCTTCGCCACTTTGATGAACGAGACGGATCCCAAGCTGGTTTGCCTGGAAATGGATTGCTACTGGATCGTGGAAGCCGGTGAAGACCCGCTGAAAATGCTCGAGCGCTACAGCAACCGCATCAAAGAGGTGCACCTGAAAGACCGCAAGTCCGGGTTCCCCACCTCGCAGGTGAAGGACGCCGCCGCCGAGCATTTCACGGAAGTCGGCTCCGGGACCATTCACTGGAAGCCCATCCTCGCCGCCGCGGAAAAGCTTGGCGTAAAGCATTTTTATGTTGAACGCGATTCCGGCGACCTGCCCGCGCTGGAAAGCCTGCGCATCAGCTTCGAGTATCTCCAGCCGTTGATGTAAAGGCGCGATAGCCGATGCGTGACGCGCCTGCTGGTGAGGCAGGTTCGTGGCGCGCGGTTGCGATGGGAGATTTTTGGCGTTTGAAAACGCGATTTTGTGTCGATTAGAACGGGGTGCGATCGTTTGTTTTGAAGGGTTTACGTTGATTTCTAATATCTGCCATTGTCGATTAGAAACGCTCTCCGCAGTGGTGTACTTTGCAGCGAGCGTTGCGGTTTGTATCGAATAAGAATTGACGCGACCGTTTGTTTTGAACGAGTTACGCGAATTATTGTTCAGGAGAATGCTTCCATTTGTATCGAGAAGTGGCTGGCGTGATTCGTGATTTGTGAGTTGTGATTGCGTAGGATCCTGGCAAGTGGCGTACTTTTGTGACGATTGAATTGGGGTGCCGGGTGTTTGTTTTGTGTGAGATATGCGGGATTCTAATCGCGCGGGTTTGCGATTAGAATTGTGGTGACGAGTGATTCGTGATGGGTGGCGAGTAACGATGCGAGCGGGGATGTAACATTGTAGTTGGGATGTTACATGAGGTTTTGGGGCGGCCAGTTGGTGAGCGGCGCGACAACTGAGGGGCGCGGGGCGGTTTTTGGGTAGAGATTTCCCTGGGGGTGGGAGTGGTCTGCCTGTCGCCGTTGTGGCGGAGTGCATGTGGCGTCCTCAGTGGGCTGGAATGGTGGCCCGATTCTATTTTATCACATTTACTGTATGATTACCAGTCCCAAAATGGGAATGGGTGTGTGGCCAGCACGGTAAAGTGAAAGGCTCGCACGCGGGTTACGCCGAGGTGTGGCGGGGAAACTCGAAAACTTCGCGGGAACTGCGCCGCAAAAGGTACGGCGCTGCGCGCCGTCCTTATTTATGTCATGGCTTCCCGGCAGAAGGCTCGGAACGCAAAAAGCGCGGAAGCCACGACCTACGCAGATTTGCGTTACGAGCGGAATGGCTTTAGAGCGAACCTGGGCCGGAGGGGTAGGGCTTAACGTTGTGCCACGCACCCTTTGCAAACTCCGCAAAGGGATGCGGCACCCCCAAAATCTAGAGACGGTTGCGTGCCTGCGCTACAAGGGTCGGCCACCCGCCGCCGAGCCAGCGACCGTCAGGTTTAATTCTTTACTCGATTCCATCCGCCGGGCACCACCAACGGTTTCGTCTCTTCCAGTTTCTTGGCCGTTAGTTTCCTGTTAGTTTTCTTGGCTTTCTTACTCGTTGCCATAGCGATTCCTCCCTCTTTAGAGATTGCAGTCGCGGGCCATTTTTCCGGCCTGTCTCCATGGCGCGCCGCCATCCTTGCCAGCAAATCGCGAGCCAAATGTCCAGCCAATGAGGGAGCAAATCATCCGGTGTGGAATGTGGCACATACGGTGGAGAGATTCAAATTGACGCGCCAGTCTAGTCCGGAATCACGTTGAATAAATCAACATAAGTTGAGAAAGTCAACGGCGGGTGGCACACCTTTTTGCGCGGCAAGCCTCGCGATTCCTGCTGGCCGTCTTGACGCATCGCCAAGACGGATGGTACCACCGCAGTAGTTAACGTCGAAGTTGATTGGATTTTCGGGTTTGCCGTTGGGGTGGAAGTTGGGGGTGCCGCACTCTCGCCGGTTGGCGGCCGGAGGCCGCTGGCGAGGGTGCGCAACTGTAGCCCAGTCGATGGGTGATCAGTGGGAGGGGAGTTCTGGACAGCGAGCGTAACGGTGGTACACCGAATCCCGCGCCGGGGCGGTGGGGCTGGACGTGTTGCCACGCACCCTTTGCAAAGTGCGCAAAGGGATGCGGCACCCACAAAACCTAGAGGCGGTTGTTTGCATTCGCTGGAAGGGTGGGTCACCCGCCCAGTCTAAGCAAGACAACGGTATAGCCCGACGGAGAACGAATGAAACCGAATGATTCCGTACAGCAGGGAGGTAATTCCCCCGGAGGGCACGAAGCTAGTTTCACGCGTCAGGTCACTGCGATCATTGAGAAGCACCAGAAACAAGTCCTGCCACATGAACCAAAACGAGAAGTCTTTGCTTCGGACGAAGTCTACGACCTACGCAGGGAAGAATACGCGCGTGAGAACGAGAGGTGCCAGCGTGAGCTTTGGTTGATGCGCATCCATCTCTTGGAGGAGCGTGCATCGATTGACTTAGACGATGGCGAAGAATTGAAAGAAATGATTGCCAACAAGCTAGCTGTTAGCTCGCCGAACAAAGTCCATTCCTCGGATTGGTGGTGGACTCCTGCGGACGCTTCGTTTCAGGGCATTTTGAGGGAAGTCCAGCGAGCACTTGAGAAGGAAACGAAGAGCAAGTCGCGCCCTTGGCGTCGAGTAATGTTCTACGCGTGGTCTGCGTTATCGGAACTGATTTATTTGGCGATTGTCGTTGGCTTACTTTCTGCCGCGACTTCAAAATTCGAAACGATGGTATTCAGTGCGCTTGTGCTGATTTATAACGCCGTTACAAGCAGGCTGAGCGGCATTGGTTTGGGGACAGTTTACTTGATGTACCGCATCGAAGAGGGGTATGGTGAAGTCGGTCGCGCTTTAGGGCTCAAAGTACCAGTTTCTCCAGCTAAAGAGGCTGCAAAACAAGTCAGCAAATCTACGGTCGCAGTTTTGATTCACAACGTATCAATTGGAATCGGAAGCCTGATTGCCCTGTGGCATCTCGTCACGGCGATTCTTTCGTAGACGCCACAAATCCCGCGGGTGGCCCACCATTTTGCGCGGCAAGCCTCGCGATTCCTATCCGTCGTCTTGACGAATCGCCAAGGCGGATGGTACCACTGCGCTAGTTAACGGTCACGATGTTCTGCAAGTCGCATTGCCCGGACTCTCCGGTAAGGAAATTGCCATCGTGCTTTATGCCTGTTATTTCGACGCCAGCGGAAAATCGCATACGCATGAGTTCATGACTATCGGTGGTGCTGGCAGTACAGCTGAAAAGTGGGGGCAATTTGAGACAGAATGGTCACAAATACTCAAAAGAGAGGGCGTCTCCGAGTTTCATGCGACCGATTTTGCTGCCAGCTGGGGAGAATATAAAGGCTGGAGAGGCGATAAAGGCAGACGCTCCCGTTTTATCCGTGATCTCATTGCAGTAGCGCAGAAACACACAAACAAAATGTTTACAGGAACGATCTCAATGCCTGACTGGCGCTCCGTGAACGCCAGATATGCTTTGGAGGAACACTTTTTCTCTCCCTATGCTTATGTCGGGTTCCTTCTAGCCAATGAAGCAGTTTGGTGGGCTAAGAGACGTAAGATAGCAGGCGCAAAATTTGTAGTTGCCTTCGAGGATGGGGACGAAGGATGGGGCGGCCTGAAAAACCTGTGCATGAGGCATTTGGGGTTCGAACCTATCAGACTTCCAAAGGGACGAGCGTGCGCCTTCCAATTAGGAGATATGCTCGCATGGAAGACCCGCATTACAGCTGTCAATTCCCAACAAGCAACCGACGTAAAGCAAATCGACAAGCTCCTCGCCCGACTAGACAAGTTCATACTGTCCCCGGCCATCCGGGCAGGTATTGCTAAGGGAAGTATAGTTGCGAATTGCAAGAAATTCGAAGTTCCACAACGATAGAGAGGATTCGATGACGAAGCAAGAACACGAAATGATGCTCGTGATGTTTGCCCGCACGGGACAACTGTTCCGAATTCTTACCGATATTCTCACAAGTCGTGGGATTTTGAACGGGGATGACGTAAAGGCTTTTTCCCATGCGATTCACTACGACGACGCGAAGACACTGAAAACGGTTTTACAGACTTGGCATGATTACCAAGCGGCTGCAATTCAATCGGGAGTGGTAACTGGCTTAGAAAACGAGCCACCTTCTTCGCCCAAGTCATAATCTCCTTAGATGGCTTCAACTGCCCTGTCACGTCGCACATGGTTTCTAATCGACTATCGCAGATATTAGAAATCACGAAAAACCCAACAAAATCGCGCAGATCAGCCGTTCTAATCGACACCAAAACGCTTTTTGTGCATCCCGAATGGTGTCGCGGGATTGTGTCGCACCTACGGCGCTTGGGATTGTTTTTGGGCTTCTCCCAGCGCTTACACGCTGGGCTAACTTCTGTCGCGCCGCTGGCGCTGGTTTTGTGGCGAATGGCGGTGGTGCGAGAGCGGGGCGGGCCGGCTGCGGCGCCATTCGTTAAGTCAACGTCAACTGCGGGCGCAGCAAGCAGCGCCCCTACGAAGAAAAATTCGGCGGTGCGCGGGACGGTTTGCGGCGGCGTTAGGCGTGCGCGGCACGAACGGCGGAAATACGAAGAGAGGTCCCTCGCTGCGCTCCCTTCCTGCGTTAGGGCACGTTCACTGCGTTCAGTGTAAACAAGCAGGATGGCAGATTAAAGAAAGAGCACTGCGAAGAGCACAGACCCTCTAAGGCGCCGTCACTGATTGTCAGGGCGCGCGGGCTTGGCTGCGAAAGACGCCAATCGGGAGATTGGCGTTCCCAGGCGAAGAGCGCGGACCCTTCCGACCTGCGGCGGGTGGGCCCTCATGCGGCGGGCAGGCTTTCAGGGCAGGCCCTGCGAAAAGCGAAGAGAGATCCTTCGCTTCGCTCAGGATGACGGACTCAAGAAAGAGCGCGGAGCCTTCAGGACTGCCGCTGGCAGTCCCGCCTACGGCGGGCAAGTTTTCAGGGCAGGCCCTTCGAACCTGCCGCCGGCAGGTTCTCAGGATGAATCGCGCTGTAGCGCGATTCACAAGAGTGGCTGCGCCACACGCCAATCAGGAGATTGGCGTTCCCAGGAATCAGAGGGCATTTGTGGCTGTGCCACGGTTGCTCACGGCTTGGTCTTCTTGGACCACAATTCGAGGAAGAGGGCTACTGTGGCAGGGGCGTGGCCTGCGTAGTGGTTGTTGGCGTAGGCGAAGACTTTTATGCCGCGGTGGGTGGTGGTGTAGCAGTAGTCGACCCAGTGGGAGAGGGCTGGGCGGCGGTCGAGGATGGTTTGGTCCCAGGATTTGGTTTGTTGTTCGATGCCTTTGCGATCGCCTAGCCATCTGACGTAGGTGAAGCCGGCGGTTACGGGGTCTAGTTTTTTGGTTAGTTCCTGGATGGTGGGCATCCAGGCCTGATCAATTACGGCCAGGGCTACTTGATGGTTGCGGAGAAGTTCGGTGAATTTTTCGTCCAGCCAGTTTTTATTTCTGATTTCCACCGCGAATTGAAAATCTTTGGGAAGATTTTTGAGGAAGGGGCTTAGGCGGGTTTGGAATTCGGCGCCGGTCTTGAATTTTGTGCGATTGAAATAGGGGAACTGCAGGAGTAACGGGCCGAGTTTATCGCCTAGATGTTCGGCGGCGGCGAGGAAGCCCGCCATTTCGGCGGCGCAGTCGTCGAGACATTTTTCGTGGGTGATGACTTGCGGGACTTTCAGGGCGAAGAGGAAGTTGGCGGGAGTTTTCTGGGCCCAGCCTTTTACGGTGGAGACGGCGGGAGTGCGGTAGAAGGTGGAGTCTACCTCGACGGTGTCGAATTTGGTGGAGTAGTAGGAGAGGAAGTCGCGGGGTTGCATGCCGGCGGGGTAGAAGGAGCCTTCCCAGCCCGCGGCGGTGAAGGCGGAAGTGCCGACGCGGATGGGGGCGGGTGCGGGCATCGCGGAAGAGAGTAGCGGGAGAGAGGCGAAGACGCAACCCTTCGACCCGCCACTGGCGGGTCTCAGGGTGAATTGTCCTGCGGACAATTCAGAGCGAGGCGCGGTTGGTGGCGGTTCTGTAGGTGTAGGTGATTTGGGCCAGGGATTGCGCGAACTGGATGGCTTGGGCGGCGGTGATGTTGGCGGGGAGCTTTAGCAGGCCGGAGCCGGCTAGATTGGTGATCATGGTGGCGATGCCGGAGTTTGCCTGGGTCCAGTTTACGGTGCCGCTGGTGGTGTTGCTGACTACGTAGGAATCGATTACGCGGAGCATGGTGCCGGGGGAGAGCAGGATGCCGTTGTTGGCGTTCATGGCGGTGACTAGATCGAGGGAGAACCATTTGAGGTCTTGGGAATCGGTGTTGGCGGGGACGGTGATGAAGTTGCTGGCGATTGCGGCGTCCACGATGGAATTCATGGCGGCGGTTTGCGCGGGGGCGTTGGCGGAGCCGTCGGAATTGGTGGGGGGAAGCGCGTCGGCGACGGCGCTGGCGAGCGCGACGACGGCTAGGGAGGTGGGCTGCGTCTGAACAATTTTGGAGACGGAGACGCCGTATTGCTTGAATTGGGACATGGTCATGCCGTATTGCAGGGTGACGAGATTGGTGCGGACGGCGTTGCCGACAAAACATTCGACGGCGGCGTTTTGTCCCGAGGTGCAGGATTGCGCGCGGGCCGACGGCGCGACGATGGCGGCGGAAGCGGAGGCTGCGGCGAGGCACACCCCTACGAGCAGAGACTTGCGGATCATCATTTCGAAAGACTCCTTAGCAGAGAACTGTAGGCTTGCAACTCCACGGGGTTGCGTCCGTGGAATTTGTATTGGCTGGGCTACTGCGCAACGCGAGGGGATGATGCTACAGGGGCGAGCGCGGCGACAACTGTCCGGGGGAACAGTTTGAGGCCAGCGTAATTTCCCGGAGCGTAAATTTTCGATTTTTTTCGGCGCGCGCGCAGGCGAATAGGAAAGATTGACAGCGGCGGCTGCCTGGGACAACACTGGCCGGGGATATGGCGATGAGCGGGCGAAGACTGAGCACGCATCAGAAGGCGGTGCTGATCCAGGTGCTGCTGACGTTTGCCGAACAGCGGGTGAACGTGTGCTACCAGCGAGAGGCCAGCGACGCGTTCGATTACGCGCAGGATTTTTTGACGATATTCAAAGTGATCGGGTGGGACGTGCAGGAAAGTGTGCCTGCGGAGAATTGGAACGGCGAGACGGCGGGATTGTCGCTGGTGGTAGCGGAGCGGGAAAGCTTGCCGGTGGGGGCCGAGGCGCTGCGGGATGCGTTGCGGATTTATGGGATTGAGGTGGCGACGGTTTGCGATCCGCAATGCGGGATGAGCCGAGGCGGATTTATTTTTAGCGTGGGTGCGCGCGGCACGAGCGACGCGGCACGGGCCGCGGATCGCGCGGGATAGGCGCGCCAGAGAGGCGCACGCTGATTCACCAATTGGGCGCGTCTTTGTGGAAGCGCATGCGGATTGGTTTTACTCTCTCCTTGAGCCAGCCGTGTTCAGGACATTCCAGACGCTGCGGGAAGCGGATGGCGCCGGGGACCGGCTTGGGGACGAGCTTGGCGTTGCATTTCGGGCAGTTCAAGCGCGCTCCGCGTGCGCCGGCGGGACGGCGAGCGCGGCTGGATTGAAACGCGGCGGATTGCGCACGGGCGGAGTGTAGCATGCGCGATTTGCGGCTTGCCGCCCGTTACTAATGCGTTGAGATTTTTGCGGCGGCCTTGACTTGGCTCGTGGCTGAGTCAAACTGGAATCCCTTCCTTATTGCTCTGCTGGTCCAAGACTGCCCTTTCCGGTCTAGCTTTGGCGTGATCGTTTGCGTGATCACGGCCTGGAGCGCCGGCCAGCGGAGCGAGCTCGCGAACTCTGTTACTAAGCAATGTTCGCGGGGCTCGCGTATTCCAGAAAACCGAGGAGGCGTGGTGGTTTCACCAGCGCACATCGTGATGGGTTCCTATGACTACCGGCTGGTGGTGTTGTCGGTATTGATTGCAGTGCTCGCTTCTTATTCGGCGCTAGACCTTACGGGAAGAGTGACGGCGGCACGGGGCGTGGCGCGAGCGGTGTGGCTGACTGGCGGCGCGGTGGCGATGGGCTTGGGAATTTGGTCCATGCACTACGTGGGGATGCTGGCGTTCCGGCTACCGGTTCCGGTGCAATACGATTGGCCGACGGTGCTGCTGTCGCTGCTGGCGGCGATGTTCGCTTCGGCGATCGCTTTGTTTGTGGCGAGCCGGACGACGATGGGATTGGCGCGCGCGGCAATCGGAAGCGTGTTTATGGGCGGCGCGATCGCGGGAATGCATTACATCGGAATGGCGGCGATGCGTTTGCCGGCGATGTGCAGCTACTCGACGGCGATTGTGACGGTGTCGGTGGCGCTGGCGATCGTGATTTCGTTCGTCGCGCTGCTTTTGACTTTTCATTTTCGCGGGGAAACGACTTCGGGAGGATGGCGGAAAGCGCTGAGCGCGGTGGTGATGGGCGCGGCGATTCCGGTGATGCACTACACGGGAATGGCGGCGGCGAGATTTACGGCGACGCCGGGAGTTTACGGAGATTTATCGCACGCGCTGAGTATTTCGACGCTGGGGATGGCGGAGATCGTGGTGGTGACGTTCATCCTGCTGGGGTTCACGGTGATGACTTCGCTGCTGGACCGGCGATTTGCCGCACAAGTGGAGCATAGCAATTCGCTGGTGACGCTGGTGATGGAGTCGGCGCCGCAAGCCATTTACGGCATCGATGCCCAGGGCGACTGTACGTTCTGCAACCAGGCATTTTTGCGGATGATGGGTTATGAATCGTCGGCGGCGGTGCAAGGAAAAAACATGCACGCCTTGATTCACCACTCCAGAGCCGATGGCGCCGCGTATCCGGTGGAGGATTGCCACATTTACGAGGCATTCCGGAAGGGCCGCGGATCGCACGTAGACGATGAAGTGCTGTGGCGCAAGGACGGCAGCAGCTTTCCGGCGGAATATTGGTCGCATCCGATCACGCGGAAAGGCGAAGTGATCGGGTCGGTGGTGACGTTTGTGGACATCACCGAGCGGAAGCAGGTGCAAGCGGCGCTGCGGGAAAGCGAAGAACGCTTCCGCGCGATTTTCGACGGGGCGGTGATCGGCATCGCGGTCACGGACCTGGCAACCGGCGGGCTGACGGTAAATCGCGCTTACCAGCGAATGCTGGGATGCGCGGCCGAAGAAATGCAGCACGTGACGATCTTCGACGAATTAACACATTCCGACGATCGCGAGCCGCAGCGGTTGCAGTTCCAGGAAATGCTGGGAGGAGGGCGCGAGCACCTGCGCATGGAAAAGCGCTACGTGCTGCGGAACGGCCGGATGGTCTGGGCCATCGTGGAACTTTCGATACTGAAGAACAGCGCGGGGCGAGCGCGGTTTGTGCTGGGGACGGCGGTGGACGTGACGGAGCAGAAGAGCGCGGAGATCGCACTGCAACAAGCGAAGCTGGCCGCGGAAGCGGCGAGCGAGGCGAAAAGCTCGTTCCTGGCGACGATGAGCCATGAGATCCGGACGCCGATGAACGGAATCCTGGGGATGACGGAACTGGTGCTCGATACGGATCTGACGGGCGAGCAACGGGAACATCTGGGGCTGGTGCGAGTTTCGGCAGAATCGCTGCTGGCGATTATCAACGACATCCTGGATTTTTCAAAGATTGAAGCGGGCAAGCTGGAGCTGGAGGCAATTCCTTTTGACTTCCGCGCGAGTCTGGGCGAGACCATGAAGTCGCTGAGCATTCGTGCCCACCAGAAGGGGCTAGAGCTGATTTATGAAGTGCAGCCGGGGGTTCCGGAGGCGCTGATCGGCGACCCCGGAAGGATTCGCCAGGTGCTTATCAACCTGGTGGGAAATGCGGTGAAGTTTACGGATCAGGGCGAAGTGTTTATACGCGTGGAGGAAGTTTCGAGCGAGAACGGGGTGGCGTGCCTGCATTTCAAGGTGAAAGACTCGGGCGTGGGAATTCCGAAGGATAAGCAGGAGAGAATCTTTGAAGCGTTTTCGCAGGCGGATGGCTCGATGACTCGCAAGTACGGCGGCACGGGGCTGGGATTAACGATTTGCACGCGACTGGTGCGAATGATGGGCGGAAAAGTGTGGGTGGAGAGCGAGCCGGGCCAGGGCAGCACGTTTCACTTTACGGCGAAACTGGGCGTGCAGCAGGAGCCTGCGCACCGGCCAACAACGTTGCAATCGGAGCAATTGCGCGACGTGAAGGTGCTGATTGTGGACGACAATTTCACGAATCGAAAGGTTTTGAACGGAATGCTGGCGCGCTGGGGGATGAGCGCAACCGCGGTGGATGGGGGCGCAGCGGCGTTGCGCGCGCTGGAAATTGCCAAGAGCAGCGGCAAGCCGTATTCGCTGATCCTTTTGGATGGACAAATGCCGGAGATGGATGGATTCATGCTGGCGGAGCGAATCAAGAGCGAGCCAGGCCTGGTGGGCGCCTCGGTGATGATGCTGACATCCGCGGGTCATTTGGGGGACGCCGCGCGCTGCCGGGAGCTCGGCATTTCCGCATATCTGATGAAACCGGTGCGGCAAGGAGAGCTTTGGGAGGCGCTCAGCAATGTGTTGGGACACCCGGAACCAAAGAAAGCGCCGCTGGTGACGCGGCACACCTTGCGCGAGAGCCGGAATCGCGCGCGAATTTTGCTGGTGGAAGATAATCTTGTTAATCAGACGCTCGCGGTGCGGCTGCTGGAAAAGCGAGGATATAGCATTGCCGTCGCCGGCAACGGACGTGAAGCGCTGGCCGCTTTGGCGAAGGAAGAATTTGAAGTAGTGCTGATGGACGTGCAGATGCCGGAGATGGACGGCTTCGAGGCGACAGCCGCGATTCGCGAGATCGAAAAGACGAGCGGGCGGCACATGCCGATCGTGGCGATGACTGCGAATGCTTTGAAGGGCGATCAGGAGCGCTGCTTGGCGGCGGGGATGGACGCGTACATTTCGAAACCGATTCGCACGAGTGAGCTGTTTGCGACGCTGGAAGCGATTTTGAACGGCGCTGCCGTGCCGCCGCTCGCGGAAAAGGAGGAAAAATTGATGCAATAGACCGATGGTGGTATATTTGGAGCAAGAGTAAAGCGCTTTCGCCTCCAGCTGAAAACGCCAAATGAAAATTTTGGGAGGAGTGTATGAATCGCTGGAGGATACTGGCCGTTATGGCCGCGCTTTTCGTTTTTTCGTCCGTTTCGGTGCGCGCGCAAAATTCAGACCCCGCGCCGCCGCCGTCAACTCAACCTCAGGATGTGCCGCCCAATGCCGCCGCGCGCGGGACGCGTTTTCTGGTTGCGCTGCAGACGCGCATTTCCACCAAGGCAGACAAGTCTGGAAAACAGATTTTTGCGCGGACACTCGAGCCAATTCCCACGTCTGATGGAAGCATGTTGCCTGCGGGTGTGCAGGTGCGCGGGCACATTGATAAGGTGCAGTCCGCGGGAAAAGTGGGGCGCGCGCGGTTGTGGCTGACGTTCGACGATATACATACGGCGAGCGGATGGACTCCTCTGGTGGCGGATTTGATTGACGCGCCGGGAGTGCATTCGATCCGCGTGCTGTTCGATCATGAAGGCGAGATCGAAGCTCCTAGCAGCAAGCGCGATGATGAAATGCTGGCGATGGCGGAGGCGGCGTTTGTGGGGGCCGAGCCGGGGCTTTCGAAGAAAGACAAGAAGGATGCGGCGATGGGGGCGGCGATGAATGCGGCGACGGCGTTCATGGCGACGTCGGGGTTGGGGCAGGAATTGACGCTGGAGCCGAATATGAAATTGGAGTTGGCGCTGCAGCGGCCGCTGTATTTTGGGAAGATTTGAGGCGACTAACAGAGCCGTTAGAGAGCACGGAAGCGCGTGTCGGGTTCGGCCGAGGCAGACTCCCTCTATTACAAGAGCAATAAACTTCATCCTATGGTTTATGGATAGCAAAGCATTAACTTGACACGACTCATAGGTATATCTATCTTGACGCTACCAAGGAATCACGCTTGTGCCCTGCCCGTTTGGAGCGACTGATGCTTGCGGCAAAATGTCTGATCGTTGCTCTGGCGACTGGAGCGGCGTTAGTTGCGGGGGCTGGTATGGATAGCCGACCACGTAAGGATTCGCCGCTCTTGCCCGCGGACCGGCGGATCGACAACCTCGGCAAAGAATCAAACATCAATTCGATTCAAGACGTAGATACCTACATCGACGCGATAATACAGAGGTTCCAACCCGAGCTCTCATCGAGATTCGGCGTTATCAGCTTCAGTCCCGAGTTTGATGAAATGAGATCGCGTGTCGCCGCCGCTGAATACCGCGCTGTTAGCAATCACAGTGCGAGAATACCAGAAACCCTCATCGCATCAGTCTTCAACGATGTGATGAACACATGGAACGCTCCAACTTGGACTCGAATTTCTGTCGAGGAGCTTCACGCCTATCGCATCCTACTGGCTACGATGCGTTACCCTGCTTCCATTGCGCGATCAAAAGATGGTGCTGTTGCTGACAGCTGCCGACCTGTCGAAGCCGTATTACTACTATATCGGCTTGAGCGAGAACACGGCATACCTTCAGGCTTGAGAGATACCCTCAAGTCAGAACAGTCCAATTCTGGCCCTCAACTGTTGTTGCCACCAGGACAATCCTACTCTCACCTTGTCGCCGGCAGTTCCGCCAGCGCAGAGATGGCGCGTACCTCCAGTCAACTTCGAACCGCCGCCCTCGAGCACGAGCGCGAATATACCACTGCTCGAAACAATTATTTCTCAGCTCATCCAGATACAGGCCCGGCGACCTACGTTCAGCGCATTTTGGAGCGTCTCGGTGTCGATTAGCCCAGGGAGTTGACATGATAACCACGCGAATTCGCCAAATGATCGTGCCCTTGCTCCTAGTTTCGGCCGTCTACTTGACGGGCTGTGGCGGCGTTCCAGGACTTCCTCCTGCGGGTGACGTCGGCGGATTCTTCGTTTACACCGAGGACCAAATCATCGTCGGAGGCGTGCCACAGGAGCCGACCCCACATCCGGGCATACCCGTGACCGGCGGTTGGATACAGGATTTGGGATCGGATGCGCTCGGAAATGTGTACGGTTTCGACGTCGTGACAAACGGCCAGGGGCAGGAGTTTGTGAAAGATGGTCGGATACCCGCACTTTGGGAAACCGGGGTCACGTGAAACATTTTATGCGGAGATGAAATTAATGATGTGGGTGACGTTGAAGTCACGATCGCGAACCCGAACATCATCTGGACATGCGAACTGCCAATAGGCGTCGGGCCTGATACTACGTTTTCCCTGGCAGGTTCAACTCCAAGCACGTTTGGCGTGAAGTACACGGGAATTTCTTCAACCTATGGCATGCCTCAAATCAACGTCTATCAAGGTCCCACGCAGGTTTCGCAGGAAACGGCATCTGTCGTCTCGTCGAACGGAACGACTGCTACCTTCCCTTTCCCAGCATCTTCGTCTGGCACTCTAGGCAAAGGATTTTACACGTTCAATCTGACGAATAAGAACTCGGCCGGAGTCTATCAGGGGATTGGAACAGGCTATTTCAGCGTCGGTTCGAATAGCACGTCTCAAATTACGCCCTACGGCATCGATGCATTTGATACGGATTCGTACGTTCAGACCTGCACGACAGGAGGCGCTCCCACAAGCTGCTGGTCTACCAATCCCGTTCAGTCAACTGGCTATATCGACACGTTGGCAGCTCCAGGGCAAGTATGTCTGGACGGCTCCGCTTGCGTCGCCGTAGGAGCAACTCCTACGGCGGTAAAAGCCTACGGCGCATCGCAGTCGTAGCGGGCGCTACCGTAAAATGTACTACAATCGTACATACCATAACATGTACGACTACGACGCACTACGTTAAGGAGCCACGTTACGCGATCGCGACAAACTATGGGAGCAATACAGCGAGCATCGTCGCACTGCCGAATATGGCCGTATCGGCAACCCTCGCTGTGGGACAGCAGCCTGTTGCTATTGCACTCGATTCGGCGCAAAGCTACGCTTATGTTGCGAACTACGGGTCGTCTTCCATCACGAAGATCGATCTTGCAACCCAATCAGTTGTCGGCACACTCGCGGTTGGGGCAGGCCCGGCTTCAGTCGTGCTGGATCCGGGAGGCACGAGTATCTGGGTCGGCGGACTCAATTATATTTCCGAGATCAGTTTGTCCACTTTCACCGTCTATTCGACGACATCTGTTTCAGGGCAAGTCACTGCTCTCGGGGTTTCGGCAGCACAGAACTCATGGGTCTTCACGACGGTTTCAACGGACCTGAGTACGTTTCGATCGCAAGATGTTTCTATCTCGAGCCCAGGAACGACGCATACCGACGCAACCATGTCGACGGCAGGCACCTTTTACATTGGAAACGGTACGAGTTCGACTCCGCCACCTTACCTGAAGTCGAGCGTAGTCATTACGGCAAGCAGTGGCAACGGCATCGTAGTTACAAGCAGTCCGACAGGATTTGTCGTTCTCGATATCGTCGCGCATACGCAGATCATGCAAGGGACAACGGCAAGCCCTGTGCGCGGCATTGCGGTCGATCCGTTAGAGAGTCTAGCATACCTGACTGCGCCGGATTCCAACTCGCTGATCACGGTACCGCTTCCAGCGGGCCAATAAGCCACCGACCTGCGGTCTGAAACTGAGATTTGCGCGCAATTTCGATTTGTAGCCGAGACCGTTTTGCAAGTCTAAGGATCAGAGTCTGTTTCGTCGCTGGGATCGGACGCTTCACTCCGTTGTGCCCCCTAAGTTGTGCGCGGATGCGTCTAATCGGCCACTCTGGCCTGACGCTTCCAGGGTCGGCTCTATTGGTTTTCGGGGGTAGTGCTGGTAGATTCAGTGATTGATGGCTACCGACGCTCCTAACCAGCAGCGGATACTGATTGTTGAGGATGAAGATAACGCGCGCAAGGGCTACGAGGCGCTTTTGCGCAAGTGGAATTGGGAAATTCTGGGAGTTGGCGAGCGGCGAAGAGGCGCTTGCCAAGTTCCAGGAATTCCAGCCGAGCTTGATTCTGGCGGACGTCGAGCTGCCGGGAATGAACGGGCTCGACTTGCTGAAGCAGCTGGGCGACGAGATACTGCGCATCCCCGTCATTATTATAACCGGGCGTGGCAGCGACGAACGCGTGGTGCAGGCGATCGAAGCGGGCGCGTACTGGTACATCGAAAAGCCGCTGAAACCTCCCGTATTGCGAGCCTTGCTGGAACGCGCGTTGGGACGAGTGCGCGACCAGCAAGCGGTGGTGGCGTTGACGCGCGATTTGCGCGCGGCGGGAAAACTGGGCACTTTGGTGGGAACGTCCGCGCCCATGCAGGACGTGATGCGCCAGGTGGAAATTGCGGCGCCTTCGACGGCGTCGGTGCTGATCACGGGCGAGACGGGGTCGGGGAAAGAAATGGTGGCGCGGTCGATTCATATGTTGTCGCCGCGGGCGTCGCGGCCGTTTGTGGCCATCAATTGTTCGGCGATTCCGGAATCGCTGATGGAAAGCGAAATATTCGGGCACGAGAAGGGCGCGTTCACGGGCGCGGCGGAGCGGCGCATTGGATGCTTCGAGCTGGCGGACGGCGGAACGCTGCTGCTGGATGAAATCGGCGAGATGCCGGCGCCGACGCAGGCGAAATTGCTGCGCGTGCTGGAAGATCACAAGGTGCGGCGGCTGGGCAGCAAGGTGGAAACTCCCGTGGATGTGCGGGTGCTGGCCGCGACAAATAAGGACCCCGAGCAGGCGGTGGCGGACGGGCATCTGCGGCAGGATCTTTATTTCCGGCTGAACGTATTCAACGTGCACTTGCCGCCTTTGCGCGAGCACAAAGAGGATTTGCCGCTGCTGGTGGAGCATTTGCTGACGGATATTTCAGCGAAGCACGAAAAGAAAGTCAGCGGCGTGGGCACGGACGTGATGGACCTTTTCAAATCATATCCGTGGCCGGGAAACGTGCGGGAATTGCGCAACGTGCTGGAGCGCTCGGCGATCGCGTCGGATCGCGGGGTGATTACACGGCAGCATCTGCCGTCGAAATTCGGGCACGCCACGGCGATGACAAATTCGGGGTTGAGCGGGCTGCATTTTCCGATTGGAACGACGGTGGATGCGGTGGAGCGCGAGTTGATCCTGCAGACGCTGGCGGCGACCAGCCAGAACAAGACGCGCGCGGCGGAACTGCTGGGCATCAGCTTGAAAACGCTGCACAATAAATTGAAAGAATACGAGGCGGGGCGGAAAGATGCGTCTCAGCCTGAAAACTAAATTCACGCTGGCGACTTCGCTGCTCGTGCTGGCAGTGGTGACGCTGGTTTCCGCCTTGTATATCGCGCGGCTGACGCGGCAGACCTTGCGCCAGGCGGACGACCGGGCGCGCTTCGTAGCCGAACAAGTTTTTCTCGCCTGCAAGAATTCCCTTACCGATGCCGCGGCGCGCGGCGATTTTCCGGCGTCCGATAGCGCCGCGGATTTGCGCGCGTACGTGCAGAGGGCGCTGGACCAGAGCAACACGCTCGATTCGGTGATGGAATCGGCGGTGGGATATTCGCCGACGATTTATGAGATCAGCATCAGCGACCGCGATGGCATCGTGATGAAATCGAGCGATCCGGCGGAGCGCGGCGAAAAAGTGGCGCAGCGGCCTCCGGTGAGTTCTCTGGTGCGCGGCGGATTCTTCCAGCAATTGCGGACGCTCTATGGGCCGCCGCTGGTTTACGAGGATTCGCTTCCTTTCAATGTGGGCAACGGACCCTTTGGCGATATCCGCGTGGGACTTTCCTCGGCGCTGATTCGCAGCGAGATTTCGCCGAGCCTGATTTCTGCGGGATATTACGCGCTGGGTTCGGTGCTGCTTTCGACTTTGCTGGCGCTGATCGTGAGCCGCGCGTCGCTCGCGCCGATTGACCGCATATCCGCGCAATTGGACCGCATTTCGGCGGGCGAATTCGACCTGGAGCCGGTGAAACGCGGCGACGAATTCGGCGCGGTGAGCACGAAAATCATCGGGATCGGAAAGCAATTACGAGACGTGCGCGAAATTTTCAGCACGTTGCGGGAAAATCTGGACCAGGTGATGAGCGGCCTGGAAGACGGGCTGATGCTTTTCAACGCCAACGGTTACACCGTGCTGGTGAGCCCTTCGGTGGAAAAATTTCTGGGCGTGCCGCCGGAGGAATTGCGCGGGCGCCGCGCGAGCGAGATATTTCCCGGGGGGCATCCGATGCGCGAGGCGCTGGGAATTCGCGGCGACCAGATCGGGTTGGTGGATAACGCGGAAGTGACGCTGGAAGGGCCGAACGGTCCGCAGCGAATCGGGTTGAGCGCGCAGGTGATCCGCGAACACGGCGCGCCGATGGGATCGCTGGTGACGTTGCGCGACGTGGAATCGCTGGAGCGCATCGGCAGCCAGTTGCATGTTTCCGAGCGACTCGCGGCGCTGGGGCGCGTGACGGCGGGCGTGGCTCACGAAGTGAAGAATCCGCTGAACTCGATGCGGCTGTGGCTGGAGGTTTTGAAGGCCAATATGCCGGTGGATCCCGAGCCGCAGCAGGCCGTGAAGATGCTCGATAGCGAAATTGACCGGCTGGACCGCGCGGTGAAGACATTTTTGAATTTCACGCGACCCGTGGAATTGAAGCTGGAAGAGACGGACCTGCGGATTTTATTGGATGAAGTGCTGGACGCGGCGCGGCCGGCCATTACCAAAGCCGGGATCGAGTTGCGCGTGGAGCTGCCTTCGCAATTCCCGGGCGTGCTGGTGGACTCACAGCTGATTCATCAGGCTGTGCTGAATTTGCTGCTGAATGCGAGCGATTTCACGAGTGCGGGCGGAAGGATCACGCTGAGCCTGCGGCGCAACGGCGAATTTGCGGTGATTTCGGTCTCGGATTCGGGCAAAGGAATTTCGCCGGAGGACCAGAAAAAGATTTTTCAGCTATTTTTTACGACGCGGCCGGGAGGTACCGGAATAGGACTGGCGAATACCTTTCGGTTTGTGCAGTTGCACAACGGTCGGATAGAATTTGATTCGGAACCGGGGCGCGGCACCACGTTTCGTTTGGAATTACCGTTGGCACGTTCACTGGAAGCGCTGGCCGGAAAGATACGGGATTTCGGACAGCCGTTCGCGGAAGAAAAACGATAAATGCCCAGCCGCCGCAGGTTCGACGCTACCATTCTGGCAATGCTCGTGGTGTTGGTGTGCGTGGTGCCATTTGGATTGACCGGTTGCTGGAAGACCGCGAAGGCCGGTACGCCGGTGGCCGCGGCTCCCGCGCCGGAACCTTCGGACGCGAAGCCGCTAACGAATATTGCGCCGGATACCGACGCGCTGCCGCCGCCGGAAAATGTGCCGACGCCTCCGAATCCAGCGGAAACGGCGGTTGCGGCGCTGCCGGTGGAGCCGGCGCAGACCAAACCGGCGCCGCCTTCGCGCAAGGCGCCCGTCGAATCGGCTGCGGATTCGCAGCCGGAGCAGCCTGCGCGGGCGCCGGCGCCGCAGATTTCGCCGCAGCTTTCTCCTGGGGATCAGGCCAGCTTGCAGCACAAGACGCAAGACGACATTTTTGCTGCGCAGAAAAATTTGCAGCAGTCATCGGGGCGGGTTTTGAGCGCGGCGCAGAAGGACTTGGTGGACAAGATTCGGAGCTTTTTGAACCAATCGGACGAGGCCAGCAAGGCTGGGGATTGGTCGCGGGCGCAGAATCTTTCGCAGAAGGCGCGGTTGCTTTCGGTGGAGTTGGTGGATTCGTTGTAAACGCCGCGCGGTGGCGAGATTGTTTGTAGGCGACGTGGTTTTGGTTAGATCGAAAACTCATGTGAGTGTCATCCCGGGCGGCGGGAGGGACCTGCTTTTCGCCGACGCATCAGGAAGACAAAAGCAGATTCCTCGGGCGCAATTCGCCCTCGGAATGACAGTTCTGCGTTTTTTGCGTGAAGTGTTGAGACCGCCATCGTTATTCGCCGCGACACCGATGGCGTCCGCCCCAGCGGACGCCGCTACAAAGGCAAATGCAAAGAGCCGGCGAGACGCCGGCGCTACCAATCCCGCCTTACCTTTCTTCCTGATATTATGAACTCGTGAAAAATTTTGATGTGGTGATTGTGGGCGGCGGAGTGATTGGCGCGGCCATTGCGTTTGAATTGGCCGGCGAAAAACTGCGTGTTTTGGTGGTTGATCGCCAACAGCCGGGGCGGGAGACGTCGTGGGCTGCTGCGGGAATGCTTTCGCCGGGGCCGGATTCGCCGGAGGCGGTGCCGCTGGTGCCATTGGCAAAAGAGAGTTTGCAGCTTTATCCGGAATTTGTTGCGGGGGTTGAGGAAGCGTCGGGAACGAACGTGGATTTTGTGCGTGAAGGTACGTTCGAATTATTTGCAGGCGGCGATGGCGAGAGTGCGCGGGACAAGATGATCGAGGAGTATCGCGAGCTGGGGCTTGCGATCGAAACGATTTCGGTGGAGGCGGCGCGGGCGCTGGAACCCGAGTTGGGCGCGGCGGTGAGCGCGGCGGCTTGGCTGCCGGACGAAGCTACGGTGGACCCGCGGTTGCTGACGGAGGCGGTCTTGGTGGCGGCTGCGCGGCGGGGCGCGGAGATTCGCGGGGATTGCGCTGTTGAATCGCTGCTGTGCGAACGCGGAGCGTGTGTTGGCGTGACGGCGGGCGGCGAAAAATTCGAAGGAGAGCATGTGGTGATCGCTGCAGGCGCGTTCTGCGGCACGATCAAGGATTGCGTTTCTGGCGGCGCGGAAAATTTGGCGCGTTACGCGCCGGTGCGGCCGGTGCGGGGCCAGTTGGTTGCTTTGCGATCCGCGAACGTGAAGCTGAAAAAGGTACTGCGTTCGTCGCGCGGTTATCTGGTGCCGCGGCGCGATGGACGGATTATTGCGGGGAGCACTTTGGAAAATGCGGGGTTTGTGAAGCAGGTTACGCCGGAGGGCATTCGCAAAATTCTGGAGGGGGCGAAGGAACTGGCGCCGGGGCTGGCGGGGGCGGAAATTGTGGAGCAGTGGGCGGGATTGCGGCCGGATAGTCCGGATCATTTGCCGATTATCGGGCCCGCGGAGATGAAGGGGTTGCTGATCGCGACGGGGCATTATCGCAATGGGATTTTGCTGGCGCCGGTGACGGCGAAGATCGTGCGGGATTGGATTGTTAGCGGGAAGGGGAGTTTTGTGGCGGAGAGATTTTCACCATTGCGGTTTACGGCGGCGCGCTCGCGGGCGCGGACGGGCGCGTGACGGATGCGCGGAGAACTTCAGAAGAGAGATCCCTCACTTCGTTCGGGATGACATGCGCTTTGTGTGTTGGCGCTATCCAGAATTTAGAATGGGTCGCGGTTGCGGACTGGTTCGCGATTGGGAGGGCCTGCGAGCGAGGAGGCTTGGCCGGGGCCGGTGAATTGGACTTTATCGGCTTCGAGGTAGATGGAGCGGTCAATTACGGCTTCGACTGTGGAGCCTCGCGGCATTTCGGCGTCGGGACCGCGCGTTAGCAGGACGGCGGCGAGGCCTACGGCGGCGCCGGCTGCGGCACCGATTCCCACGCCTGAGCCGCTGCGGGTGGCGATGCCGCCGATGCCCGCGCCGGCCGCAGTGGTCTTTGCGATCGTGCCGATGTCATGTCCCTTTTCGGAATCGCCGATGATTCTGCCTTCACTATCGGTGGTTTCATTGCCGCCGGTTCCCGCGTTGCCAGGAATTGCGTTCAAGTTGACCATGTAGGCGTTGGGCAAAATGAGCGTGGTGAGTTTGATCATCAGTTCGCCGCGGCCCTTTACGCGGCCGGGACGCTTGGATTCGGTGACTTCTCCGCTGACGTAGGAGCCTGCAGGAATGACCACTTTGCCGTCAATCATGATGGGAAAAAGTGTTTCGAAATAGACGGGATCGCCGGGACGGGCGCTGCGCGTCGAGATTGAATTGTGGAGCACGAGCGGAATGTGGGTGCCGGAGGGCACTTCGATCTTGCCGGCCGTTTTGCTGGCGGCCGCGTGGGGAGTGGCGGGCGCTGCAGCGGTTGCTGGAGCCGCTGAGGACGTGCTGTCGGCTGCGGCGCCGGAGGCTGGGGCTGCACTTGTTGGTGCGGGCGGTTGCGCGGATGCGTCTGGCGGCGCGGGCTGAGAATTTTGCTGCGGCGGTGGCGGCGCCGGATTGGGAGCCGGCTGGCTGGCGGGAGGGGCGGGCGGCATTGGTCCGGCATCCTGCGCGGCGGCGGGAATGGCCAATCCCAGGGCGAGGCAGGCGGCAGCAGCGTAGCGGAAGCGGATCAGGCGATAAGTCATAAGCTCCCCCATCGGACTCCCCAGTAGGGATGCCTTTTAAGCCGGGCAAGATGCTTGCAGGATAAACCCTGGCGAGGGTGGGCGGCGAATTTTTCGTCAATGTTCGATCGGTTACGTGGTGTACGACTAGGGCACCGCGGTAACCGCCGAGCTTCGGAGGCCAATCTAGAGGCCGATATAATGGATGCTGAGGCACTCGCCTTGGGACCTCTGCAGATCGCCCAACTTCACGTACCCTCGTCGCTGCGGCGCAAAACGCTGCTGATCATTGCCATTACCATGATCGGGCTGGTTGGCGGCCTGTACTGGCTCTCGCATATTTTGCTGATGAGCGGGTTCACGCGACTGGAGGAGGATTTTGCGCGGGAAGACGCGCAGCGGGCATCGAGCGCGTTGAGCAATGACCTGAATACGCTGGATCAGACCGCCAGCGAATATGCCACCTGGGACGCCACCTACGCGTACGTGCACGGGCAGAGCGCGACGTATGTGAAGACCGAGTTCCCCGGCAGCACTTTCCAGCAGCTCAAAGTCAGCTTCGTCGCGATTTTTGACGAGAAAGGCCGCAAACTTTTCTCCAAGGGATTCGACCTCGCGCACGGCGGCGAAATTCCCCTCCCGCGGGGTCTCGAAAATGATCTGAAGCCAGGCAGCTTGCTGCTGACGCAATCCGGCCTCGATAGCAAAGTGGCGGGAATGCTCGCGCTTCCGGACGGGCCGGTGCTGGTGGTTTCGCGGCCGATCCTTACGAGCAATTCGCAGGGACCGATCGCCGGCAGCATGGTGATGGGACGCGTGCTGGACGACGCGGAAATCGGGCATCTTTCGGAAATCACGCACATGCCCATCGAGATCGAACTGCAGGGAGACATCGCGAGCGATGCGAATCTTCGCGCGGCCGCCGGCCTGATTTCCGAGGATCATCCGATTTCTACGCGCGAGGTGAATCCGGAATCGTTCGCGGCCTATCAGCGACTAAACGATATCTACGGACGGCCGGTGGGGCTGATGCGCGTGCTGCTGCAGAGAACCATTCACGACCAGGGCCGCACGAGTTTGCTGCAATTTTTGCTGCTGCTGATGGCGATGGGGCTGGTGTTTGGCGCGGTGACGCTGAAATTGCTGGAGAAGTTCGTGATCTCGCGGATCGGGGATTTAGCGGACAACGTGACGCAGATCGGCGCGAGCGGCGACATGGCGGCGCGGCTGAACGTGCGGGGGCGGGACGAGCTGGCGTTTTTGGCGACGGCGATCAACGGCATGCTTGAGGATCTGGAGAAATCGCAGATCGAGCGGCACGAGGGGCGCACGCGTCTGGCTGTGATGATGGAGCGGATGCCGGCGATTTTGTGGACCACGGACAAGAATTTGCGATACACGTCCGCGGTGGGCGCGGGGCTGGGAACTTTGGGGCTGCGCTCCGGCGAGCTGGTGGGCAAAACTCTTTTCGAATATTTTCAGACGGAGAATCCGGAATTTCCTTCGATTGCCGCGCACCGCAAGGCTCTGGCCGGAGAATCGCTCACCTATCAATTGGAGTGGCAGAAGCGCGTGCTGGAATCGCACGTGCAGCCTTTGCGCGGCAGCGACGGAGAACTTTTGGGAGTGATCGGCGTCGCGCTGGATATTACCGAGCGGAAGCACCTGACCGATCAGCTGCGGCAATCGCAAAAACTGCAGGCGGTGGGAGAGCTGGCGGGCGGCGTGGCGCACGATTTCAATAATTTGCTGATGGTGGTGAAGGGCCACGCGGAGATGTTGACGGAGCGGCTTTTCAGCGGCGCGACCGGAAAAGAAGATGCGGTGCGGCACAACGTGGAGCAGATCCAGCAGGCGGCCGAGCGCGCGGCGGGATTGACGCGGCAACTTTTGGCGTTCAGCCGCATGCAGGTGCTGCATCCGCGGGTGCTGGCGTTGAATGAAGTGGTGGGCAATATGATCCAGATGGTTTCGCGCGTGATTGGCGAAAATATCGAGCTGGTATTTTTGCCGGGCGCGAACCTGGGGCGCGTGAAAGCGGATCCCAGCCAGATCGAGCAGGTGGTGCTGAACCTGGTGGTGAATGCGCGCGACGCGATGCCCGATGGCGGGCGGTTGACGATCGAGACTTCCAACGTGGACCTCGATAGCAGTTACGCTTCGCAGCACGCGGTGGTGGAACCTGGTCCTTACGTCATGCTTACCGTGAGCGATACCGGCTGCGGAATGGACGCCGCGACGCAGGCGCGCATTTTCGAACCATTTTTCACGACGAAAGAACAGGGGCGCGGAACTGGATTGGGACTCGCGACCGTTTATGGCGTGGTGAAGCAGAGCGGCGGATATATCTGGGTGTATAGCGAAGTGGATCACGGCACGACTTTCAAGGTGTATTTGCCGGAAGTGACGGCTCCGGCGGAAAAGCTTGCGACCGAGAAAGCGGCGAAGGGGCCCGAGCCGGGGACGGAAACGATTCTTTTCGTGGAAGACGAAGACAGCGTGCGCGATCTGGTGGCCGAATATCTTTCGGCGCGGGGTTATCGGGTGCTGGCTGCGTCTGACGGCGTGCAGGCGCTGCAGATTGCGGCGGGGCATTCCGGCGATATCCAGTTGCTGATTACCGACGTGGTGATGCCGCGGCTGAGCGGGCGGGATTTGGCGGCGAAAGTTTCCGCGTCGCGGCCGGGTTTGAAGGTGCTGTATATTTCCGGTTATACGGACGACAGCATCTTCCGGCACGGAGTTTTGGAAGGCGGGATGTCGTTTATGCAGAAGCCTTTCAATTTGAAGGCGCTGGCTACAAAGGTGCGCGAGGTGCTGGAAGGGATTCCGGCCGGGGCCCTTTCTGGCGGGGATGCGGACGAGAGCTGACTCTCACACCGTGCATCGGCACAGAACGAAGAGAGATCCCTGCCTGCGGCAGGCAGGCCTTGCTTCGCTCGGGATGACAAGCGCTTTTTATTGTTGGATGCTAGGTGAGGATGACCGTTTGGCCGGTTAGGTCGAAGCGTTTGCGGCAGCGGATGTTGCGGCAGGCTACCATGTCGTCCATGCGGACCATGTAGGAGCGGGCTTTCGCGAATTTGGCGCGATCGTCTTCATTGCCGCCCGGCGGAAGCTGGGCTTTTTTGCTGCGCGACATCCAGCGCACGGGATAGGTATTCTCCTCGCGGCAGTGCGGGCACACCAGAGTCATCTGCTTGGTTTCGGGCTTCTCGTCGTAGTAGCGTTTTTCGTCCATTCCGTTTAGGCCGCCTCTTCATCATTATAGTGCGTGTCGTCCAGTTTCGCGAAACGCAGGCCTTGATCTTTCCAGCGCGGGAGCCAGTGCTGGAGAGCTTGCAGCACATGTTGGCGATTCCCTTCCAGGACGCGATGATCGCCATCGTGAAGCAGGACGATGTCCCGCCGCGCGCACGTGGCGCAAACGCTCGATCACCGGTTCCGGCTGCTGGACGCGCCAGTCGCGCGCGGCTTTGCTCCACATGGCGACGCCTGCTCCGCCTCGGCGCTGCACAATTCCGGCGAGCCAGGGACTGCGGAAGCCGAAAGGCGGACGCATCCACTTTGGCTTTGTGCCGGTGGCGGAGAGGATGGCGTCGTCGCAGCGGTTTAGTTGTTCGGTGATTTGCCGCGGCGAGAGGAAGGTGAGCGCCGGATGCGTTTCGGTGTGATTGCCGATGGCGTGGCCGCGCGCGGCGATTTCTTTGGCTAGCGCGGGAAACGCGCGCACGTGGCGGCCAATCAGGAAGAAAGTGGCTTGGGCGTTGTGGCGGTCGCAGAGATCGAGGATTTGCGGCGTGACTTTGGGGTTGGGGCCGTCGTCGAAGGTGATGGCGATCGAGGATTCATCGTTGAGGCGCGTGATGGTGGGGCCGAAGAGTTGCGATGACGGCGCGACCGCGCCCCAGGCGAATATTCCGCTCGCGGCGCAGAGTCCGCCGGCGGCAAACCAGGCTGGATGGATCGTCATTGGCCGATGAATTTTCGCACGGGCGAAGAAGTACCGCCAGTGCAACAGCAGGTGACGGGCTCTGCGACGTCGGGACTTCAGGGGCTGAAGCCCCTGAGAAACGGCGCAGCTTTCGGCGGGGCTGAAGCCCCGCCCTTCCGCCTTTCATTTTCGCAATCACGACACAATCGAACAATTGAGTGGGATGCGCGGGCGGGTCGTGGGATTTCGCTGGTTACTTTGTTAGGATGGCGCGGGTCTTCGCGAAAATATGGAAACAGCTATACGCGCGCGGGGAAAAATTCCAGATTGGGTTCGGTGGCTTGCGATTTTATGGCTTCTCGTGTGGTTGCTGGTGTATTGGCGTGCTTGGGGCGCGGGGAATTTTTTGCATTTGTGCGATGTGGCGGTGATTCTAACTTGCATCGGATTGTGGACCGGCAACCCGCTGTTGCTTTCGAGCCAGGCTGTTTCTTCGGTGGTGATTGACGCGCTGTGGACGATGGATGTGGCGGCTTGGCTTTTTTTTCGGCGGCATTTTATCGGCGGGACGGAATATCTATTCGATGGGACGATGCCTTTGTGGATCCGTCTGCTTTCGCTCTTTCACATCGTGATGCCGTTCCTACTATTGTGGTCTTTGCACCGGCTGGGATACGACCGGCGCGGGTTCGCGCTGCAAGCGGCGATTGCGCTGCCGGTGGTGATCGCGTCGCGATTCGTGACGCCGGACAAGAATTTGAATTTCGCGCAGACCGCGCCATTTTTTCATCGGCAGCTTGGTCCAGCGGCGGCGCATTTGGCGATTACGTATCTGGCGGTGGTGGTGGCGGTGTACTTCCCTACTCACCTGATTTTTCGGCGGTGGTTCCTGCCGCCAGCCGCACACGGCGACGTGCACGGCGCGAAGGGGACCATGTAGCGGCGGCCCTTAGGCCGCCATCGGTGTTGCCGCTCGATCGATGGCGCCCGCCGCGGCGGACGCCGCTACGAGTGCCGAATCAAAGAGCCTCCGCGAGATTCAATGCAAATTCAAAAGAGCTGGCGAGACGCCGGCGCTACTCCGTCTGGCGGATGGCGCGAAGGTCAATGCCGAGCTGCTGGCATTTTTTGTAGAGGTGGCTGCGTTCGAGGCCGAGGGCTTTGGCGGTGTTGGTCATGTGGTGATGATGCAGCTTCAATTCTTCGAGCAGAGTTTCGCGTTCGAAAGCTTCGACGCGCTGGGCGAGCGGCCCTGTTCCCAATTCGGTGGAGAATGTGGACGCGCGAGGATCGGCTGAGACAGCGGCGCGCGGCAAGGCGCGCGTGACGGTTGCGGCGTCGATTACCTCGCCGTTCGCGAGAAGCAGCACGCGCTCGACTACGTTGCGCAGTTCGCGGACATTCCCGGGCCAGGAATAGCGCTCTAGTTCGGCGATGGCTTCGGGCGAAAATCTTCGCGGCTTCCAATTATTCTGATCTTCGAGCTGGCGCGCGAAATGTTCGGCGAGGACGCGGATGTCTTCGACTCGTTCGCGCAGCGGGGGCAGATTGATCGGAAACACGAAGACGCGATGGTAAAGGTCTTCGCGAAAGGTTCCCTGCCGCACCTGATCTTCGAGGTTGCGATGCGTGGCGACGACCACGCGCACATCCACGGCAAAAGGCTTATCGCCGCCGACGCGTTCGATTTCGCCTTCTTCCAGCACGCGCAGCAATTTCGCCTGCATGGCGGGAGGCATGTCTCCAATTTCGTCGAGGAAAAGAGTGCCGCCGTGGGCCTGTTCGAATTTTCCGGTGTGGCGCGAGGCGGCGCCGGTGAACGAGCCTTTTTCGTGGCCGAATAATTCCGTTTCCATCAGCTCGCTGGGAACGGCGGCGCAATTCAGCGAAACGAAGGCTTCCGCGCGGCGCGGGCTTTTTTCGTGCAGCGTGCGCGCGATTAATTCCTTGCCCGTGCCGGTTTCGCCGCGAATGCAAACGCGCGTTTCGCCGGCGGCGACGTGTTCCACCTGGGCCATCACTTCTTTCATCGCCGGGCTGGCCCATACGATGTGGTGGCGGCCGAGGCGGCGCTTGAGGTCGCGATTTTCTTCCTCGAGATGTTTCAGGCGCAGCGCATTTTCCACGGTGAGCAGCAACTTTTCGCTGGAGATGGGCTTCTCGAGAAAATCGCTGGCGCCCAGGCGGGTGGCTTTCACCGCCATTTCAATGGAGGCCTGGCCGGACATCATCACGACGGGCGTTGCGAGGCCGATGGATTTGAAATCCTGGAGCAGGGCGATGCCGTCGCGGGCGGGCATGACGACGTCGGAAAGAATCAGATCGAAGCGCTCGGCCTTGGCAAGTTCCAGGGCGCGCGCGGCGTTGTCGCAGACGGTGGCTTCGTGGCCGGCGAGGCGAAAGGCGCGCGCGAGCGAGGCGAGGGTGTTCGCGTCGTCGTCAATAATAAGGATGTGGGCTTTCGAAGGCACGGGAGGCTAGGCCTCGTCTTCTTTTTTCTCGAAGACCATGGGGAACACTTGCGGCTTGTGCGGCGGCTTTATGGGCAATTCGATGTGGAAGGAAGTGCCGACGCCCGTTTCGCTTTCGATGGAAATGCGCCCGCCGTGATCGGCGATCACGGCCTGGACGATCGCGAGGCCGAGCCCAGTGCCATGCTGCTTGGTGGTGTAATAGGGCGTAAAGAGGCGCTCGGTTTCTTCGGGCGTGAGTCCCGTGCCGGTGTCCGAAACTTCGAGCGACACTTCTGTGGGCGTGTGCTGGGTGCGGAGCATGAGGACGCCGCCGGCAGGCATCGCGTCCATGGCGTTGAGCACCAGATTTTCCAGGGCGCGATGGAGTAACGTGGCGTCCGCCTGAATCGTGGGCAAATCGTCCTCGAGATGCAGTTCGGGAGTGATGGCGGGACGCCCCACGGCGCTGAATTGGCCTTCGAACAATTTCACGACGTTGCGCACGATGTCGTTCAGGTTGACGGCGCCGAGTTCGGGCTGCGGCATTTTTGCGAAATCGCTGAAGCGGCCGACGATGGCTTTCAGGTTTTCGATTTCGGTGATCAGAATGCCGGTGGATTCGCGGAAAACTTCGTCGAACTGGCCGTTCTGTTGTTCGCGCGCTTTCTGCAGGTTTTCGACGGTGGTCTGCAGCGGGAAGAGCGGATTTTTGAGTTCGTGCGCGAGGCGGCGGGCGACTTCGCGCCAGGCGGCGACGCGTTCGGCTTGCACCAGACGCTCGCGCTGTTCGACGAGCTGCTCGGTCATCTGATTGAAGGATTTGGCGAGCTGGCTGACTTCATCGTGGCCGCGGACGTCCACGCGGGCGCTCCAATTCCCTTCCGCGACTTCGTGCGCGCCTTCGGCCAGCTTTTGCACCGGGCGGGTGACGCGCGCGGCGCCCCACCAGCTGAGCATCAAGCCGATGAGCAAGCCGACGGCGATCACGCCGAGAGCGAGCCAGCGGATGCGGCGCTCCAGGGTTACCACCGTGCGTTGCGAGGTGCCCACGAACAGCACGCCGAGCAAGTCGTTGGAACGCCCAAGCAGCGGAAGGGCATGAAACATTTCCGCGCTGGCCGGGTCGATGCTCCAGTCAATTTTGGCGGTTTGTGGAACCGGGTTCGATGTTTCGGAATCCACCAGCGGCTGGAAACGGTTGGCGTCCGGCGCGGGCCCGTTCGCATCAACGAGGTTCGTTTCCTGAAACTGCGGATCGAGATTCAGGTAAAGCAGCGCGCGCATATTCGGAGGGAGGACGAGCGAGGCGAGAAATTCCTTGGCGAGGCGCTCGCCGCCGACGACGTAGAGGTCGCGATCGCCGACGCGGACGGTGGCGACGGATAAGAGCGCGAGCGTGGGGCCGGCTTCGGTGTCCAGCTTCATGAGAAAAGCGCCGCGCGCGGCCCAATCTTCGGGCTTGGTCACCCACTGCATTTTGTAATTGAAGCGCGCGGGCGATTCGGCGGAGGAGATTATGGTGCCGTCGTTGCTGACGAAATCGAGGATGTCGAGCTGGTGCGAGCGGGAGACGCCGTTGGCGTCGTTGACGTAGACGGAGACGTCGGCGTTCGTGCGGCTCAGATCAATCGCCATGCGTACCGTCGGCTCGGCGTCAGCGATGCCTTTCACGCGGTCTACTACGTCTTTGCCGCGGCGCTGGAATTCTTTCTGGAATTGAGCTAGGAGCGCGTCGCTATGTTCGCGATTCAGTTCGTCGAAGGCGCGGCGGGAGACCACGGTGACGCCCGCGGCGATCAGCGCGACGGCGAGCAGCAGCGCGAACATGAAGCTGACGAATAATCTGGTGCGAAACGTCACGATTTGCCTTTAGCGATTTCCTGGCAGCCGCTGGTGGCTGCGTTATTCGGGTTCAGCCGATTGCCGAAAAACATAAGAGCCGGTGGTTGACTGCCGCAGGAACTTCAGCGGCTAAAGCCGCTCGCTACCTGCGAACCTTAATGTCGTGGCTAAAGCCACGACCCACAAAGACCTCGGACCGACGACGAAATTTTTCATGGCTGCTTGTCGGCTCCCGCCGCGGCGCTGGCGTCCGTGTCCAGCCATACATCTGCCAGCGGCCACTCCTCGCCGGGTCCAGGAACTGTCCAGTCTCGCACGCGGGCGCTTAGGCCGTAAACCTGCGGAAGCCAGACGAGCGGCACGATAGTAAACGTGGCGAGGATGTCGCGCTGCTGATCGTAAACGCCTTGGGCGCTCGTATGCTCTGGAATGTTGGCAGTCGCCAACACATCTGCAAAAGCCTGGTCGAACACACTTGTCAGGGCGTCCGCAGGATTCGGAGACTGCATCAACCAGCGGACTAGCCGTGTGTCCGCTTGATGCTTGAGACCGTCTGAGGCGCGCGGGTTCGCGGCTGCCGAATTCTGGATCGCTTGCGCCGTAATGGAGATTCCGGCTTCCTTCGCGTTCACTACAATTCGCTCCGCCACGCTTTGCTCCAACGGATCAGCGGAATCATATCCCAACAGCAACTTGGTGGCGGGCGAGATTTGCGAAGAAAGTTCCTTGGCGCGTGCGGGATCCGCGGCGGTGGGAAACAAGAACGCGGTGCCGCTCGACCACTGCGGCAGCAGGCCGCCGGCGGGTTCGCCGGTTTTCTGCAGGATGAAATTTACGATAGCGGCGCGGTCTATGGATCGCGCGATAGCTTCGCGGATGCGGGGATTGTGGCTGGCCGCGCTGTCGGGGTTCTTGAAAACGAGCGCGAGCAATTCGTCGGGCTGCGAAATGCTGACGCGCACGCCGCGCTCGGAGGCGCTGCGGGCGTCTTGCGGCGGAATTTCGGCGAGGTCGGATTTATTGAGTTGCAGATCGAGCAGGCGATCGTGGGCGGAGACGCCCATAGTGATTTCGATGGAGTCCACGAAGGGGCGGCCTTCGTGGAAATTGTTGTTGGCCGCGACCGTCACGCGCTTGCCGGGTTCGAATGAAGCCACGGCGAATGGTCCGCTGCCCTGCTCGCCAGCGAAGGTGCTGTAGGGATCGCGGTGATCGTAGATGAGGCCATCAATTTGCAATTTTGCGACTGCTTCTTCGGGAGTGGAGGCCGTAACGGCTGGGTCGAGCGAAGCGATGGTTGCGCCGATTTCAACGCGGAGCGTTCCACCATAGCGCGGGCGGCGGGCGGTTCGTGCAGGCAGCGCCGCGAACGCGACGAACAACACCAGGCTAATGGCTGCAAGTCGCCGTGACAATGTAGCCCTCGTAGCTGCCGGATTTCAGATTGTGGACGATTGCGCGCGCGGCACTTGCACCTTGCTCTTGGCCCAAAGCGACCGCTGGCCCATTGAGCTGGATTGCGTCGCCGGCGGTCGCCGCTGAGAACGAGTTGAGATTAACCAAGTATCCCTGAATCGAGTCTTTTTGAGTCCAGTCACCTTCGCCCGTGTATAGCGAAATAGGTTCGGCGCGACATTCTCCTTCAACAAGTATGCCGAGGCTGTCCGGAAGGCCTGAAATCTTTACTCGAGTCTCAATACGGCTATTCGGTTTTGCGGGATTGCATCTTAACGCGCCCATAAGGTCAGGGTCGCCGACACACTGGAAACCGGCAATCGAAATATTGCCGTCTTTGATTCTTATCGCGCCCTCGGGGTCACGCGACGGGACTTTTGCGGATGGGATTGCCGCAGTGTGAGAGAGCTGCCATCCGGAGCCGGACCGCTTGTAGGTCACGAGACGTGTTGGTTCGAGTACCAATAGCAAAGATTGGTCGGGAGCCGGAGCCTGCAACAGCGCGAAGTCCAGGAATTTTTGCGGCTGCGCCCAGACGAGTTGCTTGGCAAGCGTCAGAGACTGCTCGCTGGGCTCGGCTTCGGTGAAATCCGATTTCGGTACCGCGACAATCATCGCGGGAAGCGGATTCACGTGTAATGAATCATCCACAACCTGGATCACCCAGACGTACTCAGCGGCAGATTCCGAGAGTGTGAGCTGCAGTTGCACGCTGGACTCTGCCGCTGCAGTGTTTGGCGACGCAAGCGAAAAGCTGTGCGCTTGCAACTGACTGCGAAGAGCCGCGGCGACCGCGGCGACGTAGGACGCATCGAGCGAAGAAATGCTTTCCACATCGAGCTTTATAGTGGTGGGGCTCATAGCCGCAGCGATTTTGTCCACAAGGCGAGCCACCGCGTCATTCCACGACTTCGGAAGCGCGGATGCGGGTTGCGCTTGGGCGGCATGCGATGTCGCTGCGCATGAAACAAACAACAGAATCGTGAAGAGCGCGGCACGCGCAGCGGGAAGGAATCGGAGGGAGAGGCGCATCCGTGTGCGCGAATCGTGAGTTGCGTTCGCGAAGTCTCATATTAGCACATCGTCTTTGCGCTGCGGTTGGACGGGCACGGCGTGCCGTGCCCCTACCGTCAATAATCTTGGCATTGGATGGCGCGGCGGACGCTTCAAACAAACTTGAGACAAAAGCAGGTCCCTGCCTGCGGCAGGCAGGCCTCCCTTCGGTCCCATCCTTCGTCAGGGCAAGCGGGATGACAGCACCTTCACTTTCAGCACCGTCATTGCAACGTTCACACTCGTACGCAAAGTCAAAACCAAGAGCACAGCCAAGAGTGGCTGTGCGACCCGCGGCGCTACGATCGCGATTATCCATGGGTTGCTAAAATTTGGCGATTCGCGCCGGTTGGGTGGCTGCGGCTTGGTCTTGGGCTGAAGCTTCGCTGCGGCGGTCGCGTCGCGTTGTGCCCATGATTTTGGCCGGGCCACCCGCAAGGGTTTTTGCCGGCGTTACTCCCGGGACCGGGCTGCCCTTCCTCGCGGGACAGGCCGCGAGATGCCCCGGCCGGGAATCTTTTTGGTGCCACCGCACCTTCGAACTCGTTTGTCGCGTGGGCACCGTTATGAAATCGCGTCTCGATCATCAACGGTCCTTCAGGGGCTAAAGCCCCTGAAAAAAACGGAGCGGCTTACGGCGGGGCTGAAGCCCCGCCCTTCCTTCCACATTTCAACCGTTACACCCGTCCTTCAGCGGCTGAAGCCGCAATAATTTGCTGCGTTCATGCCGTAGCTAAAGCTACGGCCTACAAAGATTCTTGAGTTAAAGCGGCAGCGCGGCATGGCGTTACGGCCTGCCGTTTCCGCGCGTGGGCGGATCGTTCATGCCAGACAGTCCCGCGGCGGCTTGCGCTGACTTCAGCACGTCGTTGGTGAAGAAAAATTTGCCGTCGGTGGGGACCATCATGATTTGGACGCGGTCGCTCAGGCGCTGCGCAACCGTTAATTGCACGAGCATGGGATTGGCTTTCAGCGCGGAGGCTTCGAGCTGGAGCTTTTCGGCGTCGGCTTGCGAGGTTTGGCGGATCTCGTTGGCTTCGGCATCGGCTAGCAGGTTCTGGCGTTCCTTTTCGGCTTTGCCGTCAATCACTTTGGCTTGCGCGGCGGCTTCGGCGCCTTTGATCGTCTCGATATTTTGCGTTTCGGCGAGGAGCGTGCGGCGCTGCTGCTCGGCTTTGGTGTCGATCACTTTGGCTTGGGCTTCGGCTTCTGCGTTTTTCACGCGCGCTTGCGCGGCGGCGTCGGCGTCTTCGATGGTGGTTTGTTTGCGCGCTTCGGCCTCCAGGCGCGATTCTTCGATTTGTTTTTGTTTCAGCGGCAGGGTGTATTGCATCGCGTCCGATTCGGCCTGGGCCATCAGGACGCGCGTGCGCGCGTCGGCTTCGGCATGTTTTATCTGGCGGACTTTCTGGGCTTCGGCCTGCGACTCGGCGATCTTCACTTTTTTCTGCTCGATGCTCTGGTCTACCGTCACGCGGTCGTCTTCTTGTTCTTTCAGCAGCAGGCCTTGCAGGCCTTGCGCGTACTCCTCGGGGAGCTGGACTTTGCGCAGCAGAACTTCTTTCACGACGATCTGATCTTCGGCGAGGCGGGCGGTGATGGCTTGCGTGGCGCGCTGGTGAAATTCCTCGCGCTTGGTGGAGAAGACGTCGCGCACGGCGTAGTTGGGGCCGAGGTCACGGAAAATGCTGGTGACGACGGGGGCGACGATTTGCTGATCAATCGGCTCGGGGAGATTGGCCTGGACGTAATCGAGGTGGCGCGGATCGAGGCGGTAGCGCACCGTCACGGCTAGGCCGACTGAGAGTCCTTCGCGTACTTCGACGGTGAGGACTTCGAGGCCTTTATCGCGCGGATTTTCGGAGGCGGCGGTGGAGTAGACGTTGTCGCGGATGTCGTAGAGCTGGGCGCGTTCGACGAGCGGCATGATCAGGTGCGTGCCGGGGTAAAGCGTGCCGGGTCGCACGCCGGAAATTTGGCTGATGCGGACGGCGGCGTGGCCGTCGGGGACGACCAGGATGCTCTTGCCTAGCAGCGTGCAGAGCGCGGCGGCTGCTACTAATTTTGCGGCGGCGTGCCAGCGGATGGCGCGACGTGGTCCTGGCGTGCGCGGAGGGAGACGGAAGCTGGGGCGCGTCGGCGCAGGAGGCGGTGCGGCTGAGGCGAACGGTGCCGGCGTTGCACCTTCAGCGGGCGACGGGCCGCCGGAGGCGGTGACGGCGGCTTGATCGGTCGCGAGCTTTTCCGGCGGGCGCTCGCGACGTTGGAAGATGCGGTTGAGTTCAAATGCGATGTAGACGTCGTAGAGGACTATGATCGCTGCCACGCCGAGAAAACCGAAACTGATTACGAACAACAGCCACCGCAGAAAAAGCATGTGAAGCCTCCAGTTCCTAGCGCCACTTTCCCGCTAGTTCCGTCTCGACGTTGCGCCCCGCCGTCACGAGAAACCGAAGAGAGATCCCTAGCTGCGCTCGGGATGACAACAGCAACTTTTCGGCTTGCTAAGCCGCTTTCTGCTCGTATGACTCGTCGGCTTGCGGTGCTGGGGCAGCCGCCATTCTTTGGCGCACGGTTCGCGGCGCGGGACGGGCTGGCATCAGGCGCATCATCAGGATCAGGCTCAGCCACTCCAGACCCAGCGCTACGGCGAACGAAACGAAGATCGCGCTCGCCACACCGACGAAATCGATTGTGTATCCCATGGTCCTGTCCTCCGTTGCGGCTGGGCTGCGTGTGGGATGAATGCAGGACGAGCGCCAATGCCGGCGGCGCGGCATTTTTGGGTACTGGCGCTACAGCGAGGCAATGTTTTCAAGGCTTTGCGGAGCAGAGCTGCGTGGTGCCGACGTGACGACTCGAGAGAGAACGCACAACAATCCGTGGTGCCGCAAACACGGCGTGGAAATTGATACTCAATCGAGGTGTCAGCGCGCAAGGGTGCTGGCGTCAGGAATTCCTCACATTAAACTTGGAGCGAGACGCACCAATCGCGCGCATGATTGCCATCCGCTTCCGCAATCTCGCGCTGCGTTCATCTGTGCGATAATTTTGCGCTCGCGCCTGCGGACGACCTTGACTGGGAGAAGAAAAATGTCCAAGAAACTCGAAGGGAAAGTTGCACTCATTACGGGCGGCTCACGCGGCATCGGGGCTGGAATTGCCAAGCGGCTCGCGGCGGACGGCGCGACCGTGGCTATCACCTATACGAAGGGCGCCGACCTGGCCACAGCGGTCGTCAAGGAAATTGAACGCGTCGGCGGAAAGGCTGTCGCGATCCAGGCAGACGCCACGGATGCTGGCGCCATGAATGCCGCGGTGGACAAGACCGCTGCGACTTTCGGCCGGCTCGACATCCTGGTGAACAATGCCGGCACGGCCATTCCGAAGCCGTTCGAGGAGACCACACTGGAAGATATCGACCACATGTTTAGTCTCAATGTCCGCGGCGCACTCGTTGCGACGCAGGCCGCTTTGAAGCACATGAAGAATGGCGGCCGCATCATTATGATCGGCTCATGCGTCGGCGAGCGCATGATGACGCCCGGCTTGGTGGCCTACTCAGCAACGAAGGGCGCAATTAAGATCTTCACGCAGGGGTTGTCGCGAGAGGTGGGCGGGCGGGGGATCACGGTGAACAATATTCAGCCCGGTCCGATTGATACGGATTTGAATCCTGCCGCGGGCGATTGGGCAACGCCACAAACGGCAAATACGGCGCTCAAACGCTTCGGCACGGTTGACGAAGTCGCCGCGTTGGTAGCTTTCGTCGCCAGTCCCGATGCGTCGTACATCACTGGCGCGAGTCTGACAGTGGACGGTGGCACGAACGCCTGAGCAAAAGATAGAGGCTGCAGGAACGATGACACTGCAAAACAAGACTGTGCTGATGAAGGACGCCGGGTTGCGGTGGAATTTCCCTCCTGTAGCCTCTGCTACGCTTATGGAGTCCGGCCGAAAGAGTCAGTCTTTTTTGTTCTTCGTGCTGCTCACGCGGATTTTCCTTTGCGAGCAACGGGTTCACTCTTGGCTTTCAGCGACTTCACGAGATCGGCCGACGACGCACCCTCGAGCGACAAACCATAGCCAACTTCCCGCACGATGCGCTCCTTCAACGGTTGAATAAAGTGGATGCGCGTGTTGCGGCGCGTCACTTCCGGAGCTTTCAGGTACAACTCGGCGAGTTCGCGCGCGCGGCTGAGCGCCTTGCCGGTGGGCACAACTTCGGCAACCACTCCCCATTCGTACGCGGTGCGCGCCGGGAGAGGCTGCGGATTCAGCAGGAAGGCCTCTGCTCGGCCCGCGCCAGCGCGATAACTCCAGGTAGTGAAGATACCGTCACCAGGCGCAACACCCGCGGAGAAGTGCGCCACGTCCTGGAAGGTCGCGCCTTCTCCCGCCACAATTACACTGGCAAGCAGCGCGTAGTCTGAATGCACGTGCGCGCGTCCCTCGATAGCCGCGATCACCGGCACGCGTATGTTGGCGATGTTTTCCAAAACCTGAACACCTTCGTCGTGAACCTGGCTCCAAATGCCGGGATCCGAGGCGTCGCCGAAAGATGGCCAATCAACATTGGTAATGAAGTCCCCGCCGGCGCCCGTGAGGATTACGATCTTGTTCGCGCGATCTTGCGAAATCCGGTAGAAGGCCTCGACGAATTCCGTGTGAGATTGCGCGGTCATTATGAACGGTCCGCCGTTGGTGTGGAATTCGGCAACCAGCACACCCTGGTCGTCGCGTGTCAGTTTTAGGTTGTGATATGAAGATAAGTAGTTATTTTGAACCGGCATTGCATTCTCCTCTCTGTGTTGCTATGACTGCGTTGACCCGAATCTGGTATTGCCAAATCAGCACATTGCACTCTGGTGGCTACAATGGAACCGCCTGCGGCGCGAATGACCTGACCGGTGATCCGGGCTACTGACAATTCTACTGCGAAAACGTGCTCCGGGCGCTAGTGCCAGCTAAGTCGCCAAATCGATAACTGACCACCGCGCTTTGTAGCCTCTGCGCGCGAAAACGGGTGGCGTCTGCTAGACTTGTCTTAGAGGCTTGCGAATGGCTTCGCCTTCACCTGCTGGCGATCGAGGGCACGCGGCGGATTCGCCGCCGGGATTTGGAGCGCCTCCGCCTGATAGCCCGCGCTTACGGCCGGAACCTCCTGCCAGCGGTTTCCGCCTAGGCCGGATTCTCGGTATTCCGATTTATCTGCATGCCAGCTGGCTGATCATCTTTGCGTTGATCACTTTTACGCTGGCGAAGCAGTTCACCTTCCAACATCCCGGATGGTCGCCGGAACAGCACTGGGCGCTGGGGATCATCACCAGCTTCTTGTTTTTCGGCTCGGTGGTGTTTCACGAATTGAGCCATAGCGTGATTGCCAAGCATTACCGCATCCCGGTGGATTCCATCACACTGTTTGTGTTCGGAGGCCTTTCGCGGATTTCGCGCGACCCCACCAAGCCCCTGCAGGAATTCAATATCGCGATTGCCGGGCCGCTCTCGAGCTTCTTTCTGGGAGGCTGCTTCTGGCTGGTGGCGCATTACGTTCACGGCAACGAGCTGGTGGTGGCGGCATGCACCTGGCTATGGGAAATCAACGTGCTGCTCGCGATTTTCAACCTGGTGCCGGGGTTCCCGCTCGACGGCGGGCGCATCCTGCGCGGAATCGCCTGGGGAATTACCAAGGATTTCACGCGCGCGACGAAGATCGCTTCAAATGCGGGACGATTTTTCGCCTACCTGATGATTTTCATCGGCGTGTGGGAAGCGTTCAACGGCAATCCGATCGGAGGGCTGTGGACCGCGTTTATCGGATGGTTTTTGCTGAGCGCGGCGCGCGAGAGCTACGCGCAGGTGGCGATCAAGAGCACGTTGACGGGTTTGCACGCCGCGGACGTGATGACGCAGGACGTGCCGACCGTGGAGCGCAATATTTCGGTGGAAGATTACGTCCACGAAGTGCTGCGCACCGGGCGGCGCTGCCACATGGTGACTGGCGCGGGACGGCCGGTGGGCCTCGTGACTTTGCATTCGGCGCGCGAGGTGCCGCGCGATGAGTGGGCGAATACTTCGATTCAAGCGGTGATGATGCCGTTTGATCGAATCCACGCCGCGACTCCGGAAGAGCCGGCGCTGGGCGTGCTGGAACGCATGCAGGCCGAGGACATCAACCAGATGCCGGTGATTTCCAACGGGCAGATCGTGGGGATGATCGGGCGCGACACGATTCTGCGCGTGTTGCAGACGCGCATGCAGCTGGGGCATCTGGCTTCGTAGCTCGCTAAGTCAAAATCACCACAGATGAACGCAGATGAACACAGATAACATCTGATGAAAGAACTTTGTCATTGAACTCCTTCGAACAGTTGCCCGCGGAAAACTCAGCGATTAGCCGGCGCGGATTCGCCAAGTGGCTTAGTTTTGCCGGGGTCGCTGCGGCGCTCGGGGCGCTGGCGGTTTATTGGCGCGAACGCAAGATTGTGTACCCGGTGAAAGTGATCGGGCACGCGGGCGAAATTCCGGTGGGCGGCTCGGCAGTGTTTGCGTATCCGGAGGATGACCGGCCGTGTTATCTGCTGCGGCCGGCGGAAGACAATTATCTGGCGTTCAGCCGCTTGTGCACGCACCACACTTGCCCCGTATTTTACCGCCCGGAACAGAACGTCTTTGCGTGCCCGTGCCACGGTGGAGTGTTTTCCGCCACGACTGGTAAGGTGCTCGATGGCCCGCCGCCAAAGCCGCTCCCCGAGGTGATTCTGGAGCGCCGCGGAGATGAAATCCTGGCGACTGGCTTTGTAAAAACATCGTAGCCTCCAATTTGCGCGGTACTCGCCGCATCTCTTGGCAAACATAGGGCTTCCAGCGTGTCAGACTTGCAAATTGCTGCAAAGTGTCATACCCTGTTCACTCAGCCTTCATAACCCCGAAAGCGGTGCCGGGCCCACGCCGCTGGCCGATACCTTACAACCTGCGAACGAGGCACGTGTTTAGAGTAGCGTTGTAGTGTAGGTGGAGACGAGCTTGAACTCGTTTGACGCCAGCATCATAGCGTTTCTGAACCATTTTGCGCACCGTTCCGCGGATTTTGACTACCTGGTGATGCTCGTGGGCTCGAACGAGCTGGCCAAGGGCGGGGTGATTACCTGCATCATCTGGTGGGCCTGGTTCCGGCCGGGCGAGGATAAGGTCCGGGACCGCGAATTCCTTTTTTGCGGGATCCTGGCTAGTTTCGCAGCGGTGCTGGCCGCACGTGCGCTCGCCGATTTTCTGCCATTCCGCGAACGGCCCTTCGCTGACCCCGCGCTCCATTTCCAATTGCCCTACCACGTGGACTTTTTGGACCACATGATCCACTGGAGTTCGTTCCCGAGCGATCACGCGGCGCTGTTCTTCGCGCTGGCGACCAGCGTGTTTTTCGTTTCGCGCCGGGCCGGGACGTTGGCGCTGCTGCACGCGTTTTTTGTGGTGTCGCTCACGCGGGTTTACATGGGAATGCACTACCCCACGGACATTGTGGCGGGAGCGGCAATCGGCGTGGGCATGGCGTCGCTGGCGAAGATTACGGTTGTGAGAATGAAAGTGGCGGGCCCGGCGATGCGCTGGCTGGAAAAGTATCCGCAAACGTTTTATCCGGGGCTGTTTCTTCTGACGTTTCTGATTACGGTGATCTTCAATCCGGTGCGGAGAGTTGCCTTGATTTTTTTCGAGATGATGGAAATCGTCATCCGGCATCCGCATTAGGAATGCGAAAGGCGCGAGACCTTCGAGAAAGCCTACTGCGGCCTGGGGGGCGGGTAGCGGTCGGCTTTGGCGCCTACGCCTTCCGTGACAGTGACGATTACGTCGGCGGGGATGTCTTTCAGTTCCTGCGTGTAGCCGCTGGGCCAGTGGATGACGATGGAGTCCACGTGGTCATGTTTGCCCAGACCGAAATAAATGCGCGGGTCTTGCGCGGAGCAGTAGCTCATGCCGCCTTTGGCCTGGTCGTAGCTGGTGAAATCGCCGGCGGTTAACTTTAAGGATGCGCCGATGCCGTCGCGATTGGAGGTGACGCCGATCAGGCGCACGGCGATCCAGTGATTATTCTTTGCGGCGGGAGAGCTGCCGCCTTCATTCCGAAATAGTTGCGCGTCTTCGCCGTTATTATTCACCAGAAAATCCTGCCAGCCGTCGTTGTCGTAATCACCTACTGCAAGGCCGCGGCCTACGCGCGGCGCGCGAAAATCGGGGCCTTCGGTGCGCGTGGCGTCCACGAAATTGCCTTCGCCGGTATTGCGATAAAGAGTTTTCTCCTCCTCGTAGCTTACTTCCGGGTGGTAGAGCTTGATGTTGTCCAGAATGTGGCCGTTGACGACGAGCAGGTCGCGCCAGCCGTCATTATCAAAGTCGAAGAAGCGCGCGCCGAACGCGCTATTGAGGATATTGGTCTGGCCGATGCCGGAGGCGATGGTGTAATCGGTGAAAGTGCCGTCGCCATTATTGCGATACATGCGGTTGAGCTCGAAATCGAGGTGGCTGACGAAGAGATAGAGCAGGCCGTTGTTCATCACGTCGGCGGCGTCCGCGCTCATGCCCGCTTCGGTGCGGCCGTCTTCGCTGAAGCCGGCGCCTGATTTGTAAGTTGCGTCGCGGAAGGTGCCGTCACCGTTGTTGTAATACAAAAAATTTCGCTGGGTGTCGTTGGCGATGAAGATGTCCGTCCAGCCGTCGCCATTCAGATCAGCCAGCACTACGCCCAGGCTTTTGCCGTCGGTGTTCGTCAGGCCGGCTTTTTCGGTGACGTCGGTGAAGGTGCCGTCGCCATTATTGTGATAGAGCTTCGCGGACGAGCCTTTGAAGCTATCGGGATGGCAATACGCGCTGGTTTGCGGGACGTTGCGCAGGCCGGGACGAATATCGCCGCAGAGCACGGGGTGATCCACGTCGTACTGCACGTAATTCGTGACGAGCAGGTCGAGCTTGCCGTCGTGATCGTAATCGAACCAGCCTGCGGCGGTGCCCCAATTGCCGTCATTGCCGACGCCCGCTTTGGCGGTGACGTCCGTGAAGGTGCCGTCGCCGTTATTGTGCAGCAGCACGGAATGGCGATAGCCGGTCATATAGATGTCCGGGTAGCCGTCGTTGTCGTAGTCGCCGACGGCCACGCCGAAGAACATCGTGCCGTCGGTATGGATCTTGCTTTGCGCGGTGACGTCGGTGAACGTGCCGTCGCGATTATTGCGGTACAGCGCGGGCTGCGGCGGCTCGGCAGGGTGAAAGAACGGCGTGTCGCCGCTATTGACGAAAAAGGCGTCGAGATAGCCGTCCTGGTTGTAATCAATCCAGGCGACGCCTGCGCCCATCGTTTCGGGATAGAGCCGCTCGGGAGACGCGGCGCGTTCGTGATGGAAGTGGATTCCGGCGGCGTGGGTAACGTCGCGAAATTCCACGTGATAGGGATTAGTGATCTCGCTGCGATGGCGCAGCTTGATCGTGTCGTTGTCCTCTTGGCCGCGGACGTCAGCTTTGGGTGGCTTCGCCGCGTCATGTTGCGCTTGCATCCGCGCTAAACGGAGGACTGCGGAGTGTACGGATGCGCCGAGGAAACCCGCCCACACGTCGCCGGTCGCGATAAACAGGATAGCGGCTGCGATCAAAACGGAACGGTGCACGGAGGAGGAGCCGCGGTTCATTGCGGACCAAATTCTAACAGCATGACGAAATGTCGCGCCAATGGATGTAGGGACCAAATTGGGATTCGCAGCGTGCCGGGATCGAACACGTGGCCGCTAGCGGACAGCAATACCTCAAGCGAAACGACATTATTCCGATTCGCAAAACGAATCGCAGTCGCTGTGGAAAACTTTTCGTACGTGCCAGTTTCGTATTGACTCGCGGCGAAGTCGGTTATAGCCTTCACGTCATTCGAACGGGGTGGGGGCCCTTTTCCAGAAGTGCCACACAAATTTTCCCAAGCATTCGCACAAGGTGCGGTTGCGGAAGCAATTCCTGTTTCCGCCAAGGGAGCCGGCAGTTTGCCCGCTGGCGCCGGTCGAGCGGATTCGCGCACATCCTCATTCCATATCTTTATTCGACGATTCATCCCTGCTTTGGTGTTGCTTGCGACCGGTTCGCCGCTATGCGTTGCGCCGCAGGCCCGCGCGAGCGCGGCGAATGCTTCGGCGCGCGCGGCGCTGATGCAGGCAGCACGCATCGCTCCCAAGAAAGTAATCATAGATACAGACCCCGGCACCGACGACGCGCTGGCGATTCTGCTGGCTATGAATTCGCCGGAATTAGACGTGCGCGCGTTGACCGTGGTTCCCGGCAATGTGACCGCCAAGCAAGGCCTGGAAAACGCGCTGAAGCTGGCTTCGCTCACCAACCGCTGCGATATTCCGGTGGCGGGCGGCGCGCAACATCCTCTCTTTCAAAAGTTGATCACCGCGGAGCTGTGGCACGGGGCAAACGGGCTGGCCAATGTGGATTTGCCTGAGAGCAAATGCAAAGCGGATTCGCGCTTTGGGCCGGACCTGATCATTCAAATGATTCACGCGGAGCCGCACGAAATCACGCTGGTGCCGATCGGGCCGTTGACGAATATCGCGCTGGCGGTGCTGAAGGACCCTTCAATTGTTCCGCTGGTGAAGGAAGTGGTGATTATGGGCGGCTCGATCTCGGGCGGCAACGTGAACGCCGCTGCCGAAGCAAATATTTACAACGATCCGGAAGCTGCACAGATCGTTTTTCAGGCAGGCTGGCGGCTGACGATGGTCGGCTTGGACGTGGGCAACCAGACGCTCTACGACCAGGCGCACCTGGACGTGCTTTCCAAGACGCATGGCCCGGAAAATGATTTTGCGGTGAAGGTGCTAACTTTCCTGATCGGGCAGGAAGCGAAATACGGCGCAGGCGGTGGATCGCCGATGTACGACCCGCTGGCTGTAGGCGCGGCGGTTGATTCCTCGATTGTTACCACCGAGGCGATGCACGTGGACGTGGAGACGCGAGGCGAATTTTCACGCGGCGAGACAGTAGCAAATCGCCACAACGCGGTGGAACGCAACGTGCTCCACGGCGATCGCTACATTATTGAAGGCGTGGACCACGTCACTCCCAACGTGCAGGTGAGCACCGGAGTGCAAGCCGAAAAGTTCTTGCAGCTTTTGAACGCGCGGCTGGCGGGAAAGTGATTCGCGGGAGCATCGGCGAACATTTTGCGCAGCGCGTGAGTACGGAATTCGGGAGCCGAGTGGATATCGCAGTTTCAAGATTCGCAGACGTCTAGAACTGAGGGAGAGCGTCGATGAAAATGTGGAAGAGTGTGGTTCTGGCAGTAGCGCTGATATTTTCACTCTTTGCCGCAACGAGCAGCCCTGCGCAATCTTTACAAAATGGCGCGGTCCGCGGCACGGTGTACGACACATCGCACTCCGTGGTTCCCGGAGCCAAGGCGACCCTCAGCAATCCCTCCACGGGATTCACCCGCGAGCAGTCCGTGGGCGCGGACGGGTTCTATTCGTTCGATAACATTCCGCCCGGCGTGTACAAGCTGCGCGCGGAGGCCGACGGTTTCGCGGCGAGCGAAATCACGGACATCCACGTGGAGGTTGGCTCGAGTCTCGTGCTGGATTCCACGCTGCCGGTGAAGGGCCAGACGCAGACCGTGACAGTGACGGCCGAAGCCGTCGGCGCCGTGGATACTTCCACCGCCGGAATCAACCAGGTGATCAATCAGAGGGACCTCGAAAGCCTCCCGCTTTCGGGCCGCGATTACCGCGATCTGGCGGAACTGAGCTCCTCGGCGCAAGTGGTTCCTGGTCTGCGCGGCGGCATCCGCTTGGGCGGCCAGCAGAGCGACTACGCTTCGCTGGTAATTGACGGACAGGACAGCTTCAACAACTTCTTCGGCGAGTTCTTTGGCTCGCTGGAAACGAAGAACTTCACTGTGCCGCTGGAATCAGTGCAGGAATTTCAGGTGGTGACCAACGGCTTCGCGCCGGAATTCGGCCACGCCACCGGCGGTTTGGTGAACGTGGTGACCAAATCCGGCACGAACGAAGTGCACGGTGAAGCGCACGAGTATTATCGCGGCAACAATCTGACGGCGACGGATGCGATTGGGAACCCTCCGAACATTACAAATCAAAACCAGTTCGGTGGTTCGATCGGCTTCCCGATTCACAAGGACCGGCAGTTCCTCTTCTTGGCTACGGATATTCAGCGCGAGAACGGCCCGCTGGCTACGAATTTCTGCAGTGGGGCATCCGCCGCGGACTGCAATACCGCTTTTGATCTTTCAACGTTCACGGGGCCTGTGTTTGCGAATTGCACCGGACCTGCGTCAGCGGGCGGCAACTGCAACCCGGGAAATGGAGGCAGTATCCCAGGCCAGGTCCCACTGCCGGGATCATCTACCACGGGGTTTGCCTTGCCGGCTGGCTGCGCGCAGAACCCGACTGTCGGGCAATCATTCTTAAACGCCTGCTTCGGAGTCAATTCGCTGGCTGACTTCCAGAAGTCCAGCAATCAATACCAGAACCTGTTTACGATCCTAGGACACTACGATTACCAGTTCAGCCCTGCGAACCATTTCAGCATTCGCGGCTACGGTACCCGCAACCACACGAGCGGCTTCACCGGCGGTCTCGGACAAAACGAGATTCCGGCTGACTTCAGCGAAACGGAAAACTTCATCAACCAGGGCATCAGCGGAGTGTTTTCGTTGAACACCGTGCTGGGCCGCAAGGTCAACGAAATTCGGCTGAGCATAGAAGGTGAGACGCGCAAGCGGCACTCGAACGCTCCGGGCACGCCGACAATATTAGTCTGCGCATTTGGTCCGTGCTCGTCGGGCAGCGTCAACTCCAGCTTTCTTTTTGGGCAGCGCTATTACTTGCCAATCAACGGAGACGGCGGGAAGCTGCAAGCCGCGGACAATTTCTCGTATTCCTTCGGCAAGCATGACATGAAATTCGGCGGCGATACCGACACTTACACGGACCGCAAGGATACGTTCGTCGGCTGGTCTTCCGGACAATACGAGTTCGATTCACTGCAGGATTTTCAAGCGGGGAACGCGCAAGCCCTGATTCAAAACCTGGGCTTGAACGGAAAACCACTATTCGCATCCGGGACCCTCTACAACAATTACAACTCGACGCTTGGATTGTATTGGCAGGACAAATGGCAAATCACCCCACGAATTACGTTAACCTACGGTCTCCGCTGGGAAGGGTCGTGGTATCCCCAGCCGCAGACGGCTTTCCCCGGCAACGAGACGTACGCCGGCACCGGATCGAATACGCACACGATCGGCGTGCCACAGCGTGTTCCGGACGACTTCAAGCAGTTCGGTCCGCGTATCGGACTCGCGTGGAACGTTGGCTCAAACGAGTCTCCAACCATCGTGCGCGCGTCGTGGGGCTACTACTACGCGCAGATTCCGCTGCTGTTCTTACCCACGGCGGGCGGCGGCAGAACCGTCGGACTGTTCTGCTTTTTCGCCTCATCGTGCTTGCCCACGCCACAGTTCCCGTATCTATTCCCGAGCAGCACGACGCTGGGCGTAAACCAGCTGTGTTCCACGCCAGACCCATCGAATGGCATCGTCTATGGCTGCCCCGGCCCGAACTTGGTGGACCCGAATTTCAGGGATCCACAAATTTCAAACCTTACCGCGGGTGTCGAACACACTTTTGCACATAGCTGGACGGTTACAGCCACCTTCGCGTGGGTAAATTCGCAACACTTGCGCACGGGCGGCTACGGTTCGGAAGAAGCGTGGTATAGAAACTTCACACAGTGCGGTGGTGCTGGCCAGCCGCCCGCGACCGATCAGTTTGGACGATCCATCTTGTGCGGACTCTTGGATCCCACTCTGAGCTCCACTACAAATACGACCGCCAGCTATGCTCATGGCAACTACGAGTCGGCCGTTTTGAACGTCACCAAGCGGTTCTCGAATCACTTCCAGGTATTTGCAAACTACATATGGTCGGAAAACAAGGACAACGGGGCGAGCGAACGCGATACCGACACGTATTTCGGCCAGCAAGATCCGTTCAATCTGAAACTGGATTATGGCCGCAACGGACTGGACATCAAGCATCAGTTCAAGGCTGCGGGCGTATACGACCTTCCCTGGGGCTTTGCGGTCAGTTCGAGCTTGATTGCTCACAGCGGTGTTCCCTATCCGCTCTACATTGACACGGACGTGAACGGTGATGGCGTGGCGAATTCCGGTTATTCGCACAATAACGATCGTCCCAGCCTTACGCTGGCAAATGGAAAGACAGTGCTGGTGGATCGTTACCCTTCTAATCAGCCGGGGTTCGTCGAGTGGGACGCGCGACTGCAAAAGGACTTCGCGTTGGGCGAGCGTTATCGGATTCAACTATCAGGCGATTTCTATAATTTGACCAATCGTGCGAACGTCTACTCAAACCCGGATACGAGTGCGACGATTTCGTATTCTGGCAACTGCACCCCGTGGGCAACGTTATTCCCCGGGTCGGGAGCCCTCGGGTCTAGCTGCACGCCCTTCACCGTTGCTGGGATCAAAGCGGCGGAGGCGTCGGCGGGATATCGCTCGATCAACCAAGTGGCACCCGGTAGCACGCCTTTCGCGTTCCAAGCTGGCGTCAAGTTCATGTTCTGATGACCTTGGGGCCCCTTGGAAGAAGGCGGTTTTTGCAGAGTCTGAGCAGTTCCTTTATGCTGGCAGGCGGCTCGCTGATGGCGGGCCGCGCTGCCGGCGCTGTTTCATCCGCCGAGTTCGCTGCCGGGAGTCCCACCTTGCGCTGGCCTGAACCGATCGGCAGTCCCGTTCTTGATAGCTTGCGTCCGGTGATCGAGCATTCGCGCGACGTGCAAACGCACGTGGACAAAATCACGGAAGTCGCGGGCTGGATGGCTTACGAAGACTTGCCCGTGCCGGAATACGCTTTACCCTTCGGCATCGGCGCGCACGACAAAAACGTCGCGATTGATTTCATCATGACGTCGGACACGATTGACACGGCCTTCACCGATTTCAGCACGCACATAAAATTTCAAACCGACTATGCCGGGCAGCACTGGTCGGATTCCGACGCCGAATTCGCCTGCCTGAAGCGCGCGATGGACAACGGCATTCCCATCCTCGATGGAAAATGGATGGCCAGCGTGACGCGCGCGGAGCTGAACAGCATTTTTTCGGGCAACATCGAGATGCCCATGCTCGATGAAAAGCTCGCGGTGCTGCACCAGGTGGGCCCGGTGCTCGTTGAAAAATATGGCGGAAGGTTTTCGAATTTCATCCATGCTTGCTCGCCCAAGCTCTACGATCACGGCAATGGCATGGTGGACCGGCTGGTGACGGAGTTTCCGCGCTTCAACGACGTGAGCCAGTACGACGGCCACGAAATCAAATTCTACAAGCTGCCGCAGCTGGGCATCTGGATGCTGTACGCGAATCTGCACAAGCCTTATGACTTCAAGATCGAAGATCTTCCGGCGATGACGGCGTTTGCGGATTACATCGTGCCGGTGGCGCTGCGCCTGCTGGGAATCACCAGTTATTCGCCGGCGCTTGAGCACGCCATCAATTCCTACCAATTGATTCCGCGCGATAGCACGCAGGAAATCGAAATCCGCGCGCATTGCCTGTACGCCACGGCGCTGCTGCGCGAGGAAATCAACAAGATTCGGCCGAAGGACATGCAGATCATCATTCCGCAGGTGGACGCGCGGCTGTGGACGCACTATCACACCACTTTTTGGCCGCATCATTTGACGCGCACGATCATGTATTGATGTGGGGTTGATTCGGGTTTTGTAGCCGCGGTCTTCAGACCGCCATCGTTTGTTGCCGCGAGATCGATGGCGCACTGAAGTGCGCCGCTACAAATGCGAAACCAATCTCGAGCCGCGGGTCGGCGATACCATCCTTACTGAGGAAACATCCATGAAAACAATTCGACGATGCATTTCCTGCGCATTCGCGCTGATTTTGATACTGGCTGCTGGCACGCCGCCATTGCGCGCGCAGGAAACACGTGCGACAAAGAGCGCCGAGGCGAAGCGCAAAGTCATCATTGACCAGGATTGCGCGGGGCCCGGCGGGACGGATATGCAGGCGGTTTTGGCACTGGTGCAGTCGCCGGATACCGATGTGCTGGGCATTACGGTGGTCACCGGCGACGCGTGGCTCGCGGAAGAAGTGCAGCACACTTTGCGGCTGATGGAAATTATCGGGCGCACCGATATTCCCGTGGTGCCGGGCGCGGCGTTTCCGCTGGTGAACACCAAGGAATACATCGCGCGCTGGGAAACGCTGCATGGGAAGGTGGTCTACCAGGGCGCATGGAATTACGCGCGGGGCGGCAACGTCCACGGGCCGTGGGAAATTCCGCCGCTGCCGGAGGGCGCGCCGGCTACGAAGCCTTCAAACGAAGACGCGGCGCATTTTCTGATTCGCATGGTGCATCAGTATCCGCACGAAGTGACGATTTACGAGGGCGGGCCGCTCACCAATCTGGCGCTGGCGCAGGCGATTGATCCGGAATTCGCATCGCTGGCCAAAGAGCTGATCGTGATGGCCGGAAGCATTCTGCCGCAGACGGACGATCCGGAATTCACCATGACTCCGCGGCGCGAATTCAATCTGTGGATTGATCCGGAAGCCTCGAGCCGGGTGCTGCATGCGCCGTGGGCGCGCGTGGTCGTTACCACCGTGGATATTTCGGTGAAGACACAGATGACCAAGGATTTGATCGCGCAGGTCGCCAAGGGCGCGGGGCCCGCGGCGCAGTACACCGCGAAATATGCCGAGCCGGGGTATCTGTGGGACGAGCTGGCGGCTGTGGCGTGGCTGGATCCTTCGATCATTACGAAGACCCACAAAATTTACATGGACGTTTCGATTGATCACGGGGCTTCGTATGGCGACACGCTGGTGTGGACTGAAGAGACGCGTCCGCATTTGGGCGAGCGCGAAGTGGAAATTCAGGACGACCTGAATAAGCAGAAATTCTACGACGAATTTGTGGGTTTGTTGACGCGTCCGACGCCTGGCGCGCATGACGCGAACTAAAGGAATCGCGGACCAGCTGGATCTATGTGGAGTGCGGGAGCGTGCTCGTCCTGAACGCAGTGCAGGGCTCCCGCTTTCTCTTCGGCGAGGCGCGCCTCGCCGCGGTTTAGATCCAGCCGCCGCCGACATCGTAAAAGCGGCGGCGCGCCGGCGCACTCCACACGATTTTCGGCTGGGGATCGGGATCACGGGGACGGAGAGGTGTTGCTATTGAGCGAGGCGAGGGCGCGTTTGTAGTCGGCGTCGTCCGGCGAAATTTCTACGGCTTTTTTGTAGGCGGCTAGCGCGTTGTTGCGGTCGCCGCGTTGCTGGTAGATGGCGCCCATTTCGAAATACGCGTCGGATTCCTTCGGGTTCACGCGGGCCGATTCCTGGAATGCGGCGAGCGCTTCGTCGAGCTTCGATTGCCTTTCGAAAATTTTCCCCTGTACGTAGAGATATTCCGGGTGGTAAGGCTCGCGGGCTAGAGCCTGGCCGATTGCGTCGGTGGCTTTATCGATCTCGCCTGCGGAGTAATAGAGTTTGGCTAGCTGCGAATAAGTGGCCGCGTAGGTTGGGTCGAGCGCGATCGCCTGATTGAGCAGCGCGAGCGAACCGGCGAAGTCATTTTTCATTGCCAGTTCGTCGGCCTGTTGCACCAGATGCTTTGCCTGCAGTTTATTTTCGGCGATGGTGCGATCGTTCTGCGAGGATTTTTCGAAGGCGGCCAGCGTCTGTTGCGCTTTATCGTCCTGGCCGGCGCAGCGATAGGCGCGCGCGAGTAGGAAAAGAGTCTCGGAATCCGGCGCGGGGGGCTGGGATGCTGCATCGGAGCCTGAAGTCGCGGCCACAAGCGGCTCGAGAGCATTCACAGCTTTCACGCAACGTTCCTTGATTTCGCCGGGGGCGGGCTTCTCCGGCGGACGGACCAGGATTTTTGCCAGCAGCGTGCGGCCGAGGGGATTTTCCGGCTGCAACTCGACGACTTTTTCCGCGTCCGCCAGCGCGAGTGCGTCCTGGTTGTGATCCGCGTAAATGTCCGCGCGCGTGTAGTGAGCTAGCGCATTTTTAGGATTGCGCGCGAGGATTTTTGCGAGCTGTGCGAGCGCGCTGGGCGCGTCGCCTTTGGCTTTGTAGGCGACGGCGAGGCGGTTGCGCGCGTCCACATCGGCGGGATCGAGCGCGAGCGCGGCGTTCAAGTGCGCGATCGCGGCTTCGTAGGTTTGCAGCTGGATATCGAGGTCGCCATAAACGGCGAGCGGCGCAGCGCTGCGAGGATGATCGCGGTGGGCCTCGTCGAGGATCTTTTTTGCTTCGTCGAAATTGTGGACGCCGCGATACGCCTGCACCGCGCCAATTTCGGCTTGCAAGTTGTGCGGCGCGATGCGCAAGGCTTGCTGGTAACTGGCAATCGCGTCTGGAAACTTTCCGGCGTCCGCCTCCGCGCGGCCCTGCTCGATGAGCGCCGCAGCTTGATCGGCATCATTCTGCGCGTGCGCTTGTCCGCGGGCGAATGATGGCATCGCGACGGCAAGCACGAAGAGCGAGAGCAGCGACAGCGCGGATAAACGAAGAGCGCGCGGCGTACGCGCGGCGCTACCGAACGTGCGACACGGTTGCCAGTTTGATTTACGCCGACGGCGTAAAAACATTATCGGATTATAACATCCGGTATTGACTCGGACCGATTCGGGAATGCTTGCGCGGTCGCAAAAGGCGCTGTTTTCGCTTGACTCGAATCGCGCAGCGAACTATAAGCAGCGACGGCACTGCACGTACCCTTCCGCCAAAAATGATTCGGGGAAGCGAGTTTCCATTCAAATTTATCGCCAGAAAACCAGGGGAGTTGCCACAGCCATGCGCCTGAAAAACATTCTGCCGCTCGCTGCTGTTGTTGCGTTCGCGTTGACCACGCCGGCACAAGCAAAACGCAAAGTGATCATTGACCAGGACGCGCGCGGCGCCGCGACCACCGATCAGCAGTCCATTCTGATGTTCCTGCAATCGCCGAAGGTGGAGACGCTCGGCATTACGGTGGTGAGCGGCGACATGTGGCGCGACGAGGAAATCGCGCACACGCTGCGCATGCTGGAAATCACGGGCCATACGGATATTCCGGTCTATCCCGGCGCGGTGTATCCGCTGATCAATCGCATGGAAATGATCGAGCGTTGGGAAAAACTTTACGGCACGGTGCACTATCAGGGCGCGTGGAACGGCCACCGCCCCGGAATGAATCTGGGTGACGGGCTGCGCGGCAGATACCATTTGCCGTTTGTGGTACCGGATATTCCGGAAGGAAATCCCACGATCAAGGCACAGACCGAGGACGCGGCGCATTTCATTATTCGCATGGTGCACAAATATCCGCACGAAGTGACGATTTATGCCGGCGGGCCGATGACGGACATCGCGCAAGCGATCAGCCTGGATCCCGAGGTGCCGGATCTGGCGCAGGAACTGGTGGTGATGGGCGGCAGCATCGCGCCGGTGGTCCCGCACGATTGGATCGCGGAAAATCGGCGCGAGTTCAATTTCTGGTGGGATCCGGAGGCGGTGCACATCGTGCTCACGTCGCCGTGGCACAAAGTCACGATTACCACGGTGGACATTTCGGTGAAAGCGCGGATGACCAAGGAACTGATCGCCGAAATCGCGAAATCGCAGAGCCCGGCGTCGCAATATCTGGCGAAATATGCCGATGAAGAATATATGTGGGACGAACTGGCGGTGGCGGGATGGCTCGACCCCAGCGTCATCACGCAGCAGACTCAGTATTATATGGACATAGACATCTCGCATACGGCAGGCTACGGAAACGTGCTGGTCTGGACCGCCGGAGCACAGCCGGGTTTGGGCGAGCAGCTCGTGAATATTCCCGAAGAGTTGAACAAGGAAAAGTTCTACAAAATGTTTATTGATTTGATGGCGCTGACGCCGGCGAACGCGCATGCGGCGGCAACGCCAGCTGGCACGCTGCCGGCATCGTCTACGACGGCGGGCAAATAAAAAGAATTGAGGCCACCTTGCAAATGAACGCGAAAGCAGAAGTGGTGGGAATCGGCAGCTGCACGGTGGATTATTTTGCGATCGTGCCGCGGCTGCTGGGACCGGAAGAAAAAATCAACGCCACGCGCATGGAAATCCATGCCGGAGGCGTCACGGCCAACAACCTGACGCAAGTGGCGCGGCTGGGCGCGAGCACCGGCTGGCTAGGATTGATCGGCGACGACGAAAACGGCCGCATCATCCAGAAGGCTTTCACCGAAGATGGCATGGATCTTTCGGGGATCGAGGTTGTGAAGGGCGAGCTTTCTTCGCTTACCTGGATTCCGGTGGACGCGAGCGGCGAGCGCTGCATCTACATGTTCCCCAACGTGACGGGGAAAATTTCCGTGCACCAGGTACTGTCGCGTTTTGCGCCGCACATCCAGGCCGCGAAACATTTCCACACGGAAGCTTCGCAGCTCCCCATCGCTCCCGTGAAGCAAGCGATGCAGGTGGCGCACGACGCCAACGTGCGCGTGATTTTCGATCTGGACGTGGCGCCCGGCTTTTTCGCAGCGGCGAATTTGGGCACGCAGGAAGAATTGTGCAGCGCGTTGCGCCTGGCGGACGTGCTGAAGCCCTGCAAAGCGGCGGCGCGCGAACTGACCGGCGAAGGCGATTACGAAAAGATTGCGCGGCAATTGCTGGGGATGGGACCGAGGATTGTGGCGCTGACGCTCGGCGCGGACGGCTGCATCATTGCGGGCCCGGGCAAATTGGCGCGCGTGCCGGCGTTCAAAGTGGAAGTGGTGGATACTACCGGCGCCGGCGATGCGTTTATGGGCGGGCTTTCCTACGGCTTGCTGCAAGGGTGGGACTTCGAGCGCGTGGGACTGTTTGCCAATGCTTGTGCGGCTTTGTGTTGCACGAAAGTGGGAGCGCGCGCGATGGCCAAGCGCGATGAAGTGCTGGCGTTGATCAAGGCGCAAGCGCCGAAAGGCGCCGCCACATTTTAGCTTTTACAAAGTGACAGTCAGTCGCGGGTAACGCAGGACGCGCGTTTCACATTGCGCTACGGGCAGTGTCGGCGCTCGCGCCGGTCATGCAAACTGAAAGGAGCTCATGTTCACACCGCTGAATTCCGGGACGGCGCTCTTGATGATGGTGATTTCCGCGATCTGCTGGGGATCGTGGGCCAACACTTACAAAGGCGTGAAGAATTACCGCTTTGAACTTTTCTACTGGGACTACGCGGTGGGAATTTTTCTGACGTCGTTGCTGTTCGCGTTCACCATGGGCTCGACGGCGAACGACGCCTCGAGCTTTCTGAACAATGTGCGCGCGGCGGACCTTTCCAACATCGGCTGGGCGCTGCTGGCGGGCGTGATTTTCAACCTGGCGAACCTGCTGCTGGTGGCGGCGATTGATATGGCAGGCCTCGCGATCGCGTTTCCCATCGGGATTGGCATCGCGCTGGTGGTGGGCACGGTGCTCAGTTACGTGCAGCAGCAGCGCGGGTACTTGCCGATGCTCGCGGCGGGAGTGGCCTGCGCGGTGGTCGCGGTGATTTTAGATGGCAAGGCTTACGGCGAGATTAATGCCGGAAAATCTGCATCGCGCAAAAGCATTATCACTTGCGTCGTTTCGGGCGTGCTGATGGGGCTTTGGGCGCCCTTTTCCACGCGAGCGCTTACGCATGGGCATACGCTTGGACCGTACAGCATCGCTGTATTCCTTACCGGCGGCGCTCTGCTTTCCTGTTTTCTGTGGAATATTTATTTCATGAAGAAGCCGCTGGTTGGTGAGCCTGTCGCGTTCAGTGGGTTCTTTCGCGGGCCGACGAGCGGCCATGCGCTCGGATTGATCGGCGGCGCGATCTGGGCTACCGGGACGGTTTTCAATCTGGTGGCCGCGAATTACACCGGCGTCGCAATTTCGTATTCTATCGGGCAGTCCGCGCCGATGGTTGCAGCGCTCTGGGGCATTTTCGCGTGGAAGGAATTTGACGGCGCGAACAAGCGCGCGCGGGCGTTTCTGGCGCTGATGTTTATTTTTTACGTGCTGGCGATTTTACTGATCGCGCGGGCGAACACGGCGGCTTAGACGCGAACACCCCGAGGCAATCGCGAACGCAGTTCGTGCGCGAGTATACAGCTCACAGGAAACATTCATGGCGAAATGTCATTCCGAGGGCGGATTTGGCCCGAGGAATCTGCTTTTTCGCCAGGCTGGCGCGAAAAGCAGATCCCTCGCTGCGCTCGGGATGACACCAACTGCGGTTGTTGCACAAAAACAACAGGCGCGATACGCCAGATTGATTCGCCGCAACACAAATGGCGCACTGAAGTGCGCCGCCACAAATGCAAAACCAGACTCCTAGATCGGCGGCCGGCGGAAACCGCCGGTTGCGGCTTCGACTTTCGCGGCTACCGCTAAGACGGCTTCGTCCTCCCATGCGCGGCCCACGATCTGCACTCCAATCGGCAATCCCTCCGGCGAACGGCCCACCGGAACCACGGCTCCCGGAAAGCCAAGCAAATTGAACCACTGCGAATAGCTCATCGCTTTCAGGTAATTCACTTTTTGGCCCTGCACGGTAAAAGCCCGCTCGCCGTGATGAAACGCGGGGATCGCGCACACGGGACAAAGCAGAATCGGAAACTTTTCCATCTGGCGCAGCATCTTTTCGCGCAACGCGTCGCGGCCAATCATGGTGTTCAACCAATCGCGTCCATCGAGCGCCGGCCGCTTGGCGATATTTTCCCGCCAGGAGCGCAGCATCGGGCTCAGTTCGGCTTCGCGACCTTCAATCGTCGTGTTCATCGCCATTTGCACGCCGGGGCCGAACAAATTCCACCAGAGCTGCCAAACGCGGTCGAGATTCTGCGGCCGCCACGCTTCCACCAGAAATCCTTGCTCGCGCAACGCGTCCGCGGCCTGGCGCACCGCCGCGGCGGTTTCCGGAGTGACGGGCGTCGCGCCATCGTCCTCGAAATAGGCGATGGGCAGATTGCGAATTTCTTCGTCGCTCCAGCGCCGCAGCGGAACCGGCGCCGAAGCGGGGTCGCCGATATCGTAGCCGGCCATCACTTCAAAGAGCTGCGTGACATCGGGAATCGTTCGCGCCATCGGGCCCACAACTCCCAATTCCGCGAACGGACCCGCCGACGCGGGATAGTGCGACGTGCCAGGGACGCGGCCCGGCGTGGGCTTGAGTCCGCAAATCCCCACATAATGCGCGGGAATTCGGATGGAGCCGCCGCCGTCACTGCCGACGCCGCCAGCCGAAAGGCCCGCCGCAATTGCGGCCGCTTCGCCGCCGCTCGAGCCGCCGGGAGTGCGCGTGAGATCCCACGGATTATTGGTGCGGCCGTAAAGAATGTTGTCGGTCTCATAGGCCATCAAAAATTCGGGCACGTTGGTGTTGCCGAGCAGGATTGCTCCCGCGGCGCGCAGGCGCGCGACGAGCGTCGCGTCTTCTTCCGGAATGTAGCCTTTGCGCAGAGCGCTGCCGCATTCGCAGGGCCAGCCGGCGACGTCTATCGAACTTTTCAGCGAAAGCGGAACGCCGTGCAGCGGGCCGAGCGAATCCGCGCCGGCCCCGCGCGAATCCAGCGCAGCCTGCGCGGCATGAGCCTGGCGGCGCGCGCCTTCCGCGTCCACGTATATGTAGGCGTTCAGCTTTGGATTCAGGCGCGCGATCCGCTGGAGGTGCGCTTCCACCAATTCCACTGGTGAGATTTTGCGCAGGCGAACATTCGCGGCCATCTCGACGAGTGGGCTGTAAACGACGTCGTCCGATTGCAAGTTACGCGCCTCCGTGGTTCGCGAGCGGTCGAGTCTAGCATGGCGCACGTGTCGTCGTGTTTGCGGCAGCGTAGGGCAGCATCTCGATTGAAGCCCACGATGCCCGGTGCGTCACGAAAATCGCAGGACGCACCGGCCGCTACTTAAACCGGTTCGTGGCGCGCGAGAAAGCGTGATTCGGAGGTTCAAGCGCCTAATGCAAAAGTATTATTGACTCTTCCCCGACCCGGCGACAGAATTCCGGCTTTCCAAATCATCACGCTTCCAAATTCAACGGAGCCAGCCATTTGCGAGCCTCGATTGTCCTGATGACCGTTTTCGGCGTGGACCGCGCATGAAGCGCGTTACAGACATCCTTTTGTTCGCCTTGGTGCTCACTGCTGCGTACGTCTTTGCGTGGCCGTCCGCGAACGTGCCGTATTTCGGCGCGATCATTCTGCATTTGCTTGCGGGCATCGCGTTTCTTGTCCTGCTGATTTTCACGTTGCGGCCGATGCTGCGCCAAGGGCCCATCGCGTCGCGGATCGGTTGGGTGTTGCTGGCGGTGGGCGGCATTCTGGGCGCGATCCTGATTTACACCGGCACGCGGCGCGTGGATTGGCCGCTGCTCTACGTGCACATCGGCGCGTGCGTGGCCGGTTGCGCGCTGCTGGTTTCCGGCTGGGCGTGCAGACGGGGCTTCCTCGCCGGCCCATTCCCTTCCGGCATCATTCGCAGCGCGCTGTGCCTGGTGGTGGCGGGGCTGATCACGGCGGGCGCGTGGTGGCTGCGCACGGTGCCCTGGCAGGAATCGCACCGGATTCACAATCCCACGATTGCTCCGGCGACGATGGACGCCGAAGGCGACGGGCCCGAGGGCCCATTCTTCCCCAGCTCCGCGCAAACCGCCGAACGCCAGCACATCCCCGCGAGTTACTTCACGGAATCGCAATCCTGCCAACGTTGCCACCAGGACATCTATAAGGAGTGGCAAAGCTCCGCGCATCATTTTTCTTCGTTCAATAATGCTTGGTACCGCAAGAGCATCGAGTACATGCAGGACACCATCGGCATTAAATCCTCGAAATGGTGCGCCGGATGCCACGACCCCGCGCTGCTTTACAGCGGAATGTTCAATCGCCCGGTGCGCGAAGTGGAAGATACGCCGGCAGGACAGGCGGGCCTGGGCTGCATGATGTGCCATTCGATCTCGCAAGTGAAAAGCAGCATGGGGCAGGCGGATTTTTTCCTGGAATATCCCGCGCTGCACAAAATGGCCGCGAGCAAAAATCCGTTCGTGCTGGGCCTGCACGATTTTCTTACCAATTTGAATCCGGAGCCGCACCGGCGGGTGTTCCTGAAGCCCTTCATGCGCACGCAGACGGCGGAGTTCTGTTCCACTTGCCACAAAGTTCATCTGGATGTACCGGTGAACCACTACCGCTGGGTGCGCGGCTTCGATGATTATGATAACTGGCAGGCCAGCGGCGTTTCGTTTCAGGGCGCGCGCTCGTTTTATTATCCGGCGAAGGGGCAGATGTGCGCGGATTGCCACATGCCCATGACGAAGTCCAGCGACGCCGGAAACGTTGATGGATTCATTCATTCGCATCGCTTCCCCGCGGCGAATACGGCGCTGCCGACCGCGAATCACGACGAGGCGCAGCTGAAAACCGTGGAGGACTTCCTCACCAAGGGCGACGTCAGCGTGGATATCTTCGCGATTTCGCCGGAAACGAAGACAAAGGAAACCGGCAACGAAGAAGGCGCGGCGGCGGGCGAGGGTACTGCAGTGGCAGCGCCCTCCCTGCCGGGATTGCAGACTACTTTTGCTGTGGGCGAAGAGTCCGAGGCTTCGATTCCCGTGAATACTTCGCCCGACGCGGCGACTCCGGTGGCACTGCTCACGGCGCCGCTGAATCGCGCGGACGCGGCTGTGAAGCGCGACGGAACCTACCGCGTGGACGTGGTCGTGCGCACGCGCAAAGTCGGACACTTTTTTCCTGGCGGCACGGTGGACGCATTCGATTGCTGGGTGGAACTCACCGCGACGGACAACAAGGGCAAGATCCTATTTCAAAGTGGCGGCGTGGAAGATGGCGGGAAAGGCCCGGTGGATCCCGGCGCGCATTTTTACCGCTCGTTGCAGATTGACGGGCACGGCAACGTCATCAACAAGCGCAACGCCTGGGCCACGCGCTCGGTGGTGTACGTGCGGCTGATTCCGCCCGGCGCGGGCGATACGATTCACTACCGCCTGCGGATTCCGCCGAATGCCGGAGACAAAATCCATCTGCAAGCGAAAGTGAACTATCGGAAATTCATGTGGTACAACACGCAGTTTGCGTTTACGGGCGTGCGCGACCCGCATCAGCCGGAAGGCGCCGTCGCGCCGAACTACGACGATCAGCATTACTCCTTCACCGGCGATCCCGCGAAAATGCCCGGCGGGGGCCAGGGCGTTCCGGATCTGCCGATCGTCGTTATGGCGGAAGATACCGCGGATTTGAACGTGCTCGCGGCCAACGTGCCGCAACCCGCTCCGAAAGTAGTGCTAAACCCGGATGACTGGACGCGTTGGAACGATTACGGCATCGGGCTTTTCCTGCAAGGCGACCTTTCCGGCGCGGCGGGCGCGTTCGAGAAAATCACGCAGATGGCTCCGGCGAATTTCGACGGCTGGACCAACGTCGGGCGCGTGCGCTTGCAGGAGGGAAATCTGCCGGCAGCGCAGCAAGTTCTGGATAGGGCGCTGGCGCTCAAGCCGGACCTCGCTCGCGCGAATTTCTTCTATGCGAAAGTGCTGCGGCAGCAGGGGCATTACGATGAGGCCGCGCAGCATTTGCGCACGGTGCTGGCGCAATATCCGCGCGACCGCGTGGTGCACGACGATCTGGGCCGGATTTATTTTCTGCAGCGACGCTACGACGATGCCTTGCAGCAATTCAATGCGACCATCGCGATTGATCCCGAAGATCTCGAAGCGAACTACAATTTGATGCTGACCTACACCGGCTTGGGCAAGCCGGAAACCGCCGCGGAATTTCAGAAGCGCTACCTGCGTTTCAAAGCGGACGAAGCGTCGCAAGCGCTCGTCGGGCCATACGTGCGCACGCATCCGGATGACAACAACGAACGGCAGCCTATCCACGAGCACGTTTCGGAGGCTTTCTTGACGGCCCAGCACCGCGCGCCCGCCAAGGGAGTTGCTTCGAAATATGCGGTGCTGCCGCACCGCGCCAAGGAATCCGATTGATGAACTTTCGCTCTCATCGTACCTGGATGTTCGCCGTGTGCGTGGCCACGGCGACGGCTGCGCTTTGCTCCATCGGCGCAGCGAGAACATCGTCCAATGCGCCTTTGCAGAAGACTGCCGCGGGCTCTGGAGTGCATTTCGAGGACATCACGCGCGCCGCGGGAATTCATTTCGTGCATAACACTGGCGCGTTCGGCAAGAAATGGCTGCCGGAGACGATGGGACCGGGCGTTGCATTCATTGACTACGATAATGACGGCTGGCAGGACATTTTGCTCGTCAACGGAATGGATTGGCCGGGGCACGCGCGCAAACATTCCACCATAGCGCTGTATCACAACAATCATGACGGTACGTTCACCGACGTGACGAAAAAAGCCGGGCTGGACGTGGAAATGTACGGCCTGGGCGTCGCCGTCGGCGATTACGACAACGACGGCTACGACGATATTTTCATTACCACGCTGGGCCAGAACCATTTATTCCACAACAACGGCAACGGGACGTTTACCGACGTCACCAAGCGCGCCGGCCTGGAAGGTCCGCACGAATTCAGCACCAGCGCCGCGTGGGTGGATTTCGACCGCGACGGCAAACTCGACCTGGTGGTTGCGAATTACGTGCAATGGTCGCCGGAAACGGATCTCTACTGCGCGCTCGACGGGAAAACTAAATCGTATTGCACGCCTGAAGCGTATAAAGGCACGTCCGTGCGTTTGTGGCACAATCGCGGCGACGGCACCTTTGAAGACGTCACGAAAAAAGCCGGGCTGTACGATCCCACCTCGAAAAGCCTGGGCGTCGCGATTCTCGACGCGAATCAAGACGGCTGGCCGGACATTCTGATCAGCAACGACACGCAGCCGAACAAGCTCTACATGAATAATGGCAACGGAACGTTCTCCGAGAAGGGAGTTTCCGCGGGAATCGGCTATAGCGAAGACGGCATCGCGCGCGCGGGCATGGGCGTGGACGCCGCCGATTACGACCGCTCCGGATATCCCAGCGTGGTGATCTCGAATTTCTCGAATCAGATGATTTCGCTGTATCACAACGAGCACAACGGCCTTTTCGTCGACGAAGCTCCGCAATCGGAAGTGGGCCACGATTCCCTGCTCACCCTTGGCTTCGGCTGCTTTTTCTTTGATTACGATCTGGATGGCTGGCTCGATCTGTACGTCGCAAATGGGCATATCGAAGACGCCATCGAACGCGTCCAGCCGCGCGTGCGCTTTGCGGAGCCGCCACACCTCTTCCGCAATCTGGGCAACGGGAAATTCAGCGAGGTGACGCAGTCGTCGGGAACGGCCTTTGCGATGCCGCGTGTAGCGCGCGGCGCCGCTTACGGCGACATCAATAATGACGGCGCGCTGGATCTGCTGGTCGGAACCAACAACGGCCCCGCGGTACTCTTCCGCAATACTGGCGCGACGAACCACAGCCTGCGTATTAAATTGGTCGGCACGAAATCGAATCGCGACGGCATTGGCGCAACCGTGCGCTTGACGGCCGGCAGCGATACTCAGTCGAAGATGCTGCGCAGCGGATCGAGCTATCTATCCTCCAGCGAATTGATTCTGACGTTCGGTCTCGGCGCGCATACCCAGGCCGACGCGATCGAAATTCACTGGCCCAGCGGCCAAGTGGATAATCTGAAGAACGTCGCCGCCGATCAGATCATCACCGTGAAAGAAAAAGAAGGCAGCATTGCTGCCAAGCCGCTCGCGAAACGGTAGAATACCCCGCATGTCAGGACTGAGTCTCGAATGAACCGCGTCGCGCGCGCTGCGCTCTTCGCCGGCATCTTTGCTTGCGCACTTGCGGGAGCCGGCCGGCCGCCGCATCCGCACCAGCAGGATGAGCAAGCACAGGCTCCTGCGCCAGCGCGACAGCGTACCCACGCGCACTCGGCCGCCGCGAAAAGAGCCTCCGAAGCAGCTGATTCAGAAAAGGCGGACCCGCGCGCCGAAATCATCCGCGAAAATAATTTCGGCGTGGCGCTGATGAACCGCCAGCAGTTCGAACAGGCGCTCGGAAAATTTCAGCGCGCCTGCATCCTGGACCCGCAGAGCGACGTTGGCTGCCTGAACACCGGGATCGCGCTGCTGAATATGCAGCGCTTCGACGAAGCGCGCCAGATTCTGGAAAAGGCGGCGCAACGCAATTCGCGCGACCCGCGCGCCTGGTTCAACCTGGGCTTGCTCGAAAAAGCCACGGGTAACGCGGACGCGGCCATCGCGGATTTTGTGAAGGTCGCGACGCTCGATTCCTACGACGCGGACACCCAGTATTTCATCGGCCTCGTTTATTCCCAGCAGCAGCAGTACGACAAAGCAATCCCCGCATTCCAGCGCGCGCTGGAACTGAATCCCTTTCAGGTTTCCGCCGAGTTCGGCCTGGCGCAAGCGTTGCAGCGCACCAGCAAAACCGCGCAGGCCAAGGAACACTTCGATCGCTTCCAACATATGACGTCGCTGAAGCTCGGCAAGCCCGTCAGTTTTATTTATGGCGAACAAGGGAAATATTCGCTCGCGGAAATCATGCAGCCGGCGCCTGAGCCGGTTCCGCCGCTGGTGCCGGTGCATTTCGTCAACGTGACGGCGGCCGCGAATTTGCCCGCGTTCGCGCCGCGCATCGCGGTCCCTCCGCTGGCTGCGAAACTCGACGCTGCGCCCGCGGGGACTCGACGCTCCACAAAAACGATAAGCGCGACAAAATTCACCGAGGATAGTCCAGCCAACGCGCTGGAGCGCTTCCTTGGCAGCGGCGCATGCATCATTGATTACAACGGCGACGGCAAGCCGGACATTTTTCTGGTGGACGCCGACGGCCGGGGGAACGCCGGGCTGTACAAGAACCTCGGCTACGGCAAATTTGTGAATGTCACGCGCGAGGCCAGACTTGAAATTCACGGTCCCACGATGGGCTGCGCCGTCGGAGATTATGACAACGACGGCAAACCCGATCTCGCCGTCACCATCAACGGTGGCGTGCTGCTTTTTCACAACGAGGGAAACGGAACGTTCAAAGACGTAACCGAAGCGGCCGGCCTGAAGACCGATCCGCAATCGGACGTGCTGGCGCTGGGCGTCACATTTATCGATTACGATCACGATGGCGATCTCGACCTTTACGTCACGCGCTTCAACGCTTTCCCGCTCGAAAATCCCGCGCAGGCTTTCGCATTCCCAAACGACGCCACGCCGCCCGGCAACATACTCTGGCGCAACAATGGCAACGGAACTTTCACTGAGTGGACCAGCCAGACGGCGCTTGCGGGCGCTGGCCCCTCCGTCGGCGCGATCGGCAGCGACATCAACAACGATCGCGCGATTGATTTTGTCGTGACCGGCTGGCAGAAATCGCCGGTGGTGTATTTGAATCCGCGCGAAGGCGCGTTTCACGCCGTGACGCCGTGGTCGAGCGACATGCCCGCGCCCACCGCGGGCGTCGTTGCGCTCGATTTCGATAAAGACGGCTGGATGGATCTCGCCTTCACGCACTGGGGCGCGCCGGGGCTCAGCCTGTGGCGCAACGTCGAGGGCAAATCGTTCGAGCGCGTGGCGCTGCCGGACCTGGAATGGATGCGCGCGTGGGGCGTCGCGGCGGTTGATTACGACAACGATGGCTGGATGGACCTCGTGGCCGTGGGCGAGACGTTTAACGGCGAAGGGCACATCGTGCTGCTGCGCAATGAGGGCGCGGCCGGCTTTCGCGACGTCACCGCCGCCACCGGACTCGACAAAATCGCGCTGCACAATCCGCGCGGGGTGATCGCTTTCGATTTCAATGGCGATGGCGCGCCGGATTTGCTGATCACGCAGAACAATGCGCCGCCGGTGCTGCTGAAAAATGAAGGCGGCAATCGTTTCAACTGGATCCGCATCGGATTCAAAGGCGAGAACGACAATAAATCCGGCATCGGCACGAAAGTGGATTTGTACGCCGGGGCGCTGCGGCAAAAATGGGAAGTCGCCGGCGCTTCCGGCTACCTCGGCCAGGGACCAACTTCGATTGTCGCCGGCCTGGGCGCCGAGCGCGGCGCGGACGTGATTCGCCTGCTGTGGCCCACCGGGGTGCTGCAAGACGAAATGCAAATTCCCGCGTACAAGGACGAAACCATCACGGAAATTGACCGCCGCGGCAGTTCTTGTCCGATCGTTTTTGTCTGGAACGGCGATAAGTTCGAATTCCTCGCGGACATGATCGGCCCGGGGATCGTCGGGCACTGGACCGGCCCCAATCAGCGCAATATTCCCGACCCCGACGAATACCTGAAAGTGACCGGCTCGCTGGTGCAGCCGCAGAAAGGCAAAATTCATTTCCGCATGCTGGAGCCGATGGAGGAGCTCGATTATCTCGACCAAACCAGATTGATTGCAGTGGATCATCCGGTGGATGTGGAGGTGTATCCCAACGAACGGTTCGCGAGCGAGCTGCCATTTCCGAAGTTCAAGGTGATCGCCAGCCGCGAAGCGCATTTGCCCGTGGGCGTGTGGGACGAGCACAGCCACGATTTGCTGCCGCTATTGCGCGAAGCCGATCACAAATACGTGACCGATTTCCCGCTCGCGCCTTACGCCGGCTTTGCGGCGATGCACTGGATCGAGCTGGACCTCGGCGACTGGGATGCTGCGAAGCCGCTGCGCCTGCTGCTCGATGGCTTCACCGATTATTTCAGCGCGAGTTCGATGTACGCGGCATGGCAAGCGGGAATCACTCCGGTGCCGCCGTATATCGAAGCGCTCGACGATTCCGGCAAGTGGGCGCGCGTGGTGGACGATATGGGCTTCCCCGCCGGGCTTTCGCGCACCATGGTCGCGGACCTCACGGGAAAATTGCCGCCGGGGACGCGCTCCATCCGCATCGTCACGAACCTGCGAATTTATTGGGACCGCATCCGCGTAGACAATTCGCCCGAGGACGTTCCCTATAAGCTGACCGAAGTTCCGCTCGCGGGCGCGGACCTGCATTTCCGCGGCTATCCGCGCGTCGTCGAAGGCAATCCCAAAAATGATTTGAGCTATGTGTACGAGGACGTGAGCGCCACTGGGCCGTATTCGCGGCAAATTGGAAATTACACGCGCTACGGCGACGTCACCGATCTGGTGCGCAAGATTGACGACAAATACGTGATCTTCGGCTCCGGCGATGAAGTCGCCGTGGATTTCGATTCGACGCACCTGCCGGACATTCCCGACGGCTGGACGCGAGATTATTTCTTCTACGCCGACGGCTTTGCCAAGGACATGGATTTCTACGCCGCGCACGGCGATACCGTCGCGCCGCTGCCCTTTCACACCTCGGTGCCGTACCCGTATCCGAATGGCGTCGCCTATCCCGAAGACCCGGCGCACCTGAAATACATGCTCGATTACAATACGCGCGGCGTTGCCGGCCCCGCAGGCGATAGCTTTCAGTTCAACTACGTCAAGCCTGAAAAATAGCCATTCCTACCGGTCTGCTTTCGACAGGCAGCTTGATTGCGACGTATTAGCGTGATAATTTCTGTCTTTCGGTACGCACACGCAGCAAATCACCTGACGATGTCGCAGTCGAATTCAAACGTCCAAATTTCGAAAATTGCGGGGCGCGAACGAGACGCTTCCACGCCAGCGCGCGAACCCGTCTTTTGGCGCGTGGAAGGCAGCCTGCTGAATCTTACGGCGGTGCGCCCGGTGGGCTTCTTCGCGTGGAATTCGCAAAGCTTCCTGCAGCGCTGGACTCGTCGCGGAGCCATGGCCACTCTCGCGATCGCGCGGCCGTTTCTCTACGTCACCGATCGCGTGTTCGCCACGCGGCTGCTGCACACCGTGCTGCGCGGGGTGAGCCGCGACCGCCTGGACCTGCTCGGCGAGGAATTCTTCGAATATTTTCTGAAGCCACGATTGAAAGAGCAGGGCATCGCCAAGCTGAATGAGGCGGTGGCGGCGGGCGGCGAAATTATTCTGGTGAGCCAGGGCCTGGACCACATCATGCGCCCGCTGGCGAAGCATCTGGGCGTCGCGCGCTTCATTTCCAACCGACTGGATTTTCGCGAGGGCATCGCGACGGGCCGCCTGCTCGATCCGGTGATTCGTCCGCGCGGCGCGTTTGCGCGATTTACCGGAGGCCAGCCGGATGGCCGCCTTTCGCGCGAAAAATTGATCAAAGTTCTCGGCTTCGAGAAAAATCCGGAAGTGCTGGACGACGCGATTCAGCCCGCCGGGCGGCCCAAGCCGAACTCTTACGTTCCGGTGGTGCATTTCGAATCGCGCAATGGACGCGCGCCGCTTTCGGTGCGCGAAACTTTGCGCGGCAAAAATATTCTGCTGATTGGCGCCACAGGCTTCATCGGCAAAGTGTGGCTGGCAAACCTGCTGACCGATCTTCCGGACATCGGGCGCATCTTCCTGTTGGTGCGGCACAACCGCGCGGCGACTTCGCTGGAGCGGCTACAGCGCGTGATCGAAGAATCTCCCGTATTCGAGCAATTGGCGGAACGCCACGGCGCGCGTTTTGCGGAATTTTTGCGCGAGCGCGTCGAAGTGGTGGATGGCGACGTCAGCCAGCCAGGCCTCGGCCTTTCCGTGGAAATTAAAAAGCGTCTGGCACGTTCGCTCGACGTGATCGTCAACAGCTCCGGGCTGACGGATTTCAATCCCGACTTGCGCGACGCCCTGGCGACAAACGTTCGCGCGACTGCGTACGTCCTCGATTTCCTGCGTGAGTGCGAACACGCTTCGTTGCTGCATCTTTCCACGTGTTACGTCGTCGGCCAGCGCGATGGCCGCGTGCTCGAAGAGTTGCCTGCAAACTACACGCCACACGGAATCAAGGATTACGACGCGGTGCAGGAGTGGCAGTCGCTCGAAAATATTGTGCGTGAGACGGAAGCGCGCGCGGAATCCGCGGAAATGACCGAAGAGCTGAGCCGCGCCGCGCGGAAAAAGGAACACGCCGCGAAGGATCTACAAGGCGCCGCGCTGGAAAATCAAATCCGCAAGAATCGTGTGCGCTGGCTGCGACAAACGCTCACCGACGCCGCCTCGCGCCGCGCCATCGAACTCGGCTGGCCCAACACCTACACGTTCACGAAGAGCCTCTCCGAATCGCTGATCCACAGTTTCCTCGATGCGAATCCCAGTGCCGCAATCGCAGTCGTGCGACCCGCGATCGTGGAATCGTCACTGGAGAAGCCGTTCCTCGGCTGGAACGAGGGCATCAACACCTCCGCTTCCCTTTCGTACTTGCTGGGAACGTTCTTCCGCCAGCTTCCCACCAACGAAACCAAGTGCCTCGATTTAATCCCCGTGGACCTGGTGTGCCGCGGCATGACGCTAATTTCCGCCGCGCTGGTTGCGCGCCGCCACGAAAGTGTGTATCAACTGGCCACTTCGGTCGCCAACGCCTGCAATATGCGCCGCTCGATCGAACTCACCGGCCTGGGCCACCGCAAATTTTATCGCGCGCAACCGGACATACAGCAGCGCCTGCGCTTGAAATTCGACGCCATCCCCGTTTCCAAGACGCGCTACAAAGCATTTTCTGCGCCGGCACAAAAAACGATCGTCGAAGCCATCAACCGTACGATGGAGCCGTTCGCTTCGAAGCCGCCTCTCGCGCGCCAGCAGCGCGAACTGGAAAAAGTGATCAAGTTGATTTCGCTTTTCGAGCCGTTCATTCTGCACAACGACCACGTCTTCGAAGCGGCCAACGTGGAAAGACTCAGCGCCGCGCTGCCGGCGGCCGAACGCGCCGATTTCGGTTACGACGCGCGCGCGCTCGACTGGTGGGATTATTGGATCAACGTGCACATTCCGGCGCTGCGCAAGTGGTGTTATCCTCTCATCGAAGGGCGTCAACTGGAGACTCGTCCCCGGCGTTCCGTGCCGCTGGAAACGCGCGCGGACGCGAGCGCCGCGGAAGCGAAGGGCGCGACTCCGGCGGCGGCGTCCTGACATTCAATCACTGTGGCCATCCTCCTGACCGGGTCCACCGGATATATCGGTGCCCATATCGCGTCGAATTTGCTAACGGGTCACGCCGATCCGCTGAACCTGCTGGTGCGCGCGCGCGATGAGCAGGAAGCGCACGAGCGTCTGTGGCGTTCGCTGCAGTTGCATCTGGATTTTCCGCGCTTTGAAGAATTTCTGAATTCGCGAATTCACATTTTTCGAGGAGACCTCACCGACGCGCAGTTTGGGCTGGCGGATGACGATTACGCACGGCTCGTGCGCTCGACCGATTCGATCATTCATTGCGCCGCGTCGCTGAATCGCAAATCCGAAAAAAGCTGCCTGAACGTAAATCTGCGCGGCACGCTGGAAGTCATTCAACTGGCAATGCGCGCGCGCGACCAGCACGGCCTGCGACGCTTCAGCCATGTGAGCACGGTGGCTGTCGCCGGGCAGCGCTCGAACGAAGTCGTACAGGAAGATGCCGCGATTGATTGGAATCGCTCGGACTACGATCCTTACGCGCGCACCAAAAAATTCTGCGAGCACATGGTGCGCCAGCTTCTGCCGGACGTCCCGCGCACGATTTTCCGCCCGAGCATTGTTCTGGGCGATAGTCGCCGCCCCGAGACGAACCAATTCGACATGGTGCGCGCTTTTGTATTCTTGGCTGGACTTCCGGTGCTGCCGTTCCGTCCTGAAGATCGTATAGACATCGTGCCGGTGGATTTTGTGGCCGACGCGGTGACGACGCTCCATCAAAAAGATAGGCCGCAGCATGACATTTATCATTTGTCTTCGGGCCGCGAGTCGGAAACTTTCGTCGAATTGACCGATTCGCTCGCGAAAGCGCAGGGCAAGCGCGGACCGATGTTTGTGCCCAGATTCGAAAAATCCACTTCGAAGATGGTGGACGCGCTTGCCGGGCGCGCCGGGAAAATCGGCGGGCTGGCGACGCTGCTGAAAGTCTTTCTGCCGTATCTCGTGTGGAACACGGTGTTCGACAACACGCGCGCGGTGGAAGAGCTTGGCCGGCATCCCGCGCCTTTCTCGCAGTACAGCCTGCCGCTGCTGCGCTTCAGCCGCGAAAATCATTTCGTTTACAAATATCGCGAGTGGCCTTCCGGCACGTCAGTAAATGCCGCGGCTGCGGCGAGCGGCGGCGCAAACGCGAGCGGCGGCGCGGCCGAGGATCCGCGGCCATGACCGACCTGCTGCTCGAATCCTGGGTCAGCGGCCTGATCGAACTGAACAAGTTCGAATGGATGCTCGGCGCGGGCGAGGCCTGGAAACCCGGTACGCCGCTCAAGCTGCTTTTCGCCGGATACAACGGCACGCGCAACACCGGTTCCGACGTCCGCGTGGAAGAAATGATGCGCCAGGTGCGGCGAATCCTCGGCGCGGAAAATCTCGCGCTCAGCGTGATGTCGCAGGATTTCAATCTCACGCGCGGATATTTTGGCGACGCACGGCAAGTACACCTCCCCGACGTCTTTCCGCCGTTCCTGCATTCCGAAGTGCGCCGCAACGACGGCGTAGTCGCGTGCGAGGGCTCGATGTTCAAAAGCAAATTCGCCAACGCGCTCACCACCATGATGATCGGCGCGCTGGGAATTGCTTCCGCGCAAAATAAATTGAGCGTGGCCTACGGCGCCGAAGCGGGGCAAATGGACTCGGTGCTGCAGAAAATGTGCAGCCGCTATTGCCGCGATTCGCTGGTGATCACGCGCAATGTGGAATCGCAAGCGGTTCTCGGCAAACTTGGAGTCCCCACGGAATTGGGAACCGATACGGCGTGGACCTTCGAGCCACTCGGCCCGGAATATGGCCGCAAAGCATTGCGCGATGCGGGTTGGGATGGAGTTACGCCCGTTCTCGCCGTTTGCCCCATCAATCCTTTCTGGTGGCCGGTGAAAGCGTCGCTCGCGAAATGGGTGGCGCACTCGGTGGCCGGCGCTTACAAAAAAAGTTATTACCGCACGATTTATTTTCATCGCTCCGGCGCGCAGGTGGACGACGCATACGAGAAATATCTTTCGGAGCTGGCCGCAGGCGTCGCGAATTACCGTTCGTCGCGCAGAGTCTTTTCCGTGCTGATCGCGATGGAAATGCTGGACCGCGATGCCTGCGAGCGCGTGGCGGAAAAGCTGGGTGGCGCACCTATTTTCGCGTCCGATAAATTCAATATGTACGAGCTGGTGAGCATTCTGCGCGCGGCCGATCGCGTGCTTTCTTCGCGCTATCACGCGATCGTCACGTCCATGCCGGCGGGCGTGCCGTCCGCGGGCGTCACCATGGACGAGCGGATTCGCAACTTGATGCGCGAGCGCGGCCACGAGCATCTGCTGATGCGCGTGGATGAACCGGACCTCGCGGGGAAGATCGTCGTGGCGCTCCATGCGCTTGATGCCCAGGCGGAGGAAATTCGCGACGCGATGGGCCAAACCGTCGCGCGCAATCTGCAGCTGATGGCGCGCATGGGCACATATTTCGAAGAGCAAGTCGCGCGCCGCTATCCGCAATTTCCCGTGCGCACTGGCGTTCTGAGCTGGGAAGACTATCTTCCGGCGCTCAGCCCCAAACTTGTGAAATTGCTCGAAACCCAAAACGGAGTGCTCGCGGTATGACGTTCCTCGAGCAAATCGTCGAGCGCCTGCAGCGCGCCAATGCCGCGCCAGTCGTCCAAGAAATTCGCGACGACAAGTTTTTCGCGGTGACCGGCGGCGAATTGCTGGCCATGACGCAGCAGGCTCGCGTGTTTTTATCCGCGCGCGGGATGAAACCGGGCGAGCGCTGCGTCCTGCTCGCGCCTAATAGCATCCGGTGGATTGCCCTCGACCTGGCGCTGATGGCCGAGGGGATGATCGTCGTGCCGCTCTACGCGCGGCAGGCGGTGGCCGAACTGATCAGCATGATGAAAGATTCGACGCCGTCGCGCATTTTCTGCCACGATGCCGCGCTCGCTGCCGAAATCAAAAAGCTTTGGCCGCAGGCGCCGCACATTTCGCTGCTGGAAAGCGTGTTTGTGCCGGACGGAACGGCCACCGCACCAGCTCCCGCCGCTGGATCCGCTGGCGCGCCCGCGCGCCCGCGCCCGGCAAATGACGCCGAGCCGGTGACCATCATTTATACGTCCGGAACTTCGGGCGAGCCGAAGGGCGTGGTGCTGACCGCAGCCAATATCACGTTCATGCTGGGCTGTACAAACGGCCGCCTGGATCTGCTGCTGGGCGCGCGCACCGAGCCGGAGCAGGTTTTTCAATACACGCCATTTTGCTTCGCGGCTTCGTGGATCGTGCTTTTGACGGTGCTCTCGCGCAATAGCGTATTGAGCCTTTCCACCGACCTGAGCAAACTTTCCGATGAATTGAAGCTGGCTTCGCCTGAATATTTCCTGAACGTTCCGACGCTGCTCGAGCGCGTGCGCGCGAGAATTCAGGAATCCGTAAAAGAACGCGGCGGCATCGCCACCGCGATTTTTCCGCGCGCCCAGCAAGCCTACCTCCGCCGCCACAACAAACAGAGCGCGTTCGGCGATTCTTTTTGGCTGGCGCTCGGGAATTCGCTGATGTTCCCGGCGATTCGCAAAAGCATCGGCCCGAATCTGAAAGCATTGATTTGCGGTTCCGCGCCGCTGGCCGTGGAAACGCAGCTTTTTTTCATGATGATTGGCATTCCCGTGCTGCAGGCTTACGGCCTCACCGAAACCACCGCGATCTGCACGGCGGACGATCCGCGCGCCGCCGAACCGGGGCGCGTGGGTCCCGCGATGCCCGGAGTGGAAATGACGCGCGCCGAAAGCGGCGAAATTCTGGTGCGCGGGCCGAATATTTTTGCCGGTTATTGGCAGCGTCCCGAGGAAACCGCGAAGGCCATGGAAGGCGGATGGTTTCACACCGGCGATCAGGGCGACGCCGACGAAAAAGGAAACTGGCGCATTACCGGCCGTATCAAGAATCTGATCATCCTCAACTCCGGGCACAATGTGGCGCCCGAGCCTCTCGAGGAAACATTGGCGAAGCTGTTGCCCGAGGCGCAGCAGGTCGTTCTGATCGGCAATCAACGCAGTTTTCTCGCGGCTCTAATGACGGCCACCGGATCGAACGGCCTCACCGATGCGCGCATTCAATCCGCGATCGAGAATTTGAACGCCAGCCAGCCACATTACAAGCAGATTCGCGCGTTCCATATCGTGCCGGAGCCGTTCACCATCGAGAGCGGTTTGCTCACCACCATGGGCAAACTGAAACGCGACGCGATCACCGCCCGATTTGCGAATGAGATAGAGACGCTCTATCAGAAGAAGCCTTCATGAAAAGTTTCCAGGGCAAGACACTTTCGTGGCAGGTGCTCGATGGGGCGATTGAACTGACGCTCGATCGCGCGCCGTGCAATGAAATCGGTCAAGCCACATTGGCGGACCTGGAAAAGTTCGTCGCGGCACTTCCGGAACTGCAACGCGATGCACACGCGTTGATCATTGCCAGCGCACGAACGGAGGGATTCTGCGCCGGAGCTGATCTGCGCGAGCTATACCAAGTGGGGCAGACTTTGCGCGAGGCCGAGAAGCTGGCTGGCTTGCACGATTTTCTCGAGCGCATCCACGCCGTGATGAACGCGCTCGACGAAGCGCCGGTCACGACCATTGCCGCGGTTCACGGCGTCACCTTTGGTGGCGGCTTCGAGCTCGCGCTGGTTTGCGACTTGATCGTTGCCGACAAAATGGCGCGATTTTGCTTTCCCGAGTTGCGCCTCGGCCTCATTCCCGGCTTCGGCGGCATTCCGCGCCTGAAACGCGATCTGGGCAACGCGGTTGTGCGCGACCTGCTGCTCACGGGGCGCAGCATCAACGCAACCAAGGCACAGGCCGTAGGGCTGGCGAGCCAAGTCGTTGCGGAAGGTGATGCCCTGCGCGTCGCCCGCGCCACCGCCGCCCAACTGAAGAAATTTGATCGCGACACCGCCATCGCCGCCAAGAAATTCATCAAGCCGATTCCGTACGAAGAGCTGCGCCGCGAAATCGAGATTTTCTGCGACCTCTACACGCGCCCTGCGGCGGACGCCGGCTTACGCAAATTCGTCGAAAGCACGGATGCGTTGCCCTACCTGCCATGATCCCGCATCGCGTCGGTTCGTTGGCAGTCGGCGACAAGCCGACGCAGGTTTCTGCCGAAATTGTGGCAAGATAGACAAGAATGAACACGCTCGAAAGTACAACCGACGAAGTCCTGCGTTTGGCTGCGGACCATTTTAAAGTCCCAAAGGAACAACTCTCTCCCAACGACGATTTTTTCAAGAAGCTCGGGATTAACAGCCTGCAGGCGCTCGATCTCTTGACGCGCATCGAACAGCACTTCCACATCGAGCTGCCCGATTACGAACTCCAGGGTGTAAGCGACTTCCGAACTCTCGCCGAGCGGATCCAGTCAAGGCTTTAGCCACGGAGGCACAGAGACACAGAGGAACCAACTTGAAACCGAGAAACGAAAAGATACTTCTGTGCCTCGCGTTATTTATCTCTCCGCGCCTGCGTGACTCAGCAGCACATAAATTGGGCTGACTTTCGCGCAGGCTGGGACTCAGAGAGCCGCACAATTGCAAGACATCAACTCACTGACGGAGAGAATTATCGGCTGTGCCATTGAAGTTCATCGGGAGCTGGGCCCTGGCCTCTTGGAATCCACGTACGAAGAGGCGCTCTGTATCGAATTGGACATCGCGGGACTGCGGTATGGCAGGCAGGTTGCGTTCCCGGTGTTGTACAAGGGCAAGAACCTGGGAGAGTACCGCTTGGATCTGATTGTAGAGGATACCGTAATCGTCGAAATCAAGTGTGTCGAACGCCACGCTCCGGTCTTCGAGGCACAAGTGCTGACGTACCTGAAAGCCACCCATAAGAAGGTAGGGCTTTTGATCAATTTCAACAACAGGCTGCTTCACGACGGAGTTACGAGGTTCATCATTTGAACCCCTGCCGTTTTTCTCTGTGCCTCTGTGACTCTGTGGCCAATTCCTGATGCTGGACCTCCGCCAATACAATTCTTTGGGCGCTGCACTTAAGGCGTCGCTCGATCGCTGGCCGGACGAAATTTGCCTGATCGAAGCCGATCGCGAGCGCGAGAACGCCCGGCTGACCTACCGCCAATTCAAGGAAGCCGCGCTGCCGCTGGCGCGAGCTCTGCAATCTGCGGGCCTACAGAATGGCACGCGCGCGGCCATCATCATGACCAATCAGTCGAAATGGCTGATTTCGGCCTACGCGATTTTTTACTGCGGCGGCGTGCTGGTCCCGCTCGATTACAAACTCACTTCCGCGGAACAGTTGAAGCTTCTCGCGCACTCGAAAGCTGAATTCCTGGTGATCGAATACCATCTCTGGCGCGGAATCATGCAGGCGCCGGAGTTCAAGAATCTCGCTACCCGCGTGGTGGTGGTGACCGAAGCGCCTTTTACCACCGATCTTGCGGGCGCAAAGCGTTGGGAAGAATTTCACGAATCCGGCGAGCCCACGTTCGTTGCGCGCGAACGCAAGGACTCCGCGTGCATTGTGTATTCCTCCGGCACCGGCGGCCGCCCCAAAGGCTGCGTCCTCACGCACGATAATTATTTGGAGCAATGCGTCGCGCTCACCTCGCTCTATCCCTTCTGGCCCGGAGTGCGTTACCTGAGCATTCTCCCGACGAATCACGCGATCGATTTCATGGTGGGATTTATCGGGCCGTTCACCTGCGGCGCGGCCGTAGTTCACTTGCGCACGCTGCGCCCCGAATTCATTCGGGAAGCTTTCACGAAGTACAAAATCACTTACATGGCGCTGGTTCCGATGGTGCTGAAAAATCTGCAAAAGGGATTGCGCCAGCGCTTTGCCGATTTGCCGCCGGCGAAACGCACGATGCTGAATGGACTGATCGGCGTCAATCGCGCGCTCACGCGCCGCCGGCCGCATCTGCAAATCAGCCGCGCGCTGCTGCCGCAGGTTCACAAAGCCTTTGGCGGCGAGCTGCGCGCGCTCTTTGTCGGCGGCGCATTCACCGAGCCTGCCACGCTGCAATTTTTCTACGATCTCGGAATTCAGGTCGGCAACGGCTACGGCTGCACCGAAGCCGGCACTTCGATCACGCTGAACGACTTCAAGCCGTTTCGCGCCGACACCGTGGGCAAGCCGCTGCCTGGGATGGAAGTGAAAATTGTGAATCCTGACGCGGAAGGCATCGGCGAAGTCACCGTGCGTGGCAAAACGATCATGTCGCACTATCTGGACGATCCGGAAATGACTGCCGAAACAATCGTAAATGGCTGGCTGATGACCGGCGACCTCGGGCGATTCGACTCGATGGGCCACCTGCAACTTTTCGGGCGCAAGAAGAATATGATCGTCACCGAAGAGGGCAAAAACATTTATCCCGAAGATATCGAAACCTATTTTGAAGGCCTTCCGGTGAAGGAATTCTGCGTCTTCGCCGCGAATTATCTGTGGCCCGCGCGAACCATGGTGGGCGAGCAACTCGTCTTGGTGCTGCATCCGGATGCGGGTCAAACGATCGACCAGAGCGTGATTGCGAACGTGGCCGAACGCAATCGCCGCCTGTTGAATTACAAACGCATCAGCGGCTATTTGATTTGGGAGAGCGACTTCCCTCGCACCGCGTCACTGAAAATCAAACGCAATGAGCTCGCCGAGCAAATTCGCCAGCAGCGCGAGCGCTCTGCCGTGGTGCCGCTGTGATCCGCGCGCGAAAATGCGTGCGGGAGCTCGCGCTCTCGTGAAATCGCGGTTCCTCGCAATCGTCAATCCGGCCGCAGGCGGCGGACGTTCCGGAAAGCTGGCCCCTGGCACGCTGGATCGCGTGCGCAACGCCGGAATCGAACTCTCCGTTGTGCAAACAATCCGCGCGGGCGAAGCCACCGAAATTGCGCGCAAGGCCTACAGCGAAGGCACGCGCAATTTTCTCGCCGTCGGCGGCGACGGCACCGCGTTTGAAATTATCAACGGCCTGTTTCCCGAGGCGCTGAATCACGGCCGCCCCACGCTCGGATTCTTGCCGCTGGGCACGGGAAACTCCTTCCTGAAAGATTTCGCAGCAAGCGGCATCGAACAAACAATCGCAGCACTACAGAAAGGCGCTCGCCGCGCATGCGATATAATTCGCCTCCGCCACCCGCAAGGCGAACTCTATTTCTACAATTTGCTCACGCTCGGATTTCCTGCGGACGTCGCGGTCACCGCCAACCGCCGGTTCAAGCGTTGGGGCGAACTGGGTTATATTCTGGCGGTCTTCACGCGCCTGGTGCGGCTCGAGCATCTCGCGTTTCCGCACCGCCTTGCCGGCGCGACGGATTGGGATCGAGGCAAGACGCTGTTTCTCTCGTTCAACAACAGCAAATTCACCGGCGGCAAAATGATGATCGCTCCCAAAGCGGATCCGTGCGACGGCGCAATCGAATACGTGCGCTGGGGACCGATTGGCCGCCTCGGATTAATCTGGACGCTGCCGCGCCTTTTCACCGGGACGCACATCAAACACCGGCTCGCCGCGCGCGCGGCGGCTACAAAAATCGAATTCGACCTCGGCGCGCCGGTGAACGTGATGGTGGACGGCGAAAGCATGCGGCTACAGTGCCAATCGCTGGAAATACTGCCCGGCGCGCTGGACGTCAGCGTATGAAGAAAGCTTATCTGACGGTGCGTTCGCTCCTGCTCTGGGCCATCAGCGGAATTCATTTCGCCGTCGTCTGCGTTTTCCTCATCGTTCTAGCTGTATTTGTTGATCCTAGAAAGAACGATCGGCCGCAGCGCGTTTTCTTCCGGAACATTTTGCGATTGGCCGGCGCAAAATTCGACGTCCGTCGCTCCCCCGGCTTCGATCCCACGCGCACCAGCATCTTCATCTGCAACCACGTAAATTTCTTCGACCCCTTCGTGGTTTATTCCGCGATTCCGCAATTCCTGCGCGGTTTCGAGCTGGAATCGCATTTCAAGCTTCCCATCTACGGCTGGATGATGGGCCGCTTCGGCAACATTCCCGTGCCGGACGCGCCTAGCCGCGAGGGCCTCGAAAGCATGACGCAGCGCGCGAAGGCTGCGCTTGATTCGGGCATCAGCCTGATCGCGTTCGCCGAAGGCTCACGCACGCGCGACGGCCATGTGCAGGAATTCAAGAAAGGAATCTTCGGCCTGGCGCAGAAGTGCGGAATACCCATCGTGCCGGTGAGCATGGTCGGTTCCTACCAATTTTTTCAAACGGGAAACTGGATGCTCTATCCGGAGAAAATCACGGTCTATTTGCACGATACGATCGAGACGAAGGACATTCCCCGCGGCGAAGTGGATGCCCTAAGGCAACGCGTGCAGGAAATCGTGGCTGCGCCGGTGGAAGAATCGCTGCGGGAGAATCCGGTACAAAAGCTATGACGCCCAGAATTTCGGCGAGGCGCTGCGATCATGGCTAAAACGTTTGCGTTGCGCTCGCATCCGGCAGCGCGCGGCCGGCGCGCAATTCCTGCCACGTATAAACCACGCGATGGATCACGGTGAGAGTCGAAATCGCGGCGATCACCCACAGCACTTGCGCCATGCGATTGAACACGCCGCCCATGATCAAAAGCACGAGGCGCTCAGGTCGCTCCATGAACCCCACTTTGCATGACGGAATGATGGATTCGGCGCGCGCGCGTGAATAGCTCACCATAAACGAACTGGCCATCGCCACGGCCGCCAGCGCCATATAAAACGACCGGCCAATCAGCGTGTAGTGCACTACCAGGCCCATGTAGAGGGCAAGATCGGAGTAGCGATCGAGCGTCGAATCGAGAAACGCGCCGAATGCCGTGACCCGTCCCACACGCCGCGCCACTTGCCCATCGGCCATATCCAGAAATCCGGCGAGAAAAAGCACCGCCGCAGCTTGGCGGAATTTTCCCATGGCGAAAAACGCGGCTGCCCAGGAATTTACCGCGAGTCCCAGGAACGTAAACATATTTGGCGTGATGCCGGTGGCCGCGAGGCCGCTGACGACGTGGCGCAATAGCCATCCGCCGCCCTCGCCGATCCAGTAGGTGATCGTCTTCTTACGTTCGTTTTGTTCGTTTTCCATTTTCGAAAATGATACACCCGACAGCAGGCGCTGCAGCGCCGCCGCAACGCAGGTCGCCTTTCAGCGCCGCTTGATCGCCATCTCCGGCACTTTGCCCGAGTAACGTAATTTCGGCTCGGTAAATCCCTGCACTTCTTCCGGAGTGAACCCGGGAGCCACTTCGCGCAGCGCGAGACCCTCGGGCGTCACGTCAATCACCGCCAGATCCGTCACAATCGTATTCACACACTCGATGGCCGTCAGCGGATACGTGCATTTGTTCACGATCTTGCGCAGGCCGTCCTTCGCGGTGTGTTCCATCGTGACGATCAATCGCTGCGCCCCCACGGAAATATCCATCGCGCCGCCGATACCGCCGGCGCCTTTCGCTCCCGGGACGCGCCAGTTCGCCAGGTCGCCTTTTTCCGAAACTTGCAAGCCGCCGAGAACGCAAATATCCAGATGCCCGCCGCGCGTCATCACGTGCGCATCGACCTGCGAAAAATACGCCGCGCCGGGAACCAGCGTTACCGGCACTTTCATCGCGTCCACCAGGTCAAAATCTTCCTGACCCTGTGGCGCGCGCGGCCCCATGCCCAGAATTCCATTCTCGCTGTGGAAAAAAATCGTGATCTCTTTGGGAACGTACGCGGCAATCAGGTTGGGAATGCCCCAGCCGAGATTCACGTACGCGCCGTCGGGCAGTTCCAGCGCGGCGCGCTCGGCAATCTGTTCGCGCGTCAGGCGCTGCTTAGACATAGCGCAGCCCTTTCGCCACCACGATGCGGTGCACAAAAATCGAGGGCGTGATGATCGTCTCCGGGTCGAGTTCGCCGGTCTCGACCACTTCTTCCACTTCCACGATCGTGGTCTTCGCGGCGGTGGCCATGATCGGATTGAAATTGCGCCCGGCCTTGCGATAGACGAGGTTGCCCATGCGGTCGGCGCGGTGCGCGCGAATAAGCGCATAGTCGGCGCCCAGCGCTTGCTCCAGAATGTAACGCTTGCCGCGAATCACGCGCTCTTCTTTGCCCTTGGCGACGTCGGTGCCCACGCCCACCGGCGAATAAAACGCGGGAATTCCCGCGCCCGACGCGCGCATGCGTTCGCACAGGATGCCCTGCGGCACCAGTTCCAGGTCAATTTCACCCGCATCGAATTGTTGCTGGAAATAGTTCGCGCCCGGCCCGGGAAACGCCGCCACTACGTGGCGAATCTGGCGATTCTTGAAAAGGATGCCGAGTTCCCCGTCGCCGGTGCCGCAGTTATTGCTGATGACGCTCAGATTTCTCGCGCCGCGCCGGGCCAAGCCCTGAATTAAATTGTTGGGAAATCCGGCGCCGCCAAATCCGCCGAACATGATCGTCGCGCCGTCCGGAATATCGGCGACGCATTCGTCCACTGACGAATACACTCTATTTTTTCGGTTCATATTTAAACGTGCCCGGGGTGGGGGTCGAACCCACACGTCCCGTAAAGGACAGGGGATTTTAAGTCCCCCGCGTATGCCATTCCGCCACCCGGGCGAGGGTGAAGCATTTCCGGCGAAAAGATTATCACGCTAGACGACCGGAGGCACCTGTCCGGCGCGGCGAAAATTTGCGCCCGATTACCGCACGGAACGCGATGGTGGTAGGCTGGGCGGCTGGCGCGGGAGGTTGTTCAGTCATGCGAAAACCGATCGTGGTGGTGGGCAGCATCAATCTGGATCTGGTGGCGACGGCTGACCATGTGCCGTTGCCGGGCGAAACCATCACGGGCCGCGACTTCAACACATTTAACGGCGGAAAAGGCGCGAACCAAGCGGTGGGCGTTGGGCGTCTGGGGTATCCGGTGAGCATGGTTGGAAAAGTTGGCGACGATTCTTTTGGCGCGGCGCTGAGGGGCGGCTTGCGCGAGGCCGGCGTGGACGTGAAGGCGGTGCAAGCCGTGAAAGGGTCGTCGGGCGTCGCGCTTATAAATACCGGCAGCGACGGGCAGAACAACATCGTGGTGGTGCCCGGGGCGAATGGCAAAATGTTGCCGAAAGATATCGCGCGGCATGCGGCGCTCTTGCGCAGGGCCGGCATGCTGCTGGCCCAACTCGAAATTCCGCTGATCACGCTCGAGACTCTCGGCGTTTTCGCGCATCGCCATGGAATTCCCTTGATGCTCGATCCTGCGCCGGCGCGCGAATTGCCGCCGGGCTTGATGCAAGTGGTCACGTGGATCACGCCGAATGAGAGCGAGACTCGCATTCTTTGCGGTCTCGGCGCGCAGGAGCCTGTGACGCCCGTTACCGCCGCGCGCTGCGCCGATCTGCTGCTCGCGCGCGGTCCGAAGAACGTGGTGATTAAGATGGGGTCGCAGGGAGTATTTCTTGCGACCGCTGACGGCGTACGGCAGATGGTTCCGGCGTTTGCCGTGAAGGCCGTGGATTCGACGGCGGCGGGCGACGCGTTCAACGCGGGGTTCGCGGTGAGCTTGCTTTCGGGCAAGAAGCCGCTGGAAGCGGCACGGTTTGCGTCGGCTGTGGCGGCGATATCGGTGACGCGCAACGGGGCGCAGCCCTCGATGCCTTCTGCGCGGGAAGTGACGGCGTTCTTGAAATCGCAAGCGTAGGCCGCGGAGAATTCGAGGCTGAAACACAGAGTGCACAGAGAAAACCTTTGAGGGCACGGAGAGGACTGGGCGGCGGCTGCACAATGCTCAGACACGCGATTTGCGACGTCGTCCAGCTTGCCCTGACGAAGGAAGGGAGCCGAGCGAGGGATTTCTTTTAGATTTGATCCTCGACGCGGCGTCACTGCGGTTTCGGCTCCGTCGTCAGTTCCGGCTGCGGTAGGGGGCCTTGGTTCATTTCGTTGTGGCGGCGCTCGCGGCTGGCTTCGAGCAGTTGCGTAGCTTTTTGCAGCTCGGCCTGGGCTTCTTTCGCTCGTCCCAGGCGGATCAGAATCTGGCCTTTGAGGTTGTGGTAATTTGAATTATCGGGATCGATCTTGTCGGCGGAATTGATCGCTGCAAGCGCCTCGGCGAATTTTCCTTCGCGCTGATACACGCGCGCCAGACCAAAATAAGAACTTGCCAGGTGTGAATCGCGCCGCAGAGCCTCTTTGAAATTTTCTTCCGCTTTCGCATCGTCCTGCAAATAGGAATAGGTGGTGCCGAGGCGGTCGTAATTGAACGCGACGTCTGGTTCAATCGCCACATCGCGCTGGAATTCGTCGCGCGCATGCTCGAAGTCAGCGCGCGCCATGTAGGCGAGGCCCAGGTTGAAATGAACGTAGGGTAACTTCGGATCGAGTTCCACAGCTTTTTGCAGCTCCGCAATCGCTTTGTCGTTTTCATCGCGGTTCAGCGCGGCTTTGCCCATCAGCATGTGATATTCCGCGGTGTTCTGGCCTAGCTCCACGAATCGCGTCAGCGCGCGATCTTCGATGTCGGGCTTGCCGGCTTTGTTCGCGGCGTTGCCGAGCACGTAGAGATAATTCAGGTCGTCGGACTCTCGCGGCCAGAGCGGATCGAGCGTCTGCACCGCATCGCCATATCGCTCGGTGAAAAAATAGCAGAGGCCCAGCAGATAGCGCGCTTGCACGGACTGCGGCTGGTTGCGCACCACCGATTCGAAGGGCGCAATCGCTTGCGGGAACTCGTTCTGACGGTAGTAGACCAAGCCGATATTCAGGCGGATGCCCGCGACCGTCGGCGCCAGGTGCTCCGCTGTGCGCAAGAAGTCGAGCGCGTGCTGCCACTGCTGTTTGCGCATAGCGATCACGCCCAGGTTCGCGTACGCGCCGGCGACAGTGGGGTCGGCGGCCAGCACTTTTTTGAAGTCGGCTTCGGCGCTTGCGAGTTCGCCGGCGCGCAACGCCGCTTCGCCCTGCGTAAAGCTCGAGGCGATTTCAGACTGGCGCGCCTCACGCGCTGGAGGCGCTGCGGATGATTGTGTGCGGACGAGATCGGATGCTTTGACGGAAGGCGCGCCGAGACTTAGCAGCGTCGCGAGAGCAGCGAAAAGAGCGACAACGCGCGATGATCGCGCCGGGCGAAGCATTAACTCGCCAGCTTTCCAAAGACGGATAGGTGTTGCGATTAGAATTTGAATTGCCTTTTGTTTTCTTAGGGTTACGAGGAATTCTAATCGTGGCGATGTTGCGGTTAGAAATCGAAGAGTAGCAGCTCGGCGCTGGCGGAACGACCGAACGGCGGCAATGAAACGGGTTGCGTACCAGCCGAAACCTGTGGCTTCAGGGGCTAAAGCCCCAGATAGATCGAGGCGCTTGCGGCGGGACTGAAGTCCCGCCCTTCCTCGCCTGCGTGCAGCGGCTGGGGCCGCGGCAATTTCCGGATTGCGTGTAAAAAGCACGGACAACGGTAGCACAGGAGCACAGGCGTTGTCGCGCGGGCGTGTGTACATGCGGCGGCTGGAAATCGCGGCAGGCCGCCATTTTCGCTGATGCCCGGCCAACCGAAAACGCGCAACTGACGCAAGGCCGGAGAGCCGTTTTTCGCTTGACATATGGGCGTCACGAAGATACAAGAGTTTTAATAAATTTAATAAAAGGTATTGGGGTGGGCCTAGAACGTGGGGTATTTCAAGTCTTCAGGCCTGATTATATTGGACGTTCGGCCTCCTGCCAGGGGTCGACGTGTTCTCCTCCCCAACCGTAGTGCAAGCGGACTCAGGCGGCACCGGACATTCTAATGTGGGCGCGAATTTCGTGACCAGGGAGTTAGCCATGAAGACACTACGCATTGCGTTTTGCACGCTGCTACTGATCCTAGGCATTTCGGCGGCGGCCTTCGCCCAGGATACGGCCACGTTCACTGGAACGGTGCGCGACACCTCCGGCGCAGTGGTGGCGGGAGCGGAAGTGACGGTGAGCAACGGCTCCATCGGCGTGACTCGCGCTACCGTCTCGAATAACGACGGCGAATGGGTGACCAGCGCGTTGCCCAATGGCGCCTACGACATCAGCGTCGTGGCGAAGGGCTTCAAGCGCTATGCCGCCAATGGCGTGGTGATCCGCGTCGGCCAGAAACTGCGTGTGGATGTGAACCTGGAGGTCGGCTCGGTCTCGAGCGAAGTGATCGTGGCGGGCGAAGACGTGGCCCAGGTGGAAACACAGTCGTCGGAGATCGCTGGCACAGTGACCGGCAAGGAAATGACCCAGCTGCAATTGAACGGCCGGAACTTCACGCAATTGATCAACCTGACTCCCGGCGTGAATAACCAGTCCGGCCAAGATGAGGGCACGGTGGGCGTCAACGGCAACGTCGTCTACAGCATCAACGGCGGACGCGGCGAAAACAACAACTGGGAAGTCGACGGCGGCGACAACATGGACAACGGCAGTAACAACTCGCTGAACGTCTATCCCAGTATTGACGCGATCCAGGAAGTGCGCGTGCTTACCTCCAATTACGGCGCGCAATACGGCCGCAACGCCTCCGGCACGATCGAGGCCGAAACGAAATCCGGCACCAGCCACTTCCACGGCGACGTGTACGAATTCAACCGCAACAATTTTTTCAACGACCGCAGCTACTTTGACCTCAGCTCGCCCAACGCCCCCGAGTACAAGAAGAACGACTTCGGTTACACCATCGGCGGACCGCTCTACATCCCGGGGCATTACAACACCGACAAATCTAAAACCTTCTTCTTCTTCTCCCAGGAATGGCGCAAGGAGATCGTACCGAACACCTATGCAATCTCCGTTCCTTCCAATGCGGAACGCGGCGGCAACTTCACGGATATTTGCTCGCTGGGCCCCCAAGACTGTCCGACAAACAATCCGAATCTTCCCGTGCAGATCGTCAACAACCAGATCGTGGGAGTGAATCCCGCAACGGATCCGAACGTTTCCGCTCTTTTGGCCTCCATTCCCCAGGCCAATAGCAGCGTCGGTTGCGGATCTCCCACCGGGTCGTGCTACAACACCTCGCAGCCAACTCCCACCGACTGGCGCGAAGAGCTATTGCGCGTGGATCACAACATCACACCCAAGCTGCGCGCTTCGTTCCACTACATCCATGATTCTTGGAACACCGTCACCCCCACCACCCTGTGGTCCAACGCCACGCTGCCCAATATTCAGACCAATTTCGTCGGGCCCGGCACCAGCGCCGTAGCGCGCCTCACCTACACCGCGTCGCCGTCGCTGCTGAATGAATTCGTCTTCAGCTATACCGCCGACCACATTCAGCTGACGAACATTGGTCCCTTCCAGCGTCCGCCCAGCATGACCATGACGTCGTTCTTCGACAACGGTTTCGGCGGCAAGCTGCCTGCTATCAACATCACTGGAAATAGTGCCTACGCCTTCCAGACCGACCCGTCCTACGAGCCCTGGAACAACGCCAATCCCACATACACGTTGCGTGACAATGTGACGAAGATTATCGGCAAGCACACCCTGCAGTTTGGCGCGTACGGGGTGATCGCGCAGAAAAATCAGGAGAACTCGCCGCAAATCGAGGGCGCCCTCACCTTCGATACCTCGGCCACGTCGGTCACCACCGGAAACGCCTTTGCCGACCTTTTGCTCGGCAACGTCGCGTCCTATTCGCAAACCAACAATCAGATCAAATATTACGACCGCTATCAGCTCGTGGAGCCGTACATCCAGGACGACTTTCACGTTACTTCGCGTCTGACGCTGAACATCGGACTGCGCATGAGCTTCTTCGGCACCTATTACGAGAAATTCAACCGCGAATATAATTTCAACACTAGTGTGTGGAGCGCCGCGAACGCCCCGTTGCTCGACCCCAACACGGTGGCTTTGCTCAACCCCAATACAGGCGTGCCGCTTTCGTACTCGAACCCTGGCGATGCGCAGTACCTCTTCAATGGAATCGTGCAGTGCGGAGGACCAGGCGAGCCTCACGGATGCCTGAAATCGCACTGGCTCAATCCCGCGCCGCGTGTTGGATTCGCGTGGGATCCCTGGGGCAACGGCAAGACGGCGATTCGCGGCGGTTATGGCGTCTTTTTCGACCACGGCAATGGCAACGAAGCCAACGCCGAAAGTCTCGAGGGCAGCGCGCCGCTGGTGCTCACGCCGGGCCAGTCCAACATCACCGGGACGAGCTGCGGCCAGCCGACCGGTTACACATGTCTGGGATCCGCCGGCGGTCCGCCGCTGGCGTTCCCGCTGTCCGTCGTTTCCATTCCGAACAGATCCATTTGGCCGTACGCGCAGCAGTGGAATTTGAGCGTCGAGCACGAGTTCCTCAGCCACATCATCGGTTCCGTCGCCTACGTCGGCAGCAAAGGCACCAATCTGGCCGATCAGCGTGACTTGAACCAACTGTTTCCCGCGCCGGCGTCCATGAATCCATACCCCGCGGGTGTTCCGCTGACTCCGTCTGATTGCCAGAACGGCGTGGTGAATGGAGTGACTCCGATCACCAATTCACCCGTTAGCGTGCAAAATAACTTCAACGTGGCCTGCGGGAATATTGACCCCAACCTGGTGCGTCCAAACTTTCCGGGGTTCGGCGATGTCACTGGAAAAGAGTACCGCGCCAGCTCGAATTACAACTCGCTGCAGATCGCCATCCGCCGCACGATCTCTCCGCTCACGCTGGCGGTGGCGTACACCTACTCGCACTCCCTGGACGATGAATCGGACTGGCAAGACGTCAACTTCGTGAACTCTTACAACCTGAAGGGCAATTACGCGAGTTCCAATTTCGACGAGCGGCATATCCTCACCGTGAGCTACGTGTACGACATTCCGTCCGGGCATCTCGAGGGAGTTTCGAAAATTCTGTTTGGAAACTGGGAATACTCCGGCATCACGACGTTCTACACCGGGACGCCTTTCAGCGTGACGAATGCGGTTTTTGGCGACAACGCCGGCGTTGCCAACGGCGTCGGAACCAACGGCTCGTATCCCGATACGGTGGGGAACCCAAATTCCACGAAGCCCGCAGACGTGCTCTCTGCCCTGCTACCGAACACGGGCCCGTTGCTCTACAACCCGGCGGCATACGTGGCGCCGCAAGGCTTGACGTTTGGCGATACAGGACGCAACTCGCTGAACATTCCGAACCGCTTGAACTTTGACATGGCTGTCTTCAAGAACTTCCCGATCAAGGAAAGCTATTCGTTCCAGTTCCGCGCGGAAGCCTTCAATATTTTCAATCACACGCAGTGGAACGGCGTGAACGGCTCGATCAGCTGCTACGGCGGCGCGAACAATTCCGCAGCGGACTCTTTGTGCACGGCGGGCGGCTGGTCCTCACAGTTCCTGCAGCCTTCCGGCGCGCACCTGGGCCGTATTTTCCAGTTTGGCCTGAAGTTCTTGTTCTAGAAACGAGAAATTCACAATTGAGGCAGCCGCAGTGGAAAAGGGCGCCGAGCGAAACGGCGCCTTTTTTTATTGGGGTGCACAGTGGGCCGAAAACGAAGGGAGATCCCTCAATGCGTTCCCTTCTTTGGTTAGGGCACGTGGGATGACAACGCGCTTTGAGCGTTAGCGAGCTTCGTGGAAGACGCGCTGCTACGGTGCCGGGAGCGGCTTGGTGGCGGTGACGCCCCGGCCTTCGATGATCGTGTAAATATTGTCCGCGGCTAGATTCTCCAGCTTCTCCGTCGCGCCGCTGGGCCATTGGACTTCCACCGAATCGAGCTTCTGTTCCTTGCCCAGGCCGAAATGCAGGCGCAGATCGTTCTGCGAAAGATAGCTGGCGCCGCCGCGCACTTCGTTGAATTGCACTAATTTTCCGGCCTGTACCGTCACACGCGCGCCGATCGCGGCGCGATTGCTTTTGCTGCCGATCAGCTTGAACTCCACGCGATGATTTCCCGGCACTCCGTGATTCAGCAGCAGCGTGGGAGGCTCGCCAACGTTCAGCAGCAGCACGTCAATGTTGCCGTCGCTCGCGATGTCGCCAAACGCGGCGCCGCGCCGCGACTGCATCGCGACGGCATCCAATCCCGCCGCGGCGGTGGCATCGGCGAACGTGCCGTCGTGGTTGTTCATGTGCAGCAGCAGCGGCTCTTTGTAATGCGAACGCGGATCGGCCAGGCTATCCATCTGCGGATAGACGTGGCCGCTGGCGACGAATAAATCCACCCAGCCGTCATTATCGAAATCGAAAAAGCCCGCGCCCCATTTCACGTAGGCGTAGCTGGGCTTGGCCACGCCAGCTTTCCAGCCGACGTCATCGAAGCCCTTGGCGCCCAGATTGTGGTAGAGGTTGTTTTCCTGGTCGGCGAAATTCGTGACGAAAATATCGAGCCGCCCGTCGTGGTCGTAATCGCCGAAATCCACGCCCATCGAGCCGCCCGCATCGCCTTCGCTGCTGAGCGCGGCGCCTGCCAGCATTCCCATATCCGTGAAAGTGCCGTCGTGATTGTTGTGATAGAGATAATTCGGGCCGGTATCGTTTGCGACGTACAGGTCGGGCCAGCCGTCGTTGTCGTAATCACCCCACACCACTCCCAGGCCATAATATTTGCCGGGATTGCTGACGCCCGCTTTTTGCGAGACTTCTTCGAACGTGCCGTCGCCGCGATTGTGGTAAAGCAGGTCCGTCTCGCCCGTCATGCCCCAGGGGCCGCACTGCACCACGATGCCGCGGAACTTGCAGGTGCCGAAGGCGCCGGGATTTTTGACGTCCACTTGAACGTAGCGCGAGACGAAAATATCCACGAAGCCGTCTTTGTCGTAGTCGGCCCAGGCCGCGCCGGTCATGAAGCCGCTGCCGCGCACGCCGGCTTTGTCTGTTACGTCTTCGAACTTGCAATCGCCGAGGTTGCGATAGAGCGCGTTGCCGCCGTAGCCGGTGACGAAGATGTCCGGCAAGCCGTCGTTGTCGAAATCTGCGACGGCCACGCCCATGCCCCAGCCTTTGCGCGTCAGGCCGGCTTGCTTGGTGATGTCTTCAAATTTCAGTGGGGCGGTCTGGCGGTAGAGCGTGACCATCGGGTCGCCGCCCTGGTTGTAGCGCTCGACCGTCGAGCCATTGACCACTAGGGCGGAGAGTGTGCCGCTGTTGTCGCAATCGATGAATCCGACGCCGCCGCTCATGGATTCCACAATGTACTTTTTTTCCGGCGAGGCAATGTGCGAGACGGTGAGCCCGGCGCGCGCGGAGATATCCTCGAATTTAGGAACGTCGGCGGATTTACTGGAGTTTTGCGCGTTACCGGCGGCGCACGTCAGCACAAAGACGAATGACGCGGCGGCCAGGAAGGTACGATTCTTGCTGAGGATGGGTCCCAATGCGCCTTGTACTTTATCGTGGCGCTTGGCGCGCTGTCCATCACGGCGGCGAGCGCCTGCGTGGGCGCAGCTATCCCGCCGGCGTACCCACGGGCTATTGCCTCGGCATCAGGCCACGAACCCCACGGCTGGGGTACGCCTGTCTTGCATGCAATAGAGCACCAGTTCCACGCGCGAGGAGACTCCCAGTTTGTCGAAAATTCTGAATAGATAGTTGCGCACGGTGTGTTCGCTGAGGTGCAGTTCGCTGGAGATGGCTTTGTTCGTCATTCCGTCCGCCACCAGGCGCACTACGGTTTCTTCGCGCTTGGAAAGGAGACTTCCACCGCGCGCATCGCGCAGGTGTATGGATTTGGTCTGGCCCAGAGCTTCGAGCAAAAAGCCGAGGTGCTCGCTACTGGCCCACACCTGGCCTCGATGTACCGCGTGGATGCATTTCGAAAGCGTTTCCAGCGGCTCGTCGCGAAAGATCACGCCATGCGCCCCGCAACGAAACGCGTCAATCACCAACTCGCGATCGCGCGATGCGAGCAACATCACCGCGCGCGTCTTCGATTGCATCGCGCGCAGCTCGCGCAATACCCTGAAGCCTTCCAGCGGTCCGTCGTGCAATTGGGCGCTGATGATGGCCACATCCGGCGCGCGAGCTTTCAGCAACGTGAGCGTATCCAGAGATTGCACCGCGCTGGCGACCACGGCAACTCGAAAACGCTTGGGACGAAACGCACTTTCTACCAGTTGGCAATTCATTTCGTTTGCTTCGGCCACGACAATATTTACGACACTACTGTGAGACTCCATTGCGTTCAGCATCTTATTCCTCATTTTCGCTTGGAGTCTGGAAGGTTCGCGGAGTGTAGACGGAGTGCTCCGGTACTTTCAAGTAAAACCAGCCGAATATATCGAACAATTAATACGCATAACAGGCGAAGGATGATGACGTGGAAAGCGCGGCACAATACGGTCCCGTAGGTCCTAGAACCGGGTCACCGGAGGCAGGACCCCGCGAGTTTTCCACGCGGATTCGCACAGGTTTGCCACAAGGATTGCGAAGCGCGAAGTGCGGGGGCGCAGCAGGTCGCCTGCGCCGTGCAATATAGGTCTCCGTCTGGCTTGCCACCTTCGGTCCTCGCATCTGCTTGATCCACAAAGAGATTCAGGGGCTCCCACGGAATTCGGAGCGATTTGTCGCCCTGATTCGCCCAACTAGCGGCCCTCCAGACCCCCGAAATCGCCGAGATTTTCCACGCTTGAAATAGTCACAAGCCCCCTTCTCATCCGGCCCCGCTGGCGCTCCGAAAACATACGTACGAATGTCCTGACGCCCGCTATGGACATTCGTCCTACACACTTTCCTGCAGCAACCCGGAATTAGGGTCTTTGCTTCACCGCGAAACCTGTGTTCATGGCGGCGGTTCGCACGCAACGAATCGCCCTGATTTCGCGAGATATTAGGCCTCTTGTGCAGCATCTCCGCGGGACGTAGCTTACAACCCCAATCCCGCCATGCGTAAAAACGAGCAGCCCGGAACGATGTTCGCGCCCCAGCGGTCACCGCAAGGCGCTGCGCCCAGCGCGCGATCGGAGAAGAGAGGGGCGCTCCGGTACGCGTTGCGCGCCAGCGTAATTTTTGCGTGGGAAGATGCCGGCGGCGCACGCCACGAAAATCGCGGGCACACGCGCGACGTTGGCCAAAAAGGCGCGTACATCATCGCTAGTGAATGTCCGCCGAAGGGCACGCCCATATCGCTGAGCATCTTTCTTCCCGGCGCCGCGGCGGAAACTCCTGTATCGCGCATGGAAGCGCAAGGCCGCGTGCTGCGCGCGGAGCGAGTCACCGAAACCAGTGAGGGTCCGGGCTTTGCGGTTAGCCATCAACGCGTAAACCTGTTCTCGAATTGAGCATAGAAAATTTGTCGGCTGGAGTGGACTGCCAAGTCCGAAGTGTCGAGTCACATCTTGGGGGCACGAAGCATGAAACAACTGGCGCGGCGGTTGATTCTCTCGGCGATTCTGGCCGGTGTGGGCGCTGCGCCGGCGCTCGCGCAGACGGTGACTGCATCCCGCGACGCCACCCGCGCTGCCTTGGCGGCCGCCACCGCCACCGCCGAACAGGATGCCGACCGGCCGGCGCTGCAGCATCGCAACCCGCGTTACCGGCTCTGCGCCAGTGACGTGATTGCGCTCACGTTCCCGCTCACGCCGGAGTTCGACCAAACCGTCAGCGTACAGCCCGACGGTTTCATCACGCTTGCCGGAGCCGGCGATGTGCACGTCGAAGGCCTGACCACGCACGAAGCGATTCCGGCGATTCAAGCGGCGTACGTGAATATTCTCCACGACCCGATTGTCACCATCGAGCTGAAGGACTTCAATAAGCCTTATTTCACCGTCAGCGGCCAAGTCTTCAAACCCGGGAAATTCGATCTGCGCGGCTACACCACCGCCAGCGAAGCCATCGCCATGGCCGGCGGATTCGAAGATTCCGCGAAACACTCGCAAGTCCTGCTCTTCCGCCGCGTGGACGATTCCTGGACGGAAGTGAAGAATCTGGACCTGAAACACATCCTGCAAGGCCACGACGTGAGTGAGGACCTGCAGATCCGGCCCGGCGACATGCTCTTCGTGCCGCAAAACACGATTTCGAAAATAAAAAAATTCATCCCGAATTACGGGATGGGTGCGTATTCCGAGTTCCGTCCCTGACGGAAGGGGCCAGCACAATGGGCGAACTAAGCGTATTGCCGAAAATGACCAGGCCGGATCTGAGGCTGACTCTGCGCGATGTGGCCATGCCCGTATTTCGCCAGCGCCGCTGGGCGCTGCTCGTTTTCCTGGGGATTTTTCTCGGCGCGATCCTTTGCGGTCTCCTGCTCCCGCGAAAATATCAGGCCGAAATGAAAATTATGGTGAATCGCGACCGCGTGGACGCGGTGGTCACTCCCGATCCCGAAAACGCGAATGGCCCCGGCATCGTCCCAGCGGTGAGTGAAGAGGACATGAACTCCGAGGTCGAACTGATCAAGAGCCGCGACCTGCTCGAGCGCGTGGTGCTGGCTTGCGGCTTGGCGGACGAACACCATTCCGCATGGGACAAGCTCCTGGAACGCGCGGGAGGCGTGCTCCGGCGTACCGAGCCCACGCCAGAAACACGCCTCGCGCGCGCGGTGCAGGATCTCTCCGACCGCCTGATCGTTGATCCCATGAAGAAGACCACGCTGATCCGTGTGGCTTATACCTCGCGCGATCCGCGCCAGTCCGCGCGCGTGCTGCAAACGCTCGCCACCATGTACCAGGAAAAACACGCCGCGGTCCATCGCCCGCCCGGCACATTCCAATTTTTTGACCAGGAAACGCAACGGTATCGCGAGGAACTCGCCGGCGCCGAATCAAACTTGAATCAATTCGACACGCGCGAAGGAATTCTCGAGGCGGTCACGCAGAAACAGCTCGTGCTGCAACAGCTGAGCCAATTCGAAGCGGGCTGGCAGCAGGCGCAAGCGAATGCCTACGCCGCCAAGCAACGCGCCGCGGCTCTGCGCGCGCAAGCGAATGTCACCCCGCAACGGCAAATCACGCAAACAACAAAGATCGGCAACGCGCAACTTCTCGCTGACCTGGAAAGCACCCTGCTGAGCTTGCAGCTGAAACGCACGGAATTGGCGACGAAATACGCTCCGGTATATCCGCCGGTCGTGGACCTCGATATGCAAATCGCCGCCACGCGGCGCGCCATTGCCGATGCCGAGGAATCTCCGGTGCAGCAAATCACCACCGATCGCTTACCGGCCCAGGACTGGATCGCTACGGAACTCGCGCGCGCCGATACGGACCGTGCGGCTATGAACGCACAAGCCGACGCCACGAAGAAAGTCGTGGAGCGCTATCAGGCGATAGCGAAAAATCTTGATGAAAAAGGCACGCGGCAGGCCGACCTCGTGCGCAACGTGAAGACCGCCGAAGACAATTATCTCCTCTACGTTCGCAAACGCGAGGAAGCGCGCATCTCCGACGCGCTCGACAGCAAGAGAATTGTCAACGTTTCGATCGCGGAAGCAGCCACCGTGCCGGCGCTTCCGACTATGAGCCTCGGCTGGATGCTGATCGGCGGATTTTTCACCGCCAGCCTAGTGAGCGTGGGAACCGCCTATGGCGTGGACCGCCTGGACGCGTCGTTCCGGACTCCGGACGAACTGAACCGCTTCCTGGATCTGAAAGTACTCGCTTCCATTCCCACGGGCGACATAAGGAAATAGACATGTTTCTCGATTATTACGCCTTTATCGAACAACCCTTCGGCGTCACACCGGACCCGCGCTTTCTGCACATGGGCGCAAAGCATCGCGAAGCGCTGGCGTCGCTCATTTATGGCACGGACGCCAATCGCGGCTTTCTGGCGCTGATCGCGAAGCCCGGCATGGGCAAGACTTCCCTGCTGCTGCAATATCTGGAACTGCTCCGCAATAAAGCCCGCACTGCCTTCGTTTTCCACACCGATTGCGACGCGCACGATTTCTTGCGCCACATTCTCGCCGACCTCGGCCTGGACGGCTCCGGCAAAGATCAGCCGACTCTGCGCGGCATGTTGAACAACGTCCTGATGGTGGAAATGCGCGCGAAGCGCCGCTTCATCCTGGTAATTGACGAAGCGCAAAATCTTGATGAGCGCGTGCTGGAATCCGTGCGGCTGCTTTCGAATTTCGAAACACCCTGGATGAAGCTGATGCAAATCGTAATCGCCGGTCAGCCGCAGCTCGCCGAGCGCCTGACGCGGCCTTCGATGGCCCAGCTGCGGCAAAGAATCTCGTCGGTAATTCGAATTGAGCCCTTCACTCCGGAAGAAACGAACGCCTATATTGACCACCGGCTGTGGGTCGCGGGTTACTCCGGGCCATCTTTATTCACAGTGGGCGCGCGGCTGATGATCGCCAAGCAGAGCGGCGGCATCCCGCGCAATATCAATAATCTTTGTTTCAATTCGCTCTCGGTCGCCTACGGGATGGACGCTCGCCAGGTGGACGCGAACATGGTGCGCGAGGCCGTTGCGGACGTCGAGATGGAGTCACTCGTGCCCAAACCGGAGCGGACCCCTCCCCGGGTTCCGTCTCGCCCGCGGATTTTTGCGCCGCTGCTGTCGCCGGCCGCGCCGAAGAAAGAGCGGCGGATCAACCGCCTGATTCCAGCGTTCGCCTGCTTCTGCGTATTGATGTTGCTCGCCACGTTCTCGTGGGTCAGCTGGAACCAGGGATGGCAGACGCCCGCCTTTGACGTGCTCTTTGCCGCCGACTCCGCGCCAATTGCGCGATCGGTGAGCCTGGAGTCAGCAATTTCGCCCAAAACTGCGGCCGAAGCAGCGCCCACGGATCCTGCGGCGCCTTCGCGCGCAGCATCAACGTCATCGCCAGACGCCCCATCATCTCCGCGCGAAAATACTCAGCGCCCGGTTGCGCTCGCGGCAGCGCCCATTGCCGCGCCCGCATTCAGCCAGCCGGTGGCCCCGATGCTTTCCGCGCAGCCCAGCGTGGCGGCTGGCCTCTCGGACAACGACCGCATCCTCACAGTCGCGATTCAAAAAGAAGTGACGCTGCTCGAACTTTCCCTGCGGCACCTCGGGAAATTTGACGACACCACGCTCGAGAACACGCTGGAGCTCAATCCCACTCTCCGCGACTTGAACCACATCGAGCCGGGCCAACGCATTCGCCTGCCGCTCTACCTCCGCGACGATTTTCAGCCAAAAGCGCCCGGCGTTCCCACAGCCGGCCTGGTTCCCGCGCGCGAGGAGCGACCATGAGCCGCAGCTTCGACATTTTGCAAAAGACAGACGGCGCGAAACACAGCGCCAGCGCGCCTCCGCCGCCCAGTCAGCCGGCACACGCCCCGGCCCGTCGCCGGAAACTGAGCGATCTGATTGACGACGAAGTGATGAAGCTGGTGCAGCGCGTCTTCATTCTGCCGGGCGCTGCACAGGCGCCTGGAGCGGTAGCCTTTGCCGGTGTGGACCAATCCGCCGGCTGCAGCTGGGTTTGCGCGCATGCCAGCGAAGTGCTGGCTGAACAAGTCGCAGGCAACGTTTGCATCGTGGACGCCAATCTCCGCTCGCCATCGCTGCACGAACATTTTCGCTTCGCCAATGGCGCGGGCTTCACGGAAGCAATGAAGAGCACCGCACCCATGCATGAATATGCCAGGCGCGCCTCGGGCAGCCGTTTGTGGCTGATCACCGCCGGAGGTGTCGGCAAAGAACCGAACGGCTCGTTGAATCCCGATCGGCTGCGCACACGCATCACGGAATTGCGCGATGAGTTCGAATACGTGCTACTGGATACTCCCGCCATCCATTTATATGGAGACGCGGTGCTGCTGGGCCAATTAACCAACGGGATCATCCTGGTGGTAGGTTCCAATACCACCCGGCGCGAGCCCGCGCGCATGGCCAAGGAAACGATCGAAGCAGCCAAAATTCCAATATTGGGGGCCGTCCTGAATAAGCGCACTTTTCCCATGCCGGAAGCAATTTACAGAAAGCTATAGGGCCGCTGTAACAGCTGCGGTTGCAATTGCGCCGCGATCGGACGTCGAGGTGTGCGTGCCAGGGGCTGGTTGTGACTCAAATGGCGGAGCTCTGCTTTGCGTCGCCCCGCCCGGCCTCGGGCGGCAGCCGTTCAATTTCGCTCTCGCTTGCCGCGTAAAAAGGCTTAAGTTAGTACGCGTCATGGGCACCTGTTATGCGCGCTGTTGACGCGTCATCGGCTCAAGCGAGTAATCGGGGACATAAACGAAGAAACGGGGTCACGCATGAACACTTTTTTGGTTGCAGAACCAGTTGTCGAGAAAATCTGGGGAGTACGAACCGCGCCGGGGCCGTTCTTGAGCGCTGCATTTACGCGCGCGATGAGCGCTGTTTGGGGCGCTCACCGGTCGCTGCTGGTCCTCAGCGCGGAATTATCTCTCGCGGCGGTTTCGTATGCTTTTGCGGTCTTCGGGTTTGCGGAAGGGCGTCCTGCGGGCTGGCCGCAGCAGGTGCTATTCACAACTCTCGGCGTCGTGCTGGCCGTTCGCCTTGCGGCGCTTCTGAGCTCTCGGCTCTATAGTCGCTCGCTGCGCCATGCCGGCATCCCGGACCTGATTTCCATCGCGAAAGCCGTTTCAGTGAGCTCGCTCGTTGCCTGCGTCGCCGCGCTGTGGCTATTTCCGGCGCTCAAGATGTCCGCCGCAGTCTTCGTAGTAGATTCGGCGTTCTCGCTCTTGCTGTGGGGGGCACTGCATTTCGGCGCGCGCGTTCTGAAAACCGAGCAGGCTGCGTGGCGCAAGGACGGGAAACGCGTGTTGGTGGTGGGCGCCGGTGAGGCGGGAATCACTTTGCTGAAGGACCTGGCCCAGGATCCCGCTTCGACCACCCGGCCTGTAGCCATCGTGGACGACAATCAGCAAAAGTGGGGCCGCGCGATTTTGGGCGTTCCGGTTGTCGGCGGAACGGGGGACCTCGCCCGACTCGCCGGTGAGCACCACGCCGAAGAAATCCTGATCTGCATTCCCAGCGCCACTGCCGCGCAGATGCACGGCATCCTGGGAGCTTGCCGGCAGACCGGCGTCCCGGTGCGGATTCTGCCGTCACTCTCCGAGTTGGTAGACGGCAAGGTGACCCGGCGCGATTTGCGCCGCCCGCGGATTGAAGATTTGCTGCAGCGCGAAGAAATTCGCGTGGACGCGCAGGAGACGCGGCGAATCGTCGGCGGCAAAGTGGTGCTCGTCACCGGCGCTGGCGGCAGCATCGGATCCGAGCTCTGCCGGCAGATTGCCGAAGCCGGACCGCGCAAGTTGCTGCTGCTGGATAAGGCCGAAAACAGCTTGTTTTACGTCCATCGCGAAGTTTGCGAGCGCATGGGCGCGAATCGCGTGCAGCCGCTGCTCGTGGACCTTGTGCACAAAGACCGCTTGCGTGAAATTCTCAATCGCGAGAAGCCCGAAATTATCTTCCACGCCGCGGCCCACAAACACGTTGGCTTGCTCGAACTCCACCCGCAGGAGGCGATCCGCAACAACGTCATCGGCACGCGCAATATCGCTGAAGCGGCTCTGGAATGTGGCGCGGCGCGCTTCGTCAATATCTCTACCGACAAAGCCGTGAATCCCACCAGTTATCTCGGACTTTCCAAGAAGCTCACGGAGCTATGTATCCAGGAACTCGCGCGTGTGCACAAGGCGCGCTTCTCCAGCGTGCGCTTTGGCAACGTTGCAGGCAGCACCGGCAGCGTCCTGCGACTTTTCTGGGATCAAATCCAGAATGGCGCGCCGATTCGCGTCACCGATCCTCGCGCCGAACGTTACTTCATGTCCGTACCGGAAGCCGTGCACTTGATCTTGCGCGCTGCGGCGCTCGGCAATGGCGGCGAGACGTTCGTCTTCGAAATGGGCGAGCCGGTAAATATCTACGAACTTGCCAAGACCATGATGCTTTTCGCCGGATTGCAGCCCGAGCGCGATCTGGCCATCGAATTCACCGGCCTTAGCGCCGGTGAAAAAATCACGGAAGAGCTATGGGAGAGTTGGGAGCGTCCGGCGCCCACCGGAAACGAGCGAATCCTGATGGTCAGCCAGCAGAATGCGCATGCCGGCGGAATCATGAGGAAAATTGATCGTATGGAAGCACTTCTCGCGCGCGGCGATTCGCAGGGATTGCTGGACTACGTAAACGACGCCATGCCGGGATTCAAGCGGGCGCGCGCACAACTGCATTTGGAAGTAGAGATGCCAACGACCACGACCGTGGAGGCCGCATGAAAATTCCTCTATCGCAACCGGACATCGGCGAGCGCGAAATCGAGTACGTAACGAGCGTCCTGCGCTCCGGCCAGCTCAGCCTCGGCCCGCGCCTCGCTGAATTCGAGGAAAAATTCGCGGACTACGTCGGCACGCGTTACGCCGTCGCCGCCAACAGCGGCACTTCTGCGCTGCATCTCTGCGTCAAAGCGCTGGGCATCGGCCCCGGCGATGAAGTGCTCACCACTTCTTTCAGTTTTGTCGCTTCCGCGAATTGCCTGCTCTATGAAAAAGCGCAGCCGGTCTTCGTGGATATTCAGCCGAGCACCCTGAATATTGATCCCGCCGCGATTCGCGAAATTCTGGCGCACGAATATTCCTGGGACCGCCGCAAATGCCGTCATTCCAATCGCCGCACGGGACAAATCCTGAAAGCGATTTTGCCGGTGCACGTTTTTGGCCAGCCCTGCGATATGGCCGCGATTCTGGAGATCGCCCGCGAGTTCAACCTGCACGTTCTGGAAGACGCCTGCGAAGCCGTCGGCGCCGAATATCGCGGCCAGCCCGTCGGCACGTTCGGCGACGCCGCCGTTTTCGCCTTTTATCCCAATAAGCAGATGACCACCGCCGAGGGCGGCATGATCGCCACCGACGATGCGCAACTCGCGTCACTCTGCCAAAGCCTCCGCAATCAGGGACGCAATGACGACGCCGGCTGGCTCACTCACTCCCGCTTGGGCTACAACTATCGCCTCAGCGAAATGCATTGCGCGCTGGGCATTGCGCAACTCGAAAGAATTGATGAACTGCTGGCCTCGCGCGCGCGCGTCGCTGAATTGTATTCGCGCAAGCTGGAAGGCACTCCGGGCATTCTGCTCCCGGCTGAATTGCATACGTCGCAGCGCAGCTGGTTCGCCTACGTGATTCAAATCCAGGGAGCTCGCCCCAATATTGTGCGCGACCGGTTGATGAACGGCTTGCGCGAACGCGGCATCGGCTGCCAGGCGTATTTTCCGCCGATCCATCTGCAGCCCTATTTCCGCGAAGCGGGGCTCGCGCCGTCGCGTTCACTGCCGCACACGGAATGGGCGGCGAAGAGCTGTCTCGCGTTGCCGCTTTTCTCGGCGATGACCGAAGACCAAGTCTCTGAAGTCTGCGCTGAAATTCACGAATTGCTGGCCGAGATCGGTGGGGCCGGTGGCGCCGGGTCGCTACACTACTCCCCGGCAGCCGACGCAGCCGATTAGCAAATCCACCGAGCTTCGCACAAATCAATCCGATGAAATCAGAATCCAACGGAAATTCTGCACGTCCGCCTTATCTGCTGCGTGCCGTCAGAAGCCAACCGCTTCTCTACAGCGCCATCTGCAAAGCGCGCCTGCTCTACTCGCGGCGCTTCGCCGGCGCACCGATGCGCGCGCTGCTCCAACAGCATCACGAACTATTGGCCATGAACGAATTCGAGCGGGAACAAGTAGCGACCCTGCGCCAGCAAGGCTACGCGTTAGTTCCGGATTTTTTTCCCACGGCCGCCATTGACCGAAGTTTCGCGCAAGCCGACGTGATGTTCCGTAATCTCGAAATTGACGCGCAGCGCGCCTATTCCATCCAGACTAAAGAACGCCGCACGCTCAACGGCCTCACCTATGAGGAAATCGCCGCCAGCGAAAAAATGATCGCGCTCCGCGATCCGCTGCTGTGCATCCCCGAACTGCTCGGAATCGCGTTCCACGAAAGCATTCTAAAAATCGCCGCGAATTTCCTGGGATACGTTCCGCCGCTCTATCGCGTCACGGTCGTCCGCGATTTCCCGCACAATCGCCCGCTGCATTCCAGCAATTTTCACAAGGACAACGACGAATCCGATTCCCTGCAGATTTTCATCTACCTGGTGGACATTGACGACACGCGCGGCCCGCTGGTTTACGTTCCCGGCTCGAATCATTACGACGTGCGCTCCTGCCGCCCGCGCCTATCGCGCGATCTGGGCATCGTCGCCAACGACGGCCGCATGAGCGACGAAGAAGTCGAGCGCATTTATCCCCGCCGCGATTGGGCCGTTCTGCGCACCAAGCGCGGCAGCATCGCCGCGATCCATGGCAACGGCATTCACAAAGGCCCCGCCTGGACCGAGCCCGGCAGCCCGAAAAACAAGCCGCGCACGGCGATCAAGCTCGATTTGCACGGCTACAAATCCGGCGTGGCGCGCGACTTGAAGGAAAACCGCATCCGCAAATGCGATTTCGAGCGCATGAGCAGCTTGCAGAAACTCTTTGCGCACGGCGTGCTCGTCGAAGAACAAACTCTGGCGCTGATTCAAAGCGCCTGAAATCCAGCCGCAACCGCAAAACCGAGGACGACCATGCACATCGCCGCCGCCGCATCGCGCGCCACCACCATCCTGAAGAGAAATCCGCGCCTCTTCTGCCGCGTGCTGATCGCCAAGCTGAATACCACGCGACCGATGCCGCCGCTGCCAGCGCGCAAACGCATCGCCGACGTTGTTTTCGAGTTCGACCTCAATTGCTACCGCGGCACCGCGCCGATGTATTTCGGCTCGTATGCGCTACCCATCGTCGAAACCATGAATCGCTTGCTGCGGCCGGGGGATGTATTTCTGGATGTAGGCGCGAACATCGGCTATCTCGCCGCCATCGCCGCCAGCCTTGTGGGACCGGCAGGACAAGTTCACTGCTTCGAGCCGGTGCCGGAATATTTCGACCGGCTGCAGAAACTCGTCGCGCTGAATCCGGAGTACGACATCCGCGTGAATTCACGTGCCGCCGGCGAAGCGCCGGGCGCGTGCACCATCTACGTCACGCGCGAGCCGGGGCAGAACACGATGGTCCCGGCCTACAAGTCCGGTCCTGAAATCGTGGAAACGCTGGAAGTCCCCGTGATTCGCCTCGATTCTTATCTGAAAGAGCAGGCCATCGAGCGCGTGTCCGTCATCAAAATTGATGCCGAGGGCTTCGAGATGCCTATCCTGAAAGGTCTCGAGGGATATTTCCAACAATCGCCTCGTCGGCCCGCCATCATCTGCGAAATCGCCCCGCGCGCCTATCCGCTGATGGGCCGCAAAATATCCGAACTGGCGGCGTACATGTCGCGCTACGGCTACCGGGCGCATGATCTGATCGACGGCACCACGCCCGTAAATCTGGAAGCGATCCACCACGTGGACGACGTCCTGTTCCTCGCAGCAGCATCGGCGTCAGCATCGGCCGCCGCCGCAAGCGCCTGAATGCAATCCGCCAACACACTAACGTTGCCCGGCAAATTCGGCTATTTCGATTTCTCCAGCGTCGCGATCGTTGGCGCATCCACCGCCGCAGGATTTCTGCTATTTTCTCTCGACCTGACGCCGCGGATTGCCGCGCTGGCGTGCGCAGGCGTCATCGCGCTCGTCGTGTTGCTGCTGTATCCCGAATTCGCTCTCGCTCTGTACGTAGTTGTCGGCGACGTCAAAGGCGACGACCGCGTGGCCGCGCTTTTGCCCTGGGATCTCACACTCGCTCTGGGCGGCGTCCTGATCGCCGGAATCATTCTCAATTTTCTGCGCAAGAAACGCGCGGTAGGGATGCCCGCGGCGTATTTCTGGTTCGTGCCGCTGCTCGCGATGATGGTCGCCAGCCTGAGCTACACGCCGGTCTTCGGCGCCGGGCTCGAAAAGCTGGGCCGCTTCCTCACCGTCACCGGAATCGTGATCGTGGCGCCATTTTTCGTCCTCGTCACGCCGCAAGCCATGAAGCGCTTTCTATACGGCTTCGCGGCGGTAGCCTTCGTGATCTGTGCTTATTCGCTCACTTCGCTCGGCGGCTCCGACCGCCTGGTCACGCCCAGCAGCAATACCATCGGCCTGGGACACATCGCCTGCGGCCTGATTCTCATCATCTGGTTCGGCGTGATGCCGCATCTCCCTTTCCGCAAGCGGATGCTGTTCTATCCGATTCTCGCCATTCCCGCGCTCTCGCTGATTGGTTCAGGCTCGCGCGGAGCCGCCATCGCGCTGGGTATCGTGATTTTGGCGAGCCTGTTTTTCTATCGCGCGTTCTGGGCAGACGTCGCTTGCCTCTTCGCCCTAGGCTGCGCGATCGTTCCCTTCGCGAATATTCCGCAAGCCTCGTTCGAATATCTCGGCACCCTGGTGAATTGCCAGAGCGTGAACGCGCTGCTTTTCTTCCGCGCGGAGTTGCTGCGCTACGGCTGGCAACTGCTACAACACCATCCGCTGATCGGCGTCGGTATTCAGGGATTTCGCTATTACTCGCCGAACGCGGGGCTCTACAACTGGCCGCACAATATTTTCTTGGAAGTTTGCTGCGAACTGGGAATTCCCGCCGGCATTATCGTTGTGGCTCTTTTCGGCAGCGCCATCCGCGAATCCTGGCGGCAATTGCAAGAGCGCTCCTCGCCGCTTTTGACGCTTTCTCAAATCGCCGCCGCGCTGCTCGCGGTGGGCATCGTCAACGCCACCAACACCGGCGACATCAATTCCGACCGTTCCACCTGGCTATTTCTGAGCCTGGTATTCGTGGTGCGCGGCTTGCACGATCACTTGGTGAAAAGTCCGCCGCAATCTACATTCGTCGAGACGCATCCGTTCATCGCCTGATAAGCACCAAGATCGCAGCCTCTCCATTCGTCAGCCGCTCGCGTTTTCACTGAACAAACCCAAATGGCCGCCGTTGCTATCGAAATGGCTTCACCCGTAACCCCATCGCGCACGAACAAGCTCCCCAGACTGTGCCACTTCACCGCGCTGCACACCGAACTGAAGAGCCGCTCTTACTACATGCAGTTCATGCCGCTCGCCGCCGGCGGCACCAAGGTGCGCTATGCCTCTCCCGCCGGCATACGCGGCCGTCACCATCGCGTTGATTTCGTCGCGCTGCCCAAGCGCCGCGGCTGGCTGCGCCACCTTCTCGCGATCCCATCCCTGCTCAACGTGCTGCGCAAACAGCACGCCGGTCTCTATCATTTTCAAGACCTCGAGCTGCTGCCCACGGCGCTGCTCCTGAAGCTGCTTTTGCGCAAGCGCGTCGTGTTCGATTGCTACGAAGACTTCCCTTCCATGGCCCTTACGATGCGCAACGTTCCCGCATTTCTGCGCCCGGTAGCAGCGTTCACCGTCGCCGCCGCCCTGCGGCTGGCTGCACTTACTTTTGACGGCTTGATGACCGCCGATCCACTCACGCTGCGCAAAATGGCGCGCGTGGGCCGCTGCCACAAAATTACTTTCTATAATTTCCCCAATCTCGACGTGTTCCCTCCCCCGGCAGCGAATCCCGCGAAGGATTTCGACGTCGTCTACCGCGGCGGCCTCTCCGAGCGCGCCGGCACCTGGGTGCTCCTCGATGCCATGCGCCTGCTCGCGCTCCGTGGAATGGCAGCGCGCCTGCTGCTCATCGGCTATTGCGACCACGCGAAGGTGGAAGCGGCGCTCCGCGAACGCATTCGCGGCCTGGGACTTTCCGCGCAGGTCGAACTGATGAATCGCATCCCGCATGACCAAATGGCGCAGGCCTTGAGCCGCGCGCGCATCGGCGTCAGCCCCTTGCAGGACATTCCCAAATTTCGCCTCAATATCCCCGTGAAAGTATTCGAATACTGGGCCTGCGGGCTGCCCGTAATCGCGAGCGATCTTCCGCCGATTCGGCCGTTTTTCAAAAATGTATATGGCGGGCTGCTGTTTCAGCCGGCCGCTTCGAGCGCGCTGGCGCACTCCATCGGCTGGATGCTGGAGCATCCGGAAATTGTGGCGCGCATGGGACAGAACGGCCGCGCCGCCGTGGTGCATCGCTTCAATCATCATCGCGAACTCCAGAAACTTCGCCGCTTTTTCGCGCTCGTTGCAGCCGGCGCTCGCTAGCTCGTCAGCCCGCCCGTCGCATTCATACGGAGATCTTTCATGAACCTACTCGAACCCATTGTCCGCGCCAACATTTCGAAATGGCAGGCAGTCTACGACGTATTTCCCTCGCCCGCGCGCAGCCTCCTCGCCAGCGCCCGCGGATGGCTTTTGACTCAGGTGCGTTACGCGCCGGAAACATTCGCATTCCTGAAAGAATTGCGCGCACACGAAAGCTGGACCACCGGCGAAATCACCGCGCATCAAACACTGGCGCTGTGGGGCATCGTCGAACACGCCCGCCGCACCGTGCCCTATTACACGGATTACCCGCGCATCGAAATTCGCCATCCGCAAGACTTGGCGAGCCTGCCGGTCGTCGCGCGCGAAACGGTGCGCCAAAATCACGATCAATTTCTTTCCAGCGCCACGCCTGCGCGCAAACGCATTCGCGCCGGCACCACCGGCACCACCGGCGGCAACCTGAAAGTCGCTTTCACCGAGGCACTCGCGCGAGCAAATTGGGCGTGTCTGCTGCGGCAATGGGCTTGGGCCCGCGTCGAAGCGCTGCGGCCGCGGGTAAGCTTTTTTGGCGCGCGCGTGGTGCCGGTGCAGCGCAGCGAGCCGCCCTTCTGGATTCACAATCTGCCGGAACACCAGATCCTATTCAGCATTTTTCATCTTTCGGAAAAGACAGCGCCGGAATATCTCGCGCAGTTGCGCAAACAGGCAGGAAAAATCCTCGAAGGATTTCCGTCTGTGCTCGGCATTTTGGCGGATTTCGTGCTGGAAAGTGGGAAGCCAATCCCCATGCGCGTGATCTTCACCAGCGGCGAGCCGCTCTATCCCGCGACGCGCATCAAGCTGGAGGTCGCCTTTCAATGCCAGGTGTTCGACAGCTATGGAATGACCGAATATTGCGGCCTGATTCATCAGTGCGCGCACGGCCAGATGCATCTGATCCCGGAATTTGGCTACCTGGAAATTCTCGATGAAGGCGGCGAGGCGGTCGCCGAGGGCGAAGAAGGATATTTCGTCTGGACCGGATTTCTGAATCGCGCGATGCCGTTGATTCGTTACCGCATCGGAGACCGCGGGCGCTGGCAGCACGGCGCCGCGTGCACTTGCGGCCTGAAATTTCCGCTGGTGATTCCCACCATCACGCGCGAAAGCGAAATCCTGCGGTGCTCTGATGGACGCCTGTTTTCGCCGCGCGCGTTGAATCAACTGCTGAAAGAAGCCGCCTCCTTGCGTTTTTGCCAGTTCATTCACGATCTCCCCGAGCGCGTGATCGTGCGCGCCGTCTCCGGCAACGGCCACGCTTCCGAAGAAATGATGCTCATTCGCACGCGGCTGCAAAGTTTGCTTGGTCCGGCCATTCGCGTCACCGCCGAAATCGCCACCGCACCGCTGGTTCTCCCCGGCGGAAAAATTCCACTGATCATCGATCACGTCAGCCGCGCACGCGAGCCACACGGCGCCACAACACTGAGCCGGGAGCTCTCCGCAGTTCCCGCGAACGATCCGCACGAGGTGCCGCAATGAACTCCAAGCGATTGATCATCAACGCCGACGACCTCGGCATGAGCCGCGGAATCACTGACGGCATCCTGATCGCGCACCGCTACGGAATTTTGACCAGCGCCTCGCTGATGGTCAACATGCCGGCTTCGGAATACGCCATCGAGCGGTTGGCGAGCGCGCCGCGGCTCGGCATCGGGATTCATTTGAATATTTGCCAGGGAGCACCGGTTTTGCCCGCGCACGTGGTGTCCAGTCTGGTGACTCCCGCAGGCGAATTCCATCCACCGCACGAAATGATCCGGCGTCTCTGGCGCTGGCAGGTAGACCTGGAAGAATTGGAGAACGAATTTCGCGCGCAGATTTGCTGGGCGAAAATTCGCGGCTTGGAAATCACTCACGCGGATTCGCACCACCACATGCACATTTACCCCGCCGCGCTGCTTCCCTTTGCGCGGGCGCTTGCGGCCGAAGGCGTGCTTCGCGCGCGCGCGTCCCGCTGCGTGCAATGGGCCGAAAAATCCGCGCTCGGAGGGCCGCACGAGGGTGGCATCGCGCGCCGCTTGTTCGTGCAAGCGTATCGCGCGGCCCTGCAATCCACCGTCTTCCGCAAACTGGAGTCTCCCGACCGGCGCATTTCCTTCCTCTCCCGCGGCCGGCGCAACCCGCGCGAGCTCGAACGGGCTTGGCGAAAAACTCTCGACCGCTTTCGCCGAGGCACCTACGAACTCGCCTGCCATCCCGGCCTCGCCGAGCCGGGCTTTTCGGAGACGGACACCATCGCGCGGCAGCGCGAGTACGAATTCCGCTGGCTGACGGACCACGAATTTCGCGCAGCCGTCGAGCGCAACGGAATACAATTGATCACTTACCGCGATTTGTGCGAACGTCAGCCGGCGCGCCAGTCCGCCACCCAGGCAGTGGTGCAGCGGCGATTGGGCTGAGCATCGGGCCGCCGGCGCACCAGTGGAGTCGAAAGCTTGTTAATTTTGTTCTGGGCCTGTTTCGCTGTCGTCTCCTACGTTTACGTGGGTTACCCGCTGCTCTTGTGGCTGGACGTTTTCGGGCGTGCCACCCGACGCCGCGATGCGCAGTTCGATCGCCGTTTCATCGGCGCGCCGGCCGAACTTCCGCTCGTCAGCATTATCGTGGCCGCGCACAACGAGGAAGCAGCGATCGAAGCCAAAATTTTGAATCTGCTCGCATCCGATTATCCGCGCGAGCGCGTCGAGATTCTCATTGGCAGCGACGGCTCCTCCGATCGCACCGAGGAAATTGTCCGCAGGCACCAACACGATGGCGTCGGCCTGATTTCATTTCCCAAGCAGCAGGGCAAAAGCGCCATGCAGAACGGCCTGGTGGCTGCCGCTTCCGGCGAATTCCTGGTCTTCACCGACGCCGATTGCATCAGCGACAGCAGCGCCTTGCGCCTGCTCGTCGAAAACTTTGCCGATCCGCAAGTCGGCCTGGTAACCGGCGCTCCGCGCTACTTGAACGCAGACGAAACTTCCATCACCAAAAATGAAAGCGCGTATCTCGATTACGAATCTTGGATACGCAACGAGGAAAGCCGCCGCGGCTTGCTGGCGATGGCTTCCGGCTCGCTCTTCGCCATGCGCCGCAGCCTCTGGCGTCCTCTGAATCGCGATTTCGGCGACGATTTCGAGCTGCCATTAAGAACTGCGCTGGCCGGGATGCGCAGCGTGCTCGAGGCGCGCGCCGTCACCATCACGCGCCTGTCGCAGAACAGCCCTGCGACAATGTTCGGATTGAAATCACGGATCGTCAGCAAGGATTTCAAAGCGCTGATGGCTTACCGCGCGATTTTGAACCCTTTGTCGCACGGCGCAATCGCGTTGGGCCTGTGGTCGCATAAGCTATTACGCTGGCTCGCGCCCTACTTTCTGCTGGGAATATTTTTCAGCAGCGCGTTCCTGCACTCGCCGTTCTATCGCGGGCTTTTTCTGCTGCAAGTAGCGTTCTGCATCTTCGCTGTTTTGGGATTCCTGGTTCGCGGCCGCGCTCTCGGCTTTCCCTGGTCCGTGCCCACATCCTTCTGCATAGTTAATCTAGCCGCATTGGTCGGCGTCTGGGTGTCACTCACCGGCCGCGCCTCCGGCCGCTGGACGCCCGTCCGCGATCATTAGCCGCGTTCCGCGCATTTTGAGCTCCGGCGCGCTCGCGGAATCCATCGCACTCCCCCATTTCAATCTGCAATGAAACAAAAACAAATCTTCTGGAACGCGCTGACCACCATCGGCCAGGTCATCGGCAGCGCCGCCGCGCTTTTCATTCTGTACCGCTTCCTGATTCGCACCATCGGAGTCGAACGCCTGGGCATCTGGTCGCTCGTCCTCGCCACCACCTCGGTCGTCACTCTCGCCAATCAGGGATTTTCAACCAGCGTCACAAAATTCGTCGCGAAATACGTCGCCCAGGAAAAATCCGCCAGAGTTTCCGCGCTCATTCAAACCACACTGCTGACTATTGGCCCCGCGCTCGCCGTAATCTGCCTCGCGCTCTATCCGCTCGCGCTGTGGATTCTGAAACTGGTTCTGCCGCACGCACGCCTCGCCGAAGCGAGCGCGATTCTCCCTTACGCCTTCTTTTCGCTCTGGATCAATATCATTGGCACGATTTTGCTCGCCGGCCTCTCCGGACACGAACTCATCACCCATCGCAACTACGTGGTCCTCGGCGGCTCGACCGTTTATCTCGCGCTCTCCAGCGCGCTCGTTCCAGGCCACGGCCTGCTCGGCTTGGCTTACGCGCAAACACTGCAGACTAGCGCCAGCTTTATCGCCACCTGGATCCTGCTGCGGCGCACAATTCCGCGCCTGCCCATCATTCCGCATGAATGGGACCGCGCGCTCTTCCGCGAAATGGCCCGCTACGGCGCGCATTTCCAATTCATCACTTTCACACAAGCCGTGCGCGAACCGGTAACCAAAGCGCTGCTCACGAAATTCGGCGGCCTCGCCGCAACCGGCCTCTACGATATGGCTTCGCGCTGGGTCTTCACCTTCCGCGAACTGATCGTGCAAGCGAACCTCGTGCTCGTTCCCACGATCTCGAGCCTCCGCGAACGCGATCCCGGCGCCATTCCCGCCGTCTATCGCGAATCCTACCGCCTGGTTTTCTTTCTCGCCGTTCCGGCGTTCGCGTTCCTGCTGGTGCTCAGTCCCGTCGTTTCGCACATCTGGCTAGGCCGCTACGAACCTCTATTCGTCGAATTCGTGGCGCTGCTCGCAGCCGGATGGCTCGTAAATATCCTCAGCAATCCCGCGTACGTCGTGGATCTCGGCACCGGAGCGCTGCGCTGGGTTTCGATCGGCTGTGCGTCCACCGCGATTCTGAATCCCGCGTTGGGGTATATCGCCGGCAAGTACGTGAGCGGCCCCGCCGTCGTCGCCGCATCGGTTTTCTCGTTGATGCTCGGCTACGCGGTGGTCCTCGTCGCCTATCACCTGGAAAATCGCGTGCCCTTCCGCCAACTCTTGCCGCAACACAGCGCCGGAATCATTTTTGCCAGCGCCGCCGGCCTTTTCATTTTCCTTCCTTACTTCAGCCGCGCTCCGCTAAACACGCTGCTCTCCATTCGCGTTGCCGCCGCGCTCGCCGCCGCCCTGCTCACGATCATCGTCGTGCCGATGTGGACGCATCCGCTGCGCAAACGCCTGCTCGGCTGGGTCTTCACGCACTTGCCCGCGTAAACACGCCAGCCGCCAATCACTCGTGAACACGCCCACTCCAAGCCTGACGATTTGGCAACCATCCGGGAACGAGCGCCAACGGGTCGCCGCGCGCGTCGCCGTCGCCGGCGATTTCCTGCCCGCCGGAAAACTAAAAATGGATCCCGGCGCGAGTTGGCACGACGCGGCCCAAGGTGTTGCCCCAAATTTCACCGACATCTCGACCACTTTCGCAAACCTCGAAGCCACTCTCGACACCGAATCGCTCGCGCCGCGCCCGCTGATCGGCCTGGGACAAATCGTCTCCGCACCCGGCGCGTCTCTCGCTTATTTGCATGCGCTCCACGCGCACGCCGTAGGCATCGGCAATAATCACAGCTACGATTTTGGCCACCCGGGCTTAAATCGCACGCGCCACGCGATCTCACGGCAAGGAATGACTCCGCTCGGCGCCGGCAATTCCATCAAAGACCGGCCCGAAACTTTTCTCTGGCAAGGTCCCCGCGGCCTGCGCGTGGGATTCTGGTCGGCCGCCAAAGCCACATTCGATCCCGCGACGCACACCGCCCGCGGCGTGGAACCGGCTACGCCCCGGCGCGGCCTGCAGGCTCTGGAAGAAATGGACGATCGCGGCGCTCATCTGCGCATTGCGCTGATCCATGCCGGATGCATGCGCACGAATCGTCCCGATCCAGAGGACGTGCGATTGCTGGAGCTGCTCGCCAAAGCCGGCTTCGATATTGTGGCGGCCTCGCATTCGCATCGCATCAGCGGCTACCGCCGCATCGCGCGCCCGCAAAATCGCCAGTCATTTTGTTTTTATGGCCTGGGCAGCCTCGTTTCCGGCTACGTGGCATCGCCTGAGGAAAGTGAAGGTCTGATCGTAGTAGCCGGACTGAGCTCCACGGGAGAATTGCTCGGCCTCGAGGTTCGCCCGGTCTCGCTGGACTCCTCGGGTTTCGGCCAAATTCCGGGCGCGAGAAACGCGCAAGCCATCCTCCAGCGTTTCCGCGATCTTTCCGCCGAAATTGACGATGGCTCCTACGAAAAATTGTTCTACCATGATGCCGCACAGGGAATAGCTCAGCTTTACCTGCGCGACGCGCGCGCTGCCTTCCGCACAGCGGGGTTGCGCGGACTGGCGCACAAAGCCCGTCGCGTTCGATTGCGGCATGTGAAACGTTTCGTGCACAAGGTGATCGGCTAGTGGACGCAAGCGCCCTCGCAAAAGCATCCGCGTTCGCCGCGGCGGCAATCCTCGTCCTCGGCACCGTGCCGCTGATCCAGCGCCTCTGCATTCGCTTCCGCCTTTTCGATCCGCCTGGACCGCTGAAAATTCACTCGAAGCCGATCCCGCGGCTGGGCGGCATCGCCATCGCAGCGGCGTTGCTCGCCGGGACGATACTCGCGGAGCGCACCACGAGCCGAGCGCTGCTGTGCTTCTGCGCCGCGCTCGCGCTCGTCTGGCTCGCTGGCTTCATTGACGATCTCCGCAGTCTCACGCCGGTCTGGCGCCTCACGGCGCAAGTCGGCGGAGCGTGCCTGCTCTACGCAGGCGGCTGGCGTCTGTGGCCCTCCGCGTCCGGCAGCGCTGCACTGCTCGCCGATTGCCTCTGGATCGTCTTCTTCGTCAATGCGTTCAATTTTCTCGATGGCACAGACGGCCTCGCGGCCGGTGTCACTGCCACAATCGCTTCAGCCTATCTCCTTTTTCCAGGCGCGGCGCTCGGCGCGCTCGGCTACGCACTCGCCTGGAGCCTGCTCGGCGCCAGCGCCGCGTTCCTGCTGTTCAATTTCCCGCCCGCCAAGATATTCATGGGAGATTCCGGCAGCTCCACGCTAGGCTTCTGCGTGGCATTCCTGGGACTCGATTTCGTCGCCGCCAAGAGCGTAAACGCCGCCGCAACTGCGCTGATTTTTCCGCTATTGGTCGCGGCTCTGCCGCTCGCCGACGCACTCCTCGCAATTCTGCGCCGTCTGAAAAGCGGCCGTTCTCCCTTCCAAGGCGACCGCCGGCATTTCTACGATCTGTTGCTGGCGGCGGGATGGACGACGAGACGCGTCGCGATTACAGGCTATCTGCTGACGGCCTTACTGGCAGGCCTGGCGTGGCTGGCGACACAAGGCAACGCGAAGAGGATAACGGTCGTTGGGATTGCTGCTGGAGCCGCGCTGCTGTCAGCGGCGGTACGGATGGGGGCACTGCGCCCGGCAGGGACGGATCAGCCGCGCAGCGAGCGCGTACAAATCTGAATTTGACGCTGTGAAATTTCCGCCGCGCCGGCCATACGCCCGCCGCGCTTACACCGGCGGCGAAAAAATCATGCGCGTGCCGCGCCGCGTGCGTTCCTTCGGAGAAGTCTGCTTCTGCGCGTTGCCCAGCTGCACCAGCAGCTTGCGCAGCTTGGAGCGCTCTTCCAGGTCCACGTCCACCACTTCAAACGCGCGCGCTTGCGTATTCGCGTCGCGCACGATCGTTTGCACCTTCACGGATTTCTGCGCCGTCGCCAGCTTCATATTCACCACGCTGCCCGGGTGCAGGCTCTGCTCGCAAATCGCGACGCCGCCGCCCAAGGTGAGTTCGGGAATATCCATGTGGCAATTTTCTTTCAAGTTGGTGGTAGTGGCCGGCACGGGGCGTTCCAGGCGCAACCGCGGATAGCGCCGCTGGCGGATGGCCGATGAATTCGGATCCGGATCGAGCGGCTCGATCGAAAATTCGGCCACGCTCAGGCCGCTGCGCGGCACAAAGCTGCGCACCCATTCGGGATCGATCTTCTCCATCGCCTGCGAAGCCACCAGGCGCAATTCGCTCGGGCTAGCCCAGCGAAACGCGCGGCGCGTTTCGGCAATCTTGCGCAGCACCGCTTCGGCGCCCGTGGTGCGCAGCCGCCCCAGCGCTTCAATGGCCTTCAATCGCAAATAGTCGGTGGCGTCCTTGGGTAGATCGCCTTCGGCGATGCGCAGCAAGCGCATGTCCGCGCACTGATCGCCGGCCATGCCGATTTCATCCACGGCCAGCGGGCGAATCAGCGGATCCAAATTATCCAGAAGCTGCAGCAGCAATCGTCCGCGCTCCGGCGAACCGCTCGATGCGATCTGCCGCACCGCGCGATCGTGCGCCACGCGCTTCCATTCGTTCATTCTCTGCGGCAGCACCTGCTCCACCATGTCCGGATCCAGGCGCGTGAGCAAGCCGAGCGATTCGATGGCTTCTGTAGGGCCGCCTTTCTGCAGCAGCACGCGCAAACTCTCCAGGCCCTCCGCGTCCAGCACCTGCATCATGGAGACCAGCAAATCGCAGTCTTCGCGGAAGCCGGCGCGGCTGAAGCGCGCGGCCAAATGCCCGGTAGAGACTTCCGGCATGCGGCGCAGCAAATCCTTCAGGCCGCCGGGGACTTCGCCAGTTTTCAGCGCTTCATCAATAAATTCCGGCAGCCGGTTTTCCACGCCGATCCTCGGCCGCAGATTCTTGCCCAGGCCGGGACGCTCCGCTTCCACGTACTCCACCAGTTCCACGGCGCGCTGGATCGCAGGATAGGAGCGCTTGTTGGCCGCCTCTTGCGAGAGGCGCACAAACGCCGCGCTCATTAAGCTCTGCAATTCGGAATCGCGCTCCTCGGCAAGCTGGATGCCGACCATGCGGATGGTGTTCATCAGCAGGCGTTCATCGCATTTCGCGAAGGTTGCGGCAAGCTCGGCCAGGCCCATGGACGTCTGCCGGCGCGTTTCTTGCGCTTTGTTGGTCACGCAGTTCGCGTAGTTGGTCAGAACTTTTTCGGCTTCTTCGTTTTCCTTGCGCGCCAGCAGCCCTTCCACGTAATCCTTCACCTGCCCGGGCGGCACGCACCACGCTTCGTGCGAAGCCAGCACGGCTTTTCGTTTTTCGTCCGGAATCTGCGCCCAGAATTGCTGCGCCAGAATGTCCGTGTGTGATTGCACCGCGATGCCGTGGCGTTCCATCTTCTCTTCGTAAACGCCCATGATCTTGCGCAGGCTGTCCAGCTCTTCGCTCATCTCGTCCAGCACCTGCCGGACGGCGTTCACTTCGATATCGCCGCGCTCGTAGCTTTCCATGGCGAAGCGAATCGCGATGTGCTCGGCCAATTTCAGCAGCGTCGGTTTGTCGGAAGATTCCGAAGGGGCCTGCGCCGCCAGCGCCGAAAGCGCCTGGCTGACCGTGAAGCGGGCGCGGCGCGGCAGCGTCGAGAGCCGCGATTGGAATGGTTCGGCGTCCAGTTTCTGGCCGTTTGCTTCGCTGGTGCGCGCGATCTGCGCCAGCATCTGCAGAATGCCTTTCAATTCGTCTTCGTGCAGCGTCATCAGGCCGGTTTCCACGGCCATCGAACCGCCAGAGCTCGCGCGGGCCGAACGGCTGCCGCGAATCCCGGCCGTCGCGTTGCCCCAGCGGCTCACCGGCGCGGCGTCTCCTTCGCCAGTCAACGTGCTAGGTGGGTTCCAACCTCGTGTGCGCGTGCCGCCCGCAGGACCTGAACCAGCTCCACCGCCGTGGCCTGATCCGCCGCCGCGGCTAGAACCACCGCCTGCACCGGATTCACCGCCGCGACCACTGCCGCCTTGACCCGATCCGCCTCCCGAGCCTGCACCAGCACCGCCTCTTCCTCCGCGCTGCCGCGAGCCGGGCATAGCAGGACCGCCCGCTCCGCCGGAGTTAGCATCACCTGCGCCAGAACCCGAACCGCCGCCCAGCGACGCGTCCGCACCGCTAGAACCATGAACCGAGATGCCGTCAAGCGCGGAGCCCGCGCCAGAGCCCGAGCCGGATCCTGCTCCAGAACCGGAACCGGAGCCGCCAGCGGAACCGCCCTTGTTGAACCAGAACCCGGCCGCATCGGGCGCCAGCGGAGTGCCGCCGGCGTTGCTGCCCACGATGTTCCAGGTGCCTGGATCTGCTCCGCCGCCTGCGTTGCCGTCACCCGAACCTGAACCGCCGCCCGTGCCAGGGCCCGCGTTTGCGGAGCCATCCATCATGACCGGACTCGCGCCGCTGGGACCTGCGCCGGAGGTAGACAAATCTCGAACGATTTCCGCTGGCGCAGGCGTGTAATATCCGGATCCATAGCCGCCGCCGCTCCACGTCCCGCCGCCGGAACCAGAGCCGCCGCCCGAGCCGCCTTCACCCGACGCGTTTGCAGGATGCTCGTCGCCCGCGCCGCTGCCATCGCCTGTTCCGCTGCCGCTGCCACCACCCGCGCCCTGACGTCGCGAGCCGCCGCCGGAACCGCTAAATCCGTAACCTGAGCCTACTCGGCCGCCTCCACCTTCACCCTCGCCGCTTCCGCTTCCGTCACCGGAGCCGCCATCGCCCCAGCCGCTGCCATGGCCGTCGCCGGAACCGCCGCCACTTCCCGAGCCACCACCACCAGGACCATCGCCCGGACCGCCCTTGCCCTTCGTTCCTTCCGCGGCAACGATCAACTGCAGCAATCTTTCCGGATCGTTGAAAAGCTCGTCGGATGCCGCGGGATTAAGACCCAAAGTGCGTGCGGCCAATTGCGCCGCTACCGTGGACTTCGCCACAGCCGAGTCCGCCGGCACGAAGCAAACTTCATTCACGTGAATGTGCGGATCGCCCTGCAGCGCCGCCTTCAATTGTTCGGCGAGTTGCACGGGCTTTGCACCCGTGCCGGTGGGAAATGCGCGCACGAAGCGCGCCAGGCTGGCTTGCGTAACTTTCGGTGCGAAGTGGATGCTGGCGATGCCCGCGGAAGAAAGCATCCGCGCAAAACTTTTCTCGGCTTGCGCCGTCTCCAAAGCCGTGCCATCGAGCAGCAGCTGATCGGCAGATACCGCCAACAACACGCCTGACTCGCCTTCGGTGCCCGCGCCCAGCGCCGTACGCAATTCGGTCCACGCGGTCTCATATTGCTTCGCCGTGCGGGGATGCCCGAAATCATACATTCGCGCGAACTTGAGCAGGATGTTCAAGCTGCGAACGAAGCCGCGCGCCGCAGCGGTGCGTGTGTTGTCACTCATCAGGATCGTGTGGGGCTAATGCCCCGCCTCTACCTGTAAGTGTGCGAGATCACAGTGGATAGAACAATGGTACGGTTGCCCTACTGAGTACTAACGATTAGTAATAGCCCGAGGTTGGCCGGCATTCACTGAGCGGTTTTTAGGCGGATAGGCCTTTCCGAGCCAACCTTCTAACTCATTGACGTCGGAAAGGATAGCCAGCGCTCCCAACTCGCGCAGCCGGGTACTACGTTCGCGGCGCTCGTGCCCCGTTTTTGGGAGCACCCCGAGGAACGGCACTTTCGCCGACTGTGCCGCAAGCGCATCGTCCACATTGTCGCCCAGGTACAGCGCTTCGTCCGGATCGCGGCCATTCAGGATCTTCAGCAAGCCGTCCGGCGCCGGCTTCGGATTCGCGACATCTTCCGTGGTGACGATTGTCTGGAAAACTCCGCGCATCTTGTTGCGATCCAGCGTGAAATCCAGCTCCCGCCAGATGCGCCCGGTGAAAATCGCCAGCTCCGCCAGCTTTGCCAGGCGCGCAATCTTCGGCTTCGCCAGCAGCCATTTTTCGCGCGTCACGTTTCCCCGGCCGTCCGGCCCCCAGTAAATCTGCTGGAACTTCGTCTTCACTTCTTCGTACGCGAGTTTGTGCCCGAGCTCGTTCACCCACGCCGTCGACAGCTTCCAGTCGTCGTTGAATCCTGGGCGGTTTTTCCAGGCGTGCAACTGACGCGCCGTCACGCGCTGCTTGGTGAAGAATTTCACGGTCTCGAGCGTAGTGCGCTGGAAAGAGCCGCGCGTATCCACCAGCACGCCGTCCACGTCGAAAATAATTACGGAAGGAAAAGGCTTCATGGGTTCAAACGGAGCCGGAGACCGGAACCCGTCCGACAAATGAGTCGCTCGGAAGGGCGGGGCTTCAGCCCCGCTATTGAGCGCGCGAAGAGAAGGGCTTCAGCCCCTGAAGCCGCGAGTATCGTTCTTGGCGGATTATTTATCAGACGGCGTCCCGGCTGAGGCTGCCGCACCTGGGGCGAACGCTGCAAATTACGAATGGGAACCGCTCGATTCTTCCGACCCAGCAGCCTCCGAGGAATCGTCATCGGACGAATCCGAATCCGCCGCCGAGTCCGACGAATCCTCCAGCGCTTCGGAAGACCACGATTGTCCGGCCGCAACCGCCGGCAATTCAGGCTCCGGCTCGGGCTCTGGAGCGGTTGCCGGCGCGGCATTTTTCGATGAAGACGCACCGGAACCTTGCGATGCTGCAGCCGCAACGGCGGCCGGAGGCGCAGCCACCGCAGCTTCCGGAACTTTCAGAGACGCGAGACGCGCGCCGAGCGCTTCCGCCAGCAAGTCTATAATCAATTTCGCGCCGCTTCCGTCCGGATCCTTCTCCGGATTGTAAGCAGTCACTTCCAGCGCCGCCAATTCTTTCTGCTGCGCGAAAATCAGCAATGCCTCGCGCACTTCCGCGAGCGGCAATCCGCCGGCATTCGGATAATTCGTGGCCGCAAAATCCGCGATCACATCCACATCAAGATGCAGCACGAATTGATAACCATTCCCCTTTATGCGATCAATCGCCGCATGCGCCGCAGCCGGCGCGCCCATGCGCTTCACGTCCGCAGCCAAGAAGCGCCGCAGCGGCGAACCCGCCAGCGCTTGCTCCTCGGGAGGATCGAGCCGCGCCACTCCGAAAATCGCCAGGTCCGGCTCGCGCACCAGCGGCGGCTCGCCCCAGAACCGCACCATTTCCGCCGCGCCGCGTCCCGTCAGATGCGACACCACCATGCCATCCACGCAGCCCGAAGCAGTCGTCGCCGGCGTATTCAAATCCGCGTCGCCGTCCATATAAATCATGCTGACCTTGCGGAAATAGCGCCGCGCGCCCGCCACGGTGGCCATCGCAACGGAACAATCGCCGGACAAAATCAGCGGCAGCGCCGAAGATTTCACCGCCATTTCCACGCGCGGCTTCAGCGCTTCCAGCGCAGCGATCACGCGCGTAAGATTGCGCGCTCGAGGACTTTCTTCATCGGGTTTGAAAAGCTGGACGGGGTCGTCACCCAGATCGGTAACGTCGTAACCAATTTCGCGCAGGCGCTCCGGCAAGCCGGCGGCTCGCAGCGCAGCGGGTGCGCCTTCCTGCCCCGCGGACATTGCGGCCGCGCTGGTGGGCGCTCCTAGCAGAGCAATCTTATTCGCCTGGCGGACAATTTTCACCGCCACTCAGTGGCTCCTTCGCTTCCTTCCATCGCACCCCAAGTTCTCGCCAAATCGCTCCATCAGCTATCCAGCGAATCTCGTACGCGCGTCAGCGCGCGCTCTGCCGCGCCGCCAGCTCCGGAGGCAACGTAAAGCGCACGTCCTCGCGAATCAGATCCAGGTCGCGCTGGTTCGTAAACCCGAAATTCGAAAGCCGCTGGCTCACCTGCTCCACCAGAATTTCCGGCGCCGATGCGCCCGCCGTCAGCCCCAAAGTCTTCACGCCTTCCAGCCACGAAGCGTCCACGTCGTTCGCGTCTTCGATCAATCGCGAAGCCACTCCCGCGCGCTTGGCCACTTCCACCAGGCGATTCGAATTCGAACTATTCGCCGAACCGACTACCAGAATCAATTCCACTTCGCGCGTCAATGCTTCCACCGCTTCCTGGCGGTTCTGCGTCGCGTAGCAAATATCATCGGAAGCAGGGCCCACAATCGCCGGGAATCGCTGCCGCAAACGCGCGACGATTTCCTGCGTGTCGTAAAGCGAAAGCGTCGTCTGCGTCAAAAACGCCAGCCGGTTGGGATCCGGCACCACCAATTCATCCACTTCCTCGACGCTGCCAACGACCACGGTCTGATCCGGAGCTTCGCCGGAAGTTCCCACAATCTCCTGGTGATCGCGATGCCCAATCAAAATCAGGGTGCGCCCCTCGCGCGCAAATTTCAATGCCTCGAGGTGAACTTTCGTCACCAGCGGGCAAGTGGCGTCAATCACGCGCAGTTGGCGCTCCTGCGCCTCGGTGCGCACGCGGGGCGGCACGCCGTGCGCGCTGAAAACCAGTACTGCTCCCACCGGAACTTCCTCGATCGTCTCCACAAAAATCGCGCCGCGCCGCCGCAACTGGTCCACCACATAGCGGTTATGCACAATCTCGTGATGCACGTAAACCGGCGCGCCGTACGCCTCTAGCGCCAATTCCACAATATCCACCGCGCGTACCACCCCGGCACAAAATCCGCGAGGTCGTACCCGTACCATCGTCTTGGCCCCATGATTCGTGCCCGTAATCGTCGTCAGCGTCAATTCGTTCTCCGTTAGGCCTTTATTTTACCTGAAGCGCCGCTTCCCTGCCAGTTCGTTTGACCTAACCGTTGCGTATTCATAGGCCAAACCCGCTGCGCCCCACGGGTCCGAGGGTTTCGTCGCAATTGGGGAGATTTAGGGCGCCAGCAGGGTTAGCGCCAAGAGCAGCGGGCGAGACGGGCGACCGCAGTGACCGTTGAGGCGACGCACGCATTTCAGGAATTACAGGAATTAGAAGGGAGCCTCGCCGCGCACTTCCGCAAAAAAAGCGAGAACGGTTCGATGGGAATATTTCGGAGGGACTTGCAAGAAAGGCCGCAGGCAGCGGATGAATTCGCTGCTGCGGCCCTTTTTCTGGTATCGGATCAGTCCAGCGCGATTACTGCGCAGACTCTGAACGTGGATGGCGGAATGGCTTTCTGCTGATTTCTTCCAGCCCCGCGTAGCCGCGGCGCGCCGAGGCGCCAATCACGCGCACGCCCGCTTCGGCCCACTCCAAACCTTTCTCGCCAACGGTGCCCACTGCGTAAAAAAGCAGGCCGAGCATCAACAGCACTGCGAAGCCCAAGCCAAACAGCAATTCCGCTGCGAGAAGCTCGCGCACGAAGTACATCTGCAGAATGAAAAATACCGCGACCACCGACAGCATCCCCTTGCGAACCTTCGCCTTTTGTCCGATCCCAAGAACGAATCCCTTAACGTTTTCCAATTGCGTTTTCATGACCCTCCCTACCCTCACTTCAACAGATGCACGGGGATGCCCAAACGGAGCACCCGTAAGTCATTGATAAATGAGGGGGTGGCGAATCGTGAAAGATTAAAACAGCGCTCAGAGAGGAAAATCGTTTCTCTGAATTAGGCAAGCAGCTGGTCCGTAGTGAAACGCAGCGGCGGACGATTTTTGTCTACAGTTTTTTACCATCCGCGCGGAAAACTACGCATCATTTTTTCTCCCGAGCGAAATAAAAGCGACGCACTTTTTTCGCGCGCGCAACAATCGCAACGCGCTTTTTTTTCACGCGCTCAACTGTTGGGCACATATCAGACACTTCCGCGAACGACAGAAACGCCTGTCATCCCGCCTGCCCTGATGAAGGAAGGGAACGCAGTGAGGGATCTCTCTTCGGTTTCTCGAGCGAGGAGCGCGAATTCCAACGTCGCGCCAAAGTGAAAATGCAGCAACCTTCGGATGTGTAATTCTCAGCGGCCTTCAAACGGATAACGATCCTGCGCCAGCACCGCTTCGGCCACGCGCCGTCGAATCGCGATCGTATTCAGCGGGGCATGTTTCGCAAAGCGCCGCAAAACCGCCAGCTGAGTGGTCAACGTATCGCCATCCACCGTGGCCGTCAGCGCCGTGCGCGCATCTTTCTCCACGCGGTCCATCGCATCGTAGATAATCCCGCGCGTCGCATCGCACATCACCGCCGCAGCTTCACCGCGCGCGACGGAAGCCTTCTGTGCACGCCGCAGCGACGATTCCATCTCGTACACCGCCATAACGATGTTCGCCAGCGACGCCACGATTTCCTGCTGTTCCGCCAGTTGCTCGCGGAATTTCTGCATCGCCGTGCCCGACGCCAGCAGGAAAATCTTCTTGGCTTGCTCGAGCGACTTTTCCTCTTCCGCAAACGGCCCTGTCGGCTCCTCTTCAAACGACGGCCCGGCCAGAACTTCCTCGCCCAGCTTCATCGCCGCCGGAATCAACGGCAACACGCCGCCCATCGCGCGCTTCATCAGCATCTGGATGATGAGCATGCGGTTGATTTCATTGGTGCCTTCGAAAATGCGGTTCACGCGGCTGTCGCGATAGGCGCGCGCCACCGGATAATCCTCGTGGAAGCCGTAGCCGCCGAAAATCTGTACGCCTTCATCCACCACGTAATCCACCATTTCGCTGCCGGCCACTTTGCTGATCGAACTCTCGATCGCGTACTCCTCCAGCACCTGCATCGCCTGCTGGACTTTGTCTTTTCCCGGAGTGGGATTCGCAACCGCCGCGTCAATCATTCCCGCCGAGCGGTACACTTCCGATTCGATGGCATAGATCCGCATCGCCATCTCGCCGAGCTTCGCCTTGATCAAGCTGAAATCGCAGAGCCGCTTGCCGAACGCCGTGCGTTCCTTCGAATATTTCGACGACGCTTCTAAAATCTTCTTCGCGCCGCCGACGCAATACGCGCCCAGCGTAAAACGTCCCGCATTCAAAGTGTTGAACGCCACCACGTGCCCACGCCCCGGCTCGTGCAGCAGATTTTCCTTGGGCACCGGTGAATTCTCGAAAAATATCGGCGTGGTCGAACTGCCCTTGATGCCCATCTTCTTTTCTTCCGCGCCCGCGGAAAAGCCGGGCGTGCCGCGCTCCACGATGAAGCAGGAAAACTTTTCACCATCAATCTTCGCGAACACCACGTACACATCCGCGAATCCGCCATTGGTGATCCACATCTTCTGCCCGTTCAAAATGTAGTTCTTGCCGTCCGGAGAAAGCACCGCGCGCGTGCGCGCCGCGAGTGAATCCGAACCAGCCTGCGGCTCGGACAAGCAATAACAAGAAAGCAATTCACCCGAGGCAATCTTCGGCAGGTACTTTTTCTTTTGCTCTTCGGTTCCGAAATAAACGATCGGCACCGTCCCGATTCCCGCATGTCCGCCGTGCGACACCGCAAACGACCCGTAACCCGCCAGCTTTTCCGCCAGCACGATCGCGGACACCTTATCCAGCCCGGTGCCGCCATATTCGTCGGGGATTCCGCCGCCCAGCAGCCCGATCTCGCCGGCCTTCTTCAGCATTTGCGCCATCAAACGCTCGTCCTTGTGCGCTTCCAGCTCCGGAATCGCCGGCGTCACTTCCTTTTGCACGAATTCCTCGGCCGTCTGGCCAATCAGGCGCTGGTCGTCGGAAAGATCGGCGGGAGTGAAGACGTCTTCGGGCCGGCTGCTCGCGATCAAAAATTCCCCGCCGCGATGCAGCATCTGCGAAACCTGTGAAGTGGCCATGATTTGCTCTCCGTGAAAGTGCGTGGCGTTCCGTGCCCACGAATTCTCTCGCGCAAAGCCTCGCAGCGCAATAGCCCGGCGACCCGCGGTCGCCACGCGCGAGCCGGCCCGACCCACAAATGTTAGTCGGTGCGAACGAGGCTCTGTTGACGACGCGGCGCCGTTCGCCGCTCGGAAAAATGGCGTTGCGAACTAAGCGTGATGGACTACCATCTGGTGCATGAAGACTGAAGTGTGCGTCCGGCGGCTGTCGCAGCCTGAGCTTCATACCGTCACCGAGGGCTGCCTCGGCGTACTCGCCAGCGGCAATTCTCGTCGCTCCGAAACTGTTCGCGGGGCCGTTCGCGACCGGCTGCAGCGGCGACGGCGCGGCCGTGGCCGCCAGCGTGCCGACGGAACTGCATCAATCGAGCCCTCAGCCGCGGTCTATCGGAAGCTCGATCTAAGCCACCCGCTCGAAAATTCCCGCGGCGCCCATTCCACCGCCGACGCACATCGTCACCAGGCCATACCGCCCGTTGCGCCGTTCGAGCTCGCGCAAAATCGTCGCCGTCAGCTTCGCGCCCGTGCAACCCAGCGGATGCCCCAGCGCAATCGCGCCGCCGTTTACATTCACGCGTGCGGGATCGAGCCCCGCCACCTTGATTACGCTCAAAGCCTGCGCCGCAAACGCCTCGTTCAATTCAATCACGTCAATCTGATCCAAAGTCAAACCTGCAATCTTCAACGCCTTCGGAATCGCATTCACCGGCCCGATCCCCATCTCTTCCGGCAAGCACCCCGCCACCGCAAACGCCACAAACCGCGCCATCGGTTTCACTCCCAGCGCCCGCGCGCGCTCGCCGCTCATCACCACTGCCGCCGCCGCGCCGTCGCTCATCTGCGAACTATTTCCCGCGGTGACGACGCCATGCGTGCTAAACGCCGGCTTCAATTTCCCGAGTATTTCCACCGAAGTATCCGCGCGCGGCCCTTCATCGGTGTCAAACGTCACCTTCACCGTCTTCGGCTTCCCGCCATTTGGCGCCGCGCCGCCGTTTGCCGCGGCCTCCAGCACCGTATAACTCACGGCCATCGGCACAATCTCATCCTTGAATTTTCCCGCCGCAATCGCCGCCAGCGCTTTCTGGTGGCTCGCAAAAGAAAACTCATCCGACTGCTCGCGCGTGATCCCATATTTCTTCGCCAGATTTTCCGCCGTAAGCCCCATGCCCAAATACGCGTCCGGATAGTTGTCCATCAGCCAGGGATTCGGCGCCACTTTATTGCCGCCCATCGGCACCATGCTCATGGATTCCGCGCCGCCCGCCACCGCCACGTCTCCGTGCCCGGCCATGATGCGCTCCGCGGCGATCGCAATCGCCTGCAATCCCGATGAACAAAAGCGGTTGATCGTCATCGCCGACGCTTCCACCGGCAATCCCGCGCGCAACGACGCAATCCGCGCGACGTTCATTCCTTGCTCGGCTTCCGGCATCGCGCAGCCCAGCACTACGTCCTCGATCTCTTTCGGGTCCAATCCCTTCGCGCGTGTCACGGCGTCCTTGATCGCCGCCGCCGCCAAATCATCAGGACGCGTCGCGCGCAATGTCCCCTTCGTCGCCTTCCCCACCGCTGTCCGCACCGAACTAACGATCACAGCTTCGCGCATTTCTTCTCCTCACAACCGCGGCAGTCTCGCAACACACGGATTCACTACGCGCCATCAATGAGTATATTGGATGCACCAGCGCAGGAAAAGCAACAGCCACCGGCAAGTGGCCATTATTCGTTACGGGGCGTGAAAATCGAGAAGTGGAATAACTCGCTACGAGCAGCACGCAGCCCGCAGTGAACTACCAACGGGCCCGACGACCCAGTTCTACCGGCTGAACTTGATCGTCACCAGCATTTGCACCGCGATGGGCTGGCCATTCAAAGTTGACGGCGAATATTTCCAGCGACGCAGCGCCGCCAGTGCAGGACCGCGCAACATTTGCGGACCCGAGACAATCTGCACGTTAGCCACGTTGCCCTTCGCATCAATCGTGGTCTTAATCACCACGTCGCCCTGAATTCCCGCCTCTTTCGCCACCAGCGGATATTCCGGCATCACGCGCGAAAGCAGACGCGGCTCTTTCACATCTCCGCCGACTCTAATTGGGCCGTCTCCGTCGGGCCGAATTTCCGGAGCCGCGAGCGCCGGGACGTTCGACGCAACGATTCCATTCAACGCGCCTGAATTCGAGGAGTCTCCCGATGCGGCAGGATCCAAAGCCGGTGCCGCTTCCGCTTGCCCGGCGTCGCCACGTTGCGGAGCCGTTGGATGCTCCTGCAACTGCTGCTGCATCATATCCGCGGTAATTTTCGAATTTTGCTTTTCAGAATCTACAGCGTGAGGCCCCGAATCGCCCGTCGCCGAACTCGATCGCACCGTCACCGCCGGCGCATTCGATTGCGTCACAATTGTTACCGGATGCGCCGCCGAATTGCGCGTCACAGAGCTGCTCGGCGCCGGCTGTTCCGTAGCGTCCGCCGGCGATTGAAACGCAAGTTGCTGTGGCATTGCCGGAGTATTCGGTTTCGTTGCGGAATTATTCGCCGGCACCGCCGAGTGCGTCCGGAAATAATAGACGCCTCCGAAGACGCCCGCGAAAAGCAGCGCAACGCACGCCGCAATCAGCATCCAATTATTTCCGCGCGGCTGGCCCGCCTGGGAAGCGCTCGCATCCAGGCTCCCATCGAGTCGCGCGCCAAATGTCTCCGCAGACGCCGCGCGGCTGCCCCCGAGCGCCGCACCGCCGCTGAAGCTTCCGAACGTTCCAAGCGTGCTGCCGCTCAGCGAGCTGGCCGCACTGGATTCTTCGTCCTTCGCTTCCATCGCCGCTGAATCCGACGCACCTGCCAACACACCCGCCGCGGATTGCTCGTCGCCGCGCAATTCAGTCAAAGAAAGCGTGGAAGCATGCGTCGCCGGCTCGGTCGCAAACTCGATGTGCGCCTCGGCCAGCGCTTGCGCCGCCGGGCTCATCTGCGGTGTTTCCGAAACAATTTTTTCCACCGCGCGCTCGGTCTGCACGGGCGCCGGCTGAGGGGTGGGCGTCGCTTGCGGTGTCGGAGTTGTGTGCACCGCGGGCGGCGCGGATATCGTTGGCGCAACCGGCGCGGCCGCGACAGGGCGCATCGGTGCGACAAATTTCACCGCGGCCGGAGTTGTTGCCGAAGCTGCAGGCTGCACTTCTTCCTGCGTCCCGATCTGCGCAAAGTTCGGTTCGGGCTTGCTCGGCGCAACAAAACCCACGGACGGCGCTGGGACCGCGGGCGACGGATTCACATGCGCCGGCGGCGCAACGTGCGCCACAGGCGCCACGGGCGCTGCAGGCGCAACGACGGGCGGCGCAATTGCCGGTGGCGCTGCGCTAGGCAAACTCGCCGCGATCGGCGCCACATTCTGCGCCGGCGGAGCCGTTACGGGGCTCTCCGCAACAACCGTCGGCGCAACCACTGGCGCGGCCGGGGCTGCGGCTGGAATCGAGGGGGCTGGGCCCTCGCCAGGAAAAATCGCGCCCCAATAGCCGGGCTGCTTGTGCGTGAATTCAACTTCCACATACCCCTGCATATTCGAAAACGTGCGCACTTTCAGCACGCGGCAAATCGCGTCCTGCCGCGTTTTCAAATTCGTCACCACCAGCATCTGGCTCGCGCTCACCGCCGTGGACATTCTCAATACGGCGCCCTGCGGAAACACGATCATCGTGCTGGTTTCTTCTTCGAAGGGTTCCGTGCGCGGCGCCACTCCGCGCGCGACTTCAATCACGCGCGAGCCGTGAACTTTCACCGGAACTTCCAGCGATATCGCATCGGCGCGCAGATGCCCGCCGCCTGCCGCTGCCGGCTTTGCCAGGGCGCCCGCCTGTGGCTGCTGTACCGCTGCTTCGCTGCCGGGATTCGCAGTTTCTACCGAGTCTTTTGTGAGAGGTGCCATAGTTCTCGGCGTAGTACGCCGTTCCCCCAGAAATGTGTAAATTCCTATGAATAAATGAATTTTCAAGGCGGGTGCCAAATTGCGGCAATGGTACTTTGGTACTTGGGGGGAACGCTTTGGGCACCAAGCGCGCGCGAGCGCCCAGCGCCCACTGAAGAATTTTCAAACGAAGTCGAGCCGCGCAGGATCAAGCGCGCAGAAATCGCGAGGCGAAACTATTGCGAAGCCACCAGAGCCGCGCGCAAAACTCCACACGGCGGTAAACCATAGGCACGGCATCTCCCTGCCCTCCGCCTTTCCTCTGCGCCCTCTGTGTTAAATCTTTTGAAGTTGCGCCTGAGTCAACCGCCGGTGCCGCCGCTCAATGCGCCGCCTGCTCGGCCTCCTTCGGCCGCTTGCGATACTCCTCGTAAAGCTCGCGATGCTTGTTGTCCGTGCTGGTTAGCTGCCCCTTGATAAATAAATAGCGCACCTGCGTCTGGATCTCGAGCGGATCGCCGCTCGTGACGATCACGTTCCCCAATTTTCCCACCTCGATCGTGCCCAACTGGTCTGCCAACCCGAACATCTGCGCGGCATTCAGCATCACGGCTTTCAGCGCTTCATCATGCGGCAATCCGTAGGCCACGGAAGTCCCGGCGTATTGCGGCAAACGCCGCGAGAAAGAAGTTCCGAAACTGGAAAACGCAATCGGAATGCCCGCCGCAAATAATTCCGAAGGCTGCGTCATCGGCTTGTCGTAAGGCGTGTCCTCTTGTTCCGGCAGCCGCTCCGTCGGACCTAAAATCACCGGAATTTTCTTTTCCTTCAAGAGCTCTGTCACTTTCCACGCTTCCGCGCCGCCCGCCAGAATCATTTTCAAATTCTGCTTGCTGCAGAATTCCACGGCATTGCGGATATCGCGTTCGTCATCGGCGATCACCAGCACCGGAAGCTTGCCTTCCACCACCGGCACCAGAGCTTCCAGTTTCAGATCCCGTTCGTAAAGCGCCGGCGAGCCTTTCTCCTTCGCTTGCGCGTAATGCCGCGCGCGATTCAGCCAATCGCTCAGAGCGTTCACGTTCTTGTCGTATTCCTTTTTCGCATCGCTGTAGGGCTTTTCCTTGAAGCTGAACGTCGAAAAATCGAAGGTCCGCGTCTGGATCGACGGCCAATTCAGCACCATCGCCACCGAACGCTTGATCTGCATGTCCTCCATCGTCCAGCCCGCCAGGTTGAACGCCGAAGCCTGCCCCGCGATGATTCCGCCGCCCCCTCCGTCGAATCCGGAACTGCCCGGCGCGGCGATCACTTCCGTAATCCCGTTCGCGCGCGTCACCGGAATGTGCGCGCTCGCGGGATTCACCGCCGTCGCCGCCACGAGTTCCGGATTGTAATCGCCCAGTTCGGTAATATCCTGCGTCGCGCTCACCGCGCTCACTTCCGTAAGCCCAATCTGCGTGACCGGATCGAATAATCCGGGATAAACCTCCAACCCCGACGCATCAATCACCTGCGCGCCGTCGGGAATCGCAACGTCCTTCCCTACCGCGGCGATTTTTCCGTCGCGAATAATCACCGTGCCGTTTTCAATCGGCGCTCCCGCCAGCGTGAACACCTTGCCGCCCTTGATCGCATAAGTCGTGCTCTGCGGCGCAGCAGTCGCCGCCGTCTGCGCCCACGCCGGAATCGCCACGAAAGCCGCAACGAACAAAGCCGTCGTCATCAATCGGGGGTTGATCTTCACAGTGCACCTCGCACAACCGCGCCGTCCGCGTTTTCAGCCTTCGGCTTTTTTTTCTTTTGTTCGGGCTTTGTTTCCGGCTTCGCTGCGGGTTTCTTTCCCTCTTCCGCCTTCTTTTCCTTGTCCAGCAAAGACTGCTTTTCCGTGGCCAGCTCCGCGCGCCCGGCGATATCTTTCTGCCGGTCGAAATAAACTTGGCCGTCGATCAAAGTTTTCTGCACCACCGCATAAACGCTCAGGGGATCGTGATTGTAAATCGCCAGATCCGCATCCTTTCCGACATCAATCGAGCCGACGCGATTATCGATGCCCAATTGAATCGCCGGATTCAACGTCACCAGCTTCAGCGCGTCATTGGCCGAAAGGCCGCCATACTTCATGCTCTTCGCCGCTTCCTGATTCAGCTGCCGCGCTTCCTGCGCATCATCCGAATTGACGGACACCACCACGCCACGCTCGGTCATCAGCGCCGCGTTGTAAGGAATCGCGTCGAAGGCTTCCATCTTGTAAGCCCACCAATCGGAAAAAGTGGAACCGCCCGCGCCCGAAGCCGCGATTTCGTCCGCGATTTTGTAGCCCTCCAGCACATGTTGGAACGTGCGCACCTTGAACCCGAATTCATTGGCCACCCGGATCAACATCATGATTTCGTCCGCGCGGTAGCAGTGCGCGTGCACATAGCGCTTTCCTTCCATCACCTCCACCAGCGGCTCCATCTGTTCGTCGCGCCGCGGCGGAATCAAGTTCTGCTCGCCGGCCGCCTTGCGCTGGTTGTAGTCGTCCCACTGCTTTTTGTATTCGCGCGCTTCGGTGAAGGCCTGGCGGATCACTTCCTCCACGCCCAGCCGCGTCGCCGGATAACGTGCCGGTACCCCCGGCGGAACCGTGAAATTCGAACGCTTGGGATTTTCCCCGAGCGCGAATTTGATTCCCGGCAGCGCGCCTTCAAACGGCAATTCACTCGCCGGTTTGCCCCAGCGCAGCTTGATCACGACCGTCTGTCCGCCGATGGGATTCGCACTGCCATGCAGAATATTTGCCGTGGTAACTCCGCCCGCCAGGTCCCGGTAAATATCAATATCATCCGGATTCAAAACATCTTTAATATTCGCCATCGAAGAAACCGCCGGCGCGCCTTCGTTCACGCTGCCGTCGACCGCGATATGCGAGTGGCAATCGATGATTCCGGGAATCACGTACTGCCCCGTCGCATCAATCACTGCCGCGCCTTCCGGCGCCTTCAGATCCGTTCCCACCGCCGCGATTTTCCCGTCGCGAATCAAAATGGAGCCGTGCTCGATGTTGCCGTGCGTCACCGTCATCACCGTCGCGTTCTGGATCAAGATCGTCCCGGGATTTTGCGCGCGCGTCGCTATCGGCGCGGCAGCAGTCACCGCCGCGGCCGCGAAAGCCAGCGCCACTTTCCGTAAATTCGCTCGCTTCATCGCCCCACCCCCTCGATCTCGCGCGACCGCGCGCCGCTGCCTTGATCATCGCCTGCGGGCTTTTTGTCGTCCGGTTTCGCCGCCGGCGCTTGCTCGTGGATCTCGAACCACCTCCCATCCACAAACACATCCTTCACTTTCGTTTTTTCGCCGAAAATATCGCCGTCGGTCACCACCAGGTTCGCGATTTTCCCCGGCGCGATACTGCCCATGCGGTCGCTCAATCCCAAAATATCTGCCGCGTCCAAAGTCAGTGCCCGCAAGGCCGCATCCGGCGTGAGTCCCGCGTCCGTCGCCTTCTTCACGCTCTTGAAAATTTCCTTCGGATCGGCAAGCCCGTCGGAATAAAACGCGAATTTCACCCCGGCCTTCGCGAATGCCGCGGGAGTCCCCGGCGCGCGATCGCGAAATTGCAATTCTCGCAAAGTCTGCTCGCCTTGCGGGTCCGCATCCTTCGCCCGTTCCGGCCATTTCAAGCTGACCAGCACCGCAATCTTGCTGGCAGCCAGCGCATCCGCCACCGCGTAACCTTGCTGCCCGCCATAAAGCACCGCGCGAATTTTCCATTCATCCGCCAGCCGCAAAGCCCGCAAAATCTGTACCGAATTATTTCCCGGCAACAAAAAAATCTCTTTCCTCTCGAGCGCATGATGCAGTGTCACTTCCGTGCGGTCGTAAGGCACCCGCTCGCGCGTCGTTGGATTATCGTCGTAAATCGGTTCCGCCACCGCGTACCATCGCGTATCGTCGAAAACCTGCCGCACGTAGCCGATGGTCCCCATCACCGAATCAGGGAACGTAAACCATCCATCCGTCGGCTTCAGTGAAATCGGCACAGTGGCCATCGCGCGCACCACGTAATCTCCCGCGCGCTCGCCCGCCAGATCAATCACCGTCGCCTGGCCCGGAAAAATTCCGCCATCCGGCATCGTCAACGCCGTCGTAAATCCCGCGCTGCGCCAAGACTCAATCCGCTTGTCGTCAATCTTCAATTCGTCCGCCGCCACGCGCCACGGCGACGTCCCCGGACGATCTGCCGGCCCCGCTGCAATCGGACCCGCCGGCGCCGCGCGCCTTCGCCCGCCCGCCGCCGCTCCCTGATCCGTTCCCTCTTCCGGCGGCAATCCCAAATTCGTTCCCGCATCAATCAGTCCCGGATAAACCGTCAGCCCCGTGCCATCAATCACCCAAGCTTCCGGCGGAATCGTCACGTTCGTGCCCACCGCGGCGATCAATCCCTTCGCGACGACCACCGTCCCGTTCTCAATCACCGCGCCCGAAACCGGCACGATCCGCGCATTCTTGATCGCAAAATACCGCGGCTCGCCGCCTTCGCCGCGCGCCGAGCACGCCCATCCGACGACGCCCGCGCAACAAATCAAAATCGCAACTAGCGAAATTCTGCGGCGATTCCAACGATCACTCATTTCGCACCTCTCGACTCATTTGCAACCACCTAATCCACGCAGCTGCAGTGACGCGGGTGGCGCAAGCCCCACGCAGCGCTCATGCAACCGCTAACTTCGCATTCACCAACGCCACGTGCACAGTTTCTGAAAGCGCATGATGCTATCGGCAGGTTCCAGCGATTGCAAGACTTTTGCTGCCCAGGCAGAAATCAATCCCCAGCCCGGACACCTACGCCAACGCACACCCTCTCGCTAGGCTTTCAGACGCGCGAAAGTCATTTGCGTTACCCGGATTTTTTGATTTGAATTAGAGAGAGATCTAACGCGCCGCGCTGCGCCCAGGCCACACGAATCGGAAACACTCTTGCCCCATCAGGATGACATTATTTTCCTGCCGCGCTCCACATTTCGCTGCGATCTTGATGGAGGCGGTATTCTCAGGATGAATCACAGAAACGATGCGCGGAAATTGCATTTTAGAAGTTGCATACTCGAAAACTCGCGCCGCCGCTTCACCGCCATATCCTTGGCCCCAGTAGGCTCGGTCGAAGGTATAGCCAAGTTCTTGCTCGAAAATGACGCTCGTGTCCGCAGGGATCTGCGGGCGTTGATACCACACCCGAGGCAATGTCCCAGCGGCCGCATTCACCTCGAGCGCCATATCGCTAAGCCCACAGCGGCCAATCAGCACTCCATCAGATCTACGCACAACAGCGAGAGGGCCTAGCTCCAGGCTCTTATAGGTCTCAGAAAACGTTTCTAGTAATGCACGCGTCTCCGGAATGGAGCGCGGCCTTCCACTTCCAAGATATCGCGCAACAATTGGATCTGCCTGGATACGAGTAAAAAATTCGAAATCCGCCGGTTCAATCCTGCGAAAGATCAGTCGCTCCGACTCGATCCGTTCGGTATCGTGCGCTAACGTCATCGACGGCAACCAGCACTCACGCCAGGCATCACAAACATCTCGCCGATCATGATCCGGCCAAGCGTGCGATCGAGAAAATCCTGAAGGTATTCGAGGTTCAGCGCCACCGGAGGCTGTGATGCGAAAGCGAGTAAAGATTCGCTCATGGGAAGGGGCTCACGCAGCCCATGTGCCGACTTCAGCGTAGTGCGAAAAATGTTCCTCGAGAAGCCGCCCCAGCTCGCGCCGCCGCAACAGCGACAGCCAGAGCGGCTCCCGACGAAAGAATCAGCCAAGCCACGAGCCCATTCGCGCCCGTTAATACTGCAGCGAAAGCACGCCGTTCGCCACGCGATTGTTATCGGAATCAAACAACAACACCGTGGTCGGATTCACGATGTAATAGACCAGATTGAACGTCGCAGGCAATCCGCCGGCCGTCGTCTTCAGCAGCATCGTCCCACGCCCGTTCGAAGCCGCCGTCGTCAGCAAGCTGGTCGAACTCACCGGCAATCCACTGAAGGGCGATCCATTGTTCGCGGGATTGTTGAAGTCCAGCGTTCCGCCAATCGTCGTGCTGCCGGTCGTCAGCACCAGCTGACCACCCAGATCCTGCTCAAATGACCCCGACGATTTCGCAAACCCCTGGCCCGTCAAATTCAGCGCAAAAGTTCCTGCCGGCGAAGTGCTCAACGATCCCTGCTTATAAGCGATTCCGCTCGCGCCCTGCACGCCGTTGTTGTTGTTATTGTCTATCTCGATGATTTCCGCGCCGGTCTGTCCATCCGACGTGAACGTATACGCAGCAAATTGATTCGAACCCTTATTGTTCGTCAGCGAAAGCAGGTAGCGAGCCGGCACGATCCCCGAACCGGTCGAGTTCGTGTAGCTCCCGCTAGTAATCGGATTGTTGCTCTGCGACGAACCCGCCCCGAAATTGTTGATGTCCATCGCTCCGCCGGTCGCTATCGAGGTACCGCCGCTGTTGATCGTAAACACCGCGCCGCCCGCATACGACGCATTATTCGCCAAGCCGCCGAACGTCAGCGCCACCCCACCGGTCAATGCCGTCGGCGACGCCGACGCAGCGTATACGTCGCCGCTCAGAATCGCGTCTGGTCCCGGATCAATTTCAACGAGCTTCAGGTGGGTCGCGTCAACCACGTAGTAAGCAAAGGTCATGTTTGACAGGCTGATGGAACTGAGCGACGTGTTCTGCATATTGAATTGGCCTCGTCCAGAAGGATCGGACGGAATACATGACCCAGTCAAAGTTTGATCGTTGGTGACGACGGCGGTCGGCAAAGACACGTCCTCCAAATCCTGGACGTTGACCGGCGCAGTCGTTGAATTGATCGGCAGGAAGCAGTTATTTGCCTGGAAGGTTCCCGCCACAACCAGTGGATTCCCGGCGAACGCGTCAACGCCCGAATATCCAAAAGAATAGTTGCCGTTCAGCGCCGTGTTAAAAGTCGATGGGTCCTGCGCGTCCAATGTTCCGCTGCCGGTCGCGAAGTTATCGAAGTCAATCAGCAAGTCATGTTGATTGCTGCCGATCGTCACCTGCAAGGTAAATGACGGAATCGTGGTCGGGTTCGATGTCAGATTGATCGTCATCGAGGTGCGTCCATCGAGCGGCCCGACTTGAAATGTTCCGCCCGTCAACGCTACCCCTGTCGCCAGTCCCAACGTCGCGGCATTTATGTCCATTTCGCCGCCCGTAATCGTCCCTGATGCGGAGCTGGGAGAACCGCTCGTAGTAGCGCTCCCCGCGACGGTCAGCGGAAAGCCTTGCAGCAAATCAACGCCCGAGAATGCAACCGCGTACTGCCCCGACGTGCCGTTGGTCGTCAGCGAAGCCGAAGAAAATAAGATTGTCGCAGCCGCCGTTCCCGAATTCGCGCCCGACGTAGCCGTAATCGTTACCGTCTGTCCAGTCGGCGGCGAAAGCGGCGCAGTGTACAAACCGGCAGCGCTGATCGTTCCGTGGCACTGCGTCGCCGAATTGAACGGCGGCGCAACGCAATCTCCACCCGGCAGCCCTGCAACGCTCCACGACACTCCCGCCGCCGGCGTCGCCGTAAACGTCTGCGTCGCTCCCGCCGGCACGGTCAAAACCGCCGGACTCACCGCCACCGGCTGCGCCGCCACTACTTGCACCGTGGCGGTCCCCGCGTTGGAACCGGCGGTCGCCGTAATCGTCACGCTCGCCGGAGCAGACGGTGCCGTGAACATCCCGGTGTTATCAATTGTTCCGCTACTCGCGGTCCAGGTGGCCGATTGCCCCACGCCTGCCAGATACGCGCTGAACTGTCCCGTTTGCGAAACCGGAATGCTCGCCGACCCGGGCACGATCACCAGGTCATTCGTAGGCGGCTTTGGCGTTCCGCCTCCCCCGCCTCCGCAAGCCGTCAATACCATCGAACTCGCCATCGCCACCGCTACGAGTGCAAACAGCCCGATATTCTTTCGCATCAGAGTTCTCCGTTAAATTTCATATTGGATGGTGAATGAAAGTTCGGCGCTCCCGCCGCGCACTCGCGCGTCGCTCACCAAGGCAGCAAAAGAGCATTGAATATTGTGTTTCCTGAAATTGCTGATAAAAGTTCCCGGAATTGCACACACCCTGATTTCCAAATTTACTGGATGTCAGGACGTTAGATACAACTCAACGTGATTTGGTTTCTCCGGCGGTTACAAACCCATTACCCCCGGAAAAGTTGCAGTAGAAAACCGCGCTCTGCAGGTTTTTGTAAGACGTCAAACGCGCAATCAGTAAGGTCTCGCCAATGCCAGTCAGTTTGCTGCTGCCCTGCCTCTTTACCTCTCTACTCTTTCCTCTTTGCCTCTTTGCCTCTCTGCCTCTTTCCTCTGTGTCTCTGTGCCTCCGTGGCGCCCTTGCTTCTAGTTCCGCAAGGGTTTCCCAGTCTTCAAAGTGTGCGCCATCCTCTCCTGCGTTTTTCGTTCTCCGCACAAACTAACAAACGCCTCGCGCTCCAGATCCAGCACATATTGCTCCGAAACGCTCTGCGGCGCCGTGATCGCCCCACCGGCAAGTATGGAAGCCAGTTTGCGCCCCACCACTCCGTCATACTCCGACGCAAATCCACCACGCACCATCGTGTGAATCGCCAGCTTCGCCGCCGCCAAAAATTCCTCACCCAGCACGCGAATTTCCGCCGGAGCCGGTGGATGATATCCCGCGCGCACCATCGCCAGCGCCGTCTGTTTCGCGTCCGCGATTTGCCGGTCGCGATTCATCGCCACCAGATCCCCAGGCCGCAAGTAACCCAGCGTCCGCGCTTCTTCCGCGCTCGTCGAAACCTTGGCCATCGCAATATTTTCAAACACCGGCTTCAGCGCATGGAACAAATCCAGATTCTCGCCGCCCGCCGAATGTTCGTTCGCGCGAATCAACATCTCCTTCGTTCCGCCGCCTCCCGGAATCAATCCTACCCCGGTCTCCACTAACCCGATGTAGGCCTCCGCCGCCGCGTGAATCCGCGCGGCGTGCAAACTGATCTCGCACCCTCCGCCTAGCGCCATGCCTTGCGGCGCCGCCACCACCGGACGCGGCGCATATTTAATCGCCATGTTCACGCGCTGAAATTGCCGCACGCCCATGTGAATGTCGTCCCACTCGCCCTCTTGCGCGCTGATCAGCACCAGCATCAGGTTCGCGCCCACGGAAAAATTCGTGGCCTGATTGCCGATCACCATCGCGTCGAAATCCGAACTGAGCCGGTTGATCCCCGCGTGGACCATCGCCACCAGATCGCCGCCGATCGCATTCATCTTCGAATGAAATTCGCAGCACAGCACTCCGTCGCCCAGATCAATCAAGCTCGCCCCGGCGTTTTTCTGCACCACGCCGGTGCGCTCTTTCAGTGACTTCAAAATAATGATCCCGGCGGGCTCCTCCACCGGCTTCAAAGAATTCGCAGACACATCGAAATAGCGCGTTATTCCTTTTTCCGTTTCGTAAAAAGTTTTCCCCGGCGTCGCCAGCACCTTGCGAACCACCGACGGCAATCCCTTGCCTTCGCGCTCCAGCGCCGCCCCCATCCGCTCCACTCCAATCGCATCCCACGATTCGAATGGCCCCATCTCCCACGCAAATCCCCAACGCATCGCGCGATCCACATCCACAATGCGATCGGCGATTTCCGGAATGCGCCGCGCCGCATAAAGGCATGTCTCGCTAAGCCCGGACCACAACAACCGATTCGCTTTGTCGCCGCCTTTTCCTTCGACCGCGGGCGTCACCAGCATGCGCAGGCGTTCGCGCGTGTCCTCAACTCCCTTCCCCGCTTCGATCGAACTGAATTTCGCTTTCTGCCGCGGGCGGTATTCCATCTTCTGCCAGTCCAGCGTCAGGATTTCGCTGTCGCCGCCCTTCTTCACCTTCTTGTAAAATCCGCCGCCGGTTTTGTCGCCCAGCCAGCCGCGCTTCAGCATTTCTTCGACGAACGGCGGCAGCTTATAAATCTCGCGCGACTCGTCGCCGGTCACGTTCTCATAAATATTCCGCACCACGTGCGCCAGCACATCCAGCCCCACCAGATCCGCCGTGCGGAATGTCGCCGACTTCGGCTGCCCGATCGCCGGCCCCGTGCACGCGTCCACTTCCTCGATCGTCATCTCTAGCTCTTGCATTTTGCGCAGCACGTTCAACATCGAAAACGTTCCGACCCGGTTCGCTATAAAGTTCGGCGTATCTTTCGCCGCCACCACGCCCTTGCCCAATCGCAAATCGCAAATCTCGTCGAGCGATTCCAGCACTTCCGGCCGCGTCTTCGGTCCCGCAATCAATTCCACCAGTTTCATATAGCGCGGCGGATTGAAAAAATGCGTTCCGGCCCAGTGCTGTTGAAAATCCTCCAAGCGTCCTTCGGCGATCAAGTGAATCGGCAGCCCCGAAGTATTCGACGTGACAATCGTCCCGGGCTTGCGCACCGCCTCCACTCGCGCAAATAAATTCCGCTTGATCTCCAGATTTTCCGTCGCCGCCTCGATGATCCAATCCACCTGGCCGCACCACGCGATGTTGTCGTCCAAGTTTCCCGGCGTCACCAGCCGCGCCGTTTCCGGCGTAAAAAAAGCCGCCGGCCGCGATTTCTTCGCGCCTTCCAGCCCCGCCATTACAATCCGGTTGCGCACGGCCGGGTTTTCCAGCGTCAATCCCTTGCGCTTTTCATCAGCATTTAATTCCGGCGGAATAATATCGAGAAGAAGACATGGGATACCGGCATTGGCCAGGTGCGCCGCGATGCGCGCGCCCATCGTGCCGGCTCCCAGAACCGCTACTCTTTCTATACGACGCTTCATGAGTTACCTCTGGGCAACCCCGCGAGGTTACAAAAGCACTACGAAGGGGTCAACCGGAAAGACCGCGAATCCAGAACTGGGTTAAAGTGTTCTATAGGGTGTGCTATGCCTGACAGGGGAATCACCACCAAATGGCTCGGCAAAGCGATCCGCGGACTGCGGGACTTTGCCTACGGCCCCGGCGAACGCCCCAAAGTCGGCGTCGCGCTCGGCGGCGGATTCGCGCGCGGCATCGCACACGTCGGAGTCCTGCGCGCGCTCGAACAAAATGAAATTCCCGTTGATTTCATTGCCGGCACCAGCGTCGGCGCCTTGATCGCTTCCGCCTACGCCAGCGGCACTTCGCTCGACGACATGGCGCATCAAGCCAGCCTCACCCGCTTCCGCGATTTCGGCCGCTGGACACTTTCACGCATGGGCATGGCTACGAACGATCGCTTGCAGGATTTCCTCGAACGCCTCGCCACTGCGAAATATTTTCATGAGACGCGCATTCCGCTCTCCATCGTCGCCACCGATCTTCTGAGAGGCGAATCGGTGCATTTCACCAGCGGCGAAATCGGCCCGGCGCTGCGCGCCTCCTGCGCCTATCCCGGACTTTTTCTCCCGGTGGAATACCGCAATCACTTTCTGGTCGACGGCTTCCTAACGGAACAAGTCCCGGCCCCCGCCGTTCGCGAGCTGGGCGCAGAAATGGTGATCTCCGTGCACCTCGAGCCGGGCCTGCTCGATTCCCCCCCGCGCAACACCATCGAAGTCATCTCGCGCTCCTTCTCGATCATTCAATCGGTCGCCAATCAACCCTGGCGCGCCGCCAGCGACGTCCTGCTCGAACCCAACGTCCACCACATCCTCTGGGACGAATTCGTAAAGTCCCCCCAACTAATAGCCGCAGGCCAAGCCGCCGCAGAAGAAGCCATGCCCCGCATCAAAGCTCTGCTGCACCGCGGCCCCGATCGCCAAGAAAGAAGCGACGGCGAAACGCGCCACGCTACCGAATAATAATCGGGGTCCGTAGGGGCACGGCATGCCGTGCCCGCTTTAACACCGACGCCATCCGACAACGGGCAGGCGCGCCACACCACCCCTGCTAACCGACCCTCCGCGCCCGCGTCAAACGAATTGTGAGGAGCCGAACTTCTCCTGCGATGACCGCTGCAACGCCCCAATCATACGCAGGAAGGGTTCGGCTCTTCTTTTTCTAGCGGTGATCCCGCATCAAGTCGGTGCGCCTGAAGCCCGCTTCACACTAAGAAGAATTTGCCTTTACTGAAGTCCGAAATTTCATAGCTAACCACTATTTCATATCCACACAAGCTGCACGCCAGACAAGCAATCAACCCGCGCCAATCTCCCGCAACTCCACCGTAACCGCCTTCCCATTGCCCTTCCCCCGCTTCGTAAACCACGCACCCATAGCCGCAGCCAAGCGCTCCGGCTTCACCGCGGATCCCACCTCCAGCCGGCCTTCACCAATAGGCAAAGTATCGTCAAATTCCGCCGACCCCGTAAAATTCCGCATGCAAAAACTATCCAGCCACTCCAACGGCGCAGCCCGCCGCTCCGCCCCAATCACAATCTCAGCCGCAAGCTTCCGCGCATACATAGTCCGCGAATTATAGCACTCGCTCCGCGGCCGCCTGTTCAAGTCGAATATGGATCACCGCGACGGTTGCCCGCCGCCGAGCCGTGCGCGGTGACGTTCCAGGAGCAATCGCGCTAATTCGTCCGAAATGAAGTAGCCGCTCGACTTCAGATACTTTAGAACTTGCGGATAGTCGCGAACAAATCCGAGAACATCTGCGCGTTCCAACACGCCAAGAGTTCCCGACAGCGGCAGGTTCCGATCCAGCGCAATCCCTCTGCCGACCTGTTCATCAATCAAAAGGACGTCCGACTGCAGCTCTTCCGCCAGCAGGATTGCTTCGCGTTCTCCACGATGTAAGGCAATTGGAAATGTGCTTGTCTGATGTTCGCGAACGCTGCGAATCTCGAACCAGGATGGCAGCGCCGTCACCCGGCGACGCACGAGTTCTGGCGTGCCTACAGCGGTCAGTTCCGCATACACATCCGCAGGTACGAAGACTTTCTCAAACAATTGTCCCAATAGATGTTCGTGCTCAATCGCAATGAGGTATCGCAACGGCGTGGTATTCGATACCGCGATCATGCGAGGAGTCTGCTAGCGAGACGGGCGCCGGGATGCAGCGTCGAACACGCCCGCTTCTCGGTCCAGCTCCGCAGCCCCGATCGTTGCAAGCGCAACGTGATGCCGGCCCAGAAAGTCTTCGGTTTCCACTCGAGATAGCCCCAACATTTCAGAAACTTGCAACAGCGTCAGAGCCCGCTCCCGGTAACCTTCCAAGGCCAGTGCCTCAAGGGCGCGCCTTGAGACATCGCCGCCAGCAGCCGCCAACCGTTCCGCCACATCGTCGGGAATACGCAGGATCACTTCCATACCGTGCAGCTTAGCATGACGCGCCTTGGTTTCGCGCCCCTCGCGCCTCCCAGCCGCCGCCCCCACGCTCCGTGCGTTTAACGCACCGCCACCCCCACCCCCGCTCTTGCAATTCCCCACTACGTGACCTAGACTTTTACAGTCATAAATCGCAGTTATTTGCGTTATAAAAAAGAGTGCCTAACCCAGCCCGCCAGCCGGGCGGCCCTCCCCGCTGCAATTCTCGGAGGCTTGGTGTCCACGCCACTTGAAAAATGGGTTGAGGAATCCGCGCGCCTCACGCAACCCGATAAAATCGTCTGGTGCGACGGCTCCGACGCCGAAAACGACCATTTCCTCGGCGGCCTGCTGCACGATGGCATCATCACCGAGCTGAATCCGGCCACCTACCCGCACTCTTACCTGAACCGCCGCAATCCCAACGACGTCGCCCGCACCGAAAGCGTCACCTTCATCTGTACCCGCAACCAGGACGACGCCGGCCCCACCAACAACTGGATGTCTCCCGAGGACGGCAAAGCCAAAGTCCGCCCCATCCTCGAAGGCTCGATGAAGGGCCGCACCATGTTTGTCGCGCCCTACATCCTCGGCCCGGAAAATTCTCCCTACAGCAAGCTCGGCGTTGAAATCACGGACAGCCGTTACGTCGTCACCAGCATGCGCATCATGTCCCGCATGGGCAAAGCGGCCCTCGACCGCATCGGCAATACGGACAATTTCGTTCCCGGCCTGCACGCCCTCGCCGGCGTGGACCCCGAGCGCCGCTTCGTCATGCATTTCCCGGAAGAAAAGCTGATCTGGAGCGTCGGCTCCGGCTACGGCGGCAACGCCCTGCTCGGTAAGAAATGTTTTGCACTGCGCATCGCCAGTTGGATGGCGCGTTACGAAGGCTGGATGGCCGAGCACATGCTCATCCTCGGCCTCGAAGATCCGTCAGGCAAAGTCACTTATATGGCCGCCGCTTTCCCCAGCGCCTGCGGAAAAACGAACCTCGCCATGATGGTCTCGTCGCTCGAATCCCAGGGCTATCGGGTTTGGACCGTCGGCGACGACATCGCCTGGATGCACATCGCCGCGGACGGCACTCTCCGCGCGATCAATCCCGAAAACGGCTTCTTCGGTGTCGCGCCCGGCACCAACGAAAAAACCAATCCCAACGTGATGGCCGCGCTGCATCGCAACACGATTTTCACCAACGTCGCCATCAGCGCCGCCCGCGAGCCGTGGTGGGAAGGCATGGGCACTCCTCCGCCTCCCGGCCTGATTGATTGGAAAGGCGAGCCCTGGACGCCCGAGAAAGGTCCCGCTGCGCATCCCAATTCGCGTTACACCGTCCCGGCGCGGCAGTCGCCCTCGATTTCTTCCCACTGGGAAGATCCTGAAGGCGTGCCGATCTCCGCGATCATTTTCGGCGGACGCAGGGAACGCCTCGCTCCGCTCGTCTATCAATCGCGCAATTGGCAGCACGGAGTTTTCGTCGGCGCCACCATGGCTTCAGAAACCACGGCAGCCGCCACCGGCGCCGTCGGCGTCACTCGCCGCGATCCCATGGCCATGATTCCCTTCTGCGGCTACAACATGGCCGATTATTTCGGCCACTGGCTGGAGATGGGCAAAAAGCTCAAAAATCCGCCGAAAATTTTCCACGTAAACTGGTTCCGCAAGGATGCCAATGGAAAATTCCTCTGGCCCGGCTATGGCGACAACGTCCGCGTCCTGAAATGGATGCTAGACCGCATCGCAGGTCGCGCCGCCGCCACCGAAACCCCCATCGGTTTCGTGCCCACGCCCAATTCGCTAACCCTCGACGGCCTCAACATCTCCCGCGACACAATGGAAGAGCTGCTCCGCGTGGATCCCGCCGACTGGGCCGAAGAAGCCGCCGCCACGGCAAAGTTCTTCGAAAAATTCGGCGACCGCCTCCCCAAAGAAATCCGCGAAGAACAAAAAAGCCTGGAAAGCCGCCTAAACCGCACTACGGTAGTCGCGAAATAAAAAATCCACCGAGCCGCAAAACCCCGTAGCGCCGGCGTCCCGCCGGCTCTCAGCTTTTGACTTTATGGCGACAAGCATGAGCTCGCCGCATTGCGTTTTGCCACCCGTAGGGCGGGTCTCAGACTCGCCCCTCGCCCACCAGCCACCGATCGCTCCAAGTCCGAGCTCATCACGCGCAAGGAGGGACGCTTCTTGTGAATCGCGCTACAGCGCGATTCATCCTGAGATTGGGCAGTGCCGAATCGAAGGGCTCCGCCCCAGCCTGCCCCGGCATCCACCTCACCTCAGCACCGTAGGGGCACGGCATGCCGTGCCCGCCGCGCCAACTCCACGGCCGCCGTCTTCGCGCCCACTTTCTCTGCGCTCTCCGCGTCTCTGCGGTAATACTTGCCCCCGCCGTACCCGGGCGTCTCCGTCCCTCCTGTTTTTCTCTGTGCCCTCTGTGTTAAATCCTTTGAATTTGATCGGAAGACACACAACTCGCAATTTAACGGTTGCTTCCTGTTAACCAATATGTTATAATAGGTCCGCGTCACTATTGTGCCGGACCGAGGACCGAACATGCACCCATCATCCCCAGCGACCACGCAAGACGGGCGGTCACCCGCCAACGAAGTCGCCAGCCTCTGCCCTCAAAAACCCACGTACCCAACCTCCCAAGTCGGCAATTCAATGTTCTCTAGCGCAGATCCCACCAAAACGAACGCAGCCACCGCAAACACCGATCTCGCGCAACAAATTCGATCACAAAACCCCGGATCCACCCCAATGTCACAATGTTACATGCGCGATCTAATCGACAATCCCGCCAAAATCAATCGCCAACCCCGGCGATTAGAAATCACCGTATCTCATACAAAACAAACACCCGCCACCCAAATCAATCGCCAACTTATCGGTACATTCACGAAACGCCTCCCGCACCGCAATTTCCGCATCTCTGCCCTACCGCTGCTTCCCCCCGCACGATAGAATCCCAGCCCATGACCAAACAATTCACCAAACAAATGACTGCCGCAATATGCGCCTGCACCCTCGTAGCCGCCGCCGCGCTGGCAGGCCCGCCAAAATCAACAGATCCGCGCACACCATCCGACGCTGCCAAGCTCCAAGTAGTCCCCGATCTCGCCCAACGCGTCGCCAAATTCAAACTCGTTCACATGCCCTTCAATTCCCAAGGCCTCTCCCCACGCGAAATCAAAATGGTCCAGAAACTCGTCGACGCTTCCGGACTGCTCGACTGCATCTACTGGCGTCAAAGCGATCCCGAAGCCCTGAAACTCTATCTCTCACTCGCCGATAGCAAGGACCCGCAAGACGAACTTCTCCGCCGCTACCTGAAAATCAACGGCAGCCGCTTCGACCTGATTGACGACGACAAACCCTTCTTCGGCACCCAACCCATGCCCCCGGGCCGCGGCTTTTTCCCGCCGGATATGACCCAGAAGGAGTTTGAGCATCTGATCTCTGGGGCGCCCCCGACCCTGAAGGAGCGATATTACAGTCCTTACACGATGATTCGCCGGGTGGTTCTCGTGCCACAAGGCGAAGCCCCTCCGCCGGAAAGCGCGCCCGCCACCGCATGGGCAGCTTACAGACAGGACTTCGCTCCTGTGCCCTACCATGTCGCGTTCCGCGAATTTCTCGAGCCCATGGCCAAAGACCTTCGCGAGGCTGCGGATCTCAGCGACGACCCCGCATTCGCAAAATTCCTCCGCCTGCGCGCCGACGCTCTCCTCACCGACGACTACTACGCCAGCGACATCGCCTGGCTCGATCTCGCAAATCCAAAATTCGACGTGGTCTTCGCTCCCTATGAGGTCTACGACGATGGGCTCCTCGGCGTGAAAACCACCTACGGCGCATCGGTCATGATTCGCAACGACGCCGAAAGTGAAAAACTCGCGCTCTACCAGAAATACGTTCCGGACCTGCAGGAAGCGCTGCCGCTGCCCGCCGCCGACTTGCCCAGCGAGCGCGGACAACATGCGCCGATGGAAGTGGTGGACTCGCCCTATCGCGCGGGCGATCTGCTACACGGCTATCAAGCGGTGGCCGACAATCTGCCCAACGATCCGCGCATCCACGAGGAAAAAGGCTCGAAGAAGATGTTCTGGAAGAATTTCATGGACGCGCGCGTGAACTACATCATTCTTCCTCTCGCGCAACGCGTGATGCGCGCCGACCAGGCCGCCATGGCCAGCGGCGAAGGCTATATGGCCGATACCATCATGCACGAAATCTCGCACGGCCTAGGCCCCACCTTCGCGCACACCGCGCAAGGCAAAGTCGAAATCAATGAAGCAATTGGTTCGGCATATTCGGCGTTAGAAGAATCAAAAGCCGACGTCGTCGGAGAATTTTGCTACGGCTGGCTGGTTGACCACGGCGCGGTGCCCAAGGAAAACCGCAACACCACCTACGCTTCCTACGTCGCGGGAATTTTCCGTACGGTACGTTTCGGAATCGCTGAAGCCCACGGCCAAGGCGAAATCATGCAGTTCAATTACTACACCGAACAAGGCGCCATCCGCCGCGATCCCAAGACCGGCTTATACGAAATCGACTTCGACAAAATGCCCGGAGCGATTGCGTCGCTAGCCAAAGAATTGCTCGAGCAGGAAGCCACCGGCGACCGTGCCCGCACCGAAGCCTGGTTCAAAAAATACGGCCAGATGCCTCCGGAATTAAGCGCCGCGCTGGCAAAAACCACGGACATCCCCGTAGACATAGACCCCGAATTCGATTTCCACCCGCCCTTAAAATGAAAACCGAAATCGCAGCGCAGGTTGTCTGGGAGTGCGGCGGCTTGCCGCCGCTTTCTACGACTATAGCGTTCGCATCAGACTTAATGTGTGTAGGTAATTCGCGGTCCGTAGCACTTCATCAGAACGCTCACAAAATCTCGCGCACTCCCTCGTCAATCGAAATATCCGTGTGCCGAAATCCGTTGATATTGAATTTCTCCCCGACGCCCTGATGAAAATGAAAAAACCGGCTGATGTGATAATCCTCGTCAAGCACGTCGAACGCGGTCTCGGCCTCCGCGTGCGAAAGCCCCAGCGACGAGATCGGCACCAGCTTCCCGTAGCCGCCCGCAACCGCCAGATATTTATCCACCACTTCGCGCAATTCCATTTTCAGATCCAGACGTACGCGCCAGCTTCGCCGTACGGCAAATTCATATAAAAAATATTCGCGTCGGCGATGCGCGCAAAAGCCGCCAGCAAATTCCGCGCGCCGTGTTTCGCGCAGTACCATTCTCCAGGCGCCGCCGCAATTTCCTCCACTTCATCCAGGCTCGGCACCTGATCGCGCGAAAGCCACAACCATTTCGCGGGGAATCCGCACTCGCCGCATACCGTATGCACTTGTTTCAGCCGCGCAGCAATCGCCTGCGCCACTTCCGGCCGCAATCCCACTGCCTCGAAATCCGCCTGCCCCACAAAAAAATACTGCGTGAAAAGTTCCGGATCCGGTTCGAACCCCACCACGCGCCCCTCGAACGATTCCAGATCCGCAAGCACCGCGCTCTCCAGGCACTCGCGGCACAGTGTGATTTCCGGCCGGACCACATCGCTGCGCTGCGCCCGCTTCCCTTTCAAGTACAACGTATCCGGCAGCAGCGTTGCGATCCAACCGCATTCCTCGCCCAGATGAATGCATTCCGGCGGCGTGCCCTTCAGCCACGCCCACCAGTTGCGGCTGCGCGGCAGAATTTCGATCCCGGGATATGCCTCGTCACACGAAATCCGGTTCAAGTCGCTCTGCGCCCGAGGCGCCTCCAACGCCGTATAGTAACAGACCGCCGCAAAAATGCGCGCGCGTGCGGAATCCCGACCCAGTCGTTGCCGTCGGTTCCTCTGTGCTCTCCAGTGTCTCTCTGTGAACTCTGTGTTAAGCCTTTGCCGTTGCCTTTGCCGCGTTTGTCCGCGCCCGAAGCATCAGCTATCATGGCTTGGTACGAAATAAGCGCTCGCAATTTTGCGTCCGTTAAACGGACAGGGAGGATCAGGAATGGCGATCTCAGTAGGGGCAGCCGCGCCCGATTTTACGTTGAAGGATCAGAACCAGAAGGAAGTGAAGCTCTCGGAATTCAAGGACAAGAAAAACGTCGTGCTGGTTTTCTACCCGCTCGATTGGAGCCCGGTGTGCACCAACGAGCACGCTTGCTTCGTCAACGACATGAAGCGCTTCGAACAGCTTGACGCGCAAGTACTGGGCATCAGCGTTGATAGCGCCTGGTCGCACAAAGCCTTCGCGGAAAAAATGGGGATCCACTACCCGCTGCTCGCAGACTTTCAGCCGCGCGGCGCCGTCGGCGAAAAATTCGGCGTCTATCTCGCGGAAAAGGGCATTACCGGCCGCGCCATCGCGATCATTGACCGCTCGGGAAAAGTCGCCTGGTTCAAAAACTACGACATCCCCACGGTCCCGGACCTCAAGGAAGTTTCCGACGCCCTCGCGAAAATGAATTAGTGCCGTAGGAACCGCGTTGGTTGCTACGCCGGATGGCGGGGATGCGGCGATGTTCTCGTCGCGTGGTCAGTTAGCCGCGGCGGCTTTGGTGGGCGCCACGGAGGATGAGGCAGCGGGAGTCGTCGCGGCGCCGGCTCCTTTCGCAAATGTGCGAATGAAATCCACGAGCTGCCAGCGCTGTTCTTCGCTCAGTTTTTTCTTGAACGACGGCATCGGCTTGTGCCCTTCCGAAATTTTCCAGAAGAGTTCGCCGTCTGTCTGACTGATCATCGCGTGAGAGTCAGTGAAATCCGACGGCTGCACGGAAAGCTTGTCCGCGCGCGAACCTTTACCGTTGCCGTACTCCCCGTGGCAGTTCTGGCAGCGGTCCATATAGACGCTCATCCCCGCGGCAATTGTTTGCGGCGTTGCCGGCACCGGATTGGGCATCTGCCTTGCCTGTTGCGGCGCGCTCCAATCACTTAATGCGTACACCATGATCCCGCCCGCAACAGCGACAATAACGAAGATCACAAAGATTCCCAACACCTGCGAACGCGATGGAAATTTGGTTTTGCCGTCAGCGGATTTATCGGAGGTCATGCTTCTCGGAGTTTCCTGAAGAGCCTTTCAGCCACCGCGAAATTTTCGCATTGCGAGCGGGGATTTTCAACCGTGCGCAGAAGAATTAGTGAGCGGCGCGAAAGGCCTGCAACACCGAAATCGCGACGATCACGAGCATCGCAACAACATATACGCGCAAACACCACAGCAGCACTCGGGTCTTAACCGATAGCTTTTGCCGCCCGAAATGCGTGCGCCGCTTGGCCGCGACGACCTGGTCGGCCTCCAGCAACGACAGCACGGCACGGGGATCCTGCAGCGTCAATTGCTCGGAATTCACTTCCACGCCCGCGAGCGTGCGTTGGTCTTCCGAAGCGCCTGTGTATGCCGGATTCAAGTTCCACCCTCTCAATTAAAATTACATCTTCAAACGCGCCAGATCAATGCGGAACGGATTATCCTCCCAGCCACTTCGGAAACACCGTCGCGACGCCGAAACCCAAACCCGCAATGACCAAAAGAACGGTAACCGTGATGCCTGCAACATTCGTCCAGAGACCATTCACATGCTCGCCCATCACTTCGCGGTCGTTTACAAGCAACAACAGGAACGCCAGCGCGGGAGGCATGGCCAGGACCGCGATCACGTTCACCGTCAACACCACGAACTCTAAGGGAAAGCGCGGGATTAGCACCAGTGCTGCGGCAGCGGCAGCCGAACCCAGCAGCGTCAGGTAAAAGGGCCCCGCTTCACGCAGCGGACGGTTCAGGCTATGCCCCGTTTGCAGCACCTCGCCGAAGGCGTATGCCGATGACGTCGAAATTGCTATCGCCGCCACGATTCCGGCTTCGAATATCCCCAAGGCAAACAGCGCGGCACCGGTGTGCCCGATCAACGGCTCCAGCGCTTCCGCAAATTGCGCGCCTTGAAAGTCGGCGGAGTTAATGCCGTGATGAAACAGCGGCACAGTGGCGAGTATCGCGGCGATGGCGAAGATCGAAGCGAGTAATGCACCGAGAAGGGTATCGAAGCGCCCGGCATTGATATCGCGCGGCTGCATACCTTTATCCACCACGGCGCTCTGCTGAAAGAAAAGCATCCAAGGCGTGACGGTGGCGCCGATGGTCGCGAGAATCAGCAGGAGAATTTCGTAGCGGCCGCCAGTGGGTAAAGGCATCCAGGTGACCATCGCGTGCCCGACGGCGTGCCAATCCGGCCGCGCCAGAATCGCGGCGGGAATAAAAAGGCCGTTGAAAATTGCGAGGCTGAGCGTGATTCGTTCCCACGTCCAATACCGGCCGGTGGTGATGGCGCCAGCGACAACGACCAGCGCGCCGCCGACCGCAACCACTGGACGAATGCCAAAAAATCCCAGCCCGGCGCGGACGCCGATGAACTCCGTTACCAGCGTCAGGAAATTACCAAGAATCAAATCGCCCATGGCGAAGAAGCCCCAGAATTTCCCGAAGCGATCGAAGATGAGCTCCGCGTGGCCGCGGTGCGTGACGGCACCGAGGCGCACGGTCATTTCTTGAACCACGAATCCCATCAGGAATGTGAGCACGACGAAGGGGATAAAAAATCCGACGCCGTAGCGCGAGCCGTCCGCGGAATAGGAAAGCATGCTGGGAGCATCGTTCTCACCGAGGAAAACGAGCACTCCGGGACCAACCAAAAGCCAAAGCAACCGCAAACCGCCGAACGATTTGGAGCGGCCCTTGCGGCGTGCCTGGGCCACTTCCCAGCGGTCGCGGGCGCGGTCTACATCTTCGTGAGTCACCAGGGCGATCAGTTCGGGCGCGGCGGCGGACTCCACGGCCGATTGCGTGGTCGGGTGGGCGGTTTGTTCGTGCAAGATGTTGGGATTTTGGCGCGAGCCGGCCATGGGTTAACCGAGTTGAACTCTGGGTATAAACTACGCTTAACAGCGGCGCGCGTCAATCCCAATGCGGCTGGACGTTCCCAAGATTTCGGCCGGACGATTTCGCCGCTCTGCTATAGTGAACGGGCAATCTTACGAGGAGCCTGCGAATGAGCGAACAAGCAAAATTACCGTCGCAACAGAAGCAGCAAGTGCAGATCAAAGCGGATGAAAAAGAGCTGCTGGGCCAATATTCCAACCTCGCTGTGATCCATCACAACGGCGAGGAATTCACGCTGAATTTCATCTATTTGTTTCCGAGCGTGCCGCAGGGCAAATTGGTTTCGAGCGTGATCCTGAGTCCTGCCCACGCGAAACGCTTGTTGCAGGCGCTGAAGGAGAACGTGGCGCGATTTGAATCGCAATTTGGAACGCTGCCCGAAGGATCAGCGCCAGTTCCCGATACAAATTTCGGATTTGTGCAGTAGCGCGGAGGATTTAATGCGCGAGAGAATCGGCGACGACCCACTTGCCGTTGGGTTCGAGGAACTCGAGTCCTACCGCGAAGCCTGATTCCGGCACCAACTGACAATACGCAACGCGGGCGATGGCTCGAAATGAACCTGTCATGGTCGCGATCGTCAGCCGATCACCGGGCTTCCAACGCCGAATGCTAAGAACGCGCGCGCCACGCGGGCTGACGTTTTCGGTGAAGGTGGTTTCCGTGCCGGGCAAGGCGGGATGTCCGGTGATTTGAACGCCGACTTCCATGGGCACGCGCGTTTCACGGCGCGGCGCCATGACCATCTTTGGGATCCCCATCCCAAATCGCATTTCCGCTGCCCCCTTTTTATAAACAGGCCGCCACATGCCCCAGACGAAATTTCTTTTGGCCCTTACCTTTCATCCGATATAGCGCGGTATCGGCTGCTCCCAAGAGTTTGTCAATGTTGGTGCCGTCCTGCGGATACACAGCGAGACCGACGCTGACGGAGATGGCGGGTTGCTGGCCGTCACATTTTAATTGTTCGCAAATTCGGAAAGCGGCTTGCGTCGCTTCGGCTTCGCCGGACTCGGGTAGAATCAGGGCAAACTCATCGCCGCCGTAGCGCGCCGGAGTGTCAATCGCGCGGCTGCCGCTGCCCAAGGCGGCGCCGAGCCGCTTGATAGCGCGGCTTCCGACCAAATGCCCATACTTATCGTTAATTTTCTTCAGACCGTCGAGATCGAAAAGCAATACCGCGAAACTGCGGCCGGTGCGCCGGGAGCGTTGAATTTCGGTTTCGAGAACTTCGATCAAGCGGCGGTGATTGGCCAACCCCGTGAGGGGATCCGAAGCCGCCATATGGCTGACTTGATCGAACAGTTGCGCGTTATCGAGAAGCGTGCCGCCGAGAACGATCACGTAGCTCGTCACCATCATGAAGTGCGCAAGGGTGTAGGGGGCATCGAGGTGATGCTGCGACTCACTCATGGTTACGTGACAGACGACGTTCAGGCCGGCGGCGATGAACAAAGCACGATCGAGATAGGCGCCGGCGCGGCTGAGGCGTCGTGCGAATCCGATCGCGGCAACAAGGTAGATCGCCGCAGGAAGCAGATCCCAGGGACGCGGAATCAGCGCACCCGGCTGAATTTTCGGAGCGTGCGGCAGCATGAAATAGAAGACGCTCGTCAGATAAGCGACGCCGCCGACGATCAAAGTGGCTCCAGCCATTTCCTTGGCCGGGTCACGAGCCACCGGAATGCGACGTTCGACTGCCAGCGCGGCGAGCAACACGACGCCGAGAAGGGTCCGTCCAGCGAGCCATCCCACCGAGATTTGGTTTCCCGGCGAAGGCGTGACCAGCATGCCGCGGTAAAACGTCATGCTAGTGCCGGCTTCGATCAAGCCGGAGAGAACGAATCCAAAGGCCAGGATCAGAGAAATTCGATCGTGGGTTCCGCGGAAGCGAACTAGGGCGTTGGCTGCAAAGGTGAAGGCGATGAGGCTGCCGGCCATCTGCAGATACGTGTCCAGCAGGGGGTCAGCGGTGTAACTGGAGCTGTGCAGAATCCAGAGCGTCGCTAGGTACGCGCCGGTAACGATCGTCCACAGCAAGACGACACGAAAACGATGGAGAAATCCCCAAAACAGGCCTGGTTGACCCACAAAGCCCCCAAGTGGCTTACACTGCCCCGCAGACAAGAGAGCAAACGGGATGCCAATCGCTCGGATGGTTCTAGTACCATGTAAGCTGTTTTTTATGTGGCAGATGGCGTAGCACGGCGGAACAGGAGAAGGTCCGCTAACGGTGAATCGCCTCGCAAGGGTGGGAAGAAAGGTTACAACGTATGGCCGGGCCTACCCAAGCCTAATCGTTCAGGACTTGGCGGGCGGAGGCGGAAGCTCGTGAGCCTGGACAACGCTCTGGAAGGTGGAACGCTTGTGGGAGCCATCGCAGAAGGGCTTGCGCTCAGAAAAACCACAGCGACATAGGCCAATTTTGGTGCGACCGCCGAGACCGTACGCGTGGCCTTCCTGGTCCACGATTTCGACTTCGCCGTCAATAAGCAACGGGCCGTTGTTCACCACGGTTACCTTAATTTCTGCCATTCGATCCTCCGATCGAAACCTGTGTATTTGTCGCGGCAACGCGCGCGCGAATGCACCAGCTGTGCGAAGAACGTCAGTATTTGGGGACTGTCGGGTCCACTTCGTCCGACCATGCAAGGATACCACCCTTCAGGTTCAAGACCTTGCGAAAGCCGGCGCGCTGCAGAAAATCTACTGCTTCGGCGGAGCGCTTGCCGCTGCGGCAATGGGCGACAATTTCGCGCGAGCTATCGAGTTCGCTGGCGCGTTTCGAGAGATCGCCCAGCGGAATCAAGTGTCCGCCGAGATTGCAGATTTGATATTCGTGCGGCTCGCGGACGTCGAGAATGAAGAGATCGTCGCCGCGATCGAGACGAGCCTTCAGCTCGCGGGGCGTGATTTCGGGAATCGAAAGCTGCGGCGCGGGAGCTTCTTCGCCGCGAATTCCGCAGAATTCAGCGTAATCAATTAATTTGGTCAGAGTGGGATTTTTGCCGCAGACGGGGCAATCCGGATTCTTGCGCAACTTGAGTTCGCGGAAGCGCATGGCCAGAGCGTCGAAGAGCAGCAAGCGCCCGACGAGAGATTGCCCTTTGCCGATGATCAGCTTCAGCGTTTCGGCGGCCTGAATCGAGCCGACGATTCCCGGTAGAACTCCCAGCACACCGCCTTCCGCGCAGGACGGAACGAGGCCGGGAGGAGGCGGCTCGGGATACAGGCAGCGATAGCACGGGCCATCCGGATAACCGAAGATGGTGACTTGACCCTCGAAGCGGAAGATCGAGCCATAAACATTGGGCTTTCCGAGCAGGACGCAGGCGTCGTTTACAAGATAGCGCGTGGGAAAATTGTCGGTGCCATCCACGATGATGTCGTAGTCTTTCAGAATGTCGAGCGCATTTTCGCTGGAAAGGTGAGTCTCGAAGCGATCAATTTGAATTTCGGGGTTGAGATCTTGCAAACGATCGGCGGCCGCTTCGATTTTCGGGCGGCCCACGTCGCCGGTGCCGAACAAGATCTGGCGCTGGAGATTGGTAAAGTCCACGCGATCGAAGTCAACGAGCCCGATGCGTCCAACGCCCGCGGCGGCGAGATACAAGCCGAGTGGCGCTCCAAGACCGCCGGTGCCAATGCACAGAACTTTGGCTTGCTTGAGCTTCAGCTGCCCGTCCATGCCGACTTCCGGCATGATCAAGTGACGGCTATAGCGCAGGACTTCTTCCTTGGAAAGCGTAACCGGTGCGTGGGCGGGCGCGGGTTGCGTTGAGATATCTGGTTTTGTGGCCATGGCAAAACTCCCTGAGTTTACCTGCTCGCGCCGCCGGCGATCGAAGGCACGATGCTCACGGTGTCGCCTTCGCGCAGCGGCGTCTGATCCTTCTGCATGTAGCGGATATCTTCGTCATTTACGTAGACGTTGACAAAGCTGCGCAGGCGCCCATCGTCGGAATACAAATGCTTTTTGAGATCCTTGAAGCGATCCGTCAGCGCGTTGAGGGCTTCGCCCACGGTTCCGGCGTGCAGCTGAACGCTTTCCTGCTTTTCCGCGTAAGCGCGCAGCGGCGTGGGAATTATGACTTTCACTGCCATTCGTATTCCTCCTGGCGAATCAATACCCTGGAACCGATCGCGTCAAGGCCAATTAGATGCTCGCCGAGTGCGCCGAGGATTCAATAGCCTCGGGGTCATAGGCGGAACGGTCGTCACGCAGCCGCCAGGAATTCATGTCGCGCGGCTGGGCGGATTGCACGCTGATGATGATGTAACTGTACCAGGGCCACGCGTGTTCGCGATCGTACTCGCTGGGGCGCGCCGGAGCGTCCGGGTGCGAATGATACCAGCCGATCAGTTCGAGATTGTGGGCGCGGGCAGTTTTTTCAGCGAGGCGGACGTCTTCGGACGTGACCTCAAAGCGATTGCGCGGAGAATCATCGCGGCGATTGGCGAGGGGCATCAGATCGAGCACTTCGCGGGCAGCTTCGCCGTCCCGGCCGAGAATGGCGCCGCAACACTCGTGCGGGTAGGTTTCGACGCCATGCGCGCGAATGCGTCCGGCGAGCGCTTCGCTGATCTATTAGAACGAAGCCGCTCACTCTTCGCTCCAGAAACGCTCGGTGAGATATTTTTCGCCCGAGTCAGGGAATACCGTGACGATGACGGCTCGCTCGTCCGGCGGCAATCTTCGCGCGATATCCATGCAGGCCCACAGCGCTCCGCCCGAACTGACGCCCGCGAGAATTCCTTCTTCGCGGGCCAGATGCTTCACCAGTCGCTGGGCATCTTCGGTGCGCACGGCGATATCTGCGTCGGCGAGTTTCGAATCGTAGATGCGCGGCACGATTGCGGTGGCCATGTGTTTCAAACCTTCCAGGCCGTGAAATCCGGAATCGGGCTGGAAACTGATGCAGCGGATCGCGGGGTTCAGTTCTTTGAGGCGGCGGGAGGTGCCGACGAATGTGCCGCTGGTACCCAAGCCTGCGACGAAATGCGTGATGCGTCCTTGGGTCTGCTGCCAGATTTCCGGCGCAGTGGTGGCGTAGTGAGCGGCGGGATTCGCGGGATTGCTATATTGATCCGGGTAAAAGTATTTTTCGCGATCGGATTGGTAAATTTCCTGCACGCGGCGGATGGCGCCGTCGGTACCTTCGTCGCCCGGCGTGAAGACGATTTCGACGCCGTAGGCTTGCAGAATTTGTTTGCGCTCGGGCGAGGCGCTGGATGGAAGGCAAAGTTTTACTTTGTAGCCCAGCGCCGCGCCAATCATGGCGTAGGCGATTCCGGTGTTGCCGCTGGTAGCGTCTAGAATTATTTTGCCCGGACGCAGCGCGCCGCTGCGCTCGCCTTCGCGAAGCATCGAATAGGCCGGGCGATCCTTTACGGAACCGCCGGGATTGAACCATTCGGCTTTGGCGTAAAATTCGACGTTCGGGAAGTCCGCGACGATGCGCTCGAGGCGCAGGAGCGGCGTATTACCGATGCGGTCGAGGAGGCGCACGCCCGTCTCGGCCTTTGCAGGCTCGGGAGTCGGCATGACCGATGATTGGTTCGCTGCGTTCAAGATTGGTGGCGCCTAAAACCGCAAAGTGAACAGAATATTCCGGAAAAGCTCCGCACCTGAGTGCTTTAGATGCGGGAGAAACTCAACGTATTCAGCTTATTTGAAGCCGTTTGCTGCGACCGCCGCGCGCAGGCGAGTCGTTTCGGAACACGCGGGCAATATATTCGCATAGCAACCGGGAGCGAGCAATCTCTGCAGGCGCTGATTTTTACATTTACAGAGAGCGTGTTGAACCCCTATGCTGGAGCGGCCATGTGGTACGTCAACAAACTATTCGATCAGCCGGCGGTGGAGTCGCTTTCGGCCAAGGGATTTTTGGTGCGCAATTCGGGCGGAGTGGTGCGCATCGAGAAATACGATTGCGGCGCGGAACTGCGCAAGACGCCCGAGGCGCGATTTCAGATGACCGAGATTCCGTGCATTATGTTGCAGGGGCAGTTCACGACTCTGTGGGACGCCGGTTATCAGAAATTTCTGATTGGCCATGAGGGCAAGAAATCTCCGGTGCACGTGGGGCAACTGCGGAATTTGCGGCTTTTCAATGAAGAATTGCGCACGGCGCTGGGCGTTCCTACTTACTACAACGAAGCGCTTGGCTCAACCTGCGCGTATAGCGTCTACGATCGCGTAAAGGGACGGCCCGGCGATGTGCCGGATGAAAGCGTAGGAGCGCACGAAGAGGCTGAACACTAATTTCAGCTGCGGTTTGCTCTCGCGCCCTGTGGGATTCCGCTTAGAAAGTCATGGCCGCGTTATTGGTGTGCTTGCTTGAGCTGGCGGCGGAGGCGCGCGAGGTCCACGCGATGCTGCGCAAAAAATTGCGAGCCGATGAATATCACGGGCACGTCGTTGGTGTAGCGCTCGAGTAGCGCTGGGTCGTCGTCAATATCCACTTCGTGTAGCTTGGCGCCGGTTTCTGCGAGTAGCGGCGTCATCGCGGCTTTGGCTTCCTCGCAAAGATGGCAGCCTTCGCGCATGTACATGGTGATGTCGCGTGGTCCGGCGATGGCGAGCCGGCCGTCTTCGGTGCGTTGGTAGAAATCGCTGCCGGCGCCTGCCTTCAGCAAGCCTTGCTTTACAAGATCCGTTACTGAATCGAGGACGGCCTCTCGTTCTGTCGGTGCGTTGCCGCCAACGAATTCGAAAAGCGTGTGGAGATCGAGCGAGTCGCGCTCGAGTTGATCGAAGGTTGCGAGAATCCGCCGTGCTGTATTTTCCATCGTGTTCCGAAATCCCGTACTTCAGCGGCTGAAGCCGCTCTGATTTCGCTGCGTTTATGCCGTAGCTAAAGCTACGGCCTACAACGCCTCTCGCGTTTCCGACAGCGACCCTGAAATCCGTGAGTAATTAGCGCGGAGTGTCGGAGCTAAAGTTCCGACCCCACCTAATTACACGCAACATGCCCGCCTGACTACGGCTTGATCGTATAGAACTGCTGGAACGGGCCGATGGCTGGGAAAAATGCGCGCGAGCGGAAGAGCTCGGCGATCTGGCGGATGTGGCCGAGATCGTGGAACGCCCACTCGTTCATCAATTGGCCGATGGTGACGCGGCCGATGCTGCTGTGCTGACCGCTGCGTCCCAGGACGGAAATCGGCACGTAACGAAGCGCGGAGAGGGTGCGGTCGCGTTCGTGGCAGAATTTTTTCAGATTTTCGCGCGCCTTGGAGCCTGAATACTTGCCTGCGGCGTAGGCGGCGTTCTGATCGTAGGCTGGCAGCTCCGGGTTGTTTTTCTCCATCATCATCTGGACGCGCTCGCGAAATCCGACGACCTCGACTTCGGCCAGGTGCGCGAGAACTTCGCTGATGGACCAGCGGTCCGCCGCGGGCTTCCAGTGCAATTGTTCGTCATTGGCCGACCACACGATTTTTTCGATGATGATTGGAGTTTGCTCCAGAACAGCAAGGCCCGGCAGTGCGTCCGGACCCGGAGAAGCGGCCATGAAACCCTCCCGAAAAGCGCTGAGAAATTCTTTTATACCGCACTCGGAGAAAGTTGTCGAAGGCGGGCTTGTGCCGATGGCTGGCGCGTGGTACACCGGAAAGTGGCGTTACGGCACAAGACGGAAACAATCTCCAGCTGAGGTGCAGCTCCGCATGGCTTCTGTTTTAGCGTTCGTAGACGATTTATTTTTTCAGGCAAAAATCCTGGAGACAGCTAAACAAGCGGGCGTGGAGGTGCGGACGTTCTCAACCCCCGAGGCGCTTCTTGCGGAAATCAAAAAGCAAGCGCCCCAGCTGGTGATTGTGGACTTGAACGCACACAACAAACCGGTGGAAGCGATCGAATCGGTCCGCTTCATAGCCCCGGACGTGCCGGTGATCGCGTTTCTCTCGCACGTTCAGGCGGAGCTGGCGCAGCGCGCGAGCGCCGCGGGAAGTTCGCGAGTGATGCCGCGCTCGCAATTCACGCGCGAGCTTGCAACCATCCTGGTACAGGCGAAATCTCAATCGTGATGAAGAAAGAAATTTTGCGCGCCGCGCAGATCGTTTGTTGCGTGATGCTTCTCGCGTTCGCGAGCCCGAAGCCCGCCGCCGCGGCCGGAGACCACCATTCGCATCGTCAAGCAAGCGCGGAAGCTGGCGCGACGGCTACCCAAAAAGATCCAGCTGCTGCGCTGGCGGACGTGCTTACCGCTGCCTGCCGCGCGAACCAAACCGAATTTTCGAATTATCTGACGGGCGATAATGGCGCCGCATTCCGCGCGCTGCCCGAGACACAGCGCAGCGCACTGATGAAGCGGCTTTCGCTGGCGGATAGTCCCGGCAAGCCGCTACTTTCCTCCGATGAGCACAATCATATTGTGCTTTTTTGCCGCACGCCTGAAACCTCGGTGGAATTCCGGTTCGGTGCGGCGCGCGTGCATGAAAATCTGGCGTTCATTCCCGTGAATGTAGTGAACGGAGAAGAGGCCGATTTTGGGCTGGTGCGCGAAGCGGGCGGCTGGCGGCTGCTTTCCCTGGGGTTGGTCCTCTTGGACGTACCGCAACTCTCGAAGGAATGGGCGCAGCAGGATCTTGTCGCGCACGAGGATGCGATTATCGCAGCACTCCATTCGCTCGCCGATGCCATACAAACGTACAGGAGTTCTTTTGGCAAGCTGCCGGAATCACTCGCGGAGCTTGGCCCCGCGCCTCCGAATCAAATTTCTCCCGCGCAAGCTTCGCTGATACCGGCGGACCTCGCCTCAGGAAAACAGGGCGGCTACGCCTTCCGGTATCGGATCGCCCCGGACGCGAATGGCAACGACAATGATTTCGAGCTGGCGGCGACGCCGGCGCCTTATGGGAAGCTGGGGCGCAGATCGTTCTTCATGGACATCGAAGGAAAAATTCATGGAGACGACAAGCACGGCGCGGTGGCGACCTACGAGGACCCTTTAATTGCCGGCGAAAAGGCTCCGGTCGAAAAGTCAGAGTGACATTCCGCAGGCTCGGGTATAATGCCGTGCAGTTTCAGCGAGTTCCCACGCGGTTCGGGTAAACCGCGGAAAAATAAAAAGGAATCTGGATGTCACAATCGAGAGTTCTGGCTGACCAGATTTTTCCCCGGGAAGGAATTGCAGCAGACGCCGTGCGGATCGCGGCTGCCACAATTCTGCTGGCTCTGTGCGCGCACATCGCGATCCCACTGCCCTGGACGCCCGTGCCAATCACGGGGCAGACTTTCGGGGTGCTGCTCGTGGGTGTGCTGTTGGGCGCGCGACGCGGCGGATTGGCGCTCGTGCTTTATCTGATGGAAGGCGCCGCGGGGCTTCCCGTTTTTCAACCGCTGGGGCTGGTGGGGCCGGCGCGCTTTCTGGGACCGACGGCTGGGTATTTGATTTCGTACCCCGTGGCGGCTTTCGTGACGGGGTGGCTGGTCGAGCGTGGGTCGCGAATCGCCTCGGGAACCGCAGTTCGTGCACGTGCTGCCGGTGTTTCTCTGATTGGCGGCCTAATTTCCGGCGAGGCTATTATATTCGCGGGCGGTTGCGGGTGGCTGGCTGTGGGCCTGGGACTCGGTTGGAAGCTTGCGGTGCAGCAGGGTGCGCTGCCCTTCATTCCTGGCGAAATCGTCAAGATGGCGGTGATTGTGGCGGCAGTCGGAGGATTGCAGCTTTTCCGGCGAAGACCTTAGCCGCAGTTTTACCAGGCGGTACGATTTTCTATTTTCTCATTTCTAATTTCGGTTTTGGATCCTGGTCATGCCCGCACAAACAGCCCCGCACAAGCAAACCCCCGAAGATGCGTTGCGCGCTGCGAACACCGGTTTTTACGCGGCTTTTGAGTCGCTGGACCTGGCGGAGATGGAAGCGGTGTGGTCGCACGACGATGGAGTGACGTGCGTACACCCGGGTTGGGATTTGCTGCTGGGGTGGGACGAAGTGCGCGAACGCTGGGCGCGGTTATTTGCGAATGCGAAGCGCGTGCGCATCGCGTTGAGCGGAGTGTGGGTGCGGATTGAAGGTGACGTGGGCTGGGTTTCCTGCACGCAGCACGTGACCACCGCGTTTGCTGACGGCTTTGAAGACGCGATCGTGCAAACCACGAATATTTTTCTGCGCCAAGAAAATAGATGGCTTCTGGTGGCGCATCACGCGTCGCCTCTGCCACCTTCTCCGCGATCCCCTGTGCAGTGAGATATTCGCGACAGATCGATTCATGCTTTAACTCGCCAAAGACCCTCAGAAGCGGTGCCTTCGCGATCATTTTGTTCGTCGCCGTCACAGCTTGTGCGTTCGCGCGCGGCGCAAGCCAGGTACCAAGCGCGCAGAATCCAGCCGGGGTGAGCGCCGCGCAGCAGGTGATCCAAGAATTGGTAGCGGGACAATTCGACAAGGTGGAAGCGCAATACGACGCACGAATGGCGGCAGCGCTGCCACCCGGAAAGCTCGCAGCTACCTGGCCGAGCTTGATCGAACAAGTGGGCGCCTTTCAATCCATCGCGAATTCGCACACGTCAAAAGTTCAGGGACTCGACGTCGTGAGGCTCCAGTGCAAATTTCTGAACGCAAGCCTGGACGCTACGATTGCGTTCGACAGCAACGGCAAAATCGCGGGATTGGGTTTCCGCCCGCATCAGGAGGAAGTGGCTGGCGTGGACTCCTCCGTCGTATGCGAAGGAAAGCACGTTCACCGAATTGCCGCTGACGCTGGAGAACGGGAAATTCGAACTGCCCGGAAAGTTGACGATTCCCAAAGGCAACGGACCGTTTCCCGCAGTCGTGCTGGTGCAAGGCTCCGGGCCACAGGACGAGGACGAAACCGTGGGGCCGAACAAGCCTTTCGCGGATCTGGCATGGGGACTTGCGAGTCGCGGAATCGCCGTCTACCGTTACACAAAGCGCACGCAACAATATGGGCTGCAAAGCTCCGACGACCCCGCGAAATTAACGGTCGAAGAGGAAGTGATCAGCGACGCGCGCGCTGCCGTTGCTCTGGTTGCGAAGCAGCCGCATATTGATCCGAAGCAAATTTTTCTGATCGGCCATAGCCTGGGAGCGTACCTGGCTCCGCGGATTGCGACGGATGACGCGCAAATCGCCGGAATTGCGATGCTGGCGGCGAATGCGCGTCCGTTGGGACAAGTGGTGCTGGAGCAGATTCATTATTTGGCTTCGTTGAATGGAACGCCGACTGAGGCGGAACAGAAGCGGATCACGGCGGTCGAAGACGCGGTGAAACAAATTGATAGCCCCGATCTGAAACCGGGGGACGTGGTGCCGTTTCTGGGAGCGACTACGTATGGAGCATACTGGCTCGACTTGCGCAGTTACGATCCGGTGAAGACGGCGCGCAAGCTGAAAATTCCCATCTTGATTCTGCAAGGCGGGCGTGATTATCAGGTGACGCCATCGAATTTCGACGCTTGGGGCGAAGCGCTCGGCAGACGCAGCAACGTCACGATGAAGATTTATCCGGATTTGAATCACCTGTTCATGGCGGGGACGGGACATTCCGCGCCTACGGAATACGAGCAGCCTGGGACACGTCGCGGAGGAGGTGATTGATACGATTGCGATTTGGGTGTTGCCGAGCGAAAAGCCGGGGACGTTGAAGCAAACGCCCTAGGGCCGTTTGTGGCGGTACGCGCCGAATTTGTGGATTCCTCCGCGCGATCTTGCCCCTGTTGCTGCGTGTGTTTACAATCCTTCGCCATGAAAGCTTCTTGCTTACAAGCGCTCGCGTGTTTGCTGTTTGTTTTTGCGTCGCCACTCTTCGCGCAAAATACGCCCGTTGATCCGGACGCTCCTACCCACGGCGTCAAGTCTGCGGCGGAGATCGATCACGAATGGCAGGTTGCGGTGGCCAAATACGATGCGCCGCGCGCGGCGATTCTGCGCGCAGTGGATCTGCAGGCGAACGATGGGCCTTATCGTCCGGACTGGGAAACGCTGGAGAAGTACGAAATCCCGCAGTGGTACAAGGACGCAAAGTTCGGGATTTTTATTCACTGGGGAGTTTTTTCCGTCCCTGGCATCCAGAACGAGTGGTATCCGCGCAATATGTATCAGCCAAAGGACCCGGCGTTCGCTGCGCACATTCAGAAATATGGGCCGCAGGACAAGTTTGGTTACAAGGATTTGATTCCGCTATTCACGGCCGCGAAATGGGATCCGACTGATTGGGCGAAACTTTTCAAGCAGGCCGGCGCGCGCTATGTGATTCCTGTCGCGGAGCATCATGACGGATTTGCGATGTACGATTCGGGATTATCGGATTGGACGGCGGCGAAGATGGGGCCGAAGCGGGATGTGGTGGGCGAGCTGGCAAAGGCCGTGCGTGCCGAGGGGTTGCACTTCGGAGCTTCCTTTCATCGCGCTGAGCACGATTGGTTTTTCGACGGCGGGCGCACGTTTCGATCGGATGTGAACGATCCGAAATTCGCGTCGCTGTACGGTCCTGCGCATACCTGGCTGCAAGACCCGCACCAGATTTTGATGAACGACTGGACCTACGTGAGTCGTGAATATACCGACGATTGGCTGGCGCGGGCTGCGGAAATCGTCCAGAAGTATCATCCGGAAGTGGTGTACTTCGACTGGTGGGCGGGGCAGCCGAATTTTCGTCCGAACGTGACGCGGTTCGCTGCGTTCTACTACAATTTCGCGGCGAAAAACGGCATTCCCGGCGTGATCAACATCAAGGATTACGCGCTCGATTGGCATGCGGGCGCGCGCGATTTCGAGCGCGGGATGAAGGAGAGCATCGAAGCGCAGCATTGGCAGACGGACACTTCGATCAGCAATCTTTCCTGGGGATATCTGGAGCACGACGAATTCAAAACGCCGGATTTTCTAGTGCACCAGTTGATTGACATCGTCAGCAAGAACGGCAACCTGCTGCTGAATATTGGTCCGCGAGCGGATGGGACGATTCCGGACGAAGAGCGCAACACGTTGCTCGATATCGGCGAATGGCTCCGGCTGAACGGCGAAGCGATTTACGATACGACTCCCTGGAAGATTTTTGGCGAAGGGCCTACGAAGATTCAGACCGGCCAGGGACATGACCAGGATACGAAGCCATACACCGCGCAGGATTTTCGTTTCACGCAGAAAGGCGATGTGCTTTATGCAATTGAAATGGCGTGGCCGGTGGATGGGCGCGCGGTGATTCACTCATTGGGCGCGGCGCAGGAAGCGAAGGGGCTGCAGATCATGCGCGTGGAACTGATCGGATCGAGCGCGAAGCTCGATTGGCATCAGACCAACGATGCGCTGGAATTGAAATTACCCGCAACCGCTCCGGGGAAATACGCTTACGCCTTCAGAATTCGCTTGGCGACCCTTACACAGTAGTAACCACCGGCGCTCACACCCGCTTTATTGCGCGTTCTGCGGCATCTGTACGGACCGAGGGGGCGTGTGGTATCATTTGCGTGCAGAGATTCGGCGCTCACGCCGGAAGACGTACACACCTAGGCAACATCACCGCAGCGGGCAAGACATCAGTGGGAGTATCGTCTACCCAGCCCAGCCGCGGCAGGTGAGCGGTTCCTGTGAGAGCCAGGACGGACACGCTATGTCCACACCGGCAGCCTCACCCAAGACGGCAGAGATTCGACTGGCGCATTCGCCGGACAGCGATGATGCGTTCATGTTCTACGCACTGGCGACGGGCAAAGTCCGCTTGCCGGGCGTGAAGTTCACGCACATCCTTTCGGACATTGAGTCGCTGAACCAGGCCGCAAAAAAAGAAGTCTACGACGTAACGGCGATCAGCTTCTACGCGTATCCGTTTGTCGCCGACAAATACATTTTGATGGATTGCGGGGCGAGCTTCGGCGAGGGCTACGGGCCGATCGTCGTCGCGGGGCACCCGATCAAGAAAAACGATCTGGCTGGGCGCAAGATCGCGATTCCCGGGACGCTGACGACTTCGTATCTGGCGCTGAAATTGTATGAGCCGAATGTCGAGACGGTGACGATGCCCTTCGACAAGATTCTCGACGCGGTGCGGAACAAAGAAGTGGAAGCGGGTTTGCTGATTCATGAGGGGCAACTGCTCTTCTCGCAGATCGGCTTGCACCGCGTGGTGGATCTGGGGCAATGGTGGCAGGAGCAAACCGGTTTGCCACTGCCGCTCGGTGCGAATGCAATTCGCCGCGCGTTGGGCGATGATTTGGGACGCCAGATTTCGCGGGTCATCCGCGAAAGCGTTTCGTATGCGCTGGATCATCGCGAGCCGGCGCTGGATTACGCGCTGCAGTTTGCGCGCGATATGGATCCGGTGCTGGCGGACAAGTTTGTGGGAATGTATGTGAACCGCTGGACGCTGGATTACGGCGAAGATGGACGCCGCGCGGTACGCGAGTTGCTGGCGCGCGGAGCCGCGGCGGGAATGCTTCCCGGCGATGTGCCGGTGGAATTTCTAAGCAGCACGGTGAGTGAAACGCCTTCACGATCTGCCTAAAGTCTGAATTTTCGGTTGTTGGCGCGGGTGGCCGCTGCATTACCTTCAGGTTGCGGATGCCCGCTGCCGCGCTTCCTGCCCGCAGTCTTCAGGTAAAATTATTGAGCCGATGACGAACCTTATCCAACAGGGCCTGGCCCTTCGCGAACTGCTCCGTGAGCGCATCCTGGTGCTGGATGGCGCGATGGGCACCATGCTGCAACAAGAGAATCTGACCGCTGCGGATTTCGGCGGGCCGGACCTGGAAGGATGCAATGAAAACTTAGTTCTCACGCGACCCGATGTAGTGATTGGCATCCACCGCAAGTATCTGGAAGCCGGAGCCGACATCATAGAAACCAACTCGTTCCAAAGTTCACCGGTTGTATTGGCCGAGTACGGCTTGGGCGAACATGCGCGAAAGATTAGCCGCGTCGCGGCCGAACTCGCGCGCAAGGCCGCCAATGAATTTTCTAAGCCTGGAAAACCCCGGTTCGTCGCAGGCTCGATGGGCCCTACGACGAAGGCCATCAGCGTTACCGGTGGAATCACGTTCGAGCAGCTTCGAAACAACTACTACGAGCAGGCGAGCGGGCTCGTAGAGGGTGGAATAGACGCTTTGTTGCTGGAAACCTGCCAGGACACGCGCAACATTAAGGCTGGTGTGCTGGCGATTCAAGAATTGAGCCGCGAACTCGGACATCCAATACCGTTGATGATTTCCGTGACCATCGAGCAGAACGGAACGATGTTGGCCGGTCAGACGGTCGAAGCTCTGTGGGCGTCGCTCGATCACCTCGATTTGATTTCCTTGGGACTGAACTGCGCGACCGGCCCCGAATTCATGACCGATCACCTTCGTACCCTGCAACAACTGACAAATCGAAATGTGTCTTGTTATCCCAATGCTGGGTTGCCTCAAGAGGACAACACCTATAAGGAAACGCCGGAGAGTCTCGCGACGCAACTGGAGCGATTCGTAGATCGGGGGTGGCTAAATATTGTGGGCGGTTGCTGCGGAACCACGGAGAAGCATATTCGCGCGATCGCGCAAATGGCGGAAGGGAAAAAGCCACGGCGAGCGCCCGAGCCGAATCACCGCGCGGTTTATTCCGGGATTGACATTATCGAAGCTGAGGACAGCACGCGGCCGCTGATTGTGGGCGAGCGCACCAACGTGATTGGTTCACGTTTGTTCAAGAACCTGGTGGCTTCCGAACAGTGGGAAGAAGCTACCGAGATTGCGCGGCGGCAGGTGAAGAGCGGGGCGCACATTGTGGATGTGTGCTTACAGAGCACCGATCGCGAGGAACTGAGCGATATTCCTCCTTTTTACGAGCAACTGATTCGCAAAATCAAAGCGCCGATCATGATTGACACGACAGACCCGCGCGGCGTGGAACTGGCGCTGACGTATTGCCAGGGCAAAAGCATCATCAATTCGATCAACCTGGAAGATGGCGAAGAGAAATTTGCGCGGATCTGCCCGCTGGCGCGATCCTACGGCGCGGCGGTGATTGTCGGCTGCATTGACGAGGATCCGGTGCAGGCGCAAGCGTTCACACGCGACCGGAAACTGGAAATCGCGGAACGCTCCTACCAACTGCTGACTGAGAAATTCGGTATTCATGCGGCCAATATCATTTTCGATCCGCTGGTATTTCCCTGCGCGACGGGCGACGAGAATTACATCGGCGGCGCGGTGGAGACCATCGAAGGGATCCGGCTGATCAAGCAAAAGATTCCGTACGTGCGCACGGTGCTGGGGATTTCAAATGTTTCGTTCGGGCTGCCGGCGGGCGCGCGCGAGGTGGTGAATTCGGTTTTCTTGTATCACTGCACGAAGGCCGGACTCGATCTCGCGATCGTGAACGCCGAACGCATCGAGAGGTTCGGGTCGATTCCTGAACACGAACGCAAATTGACCGAGGCTTTGCTGTTCAACACGCCTCCAGCAGAGATTCCCGACGGGCATTCGCAGGCGGAGCTGCTCCGCACCGCGCCAGTTGACTGGCGAGAACAGACTCGCGAGCAGAAAGCCGCGATCAATCAGTTCCACATTGCCGCGATCTCCGAGCATTTTCGCGGCAGCAGTGGACGCAAGAAGGAGCGCGCCGCGGATTTGCCGCTGGACCAGCGCCTGGCGAATTACATCATCGAAGGCTCGAAAGACGGGTTGATTGACGATTTGAATCGCAAGCTCGAGGAAAAGATTCCGCCGCTCGACGTGATCAATGGACCGTTGATGGCGGGAATGGGCGAAGTGGGGCGGCTGTTCAACAACAACGAGTTGATCGTCGCCGAAGTGCTGCAATCGGCGGAAGCGATGAAGACCGCCGTCGGACATCTTGAGCAGTTCATGGAGAAAGCGGACACGGAAAAGCGAGCCAAGGTGATTTTGGCAACGGTGAAGGGCGACGTTCACGACATCGGGAAGAACCTGGTCGAAATCATTTTGAAAAATAACGGGTACGACGTAATCAATCTGGGGATCAAAGTCCCGCCCGAGGAACTTGATTCGCGCGCATCGCGAACATCAGCCGGATGCGATTGGGCTTTCGGGGCTTGCTGGTGAAGAGCGCGCAACAAATGGTCACCACGGCTAGCGATCTGCGCGAAGCGGGAATTACCGTGCCGCTGCTGGTTGGCGGCGCCGCGTTATCGGACAAATTCACGCGCTTGAAAATCGCGCCGCAGTACAGCAAGGCTGTCTGTTATGCGAAGGATGCGATGACGGGCCTGCGTTTGATGAATGAACTGAGCGACCCGGCTCGTCGCGACAACGTGCTGCAGCAGCACACGCACGTCGGAACTGCGGTGCTGGAAGAGCCGGCGGCGGCGCCGCTGGAACCGGCGGGCGAGGAGCGTTCGCCGCGGATTCGGACGGATTTGCCGATTCCACCCGTCGCGTACCTGGAACGCAAAGTTCGCGCCGTGCCGGATTTGAACGAAGTGTGGAGCTACATCAATCCCTACATGCTGTTCGGGCGCCATTTGGGCTTCCGCGGAAATTTCGAGAAGGCGCTGGCGGAGCGCGATCCGCGCGCGCTGGAATTGCATGAAAGTATGGAAGAGGTAAAGCGCGAAGCCGCGTCGTTTATGAAAATCGGCGCGGTATGGCAATTCTTCGAGGCGGAACGGCGGGGCAACTCGATTGCGCTTTTCGCGCCCGGGGAAACGGCGCCCGTTCACACTTTTCATTTTCAGCGGCAGGCACTGGCGGACAAATTGTGCCTCAGCGATTATGTGTTACCGCCGCAAAACGGCGCGCGCGATCATGCGGCGATCTTCGTGGTTACGGCAGGCGCCGGAGTGCGCGAAAAATCCGAGGAAGCGAAAGCCGCGGGCCGCTATCTTTTTTCGCATGGGTTGCAGGCGCTGGCGATCGAGACCGCCGAAGCGTGCGCGGAGTGGCTGCACCGGCGCATCCGCGAGGATTGGGGATTTCCTGATCCGCCGTCGCTGACGATGCCGGAGCGGTTTACGTCACGATATCGCGGGAAACGATACAGCTTCGGGTATCCGGCGTGTCCGAACTTGGAGGATCAGGCGGGGATTTGGATGCTGCTGCGTCCCGAGGACATCGGAGTGCATTTGACCGAAGGAATGATGATGGATCCGGAAGCGAGCGTTAGCGCGCTGGTGTTTCACCATCCGGATTGCAATTATTTTTCGGTGGGCGACCAGTCCACATCATAAGAGACGCTGCGGTCGCAAACATCCGTTTGACACGCGCAATTCGTTTACGGCAGAGACGCCCCGACGGTGTCGGGGTAAACGCCGCGCGCAGAGAAAAACCACGGTCTTCGTCGCCCAGTTGGTAACGCCCCGCATTTTCCGTTGCCCTTGACGCCCTTGCGCGTTTCGACTAAGTTTCTTCCAGTTTCTCGCGCCAATCCCGAGGCATCTTGATGAGCACCACGGCTCCTGGGCTCTATCTCTCCAGCACCGGCGGCTATCCGCGCGTCGGAGACTCTCCCGAATTGCAATTATTGCAGGAGACAATTGCATCTCTTGGTTCCGGGGACCGCACCACGGCAGACTTGCTGGATGCGCAGAACCAAGTGACGCGGCTGGCAATCGCCGCACAGGTTAAGGCGGGACTGGACGTCGTGACCGACGGCCAAATCCGCTGGAACGATCCCATTTCTTATCTCGCGGCGAAACTGGACAATGTCGAGTTTCAAGGCACGGTCCCATTTTTTGACACCGATGTTTGCTGCCGCCAGCCGGTGTTCACGGGCCAACCATTGCGGCGCGGGCACCTGATCACCGCAGAATATAGCTTTGCGCGCAATGCGCTGGGCCACTTGCCGACGCCGAAACACAAGGCGGGCAAGCTTGCCATCAAACCGGTCCTGACCGGGCCTTACACTCTCGCGAAGTTTTCGCTTTCGGCTCGTTCGGATAATGGCGGAGCGCACGGACCTGCGACGCTCGAAGCGCGCGCGCACTCTTACGCCGAGATTCTGGCGCCGGAGATTGAGGCGTTGTCACAAACGGGCGCGGAACTGATCCAAATTGATGAGCCCGCGATTTTGCGGCACCCCGGCGACTGGGCGATATTTGAGCAGTCGCTGAAGATATTGCTTCAGGCTCGCGACAAGGCAAGAAAAGCCGAGCGCAAACTTGAACTGGCGCTCTACGTTTATTTCGGTGACAGCGCAGCGATTTACGAAAAGCTCGTGGAATTGCCGGTGGATATCGTGGGGATTGATTTCACCTGCGGCACGGGATTGATTGACACGATCGCATCGAGCGGATCTCCGAAACCGCTGGCGCTGGGGCTGGTGGACGGCCGCAAGCAGCACATGGAGGACCCGGCAGAGGTCGCGCGACAGGTGGAGCGACTGTTCCCTCGAATTCAGGGAGGACGTGCGTACCTGGGGCCCTCTTGCGGCGTGGAGTACCTATCGAGCGATGCGGCATTCGCAAAATTCGCTTTGCTCCCCAAAGTGCTGGCAGAACTCAACGGTTGATGAGCTGACCTTTCTTTGCTCCGCTTCTATCCCACAAGTTATTTAGAGGAGTTGACAATAGCAGTTTGGGCTTCGCCGCAGGCGTCGCCATAATTCTCCCGAAATGCCCGTGCTAGCATCCGAAGCATGAAACAGCGAAACTTGGGATCGCTCTCGGGTCACGCAACGGCACCGGTAGCAGACCTCATGCCTCCTATTCCACAGCAAGAATTGATTCCGTCTCCTACGGCGCGCGGGTTATCTTCGCACGTGCGGCAGCTTAGCAAACGCAATCAGGGAATTTCGCGATGGATTGCGCTGGCGGTGGTGGCTGGCGGCGTGGTGGCATTGGCGTTCGTGCAGCTCGCGATTCGCTGACCGACGCGAGTCAGTGTTTTCGCTGACCCTGGCGGTTCAGATCGAAACACACCTGGTATTAATTCTTTCGAAATCCATTGCCTGAACATTGGAAAATGGTGCTAGTATCCCGCCAATGCCCAGCGGCGTAGTTGTTGACGCATCACATTCCAGGACCGACGGCGCACCGGAAGCGGAAGTAGCTCGCTCCTCGCGATCAGCCAGCGCAAAGTTGTTTGGCGAAGCTGATCCGTCGGTGCACATGCTGGGCCTCCCGAAATCTCATCCACAACTTGGCCGTTGGATGGTGATTGCGATTCTCGCCGGCGCACTCGCCGCATTCGGATTGATCACGATTTTCGTCCGCTAAAAGCAACCGTGTTGCGCACGGCTCCTTCTGTTCGCCGCATCTGAAATCGCCAATATCCCGAGCGCGAGTTTGCGTGGACCTGGTTGCGATGTGGTTTTCCACGGTGCTAACATTTGCTTGATGGCTTTTAACTCCAGCAACGAGCCGCCAGAGCCGGAACCCAACCCTTCATCCGGGCGTGGTGCGCGGCCTCCGGTAAAAGGCGCGGTAGTTGACATCCTAGACTTTCAAGAACCCACGCCTCCGCCGCCCGGCCTCATGGATAAGCGGCTGCCGTTTCCGGTCTGGCTGCTTATCGCATTGCTCTTGGGCGGTTTGATCGCCGCAGGCCTTTTCGTGCTGAGTTCCGGCTAGCCCAGGCCCATAGGACTTGCGTTCGGGTGATTTGGGAGATGATTATCTGGCGAGAACGTAGCAGGCCCTCCGCTAAGCTGCTCTGAATCATCAACCTACACCCGCAATGGGCCATGAGATCCTCACCCGAGGTGAAACCTATCGCGAGACTCGAGGGCGCCGAATACTTTTTTCGCCACACTCCCAGCACACGCTATTGACGTAACCGCGATTTCCGTTGACGATAGTGTTCCTTCTCTGGGGACAGCGTGCAGCGCATCCTATCCACTTACCGATTTATAAACCAACCGCTCGGCCCGGCGATGCTTGGCGAGATCGCGGCGGCCGGATTTTCCGGAGTGGAAGTTTTCTGCGCGCCGCAGCACTTCAGCTATCGCGATTCGCAGGCGATTCGCGAGCTGGGCGACGCTTTGGGCGAGCATCGCTTGCGATTGCATTCCTTACACTCCCCGACCGAACGCGACCTGGCACCCGGGCGTGAGAGCGGTGTGCCAATTTCAATTTCGGATCCCGAGAGGATTCGCCGGCTCGACGCGGTGGATGAAATCAAGCGCGCACTGGATGTAGCCGAGCGCATTCCGTTTCAGTTTTTGGTTCAACATATCGGGCACGGGCGCCAGATGGCGGATCCGCGGAAGCTTGACGCGGCGTTTACGTCGCTGGAAAATTTATCCATGTTCGCAAAAGCGCGCGGCGTGACGATTGCGCTGGAAAATACGCCGGATGAACTGGGCGCCCCCGCGTCGTTGCAGCACTTCATCACGGACACGCACTTGCACGATTTGAAGTTGTGCTTCGACATCGGGCACGCGCACACGGAGGACGGAGTGAGCGCCGGTTTCGAAGCGATGCGCGAGCGCGTGGTTACCGCGCACATCCACGACAATCACGGGGACAAGGACGAGCACCTTCTGCCGTTCGACGGCACGATCGAATGGGATGCGGCGCTACGAGCGATCGCGGGATTGTCGCAGCCGCTGCCTTTCGTCTTTGAAATTAAAACGCAGGGGGCCGCGGGGCCGACGCTCGAGCAGATTCGCGCCGCGTGCGACAGAGTCGAGGAAAAATTTGACTCGCTGGGAACCGGCGCCACTCGGCCCTGAAGCAGCGGCAACTCGCACGCAGTGATTCCAAGACTACGGACGAACCAATGACCCAGGAAGCGCAAGCGCCGATTTCGGCGATCACAATTGAACAAGCGGGCGCGCACGCCGGCAGCAGCGTCGTGATTCGCGGATGGCTTTATAACCTGCGGGAATCGGGCAAGCTGCTATTTCCGATTTTTCGCGACGGCACGGGGATCATACAGGGCGTCGTGTCGCTGAAAGAGCATCCCGAAGCGTTCGGCGCGCTGAAGGGATTGCCGCAAGAATCGAGCGTCATCGTTACCGGCGCGGTTCGCGCGGAACCCCGCGCGCCGGGCGGATTTGAAATTGGGGTGAGTAGCGTCGAAGTGATTCAACGGGTGGCGGATTCCGAGCCATATCCGATCCAGCTTAAGGAGCACGGAGTTGATTTTCTGCTCGACCGGCGCCATTTGTGGATTCGCACGCCGCGGCAGGCAGCCATTCTGCGCATTCGCGCGGAAGTGGAGCGCGCCGCACGGAATTTCATGGACGATCAGGGCTATACGCTCACCGACGCTCCCATTTTTACCCCCGCGGCTTGCGAAGGTACCACGACTCTGTTTGAAGTGAATTACATTGACGACCAGAAAGCTTATCTCACGCAGTCGGGGCAGCTCTACGTAGAGGCACTGGCTGCCGCGCTCGGCAAGGTTTACACCTTCGGTCCTACATTTCGCGCGGAAAAATCGAAGACTCGCCGCCACTTGACCGAATTCTGGATGCTGGAGCCCGAAGCGGCTTATGCGCATCTGGAGGATATGATCCAGCTGGGTGAGAGCTTGGTCAGCGCGGTAGTGCAGTCCGTGGCGAAGAATCGCACGCGAGAACTGGCTTTGATCGAGCGCGACGTGGCGCACCTGGCAAAGATCACGCCGCCTTTTCCGCGAATCACCTACGACGAAGCGATCAAGGTGCTGCAAAAGGCGGGCAATCCCGCGAAATGGGGCGACGATTTCGGCGGCGACGAGGAAACCATCATTTCCAAGGAATTCGACCGGCCGGTGATCATTCACCGCTATCCTGCGGCGATGAAGGCATTTTACATGGCGACGGATGCAGCGCGTCCGGAGCTTTCCTTGAGCTTCGATATGATCGCTCCCGAGGGTTACGGCGAGATCGTCGGCGGCGGCGAACGCCTGGCGGATTACGACACGCTCGTCAAGCGCCTGCGTGAGCACAATCTGCCGGAAGAATCTTTTCAGTGGTATCTGGACCTGCGCCGCTACGGGAGCGTGCCGCATGCCGGCTTCGGCCTGGGCCTGGAGCGCACCGTGGCGTGGATTTGCGGAACGGAGCACATCCGCGAGGTGATTCCCTTCCCTCGGATGCTCTATCGAGTTTATCCTTAAGGTTCCCTCCCCCGAACCGGGGTCGCGAAAGCATAAAATATGCCCGAAAAAATTCGCATTATCGGTGTGCCGATGGACCTGGGCGCAAGTCGCCGAGGCGTCGACATGGGGCCGTCGGCTTTGCGGGTGGCGGGATTGCATTCGCGCTTGAAGCAATTGGGCAGGCAGGTGGAAGACATCGGCAACGTGATTGTTCCGCAGCCTGAGGAACTGGCGTACGGCGAGAAGCGGGCGCGTTACCTGGACGAAATTTCGCAGGCGTGCAAGGGCCTAGCGGATGCGGTGAAGAAAACGCTGGACGAGGACATGATTCCGCTAGTCCTGGGCGGCGACCATTCGATTGCGGTCGGAACCACCGCAGGCGCGGCCGCCCACTTTAACAAGGATTCGAAACGAATCGGCGTGATCTGGCTGGACGCGCACGGCGACATGAATACGCCGGACTCTTCGCCTTCGGGAAATGTGCATGGGATGCCGCTCGCGTCCATCATGGGCTACGGGCCGCCGGAATTGACGGAATTGGGCGGGATTAAGCCGATGGTGGAACCGCGCAACGTCTCGCTGGTCGGCATCCGAGATCTGGATTCGAAAGAACGTAAGCTGGTGAAGGATTCGGGCGTACATGTTTTCACGATGCGCGATATTGACGAGCGCGGCATGCGCGAAGTGATGGCCGAAGCGCTGCGATTCGCGGGCGACGATACGGCGGGGATTGCGGTGAGCCTGGATATGGACTTCGTGGATCCGACCGATGCGCCAGGCGTGGGCACGCCGGTGCGCGGTGGCGTGACGTACCGCGAGGCCCATCTGGCGCTGGAAATGATTGCCGATAGCAAGATGATGGCTTCGTTTGAGCTGGTGGAAATTAATCCGGTGATTGACGTACACAATACCACCGCGACTCTGGGCGTTGAGCTGGTGCTTTCCGGCCTGGGAAAGAAAATCCTGTGATGCGCGTTCGCGCTGCGCTTTTCGATGCTGTGAGGCCCGCATGAGTGCTTCCCAAAAACGTTTGCGCATTGGAGTGCTTTTTGGCGGGCGCTCCGGCGAACACGAAGTTTCGCTGGCTTCCGCTGCTTCCGTGATCCGCGCGCTCGATCCCGAAAAATATGAAGCCGTGCCCATCGGCATTTCGAAAGACGGCCGCTGGCTGGTCGGCACGGGATCGCTGAAGATGCTGGCGGACGTGTTGAAATCGGGAGACCGCGTAGTGCTGCCTCCGGATCCCAGCGCGGCGTCGCTTGTCCCGCTAGGCCCTGGGGCTGGCCAGCCCAGCGTGAGTGTGGACGTGGTGTTTCCGGTGCTGCATGGCACGTTTGGCGAAGATGGCACTGTGCAAGGCTTGCTTGAGCTCGCCGGACTGCCGTACGTCGGCGCGGGCGTGCTGGCATCGGCCGTGGGGATGGATAAAGACGTACAGAAGCGGCTTTTCGCTGAAGCGGGACTGCCGATCGTGCCTTTTCTAGCTGTTCGCCGGTGGGAATGGGAGCACGAGCGTGCGGCAGTGCTCAAGGCAATCAAGAAGAAATTCCGTTTCCCGATTTTTGTGAAGCCGGCGACGCTGGGTTCGTCCGTGGGAATGACGCGCGTGAAAGACGCGCACGAAATTTCCGCGGCGATGGACCTGGCTGCCGAATTCGCGCTGAAGATCATCGTCGAGCGCGGAGTGACCGGACGCGAAATTGAGGTGTCGGTGCTGGGAAATGACCAACTGAGCGCGTCCATTCCCGGCGAAATCGTTCCGCACCGCGAATACTACGACTATCGCGCAAAGTATCTGGAGCAAGGAACACAATTGCTGATTCCCGCGAAGCTGAATAAGAAGCAAGTAGCGGTTTTTCAGGATTATGCCGTACGAGCGTTCCGCGCGATTGACGGCACTGGGATGGCCCGCTGTGATTTCTTCCTGGAGCACCGCACCGGCAAAATTTTCATCAATGAACTGAACACGATTCCGGGTTTTACCTCGATCAGCATGTACCCCAAATTGTGGGAGGCGTCGGGGCTGCCCTATCCCAAGCTCATTGACCGGTTGATCGAGCTGGCGATCGAACTGCATCGCGACAAGGCTCGTACGAAGTATTCCATCGAACTCCCCAGCGGCGCTGCCGGCGCGCTCGACGCTTAGTAATAAAACCCGCTTATCGCGCGTATTACCAGTGGAGCAAATTGCGGCGCATCTTCGGGCGCGACGGCTTGACGGCGGCCGGGAGATTTATTAAACTAACCGGTTGGTTAACTAATATTTCGCCGCCGAACGCACAGCAGGAATATCGCGCACGAGCTGCGATGCGCTCGCACGCATTGATCTGTTGGGAGCGACGAGCTCGCGGCGTCGCTGCCGGAGATGGTTACCGCCAGCAGATGGTGAAGCGAGTGGGGGTTCAGAACTTCGATGAAACGAGGCAGAAAAAAAGTCGCCAACCCGGCCACCGCGCGAAGAATTCTCGCCGCTGCGGAGCATCAATTCGCCGCGCAGGGCATGGCCGGCGCGCGGACGGAGGAAATTGCGTCGGCCGCGCACGCCAATAAGGCCATGCTTTACTACTACTTTGGAAATAAGCGGAGGCTGCATCGCGCGGTGCTCGAGAATCTTTTCCGCCAGTTGCGCAGCGGAGTTTACGACCCGCCGCGAAAACAGGCTTCTCCTCGTGAGCGCCTGCGCGAATTCATCACCGCTTATTTCGATTTTCTGGCGTCGCATCCGAACTATCCTCGGCTCGTGCATCGCGAAGCGATGGAGGCGACCCAGGCGTTCGACTGGATCGTCAGCCAGTTTCTCCGCCCGTTTCACAAACGATTGGTACAAACGCTGGAGGCTGGAATTGCGGCCGGTGAATTTCGACGTATTGATCCCAGCCACGCGGCCTTCACCATGATGGGCATGACCACATCGTATTTCGCGGCAGCCGCGATTTACGGGCGAGTCGCGGGGCGCGATCTGCTGGCGCCCGATGCGCTGGTGGAACGAAAGCGCGCGCTGCTGGATTTTCTGGATCATGGCTTACTTCGCTCACAGGAGAAGCGCCGATGACCGGCCGGAAATTTTTCATCATGCTTTTCGTGATTTTCCTGATCGCCGCCGTCGCCTACTACTTCACGACGCCGCGCGGCAACGACATTCCGTTGATTGGAGTGGTGGACGGCAACGAGGTGATCGTCAGCCCGCAGATTACCGGACGCATCGTCAATCTGACGGTGGATGAAGGCACGGCGGTAAAGAAAGGGCAACTGATCGCCGAACTCGACAGCACGGAGCTGGAAGCGAGCCTGGCAGCGACGAAAGCGAATGTGAGCAGCCTGGAAGCGCAGGTGAATGAAGCGAACCACAATTACACATGGACGAACGGCCAGACCGATGCTTCGGTGACGGAAGCGCGTGCTCGAGTGACTTCGTCGAACGCGCAGCTGGCGCCGGCGCGAGCGCAACTCTGGCGCGACGAGCAAGACCTGAAGCGCATGCAAGAACTCTTCGCAAAAGGAGAGGTCTCCGCGCAGGACCGCGATCACGCCGAGGCGGCGGTGCGAATTTCACAGGCGAATGTGGCGGCGCTGGAAGACGCGGTGCGCGCGGAATCCGCCGCGGTGGATGTGGCGCAGGCCAATCGCAAGCAAGTGGACGCGCGCAAGAGCGCAATCAACACCACGCTGGCGCAACTCGAGCAAGCACGGGCGTCGGAAGCCGAAATGGCCGCGCAATTGGCGTACACGAAAATTAACGCGCCGATTGACGGTATCGTTTCGGTGCGCGTGGCGAAACAAGGCGAAGTGGTGGCGCAAGGCTCGCCCATCGTGGTGATCGTGGACATCAACGATTTGTGGGTGCGCGCGGACGTGGAAGAAACGCTCATTGATTCGATCCGATTCGGCCAGAAACTGCAGGTAAAGCTTCCGTCAGGGGACATTATTGAAGGTTCGGTGATTTTTAAGGGCGTGGAATATGATTTTGCCACGCAGCGGGATGTGAGCCGCACAAAACGCGACATCAAGACTTTCGCAATCAAAGTGGCCGTTCCGAATCCCGAGGGACGGTTGTTCACGGGAATGACTGCAACGGTTCTCTTGCCGCATCCGCCGGCGAAGAACTGGTTCGCGCGACTCTGACGCCATGGAATCGAAACCCATCAACGCCGTTGAAGTGGACCATCTCACGAAGAAATTCGGAGATCTGGTGGCGGTCAACGACGTCAGCTTCAACGTCGCACAGCGTGAAATTTTCGGACTGCTGGGTCCGAACGGCGCCGGCAAGACAACTCTGATTCGCATGATGACCACGCTAACGCCTCCGACTTCCGGAACCGCGCGAATTGCCGGACATGACATCGTCAAAGATGAAGACGGAGTGCGCCACGCGATGGGCGTGATTCCGCAGGCGCTGACTTCCGACCCGGAGCTTACTGCCACAGAAAATATGCTGATTCACGCGAAACTCTACGGCGTGCCAAGGGCGCAACGCGACAAGCTCATCCACGACCTGCTGGAATCGGTGGATTTGCTCAAATTCAAGGACGCTTTGGTACGCACGTTTTCTGGAGGAATGCGGCGGCGCCTGGAGATTGCCCGCGGATTGGTTCATTCGCCGAGAATTCTTTTTCTGGACGAGCCGACCACCGGTCTAGATCCGGTTTCGCGCAGCAACGTTTGGCAATTGATCCGCGGATTGTGCGAGCGGTCGGAATTGACGATCTTGCTCACCACGCACTATATGGACGAAGCCGACAAGCTTTGCGATCGCATCGCGATTGTGGATCACGGCAAGCTGGCGGCGCTGGATACGCCCACGAAGCTGAAGGATAGCGTTCCAGGGAACGACACGCTGGAAGCGGAATTCGACGGCGCGCCGCCGGATTGGGACGAGCAGCTTGGGAAACTGGCGCAGGCCGCAGGAGTTACGCATCGCGACGGCGTCGTCCATATTTCTTCGAACGACGGTCCCGTGACGGTCGCGGCGTTGATGGACTTGGCGCGCGCGCGCGGCGTACACGTTAAGAAAGTCAGCGTGCAAAGCACGACTCTGGATGACGTGTTCCTACATTACACCGGAAGCGCCCTGCGAGATGCGATTGACGCCGGCGCAAGGCACGACATCGGACACTTGTACCGTTAGGCGCTGGCTGTAGCAGGCGCACCGCGGAGGCTGCCACCAATGAACTTCAAGCGAATTTCGGCTCTGATCGAACGCGACTTGCGGAAATTCTTCCGCAGCCCGGCGCTCATGATGGTCTCCATGGTCCTGCCGCTGGTGCAACTGATCGTCCTGGGCTATGCATTCGGCGGAAAAGTCACCGGCGTAAAGCTTGGTTTTGTGGACATGGACCATTCCGTGGAATCGCGCAAGGTGCGCGAAATGTTCGACGGCATCACCGCGGGGCCGCGGACATTCCAAGTGGTGGAGTACGATTCGGTGCCGCAGGCCACGCACGATCTGCAGACCGGCCTGGTACGCGGGCTGGTGGTGATTCCGCACGATTTTTCGCGGCGCTTCTATCAGAAGGACCGGCCACGCATCGCGTTCACCGAGGATAATACGGACCAATTCATATCGAGCGCGCTGCTCGAGCGAGTGCAACAGATGGTGGACCAGCTCAATGCTCCGGACGTGACGCCGCGACTGGAAGGCTCGGTACAGTTGGACACGGTGGAAATTTATCCGTACGTTGAATACGTCAAGTACTTGCTCGCAGGTACGATCGCGCTCTCGGTGTTCGTGGTGGCCATGATCGGCGGTGGAATCACGTTCATTGACGACAAGGCGCGCGGGCTGCATGAAGGTTATCTGGTAACGCCAATCAAAAAATCGGAGCTGGTGTTCGGCTTGATAGGTTCCGGAGTGATCAAGGGGCTGATGACGGGAATGGTTCTGACGATCATCGGCGGATTGATTGTGGGTTTGCCGGAAATCTGGAATCCGATTCGGCTTTTATATCTCGTGGTCGTCGTGGCCGCGTCGGCTTTGGCGATGATGAGTTTCATGTTTCTGTTGATGGTCCGCGTGGATGATCCGCTGGTGCCGCGGGCCATCTTCGGCGTGCTCAATACGCTCTTGTTTTTCCCGTCGGGTGCCGTTTATCCCATTGCTGCGTTTCCGTGGTGGTTGAAATGGGTTTCGGTGATTGATCCTTTCACGTACTCGGTACACGGCTTGCGAAATTTGACGCTCAAGAGCACGGGCATTGAAGGAATCTATGTGGACGTGCTAGTTTTGCTGGGCATCGCGGCGATCATGACGACGTCGAGCATCCTGCTATTCAAGCGGCAGCTTTAGCGCAAGCCAGCGCATCCAACAAAAGTAAGGAGAATTCGTGGGAATTTTCGATTCGACGGAAGAACATCCGCCTTCCAAAGTGCTGCGTTACATTATTACCGCGGTCGTATTTGTCGCGCTGATCGGGCTCTGGGCCGGCTACGAGATGCGGTTCCATGCGGAAGAAAAAACGGTTCGCCATTTTATGGGTTTCGTTGTCGCCGGACAATTGGAAGACGCGTATCGAATGTACAAGCCCGCGCCTTCCTACTCCTTCAAGGACTTCAGCGACGATTTCGGGCCGCAGGGTTATTATGGGCCGATCAAGAGCTATCACATCGAACATGCCGAGGAAATCAAGCAAGGACCTGAACGTCCTTCTGGAGTAGTGATCACCGTCGAAGTGAGTCCGTACCAGCCGTTTCCGGGTGATCATGAAGTATTGAAACAAGGCAAGACGAAAGAAGTCCGCTTGCAAGTTGAATACAAGGATCAATCGCTCGGATTCGCGCCATAGCCTTCACGAACTGTGTGGCGCTCTCCGCACTCAATCCTCGCAGTGCGTCATCAACGCGGTTCGTCGTTATGGACCGGCGAGCAATTCTTCGCAAGCAGCGCGAACTTCCTCAAATGCGATAGACGAAATCGGGCGAGGATTGCTTGCCACGATGGTTTTGTCGCCGCGCGGATGATGGAATGTCGCGCCCGTATGTACGATATGGTGCGGCGATCGCCACGGGTGCCATTGCACCGGATCGGTGACGCTGAAGACTGCTACGCTCGGGCGCTGCAAGGCCGCCGCGATGTGCATGGGGCCTGAATCGTTGCCGATGACGATCCGCGAGCCGGCGACCAGCGCGATGAGTTCGCGCACATCCAGCGGCGGTTCCGGAATCACGGCGCAGTCTCCCATTTCGCGCTGAACTTCAGCTGCAATTTCGGCGTCACCTGCGCTGAGATTCACGACGCTTGCGACTCCGTGATGCTCGCGCAGCCAGCGCGCCAGTTCCGCGAATTTTGCGACTGGCCAGCGCATTTCCGATAGACGCGCGCCGGGTTGTAAGACCGCGTACGGCGCGCCGGGCGCGATTCCCTTCTCCGCGAGCTTCCGAGCGACAGATGCCATGGCATCCGGCTGAGGAAATACGGCTGCATTAGGAATCGGCCCGCGCGGCAGACCTGCCCAATAAAATTGCGAGATTCGATGTTCGACCGTGTGAACGGCTTCGCTGCCGTAGAACGCCTTCGCATCGGGAACGCGGACGTTGTACAAGAACGAATATTGGTAGCCAGTCCATCCGACGCGCCATGGAGACCCGGAGAATCCCGCGAGAATCGCGCTGCGTGGGCCGCCGTGTTGATTGAAAACGATCGGAAAGTGGCGCGCGCGCAACTTTGCCGCAGTTGCGAAAGCGCTGCCGCTGGAGAAAATCAGTTCCGTGACTGCCGGATTTCCTTCGAGTACCGCGGCGAAACGCGGCTCGACGACCACGGAAATTCGTAAATCGAGACGCCAGGAATGAAGGGCGGCAATGGCGGGTGTTTCGAGAACGAGATCGCCGAGCGAACGGAGGCGAATGATCAGAATTTCCGCGCCTTGGGGCAGGCTGGGAAGAAGAGCTGCGGGATCTTTCAGCCGCGATGCCTCATTCGGTTTCAATGCGAGCTTCGTCCACCAGCATCACGGGAATGTCTTCGCGAATGGGATAGACGCGCCGGCACGACGGGCACTTCAAGCCGTGCTGGTCGCTCGTCAATTTCACCGGAGTCTTATCCAGCGGACAAACGAGAATATCGAGAAGTTCCTGCGAGACGGCCATGCGTTACCTCCCACGGCACTGTAGCAGAGCGGCGCGGCCAGCGGCAAGCGCACGGCACACATTGCGCGAGCAGCGGCGCTATTCATGCGGCCGGAAGCCTAGCGCAGATTCGCAACTTTGAGGCCTAACTGGCATTTCCATTCCGCGCCTTGCGCCAACTCCACAGGCCAAACGGCTATGATTTGCGAGCCCTGGTAGATGCGCTCGAAGCCTTCTTCCGATTCCGAGACGGTCTCGATCGGTGCAATCCAGAAATCCCGGGCGCCCGGAGCCGAGAGTGTGACGCTGATGCCCTGCCACTCGTCCACAACGCGCAATTCCGAAGCCGGAGCCGCGGCGCCCCAGCGCAAAGGATAGCGCTGGCCATCCGATTCAAAATAGCGGTCCGGCGCAGAGGGAGCTAAAAAGTTCAGAACGCTTTCAACTCCGACGTAAACCGAAGCGGTGCCGGGGGCCGTGCGGCGCAACGTGACGTCACAAACGATTTCAAATCCGTCCTTGGTCGTCGCGAGCGAAAAAGTTTTTTCCGCGGGCCAATCAGCGCTTGCATCCGAAGCGACTTTCGCTCTGCTGGGAGACATTTCCAAGATGCGATATCTACCGGCCGCCAGCGCGGCATTTTCTTCCAGGCGAACCGCGCCGCAATCCGGATACTGCTTCTCCCGGCCGAAAAGCAGCAGGCGAAAACAATTGCGCGCCCAGCGATCGTAATTGAGCCAGCGGTCGAGGCCCTCTTCCTTCGTGCGCGTCTGCTCGTGAATGGACTGCGGCACGTGCCCCTGCCTGCCGGATATGTTCTTGATCCCCGCGTGGTAGGCTTCCGGACGCCGCTCGAGAGAATTGATCAGCGTCGCGTGCGACTGGCGGCACTCGATCGCGGAAATCGTGGCGCCATCCTCCGGCGAAAGCAGGGCGGCATAGCGGTCGGAAGTGAAATAGATCTCTTCGTGGCCGTCGGCGTCGAAATCAAGCTTTACTGCGTCCTCGTAGTGATGCGCGCGATGCGAAAGCCTGTCCGCGATCGCTTCCGCCTCGGCCAGCGAGCGCCACAGCGCGGTGCGCAAATGCGGCGCGTAAAGGCCGCCGAAGACGCCATGCCAGTACGGATCGTTGCACTGCCCCCGCAACACGAGCGTTCGCGCCTCTTCCCGCGCCTTCAGAAACACGGCATCTTGCCGGCGGCTGTGATCGAGCGCGTGCACCTTGCGCGAAACGTGCAGCATTTTCTTGTGCAACAAATTCGATTCGCCGTACTTCGTGAAAAAATTGCGCCAGATACCGCCGCGGACGAACGGCAGCGCGTCGGGACGCGAAGCAAATTCCGCCACCAGCGCGTGATAGCGCCTTCGCGCGGGCGTGCGCAGCGACCATTCCATCATTTCCGTGTAGGACGCGGCCGGGAGGTCCGCACGCCCCAGAGGCCCGTGGGAAGTCACCGCAGCGCCGGGCGTGGCTGTCTCCAGCCAGTCCTGATTTTGATCGAGCGCCGCGAAAAAGCGTTCCAACCATCCATTGCGATAGCAAAGGTCGTTAGTACCGGGCCAAATGCCGAACTTTTCCAGGTCATCGCCCATCGCGGCGAAACCGCCCGGATGCTCGGCGCTGGCGGTGCGCAGCAGTTGGATGGTTTCGTCGGGAGCGCGAAATGGAATCAGGTAACGAAAGGATTTCAGTCCGGGCAGAACCTTTACGGTGTGGCCCTGGTCTTCCGCGAGGTAGTAACCGTAAAGCTGGTTTAGTTCGAAGCCCGCGCCCAAAAAGTGATTGTCGTCGACCAAGGTATATTCGACGCCAAACGGCGCGAGCGAAGACGGCAACTGGGGTTCCCACACGCGTTCGGCGATCCAGGCGCCCCGGGGCCGCTTGCCGAAATGCTTTTCGATGTAATCCGCGAGGCGCGTGATTTGTTCGTGGCGATCTTGCGGCGGGATGGCAACAAGGATCGGCTCGTAGAAACCGCCTCCGACCATTTCCACCTGGCCGCGCTTCACCAGAGCCCGCAACTCGGCGAAGTATTCAGGATGTGCTCGTTCGATCCATTCCAGCAGCGACCCGGTGAAATGCAATCCCACGCGAATGCCGGGATGGCGCGCGAGGACCTCGAGAAACGGAGCGTACGATTGCGCATAGGCGCGCTCCATCACGTCGTCAAAGTTTCCGACTGGTTGGTGCGCATGAATGAGGAGAACAAGCTGGAACTTCACGGCACAGGTCCTCGCTGAAGCCTTAACAGGATAACGCGATTTCGCGAAACTTCTCAAACACTGCGAGCGGAATTAGCGCGAAATACACATTATCCTGTACGAATCTCGTGGAGTTTTGGATTGGCGCTAGCGCCGAGTAATCAAGGAATACAAATATCGCAGCGCGTTGCCGAAGCCGATGCGAATTGCGTCAGCCGGTCCTGCAGCCTTGCCATCGCCGCACCGAGGGCTGAGTCGGTCGTCCGTGCGGGAGCGTAGATTACGATCATCACTTGCGTCGCGGACTCCGTAATCATGCTGCGCGTGGAGTCGCTGATGGGGCTGCCGAAGGGACCTTGCGGATCGGCGAGCACGGGGCGGCCCTCGAGATGCCAGATTTGTTTGCCAATGCCTTCGTATTTTCCGCCCGCCGCTCCATGACGCAAGGCAACCGGCGCACTAATCTTAGCGCGGTCGTAGCATCCGTACGGCCAGCCCGTCTCGATGGAGCCGAGATTGCCGATATCCACGACGTTCGACACGCGGTAAAGGCCTTTGCCCTGCACCACGCGGCGCAGCAGCGCTTCAGAAGATGGCCGGTATTTCGAAGGATCCATGCCCCACTCGCGAAACAGCGCGCGGACGGCGCGAACAGGCTCCGACTCAGCGAGGGTTTCCACGGTGAACTCCTGGCGCTTGCGCGCACAGGCTTCGTCCATGAGTTTTGCGAGCTCCGGATCCAGCGACACTACGTGGACATCGTTCGCTTCCACTACGCCTAGCTTCACTCCGGGCAATGCGATTTTAATTTCCATGCGGTTCGTTTGCGACGCGCTGCTATGATGACACGCAACCTCGAAAATTTAGCGGAAATCAGTCATTGGACGATGAAACCCCACGAAAAACATGAGCGATTCGAACGCGGCCTGGCGCATTTCAACGCGCGCCAATTCTTCGAGGCGCACGAAGTGTGGGAAGAAATCTGGCTGGCGGAAGTCGAGCCGGAGCGGACTTTCTTGCAAGGATTGATCCAGATTGCTGCCGCGTTTCATCATTACCGGCGAGGAAACTCAGATGGCGCGGAGAGTCTTCTGTCGGCAGGAATCGTGAAAATCACGCGTTTCCCGCATGACTACCACGGACTGGCTGTAGAGGATTTGCGCGCTGCGGCGAAGTGGTGGGCGCGACGGCTTGGCGAGGGTAAAAATCCAGGCGACGACGAAATTCCGCTGATTTTGCGCTCGCACCAATCCGCAACGATTTCTGAAGGGCTGCAGACGAAGAAGCACTAACCGAAGGTCAGCTCTTTCCGACCGACACCGCGTCTTTCCACGCGCTTGTTTCCGCTCCCTCATCGGTCCGCAACGACCACAGCTTCTTGGCGCGTTCCAACGCATCCTGCACATGGGGACAAATATTTTCAGTACCCACGTGTTCGGCGAAATCGGCAGCGCGCATCATTTCCGCCGGCTGCTGGCGCGCGCCGCAAAGAAGCAGCGCACGGCCGGATTGGTGAACTACGTCCGCGAAATTCTCTAGCGCCTGCAGGCCGGTGGCGTCGAGCGCGGTCATGTTGCGGAGCCGCAAAATGACGATCGGAGGCAGCTGGGGGATTCGCGCGAGGATGTCGTTGATCTTGTCCGTGGCGCCGAAGAGGAATGGTCCGTGAATGCGAAAGATCGCCACGTATGGCGGGATTTCCTTGTGTTGCAGAATGTGCGCGTGGCCTTCCTTTAGATATTCGTCGGTTACCTGCGAGACCGTCGTTGTTTCGGTCACTTTGTGAATGTAAACGAGGGCGGCGAGAATCATGCCCGCCTCGACGGCCACCGTAAGATCGGCAAACACGGTGAGAAGGAAGGTAACCAGCCAAGTGCCGATTTCCAGCGGCGATAATTTCAGCAGTTCCGGAATTTCCCGCCACTCGCCCATATTGTAGGAGACGACGAAAAGTATCGCCGCGAGCACCGCCAGAGGAATGAACCGGGCCAAGGGCGCCGCGAAGAGAATGATGGCAAGCAGCGTTAGCGCGTGAATCATGCCGGCCACCGGCGTTTTCGCGCCGGAGCGGATGTTCGTCGCGGTGCGCGCGATTGCGCCGGTGGCAGGCAAACCGCCGAACAGCGGCGAAAATATATTGGCCACACCCTGGCCCACCAGTTCGACGTTGGGATTGTGCTTGCTGCCGCTCATGCGGTCCGAAACAACCGCCGACATGAGGGACTCGATCGCGCCCAGCATCGCGACGGTAATCGCAGGAGAAATCAGCGGCCGAAGCAAATCGAATCGAATAGCCGGCACGGCCATGTGAGGCAGGCCAGAGGGAATGCCACCGAAGCGCGAACCGATCGTTTCCACAGGGAGCTTGAAGACCACGACGAGCGACGTTCCGGCGACCAGCGCCACAATGTAGCCGGGAATCTTTTTCACATAGCGCATGAACAAAATGATGATGACGAGCGAAAGAAGCGCGAGCCCGGTGGCCACCGGCGAAAGCGTGCGGAAATTGCGAGCCAGAATCGCGATGCGCGAAGTGAAATCGCCGGGAACTTTGTCTACTTTCAGGCCGAAGAAATCCTTTATCTGCGTGCTGGCGATGATGATGGCGATGCCGTTCGTAAATCCCACGACGACCGGCCGTGGAATGAACTTTACGGCGGAGCCCAGGCCCGTGACGCCCAAAATGACGAGCATGATTCCCGCCATCAGCGTGCAGGTGTAGAGCCCATCCAAGCCGTATTTTGTGACGATGGCGTAGACCACTACAACAAAAGCGCCGGTGGGCCCGCCGATTTGAGTGGTTGATCCCCCCAGGGCCGAAATCAGGAAGCCCGCGACGATGGCGGTGTAGAGTCCGGCCTGCGGCGTCACACCGGAAGCGATCGCAAAAGCCATCGCCAGCGGCAGTGCGACGAGCCCGACCGTGATGCCGGCGACGAGATCGGACAGGAATGTTCGTCCGTTGTAATTCCTCAGCGACTGCACCGATCTTGGAAGCCACTCTTTCATGGGTGAGGACGCATGCCGCTTTCGATCATGAACGTTCGTTGTGATGGCGAAGTGCTGGCGAACCAGCGACGGAATGCGCGCCGTGCGCGCGCCACACTGAGGCTAGTATCGCCCAGGCAGCGGGAATCATTAGCGCAATTGCGGGAGGAGGTGACGAAGCAGGCAAAGCCATTCGCCGAACAACGGAACGAACCAGAGCTAATGGAGAAGGTGACCGAACGCGCGCCGGGGATCGCCGGACTTTTCAGCGATCTATAATTATCTGGCCTTTCATTTTCTTGTGGCCGCTGCCGCACGTTTTGCAGCACGTGAAGGTATACGTTCCCGGCTCCGTCGGCACAATTCCGATTGTGACCATCTCGCCGGCTTTTAACTTATAGCAATCTTCGCCGTTGGGGAAAGACAGGCCGGGTGCCGTGTTGGTCTTGGCGCCGTCCGGAAAAGCGCTGATGCGGATTCCGTGTGTGCGGTCTTCGGAGGTGACATCCAGCTCCACTCTCTCGTCCACCTTCATGTGGATCACCGCAGGGTCGAATTCGAAATTCTTGGCGCTCACGCTGATGATTCTCGGTGGCTTCTCGCGTTGGCGGCTAGGTTCCGGAGGTCTTATCGCGGCGGATCCGCGAGCGTCGCCGCGCGCCGGCGCGAAGAGCGTGAGGATAATCACCACCGTAGCCGCAATTCCAATAATATGTTTCAACGCCTTCGCCCCCGGCACAAGCGTACAACAATGAACGAGACCCGCATCGCGGGCCGCGGAAGTACTTTGTGGCGCGCCGCGGTCGCGAGCGCTCATTCTAGCAGCGAAGCGCTGGCCGCCATACCTTGAACTTGTTGACACGCTGGCGCGTGTGTGGAACGCTGGCTGTGACGCACATCAAGGACGTCGAAAGAATTATCGCGCGCGACGTCCCGATCAGTTTGCTGCAGGCCGCGAAGGAGAGAATTCATGCCGCTCGACCGCGAACAAATCCTGGAAGCTTTGCGGCAATGCTACGATCCCGAGATTCCGATCAATATCGTGGACTTGGGCCTGATTTACGACGTGGAGCACGACGACGCCGGCAACGTCACGGTGAAAATGACGCTGACCACGCAGGGCTGTCCCTCTGCTCTGGCGATTCCCGATCAGGTCCGCAGCCGAATAGCGACGATTGCAGAGGTTCGGGACGTGAAGGTAGATATCGTGTGGGAGCCGGCCTGGAATCCGAGCATGATCAGCCCCAGCGGGCGGCAGGTGCTCGGCCTGGAAGTGTGAAGCGCAGCCTGAAAAATAAAAACGCGGCGGATGCTGCAATCCGCCGCGTGTGAGAATCCCGCAAAGCTTCGGCCACGCTGCGTAACGCACGCGGCGGCTTACCTTTAGGCCTTCTTGTTCTTGTACCAGTCCGAGTTGATCGGCGTAAAGCTCGACCATTTCTCCGGCAAATCTTCCAGAGCGAAAATCGCCGTGACGGGACAAACCGGCACGCAAGCGCCGCAGTCAATGCACTCGTCAGGACTGATATACAGCTGCTTTTCAGCCTCGAAATCAGCCTCGTCCTTGCGCGGGTGGATGCAGTCCACCGGACAAACATCCACACAAGCCGTATCTTTGGTGCCGATGCAAGGTTCGGCAATCACGTACGCCATTTCGAGTTCTCCTCGAAGAAGAGGTTGTACAGCCGGTCAGCCGGGAATACTCACGTCAAGACCCGGAGCAATTTTTATATCACCAAAGCAGGGTGGGTACAAGCGCTGGTCCCGCGAAAAGACGGCGCGAGAGTTTGCCAAGTTGCTGGGAGTCCCGCCAAACCGATAGAATGGATAGGTAGCCTCAGGAGCCTCAGAATGGCCCATTGCCGCTTGCTTCTTGTCTCATCCCTCATAGCCCTAGCCCTTATCTTTGCTATCCCCGGAAACGCGCAAGCCCCCTTGAGCAAGGCGTCATCGCATAACGGCAAAGCGGCGGCGTCCGCGGCCCCCCCCTTGATTGATCTCGCAGGTTATCAGCAGCTGCTTGCCAAGCACCGGGGGAAGCCGCTGGTGGTGAACTTCTGGGCTACCTGGTGCGAGCCGTGCCGGGATGAATATCCTTTGATTGTGGAGCTGGCGAAGGAATTCAAATCGCAGGGCGTCACCGTCCTGGGCATTGATATGGACGACGATTCGGACATGAACCTGGTACGACGATTCATCGCCAAGAACCAACCGCCGTTTCCGAATTATCGCCAAAAGCCTGGAATCAACCTGGACGCTTTCTACGACGGCGTGAATCCGCAGTGGAAAGGAACCATGCCGCAAACGATCTTTTACGGACGCGACGGCAACATCGTCGGATTTTTTCTGGGCACGCGGCCGCGCGCGGAGTTCGAGCAGGCGTTCCGTGCGACGCTGGCCACGACGGCAGGCTCGACCGGCAGCGTTCGCAGCTCGGGCCACTAGTAGCGAACTTCGTTTTATACAATTCATTCGATAGGAGCATCGCCATGCTGCAAACCCGCGGAAATAAACTTACTTGGCTCGGCCACGCCGCGTTTCGCATAGACACGCCTACCGGCAAAGTGATCCTGGTGGATCCCTGGATTCAGACCAACCCGATGTGTCCTGAAGCGAATAAGAAGTTTGAGCACGTGGACACGATGTTGATTACCCATGGGCATTTCGACCACATCGCCGACGCCGTGGACTTAGGCAAGAAATTCAAACCGCAAAGCGTCGGGATTTACGAGCTGTGCGCGTGGCTCGAATCGAAGGGCGTGCCCAACACCAACGCTATGAACAAGGGCGGCACGCAGAAGGTCGGGGAAATCGAAGTCACGATGGTGAACGCCCTCCATTCCTGCGGCATCAAGGATGGCGAGCAGATCATCTATGGCGGCGAGGCGTGCGGATATATCATCCGGCTGCCGGGAGGATTCACGGTGTATCACGCGGGCGACACCGCGCTATTCGGAGACATGAAGCTGATCGGCGAGCTTTACGCTCCCGACTTGGCGCTGTTGCCAATCGGAGACCATTACACGATGGGTCCTCGTGAAGCGGCCATGGCGATTCGCTTTCTGAACGTCCGCCATGTAATTCCGATGCACTTCGGGACGTTTCCAGCATTGACCGGCAGGCCGGAACAAGTGCGCCAGTTGACGCAGGACATCAGCGGGCTGGAGATTCATGCGCTGAAGCCGGGCGAATCCATCGGCGAGATGCGGTCGAGCGTTACATCACAAGGATAAAGGCGAGGAGCGCGAATGCCTGGAATTTTGGAGCCAGCCGTCGACAAATACATGTCGAGCCTGCTGCCGGCGCGCGACGCGGTACTGGCTGACATGGAAAGTTACGCGAAACAGCACGACGTCGCGATTATCGGGCCGGATTGCGGGCGGCTGCTTTCGCTGATGGCGCAGATTTCGGGGGCGAAGCGGATTTTCGAAATGGGCTCGGCAATCGGCTATTCCGCGATTTGGTTCGCGCGTGCGGCGGGACCAAGTGCTGAGATTTTCTGCACTGACGGCGATCCGGCCAATGCAGAACTCGCCCGCAAGAACTTCGAGCGCGCTGGCGTTGCCGACCGCATTCAATTCATGACCGGCGACGCGGTAGAATTGATTGACCGCACGGAAGGCAAATTCGACATTATTTTGATTGATGTCTACAAGCACCAGTACCCTGCCGCGCTCAAGAAATCGCTACCGCGGCTGAAAAGTGGCGGACTGCTGATCACTGACAATGTGTTGTGGTCCGGCCGCGTCACGCAACCGCCGAAGGACGATCAGACGCGCGGCATTCTGGAATTCAACCAGGCCATATACTCTTCGCCCGAACTCTTCTCCGTGATCGTGCCTTTGCGCGACGGAGTCGCTGTCTGTCGCAAATCGTAGCGTTTTGCTTTTCAAATGCTACTGGCTAACAGCGATCGACACGGGTTGCGCTAATTTGAAATGCAGCCGGGTTTCCGCCGGCAGCACGATATCTTTCTTCCCGGTGAAACCAGCGCCTGCCGCGCCCGCACCGCCGCCCGCCACCGCGCCGATCGCCGCGCCCTTACCTCCGCCCGCCAGCGCACCGACGATTAATCCGAACGCCGCGCCGCCGCCCGCGCCAATTCCAGTTCGTTTACCGCGCCCTTTGCCGACTTCTTCGAATTCGGAAGTTTGAATCGAATAGCGGGTTCCGTTGAACCGGATCGAATCGAGCGTGAGTTGCAGCAGCGCGTGCCCGTTGAATTTGCCGGCCGATTGCGCTTGCACAATAGTGCCGGAAACTTTAGCGCCTACCGGAAGAACCACGTTGCCGTCCACCGTGACGGGCTCGGCCAACGAGGATGCGAAAGCGTCACCATTGTTAGCGACCTTGGAGTTCACCGTTTGATCGAGCGTCACCGTAAGCACCTTGCCAGCCGGAATGACCACGGGGGGTGGAGGAGGTGGCGGCGTGGGAGCTGGCGCCGGCGCAGCGGGGGCCTGAACAGCATTGCCCGCGCCACTCGGCTGGTTTGGAGATGATGAGCTTGACGATGCGTTCGCGGAATTGGGTGAATTCGCGGGATTGCTGGACTCGGGAGTGCTGGTGGATTTGCTGCCGCATCCGGCAACGGCCAATAGGACGAGCGCTATGAGGCACCGAACGGCGAGAGAGCTGCGCATTTTCTGCTCCTGTACGATCGAAGTAGAGTTGCGTGACAGGGGCTGGACTGCTACGCGGCTGTATTCTAATTCGGGCGAGAGGTATTCTCAAATTCTTGGAGATTCGGCACACGCACGGGTCGCCAGCCCGCTAAGAACTTTCGGGAAGTGTAGCCGCGGCAGCTAAGACGGGGAGTTGCCGGACGATCGAGGCAGCAAATTGCGCAAGAAGAATGCGACGTTCGCCGGCCGCTCGGCGAGGCGGCGCATAAAGTAAGGAAACCAGTCCACACCGTAAGGAATGTAGACGCGCAGACGAAATCCTTCGCGCACCAGCTTTTCCTGCAAATCGGTGCGAATACCATAGAGCATCTGAAATTCGAACTGGTCGCGCTTGATATTTTGTTCGCGCACAAAATCTTTGGTCGCTTGGATCATGGCCGGATCATGCGTCGCGATGCCGTGATAAATCCCGCTCGGGAGCATCATTTTCATGAGCTTTACGTAATTCGCGTCCACGTCGGATTTCTTCGGGAACGCCACCTCCGGCGGTTCCTTGTAAGCGCCCTTGCAAAGACGCAGCCGGCATCCAGCCGCCAAAAGATCCTGAACGTCCTGTTCCGTGCGGTAAAGATAGGCCTGCATTACGGTGCCGACACCCGCATATTTCGCGCGCACTCGTTTGGCGATGTCCACCGTGCGTTGAGTGTAGACCGAGCCTTCCATATCAATACGCACGAAATTTCCCTGGCTGGTGGCGTGCGCCACGATTTTTTCGAGCAGCTCGAGGCAAAGATCCTCGCTCAAGTCCAATCCCAACTGCGTGAGCTTGAGCGAGACGTTCGCGTCGAGGTGTTCAGTGGCGATGCGATCAAAAATTGTCAGATAGCCTTCCGCAGCGCGGCGCGCTCCGTCTTCGTCCGACACATTTTCGCCGAGCAGATCCAGGCTGGCCAATTGCAGGCGGCGATTCACTTCGCGCGCCGCTACCACCGCGTCATCGAGGGTTTCACCGGCGACAAAGCGGCGAGCAACGCGCCGGCTGGCGCCATTGTGCATCATCAGCGGCGCGAGCCGCTTGCTCTCCGAAAGGCGCAGTAGAAGCGCGCGCATTAGACGGCGACCGCGCCGATTTTGTAGGAGCAACGCTGGAGAAACGAGAGCATCAATCTTTGATTATGCAGCAAAGCTACGTGCGTCATCACCCGCTTTATCGCTCCAGGAAGCGCTCGGCCTCGATGGCAGCCATGCAGCCGGAGCCGGCGGCAGTGATGGCCTGGCGATAATGATGATCTTGTACGTCACCCGCCGCAAAGACGCCTTCGACGTTCGTCTTCGGACCGTCATGCGTGATCAGGTATCCGTTCTCGTCCATATCGAGCTGGCCTTTGAAGATTTTGGTGTTGGGATCGTGGCCGATCGCGACGAAAACACCGGACACCTCGATCTCACGGGTTTCCTTCGTTTCCACGTTCAGGACGCGCACTTTCTCCACGGACTTCTTGTCCATGTCGTGTACTTCTTCGACCACGTACGGTGTGAGAAATTGAATTTTCTCGTTGGCGTGGGCGCGATCCAGCATGATTTTCGTGGCGCGAAATTCGTCGCGGCGATGCAGCAGCGTAACCTTGCTCGCAAATTTTGTGAGGAAGGTGGCTTCTTCCATGGCGGTATCCCCGCCGCCGACCACCATGATTTCCTTGCCGCGAAAAAAGAAGCCGTCGCACGTAGCGCAGGTGGAAACGCCGTGGCCCAAAAGATGGCGCTCCGATTCGATTCCCAACATGCGCGCCGACGCCCCCGCCGCGACGATCAGCGTCTCTGCCTCGTACGATTCCTTGCCGGCAACGATCTTGAACGGACGTTGGCTCAGGTCCACCGACGTCACCGCACCGGAACGAAACTCGGTGCCAAAGCGCTGCGCCTGCTTGCGCGAATTTTCGATCAGCTCGGGCCCGAGTATGCCATCCGGAAAACCCGGAAAATTTTCAACCATCGTGGTCAGCGCGAGCTGGCCGCCGGGTTCGTAGCCGTCGAGCACCAAAGGGCTCAAATCCGCGCGCGCCGCGTAGATCGCCGCCGTCAACCCCGCACACCCGCTACCGATGATAATCACCTTGTGCACTGAATTTCTCTCCCGAGTATTGGATGCTAAAAGCCACGCGGCGATACAGACCCAATCAGCTATTGTACCATTCCAGGCGCGGGCCAACAGCCTCGACGGCTGCGTTCGTTATCGCGCGGCCAATCTCGCCGCGTTTGCGCGACTCCGTAGGCTGCGGGATAATGGCCGCAGACGGACTGCGATTATGGCGATTCCGCAAAACCTCTTCAAGCTTCTCAGCGAATTCATCGTGTTACTTCTCGGCGCGCTGCTGATTCTGCTATCAATCTCGGGCCGCATTGGACTTCCGGGGCGTCCCGCGGCGCTGATCGCGTTGGGCATCGTATTCATCTATTGGGGAGCGCGCGCAGGCATGCGGAAAGATCCTAAGACCTCACGCGCGGAAGCAAAAATTCGCGCAGGATCGCTGGCTCTGGTGGGAATTGCAGTGCTGGCGATTCCGTTTTTGTCCGTGCGCTATGCGCCGCTCTTGCTGAGCGTGGCGGGCTCGGTGCTCGTCCTGCGCGGCCTCTTGGGCGCAGCGTTTTCACTTCGTCGCGCGTAAGCGAAATTCGAAAAATTGAATCGGCCAGCATTTTCCACCGGCAAAGAATCCGCCGGCAGCCCAAGCGCGATCCCCAATCTGGCGATTCCCGTAAATCTTTCGTTTGCCCTTGCCTGCAACAGGCCTTACCGGATAATCTCCCGCGCAGCAGCATGGGACGCCACATACCGAACGACCAGCGCCGTCTCGCTTGCAACCGGCTGCCCATTCGAAATACTGAGGAGAACATCCATGCTGAAAGAGTTCAAAGAATTTGCGATGAAGGGCAATGTGATGGACCTGGCCGTCGGTTTTATCCTCGGCGCGGCTTTTGGAAAAATCGTTTCGTCGCTGGTTTCAGACATCATAATGCCGCCGATCGGACTGATTCTCGGCAAGGTGGATTTTTCCAGTCTCTTTCTGAACCTTTCCGGGAAGTCATATGCGTCGCTCGCGGAGGCCAAAACCGCGGGTGCAGCCACGCTCAATTACGGTGTCTTCCTCAATAACGTAGTGGACTTTCTGATCGTCGCTTTCGCGGTCTTTCTGCTTGTGCGCATCGTGAATCGCTGGAATAAGCCGGCGCCGGCCGCCGCGCCCACTACCAAGGATTGCCCCTACTGCGTCTCGAAAATTCCGCTGAAGGCGACGCGCTGTCCCGATTGCACATCGCAAATCCCTGCGTGATCGCTGTTTGAATAGTTCTGGTCGCGGCGGGACCAGCAGTCGCAGCCGAAAGGTTGATCGCGGGAGCCGGGGTTTAGCTGCCGGGCAGCTTCTTGATGTCGTCGCCGCTCATCTGACGGCGGTTTTCAATATCGCGCAAATGCTGGCGCAGGCGCTCGACCACGGCATCCACTTCACCTTGCCTCATTTCGCGCTCGACTTCGGTGAGCGCGAAATGCACCACGTCGTGGTGATGCACTTCTTCTCCGGGAAGCTTGTCGCTCAACTCCAACCAGACACGGTGCAGCAGATCGATTTCCGTGGGCGTGAGCCGCGGAGCGTGCGGACCGAGATAGAATATTTGTTCCTTGCCTGACGGAGTGAAAATTTCCAGGGTGACGCGCGGACGCGGTTCGGGCATGCGCTCCCACGCGAGGCCGATTTCGCGCGCCTGTTCCGTGACAGGCATTTTCGCTGAACTGCCCGCCACGACGGTGCTGGATTGCAAGTTCATCGCCGTGCGCAGAATGCCTTCCCAAAGATCGTTGGCCGCCGCTACAGCCAGCCGCACCGGTTTGCCTTCCTTTTCCGCAAGCGACAACACTTTGGTGAAGAGCAGCTGCTCAATGGTACTGAAAAGCTGGTCCGGCGCGAGATCGTATTCGCCGGAAGCCGCGCGGCGCAGCATGCGCACGTGCAACACCACGATTTCCGCTTCCTTTTCGCGCACCCGCCGCAACGCAGCTTCCAGATGGTACAAGGCGTAATACGTGCTGACCGGCACGAGAATATTCCCGGGCGCGACCCCCACACTCGTGGGAGTCAGCTCGGCTTCCGGCGCGAGATTGAATTGATCGAGTTCAACGTGGGCGGCGCCGGCGGCGCGTACACGCATGCGGTGCTCGGAAATTTCGAACACCGTGAAAAGCAAAATTGTGAAAGTGATCCCGGCGATAGTTGCTTGCGGCTTCGTGAATAGATTGATTACCGCAATCGCGAAAAGCACCAGCGTGATCAGGCCGAGGCCGATTGGAATTTCTTTCCCGAAAATCACGGGGTTCAGCGGCACGCGGTACTCGCGGTCCTGCGGGTGCGTATAACGCAACACCAGCACCGCGATGCCCTTCATCGAAAAACTCCAAATCACGCCAAAGGCGTAGAGGTTGCCAAGGAAGGTCACGTCGCCGCGGCTAGCGATGATGGTGATGATCTGAAACAAGACCACCATATTGATAATGCGGTCAGTGGTCCCAAATCGCGCGTGCGGATGACGGAACCAGTCCGTCAGAACCCCGTCCTCTGACACTCGGTTTAGAACGCCATTCGATCCGACAATCGCGGTATTGACGGCACCGGCCAGAATCAACGTGCCCACCACCACGACGAACACATGGAACGCCAGCCGCACCGGGAAACTGCCCACTAGATGCATCGCCAGTCCACCGATCAAGTTTTCGGTGAAATTGCCGCGCACGTTGTCCGGAATGATCATTACTGCGAAGAAGGACACCAGCGAGGTGAACACCAGGCTGTAGATGAAAATCACCAGCCCGGCTTTTTTCAGGTTCTTGAGCTTGGGATGCTCGATTTCGCGGTATACCTGCGCGAGCGATTCTTCGCCGCTCATCGCCAGCACGGAGTGTCCCAGGCCCACAAAAATGATGATCAGCGTGATCATGTGCGCCCAGTGATAGCGGTCCAGCCAGCCAAGGGAGCCTTTGTCCAGCTTCATGTTTTCCGGAGTGGGCATCGGCGGCAAGTGCCAGCCCCCGCGGACCCATAGCGTGTAAACGCACCAAGTAATCAGCACTACCACCATCACGGTAGTGAGTTCCATGATGCGCAACGCTTTGCCGCTGGATTCCGGAACGCCTTTGATATTTTCCCACCAGAAATAGAGCGTGATGGCGATGGCCACCGTGGCAGCAGTGGCGTTCACGTTCAAATGAAGACCAAGGCCGGCGTGATGGAAAAGCTCGTTGATAACGCCGACGAGGTACTGTCCGGCGGAAACACCGCTGATCGGGCCGGTAAGGACGTAGTCAAACATCAGCGCGGAAACGGAGAATTTGGCGAGTGTGCCGCCCAGCGCTTCCTTTACGACGCGATACACGCCGCCGCGCACGAACATGCTGCAGCTTTCCACATAAACAGCTCGTACCGCGTAGGAAAACAGCATGATGCCCAGGATGAACCAGGGCGCCGTCTTGCCGATGAATTGCTCGGCCTCGCCACCTGCGTAATAGGCGGAAGAAGCCAGGTCATTGAGGACAATCGCCGCGGCGCGCCAGAAAGAAATGAAAGCCAGCATGGCCGTGGTGGCCACGAGGACTTTCGCAACTGGGCGGATGCGACCCGGCGTGAATGTGGGACCCGTGGAGTTGGAAACCATACGCTCGTGAGGTGCGGGAATGAACTATACGTTGAAACTGGCCCAAAATGGAAGGCTCGGGAGCATAGTACTTGCCGGCGGGTAACTAGAAGCTGGCGACGGCGGCTGCACGTTCCAAAACGCTAGGCGGTCTTTTCAGCGGTGGCCGAACGGAACTCGCGAGCGCATGCCTCGCACGGACAGATCTCGCGCAGATGTTCGAAACTGAAGATTCCCGTGGCGTGGCTATCGGAAAATTGTATCTGGATCGCGTAATTCCCCACCGCGTTTGCGCTCTTGGCCGTGACGCGCGGTTTGTACATCGGCAGCACGGCGCTCACCGGCCCTGCTTTCGATTTCTTTTCGCGCTCGTCGTTGCACAGCGCGCAGGGGCAGCTGATCGCGCAAGTAGGGAAAGGTGTAGGCGCTGGTGTGCATATCGGCCCAGGTGATTTCCACGCCTTCGCCCGTCGAGACATGCACCTTGATGCTGATCGGCTTCTTGCGAACGTCTTGCGGTATCGGCATTTTGAATTTAACTCGTCACGCGTCGTGCGCGGCTTCCCCTACGGTAGTTTGCCATACTCGCGACCAAGAGCGCCCTCACTCCGGTGCGTGCTTCAGAGTCGTCGAAGCGACGTTCGCCAGGCGACCGTGCGCAAGGTCAATGCGGCGGTCGGCGAGGCGTCCGATGGATGGCGCGTGAGTGACCATCAAGATCGTGTGCCCTTCGCGATGCAATTCGCGCAGCAGATCGAGCACGATTTGCTCGTTGGCTTCATCGAGATTGCCGGTCGGCTCGTCCGCCAGAATCAGCTTGGGGTGATTGATCAAGGCTCGCGCCACGGCTATCCGTTGCTGTTCACCGCCCGAAAGCTGCGAAGGGAGATGCTCTGCGCGGTCGCCGAGGCCCACCCGCTCGAGCGAACAGCGGGCTTCCTTCTCGTCGGTGATGCTGTGAAAATATTGCGCGAGCATCACGTTCTCCAGCGCGGTGAGGTAAGGCACCAAGTGGAACTGTTGGAACACGAAGCCCACTTTTTCAGCGCGGAAACGCGTGAGTCCAGCCTCGTCTAAGCGCGCAACATCGGTGCCGGCCACGACAGCCTTTCCAGACGTAGGAGAGTCGAGCCCGCCAAGAATATTGATCAGCGTTGTCTTTCCGGAACCCGACGGGCCCATGATGGCAATCCACTCGCCCTCGTCGATGCGGAGCGAAACGCCGTCGAGTGCGCGCACGCTGCCGAATTCCTTGCGCAGATTCTCGATCTCGACCACCGTGGACACGATTTCCTATTCTCCCCGCAAAATTACGGCCGGCTTCACGTTCCCCAGCGCGCGCAGCGGCAGCGCACCCGTCATCGCGACCACGATCATCAAAGCGACCGTCACTGGGAAAATTTCCCAGCGTGGCGAGATTCCAGTGCCGAACACGCGCAGCCCCATCCAATACGACAGAGCCACTCCGATGACCGCACCGGCCAGCCCGCCGAGAGCACCCAGCACGCCGACTTCGGCCAAAAATATTCCAACAATCCGCGAAATCGAGCCACCGAGCGATTTCATCAGGCCGACATCTTTGCGGCGCTCCATCGCCAGCGCCGCCATCGTGCCCAGAACGCACAGCGCCGTAAGCATCAGGATCAAAAGCACCATGGAAATGATCAGAAGCTGAATTCGGCTGAGCAACGCACCTTCGGCTTCGGTCACCTGACGAATCGGCCGAACCTGCGCGCCCGCGGGCAGCGCGGCGGCCACGCGCCCGGTATAGTCTGCGACCGTCTTTGCCGCGCCACTTACGCTGATCTGCACCAAGCCGATCTGGCCTCCCAAATTCGCCAGCGCTTGCACGGTACGCAGGCTAGCGAAAACTTGGTCGTCTTCAGTGCCGCCCGCGTCCACGATTCCAGCGATTGAGCATCGCGCGGAGCGGTTTAAATAATCGAAATTGAACACGCCGCCGGGCGCGAGATGAAATTGCCGTGCAACGGCGCGGCCGATCAGGCATCGCGAGTCGTCTTCGCGCGACGTAATCCAATTCCCTTCCAGTTTCCAAGTCGGCTCCAGCTTTTGCGCTTCATCCAGCCAGGTTCCCGCCACGACTACAGGCGTGCCTTGCGCGCGTGCAACGATATAAAGATAGGGCGCAACGGCGGCCACTTCCGGCGATTGCAAGCGCTGGAGTGGTGGAAGAACTTCATCCTCCCGCATCAAGGATGCCGGCACAGCGCCGTTCTGCATTGTTGCGCCTGTCGCCGGCGAAATCACTACATTCGCGCCCAGCGATCGGAATTCCTGCGTCAATTTGTTCTGCACGCCCAGATCGAGATTCAGCAGCGCGGAAATCACCGCGGCGCCGCTGACAATCGCCAAAATCGCGACTGCCAACCGCCCACGGCTGCCGCGCAAAAGTTGAAACACCAGACGCCAGAACATCATCCGCCTCTCAGAATCAGGGCCGGCTCGAAATGCGCCGCGCGCCGCAGAGGCAGCAAGCTGCCGGCAATCGCGACAATCGCGGCAAGTCCCAGCACAATCGGCAACAGGATAAGTCGCGGCGACGCTGGACTTCCGAACACGCTCGCTCCCAGGAACCTGGCGAAAAATGTGCCGGCGATAAACCCGATCGCTCCACCGGCAATCGCCAGCAACACCTGCTCGGCGAGAAAAATTCCATTCACCAGCGCGTTGCTCGCGCCCAGAGCCTTCATCACGCCGATTTCCGCCTGCCGCTCAAGCACGGTGGTCGCGGACGTAGCTGCAACGGCCAGCGCCGCAGCGATCAGTGCCGCGAGCGTCACAATCCAAAGCAGCGTGCCCACGCGATCGAGCACGCGGCCTTCGGTTTCGGCGACGCGCCGGATCGCGTGGACGTCGGTGCCGGCCAGCACAGTCTTGATCTGGTAGCTGATCGAGGAAATGTAGGGCGAGCAGAACCAGCGATCGTACTCCGTCGGAGTCAGCTGAATACTCTTGTCCGTCTGCGCGCGCTCGCCGCGTTCAGCCAACGCATCGGCGGGTTTCGTCAAAGCGCTTACGAAAAGCTGGCGAAATTCACCGGTGTGCCCGGATATTTTTTGCGCCACCGAAAGCGGCACGAGGATTGACCCATCTTCGGCGTCATCCGCCGAAACAATGCCGGTCACGAAGAGCGGCGTGACGCTCGAATTCGTCTGGTTGCCATCGCCCCGGCCGCTTACGTAGATCGTCTGGCCCGGCCTAATGCCGGGCATCGCCTGTGCGAGCGACGCGCCCAAGACACATTCATTCGCGCCGTCCGCGAACCAACGACCTTCGATTTTCCACCAGGGATGCGTGCTGCTCGCGCCCGTCTTAAATGTGGTGCCATCTGGAACCGGGACGGCGTGTTCATACCAAGTCCCAATCAAAACCACAGGAACCGCGGGTTTACCTTGTTCGCCCACGACGGAAGCAGGCACATCAAGAAACGGCGTGAATCCTAAAATATTGTGGCGCCAGAAAATCGTTTTTAGTTTGCCGAGGTCAGCCTCTTTCAGGTAAGCGCCTTCATCCACGGGGCGGTAGTCCACGCCGCCGATTTCCACCGGCAGCGTATCCGACTCAGGCGTCACTAATAGATTCGCGCCGAGGCTGCGGAATTCACGTGCCAGCCGGTCGCCCACTTCCAGCGCGATCGTGAGCGTCGCCGTCGTGACGGCCATGCCCACGACCAGCGCGGCAGCCGTCAATAGTTTGCGGCGTGGATTGCGAACGAAGGACTCTCGTACCAGGCGAGCGAACATCGGGTCAGGAGTGAATCTTGGAGGCGGCGTCGCCCAGCGCCGAGAGGTCCACGATCACTTCACCTCCTGCGACGCGCGACTTCACGCTGATGGGATTGCAACCGCCGGACTGTCCGATCGAAGGTATGTAAATCGAGGCCCCGCAATTGCGGCAGATCACCGTCTGGCCCTCCTGGCGATAACCGGCGGTGCCGCAGATCTGGCAGGCGTCCAGCGCCGCCGCGTAATCGCCATTTTGCTTGTGAATCACCAGAAAACGGATCACGGTGTTGTTCACGTCGGCCTTATAAAAGTGCAAGCTTGAGTCGGTAAGCTCCGACAGCGGAATGCGGACCTCGTTATCCTGGGCCACCAGCGTCTTCGCGGGCGAGGGAGCTGCGGACACGCGGCCGTACACATAATCTCCGGCAAAGCAAAGCACCACCGCGACGCACAAAATCGCCGCAGCGAAACTCCAGCGGCGCTGGCGTCGGAATTCGTATTCGTGCATCCGCCGCTCGGCAGGATTCGCGGCAGCTTCGGCAACCGGCTGCTTCGCGCTGAACCACTCGCGGAGAACTACCAGAGCGGCCGCACCCAGAATCAAAACAAAAAAGAAGACTTCATTGCGCACGATCGGGCCGATCGTCGACATTTCCGTCTTGCTCGAAGGAATCCACATTGCCTCGCTGAGCTCGTGTATTCCGGTAAGCGCCAACTGGAAGGCGACCACCATCAAAATCGCACTGGTGGCCTTGAAAAACCGGTGCAGCGGAATCTTCAGCGTGCCTTGGAAAAAGAAAAAACCCACCGCAATCGCGATGGCGATGCCGATGATGGTTCCGATCCAGACTTGCACACCCGCAGTGGAAAGCTCCACGGCCCGCAAAACCAAGACCAATTCGGCGCCTTCGCGCACCACCATCAGAAACACAAATATGCCGATGGCCCAGCCCGCGGCACGCGTGGATTTTTGCGCGTAGGCTTCGATGCGCTGCTCGATTTCTTTCTTCAGATGCCGCGCCACGCGGTTCATCCACACAATCATGGAAATCACGAGCACGGAGGCGACCAGCATCAGCAGGCCTTCGAAGCCATCTTCGCTGACTTGCCAGCGATCCAGCAGTATCGCTGCGGCAACGCTTGCCGCGGAGGCGAGAATCACGCCGGCCCACACATAGCTCGCGAGCGCACGACGGCCGGTGCGATTTAGATAGACGAGGACGATGCCGACGACAAGCGCGGCTTCAACGCCTTCACGAAGAGCCAGGAGGAGCGCAGAGAGCATATCTTTTCCAGTTGCAAATGATTTACAACTGGAAAACTAAGTTTAGCCTCGCCTTGCTCTTAAATCAAGCGAATTCACCTGTTGCAACACCATGCTCACCTTTCCCTGTAGAATAGCATCTTACATTCGAATGACTTCCTCGCGCCATTCCCCGGGCCGCTCGCAACGACGTGTGACCGCCCTCAAGAACCCTCTCTCTCTTGCCGCCTTGGTGGCGTTACCGGTGCTTCTGGCCGCGCTTATTACGCCGAATCTCGCCGCCGTGCACGCTTCCTCGCAGGCTCAAACCCAGCAATCTACGGCCACCACGACGCCGGCGCAAAATTCGCCGGCAGCCGCGAGCGCGGCTCCTCTGGAACAAAAGCTGCCGTCGCCTCCGCGAAAGGCTGATATCAAAAAGGGCAAGCAAGCCTACAAACAGGGCCTGAAAGTCGAAGCAGACGGCGACTGGCAAGCGGCTTACGATGCATATTCCGACGCTGTCGATTGGGACCCCAGCAATCGCGAATATTTGGTGCGGCAGGCGGAGGCCAAGGGTCACGTCGTGCAAATGAAGGTGGATTTAGCGGAGCGCGATGCGGTATCCGGCCGGTTTTCGGATGCGCTGCATGCCATGCGTCAAGCCCGCGAGCTGGATCCTTCCAACCGCACGATCCGCGAGCGTCTGATTGAACTGGAAGCTCTCGACCCGGCGCGCGCCCGGCAAGTGGCAGCCGAACCGGAGTTGGCTCCGGAAGTGCAGTTGGAACACCGCACTGGGACCCAATCATTCCAGCTGCGCGGCCAGACCCAAAGCGCCTACCAACAGGTAGCGGAAAAATTCGGTGTCGAAGTCGCCTTTGATGTGGATCTGCGCAACACGCCGGTGCACCTCGATCTGAACGACGTGGACTTTGCGACGGTTATGCGCGTGCTCGGCGAGGAGACTGGAACGTTCTGGCGGCCGCTCACGAAGCACTTGTTTTTTGTGGCGCAGGATACGCAGCAGAAGCGCAAGGACTACGACGTTTCGATCGTGCGCACCGTGCTGTTGTCCGCCTCGGAGACGCCCGAGCAAATGACCGAAGTATCGCGCATGGTCCGTGAAGTTGCCGGGATCACGCGAACGGACCTTGATTCCAAGAGCCACACGCTGACAATGCGAGCTTCACCGCAAGCGATCGCGGTCGCCACCGGAATCATAGAAAATCTAGACCAGCCTCCCGCCGAACTCGTGCTGGAAATTGAAGTCCTGGAGGTGGATCGCAGCCGCAACATGGACTTGGGCATCACGGGTCCGCAAAACGCCACGATCTATTCGATTCCATCGAACTCCGCGCAGCTGATCGCGGAAGGCGGCGCGACGGCGCTCAACGCGCTGCTGGAGCAGGTATTTGGATCGTCATCATCCATCCCGCCTATCTTGGCCTTTGGCGGAGGCGGCTCGACCTTCTTGTATACCCTCCCCGGAGCCAGTGCAAATTTTTCGAATTTGCTTTCGACCGTGCGCGCGGGGCGCCGCGTTCTGCTGCGCGCAGAAGACGGCCAGCCGGCAACTTTCTTCGTCGGCGAGCGTTATCCGGTTTCCCTGGCGCAATATTCTTCGAGCCTGGTCGGCTCTAAGAGCGGCGCCACAGCCCCGGCCACATCCACGGTCTCAAACCCCACCGCTTCCAGCCTTCCCATCACAACGCTCACGACCGGAACGAATCCGGATTTCGTAGTTACCGGCGATGTGAACAACGATAACTTTCAAGATATACTCGCGGCCAATTTTACCGACGGAACCCTATCGGTTTTCTTAGGCGCAGGCCTGGGCGCTTTCGGCACTCCAAGCACGGTCACTGTCGGAAAGGGACCCACGTGGATTGCCACTGGGAACTTCAACGCCAAGACCAACTCCACTGGAATTATTGATCTCGCAGTTGCAAATCAATTGGACAACACAGTCTCGATCCTGCTCGGAAACGGAGATGGAACCTTTGTTGCGGCGCCGTCTTCCCCGCTTGTTCTGCCCAGCGGCTCAAGCCCCACTTCAATCGCAGTGGGCGATTTCAACAAAGATGGTTTTGCGGATCTGGCAGTCGTCAATATGTCAGCTAACACCGTAAGTATTTTCCTGGGCAACGGGGATGGCACGTTTAAGCCGCCGACCACGATCGTCACCGGCAGCGCGCCCACCTCGATCGTTGCCGAGGCATTCAATCCCAGTAATCCGTCACTAATAGATCTGGCCGTGACCAATTCCGTTGATAACACGCTCGAAATCTTTATCGGCAATGGAGATGGGACGTTTCAGAAAGGCGTCACGTACACCACGGGAGTGACCCCAGTGTATGTCACCTCGGCGGACCTGGACGTCGACGGCAATCTGGATCTGGCGGTTGCGGATAGCGGCGTTGCCACCAGTGCGAACGGTGTGGGAAACAGCGTCTCCGTTTTTCTCGGCAACGGTGACGGCACGTTCATCAAACCAGGCGGTACGCGGATGGATTTTCCCGCCGGGACAAATCCCACATCCATTGCCGTCGCTGACTTTAATCAAGACGGCCTGCCGGATCTCGCGGTCACGGCGACCGGAGACGATTCTTTTGCTTTGCTTCTTGGTGCGGGCGGCGGCGTGTTCAACGCTCCGATTGAGGTGCCCGTAGGCACCACTCCGGACTCGGCGGCGACTGCCGATTTCAACGGTGACGGGCTGCCTGACCTCGCAATTTCGAATTTCGGCTCGAATAGCGTGTCGGTGATTCTGGATTCCTCGTCGCTCATCGGACTTTTGTCCAGCAACGGTATCGGCACGCAATTCCCCGGCGCGCAATACATAGACATAGGGCTGAAGGTGAAGGCCACCCCGCGAGTTCACCCGAATGGCGACGTGACGTTGCAATTCGAGTTCACGCTGAGCAGCCTCGCCGGCTCCAGCCTTAACAACATCCCGATCGTCAATAATCAGGAAATTCATCAGACCGTCCGCGTGCGCACGGACCAAACGGCTGCGCTAGCGGGCTATCTCGCGCCGCAACGCACCACTTCTCTAAACGGTTCGCCCGGTCTGGGAGATCTGCCGCTCAACGGAATCATCGGCGGCACCACCACCACGCAATATTCGGATACCGAATTATTGATTCTGGTGACGCCGCGGCTAGTGGAGATGGCCCCGCGAAAAGATCACATGATCTACGCCGGTCGCGGGCAATTGGGCGGCCCGACTTCGTTAGGGCCTTCCATCCAGGAACGTCGCGGTGGGTTTCAACTTACGCAACCGGAGCGGCAGCAGCCGGTCGAGCAGCAGCCACAACCACAGCCCGAACCTCAACCACAGCCTCCGCCAGCCGAACAGCAACAGTACCAACCTCCAGCGAACACGCCTCCAGAACCCAACACTCCGAACTAGCGATTGGATGTGAACGCATCTTTCGAACGTGTTTCAGGCTAAAGAATCGCGTCAACGTGCCAGGCGCGGCCAGTTTCAACCCACAAATGGCTGCTACGGCATGGCTTCCAAAACTACTAGAGGTTGATACGTACGAGGAACGACAGGCTCGGCAATCGCAATCAATTGGCCTTGCTGATTGAAGACGCGAAGGCGCGAAGGTTTCCACTCGCCCGCATCAAGTTGCGCGGGGGCGTTCTGCGCCGCGTTGGTTTGCCCAGGCTGAATCTGCGCCAGGGAAACGTTGAATTTCGCGCCATGTCGCACGCGCTTTTCCACAATTGGCAGCACGGTCGCGCGAGGCAGGTCCATCAACAATTTCTCGAGGGGAATCACGCGCCCCCGCAAGCCTCCCGCTTTGGCGTCCTGTTCAAGTTCAGCGAGCGAGTGGGCGTCGTCTATCGTAAATTCGCCGACCGCGGTTCGCGAGATCTCGGCCAGGTGCGCGCCGGAACCTTGCAGCTTTCCCAAATCGTAGGCCAGCGACCGAATGTAGGTTCCCGCTCCGCATTCCACCGTGAACCGCGCCACCGAACCTTCCACACCCGTGAGTTGAAACTCGAACACTTCCACTTCCACCGGCTTCAGGTTGACTGGCTTATTTTTTCGCGCCAGTTCGTGCGCAGGGCGTCCGTGAATTTTTTTCGCGGAATATGCCGGAGGAATCTGCTGAATCTTGCCGAGAAACCGGGCCGCCAACGCAGCGATCTCCTCCGGATTCAATGACGGCGCTGAATCGGGACCGAGTGCCTCACCGTCCGCGTCGTACGTATCGGTCTCGAAACCAAAACGCACGGCGCACGTGTAACGCTTGCGGCGGCCGGCGTAGAAACGCGCCAGGCGCGTGGCACGACCCAACGCCACTACCAGCACACCCGTCGCGAGGGGATCGAGCGTTCCCAAATGCCCGATGCCGCGAAACCCCACCAGCTGGCGCACGGATTCCACTACGTCGTGGGAAGTTCTGTGGCTTGGCTTGTTGATGACGAGTAATCCCTCGCAGGGAGGCGCTTTGGGTGCACGAGACATGGTTTAGTGGTAGCGCTTGGCGATCGTTGCAGACTGCGAATTGCAGGCCGCTGCACTTTTGCGGGGGAAACCCAAAGCTTCCCGCGGCAACGGCGTGAGCAGCAATGCGGCGCGGCGCTACGGAGTGTGGTCCTCCGACGACTTCGCTTTGCGCAGCAGGTTTTCGATGCGCTGGCCGTATTCTTCCGTTTCATCGAGGATGAAGAGCACCTCCGGCGCGCGCCGCATGTGCAAGCGCTCGACCAGTTCGTGGCGCACGTAACCCTTCGCGGCCTGGAGCCCTTCAAGCGTGGTTGCCCGCTCCGCCGGATCCCCGGCCAGGCTCACAAACACGCGCACCGTACGCATCCCCGCGCCCATGCGAACTTCGGTTACCAGCACCGGCGCCGCGAGGCGCGGATCCTTCAATTCCCCCGCCAGCATCAGGCTCACTTCGTTGCGAATTTCCTCGGCGATGCGTTCCGAGCGATGTCCTTGAATCGTCATGCGCTTTGCCCGTCCTCGAAATATTCCACTTCCTGCGAAACCAGGTCGCGGCCGAGCACGCGTTCGGATTCCGCCGCGATTTCCGCCAGCGATTTCTCGAGATACCCCACATCCCCTGAAATCGTGACGACGCCGATGCGCGAGCGCTGCCACGTATCCTGGTGCTCCAGCTCCGCCACGGCCACGTTGTAGTGGGCGCGCAGCCGGTCTTTCAAACTGCGCAGAACTTGCCGTTTGTCCTTAAGGGACTGCGCATCAAGGATGTGAATTTCCAGCGTGAGGAGACCGATCGGCATTTTCGTAGTGGCACAGCCACCCGGGCTGCGCGGCGGAACTCTTGCAACGCCAGGAAACAAGACCCTTTTCGCGCTGCGGCAAACCGGAAGCGTTGCTCAAGCTCGCCCGTCAGCGGCGCGCCACGCAAGTTCTTTCGATGCCGTGCAAGTAATAAGTAGTTGCGCTACTGGGTCCTGACACGTTCTGCGGCCGCAGCGCGATCCTGCCGGGGACGATCTGGCGGAGGCGGTGGAAGCGCTGCAGTCTTCTCGATCGCAAAACACTCGAGTACATCGCCAACTTTGACGTCGGCGAAATTCGAAACGCCGATTCCGCATTCAAATCCCTGGCGCACTTCTTTCACGTCGTCCTTGAAGCGCTTCAGCGAGCTCACGCGGCCCGTGTAGATCACCGAGGCTTCGCGTATCACGCGAACTTCGGCATCGCGTTTGATGATGCCATCAAGCACCGAGCAACCAGCGATGGTCCCAACGCCCTTGACGCGGAACGTGTCGCGAACTTCGGCGCGGCCCAGGAATTGCTCCTTGATTACCGGAGCAAGCAAGCCCTCGACGGCCTTCTGCAATTCGTCCAGCAACTCGTAGATGATCGTGTGCGTGCGAACGTCCACGCCTTCGCGCTGTGCCAATTCGAGGGCCTTGCGCTCCGGCCGCACATTGAAGGCCACGATCACCGCACCGGAAGTCGAGGCCAGCAGCACGTCGCTTTCATTCACGGCGCCGACGCTGGCGTGAATCACTTTCAATTTCACCTGGTCGTTCGAAAGCTTCGGCAGCATTTCATTGAGCACTTCCACCGAGCCTTGCACGTCCGCCTTCACCACCACCGGCAATTCCTTCACTTCGCCGATCTTCAATTGCTCGTGCAGCTGATCGAGCGTCAAGCGGCCGCTGGCCGACTTGGCCAAAGTTGCTTCGCGCGCTTTGCCCTGGCGGTATTCCACGATATGCCGCGCCTTCGCTTCGTCCGCCACCTGGAATTGGTCGCCCGCTTCCGGCACGCCCTGCAACCCGAGAACTTCCACCGGCGTCGAGGGTCCTGCCTGCTTGATCGCGCCGCCGCGATCGTCGAACATCGCGCGCACTTTGCCGTAAACCGCGCCGACGATGAATACATCGCCAACGTGCAACGTCCCGTTCTGTACCAGCATAGTTGCCACCGGGCCGCGGCCCTTGTCCACCCGCGATTCCAATACAGTTCCGCTCGCCGGCACTCCCGGATCGGCCTTCAATTCACGCAAGTCGCCCACCAGCAAAATCATTTCCAGCAGCTTGGGCAGGTTCTTTTTCGTCTTGGCCGACACTTCCACCATCACCGTGTCGCCGCCCCACTCTTCCGGCATCAAGCCTTTGTCGGAAAGCTGGCGCTTCACGCGTTCCGGCTGTGCGTCGGGCTTATCAACTTTGTTGATGGCCACAACGATCGGCACTCCGGCAGCGCGCGCGTGCGAAATAGCTTCTTCGGTCTGCGGCATCATGCCGTCGTCTGCAGCCACCACCAGCACCACGATGTCCGTGACTTTCGCGCCGCGCGCGCGCATGCGCGTGAACGCTTCGTGACCCGGCGTATCCACGAACACGATCCGCTTCCCTTGCACGTGCGCTTCATACGCGCCAATGTGCTGCGTGATTCCTCCCGCTTCACCGCCCGCCACATCCGCTTCGCGGACAGCGTCCAGCAGGCTGGTCTTGCCGTGGTCAACATGGCCCATCACCGTGACTACGGGCGCGCGCGGCACTTCATTGCCCGTGCGCTCTTCCTTTACTTTTTCTTCCTGCACCAACTGCTCTTCGAAAGTAACAACCTGCACGACGCCGTTGAATGCCTCAGCAAGGCTGGTGGCCGTCGGCACGTCGAGCGCCTGGTTGATGCTTGCGAACACGCCGCGGTCGAGCAAAGTCTTCAGCAAATCCTTCGCGCGAATATCGAGCTTTTCGGCGAGTTCGCGCACCGTGATGCCTTCTGTCACCGTCAGAGGACGCGGCTCGCGCTTTACTGGCGCAATCGGTTCGACGGTGCTTGTGCGTCCACCCGCTCCTACGCCTGCGCGCGGACGAACTGGATGCAGCTTGCGCTCGCCTTCCGCGTAACGCTTCTCGATCAGCGGCCGGCCGCGTGCTGCCGGCTTGCGCGCGTAAAGCGGCTTGCCTGGTTCGGCTTTCGGCACTCCCGCGCCGGGACGCTGCCCGCCCACGGGAGCTTTATTATCGCGACCGCCGGGACCACCACCACTGCCAGGACGAGACGGGAACCGTGAAGGCGGACCGCCGGGACGTTGGCCGGGTGCGCCGCCAGGACGACCTTGCGGCGCGCTACTCGGACGATACTGTTGTGGCGCTCCAGCGGGGCGCATGCCTTGCGGCGCGCCGGGCCGGCCTTGGCCCGGACCCGACGGGGCTCCGGGACGAACTGGATATCGTTGCGCGGGTGCCGGAGACCCGGCAGGACGCAGCGCGCCGGGTGCCGCAGCCGCAGGACGCGCTCCCACGGGGGCCCCGGGCACCGCGCCAGGCACCGCGGGTCGCAGGGGAACGCCCGGCCGCGGAGAAGATGGCGCAGGTGCGGCTCCGGTCGGTCTCGCAGCCGTTGGAGATGATGCTGGTGTCGTAGCCGGAACGGTCCCGGGTCGCGCAGTTGCGGGCGCGGCACCGGCCGGCTGAGTTGCGGGACGAACTCCCGCAGGCGCCGCTGACGGCGGCGCGGCGACGGGACGCGCGATTCCTGGAGCCGGCGCAGAACTTGGCGGGACGCTTCCGGGTCTTGCCGTCGCTGCTGGCGTAGCGCCTGCCGCAGGCTTCGCCGCAATTGTGGCAGGCGCTGACGGCGCGGCAATTCCCGGCCGGGGAGCAGGCTTCTTACCGGCGGCCTTGGCAGACTTGTCCGCTTCCGCGGCTTCTTCGGCCGCTGCGATGTCGCGGAAATGCTTGCGCACCAGCTCGGCGTGCTTCAGGTCAATTGAGCTGGAATGCGTCTTTTTTTCCGTGACGCCGACTTCCGGCAGGAACTCGATCAAGACCTTGGCCTTGATCTCCAGTTCGCGCGCCAATTCATTGATACGGACTTGATTGGAATCTGCCATTCGCCTCTGTCTTCCTTAGGTCTTCCCAATACCCGATACGATCATTACTGCAACCACCGCTTGGCGATTCGACGAGTGACTTAAAGCAATTACGGCTTCTCCGCGCCTTCTTCGGTCTCACCGATTGCTTCTTCCCTTACTTCTTCGCTGGCCTCTTCGGTGGCTTCGTCGAGAGCTACCGCCTCGGCTTCCGCAGCCACCGCGCTCACCGGCGCATCTTCTTGCGGACCCGGCACTTCGTCCGCGGCCACTTGTTCGGTGGCTTCCTCGGTTGCTTCGTCCACCGACGCAGCCTCTGCTTCAGCGGCAACTTCCGTTTCGGCGACGCCCTCGCCTTCCGCAACGGCCGCCCCTTCCGGCGCTGCCGTAGCAGCAGTTTCCAACGCTTCGAAGTAGGCGGCGACTGACTGGTGGATCTTCTCCACCATTTTTTCGCCGATGCCCGGAATTTCCACGAGCTGCTCAGGCGTCATATCCGCAAGCTTTTCGATTGAAGAAATTCCCGCGGCTTCGAGCTTCTCGATTGTCTTCGGACCGACTCCCGCCAGCTCCGTCAGCGCGGTACCAGGAGCCGTGAGCGCGGCCATCTGCGCTTCGATCTCGCGGCGCTTCTCTTCCTCGCTCTTGATGTCAATATTCCAGCCAATCAGCTTGCTCGCGAGCCGCACGTTCTGGCCCTTCTTACCGATGGCCAGCGAAAGCTGCGTATCCTCGACGATCACTTCCAGGCGCTTCTCTTCCGGGTCAACCACCTGCACGCGCGTCACTTTCGCCGGGCTCAGTGCTTTCTGCGCGAACGCGACGGTCTCTTCGTTGAACGGAATGATGTCGATCTTTTCGCCGCGCAGTTCGCGGATGATGGACTGCACGCGCATGCCCTTCATGCCCACGCACGCGCCCACCGGGTCCACATCCTTGTCGCGGCTCTCGACGGCGATCTTGGTGCGTTCGCCTGCTTCTCGCGCCACGGCGCGAATCTGCACGGTGCCGTCGTAAATCTCGGGAACTTCCATCTCGAATAAGCGCTGCACCAGGGCCGGATCGGCGCGCGAAACCACCACCTGCGGCCCTTTCGCTGCCCGCTCCACGGCGCGGATCGTGACGCGCAAGCGGTCGCCCACGTTGTAAGCTTCCAGCCGCGATTGCTCGCGCTTGGGCAAACGGGCCTCGGTGCGGCCCATGTCCACGATGATGTCCGGACCTTCCATGCGCTTCACCACGCTATTGATCAGCTCGCCGACGCGCGTGTGAAATTCGTTGTAGATCGTATCGCGCTCGGCCTCGCGCACTTTCTGCAGGATCACCTGCTTGGCCGTCTGCGCGGCAATGCGCCCCAGCACGTCCGTGGGCTTGTTTTCGGTGATCTCGCCGCCAACTTCAATTTCGGGCTGGCGCTTGCGCGCGTCGTTCAAGGAAATTTCGCGCACAGGGTCGGCAACTTCCTCCACCACCGTATGCACTGAAAACACGTCTACCTGGCCGGTATCTGGATTGAACTTCGAGCGCAGCTCTTCCTCGGTGCGGTAGTATTTCCGCGCCGCCACCACCATCGCGTCCTCAATGGCCGCGACGATGATCTCCGGTTCAATGTGCTTCTCCCGGCTGATCAGCTCGATTTGCTGGTACAGCTGACTCGCCATTCGCGCGTCTCCCGTACTGCTCGTCCATGAAATTATGAAAACCGTTCCAAATTAAAATTACCGCCGGTTGCAGACGGCCTCTACAACTCCACCACCAAATTCGCTCTTCTTGATTCCCGCGTACGGCACATCCAGCTCGCGATCTCGCACCGTTGACCTTCACCACTCCGTCCGCGTATCCCGCGAAGCGCCCTTCCAGATACGCTTGCTTCTCGATCGGCTCGTTCAGCCAGATTTTCGCCAGGCGTCCCGCGAAACGCTCGTAGTCCGCCGGCTTGATGAGCTTGCGATCCAGCCCCGGCGAACTAATCTCCAGGACATACGCCGGGCCAGGCACCAGGTCTTCCACGTCCAGGATCACGCTGAGCTGCTCGCTCACCCGCTCGCAATCCTTATGAGTCACACCCAAACCGTCCGGGTTCTGCGGGCCGGGCAGCCGGTCGATATAGACGCGCAGCAATCGCTGCTTGCCGATCTTCCACTCGACGTCGAAAATTTCGAGGCCCAGCGAGCCTGCCACGCGCTCGGCCGCCTCTCGAATCTTATCCAGTTCCATTCTATTCTAACGGCGACATTTAACTCGTTACTAGTACGGGCTCCCTGGCGCCGTTAGCCCCGGGGGCCGCCACATTCCCATTTTAACCCAGTCCACTCACCGGACTTTCCGGCGCTTCGTCCGCAGGCACCTCAAGCAACGACGCTGCGGCGCTCCGCCATTTGTCGCGTCCAACAAAAAAGTGGGCTCGCGCCCACTGGTTCATGCGACCTGTCTGGAAGCAACTCAGTATAATTTCTATGACCCAAAAAGGCAAGACCACGCCACAAGACCGGCGCAGTCTCTCGCAACAAGACCAGAATCGGCAGGCATTAACCCAAGAAAAAAGGCCTCCCGCTGTAGATGCGGGAGGCCTTCGGTTATCAGTTCTCGGAGTTGGCAGCCAGCCTCGGCTGCTTTGCCGAATTAGTGCTGCGGCGCTTGCGGCTTCGGAGCGGGAGCCCGTTGCTGCGCAGGCGGCCGGCTCGTTGCGCCGGCCTTCACCGGATAGGTTTGGTCGTACAGGCGGATAATCTCCTGCGTGACGTCCACCGAGTTCGCGGCGAAAATCACCGGCGAGCTTTGCCCGGAGCGATCCAAGACCACGCTGTAACCGTTGTCGCGGGCATACTTGCTCAGCACGTCAATCATCTTGCGGCCGATGCGATCCACGATTTCGCGCTGCGCTTCGTTGAAATCGTCCTGAGCATCCTGCGATTTACGCTGGTAGGACCGCTGCAACTGCTGCCCTTCCCGATCGAGCCGCGCCTTTTCGTCGTCGCTCAGCGTGGTTTGCCCGGTGCGCATCCGCGTCTGAATATCTTCCATCTGCTTCTGCATGTTGGTTAGTTCGGTCTGCCGTGGCGCAAACTGCGATTGCAATTCAGCCGCAGCCTGCTTGCCCTCCGCAGTGCTGGTGATCGCCACCTGCACGTCAATGACGCCTACTTTCTCCCCGCCTGCCGCGGCCGCGCCGCCCGTCTGTGCCCACACTGCGGGAACCATCAGGAACGCCGCCAGGGCTGGAATTGCCAATCGAATCTTCATTCTCACTCCTTAGAGTTGATATTCCTTCGGATCATGATTCCCAAAATCCCGCCGTCCCTACGTCACAGCAGAAAATCGCAAAACACAAATCGGAGATTATAGCTGTCGCCCGAGAAACAGGTCAATCGCTTTCGGCCAGCATCGCAGCATAAAAGCCGCCTATGCAAGGGTCATTTTGTGATGCCCCGGCACGACGCATGGTTGGCCCTCCGGCATGCTCCGCGCCGCGTCGCAAACATCTCGGCGGCGCCTACTGCGGCAGCGGCACCAGCAAAACCCGATTGTTGGTTTGATCCACCTGCACCGCGAGGTTCAACCGCGAATCAATCGCCACTGCGTTCGGGCCAATCACCTCAGACGAGGGATTCGTCCCGCCCACATCAAGAATGTCGCGAACTTGCGGCGTCGGGCACGTCGTCGCACCGTTAGGATTCGGCGGGCAGACGTAGTCCAGGATCGAGAGCGTGGTGCTCGCCGCATTCGACGTAACCAGCGTGCTGGAATTGAAATTGTAATCGAGCGAAGTCGGGTTGATACCGGTGAAGACCACTCCCAGCACCTGGCCCGTCAGCGGATTCACGATCAGCACATCGTTCAGCAAGCTATCCACCGCCAGAAAATCCTGGTTCGGCGCGTCAAACACCACACCCGTCGGAAGCTGCAAGCCGCTCACAGGCGGTATCGGTACGCCGCCGCCTGGTAGCACTAGCAGATCAATGGCGCTGGTTTGCGAGCCGATCGTCACCGCGCCGATATTTTGCGACGGGTCGTTGTTCGGCGCCGGATCGATAGCCACGGCCAACGGTTGAAAATCAATCGGCAATCCATTTGCAACCACCGTTGAGGTGGTCGCTCCGGCGGCAATAAACGTCCCGAGCCCTCCCTCATTCGCGGGAGGATTTCCGCCAGGGCCCGGAGGGATCACATTGGTAATTGCCGCGAGGCCGGAGTCCGAATTGATCGCCACTCCGACCGGCTGGGTGCCTCCTTCAATCGGCAGCGTGATTGGACTATTGAACACTCCGTTTAGTCCCTTTTCATCGAGCACCGTGACGTCGTTGCTTCCAAAATTCGCGACGACCGCCTGCCCAGTCCGCCCAAGAATCGCAACGCCGTACGGAGTCGTTCCGGTATCAAAAAAGCTCGGCGACTGTGGCGATATGAGCGCGCCGGTCAGCAGGTTCACCAGAGAAATAGTCCCGCTGCCCGAATTCGTCACCACCGCCTGATTCAGGTTCGAGTCCACCGCCACGCCCACGGGAGTTGATCCTACGGTCACCGGCTGGATCACTGTCAGTCCGGTGACGTTCGAAATCGCCGTGCCATTCTGCACGTAGACCACGTAGCGCCGCGCCGTCGCCAAACTCGCGGCAGGAATCGCGGCCGTCACCTGTCGGCTGTTCACCAAAGTCGTCGGCACCGCAGTGCCATCGAGCACCACCTGTGAACTGCCGGTAAAACCACTGCCGACGATGGAAAGCGTAATGCCGGCGGCCGGACTCTGTGCGTAAGTGATCGCAGGACTCGATTCCACAATCTGCAGCGGATTCGGCGTCGTGGTCGCCAAGGGCACCACGGATACTGAATCGTTTCCCTGATTCACCACATACGCGGTATTCGTCGCCGCGTTCACTGCCACTGCTTGCGGCGAATTGAAGCCCGAAATGGTCTGCAGCACGACGGCGCTTTTCAAATCTACGACGTACCCGTTGTTCGCGGCCCCGTTTACCGCAATTCCAATATTCGCGAGAGGATTGACGGCAGCTGCCACCAAGCCGGTGGGAGAAAATGTCTCTCCCCCGGGCAACGTGAACGTGGTCGAGCCGACCGCTCCATTCAACAGGCTGAAAGTCGAGAGGCTTGGCTCCGGACTCGGTGTGTCAATCGGGCCGTTCGGATCAGCGAGCAATGCCTGATGCGTTTCGGTGTTAATACCGATTCCGCGAACCGAAGTTGAAAGCAGCACGTTGCCAATCACTACGGGCGAACGCACCAAATCCGTGGGATTTGTAACGCTGGCGTTGTGGCCGAGATCGACAATGGCAACCGAGCCCGCGCCCCCAGGCGTGGTCATCGCCCAATTCAATTTCGGGTCGATTGCTACTTGCGGGCTCAATCCTGTTCCGATGTTGGCGATCGTTCCGCTCAACGTCTGTACGACGCTCCCGACGCCACCCGAAAAATCCAGCACCACAGCCGAATTGGTGGATTGAAACGCCACCAGTCCGCGATGGGTCAGCGGATTGATGCCGATGGCGTACGGCACCGGTTGCGGATTCGGCGGCGTGTTATTGTTCGGCAGCAGCACAGAAGTGACAGCCAGCGTCTTGAGGTCAATCACGGACACCGTGTTATCGAGACTGTTTGTGACGGCAGCGATGTGGTCCCCGAGCGTCCCGATCGAAGTTGTGATTTGATCGTCAATCGCAACGCTTGTCGGGGCATGGCCCACGCCAACGGGTGAACCAGCCACCTGCGTATTCGTCGCGAGGTTGATGATGCTCACCGTGTTGTCGCCCGTGTTCGCAACCACCGCTACGTTCAATGACGGGTCAATTGCGATAGCTTGCGGCGAAGCGCCCACGCCAAAGCTCGACGCCACGCCAGTGGCGATATCGCCCGGTCCAGGTTCGACAGCGATATTTATCGCGGACATTCCCGGATTCGGCGCCACCACGTCATTGTTCCGCACTACGATCGGATAAAGGCCCGGCGAAGGTATGCAGCCGGCCGGAACAGTCACGGTCAACTGTTGGCCGCTTGTGAGCGTGGCTGGCGCGCTCGCGCCATTGCATTGCACGGTGGTCTGTGATGAAAAATATCCGCCCACAATATTTACGCCCAGGCTCGTCCCGCCCGAGACCAGAGTGTCGGGTGTCACTGCGACGACGGCTGGACGCGACGGCACCACCGTCAAACCTTGCGGTCCTGACAGACTTCCAGACACGTCGCCGTTCTGCGCCTGGACCACCAGCCGCACAAGTCCGGCAACTGACAACGGCCCCGCGGAAATTGTGGCGCGCAACGAACTAGCGGTAATGAAGACCGTGGGAACAGCCACAGGCGGGTTCCCAACCATCACCACATCATTCGAATTGAAATTTGTCCCCGCGAGATAGACGTCTTGCTGCCGTGACCCTTCTCCCACGAGATTCGGCGTCAAAGTTGTGAGCGTCGGAGCATCCGAGGACGCGATGGTTACATCAGCAGTTCCGCTAACCGACGGATCGAACGCCGAAACCGCCGTGATCGTTTCCGCTCCAGCGGCTCCGCCAGGCGGCGCGAAATATTCGCCCGCAGTGCACGCTACCGTGATCTGCGAGCTGGGGCAGATGTAGCCATCCGCCGCTGTACCTCCCGCCACTCCTCCCACTTCCCAGGTGACGTTGGTGTTCGTCGTCCCGGTCACATTTGCGGTGAATTGGAAGTGATCACCCGCAGCAATCGTCGCAGTGCTCGGTGTGATGTGTACCTCCGCGCCCGATCTCAGCGTCACCTGAGCCACGCCAAACGCCGTCGTGTTGATGGTGCTGGTGGCCACTACCAGAAACGGATTCGTTGCCGGCGCGACTTGCGGCGCCGTATAGAGGCCACCGCCGGTACTGTTTTGTCCCGTCGTGATCGTGCCATAGCCACTCGGCAATTGCGTCTGGCCGACCGCCGCGGGACTGCAAGTAGTCGGTTGCGCATTCGTGGGGGTGGGAGGCAGGCAGATTTGCCATGTGACGCTGGTGGTTGCAGCGCCCGTGACCGTCGCCTGGAATTGGAATTGCGCGCCGAACGGAACCGTCTCAGTGGGCGTGTTGATGGTGACTCCGACTGGCGTCGAGTTCCCGCCGCAGCCGGACAAAACCGCCAACGCGCCAACCGCCAACGCGCCAACCGCCAGCGCCGCCGTGCCCCATTGCCAAAGCTTGTTGCCCATTTCTCCCACCCTCTCTACTGAAATCGTTGCGCGCTGGAATGATTCCATCGCGTCATCGGTAATTGCCTGGCCGTGTCACTCCGAATTCGAAATCTCGATTCGCTAGAACGTCTTACCTACCGTGAAGCGGAAGGTATGCTGCGGCTCGAGCAGGTTCGCCGGGATATGTTGCGTACTGGCGTTGATTAGAGTCTGCAACTCCGGCGCAATCTGCGTTTGCAGCACGCCCGGAGGCAGCGCGTTCTTCAGCGCATCGCTCAGATAATATCCGCCGCTCAAGCCGTTAATCGTCTGGTTCAGCCGCAGGTAATTGTATGCGTAATAGATTCGGAAGGGCGCGTTGACGATCGGCAGCACCACATCCAGTTCGACTCCCGCCGAGGTATGCGGCCGGAAGTTCGTTCCGCTGACAATCGGAAGATTGCTCGCCACCTTCAGATTCGGAAAGTCCGGATTGGGATATTGCTGCTGATACACGGTGACCGCTGCCGGATCCAGCGCGAGCTGCGATTTACGCAGAATTCCGTTCACCCCAATATCGTTGAAGAGCGAAATTGTGACTGGCCCCGCGATCGGAATCCGGTATTCGAAGTTCGCGACATTCTGGAAATCGCCGCCTGGCCGCGTCGGATAGAACTGGATCATCGGGACATTGATTACCTGCTGGATGGGCCTGCCGCTCTGATTCAGAACCGTGGGATTGGTGAACTCCACCTGCTGCGTGGTGGCGTAGGGAATCTCCACGAACGGAGCAATCGTATAGAAATCGAAGCCGCGCACATCGTTTTCGCCGCCCAGGTAGAACCGGCTGTACGGCGGAATATTTTTCCCGCCGTAACCCGTGATCATCCCGGTCTGGTATTTGAAGCCGATGACGTTGCGCCGCTTATTCACCGGATGGAAGTACGTCATCACGAACGAATTCGTGATGGTGTTGACGTTCCCCTGCAACGGGCCGCCCTCCAGCGAAAATCCATAATAGAAGCTCTTGCCGTTAGTTGGGTTTTGCGGATTATTCACCGAACTGTATGAAATCGTAGGCGTGATTTTGCTGGAGTTAATTCCGTTCAGCGCCGAGGGCCCCGCCAAACCCGTGAACTTGACGCTTTCAAACAACAATTGCGCAGAGGTGCTGAACGTCTGAATGTTGGTGGTGGAGTAGCCGTACGTCACTCCCACGCGCGTAAATGAGAACTTCCGCAACGGATAGCTCGCAAATACCGTCAGGCCTTTCGTGTTGGTCGTGTAGTTTTCTTCCAAAGCGGGGTTGAGCGCGACCTGCTGGCCGTAGAAAATGCCCAGCTGTTTAGCCTGGTTGTAATCGAACTTCGTGGAAAAAATCGTGAAGCCGGTCGAAATCGGACGGTCGAAAAGATACGGCTCGGTAAAACCAAAGCGAATGTCGCGCTGGAAACTTCCGACCTGTGCGGAAAGCGACAGAGTTTCGCCGAGGCCCAGGAAGTTGTTCGTGGTGTACGAGCCCCCGATGAACGTGCCGGCGATGCCGCTCACCCCGCCATTGAAGCTGATGGATTGCTTGCCCTTTTCCTTGAGCTTGAGTTTGATGTCCACCGTGCCGGCCTTCACGTTGCGCTTCAGCTCGGCGTTTTCCGGTTTGATCGTGTCGAAATAATTCAGCTGATTCAAACGCAGCAAGCTCAGTTCCCAGCGGCGATTATCGAATACCTGGCCTTCATCGAGCAGCAGCTCGCGGCGGATTACTTTGTCGCGCGTCGTCGTATTTCCGGAGAATTCGATGCGGCGCACGAAGTATTGCTTTTGCTGGTCGAATTCCATCGTCAGATTGACGATTTTCTTCTGGTCGTCGATGTCCGTCAGCGGCGTGGCCACAAAGTCAATGTAGCCGAACCCGCCGTAGAGCTTCTTGTAATTGTCGAGAGCTTTGCGGATCTTGTCCGCGCCGAAAATGTCGCCCTGCTTTAGCGGAAACGCGCTGGCCAGAAATTCCGGTTTGAATACCAGGCCTTGATCGGGGTCGGCGCTGCGGAAATTCAGCTTGCCCATCCGGTACTGGTCGCCTTCTTCGATCGTAATCGTGATATCGGCGCGCTTGCCATTCTTCGAACCGAGGAGCGGCCATGGCCCGGGAATTCCGCTGCGTAAGTCGTTAGTAATCTTCACCACCGGGTCACTGACATTGACTTTGAAATATCCGTGGTCTTGATAGATACCGCGAATGCCGACCCCCAAGTCCTCATCCAACTTGGCTTTGTCGTACGTTTTGCTCAGCACGGGGATTTCAGTAATGTACAGCGGAATTGCATAGGGTCGGTCGTTGTGCATCGAGCGAACCAGCTTGCGGTCGGAAAACGCCTTGGCGCCGACGAACTTGATGCTTCCCACCTTCACCTTCGGCCCTTCATCAATATTGAAGACCAATTTCACGGCGTTGGTTGCGGCGATGCGTTCGTAGGTGGGTTTCACCGTCGCGAACTGCCGCCCGTGTTCCGCGAGCAATTCCTTGATCACCACTTCCGCGCGCTTGATCTTGGTAGGGTCGAACTGGCTTTCCACCGAGAGCCCGACTTTCTTATCCTTGAACGCGTCCAGGATGTCCGACTCGGTGATGGATTTATTGCCCTTGTACTCGATGCGCCGGATGATCGGGCGCTCTTGCACGTAGAAGACGAGAATTTTCGCGTTGGGCTGGTCGGGACTGTCTTCCACTTCCAGTCGAATATCTTCGAAAAACTGCGTGTTCCAAAGCGCTTGAAAATCGCGCCGCACTGCCTCTTCGTTGTAAGGATCGCCCGGACGCGAGAAAATCCGGGCTAAAAGCGTGTCCCGCTGGATGCGCCGGTTGCCCACAAACTCAATTCTTTCGATCACGTATTGGGGGCCGTTGCCTTCCTGACCGCCCTGAGGCTGTTGAGCCACAACGACTTGCGCGAAGGGATACGCGAACAGAGACACACCGGCGAGAACTTGGAATAAACGCAGAAAAATTTTCCTGCAAGCGGCCATGGTCAAGGCCGCAGTATCCCGCCCAAGATTATGTGCTCCCCCGCCGGACCGCTCCCGCCCGGCTTGCGCGTAGGATTCCTAGTGGGCCACTGGGGTTGCTTCTACGACAGGTCGGAACGCAAGGCCTTCGCTCCCGAGATAAATTTCGAGAGTGGCGGGGCGTTGCAATCCTCCCTGAATCAAAGCTTCCGACAATGGGTCTTCGACGTACTTCTGTAACGCGCGCCGGAGCGGCCGCGCGCCATAATTTCGATCGCTGCAGGTCTTCTCGAGGATCCACTGGCGCGCCTCAGGCGTCATTGCAATTTGCACCTGGCGATGCACCAGCGTTTCGTTGATCTGGCCCACGAGCAAGTCAATAATCCGCAGTAGGTCGTCGTCGGTGAGTGAATTGAACAAAATCACTTCGTCCAGACGATTGAGGAATTCGGGATTGAACACCCGTCTTACCTCGCTCATCACCATGTCATCCTGGCTCTTGGCCATCGCGTCCAGTTCCTTCGACGCAAAACCCAGGCCGCTTTGCTTCTGCAATTGCCGCGCGCCCAGATTCGACGTAAGGATGATAATGGTGTTGCGGAAATCCACGGTGTTGCCGAGCCCGTCCGTCAACTGCCCATCTTCAAAGACTTGTAGCAGGATGTTGTACACGTCTGGGTGAGCTTTTTCAATCTCATCCAGCAAAATAACGGAATAAGGCGTGCGGCGCACGCGCTCCGTCAATTGACCACCTTCTTCATATCCGACATACCCTGGGGGCGCGCCGATCAGTTTCGACACGGAATGTTTCTCCATGTACTCGGACATGTCGAAGCGGATCAGCGATTTTTCGCTGCCGAAGAGGAACTCGGCCAAGCGCCTTGCCACTTCCGTCTTGCCTACGCCTGTGGGGCCGAGGAACAAGAAGCAGCCCACCGGCCGTCCGGGAGCTTTTAATCCCGCGCGGCTGCGGCGAATGGCGCGTGCCAAAGCCGTGATGGATTTGTCCTGGCTGATGACGCGGCGATGCAATTCTTCTTCGATGCGCAGCAATTTCTGTTGCTCGTCTTCCTTGATCGCGGAGACCTGAATACCGGTCCAACGCGCCACCACTTCCTCGATGTCCTCGCGCGTGACGACGCCCGTGGAAGAATCATCAATCTTCAACTTTTCGCGAAGCAGACGCAGATGTTCCTTCTCTTTGCGCTCTTCTTCGGAATAGAACCGCGCCTTCTCGAATTCATGGTTGGCGATCGCGGTTTCCATGCGGTGCGTGATAAATTTCACGCGCTTCTGCACTTCGGAAACTTCGTCGGGCAGCATCGCCTGGCGCAGCTTCACGCGCGAGCCGGCCTCGTCGAGCAGGTCGATCGCTTTGTCTGGAAGAAAACGGTCCGGAATGTAGCGGTTTGAGAGGTACACCGCATATTGAATGGCTTCGTCGGTATAGCTGACGGCATGAAACTTTTCGTAGCGGTCGCGCACGCCTTGCAGCACGCGAATCGCTTCTTCTTCGTTGGGAGCGGAAACCTTTACAGCCTGGAAACGCCGCTCGAGCGAACGATCCTTCTCCACCGATTTGCGATATTCGCCGGGAGTTGTCGCCCCGATGCACTGAATTTCGCCGCGGCTCAGCGCGGGCTTCAAGATATTGGCGGCGTCCAAAGAGCCTTCCGCCGAACCCGCACCCACCAACGTATGCAATTCGTCAATAAAAACGATGGCGTTCTGGCTCTCCATCAATTCTTTCATGATGGTCTTCAGGCGCTCTTCAAACTGCCCGCGGTATTTCGTGCCGGCCACGATCAATGACAAGTCCAGCGACAAGATCCGCTTGTCCGCGAGAAATGGCGGCACGTCGCCGTCGGAGATTCGTTGCGCCAGGCCTTCGACGATCGCCGTCTTGCCGACGCCCGGCTCGCCGATCAGCACAGGATTATTCTTCGTGCGGCGGCACAGAATCTGAATGGCGCGCTCGAGTTCGCGGTCTCGTCCTACCAGCGGATCGAGCTGGCCTTCCATCGCCGCCTGCGTCAAATCACGGCTGAATTCCGCTAACAACGAAGCTTCTTTTGGCCGGTTCACTGGCACCTTCTCTCCCGCGCTGCGTCCCAACTCCTCGCGCACGGTTGAAAGCCGCAATCCCCGCTCCAACAAGATCTCCGCGCCGAAGGATTTCTCCTCGCGCAGCACTCCCAATAATAGGTGCTCCGTGCCCACGTGCTTGTGGCCCAGGCGCTCTGCTTCCTCGGCCGCAAAATTCAATATGCGCTTGCATTCCTGGCTCAGTGGAACTTCCACCGAAGTCGAAATGCGCTCGCGAACCGTGATGCGCGCCTCGATTTCCTTGCGGATGGATTCGATCGAGCCGTGCGAACGCAGGAAACGGTTGGCCAGCGCCTTGTCTTCGCGCAGCAAGCCCAGCAGCAAATGCTCCGTCTCGATGTACGGGCTGCCGTACTGGCTGGCCTCATACCGTGCGAAAAATATTACGCGCCGAGCTTTCTCTGTATAGCGTTCAAACACGGGTCACCCACGCTCTGCCGGAGTCTGCGCCCCAACGCTCGCCGTCCCCGGGAGAGGAACCGTCGAACCTGCGAGCGCTGCTGTGCCCGATGCCAATTTCCCGTGTTCCAGATTCAAAACGCGGTCGGCTCGGCGGGCGATCGAAATATTGTGTGTTGCCAGAATGGAAGTCAGCTGATGAGTCTTGTGCAGATGCTGCATCAATTCGAATACGTTTTCCGCGCTGCGTTCGTCCAGGTCGCCGGTAGGTTCGTCCGCCAGCAACAATTGCGGTCCATTCACCAGAGCCCGCGCGATGGCCACCCGCTGTTGTTCGCCGCCGGATAATTGACCCCCGCGCTGCTCCGCTCGATCGGCCAATCCAACTTCGCCTAGCCAGTTTGTCGCGGTGCGCAGCGCCTCGCCCAAAGAGGTCCCGCGAATCAGCAGAGGCATCGCCACGTTTTCCGCGGCCGTGAAGTCCGGCAGAAGGTGGTGACGCTGCCAGACAAATCCCACGGCGCGATTGCGATACTCCGCCAATTCCGCGTCCGCAAGCGACTCGAGCGAATTCCCGCCGAAGTATACTGTACCGCTCGTCGGAGTGTCCAGCGCAGCCAGCAGGTGCAACAACGTGCTTTTGCCGGCGCCGGACGGCCCGACAATCGCAACCATTTCTCCGCGCGCAATCGTGAAGTTCACACCATCGAGCGGCGTAACTTCGTGGGTCCCGGCACGAAACGTCTTGCGCAGCGCCTCGCCCCGTACGATTTCCGCGGCGTCTGGCGCGACCCCGTCCCCCGCACCTTCCAGGACAGCAACGCTCGAATTGGTCTGTGTGCGCATCGCCTAGGGTCTAACCTCTTTCACGTTAGATGCCGAACGCGCCAATCAGTATGTCCTTTTTTTGCAAACAACTAACCATTCCCGAATCGGCTCCTGCCATTAGCAAATCCAAAGAATTTCTCTTTATTGCCGTACTGTTACCTCTAGCAGCGCTTTTACCCTTGCGAAACAGGTCCTTGATCACATCCCCAATTTCGCTTCTTGTTCGATTCTAACACGGAGCGCACTGAATTGCTGGCGGCTTCCCGCATATTTTGGAGCTTCCGGACGCGCGATTTCATTCGAAGCGCAGGATTTCCACGGGAAGGACGCTTGCCGCCGATCGCGCAGGCAAAATCGTCGCCGCCACGCTGATGAGCAGCGCCGCCACCGCAATCCACACAGCGTCGAGCGCGTTGGTATGAAAGGGAACATAGGGAATCGCATACACTTCCGGATTCAGGGGGATCAAACGCCACCGGTTAGCAATGCCCGCGAAGGTATAACCGATCAGCAGGCCTGCAACTGTCCCCGCAATGCTAACCACCAAGCCTTGCAGGATAAAAATCTTGCGCAACTGTTGCCTCCGCGCGCCCATGGCCATCAGCACGGCAATGTCGCGCGCGCGATCGGTCACCGTCATCGTCAGCACCACCAGAATATTCAGTCCGGCGACGAATGTGATCAATCCAATGAAAATCGCGGTGACCAGCTTTTCCAGGCTCAATGCGCGAAAAAGCGCGCGATTTTCGTCCATCCAGGTGGAAGTCGTAAACCCATTGCCCGCGCGCTTCAATAATTCCGCGGCAATCGCGCTGGCATCGTCCATGTGCGTCACACGAACTTCGAGCAGGCTCACCACGTCGCCGATCCCCGAAAGCGCCTGCGCCGCCGGCAAAGTCACAAATCCCCAATTCGCGTCGTAGTCGTAAAATCCGGAATCGAAAACCCCCGTCACGCGAAAACGCCGCGAGCGCGGCAACATTCCGAACGGAGTCAAGTTTCCTTGCGGGCTGGTGAGCGTAACGTAATCACCCGCGGTGATTTCCAGATCGTTCGCTAGAATCCGGCCCACCAGCACCGCCGGGATCCCGTCAGCGTCCTGCGCAAAATCGCCCGTGCCTGCAACCAGATGATGCAGCGCTTCGCTCGCGCGCTGCTCGAGCTCCGGATCAACGCCCTTCAGCACAATTCCCCGCGCACGTCCCCCCGAAGAGAGCAGCACGGTCGCGTAGATCGCTGGTTCAATCGAACGCACGCCAGGAGTATCGCTGAGGCGCACCATCAGCCCGCGGTAATCGCGGATTCCGTTCGGTCCGATTGGCTTGAGGTTGACGTGCGCGGTGACGCTCAGCAATCGGTCGCGAATCGCCTGGCGGAATCCCGTGTTCATCGAGAGTGCGATTACAAGCGTCGTGACGCCCGCCGCCACTCCCACAATCGCCAGCAACGTGACGATTCGCAACACCGCAGGCCGGTTCGGCGACCGCAAATACCGCAGCGCCACCAGCCATTCGAAGCTCATTTCGAGTCGCCGGTCGCCGCGGGATCGGGTTCCGCGGGCTCGTCCGATTCCTTGCGCAACAATGGGAAGAGCACCACTTCGCGGATCGCGTGCGAATCGGTCAGCAGCATCACCAGGCGGTCGATGCCCACGCCTTCGCCGGCCGTGGGCGGCAAGCCGTGCGAGAGCGCGCGAATGTAGTCCATATCCACTTCCTTCGGCGCTTCCTGACCGCCCTTTTCCACCTGCGCGCGAAAGCGCCGCTCCTGGTCGAAGGGATCGTTCAATTCCGAAAAGCCGTTAGCCAGCTCCATTCCGGCGATAAAGAGCTCGAAGCGTTCCGTCAACGAAGCGTCATCTGGCTTCTGCTTCGATAACGGCGAAATCGCCGTCGGGAAATCATAGACAAATGTCGGCTGCTGCAAATGCCTTTCGGCGATGGCCTCGAAGAGTTCCCCGGTCAATTCTCCATCGGAGAGTTTAGGCCCCGTTGCCACCGATTCGGCGCCATGCGTTCGCGCATAAGTATTGTAGCGTTCCGCGACGCCAGCCGGACCACCCGTCGCGCCAAGTTCGGCGGCAGTCGGCGCCGTGCCGGCCGCGCTCGGCCAATATTTCACGATCGCTTCGCGCATCGAAAGCCGTTCGAATCGGCCGAAATCTACTTCGAGTTCGCCGTACTTGATTCGCGTCGTTCCGCAGGCCTTCTCCGCCAAGCCGCGAAATAATTCCTCGGTCATGTCCATCAATTCCAGGTAATCGCTATAGGCCTGATAAAACTCCAGCATCGTAAATTCCGGCTGGTGGATCGCGTCAATGCCTTCATTCCGGAAGTTGCGATTGATTTCGTAGACGCGGTCAATCCCGCCCACCACGAGGCGCTTCAGATACAGTTCCGGAGCGATGCGCAAATACAGATCCATATCAAAAGTATTGTGGTGGGTGACGAAAGGCCGCGCCGTCGCGCCTCCCAGAATCGGGTGCATCATCGGCGTTTCTACTTCCACGTACCCGCGCGCGTCGAAGAAATCGCGGATTCCGCGAATGATGTGCGCGCGGCGGACAAAAATCTCGCGCGCCCGTTCGTTCACGATCAAATCGAGGTAACGCCGCCGGTAGCGCTGCTCGATGTCCGCCAGCCCGTGCCATTTTTCCGGGAGCGGCAGCAAAGCTTTGCTGAGCAGTTCGAGCTTTTCCACCTTCACGGTGAGCTCGTTCGTCTTGGTGCGAAAAAGATGGCCCGCGACGCCAATCACGTCTCCCAAATCCAGCAGCTGGAAAAGCTTGTAAGCCTCTTCCCCCACCACGTCTTGCCGCACATAAATCTGCAAGCGTCCGCCATCCCCGGCAATATGCGCAAAAGCGGCCTTGCCGTGCGGGCGCAAAGCCACAATCCGGCCGGCGACGCGGACCTCCACCGGCTCGGCATTCAATTGTTCAAGGGTACGCTCCCCAAACTTCGCGGTCACTACTCTTGGCGTGTGCGTCCAGGCAAACTTTCGCGGATAAGCCGCATGGCCGAGAGCTTCTATTTCACTCAACTTTTTCAGTCTTTGTTGAAACTGATCCAGAGGTTCAAATTCCAATCGGTCAACTTCCTTTCGGCGGCCAGCACCCGAAAATGGCGAGGAACTTGCGAAGAGCCGACCGCAGTATAGCGGTCGGCTTCCGCGAGCGTCAAGAAACCCCCCGTCGCGCGGAACCAGTGGTATAATTCGCACTCACCTTTTGGGGGCGGCGTGTTGTTCAAGAGGAAGCCAGGCACTTCCCACTTGCGGCGCAGTGTCTCAGACGATTGGACCGCGGCACTTCCGCGGGAAAAGGCGCGCGTTTTCGACGCAGTCGTGCAGCGTTGGGAATCCTGCTACGCGATGCTGAGCGTCTCGCTCGACGATGCCATTTCGGTACGCACTCGGGGCGAATTGGTCTGCGCGCGGCAGTATGTTTCAGTTTCCGCTGATTTGCTCGCGCAGCTCGCCGCTGAATTGATCGGCGCGTGCAATTCCCTCTCTGACCGTGGACGGCATCTCAATAACATTCCGCGGGTCCAGCCCCTGCAAACTGAGTTCTTTCGAGGTGAAACCGCTCGGGCAGCAGCATCCTGGAACGATTTCCTCCATCACGTCCTTTTCGCGGACCGCTCGCGGTTTTTCCAAAAATTGCGAATTCTGTCGGAAACGCTGGAAAGCCTGATTGGAGAATTTGACGCCGCCGCAGAAGATGTCTTCGCCGGACTTTCCATTCAGCCCGGTGGCAGTTGGGATGCGCTGGAGTGCCTGCACTACGACTTCACCACGTGCCTGCGGGAACTAGAAGTCCTTTTGAAATCCTTTTTGCGTGCGCTGCCTGCCGAGCAGGTCGCGGCATTCTCGTCGGATGTATCGAAAGCACCGCCGGTGGACCGGCTGCGGGCAAAACCGGGTTCACGAGTCCGTGCTTTTCGTGCCTCGGCTTAGCGATCTCCCAAATTTGGTAGACGCGCTCTTCACCTCAAATGCCGATCCCTTACAATTGGCTTGCACTGTAACTCCCGCTGACTCTTTGCCATCGGCCGCTGCCGGACGTAACAACGCGCGGAACACACTGGACGTTTGTGGCGAATGCAACGAGAATACTCCAAGCTTTTGGCGCCGCCCTCGCATCCAAAAAGCTGGACATTTCTCCTTATTTACCGTCAGCTGCGCGGGCCGGCCCGGTAGCACATTGATTGCATGAACAGCACATTGCGTAGCACACCAAGTACAACTCAAGGAGAGATGGACGCATCGCAGCTTAAGACGCGTCCCAACGGGTAGCGTGGCCCGAACGAGACGAATCGAAACTGGGGAGATGCCGGAGGCGGATGCAATCCGGCTCGCCCAGCAGGGCGATGCGCCGGCCTTTGAGCGCCTGTACCGGTTACACAATCGGCGAGTATATTCTCTATGCTTGCGCATGGTCGGAAACACGGCCGAGGCCGAGGACCTCACCCAGGAAGCGTTCCTCCAGCTGTTCCGGAAAATTGCCACCTTCCGGGGAGAGTCGGCGTTTTCGACCTGGCTGCACCGGCTCGCGGTCAACGTCGTGCTGATGAAACTTCGCAAGAAGTCCGGCACGGAGAGTTCGCTGGAAGAGATTACCGAGCCCGACGAGGAATCGGGAGGGCCGCGGCGCGATTTTGGCGGTCCGGATTTGCGGCTCAGCGGTTCGATTGACCGGGTAAATCTGCAGCGTGCCGTAGAGCAATTGCCGCCCGGGTACAAGTCAGTGTTCGTCCTGCACGATGTGCAAGGCTACGAGCACAACGAGATTGCGGAAATCATGGGCTGCTCGATCGGCAATTCGAAATCCCAGTTGCACAAGGCGCGCATGCGGCTTCGCGAGTTGTTGCATGAAGCGCTCCGTGCCAAGGCCCGCGAAGATCGCAAAGCTGCCAGCGCCGATGCTGGCGGCGAGGACTGAAGAACATGGCCATCATCAAGTGCGATGAATTTTTCGATCACCTCGAGCCGTGGATGGAGGGCGAACGCAGCGCGGACGCGCAGGCGCACATCCGCGATTGTCCTCGTTGCTTCGCACTCGTAAACGATTTGAACGCCATCGAAGCGGAAGCTCGCACCTGGCGCGCTTCCGAAACGGATGCGCCTGAACGCGTTTGGGTGTCGTTGCGCGCACAACTCGAGCAGGAAGGCCTGATTCGCGATGCAGGTCCAGTCTTGGTTCCACACGAGCAAATCCGTCCAGCGGCTCAACCGGGCTGGCTGCACGGCTTATTCGGCGGCTTGCCCCGCCCTGTCCTCGCGGGCGCCTATCTCGCCGTGCTGATTGCGGTCGCGTTTGCGCTGAGCGGACCGGTGCACAAACGAGTGAACGAAGCAAAGTGGCTCGAAGGCACCCAGATTGCCACTTCGCCTCTGCGCGCGGAACTGAACACCGCCGAACAAGACTCGATTTCTTCGTTGCCTGATTCGGATGTGTCAGCTTCTTTGCATCGCAACCTCGCGATTGTTGACAACTACATCGCATTGTGTGAGAAAAGCGTACACGAAGAACCCCAGAACGAATTAGCGCGGGATTATCTGTTCGAGGCGTACCGGCAAAAAGCCGACTTGCTGGCGCAGATGAGCGAACGCGGAGAAAACATCCAATGACCACTCGTCGCTTTGTTCCCGTGCACCGTAAACGCGAAGTAGCCTTCAAGGCCGCCGTGTTGCTGGCCGCCGGTTTCCTTCTCTCCAGCGCAGCCTCGGCTGCCCCGCGCCGCCAAGAACAGCATTTCAAAGTGGACGCCCGTCCCGTAATCACCATCCACAATCCCAACGGCCTGGTGATCGTGAAGGCCTGGACCAAATCGGAGGTCATGGTGATTTCCACGCCCGCCAGCGACCAGGTCGCGGTGGACGCCGAACAAATGGGCAATCGCGTGGACGTTTCCACCCACGGTCTTTCAGATTCAGTGAGCCCGGACGAACTGCGCGCCGATTTCCAGCTCAACGTCCCGGAAGACGCCGAATTGCAGATCCATAACGATTCCGGCAGCGTCAGCGTATTCAACGTGATGGGCGATATGAACGTCGAAACGGTCGCCGCCGGCGTGGATCTGGAAGACGCCGCCGGTTACTTGACCGTCAAAACCGTCGGCGGATCCTTCCAATGTCTCCGCTGCGCCGGTCGCATCGAAGTTTCCTCCATCAGCGGCAGTTTCAAGCTGATTGACCTGCGCAGCTATCACGTCTGGGCGCAAACCTCGACCGGCAACATTCTTTTCAATGGCGAATTTCTTCCCAACGGCACGTATTCCCTCAAGAATTACAGCGGCGTCATCGAAGTCCGCTTTTCCCCTAGCGATTCCTTCGATATGAGCGCCACCTCGCTCAAGGGAAAAGTGAACAACGAAGCAAAACTGACTCCTTCCACCCACCAGCATCATTTCGTGCCCCGATGGGGCAATGCGCTCTTCGGCACTTTCAATCAGGGGCGCGCCAAGGTCGAGCTGACCTCCTTCGATGGTACAATCAACATTCTAAAACGTGATTGATTCGGCCATCTCGCCGCAGCACAATCAACCTGACCGATGACCAATGAAATCCGCGCACGCACGCTCGTCTGCTTGATAGGCTTCATGGGCAGCGGCAAGTCCACCGTCGCACGCCTCCTCGGGCGCCAAATCGGCTGGCAGCACGTGGACCTCGACAAGCGCATTCAGGAAGCGACGGATCAGACCATACCGGAAATATTCGCCAAGCGTGGCGAGCCCGAATTCCGCCGCATCGAGCACGAGCAACTCACTCGTATCGTAGGTGAAGCCGCCGAACAACAGAAACCTCGTGTCGTCTCTTTGGGCGGCGGCACCACTGCGCAACCGCAAAACCTGGCGTTGCTCCGCCAGTCCGGCGCCGTCTTGATCTGGCTCCAGTGCCCCGTCGAAGACCTCCTCAAGCGCATCGCGCACATTCAGGATCGCCCCCTCTTTCGCGACGAAACAAGTTTCCGTAAGCTGTACCAGGAACGCCTGCCGTTTTACGAATTGGCGGATTACCGCGTCGAATCCAATATCGAACCCCTGCGCGTCGTCGAGCAGATCGTGGCGCTGGGCATTTTTCCGAAGGTGACTGCATGAAGCTATCAACGAACTCCGGCCAGAAATCTCTAGCGCGCGGCTCGATCACCGGAGCGGTGCTAGGCGCGGGGATTCTGGCCGCCAGCGTCTCGATGCTTTTTCTTCAAACGCCATCCCGGGCCGCCACGGAGCGGCGGAGCAGCGCCGTCGCGGCAATTCACCGCAACAAGAATGCGGATAACAAATCGCAAACTGGCTTTGTCGCGGATAAGGGCAAATTCCGCATCATGGTCAACGCCCAGCAGGTGGGAAAAGAGGAATTTGAAATTGGCCCGAGCGGCAGCGATTGGATCGCGCACGGCTCGGCGGAAATTCAGTCGCCGCAGGGGAATACGCACGTCACCGGAACTCTCACGGTTCATCCCGACGGCACTCCCTCGCGCTACGAGTGGGCCACGCAAGGCGCGAAGAAAGCGTCAGCCGTGATCGGGTTCAGCGGCATGAGCGCCACGGTGGAGTTGCAGCTGCAAGGCGCGCGGCCCTTCACGCAGCAATTCACTTTCACGTCGCCGCTGGTCGTGGTCCTCGACAACAATCTCTATCACCAGTACGAGCTTCTCGCCGGCCTCTACGATCGGCAGAAGAAAGGCGCGCAATCTTTCTCCGTGCTGGTGCCGCAGGAATTGACGCCGGGCACTGTCACCGTCGATTCCATGGGCGAACAGGAATTGAGCGGCAAGAAAGTCGAGGAACTGCGCGTCCGCACCGAAGACAACGAACTTGATCTGTATCTGGACGGCCCGAAATTAATGCGCGTAGTCGCGCCCGCCGCCAACGCCGAAATCATCCGGGAAGAACCGCACGAGGGCAAGTAACAGAAACGCCCGGGAAGAATTTCCCCGGGCCTGGGTATTTGACGTTGTAGCGGCGCACTTCAGTGCGCATTGTTGAAACACCGCGCGTCAACGAATGCCTAAAGCTGCGCGCGATGAACGATGTGCGTTGACTCCGCAGGCGGCTGCTTGTCCATCGTCACCGCCACGCTCATTTCGGCGCCTTTACGCAGGATTCCCAGATTCACCGGTTTCTGATCCGCCTTATCGCGCAGTTGCGCCCGCAAATCCGCAAGAGTACGCACGGGCTTCCCGTCCACCTTGATGATCACATCTCCGGCTTTAATCCCAGCCTTCTCCGCGGCCATTCCTGGACGAACCTCGCGAACTAAAATTCCGGTACCATCCGGCGCTCCGAAATAACTGCCGAGCTGTCCGGAAAGATCTTCCGCGCCAATCCCCAGCAGCGGGCTGCGTCCTTCCATCACCGGCATGGCAAACGAGAAATCCGGGTTCGGCATCGAAAACGCCAGAGCGTTGTCGAAGTCCCGCATCTTCCCCTTCATTTTCTTCTCGAAGAACGCGCTGCGATCGCCGAGATCCACCGAAACATTCTGGGTCGCGCCATTGCGCGAGATCTCCAGCGTCACCGTCCGCCCCGCGGGCGTTTCACGCACCAGCCGGCGAAACTGCACCGTGCCTTCGACGGTTTGCCCGTCGTACTGCATGATCACATCGTTGTCCTTCAGTCCCGACTTCGCCGCTGGGCTGCCCGGCTCCACATCCATCACCACCACGCCCCGCACGGCCGCCAGCTTCAGGTCCTTCGCCTTTTCCGCCGTCACCTCGCCGATTTCCACGCCCAGCCACCCGCTGCCATCATCGCTGGACATCACCAGGACGTCTGGGTCCTGGCCCAACACGTCTTGGGTTTTCTGCTGCGCTATTTGCGCCAATTCCGCGGCGCGGTCCGCCAACTCGCTCGCGCTGGCATCGAATTGTCCCTGGGTGCTCCGCAGCTGTGCCGAGAGGCTCTGCTGCAGCCGTTGCAACTCCGGCGAATTCATCTCAACCTCCTTCTGCACTCGCTCGCTCAAGGCGGCGAGGTTCTCCCGCAGTTCTCGATTGACCCTACTATCGATACTACGAACGGCGTCCTCCATTTGTTCCACGGAGATGTCGGAATTCGCGCACTGCGCGTCGGGGATGCTTGAAGTCGAAGGAGCAACAGCGGAAGGGGTAGTCGCAAGAGGCTTTGCGGTTTGGTTCTGAGTTTGGCCGGGCAGCGCGTTCGGCGTAAGCGCAAACGCGAACAAAAGTAAGCCCCAGCCGGCAAGGTTCAAGCGTGCAATCAGCTTCATACCAGTTGTCCTCACTTTGGGTGGATTCGCCCTGTCAGACGCCTGGTCGTTGCACCACCAAACGTATGCCGCCATTAACGGTACGGACTGAGATTTCGCCGCCGCCGGTTCCAAGCTTGGCGTGAAACGCGCGAGCCGCGGGAGAACCGGCCGATGAGCTAACCGGCAACTCCGAGTAGAAATCGCCGTTCATGCTGAGAACTTTCAAATCGCCTCGCGCTCCAGGAGGAAGACCCAGGAGCACTGATCCGTTAACCGTCTCGAGGTTCATCGGGCCGCCGGCCATCAACTGCCGCAACTCCAGACGCAGATTTCCGTTCGTGGTCTTCTCGCTGAATCGCCCGGCGCTGTCGAAAACTTCCACGTTGCCGTTCACCGATTTCAGTTCCCCGCCGCCCTCCACTCCGCGAACAGTGACGCTGCCATTGACAGTCTCGATGCTTCCCAGCAGCACGCGATACGGCACGTGAACGTGATATTCCACCGCCACTTCGACGCCCTGCCCCTTCGGATAGCAGGTGTGCACCGCCACTTGCCCGGGGCCGCTTTCGACTTCGATCTTCACCTGATCGAGATCGTGCGGGTCGTTCTGCCCGGACTTCACCGCGCTCACTTCCACTTCGTCGCGGCTCCAGCCCTCGACTTGCACCGACCCGTTTACGTTTTCGAGCGCGAAGCTGCCGCCGGACGGCAACGGATAAATGTGATGGAAATTTTCGTCGGCCGCGAAGCCCGGTAGCGCCAGCAAGGCGGCTCCGAGCAGCAGAAGAACTGCGCGTATCGCAAATTCGGCCATCCGCGATCGCTGCCCTTGGCATTTGCTACTCAACGGCTGGCCTTGAGTATGCGTTTTCACCGTACGCCCCCTCGAGTGATTCACCCTCTTCACTAGACATTCGGCCGCTTCTAGTCGGCCGATTTCCGGTCACGTAAACGCTCTCGCCTGCGGCGACGCAGTCCGCTAACTGCTCGCCTAAGGCGTATTTTCGGCGGTTGGCTGTGAACGCTCCAGCAGCCGCAGTTGCAATTGCAGGTTCCGCTGCAGCTGCTCCATCTGCTGCTTGTAAAGTTTCAACTGCTGATTCGCGTCGCTGACTGCGACGTGGATATTGCCCGCCATCGCCCGCAAATGGACCACTTCGCCGCCGCCGTTCAGCACGCCTTCGGCGCGGATGGATTCGCCTCCATTGGCGTTGGCGTCGCGGCTGACCGTCATGGGAAAGGCTGGATCAAACGTGACGTGATGCTCGTCGCCCGATTGCACCTGCGCATCGATCGTGATTGGCAGTTCGCGAGGAATGTAAACAACGATGTCGCCTTCGCCCGATTGCAACTCGCATTGATCCGGTTTCTTCGCAGGGGCCACAAACCACGCTGTGATCCCACCGGCTCCCGTGGATGCCTTCACTGCGCTGTCCACTTGCGTTAAATAAATGCTGCCGCCGCTGGTTTGCAGATCCGTGGGACCGGAAACGCGCACCACGCGAATTCCTCCGCCGCCCGTCCTCGCACGCACCAAGCCGGCCGTCTCACCTACTTCAATCTGTCCGCCCGAGGTCTCGGCGACAAGTTCGCTGCCGGAGTGCTCCACCGAAACGTTGCCGCCGCCGGTCGAAACGCGCGCAATTCCATTTACCGACGCCACTCGTATGTGCCCGCCGCTTGTATGCAGCGTGGCGCTCCCCTCAATCGATCCGGTAGTGATGTGCCCGCCGCCGGTTGCGGCAACCAGTTCCCCCGCAACGTTCTTCACCGTGATGTGTCCGCCGTCCGTCGTCAGATGCGCCGGTCCGCCGATATTCCCTGCAACAATATTGCCGCCGGCGGTTGCCAGCGTCACAAAGCCATTCACGTCTTCCATCTCGATGTTTCCGCCGCCGGTCATCACATCGAGGTTGTAATTCTTCGGAATATTTACCTCGATGGTCACCCACAAACGCCCGGTCGCCCGCCGTTCCAGGCTTTGCCCGCGAAAATACACGCCTTCCGGAGTCTGATGCGCGCTGATCAGAAAGCTCTTGAGAAGTTGTTTCGCGTCTTTTTGCGACGCGTCGGCTTCCAGAAAAACCGTGTAATCTATTTTTCCGGAATTCTGCGTTTTGACGATGATGTTACCGAGGTCGGTAATCAAATGGAGGCGCTGGCCGTCGCGAGTAACCACGCTGCCGGTCCGCGCGAAGCGCAACCGCGAGGCAGGCGCGTTCGCTTGCTGCGTTTTATCCCGCCCGTCGGCAGCCGCCTGTCGCGCCGGCAGCACGAGCGTCGCGAGAAATGCCGCGGCGATCCCCACCACCAAAACCTGCGCAGGCGCACCAAGCCGTTCCCCGAACTTTGGCCGGGCTCGCAAAATGAGTGATTTGCCGCTCATGTTTAGAATTTTTGCCGCGGACCGAGATCGCGGATGACGGCCGCGCTTTGCAGGCGAATGTAGGTGCTGGGATCTTTTTTCATGCGTTCACGCAAAACCGCGAGCATATGATCGTCGGCGTCCACTTTGCCATTGGCGGCCATGTCGCGTAGCGCGTTGATCGCTTCCACGCGCACTCCCGGATTTTGATCGTCCACCAGCGCGTCCAGCAGCGTCTGGCGCACCAGATCCTGAGGTTCGGCGCCATTCAGCGCTTCGAGCGCCTTCAACCGCACCGCCGCGTTGTGATCCGTGTGCACCGCCTGGCAGAGCGCCGAGCGCACATCCGGATCGTTGTTGCGTGCGCGCAGCAGGTCCACCGCATCCAGGCGCATATCCGCATCGAAACGCTGGTTATTGTGCAGCACGGACATCAGCGCGCGCTTCACCTCGTCGTCGTTCACCGTGCCGGACACCAGGAAAGGCTGCTGAGCCCTCATCTGCAATTGCACGCGCGGAGGTTCGTTGTCAGATGCCGGGAACACGTTGATTCCGGCGACGTCAGCGGTGTGGAGATCGAGGGAACTGAGAGAAGAGGAAGCAGTAGCGTCAGGAGTTGTCTCGACTGGCAGTGGTGCCGAAATATTGGACGCGGCCAGCGAACCAGCGCCGCTCGGCGCAACCGGACGCCGCAACAGCCGAGGTCCCAAAATTCCCACGGAAAAACCAATCGCCAGCAAAAGCGCCGCGCTCCAGGCCGGCCGCGGGGAAATCCAACTCGAAGGCAGCAATGCGCCGACGGTGCGCCGCAGCCAGCCACGCTCTTCCTGCTGATCCAGCGCGTCGTCCAGCGTCGCGCGGCAACTGGCCAGCAACGACGCATCCGGTTCGTGATGATTCGCGGCGAGCAGCGCGAGCATTTCATTTTCGCCCGTCATCGCCAGGCTGCAGCTGGAACAATGCTGAAGGTGCTCGTCCACCTCCGCCATTTCCGACGCATCCAATTCGCCAGCTGCAAAGAGAATGAGTAACGGCTCGTAATCCTCGCACGCCGGTGTCTTCAGTCCCCCGATTCCCTCTTCCTGCATTCTCTCCGTCCTCGGCAATTTTGCTTAACGCATGCCTTCCAGGCTCGCGCGCAATTTGCGCGTCGCCCGGAATAGCGAATTCTTTACTGTCTCTTCAGACGTGCCTAGCATGTCTCCGATAGCACGCAATTTCAATCCCTGATAATGCTTCATCTCGAAGACCATGCGCTCACGCGGAGAAAGCCGGTTCAGCGCACTCGCGATGTGCTGGCCCAATTCTTGCCCCAGCAGATTTCTTTCCGGATTCGCCGCGGCTCGCTGTTCCGGCTGGCGATCGAAGAAATCTCGCGTTCCGCCTTCGGCATCTTCTGGCACGGGCGCTTGATCTTCGCGCCGGCTCGTTCTGCGCCGCAGATGATCGAGCGCCACGTTCGTCACGATGCGGTAAAGCCAGGTATAAAAACTGCACTCAAACCGGAAGCGGTGCAGGTTTTTATAAACGCGCAGAAAACTTTCCTGGTAAATGTCCCGCGCATCTTCGGGACGATGCACCAGATTCAACGCCAGCCGCAATACCTCACGGTCGAACCTGCGCACCAATTCCTCAAACGCCAAACGGTCGCCCGCCTGCGCCTTACGGACGAGCGCCTGCTCTTCCGCAAGCTTCGCCGCCGCTGCCTGGCGCGCCTCTCCCTCGAGTGCGACGCTCATCCCCATGGTATTCGTCGTTGGCCTGGAAACGCCTGAGTTCAGTGCACCGGAACTCGGGTCGTGAATTAGGTTTTTCCCGGCATCAAGCCTTTCTGCGGGTTCCCTAAACATAGACGGGCCTTGTGGCCGTTGGTGAGCACCCGCGGACGTCACTTTCCCACTATCGGACAACTGCGCCACTGCACACCTCTTGCTGAGATGCGTGCACGCCTCGCAACGCTGCAAAGGCAGCACTTAGACCTGCCGCGAATACACCTCTCGTAATCTCGCGGCGGCCTGCAACTCGGCAAATGGATGGATTGCAAGGTGTTAGCCACTTCGGGAGAGCCGCATCTTCGCGCCCACGCGAATGAGTCCGTAAACTCCGAGGCAGACAATAAAATCAACCAGGCTGCCCCAGTCCAGGAGAAATCCTTGGTGCCGCAGCACCGGCGGCAGGTGTGGTAAGAGAGAAAAATAGTAGATCGCATTTCCTAGAAGGATCGCGACGAGGTATTCAATCCAACGCCGAAGTGGAGTGCCAAGAAAGTTGGGAGCCATGACTTCCTAAACGATTGCCTGTTGCAGTTGGGTTTTGCAGCGGCCGCGGTGTTCGGCATTTTGCGCGGAATGCAGCGGGCAGTGGTTCTTCCAAACTCCGCGCACTCGATCTCGAGCGTCGAGATCGGTTTATGTAGCGGCCGCTGTGTCCCGCCTTTCGGGACGCAGCGGGCAGCATTACCGTTAAAATTGCTACAGATCGATTTTAGGCCACCGCCGAACAGCACGCAAACGCACTTCCGCCGTGCGAACAGATGGTATAAAAGTGATGTAATAGGTCTGCGCTCCCGCGTCTCGCTCGAATGCCCATCGCTCTTTCCAATCCGGTCAAATATCTGCGCGGAGTCGGTCCGCAGCGCGCCGCCACGCTCGCAGAGCGCGGCATTCTCACCGTCGCCGATCTGCTCGGCTACCTTCCCTTCCGCTACGAAGACCGCCTTCGCTTCACGCCCATCGCCGAAATCATTCCCGGGCAAGTCCAAACGATTTTCGCGGAAGTAACCGGCGGAGGAGGCACCACCGTGCGTTTCGCGCGCGGCCGCCGCTCGATTTTCCACGTCACGGTTCGCGATGCCTCGGGCAAAGTCTACGTTCGTTTTTTTCATGGCGGCTATCTCGAAGGACGCCTCGCGGACGGCCAAAAACTCGTGCTGCATGGAAAAGTTGACCGTGATCTCTATAGCCCCGGTCGCCTCGAGATGGTCAATCCGCAAATAGAGTTGGTTGGCGCCACCGAAGGCGCTGCCGCCGACTCCACCGAAGTCGGCCGCATCGTTCCGATTTACGAAGCGCTCGGCGGCATCAGCTCGCGGATGCTGCGGCGAATCATCTACGCAATTCTTGAAGATTTCGAAGGAAATATTCCCGACCCGCTGCCGCCGGAAATCTTGGAACGCTATCGCTTTCCCTCGCGCCGCGATGCCTTGGTCTTCGCGCACTTTCCGCCGCAAAATGAAAAGATCGAACTTCTGAACAATTACCGCAGCCCGGCGCAAATCCGTCTGATCTTCGAGGAATTTTTCTACTATCAACTCGCTCTCGCGCTGCGCCGCTTGAACGATCACACCCGCCGCGGCATCGCCATGCGCGTCCGCGAAGAAAAAGTCCGCGCGGCGCTCAAACGCATCCTGCCATTCAAGCCCACCGCCGCGCAAAAACGCGTGCTCGCCGAAATCGCCGCCGATCTCGAACGCCCGTATCCTATGAATCGCTTGCTCGAAGGCGACGTCGGCAGCGGCAAGACCATCGTCGCGCTCGAAGCCGCCACGATCGTCATCGAAAATGGCTATCAAGTCGCGCTGATGGCTCCCACCGAAATTCTCGCCGCGCAACACTATCTTTCCGCGCGCCGCATCTTCGAGCCCGCCGGCTACGGCGTCGAATTGATCGTCAGCGGACGCACCCGCTCGGCAAAAGACGAAGCTCTCGCGCGCGTCGGCAGCGCCGAAGCGCAAATGATCATCGGCACGCACGCGTTGATCGAAAATCCGGTAGCCTTTAAGAAACTCGGTCTGGTAATCGTAGACGAGCAGCACCGCTTCGGCGTCTTGCAGCGCAAGCGCCTGATCGAAAAAGGCGCGTCTCCGCACGTCCTGGTAATGACCGCAACGCCGATCCCGCGCACCCTAGCGCTCACTCTGTACGGCGACCTGGAAATTTCCGTCATTGACGAAATGCCGCCCGGCCGCACGCCCATCGAAACGCGCTGGACCGAAGACACGCAACTGAACGGCGTGTGGGAATTCCTGCGCCGCGAAATTGCGAAGGGCAGACAGGCTTATGTGGTATATCCCGTCATCGAAGAATCGAAGCAGGAACTGAAAGCCGCCACCGCGGAATTTGAACGCCTCGCCGCCCACGTATTTCCGGGCATTCGCGTGGGCTTGCTGCACGGCCGCCTGAAGAACGACGAAAAAGATTCCGTGATGGAGCAATTTCGCCGCAATGAAATCCAAATCCTGGTCGCCACCACGGTCATTGAGGTCGGAGTAGACGTCCCGAACGCCACGATCATGGTGGTCGAGCACGCCGATCGCTTCGGCCTCGCGCAACTGCACCAACTGCGCGGCCGCATCGGACGCGGCGCGGAAAAATCACGTTGTATCCTGGTAGCGCGTAAAAATATTACCGGCGAGGCGCGCGCCAGAATCGAAACCATGGTGGCCACGTCCAACGGATTTGAAATCGCGGAGCAAGACCTGAAGCAGCGCGGACCCGGTGAATTTTTCGGCACGCGCCAGCACGGCGACGCCGCCTTTTCGGTGGCCCAGCCGCTGCGCGATCACGAAATCCTGGAACTCGCTCGCCGCGAAGCTTTCGCCCTCGCGGAAAATCCCGAGCGTGCCGCCCAAATCATCGCGCGCCTGGAATCGCTCAGCCCCGCTTGGCGCAAGCGATATCAACTGGCGTCGGTGGGCTAGACGATGCGCGTGATCGCAGGAAAATTTCGCAGCCGGCTGTTGAAAGGTCCCGGAATGATGCGCGTGCGTCCCACCAGCGACCGGCTCCGCGAAACGCTCTTCAATGTCCTCGGACCCTCGATCGCGGACTCCTACTTCGTCGACCTATTCGCCGGCACGGGCGCTGTAGGAATCGAAGCCATCAGCCGCGGCGCGCGCGACGTGTTTTTCGTCGAGTCGTATGCCAAAGCCGCGAAGCTCATCCGCGATAATCTCGCGTCGCTCGAAATTCAGACCGGCGCCGAAGTTATCGAAGCAGACGCCGTACGCGGCCTGGAAAAACTCGCGTCACGCCGCCTGCTGGCCGATTTCATCTTCCTCGATCCGCCGTACGAAAAGGCCGACGAGTACTCCGACGTCCTGGAATTCCTGGACGCATCGCATCTGATCGCGCCCCGTGGCATCGTAATCGTTGAGCACTTCAGCAAAATGGAGTTGCCGCAACGTTTAGATCGTCTGGAATGCACCCGGGAAATCGAACAAGGTGATACCCTGCTTTCTTTTTACAGGTTGGCAGCCGCAGCCTAGCGTCGGCGCATCCAACCCGCTCAGGTATAATGGCCAAACCCATGCACTCCGCGGCAAAACGCGCGCTCGAACCCGTCCAGGGAACTCTCGTGGAGTTGCCTTCGCACTCCAAGCTGCCCCGGCTCGACCTGGGCGTGGATTGGGGCTCCCCGTGGCAGGAATTTCGCTCGAGCCTGCGCTCCTATTTCAGCGGCGAGCGCGCTCCGCAGGACGCCGAGCTGCCTGCCGATTCCGATCTGCGCGTTGAATGGATTCAAAACCGCTTTCCGGGTCGCGCCTTCACCGCCGCGGCGTTGTGGCACGTAGCAGCGATCGCCATCCTCCTGTTGCCGATCTGGCATTTCCTTGCCAGCAATCCGCCGAATCTGGCGCCCGTGCGTATCGAACTCACCTGGACCAATCCCACGCAGGATTTGCCGCCCATTTCCCTGCCCGGCCGCGAAATTAAACCGAGTCCCAGGGGCGACCCTGCTAAACCATTGCCCCGCAAAGGCGCGGACGCCTTCCATCCTCGGCAAACAATTTTGTCGGAACCGATTCGAGTGACGCACCCGCGCCAAACCCTGATTCAACCGGATGCGCCGGCGACTCCGCCAAAAATTGATAATCCGTTGCCGAACATTGCCGAATGGGCCGCGACTCCTGCGATTCCCAAACCGCAGCTTCATCTAGGTTCCGCAGCGGCCGCTCCGGAAATGCGCCATCGTGCCACGGCTGAACTCACCGCTCCCGAGGTGAATCAAGAAAAAAATGCCGGGCCGCTCGATATCGCGGCTTCTCCCGTGATGAACGCACAGCCGCGAATGCCCGTCGAGCCTATGTCGAAGGCGGTCGCGGCAAAGCACGCCGCGCAAGCAGATACCGGCGCCGCTCCGGAAGTCGCCAATGCCTCCGAAGGCGACGCGAACCTCCACCGCCTCATCGCGATTTCAGCGTCGCCCGCGCCTCCAGCGCCGGAAGTGAACGTGCCGCAAGGAAATCTCGCCGCGCGCGTTGCGATTTCGCCTGATGGCAAACAACCGGGTGTCCCTGGCGGTGCTGAAAACGGCTCAGCGGGAAACGGCGGAGCAGGCGGCGATGCCTCGAGCCGCGGCGGGCGAGGCGCCAGCGCAGCCGGAGGCGCCAGCGCCGGCTCGTTTCCGGGCGCAGTGAGCATCAGCGGAGGAAACGGACATTCCGGAAGCGGCGGATTAGCTCCCGCGGGACGACCCACGCACCTGAATCTGAAGCCAATGGATCCGGCCGGCGCGATGTCCGCCGCGCACAGCGGTCCGCGCGTGATCGGCTCGATCGATCCAGGCATGCCGCCCGAACGGCTTCTCTCCGGCCCGAAGGTCTACTCACTGCACATTGACATGCCCAATCTCACCAGCGCCAACGGCACGAACTGGATCATAAATTTCGCGCAGATGGAGGAAGGCAATCCTCCCTACGTCAAGCCCACAGGCGAGCTGACTGGATTGGAACTGGTCCGCAAAGTGGACCCCAAGTATCCGCCGGATTTAATCAAGGAAAGAGTGGATGGCGAAGTGGTGCTCTACGCCATCATTCGCAAGAATGGCTCGGTGGACAGCATCCAGGTGGTGCACAGCATAGATCCGCAGCTCGATCGTTACGCAATGGAAGCTTTATCGCGCTGGGAATTTCATCCTGCCTTGCGCGACGGCCAGCCCGTGGACCTCGAAGCGATCGTGCACATTCCGTTTCACTTCCGGCAAGACTAACAGCGCGAATTATTACCGCGATGAACCAGCTTGTTTCGCCTGCTGCTCGCTCCGCGCACCGCTCTCTTCGAGCAGCTTCACCATCGCGTACACCGAAAAGCTGCAAGGCGTCGCGACGCCAAGCTCCTCGCCGCGCCGCACCACGTATCCATTCAGCGAGTCGATCTCGGTTTTCTTGCCGCGCGCCACATCGTGCGCCGTCGAGGACGACGCGTTGCCAAAACTTCCCAGCGCTTTGATCCCATCTTCTATAAATTTTTCGACGTCGGGCAGTCGAATGCCCGCCGCGCGGCCCACCTCTACGGTTTCTTCGATCAATCGCCGCATCAATTCGCGCGACGCGGGATTGCGCACCGCCTCGGCATAAGAACTTTGCGCGATCGCGGTTACCGCGTTTCCCGCGCAATTCATGATGAACTTCGCCCAGATATCCGCCTCGATGTAGTCCGAAATGCGGCAAGGGACGGCCGCCGAGGCAAACAGCGCCGCTATTTTTTGCGCGCGTGCAGCGTGCGAAGCTCCCGGCGACGAAGCGGCGCCACCCGTTAATTCTCCGACCGCCAATTCGCCGCGGCCCAAGTGCTTTACATGCCCCGGCGTGGGCAACTCCGCCGCGATATACACCACCGCCGGCAACGCATCAATGCCCGATGCCGCCCGGATCGTTTCCACATTCTCCACCCCGTTTTGCAGACTTACAACGATCGCGCCGGGCGCCAGATGCGGCGCAATGGCCCGCGAACTTGCTTCGTTGTCCTGCCCCTTCACGCAGAAGAGGACAACGTCCGCCCCCGCGACGGCGGCGGGATCGGACGATGCCTCCACCGCCACGCGCTCCTGAAATGTAAGTGTGTCCATCAACAGCTTGTCCCGGCGAATTGCTTCCACGTGCGCCGGTCTTCCAATCAACACCACCGGAACTCCGGCGCGCGCGAGCATTCCGCCGAAGTAGGAGCCCACTGCGCCTGCGCCCATCACCGCAACTCGCGGTTTCGCGTTCGTCGTGCTTCCTTGTGATGCAGTCACTGCAACCTCCCGGAGGCCTGCAATTTAGAAGTGTTCGCGCAAGTCGCGAAAGCTGTTCAGTATGAGCAGTTTTCCTGTGCCGCTTTCCAGCTCCGCGTGTTCCAAATGCCAGGTATTCGAATGCGGGATGAACACCGCGTTCAAACCCATCTGCAGCGCTGGATTGATGTCGCTACGCGGGCTATTGCCCACCATCCAGCCGTGCGTCTTGACGATCTTGAACTGATCGACCATGCGCTCATACACGCTGGCGTCTTTTTCCAGCACGATTTCAATCGCATCGAAATGGGGCTGCAACCCGGACCGTTCGACTTTCGCGGCTTGCTCCGCTGGCTCGCCCTTCGTCAGCAAAATCAGCCGGTGATGTTTCGCTAGATACGCCAGAGTTTCGGGCACGCCGTCCAGAATGTGCGGCGGCGTGGCTTCCAGTTCCGCGGCGATCCGGGCAATTTCCTGCACCAGTTCGCGCCGTGCCGCATTTCCCGCCAATTTCATGTACGTTTCTTCCAGCGACCGGCGAAAACTACGGACACCATAGCCGTGCTGGCGGATGTTGCGCTTTTCAGTCTCGTTCAGGATGTGGCGGATGTAGTCGCGGGTGTAACCGAGATGCTCGAGCTGCGTAATAAAGTGCTCGATGGACTTCTCGAAGAAGATGTTGTTTTCCCAGAGCGTGTCGTCCGCGTCAATCAGTAAGGTATGCCTAGCCATGCGAGAATTCGTGCTCCCGGTTCTCGAGGTATTTGCGAGTCTCGTGGCGAGACCGCGGCTGAACCAGGACCGCAGCTCGCGTCACGCGAAACGCAGGCTTAGCTGGAGGCTGTCGCCTTGCGGGTACCGACAGCTAGCTGGTCCAAAATCGTGCGCGCAATTTTCTGCACTTCGCCGAAGCGCGCCAGATAATCTTGAAATTCGCGGTTTAGATCCAGCGCCGTCGTGGGGTCCAGCTTGGTCCGCAATATCATGTCCCGCAAATGGACCGGATGCGGCAGGACTGCGTCGTCCCGCAATTCATCCAGCGCCGTGATCGGATCGTAGTGATACATGTGTCCCTCGTGTGAGGCAAAAAACGATTCTACTCTGTTTTGCGGTGAGCGTCAGGCAGTGGCGGGAAGAAATTCGTAGCGGTCGATGCGCGCAGCGACGCCGCGATGGCCGTTGTGCGGCTCAACGCGCAGTACGTGCGCGTAACAGCGGATGTGCACGTCGCCGGCGAGCGTGATCTGCTGCGGCAAGGTGAGTACAAATTCGATCGGCGCGCCGGCTTCCACACGCGCCTCGATCGTAAAGTAAAGTCCCCGGAAGCTGACGTCGCGCGTTTCTCCCTGCTGCTCCAGCACGCGATCCTCGGCCGAAAATCGCACCTTCAGGGGCAGCATCATAGAAAAACGCCGCGCAGCCCGGCGCTCGACCGCCTTATCCATCGGACCTCCCAGGAAAGCTTCCGATTTCGTCAAACTATCACCGCTGGGATGCCGCACGCAACGAGTTTTACGGCGACGCTGGCGTGCAATTCTAAGTGGCGAGGCGCGGGGGCCGAAACGAAAATGCGAGCGGCGGGAATCGTTCGCCAAAGTTTGACCTGCTTCGCCGCTGCGGCTACGATAGCGACCCATGGTTTCGGTCACCAAGCCCACCGAACTGCGTAAGCATCCGCGCGCACAGCTCAGCTTGCCCGCGCGCCTGCGCTGGCGCGGGACCCTCGGCATGCGCTTGGAAGCGGCGCGCACCCTGGATGTAGCGCGCGATGGCGTGCGCGTGAAGCGCAACGAACCCTGCGCGCTGGGCTCGCGCCTGTGGATCGCGTTTCCTTTTGACGCGAATTCCGCCTCGAGCGTCCCCCCGGAAACGCCGGCGCACGTGGTGCGCGTGAAACCCGCCGCTCGCGGCGGCTACGAGGTCGCCCTGCACCTGGAATTGCCTCCGCGCAGACCGCCGCGGCCTCCGGAAAATGAACGCCGCGCTTCCTCCAGGATGTCCTTCGCGCTTCCTATTTTTGTCCGCGCGCCGGGTTCGCCCTGGCCGGAAGAATCCATGACCCAGAACCTCTCGCGTACGGGCGCTCGCTTCGAAACCGCGCACATCTATTCTGCTGGTGACGCAGTGCTCGCAAAAATCCCGTGGGGCGAATGGGAACACGCCGGCGAGATTGCGGCCCGCATCCTTCGCGTCGAACCTGCCGAAAGTCCGCGGGGACCCGCGCCCCACGCCGATCTGGAATCGGGCGTGAGCGCCATGCTCACCAGCGTCGCCGTTCGCTGGGACTCGCCCGCCAAAACCTGAATTCGGCCCGTGCCTTTGCGCCGCTTCCGGCTCTTCGCTACACTCATTCATTCGCGCTGATTCCATGGCTGACACATTTCATCGCAATTTTTTTCTGAACGGTCCTGCCGGCAAGCTCGAGGCGCTGCTTTGGACCGTGCCGAATCCGAATCCGCCGATGACTGCGCTGGTTTGCCACCCGCATCCGCTCTTCGGCGGCACCATGCACAATAAAGTCGTGTACCAAACGGCGAAGGCGCTGCACAACCGCGGGCTGCCGGTAACGCGTTTCAACTTTCGCGGAGCGGGAGCAAGTGAGGGCGCACACGATCGCGGGATCGGCGAGCGAGACGACGTGCGCGTGGCGCTTGATTATTTGGCAGAAGCGTTTCCTGCGACTCCGATTCTGCTGGCCGGGTTCAGCTTCGGCTCGGTGGTGGGCTTGCGCGTGGGCTGCGCGGATGAACGCGTCGTGGAACTGGTCGGCCTTGGCTTACCTGTGGACGATTCGAACCTGAGTTATTTGCAGGAATGCGCGAAGCCGAAGCTCATTCTTCAGGGCGGCTACGACCAGTACGGCTCGCGTGCCAATATCGAAGCATTTTTTGAAACTTTACCCGAGCCCAAGCGGCTGGTGATCGTCAATGGCGCGGACCATTTTTTCACTGGCCAACTCGACAAGGTCGCTGCGGAGATTGACGTGTGGTTCGACGAGCGCCATCCGGGCGCCGCGCTGCCCTCGCAGGCCTAACTTCTTTGCTCGAAGAGCTTCATGAATTGCTCGCGCGACGCGGGTTCTACGCCAATCAGCTGTAAATTGGCCTTCACATGTGGCACCTGACTCATGCCGACGAGCGCGGTCGTCAGGCCCGGAACCGAGCGCGCAAACTGCAAAGCCAGCGAGGCGTTGTCTTTCAGGCCCAGAGCGCTGCTGACGAATGCCGGCAAATTTTTAATGAGTTGCCCCTGCAAGAGCGCCGCGCTCGTTACCAACGCAATCCCCGCGGCACGTGCGGCCTGCACCATCGGCACGGAACGCCCTTCGACTACCTGATTTGGCCGCGTCAGCGCCTCCGGCATCGCCAGATTGAACGGCAATTGCACGAAACGAAAGTGATGGTCGTCGCCGGCGACGTCCTTCGCAATCTTCACCATGTCTGCGAGTGACAGGAAGCCAGCCGCCTTGGGGTCCTCGCGAAACGAATTCCACGTCGCCATGCCATACGCGCGAATTTGTTTCGACGCGACCGCCGCTTCCAGAAACAGGAACGCCTCGCGGATGCGGCGGCGAAATTCGTCCGGCGGAACTTCGCTTAACTGCGTTTCGGGATTGTGCAGATAGAAGACATCAATTGTTTCGAGGCCCAAATTACGGCGGCTGCGGTCGAGTTGATCCGCCAGATAGCCCGGCGCCATGCAGTGGCATCCTGCGGCGATGTCTTCCACGCGAAAGACGCCGCGCTCCAGGAATTCCTGCGAAAAATATGTATTCGGGTCTGCGGGCATTTCGCCGTCTGGCGTGAGAAATCCCGCCTTGGTGCAGACCATTACTTCGTCGCGGCCGAAACCTTTGTGGAAGAGCTCACGCAGAGCGGCGCCTACGGCGCGTTCGCTGCGTTGGAAACGGTAATTGATCGCGGAGTCCACCACGTTGATTCCGCCTTCGATCGCAGTGACGACTGCGTCGGTGTAGGCGCCGTCCGTGGCTTCATCGGGTTCACCCAGGTAAGTTCCAATTCCAATTGAAGAAAGGACGAGGCCGCCGCGAATTTCGCGGAAGTGGCCGGCGGCGGCGCGGCCTTGAAATCGCGCCGCATAACGCAGAGTGCCTTCCGCCGTGCCGGACCCGGACTTGCGCTCGTCATTCAGCGGCGCGGCGGATGACATTGCACCTCTCTTGGCTGGAAGAAAATTGCATTCCGCGCAGTATATCAGAACCTCTATCCTGCGATGGTTTTGCGCGGTTGCGCGCCAGGTCAACGGGCACGGATTTCTTCCGGAGGTTCGACTGGAGATAGTCCTTGCGCCCTGATCAATTGGCGACCTTCGAATCTTATACTCGGCAGATACCGGATGAAGACGAGCGCCGCGGCGAATGCGGCCACGCCGCCGATCGCTACCGTCCAGGGCGCGCCGATTTTTTCGGCCAAAGCGCCGGCAAAGAGCGAACCGAGCGGCGCCATGCCCATGAACATCATGGTGTACATGGCCATGGCGCGGCCGCGCAGTTCGTCCGGCACCATCGCCTGGATTAGCGTGTTGGAGCTGGACATTTGGAGCATCACCGCGTATCCGACCGGTACCAGGAGCGCGACGGACAGCCAGAAGGACTTCGAAAATGCGAAAAGAACCAAGGAGACTCCGAACGCTGCCGCCGCGGCCCCGACGACGCGGCCTAGTCCGTGGACGCCACGGCGAATGGCAAGAGTGAGCGCGCCGAGTAGCGCTCCGACTCCTGCCGAGCCCATGAGGATTCCCAGGCCGTGCGCGCCGCGGTGCAGAATCTGGTCGGCGAAGATGGGCATCAGCACGGAATACGGCACCGCCACTAAGCTGACGACTCCGATCAGAAGCACCAGAGCGAGGATCGGTTTGGTGCGGCGAACGTAACGGAAACCTTCGACGATATGTTCGTACGGAGAAGTGTCTTTGGACGAGGTGCGCAGCGAGGTGAACTTCATCATTAACAGGCCAATGATGACCGCGATGTAGCTGACCGCGTTGGCAAAAAAGCACCAGCCTTCGCCGATGCGGGCTACCAGAATTCCGGCGATGGCCGGGCCGATGATGCGCGCGCCGTTGAACATCGAGGAGTTGAGCGCGATGGCGTTCATCAAATCATCGCGCACGACCATTTCGATCAGGAGCGATTGGCGGGCGGGCACGTCGAAGGCGTTCACGACGCCCAGCAGCGCGGCGAGGGCCATGATTTCCCAGACGCGAATGATGTGCAGTAGCGTCAGCACCGCGAGCGCGAAGGCCAGGATCATCGAGGCTACCTGCGTGCCGATGACGACTTTGTGGCGATTCCAACGATCGGCGGCGAGACCGCCGAGAGGTGCGAAGAGAAAGATGGGAATGCGTCCGACGAAGCCGACGGTGCCGAGGAGTAGCGAGGAGCCAGTGAGGCGGTAGACCAGCCAGGCTTCGGCGATGGTCTGCATCCAGGTGCCGATCAACGAGATCATCTGGCCGCTGAAGAACAGCTGGAAATTGCGATGGCGGAGCGAGCGGAACGTCTCGCGAAAGCGGGAAGTATTGTCCGCAGGAGGGAGCGGCGGAATTGGAGCGTCGGCGAGGGCCATCATACCAATTGTACGATGCAACGGTTGCGCGGCTCATTGCGATTGCGGCGGCGGTTCACTGGAAGGATGCGGCGGGACTTTTGTGGGTTGCGGGCCGGCTAGCAGGCGGCTACAGGCGCGCAACATGCGGCGATAGGGCCAGACTTTATCGCGAAAGAGAATTTCGCCTTCGCGCGGTTTGGAATAAAACCAGCGCGCGAGCAACGATAAATGTTCCGGCAATTCGGGAGGCGCGGAGCGGAGACCGTAACGCGCGCGCCAGTCTTTTGCCGATCTTGGGGGCACGGATTCGGCTGTCGCAGCGAGGGGCGGCACGGAGGATTGCTGCTCGTCTGTTTCCGCGCGAGCTGGAGCTTCCGATTTCGCGGCATCTTCATCGTCGATCGCGAGATCTGATTCCAGCTTCTCTTTCAAGATCGCTTCGACCGAGCGCGGTTCGCTGGAAATTTCGGCGAAGCGGAGGAAAAGAGGCTCATCGAGGAGGCCGCTGCGCACCGGAAACACGGCGATGGTTTGATGTTCGGCGGCGCGTTGCAGAATTACTACGTCCAGTTCTTCGATTCGCCGCGCGATATCCGGCATAGCGCGCAGCGCGGCGGAGACTTTATCGAGGCGCTTGTGCAGCGCGGCGGCGCGTTCGAAATCGAGAGCGCTGCTGGCCGCTTCGCGTTCGCGCGCGAGATCTTCGGTGAGCGAGGCGCCGGAGGTTTCGAGCGTTTCGAGAACGCGGCCGACTTCCACGTCGTATTCTTCTTTGGTGCAGCCGGCGAAGCACGGCGCGAGGCACATCTTCATTTCCGAATACATGCAGCCGGGATAATCGGGATCGCGGCGGATTTTGATCTGGCAGCGGCGCGTCTTGAAGAGGTCGAGAAAGCCTTCGCTGAAATCTTCGGCGAGGCGGCGTGAGGCGAATGGCCCGAAATAGAAGCCTTCGTCGCCGCGAATGCGGCGGGTGACGTAGCAGCGCGGGTAAGGATTGCGCAAATTCACTTTGAGCATCGCGGGAGGACGGAGGCGCATCAGGTCGCGATAGCGGCGGGGGAAATAGAAGCGGGCGTTTTCATAGTAGGCGAGCGATTGTTCGAATTTCGAGCCGGTGATGCGGTAGCGGATGCGCCGGGTGACTTCGCGGAGGTTCAAAGCTTTCGATAGGGTTTCCGGGCGGCTCAAGAGGCGCTCGGCTGCGCGCCGGATATCGGCGGTGCGAGCGAGGTAGGGCTGGGCTCCGGCTTCGTGCATCTCGAGAAGGAAGATACCGGGGCGGGCGGGAAGCGCAGCAAAGAAATCGGAGTCGAATTCAGGGAAGTAATCGAGGGCGGAATCGAGTTCTAGCATCGGTACGATGTTACACCGAGCGGAAGTTGAGCGTGAGGAATCGCGGCGCGAACGTCGCAAAATGTAAGTAGCTAAAAGTTGGCGATTGATTGGAGTCTCGGTCGTTTGTTTTCTGAGAGTTATAGCGATTTCTAATCGCCGAGGTTGGCGATTGATTTTGGGGCGATTTGCGGGGATGTAACATTGTGACATGGGCTTGAACGGCTGATGATTCGTGTGATTGGTGAACTGCGATGCGCGGGCCGTGTAAAGGCAGTGGCTAGTGACGAGTGATGAGTGGCTAGAAGCGTTGGCGGGGTGGTTGTAACGATGTGGCGTCGGCGGGAGGAGCGCGTGATTGGTGAGTGGTGAGTGTTGATTGGTGGAGTGCGGTGCGCGGACCGTGAAAAGGCGGTGGCTACTGGTTAGTGGCCCTTCGCAAAAAGCGCTCAGGATAAACGAGTGGCTAGAAGCGTTGGCGGAGTGGTTGTAACAATGTGGCATCGGCGGGCACGGCTTAGGGGCATTGCTGTTGCGATTAGAATTTGGTTTCGCGTTTATTATCAGCGAGTTGTACGCGATTATGAATGAGGTGCTGTTGCGATTAGAACTCGTTGCGCGAGCGCGCAGGCGAGCTGGTTGGCGGTTGCGTGCTACGCTGGCTCGTCCGTGGTTCGCCATGTCCTTTCCTTTCTTCGGCGCAATATGAATGCCATCCTATGATAACACATTAGTTACCGTCAGGCAAGGGTAAAAACGAGCGTGGCGATATGTATGGCTAAGGCAAAGACTTAGCTTGATGTGAAACTGGGCTGCGGTTTGCTGCGTCGTAAGTGCGGAGGCATGGCCGTCGTTGAGCCCATCCCGTTTTCCCAAAATGGTCCGGGAACGTAGGGAGGACTTGCGATGACGACGTGTGAATCGTGCCGACCGGCGAGAGCAACATGGGCGACGGGCGTGGCGCTGGCCTCGTTGCTTGTTTTGGGCGGATGTACGGCAGTGAAGGTGAAGCTGGGGATGCGCGTTTACCTGGCTAAGACGCTGGTGTCGTCCATGCAGGCGAGCTTGCCGAAAGGTCCGGCGATGGCTCCGGGAGAGAAAACGCCGCTCGTGGCGCAATTCACGCAGCCGGACGGCAAGGTGCTGGTGACGGAAGGGGCGGGCAAAGGCAAAGTGCTGTGGAGCGATCTGACGGTTACACCCACGCTTGTGAAGGTTGACAAGAAGGGAGTGTTGACGCTGCCGCATGATCCGCGAGTGAGTGATGGGAAGACGGCGCATGTGACGATTACGGTGCCGAGCCATCCGGACCTGCACGCGGATGTGGATATTCCGATCACGTACGATTACAACTTCGTTGCGAATTTTTCCGGGGCGCCGGGTACGGACGGGTTTAACGGATCGGACGGGATGGCCGGCTCGTCGGGGAGCATGGGTTCCTCCGATCCGAATAATCCGTCGGCGGGTGGAGATGGCGGGAACGGGACTGATGGCTCGCCCGGCGGAGATGGCGGCAACGGCGGAAACGCGCCGGCGGTGCAAGTTGCGGTGACGGTGCGGCCCGGGCCGCCGGTATTGCTGCAGGTGAGCGTGTCTGCGGCGGGAAAACGGAGGCTGTACCTGGTGGATCCGCAGGGCGGTGCGCTTAATGTGCATGCGGATGGGGGCCCGGGCGGATCGGGAGGAAAAGGCGGGCGCGGAGGCGCTGGTGGATCGGGTGGGAGTGGATCGCCGAGCGGGAACAGCGGGATGGCTGGTTCGGACGGACGGAATGGGTTTGACGGCTCGCCCGGCAGAGGCGGGAGCATTACGGTGACGTACGATCCGCAGGCGAAGCCTTATTTGGCTTCGATGCACCTTTCGAATAAGGGCGGGCCTGCGCCCGTGTTTGCGGAAGCGGCGGTGGCGCCGTTGTGGTGAGCGGAGAACGTCGCGGATTTCGTTGATGCGCGGAGCGTTTGGTCAGACGCAATTGATGGTGCCGCGGCATTTTTTTGAGCCGCAGCGGCAGATTACGCGCTTGCCGTTTTTTGCGAATTGGTAGTCGTAGCCTAATTCTTCGCCGGGATGGATTCTGCGCAGGCTGAAGAGCCAGAGGCGGCCGCGGAATTTTCTGAAGCGAAGATTGGGATCGCAGGTGTGATTGATGAGTTCGGCGCCGGAACCGAGAACGGAACCGTCAATCGTCCAGTAGAGGTCGAGTCGAGCGAGGTAATTCTGTTTGCGGCTTCTTCCGGGCGAACCATGGAGGAATCGCCGGCGTGTTTCCGCGCGGCCGATTTTTTCACCGACATATTCGATGACCTGGCGGCCGGCGGGAATGTCCTGCGCCGCGCGCACGCCGAGGCGATGAATTCCCGAGCGGAAGACGCGAAGTTTATAGGGGCAGGATCGGGAAATGCGCCGCTGGGCATCGCGGGAGAGGCGGAGGATGGACGCGGTGTTCATCGCGATGGAAGTGAGAGCGAGGCCGCCGCTCATCCAGCGGGACGAGCGGCAGGCTCGTGGAATTGCCCGGTTGCTGCGCCTACTGAAAATTGATAATTGTCTTTAAAGTGGTGGTTTTGCCCAACTTCTTGGACTTGAGTTTCTTCGCCTTCTTTTTGGACGCCACGGTTGCTCTCCTCTGGGCCAAAATTACCCGCCTGAGCGGGTGCGCGATTACCGAAAGTTAATCGTTTCCTTCAGGGTGGTGGTCTTCGCCAATTTCTTGGACTTGAGTTTCTTTGCTTTCTTCTTGGCAGCCATGGTCTCTCTCCTCTGGATGGGATTGCCCGATTGGGCGGTTGCGCATTTATATGCAAAGGACGGGCCAAGTGTCCAGCCGAATCAACGGGGAGGATAGAACGCTCGAAATGCGGACGATGCAGGCAGGGGAGTGCGGCTGTTGCGTGGGAGCTGGAGCGACGGGACGGTGAACAATTCAACGCGGGTTGAAAAAATCAACGGGAAGCCGCGGCGGCGGCCTCCCGGATTTGGTTTGACGCGTCGTTTATTCCTGGCCGGAGCGCCGGCACCGTGAAGAGGTCGAGCGACGGAACGCCCCGGATATCGGGCGGCTGCGCTTATTGAGCGGTAAGTTTCTGCAGAGTTACAGTCTTCGCCAGTTTCTTCGTTTTGAGTTTTTTTGTGGGTTTTTTCTTGGCTGCCATGTTTTCTCTCCTGTGGATTGGATGGCCCGTCTGGGCGGTTGCGCATTTATACGCAAATCACGGGCCAAGTGTCCAGTGGAACGAGGGCCCGAGGCATCCCGTTTAGAATACGGACGATTTCGCTGACGGTTGTCAGCGGCATTCCGCGCCACTGTGAAACGGCATTGAATAAATCAACATCTGTTGAAAAAATCAACGCTGCCAACAGTGGAATGGGATTGCGAAATGCGTGACGCGCCGGGAGCGATCGTTCTTCCCGTCTGGGGAGGTTAGTAGCTTTTCAAGACCCAGGCGGCGATTACGAGGCGTTGGATTTCGCTGGTGCCTTCGTAGATTTCGGTGATGCGGGCGTCGCGGTAGGCGCGTTCAACCGGGTATTCGCTGCTGTAGCCGTAGCCGCCGTGGATTTGGATGGCTTTGTGGGCTACGCGAGTGGACATTTCGCTGGCGAAGAGCTTGGCGATGGCCGCTTCCATGGAAAAGCGGGCGCCGGAATCCTGTTTCCAGGCGGCGCGGCGGACTAGCAGGCGGGCGGCTTCAATTTCGGTGGACATATCGGCGAGCATGAATTGAATGGCCTGAAAATCGGCGATGGGATGGCCGAAAGCCTGGCGCTGCTTGGCGTAGCTGAGCGCGGCTTCGAAGGCGCCTTGGGCGATGCCGGTGGCTTGCGCGCCGATGCCGATGCGGCCGCCATCGAGAGTGGAGAGCGCGACTTTATAACCTTCGCCTTCTTCGCCGATGCGATTGGTGGCGGGAACTTCGCAATCGCTGAAGGCTAGTTCGGTGCAGGCGGTGGCGTGGATGCCTAGCTTTTTTTCTTCCTTGCCGACGGCGAAACCCGGCGTGCCTTTTTCGACTACCAGCGCGGTGATGCCCTTCTCGCCTTTTTCCGGTTGCGTATTCACGTAGACGATGGCCGCATCGGCGGCGCCGCCGTTGGTGATCCAGGCTTTGGTGCCGTTGATGATGTATTTATCGCCTTTGCGGACGGCTTTGGTGGCTAGCGCGGCGGCGTTGGAGCCGGCTTGTGGCTCGGTCAACGCGTAGCAGCCGATTTTTTCGCCGCGCGCGTACGGATGCAGGAATTTCTTTTTTTGGTCGTCGGTGCCGAAGCGGTGGATGGGATCGCAGTAGAGCGAATTTTGTACCGAGAGAATGACGGCAGTGGAGGCACAGACGCGGGCGATTTCTTCGATGACGATGGAGTAGCTGATGTGGTCCATGCCGGAGCCGCCTTCGTTTTCGGGGATGGCGACGCCGGTGAGGCCGAGTTCGGCGGCTTTTTGGATCAGCGCGCGGGGGAATTTGCCGGTTTCGTCGTTTTCTTTAGCTAGCGGCTTTACTTCGGCTTCGGCGAATTCGCGGACGCTTTTCTGCAGGAGTTGCTGTTCTTCGGTGAGTTGCAGGTTCACGCTTTGCTCCAGGTGCGGAATACGGTGGCGGACTGAAGTCCGCCGCTACAAAATCGGTTCGGAGATGCGGCGCGGTGGTGCGTGCGCTTTTTTGTTCGGGTGCAAGGGAAATTGTATCGCAAGTTGCGCGTTAATCAGAGCCTAGGGCCTTGCGGAGTTTTTCGTAAGTGGTGGCTAGATCTTCTGGTTCGATGCGCGTTTCGCCTACTACGGTCATGAAGTTGGCGTCGCCGGGCCAGCGCGGGAGGACGTGGAGGTGGAGGTGGCCGGTTACGCCGGCGCCGGCGGCGCGGCCGAGGTTCATGCCGAGATTGTAGCCGTGGGGGCGATAGAGTTTTTCGAGCGCGGCTTGGACGCGCTGGGCCAGCTGCATCATTTCCGCGAGAGTTTCCGGCTCGGCCGAGGTGAGTTCAGAGATGTGGAGGTAGGGGACGATCATAACGTGGCCGGAGGTGTAGGGATAGAGATTGAGGATGATGAAATTCTTTTTGCCGCGGAGTACGATCAGAGTTTTGGCGTCATCTTTGGCGGCGAGGGCGGCGCAGAAGATGCATTCGTCGTCCTTCTTGACATCGGCGATATAGCGGTAGCGCCAGGGCGTCCACAAATAATCCATCGGGCTCAGCCCCTGCTCAACTGTGAGCGCCGTGATCGGGCGAGCCGGCCGCGGGCGCGGCGGCGGAGCGCGGATTATTGACGTAGTCTTTCAGTTCCTTGCTGGGCTTGAAGTAGGGGATCTTCTTGGGCGGGACTTCGACTTTGGCGCCGGTTTTGGGATTGCGTCCGGTGCGCCCGCGGCGCTGGCGGGTGCGAAAACTGCCGAAGCCGCGAATTTCGATTTTGTCATCCGCTTGCAGGGCGGCGATGATGCTTTCGAAAATCGTTTCGACGACCGCTTCGGATTCCTTGCGGGGCAGCTCGGTGACGCGGGTGACCTCTTCGACGAGTTCCGCCTTCGTCATCGTGTGTTCTTTATTTTCGTGCTCTCCGGCAACATCTGCCATGGGTGAGAGCCTCCTCGTTAAGATTTCGGTCGGAACTGGGCCTTGTGCGGCTGGGGCGGGTCTCCGCATCTCCTTGCATATCACCAATCTACCACTTCGTAAATGACTTTCCCGCGAGGAGAGGCATTTTCCGGACGTCGCCCCCGCGTGTGCCGGAAGAATTTCGAGCTAGGACGACTGCCGCTTGGCCATGATGGCGTCGCCGATTGTAGCGGTCGGCGAGGATTTTTGTGGCCGGGCTGCGGTGGACCGGAAAGTCTCGATCTCCTGGCGCTCGACCTGCTTTTGCGCGGCGCGGTAGCTCAGGCTGATTTTGTGCTGTTCGGGCTCCAGGCGCAGGATTTTGAAATCGTATTCAGTGCCGGTGGCGAGGACGGCGGTGACGCGCGCGCCGCGGGCGGGCTTTTCTTTGTCGCGATCGCCTTTCGGACGGCGCTCTTCGATTTCGGAGACATGGCAGAGCGCTTCGATGCCTTCGGCTAGTTCGACGAAGGCGCCGAAATCGGTGGTGCGGGCTACTTTGCCTTTTATGATGTCGCCGATTTTGTGTTCGGTGAACCAATTGGCCCAGATGTCTTTCAATTGCTTGATGCCTAGGGAGAGGCGGCGATTTTGCGAGTCTACTTTCAGGACTTTCGCTTCTACCGTGTCGCCCTTCTTGAATTTTTCGCTGGGATGCTTGATGCGCTCGGTCCAACTGACGTCGCTGATGTGGATTAGGCCTTCCATGCCTTCTTCGATTTCGACGAAGGCGCCGAAATCGGCGAGATTGCGGATGCGTCCGGTGATGACCGTGCCGACGGGATATTTTTCGGCGGCGGCGTCCCAGGGATCGGGGAGAGTTTGTTTCAGGCCGAGGGAAATGCGGCGCTGATCGGTTTTTACTTCGAGGACTACGACGTCAACGTCATCGCCTTCTTTCACGATCTTGGATGGATGCTTGGTGCGTTTGGACCAGCTCATTTCGCTGACGTGCACCAGGCCTTCGACGCCGGGTTCGATTTGCACGAAGGCGCCGTAGTCGGTGACGCCTACGATTTTGCCTTGTACGCGAGTGCCTACTGGGAAGCGTTCGGGGACTGTGGCCCACGGATCGGGGAGCAATTGTTTGCGGCCCAGCGAGATACGCTGCTTGTCCTTATCGAATTTCAGGATTTGGACTTGGAGCTCGTCGCCGGCTTTGACGATGGAGGAAGGATGCGGAACGCGGCCCCAGACCAGGTCGCTGACGTGGAGGAGACCGTCCATGCCACCTAGATCCACGAAGACGCCGTAGTCGGTGACGTTTTTCACTTTGCCGGTGACGATGGCACCTTCGGAGAGCGAGGCCATGAGCGTGTCGCGCTTCGATTTCTGGTCTTCTTCGAGGATGGCGCGGCGGCTCACGACTACGTTGCCGCGTTTGCGATTTAGTTTCAGGACGCGGACGTCGATGTCTTTATCTTTCCAACCGTCGAGATCGTGGACCGGGCGCAGTTCGATCTGCGAGGCGGGGAGGAAAGAGCGCACGCCGATCTCCACAACCAAGCCGCCTTTGATGCGCTCGGTGACTTTGCCGGTGATGGTGGCGTGTTCGCGATAGGATTTTTCGATACGTTCCCAGACGCGGCGGCGATGCGCGCGGACGTGGGAGAGCAAAACGTAGCCGTCTTTTTGGGAGTGCAGACGCTCGACTTCGATGGTTTGTCCGGGGCCGAATTCGATGGGGCTGCCGGAATCGACGAATTCCTGCGCGGGGACGAGGCCTTCGAACTTGCCGCCGACGTCCACGATTACGCCGGCGTCGGTGACGGCGAGTACGCGGCCGTCGAAGATTTCGCCTTCGGCGGCGACCGGTTCGGGGACGGCGAACTGGTCCATCAATTGGTCCATTGTTTCGGCGGATTCTGTGGTTTCAGCGGCTTCTGCGGATTCGGTTGGCTCGCCGGTTTGGATTGCGGCGGTGATTTCGGCGGTGTCGGCGATTTCTGGAGCTGCGGCGGCCGTTGCCGGCGGTTCGGCGGTTGCGGCTGAGGCCGATGCATTTGGCTCGGCCGGCGTGGCGGAATCCTGAGTGGCGGGCGGTTCCTCGATTATTGGTTCCTGAGCGCGCGCGACGGCGGTGGCAGTCCCGCGAGAGCCGGAAGAAGCGCTGGCGCTTGCAGAGATGCCAGAGGCGCCATACGGCTCGGAAATGGCAGCCGAATTTTCCTCGGGAGGATCGGTCTGGATGGATTCAACGGCTGACGAAGGATTGTTCGGGTCGTGTTCGGGTGACATTGGGGAGCGGCCTCCGTACGGATTCGTGCCCTGCTACCGAGATTCGAACTCGGCTACTCCACCCACTGGGGTTTGGAGCAAAGAAGGGGAAAGAGCGCCCACGCTAGACGTTCTTGTCACGAGGATGATACCCGCGGGGTTTGCGGGTTGTCAACAAACCATCGCGGGAAACGTAGGAAAACATTGAAAGTGATGGTTCAAATTAATGTTACGGAATGATGAGGGGACGAAAGTGTTTCGTCGGCGAACAGCGGGCGCGCGCGCGACGTCGTTGACGTGCGTCGTTTGTGCTAGTGGGAACGGCCGGCGTGGCGGATTTCTTTGCGGTAGTCGGGGGCAGAGATTTCAACCGTGCGACACATTTCGTAGAGGCGGGAGCGGATGCGTTTGCCTACTCGTTCGGTTAGGGAGTCTTCCATGGTGGGTGAGCGCATGCCTGCTGCGCGGGGAGGCGGGGCGAGGTTTGCTGCGCTCGCACCGGCGCCGGCACCTGCGTTGGCGGAATCTGCGTCTAGGAAATTTGTGGTTAGAAGCGTGACGCGCTTTTCGTTGTAGCGCGTGTTTAGGACGTGGCCAACCGTTTCCAGCGCCCAGGGGGAGGGTTTGCTGGAGCCGACGTCGTCGAGGACCAGGATTTCGGCTTTGAGCACCGGCTCCAGGACGCTCATTTCTGTGGCTTGGCTTTCGGCGTTGTAACTATCCTGGATGGCTTTTAGCAGCTCGCGATAATCGTAGAAAAGGCCGCTTAGTCCGCGGAGGACGATCGCTTTCATGGCGGACACTGCGAGATGCGTCTTGCCGACGCCGCAGGGGCCCATCAGTAGCAAGCCGTGTTCGGTGCGGGCTGATGCTACTGGAGTGAACTCTTCCGCGAAACGCTGGACTAATAATTTTGCTTGCGTGAGGCTGCGATTCCAGGCGGCTAGTTGTTCGCGGCTGGCGTTTTCGATGTCGTTGTCGGTTTCGTAATTTTCGAAATCACAGTGACGATAGCGTTCGGGGACGCGGGCGCGTTGTAAGGCGCGTTCGGTGCGATCGCCCGTGGTGCAGTCGCAGGGGACGGCCCACACCATTTTCGGTTCGCCTGTGCCGGTGGTTCCGGGGCGATCGGCCGCTAGAGGCTGCGCGCCTTGCGTGTTGCGTTCGACTACTTTCCAGCCACTGCCTTCGCAGTGGGGACAATCGGAGCGTGCCATGTTGGAAGGATATGCGGGGTGGGATTTGCGCGCAAGGTCTCGGCGGCTGTGCAAATGACTGGCCCTGTGGAAAGCGAAGAAGGAAACGTGGCGGGTGGTGGGCTAGTTTCCCGTGAGGTCGACAAGAAAAGTTCTTAAAATCGTAACGTCGGCTGCGCATTCCTCACGCCCACATATTCGCGCGTCTGCTGCATTTCTTCGGGTTTCGCGCTGGAATTTCCATCCGTCGGCATTCTGGGCGAAGCTTCTCGAAAAAGCCGCGGCGGGAGGCGTCTACTTGCTTAGCTTGCTTTCGAGATCCGGCACGAACATCGTCTGCGCGCCCGGTTCGAGCTTGCGCGCTTCCTTGAGCGCCGTATTCCACTCCTGCTGCGCCTCTTGCTTTCGCGCCATGGCCGCGAGCGCGTCTCCGCGCGCCTCGTGCCCCAATATTGACGATGGATCGATCGCTATGGCCTCGTCCGCCAGCGCCATCGCTCCCGCCGCGTTGCCTTTGCGCGTGGCCTCCATCGCATTCTGCGCGCGGCTCAGTGCCGCCGCCTGCGTCATATCAAAGCGCCCGCGATAGATCATCACCGAGTCGCCGATTGTTTCTTCCGGCATCGCTCTGCGGAACGCATCGTACGGATTGAGCGACGCCGCCGGCCATTCGCATCCAGAAAGATCCCCCGCGCTCAGCAACACCGTGCCGTCAATCACCGCGGGCACGTTGTCCGCTCCTCCCTGCCACAACGTATCCACGGTCGGCAAGTGGTGACAATGAATCCCGTAGGTCTCCGTATCCACCTCGGGATACGCAAAATAAGCGAACCAGCATTCTTCTCCCGGGTGACGCTCCTGCCACGCCTTCACCTGGAAGAGCTGCTGCGCCCAGTCCGCGTTCGAATCGCTCAGCAGCTTGTGCACGTTCGCCGGGCCGCCGAATGCTTCATTGGCGTAGGCCATGGAATTCGGAAATGCCGCGAGCGACGAACCCACGTGCGCTGCCAGCAGCAGGCCGCACACGGCGAGCCACTTGCGGTTCGATGCCCAGAGCGCCGCGGCTCCGCCGCCGGCCAGCACAAACAAATACGCGTAAAACGGCAACAAGTGCCGCGCCCCAATGTTCATCCCGGACGCCATCGCCACCGCGAGATAGAACAGCGCAGGAATCAAAAGAAAATCCACTTCGCGTCCCCATTTCAGCCTCCGCTTCGCCAACGCATATATCGCGAGGCCCAGCAGCACCAGCAACCCGAGCGTCGTCTTGATCGCGATCACCGACGGGAAATACCACCACACGCCGTGTGCGATATTTCGCCCGAATACGAATGTCGGATAGAAGAGCGCCATGCGCCCCACATCCACCAGTCCGATCAGGTAAGACTCCGGCAGCAGGCGCAGCCGGCCCACAAGATTGATGAGCCACGAAATGTGCGGCCCCAGCGGCGCCACATAATCCCCCAGCGTTGTGCTCATCTTCAGACCCGCCGGCCGCGCCGCGTAACGGAACCCGTACATGCTCCACAGGACCAGCACGCCAATCAGAAAAATCCCGCAGAACGCTCCCGCCAGCCGCAGCGCCGCCCGCCCTCGCGTTCCTTTCGCTGCCGCAACGATCTCGCGCGCGATTAACAGCACGAGGATCGGCGCCAGCATTACTCCGGAATGTTTCGTCCCGAGCAGAAGCCCCGCCACAAAACCGGCCACCAACAAGCGCTTCGCCGTCGGCTGTTTCACGTAGCGATAGAAACACCACGTGCTCGCCAGAAAAAACAGCGAGACGCCGATGTCCGTCGTCACCAGCGCCGAATGCGCCAGTATGTTCGGGTCGAACGCGGCGAGAGCCAGCGCGAAAATCCCCGCCCAATCTCCGAACGATTCGCGCGCCGCCAGAAAAACCACCAGCGAAAGTGCCACGGCCAACAGGCCGGCCGCCACCCGCATCTCGAAAACCAATTGGTTCCGGTCGCCGTCGTTGCGCGCCAGCCAATCCCGCCCGTCCAGATACGCCTCGGCTTTGAAGTCGCGCCCTTGCAGCTTCGGCACCCACAGCGCCCGCCCCAGCAGCGGCGCCGTCGCCAGCAATTTCACAAACGGCGGGTGCTCCGGATTCAGCCCATAATCTTTGGTGTGCCACATCATGTAACCGGCGAACATGTGGTCGTCTTCGTCAAACGTGAGCGATTCGCGATGAACCATCACCAGCGTCAGGATCATCTGCGCGCAGATCAACCCCGCCACGATTCCCCACAGCATCCGCCCGGAAAGTTTTGGCACGTTTTTATCCCTTGAAACTTAGGCGGACATCTTACGTGGAATGTTCCGTCGCGTCCCGCATCGTTTACGCGGCCGGATACGTGGCCGACACGGCGCGCTTGACTCGTCTGAGTTTGTGCGGAGATTGGGTTTACTGCACGCGAAGCACGCTTCGCGGCGGAAAAGCGGCGGCGCGCCGCCGCACTCCGTATTGTTTTGCGCCGCTCGTGAATGCGAGAGCGCGGATAGATGGAGCGGGGGCGAATGCAACAGCGCGACCGGCTTACTTTTATTTGTGGATGCGGATGGCTTGGCGGGGGGTGCTGCGGACTATGGCGTTGCGGAATTTGCGGTCGTCGCCGGCGTTGAAGCCTCGGGCCATTTCGCTGCGGACGAAGTGGATGAAGGATTCCATCTGGGTTTGCATTTCGCTCATTTTGTCGCGCATGTTGAGGATGATTTCGATACCGGCCAGGTTGACGCCTAGCTCGCGCGTTAGATTCAGGATGATTTCCAGGCGCTCGAGATCCTGATCGGTGTAGAGGCGCGTGTTGCCTTGCGAGCGCGAAGGCTTTAGCAGGCCTACGCGTTCGTAAAGGCGGAGCGTTTGCGGATGTAGCTTGTAGAGTTCGGCCACCGCGCTGATCATGTATCCCGCTTTGGCTTTTTTTCTGGGACGCGCTGCCATGGGCCGTCTCCTCACACCACCGCGTGGGCGAAAATTTCGCGCCGCGGGTCTTCGGGATCGAGCTTGCCGAGTTCTTTGAGCAAATTGCGCACGCGCTCGTCTTCGGGTTTCGGGACTACTACCTGGACTTCAACGATCTGGTCGCCGCGCTTTCCGGCGTTGCGCGCGGAAGGAGCGCCCTTTTCGCGCAGGCGCAATTTTTTGCCGCTATTGGTGCCGGGCGGGATGCGGACTTGCGCGCGGCCGTCGATCGTGGGGACTTCGACTTTTGCGCCGAGGGAAGCTTCGGGCACGGTGACCGGGACGACGGTGTAGAGATCATCGCCGCGGCGTTCGAAAAACGGATGCGGCTGAACTTTGATGACGAAATAGAGATCGCCGGGAGGGCCGCCGTGCAGGCCGGCATTGCCGCGTCCTGCGACGCGTACGCGCGAACCTGTTTGCGCACCCGGCGGGATGCGCACGTCGAGAGATTCGACGCGCGGGACGCGGCCTTCGCCATTGCAATTGTGGCAGACGGTGTGGAGGCGTCCGGAGCCGCCGCAGCGGGAGCAGGTGACCTGAAAACGCATTTTTCCGCTGACTTGCGTTACCTGGCCGGTGCCGCCGCAGGTGGGGCAAACTTTTTCGTCGCCGGGTTCGACCCCGGTGCCGTGGCAGACGTTGCAGGTGTCCAGCCGGGTGATGCTCAGTTTTTTTAACGCGCCGCGCATGGCTTCGGCGAAGGTGATTTCGATCTGGAATTCGAGGTCGCTGCCGGGCTCGCGCTCGTTGGCGGCTTGCGCGGCATTCTGGCTGCGGAAGAATTGGCTGAAGAGGTCGCGGAAGCTGGTGCCGCCGCCGGCTTCGCCCTGTCCGCCGCCGAAATCGAAGCCGCCGAAGTCGAAATGAACGTCTTGCGGGCCTCCGGCGCCACCGTATCCGCCGGCGCCGGGGGGCGGTGCTCCGCCCTGGCCGGGGACGTTGAAGCCAAACTGGTCATACATCTGGCGCTTCTTGGTGTCTGAAAGGACTTCGTAGGCTTCCTGAATCTGCTTGAATTTTTCTTCGGCGGATTTGTCGCCGGGATTCAGGTCGGGATGATATTTGCGCGCGAGTTTGCGATAGGCGGCGCGAATTTCTTTTACTGGGGCTTTGCGCGGGACGCCCAGGAGCTCGTAATAATCTTGTTTCGTGGTTGTGGCCATGTCGGAACGATCTTTTTTGCTAAATCTGATCTTCCAAATACGTCGAGGGGCGGGTCTTAGACCCGCCCCTACGCTACTTGATAAGTCGTCAATCATGCTGCACTAGATCCCTCGGACCGGCACTGCCGGTCCTCGGGATGAAATCACGCTTTGCGTGATTTCAGTTTGGCTTTTTCGAGTCGTCCACATCCACGAACTCGGCGTCAACCACGTCGCCTTGTCCGCCGGATGCAGGGCCGCTCGAGCCGCCGCCCTGGTGACTGGAGCCGTCCGGGCCACCTGTGGGACCGCCGGCTGCTGCGCCTGCGGCTTGCTGTTGCTTGTACATTGTTGCCGCGATGCTGTGCGACGCTTTTGTGAGGCTGTCGGCTGCCGCGTTCAACTTCTCGAGGCCGCCTTCCGCCAGAGCGCGCCGCGCTTCTTCGACGGCTGCTTCCGCCGCTTTCACGTCGGATTCAGCCAGCTTTTCGCGGTTGTCGTGGACCACCTTCTCGGTCTGATAGACCAAGTTGTCGAGCCGGTTACGGGCTTCGACTTCGGAAAGCCGCGCTTTGTCTTCGGAGGCGTGCGTGTCGGCTTCCTTCTTCATGCGCTCGGCTTCTTCCTTGCTGAGGCCGGTGGACGCAGTGATGGTGATCTTCTGCTCCTTGTTCGTCGCGTTGTCCTTCGCCGAGACGTTCAAGATGCCGTTGGCGTCAATATCGAAGGTGACTTCGACTTGCGGCATCCCCCGCGGCGCGGGCGGAATTCCGATGAGATGGAATTTCCCGAGCGAACGGTTGCCGCTGGCGACGGGACGTTCACCCTGCAGCACGTGAATTTCTACCGAGGTCTGATTATCCGCCGCGGTGGAAAATGTTTCCGACTTGCGAGTCGGAATCGTGGTGTTGCGGGGAATCAGCACGGTCATCACGCCGCCGAGGGTTTCAACGCCGAGCGAAAGCGGCGTCACGTCGAGCAACAGGATGTCCTTCACTTCGCCGCCGAGCACGCCGCCCTGAATGGCCGCACCGACTGCGACGACTTCATCGGGGTTGACGCCCTTGTGCGGCTCTTTGCCGTTGAAGAGGCCTTTGACGATGTCCACGACGCGCGGAATGCGGGTGGAGCCGCCGACCAAGACCACTTCGTCTATTTTGTCCGGCGTGACGCCCGCGTCGGTGAGAGCTTGCTTCACCGGACCGACGGTCCGCTGGAGCAAGTCTTCCATCAACTGTTCGAGCTTGGCGCGGGTCAATTTCAGAGCGAGGTGCTTGGGGCCGGAGGCGTCCGCGGTGACGAAGGGGAGATTGATCTCCGTCTCCATCAATTGCGAAAGCTCGACTTTGGCTTTTTCGGCGGCTTCTTTCAGACGCTGGATGGCCATGCGATCTTTGCTGAGGTCAATGCCCTGCTCTTTTTTGAACTCGGCAACGATCCACTCGATGACGCGCTGGTCAATGTCGTCACCGCCGAGGTGCGTATCGCCGTTGGTGGACTTGACTTCGACGACGCCTTCGCCGACTTCGAGGATGGAGATGTCGAACGTGCCGCCGCCGAGGTCGTACACGGCGATGGTTTCGTCTTTCTTTTTGTCGAGGCCGTAGGCGAGCGCCGCGGCTGTAGGCTCGTTGATGATGCGCAGGACTTCCATGCCGGCAATCTCGCCGGCTTGCTTGGTGGCCTGGCGCTGGCTGTCGTTGAAGTAAGCCGGAACTGTGATGACGACCTTGGAGACTTTTTCACCGAGAAAATCTTCCGCGGCGGACTTCAACTTTTGCAGAATCATGGCGGAGACTTCCGGCGGGCTGTAGGTCTTGCCGGAAATTTCGACGCGGGCGTCGTCGTGCGGTCCCTTGATTACTTTGTAGGGAACGCGCTTGGCTTCCTCTTGGACTTCATCATAGCGGCGGCCCATAAAGCGCTTGATGGAATAGACGGTGTTTTCGGGGTTGGTGATGGCCTGGCGCTTGGCCACCTGGCCCACCAAGCGCTCGCCGCTCTTGGTGATGGCGACCACCGAGGGGGTGGTGCGCGCGCCTTCCTGGTTGGGGATTACGGTAGGTTCGCCGCCTTGCATCACGGCGACCACCGAATTGGTCGTACCCAGGTCAATGCCGATAATCTTACTCATGGAATGTGCTCCTATCGCGTCCTGCAGGCGAGTGCCTGGGACGACAGCTGGACAGCGAGGTGCATAATACACGTTGAGTGTATCATTGTCAACATTCTTGTAGATGTCCGTAAGTGATTATAGTTAAACAGCTTGACTATAATATGCATCCGGAATTCAGGATTGCGGCGTTTAGTCGTGGGGCATCATGTAGGTTGGGATGATTCTGGAGACTCCGGAGAGTCGGGCTTGCGGCGCGGGTGACGATCACGCGCGGCGCTTGCGGCAATTCACGAAATGTGGACTTGCGCAGGGTGTGAAATCGAACCAATTGGAATGGTGGCGGCATCCTAGTCGAGGCTCGACCGGAACGGCACATCGCGCTTACGGCGCCGCTGTATCGGAGTGGAATCGAGTTACAATTGTGGCCTCTTCTTTCAGAACCAAGTTTAGGAGGAATCGTTGAGCTTGCGAACGGAATGCTTACGCAACCGTCCTTCATACGGTTGGCTCGTCACCGTGGCGCTCGCTGCCGCGATCGTAATCGCGCCAGCGCTTGCCGCGCAAACATCGAGAGTGCACGCGCATACGCGCGCGGCTGCGGCGAGCGATCCCGCGGCGGCGGCTGTGCCGATGAAGTCGCTGGGCAATAAAAATGCGCCGATCACGATGGAAGTTTTCAGCGACTATCAATGCCCTTCTTGTGGCAACTTTTTCGAAGTGACTTTGCGGCCGATGATCAACGAGTACGTGGCGCAGGGGAAGGTCTACCTGATCCATCATGATTTCCCGCTGCAGATGCACACGCACTCCGGGGATGCTGCCCGCTGGGCCAACGCCGCGGCAAAAATTGGGGAGTTTCAGGAAGTGGATGCGGCGCTCTTCGACAATCAGAATGCCTGGGGCGCGAGCGGAGACATCGAGAAGTATGTGGCTGCGGCGATGAGTCCCGCGGATTTCAAGCGGGTGCAAGCGATTTTGAAGCCGTGCGTGCCGCCCGCGCCGACATCGCGCGTGGATGGCTCGGCGCCACAGGCGGATCACGCCTGCTCGGTGGACCAATACATCGTGCAGGATATTGTTCTGGGTTATCAGGTGCCGGTGAAAGCGACTCCGACGTTTATTGTGCACTACAAGGGGCAGAGCTATCCGGCTTCTTCCGGGATCGTAAGCTGGCCGATCCTGAAGCAATTTTTTGATTCGCTGCTGAGCCAGTAGGCTCGGAAAATTTCGCATGACGAGTACGGAAAATCGCGGCGGACTGGGGCCGATCCTGCTGATCGTGGGACGGCTGGCGCTTGCGGGAATATTTCTTTTTGCGGCTTATGCGAAATTGAAGCCGCAGGCGGCGATGCCTTGGTCCGGGGCGTCTATTCGGACTTCGCTTTCGATGTTTGCGATGCAGGTGGATTCTTACCAGCTGCTTCCTCCGCAACTGGTGAGTCCGGCGGCGCATTTTCTGCCTTTGTTTGAATTGTTTTTGGGATTGTGGCTGCTGAGTGGCGTCTGGCTGCGTTATTCGGCTTTGGTGACGACGCTTTTGCTTGGGGCGTTTTTCGCGATGATGGTGCGCACGTATCGCATGGGCCTCGAGATTAATTGCGGATGCTTTGGTCCTGGCGAACGATTGGGGCCGAAGACGCTTTTGCGGGATGGATCGCTGCTGGCGTTTGGGCTGGCGGTGACGATTGGGGCGTTCTTATTGCATCGCAGGAGCCGCGGGCGCAGCGGCGATGGCACGTCGGCATCCACGGCGGTTGTTTCCACTCCGCAGCGCGCTGATTGAAGTTTCGCGAAGACTGGCGGTCACTCCTTCCAGAATTTTCTGCTGCAAAACATACCGCAAACGGCTCCAGAGATATAGAATGGCGCGTTTCATACAGGAGGTAATGATGCAGCGTGTATCGCGCGCCGCGCTGGCCGGCGCACTCTTCGCATTTGTAATTGCAACGTTCAACCCTTCCGCGGTATTTGCCCAGGCTGCGGCGGCGCCTGCTGCCTCACCTGCGCGCAAGGACCTTACGCTGCAGCGGCTGTTCAGCCCGCCATTTCTTTTTGGGCGCCAGACGCAGGGGATCGAGTGGGCGCCGGACGGGAAGGAATTTTCGTACCTTGAGCGGCAGGGCGCGGGCAAGGATGCGGCGACCGAGTTGTGGACGATGAATGCCACTACCGGCGAGCGCAAGGTGCTGGTGAACGCCGCGACTTTGAAAGAGGTGATGCAGCCCGAGAAAGCCAAGACTACGCAGGCTACGGGCCTGGGGCGCGTGCAAGCGGAGAATTATTTGTGGGCGCCGGACGGGAATTCGCTGCTTTTTATCGGGAGCAATAGCCTGGTGCTGCTGGATTTGCATTCGATGGCGGCGAAGCCAATTGCGAGCAGCGAGCAGGAGATCGAGGATCCGAAGTTTTCGCCGGACTCGAAATGGATCAGTTTTTCGCGCAGCGCGAATCTTTTTGCCGTGAACATCGCGAGCGGCGAGACCAAGACGTTGACGAGTGGAGGCAGCGAGGAAGTTCTGAAGGGGAAACTGGATTGGGTATATCCGGAGGAGCTCGACGCGCGGACGGCTTATTGGTGGTCGCCGGATTCGAAGAAGATCGCTTATTACGAGATGGATGAGCGGCCGGTGACGCGCTATCCGATCATGGACATGAGTTCGCCGACCGGGGGCACGGAGTACACGCGTTATCCGCAGGCGGGCGAAGCGAATCCGATGGTGCGCGTGGGAGTGGTGGACGTGGCGGGCGGCGGGACGGCAGGCGCGGCTCCGGAAACGCGGTGGATGGAGACGGGCGCGGACACGGACGTTTATCTGGCGCGCGTGAATTGGCTGCCGGATGGGCGCAGCGTGGCGATCCAGCGATTGAACCGGGGCCAGAATCAGCTGGATCTGCTTTTTTGCGATGCCGCGACCGGCGCTGCGAGGACGGTGTTGACCGAGACGGACAAGTATTGGATCAACATCAGTGACGACCTTTATTTTTTCTCGGACAACAAGCGCTTTCTGTGGTCGAGCGAGCGCACCGGCTACCGGCATTTTTATCTATACGAGAATTCCGGCAAGGAAATCGCGCAACTGACCAGCGGAGATTGGGCGATTTCCGATCTGGGCGGCTTCGGGCCGGGGTCGGCAAATCATCCGGCGGTGAATGAAGCGCGAGGCTACATCTATTTCCTCTCGAATAAGGATGATGTGCGCGAAACGCAGCTCTATCGCGTATCGCTGGCGGATAAATCCATTACGCGAATCACCAAGAATTCGGGGAGCCACTCGGTGAAAATCGCGCCGGACAATTTGACGTTCATTGATTCCTATTCGAACGTGACGACGCCGACGCGGCAGGACCTGGAGCGGATGGACGGCACGCGGGTGGCGGTGATCAACGAGGACAAGATTCCGGAGCTTGCGGAATACCGGCTTTCGCCCGTGGAATTTGTGGAAGTCGCGGCCGACGACGGGACGCAGCTGAACGCTTCGATCATCAAACCGCCGGACTTTGATCCCACGAAGAAATATCCCGTGCTTATTTACGTGTACGGCGGGCCGCACGTGCAGCTGGTGCGCAATATTTGGGGCGGAGCCGGTTACCTATGGCACAGATTCTTGCCAAAAAAGGCTACATTATTTTTTCGCTGGATAATCGCGGGTCGTGGGGCCGCGGGCATGCGTTGAAACAGCGATTTACCACCATATGGGCAAGATCGAATTGCAGGACCAACTGGCGGGAGTCAAGTATTTGAAATCGCTCGGCTACGTGGATGCGGCGCGCATTGGCATCACCGGCGGAAGTTACGGCGGATATATGACGCTGGAAGCGCTATTCAATGCGCCGGACGTTTTCAAAGCGGGCGTTGCGGATGCTCCGGTCACCGACTGGAAACTCTATGACACGATTTATACCGAGCGTTACATGGGGCGGCCGCAGGATAATCCGGAAGGGTACAAGGATTCCTCGCCGGTGAATCAGGCGGGAAACATCAAGGGCAAGCTGATGCTGGTGCACGGGACCGGAGACGACAATGTGCACTTCGCGAATTCGGTGGAATTGCTGAACGCGATGATTGATGGGTTCCATTACCCCGACCAGTTGATGGTGTTTCCGGGGCGCGGGCATGGGATCAGCGACCCGGCGGCGCGCGTGTTGTCCATCCAGCGAACGCTGGAGTTTATATTCAGGGAATCTTTGATTCCGGGGCGCTACATGCAACCGTTGAAGTGCAGTACACTTCCAATATAATGCGACGGTTTGTCCAGCCGGTCCTTCCCCGTGCTGCGAACTTGCCGGGTGAAATCTAATGCGCGGAAAATACGAAGAGGAGTGCAAGCGTTTCGCCAGTGCCATGTGCATTGGCGCGGGACTGCTGGCTGTTTCGGCATTTTACCCGGTGATGGCGGCTGCGCAGAATGCGGCGGAGGAAACCGCGAAGCCGGCGCAAGGTTCGGTGAGCGAGCCCGCGAAGCCCGCGCAAGGCGCAGTGATGAAGGCCGATCCGTCGGCGAATTTGCTGGAAAGCGGCTACCAGCATCTCTACGAACTGAATTTCACGGCGGCGCGCACGGATTTCGTGGATTATCAGAAGGCTCAGCCTGACGATCCGCTGGGGAAAGCTTCGGAAGCCGCGAGCTATTTATTCGAGCAGTTTCATGCGCGCGGCGTGCTGACTTC
>CAVUFU010000005.1:0-130439 GCA_963740695.1 uncultured Acidobacteriota bacterium
CCCGACCACTAACTCCTGATTTTTCAATTCACTCTTGCTGATGCCGGTTGCGCCGGAGCCTGAACTTGGGTCCATTTGGGTCCAAATACAAGCCTCTCGACGCTCTCTACTGCGCGACGCTGCTCTTCCGGGATCGCGTGCAAATAAATCTCGCGCGTGATTTCCGGCGTGGAGTGACCCAGAAGCGATTGCATCGTCCCTATTGGCGTGCCCACGGAATCGAGCATCGTCGCGTGGCTATGTCTCAGAAGATGCCACGTGACACCAGGAAGCCCTAGTTTCTTCGCTGCGGGTTTCAGGTGCTTGCGCAAGAGATTCCATCGTTCCAGCGGCAATCCCTCGCGTGTGGCAAATACCAAGGCTCTTGCATCAACAACGGCGGGACGGATGGCAGCAAAAATTTCTGCCGTCTCCGTTCCAATCGGAATGGTTCGCGCACTGCGTTTCGTCTTGGGTTGATCGAAATGCCCGTCATACACCGTTTCGCAAACACGGAGCATGCGAGCATTCAAATCGACACTTCCCCAGCGAAGCGCAAGCAACTCTCCAACGCGCAATCCAGTCAGCACCAATAGCAACGTGACGGAGCGTGCGGGTTGATTCAGCGCCGCAGCTAGGTCTCGCACTTGGACCGGAGTGAGGACAGTTCTCTCCGTTCCATGCTGCCGTCGTGGAAGTTTCGTTTTCTGAGCTGCGTTCTCGGCGATATAACCCCATTCCTCGGCTGCACCGAGAATCTTGCTCAGGCCGCACTTGAAGTGATGAACGGTTTCCCACGACAAACCACCCTTGAGCTTTCGGCTGAGAAAGCTTTGCAACTCTTCCCGCGTGAGTTCGCGAAGCTGCCTCTGGCCGAAGGACGGAATGAGATGCACGTCGAGCATGTACCGATAGTGCTTCTGGGTTGCGTACTTGAGTGTTGGCAAAACCACAGGTGTCCAATCGTCTTTGACAAAACTGCCAAATGTGCGGACAGACTGCGGTCGTGCCTTGCCGGTGTTGATTGTCCCTAGCCTCTGAGACAACGCTTGCATTGCAAGGCGGCGCGTCGGAAATTCCGCGACGGTCCCGATCACTTCCGACCGTCTCAGTCTGCCGAGCGTGCCGTCTGCTTGAATTACGTCCTCCCACCAACGCGCCACCCAAACTTTCCTCCGAGTGCCGCGTCGGAAAAGCGATCCTTGCTGGAAACCTCTTCGAGCCATCGTTCCTCCATGGATGGCCCGTCCAGCTTGTTCTGTGTCGTCTTTGAGTGTAGTCCGCATGTCAAGCAGCATGCGAGCCTCGCCGTTGGGATTCGACCCAAGCCAACACTTCGTCCTGACGGAAGCGCCAATACTTTCCAAGCCGGTAACTCGGTATCCGCTCCAAGGATCGTTTGCGTGTCCGTCCGTAGACCCAAGACACAGGGACTTGCAATAAGTCAGCTACTTCGTGAACCGTCAGAAGGTGCTTTCCGTGGCCTTCCTCTCCCTCTGTGGCCGCGATGTGCGCGGCATTGTTCGGAGAGCTAAGGGAGGATGTTTGAGAGAATGATGCCGATATGGGCCGTGCCTCCTCCCGTGAGATGTCTGACGGCTTCGCGGATTGATTCGGGGTCGAGCGCATTGCAGAGCGCGGGGCATGCTGTCTTGAGGACGCTGTATTCTCGCGCATACCGAATTGGGTTGAACGAGGTTTCATGTTTGTTACGCGGTCTTCGTAAGAGCGTCTCCTCTGGTTTGTTCTTGGTTGATGTTGGTCGGATGTTCGCTCAGCCAACGCTTGAACTCGTCGTCCCGCTTGAACAGCAGCTTGAGTGCTTCGCTGACGACGTAGGACGCATTTGCGCCGATGAACTCGGCGTATCTGTCCAGGTTGTGTCTGACTTCTTCCTCCAAGCGAACCTGAAGGGTTGTAGTTTTTGGTTGTTTCGATGGTGCTTTCAGTAGTGGCAACTGTTTTGCTCCTTTCCTCTTTCGCGGTGTAGTACGGCTTGCATTACAAGTTGTTTGCTCCGATCTCTGCACGCGGACAAAACACGGCCCCGAGCGGCTCGGGGCGGGCGGGAGCGACCCCACGACGTTTTGGGCGGCTGAAAGCCGCACAAAGTGGGGTCGCTCCCGCCCATCCGAGTGTTTTGTCCGCGTGCAGATGTCACCTGTTTCATTTACGCATCCGCCGTTCTTTCAGGAATCTGCGGTTGGGCTGTGGGTGACTTTGGAACTGAAGCCGCACCTGAAGCACAGCGTATTTGCCAGCCGTCACCCCATCTTTTGCTGCTGTCCCCGAATACCGCTTCCTGGCCTGGCACGGTGACGGCTCGGAATAGGACTTTTTGCTGTTTCGTTGTGGTCGCCACTGATTCAGCCCGCAAGTCATTCGGCAACTGGTTTCGCCTCCACAGATGGAAAAGAGTGTCGAATATCTCGCCGTTGAAACGCTTCGCGGCCTGGTGCCGGAAGATCATGTCATCCTCCGTGACAAGGCTGTATTTCCGGCTATCCCACTTGGTTTGGATATCGAAGTAGCGGGTCAAATCCGAGAGGCCCCTGCCCTCCACAAGGAATGAAAAAAGCTCGCCCGCTTCCTGCTGGAGGCCCGCTGCCGTCGAAATGTAGATGAATTGGAAGCTCGAAAGCTGCCGGAATAGAGGCCGATAAGTACGCAAGTGCGCGATGTAGCGGTCGAGGTTTCGGTGCTCGGGGTCAACGTAGGTAAAAGTCACCACAGGCATGAAATCGGGAGCGGGATAGGCTACGCAGAGCGGAAATGCCTCGGAGAACGTGATGGCCTTGCCATGCTCGCTGGATGGAACAAACAAACTCTCGCTGAGTTTGAACCGTTCGATGAGATAGCGCCGCTTCTCTTCCGCCGTCTCGAAATAGCGGTCTTCCGGGTTGGCAAGGATGAAGTCAAGAGCCAGGAGCCGCGTCTTGATGTAATCGAGTTCGTGCTTCCTGCGATTGCGGAGATGGGCCTTGCCAATCGCTTCGTAAATCTGGCGAGAACGGAGGTGGTAAACGAGGCTCCGCCGCGTGTATCTCTGGGCCGAGGCATGGCCCAAGGCAAATAGTTTCTCGACAAAGCGGGCGTTCCGTTTGCCGCTCCGGGCATGGCAGAAGTCAAGGAACTGCCGCACCGTGAAATAGCCGGAATGCGCTGCCACAAGGTAGAGAAACCGCGCTTCGGCTTCGGTATAGCCGAAAGCGGAGAGGTTGGCGAGTTGGGATTCGTAAATGCTCATGGGTTATAGGCTGAAAATCGCCGCGCTCAATTCCCGGTCGTCTCGAATACGACGCAATCGGTCCGTATCGCCGCGCCGGCCGTAGATTTGGAAGCCGGCGCGGGCCTTCTGCGCCAGCCCGCGCGGGCGGTAATGGTCCGTGGCGAGTTCCAGGTCGCGCCGCTGGATTTCGCTGTCGTTCTCGCGCAGATATTCAACCCGCAAATCAGGAATCGGAATCTCGCCGGACACAACCTTGAGGTGATACCGTGCGGCGACTTCCTCCTTCACTTCTTCCGGGGCATGGCCCTTATCGTCCGAAAGGCGGGCGAGGCGGGCGTAGAGTTCCCGTTTGATTTCGTAGTCGAGCTTGACGCGAAGTACCGTGCCGCCTTGACCTTCGATCTCATCAGCAACCTTGTGATAGAGCCGGTAGAGTTCCGTGTCGTGAATGGCTTCTTTGGGCTTCTTGAGCCCATGATAGGTAACCTGGTCCGGGCGAAGAATCTTCCCGCGAGACAAGAACTCGTGGCCTTCTTTCGTGAGGGTCACTACTTGCATTGGGTTGTGCTCTGTGTCTGTAATGCTCGTCGTTTTCACGAGACCCTGACGAGCCAGGCTTTCGACATCGTTCTCCACGCGGGTGTGATCGCCGTTGTAAGCAAATTCGGCCAGGTCGTTCGCGGCTACGACGCGGAATTTGCCAACTTCCGAGAGAGCATGAATCTCAGAATCTCGCAGAGAATACTCTTTGTCCCGCTCCGCGTACTTGGTTCGTGTGCGCTGGGAAAGGATCGCTTGGACGCGTTCCTCGCGGGCCAGCGGCGGACGTTCTCCGCGCGAACGTTGCCGTTCGTCGCGGTCGAGTCGGTCGGCCCTATCTTCCTCGCGGTGGATGTTGTGTAGATTGGTGCGAGCATTCCAGTCGGAGGATGAACCCCGGCCCACATCGTGCCTGGAGCCAAAACCAGAATCGCGAAAGTCGTCAATTTCGAATCCGTCAAACCCTCGAGACATGGAGACCAACTCCTACCACCTAACGACTAGGGAGAGCGCATTCGGGCCAAGCAGGTGAACGGGGAGGATCGGTACCGGGCGGGGCGATGGCTCGGTGAAAGAAGCACGAAGATATGAACTTCCGCACATCGTCTTATCTCGCTAGATTTTGATATTCGCTGACGCTACCGGCCCGCTCTCCTGTTCGAGAAAGATTTCCTCAACGTGCTTCCCGAAAAGCCGTGCAATCTTGATAGCCAAGGGGAGACTCGGATCGTACCTGCCCGTCTCGATGGCATTGATCGTCTGGCGGGTGACGCCAACTCGGGTAGCTAACTCCGCCTGTGACCATTCCACTTCTGCTCGCAGAACCCGTAGACGAGTTTTCATCGGTACCGCCAAGAAAAGACGATCAGGCCGAGACTCCAAGGAATGAGTAGCAACCCCAAAACTCCTAACCAGGAAACATGAGGTGCGCCAAATCCCCTCACGAACCCACCAAGAAGAGAGACGGCTAGGGCAGTGATGAAGGCGAAACCCAAGGCTTGGTAGTTGATGCGCGTCTGGCGTTCATCGGCGATTCTCAGAAACCGAAAGAAGCTCCACACGGCAAACGCTGCGATGACCATCGTGACTACGCGCGCGACTTCCCGCCAAGGCGAATGCAAATACTCCGTCAGAGTTAGTGCAACTGCGAACGCGACAGCGCAAAGGTAAAATGTGAGGAGTGGACTACGCTGTTTGATGTCAATCTCGCTGGACTCGGGAAGCATATGGCACCCTCGCGAATACTGAAAACACGTTAAAGCATGCTTGTCTATATGTCAAGTATACTGTTCTTATAGAACGGCAACCTTTCTAGCGAGAATAGACCCTTGACGTATTATTCCTTATGAGCTATATTCCACCTGTGGCATGGGACATCGAGTTCACCGATACGTTCGGTGAGTGGTGGGAAAGTTTGATGCCGGAAGAGCAAGACAGCGTGGCCATGGTTGTCGATCTCCTGGAAGAGTACGGACCAACTTTGCGACGCCCGTACTCGGATGTGGTCGCCATGTCGAAACACCAGAATATGAAGGAACTGAGAATTCAGCATGCCGGTCGGCCCTACCGCGTGTTGTACGCATTCGATCCTCGGCGCACAGCCGTGCTCTTGATCGGGGGCGACAAAACGGGAGACAACCGCTGGTACGAGAAATTCGTGCCACAGGCGGACAAACTTTTCGATGCGCATTTGGCTGAATCGCGAGGAAAGAAGGATTGAAACGTTTCGATCTTGGGATGGCACTGGTCCTAGAGCCGTGAAGTGGTCGAGGGAGGAATTCGATGGCAAGAAAATTCAAGGAACTTCTGGACAAAATGCCGCCCGAGCGACGGGCTGCCATTAAAGAAGGCGCGAACAAACTCAGAAGCGAAATGGCGCTCGACGAGCTAAGGGAGGCTCGCGCGCTGACTCAAGAGCAACTGGCCGAAACACTAGGAGTACGCCAAGCTACTGTCTCGAAGATGGAGCGGCGGACCGATATGTATCTGAGCAGCTTGCGAAAAATCATCGAGGCGATGGGCGGCGAACTTGAAATCCAAGCTGTCTTCCCGAGCGGGCCGGTTCGAATCAAGCAATTTCGAGACTTGGGCGAAAGTAACCGTCAGGAACAGTCGGAAGAGAAAAACGAAAAAGGACAAAGGGTAGTGGCCTGAACCGATTGAGAACAATTGAGCATCACTCCGGGAACAGGCGATTCGGATATATCATCAGGGTTTCAAAGGGACTGTAAGGTTTCCAACCCTCGTCTTGCAGTTCCGCGAAGACCCAGTCATACGATTCCTTCGCATCTTCGAAACTCCTTGCTGGAATTATCCTGAGTTCTTGCCTGTGTTCACGCCCCAACTTTATGCCGAGACGTTGCCCTTCCGTCGGAGAGAAATCAGTAGCTCGCAGCACGATGCGCCGAAACAGGTGCCCTTTTAAGCAAATCCGCGCCTCCTGACGATAAGAAATCCAATCTGTTAGGGATAAGCTGCTCGTAGGGGGGGCTTGACGTGTACTGCCCGCTTTGCAAAGCAGAATATCGCGTTGGGTTTGACTGCTGCTCTGATTGTCTTATCGGTCTTGTACACACACGTGAAGAGGCAGAGACCAGTGCGGTAACCCTTTTATGGGAAGGCGTCCGGCAGTCCACATTCGATGACATTGTAGATGCGTTGAGAGACGCGAATGTGCCCGTTTGTGCAAGGTCTGGCAAATCGGTGGAAAGCGGTTCACGTTCTCTCGGTGTTCTAGCCCTTTTTTCCCCGTCCGTGCGAGCAGTTAGATTGGCGCAAAGGCTCGGCGAACAAATGTCTTGGGAAATTTTCGTGTTGGAGTCGGATTACGCCGAGGCACGGCAGGTTGTTGGAAATCAACTCGCCGAAGGGAGTGATTGAGGAATTGCGGCAAACGCACGGGAAAACAGGTCGAGCCTCCCCGGCTCATTGGTTATCCTTGTGACGAGCGTCTCGATTAAGTCGGCGCGAATGAGGTCCTTGCTTCCTTCAATCCACCCAAGGCCAGAACGCTCGATGCAACACCCTTCAAAACGTACTTCTCGACCGGAGTCTAAGCGAAAGATATCCCCATCTAGAAGTCTTGAGATCAATGAGGAACAGGTCGAATGTCGAGGATGTCGTACTTAAGAGTCTCCTTCTTTCCCTGATTGCCGCCCTTTCGACACTTGATGTACATGTGCTTGCCCTTAATTTCGGCCTCAAACGACTCTCCATCGTTGAGCCAGTCCGTGGAACTCCAACGCCATCGGGCTGTTCTTGACAGTGTGTACTGGATTCCGTCGCTGGACCTCACGACCTCGGTAAGCGTGTAGACAGCGCGAGTCTCCGTTCCTCCTCCATAGGAGGTTGTATTACAGTTCACCGACGAACTGTAGACATTACAGTTCGTATTCGAAGTCGCGGCAGAGTTGACGTTGTAGTCGTACTCCTGAGTATGGTGGGAGGCGGCCACGACTGTCAGTTCTTGAGCGTGGGACACACTTGGAATCCCAAGCACCAACAGCATTGCCGCGGTCCAAATGAAGCGATTCATCTTCGGTCTCTCCTCAGCGCGACTCATAGGAATCTAGCCACAACGTAGTCTAGAAAGTTAGGCGCTTCCTGGCACCACCGGAATAGACCATCAGTACCTATTCTCAAGAGTAAACGGTTGTGTCGGATGAATTACGTGTACTTACGACAAGTACTATCGCCCTATTTGCCTGTCCCGGCGATCCTAAAGAAACGCTAATGGAGAATGCCGATGGGACGCGCTCTAGCAATCATACTGGCTGTTTCGTTCGCGTTCCCGGCTTGGGCACAACAGAGCCCTGGGCCTAATCAATCCTATCAAGCTGAACCGCCGAGCCAGCCGACATCCAGCCAATCCAGCAGCATGTTGAGCGGCTCGGAGATTTTCTCCCGAGCGCGTGCTTCCGTTGTCGTCATCTTCGCAGCGAGTCAGGACGGTAAGCGCCAAGTACTAGGTTCAGGCTTCGTTGTGGGGCACGACAGGGTCGCCACGAACCACCACGTACTTGCAGGAATGGACAAGGCATACGTCGTGTTCTCAGACGGAGACATTGGAAGCGTCTCTGGCGTTGTCGCTGACAGCCCTCAACAAGACTTACTAATTCTGGCGGTTGAGACTGCTGATCGTTCTCCGCTCGCACTAGGCGACGAGTTGTCCCTCCAACAGGGGGACCCAGTGTACGCCCTCGGCGCACCGCAGGGTTTGGAACTCAGCCTGACAAATGGGATAGTCAGCGCCTTTCGAAATTCAGATGGGCAATTCCTGATTCAGACTACCGCGCCGATCGCACATGGCTCCAGCGGAGGGCCACTTATTGACCGCGCAGGGCGCGTTGTAGGGATTACCACATCAATGCTTTCGGACGCTTCGGGTATCTACTTTTCAATCGGCATTGGCGACCTGAAGCGTTTGTTGAGGACGCCGCAGCTCGTACTTCTTCCCCTGGATCAATGGGTGAAGCAGAATCCTGACCAGCCTACAGATGTATCCGGCGGCAAAACATCTGACGACCCCAAAGAGATTGAGGCTCTCCTTGCGAAGAAGAAGTTTGATGAAGCAAGGACTGCGATTCAATTATTGGCAGAGAAGAACCCGGACGCAGCGGTGGTCCACAGATTAGAAGGTGAACTACTAAGTCGCACAGGTGATCTTAATTCCGCTCTCACTGAATTCACCATATCTGTGAAGCAGGATCCAAACGATACCTTGGCTCACTTTTATTACGCGATTGCTCTATTTGAGGCCCGCAGATTTCAGGAAGCGTTGACTGAGGAACAAACCTCTTATCGCCTTTCGCCGGGTGCTGGCGATCAGCCGCTTCTTGCGCTATTGTACTATGCGAACCACGACTATCGCCAAGCGGAACCTATGGCAAGGGCCACGCTTGATACTGATCCAAACAACGAGACCGCGATAAATGTCCTCACAGGTATCGCCTATCACGGAGCTTCCAGTTACATCCGTATGCAGGATTCACAGGGCAAAATCTGGGATGTGCCTCAATCGAATCTTGACGCGGCTCGCAGAGCAGACCCCAATCTTCAGATACTCACTTCAGCGCAGACTCTCTCTGGATGGGTGCAGGAGGCGGCGGGAGTAAACGCGGACGATTTCTGGGTTCACATCACAAATGCCAATGATGCGACTAAGCAGAACCAGCCGGATCGGGCAGTGGCCGAGTACGCCGCCGCTGAAAAGGACGATTTCCCTGACGCGGCCGCTTATCTTGGATCGACGTATCTTTATTTGCGCGCCTCTCAAATAGGACAGGCCGGAGACCAGATAAGATTAGGTCTAACTGCCGTCCCTGACGATGCACAGTTACTCAACGAGGGCATGTTCGTTGCTTTGCTTTCACGCGACGACACAGAAGCCAAGCGCAGATTCGACGATATCGAACAGTTCTATCCTAACTCTGGCATCGCGCTTTCGTCGGGATGCCTCTATTACTACGGTACATTGCAATCTGCCAACGCCTTGTCCTATTGTGAGCGTCTGACGAACGACTTTCCGAACGATCACACTTCGCATTCCAATTATGGTTGGGCAGCACTTGATGCCAACCAATTTCAGCTTGCCCTTCGCGAATTCTCCAAATCGTATCAGCTCGTTTCATCCACCTGGAACCAGCTAACCGACGTTCAGGTGGTGGACCTAATGTGGGGATTTACGCTCGCCGATTACTATTCGGGGGATAAGAAGGAGACGCGGAAGCTACTCGAAATAATTCGGAAACAATATCCGAGCGCCGCAACGGTCACGGGCCTACAACAGATGCCATTGCTGTGGTCGCAGACAACTATGAATAGGATCGAAACTGTGTTGAGGGAAATCCCGAAATAATTGGCCGGGCCTCTGCGGTTAGCTCTTGCGCCGTCGTTTTCGACGGTAAATAGGAGACGATGATGAAAACGATTTTCGCAGTTGTGATTCTCGCATTTGCAACGCCATCTCTATCTGCGCAAACGCAACAACCAACTCGTGACCTGTGTACCTCACACGTAGTAATGGTCGGACAGCATCCTGAAAAACTTCAGTCACTTTCTTTTAGAGACCTCTTCGTCCTCGAAAAAGAGATGTTTGCCTGCTCGCAAGTTTATAAGGAATGGTCTTTCAGCCTCGCCGATGCAACCATCACGCAGCTTCAGCTTCGACGCTGTGAAGAATTCATATCGGAACACAACCTCGACGACGCCTTTTTCAAAGAAGATGAAGATCGGAGCAGCAAATAAAAGGGTAATTCAGACTTGCACGTAGGCAGCAATCCGAAGGCATAGCCACAGGAATCGAACCTCAAGCTCAAGCATGCTTTTCCCCATCAAGCACGAGAACATGATGGCCCGGCGCTGGCCGGTCATCACGCTTGCCCTAATCCTCCTTAACTTCCTGATCTTCCTTGTCACTCACCAGACGATGAAGAACCAGGACGAGTCCCTCTGGTCCGTGAAGATGCACGTTCTGGTTCTCGCGGCGCAGCACCCAGACTTGGCGATTTCGCCCAGGGCCCAACAGTTCGTCGCCGATTTTCAAGCCTACGACCCAACGGATTGGGCTGAGATGCAGAGTCCCAGTTTCAAGCCAATCGACGATTGGGACGCACAAACGCGTAGCGTGGATGACGGAGAGCAGTTGCAAGCGGAAATGGACTCCATTGCCGCCGAGTACGCCAAGCTAACGGCCTCCTCCATCACGGAGCGGTTCGCCTTCATTCCTGCTCATCCCAGGCCCATCGCGTATCTGAGTTCCACTTTCCTGCACGGCGGTTGGTCACATTTGATTGGCAATATGTGGTTTTTGTGGTTGGCGGGATTTGTATTGGAAGACGCATGGGGCCGTCCACTGTACTTGACCTTCTATCTCGCGGCGGGAATTGCCGCCACGCAATTTGACGCTTGGGCAAATCCCGGAAGTATCGCTGTCTCCTACGGGGCTTCAGGAGCTGTCGCGGGTCTAATGGGAGCGTTCTTGGTTCGCTTCCCAAAATTGAAGATCAAGTTGGTGTGGTTCTTTGGCTCATGGCTATCCGGTTTTTGGGGACTCTGGGTGCGAGCCTACTGGCTATTGCCTCTGTGGTTGGGAATGGAAATTTACTACGGAAAACTGTCCGGGCAGGGCGACGGCATTGCGCATTGGGCGCACGTCGGGGGATTCATCTTTGGCGCTCTTGCTGCCCTGGCTCTGCGATATTCAGGCTTAGAACACAAGGCGACCAAGAGTATCGAGGAAAAGATTAGTTGGACCGCTGCTCCCGAAATCAATCAGGCCAGCGACTTGGTCGAAAGCGGCAAGTTTGCTCAGGCCGGAGCGATCCTGAACAAGTACTTGGCCGAGGCTCCGAACTCGCTCGGTGCTTGGAGCTTGCTGCGGATCGTTCATTGGCGGAACAACGATATTCCTGCTTGCCGAGAAGCCACGGCCAAAGTGTGCGAGTTAAATTTGCGAGCAGGGATGTATGAAGCAGCCTGGGAGGATCACGAAGAGTTCCGCAACTTGGGCGGAGGCAATATGCCTCCCGCCGTTTGGCTGGAGATTTGCCGAGTCGCAGAGGAACGGAAGGACTATCAGCGGGCGCTGTCCGAATACCATGAACTTTTCGCTGCCCATCCCTCTGAGCGGCAGGGCCTTATGGCGCAGATTGGTGCCGCTCGAATCTTGCTCAAACGATTAGACCGTCCAAACGAAGCATTGAGGTTTTACCAAGCGGCGTCAGCTTCCATGGTTCCGCATTTGGATTTCGAGCAAGACATCCAATCTGGGATTCGGGAAGCAAAAGCCGCAACGGTACCGAGCGCGGCCTCATCGGTCGCTTGAAGTCCCGCAAGGAATTGGGTGCCCGATTTGCTGGTCACCCGGACGATCTGGTTCGCAATTAAGAAATAGGGGGACACAGCAATGAAATATGCAGCGGTTGGATTCTTAGCGATTGTGCTGCTCACACTAGGCGCGTCGGCACAGATCGCCGAAACCGACAAGGACCGAGGCCAAGCTACAGGTGAACAGACATTACTGATATTGCGCCAGAGAGCCACGAACTTTCAGGACATAATTGGCTCCTGCGATAAATCAGACCTCGGCAAGCGCTGCTTGGCGCTCGTGAAGCTCGACGCTTGGGACAAATGCACCATCTCAATTGTGCCGGACGGTACCGGCGCGCAACGTTCTACTTACGAATGTTTTTGGAGTGACAAAGATCAGAATCGCACGCTCACCTTCTATGCCGCGACAGCGATTAATTTTCATACAGCGGCTCTCCTGGAATACAAGAATGCACGGCTGGCGTTCCCCATGCCCGAGAAAGCAGAGTCCGCAAACATCGTTGGGCTGGTCCGTATAATGGACGGGCAGGACATTGTTGGAGACCTCGCGTTGATTCACGAGGACGATGGCAGCACGTCCGTCGGGCTCTGGATCTTGGGCGCGCAACAAAAGGACCAGTCGCCCGGCGACGCTTCCGCACGCTAGTGGCGAAAAGGGGGATTCCATGTCCAAGAAAGCCAAACGAAAACCGTGGCACTCAAAGGAATCAACGGTGTATCACGACAATTCTATGTGCGCCGAAGGCAAAAAGGATCCACACCGACTCGAAGGAACAGGGCGAAAGCTCCATTGCCCCGAGTGTGGAAGATTGAATAACTTGCCTTGACCTGCCCGCTCCCATGACGGACCGAATCGCGGCGCTGAAAGGCATAGACGATCCCGTGCAGCGCATGGCAGCCTTCGGACCATACCGATTGCCTTTCGCGTTCCGGCTTCGATCTGCCGGGCTCGATACGAAAGGCATGCCGGCGCATGCTGCACCGCAGGGTCCGTGCGTAAGCTTGTCTTGACAGGAGCCGTCAATAGCAATGAATAGTTCGGAGAATTACATATTTAACTTCCGATGGGGGCATTATGAAAAATATTTTCCTGGTAGTAGCGGTTCTGATTGCGGTACCGGCTTTCGGTCAAGTCGCCCATGACCGTGTAAACACGCCTACATTAGAAGATTGCCGGGAGGATGCGGCACTCCTTCAGGCGAAGGTAAACAAGGCAGCCACATCCTTTAGCGTGCTGGGCGATTTCCGCAACGAGATGCATAACTGCCGTGAAGTTGATCCCGCATATGTCGCCAAGTATGTCTTGGTTTGCCTCACGATTGAAAATGAGCTTCGTTGGAGATTGGAACGCTACCTCCAGCGGCACGGCGATACGAAGCAGTTTCTGGAAGAGGACGAGGCGGGTGCGCGGTGAAGCCCTCAAGATTATTTAAATCTCGAAATCACAACGGTCAGGGCCGATCTCCACTGAGGCTTCATCCTGCATCAAACGAGTGCCTGTCGAACGGAATCGCATATCGGGTCATATACATCGTTAGCGCTAGATATCAACTTATTTTCGAGTCGTTCTTGTAAAACTGTCTAACAAGTAGCGCGACCCACATCACTACGAATATTGCCGCGCCGCCGATGCCGATAAGAGCCCAGCTCACGTCCAACAACAGCTTGAAAGGGACAGTCGCGACAATTAAGCAAAGTACAGTGATTTTCTCAATTTTGCTGCGCCTGTAGTCATCAGTTACATCATTTGCGCGGTAGCCTCCGCACCGGGGGCAATGCGATCTTTGCGGCCACGCGAAGAGTTCGCCGCAGTTATCGCACTCGAGGTATTTTATCTTCGCTCGACGCATATCGCGCACTTCGCCTGCTGCGCTAGGAGTCCGTCTCAATCGACATTTGCGACGTCTATCATGTGATTGCGGAAAATGACCATCGTGAGAAGTAGCTTGTCAGCCTATTACCCAGAGGTGCTGTCGTGCTCAGTATCGCTCGCCATTAGTTCTGATTCTTGCCCGTCGCCTTGCGTGACAAAATCACGCAGCCTGGTTCGATCTGCCGCGCCTCAGTCCAAAGCTCTTCCAGAATGTCGAAGCATTTTCCATCCGGCATAATGACTCTTACAAACCCCTCCTGGAGTTCTGCATCCGGGATCACAGGTGCCATGTGCGCGAAGTCAATCATCGACGCAGACGAGCTAGGTTTCTGAAAGACAGCGCCCTGAGCCTCTCGGAGGCCAGGAACCGTGTTGCGCGGAACGACCCCCTCGGACCCGACTTGATTCCGAACAAGTTCAAGGAGTTCTTCTTTCTCGAAAGGAAGACCAAGAGCTGCACAATCGCAACCCTCGCCTCGGAGATCACTAAGGATTTCTTCAAAGCCACTGTCCGATGCACCCGCGCTGACAAGAAGAACCGTGCAGCGCGTTTGACTGAAGATGTGTTTAGCAGCATCTAGCCCCGATATCTGCGGCATCACTGGGTCGATGATCAGAAGACGAGGTGTGAACTGTCCTGCTGCAAGGATTGCATCGGCAGACGAGCATTCCATGCGCGTCTCGTACCCGGCTTGCTCCAAGAGCTTGAAGATGAGTTCGCCAATCAGACGCTCGTGATGCACGACGAGAATTCTGCTGCGATGGCACCTGCGCTCGTAGACTTCTTCAATTTTCTCCGTTGTTAGGTGGGGCGTCGGGTCATTATATCTACCAAGGTAGTACTTCCGAGCGATCTTCTCTCCTTCCGCGCGCACAACCCAATCAACTCTGTCGCATGATGCTGGATCTCTGTGGATTCGATATGCCCAAGGAATCACGTCCATGTCACCCTTCCCGGGGAAATAATCGACGTCGGGCGGAACTAGCGGCAACGGCTCGCCCCAATACCTCAGGTGTTTTGACTCCTCGCATCGCAAATCTGGAATCGTACTCCGCACCAAGTTCGGATAGAAGGCCGAACTGAATTCGATCTGACATAAGGTAGTCAGTGGCGTCGGGTCGGCATCGCGAAACAGAGCGAACGCTTCCTCTGCCGCCAGTGGAGCCGAGAACTCGGTCTTCGGTAACTTGAACTCCGTCTCGTATTCGTCAACCATCGATAGCAGGATGCTGCGGTCCTGCGGATCACGCCTTGCCCGAAGGCTCGTCACCTCGCCGTGGACACTGTCAAGCAGAGTCAGGCGGGCAACTTCGACCTCGCCTTCGGCTAAATCTGGGAGGTCTTCTCCGCCTCGGGCTCGTGGTCCAGCCGAAGACGTCAAAGTAGCCTTAAAGTGTTCTGGTATATCGTGTGCGCACCATAATTCTGGAATGGATGCCAAGCCTTCGTTGAGGATGCTCTTGGAGATCATTTGACGCCGGAAGTTTCCTTTGATTCGGCGCAGTACCGCATCTTCAGCAGAAGGTGCTGGAGCAAAATAGTCTGGGCGGTCATCCGGTTGCCCCGGTCCACTCGCTGTCATTGACTATTCCTTCTCGACACCGGATTGGTTGTCCTGATGAGCATACGTTCTGCTGCCTCCGCGTCGAATCCGCGAGAGCCGTCCACCAAAACAAGGTTGTCGAACCCGGGCGGGTAATGAAACGCCTCGTCATCGATGGCTATCCAGTGCGTTCCTGAGTACCCGTTCCGTCTCAGAAACGACAGCACCTCCCTGTAGCGATACTGATCTTCGCGGCTCCATTCGGTCGGCGTCACGCCGACGATCCGCTCGGTGATATCTGGTGAAAACAGTCGTCGCATTTGGCTGAGGGAAAATGCCTCGCGCCACGATGACGTGATTACGATCTGCGCGTTGGGAAGTAACCGCACTGCGTTTTCGAAAGTGCGAAGGCAATCTTCTTCCAGTTTGTAGAGGGGCGACTGTTTCCGTCGAAGCACGCCATCGAAGTCGAGAAAGATAAACATTAGGCTCGTCGTGTCTCGCATACGGACAGCTTCATACCGAATACTCAAGTTTAAGACTAGCGAGGCAAACGGCCTTGTGAACGGACGCCACATGATGTCCATTGATTAACCTCCTGCCGTCTGACGCTCAAATCGTGCTAGTTTTCCTTTCCAACATTGCGTGCCGTCACTTTCATGCCGAAACAGACCCCGCGGCGACAGGGTCTTAACCGATCATTTCGACATAGTTAACTGTTTGGGGTGCATCGAACGCGCTTGTTGAGCGCTGTCGCAATCGAATACGGTATCGTAGAAGATAGAAATAGGTGCTTCCGGTCAGCTCGAAGAGGGCAGGCGAACGAGAACGCGTTTGTCACCACGGCTGATAAAAAATGAATCAGGCCGCTGAGCAACTCTCGTCCGCTCCCGCGTCCAATGTCAAGCTGGTTGGCATCGGCGGGTGGCTACTTCTACTCATTGTGAAGTTATGGGTAGGCGTAGCAGTGCGAGTTCTGGCCGGAATCTCGGAGCAAAGCCATGCAGTAGCTTTGCTGAATTTTGGTTTCGCCGCGTTCGCTGCAATCGCCGCCTACCTGCTGGGCAGAAAACATCCCAAGGGCGTAATTTTGGCGAAGATACTCCTAGCCGCCGAAGCCTTGTACTACATTTTGGAATTGCTGCTGCCAGCTGCGTCCATCAATACATTCAAGACCACAGGCTTCTTAGTTGCCTCAGTCTTGTATTTCATTTACCTATTTCGTTCCAAACGAGTGAAAAACACTTATTTCGGAGCACTCGGACCATATCAACCCAGCATATCGGCGATGAACTCTGTGGATACCGGACGGGAGGCAGGCCGTCACATGACGAAAGGCAGGGCAAAGGGCACCGCGATAGCGCTCTTCCTGATTGCGCTGCTACTGTGGGTTGCGACCATCATTCACAACACGCTCGGATTCGTGGCACCAATTAGCGCTGAAGCGGTAGGGTTTGATCTGTGGACGGCGACGATGTGGTTTTTATTCCTATACGCCAGTCGGAAGCTCTACCGTGCGTTTTGGAAGAGTTCGAGCACCAGCAATCAATAGCAAAGACCGCCAGCCGCGGAGAATGTTTCCGATATGCCTACCCCTGCCGGTCAATGCAAGCTGTGTCTGCAACAAATGGAATTGCAGGACGGCAACTACATTCCGAGAAGCGTGTACGGATCGAATCGTGCTCCGAAACTGGAGAATCCCAATCCGATTGTGTTGTCGGATGGCAAAACAAGTTTGGACACAGTTGACGGACACAGCGAACAAGTCTCGGTTCCCTTCGCTCGTGCTGCCTTTAAGGGGCGTTGTTCGGCTTGACCTCACCTCGCTTGCATTCTCGTCTCTTCACACTCGCAATCAACTTCTTGTACATCGTGATGTTGGACTGGTGACGCTCTATGGCGACTTTCAAACCGAAATCGCTCCCCGCAAAGCGTGCGAGCTTCGCGCAACTCTCAAGGCCTTTCTGCTCTTGGGCAAGAGCCTTCTTGTATAGTGCGAGAACCTTTCGTTGTAGCGGTGTCAACTCCATCGCCTTTGAATCGTGAAATTATTCTGCCTTTCGTCGCACCAGCGTGAGGGACTGTGCGCTCACTGTGGATGGAGCCAGCGGAAGATTTATTCCCGGCACCATCGGTTGCGGTGTCGTCCATCGTACTGTGGCGGTTTCACCGCCCACACCCTCTGGCGTAATTTCTAAAACTTCGCCTTCGCCACCGTGACCCCAAACGATGTCGCCGACCATTGGTTCGTCCCTACTAACGTACATTTTCCCTCCTCGCTTCCAATCTCTGACGCCGCTGGCCACAAGGGAGAACCTGTCTCCCTTGTTTTAGTACGGCGCTTACCCCGAAAAAACTCCAACCGCTAGTCAAGTACGCTCGCATTCACTAACGCCTTGAGACGTAAGCCCCCGACAGCGTCAAACATTTTCTGGAGACGCGCCTTTGAAAGAACTTCCTCGGGGTTCTCTAATCCGTCCGCGCATGAAGCGAGGGCGTCGATTACTGAGTTCCGAGGAAATACGACAGCAATCGCGTACATTTTGCGAAAACGAAACATCAGCGCATTCCGGTCCATCACAGATTCTGCTGTACTCAATGATCCGGTCTCGTATAGCGTCTGGAAGTGTTCGAGAGAATGATAGGTCTCACTTGCTTGGAAATAGAGGTCGAACCACTTTCTCTGCTGCCAATCTTTCCGGTCCCGTTCAGCAACCTGCCTGGCCTGAGACAGTGAGCTTTTAGCAATCCAAACAGCAGCCGCGGAAGTCAAGAGCGAAGCCACGGCGACCCAGAGGGACACCGACTCGTAATTCATCGCGGCTGTGTGGTACATGACGCCCTCCGCTAGAACGCAGACTTTACCACACGAAGTTCTCGGTGCGCTGCCGAGAGTGTGGGCCGGAATTACCACCTGACCATGACAAAATTGGATTCTGCCACGTTCAAGTTGGCTCCTGATTTCGTCCGATTTCGGACCACTAAGGGAAGATCGGAATTCGCCCATGCGTCGATCAATTCATCTCTGTGCTGCTCTATCTCGGGTTGCAGGCGAGGACGATACTGCGATGACGCCTACAGTTTTCCGACCTCTCAAAGTTTGTGGGACCAGTCGGAAGAAACGTCAAAGAAAGGCAAGCGCCCCTGGCAAGCTCGGGCGTGTGCTAACAGCTTTCGCGCCTGCCTGCCGCCTGCCTAGTTGCATGAAAAAAAATTCGGGAACAATCGGGGAACAAAACCTGCCAAACACCGTCGAAAACCGGGTACCACGACATAGGTAAAGACAAGACGAGCCAACTACTTAGTGTACTTAGAGTAGCTTTGCAAGCAGGGGGTCACCGGTTCGATCCCGGTCACGTCCACCAACTATCTGTCCGCAAATCAGTTTGTTGGTAATTCTGACTCTGCACGACACCTACGATTTGGGTCCATTTGGCTCTATTAAAAAGCTTCTCCACAGCCTCCACCGCTCGGCGCTGATCCGCTGGGATCGCGTGCCGATATATCTGTCGCGTGATCTCAGACTTCGCATGGCCCAATAACGCGTGCACAGTTCCTCGCGGCGCTGCCACCGCATCTAGCAGCGTCGCGTGGCAATGACGCAAGGAATGCCAAGTAATTTTCGGCAATCCCCAGCTTGTGCACGCTGGCTGCAGGTGACGATGTGAGGGAAAGCGAGGAAGGAGAAATCGTCCGCTGAAACACTGGGTGGGACTTGACAGGCCTCGTCCAGCTGACGACGAAGAGATTCGCCTCGAGCACAGAAAACCAGAAAGCCGAAATTGATGGCCTCATCCCGGAGCGGCAGCGAGGCGGCGGACGTTTTGGCCGTTGGAGCGGCGCAACACCGGCCGAAGTTCCTCGGGATGGTCTTGCAGATAGGCGAGCAGGCGGCGCCTTTTTTCCTTGCCGCGTTTGCCGTCGGCGCCCGATGGGGCATCGCCCGCCATCAATTCCGGGGCCTGCTGGGCCACGCGATCGTAGATGGAAAGCCACATCTTTTTAACCGTGGGCAGCGAGACGCCGAGTTCCTTGGCGAGAACGGCGTTGGTTTCGGTGCGCTCCGCGATGCCGTGGATCAACAGGCGCTGTTCGCCGACGCTGAACCAAAAGCGCGGCGGACGGTAATCAAACAAAGAGCCTACCCAGGAGCCGGGGCGGCCGAATTCCAATTCGCGGGTGATGCCGACAATGTGGGGATCGCGGGCAAATTCCTCCATGCCCCTTTTGAGCGATTTCACATAGCGCGCGGTTTTTGGATCCCAGCACAGCCCGCCGGCGTCGAGGGCCCACTGCAGCCGCTGCGGGCTTTCGGCTTGCGAAGTGATCATCTCTTTCAAGCGAAATCCGCGGTGAATCTCGATGTAGGCTCCGCCCATCAGGTGATAAAGCTCGGTGCGTTGCGCGAAACTCTGCCGCGGCAGCGTTTCCCAAACGAGTTCGTTGAGGCCCTCGCCGGAATTCGCGGCGCGAACTTCCTGGTCGGAAAGGACCGGCGAATTTCCATCGAGAGCGCGCTTGACGAGTTCCGGGCCGAACCAGAATTGCGGGCGCGTCTTCAACTCGCGCACGAATTCGTCGTGCACAAACACGCCCACACCGACGCCCGCAAGAGTGACGCGCCCTTTTTCGACTTCCTCGAAGACGGCCGTGGTCATGGCCTGCGAATCCAGCAGGCGCAACCAGGCGCGGCCCAGATCTTTGACTAGCGGACCATAGCGCGGACCGATCACCGGATGCGCAGCGATGATTCCAGCGCATCCCGCGACGTCTTTAGGTTTCATCGGCCGCCAGCGCAGAGACACGTCCGCACCTCCGTGAGGCATCGCCCAGCGAGATATGGTCCTTTTAGGTCACTTGTACTTAGCACAGGCGCTGCTAGGATTCCAGCCCTCACCGCAACGGAGGAACCATGATTCCAGTTCCTGCACCGCCAGCAGTTCCTGCGAACGCGCTTCCAGGAAAAAACGACCACGGCAGGCAGCGGAACATGCAAGCGAGACCCATGCGGAAAAGCGTTCGCTGGAATCTGGCGGCGTCGGTTTGCGCGTCACTTGCGTTTGCCGCATTGGCGCAGCCGAGCCGTGGCAATGTGATTTACGTCACCACGCTGAACGACACCATTGGCGATCCATCTGGTTGCTCACTGAAAGATGCGATCTACGCTTCCAGATATCGTGCGAGCGTAGCCATTAGCTATTCGATTCTTGACGGCCAAACGGTCGTGGTCGCAACTCAGTGCGCACCGGGTAGCGGCAACGACACGATTGTCTTACCCACAGGCGCCACGCTAACCCTATTGCCGCATTCTCCAGCCAACATCGAGTTGGACAACGACAATGCCACGGGTCTTGACGGCAACTCCGATAATCAGGTCCACGATAATTTTGGAGGGCTATGGAGCTACGTTGCAAGTTGTCGGTTGTCCGAACAGCTACTTCTACAAATGCGCCGGTCGCCTGTTCGCCATCGGCGGTGATGGGCACCTCACGCTTCGCAACGCAACCATCAAAGGATTCCTTGTACGTGGCGGTGACGGGGAGATCGGCGGCTGGGGGAGGAATGGGCGCGGGAGGAGCCATTTACATCCAACCCGGCGGAAGTTTCACCGTCGAAAACTGCACTTTTCCAGGGAAATTCTGCCGTCGGCGGAAATGGATCGGAGAAAGCAGTGCCACCATCCGGGTCGGTGGGCGGCGGCGGTGGTGGTATCGGAGGGAAACGGCGGAGGTCCACGGAGGTCCGATGGATACAGGTTATTTTTTTGGTACCGCAGGCTCCGGCGGCGGCGGATCGTTTGGCGAAGGCGGTAGGCAGATCGTTCTCGGACAGCGAGACTGCCATCGGCGCCGGCGATGGCGGTACGCTACTGCTACTCGTTGGCGGCATCACGCCTCTCTCCGGGGTCGACTGCGGTGGGGCAGGGGGCAATGGCGGGTATAACTCGCTTCCCAGGCCGGCTGGGGACGCCATTGTCCGGGCGGCGGGGGCGGAGGAGGAGGAGGCGGAAGCCGGTGGGCTTGGCAGCGATGACGGCGGGGCGGCAATTATGGAGGCGGTGGCGGCGGTGGCTTCGAAGGCGGCGGAATGGCGGAGCGGCGGATTTGGCGGCGGTGGCGGCGCCGGCTGGTCTGGTGAGTTCGGCGGCACTCACGGTGGACAAGGCGGGTTCGGCGGCGGGGGCGGGGCTGCTGATGATGGAACTCATTGGTTCATCCCATCCTGGAAATGGCGGTATGTTCGGCGGTGACGCGAACTCCACAATGGCGGAGGAGGCGCGGGCTTGGGCGGCGCAATCTTTAACGACGGCGGCGCGCGTCGTCGTCAAAACAGTACTTTTGCCAGTAACTCGGTCACGCGCGGAGACGGCGGTGGTGCCGGCAGCCCGGGAGCTGCCGACAACGGCGCCGACGCCGGCGGCGCGATTTTTTCCTGAATGGCCACCTGACCGTAGAGATTCCACTTTCAGCGGCAACTTCAGCACGGGCTCGGAAGCCGCGATTACCGTGGTTCAGACACGCTGCGGCAACGAGCCAACATCTTTCACTGCTAAATAACACCATCATCTATCAACAACGGCGGCACAGACGCAAGCTGGGAATCCGATCGGCACGCAAAAAGAGTGCTCCATCGTATCGGGTCGCTGTCACGTTATCAGCGGAGCGGGCAACCTGATTCAGAACAACGACAGTTGCCCGGGCGTGGTCACCACTGGCGATCCGCTTCTCGGGCCGCTACAACTTAGCCGCGGGTTCACGCCCACCATGTCCATCGGTCCCAGCTCCGCCGCATTTAACATGGCGGACACCTCCACCTCGCTGGATGTGGACCAGCGCGGCATTCCGCGGCCCAGCGATGGCGGGTTCGATATCGGCGCCTTCGAATATTGCGACTTCGCCAGAGAGATTAACTGCAACATCGTCGGCCTCGAGCAAACCCAGCCGTTGACCATCCTCATCTCGCCCTCCGGAGCAGGAACCACCACGCCGGGAGCCGGCACCGACCTGGAAGTTCAGAATACGGTGACCACTGTAACTGCCACGGCAAACCCCGGCTATCAGTTCTCCACTTGGCTGGGCAGCGTCGCCGCACCCACCAGCGCCGCAACCACAGTGATCATGAATCAGCCGCAAACCATCACCGCGGTCTTCGTGCCCTGCGGCTGCGCGGCGGATGTAAGCGCCCTCATCACGGTCACGCGCGGCGGCTACGTGCTCAACCCAGCCACCGGGCGTTACGCGCAAACCGTCACCGTCACCAATAACTCCGCGAACACCATCACCGGCCCCATCTCGCTGGTGCTCGATGGCTTGAGCATCAACGCCATGTTGTTCAACGCGACCGGAACTACCGACACGTTGGAGTTGCCGGCGGGCAGTCCGTATCTGAACGTGAACGTGAACCTCGCCGCGGGACAGAACACTACGTTTGCACTGCAGTTTGCCGACCCCAGCCATGCCGCGATTACTTACACCACACGCGTGCTGTCCGGCCCTGGCTTGCGATAGGTATTCGAGGAAAAAGGGACGACGGCAAGGAGCTGAACATGCAGGAGAGCAACATGCGGAGAAGCATTCGCTGGCATTTGGCGGCGTGGGTTTGCGCGTTAATTGTGTTCGGCGCATTTGCGCAGCCGAGCCGCGGCAATGTTATTTACGTCACGACGCTGAAGGACGCTATCGGCGATCCATCAGGCTGCTCGCTGAAAGATGCGATCTTTTCGTCGCGATTGCGAAACAGCGTGGCGATCCAGTCCTACACAATCAATTCTGACGGAACCGCTTTGTTGCCGGTTTACGTTCCGACGTCCTGTGTCGCTGGGAGCGGCGACGACACGATCATCCTTCCGAATGATGCGGTATTGGGTTTGACGACGATTACGGACGATGCGGACAATTTCGTTGGTCCAACGGCAACCCCCATGATCAATTCTAAGATCACCATCGAGGCCTACGGCTCGACGTTCGAATGGAACGTCACCGCCCACGCTCGCGCTTTTCTGGTGGCGAACGGCGGCAATCTCACGATTCACAATGCAATTATCAAAGGTTTTTCGGCGAAGGGTGGCAACGGCAGTGAGGGTGGCGGCGGGGGCCTGGGAGCGGGCGGGGCGATTTACGTGGCGGACGGTAGCGTTCTGACCATTGAAAACTGCACGTTTGAGAGCAATGTGGCCACCGGCGGCAATGGCGGCGACAATTCGGGATACGGTCAGTCTGCCGGCGGCGGTGGAGGACTTGGAGGCACCGGCGGAGGGGCCGGTAGTGTTTTCGAAGATCTACAGTTTGGAGGAGGTGGTGGAGGCGGGGCGCGAGGGAACGGCGGCGACGCCGGCGGCGCAGGAGGTGGAACGGTGGTTCTCAAAGATACGAATCACACCTCCGATCTCAACTGTGGCGGCGTCGCACAGGCGATGACGGTGCTTACGGCCAATGGCGGTGACGGTTCATGTCCGGGTGGGGGCGGGAGCGGTGGCGGCGTGCTTGACCTCGTCTTTACGGCCGATAACGGCGGTAACGGAGCTTACGGAGGTGGTGGAGGCGCGGGCGGCTCGAACGGGGGAAGAGGTGGAGACGGCGGTTTCGGTGGCGGCGGCGGGGGCGCAGACAATTCTCTCCAGCTCAATATCCTAGTCTCACCTCACGGCGGGAACGGTGGCTTTGGAGCCGGCGGAGGCAGCGGCCATGCGGGCGGAGGCGCGGGAGGCCTCTATGGCGGCTTGGGTAGTAATGACTTCGGCGGCGGCGGCGGAGCGCTCGGCGGAGCAATTTTCGTTACCGGCGGCACGCTACTAGTTCAAAACAGCACTTTCTTTAACAACTCCGTGGACCGGGGCAATGCCGGAGGTGCGCCCGCCGACAACGGCGCCGATGCGGGCGGAGCAATTTTCAGTTTCAACGGCCAAGTCACCATCCAGAATTCGACCATCAGTGGAAATCAGAGCACGGGCTCCGCGGCCGGGGTCGAAGCCGTCGAGACGGACGCGACTCTGGACACTGTCTTCATCCTGGACAACACCATCATCTTCAACAACGGAACGACGGACGGTGACGGTCATCCAGTGGGCACTGCGGCGGAATGTTCCGGTTACGGTAAGACACTCAGCGGCGCGGGGAATCTGATTCAAAACAACCTGGGATGTCCCGGCCTGGTGAGCACGGGCGATCCGCTCTTGGGACCGCTCCTGCTTAACCGCGGGTTTACTCCCACTATGTCCATTGGTCCCAGCTCTGGCGCATTTAATATGGCGGACGCCGGGACTTCTCTATCCGCAGACCAGCGCGGCATTCCACGGCCGAGCGATGGCGGTTTCGATATCGGTGCGTTCGAGTATTGCGACTTCGCCAGAGAGATTAACTGCAACATAGTCGGCGTCGAGCAGACCGAACCGTTGACGATCATTGTGTCGCCGCCAGCGGGTGGAACCACTACGCCGGGACCCGGCAGCAATCTGGAAATTCAGAATACGGTGACTGCCGTGACGGCCATCGCAAATCCCGGCTACCAGTTCTCCAGTTGGTCGGGGAGCGTCGCCGCACCCACCAACGCCGCAACCGTGGTGATCATGAATCAAGCAGAAACGATTACCGCGATCTTCGTGCCTTGTGGATGCGCGGCGGATGTGAGCGCCCTCATCACAGTGACGCGCTCAGGGTTCGTGCTCAATCCGGTCAGTGGGCGTTACTCGCAAACCGTCACCGTCACCAATAACTCCGCGAGCACCATCATCGGCCCGATTTCGTTGGTGCTCGATAGCTTGACTGACAGCGCCACGTTGTTCAACGCGGCCGGAACCACTGACACATTGGAATTGCCGGCGGGCAGCCCGTTCCTAACTGCGAACGCGGGCCTCGCCGCGGGACAGCACATTTCGTTCGCACTGCAGTTTAGCGACCCGAGCCATGCCGCGATCAGTTACAACACACGCGTGCTGACCGGGCCAGGTGTGAGGTAAGAGGTAAAAGGGAGGAAAAGAAATGCGCGTCAACCGAATTTTCCAAATCATCGCTCTGGCCAGTCTTGCTGTCGTTCTCGCGGCGTTCTCGGCGAGGGCCGACGGCGGTACCGTCAACGTATCGGTCAACACGTCGTCCTTGTCCGGCACGCAAACCATCGTTTTCGGCATCACCGATGGCGACGGGGTGGCCGACAACAGCGTCGCGCTCTCGGGTTTCAATTTTGGCGGCGGAAGTGCCGAGGGATCGGCCAGCTATATCGGCTCGGGTGTCAGCGGCGATCTCAGCAGCGTGATTGCCATGGACGACAGCGGGTTCAGCGCGCTGTTCGAGCAGCAATTCAACGTTGGATCGTCGCTCTCGTTCGTTCTGGCCACCACCGACAACTTCGCCGGCGTGACGCCGGATGCCTTTGCCATGTACATCTGCGACGCCACGCTTTCCACGTGTTACTCAGATGACGCGGGCACCGGAGCGATGCTGATTCTCAACCTCACCGGGGGAACCGTGACGCCCTCGAGTTTCATTCTCACCGGAGCCAGCGACCAGGGACTTCCCGCTCCAGTCGTGACCGCGGTCACAGCTCCCGAACCCACGAGCGTTCTGCTCTTAGGTTTCGGATTGGCCGTGCTTGCTCTGATGAATCGTGCGCGGTCGAGCGGAGTTTCGGGCAAGCCGCGCCTGCTCGCCTAGCTTCGCGGCAGCGCAGGCCAACGCGAGGTCGCTGAAGGCGGAAACACTATCCCGCGGTTACGCACTCTGCGGGAGACGAGCGGCGCTCGGCGCAATATCGTCGCAGCTTCCCGAAATACACCGGTCGGGCCCTCTATCGCCAAGCGAGAGATGGTCCTTTTAGGTCACTTGTACGTCGCACAGGCGCTGCGAGGATTCCAGCCCTCACCGCAACGGAGGAACCATGACTCCAGTTCGTGCACCGCAAACAAATTCTGGATGGGCACTCGTACAGGGCGGCGGCTGCTCAGCTGCGTTCGTCCGCGCAATTCTCCTGACGGTGTTGATGACCGCTACGTGGCCGATCGCCGCGCACGCGCAAAATTCCTGGCTGGGAACGACCGGGACGACTGGCAACTGGAGTGACCGCACCAAGTGGAGTTCCGGGAGTGTGCCGGACGGCTCGACGGTGATTTCGATCCCGAACGGGACGGTGCTCGACGATTACAACATCAACACTACAAATTCGTTCCAGTTGACCGTCGGCGCACCTGGAGCTCTGAACATTCTTTCGAGCACCACGCTGAACGCTCAGTTCGCGGAGATCGACAATGGCGGCCTTTTCGCCAACAGCGGCGTCGTCAACAACGGCGTTTTCACAAACGGTGGGAGTGGAGTTCTGAACAACTCCGGTGAGATGGCCAATTTTGCCCTCGAAAACGCTGCGGGCGGCACTGTGAACAATTCAGGAACACTTGTGGAACCTCAAAAAGAGTTCGTCAATGAGGGAGTGTTTAACAATTCGGGCGGGATGGAGGCCGCCGGGTTTTACAACGTAGGGTCCGCCAACCGTGGATTGATTTTCACGGCGCTGCGCTCGACTTGAAGGTCGTTCCACTGAGCATTCGAGCGCGTCTAGAACAGCCCATTCCTTCTTTACTCTTCTCCGCGTCCTACGCGCCTCTGCGATTCGCGCTTCCTTGTGGCTCGGCTGCACGAACGATCAGACGGGATTAGTGGCGGATTTTGCCTCGAGGGTGGGAGCGGTGACGGATTTTTCGGCGAGGGCCTGAGTGACGCCGTCCTGGGCGAGCAGGGCGAAACGGTGGCGTGAGTTTTGGAAGTGCGGTGTTGAGAGCCCCTAGCCTTTCGTAAGCGGACAGTTTCTTCTTGGCAGTGGGCTACGTTTCTGGCCTCGCGGCTCTAGTTTTCGTGTAAGGCAATAATTGGATCCACCATCGTCGCGCGACGGGCGGGAACGTAAGTCGCCAGAAAAGCTACGACCAACAAAATCAGCGGGACTGTGACGAAGACGATCACATCAATCGGATGAACGCCATACAGAAGACCTGCAATCAAGCGTGCAGCGATTGCAGAAAGGATCAATCCAATCGCAATTCCAGTACCGGCCAGCAATAGCCCTTTGCCGAGAATGAGTTTGAGAATATCAGGCCGCTGGGCTCCCAACGCGACTCGGATTCCAATCTCGCGGGACCTTTGGCCAACTATGTAGGCCAGCAATCCATAGATGCCAATGGAGGTTAAAATTATCGCCACGGCGGCGAACGCTCCAACCAATTCCGCCGAGAATCGGCGCTGAGCAATAGAAACATCCATCACATCGGTCATTGACCGGACATTGAATATTGGCAAACCGGGATCGACAGCCTGTATCTCACTCCGAATCTGCGATTCGAGGAGTGCCGCGGGCAGAGGCGTCCTTGCCACCACGCTCATGGCGTCGCTCCTCGCCCCTGATTGCTGATAGATAGGACTGAATATGTGGGGGACGCCATCGGTGTCAAGTCCGTCTTGCTTCATATCCTTGACGATGCCGACCACGGTTACCCAAGGAAGGCTGGGATCTCCCCCCAACCGCAAGCGCCTGCCGACAGGATCGATGCCGGACCAATAGCGACGCGCCGTAGTCTCATCAATGATGGCTACCTCCTGCTTTCCTCCTTCATCGCTTTCCAGGAAAAAACGCCCACGAATCAACGGGGATTGCATCAGCATGAAGTAATCGGGACTCACGCGAATTAGTTCCGCTGTTAACCCTTGCGATGAATCGGCCGCGCGGTCCTCAATCACCAGTGCGGCGGTTGTTGATGGACGCGCGCCCGGCAAATCCGAGGTCATGGCGGCCCGATCGATTCCTGGAATCGTGGCCACACGCCGGATGACCTCTCTGATAAAAGATGTCCTTTTTGAGAAGTCTGCATACACATCCATCTTGGGATCGTTCGGTACCGGCAGGTAGACGCTTGCAGTGACTACTTTCGAAGGATTAAAACCCGGATTCTCCTGAAGCAATCCCCAGAAAGTCCGCAGGAGCAAGCCGGCTCCGACCATCAACACAACAGCAAGCGCCAATTCAGAGACAATCAGCAGACTCCTCAACCGGAACGTCTTAGCGCTATAACCGGAGCCTTGAGCACCTTCCCGAATTGCGGCAGTCATATCGGCTTTCATTGCCTGGAAAGCTGGAGCGAGCCCAAATATGATTCCGGTGAAGATGGAAATCAGAAGAGCAAAGAGCAGCACCGTCCGGTCTATACCTACTTCGGCAAGCCGGGGAACTGAAGCGGGAACAAAGCGAAGGATGAAACGCAAGGTCAATTTCGCTGCGAGCACGCCTGCTGCACCCGAGATAAAGGAGAGCACGAGCGACTCCGTCAGCATCTGGCGCACCATGCGAAAACGGCCAGCTCCCAGCGCCATGCGAACTGCCATTTCTCTCTGTCTTCCTGAAGCGCGAGCCAGCAGAAGATTTGCGATGTTCACGGATGCAATCAGTACAACCAGGACGACCGCGGCCATTAATACCAGCAGTTGGGGACGCACATTGCCAACGAGTGAGTCCTGCAAAGGTTGGATCTCGATGGACCACTTGGCCTCAGGAGGATAATAATTCGGGAAGTCAGTTCGGATTTCGCTGGCCATTGCCGTCAATCTCGCTTGGGCCTGCGCAACGCTGATTCCCGGTTTCAGGCGTCCGATTGCCTCGCGCGCCACCGGCACGTTGCGCGCGGGTTTCGGATAAGGTTCCCCGCTGAAGCCGCACGTGACCCACACTTCCACATCCCTGGCGATCGTCTTTCCGGGGTGGCGAAATCCGGCAGGAACCACCCCCACAATCGTGTACGGATCGTTGTCCAGCTGCAGATGTTTTCCGAGAATATTCGGGTCGGCGCCGTAAGAGCGGCGCCATAAGCCATCGCTAATCACAGTAGCTTCCGCAAAACCAAGCGCAAAATCCTGCGGACCAAATAACCGCCCGATTTCTGGTGTTGTGCCGAGCATGGAAAAATAGTTGGGGCTCACTTCGAGCAATTCAAGACGTTCCGGTTGTTGTCTGGCGCCAGTCAAATTCGTGGGACCAGGAAAGAGAACGCTTACATCCTGGAAGATACCGGCTCTGGACTTCAGATCCTCAAACTCGGGGACAGAGTAGGGGATGTTACGCAAACCTATTCCAGGATCGTTGAAAGTGATCTTCACCAAGCGACCGGGATCGTAGTACGGCAGGGAGCGCAATAGCACCGCGTTTACGATGCTGAAAATCGACGTGTTGGCCCCAATTCCCAATGCCAGCGTGAGAATGATTATCAGAGTGAAGCCCGGACTCTTCCGCATGATGCGGAAGGCGTACCGAATATCATTGAATAGCATTTCCATGATTTCATTGCTCCAATGAATCAAGTTCTCACATTGGTCATTTCGCGCGGATCTCCGTTTCCACGTTTACAGCTTTACAAATGGGAGCATCGCTCCTACTTCTTGGCGGTGGGCGGCAACACACCGTTCAGGCGGAGATACATTGCGGCTTCGGCGTAGTGGTCGGCCCAAGCACCGGATAGGATCAGGCTGAGCCACGCACGCGTCACTTGTTTTCCGCCGAATCCTTCCGTACTCTCCCCTAGCTTTGAGTCGTCCATTTTCGCCAAGGCGCCGGTGCAGAAATCGAAGGAGGTCTTGAGCGCGGCGACCAGATTCTCTTTCGATTCCGTGTCTTTCACCTCCGTGACGCTTGGAGCCGGGACGGCGGCGGACTTGCTGCAGAGCAGGTAATTCGTTTCGACCATGTGGGTGACGAGATGGCCGAATGTCATCTGGTCGGCGCTGGGCTTGAAGTTGAATTTGTCCGCGGGCATGGCTTTGACGGCCGCGACGGTGCTTTTCTGCCGGCCGGGCAGGATGTTTCTTAGCGCGTCGGCGACCGGGTCCTTCGTTTGTGCGAACGTTGTTTGTACGGTCGCCAGCGCGGCGAGTACAAGCAACGCCGGGATCACGATAGTTCTCCTCATTTTGTATTCTCCTCTTGTAGGCCTTGTCGGCGACAGCGTCATCCCAACGCCAATACGTTCTTGGCGATGCTCCTGCTCACGGAACATATGCCGCGAAAAACCAGTGTTTGCAGGAAAAGTGACATGCGGCGTCCGACATGAGACAAGCGGTCAGAGTTGAACGTCAAATACTGTTGTCACGGATCCGTTCACAAGGCCGAACCGGAATTCAAACGTGGCAGCGGTATCCAGCACAAACGTCTCGGCGGTGGGCGGCCAAAGACTTTGTGTCTTCCGTTTCAAACGCTTCGTTTCATTGGGACGGCAGCACGTGGAGTCTTGGGTTCCTTACCTTTTTCCCTAATCAACCTGGACAAAGGCCCTTCTACAGCTGCGATGGACGTGGCGTTGGCGCGTTTGCCAGCAACTGCCCGATTGCCAACTCGCAAACCTGGACCGGTGGACCGGCGAAATTGCTTTGCCGCGCGAAGTTGGCGCTCTCGACGGCCGTGTCCTCAGTGATGTCTGCTTCGAAGGTTCGGCTATAATCCGTGCCGGAGGGTTGACACACCCCATTGCTGCAGGCCACACCAGATATGGGACGGGCGAGATGGATTTTGATCCTGTGTGCGTGGACGATCGTAGGACTGTTATTTGCCGTGCGCAGAATCGTGCTGGTGAAGTTAATGGGTACCAACGTCAGCTGGGTGATCGTGGGTGCGCTCGAACTTGTCTACTGGTACGTGTGGGCGGCGTACACACCGCTGGTGATCGGTCTTGCCAAACGGTTCCCGTTGACGGGGCCGAGGTTTCTACGTCATATCGCGATCCACACAATCACGTCGCTCATCATGGCGCCCCTGGCGTCTGTCACCGAATACGTTCTGAGCTTTGGACTTCTGCGGTCAGTTTTTCGCATAACTGATCCCGGCGTGATGCGCTTTCTCTCGCCGTTCGCACTCAGTGTTCTATCGATGAGCTTTACTGGCATGCTCACGTACTGGTTAGTTGTGGGATTGTATCAGTCGATCCACTTTTACCAGGCCGCAATGGAGCGCCAGACGATAGCGGCGCAACTGGAGACGCAGCTCTCCCATGCTGAACTTGAGAACCTCAAGAGCCAGTTACATCCGCACTTTTTGTTCAACAGTCTTCACACCATTGGAATCCTGATGCAAGAAGACGTCGATGCTGCGAGCCATCTGCTGGTGTGCCTCGGCGACTTGCTGCGCATGGCCCTCGAACGGCGGGAGAACGAGATCACCTTGCAGAGCGAACTCGAGTTCGTCGGCAAGTATCTGGAGATCGAACAGACACGCTTCCATGATCGCTTGAAGGTTCACATGGACGTGCCAGCTGACCTTCTCGCAGTCTATGTACCGAGCCTGGCGCTTCAGCCGTTAGTTGAAAATGCCATCAAGCACGGCATCAGCGTCGATTCCGCCGCAGGCCGGCTAGAGATCGCTGCCAAACGCCACAACGGCAGAGTTTGGCTCTGCGTCCGCGATGATGGCCCGGGTCCGGCACCGGGATCGCGCGTGCGATTCGGCGTCGGACTCACCAATATCCAGTCACGCTTGAAGCAACTCTACGGGGACGAGTCGTCGCTGGAACTTACCGGGGGCAACGGTCGAGGCTGCGAGGCCATCATCAGCATTCCACTGAGGAGTTCGCATGAAGACACGAGTCCTCATCGTCGATGACGAACCGATCGCGCGCCGCGGTATCCGTCGCTATCTGGCCGAACACAACGGCATTGAAGTTGTAGGCGAAGCGGCGAACGGAATAAGTGCGGTGGAGCAGATCAATGAACTTCATCCCGACATCGTTTTTCTAGACGTGCGGATGCCTGATCTGGATGGTTTTGGAGTCATCGAAAATGTGGAGCCATCGAGGGGCCGCGCTCCCGTATATATCTTCGTCACGGCTCACGATGCGCACGCCATTCGTGCATTCGAAGTGCACGCTGTTGACTATCTCTTGAAACCGTATGATAAAAAGCGATTTGCCAAGGCCCTGGTTCACGCACGCCAGGTCCTCGAACAGTCCAGTAAAGCAAATCGAGGTCTCGAACCACTGCTCCAATCCCTCCGTAGTCTCCGCCCGTTGGAACGCTTTGTGGTAAAGGACAAGAAGCGGATTTTCTTTGTTCCCGTTTCCCACGTTTTGTGGATCGAAGCCACGGGAAACTATGCGTGCATACACACCGCCAGCGAGAGTCACCTGCTGCGGGAAACGCTGGCACACCTGGAAGAGAAGCTGGCGCCCCAGCACTTCATCCGCGTGCGGAAATCGGCCATCGTGAACAGTGCCCGCATTAGCGAGATTCGTCCGATGTTCGATGGGGTGTACGACATCATACTGGCAGAGGGAACGGTGGTCACGTCGAGTCGCCGATACGCTCACAAGTTACGAGCTCTGCTGGAATCCTAGTCTTGGCACCCGTGATGTAAAGTGGCGCGTCGGCGTGGAATGCCTGCAGCGGTAGCAAGCCCGCATCCGATCGGCCGTGGACACGTGTTTTTTCCAGGTCAAAATTTTCGTGAGTGCTCGTGCCCCCAGCGTTCCACTACCACTTTTTTGTCCGTATAAAACTCCACCGAATCGCGGCCCTGTCCGTGAAGATCGCCGAAGAAGCTGTCCTTCCATCCGGTGAACGGGAAATAGGCCATCGGGGCTGCTACACCGATATTGATGCCGATATTCCCCGCAGGAGCTTCGTAACGAAAACGGCGCGCCGCTGCGCCGCTCGAAGTGAATATGGACGCTTGATTCCCAAAAGGGCTGCGCTCAAGGATGCTGAGCGCCTCATCCATGTCGCCAGCGTGCACCAGGCTTAGTACGGGACCGAAGATTTCGGTATCGACGAGCGTGCTCGTAGACGGAAGCCCATCGAGGATCGTCGGCCGGATAAAATTGCCGGATTCTCGATTAACGATTGCCGCGTTTCGGCCATCAACGAGTACTTTGGCTCCCTCCGTTGCGCCACGACCTATAAGATCTTCAATCCGTCGCTTGCTTTGCGAAGTGATGACGGGTCCCATCTGCACGTTCTGATCGAGACCGTCCCCAACTCTCAACTTGCAGGCACTGTCGGTGATCGCCTCGCGGAAGGTTTTTTGCGCATAACCAATCACGATGGCCGTTGAAACCGCGAGGCATCGTTGGCCGGCGCATCCAAATGCGCTGTCGCTGATAATCTGCGTTGCTGATGCCATATCCGCGTCCGGTAGGACAATTACGGGATTCTTTGCGCCGCCCTGGCACTGAGCGCGCTTACCGTTGCCAGCAGCTCGTGCGTAAACGTACTTCGCGATGGGCGTTGAACCGACGAAGCTTATGGCTCGAATTTTCGGATGATCGAGCAAGGCGTCTACAACTGCTTTGCCCCCATTCACCAGATTCAAAACGCCCTTTGGAAATCCCGCGCGCTCCAGTAATTCAAAGGCAAAGCGCATCGTCAGCGGTACGCGTTCAGACGGTTTCAAGATGAAAGTGTTGCCGGTGGCGACTGCGTACGGGAGAAACCAAAACGGGATCATGCCCGGAAAATTAAATGGCGTGATGGCGGCGACAACTCCGAGCGGCTGGCGGATCATCATTTCGTCAATTCCGCGCGCCACGTCTTCGAGATTGTAGCCCTGCATCAGGATAGGAATTCCGCAGGCGACTTCCACGTTTTCGATTGCACGGCGCATCTCGCCCCGGGATTCGCCGAGGGTCTTGCCGTTTTCTTTGGTGATGATCCGGCACAATTCATCGAGATTATCTTCCAGCAGTTGTTTCAACTTGAAGAGCGGCTGGATTCGCTCTTCGGGGGGCGTGCGTCGCCACGAAGGGAAGGCCGCGGCAGCAGCTTCAACTGCGAATGCGACGTCGTCCGCGGTGGAAAGTGAAACCTCTGCGAGTGGTTCCTGTGTGGCCGGGTTGATTACGCTCTGCCAATTTTGAACAGAGCTCTTCTTCCACTCACCGCCAATAAAGTTCGGGACTTTTTCTAAAAGCGGCATCCTGGCTCCAAATGAATCGTCTCGCCCGACTGCGCGAAAACACGCCGAATGCGCGCGCGGGGCAAGCGTTCGAGGCGTTCGTTCTCAGCTTCCGCAAGGCAATTTTAAACGGCGATCCGGAAAGAACAGCACCTTCAACCAGAGAGGGATCACACGGACTGGGAAGGCAGCAGTGAATTTTCCAAACCGGGGGCCCGCTTGTCAAGGACGGAATGAAAGTGGAACACTGGGACGCGGCAAAACCAGGCCGGATGAGTCTGTCGGAAATAGGGTTCGTTGCGGCTACCGGCTCCCAACCAGCTCTCGCGGAATCACGGATTTTGTCCTGTCGGATAAGCCTTGATCCAGTGGTTTCGGATCCTCGCTTTGACCTGTGTTCCGTTCAGGTCGGAGACGATCAAGTTGGAATCCTGCAACGGCATGTGGCAATCGATGCAGTTCTCGCGAATTTTTGCGCCCAACTTCACAAATTCGCCGCACTCCTGCTCCTTATGGCATTGCAAACATTTTTCCGAATAAGACGCTGCGGCATGTTCGGGCGAATGTACGTCATGGCACGTTGAACACGTCATCTGCGAGCTGCGGTAGCAGCGGCTTCTTTGCGTGAGTGCCACCTGATTGCCATGCACGTCAACGCGGGCCTCCGCGTCGGGATGCGGCAGATTGACGTAATTCTCCAATCGCTGTCCCGGGATGTACGAAAACGCCGGCGCGATCGCTTGCCCGATTCCGCCATGACATTGCGCGCACACTTCAATCTCACGTTCCCGAGGCAGCTTCGCCGGATTCACGATGAAATGAGCGCTCGAAGAAACCGCGGCAGGTTTCGATCGCTCGTACTCCGCATGCGCTCCGCCTGGCCCGTGGCATCTCTCGCAGGAGATACCCAGAACAAACCCAGTTTTCTTGTAGTAGTTTTCGGCTTTCTCCGACGGAATCGATTCAAAGTACGTAGCGTGACATTCCAGGCACCGAGGCAAAATCGGCCTGTTGAAATCCGCGGCGCCCTCGCTGTATCCCGGGCTGGTGATCCATCCTTTCAAGGCCGTCCAGTAAGACACCGGCAATTGAAAAAGCTGATTGCCTTTCCAATACAAATAGGTCTGGCCTTTGTGTCCCGAACCGGTGACGATATCGATTCGCTCCGTTTGCGTCTTCTGATCCGGTGGCTGCCAGAACACGGCGGTTTCGTAAAATCCGCTTTCTTTCGCGTCCATGCGGAAATGAAGATCTGGATCGTCGGTCTTGAGAACATTTTCGCCACTCGTAAAACGGCCCAAGATCGAATCCTTGGTGGGGAGTTGCGAGGTCAGGTGATGCGCGGTGCGCGCATAGGTATTGGCGATGTCCTGATGGCATTCCTGACAAGCGGCGTCCCCCAGGAAGTCACCGCGAGTGGCCGGCTCTTTTTCGCCAGCGGATGTCTTGGCCTGCCCCGCGGGGACGGGTTCAGTGCGCTGCGGCGCCGTTGGTGTTCTGATTCCGGCAATGAGAGAAGCTGCGCAAGCTAGGATTGCGATTGTGCCGGAGAGCTTTAATGTCACCATGGAAAATCTATCCCACTCCATACGTTAGCCGATATCGCATTCGCCCTCAATCCGAATGCAAACAGGCTACTCGGCAACGCACGTCGTGCGGCAAGAAATAATCGCGCGGAGAAATCAAACGGCTCGGCCACTGGCTGGTCGCGATGAGAACCGATCTTCTATACGCGTCGGCGTCTTATTCCAGCGAACGCGACTTGGCAATTCAATTTCGCAGTACATGGCGTTACTATAGCTTGCTTTTCGACACTTCTTGGGCTGGATGGAATTCTGGTGTAAGACCGTGGCCATCGACGCAGGAATGGCAATTTGTCGGCGAGTTCTCTTCGTCCATCCGAAAAACATTGGAGCACTGGGAAAATGAAGGCATCAACGCTGTTCAAATTGGCGATCGTCACCGGCATTTTCATAATTCTCGCGCACCGGGTGCCGGCGCAACTCAAGCAGAATCCTACCGCGGACCTCTTGGTGCAACTCATTCGTGTGAATACCAGTAATCCGCCTGGGAACAATCGCGAGCTTGCAGAATTGTTGGCGAAGAAGTTTCGCGAGCTCGGCGTTGAAGTTGAGATTATTCCCACGCCCGACCCGGAAAGAGTCCATTTCATTGCGCGAGTGAAGGGCGACGGGTCAAAGAGGCCTGTGCTGCTCGCGGCGCACGGCGACGTCGTGGGTGTGGAGCGTGAGAAGTGGACGGTCGATCCTTTCGCAGGCGACGTGAAGGATGGCTATATTTATGGCCGCGGCGCGATCGATTACAAGGGCGGCATCGCCGTCTTTGCCGAAGCGATCATGGAGCTAGTAAAGAATCATGTACCGCTGCACCGCGACGTGATTCTACTGTCCGAAGCGGATGAAGAAAGCGGTCCCTACGGCACGAGTTGGCTCGCCAAGTCGCATTGGAACCTGATGGATTGCGAATTCGCTTTGAATGAGGGCGGATGGATCATAAAAAGTGCGAACGGCGGAGTGCAGTACGTGAGCATTTCCACCGGCGACAAGGTGGCCATTCCCTTGATCGTTACGGCGCAAGGAACGTCGACACATTCCTCAATGCCAAGACCGGACAGCGCCATATTCACGTTGTCCAAGGCGATGGCGAAGCTCGCGGACTACGAGACGCCCGTGGAGCTGATCCCCAGCACAAGAGAATTTTTCGAAACGCTCGCGAAGACCAGCGAACCGCCGCTATCGAAATATTTCGACGAGCTGGTAAACAGCAAGGACCCTAAAGTCGTTCGCGAAGCGGATCGAGAAATCAGCAAGAACGTATTGCTGCACGCGATTATGCGAAATACTTTCGCCCCGGTGTTCCTGAAAGCTGGGTTTCGGGGAAACGTGATTCCCGGCACCGCCGAGGCGACACTTAATCTGAGGGTCATTCCGGGAACCGATCTGCAAAAGTTTATTGCTGAGATTCGCGGCGCAATCGACGACCCGCGCGTGGATGTTTCGCTGCCTTCGGGGGACAACCCTGACGCTACACATGTGGAGGAACTTGTAAAAGAAGCTGAGAATTTGAAGTCGTCGAGCACCGACACAGATCTTTACCGGGCGTTGGAAGCTAGCGCGCATTCGACGTGGCCGGGGACGCCCGTGACCCCCTATCTCTTTCAAGCCGGTACGGACGCGATTGCATGGCGAAGCCGAGGCGTTCCGGTGTACGGGATTTATCCGTATCCGATTACACCCGAAGATTTGACGCGCATGCATGGAAATGACGAACGAGTGCCGATCGAGTCGCTGCAACAGGGAACGGAGATGATTTACAAGACGCTGGTGCGGGTTGCATCGGAATAGGAACCGCTCAAAAGGCGCCCGGACCGAAGCCCGTGTGTAGTCTCGAGAGTGTTTGCCTTCTTGGCTGATGCACGCCGTCGCGGCGAAATCGAGGCTGATCGGAAACTTTGAGTTGGGCCAAAATCGAGCTGTCTGCCAGACGACAACGTACGATAAATCGCTGAAAATACCGGCACCAAAACGTTTCGGTGTGTTCGCTTCGTTTCTTTCTCCGCGAGACCAATTCTGCTATGATTCCGAATATGGCGACTACGGCCTCCGCTCGAAGCGACCGAGGCTTAGTCGTCTTTGGCGAGTTTTTTTTCGACCTCGTGTTTTACGACCTGCCGACGGTTCCTCGAATGGGACGAGAAGTTAAGACCGCGAGCTTCGAGCGGTTTCCAGGCGGCGGCCTGGCGACGACTGCGTTAGTAGCGGCAAGCCTAGGAACTCCCACCAAAGCGATTACCAGAGTGGGTCGGGATGCGCTCGGAAGCCCGGAATGGCTGAAGCTGACCGAGAGCGGGATCTCTACCGCGGGCTGTGAATTCGATCCGCATTTACCAACGGCGATGACGGTCTGCGCCGCCTGCGCAGGCGATCGCATGATGATTACTCACGACAGGATCAATACGAAGTTGGAAAGACTTTTGGCGCGTCCGCGGGTGCAGAAGCAATTGCGGAGCGGATGGCATCTGCATTTGGCGTGCGCGCTGCGTCCGCCACAGGTTTGGATGCCGGCGATTCGCAAACTGCGCCAGAAAGGCTTGACGATTTCGGGGGATTTGGGATGGAACCCTGAAGTGCTGCAGTCTCCGCGATTGCCCTCCCTGCTGAAGGAATTCGAATTTGCATTTCCCAATGAATCGGAAGCGAAGGCCATGACCGGAGAGAAAACAATCGAGGCCGCTGCGCGAAAATTGGCTCGGTGGGTTCGCGTTCCCGTTGTGAAACTTGGTCCCCATGGTTCGCTAGCCGTTCGCGATGGAAAAATCGTGCGCGTGAAGTCGATACGCGTCCGTGCGGTGGATGCGACGGGATCAGGCGACGCGTTCGATGGTGGTTTTCTTCACGGTTATCTTTCCGGGTGGCCGCTTGAGGAGTGTCTGCGAGCCGGAAATATTTGCGGAGCACTGGCCACGACGAGCGCCGGAGGATCTTCGGCAATTCCGACACCGAAGGTCCTGAGGAAGTTAATGCAGAGGATTCGCTGAAATGAAATGGAGAAGCGGCGAAGCCGAGTTGCAGCCCGCATTGGAAAACTTCGGCGGGAAATCGCCAGGGAGGACGTAACACCGCCATGAAAATCACTCTGGTGGGAGCCGCAGGGGTGCGCAGCCCGCTCCTGGTCCACGGTCTCGCAGGCCTTAACAGCAATGTGCGAGTAGACGAGTTCGCGTTTTGGGATATCGATCCTGAGCGCGTGAAAATCGTGAAGAGGGTTGCGGAAGCGGTGGGCAAGCGAAGTGGACTGGGCGCGCGGCTCACCGCTTACGCCAATCCCGAGCGAGCATTGGAAGGAGCGGATTACGTCATCACCAGCATTCGCGTGGGTGGAATCGATGCGCGAATTAAGGACGAAACGATAGCGCTGGCACATGGGCTCGTGGGCCAGGAAACTGTGGGCGCAGGTGGTTTCGCATGCGCCATGCGCAATTTGGGTGCGATGCTGGAATATGCGCGGTTGATTGAAGGGGTGGCTCCGCGCGCGACGGTGATCAATTTCACAAATCCGGTCGGAATTATTTCGCAAGGACTTCTGAATCACTCCGCAGTCAACGTCATCGGCGTCTGCGACACTCCTTTGGAAACTTTCGAAGCGATCGCTCATGCGCTTGACCGAACGCCGTTCGGACTCCGCTTCGACTATCTCGGGCTGAACCACCTAGGTTGGGTGCGGGCGATTCGCGATGAGACGGGGGCAGAACTGCTTCCGAAAATCTTGTCTTCGCCTGAAATCATTCAGAAATGCTATCGGCACGGGCTTTTCCCGTCGAAGTTTATTCAAGAGCTGGGGCTACTGCCGACGGAGTATCTCTACTTTTATTATTTTCCGGAGACGGCGTACAAGAACACGAAACAGAGTGGCCAATCGCGCGGGCAGGCCATCGCAGCAATGAACGTGCGGCTGTTTCAAACCTTGGCGCAGGCTCCTGAGTCGAAGCTAATCGAAATCTATGAAGATTACCTGCGCGAACGGAACGCTTCTTACTTCAGCATCGAGGCGACGGCAGGGAAGAGCCGCAAAGAGAATCAGGAACTTTACTCGGAGTTTTCGGGTTACGAGCGGATAGCGCTGCTCGTTCTGCAAGCCTTGCATGCAGAAACGCCTTCCTCGATACCACTTACGGTTCGCAACGGCGGAGCACTGAAAGATCTCGGGGCCGATGACGCCGTCGAACTGCCCTGCGAAGTTTCCTCTCGCGGCGTTCGTGTGCCTCCCGTGGGCAGCGCGCCAGACGCTGTGCGCCCTTTGCTGCTGCAGGTAAAAGAGTACGAACGGCTGACGGTGCGTGCTTCCGTGGAGCACTCACGCAAGTTCGCGCTTGCAGCGCTTGAGAAAAATCCTCTGGTTGGTCGCCAGGACGTGGCTCAGGCAGTGTTGACCGAATACGTTCAGGCGTTCGGACAGCAGATGAATCAGTAAGCGGCGTCAGACGCTTTGTTCAGGCTCGCGGCTGTTTCCGAGTTGCGGTGTCGTTAAGCGACTTAACCCGCGGACGAAATTGTGGACGCTATATTTTTCAGATAGCTCAAGCTGGCGCGCATGCTCTCCATCGGCGGAACCAGAGCCTTGCCGTAGATCACGTCTTGTTCAACGATAGCCCACCCTGAATAGTTGTTTTCGGCCAGAAATCGAAAGAACCCGTCGAAATCGATACATCCGCTGCCGATCCGAGAGAACACGCCGGCGCCGATGGCTTGTGCGAAGTCAAGCTTCTGACGCCGAGCTTCGCCCAGAATGCCGGCGTCGATGTCTTTGATGTGGACGTAATGCAGCAGGGAACGATATTTTCGCGCCTCCTCGACGGGATCTCCCCCACCGTATACGCAGTGCCCGGTATCAAGGCACAGACCGACTTGCGTGGCGGCGAGCGCGTCAAATAGGCGTTCCACTTCTATGGGAGTCTCGACGAAAGTGGCGACGTGCGGATGGAATACAACGCGGAGGCCAAAATCCGCGGCAGCTTGCTCGACCTTCTGGATGACCGCTCCCACCTGCTTCCACTGAGCGAGAGCCAAAGATTTACTTCCATCCACCGGAACGCGCCCGGCGATCTCTCGACGTTGAGGCGTTTGGCAGTCCGAGAGAACGAGTAATTTGGCGCCCAAGGAGGAGAGTAGCGCGCCGACTCTGCGAACATGGCCGATTACCTTTTCGACGCGCGAAGGTTCCGTGAGCGGCACGGGGACGAAAGAAGAAAGCATGGTCAATCCGAAGCGTTGCAACGCCTTACTCAAAACTTCGGGATCGGTCGGGAAATATCCGAATGGCCCCAACTCTGTTCCCGTGAAAGCAGCGGAAACGATTTCTTCGAGGATTTGCTCGTAGGGCTGCGCCCAGGCTGGCCCGGGATCATCCTGCACACCCCAACTGACGGGGGCCGCTGCAAAACGAATCTGTTCGGGAAATTTCCGCAATTTACAGACTCTTCGCCACGGCGCCCAAGTGGACGCGCGCGCCTTCCCTGGCGCTACGATAGCAAGCGTCGATCAATTCAACGACGTTGAATCCGTCATCAGCGGTGACGGGCGGGAGCGATTTGCCTTCCAGGGCGTCGACGAAAAGACGGTCTTCTTCGACATAGCCCCACTTCTCATGCATGGTCGCCAAGGCGAAATCGTAAGTGGTCGTGCGGGTCTCCAGTCCGTTCGTGAAAGAGATCCGCTCCATTTCGAACGTTTCATAGGTTGCGTGCATCCCGTAGACCTCGAAGCGTTCGAACGGAAAGTGCCAACTGGCGTGCGCGAACGTCTTCATCGTTGCCTGCAAGCCCGACTGAAAGCCGAGCAAGATGGAAAAATCGTCGAGTTCGCCATGCTCGTGAGCACGGGCTGCTACCTGCACCCAGTCAACTTTTCCGAAGAAAAAAGTCATCAAATCGAACATATGCACGGGCGTTTCATAGAGGAAGCCGCCGGTCAAGTTGGAGTTCCACACCCAGCTCGGGTTTACCAGTTCTCCGCGGTTCATTTTGGCGTGGACGGAAAGCGGACGGAATTCGTTGCGATCGATCGCTCCTTTAAGAATTTTGTATACCGGCGCGAACCGGCGATTGTGGCCCACTTGATAGACGAGTCCGGAGCGGACCGCCCGGTCGCGCAGTCTTGTCGCGGACTCCAGGTTCAACGCGAAGGGTTTTTCGCAAAAGACGTGCTTGCCGGCATCCAGAACTTGCGTGGCGACTTCTTCGTGAGTCGTATTCGGAGTACAGACGAAGACGGCGTCACACTGATTGAAGAGCTCCTCGAGCGATCGAGCGGACTGACCGCCAAACCTGGCAGCCATCGCTTGCGCGAGGGCCGCGTCCACGTCGAAAACACTCCGAAGCGTCACGCGGGAATCCTTCGAGAGGATTGCGGCATGTATGCTTCCAGCGCCCCCCGCTCCGACGATTCCAATCTTATGTGGCATTACCGACCTCGTCTTTCCTGGCCCGAACTCTTTAGCCAAAAATCCTTCGTGCGACACTACCGCAAAACCGACAAGTCACGCTCATGGTGACTTCCACCTGCAGGAAAGCCATACCACACAACTCGAACTACGAACTTTGTTCGCACCCAGTCGCGTGAACCAAAGGCACGCGGGGATCGCGCTCCAGGCTGCTCTTGCGGAGGTGCACGTAGCGCGGATCGTCGCTGGCAGCCATGGAGCGAGCGCTACCAGCCAGCACATTGAGGTAATAGACATCATACCCATGCGCCGCCACAACGGGATGGTAGCCATCCTTAATCAATACTAAATCGCCGTCGATGAGAGTCAGGGTGTTGTCACGGGTTCCCGCGGCGTCGTACAGCCGCTGCAACGCATATCCCTCGGGTTTGTTGATCCGGTAGTAGTACGTTTCGTCGAGGTCCACTTCAAACGGGGGGTTGTGCGCGTCATGCTTGTGCGGAGGATAGCTCGACCAATTCCCGCTGGGCGTATAGACCTCGCAGAGCAAGAGCTTATCGGCAGGAAATTCGGGGCGAATGACGTCGACGATTTGACGAGTGCTATTTCCCCCGCCACGAATCTCCTCGCGGCAATCCGCGGGAGTTATGACGCTAGGTCTAAGCGGAGCGGAAGAAGGGGTACGGCAATCCGCAAACTCGCAATTGCTGATCGCCGAAATCTCAAAAAACGTCCGGCTGGGCAAATAGATCGTGTACGGATAGCCGCTGAAAACGTCCTTGCGTCCTCCAACTTCGCGGGGACCTTCGCCCCAGTCCACAGTCGCTTTTCCGCCGAGGATGACCAGGGCAGCTTCTTGGCCACGAGTGCTGCTCTGCCAATATTGTCCGGCGATGAGCCGCCGGACCGAGAAATTGATGGTTTCCCACTTGGCTCGCTCACGCGTAACAGACACAAGGACGCCGGATTTCTCCTGCGCGACGGGAGCCGAATGAATCAAAACCTCCTCTTCGTAATGAGCTTGGGCCACTTCTACCTCCCCAGGGAAACGGCGAGATACTTCTGCCACGGGCGCGTCCCACCAGGAATCACCGCTGGGAACACGGGCACTGCGAACCCTTCGATCAAGAGATGCGGGAGCGGCGTGCGCCGCTCCCGCGTCGGACGCTAGAAGTACAGCTTCAGTGCGAATTGGATTTCGCGAGGATCGCCCGGTCCGCCTGAATCGGTGCCCAAAATAGGAGCGAGAGTGTTGCTGACTTTTCCAAACGAACCCGGCGAGCCAATATTCGCATTCGGGCTTGCGAAATTGGGATGATTGAAGGCGTTGAAAAATTCAGTTCTAAATTGCAGCGAATATCTGTCTGTAAACCTGAACTGTTTGAACAGGCTCAGGTCCCACGTCTGAATTCCGGGACCGTAAAACTGATACGGAGCACAGGTCCCGAACTGTCCGGGACCAGGCTGGGAAAACGCTGCCGGGTTGATGTAGAAACCCGTGGTCGTGTACAACTTGTGATTCCTGGTCGCCCCGGCGTACGGATCACCGAGACAGTTCGCATATACGGGGTTATTGGTGTCCACCAAGCCATCATTATTGGCGGTAACGTTAAACGGAGTTCCGGTCTGCAGCGTCACGATTCCGTTGAATTGCCATCCACCCAGCCAGCGGCTGGCAAAATTGTCACCGGACATAAAGCGTTTCCCCTGACCCAATGGCAATTCCCAGAGGAAATTTCCGACAAAACGGCTGCGGACGTCGAGAACCGAATTCCCCATTTCCGCGGAATAGTTATAGGAGTTTTGCGGTAACTGTTGGGCCGTCAAGTTGTCGCGGTAATTGGCGAGACCGTGAGCGAACGTATACCCCAGCGAGTAGGCGAGGCCGTTGGCTATTCTCCGCCGCAAGGCAAACTCGACACTGTTGTAGTTCGAATTCCCGTCGAACGTGGCGTCTTCCAGGTACGCATGCGAGCCGGTGCCCGCACATTGCTTTCCAGCGCCAGCAAACGTGTCAACAGTAGTTACTGTGCTTCAGATTCGCGTAGGGATACTGCAAAACAGGGCAGCCGGTATCGAAACCGGTGACCATGGGCTGGTTGGCGTCGCGGACGCGCTCTTCCTTGCGCCCCCAATTACCAACGTAGGTCGCGGAAATCACCGTATTGCCTATAAGTTGATATTCGAATCCGAAGCTCGTCTGTTCGACATATGGTGTGCGCTGGTTCGGGTCCTGCGAGCGAATATGGAGGTCGTACAAGGGTGGAGCTGTCGCATCGATAATCGAGGAAGGGAACCCATCCTTTAGCTGAAAGACGGCGCTGTTTGCGCCCGTGGATAGCTGTGTATCAACAAACTGTGGCGGATTCAGCTGCAGCAATGCTTCCGAGCCGATGCGATTTACATGCTGATAAAAAACTCCATATCCACCTCGCCATACCAGGCGCGGCAGCATCTGATAAGCAAAACCAAACCGGGGGGCAAAATTGTTCAACGCCGGATGAATCAGCGCACGACCATACCAACCGGACGCATTGCTCGCCGGTGTGATAAGTCCTCCGCCGTTCAGCGGTGTGAAGTTCGTGGTCTCGTTATTCCGATCGATCAGCGGAGCGAAGAGTTCGTATCGGAGGCCGTAGGTCAGTGTGAGTTTCGAATTTGCCTTCCAGGTGTCCATGGCATAGAAGGAATGCCCTGGTGTGAAATAATGCACGATGTGGGGGGTGGTGAAAATCACGAAGTTCGCGTCTCCGAGCAGCAGATCGGGAAGCGCGTTCGCAAAACTGCCGGTGACAGCTCCGGTTTCCAAGATGAGGCCCTGCGGAGCTTCGATATCGAGAAAATTGTCACTCCGTCTGAGGTATTGGTAACCGAACTTGAAGCTGTGCGTGCCTTTCAGCCAGTTCAGGTTCTCCACAAGGTTCCAACCTTGTGAAATCTGGTACTGTGGCCGCCAAGCTGCCGATCCTTCTGTCGTCAGGCCGCCGATGAAGAACGGAGGAATCCCGGCCGAATCCCGGCCCGTCCGGGATTCCCGACAGACCAATCGCTGATTCAGCCTCGGAAGTGCCAACCGTCAAGCCATTGGGATCGCTGTGGGCAAAGTCCCGGCTGAAGCCGAAGCGCGCATCATTGACCAGTGAGTTTGAAATCGTGTGCGTCCAGCCCAGCGCGACAGACTGCTGGTGCCAGCGATACTCTGTCGCGAAGTTGCCATTGCCGATCAACGGATTGCTCGTCCACCGGGGGTCCTGCTTGTCCACATGCCTGTAGCTGTAGCTTCCAAATATCTGATCTTTTGAGCTGAGCGTGTAATCGATGCGCCCGTCCAAGGAATACGAGTCATCTGGAATCGACGTCGCAAATACATAGTTCGGCGCTCCCGTCCAACTCCCCGGGATTCCTTCCACAGCCACTGCGGATGGGATATTCGGAGTCGCCGTACCGGCAACCAGCCCCATGAGCTTTTGCGCAACGGGATCGAAGCAACCTGGCTGGATGATTTTTAAGGCGTAGCAACCGGACTGGCCGGGGACCTGTGGGTTAGCCAATGGATAGGGCAATTCCGTGAAATTCCCCTGCGTCATTAGCGGCGTCGGTACGGTGCTTTGCACCGTGGTGCCTTCCCGGCTGGTGAACCGTTCGAGATCGCCAAAGAAAAACAGCTTGTCCTTCTTGATCGGGCCGCCGAACGTACCGCCGAATTGATTTTGAGAGAAGCCGCCGCGCGGGAAGCCCTGCAAATTGTTAATCCAGGTGTTTGCATCCAGAACCTTATTCCGGAAAAACTCGTACAAATCTCCGTGGTACCCATTCGTGCCGGATTTTAGGGTCGCGTTAACCACCGCTCCCGCCGAATTCCCGAATTCAGCAGAGTACGTGCGCGTCTGAATCTTGAACTCCTGCAAGGCATCGGGTGGTGGCTGCACAACCTGCATCGACAATTCCTGCAGGTTTTCGGAGAAGGAGTTATTGTCGATGCCGTCCAGCAGGAAATTGTTCTGCAGCTCGCTGTTCCCGTTGGCGCTAAAGCGGTCGGGGGCTGGGTTAGCCGGAGCGTAAAACTTATCCACGCCGGGTTCCAAAAGCGCCAAATCAGCGTAACGACGGCCGTTGAGCGGGAGGTCGTTGATGCGCTGTTCATTCACGACACTTCCGAGGTCGGCTGACTGAGTCTCCAGGGCCGGCTCGCCACCGGTGACCACTATTTCCGTGCTCACCGAACCAACTTTCAACGAAAAATTAATGGCAAGGTGATCTTGCACGTGCAAATTAACGTTATCGCGTAAAACGCTATCAAACCCGGTAGCGGTCACCCTCACGGAGTACGTGCCGGGAATTAATGTCAGGACCTGATACTCTCCGTCGGAATCGACATTGGTAGTCATGGCGACGCCTGTCGCCTTATTGGTGATCGTCACTGCCGCGCTAGGCACGACAGCTCCCGAGGAGTCGACAACCCTCCCGGCAATGGCTCCGCGATCGATTTGGCCAAAGGCAGGCACAGCAGAAGCCCCAAGCAACATGGCGAACAACACTGCCCACCCGAGCAATCTGCGATTCTTCATCAATTGATACATGGCAGCCTCCGCTTTTCAGATCAGAAGAGAGGTCTCAAAAATTTCGACGCAATTGGATTCCAAAGGTCCAGCCACCCGCGACACGCTTGGAAGCAGGAATTCCGAGCCAAGTCGTTGCGGAAAAAACCGGAAGAGACGAATGAGATATCGTCAGCCGAATGCTGCCCCCTAAGAATCCACCCCAAGCGTACCGAAACGATTCGGTCCCCAATGGGTGGAGGTGTAACATTCGCAAAAATCGTTGTCAAGTCAAATTTTCCAAGAACTGGGATCAGGGCAGCTGTTTGTCACTATTTGAACGTGCGTGACGGCCGCGAATCGTCGTCCACCCAAAATGCCAGAACGTTTTGGCATTTTCATTGACAACGTTTCTTGCGGTCGTACAATGCCGTTACTCCGGGTGAACTTGCGGAGGCTGGACGCCGCGGACCGCGTCGTCAAAGCGTCTCAGCATGATTTGCGACACGTCTCGTCCGGCTCGATGAGAAATGGTCCAGGTGACGTTCGGCGTTGCCGTCACTCGAAACTTTCTCGTCGGCGCTCTAGACATCTCGCAAGATGCAAAGGAGCGAAGATGGCACCGCGATGCAACAAGCTTCTTACTCTAATTCTCGTCGCACTAGGCTGCGCGGCGGTCGTACTCTTTCAATCAGGTCCAGTGATCGCTCAATCTCCCAACGCGGTCAGTTCGAAGGCTATTGTCTCCGCAGAGCCGCTGGCTTTTGACCGGGGAGCGGCGGCACTCTGGCAAAGTCTTCTGAAACTCCACACGCGAGAAAGCCTACTGATGGTGACCGCGCATCCCGACGACGAAGACGGCGGAATGTTGACGTATGAATCGCGCGGGCAGGGCGTGCGCGCCGTGCTAATGACGCTCAATCGCGGCGAAGGTGGCGCCAATGTGATGTCTGCGGACTATTTTGACGCGCTGGGGCTGGTGCGCACGGAAGAGCTTCTGGCCGCCGATCGCTACTATGGAGTGCAGCAATTTTTTTCGCGAATGTGCGATTACGGTTTTTCCAAGACAAAAGAAGAGGCGCTTGAGAAGTGGGGGCACGATCAAACCCTGTCCGACGTAGTCCGCGTCGTTCGCATGACCCGCCCGCTGGTCATTACCTCCGTCTTTGTCGGAGGGCGCACGGATGGCCACGGCAATCACCAGGTCGCCGGGCAGATGGCGCAGGAAGCCTTCAAAGCCGCGGGCGATCCGGCCATGTTTCCGGAGCAACTCAAGGAAGGATTGCGGCCCTGGAAGCCGCTTAAGGATTATGCGCTCGTGCCGTTTTCCCCTGTAACCGACAAGGGGATTTTGGACTACGCGGACGGCAAATATTACCCCGCCGAATTTAACAACTACACGGACGGCACCGTCATTCACGGCGCGCTTTCGGCTTCCGTCGAAATTCCGGAAGGCGAGTACAGCCCTCTGCTTGGATTGACGTACCTGCAGGTCGCGCGCGTGGGTCTCGGCCAGCAAAAGTCGCAGAGCGGCGGCACCGGCTTGCCGCCGGCGGAAGCAGAGATGACTCCGTATCACCGCTTCGCATCGCTCGTCTCCGTCCCGGAAAAAGAGTCGTCTTTCTACGATGGCATCGACGGATCGCTCGTTGGCATCGCGAGTCTCGCGCAAGGCGGCGATTCGTCTTTTCTGACAACCGATTTATCCCAGATCAATTCTCTGGTGGATAAAGCCATGAACGATTTCTCGGCCCAACACCCCGAAGCGATTGCTGCGACCCTCGCGGCGGGTTTGAAAGCAACGAACGAACTGATCGAAAAAGTAGCCGGCAGCGACCTGACCGCCGATTCGAAGTACGACGTGACCCATGAATTAAAAGTGAAGCAAACGCAATTCGAAAATGCGCTGGCGGAATCGCTCGGCATTTCCGTGCTGGCTACGTTGACTCCTGAGAAAGAACCGACCGGGCCTTTCGCGCGCTTCCTCCGAAATCCGGCAACCTTTCAGGCGGCAATTCCCGGCCAGGAATTCTGGGTGAAAATTCACGCAACGAACCCGACCAACCTGCCCGTGGAGTTGCAGAGTGCGGTCCTCGATTCCCCGGCGAACGAACAATGGTCCATCGATCCCGCGACGCAAGCAGGCGGCACGCTCAGAGGCAATCAGTCCGCGGATCTGCGCTTCACCGTGCACGCGGCCGCCGATGCGGGATTCACGCGCCCCTATTTCACGCGTCCAAATATCGAGCAGGCTTACTATGACATTCAGGTGCCCAAAGATCTCAACCTGCCCCTGGCTCCTTATCCCCTTTCAGCAAAAATACACTTCGTTTTCAACGGCGTACCGTTCGAGCAGGAGCAGGTCGTGCAATCCGTGCAGCGCGTCGTCGGCCCGGGCACCGTGCTCGAGCCGCTGATTGTCGCACCGGCTATTTCCATTTCCATCATGCCGCAAGCAGGGATCGTTCCCCTCGGAACCAAATCCTTCGAAGTGAGCGTGAATCTTCACAGCAATGTCAAAGGTCCCGCGAAGGGCACTGTGAAGCTCGACTTGCCGGAAGGCTGGACGGCGCCGCAGGAGGAATTCTCGACCGCAAAGGACGGCGACGATCAATCGCTCAACTTCCACGTCACTCCCGCGGGTCTGAAAGAAAAAGCGTACGACATCACGGCGGTCGCCAGCTACGCTGGCCATGATTATAAAGAGGGATATCACACCATCGGCTATTCCGGTTTGCGTCCCTACAATCTCTATCGCGCTTCCACGTATCACACTACGGGTGTTGATGTAAAAGTCGCTCCGGGGTTGGAGATTGGATACATCGTGGGTGCCGGAGACGACATACCTCAATCCCTCGTAAATCTCGGCATCAAAGTCCATTTCCTCACGCCGGAAGATCTCGCCAGCGCAAATCTCTCCAAATTCAATGCGATCATTCTCGGAGTGCGGGCATACGCGGTGCGCGCGGATCTCATAATTCACAATGACCGGATCCTCGATTATGCGAAGAACGGAGGCGTCGTCATCGTGCAATACAACACGCCCGAGTACGATCACAATTACGGGCCCTATCCCTACAAAATGGGTTCGAATCCCGAAGAAGTGACCGACGAAAATTCTCAGGTGGAAATCCTCGCGCCGTCAAATCCCGTTTTCACCTGGCCCAATAAGATCACCAGCAAGGATTTTGAGAATTGGGTCGAAGAACGCGGCTCGAAGTTCCTGGTGAGCTGGGACTCGCAGTACGTCCCGCTGCTCGAAACGCACGACCCTGGGCAGGCTCCTCAAAAAGGCGGCCTCGTTTACGCCCGATACGGCAAAGGGATTTACATTTATAACGCTTACGCGTTCTACCGCCAGATGCCCGACGGAGTTCCCGGCGCGTACCGCATTTTCGCCAACATGGTCAGCCTGGGAAAAAATCCTGAGCTTATGAAATCTCGCATCGCAGACACCCGCAAGCCGGCGGGGAAGCCCACTCCCTGATTTCGGGAGGGGGACAGCCAACGCGTGCAACGCCGGATCATCCTTACGGATGGTCCGGCGGCGCGTCCTTCTGCCCCTGCGTTTCCTGCCCCATCGTATAGAGGAACGTTTTCATAGTCGCCTGGCGCCGCGCGTTTTCATCCGCGAGGCGCGTTGACGCTGCTTCGTAGAGCTTTATTTCTTTCCGCTGCTTTTCCGGTTGCCCCTCGTGCTCGTAAATTTGGGCCAGTCGGTAATGCGCTTCCGCGGATCCTGGGTCCAGGCGTGCGCAGCTTTCAGATTCGCGGAGCGCTTCTGGCCAGCGCTCCAGCCATCGGTACGCCTTGCCTAACTGGCAGTGTGGCGAGGCATCATCTTTCGGGAGCAGCCCCACCGACGCGTGCAGGTGCTCCAGAATCTCCGCGGCGTGGGATTTGTCTCCCGAAACGTAGTCTCTGCGGAAGAGCACTGCGCCGCAGAAGTACTGGATATTTCCGTCTTTCGGCTGGGCGTCCGAATAGGCGCATAGCTTTGCCACAGCCGCGGGATCGGGCGGAGCCCGGTCCAGCTGAATGTCTCCCAAATATTGCAGCACCACCTGGGGTTCCGGCGCCAGTTCGGCGGCACGCAGCAGATATTTTGTAGCGTCTTCGTCAGTTCCCCCAAAATGCTCCACCATGCCCAATGCGAGTTGAATCCGCCAGGATTCCGGATGCAACTCCTCGCCTTGTTTGAGAACGACCTTCGCCGGCTCGAAGCTGCTGTGCCGGATCAACTCCACCGCCAGCGAAAGACGATATTTCTCCTCGTTCGGCGCCAGCTCCACGGCCGCCTCGTAGCCCTTCACCGCGGCAAGGTTATCCCCGCGCGCCTCTTGAATGTCGCCAATCAGGTCTTCGAGATCCGCGTTGTCGCCAAGCTCTTTGCATTTTTGCGCGCTAGCCGCAGCGTCATCGAGGCGACCGGCCCGGAATTGCGCGAGAGCCAGATCGAACTCCAGGTCGGCGCGCCCCGGGTCGAGATTCGCAGCCTTGCTTAGCTCTTCGACCGATTCGGAATATTTTTCGTGAGCGATCAGGAGCTCTGCTACGCGCTGATGAAGCTCCAACTCTTGGGGCGATTCCAAATGTGTCGCGCGAAGCATTTTCAGCGTTTGATGAAAATCGGAATGCATATCCAATTCGGCTTCCAGGGAAACCAGGCCAGCTTGGAGATTGTGCGTCTCGGAAAATAAAGGCTCCGCCAAACTTGCCGCGCGTTGCCAATTTTTCGCTTGCAGTTCGGCCGTGGCCGTCGCCAGGACTAACCCATGGTCGGCCGGCTCCAGAGCGAGGGCTTTTTCCATTTCAGAAGCAGCGGTCGAGGCATTTCCTAGTCCAAGGGCCACCGACGCTTTAAGCCGGTGAAATGTGATGCGCTCGTCACGTTTCGTCGGTGGGGTTAGGCCGGCCAACGCGCTCTGGGCTTCCGCGTACTTGTGGAGGTGCACGAGCACCACCGCCCACTCCATCCGAATCCGCGGATCGTCGCGGTCAATTTTCGCAGCGTTCGCCAGTAACGATTCGGCTTTTTCCGGCTGGCCCTCTCGTTCGTAAATCTCGCCGAGTGCCGCCAGAGCGATTGCATCGTTGGGTGCAACTTGCAAGACGCCGTGCAGCTCTTCCTCTGCTCGTTCGTTCTGCCCGATGCCGGCATACGCTTGTGCGAGCAAGGTACGTGCGGCGGAATCCTGCGGGTGGGTTTGCAGATAGCTCGAGAGAATTCGTATCGCTTCGTCCGCGTTTCCGTGCTCGAGAGAGGATTGCGCTTCAGCGAGTGTTTCGGATACTTGAGGCGGAGGAGCTTGCGGTGAGGCTTGATTCTGCTGCGCGCCGGGCGCAAGCGTGAAACCAAACAGCAGCAATGCCCCCGCGCCCAGAGCGAATCGCGTGAAAACCCCGCACTTCGACACGGCTGCTGCGCTTCCCGGCTCCATCATTTTGCGTTGCAGTTCTCCTCGCCGGCAGCGCATTCTTCCTCATAATCTGCGCCACTTGCACGCACTCGCAAAATCACAGGCAGGCTAGCCTACGGTCTCGCGCGTTGTCCACCCCTATTTTCCTTGCGAGCGCTCCGAAAATCCTCGCGCGCCACGAAACGAGGCGATTCTACCGCACGCCATAACGTTTCGGTACATCGCACTTCTGGACTTGCCCGTGTCCAGTCCCGCTGCTATAGTCCACCCTCGACACTCGATTCGCGTTTTTCCGGGACCCCTGATTTGGCCCAGAACATTTCGCCGCAACTTCCCCCCGAGATCGCGGGCCCCTCCGAAAAGCTTGTTCGCGGCATGGGCTTGCTGCAATCCGTCTCCGTCAACATGCTCGGAATGATTGGCGTCGGCCCCTTCATCACCATCGGTGTGATCCTTTCGGCCATGGGCGGGCCGCAGGCTGTGCTCGGCTGGTTTCTCGGCGCGTTATTTTCCGTGTGCGATGGGATGGTTTACGCCGAACTGGGAGCTGCGATGCCGGGAGTCGGCGGAGCTTATATTTATTTCCGCGAAGCCTTCAACCCGCGCACCTGGGGTCATCTTTTCTCTTTTCTCTTCCTGTGGGAAACGATTTTCGTCGCGCCGTTGGCGATCTCGGCCGCGTGCGTTGGTTTTGCCGAATACTTCCATTACTTCCTGCCTCGATTAAACCACGCTGGAGTGGGCGCCCTGGCCGCCGCCGTTTGTGTGTTCATCACGTTTCTACTGTATCGTCCGGTTAAGGAAGTAGGGCGTTACTCGGTGATCATGTTGGCCGTGGTGTTGGCCGCGATGTTTTGGGTAATCGTATCCGGATTGATTCACATCGACACGAAGATGGCGTTCGATTTTCCGCCCGGGGCTTTTCATTTCTCCAAATCTTTCTTTTACGGGTTAGCGGGCGCTACATTAATCGCGATGTATAACTACGGCGGTTATAACAACATCACCTACCTCGGCGGAGAAGTTAAGAATCCCGCGAAGAATATCCCCAGGGCCATTGTCTTCTCCGTCTTAATCGTTGCCGTGCTTTACCTTCTGATGAGCGTGGTGATTATAGGGACGATTCCCTGGCGGGACGCGGCAGTCTCTCACGCAGTGGTGTCGGAGTTCATCGGCAAGTTATATGGCTCGCGCGCCGCTTCCGTGATGACGTGCCTCATTCTTGTCGCCACGCTCGCTGGAGTTTTCACCGGCAGCCTTGGTTATTCCCGCATCCTTTACGCCGCGGGTGCCGAAGGAAACTTTTTCAGGGTGTTCGGTCGCGTCCATCCCACGGGACGCTTCCCAACCGTCTCGCTGCTCGCCACCAATGCAATGGCCATTCCGCTCTGTTGGTTTTCGCTCGGGCGGCTCCTTTCGGCTCTGATGATCATTCAAATCGTCTTTCAGTTCATCCCCCAGATCATTGCGATCTACACCATTCGCAAATATCGCAAGGAAATCAAACGTCCCTACGGCATGTGGTTTTATCCCGTCCCGGCAATTGTCGCGCTGATCGGATGGATCTATGTCGCCTGCACTCCGGAACAACGCGAGAACATTGGCACTGCTCTCATTCTTTTGGTGTTGGGATTGGGTGCGTACTTTCTGCGCGCGCGAGTCGTCGCATCGTGGCCTTTCGGGCCAAGCGGAGGCCGCTCGTCGCCCATTGCGTGACGTAGCTTAAAAACGATTGATTAAATTTTCTTGGGAGGACAGCAGGAGTCTCGCACGACGAGTTGAGTCTTCAGCAAGGCTGGCGTAGGAATGCTTACCCGTCCTTCGATGTGATCGATCAAGATTCTCGCCGCAATCATTCCGATCTCCCTCGCAGGCTGACGCACCACGGTGAGCCTCGGCCGCAGCAGCGTGGCCCAATAGAAATCGTCGAACCCGAGCAGGCTGATTTCTTCGGGGCACGCGAGGCCGATCTCTTGTATGGCCGCCAGCGCGCCCAACGCCATCATATTGTTGGTGCAAAAAATCGCCGTCGGACGTTGCCCGCGCGTTAAAAGCTGCATCGCGTGGAAATGGCCGCTCTCCATGTCGTTATGCCCGGCCTGTATAGCCGAGCGGTCCAGGCGGATTTTCGCGCTGCGAATCGCGGATATAAATCCCCGCAATCTATCCCGCGACGTTCCGCTGGATGCATCGCCCGTAATAATCCCGATGTCGCGGTGTCCCAGGCTCAGTAAATAGGATGTCGCGCTTTCCGCAGCCTGCGTGTTGTCCACTCCCACTCTTCCGATATATGTGTCACGTTCACGGGGGTGACGGTCCGCGTAAACCACCGGAAGATTTCCCAGGACTGCTCTTGCTTTTCCGCCCACTGCGTTCATGGCTGGAACCCGCACGACTCCATCGACGCGGCGCCGGTGAAACGAATCCAGATAATTTCGCTCTTCTTCCCAACTTTCTCGAGAATCTCCGATCAGCACCGTGTAACTCGCCGAGGCCGAATAGTCTTTGACCCCGCGCACCAGTTCGATGTAAAAGTTGTTCGATAGATCGGGAACTACGATGGCAAGCGAGTGCGTTTTTTGAAGCCGCAGGCCACGCGCGAGGTCGTTCGGGCAATATTTCAGCGTCTTGATGGCTACGTCAATTCGGCTGCGCATGTCCGCGCTGACATAGTCGGAATTATTCAGTGCTGCGGAAATTGTGGAAACGGAAGCCCCCGCCGCTTTCGCAACTTCACGAATCGTAACGTGGCGCCTGACACCCTTCGCTTTTGACTTCAACCTCAATCTCCTCGCCGCGGCGCTAAGGGATGAACTCAACATGTTTTGCAAATGAGAAGTTTACTAAGAAAGGTAACAAAGCCAAAACCAAAACGTTACGGGACCTCGCTCGCTTGCAGCGCTTCTGGGGTTAGCCCACAGTCAGCCGCCGAAATCAGGTCGTCTTTTCTGATTTCTTGCGCAGCATTCCGCTAATTCGTCGCACGACTCGCTAGCACAACTGCTCCGTAGCCGTGGATGCGGACGAGTTCTGGGAGAAGCGTTGAACTAGAGCTTTGGGGATACAGTTTTGCTCGCGCGCGATGCGAAAATTAATGCCGCATTACTGTGCGCGAGCGTGCAGCACGGCAATGAAGATCGTCAAACCGGCAAGGAACCGTCTTGTCAAGGCGTGACGTCCGGCTTAGGGTTGTGCCGGACTTGCTTGCGGCTGCGCAGCCGAAACAGTCACAGCTGACGTTCGCGACGTTCGCAGCCGGTATCCCGCCCGCGTTCGCACGTGGTACTTCTTCGATTGGCCGTTGGCCAGCTTCACGGAAATCGTCCGCCAGCCGCGGTTGGGATTCGGCAAGGGGTAGTAACTGAGAGAATAGAGATGGGCCAGATCATCGCGGATGGACGCGAACGCGTTTTGTTCGTCTTTCCAGTTCCTGGCGAAATAGACCTTGCCGCCAGTGGCGGCAGTCATGCGTTGGAATACTGCGTTCGAGATCGGCTCGAGGTGCGCTTGTTCGGTGCTTACCATATAGATGGTTGTGCCGGTTGATTGCGCCAACTCGGCCACCTGCTCGGGCGGCACCGTGCTGGCGTTATCCGGACCATTCGAGAAAACCACGATCACCTTTCTTCCCACAAAGTGCGCGGCATCTTGCACCGTCAATAAGAGACAATTGTAGAGTGCGGCATCGTCCCCAGCGACGGTAGTGCGCGCAACGCGCAAGACTTGGGCCCTGTCCGCGGTCAACACCGTGCCGCGAGATAGGTCGCGGCTGTAGGAATAGAAGGCCACTTTGTCCGCGCCTTCAAGCGAGCGCACGAAATCAGCGATAGCGTCCTGCGCAAACACAAAGCCCCGGTACATGTAGTTGCTGGTATCAAACAGAACAAAAACGTTGGCGCCTGTCACCAAAGCGGACAGCTCGCTCGCAGAGACTCGCTCGCCCGCGTCCTTCTGCGCGTTCTCGGGAGCTTCAAGCGGCTTAGCGTCTGACGGCAACGCAGTCGGCACAGCGCGCACGGGTTCGTTGCCTTCGCCAAACCGGGCGATGCTTTCCGGGATCCCGTCCTCGGCGACGACGAAATCCTTAGGATGCAGCCCGGTAACGTACTTGCCCTTGCTGTCTGTCACGGCCACGTTTAACTGCACCAGGTCCACGGTAACGTTGATGCGCGGCGGGATATTTTCCTGGGCCACCGCGGGGGTTGCGAAGAACACAGAAAACGGAAGGTAGAGCGCGAGAAACAGGAACAGTCTCTTGAGCATGATGGACCTCGATGATACTGGCTGCCTCATTTTCGCGGACATTGCCGGACAATGGGTGGATTGCCGGGCCTCGCCGCGGGCGCCTAAGGCTGAGCGGTACCTGCATTCGACGGCAGCAAGGCGAGCTTGCCCTGCCGAAATTCTTCTCCCGTTTCGCGCATCGCTCGAAGCAATGCCGGCCAATCGTTCAGGTCGGTCGCGAAGATCTTCGACACCATAAGAACGGTGAGCTCGGGTGCCAGCCGATTTAGCGCCACCGGCGCGTAGCCCATCTCGTCGGCCAAGCGAGCCCAATACAGATTCGTCGAGTCCCAGGTCTCGGCCAGCAATCGGCTCGAATAACCCTGGAACATGGGAAATGGAGCGAGGTTGAGTAATTCCAGGCCGTAGGTTCGCGCCAACACCGGATGCGGCACGCCGAAATCTCGCGAAAGCCGTTCCCAGCTAAGGTCCGCGGGATGCTGGAGAGTCAAATCCTGCAATTCTCGCCCTGCCGAACCCCATGAAGTAGTATCGCCGGGAAATCTGCGCCGAAACTCCGCAGTCAGATAGAACGTATCCGCCGGCGTCACTCGAGCAAGGACCTCGGTCATCAGTCCTGCTTGCAGCGCGGCCTCCACCTGCGACAAACGTTGCGGCATCATGCGGTCCGAAAAGATGTTCATCACCTTGCCGCGCAGCTCTTCGTTTTGCGCTGCGGATGCCAGAAGCTCTTCTCCCGCGCGCTGATACAACGCGACCGCGTGGAGTTCGCTGCTGCTCACATTCCACCAGCGCGGCAATACGGAACCGGCCAAAACGCTCGGCGTCACGTCCGGCCATATCAGGGCCTGCACGTTTTCCGGCGAAATGAAATCCTGTTCCAATTGCGCCAGCACGTAAGGCAAATCGGCGAGCGATCCAACGAGATGAGCGCCGCCGCCTGCCGGAGATCCCACGCCGAAGACGCGGGGCTTCTGCCAAATCGAGTCTTCGATCCCGATGACGGTTTCGCCTGAGAAGTCGTGGGTCCGAATCAGAAGCGGATTATTGTGGAGAGCCTGCGCCCCCGGTGGTTCGTAATACGCGTAATTCAGACCGACCAGCGTGTCCCTGAAGAAAGGAACAAGCTCGGCGCGGGCTTGCTCCAATTCAGCGCCCGGAGCCTTCGAATTCATAAGCTTGGCAATATCAGTCCGCATTTCCAGGTCAGTGTGATGGTTGTTGTAGGTTCCGGTCGTGAACTCCGTTCTCTCGCCCTTGGTAAAGATCGGGCGCGGCATCTGGAATTCGGTGAGCTCTTCCGCGAGCGGCAGCATGCCATCGTCCGGCGCGTTTCCGTGCGCCATGCCGCGCAGACCATCGCCGAGCGCCAGTAAGGTGTCCAGGGAAACCAGGCGCTGGTCGTCCAGCACCAGGCGAATTCTATCCGCCACTTCCCTGTGGACGCGCTGCGCTTCCGCATCCGTTTGGCTGGGACCAGCCAGCAAGTCCACGATTTCATCCTGCGAGCGTCGCGACTCTCCGGTGGCGGCGTGCAGAACTTGTGCCAGTGAGTTGCGTCCGGCATCGAAAAGCTGATTCGACGAAGACACGTGCGCGAAGGGCTTGATCATTTCCTGCCACGATTCGTCCTGCTGAGGCGCGGCGATCTCTCCCTGGCGAGCCAAAATCTGCCAAAGCCCGATATTCGCTTCGAACATTCCCATGGCGTTGCCGCGCAGCGTATGGTCCGTAATTTTGCCGAGGGATTCGGCGGTGGTCACAAACGCAGTGATGGACGCATCGCCCAGCTCTGGAAATTCCGAAAAGATCAGGTACTGATCACGGAATTGGCGAAACTTGCCGGCCATCAGCCCAACCGTCGCAGCGCTCAAGCGACGATCGACGGGGCGCTTCGCGTCTATTTCGTTGAGCATGAGAAAGGCATCGGTTGGCCCACCGTCGATGTATTGCCGGGACAGCGCGAACATTACTTCCACGAGCCCGTCGGGAGTTTTCCAACCCTTGGTTTCCACATTTGCGTTGCGCGCGGCGTCGGCCACAGACTTCTGCTTGAAGATTGCCTTCCAGGCCTGAAGACCTCCAGGAATGTACGGATCGCCATTGGCCTCCCATCGCATGCGAGTAATCAGCAGCAAGAGCGTGGGATCCGGACGGAATACGGACGCTGTGGCACTCGGGGATACGCTCTTTCCGCGCAGCGCTTCGTAGTACCCGCGCAAACGCGGCGATTCCACGAAGTGCGCTTGCTGTTCGAGAGGAACGCGCGAAAGCGAATCAAAATACGCGGCCAGCCAGCCATCGTCTTTAGTCAGCAGCCGCGGAACAAATTCCGATGGCGAATGCGGGTTTGCGCCAACCAAGTCCCTCCAAGCCGTTTCAGCCGCCGGTCCACCCGGCACAACCACACGGCCAGAGCGAATCAGGATATAGCTCCCGTAGAAGTCCAGTTGCGTCCCGAGCGGAACTAATTTTTTCATTCCGGGAGATCGCTGCAACGCTAACTGCGTTTCAGGATCCATGTGCGCCCATGCGTAGTAAAGATGTGCCAGGGACGGATCGTGCAAAAGCGCGTCAAGCAAACCGCCGCGTTCGTCTTTTCCACCGTGCTTACCGGAAGCTCCCCAGTCGGACTCCGTTAAAAATATCGGCACGCGCGAGCTCGCGTACGGATAGGCAAAGGGTTCGCCGCCTTGCAGAGTTTTCTCCAATGCCGGGAGCGGAAAACCGGAATCAATGGTCAGGAATGCTCTTCGCGCATCCGCAGTCTCGACGAACGTGCTGCTCTTCCCACAGTCCGGGCGTGTACGGTAGCCGAGGATGTCCAGTAACTGCTTCGCGTCGCCGCAATTGGTTACGCGAATCTCGCCGCTCGTTCCCGCCAAAGCCGTCAGTTCCCGCGCTTGCTGCACGTAACGTCTCAGCAGAATCAGAAACTCGGTCGCGTGAGCGCTCGAGCCTGTTCCCTCATAACCGACAATGAACACGTTACGAGCGAGCAGGGGCATTACTTCTTCGGGAGAAACTTTCTGGCTGACTCCGGCCATACGCAGGAAAGAGCGGAGAGGACCCGGAATAGTGGCTGTGGCCGGTACTTGCGCTTGCGTTTGTTGCGGCTCAGCCGCGGACGATTGAGGAAGGTGAGCGCCCCAGCCAACCGGGACCAAGCAGGCACAAACATAGCAGGCAACCACGAATCGTGCAGAAAGATGAAGGGGATATTTCATAGGCACCCCAATATCTTCGCGAAAAACCTGCAGCTACTTCCGCCAACCGTCAAGAACCGCTAGAGGAACTTCGCTGCGGCTGAAACCCGAATCGCGCGAACGCGACAATGCCCGGACACCAACCCTAGGATGTGCATACTACTCTTCTTCATGCCCCGGAGACAACAATCATGTAGATCGCCACCACTCCGCCACCCTGACGTTTCCGGCTATCTCCGGACGCCCTAGCTGCTGCTCACGGTGAGCGGCGCCTCGTTCATCAGGCGCACGGTTCTCGGCAACTTCACCAGAAAAGTTGTTCCCGTCGAAGAAGTGTGTTCGACCGACGCCGATCCGCCGTGATCATGAATCACTTTGTTTACGATCGCCAATCCCAATCCAGTTCCGTTTGACTTCCCGCAGCTCACGAAGGGGTCAAACAGAGTCGCGCGCACCGCCGGCGGCACTCCCGTCCCGTGGTCGGTTACGCGAATCTCAAACAGGTCAGGCAGAGACCGGATATCGATCTCGATCTCGCGTTGCGTTTGCGCCGACGCCTCGCATGCGTTCAAGACCAGGTTAAAAAATGCCCGCTCGATCTTCTTGGGATCGAAGATTCCCGTCATGTCTCCGGACGAGCGCAACGAGATCGTCCGCATGCGCAATTCTGAACGCGCCCGCACCGCATCCACTGCGTGCCGGATGGTCTGGTCAATTTCCGCCGGACGCGGAGAAATTGTACTTTCCTCTCGCGATAATTCCCTCAGCGAATCCAGCAGATCGGTCATTTGCTCGGACGCGGTTTTGATTTCGCCGTAAATCTCATCGCGATTGAGCTTCAATTTCTCCGCTTCGTACAAAAATTCGGCGTTCGCCACCACCGCTGCGAGATAGTGGCGCAGGTCGTGAGAGATGGAGCTCGCGGCCCTTCCGAACGCAGCGATGCGCTCGATGGCAAACCGGCGCTGCTCCGAAGTCAATAATTCTCCGCGCATTTTGGAAAATGCGTCGCCCAGTTCCGCCACTTCGCTGCTCCCGCTCGGCCGTATCGAGTATGCATAATCGCCCTTGGCCAAGGCGCGCACCCCCGCAACCAAATCGTCCAGCGGATGCGTGATCGTCCGCGACGCGAAGGTCAGCAGCAGCCCCGCCAGCACAAATGCGGAAACACCCAAAATCAGAATTCTCCGGTTCAGCCGGCTGAGGAAGGCGTTCGCCGGCTGCAGCGACATCAACACGTAACATTTCACGCTGGCTGGTGGTCCTGCGTGGATGAGAACCGTGTCCACCTGGAAAGGCTCGTCGCCCAACACGATCTCGCGTGGTTCACTGGCCGCATCCACATCCCGGTGGATCTGGCTTTGAAACGTGTGCTGCTCGGAAGGAGACAGCGTGGAAGCTATGATTTCGCCGCCCGTCGCCAGCGCGATCTGGCCGCCCGACGCCAAAGCCAATTGCTGCGCGACGGTGGAATCGATCTGGTAACCGACAGCCAGGACGCCGAGTCGCCGTTCATTGGCTTCGCTACCCGCCAGGATTGTGCGCAAAAATACCCGATACAGCTGACCGTTGCCGTACCACCACGCCGCATCGTCTCCCTGCTCGATGGACCGCTTCAGATCCTGTTCCGCAAGGGCTCTGTCCCATCCAGGTTTGGAAACATGAAACGCGAAGAAACGGCCGTCGGCGCCGGAAAGTACAAACAATTGGCTTCCAGCGAGTTTCCATAGTGGTTCGGATGCATCCTGAATGGTGAGGGCGTGCTGCGTCGCCATCATTGCTTTCAGCGTCGGCATCTCCGCCAGCATCGCGGCGGTCCGGGAAAGCTGCAGGTCGCGGTCCTGCTGCACGTTTTCAAACGCGTGCAGCGATGCCGCCGTGCTTTGCCGTACGCCTTCGGCAATTTCCGATCGCACCGTATGGCGGACGATCAGCAGCAGCGCTCCCAGCAAGGCGCAAATAATCAAAAGCGTGGCTATGAGCAGCTGAGTGCGTAGTCGCAGGCGCGCCATGAACCTCCCGGCAGGCGGTCTTATTTCTCCGGAACGAAACTCGAATCGCCGGGCACGAATTTGTAACCGGAGCCGTGCATGGTGTGAAAGTAGCGCGGGTTCGCCGGGTCGGGCTCCAGTTTCTGCCGCAATCGCAGGACGTGATTGTCCACGGTTCTGGTGGTGGGATAGTTTTCGTACCCCCACACTTCATTCAGCAGCTCTTCCCGTGAAATCACGCGAGCCGGGGAACTCGTGAAGTACTTCAGCAGTTTGAATTCTTGCGCTGTAAAGGTAAGCGCCTTCGGCCCACGGGTCGCCACCATGCTCGTGAAATCGATCCGGATTTCGTCAAACGCCAGAACGTCGTGCGTCACGCCCGCACTCGCAGGGCTGGCTACATCCGTCAAATGCCCGCGGCGCATCGCCCGCCTCACTCGTGCCAGCAGCTCCTTCGGACTGAAAGGCTTGGTAACGTAATCATCCGCGCCCAGTTCGAGCAGCAGCACCTTGTCTTCCACTTCGTTGTTTGCGCTCAACACCACCACCGGCACGATCGGCGCGTGCGCCTTAAACGCACGACAAACTTCCTTCCCCGGCAGCCGCGGAAGCTTAAGGTCCAAGACCACCACGCTGGGAGGTTGCTTCCGGAAGCTATCGAGTCCCGCCACGCCGTCGGCGGCAATCTGCACCTGCAGCCCGTCCGCCTCGAAGAGGCGCTGCAGCGTGCGCTGCATTGGCCGGCTGTCTTCAACCACTAAGACGGTATCCATATGATTTCCTTGGACGAGCGCGGACTTCTGCGGCCGAGCAAGGCCTCCTCGGATGATTGCGGTGTATCCATTATATAGCCCCTCCTGGAATCTGTCCCGCCAGCACGGGGCCCGGAACGCCGCGAAAGACTCCGCATTTCAATCTCCCAAGTCTCTCGGGGCCACAGTCGTGTCCCGGTCGGGGGGACCGAGACACGATCTTCGGCCTGTCTTGCGCGGGACAAAATCGAAAGCCCAGCCGGACTCTCTTGGAGGGGGAAGGCTGGCTGAGGTTAGCGATTCTCTCCGGGAGGAAAACTAAGGCAGAGCCGGCATCGCGTTGTCAGCGAGTTGTCTAGGAATTGTCAACAGCACGTAAAATCATCGGCCGCGTAGAAGGATTGGCATCGTGCGGGCTCGCGGCTGCACACCTTTCGGTCGCAACCGTGGCGGCAGAACTTCAAGGGTGATCGTAGTCAGGATTCGGCGGGGGAACGTAGTCCAGGCCGTACTTGTTCTTGTGGGCGGGCGTGAAGTCGGGATTCTCTAAGACGCGAACCTGCCCCAGGTTGCGAGCGGAACTCGATATCGTCACAGTCCGCGTCAAGCCGCTCAGCGCTTCAGGCAAACTCCTTTCGTACCAAACATTTATCTGGTAGCGCCCGTCCGGCACATTGGGGATGATGACGTGCCCTGAACGATCCGAAAGCCCGAAATAAGGCGTCTCCACCGCCACGATCACCGCGCTCATTTCGGCGTGAATATTGCAGAAAAGATAGCTGACGCCTGGCCGGTCGAACGTGACGGTACGTTTCGAACCGGATTCGTACAAGCCCAGATCGAATCGCCTTCCGTCGTATAACGAGAAAATGTTGTGAAAAAACGGGTCCTTATTGGGGAACTCGACCACGGTTCCCACCGGCACTATCAGAATATGCGGCTCGAACGTCTTGTTCCGTTGCACCAAACGCGGAGGTTTCCCTCTGTTGGTCGATGCGGAGCGAGTTGCGTCGTGCTGCTCGAGCGGTATCAGCCACACGGCCACGTTCGAATCATCCAGAATCGCCCCTTTGGCCGCCTTGGTGTTTTTTACAGTCGCGCGCGAAATCACAATATCTACCGAAACGGGCTTTTCTTGCGCGCCGAGCTGCGCGCAATTCGCCATTGCGATTAGCACAACAAACCAAAACTGGATTTTGTGCTTCGCCTTCGTCATGTCTTCCGCATTAGAAGATGTATCCCACACTAGTCCCGATCTGGTTCGCATTATTCACGTTGCTGTCCAGGGTGTACGTTTGTAGCCGGCGATACTCCACTGAAAACACCACGTCGGAGCGCGCGCGGTAAATGAAATTCACGAAGGGACTCAGGTTTCGTGAAAGGGACGAACCATAGTAATACGCGCTGGCCGGGAAAGCGCGCAGTTCGCTCGCGAACGGATTATCCTGCCCGTACGCGAAATTCACTTCGAAATTTGCCTTCGGTTTGAACTTCAGTTGCACCCAACCTCCCATCGAGTCAAGGCCGCGAATCGTGGTCCCGGGATCCGTGATGGGTCCCGACAATAGAATCGTCTGGCCGATGCCTCCGCCCAAACCCCCCGCCCCGCGCCCGCGATAGAACTCGCCGTTCAGATCAAAATAATCGCCCAGCGGAACACTCACGTCGGTTGTTGCAACCCAACCATCCACGTTTCTGCCGAAGCCCCAATTCTGCCGCCCGTAATAACCGCCAAGCCCAACTGTCATATCCCTGCCAAACTCGCGCCTGCTCCACGCAATGCGCGCCGCGTAGGCCGGTTGCCCCGATTGTTCACCCGCCGTCGGAGGGCGGTAATCGCCAGTGGGGATGTCGCCAGTCAGCGAGTCCAAAATGCCTGCCTGTAACAGCAGGTTCGACGTATCCGATAGGCTGATTCGATGCTCGATCCGGATTTGCGGAGTCCAACTCCATAAGTTGCCGGTGTAGGAAAGAGCCGGGATCGCGAGCGAGGACAATGTCGTGGGGGTGAGAGGCGCAAAAAAAATCGAGTCTTGCCCCGCCACGATAGAAGTGTGTTCCCAATCCAGGCGGATCGTTCCGGTCCGCAACCGCACGATGCCGAACGCAGTTCCATTGGGCGTATTCGGAAAGCCTCCCGCAAAATCGAATTTCAAATTCGCGCTGGTGCGCGCCCCGGCAATGTCCGGCCCGAACGCCTCAATTCCTATTTGTGATTGGCGGAGCGACCCGGAGAATGCCCCGGATGTTCCGGGCGTTTCAGGAGGAGTCGCGATCTGCGGAAAATCCAGATTATCCACCGCCCCGCGAGTGATATTGGCGTTGAACAGCACAATCCCCGAAAGCCGCACGCGATACTTCGAGCCGCTCTCCACTTTCGTTTGGCTCTGTTCCACGACTTTGTCGTTTAGCAGCCGCTCGTCATCTTCCAGCCGGGATAGCTGCTCGGCTAACGACGCTCCGGATTGCTGCGGCACTGCGGGGACGCGCGAGTCCGTTGATGCCGGTGCAGCGGGTGCCGGCGCGGACGCCAGTCCGTAGCTCGAGGACCCTTCATCTGTGCGCGCCGCCATTTGCTCGCGAGCGCGGTTCAATTCACCGCGCAAGGCCGCAGCTTCCACCAGCGCTTCTCGCTGCCCAGCCCGGAGCTCGTTCACTTGTGAATTCAGCCGTTGCACCTGCGACTGCAATAGGCGCACGGATTCCGCCAGAGATTTCAGATCCGGCGCCGAGTCGGCCGCCGGCGGACTTGGCGCGTTCTGCGCTCGCGCCACGCCAGGCGCAAAAATAAGCAGAAGAGCCGCCACCACTGCCCTGAAATGAACTCGGAAGTGTGGATTCCGTTGCATTGCGGACCTCCTTGGAATTCCCTCTAAATCCTGGGTTCTGGGACGTCGCGTTTCGGGGTAGGCGCTATCTTGAGTCTTTAGAGGAACAGCGACGCCAACCGCTTGTTCCTTTCATCCCACTTCAGAAATTCGCCGCGGCCGTTGCTCGTCGAACGAAGCTTGAAGTTACTCCCTGAGTCAGCGGCGAGAAGCTTATAACACACCCCGAGTTTGAGCCGCGTTCGTGACCAATTTCCCAAGAGCGCATCGACTCGCGCAACCTCAGCACACTCTTTGATGCCGTCTGAACTCTTACACGAGCCGGACATTCATTTGACTCCTTGACGACAAACCGCGCTTCTACCGTCCGTATCGTCATCCCTCGGGCTAAGCACCGAAATTCGAAAGCACAGGAGACTTATGGACAACACCCGGGATTTGATGAAGCGCACGGTAAATCGGCGCTCCCTTTTGCAGAAGGGAGCTTTGGCGGCAGGCGCGGTCACGATCGGCGCTGGACTTTTTGGCGCTGAAAAAGCCGCGTTCGCGCAGGAAAGCACTGAGGGCTTGACGAAGGGCGACGTCGCCATCCTTCGCTTCCTCGCCGCGGCCGAATTGATTGAAAGTGATTTGTGGATACAGTACGCGGAACTGGGCGGCATCGGCGATAACGCGCCGGTAGAGATAAACTCGAACCAACCTATGAACAATTATCAGGTCGCCTTATCAAATCTCGATGGCGACGGTCCGCAATACATCTCCAGCAACACCATTGACGAAATCAGCCACGCCAACTTCCTCAACGGATATCTCCAGTCCAAAGGCGCGGACCCGGTTGACCTTGACGAGTTCCGCACGCTGCAAGGAAGCCAGGCGACCGGCGCGCAGGATATCGGCCGGCTCACCAACCTGATGCACCTGAACGTGGACACCAGTTGGTTCGTGCGCTACCGCAGCGCCACGAATCCCGATTTCGGCGCTACGTTCCCTCAGGCGCTCAGACTCAACAACGTCACCGCCATTCCCCGCAACAACAACGATTTCAATGGCGCTTCCAATCCGAACTTCCCCGGTAACCATCACATCCAGGCCATCGCCAACGTCGCTGCTTTTCACTTCGGCTATATCGAACAAGGCGGCTCGAGCCTCTACGGTGCCCTCAGCCAGAAGGTCAGCAGCTTGGAAGTGCTGAAAATCACCCTGGGGATTGGCGGAGACGAAGTCGCTCACTTTCTCGAGTGGGTGGATTTTGCGGGCAACGCAGTGCAACAACCCGTCGCGCCGTTCACCGACCCGATATCCAAATTATCGTTTCCCGATTTTTTCAATAATCCTCCACTGCAACCGCCCGGCCGCGTACAGCCCAGCCTGATCTTTCCCGTGCCCTGCGAATTCATCAGCGCCAACTTGCCGCGCTGCGCCGTGATCCGGCCGAGCGACGACAAATTTGCCGGCGCCGTAGCAACCATTGCATCGTTCACAGCGGACGGGCTGTTTGCGGGGCAAACTCCGAAGTTTCTCCAAACGGTCAAGCAACTGGCGGAAGAAGCCGACGCCGCCACGCGTCAATCGTAACCGCTCGTAAGTTCACACCACGCAGGAATGGTCCCGGCTTTTCCCTCTCAGCTCGAAGGGCCGGGGCCGCTTGCGAATCGGCAACACCCCACTGGCCACACCAAATGCATACAGCCACAGTATATCGTCACTTAATAAGTGAACCACTACTACACTTAGAAACTCGCTGATGCTCGCAATCACCAGACCAGCACTCACCGGACATTTTTAGCCCGACTATCCGAATAATGGAATTTCGCGCGCTCCTGAATCGGTCGACGAGCCTCGCCGCGTCCGCATGGTTAACGATTTGCGCGAACTTTGCCACAAAATCGAATATTCTGTTGACAACCTATATTCAAAATGTCTATAAGACTTATCAAGTTTTTGGGAACGATACCAGGTTGCTGCCAGGGTGGGTGCGGCAAGCGTTCAATATCGGCGCTTGGCAAATGAAGCTCTTGATGCTAGAGTCCGCCCAACGGTATCAAGTTTTCTGATGGGTTGTATTTAGCGCAGTGCGTGTTTATGGGTGGTGTCTGGGTGAAAACGGTGTGTTTCGGGGTGCCCAAATCTCCTGACGATTGTGCCGCGACTTCTTAAACCGCTGCTGGTTTGAGTTCGTAGTCGTGTGCCTGTTTTCGTGTTGTGGGGTGGGTAGGCCAAGCACGCCTCTCTGTGGGGAGGAATAGACTCATGATTAAGTCGTCTGATCGTTTTCTGCGTGTGCTTGCCGTTAGCTTGTTATTTTGTTTCGCTGCCATGCTGCTGAGTTCGCCGCTCGCGGCGCAGTCCACCTTCGGTTCGATTTCAGGAACCGTAATGGACGCGTCCGGCTCGGCTGTCGCCGATTCGCAGGTCACTCTGACCAGCGTTGCCACCAGCGCAAAGCAAACTTTCACCACCGGTCCCGACGGCCTCTATTCCTTCGTCAATTTGAATCCCGGTGCATACACCCTCGAAGCGGACAAGACCGGCTTCAAGCACTTCAAGCGCGAATCGGTCATCGTGCAGGTCCAGCAAGCCGTCCGCATTGACGTGCCCATGGAACTCGGCGCGGTCAACCAAACCATCGAAGTGACCGCTGAAACCCCGCTCCTGCAGCCCACCAACGCGTCGCTCGGCCAAGTGATTGACCAGCGCCCGACCAATGAGATTCCTCTGGACGGCCGCAACGTGTTTAACCTCATCACTCTTTCTCCTGCGGCTATTGCGCAGGGCGGTTCCGGCGGCTCGCAGGTTGGCCAGAATCCGTTCAGCTGGGGCAATTACCAGGTAGGCGGCTCGTTCGGCAATGAGAGCGCTGAGTACATTGACGGCCAGCCCGTCAACATCGGCTACATCAACTTGCCGGTTCTGATTCCCGACCAGGACGCGATCTCTGAATTCAAGGTCCAGTACAACAACTTGGGGCCGGAATGGGGGAAGTTCTCAGGCGGCATCGTCAACTTGAGCACGAAGGGCGGATCGAATCAGTATCACGGCGAAGCCTACGAGTACTTGCGCAATAAGGTTCTCAATGCCCGCCCATATTTCGACTCTTCAAATCCCCCTTACGTGCAGAACCAATTCGGCGGCACGTTTGGCGGCCCCGTCATCAAGGACAAGACGTTCTTCTTCTTCGCTTACGATGGGTACCGGCAGCGGGCCTCCTCGGTATTTGCTACGACCGTGCCCACGATGGACGAGAGAAATGGCATATTCCCGGCCGACGTTCCGATTTACGATCCGCTCAGCATTTCCGGTACTTGCCTCGCAAACCCGACCGCCAACGGCGGCAAGAATTGCAACCGCACGCAGTTCGCTGGCAATACGATACCCATGACCGAAATCAGCCCGGCCGCATTGTTGGAACTGAAGTTCATCGCGATGCCCACGAATAGCAGCGAGCTCAACAACTTCACTGCGGCTGCGGCCTCAGGCGGCAATACGAATCAATATGTGGGCCGCGTGGACCAGAATATCAACGCCAACCAGCATATATTTGCTCGCTACAATTTCTTCAATCTTCTCGATCTGCCAACGGATCCGTTCGGCACCGGTTTGTGCGCTGACCGCTGCGCGGAAACGTATCAGACCAACGCTCTCGCCATAGATTACAGCTATACGATCAACCCGAACGTGATTCTGAACATCAACGCCAGCGGCACCCGGTTTCATTACTTGCGGTCCCCATCGAACTCGGGGTTCGACCTGACTCAGTACGGTTGGCCGGCCTCTTACAATTCCGAAATTCCCGCGGCCGGCCGCTCGCCCTTCACGCCGTGCTTTACCCCACAGGACCCGTCCATTACTTGTTCGCAAGGCCAGAGCTTCATCACCGACCACGACACGCAGGTCAACGTCTCCCCTAGCCTTACGTGGATTAGGGGACGTCACACTTGGGTGTTCGGCGGCCAGTTGATCGAAACCTACGACAACTACGCCCAGACGAACATCGCGAGCGGCGCTTTCGCGTTCAATGGCAGTTGGACGGTGTGTAACCCGGTTTCCGTTGCCGCCTGTCCGGCGGGCACTCTGCCGGGCGGCATTTCCTTTGCCGACTTCCTGCTGGGGTACGGCCTTAACGCATCCAGCGTGTTCAACCACAATTACGGTGAATCGCAAATCCCGGCCCTCGTGGCTCAGAAAGAAACGTATCGGGGTTTTTACTTTGGGGATACGTGGAGAGCTACGTCAAAGTTGACGTTCACCTATGGTTTGCGTTATGACTTGCCGGGAAATTGGTCCGAGCGCCATGACCTGTCTAGCTATTGGGATCCTTCCGCGGTGAACCGCACGGTTACTGGCTGCGGCATGGTTACCTCGGGACCTATGACGGGGCAGGGGATTCCTGGCAGTTCGTGCCCAGGCGATATCTTTTTCGTAAAGACCGGTATCAACCCAGGCCGGACTGCAGTTCCTCTGTACAAAAAGGAACTAATGCCGCGGCTGGGGCTTGCTTATAGTTGGGACCAGAAGACCGTAATCCGCGCTGGTTACGGCATCTTCTTCATCCCGAACTGGGTAGAGTTCAACCTGAACCCCAGCAATGACCCGCTTAACTTGGCCACAACTCTCTGGGTTGCAACCACGAATGGTGGCCTTAGTCCCAGCAGCTCGCTAACGCAGACGGGCTGCACATTTACCGGATCGCCGGCGCCACTTACCTGCACGTCCAATGGACCGTTCGGTCCGGATGTCAATGTGCCGCTGAGCAGGGCGGGCAATATTTCGCAGTACGACGCCGGGGCCAATCCCTTTGAGGCTCCCTACAGAGCGTTTTCACCTGGTTACGTGCAGCAGTTCAACTTGGACATCCAACGCGAATTGCCTGGCGGCATCTTCGTTGACGCTGCGTATGCCGGTTCGCGCGGCGTACATCTGGCAAGTTCGAACAATCAATCAATCAACAATATTCCCGACTCCTTCTACGCCCAAGCACAGGCGCAAGAGAACGCGAACCTGCCGGTGACGATCACGCAGTCGATTCCAAATCCATTCCAGGGGATCACCACTGTAAGCGGCCTAAACCCATCGGGGAACCCGACGATTCTCGCGGGCCAGTTAGACCGCCCCTACCCGCAGTACAGCGGCATGTCCCTTGTTGGGGATAACTGTTGCGGTAGCAACTACAATTCGTTCCAACTCACGGTGAACAAGCGCTTCAAGGACGGCGGTACGTTCTTGGCTGCCTACACCAACGCTAAGTTGCTCAGTAACACAGACACACTCACAACCTGGCTGGAGAGCGGTGTCGGACAACCGCAGGATTGGAACAACCTCAAAGCAGAGAAGTCGATCTCATCGCAGGATGTGTCCCAACGTCTTGTGATCAGTTACGTTTATGACTTGCCCTTTGGCCACGGCAAGCGGTACATGTCAGACGTTTCTGGCGTCACGTCGAAGGTAGTTTCTGGCTGGGGTGTTGACGGCGTCACCGAGTTTCAAAAGGGCTTCCCGCTGCCGATCAGCTTCTCTGGCTCCACTTCTCTTTCCAACGCGGGGTTCACGCAAAACTTTGCGCTGCGTCCGAATGTCGTAGCAGGATGCCACAAGGGCTTGCCCCATACGGTAACGCCGAATGGAATTACATGGATCAACCCGAACTGCTTCACAGCTCCCGCAGACTGGGGTTTTGGCGACGAGTCTCGTGTAGATCCCACGCTTCGCGGCGCGGGAATCAACAACTGGGACTTCGCACTGTTCAAAACGACGAACTTCGGCCCGGAAGACAGGCTTGGCTTGCAGTTCCGGACAGAGTTCTTCAATACATTTAATCGTGTCCAGTTTTCTCCTCCGAACACTGGTTTCGGCGCGGCGGGTTTCGGACTCGTGAACAACCAGCTCAACAACCCGAGACTAATTCAGTTCGCTCTGAAGTTCCTGTTCTAGCGAGCGTCACGGACGAAGGTGGATGCCGCTGCCGGCATCCACCTCTCGTTCTAACTCCCGGACGATCACTTCAGCGAATTTCTCGTGCATCGGTTCCCAGCGTCATTCATCCCCCGCTCTCGCGCTCATCTCCAATCTCGGCAGGCCTCGAGGCGATGACGGCCGAACCCCCACCAACGATCGCCGCACTCGAAATGCGTCCCCGCCGCACTTCTGCTAACCTTGCGATTGCACCACCGGAGCACTCCCAAAATCGCATGAACCGAATCACACGCCGCAATTTCCTCGAATCGCTAGCGCTCATGGGCCTAGCGCTACCCATGCCCCAAGCACTCTTCGACGCAAAACACCCCCGCGGCCTCGATTTCCAGCACGTAAATTCCCCCACGCCGCAAAAATACCTGATCGAAACGATGGGCGGCGGCGTAGCGCTCCTTGATTACAATAACGACGGCCTGCTCGACATTTTCCTGGTCAATAGCGGCCATCTCTCGAATCCGATGCACCCGCCGGAAACTTTCGACCGCCACGATCCCCACAATTGGAATCGCCTCTATCGCCAGAATCCAGACGGCAGCTTCACAGACGTCACCAAAGAGGCCGGCCTGGCGAACGCAGGCGATACCAACTACGGCATGGGCGTAGCGGTCGGCGATTACGATAACGACGGCTTCCCCGACCTCTACATCACGAACTACGGAAAAAATATCCTCTATCACAATAATGGCGACGGCACCTTCACCGACGTAACTGCCAAAGCAGGCGTCGAAGCCGGAGGCTGGAGCTGTTCCGCAGGCTTCTTCGACTACGACAACGACGGCCGTCTAGACCTCTTCGTCACCCGCTACATGCTCTGGGACACCCAGCACAGCAAAATCTGCGGCAACGAGTGGCAAACCTACTGCCCTCCCGCCGAATTCCCGCAGACCACCAACATTCTTTACCGCAATCGCGGCGACGGCACATTCGAAGACGTAAGCCAGCATTCCGGCATCGCCGCGCTCAAGGGCCGCTCCCTGGGCGTCTGCTTCGCCGATTACGATGACGACGGCTTCACCGACGTCTTCGTCTCCAACGACGGCATGCGCCAGTTTCTCTTCCACAATAATGGCGACGGCACCTTCACCGAGCGCGCTCTCGAAGCGGGCACCGCACTCACCGCCGACGGCAAGCCGCTTTCCGGCATGGGCACCGTATTTCAAGACTACGACAATGATGGACGCCCGGACATTCTAGTCACCGTCCTCCCGCGCGAGGTCTACGCGCTTTTTCACAACGACGGCAACGGACTATTCAGCTATCGCAGCTTGCAAGCGGGCCTGGGCGTACTCACCGCCGCCAGCTCGGGCTGGGGCGTCGGCCTCGAAGATTTCGATAACGACGGCTGGAAGGATCTCTTCGTCGCGCAAAGCCACGTGCTCGACAACGTCGAAGAAATTGACCACATGTTGCATTACAAAGAGACGCCGTTGCTCGCTCTCAATCACGCCGGACGATTCGAGCGCGCCGATTCCGGCATCTCCGCGGCAATCGCCGGCCGCGGCGCCGCGTTCGGCGACATCAATAATGACGGCTATCAGGACGTGATCGTAACTTCGCTAGGCGGAGAGCCTCTCGTACTCTATGGTCGCCCGACCAATGGACACTGGCTCTCGATCACCCTACGCGGCACGCGTAGCAACCGCGACGGCCTGGGCGCTCGCGTCCAGGTCAACGGCCAGACGCGCTTCGCCACCACCTCCGGCAGTTACATTTCCGCCAGCGACAAGCGCCTGCACTTCGGCCTCGGCGACGCCGCAACAGCCAAAATAGAAATTCGCTGGCCCTCCGGCACGCATCAAGTTCTCGAAAACGTGAAAGCCAATCAGTTTCTCGAAGTCCGCGAGCTGGAAAAATGATAACCGCCGCGTCCGTCGCAATTCTTCTAGCGCTGCAGGCTTCTTCGGCGTCGCCTGCCTTGCAGCATCTGCACGCGGGAGTCGAAGCAGACCAGGCCGGACAAGTGGACGAAGCAATCGCCGAATTTCAAAAGGCCGCCGACCTCGATCCCAAGCTGGCCGCCGCGTTTGTGGATCTCGGCGGAGCGCTGATCGAAAAACACGATTACGCAGCAGCCGTTCCGCCGCTGAAGCGCGCCGTAGCGCTCAGCCCGAACCTCGAAGGAGCGCATCGCTTGCTGGGTTACGCGCTGCTGGCGCAGGGATTTGCAGCGGAAGCGATCCCACACCTGGAAAAAGCGCACGAAGAGGGCGCGCTAGGCGTCGCCTTGCTCGAAGCCGATCGATTGCCGGAAGCCGTAGCCGTCCTGCAAAAGGCGCTGGCAAAAACTCCCGACGATCCCGACTTGCTCTACAACTACGGCCGCGCCTGCGGCCTGCTTTCCAAACAGGTATTCGACGAGCTCGAAAACCGCTTCCCGGATTCCGCCCGTGCCCATCAGATGATGGCGCAAGATTATGCCGCGCTGCGCGACGTCCCGGGCGCGGAGCGCGAATTCCAGGAAGCATTGAAATTGCGCCCGCAAACTCCGGGCTTGCATCTGCAACTCGGTGAGCTTTACGCACGCGCCCAGCAATGGGATAAAGCCGCGGAACAATTTCAACTCGAGACGCAAGTCCAGCCCGGAAGCGCCGAAGCTTTCTATCGTCTCGGCGAATCCTTGCTGCAGCTCGGAAAATTTCACGAAGCGCGCGAGGCGCTGGTCAGCTCCGATCAATTGAAAGCGGACATGCCCGAAACCTTGTACCTTCTCGGCAAGGCTGCTCTTCTCGATGGAGACGAATCGCTCGCGCAAAAATCCTGGGAACATGTGCTGACGCTCGAACAAAACACTTCACTTGCCGCGCAAGCCCATTTCGGCTTGTCCGGCATATATCGCAAACAAGGCAGGACCGCGGAGGCCGACCGCGAAATGGAAGCGTTTCGCAAGCTGCAAAGCCCCGCGGCACAAAAGGACGATTCGCAGAAATAACGCGGACACATCCCGGAGAGGAACGCTGATGACCATGACACGTAAGGCCACGAATTTAGCAGCACGAAGGTTCGGCGCGCCACTGGCCGTGTTGGTTCTCGCCGCGTTCGTTATGGCCGCTCCTCTCGCGCATTCCGCGCCCGGCAATGGCGACGCCGACGACGTCGAGCAGCGCGTTCAGGCCATCCTCGGCAAGATGACCCTCGAACAAAAAGTAGACATGATCGGCGGCTTTGAAGATTTTTACGTGCGCGCGTACCCGGACCTCGGCCTGCCGGCATTAAGGATGGCCGACGGCCCGCTCGGTGTACGCAACGCGGAACCGCCCTCCACGCTGATGGCCGGCGGGATTTCCCTCGCAGCCTCTTGGGATCCCGCGCTCGCCGAACAAGAAGGCATCCAAATCGGCAGGGACGCCCGCTCCAGAGGCGTCCACTTCATGCTCGGCCCCGCCTTCAATATTTATCGCGCGCCGATGGACGGCCGCAATTTCGAATACATGGGTGAAGATCCTTATCTCGCCGGAAAGATCGCCGTCGGCTACATCGAGGGCATGCAAAGCCAGGGAGTAAGCTCCACGGCAAAGCATTTCGTCGCCAACAATTCCGAATTCGATCGGCACAACGCGGATTCCATCGTTGACGAGCGCACTCTGCGCGAAATCTATCTCCCGGCATTCGAGGCTGCAGTAAAGCAAGGGCACGTCCGCGCGGTAATGGATTCCTACAACTTGACAAACGGAATCCACATGACGCAGAACGCCAAGCTCAATATTGACCTCCTGAAAAAAGAATGGGGCTTCACGGGCATCCTGATGTCCGATTGGACGTCCACCTACGACGCCGTCGCGGCCGCCAACGGCGGCCTGGACATCGAGATGCCCTCCGGCTTGCACATGAACCGCGAGCAACTCCTCCCCGCAATCCAGAAGGGTCTGGTGTCTGTCGCGACGATTGACGACAAAGTCCGCCGCATCCTTCGCGTAGCAATTGAGTTTGGATGGCTCGACCGCCAGCAGGAAGATCTCGGCATCTCGCGCTACAACCGCGAGGGCGATCAGGTTGCACTGCAAGCCGCGCGCGAAGGCGCTGTCCTTCTGAAGAATGATGGAAATTTGCTCCCGCTCAAAAAAGACGAGATCAAATCCGTGCTAGTAGTCGGTCCGGATGCGTATCCCGCCGTGCCAGTGGGCGGAGGCAGCGCTCGCGCCGTGCCGTTCCAGGCCGTCAGCTTTCTGCAGGGCATCAGCGACTACGTGGGAAACGCCGCCAACGTCCTTTACAGCTCCGGCATCCCCACCGTACAGGAAATGGCGCACAACACAACATTCTCGACCACTGCGTCCGGCAAGCAGCCGGGCCTCGATGCCCAATATTTCGCGAATCCCGACTTGCAGGGGAAGCCTTATCTCTCGCGCGTCGAGGAACATGTTGATTTCGGAGAACCCAGCAAGGCCAGCTTGCCGGACGACGCGCTCTCTTCTCGCTGGACTGGGTATTACACCCCGCGCGCGGCAGGCAAATTCGATCTCTTCGTCGGTTCCACCGGAGAGGACGGCGGCTACTACCGCCTCTATGTGGACAATAAACTCGTCCTCGATGATTGGACCGTCTCCATGGAATTGCTCGGCGTCGCAACGCTAACTTTCGACACCACTCCGCACAAGATCGTTCTCGAGCATCACGGCCACTCCCGCTGGCACGGCCGGCATCTCCGCATGGGAATTGTCGCCGAAGGCAGCTACGTGCTCCCGGATGCGAAGAAACTCGCGGCGAATGCGGACGTCGTTGTGATCGCCGCCGGATTCGATCCCGACTCGGAAGCGGAAGGCGCCGACCGCACCTTCCATCTTCCACCGGGCCAGGATGAATTGATTCAGGAAATGGCCGCCGCCAACAAAAATGTCATTGTGCTGCTCACGTCCGGCGGCGGCGTGGATATGAACGCGTGGCTCGATCGCGTCCCGGCGCTTTTGCAAGTATGGTATCCGGGGCAGGAAGGCGGCAAAGCGGCCGCTGAAATCGTTTTCGGCGACGTAAATCCTTCCGGCCGTCTCCCGGCCACGTTCGAGCGTCGCTGGCAGGATAATCCCGTGCACGACAGCTATTACCCGCAGGCCGGCACCAATCGCGTCGTATACAAAGAAGGAGTGTTCGTCGGCTATCGCGGCTACGAGCACAATGGCACCAAGCCGCTGTTTCCCTTCGGCTACGGCCTTTCGTACACCACGTTCAAATACACGAATCTCGCCATCAAGCCGGCTGCTCCCGGCGCGAAAGGTAGCGAGCTCTCCGCGCCTTTGTATGAAGTCTCGTTCGACGTGACCAACACCGGCGCGCGCGAGGGCACCGACGTCGCCCAAGTGTACGTGTCCGATCCGCAGTCGCGAGTCCCCCGTCCCGCGAAAGAGTTGAAAGGCTTCGCGAGAATCAATTTGAAGCCGGGTGAGACGAAGACCGCCACCGTCACGCTCGATAGCCGAGCATTTGAGTATTACGACACGACGGCAAAACACTGGCGCGCCGATCCCACCGAATATAAAATTCTCGTGGGACGTTCGAGCGATGACATTCAGCTGGATGGCGCTGTTACGCTCTCGACGGTCGCGACAGCTGCCGCGAGCGAGAAATAGCGGCCGGCACGGCACTCCCGCGACGCATTCAGTGCATCGTTGGCGACGCGGGAAAAGCGTCGGTAAGCGAGATGACCTGCATCGAGGCCTTCAACTGGTCGAGCGAGACGGATGAAGGAGCTTTGAGCTTTACTGTGACCGCCTCGCCAGGCAGCAAGTCAAAATAGTTATCCGAAGTTTCCACGTCCAGATCGTCAAATGATATGTAAACGCTGCGTGCCAATACGGGCGAACGCAGCGTCACCGCGTACCCTCCACTCGAATTGTCTAGCGAAGTGTCAATGTGCACAGCCGTCGGCAGATCCAGATTGTGCATCGTGTCAAAAAATATCAGATTGCGTGATACTTCGGCTCCGCCAATCGCGAGATCGAATACCAGGAAGCTCTTCTTAGGATCAGCGTTCGCCAGAAGATCCTTCTCATCTAAAGTGAAATATACGGCGCTGGATTGCGCCGGCACCTGCACATCCTGAGTCTTATCCGAAATCACTTTTCCCGAAAAATCGAGCAAACGCGTGCGCACCTGCCCGCTCAGCGGCTGCAGCTTGTCGGACACTACATACACATCCACCTTACCGTCATGAGCGAAGGGTGAAACGATCACCTCATCATAAAATCGCCGTGCATAATATTGCAGCGCCTTCCAGCGCCCGTAATAATCAATACTGGCCCACGAAGCAACCGGCCAGCAATCGTTTAACTGCCAATAGAGCGACCCCATCGTGTTCGGCCGCTGCCGCCGCAAATGTTCCGCGCCCACCTTGATCGCCTCGGCCTGCAACACCTGGCTCAGATACACAAACGACGGGAAATCCTTCGGCTCCGGATACCAGCGCAGCATGTAGCTGAGAATCCGCTCGTTGCCGCCGTGGTTCTTCTGGTGGTCCTGCATAACGGCGGAATGGATGTCCATGTCGCCGGGTTTCGCGAAGCTGCGAATCGTGCGCATTTCGGGGAAAGATTGGAATCCATACTCGGACATGAAGCGCGGAAATTGTTGCGTGTACATTTCAATCGGCGCGAGCTGGTGCCAGACGTTCCAGTAATGCATGTCCCCGTTGTTCTGGCTGTCCGGAGGCGCCTCGAAATTGGCGCTCGGTGAACTGGCCCAGTACGGCACGGGATTCGCGTAACGCGCGACCACTCCCGCGAGAATGCCGTGGAACAGCACCACGTAGTCTTGCCACACTTTTTCGCGATCGGCCGGCGAAACCGACTCCTTGAAAAGTTTCCGGTCGTCCCAGTGCACCCAACCCGTTTCGATTTCGTTGTTGCCGCACCACAGCACGATGCTGGGATGATCGCGCAGGCGCTCCACTTGTTCGATCGCTTCCTGTTTCACGTTATCCTGAAAATCCCGGCCTCCCGGGACCATGTCGCCGCCGAATATGAATTCCTGCCACACCATGATTCCCAGTTCGTCGCAGATATCGTAAAAATCATCCGATTCGTAGTATCCGCCGCCCCATTCACGCACCATGTTCATATGTGCGTCGCGCGCCGCTTCCAGAATCTTCCGGTGGATTTCCGGCGTAACCCGGTTCGGAAAACTGTCGAACGGAATTACGTCCGCGCCCTTTGCGAAGATAGGAATGCCGTTGACCACGAATGCAAAGCTCGTGTCATCTCCGGTCACTTTGCGGCGCAGTTCAATCGAGCGCAGGCCGGTTTTCAGGGCCGCATCCGCGACAACGCTGCGGCCCATCCGCACTACGGCCGAAAAGCTGTACCGGTCCTGAGCCCCAACGCCGAGCGGATACCACAACTTGGGATTCGCAATGTGAACCGCGACGCTGATCCGATTCATGCCAGGTTCCAGCTGCACACTCTGCCGGATAGGTGTAAAAGGAGTCCCCGACAACTCCGCATAATTGATCTCGACGCTCGCCGCCGCGCTGCGGCTCGCTTCGATTTCAAGTTCGGCAGAAAGCGCCGCAGAATCCTTGGCCACGGTTTGCTGCTGGATATGAAAGTTCTCGATGCGCAAGGCATCCCAGGTCTCCAGGCGAATCGGTTTCCAAATCCCCTCGGTCACATAGCGCGGTCCCCAATCCCAGCCGTACTGGTAAGGAGCCTTACGCGTGTACGGCGCCGTCGCGATGTTTTCCTCATTTCCCGTCATGTGCGAAGTAACGGAAGGCAATATGTAAGGCAGAGCCTTCACTTTCGGAATCATGGATTCAATGGGCGAATGGAAGACCACACGCAACGTGTTCGGGCCAACCCTTAGCAAAGTTTTCGCCGGCACGCGCCACCGCCGGAACATATTGTCGCTATGCAACACGGGCTGCTCGTTCATATAAACGTCCGCGTACGTGTCCAGCCCTTCAAAAACCAGATCCACATGATCGTGCGCCAGCGTCACGGCATCCACATCGAACGTGGTCCGGTATTCCCAGTCCGTCAGGCCGATCCACTGCAGCCGTGCATCGTTATCCTGGTAGAAAGGATCGGGAATCAAGCCATCGTACAGCAGATCGGTCTGCACCACCCCCGGCACTTGCGCCGGATGCCACTCCTTCATTTGCGCTTCAGCGGTATTGCTCGCCGCGCGAAATTCCCACTTCGCTTCCAGAATCCGCGAAGTTGCTTGGGCGGCAGCTTTGTCCGGAATCATGAAGAATAAGAGCGCAACGAATCCAGCCCAGTAAAAATAACGCGGCAGTCGGGGCACTTTATCTCGCCTCATTACCATCTGGCTTTAGTTTCAATGTCTGGCACGGGGTAGAGAATAGATAATGGTCACAGGGCTGGCAAGCGTTTTCCCGCCAAGTTTGAAGGCCGATGAATCTGTTATGATTTGTTGCCGATGCTCGCTTGCATTGCGCCGGCTGGCTCGCTTCTTCTGTACGGAAAGTTCATGGCCATCGATCAAGACCTCGAAAAAATCGCGCTTCAGGAAAAGCGGCTGCAATTCAAATCTTTTGACGCCAGCACGGCCTGGGCTCTGGGCGCGGCGCTCAAGGCCGCCGCCGAAAAGCGCGGCGTGTCAGTCGCCATTGATATCCAGCTAAACGGCCAACCTATGTTTTCCTACTCAATGCCAGGAATCACGCCGGACAATTGGGATTGGATCCGCCGCAAGCGCAATGTCGTTCAACGGTATCATCGCAGCTCCTACGCCATCGGCCTCACTCATCAACGCAATCAGACCAACCTGCAGGATAAAGCCGGACTCGATTTGAAAGACTACGCTCCCCACGGCGGCTGCTTCCCAATTATTCTGGCCGGAACAGGATGCGTGGGTACCATCACCACCTCGGGTCTGCCGCAGCGCGATGACCATAACCTGGTTGTCGCCGTCCTTCAGGAGTATCTGCAGCTCACCGGTGAAGATCTGGTCCTCGGTTCTCCACCGGCATCCTGAACGAAATCCGTGCCAGCGATCTTCGCGCCCGTTTGCCAGGGTCCGCGAAGCGCCACGATTTTCGGACGCAGCCCGCTGCACCCAATTCGGCGCCGCGTCATCTTATAGTTGTCTTTCGAAGTTCACGTTAAGATTGGGGGCACGGATGACGGTCGAAACTCCCGCTGCAAACAGTGCGTCGGAAATCCGCGCCGTGATATTGGACTTTGGCGAAGTTCTTTGTCACCTGCCCGCACCCGAAGCTGTCGCTCCCCTCGCTCGTATGTTTCAGATGGATCCCCAAACCTTCTTTCCGATTTATCTGCAGAGCCGCGGTCCGTACGACCGCGGAGACTTGCTCGCCGCGGATTATTGGCTGCAGTTCGCTGCGCAGCACGGCGTGAAGCTCGATCCCGCTGAAATCGAACAAGCCCGTCAGATAGACCTCGACCTGTGGAGCCAGATCAACGAAACGATGATCCATTGGCTGCAGCAAATCCACGCGGCGGGATTTAAGACCGCCATACTTTCGAATATGCCGCTGGACATGGTGTCCCACGTCCGCAAAAATTTTGCCTGGGTCAATCATTTCGATCACCACATCTTCTCCGCCGAAGTGCGCAGCATCAAGCCGGAGCCGGCAATCTACCAGCACTGCCTCGCAGCCCTGGCAGTTAAGCCGTCCGAAGCGCTCTTCATAGACGATCGCGACGTAAACCTCGAACAAGCCCGCGCCGCCGGAATTCGCAGTATTCGCTTTGATTCGGTAGAGCAGCTTCGACGCGATCTTCACTCCCTCGGTTTCACGATTTTGCCCGGCTAATCCACAGCCGCGACTTTCGACGTTGGTCCTCCGCGGGACGTTCATCCTTCCCTCGCCGTCGCGATCCAATAAAAGCTGCCACCGCAGCCGTGACCTGGTGGTATTTTGAAGTTGTAGATGTGAAGTTTCAAGACGCTGTTGTCCATTCGGTCGCAACCGGCGCATCATTGAAATCACCGAAAGCGGCTGCAGCTATCTCGACTCGCCCTACGAAAAAGAAAACGGCGGTGTGCCGGACGCGCGGCGCGCCGAATTCTTCCGTGAAGAGCTGGCAGAACTGGCGCGCGCCATCGCTGACGGGGCGAATGTTCGCGCCTTCCACGCCTGGAGCCTGCTCGATAATTTCGAATGGACAGACGGATACAGCCAAAGATATGGCCTCACCTACGTGGATTTCCGCGATCAGAAACGCACGGTGAAAGACTCGGGCCGCTGGTATGCGCGCGTCGCCGCGGCGAATCGCCTCGACGTTTGAATCGTGACTTTGAACGGGAATGAACGAGCGCTTGCCGAAAAAATGCGCGGCAATCTCGCGCGCAAATCTTCTCATTTGTTAGGAAATTTACGTTTGTTACAGTTGTGTGAATGCGCGTCGTGCGAACATCGCCCATGCAGTTCATATCGCTTGACAAAAAAATCTCGTAAGCCTAATTAATAGGTGTCTCTCGGCACAGAGTTCAATGGGGGTTCTCGTGACGCACACGTCTCGCAGAGACTTCTTCAAAATAGCGGGTGTCGGCGGTGTTGCCGCCACCGTTTTCGGATTTGACCTCAAGCCTGCATACGCTCAACTCAAGGAATTGAAAATCGCGCGCGCCAAAGAGACGCGGTCAACGTGTCCCTATTGCGCCGTGGGCTGTGGCGTGCTCATCTACACCATCGGCGATGGGGCCAAGAACGTTACGCCGCAGGTCGTTCACGTCGAAGGTGACCCCGATCATCCCACCAATCGCGGAACGCTCTGCCCGAAAGGTTCCTCGCTCGAGCAGGATATGCTCAATTCGCGCCGCCTCACCAAGCCGCAAGTCCGCCGCCCCGGCGCCACCGAATGGCAGGACATCTCGTGGGATACCGCGCTCGATGAGATTGCGCAGTGGACCAAGAAAACGCGCGACGCCTCGTTCGTGGATAAGGACGCGAACGGCCACACCGTAAACCGCTGTGAAGGCATCTCGTTTATCGGTGGCTGCACCGACACCAACGAATTCAATTATTTGGCAGTGAAAGCAATGAGGAGTCTGGGCTTGTTGTATTTAGAAAACCAAGCCCGTGTTTGACACGGCCCCACGGTCTCAAGTTTGGGACCAACATTCGGACGCGGGGCGATGACCAATGGCTGGATCGACATCAAGAACACCGACATGATGTTGATCATGGGCGGCAATCCCGCCGAAAACCATCCCTGCGGTTTCAAATGGGCGATGGAGGCCAAGCGCAACCGCAACGCAAAACTGATTTCCGTAGACCCCCGCTTCACCCGCACCTCCTCCACCGCCGACCTCTTCGTGCAAATTCGTGCTGGCTCTGATATTGCATTTCTCGGCGGCTTGATCCGCTACGCCATCGAGAACAATCGCATCGCCAAGGAATATCTCGTCAACTACACCAACGCCGCGTTCATCGTCAAGGAAGGCTTCAAACTTCCCGAAGACGGGCTCTACTCCGGCTTCAACGCCTCGTCGGGCACCTACGATAAATCCACCTGGAACTATCAAGAGGGCGGTGATTTCAGCGGCAAGACGGAATCTCCCGCAGGCGCTGCGCCGGCCGAAGCAGCTCATAACGACGCGGCCGCAAAGTCCACAACTCCGGCCCCGCCGCCGGCTCTACCGCCAAACGTTGCCTACGATCTTACGCTCCAGCATCCGCGCTGCGTCTTCCAGTTGATGAAGCAGCAGTACTCGCGCTATACGCCCGAAACCGTCGAGCGCATCACGGGCATCCCGAAAGATCAGTATCTCAAGGCCGTAGACATGTTCACGTCCATCCGCAAGGACGGCGACATGAAGAAAGTGGCCACCATCATCTACGCAGTCGGCTGGACCCAGCACACTTTCGGTACGCAAATCATCCGCACCGCGGCGATGATCCAGCTCCTGCTCGGCAACGTTGGCAGGGCGGGCGGCGGCGTCAACGCGCTGCGCGGCCATTCAAACATCCAAGGCGCCACGGATATGGCCGGTTTGTTTGATAGTTTGCCGGGCTATCTGAAGATACCTCTTCCCGCTGACACGGATTTGCAGACCTACCTCAAGCGAGTCACTCCGACGGCTTCGAAACCCGGTCCCTGGGATTCGATGAACTACTACTCGAACACTCCGAAATTTTTCGTCTCGCTCATGAAGGCGATGTATGGAGACGCTGCCACGAAGGAAAATGGCTTCGCCTTCGATTATCTCCCCAAGCCCGATCGCGACTACTCCTGGACCCACATCTGGGACGACATGTACAACGGCAAAGTGAAGGGCATGTTTGCCTTCGGCATGAACGGCGTGATGATCGGCCCGGACACCACTAAGAACATCAACGCGCTGAAGAAGGCGGACTGGCTTGTCGTCGGCGAAATCTATCCGGATGAGACCAGCGAATTCTGGCGCGCCCCGGGAATCACCGCCGACGAACAAAAAACGATCAATACCACCGTCTACCGCCTGCCCTGCGCAGGTTTCGCCGAAAAAGACGGCAGCATGACCAACTCCGCGCGCTGGGTCACCTGGAAATATGCCGCCGTCCCGCCTCCCGGAGACGCGCGCCTCGATCAGGACATCGTCGCGCAGATTTTCCTCCGCGTCCGCGCTCTCTACAAAAAAGACGGCGGCAAATTCCCCGACCCCATTCTGAACTTGAGTTGGGCGTACGCCGATGCAGAGCACCCGCCGCTGACGCAAGCGGCCATGGAACTCAATGGCAAAGCCCTCGCGGACCTGAAAGACGACAAGACCGGACAAGTAGTCCTCAAAGCGGGCCAGCAGCTCCCCGGCTTCGCCATGCTCAAAGACGACGGCACCACCATGTGCGGCAACTGGATTTACTCCGGCATGTGGACCGAAGCCGGCTCGCAAGTCCAACGCCGCGGCACCGAAGATCCCTCCGGCATGGGCGTCTATCCCAATTGGGCGTGGTCGTGGCCCGCGAACCGTCGCGTCCTTTATAACCGCGCTTCCTGCAATCTGGAAGGCAAGCCGTGGGATCCGGATCGCAAACAGGTCTGGTGGAACGAAGCTGCCGGAAAATGGGTGGGCAATGACGTCCCGGATTTCAAACCCGATTCGCACCCCAAGGACCACCTGGGCCCCTTCATCATGAACCCGGAGGGCATCGGACGCCTCTTCGCTCCCATCGGAGTGCTCGCTGATGGCCCATTCCCGGAACATTACGAGCCAATCGAGAGCCCCACAAAGAATCTGTTTCATCCTGAGCAATCAAACAATCCGCTGGTGAAAAAATTCAAAACCCCGTACGACAAGTTTGGAACTCCCGAAGAGTTCAGCATCGTATGCACCACCTACCGGCTCACCGAGCAATATCACTACTGGACGAAGAATAATCCGATGAACGTCCAGCTGATCCCCGAGCCATTCGTCGAAATTCCCGTGGAACTTGCCGAAGAAAAGGGCATTCACCCGACAGACATGATCCACGTAATCAGTGCGCGCGGAACCTACACCGCGAAAGCCTTCGTCACTCGTCGGTTGAAGCCGATGATGATCGACGGCAAAAAGGTCTACCAGATCGGATTGCCCATTCACCAGGGCTTCCGCGGCATCAAAGAGGATGAAGATAAAGACGCGCGCACGCCGGCAAACTTGCTGACGCCCGCCGTCACCGATCCGAACGCGCACACCCCTGAATCCAAGGGCTTCCTGGTAAAGGTCGAAAAGGCGTAGGGAGCTAAGATGAGCCAGGCATCCACGGAAATCGTCAGAATCTCAGGCCACGCTGGCACCGTCCCCGGCGCCGGACTGAACCGCGAATTCCAGGTCTGCAAGCTGGTGGACACCACCACCTGCATCGGCTGCAAAGCCTGCGAAGTCGCGTGCCTCGAATGGAACGGCTACACCTTCAGCGAAACCACCTTCGACAATTCTTACCAGACCATGCCGGAAACGGCCTGGAACTATTGGAACCTCATCAAGTTCAACGAGCATGAGCGCGATGACGGCACCATGATGCTGCTCATGCGCAAAGATCAGTGCATGCACTGCGAAGAGCCCGGCTGCCTCGAGGCCTGCCCCGCCGATTCGGCGATCGTCCAGTACGCCAATGGCATCGTGGATTTTCAGGAAGCCAATTGCATCGGCTGCGGCTATTGCATCACGGGTTGCCCGTTCAATATTCCAAAATTCAGCCCGACGGCGCACAAAGTTTTCAAATGCACTCTGTGCAACGATCGCGTCTCGGTAGGACTCGAGCCGGCCTGCATCAAGACGTGCCCCACCGGCTGCCTGCATTTCGGCACGAAGTCCGAAATGAAAGACCTCGCCGAAACCCGCGCTGCGCAACTGCGCTCGCAATCCGGCTACCCCGATGCAGGCGTCTACGATCCCTCGGGCGTAGGCGGCACGCACGTCATTTACGTTCTCCACGACGCCAAAAATCCTGAATTGTACGGCGGCCTCCCTAGAGATCCTCACATTCCTTGGTCCGTAAAACTTTGGAAGGGTCCGCTCAAGTGGCTCGGAAATTTGGCGATCGTCGGCGGCATCGTGGGAATGGCATGGCATTACATGCGCTTCGGGCCGAAGAAAGAGGAAGAAATCAAGCCCGATGACGGGAGGCAGCCATGACCAGTGGCGCCGTTTCCCATCCCAATGCCGCCAGCCATAACGAAGATTTGGTCCCGCGCTACTCCTTCGGCGAGCGCGCGAATCATTGGATCGGCGCCCTCGCTTATATCTACGTGATGATCACGGGCCTCGCCTTCTGGTCGCCATATCTTTTTTGGATGGCCTTGGTCGTCGGCGGCGGGCCGACGGCTCGGTTCTGGCATCCCTGGATTGGCCTGGTTTTTACTTTGTCGCTGTTCTGGACGTTCAAAGAATGGCATCGCGATATGCAGTTCACCGACGACGACCGCCGCTGGGGCAAGGCCATCCCCTACTACATCGAGAACGAGGACGAAAAACTTCCTCCGCAGGGCCGCTTCAACTACGGCCAGAAGCTTTTCTTCTGGGGGATGTTCTACAGCGTAATTCTCTTGGTCCTCTCCGGGCTCGCCTTGTGGGAAACCGACCTGGTTCCCTGGGACCTGCGATTTCTGCGCTACACGGCTGTCCTGATTCACGTCAGCGTCGCCCTCATCACCATTGGCCTCTTCCTGATCCACGTCTACATGAGCACGATTCTGGAAGAAGGCAGTTTTGGCTCCATGGTTAGCGGCTATGTGACCCGCGCCTGGGCTTGGACCTTCCACCGCACGTGGTATTACGAGGTCACCGGACGATCCCGTCCCAAGCAATGACCGGTGCGAAGTGGGACCGCCGCATCCGTCGCGCCACCGAACTAACTTCCGCGCATCCATTCGCCGCCGAGGGTCTGCGCTTTTACACTCGCATTGCCACCTTTCAGAGAAGCCTTTACACCGACATTCAAAAAGCTCGGGCAGGCTCGGCAAAAGTTCCCGCCGATCGGCCCCTCCGCGACGAACTCGATCTCTTTCTCCTTCTGCCGAAATTTTCCGGTTTTCTAGCCCTGGTTCAGCAGATCGCGCCGCCACCGCTCGCGCAAGCCGCCGCCGCGTTGGCGCAGCAAGGCCCTCCGGCTTGGCAACGGGTCATCGAAGTTTTTTGGCACGGCGATATGGAGATTGCGCCAGCCGTAGCAGGCGCACTCGAAGATGATCGATCGGCTGATGCCGCCGAGCGCGGCCCCTCCGATCAATTATTGGCGTGGATTTTTCTTCAGCCCTACGCCGAATATCTCGCCGATTCGCGCGAACCCGAGCACCTGGACGGCACTCCTTCCACCTGCCCGCTCTGCGGCGGCAAACCGATCGTCGGCGTCTTGCGTCCCGAAGGCGACGGCGCTAAAAAATCGCTCGTCTGCATGCTATGCGCCCATGAATGGACGTTCCGCAGGATTTATTGCCCGGCGTGTGGAGAAGAAAGAGAACCGCAGATGGCGTTTTATTCCGCGCCAGAAATCGCCCACGTCCGCGTGGACGTCTGCGACACCTGTCACACCTACTTGAAGAGCATTGACCTGACCAAAATGGGCCTGGCCGTTCCAATCGTGGACGAGTTAGCCACAATACCGCTCGACCTCTGGGCCCGCGAGCACGGCTATGAAAAACTGCAAATCAATCTGCTCGGAACCTGATCCAACCACGGAGCAGTTCTACTGCTCCCACCCGCCGCCGAGCGATTTGTAAAGCTGCACGAGGCTCTGGTACTCATTGCCGCGCGCCTGCGCCAGCGTGAGTTCCGCGGCAAAGAGCGAGCGCTGCCCATCGAGCACTTCCAGGTAGGTAGTGATTCCGCCCCGGTAACGTTGCAGTGATGTCTTCACGGATTCCTGTAGATCCTTTACGGTGATCTCCTGCGCCACGCGCACTTCATAGTATTTTTGATACCCGATCAGCGCGTCGGAAACATCCCGGAAAGCCAGTTGAATCGCCTGCTTGTACGCGATCAGTTCCTGCCGTTGTTCCGATTTTGCCAGCTTCAGATTCCCCGTCAGCGCCCCGCCCGTAAAGATCGGCTGCGTAACCTGGGCGCCGTATGCCCAAATACTCGTGTGCGAGCTCATCATGCTCGAGAACACACTGCTCCGCCCAAATGCCCCGCCGCCCGAGCCGGTCAGCGATATTTGCGGAAAGAACGACGCCTTGGCCACTCCGATTTCGGCGTTCGCGGCGATCAGGTTTTGTTCGGCCTGGTGGATGTCCGGCCGGCGTTCCAGCAGCGCTGAAGGCATTCCGGGCGGCACGGATGGAGGCATGGGCTGCTGCACCAGCGGCAGGCCTCGCTTGATGTCTTGCGGGTAATTGCCGAGCAGAATGCTGATCGCGTCTTCTTCTTGCCCGATTTGCCTCTCCAAATCCGGGATTGCCGCGTTCGCCGTATCCAGCACTTGTTCCGCCTGCAGCACGTCGAGTTTCGTTGCCACGCCATGATCCAAACGCAGGTTCGTCAGCTTGACGGCGTCCTGTTGTGTTTTCACCGTGTCGTGGGAAATCTGCAATTGCAGGTCCAGCTCCAGCAGCGCAAAATAATCGCTCGCCACGTCGCTGACCAGCGTTAGAACCACCGTTTGCTGAGCCGCCTGCGTGGCCAGCACCTGCGCCCGCGCCGCCTCCGTCTCTCTGCGCAGCTTGCCGAACAAGTCCAGCTGGAACGACGCGTCCGCCGTCAGCGCCAGGAAATTAGATTTCGATTGAAAATTCTGCTCTTTCCCGCCCGTGAAATTGGCGTCCCCCTGCACTTGTGGAAAAAGACTCGAGCGCGTCACCGCCAATTGCGCACGCGCGGCGATGATCCGCTCCGTGGCGATCTGCAAATCGTAATTCTGCTTCAGCGCCGTTTTCACCAGGTCTTGCAGCACGGGATCCTGAAAAACCTGCCACCACGGTAAATCGGCAAACGAAGCGGCCTGCGCCTCGGCTTGCGGATTCGGGTTGAAGTCGCGATAAGTGGAGGGAACTTGCACCGACGGCCTCTTGTAATTGGGTCCGACCTTGCACCCCGTAAACAGGCTCGCGGCAAGAATCGTCGCGACCATCATCTTCATCGGTGTCACTGGCCCCGATTCCATTCTCTGGTGCCCTCGCGCCCGCATCATATTAATCGCCCTCCGCGGGTCTGGGCGTTCCTGCACTCCCCGCAGCGGGCGGGGCTTTAATCGCTCCGGCTGACTGGCTCACCTGACCCGCGCCTGACCACTTCTCAACCAAATAAAAAATCGCTGGAACCAGAAATATCGCGATAAAGCTGGCCGCCAGCATTCCTCCGATCACCGTCGTTCCGATAATCTGGCGCGCCACCGACCCGGCCCCGGTGGCGATCCACAAGGGCACGCTACCCAGGATGAACGCGAACGAAGTCATCAAGATCGGCCGCAGCCGGATGCGGGCGCCCGCCAGCGCGGCATCCACCAGCGGTTTACCCTGCTCGTATTCGTCCTTCGCGAACTCCACGATCAAAATCGCGTTTTTCGCTGCGAGCCCGATGAGCATCACTAATCCAATCTGTGCATACACGTCGCTTTCGATTTGCACCATGTAAGCCGGATAAAACCATCCGGCCACCGTGCGCCGCAACCACAGCGTCGCGAACGCGCCGAACACCGCCACCGGCGTGCTCAGCAGCACGCTGAATGGCAGCGACCAGCTTTCATACAGCGCCGCCAGAATCAGGAACACAAATAAAAGTGAAAACGCAAAAACGACCGTAGGCGACACGCCCTGCTGCGCCAGCTTTTCCTGAAACGACATGTCCTTGTAGTCGTAGCCCATTTCCCGCGGCATGGTTTGCGCGAATACTTCTTCGAGCGCCTTCATCGCCTGCGCCGAACTGTAGCCCGGCGCCGCGCTCCCCACGATTTGGGCGCTGCGATATTCGTTGAATCGCATGGTGTATTCCGGCCCGATCCGCGGCTCGAATTTCGTCAGCGCCGAGAGCGGTACATTGTCTCCATTGCCGTTGCGGACGTAGAACTGCCCCACGTTTTCCGCCTTCGTCCGGTACTGTCCCTCCGCCTCGATATACACCTGCCATTGCCGCCCGAACCGGTTGAAGTAATTGATAAAGTATCCGCCCATGAACGTCTGCAGGGTTTTGTATACGTCGCTGATGTTTACTCCCTGCTTGATCACCTTGTCGCGATCCACGTTCACAAACTGCTGCGGCACGCTCGGTATATATGTCGTGGCCAGAAAACCGATCTCCGGACGTTTGCGCGCCGCGGCCATGAACGTGTCTAAATTCTGCGTCAGAAATTGCACGTCTTTCCCGGCGCGATCCTCCAGAACAAACGTGAATCCTCCTGAAGTGCCCACCCCCGGAATCGCCGGAGGCGAAAAGTCGAACGCGACTGCTTCCGGCAGCTGGCTCAATTTCTGGTTCAGCCGTGTCTTGATCTCCTGGAATTGTTCCGCCCTCGACTTCCGCGCGTCCCAGTCATCCAGCGTGACGAAGAAAAATGCGTTGTAGCTGGTGCGCACAAAGCTCAGCAAGCTGAAGCCGATTACGCTCGACGTGTACTTCACTCCCGGCGTGTCCGCCAGTATCTTCTCGATGTCTCGCGCAGCTTCGTCCGTCCGTTGCAGCGAAGCTGCGTTCGGCAATTGCAAATTGATGAATAGATAGCCTTGATCCTCATCCGGCAGGAAACTTGACGGCACTCGTGAGGCGAAAAATGCCGCCCCTGCCGAGAACGCCGCCAATAGCACCACCGCGATTATGCTCTTGCGAATCAGCGTGCCGGAAACTCGCACATAGCCTTCCGTCCCGCGCTCGAACGTTCGGTTGAACCAGGCGAAGAATTTTGCCAGCAATCCCTTGCTCTCCTCTTTTGGTCGCAGCAAAAGAGCAGACAGAGCCGGGCTGAGAGTCAGCGCGTTGAAAGCGGAAAGGATGACGGAAATAGCGATGGTCACCGCAAACTGCTGATAGAGCCGCCCGGTGATTCCCGGAATAAACGCCGTCGGCACGAATACCGCGGAGAGCACCAGCGCGATTCCCACCACCGGCCCCGTCAATTCGTCCATCGCCTTAAACGCCGCTTCTTTGGGGGAAAGCCCTTCCTCGATATGCCGCCCGACCCCTTCCACGACCACGATCGCGTCGTCCACCACCAGTCCAATCGCCAGCACCAACCCTAAAAGCGAAAGTGTGTTGATCGAGAAACCAAACAAAGGGAAAAAGACGAATGTTCCGATCAAGGCCACCGGCACTGCTAGCATCGGGATCAGCGTCGCGCGCCAGCTTTGCAAAAAGATGTACACAACGAGAATCACCAGCAAGATCGCAATCACCAGCGTTTCAACAATTTCCTTGATCCCGGACGTCACCGCCTTCGTCGTATCCAGCGAAATCACATAATCCATGTCCTGCGGAAACCTCTCCTTCATTCCAGCAATTAATTTCCGCACGCCGTTCGCCGCGTCCACGGCGTTCGAGCCCGGCAACTGGTAAACGGCGATAATCGCTCCCGGCTTGCCGTTCAGCCGCCCCACCACGGTGTAGTCGTTCGACCCAAGTTCCACCCGCGCCACATCCTTCACCCGCACAACTCCGCCGTCCGGCGTCTCGCGCACCACGATTTCTCCGAAGTCCGCCGCGGAAGTGAGTCGCCCTTGCGCCCGCACCGCATAGGTAAACTCCTGCCCTTTCGGAACTGGCTCGCCGCCCACTTGTCCCGCCGGGTTCACCGTGTTCTGCGTTTGAATCGCGTTGATGATGTCGGTCACGGTGATGCCGAGCTTCCCCAATTGATCGGGCTTTACCCATAACCGCATCGCATACTGCCCGGCGCCGAAGATCTGCACGTTCCCGATGCCATTGGAACGGGTCAACGGATCGTGAATATTGATGTACGCGTAGTTCGCCAGAAACGACGCGTCATACGTCCCCTTCGGCGAGTACAGCGTGATCAGCATCAGCGGCGACGTCACCGACTTTTGCACCGTGATTCCGTAGTTGTTCACATCCGCCGGAAGCTGCGACGCCGCCTGCGTCTCCCGCATCTGCGCCAGAATCTGGTCCGTGTTCGGATCCGTCTTCACGTCGAAATCCACGATCATGGTCATCCCGCCATTGGCCGTGGCATTCAACGAGTACATGTAGTTCATGTGATCCACGCCGCTCATTTGCTGCTCGATCGGCGTAGCCACCGATTGCTCCAGCGTCAGCGCATCCGCGCCGACGTACGTGGCTTGAATCTGAATTTCCGGCGGAGCGATATTCGGAAATTGCGCGACGGGCAATTCGATAATCGTGATGGTTCCAAGAATCACCATCACGATCGAAATCACAATCGCGACAATAGGGCGGTTGATGAAAAATTTGGACATGGCCGCTACCTTGCCTCCGCCGTCGTGCTCTCCGGCACATACGGCTTCGGGTTTACCTGCGCGCCCGGACGCACCTTCTGCACGCCCTCCGCCACCACGCGGTCTCCCGGCTTCAATCCTTCGGTGATAATCCAATCGCTCCCAACGCGCTCTCCCACCGACACAGTCTGGATGCTCACTTTATTCTCATGATCCACCACCGCCACTTGATATGCGCCTTGCAGTTCCGTCACGGCCCGCTGCGGCACCAGTAGCGCACCCTTCTGGATCCGCACGGCCGTCCGAATTTTGCCGTAGCCTCCCGGACGCAGAATATTCCCCGGATTGGGGAACAGCGCGGCCAGTCGAATGGCGCCGGTACCTATATTTACTTGGCGGTCGGCAAAATAAAACGTGCCCTCCCGTGCGTACGTTGAGCCGTCCGCCAAAATCAGTTGCAGGCGCAAACTTTTGTCGGCCGCCTCCAGGGTCGTCGCCGTCGGGAATCGCTTGTTCCATTCGAGATATTCGCTTTCGCTGACGGTGAAATAAACCTTGATAGGGTCAACCGTGGATACCGTGGTCACAACTCCGCTGCCTGGAGTGACCAGTGCGCCCACCTGCAGCTGGGCCTGCCCGGCAATGCCATCAATAGGCGCAATAAGCCGCGTAAAATCGAGGTTGATTTTCGCCGTTTCGACGGCCGCCGCGTCGGTCTTGATTTCCGCCTCAGCCGTCGCCACCGTGGCCTCCGCGGCCAAATTATTCTGAACCGCATTATCGAGATCTTGCTGGCTCGCTGCCTGCTCTTTGGCCAGCGGCGTATAGCGCTCCACATCCAGCTGCGTCCTGCCTTGCACGGCTTTGGCGTTGGCCAGATTGGCGGTCGCTTGCGCCAATTGTCCTTCGGATTGATCGAGCACTGCCTGGAACGGCCGCGGGTCGATCTCAAAAAGCAGCTGGCCCTTCTTGACGAATGCGCCCTCCTGGTAACCCTGCCGCAGCAGGTAACCCGTCACCTGCGCTCTCACGTCCGCATTTACGAATCCGTCGAGCGTGCCGATCCATTCTCCGTAAATCGGCACGTCTTTCTGTTCCACCTGTGCGACTTCCACCGTGGCGGGCGGCATCGAACCCGCACTCTTTCCGGCGCACCCAATGCTCGAAGAAATTACGAGTCCGATAGCAAGCGCGTGTGCCCAGCTTGCGAAACACGTCCTTGGCACTCGAATCCACCCCGTTGCCATGCTGCCCTCCCGCGATTGCGCTTTTCTTGGCATCATCCGATAGGAATGTGATCCCACCTTGCTGCATGCCACTTACTCGGAATTCCAATTTAGATGTCGCTCGCGAATCATACGATTCGCCCACCTTCGATACAACAATCTGCCCTCCAAGGCCACCCCAATCGGCGAAGAACAGCGCGGTAGCACTTGCAACTTTTCGTTAGTCACTATAATGTAAGGGCCACTATCGCAATTAAGCCGCGCACTCCAGGCGGCGCACCAAGCGGGAGGGCCGGTATCATGCGCCGCGCCAAAAATGCTCTGCGAAGGGCGTCCACATCGGAAGACGTCGCCACCGAAGCGCCCAAAACTTCTCGCGGCGGCCCCTCCTTGATAAAAGGTCAAGCAATCGGCCTTCGCGAACGCAAAAAAGAACGCCTCCGCCAGCAGATCGTTGAAACCTCTCTGCATCTCTTCCGTCAGCGCGGTTACGAAAACACGCGCATAGACGACATCGTGCAAAGCCTCGAAATCAGCCAGCCCACATTTTTCCGCTATTTCCCCAGCAAAGACGCGGTCTTGCGCGAAGTCGGACGCCGCGCGTTCGCTCGCCAAGCCGAAAGCCTGAAATTAGAACTCTCGTCGAAAGCCACCACCGAGCAGCGCTTGCGCCGCTTCTACGAAAGCCTGGGAAACGTCACCGAAGTAGGCCGCCCTCTTTGGCAGGCCGTAATTCTCGCCGGCGCGATGGATCCAGTCCGCTCTCCCGAATTGCGCGGAGCGGAAGCAGCAGCCGTCAGCCTCTTGCGCGAAATTATCGCGGAAGGTCAGAAGAACGGCGAGATTACCCGCGATTTTCCTGTCGTCCATCTGGCCGAATTCATGGAAGGCCTTTTCAACACCGTCGTCCGCCAGTGGGCCGTGGATCTTACCGGACCTCACAAACTCACCGAGCGCGTGCGCAACGCAGTCGAATTTTTCCTGCGTGGCGCCCGCCCGTAATCGCCAGCGCCCGCGATGAAGGCCGCAGTCCTCCACGAATTCAAACAGCCCCTCAGCATCGAAGAAGTTGCGCAGCCATCTCCCGCCGCCGATGAAGTGCTGATCGACGTGGAAGCGTGCGGGGTGTGCCATTCCGATTTGCATCTCGCCGATGGCGATTGGCCCCAGCTCGTCCCGATCACCAAACGCCCGTTAATCCTCGGCCACGAAATCGCCGGCCGCGTCGTCGAAAAAGGTTCCTCCGTCAAATCGCTCAACGTCGGCGATCGTGTCGGCATGCCCTGGCTGCACTGGGCCTGCGGCGAATGCGAATTCTGCCGCGAGGGCAATGAGAACCTCTGCATCAAACAGAAAATCACGGGCGTTACCGTGGACGGTGGCTACGCTGAATTCGTCAAAGCCCCCGCGACCCACGCCGTAAAAATTCCCGACGCACTTCCCAGCGCCAACGCCGCCCCGCTATTCTGCGCCGGCGTCACCGTTTACCGCGCCCTGCAACACGCCAGCATCCAACCAGGCCAGCGTCTCGCCGTTTTCGGAGTGGGCGGCCTCGGTCACCTCGCGGTGCAAATCGCCAAGGAAATGGGAGCAATCATTACCGCCGTGGATGTCTCCGATGAAAAGCTCGCGCAAGCCGCCGGCCTAGGCGCATCCGCCACTCTGAACGCCGCGAATGTAAATGTCGTGAAGGAATTGCGCCGCGCGGGCGGCGTGCATGCCGCGCTGGTGACCTCCGCTTCCAAAGCTGCCTACGACACAGCCTTCAAATGCGTCCGGCCCACCGGAATTCTGCTCGTCGTAGGACTTCCCTCCGAGCCCATCTGCTTCGCTCCCATCTCGATGGCCGCATCCGAAATTCGCATCCAGGCCTCTTCCGTCGGCACGCGCGAAGACCTGCGTCACGTCCTGACCATGGCAGCGAATGGAAAACTCCACTGCCAGGTCGCAGCCCGCCCTCTGGCACAAGCGAACGAAGTCCTGGCCGAATTGCGCAAAGGGACAGTTTCCGGCCGCATCGTGCTCACACCTCGCTAGCGCTCCCACGCCGCTCACGGCGGATTTGCGCCGGCCCCTGTCGAAAACTCGCCCAGCCGGCATCATCGATATTTCTGATGTACCCAATCCGTTTTCGTGTTGACGTTAGTAACTCTAATGTGATACCTACACTCACAATTCGTGTGAACGGCAGGGGTGGCCGTGCATTGCCGATACCGCGAAGAGCCGTCTCCAAAAGTGTTTCGAGTGGAACTCCGCATGCCAAAAGGAGGAGCCATGAGAGCAATTATCTCGTTCTTAGGTGGCCTGGTGCTGGCGGTCTGCTTACTGTCTGCGGTTCCGGCAGCGCACGCCCAAGGTGTGGGTGATTCGGGCAGCCTCAGTGGCACGATCACCGATCCCTCGAACGCTCTGATCCCGAAAGGCGATGTGACGGCGACGGACATTACCCGCGGCGTGAAGCTTACCGTCTCCGTGGACGCCAACGGCCAATATCGCTTCGGCAATCTTCCCCCGGGCACCTACGACGTCAGCACCCAGATACCCGGATTCCAGTCCGTAGTCCAAAAGGGTTTCGTGATCACCGTTGGACAGGCGGCCAATCTCGATTTTCATCTGCAGGTCGCGACTACCTCTTCAGTAGTGGAAGTCTCCGCCGCCCCACCCGTGGTGGAAACCGAACGCGGCAGCCAAGCCAACACCATCACTCAGAATTACATCGAGGATCTTCCGATTGACCGCCGCGATTACCTCAACTTCACCTTGCTGCTCCCGGGCGTCTCCGATTCCACCCGCCTCGCGGACGATCAGGACTTTCGCGTCAAGCAAACCCCGCAAAGCGGCCTCTCCTTCTACGGAAGCAATGGCCGCGGCAACAGCGTCACGGTAGACGGTGGCGAAACGCAGGACGATGCTGGCGGCGTTCGCCTCACCGTCAGCCAGGACGCCGTGCAGGAATTCCAGGTGAACCGCAGCAACTACGCGGCGGACCTCGGCGGCGCGAGCGGCGCCTCCGTAAACATCGTCACCAAATCAGGCAGCAACGCGCTCCACGGCAGCGCTTACAGCTATTTTCGCAATAGCGCCATGGACGCGCGCGACCCCTTCGCCTTCAACCAGGCACTCGCGCCGGGAGCCGTCTTCGATCCCACCGAACCAGATTCTGAGGGTTCGCCAGTCAAGAATTCTCTGGCGCGCTATCAGTTCGGCGGCGACGTCGGTTTTCCAATACACAAGGACAAAACGTTCGCCTTCCTCGCCTTCGAAGGCTTGCGCCAGAATTCCCAGAGCGCCGTTCCGCTGTTGACGAACACCGATATTTTTCGTCCCACCTCCGATCAGAACGCCGTTCTCGGCGCGCTCCAAAACACCCCCACATTGGTTCCTTGCCTGAATAATCCGGATGGAACGGTGGTCACCTTGTCTGGCCCTGCCTGCGCGTTTGAACTCAACCAAGCCTTGACGGTCAGCCAGTCCACAGGCCTGACCGCAGGACAAAAGGCGGTCAACGGGTTTCTCGTGAACGAATTGGAATCGAACGGAGGCTTGTTCGATTACAACACGCGCGAGTACCTGTTTAACGGACGCCTCGACCATCACATCAGCGAAGTGGATTCCGTTACCCTCAGCTACAGATACGGGCACGACCTCGAAGAGAATCCCGACGTGCAATCCTTGACGGGCTTTTCCGCCGGCAGCTCCATCCACAACTACGACAATAATCTTCAGGCCGCCTGGTACCACGTCTTCAGTCCGCGCACCGAGAATGAGTTCCGCTTCCAGTGGGATTACAATAGTTTCAACGTAGTCCCCAACGAGCCGGGCGAGGTAGGCCTACAGATCGCCGGCTTCGCAAACAATCTCGGTACCAACATTTTCCTGCCGAATTATACGATCCTCCGCCGCTATGAGTTCGCGGACAACCTAACCCTGATCCGTGGCAGCCACACGATCAAATTTGGTGGCGATGTGCTGTTTCGCGGCAATCACACCGAGTCCCACACCTTTTTCCCGGGCCGCTTTGTCTTCGGTGCGCTCCCTGGCTTCGACCTCAGCTCCTGCCTGTCCAACCCCAACGGTCCCATAACTGGAAACCCGGCCACCTCCGGTTGCGGTCTCGCGGGCGCCTTGAATTCCTCGGAGATCAATTCGCTGCAAGCCGCCTCCCTCGCAGCGCCGCAGGTTTATCAACAGGGTTTCGGCGAAGCGGACTATCCCGCATACACCCGCCCGTTATCGGGAATCTACCTGCAAGACTCCTGGAAAGTGACGTCCAATTTCACTCTCAACTACGGCCTCCGCTACGAAATAGACTCGCAATATCGTCCTCTGAACACCTATTATGGCGACATAGCCCCGAGGCTGTCCTTCGCCTGGGATCCGTTCAAAGACCACAAGACTGTGATCCGCGGCGGGTACGGCATTTTCTACGGCCCCATCGATGCCCAGATTCCTCAGGTCGACTTGAGCCTCGGCGTTCTAAACAAGAACAGAAGTACCGTCGAGAATCAGAACAACAAGTCGCAGGTTCCCGATCAGGTCAATAATGTGGTCGGCACTTGCGGAATTGGCGTCACCGCCTTCGGTCCTCCCGGCGTTATCTTCCCGGGCACAGGCGCTAGCCCTTGCAACCGCTACATTTCCATTTACGTAGATCCCGGCTACAGCGTTCTTCCTTTCATTCAGTCCGCGGGACAAGTGTTCGGGGGTCTGTTTGCCACGCCCGCGCCTCCGGGGAATGCTCCAAACGCGAATAAGATCTCCTGCACGATCCCGGCGCCGGGGACCAGCGCTTGCATTACCCCCGCTGATATCGCCAATTACGGCATTTTCGTCCAGAACACCGGCCAGCTTTCGCCTCTCACCGTTTTGTTCAGCAACCCGCCCAACTACAAGCCTCCCTACTCTCAGCAGGCCTCCTTCGGAATTGAACGCCAGATCGCGCCCGGCTTTACGATTTCCGCGAGCTTCATTTATTCGCACACCACCCGCCTGCCGGTCGCGATTGATACCAATCTTCTTCCCACGACGCCGATGAGCACGGTGACCCTGGCGAATGGCAAGTCAGTTTCCTACCGCAACTGGAACCTTGTCCAGGCGACCGACCCGCTATTCGGTACCGAGGGTCTCCCCTGCGCGCCGAACCCCTTCGCCTGTTTTGTGAACCCGCTGATCGTTCAAAACAATCAGTACACCTCCGCCTCGTCGGGACTCTACGAAGGCGGCATTCTGGAAGTCCACAAACGCTTCAGCGACAACTTCACGTTCTTCGGAAACTACACCTACAGCAAGGCCTTCGACACCGGAACCGATTTCAATAGCGACTTCGGTCCGCAAGATCCCACGGATTTGAGCCTGGATCGCGCCCTCTCCGAATTCGACGAACGCCACAAAGTCGTCCTGGCCGGGGTGTTCAGCGGCCCTTCCCATAACGCATTCTTGTCGGGCTTTCAACTCTCTCCGATTTTCCAGTACCACAGCGGCCATCCCTTTAACTTGCTCGCCGGCGGAGAGGTCAACGGCAACAATCACATCACCAACGAGCGTCCCATCGGCGCTCCCCGCGATACCGGAATGGGTCCCAACTATATTGATTTCGATATGCGCCTGAGCTGGCAGCACAAAATAGGCGAACGTGCCACGCTGCAATTTACGGCGGAAGGCTTCAACATCGCCAACCGCACCAACTACGCCAGCGTCAATAACGAAGTCAGTCCGCTCTTCGGCTTCCAGCCAGGTTTCACCACCTTCAACGTGCACGGAAGCGCGGCGCTATCACCCAGCACGCCCCTGGGTTTCACCTCTGACTTACCCAAGCGCGAGGTGCAGCTAGGCGTGCGCATGAGTTTCTAATTTCGAAAAAGGTCCAAGGAAGCGATTCGACTCCGCGGACCACGCAGTACAGGAACCAGGAGAATTTGACTTTGTAGCGGCGGCCTTCAGGCCGCCATCTTTCTCGTGCATTCGTCAGCGCACGGCCTCAGCCGTGCCACAAACGAATGCAAGAAACGCGGCCTTACAGCGTGCGGAAAACCAGGAAGGGCGGGGCTTCAGCCCCCGCCGTAAGTTGTGCCGCTCCTCTGGGGGCTTTAGCCCCTGAAGCCCGGCTTTTGACTTTTTCCGCAAACTGTTTAGCCGCTGGGGACTGTGAGCCTCGTCGCGGTCCGCAAAATGTTCTCGGCTCATCGCATTACCCAAAGATCGTCTCGCGAGATTCGAAGTGAAAGGAGGAATTCAAATGCGGCCACAATCCCCACGGACAGCGTTACTTATTTTTTTTACCGCAGTTCTAATTCTCGCCGCCGCGCAATCATCGCGCGCGCAAGCCAGTCTCACCACGAAAACAGGAACCCTCAGCGACGGCGCCACCTACCTTATCGAAGTTCCCTCCGATTGGAATGGAACCCTGTTTCTCTATAGCCATGGCTACGTCGTCCCGGGCAGCCCCAATCCCGCCACAGACGTCGGCGATCCAGCCACTCGCGCTTTCATGCTCGCAAACGGATTCGCCCTCGCCGGCTCGTCATACGCCACCACCGGCTGGGCCATTCACGAAGCTCTCAGCGATCAAATCGCCGTCCTCGACGTCTTCGATTCGATCTTCCCCCATCCGGTCAGCACCATCGCCTGGGGACACTCCTTGGGCGGCATCATCACCGCAGGTCTGATTCAAAGAAATCCGAAGCGCTTCACCGCCGCGCAGCCGATGTGCGGCGTGCTTTCTGGCGGAGTCGCCACGTGGAACACGGCGCTCGACGGCGAATTCGCCTTCGAAACCCTGCTGGCCCCCGCAGCCGGCTTGCAACTCGTCAACATCACGAATCCCGACGCCAACTTGACTCTCGCTGAAGAAGTCCTCGCCGCCGCGCAAGCCACGCCGCAGGGCCGCGCGCGCATTGCCCTCGGGGCCGCTCTAAGTGACACACCGGGTTGGTTCACTCCCACTTCGCCCGAGCCGGCGCCCACCGATTTCGCCGGCCAGGAAGCCAATCAGTTCCTTTGGGACCAGCAAGTTGATTTTCCTTTCGTCTTCGCTTTCCGCGCTGAACTGGAAGCCCGCGCCGGTGGCAACGTCTCCTGGAACACGGATGTGGACTATCGCCGGCAATTCGAAAAATCCGTTAATCGCGACGAGGTCTGGGCCCTCTATCAAACGGCCGGCCTCAGCCTCGAACGCGACCTCGACGCTTTGAATCAAGCAGCGCGCATCAAGGCGAATCCGAACGCCGTCAAATATCTCGAACAAAATATCATCTTCAATGGACAAATTGACATCCCGGTCCTCACCTTGCACACCAAAGGCGATGGCTTGGTAGTCGTCGAAAATGAATCCGCCTACAAGGACGTAGTGGACCGCGTAGACGATAACCGCCGGTTCCTGCGCCAGACCTACGTGGACCGCGCCGGTCACTGCGCCTTCACTCCCGCCGAAACGATTGCCGCGGTGGAGACGCTCCTCACGCGGCTCGAGACCGGCCAATGGCCCGACATCAACGCGAATTTGCTCAACGGCGACGCCGCGGCCCTCGGCCCCGATTTCAACATCTTCGTCGTGGGCGGCGTGGTTGTCCCGGTCTCGCCGGCTTTCATTGATTTCACTCCGGCCCCGTACCTCCGGCCTTTTGACGCGTTCACCCGGCAGTGCGGTTCCAGAGATGGCGATCGCGATTGTCGCGACGATGACGCATCTTCGGGAACGCACTGAGCGACAAGAGAACCGACGTTCTCGGCGCGCCGCGAGTGTCGGGCTCCGCGCAGTCAGCGGAAGCTGCGAAGCACAAGAGTTTTCCGTACGTTGCGATCTAGCGTTAGTGGCTAACATATGATATACACATACACTTTGTCGCGGCTGCCACCTGATTTCAGGGCCGCTCGCACTGGGTGAATGTCTCAAACATTTTCGATTTGCACGGCCGCGTCGCCATCGTCACCGGCGGCTCGGTCGGTCTCGGCCGCCAGATGGCCGAAGGCCTCGCGGAGATGGGCGCGGATTTAGTCCTCTGCGCGCGAAAAAAAGAGCGTTGCGAGCAGGCCGCGGACGAACTGCAAAAGCTGGGAGTACAAGCTCTAGCGCTCGCCTGCGACGTCAAGGACCCAGCCAGTATTCAAGCGGTAGCTGACGCGACCCTGAAACATTTCGGGCGCATAGACATCCTGATCAACAACGCCGGCACTTCCTGGGGCGCACCGGTAGAAACAATGACGCTCGAGCAATGGCACAAAGTGATCGAAACCAATCTCACCGGGACATTTCTCTTTTCGCAAGCAGTAGGCAAAACCATGACCGCCCAGCGCCGCGGAAAAATAATCAACATCGCATCCGTCGCCGGCCTGCGCGGCGCGTCCCCGAAATTCTCCGCCATCGGCTACACCGCCAGCAAAGGCGGCGTAATCGCCTTCACCAAAGACCTCGCCTGCAAATGGGGCATGCACAATATTCAAGTGAACGCGATCGCCCCAGGCTGGTTTCCCACGGACATGTCCGAAAAGGTGATCGAACGAAATAAAGACGCGCTCCTCGCGGGAATCCCGCTGGGCCGCTTTGGCGGGCCGCAAGATCTAAAAGGCGCCGCCATTTTCCTCGCCTCCGGCGCTTCCGATTTTGTGACCGGGCACATTCTAGTAGTTGATGGAGGTCAGTCGGCCTGATCCACCTGGTCATTCAGGTCAAGCCAAACGCGCCATGAACATTCCACTCACTCCTCTGCGTTTTCTGCGCTACGCGGAGCAGCAATACCCGCACCGGACCGCAATCGTCTGCAATCAGGAAAGTTTCACCTACGCGCAATTTGCCGAACGCGCCAGGCGTCTCGCGGGGGCGCTGCGCCACGCTGGCGTGCAACCTGGCGATCGCGTCGCCTTCCTCAGCACCAATTGCCACCGCTTGCTAGAAGCCTATTACGGCGTTCTGGAAGCGGGCGCCGTCCTGCTCCCGCTGAATATCCGCCTCACCCCCAATGAACTCGGCTACGTCCTGAACGATGCCGAAGCCACCGTACTCTTCGTCGAGAAACAGTTTCTAGCCGCAGCCGGCTCCTTTCGCAAGAATGTTCCGTCGCTGGGCTTGTTCTGCCAATTGGATGGCGCGCCCACCGAACCGTGGCTAGCGCCGCAAAATTACGAAGCTCTGCTGGCAGCCGCCACGCCGCACCGCGCTGATATCTCAACGATCGATGAAAACTCCGTCGCCGAACTTTTCTACACCAGCGGCACCAGCGCGAACCCCAAAGGCGTGATGCTCACGCACCGAAACATCTACCTTCACGCCCTGCACGTCTGTCTGGGGCTGCAAACCGAAAAAAACGCCGTGGAACTCCACACCATCCCTCTCTTCCACGCCAATGGCTGGGGCGTCGCGCATTTCTTGACTCTGCTCGGCGGCAAGCACGTGATGATCCAGCGTTTTGATACCCAGGAAGTTTTCCGGCTCATCGAAACGCACGGAGTAAATACTCTGAGCCTCGTGCCCATCATGGCCACGGCCCTGGTGAATTGCCCGCAGCGCCCGAATTACAATTTGAGCAGTCTCCGCCGCATCATCATCGGCGGCGCCGCGTCTTCGCCTACCTTGATTCGCGAAGTCCAGGAAAAGCTCAGGTGCGAATGTTATTCCGGTTATGGCTTGACGGAAACTTCGCCGACGCTTTCGGTTTCTCCCATGAAGTTCGGATTGGACTGGCAAGGCGAACAACTCTACGCGGGCCAGGCCATGACTGGCTATGCTATTCCCGGCGTCGAACTGCGCGTTGTGGATCCCGACGATCGCGACGTGCCGCGCGATGGCCAGGCCATCGGCGAAATCGTCGCGCGCGGCGACGGCATCATGGAAGGCTATTGGCGCCAGCCGGACGCTTCCGCCGAAGCGCTGCGCGGCGGCTGGTTCCACACCGGCGATATGGCCACCATGAACGAAGACGGCTACCTCCTCATCGTGGACCGCAAAAAAGACATCATCGTCAGCGGCGGCGAAAATATTTCCTCGCTCGAACTCGAAAAAGCCATCCTCGCGCACCCCGCCGTCCTCGAAGTCGCGGTGATACCCGTTCCCGACGCCAAGTGGGGCGAAGTCCCCAGAGCGCTGGTCGTGCTAAAGCCCAACGCCGCCGCCACCGAACCCGAACTCAGCGACTTCTGCCGCTCGCGCCTCGCCCACTATAAATGTCCGCGCTCCTTCGAATTCGTGGACGCTCTGCCCAAAACCGGCACAGGAAAAGTTCTGAAAAAAGACCTGCGCAAGAAATATTGGCAAGGCAAAGAAACCATGCGCCCGAATTTTGCCGCACCCGTGTCAGCGGCTGCACCGGCGCCAGAGCCAAATGCGAAGTCGAAATCCGGCACGTGAGCGATCGACGTCCAGAATGATTTGCAGCGCCGCACAAAAGACGCGTCGCGAGCACGTTGCGCCCAACGAACTTAAGGAGTCGAGTCCATGGATCTGAACCTAACCGAAGACGAGCTGGCCTTTCGCGATGAACTCCGCGCCTGGCTCGCAACAAACGTCCCCAAAGACTGGCCCGAGTGGCGCGAAAAGCCGATCGAAGAATCCTTCCCGTACCTGCGCGCCTGGCAACGCAAACTCCAGGAAGGCCGCTGGGCCGCCGTCTCCTGGCCCAAGGAATACCAAGGCCGCAGCGCCACTCTGATGCAGCAAGCCATCTTCTGGGAAGAAATGGCGCGCGTCGAAGCCCCGCCCATGGCCAATTCCCTCGGCCTCGGACTCATCGGCCCCACCATCATCGCCTTCGGCACCGAAGCCCAAAAGCAGCGTTACATTCCAAAAATTCTCAGCGCCGAAGAAATCTGGTGCCAGGGATTCTCCGAACCCAACGCCGGCTCCGACCTCGCCGGCCTGCAAACCGAAGCCGTCCTCAAAGGCGATCACTACATCGTCAACGGCCAAAAAGTGTGGACCAGCTACGGTTGGGTCGGCAATTGGTGTGAACTAGTCGTCCGCACCGATCCCAACGTGCCGAAACACAAAGGCCTCACCGTGCTCCTGGTAGACATGAAAACCCCGGGCGTCGAAGTTCGCCCCCTCCGTCAGATGACCGGAGAATCCGAATTCAACGAACTCTTCTTCGGCGATGTAAAAGTCCCGGCGGCCAATGTTCTCGGCAAAGTGAATGACGGCTGGAACGTCGCCATGAGCACCCTGATGTACGAACGCGGCTCCTACGGCGCTCGCCTCCATCTCACCTTCAAACGTTACATCACGCGCCTAATCGAACTCGCGCGCAAAATTCAGCGCAACGGCCGCCCCGCCGCCGAGGACCCTATCATTCGCCAAAAACTCGCGCAATGCAGCGCCGAAATCGAAATCATGCGTTTCAACCAAATGCGCGCCTTCAGCCGCGTAACCGCCACGGGCGTCCCCGGCCCCGAAGGCTCCATCCAGAAAATTTTCTGGAGCGAACTCAATCAACGCCTGCAGCAAATCGCGCAAGAATTACTCGGCCCCTACGGCCAATTGCTGGGCGACGATCCTCACGCGATTGATAAAGGTCTCTGGTCGTACGCCTACCTGCGCACCCGCGGAAATACCATCGAAGCCGGCACTTCTGAAGTCCAGCGCAACATCATCGGCCATTTCGTGCTCGGACTTCCCAGAAGCTACTAAAAGGACAAGCCATGCAATTCGGTCTAAGCGAAAGCCAGGAATTTCTCAAGGACAGCGCCCGCAAATTCTTCGCCGGCGAATGTCCCAGCGCGGAAATGCGTCGCCTGATGGAAACCGATACCGCCTACGACGCAGCGTTGTGGTCGAAACTGGCCGACCAGGGCTACACCGGCATCATCTATCCGGAAGCCTACGGCGGAGTCGGCCTCGGAAAAGTAGAACTGATGCTCCTGATGGAAGAAGCAGGCCGCGCCCTGCTGCCCGGCCCGTTTTTCTCCACCGCGGTTCTGGCTGGCTCAGTTCTGGATGCCGTCGCCAGTCCCGCGCACAAAAGCAAGTACCTGGCACCGATCTGCCGCGGAGAGGCCCGTGCGACAGTCGCAATGCCCGAAGCCAACGGAAGCTGGAACCCAGAAGACGCAGAAATCAGTGCCTTCGGTGGAAAACTCACTGGCGAAAAATTCTTTGTACCCGACGCCGCCGTCGCCGATTTCATCATCGTAGTAGCGCGCAACGGCGTCTTCATCGTGGATCCCAAAGCCAGCGGCGTGAAAATATCTCCCATGGCCGGCATGGATCTCACGCGCAAACTCTCCGCCATCGAATTCAGCAACGCTCCAGCGGAAGAAATCGGCGCCACGGCAAACCTCTCGCGCGCTCTCGATATCGCCACGGCCGCGCTAGCCGCCGAATTAGTCGGTGGCATGCAACGTACTCTCGATCTCACCGTCGAATACGCCAAAACCCGCAAACAATTCGGCAAGCCCATCGGCATGTTTCAAGCCGTCCAGCATCAATGCGCGGACATGTACCTCGAAACCGAGAGCGCCCGCTCCGCCGTCTACTACGCCGGCTGGGCGCTCGAAGAAAATTCGCCGGATGCGCCGAAAGCCGTATCCATAGCTAAAATGTATGCCAGCGACGCCGCCCGCACGGTCGGCAATCGCGGCATCCAGATTCACGGCGGCATGGGTTTCACCTGGGAAAATGATATTCACCTTTATTACCGCCGCGCGAAAGCCTCGGAAACAGCCTTTGGCGACGCCACATTTCACCGCGAGCGCATCGCTTCGCTGGTGATTGACTCGGACTGCGTCTCCGCGAAGAGCGCATAAACCCACAAACAAAAGAGCCTCCCATGACCGATCTAGTGCAACTCACAAAAGAAAACGGCATCGCCGTCATCACCATAAATAATCCGCCGGTGAACGCGCTCAGCCCCGGCGTCCCCGAGGGCATCGCGCGCGCCATCGAAGAAATCAACAACGACGCCGCCGTAAAAGCCTGCGTCCTCATCGGCGGCGGCCGTACCTTCGTCTCCGGCGCGGACATCAAAGAATTCTCGAAAATGCGTTCGGGCGCCGCGCCCGGCACCATGAGTTTTCCGGATCTCCTCCCGCGCATCGAAGACTGCCGCAAGCCAGTAGTGATGGCCATTCACGGCAACGCGCTCGGTGGCGGGCTCGAGCTCGCGATGGCCGGTCACTACCGCGTCGCCATCGCCACAGCGCAAGTTGGCCAACCCGAAGTGAAGCTCGGAATTATCCCCGGCGCGCATGGCACGCAACGCCTTCCCCGCCTCGCTGGCGTCGCAAAAGCTGTCGAGATGTGTGCAGGCGGCGCGCTCATCAAAGCCGAAGAAGCACTGAAATTCGGAATCATTGACCGCCTGATCGAAGGCGACCTTCTCACAGGAGCCGTCGCCTTCGCCCGCGAAGTCGCAGCTCTACCCATCCGCAAAACCAGAGATCGCAACGAGAAACTCGGTACGCCCGAAGACAACGCCGCAATATTCGCGGCAGCGCGTGACACCGCCCGCAAGAAACAGCGCGGCATGATGGCGCCACTCGCCGCGATCGAAGCCGTCGAAGCTTCCACAAAGCTTCCGTTCGCGGAAGGCTGCGCGCTCGAACGCAAACTTTTCATCGAGTGCCTCCAGTCGGATCAATCCAAAGCGCTAATCCACGTGTTTTTCAGCGAACGCGAAGTCTCGAAAATTCCAGACATTCCCAAAGATGCCCCAACCATTCCCATCAATCGCGCAGCGGTTGTAGGCGCGGGCACCATGGGCGGCGGCATCGCCATGGTCCTGGCCAACGCGGGCATTCCCGTGCTTCTCAAGGAAACGGACCAACCCGCGCTCGATCGCGGACTCGCCAACATCCAGAAAAACTACGCAAATTCCGTGGCGCGCGGGCGTTTTACCGAACAATTTGCCGCAGAACGCCTGAAACTCATCCAGCCGACGCTCACCTACGACGGCTTTGCGGATGTAGACCTGATCATCGAAGCTGTTTTCGAAGGCATGGCTATCAAGAAAGAAGTCTTCGGCGAGCTCGATCGCGTTTGCAAACCCGGCGCGATTCTAGCCACGAACACCTCCACGCTCGATATAGACGAAATCGCCGCAACGACGCCCCGCCCCGAGTTCGTAATCGGCACGCACTTTTTCAGCCCTGCCAACGTAATGCGTCTGCTCGAAATTGTCCGCGGCAAGCGCACCAGCAAGGAAGTGATTGCCACCGTCATGCAACTGTCGAAGAAGCTCGGTAAAATCGGCGTCCTCGTCGGCAATTGCCGCGGCTTCGTGGGCAATCGCATGTTCCATCCATACGTCCGCGAATCCGTTTTTCTCGTCGAGGAAGGCGCCAGTGTAGAAGACGTAGACAAGGCGCTCTACGATTTCGGCATGGCCATGGGCCCGCTGGCCGTTGGAGATCTCGCCGGACTCGACATCGGTTGGCGCATTCGCAAGGAATATCGCCATCTTGAAAAGCCCGGAATCCGGCAGTCATTCGCAGGCGATCGCCTCTGCGAACTCGGCCGCTACGGCCAGAAAACCGGCGCGGGCTGGTACAAGTACGACGAAAAGCGGCAAGCCTCGAACGATCCCGAGGTCGCCGCGCTGCTGCGCCAATGGGCCGCGGAATCGGGCATCCCGCAGCGCAAAATATCCTCAAGCGAAATCGTGGACCGCTGCGTTTATGCGCTAGTGAACGAAGGCGCGCGCATCCTCGAAGAGGGCTACGCGCTACGAGCTTCGGACATAGACATCATTTACATCAACGGCTACGGTTTCCCAGCTCAGCGCGGCGGTCCGATGTGGTATGCCGATACGGTTGGCTTGAAGAATGTTTACGAGCGCGTTTCCGAATTCCACCGGCAGCACGGTGAAAACTGGCAGCCCGCGCCACTCCTCGAGCGCCTGGCCGCTTCGGGAAAGACCTTCGCGCAGTTTGGCAAAGAAGAAACCGCGGCGGTCTGAACAGAGCGCGCAAATTCCCGCCCCACCGCGCATTTAAATTGTGGAACTGCGTGCCCATCATCTTCACAATATGGTCCGCGCCGTCGCGTCGCATCCACGGCCATTTGAAAAATGGGCACTCTCTATCTCGTCCGTCACGGCCAGGCGTCGTTTTTGCAGCAGAACTATGACAAATTGTCACCGGTCGGCGAAGCCCAGTCGCGTCTTCTCGGTGAGTACTGGTCGCGCCACGGCGTCATTTTCGAGCGGGTCTGCGTCGGCCCCCGCGCACGCCAAAAAGACACCGTCGAGCTAGTTCGCGCCGCTTACCAAGCCGCGACCTTAGCTTTTCCCGTGCCGCTGGTCCTGCCGGAGTTCGACGAGTACTCAGGAGAAGCAGTGCTCAAACACGGCCTCACCGAATTGCTCGAGACCGATTCAGCAATTCGCGATCTCCACTCCATGTTTGTGTCGTCCGCGAACGATACCGAACTCCACGCCAATTTCCAGAGACTCTACGCGGCCATAATCGGCGGCTGGGTTCGCGGCGCTTTCACGGTACCGGACGTGGAAACTTGGACCGAGTTTAGCGAGCGCGTGAATTCCGGCTTCACAAAGTTTCTAAGCGCCGGTGCGCGCGGTGAACGCGTCGCAATTTTCACATCCGGCGGTCCGGTTGCGATTGCCATGCAGCGCGCCTTGCATCTAGCGCCGGAAGACACGCTCGAGCTCACGTGGATGTCGCGAAATTCCGCGTGGAGCGAATTTCTCTATAGCGCCAGGCGGTTCACGCTAAGCAGCTTCAATATTCATGCGCATATCGAAGACCCCGCAATGCTCACCTATCGCTAGGGAGAAATGCCGATGAGCGATTTGCTGGACCATCCCGCAGCAATCCGATCCGGCGAAGAACTGGATCTGACCAAACTCGAGCGCTATCTCCGCGCCCACTTTCCAGATGCCGAAGGCGAGCTTCTGGTGCGCCAGTTTCCCAGCGGACACTCCAACCTCACCTATTCAGTCCACCTCGGCACCACGGAGCTGGTTCTTCGCCGCCCGCCTTTCGGCAGCAAAGTCAAATCCGCGCACGATATGAGCCGTGAATTCCGCGTCCTTTCGAAGCTCCACTCCGCATACTCCCCCGCTCCTCAAGCACTTTTCTATTGCGACGACATTGGCATCCTCGGCGCGCCCTTCTACCTGATGAAACCAGTTCGTGGAATCATTCTCCGCAGAAAACTTCCTCCCGGCCTCGACTTCTCAGCGGAAAAAGCAAACAAGCTCAGTGAATCATTCGTCGAAAATCTAATTCGCCTGCATCGCGTGGATTACGCCGCCGCAGGTCTCTCCGACCTCGGCAAGCCGGAAGGCTATCTCGAACGCCAAGTTCGCGGTTGGACCGAGCGTTACTACGGCTCAAAGACCCACGATTACCCGGAAGTCGAAAAAATTACCACGTGGATGCAGCAGCACGTGCCGCGCACGAGCGCCGTTGCGTTGATCCACAACGACTACAAATACGACAACGTAGTTCTCGATGCGAACGACATCACAAAAATCGCGGGCGTTCTCGATTGGGAGATGTGCACCATCGGCGACCCGCTCACCGATCTCGGCACCGCGTTAGCCTATTGGGTGGACGCCACGGATTCTAAAGAAGTACAAGAAAATCGCTGGGGACCTACCACCGAGCCAGGCAGCTTCACGCGCGCGGAAATCGTCGAACACCACGCCGCAAAAACCGGGTGCGACGTCTCGCAAATCGCCTTCTATCTCGCGTTCGCGCGCTTCAAACTCGCCGTAATCGTCCAGCAAATTTACTACCGCTATCATCAGGGCTTGACCAAAGACGAGCGCTTCGCGTCCATGCCCGAAAAAATCCAAATGCTCTTGCGCGCTTCGTTGCACACCGCTCAAACAGGCCGCATCTAGCGCCCGCCACGACGTTCCTCACCCACCGCGCCGCCCGAACCAAGCCCCACGCCGCTCACAAGTAATACCGGACGATCCACTCCGCGACGCAAGCCGGTTTCTCCGATCCTTCGCACTCCATCGTCACGCCGTACGTAGCCTCCACCGCGTCCGGCAGTTCCTTCAGATTCATCAGCGAAACATGCGCGCGAATATTCGAACCCGCCCGCACCGCCGACGGAAATCGCACGCGGTTCAATCCGTAATTCACCGCCAGCCGCACACCGCCTTGAATTTGAATCGCCTCCTGCACAAAACGGCTGATCAAAGAAAGCGTAAGAAATCCATGAGCGATCGTCGTGCCGTAGGGCGATTCCTTGCTCGCCCGCGCGCTATCCACATGAATCCACTGCTGGTCTTCTGTGGCTGCGGCGAACCGCTCGATGCGCTCCTGCGCCACCAGGAACCATTCCGTCACGCCAATTTCCCGCCCGACCATCTCCCGCAATCTCTGCGGCCGATCAATCACCACTGGCGCCATCAGTCTCCCCCGCAATCCGCGAACATTATCTGCATCTGCGACGCACGCCCAAATCCCGCGCGCGCATCGCCAGTCTAGAATCAAGCCGCGCCACTACCCTTAGCCAATTCCCACTTCGCAATGGATTCCACGTGCACTTCGTCCGGTCCATCAGCCAATCGCAGCGCCCGCGTCATCGCCCAAGCGCTCGCCAAAAAAGTATCCTGCGAAACTCCCGCCCCGCCGTGCGCCTGAATCGCGCGGTCGATCACGCGCAAAGCCACATTCGGCGCCACCACTTTGATCATCGCAATCTCCGCACGCGCGCCCTTGTTTCCCACGGTGTCCATCATGTGCGCCGCCTTCAAAGTCAAAAGCCGCGCCTGCTCGATCTCCATCCGCGATTCCGCGATGCCCGCGCGAATCGTCCCTTGCTCCGCCAGTGTCTTTCCAAACGCCACTCGCGCCTGCACACGCTTGCACATGCTCTCCAGCGCCCGCTCACCCAATCCGATACATCGCATGCAATGATGAATCCGCCCCGGCCCCAGCCTGCCCTGCGCAATCGCAAATCCGCGCCCAGCCCCCAGCAGCATATTGCCTGGCGGCACGCGCACATTGTCGAAATGAATTTCCGCGTGCCCGTGCGGCGCGTGATCGTAACCAAACACGCTCAGCATTCGCACCACCTTCACTCCCGGCGCATCCAGCGGCACCAGAATCATGGACTGCTGCCGGTGCGCCGCCGCAGCGGGATCGCTCTTGCCCATAAAAATCGCGACCTTGCAACGCGGATCGCCCGCCCCTGAAGTCCACCACTTCTTCCCGTTAATCACATAGCCGTCGCCGTCACGCTCAATCCGCGAAGCAATGTTCGTCGCATCCGACGACGCCACATCCGGCTCCGTCATCGCAAAGCACGAGCGAATTTCCCCGGCCAGCAGCGGCTTCAGCCACTTTTCTTTTTGCTCCGCCGTGCCATAACGCGCCAAGACCTCCATATTCCCCGTATCCGGCGCGGAACAATTGAATACCTCCGGCGCCATGTGGCTGCGCCCCATGATTTCGCACAGCGGCGCATATTCCAGGTTCGTCAACCCCGCCCCGGCCGGATCCTGCGGCAAAAATAAATTCCACAATCCCTCCGCCCGCGCCTTCGGTTTCAATTCCTCCACAATCCGCGTCGGTTTCCACCGCTCGGCAGCCACTTCCTCCTCGAAGCGCCGCTCGTTCGGATACACATGCGCGTCCATAAACTTCTGCAACCGCTGCTGCAACTCCCGCGTCTTCGCGCTGATCTCAAAGCTCATAAGTTCGCCGAATTATTCCATTTCAAAAGTAACGTAGATCAGTTTGCCGTTGCGCTCCACCTGCATCGCCGCCGGCTCCCCGGGTTTCAATTTCCCGAATTCCGCGCGCAAATTGACCACGCTCGTAATCTGCGTACGATTCATCGTATGAATCACGTCGCCTTCCTGCAAGCCCGAATCCACGGCAAGCCTGTCGTTCACAATCGAAGTGACAATCACCCCCGAAGGAATCCGCACGTTCGCCAGCCGCTCTACCTCCGGAGTGATCGTCAGCCCGACAATCCCCAGCCGCGCAATCAGATCTTTCGTCGGATCAGCCAATTCCGAAAGCCGGTCCGGCTCGTATTTCGGCTCATACACCGGCACATTCAAATCAAGCGTCTTGCCGTCGCGCACAATCGCTAATTTCGCCGGACCAGCAGCGTTGCGCATATACAAACTCAAAGCGAAAAACGCCACGTTGTCCACCGGGATTCCATCCACCGCGGTAATAACGTCTCCATTTTTCAATCCCGCCTGTTCCGCCGAACTATCCGCATACACGTCCGCGACGATCACCCCCGTTTGATCCGGCATTCCCAGCGCCTGCGCCAATTCCACTGTCAGCGTCTGCAGCCCAGCCCCAATCGTCCGCCGCGGCACGCGTCCATATTGCCGAATCTGTTCGTATGCATACCGCGCAATTCCACTCGGAATCGCAAATCCAATTCCTTCGTTTCCTCCGCCCTTCGTGTAAATGAACGTATCAATCCCAATCATGTTTCCATCCACGTCCAGCAGCGGCCCGCCGCTATTCCCGGGATTGATCGCCGCGTCCGTCTGGATATAAACCATTGGATCGTCCGGATCAGGCTGCCGCAAGACGGAACTCACCAATCCAAACGTGACGGAGTTCTCCAAACCTTCCGGGCTGCCGAACGCCAGCACGATCTGCCCTTTCTGCAAACGCTCATAACGCCCGATCGGCAAGGTTGGCAGTCCGCTCGCTTCCACTTTCAGCACCGCCAAATCGATTTCCTTGCTGAATCCCACCACCCGCGCCGGCAAAATCCTTCCGCGCGACCTCAATAGCGCGTAAGGCTGCGATTCGTCTTTCATTGCCGGCGTCAAAACCACCCGCACGCGCTCCGAACCTTTCACCACGTGATAATTCGTGATGATGTAACCGTCCGGATCAACAATAACGCCCGATCCTTGACTACGTTCGCGTTCCACGGCGCTCGACGCGGTACTGTCCTCATCATTCGGAGAACCGTAGCCGGTCACCATTATTTCCACGATCGCCGGCGAAACCCGCTTCGCCAAAGCTTGAAATGAAGCGCTCATCTGGTGCACCGCATCGGAATTTTGTTCTGTGCCGGTGGACTGCCCTCGCGCCGCAGCCGAAAAAAAACAAGCCGCAGCAACGAGCGCCAGCGCGCCGCCGCAGCGTCGCGTCACCGGGTGCTGTTTCCGGAAGCGAAGCATCTTCACGAGAGTTCGCCTCTGGGCGCCGGCGGAAGTGAAAAAAAGGCGGGGCATTGGATCCGCTATCCCCTACTCATTTGTTTGCGAGATTTTATTTCTGCGCGTGACGGAGCTGTTCCACGGCGAAGCTCGCCCGCTGCCGCAACGGAACAGTTCGCGGAATGTATCTCTTTGCCCGCGTCGCTGTCAATCCGCATTGGTCTTTCCCTCCGCGCGCGCAATCCATTGTGAGAACGGTTGCGGCGGCATATATTGCGCGGGCTGCAGTCGGCGAACGTAACCGCGAGCGGCGAAGTGAAAATCGTCATCGTCAATTACGCGAAGCCCGGCGATTCCATGACGCTGCTCTTCGACAAAGAACAGAAACTGGTTCGCAGCATCAAAATCGCCAGCTACATGGACGGCCCTTCCGACGCCATGAACCTCTCCGTCCAGTTCGAAAAGCTCCCCGACGGCCGCAGCCACCCCACCACCGCCACAATCGAGGGCGTGAGCAAGCAGCTGACGGTAACAACTCAAAATTCCGACTACCGCAAAATTTAGCGTAAGCGGTACGAAACGCGAATTCGCGTATCTGTACCGGTTAGGAATTTTTTCGGCGTTTGTTTTCATGAGTTTGCGCAAATTCTGAATGGAGGTCTGTTCCGGTTAGACTTTTGCGCCGAAGCTTGCGGCGGGGGGCAGATTTCGCGTTTTCGCCAGTGGCGGCGTCCGGCTGTTTTGGCGGTGCCAGGGAGATCGTGGTCACTGCGGTGTTAAGGACGGGCATGGGCAGCGTAAGGCCGGGCACAGTCCGCCCCGGCGGATCTTCGACATGGCGTCTCCCGACGCCAGGATTTGAGGACTGGGCGCTACCGAAATTTCCAGCAGGATCTTCGTCTGGTGGCGGGCCGTAGACTACGTATTGCGTTCTGGGAGCTTCGAACCAGCGGCCGTGGGCGTCGAGGTGCGCGTAGAGGCGGGCGGCGCGGATGATTACGTCGAAGGTGTCCGGAGTGCAGATGTCCACGGACTCGAGGATGGATTCGAGGACGCGGCCCATTTCCTGTTTGCGGCGCTGGTAGAGTCCGACGGCGTGAACGTGGCGGTAGAGTGAAGTGCGTCCGCCGCTGAGCTGGTAGTCCCTGACGATTTGGTCGGGGCTGCGCCAGCGGACGAAATCGGCTTCGATGGCGTCGCGGTCCGGGTGACCGCAGATGGCGCAACGGCGGGAATGGCGGTTGAAGTCGGGTGAGGTGGGTTGCGAAAGGGGCGCCGAGCGGGGAGAGGAATTCGAGGAGGGAGTCGCGCTGGAGTAATCCGGCCGGAGATTGTAGGTGGTGATCGGGTAACTGGGATTGGTCCAGGTGATGGGGAGTGCGGGTTTGTCGGATTCTTCAGCGGGAGAGGGGGTGGGAGGCTCCGACGATTCGGGAATGCCTACGGAAATGGAGGAGGTGGGGGATTCGGTTGCGGTGGCCCGGAAAGCTTTGGCACGTTCCTCCGCGAAGTGTTTGGCGAGCCTGGCGCGGGTGGCCGCGTCGCAGATCGGGGCGAAGGGAGGAGGCTCTTTTTCGCCGCAGACATAGCGAAATTCCATTTCGCCGGAGGGCGAAGTGCGGACTTCCATGCGAACTGGAAATGGGTTGCGTCTCGGCGGGAGTGTTTGTGGCGATGGTTCCGGCGAGTCCGGTTGCGGTTGTTGCAATTTTGCTGGAGCGGGGGAATTTTGTTCGGAGGGGACACCGGTCGCGGGGACGGCGGCGTCCCGCCTCGGCGAACAGGCTTCTTCCGCGACGTATTCTTGGGCGGCTGCAATCAATTCAGAGCGGCTGCAGACTTCGAGGGTGGGATTTTGGAGCGTGGTTAGCGCGAAACGTCCATCGTCGCGCGACCTGCGAAGTCTTTTCATTTTGTTAACTCCTGAATGACGTTAGCACGTTGGAGAATAGAGGAATATTGAACGGAAGGACGGTTCGGGGACAGGACTAGTACTAGCTGGACCCGCCGATGGCGGCCGGCCTTGGTGCGGAGTACACGCGAAAATTCCTCGCTCGCTGGGTTGAGCGGATTGAAAAAATGGTCCGTCCACCGGGTCGCGCGCGCCGCACACGTTTGATCCATCAAAATGATGCCGCTTGCAGATTCCGGCGGTTTGAATTCACGTATTGTGCAGTAATTTGCAAACTATCTATAGCGTGGCCCGCGCGCAAGACCACGTTTGCGAAATGCTTTTCGCTTGCTAGCGCACAAATTCTAAAAGACTTAGCGGCTCGGAAGCCGCGAGCCCGCGCGGATCCTCGGAGAACGGCAAAATACTTGCAGGCATTTCATGATTCGGTTGTAAATTGTCCGCACCATTTTCCAGGGGGATAACTTATGAATGTGAGGATTGCCTCGGCGGCTTTGGCGATATTTTTGGCGTGCCCTTGGATTTGCGGCGCGAATTCGATACCCGCGAAGGGGAAATCGTCTTACGGTGGGCCTACCACCGGCTTTCTTACCGTGGATACATCCCAAGACCTGGGGAGCGGGTTTACGGCGTCGCTGGACGACTCCTTCAGTAACGGTACTGATAGCTATCTGGAAATTGACACTCCGAATTTGTCCGGCGGCACAATAACCATCAGCGGCCTTGGGGATCTCCTGGTGTTCGACTCCGTTTTTTGCTCCGCGACTTCGTTTTTGGGCACCTGCGATCCCGACGGCAGCACCCCGTTGACAACGGCTCAGAACAACTGCCTGAACACTCTCAGCGAAACCAATCCGAGCCCCGGGGTGTTCACGTTCACGGCCCCGACATGCACGATCAGCGGCAGCTACAGTATGGCTCTGATTTTCACCAATTCCGACGATTCGAGCCTTACTGGTTATGATCTTGCTTCCATCAGCGCCTCGAGAAGTCCTGCTAGCACCGCGCCGGAGCCTGGCTCTCTGTTGCTATTGGCCTTTGGTCTGGTGGGGCTATTCATCGGAAGCCGCTCGCTGCGCCAGGCGGGAAGCCTTTCCTGATTTTCGATCATTCAGCCGGGACGCTCTGGCTAGGGGTACGCTTTCCGGACGGCTTGAACTAGCGCTGCAGTTTCTTCAGCGCGCGTTGCGCCCGGGAAGCGATGAGCAAATAACCTTTCGACGTCGCTTCCTGCTCAAGTTCACGGAGGTGCACTGCCGCGGACTTGGGGTCCGCTGCGGCTTCCACTTCCGCTTGGGCCAATCGTGTTTCCAGCACGAGTTGCAGCATCGCCATCTTGCTGGCGGTTGCTAAGCAATCTTCGAGTGCTTTGCGAGCCTCCGGCGCCTTCCCCTCGCGCGCTTTCAGCCTTGCGTCGCTAATAGCCAGTGACACGCGAATCGCGCGCCCCTGCGGCGCAAGCCGCAGTCCGCGATCAATCTGGGTCCTCGCTTCGGCCAAATTTCCCTGCTCAATCAGCGCGCGAGCCAGGGTGTTGCGCGCGTCCGCTTCGTTATCCACCAGTTTTTCCGCGCCGAATTCATCAGCCGCCTGCTGCGCCAGCGATTGCGCTTCGGACGGCTTCCCGTCTTCGAGCGTAAGAGCAGCGAGCGCCGCGCGGCTCGCGGCGATTTCCGCCGGAGACTTCTGTGCGGTGGACATTTTTAACGACTCGTCATAATTCGCGCGAGCTTTTTGCAAGTCTCCCTTGGCGAGAAAGACGTCGCCGAGCGTGCGCAGCGCAAAGGGCATGTCACTTTGGAGATCGGACTGCCGCTGCAGCACCAACGCTTGCTGCACGCTATCTTGCGCCTGGGCCAGATGTCCCTGTTGCAGTTGAATCGAACTCAAATTCTCAAGGGCCATTGCCGTTCCGCCGGTGTCGCCTATTTCGCGCGCAGTTCCGAGGGACTGCTGGTAGGTCGCTTGCGCGCCTGCAAAATCGCCGTTGCTGTTCAAATCATCCGCCAGGCTGTTTTCCAGTTTTACGAGCCCCAACTTATCTCCAATCGACTGTGCAACCTGAAAAGCCGCTTCATAATCCTTACGCGCTTCATCGGCATCGCCCTGCGAACTGAGCATATCCGCAAGGTTCTGTAACGCCCCGATGATGTCCTTCTGCGAGCCGATCTTGCGCGCCGTTTCGAGCGCTTGTCGCCGCATATCCAGTGCCTCGTGCACGCTTCCCTGCGCTTCCAGCAAGTTAGCCCACACCGTCTGGCTGCGCGCTCGAATGTCGTCGTCGAACGGAGCCGCTCGATTCGACTCGTCACACGCTGTTTCGCCCTTTTGAAATTCGCCCAGCGCGTAATAAGCGCTGCAGAGTTGCCAATAGGCATGGGCCGCGAGAAGCCGCGATTCCTGGCGAGTGGCCTTCTCGGCGGCTGCCTCGGCCGCGTCGCGCTGTTTGTGAACATCCGAGAGCGATTCGGCGGCCAAGGCCACGTATAAATCGACGCGCGGATCGTCTTTCATCTGCGGTTCTTTGGCGAGCGCCGCCAAGGTGGCTAAGGCGTCCTGCCCCTTGCCTGCCGAGGTCTGGGCGTTCGCGAGCAGCAATGAATAGTTCGGCTCGTCCGGATAGATGACCTGCAGCGATTGATAAATAGCGATGGCCTGGTCCCACTGAGAACTCAGTTCGTGATATTCGGCCTCGATGGAACGCTGCTCACGTGGCGGCAGATTCCCAGAGAGTTCCACGGCCCTCTTGGCTTCGTCATGCGCCTGTCCGTCGTAGCCAAGCAATTTCCAAGCCCGAGCCAGTGCAAAGTGCGGCAGAGCAAAATCGGGAGAAAGCGCGATTGACCTCTGCAGCGAATCTCGCGCGCCGAGCGCGTCGAATGCGCGAAGCCTGGCGAGCCCGTCGGTATAGAGTCGCAGAGCTTCCGGGTCCGAGGGCAGCACCGCCGTGTTCTGTGGGTTCCCGCTTGCTTGCTGATCGTGTACACCGAGACGGGTGAGGAGCTCCGCGCCCGCCTTTGTCAGAACCTCATGCAGGGTGCCAATCGTGCCGTCTTCGCCGAAAGCTGCAACCGTTTCGCCGGAATCAGCGTCCTGGACGTGAACGTCTATGTGGATCGAATCGTTCGGCTCGTTTCCCATCGCCACATACGCGCCCGAAATCACGTACTCCGAATGAAGAATGCGGCGGATTTTTGAAAGCGTCGCGCTATTGAACGACGGAACGATGGAGAGCGCCAAATCGGCTCTGGCCACGGAAACATCTTCCGGAAATACCGTACGAAGCGCTTCGCTGGATCCCAGTTCCGTGTTGAGCATTTCCGAGAGAGCATTGGAGAGCCATTCGACATCCGGTTTGCCGAGATTTTTGAAATCCATCACGGCCACAGCCGGCCTGGGTTTCGTGGGCATGATGATGTGGCCGGATGTATAACTCCGATACAAATATGCGCCGCTCGCAAGGACCAGCAGCGTCCCCGCAACCGCTCCAGCGATTAGCAGATATCGCTTCCGCCGCCGGCTAACGCCCAGCGGCCGGAGCGCGGTTCGTCGGGGGCCCTTGGCGTCCCAAGCCACCTCCCACAGCCCCACACGATCCACGCCTTTCAGCGCGAATTCGCCGTGCGCGTAAAACTTTACGTCCGTCATTTGGCGGACCAGCTCATAGGTCCGCGACGACATCAGGATCTGGTTTGCGGTTGCCGCGGCTTCCACCCGCGCTGCGGTATCCACGTCGGTGCCGTGCCAGCTTTCCTCGAAATATTCCGGGAATCCGGAGTGAATGCCGATGCGCAGCCGCAGCGCGCCGCGCGGCGTCTCGATAGTCTTTTCGGCTAACTGCTGCTGGATATTGATGGCGCAACGCACTGCTTGCGTCGGATCTTCGAACGCCAAAAAGAAAGCGTCGCCCATCGTGCGGACTTCCCGTCCGCCGTAAGCCTGGCAGCTTGCGCGAACGAGTTCGAAGTGCGGAGTTTGGACCTTTTCCAAATAAGCGCGGTCGCGCTCGCGATTGTCTCTTCCGAGCGAGGTGTCGCGCTTGGTGGCGCTGGACTCCACCACGTCCGTGAACACCATGGTTATCAGCGGCATGTTCTGGAAGGGCTCACACCCAATGGCAGAATACTATTTTGGCCAGCCCGTCAAGTCAACGAACAGCCCAAGCCCCATCCGCTTTTCCCCAGCCGCACAATTTCAGGAGGCGGAGGAAGAGGTGGGCTTGCGGAGTTTTACTTGCCGTTCGTAGGGTAGGGCTTCTAGCAGGTAGATAGCGCAGAGGGCGGCGACGATTAGGATGCCAGCTATAGTGTAGACCGTCGTGGGCGAACGGTAGCGGTATCAGCCCACGGACTTCGGTTACGTTCGGCGCGATGGAACACCGAATAATGAGCAAGGCAGAGTTCACGCACTGGATTCGAAGCCGAGCATTCGGCGAACCGCAGTCTCAGACAGCTACTCTGCGCGGTAGCCCACTGGTTTACGTGTATTCCACACGCCAGTCCTCTGAAGAAAGTCCGCTTGCCTCGGCGGCCTGAAGGCAAAACTTATGGATGGATTCAGACCCCAGATTAGTTTCCATAAATGCGCCGTTCGATAATTGCCGACTCGTGCGAAACTTGGCAGGGTCACGTCCGACAAGTCGTGGATGCTGCGCGAGGAGACTCTCGAACCGCTCGCTATCCAATTCATGAATCTTTTCTAACGTGATTTGGTTGACCTCGCGCCAAGTGGATACAGAAAAGCTCTGCCCTAGAATGACGACGGCACTCGGGGTCGTTCCTCTTACGCCATGAGGCGCCGATTGAGATTCAGATTGTTCTGGACCAAAATAACTCCACACCACTAGCGCCTTGCTGGCTAGAGCTTCGGCACGTTGCCGAATTGCCTGGTCATTCCACGCGGTAACAGTTTCAAAGTACTTATTCAGTTCGAGATGGCTGCTGAGCAGAATTGCGCGTTTCCGAGCATAATCGTCATTCGATAGCGGTGCATTGTAGCCAGTCAGCGTGAGATTTCCGACCGTATGGAGTAATAAGTCATAAACGGTCTCCCAATTATCTCCCAGTGCAGCTTTCCACGAGTCGGTGAGCGTCTGCGGCATAACATGTTCAATCTGCAAACTTGAGAACGCAACTGGCTCCAAGTGCTCGAACGATTCTTCCAATCGCTCGAGGATTATCTTTGTTTTCTCGGTTCTGTCACCGCTGCCGTAGAGCTTAGATGAAACAAATCGCTCACGAAACTCGGCGTCGCGAGGGTAATTCTTCGTTCGCAACGCATCCTTGAGTCCGGCAATCACGGATGTGTTCTGGCTCACCTGGGCGTAGAGTGCCGGGAATACTTTGTTCAGTCCATAAGTCGGGACGCCGCATACAAAGCGGCGGATCATAAAGTTCTCCAAAACACCTAGAACTTCAGCGAACTCGCCTTCCGAAACCTTCCCCGTGGTGTAGTCACTATAAATGTTTAAGAGGAACGGATATGCAGTCGTAAGCTCGACACGATTAATGCGTTTCATTTGACGGCTGATTAGGGCGCTTGGCTCCAATTCTGGATGGAGAAGCTTTGCGTAGAACTCAGCGTAACGAGTGATTTCTTGGAGGTACTCTACCACCTGTTCCGGAGACTTGCCGTCGGCGCGTTCTTTTAAAGCGAAATATACTTCGCCCTGCTTAATCCTTCCACCGTCTTTCAGCAAGAAATGGCGAATGCATTCGGTTAGGTCCTCGCCCAATCGATCTTGCATCGGGGTCCAGTACATTCCATACAGTCGTTCTTGTTCGTCGACGTGAATCTTCATGAAGAAGTAGTTGCGTATTAGGTCGGCTTGAGACAGGGCTCGCCCTTTCGCGTTCAAACTTTCAAATACAAGATGGGGATTGTCTTCGCGGTCGAGTACGATGCTGACCAGGACCAATTGGCTGACGATGATCTGCTTCAATTTTTCAAGATCTGGAATCTGGTTTGCCCGAATTTTGCGTTCGAAAAACTTATAGGCGCGACCGATTTGGTCCCAAAAGGAGGGCGTTTCGTGCCGTCGCGAGTACGTACGGATTAGTATACACGCAACGAATCTTAGATTGTTATTCTTGGGTTGGCTTCAGTGAATCCTTTCCTGCGACCAATCAGCGCCCTTGAGCACGTGGCCGCGACGATGACTCAGGAGGCGGACGAGGATTTAAGTTTGTGGAGTTTTACTTGCCGTTCGTAGGGTAGGCTTCTAGCAGGTAGATGGCGCAGAGGGCGGCTCCCCCAACTTCTAACCCAACCGCAATCTTAAAACCCACGCAACTTCACCGTCAACTGCCGCAGCGGGATCATCCAGTCGCGCGACACGCCAAAAAAACCGAATTGCAGGAATCGCAACTTCTACCGGGTATTCGGTGGGCCACCGGCCCGTTCTTGAAATAGATTCCAACGATTTACAAAACGTCTCGACGGGATAGATCGACTGCCGTAGAAGCTTTCACTTCAGGGGGCCGCGACGCGGCAGTTAAGAAAATCACGATGTTATTTCCTTGCTGGCGAGCGGCCGAGGGCGCAATGATCGCGTCAAATCCCGCTTCAATCGCTTGCTTGCCGATCTGCCTGGTGACAGCAACTTCGTCCCCAACGATCGAAGCGCCAGTAATCTGCAGGGCTTCCAAAACCCTCGGGTTGGTGAGGTCCAGCACGCGAGTGGAGTTTACTTCCAGTTCATAGGCCCACCATTCATCAGGGCCGTAGTCGTCCGGATTGATACCGCGCGCCGTGAGGCCTTTGGCGACCTCGGCAACGGCAACCGCCTTTTCGAACGACGCGTACAAGATGCCCTTCGTGCCGGGCAAATTGTAACGACCTCCGTTGAGTTCACTGCCGCGACTGGAGAGGGGATCAATTCCTTTGCGAACCACGCGGTAAACCGTCGCATTGACCGACGAGCGGGGCGCGCCAGCGAAGTCCGGCAACTAGACGTACACTCCTTCGCGCAAGGCCTGAATGTCCGCCTCGACGCGGTCAAATTCTCCGCGAATCAGCACGCTCATGGGCGTTTCGCCGCTAAGGCTGGGATTAGGATGGTTCAGATAACCGCGAATGGAATCGTCGGACGGCAAACTTTCCAACAGAAGTGATATCAGATGAAAAAGTTTTTCAAGCTCGGGCTTCGGACGAGGGCGGGTCCCCCTCATCCAGCGGTGTGCGGTTTTCGTTGAGACATTAAGTATGCGGCTGAGAGCTTCTTGCGAAGTGCCGAGAATTCGGCCGATGCGCGGAATATCGAGCTTCACGGGCCGGCGAGGAGCAACGGCAGTTGCCAAATCACTCAACTGGCGACGCAATCTGCCGGGTGGTTGCTCGAAATCCACCAACATAATGACCGCGCGTGACAGTTTCTCGCGAAGAGCTTCGACGATGTCTTGTGCTTCCAACGTGGGCATAGAAATGTCAATCAAGACCACATCGGGATGATCCATTGCCGCAAGGTGCGCGTCAGCGCTGGATTTGACGGTACGAATGCGGGCAAACCGGGCCAACATACCTTCGCCAGGCGGGTGGGTGCCTTCCTCTTTTAGCGCGACGACCTTGGACGTGCCGGGCATGCAGGTATCTTATCTTAGGAGGAAACGATGGTCAAGACACTGTCTGGACACAAGGCATCGAGCACGAAAGGTCATGAAGCACCGGCCAACCGGCGACTTGCCCTGCATCTGGAAGCATTCAAGGATGTGACTATACGCGGTGTTCAGGAGGCGGAGGAGGACGTGGGTTTGTGGAGTTTTACCTGGCGTTCGTAGGGCAGGGCTTCTAGCAGGTAGATGGCGCAGAGGGCGGCTAGTACCAGGATGCCGGCGATGGTGTAGACCGTTGTGGGCGAGAGGTTCGGGACTACTAGCGCGATGCCGCCCAGGATTGCCGCTTGGACGTACATCACCAGGACTGCGCCTCTGTGGCCGAGGCCCAAGTTGGAGAGGCGGTGGGCGGTGTGGTCTTTGCCTGGCGAGGTGAAGGGGAGCAGGCCGCGGCGGGCGCGGGAGATAGAGACCAGGGTGGTGTCAAAGATAGGAACGCCGAGAATCAGCACAGGAACCAGCCAAGTGTGCGGGAACTGCGTGCCGTCCGGACGAATCTTCAAACCGAGCGTGGCCATCAGGAATCCCAAGAACATCGCCCCGCCATCGCCCATGAAAATTTTGGCGGGATTGAAATTCCAGCGCAGAAAACCGAGCGCGGCGCCGAGCGTAGCAGCGCCGAGAGTGCGGACAAGAGTTTGGCCGTTCATGGCGGCGGAAATGGTGAAGAAGCCGGCGGCGATGGCGGCGATGCCGGCGCAGAGCCCGTCCATGTGATCGAGAATGCTGAAGGCGGCGGTGATGCCGACCACCCACACGACGGTGAGGCACCAATCAAGCACCAGGCCGGCGATGCCGGGAACGAATTGCGAAAAAAGCTGCGCGCGTATACCCGAAGCGATCAGAAAAATCGCGGCGATGGGCATGCCGATGAAAAGTTTCACTTGGTGGTGGAGCAGGCCGCCGTCGTCCAGGAACCCGACGATCGCGAGCAGCGTGGCGCCGGCCAGGACGCCCACGATTTGCTGCTCGGGAACGTCGTGGCGCGTGAGCAGAATCGCCAGCACAAAGCCGAGATAGATAGCGATGCCGCCCAGCAGCGGTATTGGGTTTACGTGGACTTTGCGCGGCCCGGGCTTGTCCACCATTCCGTAGCGCAACGCCAGATGGCGCACCGGTACGGTCAGCGACAGCGAGGCCAGCAGGGCCACGGCGAAAGCAATGATTTCGGCGTGAGTGGTGAAGATGGACATGACGAATGCCGCGTGCGTGCGTTTAATTGATGCCCACTGCGTCTTCCATGATGGCCGCAAACTTTTCCAGCTCGTTCACTCTAGCATATTTGGCGGCGGTTTCCCGGGCGCGGCGGCCCATGTCCGCCAGCCGCGCGGGGTCGCTGCGCAACTCGCGTACCGCAGCCGCGACCGCCGCGGGATCGTCCGGATCCGCCGCCAGTCCGCACCCGCTCTCCACCACAATCCGCGCAGCATCCGATTGCGCCGCCGCTACCGCCAACACCGGCCGCCCCGCCGCCAGTATCGAATAAAGTTTGCTCGGCACCACAATGCCTTCCAGCCCGCGCTTCACCGTAACAATATGCACATCCCCTGCCATCATCACCTGCGGCAGCTGCTCGATTGGCCTAAACGGCAAGAACCGCACATTCGCCGCTCCCGTCGCTTCCGCCTCCGCCGCCAGCGCCGCACGGTTTGCTCCGTCACCTATAAACACCAGCCCCGCGTTTTCGTTGCGCAGCATCACCGCCGCCTTCAGCAACGTGTCCCAAGCCCCGTAAAATCCCAAATTACCCGCATGCAATGCCACAAAGGGAAATCCGCCGCGGATCTCCTGCACCACCGGATCGCCGCGCTCGGCCGATACCACCGCAAAAGTAGCCCCGTCGCGCACCACCACCACCCGTTCCGCCGCCACGCCCTTCGCCAGAATCCGCGCGCGCATGTCGTCGCCCAGCACAATCACCCGCGCCGCCTGCTTCAACGCGCGCCGGTGCATCCCTTCCCACCGCTCCACCCACCGGCTCTCACGCACAATCTCGCCGCCCGTCGCCATGTCCGGATAAAGGTCGCGAATGTTATAGACGAACGGCTTCCCCGCCAGCCGCGCGATGAACGCTCCCGCCAGCCCCGCCACCGGAGGATCCGTCATCGCCAGAATCACGTCCGGATTCAGCGCCAAGGCCCGCGGCACCGCCAGCGCCAGATACGAAAGATAATTGGTCACGCGCTCTCGCATTTTGTGGCGCGAATAAATCGTCGACCCGACGCATTCAACCGCCACCTTATTGCGCGTAGTGCGATGCAGCAAAGCAAAAGGATACGCCGCGCTAACCCCGGGCTCCGGATCATACGAAGGACGCCCAGCGACCACGGTCACGTCGTGCCTCTCCGCCAATTTCTCCGCCACTTGCGCGGCCATCTTCGCGGTAGCCGAAGTATCCGGCGGATAATATTCGTTCAGTAGCAGGATGTGCATCTAAGTGTGTGCCGCGCAAGAATCTTTGTAGGCCGTAGCTTCAGCTACGGCATAAACGCAGCAAAATCAGTGCGGCTTTAGCCGCTGAAGTACCGATTTTGCGGTTGATCGCAGGCGCAACTCTATCAAAATCTATTTCCCCCGCTTCGCCCCGCGCGCAGCCGCTTCTTCTCCCGCCGTCGAAGCCGCCGCGGACTTCTTCTCCAAAATAAAATTGCCCATCACCAACACATCCATCTGCGTCCGCGCAAAGCAATCCAGCGCTTCCTCCGGCCGGCAAACAATCGGCTCGTTATCATTGAACGAAGTATTCAAGACCACCGGCACCCCGGTAAGATCCCCGAACGCGCGAATCAGTTTCCAATACAAAGGATTCGCGCTGCGGCTCACCGTCTGCAAGCGCGCCGTCCCGTCCACGTGCGTAGGCGCCGGAATCACCGCCCGCTTCTCCGGACGCACTTTGTAAGCAAACGTCATGAACGGCGAAGGCTGAGTCTTCTCGAAAAATTCGCCGGTGGCTTCCTCGATGATCGAAGGCGCAAACGGCCGAAAAGTCTCGCGGTGCTTGATCCGGCGATTCAGCACATCCTTCATCTCCGCCCGCCGCGGATCCGCCAGAATGCTCCGCTGCCCCAGCGCCCGCGGCCCCCACTCCACGCGTCCTTGAAACCACCCCACCACCTTGCCGTCCGCGATGTGCCGCGCGGTAGCTTGCAGCAACGCAGCTTCTTCCAGTTGCGCGATCGCCAACTCGTCGCCCGCCGCGCTGGCGCCGCCAAAATTTTCCACCGCCGCGCGAATCTCCGACGGCGAAAATTGCGGACCCCACCCCGCATGCTCCATCACGAATTCGCGCGGGCGTCCTAAAACAAGATGATTCACCGCGAACGCCGCGCCCACCGAAAGTCCGGCATCGCCAGCAGCCGGCTGCACGTAAACGCGCTCAAACGGCGAATGATCAAAAATTTTCCCATTAGCGACGCAATTGAAAGCCACGCCGCCCGCGAGGCACAAAGATTTTTCCCCGGTCTTCGTGGCCAGCGCGCTCCAATGCGCGGCGAGCACTTCTTCAATCGCGGCCTGCATGCTCGCGGCCATATTCCGGTGACGCTGTTCCAGCGGCTCTTCGGCTTTGCGCGCGGGCCCCAGGCGTTTTTCCAGATACGCGGAAAAAAGCCGCCCGAGGACGGGCGTGCGATCGGCTTCGCGCCAGCTCATTTCCGCGCCCTGTGATTGATGCGTGAAATATTTCAATCCGAGCCTGAAAGAGAGTGGCCCGTCGGCGTAGACGATGCGGCGAAATTCCTCCAGGAATTCCGGCTCGCCGTAGGCGGCCAGTCCCATCACTTTATATTCGTCGCCGAATTTCCAGAAGCCGATGTATTGCGTCAGCGCGGTGTAATACATGCCCAGCGAATGCGGAAAAGTGATTTCGCCCAGCGGCTGCATGCGCGCCCCTTCGCCCAGCGCCCACATCGAGCTGGCGAAATCCCCTAGCCCGTCCGCCGAAAGCACCGCCGCCCGCTCGAACGGCGAAACAAAATAAGCGCTAGCCAGATGCGCCGTGTGATGCTCCACGCGATGAAACCGCGCCCGAATCTTCCCCACCGGCATCTCGAAAGCGCCAGCCAGATCCTCGTTGATCCCCGCGAACCGCCGCATCACCCGCGCCCGGTCCAAAGCAAATTTCGGCATGCGCAAGGCAAACCGCAATTTCGTCGGCAAACGCGCCCAGGGATCGCGCGGAATCGCGATGTGGTCCACCTCCGAAAGCATCACCCCAGCCTGGTCCAAACAATACTGAATAGCCCGCGCCGGAAGCCCCGCCGCATACTTCACGCGGTTCAGCCGCTCTTCCTCCACAGCCGCCAGCAAACGCCCATCCACGACAATCGCCGCGGAAGCGTTAGCGTGGTAAGCGTTAATCCCCAGAATAACCATCCGCAATATTGTCGCGGAAATCCCCCGCCCTGTCTCAGGAATAAATTGGGAGGTACGTGGAGGTTGAGCGGCTGACGTGCGGCCTATCCGAAAGTGACCAGCAGAGCGCTATTTAAACGAAAGCGCTTTGAACGTTTCTTGCTTCGCGTTTGTTTGTTCCGTTAGCGGATGGGGAGATCGGAAGTGCGAGTCGAGCTCGCTGAATCTCAGCGTGAACGTCACCCGGGGGAACAGTCGATTCCAAAATCACTGGAATATTTTCTGGAATGAACGAAGCGATCTTTGCGAATGCATTGATAGCGGCATCTGATAGTGGGTCGTGGGTACTCCGGCTATTTACTTCGCTAACGTGAAGTTGCCCAAGTCTTCCAGCAAATTGTTGAAGTATCAGACAAGATTCGTTCATTGTCGGATCGACCTGCCTACAATGGCCAAGATCGAAGCATAACTTAGCTTCAGGAAGCTTCTTGAAGACCTCGTGCAATTCTTTGGCCGTTCTTCCGACCAGATTGCGCTTATCCATATTCTCAACTAGCAGAAGATGTTTGAAGTTTTCCCAGGCCGAGAAGTTTTGGATCGCGTCCGGATGAACAACAATTGGCCATTGCCGTTCAGCAACTCGCTGGAGAAGCGCAATCAGTTCGTCTTCTCGTGCTGGAGCATATTTGCTTGGGGCGTGGACGGAAATGTATGAAAATTCCGTCAGGTCTAGGGCCGCCACTGCATCGACAAGAGGAGACAGCTCATTCTCCCGGAGGGCCGACAGTTCGATTGCCCTAGCGTGGCTGTCCCGTATGATCTTGAATCCGAGCCGGAAATCGCTATACGCAAGAGCACCGGTAGAAAAGCCCACTAATCTCATTAGAAAACCCCATAAAAGATCGTTAAGTCGCGTAACTTCTCGTGATCGTTGAAAAACAGATCTGTTAGTCCAGCTTGAAAAACTCGACTGTATTCCCGTACTTCGTCAAACACCGCGTCCCCGGGCACGCGATCATGGTGGAGGCCCTTCAAATGCGCTCTCTTTTTTGGATCGCGAAGCACAGTGAGAAACGCATTGTAGGATGAAAACAGTTTGTCGGCTGTCTTTTTTCTAATTTTCAATTCCATCAAAATAGTTGCGAGAATCTCCAGCGGGGTGAGCTTGATGAAAGCTCGAAGGTGTTCCTCCATCGCTACGGTTGAGTTGTGTCGTACAAGCTCCCTGCGCGCCTCCGGGCTACATAGAAGCTCACAGCTGAAGCAACTCAGCATTCCAGTCGCAAAAATAAGCTTTCTAGACATTCGGAGTTTAGCGTTTCGTAAGCCCCAGCCGTGGCCAGCCTGGCCCCGTTGCTTATCCACAAAATCTACGGTTATCGTTCGCCAGTATCGCACGATGTCGTTTAGAAGAAACCGCGGTACCTTATAGCGGACCGTACCGAACCGTAAGCCCCGATCATCTTTCAAGTAACGGCTGATGATCAATCTCAGAACTCTTTCATGCGCATCGGGCTTGCCAATTGCTTTTGACTCTTGGAGCAAAAGCACACGACGGGTTGTATTTTCATTGGTGTCCTCACGACCTCCGATCTTCTGAACGAGGTCATGGCTAAACGTCATGTTTCCAAAAATTCCGGAAGCACCAGGTGTCTGGAAGCCACCCGCCGCCAACTGCCCGCCTACTTTCTGCGCAATATTGAGATGCTGAGGATCGGCCTGCCCATCTACCAATAGCGTCCAGTCGATATCACTTTTGGATGTCCATTCTTTTCGGGCGAGAGAACCGAATGCCACGATGCTTGTGTCCGTAGTCGACAATCCCGCGAGCAATTTTTCGAGTCTTTTCGTAATTTTCGTTGTCTCGGCAGCTGAACTTTCGATGGCAGTCCACTTCTGCTTAACCTTGGACCGAAGGATTTCGATAGGTTCGATTTGCTCGGGTTGTGTCATTGTGGATGCATCTTCCCACTATTTTGCCTATTCAAGGGCTGCAATTCCGTTGCGCCATCCACGGCGGCATCAGATGACCATGGCGAACAAAAAGAGAAGAAGATTATGAGCCCGGCACGGGTCAATTGCAACTCAGCCAATCCACAGTGCAGGATTGGGTACAGTTAGACGGGAAAAAATGGCCCCAGCTTCATCGCAACCTGCACCAGACAGGGCACTTAGGATTTGACCTCGTCAGCAAAGCAGTTCCAAGTTTGCTAAACATCTCGATGGGTTACAGTTACGCACCGTCTCCAGGCGAGAGTGCGGCGCCCCAAAATCCAATGCGTACCGCGAAGTGGTGTGGAAGGGTTGCCCATCCCCCACTTTTGGCTAGAACCTCTGGCATTTATTTCCGCTCCAAGTCTTGAATTTCAGGACTAGCAATTGGCCGAATTCAATTGCAAGTATCAGCCCGATCCTAGCCTCATCCCGGGGTGGAACGCCCGGATGAGAGCCGGCAGACAAGGCGCCCCAAGCTGAGCCGAAAGCCGCCAGTTCGTCGCCACTGAAAAATCCTGTCTTTTGAAGATATTCCAACCGATTCTTTGTTCCGCCAGGGAGCCCAGCGCTGTGTCCACCAACGCGTTCCGTTTCCTCGCTGATATCGTCAATCAGCAGTTGAAGAAAATTCCTTGCTTCGTTCATGCCCGGATGTTCTTTCCCCACTTCGGAGAAAAGATCTGTTGCGTCCGTCAGATGTTTGAGAATTTCGTTATGGTGTGGAAATTTCACGCTCTGAATGAGATGTCGAAATACATCGTCCTGTTCCTGAATTTTGACAGGCCCTTCTAACGGGATAAGATCGACTTTCGCGCAGTCAACACCATATCCGTCACGTTCCAAAGAGGCGCGGAGTTCGGAAGGGTTCAAGCTGCACACCAATATTGCAGCGAGCTTGCCGAGCATCCCATTTCCCCACGCGACCACGTCGTCCTCTGAAGAGGCCATTTCACCACTGATGGCGGGACCGTTTGGGCCAGTCGGGAAAAGGAATTGTCCGTCGTGCAGATGCCGCAAGATCCTTTGAAAATTGAAATTATATTCTTCGGCGCGTTCGATAACGCAGTTGGGGAAATCGTGTTCGTAAAGTAACTCAACCCAAAAGTTTTTTCGCCGAAGGTGTTGTTGGGGACCGGGCAGGTGTTTTCGCGTCACCCCTCTCATCAGCTCCAGCGATTCGATAGCTTTCATCATCCGCACGACCGTTCTTTGCGAGATCACAATTGGATCATTATCCAAGGTTCATCCTAGCGCTAATTGTGCGGCCCATGCCGCCGACGTTTTGGGCGGGTGTGCCAGCCTTTGACTTGTCGGCTGCCGGGTGCTGCATCCTTTTACCCGGTTGGCAAACGCTGTGTGCCTTACGTCTTCGCCTGAATGACGTATCGAAGATATTGCTTCACGGGCTGTGCAACCGATTTTGCGTCTATCTTCTTTTTGCTGCAGTAAGGCGTCTTGAACCAAGCCAAAAGCGGCTTAGTCCCTTTGCTGGAATTGCAACCTCGACAGCAAATAGCGACGTTATATTTCTCCGCGTAAGGCCCATCATTATTGAAGTGCTCTATGGTGGCGCCCCTTGCACGCCGGGTGCGCCTCACCGAGATATGGCAATACACGCAAGCTTTGTCCCGTACTCGGATCTCCTTTTCGACTTGCTCGGAAATGCCGTATGTGTTGGACATAGAGGTTCTGCCACTGACGTCGGTTAGCCCCTCAACAGTGTAATCTGTAGTAAATACACGCAAAATGTGATAAAGTAAATCGGGGTAAT
>CAVUFU010000006.1:0-87925 GCA_963740695.1 uncultured Acidobacteriota bacterium
GCCGAATTGCTGAAACGATGTCTGTTGCCGGGATTGGGACATTTTGGACGCGGCGGAATGGCTGGCGGCGCTTGTGAGATGCGGCATGGCGCGCGGAACCTAGGAAAGGATGTTCGCTTTGACCACTAACGACGTCCGCGTCAGCTACTAGTGGTGCAAATCTTACGCTTGGTACCCGCCAATTCGGCCCTGTAGAACATCTCCAAAGGGAACCCAGTGCGGCCATTGGGAAGGACAGTTTTGAGTGGTACACATGGAGGCATTGGCTCTATCTGGGCATGAGCTCGCGGGCAGGAGCCTGCTGCAACCGTTTTCACTGTGGGTGGGGGCGGATCGAGATGCTTCGCCAGGAAGCCAACGACGCCCTAGAGCGGTGTGTCTTTTGGCTAAAATCAAAGGGGGATTGCCAAATCGGGGAATTCTAATTCAACCTGTTGGCTGGGCGGAGGCCAGCAGGAATGCCGAAGCCATATTCGCAAGACTTGCGCGACCGGGTGATTGATGCGGTTAGGAAGGGCGCAATGAGCCGTCGCGCCGCGGCGCGACGCTAAGAGATCGGCGAATTCGTCGCCATTAAATGGCTTGAGCGGGTTGAACGGGATGGCTCGCGGGCGCCCGTTGGACACGGCGGCCATCGCGCCTCCAAGCTCATGCCGCATCGGGAGTTCCTTGAGGCGGTGCGGGCCGAGAAATCGGACATCACGCTTCAGGCGCTTTGCGATCGCCTTTTGTCCGAGCGAGGCGTCAAGGCCGACACCTCGATGATGAGCCGCTTCTTCCGCCGGATCGGCGTCACGTTTAAAAAAAGACCCTCGTCGCGCGCGAGCAGGATCGCCCGGACATCAGTCGCCACCGCAAACGATGGCGAACCTATCAGGGGCTCATCGACCCCAGACGGCTGGTCTTCATCGACGAGACCTGGACGAAGACCAACATGACCCGTCTGCGCGGCTGGGCCCCGAAGGGAGAGCGCCTCGTCGACAAGGTTCCGCAGGGCAAGTGGAAGACCGCGACCTTCCTCGCCGCGCTGCGCAACGACCGCATCGAAGCGCCCTGCCTGTTCGACGGACCGATCAACGGCGAGCGCTTCCACGCCTATGTCGAACAATTCCTTGCGCCCACCCTCAAGCCGGGCGACGTCGTGATCCTCGACAACCTCGGCTCGCACAAGGGAAAGGCCGTGCGACGGGCGATCCGGGACATCGGCGCGCGCCTCGTCTTTCTGCCGAAATACTCGCCCGACCTCAATCCGATCGAGCAGGTCTTCGCCAAGTTCAAAACCCTGCTGCGAAAGTCGGGCGCCCGAAGCTACGAAGCCATATCCCAAGCCTGCGCTCACATTCTCACCCAGTATCCCCCAGAAGAATGCGCCGCATACATCAGGAACGCCGGCTATGCGTAAAGCCAAATGCAGGGTGCTCTAGGCTCAGGACCTATCTAAAGCACTTGCGGGGCGGCGGATTGGCTGATTCATGGCGAGGCGAGGAGGCTTCGCCATGGCTGATTTGTTTTTGCTGTCGCAGGCTCAGATGCGTCGGATTGAGCGGTATTTTCCGCTCTCGCACGGCGTCGCGCGGGTGGACGACCGGCGGATCGTCAGCGCCATCGTCTTTGTGATCAAGAACGGGCTGCGTTGGCGCGACGCGCCGGGCGACTATGGCCCGCACAAGACGATCTACAATCGGTTCGTCCGCTGGAGCCGCCTGGGCGTGTTCAACAAGATATTCGCCGAACTGGCGCGCAAGGGCGGCAAGCCGGAACGGATCATGATCGACGCCACGCATCTGAAGGCGCACCGCACCGCTGCGAGCCTTTTAAAAAAGGGCCTGTTCCCCGACGTATCGGGCGCACCAAAGGCGGCCTGAACTCCAAGCTGCACGCGGTTTGTGACGGGCGAGGCCGCCCGCTCGTGATGCTGTTAAGCGAGGGGCAGATGAGCGATTACAAGGGCGCGGCGCTGATGCTGCCCGCCTTGCCCAACAAGGCCAGGGTTCAAAAAAGACTCAGGCTTTTAGCATGAATCTACCGATTGCTCGCCATCTCGCCTTGCAGCACGTTGTAACAGAAACGCTTACCAACGATGTCCATGGACACACGGTTTTTGTCATAAAAGATTGGGCTTATTCCCATCTCCGAGAACATCCTGAGCTGCTCGGAAAATAGGCGCTAGAGGTAACAAGTGTCTGGGTTCTTGAAGCCTTATTTCACCCTGACCCACTAACCGGCAGAACCGTGGCTGGACAATGCTTTCGTTTTTATCGAGGGGTCTCGAAAACCTAAAGCGCGATGCCTCGGATGCAGGAAAGGGCGCACGACCCTCCCCACCGCGACGAATGTTGTGTTAACAACTTCATCAGTTATATACTCCCGCATCGCTGTTCTCTAAGGAGAGACCCTATGCTCAAAACCACGCTCAAAACTTTCAGCATTGCATTGCTCATTTTGTTGCCCTGTATGACTCGCGCGGCAGACTCACCGGACAAATGCAGTAAGTTCGCCACGATGCCAGCGCCGCCGGCGCCGACCAAAGGTAAGAAGGCACCTAAGCCCGGTCAATTGGTGCCGCTGACGCTCGTAGTCTGCGAAGTAGAACAGGCGCTTGATGCGTATCAGCAGGACCAAGACGTGAAAGACGCGAAGATCCCTAAACTCGCCACGGCCGATTTCGATTTCAAGACTACCACCGATGTCAAAGAGGGTATCAGCGTGTCGTTTCTAGTGTTTAGCATCAAATATACCCACGACAACCAGACGGTGCACGATGTCGATTTTCAGTACGGACCAAAAGAGGTGCTCGGACTCGAGCAAGCAAGACAGGATTTTCAGACCGAACTAATCAACACCATTAAGGCTGCGGCTAAAGCGATAAAAGAAAATAAAGATGCGGAGATGACCTCGGAGAATTCGCTGGTATTCAAGCAACTGTCGGTCACTATTAGCTTTGGTGTCACGAACGATCTGGCGGTCGGCGCGACCATTCCAATTCACCTCGTGACTCTGGGACCCTCGTTCGAGGGGAGCAAAGCCGCGGTACAGCAGGTGAAACTAGTGTTCGCTCCGTCCCCGAAGAAGGATGAAAAGCCTAAGGGTTAACTGTGTACGTTCTCGCGCCGTGCGAAGCGCGAACAATTAGAATGAGGCAGTAGCGTAAATATTTCGACGTAGTCCGTTGTGTAGGTTCTCGCATTGTCGCCGTCGCCTGCCTGTGGGTGGTGAGCGCGTGGTAGAATCCGCGCACCGAGCTAGAAATGAAGGCCAATCAATTCACGCTTCGGAGTGGTCACTGATGCCAAGCAACGAGTTATACCTCGCAGTGCTGCCTCTCGTACACATCACCCCCAATCAGTTTTTCGGTTATGGACTAACCGAAGAAATCCTAACGTTATTTCCTAACAAAGAATTTGCCACTCAATTCTTTCTCGACGAAGTTGATACATACATCTCTCTCTTTCAGACTCGTGCCGAGAAGTATTTAAGCGGTGGCCATGTTAAAGAATGGCGTTTTCTCAAACTTCAGAGTGTTGAAGGACGAGTGATAGTAAAAGTGATGCAGATTGTCGAATAAGAAAACAACGCGCGCCGCAGGCACTGGCCCGGAAACACTTCCGTCGGAGGCTGCGCAAAACTCGTCGGCTGCGAACCCCTCCAGCCCAGCCAGTCTGACCCCAGCGCAGTTACAAGAGTGGTCTTATACCCTGCAGAAAATTAGCGAGAACAAATGGCTCGTGCCCGCAGTACTAACCGCAGGAGCAGCCGCCGCACTCGAAATCATTCACTTGTTTTGGCTGTTCGGAAAATGGCTCTTCTATCACGTTCGGTGAGAAGGAGAAGAAACATGCTACGCGAAGTAAAAGACAACGGGGCGACGTACGACGTTGACGAGCTGGACGGCCTGTCGGAATTCAATCGGAGATGGAACTTGCTGACGGTGGCAGAACAAAACGCTATCGAAGTGGAAATTAACCGGCGCTTGCAGGAACTGGTAAATTCACCGGACCCGAACTGGGGTTCGATCACCAACACGTCGATCGAGGGTGGCAAGCCGAATCCCTTGACCGGGGAGCCGGGAAACTGGATGGGAACTCCGTTCCAGGCGCTTTACTACATCTGCGGTGAAAGTCATCAGTTGGCGGGGATGTTTTTCGGAAGCGTGTGGAAGAAAGTGATCATTGATCGGCCAGAGCAGTGGGTTGGCGTCCGCTTTGATCCAACGTTTCCCCAACGCGGAATCACTCTCATGGGCAAGACCTACTTTCTTTCTTCGTAGCCTGCGCGCCTTACGTCTTCGCCTGAATGACGTATCGAAGATATTGCTTCACGGGCTGTGCAACCGATTTTGCGTCTATCTTCTTTTTGCTGCAGTAAGGCGTCTTGAACCAAGCCAAAAGCGGCTTAGTCCCTTTGCTGGAATTGCAACCTCGACAGCAAATAGCGACGTTATATTTCTCCGCGTAAGGCCCATCATTATTGAAGTGCTCTATGGTGGCGCCCCTTGCACGCCGGGTGCGCCTCACCGAGATATGGCAATACACGCAAGCTTTGTCCCGTACTCGGATCTCCTTTTCGACTTGCTCGGAAATGCCGTATGTGTTGGACATAGAGGTTCTGCCACTGACGTCGGTTAGCCCCTCAACAGTGTAATCTGTAGTAAATACACGCAAAATGTGATAAAGTAAACCGGGGTAATCTTTCAGTCCCACTGAGGACGCAACATGCGGACCGCCACACCGGCGACGGGCAAGCGCTCAAGGCAGACCCTCCTACGCACTCGTGCTTCGGAGGGCGGCCTCTGGCGCTCAGGTCGAGGACGCGCCAATCCCACCACCAGGGAAGACTGTCGCCAAACACCGCCCCGCGCCCCTCGCTACCCGCACAGCGCACAGTCCGGCGTCGCCGACGGCTCAACCGGCCTCGATGTTACATTGTTACATCCCCGTCTCCTCCCCCACGAACCACGAGTCACAAATCACGAATCACGGCCTGCGGCGGCGCCATTACTCGATACAAATGGACGCTTTTTCTGGAACAGGAAATCGCGTAACTCGTTCAAAACAAACGACCGCGCCAATTCTTATTCGATACAAATGGAACAGCTTCTCGATACAAACTGCATCTCCATATTTGCCACTGGAAACAGCGAAGAGCACGCCGCGCGCAGCAACAAAAACGGCGGCGCTGCACATTGCGTCAAGCGACGCGGGCGGCGGCTGTCTTGTGATTGGGCTCGGCGGCCGATTCTGGGACGCTCAGGTTGCGCTTGGCCCATTCGTTCAGGACGTACAGGCTCCAGGGCCGCGACCAAGTAGTCCGGCCGCGCAAAAAATCGCGCCACACGGCCAGCGCGAACCGGCCGTCGAATCGCGATTGCAGCGCCGGCGACCAATCGCCCAGCCCTACCGCTACGCGTTCGCCCAACTTGCCGCGCAACCACGTTCTCCCACGGAAAAGTGAATGTGCGCTTATTTTGTGAAATTACTTCCGCGGGCAGCAAGTCCTTCATCGCGTCAATCAGCAAGGATTTTGGCCTGCGGGGATTGCGCTTCAGCGATTCCGGAACGCCGAGAACGTATTCGACGAGCGGTACGTCGAGAAATGGGACGCGCACTTCGAGCGAATGCCGCATGCTCATCGCATCCGTATCGCGCAAAAGCGTATTCACCAGATAAGAACGCAACTCCAGCCACGAAATCCGCGTAAAGGGATCCAGCGGCGACGCTTCGCGCGCGGCCTCGGAGAGCCACTGCATCCAGGGCAAGGCGTGCCACGCGGAGGCGTCGTCGCCCAGGCGGCCGGCGACGGTGCGCGGAGTGAAAAGCGCCCGCGTGTAAAAATAAGGCGAAGGAAACAATCTCGGATCAAGCCACGCCGCAAGCGCCTTGCGAAAGACGTCCGGCGCCCCGCGATAAGTCTTCGTGCGCTTGAAGATCGAGATGGCGAGTTCGCGGAGCGGCCCGGGAACGACGCGCGCCATGGCGGCAAGCCGCGCCACATGCGAAGTGGCGCGAAATGAAGTGTATCCGCCAAAGAGTTCATCGCTGCCTAGCCCGGAAAGCGCAACTTTCAACCCAGCCTGCCGCGCCGCCCACGAGACGAAGAAGGTGTTGATGCCGTCCATGCTGGGCTGATCGAACGAAGCCACAGCCTCATCGAGCCGCGCCACCATCTCGGCGCTGGAGAGAGTCAGCTCACTGTGTTCGGTGCCAAGACGCTGCGCAGTGGCGCGCGCAATCTCCGCTTCGCTGAACTCCGAATCCGGGAACGCCACAGTGAAAGTGTGCACCCCCTTCTGCACCTGGCTCGCCAGCGCCGCGATAACGGTGGAATCCAACCCACTGCTGAGAAACACGCCGATAGGAACGTCGGCAATCAAATGACCGCGGACGGAGTCTTCCAGAAGTGAGCGCACAGCGGACGCGGCAGCGGCAGAATCTGCCGCGGCTGATTTGTGCTTCGCGTCCGCTAGCTTGCTGAAGTCCTTGGCGAAATCCCAATAGCTCTTGGGCTGGGCCGAGCGAAGCGGTTCATCCGCACGGATTTTCAGCGAGTGGCCGGGCGGCAGCGAGAAGACGCCTTGCACCATGGTGGCGGGCTCGCAGACGGAGCCGAAGAGCAGGTAGGACGGAACGGCTTCCGCTGCGAGCTGCGGTGGAACGCAGCGGCTGGCGAGCAGAGCGCGCACTTCGGAGGCAAACAGGAACGCTTCGCGGGTTTGCGCGTAATAGAGCGGCTTGATGCCCAGCGGATCGCGCGCAAGAAACACAGAGGCAGCACGGCCGGTGCGTCCTTGCGGTAATTCGATCACGGCGAAGGCAAACATGCCGTGAAATTTCGCGGCACATTCCTCGCCCCACTGCTCGTAGGCGTGGACGACTACTTCAGTATCGGAGCGCGTGCGGAAGGTATGGCCGGAAGCTTCGAGCTGCTGGCGCAGCTCGCGGAAATTGTAGATTTCTCCGTTGTAGACGACGGCGAGGGTGCCGGTCTCATTCCAGACAGGCTGCGAGCCGCCGGGCAGATCAATAATGCTGAGCCGCCGAGTGCCCGCTACGACCGGCGGCGCAACGAGGATCCCCTCTTCATCGGGGCCGCGATGAACGATCGAGGCGAGCATGCGGCGCACGACGGTCTCGCCGGTTTCTTTGGAATCAAATCCGATGGCGCCGCAGATTCCGCACATGGCGCTAACCTGCGGAATGCAGGAAGGCGCTGCCGGCGCGGAGCAGTTGTTCGCGGAAGCGCGTGCGACGGACGCCGAGGCGCCTTTCGCCGAACCAGCGGAGCGCGATGCGGAGGAGGCAGAGGAAAATTACCAAGAGAATGGCGGTGACGGTTGCGGCGAAGGATTCTCGTTCGACGAGAAGGGTCATGACCGTGGATTCGTCCCAGCCGGGATAGATGCGGTCTGCGATCTTGCGCAATGGAACACCCAAGAAATGGATACGTCCGATGCGCACGTGAATGGTGCGGTCGAACGTGTAGGTGGGGTCGTAGGCCGGGATGTTTTGTGTGGCTTCGGCGAAAGTCTTCGGATCGGTGAGGTCCTCGCGAGTGAGCGTGTGGCCCTGGGCATCGCGCAGGACCAGGCGGTAGGCGGGATCGACGATGATCCAGCGGCCGTCCACGAGGACTTCGGCGACGACGTGCTTTGTCAGCATATTTGGATCAACCAGGAGCAAGCGGCGGACGGAAAGATTTCCAGTGCTGGTGAGATTGATGAAAGCATTGGTGGCGGTGCCGCAGACCTGGAGCAGCGCGTCGTAGTTCAAAGTGTCGGTGGGGTCGCGATCGGGCGTAGCGGGAGAGGGGCCGTAGGGGAGGCGGGCGGGGCCGTGCGCCATCCAATTGAGGATGGCTTGGACTTTTTCATCACCGGGAGCGGTGGCTGGAACGATTGCATCCGAGAAACCCTTCAGGTAGCGGCGCGTGGAGAATTCCCAGCCGATGGAATAGACGGAGGCGGCCACGGCGATGATGAGCAAGGCATTTACGAGATACCACGCGACCTTGAAAAGTCTGCGAGACATTCCGGGCCGCGAATTCGCGGAGGTCTGCCATCGCGAGGAGTCCGGCAGCACCGAAGCGGTTGGTTGATCGCTGGGCACGATAGTCTGAGCGGATTTTAGGACGTGTTCGTCGCTCATGCGGTTTCCGGTTTCTCAGCGAGCGCCGCGGCTTCGGAAAGCGAAGCGGAACCGCGATGATCGCCCGGGCGCGCGGCCTCTTTCAGCAAGAGGAACGAGTGAACGTTCTGGCCGCGATTTTCCTGATAATGCAGGACACGAGCGCCTTGCGTGGCGCACCAATCTTCGACAGTCCGGCGGGGCAGGAACGCCACCTGCGGCGTAACGAAATAATCGTAAAAGAGATTGCGCGCCCCCGCCCAAGTGCGGACGCCTTTCGAGCGAAGCAGATGCACCAGGAAATATGGTACTCGGAAAAACAAAACCACGAAAGGCTTGGACCACTCATGGCGCAGGCCGGCGCGAATCCAGGCGCCGGGGAATTTATAGAGCAGCGGGTAGCGGCCGGAGGGCTTGTAGACGGCGAGATACATACGGCCGCCCGGTTTGAGGACGCGGAAATTTTCAAGGAAGGCCGCGCGAGGATTTTCGGTGTGGTGAATAACGCCATCGGAGATGACCGCATCGGCGGTGGCGTCTGCGAACGGGAGATGCAGATTATCGCCCACGGTGCCGGGGCGACGGTAACGCTGGACGGCGAGAGCGAGCGAAACGCGGCTGCGATCGAGGCCGAAGCAGCGCAGGCCGCGGCGAGCTAGAAAGCCGAGGACTCGGCCGGGTCCGCAGCCGACGTCGAGGACCAGAGATGCGGGGTCGAGAGTTTCGATAAAGTCCACGAGGGGGCGGGACATAACGGAAGCGATAGGTTGCGACGCGTCGGCCGGAATCCAGTCGAAGGGATGCTGATCGTAAAATGTTTGCTGCTCAGTTGTGGCCATTTTTAGCGACCAGAGCGCGGGCGTAATAGCCTTCCATTTGTTCGGACAAGCGGTCCCAGCCCAGTTGCGCAGCGACGGCGGGACAGCCCTGCTGCAAATTCCGATAAAGAGAACGATCCGAAATCAGCGCGCGGATGGCTGCGGCCAATGGTTCGCGTTCCGGGGCGATCACCAAGCCCGCGCGACCGTCCACGAGCGAGCGAATGCCGCAAGCATCCGTGATGATGACCGGGATGCCGCAAGCGATCGCTTCGGCGGCGGCATTGGCGAAATTTTCGTAGCGCGAAGGGAGCACGAAAATATCGGCGTCTGACATTACCGCGGCTTTGGCGTCGTCGTACAGCGGGCCCGTAAAGATTATGCGCGATTCGAGACCGGCTTCCGCGGCGCGCTTGGTGAGGACTTCGCGATAGCCGGGTTCGCCTTCCGGTCCGGCGATCACCAGGCGGCCCGATTGCGGGCAGGCTTCGGCGAAAGCCGCTATCAAAATATCCGCTCCCTTGCGGGGAATCAAGCGGCCAAGGAAGAGTATTACAGGCTCGTCCGGGGCGATGCCCCATTTGGCGCGAAAGGCGCCGCGCCGCGCGGGAGTGGCGGCAGCGCTGCGATCAATGCCGTTGTAACGCATTACGAGCTTTTCCGCCGGGACTCCATCCGCGAGCAATTCCTGCTCTTCCATTTCCGAGGTGGCGACAATTTGCGCGGCATGGCTCCAGTATGTATCGCCGACGAGGCGGTGCCAGGCGCGCTTCAATTGGAAACTGCGGTCAATCGGGCGGTACATGCCCATCGGCTCGATCACGTACGGGACGCCTTGGCGCCGGCAGAAATAACTCACTGCTGGGCCGAAAAGATCGTAAAGGCCGTAAAAATGAACCAGATCGAAGCGGCTGAGCGAGGCTTCACAAAAGCCTAACACATCGGGATTGAGCGTGAGCGCGCGATAGTTCGCAAGAGTGGAAAGGTAAACAGCCTCAACGCCATTTTCTTCCGCGTGCCAGCCCCATTTGCAGGGCTGGAAGGAGGTATCGAGAGCGCTGAAGCGTGCGAGACCGAGGTCGGCGGTGAGGACTGTGACCTGATGTCCGCGATCGACCAGGCCGTGCGCGAGGGCGCGGACCTTGACGACAGGACCGCCGCGGTCTTGAAATGGGAAGTAGGATTGGACAGTTTTTAGAACACGCATTTCGTCTGGCGTGCCGGCGATCACGGTCGAGTCCCGTACTGGTATGCAGGCTGGGCCGCCGCGCCGGGGGGAAGAGCCGCTAGAATACTACGCGGAGGTGGCGGAATCCACACTGGTTAGGGGTTAGCTTCAGACATTTAGGCCGCACTCGGCGAGGATCCTGGCGAAGGCGTCCTGGAAGACTTCGAAGCTGTATTTTTGCTGGATGATTTGCGCGCCGTTTTGGCCGAGCGTCGCGCGCAGGGATTCGTCGCGCAAGAGCTGCTCGAGCGCTTGCACGAGCGCATGTGAATCGCGCGGCGGGACGAGGAGTCCGTTGACGCCGTGTTCGATCAGATCGGTGGAGCCACCGGCGTCCGCGGCGATTACCGGTTTACCGAAAGCCATGGCTTCGAGAAAGACGAAGCCGAAACCTTCGCCGGTGCTCGGAAGGGCGAAGATGTCCGCGCGCGCGTAGCAGGCGGCGAGTTCCTGGCGCGAGATGCCTTCCAGGAAGTAGACGGCGCCGGTGACGTTCAGGTCTACGGCGATTTTTTTCAGGCGCGGGAGATCGTCGCCACCGCCTACGGCGACGAGGTTCAAAGCCGGAATCGCCTGGCGAAGTTGGGCTACAGCTCGGATTAATTCGTCGGCGCCTTTATAACGTTCGGAGGCAGCCCAGCGGCCGACCGTGAGGACCACGGGGCTTGGCGGGAAATTTTTCGGCAGCGGTAGATTGGTGGGAGCTGCGGCCATATTCAGGACGTCCGAGTTTAACGGCCAGGGAAGTTTGCGGATTCTATCGAAGGGCACGGATTGCACCGCGGCGAGCTTTTGCGCGGTGTAGGAGCTGGGAGCCAAGACCAAGTCGGCTGCCAGGAGGGCGGCGTGGCGGCTCGAGGAGAGTGGCTCCCAGACGTCGATGCCGTGGGCGAGAACGACGACTTTCATTTGCGGCGCGAGGCGCTTCATCAAGTTTGCGGGAACGGCCAGATTTGGGTGAGCGGCGAGAACCAGCTGCGGTTTTTTACTGGCGGCGGACAGCGCGGCGAGAACGAATCGCCATTTTGCGCGGCCGAAACCGCGAACGGCGATGTTAGCGTCTGCGACCGAGTAATTGTGCGCACCGGGCGGGTCGTTAAGCCCGAGAAAATTTATGGGGCATTGCAGACGAAGCGAAAAATTGTGCAGCGCGCGAGCGGCCTGACGGCTGGCCTCCTGAACTCCGCCGACGCCTAACAATTCCGGGAAAAGGCCGACGATGGCGGGGGAGTTTCGCGATGCGTACCGAGTCGGGCTCATTTCCTGCCGGGACCGGGTTGCTGAGCCAGCGCAGAAGTTGCTCCAGATTCTTTTTGCCCTAGGATTTGCTGGAAGAGCGCGGTGAGATCACGCGCGTTGCGCTCCCAGGTGAATTGCAGCGCGGTTTCCGCGGCTTGTTCGCCGAGACGATTGCAGAGCGCGGGATCGTCGAAAAGCTGCAGGATCAGAGTGACCAGGGAATTTACGTCGGTGGGATCGGCGAGAATGAGGCCGTCTTTGGCGTGGGTGATGATTTCGGAGGTGCCGTTGTCAGCGGATACGATGACGGGCATCCCGCAGGCCATGGCTTCCTGCGGAGGAAGCGCGAAGGTATCCTCAAGCGACGGACCAACGTAGGCGTCGGCGGCCGCGTAATAAAATTCCACATCCGGGCGCGGCGGCAAGAAATGAACGCGGCCATCGAGACCGGCATCGCGAATGGTGGAAAAGTGCGGAGCGGGATCTTCGCGGCTGACGAGCAGCAAATCAATGGGGCGATCGCGCAATTGCGATAGGGCCTGCACCAGGACCGTCACTCCCTTGTTGTGCCAATCATTTCCCACGAGGATGAGCGCGAAGCGATCGGAGGAAAGCCCGATTTGACGGCGCGCTTCTTCGCGCAGGGCGCGGCGGCGTTGCGGATTGAAGGTTTCGTGATCGATGCCCACGTAAATGACCGAGAGCTTTGCGGTGCGGCCATAAAACCGTTCGAGCTCGGCTGCCGTTCTCTTCGCTATCAAAAACAACGGAACGCCGGAGGACGCGTAGAGGCGGCGCTCGAGCGCCATGATGAGGCTGTAATACAGCCGGCGATGAAGTCTGCGCGGCCAGGCGCGGACGGGATTGCGCGATAAGCTCAGGTCGGCTTGAATGCCTTGAACGTATTGGGCGAAGACGATGTGGACGGACATCACTTCGGCATCGAGGCAATTGATACCGGGACTATAGACCAGATCGTGGCGCAAGCCGCGGAAGTGCGAGTCCCAGGCGCGCCAGAAGCGATTGGCTGCGAACCACCAAAGATAATTGAGGATGTGCGGGCCGGGAATTTCCGGGATGCGGTGCCAGGTGGCGAGGGTGAGATCCACGTCCGCGACAGCCTGGCTATAAATGTGAATTTCGAACGCCGAGGCGAGGCGCGAAATCCATTCGACGACGAGACGCTCGGTTCCGTGGCGCTTATCGAGTGCAGGGGAAACGACCGCGAGGCGAGGTTTGCGCGCGGCACTGTTCATGACGAGCCGCTTGCCAACTGGAAATACATCAGGCTCTGGACGACTGGGGACGGTCCCAGCCGGGCGGCACAGGAACGACCGCAGGCGGCGGCGCGCCACTTGGATTTGCCGCGTAGAGGGCGGGCAACTTGAACAGAATTCCGACAGTGAGCCAAAGGTAAGCGTTGTCCACGAAATTTTGGTAAGGCGCGAGGCCGCCGTAGGTGAAGGGGTAGAGCAATAGGAACGCGTACCACAAAATGGCGAAGCCGATCGGGAAAAACCGCGTGGAGCGCAGGCGGCGAACGACGCGCCAACCGTAGACGAGCAACGCGGCAGTCCAGAGCATCCAGAGAAGCGGGGCCGCAAAACCCATCTCCAGGATCATTTGTCCGTAACCTTCTTCGACCCAGACTTGAATGGGAGGTTGATGGAGGATTTTTGCCACGTACTGGCCGCCCAGTGAAGCTGTGCCAATGCCATTGCCCGCGAGCCAGTGAGGCTGCTCGAGTGCGCTAATGAGGCCGCCCATCGGGTAATCCCAGGTGCGGCTGCCGACTTCGAACGCCGAGCTTTCGGGGTTGAGCGTCTCCATATAAAAAGCGATGCGCGGGGCGGCCTCTTCGGGAAAGATCAAGAGAATCGCGGTGAGGCCCAGGGCGCTAACGATGAAGACGCGGCGGATCGCTTTGAGCATGCGATGGGCCTGCTGCCAACGCCACGGCGCACCCCAGAGAAAGACGGCGGTGAGTCCCAGCGAGCTGGCCATGACATACATCACTGCCCCGCGTGAGCCGCAGAACATGGTGGCTACGACAGTAATCCCGAGAATCAAGAAAACAAGCTTGCGGTTTTTGGTGGTGTGAAGGAGCAAATATCCAGCGCTGCCAACGGCCAGTATAAAAGCCAGAACGAGATAAAGGCTGTAACGGCCCGCACTGACAAAAATGGAGGATGGAATAGAAACCAACTGGTTGGTGAGCGGCGTAAAGCGGTCCAGCTCGCCAAGATCCTGCAGTTCGGGAGCGAGATGCGCGGGATTCATAAAGGAATGGCCGACCATGGCCTGAATGATGCCGATCACGCCGATTACGCCGGCCAATCCCAGGTTGATGACGAGGAATTTGCGCAGGTCTTCATCATTGCGGATCAACGCGTATCCCACGAACATGAGCGGGATGTAATAAAAATAGAGCTTGAAACCCATCAGCCCGTAGAGGACCGCAGGCGAATTTGCGTTGAAAATCTCGAGCGCGCCCAAGAAAAGGAAAAAATAGAGAAACAACAAAAATGGCGGACGAAACAGTTTGACGCGGCCTTTGCGCACTTCGACGTACAGGGAAATATATACGAGGGCTACCAAAACGTCTTTGCCGAAGTAGATGGCCATGTTGTTGCCGAGATATTTGCGGACCAAGTCCTCGCACAGCACCCAGACGAGGAACATATAAAATCCGAGGCGCCAATTCCGCAGGATGGTAAGGCCGACCCAGATGGCGGCAAATCCAAAAACGGAGAATTCGACGGTGCTCATGTCGCCGCCGGCAATTTTCCCGCCAAGTTGATATGCGGCGAAAATACCAATGACGAGAACGCTCGCGCCGATGAGCGCTTGGCTTCTCATTGCGGGGATGCGGGCGTTGATCAGGTTGCGGCCTCTAGTACTGCCAATGGAGTCGTTGCCAGATTCAGCTTACGGCGAAGCCTGAATTGTATCTCAGAACAGCACAGGGTAAGGCGAGATGGCGGTCGCCCGGGATTATCAAGTTTGCTACGCTCGGTGGGTTGGCACAAACGCAAATTATGGCGGTGGGGTGGTAACGACATCAGGGTGAGATTGGAAGACGATACGGCGCGCGGGGGGCGCATCATGGATTTTGGTCGAGGAGCGTTTGGTAGAGGGAGGCGTGTTCCGCAATGAAGCGCTGCACTGTAAATTGCTTTAGCGCGCGAGCGCGTGCCATAGAGCCGAGTTGCACGAGATCACCGGGCTTGTTGGCAATGCTTAAGAGTCGCGAGCAAAGCTCTTCGGGGTTTCCGGGTGAGAATTTGAGGCCGACACCGTTGACGACTTCGGCGAGGCCGCCGATTTCGGAAGCGACGACAACGCCGCCGGTCATCATCTGCTCCATGGCGGCCAGGCCGGCGGTTTCTTCGCAGAGGGAAGGCATGACGAGAACGTCGGTGGTGCGGAGTAGTTCGTCAACCTGCTGCCTGCTGAGTTCGCCCGCAAAGGTCACGCGGCCGGTTAATCCGAGGTCGGAGGTGAGAGCTTCCAGGTTGCTGCGTTCTGGGCCGTCGCCGATGAGGGTAAGTTCGAAATTGCGGGCGGTGTTTGCGAGAAGTTGCGCGGCGCGCAGCAGGACAGGCACTCCCTTCTCGACCACGAACCTGCCGACGTAGGCGATGCGGAGAATTTGCGTGGCCGCTCTCGATGGTTGCGGCTGGCGAGGCTCCAGAATTTCTATGCCGTAGTAGATGGTTTTGCTGCGCGGCAATCGGAGACGGCCGGCGACGTGATCGCTGATCGTGACGTTGACGGGAATTCTCTTGCATAACCAGCGGCGCGGAAAAGTCATGAGCAGTTGGCGCAGGGTACCAAACCATCCCATGGTGGCCGAATTGCAGGCGAGGCACTTGTCGTAACGGCCGGCCATGAAGTGGCCGGGGCACAGCGAATGAGTCTGGTCCATGAATAATAAACCATTAGGGCATGAGGCTTGATAACCGTGATGCTCGATGGCGGCCGGTTTTCCGAGAAGCCAGACGAGCAGGATCGGCATGAAGCAGGGGCCGGCGATGTGAATTACATCCGCGGCGCGAATCAGGCGCGTCAATTCCGGGAGACTGGGACGGCGAACAATTCGATAAGGCAACGCGGAGTCGTCCATACCGTTTGCGGCGGTGCGGGTGACGAGCGTTACTTCGATTGGCTGGCCGTCGGCGGCAACTGCCGGCGCGCGTTCGGCCAGGCCGCGAGCGAGAAGCGCGACCGAGGTTTGCACGCCGCCGACCACCGGCAGAAAATATTCGGCATAGATCAGAAGCTTCAGCTTGTTGGTGGCGGGTGTCATTCTAGGTTTCACGGGAAACGGCTGTCACGCGGCTGGCGGCGGGAACGTCGATCCGCAACGCTTGCAAGTAGTGGGCTGCGACGGCGTCCCAGGAGAAATATTTTTCGTGCGCGGCGCGGCTTTTTTGGCGGAGTTGCGCGGCTAATTCATCGTCTTGCAAAACTTTTGTGAGAGCCGCGCTTAAGGCGGCGGAATCGCGGTATGGGACAAGGTAGAGGCCCGCTTCGGCAATCGGAGTTCCCTCCGCGAGGCCCTCATAGCCGACGATGGGCAGGCCACAGGCGATGCCGGCGAGTGCGGTGCTGCGGCGCTGCGATACGGAGCCGCAGACGAAGAGTTGAACGTCGGCTGCGGAGAGATGGGCGAGGATTTCGTCCGCTGGAATCATTCCCAGGATTTCGGTTTCGGCACCGCTTCCGGCGAGGCCGCGTTCGATTTCGCCGCGCATTTCGGTGGTGCTGCGCCCGAAGGCGGTGAGGCGCACCGCGATGCCGGCGCAGCGCGCGGCGCGGACGGCCTGCACCGTGTCGGCGACCTCCATCGCTGAGTTGGGGCCGGGGGTGAAACAGAATACTGCGACGGTCTTGCGGTTTTTGTTATTGCCAGCAGGCGGCGCGAAACCCGCGAGCGATGGGGCTTCGGGAATATTTGCAGCGATGGGGATTACGACGGCCTTCGGATCTCCCGGCGCAAGCCACGGAATTTTATTCAGCGGCAAGGTGACGATGCTGATGCGGGCGAAGCGATGCAGAGCTCGAATCGTCCAATCCTGGCAAGCCCCACGAAGGGCATCTATCCACGCGAGATTGCGATCGCCGCCCTGGCGGAAGGGTTCATGGAAGACGACGCCACAGCGAATTCCGCGCGAGCGGAGCAGCAGAATTGCAGCGACGGCGGCGAAAGGAAATCCGCGGCGCGACCAGCCGAGCGCGGTGTATTGCAGCAGGACCCATTTATCGCGCCACGCGGCGGTCATGCGCCAAAGCTGACCCAGGGAGCGCAGCCACGATTCTTCCGCGGCGGGAGCGCGCACAACTGTGAATTCCACGCCGCGACGCGTGAGCGCACGGCCGAGGAATGCACAATGATCGGCGACGCCGTCGGTGGGAGTGTCTGGCCGGCCCAAGAGTGCGAGAACTGAATTCACTTGGTTCCCAGAAACGTGGAGTCCCGCGCGTGGCCGATCAAATTGCTGGTGAATGTGTGGCCGTAAACTTTGCGAATCTGAAAGCCGCAAGAGGCGAGTTTGCCGGCGACGTCCGATTCGTACATGCGGTAAGGATGCGCCTTCACGAGAATTTCGTCTTTGTGTTTGTACTTGGTGAAGGAATGCCATTTGGCAAGGCCGAGGATCGAAAGCGTGTCCACTTCGAAGAAAAATAAGCCGCCCGGCTTCAGGACGCGACGGATTTCACGCAGAACAGCGAGCGGATCGGAAGCGTGGTCGAGGGCATTGCAGCAAAGGATCAGATCCATGCTGTCGCTCGCCAGGGGCATATCTTCGCCGAAGCTTCGGATATAGCCGACCGGGGCGCGCAGCTGGGCCATATAGCGGCGAAGTTCGGCGCTGGACTTTTTGGGGGAGTCGGCGGGGAGGTCGAGGGACACGAGGGGCAGCGGGTCAATGCCGTAGCGGCGAGAAATTTCGGGGAGAAATGCGATGAGGCCGAGGCCGAAAGGGCCGATGCCGACTTCCAGGGCGGTTTGAGGCATGCGGGAGACACAATTTCTGAGTTTCACGGCCTTGGCGGCGTTGGCGGTGAGAACCGTCAGGGTGTAGTGCTCGTCGAGCACGACGCCGTCCCAAAGATTTTTCTCCAAGCGCTGAGCTTCGGGCCACTCGGGGATCGTTTTCATTTCTGGGTCCTTTCGCTTGATTTCATTGCCGAGACGTGGCCGCCGGTGCGCTCGTACCGATTTTCGCGGACGCCGTGGCCAGCACGTGATCGCCGTCGAGCGCGGCAACGGTATAGCCATAACTGGCGAGCGATTCTGTTGCGGCGTGGCGATTCGCGTCCGAATGCATTTCGCAGACGATCCAGGGATGGCGCGACTGGAAAAGCTGCGCGGCGCCGCGGATGGCTTCGACTTCGGCGCCTTCGACGTCGCACTTGAGCGCATCGGGCGGGGAAACGGAAGCGCTCCGGGTGAAATCGTCGAGTGAAACACATTCCATGGGTGCGCCGCTCGCGTCATTTTCGGTTGCGACGAATTTGCCGATGCCGTGGTCGGGCGAATCCGCGCCGGATTTGACGAAATTCAGTTTTGTGGTTGCGGACCAGATCCCTTTTTCGACGACGGTGACGTTGGTGAAGCCGTTGCGCTGGATATTGCGACGAAGGCGCGCGGCGTTTTCGGGATCGGGCTCGAAGCTGAAGACTTTGCCGGAATCGCCGACGAGGCGCGCGGCGAGGAGCGTGAAGAGGCCGATATTCGCGCCGAGATCGTAGAAAACCATTCCGGGGCTGAGGCGCTCGGCGAGGGCTTTTTGCACGGTCAGTTCCGCTTCGCCACGCAGGTAATTTTGCCCGGTGCGAGGATTGAGTTCGAGCCAGAGGCCTTGCGCAGGACCGGATTCGATGCGCGCCCAGACTTTTTCTTCGAGCGGCAGCATGCGATGGCTGACGCGATGAATCCACCCACCGAGCACTGGAAGATTGCGAAGGGAGCGGAGGGGCTGCGGCGCATGCAGGAGAAATTCGCCTATCCATTGGCGCGCGCGAGGCATTTTATTTTTCCACCACGAAATTGCCGATCACGAGCGCGTCCATTCCAGAGCTGAAGAAAGTGCGAATCGCGTCCGTGGGAGAACAGACGATGGGCTCCCCGCGCAGGTTGAAGGAAGTGTTCATGACGACCGGGACGCCGGTGCGCTGGCCGAATTCGTAGATGAGGCGCCAGTAGAGCGGGCTGACGTCGCGCTCGACGGTTTGCGGGCGGGCGCTGCCATCGACGTGAGTGACGGAGGGAATCACGCTGCGTTTTTCTGGGCGCACTTGGGCAGTGAGGACCATGAAGGGCGAATCGGTGGCGGATTCGAGATATTCGGAGGCAACCTCCGAAAGCATCGAAGGTGCGAAAGGGCGCCACCACTCGCGGAATTTCACGGCGTTGTTGACCTTGGCATTCATCTCCGGATCGCGCGGGTCGGCGAGAATCGAGCGGCTGCCGAGGGCGCGGGGACCGAATTCCATGCGGCCCTGAAACCAGCCAAGAATTTTTCCGTTGGCGAGCATTTCGGCGGCTGCGGAGGCGGGATCGGCGACACGCGTGGCGCGAATTTTGTAGGTTTCGAGAGCTTTGGCGATTTCGGCGTCGGAAGATTCGCTGCCGAGATGGGCGTGGCGCATTTTGCGCGAGGGGAATTTGCCGTTGTCATCGAGCATGGGAGCTAGAGCCGCGCCGAGGCAAACGCCATCGTCACTGGCGGCGGGCTGGACGAACATGCGATCCACTACGCCCGACGAGAGAATTTTGCCGTTGGCTTTCGAATTGAGGGCGACGCCGCCGGCGAGACAGAGATTGCGGCAACCGGTCTGGGCGACGGCCGCGCGCGCGAGGGTCATCATCGCCTGCTCGCACATATCTTGCACGGCGAAGGCCATGTTTTTGTGGCGCGCGTCAATATCGGATTCGGGAATGCGGCCGGGGCCGAGTCGGGATTCGATTCCGGCAATCGGCGCAGAATCCTTGCCGAGCAGGCGGTGCGTATCAACGCGATAAGGATTGTCATCCGGGATGATGAAATCGCGAAGGCCGATTCCCGGCTCGCCGTAAGGCGCGAGGCCCATGACTTTCCATTCGTCGCTATACGGAGTGAAGCCGAGATAGTGCGTGAATTGCGCGTAGAAAAGGCCGAGCGAATTGGGCCACGGGATCGTCCAGATATGTTCGAGGCGACCATCGCGGCCACGCCAGAGCGAGGTGGCTTCCCAGGCGCCGCGTCCGTCGAGGACGAGGACTGCGGAATCGTCAAAACCGGAAAAAGCATATGCGCTGATGGCGTGGGCGAGATGATGGTCCACGAAACGAAAGCGCGTCTTCGCGCCGGGAAACATCTGGCGGAAACGATTTTCGCCGCCACGCTGGTGCCACATGCTGGCGAAATGGCGCGTGGAATTGAGCAGCGCGCGAGAATCTACCGGCTGCTTGTGGGTCACAAAGCAATTGAGATCGTGAAGAAATCCAGCGCGCGGCCGCGACCAACCCTGACAGAGGAAGTCCACTTGTTCCGCGCGCACGCCAGCAAAATCGAGGCAGGCGCGAATCGAAAGCGTGGGGAAACGCGCGTCGTGCTTGACGCGACTGAGGCGCTCTTCGGCGACAGCGAAAAGCACTTCGCCATCGCGCGCGATGCACGCGGAGGAATCATGCATCTGCGAGTAATTAATTCCCAAGGTTAACATTCGTTTCCCCGACGACCCCGGCGCGCTTCGATTTGTCGCGTTGGATGCAAGAAGCCTTACGACCGTCCCAACAGTTTTGTCGCGAGATTCGAAGCGCGCTCTTTCATGGTGAAAGCGCGCCATTTCAAAAGCCGCAAGTCGTTCCTGGGCGACCAGAGGTCGTCTTTTCTGCCTTGTGCGGCGAACCTGGTGAGGCCCGTCCGAACCGTGCTGGCATCGAGGCAGATGACATAGACTGCATCGGAAAGCGCGTGCGATGAGAACTCTCTTCTCCGCTTTTTCAGACTGGAGACTACCGACCGGAGCCCTCTGAAAACAATTGGAGCGTCATGAAAAACGATGGTGGCGCCGCGCGCGCAGACGCTCACGCAGAAGTCAAAATCCGCAAAAACCGCAGACGCAGTGTGTTCGCCGTCGATGAAGCACAAATCAGGAGGCAGGAGTATGCGCGAGGGTGGAATGGAACTGGCGTCCTGGTCGAAGCACTCGATCTTAGAGACGCCTTGTGGATCGATCGCCGTCAACAGACGAATCATGCGCGCGGTGGAGTTATCAGGAAATTCAAAAGTGGGCCCGCGGTCATCGGGTTGGAGCGCCGGACGTTTATCGATCGAATAAATCTTTTTGCAACGGGGGTCCTGGAGATGAGTCTGGATGCTACCGCCGAGATGCGAGCCGATCTCCAGATCCACATAGCCATCGGCGCTCCCGCGAGCGCAGGCCTGCGCCGCCAGCAGGGAGCGTTTATCGGCGTCAGGGGATTTGCGATGGGATGTGGGAAAACAAAGTGATGTCCAAAAGCTTCGATTCGGCTGTCAAAACTCGACCGCGTTCACTGGCGTTCTCCACTCTTGGCGGCGAACGTCAGAACCATATCCAGTTTTCGTGTGACTGACTCCCAGGTGTAGCGCCGAGCGGTCCGCTGCGCCTCCTGGCCGAACTGCCGACGCAGTTCCGGCGAGCGGCAAAGCCGCGCGATGGCGGCAGCGAGGCCGTGAGCGTCGGCCGGCTGAACCAGCAGTCCGTTGAACTCGTCTTCGATCAGCTCCACCATGCCCGGAGCTTCGCTCGTTACCACGGCCATGCCCGTCGCCATGGCTTCCAGGAGCGTGAGTGGCATACCTTCTACCAGCGACGGAAATACAAAAATATCGTGGGCAGCGTAAAGAGCGGGCATCTCGGCACGTTTCACGAAAGGGAGCACCCGCACACGTTCCCGGATTTCGGCGGGAAAACTACTCTTGACGACTTCTTCCGCGGCTGTACAGCCGGCGATCGAAAGACAAATTTCCGGCAACTCGCGGGCGAGCAATCCGAACGACTCCGCGAGGTAACGGATGCCCTTACGATCGATCCAGCTGCCAACGAATAGCAAACGGGGCGATTCAGGCCTGGCATAGTCTCGCGGAACGAAAAAACGTTCCTCCGTGCCGTTGGGCACATACCAAACACGTCCGGGGTCGCGGCCATGCGCGATTTGAGCCATGGCCCACGCCTCACGGTTCGCCACAGCGCCATAATCCGCGGTGCGAATCGAATAATCATACATCCTCTGATGATAAGCGCGATGCCACGCGCGATTCTTCCAGGCAAAACCTTGCGCGCGGCCCAGGCGCTGTTCGCGGGACATCATGTAGACGGAGCGCTCTTCGGATCCTTGCATGGTGAAGACATAGGGCGGCGCTCCCGGTGGACGAAAAAATTTGCGGCGGAGGCCATAGACACAACCCCAGGGAGCGTGGAGGTTGACGACGTCGTACTTTCGCGTGTCCTGAAGAATTTTATTCGCGACACGATGGGCAAATTTGAGCGCGTCAAATCTTCCGGCGCCGGTGGCGCCGGGCAGGACGTCATCAAGGAACCAGCAATCGACGCTGTGGCCGCGCCGTTCGAGCTCGCGAGCATGATTGAAAACGACACCCGCCGCTCCTGCTTCCTGCTGCCGCAAAACGCCTATCGCGATCAAAATCTTCACCTAATGTGCCCTGTTCTTCCTGGCCATGACGAAATAGTGAAACGCCAGAGGGCTCAGGATGCGCCGGACGCTACGGTTCGAATTCCAGTGACGGGACGGCCACCGGATTGTGGCCTGGCCAGATGGGGAATTGATGGATCGTCCCATCCGCGCACATGATCGACCATGCGGCCTGCTTGAGCATGGACGCGGACCCCGAGGGAAATATCGTCGCAAGCCGTGGGCGATCCGATCCAGTGGGCGTAGTCGTCAAGGATAATCGGGCCGCTCACGCAGGCGCGCATAGAAATAGTATAGACCCATGGCGTTGAAATAATTGGAGAGTCGGTATCAAGGCGAAAGAGCAGACCCGACCCGGCAGAGCGCGCCGGGATTTCTTTGAGCGCCGCGCCCGGCATGCGGCAAATGTTCGATCGTTTCGCAGGAGCACGACCACATCGAACGACTCGTCCGCGTAGGGCAAATTAACTGCGCATCGGCTTGAGCAACCGGGCCGCCATTTTGACTGAATAATCGAGGTCTCGCTGCGTGGGCTCGGACATTCCCTCGCGCAATTTGAAGAGCAGTTGCGGAAAAGTCAAGTGACCAAAGGTGACCGCGCCCATCGCGGCCATCCGAATTCGCGATACCGCCGCGGACCGCATGGCGACTACAAGCACACGTGAATGAGAGCTTAACTTTTCTCGGAGCTGGTCAGGTACAAGATATTCGGATATCCAATGGCGATACCACGGAAGCTCGGGAATCTTCGTCGGCGTGGCGCCGGGCCTGCGTCGAGACTCGCTGATGCCAGTCGATTGTACTCGGTCGCCAGACTCATTTATTCGTTACCTGAAATGGGGCCTCAGAGCTATTGGAGCTTATATGAGGCATCACGGGAATGGGAAGCCAGCGCTTGCGGGCGCGCAGGTAAAGATCGCTCTTCGCCAGTTTTTGCTGAGCGGCGTAATAGAGTCTGGGCGGGACGGCGCACGCGGGCAACAGCGTCAAAACCTTAAAAATGCGATGCATCAAGGGTGCTTCCGGAGTGCGACACTCTGTAGATTTTGCGCTCGGTTTTCACGGTCTCCCAGGGCCATCCGCCGTCGAGGATAAGGCGAAGTTGATCGGCTTGCGCCCCGATGAATTCGACGATGAGCGCCGTGACTTCTGGAGAAGTGTGCAGCGCGTCGAGTTCGCGGCGGAGCGCATCGCTGAGCGCGGCGAGCACTTTTTGTTTGCGCCGCAGCAGTTGTGGATTATGTACCGACAGAAGAAATCCATTGGAATCGTGGAGACGATAGTAAGTGAGCGTTTCCGGAAGGATCTGGGCGCTAGACAACACTGAAGCGAGCGTAAAGAGGTACTCATCCGCCTGGACGAGCAAAGATTCAGGCACCGGACCGATGCGGCGAAGGAGATCGGCGCGAATAGCCATCCGGCTGGTTCCCATAAAACTGCCACGGCGCCGAAAAAGATACACCCCTTCGACGGTATTGGCCTGAAAGCGGAAGCCTGCGCGGAGAGTCTCGGATTGTCGCTGTCCGCCCAAGGAAATGATGACAATTCCGTGGCCCACAATGCCGACGGCCGGATCGGAGTTCATGGCTCGCATCACATGGCTTAATTTATTGGGCGCCCACCAGTCGTCGCCGTCGAGGAATGCGACGATTTTGCCTTGGGCTTGCGGGATGCCGGCATTGAACGCGGAAGCCTGGCCGCCATTCTCTTTGCGGATGAGGCGGACACGAGGCTCGAATTTGCGGACGATTTCAGGGGTGCGGTCGGTGGAACCGTCATCCACGACCAACACTTCCATGTCGTCGCGTGGGAAGTCCTGTTCGACGACGCTGACCAGTGCTTCTTCGATGAAGCGCTCGTGGTTGTACGTGTCTACTAGAACCGTGACAGCGGGCTGCACACAGGCCTCTCGGACCGCGAGCCCTTGCGGGCGATGCATTAGAGATTACCACTCAAGGCGCACACGGAGCGAAACGTAGAACTGCAGCTGGCGGTGAAATGGTGCTGGGGAGGAAACATCGCGATTAAGATACCGCCTCGGCTGATGGTATTTCGCCATTGCTTGTGGCGCACCTGCTCGCTGGAGCGCTTTTGCGCCATTTTCCCCGCCGTTCCGGGCCGGTCAACTTATTCTGCGCTTACGGCGCTGGGTCGCGGTGGCGATCGAGCTTGCCACGATCAGGGCTTTGCATTGCGCAGCAGGGGCTCGGCGGCTTGGCCGGTGTAGGCGCGGCGAACGACTTCGACGGCGGCCATGCCTTCGTGACCATTTACAAGCACTTCTTGCTCGTGGCGGATGGCTGCTACTAGATTGCGCAGCTGATCCACGAAGGAGCCATCGAGCGGAGGCCGGCGCGGCACGGCGGCCTCCAGCCGATAATGATTCTGGAACGCTTTCCCTTTCGCGCAGCGGATGCTCAGGCCCGGGTACCACAAGCCAACTTCGAGAAAGCCTTCGGTGCCGGTGAGAGTGAGTTTCTGCGCAAGGTTGCGCGTGCGACTGGCGACTACTCTGCCTTTCGCGCCGTTTGCGAGCGAGAAATCGAGCTGGGCATCGCTTTCGACGGTCGTTGAGCTGCCGTTTCCATGATATTCGAGCTGGTCGAATTCGCCGGCGAACCAGCGGATCAGGTCAATCGAGTGGATGCCGACATCCATCAGCGCGCCGCCGCCGGAAAGTGCACGGGATCGAAGTATGCGGGCGAGCGCGGCCAGTCGCTGGTGCTGCCTTCTTCGGCCTGGACGCCCACGATCTCGCCGATGAGTCCTTTGCTCAGTAGCTGCTTCGCGAGTTTCATGTGCTGCTGGAACCTGCGATTGTGGCCGATGCAGAGCTGCGCGTTTCCGCGGCGGGCGGCTTCGATCATGGCGAGGCACTCGTCCACATTGCGGGCCATGGGCTTTTCGCAGAGCACGTGGATTCCTTGCGCGAGAAACTCAGAGGAAACAGAAGCGTGGAGCCCGTTGGGAACGAGGACAATCGCGAGATCGGCGTGGCGAACGAGTTCGGCGAGATCCGTGCTGCAGTGCGGAAAGTTGTAACGCTCGGCGACGCGGCGTGCGCGTTCGGCGTCCGCATCAATGACGATTGCGCGCACGACTTCCGGAACCGCGTTGATTGCGGGAATGTGATAGCGCTCGAGGACGACGCCTGCGCCCACGACTCCGAGCTTGAGCCTATCGCCCACGGCGGCCTCGGAGAAGTTTGGGAATGGCTTCCTTGGCGAAAGTGAGCGGGTCATCGCGAAAGCGGTAGGCGCGATCAATCCAGCGATTCGAGAGAGATTCCATGCGCTGGTGCATGCGGCGATTCGCGAATTTCGCCTGAATCGCCGGATGTATGCGCAGGCCGTCGAAGACAAATGTACGCGGGCGAAGATCGCCGACGATTTCGCACTTGCCGAGACGTCTTTTCAAGTCCTTGGCGGTTTGGCGTAGGTGCGCGACTTGTTTGAGCGGGATTCCCATGAGGCGGCACGAGGCTTCGTCCACCGAAAGCGCGTCATTCCCGACCAGAAGAGTATCCATGCGAACTGGCCTGCCGATGATCGGACCGCTGCCTTCCAGGCCAACGCGTGCCGTCAATGATGCAGAGATCCGGCGGAGCAGAGTTTATGCAGGCGGCTGATGAGGATGGAGAGATAGGGATGGAGCGACGAGATTTCGGCGTCGGTGAAAAGCCCATGGAGTTCTTAAGGATGCCCGTCATGCGCGTGTAGCCGTGAAGTTTCAAATTGGCGATCGAGATGAAATACATTTCCTCGAGCAGGAGCTGGGGAATGCGCACCGGCTTGGGGAATGCCATCCAGGCGGATTTCGATTGCGTCACCGCGGGAGAGATTGACGAGTTCGACGCGCGCCTCGTGCGCGGCGGCAGCAAATCCGAGGCGATCGAAGGTTTCCTCGCAGGAGCGATAGGTTTTGTATGCGCTAATCGCATCAGATTCCACGACGCGGATTTTGACGTCGGGCCGGATGGCGCGAAGTTCGGCGGCAACAACGCCAACCCATCGGGGGTCGGTGGTTACGCCCGTTTCCCAGGGACTGATGTCGCAGAGGTTCGGCTTGATGACGACTTGGCGTGGAAGAGTGTCCGGAAGCAGGCCGGGAAGCTGCCGCAGCGCGAGACGAAAACCTTCGGCGAGTTGTGCGTGATCCTCAACTCGGACGGCTGAAACCTTTCGAGGCGACCGAGTCAATTTTCAAGACCCGCTATGGACAAGCGTTCGGCCGAGGAGGACTTGGGTTGCGATTTTCCCGTAAGCATATCCCCATAGAGCTGCTGGTGCCGCCGCGCTTGCAGGGCCACTCCGTATTCCTCAACGGCAATACGACGGCAATTGGCCGATATCTCGGAACGTTTAGCCTGATTTTCCAACATTTGCAATACAGCGTCGCGCAGCTCATTTGCGTTTCCAGTTTCGGCCAGGAGTCCGGTAGTTCCGGGCCTGACCAGTTCCGGAATGCCGCCGGCAGCAAAGGCCACTACGGGAGTGCCGCAAGCGATTGCCTCCATGATCGTATTGGGCAGATTATCAGCTAGAGACGGACATACAAAAACGTCCGCCGCGCTGTAAATAAATGAGAGGATGCGATCGTTTGCGACGCTATCGAGATGAAGATGGGGGAGTCTATCGGTCCCGGAAGTTCCTCCGCGCCCCACGGAAAGCAGAAAGACGTCCGTAGCGGGAGGCATTGCGTTCAGTGCTTCCATCATCAGGTGGGAAGCTTTGCGAAACTCATTCATGTTGAACGCAGCAAAGAGAGCCACTCGCGCGTTCAACGGTATTCCCAGGACTTCGCGGGCGGTGCGCCGATCGCTAGGCTGGAAAATGTCCAAGTCGAGGCCGTTGGGGATTACCGACCAGTTAAAGCGCGAGAGTAATGAGCTGCGCTGAATCTGCGCAGCCATCCAGCGACTGGGCGCCACGAAACAGACGCGAGCGGGAATCGAGCAGCGCGTAGTATCGCTGCTTTCGTTGCCACGCCGCTCGAGCTAGATCGGATTCCTTCCTCGAACCCAATTGAGGGCACGCTCCACATTCCTCTGTGAACTTCCCACAACCCAGGTCATAGCAACACCCGCCGGTTAAAGGCGCCATATCGTGAATTGTCCAGACGAGACGCTTCGTATTGGGCAGCCAGCGCGCGAAGGATCCCAAGTCCAGGAATCCAGTCGTCCAATGAAGGTGAATTATATCGGCATCCGGAATCTGCTGGAATGGATGAGAAAGATAAACCGACCGGTCATCCAGATAGAATGAATGTCGTATGGGAACCGATTTTGCATAGCGTTGAACCTGCCGGTTCCAGCGGACTTGGCGCAGACGACGAGCGAGCCGAGCGGGCAGCGTTCGATTCGGCGCGTAAGCATACACTTCCGCATCGTTTCGCGCCTTATAGCAGACGAACATTTTGGAATCCACACCAATGCCGCGAAGTCCACCGTGCAGGCGGTACGCGGCGCGAGAGGCACCTCCGCCCGCGTAGTCGAACGTATCCAGAAGCGCGACTTTCAATGGCGTAGTCAATTTCGGGCTGACGCGCTGACGCGGCCAGCGATCGCCCGCTTGAGGTGCCGGCCAACTTCAAAGGGCTGCACGAGAGCGCTACGGCCCGCCGAAGCCAAAGCTTTCGCGAATCGTCGTTGCCGTACATGAATGCCCGCAGCTCTAAACAGGCCTGCAGCCACAGCGGATCGTTCGACGGCGCCCGAATCGCAAAGCGCAAAAGATCTTCGACGAGCTTGAGGGCCGAATCGGGATAAGGCTCGGCAAGCAATCCGATCCAATTAACGTACGCCGCGGCCGTATCTCGGCGAATTTCCTCGTCGCATACGCCGAGTTGGCGCACGATTTCGGGAGTGATTTCCTCAACGCTCAGGAGCGGATCGGGGAGATTCCGTTCTCTAAACGACGCTGCCGCGCGAGCCGCCGCGCCGCACAGCATTTGATGGGCTATGTTAAAAACCGACGCCTGGCTCGGATGAACTCGATAGGAAAGAATTGGCTGATGAACGTTGGCCAACTGTGTGCGCTCAGCCATGCGCAGAATCAAATCGTAGTCGTCCGCGTCTGCCAACGCCGTTCGATAGCCGCCCGTGGCCAATAAGGTTTCCCGGCGCATGATCAAGGTGGGGTGGCGGAACGGGTTGTAGAATCGTAACGCGGCCCTGAGGGCAGCATCGCCCGTAGGAGGCTGATACGTACTGATCCTACGGCCGTCCGGAGTCACGATATCAACCGCTCCGCCCAAAAGGCCGATTTCCGAGTGCGCGTTCAAGAACTGCACTTGCTGCTCGAGGCGATGAGGAAAGGCGATGTCGTCAGCATCCATCCGGGCGATTAAGGGTGCGGTTGAGTGCTCAATGCCGCGATTGAGGGACTCAGGTCGTCCCATGTTTGGGTGTGAGATGGCGCGGACGCGTGGGTCACGCTTAGCGTAATCGGCAAGAATCTGGGGAGTGCTGTCGGTGGAACCGTCGTCAATGATAATGAACTCGAAATCCGCGAAGCTTTGCCGGAGGATGCTATCGGCGGCCTCGGCGAGGTATTGCTCGCCATTGTAAACGGTCATTATGACGGAGACGAGATTAGCGGCCATGGTTGCTCAGGCTTTTGGCTGATGGCTTGCAGCATCAGCCACCGATCGCGGCGAGCGGAGCCTTCTGCGAACGGCGCCCTTCAAACTCGTTAGGAGCGTTCGGGAGGCCGACCTTAGTCCCGGGTGTTGCGCGCCAGTAAGCTCATATCTGTGCAGCGCCTCTGAGTAAAGAAACTGCCTGGGATGCACTAAGCGGAGCTGGGCGGGATCGGTGCGTGCCAGCTCGGCTTGCAGACTTGAATGGCGCGCTAATGCGTCCGCACGGACGAATAGCAAGGTATTCTGCGCGTACCACCATTCGACGGCCTCGTTCTCCCAGACTCGTTTGCGAAGGCAGTCTATCGTGAGGTAATCGCGCGCTTTGAAGAGCGCGGCCCAATAGTCCGGCCATTGTTCGTTAACGTGGTGGTTTCCGCCCTGGAATGGAATAGCAGCAGAAAACAAGACGACAGGCGCCAAACGGGTAAGCGTCGCGACAAACTGCGCGGCGCAATCCGACGGCAGGTGCTCCGCCACTTCCAGCGACATCGCTAGATCGAAGCTGCGGTCGAGGACAAAAGATTTGGACAGATCCGCCGCCTGGAATCGGGGCCGGGGAATTTGCAACATGTTCGCGTCAACATATTCGCCGTCAACGCCCCATATGTCGTCGACGCCGAGCTTTTGAAAGGCGGCCAGCCAAGCCCCCACACCGCAACCGACGTCCACGACGCTGCGGACCGGGAGCAAATCAAGGACTAGGGGAGCGACGACTTCGGCGGAGCGCAGCGACCCGTTCCGCAGCCCCTCGTAATAGTTTCGTGTGTAGCATTCCTGAGTCACGATTCTAGTTCGCTCCCCGCTTCCGCGCGAAGGCCCATATCACAATCGGAAATTGGGGCTCGTTCTCAAGATTGTGACGGCGGGAGTCATACATTGTCCAACCCAACCCCGGCTTCAAATCCGCGAAAAGGCATTCGCGATTGCCCCAAGAACCTGTTGCCGTGACGATGAAGCCAGCCGTTTCAAGCAACTGGCGCATGCCGTGTTCGGTCCATCTGTAGAGGTCGGAGGGGTGTCCATGAATCTTCAGAAGAAAAGGCGTGCTAATCACAAAAGCTCCGTCCGGACGAAGCATTTGGTAGACATTGGCGGCCGCGAGGTCCGGTCGCAAGATGTGTTCGAAGACTTGCTCGGCGATCACAAGATCGAATTGCTCGCGGGCTAGCGGCCCGCTGCATACGTCGTACTCCGGAAATTCAATGCTGCGATAGCTGCGAAAATCGTAACGGCTTTGGGAGCCGGTTCCGCTGATCTCCAACGCGTCGATGTGGGGGCAATCCAGGGATCGAATGAACTGCTCGATCTCGCGGTTCATCACCACGCGGCACCATTGCACGTCGGACGGCGGTCCAAACCATTTGCGCACTTGTTGGTGGTAGCGCACCGGAATCAAAGCCTTCAAGATCGAATGCGAAGGCTTGCGGATGTAAAAGGGGCGCAAAATCTGTCGAAGCTCTATCACGATGGTCAGACCTCGTTCGGCAACGGAACTGCGCGAGTCATCTTGCTAAGCGACGATGTAGCATATTCCAGCGACGTGGTACTGGCGAATCATCCAACTTTTTGCTGCCGCATACTCATTCACGGCGCGAGTGCAGCCCTGGTAGACGTAATAGTCGTCCACGATAATCAATCCGCCAGGGACTACGCGGCCGGCCAAGTTATCGAGAATCGCCTTTGTAGAATCGTACCAGTCCGCATCCATTCGCAGCAGCGCGATTGGCCCAACGTCGTCGATTGGCAAAGTCTCGTTGAACCAACCCTTCACGAGAGTGTAGTCGGTTGCGGCTGACTGCGACATCGCTTGCCTGGCCTGATCTTCCGATGCGCGGCAATTATCGTAATAACCGGGATTCGAGGTATCTCGCTGCCAAGCCAAAGCGGCCTCGCCGTCAATTTCTCTGGCGGGAGGGAGCCCCTCATAGCTGTCGAAAAGGCGATAGTGCCGGCCGGGCCCGAGCACATCGGCGATTCCGGCAATCATGCCGCCGCGCCAAGTGCCGCATTCGACGACGGCACCTGAAAGATTCCTTACTGTGGAAGCGAGGTGCAAGTTTCCGGCGTAGATATTCTCCGGGACCATGGTGAATCCCCGATATTTACGGAATATTTTGCGGAAACGCCGCTCATTACTTGCAAAGCCGACCAGATCGCCAATCTTCGCGAGCATGCGAGATTTACCTTGAGAAAAGCCGGACTAGTAGACGGAAACATTTCCTTCAAAACGGCACAGATACACGCCGGGATAGATGACGACGTGTTCGTTGGTTTCTTCGCTTTCGACAATATCAAAAGTCACCGCGTGCTCGATATCGTCGACGACTTCCATGTGGTGCCGGCCGAGCCAGAGTCCCATGAAATATCGGCCCGGCTTGAGCAAAACCTCGTGAAGTAAAAAGCTCGCCCTTACTTTTTGCCCGGAAGTCATGCTCACAAATTCGCCCTTCTGAGCCGTATTCGTGTCGATCACCCGATAACCATTTGCGTCATAAATAATCGCCGCCAAAATACAGTCGGCGAAATTGGCATGGCATTCCAGTTCGATTTCGACGCGCAGATCGCAGCCGGGATACGCAAACTCCAAAGCCTGGCCGTCGCGGTTCAGCGCCTGGATTACGATCGAACTGAAACGTGCCTTTCCGTTTCCCTGCCTCGACCTATCCAGAAGGTCCGCACCGTTCGCCTGCAAGTTCAACGATTCCGAGTAATAACAAGAGGTGACTTCCAACGCTGAACCGTCGAGTTCGATTCCGCCATTCTTGACAAGTATGGCGCGAGAGGAAAGTGCGTTGATCGCGGCCATGTTGTGACTGACCAGAATAACCGTGCGCCCGGTGCGAGCAATGTCTCCCATCTTACCGAGGCACTTTTTCTGGAAGGTGATGTCGCCCACGGCGAGAACTTCGTCAACCAGCAGGATATCCGGTTCGAGGTGCGCCGCAACCGCGAAAGCCAGGCGGACTTGCATGCCGCTGCTGTAGTGCTTTAGCGGGGTGTCCAGGTAGCGGTCGACTTCGGCGAAGGCTACGATTTCGTCGAACTTTCTTTGGATTTCGGATTTGCGCATGCCTAGAATCGCGCCGCTGAGGTAGACGTTTTCGCGGCCGGTTAATTCGGGATGAAAGCCGGTGCCGACTTCGAGAAGGCTGCCGACGCGTCCGCGGACTTCGGCCCAGCCGGCGGTGGGGCGAGTGATGCGCGCGAGAATCTTGAGCAAAGTGCTCTTACCCGCGCCGTTGCGGCCAATGAGGCCGACGACTTCGCCCTGGTGGACCTGGAAGTTCACGTCGTGCAAGGCCCAGAGATAATCCGGAGGCGTGCGCTTGAGCCAGCCGAAAGGCGCTTTGACGGCGCGCGCGAGCAGATCACGCAACGCGAGATAACGCTCGCGTTCGCCGACCCGGTAGCGCTTGCCGAGTCCGTGGACTTCGATGACGGCGTCGTTTGATCCGGTCATAGCTGGAAGTTAAACCACATCGGCAATGGTAGTTTCCATTTTTTGAAAGTACGCGAGTCCGCTGAGCAAGACGAGCAGCACGACTCCCGCGGAAGCCAGCAGCAGTCGGCCGGGCGGATTGCCGCTACCCGCGACGGACCAGCGAAAACCTTCGATTACGCCAACCATCGGATTCAGGCCGTAGAGCCATGCCCACTTGGGCCATTTTGCGGTGACCAGAGAGCTGGGATAGACGACGGGCGAGGCAAACATCCAAAACTGCACGAGAAACGGGACGACATAGCGGACGTCGCGGTAGATGGCGTTGAGTGCCGCGAGCCACAAGCCGACGCCCAGCGCGGTGAGCACCGCCATCAACAGAAAAACGGGCATCCAGAAAAATGCGATGGTGGGATGCACATGATAATAAATCAGCATCACGACAAACATGAGGAACGAGACGGCAAAATCCACCAGCCCCGAAAGTATCGAGGAAAGCGGCAGCGCCAGTCGCGGAAAATAGACTTTGGTGATGACGCGCTGATTCTCCACAATCGTGTTGGTGGCGTTCACGAGTGACGCGGCAAAGTAGGTCCACGGCAAAAGAGCGCTGTAGTAAAAAATCGGGTAGGGCAGGCCTTGCGACGGGATGTGCGCGAGAGTGCCGAAGAACAGCCAGAAGACCAGCATGGTGAGAAACGGCTGCAGAACGGCCCAGGCCGCGCCGATGACAGTTTGTTTGTAGCGGATTTTAATGTCGCGCCAGACGAAGAAGTAGACCAGTTCGCGGAAATCCCATAGTTCGCCGAACGGCAGCACCCACCAGCGGCTGGGCGGAGTAATGCGCGTGACGGGAACGGCCGGATCCGCGAGAGCGGCGGGATGGGTGACGGCGTTCATTGCGCGGGCTCGGAATGGGCCGGTTCGCCGGATTTGATGTGCTGGACGTCTTGTTCTTCGATGTGGTGCATCAATTGTTTTCGCTTGGTCAAATAGGATCTCAGAGTGCGCGTGGCTTGCACCGGCACAACCGCTACCTGATTGTACGCGGCATCGCGCCAGGAAATAGGGCCGCGGGCGGGAATTAGATGGACGCCCCATTGAAATATCAGGCCCAAATTCCAAACTATGAACAACGCGGTAAGAGCCGTGGCGGCGATGGCGGCGCGCTGTTCGCTCCATATGCTCGCCAGCCAATTGAAGAAAGCGGCGAGGCCCAGGATGAAGAACGGCGTCAGCGAGACGAAGAAGCGGGCGCCGAAGGAGGACATGCCGTCCCAATCGGGGTGCACAGAGACCACGATATAAAAGATCAAGAAAGCCACGATGGAATAGGTCGCGAATGCCTTGTCGGCGCGATGAAAAAGCAGCAAGCCAATCAACGCGAAGATCAGGATCGGCGTCCAACTGAGCATGCCATGGTCGGAGGAGAACAGCACGTTCCAGAGCGCTGGCGATTTCCAGGCCCAGCCGCCCACCGGGGCGTAGCCGGTTTTAAGCGAATTACCGAAAATGATATGCCGGGTGACGAGCGTGGGAAGCAGGGCGACGGCAAACGCGCTGACGTAGATCAAATGCCGCACGAAAAGACGGGAGATCGCCGCGGCGGCGTAGGCCGGCGACTTGAAGTCCGTCCAATATTCGGAGAGGCCTTCGAGCAGCGGAATTACGAGCAGCGCTCCGTTTGGATAGTAGACATCGACGATAAACCCGGAGAGGAGGCCCAGCAGGATCCATTGTGTGACGGTGCGCGTGCCGCGCGTGCGATCCCAGTACCACAGGAACAGCGCGGCGGCGAAGGCGGAGTGCGCGTGGGACCAGGACGGATTGAAATACATGTAAACGGGGAGCGAGCTGGCCCACCAGATGCCGATCGTGGCTAGGAGCGCCCAGCGTTCGGCGAAATATTTTCGCGCGAGAGCGAAGGAGAGCCAGAGGCCGAGAAATCCGTAGAAGGCAGTGGCGAAGGCCATGGTGACGACGTAGGGTGTAGAGAAGCCGTCCGCCGCGATGTGCGCGCCCAAGCGATCGCAAAGCAGCACGCCGAGGTGGGTTACCAAGAGAAACGGAAACCACAGCAGCGAAGGGCCGACGGCCCAGAGATTGGCGATGTGACCCGTAGAGGTGTACTCGTCGGGCAGCACGTTGCCGTGGGCATCCAAGCGGCCCATGGCGAAGCTTTCATTGCCGTGCTGCCAGTCTTTCTGAAAATCGAGATGGTGTTCGATGAGCATGGCGCGGGCGTAGGCGTAATATCCGACGCCATCGCCGCGAACCCAGGGATTGCTGAGCGGAATCGTCAGGAGAAACAGGACGATCAGGAGCTTTTCGTATTTGTGCGGCTTCCACAAGCGCAACGCTCGTTCGGGCTTGCTTTGCAATTCAGCTCGATTTGCAGTCAGCACACTCGCCACTTGATTAGGACTCTGGATTCGAATGGGAAATCGATTGGCCGGCGGGCGGGGGCGCCGGATTCGAGCCACTTTGCTTGCGAAATATCGCGATGATCGAAAGCGGCGCCAGCGGAAGCCATGGATCCAGGATGCGGAACAACGGCGTAAGAAGATTCAGCAGACGGATCTGGCCGAGGCCGAAGGTGGTGCGGCGCAGAACCTGGCCGTTGAGCCACCAGGCAACAACGCCGGTGCGATTGAACTTCAGAAGCTGTTCGGTTTGAAAGCCGGCGGACTGGCCGACCTGAAGAAGCTGATCTACTGTGTAGCGGCGGCAATGCCCTAAGACTTCGTCGAGGGTGCCGAATAGCTTTGGACCGTGGGGCACCAGCACGATGGCGCGGCCGCCTTCTTCCAGCGCATTCCAGATGTTGCGCAATGCTTGTTGGTCGTCGGCGAGATGCTCGACGACGTTGAGGCAGATTACGGTGTCGAAGGATTCGCCGGCCGGAAACGAAGCGGCGTCCGTGGCGTCGAGGCCGGCGACGCGCAGGTAGGGGCGATTGATTTTGAGTCTTTCGAGTGAATCGAGATAGGAGGGGTTGATGTCCGTAGCCCAATAGGTGGAGCGCGGAACCAAGTGGAGCGTCATATTGCCGATGCCCGCGCCGATTTCGAGGACGCGATTTCCCAGGTAAGGACGGATCACGTCCGCCATCCAGCCGGTGAAACGCGGGGCGCGGTTCAGACGCAGCAGGATTTCTCCGCCGTGGCCATCGGCGGCGAAAATCTTGTCGGAAAGAGAATAGCGGAGGATGGCCCAGAGGGCGCGAACGCCATCCTTCCAATTGATCTTTTTTCCTTCCGCATAGGTGCGGCCGGAATAGCTGATGGGCACTTCAAAAATGCGGCTGCCGCGCTTGGCGAGTTTGATGGCCAGCTCCGGTTCGACATCGAAGGTGGAGCTGTGCAGCGGGATACTTTTCAGAAGGTCGGCGCGGACCATTTTGTAGCAGGTTTCCATGTCCGTGAGGTTGAGGTCACAGATGACGTCGCACAGGAAGGTGAGGAACTTATTGCCCAGCTCGTGGCGGAAGAAGAGCGCGCGTTTGTAACCGCCGGGCATAAAGCGCGAACCGAAGACGGCGTCGGCGTCTTCGAAGAGAAACAGATCGACCATTTGAAGCAAGTCGCGCGGATGGTATTCCAGGTCGGCGTCGTGAACGACGACGAGATGAGTATCCACATACTCGAGAGCGGTGCGAATGGCGGCGCCCTTGCCCATGTTCTTCGCTTGGTCGAGCCAGATCCAGCTGAATTTCTTGAAGTCCTCGGTGGATTCCAGGCGGTTCTGAAAACGACGGATGGCTTCGGCGGTATCGTCCGTGGAGCAATCGTTCACGACGATCACTTTGATTTGCTGCAAGCGGGGGGATTCATCGAGGACGGCCAGTCCATTCAAGCTGGCTTCGATCAGATACTGTTCGTTGTAAGCGGGAACGATGATGGAAAGAGTGGTGCTTGAGCGATTATCAGCGAACGTTCCGGTGGCGGAGAAGGAAGCGTGTCCGGCAACCTGAGCGCCACTGGCGGCTGCGATTTTGTTTTTGACCGGCTGCGAGTTCATAGATTTTTTCGGAAAAACAATCTTTCAGGCTACAAGAACGACTAACGCTCCGTGCCACGCGTTGCAGCTTCCCGATTAACCTCGTTTCGTGCTGGCCGGCTCGGCCGCGCCACGCGCCGATTCCAGCAATGCGTCCGTGACCAGGGTCCGCTGTGACGGCGTCAGTTCCGGATACATGGGAAGCGAAAGAATGCGGCCGGCGGCTTGCTCCGTAAGCGGGAAATCGCCGCGGCGATAGCCCAGATCCTTGCAGGCTTCCTGAAGGTGAATCGGAATCGGGTAATGAATTCCAGTGGCAACGCCGCGCTGATTCAAGAAATCCTGGATGGCCGCACGAGCTTCGGTTTGCACCACGTACAGATGAAATATATGAGTGCGATCCGCCGCTATTTTCGGCAGCACGAACGGGCCGTCGGCGAGCGCGGCGCTAAATGCGGCGGCGTGCTGATTGCGCAACGCGTTCCAGCGATCGAGATGCCGCAGCTTCACGCGCAGAATCGCTGCCTGGATGGTATCGAGGCGCGAATTGGTGCCGGCGATGACGTGCTCGTACTTTACTTTCTGGCCGTAGTTGCGCAGATAGCGAATTTTTTCAGCGATGGCCGCGTCGTTGGTGGTGATGATGCCGCCGTCGCCATAGGCGCCGAGATTTTTGCCGGGATAAAAACTGAAGGCAGCGGCTTGTCCCCACGAGCCGGCAGTCTTGCCCGCGTATTTCGCTCCGTGGGCTTGCGCGGCGTCTTCGATTACCAGCAGGTTGTGTTTGCGGGCGATGGCGAGAATGGGTTCCATATCCGCGGGCTGGCCGTAGAGGTGCACGGGCATGATCCCGCGGGTTCGCGAAGTGATGGCGGCTTCGATGGCGGCGGGATCGATGTTGTAGGTGGCCGGATCCATTTCCACCAGCACCGGTTTTGCGCCGACGGCGATGATGGCCAGGGCCGTAGCGATGAAAGTGTTCGCGGCGGTGATGACCTCGTCGCCGGGACCAATGCCGTAAGCGCGAAGCGCTATCTCGAGAGCGTCGAGGCCGGAGCCGACGCTGAGGGCGTACGCGGTGCCAATATATTTCGCGAAGTCTTCTTCAAAGAGGCGAACTTCCTCGCCCAAAATATAATCGCTGCGATCGAGGACGCCCTGAATCGCGGCATTGATCTCCGCCGCAATCGTGCGGTATTGCGCTTGCAAGTCCACGAACGGAATTTTTATTGTCGCCGTCATTTTTTTATGTGCAGTCCCAAATACACCACCGGCCGCAAGATGCTCCACCAGCCGGTGATCGGCTTCATTTTCGTATATCCCTGCTGGCGAGGCGGGTACACCTTGGTGACCGGCACCTCGCAATGGCGATATCCGAGCCGAATCGTATTATAGAGAAGATATGGTTCTAGTTCATATTTATCCAGCCACTCCTGCCGCCAATTGATACGCGGGTCCCGCAGTATCTCGGTGCGGAAGGCGCGAAAGCCGTTGGTGGTTTCGGTGACATATTTTCCCACAAACATCGAGAAGAGCAATGGATGGACGAAACGCGTGGCTAGAACGCGATAGATGGGCGTATTGCCATAGCCCCCGCCGGGAAGAAAACGCGAACCTTGCACGAAATCGGCGCGACCTGATTCGATAGGTTCGAGGAGGCGCGGAATTTCGTTGGGATCGTCTTTGTCGTTGCCCGCCTGAATTACCAGGACGTCGTAATTGTTGTCGAGCGCGTACTGAAAAACGCGTTTCATGGCCGAACCGATGCCGTGGTTTTTCTCGTTGCGAAGATGCAGCCAGCCGTCTTTGGGCATGGATTCGAGCATGCCGTCAGTTGAGCCGTCATCCATCACCAGCAGATCGTAACTGCGCGTTTGCGGATGGCGAGTGACGGTGCGGCGTATCTTGTCGCCTTCGTTGTAGGCGAAAGCGGCGGCGAGAACTTTCATGCGATCAGGCTCGATCCGGACGGACCACCGGCCGAGAAAGGGGCGCGACGGTGTTCCATTCAGGGCGGCGGCGAACATCCAGGCCGTTTTCGTAGGGCTTTACGATATCGAAGGCGCATTTTAGATCGTCCACGTCGGAGATGACGCGGGCCGGCGAGCCAACCACGACGGCGCGAGCCGGTACATCCGCGATCACCACGCTGCCGGCACCGACCAGGGCATTTTCGCCGATGATCACGTGCGGCAGCACCGTGGAATTGATGCCGATCTTGGCTCCGGATCTGATCGTGGGACCCTGCATGCATTTGGTGCAGAGTGGGTGCGGATCGTTTGCGAGCATCACACCGGGGGCGAGAAAGACGTCGTCTTCAATGGTGGTGTACTGGCAGACGTAGCTGTTGCAATGGATGCGGACGCGATTGCCGAGCACACAGTCGTAATCAATGGTGGTGCCGTTCCAGATGGCGCAATCGTCGCCGATGCGATTGCCTTCGCGGATGATGACGTTGTGGCCGGTCTCGAAACCATGGCCGATTTCAACGGAAGCGTAAACGACGCTGCCGGAGCGAATTTGCGCGCGATCGCCGATGCGCACGGGTGTGCGTTCGATGGCGCGGCCCGGGGGATAGCCCAAAATCACGCCGGCATCAATCGAACAATCCTGGCCTAGTTCGACCGGGACGCAACTTTGCACTTGGCCACCTCCACGGATTTTCCGCGCTCGCGCATGGAGGCGTCAATCGCTTTCAAGGCCTGGACCACATGGGTGCCGGTGAGCGCGCCGGAAAGAGGCTGGCGATGCCCGCGAACGGATTCGACGAAATCGGTAAGCTGAGTTTTCAGAGGCTCGGTTAATTCGATTTTGGGGCTGACGATATCGCCGTCGCGCATTAATAGTTTGAATTCGCCGAAGGAACCGGAATGCGTCTCACCGACGGAGACGCCTTTTTCGTAAATGCGCACGCGCTCCATGCTATTGAGATCGTCGAAGACGAGGCGCTGCCGGCTGCCTACCGCGACCACTTCGCGGACTTTGTTGGGGTCCGCCCAGCTGACGTGAATATTGCCGATTACGTCGTTGGCATAGCCGAGGGTGATGAAGGCAACGTCTTCGCGCGTGTTTCCCAGAGCGCGCGAGCCGATGGCGCTGGCCCACTGCGGCTGTTCGTCGAGCAAATAATTGAAGATCGAAATATCGTGGGGGGCCAAATCCCAGACGGCGTTGACGTCCGCGCGTATGGGTCCGAGATTTGTGCGCGTGGCGTGCAGGTAATAGACGCGGCCGAAATTCGGAGACTTCACGAATTCGCGCAGCTTTTGAATTCCGGAATTGTAAAGGAAAGTGTGGGCCACCATGAGAACGAGGCCTTTTTTATCGGCACGCTCACCGAGGTGTTCGCAATGTTCGATTTCCAGAGCGAGCGGCTTTTCGACGATTACGTGACGGCCCGATTCGAGCGCCAGGCGCGCGAGTTCGTAGTGCGTGGAGGCGGGAGTGGAGATGATGATGGCATCGGCGTCGGCGCCGCGCAGAGCTTCCGAGACGTCTTGCGCAAGCGCTACCTGCGGGAAGCGGGCGGCCGCGCGGCGCAACTGCTCTTCGCGAGCATCGCAAACGAATGCGAGGCTTACGTCCTGCAAATCATTCAACACGCGGGCGTAATTGGGGCCCCAGTAGCCATAGCCAATCAGGCCGACGCGAATCTTGGAAGACAATTTAAAGGCCCCCTTGGGAATCATTCGACCGCAAGACGCACCGTGTTGCGTACGCAGCTACCGGGGATAAAGCGATCCAGCAATTCGCGAATTTTCAATCCGCGGACAACCCTGCCGCAGTACGGCCAGCAGCGCCGGCGGCGGTGACCGTCTTGGCCATGCCGGATTCCTGCTTTTCGCGGAAATAGGCGACGACGCCGTCGATGATGTCGTCAAGCGACGTAGTCGGGCGGAATCCAGTGAGGCCCTCGAGTTTTCCAAGCGCTGGGACGCGGCGGGGCATGTCTTCGAAGCCGGGTTCGTAGGCTTGATCATAGGGCACGTGCGTAATGGGCGAATTGCTCTTGGTGCGCAGCTTCACGCGATGCGCGAGTTCCTGGATGGTGACTTCCTGCGTGCTGCCAATGTTAACGACTTCTCCGATCGCTTTTTCGTTGGCGATCAACCGCAGCACGGCTTGGACGCAATCGCGCACGTCGCAGAAGCAGCGGGACTGCTGGCCGGTGCCGTAAACCGTGATGGGCTCGTCGGCCAGCGCCTGGCGAACGAAATTCGGAAGCACCATGCCGTAGCGGCCGGTTTGCCGCGGGCCGACGGTATTGAAGAAACGGGCAATGATGACGGGTAGTTTCTTTTCTTTCCAGTAGGAGAGCGCGAGAAATTCGTCGAGAGCTTTGGATGCAGCGTAGCTCCAGCGTCCTTTAGTGGTGGGACCGAGGACGAGGTCGGCGTCTTCGTGGAACGGGACTTTGTCGCTCTTGCCGTAGACTTCGGAAGTGGAGGCGGTGAAGACGAGTTTCTTTTTCTTGGAAGCGGCGTCGAGCACGTTTTGCGTACCGTGTACGTTGGTGGCGATGGTGCGCACGGGGCTTTCGACGATGAGGCGCACGCCGACAGCGGCGGCGAGATGAAAAATCACGTCCGATTCATCCACCATTTCCGCCAGCAAGTGCTTGTTCATGATGGAATCGAACACGTAGTGAAAGCGATTGTTGGTCTTGAGGTGGCGGATATTTTCCACGCTGCCGGTGGAAAGATCGTCCAGAACAAATACTTCCTCGCCCTGCGCCAGCAAGGCTTCCGATAAATGAGAGCCGATGAATCCGGCACCGCCGGTTATGAGACAACGCATGATGGCACCTCTTATGTGGATGGCCCGTGAGTATCTTCGGACCCGGATGAAAATCTAGGACTCTTGCCCGCATCTTCACCATATCCGTAGCCGTAGGCGTACGGATAGTAGCGGTAAGAGTAGTAATAATCGGGCGCGCTGGAATCGACCGCGTTTAGAACGACGCCGAGCAAGCGGCACTTCACCGCGGCAAGCAAGTCGCGGGTGCGCGTAAAGGCTTCCTTGGGCGTTTCGCCACTGCGTACGACGAGCAGGACGCCGTCCGTCAGCGCGGACAAAATCACCGGGTCGGTGGCGGCCATGACCGGGGGCGAGTCAATCACGATAAATTTGAAGCGGTGGCGGAGTTCGATGATTGCCTCGCGCATGCGGTGCGACGAAAGCAAATCCGCGGGGCTGGGCGGGACCGGGCCAGTGGTGAGAGCGACGAGATTGTTGATGGTGGGATGCGGGATGGTGACTTCGTCCAGAGTCGAGACACCGGCCAAGTAGGAGCTCAAGCCGACTTCTTTGCCGATGGTCAGGTTGAGGGCGCGGCGGATGCCGGGTTTGCGCAAGTCGGAGTCCATCAGCAGGGTGCGATCGCCGAGTTGCGCGAGCGTGACGGCGAGGTTCACCGCCGCAGTGGTTTTTCCTTCGCGGGGCAAGGCGCTAGTGACCAAGATAACTTGCGGCGGATGATCCGCCTGCGAAAGCAGCAGCGAGGTGCGCAGGGCGCGGAAGGCCTCTGAAATTTGAGATTTCGGCTGAACGTAGGACAGCAGCTCGACGCGCGGACCGGTGGCGGATTGCGGAGCGGCTTCGCGCGCGCGGCGCGAGAACCGGCTCTGGGTCGCGTTCAAACCCGGCAAAGACGGCACGACCGCGAGGGAAGGAAGCCCGGTGAGCGATTCGATGTCATCGGGGGATTTGACGGTGTTGTCCAGATATTCGCGGAACAGCGCGAGACCCACGCCGCCAACCAGACCGACCAGAAAAGCGAGCGAAATGTTGCGAGCCTTCTGCGGCCGCGCAGGAGTGGTGGGAGCGAGAGCCGGGTCCACGACGCGAATGTTGCTGGAACGCAGCCCGGCAGTGATACCCGCTTCCTTGAGCTTTTGCAGCAGGCCGTCGTAAAGCTGCTTATTCGATTCGGCATCGTGCTGCAGAATGTGGTACTGCACGAGCTTTTCAGCGAGATCGTTGGCTTCGGCTTTCTGCTTGTCCAGGGCCTCCTGCAGCAATTCAACACGGCTGCGGGCGGTGGTGAAGTCTTCTTCCACACTTTCGACCATGGTCTTGCGCGCACTGGCGAGATTCTGTTCGACTTCCTTTTGCTGGACGGCGAGGCGCAGCACCTTGGGAAAATTCGGCCCGTATTGATCCAGGGCTTCCGCGTACTGCTCGTCCAGGTCGGCCTTGCGCTTCAGCAGATTGGCGATGACGTCGTTGTTGCGAGCCGCGGGAAGCGCGTCCACGTTTCCTGAAGTCGCCATGCGGTACAGGGCTTCTTTCTGGGCGACGTCGGTTTGCGCGTCGGTGACGGCTTTGCTGAGGTCGGCAAGCTTCTGGGTGGTGATGTCCTGCTTTTCGTCAATCTGCCAGATCTGGTTTGCGCGCTCGTAGGCGATGCGCGCATCCTCGGATTTCTCGACCTTGATGCGGAGCTCTTCGAGTTCAGCGGAAAGCCAATTGGAGGCTTGCGTGGTGGCGTCGTATTTGCTTCGGAAGTTTTCTTCCACGTAATTTTGCAGGTGAGTGTTGACGATTTGAGCGGCCAATTGCGGGTCTTCGGCCTCGAATTGGACTTCGATCAAGCGGCTATTGGGAACGCGTTTGACGGTCAGGCGTCCGAGGAAAGCGCCGAGAATCGCGGGCCTGCGCGCGGTGGCCCCCGCGTGTTGCCAAGCCATGGAATTGGGCGAGCCGCCGAACTCGGGATAACGCCCGAGGTCCATGGATTTGATGGTCATCAACGCCAGGGTCTCGCTCTGCAGGATCTTGGTTTGGGTCTCGACGTAATTTTCCGAATCTTCATACTCGCCATAGGCGTTGGAATCCGCGAAGGGCTGAAGGTTCTGCGCTTCTTTGTCTACTTCGACGCGCGCCGCCGCTTCGTATTCGGGTTTCATTTTGAAGGAAGCGATGGTGACCACGGTGACGACCGTAAGCAGGAAGGTGATAATCAACCACTGATGCTTGCGCAGGATAATCAGGTAATCGAGCAGGTGCGGCTCGCGCGGCACCTGATCCCACGGGAGGACCGAAGGCGCGGGGATAACTGTTAACGCATCCCCGGGCTTGCGTTCACGAACGCTGGGAACGATTCGGGACGGCTCTTCCATTTATCCCTTCACCTTTGCAGCCATCTGACGGGCTGGGCGACCTGAACGAAATTGCGACACCGATCAATACGCAGACCGATAAATAGCTACCGAAGAACCAACGGAAATGGCCGCTTCGGCGCCACGGGCTAGAACCTTCAGGCCGATGCTATCCGGAATGTACAGAATGTCGTTCGACTTCATGGCTACATCGTCGATCTTGTGATTTTCGATTTTCTTGATATGTACAGGAATCACGTCCCGCTGGCCGGTAACAGGATTATTGCGCATGATGACCGCGTAGTCGGCTTTGGCAAATCCAGTGAGGCCGTGCGCGAGGGCCACCGCTTTGAGCACCGTAATCTGCTCGCCATGACTTTGCAGAACGTAGCCACCCGGTTGCGAGATTCCCGCGCCGGTTACATATACGATGCCGGCTCGCGGAACCGAGACCGCGTCGCCGCCGAAGATTTGAATGTTGAACGAAGGATCGCCGGATTCCAAAAGGTCCTGCAAGCGGATCGAGATGGTCTGGGAGTTCTGCGGGGGCTGCCCGGCGGCGGAGTCTGCAACGGTTTTCGCGGCGGGCGCGCCGGTGGAACGCGTGACCAATACGACGCTGCCGGCCACGTCGGTAATTCCGCCGGCGTCGGCGAGCAACTCAAGCAAGGTGGTGGGGCGGATGATCTGATAGACCATGGGTTTCGCCACCGCGCCAACCAGAGAGACAGGCTGGCTATTCTGCTCCTTGACGAAGACGGAAACTTGCGGATGCGTCACCAAGCCGTTTTCAATCAAGAGCTGCTCCATCTTTTCTTCGAGTTGAAAGGCCGTCAAACCCGCGGCCGGAATTTTTCCGGGAATCAGGGGATAAGTAATATTCCCTAAGTCGCTAACCCGCACCTCGCGGGAAAGTTCTGGGACGTCGAACACTTCGATATGCAGCAGGTCGCCGGTGCCAATGGGCGAGTCGTGCGGGCGCGTTTTGGCCAGAGAGGCAAGCTGCTGAATTTTTTGGTTGGCTTGCTGCGGAGTTTCCTGCGGTTCCTGGGCGCGCAGTGCCGAAGCGTTACAGAGTAGAAGTATTGGCAATAATAAGACAAGCTTCGCTCTGAGCCAGTCCGAGATGGATCGGACGGTCGATTTCATAGCTGTAAAAACCCCAGAAAGACTATCCTCTAGCCTCCGCACCGGTGTCAACCTGCGAAATCCTTTCGGGAGGCGCAGTAGTGACGCCGATCCTCGTCTTGAACAGTTTAGAGCAATCCGAGAGCCGCCGCCGTGGTTTATTTGCACGGCGGCGAAACAGCGAAATGGATGACGACCCGCGTTCCGGCAAGATCTTGCGTGGTCGTTTTGGCATCGCGTTCGTGCCGTTTTGATACGAAATTCCTCGCGATTCTAGAGCGGCGGTGACGCCGCAATCAGGGATCGAGTTCGTTCGCGGCATCGTGCTCGCGAGTCCGCGTGCGCCGGCGCGTAGAAGCGCCTTCCGAGGGCAGCGGCGTGGTGGTTGCGAGATGGGCCTGCAACAGAAACAGCAGCGCGTTCGACGGGATGTGCAGGTTGAAATCCACCAGGCTGTGCAGAAGGAGTCCGCAAACTGCCGTAATCGCCCCGGCATGTATGGCGCGGGAGAAATGTCCCTGCTCCGCGGCGAAGCAGGTGCGCGCCTGACGAAAGAGCAGCCAGAGAAATGCCAGTCCGCAGAGAGCCCCCAAGATCCCGGCTTCGGCCAGTAGTTCCATATAGTCGTTGTGGACGTGGTCCACTACCTTGCCGTCGTATAGCGTCTCGTAGCGCGGATAAACGGCAACCAGGGAGCCGATTCCTGTGCCGGTGATCGGGTGATCGAAGAACATGTGAGCGGCGCCGCGCACCATGGTGCCGCGGCGGGTGAGCGAGACCTCTCCTGGATGGAAGGTAGAGAAACGTTCGATGGCTTTCCCAGCACCGAGCCATACCACCAATGCCAGCGAAGCCAATCCAACGATGGCCAGGGCGGCGAGGCGCGGCCCTTGCGGACCTTTCCGCGAGCGCGCGAGCAAGGCGAGAACCGCGATCTCAAAGCCGAAAGCTACGATGCCTCCGCGCGAGCCGGAGAGCACCATGGCGCCAACGGGAACGATGGTCAGCAAACCTGCCAGCGGAAATACGTCGCGGCGCAGACCGCGGAAAATCATCAGTGCCAGGCCGGCGGGCAGCGTGAGTTCGACGAAGCCCGCGAAATCGTTGCGATTGACGAATGGGCCAAAGGGATCGCCACCTTCACTGAGCGCGCGGAATCCGTAGAGTTTCGATTCGGTAGTGAAGTGCTGAATGATGCCGAGCAACGAGACAAAGAAGCAAAGAAGCACGAGGAACCACGCGAGATTCGTGAGACCCGGCCGCTGGCGAAACGCCTGCGTGGAGAGAAAAAAGATCAGGAGATACGCGGCCAGCTTCAATAATTCCACGCGCGTGAGAAACGGATAGGGCGTCAGGTGAAGCGCGAGTTGAATCAGGCCGATCGCGAGAAAGCCGGCGAGCGGCCAGGTCAAAGGATTCCATTCGATGTTGACGTTGGAGTCCAGAAAGACAATCGCTGCCCATGCGATAAATAAAATACCGGCGCCGATTTCCAAAATCGATGCCGACCATACTTCCACCGAACCGAACGCGAGGACGGCGAAGGCAAACAAGAGGAAAAGTCCAGCGCGGATGAACTTCATTGCGAGGCGGTCCCGAGCTCTGCGTCCGCGGGGACGAGAGTGACGTCGGCGAGCCAGACCGTGCCGCTCAGTTTATTGTCGAACAAGCGGCTGCCGGTGCGGAGCAGGCGCACGACGAGGAAGTGAGTGTCCGGCCCGGTGGGTACCTCCAAATCCTCGGCGGTCCATTTGTGCGATCCCGTAAGATTTTCGGTCAGCAGGTACACCTCGGAGTTGTGATTGGGGTCGAAGATCGAAAAACGCATTCCGCTTTCGGTAGTGATCCCCTCGGTTTCCATGTAGCCGTGGAAATGATATTTGCGGTTTGGTTCGACGGCCACGTACTGCATCGGTTCGGAAACTTCCAAGTTGCTGCCACCGCCGAAGTCCACGCGCACGGAGCGGACACCTGCGGGAGGAGGCGTGGTGTCAAAATCGATGGCAGCGCCGGTGGGCGCGTTCCAGCGCCAGCCGAGTCCGCCATTTTCAAACGGGTGCGCAAAATCACCATTCCAGATGAGCGAGTGCTTCAAGGGCGGGTCGTGCGGAAGGCCCGCGGCGGTGAGCGCTTCGATCCACACGCGAGTGGCGTCGTTCGAACGGTCGTCCAGAATCAATTCGTCGAAGAAAGGAAAAGTTCGCGCCAGCAGGATTGGTTTTCCGAGAGCGATGAGCCTGCGCCAGACGACCAGCGCTGGATCGGGCTGGCGAATGGAAGCGAAAAAATTGAGCGCCTGAAAATAGGCCTCGGCATTCGCGGGCAGTACTTGATCGAGCAGGATATTCACGTCGCGGCTGGAGCGCCAGACGCGCGAAATCGCGAGAGTGAGAAAAGAGGGGTCCGACTGAATCGCGTGGTGGATTTCGCCGTACCCGGCGGCGCCCTGATCCTGGCGGAGCAGGAAATTGCCGTAGTTCCAGGCAACCTCGGCGGAGAGAGGATACACAGAGCGGGCGTGTTCGAAAGCTTCTTGCGCGCTTTTCAGATCGCCGTTCGCTTCGTAGGCGCCCGCGAGGTTCATCCAGTAATTCGCGGAAAGCGGGTCGTCGTGGATGGCGTGCTGATAATTCGCGAGAGCCTGCGCGGGGTCGGCATTGGTGAAATCGAGTTGCCGGTGGCGGCCCAGGATGTCCCAGGCTTCGGCGTCGCCGGGTTCGAGCGCCGCGCCGCTTTCGATCACTTCCAGTTTGCTGGAATGAATACGACGATCGGCGATCCAGAGCCGGGCGGCTTGATAACACAGGAATGCGCCGCACGCGAGAGCCACGGGCAGGATCAGCAGCCGCGCGCGGTTTCCGTCGATGGTTTGCTCCACGGTGCCGTAATCTCCTACGACTGTCGGTCCTTTCGCAAGACCAATTTTAAGACAGAGCAGGCGTGGAGCTCTTGCATGTTCGCGGCCATTCGCCGCGGAGGCGCAGGCTCAGAGAAGCGTTGAAATCCGCGAGCGCTACTTCACTTCACGCCAAAGCGGTAGACAAGGCCGACCGAGAAGCGATAGTTTCCCTGGCTGGTCCCGCCATAGCTTCCCGTTCCGACGTTGGCGAAATGGGTGATCTCGTAGTCCGCGTCGATCAAGCGAATGGTCCAGCGCTTCTTGAAGCGGACGTCGAGGCCGCCGCCAGCCATCCAGACATAACCGTTGTCCCAATGACTCACCGGGGCGAAGCCGCCCTGGCTTGCGAGATTGTAGACGGAAAAGCCCTCGCCAAAGAGTACGTGGCCGAAGGGCGTGATTTTGTGCCGATGGCCCAGAGGATAGAGTTCGGGACCGAACATCAACGTGTACATCTGCGTGTTGCCGTTGATCGTGCTGATGTTGTAAGCGCCGGAAATATCGCCGGCCGCGCTGAGCCAGCGGAAGACGCGGTATTCGCCATGAACGTTGAACCCGTTCATGTTCAGGCGATTGCTCAGATTGGGCGGATGCGGGGAAGGCTCGAGGAACGAGCGATAGGTGTATCCGGCGCCGAGTTCAAATTTCGCGCGATCCGGCTTGCGCGGCTTGAGCTTCGAAAGATTCGGCTTGAACATCGAATTTTCCTGGGCCACGGCGTGGCCGCAGAAAAGCGCCGCCAACAGCAAAATCCCCGCTACTTTTTTCATCAACCGCATCCTCCAGTGAATGTGGTGGTTTTCGAGTGCTTCGTTCCGCGAGTGTTTCAGATGCGAGATAGCCTTAATACGTTGGCGCGCGGCGGCACTTAGAATAGATGGAAAGGCGGGTTATGGGTAGTGCGGCAGGCGAAAAAGTCCGGCTTCGCTGAGGATCGAGTGGTGGGGCACGTCTTTTGCGTGCTTAAAAATTGGAAGAAATTGAGGGTGGCGCGCGCGTGATCTGAGTGTGCGTGCGCAAAAAAAAGCCGCGCGCCCTGAAAGTCCAGAACGCGCGGCCCAGTAAGTTCGAGAACGTTTTTTGTTACGTGATGGTGACGGTTACCATAATCGCCGGCTTGGTAACGCCGCCGGACGAGGGTGTCACTGTCAGCGTGGTGGTCTTAGACTTGGGGCGGTTTCCGGTGCAGCCCGCCACCATGATGAATACCAGCATCGCTCCAGCCAGCCCCATGCGAGTGCGGGCGCGTCGCGTTGCGGGGATCATGAAGAGCAGGCCGATCGCCAGCATCACGAAAAGCAGTTGTTGTGGCGTGGCCGTGGGCGGAACTTTCATGGACTCCGGCGCCACCACGAAGGAAGCGGCGGTGAGCGTACCGTTGACCATGGCTCCGGGTGCGGCCGCAGCGTTGGTATTGGGCACGGCGCACGCGGTGACGAGCGTGCTGCCGGGCGTGCAGGTAAATGAGACCGCGCCGGTGAATCCGCCGAGTCCGGTGATGGTCACGGGGAAAGTGCCCATGGCACCCCTGGCGACGCTTGCGTTACCGGCTGTGACCGAGAAGTCCCAGGCGGTGCCGTTCAGCGTGAAAGATTGCGGGCTGCCGTTGGCGTTGTCAGTGAACATGATGGTTCCGTTGTCCGCACCGGGCGCGCTGGTGGCGCTCGGATTGAATGTGATGCTTAGCATGCAAGGCGTCCCGCCTGGCGACGCAGCGATGGTGATGGGCAGAGCGCCACAGGAATTCGAAGCGATGGCGTAGTCGGTGCTGGCGGTGATCGCTGTGATCGTGAGCGCCGTGGTGGTGCTGGGGTTGCTGACCGTCACTGTTTGTCCGGCGCTAGTGGTGGTGAGCAACTGGCCGGCAAACGTCAGGCTCGTGGGGCTGAAGGTGATCGCAGAAATTGTAGTGCTGCCGGTTCCAGTGAGCGGGATCTGAAGACTCGTGCCTGCGATCCCGCTGAAGGTGTAAGCGATTTTCAGCGTGGCCGAATACGCTTGAGCCGCAGCTGGAGTGAACGTGGCGCCGATCGTGCAGGTACCTCCCGCTGCCAGAGAAGTTGTGCAGGTGCCGGCAGACTCCGCGAAATCGGTGGGATTCGCGCCGATGATGGTTGCCGGAATCGTCAGCGTGATGGCGGATGAAGTGTTGTTGGTGAGTGTGACGAGCATGGGCGCGGTGGTTGCACCCACCAGTTGCGTTCCGAAATTGATGCTCGCGGCGGATACGGAGATGGTTGGGACCAGATTCAAATCGGCGACGAACGCGTTCGTGGTTGTACTTTTGAGCATCGACTGGACTACGCCAGACGTCACGGGCAAATTCGAAGAAGCTGCCTGACCGGCGATTACAGCATTCGTGCCGGAAAGTCCGACGCCATAAGCCGCGTCGAACGTTCCGCCAACGCCGTTTCCTCCAAAATAACTAGAGTAGATCAGGTCGGCCTGTTTGTTCCCGCCAGGATTGATCTTGGAAATGAAGCCTGTACCAAATCCGTTAGCCCTGGTCTGGATCAGCGCGCCGGACGTAAGCGGAAAATCAGCTGAACCCGTCGAGCCGGCGACGTAAGCGTTGCCGGTCGCATCGGCGGCGATGCCATAGGGAAAGTCGCCGTTGGTCCCGCCCAAGAAGGTGGAATACTGATTCGGAGTCGCGCTGGTCGTATTGAGTAGCGAGACGAAGACCACTCCGTTGCCCACGCCGGACGGGGCGGGGATCGAGTTGGCAGTGACCGGGAAGTCCGAGGAAGTCGTCTGGCCTGCAACGTAAGCGATCCCGGCGGGGCCCAGCGTGATGGCCTGAGCCTGGGTTTCGGTAGTCGCACCGCCCAAGCAGGTTGAGTAAGTCAGCGCAGGAGTGGTGGTGTTAATCACCGAAACGAACGCGATTCCGGCAGTGTCGGTCAAGCAGGAGCTAACCGTATGTCCCTGTGGCGGGAAATCGGTGGACGTCGTGGTGCCCACTATGTAGGCGTTGGAGCTGGCATCAACGGTGATGCCATACGCTTCATCACCGAACAAAAAGTTACTCCCAGCGCCGTTTGTTCCGCCAAAGTAAGTCGAATACACATCGGTGCCCGTGACGGTGTTGATTTCCGTCAGGAAAGCCCCTCCGTTGGTGGGATTGAGGGCCGTCTGAGAATACGCATTTGCCGTCGTCGGGAAATCGGTGGATAGCGTTAGTCCGGTGACGAAAGCGTCGCCGCTGGCATCAACCGCAATGCCATTTCCTTGATCTTCCGTGTTGCCGCCCAGATAGGTGGAGTAAGCAAGTTGGGCGGTCCCTGCCAGGGACGGAGTGAGTTTCGTTACGAAGCCGGATCCAGAGGTGCTCGTCCCTCCCGGTCCAGGCGCTCCAATGAGGGCGTTCGTGCTCACTGGGAAATCCGCCGAGTAGGTAAAACCGGTCACGTAAATGTTGAGCGGCGTGGCGGCATCTACCGCAATTGCGTTTGCCTCATCGCCTCCGTTCGCGCTACCCGAGCCACCGAGATACGTGGAGTACAGCAGTGCGGTGCCGGTCGGATTCAGCTCCGAGACAAAGGCAGTGCCTTCTGCGGCGATGTCCGTGGGAGGCGTAGGAGGTTCCGCGTTCTGTTGCGGAAAGTCAGTCGAACTGGTGAACCCCGCGATGTAAGCGTCGCCCACAGCGTCCAACGCGATTCCTAAAGCCGTGTCGGTGCCTGTGCCACCGAGGTAAGTAACGTAGTTCAGAACCGGGTCGATCGTGAGTGGCTGGCTGTGGTCATAATTCGAGACTGCAAACCGGACTTCGCGATTATTCGCAAGCACGTAGTTGCCGGCGATCTCGCGTCGTTCGCCGTTCACGGTCTGATAAATAATCGGTTTCTGCAGTTCGACTTCTCCGCCGTGCACGGTCATGAGCAAGTCGCCATTGCGATCAACGTGCAGTTTATCGGCGCCCTGCACATCGAGCGCGATCTGCTTGGCGTCCGCGCCCGGAGCGACCAGGAAGTCGTATTCCAGATGCCGCTGGCTGCCGTAGAACAGCAGGTCCACGCCCGGGTAGATGCCTTGATATTTCACCTGGGAATAGGCCGGAACGTCGGTGTGCCACTTCTTGGGGTCATTCCCGATGAAGTAGTTCACTTTGGTGGGCATGCGATCAACGCCGGAGACAGAGGCATTCGCATTGGCGCCGTCAAGCCGCATGCGCAATACCGAGACTTTTTCGGCAGGGCGGCGATTGTGGAGATCCTTGCCGAATTTCGCGCGGCCGGGCCTCGAAGTAGATCCAGGCGCGGGCTGGCGCAAGGTCATGACGGCTTCGTTTCCGGTTAGGAATAGCGTGTAACCATCGCCGCGCGAAAGGAAGCGAACGTCCGGCGCGGTCTGGCCCTGATTGGCCTCGAACTCGAGAGGAAGCTGGCCGTACTTGGTCCAGTCGAAGTTCGCGGGTGCGGCTTTCGCTGCGGCTACGCCAGCCGACTGCGAGGAAATTGCGCGTGCTGCGTTGTGCGCATGGTGGATCGTGACAAAAACAAATAGTGCGGGGATGGCCACTGCTACCGCGACAAAAGCTGCGAACTTGCCCAGCGGGGATTTCTTCTGCATGGAGGTTCTCCTCATGTTCTGTATTTCTGAATCTTGATGTTCCGTGAGTGAAAAAAGGTCTCAGTGGCGCCGCGCGCGAGGGACGAGTATGAAATTTCAGGTGTTGAAGACAGTTTCACCCACCGGCTCAGACACCAGCGCCGTTTCGTGGGGGTCGGACACGCCATTTGAACGGGGATAGTAGCATAGCTGTAAATGACCGTAAAATCGAAGAGGGCCAAATATTCCACTACGCGGTATGCAAAGAGCCACTCTCAGTGGAACACCCGTAGTTGCAGCGGCTTCGCTTAAAGAAGCGCGGGATTCCGCGAATCCAGATTTTGTAAGTCCTCACAAATTCGCTGGCACAATTCGGGCAGGCGGTGGGGATCCTCGTGCGGCCAGACCTGACGGATGCGCACTGCCGGGACAAGGCGTCCGAGCGTTTCGAATTCTTTGGCGCGCATGCTGCCATCCACGACATTGGTCCCAAACGTGTTGGCTAGCAGCGAAAGCAAGGCTTGCTGCGGGGGAAGGGCTTCGATACTGGGGGAGGGATCGCCGCGACGTTCGCCCAGAATATAGATCGCAGCGAGCTGCAACGGCCGTTCCGCGAACTGCAGTTCCTGTTTTCCGAGTGACAAGCGACGCTTGTCGTAATTGGCGCTGAGCTGCGGCAATGCGTCGGCGGAACCGTAGATAGATTCGACGGACTCGGGCCAAAGGCACAAATAAGGGTACGCCGAGTGCACGAAGAATGACCGGTCGCGCTCTGCGAGCGCGACGACGTCGTCGGAGAGGATCGCGTGGCCCGCCAGCCCCAGTGCCGCGGCGGTGGTTGATTTTCCAGCGCCGGCGGGCCCGACAAAGGCCACGGCTTGCTCGCCAAAGGCTACCGCGCTGGCATGCAGGCACGTCACCCCGCGGAGGCGCAGTAACCGGCCAAGAACGGGACCCAAAAGATAAGTAGCTGTATCTTCGATCGTCGAATTGTCGTGCCAGGTGGCCCAGACTTGCGTTCCATCGCGGTCCAGCCAGAATTGCGTACCGTCAGCGTAATCGAGCCGGCAGAATTTCCCGCCGGCGATGCTCCAAATTCTGAGCATGCAATTGCCCGACTCATCCTGGTAAGGACTGGCGTAAGTAAGCACCTCCGGATCGGAGACCAGGACGCAGGTTCCGAGGGGAGACAGATTCAAATGGACGTAAACGTCTGCGCGCGCGTCGGTCTGATTTGCTTGCGGTAGCTCAGGGATTGGCAGATTCGAACGGAGGGTGAGACCAAAAACGGAATGGATCAAACGGCATTCATTCAAAGGATGCAGTCCACGTCGTCAAAATACGCGCCCTGAAACGCATTTTGGGCTCACGGGATTCTTCACTTCGGGCTAGAGGATTTGAACAGCTCATACGGCGCGTCCGCCTTGCTCGCGCATGGATCCGATTCCCGCAACCGCGGGCGAACGACCAGGCTAACCGCTGCGGTTTTTGGGCTTCTTCGCGCCGTCGTTGCCCCTACTCCCCATTTTATTTTGTGTCAGCTCCTGAACAGTACCGTACATCGTTATGATAGGAGATGAATAGGGCTTCTTCACCCGTTTTACGGGCTTAAGCATTGCGAACCTCCGCACGCAAGTTATACCGGACTCTGCGCGCTGACTGCAACCAAAAGTTAAGGCAAAGCGGGCGAACGTTTGCGTCCAGCTTCGCCGAAGGCGTTTCGTTTTCGAACTGTGCCAACACGGACTTGTCAACGTACGAGCTGAGCTCGTCCGTCCAGGCGAGTTGATCGATCCAGGGAGACTGGTGCTGTCCGAAGTGGGCGACCAGCGGGTCTGCCGCCAAGGGACTTTTGCGGCGGGTGCGAATTTTTTCCGGGAGGCGGCCTGCAATTGCCTCGCGAAGTAGCTTTTTCTCGAAAAACAAAGGAAAAGGCGGCAGCGCGAGCAAGTAATTGACGATGCGCAGATCGAAAAACGGGTGGCGAACCTCAACTGGGCAATGCGTGACGCCGGCGTTTTCAAGCTCGAACATGTGGCACCAGTAGTCCGGCGAAAGTGACGCATAAGCTCCGGGCAGGACCGGATGCGACGGAGAACCAGCGGCGACCCGGTTCCAATCTTTCACACGCTCTTGCAAACCCAGCCGGCGCGCGAAGTTCGGTGCCAGCCAACGCGGATATTGCGGGGTGGCCCCGTCGTTCCTAAAGAGTCCCTTAATCCTGCGCCAAACTCGCGGACAGGGAAGACTGGCGGAGCCAAGCGTACCGCGAGGTTTGTGTTGAGCAACGCTTGCCATTCGCGATTGCGGATCATGTCCCGCACATAAGGCCACATCTCGAAGTGCATGAGGCTGTCATTGCCTTCGCCGGAAAGCACCACGCGGCAATCTTGAGAGATTGCCTGAAACTGATCGAAGAGGCCGGCGAAGCACGGATCGTCCACGGGTTCGGGAATGGGTAGGGTTGGGTCGTCCCAGCGCTCGAAGGGTTGGACGTGATCCATCGCGATCAAGCGAATCGGGATCTTGAGGAAGTCGGCGGTTTCCTGGGCGTACGAGCCTTCTTCGTCGTGGAACAGCGAGTTGTAGACGACGGTGTACGCTCGCAAATCTTTTGTGCCGCCGGGGCACGTGGAAAGTTCGCGGGCGGTGGCCGCCACCGTGCCGGAATCGAGGCCGCCGCTGAGTAAAATCCCGGTGCGGTCGGCGGCCATGCGGTCGGACACCGCGGCTTGCAGGAGAATCTGGAAGTGTTCGACGTAATCTTCGGCGCGCTGATAGCGGATGCGGCCTTCGGTGGGCGCGGACCAGTAGCGCTGGATGCGCAGGCCTTCGGAGGAGACGGTCATGCAATGCGCTGGGGGCAAGCGGCGAATGTCGCGGAAAGAGGTGGTGGCGACGTCGCAATTCAGGCCGAAGAGGAGGAAGTCACCGATGGCGGCGTCGTTCAGGTCGGCGGACATTTCGGGATGCTGGCGGAGGCAATCGAGCACGTTGCTGAAGAGAAACAGCTCTCCCAATTCGGAATAATAGAAAGGCTTAATTCCAAAATGGTCGCGCGCGCAGAAAAGAAGCTTCTGTTGCGCGTCCCAAATGGCGAAGGCAAAATCCCCGCGTAGATGCTGGACGCAGTCGGCACCCCATACGGCATACGCACGCAGGATTAAATCGGAGTCGGTGGCGATGGGGCCGGAGTGCTTTCCGCCTTCACGCTCGGTCAATTTGCCAAGGAGTTCGTCGCGGCAATCAATTCTGGCGTCTGCCGTAATCCACAAGCGGCCGCCGAGGCTGGCGGGTTGTCGTTCGCACTGCGAAGCGCGCGTGGTGCGCAGCATGGTGTGACCCAGGCCGACGGGACCGTGCGACCAGGTGTCGCGCGCGTCCGGCCCGCAGTAGGAAATAAAATGAGCGAGCGCCTGCAACAGCGCGCGATCCAGCGGCGCGCCACCGCGTTCGTACATGCCAACGATGCCGCTCACTCGATGCGCGCCTCCATGGAAAGAATCGGCTTCTCGAACGGAACGAAATGGCGATGCTCGGCTCCCGCGTCGTTCAATACCTGGGAGCCAAATTCCACCCAAGCGTGTGCTTCGAATTGGTCGGAATCTTTGCGCGCGCCGATGCGCAGGTCCGCGGCAATTCCACGCCGGCGCAGCAGCCACCAGAGCACGAGCGATTGCTCGAGGCAATTCGGCTGAAACAAAACATTACGCGCCGCAGCCGCTTCCATCCGCGCGATCAAGAGCGCGGACTCCTGCTCCGATGCAGCTGGCGCAAGCGCGGTTGCGTTCGTGGGCGGCGCAAACACAGCGAGGACGCGTTCCCACCTGCGAAAACCGATCAGGCGCAAACCAAGCCAGGTGGCGAGCAGCCCGCCCGCCGCTTCGAGGACGACGCCGCGCTCGAACGCGCTCAGCCGCTGAAATCTTGCGAAACGCTCGACCATGAGTCCCTGGCTTCCCTCGTCCCAATGCGATTTGCTTAGTTTCAACCCACGGCGTGCAACAAAGTCGCGCGTGGCTAGACTGCGGCTGCGGCTTGCACTTCGATCAAGCCTTCCTCGCGCATTTTCTGAAGCAACACGAGCAAGTCCTGCGCGCAACGCTCCTGTTCGACTTCGTATTCGTCGAGCAAAACGTCGCGCAATTCGCTGACGCGCTTGGGCTGCTTGAGCAACTCCCAAACACGCGCGCCCACCGGGTTCATGCCGTAGTAGACACTGTTCTTCAGATTCAGAATGGCTGCTTCTTCACCGAGAGGACACGAAACCTGTTCGGCGGCTGCGACGACAACCGTATGTAAGGAAAGAGGTGCGTCCATTGCGGCCGCTCCCTTGTGGTCGGGCTGGGATTGTGCCGCCGTACGGGCTGGCGGCGATTTTACGCTTGGATAGGCACGCCCTGCGCTTATCAAGTCGTCGCCTCCTATTCTACTGGCACCGGCCGCGAACAGCAACGGTGGAACTAGCTTCGCCACGGTGAATTCGGTTATAACCAGCGTGATGTCCGCGCCCGCCATTTCCGTGGAGTCCCTCGAAAAATATTTTCCGCCGGCGCGCAGCGGGTGGCGCGCATTGCTGCAGCCAATCTCCCGGCCAACGGAGCGAGCGCTGGCGGGAATTTCCTTTTCGGTCCAACCCGCGGAGGTGGTAGCAATCGTCGGGCCGAATGGCGCCGGAAAGTCCACCCTTCTTCGCGTGCTTGCTACGTTGATTATCCCCACGCGAGGCCGTGCGGCGATTGGCGGTTGCGACGTTGAGCACGAGTCTTCCCGCGCGCGGTGCCAGTTTGGCTATCACACCGGGGGCGACGAAGGTTTTTACACTCGCTTGAGTGGCCGTGAAAATCTGGCGTTCTTTGCGGCCATGAACAATATTTCCGGCGCGGAAGCACGCAGCCGCATCAAGCTCGCCGGCGAACGCATGGGCATCAGCGCGGAGCTCGACCGGCAAGTGCGAACTTACTCGACCGGCACGACGCACCGTTTGGGGCTGGCCCGGGCGCTGCTGCACGAGCCCGCGATCCTGTTGCTCGATGAACCTACGCGCAGTCTCGATCCGCTGGCTGCGGCTGATTTTCGCCGGCTGCTGAAGGAAGACCTGGTGGGCCGGCACGGTACTACCTTGCTTTTCGCTTCGCATACCCTGAGCGAAGTGGAAGAAATTGCCGACCGGGTGATCCTGCTGGAGGAAGGCCGCATCATCGCGTTCGATTCCCCGCGCGCGCTGTGCGCGAAAGCGGGGGTCGCAACCTTCGCGGACGCCATCACGTGTCTGGCGCGACACAACGCCATAGTGGATGCTCAGCCATGAAGAGCGTGCGCGTATTGCGGAAAGTCGCGGCCTTTTTTGCGCGCGATTTTGCGATTGCTCGCGGGTATCGCGGAGCGTTTCTGCTGGAAATGCTGGAAGCGCTATTCGGCGTGGCGACGTTTTATTATTTGTCGCGTTTCGTCGAGAGCCCGGAGTTGACGAAGGCGCTGCCCGCCGGAAACAGCTACTTCGCGTTTGCGCTGGTTGGCTTCGCATTTTTCGACTATTTGAGCGTATCCATGACGGCTTTCGATTCGAGCATCGAGGAAGCGCGCCAGAACCGGACTTTGGAGGCCTTGCTGGTGACCGAGACGCCGCTTCCAGTGATCCTCGCGGGTTCCGCGGTGTATCCTTTCACTGCTTTGGCGCTGCGGACGTGCGTATATCTCGCGTGGGGCGCGCTGCTTTTCGGGTTCGCGCCGCGGGCGGCCAACTGGGCGGGAGCGGTGGCGATACTGCTGGCCTCCATTCTCGCGTTTGCAGGACTGGGAATATTATCGGCCAGTTATACGATTCTCTTTAAGCGCGGGAATCCCGCGAAGTGGGTGGTGTTGGGCGTTTCCAGCCTGGTGGGCGGGATGATGTATCCGGTGAGCGTGCTACCCGGGCCACTGCGGTTTCTGGCGCGATTGATTCCGGTGACGTACTCGCTTGAGGGAATGCGGGCAGCGCTGCTTTCCGGGGCGGCATGGCACCGATTGTGGCCCTCGATTGCGGCTTTGCTGATTTTTGCGGTGATTTTGATTCCGGCGTCGTTCGTGGTGTTTTCCTGGGCGCTGCGGCGCACGAAGATTACCGGGACGTTGACGCACATCTAGCGGCGCGACGCATAAATCTTGCGGACTTGGGGCGCAGCCCTCGTGCGGCGGATCTGCGGCAAGCACCGCCCCTACCGTAATTCACGACTTCTCGCCGGGATTTTTTCGGTGTGGTGATCTCGCAGAGCCCAGTTCTACGAGGCGCGCCATCGTGGGGAAGCGGCTCAGTCCGGCGAAGTACCTGGCTTGTGGCGCGGCTCGCGGTACAGTAGAGTTTCGATTGTCCTGAAAGGCGCGCCCGATGAAAGTTTCCTTGCTCGATCTAAAATCCGAATACGCAGAACTGCGCGATGAGATTTTGCCGGCGCTCGACCGGGTCTGCCAGAATTCGTCATTTGTGCAGGGCGAGGAAGTGGAGGCGTTCGAGCGCGAGTTCGCTGATTTCTGCGGGACGTGCCACTGCGTCGCGCTGAGCAACGGAACGGCGGCGCTTCATGTTGGCCTGTTGGCGCTTGGAGTCCAGCCGGGCGACGATGTGATCACCACGCCGAATACGTTTCTAGCCACGGCCGAAGCGATCACGTATTGCGGCGCCCGTCCCGTATTTGTGGATATCGATCCCGCCACCGCGAATATTGATGCGAAATTGATCGAGCGGTCCATCACGCCGCGCAGCCGCGCCATCATTCCAGTTCATCTTTATGGCCGCCCGGCGGATATGGACGCGATCCGCGAAATCGCGGCGCGGCGGAACTTGCGGATTCTGGAAGATGCCGCGCAGGCGCATGCTGCGCGTTACCACAACCAGCGCGTGGGGTCCTTGGGCCACGCAGCCGCCTTCAGCTTTTATCCGACGAAAAATCTCGGCGCGTACGGAGAGGCTGGCGCGCTCACCACCAACGACGATGCGGTGGCGAAATTCGCGCGCGCGGCGCGTTCGCACGGGCAGACCGCGCGCTACGATCACGAATTTCCCGGCTACAACTATCGCATGGACGGATTTCAGGGCGCCGTCTTGCGCATCAAGTTGCGCCGCTTGCACGGCTGGACGGAACGGCGCCGGGACATTGCGCGCGAATACCGCCGGCTGCTGGAAGGGGCGCGGCTCAAGATGCCGGTGGACGATCCGCGCGACGAATCCGTGTATCACCAATTCGTGATTTACGTGAGCAACCGCAACGCGGCGATCGCGCAGCTCGGTGAACGCGGGATTGAGACCTCGGTGCACTATCCGAAGCCAGTGCATTTGCAGCCGGCCTATTCTTCTCTTGGCTATCCCGCCGGGACATTTCCGAACGCGGAGCGCGCGTGCGAACGGGTATTGAGTCTTCCGATTTTTCCGGGTATGACGGCGGAGCAGGTGAACTACGTGGCTACTTCGGTGATGGAAGTCGTCGGGAAAAAGTAGCGTGGCGGACTATTCGTAGCGCAGGGCGATGATTGGTTCGATGCGCGTGGCGCGCAGCGCTGGAAGATAGCAGGCCAGAATTCCCACCGCGAGCAGGAAGGCCGCGATCGCGGCGAAAGTCCTCGGATCGCCGGGCTCGACGCCGAACAGCAGCGTTTGCATCAAGGGCGTAACGGCGAACGACGCGCACAGTCCCACAAACAGACCCCCGATTACTGGACGCAGGTTTTGGCCGAGAATCATGCGCAGGATTTCGCTTGGGCTGGCACCGAGAGCCATGCGGATGCCGATTTCGCTGGTGCGTTGCGCAATCGAGAACGCCGTGACGCCGGCAATTCCGACGCACGCCAGCAGCAGGGCGATTCCGGCGAGAGCGGCCGCGAGAAACGCTACGAATTTATTTTGCGCGCGCGCTTGCTTCACCAGGTCGTCGAGAGCGATGAGCCTTGCGACCGGCGCGCTCTTATCCACTTGCGACACTGCCGCGCGAATCGGTGCGGCCAGACTGGCGAGTGGCGCGTTGGCGCGCAGCACAAATGAAACCGGGCGCGGCGCGAGCTGAAACGGAACGTAGATTTGTGGCCGCACCATGGTGGTGAGCGAGTGATATTGCACGTGTTTTACGATGCCCACGACGACCACCCAATCCCGTTCAAATTGGTAGAAACCTTTTGGCGAATCCGAAATGTTCAGCCTGCGACCGAGCGGATCCTGGCCGGGCCAGGTTTGCTGCGCAAGAGCGTCGTCAATGATGGCGACGTGCTGGTGTGCTGCTGCGTCGTCTGCATCGGTGAAGTCGCGACCTTCGATCAGCGTCGCGCCGATGGTGTAGAAATAGTCTGGCAGTATCGAGCGATCATCGGCCTGCAAAGTGTTTTGTTCTGAGGGCGGAGCGCCTTCAGGATAATAGGTGTCGTACCAATTGGGATAACTGTCGTCGAGCGGCAGGTGAGAGACGATTGAGGCGGACTGTACGCCGGGAATGGTCAGCAATTGTTGCTGCAGCTTGTGCACAAAGTTGTAATCGCCGGGCGAAGTGGTGAAAGTGAGCACGTGGTCGGGCTGGAAGCCGGGATTCACATTGAGCACGGCGAGGAAAGTGCGCACGAGAAGGCCTGTGCCGACCAGCAGAATGAAGCTGAGCGCAACTTCACCGGCAACCAGCGCTGTGCGAGATAGTTTGCCGCCTGTTCCAGCGATGCGACCGCCACTTTTGAGTGTGCCGCGGAGGTCCACGCGGCTCGCTGCGAATGCCGGTGCAACGCCAAAAATGATGCCGGTGAGAAGCGAGATCGCGAGCGTGTAGGCGAACACCGCTGGATTTAATTGGATGGAACCGAGCCGCAGGAGTGATTCGGGACGGAGTGCTAGTAGCGCTTTCAGTGCAAACCAGCCGACTCCAATCGCGGCGACTCCGCCGGTGAGCCCTAGGACGATGCTTTCGGTGAGCAACTGACGAATGATGCGGCTGCGCGGCGCACCGATGGCTAGTCGAACCGTGGTTTCGCGGAGACGGTAGCTGGAGCGTGCGAGAAGCAAATTGGCAACATTGGCGCACGCGATCAGCAGTACAAGAGCCACTCCACCGAAAAGCAGCAGGAGGGTTCGGCGGACGTTGCGCACGTCGTCGTCCTGCAACGGCGCTACGTGCAAGGAAAGCTTCTGATCGTCGAACGCGGGCACGCTGCGCCGAAGTTGTGCGGCGATGCCGTCGAACTCCGATTGCGCCTGCGCGAAATTCGCGTGCGGGCGCAGCAGCCCGATGGTGCGCAGGTAGCTCGGGCCGTCCGGGGTGGCGGAGGCGAATCCCAAGGGCGTGTAGAGCTCCACGTTGGGCGGGACGCTGGAATCATCTGGAAAAATCAGGCGGAAGTTTTGTGGCAAGACTCCGATGATCGTCACTTCGCCGTCGCCGACTCGCAGCGGGCGGCCGATAATGCCGGGATCGCCGCCGAACCTGCGTTGCCAGAGGCCGTAGGAAATGATCATCGTGTCTTGTTTGTCGGCTAGAACGTCTTGCGCAGTGAATAAGCGACCGAGCGCGGGCTTTTGGCAGAGCAGCGAGAGGAAATTGTCGGTCACGACGCCGAGCTTCACCTGTTCGGGTTCACCTTCGCCCGGCACGATCGAATTACGCACCCAGATTCCGCCGATCTGATCGAAGAGGCGCGAGCGCTCGCGCAATTGCAGAAGTTCGTATTCGGAAGCGGGGGCGCGGAGCTCGTCGCCGAGTCCCGACCAAATGATGGCGAGGCGATCGGAATTGGGATACGGAAGCGGTTGCAGCAAAACCGCGTGAACCACCGTGAAGATTGCGGTGTTCGCTCCGATACCGATGGCGAGAGTGAGGATGGCCACCACGGCGAAGAGCGGGCTGCGGCGCAACAGGCGAAATCCGTAGCGGACGTCTTGGAGGAGTTGTTCGAACCAGACGGAAGTCCAGACTTCGCGAGTCTCTTCCTGCACGCGGGCGACATTACCGAACTTGCGCAGCGCCGCATATTTCGCTTCGTCGGGCGGCATGCCGCGCGCGATGTTGTCCTGCGTTTCGCTTTCGATGTGGTCGCGAATGTCTTGCTCGAGGCCTTCGAGCGTTCGCTTACGGCGTTTCATGCTTTGTCCTCCGGCTCGGTCAGTCGGGGATCGCGTGCAACTGCTTGCGTGAAGTTGTTCGAGGCTCCTTGGAAAAGTCGAACGCCTGCGCGATGCTCTTTAGTAGATATTCTAGGTGGACGATACTGCGCTAGCCGCAGGATGTCAAGATAACGCGCCGTGAAGCAGCATTTTCGCGTGACACCCGGCGAGGTCAGAATTTTATTCGGTCGAGAGACATATTGGCTTTGGCCGGTGCGAATTGCATTCAATTGCAGCGCCTGCGCAAAACCTGTTTATTATGGTTCGGGGCGCAAACGAAAAACGAGGTGAAGAGATGAATCCGGGAGAATTCCGCGACGTCGGGCATCGAGTGGTGGACATGCTGGCTGACTATCTGGAGCACATCGAAGAAAAGCCGGTGTTCCCGAATGTGGAACCAAGCACGCTGACGAAGTTTTTTGCCGAGCCGCTGCCGCAAGATTCCAGCGCTCCGGAAAAAGTGCTGGCGGAGCTGGAAGAAAAGCTTCTGCCGTATTGCACGCATGTGGGGCATCCCGGTTACATGGGACTGATCACTCCGTCGCCGAATCCGATTGGGATCATCGGGGATTTCATCTGTTCGGCGCTCAATCAGAATATTGGCGCGTATTCGATCGGGCCCGCGGCCGTGGCGATGGAGCGACGGACGGTGCGCTGGCTGACGGATCTAGTGGGTTATGACGCCGCCGCCGGAGGAAACCTGACCAGCGGCGGGATGATGGCGAACTTTGTTGGACTGAAGCTGGCGCGCGATTCCATTTCACGCGACCGCATACAACATGATGGAGTGCAAGAACGCTGGGCCGTCTACGCGTCGGAAGAACGGCACGTTTCGGTGGATAAGGCAGTTGACGCGGTCGGCCTGGGCCGCGCGGCGCTGCGCGCTTTGCCTACCGATGCCGAATTTCGCGTAAGGCTGGATGCGCTGGAAGAAGCAATCGCTCAGGACCGCAAGAACGGCGTCCGTCCGATGTGCATTGTGGGCATTTTCGGCACCACCAACACCGGCGCGTTGGATTCGATACGCGAGCTTCGCAAGATTGCGGACCGCGAGGGAATGTGGCTGCACGCGGACGCCGCTTACGGCGGCGGGATGCTGCTCTCTCACGAATGGCCGATGCGCGATCGCGGACTGGAGCTTGCGGATTCCGTCACAATTGATCCGCACAAATGGTTTTATGCACCGCTCGATGCGGGAGCGATCCTGGTGAAGGATGACCGGCGCTTGACCGCTTCCTTCGGAATGAAGCCATCGTATCTTACCGACGAGTTCGATCGCGCGAACGAACGTTACCAGTATTACGTGCACAGCTTCGAGCAATCGCGGCGTTTTCGCGGGCTAAAAGTGTGGATGAGTTTCAAGCGTTATGGCGCGAAGCAGATCGGGGAATGGATTGACAACAACGTGCGCCAGGCGAAGCATCTTTATTCGATGATCGCGAAAAATCCCGAGTTCGAAGCGGCCAGCGAGCCGCCGATGTCTGCCATCTGCATACGATTTCGGGGCGCGGGCCTGGACGAGGCGCAGGCCAAGGACCTGCATGCTGAAGTTGCGCGACGTGTGGAGGAGAGCGGAAAATTTTGGATTTCGACGACGGAATTGAAGGGCAAATCGTGGTTCCGGATTAACCCGGTAAACTTCCGCACGCGCGCGGAACACATGGATCAGCTTCTAAGGTTGCTCGAACAGGAATGCCACGCTCTGCTGCAGACCGCAAGATTCAGAGCCACGTCCGCCTAAGCACGACTTCGTGAGTGGGTCCGCGATCCGGCGGCGCCGGCCACGCGGCGATTGGATTCCGGTTGGCGCTTTAAATTGCTTCGTTGCGGGGGCCCGAGTTTTCGTTGGTATCGCGATTGGGAATAGCGGAAAAGCCCGCGACGTTTCCGGCACCGGCGGCGTTGGTAGCGCGTTCGCGAAGCATTTCCGCCAGGCCTTCGAAGACTTTGGAGCAGGAATCGCGCAGGGCTTGATCGGCGGAGCGGAGCAGCGATTCGATGCTGTTCTGGCCGTGTTCGTTCAAGCGGCGCACCGAACCCACCACCCAGGAATCGGCCGTGCTCTGGAGCTTCTCCTGAAAGCGGCCGGCAGCTTCTCCGCTCAAGCGATCGAGATTCGCAAGCCATTCTTGCTGATGCGAATCGCGCTCGGCGCGGTAGCCTTCCATGGACGATGCGAACTCCGCGCTCAGGGCCGCACGTCCTTCGTTGACGCTCGACTCTACCTGCGACGCCATCTGCGAACGGAAACGCTCGACGGATGACCAGGCATTGACGTCCAGCTGGTGCAGCAATTCCTGCGTGGAGCGGTCGAATTCCTCGGTGCGCTCGCGCCGGGTGGCGCTGGAATCGGCTGCGAACTGGGTGCTTTCGCGCTCGGACAATTCGTGCAGGACTTGTCCAAACGAGGCGGCTGCGGCTTCGGCAGCGCGATCGAGTTCGGTGCGCGCGCGGCCAGTGACTTCTCCCGCGACATTTTCCACTTGCGAGCGGATCTGCGCGAGATGCGCTTCGGTTTGCGCGGCGAGTTGGGCTTCGAATTTTTGCGCGGCTTCGGCGGTTTTCCCTTCCAGGCCGGCGCTGGCCGTCACGAGCGACTGTTCGACGTGTGCCTGCAGCCGCGCGCGGGCTTCCTGCTGCAGCCATTCCGAAGTATGACCAATGGATTCGCCGGCGGCATGCGCCGCGCGAACTCCACTGGCGTCGAGTTCCGCGGCCCACTTCGCGAGGGCTTCCGTGCGTGCCGCCTCGAAGTCGTCGCGCACGCCGCTCAAGGTTGCGGCCATCTGCGCGGTGACTTCGCGTTGATTTTTTTCCGAAACCTGGCGCAAGCGTTCGCGATGCAAGCGGAGGCTTTCTTCGACTTCCACTTCGCGCGCCGAGAGCTCGTGCAGCAGCGCAGGCACGCGATCCATATGGGGCGCGAGCTTGGCCTCCGCGGACGCGGACAAGCGCTCCAGGAATTGGTTGCTCAGCCCGTCGAGTGCCGGCGCGACGCGCTGCGGGATTCCAGCGGAAATGCTCTCCGCGCGGCGGTTCATCTCCGTGGTCTGCGCGTCCAGGATTCTTTCCAGGCGCCGATGAAGCTCGTTCACGGTGTCGTGACTGGCGGCTTCCAATTGCGCGGACAATTCCTTGGTGCGGTTAGCCACCAATTCCACCGCAGCGAGCGATTCGCGAGCCTTCGCCACTTCCTGATCGAGTGAAGACTGAATACCCGTAAATGTGTCGCGGGCATCGGAGGCGGCTTGCGCAAAGGGCTGCCGCAATTCTCCCAGACGCTCGGTCATGCGCTGTTCCGCAGTTTGCAGGACTTCCTGCGAGCGCTGGGCGAGTTGCTCGACCATGCGGCGCAGATTGCTATCCAAGGACGATTGCAAAAGCTCGTTCCATTGGCCCTGCGCGACGGCCATCTCCGCTTCCAGCCGCTGCCGCCATTCACCGGCAGCACTATCGCGAACCTCGAGATCCGCCTTGGACGGCTCCGCCGGCCGCGATGCACGAGCGGCGTCCACGGCTTCCAATTGCAACAGCGACTGCGCCACTTGCATGGTCGCTTCCCGAGCCGCGCCACTTTCAGAACGCAGGGCGTTCGCTTGTTCCGATATTTGGTCCATCAACTCGCGCACCTGCGCGAGCTTTAATTCGAATTCGGAATGAAGGTCGCGAAGAGCCTGCTCCTGTTTTGCGGAAACCTGCGAGAAAAAATCTTCGCGCGCGCCGGATTGTAACTGCTCGATCTCGGACTTCCACTTGGCGAAAAGTTCTTCGGCGCTGGCAGTGCGCTTGCGGTCGGTCTCGTCCGCGGTACGCAACACTTCCTCGCGCGCTTGATCGGCGGCGGCTGCTACGGATTCCTTGGCCTGGCGGTCCAACTCCGCGCGCAGCTCGCGCAGCAGCGGACTGTCGGACGCCGGAGTTGCTTCCGATGGCGCAGTTTCGCTGGCGCTGGCAGCTTGGTGCTCAGAGGGAAATGCAGAGGCATCAAACCTTGGGTCGGTCATAAGGGCATCCATAAATACATGGTGGCTTGCTGCTGCGGTGTTCTGTTTAGAATGCTCGAACGTGTTTGCGCGCGACTCGGCAACGACGGGTGAGGCTAGCGGAGAATCTGCCGCCTGCTCCGCGCGGGACCAATCGGCAGGAGGACTATCGAGGCCCCAAATGTTGGCGGGACTTTCCAACTCGACCGCAATCTGAAAAAAATCGCGGATCGAATGGGGCCGTTGCACCCACGCGACCCTGGCACGCAAATGTGCCAGATGCTCTGCGCCGGTTGGCGCGTGCGGCGTCGTGGCACTGTGCGACAGGTCCAATGTGACCCAGGTATTGCGCGGCAGATGATGTTTGGAACTGTAACGGCAACCGTGCAGATTGAACGCGAGAGTGGTACTGCGTTCTTCGAAAGGCTGGCCTAGAAGATCAATCCCGCGGACAGTTAGCGGCAGTGATTCAAGAACGCGTTCACTGCGGCGGCGTTCCGTGCTGGGTTGGTTCGAATCCACTTCTGCACCGGTTTCCTTGAAGGTTGCTCGACGCCGCGCCTGTTTCGCTCTGATGATGGGCGAGAGAATAGCACTGTTGCAATCGCGAATCGAGAAAAGAAAGCGCGGCGAAAATAAATATTGTGGAAAAAGAAGTGGGGCGGCGCCCCGTCGCTTCAGAGTGCCGCCTTCCTTCCAGAAAGTGGCTTATTTTTTCTTTCTTTTGCCCATGGAGAGGTCCTGGCCGCCGTTCATGGCTACCAGGCCGTCGAGCGCTTCCTTGCATTGCTTTCCGACGGGATCGTCCGCGCCAAGGTCAATGCACTTCTGATAGGCGTCAGCAGTGCCGGGCGGAATGATATATTCCATCTTGCCGGCTTCTTCCTTGGTGTCAATCGTTGCCGTCAGAGCACTGCCTAGCATGTACCAGGTCAATTGATCTTTGGGGTTGGCTTGGCTCGCTTTTTGTAGCGGCGCGACAGCTTCCTTCATGCGGCCTTTGTTGCTGAGAATGATGCCGAGGTTCTTCCAGCAAGTGGCGCCGGAGGCGGGGTCCAGCGCGATGGCTTTATCGCAGGCGGCGTTGGCATCGGTAAACTTGGCCGCCGCCGCGGTGGCGTCCGTCGTGGAGGCTCCGACGTCCGCAAGATTGGTGGCAAGGCCCGTGTAGTAGTTAGCGCTGGGTTTCAGGTCAGAGGCTTTCTGAAACGCCGTGGCGGCATCTTCATGATTTCCGGCGCATTCGCTGGCCGCGCCCAAGTTGCCCAAAATCATGGAGTGGTTGTTGACGTCTTTTTCGCCGACGCCTTCTTCCGCCTGCTTGAAATCCGAGGCAGCGGACTGGCAAGCGGCGGTTCGTTGCGATTGCAGAGCTGCCTTCTGGTCTGCGGTTGCTGTTTTCAATTGCGTCTTCAGATTGTCCGCGGTCGCCATGGAGGCGACGCCGGCATCGAAATGCGCCTTCATGGCCTTGAATTTGTTTTCTGTTTCCTCTTTCTTCTTCTCCGCGTCCGGATTGGCCACGGCACCGGCAGCGACCAGGGCTTTCAGGTCCAGCTTGTAGTTGTTTTCCTGGCCGTCTTGCACCTGGAACTTCTCGGTATAGTTCAAGTCCGGCAGCGTCACGACGTAGACGCCGCCGCGCATTCCCAACTGCACGAATTTTCCGTTCTTATCGGTCTTTTCGGTATAGACCTGTCCTGTATCCGGATCCTTGAACAAGAGCGTGGCGCCGACCAGCGGCTTGCCTTCTTTATCCAGGATTTCACCGTTCACGCGGGCCGTTCCCTGCGCATGCGCGGCGCCGGCAAATAGCGCGGCCAGCATCCAGGCTCCCAGGATGAAAATTATTTTTCGCATATGTGTGGTTCCTCCGACAGTAAAATTGCGGCGGCTATTATTGCCCAACTCGCACCCGATAAGCGATAGGGTCAGGCAATCCAGCCTCGGCAAACGCCCGCAGGCGCAACCGGCAACTATCGCACATTCCGCAGGCTTCGTCTTCGAATTGATAGCAGGACCAGGTGCGGTCCAGGGGTGCGCCGAGCGCGACGCCGCGCCGAACGATTTCGTGCTTTTTCATCGCGATTACGGGCGTCACGATTTCGATGTGCGTTTCGGGGCGCGTTCCTTGCTTAATTAGCTCGGCAAAAGCGCGATAGTATTCCGGACGGCAATCCGGGTATCCCGAACTATCTTCCGCCACGGCACCGATAAAAATCGCGGTGGCGCCGATCACTTCCGCCCAGCTCACCGCCGCGGATAGAAAATGCGCATTGCGGAAGGGGACGTAGGTGATGGGAATACCGGCATCGTGTGCGAGTGCGGCGCCGGATTCAGGCACCGTGATGCGCTCGTCGGTTAACGCCGAGCCGCCGATTTGTGCGAAGGAATCCAGGCGGATCGCCAAGCGTTCGCGGATACTGTAATAGTCCGCGACTTCTTCAAACGCGCGGCGCTCGCGACGTTCGGTGCGCTGGGCGTAACTCACGTGCAGCGCGGCGAGGCGATGCGTTTGATTCGCGATAGCCGCCGTCACGCAGGAGTCCATGCCCCCGCTCAACAGCACGACCGCTTTCGGTTTTTCATGCGCAGCCATTTTTTGAATCTTCAAACGCCCTTCATCGCCGGGTCCCAGATGAATTTGTGCAATTGCAGGCCCAGGCGAACCGGCAAGCCGTCGGCGAGAATCCATTCGGCGAGATCGCGCGCGTTCAGCCCATCCCATTTTCCCGCAGGATCGGGAAATACGGGCGAGAAAAGAACCTGATGGACGCGCGTCGCGAGATGATGCTCGCGCGTGAAATCCCGGGCAAATTCGTAGTCGCGGCGCGTCGAGATGGCGAATTTAATTTCGTCTTTCTCATCTACCGCGTCCAGATTCGTCATGTCGAACGTGTCCGGCTCGCCTGAATCCGGACACTTTACATCTACGATCTTAATTACTTCACGCGGCAGCAGGCCCACCGGTCTTTCGCCGCTGGTTTCGATCATCACCGTGTAGCCCGCAGCGAGGAGCTTCTCGGCAAGCGCGGGGGCCTCCGGCTGCAATAACGGCTCGCCGCCGGTGATCTCGACCAGCGTCGTGCGATTTGCTCCGTCGCCTGCGAACTGGTGCACACGATCGAGGATTTCTACGATGGATTGCTTCGTGCCGCCATGAAATGCGTAAGCCGTGTCGCACCAGGTGCAGCGCAGGTTGCAGCCCGTGAGCCGGACGAAAATACAGGGCAAACCGGCGCGGGTGCCCTCGCCTTGAATGGATTTGAATATTTCGGTGATAACCATGGCAGAAATTCTTGCGGCTAGCGGCTCGCGGAGGAATCTCCCGATCCAGTATTTGCCCGCGCGGCCTGGCGCCGCGAGATCAAAATTACAACCGCAACGGTGATAGCGACCTCCAGGCAGCCGCCAATGACGGCGGTGTGCCATCCCCAGCCCAGCGTCAGCCAGAAGATGGTAACCACGATGAACGGAACCAAGATGATTAAAAACGCCCGGTTCATTTTTGCTCGGCTCTTTCTTTTTTCTGTGCGCCGCTAAGGACGATATGTCGCAGCCGTCACGTCTGATTCCCACACCGTGATGCTGGAGATGGCCGCGCCGTTCGGCGTTTCGCGCATCTGCCTCGCGGCCTCGTCGTAAATATGCTTCGCGATGTTTTCCGCCGAGGGATTCAGCACGTCGAACGGCTTCAATTCATTTAGGTACTTGTGATCGAGCGAACGGATCACGCCCTGGATCACTTGCTTCAAATGGACGAAATCGTAAAGCAGCCCCACCGAATCGAGTTCCGCGCCGGCGAGGGTGACGCGCACTTTGTAATTGTGCCCGTGCAGGTCCTCGCATTTTCCTTTGTAGCCGCGCAGATTGTGCGCCGCCGCGAATGTTTCGTCCACACTCACTTCGAACATCAGCCATCCTTATTGAATTGACGCTGCACGAGCATGCCCGACCGCGCCCGGTTTCCAAGCGCCGTCACCGCCGCGGCGCCGGCGTCACGCATCAGTCCGGATGATTTTCCATGAAGCGCGCGACTTCGGCGATGTCCTGCGTGGTCGTGTAGTCGGGCAGGGACTCAAGAAAAATTCTACCATACTGCATTCGCGAGATGCGGTTATCGAGGATGGCCAGGATGCCGCGATCGGTCTTCGAGCGAATCAGCCGGCCGAAGCCCTGTTTGAGCGCCAGGACTGCTTCCGGCACCTGATATTCCGCGAACGGGTTGCGTCCGTCTTCTTGAAGAGCGCGGACGCGCGCCGCGACGATGGGGTCGCTGGGCACAGCAAATGGCAGCTTATCAATGATTACGCACGAGAGCTGCGTGCCGGGGACGTCAACTCCCTGCCAGAAACTCGCGGTCGCGAAGAGCACCGCGTTCGGCGTGGTTCGGAAGCGCTCGAGCAACGCGGATTTCGGCGCCGTGCCTTGCAGAAGCATCGGAAACTGCACGCGGGATCCTACCAAATCGTGGACGGCGCGCATTTGCGCGTAGCTGGTGAAGAGGCAAAAGGCTCGGCCCTTGGAAATTTCCAGCAACTTCGCGATTTCCTGCGCCGCGCGGGTGGAAAATGTTTCGTGGCGCACGTCCGGCATCGTCGTCGGAATGTAGAGCAGCGCCTGCTCGCGGAAATCGAATTCCTGTGGCAGCACGGTCTCTTTCGCGGGCATCACGCCGAGGCGCTGCTTCAGAAAATCGAAGCGGCCGCCGACCGCGAGCGTCGCGGAAGTTAACACCACGGTGTCGAAGCGCTCGAAAAGCTGTTCGCGCAGGATTTCGCTGACGTCTATGGGCGTGGCCGTGAGGATAATTCCCTTGCCGCGGCGTTCGTACCAATAGACGTAGCCCTTCTCTTCGCTTTCGAGCAAAAATTCGAATTCGCGGCGCAGTTCGGCGGTTCTCCGCGCGAGCGTAATCACTTCTTCTGGCTTGGGGTTCATGGCCGAAAGCTCGGTTTCGATGCGCTTCAGCGCTGCGCATAAATCGTCGAAGGCTTCGTGGTTGCGCTCGAGGAATGATTTACGCTCAGCGGGGCCGAAGGGAAAGCGGCCTTCGCGCTCGGGAAACGTTTCGAAAAATGTGCGAGCGCGTTCGCGGACGCGCATCAGATGTTTTCGCAAGGGCGTAGCTTCGATTTTCAGGATGCGCAGCATTGCTTCGGTGTCGCGCATCAGCTCTTCGAATTGATAGCTGGAAACGCGGCGGCCAAAATAATCGCTGGCCACGTCCTCGATTTCGTGGGCCTCGTCAAATACCACCGCGGAATATTCCGGCAGGATGGACCCGAAATCGTCTTGGCGAATCGCCAAGTCCGCAAAAAATAGATGATGGTTCACGATGATCAGGTCGGCTTCCTGCGCGCGCTGGTGCATTGCGGTGATGAAGCAGGTGTTGAACTCGGGGCACTTCTGCCCGGTGCAGAGGTCGCTGCGCGCGTCAATGCGGTGCCACAGGTCGGCGTCGTCCGGCAAAAAAGTCAGCTCGGAACGGTCGCCGGTTTCTGTCAGCTTTTCCCAATCTTTGATCTGGGCGAACCAGTCTACCTCGTCAATGCCCTTCAGCACTGCCTGTCCTTCGATCTGGTGAACTTTTTGCCGACAGAGGAAATTGTTGCGGCCTTTCATCAGCGCGGCTTTGAGGTTCGGGGCGAAGTGCTTTTGCAGGAAGGGCACGTCCTTATTGAACAATTGCTCCTGCAGGGATTTGGTGGCCGTGGAAATCACCACGCGCCGCCCGCTGCGGATCGCCGGGATCAGGTACGCGAGAGTTTTCCCGGTGCCGGTGCCTGCTTCGATGATGGCGTGCTGATGCTTTTGGAAGGCCTCATCCACGATTTCCGCCATTGCTAGTTGCGATGAACGGAACTCATAGCCGGGATGGCGGCTTTCCAGCAGTCCGCCGGTGCCGAAGATACCTTCGATGGTTACTTCTTCGGGTTTGGCCGCGGCTGCGGATTTTTTCGGCATGATATTTTCAGTTCTGGCGGAGGCGTTGAACTGAGAAGGTTAAGATATCACAGGGGCATCAGGCGCGGCTTTGCGAGGACCCAGCCGAGCTCGCGCAGCCACCGAAGAAATGCTTCGACTATCCAAGCCAAGTACGACGACGGTACACGCGTTCCTCGCGGCGCAGACGCATCGAGAATTTTCTTACGAGCAAGTCGGCGCGTCGCGAGTTGCGGCGCCCGCTGGCTATATCGTGGATCACAATCGAGCGCGGCTGGGCGTCGGGAGATCTGCCTTCGAGCGCGCTAGGGACTCGGTCAAGCAATGGAAAATGTTCGATATACCGTGGCTCGAACTGTATTGGCCGAACGTACCGATTGAGACAGGAGCGACGGTTGCCGTGGCGGTGCACCACCTGGGTTTTTGGTCGCTGAATGCCTGCAGGATTGTATATACGATCGAAGAAACCGGTCCGATCGAGAGGTTCGGTTTTGCGTACGGCACGCTGCCCGATCATGCGGCGATAGGCGAAGAACGCTTCACTGTCGAGTTTCATTCCCACGACCAAGCGGTCTGGTACGACGTTTACGCTTTTTCCAGGCCGCGCCCGCTCGCGCGTCTCGCGTATCCGTACACTCGCGCATTGCAGAAACGGTTTGCAGCTGACTCGAAGCGAGCGATGCAGAAAGCGGTCGAGCAATCCTGAACGTGAGCGCGAATCGTGTGAGAGATGATAAAGTAAGCAGCCCGCTTCCAGGCGCTCGTTTCCAAATGACCAACAAACTCCCATCTATCGTAATCGTCGGGCGCCCCAACGTGGGTAAGTCCACGCTGTTCAATCGACTGACCGGCACACGCCGCTCGATTGTAACCAACGAGCCCGGCATCACGCGTGACCGCATCTATGGCACCGCGCACTGGGAAGGCAAATCGTTCGAAGTCGTGGACACCGGTGGAATCGTGCCGGAAGACAAAGCCGGAATTCCCCGCGAGATTTTGCGGCAGGCACGCGTTGCCATCGAAAATGCCACGCGCGTGGTGCAAGTGGTGGACGGCCGGACCGGTCCTACACCGCTCGATCAGGAACTCGCGCTGCTGATGCGGCGCGCGGGAAAGCCGCCAATCTTGGCGGTCAACAAAGTGGATACGGCAAAGCAAGCCGAGTTCGCCGCGCAATTTTACGAGTTGGGCGACGAAATTTTCCCCATCTCGGCGGAACATGGGTTTGGCATTGACGTGCTGCTGGATGCACTGACCGAGGAAATCCCCGCAGGTGAAGCCGCCGTTGCGCCTCCCGACGTCAATATCGCGATCATCGGCCGGCCCAACGTCGGCAAGTCCACGCTGCTGAATCAACTGGTTGGCGCGGAGCGTTCGATTGTTTCCGCCGAGCCCGGGACCACGCGCGACGCCGTGGATACGGTGGTCGAGCGCAACGGAAAAGCCTACCGCTTCCTCGATACCGCGGGGATCCGGCGCAAAGGCAAGACGAAGCTCATCGCCGAAAAATTGAGCGTGATCATGGCGCGGCAGCATCTGGAGCGCGCGGACATCGCGCTGCTCGTCGCCGATTCGGCGATGGGCATCACTTCGCACGACGCGACGATTGCGAGTTACGCCGAGCAGTCCGGGCGCTCCGTGATTATCGTGATGAATAAATGGGACTTGGCGCTGGCGGCCGCACAGGAGAAATCGGCGGACCAGAAGAAGCGCGGCGGGAAATTTGTCGCGTTCAACGCGAATAAGCTGGTGCAGGATTACGAGCCGCTAGTGCGGCAGCGGCTGAAATTTCTTTCGTACGCGCCGGTCGTTTTTCTCTCGGCAAAAACCGGCGAGAATATTGACCGGCTTTACAAGTTGATTGACCGCGTCGTGGAAGCACGCAGACGGCGCATTTCGACAGGCGAACTGAATCGCTGGCTTTCGAACGTGGACTTGGACAAGGGCACGTCTCCGGCCAGCCGCGAGGTAAAGATTTTTTACATCACGCAAGCCACCACGGCACCGCCTACGTTCGTCTTATTCACGAACCAACTTAAGCCGCTGCACTTCAGTTATCAGCGCTTCCTGGAAAATCAGCTGCGCGCGAAATTCGATTTCGCCGGCACGCCGATCCGCTTCACGCAACGCCTGAAAAAACGCGGCTCGCGCCAGCGGGAGCGCCGCGACCCGCGCAAATCCTGAGCGCGGGCGACGCCCCGAGGCGCACAGTACGCAGCAGCGCGGAAAATCCACAGGCCGGCAGGGGTTGACAGCGCGAGAAATCGGCCTACGATAAGCAAAGAGACGTGAGAAGAGACGCGTAAACAAATGGCCAGCGCCGCTCCTACACCCGGCCCCCCGAACGACGCGGAGAAAAGTCTTTTCCGCATCGGCGAAGTCAGCCGACTGACGGCTACGAAGACGTTTGTCCTGCGCTATTGGGAAACGGAATTCCCCATGCTCGAGCCGGTAAAGAGTCCCAGCGGCCATCGCCTCTACCGTCGCGAAGACATCGAGACCGTTTTCGAAATCAAGCGCCTCCTATATGAGGAGGGCTTTACCATCGCCGGCGCGCGCAAATATTTGGAAGGCCACGGCGAAGAACCGAACGGCGCCGCCGAAGGCGAGAGTGCCGGCAGCCGCGTTGAGCCACGCGCGCATGCCCGGGCGCCGCGTCGCGAACCTGCTTCGCGCCAACAGCGCAAGTTCCTGCTGGATTTGCACGAAGAGTTACTCGCCGTCTTGACCCTTCTCGAACGCGAATGATACGCTGCTTGATGCTCGCAAACGGTCGGGACGTGGCGCAGCCTGGTAGCGCGCACGCTTGGGGTGCGTGAGGTCGCTGGTTCAAATCCAGTCGTCCCGACCATTGTCCTCTCCGCAGTTTAACCGGAAGGGATTCACCGGAAGACGTTACGTCTGCGCTGAAATTTCATGCCACATATTCTGATTACCAACGACGACGGAATTAACGCGCCGGGCCTGCGCGCGCTGGTGGAAGCGTTGAAGGACGACGCCGCGCTAACCGTGATTGCGCCGTCGCACGAACGCAGCGCTGCCGCCCAATCGCTCACGTTGCGGCAGCCGATTTACATGGATCAGGTGGCGCCCAACGAATACTCGATCGAAGGCACGCCCGCCGATGCCGTAATTCTGGCGTTCAACGCGATTCTGAAGGAGAAGCCGGACTTGGTGGTTTCCGGAATCAATCGTGGCGGAAACATGGGCGAGAATATCTATTATTCCGGCACGGTGGGGGCTGCGATGGAAGGCGCGATCAATCGTGTGCCGTCTATCGCGATTTCGGTGGCGAATCGCAGCAGGGGTTTCGATTTCAAGTCGGCGGCGCAATTTGCGCGCACGCTGATTCCGCTGGTTCTTTCCGAAGGATTGCCGCCGGGTATTTTGCTGAACGTGAATGTGCCGCAAAAATGGACTGGCGCGGTACGCTTCACGCGGCAATCGTCGAAAATCACGCGCAACGTGTTGCAGCCCGGCGCCGATCCCCGCGGCCGCAAATATTTCTGGCTGCACGAGCAGCAGCTGGTTGATGGCATCGAGCCGGATACGGATTTGGCCGCGGTGCGCGATGGGGCCATTTCCATCACGCCTCTCGAGCTTGATCACACCCACACCGAATCGCTCGAGCATCTCTCACACTGGTCCAAGCTTCTGGAGTCCGTCGTCCGCAAGTAATTTCCGCCGCTTGGTTTTAATGCTGATCGGCTGCTGGATCGTGCGGCAACGTCACGTCTTTGGCACTCAATCGCAAGGATGGGACGAGCCAGCGGAATACCAGCGTCGCGGCGATTCCTCCGGCGAATTGCGCGACGATGAATCCGGGAGCGTCCGCCGGGCGTATCCCGGCGAACGTGTCGCTGAGCGCGCGCGCAATGGTTACGGCGGGGTTTGCAAAGGACGTCGAAGCCGTGAACCAATATGCGGCGGTGATGTAAGCGCCTACCGCAAAGGCCACCGCGTTCGAACGGTGCCGCACGCATCCCCAAATCACCGCTAGCAAACCGAACGTGGCGACGAATTCGCTGAACAATTGAGCAGGACCGCTGCGCATCGTGCCGCGAGAGCGACACTACATGAAGCCCAAACATGAGATGCGCGGCGATTGTTCCGCAGATCCCGCCGAATACTTGGGCGAGAACGTAGCGAGGAACTTCCCTCCATGCGATCCCGCCTTCCATGGCGTCCGCGATTGTCACCACCGGATTTAAATGTGCGCCGGAGATCGGGCCGAACGCGAGAATCAGCGCCACGAGAGCGGCGCCGGTGGCGATCGTGTTTGCAAGGAGCGCGATGGCTACATTTCCGCCGGCCAAACGCTCGCCCATGATTCCTGAGCCGACCACTGTGGCCACCAGGAAGAGCGTTCCTAAAAATTCTGCCGCGGCTCGGCGCGCAAGTGACGCCGTCATTGCTTCCCGATGCGATCAATTTCTTTTTTGATCGCAAGTGCATCGAGGCTTGCGAGCGGCAGCGCTAGAAACAAACTGATTCGGCGATCGAGCATAAGGAATGCTTCTCGGAAGGCGCGCTCGATCTGCTCGGGCGTTCCCGCGACCGACGCTGGATCCGGAACGCCCCAGTGCGCCGTCATGGGCTGGCCCGGCCACAGCGGGCAGGCTTCGCGGGCGGCGTTGTCGCAGACGGTGAACACGAAATCCATTTGCGATGCGCCGGGTCTGGCGAATTCGTCCCAGCTTTTGCTGTGCAAACCATCCACGGGCATATGCGCAGATTTGATTTGAGCTAGCGCTTCTCCGCGCACGCGCCCCAAGGGATGGCTGCCCGCGCTGTACGCGGTAAATGTTGGACGGCCTTTGCGATTTAGAATCGCCTCGGCCATGATCGAGCGCGCTGAATTGCCCGTGCACAGAAACAGCACATCGTAGTGCGATTTCACGGCTGCACCTTGGTAGTTGTCTCGGCAGGGCTGCAGCACGCCGGGTCGCAGCAGTCGCGCTGCGCAGCGGAAGCCGTTGCGACCGGCTTCTTGGCGCGCACGAACGCGCTCACAAATTTTCCTTCCACTTGCGGCGCGATCGCGTCCACATCAATGCCCCGCGTCGTGAGAAATTGCCGCGCGTCTTCCACGCTGTAAACGCGCGTCGGTTCGATGTCGATGTCTTCAAAGCCTGCCGCGGCGAGCTTTGTTCGGTATTCCGATTCTTCCATCGCTCCGGCAATGCAGCCAACCCACAGCTCAACGTTTCGGCGCACATTGGCAGGAACCTCGCCACGCACTACTACGTCCGAAACTGCAAATCGACCGCCCGGGCGCAGCACGCGAAACGTTTCGCGCAACACGCGGTCCTTGTCCGCCGAAAGATTGATCACGCAATTGGAAATCACCACGTCCACGGAATTTTCCGGCAGTGGAATGTTTTCGATTTCTCCTCTGAGAAATTCCACGTTAGTCGCGCCGGCTTTGCGCTGGTTTTCGCGCGCCAGTGCCAGCATGTCGTCGGTCATGTCCAGGCCGAAGGCTTTGCCGGTGGGCCCGACGCGTTTCGCGGAGAGCAGGACGTCAATTCCACCGCCCGAGCCGAGGTCCAGGACGGTTTCGCCAGGATTTAGTTGAGCGAGCGCCGTGGGGTTGCCGCAGCCGAGCGATGCTTGGACCGCCTGGTCCGGCAATCCTGCTGTCTCGGTTGCGGCGTAGAGATTCGAGGAAATCGGATCACAACAGGGGATCGCGTTTGATTGGCAGCCGCAGCCGCCCGTTTCGCCCGCCGCCACGCGCCGCGCCGCTTCGCCGTACTTGCTTCTTACTACTTCCTTGATGCTGTCAGTTGCCATTGGGTCTTCTCCTTAATTTAACATCGTCAATATTCGATGCAATTACGCATACCATTTCGAAGATTGCGTGCTGCCCGGGTTATACGTCCATAATCAGCCGCGCCGCGCCCGGAAATTCGGCCAGGCATTTGCGGTTCACGCTGTAGTACATGAAAGTGCCACGCCGCTCCGAAAACACAAAGCGCGCCTTCTTCAGGATTTTCAGGTGATGCGAAATTGTCGGCTGGCCGATCGGGAAATGCTTCACGATGTCGCAGACGCACACCGGCTCGCGGTTCGCCGCCAGCAGATTCAAGATGCGGACCCGCGTGGGATCAGCCAGCGCGTTGAACCATCCGGCATATTCCCGCGCGCGCGCCACTCCCAGCCTCGGAGGCCTGGCGGGGCGGCAACAATCTCCGTTTAATCCATTCGGCACTTCCCGACGTGGCATCGAATCCAGTTCCCCAATCCAAGTTAATGCTATCGCATTCATCGAAGAATATCAATGAAAGAATCCGAGCGTCAAGCCGCTGGCCTGCTCGGGAATTCACCAGTAGCGCTTAGAAACGGATGACCGCAGCGCGGGCGCGCTCGCGATCGTGAGGTGCGTGGCTAACGTATGGTAGCCTTGCACGCGAACAGGAGCAGATGAAGTGCGGAATCCTACGAAATGCGGTCTGGCAATGCTCGTGACGACCGCAGCGGTTCTTGTGTGGGCTGGCTTCGTGGCTGCTCGTGGCGTCACTGCGGCGGGGCAATCCCAGACTGCTGAAACGGGAGTGCTCGTGCGCGGCATCATTACCGATATAAATGACGCTAGGATCGTCGGGGCAACGCTGCGATTTTCTCGCAGCGGTGTCACACTCTATACAAATACCAATCGCGAAGGCTCTTACGAAATTAAATTGCGGGCGGGATCGTACGATATTCAGGTCAACGCGAACGGATTCCAACAAATCGACAAACCGCAGTTTGAGATCCGACTTGGGCCAGCGATAGAACTCGATTTCAAGATGGTCGTGGGCATGTTCATCGACCCCATAACTGTGGGGTCAGATCTCCCCGAACCCACGGCACTTCGCGTCGCGACGAAATTGTCCGATCCGCCCGCATCGGTGAACCAAAATTCCGTGTATCCTCCACGATACGCCTCCATCAAAACCGTGCAGGCGTGGATCCCGATGCAAGACGGCGCGCGGCTAGCAGTAAATCTCTACATGCCGGACGCTCCCCTGCCGGGTATCAAGCCGGGCGAGAAATTTCCCGCCATCCTGGAATACTTGCCGTACCGCAAGGACGATTGGACGCTCGCGCGCGACTGGGATTTGCACTCGTATTTTGTGCGACGCGGTTACGTCACTGCGCGTGTGGATATTCGCGGCACGGGTGCGAGCGAAGGCGCTCCGCCGGATCGCGAATATTCGGATCAAGAGCAGCAGGACGGACTGGCGGTGATTGACTGGCTCTCGAAGCAGCCTTGGTCGAACGGAAACGTCGGCATGATGGGAATTTCCTGGGGCGGCTTCAACGCGATCCAGATGGCGCGGCTGCATCCTCCGGCGCTAAAGGCCATCATCGCCATGTGCGCGACCGAAGATTTATTTCACGACGACATTCACTACATTGACGGGCTGATGCACGCCGACGAGTACGAACTGGGCATGGATTTGCAATTGGGGATGACGCGCGCGCCCGACTTCCCCACGGACGAAAAATCGCTCGCAACGCGTTTCGATGCCACGCCGTGGTTTCTGCTTTACTTGCGGCATCAGTACGACGGTGAATTCTGGCGACGCGCTTCCGTTGCGCCCGACCATTACGCCGATTACACCGTGCCCAGCTTCATGATCGGCGGATTCCTGGACGGCTATCGCGACAGCATCCCGCGTTTCTTCGAACATTCCAAAGCTCCGATCAAGGCGCTGCTGGGGCCGTGGAATCACACTTTTCCGCACGAGGCCGAGCCGGGTCCTTCGATCGAATGGCGCACGGAGGCCACGCGCTGGTGGGATTACTGGCTGAAGGGCGGGCAAAACGGAATCATGGACGAGCCTCGCTTCGAGGTTTACATGCGCCACTGGTATCCGCCCGATCCCAATATCGCGGAAATTCCCGGCGACTGGCGTGCGGAGAAAACCTGGCCGCCGGCGGACACGCATACGCAGACGTATTTCCTCGAACCGAACCATACATTAAGTAACCCACCGCCGCCGGCTCTGACGATTGGAGGCGACACATTGAAATATGTTCCGTCCATCGGCGAGGAAGCCGGATTCTGGTGGGGCGATCTCACCGCGGACCAGCGTCCGATTGACGCCTATAGCCTGGTTTACGATTCCGAGCCGCTCGTGGAGGATACGGCGTTGCTCGGATGGCCCAAAGTTACGCTGCAAATTTCTTCGAGCGCGCCGCTCGCGGATTGGTTCGTGCGTCTTTCGGACGTCGCGCCCGATGGTACGGTGACGATGATTACCGGCGCGGGACAAAGCGGCGCGCAACGCGATTCTGCGGCGAAGCCCGCTGATCTCGCACCCGACCGCAAATATGTAATTCCTATCGAGCTGCACGTGACCAGCTGGCGTTTCCCGGTCGGCCACCGCATTCGCGTGGCGATTTCCAACGCGCTGTGGCCGATGATTTGGCCGACTCCGTATTCGATGACGACTTCGCTATGGTACGGCGGCCCGAATGCTTCGCGGCTGGAGCTTCCCCTTGTTCCGCTGAAACCACCGGCGCGCCCGAATTTCGGCGCACCCGAAAAGGAGCAGCCGCTCGCGGGAGTTTCTTCGGAAGGCGACACCTGGCCGCCGCAAGATTGGACTGTGACGCGCGATGTGCTGGCCGGCTCGACGCGCGTAGCTTGGAGCGGCGACGATTCGAGCACGTATCCATGGGGCAAAATGAAAGACCACGAACAAATGAGCTACGTGGTTGCGGACGCGAAACCCGCGGACAGCACGGTGCATGGCGAAGGCTCGACGACTGTGGAACTTTCCGGTCGAGTGCTGGTTTGGAGCGTCGTGCTGAATCTGCGCAGCGACGAAAAGAATTTCTACTATCGCTTCGAACGACATCTAACCGAAAATGGCAAGCCGCTGCGCGACAAAACTTGGGAGGCGACTGTTCCGCGTGATCATCAATAAAGTTAGAAATGCGGGTTGTCATCCCGAGCGCAGCGAGGAATCTCTCTCCGATTTTGGCTATAGCGGGCAAGAACAGCATCCACGCAGTGTCCTCCGGGATTTCTCATGAAGAACACCGCCATACTGCTCATCAGTTGTCCCGACCAGAAAGGCTTGAACGCGGCGATTCATGATTTCATTTATCGCGGTAACGGCAACACCCTGCACGCCGACGAGCATCAGGACGCCGAGCGCAATCTATTTCTAATGCGCGTGGAATGGGACCTCGCGGATTTCACGCTCGATATGCGCGAATTCGCAAAGCATTTTCAGCCCGTGGCCGACCGGTTTGGGATGCAGTGGCGCGTCGCGCTTTCCGCTTATCGCCCGAAGATTGCGATTTTCGTTTCGCGCTACGACCACTGCTTGGTGGATTTGCTCTATCGCCAGCGCAGCGGCGAACTAGCCTGCGAAATTCCTCTCATCATCAGCAATCATCCGGACGTGCAACGCTGGGCGGACTTTTACGGCGTGCCGCTGCACGTGATTCCGGTTACGAAGGAAAATAAAGCAGAGGCCGAACGCAAACAGCTCGAACTGCTGCGCCCGCATGGGATTGACTTGATTGTCCTCGCGCGTTACATGCAGGTGCTGTCTTCGGAATTTATTCGGCAATACCCGCCACACCACATCATTAATATTCATCATTCGTTTCTTCCGGCGTTTATCGGTGGCAAGCCGCACCAGCAGGCGTTCGACCGCGGAGTGAAATTAATCGGAGCGACGAGCCACTACGTCACAGAAGTTCTGGACGACGGACCGATCATCGAGCAGGACGTGGTGAGGATTTCCCACCGGGATACGCTGGAGGATTTAATTCACAAGGGCCGGGACCTGGAGAAAGTGGTGCTTTCGCGCGCCGTCCGCTGGCACATCGAGAATCGCATCCTGCTGTACGGAAACAAGACGGTAATTTTCGACTGAACAGACCGTGCTGCGGTGCGGCGAACCGACCCGCTGCATGGTGCCGGGCTTAGCCTCTATCGCGCGACGGCTACGCGTGTGTCCTGCAAATCCGCGGCAAGCAAGCGGTGAAACAAATGTTCGCCCGCTTCGCGGCGCACCGAGAGTCGTCCGGCCTGATACGCCCGCGAACTCAGGCCGCGTTGCACGCCGTCGCAGATCACGATGTCTTCCTGCTGCACGCGCTCGCTGACGCCCATGCTCTCGCGGATGTATGGCATTTGCGATTCGCGCGTATCACCGAAGTAGAAATCAAAAATGATTTCGCAGCGGTCCACGGCAAGAGGCAGCACCAGGTTGGTATCCAGATATCCTTCATACCAATTCAGCATAAAATTCGGATACTGCCAGAAATAATAAGCGCGATCCCCCTTGCGCGTTGCGGCCGCGCTGGCTTCCGAACCTTGATCCACGGCTACAGGGCTGGACTGCACGCAGCAGCGATCCACATTTTCGATCGTGTAATTCGTGTAGTCGAGGACGCTGTTCAGGCCCTTGTGCATGTGGGGCACGTGGTAGCCGCCATCGAGAAAATTATCCACGTAGACTTTCCAGTTGCAGTTCAACGTGTAGCTGCGGCGCTCCACAAATTGCAGGCCGCCGAAACCGAGCGGCTTCGCGAGCCCGGCCAGAGCTCCGAGGAATTCCTGCAGCGATCCCGCATGCATATCCAAATTGACGAAAACGAAATTTTCCCACGTCTCTACGCGAATCGGTACCAGGCCATTTTGCGCGCGATCGAAATTGCAGACGCCTTCGAATTCCGTCATGCCGCGCAACTCGCCTTCCAGGTTGTAGGTCCAGCCGTGATAGGGACAGCGCAAGTGTTGCGCGTGGCCGCAGGGCTCGTTCATCACGGTCATCGCGTGATGCCTGCAGACGTTATAGAACGCGCGGAGCTTGCCGTCGCTGCCGCGCACCGCGACTACCGGCTCCCCAGCGACGCTCGCAGTGACGTACTGCCCTGGTTTTTCGACCTGCGCCGTGCGGCCAATCGCCTGCCACGCGCGCGAGAAGACGTTCTGCAACTCGAGTTGCGCGACTCGCGTATCGGTATACCACGAGGCCGGAATCGTATGCGCGTCAGGCAGCGCGGCGGCCGCGTTATACGAAGCGAGGATCTCCTTCAGCGTCGGTTCCATGCACTACTCTCCTCACGTACGTTTGCGATTTTTCTAATCTAGAAATGTTGCCCGCGTTTCAAACCCCAATCGCGCCGCGCAGCACCAGCAAAAACTGATTGATGCGCGCGTTGTTCTTTTCCGGATCCGCCGGATGCGGGAAAAGACCGGGATCGAGCTCTTCGGTCAGCAACGCATCCTGAAATCGCTCCATGGTCCAATCCATAATCGAAACGATCAGCGCTGGATCAATATCCGAACGCACTTCGCCGCGCGCAATTCCCAGCCGCACGAACGCGGTGCTGCCATAAGGATCTTCCGCCAGCAGGAAGCGATTGATTTCGCGCTTCAGCGCGAGATCAACGCCGTAATTTCCCAGCAGCGCGACGCGATAGGGAATCCAATCCTCGCGCACCAGGCGTTCGGTGCGCAACAGCCAGTAATGCAATGTTTCGAAGAAACCTTTTTCGCGGACCTGCGAAGGACAATCGAGGTACGCGGGAAAAGAGCGCACGGCTTTCTTATAGACTTCCACGAACAAGCCGCCCTTGCTGCCGAAATATTGGAAGATCGAGCCTTTGGCAACGCCGAGTTGCGCCGAAAGATCTTCAATGCGCGCGGCGTGATAGCCGTGCTCGGCGAAATGGCGCAGCGCAGCCTCGACGATGCGGGCGCGTTTGGCCTCCAGGCGAGGAGTGGCGGACGGCCGCTTCGCGGAGGTCTGAGCAGCGAGACGCAGGGTCTTGGTGTGACCGTGTGACTGGTGGTCATGGCTGAAAGCTCTCATTGAAATATTTCTCCCAATTATGCTATTTACTGCGGGCAAGTCGGTCCGATCAAACGCTCGTGACTGGCGGTCATGCTAATCCTACATGCTTCCCCAACGCAAGTCCTATGACGCGATTATCATCGGCGCGGGCCACAACGGCCTGACGGCCGCGGCGTACCTTTCGCGCGCCGGATTTGCAACGCTCGTTGTGGAACGCCGCGAAATTGTGGGCGGTTGCTGCGTGACGGAAGAGATCGCGCCGGGTTGCCGCGCGTCCACGACTTCTTACATCGCGAGCATGCTGCGCCCCACAATTATTCGCGACCTGGATCTCGGGGCGCACGGGCTGCGCATGGTTCCGTGCGATCCCGGTTTGCTGGTTCCCTTTCCTGATGGACAGGTGGTGCCGTGGTGGGCTGACCGCGAGAACGCAGTCGCGGAGTTTCGCAAGCTTTCGCCGCGCGACGCGGAAACTTTTGCGCGCGTGGACGACCAGCTGAAAAAACTGGCGCGCTATCTGCAGCCGTTTTTCCTCGAGCCGCCGCCTGACCCCGGACGGCAAGGGGCGGAAGGCTGGTTCGAACTATTGCGCGTGGGAAAAAGATTTCACGGAATGACCGGCGGCGAAGTTGCGCAGCTTGTTTCGTTCCTCACCGGAAGCCTCGGCGATTTTCTCGATCGAAATTATGAGTCCGAGAAAATCAAGACGATGTTTTTGGCGAACAATGTTTACGGCAAGCATGGTGGTCCCTACGACGCGGGCAGCGCACTGGGACTGCTTTTTCATTTGCTGAGCGGGGGAGATGGCGAGATTCAAGGCTTCTATGGTCACGTGATTGGCGGAATGGGAGCGATCACCCAAGCGCTTGCTTCCGCGTGCCGTAAATGGGGGTGCGAAATTCTGACGTCTGCACCGGTCGCAAAGATTGCTGTGCGCGATGGTCACGCAGGAGGAGTCGTCCTCGAAGACGGCTCGGAAATTTCGGGCCGCATTATTCTTTCGAACGCGGATCCCAAACGCACTTTTCTGGGCATGGTAGGCGAACGCGAACTTTCCGCCGAATTCCGTCAGGCAATCGCGGGCATCAAGATGGACGGGCCCTGCGCCAAGGTAAATTTCGTTTTGAGCGAAGAGCCGCGCGTGAATGGGATGCCGCGCGTTTTCAACGCCTCGCAGCGCTCACTTTTCACGCTCGTCCCTTCGCTGGAATTTGCGGAGCGCTGCTACGACATCGCCAAGTTTGGCGAAATCCCCGAGGAACTGTGGGTTGATTGCGTGGTGGCATCGAACGTGGACTCGACGCTTGCGCCGCCCAGCCGGCATATCATGACCACATTCATTCAATATGTGCCGTACAAACTGCGCCAGGGGACCTGGGACGAAAATCGCGAATTGCTGGGGGATCGCGTGGTGAAAAAAATCGCGGAGTACGCGCCGAACGTACCGAACTCGATCGTGGCGCGGCAAGTTTTGACCCCACTGGATCTGGAACGAACGTACGGACTTACCGAGGGCAATATTTTTCACGGCGATCTATCGCTCGAGCAGCTTTTCTTCATGCGACCTGTGGCAGGGTGGGCGCAATATCGCACGCCGATCGAAGGGCTCTATCTTTGTGGGGCGGGAGCGCATCCTGGCGGGGGAGTTACCGGTGCACCGGGCTACAACGCGGCGCATCGCGTGTTGCGCGATTGCAAGCGAGGCAAGATCAAACGGGCGCACGCATGACGTGCCGTCCGGAAGGAAGCGAAATGGCGGACAGCAAGAAGAAGGGGCTTTTGGACCGGCTATCGGAAGGAATTGTGCTGGGTGATGGCGGTTACCTGCTCGAACTGGAAAAGCGCGGGCGCGTCCGTGCCGGGCCGTTCACTCCGGAAGTGGCGCTGAACAATCCCGAAGCGCTGCTCGAACTGCATCGCGAGTTTCGCGACGCCGGCGCAGAGGTGCTGCAAGCGCTCACGTTCTATGCTAGCCGCGACAAGCTCGCCACGGTCGGCATGGAAGAACGCGTAGAAGAACTGAATCGCGCGGCAGTGCGCATCGCGAAGCAGGCTGCGGGCGACAAATGCCTGGTGGCGGGCAACTTGAGCCTCACGTGGATGTACGAGCCGGGCAGTAAGACCGCGGCTGATCGCGTGCGCAGCACTTTCGACGAGCAACTCGACGTGCAGGTCGCCGAAGGCGTGGACTTCATCATCGGCGAGACGTTTTCGTTTTTGGGCGAAGCGTTACTGGCGGTCGAACGCGCAAGAGCCACCAAATTGCCGGTGATGGTCACAGTGTGCTTTGAAAATGAAGACATCACTACCGACGGCAGCACGGCCGCAAACGCTGCACGAGCCCTCGCCGATGCAGGAGCCGATGTGGTGGGCATCAATTGCTTGCGCAGCCCCGAACATACGCTGCCGCTGATGGCCGAAATGCGCAAAGCTGTGAACGGCTACATCGGTTGCCAGCCGGTCGCTTATCGCACGACGCATACTCACCGCGATTTCACCAGCTTGCCTGCGTTTCCTGATCAGCTGGAGCCTTACCAACTGACGCGCCGCGAGATGGGAGAATATGCTGCCAAGGCGCGCGATCTCGGAGTGAATTACATCGGCGCATGCTGCGGCGCGGTCGCAACGCACATTCGGGAAATGGCTCGCGTGCTCGGCAAGCTTCCTGCGGACGATCGCGTGTGGAAAAAGGGCGGCGAGAAGCCGATGTCTGCGTACGAATATTACAGCCATGACGAAAAGGCCAAGGCGCAGCCCTAGCGCTTCGCAGAATACATGAGGCGCACGGCGGGGACCATATGGAGTGCGGCGGCGTGCCGCCGCTTTTGCGCCAAAGCCAGTCAGGCAAAAAACGAGCATGGCGAGGCGCGCCTCGCCTGGCTTGCTTCATCACCTTGGTTTTACTCCGTAAAAGCGGCGGCGGCAAGCCGCCGCACTTCTATGAAAACGCCGGGCCGTGTCAAGTGGCGACGGTTTTGCGAACGATGCGGCTACACTTCTATACGTGCTCGAGGCACAAAAGGTCGATGCACTGCTTCCGCCGCCCCATCTCCATAACGTCCTCGTAGGACGCAGTGCGGCACCGGGCTGACGGAAGTTACCTTTCACATCGCCGCAAAAATTCGCTCGTCGAAACAAACTCCGTGGGTCCACAGCGCCCACACCGCGCCCAACAATTTGCGCGCCAGCGCGGTGCGCGCCACATGCGGGTGCTTGCGCCGGGCCAGGCGCGTGAACCAGGCTCGCGCCGCCGGCGAATAACGCGCGGCGGTCATCGCCGCTTCGCTCATCACCCAACGCAACTGGCGCGATCCGGCCCGCGTGATTCCTCCGCTGCGCCGGTGCCCGGCCGACTCACGAATTACCGGCACCAGCCCCGCGTAGTTGAACAAACTTTTCTTGTCTGGAAAACGATGGATGTCGCCGATCTCCGCCTTCAGCACCATCGCCGTAAAGGCTCCGATGCCGGGAATAGTCATCAGAACACGCGCGTCGGGATCTTCCTTGGCGATTTGCCGCAACTGCTGATCCAGCGCATGCACTTCCTGGTCCAGTTGCTCGACCAGGCGCAGGCTGGTGTCCAGCGCTTGCCGCGCCGCGGGCCGCAGCGGCACCTGCGCCAGCCAAGCTCGTCCCGCGCAGCCGAACGCATCACTCTGCGGCGCGCGTTCTCCGTGTTGGTGCAGCACCGCGTGAATCTGGTTTTTGTAACGGGTGCGATCCTGGGCCAGCGCGATGCGCAAACGCAACAGCTCGCGCAAATCACGCGTGGCCACGTCCGCCTTCCAGGCTTCCGGCAACAGGTTGGCGCGCAGCAGTTGCGCCAGCGTCTGCGAATCCACCCGGTCGTTCTTTAGCTTGGCGCTGGCGATCGCTTTCACTTTGGCCGGATGCACCAGCACCACGCGCTCCACCAGCGGTTCGACGCAATCCACAAACGCGCACCAGAACGCGCAAGCTTCCACGGCCACCAGGATTTTTTCTTCTTCCTGGCCCGGTTTTTTCAGCCCGTTGAAAAAAGAACACAAACGGTCAGCGTCGTTGGGCACCTGCCTCTGCTGCAGTCGCGCGCCGCTTGCATCGAGTACCGTCATGTAACAAGATTGCAAATGAAGGTCTACTCCTACGTAGATCATGCCGTGCCTCCTCGCGGTCGGATGGTTGCCTTGCAACAACAATCCTACCGCCGCCGAGGCACGGCGTTTTCATTACATCT
>CAVUFU010000007.1:0-564857 GCA_963740695.1 uncultured Acidobacteriota bacterium
TGGCGTTGCGGAATTTGCGGTCGTCGCCGGCGTTGAAGCCTCGGGCCATTTCGCTGCGGACGAAGTGGATGAAGGATTCCATCTGGGTTTGCATTTCGCTCATTTTGTCGCGCATGTTGAGGATGATTTCGATACCGGCCAGGTTGACGCCTAGCTCGCGCGTTAGATTCAGGATGATTTCCAGGCGCTCGAGATCCTGATCGGTGTAGAGGCGCGTGTTGCCTTGCGAGCGCGAAGGCTTTAGCAGGCCTACGCGTTCGTAAAGGCGGAGCGTTTGCGGATGTAGCTTGTAGAGTTCGGCCACCGCGCTGATCATGTATCCCGCTTTGGCTTTTTTTCTGGGACGCGCTGCCATGGGCCGTCTCCTCACACCACCGCGTGGGCGAAAATTTCGCGCCGCGGGTCTTCGGGATCGAGCTTGCCGAGTTCTTTGAGCAAATTGCGCACGCGCTCGTCTTCGGGTTTCGGGACTACTACCTGGACTTCAACGATCTGGTCGCCGCGCTTGCCGGCGTTGCGCGCGGAAGGAGCGCCCTTTTCGCGCAGGCGCAATTTTTTGCCGCTATTGGTGCCGGGCGGGATGCGGACTTGCGCGCGGCCGTCGATCGTGGGGACTTCGACTTTTGCGCCGAGTGAAGCTTCGGGCACGGTGACCGGGACGACGGTGTAGAGGTCGTCACCGCGGCGTTCGAAGAACGGATGCGGCTGAACTTTGATGACGAAATAGAGATCGCCGGGAGGGCCGCCGTGCAGGCCGGCATTGCCGCGTCCTGCGACGCGTACGCGCGAACCTGTTTGCGCACCCGGCGGGATGCGCACGTCGAGCGATTCGACGCGCGGCACGCGGCCTTCGCCATTGCAATTGTGGCAGACGGTGTGGAGGCGTCCGGAGCCGCCGCAGCGGGAGCAGGTGACCTGAAAACGCATTTTTCCGCTGACTTGCGTTACCTGGCCGGTGCCGCCGCAGGTGGGGCAAACTTTTTCGTCGCCGGGTTCGACCCCGGTGCCGTGGCAGACGTTGCAGGTGTCCAGCCGGGTGATGCTCAGTTTTTTTAACGCGCCGCGCATGGCTTCGGCGAAGGTGATTTCGATCTGGAATTCGAGGTCGCTGCCGGGCTCGCGCTCGTTGGCAGCTTGCGCGGCATTCTGGCTGCGGAAAAATTGGCTGAAGAGATCGCGGAAGCTGGTGCCGCCGCCGGCTTCGCCCTGTCCGCCGCCGAAATCGAAGCCGCCGAAGTCGAAGTGAACGTCTTGCGGGCCTCCGGCGCCACCGTATCCGCCGGCGCCGGGGGGCGGTGCTCCGCCCTGGCCGGGGACGTTGAAGCCAAACTGGTCATACATCTGGCGCTTCTTGGTGTCTGAAAGGACTTCGTAGGCTTCCTGAATCTGCTTGAATTTTTCTTCGGCGGATTTGTCGCCGGGATTCAGGTCGGGATGATATTTGCGCGCGAGTTTGCGATAGGCGGCGCGAATTTCTTTTACTGGGGCTTTGCGCGGGACGCCCAGGAGCTCGTAATAATCTTGTTTCGTGGTTGTGGCCATGTCGGAACGATCTTTTTTGCTAAATCTGATCTTCCAAATACGTCGAGGGGCGGGTCTTAGACCCGCCCCTACGCTGCTTGATTAGTCGTCAATCATGCTGCACTAGATCCCTCGGACCGGCACTGCCGGTCCTCGGGATGAAATCACGCTTTGCGTGATTTCAGTTTGGCTTTTTCGAGTCGTCCACATCCACGAACTCGGCGTCAACCACGTCGCCTTGTCCGCCGGATGCAGGGCCGCTCGAGCCGCCGCCCTGGTGACTGGAGCCGTCCGGGCCACCTGTGGGACCGCCGGCTGCTGCGCCTGCGGCTTGCTGTTGCTTGTACATTGTTGCCGCGATGCTGTGCGACGCTTTTGTGAGGCTGTCGGCTGCCGCGTTCAACTTCTCGAGGCCGCCTTCCGCCAGAGCGCGCCGCGCTTCTTCGACGGCTGCTTCCGCCGCTTTCACGTCGGATTCAGCCAGCTTTTCGCGGTTGTCGTGGACCACCTTCTCGGTCTGATAGACCAAGTTGTCGAGCCGGTTACGGGCTTCGACTTCGGAAAGCCGCGCTTTGTCTTCGGAGGCGTGCGTGTCGGCTTCCTTCTTCATGCGCTCGGCTTCTTCCTTGCTGAGGCCGGTGGACGCAGTGATGGTGATCTTCTGCTCCTTGTTCGTCGCGTTGTCCTTCGCCGAGACGTTCAAGATGCCGTTGGCGTCAATATCGAAGGTGACTTCGACTTGCGGCATCCCCCGCGGCGCGGGCGGAATTCCGATGAGATGGAATTTCCCGAGCGAACGGTTGCCGCTGGCGACGGGACGTTCACCCTGCAGCACGTGAATTTCTACCGAGGTCTGATTATCCGCCGCGGTGGAAAATGTTTCCGACTTGCGAGTCGGAATCGTGGTGTTGCGGGGAATCAGCACGGTCATCACGCCGCCGAGGGTTTCAACGCCGAGCGAAAGCGGCGTCACGTCGAGCAACAGGATGTCCTTCACTTCGCCGCCGAGCACGCCGCCCTGAATGGCCGCACCGACTGCGACGACTTCATCGGGGTTGACGCCCTTGTGCGGCTCTTTGCCGTTGAAGAGGCCTTTGACGATGTCCACGACGCGCGGAATGCGGGTGGAGCCGCCGACCAAGACCACTTCGTCTATTTTGTCCGGCGTGACGCCCGCGTCGGTGAGAGCTTGCTTCACCGGACCGACGGTCCGCTGGAGCAAGTCTTCCATCAACTGTTCGAGCTTGGCGCGGGTCAATTTCAGCGCGAGGTGCTTGGGGCCGGAGGCGTCCGCGGTGACGAAGGGGAGATTGATCTCCGTCTCCATCAATTGCGAAAGCTCGACTTTGGCTTTTTCCGCGGCTTCTTTCAGACGCTGGATGGCCATGCGATCTTTGCTGAGGTCAATGCCCTGCTCTTTTTTGAACTCGGCAACGATCCACTCGATGACGCGCTGGTCAATGTCGTCACCGCCGAGGTGCGTATCGCCGTTGGTGGACTTGACTTCGACGACGCCTTCGCCGACTTCGAGGATGGAAATGTCGAACGTGCCGCCGCCGAGGTCGTACACGGCGATGGTTTCGTCTTTCTTTTTGTCGAGGCCGTAGGCGAGCGCCGCGGCTGTAGGCTCGTTGATGATGCGCAGGACTTCCATGCCGGCAATCTCGCCGGCTTGCTTGGTGGCCTGGCGCTGGCTGTCGTTGAAGTAAGCCGGAACTGTGATGACGACCTTGGAGACTTTTTCACCGAGAAAATCTTCCGCGGCGGACTTCAACTTTTGCAGAATCATGGCGGAGACTTCCGGCGGGCTGTAGGTCTTGCCGGAAATTTCGACGCGGGCGTCGTCGTGCGGTCCCTTGATTACTTTGTAGGGAACGCGCTTGGCTTCCTCTTGGACTTCATCATAGCGGCGGCCCATAAAGCGCTTGATGGAATAGACGGTGTTTTCGGGGTTGGTGATGGCCTGGCGCTTGGCCACCTGGCCCACCAAGCGCTCGCCGCTCTTGGTGATGGCGACCACCGAGGGGGTGGTGCGCGCGCCTTCCTGGTTGGGGATTACGGTAGGTTCGCCGCCTTGCATCACGGCGACCACCGAATTGGTCGTACCCAGGTCAATGCCGATAATCTTACTCATGGAATGTGCTCCTATCGCGTCCTGCAGGCGAGTGCCTGGGACGACAGCTGGACAGCGAGGTGCATAATACACGTTGAGTGTATCATTGTCAACATTCTTGTAGATGTCCGTAAGTGATTATAGTTAAACAGCTTGACTATAATATGCATCCGGAATTCAGGATTGCGGCGTTTAGTCGTGGGGCATCATGTAGGTTGGGATGATTCTGGAGACTCCGGAGAGTCGGGCTTGCGGCGCGGGTGACGATCACGCGCGGCGCTTGCGGCAATTCACGAAATGTGGACTTGCGCAGGGTGTGAAATCGAACCAATTGGAATGGTGGCGGCATCCTAGTCGAGGCTCGACCGGAACGGCACATCGCGCTTACGGCGCCGCTGTATCGGAGTGGAATCGAGTTACAATTGTGGCCTCTTCTTTCAGAACCAAGTTTAGGAGGAATCGTTGAGCTTGCGAACGGAATGCTTACGCAACCGTCCTTCATACGGTTGGCTCGTCACCGTGGCGCTCGCTGCCGCGATCGTAATCGCGCCAGCGCTTGCCGCGCAAACATCGAGAGTGCACGCGCATACGCGCGCGGCTGCGGCGAGCGATCCCGCGGCGGCGGCTGTGCCGATGAAGTCGCTGGGCAATAAAAATGCGCCGATCACGATGGAAGTTTTCAGCGACTATCAATGCCCTTCTTGTGGCAACTTTTTCGAAGTGACTTTGCGGCCGATGATCAACGAGTACGTGGCGCAGGGGAAGGTCTACCTGATCCATCATGATTTCCCGCTGCAGATGCACACGCACTCCGGGGATGCTGCCCGCTGGGCCAACGCCGCGGCAAAAATTGGGGAGTTTCAGGAAGTGGATGCGGCGCTCTTCGACAATCAGAATGCCTGGGGCGCGAGCGGAGACATCGAGAAGTATGTGGCTGCGGCGATGAGTCCCGCGGATTTCAAGCGGGTGCAAGCGATTTTGAAGCCGTGCGTGCCGCCCGCGCCGACATCGCGCGTGGATGGCTCGGCGCCACAGGCGGATCACGCCTGCTCGGTGGACCAATACATCGTGCAGGATATTGTTCTGGGTTATCAGGTGCCGGTGAAAGCGACTCCGACGTTTATTGTGCACTACAAGGGGCAGAGCTATCCGGCTTCTTCCGGGATCGTAAGCTGGCCGATCCTGAAGCAATTTTTTGATTCGCTGCTGAGCCAGTAGGCTCGGAAAATTTCGCATGACGAGTACGGAAAATCGCGGCGGACTGGGGCCGATCCTGCTGATCGTGGGACGGCTGGCGCTTGCGGGAATATTTCTTTTTGCGGCTTATGCGAAATTGAAGCCGCAGGCGGCGATGCCTTGGTCCGGGGCGTCTATTCGGACTTCGCTTTCGATGTTTGCGATGCAGGTGGATTCTTACCAGCTGCTTCCTCCGCAACTGGTGAGTCCGGCGGCGCATTTTCTGCCTTTGTTTGAATTGTTTTTGGGATTGTGGCTGCTGAGTGGCGTCTGGCTGCGTTATTCGGCTTTGGTGACGACGCTTTTGCTTGGGGCGTTTTTCGCGATGATGGTGCGCACGTATCGCATGGGCCTCGAGATTAATTGCGGATGCTTTGGTCCTGGCGAACGATTGGGGCCGAAGACGCTTTTGCGGGATGGATCGCTGCTGGCGTTTGGGCTGGCGGTGACGATTGGGGCGTTCTTATTGCATCGCAGGAGCCGCGGGCGCAGCGGCGATGGCACGTCGGCATCCACGGCGGTTGTTTCCACTCCGCAGCGCGCTGATTGAAGTTTCGCGAAGACTGGCGGTCACTCCTTCCAGAATTTTCTGCTGCAAAACATACCGCAAACGGCTCCAGAGATATAGAATGGCGCGTTTCATACAGGAGGTAATGATGCAGCGTGTATCGCGCGCCGCGCTGGCCGGCGCACTCTTCGCATTTGTAATTGCAACGTTCAACCCTTCCGCGGTATTTGCCCAGGCTGCGGCGGCGCCTGCTGCCTCACCTGCGCGCAAGGACCTTACGCTGCAGCGGCTGTTCAGCCCGCCATTTCTTTTTGGGCGCCAGACGCAGGGGATCGAGTGGGCGCCGGACGGGAAGGAATTTTCGTACCTTGAGCGGCAGGGCGCGGGCAAGGATGCGGCGACCGAGTTGTGGACGATGAATGCCACTACCGGCGAGCGCAAGGTGCTGGTGAACGCCGCGACTTTGAAAGAGGTGATGCAGCCCGAGAAAGCCAAGACTACGCAGGCTACGGGCCTGGGGCGCGTGCAAGCGGAGAATTATTTGTGGGCGCCGGACGGGAATTCGCTGCTTTTTATCGGGAGCAATAGCCTGGTGCTGCTGGATTTGCATTCGATGGCGGCGAAGCCAATTGCGAGCAGCGAGCAGGAGATCGAGGATCCGAAGTTTTCGCCGGACTCGAAATGGATCAGTTTTTCGCGCAGCGCGAATCTTTTTGCCGTGAACATCGCGAGCGGCGAGACCAAGACGTTGACGAGTGGAGGCAGCGAGGAAGTTCTGAAGGGGAAACTGGATTGGGTATATCCGGAGGAGCTCGACGCGCGGACGGCTTATTGGTGGTCGCCGGATTCGAAGAAGATCGCTTATTACGAGATGGATGAGCGGCCGGTGACGCGCTATCCGATCATGGACATGAGTTCGCCGACCGGGGGCACGGAGTACACGCGTTATCCGCAGGCGGGCGAAGCGAATCCGATGGTGCGCGTGGGAGTGGTGGACGTGGCGGGCGGCGGGACGGCAGGCGCGGCTCCGGAAACGCGGTGGATGGAGACGGGCGCGGACACGGACGTTTATCTGGCGCGCGTGAATTGGCTGCCGGATGGGCGCAGCGTGGCGATCCAGCGATTGAACCGGGGCCAGAATCAGCTGGATCTGCTTTTTTGCGATGCCGCGACCGGCGCTGCGAGGACGGTGTTGACCGAGACGGACAAGTATTGGATCAACATCAGTGACGACCTTTATTTTTTCTCGGACAACAAGCGCTTTCTGTGGTCGAGCGAGCGCACCGGCTACCGGCATTTTTATCTATACGAGAATTCCGGCAAGGAAATCGCGCAACTGACCAGCGGAGATTGGGCGATTTCCGATCTGGGCGGCTTCGGGCCGGGGTCGGCAAATCATCCGGCGGTGAATGAAGCGCGAGGCTACATCTATTTCCTCTCGAATAAGGATGATGTGCGCGAAACGCAGCTCTATCGCGTATCGCTGGCGGATAAATCCATTACGCGAATCACCAAGAATTCGGGGAGCCACTCGGTGAAAATCGCGCCGGACAATTTGACGTTCATTGATTCCTATTCGAACGTGACGACGCCGACGCGGCAGGACCTGGAGCGGATGGACGGCACGCGGGTGGCGGTGATCAACGAGGACAAGATTCCGGAGCTTGCGGAATACCGGCTTTCGCCCGTGGAATTTGTGGAAGTCGCGGCCGACGACGGGACGCAGCTGAACGCTTCGATCATCAAACCGCCGGACTTTGATCCCACGAAGAAATATCCCGTGCTTATTTACGTGTACGGCGGGCCGCACGTGCAGCTGGTGCGCAATATTTGGGGCGGAGCCGGTTACCTATGGCACGAGATTCTTGCCGAAAAAGGCTACATTATTTTTTCGCTGGATAATCGCGGGTCGTGGGGCCGCGGGCATGCGTTCGAGACACCGATTTACCACCATATGGGCAAGATCGAATTGCAGGACCAACTGGCGGGAGTCAAGTATTTGAAATCGCTCGGCTACGTGGATGCGGCGCGCATTGGCATCACCGGCGGAAGTTACGGCGGATATATGACGCTGGAAGCGCTATTCAATGCGCCGGACGTTTTCAAAGCGGGCGTTGCGGATGCTCCGGTCACCGACTGGAAACTCTATGACACGATTTATACCGAGCGTTACATGGGGCGGCCGCAGGATAATCCGGAAGGGTACAAGGATTCCTCGCCGGTGAATCAGGCGGGAAACATCAAGGGCAAGCTGATGCTGGTGCACGGGACCGGAGACGACAATGTGCACTTCGCGAATTCGGTGGAATTGCTGAACGCGATGATTGATGGGTTCCATTACCCCGACCAGTTGATGGTGTTTCCGGGGCGCGGGCATGGGATCAGCGACCCGGCGGCGCGCGTGTTGTCCATCCAGCGAACGCTGGAGTTTATATTAGGGAATCTTTGATTCCGGGGCGCTACATGCAACCGTTGAAGTGCAGTACACTTCCAATATAATGCGACGGTTTGTCCAGCCGGTCCTTCCCCGTGCTGCGAACTTGCCGGGTGAAATCTAATGCGCGGAAAATACGAAGAGGAGTGCAAGCGTTTCGCCAGTGCCATGTGCATTGGCGCGGGACTGCTGGCTGTTTCGGCATTTTACCCGGTGATGGCGGCTGCGCAGAATGCGGCGGAGGAAACCGCGAAGCCGGCGCAAGGTTCGGTGAGCGAGCCCGCGAAGCCCGCGCAAGGCGCAGTGATGAAGGCCGATCCGTCGGCGAATTTGCTGGAAAGCGGCTACCAGCATCTCTACGAACTGAATTTCACGGCGGCGCGCACGGATTTCGTGGATTATCAGAAGGCTCAGCCTGACGATCCGCTGGGGAAAGCTTCGGAAGCCGCGAGCTATTTATTCGAGCAGTTTCATGCGCGCGGCGTGCTGACTTCGGAATTTTTTGTGAACGATGCGACGTTTCTGGGCGGCGTTCCAGGATCCGCGGAAGCGAACCGCAATCCGGGGTTTGTGGAGGCGAATTCGCAGGCGCGCGAACAAGCCAAGAAACTGCTGAAGAGCAATCCCAGCGACATTCATGGGCTGCTGGCGCTGACGATTGCGGACGGAATGGAATCCGATTACGACGCGATCGTGATCAAGAAGCAGTTGCCGGGGCTTTCGATGATGCGGCAGGCGGAAGCGGACGCGAAAACCTTGCTGGCGATTGATCCCACGCAGCAGGATGCGAACGTGGCGCTGGGCATGAGCAATTACGTGATTGGGAGTTTACCGAGTTACAAGCGGGCGTTTTTGTGGTTTGGCGGATTGCACGGAGACAAGCAGCGCGGGATGGACCAGATGGGTTCGGCCGCGGAGCATGGGCACTACCTGCAGCCGTTTGCGAAGGTGATGCTGGCCTTGGCTTTTGAGCGCGAACATAAACCGGCGCAGGCGCGGGTGCTGCTGTCGCAGCTTGCGGTGGAGTTTCCGCGGAATACGGTTTTTGTGCGGGAGTTGGCTTTGATCGAGCATGCTGCTTGTTGCAAGCAGTGAGATGCGACGGCCTTCCTTTAGGCGACGGCTAAAGATTTAACACAGAGGGCACAGAGTCCGGAAAAGAAGAGTTCACGGAGAATTGGGTACGCGCGGCGCGATCGCGCGTTGCTCATTTGGCGCTGGGCGTTTTTCGCTGATCATTCCTCGCTTATAATTCTTCGCTGATCCGTCGTCACTGATCACTCGTCACTGTTCACTGCTTTTTTACCACTTTACGCGGACGCGGTACGTCAAGGTCGCGCTGCCGTCTTTTTCGACCGGCACTTCGAAGCCAATGGTCGTAGCGTCCAACTTTTCGGGTTTGAAATTCGAGTTCACTACTTCCCAATCGCCGCCTACCGGTTCGCGAACTTCTACGTTTACGGCGCTGTCTTTGTGATTCCGCAGAGTGATTGCATATTCCATTTCGTAGAGATTGCTGGCTAGTTTCTTGTAATCGGTTTGCTTGCGTTCGCAGACTACGTCGAAGGCGTTGCCGATGTAGATTTTTACTGTTTCATCTTTCGGCGTGTGCGAGATGCTGTCTTCGCCTACGAACTGGATGCCGCCTTTGGAGTCGGCTTGATATACGCGGACCGTGCCGGCCGGCAGCGGCATGCCTAGCTGGCTTTTTTGATCGTTCTTGAAGCGGTAATAGACTTTTACCGGCTGGGGGATCGCGTTGCCGATGCCTTGCGGATTGCGGTAGTAGTAGGGCTGTCCTTCGACGATCAGGTATTTTTCGACTGGGACGCCGGTGCCGTTGAGCAGGCTGATTTGTTTTGATTCGTTGTTCTGGATGGAGGTGCGGCGCTCGAGCGAGTAGAGATGATACTCCGAGAAATTTTCCTGCTGAAATTGCGGCGCGGCCTTCGGCGTGGCGTTCTGAAGTTTGGCGTAAACTTCAAGTCCCCCAGTGGAGGGAGCAATCTGGTGAATTTCACCGGCGACTAATTGCAGTTTGGCGTTGTCGTAGGCGACGCCACTGTTATTCGAGAGGGTGACCCAGCCGTCGAGGTCTGCTGATTTCTCGTCGCGCGTGACGGTGAGGACGTAGTCGGCGCTCCAACTCATATTGCTTGTGAGGTAGGAGGCTTCCACCTTTTGGGCGTTGGCGCCGCGATTATCGAGGGTCCAGACGAGCGTGGGACGGCTGTAGAGATTTCCCGGCAAATCTGGAAAACGATAGGAATCGGCGCTCATGCCCGTGACGATTTCATCGCCGACTTTCCACACGGGACCGTTATTGTCGGCGAGGAGTAGCGCTTTCGTTTCGACCCATTTTGTAGAGCCGGCGTCTTTTTCTCCGCGGACTAGCGTGACTTCGCGGCCGACGTATTTTTGCAGGAGCTTTTGGGGATCGAGGAGATCGTATTCGTAATTCTGTTCGACTACATTTAGCTTCGCGGGGTCGGTGAGCGAACGGAAATGGACTGTGGCGGGATTTATGGAGGCGGCGACGTCTTCAAACTTCAACGGGAAGACGCCCGCGGACAAATGGATTTGGCGGACGTCGCGAACCAGGGCGACATTCGAGTTGTAGACCGTGACCGCTAGGTCTACTTGGTCTTTGTCTGTCGTGGTCAGCGCTTCGGCGGCGTTTTTTACGGCGTCCTGCGGCTGGTGCGCGGCGTAGACTTTCTGCAAGTACCCGGCTAACGGCACGAGCACCATTATGGCGGCGAAGATTGCCGCGGCAGAACTTTTCAACGCACGTTTGCGCATGGGATGTCTCCTTGGTTCTTTCGTGTAGCCCGGAAATTCTGCAGCCAACTCTTCGCGATCTTTGAGCCGTTGCCCGGCCGGAGGCGGGTCTGAGACCCGCCCCTACGAATGCTTGCAAGGCCGATAATTTCGACCGGCACGATTCGCTTCAACCATAGAACGGGCGCGTTTGAATTTCTTGCAGGCAAATATCGGCCCGTTAATTGAGCGCTATTTCGCGGGGGCCCAGGTCTTGCCGCCGTCGCTGGTTGAGAATTTTTGGCCGTCGGCTGCCGTCACTGTCGCGTTCGATTCATCCTTGGCTTCAATGTGCTCGAATTCCGCGTCGTTTGCGGCGGCGGGAAACGGGACGTCCGTCCACGTCTTGCCGTCGGTGGTGCGAAAGATTTCGCCGTGTTCTGCCAGCAGCCAGCAAATTTTGGTGGTGGGCGCGGATCCGGAGACGAACAGGCCGCGCAGTGCGAGCGACGTAAATTTCCAGGTGGCGCCGGCGTCTTCGGAGCGCCCGACGTCGCCGCCGTCGGAAACCAGCCAGAGGACGTTTGAATCTGGCGTGCGGACTGTGAGTCCCGAGAGGTTCGAAGCCAATTGCATTTGTTGCGTGCGGGCGCGTGCGGCGGATTCGAGGGCGTTGTGCGCGGCGAAATTTGCGCCGTTGACGGCGTGCGAGCCGCTTGCGGCGGTGGCCGGAGCGGCCGCAGCCGAGTGGGCCGCGCTTTTCGCTTTCGAAGCGCTGGGATGCTTGGCTTCGACTTCAGGAGTGACGGCACTACCGACTGCATCGGCGTTGGCGGAATCCGATGCCGATTTGCGCGGGGCTACTTCGACGGTCTCGGCGCTTGTGGAGGGCGGTGTTTGGAGCACGATCGCGTTTTCATCGGCCGATGGTGCGGCGGGGGCTGCAGCCGGGGCAGTTGGCGAGTTTTGCAGGCGCGAGAACATCGGTGGCGGGGGTGATTTTTTCAGAGCATGCAGGGCGGGGGCTTGTGAGCTTCTCTGCTCGCCAAACTTATCTCGTGTTGACGCGGGGGAAGATGTTTTGTCTCGCGGGATTTCTGTGGGCGCGGAGGGGGCTGTTGGCGCGGGATTTGCGGGCTGAGCGCCCGCGGACAATTCTGGCGCGCGGGTTTCGGGAGCTGGGAGCGGCGCTGACTCCGGTCGCGACATGGCGAGTTCGTTTGCGACTTGCGTCGCGCGTTGTTTGTGCAGCGTGATTCCGGCGATTACGACGAGCAGCGCAAATGCTGCGGCTGCGGGCATCAGCCACGCCGGTGTGCGCGGAGCCAGTTCCAGGCGCTCGCGGACTTTTTTTCGGCGGCGATTTCCTCGCTCGCGCGGGCCATCGCCGCGAGTTGTGCGCGGCAATGGGAGCACTGCGAAAAATGCAGATCGTAGCGCGCGGTTTCCTGGGCATCGAGCGCGCGATCGAAATAGGCCGCCAGGATTGCGGGCTCCGGACAATCCTTCCCCGCTGCGGACGTGACATTTGCGCTCGCGTCCGGGCGCGAGTCTGCAGCGAGGCTTTTCTGCAGCAGCCCGGCGATCGCTTTGTCTTCTTCGCGCGAAGCCATTCTTTGCTTCTCCAAACTTAGAACGCGCTGATGCGCGTTTCTTGCATGGGCGCGGCGGTCATTCCCGCGCCGAGAGTGCTCGCGTCAAATCAAAGGGCCATTCTTCGCGCGCGTAGTCATAGCAACGCTGCAGCTGCGCGTCGTTCAATTTTTTCTCGCGGCGCAGCGCGGCGTCCACTTGCTTGCGGACTTCGCGGCGGGTGCGTTCGAGTTTGCGCGATACCGTCGCTTCGTGCTCGGCGGTGAGCTTGCCGATCTGCGCGAGCGTGAGGCCGTCCACATAATAGTAAGCCAGGCGGAGGCGATCGCGCGGTTCGAGATGGGCGAGCACGGACTGGAGGACCGCTTGCAGCATTACGAGGTAGCGCTCGCGGTCGGGGTCGGGATCGCTCGTGAGATGCACGGGGGCTGTGAGTTCCGGCCGGTCCGCGGAATTTTCGTCGTCGAGCGATTCGGTGCGGCGTGCGCGGCGGATGCTATCTACGTGACGTTGCGCGAGGATCGCGTGCAGCCAGGTGGTGAGTTTGCTGCGGCCGAGAAAGTAATCGAAGAGCGATTTGCGCTGGCCGGCTACTTCGCGCAGGCCGTACAAGTCGGCGTAGAGCGAATCGGCGAGTTCGCGCGCGGCAGATTCGCCGGCGATGGCGCGCGCGGCGCGATAGAGTTCGGGGCGATAGCGCGCGACGAAATAGTCCCAGGCTGCGGAGTTGCCTTCGCTGCAGGCGCAGGCTAGCGCGAGATCGGCGGCTTGGAGCGAATCGAGATAATTTTGGATGGCGCGTAGATTGTCGGGCGGAGCGGCGTTGGCGAAACGGTGAGCGACGCTGCGTTCGAGCGTGGGCTGGATGCCCTCGGGAGTGAGCAGCCATTCCGCGGGCGGCGCGGCTTTCTGGAGCAGCGCTTGGGCCATCTCGAGCGAGACGATTTGTTTTGCCGGGCTGGTGGTCGGCATGCGTGCCTGCTTGTTGATTTGGCCTGAGTGCTTAAGGAGATGATACCCGAAGTATGGCTTGGAGTTGCCCGGCGCGTCTCGGGATGGCGCTCTAGCGGAATGCGGCGAGCGGGGCGACATGCGCTGAGGCAGCATTCAAAGATTTAACGCAGAGAGCGCAGAGGTCGGAGCGCAGAGGCCGCAGAGAAGAGAGTGCTGCTAAGATGTTTGCGCGTGTACAGCTGCCCGGAATGCGAGCGGTCTATCAATCAGGCTAGCGAGGTGTGCCCGTATTGCGGGGCGGATCAGAAGGCGCTGGCTGAAGCGGAATCTTTGCTGGCCGGCAAGCCTGTGAAAAAGAAAAGCGCGAAACGCATCATTTTGGTTTGTGCGATTCTTTTGGCGATTTTGTGGGTTACTGCGTGGTTTGCGGTGCCTTGGAAGATGTCGGGATCGAAAGTGGAAGCGGAAACGCGGGCGCGCGACGCGATGAGTACGATTCAACAGGCGATAAACGCTTATCAGACGAGCGAGGGGAGCTATCCTCCGTCGCTGGAGAGCTTGGGCGACGTGGTGCGGAAAGCGGCGCAGGCGGCGCAATCGTCGCGCTACACGTTGCAATACACGCCGGGACGAGCTGACGCCGAAGGGGACGTTGCGAGCTACACGCTTACGGCGCGGCCTGGAAATTTCGGATTTTTGAGTTACTACACGGACGAATCAGGGATTTTTCGCGCGACGCGCGAAGATCGCGCGGCTACTGTGCAGGATCCTGCTATTAAGTAGCGTTTTGCGGTGCTCGGCTGCGACGAGTTGCGGCGCTGGCCTGGCGGCCAAGTGCCAATATCGGCGTGGAAATGTTGATGCTATACTTACTCGCGCAGGCCGCAGCAACCCAAGCCATTCGCAATTCCCGCGGAGAGGTGCTGGAGTGGCCGAACAGGGCTGCCTGCTAAGCAGTTTCACCCCAAAAGGGTGACGGGGGTTCGAATCCCCCCCTCTCCGCCAGTTCTTTGTTTTCAGTGGGTTGGACTCCTTCCTAAAGCTTTTCCTAAGAATTCCTCACAACTCAGTATTGAGAAACAGAGGGATTCTCATGGCTGGCAAATATTCCATCTACAAATATGTGCGGCTTGCAGACAAAGGCTGGCGTTACTGCAGAGCGGTGTTCCACTCAAACGGAAAAATTAAACCGAACATCGTATTGGTGCGGGGAAAGGAAGAAAAGCATGCCGAGGGCAGCTACTTCCTCAACTACAACAGCCAGTGGATCGCGGTCGGCGGTGATGCGCCCGAGGCGCAACGCAAACGGATGTTGAGGCTCAATCAGATGGAATACGCCCGGCTATCTGGAAGGAGCCTGGCAGCCGCGTCCGGCGGGCAACCTAGCACGGTCGAATTTAGCGTTAGCGGCCGGAAAATCATCAATGACGAACTAGAGGGGTACCTCGCGAATCTCGAACTCGCCAAACGTCCACATAGGACGGTCCAATTGAAGCGACGTTTCCTCAAAACGTTCCTCAGCACAGTTCCCAAGAAATTTGCGGAAGAGTTCCGCCGAGATGATGTCCTGACATTTCGCAACAAACTGATGCAGAAGTACACGCCGAAGTCGGTGGACACGATGATGATGTGCGTGGTGACGTTCTTCAAGCGCTGGCTCAAGGTGAACCTAGGCATGGAGGCCAGCGACTGGCCACAATACAGCGACAACGATCCCGAGCCGTACAGCGATGAAGAGATTGTTGCGCTGGAAAAATGCACCACCGGAGCGTCAAATCTACTTGTGCGGCTCTTCCGCTCCACCGGGTGCCGCGATATGGAAATCGCGCACCTGAGAAGTGACGACGTGAATCCGCGCACGAAGGAAATCCTCATCCGGAGGAAGTCGTGCTTTCACTGCAAGGATTGTTTGTCGCAGAACAGTGTGTGGAAACCTAAGACCGAGGCAGGCACGCGAAACATTCCAGTGAGCGACTCGCTCTTGGCGGAACTTCTCGCGTTGCCGAAAGGACTGCTATTTCCTAACAAGCGCGGCAAGGTGGATCAACACATGCTCCGCAGAATCAAGAGGGCAGTGAAAAAGTCGGGGGTGCCGAAAGTTAAACTGCATCGCTTTCGTGACACGTTCGTAACAAACAAGCTGCGTGACGGTGTGGATGTCCGCACCGTGCAGCGGTGGGCGGGCCACGAGGACGTGAACGTCACAATGGGATACGCAGCGTGGCTTGACGGTCAAAGCAAGGCTGCTAGGGATGCTGCAAACCGTGAGGATACTCGTTACCGCAAAACGGGCACTCAGGGCGACTGAGAGCTGACTCGACCCGTTGCGTCAATGGCGCGAGGCCACTTTCAACGATTCTTCACGAGGGGCGGTATTTCTAATACAGATAAGTGTTAGGTCGGAACACGGGTCTGGCATCCGATTGGACGACAATATTGGGAGGAACAATGAAGTACAGGATTGCAAACAAACATGGGCGCAGAGTGTGCGATGTGATTCAGATGCTGGAAGCGTTTGCTGCCGCATTCAACCACCGGGAAGATGACGAGCGCCTGCAACAGGTGGTATCGCCGATGATGAAAGTGAGTGCGCACCTGCTGGGTGAAACTCTCCAGATCCTAAACTTTGAAGCGATGACCAGCCCGGAAGTCTTTGCTGCTAACAAGAAAGCCGCAAAAGAGTATTTGGACGACGAGGCGAGGCGGGGAGACGAGGAATTTCACCGCAAACACGCTGAGTCGGACTAGTGCCTTCACGAAAGCCGGACCGGAAGCCAGCACCTGTTGCAAGCGCCGCGGCTTCCGGCGGACACCAGTTTCCCGGCGAGGGACGGCAAGCGGCAACGCCCCGGTTCCGCCGCCAGCCGTGACCTCTAGCGGCAAGGTAGCGGTCCTAGAGACCCGCGCCGGGAAAGTTCTGGGTTGATCCCCTTTCCTCAGTGCGCTTGGTGCCTCACCTATTCCTCACAAGAGCTTTGACCCCCTTTCACTCACCCGTCCACTCACTCACCCATCTACTCTACTTCTTACTACTATAGACCTCCGAGAAGTTAGGCGGAGCCGCGCCTCGCCATCAAAAATTCCAAAAAAATCAGGGTCGTCGTCGTTGGCGATGCCGTAGTCGTTGCCTGAAGGTCGGGTGGGTAGCATACAACCACGGAACGAATGACAAGAACGAGATGAATTGCGGCTATCGTCTTGGCCAGCCCAGGTTCGCCGCGTGATGCGGTTCCCGAGCTTGGGCTAGTCTCCAAGAGCTAGCCCAAACTCTCTTATAAACTCTCTTCGCTTTTTCTTATTTATATGCGAATGAAGCAGGCTCTCCCGAGATTGAGGGTATGAAGGCCCTCCCATGATTGAGGGCATCCCGCCAGCGCCAGCCGCGCACCGAATTTAGAAAAACGCCAGAACTTCAGTATCTCCACTTATGCAGCGGTTGAGGCGGGTCATCCGCCAAGATCGAGGGTCGGCGGGTTCAGCCTCGCCGACCTAAACACAGGCTGAACCCCCGTTCGTCCCCTGCAAAATCCCACGGCTGCAAGGAAACACCATGAAGGAATCTACGTTTGAGAACGAAGAAGTGTTCATTGAGCCGCCGCGCCCCGCGCAACCAAACGGCAACGCGGGCGTCGCGACGCCAGCAACAACGCCCCAACCGAAGCCGCAGTCGAAGTTCGCTTCAGTCGGAGCCGACACCATGCGCAAAGCCAAGAAGGGCGGCGTCAACAAGAGCCGCACCGGAAAAGCGCGCCAAGTGACCGTCGAGTTCGGCAAGCCACCCAAGCACCTCTACGTCAAAGTCCACCCATCGCACGCTTACCGTCAGTACGGCGTCCCGGTCTTCTTCGATAAAGACCGCGACACGGCGCACTACGTCCCGGCGGAAATGTACGAAGGCGACGCGCTGCCCGAACGCTTCAAGCGCGCTTGCACGATCACGAATGTCTTCACCGCCGCGCTGGCAGACGGTTCGTTCATCTTGTGGACGATCAACCAGTCGGCGACGAAGTGGTTCAAGGCTGCCATGCGCGCGATGGAAGCTGCGACCCACGAGTTCGTTCTCGTGGAAGCGGTGAAGGCTCGCTCAACCTACATGATTGAACCAAGCGATGGGACTGTTCCCGAGCCGAAATGGGAGACGTTGCCCACGTTCGAGGCGCTGCTTGAAGGCGCGTTTGACTCCACCATCATGGGCGCAAACGATGAAGTCGTTTCGCGCTACATGTCCGGTGGGCACTGGGAAGACTTTGACGGCGAGGAGAGCTAACCGTGCCGTCTCAGGTAGCAATCGGGGAGGGACTGACGTTGTCAGCCCTCATCCCGGCCCGCTTCACAGAAGTCTGGTTCGTTGACACCGAGTTTATCTCGCTTGACGGCGAGCCGAATCTCCCCGTCGCGCTCTGCGCTTTTGAACTTCGCAGCAAACGCAAGATCGAACTCCTCTTTGACCGTCCGCATGAGAACCCCTTCACGAATCCTGACGCTCTCTACGTTTGCTACAACGCGGTCGCCGAATGGAAAACGTTCCTCGCGCTCGGCTGGCCCATTCCGAACCATTGCGTTGACCTGTTCATTGAATACAACCGCATGGTCAACGGTGTGTGGCGCGGCGCTACCAGCCTCAAGGAACTTGGCACAGGTTTGGTGGACGCCATGCGCGAACACGGTATAGACCCGATCAGCGCGGGCTTGGACGGAAAGGAGACTGAGCGCGCTTACATCCGCGACTACGGAATCACAGCCCCGGTAGAAGAACAGACCACCACACGTATCAATCGCGACGGCAGCACCACGCACCTGCGCGCAGACGGCAGCGAATTTATCGGCGTACCGGCTGAGCCATGCAGTCAGGAAGAGCACGCGGCGCGGATCATCAAGTATAGCTGGGCGGACGTGCGCGGCACTTACAAGCTGGCGCTGCGCATGTTCGCCGACTTGGACTTCATCACCGATGGCGGCAGCGGAAGTCAGGCGCTTTGGCGCGGACGTTATCAGGAACCCACCGCACGCTTTGAACACAACGGGCTGCCCGTAAACGTTGAGCGTTACAACCAGATCGCACAGTACCGCTCCGAGCTAAAGATCGAAATCGCCGAAAAGGTCGAGCAGAAAAACGGCTACGGAGTTTTCGTCATCGAAGGGACGAAAAAGAATCCGCGTGAGAAAGCTGTGTTCAAGATGGCGCGCTTCACGGATTTGCTGGCGCGTCTCGGTCTGCTTGAATCCTGGCCCAAAACTGACAAGGGGCAGCCTAGCACTGACGATGAAGAAGTGTTCGGTCCTATGGCGAAAGCGCATCCCTACCTTGAAGACCTTCGGCAAGCACGCAAGTCAATCAACGACCTTGGACGCTTCGGCTCTCACGTCGGCAAGGACGGCAACAACCGCGCGGCGATGTGGTCGTTCGGCACAGCAACCGGACGCAACAACCCGAAGGCGCGTGCATTCCTGCTCAGCCGTCCTCATTGGGTGCGAAATTTGGTGACGCCGCGTGAGGGCTACGCGATTGTCCACGGCGACATCGTTGGCGCGGAAAGCTGGCTGGCAGCAGGAATCTCCCGCGACCCGGAACTGATGCGCATCTACTCGTCCGGCGCTGACCAGTACATTGAGTTCGCGATGGTCACAGGCGCGCTCCCTCCCGGCAGCACGCGCGACAAGTCCAACCGCCAGATGGAGCGAATCCGTGCGATGCACAAGACCGCGCTGCTCGCCATAAATTACGGTGTCCAGTCAAAGACCCTCGCTTTGTATTTGGGTGTGCCGGAGTGGAAAGCAGCCGCCATCATTAACGCACACAAGACGGCCTACTTCACCTACTGGAACTGGGCAGAGGAGAACGTCGCGGCTGCAAAGGAGCGAGGTTACATTGAAACATTTTTCGGCTGGCGCTTGGACGTGGAGCACGCGCCGTTCAACACGATCCTGAATTTTCCGCAGCAAGCCTCATGCGCCGAAGTCCTGCGCGGCGCCTGCGTCGAGCTTTGCGACCGTGGTTGGGGATCGTACCTCGCAGCGCCGCACCACGACGCCATTTACATGCACGTGCCGATCGAGCTTGCTGAGGACGCCAAGTGCGACTTGGAAGAGTGCCTCATCAACGCCGGGGACGCGGTGATGGACGACCCGGACTTCAGGCTGCGCGTGGATTCCGACATTGAGGCTTTCCCCGGTCACTACGTTGACCCGGACGGCGCTGCGCTGTGGAAGATCGTGAGCGAATTTTTCCAGTGGGACGCAGTATCAAATTCTAATCAGGAGGCAGTACAACATGTGTGATGAAGAACTATTCTGCAACGGTGAAGGTGGCGTCGGCTACGACGGCCCGGAAATCGAGGAAGAGGACATTCCAGAGGACGAGGAAATCCAAGAGGTAGACGATGAGGAAATCGCGGAAGACGACGGATGGATGCAAGGCTGGAATCCGAGTCGGAACAAACCAACCAACCTCTGCAAGTACGTGCGCGGTCGCGGACTAGCCACGGTGTTCCGACACGGCAACGTTTTCAAACTCGTCGTGGACGGGCAGTTCTTCGGTCCCTTCTTCACACAAGAGGCTGCGCAACGCGCGGCAAAGAATCTCAAATCATAAGGAGCAACATGTCAGAACAACAGCAGCAGCAAGTGCAGTACGCCAGCAAGGCGCAGTTTGACAAGCTGGTCGCGTATGTCCGAGAGCTTTTGAAAGACCAGAACGCTCTGGAGCAGCGCGTGATCCAGCTTGAGCGAGGTGAACAAGCGCCCCGCAACCACGAGAACCAACAGCCGGGCGTAGGCCGAAACAAGACCAACCCGAAGTTTCAGGGTCGCGACGCGGCACTGGAGGCGGAGGCATCGTGAACCGCGCGGCCACCTGGCGGGAGGCGCATGACCGCGCCTCCATTGCTCACAAGATCGCGGGGTTGCAAGCGTCTCTTCCGAGCTGTTCAGTGGTACTCATCGTCATTGAACGACTTTCATTTTCATGTGTGAATAGAGGAATCGGCGCGGCTGTTCCGGTCAAATCCTTTCGAATCAGGAAGCAGATCCTCTATTTCACTCAAGACCGGGGCGTGAGCGCCTTCGTGGAGGAATTCTCCGAAAAAATGAACGTGAGACCTGAATTGAAAGAGGCAGTGCTTCTCCAGCGCATGAAATTTTGGCTTTTACGCGCCCGCTATGGGCCTATTGGCGACTGTTCAAAATTGAGGGGGAAGAAGAATTTTTGGGCGCTGGTCCGGCGACACCGGGCTTTGGCTGAGCGGCACGGGCTGCGAGAGACTGATGTCTTTTGAGGTCACACTGTGAACAATGACGATACCCCAGCATCTCCGCCAGTTTGCAGCCAGCTAAGGTCTTGTCGGACTTCCCCCAGCCACGCACGTCATAGGCCACTGTCTTGAACTGTCCCTCAAGTTCGGCGGTAACCTTGCGCCAGGTGCGTGAAGTTCCACCCCAGTAATGGAGAAATACGATGGAAAGTCCTCAAATTTGGTAGTTCATGTTGTCTTCTTCTTGGGCCGCGCTGATACGTGTGCGCAATTCGATGATCGGGAGGTCGTCTATTCGGAAAATGGTGCATTCGCGACGACATCGGCAAAGTTGGGGGATGTGTACCCCCAACATATCGAACGCCGAAATCCCGAACGATGTTGTCAAAGGTGGACTCCGGCTTCCGACGAGCGATGTTGCAAAGGCACTCTTTGAGTCCGTTTTTAAATGCCAGGCGCGGAAATTCGGCTAGGATCGCGCCTTGTTTGTCCTGCGGAATTCGATCAAGGCCTGCCCCCAGAACATCCGCCGCTATTCCCGAGTGGGTCATAGCCACTTCGGGCTCTTTGTGAAGAGCGATAGATCGTGTGGTATGAAGTGCGATGGCATCCCAAACAACTTGCATCTGCTGCGTCAAGATGCCTCGCCCCTTCAGAAACGAGCGCGCCGCATTGGCGCTATCCACCTCGAAACGATTTTCCGCCGTATAGCGGTCAGTCAAGCCCAGATCATGCAGAATCGTGGCTACTGCCAACAACTCGGCATCCGGAGCACGTTCAGCGCTTTCTGAAAGCAAAACGCCGAATAGCCAGGAGCGCATCGCATGGTTGAAGAGAAATGGCTCTGACGCGCTCCGTGACAAATCAATCGCATCGCGAACCAGAACTGTGTCGGGTACTTTGATTCCTGCTAAAACCATTCCCTACCTCTCTCCCTTTGATATAGTCCGTGGAGCAATGCCGCCGCAAATCAGAGATCTTGCAATTGGCTCGCCCATCACACGCCGCTCGCCTTGATACTGTTGAGGACGGTGTTGTCCCAGTAAGCGTCAAGCCGAGTGATTTTGAAGTCCGTGTCGAAACGCAGAATGTAGCAGTGAGGGATCTGTACGTCCTGACCCTTCTTTGCAACCCCCGGGACTTGGCAGGTATGGGCCTGCTCATCTCGGCTTGGATCACGACTGTGTTCCCCTCGGCAGGGATCAGCTCGATCACTTTGACTCGGAAATTCGGAACGGCATTCGGAAACGCGCGCCAAATAACATCGATGCCACCACGGATCGGCACGACGCTCTCGCGGCCATACGGCGCATATCGTCCTCAGTGCGCCATCTGCGCAAAGAGCGAGCATGCCATCAACATCGTGGGCATCGTAGGCAGTGAAGAACTGTTGGGCAATCGATACGTAGTCTTTCGCATTCGTTTTCATCTCTGTGCTCCTGCGGAGGTCGCTTTTTGTTGGGGATCTTTGTGGCCTAGTATTCAAACCACTGGCTGAGCGCTTTGACCTTTTCCTCCGTGTAGGGCGGGAACAAATGTTCGATGGCCACGTCAGGAGGAGAGATAAGGACCGATTTCGCATGCGTCAGAGCATCGAACCCGGCCTTTCCGTAGTAGTGGCCGATACCCGAGAATCCGACGCCTCCGAAAGGCATGGTTTCAATGAACAGATGAATGTTCACTTGGTTGATCGCGCCACCGCCGAAAGACAAGCTCGCGAGAAAGTGGTCGATTGTTTTCTGATCACGGCTGAAGAGAAAACCGGAAAGGGGCTTAGGATGCTTCTTCACCTCACGAATGGCCGCATCCATATCTTTGTAAGTCAGGATGGGGAGAATCGGCCCGAAGATTTCGTCCTCCATAATTGGGTCGTCCCATGTGATCGGATATAAGATCGTGGGATCGAGGTAGCGCGCCGCGCGATCGGCAGATCCGCCGGCCACGACCTTGCGTTGATCAATTAAGGATACGAACCGGTCAACGGCTTTCGGACTGATGATGCGCGAGTAGTCGTCAGACCTGCTCTTCGGATCGGTCCCATACAACTCGATTACTGCTTTTTTGCACTGATCAACAAACTCCTGGGCAATCGATTCGTGCACATAGGCGTACCCGGGAGAGGTGCACCACTGCCCACCCCAAGCCGTTGCGCCCCAGACAATCTTTTTGGCTGCGTCCGGGATATTGGCCGTTGCATCAACAAAGGCTGGGTTCTGACCCCCAAGTTCCAGAAGAACCGGAGTCAGATTCTTTGCAGCCGCCTCCATCACGATCTTGCCAACCTTGACGCTGCCGGTGAAGAAAATGAAGTCGAAGGGTAGCTTTAGCAGTTCCGTGACCTCGTCCTTACTTCCCGTGACGGCAGTAACGCACCGCGGATTGAAATAGTTGGGTACGAGATCCAGCAAGAGTTTGCTTGTGGCGGGCAAACCCTCGGAGAGTTTAAGGATGCACGGATTGCCCGCCGCAAGAACTTGGCACGCCGGGTCGAGAAGCAGGGTCAATGGCCCATTGAACGGACCAATCACCAAAGTGACGCCGTATGGTTCTCGATACACCTTGGCAGTATGTCCGCTCTCCCGAAGGGCTTTCGGCACGACGACATCTACAGGCTTCATCCATTCTTTCAGCTCCTGCTTCGCGAAGGCCGCGGTTCCAACTGGCGCCATAATCTCGAAGACTTTTTCCTGGCTGGCGGTCTTGAAGTCGCTGCTCATCGCAGCCTCAAGAGGCTCGGCGTTCTCATTGCACAAGTTCTCAAGACGTGTCAGCTGGTCGATACGCCACTCGTACGATTTGGTCGCGTCCGAATCGAAGTATGCCTTCTGCTTGTTAAAGATTTCCTGGAATGGATTCATCCAAGTCTCCCTCTGGGACGTTCGGTTTGTGCTCCGTTTTGCCGCGGGCCATTAAATTTGTTTAGGTCATAGTGAGCACCACTCGGAAGCGTGCCTTGCCATCCATCATTCGTTTGTATGCTTCCTCGGCTTTTGCAAGCGGAAGTACCTCGATCATTGGACGGACATCTGTGAGTACGCTGAAATCAAGCGTGTCTTGAGTCTCGATCGCCCTTCCGGTGAGACTGCCGACAACTGCCCGTCCACCGAAGATAAGCGGCACGCCGTTGACTGGGATGGCATCACCTGAGACTCCAACAACCACAAGTTTGCCCCGAGTCTTAAGGCCGGGAAGCAAGCTACCGATTGCGGCCCCGCTTGGCGCGGTCGCGAGGATGACATCTGCGCCTCCGAGCTTTTGCAGAGCTGCCGCCGCGTCTTCTGCCTTGGCATCAATGTAGATGTGCGCTCCTAATTTCTGTGCCAAGTGCTCTTTGTCGGGGCCCCCACCAATCGCCACGGTGCGCAGGCCCATTTTTCGTGCAAACTGCACGCCAAGGTGGCCAAGCCCGCCCACTCCCTGAATGGCAACGGTGTCGCCGGCACGTGCGGCGTTACGAAGCGCGTTGAAGGTTGTTATGCCGGCACATACCAGCGGGGCCGCATCTTCTGACTTGAGTGCATCCGGTATCAGGGCAAGCGCGCGTGCCTCCGCAATCATCATTTCCGCGTAGCCACCGTCAGTTGTGATGCCGGTCATAATTGCGTTTTCGCAATAGGCGGTCTCACCGCGGCGGCAGGCCTCGCAGGTTCCGTCTTCACCTCCGAAAAATCCAACTCCGACACGCTGGCCGGTCTTCCACGCTGTCACGCCAGGACCCACTTCCTCTATTCGTCCGATAACCTCGTGGCCAGGCACGCGCGGGTAAGAAAGGTTGGGGAATTGCGCTTCCACAGTTGCCGCATCCGAATGGCATACACCGCAAGCCTCGACGCGGATACGCACCTGTCCGGCGCCGGGGACAGCAATCTTTCTTTCAACTAAGGAGAAAACGCCCGGTGAAGAAACCTCGACGGCTCTGTATGTGCTCGCCATTCCTATCCTCCAACTTCACATGCCGCCCAACAGAAATGATTCGATCTTGTGTCAGTCACTCTCTTACTTCGAGGTCCCTTCCCGCTAACGCAACCTGCGCCAGCGCGAGAGCGCGGTTCCAGACCGCCCTATTGAATCGGCGTATCTCATTATTTCGGAAGATTAGAGTGCCGTCTTGATTGGAACTGTCGCGATTTGGAGTTTCCGTCCAGTTCCACTGGCAGGTCTGCCAGCAGAGAGTCTCGCTTCGCTTCAGGAATTGCTTGTGATGCTTCCGAAAGGCCCGAGTTGTCTTATGGCAAGCGGTTTTGCCCCTTACTGCTGGGTAAGCAGTTTGAATGCCTTTGGCATCGGCGCATTTGCTCTTCGCCACTGCCCCGGGGAAGTTCCGACGATCTCACGGAAGCTTCGATTGAAGGCTGGTTGATCAGAGAACCCCACTTCTAATGCAACCGTAAGCAATGATTTATCGGAGTGCAACAACATCGACTTCGCGGCTTGAATTCGTCTCTGCAGCAAGTAGCGGTGTACTGGAACACCAAATGACTTCTTGAAGGCGCGCATAAAACGACCCGGCGATAGACCGCATTCTTTTGCTAAATCGGGAAGTGCAAGATAACCATCCAAGTGCTCGTGCAATAGTTCGATTGCTCGATCTTGCTGCCAGACAGCTAGTCCTCCGGTGACAACTTCCGGGAACTGAACCGAATCCTGATAAGTCCTGGTCAGATGAGCGCATAGCAATGTAATCATTTCATCGAGGACCAAGCGCGGAAGATGCATCGCACGATCAAAGTAGGGCATCATCATCCGTGCCCAATGGAGAATCACGTCATCCTTGGTTCCCGGAGTGCAATGCAAGTTGCGAACCCGCTTCTGCTCGTGCTCGTCGCTGAATCGATTGATAACTGACCGGGGTATATAGACGTGAACCGAGTCGAAACCTGAAGTTCGCAGTGCGACCGGCTCCGACTCCATATCGAATATCTGAATCCCGCCGGCATCCCATTCGGTGACCCGATGAAAGCGTCCGTCGAGCCAAGTTCCCCAGCCCTTAATGCTGTCTGGACGGCGCAGGTGCACGGATATCGAAAAAGCCTTTTCTGGGGGAATGTGTGGCGTGGGTCCAGGAAAGCCGTTCGGCATTCGCATGCGTGTCAACGCAACCTGAGAATTTCCTCCGGGACCAAGAGCGAGTGAGGAAGATTCCAGCAGAGAGAAATGCTCCGCCAATCTTTGCCCAAACATGCCTTGAACCATACGTTCTGCCTCGTACCGAATTAGAACTTACCGTTGCTATTTTTCCATTGATCGCGAGGTGGAATCGCTTCGAGCGTATCCCAGTGCTCGGCGATCCTACCCTCTTCAATGCGGAACAGGTCATAAATACCAGTGGGTACGCCACCAAACGTAGCCTCGGCAACGACGAGGACGAAGTTACCTTCGCCAAGTATCTTGTGCACGCGCTTGTATACGACCGCCTGACCTTTGGCGGCAAGAGCCTGCAAACCCGCAATCAGTCCAGGGATTGTATCGGCGACCCAAGGGTTGTGCTGGATGTATTGGGTTCCGTTGAAGTAGCTCGGGAAGGTCTCCCGACGCCCTGCGAGAAGGTCCTCCATGTAGCGCTGCATAAGCGCCTTATTGGCCTCCGTCTTGTCCAGATCGGAGGCGATTGTGGGACCATCAATCATCGTATGTCCGCTCGGGCTGGGTTCGGTCGCGGTCTCCTGCAAATTATCCCAATGCTCGACAATCAGGCCATCTTCGAACCGGAAGATATCGAATCCGATGCGTGGCCCGAAGAAGTTGTACTCCGTGTGAGCGAAGACATAATCGCCATCTTCAAAGACGCGGATCGTATTGACGGACGCATCGGGCGGCATGTTCTTGATGAGGGCGGCGACGCCTGCCGGGCCGGGCCCGACCTGCAGGTTATGTTGGATGTATTTATTCGGATTGACGTATGCGAACGGAACCGGATCTCTGGTCTCAAGTGACTTCAGGAGATCGATGACCTGTTGTTTACGGCTGGGCGGCATGGGTCCTCCAGGACAGGCTCTCATTGCAATAATGGACCATTTGGTCCGTTATTTGCAAGCCTCTGCGGTGAATTGAGCGATAATGTTGCAATGGGACGACGAAAACTGTTCACCAGAGAAGATGTCCTCAACAAAACGATCCCCGTCTTTTGGAAGCATGGCCTCGCCGAGACGAGTGTTCAGGACCTTGAACAGGCCACAGGAGTGCGCAAATCTGGCTTGTATACGGAATTCAAGGACAAAGAAGACCTGTTCGTGGAGAGCCTGCGCAGGTATTTCGACGTCCTGATGGCACGCGGACACCTGACGAAACAGCCTCTGGGTTGGACCAATGTTGAGAGTTTTCTCAAGGTCTGCTATGGGAGTTGGGGGCAGAAGGGCTGCTTCTCGGTGAACTCTATGCGCGAGTTCGCAGACCTCCCCCCAAAAGCCCGCCAGATCATGATCGCAAGCGTAATGAAAGCCCATCAGCTGCTCATCGACAATCTAGCTGCAGCGCGTGGATCTCGTGACGACAATGATTCTCTCGCTGGCTTGATCGTCACGTTCTTTAGCGGAATTTGCCTGGAGCAGAACCTCGGTCCCGACCGGGCGCGAATTACGAAGAAGATCGACGCCTTCATGCGGCTGATTCGCGCAATCTGATCGTCAAGTGAAACGATTTCACAGGGGCAAAAGGAGAACAAAGATGGGTCAGACGATTGAATCAAAAAACAAAGCACGTGTCCTTGAAGCTTTCGACACGCTCTTCAATAAGCGTGACTACCAAGCAGCTGAACGTTATTGGTCTCCCGACTACATCCAACATAGCGCTCATATTCCGCCTGGTCGCGACGGCCTGTTCAATCTCGTTAAGGGCATTCCGCCGACGCTTAGGTATGAGTCAGGAACGGTCGTGGCTGAAGGGGACTTTGTCATCTTGCACGGACGCTTTTCGGGCATCGGCCTGCCCGTGAACTGGATTGCGGCCGACATCGTGCGAATGAAGGATGGGATTCTCGTGGAGCACTGGGATGTGATTCAAGACGAGGCCACACGAGAACAATCAAAGAGTGGTCAACCAATGTTCGGCGACAAGTTTGGAGGTTAAACGTTGAGTGTTGCGCGCCCCATGAGCCGAGTGGAATTCGCGGATGATTAACTTCCTGTTAGCCGACTTCTCAGGATTTTATGTGATCGTCTTTCTTTCATTTCCATTACGACCTAACGTATTTGACCGTGCAACGTCCGGCCTCCATTGTCGTTGGCATTATTGGGACTCACCAGGGTCCAACCCCTATCGAAACCAGTTGGAAATGGGAGGAAGAATGTCGCAAGTGTGGTTAGTTACGGGTAGTTCTCGCGGTCTGGGTCGCGCCATTGTCGAGGCCAGCCTTGCAGCCGGTAATAAGGTCATGGCGACAGCCCGAAACACCGAATCACTTAACGATCTGTCGGACCGCTACGGTAATCAGGTGAAACTATTTGCTTTGGATGTGACCGACGAGTCCGCCGCGACTGCTGCTGTGAAGACAGCTATTGATACTTTTGGCTCGCTGGACGTTGTTGTCAACAACGCGGGGTACGGCAATCTCTCGCCTGTCGAAGACACACCCATGTCGGATTTTCGCGCGCAAATCGAAACGAACCTCTTCGGGACGATCATTGTGACAAAGGCAGCTCTTCCGTATTTCCGCGAAAGGAAGGGCGGTCATTTTGTTCAATTTTCATCGATGGGAGGAAGGATCGGGCCTCCAGGACGTGGGCCCTATTCGGCTGCGAAATGGGGTGTCGAGGGTTTCTCAGAAGTGTTGTCGCGCGAAGTGGCGCCGCTAGGCATCAAGGTCACCATCGTTGAGCCGGGCGGCTTCCGCACGGACTTCGCCGGCAGTTCCACCAAACTGAGCGAAGGAAATCCCGACTACGACTCGACTGTTGGAGCCACCGCCAGGTTTCAACGCGACTACAACGGTAGGCAGCCCGGGGATCCGAAAAAGGCGGCTCAAGCGATCGTGCGACTGACGCAGGAACAGAAACCTCCATTGCGACTGTTGCTCGGCAGCGATGCGTACAACGGGGCGGAGAAAAACGACCTCGCACGCCTAGAAGAAGCAAGGTCCTGGAAAGAACTCAGCCTGTCCACTGATTTCAAGTCGAAGCCCCCACACCCAGAGCGACCAAAGTGAACCTACCTTCGCGGGAATCCGGCCCACGGACGTGCCGCCTTTTCGCGCCGCGCAAATCGTAGGAGCACGCTTCGCATTTTTTGTTTCGCTGGCTCATGTCAAAGATCGCCCTAAAGCAAGGCGACGGTGTGTTCGAGAGCGGTCTTGAAAACCGCCGCCAAATCGCTCAAATTCTTGGTAAGCGCTTGGTAAGCATTTGGTTGCAAATGAGGTGTTTTGGTGCAACTGAGGAGCTTCTAACGCTAACAAAACAAGCGAAGAACGATCAGTGCGAACGGGTCAGAGTGAATTAGCAAACCGCCAAAACTGCCACTGAGGTGGGCTCAAAGCAATTCACAGCACTTGAGAGCATCTCAAAACAGCCGAGTGCAACTCACACGACAGGCGGTTTGGAAGACCGCCGCAAAACGTCAAAAGCAGAGTCGGAAATTGGGGGACGGGCAGCTCGGCGACTAGTCCGTGAGACAGAAGTATGAGAAGCCGACTTTTCGCCAGGTGAAACTGTGTGGGTAAACACATCCGCGTTTGTCGGTACCAATCCACAGCTGACCTTAACTTCCGAATAGCCCTGACTCGCAATGTAAATAGGATGCTTTCAATTCCGGCCCTTACTTCCATCCTGCAAATCATCAAGGCCGCCCGCCTTGCTTGCGAAACGGATGAAGCGAATGTCGCTGAAAATCTTTTGGCAGAGGGACCAATTCACCTGCGTCCCTGGATCGAGCCGCCCAGTCCACGAGATCCCGGTATTGCTCGAATTCTGTGATTTCCCCAAACCATTGCGTCCCGCGCTCGTCAGAAATGGTGACCACGTTGGGAAGATCACATGGTCCCAGGCAGCCGCTGATCGTCAGTTGAACCCTCTTCAGCAACCCTCTAGCACGCCACTCCCTTTTGAGCCAGTCAACAGGAACTGGCGGTCTACCGTTTTCGGTGTTTCCACAGCAACATCCCTGGCAAACCGTTAAATGTCCGATCACGAGCCGCTTCGTTGCCAGAGGATGTGTCGAGTCAGCAGACATAGGTTCTCGTCTAGTCCGGTGCAGCTACGGACGATTCGGAAAATAGCCCGCGAACCAGGCCATGAGCCGAAGAAACTGCGGGAAGCAGCCGCGCAGAGTTCAGGATGAAAGTCATTTCGGAAGAAACGTGGATAAAGGCAGCCAGAAGAGGGTTCAGGAATCCAAACGCGGCCAAGCCGACGCCGATGCTGTCAACAACCAGGGTTCCGACAAAGTTCTGCATGATCGTGCGGCGGCAGCGCCGGGCGATGGATAGAGTTTCGACGAGCTTCGAGAGGTCATTGCCAATGAGAACGACGTTGGCACTCTCTCGCGCAACGTCGGTACCGGCGCCCATCGCTACTCCGACGGTAGCCTTCATCAGCGCAGGGGCGTCATTGACTCCGTCGCCCACCATAACGACGTTGTGACGCGCCGCGGTGAGCCGGCTAACGAATTCGAGCTTGTCCTCGGGCAAGAGTTCAGCGGCAATTTCGTCCACTCCCAGTTTCCCTCCGATGTCCTCAGCCACTGCCTTGGAGTCTCCCGTGAGGAGAACTGTTTTCAATCCCATCGATTTGAGATCTTGTATCGCTTTCGTTGCTTCGGGCCGAAGCATATCGGCAACCACGAGAGTTCCAAGGAACTTGCCTTCTCGCGCCACAAAAATCTCCGAATCCGTCTGTGAGACAGCGCTGGCCGGAAGTGCAATCCGATGCCCCTCAAGAAACACCCGATTGCCAACGATGATTTCAATCCCGCGACGAGCTGCGACGATTCCTTTTCCGGGAGTGTAGTCGAAACTCTCGGGCTCTTCGGCGACGATCCCCAGGTTTGACGCCTTCTTTAGAACTGCCTTGGCGACCGGATGCTCGGACCGCGATTCCGCGGTCACTGCCGCTTCCAGCAAGGAAGCAACCGGAACCCTTTCGACGGGACGGACATCAACCACTTCAGGAGTGCCATAGGTCAGAGTTCCCGTCTTATCAAGAAAGATCGTATCGATGGTCGCGAGCGATTCCAGGTACAGCCCACCCTTGATGATCGAACCGAGTTGCGCGGAGCGACCAATCCCGGCAAGGATCGCGAGCGGCGTTCCGGCAGCAATGCCACACGCACCGGCAACAATGACCACCGAAATCGTCGAGCGCGTGTTGTGAGTGATCAAGAATGTGAGAGCAGCGGTTCCAAGCGCGAAGTAAACCAAATAGCCCGAGAGACGGTCCGCAATCCCTTGAATGGGAGCGCGCGACTTTTCCGCGCGTTCCACGGCGTCTATGATCTTGCCGAATGTAGTGTCACGCCCCATTCGGTCTACCCGAATTTCGAGCGCGCCAGACTGATTGATCGTTCCGGCGTAGACCGACGCTCCTCTGTCCTTCTCGGAAGGCATCGATTCGCCCGTGATCGTTGCCTGATCGACGAAGGAATGGCCTCCGGTAACAACGCCATCCACCGGAATTCGGGTCCCAGGCTTGACGAGAACGATTTCGCCAACAACAATTTCCTTCGTCTCAATATCTTGCCAGGATTCGTTTCTGCGCACCGTGGCGGTCGTGGGCAAGAGACCGACCAAATGACGGATCGCAGTGCGCCCGCGCCCAACTGTCAGGCCCTCGAGAATCTCGGCGACAAGAACGAATAGCGTGATGACGAGAGCCGTGAAGATTTCACGGATCGCCAGGGCGGCCACGATGGCAATGGCCATGGAAAGCTCCATCGTCATGCGGCGCTGAACGATGTTCTCGTAGGCTTCGTGGAATATCGGGAACCCGCCGACGATCGTACAAATTACGCCAATACCGGTTACATAAGGATTCCGTGCACCACCGAGAAACCAAATGGCCGCTGCCGCAGCCGCCACAAACAGGACACGGTTGATCTCCCGCCAATTCAGCGCATGTTCGTGCTCGTGGCCGTCTTCATGGTCGGAGTGGTCTGCCGACGGGCGTTTTTCAGCTTCGTCGGTATGCCTTACAGCTTCGGCTTGTTTCAATTGCGCTTGGGTCATGATGGAGTCACCTTTTCTGCCAAATCCTCTCCACTTGAGCGACTACTTTAGGTAGGTCCGCACTACGTTGATGAGTTCCTCGGCTGCTTCCACTTGCGGAGCGTTCTTTCCGGACTTCGGGTCGAGGACGTGGAATCGGATATGACCCTCCAGCACTTCCGCCATCAGGCCGTTCAAGGCACCACGACAGGCGGCCATGAGCTGAAGCACACCGGAGCACTCCTGTTCACCGTCGAGCGCACGCTCAATGGCTTCCACCTGTCCTCGAATCCTCCGAACACGACCCAAGAGTTTCGCTTTGTCTTTTGTTGTGTGCGCCATCCGTTCCGTCCTCCGAAGGTATAATATACCCTAGTACAGTATAATGCAGATTGACTTGACCGGGGTTTTTTGTACCAGCTGGAGTGAGAGAGAATTCACTCTGGAGGGAAGCTGGTATGCCGATGAAGAAATACAAGCCGGAGCAGATTGTGACGCTACTGCGGCAGGTTGAAGTGGAACTGGCCAACGGGAAAACCACACCGCAAGCCTGCAAGGAAGCCGAGATCACTGCACAGACGTACTACCGCTGGCGGAAGGAATTCGGCGGATTAAAACTCGATCAAGCCAAACGGCTCAAAGAACTGGAGCGGGAGAACGCCAAGCTGAAGCGTTTGGTGGCGGAGCTGTCGCTGGAGAAGCAAATTCTGAAGGATGTGGCAGAGGGAAACTTCTAAGCCCTGAGCGGCGACGTGGCGCGGTCAGGCATGCTCGCGAGAACTATCGAGTGTCGGAGCGGCATGCCTGCCGGCTGCTGGGGCAGTGGAGAGGGACACAACGCTACGAAGTGCTCTACCGAACCGACGAAGATGCGTTGACGCGAGAGATCGTGGCGCTGGCCAGCGAATACGGACGCTACGGCTATCGGCGGATCACCGCTCTGCTGCGGGATCGCGGTTGGCAGGTAGGCAAGGATCGCGTGCAACGGATCTGGCGGCGCGAGGGGTTGAAAGTGCCGCAGAAACAAAGGCCCCGAGGAAGGTTGTGGTTGAACGACGGATCGTGCCTTCGGCTGCGGCCGGAGCGAGCAAACCATGTGTGGAGCTACGATTTCGTGAGCGCAATGACGCACGACGGAAGAACGCTACGGATGCTGACGCTGATTGACGAATACACGCGGGAGTGTCTGGCAATCCGCGTGGCGAGAAGGCTGGGTAGGTATGAAGTGATCGAAGCGCTGGCGGACGTGATGCTGTATCGAGGAATCCCGGAAAATATTCGTTCGGACAACGGCCCAGAGTTCGTGGCTGAAGAACTGCGGAAGTGGCTGGCCAAGGTGGGCACGGGGACGCTGTACATCGAACCGGGGAGCCCCTGGGAGAACGGCTACTGCGAAAGTTTCAACGGAAAGTTGCGAGACGAGTGCCTGAACGGAGAGATTTTTTATTCGCTGAGGGAGGCCCAGGTAGTGATCGAGAAATGGCGAGTGGTCTATAACACGCTGCGTCCGCACTCGGCGCTGGGGTACAGGCCGCCGGCTCCGGAGGCGTTCGCGCCGCAAATGGCGGCTCTCCGGTCGCCTACGGCTCCCTGCGAGCCGCCATTTGCACCCTTGTCCGATGAGGTTGTGCTGTAGACTCTCTCATTCACCGTGGTACAAAAACTCGGGCTGGTCAAGTCTAGAAGCTAAGGTGGCCGTCACTATTGTCTTAACCGTAGGGGATCACACCGATCGCTAGCCCGGCTTGAGGGTCCACGCCTTTCAGCCAGAGAGCACGTAGAGGTGGTCAAAAAGGCTGCCAAAGGCTTCGAACCAGCAGGTCCGGGTTGTGGCGGCGGGATGGCGAACCACATCTGTTTCAGCTATGTTCCTCAAGTTTCCAATTCACATCGCCATGGAAAGTCTATGATCGGGTGTGTCCCCGACCTGGGGTACTTATCCTCAACCTCGAACCGCGCACCACAACATCTTCAACGAAGGCAAGCCGATTAACGTTTCTCTACTGTCCAGCAATGCCCCACGGTTATCTTCCTTTTCTTGTAGCCCGGCCATTTCCCATCGCGGCACTCACGACTGAATCGGGCAATGATTTGTCCCGCGCGTCCTTCCAAATCTTTTTGATCCTTAGAGCTCCGATTAATCTCCTCAATGATGCGACGAGTTGCCGCATCGTCCAGCAAGCTTTCCACAATTCTTTTATGGGGAATGCAGTCTTTCGAGCGTTTGGCGAGCGCAGCTATGCATTTGGCCACCATCCAGGTCACATCATCGTCGTGGTAGGCATGTTCTCCGGAACTTGATTTCGCCGGCTGGTAATTTATTGGCCTAGGATTCTCTCGTTCCCGTACCCTCCGTTTGTAAATCTCGGCTTTGAGCGAAATGTTGTCACTGTGCTGCAACTCTCCATTCGGGCGTCTGATTGTCATGCGGGGGCCCTCTATAGAAACGACTCTGTACTCGCTGATCTCGTCTTCATACGTCTCTCCCACGATGAACGGGGAAGGCAAAGATTTCTCCTGTGCCATTTAACATCACTCCGACTCAGAGATTAGGATACCGAATTTGCGACAATAGTCGCTGAACATAGCCGCCATGCTTGAGTGAAGGTTGGAATAACTGCCTTAGGAGTTCGTTCGGATCACGCCGACCCCAATCGTCTTCCGCTGGCGTTCCGGGTACTTCAGCCTTGCCTTCTCGGCTTGTTCCTTTGTCGTGAACGGTTTCGACAGCGGAGTGAATTCACGACCGACGTACTTGAAAAGTAGCCATCGCTTGACGATTTTGGGCATGGGAATTTATAGCACAGGCTGCTCCGGCGTGCGGAAACTCACCACTAAACGACCAGCGCTTCGGAAAACTCTCCGGACGCGGAAAGCATTCGATCTTCCTAAGACTTTCCTAAGACTCATGACGAAAAACCAAGCCTCAGATTGTCCAATAACATTGGCAAAATGGTTTTTCAACAATTCGCTCGTTGACTACAAAGGACTTGCGTTTTACCATCACCACTGAGAATTTCTTAGGATGCTCGGGCAGAATCCCCCCCTCTCCGCCAGATTTACGGAGCACCGACAATCCCCATAAGAATTGCGCGGCCCGCAGCTGATCCGCCTTGGTCGTTTCTTGATACCGCGTTCGATGTATGGTTTTGGGCGTCCCCTTACGGTATTGGTGGATAGCAGCTATATGAGCAATTTCTGCGAAGCGCGTCGCGTGATCTGGATGAACTCTTGGCGGCCGGCGAGGGTGTGTGCGACGGCTTGTGTTGCGCTCTCGTTGCTGCTAACTGTCGGCTGCTTTACAAAACAACCCGATCAGCAGCAAAAAGAGCGCGAGGACAAGACGCGGGACGATGCCGCCAAGGCCGTCGAGCGCGCCAAGCCAGAAATCCAGGAAGCCGGGCGGGAACTGGGCCACGCAGCGGACGAGGCTGCAAGAGAAGCGCGCGCATTCGCGGATGGCGTGAGGCAGGGCTGGCTCGAGGGCGGGCACCGTCTGGTGAACATAAACTCGGCGTCCAAGAGCGAGCTGATGGAGTTACCAGACATTTCGGAGAGTACGGCGGGAAAGATTATTCGGAACCGTCCCTATCACGAGCGGGAAGACTTGCTCGCGAAACATGTTGTGTCCGAAGAGCAGTACGCGAAGATCAAAGAAATCGTCACGGTACAATAACGCCCGGCGGTCCATGCTGGTCTATGGTCCCAAGCCTAAGACTTTCCCTTCCCCACCGTCGCTTTCAGCATTCATTCGGTTAATCACCCCGGAATCGCCGGTTAATGGTGGCCGCGCGCGTAACGTGATTATTTTGGTGGTCTACGCCGTTTCGTGTATGGGCTGGGTGTGGCTTCGCGAGGTACAACGGCTTGAGAGTGGAGGACCACATGCCGTTGATTAATATTGTGCTGGTGTTGATTGTGGTCGGCGTGTTGCTGTGGCTGATCAACCGGTTCATACCGATGCAGGGGACGATCAAGTCGATCTTGAATGCGGTGGTGGTGATCGCTGTGGTTTTGTGGCTCCTGAATGTTTTTGGATTGTTTAATTCGCTGGCGCATATTCGGGTGGGTTCGTAGTGCTGCGGCGATAGCTTTGAACTTCTAGTTTTAGTTTCGTGTTTTCTCTGCCCGGACCAAGCGCTGCGCGCCTAATTCGCTGCGCGGGCAATCGAGAGCTGCTGCATCAGAGCCAACTGGTCCCAGTTGTCCCAACCTCGGATGATCTTGCCGTCTTTGATTTGCGCGATGGTGATTCCGGTGATGCGTACTAGCCGGTTCGTCGCGGGAATACCGAGATGATCGCCGGTGTGGGTCATCTGGGCAGACCAGCGAACCACGACTTTGTCGTCCGCGGCGATGGTGTCGTTCACGGTGATCTGGATGTCTGGAAATGCGCCGTGCAGGCGATTGAATAGCGCGACGAAATCTGCAGGACCGTGAATTTCGACGCCCGGCTGATCCTGTCCAATACCAATGCCGTTTGCATCCATCAGGTCGTAGATCGTTTGGACGCGTCCCTCATTCCACACTTCCTTGAACCAACGCTGCATTAGCGCAACATTTTCTGCAACCGACACGTGGCACCTTCCTTTTGGGGGAGGCCGAGGCTTGCTCGGGTATGCGTTAACGTTCTTGGTACTGGTATAGCATGAAAACGTGGCACTCGCCACCGGTGGGCTGATGGGCTGGCCGTCGCATGCGCCATTGCACGGGGGCGTTAGTACGTCGGTACCAGTAGCTTACAGGGCGACCGGTAACCAGTGACCTATCGACAGCGGCGGATTGCCGCCCTACCGTAAGATCTGCAGCCAAAGCACATTGCAATTCGCGTTCGCGCGGCTACCACGCGTGCGGCACTCGCGGATCGGCGCGCCGATGATGATGCTATGGCGCGCCCTTGCGCAGACTACGCTAAGTATAGTATTACTCTAGTAATTATGGGGTTGAGAGGTTGATGCAAAATCTTCTCCAAGTGAAAGACCTGCGCGTTTCCTATCGCGGCGCGGGAGAGACGCGGCGCGACGCCGTTGCCGGCGTGAGCTTTGAGATTGCTTGCGGCGAAGTTCTCGGGCTGATGGGTGAATCCGGATGCGGAAAGACCAGTACTGCATTGGCCTTGCTCGGCCTGCTGGGCGGTGGTGGCGCGGAAGTTTCCGGCTCGGTGCAATTTCGCGGGGAAGAACTGCTTTCGATGGATCAGCGCGGGCTGCGAGCGTTGCGCGGTGCGGCAATCTCGATGGCGTTTCAGGAGCCGGAGATTGCGCTCAGCCCGGTGATGCGGGCGGGCGATCAGGTGGCGGAAGTGATTCACGCGCACAAGGAGTTGAGCTGGAAACAATGCCGCGCTGAGGCGGAAGCGATGCTGGTGCGCGTCGGGCTTCCGGGGACGCAGCGGATTTTTTCGGCTTATCCCCACCAATTGAGCGGAGGGCAACGGCAGCGGGTGGTGCTGGCGCAGGCCTTGGCGTGCCAGCCGGCGTTAATTATCGCGGACGAACCGACAGCGTCGCTCGACGCGCGCAGCCAGAGCGAATTGCTGGCGCTTTTGCGCGAGCTGAAGCGCGAGCTGGGGATTGCGATTTTGTTGATCAGCCACACGCCGGAGGTGCAGGCGTATCTTGCCGACCGGCTGATGGTGATGGCGGGTGGTGAAGATCGTGGAGCACGGGACTTTCGGCGAACTTTACCGGAATCCGTCGCAGGAGATTACGCGCGCGATGCTGCGGACCAGTTCGCTGGCGGATTCGGTGGAGGAGCTGGACGTGGAGATGGTGACTTAGATGAGCCTGGCTCATTCACAGCCACGGCCGAATCCCGATGCCGTGTCGCACGAGCCGCTGTTGCGCGTTTGCGGATTGTGCAAGCAGTTCGCGCCGCGGCGGAATTTTTCACGCACGAAATTCCTGGTTAGCGCTTTTGAAAGTGTGGACCTGCAGCTCTTTCGCGGCAGAACACTGGCGCTGGTGGGCGAATCGGGTGCCGGAAAATCCACGTTTGCGCGCTGCATTGCGCTGCTCGAACGACCCAGCTCCGGGAATATCACACTGGACGGCGTGGAGCTGCTGACGCTCGATAATCGGCAGCTGTTTCCGATGCGCCGCCGGATTCAGTTGATTTTTCAAGACCCGGCGTCCGCGCTGAATCCACAAATGACTGCGCTCGAAATTATCGCGGAGCCGCTGGCGATCCACAATGTGGGAACGAAGGCGGAGCGGCGCGAGCGGGCTTTACACCTGATGGAACAGGTTGGGCTGGAAACCGCCGCCGCGCAGAAAACGCCGTTCGAATTTAGCGGCGGGCAGCGGCAACGGCTGGCGATTGCTCGCGCGCTGGCGCTCGAGCCGGAGCTGTTGATTCTGGACGAGTCTTTATCGGCGCTCGATGCGTTGAATCGCGATCTGATCGTTCAGTTGCTCGTGAACTTGCAGGCTGCGCGTGCGCTCGCGTACCTCTATGTGTCGCACGACCTGCGCCTGGTTTCGCAATTTGCCGACGAAGTCGCGGTGATGTACCAGGGCAAGATCGTCGAACAGCGGAAAACCCGGGAGCTGTTCGCCCATCCGGCGCATTTCCACACGCGCGAGCTTCTTTCGACCGTGCATTCGGTGGAATCTATTTTGCTGGAGCGCTCCGCCTGAGGCGCCCCATGAAATATCTCGCCCGACGACTGGCGCATGCGGCGTTTCTCCTGCTGGGGATTTCGATTTTTTCGTTTGCGCTGCTGCAACTCGCGCCCGGCGACTTTTTTACTTCGCTGGAGGTGAATCCGCAGGTTTCCGCACGCACGGTAGCCGCGCTGCGGACGCAATACGGCCTGGAGAAACCCTTGCCAGTGCGTTACGGAAACTGGCTGCGTGCGGTGTTGCGCGGCGACTTCGGCACGTCTTTTGCGTACAACAGCCCCGTTGCTCCGTTGTTGGCTCTGCGCGCGCGCAACACTTTGCTCTTGACCGGGACGGCGACGTTGCTCGCGTGGCTGCTGGCGATTCCCTTCGGAATTTGGAGCGCGGCGCGGCAGGGAAAATGGGGCGATCGCGTCGGGGGCGTGATGACGTCCACGCTGCTCACCGTGCCGGATCTGGTGTTGTTTCTCGCGCTGCTTCTTTTGGCGGTGCGCACCGGATGGTTTCCGACCGGCGGAATGATTTCCGCGGAGTTCGGCGATTTGAGTTTTTGGGGGAAGGTGAAGGACGTTGCCTATCATTTGTTGTTGCCCTCGCTGGGGCTGGCGCTGGCAACTTTGCCGCCTTTGGTGCGGCACATTCGTTCGGCGATGATCGAGGTGCTGGATTCGCCGTTCATCCGCGCGGCGCGCGCGCACGGAATTCCGGAACGCCGCGTGCTTTTGCGTTATGCGCTGCCGGTGGCGGCCAATCCTTTGATTTCTCTTTTTGGATTTTCGATTGCGACGATGCTGAGCGCCGGTTTGCTGGTGGAAGTGATTTTGAGCTGGCCGGGGATTGGGCCTTTGCTGGTGGAGGCGATTTTGGCGAAAGATATTTTCGTGGTGGTGGGAACGGTGATGCTGTCGTCGGTGCTTCTGTTGGCGGGAAATTTGCTTGCGGATATGTTGCTTTTTGCGACCGATCCGCGGGTTCGCGTGGAGTGATGATTTGACGCAGCGGCACAAACTGGCGTTCGCCGCCGTCTTTCTCGCGGGATTCTACGGCCTCGTGCTGTTCGCAGGATTTTTTGCGCCGTACGATTTTGCGGCGCAGAATCGCGAGACGCCTTATGCGGCGCCCACCGCTATTCACTTCCTTGATGCCCAGGACAAATTTAGCGCGCGGCCGTTTGTTTACGCCCCGCGGGTTTCGAGCGATAGCGCGTCGCCTAGCGGGGCGAATGCGCAACGCTCGTACCCGATTCATTTCTTTGTGCGCGGGTCGCGTTACAAGATCGCGGGACTGTTTACGTCAGACATGCATCTTTGTGGCGTGGATGTGCCGGGCGAGATTTTGCTGATGGGCTCGGACGGCTACGGACGGGATCAATTTTCGCGATTTCTTTATGGCGGGCAGATTTCGATGCTTGCCGGGTTGATCGCCGCGCTGCTTTCTGTGGCGTTGGGCGTGGTCGTGGGAGGAATTGCCGGATATTACGGCGGATGGATTGACGAAATCCTGATGCGCGGTGGAGAGCTGTTTCTTGCGCTGCCGTGGCTCTATTTGCTATTCGCCGTGCGCGCCGCGCTGCCTTTGCGCATTTCACAGTGGCAAGTTTTTCTGCTGCTGGTCGCGATCATGGGATTGATCGGCTGGGCGCGTCCAGCGCGCTTGATTCGCGGAGTGGTGCTGAGCGCGAAGGAGCGGAATTTTGTTACCGCGGCGCGCGGATTCGGCGCGTCGGACGCGTATCTGCTGCGGCGGCACGTCCTGCCGCAAACGTACGGCGTACTGTTGACCCAGATGACGCTGCTGATTCCGCAGTACGTCCTCGCGGAAGTTACGCTGACTTTTCTGGGCCTGGGCGTCGGCGAACCGATGCCCAGCTGGGGCGCGCTGCTTTCGTCGCTGCAGCAATATTCGGTGCTTTCCTCGTATTGGTGGATGTTCCTCCCCGCGATTTTGCTGATTCCGCTGTTCCTGGTTTTCTACACGGCAGCCGATGCTCTGCAGGAACTTCACAAATCCGCGGCGCTGTAAAAAGCGTTAATTCTTTGCAAGAATTCGAGATATGGCAATGACCCCTCTCAGGCGGCCGTGTGTCGCTCTTTTGTCAGGCTTGGCGTTCGTGTGCTTGGTCGCATCCGGCGCGCGTGCGCAAACGCAACCGCAAGCGAAAGAAGAGCGAATGATCACGGACAATGCTCCGGGCCATGCCGGGGGGCGGCTGTCCGTGGCTTTGCGCTCCGAGCCGAAGACTTTGAATCCGGCGCTGGCGGAGGACGAGCCGTCGCGCGACGTGATTCGCTGCCTTTCCGCCGATGTGATTCACATCAATCGCTTATCGCTGAAAACCGAACCGGCGCTGGCAAAATCGTGGCGCGCGTCACGCGACGGCCGGCAATACACTTTGGAACTGCGGCGCGGTTTGCGTTTTTCGGACGGCCAGCCTTTCAACGCGGACGACGTGGTTTTTAGTTTTCAGGTTTACCTCGACGAAAAAGTGGATTCATCGCAGCGCGATTTGCTGGTCGTTGGCGGCAAGCCGATTACCGTGGTGAAGGTGGACGATTACACCGTGCGGTTTGGAATCGCGCAACCTTATGCGGCTGCGGAAAGGCTTTTCGATGGCGTAGCGATTCTTCCGCGGCACCTTTTGGAGAAGGCTTACCACGACGGGACGTTTGCGCAGGCGTGGAATCTTTCGATGCAGCCGAGCCAATTCGCCGGGCTGGGCCCATTTCGCTTGAAGGAGTACGTGCCGGGGCAGCGCGTGGTGCTGGAGCGGAATCCTTATTATTGGAAAGCGGATCGCGCGGGCACTCGCTTACCGTATCTGGATCAGGTGGTGTTTTCGTTTGTTCCAAGCGAAGACGCGCAGGTGATTCGATTTCAGTCGGGCGAGGCGGACGTGCTGAGCCGATTCAGCGCGGACAATTTTGCGGTGCTGCAGAAACAACAATTGGCGAAGGGTTATCATCTTTATGATTTGGGCGCGGGACTGGAATACAACTTTCTTTTTTTCAATTTGAACGATCTTGGCGCGAAAAATCTGCCGGACATTGCGCGCAAACAGGCGTGGTTTCAGGATTTGCGTTTCCGGCAGGCGGTTTCTTCGGCGATTGACCGCGAGGGGATCGTGCGTCTGGTTTATTCCGGGCGCGCTACGCCTTTGTGGAATCAGGGAACGCCGGGAAATAAGTTGTGGGCTGATTCGGCGATACCTCATCCGGCTCGCTCGCTCGAACATGCGCGGCAGCTTTTGCAATCCGCAGGGTTTTCCTGGAATAAGGACGGCGCGCTGCTCGATCCGCATGGTGCTCCCGTGGAATTTTCGATTCTGACCAGCTCGTCGAACGCACAGCGGATGAAGATGGCGACGATCATTCAGGATGACCTCAGCCAGTTGGGGATGAAGGTGCAGGTTGTGTCGCTGGAATTTCGCGCGATGGTGGACCGGCTGCAGAACTCGTTCAATTACGAAGCGGCGGTGATGGGGCTGGTGAGCGGCGACGCGGATCCTACCGCGGACATGAACGTGTGGCTATCGAGCGGCGAGACGCATCTGTGGCACGAAGGCGAACAGAAGCCCGCGACGCCGTGGGAAGCGGAGATTGACCGCTTGATGCAACAGCAACTCACTACGCTCGATTATGCCGAGAGAAAAAAACTTTACGACCGCGTGCAGGAGATTGTCTCGGAAGACTTGCCCGTGATTTGTCTCGTAAGCCCCAACATTCTGGTGGGCGCCTCCAATCGCGTTGCGAATTTCCGTCCGGCGATTCTGGTGCCGTACGCGCTTTGGAATATCGAAGAGCTGTACATCCATTAAATGGCGAACGCGAGCTCCACGGCCGAAAAAAAACGCGAGGCGCGCGAGGCGCAGCGCGCGGCGTGGCCGGATGCGCGACTCGTTCGCGAATGCCTGGATGGCAACGAAGAGGCGTGGTCCGCGCTGATTGACAAGTACAAGAACCTGATTTTTTCGATTCCCATCAAGTACGGTTTTTCGCAGGACGACGCGACCGATATTTTCCAAGCCGTTTGCCTAGAGCTGCTTTCGGAACTGCCGAAGCTGCGCGAGGCGCAGGCCTTGCCCAAATGGATCATGCAGATTACGGCGCACAAATGTTTTCACCGGAAACAGCAGCAGCAACGCGTGGAACTTTCCGATCCGAATGACGAAGTACTGGAGCGCAGCACGCCTTCGCTCGCCGTGGAAATCCTGCGGCAGGCGGAAGAGGAGCAAAGTCTGCGGCAAGCGATGGCGGCATTGCCCGAGCGCTGCCGCCAGCTGGTGCAGATGCTGTTTTTTGTCGAGCCGGCGCGGCCCTATCAGGAGATTGCGGCGGAGCTGGGAATTGCGGTCGGCTCGATCGGGTTCATCCGGCAGCGTTGTCTGGAAAAATTGCGCAAAAGCCTGCTGGAAGCGGGATTCTAGTGGCGTCCGCGAAAAAAGCCGCGCCGCTTTCCGAAAAGACGCTCGCTGAATTGGCAAATCTTGCCGAAGAATCAAGCCGAATCCGTTACCTTGCCGCGCACCCGCGCCTCGTGCGCGATGCCGTTGTGAGCCAGCTCAATGAACTGGTGCGCGCCAAGCTGCGCGAAAATGCCCGCCAAGCGCTATTTCTGGGTGAGACGAACGTCTTGATTGCGCGGCGATTGGGCAACCAGGAAGCGCTGGGCCGCAGCTTGCGTTCGAAGGCCAACGCGCTTTACATGCTTGGCGACAATCAAGAAGCGCTCGATTTTCATCAGGATGCGCTGCAGATTTTTCGCAAGATCGGTAATGCGGAAGAAGAAGCGCGCACGCTGATTCCCTCCATCCAGCCGTTCATTTTGCTCGGCAAATACGAGCAGGCCTTTGCCGCGGCCGAAGGTGCGAAGAAAATCTTTCGCGCTCTGGGCGACGACAAGCGCTGGGCGCACGTGGAGATCAACGTCGGGAATATTTATCACCGGCAGGATCGTTTCGAAGAGGGCCTGGCATGTTACGAGCGCGCGTACGAAATGCTGCTGCCGTTCCGCGATTCGGAGGGGCTGGCCGTGGCGCTCTACAACATGGCCGTGTGCCTGATCACGCTGAATGATTTCCCCCGAGCGCTGGCGACTTACCAACGAGCGCGCGAAATGTGCGTGCAGCACGGGATGACGCTGCTCGTCACGCAGAGCGATTACAACATCGCGTATCTCTATTATCTGCGCGGGGAATATAGCCGCGCGATCGAGATGCTGCTGGCGACGCGCGCGGAGTGCCTGCAAAACGGCGACGCGCACGTCCTGGCGCTTTGCTACCTCGACCTGGCGGAAATTTATCTGGAATTGAATCTGAGCGCGGAAGCGCGCGATTCGGCGCACGAAGGTTATTTGCGTTTTCAGAAATTGGGCATGGGGTATGAGGAAGCCAAGTGCCAGGCCTACGAGGCTATGGCGCTGAGCCAACTGGGCAAGGCGTTGCGTTCGCTGGAACTATTTCAGCAAGCGCGCGCCAAATTTGTAAGCGAGAAAAATCTGGTCTGGCCCTGGCTGATGGATTTGTATCAGGCCGTGGTGCTATACAACGAAGGGCGGTTGTTCGAAGCACGTCGGCAATGCGCCGGTGCCGCAAAGTTTTTCGATACGTCCTTCTTGCCAAGCAAAGCGGTTCTTTGCCACTTGCTGCTGGCGCGGCTCTCGCTGCGCACAGACGAGCTGGCCGCCGCCAAAGCGGATTGCACGCGCGCCCTCGAGCGCCTGGCCAATCTGGAAGCTCCCCTGTTGCGTTATCAGGCGCAATTTCTGATGGGCCAGATCCGACAGGCTTCGGGAGATCCCTCCGGCGCTTACGATTCCTGCCAGAAAGCGCGCGAAGCGCTGGAAACTTTGCGCAGCAGCTTGCGCGGCGATGAACTGAAGATCGCCTTCATGAAAAATCGCCTCGAGGTTTACGAAAGCCTCGTGGAAATATGCCTGCTGGGCGGCGATAAACGAAAGGCCGCGGAAGAATCCTTCAGCTATATCGAGATGGCGAAATCGCGAAGCCTCGCGGAGCTGCTGATGCGTTCGGGACCGGCGCTGCCTGTTGCGGATCCGGGACAAAGCGATTTGGTGCGGCGCATCCGCGAAATGCGCGAAGAGCTGAACTGGTATTACCGGCGGATCGAGATGGAGCAATTGCGCGCGGAGGAGCCTTCGCCGGCGCGCATCGAAAAGCTGCAACAAGAAGCACTGGCGCACGAAAACGAATTGCTGCACGTCCTGCGCGAAGTGCCGCAATCGGGCGACGTCGTGGAGCCTGCTGCACCCGCAATGCGATCGTTGGAAGCGATTCGTGCGGCCTTGCCGCCAGACTCGGCGCTGGTGGAATATTTCACGCTCAAGGACCAGTTCATCGCGGCAGTTATCACGCGGGAAAGCCTCGAAATTGTGCCGCTCACGCCCGTATCGCGCATCGTGAATCTGCTGCGGCTTTTTCATTTTCAAATTTCCAAATTCAAATTGGGCGCGGATTATACGCAGACGTTCGAACGATCCATGCTGGATTCCGCGCTGGGCCACTTGCGCGCGCTTTACGATGAGGTGTTTGCGCCGCTGCGCGAGCACGTGCTCGGGCGGCGACACTTGATCTTCGTTCCGCACGGGGTGCTGCACTATCTGCCGTTTCACGCGCTGTTCGATGGTGGCTCGTACCTGATTGACTCGTTCACGATTTCCTACGCGCCGAGCGCGAGCGTGTTCGCGCACTGCCAGGAAAAATCGCTGAACGGCGGGCGCGGGGCGCTGATCCTGGGGGTGCCGGACGCGCAGGCGCCGTTCATACAGCAAGAGGTCGAGTCGGTGGCGCGCATTTTGCCGGACGCGGAATTGATTGTCGGCGAAGGAGCCACGGCGCAGGTGCTGCGCGAGCAAGGATTGCACAGCCGGTTGATTCATATCGCCACGCACGGGCAATTCCGGCAGGACAATCCGATGTTCTCCGCGATTCGCCTGGGCGACGCGTATCTGAATCTCTACGATCTTTACCAGCTCAAGCTGAATGCGGAGCTGGTGACGTTGAGCGGGTGCGCGACCGGGATGAACGTCGTGACGGCGGGCGACGAGCTGCTCGGGCTGATCCGCGGGCTGCTTTACGCGGGAGCGCAGTCGCTTTTGCTGACGCTTTGGGACGTCCACGATCAGACCACTGCGGACTTCATGGCATGCTTTTATCGCCGGCTGGAGGCTGAGGGCTCGAAAGCTTCGGCCTTGCAGGGTGCTATGGCGGAGCTTCGCGAGCGGCATCCTCACCCCTATCACTGGGCCCCCTTCACGCTAATTGGCAAGGTTTCAACGGTTTAGCCCTCCTCGATCTTTTTTCTCGCTGCCTATATTTTTTCCAGTGGTCGCCACCCTTATGGGTTGGTGATGGAAGTAACTGGCATAGGGCCTGGGCAGGCCGCAGCCAGAAGCTCAAATTCCGGGGGACGGAACGTGATGAGACATTACTCTGAGGAGCAGTGGGTTGATTTTGCGCGGAACACGATTGAAGGCAGCGTAAAGGATAGAATGCAAAGCCACTTAGATACGGGATGTGCGAAGTGCTCGCAGGAGCTGGCGATGTGGCAGCACCTGCGGCAGGTGGCACAGCGCACGTCCAACGAGCAACCTTCGGAGGGTTCTCTACGAATCGTGAGGAGTGCCTTCGCCAGCCAGTGGCCGGCAAAGCAGCGCGGGCCGCAGGCGGCCATCGTTGAGCTGCTATTCGACAGCATGCGCACGCCGGCTTTGGCCGGAGTGAGATCGTCCGCGGGCCGGTCGCGCCAGTTGCTTTACGGGACCGCTACCTACCGGATTGACGTGCGGATTGAACCGCAGATTGATTCGGAGAAGGTGGTCCTGATCGGCCAGATTCTCAACTCGGCCGAGCCGAAGGAGCGCCTTTCTGACGTGCCGGTAAGTTTGTGGAAAGGCCGGAAAATGCTGGCGGTGAGCACGACGAATCACCAGGGCGAGTTCCAAATCGAGTGCGAAATGGACTCCAGTTTTCGGCTGATGATCACACTGCCGGGGCAACGGGAAGTGTCGTTACCGTTAATCGAGCCAGGCGCGACGCTGGACTCCAAGAATCCGCAAGCAACTGATACTAAGGAACTTGGAAGTGAGTCTCGAATCAAGAAAAAAGGTACTAGGAAGAAAGAGTGATGCGCACGGTACCGAAAGTAGCCACTTGTACCATTGCTCGAAATTCGTGGACTGACCAAACTGGAATGGTCCCGTCATAAGAGCAAAGTCGGCTGCCGAGCGGTACTCAAAAGGAGCAGTTGCAAACATGAAACGCCTAATCGGACTCTCACTACTTCTCGCCGTCAGTCTCTGGGGCCAACCCGCCTCGGCCCAAGGACTGTTGACGGGCTTGTTGAACACCGTTGGACAGGTGCTTTCGACAGTCACCGGCACGCCACAGCCGGGAGTAATCGTCCGGACCAACCTGGGAAAGGCCGGGTTGCAGAATGCGTGCCTTTCGAATGGCTGCACGGTCGTCGGTAATATCGACGGCAACCAAAATCAGCTCTTCCTCGTGAGGCCTGCGCAGGGACTGCTGCCGGCGTTGCTGGCGGATGTTCTGCGGCTCGTCACGGGAATTCTTGACGCGGAGCCCGATCAGGTGCTGGTGATACCGCCAAACACCGGCAATGGAGCGACGGCTTCGACTGCTCCGCAAGGATTGTGGGACACGACTCCGGTGAACTATTACGGAACGGTTGTGACGCACGGGTATGTGAATCAACCCGCGGCACAGATTATTCGCATAGATCAAGCTCAAGACGTTTTCAATGTATCCGGTTCAGGAATTGTGGCTGATATCGACACCGGCGTGGATCCTAACCATCCCGCACTGCAAGGACACTTGCTGCCCGGCTACGATTTCACGCGCAACCAGCCCGGCGGCTCGGAACTGAACGATGTTTCGCTGTCTGCGCCGCCGCCTTGCGAAACTTGCGCCGCAGCCTACGTGAATCAGCACACGGCCGCGATGCTGGACCAGCATACCGCCGCGATGCTCGATGGTTCGCAGTACGCTGCGTTTGGACACGGCACGATGGTGCTGGGCGTGATTCACTTGGTGGCGCCGACGGCACAGCTTCTGCCGCTGAAGGCTTTCACGGCGAACGGCAGCGCGTCACTTTCGAACATTCTGGCCGCGCTTTACTACGCGGTGCAGAACCACGCGAACGTGATCAATATGAGCTTCGACCTGACAACCAGCTCCACCGAGCTGACCACCGCGATCAATTATGCCAACAGCAACAACGTGATCTGCGTGGCGTCTTCGGGCAACGACGGCAAACAGGAAATTGTGTATCCGGCATCGCTGCAGGGCGTGATGGGCGTGGCTTCGACAAACAATCAGGACCAGCGCTCCACGTTCTCCAACTACGGAAATAAGATCGTGTGGGTTGCTGCTCCCGGCGAAGGCGTCATCACCACGTACCCGTTTGGTTCGTATGCCGCGGGCTGGGGAACGTCGTTCAGTTCGCCGATGCTAGCCGGAACCGCTTCGCTGATGCTGAACATGCAGCCTAAAGTTACGCCTTCGCAGGCGGCATATGCGGCAGCGCACGCGAAGTGGATTGGTTTGAACATGGGCAACGGGCGGCTGGATGTTTACGGCACGCTCTCAACATTTAACCCGATCCTGGGACTGCTGCAGTAAGACGGCAGCGCGGGGATCGGCGGTAAATCCTGCTGTACAGGGGCGGGTCTGAGACCCGCCCCTACTTTCTTTTTTGACGGGGATCCATGGGGACGGATGAAAAGCAATTAACCGGGGGCAGTCCGATGTTTCCTCGTTTGGAAACGGTTGCGGGGCCATCGGCACTTGCCGCCGGCGGCGCGAAGCAGACTTCGCCGGGCTGGTTTCCCGCCGCGCTGCAAGTGAAACAGGTCGAGGAACAAATTTCGGCTTTGCGCAGCTCCTTGATCTGCGCGTTCAACCAACTGCTTGATCTGAAGGATTTGAATACGGGTGTGCACAGCACGCGGCTCGCGGAATGGGCGCTGCACGTGGCGGGTGAACTGGGAATGGACGCGAGCGGCCTGGGCGATATCGAGGTGGCGGCGTTGCTGCACGATATCGGCAAGATCGGGATTCCCGATGCGATCCTGAACAAGCCCGGCAAGTTGACCACCGAAGAATACGACCTCATGAAGAAGCATCCGGAATATGGTTGGGCGGTGCTGCGGCAGGTGCCGGGGATGGAGCGGGCCAGCTTGATTATTTTGCATCATCATGAGAGCTACGATGGACGCGGTTATCCCGGCGGACTGAAGGGCGAAGAGATCCCGATGGGTTCGCGCATCGTGGCGGTCATTGACGCGTTTGATGCGATGGTTTCGAACCGGCCGTATCGGCAGGGACTGCCGTTTGAAGAAGCCGAGCGCAGGCTTTTGGAAGCGAGCGGCCGGCAGTTTGACGCCAAGGTGGTGAATAGCTTTTTGCCGCTGGCGCGGGCGGAAATGGCTTCGGTGTTTGCGGCGGCCGGCGTTAACGTTTCCGTGGTTCTGTAAAAATCCCCAGCAAGTCATCCCCTGGCAGTCTCAGCGCGTGGCGAATTTCTCTGCCCACTGGATTCCCGCTGTCGTTTGCATGGCTATGAAGAGAGTCAAGATCGCACCGATGGTGATGGCGAGGCCGGTGAACCCTTCGTAAAAGAAGGCATAGGAAAAGAGGACGAGATAGACGAACTGCGCCAGGCCCGCTTCGAGCGCGGCGCGGCGCATGCCCGCAACCAGGCGCAGGTAACTGACCAGGAGAAATATTGAAATCGCGGAACAGACTACGAAGGCGATGTGAATTGAAATGTGATCCACCAGATAGGCCATCAGCAGGTGGAAGGAAAAGAACGCGCAGGCCAGAAATAAGTAATTCATCGGATGCAGCTCGATGCCGCGCACGGTGGTCATGACGAAGAGCACCGAGAAGAAGAACAGGAGTGAGACCGGAGCGAAATAGCTGATGCGCCCGGCGAGCGGTCCGGGCTGCAGCTTCTGCGGCAGCGCGATACCCACGCGGTAACCGGAAACGAGGTTCTTGTAATTCCACGTGAGATCCCAACCCTTCGGTCCTTTGTGCTCTTCGGTCGGCGAAAGCGTGTTTTCGGGGAGATCGAACGTGGGGAAATTCGTGGTGACGCGCAGCTGGAAATCTTTTACCTGCGTGACGCCGTCGCCGAAGCTGTAGTTCCAGTTGTCGAGGCCTTGCGAGTGGTAGCCCGCTTTTAGTTCGGCGGTTCGGTGCGGCGGAATCGCGACGATGGCGGCTGCTTCGTTTTTTTCGTTGGTGATCGCGAGGGGGACGTCGTTGACGGCCAGCGACAGGTTGTCATAGACGGCTTGCTCTGCCGGCAGCTTCAATTTGAATGTTACCTGCTGCGGCTGGTCGCTGGGATTGGTGAAGTTGTAGGCGCCGTTAAAATCCACTTGATAGGTGCTGTACCACAGCAGGCCTTTGCGGCGGTAATCCAGCCGGAGAGCGGCGTTGACGCGGCTTTTTTCGATGAGAAGCGGGTACCAGGTTTTTTCTTCGACGTCGTGAACGACGGGGACACCGTCTTTCGTCCCAGGAACTTGCCGGTGGGAGACGATTTCATAGCCCGCGGTGGGCGGGGTTTGCTCCTGCGGCGTGCCCCAGGACGACGCGACGCGGGCGCGGAGCTGCTGCGTATCGGAAGAGTAGGTGCGGTAAAAGATGGTGCTGCCGAGGATGGCCCAGGCAATTGCGGTACAGAGCCAGATGAAACCGATCGCGACGATACGTTTGACCATGGTGCGGGAGCTCCGATGAAGCTGTAAGGTGTTCACCTCCGCCGCAAGAGGCATGTTGGGGGATTCGGTTCATTTTGTCAAGTACTTTGTTATACAAAGTATATGCCTTACTGGACTCATCGCGGCTGAGGAATATCCGTGAGACAAATTCTGCGAACTCTGGATTATCCGGAGATTCCACCTACCACTGGTCGTGACGCAGCGCTCAGAGGAGGTACGGCACCACGGCAGCGGTCTTGCTTGCATAGGCGGCGTAGGCCTCGCCGAACTGGGAACGCATCCACTTTTCCTCGATGCGGAGCTTGATCCAGAACGAGAGGAAGATGAGAACGAAAGCGATGAACGCGCGCACCTGGGCGATGGCAATCGCCATGCCAAGGAATCCGGTGAGAATGCCGGTGTAGATGGGGTGACGGGCCACGGCATAGGGACCGGTGGTGATCAGCTCGTGGCCCTGCTTAATGGTCACGGAGCTGCTCCAGTTCCTGCCGAGGTGGTCGCGCGCCCAGACGGCGAACAGAAGGCCGGCGATGGTGACGGCAGCTCCCAACCAGAAGGGCAATAAGCCAACCGGCCAGAGCTGCAGGTTAAGCCAGGGCAGCGGGATGCGATTTGTCGAGAGGAGGACGATCGCGATCAGGAAAATGAGCGGGCGCAGGATGCGGGTGGCAGCCGGCTCGATGCGCTGGGTGGCTTTGGTATTCCGGGCTTTGATCAGCCAGTAGACAACAAAGAAAATCCAGACCACGGGAAAGAACGATTCGTAGAACCAGAGCATTCAGGACCTCCAAAGGTCTTTATGCCGGTGAAGGAGGGGAAGCTTCAGGGCATGTGACATCCGTGAGGAGCTTTGTCGTTGTGCTTTTCGCATTGATCGCCGGATCCCAGCGGGTACTTCCGTGATTCTCTCCGCTTTTTAGCCCGGTTCGGCGAATGCACCCGATGTTGCATATTTCGGAGTAAAATCTGCCACGGTCGTGCGGTTTTTGGCAAGGCGTCACGGGAGCCCACTTCATCCAGCGATGGCTCCCACAACTCCTGATTGACGCCGTAATTGACAATTGACCCATGCGCCGCGAACTGCTGATTTGCGGTGCGCGGCGTTAATCTTCTATAATCGTTAGGTATATGATGAAATTCGATTGGGGTGATGCCGCCAGCTCACGCCCCTCCAGGCGCTCTGAGAAAAATGATTGATCTTGCCGAGAAAATTAAGAAGAAACTGAAGGACGAAATCGCGGTGCTCGAGCACGAATTGCATACTGATCTTCCGAAGGAGATCAGCGTGGCGCGGGCGCACGGCGACCTCTCCGAGAATGCGGAGTATAAGTACGCCAAGGAGCGCCAATCTTACGTTTCGGCGCGCTTGGGGCAGCTGCACAAGCGCATGGCCGACCTCTCGATGCTGAATTTGACGAACCTGCCGAAGGATCGCGCGGCTTACGGCTCGCGGATAACGGTGAGAGACGTTGCCAAGTCCGCGAAAATCGAGTACAAGCTGGTTACGGTGGAGGAAGCGGACGCCGCCAACGGGCTGATTTCCACTACGTCGCCGATCGGTCGCGCGCTGCTGGGGAAAAAAGTGGGCGACGAGGTGCAGGTGACGACGCCTGCCGGCGTGAAAGAATATGAGGTCATCCAGCTCTCGACGATTTACGATGAGGAATAGCAGGTACTATTGATTACATGCTGAAGCGCACCATCGGGCGGTTTCTGGTCTGGCCCATCGAACGGATCGCGGCGCTGGTCGCGGCAACGGGAATCCCTCCTAACTTCATCACCTGGACGGCGCTGCTGCTGAATCTGTGGGCGGGAGTTTTCTTCGCGGCAGGGCGATTCGTGACGGCCGGGGGCATCATGATGCTGGCCGGCTTGTGCGATCTGCTGGATGGACCCGTGGCGCGGCGGCAGGGCCGCGTTTCGATGTTTGGTGGGTTCCTGGATTCGATCTTCGATCGTTACGCTGATTTGATTCTCTTCCTTGGATTGCTTGTCTACTATTCCCACGTGAATCGGTTTGGTTACGCGATGCTGGCCGGTGCGGCGATGGCCGGTGCGGTGATGGTCAGCTACGCGAAAGCGCGCGCGGAATCGCTGGTGCCTACTGATGAAGTGGGATTCTGGGAGCGGCCGGAGCGCTTGACGCTGATGATTCTGGGAGCGCTGACTAACCGGATGGATTGGGCGCTGTGGATTTTGGCAATCGGGCCGAATATCACTGTGATCCACCGGATCCTCGATACCTGGAAACAAACCGAACGCGGCAACCAGCCGATTCCGGACGCGACGCCCACGGCCGCGGCGATGCGCAATGCGAAAGCACCTGCGGTAAGCGTGCGCGCCGGAGCGTCGGCTGCGCTGCAAGCCAAAATTTCGAATGACGCGCGGGATGCTTCGCCCGCGGTGCTGACCCGCACGGCTCGGCGCGGAGGATAAGCGTGCCGAAGCTGCTGGGGATCATCGGGATGTTGGTGATTTGCGCGGGGATTGACCTGCTGTGGCAATCGCGGCGCGAAATCCGGTTCTGGCTCGCGGCTTACCTGACGTTTTTCCGGGCGCTGCTGCGCGATCGCAATTCGGAGCTTCCCAACTTCGCCGCGAAGGAAGTGGCGCGCAACCGGCAAGGTGCGGTGCGCTTTTTGCTGGGGATCAGCTTCGCGTTCTTACTTGGCCCCATCCTGATCGCGGTCGGCGTCACGCTGCTTTATTATCCTCACCTGTAGCGCCGTAAGTCTTTCATCGCCAATCCTGGCGTCGGCGCTTTGTTTACCTGCCGTTCACATTTGTGATATATGGTTCGGCGCGATTTCGCGGCGGCACGCCGCGCTCATTCCTTTCATCGCGCCACGGCAATTTCCGGGACCCCGAATTAAGGACTGCACGAATCCGCGGGTGCGCACACCTGCGGACGATGGCGAGGAGGAAAAATGCCGGCACCTTCAGGCGAGGATCCACGCACAGCCGCAGGAGAAACCACCGTGTGGGAACGCGTGGCGCAAATGGACGATTTCAAAAAGCTCCTCGCCGCCCGAAAAGCTTTCGTCATTCCCGCCACAATTTTCTTCGTGGTCTATTATTTCGCGCTGCCGGTTTCCGTCGGATATTTCCCGGAATTTATGGAGCGCAAGGTCTGGGGCCCGGTGAACATCGCTTACCTTTTCGCGCTCTCGCAATTCGTAGTGGCGTGGGCGATCGCGTATCTGTACGTGCGCGCGGCGCGCAGGTTCGACGCGTACGGCGAAGCGGTGAGCAAGGACCTCGAGCACATCGTGGCCAAGGGAAACTAGCCGATGGCGACTACTCTGATTCTCTTCCTCGCGTTCATCGCCATCACTCTGGTCATCACCGGCTGGGCCGCGAAGCGTTCGGGCTCTTCGGCTTCGTATTTTGCGGCGAATCGCCAGATCAGCGCGTGGCAGAACGGCGTGGCCGTCGCGGGCGATTACATGTCGGCGGCGTCGTTTTTGGGAATCGCGGGGTTAATCGCGTTTTTTGGTTACGACGGCTTCATGTATTCGGTGGGATTTCTGGTGGCGTATCTCACCGTGTTACTGGTTATCGCCGAGCCTTTGCGCAACGCGGGCAAGTACACGATGGCGGACGTGCTGGCGTACCGCTTGCACCCTCGCCCGGTGCGAGCGATGGCTTCGCTGAGCACGATAACGGTGAGCACTTTTTATATGATCGCGCAGATGGTGGGAGCGGGCGCGCTGGTCGCGTTGCTGCTGAAAGGTTCGGGAATCAGCTTCAGGGTGGCGGTGGTGGGCGTCGGGATTTTGATGATCGTTTACGTGGTGTTTGGCGGAATGATCGCGACTACCTGGGTGCAGATCATCAAGGCAATTTTGCTGATATCGGGGACGATCCTGCTGAGTTTTCTGGTGCTGGCGCATTACGGATTCAGTCTGGGCGCGTTTTTTTCCGCGGTGACGCAGGTTCACTATCATTTGCCGAACGGGACGGAAGTAGTGAAGGATTTTCTTACTCCGGGGCTGCGTTACAAGCCGCCGTACGGGGCGCTCGATCTGATCTCGCTGGGCATGGCGCTGATTTTCGGCACTGCGGGTCTGCCGCACATTCTGGTGCGGTTCTATACGGTGCCGGACGCGAAGACGGCGCGATTTTCCGTGGTGTGGGCCATGGCGATCATCGGCGGATTTTACATTCTGACGACGTTTCTGGGCTTTGGCGCCGCGACGATCGTGGGACGCGACTTCATCTCGAAGAATGGCGGCAATAACATGAGCGCGCCGCTGCTGGCCAACGCGCTTGGTGGCCCCATATTCTTCGCGTTCATCTCGGCGATCGCGTTTGCCACGATTCTTGCGGTGGTCGCGGGGCTGACGATCACTGCTTCGACATCATTTGCGCATGATGTTTGGACCAACATCATTCGGCACGGGCAGGAACACAATCCCGGCGAGGAACGCACTGTGGCGCGGATTGCGGCGTTTGTGGTCGGCGCGGTGTCTATTGCCATCGCGATCGTGCTTGGTCCGACGGCGAACGTGGCGTTTCTTGTGGCGCTTGCATTTGCGGTGGCGGCTTCGGCGAATTTGCCGGTGATCCTTTTCTCGATTTTCTGGAAGCGCTTCAATACTACGGGCGCGGTGATGGGGCTGGCGGCGGGGTTGCTTGGTTCGATTGTGCTGATTTTCATCGGGCCCAGCATCATGGGCGTGGACGCTCCGACCGTCGCGCCGGCGGCGCGGCACATGATCCAGCACGCGCCGATTTTCCCGCTGGAAAATCCCGGAATGCTGAGCATTCCCGTTGGGTTTATCGGGGCGATCCTGGGCACGCTGCAGAGCAAGCGCGATTCCGCAGGCGAAGAGAAATTTGTGGAGCTTGAAGTGCGCGCCAACACGGGGCTCGGCGCTGAAAAAGCCGTCGCGCACTAAACTGTGAGAATCACCCGCGCGGCTTGCGGCGCCGTAGCTCCTCATCTTGCGAGAAAACAGCAGTGACTTCCCCGCACGGGTCATCCCGTTCATCGCTCCCGGTCTCGCTTTCGTGCGCTATCATTGTTCCGCGGATTAGAAACGCACCTCGCGAACGATGAAACCCTCTCTGATCATCCACGGCGGCGCATGGAATATCCCTGACGAAGCTGTGGAAGATTGCCGCGCCGGGATTCGCCGCGCGCTGGAGGCGGGCTGGAAAATCCTGAGCGCGGGCGGCAATGCTACCGACGCGGTGGAATCCTCGATTGTGATTCTGGAGGATGATCCCGCTTTCGATGCGGGCTTTGGCGCGCACCTGAACACCGAAGGGCACGTCCAGCTGGATGCGATCCTGATGGACGGCAACACTCTGAAAGCGGGGTCGGTGGCTGCGGTGGAATGTGTGCGCAATCCGATTCGGCTGGCGCGGCAGATCATGGAGCATTCGGAACACATCATGCTGGTCGCCGGCGGAGCTGAAAAATTTGCCGCCGAGCACGGCATCGCACTCTGCGCGCCGGAAGAATTGATACACGAACGCGAGCGCGTGGCGTGGGGCCGTTGCCGGGAGGATTCGCACGCCGCGGAACATCATGTGGGGCACGAATCGGGCACCGTCGGCGCTGTGGCGCTCGATCAGCACGGGCATCTGGCCGCCGGCACTTCGACAGGCGGCACTTGCTGCAAACTTCCGGGACGCGTCGGTGATTCTCCGCTGATCGGCTGCGGATGTTACGCCGATGCCGAAGCGGGCGGCGTTTCGTGTACCGGGCACGGCGAAGGCATCATGAAAATTGTGATGGCGAAAATGGCGACGGATCTTTTGCAAAGCCAGCAGGCGCTCGCGCCACACCGCGAAAATTCGGATCCGGCGCGCCGCGGCGGACTGGCGCAGGCTGTGGCCGACGCGTGCGTGCGCAAGCTTGCGCATCGCGCGCATACTACGGGCGGATTGATCCTGCTCGATCGCGAAGGGCATCCCGCCGCTGCGTACAATACCTCGCGGATGGCTTATGGGTACGTGGAAGAAGCTGGCGCGTTCCGAATTGCGCCGTAAAGAGTCCGTGTCGCTAGCGCAAAACCGGTACTTCAGCGGCTAAAGCCGGACTGATTTTGCGAGATTTGTGTCGTCGCTAAAGCGACGACCTACAAAGATTCCCGCGTAGCAAGAGAGACTCTAAAGCGTTGGATCACTGTGGATCGCGGATTATATCGGAACGCGACCTACCTCGACTTTCTTCATCAAGGCGCGTCGAAAAATTAATCGAATTAACACTTGCGCTGCGCTCGGATTGGGAGTAAAACTCTGCGCATATGGTTAGGTAGTTTCATCTTAAGGCCTGCGCAACGCCATCCTCTCTCCTTGACGTCCCGCGCGGGCCTTCTCTTTTTCTTGGCGGGCCGCGGTCGAGGTTCTTTTTGCCCTTCGTTGAATCCCTGAGTTAAAATCAGCATCCCAAAGGAAACCTAAAGGAGAAAAACCATGCCAATGCGTGACGCTATTCTTGCGGAATTCGACCATGAAATGATCAGCACCCGGCAAACCCTGGAACGAGTGCCGGAAGGCAAAGGGGATTGGGCGCCACACGAAAAATCGATGAAGATGGGACGGCTCGCGGGGCACGTGGCCGAACTTTCCGGCTGGGCCGCGACGATTGTTAATCAAGATGAACTCGACTTCCGTCCGGTGGGCGCGCCGCCGATGCAGCCTGTGGTGATGACGTCGCGGAAAGAGCTACTCGAGCTTTTCGACAAGAAGGCGGCGGAAGCGCGGACCGCAATCTCCAGCGCCAGCGACGAACATCTGCTGAAGACGTGGACGTTGCTGGGCGGCGGCCAGAAAATCATGGCGATGCCGCGCGTTGCATTCTTGCGCGGCTTCGTGATGAACCACATCATCCATCATCGCGCGCAACTGGGCGTGTACCTGCGGTTGAACAATGTGCCGGTGCCCAGCGTCTACGGCCCGTCGGCTGACGAAGGCAAGATGTAATCAGTTCACCGTACAGCACGGTTGCGGGAAGTAGGGGCACGGCATGCCGTGCCCCTACGTTTTTGGGGCGTAACAATTTGGCCCACGCGACGTTTTTTATGGGGGTATTACTTTTCCGCGTCGCGCTGCACCAGCGCGGCACGCGGATCGGTTTTTGGCCGTGAATCGAGGAGGCGTTTTCATGCTGTTTGATTTCGCCGAAATTTCGGCGCGCGAGCGTTACAAACTTTTGGTTTCGACGATTGTGCCGCGGCCGATTGCGTGGATTGTGAGCCAGGATTTGGAAGGCAAATTGAACGCGGCGCCGTTTTCATTTTTCAATGCGCTTTCGGGCGATCCCCCCGTGGTGGGAATTGGAATTGGCAGTCACGATCGCGGGAGGTTGAAGGATACGCGGCGCAATATCCGCGAGACCGGCGAATTCGTGGTGAATCTTGTTTCCGAAGAGGTCGCCGAAGTGATGAATATCACCGCCATCGAATTCGAGCGCGAGATCAGTGAGCCGCATGAGGCGGGGTTGACCCTAACGCCGAGCTTTCGCGTGAAGCCGCCGCGCATTGCGGAGAGTCCTGTGTCCATGGAGTGCGAGCTGATGCAGATTATCGACTTCAGTCCGGAGAATGCGCTGGTGCTCGGACGCATCGTGGCGATGCACGTGCGCGATGAGGCCGTACTGGACGCCGAGAAGCATCACATTGATACGCCCGCGCTGAAGCTGATCGGCCGCATGCACGGCGCGGGCTGGTACGCACGTACCTCGGATTTGTTCCGCATGGATCGCATCCCGCGCGGTGCTTGGACGCCGCGCAGCGTGAAACAGCCTTAGTCGTTGCGGGCTAAGCTGTTGCGGCGGCTAGGCGAGCGCGGCACTGCCAGGGGCCGAGTCTTCCCGTAACCGGCGGTCCGTCCGCCGCTGCCCGGCAACCCCGCGTCGCGAATCACGCGCTTTCTAATCGCAACAAGGTCTCATTCAAAAACGTCCGCAACTTACTGAAAATAAAAGCCGAACACATTTCTAATCGCAACACGATAGCGATGTCCGCCGCTGCTCGCTCACCACAACCCGCCGGGCTCCTCAACCGCACAATTCGCAATTCACAAATCACGAATTACGGCGTTTCAATTCATCCGGTTGAATCCTCGCCGAGCCGTGTGCTAGCATCGCCGTTTCGCAGGGTCATGCGCGCAACCGCCCCGGGGGGCGGCGCCGTGATGCACGTTACTTCGCACATCTCGAATTCGCAGGCCTATTTTTCCGCGCACGAAATGCCTATCCGGACCGCGACCCGCGCGTCGCAGTGTGCGCATTCCTCTTCTCCATTTTCCGCTTTCGAATTTCGCTTTTCTATTTTCAAACACTGCGAGGTGAAAAATGAAGACCTACAACACTGAATGGATACGCAACGTGGGCATTGTCGGCCACGGCGACACGGGGAAGACCCAGCTGGTGTCGTCGTTGCTATTCACGGCGGGGATGACGCCGCGGCTGGGGAAAGTCACCGAGGGGTCTACGACTACCGATTGGGACGAAGAAGAAATCGCGCGGAAGATTTCGATCAACACCGGCATCGCTTACGCGGAATGGCAGGCGCCGGCGCAGCCTGAGAAAACCAAAATCAATCTGCTGGATACTCCGGGTTATTCGACGTTCATCAATGAAACGAAATCATCGCTGATCGCCGCGGATGCCGCGCTGATCCTGGTGGATGCGGCCGCGGGCGTGCAGGTGGTGACCGAAAAAGTGTGGGACTACACGGCGGAGTACGATCTGCCGCGGGCGTTCCTATTGAATTGGATGGACCGCGACCTGGCGAGTTTTGAGCGCTCGCTTGAATCCGTGCAGCACGTGTTTGGGCGTGGAGTGGTGCCGATTCAATTGCCGATTGGGTGGGAAAAAGGATTTCGCGGCGTGGTGGATTTGATCACCATGAAGGCGCTGATTTACACGCCGGATGGCAACGGGATCGCGAAGATCGAGGAAATTCCGCAGGCGATGGCAGAGGAAGCGAAGCTGGGGCACGAAACGCTGGTGGAAATGGTGGCGGAAGGCAATGACGAATTGATGCAGGAATTTTTCGATCAGGGAACGCTGCCCGTTCACGACCTGGTGATCGGTTTGCGCGAAGCGGTGATGGCGAAGCGGCTTTTTCCGGTGATGCTCAGTTCGGCGCTGCACAATATCGGCAGCGACGCGGTGCTGAATCTGATGGTCGCGATTTTTCCATCGCCGGCGGCGCGCGCGGCGATCGCTTGCCATCGGACTCCGGATCACAAGGGCGAAATGATTGAGCGCAAGATTATGCATTCCGAGCCGCTGGCGGTTTTTGTGTTCAAGACGCTGGCGGACCCCTTTGCGGGGCGCATCAATTATTTCAAGGTGATTTCCGGCGTGCTGAAGAATGATGCGACGCTGACGAATTTCAACCGCGGGTCGCAGGAACGCTTTCAACACATTCAGGTGATGCAGGGAAAAACGTTCACGGAAGTGAACGAATTGCGCGCGGGGGACATTGGCTGCATCACGAAATTGAAGGAAACGACGACCGGGGAAACCTTGGGCGACAAAAACGCGGCGATCTATCATCCGCCGGCGCGCATTCCGGAGCCTTCGATTACTTTTGCCGTGGAGCCCAAGACCCGCGCGGATGAGGATCGCATCGGCGTCGCGATTCACAAAATTCTGGAGGAAGATCTGGCGCTGCGTTTCGGGCGCGATCCGCAAACCAAGGAATTTTTGCTTAGCGGCGCGGGACAGCAGCATATTGAGGTGGTAGTGGCCAAGCTGCGCAAGCGCTATCACGTCGAGTTGATGATTCACCCGCCGAAAGTTCCCTACCGCGAAACGATTCGCGGCAAGGCCGACGCCGAGGGGAAACACAAAAAACAGACCGGCGGCCACGGACAGTTTGGATTGTGCCGCATCAAGATGGAACCGCTGCCGCGCGGCAAAGGAGTGGAATTTGTGGACGACGTTTTCGGCGGCGCGATTCCCAAGAACTGGATTCCGTCGGTGGAAAAAGGAATCCGCGATTCGGCTGAGCGCGGATATCTGGCGGGATTTCCGGTGGTGGATTTCCGCGTGAGTCTTTACGACGGGAAATACCACGACGTGGACTCGAGCGACATGGCGTTCAAGATTGCGGGGTCGCTGGCGTTCAAGGAAGCGATGAAGCAGGCGCGGCCGGCGCTGCTCGAGCCCATTATGAATGTAGAGGTTTACGCGCCCGATCAGTATTCAGGTGACTTGATGGGGCACCTGAGCGGGCGTCGCGGAAAAATCAGCGGAAGCGAAGCGCGCGCGGGAAACGTGGTGATCAAGGCGCTGGTTCCCTTCTCCGAAATGCTCAGCTACGCGAACGAATTGATTTCGCTGACGCAGGGACGCGGCAGTTATTCGATGGAATTCGCGCACTACGATTACGTGCCGAATGAAATCGCGGAGAAAGTGATCGCGGCGCACAAACCGCATCATGTGGGCGACGAGGAGACAGAGGCTGCTTCGGCTTAGTCGGTCGCCGCGGTGGATTTTGGCGCCTTATTGTGGTGCGGGATCAAGTGCGCGAAGAAATCGCCGACTTTGTCTGCTACGGACGGCTTCGCGTTGGCGGCCTTCGGCTGCGCGGGCGCTGGCTGGGGCGCGGATTGCGGCGCGTCGGCTGGCTGTTGATCTGACGTAACGGCTGCGTTTGCAGCTACTTGCGGGACTGTGGCTGGCGCGCGTGATGCTGTTGCAGTTTGTGCTTTCGGGGCTTGGCCGGGCTTGTACTGGCCATCCGAGCCGGCGGTACGAGCGGGGCATCCCACGCCAAAGCACGGTCCCGAGGCACGGAAATAAGCACATCCAGACAGCCAGAGCGTCGCCGAGACGCACAGTAGCAGCATACCGCTGAGCTTCTTGCTCATCGCTTTACCCCTCAGGAGCTCGTATCGCGCAAGAACGGGACAGACCCTATGTAAGCATGATGGCACAGAAGCGCACGGGTTCCAGTACCTCCCGCGAGGCGGTAGGCGAAAGCATCAGCAAACGGCAGGCGAAACCTTTTTGGCCAAGGCCAGTTAACCCTCAGGTAAACCGCGGCAGGAAGAAGCCGGTGCGGCGGCGATGCTCCTCAAACGCCGGGCCAAATTCACCGGCGAGGAATTGCTCTTCTTTTTTTGCTTTGCGAATGAAGCCGACGAGAAAGAGCACGAGGCCCAGGATGGCGCGATATTCGCCGATAGCAATCGCGGTGCCGCACAAGGCCAGGAGAATTCCCGTATAGATCGGATGGCGAATCTGCGCGTAGGGTCCGCTGCGGATGAGTTGATGGCCTTCCTTGATCTGGACCTCGGCGCTCCACTCTTTGCCGATCGTGAAGCGGGCCCAGATGGCGAACAGCACGCCAAGCAGGGTGATCACAGCACCCGCCCAGGCGATCCACAATTCGTCGGGGAGAAAGCCGCGGTTTAGCACACCGAAACGAAAGGCACCCCCGTAGAACATGAAAAAGCCTACAGTCAAGAAGGCGACGTGCATGATTCGCTCGCCGGAACTTTCCTTTTTCGCGGGCCGTTTCGCTCCCAGCGCGGCGAATAACCAATAGGCCGCGAGCAGGAGCCATGACCCGCCGAGCAGATTTCCAGGCGTGACGTCCATGGCAACTGCCTCCTTCGCATTGGTGGTACGCCAGAGCAGCCAGAAAAGTTGCATGGCGATTCGCGAGCATTGCAGCAGTACGTTTGGACTCGTTCCCATGACGTCCTACTCCTTGCGCCTGACGGCTGTTCGCTTCTCTTTGCGATCGATGCGGCGAAGCTGCGCGATCCAGGCAAGCTCAGCGTCGATTTGCTGACGAATGAAGCGGACGACCTCACGGCCGTATTTGCCAATGTCCATTTCGCGTTTCAGTGGGCCGAAGCGCTCGGCGCGCTTGCGGAGGTAGGCTTCGCGCTTTTCGAGGGTGGCGGCGCGGGCGGATGAATCGATCACGGGAAATAGTCCCACGCGCAGGCGGAATTGATCGGCGGAACTCGCGGCGGTGTCGTCGAACTCGCAGACGCGCGCAACGAGGGTGTGGCGGCCGAGCGCGGTGAGGGAATAGACCTGGCGAGTCTGGCCGCGTTCGCCGGCAAGTTTCTTTTGGGTTACCCAGCCTTCGCGGACGAAGCGGCGCAGCAGGGGATAGACGAGGTTGTTGTGCATGTCGCTTTGGCCGAGCATCAGGCCGGCCTGTTTTTTGAGGGCATAGCCATGCTGGGGGCCATTGAACAGGAGAGCGAGCAGCAGTAAGTCATTCATGACTGTGTCAGTATTGTACTAGTGGAATGAGGTGTCAAGCGGATTTTGCCGCCGTCGGGAGATTGCGGTTCACGATCACGAGCACAAAAGCGAAAAGCTGGCGAGACGCAGTTCGGCACCGCCGCCGGCGGCTCCTCAGCATAAACCGGCCGGACAGGTTTTCGCCAAATTGGCGCTTGCGAACCTTTGGTTGGGTGGCTCAAGCTGCGCACTATGAAAAAGACTGCGAAGGGCCGGCGCCAAGCGGACGCTACGTTGGCTATTCACGCCGGCGAAAACAGAGTCCACGTAAACGCGCCGGTGGGGACTTCCATCGCGCGCACCGCGAATTTCACGTTTGCCAATACGGAAGAATTGAAGCGGTGGGCGGAGGGAAAAAGCCCGGCGTACATTTACACGCGTTACGGCAACCCGACACTCGCGCTCGCGGAAGAAAAAATCGCGGCGCTGGAAGGCGCGGAAGCGGCGATCGTGACTGCGTCGGGGATGGCGGCGATATCGAGCGCTTTGCTTTCCGTTCTGAAAGCAGGCGACGAAGTGATTGCCACTCGCGCGCTGTATGGCGGAAGTTACCGGCTGATGCGCGATATTTTCCCGCGCCTGGGAATTGTGGTGCGACACGTGGAGACGGACCTGGGCGGCATCGAGCGCTTGGTGAGTCCGCGGACGAAGGTGCTTTATATCGAGACGCCGACGAATCCTACGCTGCGGCTGGTGGATTTGGAAAAGGCGGCGGCATTTGCGAAGGAGTGGGATTTGCTGGCGCTGATTGACAACACTTTTGCCAGCCCTGTGCTGCAGAAACCGATTGGGATGGGATTTGATCTGGTGCTGCACAGCGCGACGAAATATCTGGCGGGCCATTCGGACGTGATCGCGGGTGCGGCGGCCGGCAGCCACGGGCTGATTGAAAAAATCCGGGAGATGATTATTTATCTGGGCGGCTCGATGGACCCGGAAGCCGCGTACTTGCTGATCCGAGGGATGAAAACTTTAGAGCTGCGTGTGCGGCGGCAGTGCGCGACGGCGCTGGAGGTGGCGCGATTTCTGGAAAAGCATCCGAAGGTGGCGCGCGTGCATTTTCCGGGATTGGCGTCGCATCCGGATCACAAACTGGCCAAGCGGCAGATGAAGGGATTCGGCGCGATGATGGCTTTCGATCTGAAAGGCGGGCTTGGAGCGGCGCGGCGTTTTTGCGATCGGACGCGCTTGTTTCTGCTGGCCGCGAGCTTGGGTGGCGCGGAGTCGCTGGTCGTGCTGCCGATTTATTCCTCGCACTACCGGATGTCGGTAGCGGAGCTGGGCGCGGCGGGAGTGGAGCCGGGGACCGTGCGAGTTTCGATCGGGCTGGAAGATCCCGAGGATTTGATCGAAGATCTTCGCCAAGCGCTGGCGTAAAATTCAGCGCCCGGCGATTTTCCCTGAATTTTCTCTCAACTAGAAATTAAATTTCGCGCCGATTTGCACCTGCCGTGCTCCGGTGGTTCCGTCATTCTGGCCGACCTGCGAGGTCGAGTAGCCAAAGTTCGGGTCGCCAATGGTGTTGCCGGGCTTTGCGAATTGAGTTCGATTGAACATGTTGTAGAACTCAAATCGCAGTTGGAAATTGAGCTTCTCGTTGATGGCGGTGGTCTTGGCCAGGTTGAAATTCCAATTGTTGATGCCCGGGCCGTACCAGTGGTTGCGCCCAACATTGGAAGGAGTATCGAACGGAATTGGCATAATGGTCGCGTCGTCTGGATTGAAGGCCGCTGGGTTCTCTCCGGTGAAAACGGCGCTGCTGGGAACGAAGGCACCCATAGCCGGGACAGTCTTCAAGATCGAGGCGTTAATCACCGTAGCGCGGTCGGCCAGATTGGTGTGTAGCGTGTCGGCGGTCCCGAAGATGTCGTAAGGAAGCCCGGTCTGAAAAGCGGCGATTCCGCTGAGTTGCCAGCCTTCCAGCACGCGTCCAACCGCCCCTTCGGTGAAGTGCGCTTTGCCGCGACCGATATTGAAGGGATACACGAAATTGATGACTCCGCGGTGTCGGGTGTCGAAACCAGAATTCCCTTTTTCGCGGCGTAGGTCGAACGAGTTAATCGGAAAATTTCCGTTCCCTCCGGTGGTGACCAGAGGATCAGACGAATCGTCCAGTGCGTGCGAATAAGTGTACGAGGCCTGAATCTGCAGCCCGTGAAAGTTACGTTCCGTAATCTGAATTTGCAAACCGTTGTACCAGGAATGCCCGCTGCTCTCATCGAAGAACGCGTCCTGAAATGCATTGTTGTTTACGGCATCGAAGGGCAATACTCCGTTTTCGGCGCCGAAGAAAAGATTGCCGAATTGCAGCGTGGACTCATCGCATTGGCCATTAGGGGTCAGGAATCCGGTGTTCTGCGGATTGCCCGGCACGCAAAATGCTTTTAGCTGTGAGACCAGCGCTGGCTGCGGGGGTGCGCCATCGACGACGCGAAGAATGCGCGTCCCATGGTTGCCCACATAGTTCGCTTCCAAAGTCAGATTCGTTGCAAGTTCGCGCTGGATTCCGAGGTTCCAAGTGGTGATGAGCGGAGGCTTGATGCCGGAGCACGCCTGGCCCGTAGGACAATTCGCGCCACCAACCGAGAAAATGTCCGGGAAGCTGCCAGTTCCGTCAACGACTACCGCAGACGGAACTACCGAGGCGGGCGCCGTCTGGTTCTGAAGTTGAGTTCCGGGGCCCGTTCCAGTGGAAAATATGGGGAAGTTGACGTAGCTCGGTTGGAAGGGGGGATTGCCGCGAGCATCCCCAAATAGGTTGCCGTACACTCGGTCGCTAAATAACCCGAAGCCGCCTCGCACGGACGTCCTGCCGGTCTTGAATGGATCCCAGGCAAAACCGAGCCGGGGCTCGAAGTCATTGTAGTAGTTCTTGTAGAGCTGGTGGCCGGTTCCGGGTCCGACCGGGGTGAAGGTAAACGGCGCGGGTCCGCTCGGGTCCGCGAATAAGTTGGAAAGATTGCCGCCTCTCTCAGTTGGTACCCCGTACCAATCCCACCGCAGCCCATAGGTGATCGAAAGGTTCGACTTTATCCTCCATACATCTTGAGCGAACAGACCCACCTCATGTTGGACGAAATTCAACTCATCAGTGGCGTGTCTGTCTCCGGCGAGATTGAAGTACTGAGTCTGATTCGCAACCGCAACCAGGCCGAGTAGGCCGGAGACTTCATCTTCGAGGGTGACATTGTCCACGCCGGAATTCAGATTCTGGAGAATCGTAGCTCCAAAGTCAGAGTTGGTGTTGAATTGAAACTGCTGGCGAGAACTGAAATTGTCGTTGTCGTTGGAATAGACATCGCGGAATTCGCCGCCCCATTTAATCGTGTGCGAACCGATAACCTTCGTCACGTAGTCGAGCGTCTGGTAAGTTCCGGTATGACGCTCCTGGGCATTAGAATCGCCCAAGGAGACGCAGCCGAAGTCTGCGGAGTTGGGAACGCTAAATCCGGGGAGGGTAAAGTCCGCCCCGCGACCGTACGTGTCCAGGAAGTTTCCGCTGGAGTTTGCAATCGTGTCGGCCAGGGCACCGTTGCAGGAGAAAGGGTTGGTGTTGCGATTGGCGCCAAAGCGAATTTCATTCGAGAGTGAAGGTCCAAAAGTCGAAGTCAAGCCAATGGACCACGCTTGCGTTTTAGCGGATTCAGCGATCGCGCCGATGCCGCCGGGCAAAGTATCTGAGTGGAAAGGATCGGGATCGTGGAACCAGTTGAAAACGTAGCGAACGTAGAGATTACTGTTCTGACCTATTTTTTGATCGACTTTAGCCGTCGCGTCTTCATCTTTTTGTCTGGATTGCGTGGGGAAAAAGAGCAGGCCGGTGATTCCGTCGGAATTATTAATGTTGGGCGCCGGATAGTGCGAGAAGATTTGCTGGACGGTGGGATCGAGCCCCACGCCAGTGGCGTTATTGTTCGCGCCCGGCGTGGTGACATTCAATGCCTGCGTCGCGCCGTTTACTGGATTCGTATAGGAAAAAATTCCGCTGTCAAACGCAGCCGTCGGGACGGTGGAGGTATTCGTCAACGAAGTAACGAAACGATCGCCTTGATAATTGACGAAAAAGAAGGTCTTGTCCTTGCGGATGGGGCCGCCAAAGGAACCGCCATACAGGTTGCGAACGTATGGATTTTTCGGAGCAACGTCTCCGGTGACGGGATCGACTTGATGATTGAAATAGTCGCGCGCGCCAAGGGCATCCCAGCGACCGAAGTAGAACAAATTGCCATGAAAATCATTGGTTCCGCTTTTCGTTATAACGTCGATGATGGCACCATTATTACGGCCATATTCCGGCGCAAAATTATTGGTGAGCACGCGAAATTCCTGAGTGGAATCAGGGTTCTGCGACGTGAGGCCGCCGAGTCCGCCAGGAACGTCGGCATCGTTGTTGTCCGTGCCGTCCAGCAAGAAGTTATTGTTTCGTTCTCTGCCACCGTTAACGGATATCCCTCCCAAGCCGCTGTCCGACTGAGTTACTCCGGGACCCAGCAAAACGAGTTGATAGGGGTCGCGAAGAATCAGCGGCAACTCGACCATCTGCGTGTGCTCGACGACGTTGCTGAGTGTCGGCGTTTCTGTGTCAAGCGGAGCCACCGTGCTGGAGCTAACTTCGACGGTCGTGGAGACGCTTCCAATTTCGAGCTTGCAATCGAGCGTTAGCACCTGGTCTACAGTCAAAGTCAGGTTTTGAAATTGCGTGGACTTGAAGCCCTGCTTGGCGACCGTGATCTCATAGACCGAGGGTGGCAGGCTTGGAAGTGAGTACAAGCCTGTATCCGTGCTCTCGGTGGCGCGCTCAATGCCTGTTGTGAGGTTCTTCGCCGTGATGGTGGCACCAGAGACGACGCCGCCCGACGCGTCCGAGATCGTTCCCGTGACCGTTGCCGTTTGCGCGTGCAGCGACGAGGGCGCCATCATTGCGCCCACTAGTACCGAGACTGCAAAAACGCACCTGAAGAAATGCCCTGAATGGTTCATTTCACACCCCTGTGGCGATAAGCGAATACAGAATGCCGACTCTGCGCTTTCTTTAGCATGCGCTTCGCCAGAATCGTCGCTGTCGTGAGCTTTCATATCATGTTTTTTATCAATCGAATACAAATAGCGACCGACAGAATAGGAATCGAGAGTACGGAAAACAGAATTTATGGCTCATGGGAGGTTATGCGCATTCATATTGTTTTGAAAGACTTAGCTGCATTCCCCGGGATCGGTGAGAGGTGGACGACGGCCCCGTGAGCCAGTTTGTGACTCGGCTGCCTTCAGCAGAGCGTGAGACGAAATGATGTGGGATTGTCCCGCAGTAAGCCAATGGCTGGTACGGCAAGCCCATTGACCGGGTCGTCGCTAGCCCTTAATATGCGCGTTACCCCTGAAGAGGGGGAGAATCGCGCGGCGCCGCGTTGCACTCGAGCAGCTACGGACACTGGTTTGCTCCGTAGAAACTCGCGGAGAGGTATTGCGCGTCGCGAGCGGTACGGACGGAGACCATGAAACTGAGGGCGTTCCTGCAGGTGAGCGTAGCTGTGGCGGGAATTGTATTTCTCGCCGGCTGCGAAGATACGGTTTCGAGCAAGCAGGCGAAGGCGCATGTGCCGGCGGCGACGCCAGCTCCAGACCTCGCGGTTCTCCACGAACCTCTGCCCTTCCCGCAACAGCCGATTCACGTCGCAGTCCTCTACGATACGCGTCCGGCGATTGACATCCTCGTTGACCAGGTGCAAGTGCGGTTTGACGCCGCGGAAAAGGAATACAAAGCGGGCGAGTTCGATAAGGCGCGCAAGGATTACGACGACGCGGTGAAGCTGATCGTATCGAGCGGATTCCAGGCGGATTCCGATCCGCGGCTTTCCGACCTTTTCGATCAGATCGGCGAGACCTTACATTCGTACGAAGTGAACGCGGAGCAGGGCGCGGACGACGACGAAGTGAATCCGAGCGCGCCGGCGCAGATTGATGAACTGAGCGATATGACTTTGCCGCCGGGCGATCCGCGCCTTGCGGGCGCGGCCGAACAGGAAATGATGCGGGTGCCGCACGATTTGCCGCTGACGGTGAATGACTCGGTGCTGCAATATCTGAGCTTTTTCTCGACGACGCGCGGGCACGCCGTGGTGGAGCATGGGCTGGACCGCTCCGGCCGCTACAACGACATGATCCGTCGCGTGCTGAAAGAAGAAGGCGTGCCGCAGGACTTGATGTACCTGGCGCAGGCGGAATCGGCGTTTCAGCCGACGGCGGTGTCGCGCGCGGGAGCGCGGGGCTTGTGGCAATTCATGCCGTTCCGCGGCGAGGAATACGATCTGGATCGCAACTACTGGGTGGATGAGCGCAGCGACCCGGAGAAGGCCACGCGCGCGGCCGCGCGTCATATGCGCGACCTCTACGATATGTTCGGCGATTGGTACCTGGTGATGGCCGCATACAATTCCGGGCCGATGAACGTGGTGAAAGCCGTCGAACGGACCGGTTACGCGGATTTCTGGCAATTGCAGAAGCTGCACGCGCTGCCGAAGCAAACGCAGAATTACGTGCCCATCATCATCGCGCTGGCGCTGGTGGCGAAAGACCCGGCGCTTTACGGCGTGCAGATCGAGCCGGAGAAGCCGGCGCAGATGGACGTGATCCATCCGAGCCATTCGATTGATTTGCACCTGGTGGCGGACGCGACGGGCGCGGATATTGATGATTTGCGGCAAATGAATCCGGAGCTGCTGCGCAACGTCACGCCGAACGATGCGAACTTCCAGCTGAAGCTGCCGGCCGGCGACGGCGAGAAATTGCTGAGCGCGATCAATCAGGTGCCGGAAGACAAGTGGACGAGTTGGCGGCTGCACACCGTGGAACAAGGCGAAACGCTCTCGGATATCGCGCGGCATTATCGCGTGTCGGTTCCCGCGATCGAGCTGGCGAATCATCTGGAAGCGCATGCGACGGTTCCGGCCGGATTTCTGCTGAATGTGCCGACCGCGCCGCCGACGGTGCGGCTGCTGCATTATCGCGTGGTGCGCGGCGACACTTTGGAAGGCATCGCGGAACGTTTTGACGTAACCGTGTCGGAATTGCGCCGCTGGAACAACATTCACGGCGCGAAAGTGCCGCGCGGATCGCGTTTGCGAATTTATGCCGGCGGCTCGCCAAGCGATGCTTCGCGCGCAAAAAGCAAATCGGTGGAGGCGCAGCCTTCGGACGCCGGTGTGCGCGACGTTTCCGAGCGGTCGTCCACAAGCAAGACCGCGCCAAAGCAACACCGCGTGCGGCAGGGCGAGACTCTTTATTCTATTGCTCATGCTTATGGCACCACCGTCGAGAGCATCCGCGACGCGAATCCCTTTCTGGGTGAGCGGGCGCTGGAAGCCGGTGACGTGCTGACCATTCAGCGCTAACGAGCGAGCCTCCACAATAAGCCAGCCAATCAGCCTCTAACTGACTCATTTAAAGACTCTTGTTGCATGATGTAACTTTTTGTTACACCGCTAGCAGCATCCTTGCTGATCGATTTTCGGCGATTTGGCCTTTTCTATCCCTTGTTGCTTGACAAACTTCCGGCACTCCGTTTATAAGCGCCCAAGGGCCTAATAGAACTTCGGAAAGGCTGGAAACCCAGGGAGGGATTTGATGTTTAACGGCAAGATGCACGACGAAGAGGAAGACGACGAGCTCCCCCGCTACGAAGAGGAAGAAGAAGAGGGCGCGGAAGTTCCGCAGGGCGACGTGGTAGAGGAAGTGGAAGAAATTATCGTCGAAGAGGAACCAGACGAGGAAGAGGCGGCCGCTGCTCCGGCGGCGCGCAAGCCCGCTCCCAAGCCCAAGGCGAAAAAGGCGAAGCCCGCAAAAAAGAAGAAGGCAAAAGCCAAGCCCAAGAAAAAGGCTGCAAAGAAAAAGGCGGCGAAAAAGGGCGGCAAGCGGAAAAAGCGCTGAGTGCTTTGCCGACACTTGCGCCGCATGGCGTGAGCGGCGCGGAGGGTTGACCGCCGTGTGGACAATTGCGGTCCCGTGCTGGGGCGAAGCGAGCAGACCATTGGGCGATTCCCGACATTTTCGCGAGGGTGCGGATTTGACCTGGCCGCAGCGGGCGGAGTTCGCGGCGCACGATCGCGAGTTCGATCAGGCGCGCCCGGAGGTTGAAATTCGCGTCTAGTCGGCCCGTCTCGCGCCGCACGCTGGTGGCGCGCCACATTTCGTCGCTGATTTCCTTCGGTGCTGCGGTCCTCATTTTTGCGCTGCTCCTTTCACTGCGTTTTTGTCCCTGCTGCTGGCGTGCATCGCGTGAATCCCTCTAGTAGTGGCAGCAATTTCCCCGGGTCAGATTGGTCGGGCAGGGTCTGTTTTGCTGAGTTTCGTCGGACCTTCGTAGAACGTTCGTACCATTAACGGGAAACTTTATTCTCTCGGCGCTCTCGCCGAGCGCGTCAGATCTGTCGGAATTCCGACAGTTCAGGCCAAAAACAGCGATTTTGAGGATATCTGCGGCTGAAAATGCTCGTTTCGAGGCCAAATCCCGCAAAAATCGGAGATGGAATAGTGATTGCGTACAGCGGGGGTGATGATGGGGTTCCGGCACCTTGGGCGGTGCCGGGTTCAAAGGGGAAATGGGGAAGGGTCTGACGAGTTGGGCGAAGCTCGCCATAACTACATGTGACTGCCGTCGCTTGGGAGCGATGGCAATCTTGCTCCTGGAAACGATTTCTCTATCCGCGATCCTTGCGCCTAGGGCTGCGTCCGTGCCAGCGGCCGGCGGAAGGAATCCCTCACTCGCAGCGTTTCAATCCGATTCCGACGCTAATTTTCTCTTGCCGCCTGCTGCATTGGAGAGCGATAGCCGCGCTTACTATCCCTACTCCGTAATTCCTGGTGGAGCGAAAAACGCCGCCGAGTTGCGAAGCGCGGTGGCGCACGACGGGGTTGTCGCCGATCACTATTCCGATTTCGAGTTGGTAAAAACGCGCGTAATGAGATTGACCGAAGCGCGCGCAGTTTTTGTTTCCTATCGAGTCGGCGAGCGAATCTTCTGGACGAAAAAAAGGATGACTCTCCCCGCAGGGGAGACGGTGCTGACCGACGGCGCGCACATGGCGCGAACGCGTTGCGGTAATCGGCTTTCCGCAGTTCCGGGCGAGCCCGTGCTGATGGCGGAACCCGCTCCCGAGGCGATGGAGCTTCCTGCGGCGGCCGGACCGCTGGCAGTGTCGGTGCCTCCGGCGGCGATTCCGCTGGTACCGCCGCCAACGACGGGGATTGTGGTGCCGGAGACTTCGCCTGGGGCAATCTTCATTCCACCGATCGTGCCGATTTATCCGACGTCCGGCACGCCGTTTCCTCCCGGGGCTCCGCCGCCTCCGCCTCCGCCGCCGCCGCCGCCTCCTCCACCGCCGCCGGTCACTGCCCCGGAACCCTCGAGCGTGTTGATGCTGACGGCTGGTCTAGCAAGTCTTGCGATCTTCAGACGAAAGAAGCGAACGTAGCGTTCGATCGCCTGCACCGAAATATTCATTTCTCGACATTGCCAACGATTTCTTGACAAAGATTCGACGGCGGGATATGCATCGGCCACCGCGGTGAGGCTCGTAGTGATGCGGCGCACAGGTGGCGCTCATGAGTTGGACGCAGGTTTATGATCCCGTCGGCATTTGGTGGCTCTCCACATTCGTAGCAGCTCTGCCAATCATCGTGTTGTTCACGCTACTCGCGGGTTTTCAGATGAAGCCCCATTTATGCGCAATTGCTGCGGCGGTGACCGCAGTTCTGGTTGCAACATTCGTATTCAAAATGCCGCGAGCGCTGGCTGCGTCGAGCTTCGCTTACGGAGTGGCGTACGGGATTTTGAAAATTGCGTGGATCGTGCTGGCGGCGGTCTACCTCTACGACATTTCCGTGGAGGCCGGGCAATTCGAGATCATGAAGGAATCCATCGCGGGAATTACTCCGGACCGACGGTTGCAAGTGCTGCTGGTGGCGTTTTGCTTTGGCGCGTTCATCGAGGGTGCGGCGGGATTTGGCGCGCCGGTGGCGATCGCGGGCGCCTTCATGATCGGGCTGGGGTTTCGGCCGTTTCACGCGGCAGCTTTGAATTTGATCGCGAATACGGCGCCGGTTGCGTGGGGAGCTATCGGGACTCCGGTGCACGCGCTGGCGGCGGTTTCGAATTTGCCGGAATCGGATTTGAACGCGATGATCGGGCGGATTTTGCCATTCACGGCAATGATCGTGCCGTTCTGGCTGGTGCGCACCATGGTGAGCTGGTCGGAAACTTTTGAAGTGCTGCCCGCGATCCTGGTGGTAGGCATTTCTTTTTCAGTCACGCAATTTCTGTGGTCGAATTTTCGGGACAGCAACCTGGTGGACATCATGGGCGGAGTGGTGTCCATCATTTGCACTGTGATTTTTCTTCATTTCTGGAAGCCGAAGCACATTTGGAGATTCGATTATGACAGCGACCCGGCGCGGCCGACCGCGACGCCCAGGAAAATTGTCGATGATATGGGAGGCGAGTGGGGCTCGAAGGAATTCGACGCATATGCGGCGCCGCGGAAATACCCAATTAGCACGGTGCTGAAGGCTTGGATGCCGTTTGCAATACTTTCGATCGTCGTTTTTGCGTGGGGATATCCACCGGTGAAACTGGCCATCAACAAAGCGACGACCCCGGCATTTCATGTGGTGCAAGCGGACGGCAAGGTGCGTCCCGGCGCTCCGGGATGGGATTGGCCGTATTTACATAATGCCGTGACACGAGCGGCGCCGGTTGTCAGCAAGCCGACGCCAGAAGCGGCGCGATACGATTTCAATTGGCTATCAGCGACGGGCAGCGGTTGTTTTCTGGCGGCAATTGCAGCGGGGCTCTTGCTGGGCTTGAGCCCTTTGCGATTGATGAAGATTTTTTGGCGGACGCTGGTGCGGATGCGGCTCGCGATGATCGCGATCTCGTTCATGCTGGGGCTGGGATTTGTGACGCGGTACTCGGGCCTGGACGCGGTATTGGGTTTGGCGTTTACGCGAACTGGATGGCTTTATCCTTTCTTCGGAACGTTCCTGGGATGGCTGGGTGTAGCTTTGACGGGGAGCGATACTTCTTCGAACGCACTGTTTGGGAGTTTGCAAAGAATCACTTCGCAACAACTAGGCATTGACCCGATCTTGATGTGCGCGGCGAACAGCGCGGGCGGCGTGATGGGGAAAATGGTGGATGCGCAGTCCATCACGATCGCGACAGCCGCAACGGAACAGGTGGGCAACGAAGGGATTATTTTCAGATTTGTTTTCTGGCACTCGATTGCTTTGGGATCGATTGTCGGAGTGATCGTGATGCTCTATGCGTACGTGTTTCCGCACCTGGTGCCGCAGGGATTGACTTTCGTGAAGTGAGGCGGATGCGACTTCCGTGGGATCGAGAATTCTCGGTTTAATTTTTCACACCTCGTTTGGTTGCCAGGCGAACGCCGTCCTGAGCCACCGCCAAAATGCGGACTGTCGCTGACCGTCCGCGTCCCGCAAAACAGGTCGCCATTTTTTTGCTGATTTCTTTGAAATGATTCGTGGCAAGCGCGACGACGCTGGGCCCTGCGCCGCTTAAGGCGAGCCCCAGAAGGCCGGGCATTCGCGGAATCTGGAGAACGGAGGCTAGCCCGGGGATGAGCGCCTCCCGATACGATTGATGCAGGCGATCCTGCATGGCGTCCCACAAAAGGTCGTAGCGCTTTGCATCCAGCGCCGCGAGGAAGAGGGCGGAGCGCTGGAGATTGTGAACTGCAGCCGCGTGCTCAACAGTTTTGGGAAGCGCCGCGCGCGAGGCGCTGGTTTCGAGCGACATTTTGGGAGTGACGGCGATCACCCGAATTTTTTTTGGCCATTTCTTGCGGACCGCGACGACTTTGTTATCTGCAGCGACGAAGGAGACGACGAGGCCGCCGAGCAGTGCGGCGCTGACATTGTCCGTGTGTTTTTCCAGGTCCGCAGCGAGACGTAGCGCCGTTTGTTGCGGCAATTTCCGCTTCGAGAGCGCGAACGCCAGCGAGATGCCGGCGACGATGGCTGCGGCGCTGCTGCCCAGGCCAGCGGCAATGGGAACTTCGTTGTGGACGTCGAGATGAACGGGCGGGAGCTGAAGATTTTCGCGTTCGGCGGCGCGCTGCATGGCGCGCAGGATCAGATTTTCTTCCGGCGCGGTGGGCAGATTCGCACTGCCCGATATTCCACGGCTGCGGGCGATGGTGCGGGCGCCCTCTTCGGGTTGCACGGTCGCACGCACGGTCAAATACAACTGCAAGGCTAATCCGAAACAGTCGAAGCCTGCGCCGAGATTGGCGGTGGAGGCTGGGACGCGAACCTCGAATATTTGGCGCTCGGGATTCTGCATGGAAGACCGGCGACTTAGCGCCGCCGCTCCAGACTTTCGAGGATAGCGTTTTTGCTGGCCGCGATTTTTTCGGGAGCATTGCGAAACGCGCCAGGAATATCCAGCGGTTTGGGAGCTTCTCCGTGTTCGGCTACGTCTAGCGATAGCGTGCCGCGGTGATAGTTGCTGACGTAGTCAGGATCTTTCAGCACGTGGCCGGTGAGCACGGCGATTACGGATTCATCGGCTTGGATCTTCCCCGCCTTCACGAGCTTGCGAATGCCCGCGACCGTGGTGGCGGAGGCAGGCTCGCAGCCGACGCCGTCGCGCCCGATGATGGCTTTGGCGTCCGCAATTTCCTTTTCGCTAACCGTGATGACGCTGCCCTTGGAACGGAGAACTGCGCGCAGTGATTTCTGCCACGAAACGGGAGCGCCGATCTTTATGGCGGTCGCGAGCGTGCGCGGGTCGCGGACGTTATCGATTTTGTCCGGCAGATGATTGCTGTCTCCGCTTCCGGTTGAATCGAGCGTGGCAAACAAATGGGCGAGGGGGGCGGCACCTTCGGCTTGAATCACGTGGAGTTTGGGCAAGCGATTGATCAGGCCTAGGCGAAGCATTTCGTCGAAGCCTTTGCCCAGCGCGGAGCTATTGCCCATATTTCCGCCGGGAACGACGACGTAGTCCGGGACTTGCCAGTCGCATTGCTGAAGAATCTCAAAGGCGACGGTCTTTTGCCCTTCGATGCGAAACGGATTGATGGAGTTGGCGATGTAGATCGACGGCTCATCGGCCAGTTCGCCGATGAGGCGCATGCAGTCGTCGAAGTTTCCCGCGATTTCGCAGACGATCGCGCCGTAGTCCATGCTCTGGGCGAGTTTCGCGGGGCTGATCTGGCCTTGCGGCAGAAGGATGGCGCATTGCAGTTCTGCGCGGGCCGCGTATGCGGCGAGGCTCGCGGCGGTATTGCCCGTGCTGGCGCAAACAACCGTACGCGCGCCGAGCAGCGCGGCTTGAGTGACGGCCACGGTCATACCAGTGTCTTTAAACGACGCCGTGGGATTGCAGCCTTGATGCTTCAGCCGCAGAGCTGCGAGTCCGGAGTATTTTGCGCTGCGGGGCGCGTCGTACAACGGGGTATTGCCTTCGAAGAGAGTAACGACGGAGGCGTCAGGTTCAAACGGCAACAACTCGCGATAGCACCAGACGCCGCTGCGGTCTTTCGGATCGCGCGAAGCGGCACGCGCTTCCCATCGTTTAGGTAGATCGCGAGCGGGACTGACGGATTCGAGCGGGATTTCGATTTCCAGCGGGCCCCCACAACGAGTGCAGACGTAAATCTGATCGCGAATGCCGTAGCTTGCCCCGCACGTGGGCGCGATGCAGCGCTGGACAGAATTTGCGCCCGTCCGCCTGGCTGCACTTGTGGTCACTTTTGAGTTCGGAGCGCTCATTTGATGGTGGAACTTGTTTCGTGCGCGTTGCGCATATCCAGAGCAAATTCGCGATGGACGGCGAGCAGCGCCTTTTTCATGTCACTGCTGGCGACTACGAATGAAATATTCGACTCTGATGAACCCTGCGCGATCGCGATGATATTCACGCTCTCGCGGCCGAGGACGCTGAAGGTGCGCCCCGCCATGCCCACGGTGCCGCGCATTTTTTCCCCTACTACTGCCACGATGGCGATGTTGGGGTCCACGGTGATGTGTTCGACCATTTGATGCGCGAGATCCTGCGCGAATTGCTGGCGTAGCGCTTCGACCGTGCGTTTCGCGTCGGATGACGAAATGATGAAGCAAATATCGTTCTGCGATGACGATTGCGAGATGAGTAGCACGTTGGCGCGAACACTGGCCGTGGTAGAGAATGTGCGGCCGACGACATCCGGCAGGCCGACGATTCCGGGTCCTCCGACGGCGATGAGCGAAACGTCGCTGATGGCGGTGAGGGCTTTCACACCGCCGCTGGAGCTGCGGCCCTGGGGCGTGATTTTTGTGCCGGGATTTTCCGGCTCGAAGGTATTGCGAATCCAGACCGGAATACCTGCCTGCATCACGGCGCGAAGAGTCTTGGGATGGAGAACCTTGGCGCCAAAATACGCGAGCTCTGCGGCTTCGCGATAGGAGATTTCGGGGATCGTTCGGGCTTCGGGAACGAGACGGGGGTCGGCGCTGAGGACGCCGTTGACATCGGTCCAGATAATGACTTCGTCGGCACCGAGCGCGCCGCCGAGAATCGTCGCGGAATAGTCCGAACCGCCGCGGCCGAGAGTGGTGAGGATGCCATCGGCTGTAGCGCCGATGAATCCGGTGACTACGGGAACGATTCCCTGCTCCAGGAGGGGGCGAACTCGCGCCTCGGAACGCTGGTGCGTGAGGTCCATCAGCGGTTCGGCCGCGCCGTGATAGGAGTCGGTGACTACGAGTTCGGTGGCTTCAATTGGTTCGCTGGGAACTCCCTGTTCGGTTAAGGCGCCGGCTACGAGCGGCGCGGAGAGGCGTTCGCCGAGGCTGGAGATCGCGTCGAGGGTGCGCGGCGTAAGTTCGTGGATGAGGGCTGTGCCTTCGCAGAGGCGTTGCGCTTCGCGGAGATTCTCTTCGATGCGCTGGGCGAGGCGCTTGCGAGTTTCGGAATTATGGATCAATGCTTCGAGCGCGACTGCATGCTGATCGCGTAGACCTTGCAGGAGCGCAGAGGCGCGGTCGCGATCGCCGGCTTCGGAGCACGTGGCGGCTTCGACGAGCCGATTGGTGACGCCGCTCATCGCAGAAACGACGACTACGACGGGATTCTGGCGCGCGGACTTCGCAACGATCTGGACGACGCGCGCGATGCAGGAGGCGTCGCCGACCGAAGTGCCGCCGAATTTCATGACCTGCAAAAATGACTTCATTTCGGATAGACCTGTGGCACGGCGAATCAATGTGGCCGGTAACAATTCTGGCAACTGGAATGGCCGCGCCCGCAAAAACTATACACTAGTGGGGCAAATTGTAAGGAAGGGAGCGAGTGGATGTGTTTCGCAACAAGGAACGGGGCCGTGGGGCGCCGCGTCACCCGAAGGCATTTCAATTTAGATGGCGCACTGCCTTGCTATTCTCTGAAACTCCAAAGTCAAATTCGAAGAGCCGGCGAGACGCCGGCGCTACTAACTGGGTTACGGGTGCGCGACTAGGGCTGGGATCAGAACCTTGGGTTGCGGCGTACCGAGGCCGGTGACGTAGTCGTATCCGGCGAGAGCATCGCAGATGACGCCGCACGAGCCATTGGTGCCCGCGGTAACGGCACGAAAGTTCGCGCCGAGATTCGTCTTGGCGACCGAGTAAACGGTACCGTTTGCGCTGGTGAGATTTGCTTTGCGGGCGGCGGCGCGCTGCGAATTTGCGATGGCGACCAGTGCTGCCCATTGCGGCGCTCCCGCGCTGGTGCCGCCGACTTGGAACCAACCGCTGGCACCGTTGATGCCGATCGAATCATAGATCGCGTAGCCAGTTCCGGGGTTGGCGTTGTAGGAGACGTCCGGCACGCCGCGCAAACCGCGCGAGTCGTCAGGGATTGCGAACTGTTCCTGGGCGAGCGGCTCGTTTTCGTAGTGGCTCAGGCCGCCGCCGCTTCCGCTCCAAGCTGCTTCGCTGAGGTAATTCCCGGAGGAGTCGAGCGTGAGCGATGTGCCACCTACACCGATTACGTAAGGCGATGCCGCGGGATAGTTGACGCCAGTGCCAGTGTCGCCGGAGGCAGCCACAAAAGTGACGCCGCTGGCGACGAAATGATTGTCCAGATTGCGCTCGCTGGAAGTTTCTCCTGCGGTCCAGCTCATGGAGACTGCTGAAGCGCCGTTACGGACGGCCACGTCCACCGCGGAAATCAAATCACTAAGATTATTCGAAGGAGCTTCGATCAGCACGATTTTGGCTTGCGGTGCCATGGCGTGCGCCCACTCGATATCGAGCGAAATTTCCACGGACCAATTCGAGTTCGCGGCCGGCTTACGGCCATTGGAATAAACCTTGCGGAAACAGCCGTTGCTGCTGGTGCAGGCGGAAAGGTTGAATTTCTTGCTGAAGACTCCGAGATCGTTCTCAGCGTTGGCGTCGTCATAGGCATCCACAACACCGATGGTTTGGCCTGCTGCCTGATTGGCGATCAGGTCAAAACCATAGGCGTGGCGGATCTGAGAAGGAACAAAAGCGGATGAAGGGGGATTGCTCAAGCTGGCGCCGGCGGCTTCATGGATGAAATAGTGGGGCCGCATGAAGGAGATCGGGTCGTTGCCGCTATCGCCTGTAGGTAGCTGTAAACGCAGGAGTTGCTGGGCGCTGAGTGACTGGCTGGCGATTAGAACGAAGCTGGCGACGAGCGCAGTTCGCAGAAGACCTTTGATTCCCCCAGACTGCATCTAAACCCCCGTTTTGGGCCAGTTCGTTGATCCTGCGCTGGTCGCTGATGAATACTTTCAACTCAATGAGGGTAGCGTGCGGCTGCTAGGAGCGGCTATAGGCCGCGACTCTCAATCGGCTAGTACGAAAGGCTATGGCAGAAACTACGGGATCACGGGCGAACGGGCGTTTATTCGAGCGGAAGTCCCACGTAGTTTTCGGCGAGGCTTTGCGAGGCGGCGCGAGAGCTGGTGACGTAGTCGAGTTCGGCGAGCTGGCGGCGGTGGTCGAACGCGTTTTCGTGTTCGAAGCGATGAAGCATGGAGGTCATCCACCAGGAGAAACGCTGCACTTTCCAGACGCGGCGGAGGCAGGTCTGCGAATAGGTTTCGAGAAGATCGCGGTGGCCACGCGAATAATATTCCGTTAGCGCACGCGCCAGGATGCGAACATCGGCGACGGCGAGATTGAGGCCCTTGGCACCCGTGGGCGGCACGATGTGCGCGGCATCGCCTGCTAGGAATAGCTTGCCGCATTGCATGGGCTCGACGACAAAGCTGCGCATGCCCGTGACGCCTTTTTGAATGATGGGGCCTTCGGTGAGTTTCCAACCGTCGTCGGTTTCCAGGCGCGAGTGAAGCTCGCGCCAGATTTTTTCATCCGGCCAGTCGGTGATGTCTTCGTCCGGCTTGCATTGGATGTAGAGGCGCCCGATGTGCGGCGAACGCATGCTCAGTAGGCCGAAGCCACGATCGTGATAGGCGTAGATCAGTTCTTCCGAAGATGGAGCGACTTCCGCCAGGATGCCGAGCCAACCGAACGGATACACGCGATCGAAGGTAGTGAGAACGCCCGCTGGCACCGAGGGACGACAGATACCATGGAAGCCATCGCACCCGGCAATGAAATCGCAGACGAGTTCCTGCGGCTCGCCATCTTTGCGAAACCGGATGCGCGGCTTGGCGGGGGGTTGAGGGGAATCGAAATCATGGATGCTGGTGTCTTCGACTTCGAAGAAAATCTGGCCGCCGGCGGCGAGGCGCGCATCGGTTAGATCCTTCACCACTTCATGCTGCGCGTAGATCGTGACGCCTTTGCCGCCGGTGAGTTCCGCGAAGTCGATGCGATGAGTACGTTTGTTGAAGCGCAGATTTACGCCGTAGTGGACCAAGCCTTCGCGTTCGAGGCGCGCGCCGACGCCGGTTTCCTTTAGAAGGTCAACAGTTCCCTGCTCCAGAACGCCGGCGCGCACGCGTTCTTGAACGTATTGGCGGCTGCGATTTTCCAGGACGACCGATTCGATGCCGTGAAGATGCAGGAGGTGCGACAGCACGAGGCCTGCGGGTCCGGCTCCGACGATGCCAACTTGCGTGCGCATTTTTGCGATCTCGACTAATCCTAATCAGACGATAGCAGAAAAAACCGACGGGACGGAACGGCAAGATCTTGCAAGGCTTGGAGCGGCTTCGAAGTGGATGTTACCATGCGTGCCGGGATTTGAATTTCTTGGGCGCGACTGTGCGATTTCTCAGGAGCCTCACGCTATGTTCGTAAGCCAGAAGCACCTTTTGGTGGAATGGGGGCATTGCGATCCAGCGGGGATTGTGTTTTATCCGCAATACCTCGCCTGGTTTGACGACTGCACGACGGCGCTTTTTAGCAATGCGGGCATGCCGACGCGTGCGCTCTTTAAGGCGCACGGAATCGTTGGCGTGCCTTTGGTGGATGTGCGCGTACGATTTCTGATTCCTTCGACCTTCAATGACGAATTGCTGACGGAATCTACGGTAATGGAATTTCGCAAGAGCAGTTTTATTATCCGGCATCAGTTCTTCAAGGCGGGCGCGCTGGCGGTGGAAGGCTTCGAGACTCGGGTGTGGGCCGGAGCGGATCCGATGAATCCGGAGCGCATGAAGTCTCGGCCACTGCCGGCCGAAGTGATCGAGCGACTTTCGGCCGGCGACACAGCGAGCGGCAAGCCACAGCGCTGAGCGGTCAGACGAACTTCAACGGCTTGGGCTTGGCGGGGTCGCTATAGTCGTAAAATCCGCGACCAGCTTTGCGGCCATTCCAACCCATTAGGACCATGCGTTTCAGCAGCGGCGGGGGCGCGAAGCGCTTCTCCTTGAATTCGCCGAACATGATGTTGGCGATGTAATAGGTGGTGTCGTGGCCGACGAAATCGAGCAGCGTTAGAGGACCCATCGGATGGCCGCATCCGAGCTTCATGGAATTATCGATATCCTCGATGGAGCCGACTCCTTCTTCGAGCGCGCGAACGGCATCGAGCAGGAACGGCACCAGCAGGCGATTGACGATGAAACCGGTGCGGTCGGTGGTGCGCACGGGCGTTTTTCCAAAACGTGCCGCCAGAACAACCGCCTCTTCTTCCACTTTCGGGTCGGTTGCGATGGTACGAATTACCTCTACCAGTTTCATCACGGGCACGGGATTGAAGAAGTGCAATCCCAGGAAACGGTCAGGACGCTTTGTGAACATCGCCATCTCGGTGATGGAAAGAGAGGACGTGTTGCTGGCGAAGACGGTTTGCAGGGGGCAGATTTTGTCGAGAGCGGTCCAAAGCTCGCGTTTCGCGGGGAGCTGTTCGATGATGGCTTCGATGATGAGATCGGAATCCTTGAGGTCTTCGAGATTCGTGGTTCCGCGAAGATGGCTGCGGACCTCATCGCTGTCGGCTGCGGAGAGTGTGCCCTTGTCCACCATGCGCTGAAGATTTTTTTCGATTGATTGCAAACCTTTTTCGACGAGTTGCGGGGAAACTTCGCGGACGGTCACCTGGCAGCCCGATTGTGCGGCGACCTGCGCGATTCCCGAACCCATCAAGCCGCATCCTACCACTCCGATTTTTTGCATCGGCATTTGCGATTCCTCCTGAAATTTCGTTGAGATATTGAAGATTGCGGTGCTGTGTAAGCTCTTAAAGCTTTGGCTCAAATACGCCAATAATGGGCGGCTTCATTTTACCGCGTCAATCTCCGCAAAAACTTCCTGCGCGATGTGAAACGCGGTATTCGCCGCCGGAACACCACAATAAATTGCGCTTTGCAGCAGCACTTCCTGGATTTCCTCGCGTGTGACTTTATTATTCAGCGCCGCGCGCACGTGCATGCGAAATTCATCGCCACGGTTCAGCGCAATCATCATGGAAAGCGTCAGAAGGCTGCGCGTATGACGAGGCAATCCCGGGCGCGACCATATTTCGCCCCAGGCATAGCGAGTAATCAAATCCTGAAAGGGCTCGCTGAAAGCGTTTTTGTTGGCTTCCGCGCGGTCTACGTGCGCGTCGCCCAGCACCGCGCGCCGCACTTTCATTCCAGCGGAATGCCGCTCACGATCGTCCATTACTTCGCCTCCTGCTGAGTGAGAAAATTTATTAGCGCCGCGGTGAAGGCGTCGGCAGCTTCGATATTGGAAAGATGCGCCGCGTTTAATTCTGCGTACTGTGCGGCAGGAATACGATCAACAAGGAAGCGGGCGTCGGCGGGAGTCGTGACGGCGTCGTGCGCGCCTGCAACGACCAGGGTGCGAACCGAGATCTGCGCGACGGTTTCGCGTGGGTCCATTTCGCGAAGGGCGGCGCAAGTGGCGATATAACCCTCCGGCGGCGTGCGTAGCAACATCTGGCGCGTAGCATCCACCACCTTCGGCGATTTCTTGACGAAGCCATCGGTGAACCAGCGGGGGACGACGGCATCCGCGAGCGCCGCCATGCCGCCTTCACGAACGGCCTTGATACGGGTATTCCAACCGTCCGGCGTGCCGATGCGAGCCGCTGTGTTGCTCAGCACGAGACTGTTAAAACGATCAGCGGCGTTGACGCCGAGCCACTGGCCCAGCGCGCCGCCTATCGAGATGCCACAGAAATGTGCGCGTTCGATTTTCAGTGCATCAAGCAGGCCGACCACATCACGCGCCAGTCCTTCGATGGTGTATGGCCCCGGCGTCATCGTGGTGAGTCCGTGCCCGCGCATATCGTACCGCAGGACACGAAATTTCTGCGAGAGAGCGGGAACTTGGGAGTCCCACATCGAGAGCGTGGTGCCAAGCGAATTCGAGAGCACGACGACCGGCGCGTGGTCTGGACCGTCGATTTGATAATTGAAGCGTGTCCCGTTGGCGTCTATGAAGGGCATGTCCGTTGCTTTCTGAGCGATTGATTCCTTAGCGCTGCTTCTTATGATCCGCCAACACTCGCTCAATCATTGATTCGGCTGATCCTGTGTAATTCCTGGGGTCCAAAAGCATTTCTATTTCGGCGGCCGAGAGATGTTCACGCACTTGTTTCTCTTCCAGCAGCACTTCGCGCAGCGTGCGGGCGGATTCGAGCGCCTGATGCGAGGCTTTTTCGATCAGATGGTGAGCCGGCATCCGCCCCATGCGCTTGGCGAGCGCGATGGCGACGGCCTCGGCGAGGATCAAGCCGTGCGTGGCTGCGAGGTTGTGAGTCATTTTTTCTTCGTGAATCTCGAGGCCGTTTACGATTTGTGTTGTGTGAGACAGTGCCCCGGCTGCGAGCAAAAAGATTTCAGGAAGCGTTTCCCATTCAGCGTGCCAGCCACCGAGCCCACGCTCGTGTTCCTGGGGCATTGCGGCGAGCATCGTGGAGACGAGTGCCGGAACGCGAATCGCCGCCGCGAGAACCACCGCAGAACCTACGGGATTTCGTTTGTGCGGCAGCGTGGAGGAGCCGCCCTTGCCGGGCGCGGTCGGCTCGAGTGCTTCGCCGACTTCCGTTTGCGACATCAATGAAACATCGCGCGCGATTTTTCCCAAGGTGCCCACTAGCAGTCCTAGCGTGGTTGCAACTTCCGCGAAGCGATCGCGCTGCGCATGCCAAGGCAAGCCGGGAAGTTCCAGCTTCAATTCCTGTGCCAGCGCGCGTGCGACGACCGGTCCTTGCGTTCCCAATGCGGCGAGCGTGCCGACGGCGCCACCAAACTGAAGGACGAGGACTTGCTGGCGCGTGGCCACGAGTCTGGCGCGGTGCCGACTGATAGCATCGAGCCACCCTGCTGCTTTGAGGCCGAATGTTACGGGGCTCGCTTGCTGCAACCAGGTGCGACCGGCGAGCAGCGTGGTTCGATGCTCTGTGACAAGATGAGCGAGCGCATCGGCAAGTTGTGCAAGCTGGGGAGCGATTACGTCGAACGCGGCGCGCAATTGAAGAACGAGTCCCGTGTCAATGGCGTCCTGGCTGGTGGCACCCCAATGCATGAACCCCGCAGCTTTTTCGTCGGACTTGGCGACGGCTGCGGTGAGCGCTTTGACTAGGGGGATGGCGAGATTGCCCGCAAGTGCGGCCTCATGAGCCAGCGCGTCGGTGGCGAAGAGTTCTGCTTTGCACTGGGCCTCAATCGCGGGGGCAACGCCAGCAGGCGCGACGCCAGCGGCCATGAGGGCTCGCGCGAGAGCGGCCTCAAACTCGAGCATGCCTTGGAGCCTACCGTGATCGGAAAAGATTTCGCGCGCTTGATCGGTGGTGAACAAGGGATCGAGCAGGCGAAATGCATGTGAAGAGCTCAAGTCGTGCGCGTCCTCATTGTGGATCTATGCTCCGGCTTCCCGCTTGAATCGCGAAACCTCTGTGACGGCGCGGAATCCCTGGTCAATGGCCGCATTCGTGTAGGCGAACGCTTCGGCGTCTGAATTGGCGATGGAGATGCGGCCGAAGGGCTGCCGACCGACGACGCAGGGTTGCTGATCTTCGGGCCAATCGGGATCATAGAGGGAATTGTATTCGTAAGCGTAGCCGTGGGGCCAGCGATTCACGGTGATAGCCTGGATATCGCGCGCGGGATCGAAGCCGCCCGGAGAAAGCATCGCACCGAGCTGTTCGCGGATATGCCGCTCGAAGATTGCGAATGTCGTAGTGAGAAGCTCCATGCGCCCCGCACGTTGCTGATCGCGGGCGGGCAGACCCGGTTTGCAGGGGACTCGTTCAAGGTGCAAGAGGCAAGGCTCGGCAGGATTGCTCGGGAATTGATATGCGCCCATGCTGACCGGAAAATCGAGCGTGGCGGTTTCGAAATAGCTTCCCGGACAACGCACGCCGCTGGCTCCCAGTTTTTTGAACGACTCCCAGTTGCTGATCTGCACATTGGTGTAAACGAGCGGCACTTTCACTCCGTAAGCGAGCGCGTCTTTTTGCTTGTCCGAAAGTTCTGGGCACATAAATGGAATCACCATGTTCCAGCAGGCCAGAATGCAGGTGGCGCCTCGCACGGTGTGTGCGCGACCATCTTTCACGTAGGTCACCTCGACTTCTTTCGCCGTCGCGGGATCTCCGACATTGCGCGCGTGAATCGCGGTGCTGTTCAAACGCAGGCGCACCGGCGAAGATGCATTGTCGAGGACGGCATAATCGAGCTTTGCGGTGACGATATCCTCCATCGTGTCGCCGGGAGCCGACGCGGGAATCAGCGACCGGACTAGAAGGCGCGCGATGGAAGCGTTTCCGTCGGGAAAATGAAAAATGTAGGGCTCGTCTCCTTCATCTTGTTTCGTGATTTCGACGCCCAAACCGGGGCCTGGAGGGCCGGACAAATCCATGCCTGCAAACCCAGGGTACCCGAGCCCTGCTAGATCACCTGCAGGAACCGCATCAATGCCGACGCCGTAGAGGCCGTAAGTCTCTGTTTGCAACACGGGAATTGCGTCGGGGCTGACCTTCACGTAGTTGAGCAGGTAATCCTTGTAGCTGGTCTTGGCGAGAAGGACTTTTTTATCCCAAGAAGCCATATGCGGGAGGTAATCAACTTTTTCGGTGTAGAGCCGCACGAGGTCTTTTTGCACTTGCGGCGAAAGCGGAGTTTTCGCCAGGAATTCAGGCCAAGTCGGCTGGCCGATGCCTGCGACGAGGCGGTCTTCGCCAAACGTCTTTTTATCGAAAAACATGCTGCGCGCCAGTCCGTTGGACTTCTCAAAATTCCGATCGTAATACTTGTAAAAGCGTTGCACGTCAACGCCCAGCTCCGCGAGGAGATCCTTGGCTTCTTTGCTATAGAGCTTCGGGCCGGCGATTGATTGCGTGCCGCCGTAGCCGAGGATCATGCGTCGATCCGTGTGGAATTCGTTGCGGCGCGCGTGACCACCGAAATCGTCGTGATTTTCGAGGATCAGGATTTTGGCTTTCGGACCGGCGACCTTGCGGAAAAAATATGCGGAGGCAAGGCCACTGATGCCGCCCCCCACGACGATCAGGTCGTATGAATCCGAATCCGGAGTCGGATTGCTCCAGGTATTGCCATCGCGCAGAGCGTGGCCGACTTCCATCACCGCGTCGGTGGTGCCACGCATGCCGGTCAAGGACGGAGGATAGTAAGGATTCGCGGTTTGCGGCGCCAGCGGCGAATGTGGGAGGCCAAATCGTTCGAACCACTGCGTGTGAGGAGAAAGTAAGGATCCGCCGACTGCTACGGCAAAGCCATTGAGGAAATCGCGCCTCGGGATGGCGCGGCCCATTCCGAGTTTCTTTTCATCTTTTTCACGACTCACCATCTCCCCCGAAGATTTGACCACCGGCTGAATGAGCGTTAATCGCCCTGACCGGCTTTAGATTTGTAGGACACGAGCATACCGCAGACGCCATCGCCATATAGAGGCAAAATTAACGGGCAGGACCTGTTGCAGGAGAGGGATTAGTGCGAAGCAATATCAACGCGCAACGCGGAAATCCCAATGCGGAACTCGGCCGAGGCGTCGAGCCGTGCAGCCATCACCCGCCGGCCCGCCACGTACGTGCCGTTCGTCGAGCGCAGATCCCGCAGGAAGACCGCATCGTTCTTCACTTCGATGGCGCAATGCAGCCGGGAAACCTGGGGATCGTCGATTTCGATGTCCGCCCCGCCTCGTAAGCGCCCGAGGGTTACGAGCGGCATGGTCAGATCGCGCTGGAATCCCGACGATGGGCCGTCGATCACGGAAACTGTGATGGATTTGCCGACGGGGAGGTCGAGCGTCGCCGTTTGCGTTCTAGACGATTCTTCGAGGCGGGCCTGGGCGAATGGCCGCTCGCCCGGCGCGACGGGATCGGAAACAAGGGTGGAGGAGTTCACGTCCAAGGGCATGAGATCCACCAGGGAGCTTTGGGCGCACATCCAGCAGCGGATCTGGGCCATCCGGCGGCCGGCGTACTGGCGGTCGTCCAAATCGACCTGTGCAGAGCAATGGGAGCACCGTACGCGCATGAGGGAACTTTAGCATTAGCCACCGGGTACTCGGCGATGGTACGTCCGGCCCATTTTGGGCGCGGTGTTGCGAGGATGGATTAGCTGTGCCGGAGCTGCGTCGCGTGCCGCTCAGGAGCAGAATATTGCATATGCAGATTGCGTGACGTCCAGATCATCGAAGATGTGGTCCACATAAGCGAAAGATACATAAGTATTTAATAGAATACACGCAGGAAGCGAATATGCCAGCCCATGAGCCGCGCTGCTTGAACTAGCTTGCGTCGTGTTGTATTATACTGCATGGTGAATAAGACACAGAGTTTGGCTGCTGAACCGCCATCAACGGTGCTGGTCCCACCGGCTGATCCCGCGCAGCTGACGAGCGACCCTGAATTCCTGGCTATCCTTGGCGCGCGGGTGCGCGAGCTTCGTAGTCTGCGGGGCATGACCCGCAAAATGGTCGCGCGGGACGCCGACGTCTCGGAGCGCCACCTGGCGCAACTGGAATTAGGGGACGGGAACATTTCGATCCTCCTGCTGCGGCGTGTTGCGGCCGCGCTGAACGCATCACTCGCTGATTTATTTTCGCCTCGCGCACCTGTACCTGACGAGAAGCGCATGATCGGGGAGCTGCTGGAGCGGCTTCCTGCGAACCGGCTGCAGGAAACAGTGCGGCGATTAACGCGGGAATTGGCGCACGAGGAAAAGTCGCGACGCTGGCGGATCGCGCTGATTGGCTTGCGCGGCGCCGGCAAGTCTACTCTCGGCGCAAAGTTAGCGCGCGCTTTGGACGTCCCGTTTATCGAGCTTGACCGCGAAATTGAGAATGATGCCGGAATCGCGCTGGCGGAGATTTTTTCGCTGTACGGACAGGCAGGTTATCGCCGAATTGAAAAGCGCACATTGGATCGAGTGCTGAAGGAACATCCGCGCGCCATTATTTCGATCGGAGGAGGCGTGGTCTCTGAAAAAGAAACTTACGATCGCGTGCTCTCGAATTGCCTAACGGTTTGGGTGAAGGCCAGTCCCGAGGACCATATGTCGCGTGTGATCGCGCAAGGCGATTTTCGCGTGATGGGCGACAACCACGAAGCTATGGATGATCTGCGACGAATTCTTGAAGCGCGAGAAGCTCTTTATCGCCGCGCGCACGTCCATCTGGAGACTTCGGGTGACTCGGTGGATGAAAGCCTTGCGAAGCTGAAACAGGCCATACAGTCGGAAACGAAGTAGGAGGGATTTGTGGACGCAAACATCGTGCAAGGATCGCAGACGGCTGCTGCAGCGGTTGATTATCAAACGGATCCCTCGAAATACCAACACTGGCGACTAAGTTATGACGGCCCCGTGGCGACGCTCACGATGGACGTGAATGAGGACGGCGGCCTGCGCCCGGGCTACAAATTAAAGCTTAATTCGTACGACCTGGGTGTAGACATCGAGTTGCATGATGCGCTGCAAAGAATCCGCTTTGAACATCCCGAGATTCGGTCCGTGGTGATCTCCAGCGCCAAGAGCCGTATTTTTTGTTCGGGCGCGAATATTTACATGTTGGGGCTTTCGTCGCATGCGTGGAAAGTGAATTTCTGCAAGTTCACCAATGAAACGCGCAACGGAATCGAAGATGCGAGCCGCCATTCCGGATTGAAGTTTCTCGCCGCTCTGAACGGAACCACGGCTGGCGGAGGATACGAACTGGCGCTGGCCTGCGACGAGATTATTTTGGTGGATGACCGATCGTCGGCAGTGAGCTTGCCGGAAGTTCCCTTGCTGGGCGTGCTTCCGGGCACGGGGGGGCTTACGCGCGTCACGGACAAACGACAAGTGCGCAGAGATTATGCGGATATTTTTTGCACTTCGGCCGATGGCGTGAAGGGCCAACGCGCCAAAGATTGGGGATTTGTTGATGATGCGGTGAAGACGCAGCAGTTCGCCGCGCACGTGAAACAGCGGTCCTTGCAATTGGCGGAGAAGAGCGACCGGCCGACGGATGCGAAGGGAGTCGCACTGACACGTTTGCAACGAACCATTGACGAGAGCGGACGGCACTACGAATTTGTGGACGCGCAGGTGAATCGGGACGCGCGGACGGTGACGCTGACGATACGCGCGCCGGAAACTGTACCCTCACCGAGCCTCGATGGCGCCGTGGCGAAGGGCGCTTCCTGGTGGCCTTTACAGATGGCACGCGAATTGGACGATGCGATCCTGGGGCTGCGCACGAACGAGGCGGAACTGGGATTGTGGATTCTGAAGACGTCAGGAAATCCGCAGGCGGTGCTGGCGATTGACGAATTCATGCTTGCACATCGAACGAACTGGTTTGTGCGCGAAGTGCTGGGAATGATGCGGCGCACGTTTGCGCGGCTGGATGTTTCGTCGCGGTCGCTGTTCGCGCTGATTGAACCGGATTCGTGCTTTGCCGGAACGTTGCTGGAATTCGCACTAGCAGCAGATCGCGTTTACATGCTGGACACGCAGGAGGGCGAGGCGAAGGCATCCGTGATGCTGTCGGAGATGAACTTTGGCCCGTTGCCAATGGTGAGCGGGTTGTCGCGATTGTCTGCACGCTTCTATCAAGATGCGCCGCAAATTGAGAAATTGCACGGGCTCGCCGGCCGGCCGTTGCCGGTGCAAGCCGCCCTAGAAGCGGGCTTGGTGACTGCTGCGCCGGATGACCTCGATTGGGAGGACGAAGTGCGCCAAGCGATCGAATCGAGAACGGCGCTTTCACCGGATGCTTTGACGGGGCTGGAAGCGAATTTACGGTTTGGCGGGAACGAGACGATGGAAAGCAGGATTTTTGGCAGGCTATCGGCATGGCAAAACTGGATTTTTGTACGGCCGAACGCCGTGGGCGAAAGCGGCGCGCTAAAGATTTACGGAACGGGCGCGCCGGTGAAATTCAACTGGGAAAGAGTGTAGCCCGGGAGATTGGGGCCATTCTCTTTTCACCTAGAGCTTTTGCGAGGAGATCGCAATGATTGATTACACCGAAAAAATTCCTAATAACGTCGATCTAGGCCGAGACCGCGTGTTGCAGCGCGCTCTGGAACATTGGCAGCCGGCCTACATGAACTGGTGGTATGACATGGGACCGAGCGAGAGTCACGCACTGGAAGTGTATTTGCGCACGGCGATCAGCGTGGAGCCCGACGGATGGGCGCAATTCGGGTACGTGCGGATGCCGGAATATCGCTGGGGTATTTTCCTGCAGCCGCGCGATGCGAATCGTCAAGTGAATTTCGGAGTGCACAAAGGACAGGCCGCGTGGCAGGAAGTTCCGGGCGAGTACCGGTCCACTTTGCGGCGGGTGATCGTGACGCAAGGCGATACGGAGCCTGCTTCGGTTGAACAGCAGCGATTACTGGGGATGTGCTGCCCGTCTTTGTATGACCTGCGCAACATTTTCCAGGTGAACGTGGAGGAAGGGCGCCATCTTTGGGCGATGGTCTATTTGCTGCATCGCTATTTTGGGCGCGACGGACGTGAAGAGGCGGAGGCGCTTCTCGACCGCCGATCGGGCGACGCGGATAATCCGCGCATTCTGGGCGCCTTCAACGAGCCGACGCCGGATTGGCTGGCTTTTTATATGTTCACGTTCTTTACCGATCGCGATGGAAAATTCCAGCTATGCGCGCTGGCGGAATCAGGATTCGATCCTCTGGCACGGACGTGCCGATTCATGCTGACTGAGGAAGCGCACCACATGTTTGTGGGCGAAACTGGCATCAGCCGAATTCTGCAGCGGACTTGCGAAGTGATGAAGGAGCACAAAGTCGAAAATCCGGCGGACGTTCGCGCACTGGGCGTGATTGATTTGCCCACCATGCAGAAGTACCTTAATTTTCATTTCAGCGTGACGATTGACCTTTTTGGATCAGACGCTTCTTCGAATGCCGCCAGCTACTACACCACGGGACTGAAGGGACGTTACGAGGAAACGAAGATTGAGGACGATCACACGCTGCGGGACGCTCATTATCCTGTCCTGGAAGTTGCCGGCAACAAGATCATCTCGCGGCAAGTTCCCGCGCTTACGGCTTTGAACGAACGCTTGCGCGATGATTACATTGCTGAAATTCAGGGCGGGGTGGACCGTTGGAACAAGATCATCGAACAAGCCGACGTCCCGTTCCGGCTGGTGCTGCCGCACAAGGGATTTCACCGGGCGATCGGAAACTTTGCGGGAAAATTCATCAGTCCAGAAGGCGACGTGCTAACGAAGGAAGCTTGGGAAAATAACCAGCACAAGTGGATGCCGAGCGCCGAGGACCAGGCGTTCGTGCAGTCTTTGATGGCGGGGCGTGTGATTGAGCCGGGGAAATTCGCGAATTGGATCGCGCCTCCGGCCCGTGGCATCAACCGGCAGCCGTTGAATTTCGAGTATGTGCGATTTAATTGAAAGCCGCGCAAACAGAAATCGCGCACTCGCGCCGATGTTTTCGCATCCGATTGAACAATCAGGGAAACTCCTGAAGACATCGGGACGCCGGGGAACGCGCGCATCGGCGCACGCGCCAGCTGATTCCTAACTTCCGTTGACGCTCGAGAACGACCCAGCGCTAGTGACTCTGCCAGGCTTCGTGAACTTCCTGCAATGCCTCGTCGATTTTCTTAATGGCCTTGTCACGATGCCCGCCGTATTCGCCGGGTGCACTGGCAAGTAGCCCTCGCGCTTCACGCAATTTGTCCTCGGCGTGGTGTAGGTCTTCACGCGCATCGTGTCTCTCTTGCGCGGGCTGCGCGTTCGCAACGGCACCCGGCGCGGGCGTGGTGCCTCGCACGGCGGGCGAGACGAACGCAAAAGCCAAAGCTGCGGCCAATAATGTTGCGACGGACACCAGACTGATTACCTGCCGTTTCATAGTGCTCCTCCTGAATATAATCGCAAGTTACAAACGTCTTGACCGGCTCCGCGGATTTGTACTCACCGCCGTGGGGCATCGTACCTGCGTCTTGCCAGGGAGACAACGAATTTGCAAGGTCGCGCGGCCTTGGAATAAACAGGCGTTGCGAGGCACATCTCGATGACACGAAGCGGTTCAGAACTGCGAGCTAACAGAATGTAGTTCCGACGGACGAGTGGAACGCCGGGGCTCGATACGCAGGCAGTTCGGGCCCGAGACTTTTCTGCAATTACGACTGCAGAATTTCCGGCGCCGATGAAAGCGCGCTCATTTCCAGAGACTCGCCGGAACCGACAAATTCCAAGCCAATGCCAAATCGGCCCTGGCCCAATTCGTCGCAGTAAGCGACCCGCGCGGCGGAAGTAAAATGACCAGCCGGCAAGGAAACCAGTATGGTGTCGTCGATGTACCAGTCGCTCGTGGAGATAACGCGAACGCCGCGAGGGCTGACATTTTCCGTGACCGCTTTCTCCACTCCGAGCTTACCGTGCGTGCCGATCAGCATGGCCGTCAACTTCATGCCGACACGGTTCTCCACGCGCTCCGCAACGAACTGTTGTTCCATTAGATTGGCCTCCCGAACAAGTCTGTCTGGGAACTGACTTGTCGGCATCGAAGCTTGGCTTAGCGCCGGCACCCCTGTGCACTCATCGTAACCAAGTTGCTGAGAGAAGGCGGGAAGGAAGCGGCGCTGCTGTCGAAAAAGATACTACGAAGGCGAGCCACTACTCCGCGCCCCGTTCGTTCTCCAAAATGTCGATGTATTTCGCGGTGAGGTCCGCCTTCGCAAAGAAGCTCCGGCGCGACAGCCTTCGCCGGGCGTCATCATAGATCAGCTGAAATTCGTGAGAATTGCTAGCCTGCGAGGCGTAGCCCCGCTTCCGCGGGCGAAGACTGGTGGGCCTGGGGAGAGTCGAACTCCCGACAAACGGTTTAGGAAATGTTCGGAGGCCATTTAGCTAACTCATTGAATGGAAGGCAGAAACCCCTGCAACCCTTTCGGTATCAATGAGTTTGATACGATGCGTCGTGCTGCGGTGAGATGTAGCGAAATGGAGTGGAAATGTATGTCGAGTCCCCACAAAAGTCCCCGCACGTGTCAACCGCAAACTACTTCACAGGTGAGTTGGAGGCTCGACATCTACTTCAATTCGCGTGAAATCCCATCTGTTCAAACTGGCGCGCCGTACGCCTAACAACTCTGTTTTCGCGACTATTCCAGGTCACTTTCCATCTTAAAGGGCTAGCTCTTTCGAAAGTGGACACGAGCCGTGCAAGAGGTCGGTGCCGTTCCCACGCAAGTAAGGATCATCGTGTCGTTATCACCCACCCCCATCGTCTGAAAGTCAGGTCTTGCCCGTAGATCTTGAGTTTGTCCCGACGGTTGCAGCACTACGTGACATACGGCTGGAGAGTCGTTCTGCCCGACGCCTTTTATGCACTGAATTGTGTATCCCTTTTTTAAGTCGCTGACGCGTTAGTGTCGGTTCCAGAAGCATCCTTGCTAGCCGTATAGTCTTTCGCGGCTGGGGGAGTGGGATGGATTTGAGCAAAAGCGAGCGCTCCAAAAGACAAAAGCAAAATGCTGGGAAACCGAAGGTTCTTATTCACAGGTCACATCCTCCTCATAATATTCTTTCTATTGTTACGTAGCATATATCTAATTCAGCATTTGTCAACTATTCGTAGGCTTCGGCACAGTGTTCGTCAAAGCTTGGGCTAAACATCTTCGATCGTCTGGCAGGCTGCTTCGATGTCACGTTGCAGACGCGCACGCTTCTTAACTCCGCTGTGTTGCGTCCCGTGTTCTACCTCAACATAGATCACATCTTTCGGTAAGACCGGCAGCTTCGCAGCTTGCGCAGCAGCGTACGTCACTTGTAGCACGATCTTGATCATTTCCGGTTTCGGATGATCTTTCCGAGATCGAGCTTGATAATCTTATGCCGGTCTCCGTCTTTGACATAGAGGTCCGGGTAGGCGCTAACGAGTACCTGTCCATGTGTGAACTTCACACGGGGTAGGAAGTATGGTAATTTTTTCTGAAGTTGGCAAATAACTCTCCAGCGCGCGAATGTTGTTTCGGAGACGATCGTGTTCTACTCAATTCTCTTGCTGCGTTTGTATTCAGTTCATCTACAGCTGATACGATGATTGACGCATCATTCCCTCCACGAGGTATTGCTGAATAACTCGTCTTGCTCGGCGTAGTAATTCGCTTAGACAGCACTTCGGGATCGGGAAACTGATAGTCTCGAAGAATTTTTCTCTTTCCGCGTCGCTGCTGGTCATATATTTTGCTAAAATAGAGTTAATAGAATAAATTTAATAAGAAAAATAGAATAGGATAGATAAGAAGATAGAGAGATAGGAGCATTATACATTTATGATAAATAAATATATACTATATAGAAGAGAGATATACAAAGATATGGAGATATAGACTATACAGATGAGTTGAGAGAGCTACGATGATAGAGATATAATGTGTCAATAGACGAAAAAAGAATGAGAGAAATACGAGATATGTGATGAGAGAGAAAGAGAATTGCCTATAGCGGGGGGCGGGGATACATCGAGAAGGCATTCCCGTAAGCGGAGGCGGTACGGGACTTTATTTCGTACCCGCTACATCGGGCTCATCTCAAAAATCACTCAAGAAATGAGTGCTCTCAGCAGCGACTCAATAGGTCGGCCCCTTCACGCGTGCCGAGTTGCGGCGCGCTTGTCCGTCATTTGAACAGACATATGAGGGTATGCAAGCGAGAACCTGAGGTAATAACGAAGATTAGGCGACTCAAGAGCCGGAGCGTCATCTGAATCAGGCACTCCCGAACGAAATAATCTGCGACCTCGTAGTCCTTTGCGGACATGCCTATGTGTGGAGTTTCCGTAAAATCCAGAAATCTCGCGCGACACCTTTCGATGAAGTGCGTTGAGAGCAAGCGCTTGAAAATCAAACTAATGGTTTCTTCGCGACCAGCTCAGTGGCTAGGCGACGACTCCAGGAGAAATACCACAAGGCGTTGGCACGTCCGACGAGAAACGGAAGAGGGCCTACGATCAAGTTACGGGCAGAGATCGGATCGACGCAACGAAAGATGACGCACACAAATACCGAGATCACTGTCAATTGGGTCCATCCATCGCATGATGGCTTCGATGACGATTCTGACCAGGCTAAGGGAGTTAATATCGCTTTCGGGGTCGCTCTTGGACAGGCGTCTTTTGGATGTTTCCACGTGGGCTCGATCTATTCAGAGGGGGCCAGGTAGTACACCGGCTTTAGAGGAAGAAGACGCTTGTCGGATTCCGATTTTTTGTAGTGCTCACTCAAAGTCTAATAGCCTTTCTCAGTCTATCAGGGTGATTTTAGTCTATCTAGGGTGCGAGCTACCGACGCCGCGTCGGCTGTAAATCCTCCGGTGGAAACGAAATCTCGACATCTAGGTCTCCCAATACCGCCATAAAGGAACGCAGGCTCTCCGCGCTGATCTAGTCCGCGCGACGTTTGACCTGCACCTTAATTCTCGGAACGCTGGTTCCAAAGGATCGGTGTGGGCTAGGATGTCCATGCCTTTGTCCGGGCCGGGCGGAGCGATCCACGAAACGTGATAGCTCATAGCGCGAAGCAAAGCGGCGACTAGATTCTGAAAATCGTAGGGAGGCAAGTTCTGCATGTAAGTTTCTATCTCGGACCAAGCCGCCTCTACCGCTACCTCGAAAGTGCTTGCGGCATCTGGCCCTCGTCCGCAACTACAGCAGCAGCGTCGGGCCGCTGTGGCTGATTGATTGTAGAGTCGTCTACTTTCCTTTCTAATATCTCAGGGTCCTGAATTCTTTCGTATTTACCTACCTACCTCGGTAGCGCTCCAACGGCTCTTACTTTTTATTAGCCAACCTGCCTTCACTGGACCGATTGTGGCGAAGCGCACAATTTTCTCAGCGCCACACCGGGCCTTTTCGGATACTCACTCTTTTCGAACTCCGTTGGAGGCACCACTGATACGTCTTCCAATAACTCTTTAGCTGGAAGGCCATCGGGATGATCGAGAATAATCTTGAATACACCGCGTTCAAGTTCTCCAACTCGCCGCCTCGTTATCTCTGCCGGAACTCCTCCGATTTACTTTGTATGAATTGCTACGCGAATGGCGTTGTCCATGTCGGTGCGTCCAACGAGACAAAATAAGCATGAACCTTTACTGCGCGCTTCCCAAAGCTTACGAGTGCTCTCTTTTCCTTCGTATCATCGGTGACATAATGTCCGCGCCCTGTATTCCACAACAAGATAGCGGCCATCCTTCAAGACCGCCACGAAATCAGGATAGAACTTGTCTGTTGCGGTCTGGAGCCAAAAAGCGTAGTCAGGGCGACCACAAGAATCCGCACCCAATACTTAACCTCCGGAAGCCGTCAATGATTGCGGCACATGTCGCTACCTCGTCGTTCATGTCGGCTGGCATTTCATAGTAGTGATTCGGAACCTTATTGCGCCTGATAAAAGCGATTAGCGGGGTAATTGTCAGCGGGAAACTGGAAGCACAGTCGGGCTCACTACCAAGGGTGTCGCCGCTACGGGAAGCAACATGCGCTGGTAGGATTCAGTTAATGCGCGAGTACGGTATAAATTGATCCTCTGAGCGGCAGCATCCCAAGTAGAAAGCGGGCTCCGATAATCTCAGGGAGCTGGAGTTGCCTTTCGGCAACGAGATAATCGACCATTCGTCGCAGAAAGAGACTGGACTGAGTTTGCGTGATGTCCGGGTGGTTTATCGCCCTGTCGAGCCACTCTGCCAATACCGATCGGTCTTTGGGCCTCGAATCGTCGAAGGTTAATTGTTGACGAAGTTCTACCAAGAACCGAATTTGAACCTTTCCTTTTTCGTCTACGTCCACTAGAGCTACCTGGCCGGAAGGGCCGCCAAACCGAATTCAGCTACGGATAAACCTGGCGAACAATCAGCGAGATCCAAGGCGCGTCTCGGTACTGATCCTCAAAAATCTATAGTTGCTCACAACTCTTACCGCGAGATACGGGACCGCGAAGCATACCATCGCTGCGGGGTAAGCGGGCAGCCCCCTCGACCTTCTGGAGAGCCTCTCGATGGAAATTTTATCTACGTTGTTGTTGCAGGCGGTTTTTAGGTTTCCGTCTCTACATCAGTCAAAGGCGGACCCGTATACGTCAACTGAATTGTCGGATCGTTCGGAGCACGCGGCGTGACTTTGATAGTCTACGCTAACGCCTCGGATACTTTCTCTAAGTTGGGAACAGCGCCGAGTATCAGTAATTGGTTCGGCAAAGAGCAATCCGCCGGACTAGCTAAAGACAAATCCAGGATCAGGCTGAATAGAGCTTCGCGCTTCAAATTTCGTGAAACTACTATCAACTAGTGCTTCCTCCAACGCTCTCGCGCTTCTACGAACTGTGTTGACGTTGCTAAGGCTTAAGCGATATTGAGTTCCGATTGCTCCTTTGTCTTCGCTTGAGGAAGACGCTAGATTCTCTCAGTATTTGCTCGACGCGCTTTTGCTGGACTAATTTGAAACGCTACAGAGAACTTACGCTAAAGGGCTATCTCAGCTTTCACGCAGTGCGGCGACTGTTAACACGTAGCGAACACGACTCTCGCGAGTCTAAAGATTATCGGGCTAGTCCACTTACTTCCAGTTCTCTCCGCACTTCTTCGACAGGTATCTTAAAATCATCGAAAAGCGACTTTTTGAGTGCGTCGACGGTGATCGTCTCGTGGCTCTCGCGTTTAGGCTGCGCTTGAAACAGCCTATCGGGCGATTGTACTCGCTAGTTTTCTTTTCCTCCTCACTGGCAGCCGCTCTAGCTGTCGCTGCTTCGTGATTGCTTCCTCACGGCCTCTTTCCATTGTGTGCGCGATACTATTCGAATCGGCAGCTTGACTATCTGTTCCGCTTTCAATTCCGCGACTGATACGGAATAGAGAACGTTACTCGGGCTCTTTCCTGGTCCGGTGTCGCTGTGAATTCTAAGATACTAGCCGGGTCGAACCTCTGAAGAGTGTCGAAGGACTAGGCGGTGCGCGCGTTATGCGCCTCTCTATGATTACTAGAGGCTGGCGAAGCTGCGGACTTGGCGAGGCTATATGCGATGACGCTGTTGGTTTTTTCCAGTCGCGCAGTTGTGTATCGGATAGTCCGGAAAAATGAGCCTGAAGGGCGCTACTGGTTTCGTAAATCTTGCGTCTTTCCGTCTCTTCAACTCGCTCGCAGCTAGAGTCGAAACTATAACGGTTGCTGCCCGTCGAGCGTTGCTTGTGTCACTAGAGGGCTTCTGACACGATATGACTTCCACTTGCTCGACGATATCTGCTCTAGCGCTTGACGGTATGGATGCGCGCGTCTTTGAGCGCTTTCAGCGTCTGTTCGACGATTGCGTTATTGGCGCGAGCCAAAGCCACGCACCTATCGGCCTGTAAGAAATTTTGGGTGGCGATGCTAACCTGTGCGCTGCGAGTACTGTTTTTCCTCCACCAGTCAATGCGCCCAAACTATGGCAAACTGGGAAGTTGCGGCACTTCGCGATATTTTATGGGCAGATCGTCACGCTCATTGAAAGCCTGCTGAGCCTCACTTGTGCGGCCGATCTAGATATTTCTCCACGGCTTCTAGACACGTTCCTGGTAATTCTTCAGTTGAAAAGCTATCAACTCACTCTGATTTCGTACGGTATCTGCCGAACGTAACCCTTCACGCTTCACTGGGCCGCTCTCAGGCGGCACTCTCGCCTATAACGACCGTGGGCCATCGTGCGATGGAAGCCTCGCGAGCACTTCGCCTGTCAGCCGTTTCTCCCATCGAGTCTCATATCGCTAAGGATTCCATTGAAGAGCAGATAGTAGGCTGTCTCGTTGCAACCCAATCAGCGCCGATCTTCGTCCGTTGTGTCTCTGGCAAGGTTTGCTAGTTTCTGTAAAAAAAACGTGCTGCGCTAGATCGTTAAACTTGATCGTTGTGCGCCCTGTCCTCTCTCATCGAATAGCGTTTCACCGAGTGTACTGTAGCGAAAACCGCTGCTGAGCTCCGGAACTGGAGTCTTCTTCGTATCCTCGTACGGAACATATCTCTCAACGACTCTGTTCAGCTGTTTCGCGGTCACTGAACGACAATGTTTTCATCCATTTCTATCAAGATGAACTTCCGGTTTCCGCTATCGCTCCGATTGAGCTTGAGCCGGCTGGCTGTCGTCCAGTTCCGGCGAAACTATCCAGAACTAAGTCTCCGAACCACGCATCCGAATGATTCGCTCTACCAAACCAGTCGGTTTCGGGGTCATATACTCGGGCATGTTGTCGTATCTCCAACCTTCCTTTTGGCTGCTCGGTGTGCTCGACGTCATCGACGGCTACTAAGTGACGGGCACGATTCCTCTTGGACTTCATTCAGGAACTTCTTATAGGCAGGGATGTCTTTGTCCCCTTTTTCCCCCACCAATGCCGATTGTCTCTCGCGTGTTCGAGATTACTGTCTTCTCGAATGCTCACCTCTCGTTTCCTTGGCCAAACCTCCGCCTTCGTCAACGGTTGTGTCAGGGGATAATAGAGGTTAGGGTGCTTGGATCGTGTCTTATTGCAGGTATAGTCCGCTGCTTTCCACGGACACGGGGATCGTTGTTGGGATTCTTATAAGCCTTATCTTGTTTTGCAGTACGAGGTAGGAGTTGCGCGAGAAATGGTTTGATCGTTCGTAGATCCGATGTAATCGTGCATCGCGGGGATGCTGGTGCTGTCGTTCGATGCGGAATATCTCTTCTGCCAAACTGCGTCGCGACAAATGTCGCTCCCGAACACCTCGTCCATAAGGGCGCGAAGATTTTGAACTTCGTTGTCGTCATGCTTACGAAGATCGCGCCATCGTCTCTCAGCTCTCTCTCAATAACTTAGCCGGGGATACTCTGCAGAGCACTTGTCGTGCTGAGACAGTCTTCCGCTTCTCTACCACTGTGTGTCCGAGCTATGCACGAATTTCAGGACTATTGACGGCGTCGTTGTAAACTCAATTTTCTTACCGGTGTTATATGGGGGTCATATATATGCTTTGACTTGCCGGCGTAGTAGGGAAGCAGAGCTTTTAAGGCCTAGTTTGTCGCCTTCCACTAAGAGATTGCCGCTGCCAGGATCCCAACGATAGTTTTCCATTGCATTTCAGGAGGCGGTATGGAACTTCTCTATGATGGTTAAGAACTGCCTTCTTGCCGATCCAATCGAGGGTGGGCTCTGTGGTCTTTATAATCTCTTTGCTTCTAAAATCCGTAAATAGGTACCACAGTGGAGCAGTTCTAGCAATTCGCAATCAAAGCCGTCTGCGCTCATATTTCTGGTCGTTATTCCTCATCAACCAGCGCCTGTTGTTCGGCACGCGTCCGCTCCAGGGCGTCCCGTGGTGCTGCGACTGAGCTGTGAAGCTTTCCATTCTGTGAGGGGTTTCCGCTGACGAGAGGTCGGTCGTCCGCATCTAGGATTGCTCGCTCGAAATAGCGCCAGTTCTCACATAGATTGCTGCGGAGCTGGATTTTGATATTGTTCTTTGACTTCTTGGGCAGCGCATGATTTGAGTGCGATATATTCACCGCTGACGCTCGAGCTCGTGAAGGAACTATTCGCCAGATGCGTTCGACTTCCTTCCCATTTCGTAGTGAGGATGGGGCACAAATAGGTGGGCTGATTTTTGCTAGGTCTGAGGACCGGCGAGAACTGAGCAGGGAAGCCCCGCCATCGCTCCGCTAGGCGCTTTGGATCTAGCCGATTTCGGGGGCTCTTCTAGAATTTCAGCATTCAGATTGCGCGATATATGCTTCGTGGTCTTCGAGCGCGCTTTCAGCCAAACTCAGGCTTGCCGACCATCTCGCAGTGAGGCTTTCTCTTCCTGAAACTTAGTGCAGCGCTTCTTGGCCACTAGTTTGATTGCTTCGCGATCTCTTAGTACGGCACGCTTTGAGGCGCTACCTTTTGTCTTTTCCTCCTTCAGGGTAAGTTGTCCGCCTTTTTTATTCTCGATGCGTTCTCTTTGATAGCGCGCTTCCTCTCTTTTCTCTCACGCGTTCAGCCAACGGCCCAAGTTTGCTGCGCAATGTGCGTATTGACTTGGCTGAATCGGTGCTGAGCTCTCCCTGAAATCGAAACGAGTAACTGTGACTGGCGCTCGTTTTCAAGCAGCTCGAATGTCTCGCGCACTCCTTCAATCCGAGAGATTTTACTCGTCTGAAGCTCTGAATCCGAAGGCTGATCTTTTGCTACGATGAGGCTAGGAGATCTAGAAGCTTGTCGCGCTGTCCGTAAAAGCTTGACGGGCAAATTGGCTTGCTTTCTCCTTTGTCCTTCTGGTCTTTCCGTTCGGCATCTCGTCCGTTAGTTCTGGATCCACCAAAAAGGTGTCAAACGATATCTGCGAGACTGGCTCCTTTTCACCACATAGGGTCGCTGTTTTGAGCCTACTACCACAAACCCCACCTGCTGTGTCATTGAATCGCCACAAACCCCTTAACTGTCATTATGCACTGTGAGTTGTGATAGAGTCTGTCGCGAGAGTACTCATATACTCAGCGCGGGAACTGTGAGTATAAGCCGAAACCATAGAGGGCTAAAAGCTGGAACGTGCGGATCTGCGGCTACTTTGGCTAAGCGTCTCGAAAGTCGGTGTCCGGATATTCCGTTGCGATCCGTGTGGCGTGTTTGGCTAAGCTCTCACGCCGCTCGAAAGTTCCGACCTAGACTCAGGGAGCGGAGACGGGAGAGAAAACATGGCCTCGCAATTGACCGTCGCGGAACTATTGAAGGGATTCGCCAGCGCTACGAAGCAGCGCACCCGCTGCACTGCGGGAGGGCTTAAAGCGTCGCGCAGAATGGCTTCGATAACGAGTTTGAAAACATAGCTATAACTTTTTATAATCTTTACATTTCCTTTCTTCCTTTCCTCACCACTCCTCACGCGCCGCTTTCTTCTCTCCTTCTTCATCTCATCCTCAGGAACTCCCCGCGATCTAGATACACCGAAAATCTCCTATATGTCGGTTGGCGCGCTATTGATGTGATCGCGTCCGCTTCTCGCATAGCGTCGCTCAAACTCGGGGATTATGCGGCGTGTTTTGTTTGCGCTGCTCTTACCAGAGTCTTTATTTGTTCAGCTAACGAGCGGTGGAATTTACAAGTTGCGATATCGAAAAGCTGCGAAAAAACGGATTTTTATTACGCTGAAAAAGGACCGCATGCGCTTAGCTGACAGCAGACGAGCCAAATTATCTCGATTCCGAATTCTCGACCTCTTATCGGAAGGATTATTTGGATTCACGTGCGTCCAGCTGGCAAGGCGGGCTGGACAAAGGGCAACGATACACGTTCATTCCGTGCAAGCCTTACGACCCGCCTTCGGAGACTCCAATCTTCGGGTTTGGTCAATCGTGGTCTGGACAAATTCTCCCGCCCAGCCCATTGCCCGCGAGACGGAGTTTATCGTTGGCGACTTTCCGCGCGTGGAATCGCCCGCCTCAAATGGGCGAAGGAAAACGGGCGATTGTGAGCGCGAAAGGTTGAGTTTGCACGCCGTGCGGGGCCACGGAAAAACCAGAGCGGGCAACGAAGGACTGACAGACCATTCGTCCCGCGACTTATACGGCACCGTGGCTCTGCTCCAAAACGTCGTCGCTGAAGATGCCGGCAAGGATCAAGAGAGTCTGTCCGGGAGTTTGAGGGCAGAGCCCTCAAGGTTTGCCGGCGATGCCGCAGCGCCGGCGTTTCCATCCTTGTAGGAAAACGTGTGCGCAGATTGCGCACATAGTTCGACGGAGGAGCGACATGAACGAAGCGTATATCGAACTCTTAGAGCGACAAGCGAGACGTGGTTTAGGAATGCTCCCTGATCGCGCTGGCAATGTTGAACGCATCCAACACGATTTTGAGCGACGACAAGCTCTCGCGGTAGCGTTCGGTGACTGGGTTTCCAAATCGCTCGGACCGTGGGATTGGTTCATAAATCCGATTTCGTTTCGTGACCGCCACCCGGACTTGGAGCGAAATCCGACAACAGGCGAGCCGCGTCGTTATCGTACGACACGTCAATTTGGAGCGATGAGAACTTACGTTCCTGATCCGCGCTTGAAGAGCTGGGAACCAGATTTTCGGGGGCGTCTCAATCCTGGTCCCCCTGTCCCAGACAAAGCGCTCGCTGAAATCAAGGATTGGTTATTCCAGATTCAAGATGAGGCGGACCGACCGATTCGCTGGATGATTGCCGAAGAGTTCGGAGGGATTGGCGGGCGCTACCACTGTCACGGATTAGTAGCAGGCGTCGCGCACCTGCGACGTGACGTTTGGTGGGAGAAGGCATTCGAGCAATTCGGAAGGACGAAAATATTGCCGTTCAACTCTGAGGAGGGCGGAGCTTTCTACGCCGCCAAATATGCTGCGAAGCAGCTTGGCGCACTTCACTTTGGAGGGCCGATGCCCGACGCGGAATTCGCTGCAATCTTAGCGCCCGCTCCGAATGTTGGTCGCGTAGATGTTGTCTCGGCACCCGAAATGACGCGCGACGAGATCAGGCGTACCGACTCTTATCCGCGCGGATGGGCTGGTTGGAGGCATAAACGATGAGCCTTAAGACGATTCGAATTTATTGCGACGGTGCCGGTGCCGCGCCAGACGGCAAGAGGTCCGGCTTTGCGTGGCTGCGCGAAGATACTGGAGAACAGCATATTGAGCGCGTCGATGGGCTTACCAACAATGTTGCCGAGTACCGAGCTCTCATCGCCGCGCTGAAATCCGTTCAGCATGGCAAAACAGTGGAATTGCTTACGGATTCACTCGTGGTGGTCTCGCAACTGCGAAAAGAATACCGGATCCTCGACGCGAAACTCGCAAAGTTGGCCGGTGAAGTGAAGACGATCGCGGAGCAAAAGCGACTGAATCTCAAACTAAAGTGGATTCGGCGAAGCGAGAATCGCGCAGGCGAGCTTCTCTAGCTGACATTGCCATGAGGACGGCGTGAAACAGTATCTTACAGCCGAGCAGGTAGCGGAAATGATGGGACTCTCCACGGAGACCCTCGCGCAATGGCGCTCTCAGGGACGCGGGCTTCCGTATTTGAAAATCGAACGCGCTGTGAGGTACGATCCCGCCGACGTTCAAGCATACCTAGAGGGTTGCAGGGTTTCTGTCTCCGTTCCGAAAGGAAGGAGACGGAATTGAGCGTTTTCAAGAGACCCGGTAGCCAAAACTACGAATACGAGTTTGTATTTCGCGGCAAACGCTACCGCAAGTCTACGGGCCTAAGAAATAAGGAATCCGCGAAACTTGTCGAATCCAAACTCAAAATCGAACTCGCAGAGGGCCGAGCAGGGATTAACAGACAAATTCCCAGCCCGATCTTTGAGGATTTCGTGAACAACGAATATCTCCCGTGGTCGAAAAAACAGCATCAATCGCATCCCCGAACCCATAAACGCTATCAGGTAGCTGCAAAACCGCTCATAGCGTTCTTCGGGAAGCTACATCTTGATGCTATCGCCTCGTCGCACGTGGAGAAATTCAAACTGACGCGATCCGAAGAAATTTCCCCTGCGGGTACAAACCGTGACCTGGCCGCTTTGCGTTTCATATTGAATATCGCAATGCGTCTGGGCTACCTGATTCGCAATCCTGTGAGCGGGGTGCGATTTCTTCCCGAAGGTCCCGGATGTATGCGCATCATTTCTCACGAGGAGCAACAGAGGTATTTAGCCGCGGCTAGTTCCCTTCTTCGCGACATTGCAACCATGATGCTGGAAACCGGAATGCGCCCTGAAGAGGTGTTCACGATCCAAAAAGAGAATGTTCACCTCATCAAACGCTATCTGTTTGTGCCCAGCGGCAAAACGCGGTTCGCCCGGCGCAACGTTCCCCTCACGGATGCGACTATCGAAATATTGAAGAGAAGATTGGCCAAAGCGAAGGGTCCTTATGTTTATGCTCACAGGCGGGACCCCAACAAACCACTCACAACGATTCACAACGCTCATCTGAAAGCATTGACGGCTTCGAAACTGAAACCAGCGTTCCGCCTCTACGATTTGCGCCATACGTTTGGCTCGCGTTCCGCGATGGCCGGAGTGGACCTTGCAACCCTGAAAGAGTTGATGGGCCACTCGAATATTTCGACCACGATGCGGTACGTTCACCCCACGCCTGAGCACAAAAAAGAAGCGGTCAGCAAGCTGGAGAAATTCAACGCCGAACAGATGATTGCAGTGTATGAAAGCCGGGTGGGGTCCCCACAAAAGTCCCCACAATAAGGGAAGGCGATGATCCCGAGTGCCCGTAAGTTATTGAAAAGATGGTGGGCCTGGGGAGAGTCGAACTCCCGACAAACGGTTTAGGAAACCGCTGCTCTATCCATCTGAGCTACAGGCCCGCGCGGGGAAGCTGCTGACACTCGGTAGGTTAACATGGAGGCGATTCCCATTCGGCGGCGAAGTTCAAGGTATGGACGCGCCTCCGGGCGTACTTAATCCTGGCGGGTTTGTTGCTCAGCCGGGAAGTGCAATCGCGGAGAGATTCAGTCGACGGGCGAATAGGATTGGCTGCCGACGCCTTCGAGCTTGGCTGCTGTGGCGTCGACCAATCCTGGTTCAGCGGATATTTGCGGGGGTTGCGGTTCTTCGGTGACTGGCACCGGGGTTGTCTTATCTGGGAATATCCGGTCGCGAATTTTCAAGAACGGCCATTCGATCAGAAGTGTAGTGACGACACCCACAGAAATCGCCGCGGCGTATTCAGCAATCGTCAGGCACGGCCATCTCACCACGTCGGGAAGATATTGCGACAGGTGCGTCAGAGGATCGCGCACGGAATTGTGCCACAGATAGATTCCGTACGAGTACAACCCGATGGCCGCAACCCATTTGTACGCCCGCCATTCCTTGAAACGCCCCGAGTGCCGGTACACCAGCATGAGGAATGCGCCGTATCCAATGTATAGAACGGTGAGTCCGATCGAGTATCGCAGGCTCGTGCTAGCGAAAGCTGCGTACAGAGTGACGGCCGCTGCCGTCACGCCCGCCAAGATCCACTTGTGGCTTGCGATGCGGTCGAATTTCTCGGGGAAAAAGTGGAATAGCGTGGCGAGCACCACGCCAAACAGCAACGCGTCCAGCCGGTCGTGTGTGTAGGTGAAAGCTCCGGGCCATCCCTCATAGACGGTGACGCAGCGGATGACGATGACTGCGCCGATGACCCACAGAAACGCCTTCAGCATGCGATCCGCTGGCCAATGGTGGCTTGCCATAACGGCCATGGCTAGCGCGAGGAGAAGGTAGAAATGTTCTTCGATAGACAACGTCCAAGTATGCAAAAGCGAAGTGCCCAAGTAATTTTGGAGATGTAGAAGGTTGGGAACGAGGAACGAATGCAGAGGATGTTTGCGAACGACTACTTCAGCGAAGATATAAAAGTAGTAGGCGGGCCAGATTTTCAAGCCTCGACGAAGAAGAAAGCGCTTGGCCCGGATGGTCCCGGTGCTTTTGTACTCCTTCAGGAGCAGCCCGCCGACGAGGAAACCGCTGAGTACGAAGAAAACGTCTACGCCCGTTTGACCCATGAGGTTTCCAGGAGTCTGCAAGGCTCGAAGGATCGGGTGGCCGACCGGCGCCAAGCCAAAGTGATGCGCCATCACCATGAGAATGGCGATTCCCCTGACGAAGTCCAGCTCGGAGTTGCGCTGTTTAAAGTTGGGAGCGGAGGGAAGGAGCACGCTGAAAGGGACCTCCTGCGGAAGCCCGATGCAGCGTAGCTGGGGGAAGCTGCGGAGGATGCGGTTCTATCATCGGGTGTTTCCAGGCTTCGCGATTTAGTTTACACACCGCACGGAGTCTGGGCCCGGAATCCGGCAGAAAAAACATTACACGCTAGCAGCAACTGCTATTGCAACAGACAAATCTCAGGCTGCTTTTCAATCGTACTTCTTCAGATGAAACATCTCGAGAGAGACACTCCAAACGGCGCCCGGAATAGTCACCAGATAGCGTTTCCAGAGGCGTTTGGGTTCGACGAGAAGGCGGAACAGCCATTCCAAGCCGGTGTTGCCCATCCAGGTGGGCGCCCTTTGGAGTTTTCCAGAATTGAAATCAAACGCAGCTCCGACTCCGAGCATCACCGGAACCAGGAACTTTTCGCGGTGCTCGTACATCCAGCGCTCTTGTTTGGGGGTGCTCAAACCGATCCACATGATATCGGGCGCGGCGGCCTGCACACGCGCCGCGACTTCGTTCTCTTCTGCGTCCGTGAGGGGACGAAAAGGCGGAGTATAGGTACCGGCAATGGCAATATTGTGGCGCTGGCGGAGATTTTGCGCCAGATCGTCAGCCACCCCGGAGGCGCCGCCGTAAAAGAAATGGCGATAGCGAGAGCCGGTTTGCTTGCAGAACTCTTCCATAAGATCCGAGCCGCAGACGCGTTGGCTGATCGGGTGGCCGTGCCAGCGAGCCAGCCATACGAGCGGCATGCCGTCGGGAACGACGAGCGAAGCTGATCTTAATATCTCGCGAAAGCGTGAATCCTTGCGCGATTCCGAGACGCCGTGCATTCCGGTGATCGCGATGTAGCGGGTTTGGTCGCGGCTGGCGATCCAGGTTTCCATTTCCGCGATTACGTCGGACATGCGGACGCAGTGCACCGGCACGCCCAGGACATTGTAATTCGGGGCGTGCGATTTCTGTGGAGGGTTAGGAGTGTCAGGCATAAGTGGCCACCGTTTGTTCGTAAATTTCCATCAGGCGCGTGTAGTTTTTCTCGGCCGTGTAATCCGTTTCAAACTTGCGACGGGCGGCTAGGCCCATCTCCGCGAGTTCGGCGGGATGATTCCAAGCCCATTCCACTTTGCCCGCGAGGTCCTCGGCGTCTCCGGGATTGAAATGCAGACCAGTGGAAGACTCCTCCACGATCTCTTGCATGCCACCCAGTCGAGAACACAGCACGGGCACGCCACACGCAAATGCTTCGACGATGACCATGGGAAAGCCTTCATACCAGACGCTCGGCGTAATCTGGAAACGAGAGCCCTTCACGGTGGCGATGGATTCTTCGCGGGAAAGGCGGCCACAAAAAGTGATCCCCTTCAGGCCACGCGCCTTGGCGTGCGCCTCCAGGTTGGCGCGCAGCGGGCCATCGCCAACGATTTTCAGGGGGATGCCCGAGTGCACGCGCTCCCACGCCGCCACCAACGTAGCCACACCCTTCTCCTGCGACAGCCGCCCCGTAAACACTGCGTAATCGCCAGCGCGTTCGCGGGGACCGGGATCTTGATCCATGAAGTTTGGTTTGACGACGATTTTATCCGGTTTGAAACCGGCCGCGACAAATTTGGCCCGTGAAAATTCGGTGGCCGCTACGGAGCAATCCACGAGTTCGTGATAGGTCTTCAATTGACGATGCCAGGCGAGCATCAGCGCGACGCCGGCGGTTTGCAATTGCGAATCGCGGTAGCAGCCGTGCTGAATGCCGCGCCAGAGGCTGTGCTCCACACATTCCTCGCAAACCTTCCCGTCGCGAAAAAAAAGCGCGCCGGGGCACATGAGGCGATAATTTTGCAGGGTCTGGACAACCGGAACGCCTTGCTCGCGGCACGCACTATAGATGGAGGGCGAGATCATGATGAACGTGTTGTGCACGTGGACCAGGTCCGGAGATTCCCGCGCGAGGAGCTGTGCAAATTCGCGGCGCGAATCGGTGTTCCAGACGATGGTCTTGATCAGGGCGGCGCGCTGCAACGCCGAGTACTTCTCGATTTCGTGATTGCTGCGCTCGTAGGTGGACACATGGTGGCCGCCACGCTGCAAGTTTTGCTTTTCCTGGTGGAAAACGACGTCTTCGCCGCCCGCCTGTTGATAGGTATTGTGGACCAGGAGAATCTTCATCGGTTGGCGAGCAACATCTCCGGCTTACTGACGAATAATGTCTGCTTCATAGTTTCCAAGTTGAATGTCACTTGGCTTTTTGCAGCTTCCGAAAACCGCGGACCAGAATCGGCGGCGTAATATCCTTGATGGTCTGGCGGAACGCCGAAACATTCTTCTCTGAGCCGTAGAAGCTCGGTGCATAAATCGAGCCGTGCGGTGTGAAATCCTTTTTCTCGCGGACTCCCGCCGTGTGGTAGTACACCGCAAAAGAGTTTCGACTGCGACCGTTGGGAGCTGCCACCGGCGTGGGCACGCCGTGGTAGTTCTTATCGGCAATCTCAAAGATTATGGTCCGATTGAAAATCGGCTCGACCACCGCGTCGCAGCGAGTCCCCTCTGAATTCCACAATTCCAACTGGCCGCCGTACTCGCGCTCCCAGGATTTGTTCAAGTAGGTGATGAGCGTGAGACGCCGGTTCAGGCCCGTCTCATAGGCGGTGTTGCGGTCCACATGAACGTCAAACTTTCCACCTTGCGGGATGATGTGATAGCCCGCGCCCTGAAGGTAAGGATCCGGCAGCAATTCCCAAATGCCGGTCAATTCCGAGAGTAGATACAGGAAGCCGGCGGAGTGCAACAGGGCCGTGTGCTGGAAGCCGGTGTCACCGAGGTCGACCGCCGAGCGCAGATTGGTCTTTTTGAGATGGTCATTGTCTTCATGGACCCAATGCTCGGTGTTCAGCGGCCGCATCTCCGCCGCCAAGTCTTCCAACTGGGCGGACGGGAACATGTTGTCAATGATGAGATGCGGGAACGGCTGGGCAGTCTTGTAGGCACGGCTAAGATTCTGGGGCGTGTCCGGAAGGACGACTTTGTCCTTCAAAACAGCCGTGATACCGCTGCCGTTACTGTTGTTGTGGTTAGTCATACGCCTTCAACGCTACTGGGCCTAAGCGCCAAAGACATCCAAATGGACACAAAATTTGAGCGGGACGATGCCTGCATGGACCGGCTGCCAGGGGACGGTGGCGCCGCATGAGGCGAGCAATGCTCAACGAATTGTGCCGTTCTGGGGATTTCCCCGTTGCGAAACTATATCGGGGACCGCGTCTTAGCCGTCAGACCCGGACCGCACCGCGTAGCGCGCTCCTTTTCGCAGTGAATTAGTGACTTTTCTCGTAAATCCAAAAGTCCGCAAAAGAACCTCGTTGTGTCGCCGGATCCCAGGGAAATTTATTAGGAATATGCCGAATCAACCGCCATGTGGGCTGCTGTTGCTCAATCCAATTGCTAAACTTGCGATGGCGGACGTGAATCATGTCACGCGGGGCGTCTTCATTGTCGGAATAAATGACGACGAAACGAGTGGCAGCCTCGAAAACGTGACTCATATATTTCTCGTAGATGTCGTCTTCGACCAAGTGATAGATCACGTCCAAGGACAAAGCTAATTCCGCGCGAGCGGCATTTGCAGGCGGCTCGTCATATTCCAGGAACGTCTTTGTGGTGTCCCGGTGGAAGCGTTCCTGGCATCGCCGCAGCGCATTTGCGGATACGTCGATTCCCACATAACGCGGATATTTCGCGAGAGAAAGCTGATTGCCGTCGCCGCATCCGAATTCGATCACGGAATTAACGCTATTTTCGGCTACGAAGTTATTTATTATTCCCGACTTGAACTTTGCCAACTCTCCGTACGAGCCATCGCCCGAGTTGCCTCCGTTCGCGTACCGAGAGTCCCAATAACTGGATGAATTGAACTGGACGAAACGAATGCGCAGCGGGCGGCTGGTTCGTTCAAGCCATTGAATTGCTTGTCCGACGACCGGCAAACGCTTGATGCGCGCCTTCAGGTCCGTTCCGGAGTCGGTCACATTGCCCGTCAGTTGTCCCATGGTCCGATCCTTCAGATTGCCGCGAGCTCGCGGAGATGAACTGCTCAATTTGTGAGATGTATCGTGAGCGATTTAATCCTTGAGCTGGGAAGGATCCGTATGGACTAAGAACTGGCCGGGCGTTGCGCAACAATCCGAATTTGAGAAGTCACCGCCGGACTCAAGTTCCAGTAAGTAAGGAAACCGTATAGCCTGCAGCCAAGTTCGAACAGCGGCCTCCCGCCAATGGAGCGGAGGAGCCGCGGGATGAACTTGGGTGGCCAAATATGCACGTAGGCCTTGGATTCTTGGACCTGGAATCCCGCGTCTGTAAACAGGTTCGCCGCAGACATCGGACTCCAGCAGTAGAGATGATGATTGGGATCGTCTGACTTGTATCGATTTCTGATGGATTCACAGGGGACGACGAAGACCACTTTGCCGCCAGGAGCTACCTTTGGCAAGAGCGCCTGGAGTTCCTGGAGCGGGTTCGGGCAATGCTCGAGCGCGTTGTTCGAAATTAGAATGTCGGCCCAATTGTCGTCGACTTGTGCGGTTGCGGCGAGCGTATTGATTCCGTTACTCTGCGCCGCTTCGCGGGCGACAGGGCTGATCTCGATGCCGAGTTTTTCCCGGCAGGTGATGTTGGCGAGCAGGTAGCCGCCGCCACAACCAAAATCCAGGACTTTCATTTCCGGACGGATGTAATCAGAAAATTTGGTCAGATTGGCCCAGCCGCCAAATCGCCCAATTTCGGATTGATACTTGAAATATTGCGCGTCGTAATGTGACGCCGTTGTCATGGCCTGTGAATTCATCGATGTTCTCGCGTTTACCATCTAAATGCAGTTCTAGGGCGCCACCAGAACTGGAACGGGCCCAATTTCAATGCTAGATCCGGTGAGCGGACGCGGTTCTTCCAGCAGGGGTGTGACGTTTTTTGGATGCCAAGCCGCGGGAACGGAGAAATCTTTTTTGCCGTCGGGATTCCACACGATCCATTGGCGGGCGCCGTCACGGTCCAGTTGGCAAGTCCAAGTGTTGCCGGCATCCTCTTCACACCAATCCATGCGCGCACCGATCATCCACTTCTGAATGACTCCGAAGGCGCGTCCGGCGGGAGTAAGAGTCTCGTCATCCGCTTCGGTGGTTTGGACGGTCATCTTATGATTGTCCCAGGAATACCAATAAAATCGCGAGGCGCCTGCGGCCCAGTTCAAGATAAAGGCCCGCGCGAGGTAAGCGGCACCGAGCTCTGGAGATGGAAACGGATTGGGCTTGAACCAGCCTGCTTCAGTGTCCCACAAGGGCTTGCTGCCAACACCATTGGCCGCCATGGTCTCCTGGACTTGGCGAATGACTGGCACCATGGCTTCCGGAGGCTGATCGCCGACATAAAAGTGATAACCGATGACGTCCACATATTGGCCGCCACCCTTGGCTAAAAAGTCCGCAAGCCATTTGACGCCGTAGCCGCTGGTGGCCGGCGGCGAGACGACGAGCGCATGCGGATCAATGCCGTGAATGATTTGAGAGGCTTCACGCGTCATAGCCAACAATTGGTCGGTGGTGCCGCTCCAAAATTGTTTCAGGTTCGGCTCATTCCATATTTCGTAGTAATGGATGCGGCCTTTATAACGTGTGGCGACGGCGGTGACGAAAGTCCGCCAATCCTCGATGTCCGTGGGCTCGGCAGCGAATCCCGGCTGATAGCCGGAAGGTTCCTGCGGCCGCGACGACGCCCACCTGGGCGTCAGGCCGAGCGTGAGGAGCAGGTCCTGATGGTGCTCTTGCGCCATCGCCAGGCAGTTATCCAATGTTCCAAATCGCCACTCGCCCTTGCTGGGCTCGAGATCGGGCCAGGTAACGCGCGCGTCCCACAAGCGCCTGGCCGGGACTGGGACGCTGGGCCACGGAGTAGAACTGCCCGCGCGATGAATGTGCATCCCGAAAAACACGGGAGGAATTTGTGTGGCGGGAGGAACGAGTTTCGCCTGATCGAGAGCAGAAGCCGGAACCACCACGACTAATAACAGCACGATTGCGACACAGATTGACAGGCGATTCATTGGATTCGGTTGGCCCAGTTTTGTAATGTTTGCATCAATCGTTTATTGGTTTAGTTGCGTGGTCATGGAGTACCGAACGGACGGAGCGATTCAATCCGCAGCCTTCTGTTCCCGGTACGCGTGCGGCTTCGCTGGAGCTCGAGAGATAACGCCGGTGCAAGCGAAGCATTTATTGACGCCTGCTCGAAAGTTTTCGACCATCGCTTCGATTGTGTATTGCGAACCCGCTCGCTCGGCACCGCGACGCAAACGAGCCATCAATTCCGGCGTAGTGAGAACTTCCGTGGCGGCGTCAGCGAATGCGACAGCGTTGTGGGCCGTGAGTCTGCCGTTTTCACCGTCGCGCAGATAGCTGATCTCGGGTGGATGGGTGGTTAATTGAGTCGCGACCAGAGGCAATCCTGCCGCGAAACTATCCACGATGGCGAGGCCCGCCGTCCCAGCCAACAAGAACACATCCGCAATCTTGTAAAGCATTGCGCTTTCACGATTGAACTGCGAGCCCATGTAGTGGATCCACGGGTCTTGCGAGGTCGCCTGCTCGAGCCATTTACGATCCGGTCCATTACCGACGATCACGAGATGGAAATCGGGGCAGCGTTGGAGCACGAGGCGAGCGCCTTCGACCAGCATCGGTATGGCTTTGATTTCGCCGAGAAAACCGCAATAGATTCCAATTTTGCCGGAGTCGCTGCCCGTCAGCGCTCTCTTTGCTTGCGCTGCTTCGTCGCCGGGTATCTCGCTCAATTGACGGCGGAGTTCGACGGTATCCGTTGCGTTTTGGACGTTCGTGATCCGGTCCGCCGGCATGCCGTGTTGCCGCAGATATTCGGCGATTGTCTCAGTGTAAGCAAACCACCAGTCCACGGAGCTGACCATTTTCTCCTTTATCCATTCGGAGAAAGCGGTGCGATCCGGGTGCATGTTAGGACCCAGCCCCCAGAATGCTACGGTCTTCAGCTGCAGAGCGGAAAGAAGAAGAAGAAAGGGGTTGATGAGATATTTGTTTTCGTTGCCGACGATAACGAGGTCGGCGCTGAAGACCTCTTTCCACAGAGATTGATATAGAAAGCGATCAACCAGCCAATAGCCGGGCACTTTGCGACCGAATTCCGGAGGTAGCTCGGCGCTATCGCCGCGAGTGGATTGCTTCCGATTTTGCGCGCTGTACGCGACGGCGAGATCGATGCCGTCCTGACGAAGCGCCTCGTGAAGCTTGGTGAAAAACGGCACGCGATAGTGCTTCATTTCGGCCTGAATGATGAGGACTCGAGGCATGTTCAGTTTTCTTGGGACGCGTAATGCGGCGGGCGGCTGCGCTCGCCGATAGGTGCGGCTTCGAGCACGCCGTCATATATTTTTTCGAGCGCGCAGGTTTGCGTCTTCAAATCGAAGAGCTGCAAGACTCGTTGACGCCCGGCGACTCCAAACTTCCGGCGAAGATCGGCGTTCTTCAGTAACAACGAAAGATACTGCGCGAGAGTTGGCCAATCGCGATCGGGGGCCAGGAAACCCGTCTCGCCGTGGAGAACGGCCTCGGGCACACCACCGGTCGCAAAACTGACCACCGGCGTTTCCATGGCTTGGGCTTCGGCGAACACCATTCCGAACGCTTCTTCTTCCCCAGACCGCGTGCAAATGCTCGGGGCGCAGAACACGCTGGCACGGTCCAACCATTCGCGGACCACGTTTGGAGGCTGAACACCGAGGAACCGGTAGCGCCGCAGGCTCGCACTGGCGAGTTTTTCGAGGTCTCCGCGCAACACACCATCGCCGATGATAACGAGTTCGGTGGCGGGATTCTCTTTCTGCACCTCTGCCATCGCGCGAATCAGAAATTCCACTCCTTTTCTCTCGGCCAGGCGGCCAACGAACAAGACGGTGGAGTCCTGTTCTCCCTGCGCCGGCGAGAAGAGTTTCGTATCCACGCCGATGTAGTGCACCAGAGTCTTTTCCGCGGGAAAGTGCTGTTCGAGAAGCTTGCCGCGAATAAATTCGGAGACGGCGATAAACAAGGTTGCGCCGCGCCGCAATACGCCGCGTTGCACGAGATAGCGGCGATGCCCGAAGGGAGCTTTCACGTGGCGCACGTCGGTCGCAGTGGCATCGGATCCGTGAAACGTGACGATCAGCGGCAAACCGAGCTTGCGAGCCAACGGAAGCGCGCGTAGCCCATCGGGGCCGAAATGCGAATGTATCAGAACCGGGTCCAGTGAGCGCAGCTGTTCTACCAAATGAGGCGCGGTCCCGAAGAGCTTGAACATCATCTCGCGGGCTTTGCCATTCACACCGCCGCCGCTTACCGTGTACGTACTTTCGGAAGGCAGCTCGAGCCCGCGAACCCTGCGCGAACCGGCGTAGACAGGCTTGTATCGCAGCAACGATTGGGCCTGCGCGCGAATGAACGTCTCCGAGGGATACAGGAGATGATCGCAAAAGATCACGACAGTGGGTTGGATGTCAGCGCTCACGGAAAGCTCTAACTCGTTGCAAACGACGGGCTGGAGTCCGCTTCCGGCTCGCTGCCGTCGTCATCGTCGTCCACAAGTTCCAGCGCACCGACCGGCTGAGAAACCGTGCAAGCGGCTGCTACGAATAGCATCCAGAAGATAGTGTTGGGGGCGAGGACATAATTCTCGGTGAAACTATAAAGCAGCACGAAGCAGAGATAAATCAGGGGCCACTTCGAGCTATTCCCGCCTTCCATCCGCAGGAACGTGGCGGCGCGCTTCAACGCGACCAAGTATGCAGCCACGTAAAGGCCGAGTCCCACTAATCCCAGTTCGAGGGCCAATTCGATATAAGCGTTGTGAGCGTGGGGGACGGTCCAGTTAATCGCAACGTCAATCCTCATCGCTTCGGGAGAGGCCAGCCAGAAAGCGCTGTAACCGTAGCCCAAGATTGGCTTCAGCGCGATGCTCGCGAGCGAAAGCCCCCAAATCTTCACGCGGCCCGTGAGGGAAGCGTTGCGGCCCATCAGTTCGGTAACCGAGTCGCGGTAGTGAATCAAAGCGTACAGCGTGGGCACTGCAATCACCGCGCCAATAACCTGCACGGCGCGGCGAATGCCGGGGCTCCAACGAAGCGTGGGAGCGAACTGCATCACGACGATCATGCCCGTCAGAGCGACGAACGAAGTCATGGACTCGGCAGCGATAATCAAACCCGACGCGGCCAGCAAAGCCAGGATCGCCACGATGATGCCCCCCACGGACTTGCGAACTGCCGTGAGAGTGACCAACGTGGCGAGCACCACAATTCTGCCGAACTCGTTTTTCTGGCCGAACAAACCAACCCAGGCATCCGGGTACATCATGTCCACTGTGGGAATCTGCCCCGGGAAAAATACTTGCACGATAACACTGAGCAATACGACGCTACCGAGAGCAATCGCGAGCAGCCGGAGCTGATCGCGAATGGAATAGCGAACCGCAAAGTCCACTCCGAAAAGCGTGGTCGCGAGAAGCGCCATGCTGCGGCGTAGCGTGAGACCGGGATCCGCGGACCAAACCGTGGAAAATAGCGCGATCAGGACCAACCCGACCAGAAGCTTGTTCGAGCGCAGCGCCTCCAGGATGGCGCGCGATTGCTGAGCCGCGCGAACCGCAACGATGACGTAGATGACGGCCCAAACGATCTGCAGAAACGGATTGCCTTCCGAGATCGCTTTGGAGCTGGAGCTATCCACGATCAAGGACTGCAACGCGCCCGTCGCCAGGATCAGCACGATGATCGTGAAGATATCGCCTACATATCTGCGAGAGACGTTCATGATTTCAATTCGCGCCTGGGCGTCATGCCGCGCGGCAGCTTTTGGATGGAATTATGCATGTGAGGTCAGATGCGAAATCTAATCCGTTCCGGCATTTACGGGTGCGTTGACTAAAACGCTTTGCGAGCGGCGAAACAGCACGAACACAGCGACTCCGATGCCACAGGCCAGCAAACCATCTGACGCAATGCTGGACCACGCGGCGCCGCGCCAGGAATATGCCGGTATCAGCCACAAATTTATGAGCACATTAAAAATGGCCACGCAAACTTGAATCTTGGTGCGCAGCGCCTGATGTCCGGAGCCGGTAAGCGCGTTCGAGTAAAAATAATGGACTACTTTTAGAATCGGAAGCACCGAGAGCCAGCGCAGCGCTTCGACCGTACTGGCGTACTCTGGACCGAGGATGTGGGGCACGATGCCGGCGCAGGTCAACACCGCGATGCACGCAAAAACTGAATACCCCAGCGCACGCAACAGGAGCGGCTTCGCGTAGGAGAGACTGGCGGAGATGCCATCGGCGCCAGCGCGGAAGAAATTCGAAAACGAAGCTGTCAGCAGCGATGAAACAGGCACAAAGGTGACGTCGATGAGACGGTAGGCGGCGCCGTAAATGCCCGTGGCCTGCAACGTGCCCAGCCGGGCCAACATTGTCTTGTCCAAATCGTTGTAAATTGTTTGGGCGCTCAAGCCCGCGGAGAAATAAAAACCTTCGCGTACCTCACCTGGACCCCTTTGCCATCCGAATCGCGGCGCACCAAGCTTGGTGCAAACCAGCACCACCGCGGTAATGGCGACGACTGTGGTGCTGAAGAAGTATACGTAGCCCCATTGCAGCGGCGAGGGATGCCGTTGAATCGCAACCAAAATAAGCGCCGCGCTAAGCCGACTGGCGCTGACGAGTACGTTGATCGTGGCGGTCCACTGCAGACGGTCGAACGCTTGAAACGCCTGCCCGCACATCATGATCATGCTGAGTCCGACCAGGTCGGAACCAGACACGAGCAATACGAGCAGCAGCGGAATTGTGGCAGGCAGGGCGAAGCGCGACAACGCCAGAACGGCCAGGAACAGCACAGAACTGGACGCCCCGGTCGTGAGCAGCGCCGTGCCCCAGTACGCCGGGAACTGGCTCTGATCACGCGAAACATTCTTTACGAGGAGCCCGCCACTGCCCAAATCGCCGAAGGGAAAAACGATGCCGACGAGAGCAACGACGCCTATGAATGCGCCGTAACCGCTCGCTCCCAGGGAACGCGCGATTACGATGAAATACAAGGCTTGGATGACGAGCCGCAGCCCCAAGCCACAAAACATCCAAAGCGTATTGCGGGCCACGGTGCCTGTGGATTCAGGCTTAACCATAGCTGCCAGCGATCATTGCTCCTGAAGACAAGCGAGGTACGGGCGCGTGCATCGGTGGAGAGTCCCTGTCCTAAGCCAGGGCTTTCTTCGACTGCGCCGGAACACGGCCAGCCTTGTGCAGCTCTCCTTCAATCCATTTGTAGGTGACGTCGAGACCTTGTTCGAGGGAAATGGAAGGCGCCCATCCGAGAACCTGATTCAGGCGGGTGTTATCACTATTGCGGCCGCGGACACCCTGGGGTTTGCTGGGATCGTGACGCTTCGTGAGGCGCTTCTCGGCAATTCCCGAAACCAGGTTCACCAATTCGTTGATGGTTACCAGGCGATCGGTTCCGAGGTTGAGCGCGTCGTGATGATTTGAAGCCATCAGACGAATCAGGCCTTCGACACAATCGTCAATGTACATAAACGAGCGAGTTTGCTCGCCATCGCCCCAAATTTCAATTTCGCCGCCGTCGTGAGCCAAAGCGACTTTGCGCGAAATCGCTGCCGGGGCTTTTTCCTTGCCGCCCTCGTAGGTGCCGAGGGGGCCGTAGACATTATGGAAGCGCACGGAATACGTCTGGAAGCCGTAGTCGTGGCGATAGTAGTTGCACATTTCTTCGGCGAAAAGTTTTTCCCATCCGTAGCCAGGCTCAGGTTCGGCGGGATAGGCATCTTCTTCGCGCAGCGGCGTAACGTCCGCGCTCTTCTGCTTATTCTGCGCGTAGACGCAGGCAGATGAAGAGAACAAGAAACGCTTGATGGCGTTCTGGCGGCTGGCCTCCAGCATGTGGACATTGATCAGAATGTTGTTGCGCGAGATGTCCGCGAGGTAGGCAGTGATATAGCCGATTCCGCCCATATCCGCCGCGAGGTTATAAACTTGATCGATGCCGCCACGCGTGGCCAGCAGGCAATTCTCGTACTTGCGCAGGTCGAGCACTTCAAATTCGTCGGCAGCCGAGCGCTCGTATTCGGGAAGCTTGATATCCGCTCCGCGGACCCAGTTCCCTTCCGCCTTCAGCCGCTTTACGAGATGATGACCAATAAAACCACCCGCGCCAGTTACCAGGATTCGAGACTTGCCCATGGGTTACGCTCTCCCTTTAGATGAAATGAGTTGCGATTAGAATAATGCTGTTCGTGCGTTGCGGGCTGGGAAGCTGCACTTTCAAACGGTTTACGTATTGATGCGACTTGCGATCTTCTTTGCTGCAATCCGGATCAAGCTGCTCCTGATCCTCTTAATACCGCCGGAATCGTGCGCGCTAATATCTTCAGGTCCAGCCAGAGCGACCACTTATCAATGTACTGCATGTCGAGTTCCATCCACTGCTCGAATGGAATCAGGTTTCGACCGTTGACCTGCCACAGACACGTGATTCCAGGCGGAACACTGAAGCGGCGCCGCTGCCAGTCCTCATTGAAGAGCCGATAGTCGCGTACGGACATGGCGCGCGGTCCGACCAGGCTCATATCTCCCATTAGGACATTGAAGAGCTGCGGCAGTTCATCGATGCTGGTCTTGCGCAGAACTTTTCCGATGGGCGTGACCCGCGGATCGTTCTTGATTTTGAACACGGGACCCTGCATCTCGTTCAGATGGACCAGCTCTTCCTGAATGCGTTCAGCGTTGGGGATCATGGTGCGGAACTTGTAGATTTTGAACTTGCGCTTGTTCAGGCCCACTCTTTCCTGGCCGAACAAAATCGGACCGGGCGAACTCAGGGCGATCAGCACCGCTACGGCGAGAAACAGCGGAGAGAGGACTACCAGCAAGCTGAAGGAGACCGCCAGGTCGATGGTTCTCTTCAGCACGAACGGCCAGCCGCCGAACCCGCCGCTGCGGGCGGTGATCTGCGCGTCACCATCAAAGACGTCGGCCTGTGAGCGCGCGATCTTCAGATCAAAAATATCCGAATCGAAGCGAATGATGATACCGTGCTGTTCGCAGAGGGCGGCCATTTGCGCGGCATGCTCGTAGAACGAGCGCAGCGGGAGGAAGATCGCTACTTCATCCACGACGTTGTGGCGCAAAAATTCAGCGACTCCGGCATTTTCACAAGCCAACTTGAAACCGGTGGCCTTGAATTCGTCCATCCGGGCCCACTGGTCATCCACGAAGCCGAGCAGCCGGTAGCCGCGTTCCGGGGAAGCGGCGATGCGCCGAGCAAAGTCCACGGCGCGAGAATTCGTGCCGAGAATCAAGATGTGATGTAGATTGTGGCCGCGCCGGCGGATTCTGGCGAGCGTGTAGCGCAGCAAAAGACGCGAAGTTGCGACGGTGACGAAGCAGGTGACGAAGAAGAGCACGAAGAAGCGCGGGGTCATGAGCTTGACGCGGAACACGGCCGCGACGAGCGCCAAACTGAACGTCGCCAGCGTGACCGCTTTCAAAACGTCAACGACTTCCGCGAATTTGGTGGAGAGCCGTCGCGACTCGTAAATGCCGCACAGCACAAACATGGCGTGGCTGGCTAGCAGAGCCAGCGCAAATATGACGCAATCCGAGAGTTTTACCTGGACGGCCAGCAGCCTTTCGATCGAGACGGTTCTGCCTGCGTAAAACATCCAAACCGAGGCCACCGCAAAAGACAGCATAATCAATAGAAGATCAAAGAACTTCAGTGTGCCAACAATGACTCGTCGCCTTGTTTCGTTCACGGAGGTTCTCTCTTTTTGAGTCTTATTTATTGAATGGACTGGGGAAACTGCTTATGAATTCCGAAAAAAGCTGCGTTGCGCTTCAGCGCGGCGCCAAAAATGAATCCTTCACGCCGGCTCGACCGCGAAGCCGGCAATACGAATCGCGAGCGACCTCTGGATGAGCTCAACCGATACTACCAACGTTGCGTCGTTGTTGACGGCCGTCAGGATGCCTTCGACGCCGTCTAAACTTCCGCCACGAATTCTTACGCGCTTGCCGACGTTCAGGAAGGCGTGTGAATTGAAAGTGACGCCCTGCGTCAGTACCGTCCGAATCGCATCAATTTCGCAGTCCGGTACAGCTACACCCACTCCGCGCTTTCCGACAAAACCTCTCACACCGGCCGTTCGCAGCACCGCGATGCGGTCGCCCGGCTTCGGCGAGATCCTCACGAAGGCGTATTGCGGGAACAGAGGCGCTTCGACCAACTTGCGGCGATCGCTCCATTGCCGCTTTTCGCTGAATAGCGGGAGGAAGACGCTCACGCCCTTTTCGCGCAACTCAGCCGCGACCTTTTTCTCGTGCCGTGGCGACGTTTGGATCGCGAACCAAGTAAATTCAGATTTGGCCGATAAGGCGTCGAACGCCGGCTGAGTCGGCAAACCAAGCGAGTTGTCGAGAATAGACAGAGCTCCGCTACGGTGAGTCACAAGTACGGGTGACCCCAAAAGAGATTTTGATTACCCGGCGGCGGGACCGGTAGCGACTGCAAAAACATCCCGGGCTGGCCGCGCGCGTAATCTGCTGCAAGACCTCGAATCGGCGGACACGCTCCGCCGGTTCTAGAGCTTGTTATACAGAGAGTCCGGAATCGGAAACGTTCGCTTGTTCAGCACAGCGCCGAGAACTTGAATGCCTGAAGCGCGCAGATTCTCGGATACCTTGAGAGCTGCTTCGCGGCGCGTAACGTTTGCTTCCAGAATCAACACAAAACCATCGGTCATCTGCCCAAAGGCCACCGCATCTGCGTAGCGCGTGAGCGGGGGCGCATCAATCAAAATAAAATCAAATTCTTTACGGAGTTCGGCGAATCGCGCTTTGAGGCGATCCGAGTTGAGGAGTTTGGCAGAATCAGGCGCGAGCGAGCCGCTGGAAAGCAGCCACAGATTATCGCCGCGGAGAGGCTTCGCGAACGAACGAATAGGTCCTTCTTGCAGCAGAGCGTCCGTAAGACCGTGGTGATTGGTGGTGCCGAACAATCCCGGCAACGCCGGCGTCCGCAGATTGGCCTCCATCAAGCAAATCGAGCCGCGTACGTTGCTGGCCAAAGTTTGCGCTACCGACGCGCATATTTCGCTGCAGCCATTGCCATGGTCAATTCCGGCAAAGACTACGGCGCGAGGCGGAGCCTGAGTCTGCAACAGAAAAATGCGCTGTACCAGACGCAGAGACTCCTCACGCGCAAATTGCTCGATATCGAGAGGCGCACCCTTGGTGTGACCATTGGTGTGTCCGTTCCCCGCACGCCGCCGCGGAGCAACCGGGACGTCCGGGACACGGAGCGGACGCAAGGACTGGTCTAGGCCCGCCTGTTGCATGAGTTCAAAATTCTTGCTCATTGTTTTGCCTCTGTTGGTAAAGCGCTATTAGATTGAGCCGCCGATTGGCGCGCATCTGGCGCGGTGCCCGTAGCTGCTGGTATAAGAATCTGTCGCCCCGAACGAATGCGGTCGGGATCACTGATCCAAGGATTTAACTCGCGAATCTGGTTCAGGATGTCGTGATCGTATTTGCCTAGATTTTTGACGCTGATGCGGTAAAGAGTCTCTCCGGGCATCACCTGGACTGAAGATGTCGGCGGAGGCGCAGCTACAGGTTGCGCCATGGGCAGAGGTGCAGGAGCGAGAACCGCCGCCGTCGAGACAGCAGGATCCGGTTTTGCGGGTGTAACGACTTCAGGAACCGGCACAACACTGGAAATTTCGCTGGGTCGGGGGTTCCTGCGATTTCTAGGAACCACTGCCCAACTGAGAGTCAGCAAAAGCGCCGAAGCGATCGCGACCTTGAATAGCCAGCCCGCGAACATCGTTTGCTTTCTCGCGGTAGCGACGGGGTTGTGCGGAGTCTGGGCCAAGCGCTGCGGCGGGGGAGGCGTTGCTGCGCTCGTGATTGTGGGCTTTTCGCGCAACGGCTCCAAGTCAAGATCGGAAATCACTTCCTGGATGATGTCGCGATCGATCGTCTTTCTCTTCAGGGCGCATCCGAGCGACAAGGCATTGAAGCATAGGTTGTTGATGTTGCGCGGAATGCCTTCACTGTGCTCGGCGATCAACTTGCGAGCACCCACGGTAAACAGAGACGGCCTGTCGCATCCGCCGATCCACAGGCGGTGGTCAACATACGCATCCACTTCCTTGTGTGAGAAAGGTTCGATGCGCATCACGATCGAAACACGCTGACGAAGCTGAGCCATGGAGGGGCTCGCGAGGCGGTCGGCCAGCTGCGGCTGCCCTGCCAGCACGATTTGCATCAACTTCATCCAGGGAGTCTCGAAGTTAGACAGCAGGCGGATCGACTCGAGAACCTTTTCCTCCAGGTTTTGCGCTTCGTCGACCACCAGAACAAAGCGGCGTCCGGCGCGCATTTCATCCGTCAGAAGGCGATTCAACGCGTCGTGCATCGCCGGCAAATCCATGCCATTGACATCGATGCCGAGATCAATCAGCACGTGGCGAATGAATTCGCGGGAATCGCAATCTGTGCGGAATACAAAAGCGGTGCGCGCCTTGTCTCGCAAATAGCCGAGATAGTGGTAGAGCAAGGACGTCTTGCCCATCCCAGGCTTCGCAATCAGCGCGAGAAATCCCCGATTGCTCTCCGTGCCATAGACGAGCGACGCGAGTGCCTCGCGATGTTGCGGACCTAGATACAGGAACCGCGAATCCGGAGTCACCCCGAACGGCTGCTCCGCCAGATTGTAAAAATCCAGAACCATCGGGGCTATGCCACCTTCCTGGGAAGCGACGCGAGAACCGGCATATTGAGCGTCTCGGCCACTTCTTCAGGCGTCCGGAACGAAGGATCGACGTATTCGGCCAAATAGCCAGCGCCAACGCTGAGAAACAGAGCAAGCACGAATCCGATGAACATGACCAGGAACGGACCGTGCGCGGGAATTATTGGGATCGTCGGCGGGACAGCGATCGCGATATCCGCGATTCTGTCCTTGTCCAACGCGTCCGATTGGCGTTCCTCGTCGCGCTTGTTCAGATAGACCAAGTAGTTGCTTTCATCCGCCTTCGCTTCGCGAATGAGCGCAGCCTGCGCCACCGCTTTCTTGTCCAAATCCACCATTTCCAGACGCATCGTATGGATGTTGCCATTCAGAGCGACCACGGTCGCCCGCTGCGAAGCAAGATCCGCCTGGGTCTTGGCCAGATCTTGACGCAAAAATTGGTAAGTGGGATCGGTGTCGGTGGTTTGGTTAACGTACTTCTGATCTTCGGCTTTGGCGATGGTGGCTTGCGTATCGGCAATTTCCTGATCCGCTTCTTTTACCAAAGGATAGCTGGGATCATATTTCAGCACCAATTGCGCGCGCTTTTCCTGAGCGGCCAGCAAAGTAGATTGCAGTTGCTGCAACAGAAGGTTCGCTGAATTTGTGGTCTCTTCTGTCGGCATTCTCGCCGGCGTCTTGGCCAGTTGGCCTTCTACTTCCTTGATTCTTTGCTGGTCGGCGGCAATCGTCTGCTGCGCGGTCGAGAGGGAGAACTCGGAATTCGCAACTTGCTGCGCCATGTAGGTGCGCAGAACGTCGGGAGCGGCGACTCCCTGGTCGCGGCTGAAATTTGCCACGCGGTTTTCCGCCGCATCCAGCGCGCGCTTGGCGTCTTCGGTCTGTTGCGTAAAGAACTCACTGGAGCCGGCCGGTCGGCGCAATTCCAGGTGCTTTTGCAAATAGAGCTTGCTGAGGGTCTGCAACACGCAGGCCGGCACAGCCGGGTCTCCGGTCTTCCCATACTTTACGTTGATGACATCCGAAGTCTTTTCCTGCTCGACAACCAAGCTCCTTCCCAAACTCGTAGCTGCCTTTTCCAGCTTGATGGCCTTGCGCTTCGCAGGATCGCGCGGCAGGAATACATCTGTCGGGAACCAAAAGTCGTCGAGGCCGCAGGTACCTGCGACGGATCGCAACATGTCCTGACCTTGCAGCAGAGCGATTTCGGACGTGATTTGATCGGTGGTCACGGGCTTGTTGCTCATCACAGCCGCATTTTGTCCAGCCGTTACCGCCGGGTCAGAGCGGTCTTGCTCGACCACCACCTGCATCTCCGCCAGGTGATACCGCGCGGCCCAGCCCCAAGCGACGAGAATTCCGAGCAGGGCGACGCCGCAGAAGGTGAAGAGCACCAACCGTTGGTGACGGAATAGCGGCGTCAAGACGTCGCGCAAGGTCAGTTTCGGCATTCCTTCGTCTACGGGAACTCGCTTAAGATTCTCTTTTTTCATTGACCTTCACCTTTATGGTAGTCTCACGGAAACCAGGTTGGGCTTACGCTGGTGCCTACGTAGTACGGAACATATTTTCGGAACTTCGCGATGAATTTCTCCGGCACGAAAATCATGTCGCCAGGACCCAACAGAGCATCTTCGTTAGCGTTCTTTCCGTTCAGAATATCGTTCATGCTTAGTTTCTTGACTTCAAACCAGCCCGTGGAAACGCGATGGAAAAGAAATATCTGCGTCTTTGCTGTAGGAGCGAATCCGCCGGCAATTCCGATGGCTTCAGCAACCGTAGTGTCGTGCCGAAGATCGTACTGGCCGGGCTTGCCGACTTGGCCGGAAACCGTGAAATACGGCCGCTGGAAATCCTGAAGGTCCACGTCCACGATGGGGTCGTGCAGCGTGCTGGAGTAAGCCTTCTTGAGCGCTTCGACAACCTCCGGGACCGTCATGCCCTGAATGTGCAAGCTGGGCGCGCCGTACAAACTCACGTAGCCATCCGGTTGCACCGTAACTGTCTGATCGAATTCCGGAGAGAGCGGAAAAGAGATGCTCAGCACGTCTTCGCGTTGAATCTGATAGCGCGGATAACGTTGCTGCAGCGCGGGGCGATCGGGATTGGCTTCATGCTCGTCCGTCGCGTTGAATCGCGTGGACGATTGCGCAGGAGGGTTCGCTCCGTCTGAAGGCGGCTGCGCCTGCGCGAATGCGATCGGAGGAACGGCGAAGAGAAAAATCGCTAATCCCAGTTTAAATGCGTTAATCCTAGCCACCGGTGTTCTCCCTCTTTTACTTATTTCTGTTCGCTCGGCATCACGCGCCGAAAATCGCAACAGCGGGGTCTGGGCCGATTAACCTGGCTGGGTAGGTCAGCCCAAAAATCATAACACAACAACCCCACGAATAGTTTCGGGCTGCGCCGCATTTCAGAAAAATATTTGCAGCGGCTTCGCTTCTTTTACGCTTTCAGAATTTAGCGAGCACGCACGCTAATTTGAAGCGAGCGGCGCCTGGACTCGCGAAAACTCGTATTTGCGAGTGCTGAAATGAACGCTAAATGCTTTTCTTCGTTGTGCATCATAGCTTGAACAGCGTTACGCAATCATTCAAAGTTTGACGTGTGTCCATTAGAGAACGCAATACCGTATCTCCTAGTACCCCGTTTTTCAGGACACCACCACGCCGCTCTAGAGTGCATTTTTCGAGCCATGTGGCTGGCGCAAGTAAACAAAGGGCTTCGCACAATGCGGGAGGCAACGGACCGACACTCGACTACTACTTATGTGCAAGATGTTGCAAAAGCATCAGCTTCAGCAAGCTACACTATTCGGTGTAGGAGGTGTCGGAGTGCCGCAAATTGAGAAAAAAAGCATGAATCAATTCGCGCGTGAAACGCGCCGCTCATGCCAATTTTGCAGCGGCAGTCCAAAAGAGGAAGAAATCGTCAGTAATTGTCGTTGAATTTTTCGCGTCGACTGTAAGCCAAGTAGACAATACCTGCAGTGATCAAAAGGGGCGGAAACATCAGGATCAAGATGCCGGCTTTCAAGGCGTGGATCGTGCGCGGTCCGGAGGCGGCCGCGCTTTGATAGCACATCGCACAACCCTGAGCGTACAGAACTGCAGGGCTGAGGGCGGCCGCCGCACAAGCAACCGCAAACTTTAGGCTCTTAATCGCCCCGCGCCTCAATTCACTCACGCTCACTATGTCCCCTTCCAGCGTAGCCCATTCGAGTCTGCGACTCAAGAATAGATGTCAGGCGAATTACGATCACCGGTCCCTATTGAATGGGAACCTTCAGGCTAATCATGCGAAACGCATCGGGCCAGATGTGATTCATCATGAACAGCACAAAGACCACAGCCGGCACCAGGCTCCACAGCAATATGTGGCGCTCGTACTTCATATGCATGAAATAAAGAAGCCCGATCGCAGATTCAATGAAAGCCAATACCAGCAGTGACGCGAGCAGTTCATGCGACGGCAACTTCATCAGCGTCAGAAAGACTTCAATGCCGACGATGCAGAGCAGCCCGATCCAGATGCCGACGTAACCGGCCATAGTGGGTTCATGTTTCGCTTCCATACGAGCCTCGCCTCCCGTCCTGCGGTCAGATGCTTTTTTCAGCGGCCCACGTTCATCAAATAGAGCAAGGGAAAAACGAACATCCACACTAAATCCACGAAGTGCCAGTACAGTCCGGTTGTTTCCACGTGCGCTGCGTCCAACCAATCGGTGTTGTACCCGATCGCGATCACGATCAGCGCGATGACTCCTGAAATTACGTGCATCAGATGCAGGCCCGTAATGCTGAAGAAGGTGGCGCCGAACATCGCCGTGCCGCCCATCGGATTATGTGAGAGGCTCCAACCTTCATGGAACATGTGAAACCACTCGCGAAGGTGGAGGGTTGCGAAAATGATTCCCAAGACGATGGTGGCACCGAGCCATTGCATGCAGCTGGATTTGCGGCCTTGCCTGGCCGCCATCACTGCGGCCAGCATCGTGAGGCTGCTGGACAAGAGCACGAACGTCATGATGACGCCGTTGACGATGCTCCCTGCTTCAAAAGGAGTCGGCCAGGTCGGAGTTCCGGTGCGCAGATAGGAATAGCCAAAAAGTAGCGCGCCAAAGGTCACCGCGTCCGACGCGATGAAGAGCCACATCGTGAACTTTTTTGACTGCATGCCGTAAGGGGACGCCTCCATCGTATCCGCGTGCCCCGAACCCATGGTGATTTCCGCTTCGCTCACGGCCCCTCCTGAAAAAACATTACATGCGAATCGCGAGTAGCAACAGCAGGTAGACCCAGAGAATGTCCATGAAATGCCAGTAAATGGAGAAGGCTGCCAAGCCGCTGTTTTCGGCGGAGCCTGCGGTTCGCACGAGCCTACGTAGCACGTAAATGAGCCCGCCAATGCCGCCTAGCAAGTGAACTCCATGCAACGCTGTAAACACATAGAAGAATGATGAACTCGGATTGGTGGCGAGGAACAGGCCCTGCGCTGCCAGATTGCGCCAGGCAAGAATCTGCCCCAGCAGAAAGGCAAATCCCAACCCAGCGGTGACGTACATCCAATAGATCCCACTGGCGAGCAATGCTTTTGTCGAGCCAGATGCGCTGCGCTGCGCGTCTGGGATGGCAGCTATGCGCTGGCGGGTTAATTCCAGCGTGACGCTACTGGCTAGCAGGAGCAGCGTATTGAGGTAAAGAATGTGGGGCAGTTGAAAGTGCTGCCAGTCGCTCGAAGCATCCTGGCGGACGATCATCGCGCTGGTAAAGGCTGCGAAGGACATGGAGATGGCCGAAACGGCCACCCACATACCCGTTTCAGACTTCTGAGCTCGGACGCCAACTCTCACTCCGGCAGCGGAATGAGAGTCCAACCGGCGATCTGGCGCCGCATTCAGCGCCGCCTCTGCATGCGATGGAATTGTCGAAGTTCCCAAAGATTGCGCCGCCCCTTTTTGGCGCTTAACGAGTCACTACTTTTTCGGGTGAAGTCTGCATCACGTAATCCTGCGCAGCGCCCTCGACGCCGTATTCGTTGGGGCCGTTGTATACGACCATGTGCCGTCCACCGAAGTTATCGAACGGCGGGGGCGAAGTGGTGGACCACTCGAGGGAAGTGGCTTCCCACGGATTGTCCGACGCGATCGGGCCTTTGAAGCGGCTCCAAATCAAGTTAAAGAAAAAGATTAGTTGAGCGCCGCCGGTCAAGAGGGCTGCGACAGTGATAAATTTGTGCACGGGAATCAGCGGAACCAGGTAGTCGTCAGTGAACGCCGCGTAGCGGCGCACATTACCCGCGAGGCCCAGATAGTGCATCGGCATGAAAATGCAGTAGACGCCGATGAACGTAAGCCAGAAGTGCAATTTCCCGAGGCCGTCGTTCATCATGCGACCAAACATTTTGGGGAACCAGAAATAGGTTCCGGCAAACACGCCGAATAGCGAGGCCACCGCCATCACGAAGTGGAAGTGCGCGACTACGAAGTAAGTGGCGTGCAGATAGATATCAATCGAAGGCTGCGCCAGGAAGAAGCCGCTGATGCCGCCGCTGATGAACACTGAAACGAAACCGATGCAGAAAAGCGCGGGCGTGGTGAATCGCATCTTCGCGCCGTACACGGTGCCTATCAGCAACAGCGTCAAGATGGTCGCCGGGATCGTGATGATCAACGTGGGCACTGAGAACAGGTTCGCCGAAAAGGGATTCATACCGCTGACGAACATGTGGTGGCCCCAAACCATGTAGCTGAGGAAGCCAATGGCGATCATGCAGCCAATCGAAGCGCGCGGTCCGAGGAGCGGCTTGCGAGCAAAAACCGGCAAAATGTGCGACACAATCCCGATGGACGGCAGGATCGCGATGTAGACCTCGGGATGGCCGAAGAACCAGAACAGGTGCTGCCACAACAATACCGAGCCACCGGCGTGCGGCTGCAACCTATCGCTCACTACCAAGCCCGCCGGGATGAAGAAACTCGTTCCCGCGGTGCGATCGAGGATTAGGAGGATGCACGCGGGCAGAAGAACCGCAAAGGCCAGCAGCGCGATTACGGAGGTTACAAACCATGCCCACGAACTTAGCGGCATACGCGCGAGCGACATGCCCTTGGTGCGCAAGTCGAGAGTGGTGGCGATGAAATTCAACGCGCCTAGCAGCGAGCCGATGCAGAAGATGGCGATCGAAACGGCCCAGAGCGTCTGACCTACCGCCAGCCCTGGGCCGGCGTCGCCGCCTACCGCGCTAAGAGGAGCATAGGACGTCCATCCGGCGATCGGTGGTCCATCCGTGATGAAGAAGGAGGCGATCATCACCAGAAACGCCGTGAAGGTGGTCCAGAAGGACATCATGTTAAAGCGGGGGAACGCCATGTCCTCCGCGCCGATTTGAATCGGCAGGAAATAATTTCCGAAGGCGGCGAACGGCGCGTTGGTGAGCACGAAAAACACCATGATGGTGCCGTGCATCGTCATCAACGACAGGTAGTATTCGGGCGTCATCACGCCGCCCGGAGCGCCGACAGCGGAGAGTTTATCGAGGAACGGGATCGGCCAGGCGGGCCAGCCCAGGTGAATGCGCATCAGCCAGGAGAGCACCATCCCTATAAACACCGCGGCGAGCGCCAGCCCGTAGTACTGCTTTCCGATCACTTTGTGATCGAGGCTGAAGATGTGCTTGCGGATAAAGCTGGTCGGCGGCGCGTGCTGATGCACAGCATGTTGTGCAGAAGTTTCATGCATGGTTTAGCCTCGAAGAAAGCAAGTTAACCTCTCGCACCCGAAAAAGTAAGATGGCCCGGTTACTGCCCTTCCTGGGTCTTCAGCCACTGCTCGTAATCTGCTTCAGACATCACTTCCAGGTAGGCCCTCATGTTGTAGTGGCCCAAGCCGCATAGTTGGGTACAAACGATTTCGTATTTGCCGACTTGCGTGGCCGTAAAGTGCACTGGAATGTCCAATCCGGGGACAAAGTCTTGCTGAATGCGGAGGACCGGTACGTAGAAAGAATGTCCCACGTCCTTGGAATGTAACGTCAGAAATATTGGATGGTTCACCGGGATGACGAGGGACCCGACCACGACGTCATCGCGTGCTGCCACGTCGGTCTTGGGATCGAGGCCAAAATAATTTCCGTCGGCTTCGTCTATCAACTCGGGGTGCAGTCCGCCGAACTTGCCGTCCGGACCCGCATAGCGGAACCAAAACGCGAATTGTTCGGCCTGCACGTCAATGTGCAGCGAGTCAGCGGCGGGAGGCGCGATGTTAATCGCAGCCCAGGCCTTGGAACCCAAAAAGGTGAGCGCTAAAACTTCGATGCCGACTACGATGATCGCGGCTGCGACCAACGGAGTCGAACCGCCGGGAAATATCTTCATTTTTCGGGCAGGATTCTTGTTGCTGGCCTGCCAAACAAACAGTCCGAGAAGCAACTGGCCGCCTAGAAACAGCAGCCCCGTCTCAATCATCGTCTCGTCGATCTGATGGTCAATGGCGATGCCGGTCGTAGAGATATCGACGGGCAGCCACCAGGTGTGCATCACGAAAAAAGCGACGGAAATGATCGTGATCACTGTGACGACAACCGCGAACAATTTGCCCATGTGTGATCGCCTCGTCGAGAATCTACAACAAGCAGGGAAAATCTTGGCAGCCGCGGCCCGCCCAGGAGAATGACGCGGCTGCCAATCTGTCGCTGAAACCTATACGCCTAGTAAGGTGTTGCGGTAAAGACGAAGTTCGCAGCCTTCGCCTCGCTGCCACTGACCGTGACTTCCTGAGTTTTTGTTCCGTACTGTTCTTGCCAAGCCGTCACCGTATACTTGCCGGGAGCCAGACCCTTGATTTCGTAGGACCCGTCGCTAGTGGTAGTGGCGTAGTGGGGGGTTTTCAACACCACAAAATAGCCATGCATCCAAGGATGAATATTGCACTTTACAGGGATGAATTCAGGCTTGTCCCACTTGGTATCAATCGGAGGAGAACCTGGAGGCTGCGACTTGTTCCACTCTTGATTGATTTTCGCTAGCGGGTGAATGTTGTGCGAAGTCTGGTCGTCATTGTAAATCATGAGTTGCTGATCGGCTTCCATCGGCAGGATGTGCGGAATGTATTCGCACCCCCGCTGGTCATAGCGAACCGCTTGGGATGGAGCACCGGAACCCTGGTCGCCTGCGGAAATATACACAATCACCCATTCGAGTGAATTCCCCGGTCCGGTGGTGACGTTCTGGGTCAAGACCGGACTGGCGTGCTGCTTCGCGCATGAGGGTTCTTTGGACATATCAATCGGCTTCATCTTCATCGGTGTACCGGTATAAGTGACCTTGCCGGTGATGGAGCCCGAACCCGCGGGTGGTTGAGCAAAAACCACCATCGCGGCGCTCACCATTAGTACGATTGCCAACGCTACAAAATACTTCAGTCGCATCGGATGAGTCCCTCCTTCTCTTATAGAATCACTGTGCCCCGGCGGCAGAGTCAGGCCCGATGGGTTTGATGTCTTTGCCGTGCGTGGTTAGATAAGCGTGCCAGAGATTCGCTTCCTGCGTGTGGAGCGGCATCAAGGTGCGCAAGAAGTGAACTAGATCCCACGCTTCGTCAGGCTTTACGACGTCGGCGAACGAAGGCATCGGTGAACCGTCCAGTCCGGTCATGAAAATCCGGTACAAGTCGCGGTTGGTGTCGCCGCACATGAATCGCTCCCCCGCCGAGAAATTGTACGGCTTGATCGGATTGCCCTTGTCGTCGGTCAGGGTTGATGCCGAAGGTCCGTCGCCGTGCCCATCTGGGCCGTGGCACTTCCAGCATTCCAATTTCTGGAACATGGCTCGTCCACGCAAGATGCTATCGATCGTTATCGGCGTTTCCGGGGGGATGTTGAGCGGCGTTCCGGGCTTTTCCTTCACCCAGCGCGGCGACCAAGTCTTGACGAAAGCCACCAGGTCGGCCCGTTGGTACGGAGAGAGCGGCCGCCACGACGGCATATTGGTGGTCACAAAGCCGCGCGTGATGGCGTTGAACAAATCCTCATCCGTGGGCAACGTGCCAGTCGGAGTCGAGCGGCACTTAAACGTGGCTTCGGTGAAATCGCGCGGCTTTGGGTCAATCCATTGCGCGTTCTCCCCTTCGCCGTTGCCATACTTGCCGTGACAGCCGATACAGAAGCGCTGGTAGAGCTTCCTGCCATCTTCGGCATTTCCCGTAACGCCATCCACGTGGCTCTGCATGCTTGCAATGTCAGGCGTACCGAGCCACGGGTCGGGTGGAACAACGTGCGTTGACTGAGCGATCAAGCTCGAAGCACCGATCGTCAGGAGGGCCATCGAGCCCAGAGCCAATGCCACTGCGTATTTGGTTAGTGTCATCGCTGGTCTCTCCCTTAGAAGTCGAAGTCAAATCCGAGGAAAACGCTGCTGCTCCACACGCCATCTGTCGGAAGCAGTGGCGGCCCACCCGTTCCATCGCCGCTCTCTGGCACGATGCCGATCGACTTAGTTATCGAGTATTCGGCGTCGAAAGCGAGACCTGCGCGGCTAAGCATGATGGGATACCAACGGTACCCAGCGGAGTAAGCGGTCACGTTGCCATAATTGCCAGGTGTTCCAGCGAACGCTTGGCTGCCCACATTGATCTTCTCGAAGCGGAAAAGCACTACATTCTCTGGATTGAAGTAGTAGTGCGCCTCCAGGAAGCCACCATGGAAAGTGGGAGCCTGGGCACCGGCCGGCAACCCACCCGATGAGTTAGATGGAGTTGACGTGCCCAGATATGCGTTATCGTGTCCGTACATAAATAACGGCAAGAACTCAAGGTTCTTGTAGGAAAGGTCCCCAGCGAAGCCGACCCGATAAAACGGCTCGTTACCCAAACCGACGAGGGGAGCGCCGCCGGCAGTTTGATAATACGTGGGACGTTGGCCGATATATGCGAATGCTCCAACGCGCTGCAAACCGAAGCCGCTTTCACTAAAACCAGGCGTGTTAAACGCTTGACTAAAGGCCAGATTGACGTCGTAGCCGCGGTTCGACGGGGTGCCACCGGGACCCACCGAATTCGTGAGACCCACCCCTCCCTCATTGCTGCTCATCATCGCAACCGAGTAACGGGTGTAGCTGTTCTTGGAATGACCCATCAACTCGATGCCGATTTGATTGTCGCCATAACCGAAATCATTGGTGCCGCCCGGCACGTTGAAATGATAAATCTGGTACAGACCGCCATTGCCCGATAGGAAGAGAAACCGCTTCTCGGAAATCAGATTGTCGAGTTCGAATTTGCCGAATTTAAAATTGAACCATGAACTGCCCTTTATGTTATCGAAGCGCACGAAGGCACTTTCGAAGTGCCAAGTCGCGGTCGCGTCCGAAGAAGGCAGCAAGATGAACGAGATGTTCTTATAGAGAGTGCCACCCGACCACAGGTCCATGCCGGAAAGGTCAAATCCGGCCTGGGTAACCTTGCCAACCCCGTCCAGAGCGCCGCTGCCCGGAACCAGATCGATGACCTGATGGTCAGTGCTTTCACGGTGCCAGTTTGGCGTGATGCGGAAGGCGATCGGAAAGTACGAGGGGTTTTGCCAGATTGGTGAATCGCGGTCGTTCATCAATTGGTAGCCGTTGTCGCGGAAGGTTTGGCCGAAGTTGTTCAGTTCCGGCCAAGCGGTGTGACAGGCCGAACAGGGCAGGCCGTACTTGCGCGCGAACGCGGGAATCGCCATTACTTTGCTGCTAGGCAGGGCGCGCGCTGCCTGGACGTCACAGAAAAGCATCGCCACAACAAGGAATGCAAATGCAAAAAGAGTGCTGGACCGTGACCACTTCATCGGATTCGCACCCTGTAGAAACTTTCTAGACATACACCCTCCTGTTCCAGGTGGTGGGAATGACTGATCCGTGACTCGCAATCGGGTTCTGAATAAAGGAAGGAGCGACTCTCGCAGAAGGCCAGATGGCAGAACCGATAACGAGTTGGCGTTGACGTTCGAACATTCCAAGGACTCGGGCCATCCTTTGAACAAGGACTTCCCGTAACCGCACACCCCAAACGCACGGAAAATACCTCTAGCCAAAACAGAATGCAAGACAAAAATTAACAAATCTTTACAATTGTTTTTTGGGAGGGTTTTGGGGCATCTTCACCAAGGGGTGCTTACACGTCTGCGGGTGCCTTTGCGGCCTCATTTTTTTGAAATTGACAGGCGAGTTACCCGGGCGTACGACTAGATTGGCTCAAATGAAAAATGGAAGCGAGGAAGTAGATGTTTGGGTGCGGTAACCGCGCAGCGACGCTGCTTGTGAATCCTGCGGCGAGTATTAGCGACTCTCCCAATCCTTCGAAATACAGCCGTCTCGTTCCTTGGGCTCACTTCCTAGTTTGTTCGATAGCCCTCCTGATTGCGGGAGCCGGCGCCGCCGCAGCGGCGTCTGGAACGCGTTCGCAGCACGACAAGAAATCCGACCTGCCGGAAGGCTTCGCGATCGATTTGAAATCCTCGGAAGCGGATGTGACCAAAGCGGTGCAATACATCATCCAGGACGAAATCATTCACGGGACGCAGGTATACGCCCGCGAGGATGAGTTGACGGACGCGGAACCGGCAACCGCTTCAGCGTATTACGGTCCGTGGAACGGCCCCGGTAAGGCCTACTACAAGATACGGCGTGGCGCACTGTCTCCACGGCACTTCAAGAACAGTACGGATATCGGAACGATCACCGTGCGCTACATCGTGCTGGGCGTGGCGCCAAATCGAACCCACTTGCAGATCGACGCGGTCTTCGTGGAAGACGGCTCGAAAAAAGTGCACGATTCAGATACAACGGTCGAAACGAGCGAATTCGCGGAGATTCAAGGGCAGATCGTGCGTATTCAACGAGAAGAGCGGGAAACCGCTGAGACGCAGGCTCGGCAACAACAACTTCGCGATGCACAAGCCGATGCCAAAGAACGAGCGGCCGAAGCGGCAAAACTGCAGGATGCCGATTCTTCCGTGAATGGCTTGCAGCTGCGGGCGCATGAGCTGGAGCATGACGCTGAAGTGCGCGTCATTGACAAAGCCGACCTGAAATCAGCCCCCTTTCAGCGTGCGGCGACGCTGATATCCGTGCCGGCGAATTCGGATGTTCTGGTAGAAATTATCACGCCGTATTGGTACGGCATAGAGACCACGGACGGCCATCGCGGATGGCTCCGCCGAGATCAGGTGGAACCGATACCGTGAAAATTCTCCTGGGGCCAGCTTCTCGTTTTTGGGCAGTGCTCTTTCTCGTCGCGCTCCTGGGCAGGTCTGCCCTCGCCCAGACGTTATACCAGCGGACTTTCTCCAAAAATGTATCCGACGTGCAGCGAGCCGTGGACGAACTGCGCGAGGCGTCCAGTGGCCGCTTGCCGACTTTGGAGGGGTTCGTCGAGCCGGGAGAACAGCCGACCGATCGCTACGAACGCGGATTCTACGAATGCACGTTTCAGGTCAGCGCCACTCCGGCTGGCGGCGCGGTGGTGCAAGCGACCGCCAAGATTACCGCGTGGTACAAAGACCCCTTGCCCGCGCGTTCTGGATATCGAGTGCTCGTATCGAACGGTCACGTTGAGAACGATCTCTTGGACCAGCTCGCCGAAACCTTGGGACCGAATTCCACAGTCAGTCCGAGCGCGCCCCCGGGAACGTCCACGCCTCGAAACGCCTCCAGCGGCGGGCTGCGTCCGCAGATCAGCACAGACCCCGCGGCTTCGCCGGATTCGATCGAAGGCGAATCTTCCTCCCGCAAGGGCGCGCCGAGCGGTCCGCTGGTGCCATTGCGACCTCCGCCGTCCACTTTTGCGCCGGCTGCGCCGGCCGGCGAGAGCATTGCATCAATGAAGGCGCGGCGCGCAGCCGACGAAAAGCAAGTGCAGGACCTGAGCTCCGAGATCAAGGCGCTGGAGGAGGTGCTGCACAATCAAGTGCGGCCCACCGATCTCGCGGCAGTGAAGAAGGGCGGCGCACCGATCTATTCCAAAGCTTCGGAGAATTCAGCGGTGCTGCTGACGGCCAGCGCGGAGGACGAATTTCAGATTATCGAGGCCGAAGGCGGATGGGTGCACGTGCAAATATCAGGAGCTTCGCGCGGATGGATTCGCCGCACCCATTTGGAAATGCTTGCCGAGCATGCGCAAACCGAGCCCAACTCCGCCGATGTGGCGCCTGCTGGCGGCGAGCTTTTCAAAGTGAGCCGGCAAGAAACGAACAGTTTCGGGGGCAAATGGGAGCCGCTCGTAGGCAAAACGGTAAAGGTAATCTGGGTAGAGCCGGCGTCGCCGACTGCCAGCACGACGCCAGCGCAAAAGCTAGCGTTTGCAAAAACACTGCTGGTGAATGCCTATACGGAGGTGAATTCCGCGACACCGGCGGTTTATGGCGTGGTTATAGTTTTTGATTCTGCAGACGGAGGACAAATCGCCGCCACGCTATCGAGCTTGAAGCAATTGGTGGGCGGGGATTTGCCGGAGGCCGCATTCTGGAAACAGTGCTCTCTGGATCCGCCGGAATCATTCCAGGATTCAGCAAAGCCTTAGGGTAACCTGCAACAACGACCAATTCGAGGTAGCTCATCGTCCCGCCGCTCTTGGGATCCCTTTCGTCGCACTTGGTTCGCGAGTGGCTTCCTGCGTGGCCGCGACGTCTGTGGCTCCCGTGTTTTTCAGAATTGTCCTGGCTTGGTTGGTCTTGGCTTCGATTTCGGTGTGCACCGATACCAGCACCCCGCCCTTCTTTAGGCGTTCTTCATACAGCTTCGCTTCATCCTCTGGGATGCCCAGACCGACGAGCACGCCGACCGCGCCTCCCGCAGTGGCACCCGCGAACGCACCAAACAGTGGGCCGGCGATCAGCAATGGGCCGATCCCAGGAACCACGAGACCCGTGAGCGCCGCGAATAACCCAAGCGTGCCGCCGAGCGCTGCGCCGATTCCGGCTCCTGTCCCAGCGCCCTGCGGGATTTTGGTGTTTTTCGCGGCGACATCCTCGGACCTGCCGGAGCTGATGTCTTTGGTTTCCTTGAAGCTTAGTTCGGTCACTTTGTCAGGAATGTCTTTCGGCTCGCGGTCTTTTGCGTTTTCAATCGTGGCCGCGCCGCGCTCGTCGGGCAAGAGGATCGAAATCTCAGCGGTTTCAAAGCCGGCGGAGGCCAGTTCATTTACCGCGTGATCCGCGGCGGCGCGATTCTTGTAAGCGCCGAGCACGACCATTTTTCGTATTGTCATCACACTCTCCAGCAAAAAAGACATGGCGAAAATACGGGACCGATCAAGCCAGTTCAATATCGCCAAGATCAGGCTAGCGCCGCGCACGAACTTGGGACAATACAGCGAAGCCAGTAATTGTGTTCATCGCACGGCATTGTTTGGCGCAGGTTTGATATCCTCAGAGGCCGCCGCACGCGCCAAGCAACGAGGGAGATAGAGGTCCAATGAAATATCGCAAGCTGGGACGAACTGGATTCGAAGTGAGCGACATCGCGCACGGACTTTGGGGGATGAGCGGCTGGAGCGGTTCCGAGGACGCGGAATCGCTGCACGCGCTGCAAGAGGGCGTTGATCTAGGGTGCAATTTCTTCGATACGGCTTGGGCGTACGGCGACGGGAAAAGCGATGGGTTGCTCGGCCAGATTTTGGCGAAGAATCCCGGGAAGCGGCTCTATGCCGCGTCGAAAATTCCTCCCATGAACGGGCAGTGGCCGGCGAAAGCCGAGTACAAATATCGCGATGTTTTTCCGTCGGAGCATGTCTTCGCCTACGCGAACAAAATCCGACAGAAGCTCGGCACCGATTCGATTGATCTGCTGCAATTCCATGTATGGGACGATAGCTGGGCGCAGGAGAGCGAATTCCGGGAAACCGTTGAGCGGCTTAAGCACGACGGAATTGTGCGTTTCTTTGGACTCAGCCTGAATCGCTGGCAGCCGGAGAATGGCATCGCGGCCCTGCACACTGGATTAGTGGATGCCGTACAGGTGATCTACAACATTTTCGATCAAGCGCCCAAGGACAAGCTGTTTCCCGTCTGCAGGGAGTTGAATATCGGCGTGATTGCGCGCGTGCCGCTGGATGAAGGAAGCCTCGGCGGAAAAATGACGGCGGAGACAAAGTTTCCGCCGAACGACTGGCGCGCAAAGTATTTTGGCCCGGCGAACCTCGCAAAGACGTTGGCGCGGGTGGACGAATTGAAGAAACTGGTACCGCCTGGAATGACCTTGCCGGAAATGTCGCTGCGCTTCATCCTTTCGAATCCCGACGTCAGCACGACGATCATCGGCATGCGCAAATTGCAGCACGTCAAAGAAAACATCGCCTTCAGCGATGCCGCGCCAATCGATGCGGGGTTGCTGCAAAAATTGAAAACGCATCGCTGGGATCGCACGCCGAAGGAGTGGTCGGACTGAGGTTGGACTTTGTGCTCACCAGCGTGAGGTCGCGGCGAGCGGCGTGGCGGATGTGGCATAATAATTGATGAATCGGACGTTCCCGGGGGATCGTCCGGTATCTCGACACCTTGGCGATCAACACTAAAATCCGGCGTAAGGTCCTGGCGGCGCATCGCAAACTGCGCGAATTCCGCATGATCGCGAGGGGGCTCGTCTCGACGCGTCATCCCTTGCTGGTGCATATCATTCCGATCCGGCGTTGCAACTTGGCTTGCACGTATTGCAACGAATTTGACGATTTTTCGAAGCCGGTGCCTACCGAGGAGATGTTCCGCAGGATTGATCGGTTGGGCGCGATGGGCACGTCCATTGTTACCATCAGCGGCGGCGAGCCATTACTGCATCCGGATCTGGACGCGATTGTCGCGCGTATCCGCAAGAACGGCATCATGGCCGGGCTGATTACTAACGGCTATTTGCTGGTTGCCGACCGGATCAAGGCGTTGAATCGCGCCGGGCTGGAATATCTTCAGATCAGCATCGATAACGTTACTCCGGACGAAGTATCGAAGAAGAGCCTGAAAGTCCTGGATCAAAAATTGAAGCTGCTCGCCGAACACGCCGAATTTCAAGTGAACATTAACTCGGTGCTGGGCGGCGGAGTCGCAAATTCTGAGGACGCATTGACTGTAGCGCGCAGGGCCATCGAGCTGGGATTTACCTCAACCGTGGGAATTCTGCACGACCACAACGGCCAGCTCCAGCCGCTTGGAACTCGCGAGCAGGAAATCTTCGAAGAAATCATGTCGCTCGGCAAGCAGTCATTCACGCGCATCAATCAGTTCCAGCACAACATCGCGCGGGGACGCGAGAACAATTGGCGCTGCCGCGCTGGATCGCGCTATCTCTATATCTGCGAAGACGGTCTGGTGCATTACTGTTCGCAGCAGCGCGGATACCCAGGCGTACCGCTCGCGGAATATACGGCAGAACAGCGCCAGCGCGAGTTCTTGACCAAGAAGGGCTGCGCCCCGCGCTGCACTGTGTCGTGCGTTCACCAAATTTCAACGATGGACTTCTGGCGCGCTCCGCAATCCTTGGAATCCGGCCCGATTCCTCCGATTTCTGCAACCGACAACCTCGTGCAATTGACGGGGTCACCGACTCGCGATTAGCTGCCCGTTCATCCGGTGCAATCGTTCAAAACCCTCGCTAGTTCCAGCTCCTTTGCTGTACTTTGCACAGGCTGCTAATCGCTTGAACAAGTCCCATCCAACACATTAGAGAATTCGATTGCAAAGAGTTACGCGCGGGCGTAGAAGTCGCTCATCAGGCGCTCCGCGGGGTCCGGAGCGAAATCCGCCTTGCCGTCACGCGATGGCACATTAGTGCGGGCAGGCGGTCCGCAATTCAACGTGGAATTTCGAACGGAGGGTGTTCCGATGGGTGTGCGTAAGCTGGTCATTTCCGTGTTGCTGGTCTGCGTGATGATTCTGGCTGCGTCGCCGCGGAGTGCGGCGCAGGTGAACACGGTGAATTTGTCCGGCACCGTGCTGGACCCGCAGAACCTGGCAGTGAAGGACGCCAAACTAACATTACAAAACCCGGGGAAAGGCGTCTCGCGGGTCGCTGCCAGCGACGCGAACGGGAGATACGAATTTGTGGGAGTGCCTCCAGGAATCTATTCGCTCACAGTCGAAGCAACGGGCTTCGCAACTTTAATCGATACCTCCTTTACCTTGACGCTCGGGCAAGCCGCGGAATTCAACCCGCAATTGCAATTGAAGACGACGGCAGCGTCTGTGAGTGTTTCCGCCTCGCCGGACCTTGTCGAAACGACCAAGACGGACGTATCCATGACGGTGACGCAAAATCAAATTGATAATCTGCCGATCAACGGACGAAACTACATCAATTTCACGTTGTTGGATTCGCGCGCGGCGCGCGATAACACGCCGTCGATCGGCGCTGCGCCAAACACGGGGTTAAACGTCGGCGGGCAGCGAGGCCGCTCGAACGAAATTTCGGTGGACGGTGCGGACGCCATTGACAGCTCCGTGAACGGCGTGCGGGCCACAGTTTCTCAGGAAGGAGTGCAGGAGTTCCAGGTAATCACCAATAGTTACATGCCCGAATACGGCCGGGCTATGGGTGGAGTGGTCAATATCGTCACCAAGTCAGGCTCCAACGAATTTCATGGCAACGCGTTCGGATTCTTGCGCAATGGTGCGATTCAAGCCCAAAATCCGTTTTCTGTTACGGCGTCCTGCGATCCCACCACATTTCAGTGCGGCACGACTCCCGTCAAGCAGTCTTACACCCGCGTACAATCGGGTCTGACGCTCGGCGGCCCGATTCAGAAGGACAAGACTTTTTTCTTTTTCAGCTATGAACTCACGCGCCGCGAGGAGACGGGATTCACCGCGATCGGCCAGGACAATTTCGGGTTTATCAATTCCAATATTCTCCCTCCGCTTGCGGGACCGTGCCCGCTTCCCGCGTATTTGGTGACGCCTACCCAGCAAGCGTTTGTCGCAAGCGTCCCCGCCGCGGTCGGCATCCCGTATCTTTGTGCGGCAGCGGCGAGCTCGTTCACCGCCATCTTTGGGAACACAGCAATTTACCCGGGCGCGACATTTCCCAGCACCAGCGCGCCCGTGCCGGCATCCTTCACCGGATTGCTTTCAACGATCGGCAATTTTCCGACGTCTGAAAAAGGAAGCATCTATTCGCTTCGCCTCGACCATGTGTGGAACTCCCAGAACACCACCTTTGTTCGTGCCATGGTCTCGCCCGACAGCCTTGACGGCATTCAGGTAAATGCGCAAAATCAGACTTACGGCCAAAACTCGGGAAATCGCACTTCCAGCCAGCAGACGCACGACTGGGCCATCATCGCCCAGCACACTACGGCTATCCGCAACAACTTGTTCAATGAGGTCCACTTCCAGTTTGCGCGCCGCAGTCTTTTTTACGGCTTCTCGGATCTCCCCGGTGGCTCCGATCCGGCTGTCAATATTGGCGGCGCTGCATATATCGGAAGAGAACCATTCTCGACCGAGGATCGCCTGGAAAAGCGATACCAGATCACCGACGACCTGACGTGGACAAAAGGAACGCATACACTCAAATTCGGCGTTGACTTCAATTTCATCCAACTAAAATCGCCGGCCGCGCAGACTTTCACGTTGAATTACGGCGGCGTCTATGATTTCGGCAGCGTGTCGATCGCGAACGGCGCTCCCAGCTTGACCCCCGTGCAGGCCTATGGTTTCGGCACTCCCACGATTTTCTTTCAGGGAATCGGAACATCGAATACCCCTTTTAACAACGAGTTGCTGGGAGTCTTTGCGCAGGATAGCTGGAAGATAAATTCGAGACTCACGTTGAATTATGGGTTGCGCTATGACATCGGATGGCAGCCAACATTCGCGGCCGCCACGCCAGCAAACGCGATCGCCGAAAAGGCGTTTGGTGTGCAGGAAGGTTTGCCGATTGACTCCAACAACGTCTCACCGCGCATCGGAATCGCCTGGGACCCGTGGGGCGATGGCAAGACGGTAATCCGAGCCGGCTACGGGTTCTTTTACGATAATCCCGCGCTGGCGCTGACGTTCCTCGCAACTGCGGAAGACGGTGCGCGTTCCTCACTTTTGCAGTTCCCGGGAGGTACGCCCGATGGCTCGCTAAACGCGGCTTCGATTTTTCAGGGCATATTGAATGTGCCGAACATGGGCTGCTCCACCGCAACCCCCAACATGTGCTACGAGCCCAACCAGCAGCGCTTCAACGAGTTTCAGCCCAATTCCCTGTTCATCAATCAAAATTACCTTACGGTTCCCAATCCGGAGGTGCCAGGCGCGCTGGGTTATCCGCTGGTGGGCATCCCTTACACCATCCCCATTACCAAGAATTTCCAATACGCACTGGCACAACAAGCGAACCTTTCGATCGAACGCGAGATCACCAAGGACTGGAAAGTGAGCGTGGGTTACAATTACACGCATGGGACTCACCTCGACCGCACGATCAACATCAACGTCACGAATCCGGCCATCCTGAACTCGAACGCCGCGAATGCCATTGCCGCGGGACTGATTACCCCGGGTACAAACCCGCTTACCGTAGAAGTCCCCACCAACGGAGGCGTACCCGGCTGCGTTGCCACCGGCACCGGAAGCGTGCTCGTCGAGGCTCCCGGCATCTTCGGGATCGGTTCTTCCGCGCCTGGCTGTGGATCGCCGGTCGGCCCTATTGGTACCGCAGCGGCGTTTAACTTCTTTCGTCCTTCGGGACCCAACCCATCGTTTGCCGGGCTGGTCGGCGGCTACGCCAATCTTCTCGGGCTCGCACAATTGGGTGGATTTCCCACAGGCTTCCCGGGCGTGCAAGTGCCTTGGAGCGATGTGAACCCGCAGACTTCCAGCGGCAATTCTCTCTACAACGGATTTACTTTGACGGTTACGAAGCGGTTTTCGCACGGGTTCGAAATGGTTTCTGGCTGGACGTACGCTCACACGATTGACGACTCAACGGATCTGTCGACGCTTCTAAATCCGCAGGACAACAGCAACCCGAACGGCGAGCGTGGAAATTCGGATTTCGATCAACGGCATCGCTGGATCACCAGTGCGGTTTATCAGACGCCTTTTCGCCAGAGTGATTCAGGCTTTTGGAAGAAATTCCTCGCGAACATCACCGTATCGCCGGTCATCGAAGTGGCCTCCGGCCGGCCTTTCAACGTATTGCTGGGCTATGACACGAATCTGGATTTCGGCTCTTCCACGGGTCGGCCCTCGGCTCTACCCGCCGGTACGGCGGTTCCTGCAGGGTTCCCTGCTCCGACCGTCTCGCCTTATATTCACAATGCTGAATTCATCATTCCGACGGTTTGCTTGGGCAGCGACTTATCGCCAATCCCGCCCAACGCCGCGATTCCAACGCCGCCGACGGGCTGCACAGGAGACCTTGGCCGCAACGCTTTCAATCAGCCCGGTTTCTTCCAAATTGATTTACGGATCGCCAAGCAATTCCCCGTCACAGAGCGAATGAACCTCCAGGTGATTGCGGATGGATTCAACATGTTGAATCGTTTCAACGTGAGCGGCGTCAATCCCGTCTGCGATTCCACCGCCGGGGCGACTTCTTGTGCGGCCGGACAGCCAACATCGGCCTACGATCCGCGCACGTTCCAGTTTGCGCTGAAGCTGAGCTTCTAGCGATTGCTCGGCACGTTTTTGGTGGAGTTCACGCGCACGCTGCGTCCGCGCGAACTTCCTTTTTTGTGCCAGACGCTTCTCCCGAAACACCTTCTCACCCTCGCATGTTCGCGCTACAGTAACTGGAAGTACCCGGCAATACCGTCACATGCGTGAGGAATTCCATTGATGAGTCCGGTTCTATGGGTAGTCGGTGGCCTGATCGCGGTCGCGGTGATTGTGGGCGTGGTGTGGTCGGCGGCGAGGCGTTCCGATGCGCAACTCTCGTCCGTGCGCCAGGAGATGCAGAACTCCCTGGCGAATCAAGGCCAAGCAGTTAACGCGCAAATCAATCACTTGATGCAGTCGGTGACGACGCAACTCGGACAGGTGCGCCAGGAGCTGCAGAGTGGCGTGGCATCATCGGGAAAGCTCGCCAGCGACGCGCAAATTGCGATGGCGCAGCAGCTGCAATCCTCGAACGAAGCGATTCGTAAAATCAGCATGCAGCTGGCGGAAGTGCAACTGGCAGGGCAAGAGATGTCCAAATCCACGCAGACGTTGCAAAACGTTTTGGGTGGAGCGAAGACGCGCGGAATGCTTGGCGAAGTTGTGCTGGAAAAGCTGCTGCAAGACGCCCTGCCGCGCAGCGCCTACGAAACGCAGTATCGCTTCGATTCAACCGGCGCAATCGTGGACGCGATCGTGCGCAGCGGCGATCGCATTCTTTCGGTGGATTCGAAATTCCCACTGGAAGCCTACCGCCGGCTGATGGAAACGGGCGAGACAGCGCGGCGCGAATTTTCCGTGGCCGTCCGCAAACATGCCGATTCCATCGCGGAGAAATACATTCTGCAGGACGAGCACACCTTCGACTATGCGCTGATGTTTGTCCCTTCCGAGGGCGTGTATTACGAATTGCTGATGACGCAGGATTCCAAGTACGGCCAACTCGATGAATATTGCCGCGCGAAACGCGTGTTCCCTGTCTCGCCGAATACTTTTTACGCGTGCCTCAGCGCGGTGGCGATCAGCCTGCAGGGGCAAAAGATCGAAGAGAACACGCGACATTTGCTTGCGGGAATGGCCGGACTAAAGAAACAGTTTGAGACCTTCGCTGAGGTCTATGACAAGCTCGGCACACATCTTCGTCATGCGCAGCAGAGCTACGAAGATGCTGACAGCCGCCTGGGGCGCGCCCGCAATTCGCTCGAGCAGATGGCGCAGGGGAGCGTTGCCCGAGGCGCAGAGCAAGATACTCACATCGGCCACTGACGAGTAACGAATCGCTTTCGAGCGACGGTATTGATTTTTGAATTCTTGCAGAGAGTTCCATCGCATCGCTGCAACGGGCTATTCCAGAGCGGAAGCCGCCGCTTCAAGCAATGTCCGGTAATCCCCGGCCATCGTCGTGGACATCATCGCTTCAATTTCGCGGCTCACTGTTTGCGTGTCGCGTGGGTGGTGCGCAAGGCGCACCGCAAGATTTCGGGTCGCGCGCTGGAGATCCTTGGGAGAAAGCGATGCCGCTGCCGCGAGATAGCGGCGGCCGGCGTCAACATCGGGCGCGGCGAGAATGCGCGCCTGAAATGAAAAATCCCCGGTGGTGATGGCCTGGACCGCGACATCCGCGGAATTCTGAGCACCGCCCGATGTGAGCAGTTCCTGCCGGTCCCCGCGCAAGAATCGCAGTACGCCCGGCGTCTTGTTTGCCACCGACACCCGCAAGGCTTGCTGGGAACCCTGCGCGTGCAAAACTAACTTGCTTCGTTTCTCCGGCACCAGCGGCGGTAAAGGCGGATCGAAGTGCAGGCTGACGAGCGTGGTTGCGACATTCCATTGAGCACCCGGTGTTTCGATGGAGATCTTTGCGGGTCCGGGAATCGCTCGCGGGCTGGCGAGCACCGCCAGACATTCGGGCGAAGCAGCAAGAACGAAGGCTCGATCGTCGTTCAGCGTAACGTGGTTTGCGTCCGCATCTCCACTAAATCGGTTGCCGCAGATAGGAAACTCATCGAGTTGCGACACCATCGGTGCCACAACCGGCGTTTCCACTGCCGCAGTTGAAACATCCGGGTCGATCAGCGCCGCCGCCGCGTTTCCCGCCGCAGCCGCAATCAACACCGAGCCGCCCATCGGAGCGACGAAAGACGCGCGACCGGTCTTGTCTGTTTTGACTCGCTGGCCGTTCCCGAGGTCAACCGTAATGTCTGGCGCGAGCCGGCCATCAACGCCAAGGACTGCAACAGTGGCGGGCTGACCGGAGACGAGCCTTGCCGGCAGGACAATCGAAACGGCCCAAGTGGTAGACGAAGTGGATTGCGCCGGAGTGTTCAGGGCTAGAAATAGAATCAGCGAACTGACAAACAGCGCCAGGGCAAGAAATCCGGCCTGCTGTTTTGAGTTCGTCGCGTTGCGGGGAAAAGATCGCAATCGGCTGCCCATTACTTGGATGCGGGCGGCAGCACCCGCTCGTAGATCTTGGATTCGTGAAACAGCCGGAAGAGTTCCGCGTCAAGTTCGTTGGCGCGGACGCAATCGGCCAGAATGCCGAGCGCACGGTCAATGGGAACAGAGCGCTTGTACGGACGATCGGACGCGGTGAGTGCATCGAAGATATCGCAAATCGTCATGATTTTGGTGGGCACAGGAATCTCGTCGCCGCGCAACTTGTAAGGATACCCCTCGCCATTTAATTTTTCATGATGGGCGCGCGCAATTTCCGGAATGCGGCGCAATTCCTTGGTCCACGGTATCTGGCTAAGGAAATTGAACGTGTGCACCACGTGCGATTCGATTTGCTGCCGCTCGGACTCGTCGAGGCTGCCTTTGGGAATGGAGAGCAAGCGCATTTCGACCGAGTTGATATAGGGCATTTCGATGCCCGTGGTGTCCACAAAGTATTGTTGCGCGATTTCGCGCAGCTTGCGGAACTCGCTTTGCTCCATCAGTGTGGGCTCGTTTGCTTCCAGTATGAAATCGAGATAATCCTGAAGGCGCTTGATGCGCTGATCGTAGTCCTCGGTGAGGCGGGCGATTTCGGCCAGCGCGTCGCCACGATCGCGCTCCAGGAACACCTGAAGCTTCCGGCGCACCATGTTCGTTTCCATTTCCTTGCGAATGTAATCGAAGCGCTGCTTCACCAGGTCCATCTGCATCGGGTAGAGTTTTTTGGCTTTGACCAGCACGTCTTCGCGCACGCCGACTTTTCCAAAATCATGCAGTAGTGCCGCGTAGCGGATTTCGCGCATCTGCTCGGGATCAAAACGAGTGGCGGCGTAAGGGCCGGAATGGGTACGGTCGACGATTTCGGCCAGTCCACCCGTGTAGGTCGCCACGCGCAGCGAGTGTCCGGAGGTGGTCGGGTCGCGCTGCTCGATGGCCGTGACGGCGGCGCTCACAAAGCCCTCGAAGAGTGTCTGAATGTCATTGTAGAGTTTGCGGTTTTCGTAAGCCACCGCCGCTTGCGAAGCGAGCGAGAGCGCGAGCCGCACCGAGCGAGGCTGGAACGGTTGCACGTGCTTGGCAACATCCGCGTCGCTGCGCAGCCTCGCAATGCTATCGCGCTTGGAGTTGATGAGTTGCAGAACGCCGAGCACCTCGCCCTTCGCATTCCGCATCGGCAGCGTCAGCAGCGAGCGGGTGCGATATCCCGATTCGCGATCGTAGTGGTCGTTGAAGTGGAACGGCAGATCGGGCGGGAGACTGTGCGCGTCGGCAAAATTCAGGACTTCGCCGCGCAGCGCCGTATAACCCGCCATGGAATCCTCAGCCAGCGGCAAAATGAATTCTTTGAACGGAAATTCCAGGCTGTCGTTTTGCGTCAGAATAAAACGCAAATGGCGCTGCCCTTCGCCTTCGTCTTCGACCAAGTAGAGCGAACCGGCGTCGGCCCGGGTAATCTCGCGCGTTTTGGCGAGAATCAGATTGAGTAGGGCTTGCGTGTCGCGTTGCGAAGAAAGGGCTACTCCGATTTCGTTGAGTTGTTCGCGCTCACGCTCGGCGTTCTCTAAAGCTTCGCGGCTGATTCGTTCGCGCTCCGCGAGCTCGATATTCTCGAAAGCGAGAGCCAGCGTTTTTTCCACTTCTTCCGAGGAGGCGTTCGGCGAAATGTACGCAACAATCGAAGGCGCTTTCTTCGGCGCGGGAGATCCAGCCCCGGCGGTCGCACGAATGACGGCGGGAGGCGCTACGCTTATCACGCGGAAGTTTGCGCCGGGTTCGCTGCATCGCGGAGGCAGCACCAATACACCGCTTTCCACGCCGGTAAGCACCACAAATGCGGATTCGCCGGATTCAGCGTGCGCAGTCTTGCCGGCAGCGTGATGCCGGCCGTTGCTGAAAGCTCGCAGCTCATAGCTCGCGCTCAGCGGCGCAACGAGCTTCGCTGCCGCTGAACCGTCGAGATACCAAATTTGTTTCTTCTCAAGCATGAAGTCTTCTGCGGTGCGGGATTGCGCTTCAGTATAGCGGAACTAAACCGCGCCGGACAGTTGGGCGATTCTACTACCGATTGGCGGCAGCGCGCATAGCACAGCTGCCGGACTCACGGCTTGAATCGCTCGCAGGCGTTTGTTAGCCTTGCGCAGATTTCGATTTCCGCACGTCCCAGACGCTATTTTTTAGGCCACTATGGCTGATCGCGCCGCAGGCAGGATTTCAAGGCTCTTGCACGAATGGTGGCGGCACAAAGTCTCCTTCGCCATCAGCCTGGTGGTTACGCTCGCCGCGCTCGCCATTTACATTACGACCTTCGTCGGCGAGCGGCCCATGCCGCTCTTCGACTTTGTGAGCCGGCTCGAGCTCAGCACCCTCGATACGCGCTTTCAATTGCGTGGTCACACTCCGATTGATCCGCGCATCATCATTGTGGATATTGACCAGCGGTCCCAGGAAGTGCTGGGCCATTGGCCCTTCCCGCGGATCTATTTCGCCCAGATGCTCGACGCTTTGCGCGAGGATGGCGCGCGCGTCGCCGCCTTCGATATCACGTTCAGCCAGCCGGATCAGTCGAATCTGCCGTTGCAAGACCTTTCCGCCGAACTAGCAAAACAGCGAGCCCAGGGTGCGATGATCAGCCCCGAGGTTCTTGCGGAAGTCAAAAATAAAGAGGCGCAATACAACTACGATCAGCAATTCGCCGATGCGATTCAGCGGTTTGGCGGCGTGGTACTCGGCAATTATTTCCTCTATACGCAGGTGGACTTGCAAGGCGTCTCCAGCAAGTCGCTGGATGAATACGCGAATTTAATCGCTTTCTTTCCGTTCCCGCAGGTGCGGCCGCTGCCATCGGCTAAAGGCACCGACGGCCGCTTGAAGCTGATTCAGAAATACGACGATCTTTATCTGGTTCCACACGGAGTCGAAGCCAATGCGGCAATTTTCACCGGAGCAGTCTCTTCAGAACAGGGCGGAGATGGTTTCTTTAATGTATTGGTAGATGCAGACGGCGTGGTGCGACGTCTGCCGCTGGCGCTTCCCTATGGGCGCGACCCGGACCGAGCCAATTGGGATCTCTATGCTTCGCTCGACGTGCAGACGGTGCGCTTGTATCTTGGCCTCACGAGCCAACAGACCGTTCTGAATTATGGTGGCGGAGGAATTGTCAGCGTCGAATTCGGGCCGAAACTGATTGTGCATCCGGATGAGCTCAGTCGCCTGATGGTGAACTACCACGGGCCGGCACGGACGTATCCTTACGTTTCGTTTGCAGACGCGGCGCTGAACAAATTCCCGAAAGGGACGTTCAAGGACAAGATTGTCCTGATTGGCGCCTCCGCAACTGGAATTGGCGACGCGCGCGCTACTCCTTTTGGTGGCATTGATTTTCCGGGCGTCGAAATTCACGCGAACCTGATTGACAATATTCTGAATCAGCAATTTCTAGTGCATCACGCTCCGCAGGGGCTCACGGACATCGGCTTCATTTTCCTTTTTGGCATTCCGCTGGGCATCTGGCTCGCCATCGTACAACCGCGTTGGATGGCGCTTGGCTTTGCGCTCCTTTTGCCGTTCGCGGGCATTGTGTATTGGGCGTTTCTGCATGGCTGGTGGCTGAATTTTGTTGTGCCGGCAGCGTTCACGCTTATTCCGAACGTGAGCCTCGTGGCGCTGTATCGCGTGCTCGTCGAAGAACAGGAAAAACGCAAGGTTCGCGGCGCCTTTCAACAGTACGTAAGCCCCGAAGTGATCCGGCGTCTTTTGGACAATCCCGAGCGCGTGAAACCGCGCAAGACGGACGTGACCGTGCTGTTCAGCGACATTCGCGGCTTCACTTCAATTTCCGAGTCGCTCGACGCGCAAGAACTCGCCGACCTGCTGAACGCGTACCTCACCGAGATGACCCGCATCATCTTCCATCACCGTGGCACCCTCGATAAATATATCGGGGACGCAGTGATGGCCATTTGGGGCGCTCCGTTCGACGAGCCCAATCACGCCGAGCGCTGCTGTTTCGGCGCGGTGAATATGATTACGCGGCTCGCTGAATTGCAGTCGGACTGGCGGGCGCAGGGAAAACCGCTTCTCGATATAGGAATCGGCGTCAATACCGGTGTCGCCTCGGTCGGCAACATGGGTTCGTCGCTGCGCTATGGGTATACGGCCATCGGAGACGCGGTGAATCTGGCGTCGCGCCTCGAAGGCTTGAACAAGGAATACGGCACGCACATCCTGATTAGCGAGTCCACGCAGAAAGACTTGCACACCGATCAACTGATGCTGCGCGAGATTGACCTGATCCGCGTGAAGGGCAAACTGCAGCCACTGACGATTTACGAAATTCTGACTCCCGACTTGGTCGCGAACAACGGGACAGAGCTTGTCGAGCTATTTGGCGTCGCGCGAGAGGCCTACAAACGGCACGATTGGCTCGCCGCGATATCCGCGTTCGAAAATGTTTTGAGCCGCTGGCCCGATGACGGGCCGGCGCGAATTTTCCTGGCGCGCTGCATCGAGTATCTGTCCGAGGCGCCCGCTGCAAATTGGGACGGCGTCTACGTAATGAAGCACAAGTAGCGTGGGTCGCTTCTGTCCGGGGCCTAATTGTCGAGGCGGACGACGAATGTGGTGAATTGGCCTTCCGAGTGTAGTTGATTGGCGAGCTGTTGCGCGGCGTCTTCGGTGGGCAAGCGACCTACGCGCACGCGGTAGAAAGTTCCATTCGGAGAATCGTACGTAGCGACACTTACGGGCGAATAAGTCGCCTCCAACTGAGCTTTCAACTTTTCCGCATTTTCTTCCATTTTGAACGCTCCAATCTGAACACCGAAGAAACCAGCTTGCGCAGTTGGTCCGGACACGATCTCCAAACGCACGTGGGCCGTGCCGGGCCCCACCATTTCAATCGCCTGCGCGGCGGAGAGCGACAAATCAATCACGCGATTCGCGACGAACGGGCCGCGATCGTTGATGCGCACCTCCGTCTGCTTGCCATTGTCCAGGTTTGTCACTCGCACCAGGCAATTAAACGGCAAGGTGCGGTGCGCGGCGGTGAATTGGTGCATGTCGTAGATTTCGCCGTTTGAAGTGCGATGGCCGTTGAAAGGGATTCCATACCAGGAGGCGACGCCTTCTTCGAGATACTCGCCGGGAATCGGGGGCTGGCGCTCGATTGCCGGCGGCGTGCCAGAAGGCGGCGAGGGCGGCTTGGCGGATGAAACGCCCGGTTGTGGCGCCGGAGTAGAGGCCGGAGGATGCGCGGCGACGTTGTGGTGCGCGCATCCTGCGACCGCGCTGGAAACATAAATCAACAGCAAGGCCAGCCGCATCGTGCCGCTTCTTTCGCGGCATAATTCGTGCGGTGATTGAAGGGAAGAAGCCTCCGGCAGGGTGGTGGGCCTCACGCAGTTTCCCGATTCACTCGTTTGCTCCCAAGTTCGGTATTATAGGAACGCATCTACATTCTCGCAAGGAACTCGATTGGATCTTTCACCGCGCCTGCGCTGGAAACTGGACCGCTTCCGCGAACAAATGAGCGGTCTTTTCGGCGGCACACGCAAAGAAGACGCGCGCCCGAAGCTTTGTCCTGCCTGCGGAACGCTCGTCGGCGCAACCGCTACGAAGTGCCATCAATGCGGCGCAAGCATGACGTTCGGAATGGCTGCGGCCACGCGCTCGCTGAGTCGTTTGCTTCCCACTACGTCACCCGCTACCTACGGAATTTTGACTTTGAGTTGCTTGCTCTATGGAGCCAGCCTGCTCGCCACCCTGCGCGTTAGTGGCTTGCAACCGCCAGCGGGCGGCGGGTTTTCAGCACTCATGGGATTGGGCGGAATCAGCGGACAAATATTGTATCGGCTTGGCGCGTCGCTCCCGTGGCCCGGCGATCTGTTGCAGCCTTGGCGATTGATAACGGCGAGCTTCCTTCATGGCGGATTGCTTCACATCGGATTCAACATGTGGGTGCTGATGGATATCGGCCCGCAGATCGAAGAGTTGTATGGGTCGGCGCGATATCTTTTTATGTATGTGGTCACTGGCATCGGTGCCTATCTCCTGAGCAGTTTGGTCGGGCACTTCAGCATCGGCGGTTCAGGCTCGTTGCTGGGATTGATCGGAGTGCTCCTCGCGGTTACGACGAATCGGCGCAGCGCTTCCATGCAACTGCTGCGGAGCCAGTTGATCAAATGGCTGATCTATATTGCGATCATGGGGTTCATGTTCTCGGGGATTGATAATTTCGCGCATCTGGGCGGCCTTATCAGTGGATTTATACTCGGCAAAATCATGGTGGATCGCGCACCCAACTCGCCCGAGGAACGCAGGAACGCGAGCTTGCTTGGCTGGGCAACGGGACTGGCTGTTGCTGCGAGTTTCGTGATGGTGGCTTTTGGGATTTTTGCCGCGAGATAGGTCGCGACGTTCGAGATCGAAGCTGAGCTATACGCCCGCGTGCAATCGCCGCGACACGACGATGCTGTAGTGCAAGCCCGACAGGCAGACAAAGGCCGCAACGCAATACGCGCAAATCCCTTTCAGCACCCACAGCGCGTGGTTGTCCCACACCGCCAGCACCAACACCAAGAAAATCATCACAATTTCAAAGAACGTAGTGGCCTTGCCATAAATGCTTGGCGGGAGCGACATATACCCGACGGTAACGATAATCACGGCGCTGGCGACGAGCAGAAGGACATCGCGTCCGAGAACGAGAATCGCGAGCCACCAAGAAACCCTGCCGTGCAATGCCAGCACGAGATACGACGAAGAAAGCAGCAGCTTATCCGCGATGGGATCGAGATAGGCGCCCAGAGGCGTCTTCTGGTTCAGACCGCGGGCGAGCAGGCCGTCGAGAGCGTCCGTGAGACCCGCAACAATCAGGATACCGAGCGCCCAGTTATAGCGCTCGTAATGGATGGCAATCACAAAAAAGGGCAGAAAGGCTAATCGCAGGAACGTTAGTTGATTGGGGACCGTTAGTATTCGGCTGGGCATGGAGTTGGAGTTTCAGAACGAAGGCTGCTCACACGAATTGCGCCAGATAATCGGCGAGCGAGCGGCCCGTCTTTTTTTCGAAGACTTCCGCAAGTGACGGTATCGAGCCGCGCGCTTCGTCCAGAGCAATGCGCTCGATACGCAGCATCGGAAAGAATAAAGTAGGCAAACCCATGCGGTCGCCTTCGGGATGCAGGACTTGGCTCACGAAGTCGTCGAAAGAGCTCAGATCAATTCCGCGTAGGGTGATTCCAGAGTTCGAAATATCCATCAATTCGCCCCACAGTTTTTCCTTGGGCGTGTGCAGACTGATCACCACAATTGAATGCGGCTCCATCGCCTCTCCTGGAAGTTTCCCGGTAACAGGGATGTTATCCTAGTTCCCCGCTCGCGCGCAGCCCTGCCGATTCAAAAGCTATGCCCCGCGCTTAATCCTAGGCCGACATCGTTTTCAGATCGGGAGCTCGCAGCAAAACCGGTTCCGTGAATTTTTGCACTTCTTCTGGCGTCGTACCCCCAGCCACTTCGCGCAGTAAGAGTCCCTGCGGCGTCACTTCGATCACGCCGAGTTCGGTGACAATCAATTTCACCACGCCCACACCCGTCAGCGGCAAGCTGCATTTCTTCACGATTTTCGGCTCGCCATCCTTGGTGGTGTGCTCCATCGCAATGATCACGCGCTTGGCGCCGGCCACCAGGTCCATCGCGCCGCCCATGCCTTTCAACATTTTTCCCGGGATCGCCCAATTCGCCAGATTTCCTTTTTCATCCACCTGCAGAGCGCCCAGCACGGTCACGTTGATCCGCCCGCTGCGAATCATGCCGAAGGATTCCGCGCTCGAGAAGTACGAGCAGCCGGGAATTTCCGAAATCGTCTCTTTACCGGCGTTGATCAGATCCGGATCTTCTTCGCCTTCGTAAGGATAGGGTCCGATGCCAAGCATTCCGTTTTCCGATTGCAGAATAACTTCGATTCCCGGCGGCAAATAATTGGGGATGAGCGTCGGCAGCCCGATTCCCAGGTTCACGTAGTAACCGTCACGCAATTCCTGCGCCACGCGGCGCGCGATCAGTTCGCGTTTGTCGATTTCAGCAGGCATTCGCAGCTCCTAACGCTTGCGCACCGTGCGGCGCTCGATGCGCTTTTCGTAATTCGCGCCTTGAAAAATCGCGTCCACGAAGATTCCCGGAGTGTGGATGTAGTTCGGGTCGAGCGCGCCCAGATCCACAATCTGTTCGACCTCGGCGATCACATAATCCGCCGCCGTAGCCATCACCGCATTGTAATTTCGCGCCGTCTTGCGATAGACGAGATTTCCCCAGCGGTCGCCCTTCCAGGCCTTGACGAAAGCAAAATTGCCGCGCAGAGATGGCACCAGCACGTGCGGGCGACCGTTGAACTCGCGGATTTCTTTGCCCTCGGCGGCCATCGTACCGTAGCCTGTTGGCGTGTAAAACGCCGGAATTCCTGCGCCGCCGCAGCGAATGCGTTCGGCAAGCGTGCCTTGCGGATTCAACTCCACATCAATTTCCTTCTTCAGCGCGAGTTGCTCGAAGGTTTTGTTCTCGCCAACGTAACTCGCGATCATTTTCTTCACTTGTTTGCTTTTCAACAGCAGGCCGATGCCAAAGTCGTCCACGCCCGCATTATTCGACACCAGCGTCAAATCCTTGGCGCCTTTGCGGCGCAGCGCCGCGATCAAATTTTCCGGGATGCCGCACAATCCAAAGCCCCCCATCAAAATGGTCGCGCCATCTCGAATGGCGGCAATCGCTGCATCCGCATTGGCCACACGCTTATCCATCCATGCTCCTGATGCTGCATTTACATCGCAGAGAGTGCGGAAGAAGTTTACTGCAAACCGGGAAGCTGTTACAACGTTCGTCTGGACTCCAAATCCTTCTCACGGCGCCTCGCTGCTGCGCCGGCTGACTCCGCTGCGCGCCGCGGACTTCAACGAGTGAACCAGCATACCGACCGCCCTGGCAGCCGCTTCGCCACTGGAACTGGCCTTCTCAACTTCGGCCATGATCGCCGAGCCAACCACCGCCGCGTCTGCGATTCCGCCAAGAACCGTTACATGCGTCGGCAGCGAAATGCCGAATCCAACCGCGATCGGCAGCGAAGTGAATTTTCGCGTGCGGCGAACGAGCGTCGGCAATTCCGGCGGGCAACGCTTCTCGTGCTCCGGTGACTCCCGCGCGGGAAATAAGATAGAGAAACCCACTCGATGCGCGGGCGATCCGCGCGAGCCGCGCGTCCGTGGAAGTGGGCGCCGCCAGAAAAATCGTGTCGAGCCCGCACGCGTTTGCATCGTCGCGCGATAGTCCTCCGCCTCCTCGGGCGTCAGATCTGTGACCAGCACGCCGTCCGCTCCCGCAGAAGCCGCATCCTTGGCGAACTTCTCGAGTCCCATCTGCAGGACCGGATTGAAATACGTGAACAGAATGAGCGGAACATCCGAGTGCGCGCGAATTTTGTGAACCAGCTCAATCACACCCGCGAGTGTCGTGCCGCTGTGCAAGGCACGGTCGCTGGCGCGCTGAATCGTAGGACCGTCCGCGACAGGATCGCTGAACGGCACGCCCAGCTCGATCACGTCCGCGCCGGCTTCCGCGGCAGCAAGGACGATCTTTTCGGTCGCCGCGAGCGACGGATCGCCGGCCGTGACGTAGGCGACCAAGCCCAATTCGCTCGCTTCGCCCAGTTCGCGAAACCGGCGCGCGATACGGCCGGAGCGCTTGGTGCCAATCGCGCTTTGCGAGGCCGCGGGCTCAGACATAGCGTGAGAGGATTTCCATGTCTTTGTCACCGCGGCCGGAAAGATTCAGAATCACGAGTTCGTCTTTCCTCATCTGCGGGGCGCGGCGAATCAGCTCGGCGAGCGCATGCGCGGATTCAAGAGCCGGGATGATGCCTTCCAGCCGCGCCAGCGTTCGCGCTGCATCCACAGCTTCTTCGTCGCTCACGGCGCAGTATTCGGCTCGGCCTTTTGCGCAAGCCAGGCATGCTCGGGACCGACTCCGGGATAATCCAAACCGGCTGAAATGGAATGAGTCGTGGAGATTTGGCCGTCCGCAGTTTGCAAGATGTACGTGTACGTTCCTTGCAGGACACCCGGCCGCGCTCCGCTGAATCCGCTGGCCGCGGCGAGCCGCGCCGCATGCTCGCCGAGAGACTTTCCTCTCCCGCCCGCTTCTACTCCGATCATTTTCACGGAATTATCGGGAATGAAAGCATGAAACAGCCCGATCGCATTCGAACCCCCGCCCACGCACGCGATCAAAGTGTCCGGCAATCGCGCTTCCGCTTGCAGAATCTGCGCACGCGCTTCTTCGCCAATCACTTTTTGAAAATCGCTCACAATTTGCGGATAGGGATGCGCGCCAAGGACCGAACCGAGCAAATAGTGCGATGTTGCGACATTCGTGACCCAATCGCGCATCGCTTCGTTGATCGCATCCTTTCAGCGTGCGGCTGCCGGATTCCACGCCAACCACTTCGGCGCCAAGCAGACGCATGCGAAAAACATTCAGCTTCTGGCGCTCCATGTCTTCGGTGCCCATGTAGACCGTGCACGCAAGTCCCAGCCGTGCCGCGACGGTCGCAGTCGCCACTCCGTGCTGGCCCGCTCCCGTTTCCGCGATGACGCGTTTTTTGCCCATCCGCGCGGCCAGCAGGCCCTGACCGAGTGCGTTGTTTATTTTGTGCGCGCCAGTGTGCAACAGATCTTCGCGCTTGATGTAAACGCGCGGGCCGCCCAAATTGCGCCGTCAGACGCGAAGCAAACTGCAGCGGCGTAGGACGACCGGCGAAATTGCGCAGCAGACTCATCGAGTTCAGTTTGAAAGCTGCCGTCCGCGCGCGCCGCGGCGTAAGCCTGCTCCAGTTCTTCGAGCGGCGCCATCAAAGTTTCCGGCACGTAGCGTCCGCCAAATGGACCGTAACGTCCGCGTGGAGTCCGGCACGAGTTGTGGGATCAGCACTCATCGTTTTCTCGCTTTTCCTCGCGGAATGCACCGCCTGCATCAGCGCCTTCATTCGTCGCGGCAGTCTTTCCTGCCGGGACGCGATTCGACGCCGCTGCATACATCAACGGCGTACGGCTCAGCCGTGATCACCGCTTCCGCCGCATTTTCCGGCGTGACGCCCCCGGCCAGAAAGATGCGCCGTTTGCGGCCGGCGCGCTTCGCCAGTTTCCAATCAACGCGCTTGCCGGTGCCGCCGCGCAATTTGCGGTCAAACCCGTCAAGCAAAACCGCGGAGGCTCCTCCGAACCGCGCGAGTTCCGAGCTGCGGAACGTGCCGCGCACGCGCAACGCTTTGATCACCGGCACCGTCCGCTGCAAGCGCGCCACGACGTCGGGCGATTCATCTCCGTGCAATTGCACAAAATCCAGACCCACTTTGCGCGCGATCAGTAGCGTTTCGGCCTCTGGCGTATTCACGAATACTCCGACGGACGAGACCCCGTCCGGTAAGCGCCGCACAATCCGTCGTGCCGTGGCCGGTGCGATATAACGCGGACTCTGGCGGTAGAAATTGAAGCCCAGAAAATCCGCGCCGGCTTCAAAAGCATTCCGCGCGTCGGTCCAATTGGTAATCCCGCAGATTTTCACTTTCACCATGGTGGACTGTTCACGTAGCAGAGTGTCCCACGCCGGCGGGCTCGCGCAGCGCCCGCAACGCCGCGGCTGGGTCGGCGCTTTGCATGACCTGCTCGCCGATCAGAAATGCGTCAAACCCGGCGCGCTGCAGACGAACCAAATCGTCGTGGGAGCGCAGCCCCGATTCGCTTACCGCGATGCAATCATCGGGAATCGCGTCAGCCAATTCGAGCGATGTTTCCAAGTGCACCTGAAAATCGCGCAAGTCGCGATTGTTCACGCCGATAATTCGCGCGCCGCCGGCAAGCGCCCGCTCCAGTTCTTCACGCGAATGAACTTCCACCAACGCTTCCATTTTCAGGGAACGCCCCAGCTCCAGCAACTCTCGCAAGTGGGCATCGTCCAGAATTGCAGTGATCAAGAGAAACGAATCCGCGCCCGCCGCTCGCGCTTCCCACACTTGCCACGGATCCACGATGAAATCCTTGCGCAAGACGGGAATTTTCGTGACTTTGCTGGCCTCTTTCAGATCCGCGAGCGAGCCGGAAAAGAAATCCTCCTCGGTCAGCACGGACAGGGCAGCTGCACCGGCCTCTTCCAGACTGGCGGCCAGCACAGCCGGTGCATATTCCTGGCGAATCACTCCGCGCGAAGGCGATGCCTTCTTCAACTCAGAAATTATGTTGATATGGTTGGCACGCGATAGCGCACCCACGAAATCGCGCGGCGCTGCGACTTTTTTCTCGACCGCGATCTTCAGCGCGACTTCCGGCAGCACGCGTTTGCGGTGCGCAATGGACGCCAGGCGTGCTTCGACAATTCGATGCAGGATGTTTTGCGAACGCGAACTAGTTTCCATATGCGCTAAACGCAGTCGTCCCAGGTTTGGCGGGCACACCTTCGGGGACGCCCGAAGGATCAATCGCTGGAACTATGCTATCCGCGCGCGGTAGGACCTGTCAATTTCGCCGAGGCGTTTCACGGATTGCGTTGGGAGCGGTGCCGCTAGTGCTTCAGGAGCGGCTGCGAAAACCGGATCGGAATCCCGAAATTGGAACCGCCGAACCCTTTGAGCACAGCGTACGTCACGCCGATCACCTTGCCTTCTCGGTCGAAGAGAGGGCCGCCCGAACCGCCGGAAGTCGTTTGCGCGTCGAAGACGATCTTGTCCGGCAAAATGTCGCCAATGTGCCCTTGGGTGATCAGAGGCCGTATGAGATTCCGTTTTGCCAGGTCGTCGAGTACCTGGGAAACGTCGCTGCCGTTTTTCTTCAGAATCGCCTGGGCAGTGTCCTCGTCGGTGCGCGCCAAAATTGCCGCGAGTCCGGTGGCGTAGCCCATCAAAATGATCGGCTGCCCGCTCATGGCCCCGCCCTTAGCCATTTCAATCGTCAAAACCGTGCGCTTCAACCCTTGCATATCCACGCGCATCGCCGCCAGATCGGTTTCCTGCGAAATCTGCTGGATTTCGGTGTGGAACGCGCGGGGATCGCCCGGGAAATAAGCGCGGATCACGGATATCTGCGGCTGCAATCCCTGTTTCGTCATGGAGGAAATGTCGTCGTTCTTCCACCAAGGTTCGGCGACGTGGCGGTTCGTAATTACCGTTCCGTCCGGGCCGGCCAGGAAGCCCGTGCCAAAGACATCCAGCTTCACTTCCGGTCCATTTCCGTCCAGCGTCAAGACTGGATTGCCGTCGCTATCTTGTATCGGTTCGCCATCTTGATTCAGGCCGCCATAACGCAATCGCTTGCCTGTCTGCTCATCGTTAAACGCCACCGCCACATGCAGCAGGCAGACGGACTGCACATCCGCCGGGATGATGCTTTGGGCCGCTTCGCCTTGATGCTCAAGCCGTTCCAGACGGGCGTTGGTCTCCGCTAATTCTTTTTGTAGGCTGGCAGCGTCGTCCGGACTTGCCTTGGCCATTTTTTGCTTCAGGTCCTCCGCCTGCTTTTTCAAGTCGTCCTTCCCGGCCGGGGTCGCATCGGCTAGCCCTTGCTGGGCGCGAAGCTTGCGCGCTTCGGCTATCAAGTCCTGCTGGCGTAGGATGCCGCCTTCGAGTTTGGTCAAAATCGAATTGGAGCGCTGCGTCACCTTCTGAGCGCTGCGTGCAAACAGGAAATAGATTCCGGCCATCAGAATCGCGATCGCGAATACCGCGGCGAAGCCGGTCTTAAGCTTGCGGTCGAGAGAAAAAGCATCGCTGGTCATTTTCTCGGTTACGGCCAATGCTTCGAAAGCGGTATGCGCGATCTGCTGCCCCTCTTCGGCGATGCGCATCTTGTCGCGCAAATCTTTCTCGATCCTTTGAACGCGCAAGCGCGCGCGCACGCGCGCCAGCACTTCCCTGGTATCCAGGGGCTTCGAGATTGCGTCGTTCGCCCCCAAGTCCATTGCTGCGGCTCGTTCTTCGGCGGTCGGCCCTACCGCAAGAAACACTCGGGTGGTTGTCGTCTTGGAGGTGCCGCGAATCGCGGCTATCAATTCGCTCGCGCTGGGATTCTGTAAATTAGCATCCATCAGGACGATGTCAGCGCCACCCTGCTGGATGGCGTCGAGTCCTTCACGGCTGGTTGCAAATGCCGCCACATCGTAGCCTGTAGCCTGCAAGGCAGAGCGCAGCTCTTCCCGAGCGCGTGGGTCGGAGTCCAAGACAACAATTTTTTCAGGTGCGCTATCCATAGAAAGTCAGTGTCTCCGGTAGTAGGTCGATAGTGATTCTAGAGGGAAATCTGTTAATTGCAAACGAGCGGCCCCGCTCGCCACCAATACAGTAGACGTATACACCGCTTGCGAGGATTCATGGTAGCTTTCTCGCAGAGACCGAATTTGAACGAATTAGATCAGCTCAACCGGGAAATAATTGACTGCCGTAAATGTCCGCGCCTGGTGCGCTACCGCGCAGAAGTGGCGCGAATCAAGCGGCGTTCCTTTCTGAATTGGGATTACTGGGGCAAGCCCGTCCCCGGCTTCGGCGATCCTCGCGCCGAACTGCTGGTCCTCGGCCTCGCTCCCGCGGCCCACGGAGGCAATCGCACGGGACGCGTATTCACCGGCGACCGGTCGGGGGATTTTCTTTACAAGGCGCTTTTTCGCGCAGGCTTTTCGAATCAGCCGACATCCACCCATCGCGGCGATGGATTGGCGCTCAAGAACGCCTACATTGCGGCGGCACTGCGTTGCGCTCCACCTGAGAATAAGCCCTTGCCGTCCGAGTTGGCGAATTGCCGTCCGTTTTTCGAACGTGAACTGGAGATTCACCGGCTGCGAGCTATCCTGGTGCTTGGCGGCATTGCGATGCGCGCATATCTGGGGCTGCTGAAGGAGCGCGGACAGATTCCTAGTCTAGCCGCATTTCCCTTTCGCCACGGTGTTAGTTACAAGCTTCCGGAAGGACTTCCGCGCCTTTTCGCCTCGTATCACCCCAGCCAGCAAAACACGTTTACTGGCAAGCTTACCGACGCGATGCTGCTAGCAGTCCTGCGCCACATTCAGAAATTTCTGGGCAATCACGAAAGCTGATCTCGCTCCCAGCTTGCTCTGCTAGCTGTGGACCGCCGCGCGACTGGCCGACGAATTCTGCCGCCGGGGCATCAGCAACAGGTAAAGGGAAAACGATACCGCGAATCCCACAAACCAAGCGTAAGGATACAGGCCGTGCAGGGCCGGGACTTCGAGGCCGCTCAAGGCCACGGCGATTCCCGCGACGAGCGCTCCAATTGCACGCCAGTTGAAGCCGCGCGTATACTCGTAAATTCCTCCGTGCTCGAACAAATCGTCCGTCACAATCACGCGTTTACGGACCAGGTAGTAATCCGCGATCATCACGCCGGCGATCGGCCCTAGAAAACTCGAATAGCCCACCAGCCAGCCCATCACATAGCTCCCATGACTTGAAAGCCATCGCCACGGCTGCATTAGCAATCCGATGAAGCAGGTGATCACTCCTCCGATTTTGAAGCTGATCTTCCGCGGATACAGATTAGAAAAATCATTGGCCGGCGAAACCACATTCGCGGCCACGTTCACGTTCAGCGTGGCCAATAGCAACGCCAACATCGCCACAACCACCGCAATCGGATTGCCCAAATGGCTCAACACTACAACCGGATCCCAGATGGCATGCCCGAAAACAATCACCGTGGCCGATGTGACCGCTATTCCTATGAATGAATAAAACGTCATCGCCGTCGGCAGACCCAGCGCTTGCCCGACCATCTGTTCGCGTTGGCCTTTGGCGTAGCGCGTGAAATCAGGAATGTTCAGTGCGACGGTGGCCCAGAACGCGACGACGCCCGTGAGCGACGGAATGAAGAACGCGAAGAACTCGCTGAACGAATGAAATTGTGATGGCGCGGAAAGCATGGGACCCAGGCCGCCGGCTTTAGTGAAAGCCCAACCGAGCATCGCGATTCCCAAAACCAACAGGGCTGGCGCCGTCACTCCTTGCAGGAACCGGATCGTTTCAATTCCGCGCAAAATTACCGCCAGATTCAAAAGCCAGAATCCGAGAAAGCATACCCACGGGTGGTTCCAACCCGGCATCACCGCGGCGAGCAACGTATTGATCGCTTCCCCTCCAATCCACGTTTGGATTCCGAACCAGCCGCAAGCCACCAGCGCGCGCAATACCGCCGGCACATTCGCGCCCAGCACGCCGAACGAAGAGCGGGCGAACACTGGGAATGGTATGCCGTATTCCGCGCCCGCGTGGGCATTCAGCAACATTGGAATGAGCACGATTACGTTGCCCAGAAACACCGTGAAGATGGCTTGCTTCCAATTCATCCCGCCCGCAATCATGGCGCTCGCCAGCATGTAAGTGGGAATGTTGACGCTCATGGCGATCCAGAGCGCCGCGTAATTGTAAGTGCCCCAGGTCCGCCGGTCGCGCGGGATGGGCGCCAGATCTTTATTCCATAGCCAGCTCGAGGCGGCGCCGGGCCTCGCGGTGCTGTCGTCGGATACCGCGTCAGTTGTGCCCGAACCTCCGCTAGCGAGAGGCGGTTCAGCACCCTGAAACTTGGACGAATTCGTCATCATCGGCTCGTTTCCAGAAAGATTCGCGCCTCTGGGAAGTGCGCCGCTTATACTCTGACTTGCCGCAACTCGGCAAGCGGTTTTGCCAACCAGCCATGAGCGGCAGGACGACACATGGTTTGACACGTCCATCCGCTGCTTGCTAGCCTGCCTGCGACGCGCCCTACAGGCCGCCGTCTGGACCGAATGCCCTCCGAAAATTACGCAACCCCCATCGCCGATCAGGAACTTGCAATTGAATTCCGCCACGCGAGTTATCGGCTTCCCGGCGGGCAAACCCTGCTCAGCGACCTGAATCTTTCCGTACCAAAGGGCGAAACGATCGCGCTACTCGGCCGCAGTGGCGCGGGGAAATCAACCGCGCTGAAGGTGATCAATCGCATGATCGAGCCGACCAGCGGAGAAGTGCGCGTCTACGGCCGCTCCACGCTCGATTGGAACCCGATCACCTTGCGGCGGCAAATCGGCTACATCATTCAGGATGTGGGGCTCTTTCCGCATTACACGGTCGAACAAAATGTTTCTTTGCTCCCGCGTTTGGAGCGCTGGCCCGAAGAGCGCATTCGTTCGCGCGTGGCGCAATTGCTGGAACTCGTCGGTCTCGACTCCGGAGAATATTCGCGGCGATATCCTCACGAACTTTCCGGAGGGCAGCGACAACGGGTCGGAATCGCGAGAGCGCTGGCCGCTGATCCGCCCATTCTGCTGATGGACGAGCCCTTCGGCGCACTCGACCCGCTCACGCGCGCCGAAGTCCAATGCGAATTCCAGGAAGTGCAGCAAAATCTCAAGAAGACGATCGTGATCGTCACTCACCATGTCGGTGAAGCGCTTCTGCTCGGCACGCGGATTGCCGTGCTGGACGCCGGCAAGCTCGTGGGAGTCTATTCGCCTAAGGAATTCTTCAATGCCACCGAGCCCGTGGCGGCCGCCTACGTCGAAAATCTGCGATTGTATGAGAGCGCGGAGGGGAAGCGATGAACCTGCTTGATTTTTTTCTGCGTCATCACCGTGAAATTCTCCAGGGCACGCTCGAACATATCTGGCTCGTCGGCATCGCGATGATGCTCGCGATTGGAGTGGGAATTCCGTTGGGCGTGCTGGCTGTCCGTCGTCCTTGGCTTTCGACGCCGATTCTGGGCGGCGCCAACATCGCCGAAACCATCCCCAGCCTCGCGCTGTTCGGTTTTCTGTTGCCCATTCCCTGGCTTGGTGGCCGTGCCGACCGCCTGGCCATCACGGCGCTAGCGCTGTACGCGCTGCTTCCCATCATTCGCAACACCGTCGCCGGAATTTCCGGCGTGGAAGCCCCCGTGCGCGAAGCGGCCCGCGGCATGGGTCTGACCGACGCACAAATTCTGATGAAAGTTGAGATTCCGCTGGCGTTCTCGACGATTCTGGCCGGCGTGCGCGTGGCTACGGTGTTGACCATCGGTATCGCCACCATCGCCGCGGCTGTTGGCGCCGGAGGGCTTGGCGAATTCATTTTTCGCGGACTGGCCATGGTCAATAATCAGCTGATTCTGGCAGGCGCGATCCCGGCGGCGCTGCTTGCGTTAGCCGCTGATTTTTTTCTGGGCATCCTGGAACGCCGCCTGCGGCCCGTGCGCGCATGAATCGTGGCGTGCTGCTCCGGGCTTTCTTTGCTTTATGGGTTTTAGGTTTTCTCTGCTCCTGTAACCCGGATCGCCACTCGGGAATTGTCGTTGGCTCGAAGAATTTCTCGGAACAATCGTTATTAGGAGAAATTGTCGCGCAGCACCTGGAGGCGCGTCTTCACCAGCCGGTGACGCGCAGGTTTTATCTAGCCGGTTCCTACATTTGCCAGCAAGCGCTGCTTGCAGGGCGCATTGATACGTATGTCGAGTACACGGGCACCGCGCTCACAGCCATTCTGCATGATCCCCTGGAGTCCGACCCCTCGAGCGTCTTTCGTCGCGTGCAAAGCGAGTATAAGCAACGCTTCGGTCTGGAAGTCTTGCCCTCGCTGGGGTTCAACAATACTTTTGCAATCGTCGTACGAGGCGAGGATGCCCGCCGTTTGAACCTGAAAACCATCTCCGACGCCGCGCCATTTGCCCCCCACTGGCGCGCCGGCTTCGGTTACGAGTTCATGGAGCGCCCGGACGGCTACGAAGGCCTCGCCCGCACATACGGCCTCTCGTTCGCTGAACCCCCGCGCATCATGGATCTGGGTCTGCTCTATCGCGCATTGCTGGACAAACAAGTGGACCTGGTTGCCGGCAATTCAACGGACGGTTTGCTCTCCGCGCGCGATCTGGCGATGCTCGAAGACGATAAGCACTACTTTCCGCCGTACGAAGCTGTCCCCATCGTCCGGAGTGACACGCTGGCCCGCTATCCCGGAGCTCGGGAGGCCCTCTTGGAATTGAGTGGCAAAATTAACGACGCGGAAATGCGCAGGATGAATTTCGAAGTGGATGGCGAGCATCGCGACATCGTCGATGTCGCACGGGAATTCTTGAACGCCAAAGGGCTGGATTAAGTTGGGTCAGGAATTTTAACGCCGGACAGAGCCAAGATCAGCAGAAGGGCGATGGTTAATTGCCGCGCGTTGGCAAAAGTCTGGGCCGATTCGCGCTTCGGACTACTACGACTGCAACCTAAATTGTTTCTTGCATCGCCTTGAAGTGCGTTTCCAGCGCGCTGCAATACTGTTTTTGCGCTTCAAGTTCCGCCTGCAGCTTCTTCACCAGCAATTCGAGCCGGAGAACCTCGTTGCGCAGCTTCTGAACTTCGGCCGGAGGCGCTGCTGGAGCGCGAGGTGCCGGCGCAGGCGTTGGCGCGGCATATGCCCTGGGAGCAGCCGCAACTGGACGCGACTGAGCAATTGTCGCGGGCGATTCCGCGCGTAACCCGGACCCGTCGGGCGAATTGGCGGTTCCTGGTGAAAATAGGCTTCCTAGCACGCGCGAAGCGGCGTGCGTTGCATTCGCATCTTCCTCACGCAGAGAGTTGCTGGCTTTAGCGGCTACGGGATTCAGCAGGCTCTTCACCCGCGCGATCAGGTCCTGCGGCTGAAACGGCTTGCGCACGAGTTCATCGGCTTTCACCAGCATCGCTTTCTCGGCAACCGTGCGATTCACTACGCCTGACATCAAGATGACGGGAGTCTTTCCGAACCGCTCGTGGTCCTTGATGTACTGGCACACTTCATATCCATCTTTATCCGGCATGATTACATCGGTGATCACCGCGTCCGGGGCGGCTTCGCCGAATTGCGCGAGCGCGGATGCGGCATCCGCGCAGGTGATGACGTGGATGTTTTCCTTGCGGAAGGCGATCTTGATCACTTCGCGCATCGTCGCGCTGTCGTCAATGAAATACACCGTCGGAGTGCGGGCAGCCGTGAGTGTTTGCGTTTCGCTCATGACAATTCGTTCTCCACTTTATCGCGTTCGGATTCGTCGAAATCGCGCATCGCATCGAGCAATAAATCGGTGGCGGAACGCAGCACGGTCCGCTGTGCGGCCGTCGCTCCGTACACGAACTTGTACACGCCCTTTTCGGCGTTCTGGCACGCGGCCACAATTCGCGTCACTGCTTCGTCACCGAAGAGCAGGTTGCACTCCGCGTGAATGATCTGTCCGGCCTCGAAGAAGATGATGCCGTCCAGGTCGCTGGCATTGATGTGCAACGCGCCGGTCTGTCGCGCCTGTTCGAGCATCTGAATCACACCCGGCAAATCGAGGTGCTGCAAACTTCCGCTCAAATCCGTTTCCGCGCTGGTCAGCATCTGCGTCGGCTGAAAACCATCCTGGCGGCTCACCAGAAAACTGCGCACGTGCGCGGCGATATCTGTGGGAGTGCGGCGGCGATCCACGAAATCGTCGCAACCCGCGCGATACGCTTCCAGCAGCGCTTGGTCGCTGCCTCCGCCACCGACGGCAATCAACGCGATGTGTGCAGTCTTGGGATCGGCGCGCAGAATCGGCGCCATCTCCAGTGCTCCCATTTCGCGCAAATTTGTGGCGCACAAAATCGCCGACGGCGCATTCCATTCGAGCATCGTCAATGCATACGCAGCCTGCGTGCACGGTACCACCTCGAAACCGAGCTGCTGCAATGCCTCGCCGACTCGTTTGGCGAAGTAAACGTTGCTATCCACCAGCAAAATGCGCGGAAGATTCGCCAGCGCGTTCATCGCGGGACCTCGGCTGGGCGCGCTTCGCCGGCGGACTTCTGTGAAGCAGCCACGAGTTTCTCCAAATCGAGCACCGCGATATCTTCATCTTGAATTTCGAGCTTGCCGGCGAAATAGTTCGGGCTTTCGGCTGTGGGAGCAAGCATCTCCGCGGTCGCTAGTTCGCATTCTCCGTTCACAGGAATCGCGCTGGCTTCCTCGTGCTTGCCAAACGTCCGCTGGGCAACCAAATAGAATCGATGCACCGATGATTCTCTCCCGCATAAGACCGGAGCAACGTCATACACCGGAACAATCCGGCCGCGCCTGACAATCACGCCGACAATCGGCGGTGAAGCATGCGGAAAATGATGCAAGCGCACGGGCGGCGCAAGTTCCATTACCGAGCGCGCAGGCAAAGCAAACCGGCGATTCCCGACTTGCAGCAACACCCAGGATTCCCGTCCGCGATTTTCCGCGCCACTCATGCTTGTTGCGCCGCTCCTTCCATTTCAGTGCGTGCCAGAGCCGCTTTCGAGGCGATGTCCAGTCTGCTAAATTCCTGCGGAGTCAGAAAACCCGCGGGATTGATCACCGGAATCACGCGATCTTCCAGATACACCAGGCCGCGATACCACCGCCGCTCTTCTCCGTGAAATCCCTCCGGGAGCGCGTACACTCTGGGAACTTCCGCCATTCGTTCGATGGAATCCACCAGCACCGCGGCGCGAATTTGCCGCAAGATCAGCACCAGTGTGGGCCGTGTGACGCGCAGTCCGAAGTGCCCGCAGCCGCTCACCACGTAATACGTCCGGTGCCCGCGCTCGACGAGATGACGAACCTTGCGAACTTCAGCTTGCTCGATTTCCACGGCGGCGGCGGCCAAGCTGTCCGTGCTGCGAATTTCCTGCACCGCGTCCGCCGAGATTGCGAATGTCTGATTTCCAATACAGAAAAGAATAACGGCTTCCGACGTGTGCGAACGGCGGGTCTTTCCTCCATCCTGGCTCGCAATCTTCATCGCACACCCACCGGCGCCATCCTGCAGATTTTCGCGATCCTTTTTTCGATTGCAGCGCTGATGTCCTCGAGGCCCAGAATTTCGTCTACGACGCCCGTCTTGATCGCCTCGGCCGGCATGCCGAAGATCACCGATGTCGCTTCGTCCTGCGCGATCACGTATCCGCCGGCGGCCTTCACGGCCAGGACTCCCTTGGCCGCATCGTTGCCCATTCCTGTCAGCACCACAGCCACCGTGAGCGGCCGCGCATAGGCTGCCACGGTTTCCAGCGCAACATCCGCGCACGGACGATAGCCCTCGATTCTCGGCCCGCCCTCCAGCGCAATTTTCCCAATCGAAGAAAGCCGCAGGTGATTCGCTCCGGGACAGAGATAAATCATTCCCGCCTGCAGTGGCTCCTGCGATTCCGCTTCTTTCACCGGCAGTTGCGCGATTTCCGCGAGTTGAATCGTAAATTGCTTGGTGAACGCGGCCGGCATGTGCAACACGAGCAGTACAGCCGCCGCCAAATCTTTCGGCAATCCCGCCACGACGCGCATTACCGCTGCGGGGCCGCCGGTTGACGCAGCGATCACTACAATCGGAACCTTGCCACCGGTGCCATTTAAGGTTGCGGCGCTCATCGGATTCTTTGGCAACGAAACAGGCGCGTGTGCTGCCGGAAGCCGGGAAAGCGTGGCGGTGCGCACCACGCGAACTTTTGCCGCCATCTTCAATTTGCGCGTCAGCTCCTCGCGCACGCTGCGCATATCCAAATCAATTCCGCTGGAAGGCTTGGGCACGAAGTCAATCGCGCCGAGTTCGAGCGCGCGCAAAGTTCCGGACGCTCCCTCGCGAGATTCCGAACTGACGATCACGATGGGCCGGGGGTGCTGCGACATAATCAATTCCGTAGCCTGCAGGCCATCCAGGTGCGGCATGTTGATGTCCATGGTGATGACGTCCGGGCGCAGCGATTCCGCCAGCGCCACGGCTTCGCGGCCATCACGGGCCGTCCCGGCGACTTCGAGCTGCGCGTCGGAACTGATGATTTCCTTCAACACCTTGCACATGAAGGCAGAATCATCAGCCACCAGCACTCGAATTTTCTTTTCGGGCGCTTTCAGCATCTCAATCCTGCCGCACCGGCACATTCATCGCCGGGCGTCCTTGCGGCTTTTCTGTTCCGATCAGTTCGTCCACCGTCGCGACCAACTGATCTTCCTGCACCGGCTTGGTCATAAATCCCGAGGCGCCCTCTTTCATCGCGCGCTCGCGATGTTTCGCGCCTGCGCGCGAAGTCACCACGAGCACCGGTATCCGCTTCGTAACCGGGTCCTGCCGCAAATGCGCCATCAATTCGTATCCGTTCATGCGCGGCATTTCGAGGTCGGTGATCACCAGGTGGCAGCCGAATTGAGCGACAATTTCCGACGCCTCCAGACCATCCGACGCCAGCTTCACGCGATACCCGGCTTTTTCGAGCATTCTTCCCACGAATTTGCGGACGCTGATGGAATCATCGGCCACGACAACCACGCGATCGTTTTCGACTGAATCCACGGCTTCGGACGGAATGCTACCCGCTGCCACGGCTTCGGCTCCCGGTGCAAATACGCGCGCGGCAGGCGAGGACGCCGGCAACGCATTCCGTTCAGCCGTGTCCGCGGAAGCGAGGCGATTCAAATCAATCAGAAGAATCAAGCTGCCATCGGGCGCAATCGTCGTGCCGGGGAAGAGTTTGACGCCGCGTAAATAATCGCCGAGGTTCTTGATGACGATTTCGTCCTTGCCGAGAACCTCTTCCACCACCACACCGACTTGCTTACCCGCGACCTTTACTATGACCATGTGGAAATAGCCGTTCAGCGGCTCCAGCGGCGGCAGCGCCAGTTGCAAATCGAGCCGCACGACTTCCGTCACCACATCGCGCACTTTCGTCAGAAGCTTTCCGCCAACGTCTTCGATTTCGGCTGGCTTCAGCCGGCGAATCTCTTCCACCACCGCCAGCGGCAGCGCGAACACTGAACTGCCGCAGCGCACGAAGAGCGCCTGCGAGATGATCAAGGTCAGCGGCACTTTTACCGTGAAACACGCGCCCTTGCCCGGTTCAGAGCGAACTTCGATTTCTCCGTTGAGTGCGTGAACGTTCGCGCGCACGACATCCAAACCCACACCCCGGCCGGCTAGTTCCGTCATCGAAGAAGCCGTAGTGAATCCGGGACGGAAGAGAAATTCGCGCAGCTCGCGTTCGGTAAGTTCGTCGGCGGCGACGGACGACATCGCGCCCATTTCCACCACGCGCCGGCGCGCGCTTTCGTAATCAATTCCGCGCCCGTCGTCGTCCACTTCGATGAAAATATGATTCCCGCGGTGATAGGCACGTACACTGACGCGTCCCTTTTCAGACTTGCCCGCTCGCTGGCGCGCGTAGCGGTCCTCGACGCCATGCGCCACCGCATTCCGCACCAGGTGAATCAGTGGATCCGAAACGTGCTGAATGATGTTGTTGTCGAGTTCCGTATCGGCGCCTTCGAGCGATAGTTCGACCAACTTGCCGGTGGCGTTGGCCGCGTCCCGCACCGTGCGCGTCAGTCGCGTGTACAGATTCCCGATCGGCACCATGCGCGCGGCGGTGATTTCGTCCTGCAGGTGGTGCGCGAGTTTCGTGAATTCGTCAATATCCGAATCCACGCGGCCCATGAACCCTTCCAGCTGCGTCAGTACCACGTTGACGTCCGCGGAGATCTCCGTCAGCGATCGCGAAAGAATATTGAAATCGTCGTAGCGATCCATTTCCAGGTCGCTGAATTCCAGCAAATCATTCGACATGATCGCCGGCATTCCCGAAAAATTCGGGCGGAAGGTATCCATCTGCGGCGGGTGGCTTCCAGGAACCAGAGACGGGCTGATCCGGCTGAATTCGTGCTTCTCCTGAAATTCGGAAATTTTGCCGGACAATCGGCTCTTCGAAAAATTCAGAACGTCGACAAGCTTGGCTAGCTCTGAGAGCCGCCCGACCATCCGCGTCCGGTTGATCACCAGTTCGCCCACGGCGTTCATCATGCGATCCAGACGCTCGAGCGAGATGCGCACCGATTTCGCCTGCGGCAGCACTTCAGGAGCCGCGCGCCGTTTCGCGCTCGCTGGCGCTGCCAATTCGCCGGCCGGCCTCTCTCCACCGTCGCCCTGCGTCACCTGTTCTTGCGTCGCTTCCTCGGTCGCTTCTTCCGGAGCCAGTTCCGCGATCTGAGCGAGCAAGGGGTCTACGACCGCGCGCATTTCATCGTCGCTCGACCACTGCTTGTGCAGGAATTTCTTCAGAACGTCCACGGACTCCAGGCACATATCAACGATGTGCGCGCTCGGTTTCAGCACCCCATCACGCAATTGGCCGATCAGATCTTCCACGCGATGAGCCACAGCTGAAAGTCGATGCAATCCGACCTGCGCGGCGGAACCTTTCACCGTATGCATCGAGCGAAATAGGCGGTTGATGTCTTCGGCGTTGGGATTGGCCTCAAGCGACAGCAGACACTCAGTCACCGCTTGCAGATGCTCTTCGGCCTCCGGAACGAAGAATTCCAGGACCTCCGCGGGAATCTCGCCGTCTTGCGGCAGTTGATCCACATACGAATATGCGGGAATCGCTTCCGCTGCGGGCTCCTCGGCGCGCGAGGGTTCCTCGACGCGTTCGTTTGCGCTGCGCGCAGATGGCGGCGCGGGAAACGCGAACGAATAGCGTTGCTTGAACGCCGTGATGTCGCCGTCCGTCTCGGTGCCGCTCGAACTGATCTGCAAGAGATCGAATTCCAGCACGGAAATCGCGTCGGAGATGAATTCCGTCAGGGGGCCGTGCATGTCCGGCGTGAGAGTCGCGTTCATGGCGTAATGAAAAATGTGCGCCATCTTCGCAGCCACTTCCGAAAATTGCGGAAAACTGTAACTCGCAGAGGTCCCGGCGAGCGTGTGCGCGGCGATGTAGAGCTTTTCGAGGTCCTCGGGCCTGGTCTGCGGTTCCTGCAACATCCCGGAGTACTCCCGTAGATATTGGAGGTTGTCAGAAGCCTCCTGGAGGAACAGTTCGACCGATTCCTGGTTCGGCCCGTTCACAGACTCTCCTCCACGAGTACCGCTGCGCTGCGCGTTTCCGCGCCGCTCGCAGGCTTGCGATAAATCCTGCAATCGCCCATCACAATGGATTCAAATTTCATCGGCACGCGCGAGAGCGTCTCCGAGTGGCCCAGCAGAAAATAGCCGCCCGGTTCGAGCGCGTCGTAAAACCGCCGCAGAATCCCGAGGCGCCGCTCTTCCGAAAAATACATCAGCACATTCATGCAGAAGATGCAGTCCAGTTTGCCGACGTACACCGGCTCAATCAGATTCATCTGCGCGAAAGAAATCATTTTGCGAATGCGCGGCCGCACCTGATAGCCGTGCTTCGTCGTGGTGAAGTACGTCTCCACCTGCCGCAGCGACAAATCCTGCAAGCTGCGTTTCGCGTAGGCCCCGCGTTCGGCGTGACGCAGCGCGCGGCGGCTGATGTCGGTAGCCAGAATCTCGATTTCCCACGCTTCGGCGAATTTCAGCGCGTCACACAACGTCACCGCGATCGAATAAGCTTCTTCGCCCGTGGAACATCCCGCGCTCCAGATGCGCAGCGTGCGCGGACTCTGCCAGAATTTCCGCTCTTGCACTTCCGGCAAAATGCGCTTTTCCAGCGCTTCGTAAACCGCCGGGTAACGAAAGAAGGATGTCTCCTGCGTCAGCAAGCGTTCCAGCAGAGCTTCGTACTCCGTGCTGGAACCCTTCACCAGTTGCAGCAGTTCCTTTCCTCCCGCGATTTCTTTTTCCTCGAGATACTCCCGTATGCGCGTCGAAAAAAAACGCTCCCGCGACGCATCGAACAGAATCGCCGAGCGCTGCTCGATTAACGTGCGGATTTCATCGAGTTCAGACTCGGTAAGCGTGACCGTCGTTGCTGAGTGTGGTTTCATGTTCGGCGCAAGTCAGCAGCCGGCTCGAATCGCCGGCGCCAAGATTCACTTCGCCTTAACGATTTGCACCCACCGGCGCGGCGGGACGTGCTTCCTCCGTGGCTTCTGTCGAACGCCCTGAACGGAATTGCGCCAGCGCCTCGTTCAATTGTTCCGAGAGCTTCACCATGTTGCCGACGGTCGAAGCGGTCTGCCGCGCGCCCTGCGTGGTCTGGCGCGTGATGCCCGAAATGATCTGCATCGCGTTGGCCACGCCTTCCGTGCCGCGGACCTGCTGCTTCGAAGCCAGCGAAATCTCCTGCACCAGTTCAGCCGACTGCCGCACCACGCTCGAAATTGCTTCGAGAGCCTTACCGGCTTGGTCGGCCAACCCCGCTCCCACTTCCACTTCGCGTGTGCCGTCTTCCATGACGACCACCGCTTCGTTCGTTTCCGCCTGAATGGCCTTGATCAGTGCCGCAATGTCTTTCGTCGCGCTGCGGGAGTGTTCGGCGAGCTTGCGTACCTCGTCCGCGACCACCGCGAATCCGCGTCCGGCATCACCGGCGCGTGCTGCTTCAATTGCGGCGTTCAGTGCCAGCAGGTTGGTCTGCTCGGTGATGTCGTTAATCACGTTGATGATTTCCGAAATTTCCAGGGAACGATCGCCAAGCGATTTAATCTTCTTGGCGGTCGCTTGCACCGAGGCGCGGATGCGCTGCATGCCTTCCAGCGTGTCGCGCACGGCGCGGTTACCTTGTTCGGCAGCGTCGAGCGCGCGGCGGGCTGCTTCTGCGCTGGCTTCGGCGTTGTTGGACACTTGCTTCATCGAAACCGTCAGCTCTTCCACGGCCGAAGAAGTGTTGGTAATTTCCTGGTCCTGTTGCGTGGCGCCGGCAGTCATATCGTCCGCCGCGTCCAGAATCTGATTCGCGCTGCCGCTTACGTCCACGGCCGCTTTGCGCACGCGCTCCAGAACCTTGGTGAAGTTGTCGAGCATGAAGTTCACCGAGTCCACTACGTTGCCGAGCGCGTCGTTGGTTACCTTGCCGCGGATCGTCAAGTCGCCTCGCGCCACCTGATTGATGGTGTTCAGCAGGTCCGTGATGCTGCGCTGCAAAGAGTCCTGCGCCTGCTGGTTCGTGACGGCATGCGCGACTTTCGCCGCGCTGCGATTGAAATTTTCCGCGATGAATCCGAACTCATCGTTCGAATCGATTTCCACGCGCGCGCGGACGTCACCGGAGACCACGCGCTCCGAAAATTTCGCCAGCTCTTCCACGGGCGTCAGCACGCGCTTGCTCAGCACGTAAACCACCGAAATCGCGGCGATCAGCGCCAGGAGAGCTGCGCCAAACAGCGCGCCATTCGCGCCGCCGGGCACCGACGACACGTCGGACGCACCTTGGCCGACTGAATGTGCTCCGGCGTAATAGGAAAGACCCAAGACTCCGAAGAGCGCCAGTGTCACCCAAAACACCAGCAGCCATACCGTGGAACTCAAACGAGCTTTCATGACTTCCTCCCAAGAACTCGTACGCTCAGCGCCTTGAGCGGCCCACAACGCTTACCGCGACGTGCACGACCTGCATTCCCAAGACCGCAGAACCCATCGCCTGATTCGAACTCTGGACCAAACCCGCTCTAAATCACCGGAACAGGAAAAACATCTATCAGCCGCCGCAAATCCACCACCAGCGCCAGACGATCTTCGTGCCGCAGCATTCCGCGGCAATGCGGCACGTCAGTCGGCGCTTGATCGAGCAACGCTTCTTCGGTAGCCGAGAACGTACCGATCACTTCGTCCGCGGCGATGCCCAGCCTCAAATCTTCGCGTTGCGCGTCGCCCTTCAGCACCGCAACCACCACGTGCTTGGGCAATAGCCCTGGCCGCCTGCCCTCCGTAAACGCGATGTCCACCAGCGGCACAATCGTTCCGCGCAGATTGAAAACGCCCATCAGAAACGCCGGCGTCAGCGGGATGCGCGTCACGATCGGCCAATCCACGACTTCCTCAACTTCCAGCACTGAAAAACAAAACCGCTCGCGCCCGGCGCGAAACACGCAGTACTGCCGCTCCGGCAGCCGCTCCTCGGAAAATATTTCGCTTTCGAGGAACTCGCCGCCGTCCAACTCCGCAGGCAGCGCCGCGTTTTCTTGCTGATTCGTCATTAAGCGAACCTTTTCACCGCGTTGATTAGTTCATCCGGCGTAAACGGCTTCGCCACATATCCGTTCGCGCCCTGCTGCTCGCCCCAGTAGCGATCGCTCGGAGCCGTCTTCGAGGTGACCAGGATTACTGGAATATTCGAATAGTGCTGCTGGCTCTTCAAATCGCGACAAGCTTGAAATCCGTTGCGCTGCGGCATCACCACGTCGAGCAGAATCACGTTCGGCCGCTCGTCTTCGATCGCTTCCTCGATTTTCGTCGGATCGGAAATTCCCACGGACTGAAAACCGCCCTGCTGCAGCATGGACTGCATCAGGTGCAATTCCGCCTGGGAATCATCCACAATCAGGACTTTTTTCATTACCGACGCACCTCCACAGAAATATCCGATAAGAGAATTGCAAGTCCGCAGCCAAGGCGCGGGCGAGTTTCGCGCCTTGCGACTACTTCGCAATAGCCTTTGCTTGCTTTAGGTTACGGGGCGCCGCCTTATCGTACCGATCCGGTCACAAGCCTGGAGGACGCATCCGGCGTCTCAGCGTGAGATTCCGTCTCACCCGCGCGCATCTCCGCCGCCAGCGATGAGAATCGCTGCATGATCTCGTTGAGACGCAGCGCCATGGCATGAATCGTGCGAATTTGCTCGTGCCCTTCCCCGGAAATTTCGCCCGGATCGAGCAAGAGCAGGTCGGCATTACCAATCACGGATGTGAGTGCGTTGTTTACGCTGGGCCGCACGTCAATCATGTATCGCCCAAGCGCCGCCTCGCGCTGACTTTCGATTCCGGCGCGTTCAGCGCGCTGCGCGCGAGCGACAGCCTCGGTGCGGCGCAGGGCCTCACCAGCGACGAGAATCAGTGTCCCAATCCACCCATCTTCGCGGGGAAGAACCAAAAGGTGCGGATAGTCGGCGGAGAGGACAACAGCTTCGCGCGCCTCGCCACAAACGCATAATGATGCGGTCCCTGCGTAGGCCGTCAATGCTGAGAGGATTGAGGAAGCTTTGCCGTCGCGGACGGGTCCGACGATGACGAGGTTATATCCATCGGCCGTGCTGGCTTGCCAGACGTCACTAGTGGTGAGCGTGATTTCCGGAACGCGCCGCTCGGATTGCCAGCGTGCCGCAACCGTGCGCGCAAATTCCGTGTCGTCCGAGACAATCAGGACGCTAGCGTAACTCAAGAGATGACCCCCAAGACTTTGCGCGTTTAGGGCTGAAGTTTTTCTGCTTCCTCGATGAAGGAAAGCAGCCGCTTGGTGCTGATCCCAAGATTCACCGCGGCTTCAGTATTCTTCGCGCGTTTTGCTTGCTCCACGCGTCCCTGAAAATAGGAAACTTCCGATTTCGCAAGCGTCATCGCCGAAGCGAGCTGGTTCAAGTCGCCAGAACGCTTGCGCTCATCAGTGGCTACGGCGAGCAGCGCCCGCGCTACCACTGCGCGGCGCAAATCCTCCGCTTCCTGATCGCCTTCGGCCACGAAGGCTGCAACTTCCCACGATGAGAGCAAAACTTTTGTATCCTGCAAGACAACGGTGGACATAGAACGTCCGCGCGAGGGTGGCGCCGCGATCAATTGCTCCCAGATCGCTTCCAGACACTTCTCTGAGTCCACTGCGCCAGCTGGCGGTACTGGCACGTCGTTCGCTGCCGCTTTTGCTGCTTTGTCGGCGACGGGAGCGGACGGCGCACTTGCCGTTGTACTGCCTGTGGCAGCTGTCTCGGCTTGCTTCGCAGGCGGGGCGGCAGCAGGCGCTTTGCTCGATGGAACCACCGGGCGCGCCTGGCTTGCAGCATCTTTGGCCGTCGGCGGCGCCATTGGAACTTCGGTGTGCGCGACGGCTCCGGATTGCTTGCGCGCGAGAGCTTCCTCGAGATCCGCGCGCAATGCGAGCAATTGCTCGAAAGCCCGGCTCACCGACGTTTCCGTATAGTCCTTGTGAAACGGCTGCTTCCAGTTTTCCGTGTAATAGCGAAGTTGCGTGGTGGTTTCCGCGGCGGAAAATCCCGCGCGGCGGCAGTCCACCGTCTTGACGCCGGCGGCATCCAGAGCTTCCACCGCATGGCGAATCGCCGTCAAATCCGCGTGCAGCATGCGTATGAATGCGCGTCGCAGCAGAAAATTGAAACGGCAGAACGCCACCAGTGCGGCGGGATCGTAAAACATCGCGCCCGCGGAATCCTTCAGCAAGCGGCCTTGCTCGAGAAGCCCGCTTTCCATCATGTCCCGCAAGCTCTCGCAGTGCGCGATCTTTTCGAGGATCTGATCGAGCGGCTCGCACCATTCCAGAGGTGTCGCATCGGCACCCGCCAGCACGGGCTGCAGTACAGCGGCCACATCCTGCAAATGAATCTCTTTGCGGTACAACTCCTCCGGCGCGCACAGCGCAAAATACTGCACCAACAGCAAATCAATCTTGTCGCGGTCCGCCGTTGTTTTTTCCGCCTTGCGCAGTTGCCGGTGCAGGAATGCGCGTAAACTTTCTTCGCTCGCGTTCAGGGTCTCCGAAGGTAGCTGGCGAATCTGGAAGGCGCGCACCTTCTCATCAATGGCGTCGAGCCATTTCAAGTCGCTGTCGAAGACGTCGCGCGTCGGCCGCAGCGGCGGCAATTCCCCCGCCGGATGCGGCAGGGGCGCCAGGTTAAATTGCGTCGCGAGCGCCGCGTAGAGCGGATACGCGCCGCGAGCCTCGGTCCACTGCGCCACAAAGTCTCCGGCTCCGGATTGAGCCGCAGCGGGCTTCAGAGTCGTCACATTCGTTTTTAGGGTCATCGTTTTATGATCCAGTTGCCCACTTCACTTGTGAATCGGGCAGCAACCGCCTTCCGTCCTTGGTGGTATCTCACCGCTACAACCTTGGCGCGCGCGTCGAGCGAACCATCCGAATTCACCACCCGCACGCCATCTTCGAATTCCAGCGGAAGCGTAGAAGCGAACAGCACTTCCTGCTCGGTGCCGAATTCGATTGTGGTTTGCTCCTGCAGCGGGCGCCGCGCGCCAGAAAGCGTCATCACCCGCACCGGTATTCTCACGGGCGAGGCGCTCGGAAAGAGCTGCGCCAGCTTCTCCACACAGGTTTGTGCTGTCACCGTCGGAGCAATTACCGTGGCTTCACTGAACACGAACCCGGTCCTTTGCCGCTCTTATCCGAACAGCTGCCTATCGGAAAGACGGCGCAGAATCTCGAAATTTGCGGAGACACAAATACACGCCCGGATAATGGTTTGCACGAAAGCGGCCAAAGACCGCGGGGTGTTCCATCCGGCAAGTGGTTCTTTATGTGGTATTTGCGGATAAGCGGTCAGTGCGAAGGACTTGCGCTTGTCTCAGGGTGACACAAGGGCGTCTCACGGTTGCATGCGCGGACCAATTCCGGAATCGATTGCCTGCCGCTACGCTATGCTACGAGGCCATTTCCACATCGTGCTTGTGTCCTGGACGCAGTGGAATATTGTAGAGTTTCAGCTTGCGGTAAAGCGTCGCGCGGCTGATACCGAGCATTTTCCCTGCGAGAGCCTTATCGCCGCCGGCCTTCTCGAAGACGCGCAGAATCGTCATACGTTCCAGGTCGGCCAATGCGGTGGTGGATACCGCAGACCCGCCGCTTGCGCCACTCTCGACATCTTGCATGCTCCGAATCGAGGGCGGAAGATCCTCCACATCAATCGTTCGATGGTCGCCCAGCGCCACGGCGCGCGCGATGCAGTTTTCCAGCTCGCGCACGTTGCCCGGCCATTCATATTGCAGGAAACTTTTCATCGCGGCGGGAGTCACCTGAATATTTTCACCTGGAGCATAGCGATCGAGGAAGTAGTGCGCGAGTTGCGGAATATCCGAACGTCTTTCGCGAAGCGCCGGCACATGGATCGTCACTACGTTCAGCCGAAAGAAAAGATCCTTGCGAAACGTGCCGCCGCGATAAGCGGCCTCCAGGTCGCGATTGGTCGCCGCGATCACGCGCACATCCACCGGAACCTTGTCGTTGCTGCCGACCGGCCGCACTTCCTTCTCCTGCAGCACGCGCAGCAGCTTGGCCTGCAATTCCAAAGGAAGCTCCCCGATCTCGTCCAGGAATATAGTTCCGCCGTTCGCTGCCTGAAAAAGCCCTGCTTTCGATTTCAACGCGCCGGTGAACGACCCCTTTTCGTGCCCAAAAAGCTCGCTTTCCATCAGCGTCGGCACCAGCGATCCGCAATCCACAGCCACGAACGGCATGGCCGCCAGCGGCCCACGAAAATGAATGGCTCGGGCGACAAGTTCTTTCCCAGTTCCGCTTTCGCCAGTAATCAGGACCGGAGTGCGCGTCTCCTTGAGCCGCGAAATCATGCGCAATACGTCTTGAATCTTTCCCGATGTGCCGACGATCCCGTCGAGCTCCGTCTCGGTATTCACGCGTTCGCGCAGGAACTGATTCTCGGTTACCAGACCGCACCTTCTCCGCCATCCGCTGCAATAGCTGCCGCAATCTCTCCACGCGAAAGGGCTTCTCGATATAGTCATAGGCGCCTTGACGCATCGCATCCACGGCGGTTTCCACCGATCCATGACCAGTCATAATCGCCACTTCGGTGCGCGGCAGTAGCTCCTTCACTTTTCGCAATAGCTCGACGCCAGAAAGGCTGGGCAATTTCAGGTCGGTCACCAGCAGATCAGGCGGATTGACTTCGAGCGTCTCCAGAGCAGCTTCGGCGGTTTCGGCCTCGGCGCACAAGTACCCCAGCCCTTGGCCCACCGTGATGCACAGGCGGCGAATGCTTTGTTCGTCATCCACAATCAAGAAGCGCAACTTCAATTCATCTGTCATGGTTTCCCTATCGTCTTCTCCACCGCGTCCATCAATTGCTGTACGCGGAATGGTTTCTCCACGCAGGGAGTGCCCGCCAACGCCAGCAGAGCAATAGTTTCATCGCTCGCGGTATCGCCCGTAATAAAGATAATCCGGGAGGCCATTTCCGGCCGGTGACGCACCAGCCAGTCGTGTACATCCGAGCCTGTGATTCCTCCTGGCGTGCGAAAGTCCGAAATCACGCCGCGAAAATCATGCAGGGCCAACAGCCGCAGACCCTCCACGGCGGACGACGAAGCGGTCACTTCGTAGCCACGTCGTTCGAGCGCGGTCCGCAGAAATGCCGCGACCGATGGCTCATCCTCGATCACCAGAATCCGCGCGCGCGCCTTCGGAGCCGATGCCGGCGCGCCGGTCATTCCCCCGCTCCCGCCGCATACATCTCCGCGGCCTTTTCTGCGATCGGCAGCCTCACGATGAAAGTTGATCCATGACCATCGGGATTATTTCGCGCGACGATTTCTCCGCGATGTGCTCGAATGATCCCGTAACAGATGCTCAATCCCAGGCCCGTGCCCTTGCCCACTTCCTTGGTCGTGAAAAAAGGATCGAAAATCCGGTCAATCTGCGAGATGCCGGGGCCATTATCGCGAAAAAGAATCTCCACTTGGTCCCCGCGATGCATCGTTTGAATTTCGATCTTTCCGGTGCGGCGCGTTTCCTGCACCGCGTCATACGCGTTGTTCATGATATTGAGAAACACTTGCTGCAGCTGGTGCGGGTCGCCAATGACCGCGGGGATTTCCTCGGTGTACCTTTCGACGAGCTCCACGCCGTGATTGGAAAAATCGTAAGCGCGCAGCTTCATGGTCTGCCGCAGGATTGTGTTCACCTGCACCGGTTCGCGCTGCGCCGGCATTTGCCGCGCAAAACTCAAAAGATTCTGAACAATCACGCGGGTGCGCTGCGCTTCCTGCAATATCACCTGCAGCTCTTCCTTGGCGTCCTCTGGAACACCGGAATTTTCCAGCAGCAGATCCGTGAAGCCCACGATCGCGGCTAGCGGGTTATTCACTTCATGCGCCACGCCGGAAACGAGTTGGCCCAGCGCGGCCATCTTTTCCGTGTGCATCAATTTCGCCTGCAGATCAGCGGCATCCGTGACATCGGTCATCACCACCACCACGCTATTAATGTCTCCCTGTTCATCGCGCATCGGACTCAGGCTGATGGAAAATTGCCCGGCGCTTCCATTGCCGCGAAACAAGGGAATTTCCAGATTATCCAGCGCCGCGCCCTGCAGCGTTCGCTCCAACGCCTCAGTGAATAATGGCCGCCGCGGCGGCGGCACCAGCTCAATCAACGGCTGTCCAAGCAGTTCTTGCTCGCGATAACCCGCTTCAAAGCACCGCCGGTTCGCATAACTTACGAGCCCCGCCGTATCGAGCACCAAAATCATGCTCTGGGTATTGTTCAGGATGTTTTTGTTGAAGTCCCGCTCGCGCCGATAGCGCCGCTCGGCAAGGCGGCGGTCCGTAATGTCCTTCATCACGTGCACGGTGCGCAGATCGTTCCCCGGCATGTTTTGTATGCGTGATGCCGAGATCAAAAAAGTCCGCATCCCGGCTTCGTAGATGAATTCTTCATGCGGCAGCCGCGGATTCCGGCAAAAAGGGCAATGCCCTTCCTTGCTCGGCGCCGAAAGAATGTCCAGCTGGTCGATTTCGCGGCCGATGGCCTCGGTAGGCCTCAATTCCAGCACGTCCGCCAGCGCGCGGTTCAATCGCAGCACGCGATTCGCACCGTCATGAACCAATATGTAGTCGGAGATCGCGTCGAAATCTTCCACCCATTGCTTGCGTGACTGCTCCACCTTCGAAAAGAGCCGAACGTTTTCTAGGGCTACCGCTGCATGCCCGGCCAGGGCTTCCAGGAGTTGCCGCTCGGTTTCCGTGAGCTCGTGAGGCAGGTCCGCAATGCACAGAATCCCCAGCAGTTCACCCTCGCTTCCGGACAAACGCGCCAGCACTAGCTCCCCCCAACCCAACGCTTCGGCCAATGCGCGCCCGAGTAGGAAGCCAGCCGCACCCTGACGCAGTTCCGTTCCGGGAATGCCAGCATGCTCCGCCAGCAGATTCGCCAACCGATTCTGAGTCATCGGGTCCCAGCGCTGAGCGGGGCCACTCAGCGCGGCGATCTCCCAGTCGCGCTCGTGCCCGAGCGCTAGGACGGCTGCACGCGCGCCCAGCATCTCCGCCGCTCTCGTAGTGAGACGAATGGAGAATTCAGTGGTTCCCAGCGACGGATTCAGCTCAAGCGTGGTGGCGGAGAATTGTGCAAGCAGGCTCTCGAAGGAGCCCGTGAGACGGGACGATGCATCTCGACTTCGTTTAAGTGCACGCATGGAGGTTTGGGGGCACTGCGCGCGCTTCGGCTATACAAGAAAAGACGTTACGGCGTTATCTCAATTTGAGTCAAGCAAACTGCACGGAGCTGTTGCTGTATTGAACAATCGCGCGATTCGCAAGATGAGACGCGCGCGGGACTTTCAGATGGCGATTGAGACAAGTTAACGATCAGACCACTCCTCACTCCAGCGTCCGGCACAAGACTAACCTGCCCCTAATCAATGACATAGAAGCGTCGCAGGCGATTCTGGGACAGCCGGAAATAATGCTCCCGTCATGGCATCGGCATTGCAATTTCAGTGGCGGGACCTTTCCCCTCGATGGAGGAGGTGTGTTGATGAGACGTAAATCGCAGGTGCTGGCGATTGGCCTCACGCTGATCTTGGGCGGATCGGCGGCGGTCACACCAAAGATCTCTGCGCAAGAGAATTCTACCGATACCGCGAAGCGAAAAGTTCGGACCCGAGTGAACCCGGAATATCCGGCGCTCGCCCGGCAGATGAACGTCACCGGCAAGGTAAAAATCGAAGCGACGATTGCCGCGGACGGCCATGTGACGGCAACACGAATTGTGGGCGGCAGCCCGCTGCTGGTGCCATCCGCAACGGAAGCGCTCAAGAAGTGGCGGTTTGAAGGCGGGCCAAAAGAAACGACGGAGATTGTGGAATTTGATTTCTCGGCGCAAACCAAGAACTAGCGGCACGCAATTCGGGGGCGGTTGGCTTTTTACAGGGAGTGGAGGCGTTGGCTATGACGATTAGTAAGAAATTGTATCTGGGGTTCGGCGGCATCCTGGGGATCATGTTCTGTTTGCTCGTCATCAATCTTTTCACCGTACACCGGGAATACGCCGCGCAGGATGCCGTTCGCGCCACGGTTTCCGTCAAAGACACCATCGGAAACGTGCGCTCCCAGATGATGCAAAACCGCGTGAGCCTGGGGAATTACTTGCTCAGCGGTGATCTGCGCGATGAAGACAAGACGAACAAGGGCGTTGCGGACCTGCTGGCGATGTTGAAGGACGGGGAGTCCCGATCGAGCGACGCCGGACTGCGCGCGACGCTTGCCCAGGTTGCGGACACCGAAACGAATTGGTTGGAAAACTTCGCGAAGCAAATGATGGCCAAGCGCCATCAGGTGGATGCCGGCGACGCCACTGTTTCCGACCTGCAAATATACTATCTGCAGCATGATCCAGCATCCTGGATAAACAAGTCTGCTGCCGTGTTGGATGAAGCCGATAACGCTGTGCACAAGTCGCTGGACGAGTCCAACGCTTCGGCGACGTCCGCCACGAAGCTCAACACCTGGACCTCTGCTTTGGGAACCTTCGGCACCATTCTCCTGGGCGCGCTCATCGCCTTTTCAACAGCCAAATCCATCAAGGAGCCCTTGTACCACCTGATTGACGTGGCCCATCGTATCGGCGAAACCGGCGACCTCGATCAAACCATAGACATTCATCGCTCGGATGAAGTAGGCGTCCTCGCCGCAAACTTCAACAAGATGATCGTCCACCTCAAAGACATGGCCGCGGTTTCTGCCGCCATCGCCGAAGGCCAACTGTCCGTCACGGTTCAGCCCCGCTCGCAACAGGACACCATGGCTAAGGCGTTCGCACAAATGACTCGCGGCCTCCGCGAACTCGTCCGTCAGGTTCGCGATAGCGCCGCGCAAGTCGCCAGCGGCTCCGGCCAGATGGCGAGTGCGTCAGACGAATCGGCGAAGGTGAGCGTGCAAGCCGCCTCCGCGATTGATGAAGTCACTAGCACCATGCACGAAATGAGCATCAACGTGCAGAACGTCGTGAAGAACACACAAGTGCAGGCATCCAGCGTCGCGGAAACCTCTGCCTCGATCGACCAGATGGTGACCTCGATTCAACGTGTGGCCGATACGGCCAAGCTCCTCGTGGATATCTCTCACCGGTCTCGCGAGGAAGCTCAGACCGGCATGGTCACGATGGAAAAGGCCACGGAGGGACTGAATCGCACCAGCCACGCCATTCAATCCAGCGCGGAGATCATTGACGTCTTGGGCCGCCGCGCGGACGACATCGGAAAAATCATCGAAGTTATTGACGATCTTGCCGAACAGACCAACCTTCTCGCGCTTAACGCTGCCATTGAAGCGGCTCGCGCCGGAGAACATGGCCTGGGCTTCGCGGTCGTTGCGGAGGAAGTTCGCAAGCTCGCGGAAAAATCCACGCAATCCACCAAGGAAATTTCCGAGTTGATCCAGGGCATTCAGAAAGAAGCGCGCGAAGCCGTCGAAAATATGGAAAAAAGCACGACGATGGTGCAGGAAGGCCTGCTCCTCAATAAAGATCTTAGCGTCGCGCTGGAAAAGATTTCAGACGTCGTGTCCGAAGTCTACAAGTTCTCTCAGGAGATCGGCGCGGCCACCACCGAGCAGTCCAGCGGCTCGTCGCAGATCGCCAAGGCTACGAACCGCTTGACCGAAATTACCCAGGAAATCAATTCTTCGGTCGAAGAGCAAGCCTCCGGTTCTCAAGCGGTTGTCCGCGCCATGGAAAAAATGCGCGAACTCGTGCAGCAGTCCACTTCCAGCTCCACGGAACTCGCCGCAGCCGCGGAACAAATGTCCAAGCTCTCGCGCGTTTTGCTCGAGTCCATGGATCGTTTTGCGCTTGACGAAGGCTTCACGGATGGCCGCCGGCAATTCGGCAGGCGGCAAGATTCAGGCGGTCAGCGTGGAGCTTCTCATGCAGCAGACCGAAACGCTCACGCGGAATACGCGGAAGTCGCCCGGTCCTAAGAGCGTCACGCACAACATGGAAAAGGAAATTCAAATCGTAGGTTTTCGGATCGGCCGGGAGACATTCGGCCTGCCAATTGCCATCGTCCGCGAAATCGTCCGCGTGCCGGAAATTACTTCCGTTCCCAACGCTCCCGAGTACATCGAGGGCGTCATCAATCTTCGCGGGCGGATCATCCCGGTGGTAGACCTGCGCAAGCGATTTGGCGAAAAAGTAATCGAATCCAGCAAGAAAAACAGAATTGTCGTGGTCGAGCTGGAAACTCGGGCCATCGGCTTGATCGTGAATTCCGCCTCGGAAGTACTGAAAATCCCGCCGTCCGAAATTGAAGCGCCGCACACCGTGTTTCAGGAAGGCGAATTGAACTACATCACCGGCGTCGGGAAATTGCGCGGGCGACTGGTGATGCTGCTGGATTTGAGCAAGATTTTGCAGCGCGGAGAACTACGCCGTCTGGAAGACGCGGCCGAATCCGCTGAAGCGGTCACTATTGGCGTCGAGGCCCGCAACTAGCGAGCCGAACGCCAGCACTACGACGAGGAGCGAATGTCCACACTTACAGCACAGGTTCCACTGACGGAACCCGAATTGAAGCTGCTGCAGACCCTCGTCTATCAGGAATGTGGCATGTATTTCGACGAGCGCCGCACCCACTTTCTGCGCGACCGGTTGCAACGCCGCCTGAAAGCGTGCCAGATCGATTCCTTCTATAGCTACTACCGCTTGCTCACCAGCCGCGAAGGCAAGCAAGAGCTCGTGGCGTTGCTCGAAAATCTCACGGTCAACGAAACCAGTTTTTTTCGCATTCGCCCTCAGCTCGAATTATTCCAGAAGTCCGTACTAGAAGACCTTCTGCGCCGCAAACAGGAGCGCCGCGACTGGTCGCTGCGTATCTGGAGCGCAGGATGTTCGACCGGCCAAGAGCCTTACACGCTCGCCATTTTGGTTTGCGATGCGCTGGCGTATTACTACCTGCGGAATCCGCTGCCGTTCGATATGCCCACTCCCAAGCCGCTGATTCCTCCGCCGTGGAAAGTGGAAATTATCGCCTCGGACATTAATTATTCCGCGCTGCTCACTGCTCAGCAAGGGATCTACACCGAGGCGCAAATGGAGACCGTCGACTACACCTGCCGCCTGCGCTATTTCGATAAAGTCGGCGATAAATATTCCGTGAAGCCGGCTCTGAAGAGCCTGGTCCAGTTCGACTTCCATAATCTGAAGACCGAATATTTGCCGCAGCGCAACGACGCGATTTTTTGCCGCAACGTGATGATCTATTTCGACGAAGCCGAACAGAAACGCCTCATTGAAAAATTCCATCGCTGCTTGAATCCGGACGGCTATCTATTCGTCGGCCACGCTGAGAGCCTTTTCGGCCTCACCACCCGATATCACATGATCCACCAGAACAACGCGACTGTGTATCAGCGCATCGAGGCCGCGCAGTGAATTTTATCCCCGACGATCGAGCCTCGGAGCTTCGCGATCTCTTTTTTGAGAGCGCCGAAGAAATTCTACAGGCATTGAACGATGCCGGCCTCGCGCTCGAGGAGCATCCCAGCGACAAGGAGAGCCTGCGCAGTGTGCGCCGCGCCGTGCACACCCTCAAAGGCGACTCGGCGGCCTGCGGATATCGCGAGCTCAGCGAACTGGCCCACGAATTGGAAGATGTCCTGACTCCCGATTTGGCGAAACAACACGCCGGACTCATCGCGGAAGTCGTGCTCACCGCGGCCGACACGTTCCACGAAATGCTGGCGGCCTATCGCAATAATCTGCAGCCTCCGGCTGGCGGCTCGTTGCGCGAGCACATTCAACGCCTTCTGCGTAAGCCACCGGTCGCGCTGGCCGAAAAAGCTACTCCGGAGTCCGCTGCGACTTTCAATTGGACCGAATACGAGCGACTGCTCATCGCCGAATCTTTCCGGCGTGGTGAGACTGTCTATCACGTCGCGCTGCACCTCGCGACGGATTCGCTTTTGCCCGCCGCTGGTTATGAACTGGCCAAAAAGGCTCTCGAACGAGCGGGAAAAATTCTCGCGATCCGCCCAGAAAACAGCGCGGACGTCATCAACGGTGGCCTGATAGAAGCCGCACTTTCCAGCACCAAACCGCCCGACTGGATTCGCAAACGCTGTCAGGTGCCTTCCGTAGTGGCGCAGATCTCAGTGGATCGCGTTCCGCTGATGGAGACGGCTCCGCGCGACGTGCTTGAAATCCTGGTCGAATCCGAAGCGGCCGCCGTTTCCGCTGGAATTCCCGGAGAATTCACGGATCTCGACGAATCTCACGAAGATGATTCGCACCCTGTCGCCGCACCTGGCGGGTTGGCCCACGCCGTGGCCGAGAACACTCTCCGCGTTGACGCCAGCCGCATTGATACGGTCATGAACCTGGTCGGCGAGCTCATCATCGGAAAATCCATGCTGCAGCGCACCATCACGGAATTCGAGCGGCGCTTCCCGAAGGATCCGCTGCGTGGAAAATTCTCCGACGCGCTGGCCTTCCAGTCGCGCATCCTGAACGAATTGCAGAAATCCGTAATGAAAATCCGCATGGTGCCCGTCGAGCAGCTCTTCCGGCGCTTTCCGCGCATCGTGCGCGACGTCGCCAAACAGCGCAATAAGGAAATCTCGCTTGAAATCGCCGGCCAAAACACCGACCTCGATAAAAGCATTCTGGACGCGCTCGCCGAACCTCTCGCGCACTTGATTCGCAACGCGGCCGATCATGGCATCGAGTCTTCCGGCGATCGCGCGGCGGCCGGCAAGCCCAGCCACGGCACCGTTCGCCTGGATGCCTACCATGAAGGCGACCAGGTGGTGATCGAAGTCTCCGACGATGGCCGCGGCATCGAACGCGAAAAGATTCTCCGGCGTGCCGTTGAGCGTGGAATCCTGCAACCAGACGAAATCGTCCGAATGAACGACTCCGAAATTCATCACCTCATTTTCACTCCCGGTTTCAGTACAGCAAACGAAGTGACGGAGATTTCGGGGCGCGGCGTCGGCCTCGACGTCGTGAAATCGGCGCTGGATGCCCTGAAAGGCTCGATTGAAATCGAAAGCGAGGCGGGAAAAGGTACTTCGTTCCGGCTGGTCGTACCGCTCACGCTCGCCAGTATTCAAGCTCTGCTGTTCTACGTCGGCGGCCGCCTCTACGCCGTCCCGATTGCTTCTGTCGTCGAAATCAACCGCATCACCGAAGACGACATTCATCGCGTGGACGACCACGAGGTCTTTCAACTGCGCCAGCAAGTGCTCACACTCGTGCGCCTGGAGCGGCTGGAATCGCAGCAGCCCTCACCGCGCAGCAAACGCATTTTCGTTGTGATCATCGGCGCGGGCAGCCGCCGTTTCGGATTGGCCGTGGATAGTCTCATGGGCGAAGAGGAACTGGTCATCAAGGCGCTCGAAGATCAATTGGTCACTTCTCCCTTGGTCAGCGGCGCCTCCATCCTCGGCGATGGCACGGTGGTTTTGATTCTGAATGTTCCTGCTGTGATTTCGCACCTTGCTCGGATTCCCGCAGTGGGAGCCACCGCATGAGCGAAAAGATCCGCGTTCTCGTTGTGGATGACTCGGCGCTGATGCGGAAGCTCATTCCGCAAGTGCTGCAACGCGACCCTTCTATCGAAGTCGTCGGCACGGCCATGGACGGAGCCATCGGCCTCAAAAAAATCACGGAGCTGCACCCCCAGGTCGTCACGCTCGACCTGGACATGCCGCGCATGGATGGCATCGAGATGTTGCGCCAGATCACCCGCCAGCACCGCGTTCCGGTGATCGTCTTCAGCGCGCAAACCGAGCGCGGCGCCTCCATCACGCTAAAGGCTCTTGCTCTCGGAGCCTTCGATTTCGTCACCAAACCGCCGGACGCGGCCTCTGGCCGCATCGAACAGATCGCTGCGGAGTTGGCGCTGAAAATCAAAGTGGCCGCTTCTTCGGGCGCTCCGAAAATGATCATCACCATGCCGGCGTCCAGGCGCAAAGATCGGCGCCGCAGTTCGATGCCGCATTGGCCATCCTCCATCGTCGCGATCGGCATCTCCACCGGGGGCCCCAATGCGCTGCAATATTTGTTTTCGCAGTTACCGGAAGATTTTCCGGGTTGCATCCTGGTGGTGCAGCACATGCCCGAAGGCTTTACCGAGATGTTCGCGCATCGCCTGGACGAATCGTCCGCGATTGAAGTAAAGGAAGCGCAATCGGGAGATCTATTGCTCGCCGGCCGCGCCCTGATCTGCCCCGGCAATCGGCACATGAAGGTTCGCAGAATGGAGCACGGCAACGTGGCAATTCTGGTGGACCAACCGCGCGTCAACGGGCACCGGCCGTCGGTTGACGTCTTGTTCCAATCCGTCGCGCAAGAATTCGGCGCTTCCGCGGTCGGCGTACTAATGACCGGAATGGGCGACGACGGCGCCGCCGGCATGGGCGCCATTCAGTCCGCCGGGGGAATCACGATCGCGCAAAGTCCAGACACGTGCGTCGTGGATAGCATGCCGCGTTCCGCGATCGAGCGCGGCTTCGCCGGCCGTGTAGTGTCACTTTCCAGTCTATCCAGTGTTTTGCAGGCAAAGTGCGCTCCGGTGCGGCCGCAACCCGCATCCAGCGCGGAATATTCCAATGCGGAGACAGTGGGCGGTGAACCAGGGTTACGAAGGAGATCGTCATGAAACAGTTTGAAGCACTGACCCGGAAGAAAGACAGCCAGGCGGTCCGTTACTTGATCGTGGACGATTCCGTCTTCGCTCGAAAGAGCCTCGCCAAAATGGTCGAATCCTTTGGCGGCCAGGTCGTGGGAGAGGCTGGCGACGGATGCACGGCCATCACGGAATACGCCAAAACTTCGCCCGATCTCGTGCTAATGGACATCACCATGCCGCAGATGGAGGGCATCGAAGCGGTGGAGCGCATCGTGCAGGAACACCCCGACGCGCGCATCGTAATGGTCTCCTCAGTCGGCTATCAGGACAACATCCTGGCCGCGCTGCAGAAAGGCGCGCGCCATTTCGTCCAAAAACCTGTCAAGCCTGACGCGCTCTACGAAATCATCCGTTACGTGCTGAACGACGACGGCGTTACCGCACCCGTGGGCGCCGGGGAGAGCTCTCGATGAGGATGGACCTGATCCAACCGTTTATCGGCTCGCTCGACGCCGTGCTTGCCGAAATGATGAACGTTCCGGCAAAGATCGTGGATCTCACGATGGAGGAAGAGGGCTATCGCCGCAAGGGCACCGCTGCATCCGTTTCGTTCAAAGGACAAATCGAAGGCCGCGTGATTCTCGATATGGAGCCGCGTGCCGCAGCTCAGGTCGCCAGCTACCTGGCGGGCGGCGAGGTAGATCCGTCCGAGTCCATCGTTCCGGAAACTGTTTGCGAACTTGCGAACATGGTGATCGGAAACGCCGTCACCCAGCTCAACGATGCGGGCTTTCAGTTCAAAGTGCTGCCGCCCGAAATTCTTTCTCAAGAGCAGGGTGAAAAAGCCGGGCAGGACTCAGAAGCGACGATTCTGTGCTTCGAGACTCCCAGCGGCAACGTGCATCTCAACATCGCCATGCAGTACCTGCAACGCCGCAGTGGCGAGCGCACGCCGGTCGGCGCTCACTAAATCAGCGCCAGGCGCAAACGCCTGAGGAACTACTGACGCAGACCCGGCCTGCGGTACTCCACACCATGCCGGAACAAACCCGCCTTGGGCATTTCTTCGCAGTAAACCACTTTCGCCGGCAGAAATATATTGGCAGCCTCCGGTGAGTACGGCACCGCCACATTAATCTCCGTCCCCGATTCGTATCGGCGCTTGCTTCGGTAGCACATCCCCACGGGAGAAATATCCTCGCAGACGGCCAACTCGTCATCCTCGTTGGCCTGGCGGATGCACGCCGTCAGCCGCGTCTTCATACGCAAGCGCTGCCGTTCGCGCTGTTCGCCGCTGGCCGGGACTTCTCCCGCCGGAGCCTGCGCCCGGCGACCGCGCGCCACTCGCGACGAAAGCTTCTTGTCGTCCTCGTGCGGGGCTTGTGTCCAGATGCTCGGTACGCCGCAAATCTTGCAATGGCGCGCAATTCCGCGCGTCGTCTCGAAACCGCGCAACTCCAGTTCGTTCAGGTAAACCACCTCTCTCCCGCGGCAGTAGGTGCATTCCAGCAGCATTCGCGCGACGGCTTCTTCCGATTCGGCGATGGGCGGAAATTCAATGCCCCAGAGATCGCTTTCCGGCGTCAGAATCTCGATGCCGTAGATGTAGCCCTCTTTTTGCCGGCCAAATTGCCCGACGATCCGCGCCTTACTCTGCCGGTGTGCCTCGCTGGCAGCCTTTCGCCTGATCTCGATGTGCTGATCGGGCCGCAGATCGCGATCCAGCAGGATCACCGCGCCGGTTCGGTTGATTTGCATCGTCCGCGAAGGCTCTGCAAACTCCTCCCCGTTGCTGTCCGTGCCGGAAACCTGCAGCAGCAATATCAGCGATACGCGATCACTCCGACGTTGTGCCGCACTCGCCATGCGATTCCTCCTGGAATGGGCCCGTTGCCGGCAGCCAAGATATCACACTGGTCTCACTGATTCGCCTTCGGCACCGGAGACCTTCTTCTCTCAATCCTGCCATTTTAACTGGGTTATCATAATCGCGCATTTGATCTCCGGAAAAATCCAAGCGGATTACTGGGAGGAATCTTGCTCTCTTTCGCGAGCGCCTTCTTGCGGCGGCTCACGTTTAGCGCCAATGCCTGTGCCGCGATTGGCGTGGCGCTATTCTGCTTGTCGCTAGCGGCCGCCGCTCAAGCTCAAAAAGTGCGCGTGGCAGGCGTAGTGCAAGATGCGAGCGGTGCTTCTATTGCCGGCGCCCAAGTGGAGCTGCACGCGAAATCATTTGCGGCTTCCGCGATCACAGACTCCGCCGGAGCCTTTGCCTTCGGCAACGTTCCAGAGTCTTCCGGGACACTCGAAGTCACCGCCAAAGGATTTCAACCGGCGAGCGTTCCGTGGAATTCATCCGCTGGATCCTCGACGCAAGTCGCAATCACGCTCAGTGCCTCGCCACTGAACCAACGGGTCGAAGTCACCGCCAATCGTGCGACGACGCTGACCACGGATGTTCCAGTCAGCGATGTGCAACTCACGCGCGAAGACCTGCAACAGACTCCCGCGCTCACGCTGGATGATGACCTGCGTCAAGTCCCTGGATTCAGCCTCTACCGGCGCTCCAGCAGCCGTACGGCAAATCCCACGACGCAAGGAGTTTCGCTGCGCGGCCTGGGTGCGAACGGCGCCAGCCGGGCCCTGGTTCTTCAGGACGGAATTCCGCTGAATGACCCTTTCGGAGGCTGGGTCTACTGGGATCGCGTTCCGGCTGAATCCGTGGCCGATGTTGAGATCGCGCAAGAGGGCGCATCCAGCCTCTACGGCAGTGACGCGCTCGGCGGCGTCATTCAGTTCATCTCGCGCCCCGCTGAACCAGCCGGCATTTCACTTGAAACTTCTTATGGCAACCAGAGCACTCCCGATCTTTCGCTGTGGGCCGGCGGCCAAAAAGGGAAATGGGAATCTACATTCGCCGGCGAAGTTTTTCACACTGATGGCTACGTCCTTGTCCCGGAAGCTGACCGCGGCCCGGTGGACACGAAGGCCGGTTCCGAGCATGGCACCGCCGACTTAATGGTCGGCCGCAAGATCGGCGAAAAAAGCGAGATCTTCGCCCGCGGCTGGTACCTCGACGAAACTCGCGCGAACGGCACGGTGCTGCAGAGAAACGACACGAAGCTGGGCCAGGGCGCGCTCGGCGCGAATCTGGATCTCGGCGATTACGGCGCGCTCAGTCTACGCTTCTATGGCGACGTGCAGACCTATCATCAGACTTTTTCCTCGGTCACTTCCGTCGTGTCACAACGCGACACCGAAACACTCACCGATTTGCAGACGGTACCCGCGCAGGGCGTGGGCGGCTCCGCGCTCTGGTCGCGGCAATTGGGAAAACGTCAATCCCTCGTCGCCGGGTTTGATGACCATGAAGAAATCGGCGCAAGCCACGACGTCCTGTTCACAAAGGGCGCGCCGTCCGCCGACCAATCCTCCGGCGGACGCCAGCGCACTCTCGGTATTTTCGGCGACGACTTGATCCAGATTACGCCGCGCTGGCTGCTGTCGCTCAGCGCGCGCGTGGATCACTGGAGCAATTTCGACGCGTCCATCGTGCGCACGCCTTTATCCACCGGCATTCCCGCGCTGACGCAGTTTGCAGATCGCTCCCAGAATGCTTTCAGCCCGCGAGCCACGCTGCGACATCAATTCAATTCGAATATTTCCTGGGATGCTTCGGTCTACCGCGCGTTTCGCGCGCCGAGCCTCAACGAACTTTACAGATCATTCCGCCAGGGCAACACCACCACGCAGTCCAACGCAGACTTGACGGCGGAGCATCTGACCGGCGGCGATGCAGGAATATCTGCGTATGGATTCAACCGCCGGCTGGAAGTTCGCGGCACGTTTTTCTACAACCAAATCATAGATCCGGTCGCCAACGTAACCTGCCAGCCTCCTCCCAACGCGTTGCCAGGTTGCCCGGCCCCGGTGCCCAACGTGATCGCGCGCATCCGCGAAAATCTCGGCCGCATCAGCGCTCCGGGGTTCGACGCTGGCGCGACCGTGCATTTCACGCGCAGTTTCGATCTATCCGCCGGCTATCAGTTCGTGAATTCGAGAGTGGTTAGTTTTCCTGAGGGTACTTCGTTGGTCGGGCTGTGGGTCGCGCAGGTCCCCCACAATTCATTCACCTTCCAGGCGCGCTATTCGAATCCTAAAATTGTTTTCATCTCGGTTGATGGGCGATTCGTCGGAAAGCAATTTGACGACGATCAGAATCAGTTCCCGCTTGGCAATTTCTTCGTGCTCGATGCGATGGCTTCGCGTTCCATCGGAGCCGGATTAGACCTGTTTGCGGCCGCCGAGAACCTGTTCAACGAAAGATACGCCACCGCCGCGACCCCCATCCCGCAGCTCGGCCTCCCGATAGCGGCGCGGATAGGCCTGCGCTACCAATTTCCGCGGCGATAGATTCAAAGAACCGCAAAACAGGAATGTGGCGCCGCGGTTCCAAGGTCAGTGCGTGATGAGAGCAGGCGGCGGGTATTCCGGCAGCTTGGCGTTCTTGCTGTCTGTTCGCTTCACTTCCAGTTCCCCGAACAAAATCGAAGGGCTGATCACCGTCGTCGGCACCGCGCCTTCGCGGTTGCTTACGAGCGGATCGTTTCCCGCGGCCACCAAGTCATTGCGTAGCGTGCGCGTGTCCAGCTCATTGAATACAGCGCCGCGAACTAACTCTTCGTGGCCATCACTGACGTACACGCGATAGAGCAGCCGCGGATTGTTTCCCACCAGGGTTTCCGCGTAATAACCGTACGGCTTGCTCTCGTCCTTGCACATATCAATCAGCTTCTTCTTCAAATCCTCGGGCGAACTCGTTTCTTTCGCTTGCAGCATCAGGATTCCAATGCTCGGTGAAGGCGCTTGCCCTGGCGCCGCGCGGCCGTGCCCATTGGAATCGCTGAAATCGCGAATGGGCTCGCGGCCCAACAAGTAATCCACCAGCATCCCATCCTTGATCACCGGAAGCGGCGCCACTCGCACGCCTTCTTCATCGATCTCGTAGCCCCCCACCAGAGTTTTTCCCTGGAACGTTTTCATCGTGGGGTCGTCAACCACGGTCAAAAAAGTGGGCAGTACGCGGCCTTTGTAGTTCGAAGAAAATTCACCCACCGTGCGCGCCGAAGCACCCGGCTTCGGACGAATGCCCAGCACATTTTCGCCGATCATGGAATCCAGAATGTCGCTCGCCGCGTCGTTCGAAAAAAGTACGGGGCCGCGGTAGTCCTCTTCCACCATCGGGGCCTCGCGCAGCGTCTTCAGGGTCTGCAGCATTTTCGCGGCATCCGCCAGCAATTTCTCTTGTGACGGCAATTCGCCCGCCGTACTGGCCACGTAATACGGCGAACGGCCGAGTTCCATCCCATCATCCGCCTGTGTCTCCGCGGAGAGATTCAGCGAGTAGACGGCATATCCCTGCCGGGTGCGAGTCCCTTCGGTATTCACGAAGTATTGGTTCACCGCGCGAAATCGCAGCAGCGCATCAAGGGACTCGATTTTCGCGTCGCCGCGATAGAGGTCGGTGGCTTTCTCGATCGCTTCCTTCCACGGCTCGGCGCGGAAATCGAGACGGACCAATGGCCCGAACATTTGTATGGCCGGCGCCCGCGCGAAATCGTCGAACGGCTGGTCGGCGCTGTATTGGCTCAGCAGCGCCTTCTTGGAGGCCAGCGCTTCACTCGCGCTCTTGTACGCGCGATCCGTCGCAATCCACAATTCCCGCCGCAGCGCGATCGGATCGTCATCAATCGGCGCGAAACTCACCACGCCCGTCCCCGGCCCGTAATAGCTATCCTGCTTGTAGTCGCCCACCCGCACGACCACTCGGAGGCTCCGCGCGTGCACGCGTTGTTCCTGACGCAGCGCGCCAAAGGCCGCCTCCGCGTCATATTGATCCACGTCCGACACGCGGTATTCGATGTAATACGGTGCAGCAACATTTTCCATTTTGAGCTGCGATTTCGAACGATCGAGTTCCTCGCGCATGGCTTTCAAAATGGGATCCGCCGACGCTGCACTGGACTGACCGGATGCCGTCGCGGATTTTTCTTGTGCGCGCAACGGCGCTTCCCCGCCGGCAAAAGTCACCACGAAAGCGGCCGCTAGCAGCGAAGCAAGGAACGAATGACGCAACGCACTGCGCACGGTCGCGCTCATGGTTTCGCTCCCGATGCTGCCGGCGTGCTCGCGGTCGCATGCGACGGCGCCGATTCAAATCCCGGTGGCGGCAAAATGGGAGGTCGCTCCGTACCACGACGGCGTTTCTGCACCTCAATCTCGGAAAAAAGCATCGCCGGGGCCGCGGCAGCCACCGGCACTTGCCCTGATTCCGCACCGCACACTCCGTTAAAAACCTTCAGCGTGTCTCCCGTCAGAATAATGTTGTTGAGCGAGAGCAGCGGCGTGCCCACAATGTCTACGCCGCGCACCAGTTCATCCGGACGCCCATCTGCATACACGCGATACACCATCACCGGAATCACTTGGAACGCCTGCGGCGACGCGCGCTGCGTCAGTGTGAATCCCCCCTGAATATCATCGAAGTACAACCCGTACGGCTTCCCTTGCTTCTTGATCTCTTCTATAAACTTCTCGCGCAGCTCGGCGTCCTTCACCGTTTTGGTGGACGTCACAATCAGGTTTCCCTGGCGTCCCGTCGGCATCAATCCCGGCTGCCGCCGCCCGTGCCCGTTCGATTGGCTGAAATTCTTTATCGGCATGCGCGACATCAGAAAATTCTTCAGCACTCCGTTTTCCACCGCGTCCACGCGCTCGGCTGGCACGCCTTCATCGTCATAATCGTAGTGCCCCGCAAGTTCCACGCCGTTCAGTTCTTTCAAGGTCGGGTCGTCAGTGACGCTCAAGAACGCCGGCAGCACCAACTGATTCAATTTCTTCGTGAATGTCTGGCCTTCAGTCTCGTCGCGCTGCCGGTGCCCTTCCAGCCGGTGCCCCAGCACTTCGTGAAAGAACACCGCAGCCGCGCGCCCAGAGAGCATCGCCGGTCCCGCGTAAGGCTCCGCGGCCGGAGCAGCGCGCAGCGCCTTCAAGTCCGCCGCTATCTTCTCGACTTTCGCACTGATTTCCGCAGCCGGAGGAAGCTGCTCCGCGGACGCCGCTTGAAATGACTCCACGCGCAGCAATTCCATCCCATCATCCGCACGCGTTTCCGCTTGAATGATCAGCCGCGCGATGGCGCTGGGGCGAATGAGAGCGGTTCCTTCGCTGGTCGCCAGATAAGACTCGTCGGCGGAAACCGTGAATGAAACAAAAGACGAGTACACCTCGGGATATTTCAGGAATTCCGCGGATATTTTCCGCGTACGTTCTTCCCAAGCTTTCTGACTGAATGCATCGTGCAACTGCTTCGCGTTCAGATGCTTCTGCGGCGACTCCTTGGAGAAATCCGGCGACTTGTCTTCCTCTTCCGATTGCACCGCATTGTTGGTCTTCACCTTCAGAAACGCCGCGGACGCTTGTTCGTATTCGTGATCGGTCAATTGCCACAGCACTCGCGCAATTGCATTGGTGTCGTCATCCAGCGGAAGCATGCCCGAGGTAATCCCCGATCCGCGGCTCTGATTGTGCGTATTGTCGAGCGCCACCGAGCCCACGCGCATCATCACGTCCGCCTCACGCCGGCGCACGCTGGTCGAGAAAATCACGGCTCCGTTCGATGCCACCACCGCGCTGCCGTTCACGTCTGTGACGGCGTAGCTCAGGTAATAGGGCGCGGGATCGGTCTTCGCCAGCGACGTCGTCGCCCGCTGCAGTTCCCGCTGCATCGTCGCCAGCAACGTGTTTTCGGGCGCGCTCGCTGAAAACACGCCGAGTGGAATGGCGCATGCGATCACTCCAGACACAAAGCACCACAAGACACACAAAAGGTTTCGTCGCATGGGGTGGGTTAGCTCTCTTTTTAAGATATTAAATCTAACATACACGCTGAGCGGTCGCGAGAAATCCAAACCAGCGAAACATCATATAAATAAACACCCGGATTTCACTGCGCCGCATGCGTTCGGAATGGGAACTTCGTCCTCATTTTTCACACAATCTCACTCCAATTAGTCGGTAAGCTGTAACCGAGGAAAGTGCGCACCGCAGCCATGGCTAAACTCAACTTTCTAGTCTCCATTCCGACGGACGACAACGATTACCAGCAGGAACAGGACTCCGCGGCCAAGGAAACGGGGCAGCGGCTCGGCGTAAACGTCAAGGTCGTGCAAGCCGATAACGACGCCATCAAGCAGAGCGATCAGATCCTCAAGGCCATCCAAAGCGCTGGCAGTGACCGGCCCGATGCAATCCTTTTTGAGCCTCTGGGTGCCACAGCTCTGCCGCAAGTCGCGCGAGCCGCGGCCGCGGCGGGCATCGGCTGGGTGGTCCTGAACCGCGACGCCGATTATCTGCCGGAGCTCCGCCGCGCCAATCGCGCGCCGGCATTTTCGGTAAGCTCCGACCACCTCGAAATCGGTCGTATCCAGGGATTGCAGTTCGCGGCCCTGTTGCCGCAAGGCGGCTCCGCGCTCTACGTGCAAGGTCCCTCGGAGAATTCCGCGGCAAAAGATCGCACGATCGGAATGCAGCAGACCAAACCCGCCAACATCAAAATTCACATGTTGAAAGGCCAGTGGACAGAGGAAAGCTCATACAAAGCCGTATCTTCCTGGGTTCGTCTGCCGACTTCCAAAAAACAAGTCGTCGACCTGGTGGGCGCTCAGGATGACTCGATGGCCATCGGCGCCAGGAAAGCGCTTCAAGAGCAAACGGACGAAGCCGTGCGGGCCAAATGGCTGAGTGCCCGCTTCACCGGATGCGATGGGCTGCCCAACACCGGCCAGGAATACGTACGCAGCGGCCTGCTGGCGGCGACCGTGATCGTTCCCCCAAACACCAAGCTTGCCATTGAAATGCTGGTCGCTGCGATCCAGCAGCGAAAGACGCCAACGGAATTGGCGTTGACCGTCCCAGTCTCGTTTCCAACGATAGACGAGCTAGTCGGAGCCTCGGCGAAAAAGCCATAGCCGAACGCGAGAAACGGTTGGATGCGAGACGAACCGGAACTCCAGCAGAAACCGGCAGGATCGGACATTGGTAGCGGTACCGGGAATCGAACCCGGGTTTCCAGATTGAGAATCTGGCGTGCTAACCCCTGCACCATACCGCCACGGCGGGAAGGAAAGCGTCGTCTCGCCGCTTTCGCAGCGCTACTCCGGAGATTCTTCGCGTACGAATTGTAACATCGCTAGCGAGAACAGGGAAAGTGCGGCTGCGCCATTCACCGGCGAAGAGCCCGATGCATCCTGCGCGAGATTGCTACAACAAAAAAGGCGTCCCAATTTCTTGGGACGCCTTCCCTGCGCAAAACTAATCAATCGTTCTTACACGAAGCCCTCAGCGAGTAAGGCGGTCGTCCGCCTCCTCGCCAGGAGCCTATGGTATGTAGTAGCGGAACGAGGTGAACCACATCGGCTCGGACGCGGCCGGCTGCCCGCTGACTCCGAAGCCATTCGTGGACGACGCATTCCCTACGCCTCTCCAAGTGTTGCGTTGCACGTAGGAGTACTGCATCCCGTACTGGATGGTGCCCTTGGGACCCTTGTAGAAGCGGTACCAGAAGCCCAAAGTTCCCTCGATCAAATTGCGCGTGTCGCCCGTGCAACTTGAAAGCCCGCCTGGCACGTACCCAGTTCCGGCAGTGGTTCCGACAGGGGTCGTGGTGGTCGGTGCCGTCTCCGTCCAGCAACCGGAGTTGCTAAACAACGGGTTTCCGTAGCCTTCCGCCTTGCCCGCCAGAGTCGTGTACGATGCGCGCGAGACGTATTCGCCGCCCACATTCATGTAGATATCCAGCTTCGGCGTTGGGTGCAACTGCAGAGTGCCGAGGCCCTGATAGTTGTGGAGCAGGGCGAACGTGCCGTCGGGACGGACCGTGGCATCCGGCAACGTGCTGGTGCCATACCGGCCGACGCCATTGCCGCCGAGGAAGTGAATGCCCAGATCTACGCGCTTGGAAAACAAACTCCAGCGCGCATTCGCACCAACGCCGCCGCCGGTGCGAGAGTTATTAAACGATCCCACGGCGGAAGGCGCCGTTGAGCCGTCTATGAGGCAGGGGCTGGTGGCCGAGGCGATTGCGCACGGGAAAATGCGATCGCGGAATTGGCTCACGATCCCGAAAACCTCGTAGTGCCCGAAACCCGGTTCCAACGCGGCCTTGAAGATCAGATCAGGGGCTTCGTTGTACGAGTAGTTAGCGAGAGAGTCGTAAAGACCTCCGCCCGCGCCCGCTTGGCCAACGAGGAAGTTGGTGTACGTGGTGGTTGTACCGCCGACAGTCGCCGTGCAGGGCCCTACCGGGCAGGTAGCGGACGTGGGAACGAGTACAGTCGTCGCGCCGCTCGTAGTGGTCCCAGTGGGATTGCCGTGAACCGTGAACAACGTCTGCGGCGCCTCGACAGAGAAGCCGAGGAACAGCTTGTTGTCGAACAGGCTCTGCGTGAACCGCATGGCGTACTGGCGAGCCCAACTGAAGCCGACATTGTACTGTGCATCAATCGTCAGCGGCGTCGCTTCCGTGCGGTTGTCCATGCCATGCAACGTCTCCGTCACCAAGCTCCACATCTGGCCGCCCGTGATCGTAAAGCCGCTATCGAACTTCGCCTGCGCCCAGAATTGGCGTTGCCGCATCGTGTAGCTGTTGCTCTGGTTGTCATTCGAAGTCGTGCCGGCCGAGAGGAAGTCCGTCTCGTAGTATCCGCCGAGCTTCACGTTGTCCAGTTTGCCTTCCACCAGCATGCTGATGCGGGACTGCCGGCCGCTGGCATTGAACTCGGAAACGTTGCTGGCCGAGCTTCCCGGAAGCGGAATGCCGTTAAACGGGGTGTTCACGTCCGCACTCAGGGCCTTCCCGCGCCACACTGTTTCAGCCGCGAAGAATCCACCGGGCGTCAGCGTGACTCCCTTGATGTGAATCGCCACGGGGTTCTCAGTGCTGGCAGCCTGCCCGTCGGCGGTTCCGAAGGTGACCATTTTCGGCTTGCCGTTGGGACCTGCCGTGCCGTTTGAGTTCGGCACGCGGCTGTCGGGAGCGGGCTGATAGGAAGAGTCGTGCGCGGCTTCCGCCGCCTTCACTTCCAAATCCATCGCCTCGATCCGGTTCTGCTGCTCCTTCATTTGCTCGTTCTGCAGCGCAATCTGCCGCGACTGCGCTTCGATCAGTTCGCGAAGTTGCTGCAGTTCGTTTTCAAGACCCGAGGTTGCTGCCTTGGCGGGCTCGGCGTTCTTGGACGAATTCTCCGCCGTCGCCGACTTGTCCGCGGTGTTGTCCGCCGTCTTGTCGGCAGTCTTGTCAGCGGTCTTGTCTGAGCCGGCGTTCGCGCTGCTCGCCTTGGCCGCTGAACTGTCTTTATCGCCATCAGCCGCTGCATTCGCCCGCGCCATCACTGGCGTCGCGACGAGCCCAAGGGCCAATACATACGCTACGAATGCTCGCATCCCTTCCTCCTTAAGTTGACTGCCTAGCTGCCGAGATATATTTGCAAGACCGAAACCTTGACAAGCCGTCGCCGCAAAGCGAACCCCACCCAGCGCAGCGACTCCTGCGAATCCGCTTTAATTCACGAAACTCTTGACCAACGCCCGGCTGCTGCATGTGGCTTACTGTGTGGCGGTTACGCTTTGAAATGACGGAACTCTAGAAAGATAGCCACACGCCCATACCGGACCCGGGCGCCCGCTAGCGTGCACACAAGTCACGGAGGTGGCACGTTAAGCGGCGTATTTGAATCTCCTGTGACAGCTATGTTAATTGTGCGTTACCACATGAGGAACTTATGGCTGCAGATCTACGGAGGCGGTTGGGGCCGACGTGGCGTTCTAACAGGCTACTTCTTTGCGCGCGTCGCCTTCGAGCGGCGCCGGGCGAATGCGCCGGAACTGCCGCGCGCTGAAAAAACGGTGGCGGCAGGGGTCACAACGGTAGGCGGGAAATCCGAGCCAGCGTTTCACCGTAATCATGGTCCCGGCTTCCACGCGCTCGCGAGAAATGTGTTCCAGGTCGAAGTTACCGCAGCGTGGGCAATGCGCGTAACGCTCGAACATGGCCGCGACGCGCCACCCGTAAAAGCGCCGGTCGCAGGTGTGGCACCGCCACGGCCTCAGCCCAGTCATGCTCAACGCGAAATCGCCTACGCCGCCACGGTGAGATCGAAAGCAATTCGCACTGCGGCACTGAGGACAAATCATTTTCACCCCGCGTCCCAGTGCCGCAGGATACCGAAAACCTCGTGATCCGGCAAGCAAGACGAAGTCAGGCCCTAGCGTGTCCGGAACCGGCTCGGTGTAGAATATCTAGCGAAAGGATCTTGAATGTCCGTTTACACATCCGCGCACGCCCGCGCCGGCATCAACGCCAAACTTCCTGCTCTGGAGACTTGGCCGAACCATTTCCCCGGCTACGTGATCACCACGCGCTACCCCGAGTACACTTCGGTCTGCCCGAAAACCGGCTTGCCCGATTACGGCACCATCACCATCGAGTACGAGCCCCGAAAGCTTTGCCTGGAATTGAAGTCTCTGAAGATGTACTTATTGGCGTACCGCAGCCTGGGGATTTTTTACGAAAATGCCGTGAACCGCATGCTCCGCGATTTCGTGGCAGCCACCAAGCCTGCGTGGTTTCGCGTCACCGGGGAATTCACTCCGCGCGGCGGCTTGACCACCTCCGTCGTCGCCCAATGGCCGCGCACAAAGAGTAACCTCGCGCGCCTTCGGGGATAGACTTCCCGCGGCGCCTCAGCCATAATTTCGCCCGTAGTTCGCGGCCGATGCCGCATCCAAGGAGGCTCAATGAGTTTGACCCCTCAAACTCCCAGCGAAGAACCGACGATCGTGGAAACTTCCACCATACCCCGCTGGGTCACCATACTCTTCGCTGTGGCGTTCGTGCTCGTCGCTTATTTGCTCTACGCCGGTTACACCGAACGCCAGGCAGCTCAAAAAGGGCTCGCCGACGCCGACAAGAAAACGCAGGCTCTCGCCGCTGAACTCGATAAAACAAATTCCCGGATCGCCGACCTGAAGGGCCAGCTGGATGTGACCTCGCAAAAACTCGGCCTCACTCAGGACGAGCTCGCTCGCGCCCGCAGCCTCGCGCAATCTATCAAGAAAGATCAGCAGAAGAGCGACCAGCAGTTGCGCACCCAGATCGGCGAAGTGCAGGCCGACACTGCCACAAAATTTGGCCAGGTCACCACCGATCTGAACGGTACAAAGACCGAAGCGGACGCCACCAAAGCCGACCTCGACGCCACCAAGGGTAAACTGCAAAGCACCATCGGCGACCTCGGCGTGCAAAGCGGCCTGATCGCGCGTAACCACGATGAAGTCGAGGAATTGAAGCGCCTTGGCGAGCGCGACATCTACGAATTCGATCTCAACAAATCGGCCAAGGGGCCCGAGCACGTTGGGCCGATCCAGATTGTCCTGCGCAAGGTGGACACCAAGCACTATCGCTACACTCTCAACGTGGTCGCCGACGATAAGAGCATCGAGAAAAGAGACAAAACCGTCGGTGAACCCATTCAGTTCTACGTCCACGGCGCACGCGCGCCTTACGAAATCGTGGTGTTCGATTTGAACAAGAATGAAGCCAAGGGATATTTGAGCACGCCGAAATCGGCTAATTCAGCGGCGCCGGCGGCTGCCAAACCCGGCATTTAATTGCGGGGCGTTTCGATAGGAATTTGGAACGGGCGGCGTCGCGCGGCGGTCCGCGAGCTTTTTGACGCCGCCTGTCTCCAGCTGTTACTCATGCGCCTCGTTTCGGGGCACTCGCGATGCGAAACGCGCGGCGGTCACTTTGATCCACAAGCTTAAAGGACCCCAGCCGCGTTCTCCGCGCGGATTCCTCGCCGTCATGCTGTTCCTGGTGGTCGCTCCCCACCCTCTGCGAGCCCAGACGCCCGTCGCACCGGAGCAGCAGCCCCTCCGCGTGGCCACCGACACAGTAAAAATTAATGTCAGCGTGATGGCCAATAGCGGTGATTTCGTCGCCGGGCTGGAACAGAAGAATTTTCGCGTTCTCGACAATGGCACCGATCAGCCGATCACTTTTTTCACGCCCACCGACGCTCCAGCGCAAATTCTGGTGATGGTCGAAACCAGCCCGGCTGTCTACCTGATCCAGAATGAACACCTCACCGCTGCCTTTGCGCTCGTGCAAGGTCTGGCCGCCGACGATCAGGTCGCGCTGGTCACCTACTCGCAGGAACCGCACGCGGTGCTGGCCTTCACCGCCGACAAGACCGCCTTCACCGCGGCGCTCGGGCAGCTCCAATACACGCTAGGAATGGGGCAACTGAACTTCTTCGATTCAATCTCCACGGCTCTCGATTGGATCGCTCCTCTTCCCGGCAAGAAGGCTCTCGTGCTGCTGACCACCGGTCTCGATTCTTCACCGCCCGCCCGTTGGGACGCACTGGTACAAAAACTTCGTACCCAAGATGTGGTGATTTTCCCGGTTGCTTTGGGCGGCGCGCTTCGTCATCCGCTCGATAAAAAAAAGAAGCTCAGCGCGCCTGCAAACGATAGCGCGTTGAGCTTTCAAGACGCGGACAAGGCCCTTTTTGCTCTTGCCGACATGACCGGCGGGAACGCATTCTTCCCCATGACGCCCAAGGAATTTTTCCCCGTGTATCACGAAATCGCGGCCGCGCTGCGTCATCAGTACTTGCTGGGAATCGCTCCGGCGCACGATGGGAAATTCCACCCGCTCAGCGTTCAAGTCCTCGACAACGACGGCCAGCCGCGGCCGAAAGAAGGCAAAGCTTCCATCTACCGGGTTTTTGCGCGTCCGGGCTATTTGGCGCCCGGGCCGTGAGCTGTTCCACCTAACCTGCGTTCACATTAATTCGTATAATCGAGTCGCGGCGCGACCGACTATTTACAACCGGTGAGAAAGGTTTTGATGAATCGGCGACGAAAAACAAACTGGCGCACTACTTTATGGGTCCTGTTGGTCGTCCCTGCCGCGATGCTCCCAGTGCTGGGGGCGCAGAACACGGGCAGTGCGGCACCCCAGGCCACCACGGCCGCCCCGCCGGCCCGCTTTGCGTTTGGCGGCAATGCGGCCCAAATCCCTGCCGACTTTGTGCGCAATTTGATCTTTCTTCCGGTGCGCGTCAACGGCAGCAGGACCTTCCTGTTCGCGCTCGATTCGTCGGCGGCCACTTCCTCAATCGATCCGGAGCAAGCGGCGCGGCTTGACGTAAAGCTTCAAGCGGGCAACGCCGGCGCTGACTCGTCGTCCGCCTTCGCTCGCGATGTGTTGCTGGAACTTCCGGGGCTGCAGATTCCGATGGCTTCCCTTCCCGAAAAATCTCGCCAGAAACCTGCTGAACAGACTGGTCAGTCGTCATTGGGCGTTCTCGGCAAGGATTTCTTTGATCGCGTCGTCGTTGAAGTAGACTACGCCCGCCAAACAGTCCAGCTCTACGATCCCGGCGTTTTCACCTATTCGGGCACCGGAAAAAGCTTCCCGTTGTCGTTCGCCGGCGACACTCCGCTTCTGCGCGCCAAGGCGGAAATATCGGGGCGCAAAACCGTCGACTCTGACTTCGTGCTGGACACCGCACTCGATTCTGCGATCGTGTTTTACAGAGCTTTCACAGACTCCGAACGAATTTCTGCCGCGCATTTCAAGACCGCGCCGGCCTACTATCCGGAAATTGACGATGGCGCAAAAATCCTGCTCGGCCGCCTGAAGGGTTTTCAGATTGGACCCTATGCGATCGACGCTCCCGTTGCAGCGTTTTCGCAGTCTGTTTCAGGCGCTACCGCAAACGGAAAAATCGCCGGCGCGCTCGGAGCTGATTTTCTCCGCCGCTTCACCGTGATTTTCGACTTCCCTCACCAACGCGTCATTCTTGAGCCCAACCTGCAGTTCAATCATTCCGTTGACGAGGACATGAGCGGGCTCTCAGTGATCGCTCAAGGTGCCAATCTAAAAACTTTCAAGGTTGTCCGCGTGCAACCCGGATCACCCGCCGCGGATGCCGGCATGCAGCCGGGCGACGTCATCGCGGCCATTGACGACGAAGCCGCCGCCGACCTCACCCTTTCTGCCGTCCGCGACTTGTTCTGCCAGATCGGCCACGAGTACAAGCTGCTGATTGACCGGAAGGGCCAGTCGCTCACCATTTCCATTAAGATGCATCGCGTGATCTGAATTCGCTGGCGCTAGCTCGAACGCTCGCCGGCGTTCTCTGCCTCCGCGTCTCCGGAGGCGTCCGTCGCGGGATGGCTCAATCGGCCAGCCTCTCGCAAAGAACGCCTCAACAAATATTCGATTTGGGCATTCAAGCTGCGCAATTCATCCGCGGCCCAGCGCTCCAGCGCATCGTGCGTTGCGCGATCGAGCCGCAGAAGAAATGGTTTGCGCTCCGCCATCTCGCGCCTAACTGTATAGCGTCCCGGCGTTCACCACCGGCTGCGGGCTGCGCTCCCCGCATAGCACCACCAGCAGATTGCTCACCATCGCCGCCCGGCGCTCCGGATCCAACTCCACTACCTTTCGTTCCGACAGCTGGTCCAAAGCCATTTGCACGATGCTTACGGCTCCCTCCACAATCGTCTGTCGCGCCGCGATGATCGCCGAAGCCTGCTGGCGTTGCAGCATCGCTCCCGCAATCTCCGCGGCATACGCCAAATGGCTGATGCGCGCTTCCACCACCTGCACTCCGGCCTTCGCGAGGCGGTCCTGAATTTCCTTCTGCAATTCCGCCGCGGTCTCCGCGATGTGACTCCGCAAACTCATCTGCCCGGCCACGTGCGAATCGTACGCGTAAGAAGTTGCCATCGTCCGCAGCGCGCTCTCGCTCTGCACCTGCACGAAGTTTTCGTAGCTGTCCACCTGGAACACCGCCTCCGCCGTATCCACTACCTGCCACACCACCACGGCCGCGATCTCGATTGGATTGCCGTCGAGATCGTTCACTTTCAATTTGTCCGTCTCGAAATTCCGCACGCGCAACGAAATTTTTCGCTTGGTGGTGAACGGGTTCACCCAGCGGAATCCTTGGCTGCGCAATGTTCCGATGTAGGTCCCGAAAAGCTGAAGAACTTGGCCCTCGTTGGGATTCACGACCAACAACCCGCTCAAACAAACGATCTCCACCAACAACGCGAACGCCGCCACCAGGATCGCTCCCAGCGACTGCATCTGAAACGAGCTGACCAACAGCATGCCCGTCCCGCCAATCGCCACAATCAACAGCAACAACATCGCGCCGCCAGGGAGTGAGAAAGCTGGTTTTTCTCTCATCGCCGTCCTCCGACCGAATATATCCAAATGATATCATAATGATTTCAATTGTCAAGGCCCTGGTTGGCCGCTTAACGCACACATTTCGTGGTAGTTATGGCTTCAAGCGCAAGCGACGAGGTTCCGACCTTGATCGAAGAGCAGCTGCGAGAGGCGGGTGAATCGCTGGAATTCGCGGCGGCAAAAATACGGTTCGGCTATGGGGACTAATGTTCGAACTTCTTCACAGTCATCGCCATTTCGTGCAGGCGGGCGTCTACCTTGCAGAAAACCGTGTCAGGCTCGTGCTTTCCGGTCGAAAGCCTCTTCCCCGCCCGGCATCCCGTGAGGATTTCGATTCCCTGCTCGACAGTTCCCACCGGATATAGATGGAACTGGCCCTTTGCGACGGCTGCAATCACTTCGTCGCGCAACATCAAGTCGTCAACGTTTTCCGCCGGGATCAGCACGCCTTGATTGCCCGTGAGCCCTTTTAATTTGCAAACATCGTAGAAGCCTTCGATTTTCTGATTTACGCCGCCGATCGGCTGAATGTCACCCTGTTGGTTCACGGAGCCCGTCACCGCAAGTTCCTGTCGAATCGGCAGCCCGGAAAGCGCCGAAAGCAGCGCGTAAACTTCCGTCGAGCTGGCGCTATCGCCATCTACGCCCGAATAGGATTGCTCGAAGCACAAACTGGCCGAGAGCGCGAGCGGCTTATCCTGTGCAAACGTGCGGCGCATATATCCGGAAATAATATGTACGCCTTTATCGTGAAAGCGCCCGCTCAGATTCGCTTCGCGCTCGATATTGATGATTCCCACTTTTCCGGGCGATGCCGAAGCGGTGATGCGCACCGGCTTCCCGAACGCGTACCCTCCGATTTCGAGCACGCTCAAACCGTTCACCTGCCCCACGCGCGCCCCCGTGGTATCAATGAACAAAAGATTCTGCTCGATCATTTCGCGGATCTTAGTTTCGGTCAGGTTGTGCCGCTCGATCTTGGAATCCAGCGCCTGCCGCACATGCGTGGCGGTCACCACGGACTGCCCTTCATTCCGCGCGATATAAGACGATTCGCGCGCCAGATCCGCCAGATCGAAAAACCGCGTCGTGATTTTTCCCCGGCGCCCCGCAAGCCGCACTCCGTGCTCTAGAATCGACGCGAAGGCGGAGCGGTCGAAGGGGCAAAGCTTCTCGTCATCGCAAATTTTCCGCAGCCGCCCCGCGTACAAGCGGATCACCTCGTCGCTCCACTTCATTTCTTCGTCAAATTCCACGCGCACTTTGAAAATCTTCTTGAAGTCTTCCTCGAAATCGTAGAGCAGCTCGTACATGTCGCGATCGCCGATCAGAATGATCTTCACGTGCACGTCAATCGGTTCCGGCTTCAAAGCCGCTGTGCTGAAAGGGAAAAATACGTCCACCGGCTGGATTTCCAGCTTGCCGTGATTCAGCGTGCGTTTCAGCGTGCGCCACACGCCCGTCTCCGTCAGCGTGTCCAGTGCATACATCACCAAAAATCCGCCGTCCGCCCGGAGCAACGAACCTCCGCGCAAGTCCATGAAATCGGAACTCCACCCGCCGCGCGTGTCATAGCTGCGATGAATCGTCCCAAAAAGGTTCGCGTACGTGGGGATCGTCTCGAAAATCACCGGGCAAGTTTCGCGCTCCCCGTGCGCCAGAATCACATTCACCCCATAGACGCGGAAGGGATCGCGTTCCTGGCGTTCCATGCGCGGCCCCGGACCGCCCTCGGACGGCGGCTGATCTTCTTCCCCCTCACGCTCCTTGAAAGGCTCCAGGTTGTCGAGGATATGGTGCCGCACTTCTTCTAAGTACTCCGAAATTTGCGTGCTCGGATACTTTTCCTTCAGCTCTTCGATCACGCCATCCACAAGCACCGAAGCGGCTTCCTGCTCCAGATAACTCATCTCGCTCGCCAATTCGCGAGAAAGCGAAAGAGTCTTGCGGTAAACCACCGTAAATTCCTGGCGGAATTGATCGTATTTCCGCTCGAGTTCCTCCGCGGCCACGCTCTCGAGTTTTCCCTCCTGCACCATCTTCGGTATTTCCTCGATGGGAACCATCTGCCCTTCGAGCACCGGGAAAATTTCCGGCAGCGCCACGGCGCCCACTTGCATGCGCCCTAGAGCAAACTGTTCGCGCGCAATCCGCCGAGTGAAATCGTCCATCAATTCTTTTTCGCGCTGCGTAAAACGCTCGACGATCCGCGTTTTCTGCCGCTGGAAAGGCTCGCCTTCAAAAACTTGCGGAATGCGCCGCCGCAGAAAATCAATTCCCGATTCCACTTCCTTCTTGAACGCGTTCGCCTGCCCGCGCGGCAACGTGAGCAACCGCGGCCGGTCGGCATTCTTGAAGTTATTTACGTAAGCGCGGTCGGGAGCCGGCTCGCTCTGCGGATGCATCTCCTCGATCATCCGCACAATCATGCCCCCGCGGCTGGTCCCGGAAAGTCCGCAAACAAAAAGGTTGTAGCCAGGCGCCGTCAAATCCACACCCATGCGCAGCGCCCGCAACGCCCGCTCCTGCCCGGGGTCGCCCGTCGAAGGAGGCACCTCTGCCGTCGTCTCAAACGGAATCGTAGCCGGATCACAATGCCACCGAAGTTTCTCTGGCGGCAATGTCGCGTGTTTTGGTTTGGAATTCTTGCTCATGCGTACGTCCGAAGGGCGCTACTCTAGCACGGCCCTCTTCTTCTTCCCATTCGCTTGCAATCCGATGTTTCCACCCGGTGCACTCGGCGCGTAAAGGTCCAACAAACTCGCTCCGGTAGCCACCACAATCGGTCCCACCACAACTCCCAGCAATCCGAACGCGCTGATACCTCCCAACACGCTGATGAATACCACCAGCCCGCCCATTTCGGTGCGTCCGCCAATCACCCAAGGACGCACAAAATTGTCCACCACACCCACAATCACGCTACAAATTATTGCGAGCACGATGCCGGCGCCGATGTGGCCTTGCACAATTAAATTGATCGCGGCGGGCGCCCAAATCAAAGCGGATCCCACCACTGGAACAAGTGAGAAAAATCCCATCATCACGCCCCAGAAAACCGGCGCGCTAATCCCCGTCAGCCCGAACGCTATTCCGCCGAGAAACCCGTGCGCCGCGGCCGCCACCGCACTCGAGACCACGCTCGCAAAAATCAGATCATGTGCTTCGGCCATCATCCGGTCGCGATGCACTGCCTCAAACGGCAATATTTCGCGCACCCGTTCCACAATGGATTCCCCGTCGCGGAACAAATAAAACATCGCCAAAATCGTGACGCTCAGGTGAAACAGGAAAAGCGCCGTGTTCTTGAGCAGCGTCCCCAAGCGCGCGGCGATATAACCCGCTGCCTGCTCGGCATAACGGCTCAGGAGAGTGCTCAAGCTCGTCACGTTGTTGCTTTGAAATTTTCCCTCAAGCTCGAGCCACAGCCGGTTCACCCAATCGAAATGGCCGCTCTGGATCTGTTGCTGCAATGTTTGCACTGCCTGCACGCCTTGGTGAACGAACGCCGCCATCACCAGAAGCGTCGGAACAATCAGAATCAGCGTAACGCCCGCCGTACAGATCAGCGCCGCGAGATTCGCGTGAAAGCGCGCTCGCAGCCGCAAATACGCAGGGTACGACACCACCACAATCACGACGGCCCAAGCCAGCGCCGGAAGGAACGGCTCGAACACCAAAAACACGAAGTACGCCAGGGCCACGACAATCCCATAAAAAAGCACAGTGCCCAGGCGTTTCTGTGTTGTCTGTTCGACGCTCAAAATGGCTCGCTTTTCATTGCTTACAAGGAGACTGATAGTTTCAATCTCTCCATTTGTCAACCGCGCTCCACGCATTCGCGCGCCGCCAAGGTCCCTGGCTCGCCAATGCTATAATTCGCGCGGCTTCCGCAAACGAACATGCTAACACCCGACCCCGCCTGCCGGCACAAACGAACGCAACTCATCGCCAAAGACGACGATTCGCAGTACGTGGAGTGTCTCGATTGCGGCGAAATTTTCGAGGCAGGCGAATTAAAGGAAGACGGTGAGTTCGGCGAATCCCTCTCGGACGCCTAGCCCCGCGGCCTTGCTTCCAGGCGTTCTCCCTGCAAGAATTCTCCGCCGGATTCCGGCGACCGGAGTACACTCCCCCGTAACCCAACGCATGCGAATCACCTGTGGAGGCCCTATGCGAATAATCGTTCGCGTTGTCACGGCCCTTGCTCTGCTCTCTTTCGCAGTCTCGGCGCAGGAAGAGTCCAAACCCGCCGCCGCGCCTGCCGCTAGCCCCGCCGCCGAATCTAAAATCCCTCCTGAAGCGGCCAAGGTTCCCAATCCCGTCAAACCGACGCCGGCATCGCTCGCCCAAGGCAAGAAATCCTATGGCTTCGACTGCGCCATGTGCCACGGAAAGGACGGCGACGGCAAAGGCGACCTTGCCGAGGACATGAAGTTGAAACTCAACGATTATCGCGATCCGGCGGCGCTGAAAGACTTCACAGATGGAGAGCTGTTTTACATCATCAAGAATGGAAAAGGCGAAATGACCGGCGAGGGAGATCGCGCCAAGTCCGACGAAGTCTGGAATTTAGTGAACTACGTCCGCTCGTTTGCGAAAAAGGGAACGGCCGCTTCGTCCAAGCCACCGGGTTCGTAGCAGCTGCACCGGCTGAGATTCCGGCAGGAGCTTGCTCTCAGCGAATGCCGCGTTTCTGAATGATGCGCACCACGTCCGCGGTGGATACATCGTAAAGCGAGTGTTCGTCTTCCTGCTCGAGCCGCTCGCGCAGATATTCTGCCGCGATGTAACTGGCTTCGCGATCGCTCAAATTTCGACCCGCACGAGCCCTGAACTCCACGAATCCCGGGTGCGCCAATCCCAGCACCACGCCTTTGCCATCCACGAAGAATTTGCAATCCATCGTGTCGGCGTGCCGCGTGGCGATTCCATTCCAGCAGTGAGAAAACCTGCAGCGATAAACGTAGTCGGTCACCTTCGACGGCACATCGAACGCCCCGATAAAATCGCTCATCGCGCCGACGTTGAGTATCGCAGTTACTTCCGCTTTAGCCATAACGCTCTCCGGTAACCGGTCATTCTCGACGCTTGAACTGTTAAATCCACTGACCTCACAAAAAAAAGGCGAATGTCATCCCGAGCGGAGCGAGGGATCTGCTTTTCGTTCAAGCAAGCGTCACTTTTGTGCGCCCGCCACCGCAGTCTGACCCGCCTGTTGATAGCTGCGAATCGCTGCGGCTACTCCCGCTCCCGCCGGCACGCGCAGTCCCTGATCCAGCAAGACTTTTTCGAACGCCGCCAGAAACAGTAGCACATTCGTATTCTGGCTCGAATATCCCATCAATCCCACGCGCCAGATTTTTCCCTTCACAGGACCGAACCCGCCCGCAATCTCGATGTTGAATTCATCCAGCAACTGCATCCGCAACTTGCGATCATCAGCTCCCGCCGGAACCTTCACGCCGGTGACGGTAACCAGCCGCTCCGCCGGATTCTCCACAAACATTTCCAAACCCATCGCTTCAAGTCCCGCAATCAGCGCCTGCTGGTTATTGTGATGCCGCTCCCAACGGGCTTCGAGCCCCTCTTCCAGCACCAATCGCAGCGCTTCGCGCATCCCGTAAATCAACGATATCGGCGGAGTGTGATGATAGGTTCGCTCGCTGCCCCACATCGTCATGATCGGCGTGAAATCGAAATACCAGCTGCCCACCGGAGTTTTTCGCGCGCGCATCAATTCTTCCACGCGCGCATTCACGGTGATCGGCGCCATTCCCGGCGGCGCGCTCAAAGCTTTCTGCGACCCGCTGAAGCAAATGTCGATCTTTTCGCGGTCTATGTTCAGCGGCATTCCCGCCAGAGTCGCGACGGCGTCCACCACCAGCAACGCGCCTAGTTCATCCGCCACCTTGCGATAATCCGCGAGCCGCTGTACGACGGCGCTCGAAGTTTCACCATGCGCCAGACCGACAAATTTGATTTTCTTGCCCTTGCCTGCACGCCGCACCTCTTCGGGATCCACAGTGCGTCCATAAGGCGCTTCCACACGGATCACTTTCGCCGGCGACCGCTCCGCAATCACCGCCATGCGCTCGGAAAACCATCCGTTCACGCAAACGATGCACTCATCGCCCTCTTCCAGTGGATTCAGCACCGCCGCTTCGATGCCACCAGACCCGGAAGCCGAAATCGGAAACGTGATGCGATTTTCCGTCTGAAAAGCGCGCCGCAACAAAACCTGCACGTCGCTCATCATCGCCGTGAACCACGGATCCATGTGGCCCACCAGCGGAGTGCTCATCGCACGGTACACGCGCGCATCCATATTCGAAGGCCCCGGCGTCATCATTAAACGTGTGGGGGGCAGCAGCTCGCCTATTATTTCTTTCATAGAATTCCTCTCAGCGCCTCGATCCGTTTGGTTCAAAGGGCGCCAGGGACCCAAAGCGGCCACCCACCGGGCCCCAAGGCGCGAACATTCAAGAGCTTTAGTCTCCCTAAAGTCTCGGCCTCGGGTCAACCTCCAAAATGGTCCCAGCACGAGCCTCGCGAATCAGCGCGTTCCGCTTTCCCACGTCCGCCGTTAACTGATTGGAATCACAGGGAGTAGCAGTTTCCGCAACTCCCGCGCGGTCGAGTTGAACGCCCTATACCCCTATGCTAGATTTTGTAATTAGCCCCAAATCAACATGAGCGATAGCAAACCAACGTCGTCATCGGCCGCGAAGCCAAAAATCTCCCGCGTGGAGGTGTACTGGCATACCGTCACCTATAAAACTGTGGCGTTGTACGTTTTGCTGATCGGCACGATTATCGGCTCGGCCACTTACCTGGTATTTCCAGAATCGTCCGCCAGCCTGGTCCGCAAGCTCAGCGATACGATCGCGCCGCACGACACTGGCGTAGCCACCATCAGCGCACGCCAGGCCCGCTTCGTCAACCTCGACGGCAAAGTTCAGGTAAAAAAAGTTAATTCGGTCACCTGGGAAAACGCGGACTATCAACTTACACTGGATAAGGGCGATTTGATTCAGACCGCTTCAGAAGGAGTCGCGCGCATTCAGTTCGCTGACGGCACTACCTACACCGTGAAGGGCGATACTCTCGTCACCGTCGAAGAAAACCTCGTCGAACAGGATCACGCGTCTTCCGTGGGCGTGCATATCACCTCCGGCCAGGTTGACCTTGCCACCGGGGCGTGGGAAGTGCCAGGCTCCAAGGCCGAAGTTTCCTTCGCAAACGCCGTCGCGTCTTTGCAAGCCAATAGCCGCGCGGCGGTTCGCAGCGATCCGGAAACCAAACAACAGGAAATCACCGTGGCTTCTGGCAGCGCGGAATTGAGTCGCGGCAGCGAGCACTTGGATATCGGACAGTGGGAGCGCGTCACCTTCCCCACCGGCGGCCCGATTTCAAAATCGCAGGTGCTGGCTCCGCCGGAATTAGCGCAGCCGCTGAACCTGCAACCGATCACCGTCGTCGATCCCAAGCGCGATCCGGTGCACTTTTCCTGGAATCCGGTGGCCACCGCCAAGTCCTATGAATTTCAAATCAGCACCACCGCGGCCTTCAATCACGTCGTGGTAAGCAAGAAAACCACGAACGAAAGTGTGGACATAGCGGGGCTCGATCCCGGCGATTATTTCTGGCGCGTGCGGGCCATCGACGCCGACAATAAGTCCAGCGACGAGAGCGATTCCTTCAAATTTATTTTGGTCATCCAGGGTAAAGAGCAGGAAATGCTGCTCGAAGTGGATTCCACTGAATTGCAAGGCAACGTCGTCGAAGTGATTGGACGCACCGAACCCGGCGCCGCGCTGATTATCAACGGGGAGCAGGTTGCCAGCATCCAGTCCGACGGCCATTTCCGGCATTTTCTGCCGCCCATGGCCAAGGGCAGCCATGAAATCGTTATCACGGGGCAAAATCGCCGCGGTGGCACCGCCACCAAACGCGTTGAAGTTGTAATTCCATAATAATCACCGGCCCGCCGAAACAGACCGGTCAATATCACACTCGTCGCCGCAGCGGCGTTCAAATAGAACCTGGGGGAAGCAAGACGTGACGAAAAATGGTTACAACATGCGGTCGGTCTTCAGTCTGTTCTCATCCGACCTGGCCATCGATTTGGGCACTGCCAATACTCTGGTATTCGCCCGCGGAAAAGGCATCGTGGTGAACGAGCCTTCCATCGTGGCCATCAATAAGAACAGCGGTGAAGTGGTGGCTGTGGGACGCGAAGCGAAGGACATGCTCGGCCGCACGCCCGGCAACGTGGTCGCCATCAAGCCGATGAAAGACGGCGTCATCGCCGATTTCAAAGTCACCGAAAAAATGCTCACCTATTTCATTCAGAAAGCCCACAACCGCCGCGTCCTGGTCCATCCGCGCATCGTGATCGGTGTGCCCAGCGAAATCACACCCGTTGAAAAACGCGCGGTGCAGGATTCCGCCTATCGCGCGCGCGCCAGCGAAGTTTATCTCGTCGAACAAGCCATGGCCGCGGCCATCGGCGCCGGACTTCCCATCGAAGAGCCTTCCGGCAACATGGTGGTGGATATCGGCGGCGGCACCACAGACATTGCTGTCATTTCCATGAGCGGCATCGTCTATTCGCGCTCCGTCCGCGTCGCCGGAAACGAAATGGACGAAGCCGTGATGCACTACTTGAAGCGTAAATACAATCTTCTGGTCGGCGAACGCACCGCCGAGCAGATCAAGATCGAAATCGGCTCGGCCTACCCGCTCGAAAAACCGCTAACCCTCGAAGTGAAGGGCCGCAATCTGATCGAAGGCGTCCCGCGCACCGTCACCATCGACGACAGCGAAATTCGCGAAGCCTTGTCCGAGTGCATCTCCACGATCTTGAATGCGATTCGCGTAGCTCTCGAGCGCACCCCGCCCGAACTTTCCGCGGACATCAGCGACCGCGGTATCGTCCTTACAGGCGGCGGCGCGCTCATCAAAAATCTCGATAAGCGCATCCGCGAGGAAACGGGACTTCCCGTTTCGATCGCCGATGATCCGCTCGCGTCCGTCGTTCTGGGAACCGGCAAGATGCTCAGCGATTTCCGGCTGCTTCGCCTGGTTTCCATCGACTGATCTGAATTGCGCGAGACCAGAGCGATACAGTGCAAGGTTCATAGCTTATGATCGACACCTACTCCCGTCATCGTCCACTCGCGCTGCTTGCCGTCGTCGTACTCGCGCAAGTGCTCCTGCTCGCCTTTCAGATCAAAGGTGAGCACGATGTCCGCCTGATCCGCTATTGGGCCGTCGAGCTGGTCACTCCGCTGGAGCGTGCCGCTACCTGGACCTCCTCCAAAGTCGGCGGCACTTGGGACGGCTATGTCGGTTTGCGCAATGCGCGCGCCGAAAATGAGCGCATGCACGCGGAGCTTGACCAACTCAAATTGCGCAATCGCGAACTCGAAAGCCAGGCAGCTGAAGCGCAGCGCCTCGCAGCTCTATTAAAATTCACCGAGGCCCATCCCGAAGCGCCCATGCTGGCCGCGCAAGTGATCGGCTCCAGCGCGGATCCCACTTCGCACACTCTTTTCATCAATCGCGGCGAGCACGATCATCTGCGCCTGAATTTCGGCGTGGTTACGCCCGAGGGGATCGTCGGCAAAATCGTCGAAGTGTTACCCAATACCGCGCAGGTGCTGTTGATCAATGATAAAGACAGCGGCGTGGGCGCGCTTTTCTCCACCAGCCGCACCCACGGAGTCGTGAAGGGCACGGGCGATCCCGAACCCCGCATGGATTACATCGTCGGCGACGAGAAAGTTCAGGCCGGCGATTTGATCGCAACTTCCGGCGAGGACCGAATTTTCCCCAAAGATTTTCCCATCGGCGTCGTGGAAAGCGCCAAGCCCGGAAGCCCTTTTCAGATCATCCGCGTGCAGCCTGCCGCGCGCCTGGATCGGCTCGAGGACGTCATCGTCCTGCTATCTCAGCAGCAAGTGATGTTCAAGAAGCCCGATGCTACGGCGAGTGCTCCGCCAGCTGCACCTCCCGCTGCGGCGGCCGGATCAACGCCGGCTGCGCCGCAAAAATCCGCCGCGCCTAAACCGTGAGATGGCCTACATGCTAAATGTCGGAGAGCGCCCGGACCCCAACGTCGAGGTCCACAAATTCTACAGCGGCGCGGTTCTCGCGGTCGCGCTGCTGGCGCTCGTCTTTCAAGCCTTCCTGCACAAATATGGCCGCTGGGCCGAGCTGATTGACCTACCGCTATTAGTCACGATTTATTTCGGAGTGAGTCGCAGAAATCCGGTGACCGGTATGTTTCTGGGCGGCACCATCGGAATTCTTCAGGATGCCCTCAGCCACGACAATCCCATCGGCATGTACGGAATCGCGAAAACGATCGTTGGATACCTGGCCTCGTCGATAGGTGGCCGCATCGATACCGAGCATCCGCTAAGCCGTTTCGGCCTCGTCTTCTTCTTCTTCCATTTCCATCAGGCGGTTCTGGCAGTCACCCAGCGCGTCCTGCTGAATCATTCCGCGCCGTTATTCACGCCGCGCTTGCTGCTCGATTCCCTGGTAACCGCCGCCTTCGCGGTTCCGCTCTTCGCTCTCCTCGACCGTCTCCGCCGGTCTTCCTGACGCCTCCGTGCTTTCGCCTGTTCTGCCGAATCGCCGTACGTACAGGTGACCGAATAGACATGCCCAACTTGCAGCCCATGCTGCGCGAGTGTTAGCTTAAATACCACTTCGAATGATTTCCGCATTCGAAGCAGGTGTGCGCAGCAGGGCCGAGCCAGACCCGTGCAGGAGCAGAAATTCCGTTGCCGTCGTGGAATGTTAACGATCAGAAAATCCCGCAGGGCCGCCTTGCGCTGGTCTCCTATGTTTCCGTAATCGTCGTCGTCCTCCTCATGATCGGATTCTGGAAGCTGCAAGTGGTGCAGTCCGGCCATTTCGCCGACCTCGCCGACCGCAACCGCACCCGCTCCATCCCCATAATCGCGCCGCGCGGACCCATGCTGGACCGCGAAGGCCGCGTCCTGGTGGATAGCTATCCATCCTTTAGTATTCTGCTGCTGCGCGATGATCCCAAGTCGCTCGAAAAGAGCCTCCCGCAAATCGAGGACGGGCTCGGCATCAGCCATGACGACCTCAAGCAGGAACTCGAAGCCGCCAAGAACGAACCCAAGTTCCAGCCCGTGGTCATAAAGCCAGCCGCGTCCGAAGCGGACATCGCCTTCGTCGAATCCCATCGCGCTGACTTGCCTCTCCTCGAACTGATGATGGTCCAGCGCCGCCGCTACCCGCAGGGCGAGATGGCCGCCAATGCTATCGGCTACGTCGGCGAAGTCTCCCCGCAGCAAATGGAAGATAGCGACGGCCACTATCGTCCCGGCGACATCGTCGGAAAAGCCGGCCTGGAACGCGAATATAACGACCAGCTCGAAGGCACCGACGGCATGCGTCGCGTCGTCGTGAATAGCGTCGGCAAAGTGATGCGCACGCTCGACAACGTGGAAGCAATCCCCGGCAAACCCATTCAACTCACGATTGATTACGACTTGCAAGCCATCGCCGAAGCCGACATGGCCGGCAAGACGGGCGCAGTGGTGGCCATGGACGCGCGCACCGGCGAAGTCCTCGCGATGCTCAGCAAGCCCACCTTTGACCCCAATGATTTCGCCGTGCGGATTCCGCAAGAGGAATGGCAGAAACTGAATTCCGACAAGCGTACGCCGTTGCTGAATCGCGCCATTCAGGCGCAACTCGCTCCCGGTTCCGTTTTCAAGATCGTGATGGCCGCAGCGATGCTGGATTCCAAAGCTATTCCGGATAATTTCACCGTGTATTGCCCCGGGCACGCCAACTTCTACGGCCGCGAATTTCACTGCTGGCGTCCGCAAGGCCACGGAACTGTGGATCTCCACCACGCCATCGTGGATTCCTGCGACGTCTTCTTTTACAACGTTGGCAAACTTCTTGGCATTGACAAGATCTCGTATTACGCCTCGGGTTTGGGCCTGGGCCGCCGCACAGGAATCGATTTGCCCGGCGAAGAGCCGGGCCTCATGCCGTCCGAGGCGTGGGTCGAGCGCGTTTTTCACCACAAGTGGTACGCGGGCGAAACGATTTCGGTCGCCATCGGTCAGGGCGCCGTTACCGTTACGCCTATCCAACTCGCGCGCATGGCCGCGGCGGTTGCCAGCGGCGGGTTACTCGTCCAGCCGCACCTCCTCAAGAATGACACCAACGTAAAAACAGAGCGCTTCCCGCTCTCCGACAACACCGTGGAACAGGTCACGCAAGGTCTCTACGGTGTCGTCAACGAAGGCGGCGGCACCGCCTACCACCTCCGCCTGCAGAACATTGACCTTTGCGGCAAGTCCGGCACCGCCCAGCTCATGAGTTACGACGCCGCCAATCGCCTGGGCACCAAGAAAATGGACGGCTGGTTCGTAGGTTTCGCGCCGCGTCGCAACCCCGAGATCGTAGTCGCGGCAATCGTGCAGGACACCGTCGAGCATGGCGGCGAGGCCGCCGGTCCGGTCGTCCGCGATATCGTGAAGACGTTCTACGATAAGAAGAACGCGCGCACGCAGCAAACCGCCACCAACGTCGCCCCGGCCCCGGCCCAGGCTCCTGCGCAATTAGCCGCTCGCCCCCTCGTTGCCACCGTAGGAGTGCAGCATCCATGAAAGACCGGCCGCAGGTTCAAGACTTCGACTGGACCCTGCTCGCAATCGTCGCCGCCATTTGCACCCTCGGCGTAATGGAGATCTACTCCTCCACGCACGCCAGCGCCATGGCCGGCATGCACTGGAAGCAGCTCATGTGGCTCGGAATCGGCATCGTTGGAATGTTTCTGATTTCGAGGATCGATTACCACACTCTGCTCGACCAGGCTCCAGTCCTCTACATGATTGGCGTTGCGGGACTTCTGGTCGTTATGGTCATCGGCTCCACACACCTCGGCGCCAAGCGCTGGATTTCGCTCGGCGGCATCTTCAATTTGCAAGTGTCCGAGCTTATGAAGTTGATTATAATTATAGTGCTCGCCCGCTACTTCAGCGAGGTACGCACCGACCGCCTGACCCTTCCGGACTTGGTAAAAGTCGGAGTTTTGACTATCATTCCGGCAGTACTAATCTTGAAGCAGCCGGACCTGGGCACAGCGCTTGTCCTGCTGCCCGTCGCGATCGTGGGCGCCTTTATCGCCGGGATCGAATGGAAGCATCTGGCTATCGGTGTAGTTCTAGTGGCATTATTGATCCCAGTAGCTTGGAATATGCGGCGCCATTTGAAGCCGTACCAGCAGCAGCGCATCCAGACCTTCCTGCATCCGGAAGAAGATCAGCGCGGCGCTGGCTATCAGATTCTGCAGTCGGAAATTGCGGTAGGCTCCGGCGGGTTTTGGGGCAAGGGATTCGGCAAAGGCAGCCAGAATCAATTGGGTTTTGTCCCCGTCCGTTATTCGGATTTCATTCTGGCGGCGCTGGCCGAGGAGCAGGGTTTCATCGGAGTTTGCGTAGTCTTACTTTTGTACTTGGGTCTGATTCTGCGCCTGGTTGATAACGCGCAGAAAGCGAAAGATCGTGCCGGGATGTACGTGGTCATGGGAGTCACCGCAATTCTGGGCTTCCACGTTCTGGTAAACGCGTCAATGGTGATAGGCTACATGCCGGTGACGGGCATTCCGTTGCCATTGATGAGCTATGGCGGTTCTTCTACCGCATTTGTTTTTTTGGCTTTGGGCCTGGTGATGAACGTCCGCATGCGGCGCTTCGTCAATTGAGCCCGCGCATATGTGCAGTACAGATGAAAGTTGAAGTCAGTTGAGTCATTGCCCGAGCCGCGGAAAATCCGCCGGCCGGAATTCTACTTTTTTGAATCAGGTAAGCATCGGGTGAGGAAACAAACCACACAATCCGAAAGGTTTTTCCTGGGCGGCCCGTTGTGGCCAGCGCAACGCTCTGCGTTGCCCCACTCCGGTCGAGCGCGCGCGTCTGCGCGCGCCGCCGCGGCCCGATGCGCCATGAGGAGTTTCCATGTCGAAGGAAATGGTTATATCGGCGAACCCGCACGAGACGCGGGTTGCCATTCTGGAAGAAGGACAGCTTTGTGAGTATTACGTAGAGCGGGAAAAAGAATTTGCGTTAGTCGGAAGCATCTACAAAGGCAAAGTCACACGCGTGCTGCCCGGCATGCAATCGGCCTTCGTGGAAATCGGCCTCGATAGCGACGCTTTCCTGTACGTCAGCGACTTCCTCGAAGAAATCGAGGAACTCGACCACGTCGTCACGGCCGTCGAAGACAAAACCCAAAAGATGGAAGCGGAAGGCGGCCAGGTGTTTCCCGCCAACCCCGCCTCTGCGCCAATCATCGAGCCGGTGGACGTCGAATCGTCGTCGCCTGCGCCGGCTCTCGAGCCTCTTGCCGGAGAATCTATCTCCGGCGGTCACGCGCCCGCGACATTTACGCCCGCTCCGCCCCGCTCATCGGGAAGCGCTTCTGGCGGAGATCGCGGCCGTTTCGAAAATCGTTCGCGCGGCCCCCGGCCCGGCGGCGGAGATCGCGGTGGCCGTTTCGGTCGTCGCGGTGGACGCGGACGTAGTGGCGGCGGTGGCGCCGGAGGACGCGGCGGCGACCGCCGTTTCGGTCGCGAGCTGCCCTCGTCCAAATACGCTTCCTCCCGGCCATCAGAAGATCACGCGAGCGAACCGGGAACTGCCGAAGGGCACATTTCAGTTCTGCTTCCTGGGGAATCTCTCGCGAAGTTCAAAGAGCGCGTCCCTGGGGATGCTTCGGCTTCGGTAGTTCCATCGTTCGTGGCGCATGAACCGGCTTCGCACGATCCCATCGTTCCCGCCGCGCACGTTGATGAATCGCCGGCGACTGATCACTCCGCCGTCGAACCGGAAGACCGCCAGCCCGCGACGAACGAGTCCGCGCCGCCTCGCGAATCTTTCCCGGCGCGCGAAGCGTTCTCGCCGCGCACTCCGCAGCCGTTCCGCGCTTCCTCGTCTTCGGGCCTCGAGCCGCTTCCCGGTGAATCGCTCTCGAAATGGAAGACGCATCAGCATCTTCCGCCGGAACCGGTGGAAGCCGAGGCTCAGCCGCTCGACGACGCGCCGGTTCCCGATGCCGTCCGTTTCGCGCCGCTCTCGCCGCTGGTGCCTACCGGACCGGAAGTGGACTCCGTGCCTTCGCCGGACGCGCATATCGAGGAACTCGAAACATCCTTTAGCCATGAACCGTTCGATTCGCACGAAGCTGCCGCGCCTCTCGAAGCGGAGCATCACGAAGATCACGCTCACCCCGAGCTGACCGAAGACGAAGCCACCGCCGTCGCCGAACACATTGCCGAAGCGCAGGACGAACTCGCGGCGCGCGATGCGCAGCAACGCGGTTTTGCCGAAGCAGATGCCATAGCGGAAGCAGCGGGATTGGGCTCGGCCGAAGAAGACCATACGGACGAAAACGATTCAGAGGATTCGGAGGACGTCGAACTCGAACAAGAGGAAGCGGCTGCCGAAGAAGAAGGCATGATCGCGCATCCGGAAGATGAATCGAGCAGTGGACACGATCACGAAATCGCGGCAGCCCCCGAATCTGGCGAAATCGGAGCGACTCTTCCGGGCGAAAGCCTCGGAGGCCAAGCGCCGCAACCGTTCCAGGCGCGCGTGCGCAATGATTTCCGTTCCCGCATGCAGAACCCCTCTCGCCGCGGCCGCGAGCGTGGTGGACGCCGCGACGATCGTGGACGCCGTCCGCAGCACGGGCACAGTGGCGGGCACGGCCATCACCGCCCGCAGCAGCCACGCCGTACGCAACTCATCGCGGACATGCTCAAGCAGGGCCAGGAAATCATCGTCCAGATCGCCAAGGAGCCGCTCGGCAAGAAGGGCGCGCGCATCACCAGCCACGTCGCGCTGCCCGGCCGCTTTCTGGTTTACATGCCTACGCTCGATCACACTGGCGTGTCGCGCAAAATTGCTTCCGCTGAAGAACGCTCCCGATTGCGTCATCTGGTGAACGACGCCAAGGGCGCCTCCGGCGGCGGCTTCATCGTCCGCACCGCCGCAGCTAGCGCCGCTCCGGAAGAAGTTCGGGCCGACGTGGAATTCCTGACGCGCACCTGGGCCGAAATTAAAGCGCGCTCCGAACAGCGCAAAGCCCCATCGCTCCTGCATCGCGACCTGAATCTCGTCGAGCGCATTCTCCGCGATTTCATCACGCCCGATTTCGGCGCGATCTGGGTGGACACCGAAGACGAATACACCAAGGTCGTGGACTTCATGAGCCGCTTCCAGCCGCAGCTCGTGAACCGCGTGAAGCTCTACACCAAATCCACGCCCGTCTTCGAAGAGTTCGGCATCCAGCAGGAAATTGACAAGGGCCTGCGTCCGAAGGTTTGGCTGAAATCCGGCGGTTACATCGTCATCAACCACACCGAAGCGCTCGTCGCGATTGACGTCAACACGGGCAAATTCGTCGGCAAAGGCTCGAACCGCCTCGAGGACACCATCGTCCGCACCAACCTCGAAGCCTGCAAGGAAATCGTCCGGCAGATGCGCCTGCGCGATCTCGGCGGCATCATCATCATTGACTTCATTGACATGGAAGAGCGCCGCAACCGCGAAAAAGTGATGGCCACGTTGGAAGACGCGCTGCGCGCCGACCGCGCCCCCTCGAAAGTTCTCCGCTTCAATGAATTCGGCCTCGTCGCCATCACCCGCAAGCGCACCAAGCAAGCGCTCGAGCGTACGCTCTGCCAGCCGTGCCCGTATTGCACCGGCTCCGGCATGGTCAAATCCATCCCGACTCTGTGTTACGAAATTCAAACGGAAGCCCGCAAAATGGCCCCCGACATGGATTCCGGCAGCCTAACGCTGCGCGTCCATCCGGAAATCTCGAAAGCGCTAAAGACCCGCGAGTCCTCGCTAATCGAAGAACTAGAACGCTGGACCAAAAAGAGCGTAATCATCCAGGCCGACCCCACACTCCACTGGGAGCAGTACGACATCTACTAACCGAACGAGTTGGTAGGGGCACGGCATGCCGTGCCCTGCCGTTGCAGCGGCCGCTTCGTCTCGTGTCTTTCGGGACGAAGCGGGCAACTTGGATGCTCTATTGCGCGGCGCTAGACTCCAAAGGTGATGCGGGCGAGTTTTTTCTTAGCATCCTCACGCTCCTCGGGCTTTTCGGATTCGCGAAGCCGGCTAGCTAATCTAAAGAACCGCTCTCTCTGCCGCGCTTTTCTGGCGTCTGACTGACGGGCCGCTGGTCGTTTAGCCACTGTATCGCTCCTCCTTAAACGGATCCCCATACATGTTGTATCCGTTCTGCTCCCAGAATCCCGGCGCGTCTTTGGCCATGAATTCCACGCCGCGCACCCACTTCACGCTCTTCCACGCGTAGAGATGTGGCACCACCAGACGCACCGGGTAGCCGTGCTCCCCAGGGAGCGGTTCGCCATTGTGTTTCAAAGCAAAAAGCGTGGTCGGCCTCATCAAATCCGCCAGCGGCACATTCGAGGTGTAACTCTCCTCCGCCAGCACCATCACATACTTCGCTTCGGGCTTCACCGAAATCAGCTTCATCACGTCGCTGAACAACACGCCTTCCCAGCGCACGTCAAACCGGCTCCAGCGCGTAACGCAATGCATGTCCGCGGTAACGGCGCTCATCGGCAGACGCGAGAATTGATCCCAACTCAATCGCAGCGGCTTTTCGACTAGCCCGGTGACGCGAAAATCCCACGTCAGCGGATCGAATCGCGGCACGCCGCCCACTTGCAGCACGGGCCATTTCAGCGTGGCTGATTGTCCCGGCGGCAATCTGCCGGCATCGCGCATCGCGCGTTCCAGTTGCTTCCGTTCATTGCCTTCGCCAAAGATCATTGCTACGTCTCCTCCCATCAACCGCTCGCTTTCCATTCTAAGCCGGTTCCGCAATGTGTGCGCCGGTCCCGCCTGCCGCCGCGCTCACGCTGTATTTTGCTGTGCTATCATGACGGCTCGCAAGAAGTCGACGCAACACCGGGAGATTTTCTTGGCCGCGCGCATCTTGAACGGCAACACAATCCGCGATCAAATTTATGCTGAGCTATCCGGCGAAATTTCCGCGCTGGCCGCCGCCGGAATTCGTCCCGGGCTGGCCGCCGTCCTCGTCGGCGACAATCCCGCATCAAAGGTCTACGTAAAAAGCAAAGTCGCGGCCTGTGAAAAACTGGGGCTAGGCAGCATTCAAATCACTCCGCCCGCCACGACCACCACGGCCGAGCTGCTCGCGGCCGTGCACGACTTGAATCGCCGCGACGATGTAGACGGCATCCTCGTGCAGCTTCCCCTGCCGCCGCAAGTGGACGCCAAAAAAATTCTCGACGCGGTGGATCCCGCGAAAGACGTGGACGGCTTCCATCCGCTGAACGTCGGCCGCCTGGTAGCCGGCCGCCCCACGCTCGTCGCCTGTACGCCCCTGGGCGTGATGGAAATCTTCAAGCGCAGCAACATTCCGCTCGAGGGCGCGAATGCCGTCGTGCTCGGCCGCAGCGATATCGTCGGCAAACCCATGGCCTTGCTGCTGATGCACGCCAACGCTACCGTGACGATCTGCCACTCGAAGACCCGCGATCTGGCCGGCGTCGTACGCCGCGCCGATATTGTCGTCGCCGCCCTGGGCCGCGCCGCGATGGTCACGCCTGACTTCATCAAGCCGGGCGCGACGGTAATAGATGTCGGCATCAATCGCATCACGGATCCCGCGCAGGCCGAAGCATTTTTCGCGCATGTTCCCGAGCGCCTAGCCGCTTTCCGCGAAAAAGGCACAGCTCTCATCGGTGACGTGCACCCGGACGTGGCGAGGGTGGCTGGAGCCATCACTCCGGTTCCCGGCGGCGTGGGTCCGCTCACCATCGCCATGCTCATGAGCAACACGGTTCGCGCCGCAGCGCGGCGTCGCGGCGTGCAAACCCAAGTCCCCGCGGCGGCAGCGGTGCGGCGCTAATGCTCCGCGTCGGTCTCACCGGAGGAATCGCCTCGGGAAAATCCACTGTCGCCTCTCTGCTACGCGATATGGATTGTCCGGTTCTCGATGCCGATCCGCTCGGCCACGAATTGCTCGAGCAAGGCCAAGCGGCGTACGACGAAGTCGTGCGCGATTTCGGCAAGGAAGTTTTGGACAGCTATGGCAATGTGGATCGCAGCAAACTCGGCAGGATCGTTTTCGCGGACGCGCAAAAGCGCTCGCGCCTGAATCAAATCCTGCATCCGCGTATTCTGGATGTGATCCGCAAATGGTTTTCAGCGCTGGACCAGCTCGGCGGCCCGGAACTAGCCATCGTCGAGGCCGCGCTGATTATCGAAGCGGGTTACCACAAAGAGCTCGATAAAGTGATCGTTTGCTGGTGCCGGCCCGAGCAGCAAATCGAACGCCTCAAAGAACGCGGCCTGACCGCCGAGCAGGCGCAGCTGCGCATCGCGGCGCAAATGCCGATGGAAGAGAAGCGCCAGTTGGCCGACGAGCCGATTGATTGCTCGGGTTCGCTCGAAGACACCGAACGCCAGGTCGCCGAGGCCGTAAAGCGGTTGATGCAAGCCGCAACCTCCGGCAAGAATGTTTAGAAACATTCGCCGCATGCGCCGCGTATAACCAATCGGGGGGGCGCGCATGCAGGAATCGAACGAACGCTTGAGCTAACCGTGCGACTAAGGATAGCGATTTCGTAATGGCACTCTCGGAGAGTAAAGGACGCGCAGTGCGGCTGCTGGCCATCGGCCTGATTATCGGTCTAGCCGCGTATTGGGCCGGCACGCGCTATGGCGAACGCAATCCCGGCTCGGTGGCTGCGCTGCATGGGCTGCTTCCGGAGCCGAGCGCCGCAGGTGCGCTCGATCCCAACGAAGCGGAAAATGTGCGCATTTACCGCCAGGCTTCTCCGGCGGTGGCCAATATCGTCACACGCACGGTCGAATATGACTTCTTCTACAATCCTGTGCCGGTGGAAGGAGCAGGATCAGGCTTCCTGATTGATACCGACGGGCACATCTTAACGAATTACCACGTGGTGCAGGGTGCGCAAACCATAGAAGTCACGCTGGGCGATTTGTCGCGTTACAAGGCGAAATTGATTGGTGAGGACGCGCGCAACGACATCGCGCTCATCCAGATTGACACCAAGGACCACAAACTGACGCCGCTGCCGCTCGGCGATTCGCGCGGCTTGCTGGTCGGCCAAAAGGCGCTCGCGATCGGCAACCCATTTGGATTTTCCAGCACGCTCACTACCGGCATCGTCAGCGCGCTGGGCCGCACGGTGCAAACCAGCGAAAGCACATTTATTGACGAGGCGATCCAAACCGATGCCGCGATCAACCGCGGAAATTCCGGCGGCCCGCTGCTCGATTCCCATGGCCAAGTGATCGGCATTAATAGCGCGATCTACGCGCCGACCGGAACCACTGCGGGCATCGGCTTCGCCATTCCCATCAATACTGCGCGCCGCGTGGCTGAAGATCTGATCAAGTACGGCCGCGTCCGCCGCGCCACTCTGGGCGCAGAAGGCCGCGCGCTCTGGCCTGGCCTCGCGGACGCGCTGAAGCTGGACGTGCAACAAGGAATTCTGATCGAGCGCGTTGATCCCGGCGGACCCGCGGCACAAGCCGGAATTCGCGGCGGCAATAAATCCATGCTCGCGGGCTTGCAGGAATTGCGCATCGGCGGAGACGTGCTGATTGCCGTGGACGGCAAAGCTGTCACCAGCCAGGTGGATTTGAATCTGCTGCTGAACCGTTCACAGCCGGGCGACACGGTCACTCTCACTGTCGTGCGCAACGGCCAGAAGATGAACGTACCGGTTAAGCTTGGCGAAGGATAGCGTCTTGCTACAGGCGGCCACCGCTCGCGCGCTCTTATTTCTCTCTGCTCCACTCTTCTCGTAGTTCGTCTTGCTCACGCGGCGAAAATCGAAACCACGATTCGGCCGCGTCGCGGACGCGTTCGAGTGCCGCCTGCATTTCCGCCTGCTTCGCGTGTAAAACGTCGCTCCCGGCGTCCACGGGAAGACGAATCGGCGGCGCGAAGACCATCACCGCGCGCGAGAACGGCAGCGGCACCTGAAACAGATCCCAAGACTTCTTAAACGTGATCGCGTGCTTTAGGGCAATGTGAAAAACCGAGATTGGGCTGCCCGCGCGGCGCGCCAGAATCACCGGCCCGGGCTTGGCGACGTAGCGCGGCCCGCGCGGGCCATCAATCGTAAACGCGACGTGCTTGCCTTCGGCGAGCCGCTGGCCCATCACCACCAGCCCTTCCATCGCGCCGCGCGAAGAGCTGCCCTGCGCTGTGCCGAATCCCAGGCGTTCAATGACGCGCCGGGTCCATTGCCCGTCGAAATTCACGGTGTTCATCACCACCACTCCACGGTTGCGCCAAATCCATGCTGCGGAAAAGATGCAGCGGTGCCAGAATGCGCCAATGGCCGGCTGACCGTTGCGGGTGATCTGAATCGCGTTCTCGATGCCGACGATTTCGGTACGCAAGGTCGGGCCGATCAATCGAATCGCCCAATACACCAGCCAGGCAATCACTGGAATTTGCATGCGCCGCCAGCGCGTTAGCGGCGGCCCGCTCAAGTCGTATAGCGATTTGCTGGTTTCGCCGCTGGCGGGAGCAGCTGATTTCGCGTCGGTATTCACTGCGGTATAGTATAGGCGACCTCGCATGCGTCTCCATGTCTTCCGTCACCAAAGCCGCTAGCGTACTCGGTGCTTTCTCGCGTCGCGGAACTCTGCTCGTGCGTGCTGGTTTGCCGGCCGCAGCGCTGGCTGCGTTGCTGGCGTGTCCGTCAGTGCGCGCGCAGGCGACTGCGCCTGGAGCGATAGGGCAACTCGAAGGGAACGACGTTTCGATAGACACCGGAGCTGGAACGGGCACAGTCGCTTCGAGTTCGTCGGCAGGCGGGCCGGTGTTCAACGGCAGCGTGGTGACGGTGCACGACGGCAAGGCGCGGCTGACGCTCGCGGTTGGCGGCGAAGTGGATGTTTGCGGCCCGGCGAAGCTCACGCTTTTGCAGTCGGGAGGCGCGATTACGCTGGCGCTGGATTTCGGGCGCATCCATTTGCAGTTGCTGCGCGGCACTTCCTTGCGCATTTTTACGCCGACGATTATTGCGACGCCGCTCGATATCGGCGGAGAGACGCGCGACATTACCGCGGGGCTGGATATGAATGATTCGCTCTGCGTGCTGGCAACGAGCGGGGCGATTCGGCTGGAGCAGCAGTTCACGGGCGAAGGAATCATCGTGCCGCAAGCCGGAGAGTTCTTTTTGAACGCGGGGAAGCTGGTACCGATCGCGGGAGCGCCGGGAAGCTGTGCGTGTACGGCGATGCATGCGCAGTCGGCGCCGCCGCCGCAGATTCCGGTGCTAGGTGTTTCTTCATCGGCGCCACTGGCGCCACCGCCGCAGCCTGCGGAATCCGCATCGGCGGCTGCAACGCCTGTGGCGAAAGCTCCGGAACCCGCGCCGGAACCGAATGTGCAATTGCGCGTGCTGGCGCAAGCGGATGACGTTCATCCGAATGTGCCGGCGGCGAAAGATTTGACGCCGCCTGTTCCTCCCGATGCGATGCCGGAGTACAAGATCATCATGCCGCCGTTGGGATTTTCGGCTTCGTCGCCGACACCGCCTGCGGATCCGCCGATGGATGCGGTGTTATTGGTGCGAACTGTTCACGTGGAGCCGGAGTACGAATTTACCGGGCATGTAGAGGCGCCGCAGATGGCGTCGCTGGATCGGGATAGCGCTGCGGCGGCTACGCGGGAGTCGGCGAAGAATGCGAAATCGGCGGGGAATAAGAAGGAAGGATTTTGGGCGCGATTGAAGAGGGCGTTTGGCGGGTAGTGAAGAACGGTTGGACTGTACTCACGCGCGTGATACCTCCGCAGATCCAAGTGCAACGGCAGGCGAGGCAAGCCTCGCCCACAAACAAGCGGCGGCCCTTCGTTCCTCAGGATAAACAAGCCGCCGCACTCTCAGATTGGTGCGCGCGGCGGTCAGTGTGATTGCGAGATCGCAGCGCTGTTGAAGCGGGCACGGCATGCCGTGCCCCTACCCCGACCGCACGTTACATTCCCTCATAATTCGGGCCGCCGCCACCTTCTGGCGGGACCCAGTTGATGATTTGGTAGGGATCGGCGATATCGCAGGTTTTGCAGTGGACGCAATTGGAGGCGTTGATTTTCAGTTTTGGGGCGCCTTTTTCGGTGACCATTTCGTAGACTGCCGCGGGACAAAAATATTGGCAGGGATTTCCGTATTCGCGGACGCAGCGGTCGCCGCAAATATTCGGGTCGAGTACGACGAGATGGCAGGGTTGGTCTTCTTCGTGGCGCGTGCCGGAGTGGTAGACGTCGGTGAGGCGGTCGAAGGTGAGTTTGCCATCGCCTTTGAAGCGCGTGGACTGATCTACGAGAGTGTTCGGGCGATTTAGTTTCGTATATTCCTGGTAGCCGGGTTTGCTGCGCATTGGATCGGTGAGGCCGCGGCCGCCGGTGACGAATTGCAATCCGGCATTGACCAAACCCGAATAGAGCCCGCCGTGGAATCCCTGGTGAAAGTTTCGGACTTCCCACAATTCTTTTTTGATCCAGCTTTTTTCGATTTTCTGCGGATAGGCCGCGAGAGTTTTTGCGGAAGTGTCTCCGGCGCAGAGCGCTTCGTAAATGGTTTCCGCCGCGAGCATGCCGCTTTTGATCGCAGTGTGGATGCCCTTCAAGCGCTGCGAATTCAGCAGGCTGGCGGAATCGCCGATGATCAGGCCGCCATCCACATAACTGCGCGGCATGGAATACCAGCCGCCGTACGGAACGGTCTTTGCGCCGTAGCGGACGAGTTTGCCGCCTTCCAGGATTTTTTTCACGAAGGGATGCGTCTTATATTTCTGAAAGGCCTCGTGCGGATCGAAAAGCGGGTCCTTATATTCGAGTGCGACTACCATGCCTAGCGACACGCGATTATTCTGCAGGCCGTAAACCCAGCCGCCGCCGTATAAATCGGAACTGAGCGGCCAGCCGAGCGTGTGCGCGACGTAGCCGGTGTCTATACGTCCCGGCTGCACGTCCCACAGCTCCTTGATGCCGATGCCGTAGACTTGCGGGTTCAGGCCGTCGAGTTTCAGCTTGTTGACTAGTTCTTTGGTGAGCGAGCCGCGCGGCCCCTCGGCCAGCACGGTCACTTTCGCGCGCAATTCGTAGCCGGGCGTGAAGTTGTCTTTGGGCTTGCCGTTTTTGTCCACGCCTTTGTCTTCGGTGAGGACTCCGGCGATTCCGTTCTTGTCGTAAAGCAGTTCCCTGCCGGCAAACTGTGTAAAAACGTTGATGCCTTTTTTTTCAACGAGGCCGCCGAGCCATTTCACGAGGCGGTTCAGCGATACAACGTAGTTGCCGTGATTTTGCAGCGGCGGCGGAGTGATGGGCAGTTTGTAGCTGCTGGATTCGGTGAAGTAGTAGGCGGCGTCGCCGGTGACGGGAGTATCGAGCGGGGCAGTCTTTTCGAAATCGGGGACGAGCTCGCGGAGGCCGCGCGGGTCCATGATCGCGCCGGAGAGTTGATGGGCGCCGATTTCGCGTCCTTTTTCGAGGACGTAGATATTTTCGGCGGAAAGCGCGGGGGATTTTTTTGCTTCGGTGTGTTTTTCGATTAGGTTGGCGAGATGGAGGGCGCAGGCCAGGCCGCCGGGGCCGGCTCCGATGATTAGAACGTCGGCTTCGAGCTGTTCGCGGGCGGGGGAGGTGGAATCGGTCATGGCGCCATCTTAGCAAAAGCGGGAAATCGGAAAATCGAAATTGGAAAATCGCGCGTCTGGCTGCGATTTGCGGCGCGGGGAAAGCAGATTTTGATAGTGGCAGAAAGTTGGCGATTGATTTGGGTTGCCGTCGTTTGTTTTCTATGACTTATGCGTGTTTCTAATCGCCGGGGTTGGCGATTGATTTTCGCGTGATTTGAGGGGGGATTTGAGGTTGCGAATGATGTCGAGATTGATCGTTCACTGGCAATAACGATTTTTGCGTTGGGTGAGGTTGGATTTGCGCTGCGAGAGACCGGGAGTTGCGCAGGTGGAAGGCTCCGCGAAGGAGTGAAGGACCGTGAGGCTACGAATTGCCGTGGCGGGAATTCGCCGGAGGTTGGTGCTGACCGCAAATTGGTAAAAATTTTCACGAACTACGGTAGCACAGCGTCCTGGAAATTGCGAATCGGGTGTGTGTACACGCGGCGGCCTGCCAAAACATTTCGCTGAGCGCGAAGCGTGGATCTAAACCGGGCGCAGCAAGCAGCGCCCCTACGAACCCTTGATTACGTTGCGACGATACCAATCCACCGCGGACGCAGCGGGCAGCGCGCCTACGGCCGAGCGCGTGCGCACCGGTTGACGCGGGCACGGCATGCCGTGCCCCTACGTTCCGATTTATCGCCCGGGCTTGGCGAGTTTTTTGGGGCGGAGGGTGCTGTAGCCGGGGTGGACGCCGCGGGTTAGGCCTTGGGCGTCGGCCAGGCGCTGCAGCATATTGTAGAGCTGGGCTTGCTCGGCTTCGCTTAGCGCGGCGCAGAGGTTTTCGCTGTGGGCGCGGGCCGCGCGGCCGATTTCGCTTAGGGCCTTCTGGCCTGTTTCCGTGATGCGCAAGACGTGGGTGCGGCGGTCGTTGGCGTTTTCCCCTCGGATTACCAGATTGCGAGACTCCAAATCATCAATGAGGGCTACGAGCCGGCTGGCGTGCATGTGGAGGGTTTGCGCGAGCTGGCGCTGGCTGATGCCGGCGGAGCGGGCGAGGAGGCGGAGGATTCCGGCGTCGGAAGGGGTGAGGCCGAGCGCCGCGACGCGCCTGGCAAATTCGGTGGCGGTGTGGGCGCCGACCTGCGCGAGCAAGAAAGGCAAACCCCAGCGGGATTGGGGAGGAGGCGATGGAGGAGTGGGCACGGAAATACTATTGCACGGCATAATCGTTTATGCTAGTAATGATTACTGTCTGTAACGTTCTGCGGAAGCGGATGGGCGGCACGTTCCAGCAGCAGGCCGACGACGGCCGGCCCTCCACGGGAGAAAATATGAATACAGCATCAGAGACTGCGATTCGCGGCGCGCGACACAAAGGGCCAAACCTGGGGATGCTGGCGATCGCCTTCACCGTGCTGTTCAACACGGGCCTGTATTTCGTGACGAGCTTCAATGGCAAACCATATTTTCCGGGACCATGGGAACCGGCGAGCGTGATCGTGAGCTATTTCCAGACGCGGCCGGGAGCGGTGCTGCTGTGCTCGTTCTTTCATTTTGGCGCCGCGGTTGTGCTGGGGATTTTTACGGCGACCGCGGTGAGCCAACTGCGGTTTCTGGGGGTGCGAGCGGCGGGCGTTTATATCGCGCTGTTCGGCGGACTGGCGACTTCTTTCAACATCATGGCATCGGCGATGATGATGTGGACGATGGCTTATCCGAGCGTGGCGCAGGACGGAGCGGTGCTGCGGGCGCTTTACTATCTGCTATTTGCTTTCGGTGGAGTGGGCTTCTCGGTGCCACTGGGGCTTTTGATGGCGGGAGTGTGCGTGACGAGCGGGTTCATGAAGCTCTTGCCGAAGTGGCTGGTGATATTCGGGATGGTGCTGGCAGTGGCGGGGGAGCTGAGCTGGTTCAACATGGTTTTTCCCAAAGCGCTTTTTTTGATTCCGTTGACGCGGTTCCCGGGATTCATCTGGATGATCGCGACCGGATTCCTCCTGCCGAAAACGATGGGGCGAGGAGCCGCTGCATGAGGGCACCAAACGCGGCAACGACATAAGGGCCGTTGCGCCTGGCGGAATTTATTCGTAACGCAGGGCGACGATGGGATCCACGCGCATGGCGCGGCGCGCGGGGATGTAGGCGGCGAGGAAGGCGACGGCGCCTAGGACGAGGGCCACTGCCGCGAAGGTCAGCGGGTCGGTGGGTTTCACGTCGAACAGAACGCTGGACATCCAGCGGGTGACTACGAGCGCTCCGGCGATGCCGATGCACATGCCCAGCACAACCAGTCGCAGACCGTGGCCCACGATTACTCGCAGAACATCTCTGGGATGCGCGCCGAGAGCCATGCGCAGGCCGATTTCGCGCGTGCGCTGCGTGACGAGATAGGAAAGAACGCCGAAGATTCCCGCGGCGGTAAGAAACAGAGCGATGGCGGCGAACGCGCCGAGCAACAGCGCATTGAAGCGGTCGGATGCGGCGGAGCTTGAGACGACATCCTCCATCGTGCGGAACGTGGAAGTGGCCTCATCGGGATCGATGGCGTGGATGGATTGGCGCACGACGGCCGTTAGCAATGCCGGATCCCCCGCCCCGCGGACGACGATGTTCATTCGGGTGAACGATCCTGGCTTGAACATTTCGGGGCGCAGCGATTCCTGCAGGGCGAAATGCTTGTTGCCCCCTACGATCCCCACAATCTCGCGCTCCACGAATTCGGGTTTCCCTTCGAACATTTTCAAGTGCTTTCCGAGCGGGTTCTCATGCGGGAAGAATTTTTTGACGAGAGGCTCGTTGACGATCACAACTTTGCGGGCTTCGTCGGAGTCCACCCGGTCGAAGGAGCGCCCGGCCAGGAGCGGAATTCGCATCGCCGCGAAATAGTCTCCGTCTATGTTCCGTAAATCAGCGTCATTGTTGTCGTTGGGATTTTCCGGCGGGTGCTCGACGATGGTGAAAAACGTGTCATTGGCTTCGCCGCTGAGAGGCAATTCAGAAATGAACCCGGCGTTTTTAACTCCCGGGGCGGATTGGAGGCGATCCTGAAGCTGGTGGAAAAAGGATTCGCGGCGCTGCTCGTCGTCATACCTGGGAGTGGCGAGCGAAATCTCGGTGGTGAGTACGCTGGCCGGATCGAACCCCAGTGGAGCGCGCAGCAAGCGCCAGAAACTATTGAGCAAGAGACCGGAAGCTATCAGGACCACAAGTGAGAGCGCCACTTCCGCAACGACAAGTAAATTGTGCACGCGATGTTTCGCGCGCGAATCGCCGGAAGAGCCGCCTTCTTTCAGGCTCTGCGTGAGATCGCGGCGGCTGGCTTTCATGGCCGGCCCCAGGCCGAAGAGAATTCCGGTGAGCACCGCGATGGCGAAGGTGAAAGCCAGCACGACGCCGTTCACGCTGACTTCATCGAGGCGCGGCAGGCTATCCGGACCGAGTTGCTTCAGAAATTCCACGCCGACGTTCGCGAGCAAGATTCCGGCGGCGCCTCCTGCGAGCGCGAGCAGCAGACTCTCGGTGAGCAATTGCCGTATGAGGCGAGAACGGCCCGCGCCTAGCGCAGTGCGGATGGCAATCTCGCGTTGCCGCGACGTATTGCGCGCGAGAACGAGGCTGGCGATATTGGCGCAGGCAATCAGCAAGACCAGAGCAACGGCGGCGATGAGGACCATGAATGCGGGACCCACATTGCCAATCAGGACGTTGCGCAGGGGTTCGAGTTTGGCGCTGAATCCCGCGTTCGTCGCAGGATATTGACGGCCGAGGCGAGCGGCGATGACCTCCAGTTCCGATTGCGCTTGAGCGATGGTGACGCCGGGTTGGAGAAGACCGATAGGACGGAAGAAGTGGGAGCGGCGGCTTTGCATTCTTTTATTTTCAAAAGGAGCGGGAAACCACAGATCGGCTCGCGTGAGGAGCGGGATGTCGCTGGCGAGGACGCCGACAATCGTGCGCGTCTTGCCGTCGAGGGATATGGATTTGCCGATGACCTTGGGATCGCTGCCAAAATTTTCCTGCCACAGGTGATGACTGAGGATTACGGATTCCGGATCCGCGGTTTTTTCGTCGGCGACGTTGAAGACGCGGCCGTAACGGGGGCGAATTCCCAGCGCATCGAAGAATCCCGCGGTGACCATCGAGCCTTTGATCTGAATGGGCTTGTCGTTGGCGGTGAGATTGAAAAGCGAATCACCACCGGCCATCGCGCCGTAGTGTTCGAAGGAGTGGTTCTGCGCGCGATACTCCAGAAAATCGGCTGGTGAAACGGCGGCTTGATCACAGAGCGAGCAATTGCCCCAGGTCCAGACGAGGCGCGATGGATTTTGGAAGGGCAAGGGACGGAGGAGCACTGCGTCCACGACGGAGAAGAGCGCGGTATTGGCGCCGATGCCGAGGGCGAGAGTGAGGATCGCGATGGCGGTGAAGCCGGGAGATTTCGCGAGGGCGCGGATGGCGAATTTCAGGTCTTGCGTGATGGCGTTCATTGATGGGCTCCTCGCGGGGCGGAGAACCTTGTCTGCATGTTGCAGCGGGCGGGTCTGAGACCCGCCGTTACAGATTCAAAACCAAAAGGGCCGACGATGCTCATTCGTAACGTTTACTCATAGCGCAGCGCGACCATGGGATCGACGCGCATCGCGCGGCGGGCCGGGATGTAACAGGCGAGTAGCGCAACTGCCGCCAGCAGGATCGCGGTGGCGGCGAAGGTTACCGGGTCGGCCGGGCTCACGCCGTAGAGAAGACTTGCGAGCACGCGAGTGAAGAGTAGCGCGAATATCACGCCGCCGAGGACGCCCGCGGCAATCAAGCGCCCGCTTTGGATGATCAGCATAGCGAGGACGTCGCGGGGCTGGGCGCCCAATGCCATGCGGATTCCGATTTCCTGAATGCGCTGGGTGACGGTGTAACGCACCAGGCCGAATAAGCCGATCGCGGCGAGCGCGAGGGCCATGGCCGCGAACACGGTGAGAAGCGCGACGGCTGCGCGGCGGGGACCCAAGGAGAGAGCGATGCGCTCGTCCATGGTTTTCAGGTCGGAGACGGGCTGGGCGGGGTCCACGGTGTGAACGGCTTCGCGAATCGTTTGCGCCATGGCCGAGGGATTTCCGTTGGTACGCACGATAAAAAACATGGCGGGGGCTTCGGTCTGATACATCGGCAAATAATAGACGCCCTTGCCGGAGCCTTCAGTCATATTGCCGGACGATTCCTCGCCGACGACTTGCGAATGGCGCACCGGGGCGACGATGCCGACGACCGCGGACCAGGGATCTTTGTCGCTGTTCTTCAGATGTTTGCCGAGCGCGTCGCCATCTGGCCAATAAAGGCGGGCGAGATTTTCGTCAATGACGACGACGCGCTGGGTACCCAGGCGATCATCAGCAGTGAACGTGCGGCCCTGGATGAGCGGGATGCCCATGGCCTCGAAATAATCGGGACTGACCTCGCGGACGTTGCCGTGCGGGCCGGGATCTCCCGGCAGCGCCGGACGGCCTTCGATTTCAAAGGACGCCGAGCCGTTGAAACCGCTGAAGGGCAGCGGAACCCCAGCCGCCGCGGAAACGACGCCGGGAGAATGCGAAATTCGCTCGAGCGTGGCGCTTACGAAGGCAATTTGTTTCGCGGGTGAATCGTAGGGATGCTCGGGCAGGGCCGCCGCGGCGGTCATCAGGCCGTGGGGACGAAAGCCAACACTGGCGTCCTGCATTTTGGAAAGGCTCTTCAGAAAAACTCCCGCGCCCGCGAGAAGCACCAGAGCGAGCGCCAGCTGACCGACGACCAGAACGTTACGAAAGCGATGATGGGCGCGTCCGGCGCTGCCCGCGCCGCGGCCTTCGCGCAGATTGTCCTGCGGGTCGGTGCGAGAGGTTTGCAGCGCCGGGACAACTCCGAAGATGATCGCGGAGAGGCCCGCGAGCGCGGCGGTGAAGAGGAGGACGCGCGCGTCCATGGGGACTACGAGGGTTTCGGAAAGATTGTGGGCGGCGAGCAAGAGCAGAGCGTAAATTGCGCCGCGCGCGACGAGCAGGCCGGCGGCCATGCCCAGCGCCGCGAGAATCACGCTTTCCGTCAGAGTTTGCCGCGCCAGCCGCCAGGGCGAAGCGCCGAGAGCGGTGCGGACGGCGAATTCGCGCGTGCGTCCGGAAGCGCGCGCGAGCAAGAGGCCGGCGACGTTGGCGCAGGCGATGAGGAGGACGAAGCCGACGGCGCCGAGAAGAATCAGCAGCGGAGTGCGCACGTCGCCATAAACAAATTCGGTGAAGGGCACGGAAAACATTCCCCAGCCGGAACTTTTCGGAAATTGCGAGCGCGGATCGTTGACGACGCGTTGGGTGACGACATTCAGATACGCGGCGGCCTGTTGCGCGCTGACGCCGGGTTGCATGCGCGCGACGCCGAAATAGCTCTCGTTGAAAATATTGTCTATGACGAAATCGGCGGCGGGAAGCGCAAGCGGGGACCAGAGGTCGGTCTGTTCCGGCCAGCGGAAATCGGGGCGCATCACGCCGATAACGGTGTAGGGCTGCTGGTTGAGCTGAATGGAGCGGCTGATGATGGATTTGTCGGCGCCGAACAGAGTTTTCCAGGTGTTGAACGAGAGGATGACTTCGTGGTCGGCGTGCGGCTGGTCTTCTTCGGGAGTGAAGAGGCGGCCAAGCAGCGGCCTGGCGCCGAAAACTTCGAACCATTGCGAGGAAACTTTCGCGCCACGCAAGCGCTGCGGCCAATCGCCGGCGGTGTAATTGAAATCGGCGGACATCTCCAGCGCGGCGGAGGCAAAGACGCTTTTGTTTTCGCGGGCAAGATTGAAATCAGGGGCGGAGATTTCGATGCTTTTCAGATTTAACTTTTCGTAGTGGACGCGAACCGCGACGAGGCGTTCGGGATGATCGATGCCAGTGGGATGGAGGAGCAGGCCGTTAACGACGCTGAAGATGGCGGTATTGGCGCCGATGCCGAGGGCGAGGGTGAGGACGGCGATGGCGGTGAACGCGGAGGATTTCGTCAGAGTGCGTATGGCGTAGCGCAAGTCCTGCAAGAGTGTTTGCATCGGACATGCTCCTCAAATCATAACGGCGCGAGCGGCCTTGAACGGATACACCCAGAGGTCGGGACAATTGCACCTGCGATGCCGTGGAGCGTTGGTCGTAAGAGATTTAGTATCAGTGGGATGAGGCGTGGGACCGGAGGGGTGACGTGCTCGATTGCCCGCTAGCGGGATGCGGGCGTGGCGAAATTGGACAATGCTACGCGCTGCTGGGAGCGTGGCCTTGAAGCGTTCGCCGGAGAGGTGCCGCACCTACGGCGCTCGTAATCGCTCTCACAGGTCTGCGGGCGCTTGCTTAGGCGTGGGGCTAATTTATTTCGCGCCTGCGGCGGTGATTTGGAAGGAGATGATTGGGTAGCGCGAAATTGGAAGCGTTTGGTAGGCGCGCTGGTCGCAACGATAGAACTGTAAATCTGAGATTGGACCGGGGCGAACGGTCGCGAAAAAGGGAGCGGGGAGTGTGGCATCGCGCTGTGGCTTGCAGCGGCGAGGCTAGCCTCGCCTTGCAACAGCCGGCGGCCCTTCACTTCGTTCAGGACAAGCACACCGCCGGACTCCCTGAACGGCTGCGCGAGCGGGCTTGGCGGCGCTGGGAAGTGCGTCTACTTGGATTTTTCTAGTTCTTCGATCAGGGCTGGGACGATTTCGAAGAGGTCGCCTACTACGCCGTAGTCCGCTACTTCGAAGATGGGGGCGTTTTGATCTTTGTTGATGGCGGCGATGGTGCGAGCGGCTTTCATGCCTACTACGTGTTGGATGGCGCCGCTGATTCCTAGGGCCAGGTAGAGCTTGGGGGCTACGGTTTGGCCGCTGCTGCCGATTTGGCGGTCCATGGGGAGCCAGCCTTCGTCGCAGATGGGACGGCTGGCGCAGATTTCGCCGTTGATGAGTTTCGCGAGTTTTTCGGCCATGGCGATATTTTCTGGGGCTTTGATGCCGCGGCCTACGGAGACCAGGATCGGGGCTTGCGTTAGGTCTACCGCTTGTTTCGCTTCGCGGAAAAGTTCTAGCGGCTTGGTGCGGATTTGGTCTGGTTGCAGATTTACGGTGACGGATTTTATCGGGGCTTTCCGTGACGGATGCTTCGCGGCCAGGTCGGCGCGGAAAGCGCTGGATTGGAAGGAGGCGATCCAGGGTGGGTCGCCGGCGAAGACTACGTCTGCGGCGGTGCGGCCTTGGAACATTTGGCGGACGAAGATGAGTTTATTGTTTTCGTAGCGGTAGCCGGTGCAATCGCCGATCATGCCTTTGTTCATGGAGGCGGCTAGCTTGGGGGCGAAGTCGCGGACTTGGTAGGTGTGCGGGAGGAGGACCAGGTCCGGTTTTGCGGATTCGATTACCTGGCGGAGGGCCAGGGCGTAGCCATCGGGTGTGTATTTTTCGAGCAGGTCGTGCTCCGCGGTCAGGACTTCGTCGAGTTGGAAGGCGGCTAGTTCGCCGGCCAGGGCGGTGATGCCTTTGCCGATTACTACGGCTGCTAGCGTGCCTTTCGTTTGTTGGACGATTTGCTGCGCGGCGGCTAGCGTTTCGAAGCTGACTTTGTTCCATTGCGCGTCGCGTTGTTCGGTGATCAGGAGAATTTTCATTGTGTGTTGCGCTGCTACAGTTCAGCGAACTCCCTTTCCGATGTGGACGTTATGACGTAGCCATAGTTCTTGCCGAAACGATGCTCTGTGATCCAACGCTCGGCCTCCGTATTATTCATCCGGACGAAGGCACTCCAATCTCCGGAGAACGTGAATTCGTATCCGTTGTAATCAACAACCTGAAAACCATCGTCTTGCACTTCACCTGCCTCGAAGCCTAGCACGGCGATCTGGTGCTCTGTCGCAATCCCAATTGCCGCCAATGCATCGTCGTAAGAGAGGATCAACTCGTTTCCAATCGCCAGCGCTCGGTTCCTCATCTCTTCTGGAAGGATTCGGTCGAGCTCTACAGGCTGCACGCCGCCAAGTGGAAGATACTTCCTCCGCGAGAATGCGTCGCGCCGCTCCTGATCGATCCAGTTCATCGGAGAACCCTTATAGCACCCGCGCTTCGTGTTTTAGTTTTTCCAGCAGCTTGGCCGCTATTTCTTTTGGCTGACCTGTGATGAACTCGGTTTTTTTGGTTTTTTGCGGCACGTAGATGCGTTCTACGTGCTGCGTTGGGTTGTCTGGGACGCCCAGCGTTGCTCGCTCGATTGTGGCGATTTCTTTTTTCTTGGCGGCCATTATGCCTTTTAGGGTGGCGTAGCGCGGCTTGTTGATGCCCGACTGAATGGAAAGGACCGCTGGCAGCGGCAGTTCTACGTGCTGGAACCAGCCGGCTTCCAGTTCGCGCTTCAGCTTCATGTGATTTTCTACTACTTCGATGGCCATGATGATGGTGGCGTGGGGGCGGCCCAGCAATTCGGCTAGCAGGACGCCGGTTTGGCCGAAGCCTTGGTCGTCGCTTTGCAGGCCGGTGAGGATCAGATCGAAATTTTCGGATTTGATGGCGGCGGCCAGGGAGCGCGCTGACGAGAGCGGATCGAGTTTGAAAAATTGGGCGTCGGAGACGTGAATGCCGCGGTCGGCGCCTTTGGCTAGGGCTTCCTTGATGGTTTGCTTGGCGCGTTCGGGGCCCATGGAAATGGCGACGACTTCGCCGCCGTGTTTTTCTTTCAGGCGCAAGGCTTCTTCTAGCGCGAAGCTGTCGGGTTCGTTGGTTTCGAAGCCGATGTCGGATTCGCGGATCCAGGCGCCGCCTTCGATGATGGCGAGCGGGGCGTCTTTCGCGGGGACTTGTTTTACGCAGACTGCGATTTTCAACGATGCCTCCGGAAAATGGGCGATGCAGAGAATCTGATAGTTTCTATCAGAATTTCAGATTTGCGGCAACCGGGCAAATCTGCGTGAAGCGGTGCGACGACGCCGGCACCTCGGCAGTTGATCGGGTGCGGCGTGGACGACGCGGGCACGGCATGCCGTGCCCCTACGAACGGCAAATGCAATTCAAAGGCAGGGCGCCGCCCTCCTGCTGCGGATCCTCGACGAGCAGCGCCCTACGACTGCACGAGCAAATGCGCCCACCTGAAGGTGGCTGCTACCAAGTCAACACCTGCTGCAACCCGCGAGTGGAGGGTGCTGACCGCTACTAAAAGCGAAGAGCACAGCCTGAAGGCTGTGCCACACCTACTCTGTCCAACGCTTGAAGAGGAGGCTGGCGTTGGTGCCGCCGAAGCCGAAGGAATTGGAGAGCACGTAGGTGACTTCGGCTTTGCGGGCGTGATTTGGAATGTAATCGAGATCGCAGGCGGGGTCGGGCTTCTCGTAATTTATTGTGGGCGGCAGAATCTGATCGCGCAACGCTAGGACGCTGATGCCGGCTTCCAGGCCGCCGGCGCCGCCTAGCAGGTGGCCGGTCATCGATTTTGTGGAGCTGATGGGAACTTTTTTGGCGCGGGCGCCGAAGACGCGCTTCAGCGCTTCGGTTTCGATGGCGTCGCCGATGGGAGTGGAAGTGCCGTGGGCGTTGACGTAGCTGACGTCATCGGGAGTGATTGCTGCGTCTTTCAACGCGGCGAGCGCGACGCGATAGCCGCCATCGCCGTGCTCGGCGGGTTGCGTGATGTGGTAGGCGTCGCCAGACATTCCATAGCCGGTGATTTCCGCGAGAATATTTGCGCCGCGTTTTTGCGCGATTTCGAGGGCTTCGAGGATCACGACGCCCGCGCCTTCACCGACGATGAAGCCGTCGCGATCGGCGTCGAAGGGGCGGCTGGCGTGTTGGGGATCGTCATTGCGCGTGGAGAGTGCGCGCATCGCGGCGAAACCGCCGACGCTCATCGGCGTGATGGCGGCTTCGGTGCCGCCGGTAATCATCACGTCAGCAGCGCCGCGCTGAATAATTTTGAACGCGTCGCCGATGGCGTGCGCGGAAGCAGAGCACGCGGTGGCGGTGGCGGAGTTCGGCCCTTTCGCGCCGTAGCGAATGGAGACGTGGCCGGAGGCTAGATTGACGATGGTTGCGGGAATGAAAAAGGGCGAAATTTTTCCCGGGCCGCCGGCGAGATACTTCGAATGTTCGCGCTCGATGACGTCGAACCCACCGATGCCGGAGCCGATGTAAGCGCCCGTGGAATCGGCTAACGCCGGCGTGACTTCCAGGCCAGACATTTGCATGGCGAAGTCGGCAGCGGCGAGGGCGAGTTGAATAAAGCGGCCGGTTTTTTTCAGCTCTTTTTTCTCGAGCCAATTGAGCGGGTCAAAATTGCGGACTTCTCCGGCAATGCGGCAATCGAACGCGGCGGGATCGAAATGCGTGATCGGACCGATGCCGCTCATCCCTGCCAGCAGATTGCGCCAGACCTCTTCGGTGCCGATACCGCATCCGCAGACCAAACCAACGCCCGTAACGACAACTCGGCGGTTCAAAGGGAATTTCTCCTGTACGGAATGGGACGAGGGGAGGGCGGTCTACTTGCCCTTGGCGTGCTTTTCGATGTAGTCCACGGCATCTTTGACCGTGGCAATTTTTTCGGCATCCTCGTCCGGGATTTCGATGCCGAAATTTTCTTCGAAGGCCATCACCAGCTCGACGGTGTCGAGCGAGTCGGCTCCCAAGTCGTCCACGAAGGAGGCGGTCGGAGTGACTTCGCCTTCGTCCACACCGAGCTGCTCGACAATAATCGTCTTCACGCGTTCTTCGACGCTGGCCATTCTGATTGTTCCTCCACTTTCAGCGAACTTGAATTTTCGGGCCGCACCGCAGGCAAGTAAAGCGTCCCCAAGACAACCTTGCCATTCTATGCGGGGCTTGGTGCCGGGGTCAACCTTTGACAGGGCAAGGCAGCGGCTAATTTTCGGTTTCGATGCGCGTGTGAACGGGATGTCGATTCCGATTTTTTGGGTCTGGCGACGCACAGAACGGCGGTGCACGCAATGGAGCGGAGTGAGGAAACGGATTTGACACCTTGGGAGTCCAACATCGTGAAGCGTGAGGCCGTGCAGCGCCTGGCGAGGCTGTGAGGGCTTGGGAGCGCGGTCTTGAGCACGTTGGAGATTCGTTGTCGAGGTAGATGAGCCGGCTGAATGGATTCATATGGCTTTGTGGTAAACTGAAGCCGCAAAAAATCATTCGTGGGCTGAAGCGCGCGGCGGTAGACGCCAACGCCCGGGAGGGATGCAAATGTTAAGAGCCGGAGCATTACTGGCGGCAGCGCTGCTGATGGCGATGCCGAGCTTCGCGCAGTCAAACGCCCCCGCGGGTCCGGCGGCGAATTCCTTGAACATTCCCAGCACGCTGGGAATCGTAGCTAAACTGCAAACCGATCTGGACGCCACCAGGAACAAGCCAGGAGACATCGTGGAGGCGGAAACCGTCCGAGATCTGAAGCAAGGCCACGATATGTTGCTGAAGAAAGGGTCCAAGCTGACCGGACACATCACGCAGGTGGAAACTTTTACCGGCAGCACTGCGTCAATGATCGTGATCGCGTTTGACCATGCCACTCCTGCGGGCAAGCAGCCGGCAACGCTCGTTACATTGATTACGGCGCTCGCGCCCGCACCGACGACACAGGTGGACTCACTGCAAGACGGACGCGGTATGGCGGCAACTAACATTAATTCAGCGGTCGCGGGACAAGACAGGGACTTGGGAAATGGCGGCGAACTCACGGCGACCAGCGTGGGAGTGCACGGAATTCGCGGAATGGGCCTCGCGTCAGCCGTTCAGGGTGGCAAACAGTACGCTGTCATTCGTTGCGCAAGCGGCGACGTGAAGCTCAAGAAGGGGACGCAAGTCGTGTTCAAAGCCGCGGAAGAATAGAAAGTTAATTGGCGAGTAGTGAAGCTCCGCGAAGACGCAGCTGAATCCCCCGCAAAACCGGTACAGCCGGCGGGACGCCGGCGCTACTTTCCTAGCCCATGTGAAGGCCGCCGTTTACGTTTAGGACTTGGCCTGTGATGTAGGCGGCTTCGTCGCTGGCTAGGAAGACTACGGCGGCGGCTACGTCTTGATCGGAGCCGAAGCGGGCTAGCGGGATCATGGTTTTCATTTTGTCTTTGATTTCCTGGGAGAGGGGGGCGGTCATGGGGGTATCGATGAAGCCGGGGGCTACGGCGTTGACCGTGATGCTGCGGGAGGCGACTTCTACGGCTATGGCTCGGGTTAGGCCGATTAGGCCGGCCTTGGAGGCGACGTAGTTGGCTTGGCCGGCGTTGCCGGTTTCGGCTACGACTGACGAGATGTTGATGATGCGGCCGGAGCGTTGTTTGAGCATCGCGCCCAGGGCTTGTTGGATGCAGAGATGCGCGCCGGTTAAGTTGGTGCGCAGGACGGCTTCCCAGTCTTCTAGTTTCATGCGCAGGGCTAGCGTGTCGCGGGTGATGGCGGCGTTGTTGACCAGGATGTCGAGTTTGCCGAATTTCGCTAGCGTTTGTTGGAAGCCGGTTTTTATTTGCGCGGCGTCGGCTACGTCCATGGGGACGGCTAACGCGGTGCCGCCTTTGGATTCGATTTCGGTTACTAGGGTGGAGAGTTTTTCGGTGTTGCGGGCGGCTACTGCGACTTTTGCGCCGGCGGCGGATAAGGCTAGGGCTGTGGCGCGGCCTATGCCTTGGGAGGCGCCGGTGATTAGTGCGACTTTGCCTGTGAGAGAAAACATAGAGATTGAAACTACATTAGGTGCGAGGCGGATGGCAACTGCGGGATCGGGGTCGGCGGAGACGCCGCGCCAACGTCTGCAGCGGCAAGTCAAAAGATTTAACGCAGAGGACGCAGAGTTCGGAACGCAGAGTTCGCAGAGAAAACCGGACGGCAAAGTCAAAAGATCCAACACAGAGTGCACAGAGGCCGGAAAAGATGAGGGCACGGAGAGGCCTTGCCTAAGGGCGCAGGGTCGGGCGCGGAAAAATGGCGGACGGAAGTCCGCCGCTACAAAGTCAAAAGAAAGGGCACAGCCTGAAGCCTGTGCCACGCGCGAGATTTAGGGTTCGCGGACTTCGGCGCGGGCTTGCGGGAGCTTTTCCAGCGTGGATTGCAGGGTGGCGCTGTCTTCAACATTGAACACACGCACGGAGCGATCGATTTGGCGGAGCAGGCCTGTTAGGACTTTGCCCGGGCCTACTTCCACGAAGACGGTTACGCCGTTGTCGATCATGTCGCGGATGGATTCGAGCCACCTTACTGGATTGGTGACTTGGCGGATCAGCGCGTCGCGGGCTTCTTCGCCTGTGGTGATGGCTTCGGCGTCTACGTTGGTGATCAGCGGAAATTTCAAGTTGCTGAAATTGGCGGCGCGCAGGTCGGCTTCGAGGCGCTCTTGCGCGGCCAGCATCATCGCGCAATGAAAGGGCGCGGAAACCTGGAGGATGACTGCGCGCTTTGCGCCGCTTTGCGAGGCGATCTCGACGGCGCGCTTTACCGCGGCAGCGGAGCCGGAGATGACAGTTTGCTCGGGCGAATTCATGTTGGCGGGCGAGACGACTTCGTTTTCCGCGGCTTTTTTGCAGACTTCGGCTACGTCTGCGGGCGAAAGGCCGAGGATCGCGGCCATCGCGCCTTCGCCGGCGGGCACAGCTTCCTGCATGTAACGACCGCGTCCACGGACTAATTTCACTGCGGTGGAAAAATCGAGCGCGCCGGCGGCGACGAGCGCGGAATATTCTCCCAAGCTGTGCCCCGCGACGAAATCCGGAGTGATTCCCTGCTTTTCGAGCGCGCGGTAGGCGGCGGTGGAGACGGTGAGTATCGCGGGCTGCGTATTTTCGGTTTGCTTCAGAGCTTCTTCGGAGCCTTCAAAACACAATTGCGAGAGAGAAAATCCGAGAGCGGCGTCGGCTTCGTCGAAGACCGCCTTTGATTCCGGAAATTTTTCGGCTAGGTCGCGGCCCATGCCGGGATGTTGCGAGGCTTGACCGGGAAAAAGGAATGCGAGTTTGCCCATGAGAATTTATTCCACGCTTCCGCCAGGATCAGCCGCGCGCGGCGACTGCGGCGGCAGCGGAAAGCTCCTGTTCGATTTTTTCGTTGAAGCGGGCACGGCAGAGTTCGCTGGCGACGCGAATGGCGTTCTTGATGGCGTTGGGATTCGAGCGGCCGTGGCCGATGATGGTGATGCCGCGGACGCCGAGCAGCGGCGCGCCTCCATACTCCGAGGAATCGGTGCGTTTGCGGAAGCTATCGAAGGCGTCTTTCGAGAGCACATAGCCGACTTGCGATTTCAGGCTGCTCTTGATGGCTTTTTTCAACATGCCGCCGATGTGCTCGACGAGGCCTTCGCTGATTTTCAGCGCGATATTGCCGATGAAGCCATCGCAGACAATCACGTCCACGTCGCCGCGGAAAACGTCGCGGCCTTCGACGTTGCCGACGAAATTCAGATGGAGCTGTTTGAGGCGCGCGGCGGCTTCGCGGACGAGGTCATTGCCCTTCATTTCTTCTTCGCCAATGGAAAGCAGGGCGACGCGCGGGCGCTTGGTGCTCCAGATGGTGCGGTAGTAGATTTCGCCCATCACGGCGAATTGTTCGATTTGCTCGGGCTTGGAATCCACGTTCGCGCCGACGTCTAGAATTACCGTAACTTTCTCTTTCATGTTGGGAAATGCGGCGGCTAGCGCGGGACGATCCACGGCGGCGAGAGTGCCGAGGACGAAACGGGCGACTGTCATCACCGCACCGGTATTGCCCATGCTGACGAGCGCTTCGGCTTTGCCGTCACGCACCAGGCGCGCGGCGACATGCACCGAACTTTCTTTTTTTCGGCGAAAAGCCTGCGAAGGAGAATCGCTCATGGTGATGACGTCGGTGGCGTTGACGATCTCGATGGACTGGCCGCGGCGGCCGTGGCGATTTAGTTCCAGACGCAGCGCGGCTTCATTGCCGACCAGCAGGATGCGGACGCCCAGTTCGCGCGCGGCCAGGATGGCGCCTTCGACTTCGGCGCGAGGCGCATGGTCTCCGCCCATAGCATCGAGAGCGATGATGGTCATTTATACACCGATGGGCCCCAAGAGAATGCCAGCTCGGAAAGGTAAGCGAAGGAAAGTTAGGCTGTCTTGGCCGCGGTGTCAATCACTTCGCGGCCTTTATAGTAACCGCAGTGGGGACACGCGTTGTGGGGCAGCTTCTTCTCGTGGCAGTTGGGACATTCCCCCAAGGACAGGGGCGTAAGGAAATCATGGGCGCGCCGCTTATTTTTGCGGGCGTGCGAGTGACGTCGTTTCGGATTCGGCATTCCAGCTCCTCAATTGGCAGGCGGCTACGCAGAGCGGCCTGAATGGCAAGGGAATAGTGTAACGTTTTATTGCTTTTTGAACCAGTCCTGCTTCAAACGAGCGAGGGGGGCCAGCCGTGAATCGGAGGCGTGTTTCTCGCAACGGCATTCTTCGTTATTGAGATTGGCGCCGCAGTGCGGGCAGAGGCCGCGGCAATCGCTGCGGCAGATGACTTTCATGGGCAGCGCGAGATTGACCTGCTCGGCGAGGATGTCCGCGAGGAACAGGCCGTCGCCCTCGAAGAAAGCGACTTCGGTATCGTCGAGATTGAGGTGAAATTCCTCGTCCACGGCCATCGACGTCATGGGACGGTAGTACAGATCGAAATCGCGGCTGATTTCTTCCACGACGGTGTCCAGGCAGCGGGCGCAAACCAGCTCGACGCGGGTGTGCAGGTTGCCGTAGATGCGGATCTGCCCTTCGACGAGCTCGGCAGTGGCGCGGACTTCGAGCGGTTCGATCTGGCGGAATTCGCCGGAGTGAAAATCGAGCGTTCCGGGGGTATAGCTCTTCCGGATGCGGATTTTTCGTACGGCGAGTTCGTTGACGTCGAGGAACATGGTTTTACCCCTTAATTGCGGGGTGATTTCAATTATATGTCTGGTGTGCGCGATGTCAAGGCAGGGTGGTGAGGCGATGATTTGGCTGACACCTATCGTGCAATGACAATTTTACGCTGAGAGTGTGCGTGCGGCGAGGAAAACCGAATGGCTCGCGGTTGACGGCATGCGTTCGGTGCTGACACCGGCGGCGAGGTGTGCCTCGCCGAAGAGAAAGCGGCGGCGCGCCGCCGCACTCCATATTGTTTTGCGCGCGGCGTAGCTGGCTGCTGAACGGATCGATATTAGTGAGGCGAGGAAAGGCTGCCCGCTCGCGTTGCGAGCGGCCGCTACATGGGCAACTGCAATTCGCGCGGCCATCGCGCGTTGAGTGTGGGTGTGGACAGCGGCGAGGCAAGCCTCGCCTTGCAACAGGCGGGAGCAAGCTCCCGCACTCCCAGATGATGCGTGCTACCTCAGGAATTCTTCGCATTGGCGGAGTAGGAAGTGGTCGGTCATGCCGGCTATGTAGTCGCAGACTACGCGGTGGCGGGGTTCTTGGGTGGCTTGTTCGGCGTATTGCTGGGGCATGCGGCCGGGGTGGGCCATGAAGAACGTGAATAGCGCGTCTAGCGCGGCTACCGAACGATCGCGGTCTTCGGCGATTGTGGGATGGGAATAGACATGGGCGAAGAGGAAGCGTTTGAGGTCGGTGTTTTGTTTTGCTAGTGGCGGCGAGAAATTTGCTAGGCGATGTGGTTGACGGCGGACTTCGTCCACAGTTTTTAGTGCGGATTTTTCCGCGGAGCTTGCGGTGGTGGCGATCAGGTCGGTGGCCAGCAGGTCGAGGATGTGTTTCAGCGCTTCATTGAATTTTAGCTTGGGTTTGCCGCTGGGGTAGCGGCGGTCTACTTCGGCGTATGCTTCGGCGAAGATGGGGACTTCGGCGCGTAGGCGATCGAGGTCTACTAGATGGGCTTCGAAGCCATCGTCGAGGTCCGCGGTGTTGTAGGCGATCTCGTCCACCAGATCAATCAGCTGGGATTCGAGCGGGGGGCGGCGGTCCAGAAGATATTCGGCTAGCTGAGGAAATTCCGCGGCGGAATAATCGCGGGAATGTTTGATGATGCCTTCGCGGACTTCGAAAGTCAGGTTCAGGCCGGGATATTCGAGGTAGCGCTGTTCGAATTGTTCGACGATGTAGAGCGCGTGGAGATTGTGGTCGAAGCGGTCGCCGTATTCGCGCATGCGCTGGTCGAGCTGCTTTTCGCCGGCGTGACCGAAGGGCGGGTGGCCGATATCGTGGACCAGCGCGAGAGCTTCGACGAGATCGGTATTGAGTTGCAGAGCGCCGGCGACGGTGCGGGCGACTTGCGCGACTTCGAGTGTGTGGGTGAGGCGATTGCGAAAATGATCGGAGTAGCGCGTGGTGAAGACTTGCGTTTTGGCTTCCAGGCGGCGGAACGCGCGCGAATGGATTACGCGATCGCGGTCGCGGGCGTAATCGTTGCGGTAGGGATGCGGCGGTTCGGGGTAGCGGCGGCCGCGCGAGCGGCGGACATCCATGGCGTAGGAGGCTAGCATTTTGCGATTTGATTCTAGCGCCAACGCGGCCTGCGCCGCTATTTTCCGGCCTGACAACACACTGGAGCACACGAGCGTTGTCGTCATCGCCGGGGTTCCGCGCGAAAAGCAGATCCCTCGCTGCGCTCGGGATGACACCCGCTTCTTTTTACGATTTGCCGGGGAGGAGGTTCAGTTCCTGGTCGGCTTGCTGGGCGATGGGCGTGTCGGGGTATTCGGTTTTGATCTGGCCATAGAGGCGGCTGGCTTCGGTGGGATTTTTCGCGCCGTAGTGTTCGGCGAGGGCGAGCATTACGACCGGCTTGGGGACCAGCACGGTGGGCTTGGCGATTAATTGCTGGTAAAGCTTGACGGCTTCATCGCCCTGTCCCTGGCGATCGTTGAGTTGCGCGAGTTCGAAGCGGGCCATCGAAGCAAAATCGTCGTTGCCGCCGTCGGCGACACCTTGCAGCCATTTTTTCGCGTCGTCGGGCTTGCCCAACTTTTCGTCGCTTAACGCGGCGTAATACGCTGCGATCTGGCCGGGACGCGTGCGGGGATATTTCGTGGCGACGTCGGCGAATTTCTTGGCGGCGTCGGCATATTTATTGTTGTCGTCAAAAAAGGTGGTTTCGCCGGGCAGTGACGGCTCGCTGGGGGTGCGGATGCGCGCCTGGTAGGACTTCATGGCGTCGTCGAAAGCGGCTCCGGCTTTCATCGACTGGCGTTCCGTATAGGTTTTCCAGCCGAAAATTCCGAGCGCAACGACGAGGGCAACGAGCAGAAGATAGGTGGTGAAAAGCTTGTGAGATAGTACGGCATCCGCGCCGAGCGCGAGAGTGTCGCGTACTTCGTCCTTCTTCAATTCTCGACGGGAAATATGCTTCAACTGCTCACCTCGGGGAATATTTGAACGATAATGCTATCACAAAGGCAAGGCGGGCGGCGAGCGCAGGCTCGCCAGATCAGTTCCTGGCGGGGCTTGCGCTGGTTTCGGGATCGGGGCCGAAGAAAGTGCCGCCGGCGAGGATGCGGTCGATGGCAACGATGAGGTCGCGGGAGGCTTGCGACTTCACGACGTAACCGTGAGCGCCGGTGGCGCGGACTTCGTTGATGAGACTTTTCGTTTCGTGCATGGTGAAGATGAGAATGCGGGAGGCGAGGCCCATGCGGGCGATGCGGGAGGCTGCTTCCAGGCCGCTCATCACCGGCATGGTGACGTCTAGTATAAGGATATCGGGAGTGAGCGCCACGGCCGCTTCGACGGCTTCCTTGCCGTTTTTGGCTTCGCCGCAGACTTCCCATTCGGGGCGGATGCGGCGGAGAAGCGTGCGAATCCCTTCGCGGACGATTTCATGGTCATCAACGATCAGAATCCGCGCAGCCATGCCCTCGGTTTTTAACTGCCTTTCTCGCGCTTGCGTAGCAGATGTACCCATAATCACACCATCGCGTTCGGCCACGCCGAGTGCCTCCCCGCTTGGACGATCATTGATTCGTCAAGAGTGAGCCGCTGTAAGACAGGCCTTTTACTCTTTGCAGCGCCGGCGAAAAATAGTGATGCAGACGGCTCAGCCGAAGGGCGCAACAAACGCAATGGCGGATGGTAGGCCGGACGACCGATGGAGACCATACAGGTAATCCTGTAGATTTTCGAGGTGGTCAACAGTCGGGCGAAACGGCGCCGGGATGCCCGGATTCGCACCGGGTCGCGGCTTGTGCGATTATGCATCAGCGCAACAAAACGTCGGGCCCTTGGAGCCTCCGAAACGATGAGCACATCCATAGCGAAGCGGATCAGTCCCATGTTGGCTGTGGCCGATATGGAGGAAACCATTTTGTTTTACGAGGGCGTGCTGGGATTTAAGCCCCTGATAAGGTCACCGGAGTATGCGATCGTGGAGCGCGACGGGCAAACCATCCATCTGCAGAAAGCAGCGTCCGAGGAGGTGTTGAAGTCCGTCCGCGGACATACGGAGATGTACGTGGAGGTTAGCGGGATTGAGGAATTGTGGAAAGACGTGGAGGCCTTCAAGGGTCGGTACCGAATTCGCGACCTTTTTCGCAGGGGATATGGGATGACGGAATTCCACGTGGAAGATCCGAACGGGTGCCTGGTGTTTGTGGGCGAGACTACTGCGAAATAAAAGCTACGCTCCTAATTTCGCACTGGCTTGCGGCGAGACGGAGCGACGCCGATGCGGCATCAGCGCAACAAATGCTCGAGCCGCTCGAGAAATAATCCGACTTGCGCGGGATTGCGGAGCGAGAAGTGCGCGCTGGTGGGGCGCCGCGCCCCTACGAGAATCGTGATTCCTTGGCGGCGCAAGGCGCGGAAAGCCGGCTCGTCGGTAAGATCGTCGCCGACGTAGATTGGCAGAAACGCAGGTCCAAGCTCTCGAAGGATCTTGCGCACGGCCGGGCCTTTTCCTTGAACGTGCGCGGGAGCGACTTCCCAAACGTTTCCGGCCTGGATGATCCGCAGGTGCGGGCGCAGACGCGCGATGAGCTTGCGAAGCGCGGCGCAGGCGTGCCGCTGCGCTTGCGCTGAAGCGTCTCGAAAATGCACCGCGAGGCTGGCACCTTTCTCCTCGAGGAAAATGCCAGGCGCCTTCTCCGGTAGGCCGGCGAGGATTGCCCGGGCTTCCGAGATTTTACCGGCAGTCTTTGCGGACAAGCGCACGCCTGCTTTATCTTCCCATCCGTATAGGCCGTGGACGGACACACGCGGCGTGGTTACGAATTGCAACACCGATGCGTGCCGACGGCCGCTCACGATCGCGACACGAACCGAGCTGTGATCGGCTAATTTCCGCAGGACTGCGTCGGTGCGGGCGCTCAACTTGACTAGTTCCGGGCGAGAACAGAAATCCACCAGCGTGCCATCGAAATCGAGGAAGAGCGCTATGTTCCTGGCGGCGCGAACGCGGCCGGAAATTTCACGCCAGGAATCGAAAGCCGGGGTGACACGGCGAGTGGCGCGGGCGTTCGCGATCTTTTTTGTGGCTTTTTTTTGTGGGCGAGGCACGCGTTATCGAGTCTCGGTCAATTCTGGCGCGTCCAGGCGAATTTCAGCAAGCTCGAGGATCAGATCGGCGGCCCAGCGGTACACGTTGTGGTCCTTGACGATGGCGCGCATGCGCTGCATGCGGGAGTGGCGCTCTTCGGGAGGCATCTCGAGCGCGCGGCGAATGGATTCGGCGAGTTGCTCGATGTCGTAGGGGTTCACGAGGAGCGCATCGCGCAATTCGCGCGCGGCGCCGGTGAACTGGCTGAGGATCAGGACGCCGTCTTCATCCTCGCGCGCGGCGACGTATTCCTTGGCGACGAGGTTCATGCCGTCGTGCAGCGAGGTGACCAGGCAGAGATCCGCGGCGCGATAGTACGGATCAATTTCCTGGTGGGTGTGATGGCGGCCGTGAAAGATGATGGGCTTCCACTTGTCGCTCTGAAAGCGCGTGTTGATGCGCTGGACTTCGCCTTCCACCTCGTTGAAAAAGTCCTGATAGCGCTTGATGTGGGTGCGGCTGGGCGCGCCGAATTCGACGAAGGTGAAGCGCGAGACGTACTGCGGATATTTATCGAGGAAGCGCTCGATGCCGCGAAAACGCTCGAGTAGTCCTTTGGTGTAATCAATGCGGTCCACGCCGAGGCCGAGGAAAATCGTGTCCGGGCCGGTGGTTTCGAGAATCGCGGCGCGGGTGAGATCGGTGGGAAAAAGGTCGTGCGATTCCGGCATGGCCACGCTGATGGGATGCGGCCGGACGATCGTGAAGTGATTATTGCGGTTGACGGCGAAGCGTTCCCATTCGATACGGCACTCGATGGTCTGGTCCACGGTTTCGAGGAAGTTATTGCAATGCGCCTGAATGTGGAAACTCACCAGATCGGCGCCGAGCAAGCCGTCGAGAAGTTCTTTCTGCCAGGGGCAAATCGCGAAGGCTTCCGGATTGGGCCAGGGAATGTGCCAGAAAATCGCGACGCGAGCGTCGGGCCGCGCGGATTTGATCAAACGCGGCAGCAGCGCGAAGTGATAATCCTGGATCAGTACGAACGGCGCTTCGACGGATTCAATTTCCTGAAGGACGGCTTGCGCGAATTTTTCGTTCACGCGCTGGTAGTACTCCCAATCGGAGGTGCGGAAACTCGGGCGCGTGTAGGCAATATGGCACAGCGGCCAGATGCCTTCATTGGCGAAGCCGAAATAGTAGCCGTCTTCTTCTTCCTTGGTGAGCCAGACGCGGCGCAGCGTGTAATGCGCATGGTCGGGAGGGACGCGCAGGCGGTCGTGCTCGTCCACGGTTTCGCGGTCGGCGTCGGCGGAGCCGTGAGCGATCCACGTGCCGTCGCAAGCGTTGAGGATTGGTTCGAGCGCGGTGACCAAGCCGCTGGCGGGGACTTGTACTTCGATTCCCTTTTGGCCGTGGACGTGGAGATAGGGTTCGCGATTCGAAACCACGAAGAGCGAATTGCCGCGCAATTTTTTTCGCAGGCCTACGCGAAGGCGCTCGGCGGTCCAGCGCGTATCGCCGGCGGCGCGCAGGCGGGCTTCCTGCTTTGCGGCCATGCGCGCTTCAGCCAGGCTTTGGCCGAGCGAGGCGGCTTCAGAGGTGAGCGGCTGCAGGAAATCAGGGGGCGATGATTCGGGAAATGGCCCGGGCTGTTTGCCGGTGCGCAAATCCTTCATCCATTGCGAGAGTTTGTTGATGGGGCCGGTGATGGTGGAGCGCACGATCAGCAGGGTGATGAGAACGATCAGCAGGAGCTGCGCTACCACGTGCCAGATGGCGCTGCGCCAAATTTCCACGCTTTGCGCTTCGATGTAGCGGGCGTCGTGAAAAGTGACGAGCACCCCGGCAAGCCCCCCGCTGACGCGGTGCAGCGGCATAGCATAAGCGTAGACGGGCAGCTTGGGGAAATCGGTGAACCCGCCGGCGCCGGTGTCAGAGGCTTTACATTCGTCGAACACTTTCGGCGGAACATCGGCGTTGCGGCCCAACCGGTCGCTCGCGGCAAGCAGCTTACCGTTTGGATCGTAGATGGCCACGCCCGCCAAGTGTTCGCGGTCGCCAAAACGTTCGACAATTTTGCGGAGTTGATAGTCTGAACCGCGCTGCAGCACAGGCTCGACGGTTTCTTGCAGGCTTTCGGTGAGGATTTCGCCGCGGCGGGCCAAATCGGCGCGCAAACCCTTCTTTTCGGCGCGCACCTGATTTCGCGCGACGAAGAACGTGACGAGGCTGATACTGACGACGAGCGCGGCAATGAGTCGCAGGCTGAGCTTCATTCACGGTCCCTGATCGTTCGTCCGAATTTGGCGGATTCTTACAGCCGAGATCGTCCGAAGTCGTTTACAGCAACTGGCCGACCGTCGCTCTGCAAACTAATTCTGTGCTGGATAACCACTTAGCGGTACTGGAGGAAGGTCGGCCATGCATTGTTTACACAATCGAGAAAAACTTCGGAGTGCGCTGAGCTCGCTCCGCCGATGTGATGCAACAGGCGCTTTTCAGCGCCCCTACGTGCTAAGTGTACCAAACCAAGCCGCACCGCTACATAGGTAAAATCATGTAGGCGACGCTGCAGGATAGCGCAAAGCCATCGGAGCGAGACCTGATCGAAAAAACGGCGTGGCTACGACTTGAAGCTGCGGATGGCTGCGCCTTCTTCGGATTGCACGTCGAAGACGGTGAAGAGTCGCGTGATTTGCAGGATGTCGTGAACGCGCTTGGTGAGATGCAGGAGCTTCAGTTCGCCGCTGGCGTTTTTCACGGTGGTGTAGGCGCTGACCAGTTCGCCGATGCCGGAGCTGTCTATGTAATCCACGTCGTAGAGGCTGAGCAGGATTTTCTTGCTGCCGCCGTCCACCAAATCGCGCACGGTCTTGCGCAGAGTGGCGCTGCCTTCGCCGAGAGTGATCTTGCCGCTGAAATCAACGATGACTACGTCGCCGAGCTGGCGACGGGTACCTTGAAGAGCCACGGGAACCTCGTATGGTGATTCTACTCCGGTTGGTGCTTGCCGTTGCCGGAAACTGTTGGTGGAAGTTTCTTAATCATGGTGAGTTCGGCGCCGCCCTCGGGCCCGCGGCCGACTTTGAATTCGTCCATGAACGCGCGCATCAGAAAAAGGCCGCGGCCCGAGGTGCGCAGCAGGTTTTCCTCGGCGAGCGGATCGGGAATTTCGGTCAGTTCGAAACCGTGGCCCTGGTCGAGGACGCGAACGATCATGTTTTCAGGTTCGAGTTCGACGGTCATCATGATCTTCTTGTGGCGGTCTTGCTGGTTGCCGTAATTGTAGGCGTTGATGACGCCTTCGCGGACAGCCATGCCGATCTTGTGGACCTCTTCCTCGGGAAACCCGGCCGCCTCGGCCACGCGCATGGAAATGCTCTCCGCGAGGTCCACGCTTTCGAGGAGGGTTTCGAGCGTGACTTCGATCCGCTGAGCTTTGGCCGGCATCCGATGTCGGGAAAATCCTTTGAAAGAGCGGGAGTATGGTTATCACAGCGCCGGAGTGCAAGTCAATGCACTCGGGGTACTGATGTAGTGGAGCGGCGGGTGAGGCGCGGACGCGGCAACCAACTACTGAATTCCGTATAACATTCGGAACAACTCTCGCGTGCTGTGCTATGAGTGTGCTGATAACAACTCGGTTTGTAATCACCCCCAGGCTCGTGTAGACTCGCGCCAATTGCAGGAGGTCGGATATGCCTACCCGCCGAAATTTCCTTGAAAAATGGACGCAATTCGCTGCTGGCGCGCTTGCCGCCGGGTCCGTTACTGCTTCCACCAGCGAGGCGCAGGCTCAGGAACCTCAGGAACCCAAGAAGAAACTGCACATCATGATGCGGAGCTCCTGGGGAACCGATGAGCCGACCCGCGCATCGTTCGTCTTTGGCCACGGGCTCGCATTGGCCGACGCCGGGCACGAGGTGCAGATATTTCTCACCCACGACGCTACGTACCTGATGCGCAAGGTGACGGTGGATGCGGTGAAACCCATCGGATGGCCGCCCCTGAGCGAGACCATGGCGAAGGTGGTGGCCAAACGCATACCGATATTTGCTTGAGGAGCCTGCTCCCGGACCCGTGGGGTCACGGAGGCGGACTTGAGCAGTTGGAACGCGCAATGGGGAACGGTTCCGATCTACGTTTCGCTGGTGGAATGGGCCGACCACGTCATCAGTGAATGAAGCTGCAGATGCTTTCGGGGAGCCGCCGTGTCTGACCGGCTCGTCGCTAGTTCGTCGGTTGCTTGGCAACTTTGGCGATGACGAGGCCCGCGATCAGCCAGGTGATGGTGGAATCGGCGAGATTTACGGCCGTGTAGGCGCCGGAGAAGCCCCACCAATTCCAGTTAGGAAGATCTACTATGACGCTGGCCGCTAGACCCACTATCGCCAGGAACGCGACTTTGCGGACGTAGCTTAGGCCGCTGGTTTGCAGCAGGAGCCAGGTGAGCAGGAACGCGGCGGCTAGCAGGCTGAGAAATTGGATGATTAGGCCGCGGGTGTACGAGCCGAATCCGTGGACGCGGACTGCGGCGAACATGATCGGGCCGGATTGCATTTTCGCCATCGCGGAGGCTTGCTCTTGCTTTTTTTGGTCGGCGGTCATGCCTTCGCCTGAGGGCATGCTGGGTAGAAGGTAGACGCCGTCTTTCGTGGCGTGCGCGGCGATTGCGGCGGAGACTTCGTCCTCGTTTTGAAATCTCAGCATGTCCTTTTCGTGCCAGCCGAGAAGTTCCCACGAGATTGAGCTCCAGATGAATGCGGTTAGGCCACCCAGGATTGTGCCCAGCAGCAATGCTTTCTTCATGGTGTCTCCTTTCGGGTCGGGCATGTACGCACATTCAGATCGAAAAGCAGATCCCTCGCTGCGCTCGGGATGACACTCGCATTGCTTTTTATTTGCGGTGTTGGCTGACGCCGAGCACGTTGCCGTCGGGGTCCTTGAACCAGGCGACTCGGTCGCCGCCTGGCGCGGTCCAGATGCCGAGTTCCTGATTCTGGATGAATGGGTATTTTTCGAAGACGACGCCTCGGGCGGTGAGCCAGCGGACTAGCGCTTCGATGTCTTGCGCTTCCCAGCCCATGACGGTGTATGGAGCGGGCGTGAAATCTTTGGCTTTGGAAATGCGGATCATGGTGTCGCCGGCCATCATTACCAGCGCGAAGGGGTCGTCGCTGACGAACTGGAAGCCGAGCTTGCCTTCGTAGAATTCGCGGGCTCGCGCGGAATCGCGCGTGGGAACGAAACCGATGATTTTGCTGGAAGCTAGCATTCAGGTCCTCCGGTGGCACCTTGGAGCGCTGGAAAAGTAGCACTTGCGGCGCGCGTTGTCTCCCGCTATGTTGACAACAAATGTCGCAGAAGTGCCAGAGCCTTTTGATCGATCGGCGCGGCCGCCAAACGGCTCAAGTCGCGACATTGGCCTACGATTTTGCGGGTGAGCACACGATTGCCCAACATTTTCATCCCGAGGATCAATTGATTTTTGGGTCGCGGGGAGTGATGACGGTTCGCACCAAGCAGGGGATTTGGGTTGTTCCGCCGTTGCGAGCGGTGTGGATTCCAGCGGGAACGCCGCATTCAGTGGCGATCCTCGGGCCCGTTTCGATGCGCACGCTTTATTTTGCTCCTGGGCTGGTGACGACCGGGGGCGCGAAATGTTTTGTGATGAATGTGCCGCCGCTGCTGCGCGAATTGATTCTGCATGCTTGCAAATTTCCGAAATTGAAGAGGCAGGAGCCTGCGCACCGGCGCGTGATCGAAATGATTCTGGATCAATTGGAAGCGATCCATTCGATTCCGCTGCAGTTGCCGCATCCCAGCGACCCGCGGGCTATGCGAATTGTGAATGCGCTGGTTGCGGAGCCGGGCACGCAGAAAACGCTGGCGGCGCTTTGCGCGGATTGTGGGGCGAGCAAGCGGACGATCGAGCGGCTCTTCATCGCGGAAACGAAAATGACGTTCAGCCAGTGGCGACGGCAATTGCGGCTTTTGCACGCGATGCAGTTGCTGGCTTCTGGAGAAAAAGTGACGGGAGCCGCGTGGGACGCGGGATATCGCAGCACGAGTGCGTTTATTGTGATGTTCCGGCGGCAATTGGGGCAGACGCCTACGCGCTACTTTGCGGCGTGAGTTTGGATTGCTGCTATGGCGACTAGAGGATATTTACGGCGCGGGCGGCCAGCAGCGCAACGATCGTCAGCGAAATCAACGACTGCAGCATCATGCCGGCTTTGGCCCAGCGCGATAGCGCCGCGGTATCCGTGGGCGAAAATGCCGTGCTGGTATTGAACGCCAGAAATAGATAGTCCATGAAGTGCGGCGACCACGATGTGTCTTCGTCTTCCAACATCTGCGGGAAAAGAAATGAGCTGTCGAGCTTGCCGCGCGAACCGTCGCGGCCGAGCGGGCCGCCCGCGTCGAGCTTCCAATACCACAGCGCGAAAACCAGTACGTTGGTAACCCACAGCGCGACCGCGCCGCGCAGCAGAGCCGTTGGCGAATCGCGGTGTTTCGGAATGCCTTCGATCAGCAACGCCAGCGATGCAACCATGCCGATGGTGATCGCGGTATTGGCTACGATGGTGAAAACTTTGGTGATGTGAAAATCGCCGCGGCGGTGCGACAGCACGATCGGAATCAGCAGCATGAAAACGACGAGGAGCAGCAGCCAGCTTGGTCCGAGCGAGAGGCGTTCCGGCAGCGCGAGGTACACTCCGCCTGCGGCCGCCATGGCGACAAACGCGGGCCAGCGCGGTTCACGGACAATTTTGGCGGCGGTGGGCATTTTGGCGTCGTGCGCGGGTGGAGTTTAGTACAGTTCGCGTTGCGGCTCAAAAGGTGCGCGACGGGCAGGCGCGCCGCTGAGGGCTTCTAAGCCCAGTAGGTGCGGTCTAGGGTGCGGTATTGGATGGCTTCGCTTAGGTGCTTGGGCAGGAGAGATTCGGCGCCTTCGAGATCGGCGATGGTGCGGGAGACTTTCAGGATGCGGTCGTGGGCGCGGGCGGAAAGGCCCAGGCGCTGGATGGCGGATTCGAGGAGCTTTTCGCCATCGGGGGTGATGGCGCAGTGTTTGCGGATGAGCTTGGGAGGCATCTGCGAATTGGCGTAGAGCTTTTTTTCGCCGCGGTAGCGTTCGAACTGGATTTCGCGGGCGCGCAAGACGCGAGCGCGCACGCACTCGGAACTTTCTACATCGCCGTTGCCGCGCAGCTCTTTGTATTTCACGGCAGGGACTTCGATGTGGATGTCAATGCGGTCGAGGAGCGGGCCGGAAATTTTCGAGACGTAACGCTGAATCTGCACCGGCGAACAATGGCATTCGCGCGTGCCGTCTCCGAAAAATCCGCAGGGACATGGATTCATGGCGGCCGCTAGCATGAAGCGAGCGGGAAAATTCACGGAAAGCGCGGCGCGGGCGATGGTGACGCTGCCTTCTTCGAGGGGCTGGCGCATTACTTCCAGAACGTTGCGCTGAAATTCCGGCAACTCGTCGAGAAAAACGACGCCGTTATGCCCGAGCGAGACTTCGCCGGGACGCGGAATCGCGCCCCCGCCGATCAGGCCTGCGTCACTGATGGTGTGGTGCGGCGAGCGGTACGGCCGCGTGCCTACGAGGCCGCGCGAATCTTCCAGAACACCGGCGACGCTGTGGATGCGCGTGGTTTCGATGGCTTCCTCGAGCGACATCGGCGGAAGAATTGTGGGAATGCGTTTCGCGAGCATGGTCTTGCCGGCGCCGGGCGGGCCGATCAGCAGAATATTGTGGCTGCCGGCGCAGGCGACTTCGAGAGCGCGCTTGGCGGACATTTGGCCGCGGACGTCGCGCAGGTCCACGGAATATTGGCTGGCTTCGGCGAGCATCAGCGAAGTGTCCACGGCGGTGGGATGGAAGGATTCGGGCGAGTTGATCAGGTCCACGGCCTGGGGCAGCGATTTCACGCCAAAAACGTTGATGCCTTCGACTACGGCGGCTTCGCGCGCATTGGCTTCCGGGACCACGACATTTTTGATGCCGCGTTCGCGCGCAGCCAATGCGGCCGAAAGCGCGCCACGCACCGAGCGGACACCGCCATCGAGCGAGAGTTCGCCGAGAAAAACGTGGGTATCGAGAATTTTGCCGAAGAAACTTCCCTGGCAGCCGGCGAGTCCGAGGGCCATGGGCAGGTCGAATGCGGAGCCTTCTTTGCGGATATCCGCGGGGGCGAGATTCATGGTGACGGCATGGCGCGAGGGAAAATCGAAGCCGGTATTGCGCAGCGCGGCGCGAATGCGTTCGCGGCTTTCCTTTACGGCGACATCGGGCAGGCCTACGACATTGAAAAAGCCCTCGAGCACCGGGACTACGTCCACTTCGACTTCGACGAGGTAGGCGTCAATGCCGAACACGGCTGCGCTAAACGTCTTGAAGAGCATCCCAAGATGCCTTTTGCCGGCTAAATTCTAGAGGAAGGGGTATCCTCGCGCGGTACTGTTGCAGAGAGCCTAACTCAAAAGGTGTCTTGACGCTAGCGATAACGCGGGGCGTTTTACCAGGTTTTGGGCCAACCTTGCTGGGCCGAGACTGCGGCTAGAGCAACCAACAGCGCGACGGTGGCGGCGTGAAAGATTACGTGCAGGGTGTTCACGCGGATGCCGTTGCGCTCCGGCAAGAAGGCGTGCGTTGCGCCGAACATTATTTCGTAGCGCGCGGCCTTTTCGGGGTCCGGATGCAGGAAGTACGGAATCCACCACGCCTTCAGTATTCCGTAGAACAACAGCACGTAGCTGATCCATAGCCACCAGAAAAGCCAGTCCGGAAAGGGCTTTTCGAAATGGACGATTGTGCCTATCAAGCCCACCGCGAAGGGAACGGCGCTGATGAGCGTGGCGGCGACGCGTTTGCCGAACGAATCCGCGGTGCTGACGCCTTTCAAATCGTTGAGCGAGCCGAGAGGCACCCAATCGTGCAGGAAGAGAAATAGAACTACGAAAAATTGCAGCGCGAGCAATGCGTCCATGGTGATGGAATGCATGAGTGCGCGGATTATACGACACGAGAGCGTTGGCCCGCGCACGGCGCGGATGCTGCAACGGACGGTTGACGACGACGATTTCGAGTGTGTTACGCTGCCGCTTGCGGCTGGGAGGCCTGCCGGCGATGCGGCGTGCGATCGGGCAAATCGCTCTACTTGTGGCTGCCATTATTTTTTTGGGGGCTGCGGGGGAAATGTGCGCGCAGACGCGGGCCGTGGGCGGCGGGGATGCGGTGGCGCTGAATAATCGCGGCATGGACCTTTACGAGAAGGGGAAATTTGCGGAGGCGGCTGCGCTGTTTCGGCAGGCGCTTGATGTGAATCCGAACTTCCCGGAAGCGCTCAGCAATTTGGGCATGGTGATGGATCTGCAGGGGAAGGACGACGAGGCCGTCGCGGATTTCGATAAGGCTTTGGAGATGAAGCCCACCGACGGAATCACCGAAAGCAATCTGGGCCTGGCGCTTTATCACGAGAAAAAATATTACGATTCGATTGCGGCGTATCAGAAGGCTATCGCGCTGAATCCGAAATTCGCGCAGGCCTACAACGGCATGGGCGCTGCCCTTTTCGCTTCCGGTAATCCGACGGACGCGATTGCGGCGTATCGCAAGGCGATCGAGCTTTTGCCGAAATACGCGGACGCCTTGAACAATCTGGGCGCGGCGCTGGATTCCGGAAAACAGTGGGACGAGGCGATCAAAGTTTACGAACGAGCCGTGACGCTGGAGCCGGCGTCGCTCGATATTCGCGCGAATTATGCGCTTGCGCTGCGCAACGCCGGCCACGACGAGGAAGCCACCACGCAATACCGCCAGATCGTTGCCGACCATCCGGACGATGCCGCAGCTTGGTTCGACCTGGGGCAACTTTTGTACAAGCAAGGGCAGCTGGACGAGGCGGCGACGAGTTTTCAGAAATGCCTCGCGCTGCAACCGGACCAGGCGGAAGTGGATTTCCATCTCGCGCTCGTTTATCAGGGGCAAGGAAAACTGGACGACGCGATTGCAACTTATCAGAAGGGTCTGGCGCTGAAGCCGGACGAGGCGCATGCGCTTTATAATTTGGGTAACGCTTATATGCTGGCGAGCCAGCCGCAGAAAGCGGCTGACAGTTTCAAGAAGGCCCTCGATCTGCAATCCGATTTTCCGCAGGCGCAGATTGGGTTGGGCGCGGCGAAGATGCAGCTGGGCGATTTGGATGGTGCGCAGACCGCGTTTACGAAAGTGATCGCCGAGCAGCCCGACAATGCGGACGCGCACTTTAATCTGGGCAACGTGCTCTTCAACAAGGGCCAATACCAGCCGGCCGCGGACAGTTACCGTGAAGCGATTCGGCTGAATGCGAATCTCGCGCACGCGCACTACAATTTGGGGATGGCGCTCACGCGTTTGAAGGATAGCGACGCGGCGAAGCAGGAATTTCAGGAAGCGAAGCGCCTGGACCCGTCACTGAACCCTCCGAATTAATTTTTGGCGAACACATGGACCATCGCTAGATCCGTGTCTTCCGGTGAATCCGGACGGCCCGCTGCGATATCAAACCTTGCGAGGAGAAAACACATGCCGAACGAAACTGCGAAGGTGGTCCGGTTCCATTCTGTGGGCGGGCCGGAAGTATTGAGGATCGAAGCGGAGCCGATTCCGGCACCCGGAAAAGGCGAAGCGCTGCTGCGCGTGAAAGCGATTGGATTGAATCGCGCGGAGGTGATGTTCCGGCAGGGACGCTATTTGGAGTCGCCTGCCCTGCCCTCGAAACTTGGGTACGAAGCGGCGGGCGAGGTGATCGCGGTGGGTCCGGACGTGGATAAGAGCTGGATCGGCAAAAAGGCCAGCACGGTGCCGGCGTTCCTGATGACGCAGTACGGCGTGTACGGAGAGATCGCGCTGGTGCCGGTGAGCGCGCTGGCGATTTATCCGCCGAAACTCTCGCCGGAAGAAGGGACGTCTATATGGATGCAATATCTGACGGCTTATGGAGCGTTGATTCATTACGGCCGGATCGGCAACGGCGATTTTGTGGTGATCACGGCGGCGAGCAGCAGCGTGGGAATTGCGGCGATTGAAATGGTGAAGGCGGAGGGAGCGGTCAGCATCGCGACGACGCGGACTTCGAAGAAGAAAGCGAAGCTCATCGAATTGGGGGCGAAACACGTGATCGCAACTGATGAAGAGGACCTGGCGGCGCGCGTGAAGGAAATCACGGGCGGCAAAGGCGCGCGCGTGACTTTTGATCCGATTGGCGGCAAGGGCATTCAGCAGCTCGCCGATGCCGCGACGCCGGGCGGGACAATTTTCGAGTATGGAGCGCTGGCGATGGAGCCGACTCCATTTCCGCTGTTCACGGCGCTGGGCAAAGGGCTCGCGATTCAGGGATACACGCTGCGCGAAGTACTTTCTGTTCCGAAGCTGAAAGCCAAGGCGGAGAAATATGTGTTCGACCACATCGAGGCGGGAGATTTCAAACCATTGATCGACCGGGTATTTCCATTTGCGCAGATCGTGGAAGCGCACCGTTACATGGAATCGAACGAGCAGATCGGTAAGATCGTCGTGACCGTGTAGCGGCGGGCGGCGCGGGGCTTCTCCGGGTCCGCCCGCGCGAGTGGGCGTGGGCGTTTTCGCGCGTCAAAACGAAGCGAGGGTCTGCTTTACAATCGCTAGCCCTTCGGTGATACGGTCGCGGTCACGCTCGTTTCCAACCGCGAGACGAAAGCAGCGCGCAAATTCCGGATTGCCATTTCCATAGCGCGAGCCGGGAGTGAGCAGCACGCCCCTGGATTCGGACGCTGCGCAGAAAGCGTGCGCGTCAATTCCCTGCGGGAGTTCGATCCAGGAATGGAAGCCGTTGCGGTGCGCGCGGATTTTCCATCCCGCGAGACCGCTCGAGATCAGCTCCTGGCGCGCGCGGCCGAGAGCCTGTTTTTCGGCGATCAGGCGTTGCACGGTTCCGTCGTGAACCAGGGCGGTGAGAACGTCTGCGAATAAGAGTGACGTGCCGCTATTGACCTGCGAAACAAAGTCGTCAAGACCATTCGCGAAAGTATCCGGGACCGCGAGATAGGACACTTTCATTCCCAGCGCGACCGGTTTCGTAAAGCTGTAGATGTAGAAACTGCGTTCGGGGACGAGCCAGGAAATTGGAGCGGGGCCAGCGGGCTCGAGAAAACGATACGCATCATCTTCGATCAGCCAGAGACTGTGCTGCCGGATTACATTCGCGAGAGCGAGCCTTCTGCTTGGGGGCATCATGCTGCCCAGCGGATTGTGTACTGTGGGCGTCAAGTACACGGCGGTTATTTTTTGTGAGGCGACCGCTTCAGCGAGCGCCTGGGGCAGCATTCCATCTTCATCGCCGGCGCAGGCGATCACTTTCATTCCGCGATTTGCGGCCGTCCTACGAAAGGCCGGATAGGTAAGTTCATCCACTGCTACAGAGGCGCCGTCAAGCGATGCGCGAGTGAGGGCAACGGAAACGGCGCTATGTCCGCCGGAGCACAAGAACACGCGATTGGCGGAAATTTCGGCGCCCCATTGCGAGAGGAAAGATGCAGCTACCGCGCGATGCTCCGCGGTTCCGGCCAGGGCTTTTTGAGAAACCCAGGCATTTGATTGCGCGGCGTGTTTTTGCACGGCGGCGGATACGATCGCGGCTTCGGTGCCTAGCAGCGGATAGTTGTATTGAAAATCGATCACTGTGCCTCCACAGCTTCAATATATCAATGAGAAAGCAGTTTCGTCGCTGGATGGTGGCGCGCGGCCGGGATTTTGGAGGGTCAAATTGGATGGCGGATGGAAGCGCGGTTGCGGACGGTCTTCGTCGGTGTGGTCCGCGTCGCGGCCAGCGGTCGCGATTCGCGGAAACTTGCGACCGTTGATTACAATGTGGAGCATGACGAATCCGAAAGTACGGCAAGCGCGGCGTCGCGACCGCGATGAACTCGCCAAGATGCAGGCGTTGCTGTGGCCTGCCGGGCTGCCTGAGGAACTGCTGAAAGAGCTCGACGATGCTTTAAACCATCGCGCGCCTGGGACACTGCCTGTGGTGCTGCTCGTTTCTACGGACGAAAACGAAGCGTTGACCGGATTTCTCTCGGCTGGCTTGCGCTCTCATGCGGATGGCTGCGATCCCTCGCGGCCAGTGGGATATGTGGAAGGGTGGTTCGTCCACGAGAAGTTTCGAAACCAAGGCGTGGGCAAGGCGCTGCTGAATTCGGCGGAGGAGTGGGCTCGCGCGCAGGGCTGCGCGGAAATGGCCTCGGACGCGTTGATCGAAAATGAAGGATCGGAGCGCGCGCACGAAGCGCTGGGATTCGAAGTGGTGGACCGCTGCGTGCACTATCGCAAGAAATTGTGAGGATGAAGGCGCGATAATCGAGCAATCAGGCCATGGCATGCTGTGCCGCGCATTTCGCTTCACGCGAGAGTTGCAAACGCTCAAGGCCGTGCCGAGGTTGTGGCGAGCAGTGCAGCAACGGCAGGGGGCGTCCGGCAAGATGAAACGAAGCACGCGGGGGCGCGCATGGCGTGACTCGCCCGCGGCCCGGCGATGGCCAGCGACACTCTTGCCGGCATTCGAAAAGCGTGCTGCGATCCGCTACCGGTTATTGCTTCGAACAGCTGAAACTTGTACGCTCGTGCACACGTCATACTAATCGGTTTGGTAAATAGCTCGAGCAGCAGATCCGCGATTACGCGGCGGTTTCGGGATTTTCGGACAGTGGCAATGACGGCGGCGAATCATTTCGCCGATCGTGAAACGCTTCCCAGCAAGCGAGGCCTATGTTCCTCAGATTCCGTCGTCGTTGTGGGGCACTTTGCTTGATGTTTTTTTGCGCTGTCCTAAGCGGCAGCCAAGCGTTTGCCCAATCCCAGCCGCAGTCCCGAATTACGCAGCCCGTCAACGACAATCTGCGTGTCACGCTCCCCGGTAATGTGCATCCGCTCGCGCAGCCTCGCTTCGATCAAGGCGCCGTACCCGATTCCTTTGCGGCTGCACGAATGTTTCTGCTGCTTCGGCGGTCGCCGCGGCAGGAGTCCGCACTGCGCCAGTTCATCCAGGACGCACAGACGCCCGGCAATCCCAGTTATCACCGGTGGCTCACGCCCGAACAATTCGGCGGCGCGTATGGCCCGGCGGACTCGGATATAGCGGCGGTAACTTCCTGGCTGCAGTCGCACGGCTTCTCTGTCGCGCGGATTACCAAAGGAAAGACAGCGATTGAATTTTCAGGAACCGCCGGACAGGTCCGCGCCGCACTTGGCACGGAGATCCACGCCTACGTCGTCAACGGCGAACTGCATCATGCCAACAATGGCGATCCGCAGATTCCCACCGCGCTCGCGCCGGTCGTGGCAGGCATCACCACATTGAATGATTTCGCGCCGAAGTCGTACGCCGAACTGCTGGGCAAGGCCAACTACAATGTCGCCACGCACCAAGTGGAACCGGACTGGACGCTCAATCAATATACGCTGGCGCTGGCGCCCGCCGATTTCGCCGTGCAGTACGACCTGAACCCGGTTTACAGCGCCGGCACGAAGGGCACCGGAGTAACGATCGGGATTATCAGCGCTTCAACGGCGGACCTGGACGCGGTCGCCGCCTATCGCTCGCTGTTCGGGCTTCCACCGCTCACGCTCAACAACATCGTGGATGGCAATGATCCGGGCGAAGAGTATGCAGTCGTGGAAGCGCAGCTTGACGTGGAGGTCGCGGGGGCGGTTGCGCCGGCGGCCAGCATCAATATGTACGCGTCGGAAGGGAGCGCGGTGCAGTACGGAATCAACCTTGCTGCGCAGCGCGCGGTGGATGACGACGTCGCGGCCGTGCTCAGCACCAGCTATGGCGAATGCGAGCAGGATCTCGGTTCGGGCGGAAACCAGTTCTGGGCCGCGGTGTGGGAACAGGCAGCCGCGCAGGGACAGACCTCCTTCGTTTCCTCGGGCGATGGCGGATCCGCCGGCTGCGACGACTTTGATCTGCCGCAACCCGCGCAATACGGCCTCGCGGTCAATGGCATCGGCTCGACTTCCTGGAACGTCTCCGTGGGCGGCACAGATTTTTATTACACGTCTTACAGCCAAGGTTCCGCGGCGCAAGCCGCTCAGTTGGCCACTTATTGGAACCTGACGCCCGCGAACCTCCCGACCGTTTCACTGCTCAAGGCGATTCCCGAGCAGGTTTGGAATAACGCCTTCGGCTTGGATCTTTTCGACAACGGGGTGTACGACCCGAGTTCACCCACGATTGTTGCAGGCAGCGGAGGGGCTAGCAGTTGCGCTACGGGCGTTCCGCCTCCGCTGGATCCCCGCCAACCGTACACATCCTGCACGGGCGGCTACCCGAAACCTTCCTGGCAAATTGGCACGGGAGTGCCGACGGACGGGGTACGCGATCTTCCAGACGTTTCGCTCTATGCTTCCAATGGCGTGAATTACAGTTTCTATCCGATCTGTCTTCCGTTTGCCAACCAGTGCATTCCGCAAGGCGGGGGCGTCCAGATATCCGGGGTGGGCGGAACTTCCGCTTCGTCGCCCGCGATGGCGGGAATTATGGCCCTGATCAACCAGAAATACGGCCGGCAAGGTCAGGCGAACTTTACTTTGTACCCGCTGGCGGCACAGCATCCCACCGCATTCCACGACATCACGACCGGGAGCAACGATGTCCCGTGCGAACAGGGAACGCCTTCGTGCACGCCCAGCACGCTTACGGACAACACGAACGGTTCTTACACCCTCGGGCAATATTATGCGGCTCCAGGCTACGATCTGGCTACGGGCCTGGGAAGCGTCGACGCCAATCTGCTGCTCGAGTTTTGGACGTCACTGAAGTTCAAATCAACGGCAACCACGCTCAACTTCAGTCAGACGACGTTTACACACGGCACCTCCGTGAACGTCAGCGTGGGCGTCGCGGGCATGGGAGGAACGCCGACGGGCGATGTGGCGCTGGTTTCGACGGCGGCGCCCTCAACGAACACGGGATTGGGCGAATTGACGCTTCAGACGGGAGCCGCAGCGGCAGCGCTCGACAACTTGCCAGGCGGGCAGTACACGGTGACTGCCCGATACGCCGGCGACGCCCTGTTTGCGCCCAGCGCATCGAGCGCGGTCGGTCTGAACGTCGCGCCCGAGAACAGCACGATCAATCTTTTCGGCAACACCTATAACTACACCACCAACATATTCAACGGCATCGCGAACGGAGCAAGTGTTCCGTACGGATCGTTCATCACCATTGATGCACAGCCCGTTGGAGTCCACGCTGCGCCAGGCAAGTCCGACGGCATCGCCACCGGAACCGTTAGTTTCACTGATACGCTCGGAGCCACACACGGCGAAGACACCGTCGGTCTTGACAGCACTGGTCTCGCGGAGTGGGTCAATTACGGTGGATTCCCAGTGGGCACTCATGTTTTCGCTGCGAGCTACTCGGGGGACGCCAGCTTCAACGCCACCACGATGTCTACGCCGCTGACTTTTACGATCACTATGGCCGCTACCACGGCGAATCTTTCCGCGAGCCCAACCAGCATCGGGCTGGGCACGCCTACTACGCTTACCGCGCTGGTGATTGCCACGGATAACGTTCCGCCGCCTACCGGCACCATCACATTCTATTTCGGCAGCACAGCTCTGGGCACGGTTGCCGTTGGCCCGGATGTCTACAATCCGCACGTGGGACAGTCCAGCCTGAACGTGTCCAGTTTGCCGCTGGGCGTGGACGCGGTGACCGCAACATATAATGGTGACTCCAACTGTAACCCGGGCACATCTTCCGCAGTGAACATAACAGTCAAGCAAGCCGCTAACATTTCGGACATTCTCACGCCCAATCCCTTTAATGAGGCGCAGTCCTTTACGCTCGCCGTCACTCTTTCCACTGCAGCCGGCTTGCCAGCTCCCACCGGATCCGTGGGACTTTATGGCATCGGAGGTGGCGCCAGCTATGGGACAGGTGCTTCACTTGTAAACGGTTCGGCGAGCCTCACCGGAGACGGCAACTATTTCAATCTTGGCAGCGTCACCTTTACCGTCACTTATTATGGCGATGCGAACTATGCGTCTGTGTCTTCAACCGTGGTGTCCGCCGATACGCTTCCTTTCAGCGTAAGCGGGGCTCCGGTCACGATTGCCGCTCCAGGCGCTACGACGGGTAACACCTCCAGCGTGATGGTGTCGCCGATGGGCGGGTTTACAGGCCCCGTCACTCTCACTTGTGCGCTGACTGGGTCACCCGCGGGAGCGAAGTATCCTCCGGCTTGCAGCATTCTTCCGGCTTCCGTCACCATCGCCGGGGCGAGCGCCGTCGCAGCGACGATGACGATCAACTCGACTGCGGCGACTGCCAGCGCGAACACCGCGCGCTCATCGAACGGGATGCCGCGGCTCGCGGCGTTCGCGGGCGCAGCCGTTTTCGGCATTCTCCTTTTCGGAATACCCGCGGAGAACCGCAGGCGACGCTCCTTGCTGAGCATGGGCCTTGCTCTGGCCATGATCGTGGGTGTGGCGTCCTGCAGCGGTGGAAATGGCGGCAGTGGCGGCGGTCGCGGTGGCGGAATTTCCGGCACCACACCGGGCAACTATACGTTCACCGTGACTGGAACCACGCCTGGCCCCAACGCCGGCCTCCCGACGGTCACGGCCAATGCTTCCGTAATCGTCACAATTCAGTAGTCGACTTCCACCGCGAGTCATTCTTCAAGCCGCTCTCCTTGACAGTCGAGGAGAGCGGTGCTAGGTTCTCCTAGACGTGCGAGGAGAGATGGTGGCGAAACCGATTGATTTGCTGCAGGGCACTTTGGATATGTTGATCCTGAAGGCTGTATCGCTGGGGCCGCTGCATGGTTACGGCATTCTGCTGCGCATCGAGCAAATTTCAAAGGATCGTTTGGAGATACAGCAGGGTTCGCTTTATCCCGCGCTTTATCGCCTGGAGCATCAGGGTTGGATCGCGAGCGAGTGGGGCGAATCGGAGAATAAGCGCAAGGCGAAATATTACCGGCTGACGGCGGCGGGCAAGCGGCGATTCCAGGCAGAAGCCGAGAAGTGGAACCGCATGACGGATGTGATCGCAGGAATTCTGGGCACGAGGCCGGAGGAAGTATGAACATAGCGAGCCGGGTGCGATCGTGGTGGCGCGCGAATTTGTGGCGCACGCGCGCGGAGAACGAGATGGATTCGGAGTTGCGGTTCCATCTGGAAGCCCGCGCGGCGGATTTGGAGCGCGGCGGCGTGCCGCGGGAAGAGGCGTTGCGACGCGCGCGGCTGGAATTCGGCGGCGTGGATAAGACCAAGGAAGAATGCCGCGACGCGCGCGGCGCGAGCTTGGTGGGAACTTTGTCGCAGGATGTGCGCTTCGCCACGCGGCTGCTGCGAAAAAATCCCGGGTTCACGGCGCTCGCAGTGCTGACGCTTTCAGTGGGGATCGGCGCGAGCACCGCGGTTTTCAGCCTGGTGGACAATATCCTGCTGAAGCCGCTGCCCTATCCGGATTCAACCAAGATCGTGCTGCCCGAACTCGTTTCGCCGCCAGGCGTAAATCTTGGTTCCGAATATTTTCCATGGAGCCAGACGCAATTTCGCATGTTGACGCGCGAAGCGCATCCGTACGAATCGGTGAGCGCATTCCAGAACGATTCGTTCAACTTGACCGGGTCGGGCGAGCCGTTATTTTTGGACGGCTTTCGCGCTTCGCGGGAATTTTTGCCGGCGTTAGGGATTTCGCCGGCTTTGGGACGCAACTTCACGCCGGAGGAAGATCAGCCGGGCCATGAATATGAAGTCATTCTGAGCGACCGGTTGTGGCGGGAACGATTCGGCACGGATCGCACGATTGTGGGGCGAGCGATTGAATTGAACGGATACGCCTACACAGTAGTGGGCGTGATGCCCGCGGGTTTCGCATTCCCGCGCGCGGAAGAAATGCCGAGCAGCTTTAATTTTCCACAGGAACCGGAGCTATGGGTCCCGCTGGCGGTGGCCGCGGAACCGAAGCCCGGCCCATCCGAACTCGCGGTGATCGGGCGATTGAAGCCCGGGATTACGATCGGGCAGGCGCAAGCCGCGATGGACCTCTTCACAAAACATGCCGAGGCGCAGGACAGCCGCTGGAAGGGCTGGTTCAATACGCGGGTGGTGCCGCTGGACCGGCAAGTGGTGGGCGATACACAGCGTCCCTTGCAACTGATGCTGGGCGCGGTGGGCATCGTGTTGCTGATTGCGTGCTCGAACGTCGCGAACCTTTTGCTGACGCGTTCGCTGGCGCGGCGCAGGGAATTCACTTTGCGTGCCGCGTTGGGCGCCGGGCGCGGGCGATTGATCCGTCAATTGTTGACGGAAAGTTTACTGATCGCCGTGGCCGCCGGCGCGGTGGGAATTGCGATCGCGAAGGCCGGAATTTATTTCGTAAAGACTTTGGGACCTTCCAACCTTCCGCGGCTGCGCGAAGTGACGCTCAACGTGCCGGTGTTCGCATTTGCGCTGGGAATTTCGCTGATCACCGGGATTCTCTTTGGTCTTGCTCCAGCCATTGGCGCGACGCGCGAGAATTTGGTGGCTTCTTTAAAGGATGGCGGACAGCGGTCCGGGGGCAATCGGACGAGTCCACGATTGCGCAATGCGCTGCTGGTTTCGCAAGTGGCGCTGGCGATGGTTCTGGTGATCTCGGCTGGTTTGCTAACGCGCACATTTTTCCAGGTGCTGGGCGCCAACGGCGGTTTCAACGCGGAGCGAACTCTGACGCTGCAGTTGCCGCTTCCACCTTTGAAATATGCGGAGCAGAGTCACATCGTCACGCTCTTCCAGAACGTGCTGGAGCGCTTGCGAGCGATCCCCGGGGTGCAGTTCGCGGGAATCGGCGAGACAGTGCCTATGGGCGGCGAGGGTGAAAGCACGGTCATACGTTTCACCGACCATCTCCCTGTCAACCCCAAAGAAATACCCTTCGCCAATTTCACGATCATCACGCCTGGATATTTTCCGGCGATCGGAACGCCGCTGCTGCGCGGGCGCGATTTCAGGGAGACGGACACCGCGCAATCCATGCCGGTGGCTATCGTGAACGCGGCCATGGAGAAAAGATATTGGCCGGTGGACGGCGCGATCGGCAAGGTGGTGGGACCGGGAAGCACGCGGTATCCGCTGCTGACCGTGGTGGGAGTGGTGGCGGATGTGAAGCACATCTCGCTGCGCGAAGACGTGGCTCCGGAAATGTTCGTGCTGTACGACCAGAATCCGTGGCCTTCGATGCTGAATATGCGCGTGGCGCTGCGGACCAAGGGCGATCCCGCGGCGATGACCGAGAGTGTGCGCGAAGCGATTCGAGGGATCGATCCCGATTTGCCGCTGGCGAAAGTCTTGACGCTGACGACGCTAGTGGATGATTCGATGTCTCAGCCGCGATTTTCCGTGTTCTTGCTGGGATCGTTCGGAGTGCTCGCGCTTTTGCTCGCGTCGATTGGAATGTACGGAGTGATTTCGTATTCCGTGCTGCAGCGCACGCAGGAAATCGGGATCCGCATGGCGCTGGGCGCGCAGCGCGGCGAGGTGTTCGGGATGGTTTTGAGGCAGGGTGCGCGGCTGGCGGGTCTGGGAATCGGCATTGGCTTCGTGACGGCGCTGGGTGTAACGCGATTGCTGGCTAGTTTCTTGTATGGAGTACGGCCCACGGACCCACTCACGTTTGCGGCGGTGTCTTTTCTGCTGCTGGGAATCGCGCTGCTGGCGTGTTATTTGCCGGCGCGGCGCGCGATGCGCGTGGATCCCATGGTGGCGTTGAAGTACGAATGACGGCTTTGTACGCGCGGGAATTGCCGAATTTGTGCGAGGACGTATGGCGCTTGCGCGCCGGTTGTGGGGGTGGTGGCGAACAAGTTTGCGGCGCTCGCAGATGGACAGCGAGATGGACGCCGAGATGCGCTTCCACCAGGAAGCGTACGCCGAAGATTTGGTGCGCAGGGGAGTGCCGCGGGCAGAAGCGTTGCGGCGGGCACGCCTTGAATTCGGCGGCGTAGACAAGACCAAAGAAGAATGCCGCGAGGCGCGCGGCACGCACCTGGCGGAAACTCTGATGCAGGATTTGCGTTATGGCCTGCGCATGATGCTGCGCGCGCCGGGATTCACCGCGATGGCGGTAATCGTGCTCGCGCTCGGCATCGGCGCGAACACCGCAATTTTTAGCGTCGTCAATGCTGTGCTGCTGCGGCCGCTGCCGTTTGACCAGCCCGATCGGTTGGTTCAGCTGTGGCACACGCCTCCGCGGGCCACTTTTCCGGGCGTGAGGGAGTTCCCGGTTTCGCCGGCGAACTTCATTGACTGGCGCGAGCAAAGCCGCGCGTTCGAGGGGATGTCGGCATATGGTTTCGGCCGTTACACGCTTACCGGCTCGGGCGAGCCCGAGGCGATTCGCGTGTGCGCGGCAACGAGCGGATTCTTTTCCGTCCTTCATGTGCGGCCACTGCTCGGCAGAGATTTTTTCGCTGACGAGTATCAACCCGGCCACGAGCACGTAGTGGTCTTGAGTTACAAATTCTGGCGTAGCCGATTCGAGCGCCAATCCTGACATCGTCGGAAAAAATATCGAGCTCAACGGGCAAGCGTTCGCGGTGATTGGCGTGATGGGGCCCGGATTCGCGTTTCCGATTGCGAGCGATCCGGCCGCGGAACAGCGGCTGTGGAAACCATTGACGTGGAGCGACCAGGAGCGTGCGGTGCGCGACGATCACAACTACGCCGTGGTCGCGCGGATCAAGGACGGAGTCTCGTTGCGGCAAGCGCAGGCGGAACTCAATGCGATTTCGAACCAGCTGGCGCAGCAATACCCGGCGAGCGACAAGGGTTGGGGCGGGATTGTCGTTCCGCTGCGCGATGATCTGGTGAGCGGTGTGCGGCCGGCGCTCTTAATCCTGCTCGGCGCGGTCTCGCTGGTGCTATTGATCGCCTGCGCGAACGTGGCGAGCCTCATCTTGTCGCGGACGTTTTCGCGGCGAAAGGAATCGGCAGTTCGGGCGGCGCTGGGCGCCACTCGCGGCCGTCTATTGCAGCAAGCGTTCGCCGAGACGCTGCTGCTGGCAGTCGTCGGAGGCGCGTTGGGATTGGTCTTCGCGCATTACGGCGTGATTTTGATCGTGAAATTTCTGGCGCAGCGGCTCCCGCGATCTGGCGAAATTTCGCTCGACGGATGGGTGCTCGCTTTCACGCTGGGACTTTCGCTTGTGAGTGGATTCGCCGCGGGCCTATTGCCGGCTTTGCGCATGGCGAAAGCCAATTTGAACGAAGCGCTGAAACAAGGGCTCGGCCGCACGGTCGCGGATTCCGGCGGCAGCCGCACGCGCAACGTGCTGGTCGTCTCCGAAGTGGCGCTTTCGCTGATGCTGCTCGTCGGCGCGGGACTTTTGATCCGCAGCTTGTGGATGCTGCGCAGCACCAATCCCGGATTCGACGCCGACCACGTAGTGACCATGGCTGTATCGATTCCGTCTACAAAATTCACCGAGCCAGCACAGCAGGTCAATTACTTCAATCGCGTGCTTGACGGCGTCCGCGCCGTGCCCGGAATTCAATCCGCCGGACTGATAGACAGCATGCCTTTAACCGACGACGGCTCGATTCAACCGGTCGCGATCGAAGGGCGCCCGGTCCTAGCGACGGCCGACCAGCCGGAGGTGGATGTTCGCTTTATCAGCACCGGATATTTGAGCGCGCTGCGCATAGCGCTCTTGCGCGGCCGCGATATTGACGATTCGGACGTGGCCGGCCAGCCCGGCGCCGTGCTGATCAGCCAATCCATGGCGAAACTTTTCTGGCCCAACGAAGATCCCCTGGGCAAGCGCCTTACGCTATCGTTCTATCCGGATGTCACGCGCGTGGTCGTCGGTGTGGTGGCGGACGTGAAGCTTTACGCGCTCAACGAGAATCGGCCGCTGCCGGCGCTTTATCTTCCGATGGCCCAGATCACGGCGCCAAAGGACGGCGGCTGGCAGTCCTTCGGAATGATCCTTATCGTACGCACCAAACAGGATCCCGCGAGCGTGATTCCAGCGCTCACCGGGGCAGTGAGAGACGTGGATTCGGACGTGCCGGTGCTGAACGTCCGGACAATGGTCGATGCCGTTTCCGAATCTCTCTCGCCGCAACGCTTTTCGATGCTGCTGCTCGCAGCGTTTGCGGGATTGGCTTTGCTGCTCGCGGTGGTGGGCATCTACGGCGTGATGAGCTATTCCGTCTCGCGGCGCACGCATGAAATTGGAATTCGCGTCGCGCTGGGCGCAAGACGCCAGGACGTGCTGATGATGGTTATCCGGCAGGGATTGCTGCTGGCTCTGAGCGGTTCGGCAATCGGCATCGTTGGAGCCCTGCTGCTTTCACGGGTGATCGCCAGCCAGCTTTACGGCGTTTCGCCGACGGACCCGGTCACCTTCGTCGCCGTCTCGGTCTTGCTTACCGTTGTGGCGCTGGCGGCGTGCTATATGCCCGCGCGGCGCGCGATGCGCGTGGATCCAATGGTCGCGCTGAAGTACGAATAACGGATATCCCGCCGCGATTCGAACGGATCGTTTGCTCCACCCCCATTTGCCTGATTCGTCCACCGATGGCGCACTAAGGTGCGCCGCGACAAAATCTCTTCGAGCCACCTGTCCGAACGTACATGGTCGAATTCGGCACTTCGCCGTTACTAAGGCGAAGCAGCTGAATCGGGAGCGCTTGATTACCGAAGGCCGGGACGTTAGTTTCAACAGGCAGGCAAATGACCCCTTCGATTGCACCAATCACGACCGAAGATCACGATTATGGTGTGGCCGAAATCCAGTCGAACCGGCGCAAGCTGGAGCGGCGCGGGTTATGGGTGTGGGGCAACGCGGCCATCATCATTCTGGCCTTGACGGCGCTGGTGGTGGCATTGTCGGCGTCGCTGCATTTGCGAGCCCCGAAGCCATTTTACGGCTGGGATTTGAATTCGTCCGTGTGGGGGCTGGTAGGGCTGGTTTTGATTTTTACCTTGCACATGATCTATCAGCAAGTGCGTCTGCAAAAAGTTCAGGGAGAAATGGCGGAGCAGCAAATCGAGGCGGAAGTCTTCCGGCGGCTGGCGTTGTTCGATCCGTTGACGGGTTTGTACAACCGGCGCTTCGCGGAGCAGCGATTGAAGGCTGAAATTGCGCGATCGGAACGGCAGGGCCTTTCGATGATTGTCGCGCTGCTGGACCTGAACGACTTCAAGAAGATCAACGATGGCTACGGACACCAGGCGGGCGACCTGGTGCTCAAGGAATTCGCCAAGTGCCTGATTAGTTCCACGCGCGGTTCGGACCTGGCGGTGCGCTGGGGCGGCGACGAATTCATGTTGTTGCTGCTGGACTGCAAAATGGAGCAGCTATCGGTGGTTTTGAATAGGCTCCGCGACTTGACTGTGGAGTTGAACGGAAAGACGCTGCCCGTTTCGTTTTCGATTGGTTGCAAGGCCTACGAACCTGGATATGGGATCGAGGAAATGATCGAAGAGGCGGATCGCAATCTCTACAGCCACAAAGCCGCGGGCAAAGCTCCGAAGCAGCCGCAGACCGTGCCCGCCTGACCAGCGCTACGATTTGAATCCCCAGAAACTGATTTCGCACCGCGCTGCCTATAGTTCGCTTTACACCGATAGGCGCAGGCCGTATGCTGTGCGGGCTGCGACCCGCATCCATCCTGGGCTGGAGGGCCGTGATGATCCTAGCGTTTTTAGTAATCGTCGTGTTGCTCGTCGTGTTTGTGATTGGAATGTACAACGGGCTGGTCCGCCTGAAGGTGCAGTGCGACAACGCCTGGTCGGACATTGATGTGCAGTTGAAGCGCCGCTACGATTTGATTCCTAATTTAGTGGAAACTGTGAAGGGCTACGCCGGGCACGAAAAGGGCACACTCGAAGGCGTAGTGGCCGCACGGAATAGCGCCATGTCAGCGCAAGGTCCGGAGGCAAAGGCGCAGGCGGAGGGCATGTTGACGTCGGCGTTGCGCCAGGTTTTCGCGTTGGCCGAGGCTTACCCGCAATTGAAAGCCGTGGAAAGCTTCACGCAGTTGCAGCAATCGTTGAGCCAGATTGAAGATAGCATTCAGAACGCGCGGCGCTACTACAACGCTGTGGTGCGCGACCTGAATACGAAAATCGTGCAGTTCCCTTCCAACATCATCGCCGGGATGTTCAACATCAAGCCGCGCGAATTCTTTGAGATCAATGCGCCGGCCGAGCGCGAGGCTCCCAAAGTGAGTTTCGGCGGCGCAGGCGCTGGCGCGGCATAGGCCGTAGCGAACCATGCGCGTTGTGCGCCGCAATATTACGGTTTGCCTTCTGGTGCTCTGTGCTGCGATTCCCGCGGCCGCGCGCACTTTGATCTTCCCGCATTTCGATGCGCAGATTCAGGTGCGCGCCGACGGCACGATTGACGTTACCGAGACGATTGAAGCTGAATTCACCGGCTCGTGGCACGGCATCTATCGCACCATTCCCGTCGAATACACCAACCCGCAGGGCTTGAACTACACGCTTTTTATCGAAGATGTGAGCGTGGCGGATGACTCCGGGCAGAAACTGAAGCTCGAACAAAACCGCGAAGGGCGTTATCTGAAATTCAAGATCTACGTTCCAGCGGCGGAAGATGCCACACGGACAATCGTGCTGCACTATCGCGTGTTGGACGCCATCCGTTTTTTCGCGGATCACGACGAGCTTTATTGGAACGTAACCGGCGACGAATGGGAAAATCAGATTAACCTGGTTACCTCGCGTATTGAACTGCCTGAAGGTGTCACCGGACTGCACGCGATCGCTTACACGGGCATCATCGGTTCGCGCGCACAGGACGCGCAGGTCGCTGTGAATGGCAATGTGGTGGATATTCGCAGCCTGCGCCGCCTGGGATATCACGAAGGACTGACCGCGGTGGCCGGCTTCGATAAAGGCTTCGTGCATCCGCCGACGGCCGGCGACCAGTTTATCCGCTTCCTGCGCAGCAACCTGCCGCTCTTCATTCCCGTGGTGGCGTTTTTCGTGATGCTTTGGCTGTGGTGGACGCGCGGGCGCGATCCGGCGCGCCAGGCGATTTCAGTGCAGTACGAGCCGCCGGATAAATTGACTCCGGGTGAATGCGGTACCTTGGTGGACAACGCGGCCGACATGCGCGACATCACTGCGACGCTGGTGGACCTGGCCGTGAAAGGCTACTTGACGATCGAGCAGAAAGACGAAAGCCATTTACTCGGCCTGACGCACAGCAAGGAATATATTTTTCATCTGAAGCAGCCGCCGTCGGAATGGGGGCTCGTGCGTCCACACGAACAGGAAATGCTATCGGCGCTCTTTGACGCCGGAGCGACCACCGACGTGAAGCTTTCCGATTTGCAAAATCATTTCTACAAGAATCTGCCGTTTATTCGCGACCGCATCTTCAACGCGCTGATGAGCGACGGGTATTACCTGCATCGTCCGGATACGGTGAAGCAAGGCTATATGGGCGGCGGGTTGGTGATCGGCTTCTTGCTGGTGGCTGCGACTGGATTTCTCTCGCAGCACACCGGGATCGCGTCGGGCACCTGGATCGTTGCGGGCATCGCTACCGGCGCGGTGCTTGCGATTTTCGGATGGTTCATGTCCGCGCGAACAGTCGCGGGCGAGCGCGCCCTCGAAAAAGTGCTGGGATTCGAGGAATTTCTCGGACGCGTGGAAAAAGATCAGATCGAACGCCTGCAGAAAACTCCGGAGCTCTTCGAAAAATATCTGCCGTACGCCATGGCGCTGCGCGTGGAGAAGAAATGGGTGCAGGCGTTTTCCGGAATTGCCATGCAGCCTCCGCAGTGGTACCAAGGCTCGTACGTCAACGGATTCACGCCGTATTTTCTGGTGAGCGACCTCAACGCGATGTCCGTGCATGCAGGCAGCGTGATGGCTTCAGCGCCGCGCAGCTCCGGCGGCTCGGGCTTTGGCGGAGGAGGCGGGTCCGGCGGCGGCTTCGGCGGCGGCGGCGGCGGCGGATTCTGAATTTATTTTTCAGACGCTTGCGGGGTTCGCTTCGCTGCGCTCGACGAAGTTCTCCACAAGCGCACCCAGCCGTGTTCGCGGATGCTCTTCTTGCATTTCGCGCGTCCACGCGCCCAGCACACTCGAACGATTAAAGTATCCGATCATCTGTTCCCGATTATCGGGGCTGACCACCGGAAGCCTTCCAGGTGCGATCACGTCACCGGTTCGGGTCCCTGCTATCAGGTGCTCTCCGTTCCTGGGTTTCTTCTTCCATCAGCCACCGCCGCAATTGCAGGATGTCATTGGCGCGAACGATGCCCAGAGGTTTCGGACTTACGTGCGATTCCACGACCACCACATTTTCCACATTTTTCAAAAGCATTTCGCGGTTCACACGGTCAACCAACTCTCCGGGGTAAGCGCGGACGTAGTCCTGCCGTGCCAGCTCTCGCATGGTGAAATGGTGATCCTGGGTGTCCACTTTGAGCAGATCGTGAGGCTCGACGATGCCCAAAAGCGATCCGTCGTTTTCCACCACGGGAAGCAATTCCATGTTCTCGGGCGCGAATTTCTGCAAAATCGTCCGCAATTCCACGTCCCCCTGGATCACGGAGAACTGCTTGCGCATCACGTCATCAATCCGCGCGCGCATCAGCACCGGCACGGAGTAATCCTGCAGCACAATCAAGCCCCGTTTTACGAGCTTGCCGGTCATGATGGAATCGCGGCTGAAGAGGCGCACGAAGCCATCCGCAACCATGACGCAGACGATCAGCGGAAGAAGCGAATTGGGATTGTGGCTGAGCTCGAAGAGAAACACGATGCTGGTAAACGGCGCGCGCGCAATGCCTCCGAACACTGCCGCCATTGCCACCAGCGCATAAAACGCCGGATTGCTGACCAGATGCGGAAAGAAATGCTGGCAGGCTATCGCGTAGGCTCCCCCGATGCCTCCCCCCACGATCAGCGAAGGCGCAAACACGCCGCCGGTGGTACCCGATCCCAGGGAAATCACCAGCGCCCAGAATTTCGCCACCGACACTCCTACCAGGTCCGCGGGCGCCAGTTGGTTATTCAGCATGTCGCGGATGGTGTCGTACCCGGTGCCCAAGACCTGCGGATAAAAGTACCCGATAATTCCTAGTATCGCGGCGCCAATTGCCGGCGACCAAATCAGAGCGTGCTTGAACGGCAAGTGATCGAAGAAATCTTCGATCCAGAAAAGCGCTCGAATCATGGCGATGCCGAGCAGGCCCATCAGAATGCCCATCACCCCGAAGAGCCACAGTTCGTTCATCCCCGTTATTTTGTATGCCGCCGTAGGGAACAGAGGCGCCCACCCAACAAAATGGATGCGAACTCCGGTGGCCACAGCCGCCGCGAGAGACACTGGAATGAAAGAGCGAGCTCGAAACTCAAAAAGCAACAATTCCACCGCCACCAAAATTCCCGCCAGTGGCGCCGTAAACGTTGCGGCCATCCCGGCCGCCGCTCCCGCAGCCAGCAAAACCCGCCGGTAATACGGAGTCAAGCCGACCATTTGCCCGAAAAGCGATCCGCACGCCGCACCCGTCTGAATGATCGGGCCCTCGGCTCCGAACGGGCCGCCCGTTCCGATGGCAAGCGCGGTTGCCAGTGGTTTCAAAAACGCCACGCGCAACCGCATGCGGCTGTGGCTGAACAGAACAGCTTCCATCGCCTCGGGGATGCCGTGGCCCTTGAGCGTCGGCTCCCAGTAATGAACCATCGCGCCCACGATCAATCCGCCGATCGGCGGAATCAGGATGACCCAAAGTCCAAGATGATTGTGCGCGGGGCTGGTGATCGCAAAAGAGAACTTGCCGTAAAAGCACAAGTTGGTGAAGAAATAGATGAGTTCGAGCAGGCCTTCCGCCACCAGCCCTCCGACCAGACCTATCAGCAGGGCATAAGCGGAGATCTTGATGACTTCGGGCTCCAGCGCGATCCCGAAGTTGCCTTTCCGGGGCAGCTTCGACTTCGGTCCAGTCTCGACTTCTGGAAGCGGGGAATCAGCCAAGAAACACCTCCTACAGCGTCGCCGGGGTCACATGGGATTCCGGGCTCGTTCGCTGGAAGGACAACATTGGCCGGGTTGCGGTCCCCGCGAGGCGGGATTGCCTGGGACCGGGCGGCGTGCTGTGCTCTTAGGTCGTCTCATCCGCCGGCTCCAATTCATCTTCGCCACGGGTTTTCAATGCTTCCAATATGTCTGTCTTCGTGATGATGCCTTCCAGTTTTTTGCCCGCCGAGGTTACCACCAGCAGCATGGGCTGCGTCCGCTCGCGCAGCAGCAGGCGCAGAGCTTCCATCACGTCGCAATCGGGCGAAATCTGCGCAACTCTGCGGTCGGCGATCTGCGACACGGTGGTCTTCGCCCATTTGTCCACTGCAATTTGCGTCAGGGACCACGAGGGAATCGTGCCCAGGATATGGTGATCTTCCATCACCGGGAAAATCGTGTGGCGATAGTGCGGTGATATGACGTCGGCGAATTCGCGCAGGCTGAGGCTCGCTTGCACCGAAATCACTTCCCGCTGCATGATTTCGCTCACTTTGATATCCCGCAGTTCGTGCACACGCACGCCTTCATGCAAACGCTGATCCCCTGAAACGGAAGCGTCCCCGGAAACCGCGTACGCGACGGCTGATCCAATCAGCGCGGGAATGATAAAGGCATGGCCGCCTGTGGCCTCTGCGACGAAGACGACCGCGGCCAGCGGCGTCTTGTAGCCAGCAGCGATAAACGAGGCCATACCTACAGCCGCGTAGAGTTCCAGCGAGGAACTGTGAACCACTAACTGCGCAAAAGCGGTTCCCAAAGCGCCGCCCGTAAGAAATAGCGGCACGAACATGGCGCTCACGCCACCCGAGGCCAGCGAGAATATCGTCGCTCCCAGCTTGAGTACCCCGAAAACAATCAATTCCGGCGCAGAGTGTTGGGAACTTAGAATTGCTTCGACCGCCTCGTAATTTGGACCAAGCGGCACAAGCGATCCCTTAAAATACATTACGAATAGCAACCCGCACGCGCCCGTCAGCAACCCACCCACGGCGAGCTTCATCCAGTGCGGCACCGCCCACTTCACCACAAAATCGCGGGCGCGGCGGAAGGTGGTGGCAAACGTCATGGCGATGAGGCCAACCACCACTCCCAACAGCGCGCACCAGATCAGATCCTTACCGGTAAAGGACGTAGGGCTGGCAAAATCAAAAATGGGCCTGGCCCCAAGAAAAAAAGCAAGCGTGACGTAGGAAACCACGGAAGCGATCAATGAGGGAAGCAGAGCCTCATGCGCGAGGTCATCCTTGTACGGCATTTCGAGCGCGAAAACCAAGCCCGTCAGCGGCGCGCGAAACACCGCCGCCATCCCCGCCGCCGCGCCGCTGATGAGCATGATCCGCCGGTCGCGCGGCTCCAGGTGGAAACGGCCCATACGGGCCCACAACCACGAGCCAATTGCGCCGCCGCCATAAATGCTGGGTCCTTCCAGAGCCGCGCTGCCTCCGAATCCCACGGTCGTCACCGCCGCGAGCAGCTTCGGAAAAAATGGCCGCATATCAATGTCACCCAGATGATTGTGGTACGAACGAACGATCTCTTCCGTCGAGTGTTCGTCGGGATCGGGCGTCAGATACTGCATGATCAGCCCGGTCACCACAAAGCCCAGCGTCACTCCCGGGACCATGGCCCAATGGTGACGCAGGTAGTAGCCCAGCACCGCTGGCCACAAAAGTCGCAATATAACCACGGCAATACCCGTAATCGCTAAGCCGGTCGTAATCCCGATGACGGGCGCGATTAGCAGCCACTTGTGCAGGTCGCGCGAATAGATCGCGCTCAGGTCCTCGTGCACCAGCGGCAAATACTTGCGCAGCATGGGATACTGGGCGGCCCATCTTGTTTTTTTTCTACGCCCCACTCGTCTCTCGTCCATTCGGTTCGCGTCGCCCCCTTTGTAATGGCGGCATCCTAGGTGAACTTGCAGATATAAACGCGCCCAAGATTTCGGATCAGGCGCAGGTATTCTTGAGTGCGAGTAATCGAGACTGAATCGCGACGCCAAGCATCAGTTGGTGCTGCTGTGGAGTAACGCCGCATCGCCTCCGGAGTTGCCCGGCGGCAGGCCTTCGAACCACTCGTTGTGAATTGACGTGCTCCTCCAATGTTTTTACGCGCAGCGCGCGACGCGTGCTTATCTTCTGTTCACTTTTCTTGCAGCCCCGCGCTTCCGCGTTGCGGCACGCCTGCGCCGGGAAGATCGCGGTGGCGCGGAGTCGCGCGCTCGAGCAGAGGGGATGTCGCGAACGGCGACTCGGGTCAGTGCCTGCAACAGCTTGGAACGTGCTGATTTCAGTTCCGCCCGGTGCGTCAAGGCCAATTGCTTCAGCAGCTTTTCTCCGCGCCGCGTGAGGACCACTAGCACGCTGCGGCGGTCGTCCGCGCCGCGCGCGCGCCGCAGCAGGCCTTTGGTTTCCAGGCGATTCACCAGCTCCACTGCGCTGTGATGCTGGACGAGCAAGCGCTCCGCCAGGACGCCCACGGTCGCCACGCGGTGCGCGGGCAATCCCTTGATGGCCAGCAGCGCCTGATGCTGTTGCGGCTCGAGACCGGCCGCGCGCACGATGCGTTCGCTGGAATGCAGGAAGCGCCGGATTTCGAAACGAAAGTCGGCGAGGGCGTGATAATCAATATTGGATCCGGAATGTTTCGCCATGCTCTCTCCCGTGTTTCAACATTATATCGTATTACGATATTTTTTGTGAAATAAAGCTGAAGCGGGCTGGGGACGCCGCGGAAGAGACAATACCTGAAAAACGGGGCCTCAGAGCTGCTTGCGGAAAGATTTTTGGGTCTTGAGGTGCCGGTATCCGTGCCGCTCGTAAAACGCATGCGCGCGGTCGCGGAGCACGTTCGAGCGCAGGCCGATCGCGCCGCAGCCGCGCTCGCGCGCCCACTCCTCGGAGCGCGCCAGCAGGCGTTCGCCGATTCGTTGCGAGCGGTAGCGCTCATCCACCACCAAGCCGCTGATTTCGGCGCGCGCAGCGGCTTCCACCGTGCGGTAAACGAAGACGGCAATCCAGCCCACGATTTCGCCATTTTCAGCTTCAGCGACGAATACGGCGTGGTCCGGGGAGGCTTTGGTTCCATCCAGGCGACGAGCGATCTCCTCCGGAGTCGAGGGATAGGACAATTGTCCCGCCAGATCGGCGATGCGCGCGTAATCAGACTCGCGCGGCGCGCGAATTTTCCCCGCAAAGGCGCTGGAAGGCGCGCTCATGGGCATGGCTCAGCTTTCATTGCACAGCCTTCTTGAGCACGGCGATTTGTCCGGCATGATAGAGATCGTGCTGAACTGCTCCGTGCAGCATCACGTATTTGGAATGATCCTTGCCGGGAGCGATTTCGTTCACCTGCTCCTCCCGCAGATTTTGCACCGCGGCACGCAAACGAGCATGGCATTCACGCAAATGCTCGAGGGAACGCTCCCACGCGACGTCGGTGGCTTCCCACACGGGCGGCCAATCCTGTTCAGGGCTCACATCCACTTTTTCGCCGGATGCGCGATGGGCGACGATCGAATTCCAGGACGCGATGTGATTCACCAGCTCCCAGATGGAATGCGCGCTGGGAATCGGATGCTTCGATGCTTGCTCGGCGGTAACGCCTTCCAGCAGCGATTCGAGTGAGGGTCCGTGCCAGGCGTTGCCGTTAAAGGCTCGCTCCATTTGATCCACGATGCGTGCAATTTCGCTCATGAAATTCTCCCGAAAAAGCGTAAGGCAGTGCGGCCCGGCGCGCAAGCGATCGATCGCGGGGCGATGCCGGATAATTTGACGCTTACCGGTCAGAAAAGTTTGTCGGAGTCGAGCAGGATTGTTACGGGCCCGTCATTCACGAGCTCGACGGACATGTGCGTTTGAAAAACGCCGGTTTCGACCTGTACACCGAGTGCTTTGAGGGCGCGGACGAATTCTTCGTAGAGCGCTTTGCCCTGATCTGGCGGCGCGGCTTGAATGAAGCTGGGGCGGCGCTGGCCGCGGGCATCGCCGTAGAGCGTGAATTGCGAGACGGCGAGGACTGCACCTCCGGTATCCAGAAGCGAGCGATTCATTTTGCCTTGATCGTCGCTCAATATCCGCAAGTTCGCGACTTTTTCGGCAATGCTCGTCGCCACTGCAACCGTGTCGTCGCGCCCGACGGCCACCAGCACGAGCAGTCCCGCAGCGATCTCGCCTCTTACAGTGCCATCCACGATCACGCGCGCGCTGGTGACGCGCTGGACTACGGCTCGCATATTTCCCTTTCGCGTTGGATGTTCGCAAACAGGTTCGATTCTATGCAGGCGCCGCCGCTAACGCAAAAGATTCAACACAGAGACCGGAATAGAGAGTTCACGGAGAATACCGGCCGAGCGTGCGTGGCGCACGTCCACATTTTGGTGGTTGCGGCTGTAGGGGCGGGTCTGAGACCCGCCCCTACGGATGCAGCACTAAGATTGCTGATCGCGAGGCGAGCTCGCAACGATTATTCCTTGCCTTTTTGCCGGCGATGAAATGTGTTAGAAACGAGAGCGCTGCTGGTGAGGGGCGAAAGATTGAAACTCGCGCTGATCGGGACGCACGGAGTGGGCAAGACGACGCTGGCGTATGAAATTTGCTCGCTGCTGAAGAAGGCGCATTTCAACGTGGAACTGGTGACGGAAGTCGCGCGCCAATCGCCTTTTCCCGTGAACGCTGCGACGACCATCGAAGGCCAGCTATGGATTTTGCACGCGCAGATTGCTGCGGAACTTGCTGCTGCGCGGCGCGCGTCTCACGTGGTCACCGACCGAGCCGTGCTTGATAATTATTGCTACCTCGTAAATAAATTCGGGCGGCAGCCGCAACTGGAATCGTGGCTGGCATGGTGGATGGAATCGTACACGTTGCTCGTCGGCGTGCCGCCGGTGGCTGCCGACATTCCCGCGGACGGTTTTCGGTCCGAAGATCGCGCGTTTCAGCGGCGCATACATGAATTGCTCGTTGAATTGCTGGCTGCGGCGCCGTTCACGAATTTGCGCGCGCCGGTAATGTGGCTCGATCCCAACGAGCGGCAGGCCTGGGCCGAGCGCATCTTTCAGGCTGCGATCCCGCTAATGGATGGCGCCGCCGCTGCCGCGTCTTACGGCGCGAGTCCGGCTCGCTGAGCGGAAACGGACAACTCTGTGGACCTCCTCCCTCGCAGCCTTCGTTGGAACCTGCGGCACGCTATCCAAGCGGGCGAGCTTAAGCGAGAGGATCGCTTGGACGAGGTCGGAGGCAAACTCACCGAGATCTTCCGTTGCGATTCGCTGGACCTCGTCGAACTCGTAATGGCTCTGGAGGAAAAAAAAGATAAAAAGCTCAAAACTGTCGGCGAGCTATGCGACTTTCTCGATCAATTCGAGAACGACAGTTCGGATGACGCGACCCCTGGCGAGAAAACGAGTGCCAAAGTAATTTCATCCGCGAAGCCGTCGTCAAAACGCTGGCTCACTCGCGGCGTGCTCGGCATCGGCCTCGCGAGCCTTTTTTCCGATTGGGGGCATGAAGCTGCGACTTCGATTCTTCCCGCGTTTCTCGCAAGCCTCGGCGCGCCCGCTTTTGCGCTGGGCGTGATCGAAGGAGTTTCGGACGGTCTTTCGAGTTTTGCGAAATTGGCGGGCGGATGGATTGCCGACCGTCCGAAGTTGCGCAAGCCGACGGGAATCGTGGGCTATGCCGCAACTGGGCTTTCGACTTTCGCGTACGCGTTCGCGCAAAGTTGGCCTGCGATTTTAGTGATGCGCGCGCTGGGATGGACCGGACGCGGGAGCCGCGGGCCTTCGCGGGACACGTTGCTGGCCGATTCCGTCGCGCCGGAGCAGGAAGGACGGGCGTTCGGATTCGAGCGCGCGATGGATACAGTTGGCGCGGTGCTCGGTCCGCTGTGCGCGACGGCGCTGCTCGCTTGGCTCGGGCCGCGCGGCGTGTTGCGATGGACTTTGGTTCCGGGACTTGCCGCGGCGGTTGCGTTCGCGCTGCTCGTGCCGCCGGGGCGGCAGGACGAAGGTCATCACGCTCCCAGCTTCGTTTCCAGTTTCGCGCAGCTGCCAAAAACCTATTGGCACTACCTGACGGGAGTATTCGCGCACGGCATCGGCGATTTCGCGCCGACGTTGCTGATCCTGCGCGCGGGGCAGATTCTGACGCCGCGATTCGGTTTCGCGCGCGCTGCCACCCTCGCAGTCGCGCTCTACACTTTTTACAATTTTGTAGATGCGGCGGCGTCTTACCCCGCGGGGGCGCTTGCCGATCGCATGAACAAGCGCGCGATTCTCGCCGTGGGTTATCTTTTTGCAGTGGCGGCGTTCGCCGGATTCATTTTCGAGCCGCCGACAATTCCCATGCTCGCGCTTCTGTTTGGCCTGGCGGGAATTCACGGTGCGGTACAGCAATCGGTGGAAAAATCGCTCGCGGCGGAATTGCTGCCGAAAGCCAATCGCGGATCGGGCTTCGGCGTGCTGGCTACGGTGAATGGCGTGGGCGATTTGATTTCGAGCGTGGTGGTCGGAGTGCTGTGGTCGAGCGTCAGCCCGAATGCCGGCTTTCTCTACGCTGGATTCTTTACTTTGCTCGGCGCGATTTTGATTTACTTCTATACCGGGCGGAGCCGCGCAACGGCCGCTTGACCCGCGCCGCAGCCTTGCTGGCGCGCGCACCTCGCGGAGCAGGCTGGCAGCGCGGGCAAAAATGGCTGCTGCGGCCCGCCACGATGATGCGGCGAATAATAGCGCCGCAGCGAAAGCATTTTTTGCCGTCGTGCTGGTAGGCGCGATGCTTTTGCTGGAATTCGCCGCGTCCTCCATCGAGATCCACGTAATCGGAAATTGAAGAGCCGCGCAGCCGGATCGCTTCGCGCAAAATGCTTTGCATGGCGCGATGCAGCCGCCGCAATTCCTCTGGCGTCAACTTTGCACCGCGCTTTCGCGGGTGAATCTTGGCACGCCACAAGCTTTCATCGGCATAAATGTTGCCGATGCCGCGCAAGACGCGTTGATCGAGGAGCAATGCCTTAATATGCGCGCTGCGCGATTGAATGCGTGCGCGAAATTCCTCTTCCGTCACTTCCAGCGGTTCGAGACCGAGATCCCCCAGGACGCGTTCGTGGTCGCCATTCGCAAGCAGCGCCATGCGGCCGAAGCGGCGAACGTCGTTGTAGCGCAGCTCGCGGCCATCATCGAGCGCGAAAAACACGTGCGTGTGAAGCGGTACGGGAGTTTCCGGCGGGCAAACGCTGATTTTGCCGGTCATGCCCAGATGGATCAGCAGCGAACTTTCTTCCCCAGGCGATTTCCGCGGTTCAAGGTCGAGCAAGAGAAATTTTCCGAGGCGCCGAATGCGCGCGATGGTGCCGCCGGGCAAATCCCGTTCCAGCAGAGCGGGGTCATCAATGAAATCCGTCTTGCCCAGCCGCACGTTCAGAATGCGCCGGCCGGGCAGAACTTCGCGCAACCCGCGTGCGACAGTTTCGACTTCAGGCAGTTCTGGCATTCCCCTATTCTACTGCGCGGGAGGCAGCAGCGCGAACACGCGCACCGGGCCGCCGGAGCCGCCTTCGAGCTTGATCGGAGCGGCGATCAGGAACGCACCAGCTTCTGGCAACTGATCCAGGTTTGCGAGATTTTCGAGGTTGTAGAGACCCGCGGCCAGGTCGGTGTGGTGAACTTCAAAATCCTTCGACGGGCCGTAATCGATGCTCAGCGTGTCAATGCCCAGCCCCACAGCGCCGCGTTCGATCAGGAACTTGGCGGCCTCGACGGAGTATCCGGGAAAGTGCATCACGCCCTGCGCGTCCATGTTGCGGTAACTTTTCTGATCTGGCCAGCGCGACGACCAACCCGTGCGCAACAGCACGATGGCGCCTGTGGGAATTTTTCCGTGTTGCGCTTCCCATTTTTCCACACGCACCACGCGCAGGCGATAATCCGGATCCTTGCTCGCTTCGTCGCTTACATCAATCACGACCGCGGGACCGAAAAAATGGTCCACCGGAATCTGGTCGAGATATTCCTTGCCGGGAGGAAAATGCGCGGGAGCGTCCAGGTGCGTGCCGTAATGCTCGAGCATCCAGAAGCTGCGCGCGAAGTAGCCGTCTTTCTCCGGGGTGGCGACGGTTTTGGCCTCGAACGTGCGATCGTCGCCGGGCCATGCGGGTAGCCTGTCATTTATCGCGTAGGTCATGTCCACGACGCGAGTGCTGCCGTCGGACACTCCGCGCAACCAAGCCTCCTGGGACGCCACGTGCTTCTTCTGCGCTGACGCGATGGGCGCTCCGCCCAAGCGCGCCGCTGCGATAATCACAAAAATGCCGGCGAGCGCCGTGACCAAATAAATCAACGGACTTCTACGCATCGAAAAATCCTCCTTAGGCGCATTTCATCTTAGCCGACTTCGCTAGCCGCCGCACGTGACACACGCCTCGCGCGCATCGGCGTGAAGGATAGGCTCCGCACAGAATTTTTTTTCGGCAACAATTCGAAAAGCTGCAGGCTGCGGAGCAGCTCTTACGGAAGCGGAATGCCGGGCGAGGCGACGATGCCTGCCATGCGCAGGATCTCAGAATACTCTTCGTCGGTAAGCGGACAGATGGTCATGCGCGTATTTTTCAGAAATTTGATCTTGCGCAGCAATTTATTTTCGCGCAGCTCGGTAAGCGTCACTTGGCGCGGCAGGCGCTCGATAGCGCGCAGGTCCATCACCATTTTCTTGGTGTCGTTCTCGTGCGGATCGGGATAGGGGTCGCGGCTTACTTCCGCGAGCGCGTAGATCGCATGCTCGGGCTTGCCGTGATAGGCCAGCGCGCGGTCGCCTTTGTGGATTTGCTTCAGTTGGCGCAGCGCGTCCGGGCGATGTCCGGCGTGCCGCCACATCTCCTTGCCTTTCACGAAGAGGGTGTCCCAGTGATAGACGCGAGGGTCTACGGCCAGCAGCCAACGTCTTGGTTTGAGGGGCGGTTGCGTCATCCGTCAAAAAGTGTCGGGCGAACTATACACGGAAGACACCGAAAAAGGGCGAACTTTGTGTGTGAATTTTTGCGGGGCGCCAAATCCGGTTGGGAGTCGGCGCTAAAGCTTTTGTTACCCTACATCTACGAAGATATCCTCGCCGCGAACTTCGACCGCGTAGCAATGAACTCCGACGGCCGGGTTGGTGGTCAATTTACCATTCGTAACATCGTATTTCCAGCCGTGCCAAGGACATACAACGACCTGGCCTTCCATTTCACCTTCGCCGAGCGGGCCGCCTCGATGGAGACACACATTATTGATTGCAAAGAGTTTACCTTCGACGTTGGCCACCGCGATGTTTTTGCCATCCAATTGAAATTCGCGGATCGTGCCGGGCGGGACTTCGTCTTTTTTCGCTGTCCGCAAAAAAGCCATCGAATCGTGTTCTCCGTGCCGAAGGGACTCGCGCGTGGGAAGGCCGCGCGCTAGTTCCGGCAGTCCTGATGCCTATCTCGGTTCAGGCGACTGCGCCACCATCACGCCACGCTTGAATTCGTCCACCATGCCGGGTTGCAAGCGCACCGCAGTGGGACGCTTCGCCAGCGACATCTGATCAATCTTGTCCTGCAGCTTCAACAGCGCGTAAAAAAGGCCTTCAGGCCGCGGCGGACAGCCAATCACATAAACATCCACCGGGACGATGCGATCAACGCCTTGCAACACGGAATATACGTTGAATGGCCCGCCAACGCTGGAGCACGCGCCCATCGAGATGCACCACTTTGGGTCCGGCATCTGGTCCCACACGCGCTTTAATACGGGCGACATCTTCAGCGTCACGGTGCCGGCCACGATCATCAGGTCGGCCTGGCGTGGCGATGGACGAAACACCTCAGCGCCAAATCGCGCGATATCAAAGCGCGACGTGGTCGACGCGATCATTTCGATGGCGCAGCAGGCGAGTCCGAAAGTCAGCGGCCAGATGGCGCTTTTGCGCGCCCAATTAAAAACGTAGTCAACTGTGGAGAGAACGTAGCTGCGTTCGAAGCGGTTGTCCAGGACGCCCATCGGTCTCCCATTACCCCGCAAACGGACGGAGTATATGCGGGTGCGTGGTATCAGTCAAACGAGACAAGGCACCAACAGATGAACACAGATAACCACAGATAAAAGCAAATAATTGTGAAAGACGAATCTGGTTTTCGGGCCGAATTTCAACGCGTGCTTGATGCTAGCGCCTAACGGGTACGTAGCGGATCGGCCTTTTCAATCATTCGTTCTTATCTGTGTTAATCAGTGTTCATCTGTGGTGATTTTTCTTACTTCGTACCGTAGACGAGCAACGCGCCGATCGCACGAAAATCGGCTAGCTCCTTGGCGTCGCGGAACCAGCGGCCGTTGTAAACGGCGGGATTGGGAGTTGGGTCGGGAATCAGCCGGTGCGCGACTTCCGCAAATCCTGCGTCGCGAAATAGCTTTTCCCATTCAGCCGCAGCGAGCAGATGCGTGGGAACCGCCAGTTTTTCGCCCCACTGATGGCCGTACGGATTGTCGCGGTAATAATTGATCAGAATCCACGCCGAGCCGCTTTCGGCTAGGACGCGATGGATTTCGCGGATACCTTTCGCGGGATCGGGCCAGTAATACGAAGACTCGACTGAAATCACGCGCGAGAAAAAATTGGCTTCCCAGGGGATTTCGTCCACGCCGCCCACGACGAATACCAGGTTTTCACTCGCGACGCTTGCTTCGCGCGCGTGGCGAATCATCTCGTCGGAAATATCCATTCCCACCACGCGGCCTTGCGGCACGCGCTGCGCCAGGATGCGCGAAAGCCATCCGGCGCCGCAGCCAACGTCCAAAATATTATCAGTGGGCTCGATCTGCATCAGACCGAGCGCGGGCTTAGTGATGGGCCAATGCTCATGCTCCATGGACTCGCCCTTACCGGACTCAGCCCAACGGTTGAATTCTTCGCGAAGCTGGCTCACTTGACTTCCGCTCCAGTGACAGGTCTAGAATCTGGAACCAAATTGTACTTGAGAAGCAGCGTCGGAGTTAAGCTGCTGGACGACGCAGAACACCCAATCGGATTTATGCCATGGGTGCAGCCAGCAGGGTGAGTGCGCGGTGAGCTTTGTATTCGATTGCGAATATGATGATTGACTTTCTATGCGATATGTAATATAAGGGGATTGGCGAAGTTGAGAGTCTGGCTTTCAAGAGGTGCGCAGCAGGTTCTCGACTCGCTGCCGGATGGTTTGGATAAGGCTCAGATTCGAGGAGTCTTACGGCAGTTGGAGGAGGAAGACGAATCGCTGCAAAGCCGGCCCGTGGATGATTCTTCCGGCGGCCGATTCACGTTTGCCGGCGCGGAAGACAAATGGAAGCTGACTTATCACGTGGTCGAGATGGAAGAACCCGTCACTTCGGTGGTAACGATAACGAAGCGGCGGACGAGCCGGTGGGCCCTGAGATTTTTTCCGGACAAGGACTGACATGAGCGAGATGCGAAAGCAGTTGAATACAGAACCGCAACAGGAATCGCGCCGGGAGTACCTGGATCCCGCGCGGCAGATCGAGCGGCTGCAAATCGAAGGACGGGATTACGTGCTGATGCGCGACGAGATCTACCGGCAGATGCTCCACGAAATCGAGTCGTTGGACTCGGCTCTGGAATTGCAGCGCGCTCAGACCACTGCCAATCGCAGCCTGACGAAGAGCCTGTTGCGGGGCAACTATTCCGCCGAACAGATCCGCCGGATCGTGGACGCGCGTACGCCCGCCGAACGATTCGCACTGATGCGGGAGTTTCGCAATCTGAATCAGTCCGAACTGGCCGCCGAAGCCGGCGTGAGCCAGACGACCATCAGCAATATCGAAAACGGACGAGTGCAATTTCGCGGGGTCAATTCGGCGCGGCGGATGTTCTCCGCGCTGGGCGCATCCGACACCGATATCTTCGAGCTGCTGGCCGAGCGGGAAGAAAAAACAGAAGAAAACGGCTAATCGGCAATTGCCTGCGCGCAGCCCACCCGCGGTGTTCAGGGGATATTGGACCAGCCGAACGCCGCGAGGCAAATCAATCCCACGAAAAAACCGCCCAGGCCCGCGATATTTCCCACCATCATTTCACGCTCGCAGTCCACTCCGTCTTTCGTAAACAGCGCGAGAAAGTACAAGTAGAAGAGGCACCCGGCAATCGAAATCAAAAAGCCGAGCCAGGCAATTCCGAGGACGTCAGGGTGATGCACGCTGTGCACGACGGCAGCGGCGCTGGATTTCGCTTCCGCGCCAAGCCCGACGATGTCATGCAAAAAGGTGATGGAGAGAACCAGCGAACCGGTGGAAAGATTCAGGACGGTCTGAACGTACTCCTTGAAAATCTCGAACTGCTTTTCCAGGCTGACGTGCCGCGATTCGTTTCCGTGTACGTCTTCGTGCAAGAGCGCCCCTCGTTCGCCAACCGATCCTTATACGCGCCGGCCGCAGGCCCAGCAAAAATGCGCGCCCACCGGTTCCAGCGCACCGCAGCGGCAGAAGTACCGCGAACTTCCGGCCGGCACCAGCACTGTGGAGACGCGCGGCTCCGAAGCGCAAGCCCACAGCAGCGCGACGAACCATCCGATTCCAGTCCAGCCGAACAGTAAATTCACGAGGAAAATTCCCGTGGCATCGCGTTTGCCGTGTCCGATGATCGTCGGCAGGAAGTAGAGCAGCACCGCGACAAAAAGAAACGTCATGTTCGCACCTCGCCAGTTTTCAGCCGGACATGGCGCGTCGCCCCCGGCTTCCGTTACTACACTGAGATACGACTCAGAGGCTTTTCCGGTTCCCTGGAACTTCCACTTTCGCCAGCAACTGCGTAAATTTCTGTTCGCGCTCTTTCTGGTCGAGGCCCTGGTAGGCTTCGGCGATCTGCGTCGTGTTCATCGAGCAGAATTTCGGCCCGCACATCGAGCAGAACTTGGCTTCCTTGTAAAAATCATCGGGAAGCGTCTCGTCGTGCATTTTGCGCGCGGTTTCGGGGTCGAGTGAAAGCTCGAACTGCTTGTTCCAATCGAACAGAAAGCGCGCATAGCTGAGCGCATCATCGCGATCGCGCGCGCCAGGACGATGCCGCGCCACATCGGCGGCATGCGCGGCGATTTTGTAGGCGATCACGCCTTGGCGCACGTCATCCGCATTGGGCAGGCCGAGATGCTCCTTCGGCGTCACGTAACACAGCATCGAAGCGCCGTGCCAACCGATCATTGCAGCGCCGATCGCGCTGGTGATGTGGTCGTAGCCCGGAGCGATATCGGTGACCAGAGGCCCCAGCGTATAAAACGGCGCCTCGTAACACATTTCGTTTTCTTTTTTCACCTGCAGCTCGATCTGGTCCATCGGGATGTGCCCCGGACCTTCGATCATCACCTGCACATCGTATTCCCAGGCTTTTTTGGTCAATTCGCCGAGGACTTTCAGCTCCGCGAATTGCGCTTCGTCGCTGGCATCGGCCAGGCAGCCGGGACGCAAGCCGTCGCCCAGTGAAAAGCTGACGTCGTGCTTCTGAAAAATCTTGCAAATAGCGTCGAAATTCTCGTACAAGAAATTCTGCTTCTTGTGGAAGCTCATCCACTGCGCCAGCAGCGCGCCGCCGCGGCTGACGATTCCGGTGATGCGGTTGCGCACCAGCGGCAGAAATTCGCGCAGCACCCCGGCGTGAATCGTCATGTAGTCCACGCCTTGTTCGGCTTGCTCTTCGATCACTTCCAGCAGCAACTCGATGGATAACTCTTCTGCCCGGCGCACGCGCGAGAGCGCTTCGTAAATCGGCACGGTGCCGATGGGCACGGGCGACGCGTTGATGATGGCTTTGCGGATCATGGGGATGTCGCCCCCGGTGGAAAGGTCCATCACGGTGTCCGAGCCGTAATGCACGGAGCGGTGCAGCTTTTCTAGCTCTTCGTCCACGTTGGAAGTGGTGGCGGAGTTGCCGATATTTGCATTGATTTTGCAGAAGAAGGCCACGCCGATACCCATCGGCTCGAGATTGCGATGATTGATGTTGGCGGGGATGATGGCGCGGCCCCGCGCCACTTCGTCGCGCACCAGCTCGGGCGTGAGCTTTTCGCGTTTGGCGACGTACTCCATTTCTTCGGTAATGACGCCCTGGCGCGCATAATGCATCTGCGAAAAGTTTTGCGTCGTGCCGTTACCGTTGCCGCCGCCGTTCATTGCCGCAGCGCGCTTTTCAATCCATGCATCCCTCATCGCCATAAAGCCCCCATGTACACCAATCCTGAAGCGGCCAGCCGCCGAATGCAGCATTATTGCATTGCGTTGGATGCGCGGCAACCTATGCCGGGACGCATGCGATTACGTTCGGATCAGGGCGCGGCGATGGAAGTCGCGGCTCCGCTGAGCAGCGCTTCGAGTTTCGCGGAATCAGTCACCGGCGGGTAGCAGGTGGTTTCGACACAGACCAGTGCTTGCGGCTTCGCGGCGTCCAGATGCGGCAGAGTTTCACGGAGCGCCGGTGCGAGCGAGGCGTTTGCCAGGTTTTCCGGAGTGACGCGCAGCACTGCTCTGCCGAAGCGAAAGATTTCGTTCGCGGTTTTTTCCAGCGCCGCAGCTTTTGCGTCGCCGGCCGCCCCCAATACGACTACTTGGAGCGGATGGCGCGCGTGCAACAGCGCAGCCAAGCCGTAGGTCGCGGCGAACAATCCATACTGCGGAACCAGGCCGACGAAAGCTTCGAGCGTCTTTTCCGCCCAATCTCGATAGAGTTTTTCGCCGGTGAACGCGTGCAGCCGGTCGAGAACGATTACCGCGACGGAATTTGCGCCCGGCGTCGGCGAATCCTGCAACGGCTTGCGCCGCACGTCCATGCCGCCCATCGGTGCGGCGTCTTTAGCGCGGTCGAAAAATCCGCCGCCGTCGGGATCGCCGTAACGCTCGACCGCGAGGCGCACGGCGCGCTCGGCGATCTCGAAATAACGCCGGTCGAGCGTCGCTTCGTAGGCATCGAGCAGCGCGCCAGCCGCGAAAATCTGGTCGTCGAGCGAGCCTTCGAGGTGCGGGCCGCCCACGCGATGGCGAAAACCCTTCGTTTCATCCCACGCTTCCGCAAGAATGCGCTCCAGCGTCTTCAACGCGAAGGCGCGGCAATCGTCGCGTCCCAGCACGCGCGCGGCTTCCAGGTATGCCGACGCGAACATGGCGTTCCAGCCGACATAAATTGTTGTGTCTATCGCGGGCGTGGGATGCCGCTTGAGCCGCGCCGCGAACAACTTCCCCTTTGCGCGCGCAATCAGCAAGCGCGCGCTTGCTTCGTCGGTGCCGAGTTGCACCGCAAGTTCCGCAAACGTCCCGGTGACCCACAAAACATTTTTCGCCGGGTTGTGATGCATCTCGCCGTGCGGCTTCACGTCGTAATAGATCTCAATCGCGCGGGATTCCTCGGGGGCAAGCACGGCGCGCACTTCGGCCACCGTCCAGGTGAAATAATCGCCATCGTCGTCGAGCGTCTGATCCGCATCCTGGCTGCCGTAAAATCCGCCGCGCTCGCGATCGGATAAAACTTCGCCGACCCAGTCGATAATTCCCTCGGCCGTCTCGCGGAAAAGCGGCTCGCGCGTCACCTGATAGCCGTGAAGATAATTTTTGAGCAGCTCCGAATTGTCGTACGTCATTTTTTCGAAGTGCGGCACCAGCCAGCGCTCGTCCACCGAATAGCGGTGAAATCCGCCGGCGAGCTGATCGTACACGCCGCCACGTGCCATGCCTTCGAGCGTGCGCTGGACGACATGCAGCAGCTTTTCATCGCGCGAGGATTGATAGCGCTCCAGCAGCAGATCCACGGCGCTGGCGTGCGGGAATTTCGGGGAATTGCCAAATCCGCCGTGAGTTTCATCGAAGAGATGCAGTGCGGACTCGATCACCGAGTCCACCACACCCGCATCGAACTCACCGCGCGCCGTTTGAAAGGTCTCGGCTTTCGCGACGGCTTCTTCCAACGCCTTTGCGGAGCTATCCACTTGGTCGCGGCGCGCCTTAAACGCCTCGGCCACACCCAGCAGGACGCGTTTGAAACCGGGACGGCCCATGGCATCTTCCGGCGGAAAATATGTGCCGCCGAAAAACGGTTTGCCGTCGGGCGTTAGGAACGCGGTGAGCGGCCAGCCACCCTGCCCGGAAATCGCGCTGATCGCGGATTGATAGCGCGCGTCCACGTCGGGACGCTCGTCACGATCCACTTTCACCGGAATGTAAAATTGATTGATCATGGCCGCGATTTCGGGATTTTCGTAGCTCTCGCGGTCAATCACGTGGCACCAGTGGCACCACACCGCGCCGATATCGAGCAGGATCGGTTTGCCTTCCTCGCGCGCGTGTGCAAATGCTTCCTCACCCCATTCGCGCCAGTCTACCGGCTGATGCGCGGCGGAACGCAAATAGGGGCTTGCAGAATCCTTTAATCGGTTTGACTGTTCGCGATCCACGTGGCGCCTTTGAATTCAACCTCATCAACAAGCTAGCACACAAGGCGGGCGCTCGGCGAAACTCCGTCGGCAGCGCGGCGTCCGCCCGGTAGCCTGTCACTGCCGACGCTGCTTTTTCGGTTGCATTCTGGGTTACCGAGGATTAGATTCTCGCCAATTCGAAACAGTAAAAATGCCTAGACCGCCGACGCGGAGGAGTCTATGCACAGGGCGTTAAGAACTGCCTGTCTCCTGCTTTGTGTGGCGATGTTCGTCGTCCCGGCGTATGCGGCCGGCCAGTTCGCATCGAATGCAGCGGCGCTGTCCGCTCCCTCGACGCAATCGGCACACGCCTCGCTGAAAGTCTCGTTGCGGCAGCAAGACGATACCGCGTTCAGCGGCCTCGCGACGATCCGGCTCACTTCCGCGGCTGGCGCGGAAATCACCGGGCGCAAGGCGGAGTCCGACGACCAGGTCATCTTCGCCGATCTGGCACCGGGTCAGTATGTATTGCAGGCCGTCGCTCCCGGTTTCACCAGCGTGAGCGAAACGATCGACATCAAAGCGCGACGGCAACTGGAAACGATTTATCTGGTGCTGAAGCCCGAGGACTTCGGCACCGTGCGCGCGGATGCTTGCTCGGCATCGAGCAGCGCGGATAGCGACGCCGGTAATTTCCACTGGCTGCCGCCCGACGTGGATGCGGCACTTCCCACAAGGCTCGACGAGAAACCATGTCCGCTCCTCGCAGTCTTGCAAGGCGTGGAACAACGCATGAAGCAGCTCGTTGGCAGCCTGCAGAAATTCCGCGCGACGGAATACATCGAACACTTCAAAGTGGACGGCGCCGGCAAACGCGGTTCACGGCAGACGCGCACGTTCGACTACGTCGTTTCGGTTTCGCAGGCGCCGAACGGCGTCTTCGAGCTGGACGAATTCCGCAACGGTAGCGTGGACCGTAGCCAATTCCCCGCCGGGATCTCCACGGAAGGCTTGCCGGCGATGGCTTTGCTGTTCCATCCGACGATGGTTTCTGACTTCGATTTCGAGTGCGAAGGTTTGGGATATTGGGATCGGCGGCCGGCCTGGCGAATTCGCTTCGAACAGCGTACCGATCGTCCCAATCGCATGCGCGATTACGTCGTGAAAAATGTTCACTACCCAGTTCCCATCAAGGGCCGCGCGTATATTGACGCGGCGACTCTGCAGGTGGTGCGGCTGGAAACTCAATTGGCCGGGCCGGTGGAAAAAATCGGGCTCAGCGTGGAGCGTTTTGCGATCAATTACGCTGCGGTGCAATTCCATACCGATTCCGAGGAGTTGTGGCTGCCGCAATCGGCGGAATTGTACGTCGAGCAAAAAGGACACCGGTATTATCGCGAGCACTCGTTCAAGAACTTCCAGATTTTCGCCGTGGACACGAACCAAGAAGTGCGTGCGCCGCGCGAGTCCTATTCATTTACCAACACCTCGGATCAGGATATTTTCGGTATTCTCACGGTTACGCCGGCAAGCGGCACGGATTTCCGGCCCGTGTCCATCAAGTTCGAGATACCCGCGGGGAAGAGCGTCTTCAAAATCGTCGGCAGCGGAAAAGATGTGGATCTGCCGGCGGAATCCGTGGCTTCCGCCACTTTCGTGCACAGCGGCCGTTCCGGCTCCATCCACGCCGATGCGTTTCTGAGGGAGGAAAGCACGCTGGATCTGATCGGCGATAGCCCGGTTTCGCCCACGCCGTAGCACAGATCGAACTTAATGCATCTAAATTAGCGTTGCGAGCTTCGCCTACTGGACGGGATTGTTGTAGCCGGCGTCGCGCGGATCGATTGGTTTGCGTCCGGAGAAGCCTTCATCCTGGGCGTGGTAGAAACGGATGCGGTCTTCGCCGAGTTTCCAGCAGAGATACACTTCCTGATCGTCAATGCGCGCGGGGAAATCGAGCAGGCCGACGTCCAGATCCTTCACCACGCAGCCGGTTTCCTGAATCTGGTCAAGCGCGGACTGGATGGACTCTTCCAGATGGTTGCGCTCGAGCCGCACCTTCGCGGCTTTTTCGTAGGACACCGCCAGGCCGCCGGAACGTTGGATGCGCTCCGCCAGCGCGCCGAGTTTCCCATCCACGTCGTTCATCTTGCGGCGTGATTCCATCGCCTCGATCAGCAGCGGCTCAAGCTGCGTGCGCAAGCGCTCGGCTTCCGTGAGCGAGAAATATTTGGATTCTTCGTCGGCCATCTTTACGCGTTCTCCCCGGACCGCGACGCTCTAGCCGCCAATATAGACCATGGTGCGCGAGGGCGGAACGAAATCCGGCTCGTTGATGCGATGGCTCTTTTCCTTAGTCTGGACGATGGCCACGATCGCGTCGCCGATTTCGCGGTCGCTCGAGCCGCCGCGCAGCAAGCCTTTCAAGTCGTGGTCTTCCTTGCTGAAAAGGCACGTACGCAACTTTCCGTCGGCGGTGAGCCGGATGCGGGAACAGTGCCCGCAGAAGGGCTGCGTCACCGGCGCGATCAATCCAATTTCGCCGGCGCCATCCACGAAGCGGTACTTCCGCGCGGTTTCGCTGCGTTCGTGCACCACGGGAATCAGCGGCCAGCGCGCCTCGATGCGGCGATGGACTTCCGCGGCCGGAACCACCATGTCGCGGGTCCATGCGCGGTCCGCATCGAGCGGCATGAATTCGATGAAGCGCATCACGACGTCTTTTTCGCGCGCGAATTCCGCGAAGGCTTCCACTTCGTTGTCGTTCAACCCGCGCACCAGCACCGCGTTTACTTTCACGGGCCGCAGCCGCGACGCCTGTGCCGCCTCGATTCCTGCGATCACGGCGTCGAAAGTCTTGGTGCGAGTTATTTGCTCGAACTTTTCGCGGTCCAGCGAATCCAGGCTGATGTTGATGCGATCCAGGCCCGCCGCCACCAGCTTGTCACAGCGCTCGGCGAGGAGAAAGCCGTTGGTGGTCATCGAAAGATCCTGCACGCCAATCGCTTTCAGCCGCGCGATGAAATCCTCGACGCCGGGACGCACCAGCGGCTCGCCGCCCGTCACGCGCACTTTGCGGATGCCCAGCCCTACCAGGATGCGCACCAGCCGCTCGTATTCTTCCCATTCGAGCAGCGCGTGCTCCGCCATGTGATTTTCCGGGTTCGCGGAGCGGCAGTACACGCAGCGGAAATTGCAGCGGTCCGTCACCGAGACGCGCAGATCCGTGATGGGCCGCCCGAATTTGTCTATGAGTGCCATCGTTCCTTAGATGCCGCCAGAAATATAAAAGCCCATCTCGAAGTTCGGAGACGGGCGACCATTCCAGCGAGTCATGGCACGCATTGCCGCGCCTGCTGGAGTCACTCCTTTCCGAACTGGGGAGGACCGGGCGTTTCCACCCAATCCCTCAGCTCCTGCAAAATGAAAGAGCGTCGCCCCCGCTTCCGTGAGTTTTCTCTCCGTTAGGCCGAGGGGGTCGGAGAAATCAAGTTCATTCTACGCTCAGTTCCTTTGGAAGCAAGCTCGCGAAATCGACGACGGGGCGCCGCGCCTAAGGCGGGCGATCTGCGGCTCGTGCGCGCGGCAAGGAAAACGGGGACCAAGTACACAATCGGAAAGCGGCGGGCGGGAACGGGCAATGACGTCCATTGATTGTGATAAAGTTGCCAGCCGATGCGCATCTTCGTACTGGGAGTGGGCGGCGCCGGCTCCTTACTCGCTCATTTGCTCCAGCGCCAAGGACATACGGTCTGGTGCGGCGACCGCGACCCGGAGCGCGCGCGGAAGTTTCTCGGAAAGAAAAGCAAAATCGAAGTTAAAGAAGCGAACGCCCGCAATCTTTGGTCCATCGTGCGCGCGGCCCGCGGCTGCAACCTGATCGTCAACGCTTCCCCCGCCGTTTTCAACGAGATCATCCTGCGCGCCGCGTTGCGCCTGCGCGTCCATTACCTGGATCTGAATTCGCATCTCAATCGCAATCCTTTCCGGCCCGAACAATTCCGTTTCCACAAGCGATTCCTCGCGAAAAATCGCGCGGCTCTGATTTGCACTGGCGCGGCGCCGGGCCTCACGAACTTGCTCGCGAAACGCGCTTCCGAACTGCTCGATACGGTGGAATCAATTCAGATTCGCCTCTATGAAAGCACCGAGAGCAAGGACCCCGTTTCCACGTGGTCGCCGGAAGTGATGTACGACGAAGCGATTTCCAGCCCGCGCGTCTATCGTCACGGGCGCTTCGTGCTGGCAAAACGTTTTGCCGACCGCGAGAAATTCCGCTTTCCGCCTCCCATCGGTGAGACGACCGTGTACCTCGCGGCGCAAGACGAAGTCTGCATGCTCCCTTACGTCGTGCCGATGCGCGACATGGACGCCAAAATCGGCGGAAACGATTTCGATCGCCTCTATCGCTGGTACCGCCAGGGCCGCTTGAATCGTTCACAAGGAATCGTGCGCAAAAGATTCCCGAAGACGCCCACGCCCAAAGGTGTTGCGGGCTTGATTCGCCGCGGCGTGCTGGAAAACGCGCGTTTCGCCGCCGCGGTGCTGGTGCAAGGACTGAAGGACGACCAGCCGTTGCTGGTGCGTTACGACGCGAGCTTTCCCACGCTGCGTCAGATTCGCCAGCGCGGATTGATTTCCACCCCCATCGCGTATGCCACGGCGCACCTCGCGTCCATTTTCATCAAACATTTTCCGCGCGACATGGCCGGCGTCATTGGCCCTTCAGAATTGCCGCCCCAAACGCGCCGCGCCATCCTCGCCGAAGCCCGTTCGCGCGATTTTCGCACCACTCTGAAAATGACGCGCCTGAAGCAAATCGAAGAAGACGAATACTAACCGCAACCACCTGGGCGTCGTGCGCGGTCTTTACGGCGGCGTGATTTGCTTGAGCAATCCAAAATCCGTCAGGCCGTTGGCGATGAACTGAACCGCGAGCGCCACCAGCAGCAATCCCATCAGCCGCATCAAGATGCGAATTCCCGTTTCACCCAGGTATTTGCGCACGCCATCGGCTCCCGCCAACACCAGGTAGGACACAAACGCGGTGACCAAGATCGTCGCGTAGATAATTGCGTGCTGCCAGATCGAATGCGATTCGCCCACCAGCACCATCACCGTCGAAATCGCGCCAGGACCGGCCAGCATCGGCATTCCGAGCGGAATAATGCTGGCGTCGGATTTCTCCGCGCCTTCCTGCTGCTCTTCGGCTGTCGCTTTCGTTCCAGACTGCTTGGCCTGCAGCATATCCAGCCCGATGCCCATCAGAATAATTCCGCCGGCAATTTTGAACGCGGGAAGCGTGATGCCGAACATTTTGAATATCAAGCTGCCCGCCAGCGCAAATGAACACAACACGATCGCGCAAGTTAGCGCTGAGCGCCGCGCCACCGCTCGGCGTTCATCTTTCGGCGAATTCGCGGTGACGGCCAGAAACATCGGAATCACCGCGAAGGGATCCACCAGAAAAAACACGGAGGTAATCGCCAGCAGCGCAAATTCGAGCACCGTAGTAATCGTTGTCGGCATTAGTCGTGAGTGAACGGAACCTCGTGTCGCTCTCTATGTAGTTCGGTAGATTACCACCGCTTCTTGCGACTTCAACCTTCGCACCGCAAACGAGCATCAGCAGGCGACTGTTATGAAAATAACACGCTCGGCGCGCCCTTCACATCTACCTTCCGCAATCCTGAAATGAAGCTATGCCTGGCGCGAGGCAGTTTGCCGCAGCGGCGTCGCCGACAACCGAACATGTCCATTCAGTAATTACAAAGGACGCCGGAGTCGGGATTTTGATCGACGGATGCCCTACACTGGAGTTGTCTTCCCGGCTAGGCCACGGATCTTCAATGACATTCTCGACGAAAGACAAGATTGCGCTTCCCGTGTCGATCCTGCTTGGCGCGGTTTTCGCATATATCACCATGGTTACGGGCGGGATCGTCATCGCCGCCGTCTACGCGATTTTCGTGATTCCATTGGTGGCGATTTTTGTCGCCGGCGAAAGAAAAATTCTCGTGTGGCAAAGCTGCCTGCTTTCCTTTGCGATCTGCGGTACTGCGATGGCCAAGGCGGGTGACGCTTTCTTCCCTTTTTGGACGATCCCAACCGCGCTTTCTTCCCCTGTGCCGGTCTTCTTTTTCTGGGAACGGACCAAGTTACGCAAGAACCATCAAGTTTTGTGGGTGCTATGCGGGCTTCCGTTCGTCGCGGTGCTGAGCATCTTCTGGCTTGATCCGTTCGTGACCGTCGCATTTCTGTTCTTGTGGCTCCTCTTCTCCCTGGCTGCGTTCGGTTTCCAATGGACTACATCACCAAGTCCAACGGACGCGCGGACGGCGACGCTCGCTGCGGGCACAATCCTTGTTGCTGCTCTTGGAACCCTCACTCTTTCGGCAGCCTTCCGCAAGCAACAACTTTTCCGAGCCGCCATGAACCATCACCACATCGGTCTGGCCCGCTTTCTCGTCCGGATGGGAGCTGACCCAAGTAAGCCGGATGCGCGTGGGATGACCGCCCTAGCTGAGGCCGCGTGGGACAATGTCGGCGACCTGGAAGGAACGAAAGCATTGCTTTCCATGGGCGCACACGTAAACGGGCGACAGCCAGGAGATTTCAACGGGCTACTGGCGGGCGGCACGGCACTCGATGCGGCTGCGAGCGCCGATCGCGGCCAGATTTGTGACGTTCTTATAGAAGCGGGCGCCGATCTGAACGTGAAGAATCAATACGGCAAGACGCCGCTTCTCGTCGCGTTGAGCCACAACGGAATCCACTGTGTGCCGGCGCTGCTTAATCACGGTGCAGACCCGACACTCAAAGACCAGGGAGGCCGTACGGCGCTGATGTTTCTGACCAATTACGACGCAGACGATCCGGTCATCCAAAGCATTGCCCGTTTTCTGGTGGCGCACGGCGTCGACTGCAACGCTAGAGACTCGGATGGAAAGACCGCAGAAGATTGGGCAATCGCACAGAAACGGGACAAATGGGCCTACGAACTACGTCGGCTCAGTGAAATGCGACGCCAGAATCGATAACGAGCGCGGCAGTCAGTGTTGCCGGCGCCGTTCATCTTTCGGCGAATTCGCGGTGACGGCCAGAAACATCGGAATCACCGCGAACGGATCCACCAGAAAAAACACGGAGGTAATCGCCAGCAGCGTAAATTCCAGCACGGTTGTGAGCGAAGTGGGCATGCAACCCGGCGCGGAAACACCGCGACCGAGTCACAGTAACATTTTTCGCGCTGCGATGGACTTCGGAAAAATGCGCAGCCCCACGGCCGGCTCCGAACTTCCCATCGTTATTCGTAGCGCAACGCCACGATGGGATCCACGTGCATCGCCCGCCGCGCCGGGATAAAACAAGCCGCGAGCGCCACCAGCAGCAACAACACCGCCACGGCGCCGTACGTCACCGGATCGGTCGCATGCACTCCGTATAACAATCCGCTCATCAAGCGCGTAAGCATCAGTCCGCCCACGATGCCGATCGCCACGCCCGCCAGCGCCAGCTTCACGCCCTGCCCGACTACGAGCAGCAGCACTTCCTGCCTCCGCGCGCCCAGCGCCATGCGAATGCCGATTTCCCGGGTGCGCTGCGCCACGGAATAGGACACGACGCCGTAAATGCCCACCGAGCCTAGCAAAAGCGCGAGCGCTGCAAACACGGCAAACAACCCGGAAATGGAACGCGGCTCGGCCATCGCCTCCGACACCCAGCTTTTCATCGTACTTACCTGGCTCACCGGCACCTCGTTGTTCAGCCCCGCGACGACGTTCTTCAATTCGCCGGCGATCTGTACCTGATCTCCCGACGTTCCGATCACCAGCGTCATGTCCGACGGCGGTGCGGCCGCGCCGCTGCCGCGAATCGCATGCGGACCGTAAGGCGTGTAAATCACGCCGTCAATCCAACTCGCGGAGTCGGTTTTGATATCGAATTCGCGCACATCGCCCACCACGCCGACGACCGTCCGCCATTCATTTTCCCACTTCGGCTTGATGTGTTCGCCCACAGCGTCTTTTCCCGGCCAGAATCGCTCGGCGGTAGTCTTGCTTACGATCACTACGGCTTGCGCGTCGGGACCGGTGTCCGATTCGGTGAATGAACGCCCGCGCAGCACTGGAATATTCATAATGTGGAAGTAGTCCGGCGTGATTATTTTTTCCCAAAACATCGGGACGTGCGCGCCCGCGGGCGTCGGGTGCGCTTCCACCGCGCCCGGAAATATTTCCGCGCCGGCGCCCAACGGCAATCCGTTCACCGCTGCCACTGCCTGAACTCCAGGCAGCGCGCGAGTGCGCTCGAGCAATTCGTTGTAGAAAGCCAGGCAACGTCCCGGAACTTCGCAAAACGATTCGTTCGGAGTGATCCGGGCCGTAACGATGTGCTCGGAATGGAAACCAGGGCTCGTCCCAGACAAAATCCACAAGCTCTTCACCAGGAGTCCCGCTGCAACCACCAGAATCATCGAAATTGCCACTTCGCCGATGACGAGCAGCCGGCTCGCGCGATGATTCCCCCGCGTCGCGCTGCGTTGCCCGCCCGACTTCAGCGTTTCCGTCATGTCTACGCGCGAAGCACCGAGCGCGGGAACCAATCCGAAAACGATGCCGGTGAGAATTGCGAGGACGGCGGTAAATATTAGTACGCGGCCATTCAACCCGACATCCACGAGCCGGGGCGTGTCCGCCGGCAAAGTCGTTTTCATGATGGAAAGTCCGTAGACCGCGAAGCCCAATCCCAGCGCGGCCCCCAGCACTGAGAGCAAGACGCTTTCGGTGATTAATTGCCGCAAGATTCGCCAGCGGCCCGCGCCCAACGCCACGCGCACAGCAACTTCTTTTTCTCGCGTGGTAGCGCGCGCCAGCAGCAGGTTGGCCACATTCGCGCACGCGATCAGCAGCAACAGGCCCACCGCGCCAAGCAAAATCAGCAGTTTCCCGCGCGCGTCACCGACGATGGTTTCTTCCAGCGAGACCACAGACGCGTCGACGAAGGAATCATCCGGCATCCTCCACGCGTAAGCCGCCAGAACGCGCGGCCGCAGCGTTTTCAATTCAGCGCGAGCCTGCTCCAATGTGGCGCCCGGACGCAGCCGCCCGATCAGCGCCATGTAACTATCGCCCCAATAATCTCCGATGTTCCCGGAATCCAAATGCAGCGGCACCCACAATTCCGTCTTCGGCGACACAAACTGAAAATCCGCCGGCATCACGCCGACGATCTGGCGGTCCACTCCCTCGAGCGTGATCCACCGCCCCACGATATTCGGATCCGATTGAAACCGCCGCTCCCAGAGCGCCCTGCTCAAGATGACTTCGTTATCCTTGCCAGGTTGATCCTCGCCCTTCTGAAAGGTCCTGCCCATGGCGGCTTGTTCGCCGAGAACGGAAAAGAAATCGGCCGAGACCGCGTTTCCCATCAGGCGCACGGGATCGCCTGACCCGGTCAGGTTGAATTCTTTGTTGTCCGAAAATCCCGCCAGGTCCATCGTGCGGCTTTGCTCGCGCATAAACACCAGCGGACCTTTCGGAAAGTACTGCGTGAATCCCACCAGTCGATCGGGATGCGGATACGGCAGCGGCTGCAGCAGCACTCCGTTCACCAGGCTGAATATTGCAGTATTCGCGCCGATGCCCAGCGCCAGAGTGAGCACCGCAACTATGGTGAACCCGGGATTTTTCCGCAAAGTGCGCGCGCCGTAACGCAAGTCTTGCAGCAGAGTCTCAAGCCAGGTCCATCCCCACTCGTCGTGCGTCACATCTTGAATCACGCCTGGGTTGCCGAGCTCGCGGCGCGCCGATTCGCCGGCCTGCGCAGGAGATTCACCGCGCGCTTCGCGGTCGCTTGCGGCCATTTTCAAATGGCTGGCGATTTCTTCGGCGAGAGCTTCCTTGCGCTGTTCGCGATCGCTCCACGGAAATTTCATGCCTCGCTCTCCCCGGCGGCAGGCTCCAGAACTCCTGCAATCGCTTGCGACATCTGCGCCCAGCGCGACCGCTCCGCCGCCAATTTCTTCTTGCCCGCCGCGCTCAGCCGGTAGACGCGCACGCGCTGGTTGTTCTCTGAAAGTTTCCACTCCGCCACAATTAATTTCTGGCGTTCCAGGCGATGCAGCGCGGGATAGAGCGAGCCGGTATCCACTTGCAGAACTTCGCCCGAGTTCGCGCGGATCGCGAGGGCAATGCCGTAGCCGTGCTGCGCTCCCCAGCGCAAGGTCTGCAAAATCAAAAGATCCAGCGTTCCTTGCAGCAGTTCGACGCGATTCTGATAGCGCTGTTTCATTTTCCCCTCGGGTGTAGCTTGTCTACTCCCCAGGCGTAGACGGTCTACTCCCTGGCCCGGAGCACGTTCCGTGCCGTTCCGCGCGGCGCCAGAACTGGCTGTTCACGCAAGGCTTTAGCCGCAGGGCTCCCGCCGGCGGCAAACGAACCGCTGCTCGATTCCGGGACGCGTGCGTCGCCAAACCGAACGAACCAGTACTCGTGCCGCCAGCACGAAAGCAGCCGTCGCGTCGCCGTTGGAACGGCGCTTGACTATGACCCATCAATGGGAGCAACGTATCCAGCAAATCTGTTCGAACAGAATTTTGGCGGACTTATGAGTTCCTCTGCACACCCCGCACCAAGGCCTTTCCCACTGAAAAAGGCCCTCTTCATTGACGCTGACCCTGAAGTCCGCGCTCTGATTCACAACATACTCGATCCCAAGGTGTGGAGCGTCCAGCATGCTGCGGACAATCAAGCGGCCCTCGCGCTGGCCAAAGCTTCGCCGTTTGATCTGATTCTCACCAGCGACAAAACCTCCGGCAAGGACGATATCGAACTCCTGCGCAAAATTCGGCTGGTGCGGCCGCACACCCGCCTCATAATTTTGACCGATGAAAGCGCGCCTTCTTACGTCATTGACTCGATGCGCGAGCGCGCCTTCAGTTACTTTTCCCGTCCGTTCTCGCTCTCTGCCCTCGCAGACATGGTGCAAAACGCGATCGAAGGGCCGTGCTGGGACGACGGAATCGAGGTCGTATCCGCGACAGCGGAGTGGATACGTCTGCTGGCGCGCTGCGACTTGAAGACTGCCGACCGGTTAATCCAATTTCTCCACGAAATCGCCGACTTGCCCGAAGAGGAAGGCAACGCCGTGGCGACGGCCTTTCGTGAAATCCTGATGAATGCGATGGAATATGGCGGCCGGTTCCAACCGGACCAGTGGGTGGAAATTTCGTACGTGCGCGCGCGCCATATGGTGATGTGCCGCGTGAAGGACCCGGGGGAAGGCTTTTCGCTTGATGAGATCGAACACGCCGCGATCGCTAACCCCGATGACGATCCCATTCGTCACGTCACTCTGCGCGACGCCAAGGGACTGCGCCCGGGCGGTTACGGCGTGCTGCTAGCCCGAAAGTTGGTGGACGAGCTGATCTACAGCGAGAAAGGGAACGAAGTACTCCTGGTCAAATATCTCGCAGCGGAGCCTCACTAAGCCCCAGTTCTCCTCGTTCTCTTGCCTGAATGTTACGCTGCTGCTACACTGTCGCGGCAAGAGCTATATCGCTGCTCCTGCCACACTTTCCCTTAAAAGGTTCGCCTATGTCTGGACACTCAAAATGGGCCACGATCAAGCACAAGAAGGCGGCTACGGACGCCAAGCGTGGCAAAATTTTCACTAAGATCATCCGTGAGTTGACGATAGCGGCGCGCACCGGCGGCGCCGACCCAGTCACTAACCCGCGCCTGCGCACCGCCATTCTTTCGGCGAAAAGCGAAAACATGCCCAACGACAACATCGAACGCGCCATCCAGCGCGGCACCGGCACACTCGAGGGCGAGACGCTCGATGAAGTGACCTTCGAGGGCTATGGGCCCGGCGGCGTGGGCGTGCTGGTGCAAGTCGTCACCAACAACCGCAACCGCATCGTCAGCGAAATTCGCCACATGTTCTCGAAAAACGGCGGCAACATGGCCGAAAACGGCGCGGTCGGCTGGATGTTTCATCGCAAGGGCGACATCATCGTCCCCAAGGAAGCCGCCGACGAAGAAAAGATGATGAGCGTCGTGCTGGATGCCGGCGCCGAAGACCTGCGCGACGATGGCTCGGCCTGGGAAGTCACCACGCCTCCCGAAGCATTCGAAAAAGTGCGCGAAGCGCTGCTCGCCGCCGGCGTCACTCCCTCGACCGCCGAAATCGGGTTCGTTCCGCAGAATTACGTGAAGTTGAGCGGACAACAGGCGCAGCAGATGATGCGCATGGTTGAAACCCTGGAAGACCACGACGACGTGCAGCACGTCTACGCCAACTTCGACATCGACGAAAAGGAAATGCAAGCCGCCGTCGCGAGCTAGCCTTGTCTTGGAGTGCGGCGGCTTGCCGCCGCTTGTTTTTAGGCGAGGCTTGCCTCGCCTGCCTTGCTCCTTTCGCACAGCGTGCCGCACCAAAGACGGCGAAGCAAGCTTCGCCGAAGAGAAAGCGGCGGCAAGCGGCACTCCCAGATTCTCCTCCCATCAATCGCGCTGTGGTTTTCTCTGCGTTCTCTGCGTCTCTGCGGTGAACAGGTTTCTCACCGCGCATCGCCACCTCGAAAAAATGCTACCCTCGGCTCCAACCCGCACGTACACTTGTGCCGGTCGATGGCGCAGAACTCCAATTCGAGCGCAACGTGCAGCCGCCTGTGCGTGCTGGGCGTGGATCCGGCGGCGGCAGGCGCAACGGGCTACGGTGTGGTCGAATTTCTCGGTTCCGCTCCGCGGTTGCTGCGTTTTGGCGCGTTGAAATTCCCCGCGCGCGCCACCTTCGGCGTACGCCTGCGTGAGATTCACGATGTGATCTCGCAATTGGTGGAGGAATTTGCTCCGGATGCCATCGCCGTGGAATCCGTCTTCACCGCGCTGAACATGGGCACCGCGCTGCGCCTCGCGGAAGTTCGCGGCGTGATCCTGCTCGCCGCGGCGCAAGCTTCGATTCCCGCGCACAGCTATTCGCCGCGCGAAGTGAAGTCCAGCATCGCGGGCTACGGCGCCGCGTCCAAGCAGCAGATGCAACAGATGGTCAGCTCCGCGCTAGGGCTGACGGAATATCCCGAACCTCCCGATGCGGCGGATGCGCTGGCGGTGGCGCTGTGCCACGCGCATCTTTTCCGCGCGCAAGAGCGCATGGCGCTGGCAATGAACATCCGGCCCGCCGCTACTCGCAGCGCCCTGGCAAATTCTTCCGGCGCAGTAGCCGTTCGCCGCACGAAAGACCCATCGCGAAACCAAACGCGGGCTGCGCGCATCTCTGGACTGTGATGCTCCGGGTATCACAACTTCGCAACGCCCGTGCCCGCGCCATCCCCAGCCTCGTACTGTCGTTGCTTGCAATTTTCTTAGCAACGCAATCCACAAGTCAGGCCGCGACGCCCGCGAAATCAGCCCTGCCATCCGCCGCTTCTTCGGCCGCGCCCACCGGCGGAGCCGAAATCACCTATCGCAAAATCTTCAAGACCAGTTATCCCGAGTTTGTCGAGATCAAGATCAACGAGAGCGGCTCCGGAACATACGACATTCGCCAGCTCGACGAAGACGCCAATCCGCAACCCTTTGCAATCGGTGCGCCGCTCGCCGAGCGGATTTTTTCGCTCGCGGCCAAGCTGCACGATTTTCAGGGCGTGGATCTGGACGTGCACCGCCGCCTCGCCAACCTCGGCGAAAAGACTTTCGAGTACGAGAACGGCGCGGAGAAGCACGAAACGAAATTCAACTACACGCTCGACGAATCCGCATCACAACTGGTGAACATATTCGAGGGACTTGCGCGGCAAACCGCGGATATTTCCGATTTGGCCCGCACCATGCGCTACGACCGCCTGGGCGTCAACGACGTGCTGCTGCAAATCGAGAGCGACCTGAACAACAAGCAGATTCCCGAGCCGGAGCGCCTGCTCCCCATCCTCGACCAACTCGCAGGCGACGATAAACTCCTGGACATCGCGCGCCAGCGCGCGCGCACCCTCGCTGGACACATTCGCTCCGGCCACTAGCGCCAAGCAAGCAACCGCGTTCCGCAGCAGGAGCTCCGGATTTCGGCTGCCCGTCCCGTCCCCATCCTCGCAATCCTGTCCACAAGTGCAACTTGACACATCGTGTAACTGCGTCTATTCTCCCCCGCGTCCCCGAGTCCTAAAACGACACTCAAGGTGAAGAGAACCATGCGCTCCCAACCCGCACGATTCTTGCGAATTTCTCTGTTTTTTGCCTTTCTTTCGCTGCTGCCGCTACCATCCCTCGCGCAAACCGCAGCCAATGCAGCGCGCATAACGCAGCCCATCGACGAATCGCAACTCACCGTCCTGCGCGGCAACACCTATTACCTGGCCGAGGCGCAGTACGATCGCGGCCCCGCTCCCGCGAGCCTGGCAATGAATCGCGTGCTGCTCGTGTTGCAGCGCAGTCCGCAGCAGGAAGCCGCGCTGCAGCGATTGCTAGCGCAGCAGCAGGACGCGACTTCCTCCAACTATCACCAGTGGCTCACGCCGCAGCAATTCGGCCAACAATTCGGACCTGCCGACCAGGACATTCAAACCATCAGCGCGTGGCTGCAATCGCACGGCTTCCTGGTTACGCGCGTTTCGAACGGCCGCACCGTAATCGAATTCTCCGGCACCGCGGGCCAGGTGCAAGAGGCGTTCCACACCGCCATTCACCAATACGCAGTCCCCGGCGCCAATGGCATCGAAAACCACTGGGCCAATTCCAGCGATCCGCAAATACCCACCGCGCTCACGCCCGTCGTCGCAGGCGTAAGGTCGCTGCACAATTTTCCAGCAACGGCCATGAACCACTTCGCCGGAGTATTTCAGAAAGATAAGCAATCGGGAAAGATCGTGCCGGCGGAACGGCTGCCGATCGCGCAGTTCACGTCCGGCTCTGGTTGCGGCATTCTGGGAGGTCCCTGCGAAGGACTGGGCCCCTTCGACCTCGCCACCATCTACGACATTTCACCGCTGTGGAATGCAGCCACTCCAATAGATGGCACCGGCCAGACGATTGCGATTGTCGGCGAGACCGACATCAATCCGAATGACTGGACTTCTTTCTGGAATATGTTCGGCGTCGCGACGCCCAAGGGTACGCTGAACATCATCCGCAATGGGCCCGACCCAGGTTTCCAGAGCGATGAGCCCGAGGCGGACATTGACACACAGTGGTCCAGCGCCGTCGCCAAGGGCGCGACGATTGATTTCGTTATTTCTGAGTCCACGGAAACCACGCTCGGCGTGGATCTTTCGGCCGAATTCATCGTGGACAATAACCTCGCGCCGGTAATGAGCGAAAGCTACGGCATCTGCGAACTCGGGATCGGCACGACGGGGAATGCTTACTACAATGCTCTCTGGCAACAGGCGTCCGCGCAAGGCATCACCGTCCTGGTTTCGTCCGGGGATCAGGGCTCCGCGGTTTGCGATCGCGGCGCGACGGCCGCGGAATTCGGACTAGCCGTCAACGGCTTCGGTTCGACTCCCTATAACGTCGCGGTCGGCGGCACGGATTTCAACGATCTAACCACCACCGCGACTTACTGGAGTCTCACGAACAACGCGAATCAGGCCAACGCCAAAGGTTACATCCCGGAAATGACCTGGAACGATACTTGCACCAACTCCGAGCTCTTCCCCTACACCCACACATCCTCCGCCGAGGAAACCTGCAACAACCCCATGTTTCAGCAGGGATTTCTAGGCGTCGAAGGCGGCAGCGGCGGCGCGAGCAATTGCACCACTTCAAATGGCAGTCTGCAGTCTTCCTGCTCGGGCGGGTACTCCAAGCCAATCTGGCAATCTGCTCCGGGCGTGCCCCCCGATAACAGACGCGACGTCCCGGACGTCTCCTTGTTCGCCAGCAATGACTTCAACAACAGTTTTTACATCATCTGCCAGTCTGATGTGCGCGGTCCATGTGGACTCACCACCGGCGAATTCCTCGGCTATGGCGGTACTTCGGTTGCCACACCCGCATTCGCCGGCATCATGGCGCTGATCAATCAGAAAACGGGCGAGCGCCAGGGCAACGCCAATTACGTTTTCTACAAGATGGCGGCAACCTCTTCGAACAGCTGCAATTCGAGTTCGGTGCCGACGACTGGCACAAACAATTGCATTTTTTACGATGTCCCTTCCGGGTCGACGATCGCGATGCCCTGCGTCACGGGCAGCCCCAACTGCAAAACTTCCACCAGCGGCGACCAATACGGCGTGCTCACCGGCTACAGCACCGGCGCCGGGTACGATCTGGCCACCGGCCTCGGCAGCGTCAACGTAACGAATCTGGTGAATCAGTGGAGCACTTACGCCGGTAAATTCAGTGCAACGAAGTTTGGTTCATTCACCCTCGGCCCGCCGGCCACGATCACGCACGGTCAAGCCATGCCCGTCGCCGCCACCGTGCTGCCGCAATCGGGCTCGGGAACTCCGACCGGTACCATTTCACTGATCGCCAACACAGGGCCCAGCGTGAGCGACCAGCAAGGCGCGCAACAGCTCTTCAACCTGAGCACCGGATCGTTGCCAGCCGGCGCTTCAACCACGTTTTTGCCCGGAGGCGTGGGCTACACCGTCACGGCGCACTATTCAGGTGACTCCACATTTGCCCCCAGCGATTCATCGCCATTTACGGTGACGGTGAATCCCGAATCGAGCAAAACTCAAGCCGCGATCATCACCTTCAACCCAACCACCGGACAGACCGTCAGCACCAACGCCACAAACTTTCCCTACGGCACCCCCTACATCCTTCGCAGTAACGTGACGAATTCCAGCGGGAGCCTCTGCGCGCCCAGCGGCAATCAGATATACGGCTGTCCCACCGGAACCGTCACGCTTACGGATACTCTCAACGGAGTCACTGGCCCGCTCGATGGCGGGACATTCGCGCTGAATGCCGAAGGGTATACGGAGGATCAGCCGATCTTTCTGATGGGCGGGCAACACACCATCGTCGCGTCTTACAGCGGGGACAAGAGCTACAACGCCAGCAGCAACTCCGCCGCACCGGACGTCGTAACCGTTACTCAAGCGCTCACTTCAGTCACGCTGACTTCCGGCCTCAACACCATTCCAGTTGGCGGCTATCCCGTTCTCACCGCCACCATCACCACGCAAGCGTTTCTTCCAGCGAACGCGCCGCTCGCCGATTATCCGGCAGTCAGCCTGCAATTCTTCGATGGTTCTGCGAAACTCAGCGGTCAAATCACCTATTCGCCGACCACGAGCACTTCCGGAACCGCCGAGGTGGTAGCGGACCTCTCCTCAAACGCGCTGCACGTTGGCAACAACACCATCACCGCGCAATATCTCGGCGATCCGAACTATCAGGCATCCGCAACCTCGAATCCGGTGATCGTGGATGTGGTGATTCCCACCAGCATGTCATTGACGTCCTCCAGTCCTACCATTCAGCATGGAGCCAGCGTTACTTTCACCGCTGTCATCACTCCGCAACAGACCGGCGGCCCGGCCATGACTGGAGCCGTTCAATTCTGGATCACCTGCGCGAACTGCACGAGCATCGGCAGCGCCACGCTGGTCAATGGACAGGCCCAAGTTACAAGTTCGACGCTGCCCGCCGGGAATCTGAACATCGTCGCCACCTATGCTGGTGATACGAACTACGGCAATTCCTTCGCCAATATTCCAGAAACTGTGAATCTGCTCGGCTCGACAACTTCGGTCGCCACCTCGAACGCGGCAATATCGCAGGGCACCAGCGTGACCCTCACCGCGCAGGTTGCTCCTGCCAAAGCGGGCGGCCCCGCTCCGACCGGAACAGTGCAGTTTTTTTCCGCCGTCAGCGCTCAAGGCAGCCAGAATCCGATCGGCAGTGCCGTAACCGTCGCAAGCGGACAAGCGCAGCTCGTCACCACCGCGATCCCCGCAGGAACGCAGCTCGTGGTGGCCACCTATAGCGGCGACTCAAACTATTCAACCTCGACCGCGTCGACTGCGGAAGTCGTGACCGGGGCACCCACGGTCACGGTGACTGCCAGTCCCACTTCGGTTCCGATCAGCGCGCCGGGCGCCACCGGATCCACGATGATTACGTTCACCGGCATGAATGGCTATAGCGGGACGATTCCGCTTTCGCCGCCGCTGTGTGCGGGAATGCCGTTGGAAACCACCTGCAGCTTCAGCGCGTCTTCCGTGGTTCTCAGCAGCACCACTACGAGCGCGCAAGTCATGATCATGTTTCAGACGACCGCGGCCTCGGGTGGACTGCCGCAATTCGTGCCGCGTCACGCGAGGTTCGATTGGTGGAGCTTCGGCGGAATTCTCGCGCTGGCCTGCACGCTGTGCGCGCTGATTTTGTCGGCTCGCAGGGGAGTCGTCAGCCGGAACCGCTGGAGCATGGCGTGCGCGATTCTCGCGATTGCGTCATCTGCTGCGATCGCCTCATGCGGAGGGGGCGGCGGCGGAAGCGGCCCCACGAATCCCGGAACGCCGGTCGGTGTGGATCAGAATGTGGTGATTACGTTCAGCGGCGCGGGCGTTACACCGAGCCCGACGCTGAATCTTTCGATCAACGTCGAGTAACGAACGATCGGAGCAGGCCGAGCCGCACGCTGCGATTGGCCTGATGCTCGCCGCTGCCAGGCGGCCGGGATCCTGGCAGGCGAACAAGGAGACCTGAGCCCCGGCACGCAATCTCCGTGCCCTCAACCTTTTCTCTGTGACCTCTGTGTTAATTCTTTTGACCTTGGTTTGATTTCTCGGCGAAGCAGCAAGCTCAACGAACGACCAACCCCGCGTATCCCACAACTTCTTCGCGTTCTCCAGTCACGTCTCCGGAAGTCGCGTAACGCACGAGTTCCGCGTCCTTCGCGCCCAAGTCGCGCATGGCCACCAGCATGGCCGCCGTCGCCGCGTAGCCGCACATGGTGATTCCCTCGCCGCGAACTGTATCGTACAGTCCTCGCGGATCAAGCGCCAAAATCCGCGCAATCGCGCGCTCGTCTTTCGCGCGTGTAACCGCGTCGCTCTCGTAATGATTCATGTCCGTGCTGGCAATCACCAACACACGTTCCGCGTGAGCGGACACCACTTTCGCCACCGCGTGCCCTAATTCTTCCAGTACCGGATATCGATCCGCGGCCAGCACCACCGGCACAAATTGAAAATCCGGCGCGAGTTGCTGCAAGAATGGAATCTGCACCTCGAGCGAATGTTCCCGTTGGTGCGCCACGGCGTCTTCCCGCAAACGCGGACACGCGTGCATCAATTCCGCGGCCAACTCAAGGTCAATTCGCGCTTCACCCAACGGCGTCCGCCAGCTTCCTTCCGATAAAATCGCCATCGCTTCGCCCCGCGGGAAATGCCGCGGCCCCAGCAGAATGCAGCGCGCTGGAATTTCGAGGGCAGCATATACAGCGCCGGCCACATGTCCCGAATACATCCATCCCGCGTGCGGCACCACGCAGCCGCGCGCCACGATTTTCGCAGCGGAGCCAGCGGGCGCGTATTCGTTTACCAAGCGTGCTAATTCCTTCGCGTCCGATGGATAAAAGCGGCCGGAAACGGCGGGAGGGCGAATCATTTCATTGTGGTGCGCTGCCGGCGGAGCGCCGGCCTTGCCGAAATCAAATTGCGGGAGAAGGTCGGCCTTTGATGTCCAATGCTTCGGCACTGCCGGGAATCCAGCGGATCTTCACGTGATCGCCGGTCTGATAGCCGCCCGCGTCCAGCACCTTGCTGATCTTGTACTTGGCTTTCTCCGAGTAGGTAAACGTGTGAATCTTCATCTCGTTGTCGGCTTCGCGAACAATGATCGTCTGCTGATCCGCGTGAATCACTTCCGCCTTCAGCCACTGCGCCTTTACCGGGGTTTGCTTCACCACGACAGCGGGCGCAGAGGAATCGCCCGTAATCTGCGCGCGAACAGGCGAGGGCGCCAGCATCGTCACTAAGGCGCACAGAATTGCTGCAGCGAAAATTTTATAGTTCTTCATCGAAGGAAATCTTCAGGGACTTCAGGAATTTGATGTCTTGCGCGGTGATTTCCACGCGCGGCTCGATAGTCTCTTCATCCATGATTTCGTCGTCCACGCGAATGTGTAGGGATTCCAGGAAACGGCGGTCTTGCGTCGTCATTTTGGCGTCTTGCGCGGAGCGCCGCGCCAGGCCGATGGTGGCGTCCAGCTTCAGCACGATGTCGAAGCCCGCGGAACGCACCCCCGAAATCGCTTCGGCGATCCGGTCGGAATCAGACACAGTGTCATTGATGGCGTGTCCCAGCTCTCGCAGCAATTGCTTCATGCGATCGTCGAGTTGCAAGGGCATCACCTCCTATGAAAACCCTTTCTATACCAATCTTAAGTCGCTCGCCAGCCCGAAACAAGACCCTGGTGCGCACTGGGAACCCCTCCAGTTACCTGCCCTATTCGGTTGCGCGTGACGCCGCCGGCCGCCAATCCCGCGGCAGCCGGGCGCAATGTGTACTAGAATTATGGCGTGGCGGTTGGCTTCTATTCGACGCTCTGGAATTCGGCGAAAGTGACGCTGCGCGTCGTGTGGCGCGCCGCGCGCCAGCTTTTTCACGAAGCCACTGGCGCGGTTTTCGCGCTCTTCGCCCTCTACTTTGCGAGCATCGCATGGCGCCTCTGGCATAGCCGTCCGGCAGCGTGGCTGCTCGGTTTCACGATCGTGTATGCCATCACGATGCTGGTCTTTGCGTTCACATCTTTTCGCCGAGCACGCCGCGTCCGGTGAACCAGAAAATGGAAATTGGAAAAGTGAAAATGAAAAATCGCGGCACAAGCGCGGGAGTCGCATTGACTGTTTCAGGTTCCAGGCCAACGCTGCTCCATACTCTCGGAAATGGCGACGCTGACACGCCGGGCCATTTTCACTTTTCTCTTTTCTATTTTCGCCTTTTGGCTCCCCATGCGTGAAGCCCTGCATAAATCTACGTCCCAACGTGAGCGCAAGGCCGCATCGCCTTCCGGGCTGCCGATGGAAGCCGTTATCACTTCTGATGACTTGCAGGACTGGGACTTCGAACGCGACCTTGGCTATCCCGGCGAGTTCCCTTTCACTCGCGGCGTGTATCCCACCATGTATCGCGGCCGCCTGTGGACCACGCGCCAGTATGCCGGCTTCGGCAGCGCCATCGAATCGAACCAGCGTTATCGCTATTTGCTCGCGCAGGGCGTGAAAGGACTTTCTGTCGCGTTCGATTTGCCGACGCAAATTGGAATGGACTCGGATCATGCGCTCGCGCAGGGCGAAGTCGGCAAAGTCGGCGTCGCGATTGATTCACTCGAAGACATGCAAACGCTTTTCGACGGCATCCCGCTCGAAAGCGTCTCCACTTCGATGACCATCAACGCGACCGCCGCGATTCTGCTGGCGCTGTACGTCGCGGTGGCGAAGCAGCAGGGCGCGAATCTGAAACGCCTCGCCGGCACGGTGCAGAACGACATCCTGAAGGAATACATGGCGCGTGGCACCTATATTTACCCGCTGCGTCCCGCGATGCGTATCGTCACCGATATTTTTGCGTGGTGCCGCCACGAGATTCCCAATTGGAATGCGATTTCGATTTCCGGCTATCACATTCGCGAGGCCGGCTCGACCGACGTGCAGGAAGTCGCGTTCACCCTTGCGAATGGCATCGCGTACGTGGAAGCCGCCGTGGCAGCCGGTCTTGCGGTGGATGAATTCGCGCCACAGCTTTCGTTTTTCTTCAATTCGCATAACGAGCTGCTGATGCAGATCGCGAAATTCCGCGCCGCGCGGCGCCTGTGGGCGCACACGATGCGCGATCGCTTTCACGCGCGCGATGCGAAATCCTTGATGCTGCGTTTCCACGCGCAAACCGCTGGCTCTTCGCTCACCGCGCAGCAGCCGGAAAATAATCTGGTGCGCGTGGCTTTGCAGTCGCTCGCGGCGGTGCTGGGCGGGTGCCAGTCTTTGCACGCCAACGCGCTCGACGAAGCTCTCGCGCTTCCCACCGAACAATCCGCGCTGCTTGCGCTGCGCACGCAACAGATCATTGCGCAGGAAACCGGCGTGGTGAACACGATTGATCCGGTGGCCGGCTCGTACGCCATCGAGAAATTGACCAACGAAATCGAAATCGGAGCTCGGGACTACATTGCGAAGATTGATGCGATGGGCGGGATGCTGCGCGCGGTCGAGACCGGCTACGTGCAGCAGGAAATTCAAAAATCCGCATACGAATACCAACAAGCCGTGGATTCCGGCGAGCAAGTCATCGTCGGAGTGAATCGTTTTCAGGCCGAGGAAGAAAGGACGATTCCGACGCTGCGGATTGATCCGGAAATCGAACGCGCGCAGGTGGCGCGGCTGCAGGCGCTGCGCGCGCGCCGCGATACTACGCGTGCCAGCGCGGCGCTTGCCGAAATCGAGCGCCGCGCGCACGGCGCCGAAAATCTGATGCCCGCGATCCTGGCCGCCGTCGAATGCCTCGCCACGGTAGGCGAAATTTCCGACGCCCTGCGCCGCGCGTTCGGCGAATACCGGGAATCTGTCGTCATCTAACCGTTGTCGTCGGCGGCACGCGCGTGGGCACGTTTTCAAGTGGTCGCTCCACTGTCAACGAAATTGCCCCGACACGGATGGCGCACTGAAGTGCGCCGCTACAAAAACCCGGAGCAAGCCGATGCGCGGTACTTGCTTGGCGCTCATATTTTGCGTGGGTGCCGTAGAATAGGCGCTCATGAGCGCTTTGGGTGAGCTTGATAATTTGCGCGTGGTTTTGGTGTCTACGCGCAATCCTTTGAATATTGGGGCGGCGGCGCGCGCGATGAGCAATTTTGGGTTTGGGCATTTGCGCGTGGTGACGCCGTACGAGAGGGCGTATCGCGAGGCGCGTTCGGCGGTGGGTGCGGCGCCGGTGCTGGCGAAGGCTGAGGAATTCGATAGCGTGGCGGAGGCGGTTGGCGATTGCCGGCTGGTCGTCGGAACCACGGCCGTGGGCCATCGGGAATTGCACCATCCGCTGCGGCGGCTCGAGGATGGCGCGAAGATTATTCGCAAGATGCTGGCTCGCGGAGCGGTTGGTGGGCGGGAAGCTTCGCGCAAGAAAGTTGCGCGTGGGAAAGTGGCGTCGGATCGCGTGGCGCTGCTTTTTGGCTCCGAGAAATTCGGGTTGACCAATGAAGATTTGAGCCATTGCCACTGGCTGCTGCACGTTCCTACTTCGGCGCAGAATATTTCCATGAATTTGGGGCAGGCAGTGGCGGTGTGTCTGTATGAACTGATTCGCGGCGCGGGCGGAAAGGCTAAAGGCGCGCCGCAATTCGCGGCGAGGTTTGCGGGGCGGTTTGAGAAGGCGTCGGAGAAGCTGCTGCCGGCGACGGCTGGGGAGCTCGAGCGATTTACGGCGGTGTTGACGGAAGCGCTGGCCGCGAGCGGGTTTCTCGACTTGCGTAAAGTGGCTGACGCGGATGAGAGGGTGCGTCGGCTGGTGCGGCGGCTGAATTTGCCTTCGCGGGATGCGGATATGTGGACGGGGATCATGCGGCAGATTGTGTGGAAGTTGCGTGGAAAGGCGTGATTGGTGAGTGGAGAAGCGTGATTGGTGATTCGCGAGTGGCGATTCGTGAAAAGTGGTTTGTTGTACCGATTAGAAAATAGTTTCTCGTTTGGATTCAGGGAGTTGCGCAATTTCTGAATGAAGGTCTGTTCCGGATAGAAAAAGCTGAGGCGCAACACGCGTGGTCTTGGAGACGACTGGTCCCTTTGTGCGGCCTGCGCGCGAGTGCATCGGATGAATGAGACTGGCGGCGCGGACGTCGCGATTCGCGACGTTCACAACTCGAAAAAAGTGTCGATTAGAATGGGGTGCCGTTGTTTGTTTTCTTGTAGTTACGTTGAATTCTAATATCTGCCATTGTCGATTAGAAATGCGTTCGGTGGGAGCGTTCTGAGCAGTTGTTTCGGCGTGGTTGCTGTGTCTTGCGGTCGTGATACTAGCACGCTGGCGCGAGCTTCTCGTTCGTCCTGCCGTCGGTGCCCCCGTTGGCGATGCCCCGATCTCCATGCCGCGTCCTCAGCGAGGCTAAAAAGTGCCCCGACTCACGTTAGCACATTTACCTTATAATTACTAGTTCTACGATGAGAAGAGTGGGGGGTAGGCATTCAAAAGCTCCCACCCTTCCCGTACTTCGGGAAGGATGGCGCACCCCGAAATTCAAGGACATGCGCGCGGGCAAATGGAGGGGTGCCCCGCCGGTCAGGAGAGCGAAGCCGTAGGAGCGAATTTTGCATTAGCGTTTATTATCCAATTGGGAAAAGTACCATTGCGGGACGCTTGACCCTGTTCCATTTTGGTACTCAGACGGCTGAGCCTGCGCCGGCGAGCAAGAAAATAGCGAATTCGAGGACGAAATGAGAACAGGGATAGCAATCTTAGCGGTGCTGGCGGCTTGCAGTGTGGCGTCGGCACAGAACCCGGATCCCTCGAAGTGGATGTGCCGAAACCTGGCGGATTCCGGTGGATTCACCTATCAAGGCGAATCGATTTTCGGCACAGAAGCGTGCCGTCCAATCCCACAGGCACAAGCGACGCCAAATGCGCCGAGGCAAGCCACTGTAGTTGCGGTTTCGGCGCCGGCACCTAGTTCGATGTCCTATTCAACGCCAGTTGTTGCGCCGGCGGTGTCACAGCCCGCGTCAACATCGGTTACAGCTCCGGCAGAGGTGAGCGACAACAAGACCCGCGTGTTCGTCACGGATAGCCAATCGTGGGAAACGCGTGGTGGCTCTTCAGCGGGCGGGAACAAGAACGGCTGGGGCGCAAGCAGTTGGATGGCGGGCGGTGCTCGTCCGCAAACCGCCGAGATCATCAAGACGCTCAATCAGCGTTGCCCCGAACTAACCGTCACGAACAATCTTGCGAAGGCCAATTTCGTCCTCACCTTGGATCATGAGGGCGGGAAGGGTTTGCTGCAGCACCGAAATAAAATCGCGGTATTCAATAGCGACGGGGACGATATCTTCAGCAACTCGACGCGGGAACTGGGCAGCGCCGTCAAGGACGCCTGCCAAGCGATGCTTGCTTCGCGAAAATAGAACAGCGCTAGTGGCGTGCGAGGCTTGTGTCGCGCCTACGGCGCTCGCATTGGTGCGTATTGGGACCCGGCGCTTCCGCGCCGGGCTAACTTTATGCCGCGCCTCCCTTCGAGCCTTCCGCTGGGAGGTTCTCAGAACAAGCCGACGCTGGTTTGGGGCAAGGGCGGCCGGATACCTTTGTCGGGGCGCGCTCCGCTCACTCGAGGATCAGAACAGGCGCGCTGGTCCGGGTCGGTTCGCTTGGTCTCCTGCTACTAGTGATTGCAGGTCGCCGTCGAGGACTTCGAGAACCGATGGATCCACGCGCTTAAGGACGTCAGCAAGCTGGCTCGAATCGCGGACTTCATGGAAAGACTTCCGCGGTGCTAGGTAGATGACGACCGGCTTACCCTTTCGAACCAGGTCAATGGCATTGGTGAGAGTGCCGCGACTCCGACCATCCCACAACATCAGTCCGTAATCGGCTTCACGCGCCATCTCTCGGTCTTTTGTGGAGTAGTGCGCGAAATCGTGCCGGGAAGCGTCAGGCGAGGCAACTATCCGAGTCGGCCATTCGCCTACGTTATTCCGACAGCCTCCTTCCATGCAGAAAACCCTGACGCTGCCGTAGCCGTGATTCGCCAGATACTGCTGCACTGCCTTGTCTACACCATTCGCATCACCAATGAGAACGATGAGGCCCTTTTCGATAATGTTGTCTATCCTCTGCCAGACGTCCGCGCCCAAGCGCGATAGACGCCTTGAACCAGCGATGAAGACTTTTGGTTTGCTTTTCATTGCCATTATCTTGTCCGCGTCAATGCTAAAACATAGACGGCCTTTGCACCGCCGGACTTTTGCAGCACTTCGGTCACTCGCCCGAGCGTTGATCCCGACTGGACCAAATCATCAAACAGTAGAACGGATTTGTCTTTGACGTCAGTGGCGCCTGATTGGATCGCTTCAGCAAGTACTTTCTGCCTTTCGAACCAATCCGCGATATTCTTCATTGACGGCGTGTCCTTGACTTTTCGCACCGCGTCGGGGCAAAAGTCAACTTTCAATCGTGTGGCCAACTCTCGCGCAAGCTCTACAACTGGTTGTGAATTGCGCTTAAACGATGGTGGCGCTGGCACCACGCAGTCCACTGCTGGCCGCCATTTACTCAGATAGTCCAGAGCCGTGTCGACTATGTCGCCTTGGACTTTTGCGTCGCCGCCGTACTTGAACCGATAAAGCAGTTCTCCCAGGTCCGTGCGTTTGATGTCAAAAGGATGGTACGGATCACCCGTAGGAGTCGCGCTGACGCTGTGATAATCGAGGACAAAGCCAACAGTCCATGGCCCGAAGAGCTTCATCGGATTGGTCTTCACGACAGCCATCTGCTACTAACGCCCAGTATACCGCCATTCATGACCCTGTCGGGCGCCGCAACGATTCAGCGTTCCCCAGTCCGCGCTTTTCAGTTCTTGCTGCTTTCATGTATTCTGCTTCGCCTATGCTGGATTTAAATTATGTGCGGGAACATTTGGATGTGATCGAGAAGATGGGGCGAGACCGCGGGATTGCTTTGGATCTGGAGCCATTTCGGGCTTTGGATACGGAGCGGCGGGCGCTTATTACTTCTGCTGAGCGGTTGAAGGCTGAGCGCAACAAGGCTAGCGAGGGGATCGCGCGGATGAAGAAGGCCGGCGAAGATGCGTCGGCGATTTTGGCGGTGATGAAGGAAGTATCGGACAAGATCAAGCAGGACGATTTGCGGATCAACGAGCTGGACGAGCAGCTGAAGAATTTTCTGCTTACGATTCCGAATATTCCGCACGCCAGCGTGCCGGTGGGCAGCTCGGCGGCGGACAATGTGGAAGTGCGGCGGTGGGGTTCGCCGCCGGTGTTTGATTTCAAGGCGCGTCCGCATTGGGAGATTGGCGAGGGCGCGGGAATTTTGGATTTCGATGCAGCGGTGAAAATCGCGGGGGCGCGGTTTGCGGTTTATAAGGGTCTGGGCGCGAGATTGGAACGGGCCCTGGCGAATTTCTTTTTGGATATGCACACTGGCGAGCACGGGTACACGGAGATTTTGCCGCCGTTTTTGGTGAATACGGCTTCTTTGACTGGGGTGGGGCAATTGCCGAAGTTCGCGGCGGATATGTTTCATCTGGAAGGCACGGATTTGTGGCTGACGCCGACTTCGGAAGTGGAATTGACCAGCTTGCATCGCGACGAGACTTTGAATGGCGACGATTTGCCGTTGAAGGTTTGCGCCTGGACGGCTTGTTTCCGGTCGGAGGCGGGGGCGGCGGGGCGCGACACGCGCGGATTGAAGCGGCAGCATCAATTTCAGAAGGTGGAGATGTTCAAGTTTACGCGGCCGGAGCAGAGTTACGACGAATTGGAATTACTGGTGGCGAATGCTGAGGCGGTTTTGCAGCGGCTGGGGTTGCATTACCGGGTGATGTCGCTTTGTACGGCGGATATGGGGTTTGCTTCGGCTAAGACTTATGACATTGAGGTGTGGCTGCCTTCGGCTGGGGAGTTTATGGAGATTTCGTCTTGTTCTAATACGGAGGCGTTTCAGGCGCGGCGGTCGGGGATTCGTTTTAAGACGGCGGGCGGGAAGAAGTCGGAGTTTGTGCACACTTTGAATGGGTCGGGATTGGCTGTGGGTCGGACTTGGATTGCTTTGGTGGAGAATTATCAGTTGGCGGATGGGTCTGTGGTGATTCCTGAGGCGTTGCGGACTTATATGGGCGTGGAGAGGATTCCTGCTGGCGGGCGACCGTAACTTCTGCCACAGAGGCACGGAGACACAGAGAGAACTTTTAGGACCGCAACACCTTCAAGACAGAATTTACCGCTTAGACGCAGAGTTCGCAGAGAAAACCAACCTTAGGTGACTGGGCCGATTAGGACCATGGGGCCTGTGGGTTGGGGCTTGCCGCCGGCTGGTTCCAGCGAGACTGCGAATTCTTTGGCGGCTACGCCTGCGGGGAGTTTCATCATCATGTGGCCGGGCTTGTCTGGCCAGCCTGTGAACCATCCTGCGCTGATGGGGGCGCCCTTCATCGGAACGAGCCAGATTTGATAGACCTTGTCGGCGGGGGCGGGCGGCAGAGTGCCGTCATACATCATCATGCCTTCGCGGGCGTTGTAGACGACGCGGGCGGTGCCTTGCGGCTCGCCTTTTTGCGCGGCGAGCGGGACGACGATGGTGTCGTGGGCGGCGAGCAAGTCGGCCACGTGGCGGGATTCGTCGAGTTGTTTTTGTTGCGTGGCGATCGGTGGTGCGCAGACCGGCGAGCTGGCGATCGAGTTGCGCGTTGTGCAGCCAGAGCAGGATGGTGGCTAGCGCTAGAGTTCCGCAGAGCGGGAGCAGTACGGCCCACCAGCGGCCGAAGATTCCGCCGGGGGGTTCCGCGGGGCGCGCGGATGCCGGGACGCTGCCGCCGGGGCCTTCGGCGGTGGCATGCAGGCGGCGCATCAGGATTTCTTTTACGCCGGGTGAAGGCTCGACGCGCGGGGCGGCGAAAGCCAGCAGGGCCATGCGGCCTTGCGCTGCGGCGACTTTTTGCGCGCAATCGGGGCACGAGGCTACGTGCGCTTCGATCAATACCTTTTCGTCGGCGTCGAGAGCGCCGAGCGCGTAGAGATCGAAATCTTCCGGCCGAGTTGGATGTGTGCCGCTCATATTTGCAAATTCCGTTTCAGTGTTTCGACCGCGGTGCGCAGGCGCGTCTTGACGGTGCCGAGCGGATCGCCGGTGCGCTGGGCGATTTCGCTGTGCGTCAGGCCTTCGTAATAGGCGAGCTCGAGAGTGGCGCGCTGTTCCTTGGGCAAATTTTCCATGGCGCTTTTTACTTTGCCGAGCAATTGCTGCTGGGCGACGGCGCTTTCGAGATTGGCCGGGACGATCACCGTGTTGTCCATCAGTTCTTCGCCGGACGCAGGATTGCGGCGCCGCAGACGCGAGATAGCGCGATTGCGCGCGATCACCAGCAGCCAGCCGGGAAGCGAGCCGCGTGCGGGGTCGAAATGTGCGGCGTTGCGCCACAACTGGTAGAAGATGTCCTGCAGAATCTCTTCGGCTGCCTGAGTGTCGCGCAGAATGCGATTTAGGACAGACGAGAGCATTCCGGCGTAACGGTCGTATAGCGCGGCGAGCGCCGACTCATCACGCTGGACGATTCTGGCGACGAGCATCGCGTCCGAGACCTTCAACTGCGCTCGCTGCTCCCCAGTCTGAGTAATTGCGTCTCCTATCAGTACGCGCGCGGGAGGTTTCCAGATTGCGGCGCGATGTGCGGTGCGCATGGAAATCCCGCTTGTTGCGAGGTGCGGGAAAGTAGCGAGGGGAGCGTAGCTTGCGCGGCGGGCGGGGTCAATGCGGAATTTGGCGGGAGGCGGGTGATTGGGCGGTGCGAGGGGCGGGGGGAAACGGGTGAGGCTGCGGCTGCAAGCTGCTTATATTAAACGACTTAGATACATGCGCGGGATGACTCAGAGACATAATTCGGGGGTGTATGGGCGCGAACATTTCATGTTTTAACCGTGGTTTCCATTGACATCCGGCGCGGCTCGAATAAACTTCGATTCGCGTAGGAGTTACGGGCCCTGCAGTTACCACTTACCATTACACGCACGTCAGGAAGGAAGACTTGATGGCTACCGTTGTGAAGCCGGCGAACATGCAGCCCATTCCGCGGATTGCGCCGCGCGAGGACCTGAATCCTTACCGCATCTCGCAGATCCAGTTTGATATCGCGGCGGAATATTTGAAGCTCGATCAGGGATTGCGGCAGATTTTGCGCACGCCGAAGCGCGTGCTGGAAGTTTCCATTCCGACGAAGATGGATAACGGGCAGATCAAGGTGTTCAGCGGGTTTCGCGTGCAGCACAACATGGCGCGCGGGCCGGCCAAGGGCGGGATTCGGTATCACCCGGCGGTGACGCTGGACGAAGTGAAAGCTTTGGCGATGTGGATGACGTGGAAAACCGCGACGGTGAATATTCCGTACGGCGGCGCGAAGGGCGGAGTGATTTGCGACCCGAAGCGGATGAGCAAGCCGGAACTGGAGCGCATGACGCGGCGGTTTGCGGCGGAAATTCTGCCGATCATCGGGCCGGAGCAGGATATTCCGGCGCCGGACGTTTATACGGATTCGCAGACGATGGCCTGGATCATGGATACGTATTCGATGACCAAGGGACATTCGTCGCTGGGCGTGGTGACGGGTAAGCCGATTTCGATCGGCGGGTCTGAGGGACGAAACGAAGCGACGGCGCGCGGTTGCGTGATTGCGGTGGAAGAAGCTTGCAAGGTGAAGAAAATGTCGGTGCGCGGCGCGAGCGTCGCGATTCAGGGATTTGGCAACGCCGGCTCGATTGCGGCGAAACTTTTTGCAGAGAAAAAAGCGCGGGTGGTGGCGATCAGCGATTCGCGCGGCGGCGTTTTCAATTCGCGGGGGATCGATCCGCTGAAAGCGATGCGTTACAAGGAGCGTTCGGGCACCGTGGTGGGGATGCCGGGGACGTCGCGGATTTCGAATGACGATTTGCTGACGATGAAGTGCGACGTACTAGTTCCGGCGGGCCTGGAAAACGCGATCACGTTGAACAACGCGGACCAGATCAAGGCGAAAATCATTGCGGAAGCGGCGAACGGGCCGACGACGCCTCATGCGGATGAAGTGCTGGCGCGCAAGGGCGTGATGGTGATTCCGGACGTGCTGGCGAATGCCGGCGGAGTGACGGTCAGCTATTTCGAATGGGTGCAAGATCTGCAGAGCTTCTTCTGGTCCGAAGCGGAAGTGAACGCCAAGCTGGATTTGGTGATGCGCCGCGCGTTTCACGAAGTGCATGAGACGGCGCGGAAGCATCGCACGCATCTGCGCACCGGGGCTTACGTGCTGGCGGTGGGGCGCGTGGCGGATGCAACGCTGGTGCGCGGCCTTTTCCCGTGATCGATCCTCACAACTAAGTTTTCTCTCATACTCCTCGTGCTCGCCATTCACGCCTGAATATTTTTCTTGCGCATCGCGTGAGAACGCGCGTACATTTTGCTTAGCCGGTGCGCCAATGCGGAAAATGGCAGCGCCGGCGTAGTTGTCTGCACACCCCTTGCGCGGAGGGCTCCTCGAATTGAGTAATCACGTGAACGCATCGGGCCATGCGCCACCGATTCTCCTGACGATTGCGGGATTCGATCCGTCTTGCGGAGCTGGCGTGGCGGCTGACCTGAAAACTTTTGCGGCGCACAATTGCTACGGAGTGGCGGCCGTGACGGCGCTGACGGTGCAATCCACGCAGGGAGTGGTTTCGGTGCACGCGACACCTTCGGCGACCTTGCGCGCGCAGCTCGATACGTTGGCGGAGGACATGGCGCTGGCGGGCGTGAAGATCGGGATGCTGGCGAATCGCGCAAATGCTTCGGTGGTAACGGAATTTCTGGATAAGCATAAATTTCCGCACGTGGTGCTCGATCCGGTGTTTCGTCCCACAGCGGGCAATGCGGAATTGCTGGATACTTCCGGGCTGAAATTCGTGCGCGATGAATTGCTGAAGCGCGTGAGCGTGATTACGCCGAATGTGCCGGAAGCGGAATTTCTGACGGGGATGGAAGTGAAAGACGTCGCGGGGATGAAAGCGGCGGGACTGAAACTGGTGGAAATGGGCGCGCAGGCCGTGGTGGTTACCGGTGGGCATCTGGATAAGCCGACGGACGTGCTGTGCATCGGCACGGAAGTGGAAACGTTCGGCGGCGACCACGTGAAGAGTCCGAACACCCATGGATCAGGCTGCACGTTTTCATCGGCGATTGTGGCGCAACTGGCGAGCGGGCAGCAATTGCGCGAGGCCGTGATTCTGGCGAAGGCTTATGTGACGAAGGCCATTGAAAAATCCTACGCGATCGGCAAAGGCGCCGGTCCGCTGAATCAACTTTTCAGATTTCATCAGGAACAACCGCTACGAGGTGTCCACGAAGTGCCGCAGCATGGAATGCATCCTGCTGCCGAGCCTGCCGCGCACTAGATTCACTTCACCTCTGCCACCGAGGCACGGAGACACAGAGAAATTCTGGGATGGGAAATTCCCTGGCGCGTAGTTCCCTGCTTGCCGCTCGTTCCTGTGGCGCACGACGTCGCGGCGGGACAGCTGGTCGAGAGCTTCAGTGGAACGGCAGGCGGCTCTTCAGTTGTTTTTCCAGGTCTTGCAGCTGGTCGTCGGTGATTTGGATTACGCCATCTAGGGTGACCATCAGGCGGCCGTTGCCTGCGTCTTTGAATTGGGCGTCCTGGATGGTGGCGCCGCCTTGGATGGCTGGGGGGAGAATGGCGTTGAGGTCGAGGCCTTTTTGCAGTGCGGCCAGGATGGCGTCTTGAATTTTGTCGCGCAGAATTTCGCCGATGTTTTCCGCGCGGAGAAGTTCGCCTAGCGTTCCGTCGGCTTGGATCGGGCCTAGTTCAGGGACTAGCCGGAGCTCGGTGTGATCTTCTCCTACTGTCGGCGTGAGTTTCACTTGAATTACGGCGTTGCCGCCGATTAGTTTTTGGACTTGCTCTTTACCGAATAACTTCACGCAGACCCAGCGTTCGTAGTGAAGCTGAACTACCACTAGGCTGGCGGGTTCGATCGGTGTGATTGTGGCGTTTTGGATTTGGATGCGGTCGGAGCAGCGATTGTCTTTGTCTAACGCGGCGGCGAGTACGGGCGCCAGGTTTTGCTGGAGGTCGGCGAGATCGGCGTTGAGTGCGAGATTTACGATGTTTACGTTGTGAACTTTAGGGGCCATGGTGAGCTGGCCCGAGGCTACGATGGTGATTTGCTGGTCTTTGATTTTCAGCGGGATTTTTACGGGGGGGATTTTGAAGGTTTCGTTTTTGGGGGCGGCGAAAAGTGGCGAGGCGAGGGTGGCGAGCAACAGAACCAGGAGCGCCAGCGAGCGGCTAAAAACTTCACGCATCGTTCCGCGCGCGATGGAACCGTTGCCTGCGACCGCGGGCTGGCTTCGCGTCGAGTGAACGCAACTTCGGAGGAAAGGCAGGCGAGGCGCGCCTCGCCTAAGAGAAAGCGGGAGCACGCTCCCGCACTCCATATAAATCTCGCCGGGTTTTTGGTCGCAACAAGCGGCGGCAAGCCGCCGTACTCCCAGATTTTGCTGCGCGGAAATTTTCGCGGCTGCGGAATTTTCGAAGCTGATCATTTCACCCGTTCTCGTTGATGAGGGAGTGGGGGTGTGGGTTGCCCAATAATTCTGCCACCGAGGTACGGAGACACAGAGAAATTCTGAGTTGGGGCGGCGCGAAACTTGTGCGATTTTTTTCGGCTGGAGCAGTATCGATGTCGCTAGTGGAGCCGGGGTTGACATCGTGGCAAGCTGGGGCGCAGCCCTTCGATTCGGCGCTGCCGAATCTCAGGATGAATCGCGCTGTAGCGCGATTCACAAGCAGCGCCCCTACGAACCCTTGCTAGGACCTCGGGAGCGGGTGGATCGTGCGGCGAGTGAAGCTCCGATTGAGTTTCGGGTGTCCGGGAGCGCGACGGCGGCGTCCCAGATTCGCGCAATTGGTGGATCGCGGGTACGACTTCCTGCCGGACAAGTCTCTTATTTTATTATAGCTTAGGGGCATCACCGTGCGGCAGGCCGCTTGCGTACAGTTTGGCTGGATTTTTATCTAGCGCTCGACTGCGCATGGGCTTGCGACTTGTGATTTGGGATTTTCTTCCGGTGTGAGCGAGGCTGAGCGGCTCTCCGAAATCCGGGACTTGCGTCTACCTCTTTGCCGGGAAAGAATGCCTGCGAACCCTCATCGTTAGGAGGCTGAACGACGATGCTGACACTGGATTTGTTCATGCGTGATCTGAGGATTGCGGTGCGCTCGCTGGCGCGTGCCAAGGGCCTGGCCATTGCCGTGGTGCTCACTTTAGCGCTGGGCATCGGAGCGAACGCGGCGATCTTCAGCGTGGTGCGCGGAGTATTGCTGCGGCCGCTGGTGAACCGCGACGAGGACCGCCTGCTGTATCTCCGGCAGAGCGCGCCGGGCTATGGCGAGGAGGACAGCTCGTTCTCCGTGCCGGAAATCACCGACATCGGCCGCGACCTGCACACGATCACGGAGCTTGGCACGTTTTCGCAGATCGATTTCACCGTGCTGGGCCTGGGCGAGCCGCGTGAAGTCCGGAGCGGCGTGGTGGACGGCAACTATTTCGACGTGATGGGCCTGAAGCCCGTGCTCGGCCGGCTGCTCGGGCCTGGCGACGACGGCCCGAAGGCGCAGGGCGCCGTCGTGCTGACGTACAGTTTCTGGCGCAACGCGCTGCATTCCGATCCCAACGTTCTGGGCAAGACGCTGCAGCTCGGGAGTTTCGAAGGAAGCCGCTCGGGGACGATCGTAGGCGTCGTGGAACCCTCGGTTCCCTACCCGGTGGAGACTGAATTTTTCGCGAACGTCGTGACCAGCCCACACCACCTTTCCGCGACGATGGTGCAGGGGCGCACGCACCGCATGACTGAAGTGTTCGCGCGGCTGGCGCCGAATGCCACGCTGGAACAGGCTCGCGCCGAAGTCCGCCAGGTATACGGCGCGATGATGGCCGCGCATCCCGAGACCTATAAGGCCGACGCGCACTATCGCGTGGACGTCTCGCTGATGCACGACCAGATCAACGAGAAAGCCAAAACGATTCTGTGGGTGTTGTTTGCGGCGGCGGGCTTGCTATTCGTGATCGCCTGCTCGAACGTCGCGAACCTGATTCTGGCGCGCACGGTGCGCCGCGAGTCGGAACTGGCCGTGCGCTCGGCGCTGGGCGCGACGCCGTTCGCGTTGCGGCGTTCCCTGCTGGCGGAAAGCCTGGTTCTGTGCGGAAGCGGAGCGTTGGCGGGGCTGCTGATTGCGTGGCCGATGGTGGCGGTTCTTTCGCGCTATGCGTCGCGGTTTTCGGTGCGCGCGCAGGGATTGACGCTCGATTCGAGCATGGTGTGGATCGGCGTCGGGCTGGCGCTTGTGGCTTCTCTGTTCCTGGCGTTTGTGCCGCGCCTGCCGGCGCAGGACGCCTCCAAAGGCACGGCGCTCACCAGCAGCGGTCTGCGCGTCACTAGCGGCAGCACGCGCCGGCTGCGGCTCTTTGCCGTGACGCAGATCACCGCTTCGTTCCTGCTGCTGGCGGGCGCGGGCGCGTTGATGAAGACGTTGCTCACGCTGGAGCAGACGCAAGCGCCTTATGATACGAAGAACGTGCTGGCGATCAACCTTCCGGTAATGAGCTACGGCCGGACCCCGCTGCAGGTCGACCAGTTCTATCGCGACGCGCGCGCGCAAGTCGCCGCGCTGCCTGGCGTGGAGCACGCCGCCGCCAGCTTCAGCGTGCCGTGGCGCGACGCGCAACCCCTCAGCATCGCGCTGCAGTTCGCCATGGAAGGCCAGACGCCGCAGAATGGCGCCGATTATCCGCGCGCGCAGTTCCGCAGCGTCTCGCCCGGATATTTTGAAACGCTGGGCATTCCGATCCTCGCCGGGCGCGACTTCCGCGACTCCGACCGCGACGATAGCGAACTGGTAGTGATTGTGAGCGAGAGCCTGGCGAAGCGACTCTTGAACGGCGAAGACGCCTTGAACCGCCATATTACGTGGAACGATCCGGTGATCAAGTTCATCGGCATCAGCGACAAACCGCGCCGCATCGTCGGCGTGGTGCCGGACTTCGACGACACTCACATCATTCCGCAGCCCGAGATGATGGTTTATCAGCCCAACGACCAGGAAGGCTGGAGCGGCCGGATGCTGGTGAAGACCGCCGGCGATCCGCACGCGATGGTCGCGACCATCACGAAAACCATCCACAGCATCTCCGCCGAACAGCCCATCGAGAAGCTCGCGACCCTGGGCGACATTCGCGCGGAAGCGCTGACGCCGGATAAGCTCAACGCGATCGTCTTCGGCGGATTCGCAGCGGTGGCGCTGTTAATTTCCGTCGTCGGCGTAGCGGGCGTGCTGGTGTTCTCGGTGAGCGGGCGCACGCGTGAATTTGGAATCCGGCTGGCATTGGGCGCGCAGCCGCGGCATTTGCTGACCGGCGTGATTGCTCAGGGCGCGATGATGGCGGGTGCGGGCATTATCGCCGGCGCTTTATGCGGTTACGGCCTCGCGCGGCTTGCCGCCAGTTACTTCACCGACATGCGCATGCCGGGCGCGGTGACGGTGGCGGCGTCGGCGGGCGTCCTGCTGGCGGCCGCGGTGGTGGCGTCGTTGCTGCCTGCTGCGCGGGCTGCGAGCATTGATGTGATCGAGGCGTTGCGGTCGGAGTGATGGATCATCGGTGTTCCTGGTTTAAATTCAGCGTAACCAATTGAGCTCGCCAAGCCGGAAGAGCGGATACGGCATGCCGTGCGCCTACGCCCGTTATCTTACGCGGCGGCTTGCTCGGAACGATTTACGACGCTTTCGCGGTTTGTTCGCGGCGGTAGATTATGCGGCCGTTTACTATGGTGGCCATTGGCGCGCCTTGGAAGGCGCGGCCGTCGAAGGGAGTGTTGCGCGATTTGCTGGGGGATTCGGCGGCGTGGTAGGTCCAGGGATGATGCGTGGAGAAGATGGTGATGTCGGCCGGCTCGTTCGCGGCGATTTTTCTTTCGATGCCTAGGACGTGGGCTGGCCCTGTGGTGAAAAGTTCGACCACGCGCATTAGCGAAATTTTTCCGGGGTGGACTAGTTCGCGGAGGGTGAGCGCTAGCGCGGTTTCGAATCCGATGATGCCGAAGGGGGCGCGATCGAATTCGACGTCTTTGCTGGCTGAATGATGCGGTGCGTGGTCGGTGGCGATGGCGTCCACGTCGCCGTCGGCGATGCCGACGATCAGCGCGGAGACATCCGCGCGAGAAGCGAGCGGCGGATTCATTTTGTAATTGGTGTCGTATCGGACGTCTTCGTCGCAGAGCGTGAAATGGTGCGGGGTGACTTCGCAGGTGACGCGCAGGCCCATTCGTTTCGCCAGGCGCACGCGTTCGAGCGCGCCGGTGGTGGACATGTGCGCGATGTGCAGGCGCGAACGAGTGAGCGCAGCGAGTTCCACGTCGCGTCCGGCGCAAATGGATTCGGACTCGGCGGGAATGCCTTTCAGGCCGAGGCGAATGGAGCGCGGGCCTTCGCGCATGACGCCGCCGGCGAACAGCGACGGGTCTTCGCAGTGGTCAATCACTGGTAAATCGAGCGTATTGCAATAATCCATTACCTGGCGCATCAGGCGGGCGGTGGCTACGGGCTTGCCGTCGTCGCTGACGGCTACGATTCCGGCGTCTTTCATTGCCGCGATTTCCGCGAGGGCTTCGCCTTTGCTCCCGATGGAGGCTGCGCCGATGGGCCAGACGCGTACGCCGCCTGCGGCTGCGGCGCGTTCGACGATTCCGCGCGTGATTGAGGCGTTGTCGTTCACTGGTTGCGTATTCGGCATGCAGCACACGGCGGTGAAACCACCACGAGCGGCGGAGCGCGTGCCGGTTTCGATAGTTTCGGACATTTCCTGGCCGGGTTCGCGCAGGTGGCAGTGGAGGTCAATGAAGCCCGGCGCGACGATCATACCGGCGGCGTCGAAAACTTCGGCATCGGGGGCGGCGAGATTCGTGCCGATTTTTGCGATGTGTGGGCCGTCGATTAAGACGTCTTGCGTGGCGTCGGTTTTGCTTGCGGGGTCGACGACGCGGCCATTTTTGATTAGCAACATTCGATCATTCCTTGGTCTGCGGTTTATCCGCAGGCGGCTCGACGGGCGCGCCGCCGACGAGATGGTAGAGCAGGGCCATGCGGATGGCTAGGCCGTTGGTCACTTGTTCCAGGACGCAGGATTGCGGGCCATCGGCGACGGCGTCGTCAATTTCGAGGCCGCGAATCATGGGGCCGGGATGCAGGACTAGCGCGTCGGGGCGCGCTAGCTTCAGGCGCTGCGGCGTTAGCTGGTAGCGCAGAATATATTCCTCGGCGGCCAGCGCGGGTTCGTGGAGGCGTTCGGTTTGCACGCGCAGGGCGATGATGGCGTCGGCGCCTTCGAGGGCTTCTTCGATGCGCGGGACGCGGCGGATATTCGGCGCGAGAGTTTCGAGTTCGCGCGGGACCCACATCGCGGGGCCGCACAGCGTGATGCGCACGCCGAACTTGCTGAGCAGGTGGATATTGGAGCGGGCCACGCGGCTGTGCAGAATGTCGCCGAGGATGGTGAGGTTCCAGCCTTCGAGCTTGCCTTTGCGGTCGCGGATCGTGAGGGCATCGAGCAGGGCTTGCGTGGGATGTTCGTGCGTGCCGTCGCCGGCATTGACGATGGGGATGCCTAAGCGCCGGGCGATAAATTCGGGCGCGCCGGAGGAGCTGTGGCGGATGACGATGCCGTCGGGGCGCATGGCTTCGAGCGTGCGGACGGTATCGAGCAGCGATTCGCCTTTTTTCAGGCTGGAGGATTCGGCCTGAAGGTTCATGGTGTCTGCACCCAGGCGGGCGGCGGCGGTGGTGAAGCTGATGCGCGTGCGCGTGGAGCTTTCGAAGAAGGCGATGGCGACCGTCTTGCCGCGCAGGGTGGCTAATTTTTTTAGAGGATGGCGTTGGAATTCCTGAAAGGGTTTGGCTTGGTCCAGAATAAAAGTAATTTGTTCCTGGGTGAGGTCTTCGATTCCGAGCAGGTGTTCCAGGCGCTGCAGCACTTTTTCCCTTTGCTAAGAGCGTTTCTGCGGGCGAATCTCTCGGCGTAGAAACCGTAAATTCGGAACTTCAGCGGCTAAAGCCGCTTCCTACCTTGGGCGCGCAGAACGTCGTGGCTAAAGCCACGACCTACAAACCCTATCTGCCTGTGGCCGGTGCTTTCGGGCTAAAGCCCGCCCTGGCACGCGATCCTTGCGTTCGCCGCGTTACGGAACGCGGTCCACGAGTACGACGCGTTCGTCGCCGTCTACTTCTTTCAGATGCACTTCCACAATTTCGGTGTCGCTGGTTTGTACGTGACTGCCTACGAATGACGCTTCTATGGGCATTTCGCGATGGCCGCGATCGATCAGGACGCAGAGGCGAATTCGTTTCGGGCGGCCGAGATCGAACAGGCCGTTCATCGCGGCGCGGATCGTGCGGCCGGTGTAGAGAACGTCGTCCACGATCACCAGGTCGCGATCATCTACCGGGAAACTGATTTCATTCGAATGGACTACCGGCTGCGGGCCTACGGTGGAGAGATCGTCGCGGTAGAGGGTGATGTCAATCGTGCCGACTGGAATTTCGACGCCGGAAGAGGTTCGAATTGTCTTCGCCAGGCGCTCGGAGAGCGGAACGCCGCGGCGGCGGACGCCGATCAGGGCTAAGTCCTTGGTGCCGCCACTTTTTTCTACGATTTCATGGGCCAAACGCTGGAGGGTGCGGCCGATTTCGTCGGCGGAGAGGAGTTGCCTTTTTTCTACGACGCGCATTTTCGGGCCTCATCCTAACACAGAGAGCCGGGAGTCCGCAGCGCGGAATGCCAGCGTGCCAAAGGAGGAAGGCAGCCGATTCCAGGCGAACCGCCATGCAGCCGCCGCAATTTTTCGCTGGCCTCAGGAAGTCATGCGTCTTGACTAAATCTCAGATTAGACATAATCTAATCGTTCGATGGAAGGCAAAGCGATCAAGCGGTCGTTCGACGGCAGCGGATTGCGCTGCACGCCGCAGCGCTATGCGGTGATGGCCTACCTGATGGAACAGAACAGCCATCCCACGGCTGCGGAAATCCAGGAAGCGGTGAATCGCCTGGATCCGCGCTCCTCGAGGGCCACGACTTATAACAATCTGCGGGATCTGGTGCGGGCGGGCTTGGTGCGCGAAGTGGCCGTCGAGGGCCGCGCCGCGCGCTTCGACGCGAAAGGCATGCAGCATCACCACTTTATCTGCGACCGCTGCGGCAATGTGGAGGACCTGGAGTGGTACAACGTGCCCAAGCCCGCCTCGCGCTCTCTCGGCAAGCGCAGGCTGCGCGAATGCGAACTAATTTTCCGGGGACTCTGCGCGAAGTGCGCTCCGCGGCGCGGTTCCCGTTTGGCGCCGCAGGCGCGTGGATTGACGAGGAATAGCGCGCGTTAGCGAGCAGGAGCGGCGATGGCGCGAATGAGAAAACGAGGACGGGTTTGTAGATTTTCGAAGTTTTGAACCAATTCCAATATCAGGAGAGCAACGTGGCAACCGAAACGAAGTGCCCAGTCATGCATGGAAGCAGAAATGTGGGAATGAGGTCGAACAGCGACTGGTGGCCGGAGCAGTTGAACCTGAGGATCCTGCGCCAGAACTCGCCGCAGTCCGATCCGATGGGCGAGAGCTTCAACTACGCCGAGGAGTTCAAGAAGCTCGATTTGAAAGCGGTGAAGCAGGACCTGAACGCGCTGATGACGGACAGCCAGCCGTGGTGGCCGGCCGATTTTGGCCATTACGGAGGGCTCTTCATCCGCATGGCGTGGCACAGCGCCGGGACGTACCGCGTCGGCGACGGGCGCGGCGGAGCGGGCGCCGGGCAACAACGCTTCGCGCCGCTCAATTCCTGGCCGGACAACGCGAACCTGGACAAGGCGCGTCGGCTGCTTTGGCCGATCAAGCAGAAATACGGCAAGAAAATTTCCTGGGCCGACCTGATGATCCTGGCCGGCAATGTGGCGCTGGACTCCATGGGTTTCAAGACATTTGGCTTTGGCGGCGGGCGCCCCGATGTGTGGGAGCCGGACGAGGCGGTGTACTGGGGTAAGGAGGACACCTGGCTGGGCGACAAGCGCTACACGGGCGATCGGGAGCTGGAAAATCCGCTGGCCGCCGTGCAGATGGGGCTGATTTATGTGAATCCGGAAGGGCCGAACGGCAAGCCGGATCCGCTGGCGGCCGCGAAGGACATCCGCGAGACGTTCGCGCGCATGGCCATGAACGATGAGGAGACGGTCGCGTTGATCGCCGGCGGACATAGCTTCGGCAAGACGCACGGCGCGGGCGATCCGAAACTGGTGGGCGCCGAGCCCGAGGGAGCGCCGATTGAGGCGATGGGCTTCGGCTGGAAGAGCACTCATGGCACGGGCATCGGCAAAGACGCAATCACCGGCGGCCCGGAAGTCACCTGGAGCCAGACGCCGACGAAGTGGAGCAACTATTTCTTCGAGAGTTTGTTTAGCCACGAATGGGAGCTGACCAAAAGCCCGGCGGGCGCGTATCAGTTTCAGGCGAAAAATGGGGCCACGCCAGTTCCGGATGCCTTTGATCCGTCGAAACATCACGCGCCAACGATGCTGGTTACGGACATCTCTCTGCGCGTTGATCCGGCGTACGAAAAGATCTCGCGGCGCTTCTACGAGCATCCGGATCAGTTCGCGGACGCGTTTGCGCGCGCGTGGTTCAAGCTTACGCACCGCGACATGGGGCCGCGTTCGCGCTATCTGGGCCCGGAGGTTCCTGCGGAAGAGTTGATCTGGCAAGACCCGGTTCCGGCGGTGAATCACAAGCTGATTGACGCGCAGGACATTGCGGGCCTGAAGGCCAAGATTCTGGCGTCGGGACTTTCCATCGCGGAGTTGGTGGGGGCCGCGTGGGCTTCGGCGGCAAGCTTCCGCGGTTCCGACAAGCGCGGCGGGGCCAACGGTGCGCGCGTTCGGCTGGCGCCGCAAAAGGATTGGGAAGTGAACCAGCCGGCGCAATTGGCGAAGGTGTTGAAGTCTCTCGAAGCGATCCAAAAGGAGTTCAACGCTGCGCAGACCGGCGGGAAGAAGGTGTCGCTGGCCGATCTGATCGTCCTGGGCGGCTCAGCTGCTATTGAAGAGGCGGCCAAGAAGGCGGGGCACAATGTGACTGTGCCGTTCGCGGCTGGTCGCACCGATGCGTCGCAGGAGCAAACCGACGTCGAGTCGTTTGCGTATCTGGAGCCGGTGGCGGACGGTTTCCGCAACTACCTGAAGGCGCGATTCAGCGTATCGGCGGAGGAGCTGCTGATTGACCGGGCGCAACTGCTGAAATTGACTGCGCCGGAGATGACCGTGCTGGTTGGCGGCATGCGGGCGCTGAATGCGAATACCGGGCAGTCCAAACACGGAGTGCTGACTTCGCGGCCGGGGACGTTGAGCAATGATTTCTTCGTCAACCTGCTGGACATGAAGACGGAGTGGCAGCCTGCTGCTGGAAACGAGGGCGTGTTCGAGGGACGGGATCGCGCTACGGGCAAAACCAAGTGGACCGGGACCCGGGTGGACCTGCTGTTCGGCTCGAATTCTCAGCTGCGAGCCATCGCGGAAGTGTATGCGAGCGCCGATGCGCAGGAGAAGTTCGTGCGGGACTTCGTGGCGGCGTGGAGCAAGGTGATGAATCACGATCGCTTCGACCTTGCCTGAGCTGGGCGGGACCGAAAGCGGCCGATTGCATCCGCGGGGTGGAGCTGTCTTTTTTCCACGGCGGGCAATTCGGGGCCTCATCTTCACACCGAGAGCCGGGAGCCCGCAGCGCCGAATGCAACCGGAATTCGGATGGGCGAATAACGCGCGGTCGAAGGCGCACCGGGGCGCGGACGTGGCAGGATTGGCAGATGCCCGTCAGTCGCCGATTAGGGCTGCCAGCTCAATCGGTCGATCCAACACCACTAATGTTGCGTCCACCCTTGAGACCACCGCGTTGATCGGGAACTGGCCCGACGAGCGTCGGGAGCGTGAGGGTCGCCGGGCTGCTATAATTTCGCAAGGCAAATTTGATGGAAAGTTCTACTCCGACGACGGTCACAGGCTCTCATGGGACCTACCAGTGGCTCGCAACGGGGCTTCATGATCTCGATAGTTTTTTGCTGCGATGTCCTCATACATTGGCGGGAAAATACGTTGCAGTCACCTCACTCGATAGCGGAGCCCTATCGCTCACGGAGGAAGAGGAGCGCGCAGGATGGCGAAGCCGAGGCGGGGTCGCGTATAGCCCTCGAGTTCGATCTGTAGAAGCTTTGCCGCATGGAGGCTTCGACGAGTGGTACATCTTCGACTCTCCAAAGGCACTTGGACAAGTATGGCAAGGTAACGATTTCGAGGTACCTTCAACATCGGACTACATCTGCGTTTTCGTAAACTACGGCGGTTTTGCCCCGCATAACCCTGATGTCGCGGCGTTGGCGGCCTTATTCTGGAAACAGCTCGATCAAATTCAACCCGAATCCTACGTCGCGGATGGCAACCAATTCCTCACATTTGCGAGCCGAGACCAGCAATTGTTTGCGGAAGTTTGCAAAGCTCTCGGTGATGCTCCTGCCAACTCATGATTAGGCTCGTAATCGGGGAGTGGCGAGCAGCCGGGCGCTTGACGGCCCACATTGTTCGGGACGTATGGTAAGCTTCGGGTGTGAGTTCGCCGGCGGCGTCTAGTGGTTCCTCGCGGCCCGCTTCAGTTGACATGCGCGTCAGCGTCGGTAGTGTTTCCCTCAAAAATCCTGTCATTGCGGCTAGCGGTACGTTTGCTTATGGCATCGAGTTCGCGCAACTGGTGGATCTGAACCGGCTGGGCGGGATCGTGGTGAAGGGGCTTTCCGCGCAGCCGATGGAGGGTGCGCCGGCGCCGCGGATCTGCGAGACGGCCAGCGGGATGGTGAACGCCATCGGGTTGCAGAATATCGGGGTGCGGGCGTTCGTGGCCGAAAAGCTGCCTCTGCTGCGGCAGTACAAGACAGCCATCATCGCCAACGTCTTCGGCCATACCATCGCCGACTACGTCCAGGTGATACGACGTCCTGGAAAGCTGCCGAGGGGCTGGCAGCCTACGAACTGAACATCTCCTGCCCGAACGTGGAGCGGGGCGGGATCGAATATAGTACTGACCCCGGCCTGACGGCGGCTGTGGTGGGGGCTGCGCGGGCTGCGGCGAAGCGTCCTCTGTGGGTGAAGCTATCCCCGAACGTTAACATGATTGGAGTTACGGCTAAGGTGTGCGAAGCGGAGGGAGCCGACGCCTTGGTCATCGCCAACACCTACCCCGCATTGTGTATAGACGCACACACCCGCGAGTCCCGTCTCGGTAGTACGACGGGAGGGTTGTCGGGCGCGGCCATAAAACCTATAACCATGAGGCTGGTTTATGAGGCTTGCCGGGCAGTGAAGATTCCGGTGGTCGGACTAGGAGGGATTGAAAAACCAGCAGATGTGGCCGAATACCTTCTCGCAGGGGCCTCAGCGGTGGAGGTAGGTACTGCACATTTCGTGGACCCAAGAGCTTCTGAACGGCTTGTGACGGGTCTCGAAAAGTGGTGCCGGGACGAAAATACATTTGAAATCAGCAAGTTACGAGGAGCTCTACAGCGTTAAACTGATTGCCAGCTGTACCTCGGAACAGGTAGAATTTAGCTGATTCAAATAAGGTTAGGTGAACATGAGAGGCAAGGTATTCGTGGTGCTGCAGACGGTGTTTTTAGGAGTGGGTTTGCTCGTCCTGACTCCGTCGGTGAATCCCACGGTCGCAGGAAATCCGGGCAACCCTCCTCCAGCTGACGCCGCCTCGCTGCAAACCACCTTCAAGACCAACAATACGACCGCCACGAAAGGCCAGCCCAAGCCTTTGGCGATATGGGAGTGCACTACCAGCTGGTACGGCGAAGATTTCGACGGCCGCTCGACCGCCAACGGCGAGACGTACGACATGTATGCGGATACCGCCGCGCACCCGACCCTGCCGCTTGGGTCCATCGTCCGAGTGGTGAACACGCGCAACCACCGCAGCCAGGTGGTTCGGATCAACGATCGCGGACCGTATGTGGAAGGACGCGAATTAGATGTTTCCTACGAAGTGGCACGTAAGCTAGGATTCGACCAGCACGGGCTCGCCAAAGTCCGGCTCGAACTCCTAAAGGTGCCAGAACGCCCCGCGACAACCCATCCCGGAAACTGATCGTCGCCCTGGATATAGACCAGCTCAGTCCCGCTGTGGCATTGGCGCGGAAACTGAAAGGGGTGGCGGGGACGTTCAAGGTCGGGAGCCAGCTATTTACCTCGGAGGGTCCGCGAGCCGTTGAAAAGCTCGCGGGCCTGGGGTTCGGCATCTTCCTGGACCTGAAATTCCACGACATCCCGAATACTGTGGGTCATGCTGTGGCTGCTGCCTCAAAGCTGCCGGGCGTGCGCTTGATGACTTTGCATGCGGCGAATGGGCTGGCTGGGTTGAGGGCTGCGCGGGAGGCTGTGGGTAGCCGGAAGAATCGGCCGCTGCTCCTGGGCGTGACCGTGCTGACTAGCTTCGATCTGCCGACCTTGCAGCAGATTGGGATGGAGGGGTCGCTGGAATCGCGGGTCTTGGCGCTGGCGCAGTTGGCGAAGGATGCGGGGCTTGATGGCGTGGTGACTTCTGCGTATGAGGCACCAGCTGTGCGACGGACGTTTGGGCCTGAATTTAAGATTTTGGTGCCGGGCGTGCGGCCGGCTGCAGCGGCTTTGAATGATCAATCGCGCGTGGCGACGCCCGCGGATGCGATTCGCGCGGGAGCGGATTACCTGGTGGTGGGGCGGCCGATAACGGCGGCGAAGGATCCGCGCGAGGCGGCGCTGGCGATTGTTAAAGAGATTTCGGGCGCCGCAACGAGCCGCGTCTGAAGCCTGTTCTTCGGCCCTGAGTCGGACATTTCGTTGCCCGTTCTCGCCTGCTGGCTATTGACAAAGAGCTTCGCACAGTACAAGTTCTCTTCCGACAATTTCTTCCGCTGAGGGAGTTTCCCATGCAGATTGCGTCGAAATGCGTAGCCGGTTGGATGCTGGTGTGTGCGTTGGCTGTGGCGCCTGTGATTTGCGCGCAGGAAGTGGGCGCGCCGCCGACTCCGCCGAAGCCGGTGAGCGTGGAAGTGACACCTGCGGATGTTCACGCGAAGGTGGGAGACAAGATCAAGTTCACGGCGGTGGCGAAGGACGCTTCCGGCAAAGTGCTGGACGTGAAACCGATGATATGGGTGGCGCTGCCGCCGGACACTGCGGGCGCGGACGGCGACGGTACGGTGCTTTTTCGGGCGGCGGGAAAGGTGACCGTCGCCGCGGTGGTGGCGGGCAAAACCGGATTCACGACTGTGGAAGTGGCGACGCCACCGCCTGCGAAAGTGGAGGTGGCGCCGCTCGCGCAGGCGCTCGCGGTGGGAGGTTCGACCGTGCTCACAGCGAAGGCTAGCTCGGCGAATGGCGATCCGCGTACGGACGTGGCGATTCGGTGGAGTTCGAAATCGCCTGCGATCGCGAAGGTGGACGATTCTGGATTGGTGACGGCGGTGGCTCCGGGGACGGCGACGCTGGTTGCGAGCGGCGGTCCGGTGAGCGGCGAAGTTTCGGTGCGCGTGGTGGCGGATACGGTGCTGAGGATTGCGCTGGAGCCCGCTGCGTCGACGGCGAAAACCGGCGACGTGGTGCATTTCACAGCGAAGCCCGAAAGCAAGGGCGCCGGCGCGAAAGATTTGCTGACGAGCTGGAGCGTGAGCGGGCCGCGGGCGACGATTTATCCGGATGGCGCTTTCGTGGCGGAGCTGCCCGGAACGTACAAGATCACTGCTTCCATTGGACGCCACAGCGCCGCGGCTTCGATCGAAGTGGCGCCGCGCAATGCGCAACGGGAGCTGGAGGTCGTGTCACACATTCCGACGAAGGACGCCGATGGCAAAGTGATACAAACCACAGAAGAGTGGGTGGTGGGCAATCACTTGTACGTTGCCACGTTTGGCGACAAAATTTATGCGTACGACGTTTCCGATCCGGCGCATCCGAAAGCGCTGGACAGCTTGAAAGCGGACGCGCGGCTATTTAATGATGTGAGCACCACGCCGGATGAAAAAGTGGGCGTGTTCACGCGCGAAGGCGCTTCCAACCGCAAGAATGGGATCGTGCTATTTGACGCGTCCGATCCCGCGCACCTCAAAGTGCTTTCGGAATATACCGAGACGGTGACGGGCGGCGTGCACAGCGCGTTCATCAATACGCATTACGTTTACATCACGGACGATGCCACCGGCTCGCTGCGCGTGATTGATTTTCAGGATCCGGTGCACCCGAAAGAAGTGGCGCGCTGGCAGACGGAAAAATCCGAAGAGCAAACCATCGCTTCGCCGCTGGGCGAGGGGATGATCACGACCGGGCGTTATTTGCACGATTTGTACGTGAAGGATGGGCTCGCGTATCTGGCTTACTGGCGCGATGGATTAGTGATTCTGGACGTCGGCAATGGGATGAAGGGCGGCAGCCCCGAGCACCCGCAACTGGTGGCGCAGTACAAATTCAACCACTACGAGCTGTACGGGAACGGTTGGCTGGCTGGGACGCACACGACGTTCCGTTACAAGAATTACGTTTATGTGGGCGACGAAGTTTTTCCCGGTTATTTCGATATCGCGACCAAAGAACGGATTCCGGTGCGTGGAATTTTGCACGTGATGGATGTGAGCGACATCGCGCATCCGCGCGAAGTGGCGAATTATGAAGTGCCGGAAGGCGGGATGCACAACGTCTGGGCGGACAACGATATTTTGTATCTGGGCGATTATGCGGGCGGCGGACGCGTGCTGGATATTTCCGGCGAGTTGCGCGGGAATTTGTATCAGCAGGGCCGCGAGATCGCGAGTTTCTGGACCGGCGATTCGGCGGGCTATCGCGCGAACTTGCCGTTTACGTGGGGGGCGCAGCCGGCGAACGGATTGATTTTCTTCAACGACATCAACAGCGGGATATGGATCGTGAAATTGGGCAAGCCGAAATTCCAGGGATCCACTACTGCGCCGCCGTTGCGCGAGCAGGGAGCAAACGCGAGCCCGTTCTAGCCGGTGCCGCGATCCATCGGCGTTTTGCGACTCAAACGAGCCAGCGGCGAGTCGTGTATACTCCGGCTCAAGCAAGCAGTCGAATGTGCTGCGGGGCCTGATTACCGGTGAGGGTTGACGACCGAATGGCAGCGCGTGTTAAGGGTAAAAGCGAACAAGTTTCTGACAATGTAATTCCACCGCTGCAGCTGGTGCTGGCATTTATCGCGGCGCTCGGCTGTTTTGCTTTTCTTCCTATCGTAAACGCCAACGCGCGGCTGGAGTGGTCCATTCTATCGGCCACCGGGACGTTGCTCGTATTCTGGTTCTTTTTGCGCAGGCAGGTGGCTCGAACTGCGCGCCGCTTGCACTACGACTTTGTCGCCCGGCCCGTCCACTATGTGCAGCTCACGATGCATTCGTGTATTTACGCGTACTGGGGGTGGTACTGGCGCGAGGTGTATCACCAGATCCCGCTGATTCTCGCCCAAATTGTCTTCGTGTACGCGCTCGATATGCTGGTGTGTTGGTCGCGGCGCGACGAATGGATTCTGGGATTCGGACCGTTTCCGATCGTGCTGAGCGCAAACCTGTTTCTGTGGTTCAAGCCAGATTGGTACTTCCTGCAATTTCTAATGATCGCGACGGGCGTAATCTGCAAGGAGTACGTTACTTGGATCCGAGACGGACGGCGGGCTCATATTTTCAACCCGTCGGCGATTGCGCTGTTCATCTTTTCGCTGGGCTTGATCCTCACGCACAGCACGCACATCAGCTGGGGCGAGGAAATTGCAGTGAGCTTCGATAGCCCGCCGCATATCTTTCTGGAAATCTTTTTGCTCGGGCTGGTGGTGCAGGCGCTATTTTCGGTGACGCTTGTTACGTTGTCGTCAGCGGCGACTTTGTACGTGATGAATGTGGTGTTTACGCACTCAACCGGGCTTTACTATTTCGTGAATACCAATATCCCCGCCGCCGTGTTCCTGGGCTTGCATCTGCTGGTGACAGATCCCGCGACTTCACCCCGCAAGAACTTCGGGAAAATCGTGTTCGGGTCGATGTATGGCGCGGGAGTGTTCGGTCTTTATTGGTTATTGGGTTGGCTGGGAGCGCCTACTTTCTACGATAAGCTGCTGTGCGTTCCGCCGCTCAATTTGACCGTGCGGGCGCTCGACCGGGCCAGCGTGGCGCTGGCTGCGAAGATCCGGATACCGCGTTGGACGCCGCGAGTGGAAAACTTTGCATATATGGGAGTGTGGGTGTGCCTGTTCGGAGTGATGTTTGGGACCGGCTTTTTAGAGGCGCGGATTCCTGGCTCGGATTCCGAATTCTGGCGTCAGGCATGTGCGGATAAGCGCGGGAGCGCGTGCCAGACTTGGACGCGTATGACGGATGTGACGTGCGCGCACGGGTCGGGGACGGCTTGCCTGACGTTGGGTATCGCGCAGTACCAGGGCCGGATGTTCCCGCGCGACGCAGCAGGAGCGGGCAAGAGTTTCGCGCATGCCTGCGAGTTGGGACTGTCGCAGGGCTGCGGCGGATTGCTCCGAGTGGTGGCTGAAGGCAAGGGATGGGATTTTCAAGAGGCATGCGATCGAGGCGACGGCGAGAGCTGCTTTCTGCTCGGTTCGTTGTATTTCTCCGGGACAGGCGTTCCTAAGGACCCAGCCCGGGCCTTCGCTTTGCTGCAACAATCGTGCAGATCGGGTTGGTCGCGGGGATGCGCAGGGCTGGCGGAATGCTATCGTGCCGGGGCGGGCACACCGGTTGACAATAATCGAGCGATCGAGGAATTCGACGCGGCGTGCCGAGGCGGAGTTGTTTCCAGCTGTTTTTCGGCGTCTGCCATGTACCGTGGCCGAAATGATTCAGCGACTGCCGAAAAGAGGCTGAGGCAGGGCTGCGAAATTAGCGCCGGCTTCGCGGAATCGAGTGCGGCCTTTCTGCAGAATGGCGTGCCGATGAAAATTGCCATGCCTGCCGTCTGCACCACGATCGCGCGATGAGCGCGACGGCTGGCTTGCGCGGCGCTGTTACGCGAGCAGGGGACAACGCCAGCCCGTTTTAAACGGTCAACCAGGAGAACTGGAGGCCAATGAAACGCGTTCGAATAATGCTTTTGAGCTTCGCGGCAATTTCAGCGCTTTTGATTTGCGTGGTGTTGTTTCTTTTCCTCCGCGGAGCGCACGCCGTGTACAACGGGCAACGCGTAACTCGAAAGACGCAATGGTATGCGTACAGCCTGCAGCTGCCAATTCCCGTGCGCCGCGCTGCCATTTATTACGCGTATCAGGGCGCTGACGGTGCGCGGGTCCGCGAAGGACCATCCGTCGAAAACTATCGCAACGGAAATCTCCGGACCGAGAGTTACTTCCTGCACGGCCAAGTTGAAGGAAAAGAGTCGGATTTCAACGAGTATGGAATCGAGATGTTTCGATTTTACTGGGCTCAGGGGAAAATGGTCCGCGAAGTACGGTGCCCATGTGTAGACCCGTGATCCTTCCCTTGCCCCGTTTTGCGGCCGGCTATTTCGCTCCCGCGGAGCCTGGCGCGTAGCCGGGAACGCCCAGTTGCCAGAGTAGGAAGGCCACCTCATCGGCGCGTTCGGAATCTCTTTGGGATTTGGTCGAGCCCAAGCCGTGTCCGGCGTCGTAGTCCACGCGCAGGAGGATGGGTTTGCCGCTGCTGGTGCTGGCTTGCAGGCGCGCGGTCATTTTGGCGGCTTGCCAGGGAGCGACGCGCGGATCGTTTACGCCGGTAGTGAGAAGCACCGCGGGATACGGCGTATCCGGTTTGACGTGCTGGTAGGCGTCCATGGCGAAGAGCGCCTTGAAGCCGTCAGCATCTTTCACCGTGCCGAATTCGGGGATGTTTGCGGGACCGCTGGCCATTGTTTCGGAGCGCAGCGAATCGGAATCGCCGACGCGAATCAGCGCGGCGCCAAACAAATCGGGGCGATGGGTGATGACTCCGCCGATGGTGATGCCTCCGGCGCTGGTGCCTTCGCCGGCGAGATGCGCCGGAGAAGTGTATTTGTGCTCGACCAGATATTCGCCGCAGGCGATAAAATCTTCGAAGGTGTGCGGTTTGGTGAGCAACTGCCCTGCCCGGTGCCAGTCTTCGCCGTACTCGCCGCCTCCGCGCACGTGGGCGACGGCGTAAATTCCTCCGCGCTCCAGAAATGCCAGCCAAGTGGGCGAAAATGAAGGGTCGTAGGTGATGCCGTACGCGCCGTAACCCGAAAGCCAGACGGGATGCGAACCATCGAGCGCAATGCCGCGTTGATGAATGATGGAAAGCGGAATCATGGTGCCGTCCGCGCTTTTCGCTTTCACTTCCTCGGATTCGATCTGCGAAAAATCAACCGGGGATGGCGCCACGAGCGCTGTGTCGGTGAGCTTGTCGGTCTTGGGATCGAGCGAATACCAGAGCGGAGACTTGGTCCAGGAAGTGAGTTCGAGCCACGCGCCGGATTCGGTGGGATTCGTCACGAGCGATTGAATCGCGCCTTCGAAGGGGAGCTTCACGGATTGGATGCCGCCGCCACTGTAGGGCAGGCGGCGCAGGCGGCCGATGCCGCCATCGAGATCCTGCACGTAGAGCGCATCTGCTGCGGCCGCTACTCCCGTGATCACGACTTCGCTCGCGGGCACGGCGAGCTCCGCGTGAGCGAGGTCCGGCGCGCTGAGGCTGGTGCGCAAAACATTGAAGCGCGATGCGTCCTTGTGGGAGAGCACATAAATGTGATCGGCGTGGACATCGAAACCGGTCACGTCGTCGGATTGGTCGGCGACTTTCTTCCAGACGGTGTTTGCGCTGAGTCGGTCCACAAGTGGCAGGACATAAATGTCGAATTCCCGTTTGACGCCGTGAATTACCAGTCCCAGTAGGAATTTCGGAGCGCCGGGCGAATAAGCCACCACGGTGAAATCGTTCTCGTCCACTTTGACGCTGGGATTTGCCTCGTAGCCAAAGACGAGAGGTTCGCCTTCGGGATCAGCGCCGAGAGTGTGGCGATAGACTTTCAATTTTTGATATTTGGCGGTGGGAGGCGCGTCGGCTGGGAGTTTCTGCGCGCGGGTGTAAAAGAACGATTTGCCGTCCGGCATCCAACTGGGCGAGGCAAACTCGGCGCGGTCAATGCTATCGCTCAAGACTTTTCCGGTGGCGCTCTCGACGACGTGCAGGACGCTATTTTCCGAGCCGCCGGGCGAAACGCCGTACGCGACGTAGGTGCCGTCAATGGACGGCTGGAAATAATCAATCGAGTAGTGGACGCCTGCGGCGGTGGTCATCTTTTCGGGATCAATCAAAAGTCGTTCGGGCGCGCCGAGGCTGTCGCGCGTGAAGAGTTTGCGATTGTCCGAACCGGGCGACGTCTTGTAATAGAAATAGCGCCCGCCCCAGACTTGCACGCCGGAAACCACGTCGCCGGCGTTATCGAGCGCGGTGATGCGCTGGAGTAATTCATCGCGATGGGGGATGCGCGCGAGCACCTCGCGCGTGTAGTCGTTCTGCGCTTTCATCCAGGCGACGACTTCGGGGTCGGAGGTGTTCTCCAGCCAGCGATAGGGGTCCACTACTTTGACGCCGAAATAATCTTCGGTGACGTCGCGCACCGGAGTCTTCGGCGGCGCCGACTGCGCGGCGGCAAGGAGTGGTAGCAACAGTAGAGCGGGGAGCAGGAACGAGAGCAGTCGTTGCATCAGAGTGTCCTTTGCAAGCAATGGATGAATAGCCGGTCAAAACCATAGCTGGCGTAGCAGGTAAGCTCAAGCTGTTTGTTCACGCGGCCAGATTCGCCTTTTGTTCGGATTGCATCTCGCTGGCCGTGGCGATTCGCGAAGCGCGCGGTGGCAGGCGGCCGAAATCGTCGAATTTCGTATTCCATTCTCAATTTGACGCCTTGTTCTCCACTCCGATAGCATGGTGCGCTCTTCGCGGCGCGCAATGGAAATCATCAAGCACATCGTGGTCGGCACAGCCGGGCACATTGACCACGGGAAATCCGCGCTGGTGGAGGCGCTCACCGGCACGAATCCCGACCGGTTGGAAGAAGAAAAGCGGCGCGGGATCACGATTGACCTGGGATTTGCGTTTCTGCAATTGCCCGGCGTGCGGCTGGGCTTTGTGGATGTGCCGGGGCACGAGCGATTCGTGCGCAATATGCTGGCGGGCGTTGGCGGGATTGATCTGGTGATGCTGGTGGTGGCGGCGGATGAATCCATCAAGCCGCAGACGCGCGAGCATTTCGATATTTGCCGGCTGCTGGGAATTCCGCGGGGAATTGTAGCGATCACGAAATCCGATCTGGTTGACGCCGACGTGCTGGGATTGGTGCGCCTGGAAATCGAGGAGTTCGTGCGCGGCTCGTTTCTGGAAGCGGCGCCGATGGTGGCGGTGAGCGCGCGCACGGGCGCGGGGCTCGAGGATTTGCGCGGGCAACTGGAGCGCTCGGCGGAAGCGGTGCCGGTGAAGGATGCGACGCGGCATTTCCGCTTGCCGATTGACCGCGCGTTTGCGATGAAGGGATTCGGCACGGTGGTCACCGGGACGCTGATTTCCGGCGCGGTGAATGCCGAGGATGAAGTGGAGCTGCTGCCGGCACACAGAGTGCTGCGCGTGCGCGGGCTGCATTCCGGCGGCGAGCGCACCGAGCGCGCGGTGGCTGGGCAACGCACGGCCGTGAACCTGGCGGGAATCGAGCGCGAGGAAATCGAGCGCGGCATGGTGCTGGCGCCGGTTGGAATTTTTGATGCCACCGAGCAATTGGATGCGCGGCTGACGCTTTTGCATTCCGCGAAGCCCCTGAAAAATCGCGCGCGGGTACATTTTCATCAAGGGACGGCCGAAGCGGTTGCCGAGGTGGTGTTGCTGGATGGCGCGAGCCAGATCGGCGCGGGCGAATCGGCGTTTGCGCAATTGCGACTGGATCGGCGCGTGCTGGTGCTTCCAGGCGACAGATTTATCCTGCGGCAATTTTCGCCGGTGGTGACGATCGGCGGCGGCGCGGTGCTGGATGCGCACGCTGCGCGGCACAAGCGCAAAGACGCGGTTGTGCTGCCGTTTTTGAAAGCGTGGGGGCGCGGCAACCCGCAGGAAATTCTTGGCGTGCTGCTCGGGGTCACGGCGCACGGGATGACGTTTGCGGAAATTGTGGCGCGCACGGGTTGGACGGACGGCGACGCGCGCGTGGCGGCGCACAAACTCGTGGTTGCAAAGCGCGCGCGAATTCTGGCGGCGGAGCCGGCGCTGGTTGTGGCGGTGCAGACCGTGGCTGATTGCGCGGCGGCTGCACGCAAAGCCGTCGAGGCGTTTCATCGCGCGAATCCGCTGCTTCCCGGAATTCCCAAGCAGGAATTGCGCGCACGGGCCGGGGACGCTCGCGTGGAAATTTTCGAAGCGGCGCTGGACGATTTGGTGAAAGCGCAAGCGCTGGCGGTTTCGGGCGACCTGGTGCGGCAGGCGGGGCGCGAAATCGAGCTTTCGTCGGAGGAAGCGAAGGCGAAGGAATTGATCGAGCGCGAATTCGCGCGCGCCGGGCTCACGGTGCCGGCGTTTGCCAGCGTGCTGGCCAATTTGCCGGTGGACGGGCCGCGCGCGCAGAAAATTTTGCAAATTTTATTGCGCGAAAAAGTGCTGGTGAAGATCGCGCAGGACCTGGTGTTTCATCGGTCGGCGCTGGCGCGGCTGCGGGAGTTGCTGGCGAAGTACCGCAAAGAGCGCGGCGAGCGGCTGCCAATCACTGCATTCAAGGAACTTACGGGGGTCACGCGGAAGTACGCGATTCCCCTGCTGGAGCACCTGGACCGCGAGCAGGTGACGCGCCGGGTGGGGGATGAGCGTGTTATACTGGGTTGATTGGCAGGCGCGCAGGCGGCGCACTGCCCCGTAAAGTTCAGAAGCGTTTCGAAGGTAGGTGACTTATGGGTGAGTTCAGCCCAATCCACTGGCTAATCGTGCTGGCGATCATCGTGCTGCTTTTCGGGGGCAAGAAAATCCCCGAAGTGATGCGCGGGCTTGGCGAAGGCATCCGCAGCTTTAAGGATGGGATGAACGGCCCGCATACGAGCACGCCCGCGGCGAATCCGCCGGCGAACCCACCAGCCGCCGCTCCGACGGCGCCTCCAGCGTCCGTGGCGACCGAAGAAAAGAAGTAACGGCACGTTTGGGTTTTCTGCAGGATTTGAGGTTGGGAAAATTGTGATGGCAGGATTGTGACGGCGGCCCCGGTGGCCGCCGTTTTCTTTTGTGGTCCACTTGTCAGGCTTGTTCGGATTCTTTCCAGTCCAGTTCGTGCAGCGTGGTCCAGAGGCGCGAGAGCGGCATCCCCAGTACATTGAAATAGCAGCCGTTGATTCGGGCCGCAAATCTTCCCGCGATGCCCTGGAGTCCGTAGGCGCCGGCTTTGTCGAAGGGTTCGCCGGTGGCGATGTAGTTTGCGATTTCCTCTTCCGAGAGCTTCACAATTTCGACGCGGGTTTTTTCAACGTGCAGGGATTCCTGCGCCGTGGCGAGATTGATCACGGCGAGAGCGGTGAGGACTTCGTGCGTTCTGCCGCTGAGCAGGCGCAACATGCGGCGAGCGTCGGCGGCGTCTGCGGGCTTCTCGAGAATGTGGCCATCTATTAGCACGGTGGTGTCTGCAGCGATGATGATGGCGGATTCGCCTGCTTGACGCGCTTGCGCGGCTGCCGCTTGCGCTTTCGCATCGGCAATGCGTTCGACGTAGGCCTCGGCGGATTCGTGCGGGTGGCGGGTTTCGTTAACCGGGGCGGGGCGGATTTCGAACGCGAAGCCGGCGTTGCGCAGGACTTCGGCGCGGCGCGGGGAGCTGGAGGCGAGGATTAGTATCATTTGTCGTTCGCGCGAAGTTTTCGCAACAAAAAACCTAACACAAAACGATTTCTGACGCAGGAAACCCAATTCAATGTTGGTGGCCTCGAGGCTGATCCAATTCAGAGGCTCTTGTAGCGGCGCACCTTAGTGCGCCATCGATGTCGCGCCGGGGATCGATGGCGGTCTGAAGACCGCCGCTACAAGTTCAACGGCGAAAAGGAGGTCCCTACGCCGAGGGGTGCATTTCGCGGCGGACCAGCACGGCGTCAATGAAGTAGCCGATGCCGATGCAGACCGGGATTACGCCGAAGACGGCCGCTTGCGCCGCGTCGGACTCATAGCGCGCCAGCATCAGGAACGCGATCAGGTAGCCTAGGCCGCCGGCGGTGAGCAAGATTCCTGCTTTGCGCGAGCGCGCGTGCGGGGGCAGTTCATCGGCCATCGGCACGGCTACTCCTTTCGCGATCGCCGCCAGGCGCTCTTCGGTGCGCAGCTTGCGCACGCGGTACCAGGCATAAATCGCGGCCAGCGGAACGGAAAACGACAGCACTACCGCAGCAAATCCGATTGGGTCCATGTGATTTCTCCTCTCGATGTCGGCGCGTGATTCCAGCGCATAATTGCGCCACCCGGCGCGGAGTGATTTCAGCTTCGGCTAGAGATACGCATAGGACTGCGCAGAAGTTCCACGGAAGAAGGTCTGGTGTACTCGCGAGGCCGAGCCGCGGCGGGCCACAGCTCTAGCGCGTCGGGCGGATTTCCATGGTCTGATCTATTTCAAGGTCGGTGCAGCTGGGTTGAGTGGTCGTGGGGCAGTGGGCGGTTACCAAGAACGTGGTGTCGGACGGCTGTACATCGTAGGTCCAGCCATCGCGGCCGTTTTTCCTCATGCTGAGGGCGCCGCTGGAAACCAGCTCGTCGAGCGAGGTGTAAGTGTTGTGCTCGACCTGATAAGTGCTCTCGGCTTTGGCGATGCCCAGAAGATCTGTGCGCACGCCGATTGAATCAATCTGTTGCGTGGGCGTGCCGGCGCCGGTCGCGTCGGTCTTCGAGAAGTAGAATTTGTACGTCAAAACGCCGAGAAGGGCAAAAGCCAGCAGGCCAACCATGCTTCCCAGACTGCGCATCTTTTCCTCGTTACGTCGCGAAATTGATTACTAGAATTGAGCTTATCTTTCGGGCAGGGAGCAATCAACTGATTGAAATCGTGATGTAATCGTTTTGACACGGTGCGCGTCTAACGTCCGGTGCCCGAAAACCGCGGCGGCAGGCGGCTTTGCGGAGCACGGTTCCGGGCGCGACGCGGGCGACGGAGTTTGACACTCGCAAGCGGCGTCATTGATACTGGTTGTTGATATTGATCCTTCACTTCCAGCCGGCCCTGTTTCACGCAGTGAATTCCCTCGATGGGAGCAATCCAGAATGAGGACATGGCATCTTTCCAGCGCGGCCAGCAGTGCCAGTGCGGCCAGTGACGGCGGCATGCGGTCGCGAGTGCGTGCAATGGTGGCGATTATTTTCGCAGCCGCGATATGCGTTACGTTGTTTAGCGCTCCACTTGGCGCGCAGGAAAAAGTAGAGGAAGTCCGTCCGCCGAAGCTGAATTACACGACGCACAAGCTGGCGAACGGCCTCGAAGTCATCCTGCTGGAAGACCACGAGGTGCCCATCATCAATTTGCAGGTGTGGTATCACGTGGGGTCGAAGGACGAGCCGCCCGGGCACACCGGTTTCGCGCACCTCTTCGAGCATTTGATGTTCAAGGGCTCCGCGCACGTGGCGGCGGAAGAACATTCGCGGATCATCGAATCCGTCGGCGGATTCGACAACGCCGAGACCGGCGACGACGTGACGCAATTCTTCGAAACATTTCCCAGCAATTATCTGGAGCGGGTTCTGTGGCTGGAAGCGGACCGCATGGGCAGCCTGAACGTCAGCGAGGCGAATTTTAAATCCGAGCGCGAAGTGGTGAAAGAAGAGCGGCGGGTGCGCGTGGAAAATCAGCCGTACGGATATTTGCAGGAAGATTTGCGCGCGGCGGCGTTCACCGTGCACGGCTACCATCACACTCCGATCGGTAGCATGGCGGATTTGGACAAAGCCACGATTCAAGACGTCCGCGATTTCTTCAATACCTATTACAAGCCGAACAACGCGACGCTGGTGATCGTCGGTGATTTTGAATCGGCGCAGGCGCTGGCGTGGACCAAGAAATATTTCGACGGGATTCCGGCGTCGTCCAAGCCGATTCCGCGGCTGGATAATCCCGAGCCGCCGCAGACGGCCGAGCGCGTGGTGAAGAAATCGTATTCGAATACGCCGCTGCCCGCGGTGGTGATTGGCTACAAAATTCCCGCGCGTTATGCGCCGGATGCTTATCCGCTGGATTTGGCTTCGAACATTCTGGCGGGCGGCGAAAGCAGCCGCCTGTATCAGACGCTCGTGTACAAGGAGCAGATCGCGGTGCAGGCGGCGGGATTCGGCGCGTTTTCAGAGGATCCGAATTTGTTCTGGGCTTACGCGATCATGAATCAGGGACACACGGCGGACGAAGGCGAGAAGGCTTTGGTGGACGTGCTGGATGGATTGAAGACCGCGCCGGTGGAAGCGAAGGAACTCGAGAAAGCGAAGAATCAGGAAATTTCGGGATTCGTGCTGGGGCGTGACACGGACCAGGAGAAGGCCGAGGCGCTGGCGTCCGCGGCCGTCATCGGGAAAAATCCGGCGCTGGCGAATACCGAGCTTGGGCATTATTTGACGATTACGCCGGCGGACATCCAGCGCGTGGCGAAGGATTATTTCGCTTTGGAGCATGCGACGGTGCTAATCGTTACGCCGTCTGCGCCGGCGCAGTAGCGCGGCGCTGCACACGTTCACGCGGAAAACTTATCGAGGAGTGATGATGAAGCGCGCAATGCATCGAGGCATTTCATTTTTGGCGGCGACGATATTCGCCGCCGTGGCGACGGCTAGTGCGGTGACGATGGTTGCCGCGTTCGCTGGGCCCGCATTTGCGCAGGAACAGGCGCCGGCCGCTTCGCGCAGCCAGACCGAGCCGCAGAGCACGCAAGAGCCGCAGAAAGCTTCGGGAGTTGTGCCGCCGGGAGTGAAGCTGGCGCCGCAGATGCCGGGGCCCGGCGCGCCGCGTCCTTTCCATTTTCCGAAAGCGGCGACGATGACGCTGCCGAATGGCTTGCAGGTTTTTGTGGTGACCGATCACAGCGAGCCGGCGATTGCCGCGCGACTGGTGATTCTTTCCGCTGGAAGCATCAAGGATCCCGCGGGAATGCCAGGCGTCGCGCAGATGGCGGCGAATCTGCTGACGCAAGGAACGGAAAAGCGCTCGGCGAAGGATATCGCGGAAGGAATTGATTTCATCGGAGGCTCGCTGAACGCGATGGCGGGCCGCGACGCGACGACCGTAACGCTGGACATCGTGAAGAAAGATCTCGCGACGGGAATGGATTTGATGTCCGACGTGGTGCTGCATCCCACGTTTCGCGCCGAAGAACTGGACCGGCAGCGGCAGCAGTTGCTCTCATCGTTGCAGGTGCAGTATGCGGATCCCGAGTATTTGGCGACGCTGGTGTTTGCGCGGACCGTTTACGGAGCTTCGCCGTACGGGCTGCCGCCGGAAGGGACGCCCGCGACCGTGCAGAAATTTCAGCCTGAGGATTTCGTGAAGTTTCACGACGCGAATTACGCGCCGAACCAGTCGCTGCTGGGTTTCGCGGGAGACATCACGCCGGAAGAGGCGTTTGCGGCGGCGCAGAAATATTTCGGCGGCTGGCCGAAAGTGGATGTGCCGCTGAGCGAGCCTGCGGCGCCGAGTGCGCCCACGGCGCAGCACATCTGGCTGATTGATAAGTCCGATGCCGTGCAGACGCAGATTCGCATCGGCAAAATCGGGATTCCGCGCAACGATCCGGATTTCCTGCCGTTGGACGTGACCAACCATATTTTGGGCGGCAGCTACAACAGCCGGTTGAACACCGAAGTGCGCATCAAGAAGGGATTGACGTACGGAGCTTCTTCCTCGATGAATCCGCACCGCTACACCGGTTCGCTGGTGGTGAGCACCTACACGCGCACGGAAGCCACGGTGGAGGCGACAAAACTGGTGATGGATATTCTGACGGGGATGTCCCAGGGCGAAATCACGCAGAAGGAATTGGATTTCGCGCGCGATTATCTGGCGGGAGTTTATCCGATTGCTTCGGAAACGGCGGAGCAAGTAACGGATCGCGTGCTTACCGTCGCGGCATTTGGTCTGCCGGAGGATTACAACCAGACATACCCGGCGAAAATCCGCGCGACTTCTTTGAAAGAAGTGCAGGCGATGGCGCGGAAATATTTTACGACGAATGATTTGGACGTGGTCCTTGCTGGAAACATCAGCGCGTTTCGCGACGCGCTCAAGACGGCGTTTCCCAATGCAGTCTTCACCGAAATTCCGTACGACCAGGTGAACGTGCTGGCGCCCGATCTGCGCGCGGCGAAGCAGGAGACCACACCGGCTGCGACTCCCGAATCTCTCGAACAGGGCAAGCAAATCCTGCTGGCTGCGGCGCAGGCGGCGGGCGGCGCGACGCTGCAGTCCGTCGCCACGCTGGGAATTACCGAGAACGGAAAAATTCATGGGCCCGCGGGCGACCGTCCGCTGGATGTGAAGTGGCAGGTGGCGTATCCGGACCGCTCGTACGGCGAAGTGAATCTGGGCGGCATGACCATTCAGCAAGTTTGCGATGGGAAATCATCCTGGCTGAAATTTCCCAGTGGAGGGCGCGACACTACCAACGTGATCGGCGAATTCAAGCGCGGCATCGCCATGTTTGGCGGCGGCTGGGGACTTTACCAGCAAGTGTTGGCTGGAAAAATCACGGGACAGGCGATCGGTGAAGAAAGTATCCAAGGAAAAAAGACGCAGGGCGTAGTGGTGAACGCGCCCTTTGGCGCGATCAAGTTGTATTTCGATCCAGATACGCATCTGCTCGTAGCGGCGCGGTATCAATCGGTGGGAGAGCACGGCCCTAGCGCGAACGAGCAGCACTGGAGCGATTATCGCGACGTGCAAGGCCGCAAGTTCGCCTATGCGACGGACACCTACCGCGACGGAAACAAACTATTCGATTCCGTAGTGCAGAGCCTGGAACTGAATCCCAAAATAGACGAGTCGCTTTTTGCCAAGCCGGAACTGCCTGCCGCGAAATAATGCGCGCCGGCCTACTTGACGGTGAGTATCACTTTGCCGATGTTCTTCCGCGCGTGAATGTATTTGTGCGCGGAGGCGGCGTCGGCCAGCGGAAACGACTTGCCAATCACCGGTTTCAATTTACCCGCCGCGTACAATTTGAAAATCTCGTCGAGTTCGCCGCGCAGCATGGCTCCGCGCGCCGCAAGCTGCCCCAGGCTCACGCCGATCACGGAAATGTTCTGGCTCATCAGCTTCAGCGGATGAAAACGCGGAGTCTGCGCCAGCGCCGTGACGCTGCGCAGCGTGCTTTTCTTTCCGTCGGGCGCGGCAGCCGCGGAAAAGCCGTAAACCACCAGCCGGCCGGTGGGCCCCAGGCATTTGTAACTATTGGCGAAGGATTTTCCGCCGATCGGGTCCATCACCATTTCGATTCCGTCGGGCGCGAATTTGCGGACCACGTCCAGAAAATTGTTTTTCTCGTAGTCAATGGCGTGGTCCACGCCGATCTTACGCAAGTAATCCTGCTTCGCGGGACCAGCGGTGCCGAAAATTTCCAGGCCGCGCGCCAATGCCAGTTGCACCGCGGCAATGCCCACGCCGCCCGCCGCGCCGTGAATCAAAATCCGGTCGCCGGACTGCATATTTCCCATGGCGAACATGGCGTGGTAGGCGGTGACATAATTCACGGGAAGTGCGGCGCCGTCCTCGAAGGGCATGCCCGCGGGCAAGCGAAAGACTCTCGCGGCGGGCACCGAGACCCACTGCGCGTAAGCATTGAAAGGCGTGAGCGCAGCCACAGCCTCCCCGGCGCGCACTGGCTCGCCTTCGCTGGCTTTACCGCCTTCGGCGGCTTTCTCGACGACGCCCGACACTTCGAGTCCCGGCACAAACGGCGGCTTCGGCGTTCCGGGATAAATTCCCATGCGTTGCATGAGGTCGGCAAAGTTCACGCCCACGGCCTTCACGCGGATCAGCACTTCCCCGGGCTTGGCCTGCGGGTCCGGCACTTCCCGCGGTTCAAAAACTTCCGGCGGGCCGTACCTCTTTACAACCATCGCTCGCATCTAAAACTCCTTTCGCTTCATACTGCTGCTCCGGCGACGATTTTGCCAATGCTCATTTTCGGATGCCCGCGTATCGCGGCGCGAAGCAATGTTCATTCGTTAACCGCAGCGAGCTTTTCAATTTGGAATCAAAGGCATCCTATCTTAAACTAGTCAATTCTGCGCAACGATGAAACCCACACATAGAGCAAGAGTCTTCCTTACCGGCATCACCATTTTGCTTGCGGCTGGCGCTTCCCTGGCCGCCGCCGGCACGGCCCAGGCGCCCACTCCGGCGGTGCTCACGGCTATGCAGGACGAGCTGGACCGTTCCATGGCCGCGATGTCCAAGGCCGACCCTCCCGCCTACTTCATCAGCTACACGGTGGCGGACCGCGATTACGTGGAAGTTTCCGGCTCGAACGACGCGCTGCTCACCAGCACCGACACGCAAGCGCGCTGGCTGGAGGTGCAGACGCGCGTCGGCAGCTACCAGCTTGACGATACGCACAAACTCGCCGATCGCCAACCGAGTTGGACTAGCCCCGGCACCACGGTTGTGTTGGACGACGACATACCCGTGCTGCGCCGCGAGATTTGGCAGGAGACCGACCGTCAATATCGCGCCGCGACCCAGGCGCTGATCAAGGTAAAGACCAGCCAGCAAGTGCAGGTGCAAACCGCCGAAGGTTCCGCGCCTGATTTCTCGGCGGAAGCGCCGCGCGTTTCGGTGGGGCCGCGCGTGGAAATCAAAGTGGACCGCACGCCCTGGGAAGAGCGCGTGCGCAAGTACACGGCTGCCTTCAGCAAATCTCCCGCAGTGCTGAATTCCATCGCCACTTTCACCGCGCTGGGAATGAATCAATACCAGGTGAACACCGAAGGCACCAAGCTCGCGTTCGGGCAGGTGCATTACCGGCTCGAACTCTATGTCCAGAGCAAAGCTCCGGACGGCATGGACATCAATCGTTACGCGAACTTCGATTGGCTCGAGCCGAAGGACGCCCCGAGCGATAAAGAAGTGTTCGCGCGCATCAAGACGATGATCACTGAAACGGAAGCGCTCGATCAGGCGCCGCTGGTGGATCCGTACGCCGGTCCCGCACTGCTGACAGGGCGCGCCGCCGCCGTATTTTTCCACGAAGTTTTCGGGCACCGAGCGGAAGGGTTCCGGCAGAAGGACATCAACGAAGGGCAGACGTTCACCAGCAAAATCGGCGAACAGATTTTGCCAGATTTTATTTCGATCAAGGACGATCCCACCGAAGCGTCCCTGGGCGGGCAAATGTTGCTGGGTTATTACCCGTTTGACGATGAGGGCGTGAAGGCCGAGGACGTACACCTGGTGGATCACGGCGTGCTCAAGACGTTTTTAATGTCGCGCTCGCCGCTTGTGAATATTCCGCATTCGAATGGACACGGGCGCCGGCAACTCGGTTACGTTCCGGTGGCGCGCCAGGGAAATCTGATCGTTTCCAGCTCGAAGACGGTCACGAACGCGGAATTGCGCAAGCAGTTGATCGAATTGGTGAAGCAGCAGAATAAACCTTTCGGCCTGCTGATTGACGATATCGCCGGCGGATTCACTTTCACCGGACGCGCGCAGCCGCAAGCGTTTCAAGTGCTGCCGCTGGTCGTCTACAAAGTTTTCCCCGATGGCCGCCCGGACCAGCTGGTGCGCGGCGTGGACATTGTAGGCACGCCGCTCGTCTCGCTGACGAAGATCGTCGCCACCGGCGACACGCCGGATATTTTCAATGGTTACTGCGGCGCGGAATCCGGCTCAGTGCCGGTTTCCGCCGTGGCTCCCGCGATTCTGATTTCCGAGATGGAAGTGCAGAAGAAGGAAACTTCCACGGACAAGCCGCCGATTCTGCCGCCGCCGGCGCACGATCCCGAAGAAAAGGGGCAACGCCAGTGAGGAAATTCACGACCATGGGATTGTTCTCCGCGCTGGCGCTGGCGATTGCCTCGGTGATGGCCGTTCCGTATTCCGCCGCCGGAGCCGATACGCCGAACCCCACGAAGTCTGCCGCGAGCGCGCCTGCGGCGGTGCGTGCTGCGCTGGCGCTCGAACAGGCGCCGGTCTCCGAAGGCGAAAGCGATCAGACGTTGCACGCCATGCACGACGAAATGGACCGCGCGCGCACGCGTTTGCAGCTGCCCGGCGTGGAAAAGCCTTTCTACCTGGAGTACCGCCTGGTGGATCTGGACGTGCGCACCATCACTTCCACGTTTGGCGCGCTGGTTTCCAGCTCCACCACGCGCAACCGCTTCATGAGCGTGGACGTGCGCGTGGGAAATTATCATCTGGACAGCTCGAATTTCATCAGCGAGGACGGCTTCCAGGGATTTCTTGGTTCCACCGGCGAAGTGGGAATTGACCGCGATTACAATTCGTTGCGCCAGGATTTGTGGCTGGCCACCGACCAGGCTTACAAACAGGCCGTCACGCAGATGTCATTGAAGCAATCTTTTTTGCGCAGCCTCTCGAAGCCTCCGGAGATTGACGATTTCTCGCAAGAGCCGCCGCTGGTGAAGATTGACCCGCGCGTCGAGCCGGATTGGACTTCGCGCAATTGGGAAGATGAATCGCGCAAGGCTTCGGAAGTGCTGCGGAATTATCCGGAGCTGAATGCCACACGAGTGAACTATTACCTGATTTACGTCACCTATTATTTGATGAATAGCGAGGGCACCACCATCCGCAGCTCGCGCCACCTCGCCGCGATCGAGGCGGCGATGGATACGCAAGCCGGAGACGGCATGCCGCTGCACGATTTTTATGCTGTGTATGTGGCGAAGCCGGCGGACTTGCCCGACCCCGCGACGGTGAGCAAGTCGCTCGCTTCCACGGCGACCGAACTGCTGACTTTGCGGCAAAGCCCGCTGCTCCCCGATTTCACCGGGCCGGTGCTGTTTGACGCGCCGGCAGCCGGCTCCGTGCTGGCACAGACGCTGGCGTCTTCTTTGTCCGGCGCACGTCCTCCGCTTTCGACTATGGCGGCATTCGATGAAATCATGGAGCGCATGGGCGGGCGCAGCGAATGGACCGGGCGCGTCGGCACGCGCGTGCTGCCTACCAACGTTTCGCTGGTGGATGATCCCACGTTGGACCAATTCAACGGCCAGCCGCTGCTCGGCGCGTACGATATAGATGACGAGGGCGTGAAGGCGCAGCGCGTGGGCGTGGTGGAAGACGGCATTCTGCGGCATCTGCTGATGTCGCGGCGGCCGGGGCCTGATTTTTCATCGTCCAATGGGCACGCGCGCTCGGCCACTCTTTCCGACCCACAGCCGCTCAGCAGCAATCTATTTTTCCAGGCCACCGGTGGATTGAACGCCAGCGACCTGAAAAAGAAATTCATAGACGCTTGCCGCGACGACGGCCACGAATGGTGCCTGGAAGTGAAGCGCATGGATAATCCAGCGCTTTCTTCGATCCGTCAGGAAGATTTCAGTGACTTCATCGGCGGAATTGCCGGAGGCGTCGCGAGCGGCGAACGCATCCCGCTGGTGGTCTACCGCGTATACGTCGCGGACGGCCACGAAGAAATGGTCCGCGGCGGGCACATCGAAGGCTTGCAGTTGCGCGCGCTGCGCAATATCACTGCGATCGGTGATGACGAAACCGTGTTCCCCTACATGCAGAATCCGCAGGGAGGCTTTGCCGGCACGGCTCTGGGTGCTTTCGGCGGCGCACAGGGCGGAATTCCCAGCACGGTGGTGACGCCGTCGCTCGTGCTCGATGAGATCGAAGTCCGTGGCTTCCACGGCGAGCCGCGCCGCCTGCCCCTGGTCGAAGCTCCGCCGCTGAAATAACACAGCGCATACTACACTTAGTGCAGTCAGTACGCGGCCGCAGGCGCTCGCGAATGCGCGGCCTCTACTGATCCTTCGCCTGCCCCTTTGCTGGCATCTGTTTCAGAATTTTCCCCAGTTCCCCGATCTCCTGGCCATAGCCGTTCCAATCTCCTTTGCGCAGGTCCGCCTGTGCACGTTCGTAATGCTGGTTGGCCTGCTGGATGAGCGTCTCCAGCGCCGGGGGCAGAGTCTTAGTGGGCGCTGCCGAGACCGCGGGCGCCGCAGCTCCTGCCGCTTCGGCGGGAGCGCTAGCCGTACCGCTGAATATGGCGTTCAAGGCGTCTTCCAGTGACGGTTGCATCACCACTTGGTCGGAATAGGCCACGATCACTCGCTTCAATTCCGGCAGCGACGAGGTTCCCTCGGAGGCCAGGTAGAGTGGCTCGACGTAGAGCACTGCGTTGTGCACCGGAATCACCAGCAGAGTGCCGCGAATCACGCGCGAGCCGCCTTGATCCCACAAAGTGAGCTGCTGCGAGATGGAAGTGTTCTGATTGACGCGCGATTGAATCTGCTCCGGCCCGTAAATCAGCTTCTCCTTGGGAAAAGTGAAGACCAGGACTTTGCCGTAATCGGGGCCATCGCAACGCGCCGCTATCCAGGCAATCATGTTGTTCTTGCGTGCGGGCGTGAAAGGAACCATCAGAATGAATTCCTCGGTATTCCCCACCTCGGGCAATTTCATGATGGCGTAATAGGGATTCATGGGCGCGGAAGTGCCGTTGGAAGTGGTGGTGGCCACGCGCCACAGGTCTTCCTTGCTGTAAAAGACGCTGGGATCGGTCATGTGATAGACGGCGTACTTGGCCGCCTGAATGGCAAAGAGATCCTGCGGATAGCGGATGTGCGCGCGGAGGCCGGCAGGCAGTTCCGAGAGCGGATGAAAAACGCCGGGGAAGATGCGCTGGTAGGTCTGGATCACCGGATCGGACGGATCGCTGATATAGAATTTCACCTGTCCGTCGTACGCGCTGACCGTGATTTTCACCGAGTTGCGGATGTAATTCAGCCCCGTCTGCGTGGGTTCAGAGTACGGATACTGGCTGGAAGTGGTGTACGCGTCCACGATCCATTGCAAGGAGCCATCGTCCGCGACAACCATGTAGGGCTGGCTGTCGAAGGAGAGAAACGGCGCGAGTTCGTGCACGCGGTCCAGAACCCGGCGGTAGATCATGATGCGGCTGGCGGGCTGAATGTAACCGGAAAGGAAAATATTGATATTGCCGAAACGCAGCGCGAAGAGCAGGCGCTTCCAGAATCCGCCGACGGGAATGCCGCCGGAGCCTTGATAAGTCTTATAAACGTTATCCTCTCCCGAAGGGTAATCAAACTCCCGGCTGCCGGTGCCCACGAAGCAATAGTCATTGGACATTTGGCCGTAATAAATTTCCGGGCGGGTGACTTGCAGCTTGATGGACGAGACGGGCGGAATATCCTTGATGAAAAGGACGGGCAGGCCGTCCGGCGTGGACTCGTTCACCGGACCGAGGCAGAGGCCGTATCCGTGGGTATAGATCAAGTGCTGGTTCACCCAGTTCGGATCCGGCAGATTGTCGGCGGAAAGTTCGCGAGCTGAGAGAGAAACCTCGCGGAGTTGGGAATGGACGATGTAACGATCGTTATAGACCTGGGCGAAATCGTAATAGGTGCGGATTTCCTGGAGCTGCTGAAAGGTGGTGAGCTGCGGCTGGTGATCCCACAGACGGATGTTCTGCATGGTGGCAGCGTTCTGCTCGATGGAGGACGCGGTGAGGTCCTGAATATCGGGGAAGCCGCGTTCGTCGAATTTGTCGAGGCCGAAGCCCTCGCGGGTAAATTCGATGCCGCGCGCGATATAGGGCTGTTCCTTTTCAAGTTCGCTGGGCACCACGGCGTAGCGCTGGTAGAGGGTGGAAAAAAGCGAGCCCCCCAGGACGACCACGGCGAACAGCGCGCCAACCGTATAGAACGCCGGGCGAACGTCTCCCGAGCGGGCGCCGGCAAAAAATGCCACGGCGGCGATCACGCAGAGGACCAGCTGAATCCACAGCACCGGCCAGGTTACGTGCACGTCCGTGTATCCGGCGCCATATACGATGCCGTTGGGCGAGTACACCAGATCGTACATTCCCAGCCGCGCGCGCCAGGCCAGCAGCAGAAAGGCGAGCCCTGCGATGGTCATCAAATGCGCGCGGGCATTGCGGCCGATGCCCAGGCCGCGCGGCGTGATCCATATGCCGCCATCCAGCCAATAGTGCAGCGCCGCCGTAACCAGGCAGACGACCAGGATCACCAACGCTAAATCAAAAAGGAAAAAAAGAAACGGCAGCCGGAACAAGTAGAAGCTCAGGCTGATGCCGAAGAGCGGATCGGTTTGCGACATGCTCACCGCGTGCGTCGCCAGCAGGTAGCTGTTCCAATTTTCGCCCGCCCATTGGCCCACAAACCAGGCCACGAGCGGAACGGCGAGCCAGAGCATGGCGCGAAGGCTGGAGGGGAAGCTCTCGCGAATGGGAAAATCAGTGGTGCGCGCGAGGACGCGGTAATTCGACCGCAGCGACACGGAGCGCGCAGCCCAGAGGTTCAGGCCCGCCAGCAGCAGGAACGCGATTCCGCAGCAGGCGGTCAATCCCGCTTGGGCCCTCAGCAGGGTGACGTATATATCGCGAAACCCGGTGTGATTGAACCATTGCCAATCAACCAGCAGGCTGATTCCGCTGGAAACGAGGGGAATGATCACCAGCAGGATCAAAACTAACGCTGCAAGTAAAAGAACGAGGCGGTATCGCCGCATTTAATTTCTCCGCGGCAATTCGAACACACGCAGCGACAGGAGTCAAAAGCCGGCGACGCTGAAATGAACGTTCCCGAGCGCAATATGCTAGCCGAGGGCAACCGTTCTAGTGCTTGCCGCGTCCGCCCGCTATCGAATTCATCGGCGTTCCGGAAGCCGCTCTGCGCGCCATTCTTGCGGAGATTCAATGTGCGAGCCCCCAAAGCTCCGCAAGCATCGCTTGTTAAGAAGCAGACAACTCTCGGCTCAGGAAGGTTGTAACTGCACGCTGCTGAGAGCATCCGGTCGCAGAAATTCGATGTCGCCAATCACCACAGCGACTGCATAGCGCGGACCAGGCCCGTCAGGGAGCTGCGAAGTTCGCAGCGCCTCGCCACTGGCGCGTACCAGGGTGCACGTGGCTTGGTTTTTGTCCCCGGGCAAGCAAAAAGTAAGTTCGAGGCTTGCTCCGGGTTCGAAGGAAATCTCGGAGTAGAACAATATCCCTGTGCGGGAAATGTCTTGCAGCCGGCCGCTATGGTGCTCCGACACCCCGTCCTTGGACACGCAAACGTGCATGGGCACATGAACGGCGAAGCGCGCGGCTTTTCTTTTTTCCTCCATACTCGACTTTATGGAACGCGTGCACGCGAGTGGCCAACCGTGGGAAAGTCCGCGATTGAAACGAATGCCCTTGGTTCGCGAGCGCTCCCGCTCTGGCGGATCAACGCTGCAGCCTTTTCCTAGTCGGCCGAGGCAGGTGCCAAATGCGGGCGAGACGTTCCCGGACGATTTCACACACCCGCGCAAGTTCTTCCGGATTCGCGTAACTGTTTTCTCGGCCCAGCCGTCAGACAATTCATGTATTTTTGTTCTCTGGCCCTCGCCCGAAGCATCCACCAGCGCACTGCCGACATCAAACGTTTGCCATCCGACGATCGCTGAGCGCGGATGGGTTGAGGTCGAACCCAAACTTGCCTGAGAGATTTCAGAACCCCCTGACCGCTCCCGACGCCACTGTCTCAATTCGGTACAACCGAAATCCGAGGATCTGTATTCCGCGCGCGCGTCCTTCCCGTATTTGCGTGACGGAGGCCCGCCGCCCGTTGTGGCTCGGGCTAGTAGTTTTGGGACTTGTGCTGACGGTGCAAGGCTGCGCGCGGCGGCAGGCAGCCGTCCCGGAAGATGGCGCCGCGCTCTTCGCCAAGAAGTGCGCGGAATGCCACCAGGAGGATCCGGACAACGACATGCGCGCGCCGACGCCGCAAGCGCTGCGGTTGACGTCGAAAACTGCGATTCTGGCTTCGCTCGAGACCGGCCGGATGAAGTGGGAAGCGAAATTTCTCTCGAAGGCCAAGAAAGCAGCAATCGCCAACTACCTGGGCGCGCCGGACGATCCGGTGGTGGCGATGACGGGGCTTTGTCCGGCGGATCTCGATCCGCCGCCGAATCCTCCGGGATGGGCGGGGTGGGGAGGTGGTCCGGAGAATAGCCGCTTTCAGCCGGCGAGTGCCGCGGGCCTCGATCGCGACAAAGTAAAAAATTTAAAGTTCAAATGGGCGTTCGGGTTTCCCGGAGCGGGCGCGACCTTCGGCCAGCCTACTTCGTTCGCGGGAAAACTTTTCGTGGGCAGCGAAGACGGCACCGTGTACGCGCTGGATGCGGCGACCGGCTGCCGGTGGTGGAGCTTCAAAGCCTCGGCGACGGTGAAGACCGCGATTTCCGTCGGCAACCAGGGAACCGCCGCATTTTTTGGCGACACCAACGGATTTGTGTACGCGGTGAAAGTGGCGGATGGCTCGCTGGTTTGGAAAGTTCAACCGGGCGCGCATCCCGCCGCGCGCATCACCGGCTCGCCGCTTTTGGTCGGTGACCGCTTGTACGTTCCAATTTCATCGGGCGAAGAGGGCGCATCCGCGGATCCTCTGTATCCCTGCTGCACATTTCGCGGGAGCGTGGTGGCGTTGGACGCGGCCACCGGCAACCAGATCTGGCGCGCGTACACGATCGCGGACGTTCCCAAGCCCACGCGCAAAGGTCCACAGGGCGTGCAGTACTGGGGGCCGTCCGGCGCCGCCGTATGGTCTTCTCCCACCGCCGATTTGAAGCGCCACGCGATTTACGTCGCCACCGGAAATAATTATTCCGACCCGCCCACTGCAACTTCCGATTCGGTGATCGCATTCGACATCCGCACCGGCAAGAAATTGTGGTCGCGGCAGTTTACCGCCAAGGATATGTGGAATAGCGGCTGCGTGGCGGAGAAGAAGGACAATTGTCCCGCGCAGCCCGGCGACGATTACGATTTCGGGTCGCCTCCGGTGCTGAAACCGGTTGGCGGCGGCCGCCGCGATGTGCTGGTCCTCTCTCAGAAATCGGGGATGGTGTACGCGCTCGATCCCGATCTTCATGGCGAGCTGGTGTGGAAGGCGCGCATCGGCCGCGGCGGCCCTCTGGGCGGAGTCGAATGGGGTGGCGCGGTTGATCGCCACGCCGCTTATTTCCCGCTTTCCGATTTCGATTTTGCAAATCCGCTCGCGGGAGGCGGGCTCTTTGCGCTCAATCTGCGCACCGGGCGCCAGATATGGCACGTCCCGCCGCCCAAGCCAGCCTGCGCCGGACACGACGGCTGCAGCGCGGCGCAGATGGCGCCGCCAACTTTGATTCCGGGCGTGCTTTTTGCAGGCTCGCTCGATGGACATTTGCGCGCGTACGACACGCGCGACGGCACAGTTCTTTGGGATTTCGATACCGCGCAGGATTTTCACACCACCAACGGCGTCAAAGCGCACGGCGGTTCGCTGAACGGCGCAGGCCCGCTGATCGTCAGCGGCATGGTCTACGTGAACACGGGGTACGACAACGCGATGGCCGGAAACGTCCTGCTGGCTTTTTCGCTCGATTCGAAATAAACGGCCCGAACGATTGCTCTGTTGACTGAAAAGCCTCTCAGAGCCGCAGCGATGCAAAGAGGTCATCATCCGCGCTATACTCGGACCACTCGACATTCTTGTCGACATCGGCGTCCTCGCCGAGAAGGAGGTGATCCAGTGAGGTACGGTTTACGTTGAAGTAGTTGAGGAGGCGCTTGTGAGATCTCCGAGCGCCTCTCTCCTTTCACGCTGTTCCCCAGGCAGTTGCTGACCCAGCAGTCAACCGCGAAATATTATTCGTAACGCAGCGACACCATTGGATCCACTCGCGAGGCGCGGCGCGCGGGAATGTACGTCGCGAACCAGGCCACCGCGCTGAGCAGTACCGCTACAGTGACAAACACTATCGGGTCCCACGTCTTCACGCCGTAAATCAAGCCGGCCATGAAGCGCGTCAGTCCCAGCGCGGCGGCTACGCCGATCACCACGCCGATCGCCGCGAGGCGCATTCCTTGCGACACCACCATCTTGCGCACGTTATCGGGGCTTGCTCCCAGCGCCATGCGAATGCCGATTTCCTGCGTGCGCTGCTGCACCGAATACGCCATCAATCCGTAGATGCCGATGGCGGCGAGAAATAGCGCCACTCCCGCGAAGATCGTCAGCAGCATGGTATTGAAATCGCCTCGCGCGGTGGATTCGCCCACCACTTGCTCCATCGTGCGGATGTGCGCCACGGGAATTCCGCCCGACGCGACGCGCAACTCCTGTTGCAACTCCGCGCTCATCGAAAACGGCGCGACCTTGGTGCGAATGATCCAGTTGATGGGGACTATCTTGCTCCCAAGCGCCGTGATGCCGTCCAAAACCTGCGGCTCGGGGATGTACATCAGAGGGATCGGATCGTTATCGAGACCGCCATCGCGCGTGCTGCCTACGATTCCTACTATCTCGCGCGGCGGCTCCTCGAATTGCGGGCCCACGCCGTGACCGATGGTAATGCGCGCGCCGAGCGCGTCGCCCTTCGGCCAATATTGCTTGGCCATCGCTTCGTTGATCACCACCACGCGATCCGCCGAGGCGTCATCGTTTTCGGTGAACGTACGACCGCGCAGCAGCGGTATCCGGAAGACCTGGAAGTATTGCGAGGAGACGTTGCGCCATGACACGTCGCCGTTGTAGGGCCCGTCGGTCGGTGGATGCCCCTCGATCGTGAACGGCAGGTCAATGCCGCCGGTCGTCGGCAGGCAGCAGGTGCTGGCGACTGCTTCTACTCCCGGCAGCGCGTCCACGCGACGCTCCACTTCGCGCACCACCTGAGCGACCGCGGCAGTTTTCTCGAATCGTTCTGCCGAGAGCGACATTTCCATCGTGAGAACGTTGTGCGCGTCAAAGCCCGGCTTTTCGGTGCGCATCATCGCGAAAGTGCGGATCAGCAGCGCGGCGCCGACCAGCAGAACCAGGGCCAGCGCGATTTCCGTGACCACCAGGATCGCGCGCGCTTTGTTCTGCCGGAAACTGCTCCCCGTGCGCGAGCTGCCTTCCTTGAGCGTGACGGTCAAGTCCGTGCGCGAACCGCTGAAGGCCGGCACGAGGCCAAACAAGATGCCCGTGAACAGCGCGACGAAGAGAGTGAAGGCCAGCACGCGCCAGTCCAGCACAACGGCAGAACCGTGTTCGCCGATGCGCGGAATATCCACGGGGTTCAGCGCGAGCAGCGCGCGCACCCCGGCATAGCCCAGCACCAATCCAAGCACGCCTCCGATCAATGACAGCAGCACGCTTTCGGTGAGCAATTGAAAGACGATGCGGCGGCGCTCCGCTCCCAGCGCCGAGCGTATCGCAATCTCGCGTTTGCGCAGCGTGGCGCGCGCGAGCAGCAAGTTCGCCACATTCGCGCACGCGATCAGCAGCACGAATCCGACCGCGCCGAGCAGAATCAGCAGCGCCGTGCGCGCGCCCGAAACCACCAGATCGCGCAGCGGAACGGCCGTGGCGCTTTCATCCTTGCCCATCAGCGCCCCCGGATATTTTCTGCGAAACTCCGCGGCGGAAAGCTTCATCGCGGCCTGCGCTTGCGCGAGCGTGACGCCCGGGCGCAGCCGTGCGGCGCAGAGCAAGTAATGGCCCTGGTTCGTGCTGTTGGGGTCCGGCTGCAACGGCAGCCATATATCTGACGGGGGATCGGTCTTGAAAGAGGAGCCAAGGACGCCGATGATCTGGTACGGCTCGCCGGTCAGCTCGATCGTCTTGCCGATGATCGCCGGGTCGCCCGCGAATCGGCTGCGCCAAAGTCCGTTGCTGATCACCAGAACGTGCGGACCGCCGGGACGGTCCTCCTCCTCCGTATACACGCGGCCCAGCACGACAGGCGCGCCGAACACTTCGAAATAGGACGCGGACGCATGAATGCCTTTCACCTGCTCGGGACGGTCGCCGCCGGTCAGATTAATTCCGGGCCCCGCGAAATCGTAGGCGGCGACGGCTTGAAACACTTGCGTCTGCTCGCGCCAGGTGGTGAATTTCGGAATCGAAGTCGAAGCACCGTTGCCCTCCGGGAAATGGCGCTCGAGCGCGACCAGGCGATCCGGCTGCGGATAGGAAAGCGGCTGCAGCAAGACGGCGTTGACCACCGAAAAGATCGCGGTGTTCGCGCCAATGCCCAGCGCGAGCGCCACAATCGCCGTCGCGGCAAACGCGGGACTGCGCCACAAGATGCGCACCGCGTACTTCACGTCGCTGATCAGATGCTCGACGAAGTTTCCGTTGGCCATGCGCCGGCGCTCCTTGGACGGATTCGGATCAAGCGGATGCTACGAACTTGTATACGGCTGCGGCGCAGGAATTGTTCCCCTCGGCGGCCCAGAACGACAATTATTCATAGCGCAGGCAATCAATCGGATCAAGGTTGGCTGCGAGACTCGCGGGATAGTAGCCGAAAAATAATCCCACGCCCACGGAGATGGCGAATCCGATCGTCACCCACAGATAAGAGAGCGTCGCGGGAATCGAAGGCGCGAGCGTGCGAACCAGAGTGGACACTCCTGCGCCAATCAAAATTCCGATGGTCCCGCCGACGAGCGTGAGCACCACGGCTTCGAGCAGGAATTGCAAACGAATGTCCGCGCGGCGCGCGCCAATCGCTTTGCGCACGCCAATTTCTTGCGTCCGCTCGGTGACGGAAATGAGCATGATGTTCATCACGCCAATGCCGCCCACTAATAAGCCGATCGAGCTGATCACCGTCGTAAGAATCACCAGCGCGCCGGTGAGTTGATTCCACAGATTGCTCAGAAAGTCTGGCGAGCTTAGCTCGAAATCGTTGTCCTTGTCGGCAGGAACCTTACGCAAGCGGCGCATGGCCTGAATCACTTCGCCTTGCGCCACGTCAATGTTCACGCCCTTCGGGACCGTGAATGCCATCACCAGCTCTTTCGATCCCGGATATTCTTTTTTGAAGTTGCTCAGCGGGATGATGGCAAAGATGTCCACGCCGGGGCCGAGGAAGAGGCCCTGATCGTGCTCGAATACGCCAATCACTTCGTACAGCCCGCCATTGATGCGCACCGTTTTGCCGATGGGGTCGGAATCGGGGAAGAGCGATTCGCTGATAGCCGCGCCCAAAACCACCACGGAGCGCGCGTGTTCTTCGTCCGTGTTGCTGATGAAGCGGCCGCGCGCCACCGAAAACAGCGGAATCGCTTCGGTGTATTGCGGCTCGGCCCCGCGCACGATCACTTTCTCGACGCTATGATCGCCGCTGGTGATCATGTTGCTGTCGCCAAAGAAAAATCCGCGCGTGCCGATGGTGGTGACGATTTCGACGTCCGGTGCAGCCTCGCGGATGTAATCCTCGTAGCTGTATTCAATATATTTGCGCGAGCGGATGCGCTCGGGCATGCGCGCAGGGTCCTGCGCGGGTGGAAAACGCGTGAGAAAATAAGTGCGCGAGCCGAGCGATTCCACTTTGTCCTGCACGAACTTGTTTAGGCCTTGAATAATCGCCGCCATGGAAATCACCGAAGACACTCCGATGACGATGCCGAGCACCGTCAAAGCTGAGCGCACCTTGGAAGACCGCAGCGTATCCATGGCTGCGAGAAAATTTTCGCGCGCCTGAGCCAGCGTCATCAGCGCCATTACTCAGACCTCAACGCGACTACTGGGTCCAATTGCGACGCGCGCATCGCCGGATAAATTCCGAAGAACAATCCCACCGCGGAGCTCAGCAGCACGCCCATCACCGCCACCCAGGTTTGCACCGCGGCAGGGAACGGCGTGAAGCTGCGCAACGCCAGCGCCACCAAAAATCCCAGCGAGACGCCGGCGAAGCCTCCCACCAGGCATTGCACCACGCTTTCCATCATGAACTGGCGCAGAATGTCTTGCTTCGTCGCGCCCACGGCGCGCCGCACACCGATTTCGCGCCGGCGTAGCGTCACGCTTACCAGCATCACGTTCATGATCACGATGCCGCCGATAACCACCGAAATCGCGCTCACCATAATGAATACGCCGAAAAACGCAGAGCTGATGCTGCGCCACAGCGCCATGTAGCTCTCTTTGGTTCCGATGAAGAAATCGTCTTCCGCGCTACCCAGCAGATGGCGCCGCGATCGCAAAATGAGGTGCGCCTGATCTTGCGCAATTTCAAAGTTCGGCTTGCTGGTCTTCACGTTGATGGTGATGCTGGAATTCAGTCCTTGCAGGCGCAGGAAATCTTGCAGCGGAATGATCACGAAGTTGTCCTGGTCCTGGCCGAGGACGCTGCCGATTTTCTCCATCACGCCAATCACCAGGAAATCGTCGCTGCCGATGCGCACCGATTTGCCGATGGGGTCCATGCCCAGAAATAGCTGCTGCACGATGGTATCGCCGATCACGCAGACGTTGGTTTTGTGCTCGGCTTCCGACGGAGTGAAGTAGCGTCCGAATTCGACGGTGCGCGAATCAATATCCGCCATGTTGGCCGTTTGGCCGTAGAGACTCACGTCCTGCTGCTCTTTATTGCCGGACTGCGCCCGCACCGTCGCACTCGCGGTGCCGCCAACTTCTCCGCAGGCGCTGCAACCCGCGGCGACGGCGTCCATGTCGTCCATTTCGATTTTGCGGTACTTCAGCGCTTTGATGATGATGGTGAAATCCGTCACCGCGAAAGGCGTGCGCGCGATTTGGAATACGTTCGTCCCCATGTTGGCGATTTTTTGTTCGACGTAGAGGTTGGCGCCCTGCACCACGGTCATCACCGTGATCAGCGTCGCGACGCCCATCGTCAGCCCCAGAGCGGTGAGCGAGGCGCGCAGCTTATGCCCGCGCAGAGCGGCGACACACTGCGCGAGATTGTCGCTGACGGCCAGCATGGCAATGGAGAGGGTTTCGCCATTTATCTTATCAACTCCGCCGCAAATGGGAAGTCTCGCCGTCAGAAGGCGGTTCGAAGCTCTACCAGGTACTGAATCCCTCCTGCGCCCGGCAGCGCCGAGGCCATTCGGCCGATCGGAAACTGGCGAAAACCCCGCTAAGCGTATAATCGCGCGATGGCTTTTGAGCCTTTGGAACGTGCGACACGCGAAAAACGCTGGGCGGCGCTGGCTTCAGTGGGCTCCGCCGTGCTGCTGGTATCGCTGAAAGTGTTTCTGGTGTGGCGCACTGGCAGCTTGGGCATTTTGTCCGAGGCGCTGCACTCGACCCTGGACCTGGTCGCCGCAGTAATCACCTACCTTTCGGTGCGCGTGGCCGATAAGCCCGCCGACGCCGACCATTTGTACGGCCACGGCAAAGTGGAAAACTTTTCGGCGTTCGTGGAAACGGCGCTGCTGCTGCTCACTGCGGTTTACATCATCTGGGAAGCGTTTCAGCGCCTCGTGTTTCACACGATTCACATACGGCCAAGCCTGATCGCGATTCTGGTGCTGGCGCTGTGCATGGGCATTGACATAGTGCGCTCGAAAGCATTGAACCGCGTGCTGGCGAAATATCCCAGCGACGCGTTGGAAGCCGACGCGCTGCACTTTTCCACCGATGTGTGGAGCACGTTCGTCGTCATCCTGGGCATCAGCGGCGCGTGGCTCGGTATGCGCTTCGGAATCGCGTGGCTGGGCCGGATGGACGCCGTCGCGGCGCTGGGTGTCGCCGGAGTGATCATCTGGATTGGCTCGCGGCTCGGCAAACGCACGGCGGACGCGTTGCTGGACGTCGCGCCGCAGGGATTGCGCGAGCGCATCGAAACAGCCGTGGGCAAGACGGAAGGCGTGTTGCGATCCGAACGCGTGCGCGTGCGCCGCGCGGGCCAGCGTTATTTCGTGGACGTGACGCTCAGCGTTCCGCGCACCGCGAGCCTCGAACAAGCCCATGCCGCCAGCGAAGCGGTGGAAAAGGAGATCGAGCAGATCGTGCCGGCGGACGTGGTGGTGCACGTCGAGCCGCGCGCCAAGAGCGATGAAAATCTCTTTGAGACGATTCGCGCCATCGCGCAGCGCCGCGGCATGTCCGTCCACGAACTTTCGGCGCACCAGTTCGACCACCGGCTTTTTATCGAGCTGCACCTGGAAGTGGACGAAAATGCCAGCCTGCGCGAAGCGCACCGCCGCGCCACGGAGCTCGAGCAAGACATCCTGAAGGAAACCGATCCGCGCGCGCTGGTGAATATTCACATCGAGCCGCTGGGCGTGAAGATCGGCGGCGCCGAGGAAATGAAGGAACTCGCGCGAACCGTACAGAATTTCTTGAATTCATTGCAGTCGGAATATCACGAGCTGACGAATTGCCACGAAGTCCACGTGCGCAGCGTGGATCACAAAATCCTGGTCTCCTGCCACTGCGCCATGGACGGCAATTTGCCCGTCACCGAAGTTCACGACATCACTGCCGCGCTCGAAGACCGCGTGAAAGAACGTTTCCCGCAAATTTTTCGCCTGACGATTCATCCGGAACCGGTGGAGGAAAGCTGACGCAGAAGAAAACCTATATGGAGTGCGGCGGCGCGCCGCCGCTTTTGCCAAGTAACGATGTTCCGCAAGTATCAGCCAGGCGAGGCGCGCCTCGCCAGAGCGATTTGGAGTCAAACACGAGTGCAACGAAAGCGGCGGCACGCCGCCGCACTCCACATCAATCTCGCAGCGCAAAGAACTGCGCGGCAAGCGCGATCACTGCGGGAAAACATTCGAGGACGTAGCGCGGTTCCGGCGTTTCGACAAATCTCGCGAAGAATAGGGTGCGGACCACGCAGTATGTCACCAGCAGCGCCACACCGGGCCGCTTCCGCGCGAACCATGCGCCAATCAGCGCCAGCACGATGTAAATTCCGTTTACTACCGTAAGCCCCAAAGTCACCAGAAAATCCGGTCGGTCGTCCTGCCACTCTTCGCGGATCGGCCACAACTTTCCAGAAGAGGGAAGCAGCTCCACACGCGGCGTGAACCATAGCGTCAGCGTGCGCAGCAGCGGAATTTTCACGTAGGTGCGCAACGGATGGCGTTGGGTGCGTTCCAGCGCAATCTCACGAAAGCCCTGATCGAGCGTGGGATCAATAGTGAGCGCTTCGTTGTATTCGTCGAGCAAATCAGCGATCCGCTCTTTCTCGTCCTGCGAATCGAACGCATATCCAGGAAGCTGATCGATGCGAATTTCTTCCTCGTTCACATTCCACTGCGTCAAGTACACATCGCGAAAGCGCCACATCCACGTGTTGGTCCAGTCCGAGAAACCCAAAGGCGTGTATTCGCCGGGCAATTCGCTGTAGCGCGGCGCGAGAAATTGTAAGTCGTGCAACGTGTGCCAATTGCGCGCGGTCCACGGCACCAGCGGCAACAGGAGCCCCAGCCCCATCAGCAATCCTGCGCGGATCAACTTCATCCAATCCGCCGGGCGCCACCATTTCGCCACGAGAACCAGCCCCGCGGCAAAAAGCAGCAACGGCGTTTCGGGCCGCACCAACGTGCCAAAGCCCACGACGAGCCCGGACAGCAGCCAGGGATTGGTCAGGAACGCCGCAACCCCGCGGCCCTTCGCACCCACTTCCGCCGCGCCTCCCGCGTCCGTTTGCATCAGAACGAGCGTCGCGAGCGCCGTCAGAAAAATCACCAGCGTTTCAGTGAGCACCACCGCCGTATAGTTCGCCGTGAACGGACACAGCGCCGCGAGCCACAATCCCGCAATCGCCACACGCCGCCGCGCAGGCGCCGGAGCGAGGCGCGCCGCGATCAGCGCAATAACGAAACACGTCGCAAGATCCACCACCACCTGCGCCAGCATCACCGCACGCGTAGACTGCCCCGCGAACGCAAACACCGCCGCCAGAAACGCCGGATATCCCGGAACGCGCATGTCCACAGCGGTTAGCCGCCCATACACCGGAAATCCGTACACGCCGTTCTTCAGCCAATTCCAGGCCAACTCCATGTAGAATGGAGCATCGCCGGTGTCCGTCACTGGAAATTTCAGGACGAGATATACACGCAGCGCCAGCCCAGCCAATACAGCGGCGACGACGTTTACGCGCATCTTAAGACCTGGAGTCATTGACACCGCCTCATCGGACGGCTAGCTTGGATTGCCTGAATGCCTGAACGCAAGCCCATTTTCTATGATCAGGAGCGCCGCCGCTGGCGTCGTACGCGCCGCGTGCTGGAAATTACCGGCGGATTTTTCACCTTGGTGCTCGTAATTTTTCTGGTGAACGTATTCCGTAAGCCGGAACTGCCGGATATTTTGCAGGCCGCCACGCATTGGGGCTTGCACGCGGTTCCCACGAAGGTAAAATCCAAAATTCCACCGCGCAGCCGCAAACGCAAGATCGCCGCGCTCGGAAAAATCCCGCAAAATTACGATCCGCTGCGTGCCGCGTTTTACGTGGGAGACGATCCCACCAGCTTTGCTTCTCTGAAGCTCCACTATCACGATATTGACTTGCTCATTCCCGAAGCGCTGCACGCTTCTTCGCCGGACGGGCGCCTGGATGTGGATCAGGATCCGAAGTTGGGGGCCTGGATGCAACAGAACGGCATCGAGCTGCCGGTCATGTCCATGGTGAATAACTACGACGGCAAGGAATGGGTCACCAAGGAGATGGCGGAAATGCTGGCGAGCCCCGCCGCGCGCGAGCGCCTCTCGAAATCGCTTGCGCAGTTCGCGACCTCGCAGCATCAGTCCGGCGTTGTGGTTGATTTCGAGCTGATGCCGCAAAGCAGCCAGCCGGATTTTTCGCGGTTCATTCACGATCTGGCGATCGCCATGCACAACGCCAACCTGAAAATTATGGTTGCGGTCCCGGCGGCGGATTGGAGCTACGACTACAAATATCTGGCGGAGCAGGCCGATGCGCTGATCTTGATGAATTACGACCTGCATTATCCCACGTCCGATCCCGGGCCCATCGCGCCGCAGGACTGGTTCGAACGCGACATTCAAAACATCGTCAAGATCGTTCCGCCAGGCAAGATCGTGATGGGCATCGCGAATTACGGCTACGACTGGCCGGCAAAGACCAAGACCACTCCGCATCCCGTCGCGCAAGCGCTTACGTTTCAGCAGGGAATTATCACCGCGGTGGAATCGGGCTCGGATGTGACGTTCGATCCCGACACTCTCAATCCTCATTACTCTTACGAAGACGAAAATAATCAGGTTCACCAAGTGTGGATGCTGGACAGCGTGACCGCCTATAACCAATTGCGCGCAGCCGAACGTGCGGGCGTGCGCGGCACGGCACTTTGGCGCTTGGGTATGGAGGATCCCTCGATCTGGTTCATCTGGGACGCGACGCACGCCGACGATGCCACGCGCGCGAAAATCGAGGAAGTTCCTCCCGGTTACGACATCATTCTGGAAGGTGATGGCGACATCTGGCGCATCACCGCGACGCCGCAGAGCGGGCGCCGCACATTTGATTACGACGCCGGCAGCGACGTGTTTGACGACGAGTCCTACCAAAGCTATCCGCTTTCCTGGCGCATCGAAGAAATGGGCGCGGACCCGCACAAAGTGGCGCTCACTTTCGACGATGGCCCCGATCCGGATTGGACGCCGAAAATTTTGCAGACGCTGAAAGAAAAGAACGCTACGGCGACGTTCTTCGTGATCGGCGATGTCGCCAGCCAATATTCCGACCTCGTGAAGAAGGAATACGCGCAAGGCAACGAAATCGGAAATCACACCTTCACGCATCCGGACTTTGAAACCATCTCGAAATCCCAGCTCCAGATCGAATTGAATCTCACGGAGCTTTTGCTGGAAAGCAATTTGGGCGTCAAGACGCTGCTTTTCCGCCCGCCGTACGGCATCGACCATCAGCCGGAAACCGCCAGCGAAATTCAGATGCTGCCGATCCCGCAGTCCATGGGTTACATCATCGTCGGTGCGCGCGTGGACCCGCACGACTGGGGCGAAATCAATGGAGGCGCGCCGCCCGCTACCCAGACGATCGTCGAGCGCGTGCTGCACGATGCGACGCTAAACAAAGGCAACATTATTCTGATGCACGATGGTGGCGGCGACCGCGCCAACACCGTCGCGGCGCTGCCGCAAATTATTGACGGCCTGCGCGCCAAGGGCTACGAATTCGTTTCGGTTTCAGAACTGCTGCACCAGACGCGCGCGCAAGTGATGCAGCCGCTTTCGCACGAAGAATGGCTGCTGGTGCGCGCCGACGCTTTTATCTTTGAAGTTTTCCGCTGGTTCCGCGCGGGAATTGCATTCATTTTCGTCGCAGGAATTTTGCTGGTGAGCGGGCGCGCGCTGATTATTGGATTGCTGGCGCTGATCGAAAAATTGCGGCCCGCTCCCGCCGATCATCCGGAATACAAGCCCCGCGTCACTGTGTTGATTCCCGCGTACAACGAACAAGCTGCGATTGTGGAGACAGTGACCGCGGCGCTTTCTTGCGATTATCCGAAGCTCGAAGTGCTGGTGGTGAACGACGGCTCGACGGACCGCACCGCCGAGCTCGTGCACGCGAATTTCGGCAACGACTCGCGGGTGCGGCTGATCAATCAATCCAATAAAGGCAAGCCCGCCGCGCTAAATCACGGCCTCGCGGAAGCCGCCGGCGAAATTATTATTTCGATTGATGGCGATACGATTGTTGACGCTGAAGCAATTCCGCGGCTGGTCCGGCATTTCGCGGATCCCAAAGTGGGCGCCGTGGCCGGCAACGTGAAGGTGATGAACCGCAATCGCTGGCTCACGCGCTGGCAGGCGCTCGAATACATCACCAGCCAAAACCTGGAAAAGCGCGCTTTCGACCTGCTGAATTGCATTCCGGTGGTTCCCGGCGCGGTAGGCGCCTGGCGCACGGATTTGTTGCGCGCGAATCACGGATTTTCCGGCGACACTGTTGCCGAAGACACCGACTTGACGCTGACCATCCGCCGCAACGGCTGGAAGATTCTCTATGACGAGGACGCCATCGGCCGCACCGAAGTCCCCGAAACCGTGGAAACTCTGATCCGCCAGCGCTTCCGCTGGACGTTCGGCACGCTGCAAGCCGTCTGGAAACATCGCGACGCGGTAGGCAAGCCGCGCTACGGCACGCTGGGCTGGGTGGCCATCCCCAATATTTTCTTGTTTCAAATTTTGTTGCCGCTAGTCTCCCCGCTGATTGATCTGCTGTTTGTGCTTTCCATCGCGCTGTGGGGACTCGCGCAACTGCGCATCGCGCGCTTGCCGCAATTGTGGACGCTGCAGGACGTCGAGCGCTCGCTCGATTTTCTTCGCCATCTTCATGATGATTGACCTCTTCACCTGCGTCGTCGCGTTTATTCTCGAACGGCACGAGGATTGGACTTTGCTCGCGCCACTGATCCTGCAGCGCTTTTATTACCGCCAGATGATGTACGTCGTGCTGTTCCGCGCGCTGAAAGAAGCAGTGCGAGGACGTCCAGTCGGCTGGCGCGGCGTGGAACCGCAAATGCCCGCGCCCGTCGGGCAGGCATCGGACTAGCACGCACGAACATCGTAATTTTCCCTACAGCGTTAGACCTGACCCTCTCAAGCGAATACCCGATTGGGGCAATTTCTGCCGCAGTGTACCGTCTCATCTAGCCTAGGGTTTTCCAGCGTGTCGTGGACGAAACCGGAATCGCAATTTCAATCGTTTCGAACTCAGCAACTCGAACTCACAGGAGGAAATGGCGCCGATGCGAGATCGTTCGAATATTCTTACAGCAGGGAAGGCGATCGTCGGTTTTGCGGTACTAGCGGGATTGTTTGCGTTCACCGCTCCGCGCGTACGCGCGGATGACGATTGCCAGCGCGAGACTGCCAGAATCGATCACAAATTGCACGAGGCCATCAAGCACAACGATGGCAAGGAAGCCGATCACTGGCGCCACGAGCTCGCCGAACAGCGCGAGCGTTGCTGGAACAAGGAGCACAAGTGGTGGGATGAAGACGCGCATCGTTGGCACACGGACCACGATTGGGACGAGCACGACCACGATCACTAACTGCGCTGGTCGCGTAGCAATTTAGGTGTTCATTCGGCTGCGTCGCTTTCTGCGGAAGGCCGCGCAGCTTGTTTTTTGCATCTAGCAGGCTGGGCAGTGTTGAACTGTCCCTCCTCCCAGGGAATCTTTTGCAGCGGCGCCGGGTCTTCTGGTAGCATCCAACAATGTGATGGGCTGCATCCCGAAATCCGGGAGCGGCACCGGAGGCTACCATGAGTGTTGCACCGCGTGCGGGCAACGGCAAAGTGACCGTGCCTGACATTCTTTCCCGCAAGTCGCATTCCCTCGCCGGCCATTTCGAAACCAAGCAAAAAATCACGTGCCTCACGGCCTACGACTACCCCACCGCGCGCTTGCTCGATGAAGCCGGCGTGGACATTCTGCTCGTCGGCGATTCGCTGGGCATGGTGGTGCTCGGTTATGAAAGCACTTTGCCCGTCACCGTAGACGAGATTCTGCATCACACCCGCGCCGTGCGCCGCGGCACGCAGCGAGCGCTGCTCGTTGCCGATATGCCGTACGGCAGCTTTCACGTTTCGCTCGAGGAATCCGTGCGCAATGCCGTTCGCCTCGTGAAGGAAGGCGGCGCAGAGGCCGTGAAAGTGGAGGGAGGCGAGCGCCGCATCGAATTGATCGCGCGGCTCGTGGAATCGGAAATTCCGGTGATGGGCCACGTGGGCCTGACGCCGCAATCCATTCATGCGCTCGGCGGGTTCCGCGTGCAAGGCAAGACGGCCGATGCCGCGTGGCAGCTCGAGCGCGACGCGCGCGCCGTGGAAGCCGCTGGAGCGTTCGCGGTGGTGCTCGAATCCGTGCCGCGTGAAATCGCCGCGCGTATCACGGAAAAATTGCGGATTCCCACCATCGGCATCGGCGCCGGCCCCGATTGCGACGGCCAGGTTCTGGTCTTCCACGATCTGGTGGGCTTGACGCAAGGGCACAAACCGAAATTCGCGCGGCAGTATGCCAACCTGTCCGGAGAAATTTCGCGCGCGGTGGCGAGCTATTGCGACGACGTGCGCCGCGGCGATTTTCCGTCCGACGCCGAATCTTTTCACTCGCCCGCGCAATCGCGCGAGCAACCGTTGGCGCGCCAGCGAAGCTGATTCGGACAAGGCGCCACTTCGCATACTTGAGAGGCGTACTGGTTTGCGATGTCATCCCGAGCGCAGCGAGGGATCTGCTTTTCGCCCTCGAAATCACAGCCTCCGATCAATTTTCAGCGCAGTCTAAATCCGAAGTAGAGGGACGATTTCAATGAACGTGGAAGATTTTCGACTGCTCTATGATTACAACGCCTGGGCCGACCACCGCACTCTGGACGCTTGCGCGGCGCTAAGCTCGGAACAATTCACGCGCGATATGGGCTCCAGCTTCCGCTCGGTCCGCGACACGCTGCTGCACATCATGCAAGTCGAGTGGCTCTGGCTGGAGCGCTGGCACGGCCGCTCGCCCACTTCTTTCGCCCCGAACGCTGAATACTCCAATGTCGAATCCATTCGCGCCCGCTGGCTGGAGATTGAACGCGACCTGCTCGATTACGTCGCGTCGCTCACGCCCGAGGAAGTCCAGCGCGTGGTCCAGCACAAGACCACCGCCGGCGTGCCGCAAGCCGCACCGCTCTGGCAGATGTTGCAGCACCTCGTAAACCACGGCACCTACCATCGCGGCCAGGTCGCCACCATGCTCCGCCAATTGGGCGCGAAACCCACCGCCATCGATTTGATCCTTTTCTACCGCGAGCGCGCCGCCCAGGCCAAAGCATGAATCGCGCGAGCCTCGGCGCAATCGCAAGCAAACTCCTGCATCGCAAATACCGGCAAGATCAATATGGAGTGCGGCGGCGCGCCGCCGCTTTGCGGATACAAACTGGGGCGCTAAAAGTAGCCGCTGAAGCTCTCAATCCGGCGACGTCGCGCGTGACTCTCGTCCTCGCCTGATGGAAACTATCCACACAATTGAATGGATGAAGCAGATCGCCCACGACGCCCGCGCGTCCGAGCGCAGTCTGGGCCTCGTCCCGACGATGGGCGCCCTGCACGAAGGCCATTTTTCGCTGATCCGCGCGGCGAAGCAGGAGCGCTCGCCGGTAGTAGTCTCGATCTTCGTCAATCCCACGCAATTTGGCCCGACGGAGGACTTCACCAAATATCCGCGGCGCATCGAAGACGACCGCGCGGCCCTCGAAAATCTCGGCGTGGATTATTTATTCGCCCCCACGGCGCAGGAAATGTATCCGCCGGGTTTTGGCACCGCGGTCACGGTCCAGAGCTGGAGCGACCGGCTCGAAGGCCGCTCACGCCCGGGACATTTCAGCGGCGTCGCGACGGTCGTACTGAAGCTTTTCGAAATCGTGCAGCCGCGCCGCGCCTATTTCGGGCGCAAGGACGCGCAGCAAGTGCGCATCATCCGGCAAATGTCGACGGACCTGAACCTGGACACGGAGATAATCGTGCGGCCGATTCTGCGTGAAAGCGACGGCCTCGCGCTTTCTTCTCGCAACGTGTATTTGCAGGGAGACGATCGCCGCGCGGCCACCGCGCTTTCGAGGTCTCTAGCCGCGGTGCGTGATGAAGTCGCGAAAGGCACGCGTGACACGGTGCGATTGCTTACCGCCTTGCGGCGTGTGCTGGATGCTGAGCCCCGAGTAGCACTCGACTACGCGGAAATTGTGGACGCCGAAACGTTCGAACCGGTGATGAGCCTGCGCGGCGCGTGCTACGTGTTAATCGCAGCGAAAGTGGGCGCGACGCGCCTGATTGATAACGCGCTGATTGAGCAGGACGACGAAAACTTCCGAGTCTCGATTTAGCTCGAGCGCAAGTAATCGCGCGACGCAGCTCTACTCTTTGCCTTCAATCGCCGCCAGCACTTCCGCGGCATGGCCCTTCGGCGTCACTTTATCCCAAATCTTGCGGATCTTGCCGTCCGGCCCGATCCAGTACGTCATGCGCACGATTCCCAGGAACGACTTTCCCAGAAAACTTTTCATGCGCCGCGCGCCGTAGGCTTCCACCACTTCAAATTCAGTGTCCGCCAGCAAAGGGAAGGTGAGCTTGTGCTTCACCTTGAATTTTGCCTGCGCCTCCACGGAATCGCCGCTGGCGCCGACGATGGCCGTGTTCACATCTTCGAACTGCTTGAGGGCGTCACGAAACTCGGACGCTTCGTTCGTTCAACCCGGTGTATTCGCCTTCGGATAAAAATAAAGGATCAGGTTCTTGCCGTGAAAATCCTTCAGCGCAACGGTTGCGCCGCTATCGTCGGTTGCGCTGAAGCTCGGTGCTTTATCGCCTTCTTTGAGCAAAATTATCTCCATGAGGACCGGGGCTAAGATTCCTTCAGCACGCGCTTGAGAATTTCGTTAACGACTTGTGGATTGGCCTGCCCGCGCGTTTCCTTCATCACCTGGCCGACAAAAAACTTGAAAACGCCCTCGCTGCCGGAGCGGTACTTTGCCACGTTGTCCGGGCTTTTCGCAACCACCGCCCGCGCAATCGTTTCAATCGCGCCGGAATCCGAAATCTGCGCCATGCCTTCCGCCGCAATAATCTCCGCCGCTTTTTTGCCGGTATCGAACATGGTGGCAAAAACTTTTTTGCCGCTGGCCGCGGTGATTTCGCCGCGCTCGACGATCCCGAGCAGCTCTGCCAACGCCGCCGGAGAGACCGGGCAATCCTCGATTTCCTTTCCGGCATCCTTCAACCGCCGCAGCAATTCCACAGAAATCCAACTCGCCGCCGCCTTCGCCGGAGCCCCCGCGCGCACCACCGCTTCGAAGTAATCAGCCAACGCGCGCGTCGCTGTCAGCACGCCCGCATCGTAAGCAGCGATGCCGTACTCGCTCTCCAACCGCGCGTGCTTCGCATCCGGCAATTCCGGCATGCTGCTGCGGATTTCGGCCACCAGCGCGCCCGAAGAAATCAGCGGCAGCAAATCGGGATCCGGAAAATAGCGGTAATCGTGCGCGAATTCCTTCGAACGCATCGCCTCGGTGCGCCCGCCCTGCACGTTCCACAGCCGCGTTTCCTGCACGATCGTCCCACCCGCCTCGATCACGCCGATCTGCCGCTCGATTTCGTATTCCAGCGCATGCGCCAGGTAGCGGAACGAATTCAGGTTCTTGGCTTCCACTTTCGTCCCGAATTTCGGAGCCCCGCGTAAACGCACGCTCACGTTCGCATCGCAGCGCAAGGAGCCTTCTTCCATGTTGCAGTCGCTCACTTCCGTGTACTCCAGCACCTGCTTTAAGGTCGTCAAATATGAATACGCTTCGGCGGGCGTTCTTATATCAGGCTCGGAAACAATTTCTATCAAGGGCGTGCCGCAGCGGTTGTAGTCGATGTAGCTCCAGCGGTCGGAATCCGCGAAGCCCTCGTGCAGGTTCTTCGCCGCGTCCTCTTCCATGTGCACGCGCGTGATGCCGATGCGCTTCGCCGCGCCCCCACCTTCGACTTCCAGCCAGCCCTTTATCGCCAACGGAAGCTCGTACTGCGAAATTTGGTAGCCCTTCGGCAGGTCCGGATAAAAATAATTTTTCCGCGCAAAAATCGAGCGCTCCTGCACGTCGCAATGCAAAGCCAGCCCCGCGCGAATCGCCAACTCGCGCGCCTTGCGATTCAGCACCGGCAGCGCTCCAGGCAATCCGAGGCACACGGGGCATGTATTGCTGTTCGGCGGATCACCAAACCGCGTCGAACAACCACAGAACGCCTTCGTCAGCGTCTTCAGCTGCGCGTGCACCTCGAGGCCAATCACAGCTTCATACTTCGCTATCATTTCGGGCGTAACAGCCACGCGCGCCGCACCTTGTGTAGTTGAACCCATCGGGACCAAAGATTATATCACCCGCGCCAAACCCAAGCTCGCAACCAGCCGGTCCCGCGCGCGTGCGCGAGGCAGTCCACCGCAACCACGCGGAATCGCTCTGCAAGAATAACCCGCGGCAATCAACATTATGGAGTGCGGCGTCGCACTTGGCGCGATCACTGCCGGCGAGGCGCGCCTCGCCGAAGAGAAAGCGGGAGCGCGCTCCCGCACTCCATATAGCGCCGCGAGGGGCCTCGCCAGTCGAATCCTCGCAGTTGCGACTTATTCCGCGTGCCGGCCGCCCGCTGGCAGATCCACCTCGAATCCGGTAATGAAATTCAAACGCAAGGACGGAAAGCCAAAGGCCTCCTCGTACCTCTGGTTCAGGAAGTTATTGAGACGCCCGTAGATTTCGATGCCCTTGGGCAAATGGTAGGCGACACCCGCGTTCAACAGTTGATATCCGTGATTTCGGAAAAGGCAGGGAAGCATCAGCTCGCAAGCGAACGTTCCATCGTTCGGCTCGACGTCCAGTACCGCGCCGCGAATCGTTCCGTTCATGTTCAGCATCAACCGCTTGTGCGTCCAAGTCGCATTGAATCCAGCGGCGTTGCGCGGACGGCGAAGCAGTGGTTCTCCGACGGCGAAGGGATCTATGGGCTCCGTGAAGCCGTCCAGCGCCAGGATCGCGGTATTCATCCAGGTGTACGAACCTGAAAACTCCAACGATTGAAACGGATGAATGCGAATCGTCGTTTCCAGGCCATCGGCCCGGGACTTCCCGATGTTCTCCGAATCAAAGTTAGTGGGAAGGTCGCCGGTCGTCACAATCTGATCCTTGAACTTGTTATAGAAGTAGGTCACGTCGAGAATAGCCCGATCGTGCGACATCCGTTGCTCGATGCCCGCATCGTAGCTGATGCTTTCCTCGGGCTTCAACGCCGGATTATTCGTAAACGCAAGTTCGAATCCATCCGGCGCGCGGAAGCCGGTTCCAAAACTCGCGTGCAGGCGCGTTCCGCCGAAAAAGCCGTCGCCCTCTCCTTGCCGCGCTAGATACGCGGCGGAAATCCGCGGGGTGACCTTGGCGATGGTATTGGCGGGAATTCCGGGCTGGCCGTTGTTGTTGTTGACCGGAACGGAATTGGTTTGAATGTCGTCCACGCGCACCCCCGCGTTGATGAACCAGCGATCGGACGGATTCCAGCGGTTTTCCGCGAAGAACGCGTAGCTATTGCGTCCCAGTAGAAATGGCAAGTCGTCGGTTCCCTCCACAAAGAGATTCTTGAACTGGTCGCGGTCGTATTCGAATCCCGCTACAAGCGTGTCCCTGGAAGCAACTGCGATTTCGCTCCGGGTATTGGCCACCACGCGCAGATTGTTGGTGAACGAATTTCCTTCCGACGGCGAAAAGATCGTGATGCGGTCCGTGGAAACGCTCACCGTCGAGACCTGCTGGAAGCGCGAAGAGACCTGTTCGACTTCTTGCGCCTGGTAGCCGAATAGATTCTGGTTCTGGTGAGTGAACGGGTCGCGTCCGGGAAATAGACCGTCCGGATCCGAGCCCCAGGGGCCCGGGAGTCCCACCACGCCTGCGTCGCCGAAAAAATTCACGTTGAATTTGCGGCGGGGCGAACGCGAATAGCCCAAGCTCACCGTGGAGGTCTGATTGCGGTAACCGTCGTTCTGAATTTGTCCTCTGGTTTGTATACGCGACAGGCTGTACGCCCAACTGAATCCCTTATTCAATCCCGATCCGGTTGTCGCCACCCGCCAGGTGTACAAGCTGCCGGCTTCGCCCAAAAACGAAAAATGCGGCGGACCTTCGCCCTTGATCGTTTCAATGTTGATCACGCCTGCGACAGCATTCGATCCGTACAGCGCGCTCTCTGGTCCGCGAATCACTTCCACCTGTTGGACGCCTTCGGCGGGCAGCGGCGACAGATCGAACCCGCCCCCGAAATCATTGAGCTCGATTCCGTCAATCATGACCAGGTTGTAATTCGAATTGCCGCCGCGGATGAAGGCGCTCGTAATCGTTCCGCGGCCTCCTGACTGATTGATTTCAGTGCCAGGCAGGCCCCGCAACACATCCACAGCAGATTGCGCGGCGCGGTCGTCAATTTCCTGAGCCGTAACGACGCTGAAGGAAGAGCCGATCTGTGACGTCAGTTCACCGCCCGGCGCGGCGGAAACCACTACGCGATCGAGCAGCGCGCTCAATTTTAGATGAAGGTCCAAGGTATGGTGTTCGCCGGGTTGCAAAACTATTTCGATAGGGAGCTGGTCAAAACCCGCAGCTGTAGCCACGACTTGATAGTTCCCGGCCAACAGGCCTTCAAATTGGAATTTGCCTTCTGAGTTTGTATGGCGTTCTTCCAGTTGCGCCATGGCGTGGAGCAGAGTGACTCGTGCGCCTGCAACCACGTGACCGTCGGGATCCAAAACAGTTCCGGCAATTGCTGCCACATTTTGATCGCGAGGCGCGCCGGGGCTAGCCGCTGAAGTATTGGAAGTTTGGGCCGGGGTGGCAACGGCAAAAAACAGGAAGGGCGAAGCTAAAAGAAGAATAATCCTGCGCAGTCTCATTTTTCCTCCTCTCCCTCTCGCGCGGGAGTTGAAGGTTGTCCGAATGAGCGCACGCGCCGTCCAAAGCGCTCGCTAATCCGGATTGAGACTCCGCCGGTCTCCTGGCTTGGCGGCTTGCCGCGATTTCATCGCGAAATCGAAATATCGCGATGAAACCCGAGCATCAGCGCGGCCTTCCCATCCTGCACTGCGATCGCCGGCGTGGCATGTAGCTGGTGCCGTGCCACTTTGCTTTGCGATTCGCTGCTTCAGACAGTGGTGCGCGCCGAATAATTCTCCGCCTTACAGTCGCGCGGCGGCGACGGTTTTTCACCGTCTTCCCGTGCGCGGAGTCTCCTGTGATTGTGGACGGCGCCGCCAGAATACCGCGAACGCCGCTATGAAGAAGAAATTAGTGATTCCCGCTCAAAATCACACGTGGCCGGCCGCTCGAGCGAATCTCCACCTCCAGCGGCGTCTCGAACACTTCTTCCAACACATCTCGTTGATACACTTCCGCGGGCGCGCCCATGCGCAAACACTTGCCTTTGTGCATCAGCGCGATGCGATCGGAAAATTCCGCGGCTAAATTCAATTCGTGCGTCACCACCACCACGGTGTAGCGGTTTTCATCCGCCAGCTTGCGCAATCGCCGTAGCAATTCCACTTTGCCGCCGATGTCCAGATGCTGCGTCGGCTCATCGAGCAGCAATAGCCCCGGCCGCTGCGCCAGCGCGCGCGCCAGAATCACGCGCTGCTTTTCGCCGCCGGAAAGCTGATCCATCCAGCGGTCGCGCAGCGAATCCGCGCCCACCTGCGACAACGCGTTTCCCGCCATCAGGCAATCTTCATCGGATTCGAAGCGCAATCTTTTGCCGTAGGGATAGCGCCCTTGCAGCACGTATTCCCACACGCGCAAAGAAAAAAGCAGCTCGCTTTCCTGCGACACCAGCGCCACCTGCTGCGCGCGCGCCCGCGGCTCCAGTTCGCTCACTTCCTTGCCGTCCACTTCCACGCGGCCGGAAAGCGGCTTCAGCAATCCCGCGAGCAATTTCAGCAGCGTGGATTTTCCGCTGGCGTTCGGACCCAGAATCGCCACGAGCTCACGCTGCTGCGCTTCAAAACTCACCGGACCCAGCGTGAATTTCGGCGCAGAGCGATCCGTCGCCGCGTACGCATAGCTCGCCTGCTCCACTTTCAATCGCACGTGCGTCGGCGCCGCAAGCGGTATAGGCTCAGGCGCGAGCGAAGCTTCATTTCCCACCGGACTCATCGCATCCTTTTGCGCATCAGGTAAATGAAAACCGGCGCTCCGGCCAGCGCCGTCATCGCGCCGACAGGCAACTGCGTGGGAGCCACCACCGTGCGCGCCAGCGTATCGGCCAGCACGATCACAATTGCGCCGCCGATCGCGGACGTGGGAAGCAGCAAGCGGTAGTCCGTCCCGAAAAGCAGGCGCATCACGTGCGGCACCAGCAAGCCGATATAACCGATCGCGCCGCTCACCGAAACCGCCAGTCCCGTCAGCACCGATGCGGCGATGTAAACCACCATCTTCACGCGATTGACGTTCACGCCCAGGTGCCGCGCTTCCTGCTCGCCGGTGAGAATCAAATTCAGATCCGAAGACGTGGTGTACATCGCCCCCGCCGCCACCGCAAATATCAAAAATAAAAATCCGAACCAGCCCACCACGTTCGTCGTCGGAGGCGGGGCCGTCAGGTCACCCATCAGCCAGAACGTCATGCTGCGCAGTTCCGTGCCTGTCACCATGGTCAGCAGAAAAATAATAATCGCCGAAAGAAACGACGCCGCCACGATGCCCGCCAGCAGCAGAGTCGCGCTGTCGAGTTGCCCGCCGCGCCGGCCCAGAAAATAAACCGCCGCAATCGTCGCCGCCGCTCCCACAAATGCCGCAATCTGAATCGCGCCCACCGTGTGCGGCGCGACGATCAGGCTGAGCATCGCTCCCAGCGCCGCGCCACTCGAAACTCCCAGCACGTACGGATCGGCCAGGGGATTCCGCAGCAGCGCCTGAAATCCCGCGCCGGCGGTGGAAAGGGCCGCGCCCACCAAAATTCCCAGCGCGATGCGCGGCAGCCGCAATCCGAAAACCACAAGCTTGAACTCCGACGGAATCGCATCCCATTGTCCCAGCGCGCCGTGGTACAGTGTGGCCACAATATCGCGCACGCCGATGGGGTAATCGCCCATGCGCAGCGAAATCACTACCTCGATGAAAAGCAGCGCAGCAAGCCCCGCGCAAATTCCCAGAATGCGTTTCGGCGTCAGCGGGCGCACGCGCAAACCTCCGTTGTTCGCGGCGCAATCGCCAATTCAAAAAGACCCAGCGCACCATCCGCCGTTGTGGGGGCGGGTCTGAGACCCGCCCCTACGATCCGCCGAGACGAATCCGAAATCGTGGTGATGTTTGAGGCGGCCAGATGCAAGCCATTTTCCATTTTCACTTTTCCATTTTCCGGCTCTTTCGCGTCGAACACTTCCGCATGCAAATCGCGCGCCAGCTGCTCGATGGCTGGGACCAATCCCGGCGAGGGCCTGTCCATTTCGTCGCTGGCCACCACCACGTGCCCCAGTTTCACCGCCTGCAAATCGCGCCACGCGGGACGATTGCTCAGATCGTTCACCTGTGCGCTCCCCTCCGCTTTCATATGGTCCGGCGTCAACACAATATAATCCGGCTGCAAGCGCACCACTTCTTCCATGCTCACCTGCGGCCAATTCTGGTCCGAAGTAATCACGGACTCCGCGCCGGCCCAGCGCAGCGCGTCCGCAATAAAAGTATTCTGGCCGATCGAAATCAGCGGCTCCTCCCACACCACAAAAAGCACGTGCACCAGCGGACGGTCCTGCAAAAGCCCATGCAGCGCGTCAAGCCGCTTCTGCGAATCCGCCACCAGCTTCCCGCCTTGCTCCTCTGCGCCCAGCAGCCCGGCGATCGCCGCGGTGGAATTCAGCATCCCCAGCACCGTATGCGGGTCGCTGGTGTACACCGGAATTCCCAACTTCAGCAGCGCATCCGCCGTCTGTGGCCGGTTGATCGAAGTGGTCGCCAGCACCAGATCCGGATGCGTCGCGACAATCGCTTCCAGGCTGGGATCCTGTGGCGCGCCGACGTGCGGCTTGTCTTTCGCCGCCGCCGGAATGTCGCAATACGTTGTGTCGGCAACGAGCTTGCCTTCCAGGCCCAGCGCGTAAATCGTTTCGGTCAAGTTCGGCGCCAGAGTCACCACGCGCTCGACGTTCACGGGCACCGCCATGTGCCGCCCGGTTTCATCAGTGATCGTGCGGACCGCGGGCTTGTTCGCCGTCTCGCGCGCAGGAGGCATGGCCGAAGCCGCTGGATTTGCCGCTCCGGACGAATTCTGCTGGCGCAATAATGTCGCGCCGGAAACTGTGCGCTGCACGCCGCACAGAAATACTGCATTCGCTGCTACCAACGCCGCAGCCAGAATCACTCCTGTTGTCCGCTTGCGCGCCAAAATATTCTCCGCACAATAAAAAAGCCTCGCGAATAGAGCGAGGCGTCTCGCCACACTCTTTCTCGCGAAGAGTGTCAGCTTCGACCAGTTCCGGTAGGTTCCCTGACTTTCAACTGATCGCCCGGCGCGCCCCTATTTGAAAGCGCGCATTCCAGCGACAGCCGATTACAGTGGCGGGACCGTGGCCGATTTTCACGGCCTTCCCTGAAAATTGAAAGGTGCGTTCGCCGCTTCCAATTTTCACTCTGCCAGCGCATCTTCCGCGCCGGCAAAGCTACCCGAGCCAGCTAAGTTGTCCTCGCCGAGTGTAAGCGCCCCAAGTTTTACTGTCAATGAATTGGAAAATGGAAAAGAGAAAATAGAAACTGGAAATCGCAGACAATCGGCCAGCAGCGGCGCTTTTCACAGACTCCGCGCCGGCGGGCGGCTGGAGCAATGCTAGCGGTTCTTCCACTTCGGTGCGCGCTTTTCCACCAGCGCGCGCAAACCTTCTTGGGAATCTTCCAAATCGGCCAGCTCGTTCAAAAATACCTTCATCGAATTGCGCACGCCCTCGCGCAACGGCAATCCCAGGCTGCCCAGAATCGCTTTCTTCGCCATGGTCAACACCGGACCGGACTGCGCCGTCACGCGCGCCACCACGTCGTCCACTTTTTCCACCAATTTATCTTCGGGCACCAGCCAGTTCACCAGCCCCACTTCCCGCGCACGCTCCGCGGACATCGCTTCGCCCGTCAGCACCAATTCCAGCGCGAGTTTCGGCCCCAGAATGTAAGGCAGCACAGCCGCCGCCAGAGGAGGGAACGCGCCCAATTTGATTTCGGGCTGCGCAAATTTTGCATTCGGCGTCGCAATCACCAAATCGCCGAGCGCCGCCAGCTCCGCGCCGCCGCCAAACGCCGGACCATTCACCACCACCAGCACCGGCTTCGAAGTATCCAGCATCGCCGCAAACGCGTTATGAAAAGCATCCAGCAATTGGAAAACGCGCCGCTGCGTGTATTCGCCCAGCTCGATGCCGCCGGAAAACGTCTTGCCCTCGGAATCCAGCAAAATCAGTTTGATCTCACGTTTCTCGCTCACCGAGTTGATGCCCGCCGCCACTTCCATCAGCATGCGTTCGTTCAGCAGATTCTGCTGCGGGCGATCCAGCCGCAAGTGCGCCACTTCGCCTTCCAGCCGGAATTTGACGAACTGAAAATCTTCGATGAGCGGAGGTCGCGTGGCCAGCGTCCCCAGCATTTCCGGCCCACGCACATCCACGCCACGCCCGCGCGCTTCTCTGGTTAAAGCCATCGGTTTGGTCCTCGATACTTCAGCAAACTTGCCTCGCACCGGCGCGCCTGCCGCCGGGCGTCTCCTCTATATTTGGGGTAATCGAAATCGCGCGGACTGGGCGTGATTAGTCGCGCGTCGGCACCCGGCCCGCGACCTTCATCCACTCCCGCGCGCGCTCCACCAGAATGTGCGTGAAGCCGCCTTCCAGCACGATTCTCACGAAATTGGCGTAGAACAGGAATCCCATTTGAGCTTGACGTTGCCCTTGTATTTGTCTGCGGCCTCGCGTGGTTGCCAATCGCGAGCGTACGCGAGCGAATCCACTCGACGAAAGCCAGCGCACGCCGCACAGGCCGACTCTACGAGCCTAGACTATCTCCCGCCCTGCCGCCACGACGGACCCGCGCGCCTGCGTACAATCCGCCACGTGTCCGCCGGACAACGCCAACCTGTACGCTCGTACAGGTGGCTGCGCACCGCTCGCCGCAAAGAAATGTAGGTGTCATCCCGAGCGCAGCGAGGGTGTGGATTCACATTTCAAGTGCAACAGCATCGACGAGAAGATCTCGGCGGGAGTTTGAAAGCCCAGGCATTTTCTGGGAGTGTGATTGTGGCGCTGGGTGAGCGCATCGAGGCTGCTCTGCGTGAGCCGGCTGGGATGAACTTTTCTGGGCAGCAGACGACGCAGCCGGCCGATGGCGTTTTCGATGCCGCCTTTCTGCCACGGCGCCTGCGTGTCGCAGAAGTAGGTTTGCATTTGCAGTTGGGTGTGCAACTGCTGATGGTGCGAGAACTCCGCGCCGTTATCGAAGGTGACCGTTTGGCGCAGCGCCGGCGGCAGCAGCGCGAAGTTGCGCTGTAATTCCTGGACGATCGGGGTGGCCGCTTTGCTGTGCTGGCGGCGGATGAACAGCAAGCGCGAAGCGCGTTCCTGCGCCACCAGCAGCACTCCGCCGGGATCGCTGAACAGCATCAAGTCGGCCTCCCAATGGCCACCGGCATCGCGCTGCGAAACTTCTAGCGGCCGCTCGGCCAGCGAGATCCGCTGCGGAATGAGCCGCAGCGGAGAGCGGTCTCGCCCCGGACGGCGATAGCCGCGTTTGTATTTGCGTCGCGGCAGATAGTGGCGCCAGTCGGTATCGCCGTTGCGCCGAATCTGCGCATAAATGAAACGGTAGATGGATTCGGCGCACAGCACGGCCCGTCCCCGTTCCAGTTGCAAGCGGCCGGCGACTTGTTCGGGCGAATGCCCTTGGGCCAAGCGCTGCAAGACCACTTCGCGCAAGTCCGCTTGCCGGGCCAGGCGCGAACCACGCCAACGCCGGGCCCAAGCCTGCTTCGTCCGCCCAGCTCGGCCGATAGCCGACCTGGGCACCGCTGTTGCGCTTCAGCTCCCGGCAGATGGTCGATGCCGAGCGATCCAAAGCTGCAGCGATTTGCCGGCACGATTGCCCGGCTTCCTGAAGCCGGGCAATCGTGCATCGCTCTTCCAGTGATAGTTGTCCGTAATGTCCCATGGCAACACGACCTTATCAGCCTGTTGCACTTGGTTTGTGAACTTACAGGGATCTGCTTTCTGAACACGCGCGCAAACTTCAGATCCCCGCTCGGCTCGATTCGTACGCAATTCATGAACCGGGCACGGAAATCGTTCTCTGTGGGCAGTTACGGCGTGCGCTTCTGGTCCGCTACCGTCACCCCAGCCTCGGCATAATCCGTCGGCGGCAAATCCACGAACGTCACCTGAATATTCTCGCGCTTGGCGCGGCCATCTTCGATCAACGCCAGCGTAATCCGCTCCGCCAGTTTGCGTTTTTGCTCGGGCGTGCGCCCCGCCACCCACGTCACTTGCACGTAAGGCATCGAAAACCTCCTCAGAACTCGGGGATATTCTACTGGCATCCAAGCCGAACGGAAAATTTGATGCGAGATAGCCGCAGAATCGATCGCGGCGTCCAGCGACAGTTCAGGGAGTGCGACGGCTTGCCGCCGCTTTTTCTTGGGCGAGGCTTGCCTCGCCTGCTTTTCTCTTGGGTTGGCGTTCACAGCACGCGAAGCAAGCTTCGCGCCGGAAAAGCGGCGGCAAGCCGCCGCACTCCCAGATAGAGCCGGGGCATGCCGTGCGGTTGGTGACGCGGCCGCAGCGGGCACGGCATGCCGTGCCCCTACGGCGGGCGGGCGCAAATCTCAACACGTCGATCACGCCGTGTGAACCTGCGGCGCCACGGAAGGCAGCTTCGTCCCGCAATTCGGGCAATTGGCCCAGCCCAATTCCACCGCGCGCCCGCAATTCGGGCACGTGGGCTGCAGCGCCGTGCCGCAGCGCGGGCAAAACGTAAATCCCGACTTCGCCGCTTCCCCGCATCCGGGACACTTCTTCATCAGCGGGTCGCGCAAGATGAAATACAGAATCACGCCGATCATATCCGGAATGAAGATCGCCAGCAGCGTCCACATCACGTGACGCATGCCGCGCCGCTTGGCGTCGCCGTAAACATAGCCAACCAGCAGCGTCCAGACCGCCACAATAAGTCCCGGGAACACCATCATAAAAATCTTGCCCACTGGTGGCAGGTCGGCCATATCCTTCCTGCTGCCAAACGTCACCAGCAAAAAGAACAGCGTGTTCACCGCGATGAACCCGAATATCGCAACGATCCGCGCCGTGCGCGGAATCACTTTCAATTCATCTCTGAACCGGCTCATGCCAATCTCCTTTCGCGGCGCTGCAGCGACAGAATTACCGCCGCGGCGCCTCCTGCAATCCACGCACCCGCTGTAAATATTGCAAACACGATCCAGGTATGGCCGAATCGCGGATCGAGCATCGCCAGTAATCCGCCGCTCACGAAGCGCACCACCGGCCAGCTAAGCAGCGTCATCAGCCACGCGAAGCCAACCAGTCCAATCATCACCGTGCGATTCCACCTGTGCTCGAATTCCTCGCTCAACCGAATTTGCGCCTGCGCTCTCGCGCGCTCCACGATCAACGCCCGCGGCTGCGGCGTCGGCAATCGCCGCAGGCCACCCGCCAGCAATTTCCAATCTTCCAGTTCCGCGCCGCACGCTTCGCACGTCCGCAGATGATCCAGCACCTGCTTTTCCTCGCGCGGCTCCAGCACGCCCGCCGCCAGCAGCGTCAGCAGTTCCCGGAATTTTTCGTGATCGTTCATTGCCAGCTTTCTCCCGGGTATTGTGATTCCAGCGTCACCTTCAGCCGCTCGAGCGCGCGCCGCAAACGAGTCTTCACCGTCGAGAGCGGCGCATCCAGCACTTCCGCAATTTCCTCCAGCTTCATTTCTTCCTCGAAGCGCAAAGTCAAAACTTCGCGCTGCACGAGCGGCAGCGTTTCGAGCGCGGTACCGAGCCGCCCGGCGCGTTCGCGCGCCAATATTCCTTCGATGGCCGGCCGCTCGCGCGACGGCAACCGCGCCGCCGCGGTTTCGCCCGTCGGGTCGCCCGCGGGCTGGTCCAGGCTTTCCGGCCGGATCCGCCGCAAATGGTCGATCGCCAAATTGCGCGCCAGCGTGAAAAGCCACGCCTCAAAATTCCGCTGCGGATCAAACTGCCGGATTTTTTCCGCCACGCGCAGCCACGTTTGCTGGAACAAATCTTCCGCTTCGGCCGGCTCGCGCACCAGCCGCAGCAAGTAGCGGTACAGCCGGTTCTGGTAACGCGTCAGCAGCGTCGAAAGCGCGTCCAGGTCCCCGCCGCGAAGCCGCGCTGCGTCGCTTTCCAGAGCCACCCGCCCCTCCCAGTAAGCCGCTGAATCGCCCAGAGCCGCTGCGCCGTGCATGTTCAGAAAGCTAAAGCCGAAGCTTACAGTGCCGCCTATCATATCCATACTACGGACCAACCTTCGAAAAAGACTCACCAAGCAGGTCCAATGAATCCAGCAAGATAGCAGCGCAATGGAATTGCGAAGGCCCTCGGTCGTTACGCACTGTCCGTCGTCTCGAGCGTCAAAGCACAGGAAGCTGTCTCCGTGTCCTCAGCCCTTTCTCTGTGAACTCTGTGTTGAGCTTTAGCTTTTCTCTGCGCTCTTTGCGTCTGTGCGGTAAACCCTCTTGCCCGGTTGCGCCAACGAAGCTCGCCGCCGCGATGTGCTAGAATGGCCCCATAGTGCTGAAGGTCCTACAGAACCTGCTCGACCTGCAAAGCGTCGACACGCGCCTGCAGGATGTCCGCTCGCGTCTGGCAGCCTTCCCCAACAAAATCGCCGAAGTGGACTCCCACGTGGCCGCCGCCAAAGCCGAAGTGGAAAAAAGCAAAGCCGCCCAACTAGCCACCGTAAAAGACCGCAAAAAATACGAACTGGACGTCGAACAATGGAAAGACCGCGTCCGCAAATACAAAGATCAAACCTCGCAGATAAAGACCAACGAAGCCTACAAAGCCCTGCAGCACGAAGTGCAAATGGCCGAAGACGAAATCGCGAAAGCCGAGGACCGCCTGCTCGAACAAATGGTCTCCGGCGAAGAATACGACCGCAAAATCAAAGCCGCCGAAAAGCAGCTGAAAGAAGTGGAAGACGTCGCCCGCGCCGAGCGCGCCAAAATAGACGCCGAAAAGAAAGTCGCGGAAAAGGAACTGGCGGAAGGCGAAGCCGAACACGCCCGCGCCGCATCGCAGATTCCCGAAGACATGATGGATCACTACGATCGCATCATGAAGAAGCACAACAACGTCGCCCTCGCCGAAGTGCGCGACGAAAAATGCAGCGCCTGCGGCATGCGCGTCCGCCCGCACGTGTTTCAGGCCATGCGGCGCCCGTCCAGCGAAGAGATGTTCCATTGCGAAACGTGCACGCGGATCCTCTATTACGTCGAGCCAACCTCTTCCGCATCCGCCGCTGCGGCCGCGCCTGCTCCCGCCGCTCAGCCCTCTACCCAGGCATCTTCGGCCAGTGAAAACTAAATCCTCGGTTCCCGGCAGCGCGCGGCTATTCGCCGATTCGCATCCCGCCGCTCCGCCCGCGGGCGTCCACATCGCCAATATTGACGGTGCTTCGCGCGGCAATCCCGGCCCCGCTTCCTACGCCGTCGTGCTGCGCGATCCCCAGGGAAAGATCGTCCTCGAGCTCGCAAAAAATATCGGCCGCGAGACCAACAACGTCGCCGAATACTTTGCGCTGCTCGCCGCTCTCGATTACGCCACCTCGCACAACATCGCCGCGCTGCGCATCCGCAGCGATTCGGAATTGCTGGTGCGCCAGATGCAAGGCCGCTACAAAGTGAAGAGCGCCGACCTGAAGCCGCTGCACGAACGCGCCGCAAAACTCGCGCGGCAGTTGCAATATTTCGCCATCGAACACGTTCGCCGCGAACTCAATCGCGACGCCGACGCGCTCGCCAACGTCGCGCTCGATTCCGCGGGCGTCCCCAAATTCGAAGACCGCAAGTCGCGCATCGAGCCGGAGCAGCGGTTTGCACCCGCCGCAGCGCCCGCCGGAATCGCAGCCACCGCCGATCCGCGTCGGTATCCCTCGCGCTCCATCCGCGCCCGATTCGTGCGTGGCACCTTCGTACCGGCGGAGCCCGTCGATCTGCCCGAAAACAGCGAAGTCACCCTGGACGTCCGTATCCAACACAAACAATAGCACTTAGCTCAGAACTTCCCTCCCGCCGCCGATTCGATTTGCGGCGAATCTAGTACCGATGCTCCATTGTTCCAAAATGCACCGCCCCGTAGCCTCAATGACTGCAGGGGCGCTTCGTGACTTCATTGCTAGACAAACTTCCGACGATTCTGGTCCTTTTTGTGCTCGTAGGGATTTTTCTATCCTTGCGCAAACACGCGCCCTCCGCCCGCACTCGCCTGTGGGTTTACGCCTGGGCGCTGATCTTCCTGCACTTCTTCGTTCAAGCCTTCGAAACGCACACCGGCGCCCTCGAACAAATTCTCGAATCCATCGAACTGGGCGCCCTCGAGCTTTCCGGCATGGTCTTTGTCGTTTCGATGACGGAAGCGGTCGAGAACCGCACGAAGCGCCGGACGATGCTCCTGGCGCTGTCGGTGCCAACCGCTTTTCACGCCGTCGCCGCCACATTCGACTGGCACATTTACGCGCTGATGGCTGCCGCGCTCGGCGCAATTTTCGTCGGCGCCGCATTTTTCGCGCTGCGCGCGCACAGCCGTCCCAAGCTCGACACGATCGCCACGTGCGCGATCCTCGCGATTGTCACGGTGTGGGCGATGCACGACCAACTGGGTGGCAGCGCGGACCTCGGCGCAAATGCCATCCTCACGCTGAGCTTCGCCTTCTGCGGCATTCTTTTCTGGAAGCGCTTTCCGCGCCGCTCGACCGGCGTGCTTGCCGTGGCCGGCGGCTTCCTCGCTTGGGGGGCGGTTTTCCCCGTCGGCGCGCTGCTCGATCACATTGCTCCGCAACTGCGTATCAACCCGGAACTCTGGAACGTGCCGAAATTCTTCGTCGCCTTCGGCATGATTCTCACCTTGATCGAAGAAAAATCGCGCGACATCGAACAATCCCGCGAACGCGAGCGCGCCGCAAATAAACTGCTCGTGCAGCTCTCGCAGATTACTTCGCGCTTGCTCGCCGGCAGCGATCCTGCTTCGCTCGCCGGTGAAGTCACCGCCGCGGTCACCGGCGCCAGCAGCTTTCAGCGCGCCGCGCTTTTCCTGGCGGGTGAGGATCGCTTGCTTCGCCTCGGCGGACTCACCGGCTTTTCGCCCAAGGAACGAGCACGCTTCGAGGAACGTACCGAGGGTTGGACCATCGAAAAATTGCGCGAACTGGCCAGACAGGGCGAGCAGCTCGGAAATAAATCGTTCTGCGTCACGCTCGATCCAGAATTTGGCGCGCGCGACCCCGAGCCGGAAAATCTCGTGCTGATCCCAATGGTTTCCGGGCGCGGCGCGCAACTCGGCTGCCTGTGCGTCGGCGGCTCAATGCTGCCCGCGCAAACAAGCGACGAATTCGACCTCTCCGAAATCGTGAAACTCGAAGTACTGGCGTCCGATCTGGCCGTCACCATTGAAAATTCGCGCCTGCATCACCAACTGGTACGCTCGGAAAAATTGGCGGCTCTCGGACAGCTCGTCGCCGGCGTCGCGCACGAATTGAACAATCCTCTCACCGGCATCATGGGCTACGCCGATTTGCTCAGCGAGGAAGTGGAAGGCGAAAAACTGACCAAGCGCGTGCAGAAACTCGGCTCCGAAGCCCGCCGCATGAAACGCATCGTGGACGGCTTGCTGCGTTTTGCGCGCCAGAACAATCCCGCCACGCGCGCCGCCGATTTCGAAGCCGCGCTGCACGACGTGATCCAGCTGCGCGAATTCCACATCCGCAAGCTCGGCATCCATATGGATGTCCACGTCGAGCCGGACTTGCCGCGCCTCTCGATCGGCGAAGACGAACTCAAGCAAGTGCTGCTGAATATTCTGAATAACGCGATTGACGCCGTGGAAGAAAGCGCGCAACGCTCCATCTTCATCGCCGCCACGCGCCACGCCGACCGCATCTTCGTCCGCTTCGAAGATTCCGGACCCGGCTTCAGCGAAGTCAATCGCGCCTTCGACCCGTTCTTCACGACCAAGCCGGTAGGCAAAGGCACAGGCCTCGGCCTAAGCATCTGCTACGGAATCATGCAAGAAGCCGGCGGCGAAATCGTAGTAGGCAACAAACGCCCCTACGGCGCCAGCGTAGCCCTAGAATTTCCCGCCACAGTAACAGAACCCGCAGCAATCCTAACCGCGTAACGCCCGCCGCCAGTACTTGTCGAAACGCGTTTTTCTCGCTGAGGTAGGGGCGCTGCTTGCTGCGCCCGGTTTTGACTTCCGTTTGTAAACCTCGGCGGCATCATTCGGCTAGGTCGTGCGCCGACGTTTGATAAGACTCTCGTGGCGTCTGCATCCTCATGAGCGACTACGGGCAAGCATGGCAGGACTATAAACGGCGCAGGAACCAGTTTTGGCTCGTCGTCGGCGCTTACGCGCCGATACGCTGCGTCGCTGCACTTGTCTCAATCAAGCTTTTCAGAAGCCTTATCCCTGCTTTCATCGCCGCGTTCCTGTGGATAGGACTATTAACGATCGCGGGTATCCGCATACAGGCATGGCGCTGCCCCCGTTGCGGAAAATTGTTCGCGGGCACATGGTGGTACAACCTGGGTCTCATGGCGAGGAGATGCGTTCACTGCGGTTTGCCCAAATACGAAAACTGAATCTATACTCGGAATCGCAAGGGAATAACAGCAATGTCGCGGCGCATCACTGCAAGGGCGCAGCGGCTTTCTGTTTCAGCGGGGCGACCGGCTTCAACGAATACGACCGATACAACGTATCGCGCTGCGCCGGCATGTAACCGGCATCGGAAATAATCCGCCGCAGCTCCTCTTCATTCGTGCGGTTGCGCACGCCCGCGGCATACACCACATTCTCTTCAATCAAAATACTGCCCACATCATCGGCGCCAAACTGCAAACCCACCTGGCAAATCTTGATCCCCGGCGTCAACCAGCTCGACTGAATATGATCAATATTATCGAGATACAGCCGGCTGATCGCCAGTGTCTTCAAATAATCGAACGCCGTCGCTTCCGGAATCTTCTTCCCCAGCGGCGTATTTTCCGGCGCGAAAATCCAGGGAATGAACGCCGTGAATCCGCCGGTATCTTCCTGGATCCGGCGAATCGTCTCCAGATGGTTCACGCGATGGCGGTATTCCTCGCCGCAGCCAAACATCATCGTCGCGGTCGTGCGCATGCCCAAACCGTGCGCCACGCGGTGCATATCCACCCATTCATCCGACCGGCACTTCAAGCGCGAAATCTTCGCGCGAATTTCGTCGTCCAGAATTTCCGCCCCGCCGCCGGGAATCGAGTCGAGCCCCGCATCGCGCAACCGCGCAATCGTATCGCGCACTGATAGCCCGGAAACTTCGGCGATGCAGCCGATTTCCGGCGCCGAAAAACAGTGCAAATGCACTTGCGGATATTTCAGCTTCAGCGAACGCAGCATGTTTTCGTAAAATTCGATCCGCAAATCCGGATGCAACCCGCCCTGCATCAGCACGCCGGTGCCGCCCAGCTCCAGCATCTCCTCGATTTTTTCGTAGATGGATTCCAGCGGCAAAATGTAACCGTCTTTCGCGCCCAGCGGCCGGTAAAACGCGCAGAACGAGCAATACTCCGTGCAGAAATTCGTGTAATTAATGTTGCGATCGATCTGGTAGGTCGCGACGCGCGGGTCGGTCTTCTTGCGCCGCACTTCATTCGCAGCCATGCCGATGCCGATCAAATCATCGGAATTAAAAAGGTCGAGCGCTTCTTGCTGTGTGATCCCCATCGCTAATTTCTTCTCCGCCGTTGCTCACGTCAAGTATACAGGATCGCCGCCCCGAACGATGCCCTCGCGCAACACCGCGCCATAAACGCCCGTGCAGCGGTCGTGCTGGTGCGTCACCTTCTCCAGCACGATCGGCGACGGCGCGCCGGTGTCCGGATCCAGCGTAATCATCACGCAGCGCTCATCTTTCTTGACGAACTGCACCGTCACTTTCTCTCCGATGCGCACCGCGCGGCCCACCAGTTGATCCTCAAAAAATGGCTCGTCGCGCTCCCAGCGCACATAAAAATTCGCGCGAAAGCGACGCGAATCAAGCTCCATGCCCGTTTCTTCAGAAAGCGCGTGAATCGTCGCGAACCCAATCGCCGAAACCGGCGCCGCATCCATCATCGAGCGCTCCGAAAATCGGAAACGCAACGGACGCCCGTACCGCTGCGCGAGAAATTGCGTGAAATTAGCGTCGCCCACCATGAATTTTGCGCCGTCGGGAACGGTCACTTCCGTGGCATAGCGCTCCACACCGGGATTTTCCTCCTCCAGCGGCGGCGGATCCAGAAAGCGCGGCTGAAAAAGCAGCCAGTCGTGCGCTTGCCGCGCCGTCATCCAGGGAAATCGCGATTTATTGTTTTCGTCCACGAACGCATGCACGCGATCGCCAATCAACCCTGCAAACGTGACGCGCGCGGCGGCAACTTCTTCGCCAGCCATGCTTTTTACGGGATAACGGCGCAGCGAGGCGAGCGTTCCGATGCGTTCCGGTTCCAAACGCTCAGGCTCCGCGGCGGGCGGTAGAGGACGCAGTGGACGATGCAGTCGGCGTTTCGCCAGTCCGGGCAAATTCCAAAGGACGCACGCCAGGAATCAGTCCGGCAGCAGCGGCTTTCTCGTAGTAAAGATTCAGCCCCTCGAGGTATTCCGGCTCCAAACCAAAATGAATATTGTCGAGCAGATAGTGTTTCAAAGCCCGCGGCGGCATATCGAGCTTGATCGAAGCGGCCTCCGCGATATCGCGCACGCGCTCCAAGCCATATTCCTTCGACGCTTGAAAATCCGCCACCACTTCCGGCGTCATCAATTCGCGCCGCCCCGCCCAAATCGCGAGGACGCACGGCTTCCCGGTCATCTCGCGCCATTGGAACGCGACGTCGTATACAAAAATCGTCTCGAATCCCGGCACCGGCATATCTTCCGGATCGCCCTTGCAGCAATCTCCGCCGCTCGCGACTTTCACCGAGAGCGCTTCCATCTTCAGCGCGATGCGCAGCGCGGGATCGCCAATCACCAAAGCAGCGTCCGCGTCCTTCAGCATTTCGCCCGCGTCCGGCACGGCCTGCACGTATTCCGGACGAATTCCCCAATGCCCCTGCGCCAGAATCTGCACCAGCGCCTGCGAAGCGCGCGAACTTAAATCCAGCGCAATGCGCTTCGCCAGGTGAATCGGCTTCTTCGCCACCACCAGAATGCTGCGCACTTCGCCTTTCGCCGCCACCGCCATTCCCGGCAAGGCCACCACATTTTCAATCCGCTGATATTCGATCGAAGGAATAATCGCCACGTCCACGTCGCCCGCGCGCAAAGCGTCCGCGCACTTCGACGGCACCGTAAACGACAAATCGTACTTCCCCGTCAGCGGCCCGTCCGTGAATCCCCACACCAATGGCGCCGTATTCAAATACTCCACAATCGATATGCGCAATTTGCTCATCAATCGGCTCACCACGCCTCATCGCCAAATATAACACACGGACGAAGCCGTACTGGCACGCCCAAACCACGCATTACCAACAGCAGCTGTAACGCGGGTTTTCTGCGAACTCTGCGTCTCTGCGGTAGTTTCTGTCCGCTGCGCGATCACTCAAAACGCGCCACGAACCGCGGTTCCATTTTCTCTTTTCACTTTTCTATTTTCCATCGCCGTCAAATTGCACAATCTCGTCTTCCGTCGGAATCTCCATCTCATGCTTCACCGCCGTATGCGATTCCCCAGGCTTCCAAGTGTCGCCCTTCCCCAGCACCTCGAACGACGCAAACGCATACGGCAACCCCTCCGACCCCAACTCCGAATTTGCATCACAAATCTGAAAATGCAAATGCGGCTCCGAGGAATTTCCCGTGTTCCCCAAAAGTCCCAGCACCTGCCCGCGCCGCACCTTGTCTCCCACCTTCACGCGCACCGAGCCCGGCTGCATATGCGCATAAAACGCATACAGCCCGTCGCCGATTTCCATGATCACGTGATTTCCGCCAATTGTTTCGAGCGAGAGCGGCACCGCCAGCGATTTTGCCCCCGGAGTATTTTGCGGCAGTCCATCCTTTACCTGCGTCACCACGCCATCCGCCACCGCGTGAATCTCGGCTCCGTAAGCCCGGTAATTTTTGTTGTCGCTGGGATCGCCCGTATAAGTCTTGCCGTCCGCATTCAGCTGCACCCAATCAATCGCAAAGCGCTGCGAAATATAGGCGTGCCCATTGATCGGAATCAAAGCGCGGCGGTGCAACGAAGTGTTCGACGGCCCGTTCGCCGCCACCCAATCCGAACCGGTCAATGGCGGTGGAATCACCACCACCGGATTTTTATTTACGCTCGTCGGCAAATTCACCACCGAATACGCTTCCGGATAATCGCCAATCTTCACGCTGATGCGGTGCGTGATCGCGGCCGGCACATCCTCCAGCTTGTCAAACGTCAACCACATGAAAACCGCGCCAAATTCTCCCGGCACGAGCTTCGCAACTTTTCCCGCGCTCGGAAGCCCCGGATGCGAAAACATGCCGTCCAATTCACTGCCGGAAAAACTTGCCAAAGTTTTCTGCGATGCGTCAGCCGGGAAGACATCAATGCGCGTGAACGCGTAATCCCACCGGTCCATATTCGCGATATGCAATTCGTAAACGAGATGCCACTTGCCATCCGCCTTGAAAGCCACCGGCGAAGTCGGCACCACCATATCGAAAAGCGGCGCAATCGGCTTCGGCGTATGCTGCGCCGCAGCGGACGTCTGCGCGGCACTAGCGGGGGGCGCGGTCGAAGGCGCGGCGGCCTCTGGCGCCCCGCTTGCTTCGGCGCTGCGTTCGAAGTCCAGCGGCTGCGCCGGCACGCCCGTCTGCGTCCACGTTCCTGAAATTTTGCTGCCGTCTATATTTAGTTTGCCTTCGTACACTCCGCCAACGCGCGGCACCTCAAACCGCACCGCGTTCCCCTTCACAGTCACGCTGCTCAAAGCCAGCACCGCATGCTGGTCCACGCTGGGCAAAGTCCCGCCCAAAGCTCCATCACTGCCCAGTGTGATCGTGACAACCAAGTGCAATTGTCCGCCCAACACGCCAGCCCAAGTTCCCGCAATCCCACGTTCCGCGCCGCCACTCTGCGCCGGCTGCGCACCTGCCGAAGACGCGCCGCTCGCTGTCGCGATAATCGCGATCGCCGCCATCACCAAAGCCACACATCCTGAAAACCTCGAAACCCGTTTCGTCCGCATCGCTCTCCTCACGATTATCCCTTCACGATCCCTGCACCCATTCACGTCGCACGGCAGTTTCTCCGTGCTCTCGCCTTTGCGTTTCTCAGTGACCTCTGTGTTTCATCTTTCGCTGTAGGTTTTTCTCACCGTCGACACAAGATCGCTCGTGAATGATGCCCGCCTCGCGACCAATTAATCTTTGCGATAGAGTTTCGGATTCGTCATGCGCGCGATGGTGCCTTTCGGCCCCACAGCCCAGCCGTCGAAATAGCCCAGCACCACGAGCGCATTGAGGTCGAGGGAGTCGGTGTGCCGCCAGTGCAATCCCCCATCGTCGCTCACATCCTCGCCACTTGGACCAACCGCAGCCAGCGTTGCGCTGTCGACGCTGGCGACCGCCGAGCGATAGCCGCCAGGCTGCTGCGCCGCTAATTTCCATATCTTTCCGCCATCCAAAGAGTATGCGGCTGTGCCTCCCGACCGATTAGGGTCCTTATAGTCTCCGCCGACTACCACGACGGTGTCGTCCAGTCGGATAATCGAGAATATTCCAGACGATGGGTTGCCGTGCGCAATCGGAGTCTCAGCGACTGACCAGCTTTCCCCCGCATCGGGCGAATGGAACACACGAGCCGCTGGACCACCGGTGACGAAATATACATGCGGCCCCCAAACTAACAGGCAAGTTCCGCTTGCTGCGAAAGCGCCCTCGTCAGGAAGTGCGGCGGGCATCCTATCGCGAGGCAACTCGTTCCAGTGCTCGCCGTCTGTGGTCGCCAAAACCAAAAACTTTCCGTCCACCGGATCGCTAAGTGCGAAACAATTCCAGGGCCCCCAGCAGGACAGCGCATCCAGAAAGAATGCCGTCCGCTTATCGACGTATTGCAACGCCCAACTTGCCCCGCCGTCCTTTGTCTTGTAAATCCGCGATTTGTCTCCTTCCCCGCTGGACATCACATAAGCCGTCGTCGCATCGAATGCCCAGATACCGCGAAAATCCAACGTCTCGCCGCCCGTCACGTGCGATTGCTGCCAAGTCCTCCCACGGTCCATCGAGCGCAAGATTATGCCCTTCGATCCCGAGGCCCATAGAGCTATGCCCTCCGGGGCATGCAAAATCGCGCCGCTTACTCCACGCAAATTCGTGTCCACTCCGCTGGTCTGCACGATCCACCAAGGGCCTTTGGCAGCTGCTGCGCACACGACGATCGACGCAGCCAAAACAGACAGAAACAGCGCAAGGAATCGCGTAGGCGGGCGTCGCACACCGCGCATTCTAGCAGCACTTCAGCGGGAACGAAGAATCATCAAGGAAAATCGAATAGACTAAAGGAAGGGCGGGGCTTCAGCCCCGCCGTCACATGTCGCAAATCAAAGGGGCTTTAGCCCCTGAAGCCACGCGGTCGAAACAACGTCGCGGGTCTCAATCCGCCGGCAACACCGGCAACACCGCGGTGCTCACCGTCGCCGGATCATCGCGCAACTTAATATACAAGAGCGTTCCATTCGGCCGCGGCACGCTCAAAGTGCTGTCCACAAATCCCAGCGGCACCGAAATCGTATGCGTGAACTGCGCGCTCGACGCCACCGAATCAATCAGAAATAAATTCGTTCCGCTCAACGTGCACTGCTTATCCGGGCTATCCGGGCAGCGAATTTCCTTCAGCGAAGGCAATCGCACCAGGTTCACCAAAAGCTGCCAGTCTCCTTTGGCGCCGTCCGCGTCCACCGGACGAAATTGCAACGGCCCAAACGCCGAAGGCCCAAAACTTTTCAGCGGATCCAGCACCGCCAGCACGCTCTGCGAATCCTGCAGGATCAGGTTACCGTCCGCGACGCTCAAGAGCACGTCAAACGATCCATCCGTCGTCGCCACCTCAATCTTTTCCGTCCGCGGAAATTTATCCGGCACTTCGGTCTTCACAAAGAACGATAAGCGACCGTCGAGCGGCAATTCGTCTTGGCTCCCCAGCCGAATCGCCGACGCCACCGGCTCAGCCTGCACGCTTTTGCTCACCAAAGTCACCTTCGGCCGCGGCGCTTCCACGGTCGTCTGCAAATCCAGCACGCGCCCATCCTTCAACGCAACATGCGCTTCCACTTTTTCGTCCGGCTGCAGATTCATCGCCGCAGCACTCGCCGGAACCGCGAGCCCCAATTCATCCTTCTCTTTCACCCGCGATAATTTCGCCGGAACGAAATGCACGCCGTTCATTTCGAAGCTGGCCACTTCATCGAGCCGCGTTCCATCCAACACGCCCTGCTTGTCTCCCGCATTGATCGTGAAATGATCCAGGTGCGCCGCCTCCGAATAGGAAAGCAGCGGCAGCACGTCCGGCGCGCTCAACCCGAATTGTTTGATCGCCACGGAAACCGGCCCCGCCGCCTGATCCTTCAGCGGCACTTTCACTTCCAATTCGTCCGGCTTCGACGATTTCCACGTCGCTTTCAGATCCTTGCCCGCGTGATCCTTCACCGTCAATTTATCCACGCATGCCGCGCATTCCGACGTCAGATGCAGCACGTCCTCGCGCCCCACTATCAAAGCTTCCTGCTCCGTCGCCGGCACCGTCCATTTCTCCGTGTGCGCCGAACGCAATAAAAATCGCGGCCCATCGAACGCTTCGAATCCCCAATGCCCGCGCAACCTTCCGGTAACGTCCGGCCCCAGCTTCCCCGCCTCAAGCCCGTGCGTATCAATCAAGAATCCGCCGCGCGCTGCTTCCGCCTTCGCCGGCAAATCCAGTTTGTCGCCAGCCTTGTCTTCCACATGCAGCACAAAGTCATGCGCGATGTTGGTCGAGAAAACCAGCGGCGCGCCCTCCGTCGGCAGCACCATCGGCGTTTTCTCCAGGCACAAAATCTGCTTCGCATCCACGGGACGCAAAGGCGGCAATTGCGCCGCCTCCACCGCCGGAAGCCCGACAACGATCACCGATTTCGGATTGCGAAACGACGGCGGATTATTCAGCTTCAGATTCAGTTGGTCGTTTTTCGGCAGCGCCAGCGCCGGAATATATTGATACTCCGCGGTGTGAATGTTGTTCAGGATGCGCGCCATATCCACCACCGCGCCCACGTACGCGCTGTAATATCCTCCGCCCGCCAGCGGCACCGTGCTCGCCGTCCCGATCAAGTCCGAAGAAGGCCCGGAAGTCAGCGCCGTCACCATCGTCTGGCTGTGCGCATCGTCCAAAATCAATTGATCGGTGTCGCGCGTCAGGCACGGAGCTTGCTGCTCGGTGGGCTTATCGAAACATTGCGCGTCGAGCTTGATGTTCAGCGAGCGCGCCAGCATCAACGAACGCGCGTGCAATTCCGTCGGATCGGTGTCCGACGTTTCCTTCACGTCATCCAGATACGTCTCCAGCCGCGAACGGTCCAGGCTTGCCTGATTCAAATCCTGCGACGCCCTCACAAACGCGCCCGGCCTTCCGCGCACTGCGTTGCGCAACGTGCCGAAATCTCCGCCCGTCTCCGGCGCCAAAAATAGCAGCGCCTGCTGCGCGTCCTTCGGCACCGTCACCACGATGCCTTCCTCGCGCGCCTGCTTCGTCCAAGTTTCCACGCGCGTGAACCATGATTCCGGCGGCGGATTCGTGGACCCGCGCAAAAACGCGACCACCAGCAAATAGCGCACCGATTGCGACTCCGGCAAATCCGGGTGAATCCACAAACGGTCCCCCGGCTGCAAATTCGCCGTGCGCGAAATCGGCAAAGTCTTCGTCCCGCGCGTCACGCGCATATCAATCGGCGGCCCCGCCAGATCAAACGCCGCGCTATCCGCGCGCACAATCCCGCTGCCCAAAAGCAGCAGCCCCAGCAAGAGCGTCAACAGCACCAGCGAGCCATACCGTGCCAAAAGCCCGCGAATATTCCTATGGCCGATCTTCTTTTCCAGCATTGCTCTCCCCATTCGCATTAATTCTGAATCGTTGTCACGCGATCGTATGTACGGATTGTTGGATGCGCCTGGTTTCCTGAACGCAACCTGTATTTTGCTCCACAACTTTCGCGATGGCGTAAATTTGAACCGCCCGTAAATTGCGCGCTGTGCTCATCCTCAAGTTTCGGATTTGTGATTTCGGGAACCGCGCTAACTTCGAATGCCAGGATTCCGTATAATCACAACAACGTGGCGATGACTGGGGAGCAACCAACAAACGTTAGCGCCGCGCACTGTGGTAAGTCAACGAAACACTCGACATTTCGTTATTTTCCAGTAACCGTGCTAGTCACGGGTTTTCAGAACCCAAAGCGGTAAACTGGAATTGCAGGATAGTTAGAAAGTGCCATGGCAAACAACGAACCGAAATGTGCGGTGACCGGCAAGCGGAAGTACCTGACCGAAGGCGAGGCTCTGGCAACGGCCGCGCACCAGATTTCCACGGCGAGCGCGCCCAAGGATCTTCTGGCCTATCTGTGCTCTTGGTGTAACGCTTGGCACCTGACGAAAAATGCAGGAAAGCCCCGGAAGCATCGCAAATGACCGGCCACTCTGTCCTCCTGCGGCATTGTCAACCGTCGTTTGTGCGCTTGGTGTTCGTTGAGGTTACTCGTCCAGTCGGTCCCTTAAAGTCTTTGTAAAGCGACAATGAGAACAGCGCGATAAATGCCAGAAGGAACGCTCCGGCCGGAATTGCTCGCCGCCACTCAAGTTCTCCCGTGATCGTTTGGTAAGCGCCCCAAATAAAAAATCCGGCCCAGACCAAAATCAGGTATCCGACCCAGATACGACCCAGCCATCGTAGAACCGATACCGGTTTCCCTGTAGTTTCGGTATGAACGCCACGATAAACCTTGCGGCTGAAGATGCCGATCACAATCATCACTCCCAACATGTAGGAGAGGCCGAAGTATGGAAGCCAGGTTGGTAGAGGATGCTCGCGAATGCGAAGGGCAAAGTACATCGCCAGCGCGGCATATGGAAGCACTAGGCTGAACGTCAGCGTCAGAACCTTGGTTTTGGGTTTCAGCGTTCCACCCGTCCAAACCTAGTTGAGCTCAACTTCTATCTCGAACCGCCTTGCCCCGATTCTACCAAGCGCAAATGAAGGAACTTTCCGCAGTGAACCTGAGCGTGCTTCAGTGGTAAGCAATGGCTCGCCCGGTCGCGTTACTTCGACCACGGTGGTACCACACCCGTCATCCGCGCATACGCCACCAGCTGCCCCATGTGCTCGTTGGCATGAATGATGATACGCAGATAAATTCCGTCTACCGTGGCGTCGCGATCCCCGATGTGCACTTTCCTCTGCAGGTCTTGCGGCGTCTCCGCCAGATGCGCTTTCTGCACCGCTTCGAGCGAACGCTTCAGCCATGCAATCACCGCAGCTTTTGACGTCGTCTTCTCCGCTTCATCCGTCAAATCCGCCGGCATCTTCGGACCCGTAAAGCTCAGCAAATAATAGTTCGCATCCACGATGTGCATGTACACCTCAGCGGTAGAACGAACCCCCGGCGCCGGACGCCACGAAAATTTCGACTCGGGCGTAGCCTCAGCCAGCGCGATCAATTGGCTCGAAACATGCCGCCACTCCCCATCGTAACCCTGCCAAATTCCTTCCGGCGCAGTTTGCGCCAGCAAAGGACGCGCGCTAAACAGAACAAGCAGCAAAAGCACTCGCTTCATATTTCGCTTCCTTTCGTGCCGCGGCGCTTGAAAATGCGTACGGGCCGTCCTCAAGTGTGCGCAGGAAGTACATTCTATATTAGTTACAGATGCCGCGCGCCCAGTGCGTCCTGACTTATAATCGGCAAGAATGCCTCCTGCTCCCGACGACGACGCCCTCGCCGAGGAATTCGAACGCGGCCTCCTGGAAATGGAAGACAACTGGTACCTGCGCCAGGAAAATATTCTGCCCCTCGAAACCGCGTGGAATGAAGGCAGGTTCTACGGCCTCTTGTTGAAGGGCAACCAGCCGTTCACACGCTTTCAACGTTTGGGAATCTTTCTGACCGGTCTGCAATTGCTGGAGTTCGGTTCATTGCCTTTTATCATCGGCCAGGGTCTCCACCCGGCTGGGCCGTCTCTGAGATTGCTGAATGAGCGGCTTCCAAATATCTCGCTCGTCTGGGTGCCCGTTTTTCTGTTGGAAATTGCGCTCGGACTGCGCATGTGCTGGGTTGCGCTCAAGCGCTCCCCCCGGCATGAACTCGAAGCGGAGTAGACGCGATGATTCCGCTCTGACGCCCGCGCCTCACGTTATCAGTTGCCGATCTTGCCCCGAATCACCACCACCGACGCCGCCGGCAAATCATACAAAGTATCCGGCGCCGCATTTTCCGATGAATGTTTGATCGGCCCGTCAGGATCGGCATAACCTTTCGTATTCACCACCACGGGCCGCTCCCCCGCATGCTCGTCATGCGCCATAAAACGTGTCTCCGCAGGCCACCAGTGATATTGTTCGCGCCCAAATGCCGAAATCTGCACGGTGCCCGCGTACGACTGCGCGGCCGCGCCCTTCGCTTCATCCTCGAAACTGAACCGCACCTTGTGCGCGTTGTGCTGATCGCGATTCACCACCATCAGCGACCACTGCCCATCCGGACGCTTCAGCGCATAAGCCGTCACCAGCTCGTGCCCCGCGCCGTCTTCCACGTCGCTCTTCGCCGAAAACACTTCATGCTCGCCGCTACCCGGCTGCGCCCACTCGAGGTTTATCAATTGCGCCACGAAAAATTGCGCCAGCGGCTGCTGGATCTGGTAATTCGCATCCACCGTGAACATCGCAAAGGTCCCCGGCGAATCGTTGCAGCCATGCTCCATCTGCAGCGGCAAATAATGAAAGTAATAAACGCCGTTTCCACCCGCATTCAAAAACGAGCCGATATAATCCGCCAGCCACAGTCCCGAAAACAAATCCATGTACGTCTCGCTCGCGGCAGAAGAAAGATTTCCCTCCGTCGCAAACATCGGAATGTTCGCCGGCACGCCATCGTCGCGCCACACCTGCATGATGTGGCTCATCAATTCAGGCTCGTCGTACAAGCTGCCCCACGGAATCCTGCAAGGATCGAAGGGATAATGTTCGAACGAAAAAAACGCCAAATCGCCCAGCCGCCCATGCTGCCGCAGATAATCCAAAAACCGCACGGTCCAGGAAACCTTGCCGTTCGCATCCGGCCACACCTCGATATCCCTGTTCACTCCCTGGAACGACGGCCCGCCAAGCCTCAGCGCGGGATTCACGCGATGCAGCGCCGTGGCCCATTCCACATAAAGGGCCGCGTAATCCTCCGGCAACATGTACTGCCCATCCGCCTCCTCGCCCATCTCGATGTACGAGACCGGGTAGCCGCGCTTCCCTAGATAGGTCACTTCCGCCGCGGCGTTGTCCGGCGTGTCATACAGCAGCGCCACCGGAATCATAGCCGGCAGTCCGCGCGTCACTCCGCTCGTGAAAAATAAATCGAATCCCACCTGCGCCTGTTTCGTCGAACGCAAATCCGATGGCTCGTGCCAGGGATCCACCGACGAGCAATACGTCGTCGTCTGCTCCTGGTCCGGCGTGTGTCGCACCACGTCGTGAAATTCGCCGTCCGCCGTAGTCGTCCCGATGTACAGCTCGTAAATCGCATACCCCGCGCAATTCCGCGGATCGCTCGACCCGTGCGAATCGCAAGTGTTCGACGACTCCGTCATCCACACGCGCAAAAATCGCACCGGTATCGCGCTGGCCGCCAGCCGAATCGTAGCCGCACCGCCGTGCCCGTCCGCCACACTGCCGCCGGGAAACGTCTGCCAAATCCCCTTCGTCGGCAAGTGAATCGGATCGTCGCCAGTCCAGTACTGCACCAGATACTGCGTCGCGTACGGTGCCGCCCACGCGATCCGTATGCTGTCAATCAATTGCACCTGCGCCAGATCGATCACCACCCACTGCGGATGCAACGCATCGCTCTCGCCGGTAAATCCATGCGTCAGATACGGATTGCTTTTCCAGTAGCTCTCGGCGTCTCCATCGGTCATCCGCGAATATCCGGAATTGTCCGTGCCATCGTTGCGCGTGAATCCCCGGTGCGGCAACGCATATCCATATGAATACCGCAAAAATTCCGTGGGATTCGCCGACCCGGTGAAATATCCTTTGCCGCCGCTCGCATCGCTCCAGGTCCCCTGCGGATTCCAGTGCCACGCCTCCACCGCCAGTTCCGTATTCTGCCGAAAACTCACCGGCTGCCAACCAGCACTCAGCACGCGATCGAGGCTCGGCTGCGCCAACCCATGATCAATCGCCTCCGCCGGAATGCGGTCCACCCCCGCGCCCAAAGTCTGATTCGGCGCAAAATGATTCGTAGCGTGCGCCGGCGTGATATCCACTTGAATCGTCTGCGCGCCCACAGGCCAGCACAAAAGTAAGGACGCAAAAGCAAAAATGATCGCGAACCGGAACGGTGACGGCAACGGAGCAGTCTTCAAGGCAAGTCTCCTGGCTGTTTATGGAAAAGCCGCACGGCAGTCTACATCGAAAATCACCGGCAGGCGCATGACCCGCTTCGCGCACCATCGCGGCAGGTGATAGCTTAATCCGTGCGTGGCGTGGCGCCAGCAAGCGCCAGAATCGCTCCGGCAAAAAGCAGCGTGTCTGCAAAATAGTTGATCCCTTCAATCTGCATCGCGACGCTCGGGTCCCGCAGCGAAGCAATCAGGATCGGCCCATACACGCAGACGACCAGCAGCACAATCCAGCTACCGAGATAAGTAGCCGCCATCCGCGTCTTCTTATTCAGCAGCATGCCTGCCCCGGCAACCACCAGAATCGCGCCGGTCACATAACCAATGACCAAGCGCCCCGGAATCCACTCAGGCATCAGCTTCACCAGCGGAACTCCCGGACGTGCCAAGGGGTGCAGAAAATGCTCAAAGCCATAAAATAGCGCGGCGATTCCAATCAACACGCGCCCAACCGCGATGAGCTTGCTTCCTACTCGCCCGTGCATCGCGCTTCCCGCCAGCGCCCAGGCTCCCCCGGCGAAGCACGATTCGCGGAGCACCAACGTCCATCCAAATCTGTCTTTCGGGTTCGCGAGCGCTCCCGGAATGTCCAGCATCGCCACAAAAAGAAACCACATGATCCCCAAAAGCAACCCGGACCAACGCACCTGAATTTTCGTTGCAGTGCTCAAAGACCCGGCCAATAGCGCCACACCGACGAAATACGCCCAAAACAATCGCCACGGCATATACGCGGGCACCCCGTCCGCGACGAAATTCACCGCCACAACATGCAGCGCGCCGAACACCGCCAAAGGGATGGCGAAACACAAATTGCTCAACGCGACGAACTTGTCCAGGCCACGCGCCTGCGCGATATCGGACCTGGCGGTCCACAGCCCAATAAAGAAGACGACGATGCCCGCGCCACACATCGCAACCGCCGTGCGGTCAATCCCCCAAAATGTCGTGAGAATAATTGTCTGCATGTGGATCCTGAGAGTCGTAGGCTCGCGCACCCCATCGCACCCACGCTGCCCCGTTAATAACGCTTCAGACTGTACAACAACCACTAGGTAAGCACGTTTATTTACGAAACTGGAGAGCAGAATCGCCAGATGAACGAAGCGCTCGGCAACTGGCCCAGCACCGTCCGCCGCAGCGACGCCACAACTTGACACATCCGCCACGGCACACGTACGCTCACTTTATCCTCGATGTACCCCGACCAATACTTGGGATGGCTGGCGCTCGCGCTGACTCCCGGCCTCGGCGCGCGCATGGCCGGAAAACTTCTCACCTCGATGGGCAGCCCCGACCGCATTTTCAGCGCTTCGCTCACCGAACTGGAATCGCATCGCCTGCCCGCCGCCGTAGCGCAAGCCATCCACGCGCGCCAGCCGCTCAGCGCCGCCGCCAAGGAACTCGCCCAGGCGCAAGCCGCCGGAATCCGCCTGCTCACCTGGGACGAGCCCGAATACCCCCAGCGCCTGCGCCAGATTTACGACCCTCCGCCGCTTCTCTATGTCCGCGGAAATATTGAACTTCTGAATCGCCACCAGATTTCCATCGTCGGCTCGCGACGTCCCACCCCCTACGGGAATCAAATGGCGGAGCGCCTCGCCAGAGACTTGGCCGATCGCGGCCTGATAATCGTCAGCGGCCTAGCGCGCGGAGTGGATTCCAGCGCTCACAAGGGCGCGCTCAGCTCCGCCGCCACCGGAGCGACGATCGGCGTCCTCGGCTGCGGCATTGACGTAATCTACCCCAAGGAGAACAAAAAGATTTTCGCTGAAATGGAAACCCGCGGCGCCATCATCTCCGAATTCCCCATGGGCACATTCCCCGGCCCGCAGAATTTTCCGATTCGCAATCGCGTGATCGCCGGGATGGCTCTGGGCGTCGTGGTTGTGGAAGGCGCGCAATATTCCGGCTCGCTCATCACCGCGCGCCTCGCGATGGAATTCGGCCGCGAAGTCTTCGGCGTGCCGGGCAACGCCACGCAACCCACCAGCTTCGGCCCGAATCAACTCATCAAGCAGGGCGCGAAGCTGGTAACCGGCTGGGAAGACGTGATCGAGGAATTGCCCACTGCCGTCCGCGCCGAACTGTTACCCGTGGAAACCACCACCAGCGAACAACGCGCCATGCTCGTCGAGGAGAGTTTGGCTCCGGCCGAGCTGACCTTGTACAATCTTCTGACGCAAGACGAGTCGCTCCACGTGGACGAGCTGGTCGAACGCTCCGGCCTCACTTCCTCCGAAGTTCTGGCCGCCCTGTTCGACCTCGAGCTAAAAGGCGTCGTCCGCCAGTTGCCAGGGAAGCAATTCCTGAAAGTCCTGTTGTAAAGCCCAAGCCAATAGCAGCTAGGATGGGTAACGCGCTGTCACACGCACGGCGGCTTGGGAAGGGCGGGGCTTCAGCCCCGCCGTCAAGTTCCACACAAATGGGGCTTTAGCCCCTGAAGCCGGGCTTGGCGGCAGTGCTGGATATCTGTGAGCAACTCCACGATATCTCACGCCCAGGAATCCAGATGCACAAAATGTCTTGTATATAAGGATAAAGACTCCGCAATATAGTTGAAAGCATCCAATCACAGGGTGGGAGAACCGAAACAAGCATGGCAAGATCACTCGTAATCGTCGAATCGCCCGCTAAGGCGAAGACTATCAACAAATACCTGGGCCGCAACTACACGGTCAAGGCCTCCTACGGCCACGTGATGGACCTGCCCAAGAAGACCATCGGCATCCTTCTGCCCGGTGAAGAAAACGGCAAGAAAAAGAAGAAGCGCAAGACCAAGGGCAAAGCCGGCGCCAAAGCCGCCGAAACCAAGCCCGTAAAGCCGGTCGTCATAAACGCCGACAACATCTTCGAGCCAACGTACGAAGTCATACCCGGCAAGCTGAAAGTCATCCACGACCTGCAGAAAGCCGCCCGCGGCGCCGAAGCCGTCTACCTCGCGGGCGACCCGGACCGCGAAGGCGAAGCCATCTGCGCGCACCTCGCCGAAATCCTCGGCAAGCCCAAGAAGTACGCCGCGCTGATCGCCAAAGCCCAGGAAGCCCAAAACGGCGACTCCGAGAAGGACGGGGACAAACCCAAACCCGCCGCCAAGGCCAAAAAGGAAGAGCCCGCCACAAATGGCGCGCCTCCCAAAATTTATCGCGTGATGTTCAACGAAATCACGCAGAAAGCCATCAAGGCCGCCTTCGAGAAGCCCACCCAGGTGGACGAGCACCTGGTGGACGCGCAGCAAGCCCGCCGCGTCCTCGACCGCATCGTCGGCTACAAAGTTTCGCCGCTACTCTGGAATAAAGTCCGCCGCGGCCTTTCCGCCGGACGCGTGCAGACTGTCGCGCTGCGCCTGATCGTCGAGCGCGAACAGGAAATCCGCGCCTTCATCCCCAAGGAATACTGGACCATCCACGCCATGTTGGATGCCGGCACGCCGCCCATCTTCGAAGCCAAGCTCAGCAAGTTCAAGGGCGAAGACATCGAAGTGAATAATCAAGCCGACGCCGATAAAGTCGTCGCGGCCGTGCAAAAGGCCAAGTGGGTCGTCTCCTCCGTCGCGCAAAAGGAAAAGAGGCGCAATCCTCCGCCGCCATTCACAACTTCCAAGCTCCAGCAGGCTGCGTACAATCGCCTGCGGTACACGGCGAAGCGCACCATGTCTCTCGCGCAGAAATTGTACGAAGGCGTCGAACTGGGCCAGGAAGGTTCCGTCGCGCTGATCACTTACATGCGTACCGATTCCGTGCGCGTCTCGAATGACGCGCTCGATCAGGTCCGCGCTCTGATCCCCGAACGCTTCGGCGCAAGCTATCTTCCCGAAAAGCCCAATTTCTATAAATCGAAGAAAGACGCGCAGGAAGCCCACGAAGCCGTGCGCCCCACCGAAGTGATGCGCGCGCCCGAAGACGTGCGCCCGTTTCTCGAAGACGATCTCTTCAAGCTCTATCAGCTGATCTGGCAGCGCTTCGTCGCTTCGCAGATGCTTCCCGCGATCTTCGATCAGACCACCATTGACATCAACGCCGGCGACTACACTTTCCGCGCCACGGGCTCCGTCCAGAAATTTGACGGCTACCTGCGCGTTTACCAAATGCCGGTAGCCAACGCCGATCGCGAAGACGATGAAAAGGACGACGAAGGCGAGGGCCGTTCGCTGCCGCAGGTCACCGAGGGCCAATCTCTGCGCCTCGACCAAATCCGTCCCGACCAGCATTTCACCGAGCCGCCGCCGCGTTACAACGACGCCACTCTGGTAAAAGAACTGGAAGAAAAGGGCATCGGCCGCCCGTCCACCTACGCCGCGATCATTTCCACCATCGTAGAGCGCGAATACGTCACCAAAGATCAGGGCCGTTTCTCGCCCACCATGCTCGGCGAACGTGTCAGCATGCTCCTGGTGAAAAGCTTCGAAGACATCTTCGACGTCGGCTTCACCGCGCGTCTCGAAGAAGAGCTGGACGAGATCGAAGAAGGCAAGCTTCCCTGGCGCCAGGCCGTGAAAGAATTCTGGGTGCCCTTCCTCGCCGATCTCGATAAAGCCGATGACGAGATGCTCTCCTACAAAGCGGGCATCCCCACCGGCCAAAAATGCGAAAAATGCGGACAGGGCGAACTCCTCGAACGCATTTCGCGCCACGGCTTCTTCCTCGGCTGCAACCGCTATCCCGAGTGCGATTACATCAAGGATCTTTCGCCCGAGCTTCCCGCCGACGGCGGCGAAGCCAAAATCGAATATTGCGACAATTGCGGCAAGGAAATGGTCATCAAGCGCGGCCGCTTCGGTGTTTTCCTCGCTTGCAAAGGCTATCCCGATTGCAAAACGACGCGCCGCTTAGTCAGCGGCACGCGCATCGCCCGCCAGCCGGACGTCCCGCTCGATGAAAAATGCCCGCTCGATGACGCCCAGCTTCTCCGCCGCCAGGGCCGCTTCGGCGATTTCATCGGCTGCACGAATTATCCGAAGTGCAAGTACACGCGCCCCATCACCCTCGGCATCAAATGTCCGAAATGCAATGAAGGCGAATTCGTGCGCCGCGGCATTTCCCGCGGACGCGGCGCCGGACGCATTTTCTACGGCTGCAGCCGCTATCCCGATTGCGATTTCACCACGCCGCACGAACCCATCAACGAGCCCTGCCCGAAATGCGGCGCCCCGTTTATCGTAGAGAAGCGCACCAAGCAAGGCAATTTCCGCACCTGCATAAAAGAAGGCTGCGACTGGGAAATCGAAGCCCCAGCCACAACAGAAGCAGGCGCCGCGCCAGAAGCGGGTGCCCCCAACTCCGGCGTCAACGCAAAGCCGCCAATCGGCGCGCCAGCAGCCAAGCCAGAATTCGTACACCCCCAAGAGCCAGCCACAGTAGGCTCCTCCTCAAAATCCTGAACCGTAAAAAAACGGGCGGGTGCCCCACCCTTCCGCCTCTGAAGGGTGGGGATTTTGCGATCAGTAGGCAAGATCCAAACACGTAGACAGTAGGGGCACGGCATTCGGCCGTGCCCGTTCTGCCTCCGCTACCAGTGAACTAAACCCTCCGAATCCTCCACCAACAGAACCTCATATCGGTCCACCATAGGAATCAATACGTGCTCCAGCTCGCTCTTCCAAAGCTCTCCCTCATAAAATTTCGCCTTCAACGGCTCGCGCGAATCCAAATCCGGAAACCCGCGCATAAAAAAGAAAGTATCCGCATCCTCCACCGAAACAAACGGCCCCAAAATCTTCATCCCAATCTCCGCATGCGCCGGAATGGACTTCGCGCGAAACACCTCCAGAAACCGCGCACGCATCCCCGGCTTCGTCTTGTAAGTCCTCATTTCAATAATCATTCGCAGATCCCCGCAAAGAAGTCAGAACCCAAGAATCTTTGTGGGTCGTGGCTTCAGCCACGACATAGAACGTCCACGAATCGAGAGCGGCTTCAGCCGCTGAAGTTCCCTCCCACTAACCGCGTCCGCACTCTTCAACCGCCTTCACCGCAACCATCAATGCACAAAATTCAGCGCAATCGCCGGCGTAATCGTCATAGCCGTATTGTGCCCAATAGCAATCACCCGCGTCCCCAGCAGCACTCCCAAAGTAGACTTCCAGTTATATTCAATCGCCGGCGCAAATCCCACCGCATCGCTCGAACCCGAATTCAATTTCACGCCCGGCGGCGTTTCCCCCACGTCATAACCCGTCACGCGCGTGTTCCCCGTATGCCGGTAAGTAGCATCCAGCGCCAAGACCCATTTGCGCGTAAGGCTGTACTCCCAAGCCGCATCCACAAATGACGACGCCCCCGGCTTCGCGTGCCCCTGAAATCCCGAAGTCGTCCCGTAAACGCTAGCGCCCTCCACCTTCGCGTAACTCGAAAGCGCCTGCGACACATTAAAACGCATCCGCAAAATCCGCCCATTGCGCAACCAGAAATAAGTCTGGTTATTCAGCGCCAAGGTCGTCGTATAAGCCCCGCCGCCGAATCCGTCGCTCAAGCGCTCACCCAACTTGTCGTAGCGTCCCGTCGGCAAAGTCTCCTCTACGAAAATCGAAGTCGTCGGAAGCCAGCTCCCTTCACGAAATTGCCGCAACCGGAACTGCCCCAGCACGCTCACATCGCCGAGCCCGACCCCCGAGCTGCTCAGCGCGTCGTTCATCTTGTTGAACCCCGCGGTCGGAATCAGTCCCACGGTAAATCGGTTGAAGAGTCCGTATTCGATGTACGTCAGCGATCCGAACCCGTTCGAATGTGCCCCAATCACGTCGTACAAATATGGCTCGATCAGAAAATGTCCCTGCGGCAAGGTCGCCGCCGAATTCGCCAGCATCGGCCCGGTCCACCAAGCATCCCCAAGCGCCTCGCGGTCCGCAGGCGAAGCGAGCGAACTCTGCTGCGCAGCGGCAGGTGCAACGTCGGGCGCCGCTTCGCCCGCATCATCCTTCACCCGCGTGTCCACCGCGATCCAGTTCGCTTCCCAAGTTTTCCCGCCGTCATCCGAAAACGATTGCTCGAACCGGCACGAATTCGCGGTAATGTCCGACCACACATTCCGCACCAAAATCGTCCTTCCGTTAAACGGCTCCTGATCGTAAAACTCCCCGCGCCCATCCTTGAATTCGCCGACCGTCGGCACGCCCAAAGTCCCCACTCGCACATTTGCCGAATTCAAACTCCACTGATGCGCCTGCGGATCGTACAAACGCAAAGACAGCGCCTCGACGTGCCCCGCCGGCCCCGTAACATCCAGCTCCACCAAATTTGCCCGCCCGCCCCAAATTTTTCGCACCACAGACGTCCCGTCATACTCGACCCAAGTCTTCGACCCAGTCAAAGGATGCACCAGCCGTGACAAATGCGTCTTCCAGTTGCCAATCTCGAAATCAAAATCGTGTTGCCCATCGCGCAAAGCGTCAGCCTGCTGCCCCGCCGCCGCTGGCGCAGCTGCACCCGACTGCGGCAACCCCCGCAGCGGTTGCGCAATCAACACCACGCAAAACGCCAAAAGATAAGTCTGCATATTCTTAATCCCACCCATCGCCACCTCTCCCACCACTCCAAATTAATGAAAATCATCTACGCCAGTTATCCGCTTCTCGCGCGCAAACTACGCCGCTCTCATTGCAGCCAACGCAAACGCGACCGCGGCGTCGGATCCATCACATCCAGCTCAGGTTCTCCCCGCAGCAAACCCGTCGCCACCAGCGTCTGAACCGCGCGCTGCTCCTCCGGATTAAAACTCGTCTCCAGCACCTGGTTGTCCTTCACCACGCCCAGCCACACCAGAAAAGGCCCGTCCGTCCGCACCGGCAGTTGCGGAAAATTATTTTTAGCATCAAGCGTAACCAGCACGCCCGCCTCGCGCGCGCCACTCGCCCGATAGGCTGCAAATGTCGGCTCCGCCGCTTTAGCAAACGCGTCGACGCTGTCCGCCTTCACCGAAAATATCTGCGCCACGATCACTCCTTGAGCGCCGTTCGTGTCCGCCACCGGATCAACAGCGGGCAAAACCGGAATTTCGCGCTCCGGAGTCAGCGGCCGCATCAGCATCACGTTGTCCGAATCGTCGATAAACGCGTTCACAGCTTGACGGTGTTCTTTCCACAGCGGTCCGTAATAGAAAGCGGCATTCAGCACCGCCCGCGCGTCAAGCGTATGAAATCCGCGAATCCACGTGAAGCCGTTCGGCTTTTGCCGCTCCAGGAACGAACCGGCCACAATGGCTCCCTGCTGCTCAAACGCCTCCGGAAAAAACGTATCGAAGTCCAACGCGAAATGTTGCCGTTCTCCCGGCTTGATCGTGTAACGGCGAAACTCATAAACCTGAAAGTCCTTCAAGTTCGCCCCCGGATCAATCGTGTACTGCTGCGTCGCGCGTTCGCTGGGCACAAATCCCAGGCTGCACGCGGCGATTATCACCACCACTCCGGCTAAGACTCGTTTGCGCATCGCTGTTCCTCCCGTAATTGCATCCATCGTCCGCGCAATACTCGCTCCGCCGCGCCGCTCTACGAACTTCACTGCTCCTTCCCCGGCTCCTCTTTCACCCGCGTATCCGTCGCGATCCAGTTCACTTCCCAAGTCTTCCCGCCGTCCCGCGAAAACGCCTGCTCGAAATGACATGAATCCGCCGTGATCCCCGACCACACGTTTCGCACCAAAATAATTCGCCCGTTAAACGGCTCCGTATCGAAAAATTCGCCGCGTCCATCCTTGAATTCGCCGGTCGTAGCCACGCTCAGCACCCCGCCAGTGCCGCTCGCGTACCTCAAATTCCACTGGTGCGCCTGCGGGTCGTAGAGACGCAAAGACAACGCTTCCAAATGACCCGCCGGCCCGTCAGCCTCGGTTTCCCCCAAGCTCCCGCGCCCATCCCAGATTTTTCGCACCGTAGACGTTCCGTCGTACACGACCCACGTAGTGGATCCGCTCAAGGGATGCAGCCGCCGCGCTATATGCGTTTTCCAAACGCCGATCGAAAAATCGAAATCGTGCTGCCCATCCCGCTCCACCGCTGCCGGCAGCGCCGGTGGTTTCGCCGCGTCCGAATTCTGCCGCGCAAGTCCGGGCGCAGCCGCCCAGAGCAAACCCAGGCCGCACGCCAGCGCAATCGTTCGAATATGTTTCAGCGCAGTCCCGCGCGCTTCATTCCCTTTTTTCGTTTTCATCTTTCACCCGCGTCTGCGTATTCACCCAATTCACTTCCCAGGTCTTCCCGCCATCCGCCGAAAAAGACTGTTCGTCGCGCGTCGAATCCGCGGAAAGCGTCGAAAAGACAAATCGCACCATAATCATTCGCCCGTTGTACGTTTCCTGATCGTAGAATTCGCCGCGTCCATCCTTAAACTCGCCATACAGCGGCACGCCCAAAGTTCCGCCCTTAGTGTTCGCAAAATTCAAGCTCCACTGGTGCGCCACGGGGTCGTAAAGCCGCAACGACAAAAACTCCAGATGCCCCGAAGGCCCATCCGCCAAAATCTCCGCCAGATTCGCTTTGCCATCCCAGATCTTCCGCACCGTGACGGTACCGTCCAGGTCCGTCCAGGTCGTCGATCCGGTCAGCGGATGCTGCAAGCGGTGCATGTGAATTTTCCAAGTCCCCAGCTGCCAATCAAAATCATGCTGCCCGTCATGCAACTGGCTAGTCCCAGTCGCTCCCGCCGCCTGTGCATAGGCCGCCACCGGTTGCAATAAGCATCCCAGCGCACCCAAAGTTCCCAGCAGGAAACAAATTCCCCAACGTCGAAAAGAATTCATCCTGGTCTCCGCTTCAAATATTCTTGCGATAAACAATGAACCCCGATTTTTCCGCCACCTTGTCGTACAACTTCATCGCGTGCGCATTCGTCTCATGCGTCTGCCAATACACCCTCCCCGACCCCGCCAGCTCCGCCCGCCGATAAACTTCCGCGATCAAAGCGCGCCCCACTCCCTTCCCGCGCTCCGCTTCGCTAGTAAATAAATCCTGCAAATAGCAATTCGACGTCAGCACCGTCGAGCTCCGGTGAAAAAGGTAATGCACCAGTCCCACCAATTTCCCTCCGCGCTCCGCCACCAAAGCGCAGATCGGCTCGTATCCGTCGAAAAAACGCGTCCAAGTCATATTCGTAATGATTTCCGGCAACGCGGTCTCGCCCTTGCGCCCGTAAAATTCGTTGTAACCGTCCCACAGCACTTTCCACTCCGCGAAATCGCGCTGTTCCACCTCCCGCACCACGATCCCGCCGCTCACGGCTTTTCTCGCGTCAGGTTGGCAATGAAGTTCGGCTCCCACGTCTTCCCTCCGTCATTCGAAAACGATTGCTCGAAGCGATGCGTGTCCGGCGTAATGTCCGACCACACGACGCGCACCAAAATCGTCCGGCCCTGGTACGTTTCCTGGTCGTAAAATTCCCCGCGCCCGTCCTTGAATTCGCCGATCGAAGGCGTGTCGATCGTGCCGCCGCTGCTGTTCGCGAAATACATGCCCCACTGGTGCGCGTCCGGGTTGTAAAGAAACAAAGTCATCCCCTCGAAGCGCCCTGCATCTCCGCCCGCCTCTACCTCTTCAATCTGCGCGCGCCCGTCCCACATTTTCTTCACCACCACGGTGCCGTTCATTTCCACCCAGTTTGTCGAACCCGTCAGCGGATGCATCAGCCGCCGGATGTGCGTGTGCCACGTGCCAATATTGAAATCGAAATCGTGCTGCCCGTCGCGCAACGCGCTCGCCTGCGCCCCTCCCGCCGCGCCCGCCGCCGTCTGCGTATGCGCGGGAAGCGTCAACCCCAGCACTCCCAGCGCGCACGCCAAAAAGTAAGTCCCGATACTCCGAAGCCCTTTCATTATTTCCTCCAATTCCATATTCGCCCGCTCGTTCTTGCGAATGTAAGAATCCATCCCCCTGTGGTATTTTCATAGAGCCACTTTGCATGCAATTCGTGATACCACTTTCGAGGCACGGTGAGCCCCTCTTCCGCCAGGTATACCAGGGCCTGCGCCAGGCCATCCTGACCGGCACCTTCCGCGCCGGCGATCGCCTGCCATCCACGCGCGATCTCGCCGCTGAACTCGGCGTTTCGCGCACAGTCGTGCTTCTCGCGTACGATCAATTGGTCGCGGAAGGATTCGCCGGCGGACGCGGCGGCTCGGGAACTTTCGTTGCGCAGGGACTAAACGGCAGCAGGCCCAACAAACAAAAAAAATCCGCGAAGCTCCAGCTATCGCGTTACGGCAAGACGGCCGCGGGTGTCGCCTCCACCGTGGATTTCCCCGGCCGCCGCTCGGTTCCGCTGCGTTACGATTTTGCCTACGGCGGGCGCGGCGATGTGGACACTTTCCCCTTCGAAATGTGGCGCCGCATTCTCCTGCGCCACGCCCGCGAAGCTCCGGTGCGCGAGCTCGATTACGGCGCCGCCGCCGGAAGCCAGGCGCTGCGCGAAGCGATCACGATCCACGTGCGCCGCTCCCGCGCCGTCATCTGCGATCCTTCGCAAGTGATCGTAGTCAATGGCTCGCAGCAAGCGCTCGACCTGATCGCGCGCGTCCTCATCGAACGCGGCGACCCCGTCGCCATCGAAGACCCGCAATATCAAGGCACCCGCGAAATTTTCCGCGCCGCAGGAGCCCGCTTGCTCCCGGTTCCGGTAGATCGCGACGGCCTGAATCCCGCCAAGCTCCCGCACGCAGCTCGCGTAGCTTTCGTCACGCCCTCGCACCAATTCCCCACCGGCGCGATTCTTCCGCTCGCCCGCCGCCTAGCACTCCTCGATTGGGCGAAACGCAAAGACGCAGTCATCATCGAAGACGATTACGACGGTGAATTTCGCTACGAAGGACAGCCTCTCGAATCCCTGCAGGGCTTGGACACGGAAGGCCGCGTCGTCTACCTCGGCACTTTTTCACGCACCATCTTTTCCGCGCTGCGCATCGGCTACTTAATCGCGCCCAAATCGCTGGTCGCCGCTTTCACCGCGGCCAAATGGCTCTGCGATCGCCACACCGCCACGCTCGAACAGGAAACTCTCGCCGAGTTCATAGCCACCGGAATGTACGAACGCCACCTACGCCGCATTCGCCGCCGCAACACCGCACATCGCGCCGCGCTCCTCGAAGCCATCCACAAATACCTGGGCGCCCAAGCAGAAATCACCGGCGACGGCGCCGGCACCCACATAGTCCTCTGGCCCGCCAAACGCATCTCGGAACAGAGCGTGATCGAAAAAGCCTCAAAGCAAGACGTCGGCGTGTACGGAATTTCGCGCTACTTCTTGGCTAGGCCACCCAGAAGCGGCCTGATGCTCGGCTATTCCCGCATGAAGGAAAATCAAATCCAGGAAGGTATCCGCCGCCTCAGCCAAATTCTCTAAGCCTCGCCAAGTCGAATCATCGCGACACCAGCATCGAACGCGACGCCACGAAACAACGAACCCAGAGCAGCGGGAGACAATCTCGGCGCATCCGCCGGCAAACTTTCCCGCCCGCGCGGCGCGATTGCGGGAAACGCCGCCGCATCACTGCTCAAATGGCGGAGCTGCGGTACCGTCCGACCATTTGCCAACAGGAATCAGAATCACCGTGAGCCGGTCCGGCTGATCCGGAGACGCCAGAACCGGCGAGCCCGCCACGTTCGCTCCCACGATTGCCGGCTCAATTTCCGAAACGAAAAACATCACGTGCGGATGCCAGTGCCCCACGCTGTCGCTCAGGTAACCTTGCTTCGAAAGCATGTACGCCATCGCCCCAGGCTCGAGCGCCGGAAGTTCCTTCTTAGCGAAACCAGCCTCGATCCCCGCGAACATTTCCTCTTTCGATTTTCCAGCGAGTACCAAGTCCGTTTTCTCGATGGTGATTGGAAGATAGGTCCGCGCGGCCGGCGGGTTGAAGCAAAGCGGCGCGCGCAGCTTCGGATTCCAGAAATCCGGATCGTCGCGATCCGCGGTCCACGATCGTTCCACCATGCAGACGAATCGGTTCGTGCCCTTCACCGCGATTTCGTAACCGTGCTTCGTCAGCACCATCACTTCGGCTTCGCGCGCAATCGTTTCCGGCGCCGCGCTCCGCGCCAATTCGATCTCGGCATTGCGATCCGTGATCAGATATTGATCGAGCGGCGCCATGGCCGGGTAGGGCGTTTTGACGGCGTCCTGCGCCTGCGTTCCGGGCGGCCATGCGCCCATCATGCAGGTCAGAGCGACGCTTGTTACGAGGATCCTCTTGAGCATTTCTTGCGGCATCGATTTCTCCTGAGTCGCGGGATTCAGGCCCCTGTTGCGGGTGTGACGCCAAATCATACGCAAGGGTTGCCGCCGCGCTTTTTCCATTACGGGCACTTACGCGATGGGCCAAGTGCGCGGCAAGCGCGCGACGCATTAATCGTCGAGGACTGCGAGCTCCAGCGCACCGAGGGCACCGGGATCGGCGATCACCGCAAGTTCGGCGATCTTCCCGTCGCGTATCTCGAAAGTCAGGGCCATGCTGAGACGTCCGTGCGGCGCCACAATCGCGCCCACCGCGCCATTGATGAGCATGACGTTCACGGAGATCCCGCCGCGTCGCGCGCCGCCGAGCGCGCCCTTCGCGACGTTCACCGCCCCGCGAATTTCGCTGCCGTTCGGCGGGATCACCACGCGATCGGCGCGCCGCACCACGTCGGGATGGAGGATCGCGAGAAGTCCTTCCAGATCGCCCGACCGCGCAGCCGCGATAAACGCGTCCACCACTTTTCGCTGGCTGGCGAGATCCGCTTTGCGATTCGTGCTGGTCCCTTGCACCCGTCGCCGCGCGCGGCTGGCCAACTGGCGCGCCGCGTCCGGCGAGCGTCCAACGATGGTCGCGATTTCTTCGAACGGTACGGCGAACATATCGTGCAGCACGAAAGCGAGGCGTTCATCGGGCGCGAGAGTCTCGAGCACGACTAGCAGCGCGAGCCCCACGGAATCCGCGAGCACGGCTTCGCGTTCGGGGTCTGGCGCGGCGTCGCGCGGCGCGGCGGCATCGGAAATTTGCGCGTCAAGGGATTCTTCGCGCCGCGCTTGCCGCGAGCGCAGCATGTCCAGGCACACGTGCGCCACGACGGTCGTCAGCCACCCGCCAAGATTTTCGATGCCGCCAGCTCCCGTGCGGCTCAGGCGCAGCCAGCTTTCCTGCACGGCGTCGTCCGCTTCGGCGAGCGAACCGAGCATGCGATAAGCGACCGCGCGCAAGTGCGAACGGTTTTCTTCGAAGCGCTCAGCCAGCCAGTTGGGATCGCCCATCGTCATCGCTGCGGCCTTTCTTCGCGAATATCCATAATACAGTGACGAATGAACCGCGCGCGATGTGACCCGAAATTACGCGGGCTAACCGCGTGTGCCGGTCTCCGCGGAAAAAAGCACGCCGATCGTGCGGCTCGGCGGACGGAGCGCCCAGGAAACGATTGTGATGGCCGCAAAGCCGAGCGTGACGGCCACATGCCATAACGCATCATGGTTCACCGCGTGCGAAATAGCGGCGCCGGTCATTTCAAAGAAAACTCCCGCGTAAGCCCATTCCTTGAGCCGCGGAAAACGCGGCACCAGCAGCGCGATTCCTCCCAGAATCTTCCACACGCCCAGAATGGTGGCGAAGTATGCCGGGTACCCTAGATGCACAAAGCCCTCCAGAGCTTGTGGCACACGGATTGCATTGGCCACGCCGCCGGAAACGAGAGCAAGAACGAGCAGCGAGGTGGTCGTCCAGTAAGCGATCATTTTCGTCTGCAAAGTGCGGGCCTCCTTTGTACGCGCCGGCCGTTTCGCGCAATGCGTTCAAGTCTGCCGGTGACGCTCGAAACGCGTCGCGGATTTTCGTTACCATTAATTCTTGCCGTCACATCCGCGCGCTGCCGTTCGTCATAGTAGTGACGAGCAAAACCCAGTCTTTGTGACAAGGAGAATGGAAATGCTAAAGCCACGAATGAATCATCCAGCGATGATCCTTCCGGAAGTGATGCAGCACCTGCAAGCTTTGGGGAAAGCGACGGAGCGCTCTGGAGTACCGGCGAAAACGATTGGCCTGGTGCAGTTGCGCGCCAGCCAAATCAATGGATGTAGCGTGTGCGTGGATATGCACGCGCAGTTCATGAAGAAAGCCGGCGAGACCGACGAGCGCCTTTTCGCCGTGGCGGCCTGGCGCGATACTCCCTACTTCAACGACGCCGAGCGCTCCGCGCTGGCGTTGACCGAAGCGATGACGCGCCTCAGCGACCGCCCGGATCCCGTGCCCGATGAAATCTGGAACGAGGCGGCGCGGCACTACGGCGAGCGAGAGTTGTCCGGTTTGCTGACCGCCATCGCGCTGATCAACGTGTGGAACCGCCTGAACGCCGCGACCCGGCAAGTGGCCGGCGAATGGATGAAGTCCGAAGAAGCGCGCAAGTGGGTGGAGGCCGGTTCGGCAGCACACTGAGCAAACCGCGCAGTCGAGCGGTCATCGCGATAGATGAATCGCCGTGGCCGCCGGCACAACCCCGCCCCGCTACCGCGGTGAGAAAATGCACGTGGTTGCTCTTGCTGTTTCGCTTCCCGCGCAAAATATCGCTCCCGCTCCGAGCCATCCCGGAGCGAGAGCGATTCACCGCCACCCAGCGTCGAACGCCGCTCTAGTTCACCGTCAAAGTGATCGTAGTCTGGTTCGAAAGCGTCCCCGACGTCCCGGTCACCACCACCGTGCTAGTCCCCGCCGGCGTCGCCGTCGTAGTACCGCTCGATTTTCCGCCGCCGCCGCAACCCGCCGCCGCAAAAAGCGCCACTAAAACCAAAGCAAGCCCGCCAATGGGAATCAGCGCCGATGTCCCGTAGCGCAACTGCCGCGCAGAACGCACTGCAACGATAATCAGCATCAACATTCCAATCGCCAAAAGAATGCGCATCAACAGCGTCATGCCGGAAAGAAAATTCACTCCTGGAGGCACTCCCGCCATTTTCATCGCTGCCGCGGCGGTCGTAGTTATAGTCAGCATCGGTGCTGTAGTTCCGCCGGGATTGTAGCTGTTCGTCGAAAACACGCACTTCGCCCCCGCCGGCAAGCCGCTGCACGAAAATGCCACCGCCGAACTGAAGCCGTTCGTCGGCGCGATATTGATCGTGAAGTTCGCCGAACCGCCAGGAGTCAATGTCGCGCTGCTGGGCGAAGCACTCACCGAAAACGAAGGTGTATTGCCGCCCGAAGCCTGCGTAGGCACCAACGACGCAAACACTCCGTGCGCCTCGTTCATCCCGCCCGCGGTCAAATACAAAGTATTCGGATCTCCCGACGATCCTCCACCGCCGAAAACCAGATCCCACAAAGACAAATTCGTGATCACGTTTCCGCCGGCATCCCGCACGCTGTCAATAAATGTTCCGGAAGGGGTGTAAGCATTCAGCACGCCGTCTCCGAAATTCCCGATCAGCACGTCGCCGCTGAACGCGCCAAATCCCGCCGGAGGAATCACGATTCCCCACGGCGCGTTCGTGTGCATGTCCCCCGTCGACACCAGCCGCTGCACGAAATTGCCGTTATCGTCGAAAATGTCCACGATCCCGTCGCCCGCTGCGTGCACCGGATCGTGCTTCGCGGAATCCTGCAGCGCGTAGGTCACGTAAATCTGGTTGTTCCCCACGTTGTGAATTCCAAATGGCGCATAACCGGCCGGAAGGTTCGGATCCGTAAACGATCCCGAAAGGCTCACCGCCGCGAACGTCGAATCATACACTTCCACTTTTCCGCTTCGGAAATTCGTCGCCAGAATGAAATTCGCGCCGTTGCTCGTCACCATCGCCAAGCCTTTGTAAACGGCGCCGGTCCCGCCCATCGAATTGTCCACGGCCAGAGTCACGTTTGTCCCGCCATTCCACCCGGAAATCGTTCCATCCTCCGTATCAAAAATAAATAGGCTGGGCTGGCCCCCGACTTCAAACCCAGTCGAGGACACGTTCGCCACAATTCCCGTAGGAGTAGCCGCGGCGGTGCTCCCCGCCGGCGGCGGCACCGTAAACGTCCCGTCCGGCGTGCCGGTCTGATCGTACAAAGTCGAAAATCCGCTGTTGTTGTCCGCAATCCAGAATGGATTACTGGGAAAAAACGCAATCCCCCAAGGATTCAGCAAATTCGGATCCACGTGCATCGGCGCCGGCGTAGCCGCAGCCGTATCCGCCACCAGATTCGTCTGCTTATAATTGTTCGCCGCAACCTGCGCGCGCGCCGGCGCGCCAACCGCAAAGCTTCCCAAAATCACCGCCGCACCAATCGCAATCATTTTCAAAACTCGCATCGCTCTCACTGTATTCTCCTGAAAAGCGCAGTCCGAGCCACAAAGGTACGCACCATCGCCGCAAGCCTTGTCACGGAGAAGTTATTTAAATGTCCCGTCCTCGTAGCCTTTTTGTCTTTTCAGGCAGGTAAGTAGAGGCACCACCAGTTAGGCGGGAACGCAGAAGCAGCTGTCAGGCAGGACCGACTCCGATGCAGGTCTCTCTTGCTTGACGAGAAGGCGCTACGACCTGCTCGAATCTTTGTGGGTGGTGGCTTTTGCCTCCAGGCGCAGCCTACTCGCCGGCCACTTCCGCCGCCGGAAGCAACGCCTCCCGCTCCTCCGCCTCTCGCCGCCGCGGAATCGCCCACGCCAGCGCCCCAAACGCCAACACCACGGGAAAACACTCGATCACATAACGCGGCTCCACCGTCTGCAACTGCGTCATCGCCAAAGTCCGTATCGCCACAAATAAAATCAAAAACGTCCCCGCCGTCCCGCCTCGCCAGCGCCACAATCCGCACAAAGCGCAGCCCCGCATACACAATTCCCAAAACTCCGAATCCCAACGTCACGCCAAAGTCCGCGCGATTCTCTCGCCATTTTTCGCCCGGCGGCCATAAATCCCCTGAATAAGGCAGCAATTCAATCCGTGGCGTAAACCACATCGCCAAAATCCGCTCGAACGGAACCACCAAGTACGTCCGCCAAGGACGCCGCTCCGTCCGCTCGCGCGCTAGCCGCGCAAATTGCTCATCCAGCGCCGGCGTAAGCCGCAAACCGTCATCGTCGTAACGCGCCAAAAGCTCCGCCACCCGCGCGCGCTCCGCCTCCGAATCAAACGCCGCCGCCGGCAAAGCCTCCACGCTCAACGGGTGCTTCCCCAATTTCCAATTCACCAGGTACGCGTCGCCAAACCGCGTCATCCAGGTCTGCGTCCAGGCAAAAAATCCGCGTGGAATAAAATCCCCATAACTCTGCGCATAACGCGGCCCCAAAAACTCAATCCGCCCCAAAGTCCGCGCATTCCGCGCCGCCCACGGCAACAGCGCAACCACCAAACCCACGCCCATCCACAATCCCGCCAAAATCACTTTCGCCCAATCCGCCCGCCGCCTCCATCGCCAAACCAACGCCAACCCCGCCGCAGCCAAAATCAGCGGCGCCTCCGGACGCACTAAAGTCCCCACCCCCACAATCAATCCCGCCAAAAGAAACCAAGCGATGAACCTCCACATCACTCGGTCACTGGCATTTGACTTTGATGCTGTAGGGGCGGGTCTCAGACCCGCCCCTTGCGTCACGAAACCCGCCCCCGCGAAATCGCCAACCGAAAAATCCATCACCTCCGGATCGTTAAGCAGACGCACCAGCACAAAAATCGCCAAAGCCGTCAAAAATATCGCCAAGGATTCCGTCAAAACGACCGCCGTATAATCCGCCGTAAAAGGACAAACCGCCGCCATCCACAAACCCGCCGTAGCCGCCACCCTCCGCTGCGAGGCCGGCACCAACTGCGCCGCAATCAAAGCCGTCAAAACGCAAGTCCCCAAATCCAAAAACGCCTGCGCCAACATCACCGCCCGGCTCCCGCGCCCCAGCAAAAAATAAATCGCCGCCAAAAATCCCGGGTACCCCGGCGAACGCATGTCCACCGGCACCAGCCGCCCCATCACGTAGAGCCCGTACATTCCGTGGTCCACCCAATTCCGCGCCAACTCCTCGTAAAATTTCGTGTCCCCCGCATAAAATGGAAAATGCACAATAAAATAAAGCCGCAGCGCCAATCCCGCCGCCAAAGCCAATCCCAATTGTGTATAGGAAAACGGCCGTGTATTCATCACCGAGGTCCGCAAAAAACCATGTTCAGCCGTGCAAGCCGCGCTGCATCACACGCGTGCCACCAGCCCTCAGCTTACCCGAATCGACACACCACCGCGCATGTTCCGCCGCGGCACGGTACACTACCCACAGCCCAGCAAAGTTTCTAGCGACACCGCCGATATACACATCGGCGGTCTCGCTCAAGCGAAACTCATGCGCTGGCGCAACCTACTAATTCCTCGAATCGCGCGTCCGAAAAACACGCGCCCCACGCCCCAGCGCACAGCCGCAAACGCCGCCACTCCGTCCGCGCCAGCTCGAACCAAAAACGCCAGCACCGCCGCAACGCCGCAACCATCCCGTAATAAACGCCGCGCCCACCGCGTCTCCGCCTTTCTCCCCGTCTTCGTCTACGGCCGCCAGCACAACGAGCCTTTCGCCGAACACGCCGTCACCCTAAACGTCAGCTCCACCGGCGGCTTCGTCGCGCTCGACGCCGAAGTCTCCCCCGCGCAAAAAATCCTGATGGCCAACGAGCAAACCAACGAAGAACTCCCCTGCCGCATAGCCCGCATAATAAAAACCCAAGGCGGCAAAACCCTAGTAGGCTTCGAATTCCTCCGCCCCGCCCCCCGCTTCTGGTCCATAGATTTCACCTGACGAACCCACGTCCATCACTCTCAAATTCAAAGGGGTGCCCCACCCTTCCGCCGTTGAAGGGTGGGGTTTTTGTTCAAATACGTCGCGCCCTACCAAATCACTCCACCACATCAAGCGAAATCAAAACACTCCCAGTCCGCGCGTAGAAACAATAACTACTCCAAATCCAGTCTTCAGGCTTCTCCACCAATCCACGCGCCACCGGATTCCGGTGCATATAACGCAACTTCTCGATCCTCTTCTCCCAGCTCCAAACGTTGAAATCATAAAACCGTGGCTGCCAAAACCGCACCAACTCCATCCCCGAGGCATCGAATCGCACGCGCCGAAGCTCGCGCGAAACCCTCTGCTTTAAAACCTGCATCACAATCGAAGGCGTCCCGACGCGCGGCTCACCTACCAAAAGATGAACATGCTCCGGCATAGCCACATATCCAACCAACGAAAACCGGTAACGAGCACGAATCTGGCCCAGAATTTCCACGAAAAGGTTTCGTGCGCGACTAGACTTCAACAGCGGCAAACGGCGGTAACAACTGAAGGTAATAAAATGAAGATGTCCGTGCCCGTACCGGCGCTCCAGCCCTTTCGGCATATTGCACGAGTCCTAAACGCGACGCGGGTGCCCCACCCTTCCGCTTCTGAAGGGTGGGGATTCTGCGCAACCACATCGCGCCCCTAACCGTTCACCCTCGCGCGGTGATTATGCCATGGGTCAATTCATTCGCGGTGTATCACAGAGTGACAGATCGAAACACGCGGTACCCGGAGTTTTAGCGCAGTCAACTACCGAAGGATTCGAAACGCAGTAAAAATCCGCAACCAGCCAGCGTCACGCAGACTTCTGAAGCGCGCCGCAATCATGCCAAGCCGCCAATTTCCTTCCCACACCAAGCTTCTGAACCTTGATCGCATCCATGGCTTGCGTGGCAATTTCCATCGCGCGCACTTCATTGCGATAATTCGCGGGGTTTTCCAGCTGCAATCGCCGAAGACATATCGCCCTCTCCGCCTCGCGGATCAATCGCGCCAAAGTATCCCGATCCGGTTCATCCACCGCTCGAATAAAAGCCTCCTGCCAAAGCACAGGCCTCAAATTATCCAAGGAATCCTCCAGCGGCATCCAGGTCAGAGGAACCGAAATTCGCGCCAATACAACGCGCCATAATCCGCATCAAGAGCAACACTGCCGACAAATATCAGATGCCCAGCCGCCCAATCGGTTACATCAAGAAATAATTCTAGTTCCCAGTCGCAGTCTTCGCGTGTCGAAATGCCGACACCGTAGCCCCCGCCTCTGCGAACCCGCGCATCCTAGCAATCACAATCCAGAACCGCGCCGGTTTCGAATCGTCGGGCAAATCCCGAGCGACGAGGGGTGCCCCACCCTTCCGCCGCTGAAGGGTGGGGCTTTTGCACAACGACATCGCAATTCACCAATCAATCCGCAGCACAAAATGAGCTCCGCCACAAACCCAGCGCCATAGGCGCGGCAGAAATTAGCCCCACGCGTAAGCGTGGGGAAACCCACGAGAAAATCAACGAGCGACGTAGGCGCGACACAACTCTCGCACCCGTCTGCACCCGTCTCCGTCACAACCAACCCTCCCTCCATGCTCCAACTGACCTCCTCCGGCCGCAGGCTGCCAGAACCCTCCAATCGCGCCTAACAAATAAAAACGTTCACAAATGAAATTGGCGCTTGACATCATGCACATCACCCGGTATTGTCCCCGGCACATTAGTACTTTAATTGTTACGTATCCCGAATAATATTCACTAGAAAACGCCGTAGAACGGGAAGAACCATGAAATTCGTGGCTTCGCTACTCGTCATCCTCGTGCTATCCGCGCTTTCAACCAGCGCCGCCCCGGTCTGTGGTTTTGGAACGGCCCCGTGCTTCGTGGCATGCGGCAGCCCGCCCCGCTTGACGGACGCCAATCAGGCGGCACTCTGGCTACGCTCGACAGAATACGGAAGCCTGAATTGGCTGGATCAGGCCAGCGCGGTAGTCACGACACAGTTTTTCAAATGTCTTGGGATTAACGGCTGGAAACGCTACGGATTCTACGTCTATGCCATCGGCACGGTAGAACAAGCCAAAACTTCGTGGGACGGCCTACGCACGGTCGATATCGCGCTCGCGGATTTCAACGACACTCCCGTTTACCGCTCTCTGCCCGCGACCCACTACATTCGCGCCGAAATAATCCGCCACGTCTGGAAGCACCTCGAACATCCCCCAAGGCCCGGCGATTGCATCCGCGTCCAAGGCGAACTGCACTGGGACGGCCACGGCTTCCTAGAAATCCACCCCTCGCAAAATTACGACGTGCAATACCTATCAGTTTCAGTCAGCTCTAAAGCGTGCAAGCCCCCGGCCAGCCCAGCCGGAGCCTGAGGAGGACACTGTGAAGCGATCTGAGCGTGTGCACACCTGCCAAAGCCCTTCATCGGTCATAGCAGCGAGATCGATCCTAACGAAACTCTGCTTCATCGCGTTCCTCGCAGCCGCAGCCATTCACCCTCCGCTACACGCCCAGAATCTATGCAGCGCGCCGGCACCCCAGTATCCTTGTTTGGATCAACCTCAGGCCGGAGATACTCAGATAAGCGGCCGCGCCAAGAAGGGAAAAATCGACATTGTTATCAATGGTGCGACTGTCTATAGAAATGTGGCAGTCATCAATCGCAAATTTGCAGTGAAAAACGTACCGGCCCTGGGGGCCGGGAGCTTGGTTAATCTGATGTACAAGCAGACAGCGGCATTCCCAGCTGCCGTAGTAGTATCCGGATCTGGGGTTTGTGAAGACAATAGCGTGAATGCTTGCCTGGATTTGCCGAAGGTGGGTGATACATCCATCAAAGGCAAAAACGGGGCTGCGGGTTATAAGGTGGCTGTCAACCCTAATAATAATCCCGCTCCTCTACCTGTGACCATTAACGTCGGAGGTGCGGGTGGCGCTTTTACCGCACCAGTTCCAAAATTGAGCCAATATGATCAGGTTGAGCTCCTAAACGCTGGTGGAACAATCGCCGCTGGCCCTCTTTTTGTGAGAGCTTCGAAACCTAGCGATCAATGCACTGCAAAGTCTAAACTCCCCTGTCTTACTCCAGTGAAAGAAGGCGACAAGACGCTCAAAGGGTTTGCATCACCTGGGTCAACTGTCGGTATCGATACGGACGGCGCACAAAACGGGAATCCGCACATTGCGCAGGACGGCTCTTTTAGCTTCGCTCTCGCGTCGCCTACAAAGGGTCAAAATATCACCGCGACGCAAGCTGATCCCGCTGGAACTGCCAGTACTACGGTTGCTGCCGCAACTCCAGCTGATAGCTCAGTAGGAACTTCCTCCCTGTATACCCTAGGTCTAATCGGACTAAACGCAACCGGCAGCTCATCGTCAGGTCCAAGCCAGCAGTATTTCGCAGAAATCGACTTGATCGCACCCGTTAAGTGGTTCCCCGGAAAGGTATGCAACGACGACGACGAAAATCCCTTGGCTCGAAGGTGCTGGCTCTGGCTGAACCCCCGTGTCGCAAGCGTACCCGTGTCCACCAGTTCAGCATTGAGCTCCCTCAGTTCCAACTCACTTACCACCGGCATTGGCAGCCAAACGGTAGCACAAATAGTGCAGAGCTTTGAGTTTCAGGCTGGATTTGAATACTATCTCGTGTCAGCCGCGAATAGACCGTACTGGGGCTGGGGGAACACGTGGGGACAATCTGCCATTTCGATAATTTTGGGCGGCGGCGCAGTCACACCTTTCAGCACGAGTTCGAACTCGCCTGAATTCGGACTCAACTCCAATTTAGCGCTACAATTCAGTCAAAATCCCCAGCTCCAGTCCCTATACCCACAACTTGCGGGTGGACTTTGCAGCTACGGACTCATGAGTTCTCCGACCTTCACGTGCCCGAGCACGCCCACCACGAAACCCACAGCGGTTGCCTTTCTCGTCCCTAACCGGTCTCGCTTTTATCGCGACTACTACGGCGGCCTTCGCCTTCGTTTTTTTTATTCAACTGGCGATTGTGATCCAAATTCGACTGCACCTGGCTGCAAGTCGTCAAATGTGTACCCAGGCACGGTGGACCTCCGGTTAGGCGAAGACGAAACCATCACCGGCGGAAAACTTCGAGGGGTGACGCTCACCGTAGCAGGTAGCTTTCCGATTCCAGGCACGCAGGGGACCGTGCGCCTCTTTGGATCTACCTATCTTAGGCTTCACAAGAATACGAATACAATTGCATTGGCATTGATCCCGACGTCGCCAGTCCTGAGCTTAGACAGCCCCGCCCTGGTCATTCAGCAGACAGGCCGGTCCGATCAAGACTATTATCGTTTGGGTGTCGGCGTTGATCTATTTCCGATTCTCAGTAAACTGAAAGCTGCCGCTCAATCATCTTCCAAGACGTCCTCTAGCGCACCATAGGCGCGAGTGTTGCAGGTTGCTTTCCGCCGCTCGTTACAGAACGATTGAGTTTTTGGATTATCTGTTCAAACCTGCGCAGGCGGTCGCATTAATCACGCTGCGAGTCATCTATTGTTATATTTTCCAACCGACATTTTTCAACGAATCTCGCCGAAATGCTATCCTCCACCCGTCGGTCACGTGTAAACCACCAAACTCGACAGCAAAGGAGCCCATGCCCTGGTACACTTACCTCGCCTACTTCTTCGCCGGCGCTTTCCTAGTCAACGCCGTGCCGCATTTCGTCAGCGGCGTCACCGGCCGACGCTTCCCCTCGCCCTTCGCCAACCCCCCTGGCAAAGGTGAATCCTCGCCCGGTCGTCAACGTCCTCTGGGCCGCGCTCAACCTGCTAATCGCCTATCTGCTCCTCACCCGCCTAGGAGACTTCCACATCCGCGAAATCCCCAGCTTCGCAGCCGCAGCCGCCGGCGGCCTCGTAATGGCCCTCCAGCTAGCCAGCTGGTTCGGTAGCGCCTACGGCCGTGAGCACGCCCCCAAATAGCCCGCCCGATACCCCCGGGGTCGCGCCCGTAATCGCATGAAACAAAACGAGAAAACATTTGTAGCCTATACGTCTCGCCGCTTGCCGTAGAAAGTCACGTCCGCGGTTCACGGATCGCCGGCCACGAATCACAAATCACAAGTCACGAATCACGGTGACTCACGCTATAATCAAGCTTCCATCTGCGCTCGACCGCAGTCTAATAGCCGTACGCGTCGCGCCATCATCAAAGCTCCAAAAGGGAAGGTTGCATGAGTCCACTTGGGAAAAAGATAGTCGTCGGGATTTCCGTCCTCGTCGTCGCCTACGCCGCCACCGGCTACATGCTCGGCCGCTCCAACAACGACGACAAAGCCTACCGCGCCCTCACCGTCTATAGCGAAGTCCTCGAACACATCCAGCGCGATTACGTGGACGATCCCAATATGCACGCCGTCACCAACGGCGCGCTGCACGGCCTGCTCGATTCGCTCGACCCGCAATCTGCCTACCTCAGCCCGCTCGAATACAAAGACTACAAGGAAAAGACCGCCGACCCCGCACAGGGCGAAGCCGGGCTCACCCTCACCCGCCGCTTCGGTTACATCGGCGTCATCGGCGTCCTCCCCGATAGCCCCGGCTCCAAAATCGGCCTGCGCATCGGCGACATCCTCGAAAAAATTGCCGGCTTCACCACCGGCCAGATGGCCATTGACCAGGCGCAACTCCTCCTGAAAGGAAATCCCGGCACCACCGTCCCGCTGTCAGTTATCCGCCGCGGCAAAGCCGAACCTCAGGAAATGACCATCACTCTAGCGAAGCTCGCGCCCCCCAAGCTCGTCGAAGATAAAATCGCGGGAGACATCGCCTATCTCCACGTGGTGGAATTCACGCCCGGCACGGCCAAGCAGATCCGCGAAAAGCTCGTGCAGTTCCAGCACAGCGGCGCAAAGAAACTGATCCTCGATCTGCGCGATTGCTCGCTCGGTGACGATCAGGAAGGCGTCCAGACCGCCCAACTCTTTCTTTCGTCCGGCACCATCGCCACTCTGAAAGGCCAGACGGTCACTCCCGTCGTGTACTCCGCCGAGCCGGCGAAAGTTGTGTGGTCCCAGCCCGTCAGCGTGCTGATCGGTAATGGCACTGCCGGCCCCGCCGAGATTCTCGCCGCCGCGATAGGTGACAATAAGCGCGGCGACACCGTCGGCGAACGCACCTACGGCACCGCCTCCGAGCAGAAGTTGATTCAACTCGACGACGGCTCCGCGCTGATTCTCACCGTCGCCAATTACTTCACGCCCGCCAACAAGAACATTGCCAGCGAAGGCGTCGGCCCCACCGTCGAAATTCATCCCTCGATTGACGACCTGATGGCCCAAGCCGATCTCACTCAACCGCCCGCCGCTCCCAGCGCTTCGCCCACTGATCCCGTGGTGAAAAAAGCCATCGAGATTCTGCAAGGCGGCGCCACCGTCGAGAAAAAGGCTGCCAAGCTCATTCACTGGCAGGCGCAACTGGCCGCCTGAATTTGCGTTCGCGCCAAGCGCTCCGGATTTTCGCGGGCTTAGCCGCCGCGCTGCTATTATTCATCGCCGGCTGCGGCAAAAAATCACTTTCCAAATCTGAACTCCGCTCCGTAACCGCCGAAATCGTAGCCACCGCGCAGAAAATCACCAACCGCAAATCCGAAATCGCCATTCGTCCAGAGCTTCAGCCGGCGAAGAACGGCACTTCCACCCATCTAGCCGCCGACAACATCTACCTCTCGCTCGCCGATCCCTCGCAAGCCTCCGCGCTCTCCCAGGCTCTCACGGCTATCGCGCATCATCACGATCTCGCCATCAACGAAACTACTTCCCCCGGCGTAATCCGCTTCGATTTCACCTACCACGGCGTCCGCACGCATACTGTTCACGTAGTAACGCCACTCTCCACACACGCGCATTCATCCGTCGCGCAGAATCGCAGCAGTAACGGCGGTAGCAGTAGCAGCACGGGTGGAAACAACCCCCGCCTCGCCATCATCATTGACGACCTCGGCTACGACCGCTCCGCCGCCGACGCCGTTCTCGCGCTAAATTTCCCGCTCACAGTATCCGTCCTGCCGCACTTGCCCCTCTCGAGCGAAGTTGCCGAAGAAGCACAGCGTCGCGGCGATCAAGTGATGCTGCATTTACCCATGGAATCCGAAGCCGATGGAACAAAGCCGGAAGACATCGAACTACGCGTGGGAATGAATGCCGGGCAAGTGAACGAAACTCTCGCAGGAATGCTGGAGACCGTACCCTACGCCGTCGGCGTAAATAATCACCAGGGCTCGCGTGCCACCGCCGACCTCGCGCTAATGCAAGCCCTGATGCCAGCCCTGCGCGAGCGCGGCCTTTTCTTCATTGATAGCCGCACCGACGCGAAAACTGTCGCCTACGACAGCGCCGAGCGCAACGGCGTGCGCGCCGCGTCGCGCAAAGTTTTCCTCGACGACGTCGCATCGCGCGAAGCCATTCTCAAACAACTCGAACTCGCCGCTCGCGACGCCCGCCGCGACGGCTTCACCATCGCCATCGGCCACCCACGGCCCGCCACCATCGCCGCTCTCTCCGATGGCGTCCCGCAACTCGCAGCGAACGGCATTCACCTGGTTTTCGCATCGCAGCTGGTGCAATAGCGAGCCCAGGCGCAGCGCGAACACAAAAGAAAGCTTCAGTAGTCTCCGCCAATTCCCTCGAACATCGCCTTCGTCGGCACCAGCCGCGCCTTGGTCCCGTCATGCACCGCAAACTGCACCGGACGGCCGTCGATATGTTTCTCCCAAAGGCTGGCCGCGCCGTAATCACCATTCTTATTCAAAGCGTAAAATTGAATGTGAAACAGCTTCAGCCGGTCGGGAAACGCCTTGTAGTTTTTCACCACGCGATGCATCGCTTCCATGCAAGCATCAGTGGGCGAAGAGCCTCGGCGCATCATCTCCACAATCGTGTGCCCGCCCGCAATCTTGATATTTTCCTCGCCGCGTCCCGTCGAGCCGGCCGCGCCCACCTCATTGTCCACAAAAAGCCCCGCGCCGATAATGGGCGAATCTCCCACGCGCCCCGGAATTTTCCACGCGAGACCCGAAGTCGTAGTCGTGCCGGAAATATTGCCCTTGGCGTCCACCGCCAGGCAATTAATCGTCCCGGTCGGCGGGTGCATCACCACATCCTCAATATGCTCGCGCCACGCCAGCTTTTCCGGCGTGTCCAAAAGCTCCGCGAGTTTCTCTTTCCATTCCGGACTATCCAACCCCGGCCGCCAGTTTTCCGAAGACGACGCTTTCCACGCCAGCCACGCGATCCGCGAACGCTCCGTCAGCAGATTCATCGTCGTGAAACCTTCGTCTTCCGCAAAACGCTGCGCGCCCACGCCCACAATGAAAATATGATTCGTCTTCTCCAGCACGGTTTTAGCCACGAGCGACGGATTCTTTAGTTTTTGAATCGATCCGACCGCCCCAGCGCGATGCGTCGGCCCATGCATCACGCAAGCATCCAGCTCAACCACTCCTTCTTCATTCGGCAATCCGCCATAGCCCACCGAATCGTCGTTGGGATCGTCCTCCACCTTCGTCACCACCGCGAGCACCGCATCCAGCGTGTCGCCGCCGGATTTCAGTACCTCCATCCCATCATCCAGATGTTTGAAACCGTTCGCTGCCGAAACAATCAGCGGCCGCGTGCCCGCAGCCGCAGCGGCGGATTCATCGCCCATTAAACGATTCGCCTTTGCGACCACAGGAGCGCCAGCCCCGAAAAGCCGCTGCGTGCTAGCGGCAATCCCTCCCGCCAGAGTAGAAAAGAAAAAATTTCTCCGCGTCCATTTTTCCATTTGTGCGCCTTTTGCTGACCCAGGATTCAGCCAGGCAAGAATGTTAGCGAACGGAGCATAGTTCCGCGCACGCGCGTCCACAAGGGAAGAATTCTGCACCGATCGCGGTTCGTAGCGCCGGCGTCCCGCCGGCTCTTAGCATTTGACGTTGTAGCCGCCACCTTCAGGTCGGGGCTGCGGCGCCGGAGTCCCGCAGCGCGCGATAAACGCAAGCGCCTGTCATTCCGAGGGCGCCTTACGCCCGAGGAACCTGCTTTTTTCGCCGCGGATTGCGAACGCATCAAATTCCTCGCTGCAGCGCCCCCAAATCCAACCGCAAGGCTCGACGCGCATCGCTACGGCTTGAACCCCACGCTGCGCCACAATTCCGCGCAGTTATACATCACTCCGTTCGTAATCACGAATTCCACGGAGCGGATATTGTGAATTGATTCGAGCGGATTGCGATCCAGAATAATCACGTCCGCGCGTTTCCCCGCTTCCACCGTCCCCAATTCCTTGTCGAATCCCAGCACGCGCGCCGGCACAATCGTAGCCGCCTGAATCGCTTCCATCGGCGTAAATCCCGCCTGCACGTACAATTCAATCTCGCGATAGAGGCTGTAGCCCGGCACGGTCTGATCCGTCCCCGCCACAATCGGCACCCCCGCGCGATGCAACGCGCCAATGATCTGGATGTACTTCTGCACGAGTTGTTCGTGCACCGCCGCGTTCGGCGAAGGCGGCCCGGCCTCCGCCAAAATCGCCTGCAGCTCCGGCGCAACCTTGGCCACGCCCGGCTCGATGCTCACCGGCGGCTTCGCGCTGCTAGCCGTCAAAAATTCAAATAACGCCACGGTGGGATCGAGCACAGTCTTGTGCTGCACCAAAAACGAAATCGCCTTTTTCGCCTCAGGAGAATTCAGATCAATGTTGGCTTCCGCATTCAGCCGATCCATCCGCGTAGCATTTTCCGGAAGCGGCGGCACCATGATGTCCGCAATGTACGGCACGTGATTGATCTGATCCTGTCCCGCTTCGATCACCTGATAAGCGTTAAGCCCCTCCGGCACATGGCCCGTAACGCTCATCCCCAGGCGATGCGCTTCCGCGGCCACGTCCTTCACTTCCTCCAGCTTCACCGAGCTGTAAATTTTCATCTGCTGAAAGTGGGCGTCATGATATTTGTCCACCCACATCTTCGCTTCTTCCGGCGTATCTACGCGCGCAACGCCAATCGCCAGCGGCCCGCTGCCATCCACAATCCCCGCCGCGAGTATCCGCGGACCAAGTCCGTGTCCCGCGGCAATCGCATCGCGCACCGCGGTGATGAATTCGAATTCATTCCCGCAATCGCGCACAGTCGTCGCGCCCGCCGCCAGATATATCGGGCCCCATTCCACCTGCTCGAAGTGCGCGTGCATATCCCACAATCCGGGAAGAATAAACTTGCCGCGCGCATCAATTTTTTGCGCACCGCCGGGAATTTTCACGCGCGATTGCGGCCCGGCATCCACGATTCTGCCGTTCTCGATCAGCACCACGGAATCGGGCACCGGCGCAGCACCCGTGCCATCAATCAAGGTGCCTCCGGCCAGCGCGATTTTCTCCGCGCGGCTGCCGGAAATTCCCTTTGAAAGGTCCGCAAGCGCAGCCATCTCGTCGGCGCCCGCGCGGCCCACAAAAGTTCCCAGCCCGCTTTCGTATCCATCACGAATCGCTTCAAAATGATCGAACTCCGCGTCCGTGCTGATTTCCGCCACCAAGTTGCGGCTGGAATCAAACCACAAAGTTTCCAGGCCCCAGATCAATCCTTGCACCGTGTAGCGATCAAACGTCTGCTCTTTTCCATCAATCTTGACCGTGTCCTGCCCGCGCGCCTGAATTTTCACTTGCCCGCTGGGCAGAGCAGCCAATTGCGCGGGAGAGCCGTGCGCGGCCCAATAACGCACCATCAGCATCTGCATCGTGGCCGGCGCATAACCCGCAATCGTAAAAAATTGCGCCGGCCGCGCGCTTTCCGTCCATTTTTCGCGGTCGCGCACCCGCACTTTGTCCGGCTGCACTTCCACAGCGTCATCAATCGTCGTGCTGCGCGAATTGTTGCCCTTGATCTCGAAATCTTCCGGCGTCCAGTCCGCCGCGCCGCGAAAAGTAGCCGTCATCGGAACAGGCGATCCCCGGTCGGTAAACTTGAAATCCATTTTCACGCGCAGCGAATCGCCATCCTTGGTGACCTCGTAGGTCTCCTGGCCAATGGGCTGCTCAAATTTGTGCAGGATAAATTTTCCCTGCTCCATCGGCGCCGCAGCCGCCTGCGCCGCGCCGCTCGGCGCGGTATCGGACTGCGCAAACACCGGCGCGGATAGCGCAAACGCAACAATTAGTGCGAAAAGCAAAAGCCTGGAAACGCGTACCATTCGCTTGATCTCAGATGTCTTCATTTAACTCCTCAAAAACAAACACGCCCGAGAATAGCCGCCATGAACGCCGGTCGCAACCCAAGATTCAGATACGCAGCTGCGGCCCGCAATGTTTCAATGCCGCGCCGCTTCGTATTCCGCCGATTCCGCCATCCTTGATTTTCTCAATTCACAGGCTCAACATCGTGGCGTCTTATTGAGCCGATTCGCAGGCGGTGCAGGCGGCCGCCGACGCGCGCTGAAACTCGCGCATATAAAAAGATCCACCACACGGGAGACGAGATGAATCGCGATTGCAAAGGTCTGGTCCTGGCTCTGGTTTTTTTGCTTTTGGGGGCGGGTGTCGCTGCACAACAAAAGCACGAACCGAAACGCCAGCCCGCGCTCGACGACGCGATGCAAGCGATGTTTGGAGTGCACTTCTTCCATCAGGCTGAAATCTCGCCAAACGGAAAGATGCTCGCCTGGGTAGAATCGCTGGCAGGCCCGGGCGGCGCGCCTTCCGCCAACTCCGCAATCTACGTTGCGAACGCCGACGGCACCGGCACTCCGCGACAGATCACCGCAGGCACCGGCACTCCCCGGCGACATACCGCGGGCGACGCCAACACCGCGCACCAAGAACGCGACATCGCCTGGTCGCCTGACGGCACCAAGCTCGCGTTTCTATCCGACGCGGCGCAACAAGGCCAGCTGCAGCTCTTCGTCGAATCCGTGAGCGGCTCTGCTCCCGCGAAAAAATTAACGAACCTCAAAGGTTCCGCCAGCGATCCTTGCTGGTCGCCCGACGGCACGCGCATCGCCCTGCTCTACACGGAGAATGCCACACGATCGGCGGGCCCGCTGGTCGCCGAGACTCCGGACGAGGGCGTCGTCTCGGAAGATTTTCTCGAGCAACGCTTGACTCTCGTTGATCCGTCCACCGCAACCACGCGCGAGGTTTCGCCCGCGGACATGTACGTCTACGAATTCGATTGGGCGCCCGATAGCAAGCGTCTGGTAGTCACCGCCGCACCCGGCAACGGCGACGACAACTGGTACATCGCAAATTTCTTCGCGCTCGATTCCACCAGCAACACCATGACGCCGCTGATGCCAAAGCCCGCGATGCAAATCGCTGTTCCGCGCTGGTCGCCGGACGGTAAAACCATCGCATTCATCGGCGGCCTGATGAGCGACGAGGGTTTCATCGGCGGTGACGTCTATTCAATTCCGGCCATGGGCGGCGACCCGCGCGACCTCACCCCGGGCATGAAAGCCTCCGCCAGCACGATCACTTGGTCGGCCGATTCCAAAAAGATCCTGTGCGCCGAATTCAAGGACGGCCTCGCCGCGCTGGGAGCAATTGACGCAAGCGCCGGCGGCGAAACCACGTTGCAGACTTTCGCAGGCCACGTTTCCGCCGACGGTTACGGAATCGCGATATCCATGTCCGCAGACGGCCAGACCAGCGCAGCCATTCAGCAATCGTTCGATAGTCCTCCGGAAGTCTGGGCCGGAAAACTCGGCGCATGGAAACAAATCACACACACAAATGCGAGCCTCCATCCCGCTTGGGGCAAAACAGTCAGCCTGCACTGGACGACGGAAATTGGAAGCGTGCAAGGCTGGCTCACCTATCCGCTCGATTTCGATCCGGCGAAGAAATACCCGCTGGTCGTGTGCGTCCACGGCGGCCCCAGCTCCGCGGTCACGCCCTCATGGCCAAGCCGCTGGTCTTATTACCGGGCGCTACCTTCGCAGGGATATTTTCTGCTGCAACCCAATCCCCGCGGCAGTTACGGTCAGGGCGAAGCGTTCACTCGCGCGAACGTGAAAGATTTTGGCTACGGCGATTTTCTGGACGTTATGGCCGGCGTGGATGAAGCCCTTCGCTCCGCCCCCATAGATCCCAATCGCCTGGGAATCACCGGCTGGAGCTACGGCGGCTACATGACCATGTGGGCCGTGACGCAAACCAATCGCTTCGCCGCGGCCGTTTCCGGCGCGGGCCTCTCCGACTGGCTCAGTTATTACGGCGAAAACAAGATTGACCAGTGGATGCTTCCCTTTTTCGGCGCTAGCGTCTACGACGACCCCATGATCTATGCCAAAAGCGCGCCGATCACGTTCATCAAGAACGTAAAGACGCCCACTTTGATGGTCGTCGGCGATCGCGACGGTGAATGTCCGCCGCCGCAGTCCTACGAATTCTGGCACGCGCTGAAAACGCTCGGCGTTCCCACCGAGCTGGTGATTTATCCGAACGAAGGCCACGCCTTTGCCGATCCCGCGCACAGCCGCGACGTGATCGAACGTACCGCGGCGTGGTTCAACCGCTACTTGCAGAAAACCCAATAAAACAGACCCTCTCAGGCGCCTTCGCCCGCTCTTCGGCACGCCCCGCCGCCGTCCCGAACTTGCCAATTCCTTTGCCTGTCACTCCGTACAGGAAAAGGGAGTAGCCCAAAAGCTGTACGCACGCTCTATTTTCATGCAAACCGCCGAACGCTAGGATTACTTCAGTTGCCTCGCACGTGTCCGCGGGGCAAGGAAGGAGCCTATGTCCCACTGGATCGGAACCACCTCCCCGTCAGATGCCGGAATGAACGACTTCAAGGAATGCCTGAAAAATCTCCGCGACGGACAATCAGAAGAAGCCCTGCAACACGCCCGGCGCGCTCTGGGCATCGCACCGAAAAATCCATTTTATCTTTCGTACACGGGCCTGCTCGCGGCGCTCGCCGAAAAAAGATTTGGCGACGCGGAATCGCTCTGCCGCGAAGCGCTGGGAATGAAACACAATCACGCCCAGCTTTACCTGAATCTGGCGGAAGTTTATTACCAGGCGGGACGCACTTCCGAGGCGATCACCACGCTCGAACGAGGGCTGGTGTCCGCCGGACGCGATTTCCGCATCCGTCGCGCCCTTGAAAAAATCGGCGTGCGCCGCGCTCCGGTGCTCACTTTCTTACATCGCAGCCATCCGGTGAATCGCACTCTCGGCAGATTGCGCCACCGGCTGACCGGACCAGACAAAGCAGCCTGACGAAATCCTCCCGTGCGCAGTGCGGGGCGGGTAGCCTGGCGGGGTTGCCCGTCCCGTCCCCCTTCCACTGTTTTTCTCGCGTGCAACTTTAAAACCAAAGACGCGTCTTCCCTGCGCTTAGTCCCGCTGGCCCGACTCGGGGGAATTTTTGTAGTTCGTCGCTTTGGCGACGACATGAATGTCGCGAAATCAGAGCGGCCTTACAGCGTGCGGAAAAAAGGGAAGGGCGGGGCTTCAGCCCCGCCGTAAGTCGTGCCTTTCTCTTGGGGCTTTAGCCCCTGAAGCCTCGCTTTTGACTTTTTCCGCAACCTGTTTAGCCGCTGAAGTACAGGCTGTGCGCTTCTCAGACGGAATCTTCAACCGCGGAAGCCTTGCGAGCGCCACGCAGTCTGGCTAGCCCTGTCCCAGCGGCAGAAAATACTGCGTTCCCTTCACCGGCTGCCGCAGCCGCCGCAGCAGCTCCTGCAAATCCTGGTTGCGTTCCACGAAATCAATCTCCGAAGTATCCACCACCAGCAAGTTCGAGCCTGAGTACCGAAAGAAAAAATGCTCGTAGGCGTTGGCCACCGCCTCCACATATTCGGGCGAAATCTGCGTCTCCGCCGGATCGCCTTTTTTTGAAACGCGCTTGCGCAGCACCTCCGGCTTCGCCTGCAGATAAATCACCAGGTCCGGCGGCGGCACCGAAGGCGCCAGCATCTCGAAATAACGCTCGTAAAGTTTCAGCTCCTCATTATCCAGATTCAGGTAAGCGAAAATCTTGTCCTTCTCGAATAGGAAATCGCTGACGATCGGCGCGGGATTGTCCTCAGGACGCGTCTCCAAGAGCCGCCGATGCCGCTCATACAAAAAATACATCTGCGCGCGAAAAGCCGCCCCGGGCTTTTCATCGTAAAAATCCGTCAGAAAGGGATTGTCGTCGGCATCGAAAATGCGCCGCGCGTGCAGCTGCTCGGCCAGCACTTTCGCGAGAGTAGATTTCCCCACGCGAATCGGCCCTTCGATCACAATGTGACGAGGCGCTTTGAATGCAGGTTCACTCACGGCGCGCGATTATAGCAAAGTGCAAGCCAACACCACGCCTGTGAGCAACAAGCCCAGCACGCGAATCACCGCTATCCACCCGCGCACACGACACGCAAAATTCACCAGGATTTCGCGATCGCGGTGACGATGCGCCCCAACGCATCCACATCGCGCGTATCCACCACTTCCGCCGGCGAATGTGAATAACGCAACGGCCAGCCGAGCGCCACATCCACCGAGCCGTAGCGCACGAACGCCGAGCCGTCGTTCCCGCCGCCGGTGACGCCATATTGCACGGGAATTTGCCCGGCGCGCGCGAGTTTGATCACGCGCTCCACCAGGTCGGGCCGCACAATATTCGAATTATCCACCGCGCGAATCACGAATCCTTTGCCGACCGCGGCGTCGCCGAAGCGCTTCGATTCGATCGGCGAATCCGCACTAACAAAAGTATCCACCGCAAACACGTAATCCGGCTCGTGACCTTCAGCGAAAAGACGCTTCGCCAATTTCGCGGCGCCCACCAACCCCAGTTCCTCGCCCGTCGACCACACGAACGTAACATCGCGATCTTTCAGCGGCCCGCCCAGCGCCCAAACCGCGGAAATCAACGCCGTATCACCGACGCGATCGTCGAAAGCCCGGCCGTTCGCGCGTGTTCCGATCAACGGCCGGTAAGCCTTCGGAATCGTAATCGTGTCGCCCACTTTGATGCCGAGCTTCGCCACCTCTTCCGGAGTGCGCGCCCCCACATCCACGCGCAGCGCAGTATCCGAAGATTCCGCAGGCCACTTGAAAGCCGGCGTGTCCCAACCGTTCGGCAACTCCATGATCGCATCCAGATCGCCGCCATTCGCCATATGCACCAGCGCCGGATGCCCCGCGAAAAAGCCGAGTTCCCCGCCGCCGCGCCATTCCACTTCCAGCCGCCCATCCTTCGAAATGGATTTCACCGCGAAGCCAATCTCATCCATATGCGCAACAACGAGAATCCGCGGCGCCTTGCTTCCCTCCGCCGCCGTGCCCAAATGCAAAATCAAATTCCCCGCATCATCAGTTTCCGGCTTGGCCCACTTCGGCAGCAGCGCCTTCACCAAATCTCGCACCGGGCCCTCATGATTGCTCACGCCATAAACCTCGACGAGCGGCGCGAGAATCGCAACCGTACTGGGCGGTTTCCCCGGCGTACCGGCCGCCGCGCCCTCAATTGCGCCACCTACGCCGCCTGCCGGAACTCCCGATCTTGCCGCCCCCACATATGCGCCCAGCAATTGCTTGAGAGCTTCCAGATCCGGCGTAGCAATTTCCTCGGCGGGTGTGTCCGTCCACGAAGTAGCAATCCCAATGTGCGACCATTTCGCCGGCAATTCCGGCAAAGGCAAATAAGTCCGAGGGAAAACGCCAGCGGAATAATCGGAACTAAACGGGATCTTGTTCGTGTCGGCGAGTTTTTTCAGTTCAGCGTCAAACCCCGTCAGCTCTCCGTCGGTTTTTTCCACGCCGACCAGCACGCCGTTGCCCGGTTCCCGCCGCGGCGCGTGATGCAAGCCTTCCATCTGCGGGATAGGCCCGCCGGGAAGCAATCTTCCCACGTAAATCATTTCGTCCGCCCGCGTCTCAGTCAGAATCCGCTGCAAGCCGCGCGCCCCCGTGCGCTGCTGCGCGACGAACGCAACGGTCAGCGTCCCCTGAACCTTCGCCGGATCAATCCCACCCAACACCTCCAACACTGCCGCGGCCCCGAAACGATCGCCGACCGCAGCGCCGGCCATTTCCCCGTTGCTCAGCTTCATCAACCGGCGATTGATGACGATCGGATCCAGAACATCCACGCCCGCCCTGCGCGCTTCTTCCGCGGACATCGCTCCGATATCCACATAAATATTCTCGATGTCGCCGGCGCTCGGCGGATTGCTCCGGCCCGGTTGCAGATGCACCGATAGCCCCGCCACCACGCCGTCAATCCATTTTCCGCCCGCCGTGCCGATTTTCACGGGCTGCGCCGAATACAGTTCGTTGTATATCGGCGGCAACCCGCCCTGCGGCAGCCGCTGCACGCGCAAATAACCGTCCGCGGTGATCTCGCTCACCACAAATCCCGGCTCATCAATCGGTGTGACGATTAGCCGGTGCGGCGCGCCGCTGCCCATGGTCACCACCACATCGCCCAGATTGTCCGTCACCGGATGAAAATTCTTCAGCGCCTTGCTGATTTCATCCCCGAGCTGTTTTTCGTATCCGGAAACAGCCGGTGTCGCCACCAACTGCTCCAGCGTCAACGGAAGGGCTCCATGCGTGCCAGGCGCGATCCGCGATTGCGCGGCAGCACTCGGCGTCCAAAGCAAGAAAATCGCAAAGAGAAAATAGAAAGTAGGAAGTTCGTGGCGATTCATGCTTGATCCTCTGGCGCAATAAAAACTCGTGCGCCACAGAAATGTAGCCTAGCGTTCTAGTCAGTTGCAAATGGAATTGCGCCCAGACGGCGGACGCGAAGGTCTTGAATGTTCAGGAGTGATTGCTACTGCAGCAATTCCAATCCGGCCTTCTTCGCGGCTAGCCGCAACTTCTGGTCGAGAGTCGCGAGCGGCAGTGTTTCCCGCACCGCGAGGTCAAGATAAGCAGCATCGTATGCAGAGAGTTGGAAACGGCTAGCCGTAGTTAAAGCTTGGCGTACAGAAACAGCGGTGACGTCGGTCTCGATGGCCCGAGCAATGATGCCATCGAGAGCCGTTAGCAGGATGCTCTCCTGTGATTCGTCGATCACTCCCCGGCGCGCCGCGATCGCGAACCAATTAGCCATTTCGAGGTGCCAGAGCGCGGGCACGACGGCCCGCCCCTCGCTCAAAAGGTCTTGCTTTATCTTCAGAGCGTACCGAGAAGGAGGCTCATCGGCTATCCAGCCAAGCGCCACGGACGCATCCAGTACAAAACGACTCAAACTCGGCCTTCCTCGATCATGCTCTTGATCGTGAGGCCCTTCGGGAGCCGAATCTTCTTGCGCACCTTTTCAATCTCGTCAAAGCTTTCCTTCAGGCTGAGTTCCGGTTGGGGAGGTATTATCAGCGCGGTCAGTTTTCCACGACGGGTAATCCCGATGCGTTCGCCCTTACCCGCGCGTTCAACCAATTCAGAGAGTTTTTGCTTAGCCTCGAATAGTCCCACAGTGCGCATCGCGCTTCTCCTATTCATCTAGATGATTAGTCTAGATGATTGAGGATTGCCCGTCAAGTATCAGAAGGCTCGCTTAAGGCTGCTGCTATAGCTTTAGGCTAGGCTTTGCAAAGTTCCGCGATCATCACTTCCCGGCGCTTCAAAATGATCGCGTCCATGCGATCCAGCACCACAAAATAAGCCGCCAGCGCGCCAACCGCCAAAATCACGAAGACGATAGCCGCCACCCAGATATGCTGATACGCGCGCGCCACCAGCAGCGCCACCGCGCAAAGCCCAACCACCGCCGCCTGAATCCCCAGGCTCGCGAATGCCGTCGTGTTCGACGCGCGCTGCCGCCCAAACCCGCCGAAATCCACCTTCTTCGGCGTAAATGCCGAAAGAAAATTTCCGCCAATCAAGTTCACCAGCAGCGCAAAGAAAACTCCCGTTACGGTCGCCAGCAGCACGTCCCACGCCGGCGGCCGGTACAGCAAACACGTTCCGAGCCAAACCAAAACCAGCTCCGCGCCCAGCACGAACCCCGCAGCCATATTTTTCCCCAACAGAATTTCCCGGAAGCGCACCGGCGACACGAAAAAAAACTGAATGCCCGCCGCATCGGGACCAAAACTGTTGTAGACCAGATTCGAAAGCATCAAGAGCGCGTAGCCGGCTCCCACGGGAAACGCCAAATCGGAAGCACGCGCGAAAATCCCGCCCGGATTATCCGATTTCCCCGGCGTGAACCGGAAAATCAGCAGCACCACCAGCGGCATCACCAAAGTAAACAGCATCGGCCCGCTGCGCGAAAGATATCGCAGTTCCTTTTCCACCACCGCCGAAACCGAACCCGGCACGCCCTCGATATTCCATCCCAGCTGAATTTTTTGTTTCGCGCCGGGTTTCGCGGCGCGAGCAACTGCTTCGCTGAGATTCTCGCCCAGATATTGCGCGCGCAAGCGCTTGTTCAACAGCCAGCCTACAGCCAGCGCATAAGCGCAAGTCAAAGCAAAAGCGCCCAGCGCCAAAGAATATTCGCCTTGCAGCGCGCGCGCCACCGCCGCAGCCGCCAATCCCGGCGGCAGCAATCGTTCGATCGGCAGCGCCTGCGCGGTCACGTGCGCCACTGCCGGTCCCATCGTCGGCCCAAAATGGCGCATGAATGGGCCGATAAACTGAAAGCTGATCATCACGATCAGAAACACCACGCCCAGGATTTCCCGGCTGCGCCGCCGCGCCAGCCAGCGCTCCACCCACGTGAAAATCATCTGCCCCAGTAAAATATTGAAAATCGCGAACAAGATCAGAACCGGCAGCGCCACCAGAAAATACGCGGGCTTCGCGACGCCAATCCCGATGGCCATCCCCAGCAGCCACACGCTTCCCACGGCCGTCGCCGGATCCAGCGAGCCATAAGCGATGCGAATCAAAAAATAAGAAGAAAACGAAAGGGGGAACCGCAGCAGGTTCGACGAATCCACATTTTCCGTGAACGCGCTGGCCATCACCGGAAAAAGTTGCCAGAACAAAAATACCGGCCAAAGCAAGAGCGCCAGCATTTCGGCGCGTCCGTGTGAAGCGAAGTACCACGCGCCGGCGCCCATCGCGAGCGAACCGCCGATCCCCAGCATGCCAAATCCCAGGAATATAAATCCGCGCGACACCATTTCCAGGCGTCCGCGAATCGTGCGCAGGGAATTTACGAAAAGTCGCCAGCGTACAAAAGCGATCGCGGCAAACTGACCGCGCGCTTGTTTCGAAAAGATCAGCCCAGCCACGAAAGTTCCTGGTCAGCGCGCCGCGTCCCGCCGACAATCCTCAAAAACATCTCCTCGAGCGTTAGCTTTTCGCCGGGGCTTGCCACCACCGCGCCTTCCGCGCCCGAAGCGCTGAGCGCGGCGGCCGCGGCCTGCGCCTGCACGCCCGCGCGAAGCTCCTCCAGTGATCCCTGCGCCACCAATTGCCCGCGATGAATAATCGCCACGTGGCTGCAAAGCCGTTCGACAATTTCCAGCACGTGCGAGGTCAGAAATATCGTCGCGCCGCGCGCAATCATGCTTTGCAGCATCGCTTTCAAAGTGTTGGACGCAATCGCATCCACGCCCTCGAATGGCTCGTCCAGAAAAAGTATTTTCGGTCCGTGAATCACCGCAGCCGCCAGCGCCAGTTTTTTCTGCATGCCATGCGAATAATCCGTCACCAGCGTCTTCGGCTGATCCACCAGCTGCATAAAATCCAATAACTCGGCGGTGCGTTTCGCGGCGGTCACGCGGTCGAGCCCGTACATCCGCCCCACAAAATTCAGATATTCGGACCCTGTCAGCCGCCCGAAAAGCGCCATACCCTCCGGCACCACGCCGATCTGCCGCTTCACTTCCACGGAATTCTGCGCCAGATCCACGCCCAAAATTTGCATGCGCCCGGACGACGCCGCCAGCAGGCCCGTCAACATTTTGATGGTGGTGGATTTCCCAGCGCCGTTGGGACCTAGAAAACCAAAAAACTGGCCCGGCGCCACGCGCAGGTTCACATCTTGCACCGCGACGAGATCGCCGAAGCGGCGCGTCAAATGCTCGGTGGCAATCGCAGGAGCCGAGGCCATGGGGGAGGAGTCCATGAATTTTTCGACTCTAACACACCCCCGCGAAACCTCGCCAATTCGCTAGCGCGAACCGACCGTCGTCGCGGGCGGCGTGGGAAGCTGCGGAAACACAGCAAGGACCGCCGGCAATTCCAGGCGAAACGTGCAGCCGCCTTCCGGCCGGTTGAATCCGGTGATTCGCCCGCCGTGCTCCTGCATCACGCCATAGCAAATGCTCAGGCCCAGGCCGGTGCCCTTGCCCACTTCCTTCGTGGTGTAGAAGGGATCGAAAACTTTATCCGGATCCTTCATCCCCGGCCCGGTATCGGAAAATTCGATCACCACATTGCCGCGTTCGCGCAATGTGCGAATCAGCAGCACGCCGCCACCGCCCGTAACCATCGCATCCACCGCGTTGCTGATCAGATGATAAAAAACCTGCAACAATTGATTCGGGTCGCCGCGTACGGCGGGCAGGATGCTGCGATTTTCAAGTTCGATGCGAATATTTTTCTCGCGCAAGTCCAGATTGCGCAGTTGCACCGCACCGGTAAGCACAGTATTCAGATCCAGCAATTGCTTTTCGACGGGAACCTGCCGCGCAAAGCTCAGCAGATTGGTCACCAGGTCCTTGGTCCGCCGCGCCTGCTCGCGGATTTTTTCACCCAGCGAATACGCGCGCGTGCCGGACTCGTTTTCAATCGTCAGCAAATCGGAATATCCCAGAATCGCGGTCAGCGGATTATTGATTTCGTGGGCGGCTCCCGCGGCCAGCTGCCCCAGCGACGCCAGCTTCTCGGACTGTACGAAATGCGTTTGCAGCCGCTTGATATTTTCCAGCGACTCCCACAAATCGTGCACCAACCCGGTGCGCTCCTGATAAACCAGATACTGCCGGAAGAAAACCAGCCCTGCTCCGACAAAAATCACTGCAAGTGTAGCCATCAACCGGAATTGCTTCACCGCATCAGGCGCCGTGCTGAAAAATTCGTTCCACACCGCCAAAACCGGCGCCGCCAGCACGCCCCACATCGCCATGCGCACCGGCCACTGCGTATCGCGGCGCAGCGACGCGGGCGGCGGCTCCGGCTCGAACGCCAGGCCGTGCGCGATCACTCCCGCCGAACCCATCCACACAAACGCAGCCAGCATCGGCAACCGCATCAAGCTGCCGATACGCATCAAGTGCCCGCGCAAGGCATAATCCGCCAAGAACATCCCCACCACGTACAGCGAGAATGCGCCGCAGAGATGTCCGTACACCTTGCGCCACGAGCCGCGCGTCCGAATGAAAAGAACTCCAAAGCCGATGGCCACTACCAGGTTCTCGATCACGTAACTGGTGAGGTCGCGCGTGTAAAAAAGCCGGTGATCCGGCGCCACAATCTTCCACGGCATCGCCGCGAAGATATAGACGTAAAGCCACAGCACGCCAAGCAACAAGAGATCAATCAGCCCGAAGCGCAGCGTCTCGCGCATTTTTCGCGCGTGCGGCATCAGCGCCAGCGACGCCATGAACGGAACGGTATGCAGAAAGAACAGCAAATCAGCCGCGAAAGTGGGCTGGACCGTGTTGCCCCGGTCGAATTCGTTGTAAACCATCACCAGAATGCCCGCCAGCCAGAACGTGCAGCCCAGCGCCAGCAGCATCCAGAATCCATTCTGCCGCCGGTAGGGCGAAGCAGCATTCCACAGGAGGCACGAATTCGCAAAAAGGGGAACCAGGCACGGAAAAGCATAGCTGAAATTGATCCACTGCGAATCAGGCGGAGCCAGCAGCCAGATGGCCGCATAGCCGCCCACAAAAAACAACCACGCACACACAATCACAATGGTTGATCGAGTGGGCTTCATCGAGAGGGCACCTGCTGAAATTTTACCGTAGGCCAACCGCAATCTGCCGCCAACTTCCGCAACCCATTCTAAAACGTAACCTGACCTTCGCTCGCGAAAACACCGCTCACACGGAGCTGACCTTTGGCCTCATCTCCAATCGTATGATGCGATTACGTCACCCTGCCCCAGCCGCAAGCGCGCCCCTGCTCCGAGGTCAAAAACCGCCGCTTTTTCGAGCGGCACTCGCCGGGCGCGGACGACGGAGTTTTGTTGGCACGGACGTTCATGCGGCGCTATAAAGGCAGTTGATAGCGAGCGGCGCGAGAGGATCCTCCGCATATCGGGAGGCAGGATATATGAGATTCACGAGGCGCAGGCTTTTAGAGGGAATCGGTCTGGCGGGACTCGAAGCGATCGTGCCACCGCTGGTAACGAAACCCGGCTCGCTTTCGAGCGCCGCGCGCTCAACAGCACAAGCAGGAGCGAGCACATGCCCCTTCCGCCTCGCGGTGATCAACGACGAAATCACCCAGGACTTCGAAAAAGCCTGCCAGATCGCCTCCAGCGATTTCGGCCTCGAATGGATCGAGCTGCGCTCGATGTGGAACAAAAACGTCACCGAGCTGGACGCCCAGCAGCTCGACGACGCGCGAAAAATTCTAGCCGCGCACAAACTCCGCGTCACCGACATCGCCAGCCCGCTCTTCAAGACCGATTGGCCCGGCGCACCAATCTCCCAACAAAGCGAACGCCGCGATCAATTCCACGCAGACTTCGACGCCACCGCCCAAGACAAACTCCTCGACCACTGCATAACCCTCGCCAAAACTTTCGAAACCGGCCGCATCCGCTGCTTCGATTTCTGGCGCCTCGACGATCCCGGCCCCTACCGCGCCGCCATCAACGCCAAGCTGCAACAAGCCGCGCAACGCTGCGCCAAAGAAAATCTAATCCTGCTCCTCGAAAACGAAATGTCCTGCAACACCGCCTCCGGCGAAGAATCCGCCGCCGTGCTAAAAGCCATCCCCGACAAGAATTTCATGCTCAATTGGGATCCCGGCAACGCCGCCGCTCTCGGCAGCACGCCCTATCCCGACGGCTACGCCCTGCTCCCGAAAAATCGCATCGGCCACTGCCACTGCAAAGATGTCGTCATCAAGCCCGATCACAAATACGCCTGGGCCCCAGTCGGCGCCGGTATCGTGGATTGGGTCGGCCAGCTCGAAGCCCTGCATCACGACGGCTTCCACTACGGCCTAAGCCTCGAAACCCACTGGCGCGGCGCCGGCACGCCCGAAGCCTCCACACGCATCAGCATGGACGGCCTGAAGAAAGCGCTAGCAAAGGCACAAATCTCCTGCTGACCGCGCACGAAGCGCAACGAACAAAAGGACGCACAATGATCACCAGACGCGAATTTCTCGACACGCTAGCCACCAGCGCCGCAGGCCTGGCCGTAAGCACAGCCGCAAAAAGCTACGCCCGCATCCTCGGCGCCAACGATCGCCTCAATTTCGCAGTGATCGGCCTGAACAGCCGCGCCTACGCGCATCTCTCCGCGCTGCAAGCCAATAAAACCGCCGCCCGCATCTCGCACGTCTGCGACGTAGACAGCCAAATCCTGCAAAAATTCGCAGCCGCCACGCAACAAGCCATGGGCGAATCCCCCGCCGCAGAAAAAGACTTCCGCGCCATCCTCCAGCAAAAAGAAGTAGACGCCATCACCATCGCCACTCCCGACCACTGGCACGCCCCCATGTCCATAGCCGCGCTCGAAGCCGGCAAGCACGTCTACGTCGAAAAGCCCTGCAGCCACAATCCCGCCGAAGGCGCCATGCTAGTAGCCGCCCAAAAAAAATACGGAAAGCTAGTCCAAATGGGCACGCAACAACGCTCTTCCCCGCACACCATCGAGATCATCGAAAAAATCCAGAAAGGCCTGATCGGCCGCCCCTACTACGCGAAAGCCTGGTACAGCAACACGCGCAAATCCATCGGCACCGGCCACGAAGCTCCCGTCCCGCCGCAACTCGATTGGGATTTGTGGCAAGGCCCCGCCCCGCGCCGCCCCTATCGCGACAACATCCATCCATACAACTGGCACTGGTTCAAAATTTACGGCACCGGCGAAACTCTCAACAACGGCACGCACGAAGTAGACGTCTGCCGCTGGGCCCTCAACCTCGACTACCCCCGCCGCGTCACGTCTTCCGGCGGCCGTTACCATTTCAAAGACGACTGGCAGTTCTACGACACGCTAGTAACCAGCTTCGAATATGACGACGCGCTAATTTCCTGGGAAGGCAAAAGTTGCCAGGGCATGAAATTCTACGGACGCGATCGCGGCTCCACAATCATGGGCACCACCGGCACCGTGTTAATTGATCGCGGCGGCTACGAAATCTACGATCTCCACGGCGCAAAAACCAGCGAGTACAAAGTCAGCGGCCCCGCCGCCACCTCCTCCAGCGACCTCATCGGCGCCGATTCCATGACCGACGCGCACTTCGCCAACTTCATAGCCGCCATCCGCCACGGCGAAAAACTCAACGCCCCCATCGCCGTAGGTAACGTCTCAGTAACCATGCTCCAGCTTTCCAATATCGCCTGGGAAGTGAATCGCGAGCTGCACCTCGACGCGCAAGACGCCCAAATCCAAAACGATCCCGACGCCATGAAATTCTGGACCCGCGAATACGAAAAAGGCTGGGCCCCCCATGTCTGATCCGCGGTCGGCAAACAATATAAAGCGGGGTGTCATCCCGAGCGCAGCGAGGGATCTGCTTTTCGCTGCAACGGCAAGAAATATTGGAGGTCGCCTATGAACCACATCCTCTCCCGCCGCACTCTCCTCCGCACCGGAGCACTAGCAACAACCGCCGCCTTCGCCGCGCCACCACGCGCCCTCTTCGCGCTGACTCCCACCGAAAACCCACTCCCCGCCGCCACGGAAAAAACGAAAATCCGCCTGGGCCTAGCCAGCTACACCTTCCGCGATTTCACCCGCGCCCAATTAATCGCCAACATGCACGAACTCCAAATCTCCGCGCTAAACGCCAAAGACGTAAAAGACCACCTCCCCACAGACCCCACAGCCGAAGCCGCCGCGCTAGCCGATTATTCCCAAGCGAAAATCCAACTCCACGCCGTAGGCGCCGTCTATTTCCAGAAAGACGAAGACGCCGACATTCGCGCCAAGTTCGACTACGCCCAACGCGCCGGCGTCCCCGTAATCGTCGCCGGCGACCCCACCCCGCAAACTCTCCCGCGCCTGGAAAAATTCGTCCGCGAGTACGACATCCGCATCGCCATCCACAATCACGGCCCCGAAGATAAACTCTGGCCTTCCCCGCTCGACGTCCTCAAAGCCGTAAAAAATCTAGACCCGCGCATAGGCTGCTGCATAGACGTAGGCCACGCCGCCCGCGCCGGCGCCAACGTACCAGAAGCCATCCACCAGGCAGGCCCGCGCCTCTTTAACCTCCACATGAAAGACCTAACCAATCTCCAAGACAAAGCCAGCCAGGTACCAGTAGGCCAAGGCAAAATCCCAACCCGCGAAATTTTCGAAGCCCTGATCCAAACCAACTACCAAGGCTACGTAGACCTAGAATACGAAGTCCAAGAAGACAACCCCATGCCAGGAGTAATAGCCAGCTACGCCTACATGCGCGGCGTCCTGGCAGGCATGGGCCAAGCAACGTAAACAGGATCAGTGGTCCAAGCTCCGCGCACCTGCACTTGCTTTTGCAGCGGCCACCTTTAGGTGGGCGCAGTTGCAGTCCGCAGGGCGCATAGCGCGGGACGTCACTTCCTCCCCGTCCTTCACCTCCTCTCCATCCTCCCGTAGTAGTTTCACGAGCCGCCCATCGCGCGCACAAACGCTGCCCGATAAGTTAAAACTCAAAAGACGCTCATCACTTCTGCGCTACCTACTGCAATGGTACTATTATCCGCGGCTAACCGACTGAAACGGGTCACGACGTCTGAGCAAAGGGAGCTTCGCCTTATGGTGACCGATCCGCTTTTTTTAACCACCGGCAATGAAACAGAAAAGATTGATGTCCGCCTGAGCTACCGAATCGTTCGTCTTTTTTCGGAGGGGCTGTACGCAAGTCCGAACAAGGCCATCGAAGAGTTGGTAGCCAATTCCTTCGACGCAGGCGCGAGGCAAGTAGCCGTCTTTCTTCCCGCAGACTTCCATGAGCAAGGATCAACAATCGTTGTTGTGGACGACGGCGAAGGCATGGACTCAGGTGGCTTGAAGCAGCATTGGCTCATCGGCAAGAGTTTGAAGCGCGACTTAGCCAAACTACCGCTCGGTCGGCAACAAATTGGCAAGTTCGGTATCGGTAAGCTCGCGACATACGTCCTAGCCAACCGCCTGACCCATATCTCCAAGAAAGGCGACAAATTCTATTCAACGTCAATGAACTTCAAGTCGGTCGACGAGAGGGGAGACGAAGAAGTAGAGCCGAAGACCCCTATAAAGATCGGCCTCCGCGAACTCTCCGAACCCGAGGCCCAACAGGTATTACAACAATGGACCGTGACGACAGCGTTCTTGAAGACCGGCATCAAGCTTTTCGGTAAGGGGGCAGCGAAGTCATGGACGTTTGCGATCTTGTCTGATCTCAAGGACAAAGTTCACGAGATTCGCCGGGGAAGACTGGAATGGGTTTTGCGGACCGCTCTTCCGCTGCGCGACGACTTCTCGATATTTCTGGATGGAACGAAGATCGAGCCGAGCAAGTCTGGGAAGGGCCGCATCAAAAGGTGGATTCTGGGCAGGGACATAAAGGAGTTAGCAAAGCCGGCACCCGACGAAATTGAGGCGACGGAAGACAAGAATCAACCCGAAGGTTCCGAAATCCGTTTCGCTCTTGAAGATAAAGCGCTCGGTCGAATTACAGGCTACGCCGAAGCGTACCGTGATCTGCTGACCGGCAAGTCCGACGAACTCGGACGAAGTCACGGCTTTTTTGTGTACGTCCTCGGACGCCTTATTAATGGCGATGACGGACATTTTGGAATCTCCCCCAACGAACTACGACACGGTACTTTCAACCGTATTCGCGTCGTTGTTCATATGGACGGGCTTGATGAATATCTCCAGTCGGACCGCGAGCACATCCGGCAGGGTCCGGTTCTTAATGACGCCCAGAATATCCTCCGCGCTATCTTCAACCATATTCGACCTACGTTGGAGGCTGCGGACGCGGATGAAAATCCCGGAGCCAAACTCGCTCGCAAGCTGGCCGGCAGCCCGACGAGCTTAGCTCGCCGACCTATCATTGAGATGGCGCGAGCTGCCTTAGATGGCAAGATTAAGGCGCGATACATCGCGCTTCCGCCGTCATCGACGCCGAACGAACGAGACAAACTGCTCGCTCAGCTAGAGACGCGCGCCGAGGCCCCCGAGCAGTTCGTCGCAGGAATCGATTTCGTCTATGACGCCACGTCGAACGACGGCATTGCAGTTTATGACGCCGCCGCCGGACGTCTCAGGGTCAACGGGCTTCATCCCTTCGTGGGTGCGTTCTTTGATGAATTTACGAGCAAAACCAGCGGCCTGCCGTTGGAAATATTCGCGATGGCAGAAGTGTTGCTGGAATCGCATCTTTATCAGGCCGCACTCAAACAGGATCACATTGATTTCGTCATGACCGCGCGGGATCAGCTGTTGAGGCACGTCGCCCAAGAGTCAGGGCGACGAAATGCTCTCACAGTCGCAAACGCCCTCCGAAATGCACGAAATGACGAGGACCAATTGGAAATCGAGGTCGTCGAGGCGTTCCGCAGCCTGGGATTCGATGCGACGCGAGTCGGCGGCAAAGGCAACCCTGACGGTGTGGCCAAAGCCCATCTCAGCCCTGACGCAGACGGTAACCCTCGACGTTACGCAACAACCCTCGACGCGAAGAGCAAGAAAAAGGACGGCGCCAAGGTGAAGACAAAGACCTTTGGGGTTTCAACGATTGCGCGACATCGCGATGCCGCAAAATGCGAACATGCCGTTGTCGTTGCGCCGGCGTTTGACCACACTGCTGGAAAAGACAGCGCGCTCGCGAAAGAAATCCAGGCGGACCGAGAGAGCACAGCCGCAAACCGCAAGCCGCGAACTATCACAGCTATTCATGTCGATGATTTGGCGCGACTAGTACAATTGCGCCCAATCAAACGATTGGGGTTAGAGAAAATTCGGGAATTGTTACGAACCTGCAGTTTGCCAGAGGAATGCAAGGAATGGATCGACAAGATACAGCTTGAGGTCGTAGCAAGGCCACCTTATGAGAAGATCATCAACGCCATTCACACTCTGCAGCAGGAATATGATATGGCGGCGGTGGAATATGGAGCTCTAAGAGTAGCGCTGGGCAAGGAATCTCCACCGTACAAAGTAAAAACGAACGACGAGTTGATCAACTTGTGCAAGGCGATGGCTCTGATGACCAGCAACTACGAGATTACCGCCACGGATCGAACCGTCGAGTTGAATCAAAGTCCCGCAAACGTCCTCGCGGCGATAGAGGCAGCGACTAAAGCGCAGCCGGACCACAAACACTAACTTCCTAAAGACATTTTCAATCCCACGAAGGTGTGAACGGCTGGCGGTACGTCGATCTTGGAAATAAGGGACCAATCCCCGAAACTCTCTGACGCGGCCCTGTGCGCTGACATATACTGGATATATGAAACACCTCCACCCCTTTCCCGCTCGCATGGCACCCGAACTTGCTCTCGCAGCGTTGGAGGGACTGGCTGAGGGCGCCTGTGTGCTTGATCCGATGGTTGGTTCGGGCACTGTGCTACGGCAAGCCTCGTTCGCAGGTCACGAAGCGACTGGGTTCGATCTGGATCCGTTGGCCGTTCTGATATCGCGCGTTAGCTCCCGAAAGGTCGACATCGAGCTGGTAGAGTCAATGGCCGACGACGTCCTAGAGGCTGTTGCCCAGTTGCCACTAAAAGCTGCCGCACTCCCGTGGATCGACGGTAGTGCTGAGACGGCTCATTTCATCTCGTACTGGTTTGGCGAGAAGCAGCGAAATGCTCTTAGGAAGCTCGCGCATACACTCTGGGAAATCGATTGCGCCTCCACGGCGGCGGAGAGGCATCAAGTTGATGTCTTAAAAATCGCCCTCAGCAGAATCATCATCACGAAGGACAGCGGAGCTTCCTTGGCACGCGACATTTCCCACAGCCGGCCCCATAAGGTTCGAAATTCGAGCGATTATGATGTCGTTGCAGGGTTCAAGATGTCGACAGCGCAAGTCATAGGCTTCTTGGAGGACGGACTCCCGGTCCGAGACGCGACCGTAAAATGCGGTGATGCACGAGCACTCAAAGGGGTCCGGGACGCCAGCGTCGATCTCATAGTAACCTCGCCGCCTTACCTGAACGCGATTGATTACCTTCGGGGACACAAGCTTTCACTAATCTGGTTTGGTTATACGATCGAGCAGATCCGAGGGATTAGGTCAGCCAGCATCGGGTCTGAACGGGCTCTCGAAGAAGAGGCCGACTTGGATCGCCTATCCGTCGAAGCGGCGATGGTTGATAAGACTAAACTACCCTCACGACAGCGTGGCATGGTATCGCGCTACGCAAACGACATTCTAATGATGATCGGCGAGGTATGCCGAGTTCTAAAGACTACTGGCAAGGCGGTTCTTGTCGTTGGTGATTGCTGTGTCAGCTCCGAGTTTGTGTCAAACTCGGCCGGGATCAAGCGGGCGGCCCAAATCCGTGGACTGAAACTAGTGACGGAGTCTACGAGGGAGCTGCCATCGAGCAGTCGATATTTGCCAATCGCTACGACAAGTTCACTCGCCAAACGCCTCCGAACCGAAAATGTGCTCACGTTTTGTCCGGTGTAATCTAACGGTTGGGCGCGCCAGCGTCCGATCTCGCCGATTCGTAGAAAGAAATCTTCGCGTAGCCAGCTCTAGAAATACTTCCCACATACCTCATACCCTCGTCCGTAATGGCCGTGCCCGATGGACGCCCTATGGCTGCCAACTTAGCTCTAGTAATCAGTAGGTAAATATGATATGGTAGCTCGGGGCACTTTTCCGCCCCCACTGAGGACGCAACATGCGGACCGCAGCACCGGCGACGGGTCGAGCCAACCGAGCACTCGGGAAAAGTGTCGCCAAAAACCGCCCCGCGCCCCCCGCCACGACCGTAGTTCGCGCACCGCGCGTCTTCCCGCAACGCCCGGCAGCGCCAGCCGTGCCATGTAACCGGATGTCACAATGTTACATTCCCGCTCCCGCTCTTACTTGTCACTCGTCACTCATCACTAGTCACTGTAAATTCAATCGCCAACCTCGCCGATTAGAATTCATCGTAACTCGCACAAAACAAACACCCGCGACCCAAATCAATCGCCAACTTTTGCGCACTTTCCAAATCACCGCTCGCGCGTCGCGCAACACCGGCCGGCCGCGAAACGCGGCATCACTTCTCGATACAAATGGACGCTTTCACTGGAACAATAATTCGCGCAACTCGTTCAAAACAAACGATCGCGCCAATTCTTATTCGATACAAACGGCAACGTCGGCCCCCACTCGTCACTCGTCACAAGTCACCGGTCACAGCCTCTCTAATCGACAATGGCAGATATTAGAATTCAACGTAAACCACACAAAACAAACAACCGCACCCCATTCTAATCGACACTTTTTTGCGATATCAGCATCGCGAATGCGTGCGCAAGGATGCGCGAGTCGAGAACCTGGGAACGCCATTCTCCTGAATGGCGGTTTGCTCAAACGCCAATCGGGAGATTGGCGTTCCCGGGAGCTACGCCTGGCGGCGGACGGGGCCGGAGCTGGCGCGCACCGCCAGCGTGGGCTTCACGATGATCGAATCGGGAAAGCGCGCGCTGGCCGGCGACGTGATTCTTTGCAGCAAAGTTTCGGCGGCGATCACGCCCATTTCGCGGAGCGGCTGGCGGACGGTGGTGAGCGCCGGATTTTGGTACGCGGCGCTGGGGATGTCGTCGAAGCCGACGACGGAAACGTCTTCGGGAATTTTTAGTTTCGCTTCGCCCAGCGCGCGGATCGCGCCCATCGCGGAAATATCGTTGAAGGCAAAAAGCGCGGTGAACGGCCGGCGCGTTTCGAGCAGCCGTCGCGTGGCGTAGTAGCCGAGCTCGGGCGTGCCCACTTCGCCGACCAGCTGCGCGACGAGCGCCGCGTCAATTTTCAAGCCGAGATGCGCGGCCGATTCCTGCACGGTTTTCCAGCGCACCGCGGTGTCCGAGCTGAACTCCTGCCCTTTGATGAACGCAATTTTGCGGTGGCCCAAAGCGTAGAGATGTTCAAGCGCAAGTTTCGCGGCCAGCGCGTGATCCAGCAGAATATTGGTGACGCCCGGAACATGCTGATGCCCGGAAACCGCGACCACACGCAAGGATTTATTTTCCTGGCAAGGCGTGTCCACGGCGATGATTCCTTCCACCGAACGCAGCTGCAGCAAGCGCGGATATTCTTCGATCAGATCCTTGCGATGGCGGTGGCTGACCACGTAATAGAAATATCCCTCCTGCAGCAAATGGTCTTCGATCCCGGACATCACCAGCGCGCCATAGCCCTCGCTGATTTCCGGAACAATCACGCCGACAGTAAAGCTGCGCTTCTGGCGCAGAGACTTCGCCATGAAATTCGGCCGGTAGTTGAGCTGCCGCGCCGCCGCGCGCACGCGCTCCTGCGTGCACAAGGGAATGGATTTCGCGGCCGGCGAGCGGTTCATCACCATGGAAACGGTAGCGGAAGAAAGCCCCAGGTATTCGGCGACGTCCTTCAGATTGGCGGCGGGAGGATCGCGATGGGCGGCAGCGGAAGAATCGCGATCAGCGCTAGCGCGAAGTTCGCGCTGAGCGGCAGCGCGAGGATCACGATGAGCGGCAGCGGTATTTTTGGAGCGTCGCGAGCGCGGCATGGGAGCACCTGACCGCACATCCTTGCACAGCAGCCGGGGATGAGCAAGGCGCGCGGGAGAATCGCATGAATGCCCCCGCGCGTCCTGGTGTCTGCGGAATGCTAGAAGACGAAACGAGCTTGCAATTGCATCGTGCGTCCGGCCAACCCGCCGTTGGTGAAGCTCACGAGACCAAAGTTTGGATTTGCGATCGGCGTGCAGACACTACCCGCGCAATTTTGACCGGTACTGATGAGCGTGGACGCGCTCCCAAAGGTGAAGGGAGCGAGGTTGAGTTTATTGAACGCGTTGTACAAATTCATGCGCAATTCAATTTTGGAATTCTCGCCCACAAACTTCATCGAAGGAAGCCCGAAGCTCTTTGCCACGCTCAAATCTATAGCGCTGTAGCGCGGGCCGCGGAAGCTATTGCGACCGATGCCGGGAAAGTCCGGCGTGGTGCCGGAGGTTTGCAGGGTGAAATAACTCGCCGAACCGTTGGGGAAAATCCCCGATACCGGGGGCAGGAATGCGTTCGAGTCGTACTTAATGTCGGCGCCGCCGTTGTAGCTAAGAGGTCGCAGCGGACAGAGGCTGCCGGAACCCAAAACGGGGCACACGTTGCTGGCCACCGGAGTCCACGGGAAACCGGAGTGAAACGTGAAAACCGGGCTGACTTCCCAGCCACCGAGGAGCTTGCCTTTCAAATCTTTCTGTTCGCGGTAAATCGGGAGATCCCACACGGCATAGGCTTGCACGTAGTGCGTGGCGTCATAATCCGAAGGTCCGTGTTCGGTGGCAAGGTCGATCGGATAGGTTTGATTCGTCGTAAAGCCCGGTCCCTCGGCGGAAACATCATCCAGCGACTTGCTGTAGGTGTAGGAAACGTTGAGCATGACCCCGTGGCTGAAGCGGTGTTGGATTTGGGCGAGAAGCGCGTTGAAGCTGGAGGTGGTGTCCGGAGTGTAATCGTAGACGTTGTTGATCTGGCTGCTCTGCACCGGGTAGAAGTATTTCAGGTTCTTAATCCTCAGCATGTCGTGGCCGGAGCTGCCGGAATATCCGAGAGTCGCCACCCAATTCTGCGGCAACGCATATTGGACCTGCAGGGAGTAGAGGTAGACGTAGGGTATGGGCATGTTCTTCGGATTGGCCCACACATCTGGGGCGCCCTGGCCAGCGGGAATGATCGGAAGATTCGTGGTTGGGTTCAAGGGAGTAACCAGCGCTGGATTAACCGGGTAACTGATCGGCGAACTGCTCGCACCGGTGGCATAGAGCACTTGGCCGTTCACAAATGGAGTGCCAAATTCGCCAGCGCCGGTGCCGCAGCAAAGGCTGTAATTGGCCACGAGCGGAGGATTATCACGCGTATTTTCAAAGGTGATGTCGTCGAAGCGATCGTAGGCGATGCCAAATCCGCCACGAACGACAGCCTTGCCCTCGAATTTTTCAGGACTCCACGCGAAACCGATTCTTGGGCCGAAATTGCGCCATGTGGTGTTCCACATGCGCCGTGGATTGATCGCGATTGCATCCATAAGACCGGTGGAAGGGTCAGAACCCGGAAGAATATTTTCCAGGTGATCGTGGGCTTCGGTGGGAGGGCCGAAATATTCCCAGCGCAGTCCGAGATTGATGGTCAGATTGGGACGCAATTTCCAATCGTCCTGGATAAAGAGTCCGATGTCAGTTGACCGAAAATACTGCGGCTTGTCGTTCGTGGGGCCGCCGGTGAGGGGATTGACTCCGATGCCTTCAAAAATCGGCGTGCCGTTGGCGAAGTTCCAGGGCCCGTTAAAAACATAATCCGGCCTAGCGTTACCGTTTTCGTTGCTGTTGTCCTGCAAACGGTCGCCCTCGATGCCGAATTTCAGGGCGTGGACGCCGTGGACCTTGGTGAGCATGTCACGAAACGCGAATGTGTTCTGACCAAAAATTCCCGGCGTAGCGTCACTTTGTTGCGCGCCGTACCGGATTCGCTGGCCTCCCGGCAGTGGAAGCCCCTGAATTTCAGTCCGGGGAATGCCGAAATTCACTCCAGGATTTGAAGTGATTTCGTTAAAGGCAAAGCGGGTGAAATTGAATCTCGCTTCATTGATCAGAGTGGGCGAAATGGTCGTGACCCATGAAAGAAAGCCGGAAGGGCTAAACCGGCGATCGGTGATGTCTGCCATCGGCCGGCCTTGCGCTTGCGCATCGGACGTTAAGAGGTCCGCGTAAGTCAGAAATGTATTCACGGAAAAGGTGTTGCGTCCCAGAACGTAATCGGCACGCGCGTTGTATTGATTTCCCGACGTGTGCGTCGGCAAAAAGATTTCGGCGAATTCAAGATCTGGAACACCGTCCAAGCCGCCGCCGGTGAAATTGGGAAGCACGCACGAAACGGAACCCGTGGGACAGTTCGGATTAACAGTTCCAGGGCAGCTTGGGTTCGGATTTGACACCGTGTTGGTGCAACCGAAGCTGTAAATATATTGTCCGTAGGTTCCGCCGGGAGAGCCGATGTCGATACCACCATTGACGACCTGACACGGTTCATTTGCCGCAATCCACAGACTGCAATCCGACGGCAAAACCTGTTGAATGCGAGGCGCGACGCCGGCTGCAGCGACGGTTGCGGACACGGGGGTGTTTGGCCTGGCCGCTATCAGCGCTTGATCAAACTGCGGCGTTTCCACCCACTGGTCTTGAAACGTGGTGTCCTTATCACGCAGAGCTTCGTAATTGAAGAAGAAGAAAAGTTTGTTCTTTATGATGGGCCCACCGAGGCTGGCACCGAACTGGCGAAAAGCGTCATCGTTGCGAGCGGTGGTGATGGTGTTGCTTGAGGTGTCAAAACCGTTGTATTTGTTGAAGGCGTTGAAACCGGGATTTTCGTATTGAAAAAAACCGCTGCCGTGAAAGTCGTTGGTTCCGCTCTTGGTCACGACCTTTACGTGGGCGCCGGAGTTGCGACCGTCGGAGGCGTCGTAGTCGCTGGAGACGACCGTGATCTCCTGGACGGAATCCGCGCTGGGAGTGAGGACCGCGGCACCGCCCCAGGTCAGGCTGTTCACCCCGACGCCATCAACAGTGTAGCTGTTGGCTGTAATGCGCTGGCCGTTAGCGCTGATGGGTTGTTGATTTTCGCTCTGGAAAATGGCGTCGTTCGATCCGCCCGTGCCGCCCGAGCCATTGTTGCCGCCGGGTCCATTGGGGAATCCCGCCGAATTGCCGTTGGCCAAACGAGCGCCGTCGCCAAAAACGCCCGGTGCGAGACGCAGAAGTTCGTACGGGTCACGATTAAATTTGGGCAAGTCCTGGATCTCTTGCGATGAAATCGTGCCTTGGATCGTCGCATCTTCCGTGCTGAGCGCGGGCTCAGTGGCGCCGTTAACAATAACGCTTTGCGTCACTTTACCGAGCTGAAGCGTAACGTCCTGGCCGGTCAAATGCTCGGCGGCGATGTTGATGCCGTCTATGATTGCTTTCTGGAAACCTGGCGCCTCGATCGTCAGCGTATATACGCCGGGAGCCAACTCGCTAACCCGGTAAAATCCCTGACCCGACGTCACCGTATCCTTCGTCACGCCGCTCGATTTCTCAGTGAGCGTGACCTTGGCGCCCGCAACGACTGCACCTTTCTGATCCTGCACCGTTCCCTGTAATGCCGCGTTGAACTGCGCGCGGGCTGGCGCGGCCCATAGGAATATTAGGACTAGTAGCGCTAGGGCGTTGAGCGCGCGCGACGCGATATGGTGCAGCGGAGCGAAACGGGAAGATTGCGACAGTACGACCGCGGAACCGCGGAAGGTTCTGGAGAAAATCATCACGGCACCCCAAGCTGGAGCCGGTCCACCCCTGAGCCGCCAAACCCCAGCTAAATCGGTTAACTACCCCTGCTGCGGAGTATAAGTATCGATATTTTTGTTGTCAACGATTCAAATTTTGGATGCGACAGAGCTGTCGGATTATCGGGAGCTGGCGCGGCGGTTCGGGCGCGGCACGATTGCTTGCCGAATTTTGCGCGGCGGCGGGCGGAGCGGGCGTGGATGTTCGGGTAGACTTCTGCGAGATTGCGGATAGAATAACTAGTTCTGCGTCTGCGAAAAATATCGCTGTAACGCGGGCGCGCAGTTCTGCTACGGATTTTTGATTGCGCCGCAATATTCGGTGCGCGCTTGATGATCGAGGGTGAGGAATGATTGTTGGCGTACCGCGGGAGACGTTTCCGGGCGAACGGCGTGTGGCTTTGGTGCCTTCGGTGGTGCCGACGCTGGCAAAATCCGGGCTGGAAGTGATCGTGCAAGCGGGAGCGGGGATCGAGGCGGGTTATCCGGACGCGGACTACGCGGCGAAGGGCGCGAAAATTATCGCGGAGCGCGCCGAGGTGTTTCGCAGCGCCGACATTATTGTGCAGGTGCTGGCGCACGGATCGAACGACAAAACCGGCAAAGCAGACCTGCCGCTTTTTCATCGCGACCAAGTGTTGATCGGGTTTTTGCGTCCGCTCGGCGAATTGCAAACCATCCAGGAGATTGCGGCGACGGGCGTGACTTCGTTTGCGGTGGAATTGATGCCGCGGACGACGCGGGCGCAGTCAATGGACGCGCTTTCTTCGATGGGAACGATCTGCGGATACAAGGCAGTGCTGATTGCCGCAGACACTTTGCCGCGGATTTTTCCGATGTTAACGACGGCGGCGGGGACGATTACGCCGGCGCGCGTCCTGGTGATCGGCGCGGGCGTGGCGGGATTGCAGGCGCTCGCCACGGCGAAGAGGCTTGGCGCGGTAACTTCCGCGTACGACATGCGCCCGGCGGCCAAGGAACAAGTGCAAAGCCTGGGCGGGCGTTTTGTGGAGCTGCCGATTGAAGCGAAAGATGCACAAGACGCGAGCGGATACGCGAAGGCGCAAGACGAAGATTTTTACCGGAAGCAACGCGAGTTGTTGGGGCGCGTGGTGGCGGAAAGCGACGTGGTGATTACGGCCGCGGTGATTCCGGGAAAAAAGTCGCCGGTGCTGGTGACGCGCGACATGGTCGCGCGCATGGCGCCGGGGTCGGTAATCGTGGATTTGGCGTCGGAGCGCGGCGGAAATTGTGAGCTATGCCGGCCCGGAGAGAAAGTCGTTGAGAACGGTGTAACGGTGATCGGCAGAATCAACCTGGCTAGCACAGTGCCGTATCACGCCAGCCAGATGTATGCGCGCAACATCACTGCCTTTCTGCAATATCTGGTGCAGGGCGGGAAGCTGCAACTGAAAATGGACGATGAAATCGTGCGTAGCACCTTGCTGACGCGCAACGGCGAAATCGTGAACGAACGCGTGCGGGAATTTTTGGCTTTGCCGGCGCTGACGACGGCAGGCGGAGCGAACTGATGGTGCAGACGGACCTGGTTACCGATCTCTACGTTTTTATCCTCGCGGCTTTTATCGGATTTGAAGTGATTCGCCGGGTTTCGCCGCTGCTGCATACGCCGCTGATGTCGCTGACGAACGCGCTCGATGCGATTGCCGTGGTGGGCGCGATTATCCTTGCGGGCGAAGGCAAAAGCACGCTGGCGACGATTCTGGGAACCGTCGCGATCGTGGCGGCGACGAGCAACATCGTCGGTGGATTCCTGATCACCGATCGCATGCTGAAAATGTTCAAAACGAGCCGTCCCGCGAAACCATGACGCCATTCGCCGGTTCCGACCTGCTGCTGCAAATTACCTACCTGATCGCCGCTACGCTTTTTATTTTGTCGCTGAAATGGATGAGCTCGCCGAGCACGGCGCGGCGCGGAGTGTGGGCGGGCGAAGTGGGCATGCTGCTGGCGATCCTGGGCACTTTGCTGCACCACGGGATCGTGGATTACCGCTGGATCGCGGTCGGACTGGTGCTCGGTTCGATCATCGGCGTCCCGCTGGGGCTGGTGCACATGACGGCGGTGCCGCAGCGGACGGCGTTGAGCCATGCGTTTGGCGCGTTGTGCGTGACGCTGGTGGGAACGTCGGAATTTTATTTGCGGGCGCCGCATGTGCCGCCCTTCATGATGGCGGTGCTTTCGGCGGAAGTGATTCTAGGCTCGCTGACTTTTACGGGAAGCCTGATGGCGGCGGGAAAGTTGGAAGAAGTGCTGCCGCAGCGGCCGATCACGTACAAGGGCCAGAATTTTGTGAATTTTCTGGTGCTGGCGATTGCGGTGGTGGTGGCGATTATTCTGGTACGGCATCCCGAGCACACGCATTTGTTTCCGGTGATGCTGGCGATTCCGCTGCTTTTCGGCGTGCTGATGATAGTGCCGATCGGCGGCGCGGACATGCCCACGGTGATGTCATTGCTGAATTCCTACGCGGGACTTTCGGCCGCGGCGATGGGATTCGTGCTCGATAGCAAGCTGCTGATCATTGCAGGGGCGCTGGATGGGGCGTCCGGCTTCATTCTTTCGGTGAACATGTCGAAAGCGATGAACCGGTCGTTTTCCAATGTGCTGTTCGGAGCATTCGGGCAGGATCAGGCGGCGAAGAGCGCGACGGGGCAAGAAGCGAAGCCGGTGAAAAGCGCGACGCCGGAAGAAGCGGCGGCGATTCTTTCCGCAGCGAACAACGTGGTGATCGTGCCAGGTTACGGAATGGCGGTGGCGCAGGCGCAGCACAAAGTGCGCGAACTGTATGACATTTTGACCAAGCGCGGCGTCAACGTGAAATTCGGAATTCATCCGGTGGCGGGACGAATGCCGGGACACATGAACGTACTGCTGGCGGAAGCGGATATTCCGTACGACAAGCTTGTGGACATGGACGACCTGAATCCGGAATTTCCGCAAACGGATGTGGCGCTGGTGATTGGCGCGAACGACGTGACCAATCCGGCGGCGCGCAGCGATCCGAGCAGTCCGATCTATGGAATGCCGATTCTGGATGTGGACAAGGCGCGCACGGTGATGGTGATCAAGCGCGGGATGAGTCCAGGGTTCGCGGGAATCGATAATCCTCTGTATTACCTCGACAGAACGCTGATGCTTTTTGGCGATGCGAAGACTTTTGTGGGCGACATCGTGCGGGAACTGGGCGGGACCGGGCACGGATAGTTTTTGGGAATCGTTGGAGAGCCGGGGCGGTCTCCAGCGGACCACGACCTTCTCTCTCTGTTAATGCGTCGCCGCTTAAGATTCATTCAGGCTGTTGGGCGCCGATTTCGTGTTTTGCGTCGAGGATTCGGCCGAGGATTGTTGTTTCAAATCCCAAAAATCCTCGTGATCGAGAATTTCAAAGCCGATCAGAAACTGCGACGCCGCCGATTCTTTCGCCCAACTGACGCACCCACTGGCGGTCGTGGCATTTTCGGTTTTTTGCAGCCAGAGCCTTGTGCCCACTGCGACCGGCTCGCGCACCGTGATGCAAGCTCCCACTTTGCTGACGTTCACCGTCGAGGTTAGCTCAAACTTGCCTTTTTGACCGGCTGCGCGGTAGACGCGAATGGGCACGCGCAGCGGAATCCGCGGATTTCTTTGCACTCTCTTGTACATCTCCACCGCATCGGTGGACAGAGCCAGAAAATTGTCGCGATCCTTATCCGTGAGTTGCTTCGCGCCGGTTACCAGCGTGCCCGCCTGGCCGATTAGCTCGGAGAGAAAGGCGGAGGCTGCGACGCGATCGCGCCCGACGGGATCGGCGCCGGCGAACCGTTCGTGGTAGTCGGCCAGGCGGCGCGCGGCGATATCGTAGAAATGTTTCCGGCACAATGGGCGCGCGTCCAGAGCCGCCTCCGACGGGTTCTTGCAGCCGATCCATCCGCATACACCTGCAGCCAACGCAGTCCCTCGACTAGGTGAAATTGTTGAGTTGGAGTGTAAAGGTTTACCTCAAAAAATCAATCGGCAAGACCGGGCAGGCGCAGGAAGCGGGCGGCGTTGTCATGGCAGAGGTCCTGGAGCAGGCGCGCCATCATGGTTTCGTCGTTGGGAAGCAAGCCTGCTTCGATATCATTGCCCAAAATGTTACAGAGGATGCGGCGGAAATATTCGTGTCGCGGAAAGGACATGAACGAGCGCGAGTCCGTGACCATGCCGACAAAATTGGCAAGCAAACCGCAATTGGATAGAGCGTTGAGCTGCCACTCGATGCCTTCCTTCTGATCCAGGAACCACCAGCTGGGGCCGAATTGAACTTTGCCTTTGATGCCTTCCTGTGGGAAATTTCCCGCCATCGTGGCGAGAATATAATTGTCGGCGGGATTGAGATTGTAGACGATCATTTTCGGTAGCGAATTCTCGCAGTCGAGCAGATCGAGATAGGCGGCGATTGAGGCGGCTTGCGGCCAATCTCCGATCGAATCGAAACCGGCGTCGGCGCCGAGCGCGGCCATCTGCCGCGAATTGGCGTTGCGATAGGCGCCGAGGTGGAGTTGCTTGGTCCAGCCTTTGCGCGCGTCGAGATGGCCAAAGAAAATCATCAGGTGGCCTGCGAGGCCCGCGGCTTCTTGCGCATCGAGCAATTTTCCGGAGCGCAATTTCTTGAAGGCATCGGCGGCTTGCTGATCCGTGGCAGGCTCTGCGTAACAGTGGATCAGGCCGTGGTCGGAGAGACGACAGCCGTGCTCATGGAAAAAATCATGGCGCTGGGCCAACGCATCGCGGAAGTCGGCCAGGCGCGAGACTTCGATATTGGCTACGGAGCCTAGGCGGTTCGTCCATTCGTTGAATGGACGCGGGTCGCTCAAGCGCAACGCGCCATCCGGACGGAAGGTGGGGAATACGCGCGTCGGGAGCGCGGTACTTCTGATTTTTTGGTGAGATTCGAGAGTATCCGCGGGATCGTCCGTCGTGCACAGCGCGACGACGCGAAACTTCCGCAGGATGCCCTGCGGGGTCAAGTCTTCACCGTGCAGCTTCGCGTTAGCTGCGGCCCAAATTTCAGCGGCGGTAGATTCATCCAGCAATTCGTTTATGCCGAAGTAGCGGCTGAGTTCGAGGTGCGTCCAGTGATAGAGCGGATTGCGCAGCGTGCGCGGGACAGTCTGGGCCCACGCCCCGAATTTTTCGTGGGGAGTCGCGCTGCCGCTGCAAAACTTTTCTGCAGAGCCATTCGCGCGCATGGCGCGCCATTTGTAGTGATCGCCCTCGAGCCAAATGTCGGTAAGCGTTTCGAATCGAGAATTATTGGCAATTTCTGCGGGGGAAAGATGCGAGTGGAAATCCAGGATCGGAATATGTTCGGCGTAGGAGTGGTACAGGCGCCGCGCGGTTTTGGTCTGTAGCAAGAAGTCTTCGGTGATGAAGTTCATTTGCTTTTCTGCCGCGCGCAAATTGTCAGCGCGTGAACGGCTTTTTGTTTCGCGCTACCGCTCGGCTACCGGTTATTCGTAGCCGCGCTACTGATTCACGCCGCTGGCGAGAAAACCGCCATCCACCACGAGCAAGTGACCGGTGACGAAGCTGGCCGCATCGGATGCGAGAAACACCGCGGCGCCGCCCAGCTCTTCCACTTTCCCAAAACGCTTCATCGGCGTGCGCAGCAGAAATTCACGTCCGCGCTCGGTGCCGTCGAGAAGCGCCGCGTTCAGATCCGTGCGGAACACTCCGGGAACCACGGCGTTCACGCAAACTCCCGAGCTGGCCCACTCAATCGCGAGAGTTTTTGTGAGCGCGGCCACGCCCGCCTTGCTGGCGCCATAAGCCGCGACTTCGAACAAGCCGACGAAGCACGTCAGCGAACCGATATTTACGATGCGGCCGTATTTTTGTTCGATCATGTGACGGCCAAAAATGCGGCAGGCGCGCAGCGTGCCTTTCAGGTTGGTTTCCTGGATGGCGTCCCATTCGTCGTCGGGAAAATCAATCGTCGGGGCGCGCTTGGTGCGGCCGGCACAGTTCACCAGAATTTGCACGCTGCCGAACGCCTCGCACACGGATTGGAGAAGCTGTTCGACACTGTCATCGTTCGTCACATCGCAGGTGACGGCGAGCGATCTGCGGCCGAGCGAGGCGACTTCGTCGGCGGCTTTGCGCGCGAGCTCGGCGCGGCGTCCCGTGGGCACCACGTCCGCTCCGGCTTTGGCGAGTTCGCGCGCGAGCGCGAAGCCGATGCCGCTGGTGCCGCCGATCACGACGGCAGTTTTGTCCCTGAGATCAAGAAGCGGATGGCCCATGCAGTTCTCCTGATCGGCAGCGCGGTGGTGACGTCACGATGCGGTTCGGCGCATACGCAGCGAAGTTAGGCTGGAATTTTCGGGACACAGGACATTTGCGAGAATGGCGGAGGGGGTGGGATTCGAACCCACGAGGCCCTTTTGAGGCCCAACGGTTTTCAAGACCGTCGGTTTCAACCACTCACCCACCCCTCCGCTTTCCAGTTTAACTTGCTCGCGCGACCGAGCCAATGGAGAAACAAAGCGCGCGTGTTTTGCTTCGCGGCGCGCACGTCCTTGCCGCGGCCGGTGCGCCGTGCAGCACGGATTGTCTCCTTGGCGACAGCGGGTGGCTACTTCGCGCCGGCGGCTTTGCCCAGGTCCTTCACTTCATTTTCGTCAAGCTGCAATTCGGCCGCCGCGATGTTTTCTTCCAGGTGCGCGACGCGGGACGTTCCGGGAATCGGCAGCATGACCGGGGAACGCGCGAGCAGCCAGGCGAGAGCTACTTGCGATGGCGTGGCTTTCAATTCCCCGGCGACGCGACTGACGGGGCTCTTTTCGCCGGTCAATTTGCCGGCTGCCAGCGGAAACCAGGGGATGAAGCCCATTTTTTGCTGTTCACAATATTGCAAGACGTCTTCGGAGCCGCGGTCGGCGAGGCTGTAGCGATTCTGGACGCTTACGATAGGAACGATCGTTTGCGCGTTTTGAATTTGCTTCACGGTGACTTCGGAGAGGCCGATGTGCTTGATCTTGCCCTGCGATTGCAGGTCTTTCAGAGTGCCGAGCTGGTCTTCGGCCGCAACCTTGGGATCAATGCGATGCAATTGATAGAGGTCAATGCGCTTCAGGCGCAGGCGCTTGAGGCTGCCCTCGCACGCGGAGCGGAGATGTTCGGGCTTGCCGTTTTCGGTCCAACGATCGGGACCCGAGCGTTCGAATCCACCTTTGGTGGCAATCACCAGATTTGCGGGATACGGGTGAAGAGCTTCGGCGATGATTTCCTCGCTGACGTACGGGCCGTAGGCGTCCGCGGTGTCTATGAAATTGACGCCCAATTCGATGGCGCGGCGCAGAACGCGGACACATTCCGCGCGATCGGCAGGCTCGCCCCAAATTCCCTTCCCGGTGATGCGCATCGCGCCGAAACCAAGACGGACGACGCGAAGATCATTTCCAATCAGAAATTCGCCGGCTTTCGCGGCGGGACCGGATCCCGGTTGCATTGCAGATTTAGCGCCTGACATATGATTCCTCCTTTTCCTCCACGCAATTGAAATTAAAGGCTCAAAGCAAATTGATCGGCGGGAATCACCCTGGGCTGAGTGAAGGGTAGCCACCTCATCTTAATTGATTCATTGAAGGGGTAGAAAGTTACAAGGAGGAGACGGCGTCGGATTCAGCCTTGACGCTCACCATCAGCCCCAGGTCTTAGTCGCATTAGCGAACAGACACTTTCTTGCGACGCACGCCCGACAGCGCGAAAGGAAGCGCGACGGGGCCCGGGGGTGAGCCCCGTCGCGTACTGCGCGAGCAACCGGTCAGAAGAGCAGCTTCAGCGCGAACTGAATTTGGCGCGCCGAGCCGAAATCTCCTACCGGGAAACGGGTACTGAGGATTTTGCCGAATGCGGCGCTGGTTGCGGTGTTGGTCGGATCACCGAAGTTGGGATGGTTGAACAAGTCGAATACTTCGGTGCGGAATTGCAGGTTGAGCCTTTCCGTCAACTTGGTGTTCTTCACGATGGAAAAATCCGTGTTGACGAATTTAGGCCCTGGGAGTGAATCGCGACCTGCGCTGCCCGGATGACAGGTACCTGGAACGATCGGATACTTGCCGGGCGCAGTCGGGTTGATGTCAAAGGTGCAGGGAACCGCGAACGCGGCGTTCGGCGTTGTCGCGCAGTCCGGAATCGTCGGGGTTCCAATCGGCGTTCCATCGAACGGTTCGCACAGCGTCGTATTGCTATAGAACTGGCCGGGATGGTTGGTGGAGGAAACAGCCAGCAACTGATCCGGTCTGACGGTGAGTGAAGAACCCGGAGCCGGACCGATGACCAGGAGCGGCGTAATCGGATTGCCGCTCTGGGCCATGGTGACAACTCCCAGCTGCCATCCGGAAACCAGCCGGTTGCCCTTGAACGGCAGCTGATAGAAGCCGCTGACCACGATGCGATGGCGCACATCGAATTCCGACGAGCCATAATCGCCGCGCGGGTCGTAAACGTTCTGCACCGGAACGGCGTCGCCCGAACTGACGGAGCTGTAATCGAGCGAGTGCGAGTAAGTGTAAGCGGCCAAAAATTCGAGGCCGTTGGAAAGATGTTTATTGAGCGTGACCCACAGGGCGTTGTAATTCGAATTTCCGGGACTAAAGATCCGGGTGACGTTTCCGATCGAGCACGGATTATTGGGCGGCGCGCACTGCGCCGGCAGCACCGGGCTGGAAAGCGGCAGAGTGGTGTAAGGACGAGTCGGATCGTAGAAACCATTCGTCACGAACGGCTGATTAAAGTTGCCGGTCATCTGCAGGTGAGTAGCCTTCATGCCGACGTAGGCAACCTCCAATCCCATGGTCGAGGTTAACTGGCGCTGGACGGTGAGGTTCCAATCCTGCGAGTACATATTGTCGAAATTGGGATTGATGGCGCTGGGACCCAGGCTGACGCCCGTGATCGCGGCGGATGGGTTCTCGAGCGTAATCGCGTTCGTGGCGGAGTTGACGCTGATCGGCAGGGCAAAGGGCGGATTGCCGCTCAGGCCGGTGATGATGTTCGTGGTGGGGTCCTGGTTCAGGATGGCATAGGCCGCGCGAACGGAAGTCCTGCCGTCCTTGAAGGGATCCCAGGCGAAACCGATGCGAGGCTCAAAATTTTTGTTGTTGGTGTGGAACGGCTGGTTCGCCGGAAAAAGCGTGCCGGTGGTGAGATCAAAATTCGTGAAGCGGCCCATTGCTTCGGAGGGCGTGGAATCCCATTCGTAGCGCAGGCCGAAATTGATCGTAAAGTTGGATTTCCATTTGAAGCTATCCTGGGCAAATACGCCGACGGAAGGCTGGACGATGCGGTCGTTGCCGGCTCCCAGCAAGACGGTGAAGGCCGAGGCCTCATCCGCGATGAAATCCGCCATGGTCGGAAACGTGAAGCTGCCGACGTTTTCGGCGATGTTGTTGTTGTAGGCGCGCCGGATTTCGCCGCCGAACGCCATGGAGTGGCGGCCCTTCAGCCAGCTCAAGGTGTCGTTGAGCACGACGGTGGTATCGCCGCGGCCCTGGGGTTCGCCGACTGGTCCGCCGAAATCCACGTCGCCGAGCACATTGATGTTCGGAATGCCGACTCCGACGGGGGCGCCCGCCGGCAAGGTGATGTCGTAATCCGCCGGATTCAGCGCAGTGGGAGTGAAGGTGAGGTGAATGCGGTTATAGCCGAGCCGCACGGTGTTGGCGAGTGAGGGGCTGAAGATGTGATCCTCACTGATGGTCATCAGCTGGCGGAAACCGTCACGGGTGTCGCCGAACCCGGGAATATTGGCGTTTTGGGTCGGCTCCTCGCGCAGGTCTTTCTGTAGGACGTAATAGAAATGGAGCCGATCCGCTTGCCGCAGCTCGACGTCGATGTCTCCCGAGCCCTGATTCAGGCTGACGTTGGCGAGAGCAGCGCCAGTGAAGCCGTTATAGTTTGCGGGATTGCCGGTGGTGTCCGTACCGGGAATATTGGCGGCCGGAATCAGCGCCAAGAGTTTCTGGACGGCCGGCGAAGTGACCGTAGCGATCTGGTTCTGGCTGGGAACAATCGTCTCGAGGGTCAATCCCTGGTGCTGGCGGATTCCTTCGTAGGCGACGAAGAAGAAAATCTTATCCTTCTTGATCGGGCCGCCGATGTCTCCTCCAAATTCATTGTGTTTGAAGGAAGCTTGGGGAGTGCTGGTCGGGTTGAAATAGTTGCGAGCGTCCAGCGCGTTGTTGCGGAAAAACTCGAAAGCTTCGCCATGGAAGTCGTTGCCGCCGGAGCGCGTGGCGATATTGACGATGGCGCCGGCGTTGCGGCCGTACTGCGCCGGGAACGTCGAGTTGTCCACCTTGAATTCGTCCAGCGTATCGACCGGCGGTTGAAAGGTGACCTGGTTCTGTACGGGATCGTTCAAGTTGATGCCATTGATCAGCCAGTTGGTCGTATCTTCGCGCTGGCCGGCGGTATTGATGGCGAACGAACCCTGCCCGCGCAGCGGGGCGGTTAGAAAGCCATTCGCCGGGGGCGTAACGGTGCCGGGAGTCAACAGGTTCAAATCCACGAAATGGCGGCCGTTCAGCGGAATTTCCTGCACGGTCTTGGAGTTGATTACCTGGCCGACGCCCGTGGTGGAAGTTTCGATGAGCGGCGCCACGGTGGTTACCTCCACTTGCTGGGTGACCGCACCGACCGTCAGTTGCAGATCCTTGGTTACCGAAGTGGCGACATCCAGCCGGAGATCCTTGAGGATCAACGTCTGAAAACCGGAGGCGGTGACGGTGATTTGATAATTGCCCGGTGGCAACGAAGCAACAGCGTAAAGCCCCGCGCTGTTCGTTTCGGCATTCCATTGCGCGCCGGTGGCTTGGTCGGTGACCACTACTTTGGCGTTGGGCACGGTGGCACCGGACATATCCGTGACGGTGCCGTTCAAATTTGCGGTGGATTGCGCTTTAAGATTGGGATTGCAGGAGCAAAGAAGAAGTAAAACCACAGCAACACGAACTATCAATGAACTGAGCCCAAAGCCAGCTTCGTCCGTTCCTTTCATCACGCCTCCAATGAAGACAGCGCGCCCTGACCGGTTCCAGGAGGCCTGCCGATTTGGCAGTTCTCATGGACTGAACTTCAGCTTGGCTGGGACAAGCAGGTACTTCCGTAAACGCAGCACAGGACCGCGCGCTCGAGATTAGCCACACCCCATATCGCCGGGACTTTGGGAAGGCCCGGCACTCACTGATTTGCCGATATGCAATTGCATAGCCGGACCAACAGGCAAATTGTAAATATTTAAATGCCGGAAACAATTGGGTTTAGCGCGCGGTTTGCTGCGCGAATGCATAACCTACCCAACTTGCATACAATTTTGCGTAACTGTTTTCGGTTTATTGTAGACCGGCTATGGAGATTGGTTGGCGCCGCGATGCGGCGCTTCTGATCAGGGGCGAGCTGTGAACTCAGTCCAATCAGACGCATGGGCAGGGGACGCGCAGCTACGCCTCAGCGCGGCAGCAAATATCTAAAGGAGCTGCTAGAAACTCCGCAGCGTTAAGAACGCCCCCGGGGTCGGCTCGACAACCTGACGGGCTCGCTGCTTATGACTTTCGTGGCTTGGTTGGGAGTTTTGGCGTGCGAACTTCTCTCTCGAGATAATCGTCAAGGTAGCGGCAGGCTACGTCCAGAGGCTCCTCGGTACGCTGCAGGCGGCTGAGCATCAGGCTGCCTTCGAGCGTGCTGACGATTAGCGTGGCAAGTTTTGCGGAATCCACCTGGCGACGGATTTCGCCTCGCTTTTGGCCTTGCGCGGCGATTGCGGTCAGCCGATCGAGCCATTTATCGAGGGCGCGGCGGGCCAGATTTCGCAGCGGAAGGTTTCCGTCATCGGAATCAATAGCCGTATTCAATAGCGGGCAACCGCCGGGAACCAGACCTTCGCGGCGATCGCGAAAATTCCGCACGATCTGCTGCAAGCGGTCCACCGAGTTCGCGATTTCCTCCGTGCCTTCGAGGCGCGCATCGACGGCTTTGCTCCAAGCGTAGTCAAAAGCCTCGGAGGCGAGCTGCTGCTTGCTATCGAAGTGGCGGTAGATGCCGCCTTTTTCGAGGCCGGTCGCCTGCATCAGTTCGGAGAGCGCCGCGCCTTCATAGCCGCGCTGATTGAAGATGGGCGCGGCCTTGCGAATGATTTCCTGCCTGGTTTGCTCGCCTTTGCGCATGCGGATGTCCCTCCCGACGGCCTTGCGACCGACTGGTCTCAACACACATTATAGCTTATATTATATGAGACCGTTCGGTCTCTTTTAGCATCAAAAGAGGGCCGGACCACCGATATGAGCGCGATCACCGCTGCCGTTCCCATCCCCCGAACCGCGGCCGACCGGCCCGCCATCAATCCCTGGATCATCGCCGCCACGGTCACGCTTGCGACGTTCATGGAACTGCTCGATACGGCCATCGCCAACGTCGCGTTGCCGCACATCGCCGGCGGCTTGGCGGTCAGTTACGACGAGAGCACTTGGGTTCTCACGAGTTACCTGGTTTCGAACGCTGTGGTGCTGCCGCTTTCCGCGTGGTTGAGCCGTGTGTTCGGACGCAAACACTATTACATGCTCTGCGTGCTGCTCTTCACGGTGAGTTCCCTGCTGTGTGGATTGGCGCCGTCGCTCGGGCTGCTGATTTTCTTTCGCGTGCTGCAGGGCGTGGGAGGCGGCGGGCTCGCTCCGGTAGAGCAGGCGATTCTGGTGGACACGTTTCCAGCGCACAAGCGCGCCGCGGCTTTCGCGCTGTATAGCATGGCGATCGTCACGGCGCCGGCGATCGGGCCGCCGCTCGGCGGATGGATTACGGACCAATGGAGCTGGCGCTGGATCTTTTTCATCAATATTCCGATCGGGATCGTGTCTTTGATATTGACCAGCCGCGTGGTCTCGGACCCTCCCGAATTCAAACGCGAGGTGGAAGCAGCGCGCGCGGGCGGGAAGTTGCGCGTTGATGGCCTGGGAATTTTTCTGGTGGCGTTGGGATTTGCGTGTCTGGAAGTGGTGCTCGATCGCGGGCAGCAGGACGACTGGTTCGAAAGCCGCTTCATCGTATGCTTTTTTTCCGTGGCGGTCCTTGCACTGCTGGTGGCTGTTTTTTGGGAATGGCGGCATCCCGACCCGGTGGTGGAGATCCGTCTGCTGGCCGACCGCAATTTCGCGATCGCCAATTTTTATTACTTCCTGTTTGGCTTCGCGCTTTTTGGTTCGACGGTGCTGATTCCGCAGATGCTGCAGAGCCTTTACGGCTATACGGCGACCGACGCGGGACTGGCGCTGGGACCGGGCGCGCTGGTGATCGTCGCTCTGGCGCCATTGATTGTAAGAATTCTGCCGAAGCTCGGCGTCAAACCGTTGATTTTTGTCGGATACATAATCTTTGCCATGGCCATGTGGCACTACGCGAGTTTCGATCTCGGCACCGACTACCAACACATGGTGCTGGCGCGCGCTCTGCAGGGGCTGGGAATTGCGCCGCTATTTGTTCCGGTGAGCCAGCTGGCGTATTCGTTCCTCCCGAAAGACAAGAACAATAAGGCGTCAAGTCTTACGAACCTGGCGCGGAATCAGGGCGGGAGTGTGGGAATCGCGTTTGTGACCACCGTGCTGGCGCGCAGGACGCAGTTTCACCAGTCCATTTTGGCGGAATACGCAAATCCGACGCACGCGCGCTACCGGCAGTCGTTCGCGGCGATGTGCCGTTATTTTGCGGCGCACGGTTTTTCGCCGGCGGACGCCGCGCTGCACGCGAAAGCGCAATTGGCGCAGATCGTCGCGCAGCAGGCTGCGTTCCTGGGATTCCTCGATTGTTTCTGGCTGCTGGGCTGCGCTTGCCTGATTGGAGCGCCGCTGGTTTTCTTCACGCGACAATTCAAGAATCACGGGCCCGGCGGTGCACACTGACCCACTCTATGAGTTGTTAAGTGATAAGATTGGGTGAGCCGCAGATTCCGGAGATCGCGTTATGATGCGCCCGGAGAGGGAGAAATCCTATGTTCCGCAAGCTTCTAGTCGTTAGCGCAGTTCTTGGATTGGCGATCGCCGGGCTTGGCGCAGGATCCGCGCGCGCACAAGATTCCGCCACTCCAGCCGCTTCTGCGGCTAATCCCCCTGCCCATGATCATGATCACGCTCAAGCGAACGGCGCCGCGGCCACTGGGTCGAAGGGCAAAGCCGACATCCCCGCGTATCACGCAGAAGCGCCGAAGGGGCCGTTGCCCGAAACGCTGGACCCCAAGCAATTCCTCGACGCAGAGACACGGAATGTCTACACGCTCGCCGCCAAAGAAAAACCCATTCTGTACCAACAGCCCTGCTATTGCCGCTGCGACAAGGAAGTCGGCCACAAGAGCCTGCTCGATTGCTTCAGGGATTATCACGGCGCGCATTGCGTGCTCTGCAAGAAAGAAGCCGTTTTTACTTACACCGAATCGCAACAAGGCAAGACCGCCGCGCAAATCCGCCAGGAAATCATGGACGGCAAGTGGAAGGATGTAGACCTGACGAAATACGACGATCCCCTACCCGCGCATTAATTCCGCTCCTGAACGAACAGCGCAGCGAAACAAGCCGCCGGTCGATATTCGAGCGAGACGCTAGCGATGCTGGCGCCGGAAGTCGGGCGACCGGATGTACGTGGGTCCCACCAAGTGCGTTCCCACTCACTACCTTCCCTTGGCAGTAATCCCGCTGCGCTAGGAAGCCGCGACTTATGACCCACGGTCATATCCAGCCTGGCCCCGAAACAAAGTGTCACGGAAGACTTCAGAAACTCGCTTACTGCCGTGGTATGAGTAGTCTGCGAAGGGTTGTACAACGCCGTGTCGAAATGGAACGTTTAAGTCCCTGGCAATTACGCTAGTGTGACGGGTGAGTGGCTGGCCGCGCGGGCCAATCTTGCGGCGCGAATTCGACGCCCCAGAAATGAGGGCTGGGCGAGAGGAATTCGACGCCAATCCGCGTCCCTTTATCCGACATGTCGCCTAGATAAACGACCCGGCATTCCTGCTCTTCTTCGGTGACGGGATTGATCAGAACTACTTGCGCGCCCAGTTCCAGCGATTCGTGCAGGTAGAGCAGGCCGCCGTGCGCGTTGATCACGATGGTCTGGCTGTTCTCGCGGAACTTCCGGCCGTCGGTGTTCTTGCCGGTGGCGCGGACCGGAATGCGCGTGAAGACGCGGGAACTGCGGCGCTGCTGAGCTGTTTGAGATTCGATCATGGCTACCTCGTATCGTGCATCGGGCACGAACGCGAGTCAACTATCCGAGTTTTGGAAGTGTCTAAAAACACAGTCGCGAAAAGTTTGCTGAAAATGCGCAAGGTTCCGTAGAATCGCAAACCGCTTCGTGGTAGGGTTCCAAAGTCTTGCGCACGAAGCGGCATTTTTTGCCGGCCCGAAAATGTAAATTCCTGGCGGAGCACGGAATGAATCTTATCGAATCCATAGAAGCGAAGCGTGAACAGCACCTGAACGAGCTGAAGGAATTTTTGCGCATACCGAGCGTCAGCACGAAAAGTGAACACAAACCTGATATCGAACGCGCGGCACATTGGGTGGCGGAAAAATTACGGGCGGCGGGATTGGAAAATGTGGAAATTTCGCCGACCAAAATGCATCCGTTGGTTTATGGCGAGTCGCTGCATGCGCCCGGCAAACCGACCATTCTTTTTTACGGGCATTACGACGTGCAACCGGCGGAGCCTCTGGATTTGTGGACCACTCCGGCATTTGAGCCGACCGTGCGCGACGGCAAACTTTTCGGGCGCGGCACAGCCGACGACAAGGGGCAGGTGCACATCCACATTAAGGCCTTGGAAGCGCTGAAAAATCAGTCCGGCAAGCTGCCTCTGAACGTGAAAGTGATGATCGAAGGCGAAGAAGAAGTCGGCAGCGTGAGCCTGTGGGATTTCGTGCAACGCAATCGGGAACGGTTGAAGGCCGACGCGCTGGTGGTTTCCGATACGTCCATGCTGGCGAAGGGCGTGCCTTCCATCACATATGGCTTGCGCGGGCTGAATTATTATCAGGTCGAGATCATCGGGCCGGCGCAGGATTTGCACTCCGGAGTGTTTGGCGGCGCGGTGCCGAATCCGATCACAATTCTTGCGGAAATGATCGCGAAGCTGCACGACAAGAATTTTCGCGTCACGGTGCCGGGATTTTACGACGACGTGGCGACGGTGTCGCGGCAAGAACGCAAGGCGCTTAATGCCCTTCCCTGGAAGGAAAAGGAATTTCGCAAGACCGTGGGGGCACCGGCGCTGGACGGCGAAAAGGGATTCACGATCGTCGAACGGCTGTGGATTCGTCCGACGCTTGAACTGAACGGAATCTGGGGCGGCTATCTCGGCGAAGGCGCAAAGACGGTTATTCCTTCGAAAGCGTATGCCAAGCTTTCGACGCGCCTGGTACCGAATCAAGATCCCGCGAAAATCGCAAAGCTCGTCGAGCGGCACATCCGCAAATTGCTGCCGAAGTCGGTCAACTGCAAATTCGAAGTATTGAGCATGGGCAAACCGTGGGTGGCGCCGTATTCGCATCCGATTTTTCAAAAAGCGATTCACGCGCTGCAGTCCGGCTTCGGGAAGAAGGCGGTTTTCATTCGCGAAGGCGGCTCGATTCCCTTCGTCACGCAGATGCACGATACGTTTAAGGTACCGTGCGTGTTGCTGGGCTTCGGATTGCCGGACGAAAACGCGCACGCGCCCGACGAACACATTGCGCTGGAAAATTATTTCGGCGGCATCAAGTCCGTCGCGCTATTTTACGAGCAACTCGCCGCGCAGTAAAAATCTATCTCAAATGGGGAGCGCTCCGGAAAAGCCCATTTTATCGGGCTTTTTTGAAGGTTTCCCTTGCGTTCGCGCGGCACTGTAGCTATAGTCCCGAAGGCATCCCGAAGATCGGGGCCAAAAAGCATTTTAATCTGAGGAGGAAAACGTAACTCGATGGCAAATCCGCTGAGCAAGTCCAAGATTATTGCGTACATCACCGAGAAGGTAAGCACTCCGGAGAAGCCCGTCTCCAAGAAGCAGACGGTGGCTTTCTTCGACGAATTGTTCAAGCTGGCTGTGAAAGAAGCGAAGAGCTCGGGCAAATTCGTGATTCCGGGCATCGGCCGCGCCGTGAAGGCGCACCGCAAGGCGCGCATGGGCCGCAATCCGGCTACGGGCGAAGCCATCAAGATCAAGGCCAAGACCGTGGTACGCTTGCGCGCAGCGAAAGCGTTCAAAGACGCCGTCCTGAAGTAGCCCGTTCGGCGCAGAGATTGAAGACCAACCCCCAGGCATGCCCGCTCTGAAGGATGGAACGGAGGCTTGGGGGTTTTGTCTTTTCAGCCTTCCTGGAAGGTTCAAAATACACTTTGTTTGACTGGTGAAAACGTGTTTTTGGCGTGGCATTCGAGGAATAGATGACGTCGCAGTATTGGGATGAAGGGCGGGCCGCGGCGTACCAGCGGTTTCGGTACGAGTTTCCGGAGTGCGCGCTGGCCGGCAAGACGGTGATTGTGGCGGGAGGAAGCGGCGGGCTGGGAGCGGCTACCGTGGCGCTGCTGGCGCGTGAAGGCGCTCGGGTGGTGGTCGGGTATCGCGCCAATCGCGAGCGGGCCGAGGCTTTGCGCCAGGCGATCGCCGCAAATTTTGGTTGCGAGATTACCCTGGTGGCAGGCGATATCGCCGCGCTGGAGGTCCGCCGCGCGTATCTGGCGGCCGCCGAGAAAACTAGAGCGCCGCTCGCCGCAGCTGCCATCTTTCCCGGCGATCCCGCGCGCGTCGCTTTTGCCGACCTGAATCGTGAAACTCTGCTGGACTCGATGGAATCCAATTGCGCGGGTCCGGTGCTGTTGGCTAGAGAGATCGGCGAAGCGATGGAACGCAGCGCGGGCGGCGGCAATATCGTTTTGTTGGCGACGATGCAGGCTCTAGCTGCCTTCCCGTCGAGTCTGAATTACGCCGCGCCGAAAGCGGCTATGGTGCACGCAGCGAAAATACTGGCGCAGCAATGGAACCGCGTTCGCGTAAACGTGGTGGCTCCCGGCGCAACCATCTCCGGGATGGCGACCGCCAGCGTGCAATCTGGAAAATATGACCAGCACATTGCCAGCGGCGCGATCGCGCGCTTTGGGCGTCCGGAGGATGTAGCACGGGCCGTGCGATTTTTCCTGGAGCCGGATAATTACATCAGCGGGCAGGCGCTGGTGGTGGACGGCGGTTTGACGTTGCGCCGCGACCGCGGCTAGGAATCCGCAGCAAGATCCCGAAAAATAAAATGCCAGAACATTCCGGGCTTCTAACCGATCTATACGAACTGACGATGGCGGCGGGTTATTTGCAGACCCGCTTCGATGCAAACGCCACGTTCGAGCTGTTCGTCCGCCATCTTCCTCCCCACCGCAATTACCTGGTGGCCGCCGGACTCGAGCAGGCGCTGGATTTCCTCGAAAATGTGCACTTCACCGCGAAAGAAATTGATTTTCTGCGGCGCCATCCGGTTTTCCGAAATATTCGGGGCGATTTTTTCGACTACCTGGCGACGTTTCGCTTTACCGGTGACGTGTGGGCGATGCCGGAAGGCTCTCTGGTATTTCCCGGCGAGCCGATGCTGCGCGTGGTGGCGCCGATCATCGAAGGGCAAATCATGGAGACGTATCTGCTTGCGACGCTTAGTTACCAGACGATGATCGCGAGCAAGGCGGCGCGCGTGGTGACTGCCGCGAAAGGCCGCCAGGTAGTGGAATTCGGCGCGCGGCGAGCGCATGGCAGCCAGGCCAGTTTGCTGGCGGCGCGCGCGGCGGCGATTGGCGGTTGCGTGGGCACGTCCAACGTGCTGGCGGGCCAGCAATTCGGCATGGAAACGTACGGCACGCAAGCGCACTCCTGGGTGATGGCGCACGAAGATGAGATGGAGGCGTTCGCGAAATTCCTCGACGCGTTTCCCGAGCATGCCGTGCTGTTGCTCGATACCTACGACGTGCGCAACGCGGTGAAAAAAATTATCGCGATGAATCGCAAGCCCGCCGGCGTGCGGCTTGATAGCGGCAACCTGGCGAAGGATAGCCAGTGGGTGCGGCACGAACTCGACTGCGCGGGATGGCAGGACGTGAAAATTTTCGCGTCGGGCGACCTGGATGAGACGCGGATCGCGTCGCTGCTCGCGAAGCATGCGGCGATTGACGCGTTTGGCGTGGGCACGGCACTCGCTACGCCTGGCGACGCTCCGCACTTGAACCTGGTTTATAAACTCGTGGAAGTGGAACGCGGCGGCATCATTCGCGAAGCTGCGAAATTGAGCGCGGCGAAGGTCACTTATCCGGGACGCAAGCAGGTTTTCCGGTATTCCGCGCCCTCGGGAGAATACCGTCACGACAAGATTGCGCTCGATGGAGAATCGGGCGATGGCGGCGAGCAGATGCTGCGCGAAGTGATGCGCGGTGGACGGCGCACGACGCCTCCGGAAGCGGTGGCGGATTCGCGCGCTCGCTGCCTCGCCGGGCTCGCGCGGCTGTCGCGTCCTCTGCGCCAGATCAATCGCGCGGCTGCGTATCCAGTGGAATATTCAAAGCGGCTCGAGGTGTTGCTGGAAAAGCTGCGCCGCAGAGTGCGTCGTGCGGCGCTAAAATAGCGACGAGAGCTGCGATTCCGCAAATGGCTACAGAAAACGAACTTCAATCAGAATCTTCAGAAGCGCGTCTGCCACTTAGCGCTCTCGCGGCTATCGTGGCAGCTGGTGTGGTGAACGAACTCGTAGCGAGTGTATCCGAGAATCGCAACCCATCAGGATCGCTCCCAACGGTTCTAATGTATGTTGAAGCGATCATCTGCCTTTTTGTGATTGCGGCGACAATCGAAATCGGCAGAGAACGCACGGCGCGAAAGTTGCTTGTGGCCGGCGCTGGAGTCGCGGCCTCCGCGGTAATATCGGTCGCGATCAGCGAGCGATTTAAGATCGGCGAAGATACTGCTGCGGCATTTGGTGCGCTTTATCTTGTTTGGACCTGCGCGATTTGTGGACTGTCGCTCTTAATCGTTGCTGTTGTTCGGTTCGTTGCCGAGCGGCGCAAGGAGCGATCAAGCGCGATCTAGTAGTTGCAGTCATGAGCTCGGACCCTTGGATTGGAACTAACGGAAAATGCCCGATAGGCAAGAACAAGCTTGGGATCTGCTGCGCGAGGCTTACCGCACGCAGATGGAGGGCGACTACGACCGTGCGGTGGCGCTTTACAAGAAGTTCGCTAGAAGTTTTTCCAACCGCGGAGGCCCACACGTTTCTTGGCTGGACTTATCATTTTCAGGGAAAGATTGACGACGCGATTGCGGAGTGCAAGCGCGCGATTGAAGTGGATCCAGATTTCGGCAATCCCTACAACGACATCGGTTCGTATTTAATTCAGCTTGGCAAATTCGACGAAGCGATTCCCTGGTTGGAACGCGCGATTGCCGCGCCGCGTTACGAGCCGCGGCATTTTCCGCATTTCAATCTGGGCCGGGCGTACGCGGCAAAAGGAATGCTTACGCGGGCGGGGGAATGCTTCAAGGAATCGTTGCGGATCGAACCGCGCTATGCCCTCGCGCGTCAAGCAGTAGAGAATTTGCGCCGCATGGTGAATTAGACTTACTCTGCGGCGCTTCGCCCCGGCTTCAAAATGCGATCGTAAATCCACAACAGCAACGCCGTCGCCAGGCCCACGCCTGTTACTGCCCACCAGATGCGCTGAGGTTGGTGCAATTCCTCGCCGAAGTGATGGATCAGCCAGCCGCCGAACGCGCCACCAATCAGGGAGCCGATGCCAATGGGCAGAAACGCAAACCCCATGTAAGTTCCTTGCTGCCCGGGAGGAGCGAGGCGCGAAATATATTCGTAGTAGCGCGGCGATTGCGTGATTTCGCCGAGCGATACGACCACCAGCGTCAGGATCACCATGGGGACCGTCGGATGGATTATTAAAATGATCCAGGCCAGCGCGGAAATCAGCGTGCCGATAGTGACCGCGCGAAACGCGGGAATTTTTTGCGTCAAGAAACTAACCACCATCTGCAGCGAGATCACCACCAGCGGCCCGGTGATCAGCATCAGCTCCGTATCGGTGTGCGGGTTGATGTAATTGTGGACGTACAGCGGAAGGATGATGAATTCCTGCCAGTAGACGATCCAATAGCCGGAAAAGACCAACAGGAACAGCATGAATTTCGGATTGCTGAGCACGGTGAGGAAATTGCGCGCAGCAGCTCCCAGGCTCGCGGCTTGCGCTTCGTTTGAGCGGCGCGGCTCGCGGAAAAAGATCAGCACCGCAAAAAACATGGCGAAAACACTGAGCGCCGCGACGCGAAAAACGCTTTCCACGCGCATGTGCTGGTGGACATAGGAAGCCATGTACGGCCCCGCAGCGCCGCCGATATTCACTAGCGTGTAGTAGATCGAATAGCCGATCGAGCGGACATTTTCTTTCGACGCGCGAGCCGTGGTGCCGACCACGCACGGCTTCACCAGCGCGATGCCCAGCGCGGGCAGCATCAGCACCACGGTCACCAGCGCGATCAGCGGCACGGCGGCGCGCAATGGCGCGAGCCACGATGATCCTAGGGAGCCCAACAGAAAGTAGGAGCAACTCAGAATCAGGTAGGCGAGCGAGAGTGAGCGCCGGAAACCCAGACGATCGGCGAGCGTCCCGCCGAAGGCTGCGAGAAACCAAACCAGGCCGCCGAAAAGTCCGGTGAGGCTGCCGGCCTGCTCGACGGGAAAATTCAGCGTCTCATGCAAGTAACGTGCCAGCGACGCGAAGGCCGCGTAATACGAAAGGCGCTCGAAAAGCTCGCTGACATTGGCCACCCAGAAAGCCGGCTCGAATCCCGAACGAATTTCTTCGAGGCGCTGTGAAAAACTCAAACTTCCTCCTGTGTATGGCGCGCGATGACCGCCGCGATTGTAGCGGAAGGAACGCCTGCGCGCTGCCGATTTTTGCTTCCTCTAGCCGTATGCTAAACTTGCAGATTTGGCGGCCTGCTGACCGGCCGTCTGTATACCATGCCGACATCCACGATGCAGGCTTTGCGCAAAATGCGCCCCGAACGGGGCGCGCGGCTCGAATCCGTTCCGATTCCCACGCCAGGTCCCACGCAGGTGCTGGTGCGCGTGCGCGCGGCTTCGATTTGCGGCACCGATCTGCACATTTACGGCTGGGATCGTTGGTCCGCGTCGCGCATTCACCCGCCGATGACGTTTGGCCACGAATTTTGCGGTTATGTGGAAAAAATCGGCTCGGAAGTCACCTCGGTGAAGCCCGGCGATTTCGTCAGCGCGGAAATGCACGTGAATTGCGGGCATTGCCGGCCCTGCCGCATGGGGCAGGCGCACGTTTGCCAGAACGTGAAAATTTTGGGGATTGACGCTGACGGCTGCTTCGCGGAATACGTCCTGATTCCGATTCGCAATATCTGGAAAATCGATCCGGCGATTCCGGAACATTACGCCGCGATTCTCGATCCGCTAGGAAATGCGGTGCACACGGTGCTCGCGGGTGAAATTGCCGCGCAGAACGTGGTGGTCACCGGCGCGGGGCCCATCGGTCTGATGGCGATCAACGTGGCGCGCGCCTGCGGCGCGGCGATGATTTTCGCGACGGAAGTGAATCCGCATCGCCGCGAGCTGGCGAAAAAAATGGGCGCGGACGAAGCGCTGGACCCCGCGCAAGGCGATATCGTGGCGCGCGTGCGCGAAGCTACGGAAGGCGCGGGCGCGGACGTGTTGCTGGAAATGAGCGGCAATCCCGCTGCGATTCACCAGGGGTTTGAAATGTTGCGCCAGGGCGGGCGCGCTTCGTTGCTGGGCATTCCGAAGGATCCGGTTACGTTCGACCTGGTGAACGACGTGATTTTCAAAGGCGCGACCGTGCAGGGAATCTACGGACGCAAGATGTTTGAAACCTGGGTGCAGATGACGGAGCTTCTGAAGCATCACCGGCTTAATCTCGAGCCGCTCTTCCACGAACGTCTGCCGCTCGAAAAATTCACCGACGCGTTTTCGCTGCTGGAATCCGGCCAGGCCGGCAAGGTCCTGTTCTACCCGAACGGCTCACCGAAATAGTCGTTAGGCGGGCGCGCCGCTCCCTCAGGTTCCTGCAAAATGTCGCTCTTTCTTGCACTAATGCCCGTCCCCTGTTCTACAATGGTGTTTCGCCCCCAACCCTCATAATTAAATCTTCGGAGGACTCATGGCATCCACCGCGCCACAAGCAATTCGTCCGCAGCTCCAATACCTGCACGAAGCACTGGAAGACCTGAAAGCCAAGCATCTCTACTTCAAGCTGAAAGTGCTGGAAGGCGAACAGAAACCCATCGCCAATTTTGACGGCAAGGAAGTCATCAATCTAAGCTCCAATAATTATCTGGGGCTGACGACGCATCCCAAGCTGCGCCGTGCGGCGATTGACGCTACGCGAAAATTCGGCGTCGGGTCCGGAGCGGTGCGCACGATTGCCGGCACCATGAAAATGCACATGGATCTGGAAGAACAGATCGCGCGTTTCAAAAAAGTGGAAGCTTGCGTCGTCTTCCAATCGGGATTCACGGCCAATGCCGGCACGGTGTCCGCGATTTTGGGCAAAGACGATCTGGTGATCTCCGACGAATTGAATCACGCTTCGATCATTGACGGCTGCCGGCTTTCGCGCGCCACGATCAAAGTTTTCAAGCACAAGGACACCGCCGACTGCGAGCGCGTGTTGCAAGAAACGAAGGACTGGAACGGCAAAAAGCTGCTTATCAGCGACGGCGTTTTTTCGATGGACGGCGACATCGCCAATCTTCCGGCGCTCTGCGACCTGGCGGAAAAATATGGCTGCATCATGATGGTGGACGACGCGCACGCTTCCGGCGTGCTGGGCAGCCGCGGACGCGGGACGGTTGACCATCTGAATTGCCACGGCCGCGTGGACATTCAGGTGGGCACGCTGAGCAAGGCCATCGGCTCGGTGGGCGGCTACGTTTGCGGTTCACGCGACTTGATTGATTTTCTGCACCAGCGCGCGCGGCCCTTCCTTTTTTCTACGTCGGAGCCGCCGTCAGTGACGGCCACGTGCCAGGCTGCGTTTGAATTGCTGGATTCCGAGAGCGGCGACAAGCTGATCAAGAAGCTGTGGTCGAACACCAAGTTCTTCAAACGCCGGCTGAAGAAGCTGGGATTCAATACCGGCAAGAGCGAGACGCCGATTACGCCCATCATGGTGGGCGATGCGGCGAAGGCGTTTCAATTTTCGCGCGAATTGTTCGATGAAGGCGTGTTCGCCGGGGCCATCGGGTTTCCCACGGTGCCGGAAGGCAAGGCGCGTTTGCGGACCATCGTCACAGCCACGCACAAGCGCGCTGATTTGGAACGTGCGGCGGAAACGATCGAGCGGGTCGGAAAGCGGCTAGGGGTCGTATCGTAGCGCGGGCGCAGCTAATTCGAGAGGAACGGTTGCTGCAGCCGTTCCGATTCGCCTTTGTAGCGGCGCACTTCAGTGCGCCATCGATCTAGCGGCAACACCGATGGCGGTCGCAAGACCGCCGCTACAAAACCCTAAGAGCCGGCGGGACGCCGGCGGTACTCGTCGGACGCGCGTCAGACTGTTGCAGCGGTCGTCGCCATTTGCGGGCGCAGGTGTTTGTACACCGCCAGCGCTACCGCGCCCATACCCCAGATGATTACCCCGAATGAGATCCACCCGCCCAGGTGCGGCAACATTCCCAGCGCGCGCAAAATCAGCAGTCCGAGAGCAAGACGCCCGAGCGCCGCGCCCGCCCCGGTTCCTGCTCCGAGAATTTTTTCTCCCAGCCACGCGCCGACAAACACTTGCGCGGCGTAGATGGTGATCAACCACAGCATGAACGAGGTAATTCCGACTCCCAACCCCACCACCGTGATGCACGCGATGAGCGCGGCGATCGGAATCGCAAACAAGAACAGCACGCCGAAACCGATGGCCGGCGCAGTCTTGTTGCACGAGCTGACCGCGTCAAAAAAGAACATGGGCATCAGGAACAGCAGCACCAGCCCAAACAAGAAACTCGCGCCCCACTTCAGGCACTGATGCACGTAGAAATGGCCGGAAGAATAATTCGGCCCATAATCGCGCTTGGTGATGGTCCAGTTGAGCTTGCTTCCCAGTTTTGCCGACGATGAGACGTCGGGCGCCTGGCGCAGCTGCGCGGTCGTCTGGCCGGCGATGACGGCGTTCGGTCCGATGGTCAGATGTCCGGCGCGAATCCTCGCGTTGCTGCCGAGCGCACCGTTGATGTCCAGGTCTCCGAGGAACGCCAGCAGATCGCCGGTGAGCGCACCGCGCAATTCCGCGTGGCCGGCGCCGAGCGTCATCGTGCCATCCACTTTTGCATTTTGATCCAGATTCACGTCGCCGGCCCAGGCCATCACGTTGCGGCCGACGGTGCTATCGAGTTGCAGCATTTGCACGAAAGCGCGCACGTTGCCATCCACGGGGCCGTTGACGCGCAATTCCTGGCTGAAGGCAATAATGTCGCCCTTGATGTGGCCGTTCACGGTGACGCTGCGCGAGAAGGCAATCAGGTCGCCGTCCACGTCGCCGTCAATCCGCGTGGAATCCGCGGAGACGATCAAATCGGTGTGCACCGTTTCTCCGGAAGCCAGAGTGAAGTTGGGGTCGCCGTGCCTCAAGTCCGCGGCTCCGGCGGAGGGAGAAAGGACCAGCGCGCCGGCGATTGCGCCCATCACGAAGGCGACCGTCACCATGCGCCGCAGGCGACGGCGCAGCAGCCACATCACGATCAATCCCAAAGTGGCCATGGCCAGAAATTCGGTTAAGCTACGCATCGCGTCCCATCCTTTCCAGAAAGCACCGCTGAAAAAAAGCATCGTCAGAAGATTTCCCTGCGTAAAGCCGGCTTGAGCAGCTTGCGTGCGCCACGGCTCGATGAATCCGCTCCACAACGTATAAGCGCCGCCAGCGCTCAAGCCGAGCGCGGAGAGCCATCCCCAAGGCGCGCCGCCGTGCCGAGGCGCGTGCATCAGCCGCGCAGGAACCGGTTCCTCATCGGCTTCCAGCGATTGGCGCAGCCATACGCTTTCGGTTTGCAGCGCGCGCAAAAGACCGCGGCATTCGGCGCACGATGCGGAATGCGCGCGAATCTGTTCGGCATGATCGCGATCGAGCTGCCCTTCGAGGTAGAGTAGCCCCGTCATTTCGTCGAAGTGATTCATGGCCTTCCCCCAGCGGTGGCTCCGCGCATTCCAGCGCCGCCGCCTTCGCTTTCCGCCAGCACGTCGCGCAATTGATGGCGCGCGCGCAGCAGCAGCACGCCCACGAACGCGCGGCGCACGCCGAGCGTATCCGCAATTTCGTCGTAACTCATTTCCGAGTAGTAGCGCAGCACCAGCGCCATGCGCGCGCGGTCCGGAAGCTTGGCCAGTCCGGCGCGCACGTGCTTGCTATCGTGGTCCAATTGCAATTTTTCGAGCTGGCTGGGATCGGGATGTTCGAGCGGGAGCGTTTCCAGGTCGCCGGTTTCCAGATCCTGACGGATGCGGCGGCGCCGCAGCAGGTCCCAGCAATGATTGCTGGCTACTTTATAGAGCCACGCGGTGAAGGGCCGCGTCGAATCGTACGTTCCGAGTTTTTGCTGGACCTTCATGAAAATTTCGGTGGTGGCGTCTTCCGCGTCCTCGCGCGTATGGAGCGCCCGGCGGCAGAACCGGAAAATTGCCGGGGCGTACAGGCCGTACAATTCGCCCCAGGCTTCCGAGTCGCCCGCCCGGACCTGCGTAAGCACATCCGCTAATTCCGCGGCGCTCATCTCTCCGGTGGTCTTCCGTCGCTCCATAAGTGAATACGTATCCGGTCGGGGAAATATTTCAAATCAGTGACAAGCAATGATTTACCGATAACCGCACAGATGCGGGCGAACGCTTCGCTGCATACTTCGCTTTTTCTTCGCGCGACCCGAGCCAAGGCAATCGTGGGCCGCGCTTTCTCCAGCCGCTGCTAAAGACACTTCAGCCTAACAAATCGCTGCCGCGTTTGGGAGACTGGCCACAAGTGGAAGGCGGGCCGGCCGCACGGCACCACCGCGCGACCAAGCCGCTCAATGCGTTCCGGGGCTAGTCAAGAACTGGGTTCGTCGCCCACCCGACCCTAGAAGGTAAACTTCGCCGCGAGTTGGATGCCCCGCGGTCCGCCGCCCCCTAGGAAGGGATTGCCGATGCCGACGTCGCCGGTCGCGCTGAGTTGGTAGAAGCCCTGGCTGACACCGTTCGTCCCGATACCTTGTTGCCCCGCATCAGCGATAAAAGCGGGCAGAAACGGGTTCGAAAAGTTGGGGTGGTTCAAGATGTTAAAAAATTCCGCGCGCAGTTGCATTCCCAGCCATTCGGTAATCTGCGTGTTCTTGTAAATCGCAAAATCCCACTGCTTAAAGGTGGGTCCACGCAGCGCGTCACGCCCTTCGTTTCCGAAGTGGCGTGTGCCCGGAACGCAGTTCTGGTCCGGACCGTTAACAGCCGCCGAAAGATTTGGATTCGCCGCAGCCGCCTCCCACGCCACCAAGGGAGCCCCGCTCAGAGGAGTGCAAGGGGTCGCGAACGCGTTCAAATTCAAGTACTGGGACGGATTGTTAAAGTTATATTGAATCGGTCCGACGACGTCCGGGCGGTCGAAAGCTTCGCCGCTTCCACTGAAGTCACCTTCAAAGTTGTAATTCAACTGAAACGGCTGGCCGCTTTGAAGCGACACAGTGCTGTTCAAACCCCAACCATTTTTCAATTTTTGCCAGTTGCCGCCCATGTGCGGCAAATCGTAGGCAAAAATCCAGGTGAAACGATTGCGAATGTCAAAATTCGAATTGCCATATTCCAGGTTCGGCCTCGTGCTGTCGTTCGGTTGGGCCGCGTTCGGCTCAAAATCAAAGCTGTCGCTCGCGTTGTCAAGTGAATGCGACCAAACATAGTTGACGATGGAAGTTACTCCGTGCCATCCGTTCACGCGCAGGCTGGTTTGCAGCGAGTTGTAATTGGAGTGCGCGTTCGCCTGCAGTTGGTTGATATAAAAAGCTCCATACGGGTTGTTACCGTAGACGCGGGGGACACCCGCATTGTTGAGACCCGAGTTGATGCAACCGGGTCCTCCCGCCGTGCACGGACCCGTGAAGGTTGGTGGTAGTGTCGGAGGAAAATTTGGATTTGGCACGCTGTAAGTGTTGGCGGCACCGTAAGAAATATCGTAAGCATCGATGGCGGTCTGGTCCGGCTGGTTCAAGTCCACATAGCGGAAGAGCCGATGGCCTTGCGAACCGACGTACCCAACCTGCAACACCACCTTGCTGGATATTTGTTGCTGCACGTTGAGATTGTAATTTTCCATGTACGGGGTAGGCAGGTTGCGGTCAATTGCGAAGATGCTTCCGCTCGGCGTGCTCGATGGCGTCTGAAAAACTGGGATGTTCTGGCTGATCGGTCCTAGCACCGCCTGCACCGAGGAAATCGGAGCGGGGCCGGCTGGGTTATAGGCTACGCCCGGACAGAAGCTGCAGTTGTACGGCAGTTCGCCGAGGAATACGTCCTGAGAAACGGAATCGAAAAACAGACCCCAGCCCGCGCGGATGATCGTGCGGCCCCGGCCGAACGGATCCCAAGCGACGCTCGCGCGTGGCGCAAAGTTTTTGTAGTCGGGCTTGTAAACCTGATGCAATCCCGGTTGGCCTAATTGGGTCAACGTGACAGTCTGGCCTACGGTATCGAAAGACGTGATATTGGTGAACAGGTTGTCCTTTTCGCCGACCACGCCGTAATAGTCCCAACGCAACCCGTAGTCGAACGTTAATCGTGGATTCAGTTGGAAAGTGTCTTGAACGTACAAACCGTGATTGTTCTGGTAGGTGTGCCGAATCGAGTCGCCCAGCGATTGGCCACCACTGTCAACCGTCCCGGATAGAAAGTCGCCTAAACTATTAAAGCCCAGCTTTCCACGATAATTTTCACCAAAGAACTGTTGAATCGTCGTCCGCCGATATTCGTACCCAAACTTGACGTCGTGCTTGCCAACCTTCCACGAAAAGTTGTCGAGCGCTTGCCAGTTGGAATCCACGCGGTGCCGCGGTGTCGATTTGTTGGCTCCCAGCTGTGACAATCCGCTGACAGTGATCACTGGCAATCCCTGATTTGCGGAATTTGACCCCGTGCAGTCGGCCGTGGTGGTCGCCGCGCAAAGCCCGACGGTGCTGGGTTGGAAACTCTGGTCCTGCGGAAAGAAACCCTCCGCGAAGCGGTTCCAGCCGAGGCGCGCTTCATTGACTTTCGTCGGCGAGAGAATGCTGACGTAGGAGATGGAGACAAGTTGTACGCGGGTGGGAGTGTAAGTGTTAAATCCGGGCAATACTCCTCCGCCCGTCAGTGCCAATGGAAAGCTCTGCACGCTGTCTCCAAAATAATAGCGGCCGGTGATGATGTTGTTTTGATTGATGTTGTGATCCACTTTGGCGATCAGGCTGGTCAATTTGTTGAACGAAGGCGCGATCACCGATGCCGATCCCGGCGCGCAACCCGTGCCAGTACCCAAATTCGGCAGCGGCCACGGATCATTATTCGGATAGCGAGCCAGCAGCGCCTGGATGACGGAGTTCGACGCGACTAAGCAGGAAGGATTCGGAACGTTGGCCACGCTGACTGTTCCTACACGCTCCTGCTGCCCTTCGTAATCCACATAGTAAAACGTTTTGTCCTTGATGATCGGGCCGCCCAGAGCAGCGCCGTACTGGTTGTTGTGGAAAGGCGCCTGCGCCGTGCCCACGGGATCAAAATAATTTCGGGCGTCCAGCGCGTTGTTGCGGAAATATTCGAAGAAATCGCCGTGGATCTGGTTTTGCCCGCTCTTGGTCACGATGTTGATCACGGCGCCCGCGTTCCGCCCATACTCCGCCTGATAATTCGACAACACTTTCAGCTCGCTGACCGCGTCAATGGGCAGGATGGTAGCCGGCGTCCCGAAAACGCCTGCTTCGTTGATCGCCGGATCGTTGCGGTAGCCATCGTTCATGTCTGTGCCGTCAAGCAGGAAGTTGTTGGCCCGGCCGCGCGCGCCGTTCATCGAAAATGTGCCGTACGAGCCGGGAGAATCCGAAATCTGGTCCGGCGAACCCGCCACGCCGGGCGTCAGATAAATCAATTTCGTATAGTCGCGGCCATTGACCGGCAAATCTTTCACGGTGTTCTGAGTGAGGGTGCCGCCGAGCGTATCGTTGGTGGCATCCACCTGCGGCAAGTCTTCGCCCTCGACGACGATTTGCTGGTTCACCTGGCCGGGTTTCAGTATGGCGTCAATGCGCTTTTCGGAGGCGACGTCCACCACCACGCCCTTGGTTACGGCTTTCTGGAATCCGTTCATCTCCACGGTGACGTCGTAGCTGCCGATCTGCAATTCGGGCACGAGGTAGCTGCCGTCCACGTTGGTCTGGGTGATGCGGTCAATGCCGGTCGCGACGTTATGAATGGTCACGGTGGCCCCGACTACCGCTGCGCCGCTGGTGTCCGTCACCGTCCCCAGAATCGAGCCGCGAAACGTCTGCGCGTAAGAAGGCGCCGCTCCAAGCAGCGCTAGCAGAACAGCGCACACGACCGCAACAGTGACACCCCACTTGCAAAGGCTATTCATGTCTTTCCCCCTGATGAAAACTTATACGACGCAACCGGCAGGCATGTCCCATCGAATCCGCGAATAACGGCGATAGCTTTTGCGAACGTCCCCCGCCCCATCACCCCGACCGTATAAACGCTGCTATAGCTATAAGCCGCAAGCGGATACAGAGTCAAGGGAGACTTGCGAAAAGCGGAAAATTCAATTGCAGAGATAAGCTGCTACGCGTGGGGAGCGTCGATTCCGGGCGTCGCGCATCCGCCCGTCAGTTTACGTTTTGCGCCACGACAGCCGTATTCTGCACTTCCAATTGAAAGTGAACTTCGACGGTGTTGCCAACCTTGTTGAACGGCACGTTGTGGACCATCCCGAATTCCCGCCGGTTGAAGGAAAACTGGCCGTCAATCCGCTGGTGGCCCTCATCCTCGGGACGCACGACGATCGCCACGGAAACAGGCTGCGTAATTCCGCGCACCGTCAGCTCTCCTTCCATGTGGAACTTCACGGATTCGCCGTCGGCGGTGACCTTCTTCGATGCGAAGCGAATTTGCGGATGTTCTTTCACCGCGAAAAAGTTTTTACCCTTGATTTCTTTGTCTTTTGCGCCGCTGCCGGTGGCCACGCTGTCTGCGTCAATCTCCAGCACCAGAGCTGCGTCCGTGAATTGATCGCCCGGCATTTTCAAATCGGCTTCCCAGGCGTGAAAAACGCCGACCACTTTCGTAAACGTGGCGCTGGCGCGGAATTCGATCAGGCTGTCGGTCTTCACGACGTAGCGTGAAGAATCGTCGTTGGGCCGCGCGCTGAGCGCTCCCGCCGCCGGGATCAACAGAACGCACGCGGCGAGCGCCCGGATGTTCACAATGCCTCGAAACACGGATGTACCCCGCCCTTTACTGTTCATCGGATGCTTTCAAATAGTTCCCGGCTCGCAAGTTTCCCCGACGGCGCTGCCCGGCGTCCGGCTGATGGTGAGAATTGCGAGGTGATGCCGTGGCATAAGACTAGCATGCCGGATGAAATACACGCTGTGGACTTTCCGCTTCAGGCGAGGGGCTTAGTGCGGGGCGGGATCCTGATGTTGCGTTGGGCCTTTGGCGTCGAGAATCACTTCGAAATACTGCGCGGGGCGAGTTCCAACGTTTTGAATCTGGTGCTCGTCTTCGGAAGCGGCATAGGCAACCGAGCCGGGGCCGAGTTTGGTGGCCTTGCCGTTGATGGTCACTTCCACTTCGCCTTCGCTGATCAGGAACAGCTCTTCCTGCTGATGGCGGTGCGCGTGATGCGGCGAGCTGCCCGGCAGGAGGAAAACTTCGTGCACATCCACCCGCATTCCGCTGCGCGTCAATCCATCCAGGATCGGCCGAAACGTGGCGTTCTCCTGCTTCTGCGAGGTCAGATCCTCGAAGCGATACGTCGCCGACTTCAGTGTGCTTTGGCTCGAACCGGGCTTCGGGGACAGCAGCAATAACGAACACACCAGCAGAAGTTTTTCTTTCATGGCGGTAAAAGCCTCCTGTTAAGACCCCTGGTTAGAATTAGTCTAGCGGCAGCCTGCTTGCTCGCCTAGCGCCGGGGCAAGCGCCTGTGCAGTCGCGATTACCCCTCGGTAGACCGGGCTTCCGCGTCTGCTATACTTTCTTTTTGGGTTGTACACGCCCGACAAACCAGCATGGCTCCCACGACACGAAAACGATTGTTCCTGGTCGACGCGATGGGCTACATCTTTCGCGCCTATTTCGCGCCAATGGACCGCCTGCAGACCTCCACCGGCATCCCCACGAAGGTTCCATATTTATTCGCGACGATGATGCGCCGCTTGCTCACCAATAAGGACCGCCTCCCGGATTACGTGGCCGTGGTCTTTGACGTCGCCGCGCCCACTTTTCGCGACAAGCTTTTCGCCGATTACAAAGCGCAACGGCCGCCGATGCCGGACGATCTTGCGATTCAGTTGCCCTTTGTGCGCCGCTACTGCGAAGCGATGCGGCTGCCGATCCTGGAATATCCCGGTTACGAAGCCGACGACGTGATCGGCACGCTTTCGCGGCTCGCATCGAAAAAGGACCTCGAAATTTTTATCGTCACCAGCGACAAGGACCTGTTGCAGCTCGTAAATAAGAATGTGACGGTGCTGAATCCCGCCAAGGGCGATCTGCTGGTGGACGAGAAAAAAGTGGAAGAGCTCATGGGCGTTCCGCCGGCGCAAGTGGCGGACGTGATGGCCCTGATGGGCGACTCCATTGACAATATTCCCGGCGCGCGCGATCCCAGTGACAAACCCGCGCCCGGCGAGCGCCGCAAAGCCGGCATCGGCGAAGTGGGCGCGCGGCAATTAATCCAACAATTCGGCAGCGCGGAAGAAGCTCTGAAAGCGCGCGAGTGAAGTGAAGCGCGTCGAGCTATCGCGAAGCGCTGGAGAATTGCGGCAAGTTCGTGATGCTGAGCAAACAGCTGGCGACCATCCCCACCGATGCGCCGGTTCCGCTGGATTTGCCCGCGCTGAAAATGGGCGAGCCGGATTCCGCGGCGCTTCGCGAGCTGTATGCCGAACTCGGTTTCACTTCCCTGCTGCGCGAACTCGCGCCGCTCGCCGATGCGCAGAAGACCGATTACGCACCGCTCGAAATGCCATCCGCGCTGCAGAAACACCTGCACGAAATTCCGCGCGGCCACGAAGCCGCCGCGTGGCTCGCGTTGGACGCGCAGGATTCCGACGAAGAAGGCTTCGGCACCCGCGTTGTTGGCGTGGAAATTTCCACGAAGCCCGGGCAGGCGCGCATCGCTGCCAATGATGCGGAAGATAAAAGCCTCGCCGCGATGAAAGATTGGCTGGCCGATCCGAAGAGTCCGAAAATCGTGCACGATCCGAAGCTGTTTCAACTGCTGACCACATCCGATTCGGCCGCTGATCGCGGAGCGACGTGCGTAGGCGTCGCGGGAATCCGCCACGCGACGATGCTCTATTCCTTTTTGCTGCGGCCCACCACCGCAAACCACGAATTCGCCGAAGTTGTCTTACGGCATCTGAATCGCACGCTTTCCGGCGCGCCCGGCGAACGCGCCGATTTCTTGCTGCGCCTCGCGCCGATTCTTCGCGCCGAAGTGGAAAATCAAGGGCTGCTCGAACTTTACGAGAAGATTGATCTGCCGCTCTCGGCCGTTCTCGCACGCATGGAAGCCGCCGGCGTTCGCGTGGACCCGGTGGAGCTCGACCGCATCTCCGCAAAAACGCTCGAGGAACTCGGCAAGCTCGAAAAAAGCATCTACGGCATCGCCGGATTCGAATTCAACATCAATTCGCCGCAGCAACTCGCGGAAGTTCTCTTCGATCGCCTGGCGCTGCAACCTCCGCGCCGCAGCCGCGCCAAGGCGCGCTCTACCGCCGCCGACGTGCTGGAAGAACTCGCGCTGGTGCACGAACTGCCGAAGAAAATTATCGAGTACCGCGAGCTGTCGAAGCTCAAATCCACTTACTCCGACGTGCTGCCGCGGCTGATTCATCCGGTTTCCGGCCGCCTGCACACGCGTTTCTCGCAGACCGGCGCCGTCACCGGCCGGCTAAGCTCCTCGAATCCGAATCTGCAGAATATTCCGATACGCACCGAACTCGGCCGCGAAATTCGCGCCGCATTCGTCGCGTCGCCGGGCTGTGTATTGCTTTCCGCCGATTATTCGCAGATCGAACTGCGAATTCTCGCGCATCTTTCCGAGGATCCTGTGCTGACAGAAGCATTCCGGCGCGGAGAGGACATCCACTCGCGCACCGCGCAGGAAGTGTTTGACGTGGCGCCCTTCGCGCAGACGCGCGAGCATCGCCGCGTCGCGAAAGTCATCAATTTCGGCGTGATTTACGGCCTTTCGGCGTTCGGCCTCGCGCAGCAGCTCGACGTTGATCAGAAAGAAGCCGCCAAATTCATCGCCAAGTATTTCGAGCGCTATCGCGGCGTGAAAGAATTTCTGGACCGTCAGATCGCCGAGACGCGCAAGACCGGCGTTACCAAAACTATGTTTGGGCGCATCCGCCAAATCCCGGAAATCAATTCGCCGCAGCCCAACATGCGCAATTTCGCCGAACGCACCGCGATGAATACGCCGATGCAAGGCGCCGCCGCCGACCTGATCAAGCTCGCTATGATCGAACTCGACCGCCGCCTGCCCGAAGAAAAATTCAAATCGCAGATGATCCTGCAGGTCCACGACGAATTGCTCTTCGAAGGCCCCGAAAAGGAAATTCCGCGCCTCACCAAGCTGGTAAAAGAAGTGATGGAAGGCGTTCACAAACTGAAAGTCCCGGTGGTCGCCGAAACCAAAGGAGGCCACAACTGGCGCGACATGAAATAAGCGCCGCACGGCAGCGCCGGCCAGCCTGCCTGCCGGTAAGCGGGCGTCTCCCCGGCTCCGTGCCTCTCCGCCTCCCGATTTTCTCTGCGTCCTCTGCGTCTCTGCGGTTCAGTTTTCCGTGCTCCCTGTCCTTCTCCGTGTCCACTGTGTTATGTTTTTTCCGTAAATCAAGCATGAGGGTGGAATCGTGCCAAATCATCCTGAAGGTTTCCTCCGCCTGGTCGCGGAAGCAAAAAAGCGCGTCAAGGAAGAAGACGTCCAGGCCACCAAGAAAAGGCTCGACGCCGGCGAACCTATCGTCATGGTCGATACTCGCGAGGAAAGCGAATGGGCCCGGGGACACATTCCCAACGCCGTGCACCTCGGCAAAGGCATCATCGAGCGCGACATCGAGAAGACCATCCCCGATAAAGGCACTTCGCTCGTGCTCTATTGCGGCGGCGGATTCCGCTCCGCCCTCGCCGCCGAAAACCTCCAAAAAATGGGCTACACCAACGTGATCTCGATGGACGGCGGCTGGCGCGAATGGACCGCCGCCGGATATCCGACGATCAAAGATTAATCACCCTTTCGCGGGTCCGCGCTAAGAATTCACACTGCGTGCGAGCATGGCGCGGCCCGCGCTAAACTCTTGGTCCCTTTCCTGTACTGGTCGTCTCGCGCTTTCCTCCGATAATTCCGCTTGACCCTCGAGTCGGTTCGGGGGTTGATAATCGCAATCGTCGGCGTGTAATGCGTCGGAGGTCCGAATGCGTTCTGGAATACTTGCTCGGCAGGCGCACATTAGCGTTGACACGCTGCGGCACTACGAGCGCCTCGGATTGCTCGCTCCGCCGCCGCGCACGCAGGGGGGCTACCGCGAATATCCCGCGCAATCGCTGCAACGCGTGATGCTGATACAGCGCGCTCTGGCGCTGGGGTTTTCGCTCCCTGAATTGCGCGACATCCTCAAGGAGCGCGACAAGGGCGGCGCGCCGTGCGCTCGCGTGGCAATGCTCGCGCGCAGCAAGCTCGCGGAATTGGATGCGGAGTTGCGCGAACTGCGCGGCTTGCGTCGCGATATGGCGCGCATCATCCGCGATTGGAACGCACGTGTCGCGAAATTGCCGAAAGGTCGGCCCGCGCGTCTGCTGGAGACCTTGCCCGACGGAAACGCGCGAACACGCAGAAACATTGCACGCAACATTCGGCGACGGAAACTGCGGAGGTGATACCGATGGCAATCAGGATGGCCATTCTGGCGCTAGCGGTGGTCCCAATTATCGTGCCTGGACAGAACCAGAATTCCGCGCAGGACAAGACCTCGGAACATCACTGCGAAATGATGACGCGCGGCGACCAGGCGATGGGCTTCTCGCACGAAACCACCACGCACCATTTCCTGCTCTATAAGGACGGCGGCGCAATCGAGGTCACTGCCAACACGGCGTCGGATACCGCGACGCGTGACGCGATTCGCCAGCACCTGCAGCACATCGCCAAAATGTTTTCCGCGGGAGACTTCGACGTCCCCGCCTTCATTCACGGAGAAAATCCACCGGGAACAGCCGTGATGAAATCACACCCCGGCCAGACCACCTACCACTACGAAGAAATCGAACGCGGCGCCAGAGTCCGCATCACCACCACCGAGCCGGAAGCATTGCAGGCCATACACGCCTTCCTGCGATATCAAATCAGCGATCACCAAACGGAAGATTCGCCGGAAGTCCGCTAAGCAGGAAAAATCATCGGTCGGCGGCGCGGATCAGGAAAACGAAGTGGCTGGGGCGGTTGGACTCGAACCAACACCGTCCTCATTAACAGTGAGGTGTCCTACCAATTGGACCACGCCCCAGCCGTGCTTCAATTGTAAACGCGAACACGAATAATCCTGCGACGCATTTTTGTATCGCTTGGATTTCTCCTGCCGTGCGATCCATCGAGCTCTGCAATGGTCAGCTGCGCCACGGCAACGATCCATCGTGCCAAATCTCGACCTGCAATCCATCGCCCAGCGCGTTCGCTGCCCATAATTCTTCTGTTGGCGGTTTCGCGAATTCCCGGCTACTCTTGATTTTCTGAGATACGGGAGCTTAAGCACAAATGACGAATGACAAACTTGTGGGCGCCTGGAAGCTGCTGTCCGCCTCCAGCACACTGTCCACGGGGGAGCGCATTGAAGCCCCTTACGGTGTGAACCCGTCGGGCTTCCTTACCTACGGCGCGGATGGCAGAATGACGTCGCTAATCAGCTACGGCGGCCGCAAGCCGCTCTCTTTCGGCGGCGGCACGCGCTCGCCGCAGGAAGAACAGGCGGAAGCGTTCAACACTTTTCTCGCTTACGCCGGACGATACACGCTCAGCGACGACAAAGTAACTCACCACGTGGAAATTTCTTCGATTCAGAACTACGTAAATCGAGACTTGCCGCGCAACATCAAATTCGAAGGCGATCGCATCACGTTGACCACGCCGCCCATGCCGGTAAACGGAAAAATCCAAACCATCGAACTGGTCTGGCAGCGTTTACCCGCCGGTTCTTGATTCCGCGACGTTGCGAAAACAAAGGCCAGCAACTACAAAGTCACCGAAAGGCTCTTGAGTCCCCGGAATCCAAACGTGGGAGCCCACTCGGGCGCCGGACCGGCAAGCTTCATCTGGGGAAACCGCTGCACAAGATTCAGCAGCGCAATCTGCCCCTCCAACCGCGCGAGCTGATTGCCAATACAAAAATGCGGCCCAGCGCTGAACGCCAGGTGCTGGTTGTTCAGCCGCTTCAGGTTGAACTGATTGGGCTCTTTGAATTGTTTCGGATCCCGGTTCGCCGCCCCCAGCATGCAGAGAATTGACCATCTCTTCGGTATCCGCTGACCGCAAACCTCGATGTCTTCCTTTAGCACGCGAGCCGTGAATTGCACCGGGCTTTCAAAGCGCAGAATTTCTTCCACCGCCGAGCGGATCAGCTCCGGTTTTTCGCGCAATTCCGCAGTCTCTTCCGGATGCTTCAGCAGCGTGTACATTCCATTGCCGATCAGATTTCGCGTGGTTTCATGTCCGGCGAAAAGCAGCGCGATACATTGCGCGTAGAGTTCTTCTTCGGTCAGCACTTCGCCGTCTTCTTCAATGTCTATCAGCAAACTGATCAGGTCATTGCCTTTATTGCGTCGGCGTTCGGCCACAGCCGTGCGGAAATAATCGGTCATCGCGATCAGCGCATCCTGCGCCGCGCGCGCCTGCTCCACGCTGCGCTCCGGATTGCCGCGAAACGCCGCGATCGCGCGCGACCAATTGACGAACGTATCGTGCAGCTCCTCCGGCACTCCCAGCATTTCCGAAATGATGCGCACCGGCATCGGATTCGCAAACACCTGCATGAGGTCGACTGCGGAGCCGCGCTGCAGCGGCGTGAGCATGCGATCCACGATCGCTTCGACCTGCGGACGCAAGCCATCCACCGCCGCCGGCGCAAATCCTTTATTCAGCAGTTTGCGCAGACGCGTGTGCTCCGGAGCGTCCATAAAAATCAGCCACAAATTCAGCATCCGCGCCAATTCTTTGAATTCGGGCTGGCTGCTGGGCGGCAGCAGCGCCAACATCTGCTGCGCGCGTTTCGCGGAAAGCCGAGGATCTTTCGCGACAGACGAACATTCGGCATGGCTGAAAATTGCCCACGCGCCCCATTGGCCGTCCACATCCAACAAATGCAGCGGCCCTCCCTCGTGCATCCGGGCATACATCGGGTAGGGATCCTGCAAAGTTTCGCCGCCGAAAGTGATTTTTTGAACGCTGACCATGAAAAACTCTTACCTCCGCACACCCGAAGAACTTCTGTCACGCGACCCGCGATTTCTTGGCGTCAATTCTAACACGCACGTACCAGTAACCCGCGGGGAGCGGGTTCGCTCCCGTTCCGTTTGAGCAAACGATCAACGACGCGCGGTTACCCCGGCGGATTGGGCCCGGCGAGGAAGCCGCCGTCCAAAACCAACGGCTGGCCCGTCATAAATGAGGCGCGCTCCGAACACATCCACAAGACGGCTTCCGCAATTTCCATCGGTTTTCCAAAACGGCCCAGGGGATGAAGGCCGATCGCGTACTTCTGCACGTCCGGCGCGCCAAAAAGCCGCTCGCCCATCGCCGTTTCGATCACCGCGGGGCATATCGCGTTGACGCGAATGCAATTCTTCGCGTTTTCAAGCGCGGCAGACTTTGTCAGGCCGATCACACCGTGCTTGCTCGCGTTATAAGTCGCCGATCCAGCTCCGCCCATCAATCCGCCGATCGAAGACATGTTGACGATCGCTCCGCCGCCACCCTGCTTCAGCATCTGCCGGATTTCGTACTTCAAGCACAGCCATACACCCTTCAGATTGATGTCAATCGTGCGATCCCAATCCTCCTCCGTCTGGCTGATGATCGGCACCCACTTGCCCTCAATCCCAGCATTGTTGAATGCCACGTCGAGCCGGCCGAATTTCTCCACGGTTTTCTTCACGAGGTTTTCGACTTCCGCCGCTTTCGAGACATCCGTTTTGACAAACAGCGCTTCGCCACCCGCTGCGCGCACCTGGTCAGCAGTCTCGTTCCCTTCCGCCTCCCGACGCCCTGCAATCACCACTTTTGCGCCGGCTTTCGCAAAAAGTATCGCGGTATCACGACCGATCCCGGACGTGCCGCCGGTTATCAGCGCAACTTTGCCTTCTAATTCCCTGGTCATGCAGCTCCTCTCACCAATCGCGTGTCTCTGTATCGCAAGACGTGGGGCCAGAGTCTAGGCTGCGCACGAGATCGCGTCAAGCGGCAGCGCTGGCTTCGCAGGGCACGGATTGAGATTGAAAGGTTGGGGCGGGCTGAGGCGCGTAGGTTCGCGCGCCTCTCTCGTCATCGCGATTGCCACACGTTCTTATTGCCGATCAACTGCCGCAGCCTACGGGTTGAGCGCCCGGCGTTCTTTCAGATGCGCCAAGAGCCGCTCGACCTCTTCATTCTTTTCCATACGGTCGAAGCGCTCGGTCACATCTTCGCCGGCAAGCTCCTTCTCGGCGCTCGCCACTGCCTCGGCGTGGTGCACTCTTTCCTCCATGCGGCCGAACGTCGAAATCTTCGCGGGATCGGACATCGCAGCCTCCGCGCGATTCGCGCGGCTGGCAACGAGCGAACGCCGGTGGCGCGCGATCAACATGTCTCGCTTCGACTTCGCTTCCACCAGCTTTTGTTCCAGCTTCTGCAGCGCCGTTTTCAGCCCTTCCACCTGCGTGCGCTGATCGTTCAGCTGCTCTTCGTACCCGGGAGTCATCTGCTGGAAGCTGTGATAGCGCTCGAGCGCGAGGCGCGCCATATCGTCCTGCTGCTTGTCCACGGCTTTTTCGGCCTTGTGCAGCCAGTCGGCGCTCGCCGCTTCGTTTTCCTTTTTCTTTTTCTCCAGCATGTGCAGATCGGCGATCGCAATCGCCACCTGCGTTTTCACCTGCAAATATTGATTCTCCATGTCCAGAATCACTTGCTTGATCATCTTCCCGGGATCCTCGGCGCGATCCACCAGGTCGTTCAGGTTCGCTCGAATCAAAGTGCTCACGCGTTCCAGTAATGGCATTGCTTTGCTCCTTTCCAGATTCTCTGGGAACCACATTCGCGGCGCCCCCCCTCGCGAGCGAGCGACGCGTTTGAATCTTTAGCGCACATCCCCGGACGGTCCCGCCACTCCCGAGATTGTCGGCTTGGGCGCGGCGTCACCGATATTCCGAACCTTCGAGAGCAGCTCGGACATTTGCATGCCCGAGAGCGCCTCGAAGAGCGCCGGAATCTGCGCCGCGATTTTGGTGATGTCGCCGGTCAACTTGTAGGCCCCGGCGGCATCTCCGTTGCCTGTCGAAACGATCGTTATCTTGTCCACATTCCCCAGCGGCGACGCGATGGCCCTTACGATTTCCGGCATGTTGGTGAACAGCCGATCCACGATCGCCGCCTGGTTGTACTCCTGATACGCTTCCGCCTTCACGTTCATGGCTTTCGCTTCAGCCTCGCCCTTCTTCAGGACGATCTCCGCTTCCGCTTCTCCCTGCGCGCGAATCGCGGACGCCAGGCCTTCCGCTTCCGCAATTCTCTTGGACTTCTCGGCGTTCGCGAGCATTTCGATGCGCTGCCGTTCGATTTCCGCCTGCTTCAACACGGTGGAAATCAATTCCTTCTCGTGACGCTCGATTTCCGCTTCCTGCACTTTGATCTGGTTCTCGCGCTCCACCTGCTGCACGCGAACCGCTTCCACCACTACTTGCTGCTGCATCTTGTTCGTTTCGATTTCATACGCCTTGTCTGCTTGCGCCTGCGCTCGCTTGGTCGCTTCCAGGTACGCGGCCTTTTTCACTTCCAGGTCGCGCTGCGCCTCCGCTTGCTTGGCCATCGAGGAAGTTTCCGCGGCCACGCGCTCTTGATCGGCTTGTGCTTTGGCAACGGCCGACGCGCGAGTCGCTTCCGCCCGCTTGATCGCTGTATCGCGATCCGCTTCTGCGGCGGCCACGTCGGCATCACGCCGGATTCGCGCCACGTCCGGACGCCCCATGTTGGTGATGTACTCGTTCTTGTCGCGGACTTCCTTGATCGTGAACGAAATCACTTCCAGCCCCATCTTATTCATATCGTCCGCGCACGTGGCGCGCATCCGGTCGCCCACCATTTCCGGCTCTTTCACGATCTGTTCCACCGTCAATTGCCCGATGATTCCGCGGAGATGGCCTTCCATCACCAGGCGGATCAACCCTTCGCGCAGAGCCGGCGTCTTGGTCAAAAATTGTTCCGCCGCGGTGCGGATGGATTCCGGATCGGACTTCACCTTAATTTGCGCCACCGCTTCCACGGTCACAGCGACGCCCTGCATGGTGTAGAGATCCTGCTGCGGAGCCACGTCGAACGACATCAGCTCGAGTGATAGCTCTTTGCAGCTTTCCACCATCGGGAAAATGATGGTGCCGCCACCCTTCACAATGCGCGTGCCGCGGAATCCGTAGACGATCAGCGCCTCATGCGGTCCTGCCTTGCGAAACATCGAGGCGAACATCGCCATCAGGAATATCAGCACCAGTACCATGAGTCCCACGATTACCCATACACCGGTCACTGCTTGCACGGTCGTTCTCCTTTTGAAGTTTCGTCCATTGCTTCCAATTCCAGCTCGAACTCACTTGCCGTCGAACTTTGCTACTTCGACCATTCCTCCCACGGCGCCACGTACGCGATGCCTCTCTCCACGCGCGCGATCACTACTTCCCGGCCCTTCTCCAGCGCCTGGCCGTCATCCCGTCGGGCGCCCGCGCAGCGCCGCACTCCGGCCTGCGAAAAAACGATTTCGCCCGTGCCACCGGGACGAATCGGGCTATTCACCCGCGCCACCGTGCCGACCAATTCGTAGTCGGCGTCCTGCAAAATCGTTTCGTGCGGCAAGAGAACCTTGATCAGGAACCACGAAACGATCGCCGCACCCAGCACGCCTGCGAAAATGGCAGCCGCCAGGCCCAGCAAAAACCAGATGCGGTAATACTCCGTGAGCAAGTACCCGGTGCCGCCGAACCAGGCCAGAAACGCAAACATCACCGGAGGATTCAGCCAGGCGCCCGCGCCGTGTGACGTCGAACCCGCGTGACCCGCATGCGGCGCGGACGCAGCGCCCTTCGCGCCGAGCGCACCGACGTGATGCGTTATGCCGTGCGGAAAATGCCACTTCACCGGGACGTGCCAGTGCAATCCGCTGAAAACGAACGACAGCAAGCTCAACGCGAAGCCCACCACGAAGCAGATCAAGTAAAAATCCGCGAACGTCATGGACGTACCTCCCTGGCGCTGCCAGATTCACGTCACTGCGGGATCATGCTTTCCGCTCCGCAGCACGTCGTAAAGGTGATCCACCAAACCGGGAACTTGCAAAATCTCGCCCAAGAGCAACAACGCTTTTCGCGTGTCCGAAAAATCCGCAATCGCGAGTAGCGAGCGGCTCAGATCCGGATCGCCGGGAAAATTATCGGCCGCCGCGTACAGCCACGAATCCATCTTGGCGTCCTCGATACGCAGCTCAGACCCGAGGTTGGTCTGAAATCCCTCGGCGTCGTCAATCAGGAAGCCCGGATGCACTTTAAAAAACCGCGCCAGCAATTCGCGCGTGTTATGCGTCATGTGCGGGCGCGCGCCGCTTTCGATTTGCGATAAATATGATTGGCTGATCGTTTTGCGCAGCTCGCGCTTCATCTCCCGGACCACTTCGGCCTGGGTCAAGGGGCGACCGATGCCGCGCAGGTTGCCTTCGACCACTCGCAGGTGCCGGATTTTCTCGCCCAGAGTCATATTGCAATATGCAAACACCATATAGCTATTTGCAATTATATGTCAAGGAAAATAGGTGTCTTGTAATCAATCACTTGCAGGAGTCGAGGGGAATTTTTGCGTCCTGAATGCGCGGGCATGACGGCGATGCAGACGTTCGCGGAAGCGTCCGGAGCTGTCGAAGTTGCGGCGGGTGCCGCGCTCGGCGAACAGGCAAATAGAGCTTACGCGCGCGGACGCGCCAATGATGGCGAATGGAAATTAATGTTGGAAATCCTACGAACAACAGGCGAAAAGCGATGAAATACACCCCGCCGAGAAGGGGTCATAGAAAATATGAGGTCGGCGGAGAGGGTCGAGGGAAGGAAGCCGGCCCAGCCCTCAATCCCCTAAAGGGATCCTCGGCTTTCCTTCCCTCTGACGCAGTCTTATGTCGCACGCCGTGAACCAAACTTAACTCACTGAAAACAAACGCTCTTCTCGTTTCGCGGCGGGTAAAAAATCCAAGGCCCCTGGTAAAAATTCCGCTGCGCCCGCGACCCGCTTGGCGCTGCATCATTATATCTCTGCGCTGCTTGACCCCACCGCGCACAACTTGTTATGTTGAGAGTTTACCTTGGACGCATTTTCGCCGCTGTGCGTCCTTGCTATACCTGAAACACTGTAGACAGCTTTCCTTCACAACATGGCTTTGAAAAAAATCGTCATCCGGGGCGCCCGGCAGCACAACCTGAAAAACATCCACCTGGAAATCCCCCGCAATACCCTTACGGTCATTACCGGGCTTTCCGGCTCCGGCAAATCTTCGCTCGCCTTCGATACGCTGTATGCCGAAGGCCAGCGCCGCTACGTGGAATCCCTTTCCGCGTACGCGCGTCAGTTTCTCGATCAGATGGAGCGCCCGGAAGTGGACTCCGTCGAAGGACTTTCTCCTTCGATCGCGATTGAACAAAAAACCACCACGCGTTCGCCGCGCTCGACCGTCGGCACCATCACGGAGATTTACGATTATCTGCGCGTGGTCTACAGCGCGATCGGTTCTCCACATTGCCCGAATTGCGGCAAGCCCATCACGCGGCAATCCACCGAGCAGATCGTCCAGTCCGTTCTCGCGCTGAAGCCCGACGATCGGATCATGGTCCTCGCGCCGGTCGTGCGCGGCCGCAAAGGCGAATACAAAAAGGAACTCGAGAAATTTGCGAAGGCCGGGTACGTGCGCGCCCGGGTGGATGGCGATCTGGTGAATCTCGATGAGCCGATTCCACTCGACCGCCGCAAGAACCACACCATTGAGATCGTCGTGGACCGCCTGCTGCTGAAAAACGGCATCGCACAGCGCCTCGAACAATCCGTCGAAAACGCGCTCAAGCTTACCGGCGGACTCGTCACCATCGCCATCGTCGGTGGTGAGGAACACGTCTACTCCGAAAAATTGGCGTGCCCGGATTGCGGCATCTCGGTCCCGCAACTTGAGCCGCGCTCGTTCAGCTTCAATTCGCCTTACGGCGCTTGCCCCGAATGCCACGGCCTCGGCTCGAAATACGATTTCGATCCCGCGAAAGTGATCGTGGATTGGACCAAGCCTCTTTTCGAAGGCGGTCTGGGCCCCGGTTCCGGCTCAGCATATTTGCAGCGCACCATGCGAATTGCCGCGGCCGCCTACGGATTCGATCTGGATACGCCATTTGAAAAGCTTTCGCGCAAGACCCAGAATCTGATCCTCCACGGAAATCCTGCCAACGGCAAAAACGCCAAGGAGCTGAATTTCCAGGGACTACTGGCGCATCTGGAAAGCAACCTCGAAGAATCGAAGTCGGACAACTACCGCGAATGGCTGACGCAATACATGTCGCCGGTTCCGTGTACCGCCTGCAACGAACGCCGCTTGCGCCCGGAAAGCCTCGCCGTAAAAATTGCCGGCCTTTCGATTGCCGATTTCACGGAATTGCCGCTCACCCAGGCGCGCGCCGCCGTGGACAAAATCCGCGCGAAGCTCACCGTGCGGCAAATTAAAATTGCCGGCCGTCCGCTGAATGAAATCGCCGAGCGCCTGGATTTTCTGCTCAACGTCGGCCTCGGCTACTTAACCTTAAACCGTTCCGCCGCCACGCTTTCCGGCGGCGAAGCGCAGCGCATTCGCCTGGCTACGCAGATCGGTTCACGGCTGCGCGGCGTGCTGTACGTCTTGGACGAGCCGTCCATCGGCCTGCACGCGCGCGACAACGGCCGGCTGCTCAGCACGCTAGAAACATTGCGCGACCTGGGAAACACGGTGCTAGTCGTCGAACACGATGAAGAAACGATTCGCCGCGCGAATTACGTGGTGGACCTGGGCCCCGGCGCGGGAAAGGCCGGCGGGTATCTCGTCGCCGCCGGTTCGCCGGACGACATCGCCGCGAATCCCGCGTCGCTCACCGGCCAATATCTTTCCGGCCAGATGAAGATCGCGGTTCCCGAAACGCGCCGCAGCCCAAACGGAAAATCCATCGCCATCCTCGGCGCACACGGGCACAACCTGAAAAATATTGACGTCACGATCCCGCTCGGCCTGATGACCGTGGTCACCGGCGTCTCCGGCTCCGGAAAATCCACGCTGGTGAACGACATCCTCTACCGTGCGCTGGCCGCGAATCTTTACCGCTCGATGGAAAAGCCCGGCGCGCATCGCGCCATCACTGGAATCGAACACATTGACAAGGTCGTACAGATCGACCAGGCGCCCATCGGCCGCACGCCGCGCTCGAACCCTGCTACTTATACCGGCGTCTTCGCCCCGATCCGCGAACTCTACGCCATGCTTCCCGAATCGCGCGAACGCGGCTATCGCCCCGGGCGCTTCAGCTTCAACGTGAAAGGCGGCCGTTGCGAAGCCTGCCAAGGCGACGGCCAGCGCCGCATCGAAATGAATTTCTTGCCGGACGTCTACGTCACCTGCGAAGTTTGCCGCGGCAAGCGTTACAACGCCGAAACTCTCGCGGTGCGTTACAAGGGCCTTTCGATTTCTGATCTTCTGGAGCTCCCGATCGAAGAAGCTCTGAAAGTGCTCGAGAATATTCCAGCGATCCAGATCAAGCTGCAGACGCTGGTGGACGTCGGCCTCGGCTATGTGCAGCTCGGCCAATCCGCCACTACGATTTCCGGCGGCGAGGCGCAGCGCACCAAACTGGCTCGCGAACTTTCCAAGCGCCAGACCGGACGCACCCTGTATATTTTGGACGAGCCGACCACCGGCTTGCACTTCGACGACGTCAAGAAACTTCTCGATGTGTTGAATCGCCTGGCCACGCTCGGCAACACGGTCCTCATCATCGAGCACAATCTGGATGTGATCAAACAAGCCGACTGGATTATTGATCTGGGGCCGGAAGGCGGCGAAGAAGGCGGGCGCATCGTCGCGCAAGGCACTCCGGAGCAGGTGGCGCGCGTGAAAAAATCCTACACCGGACAAATTCTCGCGCGAGCGCTCAACGTGAACGGCGCCAACGGAAATGGCGCAGCACACAAACGCACGAGTTAGGCAGCCGCACTCGAGGACGTCCGCGAATCAATGCATTTAGACGACGACAATCAACCGCAGCAAAATTCCGCAGGCGAGACGGATGGGCATTCGGAATGCTTGCCGATAGCCAGCTCTCCCGGTGCGATGGAGCCGCCGGCAGCAAGCCCGGGTGCACAAGTTCCGTTGCCACCGCGCCAGAGAACATTCGAGCCTGCGTTGCCCGAGGATCTGCGCGTGCCGTGGGGCTGGCTGGATTTGTTGCTGCTCGTAGTGGTCGCCATCGCCGGCACATTTGTGCTGAGCATGTTCATCGTGATGGGCTTCGCGTTCTCGGGCGTCAGCTTCCATCAATTGCAGGATTCGATCAGCGACAAAAATCTGCTGCTCATCATCAACCAAGCACTGCTGTCCGTGGCGCTGCTCATTTATCTGAGCGCGCAGATGCGCCTGAGTTACGGCTTGCCGTTTTGGCGGACGATCGGCTGGCGCCCGCCGCAACCGCGTAAAGCGCCGCGCCCGGTCGCCTATCTCGGCTTCGTTCTCAGCGGATTCCTGCTGGCAGTTCTGGTCTCGCTCGGCTCTTCCGCCCTCCACACCAAAACGCAGTTGCCCATCGAGCAATTTTTTCAGGATCGCACCAGCGCGCTGCTTTTGATGCTTCTCGGCGTGCTGGTTGCGCCAGTGCTCGAGGAAACGATTTTTCGCGGCTACATTTATCCGGTAGCGGCGCGCAGTTTTGGCGTTCTGGGCGGCGTACTCTTCACCGGCACGATTTTTGGCCTGCTGCATGCATCGCAATTGTGGGGCGGATGGGGACAGATCGCGCTGCTGGTCGTGGTGGGCATCGTCTTCACCTACGCGCGCGCCGCAACGCGCACGGTGGTCGCCAGCTACCTGATGCACGTCAGCTATAATTCATTTCTATTTCTGGCGATGGCCGTCGGCTCGCACGGTTTCCGCCATTTTCCCGGCGCTTCCTGATCGTTGCGGCTCTCGCAGCTCGCCTGGTCGGCCGCACGAATGCAGGGTTTTCGGTTCTAGCCACTCGCCACTTATCACTAGCCACTGCACTTTTCAGTTAGAATAGATATTTGAGTGGCGTCTTACGAAGCCACCTGTAACGGAGAGTATCGCGTTGCACATAACTGACCCCATTGAATGGACGCCTGAAGGGGTGGTGATGCTCGACCAGCTGAAACTGCCGGGCGAAGTGGTTCACCACACCTACACCGATTACCGCGAAGTGGCGAATGCCATCAAAAACATGGTGATTCGCGGCGCGCCGGCAATCGGAGTCGCGGCTGCGATGGGAATTGCGCTGGGCGTGCAGCATTCCAAAGCGATATCGCTCGAGGAATTGCGCGCGGAATTTCCAGTAATTTGTAAAACGCTGGCCGAGACACGCCCCACCGCCGTGGATCTTTTCTGGGCGATCGAACGTTTTCAGCGCCGGTTCGCGGGCCTGGTTTCCGCAGCCGGCGCGAGCGCCAATGGCGCAGCCAGCCTCGAAAAGATTCGCGCGGCGCTAATCGCAGAGGCGCAGCTGGTACACGAAGAGCGTCGCGCGGGCGATCGCCGCATCGGAAAATTCGGCGCAGCGCTGATGCCGAAATCGGGCCGCGTGATGACGCAATGCAACGCCGGCGCGCTGGCCACCGGCGGCATCGGCACCGCACTCGGAGTGATTCGCATGGCCGTCGAAGCCGGCCACAAAATCGAAGTGCTGGTCCCCGAAACGCGCCCTTTTTTGCAAGGCGCGCGCCTCACCGCATGGGAACTGCACGAGGACGGCATCCCGCTCACGCTAATCACCGATAACATGGTCGGACATTTTCTGCGCACAGGCGAGGTGGGAGCAGTGGTGGTAGGCGCCGACCGCATCGCCGCCAACGGCGACACCGCCAACAAAATCGGCACGTACGGAATGGCGGTACTGGCCAAAGAAAATAATGTCCCGTTCTACGTCGCCGCCCCAATCTCGACGATTGATCTAAGCCTGAAGTCAGGCGACCAAATCCCGATCGAACAGCGCTCGCAGCAAGAAGTAACCCACTTAGCAGGCATTCGTCTTGCCCCAAATGTCACAGCCGCCCACCCAGCCTTCGACGTAACCCCAGCCCGCTACATCAACGCCATAATCACCGAACGCGGCGTAGCCCGCCCGCCCTTCGAAGAATCACTGCACAAGGCAGCACGCGCCCATACATCCGGTTAGCGCCGGGCAACCACGAGTCCGTGCCAATAAAAAAAGGGCGACCCTTGCGGGCCGCCCTTTTTTCACGTTCTGGTGAAACGTTAGGTTAGAAGATGAATTTGGCCTGAATCTGGCAAATCCTCTGATCCGTGGCGGCCGCTGCGAACGCTCCGTAGGGAGACGTCGGCATGGTAGAAGTGAAGACGGTGTTACCAAACGGACCAATTGCGCCGCTGGTGTTCGCCGACGCGGTGCCATAGTTCAGGTGGTTCAGCACGTTATAGGCGTTGAAACCGAGCTGGAACTTGAAGCGCTCGGTCAAATCGAACGTCTTGCGGAGGCTGAAATCCATTCCGAAGAAGCCCGGACCTACGAACGCGTTCCGCCCCACCACGCTGTTCGTGAAGTTGGTCGAAGGAGCGAGGGTGTTGGGAGCGGACCCGAAACACGTAAATCCGGTAAGCAAGCCCACCGCGCACGGGTTGCTGTTCGAGAAATTCCGCTGCGTGAACGTGGAGGACGGTTGCCCGATGATTGTTGCACCACTCAGATTGTCGGTCTGGAACGCTCCCAAGGTTTGCCCGTCGAGAATGCTGAACGGGAAACCGGTGTGAAAGAAGACATTCCCCGAAATCTGCCAACCTGCGATCGCCAGATTCGTCAGACGGTTTTCCGACTTGAACGGCAGCGCATAGATGTAATTCGCGCTGATATTGTGGCGGATGTCGTTGTCTGATGAAGAGTATCCGGCGTTGGGGTTGTACGGATTCACCTGGTTCAGTACGCTGTTAATGACGCTGAACGGGTTAATTCCGCCATTCGAATTGGCGTCGAGCGAGTGGGAGTATGTGTAATTGAATCGTCCCGATAGCCCGTGCCAATCATTCTCCAGAATCGAGACGGTGATACCGTTGTAGTTGGAATGGCCGGCGTTCGTCAGCTGCGTTACGTTAGCAACGCGTGGATCGGGTGCGACGGAAGGCAAACCAGAGTTGGTGAAACCCGCGCCGATGCAGTTAATCGGGTCGCAGTAGGAGTTCAGGAACGGATCCTCCATCAGCTCGTCATAACCGTGATTGCCAACATAATTGACTGACAGTGACGTACTGCGAGTAAGAGCTCGCTGAATTTCAAAATTCCACTCAAGGTACTTCGGGTTCAATACCTTGCCAGCGGTGTCGGCCACGTTCGGGACGATCAGGTTACCGGTTGCCGGCGAAATGCAACCGCCGTTGATTCCTGAAGCGGCAGCCGCGTAGCTATTGAGGTTCCCACCGTTCGCGAAGTTTGAGCCGAAAACCCCGTTGCACTGTTGCACGACGTTCACGCCGCTGGTGGGGAAGGCCGTTGACGAATTCGGCTGCAGGTCAAACGCCAGGGTGCCTGCTGCCACGTTCCACGGATTCACCACGGGGAAATTCGTGGTGTAGTTGCCCAGAATTTCGCCGGGATAAAGGTCGGTAAACAGACCGACTCCGCCGCGGATTACAGTCTTATCTCCGATCGGGCTCCAGGCAAATCCAAACCGGGGTTCAAACACCACAGCTTCGACATCCGGCAGGATCTTGTGCAAACCAGTCTGGAAAGAACCACCTGGGAACGCCGCATTGTACGGCACATCCGCGCCATGCGACATCTGGTTGAACGGCGTAACCGGCAGCGTGGCGCAAGCATGCTGGCAAACTCCGCCAGAATTGCGATCGGCGCGCATGGTCATGGTGAGTTTCAACTTCGAATTGACCCGATATTCGTCCTGGAAGTACAAGCCGAAGCTGTAGAACGCAAGTGGCTGGCGCGGTGTGCTCGTGAAATTGTAAAGAAGGTTTCCGCCAACCCCTGGCACGAATATCTGGTCGTTGGCAAAGCCCAGGAGCGAGGTGTTGATTCCGGGATACTGCGTCTGGGTTTCAGCGGCAAAGTCGCTAACGTCGTCCCGGCGGAAGTTTATTCCCATCTTGAAGGAATGATCTCCGCGCGTGACGGCGAGGTCGTCAATGATTTGCCACTGCGTAACGTGCCGGCCTTGCGGATATCCGAAGCCGGCCGCAAATCCACCCGGGTTTCCCGAACCGGTGCCGAGCCCAGTCACCGAGGAGCCATCGACAGTGAAGGCGAGGTTGCCGGGAAACAAAGCCAGAGCAGCGGTCGGATCCGGATTGCCGAATACCGCCGCGTAGTACAGCACCGACCCGATGAAATTGTTCACCACCGTCGGGCTGAAAATGTGCGTGTAATTCAACTGGCCTTCGTCTTGCGGCTGATTGCTGTTGTCGTTAAATACTGGATTGACGGAATCGGTGTAGGTCGGCTGTAGACCGCGGTCGAACTTCACACGACCGAAAAGCTTGTCGTTGTCGCTGAAGGAATAATCCACGCGTCCGCTCAGCAGCCATTCTTTGTTGCCGTTCGAAACGGATTGCGTGTAGCCCTCCGTGCACGCTCCGGGTGTAGCCCCGCCGGGCTGTAACGCCGCCGGGAGTACCGCACCCGAAATCGGGTCACTAATTATGCCCGTGGCGCTTACCGCGTAGTTCGCGCAGCTACCGTTCGGATTGCCCGTGCTGGCGACCGTGTTCGGCACTGCCTTGCTGATGCCCAGCGCGTTGTTGTAGAGCGAGAACGCATTCGTGTAGAAACCTTGCGTCGCGGCGTCCTGGGGCACGTTTTGCAACACATAGCTTTGAAACGCCGGCGTCATCAGGGTCACATCGTGCACGGATCCGAATATGTAACGAATTCCCTCGGTGTTCACGAAGAAGAAAGCCTTGTCCTTCTTGATCGGACCGCCCAAAGATGCCGCCCACTGGTTGTTGTTCTCAAAAGGGCGCGTACCGCCGAACAATTTGTTGATCGGATCGTTCGCAGTCAACTCCCGTCCCGTCCAGTAATAAACGGCGTCGCCGTGATAAGCGTTGCCGCCGGACTTAGTCGAATAATCAACCTGGGCGCCTGCCTGACGGCCGTACTGGCCGGTGTAGCCGTTCGCGACGATCGCAACCTCCTGCATCTCATTACCGCCGAGCAACAGGTTGCTGGCGCCGGTGTTGTTCAGGTTCAAGAAGGGATCGTTGTAGTCGTTTCCATTGATCGTGAAGAGGTTGGCATCAGCGGGCAAACCGAAAGCGCTGAAGTTACCGTAACCACCCACGGTGGAGTTGTTCGCCACGATGCCAGGCGCCGAGTTTGCAATGTAAGTGACGTCGCCGCCAGGATTTGGCGTTTCCTGCATCTGCCGGGCGTCGAACGTCGTGGTGATGTTGGCGTCCTCGGTCTGCAGCAACGCTCCATTCTCAGTTACTTCGACCGTGGTGCTGCCGCTCCCGATTTCAAGCTTGATGTTGGCCGCGGTAATTTGCCCGAGCACGACGTCCACACCAAGTGAACTCGCCTTAAATCCCTGCTGCGAGACGGATAACTGATAGCGGCCAGGCTTCAAAAGCGGAATACTATAACTGCCTGTCGAGGCTGAGGTTACCGTCTGAGTTTCACCCGTTGCAGCATTCGTCAGCGTAATCTTCGCGCCCACAATCACCGCTCCGGTCGGGTCGGTAACAACTCCCGAAATGCCACCGGTTACGACGCTTTGCGCCAGGGAAATGCCCGGCAGCAGCAATAGCGCCGCGAACACCGTAAAAACAACGCGCTTCCAATTCATACAGCCTCCTAAAATTTGCTCCACCACTTTCGCTGAAATCCCTACGCTCATTCGTTCCCGTGATACATCGAAAATCGTATCAGCCGGTTACGTGGCACGTTGATTTCCATGCGGAAGACTAAAATAAATGGCTTGTATTCAGTAATATACAGGAACGTACCAACAATAATCGTCGGAAAAGCATACGTTTTGACATATTTCTACGCATGTATCCGAATTCTGGTATGCCTTGCGGACCCCCAAACGCGAGCGTCTCTGGGCCTCAATTCCTGGCGGATCAAGTCCCGTGCGAGGCGCGATATACGCCCCCCGAAGCACCAGGATCCCGCCGTCATGAGCCCAAAAAAAAACCACCGGCCAGAAGGCCGGTGGTTTCGGCTTTCGACTATATGTTTAGGTTAGAAATCCAACTTCAGTCCGAATTCGAGCTGTCTCGGCGACAACTGCGAGAACACGCCCGAACCCGTTCCGACGCGGAGTTGATCCCGGGCAGCAAATGTTCCCGTGCCGGTAGCCGAACCGGAATCTCCATTTCCAGCAGGATTGAGGGGTCCACGGAATTGGCCAGCAAACCCGACTCGATGATTGTAGTTCGAGAAGTTGAACACGTTAAACGCGCTGAACGACGGCGTGATTACAATGCCCTCTCGGATCCTTACCGGCCATGCGATCACCATGTTGACGTTACGCAAAATTCCGTTGCCCAGTTGGCCCGGCGGTGGCGGAGCAATGTACGGCTTCACCGCGCCGAGTTCTTGCAACTGCGTCGCCGTGAAGAGACCGGAGCCAAGTAACGTCTGACCCGCCGGCGTCAGCGTGCCCGCCTGCGTCGCATTGTAATTCGTAATCTGACCAGCGAGGCCTTGTGCAGAAACCGAGCGGCCGTACTGGCCGGGCTTCGCAAAAGCGGGGAACAAGTCGCCTACCGTTCCATCTCCCGTGAAATCGGTACGGAAGATTTCACCTGGCGTCGGCTGCCCGTTGGTTTCCAGCGTTAACGTGGTCGGCGGCGCTGACGAGAACGCCGCAATCACGCTGAACTGCGGCCCGCGATGCACCTGCACCGTCCAGCCAAACTTGAACTGGTTGAGGCGGTCCAGCGAGGTCGGGCCGATATAGCGGGTCGGATTGTCGTTGTCCCACGCAGCCGCGCTGAAGTTCTGGTCATTCCCGCCGTTGCCAACGAACCGGGAAAGGCTGTAGGCAACTTGCAGGTTCATCGAATCTGCGTAGCGGAACGGGTTGGCCTTGGACTGTTTGAACTCCATCTGTAGTGCGTTGTAAACCGAACGGCCCATGGGATATTCGAAGTCGCCAACTCCCATCAGCGGATTGGCTCCAGCGAATGCCGCTCCGGTATCGGTCGTCAACCCGAATGCCGCTGCAGGTGCCCCGCTCAAATAGGCGAGACCGGAGTCCAACCCGTGTCCTGCGAAGTCGTCGATCGTTGCACCCGCAGCGATGGAACAATTGATCGCGGCTGCGTCCGTGCCGCCGCCGCATCCGAACCCGCTCGTAGTTGCGGCAATCGCATTGGCCGCGGCCGTGGGATTAAAGAAACGAGCCGCTCCCACGTGGTTGACGTCAATCGTCAGTGGGAAGTGCAGGCTCACGTTGCGCAGATAGTCGGCAGTCAGCACCGCACCCGGCCAAAGTTCCCGTTGCACTCCGAAATTGAATTGATAAGAACGCGTAGGCCGGTAGTTCGGAGCATACGCGGACAGGCCTTGCTCTGCGGTGCTTAATTCCAGCGTGTTACCCACATAGTTCGGGTTTCCCGCCGGTCCGGCAGCAGCTACCGCCGCCTGGAACTCGGTCTGCAAATCAGCAACCGCTGGTCCTGCGGTCGTTAACGGTTGGCCGCAAACCTGCGTTGCCAAGTCCAGTCCATCCACGGACGTGACGGTGTTGCCCGGCACCAAAGTGAAGGAAACGCTACCCGGCGTAGCCGGCTGCGAGGGGCAAACAAAATTGCCCGTGGCATTGAACAAACCGGTAGGCAGCTTGCCCGGACGGTCGAACAAAGTGTTGTTGAAAATCGAGTTTTCGTAGTACATGCCCGCACCCGCGCGAATTACGGTCTTGCCGTCCTTCAGCGGATCCCAGGCGAATCCAAGCTGCGGTCCAAAGCTGTTGTTCGGCTGCCGGATGCGATTACCAAGTCCGGGTCCCCACTGATCAAGCAGGTTGCCGGTGCAGGTAATTAGAGCCGGGTCCGCCGCCGAGCAGGGAATCGGAGCCAGGTCGCTGTCCGTACGGCCGGTGTCGCGGTTGTAGCGCAAACCATACGTCAACGTGAAGTTCGGCTTGATCTTCCACGAATCGCCTACATACGCCGAGAAACGCCAGTCATTCTGGCCGCCCGCCGGCAGATTGAAGCCGGGTTTCTCCGTGAAGAAACCTTGACCGTTGCCGAGAACTGCCTGGGTAAGGAGGCATGCGCCGACGTCGGTGGCATCGGGGCACTGTGACTGCGCTTGAGTATGACAAAGGCGCCGTCCCGAAGAATGACGCGAATCCGCCACCTTCAATCCGGTTCAGGCCCGCCCCGAAACGAATGATGTGCGAGCCGAGGATTTTGCTGCCGTCATACTTGAACTGTTTGTTGCTCTGGAACGTGCCTTGCGGCGCCAGCAGGTTCGGGCCGAAGAGCCCCGTGCCGGAAATATCAATGCCCGTCTCCGGTACCGGGTTTTCAAATGACGGCAACCCGTTCGCGCCATTGACGATCTCGTTGTGGAATTTCAAATATCCCGCGCGGAAGCTGTGCGACCAGGTGCCTTTGTTGATGTCAATACCGCCAGCTTCGCTCGGAGCATTATCCTTGTTGTTGTAAACGGCGTAGCCATTGTAGTAAGTCGCGGCCGAGGCGTTCCAGTTATAGGTCATCTTGCCGAAGACGTGGATGTCCTTCGACAGTTGGTAGTCCACTTTGGCCACCATGTCCGTATCGCGGAATGGCGAAGTGTAGCCGCCGTTGAGTCCGGTGAAGTAGCCGACGATTACCGGGGCCAGCCCGTCCTGCTTGGTGCGTTCGGCATCGAGAAAGAAGAACAACTTGTCCTTGATAATCGGTCCGCCGAACCGTCCGCCAAATTGATTGCGCTGGAACGGCAACGCCTGTGCTCCCGGGAAATCCGCGAAGCCCGCGCGATCGTCGCGGAAACCGTAATAGCCCATCCCGTGATATCCGTTCGTTCCGGAGCGCGTTGAAAGGTTAACCGCGCCAGCGGCCGTCAACTCCGTTGACAAATCCAGGAAAGAACGGCTGATGCTGAATTCCTCAAGTGAACTCAGTCCGATATTCTGCGTCGTGGTACCGACCGTCTCGTCGGTGATGTCCAGACCATCGAGTTCGATGCGTGGCGTACGGCCGTACACACCGTTGATCGAAACCGACGAATAACCCGCCTTCGTCGGGTCGAACACGGCGCCGTCCTGCATCTGTACGCCCGGCTCCAGTTGCGCGAGATCCAAGAAGTTGCGTCCATCGATTGGCAGCTTATCAATCTGATCCGCCGTCAGAACGCCTTGCACCGTTGCCTGTTCGGTGTTCACAGTGACGGCCGATGCCTGCACCTCGACCACCTGCGTGCCTTGTCCAATCTCGAGTTTAACGTTACCCGAGGACGTGGTCACAACCTGCACCGTGACGGGCAAATCCACCGTCTTGAAACCAGGCGCTTCCACGCGAACCACGTAATCCCCGGGCAACAGGCCGCCGGAATTATATGCGCCCGCTGAACTCGTCATAAAGCCGATCGATTGACCTGTCGCCTTATTTGTAATCGTGATCTTGGCATCGGGCACCACTGCGCCCGTCGGGTCCGTCACGGTCCCTTGAATGCTGCCCTGCGATACTGTCGTCTGCGCTGCCAGCTTTGTCGCACCAAACGACATCGCTACCAGGAGCGCGAATACCACCACAAAAAAGCGCCTCCAATTCATACACCCTCCTCGAGAACGGTCTGAGAACTTCAGCGAGTTCCTTGCGTGAACACGTGCCCCCGAAAAAATAAATCCTTGTGCGTGCAGATAGCAGCGCACGTTTGCTTCCAAGCAAAATAGAAAATAAATACTTTAGTTTCAGTAGAGTACAAGAATTACTAAAATTGGTACGTACAAGAACATATGAGTTTACATATTTCGCAACATAAATCTGTATTTTCGGATTATTCAAAACGTAACTGTCGCGAGCGTTCGATAGCGAAATCTCGGCGCGACTGCCAGTCCGCCTTGTCGAAGCTACGCGCGGCGCACAGAAGCGTACGCCGAAAATCCGAGTGAACGTATACGCGGTTTCAGCGACGTTCGAAAACTCGGATTCCGCATCTATTTCCTCGCGTAATTTCCTAACTAAATCCATTAGTTTCAACGCTATGAATGAGACCGAAATTGGTACGGCCATTGCATTGTCGTCTGCGGGGAGTGGGTCGAATGCGCTCACAGGGGGTCATCGCTTCCAGGTCAAATCGCGCAGATTCCGCGGCCTCAAATCAATTCGTAACAGGAGATAAGATGACGAAATCGAAGCAGCTTACGGGGGTCGCCGCGTTCTTCGCGGCCTTACTGCTTTTGCTGCCATCTGCCACCAGGGCGCAAAGCATCGTAACCGGTGGCCTAGGCGGGACAGTCACGGACTCGTCCGGAGCAGTGATCGCAGGCGCAAGCGTCACGCTGAAAAATGCGGACACCGGCTCCGTCCTCACCGCTACAACCACCACGAATGGAACTTACCAGTTCACGCTCTTGAAACCGGGCAATTACAACCTGACCATTTCGCATGAAGGTTTCAAGCAAGTTTCGCAGCCGGCGCAGGTCCTCCTCGGACAGATCGCCGTTGCCAACGCGCAACTGCAGGTCGGCGCGACCACCGAGACAGTTACGGTGACTGAGCAAGGTGCGCTACTCCAAACAGAAGACGCCAATATCGCTTCGAACTTCGACACGCAGCAGATTCAGAATATCCCGAACCCGGGCAACGACATTACTTATGTCGCGCAGACTGCTCCGGGCGTCACAATGAACAACTCCACCGGCGGCGGCTACGGCAATTTCGAAGCGTTCGGTCTGCCGGGCACCGCGAACCTCTTCACGATCAATGGCAATGATTACAACGACGCCTTCCTTAACCTGAATAACTCGGGTTCGAGCAACCTTCTTCTCGGCGGCAATGAGCTTCAGGAAGTTGCGGTCGTCAGCAACGGTTACACGGGCCAATACGGACGTCAGGCGGGCGCACAAGTTGATTACACCACCAAATCAGGCACCAACGCATTCCACGGCGACGCGGTTTACGATTGGACCGGACGCGCGCTCAACGCCAATGACCCCCTCAATAAGGCTTTCGGCGCCGCCCGGCCGTTTGAGAACAACAATCAGTGGGCTGCCAACCTCGGTGGTCCCATCCTCAAGAATAAAGCGTTCTTCTTTGTGAATACCGAAGGCATTCGCTACATCTTCGGCTCCACTCACAATGTGACTACCCCAACCACCGACTTCGAAAACTACGTCATGCACAATGTGCCAGGCGATACCGATACCCAAGCGTTCTACAGCAACGTTTTCAAGCTATACAACGGCGCGCCGGGGATCGGCACTGCTGTCCGGAACACCATCGCCTCTACCAATAATCCCACGGGGAGTTGCGCTGGCTTCAATCTCGCGGCGCTTCCCTCTACGCTGCAAGACGGCGGTTGCACGCAGAGCTGGACGCAGTCCGTTTCCAATGGCAACAAAGAGTGGCTGCTCAGCGGCCGCGTTGATTACAACCTCGGCGACAACGACAAAATTTTCGGGCGCGTGCGATTCGATCGCGGCACGCAACCGACCTACACCGACTCCATTAACCCCGTCTTCAACGACCAGAGCATTCAACCGCAGAACGAAGGACAGTTGAACTACACCCACATATTCAGTCCGAATGTCGTGAACAACTTCATCGGCTCGGTGCTGTGGTATTCGGCGATTTTCGGCAACCTCGCGCCCGGGCCCTCTCTGGCTTTGTTCCCTGGGAACCTGGCGTTCCCCGTGGACGGCGCCCTCACTGCTTTGGGCACTGGTTCCGGCAACCCCGGCGGCTTTGCTCAGGGCTTCTTGTATCCGCAAGGACGCCGCGTTACGCAATGGCAGCTGGTGGATGACCTGTCCGTCGCTCGTGGCAACCATAACTTCAAGATGGGCGTAAACTTCCGCCGCGACGACATCACCGACCTCACCGCTGCTTCGCAAACCCTGTATCCAGCGATCAACGCCACGTTGTTCGGCTTCGCGAACGATCAAGTGGCGCCCACTGGCTGCAACCTGTCAGGCGGTACTCAGCTTGGCTGCGGCAGCGTGCAGTACAACTTCGCATCCAGTCCTGAACAACCTGTCGCGTACTACAGCGTAGGCTTCTATTTCCAGGACGAGTTTCGCGCAACTTCCAGGCTGAAACTCACGATGACGCTGCGCGCAGATCGCAACTCGGGCGGCGTTTGCCAGTCCGGTTGTGCGGGCCTGCCAGTTTCGGCGTTTCCGAACCTGCCGCACGGAGGCGATATTCCGTACAACGCGGCAGACGGCGGATCCTTCCAGACTGGTAATCACACCATTCTTCCCGGCATCGAAAAGATTGTCTTCGAGCCTCGCTTTGGCGCCGCTTGGACGCCATTCGGCCAGAACACCGTCATTCGCGGCGGAGTTGGTCTGTTCACCGATCTTTACCCCGGCACGATCCTCAGCGGCATTGACACGAATTTCCCACAAGTCAATCTCTGGAACGTTCCGGCGGGAACCTTGGCTTTTGACTTGCAATCGCCCGCCAGCACGGCGTTCCAATCGAGCGGCGTGGCGCTGGTTCAAGCGTGCAACGCCGCATTCACGAGCAACTACAACACCGGCGGCAGCCTCAACACCTATGCGGCTGCAGCACCTCAGTGCATCAATACGCAAGGTGTGCAAGCCGTTCCCACGCTGAGCGACGTGAGCCGCAACTTGCAGAACCCCAAGTACGTCGAGTGGAACCTGGAAGTTCAGCACACGTTCGGCAACCGGGTAGTATCGGCGAACTATGTGGGTAACCGCGGCTACGATGAGCTCATTTTCAACAATGACCTCAACGGCTTCGGTTTTGCAAATCTTCCCACCACGGCGCCGGATCCCCGGGTCGCGCGCGTCAACTTCCTGCAGAACACCGGCGTATCGAACTACAACGGAATCACTTTCTCCATCCAGCAGAACAACTGGCATGGATTGAGTGGCCGTGTGAATTACACCTACTCGCACGCTTTGGATGACATCTCGAACGGCGGAGTTTTGCCGTTCAGTGTGATCACCAGCATTCCTTCACAAATCAACCCATTCAACCTGAACGCCAATTATGCCTCCGCTGATTACGACGCCCGGCACGAATTGACGGCCAGCTACGTCTACCAATTGCCGTTCAAGAGCGAGCACCGCTTGTTGAACGCCGCGATCGGCGGATGGCAGCTCTCCGGCACGATGTTCTATCACACCGGTTTCCCCTTCAGCTTTATCGACGGCGGAACCGAAGCGAATCTTGCCGGAAACAACCTCGCCGGTGCGACGATCCTGTTGCAACCGGACTTCAGTCAGCGGAATTTCTCGAACGTCGCAAGTTGCGTTCTGAATCCTTGCTGGGGTCCGGGCACCGCGAATACGTTCTCGCCCACTTCGTCGTTCGTCGGGACCGTGGGCCGCAATGCTTTCCGCGGACCAGGGTTCCTCGGCGGCGATATGAGCATCAGGAAGGACTTCCGCGTTACCGAGCGCGTTGGGTTCCAACTCGGTCTCAACGCTTATAACTTCCTGAACCATGCCAACTACGGCACGCCGTATCCGAACACGAACGCTCCGTTCTTCGGTGAAGTCGTGGCCATGCAAACTCCGCCCACCTCTCCCTACGGCGCGTTTGCTGCGGCGGCGACGGACATGAGGATGGCGCAGATCGTCGGCAAACTGACCTTCTAACCTCCTGCCCCAGGAGGATGGAAGAAACAAGAAAGGGCGGCCAGTCGGCCGCCCTTTTTTGGTGCAAGCTCTGCGCACTTCGGGCGGCGCGCGGAGGTATCGAACAATGGAATTGCGGTGGTGGACCGAACGAGATTCGTTGCGACAGAGGAAGGGTTATGCGCGTCGGTGCGTGACACGCAGGGTTAAGCTACGCCGGGTGGCGCGCTGACACTGTGGAACATCCTGGCGGTGTCGCGCGCGCCGGACATTGCCGCGCGCGATACCTTCACACCCACTTCAAAATCAACTGCGCGTGAACTTCACTGAACGAACCGCTGCTTATTACTGCGCGTCGGTAACCTTGCCCTTCACGAACGTTACTTTCAGATCTTTGTACACATAGATCTGCTTCGCGCCTAAGTTGATGATCTTTTCCGGCTGCCCCAGTATCGCAGTCACTTGATCGGGCGTCTGGCCGATCTCCACAGTGGCTGGCGGCGCCGCAGGAGCTGCTGCCGGGGCATCAGCTGCCGGAGCTGCCGCTTGCTGATTCGCGTCACCCGCCGCCGGCGCCTGCTGCTGGTTGGCATCGCCTCCCGCTGCCTGCTGCTGATTGCCGCTGTCGTCAGACTTCGTCGCGTCGTCTGCATCAACTTTCAGAACTTCCCCAACGGTCTTCAATACCTGGTCGGCAGCGGGCACCTGCCCGTGCGGGAAAATAAATTTCAGCGTCGAATCGTAGCGAATATCGCTATAGGGATCGCTGAAGAGCGTAAAAGTCACGCTGTCGCTGTCAATATCAATCCTCGTTACCCAGAATTTTTCTCCGGTAACAAAAGTCCGCGGCGTCACTTGCGCCTGGTCCGGCAGCGGATGGCCGATGAAGCTGCCAAAACTCTGCACCTTGTGATGCACGCCAAAAGCTCCCTCGGAGAGCCTCCCGTCCTTATAGGTATTTTGCGGCACCACCTGGTTCGTAGTCGGATACATGATCAGCTTGTCTTTCTCGAGGATCAGTACCGCGCCCGCCGTGACGATGTCGCTCTTGTCATCGGTAGGCTTGGTGAGCGTGTACTGCGCTTCCAACTGGCTCTGCAACGAACCGCCCTGCGCCTTCGCGCCAACCCATGGAAACACTACCGCCATCGCCAGCACCGCTATTTGCAGCCAAATCTGGAATTTCACCCTCATAAATAGCTCCTCCTTGCACGCGGGCAAGCCCTGCGGTTCGGTGTGAAATGGCGCGCCGGGAGATCGCGACTGCAGTTCTCTGGCGCGGACCGGAAGCGCCAGCGGCGTTCACCGCTGACGCTTCTAGCCCGATTTCTCGCTCACGGCACTGCCACGCGGATCATTCGACGTTGCCGTCGAAGCCCCGGTTAGTCGGTGCTGCCCGATGACGTGTTCTGCGCCTGCACGTCCGATTCCGCTTTGTCGGCATCCGACTGCTGCGCCGCCAACTCGTCTTTCACCGAGGTATCCGGCTTCACCTGGCCGTCGGGATTGGCGACAGTCTTGGTATCCGGCGCTTTCGGCAAACCATTCTTGCCTTGGTTGTCCGCCAGGGTCTTCAGTCCGGAATCCAATTGCTCGCGGAAGTGGTTGTGCATTTCCTGCAAGTCGTCAACCTTCATCGCGAGCATCGAACCGGATGCGCAATCGGACTTCTGGCTGGCGCTGACTAGCACCTGGACGCTGCTGTTCGCGTCCGGTGTGTCTCCCACGCGCGTTACTACGTCTCCGGAGGACAATGAACAGTCCTGGCCGTCCGCTCCCGTTTCGTTCAGTACGTCGCTCACGATGAACGTGCGGTGAGCAGGATCGAGCGCCGCGGGAGTTTCCTCGGGCGGGGTTGCGTCCGAAGCGGTGGTGTTCTGAGCGGCAGGAGCGGCCGCAGGCGCCGGTGCCGACGCCGCCTGTTGCTCGGCAGCCAGTTGCGCCTTCACTTCATCCGCAATCGCCTGCTTCACTTCGGGGGTTAGGACCACTCCTCCGCTTCCGCCGCCCTGCGCAGAAGCGTCCTGGTTGCCGGAATCATCCTGCGACGCGGCCGCGTTGGCGTTGGCATTCGCTTCCGCCTGCGCCGAGTAAGCAGCCTGCAAGTTCTGGCTGATCACGTAGTCCGTCATCCACAGTGCCGCCGTGGCGTATGCCGGATAGGGATTGAAATAGTAGCCGTAGTATCCGTACCAAGGCGCTCCGCCCCAGCCCCATGAATAAACGACCGGCGCAGCCCACGGATTGTAGGCCCAGCCGTAGAATCCCGGATTGTAGTAGTACGGCGAGACATAGCCGTAATAGTATCCGCCGCGGTAGTAGCCACCGCGATAGCCGTAGGCATAGTAGTGGCCGCCGCGGTAGTAGGTTCGACCCATGTAGCGGCGCCCATCTCGTCCGCGATAACCGCGCTCGCCATATCCGCCGCGGTGTCCGTAGCTTACGAGACGCCCGCCGCCCGCACGAGTGGAGACCACTCTCGTCTGCCCGTGCGCGCCGCGGGTGATCGTTGCGCCGTGCGCGGTCTTGATCGAGGTGACTCGCCCGTTGGATACGCGCGCAGTATTGCCGCTCTTGGTAGTGACCGTCTTCGCGGGGGCAGCCTTACTAGCCCCAGCACCCTTGGTGTTCGTCGCGCCGCCCTTGCCTCCAGCCGTTGTGCCCTTGCCGCCGGCGGTAGTAGCACCCTTGTTGGCAGTCGTTGTGGCGCCCTTGTTGGCAGTCGTCGCACCCTTGTTCGCGGTGGTGGTAGCGCCCTTATTCGCAGTCGTCGCACCCTTGTTCGCCGTCGTAGTGGTGGCGCCCTTGTTGGCAGTCGTCGCGCCCTTATTCGCGGTGGTAGTTGTCGCACCCTTATTAGCGGTGGTGGTGGCGCCCTTATTCGCAGTCGTCGCACCCCGGTTCGCGGTCGTCGCGCCGCTGCCGTGGTTCGCGGTCGTCGTCGCTCCGCGATTCGCGGTGGTGGCGCCGCTGCCACGATTCGCAGTCGTCGTTCCACTGCCGCGATTTGCGGTCGTTGTGCCGCCACCATGGTTCGCCGTCGTCGCTCCGCCGCCGTGGCTGGCCGTGGAGCCTCCACTTGGATGCGAGCCACCGGAAGGCGCGGACGAATGTGGCGCCGAAGGAGCCTTCGATCCACCGCCGCCTCCGCCTCCGTGTTTTTGGCCCCAAGCTACGCCGGGAACCATGAACAAAATCAAAACTAAGAGCCACCTGATGGCGGCGATCACATTGGGCCGGGTAAATTTCATCTTTCTCTCCTCCTGATGCGAAACTGGTTTAGCATTCCGCGATTCAAATCCTGCGATTTCCGTAAAATTCCAAAAAACCAAACCCTATTAATCCGCCGTCTGGATCTGGCATCCCGTCGGGAGCTATGGCTGCTCCACTTCGCAATGCGCAAAACCCGTCAAAAAACCGTCATATCCCAGGGAGCATCGCACGATCACTATCGCCCGTCGTCCGTGCCGCTTGTGATGCTTCCCGCTGCCGGCGTGCTGCTCGCGCGGCTGACCTTCTCATAAACCGATCCTTGATCGAACGAAACTTGCATCGCGTCACCAGAACCGACCCGCACAGCCTTGGCCGCTCCGCTGCCCGCTTTCAATGGGTAGCGCACGCCGCGAATCACGACCTCATTAATCACCACGGAAATCTCGCCGTTCTGCACCGTGCCAACCCCGCGTATTTCCGTATCGCGGCCTAGCACAGCGCCGATCACCGGAATCGCCGGCTCGACCAAACTGCCGCGAAATTCGAAGCTGCCGTCCGACGGAATACTGCCCGAGGTCAGCTGAATGCGAATCGGCGTGCTTTCGAGAAGTGAAATGGAGGCGGGAAGCGCCGAGCGCGTGGCAGTTGCGCGAGTCCCAGAAGCCGCAACGGGCCGGGAATTATCGTGGCTCGGCTGCGTGTCGCCCGATGCGGAATTAATCGCTGCACCTACCACCGAGGCAAGCTGTGAAGCTGCGCGCGTCGCAGTATGCAGCGCGGCATCCGCCGGATCCGCCGGAGGCTTCTCATCTTCCGCCGCGGTATCTTGCCGCGTGGACGCCAACTTCGCGCCGTCGTGATTGGTTATCTCTCGCCGCGCAACCGGCGTGTTTGAACTCAACTGCGCGCTCGACTCAATTTTCCGCGAAGGCCTGCTGGAACTTGCCGCTGGCACGGTTGCCGCTGCGGTTTTCGCGGTATTTTCAGACGCGACGCTCGCAGGCGGAGTCACTTGCGATTCGGCAGGGGGAACGGACGGCGGCACGACTTGCGGAACTACTTGCGCGGAATTTCGCGAAGCAACTTGTGGTCCGCCGCGATGCAGCAGCGCCGGAGCAAATTCCACGGCAATCACCGCGCAGGCCACCGCCGCCAACCCCGCCACCGCGCTCCAGGCCCACCGGAAATTACGGCCCGGCGCATTCCTCGCCGGCTCGCGGCTCGGCATCACCACCGCGGGTCGAGCGGGTTCGCCCATCGGAACATCGGCCGCATGAACCTTCAAGAACGCGTCCATCCAATTCTCCAACCGCTTTTCAGCTTGTCCCCACTCCGCCTGATCTGCCGCCACTCCGGCGCTGCTGAATTTCAGCAGACGTTGCTGCAATTCCGCGCATTCCCCGCACCGCGTCAGGTGCTCCGCCACCGCATCCCAAACGAATCCGCCGAGCCGATTTTCCGAGAAGGCCACCAGCAATTCGTCCTCGGGACACGGGTCCTTCTTCGCACTGCTCTTCAACTGCGTAGGAGGCATCAGCCGCTCCAGGAAGTTGGCTTCGCTCCAGGTATTCATTTCGCGCGGGACACTGTGCCTTCCATCTTCAGCCACAGCGTTCGCCGCCCATTTTGCAGGTGCGACTTTACAGCTTCCACCGGCAAGCCTGTCTGTGCCGCCGTTTCTTCATACGAATAACCCTGTAATTTCAATTCGAGGCAGCGGTGCTGCTCCGCAGGCAGCTGTTTCATTTCCTTGCGCAGCAGCTCCACCGCTTCCTGCAAATCGCAAGTCCGGTCCAACGCTCCGGCATCCGGCAATTCGTTCAGCTCGGTTTCATCCGCCGTCATTTCCGGCCGCCGTTTGCGCCAATGGTCAATGCAAACGTTCTTCGCGATCCGCATCAGCCAGCCGCGGAAATTTCCCTCGCGAAAACGGCGCAAGTTCTGGTACGCCCGCAGAAATGTTTCCTGCGTCGCATCTTCCGCGCCGCCGCCGTCCGCGAAGAATCCGCGGCACGCTAAATAAATTCGTTTGCGATAGCGTACAAACAGCTCGGCGAAGCATTCCGGGTCGCCGGCCTGTTGAAAGCGGCTGACCAGTTCCTCGTCGGTTTCTTCCCTCGCCGGTTGGGCTCTTGATGACATAACGTGGGGCAGCGGCCAATTCCATACGCCGTGCGAAAAATCCTACGATTGCGGCGCAAGGCTGTCGCTGTGGGTCCCCGGGAACTCCCTGCTGGACGTTGAAGGAAGACCGCAACAGCCTAAGCCACAGTTAGCTGGGGCCGCCGCCGCGCCACCCATGGCGCACAAGCGGCCGCGACCACTTCCACATGCTTCCTAAAATGCCGTGGTTTGTATTGTGCAAGAACATAGGCCCGCCGCCTCCGGGTGTCAAGCCCGGAAATCCCCTAGGGCCTCTGGAAATAACGGCGTTCGCCGGCCGCGCTCGCGTTTCTCCGAGCCGGCAAAATCCTCGTCAGCTAGCTCTTTCGCTCCGCCGCAAATGTCGTAGAATGTCGGCAGCTTTCAGGGTTTCACAGCCAATCTTTCGCGGATTTTCAGGGATCACATGCCCGACGACGTCACTGGCGCGCGTAAAGGCGACTACCTTATCCTCGGCACTCTCGGCGCCGGAGGCATGGGCAAAGTCTACAAAGTCCGCAACACGCTTTCCGACCGCGTCGAAGCCATGAAAGTCCTCCTGCCAGATCTCTCCGACCAGAAAGATCTCGCCGATCGTTTCCTCCGCGAAATAAAAGTTCTCGCCAGCCTGCATCACCCCAATATCGCGGAGTTGCGCACCGCGCTCACCATCGAAAATCAATTGATTATGATCATGGAGTACGTGGAAGGTTCGACGCTCGCGTCGCGCCTGCTGCAGAGCCCCATCCGCTACGCCGATGCGCTCTCCTACTTCGATCAAGTGCTCGCCGCGCTCGGTTGCGCACACGCCCACAATATCGTCCATCGCGACATCAAGCCCGCCAACATCATGCTCACGCCGCAAGGCATCGTGAAGCTGATGGATTTCGGCATCGCCCGCTCCGGCACCGATCACGGCCTCACCATGACCGGCACCACGCTCGGCTCCGTCGCTTACATGTCACCCGAACAAGTTCGCTGCGAGCCGCTCGACGGCCGCTCCGATCTTTATTCCGTTGGCGTCTCTCTCTACGAGACCATCACCGGCCAGCGCCCCTACGTCAGCGAAAATAATTTCGAAATCATGCAGGCGCACTTGCAAATTCCTCCCACGCCGCCAATTGATCTGAAACCGGACATTCCGCTCACCCTCAGCGAGCTCATCCTCATGGCCATGGCCAAGGATCCCGCACAGCGCTTTCAAACCGCCGAAGCGTTGCGCGCTGCGCTCTCAAGCGTCGCGCCGGAGTTTGGACCTCCCACGCAAATTCCCCAGACGCTGCTGGAACCGACGCTCGACGTAACCGCGCCATCCACATCGCGCCCGGTCGGAACTTCCACTCCGCGCTCGGTCACGGCTCGTCCTGTGACGGCGCGTCCCGTCACCGCGCGCCCAGTCACCGCTCGACCGATCACTGCGCAACCGGCGACGCCCGCGGGGCACGGCGCAGTGGATCTTCCGCTCGCGTCCGCAGGACGCGGTCTCTACCCGCCGTCGATGACGCCCGCTCCCACGATCCCGCTCTCGGGCTCGCAGCGGGTGGCGGCGCCCATCGCACAATCGGGAATTGCGGATCGTGTCGCCGCGCCTGCTGCCGCTTCCGCCGGAAACCGCCGCGGAATTTACATCGCGATCAGTGTAGTGGTAGTTGTTGCCGCGTTGATCGCCACCGGCTTCGCCGTCGTGCGCCTGGTGCGCAATTCTCCGGCGAAAAATACAACGTCCGAAACAGTGCCGGCCGTGCCGGACACCAATTCCGGCATCGGCACCCTGAACACTCCGCCGTGCCAGCCAAACGATTCGCGCTGCTGGAGCCATTTGCCCGATGGCACACCGGGAAAATCAGCCGCGCTGGCTGCCATAAAAGCGAAGACCAGCACTCCGCCGCCGCCGCAGAACTTCACTCCGCCGCAACCGGTGCAACAACGGGCCGCGCCGCAGCCAATCGTGCCGCAACAACCTGCGCCACGGCAACCGAGTAGCACGCAAGATGCGCGCGCAGCCGAACAAGCCGCGCGTGCCACGGAAGATCAGGTGGCGCAACTCGCCGCCGTCGAACACGAAGAGCTCGACGAGTTGAACACCAACGCGAAAAAAGTGAATGTCCGTGTCGCCGCATTGCAACAGCTCCAGCAAGCCCAAGGCAAGCAGCCGCCCGCGGACATTGCCGCCACCCAGCAGCGAATGCAGCGCGACATCGCCCTAGCCGACTCCGCCCTGCGCCGCGCCGACGTGCAAAATGCCCAAAAATATATGGATCAAGCCAACGCAGAAATGGCCAAATTGAAAAAATTCCTCGGCCAGTAATATTTTCAATAATCGAGGTTTTCAGTTTTGGGGGATGGCGCTACTCTGCGCTCTTCCGCAGGATGGTAAGTTGATAGAGGTGCCGGTCGACGTAGCCCAAGCGGCGATAAAGTTCGATCGCTCGCCGATTCGCCGAACGAACGTGCAGGAACGGCGTTTCGCCGCGTGCCAGAGCTCGCCGCATGATCTCAACCATTAATCCCGTCGCGTAGCTCCGGCCGAGGTGGTCCGGATGCGTGCACACCGCGCTCACTTCCGTATAACCCGGAGCACGCAGGCGCTCGCCGGCCATGGCCGCCAGCTTGCCCTCCCGCTTTATGCCGATGAAGTCCCCAAGCTCGTGAGTTCTTGCCGCGAACGGCCCGGGCTTGGTCAGCGTCGCTAGCGCGAGCATCTCCGGCGCATCTGCGGCAGTGAGTGCCACAAAATCCGCGGCAGGCGGCGGCAATTCGCGACCTGTATAAATCATCTGCAGCATCGGCGCGACTTCTACCAATTCCCACATCGCAGGTAGCACGGGGGGCGCATCCAGGCACAGTGCCGCCACTCCGCCCGCCGGGAAAAGTTCGCCAAGCGACTCATACGCTTCACGCGTGGGCGCCGCAAAACCAGCAAGGGGACCGATCGTGGCGGGAAATCTTCGCGCCAGCGCGGATGTTTGCGCCCAGCGCGCCTGCGTCATCGTCAACGACGTCCACACAGGATTGTCCAAAAGATGCGCGTCCATCCACCGAATGTACCGCCGCAAGCGCTAGCCGCGCCACCCGATTTTCGCGCCTAAAATCTTGGCGAATCTGCCATTTTGGCGCGGCCTCCAAGCGGGTGCAGCCTCATACGCTGCGAATACTCGACGATTCTCGGCTTTGCCTCACACTCATAAACGTGGTAAGATGCTCTTACCATGCAGACGAAGGTATCAACCAAGGGTCAGGTAGTTCTGCCGCATCCGCTTCGCCGCAAGCTCGGCCTTCGCCCGGGCGATCCGCTCGACGCAAGAATTCAGAGCGGAAGCATCGTGCTCACTCCGCGCCGCGCTCGCACGCGCAAGGCCAGGATCGTCGTTGACTCGCTGACCGGGCTACCCGTACTTACAGTCGGTCCCGATGCGGCGCCGCTGAGTTCCAAACAGGTCGAAGAAATACTCGCCAACTTTCCATGAGGTATCTGCTAGACGTTAATGCTCTCGTGGCTCTCGGTTTGCTGCAGCACGAATTTCACCCGCAGGTGGCCAAGTGGGTGCGCTCGATTGCTTCCAGTGAAGTTCCGGAACTTGCGACGTGCTCCATCACGGAACTCGGGTTTGTTCGCGTGCTAGCGCAGGCGCAGCAATATGAGCTGAATATTTCTCAAGCTCGCACGTTGCTGCACCGCATGACGACCGGAAATATTCTGAAATTCACACTGATCGCCGACGACCACGGCGTCGCACAGCTGCCAGCGTGGGTGAGAACCGCAAAACAAACCACGGACGGCCACCTCGTCCAGCTTGCCAAAGCGAACGGCGCCGTCCTCGCAACGCTCGACACCAGGATCCGCGGAGCGTTCGTAATCCCTGCAGAAAAGTGACGCGCATGCTGCCCCACGCTAGTGCGCGAAGCTCACATTAATCCCAGTCGAGAAAATCACATCGTTCGATTTCGTGCCCACAATCGGCGGATCCGTAACGTAACGGTCGCTCACCGACATCTGCCATCCCAGCCATTTCTTGATCTGCGTCACCGAAGCCGCATCCAGCGAGAACCGGTATTCGCCGGTGTTGCTCAAGTCCGGATAAAAATAAAAAACCTCCGTCACCGTCGTGGACTTCCCGAACTTGTGCATGAAATTTTCTCCCAGCGTCACGCCGGCCAGGTTGCGGTCCACCGACGTACCCGTGCCGCTGTATGTCTCACGCGTATAGTTCCCGCCGGCCAGCACATCGAATGTCGTCGTCGGGGTATTGATCACGTGCAGGCCCAGGCCGGCGCTCCAAATCTGACGCACGTTCAGACCCTGCAGCTCGTCATGCGTGAAATCCGCGCTCCCGAAACCAAAAATACGCTTCGTGATGTTGCGGTCGTATTTCAAGCCGCCCACGATCGAGTTCGCCGTGGTTCCCCCGCCCGGCAGATCGTTGCTGGTGAATAGCGACGTCTCGTACATCGTGATCTCGTCGGTCAAAGTCTTGCGATCAGCCGTGAATCCCGTCGTCAGATTGGTCGTAGCGCTGTTGCCGCGCGCCAGTGCAAATCCCAGGCTCACGCCGCCCTTCCATCCTTCGATCAAGTCTGGGTGCAAGCTTTTCTCGTACGCCGTCTCCGCGTCCGACGAACGCACCACGGTCACTTGCGAGAGCGGCACCTGCACCGGACCCGCGGCCGCCGTGTGAACCACCAGATCCGCGCCCTCGGTGGTCACCGTGCCGCTCACCGTCTTCTTGTCGGGCGTCACCACGTAGAGCGCTTTGTCCGTAGTCACCTGCGTCACTGCGGCCCAGCTGATCTGTATCTCCCCGGCGTAATCGGTTTTCAGCGTGATGTTCTTGCCATCCGACACCTCAATCGTTCCGGTAAGATGGTCTCCATTTTTCAATACGACGGTGTCCGCTGCCGCGGCCGATGCCATCGCCAACATGCCGAGAAATACTCCGGCCAAACGCTTAATTCTCATAAGTTCCCCCGTCGCAATTGCGATTTTAGGTGGTCACACGAAACTGCAAGGTATGCTGGGCGCAAACATCATACGATACGCCCGCCGCGAAGCGAAGCATTTCGCCGCCGGACGCCCGATCGTTTTTTGTGCGTGGAAGTGTACCGGAAGCTGTAGCAAAATTTCCCGGCGTCGCTGGAACGTAGCTAATAAATGACGTCCCGGGAAGGGCGGGGCTTCAGCCCCGCCGTGCAGCTCCTGAAAAGATCAGGGGCTTTAGCCCCTGAAGCCCGCTCTTGCGTTTCGGTACAATATTTACGAGATGCACTTTAGAAATATCCAAGGCAATCCCGCCGGCACAAGCCGTTCACGCCGTCTGCACCGACGGATCACCGTGTTGACCGTAACGTTGATTTACGCCCCGACGCCAAGGCTCTGCCCCTTGATGAACGACAGCAGATCGGCATTGATCTGGTCCGCATGCGTGGTCGGCATGCCGTGCGGATAGTTTTCATAGACCTTCAGCGTCGCATTCTTCAGCAGCTTCGCCGCCATCGGCCCCGCGGCTGCGATCGGCACGATCTGATCGTCCTTGCTGTGCAGCACCAGCACGGGGATATCAATCTTCTTCAGGTCTTCGGTGGTGTCGGTTTCCGAAAACACCTTGATGCAATCGTAGTGGCCCTTGATGCTCCCCACCATGCCTTGCAGCCACCAGTGTTCCCGAATGCCTTCGGATATTTTCGCGCCCGGCCGGTTGTACCCGTAGAACGGCATCGTAATATCAATGTAGAACTGCGGCCGGTTCGCCGCCAGCTGCGCGCGCAGTCCGTCGAAAACTTCGATCGGCGCGCCGGTCGGATTATTCGGAGTCTTCAGCATCAGCGGCGTGATCGCGCTGATCAGCGCCGCCTTCGCCACGCGTTTCGTGCCGTGACGCCCCAAGTAACGCGCCACTTCGCCGCCGCCGGTCGAGTGCCCGATCAAAATCGCGTCATGCAGATCGAGTTTCTCAAACAACTCCGCCAAATCGTCGGCATACGTATCCATATCATTGCCGTCCCACGTCTGGTCCGAACGCCCGTGACCGCGGCGGTCGTGCGCAATCACGCGATAACCGAGATTCCCGAAGTACAACATCTGGCCGTCCCAATCGTCTGCACTGAGCGGCCAACCGTGCGAGAAAACAATCGGCTGTCCCTTGCCCCAATCCTTATAAAAAATCGTGGTCCCATCCTTCGTAGTAATCGTAGCCATGCTTTCGCCTCCTAGAGGTGGTGCAAATGCGGAGCGACATTATGACGTATTGCCCGGCGCCTTACGAACACTTCTCCGCCCACGCCAGGCGCGAGATCTGGAATTGGAGAGCCTACTGCCCGTCGCCGTAATTTTTCCGCAGGATCGCCGCCAGTATCAAAAGCAGCGCGAACAGGCGCACCAGATAAATCCACGGGCTGGCTTCATTGGGCTTGGCGAAAAAAAGCAGCGCGATCCGGTCCAATCCCTCGATCAAAAAATACGCGGCGAACGCCAGAAAGAAAGCATCCCGCGTGCTCTTCCAGAATTTCAGAAAAAACACCCCGGCCGTAAGCGACGCCATCACCACCACGCCGAGCAGAAACGCTTCAATCGAAGTCATCGGCTTTCCCAGATCAATCCATACAGCAGCATCCCCATGGATACGACGGTCATGGCCAGCCGGTAAGAAAATAAATCCACGCTCGGCAGCAGCACCAGGTCCACAAAAATCAGCACATTCGAGATCGCCAGCCCCGCAAAACACAAGCCGCTCCACAGCAACAGCTTTCGCCGGCCGCGCGCATACCCCCGCAGCAGGAATATCGAGCACAATAAACTCGTCAACGCTCCCAGGATGTATACGGCCTGAGCCATCTCACTCCCTCTTCTTCGTGAAGCGGAAAGCGCGCGCGAAGTCACGCACCGCCGACGACGCTTTCGAATGAATCAGCGTCGAGACGCGCACCAGTTGATTTCGATATGTCGCATCCACCGTCGCAATCAGCCGGTCCGTCTCTGGCGATTTCGATTCATAGCAATACTGCTCCGCATTCTCCGGGACCGGCGCAATAATCTCCTCGCGGTTCAGGTCTTGCAGAAGTTGCCGGGCGGCGTTGCGATCAATATAGAGCCGCTTGGCGAGATCATCGGGCGACCACTTCGCAGGACGGCTGTTCCACAAAAGCAGCAGCGCTTCCAGGTGCGGGACGCTGTCAATATATTCGAAGATGAACCGGTAAACTTCATCTTCGTTTTGATTGCTTCCAGTCATCACCCGTCGCCCCGCGAATTCGAGGATGCCTGCGAGAGTAGCACACGATTTCCCAGCATTCATGGGAGTGACGCGCGCGAAACTTGTTTCAGAATGCAACTCCGCGCAGGTCGCGCCGCCGCTCAATCGCCTCGAGCTGTCTCCTGCCGTAAGCCCTATTCCAGTCCAATATTTCGGAAACTCGGGGGTTCCCGGTATGTCCAGCCCGCGGCCCCTTCTCTATCCTGTGTCCAGACGAGGTGACTATCATGCATGCTCCACTGATCATCGGACTTGTCGTGCTGGCGCTGCTGGTCCTGGCTCTAATCAGGATGCTCCCGGACCTGGTCCGCTACATGAAGATCCGTTCGATGTAGCCCACCGCGAAGGCGGCGCCCGCTGCCGCTTTCGGCTTGACGCATACGCCACATCTGCTCTGTCGGTCCGGGCAACTCCGCGGCCCAATTTACCTTCCCATTAGTGGGCAGCGCGCGTCACCGCGCGGCCCGCGCACTGCGACGGGGTGTTAACATTCTGCACGCAGCACGATTGACACTATCGGAGCGCGCGAACATCCGGCATTGGAAACATTGACACCCGGCTCAATTTCCATGGAAGACGCCTTCAAGGGCAGCGAACCTCAGTTTTGCTTTATCGCCGACTACCTCCCCACGCCCGTCTGGCTGGCCAACGCCGACGGCTGGATTTACTGGTATAACCGCGGCTGGTACGAATACACCGGCGCAACTCCCGAGCAAATGGAAGGCTGGGGCTGGCAGTCAGTGCACGATCCCACGGTCTTGCCCACGGTGCTCGAAAAATGGCGCGCTTCCATCGCCACGGGGCAGCCCTTTGAAATGGTTTTTCCTCTGCGCGGCGCCGACGGCGTTTCCCGCCCGTTTCTCACGCGCGTCAACCCCATCCGCGACGGCGACGGAAAAATTCTGCGCTGGATCGGAATCAATACCAATGTCGCCGAACAACTCCAAGCGGAAGCGCTGCTCCTCGAAAAAGATGCGCGCTTGCGCGCCGCCTTTTACCAGACTTATTCCTTCATGGTCTTGCTTGCCGCTGACGGCACCATCCTCGAAGCCAACGAAGCAGCGCTGGACGCGCTTCCCGCCGATGCTCGCGACGTCGCCGGCAAAAAATTCTGGGAGCCGGGTTGGTGGGCCGGATTGCCCGATGAGGTCGCAACGCTGAAGGCCGCCATCGCGAAGGCTGCTAGCGGCGAATCGGTGCGCCAGGAATGCCGTTACCTGGTTGACGGCCGCGAAATTCGCTACGCCGAGCGCAGCCTCAATCCCGTGAAAGACCCCAATGGCACTATCAGCATGGTGGTCGCTTCCGGCGTGGACGTCACCGAGCGCAAGGAATTTCGCGAAAAACTCAAAGAGCGCGTGAAGGAACGCACCCGCGAGCTCGAGCAAAAGCACGAACAACTTCTGAACCTTTCCGGCCGTCTGCTGCACAGCCAGGATGAAGAGCGCCGCCGCATCGCCCGCGATTTGCACGACAGCGTCGGCCAATCTCTCGCCGCCATCAACATGAACATCGCCTCCGTTCTGGCGCAGGAAGAGCGGCTGACGCCCGCCGCCGCGGCCGCCGTCCGCCAGAATTACGGCCTCGTGCAGCAAATCACCAAGGAAATTCGTACCATTTCGCACTTGTTGCATCCTCCGCTGCTCGCCGAACTCGGCATCCTGTCCTCGCTGCGCGAATATGCCGAAGGGTTCTCCGAGCGCAGCAAAATCCAGGTGAGCCTCGATTTCCCGGACACCCTCGATCCCCTCCCCGACAACATGGACCTCGCGATTTTTCGCATCGTGCAGGAATGCCTCACCAACGTCTACCGCCATTCCGGCAGCACGACGGCCTTCATTCGCATCACTCCCGAGCCCGCCGGCATCACCGTCGAAGTACAGGACCAGGGAAAGGGCATACCTACTGAGATCAGTTCCCCGACCTCGGCCAACGGCCTCGGGGTCGGCCTCAGCGGCATGCGCGAACGCGTCCGCGAATTCGGCGGCACGCTCGACATTGATTCCGGCAACGCCGGCACCACAGTGAAAGCCACTCTCCCGCTAGCGCGCAAGCCGCTCACGGTGGCGAACGTCGCCGCGCCCCAATCCGCCCAGCAGCAAACCCGCTAAAGCGTCGCAAGGCTAAAAAGCATCCGACTCCGCAACCGTGCCCCGACCGCAAACCCATATGGAGTGCGGCGGCGAGCCGCCGCTTTTACAAAGTAAAGCCCCCCACGCTCCAAACAGGCGAGGCGCGCCTCGCCCGAGCCAGTTGTCCAAGTACGATCGGATGAAAGTAGGGGCGCCGCTCGTAAATCGCGCCACAGCGCGATTCATCCTGAGATTCGGCAGTGCCGAATCGAAGGGCTGCGCCCCAGCTCGCCCGGGCGTAAAACGCACCGCGATTCGATGGGTTGTCCGAATCCCCCATTCCCAAGCGCCTGTCCGCTTCAGCAACAAACCCATCCCAAGAGCGGGCAAATCTAAGCAAACCCAGCCCAACCGCCAAAAACAACTCGTTATTTTTCAGTGGGTTACGCTAGTCCTCCCACTGGCCCAAAAATTGCCGACCACATCGGCATTCGTTTCGCCCGGGGGTGTCATTTGACGTCGCTCTGGCAAGATCTCGCGTACGCGCTCCGCATGCTGCGCAAGAACCCCGGCTTCACCGCCACCGCGATAATTACCCTCGCGCTAGGCATCGGCGCCAACACCGCCGTCTTCAGCGTCGTGAATGGCGTGCTGCTGAATCCGCTCCCGTATCCGCATCCCGAAGAGCTCGTCACCCTCCACGAAAGCAAGCCCGCCTTCAACACCGGCTCCATCTCTTACCCGAACTTTCTCGATTGGCAAAAAGAAAATCACACACTCTCGGCCATGGCCGTTTCGCGCCCCCATTCGTTCAGTTTGACCAGCCTCGGCCCCGCCGAGCAGGTGAACGGCCAGTTCGTCACCTCCGATTTTTTTCCAATCCTCGGCGTCAATCCGGCAGCAGGCCGCGGCTTCCTCCGCTCCGACGACCAGCTCGGCGCCGCCCCCGTAGCGCTCATCCGCGCCGGCTTCTGGAAGCGCAAGCTTGGCTCAGCGCCCGATGTCGTCGGCAAGAGCCTAACGCTCGACGGGAAAACCTTCATCATCATCGGCGTCATCCCGCAGAACTTCGACCTGATGCTCGATAGCTTCACCACCAGCGACATCTACGCTCCCGTCGTGCAATGGAACAACGATGTGCTCTTCAATCGTGGCGCCGGCCTGGGCTTTCACGGGATCGGGCGCCTGAAGCCCGGCACCACCATCGGCCAAGCCCGCGCGGATTTCTCCGCGGTAACGCGTAATCTTGCCGCTGCATATCCGGAAACCGATAAAGGCATCGGCGCTGCATTGATCCCGTTCAAGCAACGCATGCTCGGCGACGTTGCGCCATTTCTACTCGTGTTCTTCTGCGCGGTTGGTTTCGTCCTGCTGATCGCCTGCGCCAATATTGCCAACCTTCTTCTCGCGCGATCCACCGGCCGCGCCCGCGAATTTGCCGTCCGCGCCGCGCTGGGCGCCGGGAAATCGCGCCTGATCCGCCAGCTCTTGACGGAAAGCGTTCTACTCGGAATTCTCGGCGGCGCGCTCGGACTGCTGCTCGCCAGTTGGGGCACGCGCGCAGCGCTGGGCGCCTTGCCCAGCACTCTGCCGCGTGCTTCCGAGGTCGGGATTGACGGCCACGTGCTGCTTTTCACCGCCGCGATCGCGCTGCTTGCCGGAATTCTCTTCGGCTTGGTTCCTGCTCTGAAAATTTCGCGCCCGAACCTCCAACGAAATCTTCAAGAAGGCGGTCGCGGCGCAAGCGGCGCTCGCCAAGGCGTGCACGGCGCACTAGTCGTCGTCGAAATGTCTCTAGCCCTCGTCCTGCTGATCGGCGCAGGACTCATGCTGCGCAGCCTCGTCCAGCTCTGGCGCGTGGATCCCGGCTTCAACCCGCAGAACGTCTTGTCGTTCGGCCTCTCGCTTTCGCCCGCCGCGCTGCAAACCAGCCCCGCTGCGATCCGCCAGGACTTCCGCAAAGTCCACGACGCGATCGCCGCCACACCGGGCGTCGAATCCGCCGCGCTGAGCTGGGGCGCCTTTCCCATGAGCGGCGACGACGAGTGGCTCTTCTGGAAAGAAGGTCAGCCCAAACCGACCACCCGCAACGAGATGAACTGGGTGATTGATTACGTCGTCGGTCCCGATTACCTCAAAGTGATGCAAACGCCTCTGCGCAGCGGCCGCTTCTTCACCGCGCAGGACGACGAACATTCCCCGCCCGTCGTCGTCGTTGACGAAGTCCTCGCGCGCCAGTACTTCGCGGATGAAAATCCCATCGGCAAAAGTCTCTTCCTCGAAATTGGCCAGGGCACGATTCACGCGGAAATCATCGGCGTCGTGAGCCACGTCAAACAGTGGGGCCTCGATTCCGACGACACCGAGCGCCTGCGTTCGCAACTCTACTTCCCCTTCATGCAGCTTCCCGATGCCACCATGGCGCTCGCGCCAACCGGCATGGGCGTAGCCGTCCGCACGCGCGGGCCAGCCCCGGGCATCTTCGATGCGATTCGCCACAACGTACAACAATTGAACAGCGAACAAATTGTCTATGGCGCCCAGACCATGCCGGAAATCATCAGTGACTCCACCGCGACGTCGCGCTTCTCCGCGATTCTGCTCGGAGCGTTCGCCGCGGTCGCGCTGTTGCTCTCCGGCATCGGCATCTACGGCGTGATTTCCTATTTGGTGGGCCAGCAAACTCGCGAGATCGGCATCCGCATCGCCCTGGGCGCGCAACGTCAGGACATTCTGTACGTAATCCTCGGCAGAGGAGCAAAAACCGCGCTGCTGGGGGTTGCGATCGGAATCGTAGCCGCGCTAGCACTAACGCGCCTGATGGCCCGCATGCTCTACGGAATCACCGCCACCGACCCGCTCACCTTCGCGGGCGTAGCGGTATTGCTATTCGTCATAGCGCTAGCGGCCTGCTACATCCCGGCCCGCCGCGCCATGCAAGTAGATCCCATGGTCGCGCTGCGCTATGAATAACGTCTGTGCCGCAAGCTGTAGGCGCGGCGAGGCAAGCAGCAGGCAGAATGACTCGCAGAGAGCTTTCCGTGAGTCACGAGTCACAAATTACAAGGGACGAATCACCGATCACTAATCACCACTCACGCCTCACCAAAAAAGGAGCCACCCATGCCAAAACACGAACGCATTCGCGAAGCCGTAAAAGGCCCCCTGGATTCCGATTACATCCGCAAGCGTGAAGAGCAAGGCTGGCGCCTGGTAGGCGTCGAGTGGGAAGTGGAATGGGAACGCGATTCGGAATCCGCCACGGCCGCTTCGCCATCGCCGCAAGCCACCGCGGAATTCGACGAAGCCCCCTTCGGCACCCGCGTCGCCGGCGATTGCGAACGCCTCGAAGAAAATCCCACCGAAATGGAATTCCTCCTCTCGATGATGGAGCTGATCATCCAGGACATCTCCATCAGCAAAGTAGCCGAAGAACTCAATCGCAAAGGCTTCCGCACCCGCAAAGGCACCGAGTGGGGCCCAGTTGCAGTCTTCAACATGCTCCCGCGCCTGATCGAACTCACTCCGCGCATCTTCGCCACCGAAGCCTGGGTCGAGCGCCGCAAACATCTCACCCTGGTCTACTAAACTAAATCGCGATCAAGCCGGCGAGCCGCGCGAATGATCTCGCCGCCGCCCGAACGAGCCGTTGACCCGCTAGTGCGCCAGTTTCCGATTGCCGCTGCGACTTCAACTGGCCATTACAACACCACCCAGTGCATTGATTGGACTATGCCTCCGCGAGAGAACCATCCCTTCGGAAGCACTCGGCCGAACGCTAGCCAAGGCAGCGTTCCGGCCGTTCGAGCCCTGGCGGGCGACTCTAGCTTTCGTTCTCAATGCGAGGTGCGTTCGAGCGAAGTGTTGCCTCGACCCACTGAGACCACCCGCGAAACCCGAACCGGGCCCACCACCTTGCGCCCTGAATCCTTGACAGAACCGCAACCTCTCAATAAAGTTGCGCGGCAGGGTCACCATCGGGGGTACGTGTACTCGCAAAATCGGCGGCCATCAGGCACTTACTGAGGAGGTTGAGATGCGTAAGACGTTTCAGGGACTCGCTGTTTTTTTCACCATCGCCATATTCTTGGGAACCGTCGTTTCTCCGATAGCCCAAGGGCAGACCACTGCTTCGGTCAACACGGTCGTCACCGTGCTCGGCCCGAATTACACCCCGCCTCCGGCCATCAGCAAAGACGACATCAATCTTTACGAAGGCAAAAACAAAAAAGAGGTCAGCACTTGGGAACCGGCGCAAGGCGATAAGGCCGCGCTGCAACTCGCCATCGTGATTGACGACGGCACCAACGCCAACATCGGCCTGCAATTCAACGACATCAAGAGTTTTATCACCAACCAGCCCAGGACCACCGCCGTCGGCCTCTTCTACGCCAGCAATGGCGACGTGCAGCCAGCTTCCCAATTCAGCACCGACCACGATGCCGTGGCCAAGACGCTGCGCTTGCCCTTCGGAAATTTTGCCGCCTATTCCAGCGTCTACCTCTCCACCATGAGCCTGATCAAACGTTGGCCCGAAGCCGCCGGCACGCGCCGCGAAATTCTGCTCATCGCCGACGGCATTGACCGCTTCCGCGGCGATCCCTTCAGCCCCGACGTCCAGAGCACCTACGAGACGGCGGAAAAAGCGGGCATCATGATTCACACTCTCTACGCCACCGGCGTCGGCCGGCTGGTGCACAACATGTTCCGCGTGAATTACGGCCAGAGCAATCTTGCCGAAATCACCGATAAGACCGGCGGCGAATCCTTCTTCCAGGGCCTGCAGACTCCCCTCGCTTTCGCGCCGTTCCTCCAGCAGTTGGACATGATCCTAAAGAATCAGTACTGGCTGGGTTGGACCTCGGAACGTCCTGCGAAGGGCAAAGGCCAGTTGCGCCAGTTCCGCATCAAAACCGAGTTGAAGAACGTTGAAATTTCCGCTGCCGACAGCGTTTGGGTGCCCGGTCCGCCCAAATAACTCAAACTTGCAATTTTCAACTCCAGGGCGCGCCGAAATCACTTTCAGGCGCGCCCATTTTTTTGTGTACAATCCGGATTCGCCCAGAATGTCCACCACCCGCCTCCACGGAGAACAATAGATGCCCAGGGTCCTGCTGCTTGTCTCTCTTTCTTTGTTCTTCAGTATTCCAGCGGCACAAGCGCAAGACGAAATTCCTGCCGTCGCCTGGCGCATCCCCATCGGCCAGCCTCCCGCCAATCCCGGACGCAACAAACCCGAACTGAACAATATTGATGATGGCTACTGGCAGGGCGCCCCGGTCGGCGGCTTCGGCGCTGGAACTTTCTCGCGCGGCTATCAAGGCAATTTCGTGCGCTGGCATCTGCAATCCGGCGTGCACAAGTATCAAGACGTTCCCGCCGATCAATTTTCGGTCTTCGCGCAAAAAGAGGGAGGTGAACCGGTCGCCTTCGTGCTCTCCACCGGCAAACCCGAGAAGAATGCGCTCTCCACATGGAATTGGACGTACCCCGCTGGCGCCGGAGACTACGCCGCGCTCTATCCCAAATCCTGGTACGCCTACAGAGCGCCGCAACTTCCCGTCGTTCTCACGCTGGAACAATTTTCCCCGGTGCTGCCGGACAACTACAAAGAGTCCAGCTATCCCGTCGCCGTTTATAACTGGTACGCCAGCAATCCCAGCGACAAGCCCGTCACCGTCTCCATCATGTTTTCCTGGACCAACATGCTCGGCTGGTTCCGCGATCAAACCCGCGGCTTTAGCGGCGCGCTCAATGAACTCGACTCCAACAGTTTTCATTCCGAAAAAATCGCCGGCGGCAACATGCAGGGCATCGTCTTCGATCGTCTGCGCAATGGCCCGGTCTCCGAAGGCTGGGACGGCCAATTCGCCATCGCCACGCTCGCCGGCGAGGGCGTTGACGTCACCTACACCACCGACTTCAATCCCGACGGCTCCGGCGCAGAAGTCTGGAAGCCATTTTCCACCGACGGCCGCCTGACAAATTTCGATCCCAAAATCGCCAGCACCGGCGAACAAATGGCTGCCGCCATCGCCGTGCGCTTCACTCTCGCTCCCGGCGAAAAGAAAATCATCCCCATGGCTCTCTCCTGGGATCTTCCCATCGCGCAATTCGGCGCCGGCCGCAAGTGGGTTCGCCACTACACTAAATTCTTCGACGCCTCCGGAAAAAATGCCTGGGCCATCGCGCGCACCGCTCTCGAAAACGGCCAGGATTGGAGCCGCCAGATTGACGCGTGGCAGAAGCCGTACCTCTCGGACGAATCCAAGCCCGCCTGGTACCGCGCCGAGCTATTCAACGAGCTCTACTATCTCGCCGATGGCGGCACGCTCTGGGGCCACGAACTCGCCGGACCCGCCAACCCGCATCATCCCGCCTCCGCGAACTCCGATTCCTTCAGCTACATGGAATGTTTTGACTATCCCTTCTACGGCACGCTCGATGTCCGCTTCTATGGTTCCTGGCCGCTGCTCAAGTTCTGGCCCGAAATCGAAAAGCAGGAAATGCGCGAATATTCGGACACCATCCCCGAAGTGAACGAGCAGCGTTCGCTATGGGGCTGGATGCTCGAGCGCCAGCACAAATTCGTCGCCATCCAGCGCAAGACGGCCGGCGCCGCGCCGCACGATCTGGGTAACCCCAATGAAGATCCGCTCGTCAATATCAACCAGTATGCCTGGCAAGACGTTACCAACTGGCGCGACCTCAATAGCAAATACGTCCTGATGGTCTGGCGCGATTACGTCTTCAGCGGCAGCAAGGATCTCGACTTCCTGCGCTACAACTACAAATCCGTGCGCGAAGCCCTCGATTACCTGAAACAATTTGACACCGACGGCGACGGCCTGATCGAAAACGGCGGCTTCCCCGATCAAACCTACGACGAGTGGCCCGCCCGCGGTGAAAGCGCCTATTGCGGCAGCCTCTACCTCGCAGCGTTGCGCGCAACCTCGGAAATGTCGCGCATCCTCGGCGATAATTCCGCGGCAGAAGAATACGAAGCGCTCTTCAAGAAAGCGCAAGCCGCCTTCATCAAAAAACTTTGGAACGGCTCCTACTTCAATTACGACACCGCCAGCCCCTACAAAAATTCAATCATGGCCGAACAACTCGCCGGCCAGTGGTACGCGAATATGACCGGCCTCGGCGCTCTCGTTCCCAAAGAAATGCGCGTCAAAGCCCTGCAAACCGTCTACGACAACAACGTAATGAAATTCGGCAAGGGCCAGATGGGCGCCGTCAACGGCATCGGCGCGCACGGCGAACTGCTGCACGACAACGAACAAGTAGAAGAAGTCTGGACCGGCGCCACCTTCAGCATCGCCTCCGAAATGATCTACGAAGGCTTAACCACGCAGGGTTACAACACCGCTAAAGGCGTCTACAACGTTGTCTGGGATCCCAAAATCGGCCGCGGCTATTGGTTCCGCACCCCGGAGGCTTATGATATCCGCGGCTACTATCGCGCCAGCATGTACATGCGGCCCGCGTCAATCTGGTCCATGGAAATGACTCCTGCGCCACGAACCGAAGCCGCAGCGGAGAAGTAGAAGTCGATGCCGCACAATTGCGTCAATCCGATAACCGCACCGCGTCGGCACAATTTGCTGGCGTGCGGAATCTTCATCGCCATCGCATGTCTCTCTGCTACTTCCATCGCATTAGCGCAACAAACCGCCAAACCATCCCGCCCCGCAAATGTTCGCATCACCGAAACGTCCGTGTGGGCTCCCGCGCCGGACACTCTCTCCGCCATCCGTACGAAATGCGGCGACGCCGGCGATCCCTCGCGCCTGGAAAATTGTTTTCTAGGCGAAATGAAAGCCAACGGAGCTTCTCCCGAAGCAGTCGCCTTCTCGCGCAGCGCCGCGGACATCGGCGTCATCTATATGCGCGCGTTCCGCAAAGTCGGCCCCGTGGACGTGGCCTACATCCAATACGTTTTTCGCGCCAATGAACTCGACGGCGTCTTCCTGGTCAACGGCGATCCTTCGCCAATCGATGTGGACGATGACGACGTCCTGCCGAAAGCGCGGCTGCAAGGTAATTCCGCATACAGCCAGATCGCCAGCCAATTTCCCAACGCCAGCATCTGGCCCGGCGAGCGCTTCGATACGAAACTTCCCGCGCTGGTAGACACCGGTTGGGGCACTCAAACTTTTGCGGTGAATTACATCCTGCGCGACGGCTGCCACGCTTGCGCCACCATCGGCACCGCCACGGTTGACTTTGTGTTCGATACGGACGGAAAATTTCAAGGAGCGAAGGTCACCACGGTGAAAGCTTCCGAAGACGCGAGCAGATCATCGGACGCGGGCAGTTTCGGAACCGCGGGCGTCGAACGGATTCGCGCGCTCGCCGGCAAAGAATTTTCCATCACCCTCCCCGCCAATCACACCACCGGATACAGTTGGCGCCTGGCCACTAAGCTCGACCCCGCCACACTCACGCTGATCAGCAATACCTACAACGCGTCCACGACCGGCAGAGTCGGCGCCGGCGGCGAAGAAGTCTGGACCTTCAGTGCGCCCGCAAAAGGCACCACCCAATTAACCTTCGAGTACGCTCGCCCCTTCGAGAAAAACACCCCGCCCGCAAAAACAGCCAAATTCTCAGTAGTGATCGAGTAAACGAAACGTGCAAAGGTAGAAGCGCTGCTCGTCGCCGATCCGCCGCAGGAGGGCTGCGCCCGTCGCACGCAAACTTGATACCTCAGGTGCGCCGCACCCCTCGCTCAGAATATCAAACTCAGTTCTTCCTCTGCGCCCTTTGCGTCTCTGCGGTAGATATTTCTGCGCTCTATCCCTGCCTATTCGCCTCTTCGCTTCCTTCCCTCTTTGCCTCAGTGGCAGATTTCCGCTCTACCGTCCGCGATCCCCTTACTGCGCCGCCTTGCCTTCGCGCAGCAGCACCACATCCGAAATCAAGTGCCCGCGCACGATCGCCAGCGTCTTGCCGTCCGGCGACCACGAGAAAAACCGGATGTGATCGGTAGTGAAGTCGGTTACCGGATGCCCCTTCGAACCATCCACGGGCTGCATCCAGACGTTGTCGGTGCCTTTGTCAATCACGCGATACGCCACATTCTTCCCGTCCGGCGTGAACTCCACCGGAAACGTGATCGTCGCCTGCGAGGGAAAAATCCGTATGGAAGATTCGGTGTTGGCAGCCACATCAATCAAAGCGAGAGCGTGCAGGTCCGCCTCGGTCACTGGATCAATCTGCGTCACAATCGCCGCCAATAATTTCCCGTCCGGCGAAAGATTTCCGGCGCTGCCCACGAATCCGTTCTTCATTCTGCTGGCCTTGATCAGTTCCGGCGTTCCGCCCTCGATCGCCTCGCGGTAAATCTCATAATTCTTCGTGTTGTCCGCGTAGTACAGCCATTTTCCATCCGGCGAACAGACGGGCAGCTCGTCGTCGTTTCCATGGGTGAGCTGTTTGGGGTGCGAACCGTCTGCGTCCACGCGCCAGATGTTCGTCTGATTGCCGCCGTCGCGCCCATACCAGCTCAAAACGATTGGCCCGCCATTCGCGCACGCGTCCGCGGTCAAAATCCTGGCGTTTGCATCGCTCAGAATCGTCGCCTGATGATTTCCGTCCGCCGAAGTTCGCAGGATCGAGTGCCCCGTGACGACCAGCAGGTTCCCGTCCTTGTCCCACAGAACTTGCCGGATATTTTCACCCGTGGGAATTCCCGCAACGGTCGTGGCATTTCCGCGACCGGAGCCCGGCAGCAGCACCACCGACTCCGAGCCCTGCCGCTGCATCGCCGCAATGGATTTCCCGTCGGCGGAAATGCTCAGCGTCTGGTAACCGTTCGTATCGTTGGTCAGCGCGTGAAATTGCCCCTCCGGAAACGACACGAACCCGATTTGCGCGCGGCGGAATCCCGTCGAGCGATCCGTGTAAACGATCATCAGCCCGCGGCCGTCAGGCATCCATGCCAGGCTCGTCGCGAATTTGTCCGTCAGGGTCGCCAGCGGCTGATCTTTTCCGCTCGCCAAGTCAATCGTCCGCACCACGCCCTGCGCATCCTGCCCCGCCGCGAGTATGTAGGCGATCAACTTCCCATCCGGCGACCACGCCAGCCATGTCGGAAACGGCGTGTTGCCTGAATACGCGGTCTTCTCGTCGCTCCCATCCATGTTCGCTGTCAATATCAAATACTTGCCGAGCACCGGATCGTTCGCCCGCAGGTACGCCATCCGCTGCCCCTCCGGCGAAAAAACAGGCCCAACATCTACGTCGTGCACCAGCAGCACCGAATCGCCGCCCAAAACCGGGATGCGGTAGAGATTGAAGGAATTTCCCGCGGCGTCCGCGGCCTTGCTGTAATAAACGTAATTTCCGTCCGGCGAAAACGCTGGATTCTGATACAGCGCGGATTCTGGCGGCAGCACCTGCGTGTTGCTGCCCGTGGGAATATTGCGCAGCCACAAACTGCGCAGCCCGCTATCCTCCACCACGCTAAGAACGTACTTCCCATCCGGCGAGATCGCCGCGTCGCGCACCTTGCCGGAAGTCGTCACCTGGGTAATCGTAAAATTCAGGAATGGCACCGTTGCAACCTTGCTGCGCAGCATGGAGTAAATGCCAAATCCCGCAGCGCCCACGATCAGCAGCGCGATCAGCGCGCCAACGATCGTCTTAATCTTGTGTTGCTGCGCCGCCGTCACAATCGCCGAACTGCTCGAACCGGAAGTTGGCACCGCCGCAGCCGCCGCAGTAACCGCGGAGACTGCCCCGGAACCCGGCGCCGCGGCCGGCGCGCTCACCGTGGAAGGTGAAGAAGTCCGCCCCGAATCCGTGTCGCGCTTCAAGCGCTGCAAATCCGCGCTCAGGTCCGCAGCATGCTGATAGCGCAGCTTCGGATTTTTCTCGAGTGCTTTGCTGACGATGTTATCGAATCCCGCCGGCAAATTAGGATTCACGCGCGAGGGCGGCGGAGGCTCGCGTTCCAGAATCGCCGCAAAAATCACGCCCGACGTGTTCCCCGCGAAGGCCTGCCGGCCCGTCGCCATCTCGTACAGCACCAATCCCAGCGAAAATAAGTCCGAGCGCCCATCCAGATTTTCCGCGCGCACCTGCTCCGGAGACATGTAGCCCACCGTGCCTATCGCCATCCCCGGACTCGTGAGGTTCGGATCGCTATCCATCGTCGCGGCGCCCACGGTAACTGCTTCGCCCACGCCGCGCGCCACCATCTGCTTCGCCAACCCGAAATCCAGCACCTTGGCCTGCCCGCGATCGGTCACAAAGATATTTGCCGGCTTGATGTCGCGATGCACGATCCCTTCCGAGTGCGCGGCATCCAGCGCATCCGCCACGTCAATCCCGATTTCCAGCAGGTTATCGAGCGCCAACGGCTGCCCGTTGATGCGATGCTTCAACGTTGCGCCCTTCAGCAATTCCATGGCGATGAAAGGCGTGCCGCTTTCTTCATCTATGTCGTAAATCGTGCAGATGTTGGAATGATTCAGCGCCGAAGCGGCTTGCGCCTCGCGGCGGAAACGCTCCAACGCGGCAGCATCCTGCACCACTTCGCGCGGCAAAAATTTCAGCGCCACCTGGCGCCGCAGCTTGGTGTCTTCCGCGCGGTACACCACGCCCATGCCGCCGCCGCCAATTTTCTCGACGATGCGGTAATGCGAAATCACTTGTCCGGCAGGAAGGTTAGCGTCAGTCACGAGCCGGAATTGTAGGTCGCGCCCCAAAGTAAGTCAACGCGCGCCCAACCACTACCGCGCGCGTGACCACTGCGATGAGCAACATCGAGCCAAGCCACGCCTTTTCTGGGAGTGCGGCGGCTCGCCGCCGCTTGTTGCCAGGCGAGGCTTGCCTCGCCGCTTTCCAAAGTCTCGCCAGCGCGTCGCGGGAGCCAGCGGGCATCTTTCGTGCGACTCGCACAACGCGTAACCGGAAAATCTTGCCGAGCATGAATCCACGCCGCTGCGCAACATTCCTAGCAGTCCGATTCTCGCCCGCGCAACCGCAACGCACCACGCTCTAAATCCCTGCCCATCACCAACGCAACGGAACCGCAGCCGCCAGCCGCAATGGCACCCGCCGTGCATTCACCGGGACGAGGAGCACGCTAGCGACACAAGCCGATTCAAGTCCCGCTGCGCCATGCCGATAACATCCATGACCGCGATGCACTTCTCAATCTTCCTCGGACTGCTACTCCTCATTCACTGCGGCATCAGCACTGTTTCATTACGGTGCATGGCCGCCGCGCCACGAAAATTTCAATAGAGGTGAATCATGTCCATCGCAAGCATTGGCAGTGGCGCGCTCTCGGCCATCCTAAGTCCCGCACCAAACCCACAAAGCGGCCAGGGAAAATTTCAGCAAATCCAAAAAGAGTTCCAGCAGCTCGGGCAAGACCTGCAAACCGGTAACCTGGCGCAAGCCCAGCAGGATTTCGCCACGCTCTCGCAAAACCTGCCCGCCGCGCAATCCTCCACCACCACATCCACCGCAAACAATTCGAATCCGATCGCGCAGTCCTTCGCGGCGCTATCGCAAGATCTGCAGAACGGCAATATCTCCGCCGCGCAACAAGACTACGCCACGATCCAGCAGGATTTTCAGCAGCAGCAACAGCCGCAAGGAACCGGCCAGGTCCATCACCATCATCACCACGGCGGCGGCCAGCAAAACAATCAAATCTCCCAAGCTCTAAACTCTCTCTCCGCGGCGCTACAATCCAACAATCTCTCCAGCGCCCAAACCGCCTTCGCCACTCTCCAACAAGACCTGCAACAATTCGAATCCGGCGGCTCCAGCTCCACCGGCGGCGGCACGTCGTCTTCAACGCAAACCACAGCAGGCAGCCTGAACGTAACCGCTTAAAAGTAGCGCCGGTTCATCCTGACAGCGGGCCAGCGGCCGGATCGAAGGACGTCTCGCCGGCTCGTCGTCCTCCGCGGGTGACTTCGAAACTGAAGCACTCGACGCAGGCCCGTGCGATCAACGCTCGCGGCGGCAATGATCACCGGTCACCTTTCAACTTCGCAACCGCCTGCGAGAATCGAACCTTGCCGCGGAGCGCTCGCAAGCGCGCATTCGTTTGCGACTCCGCCACCAGTTCCAGCCCCATACGAATCGTTTGCGCGATTCCGCCGCCGCTAGCTCGCTGCGCCTTCTCAAGCAACTCTGACGGCACTTCCACGGTGATTTTTCGCATTGTCTCTACCAAGAATTTTCCTAGCACTTTCGATACCAGCATCTACTCCGCGACGCGCCGTATACGCTACGTTCGACGAGCGCGCGGCGATGCTGCGATATCAATTGATTCTCGTTCTAATATAAGTGAAAATTCCGCCCACGATTTCTGCGAGTTCGCCAACGGCGTTATCGCCTTGTCGCGAACGCCCAATTGGGGGGCCGGACTCGCGAAGCCGGAGGCTAGTGATGCGTCGCGCCCGTTTTATTGCCCCTGCGGCATTTGCCGTGATTGCGTGTCTGGCGTCGGGTTTCGTTTCGGCCCAGCAAAATTCCGGCGACAGCTCACCCGCCCCCGAGGCCCCTGCTCCTTCCTCACCAGCGCTGAAAATCTGCTTGCGGCTCTCTGACAACTCGTCATTCAGCGGTTTGGCAACCTTGCGCGTCGTCAACGATCGGGGTGTGGCGATTACGGGCAACGCCGCGGATTCGGACGGGGAGACAATCTTTCCGCAGCTCGCTCCTGGGCGGTACTCGATCGAAGCTGTCGCGCCCGGTTTCGTCACCGCGAATCAAACGATCGAGATCAAGTCGGGCCATGGCCTCGAAACGCTGTTCTTGGTCATGAGAACTGAGAACCTTCCCGCTGCTTCGACGCCGGACTTTCCAGCTGTGGCAAAGGAAAACGAGCCTTTCCACGTTCCGCCCGGCATTGATGAAGTTGTCCCACCCGTTTTGCCCGGCGTGTCTTGCGACTTGCCTACGGTCCTGCACGGCGTGGGCGTTCGCATGACGCAATTAGTCGCCAACCTCGAAAAATTTAGCGCCACCGAGCACATCGAGCACTTCCGGGTTGACAACGCGGATACGCTCCGCTCTCGCGAGTCGCGCTCCTTCGATTACCTCGTTTTGGTATCGCAGAATTCCGACCACGGATTTCAATTGGATGAATATCGCGATGGCAGCACCGATCCGAGCCAATTTCCCGCGGGCATCGCCACCGAAGCTTTGCCGGTGATGGCTCTGATCTTTCATCCCACCATGCTGTCCGACTTCAAGATTTCCTGCGAGGGGTTAGGCCAGTGGGACGGGCGCCCCGCCTGGCAGGTTCGCTTTGAGCAGCGCCAGGACCGCGCCAATCGCATCCGCTATTACAAAATTCACGGAAACTATTATCCTGTGGCCCTCAAAGGACGCGCCTGGATTGATGCGGCAACTTTTCAAGTTTTGCGCTTGGAAACCGATCTGGTCCGGCCAGTCAAGGAAATCGAGCTTAGCCACGAGCGCCTCTCCATCGAATACGGCGAAGTTCAATTCCACTCGCACGATCTGCAGCTTTGGCTGCCTAAGTCCGCCGAACTTTACTGGGAACGTCACAAACATAGCTACTATCGCGTCCACGATTTCAGCGATTTCAAAGTCTTCGCCGTGGACACCAATCAAAAACAGCAACGCCCGAAGGAGTCCTACAGCTTCACCAATACCTCCACCCACGATGTAACCGGCGTGCTGACCGTCACTCCGGTAGCAAGCTCAAACCTCCACGCGGTGTCAGTCAAGTTCGTCGTTCCGGCTGGCGCCAGCGTACTTAAGTCGCTGGGCCCTGGAAAAGATGTCAGCATCCCCGGTGAATTCGTCGAGTCTGCAAAATATGTTTACGACGGACCAGCCGGCTCCGTAACCGTAGACGCAAACCTCGCCACAGAGAGCACGCTCGAGGTCGTCCCCGGCGGCTCGCCGTAGTAGCCGCTTCAACCGTAGCCGCCAGTTAGAGCCTGCCGGCGAAACCGCGTGTAAAAAAACAAAAAGCCCCGGCGCGATTTGCATCGCGCCGGGGCTTGCGTTTGTCTGCAGCAAACTCGTTTGACTTTATCGGATGAGACTTACCAGAACCCGTCAGGCTTTGAGAGCCGAGCCCAGTTGACTTTGCAACTGGTGGAGAGCCGTACTCGCCATGAAGGCGAATCGTGCTCCCTTTTCTTTTAGAAAGGAGGTGATCCAGCCGCAGGTTCTCCTACGGCTACCTTGTTACGACTTCACCCCAATCATGAGTCATACCTTGAGCGCCTGCCTCCTTGCGGTTGGCTCGGCGATTTCTAGTACAGCCCACTTTCGTGATGTGACGGGCGGTGTGTACAAGGCCCGGGAACGTATTCACGGCGCCGTTCTGATGCGCCATTACTAGCGATTCCGGCTTCATGCAGTCGAGTTGCAGACTGCAATCCGAACTGAGCGCGCTTTTTTGCGATTAGCTCCCCCTCGCGGGTTCGCGACGCTTTGTGGCGCGCATTGTAACACGTGTGTAGCCCTGGACATAAAGGCCATGCTGACTTGACCTCATCCCCACCTTCCTCTCCGTTATCCGGAGCAGTCCTCATAGAGTTCTCCCTTGCGGGTAGCAACTATGAGTAAGGGTTGCGCTCGTTGCGGGACTTAACCCAACACCTCACGGCACGAGCTGACGACAGCCATGCAGCACCTCTACACAGGTCCCTTGCGGGAAGTCTCTGTTTCCAAAGATGGTCCTGTGCGGTTCAAGCCCAGGTAAGGTTCTTCGCGTTGCGTCGAATTGAACCACATGTTCCACCGCTTGTGCGGGCCCCCGTCAATTCCTTTGAGTTTCAGCCTTGCGACCGTACTCCCCAGGCGCAGGACTTAACGCGTTAGCTACGGGACGTGCCCCGTACAGGGCACACCCCAAGTCCTGATGGTTTAGGGCTAGGACTACCAGGGTATCTAATCCTGTTTGCTCCCCTAGCTTTCGTCCCTCAGCGTCAGTTGTGATCCAGCGAGCCGCTTTCGCCTCGGATGTTCCTACGGATATCTACGCATTTCACCGCTACACCCGTAATTCCACTCGCCTCTCTCACACTCTAGCACGGCAGTTTCGGCAGCAGCCTCTGGGTTAAGCCCAGAGATTTCACTACCGACTTGCCACACCGCCTACGGACCCTTTACGCCCAGTAATTCCGAGCAACGCTGGCCCCCTACGTTTTACCGCGGCTGCTGGCACGTAGTTAGCCGGGGCTTCTTATACCCGTACCGTCAAACCCTTGCGGGCTTTCTTCCGGGTCGAAAGGGGTTTACACTCCGAGAAGCTTCATCCCCCACGCGGCGTTGCTGCATCAGGCTTTCGCCCATTGTGCAAGATTCCCCACTGCTGCCTCCCGTAGGAGTCTGGACCGTGTCTCAGTTCCAGTGTGGCCGGCCAACCTCTCAGTCCGGCTACCGATCAATGCCTTGGTGGGCCGTTACCCCGCCAACAAGCTAATCGGCCGCGGATCCCTCTTCTGGCGACTTGCGCCTTTGAAAACAACAAGATGTCTCATCGTTTTGTTATGCGGTATTAGCCCAATTTTCACTGGGTTATTCCCCACCTGAAGGAAGGTTATCCACGTGTTACGCACCCGTTCGCCACGCGCCCACACCCTGTATTGCTACAGAATGCTGCGCGTTCGACTTGCATGTGTTAAGCACGCCGCCAGCGTTCGCTCTGAGCCAGGATCAAACTCTCGTTTGAATCTTGGTGTTTCCAACCAGAAGCATCACGACTCGCGTCGAATGCCTCGATTGGGAACGAACTTTTTAAATCGCTCGGTTATCTCAAATGTAGTCCATACACCGGTACACCCGGCGCACAGACCGTAACCAAACGGGTTCTGGCATGTATCATCCGATTGTCAAAGAGCAGGTCAATCCAGGCCAGCTGGAAGGACTACAGACGAACCCCGATACTATCGAACCGTGCTCAAAGTGTCAAGCTGTAATCCACAATTTATTTT
>CAVUFU010000008.1:0-29004 GCA_963740695.1 uncultured Acidobacteriota bacterium
CCGGCAATATCTTTCACCACCCCTTGCCGCGTTTCCGCCATCCCGATGTAGAATACCCCTCGGCGCCCCCGCGCTCCGGACCGGAAAGGGCCTCGATCAGTCACCGGTTCACCATAGGTGTCGAAGAAGAATTCCAGATCGTTGATCCCGCCTCGGGAGAACTCCGCTCTCACGTCAGCGAACTAATGGAAGCCAGCTCCCCGGGCCTCGGCGAACAAGTCAAAGCCGAGATGCACCAATCCATCATCGAAATCGGCACGAAAATCTGCGCGAACGTCGCCGAACTAGACGCCGACATGCGCCGCACCCGCGGTGAACTAGTCCGCGCCGCCGAAAGCCGCGGCCTGCAAGTCGCCGCCGCCGGCACGCACCCTTTTTCCTCCTGGATTGATCAAGTCATCTCCCCCGGCGAGCGCTATCAAAACATCGTCGAAGAAATGGGCCAGCTCGCGCGCAGCCTCCTGATCTTCGGCATGCACGTGCACGTAGCCGTCCCCGATCGCACCACCATGATCGACCTGATGAACATGGCGCGCTATTTCCTCCCGCATCTTCTCGCGCTTTCCACCAGCTCGCCCTTCTGGATGGGCCGCGACACCGGCCTGAAATCTTTCCGCACCACGGTGTTTCGCCGCTTCCCGCGCACCGGCATCCCCGACCACCTGAATTCCTGGAATCAATACGAAGATTACGTCGAACTCCTGGTCCGCCTGCACTGCATAGACAACGCCAAAAAAATCTGGTGGGACGTTCGCCCGCACCCCACCTTCGGCACTCTGGAATTCCGCATCTTCGACGTAGTCACCCGCGTGGACGAAGCTATCGCCATCGCCGCGCTCACCCAGGCCATCGTCGTGAAACTCCATCGCCTCTACACCGCCAATATGGGTTTCCGCATGTATCACCGCGCCCTAATCGAAGAAAATAAATGGCGCGCCGCCCGCTGGGGCATCGAAGGCAAACTAATCGACTTCGGCAAGCAAGCCGAAGTCCCCATGAACGTCCTGGCCGAAGAGCTCCTAGAATTTATTGACGACGTCTTGGACGAACTAGGCAGCCGCGCAGCCCTGGCCCCCATCCACACAATTTTCAAAGAAGGCACCAGCGCCGAGCGCCAATTAAACGTCTACAAACAAACCGGCGACCTGCAAGCGGTCGTAAAGCACATAGTAAACGAAACCCGCAGCGGCATCCCGCTGCAAGCCAATTCCGCCGCCTCTACGCCCAACGCAAGGTGATGTCATTCCGAGCGGAGCGAGGAATCTCTCTTGTGAATCGCGCTGCGGCGCGATTCACTCTTCGCACGGGCAGGGCCGAATCGAGGGGCAGCATCCGCCTTTGCCGTAGATTTCGTCGGCGCATGCTACCCACTTTCGAAAGGGAACTAACACCATGAAAATCGGCATCCTCTGCGGCCGCGAATTCAGCTTCCCCCCGGCCTTCATCGCCAAAGTCAACGAACTCGGCAAAAAACACAACATCACCGCCGACTTCGTAAAACTAGCCGGCACCAAAATGAACGAACCCGCCGAATACAAAGTAATAGTCGACCGCATCTCCCACGAAGTCGACTACTACCGTGCCTACCTAAAACACGCCGTCCTACAAGGCACCTACGTAATCAACAACCCCTTCTGGTGGACCGCCGACGACAAATTCTTCAACTACTCGGTCGCCGCGAAACTAGGCGTCGCCATCCCCAAAACCATCCTCCTCCCGCAAAAATCCTATCCCCCCGACGTGGACATCAATTCCGAGTCCCTCCGCAATCTCACCTACCCAATAGATTGGGACGCGCTGCTCGATTACGTAGGCCGCCCCGCCTTTCTCAAGCCCTACTCCGGTGGCGGCTGGAAACACGTCTACAAAGTCCACAATCGCGAAGAGCTTCTAGCCGCCTACGACGGCACCGGCCCCTACTGCATGACCCTCCAGGAAAATATTGATTTCACGCAATACGTCCGCTGCTTCACCTTCGGCAAAATGGACATCCTCCCCGTCGTGTACGATCCCAAAGAGCGCCGCTATCTAGTCGAACACAATTACCTCTCCGCCGAACTAGGCGCCCGCGTAGTTCTCGACGCGCAAACCATCAACCAAGCTCTCGGCTACGAAATGAACACCATCGAATTCGCCATCAAAGACGGCATCCCCTACGCCATTGACTTCCTCAACCCCGCGCCCGATTTCGAACGCGACCGCATCACCGAATTTTATTTCACGCACGTAGTGGATCGCATGGCCCACCTCGTAATTGACCGTGCTTTCCGCGGCGATCCTTCCTATCCCTGGCCGCGCTGGGAAGAAATGCTGGGCATCGGCGCCGCCGCGGGCTTCACCGGAGGCCCCGCCAAGAAAATCGCCGGAGCGACAATTGCATGAATGGCCCCGCCACCGCCTCGCAATCTCCGCAAGCGCAGCCCGCGCCCACGCCCGCCGAAGTCTGGCACAGTCTCCTGCGCCCCGATGTCGAGCTCGCTCCCGCCTTCTGCGATGAATTGAACGCGCGCATGCGCGCCCAGCGTCTCGTTTTTGGCGATCGCATCCACTGTCCGTTCCTCCGCCCGTTTTTTCTCACCGCCGAAGACGAACAGCGCGTCCGCGCCGTCGCCGAATCCATCGCCGTTCTCGGCGAACGCGTCGTCAAACAATCTCTCGCCGACCCGCGCCTTCTAGCCCAATCCGCTCTCAGCCCCGAAGAAGAACGCCTCGCCCGCATCAATCCGCGCTACGCCACCTCCAGCACCGCCTCGCGCCTCGACGCCTTCCTCCTCCCCAGCTCCCTGCAATTCGCCGAATACAATGCCGAATCTCCCGCCGGCCCCGGCTACGCCGAAACTCTCGCCGACGTCTTCCTCACGCTCCCGGTCATGGAGCGTTTCTCGCAACGCTACACCGTCCGCAAATATCCGTTGATGAAGCAGCTCCTAGCCGCTCTCCTCGCCAGTTACCGCGAATGGGGCGGCTCCGCCGCGCCTCCCGTAATCGCCATAGTGGATTGGCGCGAAGTTCCCACCTGGAGCGAATTCGAAATCATTCAATCCCATTTCCAGAAACACGGCGTCGCCACCGTCCTGGCCGATCCCCGCGATCTGGTTTGGAAAAGCGGCAAGCTCACAGCCAACGGCCAGCGCGTGGACCTCGTCTATCGCCGCGTCCTGATCAACGACATCGTCGCGCGTCCCCAAGAATGTGCCGCGCTCATCGAAGCCTACAAATCCGGCACCGTCTGCGTAGCCAACGCCCTCACCTGCAAAATCCCGCACAAAAAATCCTTCTTCGCCGTCCTAACCGACGAGCAAAACTCCGCGCTCTTCAACCAATCCGAGCGTGAACTAATCCGCCGCCACATCCCCTGGACGCGCCTCCTAGCCGACACCAAAACCACCCGCAACGGCGAATCCTTCGGACTCCTCGAATACGTCCGTAAAAATCGCGAAAATTTTGTCCTCAAGCCCAATGACGAATACGGCGGCACCGGCGTGCAATTAGGCTGGGAAAATAACGAAGCTCAATGGGACGCTGCGCTCCAGCGCGCACTCACCGATCGCACCAGCGCCTGGGTGGTCCAGGAACGCATCGCCATCCGCCGCGAAATCTTCCCGATGCAAACAGAAACCGGAGTCCAGATGCGCGACATGCTGGTAGACTTCGCCCCCTACCTCTTCCGCGGCAAAATGGCCGGCTGCCTAACCCGCCTAAGCAGCACAGGCCTGGCCAACGTAACCTCAGGCGGCGGCCAAGTCCCCAGCTTCGTTGTAGAACCAAAACCATAGGCACAAAGTGGTAGCGCCGGCGTCCCGCCGGCTCTTTGCATTGGTTCGGCATTTGTAGCGGCGGGTCCCGGTTTTTTTCCCCGGGACCCGGCATGCCGTGCCCGCAACTCGGAACGCCGGTGATCAGCATTGCCGCCGCGAAGATCGCGCCCGAGCACCATCTGGGAGTGCGGCGGCTTGCCGCCGCTTGTTACGACGTCAACCTCGCGCCAACTCTTCTCCATGGAAAATCCCCGCCGCTATCTCTACAATATCTGGATGCCTTTTGGCCCAGCTCTACCAGAACTCCTCCCCGGCGCCCGCAACGCCATCGAAACCTGTCTAGCCATTCAACCCGGCGAACGAGTAGCACTAATCGCCGACCGCCCCAGCCAAACCGTAGCCGCCAGCCTCGCCGCCGCCCTCGATCAACGCCAAGCGATCTGCGAACCGTTCCTCCTCGAAGATTTCGCGCCGCGTCCCATCACCCGCGCGCCACAACAAATACTCGACGCGTTAGGCCGCGCCGACGCCGGCATCCTCTGCATGCAGCCGCAAGAAGGCGAACTAGGCGCGCGCAAAGACATCGTCGCAGTCGTCGAACGCCGCCACATCCGCTACGCCCACATGGTCGGCGTAACTCCCGAAATCATGCAGCAAGGCATGCGCGCGGATTACACCATGGTGGATCGCCTCAGCGAAAAGCTTCTGCAACGCATGCACAGCGCCCGCTCGCTCACCGTACGCACCGAAGCCGGCACCTCGCTGGTAGCCACCTTCGACGCCAAACTCGACTGGGTAAAAACCAGCGGCCTGATCAGCCGCCGCTACTGGTCGAATCTTCCCGCCGGAGAAGTTTTCACCACGCCAGCAAAAGTTGACGGCACCTTCGTCTGCGACGGCACCGCCGGCGACCACTTCTGCGGAAAATACGGCGACCTGCAAAAAACTCCGCTAGTCCTCGAAATCAAAGCCGGACGCCTGCAGAAAGCCACCTGCGATCGCAAAGATCTAGAAGCTGAATTTTGGAATTATTGTCACACAGACGAAAATAGCGATCGCGTAGGCGAGCTGGCCTTCGGCACCAACCTAAGCCTCTCAGACATGATCGGCGTCCTGCTGCAAGATGAAAAGTTACCAGGCGTCCATCTAGCCTTCGGCGACCCCTACGGCAGCCAAACCCACGCAGCCTGGAGCAGCCGCACCCACGTAGACGTCCTGGCCCGCCACTGCAACGTCTGGATAGACGAACAGCAGGTGATCGAAGAAGGGCGCTACAAACTAGCCACCCTAGGCCTAGCTTAAAACTGCCTCCCAGATGTTGCCGTCATCCCGCTTGCCCTGACGGCCGTCGCGAAGGGAGCGAAGCGAGGGACCTCTCTTGCGCCTTTTGACTTTCTCTGCGCACTCTGCGTCTCTGCGGTAAATGTATTTTGCCTTTATCTCGGTGTCTCCGTGCCCTCCGCAGTCCTCTGTGCCCTCTGTGTTAAATCTTTCTGCGGCGCGACCGCGATCCCTCAAAATAACCGCGTCACGTACTCCCACATCTGATGCTTCCAAAATGGCCAATCATGTCCGCCCTGCGTCCCCCAATCATCCAAAGAATGCCGTATCCCCTTAGAATTCAAAATCCCCGAAAGCCGAAAAGACGGCCCGCTGTGCTCCCAAGGCCCGCTGCCGGTTGCAATATGTATGTCGCACCCAGCCAACTGCCCCAATACATTCCCATCCGACAAATTCGCCAGATAATCCACCGGGTTATTGAAATAAGTGTTGTCGTCATACATTCCATTCATGAATCCCCGAATGTCATACACTCCCGAAAGCGCAAAACACCGACGCACCACATCCGGATGCTTAAATAAAGTATTCGCCGCATGATAAGCTCCGAACGAAGCCCCCATCGTCGAAATCGCAACCCGCGATTGGCAGTTATCCCAAATAAATGGCACCACCTCCTCGCGCATGTAAGCGTCAAACTGCGCCTGCATATAACTCCGATGAAATGGATGCGCCCCCTTATTGTAAAATCCCGCCCAGTTCACCGAATTCACGCTATAAAATTTCACCCGCCCCGCGTCAATCAGCGGCTCGAGCGCCCCAATCATCCCCTGTCCCTCAAGCTCCCACTCATCCCCCGCGCTAGTCGGAAATCCCACCAACGGCGGACCCCAGTGCCCGTAAACCACCACACCCATATCCAGCCCCAGCCGGTGCGAATACCAGCGATGATATTCCCGTTTCATATTGCTCCTGCGCCGCGGAACGCGCCCAGCTCTCCGTCGCCCGCCGCGAGCGCGCGATATTATAAGTCCTTTGCGTGATGGCAAATTCGAAAGTATCCCGTGAAGAATTTCAACTCTGCTATTCTAAACGCTCGCGTCCGCTTCAATTACATAGATTGTTTGGTAGGGGCGGGTCTAAGACCCGCCCGCTTTTAGTCGCAAAATTACAATTCACATGTCATCCCGAAGCCGCGCAGCGGCGAGGCCTGCCTGCCGCAGGCAGGGATCTGCTTTTTCTGTGGCTCTGAACCCGGAATGGAGGACTAGCTTTTGCCTTTTTCCCCAGAATTAACCGCCGAACTAGCCGCCGCCGGTCCCGGCCAACTCCACAAACACGAAAAATTCTCCTCGCGCTTCCTCACCAAAAAACGCGACTTGATCGTCTACACCCCCGGCATCTACGAAAAGCGCCCCGACCTCCAATTTCCAGTTCTCTATCTCGAAGACGGCCAAAATCTTTTCGACCCCGCCACTTCCTTCATCCCCGGCCAATACTGGCGCGTCGGCGAAACCGCCGACGCCCTCATCGCCCAAGGCGCCATCCAACCCCTCGTCATCGTCGGCATCTACAACACCGGCAAGCAGCGCCTCGCCGAATACACTCCCACCCGCGACCGCAAACTCGGCGGCGGCAAAGCCGATAAATACGGCCGCCTGCTCGTCGAAACGCTCCAGCCCTTCATCGAATCGCGCTATCGCATCGCGCAAGGCCCGGCCAACAAAGGTCTCGGCGGCTCCTCTCTCGGCGGCCTGCTCACCATCTATCTCGGCATGCAATATCCCCAAGTCTTCGGCAAACTCGCCGTCCTCTCGCCCTCTGTCTGGTGGAATCAACGCGCCATTCTCAAATCCGTAGCCCGCGCCAAATTGCCGCAACGACGCCCGCGCATCTGGCTCGACGTCGGCACCAACGAAGGCGGCACGCGCACGGTCGAAAACGTCACCTCTCTCCGCGATGCCCTGGTCCAAAAAGGCTGGCAGGAAAATCGCGACCTCCATTTCGAAATCTTTCCCGGCGCTCAACACAACGAGTCCGCCTGGGCCCAGCGCGTCTCCCCATTCCTGCAATTCCTCTTTCCCGCCACAGACTCCGCAGTATAGGATCAAGGAGAATTTGACTCTGTAGCGCCGGCGTCTCGCCGGCTCTTGGGTTTTTCTCACACTTGTCAATCGCGCCGCTAGCGGGTTCTCAGCATCGTCGGTAGGGGCACGGCATGCCGTGCCCGCCGCTCCGCTCGGCAAAATCTCCGGAGGCCTTAATTGCCCGCACCCAAATCCAATCCGAATCCCAAACCCGAACCCAACCAACGCCCGCTAACCATCCTCTGCATCACGTCCTACGAAAAAGGTCAGGAATTCCTCCGCACCTGCAAACGCGAAGGCTGCCGCGTCCTCCTCCTCACGGTCGAAAAACTCCGCGACGCCAACTGGCCCCGCGAATCCGTGGACGAGTTTTTCTACATGCCCGAAGACCTCCCCGTGCAAGCCATCATCAATACCGTCAGCTACCTGGCCCGCTGGCAGCCAATCGACCGCATCGTAGCCCTCGATGAATTCGACATGGAAAACGCCGCCGCGCTCCGCGAACATCTCCGCATTCCCGGCATGGGCCTAACCACCGTCCGCTATTTCCGCGACAAACTAGCCATGCGCGGCCGCGCCAAGGAGGCAGGCATCAACGTCCCCGAATTTATCCACGTCCTCAATCACGCCGCCCTCAACGATTTCATGTCCCGCGTAAAACCGCCCTGGCTCCTCAAACCCCGCTCGCAAGCCTCCGGCATCGGCATGAAAAAAATCCAAGCCCCCGCCGATCTCTGGCCCCTCCTCGATCAGCTCGGCGACGCGCAATCCAATTACCTTCTCGAGCAGTTCGTTCCCGGCGACGTCTTCCATGTGGACAGCATCGTCTCCGAACGCAAAGTTGTCTTTGCCGAAGTCCATTCCTACGGCGCGCCTCCGCTCAACGTCTCCCACGAAGGCGGCGTCTTCACCACCCGCACGCTGTCGCGCACCAGCCCAGAATCCAAAGCTCTCCAGAAAATGAATCGCGAACTGATCGCCGCCCTGGGCCTCGTCCGCGGCGTAACGCACGCCGAATTCCTCCGCGCCCACGAAGACGGAAAATTCTATTTCATCGAAATCGCCGCCCGCGTAGGCGGCGCCTATATCTCCGACGCCGTCGAAGCCGCCACCGGCATCAATCTCTGGCGCGAATGGGCCCGCATCGAAGTAGGTTCCGGCACAACCCCATACGCCCTGCCCAAGCGCCGCCGCGATTACGCCGGCATCGTCCTGTCCCTAGCGCGTCAGGAAACTCCGGACACCAGCGCCTACACCGATCCCGAAATCGCCCAGCGCATCACCAAAAAACATCACGCCGGTTTCGTCCTCAAAGCCTCCAAACCCGAACGCGTAGCCGAACTCCTCGATTCCTACGTCGCCCGCTTCCGCGAAGATTTCCTCGCCACTGCCCCAGTCCCCGAAAAGCCCTCGGCTTGAATTAGCGAGCGCGATTTTTCTGACGATTATTCAGAGTTCTGCCGTTCCACAGCGCGACGGCCCCTTCGCCCGTTTCTTCGCCTCGGTACTATTCAATTCCAGAGCGATCAGCCGTATAATCCGCCCACTTTCGTGTGTCGCACTCAAGATGCCCGTCCTCCGAAGCGGACGCTTGAGGAAGGAGATCCCCATGAAAAAGTTTTTCCCGATTCTGATACTCGCATTTCTAATAATGTCTTCCTACACCCGCCCGGCATTCGCACAAGCCGCCGCCCCCAACACAACTCCCAACATCATCGTCGCCAACATCAAGGCAGTCTGCCCCACGGCCACCTTCACAACGATTCAAGCCGCCGTCAATGCCGCTAGCCCCGGAGACATCATCCGCGTCTGCGCCGGCACCTATCACGAGCAGGTGGTGATCAACACCGAAGTAATTCTCGAAGCGGACAACGGCGTCATCGTTGAACCCAATACGGTGGTCGCCAACGCCACCGGTCCCACCGGCGATCCCATCGCCGCCATCATCCTCGCCCAAAATTCCACCAATATTCAGCTGGAAGGCTTCATCGTGGATGGTACCGCCAACAAAATTGTGGATTGCTCTCCGCGGCTCATCGGCATTCTCTACCAGGACGCTTCCGGCATCATTGCGCACAATTCCGTTCGTCACATGCGCCTGGGAACCAGTTTCGCGGGCTGCCAGAGCGGCAACGCCATCGAAGTCGAAAGCAGCGGCAGCGGCCACGCCAGCGTAACCATTGTCAGCAACGCGATTGATACCTATCAGAAGAACGGGATCACCGCCAACGAGCCGGGCACTCGCGTTTCCATCTCGCAAAATACGGTGTCGGGTGTTGGGCCCACCATCGGTGCCGCCCAAAACGGCATTCAAGTCGGGTTCGGCGCGCAAGGCCAAATCGTCGGCAACGAAGTCGCCAACAATATCTATTCCCCTTGCGTATCAGCGTCGAATTGCTCCGCTAATGCCTCCGGAATTTTAATTTACCAGTCCGACGGAGTCCAATTGCAGCACAACGTTCTCGGTGTGAATCAGGTCGGCATTTTCGTCGCCGCCAATAACACCATCGTCGGCTCCAGCACGATTTTCCATTCCGTCGCCCTCGACGGTATCGCCTTGGTCGGCAACGGCAACACCGCCTCGGGCAACAACGTCAGCAACAGCGACGATGCCGCCGTCTTCATCCAGGGCAACAGCAATACGGTCTCCGCCAACACTTTCACCGGAGCCACAGTCGGAATCCTGAAGCTCTCAGGTTCCACCGGCACGGTGGAATCCGGCAATCTGTTTTTCGCCACGCTCACCACCGCGATAGACCCGGCGCCATCCAGAAACTTCACCCCGATGCCGTCGCGCTAGCAGTCCACAACTCACGGCGTTGTCGCGCCTCAGCGCGATCTCCCGCGCTCGCCCTGAATACTGCCTGCCTCCTCTGGTTTCCCCGTATAATGCCTCTTCTCCGGCACTTATATTTTTACGATTCGGAGGTCCTCATGGCTGCGGGTTTTCGGCGAACGTGCATCTTGCTCTTGGCATTTCTCCAGACGCCGTTTCCGCTCGCCTCCTTCGCCCAACATCCACCGCCGGTCTCCTCCGGAACTCTCCAGCTCACCCTGAAGCAAGCCGTGCAACTCGCGCTGAAACAAAACCCTCAGCGCGTCATCGCTCAAATCCTCATTTCCGAAAGCGACCGCAATAGCCAGATCGCCCGCTCCGCCCTCCTCCCTCACGCGGCGGTTGCAGCCGGCGCAGCGCTCAATCAGTACAACGTCCAAAGCATCGAGCGCGCCCCCATGCGCGGCGGAGTCGGCCCTTTTCAAGTCATCCAGGCCGGCCCCACGTTTTCGCAATCCATTTTCGATCTCCCCCTGATCCGCAGCTACCAGATCGGACGGGAAGGCGCTCGCCAGTCGCGCGCCGATGAACTCACCGCTCGCGAAAATGTGGTCACTGCCGTCGTTGACCAATACCTCCTCATCCTCCGCGCCCTGGCCACCCGCGACGCTGCCAATGCCCGCGTCGCTCTCGCCCAACGCCTCTACGAGCAAGCCACCCAGCTCCAAAAAACGGGCGTCGGTCTGAATATTGATACGGTGCGCGCCAACGTCGAACTGCAAAACGAACGCCAGAATTTGATCGACGCGGAAACGCTGACCCACACCACCAAATACGGCCTCGCCGAGCTTCTCGATCTCCCGCGCGATCAAGATCTCAACGTCGCCGACCATCTCGATTTCTACGATCTTCCCGCGCTCGAAAGGCAAGCGCTGCTCAATCAGGCCTTCGCCACACGCCCCGAACTTCGCTCCCTCGATTCCCAGCAACGCATCGCGCATCTCTCCACGGATTCGGCCGGCGAGCAGCGCCTTCCCCAACTGGATTTTTCCGGCTTTTGGTTCTACCAGGGCTCGCGCTTCAATAATGGCATTCCGGCCTACACCTATGAAATCGCGCTGCAGTTTCCGATTTTCACCGGTGGACGCATCCGCGCCGAGGAAGCGCGCGCCAAGCTGGAAGAGCAGCATGTGGCGGAAGTTCGCCGCCAAGTGGAAGACCAGATCACGAACGAAGTAAAATCCGCTCTCGACCAACTCACTGCCGCGCGAAATTCCGTGGACGTTGCCAATCTCGGCTTGCAGTTAGCCCAGGAAGAAGTCGCCCAGGCCCAACGCCGCTTTCAAGCCGGAGTCACCACAAATATCGAAGTCATCACAGCGCAAGACGAACTAGCCCGCGCCAGCGATAATCAAATCGGCGCGCTCTATCAGTTCAACATGTCTCGCGCGGCTCTAGCCCGCGCCACCGGCACGATCGAAACGATGTACACCAAGTGAAAGGCAAACTGAATCATGAGCTCATCGTCTACACCGCCACCGCCGCCGCAACCCAATAGCGTTCCGGTCGCCGCCGCCGCACCGCCGGCCGCTCCGCCGCCGCCCCACCCCTGGCGCGAACGGATTCGCGATCTGAGTCCACTCACTAAGGGCGTCATCGTCGCAGTCCTCGTCTTGATCGTCGTGGCGTGGTACGTGCTCTCTGGCCGCGTCACCACCGACGACGCGCAAGTGGACTGCCACATCACCGCCGTCGCCCCGCAGGTCCCCGGCTACGTCGTTCAACTTCTCATCAACGACAACACGCCCGTCAAAGAGGGCGACCTCCTGGTCCAAATCGATCCCCGCGAATATCAGGCCGAAGTCGAACAAGCCAAAGCCAACCTCGATTTCGCCGAGGCCCAAGCAAATTCCGCAAAAATGCAAATCAGTTTGACGCGCGCAACCACCACCAACGGCACCAACGGCGCGTCTGCACAAAAACAATCCGACGCCGCCGATTACACCATGTCCCAGGCGCAACTCGAGCAATCCGCCACCGCGAACCTGCAAGTCGCCGAAGCCAACGTCGCCGCCAAACAAGCCACCAACGAGCGCGCCCAAAGCGATCTCAAGCGTTACACGCCGTTACTCGCCTCCGACGACGTCTCCAAATATCAATACGACGCCGTGGACGCCGCCGCGCGCGTAGCCAAAAGCGAACTGGAAGCCGCCCAACAGCAACTCACCGCCGCGCAGCAAGCCGTCGAAATCGCGCGCGCCAATGCGCAATCTTCCCAAGCCCGTTTCTTGCGCTCGCAATCGCAATTGCTCGAAACCAAAGCCCAAGAGCAGCGCGTGCCCATCGCCGAAGCCACCTATAAATCAGCGGTAGCCGCGGCCGAACGCGCCAAAGCCGCGCTCCAGCAGGCCGAATTGAATCTCGCCTACACTCACATCACCGCTCCCATCACCGGACAAGTCACTCAGAAATCCGTCGACCTCGGCCAGTACGTCTCCCCCGGCCAATTGCTTTTCACCATCGTTCCGCTCGATCAGATCTACGTCACCGCAAATTTCAAGGAAACGCAGCTCGCCGACGTCGCCAAAGGCCAAAAAGTTCGCATTCACGTGGACACCTACAGCGATGATTTCGATGGCGTGGTGGATTCCATAGCCGGCGCAGCCGGTTCGCGCCAAGCTCTACTCCCGCCGCAAAACGCCACCGGTAATTTCATCAAGGTCGTTCAGCGCATCCCGGTAAAAATCCTGGTGAAACCAAATAAGAATCCCAACCTAGTGCTGCGTCCCGGCATGAACGTGGAAGCAACGATTTACACTCGCTGAATCGAAAGAGACGCGATGACTTATCTCGGTGGCACTCTCGCGGAAACCTGGGAAGCCGAAGAGGAGCGCTTCCTCGATAGCCTGCTCGCGAACCTCTCCCACAGCCGCCGCATGGCCATGCTACTCACTGTCGGCATGGTCACCGCCATCGAAATTTCCAACCGCCTCGCCATCAACGTCATCCTCCCCGATATGCAAGGCAACGTCGGCGCCAGCTCGGATCAAATCAGCTGGGTCATCATCCTTTATAACGTCGGCTTCCTCTGCTCCCTGGCCCTCTCCGCTTGGATGACGCGCGTCATCGGCACCCGCCGCCACCTGTTGATCAGCATCGGTTTCTATGCCGTCGGCGCGGCAGGCTGCGCGCTCAGCGCGCATAGCCTCGAGCAATTGCTCGTTTCGCGCTTGATTATGGGATTCGGCGGCGGCGCATTTCTTGTCCGTGTCGTCATCCTCGCCGGGCTGCTGTTTCCCGGTAAATCGCGGCTCGCCGCCGTCACTTGGCTTTACGTCGTGCTTTCGGCTTTCGAGGTCCCCTATCCCACCCTCATGGGCTGGATCACCGATCAACTTCACTGGAACTACGCCTTCCTGATCGATTTTCCCTTTCTGGCCATCGGCGCTTTTCTCATCTGGAAAATTATTCCCCCCGGCTATCTCTTTGTACGTAAAAAAGAAAGTCAGGTGGACGTCTGGGGCGCAGTCATGCTCATCGGCTCGCTGGCCTGTCTGGAAACCGCCGTCAGCCGCGGTGAGCGTGATCTGTGGTTTGAGTCCACTTGGATTGCGCTCGCGCTGCTGGCCTCCGCCGTTTTGTTTGTCGCGTTTCTCTGGTGGGATTACCGTCCGCAGAACTCCTCACCCGTCCTGCATTTGCGCATGGTCTGGCGCCAACCCCCGTTGCGCGCCTTTTTCATCGTGGTTCTCTTCGTCGGCGCGTTCTTCGGCGCCGGTCTCTACGTCGTTCCGCAGTATCTTCGCTTCGTTCAGGATTACAGCGCCACGCAGGCCGGCGGTTTCATCTCGATGTATACGCTCGGCCTCGGCTTGGGGCTTCAACTCACCGTGCACGTCCTCCTCCCCCGTCTCGGCGGGCTCCGCACGCTCGTCTTCGGCTTGCTGCTGTTAGCCGGCACCTACATCACCATCGTCTATATCTGGACGCCCACCACTCCCACCATCGTCCTCGCTCCCGTAATTTTCCTGCAAGGCTTCTGCCTCGCGCCTTCGCTCATCGCCGCCGGAAATCTCGTCACCTCCAATGCGCCCATCGCCGAAATCAACGATATCTCCACCACCTACTTCTTCGTCCGCCAGCTCGGCAACACTCTCGGCGTCACCGCCGCCACCGTCCTCTTCGACCGCCGCATGACCCTGCACTCCGAGCGTCTCTTGGATGTCGCGAATCGCCTCGACGCCACCACCAGCACAACCCTGCAGCAATACGCCAATATTATTCACCGCAACGGCGGCGGCTCGAGCAATCCTACGCTAGGTGCGCTCCAGCTTTTTCAAGCCAACGTCATCACCCAAAGCCGCCTGCTCTCCTACATTGACATCTACTTCGGTCTGGCCTTTCTGGCCGCCCTCGGCGTCGTCCTGGTCGCCATCACTCGCGCAAAATCGCGCCTCCCCGCCACCCACTTCCACCCCTGGTAATCCTTCCCCCGGGCCTTCGCAATCCCTCCCGCTGCCCGGGCCGCTCCCGCCGCATCCCACGGATAAGAATAAGGATAACGACCTCCAGGCCGCAGTCACGAGCCAGTAACAGTCCCAATCCGGTACTAACGGGTAGTTGTAACTTCAAGGAATTTATTGAATAATATGCCCCTTTCAATCCCGTTCCCATTGCGGGCTCCATGGAAAAAATTGTTATTGCGGCCAGGGAAGTTTCTGAAGTAGTCCCTGCGCCTCCCGATCAACCGCGTCGTCTGGAACCTAAGCTGCCGCCGCCGATTCCGATTTGGACTCGCGTGGCGATGAGCCCCCTCATTTTATTTTTGCCGCTGTTGTGCCTCGTCACGCTCGTCCTGCGTTTTGCCATGCGCGGCTTGCCGCCCCGGACGCGCATCGCCTGGCTATCCTTTCTCTCCACTCTTCTGATCATCAGCGGAATTCTCACGTCGCTCGCCGCCGTCCTCTCCATCGCCTTCGTTCCGCTCCCGGCGATCGTCAGCGGCAACCTCGTTGAGCTTGATTCCAAAACGGATTATCCCAGCCTGCCCTCCACCAGCGTCCTGGACGCGAAAGAAGTTTCCGAAGAACTGAAACCGCTCGTCGCCGTCATCAGTCCCGCCCGCAGAATTTGGTTTTCCAATAATGAACTTCCCTCGAACGGTTTCGGCGCCGGCGTTCTGCTGCAAGCCAACTCCGAGGGCTATCTGCTCATGACCGCGCAACACGTCGTCGGCCATTCGCAGTTTGTAAAGCAAGCAAGTCGCGCGCTGGTCGCCATGGCTTCCGGCACGTGGGCAGCCGGTGACGTCATCGCTCGCCACAAGGATTTGGACTTGTGCCTGATCTGGCTCCCGCGCGAATCCGGCAGTGCCGCTTTCGAGCAACCTGTGGAACCAAAAAAGGGCATCAGCGACGGCGAAAATATTTTCGTCATCGGCCACCCGGAGGGTCTGCGCTTCACTCTAAGCACTGGAATCATTTCGCGCACCAGCGAAGACGTTTTGCAAATCAGCGCTCCGGTCAGCCCGGGCAATAGCGGCGGCCCGGTGTATGACGACCGCGGCAATCTTCTGGGAATCGTCACTTCCATGGTGGACCGCCGCTTCAGCCCCAACGCCGAAAATCTCAATTTCGTTGTCCGCGCGGACGCCGTCCTCGATCCCGAACGCTGGGACTATGTCGGCCAGGGCCGCAAACATCTCGACGATTTTCTGAAAGCGCAAACGAATCTAAAACCGATCTCGCCGCCGGTTCAAGGGGACGATAGGCATGCCAACCATTAACGTCACCGTCTACGATTCCACGGAAAACAAGCGCGTCCCCGTGGAATTGCCCGACGATGCTCCCTGCAACAAAATCATCGCCGTTTTGATTCAAAAGCTCCGCCTTCCCACCAATGGTCCGGACGGCGCCCCACTCAGTTACAAGTTCCATCACAAAAATTCCGGCAGGCAGGTGCAGGATTCGCAAACTCTTGCCGAAGCCAACGTACAGGATGGAGACATTCTCCGTTTGCAGCCGGAAATCACCGCGGGTTGAGCGCCCATTCGCACATGGCCACCGTTTCGCAAAACGAATTGCAGGAAGAGCGTTTCAGCCGCTTTCGCCTGATTCCTTGGTGGGATCAATCGAAAATCGCAGCCTGCAAAGTTCTTGTGATTGGCGCCGGCGCTTTGGGTAATGAAATCCTGAAAAATCTCGCGCTTCTAGGATTTCGCAACATCGTCCTCGTGGATATGGACCGCATTGACGAGTCCAATCTCTCCCGCATGATTCTCTACCGCAGTCGCGACGTTGGCGAATTCAAAGTCACCGTCGCCGCTCGCGGATACCACGATATTTGCCCCGACGGCCTGCTCCAACCCCTCACTTCGAACGTGACCACCGAGTGTGGCCTGGGGCTCTTCGCCTGGAGTGACGTAATTCTCGCCGGTCTCGACAATCGCGAAGCTCGCCTCTGGATTAATCGCGCTGCCTGGATCGTCAATCGCCCCTGGATTGATGGCGCCATCGAAGGCATCAACGGCGTCGCCCGCGTCTTCCTGCCCGGCCGCCCGCCCTGCTACGAATGCACCTTGGGCGAGGTGGATTGGGCGATTCTAAAACGCCGGATGTCCTGCAACCTCCTCGCCCACGAAGAAGTCCAGGAAGGAAAAGTTCCCACCACTCCCACAATCGCCTCGATCATCGCAGGTATCGAAGTTCAGGAAGCCGTCAAACTCATTCACGGTGTTCCGACCCTCGATGGCAAGGGCTTCGTCTTCGAAGGCTTGAATCACACCTCGTACCGCGTCGAATACAGCGAAAATCCCGATTGCATGAGCCACTACACTCTGCCCGAAATTCATCAGCTCCCCGAAAAATCGGACCAACTGCGCCTCGATCAACTCTGGCAACGCGCCAAATCCGATCTCGCCGCCGAAGACGTCTCCATCGAATTCAGCCGTGACGTCATCCACAAACTCGTCTGCCCCCACTGCCATAAAGAAGTCGAATTATTCGCCCCAGTCGGCTCCGTTACCTACGAAGCCGGCCGCTGCCCTGATGACGGCCACATGCGCGTGGTCGAAGTCGTCCACGGCTTCACCGGCAACGAATCGTTTGGCTCGAGAAAATTAAGCGACCTCGGTCTTCCGCTGTTCGACGTTTTCACCGCCCGCAGCGCGACGCATGAAATCGGCTATTTGATCAATGGCGATGCTCCCGCAGTCCTGGGACCGCTAGCCAAAGGCAGCGCGCCATCGTAATGTCCAGTCAAAAAAAAGCCGAGGCGCTCTCGCTCCAGTTCAGCACTGAAGTGGTGCGTCAGATCCGCCGCCACGCGCGCTCCAACCGCAAAACGGAAGTCTGCGGCGTGCTGATCGGCAGTGACGACGGCGGCGTCACCAAAGTGGACGCCTGTATCGCCGGCATCAACGCCGCGCAGGGCGGCGCGCACGTCACCTTCACTCAAGACACCTGGGAACATATTTACAAAATTAAAGACCGCGACCACCCCGACTCACGCATCGTCGGCTGGTATCACTCCCATCCGGGCTTCGGCGTGTTTCTTTCCGACCACGACACCTTCATCCACAAGAATTTCTTTTCCTCGCCTACGCAGGTCGCCTGGGTTTACGACCCGCATTCCGACGAGGAAGGCTGTTTCGGCTGGGCCAACGGCCGCCTCGAAAGGCTCGGCCACTTCGAATTTGTGGACGACCGCGGCGGTCAAAGAGCTGACGCGATCGGCAAAGTCGAGTCGCTCAAAGACGAATGGGATGAAGTTGAGGATGTTGCAGACGACGGCGCGAAAAAAAAACTCGCTCGCAACCTGGCTCACGATGACAAAAATGGCGATGACGACGATCTCGCCAAGTTGACTCAGGTCGCCTCAAACCTCTTTTCCCATTTGGCGGTCCTTGTCATCGGCGCCCTCCTGGCCTGGTATCTCTTCCCTCGTATTTTCGTGTTTCCCGTGCCCATAGATCCTCAAACAGGCCAGCCCATCCGGGGATTTCTCGATCGAACACACGACGCCACTGGTTTTTGGCTCAATGGTCCGGACAAAGGCAAACCGGCCGACATCCCGCTCGATCTGGTTCCTTCCGCCGCGCCCGAGCCTGCAAAGCCCCCGGGCCCGGCGGGACTAAACCCTCCGTCTGATTCAAACGGCGCGAAGAAGGACGATGGACGCCAACGATAAATCGCTGCCGCTGAAAATTACTTCCGCCGATTTGGCCGCGGTCGTCGTGCCGGAGTTCGGCCCCAATCCCATCGTCGCCCCCAAGCCCGGCGACGCCAAATCCTACGGCTCCATCATTGACGCCGCCGATAAAGCTCCCGCGGTTGCCGAAGAGCGCGGCTCCTTTCTCCTGCAAGGTTGGTTCTACTTGGGCGTCGCCGGAATGCTCGGCGCTCTTCTCGGCTGGGCGCTCTGTGAACCGGGCTTCGTGGACTCTCGCACCATGACGCGCTGGGGAAATTTCTGGATCACTCCCTCCGTGATCACCTTCATGTGCATCGGTTTCGGCGCTTCGGAAAGCATTGTCGAACGCTCGGTCCGCAAAGCTCTGCTGCGCGGCGCGCTCGCCGTCCCGCTCGGCGTGGTCCTCGGTTTTATTTTCGAATTCGTCGCCAATATTATTTACAGCTTCGATTTGGGCCTCGTCGCCGCCATGGGCGTGCAATCCTATCGCAATCCGGCCGCATGGATTGCCCGCGGCATCGCCTGGGCTGTCTTCGGCGTCGCCGGCGGCATCGTGTACGGCATCGTCGGCCAATCCGGCAAAAAAACCAAGTACGGAATCATCGGCGGCGCGATCGGCGCCGCCATCGGGGGCATGATTTTTGACCCCATTTCCATGATGACCAAAGGCGCCGCTCTCAGCCGCGCCGTCGGCTTCGCTCTCGTCGGCCTCGCCACCGGCGTCGCCATGGGCTTCGTCGAAAGCGCACTGAAAGACCGTTGGCTCTACGTCACCTCCGGCCCTCTCGCCGGCAAGCAGTTCATCCTTTATAAAGCCCTCACCACCATCGGCAGCCTGCAATCCAGCGACATCTATCTGTTCAAGGACGCCAACATCGCTCCCCAGCACGCCGCCATCGCCATCAACGGCTCTCGCGTGCAATTGCAAGCGCAAGGACTCACCTACGTCGGCGGCAACTCCATTCAAGCGCGCGTCCTGCAAGATGGCGACCTCGTGCAGATCGGTAAATATGCCTTTCGCTACAAGGAGAAGCACCGCGCATGAACGCCGCCGCTGTGTGCCCCTACTGCCGCGGACCGATTGAGCCTGAATCGGAGCAGCAAAAAGTTTGCGCAGGCTGCGGCACGCCGCATCATGCCGATTGCTTCGAAGAAAATGGCGGCTGCACCGTTTTCGGCTGCAGCTTCGCCCCCGCGGAAGAACCCGAACTCAGCATCTCGCGCACCGATTTAGCCAACGCCACCCGCACCAACGCGCCAACTCTGTCGGTTGCCCCGACGACTCTGGGACTAGGACTCAGCCGCCCCACCGCGGTCGAAATCGCTCCCGCCGCGCCGCCAGTGCGCGTAAAAGCACCGCCTCCTCCGTTGCCGCCAAGCGCAGTGGCCACGGCGGCGGCTCTCGCCGCACCCGTCGCAGTTCCGCGCAGACTCTCCACCTTCGGCGCCCCCAGCGTTTTATTTGGCACGCAGCCGGAGCCAGAACCGGCACCCGTGCCAACACCAACGCCCGCGCTCGCCTCAGCGTCAGCCGCGCCGCCGGCGGCCATCGCGTCGCCGTACCTCGAATTTTCCGCCGACGCAAAAAATCGCACCACCTTCATCGTCCTCGGCGTCTTGCTCGGCTTCACCGGCGCTCACAATTTCTATGCCGCCTACAAAAAGAAAGCGATCATTCAACTCTGCATCACAATTCTCACGCTCGGCTTTGCCGCTCCTATGATTTGGGTTTGGGCGGTGATTGATGTCTGCACGGTCGATCGCGACGGCCACGGAATCAAATTCACTCAATAGGGGCGCACAGCCATGGATTATTTTGTTCGGCGCGGCGAAGAGCAGTTCGGCCCTTACACCTTGGCGGAACTTCAGGAGTACGCGCAATCCGGCCGCGTCTTGCCAGACGATCTCGCTAAAAGCGAAGGCCTCGCGGACTGGGTCCCCGTTTCCCAAATCCTCGGTAACATTCCCGCACCGGCCCCTGCGGCGGCGGTCACGTTGGCCCCGCAAGAGCCCCTCGTTTCGCTGCCGCCCAATCTTCACTGGTCGCTGGTTCTGATCCTCGGTTTCTTTTCGCGTCAGATCTTCAACTGCATCTGGGCTTTCGTCCTCGCCAATTGGGCCCGCAAACTTTCCGGCGTCAACTCCGCCATGGTCTACGTCGCCATGTATCCCGCTGGAATCTTATCGGGGATAATCGCGATTGCGTTGGGCGGCGCCACCCACAACGACGTGGCCGTCGGAGCCGGCTTCATCCTGTTCGTCGCCGGACTGATTTTCTACATCATCGGGATTTTCAAGATTCGCGACGCCATGCAGGACTACTACAATTCGCGCGAAAAAATCGGCCTCGTCCTCAGCAGCGCCATGACCTTTTTCTTTAGCACCGTCTATCTGCAATATCACGTCAACGAAATTGCCCGTTGGAAAAAAACCGGCGTGCTTGCCTGACGCCCCCAAACGTCCATGCCCTCGCCGCGCACACGCCGCCTGCTTCTCGATCATCAAACGCTCAACGCTCGCCTCGCCGGCTGGCCGTTGATTCAGATCACCGGCACCGCCGGAATGCCGCCGGAAATTTACCGCTTCACCTACCACATCAAAGGCCTCTACGTAGCGGACACCGGCGAAATTCTCGAACGCGACATTCACGTCCTCGAAGTGAATCTTTCCCTCGGCTATCCTCGCCGCGCCCCGCAATGCCGCATGCTCACTCCGCTCTTCCACCCCAATTTCAATGAAGCCAACGCCTGCATCGGCGATTTCTGGGCCGCCTCCGAAGGTCTCGACGACCTCGTCATCCGCATCGGCCGCATGATCGCCTACCAGGAATACAACACCAAAAGCCCGCTCAACGGCCTCGCCGCAAAATGGGCCGCGCAAAACACCAATCTCCTGCCCATAGATCCCAGAAATATCGCGCCCCCCCTAGGACCGCAGCAACAAACGCATCCGCCGCAGCAACCGTCAGCCTCCACTCCAGCCAACGCCACGCCCCCCGCGTCAGCGGCGCTCTCCCCAGCAACGCAAGCGTCCGCCGCCGAGCAATCACTCGACCTCGAACCCCAATCGCAACCGCCAGCAGACTCGCCCGCAAATCCGCCCGCAAACGCGCACGAAGACCCCTGGTCCGAAAAAATCTCCATCACCTGACCCAACTCCGTCGCGCTTCCTCCGCCCCCGAAAGCCGAGCGGGTCGGACCAGAAGCAACCCCCGCAGGGAACGTTAAGTCCTGACAAAACCCCGTATCACTTCCCTCCAATTCGTGATATAGAGACATCAGTTAAGTGCACGAGCAGAGTCCTTCGCCGGAGCAAACAACCGCGACTGCGCTCCGCTCTGAAAGAAATCATCCAGTTCGCGACAAGTTGCGCCGCGCAGTTCTAGCCGTGGCCCCGTCGCTCGCCGCGTTCAGATTGTTTGCCACAACCCTGAGCCCATGCATCGTCCCAAAGTTCTCAGGAGGATCCAATGAAATACACTCGAGCCGATTGCGTCCCACTCGAGGTCGTCCTCGATGCGGAACGAAACGAAATCGAGGAAATCCGCAAAAGGCGCGCTTACCCCGCGCCCGCCTTCGAGAAAGGCGATGCTCGCCCACATGCTGACCCGCTCGACATGCCCAACGACGCGAACGAACCGGCGTGGCAGCACCGCGATTGTCACTGGGTTGACGCCGTCGCCAAAGCCCACGCAAGTAATTTCGTAGGCCTCGCCTTTTCAGGCGGAGGCATCCGCAGCGCCACCTTCAACCTCGGAGTGCTTCAAGCTCTCGCAGACTTGAACTTGCTCAAGCGCATCGATTACCTCTCCACGGTGTCCGGCGGTGGCTACATCGGCGGCTGGCTCGTCGCTTGGATCAAAAGGGCACAGGCTTTTGCGAAAGTGCAAAACGCGTTAGCCACCAATCGCGTTCATCAGGACGACGACAAAGAACCCACGCCGATTCGATTCCTCCGCATGTTTAGCAATTACCTGACGCCCAAGTTGGGAATCTTTAGTGGTGACACCTGGGCGACCGTCGGGATTTATCTCCGCAATATGCTGCTCAATCAGGTGGTGCTCCTGGCGCTCTTGACGGCTGTCCTTCTTTTGCCGCGCGCCGCCGAGCGATTTGCGCTTGCCGTTCAGGCTTCCTCTCGTTTGGGCCCTATCGAGACGTTGGTGGCCGTGATTCTCTTGCTGGTCGCGTTTTTCACGATTTTGAACAACATGGAATATCTCGATCTGCGCGACGCAGGTGGGGCCCGGCAATTGACCAAGCAGGTCTGGGTGCTGACGCTGGCAGGTGCGCCCCTTTTTATCACCGCGATGCTCGGTGCGTTTTGGGAGGTCGCGCGGTTGAAACAGAATGAACATGGCAGCTTCCCGTACGGCTCGGCCGCGTGGCTGGGAGCAATCGCGTACGGAGCAATCTGGATTGCTGCAACTCTCACGGGAGAGATTTATCGGACGTGGCTCGCTCCCACGGTCGCAAAAATCGGGGACTCTATCGCCGATCTAAAGGGCGAGATCCGCAAACCGCCAGAGGCAGCACCTTCCGGCGGCCACCCGCCCCCGACGGCATCTCAGCCCGCCCCCAAGAGCGTTGCCCGAAAAATCGGCGAATTCTCGCTTATTTGGCTCGGGGCGGTCCTCGCCGGGGCGCTCGCGGGATGGCTCTACGCCGTCTTGTCTGAATGGATGATCGGCTGGCACGTTTCGGGCGCCTTAACCTTTGGCGTGCCGTTGGTCTTGGGAATCTTTCTGCTTGCGGGAATTCTGCACATTGGATGGATGGGCACAGCCTTCCCCGATCGTGGACGCGAGTGGTGGGGCCGGCTCGGCGGTTGGCTCCTGCTCTGGGGCTTGGCCTGGCTGGCGATTTTCTGGATCGCACTTTACTTCCCTTGCTTTATCCAAACCAGTCCGCTAGTGAAAAAACTTGCGGCGAAATATTTAACTCCTGCATGGCTCGCAGCGACTTTGGGCGGCGTTTTGGCCGGCAAGTCCACGGCATCCGGCAAACCCGGAACGCTTACGTGGAAGGACGTGATCGCCAAGGCCGCTCCTTACGTCTTTGTCGTTGGACTCCTGTGCTGGATTTCCTGGGTGATCGCTCGCATCCAGCAGTTAAACCTGTTGGCATGTCCCAAATGGATCGCCGATCACCGCTTGTGTCTTGCGATTCTCGGCTGCCTGCTCTTGGCGCTCATTATGGCTTGGCGCGTGGATGTCAATCAGTTCTCCATGCACCTGTTTTACAGAAACCGCCTCGTCAGATGCTATCTCGGCGCGTCCAATACGAGTCGCTCGCCGAACCGCTTTACGGGATTCGACCGAAACGATGACCTCCACCTGAAAGACTTCAGCGTCCTCCAGGACAGCTCCTACGACGGCCCCTATCCGGTAATCAACGCTTCGTTGAATCTGGTTAAAGGTAAGGATCTGGCCTGGCAAGAGCGCAAAGCCGAATCCTTTGTGATGACGCCCAGATACTGCGGCTTCGACGTCTGGTTGGAAGAACAGGATAGCCCGATTTTGCAGGGCGAACGAACCATGACTCCGGCCGAGTTCAAGCTGCATGCGGAAAAAGAAGCGCAGTCCGGACTGCGGCGCTGGCTGCGCAGTCTCGATCGTTTCGGTTACTGCCAAACCGATCAGTACGCCTTTCCGCCTCCTTTTTACGGTCCCGATCTCGGTTTGGCGATGGGAATTTCCGGTGCGGCTGCCAGCCCCAATATGGGCTCTTATAGTTCAGTTCCAGTTGCCTTCCTGATGACGATTTTCAACGTCCGCCTCGGCCAATGGCTGGGTAATCCAAGGCACCGCAGCGCGTCCGGCAGCCCCACCCCCGGTCTGGGCCTGCCCTATTTGGTGAACGAACTTCTGGCAGGCACGGACGACGAATCGAAGTACGTTTATCTTTCGGACGGAGGTCACTTCGAAAACCTGGCGTTCTATGAACTGGTGAAGCGTCGCTGTGCGCTGATCATCGTTTGCGACGCGGAAGCAGACGACACCTACTGCTTCGGCGGTCTGGGCAATGCCATCCGCAAATGCCGGATTGATCTGGGGATCGATATCGATTTGGACGTATCCGAAATTAAGCCGAAGAAAGACGAAAAGCCAAGCAAGAAGCATTTTGCAGTAGGCACGATTCACTACGAAAACGTGGATTTGAACGCGCCAACGGGGAAGATTATTTACTTCAAGGCCTCCTTAACCGGTGACGAGCCCGCCGACGTGAACAACTACGCCAAAACTCACGGCACTTTCCCGCATGAATCCACGGTTGATCAGTGGTTCACTGAAACGCAGTTCGAAAGTTACCGCCTCTTGGGTTATCACGAAATAATTTCCTCGATCCCCAACATAATACGCGGCAAGGGGCCCGACGTCGGCGCTCCCAGCCCCGTCCAATCAACGCCGGACTCGTCACCCGAGTCCTCGCCCGAACCCGCAAAGAACCAGTTGCTCGCCGCTTTGCAAGCCGCTGCGGCTAAAATAGCGAGCGCTACCGCCTCCACGTTACGAACCGGCGCGGAAGCGCTCGCGGCGGCCCTTCCCGATCAAAAAGACGACGAAGCTCCGCCGCAGAAGAAGCCTGCCGACGTGAAATGGAAAAAAACGCTTCAAGGCCTTGGGTTCGATGTTTCCAATCTGAACGACGTTCCGGAATAGCGGTGCGGCACCGCAGCGCGCGAACTCTCCTCACGCTCGCGCCGCCGTCGCCGGCAAAGGTTGGTGGGCCTGGGTAGACTTGAACTACCGACCTCACCCTTATCAGGGGTGCGCTCTAGCCACCTGAGCTACAGGCCCAACTTACTGGTGTGAAATATTTTACGCGAATTAGGCCATTCGTCAAATGCAGGGAGTGGCGTCGTGCGGAGTCGGATACACATCTGCCGCGAGCGACAGCCGAGTTGTCGAGGCGCTGACGCGCATGTCTGGAATCGGCCTCCGCCGTCGGAAAACTACGCAAGGCCCCCTACTAAATTCACCGTATGGCCCAATCACCGCTCCGTTTGACATCCTACGCAACTCAATGAAGCCTCCACGCGACATCCATGAGCTCTGGGATCAGGCCATCGCCGCGCAAACTTCCGAAGAGCTCGACCGCGTCATCCCCGAACTCCGTCAGGCGCTGCACAATCATTGCGAGGACATCCGCGAAAAGCTGTGGCAGTATCCACGCATCGCCCGCCGCCTATCGCGCCAGATCAACGATCTTCTGCTAGATCAAGAAGCTCAAGACGATCAAGCCCATCAATCCCGCCGCACGCCGGAACTTCCCAGGCCTAAAAACGAAGGCAAGTAATCCAGCGCGGCCAGCGCCATCCGCGCTTCGCCCCCAACCGCCCGCGCCACACTCACCACGGAATCGCCTGACCCAGGTGAAAGAATCCGCCCGTCGGCCCATCCTCGCCCAAAGTCGCCAGTTGCGCGCTCGTCTTTCCGCCTTCGCTCAATTCCATCGGCGCGTACTCTCCGCCCATCGCGGTCTTCACCCATCCGGGATGCGCCGAATTCACCTTGATCGCGGTCCCGCTCAGCTCCTGCGCCAGGTGCACCGTAAACGCATTGATCGCCGTCTTCGACGCGTCGTAAGCAAACGCCTTCCGGTCGTAAATCCGCGACGCAGGATTCGCATGCTCCGTCAGCGACCCCAGCAAACTTGAAAGATTCACAATGCGCCCCGCCGGCGATTTCCGTAGCAACGGCAGCAAAGTCTGCGTCAAAAAGATCGGCTGAAAAAAGTTGGTCTCGAAAGTTGCCCGCAGTTTCTCCACGCTCACCCGCGACGTGGAATTGAACCCGGCGCCGCCGTTCGGCCGCGGCAATCCTTCGTCCAGTACCCCGGCGTTGTTGATCAGAATGTCCAGCTTCCCGTGCTTTCGCGCGAAGTAATCGTAAATTTCCTTGTGGTCCGCGCTCTTGTTGACGTCAAAGCGCACCGCCTCCACCGCCCGCGCTCCCTCTTCGCGCAGCTTTTTCGCCGCCGCTTCCCCCGACGCCGGATCCCGCGACCCGATCACCACCGTAATCCCTTGCTTCCCCAAAATCCGCGCCGTTTCAAATCCCAACCCGCGGTTCCCTCCGGTAATAAACGCCACCTTTGCCGCATCGCTCATCGCGCATCTCCCCAATCCATTAAAGTTGCATTGCACCAGATTCGATGTACGACGCGCAAGCCAAGCTTCAAGCAAGATGCCGCCCGCGGGTGTGGCACAGCCACTCCTGGCTGTGCTCTTTCTGTACCACGCACCGCGCGAAGCGGCGCGGTTTATGCATTCGCATTCCCTCGACGGACCGAGGGCGCACTTGCGCATCTTGCCGCGGCAATATAAGCCGCGCTCATCCGTTTCTTGGGTATTCACAGCGGATTTTGGAATTAACTTTGGAGGAGCAATTCAAACCAGCCGTGCGGAACGCAGCAACCGGCAGGGCAGCCGCAAGGCCACCCTGCCGAAGCGCATCAATCAACGACACATCGTCGCAGCGAAATATTAGTTAGTAGCGTCGCTCGGAACTCCGCAAGCGATCGCGGTGGACTGCGGCGCCCCGGACGTATCCACAAACACCAACCCGCCCGGATCCGAAAGCCCCGTCACGATCGGCGTGATAAATCCCGTGCTCATATCCAATGCTCCCACCAGGTGCGCTCCATCCGCCGCGGTGTAAGCCGCGCCCGGCGCGAACGCCTTCTTATGGATCGCATAAACGGCGTTCAAATTCTTGTCCGCCACCAAAAAGTATCCGCTCGTCGAAGTGGCAAAATTCGTGTCATCCACTTCCACTCCGGCCACTCCGTCGCTCGAGTGATACGTCAACGGCAGATGCAACACGCGCTGATTCGACGCCCCCGGATTGCTCACAATGATCAATTCCTGGTCGCCTTGGCTATCCAGCACGATGTTCCCCAGCGGATCCGTCGTCATCGAGTCCGGATCTTGCAGGTTCAACTGCACGGTCGCGTCAGTCGGCAGATCAATCGCACTAGCGTCACCCGCCAGCGCAGTCTTCACGTCTCCCGATACCGACCCCAACTCCACCGTCACAATCGCCGGCCCCGTGTTCGGATTCAGCTGCGGATTCGACGCGCTCAGATAAACTTTGCCGCCCCGGAAGACGATGTCGTCATACCCGCCGCCATTCAAACTCGTGCCCAATTTGTATTCTTTCGTCTGCTGCGTCACCGTATTGATGATCACCAGATTCGCATTGGCATCCTCATTTTGCAGCGCCCACAAAAGTCCCGCGCAAGGATCCAGCTTCAACCCGTCGTTGTGTCCCGGCACCGTGTAGATGTGCACCAGCCCGCCGGTATCCAGCCGGTATTCCGCCACCTGGGTGCTCAGTCCGTCGGAGCCATCCGGCGCGTGATTGTCTCCATACCCGATGAAAACGTGATTGCCCACCTGCGCGATCGAATCCGGCGCGGTCAACTTCCCCGGAATCCCCGTCGCAAACACACTCACCTCGTAAGGCGCCACCGCCGTCGGTCCCTTCGCCGCCGCCGTAGCCGCAGTCTCTTGCCCGAACACAGGCCCCGCGATCGCACTCGATAGTAGAATTGCCGCTGGAACGAATGCCGCCACGCTCAGTTTCCTCATGTTTTTCTCCCGGATAATTGGTACGCGCACAAATGCCCAATCACCGTAGCCCCACAGGAAAACAATCCGGTAAACAACCGATGAACGTTCCGCAACTTCCACCCGCGTCCGCGCCCCGCAAGTACCAGCAGCGTCATCCCGCGTCAACGGCGCTTGACTTGTGCCGCGTCAGCCCGTGCCAACGGCGCTTAACCTGTGCCGCGTCAGTAAATTCCCGTCTAGACACGTACCGCGAATCTTTCTCCGCGCCCGCCCCCCGCCGCGTTATCGTGAACTTGCCTTGCGAAGTCGCCGGACGATGTTGCCTTGCGAAGTCGCCTGACTAAAGTTGCCTGGCAAACTCGCAGGCAAACTTGGGATTGCCGGCCATGCCGAAGCTAAATTTCCTGGTGTCGTTGATCACCGACGACAACGACTTCCAGCGCGAACAAGCCCGCGCCGCGCAAGAGACTGCCACGAAACTAGGCGTCGGCCTCGAAGTCGTCTATGCCGGGAACGATGCCATCCAGCAAAGCCAGCAACTCCTCAACATTATTCAAGGCGACGCTGCGAAGCATCCCAGCGCCATCATCATGGAACCCGTCAGCGGCACGGGATTGCCGCACGTCGCCCGCGCCGCCACTTCCGCCGGTATCGCCTGGGTGCTGCTCAATCGCCACGCCGATTATCTCCGTGACCTGCGCCAGAAAACCGCCGTCCCCGTCTTCTGCGTCAGCTCCGATCATTTGGAAATAGGCCGCATCCAGGGCAAGCACGTAGCCGCGCTGCTGCCCCATGGCGGCACGGCTCTCTACATTCAAGGCCCCGCCGATACTTCCGCCGCTTCGCAACGCCGCATCGGCATGCAGGAAACGATTCCGCGCACGGTGAAATTGATAGCGATGAAAGGCCAGTGGACCCAGGAGAGCGCCTACAACGCCGTCTGCTCCTGGCTGCGCCTTTCCACCTCGGACAAATTGCCCATCGAAGCAGTAATCGCGCAGAACGACGCCATGGCCCTCGGCGCCCGCAAAGCGCTCCAGGAAGAGTCCAGCACCGCCGCGCGCGACAAAGTAGCCACCCTCGCCTTCCTCGGCTGCGACGGCCTGGCCAACACCGGCAAAAAACACGTGCGCAACGGCACGATGACCGCTACGGTCGTCGTCCCGCCCAACACCACTTCAGCGTTGGAGATCCTCTGCAAAGCGCTGCAAGATAAATCGCAACCCAGGGAACTAGCCCTCATCTCCCCAACATCGTTCCCGCCAATAGCAGAACTAGCCGCCAAGCCCCTAGAAAATAAAAGCGCTCTCACCTCGTAGGAATAACTCAACAAGCCCCC
>CAVUFU010000009.1:0-39854 GCA_963740695.1 uncultured Acidobacteriota bacterium
GGCAGACGCTCTTTCCAACTGAGCTACGGGCGCTTTCCCATAATTTCTCACAATACAAACACTTGCGCCACAGCTTGCTCCAGCGTGCGTTCAATCCAATCCGGCCAGGGCCAACCAATTGAAGGACACCCTCGACGACACGCGGAATCTTCCCCGGCGCACCATGAAGCAATGATTGAGAAAACTCCCCGATGACGAGTATCTTAGGCAGGATTGCTTTCGAGCTTCTCCACACGATTGTGCGGTCCGAGCCGCCTAATTCGGCTCATTCCGTTGCCGAGAGGGCACTCTTGCTGCGCTTGATTCGCGAACTCGTCAGGCCGTATCGCTTCGCGCTCGCTCTCGTGTTCGTCGCGATGCTAGTGCAGACGGCTGCCACGCTAGCCGCCCCGTGGCCCCTGAAAGTGATCCTCGACTCCGTCGTAGGCTATCGCGCTCTATGCCACTCGCTGGCACACGCAATCGAACCCCTCATGGCCGGTGGCGACCGCATGCGACTGGCCACCATCGCCGCAATCGCGCTCGTGGTAATCGCCGCCATCGGCGCGCTCGCCTCCTACATTCAGAATTACTACACGGAGAGCGTCGGCCAGTGGATCGCTCACGACTTGCGCATGCGCACCTACCACCATTTGCAGCGTCTCTCGCTCACTTTCTACGACACGCATCAGACCGGCTCCATGCTCAGCACCATCACCGACGATGTGGACACCATCCAGCAGTTCGCCAGTTCCGCCACACTCGGCATCGCCGTGGACCTGCTGACCATAGTCTGCATGGTCGGCCTCATGTTCTGGCTCAACTGGGACTTCGCACTGATCGCTCTGGCGCTCACTCCGTTCTTGCTGCTCTTCGTTTCCCGCTTCAAGCGCGACGTAAAGAAGGCCACTCACGAAGTTCGCAAAAAACAAAGCAACATCGTCTCCGCCGTTCAGCAAGGCCTCGAATCCATGCGCGTCGTCCAAGCCTTCGGCCGCGAAGACCTGGAGCAACAACAATTGGAACTCGTCAGCAAGGCCTCGGTTGAGGCAGCCCTTCACGCTCGCCGCATCAAAGCCTCCCTCTCTCCCGTGGTCAACGTCGGCGTCGCCGCCTGCGCCGCCGTCGTAATCGCCCGCGGCGCCGCCCTCATCCTGCGCGGCACCATGAGCATCGGCGAACTCATCGTCTTTCTCGCCTACCTCACGCGTTTCTTCAAACCGGTGCAGGACCTCGCAAAAATGTCCAACACTCTCGCGCAAGCCGCCGTCGGTGTCGAAAGAGTCCAGTCATTGCTCGAAACCGATATGACCACGCCCGAAAGCGCCAATGCGCTCGACCCGCCGCCTCTCACCGGCGAAATCGCGTTCAATCGTGTCGCCTTCCACTATCAAAAAGACCAGCCCGTGCTCAAAGACGTCTCCTTCGTCGCTAAAGCAGGCCAGATGGTCGGCATCGTCGGTCCCACCGGCAGCGGAAAATCCACGGTGATGAGCCTCATCCCGCGTTTTTACGACCCCACATCCGGCACGATTCAAATCAACGGAATCAATATTTGTGAGCTCAAGCTGCAGCCTTTTCGCGATCGCATCGGCTACGTCCTTCAAGACACAGTTCTCTTTCGCGGCACGGTGGCCGACAACATCGCGTTCGGCCGCAATGGCGCCACGCGCGAACAAGTGATCGCCGCGGGCAAAGCTGCCAACGCCGACGAGTTCATCTGCCAAATGAGCGCCGGCTATGACACGATGGTCGGCGAAGGCGCCCAGTTGCTCTCCGGCGGTCAGCGTCAGCGCATCGGTATTGCGCGGGTGATGTTGCGCGACAGCCCCATCCTGCTGCTCGATGAGCCCACGGCCGCGCTCGATAGCGAATCTGAACGCACCGTCATCGATGCACTCGAGCGCCTGATGAAAAATCGCACCGTGATCATGATCGCGCATCGCCTTTCCACCATCCGCGATGCAGACCTGATTGTTGTCCTCAAAGACGGCGTAGTGGCGGAACAGGGCTCGCACGACGAGTTGATCGCTCGCAATGGTTTGTACGCGGAGCTGCATCGGACCCAATTCACCGACGCATCGCTGCGCGATGCGCAGCCTGTGTCGCCGCCGCTTTCACCTGCGAGCGCAATGCCCGCAGCCGCGGCTGCCATTGATTAGGAGGATGCAAGCATGTCTCGGGAATTGATCGTCCTACCGAACGATTCGCCGCAAGCGTTCCTCGATAGCATCGCCGCGGCGCGCGAATCGTTGCGCATCAAGATGTTTTTGTTCTCCGATCCCTCGCTGCTCAAAGCCGTCATTGGCGCCCACAAACGCGGCGTGAAAGTCCGCGTAATGCTCAATCCCATTCGTCGCGATGGCACCGGAGAAAATATCAGTACGCGCAAGACGCTCAAAGCCGCCGGAATCGAAGTGATGGATAGCAATCCGAAATTCCCGGTCACTCACGAGAAGTCATTAGTCGTGGATTCCAAAGTCGCCTTCGTCAATTCACTGAATTGGGACACCGAAAATCTGCGGAAGACCCGCGACTATGCCATCGTCACCAAACACGCCAGCGAAGTCGGCGAAATTGTGGACTGCTTCGAAGCCGATTGGCACCGCCAGCATTTCGATCCCGGCAGCGACGCTCGGCTCATCTGGTGCGTCGGCAACGCTCGCGAAAGAATCGCCGGCTGCATCGATTCCGCCAAGAACACGCTCTGGCTCCAGCACGAGCGTTACCAGGATCCCGTCATTCTCGAACGCCTCGTGCGCGCCAAAATGCGCGGCGTGGACGTTCGCGTCATGGCCCGCGCCCCGCACACTCTAAAAGAAAAAAAGTTGCTCGAAGGCGTCGCCGGCTTGCGAACCCTCGATGACGTCGGCATCAAAGTCCACAAGCTGCATAAGCTCAAGCTCCACGCCAAGCTCGTTCTCGCCGACGGCAAACGCGCCATCGTCGGCTCCATCAATCTCGCGCCCGGCAGCTTCGACGAGCGCCGCGAACTCGCCATCGAAGTGGACGATCGCAAAATCGTCCATCGCTTTCGCCGCGTCATCGAACACGACTGGAAACACTCGCGGCCGATTGACCTCTCGGATGAGGCGCTGTGCGAGGATTTGCGGAAATTCGGTCCAGAAGTAGTCCGGGAACTGGCACTCGACCCCTCCAAAAAGCACGCCCGCGGCTAGCCCGGTGGTCCATTTCGCTTCTCGCGAATCCTACAAAATCGAGAACCGCGCAAGCCGTCTTCAACCCGGAATGTTGACCCCGCTCAGAAAACCGCCAAGATGCGCCGTCAACGCAATCATCACCACTCCGAGTAGCTCCAGCGGCACGCGATAAGCTGGCAGCAAGGACTCCGGCGCTCGTCGCGACCGCAAGTGCAGGAACCAAATCACCCCAATCATCGCGCCAGAAGACACGCCCAGAATCAAATGCAGCAACAACAAGCCCTTCAGCTTTCCGCCGCCCAGCTGCCACCGCCAAGCTAGCAACCCGGTCGCGATCACCGGAATCGCCGAAGCCGCCGCCACGGCAAAATTGTAATAAGCCGCGGCGGCCAGCATTCGGCTCTTCATCCATTGCCCTGCAATATCAAAACCGACGCCTGCCAGAAACAGCGCAATCGGAAAATGAATCAGCACCACGTGTTGCGCGTGTTTTGCCAGTAGCGCCTGCTTGATGTCAAAAGGGTTCACGCTCATCAGCTCGCTCACTTCACCACGATCTTGCCGGTCATCTTCGGATGCACCGAACAGAAATACTCGTACGTCCCGGCCTGTTGGAACGTGAACGAAAATTTATCGTCGGTATCCAGCGCCTTCGATTTGAATGTTTTGTCGACGCTCATCACCACGTGTGGCACATCGTCCTTGTTGACCCACGTCACTTGCGTCCCCACGGGAACTGTCAGTTCCATCGGCCCAAAGCTGAAATTGTCGATGGTTACTTCCCTGGCGGCCGGCGGCTGCTGCGCGCTCACCGGAAACAATCCTCCCGCTCCGCCAGCCAACGAAAACAAAAACGCGAGCGACGTCGCTAGAACACGTGCCAAGTTCCGCGCTCGGTACCGCCGACAATGTGACGCTGACTTCACTCCCTCGATTCTCATCTCCTTCTCCTTAACCTTGAAGTTGTGTATCCACCACCGCCAACGTGTGCCGCCCGCGCACAAAATTCACGTCGGTAATTCCCAGCAGACTTCGCAATTGTTCCGCCGGCACGTTCATCGGCCCCGGCGAATCCGCCTGCCCCGGGCGCGGCTGCGGAAATGCCGTCGAACACGCCGTGTGAAACGCCACATTCCCTTCCACCTTTTGCATCGTTTGGTGAATGTGACCGTTCAGCACCGTCACCGAGCCAAAGCGTTTCAGATACGAAAGCGCCTGCGCGCTGTCGTCCGTTCCCCATCCCCATTGCGGATAGACCGACCAAAGCGGAATGTGCGCGAACACCACGATCGGCGTGCTGGATTTCAATCGCGAAACGTCCTTTTCGATCCATTCCAGTTGCGCCGCGCCCAAATTCCCCAAACCGCCCGCTTTCAGATTCAGCACGTTCACTAATCCGATAAAATGAACGCCCTGGCTGTCAAAGCTGTACCAGCCGCCTTCCTGCGCGTCTTTGCCGAAACGCTCGTGAAACGCCACGCCGTTGTCATTGAGCACGTCATGCTCGCCCGGAACATAAAAGATCCGCTCCGTTCTCAATCCCTTCAGCGATTCCGCCAGCGTGTCGAACTCTTCCGGCTTCGAAAGATGCGTCAGATCCCCTGTATGCAGCACAAACGCCGGGGGCGTCGGCAGCGCGTTTATTTTTGCGATCGCTTCGCGCAATGTTCCAGTCACATCGGGATTCGCCTGCTTGCTGAACCCAATGTGGCTGTCGCTGATCTGCACAAAGCTCAGATCTCCCTTCAAGTTGCCCACTTTTTGTTGCAACACATCGGTAAGCGCAAACGACGTCAGCACGCCCCCTTGCATCACGCACAAAGCCCCAGTCCCAGCCCACGCCATGCATTTCAGAAATCCGCGCCGGTCCACTCCGTCGTGATCCACATTCTTCTCAATGTATTTCGACATGCTCGCTTCCTCCTCGTTCGCTTGTCCTTAAATCCCCATCAAAAGGGGGCCGGGGGAGTGCGTGTTTGGAAGGAAAAACTCCCCGGGCCTCGCCTCGTGAATGCGCCGTTCGATTACTAGACTCGTGCGCGTGCCGATTTATTCCCGCGCACTCCCTCGTGCATCACTTATCGCGAGGTTTTCGCACGCACAGCCCCGCATTAAGTTCGCGGGAATAAATTAAGTTGAATTCCAGTCTATGAACTTGAGAGTGTTATTCCGGCATGGCGGACGAGACAGGCAGCTCCGGCAACGCCGGCAGCTTTGAACAGGTTGTCCTGCCGCATCTCGATGCGGCCTACAACCTCGCGCAGTGGCTCGTCCGTAATAGCCACGACGCGGAGGACATCGTCCAGGAGGCTTATCTGCGCGCGTTCAAATTCTTCGGCGGCTATCAGGGAGGCAATGCCCGCGCCTGGCTCCTGAAAATCGTGCGCAATACCAGCTATTCTTTTTTGCAAACGAACCGGCCCACCGACCTCGGCGTGGAATTCGACGAAACGCTGCACACCCCTGACACAGTGCAGCCCGACGCCGAAACGTCACTTCTGCAAGCCGCCGATAGCCGCGCGGTGCGCGAAGCCCTCGAAAGATTGCCGGTACATTTTCGCGAGATCGTAATTTTGCGCGAACTGGAAGGAATGTCTTACAAAGAGATCGCCGCCACCACCGAAGTTCCCATCGGCACGGTGATGTCCGGCCTCGCGCGTGCCCGCGCCCAACTCAAAAAAGATCTGCTGCGCGCGAAAGAGCGGGAGGAACGCCATGGCGTGTAACGATAACCAGCGCCTGCTCCATGCTTATTTCGATGGAGAACTGGACCTCGTCCGCAGCATCGAATTCGAGGACCATCTGAAGTCCTGCCCCGATTGTTCGCGCGACTTCGCCGATCAACAAGCCCTGCGGAAATCACTGCAAACCGCGAACCTCTATCAACGCGCGCCGGAAAGCCTGAAAGCCAAAATCCGCGCCCAACTTCCGCCGCCAATGCCAGCAAAGCCGATCGCCACCGGTCGCCGCACCGCCGTCGAATGGCTCGCCGTCGCGGCCGCCATCATCGTCGCAATTGTCCTCGGCGCAAGAGTCATTCCCAGCGTCGGCAGCCGCGAACAATCCGATCTGCTCGCCGAACAAATCGTCGCGAACCACATTCGCTCGCTGCAACCCGGCCACCTGTTCGACGTCCAATCCACGGACCAGCACACCGTAAAACCGTGGTTCGACGGCAAACTCGATTTTGCGCCCTCCGTCACCGACCTCGCCGATAAGGGCTTTCCGCTGGTCGGCGGCCGCCTCGATTATTTGGATCATCGCGATGTCGCCGCGCTCGTCTACCAGCGCCAAAAGCATTTCATCAACGTGTTTGTCTGGCCCGACGAATCAAAAACATCGAAGGCAGCAGAAGTCCGGACGATCCGAGGTTACAACCTGGTTTTTTGGCGGGAAAATGGCATGAAGTTCTGTGCTGCGTCCGATCTGAATGCCACAGAGCTAAAGCAGTTTGCTCAACTCCTGCAGCGCTAGAACTGCAAGTCCGGCGGCCTGGTGGCTAATCAACTGGCCCCGCCCAATCCGAGGGAACCAAACAACAAAATCAAATCTTTTCCGGCTTCGCGTGTCCGCTGTGCCCGTCGCGGCCAGCCTCTTCCGCCCCGCCCCCCGCAGACTCATCGCTTCCCAGCAAAGCCTCTATGATCCCGACCATCGGAAAAGCATCCGTCTTCGATACCACCGACCGAATCCCAGCGTCCCGCGCGTGCTTCTCCAAATCCGCGCTCGCGTGCTGCGTGAACATCACCACCGGCACCGCCGGCGCAATCTCCAGCAGCCGCCTCGCCGTTTCAATCCCGTTGATCCCCGGCATCTGAAAATCAACGATCACGACGTTCGGCCGCACGTCCTTGAACACTTCCACCGCCGTCATTCCATCCGCAGCTTCTCCGGCTATTTCCCAGTCGGGATTTGCTTGCAATACGGTGCGGAGTCCTTGCCGGACAAGCTCGCTATCGTCTACGATCAAGAATCGAGTGCGCATTTCCAACCCTTCGCAGCTTCCGCTGGAACATGGACCACCGCCGGAGGAGGAAGCGCTGGGCGCCGGCGGCCGTATGAGGCATAAACGCGGTGATGAATAGTTCGCTAGTGTATAACAGCTCCGTTCCAATCAAGGAAAATGCCATAAATCATATAAGTACTTTTCAAGCGCCGATCGCCACTGCGCCCACCAACGGCAGTGCCGCGGTGATAGCCGTGCCGTTCTCGCTCGACTGAATCTCCAAAGTTCCGCCCAGCTCTCTCACTCTTTCCCGCATACCGCTAAGCCCGACTCCCTGGTTCGATCCCAGAAACATCGAAATTCGCTTTTCCGGCGGAATCCCCTTCCCCGCATCGGAGACCTGCACCGTCAGCAATTTTTCCGTCGGCCATATTTTGATGAGTGCCGTCTCACTTCCCGAATGGCGGTATACGTTCGTCAAGCATTCCTGCACGATCCGAAACACGGAAATCTCCAAATTCGGCGCCAGCCGCCCGATTTCCGGAGAAAGGTCCACGGTCACCTTCACGTTGCTGCGTTCCGTCACGCCGTCCGCATACGACCGGATCGCCGGCATCAATCCGACTTCGTCCAGCAAAGGCGGATGCAACAGATGCGAAATCGTGCGGATTTCCTTCGAGAGTTGTTCCACCAGCTGCGAATTTTGCTGCAACGCATCGGCCGCTTCGCGGCTCAGCTTGTCCGCCTGCCGCAGCGCCATTCCATTATTCATGGACATCGCCGCCACAAACTGCCCCACGCTGTCGTGCAAATCCCGCGCGATGCGCCGCCGCTCTTCGTCCTGCATGGTGATCAGCCGCGCGGAAAGGGCGCGCAGCTCGCGATTCAATTGTTCCAGCTGGCGCGTCTTGCGGTGTAAATCCGCGAACACGCTCACCTTCGCGCGCAATAATTCCGGCACAATCGGCACCGAAATATAATCCACCGCGCCGCGTTGATACGCCTTCAGCCGGTCCAGGTCTGTTAGATGCACGGCGGAGATAAAAATGATGGCGGTCTCTTGAAAGCGCGGATGCTGGCGGATCAAATCCGCCAATTCAAACCCATCCAGCTCCGGCATGCTGACGTCCATCAACACCACCGCCACATCATTCTTCAATAGCAGGTCCAAAGCTTCCCGGCCCGAGTGCGCCTTAATCAGGTTCTCTCCCAACTCTCCCAGGATCGCCTCGTAGCTCAGGAGCTTGCCCGGCTGATCATCCACCATCAGAATGTTGACTTTCCCCTGCTCCGCCATTCTGCTTCCTCCGCGCTCGATCACTTCGCTGGCAACGCTACTGCGCTCTGCGGTGAAATCTGCTGACACGTCAATTCATCCTTATCGGTGCAACCACATTCTCAGCGCCGAAAGCAGCTGCTCCGTATTCACCGGTTTCGCCAAATATTCGGAAGCCCCCGCTTCCAGGCATTTCTCCCGGTCGCCCTTCATGGCTTTCGCCGTCAACGCCACGATCGGCAGCCGCCGGAAAGAACTGTTCTGCCGTATCACTTGCATCGTCTCGTATCCGTCCATCTCCGGCATCATGATGTCCATCAACACGATCGCCACGTCCGGAGTTGATTCCAATGTCTTGATCGCCTCGCGGCCCGTCCCCGCAGTCAACACCGTCATGCCGCGCCGCTCCAGCACGCTGCTCAACGCGAAAATATTCCGCACGTCGTCATCTACAACCAGCACCTTTTTGCCAACCAGCGCTTCATCCGAATGATGCAACCGCTCCAGCATCTTCTGCTTTTCCGCCGGCAGATCGGCCACCACCCGATGCAGGAATAGCGCCGTCTCATCCAACAGGCGCTCCGGCGACTCCACGCCCTTCACCACCACACTGCGCGCCAGCACGCGCAATCGCGCGTCCTCCTCCGACGATAGATCCTTCCCCGTAAAAACTACCACCGGCAGATCGCTCAATTCCGGCGTCTCGCTGAGTCGCTCCAGCAAATCGAACCCGGACATGTCCGGCAATCGCAGATCCAGCACCACACAGTCAAACGCCTCTTCGTGGATCGCGGTCAGCGCCTCCTTTCCGGTCGAGGCCACTGCCACGTCAATATCGTCGTCGCCTAAAAGCTCGCGGATGGTGAACTGCTCGGCAGGGTTATCCTCCACCACCAGCAGACGCTTGCGCCGCGGCGTCGCGTACTCCTTGATCCGCGCAAACGCGCTTTCCAGCGCTTCGGTCGTCGTCGGTTTGGTTACAAACGCGAATGCCCCGCGCGATAATCCGTGATGCCGCTCTTCGTCTTGCGTCAGCATCTGCACCGGAATGTGCCGCGTCGTCGGATCCTGCTTCAAATGATTCAGCACCGTCCAGCCCAGCATATCCGGCAAAAAGACGTCCAAGGATATTGCCGCCGGATGGAATTCTCGCGCCAGCGCCAAAGCCTCCGATCCGCGCGTCGCCGTTAGTATCTTGAATCCCTTGTCGTGCGCCAGGTCGCAAAGGACGCGCGCGTAATGCGAATCGTCCTCCACGATCAAAAGCACCGCATCCTCAGGCTGCAGGTTCTCGCGATCGTCGGGAACCTTCTCGATCCAGCGGTCCGGCGCTGCGCCCGAAGACAATTGCAGCGGCGTCGGCGCCGATGGCGCTTTGCGGTCCACCACCGCTACTCCGGTGGACGGTCCGACATACGTCTGCGGCAAATAAAGTGTGAACGTGCTACCGCGCCCGGGCGCGCTGCGCAATTGAATCTCTCCGCCAAGCAAGTTCGCCAGTTCGCGGCTGATCGCAAGACCCAATCCGGTCCCGCCGTATTTGCGGCTCGTGCCCGCATCCGCTTGCTGGAACGCCTCGAAAATGATCCGCTGCTTCTCCGGCGGGATTCCGATGCCCGTGTCGGAGACCTCGAACGCCACTACCGCCGCGGACCGGTCCAGCACCGGATGCCCCCCGCTCCAGCCGCCCTCCGCAATAAATACTGATAGCCGCACCATTCCTTGCTCGGTGAACTTGAACGCATTCGAAAGCAAATTTTTCAGCACTTGCTGCAACCGTTTCGAATCCGTCACCAGGCTGCGCGCCAGCCGCGGATCCGCTTCGATCTCGAAACTCAGCCGCCGGTTCTCCGCTTCGTGGCGGAATGGACGCGCGATCATATCCAGCAAGCTCGCGTAGAAGACTTCCTCCGCCTGCACCGACACCGTTCCCGACTCGATCTTCGAAAGATCCAGAATGTCCGTGATCAGGTTCAACAAGTCCGTCCCGGCGCCGTGAATCGTCCGCGCAAACTCCACCTGCTTCGGCGTCAAATTTCCATCCGGGTTATCCGTGAGCTGCTGCCCCAGCACGAGAATGCTGTTCAGCGGCGTCCGCAATTCGTGCGACATGTTCGCCAGGAACTCCGACTTGTACTTCGAAGTGAGCGCCAATTCCTTGGCCTTCTCTTCCACCGCGCGCCGCGCTTGCTCGATTTCCTGGTTCTTGCGCTCCACTTCCACGTTCTGTTCGGCGAGCTGTTGTGCCTTTTGCGCAAGTTGCTCGTTGGTCTGCTGCAGTTCGGTCTGCTGCGTCTGCAACTCCTTCGCCAGCTGCTGCGATTGCTTCAGCAATCCTTCCGTCTGCATCGTCGCCTCAATGCTATTCAACACGATGCCGATACTCGAAGTCAGTTGCTCCAAAAACGCCAGATGCGATGCCGTGAACACGTGCAGCGAAGCCAGCTCGATCACCGCTTTCACGTGATCCTCGAAAAGCACCGGCAGTACGATGATGTTGCGCGGCACCGCCTGGAATAATCCCGACCGGATCGGCACCGCATCCGGCGGCACTTCCGTGATCAGCAACCGCTGCTTTTCCGCCGCGCATTGCCCCACCAGCCCATGCCCCAATCGCAGATGATCCGTATGCCCGTCTTCGCTGTTGTTCGCAAATGCCGATAGCAGTACCAGCTCGTCCGACTCTTCTTCCATCATCTGGTAAATAACGCCCTGTTGCGCGTTCACCAAAGGCGCGAGCTCCGAAAGCAACATGCGTCCCACAGTCGTGAGGTCCCGCTGCCCTTGCAACATGCCCGTCAACCGCGCGAGGTTCGTCTTCAGCCAGTCCTGCTCGTTGTTGCGGTCGGTCGTAAGCCGCAAGTTGTCAATCATCGTGTTGATGTAATCTTTCAGTTCGGCAACTTCGCCGCTCGCTTCCACCTGAATCGAGCGCGTCAAGTCGCCTTTCGTCACCGCCGTGGTAACTTCCGCAATCGCGCGCACCTGGTTCGTCAAGTTGTCCGCAAGCAAGTTCACGTTTCCGGTCAAGTCCTTCCATGTACCGGCCGCGCCGGGCACGTTCGCTTGGCCGCCCAGCCGCCCTTCCACGCCCACTTCGCGCGCCACGGTCGTCACCTGATCCGCAAAAGTCGCCAGCGTGTCCGTCATGTTGTTGATCGTCTCAGCCAGCGCCGCCACTTCGCCTTTCGCGTTCACCGTCAGCTTCTTCGTCAACTCGCCGTCCGCGACCGCCGTCACCACCTTCACAATTCCGCGCACCTGCTCCGTCAGGTTCGCGGCCATCACGTTCACGTTATCAGTCAAGTCCTTCCACGTTCCCGCGACGCCCGGCACCTTCGCCTGGCCTCCCAATTTGCCGTCCGTACCGACTTCGCGCGCGACGCGCGTCACTTCCGCAGCAAACGCGTTCAATTGGTCCACCATCGTGTTGATGGTGTTCTTCAATTCCAAAATCTCGCCCTTCACGTCCACCGTGATCTTGCGCGACAAGTCGCCGCGCGCCACCGCCGTCGTCACCTCGGCGATGTTGCGCACCTGAGCAGTCAAGTTCCCGGCCATCGCGTTTACAGAGTCGGTCAAGTCCTTCCAGGTTCCCGCGACGCCCGGCACGTTCGCCTGACCGCCCAACCTCCCTTCGCTGCCCACCTCGCGCGCCACGCGCGTCACTTCCGCGGCGAACGACCGCAACTGCTCCACCATCGTGTTCAACGTCTCTTTCAACTGCAAAATCTCGCCGCGCACGTCCACCGTAATTTTGCGCGAAAGGTCGCCGCTCGCGATCGCCGTAGCCACCTCTGCGATGTTTCGCACCTGACCAGTCAGGTTGCTGGCCATGAAGTTCACGTTGTCCGTCAAGTCCTTCCATGTTCCGCCGACGCCCGGCACCTGCGCCTGCCCTCCCAATTTCCCTTCCGTTCCCACTTCGCGCGCCACGCGCGTCACTTCTCCCGCGAACGCGTTCAACTGGTCCACCATCGTGTTGATGGTGTTCTTCAATTCCAGAATCTCGCCCTTCACGTCCACGGTGATCTTGCGCGACAAGTCGCCGCGCGCCACAGCCGTCGTCACTTCCGCAATGTTCCGAACCTGAGCCGTCAAGTTTCCGGCCATCGAGTTCACCGAGTCCGTCAAATCCTTCCAGGTTCCCGCGACGCCCGGCACGTTCGCCTGTCCGCCCAACCGCCCTTCGCTACCTACCTCGCGCGCCACGCGCGTCACTTCGCCAGCAAACGCGTTCAGCTGGTCCACGGTGGTGTTAATCGTTTCCTTCAGCAAAAGAATTTCGCCGCTGACGTTCACCGTAATCTTCTTCGAAAGGTCGCCGCTCGCAATCGCCGTCGAAACTTCCGCAATATTTCGCACTTGGCCGGTAAGGTTGCTGGCCATCGAGTTCACCGAGTCGGTCAAGTCCTTCCAAGTTCCCGCGACGCCCGGTACCAACGCCTGTCCGCCGAGTTTCCCGTCGGTTCCCACTTCACGCGCCACGCGCGTCACTTCCGAAGCAAACGACCGCAGCTGGTCCACCATCGTGTTGAGCGTATCCTTCAACTCCAGAATTTCGCCCTTCACGTCCACGGTGATCTTGCGCGACAAATCGCCGCGCGCCACAGCGGTTGCTACCTCGGCGATGTTTCTCACCTGGCCAGTAAGGTTGCTGGCCATGAAGTTCACGTTGTCCGTCAAATCCTTCCAAGTGCCCGCGCCCGGCACCTGCGCCTGCCCGCCCAACTTCCCTTCCGTGCCGACCTCGCGCGCCACGCGCGTCACTTCTCCCGCAAACGCGTTCAACTGGTCCACCATCGTGTTAATCGTGTTCTTCAACTCCAGAATTTCGCCCTTCACGTCCACCGTAATCTTGCGTGACAAGTCGCCGCGCGCCACAGCTGTCGTCACTTCGGCGATGTTGCGCACCTGGTCGGTCAAATTGCCGGCCATCGAATTCACCGAGTCCGTCAAGTCCTTCCAAGTTCCCGCAACGCCCGGCACATTCGCTTGACCGCCCAATCTACCTTCGCTGCCCACTTCGCGCGCCACGCGCGTCACTTCCCCAGCAAACCGGTTTAGCTGGTCCACCATCGTGTTCAGCGTTTCTTTCAACTGCAAAATCTCACCGCGCACGTCCACCGTGATCTTGCGCGAAAGGTCCCCGCTCGCAATCGCCGTAGCCACTTCCGCGATATTTCGCACCTGACCAGTCAAGTTGCTGGCCATGAAGTTCACGTTGTCCGTCAGATCTTTCCAAGTGCCAGCCACGCCCGGCACCTGCGCCTGCCCTCCCAATTTCCCTTCCGTTCCCACCTCGCGCGCCACGCGCGTCACTTCCCCCGCGAACGCGTTCAACTGGTCCACCATCGTGTTGATGGTGTTCTTCAATTCCAAAATCTCGCCCTTCACGTCCACGGTAATCTTGCGTGACAAGTCGCCGCGCGCCACGGCCGTAGTCACTTCAGCAATGTTGCGCACCTGAGCCGTCAAGTTCCCGGCCATCGCGTTCACAGAGTCCGTCAAATCTTTCCAAGTTCCCGCGACGCCCGGCACCACCGCCTGCCCGCCCAACCGTCCTTCGCTGCCCACCTCGCGCGCCACGCGCGTCACTTCCGAAGCGAAAGACCGCAACTGATCCACCATCGTATTAATGGCTTCTTTCAACTGCAGAATTTCGCCGCGCACGTCCACGGTAATTTTGCGCGAAAGGTCACCGCTAGCGACCGCCGTAGCCACTTCCGCAATATTGCGCACCTGACCAGTCAGGTTGCTCGCCATCGAGTTCACGGAATCCGTCAAATCCTTCCAGGTACCCGCCACACCCGGAACCTGTGCCTGCCCTCCGAGCTTCCCGTCCGTCCCCACCTCGCGCGCCACGCGCGTCACTTCCGCCGTAAACACGCCCAACTGCTGAATCATCGTGTTCACAATCGCCGCCGACCGCAAAAATTCTCCTTCCAAGGGGCGCCCATCCACATCCAACTGCACTGTCTGCGTCAAATTCCCTTTAGCCACAGCCGCAATCGCGCGTGTCACCTCGGTAGTCGGCCGCAAAAGGTCATCCACCAGCGTGTTCACCGACACCTCGATCTCGCCCCACGCCGCCTTCGACTGATGAAACCGCACGCGCTCCCGCGTTCGCCCTTCCTTGCCCACCACCTGCCCCACGCGCTTCAGTTCGCGCGCCATCTGCTGGTTGGTCGCCGCAATGTCGTTAAAAGTATCCGCAACCTTGCCCGCCAACCCCGTCCAATGCCCCGGCAAACGCGCGGAAAAATCTCCATCGCGCATCGCGCGCAGACTTGCCAGGATCACGCTCAAATCCGCCGGCATCGCCTCGCCATTGGCTTGCACCGCACTTCGCCCGTTGCTCTTCACACTGGTTTTGACGTCGCTAGCGGGATTTGCGGTCGCTGTACCGTGGTCGCTTCTTTTCATACACATCTCCAAAACAAAGGATCAACTGTGGGCTTGCAGCGACACTTTTCGTCAAATGCGGCCGCACACGGGTGAAGATAGATCGAACTCGCTCCGTACGACTGCGCCTCACCCTGTAATACCGTCTGATGAACAAAGTTTGCGCAAGATTGCGCGAAATCGAAAAGTGATAACACACTATGTTCCCGATTAGCCCTACAGTATTCCCTGTATATCTCCCTACGGAATTTCCCTAACACCGCGCGGCACTACGGCTGCCCTCTCCAGTCTTCTATGTACCGACTCGCTCAGTCTCGCCAACCCAGTTCCCTCGGTGCACTTCCCTATGTGCCGCATTTTTCCCAACTTCGTTCCCACAATCATTGCTGGCCCTGCGCCACAGGAGTAGTATCGACAAATCGGTCTCGCGGCCCGGCCCTCGGATCTCGCAGGAGTTTCCTCGGCTCCTGTCCCTGCGCCAAGGAACTTTGAAATGAAAAACCCTAAAGGGAATGCCCACCGCAAGGCCACTCCCGCAAAATCAGGCGAAGCGCCACGCTCGACCGCGACCGAACCCGCGACTTTTCCGGTCGTCGGCATCGGCGCGTCCGCCGGCGGCCTCGAAGCCTTCACCGAATTGCTTCGCTATCTTCCCGAAAAGACCGGCATGGCCTTTGTTCTCGTACAGCACCTCGATCCCACCCACGCGAGCGTGCTGCAGGAAATCTTGGCGCGCTCCACGAAAATTCCCGTCAAAGAAGTCAAGGACGGCGAAACGATTCTCCGCGACCACGTTTACGTAATTCCCGCGAACGCCAATATGACCATCGAAGACGGCTCGCTGCACCTCGCTCCGCGCGAATCCACGCGCAGCCGCAACATGCCCATTGACCATTTCTTTCGCTCCCTCGCCGAAAGCCGCGGCGAGCAAGCCATCGCCGTCGTCCTCTCCGGCACCGCCTCCGACGGCACCCTGGGCTGCGGCGCCGTAAAGACCGCCGGCGGCATCACTTTTGCCCAGGACGAAAAATCCGCGAAGTATGGCGGCATGCCGCACAGCGCCATTTATTCCGGCTCCGTAGATTTTGTCCTGCCTCCCAAAAGCATCGCGCAGGAATTGGTCCGGATCGGTCGCCATCCCTACGTCGCACGCGCCGCCACGGATCCAGAAGCTGCGTTCCCACTCTCCGCCGGCAGCGAGCACGTGCACAAGTTGCTGACGCTATTGCGTCAAGCCACTGGTGTGGATTTCGCCGAGTATAAACAAACCACCCTTCATCGCCGCATCAAGCGCCGCATGGTCTTGCACCGTGTCGAAAGCCTCGAAGGTTACCTTGCTTACATCAAGGAAAATCCCAACGAACTCGACGAGCTTTACCGCGACGTGCTCATCAACGTCACCGGTTTCTTCCGCGATCCCGAAGCCTTCGAATCCCTCCGCAATATCGTCTTTCCCTCAATTCTCCAGGATCGCCACGCCGAGCAAGGCCCTCTGCGCTTTTGGGTCCCCGGCTGTTCCACCGGCGAAGAAGCCTATTCCATCGCCATGGTCCTCACTGAATATTTGTGGGACCACGCCCGCCAATCCTCCGCCTCCGCTAAATCTGTGCAAATCTTCGCCACTGATATCAGTGACACCGCTCTCGACCGCGCGCGCGTCGGCCTATACTCCGAGGCCTCTGTTTCCGAAATCTCACCCGAGCGCCTCCAGCGTTTCTTCCTGAAGCAGAACAACGGATTTCAAGTCAACAAATCCGTCCGCGAAATGTGCATTTTTGCCAAACAAAATGTCGCCAAGGATCCCCCCTTCTCCAAACTCGATCTCGTCAGTTGCCGCAATCTGCTGATTTACCTCGGACTCGTCCTGCAACGCCGCGTCGTTCCCGCGCTGCACTACGCTCTGCGCCCCGGCGGCTACCTGATGCTGGGAGGCTCCGAAAGCCTCGGCACTTTTGCTGACCAATTCGCCATCGTCGACAAAAAATCCAAGGTCTATCGCAAGAAACCCACGGCCGCGCGTCTTGCTACCTTTTTCACGCCGGAGCCTTATGAGCACCGGAGAGTCGGAGGAACACAGGTGTCCAAACCAGCCCAGTCAGGTATTTCCATCGAGAAGGAAGTTGATCGGCTGCTCGTCAATCGCTTCGTGCCGGCCAGCGTCGTCGTCAACGACGCTCTCGAAATCGTCCAATTTCGCGGTAAGACCGGTGCGTACCTCGAACCCGCCGCCGGACAGCCCACCTTCAGTCTTTCCAAAATGGCTCGCGAGGGCTTGCTGATAGATCTCCGTGAAGCCCTGATTCAAGCCAAAAAAGAACATCAGCCCATCCGCAAGCAAGGCGTGCGCATCAAAACCGACGGCGACACTCGCGAAATTGACCTCGAAGTCATCCCCGTGCGTGGCCAGTCCCCCACGGAGAATTTCTATATCGTCGTTTTTCAGGAAGCACTCAACGACGGGGCCGCGCGCCCCAAGCACGGCGCCAAGAAGTCCCACCTGAAACCAAATTCGTCGGCCTCCGAACTCGGTCGCGCCGAGCGCGAAATCACGCACCTCCGCGAACAATTGCAGACCCTCATTGAAGACCACGAAACCACGCTCGAAGAATACAAATCGTCCAATGAAGAGGTCCTCTCCGCCAACGAAGAACTGCAAAGCACCAACGAAGAGCTGGAAACCGCCAAGGAGGAATTGCAATCCACCAACGAGGAGCTCACCACCCTCAATGAAGAACTTCAGAACCGCAACGCCGAACTGAGCATGAGCAACAACGACATGGTCAATCTGCTCAGCAACGTCAGCCTCCCCATCGTCATGGTCGGCGACGATCTGCGCATCCGGCGCTTCACCCCCCTCGCTGAATCACTGCTCAATTTTTGCGCTACGGACATCGGCCGCCGCCTCGCCGAAATCCGCCCGAATCTCGTCGGCGTGGACCTCGACGGTATCGTTCATAACACCATCGAAGCCGGTGTAGCCCATGAACAGGAAGTCCAGGGCCAACACGATCGCTATCTCATGCGCGTCCGCCCTTACAAAACCTGGAACAATAAGATCGAAGGCGCCGTCATCACCTTCCTCGATATAGACGCCATCCGCCTCACTCTCGAGGAATCGCGCAAGCATTAACCACGTCGCTCCCGCGGCTTCAGTCGCTTTGCCACCCTTCGCCCGCTTCGCCGCCATTGTCGGGCCCCCGACATAGCATTTTCCCCATTCCCTCAAGATTAATTGATTTATTACAGGCTCCCGGAGTACGATGAATTTTCCATTGCCCGTTTGTAACGGACGTGTCTTCGCTTACGTTTCATAGTTGCCTTTCGCCATGCCTGAGACAACTTTTCCGATCGTAGGCTTGGTATTCTCGGAAAACGGCTCAGCCGCGCTTTCCGAGGTTTTCTCGCACCTTCCTGCCCGCAAGGGCGTGGCCTTCGTTCTTATTTCGCCTGCAGGCGCTAGCTCCTCCACTTTTTCTGCGCTCGCGAAAATTCCGGTCAAGCAAGTCCGGGCAGCTACGAAATTGCAGCCGGGCCGCATCTACCTGACTCCGCCGGGCACGCTCGTCTCAATTCGCGCCGGTGTCCTGCAAACTTCCCGTCCTGGCCCCGGCCCCGTCAGTCCATCCCCAACGCCCATGGACCATTTTCTACGGTCCCTCGCCGTGGACCGCCGTAACCACGCCATCGCGCTCATCCTTTCCGGCGATACTCAGGATGGTGTTCAAGGCTGCGCCGCGATTCAGTCTGCCGGCGGCATCACCATCGCCCGCGCCCCTTCCGCCTCCGAAAAATCACCCTTGCCGCACATCGCCATCGAATCCGGGTGCGTTGACTTTGTCCTTCCTCCCCGCGAACTCGCGTTCAAGCTCGCAGAACTCGGCGCCCACTTGTCCCGAGGTCCCGCCGTACCTGGCTTCCTCGGCGATCATCACATCGTGCTCGCCTGCCTCCAGGAAGCCACCGGAGTCAATTTCAGCCATTACGCCCAAGCCACGCTCCAATGCGGCATCGTCCGCCGCATGACCCTCAACAACATCGCGACTCTCAACGAATATCTGCGCTACGTGAACGAAAAACCCAGCGAACTCCGCGCCTTTTTCCGCGACCTCCTCGCCTCTTTCACTCCTTTCTTCGATCACGAAATCCCCTTCGACGCCTTGAGCCGGACAGTTTTACCCGCGCTCCTCGCTCTTCACCGGACGCCCGACACGCCGCTCCGCATATGGATACCCGCCTGTTCCTCCGGCGAGGACGCCTACTCCGTCGCCATCGTTCTATCGGAACTTTTGGACGCCAGGCGGGAAAGCGCGTCCGGCAACGGCGACTCTGCGCCGCCGCAAGTGCAAATTTTCGCCACGGATATCAATGATGCTGCGCTCGAGACGGCTCGCTCCGGAATGTACGGGGAGTCTCGTATGGCCAACCTCTCCCCGCAGCGCCTCAAGAATTTCTTTGCTCCCGCCGCGGGCGGATTTCTAATCAACAAATCCATCCGCGACATGTGCATTTTTGCCCACCAGGACCTCGCTAACGATCCGTCGTTCTCGCGCATGGATCTCATCAGCTGCCGCCGTGTTCTGAATCGCTTGCATCCTTTATCGCAAAAGCGCGTGATCTCCCAGCTGCATTACGCCCTCAGTCCCGCCGGCCGCCTGATCCTGGGCGATTTCCAGAACGTCGGTCATCTCTCCGACTACTTCGCCGCTGCCGACGGCCTCAAAAATGTCTTCCAAAAGCACGCCCGTTCTACTTACTTGGTCCCCTATTTTCCCAAGGATATCGCCGCACTTGCCCCGCTGCATGGCCCTCGCCCCGCCGCTCCGCGCGCGGAAGAACTACACGAAATCAAACAGGCGGAAAATCTGCTCACTGCCCGCTACGTGCCCGCCAGCGTCGTGGTCAACGAAGATCTGCAAATCCTGCGAATTTGGGGCCACGTAGGCTCCTATCTCGAGCCTGCCCCTGGCGCTCCGACATTCGACCTCTCGAAAATCGCCGGCGACGTTCTGCTCAGAAGCATCCGCGCTGCTCTACCGCGCGCCAAACGTACGAATAAACCCGTCCGTCAACAAAAAGTGCCCGTCGAATCGAAAGGTCGCGTCCGTTCCGTCAATCTTGAAATCTCGCCCCTCTCGCTGCCTTCCTCCACCAGGAAGTTCTTCCTCATCGTGTTTCAGGAGCAATCGGACGCGGCCACTCCCCCGCGCTACGCCAAATCCAAGCGCCTCAAGCCCGCTGAGGTCGCCGCCCTCCTTCGCGAAAATGAACTTCTCGCGCAACAAGCCATGCGGCTGAAAGACGAACTGCAATCAACTACCCAAACCCACGCCATTACTTCCGAGGAATATCAGTCCGCTGCCGAGGAACTGCAAACGGCCAACGAGGAGTTGGAAACGGCCAAGGCCGAGCTGCAATCCGGCAACGAAGAGCTCCGCGTTCTCAACGATCGCCTGCACCACCGCAACGCCGAACTGCTCGAAGCGAATCAGGATCTCGCCGGCGTCCTCGCGAATGTCAACATCCCCATGGTGATTATTGACCGCGATCTGCGCATCCGCCGCTTCACTCCACCGGCGCAAAAACTCCTGAATTTTCAGCCGGGCGATGTCGGCCGCCGCTTGCGCGAAATTCGCCCCAACCTCGAATCCGCCGACCTCGAAGAACTCGCGCGCGACACCATCGAGCACAGAGCGACCTGCGATTGCGAATTGCGCGAGTCTCGCGTCGGCAAATGGTATTCCGTCCGGGTTCGTCCCTACCGCGCCTCCGGCGACACAGTGGAAGGCGCCGTCCTCAGCTTCCACGATATTGACATTCTGAAGCGCAACCTCGACCAGACCCGCGTCTTCGCCGACGCCCTCATCGAAAACGCTCGCGAAGCCTTGCTCGTTCTCGATCGCGATCTTCGCGTCACTCTCGCCAATTCCGCCTTTTGCCGCCTCTTCCAGATTTCCGTCACGGAAACGGAAGGAAAGCTCGTTTACGATCTCGGCGAAAGGCAGTGGGACATTCCCGCCCTGCGCACCTTGCTAGACCACATCATCCAGCACAATCAGCGCGCCGACGATTTCGAAGTCTGTCACGATTTTCCGCATCTCGGCACCCGCACCATGTGCATCAACGCCCGCCGCATCGAGCCTCACCAGGGCGAATATCTCATCCTCTTAGCCATCGAGGATATTTCCGAGAAAAAGCGCCAAACCGAAGCCCTGCGCCGTCTCTCCACCTATTCCATGCGTGTACAGGACGACGAACGCCGCCGCATCGCCCGCGACCTGCACGACATCACCGGCCAGAAACTCGCCCTGCAATCCATGAATCTCGCCCAGATGTTGCGCAAATTGCACGATAATCCGGCTCTTCTCCCGATTGCGCGCGAATGCCAATCCCTCACCGATCAGATCTCCAGCGAGATCCGGACTCTTTCCTATCTCCTCCACCCACCGCTGCTCGATGAACTCGGCCTCGGCTCCGCCCTCCATTGGTACGCGCAAGGGTTTGAAACCCGCACCGGAATCCGCGTCACTGTGGACGTCCCTTCGGACCTGATGCGTCTTTCCCCTGAAACCGAAGTCACTCTGTTCCGCGTCGTGCAGGAAAGCCTCACCAACATTCATCGCTACGCCAATAGCCCCACCGCAATCATTCGCGTCAATGTGGACGCCGAAGAAATGACCCTCGAAATAATTGACCACGGCAAGGGCATGGAAGTCAGTGCCGAAGCTCCGGAAACTTTCAGCGCCGAACGGCCCGGCGTCGGCATTCAAGGAATGCGCGAACGCATGCGCCAGCTTTCCGGCCGCCTCGAAATCGTCTCGGTTCCCGATCGTGGCACGCGTATCATCGCTATCCTCCCCGTCGAGGGACTCGCGCGCGAACCGGTGCTGGACGAGGCCGATGTGGCTGACGACGTCGCCGCGGATGAAAGTGCCGCGCGCGACAACGACTCAGCACCGCTCCGCTCTGCACCGGACAAAAAAGTGCGCGTGCTGATCGCCGATGACCACGAAATTATGCGCCAGGGGGTTCGCACTTTGCTTGCGGGAGAGTTGAACTGGGAAATCTGCGGGGAAGCCGTCAACGGCCGCGAAGCCGTCGAAAAAACCTTTCAACTGAGTCCCGATCTCGTGATTCTCGATCTGAATATGCCGGTTCTGGATGGCCTCGCAGCCCTCCGCGAAATCGTCGCCCAAAGTCCTCGCGCCAAGATTCTGGTCCTCACGGTCCACGACTCCGAACGCATCATCCACGAAATTTTCTCAGCAGGCGCCGACGGCTGCCTTCTGAAATCGCAAACCGCCCAAGACCTGGTCCGCGCCGTAACCACAGTTTTGAACGGCCAACTCTTCCGCCCAGACCCCACCAACGCCGAGACCAGCCCAGCAGATCAATACAAAGTAGCCCGCTCCGTTTAATAGCCGTGATAGCCGTAGGGGCACGGCAAGCCGTGCCCGGCGTCTCCGTGCCCTCCAGCCTTTCTCTGTGCACTCTGTGTTAATTCTTTCAGGAAGGAAACTTCTAAAGGTTCTTCCAAGCCACCCGCGCCGCCCCCAAAAGCGGGCAATCCTCATTCAACACCACGGTGATCGGAATCTGCGAAAGGAAATCCTCCAATTTCTCCTTGTGCTTCACCGCCGCAGTAAATCTCCCATTCTTCAATTTCGGCAGCACCTTCACCGCAATCCCGCCCGCAATATAAATCCCGCCCCGCGCGACGGTCCGCAAAGCCAGGTTCCCCGCCTCCGACCCATAAATCTCCACCCACAAATCCAAAGTGCTCGCGCACACCGGACATTCCCCCGATAGCCCCATGCGCGTGATTTCCGGCGCCGGATCAATCGTGCCGTCGTCAAAGCCCGGATGCCGCACCGTCGGCCCCAGAAACTCGTGCAACCGCAGGAATCCGCCTCCCGACAGAATCGTTTCCGTGCTCACGAATTCCAGCCGCTCGTTCAAAAATTTCCAAAGCTCCGCTTGCTGTTTCGTATTCGGCGCAAAATCAGCATGACCGGCCTCGGTCGCCATCGGAACATGCTGCTTGCCGTCCCAGTAAAGAACGCCCTCTCCCAGCCCGGTGCCCGCGGCGATCACGATTTGTGTGGTCCGCTCCAGCGGGACGCCGGCATGAATCGTTTCCATGTCACTCGGCTCCAGCACCGCGATTCCGTACGCGGCCGCCTCCACATCATTAATCAGCCGCACGTGCGGCACTTGCAGATGTGACGCCACCGCCGCCCCATCCACGATCCACGGAAAATTGGTCGCTTGAACGCGATTGTTCACCACCGGCCCGGCAATTCCGAACGACGCCGCCGTCACCTTGGCTTTCGCGCCATTCAGAAAATCTGCCGCAATTTCTTCCAGCCCCGAATGTTTCTGCGTCGCGTATCGCTTCTCGTTGACGCGGACCAGCTTGCCGGCCTTCACGTCAAAAAGACCGAGATTGGACTTGGTTCCTCCCAAGTCTCCCGCCAAAATCATCGAACCCTCCGAACCTGAAGTTTCCGCATCATCTGGCCGGTTACAGCGGCCGCCACTGCCGCCCGTCGCCCGCCGTCAAATCATCCACCGCTCGCGGCCCCTGGCTTCCCGCCGGATAATTCGGGAAGGGCGGCGGCGCCGCGCCTTGCCACGCTTCCAGGATCGGATCCACCAGTCCCCACGCCGCTTCCACGCTGTCCGCGCGGTCGAAAAGCGTCGCATCACCGCGTATGCAATCATTGATCAGCGTCGCGTATGCCGGACGCGTGCTGGCGCCGAACGAGTCCTTATACTTGAAATCCATCGTCACCGGCCGGATGTGCATCTGCGCCCCCGGCGACTTTGCTCCAAACGATAGCGAAATTCCTTCATCCGGCTGAATATTCAAAATCAGCGAATTCGTTTCCTGCTCCTCGCCGCGAAACACCAGATGCGGCGCGCTCTTGAACTGAATCGCCACTTCCGTCAACGGTCGCGCCAGCCGCTTTCCCGAGCGCAGATAGAACGGCACGCCGCTCCACCGCCAGTTGTCCACATACAATTTCAGCGCCACAAACGTGTCCGTCGCGGAGTCCGGTTTCACTCCCGGCTCCTGCCGGTACCCCGGCACGGGTTTTCCGTCCACCTGCCCCGGCCCGTATTGCCCGCGCAGCACCGATTTCCAGATCGTGTCCTTCGTGAACGGCCGCACCGATTGCAGCACTTTCAGCTTTTCGTTGCGCACCGACGTCGCATCAAACCTCGCCGGCGCCTCCATCGCCACCAGCGAAGTCAGTTGCAGCACGTGGCTCTGGATCATGTCCCGCAGCGCGCCCGCCGTCTCGTAGAACGCCGCCCGCCGCTCCACTCCCAGCGACTCCGCCGCCGTGATCTGCACGCTATCAATATAATTGCGGTTCCACAGCGGCTCGAATATCCCGTTCCCGAAGCGAAAGACCAGCATGTTCTGTACGGTTTCTTTACCCAGGTAGTGGTCAATGCGATAGACCTGCGATTCGTCAAACGCCGCCAGCACCTTGCTGTTCAATTCCCGCGCCGACGCTTCATCGCGTCCAAACGGCTTCTCGATAATGATCCGCGTCCACGACTGTTCCGTCTTCGGTTTCGTCAGCCCGGCGTTCTTCAACTGTTCGATCACGTGCATGTAAACTTCCGGCGGCGTCGCCAAATAATAAAGGCGATTCCCTCCCAGCGGTCCTTCCTTATCCAACTCTTCCAGCCGCTGCGCTAGCTTCCGGAACGCCTCGGGATCGTCGTAGTCCCCCGCGAAGTACTGCAAATGTTTCAGGAATTCGGCCTTTTTACTTTCGTCCGCGCCCTCTTCGTTTCCTTTGGGCAATCCTTGGCCGGCCTTTTGCCGGAAATCATCGTCACTCATCGGCGTGCGCGCAAAACCCAGCAGCCGAAAACGCGGCGCCAGGCACGCATGGTACGAAAGATCGTAAAGCGCCGGCAGCAGCTTGCGTCGCGCCAGGTCTCCGGAGGCGCCAAACATCACAATCGCGCACGGATCGCTCGGTACCTCGCAATAATAAACGCCGCTCTGCGCGGCTTCGGCAGTGTCAACGGCTCGGGTATTCATAGAAATTCTCCCAGGTCTTGGCGGTTACATCCCGGCAGCTATGCAACAGTTTTATTAAAACTTTGCTCCCCAAGAGCCTACCACAACTCCCACACCACCCGGTTACAACCCAAGCCCTGCCAACGCCCCGAGCCGCGCCGTGGACCAGCGCCGGAGGCGCGGCAGAGATTAGCCGAGCGCGTGAGCGCTGGGTACCAGTGCAAGATACGAGGAGCGCCGTAGGCGCGACACTCCGTTCATCGCCGCTACCGGCCACCCCAACTGGAATTTCCTCCTCCAATGCAGTATCTTCAATTGCACTCTCATTCCAAGGAGAAGCCTTCATGGCCGACGAAAAAAATTCCGGCAACGCCGCGCAACCGGCAACCCAAACCGTGCGCATGGTCAAGTGCGTCAAATTCGGCCGCGAAATGCCCGGGCTCGACCGCGCCCCATGGAAAGGCGAAATCGGCAAGCGCATCTACGACAATGTCTCTAAGGAAGCTTGGAAGCTCTGGGTCGAGCACTCCAAAATGCTGATGAACGAATTCCGCCTGAACCCGCTGGACCCGAAGTCCCAGCAAATCATGGAAGAACAAATGGAAACCTACTTCTTCGGCGAAGGCGCCAAACTCCCCGACAGCTACGTTCCTCCAAAACACTGAACCGCATCTGCCTCCCGCGCGGCCCGGAAGAGCGGGACTTCAGTCCCGCCGTAAAATCCGGCAAACTATGGGGCTTCAGCCCCTGAAGCCAGGGGTTTCCCGCGGCGAGAGTACATGCCTGATGCAAATCGAAGTTAGCTACGTCCGTGCCCCCCGCTTTTTCTACGCCCTCTGAATCCCCTGCGGTTCCTTCCAAACTTTTTTCGGTGCGCAAAAACCTCGCCGGGCGGCCGCTGCCTGCCGTAATCTACTTCCGATGCGCATTTTGATTTCCGGCGCGGGAATTGCCGGCCCCACTCTCGCCTACTGGCTCGTCCACTACGGCCACACTCCCACCATCGTCGAATCCGCACCCCACCTGCGCACCGGCGGCTACCTCATAGATTTCTGGGGCGCCGGTTACGACATCGCCGACCGCATGGGCCTGTTGCCGGAGATCAAGCGCAAAGGAGTCATGTTCCGCGAAGTCCGCGCCGTCAATCCCGCCGGCCAACGCGTGGCCGGGTTTGCAGTTGACGCATTTGCGCGCATGACCCACGGCCGCTACATCAGCCTCCCGCGCAGCGAACTCTCCGCGATTATCTTCCACTCGCTTGCCGGCAAAGTCGAAACCATCTTCGGCGACACGATAAATCACATCGAGCAGTCCGAAAAAAACGTCCGCGTATCCTTCGCGCACCAAGCCCCGCGTGATTTCGATCTCGTCGTCGGAGCTGACGGCCTTCACTCCCGCGTCCGCGAACTCGTCTTTGGCTCGGAAAGCCAGTTCGAAAAGTATCTCGGTTACAAAGTCGCCGCGTTTGCGGCCCGAGGCTATCGCCCACGCGACGAGCTCGTTTACATGACCTATACGCAAGTAGGTCAGCAGGTCGGACGCTATGCCATCGGCGATGACTGCACCATGTTTCTGTTCATTTTCGCGGATGAAGACGCGGCAATCCCCACCGATCTCGCCGGTCAAAAAGCCCTATTGCGCCGGCGCTTCGCAAATTGCGGCTGGGAATGTCCCCAGATTCTCGACGCGCTCGACTCCGCGAACGAACTCTACTTCGATCGCGTCAGCCAAATTCATATGGACCCGCAGCAGGGTTTATGGACCAGAGGACGCGTAACCCTTATCGGCGACGCAGCGTCCTGCGTCTCGCTGCTCGCCGGACAAGGTTCCGCACTAGCTATGATTGCAGCCTATGTCCTCGCCGGCGAATTGCATCGCGCATCCGGAGACTATTCCAAAGCTTTCGCGCGCTATCAGGATCTTTTCGCTCCCTTCGTTCTGCGCAAACAAAAAGGGGCTTTGCGCTTTGCCGGTGCCTTCGCGCCAAAATCGAAGTTCGGGCTGTTCCTTCGCAATCAAATCTTCCGTCTGATGAGTATCCCTTGGGTCGCGACCCTAGCCGCCGGCCGCGATCTCGCCGACCGCATCGCCCTCCCGAATTACGAATAAGCCCCGCCCCCTCCACCTTTTCTCTGTGAATCGCCCCACAGGGCGATTCACCCTGAGAACCGGCGGTGCCGGTTCGAAGGGCGAACTCTGTGTTAAATCTTTCGCCTTTTGCGGTCGGTCGGCGCCGAGCGGCCCTCACCCCAAACCGAAAATCCCACAAGCCCAACCCAACTAGTGCGCTAAAATAGCCTGTTCAATTCACAGGAGCAGCAAATCTCGTGAGCCCTCAATCCAAAAACACGTTCGGCACCCGCACCAAAATCCACGTCGGCGACGATTCCTTCGAAATCTACCACTTCGCCGCGCTAGAACGCGCCGGCATCGGCAACGTCACGCGCCTTCCCTTCTCCCTGAAAGTCCTCCTCGAAAACCTGCTCCGCCACGAAGATGGCCGTTTCGTTTTCGATGAAGACGTCCGCGCGCTGGCCGCCTGGGATCCCACCAGCGCCCAAGGCGCCTCCGAAAAAGAAATTTCCTTCATGCCCGCCCGCGTCCTGCTTCAGGATTTCACCGGCGTCCCCGCCGTAGTGGACCTCGCCGCCATGCGCGAAGCCATGCGCCAACTCGGCGGCCAACCCAAAAAAATCAATCCCCTGCTCCCGGCGGAATTGGTGATTGACCACTCCGTGCAAGTGGACAAATTCGGCGTAGCCGGCGCCTTCGCCTTCAACGCCGACCTCGAAATGCAGCGCAATATCGAGCGCTACGCCTTCCTCCGCTGGGGCCAAAAAGGTTTTCAAAATTTTAAAGTAGTTCCGCCGGACACCGGAATCTGCCACCAGGTCAATCTCGAATATCTGGCCCGGGTAGTCTTCAGCGAAAAGCAAGACGGCCACGCCGTAGCCTTCCCGGATTCATTAGTCGGCACCGACTCGCACACCACCATGGTCAATGGCCTCGGAGTCTTCGGCTGGGGCGTCGGCGGCATTGAAGCGGAAGCGGCCATGCTCGGCCAGCCTCTCTCGATGCTGATTCCGGCCGTCGTCGGCTTCAAATTGCACGGCCGCCTGCCCGAAGGCGCCACCGCCACCGACCTAGTTCTCACCGTCACGCAAATGCTGCGCAAAAAGGGCGTCGTCGGAAAGTTCGTGGAATTCTACGGCACGGGACTTTCCAGCCTCACGCTCCCCGACCGCGCCACCATCGCCAACATGGCCCCCGAATACGGCGCCACGATGGGCTTTTTTCCCGTGGACGCCGAAACGCTGGCCTATCTCCGTTTCACCGCGCGCCACGAAGATCAAGTTCGCCTCGTCGAGACCTACTGCAAAGAACAAGGTCTCTTCCGCACCGATCACACGCCCGATCCAATTTTCTCCGACCGAATTGAACTCGATCTCTCTACGGTGGTTCCCACCATGGCCGGCCCCAAGCGCCCGCAAGATAGCGTCCCGCTCACCCAAGCCAAATCATCCTTCGAAAAAACGCTTACCGCACAACCCAAGCACGTCAGCGTGCAAAATAATGGCGATAAATTCGATCTCGCCGACGGCTCGGTCGTCATCGCCGCCATCACCAGCTGCACCAACACTTCCAATCCATCGCTGATGCTCGGCGCCGGCCTGCTAGCCAAAAAAGCCGTCGAGCGCGGCCTGCAAACCAAGCCCTGGGTCAAAACCAGTTTCGCCCCTGGCTCCAAAGTCGTCACCGATTACATCGAAAAAGCCGGTCTCTGGCCCTTTCTCAATACTCTCCGCTTCAATCTGGTCGGTTACGGCTGCACCACTTGCATCGGCAATAGCGGCCCGCTCTCCGAACCCATCGGCAAAGCCATCAAGGAAAATAATCTCGTCGCCGTCTCGGTCCTCAGCGGCAATCGCAATTTCGAAGGCCGCATCAATCCGCTCTGCCGCGCGAATTACCTCGCCTCTCCGCCGCTCGTAGTCGCCTACGCCCTCGCCGGACGCATGGACTTCGACATCGTCAACGAATCGCTCGGCAACGATAAATCCGGCCAGCCCGTCTATCTCCGCGATATCTGGCCCACGCCCGACGAAGTCGAAAAAACCATGCGCTCGTCTGTCACTAGCGAAATGTTCCAGAAAGAATATGCCGACGTTTTCACCGGCGACGAGCACTGGCGCGCCCTGCCCATCCCCGAAGGCGATCTCTACGCCTGGGACGAAAAATCTACCTACATCAAGCTTCCACCGTATTTCGAAAATATGCCGCTGAAGCCCGTAGCTCTCGGCGACCTGCACGGAATGCGCGCTCTCGCGGTCCTAGGTGACAGTGTCACCACCGACCACATCTCGCCCGCCGGCTCCATTCAACCGGACTCTCCAGCCGGAAAATATCTGATCGAACACGGCGTCCAACCGAAAGACTTCAATTCGTACGGCGCCCGTCGCGGTAATCACGAAGTGATGATGCGCGGCACCTTCGCGAACATCCGCTTGCGAAACATGCTAGCCCCCGGCACCGAAGGCGGCTGGACCATCCACCAGCCCGGCGGCGAAAAAATGTCCATCTACGATGCCGCCATGAAATATCGCGACGAGCGCGTCCCACTCATCATCTTCGCCGGAAAAGAATACGGCTCCGGCTCCTCCCGCGATTGGGCGGCCAAAGGCACTATCCTGCTAGGAGTCCGCGCGGTGCTAGCGGAAAGCTTCGAACGCATTCACCGCAGCAACCTAGTCGGCATGGGCGTGCTCCCGCTAGAATTTCTACCAGGCGAAAACCTAAACTCTCTAGGCCTGACCGGTCTTGAAATTTTCGATGTCGAGGGACTAGCTCACAATTTCGAGCCGCGCAAAAAAATGAAAGTCCGCGCGCGCAAACCGGACGGCAAAGAAATCGCGTTCACGGCAATAGCAAGAGTGGATACGCCCTTCGAGGTAGCCTACTACCAACACGGTGGGATCCTGCAATACGTCCTGCGTCAAATGCTCTAGGTCGTGAAGGCTCACTCAGATTTCTTGGACGTGTCGCCTTTGTAGCGGCGGACTTCAGTCCGCCATCGCTCGCCGGCGCGACGCCTACTACATCGCAACGAATGTAACTCCGGCGCCGCGTCGCAGCTCAACAACAACAATTTTCAGAGAGCTGGAACTTCGGCGCAACATCTGAGGGTTTGTGGGTCGCGGCTTTAGCCGCGACATTACAGCAACCAAACGAAAGGGGCTTCAGCCCCTGAAGTTCCCGCGAATTGAATTTTCCGCGCGGCAAAAAACTCAATGGCAGCTCAGGCCCGATTCCCCGAAAGGTGCGGCCCCGTATGATCCTTCAATCGCATCCGCAAAATCACCGGCGCCGCCAAAGCAAACACCACCGCAAACACCACGAAAAATCCCGCAAACGCCACCAGTAAATCCGCGCCCCGGTGATGCAGCAGCATCAGCGCCGCGTCTCCCAACCCAAACGACAGCGCAAACACAATAATCGCCGATATCGGCGTCGGGCAAAGACTCGCGTGACATTCCGGGCAAACCACTCCCGAAAATCCCGAAGTCGTCCAAACTGCCTTAGCCGGAATGTGCTTATGGCACTGCGGGCAGGTCATGGCGGTGTCCCTCCCGAATACTGAACCACATCAAACAGGTCGTCCGAGCGGCTGGGAGCCTCCAACAGCGCTAATCTACCACGACCTGCACTGAGGTCAAGTGCTGAAAACTTCCGCTCGCCCCCGTGATCGTGATCTCGTACGTCTGCGGCTGTGGCCCGCCGCCTCCGCCCCCGCCGCCACAAGCTGCCATCATGTTCACCAAAATAATCATTCCTGCGCAACAAATCGCAATCACCGCCCGCCGCCGCTTCTCAGAATCCAACGCGGCAGCCGATCCGAATATCGCAAGAATCACCGCTAACGTAATCCACCGATCCCACGCGCCTGTCGTGCCGCGGAAAAACGTATTCCTCCCCACCCCGTAAAAATTTGAAATGCTCGCTGTCGCCGGCACCGTAACTGCCATCGCGATGCTGGTTCCTGCCGCCACAGGCGTCGCCGGATTCGGCGTAAACGTGCAATTCGCCCCAGCCAGCGCCGTGCTGCACGTCAATTGCACCGCGCTGCCCGTCGCACCCACGGGCTTTAGCGAAAACTGATAATTGGCAGTCCCCCCGGGACTCACCGTCGCGCTCGCCGGCGCCACCGTTCCAAACGAAAAATCGCACGGCGCGCCCATCACGCTGAACGTCAAAGCATTCGTCGTCCCCAACACCGGATCGGAAATTGTCACCGGCACCGCTCCGCCGCAAGGCGCGCCCCCACTGGACGCCATAGCGGTCAAAGTCGTCGCGCTAACAAAAGTCGTCGCTAGCGCCGTACCATTAAAATTGATTACTGACTTCGGAGTAAATGAATCTCCGTTCGCAGTCAACAAAAATGCTCCGCCGCCAAAGTTCGCCGACGCCGGACTCAACCCCGTCAGCACGAATCCCGGCAAAGCCGGCAGCACCGTGCCCCACGCTCCGCGCCCATGCGTCGCCGCCACCAGCAATCGCGAAGCGCTGCGCAGCTTCAGCGACATCACCTGCGAGTTGGGCAGCCCCGCCTGCAGCACGCTCCACGTCGTCGCGCTCCCAGCCGTCGCGTTCGCGCTCGCGTACACTCCCGCATCCGTCGCGATATAAATCGTATTGTCCGTCGCGTCCGTCGGATCAATCACTATGTCGTTCACCGGCACATCCGGAAGATTGCCATCCACCTGAATCCATGCAGCGCCCGAATTATTCGTAAAAAAAACGTGCCCCAGACCGTCGCATCCGCTGATCCCAGGACAAGAAAAGCCCGAATAGCTCACAAACGCCGCTTTCGGATTCGCGGAATCCACCGCGATCGCCGCAACGCTCCGCGCCGGTTGGCGCGCCTGGTTCACTTTCTGAATATCCGGCGCGCCCTGCAGCGCCTCCGACGATTGCCAAACGTTCCCATCCGAAGTCCCTGCGTAAATCGTATTCGAATCGCTCGGCGCCACCGCAATCGCAGTCACAAAATTCTTGCTGCCGTCCGTCGTCAGGTCGCTCGTGATCGCCGACCAGTTCCCGCCCCCATTCGTCGTCTGATACAGCCGGTAAGTCCCGAAATAAAGGTTCTGGCTGTTCTTCGCATCCAGCACCAGCGGCGGGATGAAATCCGCGTTGTCGCTGAAATTAATCCCATTGTTGAAGTCAATCGCCGCCCAGTTGATCCCGTCCTGTCCCGGCACTCCATTCATAGTATTTTTATTCAACGTCCCCGGCCCGCCCAAATAACTGCAGGCCGCGTAAATCGTGCTCGGCGTGTGTGGATCAGTCGCGGTATATCCGCCATCGTAAGGACAAGCCAGCGCCCCGCTCCAATCCAGCGTCCCGCTGTATTGCTGGATGTCGTTCCCTTGCGTGCCGCCAAAAATAGTTTTGTCCGTGCTCGGATGAATCGAAACGCCCGGATAGAACTGCGTCAAGTTCAGCGACGTATTCGGATTCCCCGTATCCGTATTCAAATCCGCCCAATGCTGGTTCCCTGGCGCCACGCTCGAGTTGAAAACATCCTGCGAACTCCACACTCCGCCGTCATTCCCTACAAACATCGCCAAAACGTGCGAACCGGACTCCACCGCAAATTTCAAAGCGTGCACATCCACATGCGTGGAAGTTCCGTTCGCGCTGCCATCTGCGCTCACGTCGCCCCACGTGCTTCCTCCATCGAGCGACCGGTAAATAGACGAAGTGCCATACGCGTTCTTCGCCAGTTGCGGCTGCGCCGATCCGCCAGCAAAAACAGTGGCGCCGGCAGAACCCGGCATCACCGTAATCTTCATGTCGTAGAAGCATTGCGGCGCGCAAAAGTCCGGCAAATTCGAGGCATTGGGATAAATCGCGGTGAACGCCGGGCCCGAGCCATTGCTCTGGATTCCCGTGCCCTTCCATACGCCCAACAAGTTGTCTGAGTTTGTGCCGGCGTCCGCAATCGAAACCCACAGCGTCGAATTCGCCGGTGTGCTTCCCGGAGCGATCGCCAGCGAAATGCTGCCAAAGCTCGACGGGCTTGCGGCGCTATCCAGCCCCCCCACGAGATTCCACGTAACTCCGGCATCGTGCGAAACAAACACGCCATTGCAGTACGCCGCTGGACAAGACGCGGGCCCGACCTCGGAATTCGCGTTCGGATCACCGAGCGCGGCATACACGGTATCGCCCGTCGCGTTGCTCGGATCGAACTTCACATCCGTCGCCGGATTAAACGGCGCGCCCGTCGCTCCGCCTCCATCCGGTTGCGTTCGAGTCCAGTGCGCGCCCCCATCCGTCGAACGCCACACCCCCGAAAGCAGCGCCCCTCCCGCCGCGAAATCCGTCCCCTGCACCGCCGCCAGAATCACCGGATTCGCTTGGTGCGGCTGCACCGCCAGCGCCGCAATGTAAGGCCCGCTCGCGCCCGGGCCCTGCGAAGCGCTCGCCGTAAACGTCGCATCCTGCATCCACGTCTGCCCTCCGTCCATCGAACGCAGCACGCCCGCCCCATATATATTGTCCAGCGCGTAATTCGATTCGCCGGTTCCCACCAGAATTTCCGAGCTTTGCATGTGCCCGTTATTCGTCTGGCAGGTCGAAGAAACCAACGCCAAAGCCCCCGTCGAAAGCGACGGCTGCTCATCCGTCAGCGGCTGCCAAGTCACCGGCTTGCCGCTCAACGCATTAAAACTCACCCACACTCCACCGTCCGCGCCGCCGGCATACACCGTATTTCCCGTCGCGTCGCACGGATCCACAGCCAACGCCGTAACCCGCCCCGAAACATTTCCATAAAACATCGTGTTCGCCGTAGGCTGCGGTCCCAGCGCGGTCCAGGAATTCTGCGCAAGCGCCACCCCATCGCGTGCGCTCAGCCGCTCGGCAAACGTCCCTTCCGCCGCGATCATCTTTTTATTTTGCGCAAACGCACGCAGCAGCAGCGCCCCAGGGACGTGTCCGTTCGCCGATGCCCGCTGCCGGAAAAACCACTCCGCCCGCAAACGCACCAGCTCAGCGGCATTCAATGCAGTTTTCGAGGAAGTTTGTCGCGGTGAAATCTGTTGCGCCAGCAGCGGCCCCAGCGCCACCAACAAGACACACCCGCATACCAAGCCGGCAAGCCCAGTCCGATCCCCGCAACTCCGCCCAGCGAGGCCCCGCAAACCTCGGCCTCCCCGGACCACCCCGCCGTCCCGCTCCCCCAAGGATCACCACCCCCGCCAACAAACACTATACTAGCCAAAAAGACGCAACCGTTGCATATCCGACCAATCTCCGTCACCACTTTCGATTTTTCGACGAACGCTAGAATCTCGCCTGCCGCCGGTGGTATTGTAGCGGCGGCATCGAAATCGTGCGGCAGCTTTGAGCCCGCGCCGCAGCTCAAACGTCTTGCGCCCATCCCACAAAAGGAGCATCCCCATGAAATCTAAACGCAATTTTTCGCTCTTTGTTCTCGCCGCATCGCTACTTTTTTTCCTGGCCCTCCCGGTTTTGGCTCACAACTATCCTGCCGCTCCCCAGTCGTCGAAGTCCGCTGCGCCCGCCAGCAGCAACCTCGTGGATTTGAACACCGCAACCAAAGCGCAACTCGACGCGCTACCCGGCATCGGCGCCGCCTACTCGCAAAAAATAATTGACGGCCGCCCTTACCACGCGAAAACCGATCTCGTGAAAAAGAAGATCATCCCACAAGCCACCTACAACAAAATCAAAGACCTCGTAATCGCCAAGCAGCCCGCGAAGTAAGCTCGCGCGGCGCATCCGCAATCTGCAAGCGCCACTCCCGCGCGGCGAGCCCATAGCGGCCCGCCGCGCGGCGCTCCACTCTCATCCATGAACCTCGCCGTACTATCTCCGGTGATCCCCCAAGGCAGAGAACTCACTGCCGTCTTAGTCGTCGTCAGCTTTTCCGCAGGGCTCAACGTCTACGCCACCGTCGGAATGTTGGGCCTGCTCGGCAGGTACCACGTTCTCGTGCTGCCCGATTCGTTACACGTCCTGCAAGACTGGAAAATAATCGCCATCTGCGCCGTGCTTTTCCTGCTGGAATTTGTCGGCGATAAAATCCCGCTCTTCGATCTGCTCTGGAACGCTGCACACACCTTCATCCGCGTCCCTGTCGCGGCGTATCTCGCCTACGCCGCCACTTCGCAATTGCCGCAATGGGAGCAAATCGCGGCCACCTTTGCCGGCGGCCTGATCGCCCTCGCCGCACACGGAGGCAAAACAGCCGCCCGCGCCGCCGTCACTCACTCCCCCGAACCATTTTCAAATTTCGCGCTGAGTCTGGGCGAAGATGCCCTGGTGGTATTCCTGATGTGGATCGTGACGCAACACCCTTACGTCGCGTCAACGATTGTAGTGATCGCTCTCTGCGTAATCCTGGTCCTACTACGTTTCGTAATCCGCGCCCTCCGCACCCTCTTCAGCGACACAGAAAGCGCCCTAACCGCAGTCCCGCCCCAGCGCTAGCAAGAATCCAAACGAGCGCCGCTCACTACGAATGGAGAATGTCATTCCGAGGGCCGCCCTTGCCCGAGGAATCTGCTTTTCTTCTCGGCAGCTACATCCTTCCCTTAACCGCGCCACACGCATTAGCCGCTACGGTTTTTTCTTCTTCCCGAACAATCCGCCAATCGCCCCAGCGGCCGCTCCCGGCGCTTTTCCCGCGTCGCCCACTCCCGCCACTCCGCCCTTCACCAAATTTCCGGCCGCGCCGCCAATATCCGGAATAATCTTCGGATCCGACGTCGTCCCCTGCACCTTGAACGGTATCCCCCCGCCCGAATTTCCCTTCCCGCCGCCGCCCATCACGGAACCGAGCTTGCCCGCTCCTCCAGCCACCTCAGTAATTCCCGTGCCAATTCCCCCCGCCAGTTTCGCCACCATCTTGAAATCCAATTGGCCCGCCGGGCTCATCGTGCCCGCTCCGGTGACGCTCCCAATCGTCGGCACCACCAAATTCAAATTGTCAATCTTCGTTCCCGTTGGATCGTATTTCACTGTGGCGCTAAGCGTCTGAATCTCAGTATCCGAAGACGATCCCGGCCCGCCGCCTAGACCCGTGAACGAAGACAGCGCTCCCAGCTTCGATTTCAGACTGAATCCCGCCAGCTTCGCGTTCTGCATATTCACCGGTCCCGCCACCACCAACTTGTCCACCGGCCCGCTGAGCGTCAGATTCGCCGTAAGCGTTCCACCCTCCAGCTTCGACCCCGGCGGCAACACCACGCCTACCGCCGGCAAAAATCCCTGCAGATCGCCGAGCGGCATTCCCTGCGCATTCAGTTTCATCTGCACTTTCGTTTCGTCGCCCGCCGTGCTGTATGTTCCAGTCACGTGCGCCAGGGCATTTCCAATGTGAATGTCGCCCTGCTTCAATACGCCGGATTGATCCTTCAACGTGTAATCTGTCGCGTAATCGACATTCAACGGCACGCTCGAAGGCGCCCCCGACGGCGTTACCTTGATCTTGTTCGTCTTCACCGATCCCTTCGAACTCATCGTCTTTCCATCGGAGCTCAGGTCGCCGTTAAAATCCACGATCCCCGCAATCCCCGACGCCGGATCAATAAATCCCGTCTTCGCCAGGTCCATGTGCGCCACGTTCACCGTCGCATTCAGCGGCGTCGCCGACGTGTCCGTTTGATTGATCGGTCCCGCCTTGCCTTCCACTTTCATATCGGAGCCGCTTGGCCCGGTAGCCGTCAGTTTGAAAGGAAACTGAGTCGTGTATGAAAGATCCGAAGCCTCCAGATTGACGTTCGAATACACGCTCGGCTTGGCCTTCGCGCCCACCTTCCCCACAATTAATCTCCCGTTCGAGATCTTCAATTTGTCCACGCTGAATCCCGGCGCGGTAGCCGTCGGTGCAGCGCCACCCGCCGCTGGCGTGCTGTTTTTCGACTGTCCCGCCGCCCCCAGCGTCGAATAATTCCACGTCCCGTTGGCGTTGCGCAGCAAAGTGATCTCGGGTTCTTCGATGGTGAAGGAGCTAACGTTCAACTGCCGCGAGAAAATCAGCGGCATCATCGCCACGCCCACGTCCAGCGATTTCGCCGTCAAAAACGCGCCATTGCTGTAAGCCGGATCGTCCGCCACCGAAACATCCTTCACCGTCACCGAGCCCGAAAGGATCGATAGCCCGATGTCGCCAATGCCCACCTTGCGCCCCAGCGCCACGCCCAGCTTCGTTTCCAAAGTCGGCTTGAACTGGTTCACGTTGATGAATAGCGGCAGCGCCAGAATGATCAAAAACAACGCCACGATGATGCCGCCGATAATGAGAAGGGGTTTTCGTTTCATGGTGAGCCTCCCGCAGAAGGAAATTTCAACGCGCGCCCAAGGTTGCCCGAGGAAACCGCCATCATACCTCCGCCGCGTTGCCTTCGGCAAACGCTGCGCGGCGCAGCGCGACCCGCCGGCCGCATCCCGTCCGCGCGGCAAGATCGTGTGGAGTGCGGCGGCGCGCCGCCGCTTTCTCCCAAGCCGAACGCGCCACAACAGCATCCAGGCGAGGCAAGCCTCGCCTGGCAAGCTGTCGCCCGGTCACGTTTGCCTCTCTGCCACTCCGTGTCTCGCGTCGCAGCGTCCTCCGGCGTGCTCTGTGCGCTGTGTCTTAATTCTTTGCAGCAACAAAAACTGAGTTCCCTCCGCCACCGCAACTCCCACCTCACGACCATCCACCCTTCCCCACTTGTAATAGAACGAACGGTCGTGCTATTATCCGCCCGTGAAAATGAAGGCTGACAAGCGATCGCGCTCAACCGCAGTGCCGCAGTTCCCCACTCGCCGGCCCCGCGGCCTGAAAACCCGCCACGCCATCCTGCGCAAAGCCGTCAATATCGCCTCCCTCGAAGGCCTCGAAGCCCTCACCATCGGCAAACTCGCCGCCACCCTGCGCATCAGCAAGAGCGGGCTCTTCGCCCACTTCGGCTCGAAAGAAGATCTGCAATGCGCCGTCGTGGACGAAGCGCGCGACATTTTCATCGAACGCGTCGTCCTGCCCGCCGCGAAACTGCGCGGCGTCAAGCTCCTTCGCGCCCTCTGCAAAAACTGGCTCGCCTACGGCGAAGATAAAACTTTCCCCGGCGGCTGCTTTTTTTCCGCCGCTTCGCTCGAATTCGACGACCGCCCCGGGCGCATCCGCGATCGCATTGTCGAACTCATGAAAAAGTGGCTGGGAAATCTGGAGCACGCCGCGCACGAAGCGCAATCCGCCGGCGAAATCCGCAAAGACGTGGACGTCCGCCAGCTCGCCTTCGAAATTCAAGCTCTGGCGATGGGAGCGAACTGGAGTTCGCGCCTCTTCCGCGATCAGCGAGCTTATAGTTCCGCCGGTGACGCAATTCTGCGGCGCATTGACGAAGTGACCACATCGGCCCAATCGAGGGAGTGATGCGTAGAAGTCTGCGACGGCTAGCGTGCATTTGCACCTGCTCCGTCGTGCTGTTCACGCTAACCCCGCGCGCTAGCCGAGCGCAAGCGCAGCCCGCGCCCGCCGGCAACGAAATTCCTCTCCAGCGCTGCGACAGTCTTCCCGTCGTCGTCCTGCAAATAGACAAGCAGGACAAGCGCTTCCTGATCGACACCGCCGCCACCTCCATGCTCAACGAGAAATCTTTCCCGCAAGGCCACGCCACCCAAGTCCGCGTGCAATCCTGGAACGAAACCACGCCGCTGAAAGCGCGCGAAGTTTCTATCAACGAACTCTCACTCGGAAATCACACTCTGCGCGGCATCAGCCTCCACGCGATCGATCTCACCGCGATTGCCAAAGCCTGCGGCGCGCCGCTTGATGGCATCCTTGGCGTGGATCTCCTCGAACGCCTCGGCGTTACCATTGACCTGAAACGCAGCGTCGCGCGCCTCGCCGTCACACAGCCCAGCTCCTCCGAGGAATCGCTCATCGCCGAAATGGAAACGGCCATGCACTCGTGCTCCGAAGCTTTCAACAACGCCGACGCCGACAAACTCGCCACCTGCTTCGATCCCGATTTCGTCCTCAGCTCTCCCGCCGGCGAACTCCGCGGGCGCGAACAGGCCACCAATCACCTCCGCCAGCAATATTTTCACCTCGTCCCGCACGCCCATCTTTCCATGATCATGAACGACCAGCGCGCCGTCGGCGACGTCGTCTGGAGCCTGTACGACTACACCATCGAATCTCCCTCCGTTCACACCGCCGGCCGGGGCATGATGCTCTGCCGCAAATCCGAGAATCACTGGTACATCCTCAGCATGCATGAATCCCCCAGCGGTCCCGCCTCGACCTCCGCGCGGTAGTGATTTCTCGCGCGCTACATTGTCAACGGAGCGGCAGTCTGACGCCTTCGGTGGGGAATGCAGCGTGAGTGGTGAGTAGTGGTTCGCGGTCGCGGTATGAGATTTTTGGAATTTGAAAACGCGTTTTTGTGTCGATTAGAACGGGGTGCTGTCGTTTGTTTTGAGAGGTTTACGTTGATTTCTAATATCTGCCATTGTCGATTAGAACGGCAGTGACGGGTGATTCGTGATGAGTGACGAGTGAAGCCCGGCGCGGCTTGTTGACTGCGACGATTCGATATGCCGAGATGCGTGATTTTGGAAGTGGCCGGTCCCGCAGAGAGCGCGGGATGCAAAGTACGCATTTGTTGGCGATTGATTTGGGGTGCGGGTGTTTGTTTTGTGTGAGATACGACGGATTCTAATCGGCGGGGTTGGCGATTGAATTTACGGTGACGAGTGATGAGTGACGAGTGACAAGTAACAGCGGGAGCGGGGATGTAACATTGTAGTTCGGATGTTACATGAGGTTTTGGAGCGGCCAGTTGGTGAGCGGCGCGACAACTGAGGGGCGCCGGGCGGTTTTTCGGGTAGAGATTTCCCTGGGGGTGGGAGTGGTCTGCCTGTCGCCGTTGTGGCGGAGTGCATGTGGCGTCCTCAGTGGGCTGGAATAGTTACCCGGCCGTATTTTATCACATTTACTGCATGAGTACCAGTGCCAGAATGGGAATAGGT
>CAVUFU010000010.1:0-143330 GCA_963740695.1 uncultured Acidobacteriota bacterium
CCCTGAACTGTTGCGACGATTTTGCTGATGCGGGCGTGGATGCCGTGTCCCTACGGCGCCGAGGAGGCGTGGACGTCCGCGCAAGCTGGGGCGCGGCAAGCAGCGACCCTACGAATACGCGTTGTGATTTGCGTGGATTTTTTATGGTTGTGGTGGCGTTGCGACTGGCGGGATGTGTTCTTCGAGGTAACGGAGGAGCAGGCTGTAGAGATGGAGGGTGGTGCCTGGGCCTTCGTTTATGGCGTGGGTGCGGTTGGGGTATTCCATGAAGTCTATTGGCTTGTCTAGTTCGATTAGGCGATTTAGTAGGAGTTCGCTGCCGCTGTAGTGGACGTTGTCGTCGCCGCGCCGTGGACTAGCAGGAGGTGGCCTTTCAGGCCTTCGGCGAAATTTATGGCGGAGCTTGTCGCGGTAGCCTTCGACATTTTGCAGTGGGAGGCCCATGTAACGTTCCTGGTAAATGGTGTCGTAGAGGCGGAGGTCGGGGACGGGAGCGACGGCCATGCCCACCTTATATAGGTCGGGGGAGCGGAACATGAGATTTAGCGTGCTGCTTCCGCCGCCGCTCCAGCCCCAGAGTGCTACGCGGGTGGGGTCGGCGTAGGGATGCGATTGCAGGAAAACTTTCAGGGCGGCGGATTGGTCTTTGACGATTACGGGGTGGATCGCGCCGTAGATTATTTTGCGCCAGGCGCGGCCTTTGGGGGCGGGAGTGCCGCGATTATCGAAGCTGACTACGATGTAGCCGGCGTTGGCGACGATGCGATGGAAATCGAAATTCCAGTCGCCCCAGACGTCTTCGACGGTCTGCGCGGCAGGCTCGCCGTAGACGTACACGAGCAGCGGATATTTTTTGTGGGGATCGAAATTGGGGGGCTTTAGCATCCAGGCGTCGAGGGTGACGCCGTCGCCGATATCTACTTTGAAGAATTCGGTGGGAGTGGTGAGTAACGGTGCGGCATTGGCGCGGAGGGCGTGGTTGTCTTCCAGGACGCGAGTGCTTTTGTGCGTCGGGAGTTCGACTAGATCTGTGACGGGCGTGACGTCGGCGCGAGAATAGATGTGGAAGGCCCAGTGGCCGTCGGGGGAGATGTCGTAGACGTGAGTGCCGGGGGCGTCGGCTGGGCTTACGCGCTCCGGGGTAGTTGCGGCTGCTGATTTTGCGGCGGCGGCATCGAGCGGGACTCGATAGAGGTAGCGCTGCGTCGCGTTTTCGGGCGAGGCGATGAAGTAGAGCTCGCCATTTTTCTCATCCACGCCGTCGAGGCTGATTACGTCGTAGGCGCCGGGCGTAAGCAGCTGGATATTTTTGCCGTCGCGCGAGACGAGGTAGGCGTGGCACCAGCCGTCGCGTTCGCTGCGCCAGAGAAATTCCCGCCCATCGTGAACCCACTTGATTTCGTCGTTGATGTCTACCCAGTCGGGGTCTTGATCGCGGAAAATTTGCTGGACTGCGCCGGTGGAGGAGTCGGCCAGGAGAACGTCATTGGTGTTTTGCAAACGATTGAGATGTTCGATGACTAATTCGTTCGCGGCTGGGTTGCCACCCGGAGCCCATTCCATGCGGGCGATGTAATTATTGCGCGGGTCGCCGGGGACGGCCATCCATTTTGTTTCGCCGCCTTGCGCGCTGACGACGCCTACGCGCACGGCTGAATTCGTGGTGCCGGGAATTGGGTACGGAATATTGAGGACGGAGGGATAGACGCCGAGTCCGGGATAGGGAAAGCCGGTGACGATTTCTTTCGGGGCGCCGAGATTGTAGAGGAGTTTGAAAATTCCGACGTTGCTGGTGTCGAACTGCCAGTAGGCGATGCGGCGGCCGTCGGGGCTCCAGCGGAAACCGTCGCGGACGTCGAGTTCTTCTTCGTAGACCCAGTCGGAGGTGCCGTTGACGATCGTGGCGGAGCCGTCGCGCGTGATTTGGGTCATTGTTCCAGTGGCGACATTTTCGACGTAGATATTATTGGCGCGGACGTAGGCGACCTGCGAGCCGTCGGGGGAGAATTTCGCGAACATCAGGGAAGAGGGCGGAGCGTCGCCGCCAAGTTTGCGCAGGGATTTGGTGCGGAGGTCGAGGACCCAGTAATCGCCGCGGGTGTTGCGGCGCCAGACTTGCGCAGTGTTGGTGTAGAGCAGGACTTTGGATTTGTCTTTGGAGAGGAAAAAGTTCTCGAACTCGAGCGGGGATTTTTCGTTGGGCGGAATTAGCTGACTGGCGGAGACGAGGACTTCGCGCTTTCCTGTGGCGGTTTCGTAGCGGACGATGTCGCGCGCGTCTTTGACGGCGGCGGAGGGCTCGACGGTGGTGTATGCGGAGCCGTCATCGAGCCAGCGGGCGGGGCCGAAGTATTTCACTTCGAAGTCGGGCGAGGCGTACATGCGGTGGAGGAGCTGGTCGGAGGCGGAGGAGACTTGGGCTTGCAGCGGGAGCGCGAAGGGATACGCGGCGGCGGCGCAGAGGGCGAGGAGCAGAGTTAAGCAGCGGCGGCGGGTGGTGTGTGACGGGTAATTCGGTGTTGCCGAATAATTACGATTCATTAGAGGCTCCTGCGTTGGAGCGCGAGCGAAAAGCAGATCCCTCGCTGCGCTCCCTTCCTGCGTCAGGGCAGGCGGGATGACATTCCTTTACGTTTTCAGCAATCCGCAAAGCCGTGGCCTTACGGAAGGCGCTCGCGAGATGGGTGCTGGTGGAAATATTCAAATTGTTATTTTGAGAAATGGCTTTCTTCGATTTTGCGGCCGTTCTGCGGCTGAACGGGGCGGGCGTCATCGGGATAGAGCCTGGCGAACCTGGCAATTTGCGCGGGGGAGGCTTCGATGGGAGTTTTCAGGACGTACCACTTGATGCCTTCGCTGCAGGGCGGAGTGGTGAGCGAGCCATCGAAGACGTAGTAGCTTTGATCGCCGGGGAGAAAATCGGCGGCGTTGAAAACCATTTTTTTGTGGTCGATTGGTTTGCCGACTTCGTTGGGAATGTAATTCCAGAGCTGGCCCATGAGCGGATTGGGGTTGCCGCTCTTGATGAGGATGGCGACGACGGCGGCGCGACCGGAGGCGGCGTCTATGTGAACGAGGTGGAGTTCCATGTCGAATTTTTGGCCGTTGATTTCGGTTTCGCTGGGGTGATGGAAATGAAATTGGACCAGGGGCAGCGCGATGCCGTTGATGGAGATGCTGCTGCCGGGGGCGTATTGGATTTGGATGGTGTGGCCGTTGTTGAGGATTTTCAGCGGGGAGAGTTGGTAATCGAAATGGATGGGCGCGAGTTCGGCTGGAGTGGCGTCCACGATATTGAGGGGGGATTGATGCTGGCCGGTTTTGCAGGTGGCGAAATCGGGGGCGAGATCGCCCCAATGGTCGGGGCCGTCGGCGCCGGAATAGCTCCAGTGTGGTTCGTGGTCGGCGTGTGCTTGCGCGAGGGTGGGATGGGCGGAGACGAGGAGCGCGGCGGCGAGGCAGAGGATCGTTGCGATTTTTTTGTCGCGGATGATGGACATCGCGGGGGTCTCCTTGGCGACGAAGGAAGCGTAGCATCTCATTTTGTGCGGGAATCTTCAATATGCGCGGACGTTTGCGCGGCTTTCCAATTTCGCGCGAATGTACGCGGGCGTTCACTATTTCAGCGGGGTGCCGGAAAAGGCGTGGATCAGCCACTGGCCGTTGCGCTTCTTCCAGACTTCACCCACGGCCATGTGAAATTCAGGCTTGTCGCCGGGGAGGGTGACGTCGGCGAGATAGGTGACAAGGGCCGTATCGGCGCCGACCGGGACGACGCGAAACTGCGAGAGTTTGTAGCCGGTGATGGGCTCGTCGATCATTTGCTGCACGGTGGGGCGGCCTGCGCGGAGAGAACCATCGGGGCCGAAGGCGCGGAAATCATCGGCGATGACTGCGTCGTTGGAGGGCTTGTCTTTGTGTTTCCAGGCTTCCCATTGGGTGAGGAGGCGGGCTTGGATCGCGCCGGTCATTTCCGGGATTGAAATGTACTGCGATGAGCGCATGTTTGCTCCTATGACGCGGAATCTCAGGAATGCGATGGCGCCGGCAAGCATCAGAAGTGCGCCGGCGATAAGGAGCAGGCTTGCGCGACGATTCATCGAGGAGTCTCCAAGGAATTACGAGGATACTTCGGGAAAAATCAGTACGTCAATGCGCGGGCTGCGGCAGAGGTTGACCGCGGGACCTTGTGGGAGCAGAGTTAGATTTTCTCGGGAGGCAATGCGATGGCGACAACGTGTAGTCATATGGATCAGATCAAGCACGTCAAGGCTAGCTCGAAGGGATGCGAGGAATGCTTGAAGATGGGCGACACGTGGGTGCATCTGCGGGAATGTCTTTTCTGCGGGAACGTGGGGTGCTGCGATTCGTCGAAGAACAAGCACGCGACGAAACATTTTCACGCGACGCATCATGCGATTATGCGGTCGATTGAGCCGGGGGAGGATTGGAAGTGGTGTTACGTGGACGAGATGATGGTGTGACGAATCGCGAGATGCGTTATCGCCCAAATTCCGGCGATGGTGCGAGGCAGGCTTCAGGGGCTAAAGCCCCTTCTTTGCTGGGCGCTTCACGGCGGGGCTGAAGCCCCGCCCTTCCGGAGCTGTGATACTTCGGATGCGTTCAACTGAAAAAAGGCGGAGATGACGAGAGCGGGCTGCGTCTTATTGATTTTGCTTGGCGCGGGCGGGATTGCGTGCGGAGTGGCTCGAGCGCAGGCGCAAGCGAAGACTGCGGTGGCGCGAGGCGAGGAGGGCGCGCAACAATTCGCTTATTTTGGGGATTTCAAATTGCAGAGCGGGGCGGTGATTCGCGATTTTCGTTTGGGTTACCGGACGGCGGGGGCTTTGAACGCCGAAAAATCGAACGCGATTTTGTGGCCGACTTGGCTGGGCGGCAAATCGCAGGGACTTTTGCAATTCGCGGGGCCGGGGAACGTGGCGGACACTGCGAAATATTTCGTGGTGATGGTGGATGCGATTGGGGACGGCGTGTCGAGTTCGCCATCGAACAGCTCGGAGCAGCCGCGGCTGAAATTTCCGGAGTTCACGATCCGGGATATGGTGGAGGCGGAGCACCGGCTCGCCGTGGACGTGCTGGGGCTGAAACATCTGCGCGCGGTGGTGGGAGTTTCGATGGGCGGGATGCAGACATTTGAGTGGGCGGTCGCGTATCCGGATTTCATGGATGTGGTGGTGCCGATGATGGGTTCGCCGCAGTCAACTTCTTACGACAAATTATTGTGGACGGCGCAGATTGAAGCATTGGAAATGGATCCGGAGTGGCGCGGCGGGAACGGAACGAAGCCGATGGTTGCGGGATTTGGCGTGTTCAGCGAGATTGGTTCGATGGCTAATAGCTCACCGGCATTTCGCGTGGCGAAAACATCACCGTCGGAATTTGCGGCGTTTTTGGCGGAGACGCGGAAGTCGGAAACTTCGGATGCGGGCGGAGCTTGCGACGTGATCCGGCAGAGGCAGGCGATTATGGCTTTGGACGTGGCGGGGGAGTTGGGCGTGAGTTTGGAGCAGGCGGCTCGGCGTGTGCGGGCGAAGATGCTGGTGATTATTTCGCCGGAGGATCATACGGTGAATCCGGCGCCGGCGTTGGCGTTTGCAGCGGCGATCGGAGCGCCGGTGGTGACGCTCGATTCGGCGTGCGGGCATAACAGCCCGTCGTGCATTTCGGTGGGGCCGATTGTGGCGAGGTTTTTGGAGGAGCCGGGGTCGGGGAAAAGCGAGACGTTACGGTAGGCCCATCGCCTTGGCGAATGCCCGATTCCGATCGTTGTGAGGTGCTGGAACGGCGCGGCGAGGCACGCCTCGCCGAAGAGAAAGCGGCGGCGCGCCGCCGCACTCCATATGGTTGGTTGCCGGATGCTACGGGGGCGGGTCTAAGACCCGCCCCTACAAGTTCGGCCTTGTTGAGAGGATAGGCTGAGACACGTTGCATGGTGTGTTAGCTTGTCGAGCTGTGACCTTCGTTAGATTGTCTTCCGCATGAAATCCGAGACATTGGTGATTGTTAATCCGTCTTCTGGGGGCGGGTGGGCTTTGCGCGCGGAGCCTGCGGTGCGGAGTTTGCTTGCGGAGCGCGGGCGTCCTGCGGAATTTGTGCGATCGAAGAGCGCGGAGGATATTCGCGCTTTGGCGGCTGGTGCGGCCGCGGAGGGATTTCGATACGTGGTGGCGCTGGGCGGCGATGGGGCTTTCCATCATTTGATTGAGGGCGTGCGCGGGACGGATCTGGTAGCGGGATTTTTTCCGGCGGGGAGCGGAAACGATATCGCGCGGGCGCTGGGGATTCCTTGCGATCCGCTGCGGGCTGCGGATTTGTTTTTGCGGGGCCGGCCGCGGGCTGTGGATTTGGTGCGCGTGCGATTCGAGGATGGGCGCGTGGCGCATTATATCGGCGCCGGCGGGATGGGGTTAGATGCAGAGGCAGCGCATCTGGCGAATACGCGATTTAAGGCGTGGCCGGGGGTGTCGCGTTACATGGCTGGGATGTTTACGGTGTTTTTTCGCGCGCCTTTGCTGGATTTGTCGGCGGAGATTGATGACGTGGCGTGGAGCGGTCCGGCGCTTTTTGCGGCGGTGGCGAATTCTTCGAGTTATGGGTCGGGGGTAAGGATTGCGCCGGATGCGCGGATGGATGATGGTTTGCTGGATGTGGTGATTGTGGGCGATGTGAGTTTGTTGAGATTGGTGGAAGCGATGCCGGTGGTGTTGAGCTCGGGGGATCTTCGGGGATTTCCGGAGGTGATGCGTTATCGGGGGCGGAGGATTTCTTTGCGGGCGGAGCGGGCGGCTATGGTGCATGGGGATGGGGAGGAATTGGGGGTGGCGCCGGCGGAGTTTGAGGTGATGCCCGGGGCGGTGCGGGTGGTGGCTTAATTCAGAGGCACCACAGATGAACACTGATTAACACAGATAACGGCAATTCAGGGTAAATCGAATATGTGGAAACTCTTGGATTGCGACGGTTGCGCTACACCTTCGGAATACTTGGCGATGCGGATTGAGCTGCATGCTTCGCGCTTGATTTGGGTGGAGAGTTTGCGTTGGGCAAAGCGGCGGCGCGCCGCCGCACTCCATATTGGGCTGGGGGTGGTTTGCTTCGAGGATTTCAGCGTGAGCTTGCTGTTGGAGCAGAAGACTACGAGCCGGCGGGACGCCGGCGCTACTGTGCGCAGCGATACACTCGCTTACACGCTTACGCGCTTTTTTTCTTGGTGAGTTTTAGGACTACTTCGATGTCGCGGCGGCTGTCGAAGCTGCTTACTGTGCGCGTCGAGGAGGTCAGGCCATCGTGTTCGGCGTGGATTTCGTAGTCTACGTTGGGATCGAGGCCGCTGAAGCGATAGTTCCCGGACTCGTCGGCGATGTAGGTCTTCACGGATTGCGATTTGACGTTCTTCAGGTAGACGACGCTGGAGGGGACGGGATTTTCGTTCTTATCAATCACGCTGCCGTGCAGCGTTTTTAGCTGGGCTTCCGCTTTTTTCTGGGCTTTCGATTCTTCCTGGGCCCGGGACGGAATGACTGCGAAGAAAATCAAAAACAGCGCTGTGAAAATTTTGAAAAGTTGGCGGGTCTTCAACGGGGTCCTATTCTTTCCAGCATGCGCCGCTGGAATGGCAAAGCGTGAGGCCGATTGTGCAGGGAGGTTGGAAGCGACGGCCCAAGTACCGGCACAACAATTCTAAGATGATGCCTGCGGGAGAAAAGATGCGAGCGTGAAGAAGGAGGCGGAACTATTCAGCCTCTTCCTCCTCCTCTTCCTCTTCTTCCTTGGCGACGGAGCCTTCTTCTTCGTCGTCATCCTCTTCCTCGTCTTCATCTTCGGAGATGACGATGAGGTGCACGGGATGAGTTTGCGTCACTTCCAGTTCGACGTCGCACTCCGGGCAACTGAGGATTTCGCCTTCTTCGACTTCGTCTTCGTCGAGATCAATTTCAGTGTCACATTCGGGACATCGGGTCACGGTAATTCTCTCCTTCCTGAGTGTACGACTACTGGCGGGTTATTATATACCGCCAGTGTCAAGCAAACGCGAGAGGGGATGTGTAAAGGTGACGGGCCAACGAGAATATCCGGAGCGGCCGCTGGTGGGAGTGGGCGGCGTGGTGATTGTGGAGGGGCGGACGCTTTTGATCAAGCGAGGTGGGCCGCCGCTGGAAGGAGAGTGGTCCATTCCGGGCGGGATGCTGGAATTGGGGGAGACACTGGATCAAGGCGTGCGGCGAGAATTGGCGGAGGAGACGGGGATTGAAGTGCACGTACTGGATTTGATTGAGGTGTTCGAGCGGGTGTTTCTGGATGACGATGGAAGGACACAATACCACTTCGTGATTCTGGATTATTTGTGCGAGGCGGTGAGTGGTGAAGCGCGGGCGGCTAGCGACGTGACGGATGTGGCTTGGGCGCGGGAGGAAGAGTTGGCGGCATATTCGTTGACGCCGACGGCTACGCGGGTGATTAAGCGAGCGTTTGAGATGTGCCGGGGGCGAGAATCAAAAACGCCACGGAGGCACAGAGACACAGAGAACTAATTGGAAAAACCGGCGCTAGGTGTTTGAATCGCCCTGCATTTCATGTGGCGTCGCAGAGAAACCACAAAAGCGCTGATTCCGAACAATAGTCCAAACAGTCCGGCGGAAAAGATCACGGCAACCCCTCCCGGCGGGCCATCCACATCTCCGAGTTTAGTCAAAGCAATGCCAACGCCGAGTCCTACCGATCCGCCAACCGCGGCTGCTAGCGCGGCAACGATCATAGAGATCAGGATATCTAAGACCAAATTCATATTCGTCTGCGCATGAGCTGCAGGTGCGCTTGTTCTACTCTGTTGAGTTTTTTCTATTATTTTCTCTGTGGCTCTGTGCCTCGGTGGCAGATTTTGCGGCGTCAGCTGGCGGCGGCTTCGGGTAGGCGGCCGTAGCGGCGTTCGCGGCCGCGAAAATCTTCTACTGCGCCGGCTAGGTCGGCGGCTTCAAATTCGGGCCACATGCGCGGGGTGAAGAAAAGTTCGGCGTAGGCACATTCCCAGAGCATGAAATCGCTGAGGCGGCGGTCGCCGCCGGTGCGGATGAGCAAGTCGACGTCGAGGGCGGGGCCGCTGGAGTGGGTGACTTCGCCGAGGCGCTTGGCGAATTCGCGTTGGGAAACTTCGAGGCTGGAGACCATCCAGCAGGCGGCGCGGAGGATGGCTTCGCGCGCGGAATAGTCCACGGCGATGCGCAGTTCGAGAGCGCGACCGGCGGCGGTTAGCTTTTCCGCGGAGTCGATTGCTTCGGCGAGCGAGGGAGGGATGCGATCGCGGCGGCCGATGACGCGCAGGCGGACTCCGGCGGCGGCGCAGCCTTCGGCTTCGGCGCGGAAATATTCTTCGAGGAGGACGAGCAGCGCGGCGACTTCGCCGAGCGGGCGGCCCCAATTATCGGAGGAGAAGGCGTAGAGCGTGAGGGTGCCGATGCCGAGGCCGGGGGCGGCGCGGACGATGCGGCGGACGGCATCTACTCCGGCGCGATGGCCTTCGGAGCGAATCAGGCCGCGAGCGGAGGCCCAGCGTCCATTGCCATCGAGGAGGATGGCGACGTGGAGTTTCGCTTGCGATTGCGTTTGCGGAACCATCTTCAAAGTACTTTTGTTCATAGAGTGTCCGGGCAAAAAAATTTGGAGGCTAAGCTTCGCGAGTGACGCGGATCAGAGCTTCCATGTGGTCCAAGTATTTTTCGAGCGCGCGGCGGCCGGCGGCGGTGAGGCGATATTCGGTTTTGGGCATGCGACCGTCAAACGATTTGGTGCAGCCGAGATAGCCGGCGTCTTCGAGCTTGCGCGCGTGGACGCTGAGGTTGCCGTCGGTGGCGCGGAGCAATTGCTTGAGTTCATTGAAGGTGAGCGATTCGTTGACGGCCAGCGCGCTGACGATCGCGAGACGCGTGCGTTCGTGAATCAGGCGATCGAGATTGGTGGCCGAATTTTCCGGTGCACGAGCTGCCGGCGAATTTTTTTTGGCGCGCTCGTCGCTTTCGGCGTGGTCGCGACGATACGCTGATGATTTACCCGCCATATTTCCTCGCAATTACGCCCCCAAAAATTATGTGTAATCCGCCAAAGCCGGCCGCCAGGAAGGCGTTGCCCCAATTCCAGGGGCAGAACATCGCGACCGTTCCAAGGACCATGAAGCAGAGACCCATCAGCGGGACGATGCGGATGGAGAAAGCGCCGCCGGTGACGACACCGGTGCCGTAGAGCAAGAGCCATTGGCCGGGGATGGGGCCGATTTCGCTCGAGCGCAGATGCAGGATGGTGAGCAGCGCGCCTACGAAGAGAGGCGGCGCGAAACTATAGACGAAGCGGCGGCCGGGGCCGCTGAAGAGCGCAGTGCCGGCCTGACGCGCTTTGGAGTAAGTAGTCCAACTGGCGATGCCGATGGCGATGAAGGCTTCGGCGACCCAGGTAACGAGCCAGGCGAGGGGAGTGGTTTGCAGCGAAGCGATGGCGGCGGCGCCGAGGGCGGTGATGCCCATGGCGACTCCTCCCAGGCCGGGAACGGCGGTGAAGGAACCGGCGCGCTCCATGGTTTCGCGGATGAAGCGGAGGTTGTCGCGGGCGTGATCGTCAATGGCGACGGGGGTGGAGTTGCGCGGGCGGAGGGGTTCGGGAAGCGCCATGGTGGAAGGATAGCATGTGGGGGCGTTCTGTCAAGTACTTTGTAGCGTAAAGTGAGTTCTGGCTCGTTGGACTTGTTGGGTGCGTGCGGCAAGACTATGCTGGGGCCGGCACGAATTTCACGGGAGGAATACGGAGATGAAGCGACTGGCGATTTTAATGATGTGCGCGGGATGTTTGGCGTTGACGGCGGTGGCGCCGGGTGCAGCGGCACAAGCGGCGCCTGCGGCGGCGCAGCAGGCAACGCCGGAGGCGGCGAAGGTTGAGCCGAACCCGGTTTCGTCGGCGGTGCGCAGCATCCTGGAACGTAATTCGAAGAATATTTTGGCGGCGGTGGACGAAATGCCGGCGGATAAGTTTGGGTACCGACCTACGCCGGAGCAGATCACTTTTGGACACCTGGTGATGCACATGGCAGGGTCGAATTTCCGGTTGTGCTCGGTGATTTCCGGGATGGGAATGCCGAAGATGGACGAATTGAAGGAGACGGATCCGAAGGAGAAGCTGGCGGGAGCGCTGAAATCGTCGTTTGATTTTTGCACGCAGGCGCTGGCGAAAGTGGATGATTCGAATCTGGGCGAGGTGGTGTTTACGCGCGGGACTTTCAGTTTCACGCGGGCCGGGGCGATGATCGCTCTGACGAATGATTTCGCGGATCACTATAGCGCGGCGGCGATGTATTTGCGGTTGAATGGATTGTTGCCGCCTACGGCGCAGCCGCACAAGGATTGAGGTGTTTGCGTTTGCGGGGTGCGTTGTTGTAGGCGCCGGAGTTGGTGAGTGAAAAAGGCAGTGGCTAGTGACGACTGGCTAGTGGCTAGCAAAAAGCGGCCGGCGTGGGACATTGGCGCTTGCGTCGCCGCACGAATGGCGCGCTGAAGCGCTCCGCTACAAATTCAAACGTTCTTCAACCCCTGGTGGGTGGTTGGATGAAGGCGCGCTGAAGTGTTAAGGTACGCGCCATCTTGACCGCCGCAAATTCCAATGTATTGGTGGCAGCCGGTGCCGCGATCTCGCGGCACAGCGCGGAGTTGCGCAAGGAACTTGGTTTCCGGGACCTGGTATTCGCGCTGATTCTGGCGGTGATCGTGCCGGATTTTTTCGGCACCGCGGTGAAGGCGGGACCTGCGCATGTGGCGCTGTGGCTGCTGGCGATTCTGCTATTTTTCATTCCGCAAGCGCTGCTGGTGGCGCATCTGAACCGGCTGATGCCGCTGGAAGGCGGATTGTACGAGTGGGCGCGGATCGCGTTTGGCGACCGCGTGGGATTTCTGGTGGCGTGGAACCTGTGGCTTTTCGGGACGTTGTACACGGCGGTGATCGGGCTGGTGGCTACGACGTTCGTGGCGTATGCGGTGGGGCCGAGCCTTGCGGGCGTGGCCGCGAGCAACGCGTGGATATTGCTGGCGTCGGCGGGATTTGTGATTGCGCTGGTGCTGATCGCGCGGCTGGGGCTGGGAGTGGGCAAGTGGGTGAACAATTTTGGAGCGGTGTGCATTCTGGCGACGCTGGGCGTGCTGGTGGTGATGCCGTTTGCCGCGGTGTGGCGCGGGACACTGCATGAATATCATCCGCTGCGGCTGGTGGCGCCGCCGCTGACGTTGTTCAGTCTGAGCGTATTCGGCAAGATGACGTTTGGCGCTTTGACCAGCCTGGAATACGTGGCGATTTTTGCAGGGGAGTCGCGCGATCCGGCGCGAAATTATGCGGGGTCCATGCGGGTGGCCGCGCCGGTGGTAGCGCTGCTGTACGTGCTGGGAACGAGTGCGATATTGGCGTTTGTCTCGCCGGAGGCGGTGGACGTGATCGGGCCGATACCGCAGGCGCTGAGTTTGGGAGGCGGGGCGTTTGGGATTGCGAAAATGATCGCGCCGGTGGCGATCTTGCTGCTGCTTGCGAATTATTTCGGCAGCTTCAGCCTGAACTTTGGCGCGAACTCGCGGCTGCCGATGGTGGCGGGATGGGATCACTTGCTGCCGGGATGGTTCACGCGGCTGCATCCGAAATATAAGACGCCGGTGAACTCGATACTTTTCGTGGGCGTGGTGGCATTCGCTGCGGCGTTGGTGGCACTGGTGGGAGTAGGGGCGGAGGAAGCATACGAGCTTTTGTTGACGTGGAGCTTTACGTTTTACGGGTTGGCGTATCTGGCGATGTTCGCCATTCCGCTGGTGGCACGGAAGGAGCGCGGGCTGCGCCCGGGATTGTGGCTGCGGGCGGCGGCGGCGAGCGGATTATTGGTGACGCTGCTGTTCGTTTTGTTGTCGGTGCTGCCGATTATCGCGGTGCGAAGCCATTGGATGTATTCGCTGAAGACGATTGGAGTGGTGGTGGGCGCGAATTTATTGGGATTTTTGGTGTATCGAGCGGGGAGCCGGCGGGATCAGGCGGATTTACGCGCGGGGTAGCGGCCGAGGAGCCAGTTCCAGCGGATGTAGATCAGGTCGCAGAACATGATCAGGCTGTCGCGGATTACGTGAACTTTTGTGGCGGGATCGTGGGCCCAGCGGACGGGGACTTCGGCGGCGCGCAGGCCGTGGCGCTTCGCGAGGAAGAGGATTTCGGGGTCGAAGCCGAAGCCTTCGATGCGTTGCTGTTCGAAGACGACGCGGGAAGGCTCGCGGCGAAAGATTTTGAAGCCGCACTGGGTATCGGAGAACGGCAGGCCGGTGATGGCGCGGACGAAGCCATTGAAGATGATGCCCGCCCATTCGCGAAGCACGGATTGGTGGATGGAGATGAGCGAACGGTCGAGCGCGCGGGAACCGATGGCGACGTCGTTGCCGGCGGCGAGGGCGGAGAGGAGCTTTTCGATTTCTTCGATCGGGGAAGAAAGGTCCGCGTCGGTGAAAAGAGCGAGGCGGCCGCGGGCTTCCTTCATACCGTGACGGACGCTGTAACCTTTGCCGCGATTATCACCATTTGCGATTAGGCGTACTTGCGGCATTTCGCGCGCCCATTCTGCGGCGATGCGCGCGGTGCCGTCCTGCGAACCATCATCAACGACTACAATTTCAATTTGAGTTAGCGCGAAATCCGGGGGCAAGTCCGGGAGGATGCGGCTTGCGGAAAAATATTCGCGGATACGCGCGAGAGTGCGTGGGAGGCGAGCTTCTTCGTTGTAGGCGGGGATGACGATGGAAAGTTCGGGAGCGCGCTCGGTCATCCGCGCGAGAATCCTGGGACGGTTTCCTGGGAGCCGGCGGGCCAGCCGTGGCGTCCGAGCAGCGGCACGAAGCGGCAGACGAAGAGCGTTTCTTTTTTTACGGCGCCGGCGCGCTTGGTGATGCGCAGCAAGTCTTGCTGCTCGGCATTGCCGACGGGGATTATCAGGCGGCCGCCTTCAGCGAGCTGTTCGATGAGCGGACTTGGGACCGAGGGAGCGGCGGCGGAAACGATGATTGCGTCGTAGGGCGCGCTGGGAGGCCAGCCTAGCGAGCCATCGCCTTCTTCGACGCGGACGTTCGAGTAACCGAGGCGGGCGAGGCGTTCGCAGCAAGCGCGAGCGAGTTCTGGCTGGAGTTCAACGACTACAATTTCTTGCGCGAGCAGGGAGAGAACGGCGGCCTGATATCCGGAGCCCGCGCCGATTTCGAGGACTCGTTCGGAGCCGTTGAGTTGGGCGGCGTCGGCCATGGCCGCGACCATGAAGGGTTGCGAGATGGTTTGTCCGCCGCCGATGGGAAGCGGGACGTCGGAGTAAGCAGAGGCAGCCGATTCAGGCGGAACGAATTCGTGGCGCGGGACGGAGAGCAAGGCTTCGAGGACGCGCGGCGAGCGGATGCCGCGGGCGCGGATTTGGCGCACGACCATTTCGTTGCGGGCGGCGGCGAAGTTGCCGGCGGATGCGCTGATTGCGGGATTGGCGTTGGCGTTCATCGGCATGGTGCGCTGTGTTCTCGACGGGCTGAATCTGAAAGTTATCATAGCGGCGAGCGGAGTTGCTAGCCGGTGCGCGAGTGGCTCGCGGCCGTTGAAGGGCCTATCCTGGCAGCGCAGATTGAGGCGCTTGAATTAAGTTTTATCGTCGAATTGCATCCATGGCTGACGTTCGGTACGATTGCTAGATTCGCTTGTCGGGCAGGCGCGACATGGGGACCGGCACTCGAAAAACAGGAGAGAGCCAATGAAGGTAGGAGCCATATTAGCCGCCGCCCTGCTGTGCGCGGCGGGCCCGGCGCTGGCGCAAACGTCCGCGCCGAACGCGCAACCGGCGCCACAGCACATGCCGGGGACTCCGGCACAGCCGGGACAAGTGGGCGCGGAAACGCAAGCCGAGGCGCCCGCGGAAAAAATCGATCCCGCGAAGGATGCAGCGATCCGGCATTTAATCGAGCTGACGGAAGTTTCCAAGCTGGGCGAAAATATTTCGAATGCGATGGTCGTGCGAGTGCGTGAGGTGATGGGCCGAGCGATTCCTGCGGATCAGTTGGGAAAATTCATGGACGAGTTCACGCCCAAATATACGGCCAGCGCGCCCCCCAGTGCCGTGACCGACGCAATTGTGCCGATCTACGCGAAGCACTTTTCGATGGAGGATGTTCAGGCGCTGACCAAGTTCTACGAGACGCCGCTGGGGCAGCGCGTGGTGAAATCCATGCCGGATGTAGCGGAGGAATCGCAGGCGGCGGGGGCGCGGCTTGACCAGAAGGCTGCGATTGCGACTTTGCGAAGCATGTCTGACGAGTATCCGCAGTTGAAGCAGATGTTGCCGCCGGAAAGTCCGGCTGCGGCGCCTGCGCCCAATTCGGCGCCTGCTCCGGCACCGGCACCGAATGCGCCTAAACTGGCGCCGCCACAGCACTAGAAACTTCGGGCGCTTCGCGGCCGGGAACGGATGGCTTCAGCGGCTAAAGCCCCTCTTGCCCTGCGGCGTTTACGGCGGGACTGAAGTCCCGCCCTTCCGAACAATGTCGTATCGAGGAGGCTCTTATCGGGAGCCTCCTCGTTTTATTTTGGGGCGGCCTGGCGGCGTCGTTGGTGACGTGGGCCGCAGTAGTGCAACCGGCTTCCGAGAAGCATGAATTATCGGCGGCGGAAAAAGCAGCCGTGAAGAACTGATCCAGCTACAATCCCTCTCGCGATGGACTGGTCTCCTCTGTGGATATCGCTGGCTACGAGCTTGACGGCGACGGCGGTGACGCTGGTCGCGGGATTGGCGGCGGCTGCGTGGCGCGAGAACCGGTCGGGCGCGGCCGCGGCTTTGATTGATGGCGTTTTCCTTCTTCCGTTGGTATTGCCTCCTACCGTGGTGGGATTTTTCCTGCTCTTACTTTTCGGGCGAAATGGTCCGCTCGGAAAACTTCTGATGCAGGTGGGCGCGACCGTGGTGTTTTCGTGGCCTGCCACCGTGATTGCGGCGACGGTGGTGGCGTTTCCTTTGATGTACCTGACGGCGCGCGCGGCTTTGGAGCAGGTGGATCCGCATTTGTTGCAAGCGGCGCGGACTTTGGGCGCTTCGGAGTGGCGGATTTTTCGCGAGGTGGCGTTGCCTTTGGCGTGGCCGGGAGTGCTGGCCGGGACGATCTTGAGTTTCGCGCGGGCGCTGGGAGAATTTGGCGCGACTTTGATGCTGGCGGGGAATATTCCGGGGCGGACGGAGACGATTCCGATCGCGATTTATTTTGCGGTGGAATCGAACGAGATCCGGCAGGCGCTTGGTTGGTGCGCGGCGGACGTGGGAATTTCGGTTGCGCTGCTGGGCGGGCTTTATTACTGGACGCACGCGCAGAGGCTGCGGCGCGAGCGTTGGGGGCAGCGCTGACGTGACTTTGGAAGTACAAATCGAGAAGAAGTTAGCGGATTTTACTTTGGATGTGGCGTTTCGCGCGCCTGCGGCGCCTTTGAGCATTTTGGGGGCGTCGGGCGCGGGGAAGACGATGCTTTTGCGTTGCATCGCTGGGTTGGAGCGGCCTGGGCGCGGACGGATTGCGTTGAACGAGCGAGTGGTTTTTGATTCGGAGCGCCGGGTGAAGGTTCCGGCGCGGGAGCGGCGAATCGCGTTGTTGTTTCAGAATTATGCTTTGTTCCCGCACCGGACCGTCGAACAAAACATTGCGTTTGGGCTGCAAAGGTTGGCGGCGGCAGAACGGGCGGCGCGGATTGCGTCTGTGATCGAGCGCACGCATTTGGCGGGGCTCGAGCGGCGTTACCCGCGCGAATTATCGGGTGGGGAGCAACAGCGCGCGGCGTTGGCGCGGGCTTTGGCGATCGAGCCGGAGGCTTTGCTTCTCGACGAACCGCTGGCGGCGCTGGATACGCATTTGCGGTCGCAGGTCGAGGCTCAGTTGCAGGAGACGTTTGCGGCTTACCGGCGTCCGGCTTTGCTGGTGACGCATAACATGGAGGAAGCGTACCGGCTGGGGGAGCAGTTGCTGGTGCTTTCGCGCGGGCGCGTGGCGGCGTTTGGGGCGAAGGAGGAAATTTTCCGGCATCCGGTTAGCGTGGAAGTGGCGCAGTTGACTGGTTGCAAGAATATTTCGCGGGCGCGGGTGAATGCGGATGGGACTGTGGAGGCTTTGGATTGGGATTGCCGATTGCGGGTGGCTTCGGCGGCTGCATCGGGCGCGAGGGCGCCGAAATTTATCGGGATACGGGCACATCATATTGATTTTCTGGAGTCGGATGGTGCGGCGGGGGAAGCGGAGAATATATTTCCTTGTTGGGTGGCGCGGACTTCGGAGTCGCCGTTTCGGATTACTTTATTTTTGAGTGTGGACGCGGCGCATGGGGCGGCGGGTAGGTATCAATTGCAGGCTGAGGTGTTCAAGGAAAAGTGGCTGCGATTTCGGGAGAGGGAGTTTCCTTGGCATGTGCGATTGGCGCCGGAGTTTTTGTTTTTGATGGATGCTTGAGTGCGGGTTTGACGGTGAGGATTGGGGCGAAGTTTGACAGCGGCGAGGCAAGCCTCGCCTTGCAACAAGCGGGAGCCCTTCGCTGCGTTCAGGACAAGCAAGCTCCCGCACTCCCAGATTTGTGCGCGGTGCGTCTGCGAGCGTGGCAGCGCGGATCGGTTTTGCCGACGCATCGGAAGGCTGCCCGTTCGCTGCACTTGCGGCCGCTACATAGGCAACGGCGAATGGCAGGTCCCTCGCTGCGTTCGGGATGACAGCCTCCGTGGTTTTGTCGAGCAACGACCTCAGTGGAAATGCTTCACGAATTTTATGTCCAGGCCGTAGGTGCCGTTTACGTCGCGGAGGAAGACGATGGAGAGGTCGCGTTTGACGTGGTATTCGACCTGGATCAGTTGTTCCTGATCGGAGGCGGCGTTGGAGGAATACGTGATCGTGAGGTCGCGGGTGACTTGCTGCTCGATGGTGACGCGGGCGGAGGCGTTGGATTCCGTGGCGGTTCCGGCTAAGAACGGGTCGACGCGGAAGTGGCTGATGCCGAAGAGATGTTCGATGCGGCCGCCTAAGCCGCTGGAGATGGCTTCGGAGAGGAGCGCGGTGGCGCCGTAGTTTTGTCCGCTGCCGGCGGAGGAGCGCAGAGCGCTTTCCTGTCCGGTGCTGCCTACGGCGAGGAGCGCAATGATATCGGAATCCGGAAGCGGCGGATCGGAACGATAGCTGAGGGAGAGTTTGCTGGCGCGGCCGGAGAAATTGATGGTGACTTGATACTGGCTGATGGTGGAGGTGGCTTCGATATTGAGTTCAGGATCGAGTTGGAAGGGGTTTGCGAAATTCACGTCGCCGCGCGTGAGAGTGAAAGTGTTGCCGCGGAAATTCATTTCGCCGCCGAGCAGGTGAATGTGTCCTAGCAGGATCGGACGATCCCAGGTGCCGCGGAGATGCAGGTCGCTATCGATTTCCACCTGGGCGCCAGTCCATTCGATGCGTGCACCGGGACTGGTATGGGCGGCGATATCGAACGTGAGATTGCGCATGAATGGCGATGATGTGCCGCCGGAGATTTGCGAGCTCGAGCCAAAGAACGACGAGATATCAACACCGGGCGCGAATAGGAGACGCTTTAGTTCCAGAGTGCCGCTGAGTACGGCGCGATCGCTGGTGCCGGAAAGTTGCAGCGTGCCGCCCATGAGCCAGCTCATGCCTTGGGGGTAGCGAATGCGGACTTGCGTGGTTTTCGTGGTGATGTCGTAGCGGATGGGGCCGGGATCGCCGTAGATGACGCTGCCTGTGAGCGTGAGTTGACCGCCGCCGGAATCCGCGGTGACGTTTTCAAAAAGAAGCCGGCTGGTATCGAAGACCAGATCGCCATTCAAATGGCTGAGGCCGACGGGGAAATCGGAATAGTTCGCGGAGGCATCGCGAACGGTGGCGCGTCCGGTGATGCGCGGCTTGGACATCGTGCCTTCGGCGGCGACGTTGACGATGGCGTTGCCCTGCGCATTAATTTCCGGCAGCACACCTTTGAGCAAAGCGAGATTGATTTCGCCGGTGAGATTTACGTGGATGGGGCGATCGTGATCGAAGCGGGCCGAGCCGCTGATTTTGAAGTCCGTGTCGGGACCGTGGAGATGCGCTTGCGTGATGCGGATTTCGTTGCGGCGATAGGTGAACTGGACCGGGCCGTCGTTTTGCAGCGCGACGAAGAGGTACCCGAAAGTGATCCGCGAAATATCGGCGTTCACTTCGATGGTTTCGGGCTTGCGGAGCGAGCCATCGAGAGTGAATTTGCCGTCCACGACACTGTGCGCGGTGAGATTTTTCAGGTGCAGGCCGGCGGTGAGCAGCGGATCGAGATCGAACTGCATGACGGTGAGCTGACCGGAAATTTGTTGGTCGCCGGTGAGATTAATGCTGATCTGGCCGCGCAGTTGGCCATTGGCGCGTTCGGTGCTGAGCGCCATGCGCACGGTTTTGCCGTCGGAATCGAGCCTGCCGCGAAAATCGCCTTGATGGTCCGTTCCCAGAGTTAAATTCGTGACGCGAAAATCCCCTTGGGCCGTGGGGCTGCGGACCGGTCCGCTGCCGCGCAGGTTGAAATCGAATTGGCCGCCGATGGGGAGAGAGGACGCCTGCAGAATCTGGATTTTTTCGAGGAGGATGGACGTGCCGGTGACGTTGAATTCGGCGGTTTGTTCCTGCGGGCGGTAGAGGACGTCTCCGGTGACGCGGCCGGTTTCGCGGTGAAGCACGGCGCGGTCCAGGCGGATTTCATCGTGTGCGAGATGCATTTCGCCGGTGAATTGATCGAAGCGCAGACCTTTGGTTTCGATGTCGTCGAGGGTGAAATTGGCATCGAGCACCGGCGCTTCGCTGGTGCCGCTGCCGCGGAACGTGCCGGTGAGCGAGGCTTTGACGGGATAGCTGGTGCCGAAGATGGCCTGGACGTCTTCACTGGGAGCGCGCGTGGTTTGTGCTTCGAGCGACCAGGTATCGTGGGGCGCGAAACTCCAGTCGCCGTCGAATTGCATAGCGAGGTCTAGAGCGACGGTGGCCCCGCCGCGTTTTATGGTGGCGTGAGTGAGTTTGAAACCATCGAGCGAATAGTCGAGGTCGGTATCAATTTCGTCGAAGTGGTAGGTATCGTATTGCGCGTTGGTGGCTTCGAGATGGCCGTCGAAAGTGGGTCCCTGAATGGGACCGAGAATGCGGCCACGAAAGTTGACGTTACCGGCGGTGCGCGTGGGCACGGCGGCGGGGCCGCGGACGCGATTGATGAAATCGTCCCAGTCGGTGAGATCTTTCACTTTTAACGTTAATTCAATCGCAGAGTCGCGACCGCTGAGCGGGCCGTCGATTTCGATTAGCGTGTTGGGCGTGGTGATTTCGCTTTGCGTGAACAACACCGTTTCGGTGTCTTCCACGTAATCGAAAATAATGTGCGCGGTGACGGGAATCACACCCGGATTGAGAGTAGGAGGAGGAGACCAGCGCATATCGCCCTTGGTGCGGAAATGCTTGAAATTGGCGGTCCAGGAATTCGTGGAGTCGACATCTATCGAGCCGTCCCAGTGGAGCGTGTCCACGGGGAAGTCGGTGTTATTTACGGCGGCGAATGCGTCGGCGAGACTGGCGTGGTGGAATCGGGTTTGGGTGCGGAAGGCGAGCGTCTTCATGTCCATTTCGAGGCGGCCATCGAGGGCGCCTTCGAGAGCGCGGACGGAAAGATTCTGCACGGTGAGGAGATTCTTCGAGAAATCGTAATCGCCCCAGGTTTCCAGGTTGGTGGCGTGGAACCATTGATAGGGCATCTTGATATCGTGACCGTCGAAGTGGCCGCTGCCGGACCAATCGCCGGACGCGTAGCTGGCGTGCCCGGAAAAATCGGCGATGAGGTCGGGAGTGAGCGGCTCGCGAAAGATGGTGCGAATATCCTGCAAGGAGAGGCGGCCGCGATAGTGAAGGTTCCAATCGGATTTTGCGAAGCTGGGAAGCTCGGCGCGCAGGTTCAGCTCGGAGTGCGGACCTTTCCAGGTGAAATCGTCGAGCTCGAAGGCGTTGCGATGCAGGGTGAATTTGGCGGCGACGTCGAAGCGGAAAGGCAAATCGCGCTGCATTGCCAATTCGACCTGATTCCAGGTAAGGCTGCCGACGTAGGCTTCGTTACCGCTTTGCGGGGCGGAGTATTGCAAGAGAAATGCGAGGTTCTGGCCTTTCAGATCGAGCGGGACGTGCTGGTCGTTGAAGGTGGCGCTGCCATCGCGCAATTCGAAGCGGCCGATGCGGAGATTGAAGAGCGTTTCCTGCCAGGAAGTTTTGCCGGCGGGAACTTGCGGAGTAGGAATGTTGCTGGCGCCATTTTTCGAGAAGCGCACGGAGAGAGCAGGACGCTCTGCGATGAGTTGATCAATTTTGAACTCGCGGCCGAAAAACGAAAGGATGGTGATGCGGACGTCCACGCGGTTGACGTGAAACAACGGAAGTTCGGCAGGTCCTTCCAGGCCGTGCAAGGTGAGGTTATCGAGTTCGGCCTGCCAGTGCAGGAGATGAAGATGAAAACCTCCCAGTTCGACACGCGCGCCGGTGCGCGCCTCAATTTGATGGACGAGCGCGTTGCGAATCCAATGATTCATTAGGCCGGACTGGAGGACGAGAAAGGCTGCACCACCCAGAAGGACGACGAGGAGCAGCATCGCCGCGAGCCAACGCAACAGGCGCTTCATGAGCCGCTTCCTTGCGGCATGATGTCAATCCGGAGAGCGCCGCGCGAATCGTCCAGCCATTTGGTGGAGCGTTCGTTGATGGCACGCTGGATGAGCACTTCGCGGATAGTGTCTTCAACATCATCGAGCGGAGGCACGGGCTGGTTGCGGGCTTTTAGCTGCGGCGCAAATTCGTCGTGGTAATAAGCCTCGACCTGCTGGTCACTGACCTGGGCCGAGGGACGAAAGCGGTAATCAATGAAGCGGGATAGAAAGAGCTGCTGAGCAACCATGCGGCGGACGGCGGCTTCCGCCAAACCGGCAGCAGCGCAGCGTTTTTTGAATTCCTCCGGCGACGGAAATTGCTTCACGAATTCGGCGTAGGCGCGGTCCACATCTTCCGCAGAAGGCTGAGCGTATTTCGTGGCGGTGGCTTCGTTGCGGACCATCCATTGGTCAATGAGCTCGCGAAGGAGTTCCTGGCGGGGCTTGGATTCTCCGTCCACGAGTTTTTGAAATGCGGCGAGCTCTTGCACTTCGCTTTCGGTGATGATGTCGTCTTCGATGCGGGCCGCGACGGCGTCAATCCGCTGGGCGCCGCTATCGGCCGAGGCCGACGGCGTTTGGGGTCCGGGGCTAGCCTGCAATCGCGCGAATGATGGGGTAGCGCCGCACGCCAGGAGCGCAGCCGAGAAGCCGAAGATGAGGAGGGCGCGTCGCATCAGAAGACCGGTCCGATATTGAAAGAAAATCCGAAGTGAGAGACGTGGAACGTTTCCGTCGGCGGCACGGCGGGCGGAGTGGGCGTGACGGCGTAAGCCGCCGGGTTGATCTGGTAGCCGAAATCCACACGAACCGGGCCGATAGGAGTGGCATAACGGAAACCGAAACCGACGGTGTGCGAGAAATAATTCAAGTTGGTCAGGGAATTAGATTTCCAGGCGAGCGTGATGTGATTCACATCGCTGTAGACATTCCCTCCGTCGTAAAACAGCGTGCCACCCAGGCGGTTGCCGATGAAAGGCAGCCGCATCGGGAAATGCAACTCCTGATTGAAGATGAGCACCGCGAGGCCGCCGATGGGAAAGCCCGTGCAGGGATCGCGCGGGCCGGCTTCGTTGAGGCTGAATCCCCGCAGCGACTGTGCGCCGCCGGAAAAGAAGCGTTCGGGCAGCGGAATAATCTCGCCCGTCGTGGTGGCCTGGCTGCAATCCGTAGGCGCGTTTCCTGTAGTCGTGCCAGTCGGCTGTTCGATTCCGAAGCGCGTGGAACGGGCAAAGACGAATTCGCGACCGAAGGGATGGTAGGAGGAGTTTTGGATAAAGGCGCGCAGAAAACTGGCACTGGAACCGAGCGCCGTCGCAGCGTAGCTCACGTCGGCGGTGTTGAAGGTGCCGGATTTGGGATCGCTGGGATTGTCCCGGCGATCACGAGAGTAGGTGACGCCGAATCCAGACACCAGAGTGGGCTGGCTATAGAGCGGAATCTGATCTTCGGAAATCGTACCGTTCAAGTTGGTGGCCACCACGCGGCGAAAAAAATAACGGTACTGGAGCGAGCTAGACGGTGAAAGCTTCTGGGAGATCTGCAGCTGGCCCTCGTAACGTATGGAGGTGAACGTGGAAACGTCCAGCGTCTTATCCGCAAAGACGGTGAGCGCCGCCCTCAGTGACCGCTTGGCAAGAAAGTTGTCCGCCGAGTAAGACGCCAACGCGCGGTATTGCAGCGTACTGGCCCGCACTTTGAAGGTCAGGGTCTGCGCACGCCCGAACATATTGGCGCGGGAAATTTCAAAAATACCGCGCGGGCTTGCCGCAATGCGGGTGTTGTTTGGATTGCAAGGGGGCGAATTAGGCGGCGGGCTGGTTGGACACGGATTGCCAATCTCCAGGACTTCAAAGCCAAATCCGTAGCCGATGGTGTAACGACCGCCTTCGGTAGTGTCGACAACCATGACTTTTTCGGGGTCGGTGCCGCTGGGGTTTTGCGGCGCGATCTGCACGCGGGTGAACACGCCGAGATTGTAGAGACGGCGCTGGCTTTCGACGACGTCGCCTTCACGGAGCGGCCCGTGCGGCTGAATTACGACCTGGCGGGCGATGATGCCGGGGCGGGTGTATTGATAGCCGGTGAGCAATACTTTGGCGACATCAATGCGTTCGCCTTCAGTGATTTTGTAGCTGACGGTGACCTCGTTGGAAGCGTCTGCGGGGGTAACAGTATCGTCGAGGCGCGCTTCGGGAAACCCTTCGTTGTAATACATTGCAAGAATATTGTTGCGGTCGCTGGAGACGGAGGCGGCGGAATAGGGCTGGCCCGGAGAGGAACCGACCACATTGAGGAGCGTATCGAGGCTCAGGGCGTGGTTGCCTTCGATCTTCAGAGACTTGACCAGAGTTTGCGGGCCTTCGACGATCTGATAGTTCACGAAGAGATTGTTTTTTTTGCCCTGGTAGTCATCGTCCACGGTAGAAGTGACTTTGGCGTCTAGAAACCCGTTGGAAAGATAGAGAGCGCGGATGGACTCGCCATCGTCGCGAACCAGGCTTTGGCTGAAGCGGCCACTGAATGCGAAGGAAGCGGGCTGCAGGGTGAGCCGGCCTTCAAGGAGATCTTTGCTGAAATATTTATTGCCGCTGAAGGCGACGCCAGCCAGGCGGAAACGCTCGCCGCGAGAGACTTCGTAACTGATAACGCGAAGGCCAGTTTTGGGATCGTCGTGCGAAGAGACCTGCACGTCGGCGTCGAAATATCCCTGGCGCTGAAAATAATCGCGAATATTGCGGCGGCCTTCCTGGAGGAGGTCTTCATCCACGGCGCCTTCCGCGTAAATGGGGAGGAGTTGGCGCAGTTTGCCGGTGCTAATGCGAGCGCCGCCGAGGCTGACGCTGACGCGCGGGCCGGCGGTGACTTCGTAGTTTAGGGTGACGAGGTCGGTCTTGGGATCGTAGGCGCCCGCGGTGATGAGTATTCCGGCGCCGAGATAGCCCTGATTCACGAGATATTTTTTTAGACGCTGGGAGCCGCGCGTGAGGCGGGCGGACGTCAGCGTATTCTTCAATTTTATTTTAGAACGCGCGATGAGTTCCGGGTCTTTGTAGGGGGTTTGATTTTTTATGTCGAAATTGCCGACCACAGCGCGCGGTCCGGGTGTTACGGTGACGAGGACGTCCATCTGGCGAGTATCTTCGTGCGGCGTGAGCGTCCATTTGACGCCGGCTTGATACAGGCCTTCATTGCGAAGAGTGTCCTGGAGACGGCCGATGGCTTCGCGCAGGGTGCTCTCGCGAAAGGGTTCGCCGAGGCTGAGGCGCAAGGCGGCCAGCGCGGCGGCTTCACTGGGAGGTTCTTTGAGGCCTTCGACACGAACTACGTTGTTGTAAAAGTTGCGCTGGACGATGAAATCCACGCGGAGGCCTTGCGCGCTGGACGCGGCGACAACGCGGATATTTGCAAAATCGCCGGTGCGGTAAAGAGCGCGGAGGCTTTCGCGTTCCGCGCTGAAATCGAACGGCTTGCCGACTTCGAGCGATAGCGGCGTGGCATTGACCGCGATGGGACGTCCGGAATCTTCCAGGACGCGGATTTCCGCGACGCGCTGGCCTTCGACTTGGGCGTGATCATCGGTTTGGGCGCGCACGGGTGCGGACACGAAGAGGCTGCCGGCCAGCGCTCCGAAGGCTATAAGTCGCCCTAAAGTCCGGCTCGGGTGGAAAGAGCAGGCTCGCGGGGATGACGATTTCCACGGGATTCTCATGCGCCAGAAGCTAAGAGCAAAGGTTAGCACAGGCGGGTTGGCTGCCGGTCGCGAAAAGGGGTTATTATGCCTAAATTCGGCTGAAAAAACGGCCAATTGCGATTCGTGATGATGAACAGCGAGCAACGCGAAAAATACTCCCGGCAAATACTATTCGCGGGGATCGGCGACGCGGGGCAGGAGCGGTTGCTCGGCGCGAGCGCTGTGCTGGTGGGTTGTGGAGCGTTGGGAACCGTGGTTGCGAACCTCCTGGTGCGGGCCGGACTGGGGCGGCTGCGGATTATCGATCGCGATTTTGTGGAGGCGTCGAACCTGCAGCGGCAAACACTTTTTGAGGAAGCCGACGCGCGCGAGGCGCTGCCGAAGGCGACCGCTGCGGAAAGGCGTTTGCGCGCGATTAATTCGGACGCGCGGGTGGAAGGAGTGGTGGCCGACCTGACGCCGGAGAACAGCGCGGAACTTCTCGGCGGATTTGAAGTGATTTTGGACGGGACGGACAATTTCGAAACGCGCTTGCTGGTGAATGATGTGGCTATCGCGCGGAATGTTCCGTGGATTTATGCGGCGGCGGTGGGAAGTTATGGCGTGACGATGACGATCCGCCCTGGGGAGACGGCGTGCCTGGCGTGCCTCACGGAAAGCGACGAGAGGGGCGCGGCGCTGGGGGCCGAAGCTACGTGCGATACGGCGGGGGTGGTGAACGCGGCGGTGGGCGTGATTGCTTCGATCGAAGCGGCCGAAGCGATGAAATTGCTGGCGGGAAAGCCGGAGGCGTTGAACCAGCGTCTGATTTCGTGCGACGTCTGGAGCGGGCGGTTTCAATCCATACGGATCGCGCGGAACCCAGACTGCCGAGCGTGCGCGCGGCGAGAATTCACGTACCTGGATGGGGATGCGCAGCCGCATATCACGATGTGCGGGCGCGACTCGGTCCAGATTCATGAGCGCGGGCGCCGGCTCGATCTGGACGAATTGGGACGGCGGATTGCGCTGGGGCCGGCGGATGGTTTACATCACAATGAATTTCTTTTGCGTTTTCGCGTGGCGCCTTATGAGATGACCGTTTTCACGGATGGCCGCGCGATTGTGAAAGGAACGAAGGATCCGGCGGTGGCGCGTTCGCTTTACGCCCGGTATATCGGGGCGTAGTCCCACAAGGCAACAAATTCCGGACAAAGAATCCTGGCGCGACGCCGATGGGTAGACGGACGGGTGTAATATCGGCGGACAAATGAGGACGACTGAAGAGTTTCGATTCCGAGGAGCTGCTATGAACGACTTTTCTGCGACTCCGGCAAAATCACCGGTAATTCCCTGTTCGCGGCGCGCGGCGATGGCGTCTCTTGCTTTAGCGGCTGTCACGGCGCCAGTTTTTTCAGCTGCGAGAGCGGGCGCGTCGCAGGACGCGACTCTTGCCGCGCTGGTGAAGCTTCGCGAAGATTGGGTGGCGGCCCTGCGCACCAAACAGCTCGAACCGATTCTGAAGTTCTATGCTGCGGATGCCGCGTTTCTGCAGCCGAACGGCGAGCGGATTACGGGCGCCGCTGCTTTGCGTAATCTCTTCCAAATGATCATGGCCACGTTCAACAGCGACCTCATGCTGCACAGCTCGAACCTCGAAACGTCGGGGGATCTTGCTTATGACAGCGGCGATTTCGAGGAGAATCTGACGAACATCGCCAGCGGCGCGAAAACCGCGTCAAAAGGCAGCTACGTAATCATTTACAAGCGGCAGGCGAACGGAAATTGGCAAATCGTGCAGCACGTGTGGACCGGAACCCCACCAGCTGGAACGTAGGAAGGCAATACTAGTTCTTCGCAAGCGGAAGAGGCGACGGCCGCTTGCGCAGTTAACCGACGAAGCGGCGGAGAGCGGACTGGCGCATGGCGGCGCGGTCCATATTTTCGCGCGTGTTCATTAACGTGAGCAGTGTGCTGAGGACGCGGGCTTTCAGTTCGTCGGACATCGGAAAGCCGCTGGTGGCGACGTTGACGAGCGCTTCGCCGCGGCCGGAAATTTTGGTGATGAATTCCATCTGGCGTTCGTGGGGAGTGTTGCCGAGGGCCGACTCCCGGCGCATTTCGGCGCATTCATTTTCAATGAAAAGAGTGAAGTGCATGACGCAGAGATGCTCGGCGGCTAAACCCGCAGGGACATTGACCTTACAGCCTTTGGCGCTGCAATTCTCCGGCACGGACACACCTGTTCAACACCTTTAATTTTTTAGCATTTTCGAACTGGGAATGCCATCACGGTTAAGGGCGGTGCGCTCAATCAGATAGCAGCAGATTGGGAATTAGTAACGTGTAGTGGAAGGTTCTTCGCGGTCGCGGATTTCTTTTTCTAGGAGTCGAGATCCTCCAAGCGGGCCAGCAATTTCGGATTGCTGTCGCTTCAGCAGGTTGCTGATTCTGCGAGCGGCGAGGCAAGCCTCGCCTTGCACAGGCGGCGGCGAGCCGCCGCCGCCGCACTCGAAGAAAATTCGCGGGGCGCTAGGGGTTGGGGTTGTGTTCGCCGGAGTGGTATTGGGTCCAGGGGCCGGCGTCCATGTCCGTTAGGGCTGGGCTTTGCCATTGATATTCGGGATGCTGCTGGAGGAATGGCGCGGCTTTGAAATCGGTGCCGCAGGGGTGGCCGATGCGGGCCGCGAAGCTCATGGTCTCGGCCATGTGGCTGTCCATTACTTTGCCCTGGACGGCGCCGGTCGGCTTGTAGGGAGCGATGGCGAAGCCGGGATCGCCGGGGGTGGCGACGTCACCGTGGCCGCAGAGCGTGCGGCGGTTCGGGCCGGTTTTCTTCGTGTAAGTGTCGTAGTGATCGCCTAGGAAAGATTCGGCGAGGGCGACGTCAATCTTGCCCATGTTGGCGGCCATGAGTTCGTCCCAGCGAGCGTGGCGGGCGTTTGCGGAGGCCGCGAGATCGTTGGGATCGAACGTGGTTTCGTCCTTGAGCACGTCAGGATCGCTGGCGAAATTCGAGCCTGCGAAATAACCATCCGTGGTGCGCCAGACCTTGCTGTGTTTCAGGCCGAGCTCGAAGCGCGCGATTTCGCCGGTCTTGCGATCGGCTAGCAGCCAATCGTTGGCGTAGCCGCCGTTATTTCCATCGAGCATGATTTTCACGTATTCATCAATCGAGCCGGCGTATTGCATGGCTTTGCGCGCGCGCGCGAATTCGGGCTTGCCGTTGGGATCCCAGCCGTGGAAATCGGTGATGGTGGTTTCGGTGATCATCAGGCCGTCGGAATTGACGCCGAAATCGTCGTCGCTGACGATCACGCCGGGAAAGCCGTCCATCAACATGCTGTAGCCGTTTTGCGGAACGATGTCGAAAATGATTTTCCAGCGCGCGCCTTCGAGGTAGCTGGTCCAATTATTGTGAGCCATCACGATTTGATGGTCTTTGGTGTAGCTGCCGGTGGCGACGAACGCGCTGCAGTGATCGGCTTCGGTTTTCGGCGTGAGGGCGGCGGTTTTGGTTTGCTCGTTGAGCCAGGGGACGTAGTAATCGGGAAGCTCCATGAACGCGTTCATGGCGACGATGTCGTCGAGATCGAGTTTTACTTTGCGGGCTTGCAGGCCGTCCACGATGCCTTGCAGCTCGGACTGATATTCGGCGTCAATCTTGGGCCAGAGCATCTGGCGGGCGGCACGGCGGAAGAAATTCCAGTCGCGGCCGGTTTCGTGGGTCATTTCCAAGCTGACGGCGGCGAAGGCGTCGGCGATTTCCGGAGCGAGGAGGTAGCCGTGCTGGTAGCCGATATCGTGCGGCGAGCCTTCGAGGTGGACGTAGATCCAGCCGCCGCGTTCGAAGCGATAGGCTTTGGCGAGGCGCGGGTCGTCGGATTTGCGGGTGGTAGCGGAGCTTGCGTGGGAGAGCGCCAGACCGGCTGCTTGCGCGGTTTGGTCTGCGCGCAGCGCTGATAATTGCGCGACGAGTAGAGCGAAGCCGGCGCCGATGGTGATCATCAGCAGCAGCGTAAAAGGCAAACGGTTGCGCGAATTTCTCATCGGCAATTTTCTCCGGGTGAACGCTCGCTGTGGGAGCGGCGCGTGCGTGGACATGGTAAGAGGCGCGCTTGAGGTTGTCAACGCGCGCGGCGTGCGGCATTGAGGCCCGCGAGTTGGCTTGTATCGTGGCGTTGAGTGAAAAGCAAATCCCTCGCTGCGCTCGGGATGACATTCGTCTAGATTATTGGCCATCTGCAGGGCCGTGCGCTGACGAAGATCGCGGCGCGGGGAGCCGACGCGGATACAGGATTAACCTCGTTGACACTGTGGCTTATGTTCGTATAATCAGTGGCTTAGTCTCGCGACACCCCAGCCATCGCAGGCTCGTCAGGCGTTCACGCGTCATGGCACCGCAGGCCCATCCTGGAGGCTCGTAAGCTGTGACAAGTCTTTATAATATGGCGTCGCACGCGGTCTTATCCGCGATGGCGTGGCTGGCGGTGGCGAGTAATCCGCTATCGGATTACTGGCGACGGAATACCGACGCTGACTTGAATCCTTTCCGCGGACTTTACCAACTCAATTCCTTCGATCTGGCCGTGATGCTGCCGTATTTTTTTGTGATGGTGATTCTGGCGGCTTACGGCGTCCACCGTTATTCACTGGTTTACAACTACTTCAAGAATCGAAAGAAAGTGGCCGGACCGCCGCCGGAAGTGAGTGCGTGGCCGCGCGTCACCGTGCAACTGCCGATTTACAACGAGCGCTATGTGATCGAGCGGCTGGTGGAGGCCGTGGCAGCGTTCGATTATCCGCGCGAATTGCTCGATATTCAGGTGCTGGACGATTCTACGGACGAGACGCAGGAAGTGGCGCGGAATTGCGTGGAGCGTTACCAGCAGCTGGGCGTACCGATTTCCTATATTCATCGCGATAACCGCGAAGGATTCAAGGCGGGGGCGCTGCAGGAAGGATTGAAGTCCGCGCGGGGCGAGTTTGTGGCGATCTTTGACGCGGATTTTATTCCTCCCGTGGATTTTCTGCGGAGGACCGTGCCGTATTTCGCCGATAGCAAGCTGGCGATGGCACAGACGCGCTGGAGTTATATCAACCGGAATTATTCGGCGTTGACCGAGGTGGAAGCGATTCTGTTGGATGGGCATTTCGTGATCGAACATTCTTCGCGCTTCCGCACCGGGTTGTTTTTCAATTTTAACGGGACGGCGGGAATCTGGCGGCGGGCGGCTATTGAGGATGCCGGCGGCTGGCAGCACGACACTTTGACCGAAGACACTGATCTTTCTTATCGCGCGCAATTGCGCGGGTGGCATTTCGTATATTTGCCGGAGATTGAGTGCCCTTCCGAATTGCCCGTGGAGATGAACGCGTTTAAGTCACAGCAGGCACGCTGGGCCAAGGGCTTGATGCAGACGGCGAAGAAGATTTTGCCGCGTGTGCTGCGCTCGGAAGTTCCGGGTAGCGTGAAGGCTGAGGCTTTCTTTCATCTGACGGCGAACATCAGCTATCCGTTGATGGTGTTCATGTCCATCATTTTGCTGCCGGCGATGATTGTGCGGTTTTACCAGGGATGGTTTCAGGTTTTGGTGATTGATTTGCCTTTGTTCCTGGCGTCGACTTGCTCGATTTCATCGTTTTATCTGGCGGCGGAGCGGGCGCTTTATCCGAAAACTTGGAAGCGGACGTTTTTGTATTTGCCTTTTGTGATGGCAGTGGGGATCGGGCTTTCGGTGCGCAATGCGTTGGCGGTGATTGAGGCGATCTTTGGAGTGAAGTCGGAGTTTGTGCGGACGCCGAAATATCGCGTGGAGGCTGGGGCGCACAACGGCAGCGGCTGGGCCAAGATGAAATATCGCAAGGGGGCGGGTTGGATGCCGTTTGCGGAAGTGGCCTTGGGACTTTATTTTGCGGCGGCGGTGGGGTATGCGCTGCAGAATGAGAATTACGCTACCGTGCCGTTTTTGATGCTGTTTGTTTGGGGGTATCTCTACACTGGTCTGATGTCTTTGGCGCAGACTTACTTCGAGAGATTGAGATTTGGTGTGGAATCTGGTGAGGTGCGGCCGGCTTCTACTGGGGCGCCGGGATTTTAGTGGTTGCTGGCGCTTTGAGCGGCGAGGCGAGCCTCGCCTTGCAACAGGCGGCGGCGAGCCGCCGCACTCCCAGAAAATTCGAATTGTGCTTCGGCTGGAATCGAGACTGGATTAACAATGCCCGGTCTGCCTGCGCCAGATCGGCCGCTACAAATTCACAACCTCTCGAGCTGCTGACGCAATGCCGAGGTTGAGAGCGGCGAGGCTTGCCTCGCCTTGCAAAAGCGGCGGCGCGCCGCCGCACTCCATTGGCCTGGGTTGTTCACGACTTATTCGTGTGGGCGGCGACGCCTGGAAATGAAAACGGCGGCCTTTTGGGCCGCCGCTTCGCTTTCTGTCTGCAACTTTCTAAATCAAAACCTTGCTTTGTCTCCGGACGCAGGCGCGTTTGTGAAACTGCGTGCTGCTCACCGATTTGGGGCCGGTATTACACCTGGGCTTGCAGGATTTCTCCTGGAAGCTGGCCGATGCGTGATTTGGTGTTGGACTGAAAACGTTCGAGCGCGCTGCGGACTGCGGGCGGCTGTTTCTCGCCCGGGTCGCCTTCTGCGCGCATGCGCTCCAGCTTGATGCCGAGAGTGCGCTCGAGAGCCATCAACTCGGTGCGCTGTTCGCGGCCGAAGAGAGTGGAGGCGACGCCGTGCCCGCCAGCGCGGCCTGTGCGTCCAACGCGGTGAATGAAATTCTCCGCGATGTCCGGCAGGTCGTAGTTAATCACGTGCGCGATGTTCTCGACGTGAATGCCGCGGGAAGCGAGGTCGGTGGCTACCAGGATGCGGTAGCGCCCTTGCTGGAATCCCGTGAGAGCGGCGATGCGCTGCGATTGCGTGCGGCCGCCATGAATCATGGCTGCCGCGAATCCGTCGCGGTTCAAGGTGATGGCCAGGCGCTCGGCTCCGCGCTTGGTGCGCGCGAAGATGAGGCAGCGGCCGGTTTCCTTGGCGAGCAAGCGGTGGAGCAACGGCAACTTGCGATCCGTGGCGACTTCGAATGCTTGCTGGCGCACATTTTCGGAAGGTTTCAGGACGGAACCGAATGCGAGACGCACCGGGTTCTTCATGTAGTCCTTCACGAGATGCACGACGGACGCTTCGAGCGTCGCGGAAAAGCACATCGTTTGCCGATCTTTCGGCAGGACCGATGCGATTCTGCGAATCGCCGGAAGAAATCCCATATCGAGCATGCGATCGGCCTCGTCGAGAATCAGAACGCGCAGATCGCGAAAATGCACGAGCTTGCGTGAAAGAAAATCTTCGAGGCGTCCGGGAGTGGCGACCACCAAGCGTGCGCCTTTGCGCAGGTTGGTGAGTTGCAGCCCTTCGGACAATCCGCCGACGACCAGCGCCGCGGGGCCGAGCTGCCTGCCGCGCAACGCGTTGTATTGATCCACGACCTGCATTGCGAGTTCGCGCGTAGGAACGAGCGCGAGCGCCGCGATGCCGGGCGTTTTCTCCTGCAACAGGCGTTCGATCACGGGGATCAAGAACGCGAGCGTCTTGCCGGTCCCGGTCTGCGCGGTAGCCAGCACGTCTTTGCCTGCCAGCAACTGCGGAATCGCCGCGGATTGCACGGGAGTCGGGATCGAGAATTTGGCGAAAGCCAGCCGCTCTTTGCTGTAAGCGGAGATCGCCATTTGTGAAAATGTTTCGGTAATACTATCCATCTGGGTGTTGCCTGCTATCTGGCGGAAGCCGTCGCGGCGCGCACACACGTACTGCACACTACTGGTGCGGGCACAGCAAACTGGTCTTGCCAGTCTTTGTTTTAAATTACGCTGAAGACTTACGGAGAGAACTGAAGGGCGGGTAATCTCAGATCAACTGCTCACCAGAGGCCGCACAACACAACCGAGGTATTAAGCGCAAACGAAGTGTAACACACAATCGGGAAGTTTGCTGGTGAATTAGTTAGCGGCAGTGTTCCAGAACGGCGACCGCTGGTGATTCATTGAACTGGAGTATGCTGAATTGAATCAGGATTGAGTCACCGGGCATCCATTTATACAGTTTGCGAAAGGGAGGAACGCGGGAACATGGCACGGAATCGAACCTGGCTTGGCACGGCGGCTTTTAGATGGGCGTTCATTGCAATCGTAGGCGTGGCAATTCTTACGCAATCATCGCTCGAGGCTCAGAGCACTTCATTCCATGGCGCGCCCGCATCGGACGCTGCTGCAAAGAACCCCTACGCGGGCAAAGCCTCGGCGGCACAAGCCGGGGCAAACTTGTACGCGCGAAAATGCCAATCGTGCCACGGCGTAGCCGGCCAAGGAACCGCGAATATACCGGCGCTGGCGAAAAGCGCGGTACAGTCGGCGCCGGATGGGGCGATTTTCTGGTTCATTACCCAGGGAGATCCTGGGAACGGGATGCCGTCGTGGGCTGCGCTGTCTGCCCAGCAGCGCTGGGATGTGATCACGTATGTGAAGGCACTGGGAACCGGAAGGGCTCCGAAGCCGAAAGTTGCGAATGCGGCAGCAACTGAAAACGCAAGCAGCGCTGCCGCGTTGCCGCCGGTAACACCGCCCTTTACCGACTACCGCTACGAAAAGCCAGGGACCGTTCGCAAGATCACGGTGCAGGATCTGCCGGCGCCGTTCGCGACGAAGTCGGCTGGAAATGCGCCGAAAGTGGAGGCGCGTCCCGAGGGTGCGTGGCCGAAAGCTTTGCCGGGCTTTACCGTGCAGCTTTACGCGAGCGGCTTGAATAATCCACGCTTGATCACGACTGCGCCCAATGGAGATTTCTTCGTGGCGCAAATGGACGAGGGAGACATCAAGATTTTTCGCGGAATCACTGCGGAGGGAAAGCCGGAGCAGGTGGGGACGTTTGCCAGTGGATTCGATCATCCCTACGGGATCGCGTTCTATCCGCCCGGGAACGATCCGCAGTGGGTTTATATCGGCAGCGAGACTTCGGTGCAGCGCATTCCTTACCGCAACGGCGATTTGAAGGCGCGCGGGGCTGCGGAACATATTGCGGATCTCCCTGGCGAGCCGGGGCACTCAACTCGGGCGGTGCAGTTCTCGAAGGACGGCAAAAAAATGTTCGTGGCGGTGGGTTCCGGATCGAACGTGGACGACCCGGACACGCATCCCGAGGAGAAAAATCGCGCGGATATTCTGGAATTCAATCCGGACGGGTCGGACATGCGCGTCTACGCGTACGGGATACGGAACGCGGGAGGCGGGATTGCGATTGATCCGGAGAGCGGCGAGCTGTGGTGTTCGGTGAACGAGCGCGACGGACTGGGCGACAACCTGGTGCCGGATTACATCACGCACGTGCAGGATGGTGGATTTTACGGCTGGCCGTGGTGGTACATGGGCGGGCATCAGGATCCGCGGCACGAGGGGAAGCATCCGGACTTGAAGGATAAAGTGATCACTCCCGATGTGTTGTTGCAGCCGCACAATGCGTCACTGGAAATCACATTTTATGAGGGCAAACAATTTCCGGAGGAGTATCGCGGAGATATTTTCGCGTCCGAGCATGGGTCGTGGAACAAGGCGGCGCGAGCGGGCTACGAAGTGATTCGCGTGCCGCGGCACCAGACGGGACATGCCAGCGGCGAGTACGAGGACTTCGTGACAGGGTTTGTGACGCCGAATGGCGCGGTGTGGGGGCGGCCGGTGGGAATTACGGTGGCTCCGGACGGATCGCTGCTGGTTACCGATGACGGGTCGAATTCGATCTGGAGGATCGCTTACACCGGAAAGTGAGCGGTCGCCGCGGGCGCGCAGATCACGAACCGACGCTTTCGGGAGCGCTTTCGACCACGAGCGTGGGTTCGGCTTTCTTGGCGCGCGTAGTGGTGATCACGATCACGCTGATTAGAACGCACAGAGTTCCCAGGATCGTTCGCGAGCTGAGCGCTTCACCGCCGAGGAAATATCCAACTAGCACGGCCACGATCGGATTCACGTAGGCGTAGGTGCCGACTTTGGTGGGCGATTCGTGATGAATCAGCCAGACGTACGCGGTGAAACCGATGATGGAACCGGCGACGATCAGGTAGGCGAGCGCGAACCATGCTTCGCGCGAGACGGCCGACGGATGGAAATTGTGGAATTCACCGAACGCGCCGGCCGTGACGGTGAGAAACACTCCACCGGCGAGCATCTGCGCGCCTGAACTCATCACTTTGGATTCGGGCAGCGGCAGTTTGCGCGTGAGAATCGAGGCGATTGACCAGCTGATGGAAGCAAAGATCAGCGCGGCAGCGCCAAGTTTTTCGATTGGAGCGCCGCCTACGTTGAGCGAGCGGCTCACCAGCACAGCCACTCCGGCAAGTCCAACCAAAAGCGCCGCGCCCAAGCGCATCGTGAGACGTTGCGTGCGGAGAATAGAAATTTCCGACAACGCCATGAACGCCGGAATCGTAGCCAGCATAACCGCGGCGATGCCGGAGGGGACGCGCTCTTCGGCCCAGAACAACATTCCATAATCGAGAACGAATATCGCGAATCCAAGCAGCGACGCCGATCGCCATTCACGGGCGGTGGGCGAGCGCTCGCCGCGCGCGAGCATCCAGCCATAGAGAACCGCTCCGGCGATCACGAAGCGCATCGCCGCGAGAACGAGTGGGGGAACTTCGCGGACGCCGACGCGAATCGCGAGGAACGTGGAGCCCCACACGAAATAGATGATCGAGAAGGCGAGGAGAGTTTTCCACGTGGGGCGATGGGCGTCGGCTGCCATAGCCTAGTATGACTACGCGAAAGTGGATTGGGGTCAAGAGCCATATTGTTCGCACGAAGCGCCGTTTGACCGTGGCGTCTGCGGGCCGCTATAATAGGCGTTTCCGCGCAGCACAAAATCTGCGTTGAGAGCAGCGCGCGCGTCCCGCGGCGTCTGCTCGGTCGTCCTAAGACTTGCTGGTTTTCGATGACTGGAAACTCCCTGAGCGGAGAAACTTCCCACAGGAATTCAGGAGCTGTGAATGCTAAAGGCAACCCAACTGCGCCCCGGAATGATCATCAAGCACGAGGGCGATCTGTGCGTGATTTATAGCGTGGACCATCGCACTCCGGGCAACAAGCGCGGTTCGATGCAGACGAAGATGCGCAATTTGCGCAACGGCTCGATGATGGATTACCGGTTCCGGGCGGAAGAATTCGTCGAGAAAGTGGTGGTGGACGAAATCGAGTTCGAATATCTCTATAGCGACGGCGACGAGCACCACTTCATGAACACGCAGAACTACGAACAGTTGGCGCTGCAGAACGACATCGTCGGCGACACACGAGATTACCTGATTCCCAACTTGCCGGTGAAAATCGAATATTACGATGAGAAACCGATCGGCGTGCTGCTGCCGGACACCGTTGATTTGACCGTGGTGGAAACCGAGCAGACCATTCAGAAGGCCACGGCGAGTTCGGTGATGAAACCTGCAAAGCTCGAGACGGGTCTGGTGGTGAACGTGCCGCCGTTTGTGGGCACCGGCGACAAGATCAAGGTAGACACCTCCGAGGCGCGCTACATCCAGCGAGTGCAGTAGCGTGGCGGGCTTGCCATGAGCGGCGCGCGGCGCATCGGCTGCCGAATCCTGCCGGTTGCGATGGCTGCGCTGATTTCATTTTTGTGCGCCGACGCCTTCGCGGACGCTGCTGGCGCCGGCGACCAAACTCCTCAGAAAATCGTTGCTGAGTATATTCACGCCGAAGGCGGCGCGCGGGCGCTGGCGCGGATCCAATCCCTCACGATCGAAGGCAGTTTGCACGTCGTGCCGGCGGACGATTCCTCGCGGCAATCAGATTCTGAGGCTGCTGATGCGGTTTCTTCTTCCGGCTCGTATTCGCTGATCACCAAGGCACCGAATAAGCTTTATTCCGAGATCGTCGTCGAGCCTCAGCATATCGTCGCTGCGTACAATGGCAAATCGGCGTGGGGCCAGGACGGCACCGGCGCGCCCCACACTTTCACCGGGCACGACGCGGTCGAGTGGGAATCCACGGCGCGTTACCTGAACGACCGGCTGCTGAATGCGAAGAAGGACAAACTCGCGATGCGGCTGGTGGGGATGGATCGCGTCAACGGAAGTCGCGCGTATCACCTGGTTTTTACTTTTGCGCCGGGCGTGACGCGCGACGTGTTTTTTGACGCGCAGACGCATTTGATCTTGCGCGAAATCGTAAACCCACCGACGCGAACTGGCGCGACGACTACTGCTGCTGCGAAGCCTGGAGCGGCGCACGCCACAGCGTCGCTTCCGCCAATCGAGCAATTTGATTACGACGACTATCAGCCGGTGGACGGGATTCCGGAGCCGCGCAAAATCGAATTGCGGCGCGACGGGCGCGATTATCGGATTGCCGTGACGCACGTGGAGATCAATTCCCCCGTAAAGGATGCGATTTTCGACTTTCCGCACGCCGATAGCCGGCCACTGCCGGACATCGCGCACCTGCTGCGCGACTTGCAGAAGAATCAAAAAGCTGCGGAAGAGATTGTGAAGCAGTATACCTGCCGTCTTTCGGAAGAAGAGGAGAAACTCGGTTCAAACGGTGAAGTGAGTTCCCATTCGGTGAAGGATTACGACATTTTCTATGCGGGCGAAGACGAGATCCGCCATTTGCTGGCCAAGGACGGCAAAGCGCTCGAAGGCGACGAGAAGAAAAAGGAAGACCAGCGTTTCAGCAAGGAATTCGACGCGGCCAAGAAGAAGCAGGCGGAACTGGCGAACGATCCCAAGAAACAGCAAAAAGAAGATGAGCGCGACCAAGCGCAGATTTCCGATTTCCTGAGCGCCGAGAATTTCACGAATCCGCGCCGCGAGATTTTTCGCGGGCAGGAAGTGATTGTCTTCGATTTCGGACCAAACCCGGCCTACAAACCGAAAAATATGATGGAGAATTTGGTGCAAAAGCTGGTGGGTGTGATCTGGGTGGACGAGCAGGCGCGCGACGTTGTGAGGCTGGAAGCGCGGTTCAGCGATAACTTCAAGATCGCGGGCGGGCTGCTGGCTTCCCTTTCCAAGGGCTCGAACTTCGTATTCGAGCAGACGCTGGTGAACAACGAAGTATGGCTGCCGTCGTACGACGAAGTGCACGCCGCCGCGAGGCTGGTTTTCTTGAAGGTGAAAGCCAACCAAATTGACCGCTACAGCGATTACAAGAAATTCTCTTCCGAAATAAAGCTGGGCACTTCCGCGCCCGTGGAGCAGAAGCCGCAATAGTTATTTGATTGGAACGCGTCCGAGGAGTTCGTCGCAGGGCGATTCACTCTGTGGTACATTCCGCAAGCTTCGGACCACCGGATTATCGAATGCGTTTGCTCGCGCGCTGAAAGGAATCGCCAGAGTGCCCATCTGTCCTAGCTGCAGGAAATCGTTCAGCGGCTTTTCGATCGGGTCGCAGACCGCGACGGAATGCGCGGATTGCCGGAAGGCAAAGATGCCGGCGGCGGTGAGCAATGCTGTTCCCGGGCAAACTGCGCCGCAGACGTCGGCCTGGATGATCTTGCGGAGTGTGCCACCGGTGACTCGCGCGATCATCGGTTTGAACGTGCTGGTGTACTTGGCGATGGGCTTGAGCGGCGTCTCGTGGAGCGCGCCGAGCGTAATGAACGCGATTCGCTGGGGAGCGGATTTCGGGCCGCTGACGTTCAGCGGCGAGTGGTGGCGGCAATTCATCAGCATCTTCGTGCATTTCGGGATCATTCATATCGGGCTGAACATGTGGTGCCTGTGGAATTTGGGCAGCGCGCTCGAACCGTTGACGGGGCCCGTGGGATTCGGTTTGACTTATCTTTTTACCGGACTTGCCGCGAGCGCCACGAGCCTGGCTTGGAACCCGTGGCGCGCAAGCGCTGGAGCTTCCGGAGCGATTTTTGGTTTGGCCGGCGCGTTTGTGACTTTCCTGTTGCTGAAAAAGCTGCCGATTCCAAAAATCCTGGTACAGAAAAATTTGAGGAGCATGGGCTTTTTCATTTTTTACAATCTCTTGTTCGGGGCGGCGAATTCGCACATTGATAATTCGGCGCATTTGGGCGGCCTGGTCGCGGGATTTATCCTGGGCGCGTTGGTTCCGGTTTCGGCACGGTTCAGCGCGGCACGGGATGCGGAGCTGACGGGTGCGCCGTTTGACGCCGTCAGTACGGTGGCTTCACGGCAGCGGCGGCTTTTCTTGACGGCGGCGGGATGCACGATCGCGCTGGTGGTGGGACTTTACTTCGTGCGCGCGCGCAACCTGCCAACCGCGGAGTACGGGAAGGCGGTGCGGCTGGCGAACGCGGGGCAACTCGATTCGGCCATAGCAGGGATGAAAAACGCAGTGACGATGGAGCCCGAAAACGTGCTCGCGCAAATGTTCGTGGGCGAATGGCTGCTGCTGCAGAATAATCCTGCCGCGGCGGTTCCTTACCTGGAGCAAGCGCGGCAATTGGACTCGGACTATGGGCCGATTCGGCACAATCTGGCGCTGGCATATTTAGGAGCGGGACAGCCGAAGGCCGCGGTTGCGGAGATTTCGCAGATGGTGGGTAAGAGCCAAGTGGAACCGTGGGAGACTTCGTTCATTCTGGGGGTTGCGGCTGAGCAGGACGGAAATTACAGGCTGGCGGCCCAGAACTTGAGTTCGGTGGTGCTAACCAAGCCGGATTTTCAGCAGGCGCGCGACGAGCTGGCGCGGGTCACCGCTGCGGCGAATTCGCCGGGCGCGGCAGCTGATCCAAAACCCGTGCAACTTCCCTACGCGCAATTGCTGATGAAGTCCCCGGCGTGGCCGTATTTCCCTTAGATTTTATATTTACCGCGAACAAATCGTGGCATTGCAAATCAGACCGCTACGGCCGTCTTTGCGCCGAAAACGCGCGTGAAGATGGCATCCACGGCACGCAGCTGGCGACGCAGGTCGAATGCGTGGTTCAGGGATTTCTCGTCGAGAAATTTGCGAAGGTTGGGATCCGCGGCGATTCTCTCCTGAAAACTGGAATCCGATTCCCACGCGGCCATGGCGTGCGTCTGAACCCATTTGTAGGCATCTTCGCGCGGCGCGCCGTGCTCGACTAAATCCTGCAGCAGCTGTCCTGAAAAGACGAGGCCCTGGGTGGCGTTGAGGTTGCACAGCATGCGTTCGGGAAACACTTTCATATTGGCGACGATTTCCGTGGTGCGATGCAGCATGTAATCCACGAGGATGGTGGAGTCCGGGAGAATCACGCGTTCTACGGAGCTGTGCGAGATATCGCGTTCGTGCCACAGGGCGATGTTTTCGAGCGCAGGCAGCGAATTTGCGCGCACGACACGGGCGAGGCCGCAAATCTGTTCGCTGGCGACGGGATTGCGTTTGTGGGGCATGGCGGAGCTGCCGCGCTGCTCGCCGCCGAAAGGCTCCTCGACTTCGCGAACTTCGGTGCGCTGCAGATGGCGAACCTCCTGCGCGATGCGTTCGAGCGACGCGGCGACGATGGCGAGAGTCGAGAGATATTGCGCGTGACGATCGCGTTCGATCACTTGCGAAGTGATTGGCGCGGTGGCAAGGCCTAGACGCTGGCAGATTTTCTGTTCGACGTCGGGGCCGAGATGCGTGCAGGTGCCGACCGCGCCGGAAATTTTGCCGACGGCCAGTTGTTGCGCGGCGACTTGAAAGCGCGCGAGATCGCGACGATTTTCGGCGTACCAATTCGCGATCTTCAGGCCGAAAGTGATGGGTTCGGCGTGGATGCCGTGGGTCCGGCCGATTTGCGGCGTGTCCTTGAATTCCCAGGCGCGGCGCTCGAGGGCTTCGCCGAGGGCTTCGATTTTTTTCTCGATCAGGTGCGAGGCTTCGCGGACGAGCAGAGCTTGCGCAGTGTCCACGACATCGTTGGAAGTGAGGCCGTAATGCAGCCAGCGCGCGGCTTCGGGATCGGCTACTGATTCCTGCACGGCAATCGTGAAGGCGATTACGTCGTGGCGGACTTTGGCTTCGATCTCGTTGATGCGCGCGACGTCCACGCGGGCGCGCTCGCGCAATTTCGCGGCGGCCGCAGCGGGAACGACGCCTGCTTCCGCGAGCGTTTCGGCCGCGGCCAGTTCGACGTCCAACCACTTCTGAAACCGGTTTTCTTCGCTCCAGACGCGGCCCATTTCCGGGCGCGTGTAACGTGCAATCAAGGCTGACTCCCTTAGCGGCGCTGGCGCTTTGCAGGCAAAGGCCTGCCTACGAGCGGGCCGACTGATGCGAATAAACGGCGGGGAAATTCCCTGTCCCATCATACCCGAAATTCTGCGGCGGCGCGAAGCGACGGCTGGCGGACGGCCGCCTGCGATCAAGGCTCGTGATTTCATGGGTTTGGCGGAATTTTGCGCCTCAAGCGACTTAATAAACAGCAGGACAAATTCAATTCAAGGAGCAAAACAATGAAAGTGAAAGTTTCCTGGTATGGGGTGGATGATTTCGAAAGCGCGAAGAAGTTCTACGGGCAAGTGCTGGGCCTGAAGAAAACCTTCGAGGCGCAGCAGTGGGCGGAATATGCGGGTGCCGAGGGCGAAGAGTCCATCGGCATCGCAGCGAATCCGCACGCGGGCAAAGAAGCGGGAGCGACCGTGGTGCTGGACGTGACGGACATCGAGCGCGAACGGAAGCGGCTGGAGTCGGCGGGAGTCAAGTTCGAAGGCAAGACGGAAGAGATTCCGGGGATCGTGAGGCTGGCGACGTTTCGCGATCCTGACGGCAACCGCTTGCAGCTGGCCCAGGCACTGATGAAGTCGTAGTCGATGGAAGCGGCGGGGTTTGAGGGGCCGCGCCGGTTGGGTATGCCGTTGTAAACTGGCGCGGCTCGATTTTCTTGAGCGAGGTGATGCGATGGCTATGTATGCCGTGCGGGAAATTGCGGCGGAGGAAGAATCACAGTTGGTGGAAAAAGCGCGGGAGGGAGATGGCGTTGCTTTTGGCGCGCTGGTGGAACCGTGGCGCAAACCGCTTTTCGGCTACATCTATCGGATGGTGACTCTGCGGCAGGATGCCGAGGACTTGGTGCAAGACGTGCTGGTGCGCGTGCTCGAAGGCATCCGGACGTATCGCGGCGAGGCGCGGTTCAAGAGCTGGCTTTTTGGAATTGCCACGCATGTTTGCATGGATTATCTGCGCGGGAAAAAGCGCTGGCGCGTCGATGCGCAATTGATTGGCGAGCGGGAAAGCATAGCCGATCCAGCGAAGGTGGAGGATCTGCAGAAGTTGATGGCGCAGCCGGAATTCAGCTTCCAGATTCGCGAACACATTGCGTTTTGCTTTTCGTGCATTGCGCGGACGCTGCCGCCGGAAGAGCAGGCTGCGTTGATGCTGAAGGAAGTGTTGGGATTTACGAACGATGAAGCGGCAAGAATTTTGAGCGTTTCGGAGCCAGTTTTCCGGCACCGGCTTTCCGCGGCGCGCGCGAAGATGGTCGAAGACTACGCGGGGCTTTGCGCGCTGATCAATAAAGAGGGTTTGTGCTATCAGTGCAGCGGATTGCAGGAGATGGCGCCCGCAGGACATCACGGCCCGGAACTGGTGCAGATCGAAGTGGCACCGGGAGTGGCGATGAACGCTGAGAGCTTGTTCGACGCGCGCCTCGCGATCGTGCGCGACGCCGACCTAGAAACGGGGCGAACGCGGGTGTTGCACGATGCGTTTTACAGCAGTTTGGATAACCGCGAGGAAGCGCGCTAAAAGGTTTTTGAAGAGCGTCGTTGCACGAACAAAATTCGTGGCTTCAGGGGCTAAAGCCCAGCGAACAGCGAGCTTCACCGCGGGGCTGAAGCTCCGCCCTTCCGGCTGAACTATTCGCGGTGTGATTTCTGGACATCTGCGACCGTGCGATTGCCTTTAATTTATAGGTCGAACGGGCCGAGGGGGATGCGTTGCGAGGCGATGTGCAGCGTGCCGCGGAAGGCGAATTCGCCGGGGCGGCGGCCGAGGGCCTCTTCGGCGCAGATGCGCGCTAGGTCGGGAGTATTGTTCTGCTCGGAAATGTGCGCGAGGACGAGATGGCGCGCGCGCCCGTCGAATACTTCGGAGTCCGCGAGAAATTCGCTGACGATGGTATTCGAAAGATGGCCGGTGCGGCTCATGACGCGCTGCTTGATGTACCAGGGGTAGGGGCCGACCTTCAGCATTTCGAGGTCGTGATTGGATTCCAGAATCAGAAAATCGGCTTCGCGCAGATGATGCTTGACTAGTTCCGGCATGTAACCGAGGTCGGTGACGATGGCGACTTTTTTGCCGTTGGCGCAGAAGGCGTAGCCGACGGGATCGGCGGCGTCGTGCGGGATGGTGAACGCTGTGATTTCGATATCGCCGATGATGAATTTAATTCCCGGACGAATGTAATTAACGCGCTCGATTCTGGTCTTGGGACCATCTTCATACATCTTGCGAATTTCGCGGTGGGTCGGCTCGGTGAGGTAAGCCGGACATTTCCAATCCCGCGCTAGCTGAGCGAGAGCGGTGGTGTGATCGCTGTGCTCGTGCGTGACGAGGATGCCGTCTACATTTTCGGGGCGCGCGCGGCCGAGAGTTTCGAACCGCCGCAACATTTCTTTTTTGCCGATGCCGGCGTCAATGAGGAGAGTGGTGCACCCCGATTCGAGCAATGTGCAATTGCCCGTGCTGCCCGACGCCAAAATGGATACACGAAACGAGATGCGCTTCCCCCGTGTGCCGCGTTTACGCCGTGACTCGCGCGCACGCCACGCCGGAAACGATGATGGCAAAGTGCGGCGCTGGCGTCAATACGAAGTCACGCAAGGTTCACTAGCGTAGACGATCATTCGAGCGCAAAAATGGCGCGCACGTAGCCGGTCTTCTCGATTTTCTGCGGTAGCAACTTGGTGTCAGGTCTGCCAGCCTGATTCTTCCTGGAAACAACGGTGGCCGCCTCAGCGTTAACGGTTACAAACCGAGATGGTCTCGATTCATTGCTTGCGTAGAGAAGCGCTCCAATCTTAGCTCCAAATGACTTGGCCATTTGACCGGCGACGAGGCGCGCTTTCTCAAGCGCCGATGCGTACGCTTGCGCTTCCGCCGCATCCGGGTCAGCCAAATCCCACTCTGGATCGCCAACTTCGTTGGCCCCGGCGTCAACGGCTATGTCTAGAAGCTTTTCGGCAACATCGATCGTTTGAGTGATCTTCCAAGACTGGTCCACTTCATACTGCTTCTCTTTTCGTTCTGAGGGCGACATATCCTTTAGATCATCTTCAGAAGTAGCGTGCGAACTCAGCACGCTTGTGGAAATATCCTTCTGTGCGACGCCGGAATCCCTCCACGCTTTCAATAAATGCGCAGCGACCTGCGCATTTTCCGCGTAGGCGGCCTCGTGGGTCGGACCATAATTGTGGTAGCCGGCGGTGACCGTCACGCGGTCGGCCGTCACTTGAACCGAACTGTCCGCAGCGATTTCAATAGTCCGGTTCTGCTGGTTCACTTGGACGCTTTGCGCCTGACTAATGAGTGGACAGACCAGCAAAATCCCCACAGATAAATATTGGCGTGACCTCATCGCGTGCCTCCCGGTCTTTCGAGGCGAAGGTATTCCATAAGGAAATAAGTGTCAATCTATTACGACGGGAAGGTCCGACAGCGTTTCAAATAGCCAGCTGCTCGCGGGTGAGTTCGAAGCCGTTGAGGTTGCCTACGACGGAGGCGGCGATGCGGTTGGGCTGAAAGAATTCGCGGGCGAGCTGCTGGACGTCTTCGACGGTGACGCTTTCGAGCAGCGCGATCAGATCTTGTGCGGTGAAATGGCGGTTGAAGTACATGTGGTAGCGGGCGAGGCTATTCATGCGCTGGCCGCTGCCTTCGAGAGAAAGCAGCGTGGCGCCTTTCAAGTGATCTTTGGCGCGGCGAAGCTCTTCGGTGCTGAGCGGCTCGTCGCGCAAGCTACGGAATTCATCGAGCACGGAACGAACCAGCTGCGAAGCGTTTTCGAGTGAGGTGCCGGCATAGACGGAGAGCGCTCCGGCATCGCGGTAGGAGTTCAGTTCGCTGAAAATTGCGTAGGCGAGGCCCTGGCGCTCGCGAATATTCTGGAAGAGACGCGAAGACATGCCACCGCCGAGGACGTTGTTTAGCACCGCGACAGCGAAGCGGCGGCGATCGGTCATGGGCAACGCGGGAACGCCCATGCAGATGTGCACCTGTTCGAGTTCGTGCTTGGTGCGCAGCGTGACGTGCGGGGCAGCTTGCGGTTTGGGCTCGGCTTCGGCGGCGGCGGTGGATGCGAGTTTCGCGAAACGCTCGGCGACAAGATCTACAAGCTGCTGGTGCGTCAGATGGCCGGCGGCGGTGATGACCAAATTATTCGGCGCATAGCGGTGAGCAAACCACGCGCGCAAAGTGTCGCGGTTGAAAGCGGAAACTGTTTCGGGAGTTCCGAGGATAGGTTTGCCGAGCGCGTGCGGCGACCAAAAATTCTGCGTGAAGAGTTCGTGGACGAGATCTTCGGGATTGTCCTGGGTCATGCGAATTTCTTCCAGGATGACGGATTTTTCGCGGTCAATTTCGTCTTCGGCGAATTTCGGTTCGAGAACCATGTCCGCGAGGACGTCGAAGGCTTTGGGAAGATGTTCATCCAGGACACGGGTATTGAAGCAGACCATTTCCTTGGAGGTGAAGGCGTCGAGCATGCCGCCGACGCTGTCCACTTCGCGGGCGATATCTTCCGCGGTGCGCCGTGCGGTTCCCTTGAAGACCATGTGCTCGATGAAATGCGAAATGCCGTTGACGCCGGCAGGCTCGCAGCGCGAGCCGGAACGCAGCCAGATTCCGACGGAAACGGAGTGGACGTGTTCCATCGGCTCGGTGATGACGACGAGGCCGTTGGGAAACACATGTTGCTGCACCTTATGATTCGTGTCTGGCATGTATCTTGGTATTGTGGCACGGCCCAGCAGTAAATGTCATATGCGCGGAAGAAAAGTTTCTATTGAGTGCTGGCAGGACGCGAGGCGAAACACAGGGAACGCTATATCAACTTTTCATCGGGATCGAGTTTTCCGTACTCGCTGGAATAGTGCAGCGGGACGTCGGCGTAGGCGCCTTTATCGAGCGAATAGACTTCGCATGACGAATAAGGATACGAGTAGATGTGCACGCTGGTCGCGCGCTCGTTGAACTCGGGCAAATTCAGAACCTGGTGCACCGGCTCTTCGGGCTGCACCACGCCGGGATGCTTCGCGTCCATGTCGTAAGCATCCGAGGGGATTAATTTGCAGCTGCCGTGGGCCGCATCACGATTTTCCACGTGAAAATTTTGCACGCGCAGGCGGCCGATGGGCGTGACCATCCAACAATTTTGTCCGCGGTGATTGTGGATGCGGCTGACCTGGCCGATGTCCCAACAGATGGCGAGGATTTCAAAAAGCTCGCATTTGTGGATCAGGTTCCGGGTGTAATGGCTTTTGGCGTAGAAAAGATACGGCGCGAGCGTTTCGGGAGCAATCGCTTTGCGCGCGGCAAAATCGAAAACGCGCGGGATGGTGAATTCTTTTTCGGGGATGGCGCAGAGCTGCTTCACCCATTCGTCGATGTTCATCACTTCCATCGGAGTTTTGTGATCCACGGGCGTAAGAGTTGCCATCAGCGCGCCTCCTGCTGTTTATTCTGAACGCTATTTTGTTACGTTCCATTATATCGCCGCGCGAGCGGACTGGCAGCGAGAAATCGCGCGCGGGCCGCGTGTTAATATGATGGCAAGATGCATCCGGACAGGCCAGAACGAATGAGTGCTGGTGGCGGCGTGGTGAACCTGCTGGGCCAATCGGTCGCGGAACTGCGTGCGTTGATGCAGGAGCTTGGCGAGCCTGCTTACCGCGGCGCACAAATTTACCACGCGCTTTATGCCGAGCGGCGGTTTGAAATTGGCGCGATGACGAATCTGCCGGCGAGTTTGCGCGAGCGGCTGGGGCGCGAAGCTTGTATCGTGCTGCCGAAAATCGTGCGGCGTTACCGGTCGGCCGACGGGACGGTGCGCTACGTGCTGGCGCTGGAGGCGCGGGGCGCCGAACCTTCGAAGAGCAAGCCTGCAACGATCGAGACTGTCTTCATGCCCGAGGAAAATCGCCAGACGATTTGCATTTCGACGCAGGCGGGTTGCGCGGTGGATTGCCATTTTTGCCTGACGGCGACGCTGGGATTGATTCGCAACCTGACGGCGGCGGAAATTATCGGGCAGGTGCTGATCGCACTGGAAGAGAATCGCGCATCGCTGAAACCGCAGACGAACGTGGTGCTCATGGGCCAGGGCGAGCCCTTGCTGAATTACGAGCCGGTAATAGCCGCGCTGGGCATATTGCTCGATCCGAATGGGATGGCGATCACGCCGAAACATACGACGCTTTCGACCAGCGGGATTATTCCCGGCATCGAGCGGCTGACGCAAGAGAAAGTGCGTCCGAAGCTGGCAATTTCGTTGAATGCATCGTCGAACGAGCAGCGTGACAAGATCATGCCGATCAATCGCAAGTATCCGATCGAGAAGCTGCTGGAGGCGTGCGCGCGTTATCCGCTGCGGCCTTGGGAACATTTGACGTTTGAGTATGTGCTGCTTGGCGGATTCAATGATGCGCCGGAAGACGCGCGGCGGGTGGCGCGATTGCTGGGGAATTTGCGCGCGAAGGTGAATTTAATACCGTGGAATCCCGGGGAACTGCCTTACGAAAAGCCGGACGCGGCGCGGATCGAGGAATTTCGGCGAATTCTGGTGGATAAAGATATTCGCGTTTTTGTGCGCTACTCGCGAGGGCAGGATGTGATGGCTGCGTGCGGGCAGCTGGCGCTACTGGAGTCAGCGTCCGCGCCGGAAGCCGCGTCGCTGGCCCAGATTTCGCCGGCGATTTGATCCGTCCATCTCGCCGGAGCAGAGGGCCGGTCTGAGACTGGTTCCTCCGGACGCGTCGCGACAGGAGCGATTTTTTCGCGATCGAGCTCCGGCAATCATGTTGGATGGCGAAACATTTGGAAGCGGCGCAAATCATGTGGAGTGCGGCGCGCGCCGCTTTTGAAGCGTAGGACGTGGCGCGATCAACGCAGGCGAGGCGCGCCTCGCCTAAGAGAAAGCGGGAGCGCGCTCCCGCACTCCATACGAATATGGGCACCGATCCAATGTTGCTCCTCCATTCAAATTGTGCCGTCAGCGGATGCCGATGGCGGCCATCATGCGGCCGGTGGTTCGTTCACGGCGATAACTGAAGAACAGGTCGCTGCGACAGGACGTGCAAAGATCGCTGGATTGGATTTTGTCCGGAGCGACGCCTGCGGAGGCGAGGATTGCGCGGTTCGCGGCGATCAAATTGAGCTGCACGCGCGGCGGCGGTGGCGCGTGGCCGGGCGGCCGCATGGTGAGCCAAGGGAGCCAGTTGGAATCGTTGTCGCCATTCTCTAGAGCGTCGAAGGGCCCCGCGAACCATTCGCGTGCATTGGGAAACTTCGCGGCGAATTCCTTCACTACATCGTGACCCACTTCGTAGCAACAGCCGCCAATTCCCGGGCCTAGCGCGGCGACAATGTCTTGCGGGCGCGTGCCGAATTCCATTTGCATCCGGCCGAGAGTTTTTTCCGCGATGCGCTGCGCGGTGCCGCGCCAGCCGGAATGAATGGCGGCGACGGCGCGGTGTTTTGTGTCGGCAAGCAGGATGGGGATGCAATCGGCGGTTTGCACGGCGAGCAATACACCAGGTTCGCGGGTGACAAGCGCGTCACCTTTGGGGGCTTGCTCGCCTTGCGGGATGTCGGCGGCTCCAACGACGTGAATGATGTCCGAATGAATCTGGCGCAGGCCGACGACGCGCATTCTGGCGGCGCCAAGCGCTGCGAAGAATTTCTTGCGATTTTCCAGGACGTGGTCGCGCGAATCCCAATCAGTGAAACCGAGATTCAAAACCTTTTCAATGTTCGCCGCGCGGCGCTGTTGCTGCGTCGGGAACTCACTCGTGCCACCCAGGCGCGTACTGAAGCCGTGCACCAGCCAATTTGGGCGCGCCAATGCCGGTGACTCGAGAACTTGCACACCCTTGCTGCGGCGCGAACGCCAGGTTGCGTTGCGCATTGCGGTTATTTCTGGCGCACTGCTGCGTCGCCGCGGCTTGCTTTTGGTGGTTGTGATGGCCATCCCCACGAAGTTCGAGCGACGCGTCAACCGCGGCGCATCTCAATTATAGGTATAATCGCGCGGCGGCGCGAATCTTCGATTTTGTAACGCGGTTCGCGCAGTGGCCAGGAGCGCATTTGATCGTCGGATTGGGACTGGACATCGCGGAGATTGACCGGATCGAAGCGGCGCTGACGCGGCACGGTGCGCCGATTCTGGAACGTTTGTACACGCCTCGCGAAGTCGCCTACTGCGAGAGTTATCGCCATAAATTCGAACGTTACGCCGGGCGCTTCGCAGCCAAAGAAGCCGCGATGAAGGCGCTGGGGACCGGGTGGCGGACGGGAGTGCGGTGGCGTGACATTGAAGTCGTGCGCGAGCCGAGTGGAAAACCGATGTTACATCTGGAAGGCGTGGCGCGCCAGATCGCCGAGCGGTTAGGCGTGAAAAATATCTCCTTGACGATCACACACAGCGGGAACCTGGCGCTCGCCGAAGTTATTTTCGAGAGCTGAACTCCGGTTGCGGCGTGGCTCCGGCAATTTCCTCTGCGCCGCCGATTTGCGTTTCGCACCAGAGATTCGCGGAGTGGCGGCCTGCTACGCGCACCTTCAGATAATTTCCCGTTAGCGCTTCGGTCCAAGTGTCTCCGCCGCGTTTTAGCGTGAGCGCGCGGACGAGCTTCCCGGATTGAAGATTGCGGAAGGCGGCGGCTTTCTGTTGGCCGAGGGCGCGCAGGGCTCGTGTGCGCTCGCGCGTGACCGCCGGGTGGATTGAGGCGCCAAGGTCGGCGGCTTTGGTTCCGGGCCGCGCGGAGAACGCAAAAACATGGAGGTACGTGAACGGGAGGCGCTCGATAAATTCGAAGGTGCCGCGGAAGTCATGATCCGATTCGCCGGGAAATCCGGCGATTACGTCCGCGCCGATGGCGGCGTCCGGAAGAGTGGCACGAATCCGCTTAATGCGTTCGGCGTAATGTTCCGCTCGATACCAGCGGTGCATGGCGCGCAGAATACGGTTCGAGCCGGATTGTAGTGGCACGTGGAAATGTCGTGCGATGCGCGGGGATGCCGCGACGAGCGCGACGAAATCTTCGGTGACGTCTTGCGGCTCGACGGAGCTGAAGCGCAATTGCTGCAAATCGGTTTCGTCGAGGATCCGCCGGACCACTTGCGCGAGATCCGCACGCGGGGCGAGGTCGCGTCCATACGTGCCGAGATTGATGCCGCTGAGAACGATTTCTTTCGCGCCGGCCGCAACGAGCTGTTGGACTTCGGCGATCACGACGTCCGGCGGCAGGCTGCGACTGCGTCCGCGAACAAAGGGAATCACGCAGTAGGAGCAGCGGTTGTTGCAGCCATCTTGGATTTTCAGGATGGGGCGCGTGCGATCTCCGGGAATACCCTCGGCGCCTTCAACGGGGGCAATCTGTACGGTGGTCTGCGCGAAAATGTCGCCCGTGAGGATTTTCGCCGGGCCGCGCGCCAGGGACATCGGATCGCCATCGAGAAGGGCCAGAGGAATGAAATCCTGGCCGGGTCTATCGTTCGAACCGGCGGCGGCTGTCGAGCCCTCTGTAGCGCTAGTTCGCGGCAATCCATCTCTGACGATTCGTGGGATTTCGGTCTGATGCGAATTGCCGATTACCCAGGAGACGCCTTCGAGCGCGGCGATTTCTTGAGGAGCGCGCTGGGCGTAACAGCCGGTGACAACAATGCGAGCGCGGGGATTGGCGCGATGGATCTTCCGGACGGCATCGCGGGCCTGCGAATCGGCCGCAGCCGTGACCGTGCAGGTGTTCAGCACCACGACATCGGCAGTGGCGTGATCATCGAGCATTTCGAGCCCATCGGCACGCAGCGAGCGACGCAGCGAAGCAGCGTCTGCTTCCGTGGCGCGGCAGCCAAAATTTTCGAGGGAAAACGTAGCCATAAAATGGATTTCAAAGCCGGGCAAGAAAGCCTTGAGTGAAGAATTATAGCAGCGAAAGTGGCGATGAACTCAATGGGGAGGTTCGCGGCACGCGGCCTTGCGAAGCTGTGGTTATGCTCCGGCGCCGCGGCGTTGGTAACAAAGCAAGATCAGGTCGGCGCGGCGACGAACGCCAAATTTAGCCAGCAAATTCGAGACGTGGAATTTCACGGTGCGTTCGGAAATGTGCAGGCGGTCGGCGACTTCTTTATTTGCGAGATTTTCCAGCAGTCCAGCGAGCACTTCCTGCTCGCGGCGGCTGAGTTCCGCCGGAGAATCACCGCGCAAACGGCGCCCTTGCGTGGTGCTAAGAATCGAATCCACGAAGCGCGAGAGGACTTCGCGGGGAACCCAGAAGCCACCTGAAGCTACCAGAGGCAACGCGCGAGGCAACTGTTCGCGTGCTTCTTTGTAATTCAGAATGCCCTTCACGCCCTGCCGGAGGAGCGTGTAGCTATCGGTTTCCTTGAGGTTGTCGCCGACCACCAAAAGCCGGGCGGCGGCGTTGTGGTCCAAAATATTGCCAAGAAGCGCGCCGGTGGCCTGCCGCGCAGCGTGCGCGTCAATCACATAGACCGAAGCGCGCGGCACTTCCAGATTGCGCAAGTCCGGCGCCAGCATGGAATCCAGCTGCTTGGCGACGAGCTGGAAGCTGGTGTCGGTCAAAAGGCGCCGAAACTCCTCGAGCACCATCGGGTGGGGCGAAAGCAGGCAAACTTTTAGTTTTGAGTTTGTGGCGGCCTTTACCATCGTAGTCAAGGCTAGCGGAATTAACGCACAGGGGCAAGACCGATAGGAAGAGTGATTTCATACCAGACACGGGTACTTGCGCGCTTCAAAACAGGGCCCAAGAGACAAGCTTGCAGGCAAAACCGTGCGATCCGCTTGGCAAAACTGATGACGGCAATGATTCGCGATTTATTCGCTTTACGAGTTTTCCGGCAGCCCGTTTTCGGATTGTACGTTGCGGCGCGGACGCTTAGCCGGCAGACCAGCCTGGCGGACTTTATAGAGGAGCGCGCGGTAACTGATTTTCAATATTTCGGCGGTGCGGCGACGATTCCAATGATTGGCTTGCAGGACTTTCAGGATGACGTCGTGTTCCATGCGCCGAGTCACTTGCTGCGCGATACGCTTCAGGGGAATGTTGCCCTCTTCGTTCATTTCGTAGGAAATTGCGAGAGGCTTTTTTTCGGCGCCGCGATCGCGGTCTGAGTGAAACGCCTCTTCCGAACCCAAAATCACGTAACGCGCCATGCAATTTTCCAGCTCGCGAATATTGCCCGGCCAGTCGCGCTGCTGCAGCAAGTGCAGCGATTCGCGGGAGACCGGCGCAGCGTCCCGCTGGAAGCGGCGATTGAACTGTTCGCGGAGATATTCGACGAGATACGGAATATCGTCCCGGCGATCGCGCAGCGAAGGCAGGGTGATGGTGATCACGTTGATGCGATAGAAGAGGTCAGCGCGAAAACTGCCGCTGGCAATTTCCTGATGGAGCAGGCGATTGGTGGCGCAGATCACACGGGCGTCCAACTGCTTTTCATCGTGATCGCCGATGCGGGTGAAATGTCCGTCCTGCAAAACGTGCAGCAACTTGGCCTGCAGGCTGGAATCTATCTCGGCAATCTCGTCGAGAAACAGCGTGCCGCCCTGCGCCATTTCGATGCGTCCGGGCTTGGCGGCATGCGCGCCGGTGAAGGCTCCCTTCTGGAATCCAAAGAGCTCGCTTTCGATAAGCGTTCCGGGGATGGCGGGGCAATTTACCTTAACAAAGGGACCCTGACTCCACGGAGAACGCTCGTGGATAAAGCGGGCGAGGACTTCCTTGCCCGTGCCACTCTCACCTAGAACCAAAATGGGAACATTCAGGCCGGCGGCGCGCTCGACGCGCTGCCGAACCGCTTGCATGGCCTCCGACGGACCAAAATAGACGTGCTGAGGAGGTACTTCAACCGGCTGGGCCAAGGGTGCGATTCTTGCTTCCGCTGCAGATGCCATTGAGTTCCAGTCTGCTGAAGTGAGGCGTTTTTGGGCGCCCCCGTGAAAAGTATTGCACACACAACGCCAAACAATTTGGAGCGAATAGTACCGCGGCGGGAAGCGTCGCAAATCCATATATCCTGCAATGCGTTTTGTTTGAGCAAGTTACGCAGGAGTGTCACGTCGGATTTCCTAGTACTGAGAGACCCTGAGGGAGCGATACGTAGTACGTTCGTCAGAAAATCCTAGGCACTTTCGGGAATTGACCTTCCTAGTGGGAGTTTCACTTCCCCTCTTGCACGCGCCGCTTGCGCAATCGACGTATCGAGCACAAATGGGCCCGTGCGTGAATAATAGTGCGCCGCTGAGCGGAAAATATGTAGTTAGCGCTGCGGAAAAATCAAGGACTCGAGCATGTCCGCGCGAGCTTTTTGATCGGATGCAAACAGCTGCAGCAGGTCAGTGACAGAAATCATCCCGCGAAAACCCTTTTCGTGATCGAGCACCACCAGGTGGTAAATGCTGTGCTGTTCCATAAGCCGCAGACAATCTTCGAGTGAAGTATCCGGGGTGGCGCTGATGATCTGCGTCGTCATGATTTCGGAAACGTGCATCCACGCGGGGCATTTATTTTCGGCGGCCACTTTGTCGGAAACGTCGCTTTGCGACACGACGCCCAGGAGGACTCCCTGGCGGTCGCACACACCCGCGGCGCGAATCTGCTTCTCGCGCAGGTAGCGCGCCGCGTCATATACGGTGACGTCGTCGGTAACGAAATAAACTTCGCGGCGGCCGCTAATCAGGTCCGCAACTCTCATCGGACCCTCCTTGTTGGTGAACTGAGCGAATGGTAGGACGGTTTAGCGGGCAAATGCAACGGATTTTGCGTGACGGAGCGGCATCGGCACGGCGATAAATATGATTGTACTAAGCGAGAGCGCACACATCAGCGGGCGAGGAGAGAATGCGCGAAGTGAAGTGCCGCAGCAGGCGACTGCGGAAAAATGATCCTTAACGAACGAAAGAAAAGTCTAAATCTGCGAAGCTTCGCCGCGAATAATATCGTAGCGTTCGATTACGGCCGCGACACCAATCGTTTCCGGCGTGTCTTCTTCCTGCTTATCCACGCGAACCACACGGCCGTGCGCGCGGACAAACACTTCGGTACCGCGGGTAATTTCCGCCGGCAATGTGAGCGTGAAGTCAACTTCTGTGCCGGGAGCCAAATCTTTCTGCATGGTGAAGTAAACGCCGCGCGTCGAGATGTCCCGGGTTTGACCGTTGTGCGTACCCGGTTCTCTGGTGATCGGCAGGCGGACGTTTACCGGTAGCGACAGATCATACCGGCGTGCCAAGCGACGCTCCGTCATCCCCACTGCTCCTCCATGGAAAGATTGAAGTGCAACACGTCCCCGTCAGTCAGAGTAGCAATCCCTCTTCCAAAGACTACGGACTCTGCAGCGTGCTGCCGATTGCGTCGAACGATACTGCTTTCCCCAAGCCTGTCCGCAGCATTACCGGACACAGGTAGCAAACCCTTTGAAAACAGCGACAAGCATTGCGTCGAGAAATCGGCCGGGAGGCTAGAGCCAGACGTTCCCGCAGGTGGTCTTGCGGGAGCCCCCATTTCGGAGCGAATACTAGACCAAGCTGGGATAGAAGGGTAGTGCTATTTCGCTGAATGTGCTCTAGATATGCAACTCTTTGCAACAGCCGTAGGACTAGTACGATTTAGGTTTTCTTTACGATTTCTTGATGTTTCGTGCGAGGGCGCTCGCACGGATGCGAGCTTCTTCGCCCGTTTCAGTATTGCGGTTTCGTTCGCGATGCCGAAGACTTTGGGTTAGGAGCCGCGAATCGCTGGCGCGGATTCCTTCAAGGCGGCGTCTTTGGCTTCCGCTTCCTTCGCGGTAGCTTCCTTCGCCACAGCTTCTCTGGCGGCTCGCGCGGCAGCAGAACGCGCACCACGTCCGGAATCCAAATTGAATTGGCGCATTTTATATAGCAACGCCTTGTAGCTGATGCCCAACATGCGGGCCGCATCCTTGCGGCACCAATTCGTTTTTTCGAGCGCGTCGGCGATCGCTTCCATTTCCGCTTCATCTTTCAGGCCGCGCACCAAGGCTTTGAGGCCCTGTTCTTTGGGCGGCGCGGCTTCTTCGCGCGGAGCGGTGCGATGCTGCTGTCCCGTCATTTCCAGCAGTTCGCGGAAACTGCCTTCGTCGTCTTCGAGAATCACATAGCGTTTGACGAAATTTTCAAGCTCGCGCAAATTGCCGGGCCAGGGATAACGCAGCGCTGCTTCGAGAAGATGCTTCGAAGGATCCGGAGCGGGCTTCCCATATTTCTCGCTGTACTTCGCGAGAAAATGGCTGAAGAGCAGAGGAATTTCGGTGGTGCGTTCACGCAGTGGCGGAATGTGAATCGAGAGCACGTTGAGCCGGTAGTAGAGATCTTCGCGGAAGCGCCCGGTGCGCATGGCGTCTTTCACATCCATATTGGTGGCGGCGAGCACACGGACGTCTACATTGACGACGGCGCGCGCGCCCAAGCGCGAAAACTGGCCGTCTTGCAGGACGTGTAGCAGCTTGGCCTGCAGGTGCGGACTCATTTCCGCGATTTCGTCGAGGAAAATCGTGCCCTTATTGGCCATCTCGAATTTGCCGGGCTTGGCGCGGACCGCGCCGGTGAATGCGCCCTGCTCATAGCCAAACAATTCGGATTCCAGCAATTCGCCCGGGAGCGCGGCGCAATTCACTTTTATGAAGGGCTGCACGCGTCGCGTGGAACGCAGATGGATCATGCGCGCCACCACTTCCTTGCCTACTCCGCTTTCACCGCTGATGAATACGGGCACGTCCACCGGAGCGATTTGCAGAATCTGCTGGCGAATCTTGAGCATCTGCGGGCTGGCGGCGAGGAAAGAGAGATCTTCGGTGAGCGCTTCGCAATATTCGCGCAGCGATTTATTTTCAGAGCGCAGCTGCTGTTTCTGGCGGCACTTTAGAAACGCGGCGTCGAGTTCCGGCTTCTCGAACGGCTTGGTGAGGTAATCGAGCGCGCCGATGCGAATCGCTTCGACCACCGTGGTGACTTCGTTCGAGCAGGAAAGCATGATGACGTTGATGCTGCGGTCCACCTGCATCAATTGACGCAACGTCTCGAGGCCATCCATCTCCGGCATCAGCACATCCAGAATGACGAAATCCGGGCGCTCGCCCGAACCGATGCGCTCGAGCGCGTCCTTACCGTTGGACACCGTTTCGACATCGAAGCCGTCCACTTCCAACAGCGTCTGGAGATACTTTCGAATGCTCGGTTCGTCATCTACGACCAGAATTTTTTCTTTGTCTGCCATCTTTCTTCCTAGAGAGCCGCGCAGCAGCTCCGATAGATTCGGTGATTATTCGACGTTGATCGGCAAAAGGAAAGAAAAAGCACTGCCGCTTCCGACGACGCTATCCACCCAAACTTTGCCGCGATGCGCCTGGATCAGGCGCTTGGTGATCGCCAGTCCTAGACCCATCCCCGATGAGGAGGGATCCACACGCACAAATTCCTCGAAGATTTCCTGGTGAAATTCGGCGGCGATGCCGCTGCCGGTGTCCGAGACCGAAACCAGCACGCTATTGGGGCGAACGCCGCGACCGCGCCGGCGATCGGCCGAGGGCGCCGCCTCGGAGACACGCCGTTCCCAGAAATGGGGCTCGGCGACCAATGTGACGCAACCGTCCGTGGGCGTGTGCTTCAACGCATTGTCTATGAAATTGGCGATGCACTGCTGCACTTTCTGGTAATCAAACTTGAATGGCGTCAATTCAGGGTGAATCTTGACGTCGAGGCGGACCTTCGCTCGTTGGAAGGCATCTTGCCAACGGCAGGTGATATCCTTGACGCAATCGCGCAAATCGTTTTCGCGAAGCTGCAGGACTAATTTGCCGCTTTCCAGAGCCGAATAATTCAGGAACATCGAGACGAGACGGACCAGGCGATCGCAGCTTTCTTTCGACTCGAGCAAAATTTCGCGCTGGCGGTCATCCAGTTTGCCGAGCGAGCCGGTGAGCAAGAGGTCGTAATACCCCTTCATCACGGCTAGCGGCGTTTTTAATTCATGCGCCGCGGAAGCCAGAAATACCGTCTTCTGCCGGTTCACTTCCTGCAATCGCAGGTAGGCGGCGAGCAAATTGCGGTAGGTGATCTCGCGTTCCTGCATCAACTCCTGGACCGTCTGCCTCATTTCAGCTTCGTCGGCGGAGGCTTCGGCGGGCGCAGGTTCCAAGTAAGCGACGAGCCAATCCGGTTCCGGCAGCCAGCGAACGCGGGCTTGCTGCTTTTCGACGCCGAAATCAATCGCGACGGTGAGCTCCTGCCGCCCAGCTTCGAGTTGCTTGAGGACGTCTTTGCGGTCGATGGACAAAATGTCCACGAACAGATTCAGATCGGGCTTCGAGCCGAGGCCTTGATTATTGATCCGGTCCTGCGCGTGAAAATTCGTGAACAAGACCTTCCCCAGCCTGTCGCTAACGAGCAGCGGCCGGTCGAAGGCATCGAGCAGGCTCGCGACGAGCTGAAAAACCTGCTGGTTATTGGCCTGCTGGTCTACTGCCGCGCTATTTGGCAAACGGCGCTCCTAAATCCCGCAAACAGCATCTAAAACACACCAGTTGCAAGCCCGGGCTGGCACAGATGGGGATGAGTTCAAGGAAATCCATGCTCGCAAAGCTGCCAAGATGTGTCAATGGTAAATGCGTCCTAGTTTGCACAATGTTGGAAATGTTAGGGAGTTAAATTGCGCAGTCGACTCGCGGTCATAGCTGCGTGTCGGATGGAGTACACTCTAACCGACTGGCAGTAATGGGTTTGCTGTAATGCGAGTTGCGTGTTGAACTTGCCCTCAAATTGCCATCAGGTGGGAGTACTAAAACTGGGGTACCGATGGCGCTCAGAGAAAGTGTCTTACAACACCAGCGCGTGGCGATGGATCGACTCTCCGACGAGCGCCGAAGATTCCAACGGATTCGGCTACAGGTACCGCTTTTTGTGCGTGGCAAAGACGCCCAGGGCGAACAATTCCTGGAGCTAGCTAAGACACTGGATATCAGCGGGTTAGGTGCCTTCATTACATGTCCTCGTCGGCTGGCGGTAAATGATGTCGTCACCCTGACGATCCCCGCTCCATCGATTACGTCATCCGCATTGGTCCCCGCCGGTATGCCCCCGATCCAGGCGAAGGTTCGCCGCCAGCAGGAAGCGGGGGACGTTTACCTGGTTGGAGTCGAGTTTCTCAAGCCGATTGGATAAAGTTTTTCCTCCGTTGGAAGACCTTCAGGGCACCGGTCTAGGCGAAATGTGAAACCCTTTGTAACGAGCGTGCGTGTTCCGAACTACGTTCGTCGTTCTTGCCCCCGCCCTGAGGCGTAAGCCCACTCCTGGCAACCTGTTGCAGCATACATGGGCAGCCGCTTTCTTGTTTGAGATTGGACTGTCTCGTGCTAGTACTTTACTGCCCCCGCAGTGTCCCTGTTTACAGGGAACAATAAAACTATTGCGGAACCCATAGATGCCTGAGTCCGGCGACGTTTCACAGCCGCAGCCCTCGGCCGAAGACTCCTTCCTGGATCTCCTGGTGGAGACTTTGGACGGTCTGGACGATTCGGTTCGAGGACAGTTTCTGCGGCAATTCTTCCGCACCATCGCGCAAATTGATCTTACCGATGCGCAAAGCACTGAGTATTGGGAACGCATACTCGTGCGCCGACGCGAGCTCGCGGAAAATCTGGGACAGCGCGTTTCGTTGAAAACGGCGATGGTGGACGTGCTGGCTTCCACGAAATTCCTGCGCGTTCCCATTTTGATGGAGTACGACGACTTCAAGAAACTGCAGGTGAACGCTGCGACGGATGCGCTCACGGGCCTCTACAACCGGCGGCTCTTCGACGAATATCTCGATAAGGAATTGAATCGCGCGAAACGCTACGGGCAACAACTGGCCGTTGTTATTTTAGACCTGCACAAGCTGAAAGAAATAAACGACCGGCACGGACATTTGCAGGGCGACCAAGCGCTGCAGCTCGCCGCGGCTACGTTGCGCAAGACCTTGCGCGCGTCCGACTTCGCGTTTCGCATCGGCGGCGATGAATTTGCTCTGCTGCTGCCGCAAACGGATCCCGAACAGGCGATTACGCTGTGCCGCCGCGTGCGCACGCAATACGAAACCGATATTCACCCATTGAAAATGGAGGTGGACGTAACGCTGGATTTCGGCGTTGCGGTGCATCCACAAGACGGAGATCAAAAGGGCGCGCTGCTAGGCCTGGCGGACCAACGACTCTATCAACTGAAAAACTCAACGCGCGCTGCACCGCGGGTGATCCCGCTCGAGCCGCGTGCGTCGCGCGAGTCCCCATCGGCTGCCGCGCAGCCAGCGCGCGAGGTTTCCGCGCCAAAATCAACAGGCACCGCCTCGACTACGCCATCAGTTCCGCAGCGAGGCGTTTCCGTACCACAAGATCCTCCGACCGAAATTCGGCCACCGGCGGCTCACCCTGAAGCCCGCAAATGGGAACGCGTATCTCTCGCCGGTACCAAGGCATACGCAATTCTTACGGATGTTAATCAAAAGACGGCGACCGTGATGGACTTAAGCTACGGCGGAGTAGCGCTGCTGCTGGAGAAAGCCGAAGAGATTCCCAATCAATTCAACGCGGTTCTGCATGTGCCGATTCTCCCTCCTGTACGCGTCGTGCTGCGTAAAGCTTATACTCAGCCGGCTGGTGCGGGCCGCGCGCGCGTCGGTTGCGCCTTCGTTTCGTAGCACCCCCGCGCAATTGGAGCACCTCTACGCAGTCGTTGTGTCTTGACGCGTTCGCTTTGAATTACGGCCGCTGCTGCGATATAATCGGGGTTTCCCGCTAGCCTAGCGACGCGACCGGATGATGCTGCTTGTGGTTATCGCGCAGACCGGCTGGCCAAGAGGAGCACCATGAAAGAAGGAATCCATCCCGATTACCACGCTGTGAAGGTCCATTGCGCCTGCGGCAATACGTTTGACACGCGCTCGACCTTCAAGGGGCAAATGATTCGCGTGGAAATTTGCTCGAACTGCCACCCGTTTTTCACCGGAAAGCAGAAGCTGATTGACACCGCTGGCCGTGTCGAGCGCTTCCAGAAGAAATATGCCGACAAAGCCGCTTCGATGAAAAAGTAACGGTTCGCCGTTCGGCGCGACAGTTGAGTTTCCGAGAAGCCCCGGGTTTGCAGTCTCGGGGCTTTTCTTTTGGAGTATCTCTCCGCGCCGAATCTCTTCCGCTCCGGTGTACAATGCCGCTTGGAAATGGCCACGCAACTGTCTCCTTCACCCGGCTCGTCGCCCGATTCGCAAGTGGAAACTGCCGCGCCGCGCGTCACGCTGCGCAACCATTTCGCGCATGCGTTTGATTCAGCGATCGCCGCGGCGCGGACTTGCTATTCACCGCGGCTGATCGCGCCGGAAGAAGTCACGGACAAGCAGCGGGTCATGATCGGTTCAGCGACTTTCTTTGGCGGGCACCACACCGTCTATCAGCATGCGCATTTCGAATTCGGCCTGGAGAATATCAGCCGGCAATTCGTGTGGTCATTCCTGCACGCGCATCCCTTTTATAATTCGGAGCAGCAGAGCCAACGTTACGTGCGTTTGGACCGCGCGCAGGCGTACGTACCGCCGGAGAGCGCCACATTCGGGCCAGCGGAGCGAGCCATCTACGAACGCGCGGTGTCGCGAGCCTGGGAACACTATCGCGAACTGACGCGCGTGCTAGAGCCGACGGCGCACGAAATCCTGGCGGATATCTGGCATGTCAGCTCAATGTCTCACCCGAAACGCGTGCAAAAAGTGCAGCGGCAATCGGAAAAACGCGCAATTGAAGTGGCGCGTTACGTTCTTCCAGTGGCTGCGTTCACCACTATGGTGCACACGGTTTCCGGGATCGTGTTGCATCGTCTGTACCGGATGCTGGCCGCGAGCGATACGCCGAGCGAAGCGCGCCTGGTGATCGGCGAGATGGTGGCGCGCGTGCGCGACGCCGACCCGCAATTCTTCGATCGCTTCGACAACGAACCGATGGATTCGCTGCCCGAATGGAGCGAGCCGGTTCACGATGGCGACGAATTTGCCCGCGAATTCGACAGCAAGCTGGCGGGTAAAACTGCAACGCTCGTTGATTATTCGCCCGGCGCGCTACGCGTGATGGCGGATGCATTTCGCGCGGTGGTGGGTTTCACCTCCGCGCAGTGCTCTGACGCGGAAGCGCTCGACCGTATGCTCAATCCCGCGCGAAATCCGTACCGGCGCGAGACATTGAACATCGGCGTGCACGCGCCGCTGATGCGTCCGCTGCATCACGCCAATTTCACGTTTGCGAAAAAAATCAGCCACACCGCCGACAGCCAGGACCAACGTCACCGCATGGTTCCCGGGTCGCGGCCCTTGCTGACGTTGGCGGATACGCGCTCGCCGGATTACGTCACGCCGATGCTGATTCGCGACAATGCGCGCGCGCTGGAAATTTACGGACAAGCGATGGCAGAGGCGTGGGCGGCAAAAAATGAACTGCTCGACCGCGGTGTGCCGCGCGAATTCGCGCTGTATCTATTGCCCAACGCGAAGGCGATACGCCTGGTCGAATCCGGTTCGCTGCTGCACCTGCTGCACAAGTGGACCATGCGCACCTGCTTCAACGCGCAGGAAGAGATCTACCAATCCTCCATCGAAGAAGTGGAACAAGTGCGGGTGGTATTTCCCGAACTCGCGCGTTACATCGGTCCGCCATGCCATCTCCGTGCTGGAATCTCGACTCCGATTTGCACCGAAGGTTCGCATTTCTGCGGCGTGAAAGTCTGGCTTGATTTTCCCAACATTCAGCGGCGGATATGACGCGGCGCGGCAGCCTGATTTATTACCTGGCGGCTTGGGCGCTGGGCTGTTTTTTCATGGTGCTGGTGTTGTGGTGCGCGGCCGAGTTCTGGGGCTTCTCTCGGGAAATCTTGAGCGGTGGTGCCGAAGGATTCCTGGCGTTTATCTTCTACGGATACTTGGTTGGAGCGCCGACGGCGCTACTTTTCGGTCTGCTGCTGCGCCGAATCATGGTGGCGTTGAAGTGCAGGACTCCGATGCACTGGGCGATTGCCGGAGGAATTCTCGCGCCGCTGCTCGTTGTGGTGCTCGCCGCTGTCTGTCGGAGCGCGGCGTCGCATGTTCCGCCAGCGTATTATGCCGCAGCCGTGTATCCGGTCGCGGCGGCACAAGCAATTGTGGAAGTTGGGTGGTGGCTGACGATTCCTGCGGGCTTCGCGACAGGCTATTATTTGGGACGGATCCAGCGGGCGTTCGGGACGCCGCCCAGCACGGCGCCGGCACGGCCGGCTAGCGCTTGAGGATGCGCGTAACGTTGGGGCCCACCAACTCGTAGCGAATCCCGCGCCAGCGAATTGATTTGGTGACCAGCGACATGATGAAATTCCAGGTAAATAGAAACGGAGCCACCGGCGCGAGCACCGGATACACCCAGCTCCATTCCTGCAATTTACCTCTCCACTCCGGCATCGCTTCGCCGATCGCGATCGTGCGCATCGCGCCCTTCATCGCGGCGAGGAGCGGGATCGCCAGCAGCAGCAGGAAGAGCTGGCCCCAGGGATCCACGTCCGCGATACTGTACAGAATCACGTAAACCGCGAAGAGAATCGTCACAACGTAAGTCGAGTGCACGATCGCACCCAGCTGCCAGCGCTTCGGCGAATAAACGCGCGTAATCAGAATTTGGCGGTTCGTGAATTCCAGCAGATCGGCGCCGATCCAGGGATGCAGCGTGGCCGCGAGACATTCGGGGCAAAACACAATGGGCATATTCGCTTGCTCGAGCGCCCAGGTCATGGCGAAATCGTCGCTCACCGCGCCCTTCCACGATTCCAGCACATTCACGTCGTCGAAAGTTTTCTTCCGGATCGCCGTGCCGCCGCCCCAGCAAAAATCTCCGGATGGTTTACCTAGCATGGTGGCGATCGCCGCGTTCCAGGCCGATGCGAAGCAGCTCGGCACCGCTTCCATTCCCGAGCCGCTGGGGATGATCCAGCGATACGCGGTGGTGGCGCCGATGCGCGCGTCCTGCAGCGGGGCGATCAACTTCGTGAGCCAACCGCGCGGCAAGCGCACATCGGAATCCGTAAACACGAGCATTTCGAATTTGTCGGCCGGCAGCGCTTCCACAGCACGTTGCAGGTTGTAAACTTTTTCGCTGGTATCGGACGGCGGACCGGCAATGACGATGTGCACGGGACGCTGGCTGGCGGCTTTGACGCGCTCGATCACTTTCAGCGCGGGGTCCAGGCTCGTCGCAAGCGCGAAGTAGATTTCGTAGTTGGGGTAATCGAAACGAGTGAGCGCGAGGAGATTTTCTTCCAGGCCGCGTTCATTGCCTTTGCAGGGACAGATGAGCGCAGTGGTTGGCGCATAAAATCCCGCGTGCGATGCCAGGCGCTGCCGCACCAGCCGAAACCACGAGAGACCATCCCACAGGGAGTAGACCCCGAAGGCGATCTGCGCCATCACCAGAATGTAAAAAATTATCAGCACCGGCGCGAGAATAGCAAAAACGCAACCAGAGTGGCATAAGCTTCGGCGCTTGACTTGTCCTATCACGCAAAGACATACTCGACACAATTTCAGGAATGCCTCCGGCTCACACAGAGCTTGGAGGTTCTTCAATTTCCGCCGCCGCGCAGCGGGCGCCCGGGTTCATGCGAGTGCGGCGTGCGACGCAAACGCCATTCAATACCGTTCTCAAGGCCCGGCCGTAGCGCTCAGATGTCCGTTGCGCGAGGTTTAATTGGCACGTCGCTGCAAGAACGTGCGGCGCAGCACGCGGTCGGCGGCGGCGTTCAATTCCATTTGAAATTTACCGGCGGCGCGGCGCGCTTGCTCCATCAAAGATGGGTCGAGCAGCAGCGCAGTGCGGTCCACAAAGGGACCGGAAGTGATGGCACGGCCGCTGCGGCCTTGCTGGCGGCGCGCGTCGTGCGCGGTGAGGTTTTCGTATAGCTCAAGGTCGTGCCAGAACTCCTGCGCGTCTTCGTTGCTCCAGCGCAGTGCTTGGCCGAGCGCAACAAAAAATTCCTCGCGAAAGAGGTCGAGCAACGGAATCGCCAGGTCCAGGCCCGGTTTGCTTGCGCGTTTACGCGTCTCGCGCTTTCGCTTCGCGGATTTTTTCCCCTTTTTTGGTTTCACACGCCGCTTGGTCTCACGCACGGTGACGTGGACTTTCAGGCGCGTGGGCAATGCCGCTTCGGTGCGCAGCACCATCGCGAGCAACGCTTCGCGGCGGATCGTCTCGAGTTGTTCGCGGTAGTGTGCGGGCTGGTCGGCTCGCCCCGGGCGCCGATTTTCCGCCGCGTACATATCTAGAAAACGCTGGACCATCTCTTCGTGGTCGAGCGTATTGAGCAGCAGCGTGGCGGCTTCGCGCGCTCGCACCGCCAATTCTCTGGGACGATAGGGCATCGGAGACTTTCTAGCTGTACGCGATTGCGCCTTCTGCTGCAACGGGAAACGCGGCGTGTGCGCTAAAAAGAAAAGGCCCGGGAATAATCCCGGGCCTTCGTGGCTGTCTCTATCCTGACTGTGGTTTTAGTGAATCGGGCCGACGACCGGCGGACGATCTTCGCCGCGCGGGCCGCCCGGCACCGGCCGAACCGCCTTCTCGAATTTGCCGAGGGCAATTTCGAGAGCTTGTTCGGCGGTACGCACGAAGTGCACTTTCATTCCGTCGAGCATCTCTTCGGGCAAGTCTTCTTTCACGTTCGGCTCATTCTCCGAGGGAAGGATGACTTCCTGAATTCCCGCTCGCTTCGCGCCCAGCACCTTTTCCTTGATTCCACCCACCGGCAACACGATGCCGGAGAGCGAAATTTCTCCCGTCATCGCGACGCGCGGGCGAATCGGCCTGCCGGTCAGCAAACTGACCAGCGCCGTCACCATTGCGACGCCGGCGGAAGGACCGTCCTTCGGTACCGCGCCGGACGGCACGTGAATGTGCACGTCCTGCTTGCGGAAGAAGTCCGGGTCAATGCCGTAACGCTCGGAATTAGCACGGACCCATGTGAGCGCGGCCCGCATGGATTCCTGCATCACGTCGCCCAGATGGCCGGTCATCGTGAACGTCTTCCCGCCGCGCATTTTGCTCGCTTCGATGAAGACGATGTCGCCGCCGACCGGAGTCCAAACCAGGCCGACTGAAACGCCCGGCTTCTGGACGCGCTCTTCGACTTCCTTCTCCTGATGCACCTTCTGAATGCCCAGCACTTCGCGAATCACTTCGGGAGTGACTACGAGTTTGTCCGTCTTCCCTTCTGCCAGGCGCCGCGCTTGCTTGCGAACCAGGGTGCCAATCTCGCGTTCGAGGTTGCGCACGCCCGCTTCACGGGTGTAGTGGCGAATGAGTTCGTGCAGAGCTTCGTCGGTGAATTCAATTTGCTCGCCGAGCGCCAGGCCGTTTTCCTTGGCTTGTCTGGCGATCAGGAACATTTTCGCGATGTGGACCTTCTCTTCTTCCGTGTAACCGGAAAGTTCGATGATCTCCATGCGGTCGCGCAACGGCTCTGGAATCGGATCGAGCCAATTTGCCGTCGCGATGAAGAGCACCTTCGAGAGATCGAAGGGCACATCGAGATAGTGGTCCCGGAACGTAGCGTTTTGCTCCGGGTCGAGCACTTCCATCAACGCCGCCGACGGATCGCCCCGGAAGTCGCGGCCGAGTTTGTCCACCTCGTCCAGCATCAGGACGGGGTCCATAGTCTCAGCGCGGCGAATTCCCTGAATGATCTGGCCCGGCAATGCGCCAATGTACGTGCGGCGATGTCCGCGGATTTCCGCTTCGTCGTGCATACCGCCCAGCGAGATGCGGACGAACTTGCGGCCCAGCGCTCGCGCGATGGATTTGCCAAGCGAAGTCTTGCCCACGCCTGGAGGCCCGATGAAGCACAGGATCGGTCCCTTCATACCCGGCTGCAGTTTCTTGACGGCCAGGTAATCGAGAATGCGATTCTTGATCTTCACCAAGTCGTAGTGGTCTTCGTCCAGAATGGCCTGCGCCTTGGGAATGTCTATGTCTTCGGTTCCGGAAGTTTTGTTCCACGGCAACGAAGTCATCCATTCCAGGTACGTGCGCGCGACCATATATTCCGCCGAAGCAGGAGTCATCTTCGCAAGCCGCTTCAGCTCGCGATCGCATTCCTTCTTGGCTTCCGCGGACATGCCGGATTCTTCCACTTTCTTGCGCAGCTCTTCGATTTCCGCTTGTCCATCATCGGATTCGCCGAGTTCCTTTTGAATTGCCTTCATCTGTTCGCGCAGCAGGAATTCACGTTGGCTCTGGTTCACCTGCTCCTGGACTTGGTCGTGGATCTTGTTGCGCAGGTCCAGAACTTCGCGCTCTTTGGTTAGTTCGCTGATCAAAGCTTCCAGGCGCTTGCGCACGCTGAAAGTTTCCAGCTGTTCTTGCCGGATCATCGTGCTCAGCGAAGGAAGCGTGGATGCGACGAAGTCCGCCAGGCGGCCCGGCGATTCGATGCCCATCACTTCAGTTTGCAAATCGTCGGAAAGCTGCGGCGAACGCGCCACGACTTCGCGGAACAACTCTTGAACGTTGCGCTCGAGCGCCGTCAACTCCGCGTCGCGATTGTCTTCCAGGTCGGGCTGCGCTTCCACGCGCGCCTTCAGGAAGGGTTTGAAACCCAGAACTTCCATCACGCGGATTCGTTCGATACCCTCGAGGAACGCAACCACGTTTCCGTTGGGCATGCGCACCATTTTGTGGACTTTCGCGAGAGTGCCGACGCTGTGCAGGTCGGTTCCCGTCGGCGCTTCGATCCGTGGATCGAGCTGCGCCACCACACCCAGAATCTTTTCCGTGCCTTCCAGCGAATTCAGCAGGGCCAGCGAACTCTCGCGGCCCACCGGCAGCGGCATCACCGCTCCCGGAAACAACACCGTATCGCGGACTGGAAGGATGGGAAGTTCCGGCGGTATTACTCTGTTTGATTTAGTCACTTTGTCCCCCTAGCCGTTAAGACCCCACAACGCCTACAGCCAGGTAATCGGCTGGCTGTCAAGGTTAGATGCAAGGATTGATGAAAAAGATTGCGGCGAGTTACGCGTGATTATAGCACAAAACCTGACAACGAAAGACTAACGTATGTGAGCGAGAGTTAGACGCCTGAATAAGCTCCCAGGGTTCATGCTTCTTCGTCGCTTATGTTATTAGTAATGCTTGTGTTACGCGCCGATATGTTCCTTGGCCCACCGCACCGCTTCGTCGTGCGTGGCGATTTTTCCATCGAGTTGGGCGTCTTCCGCTGTTTCGAGGATTTCCTTGAATCTCGGTCCTGGCTTCAGGCCTAGGCCAATAAGGTCATCCCCGGTCAGCAGGCGCGCAGGGTGTACCTCCTCGGGGGGCGTCTCCGCCAGAAAGCGGCGCATGAATTCGTAGTTTTCCAAGTTGCGGTGGCTTGACATGCAATCGAGGCGGTGCAGCTCGAGGTGCTCGTCAAAGCGATCCAGACGGGCAAAGCGCTTTAGCGTCGCCGGCTTCATCTGTGGGACGTCCTTGAAGCGCAGGTGGTTTGCGACCAGTGCGGCGACCTGCTCGGTATCCGCGTTGGAAAAGCGCAGCCGCCCGCAGATCTCCTCCGCCATGCGCGTGCCAACTTCCACGTGCCGGTCGAAGCGAATCCGCCCATTTGGCCCAGTCGGAGGCGTAAAGGTTGGTGGTTTGCCGACATCGTGGAGCAAGACGCCCCAGGCCAGAGTGGGAGAACATCCGGGCTTCAGCCCCTCCAGCATCATCCGAGTGTGAATCCACACGTCGCCTTCAGGATGGAATTGCGGCGGTTGTTCGACTCCCTTCATGCGCGAAATTTCGGGGAGCACTTGCGGAAGTAGTCCCGTTTCGTCCAGGAGCTCGAATCCGCGACGAGCAGCGCCTTCGGAGAGCAGTTTGGTTAGCTCGTCGCGGACGCGCTCCGCGGAGACTTGCATGACCTCCGGCGCGAGTTTCTGAATTGCGCGAAGGGTCCCGGGCTCGATGGTGTAGCCAAAGCGCGCGGCAAAGCGGACGGCGCGAAGCATCCTGAGCTTGTCTTCGCGGAAACGTTCTTCGGCGTGGCCGATCGCGCGAATGATTCCGGCCCGCAAATCGTCGCGCCCGCCGACATAGTCGAGAACTTCGTTGGTCTGCGGATCCAGGAGCAAGCCGTTGATCGTGAAGTCGCGTCGCTGGACGTCCTCTTCCGCGGATTTGGCGTACACCACTGCGTCCGGATGACGCCCATCGGAATAGCCTACGTCCGAACGAAACGTGGCGACTTCCACTTGCACGCGCGTGCCTTCGTGCGTTTCGGTGGTGACCACCACAACTCCATACTGGGCGCCGACGGTCAGGCTATTCGGAAAAATCTGCTCGACTCGCTCGGGGGTCGCGTTCGTCGCGACATCGTAATCGGCAGGCTCGCGATGCAACAGGATATCGCGCACGCATCCGCCGACCAGATAGGCCTGGTAGCCTGCGGCTCGTAGCGTGTTGCAGATTTGCTCCGCGAATTCGCGAGGAGTCATAACGCGATTATGCGGGAAAACTGGGTTGGCTGGGTAGTTTCGGAATCAGCGCGGCACGGTTGGCAAGCGACGTGACCAAGTCCCGGGAACGGTTACGCCGTGATTCGCAGGACCAGCGCGGTGATGTCGTCATGCTGGCGCGCAAAACCCACAAAGGTGTTCACGTCGCCCATTACGCGATTCAGAATCGCGGCCGCAGTGCCGCTCGACATCGAAGTGATGGCCGGCATAATGCGTGCTTCACCGAATTCTTCGCCTTTTTCGTTGACCGCCTCCGCGACGCCATCGGTAAAGATAAAAAGCAGATCGCCGGGTTGAAGCTGCACGCTTCCGGACGCATAGGTGATCTCCGCATCGGTAAGCTGCGGAATACCGAAGGGCGGGCCTCCGGTGGTAAGCCGTTCGATTTGCCCCGTGGCGCGGCGCAGAATCGGATCGTTGTGTCCCGCGTTCACGTAATGCATCACGCGCGTCTCGGTATCCAGCTCCGCCAGAAAGGCAGTGGTGAAGCGGCGGCCTTCGAGGCTGTGCGCGCGCGCGTAACGATCGAGTCCCGCCACAATTTCGTCGAGTGAAGCCGGCGTAGACGAAAGCGCTCGCAGGCCCGATTGAAATGTAGCCATCAAAAGCGCTGCCGGCACACTTTTGCCCGCAACGTCGGCGACAACGATCAACAGCGCCGGCCGAGTCGAAGCCGCGTCGGGGGTGGGCCGCAGGAAAGCGTCGTAATAGTCGCCTGCGACGGTGTTTTGCGGCCGCGTCGCGAAAGCAATCTCCACGCCAGGAATTTGCGGAGGCTCGTTCGGCACGAGCCATTGCTGAATTTCGCGCGCGATTTCAAGGTCGCGCTTCATGGTGACGCGGTCGCCCAGTTCGAGAGCCAGCAGGACGAATAGAATTACGGTGGCAACCCACGCAAGCCCCAAATCAACCTCGGTGCCATTTTTCAATCGCACCTGGGGGTTAAACACAAAAAGGATGACCGCAGCCAGCAGCAGCACGCGGCGCGCGGGCGACAGCTTCATCAGCATCGCCTGAAAAAGCGCCCAACCCGAGCGCAGCACGCGTTTGAATTTCGATTTTTCCCTGCCGATCGTTTCCCAATCCACGTCCTTGGAATAAAGGCCGTAGCTCTCCCGTGCTTCGGAGCTGAACTGGCCCCACAGCTCATTGAGCTTAAGGCCATCGGTGACGCGTTCCCAGAAGCCGCGGACGCGCTCGCGCTTCGTTTGTTTTACGGTTTGCGCGGGATTTTGCGGAGTGGCCATGAGAATCGAGATTATAGGGCAAGCCGCGAAAAATTACAGGGGCGGCGGGCGCCCCGCTGCGGATTTTCGCGCGTCGCGGGAGGCTCATTCCGCACGATTTCCGCAACTGCTCTATTTTCGCTCGTCGCGAACGGGAAGCGAGCCGCCAAACTGCACTTTGGAGAAGCCGAAGCGGTCGCGCAGCCGGTCGGTCGCTTGCGCCAAACGTTCCAATTTTTCGCGGCGCTGCGGGTCGAGCAGATCGAATTGCGCGGAGCCTGCAGAAAACGAGGTGAACGCGACGCCCACGAGGCGCAGCATGGCTTTGCCGTCCCACGCGCGATGAAAAAGTTCGCGAACCGCCTGCAGAAATACTGTATCGAGGTCGGAAGGCTCGGCGAGGGTGTGGCTGCGCGTGATGGTGGTGAAATTCGCATAACGCAACGTAAGCGTGACGGTGCGAGCGTGCAAGCTCGCATCGCGCATGCGTTTCGAGGCCTTCTGGCAGAGATAGCTGAGCGTGGATTCCAGAGTGTCGCGGTCGCGCGTGTCTTCGCCGAAAGTCTGATTGTGCGAAATGGACTTCGGCTCGGCGTCTACAAAAAATTCGTAGGAGTCGATTCCGCGCGCTTTGCGGAAAAGCGCCGTGCCCCATTGGCCGAATGTTTCTTCGAGTCGCTCGAGCGGAACAGCTTGCAACTGCGCGATGGTTTCGATCCCCAGTGCTTGCAGCGCCGCATCCGTGACCTTGCCGATTCCCGGAACGCGTCGCACCGCGAGCGGCGCAAGAAACGCCTCTTCGCTTCCCGCCGGCACCCAGACAAGTCCGCGGGGCTTGGCTTGTTCACTCGCGATTTTCGCCACCAGGCGCGTGGCGCCGAGCCCGCCGGAGCAGGGCAAGCCGGTCGAAGCGGTAATCTCTTGCAACAGCTTGTGCGCAGCGGCCAGCGCCGGGCCGTGCAGGCGCTCAGTTCCGGCGAGATCGAGATAGGCTTCGTCAATCGAGGCCATCTCCACGATCGGCGAGAATTTCCCGAGAATTTCGGAGACGCGGTCGCTCCATTGGCTATAGAGTTCGTGGCGATTGTCCAGAAAAACGGCGTGCGGGCACAATTTCGCAGCGGTGCGCAGAGCCATCGCCGAATGCACGCCGAATTTGCGCGCTTCGTAGCTCGCAGAAGTCACTACGCCGCGCTGGTCGCTCTGCCCGCCGACGATTACCGCTTTGCCGCGCAATTCCGGACGCTCGAGCAGCTCCACGGACACGAAAAACGCGTCCATATCAGTGTGCAGGATCGCGGCGGTGGAATCCGCGGCAGGGGCCAGCGGGGCGTCGTGCTTCGCGCGAAATTGCGCCAGCTTGGGCATCGCAGCATCGAGCTTAAATCACCGGAAGCCGCAAACGGAAATCATTGTTTCGCGCGGCCTAGCGGGCGCGTTCAGCGGCCAAAACGCGCGGGATGCCCGCCAAATCCATGGTGATTGCAACTTTGTTCCATCCGGACTGCTCGTCGAAAATGCCTCGGACGTATTCGGCGGAATCGTGGCCCAGTTCGATGACGAGGATGCCGCGATCGCGCAGCAAATCGCGCGCTTGTTCGATTAGCCGGCCGTAAATTTCTACACCGGTGCGGCCGCCGAACAGGGCTTGGTGCGGCTCGTGGTCGCGGACTTCGCGTTGCAGGTGCGGTGCCTCTTCGAGCGAAATGTACGGCGGGTTGCTGACGATTACGTCGAAGAGCAATTCAGGCGACGCGGGAACGGGCGCGGCCGTGCTGATCGCGGACGCCGCGACGGCGCCGACAGCGGGCACGGCATGCCGTGCCCCTACGGCCTGTGATTTGGCTTGTAACAGAGCGTCCATTAGATCGCACTGGAGGAAGTGGACGCGATCAGCGACATTGTGGCGCGCGGAATTGCGCTGCGCTACTTCGAGAGCTGCCGCGGAAATATCTGTGGCATAGACATCTGCGTGAGGGAGTTCCCACGCGAGCGCGACGGCCAGGCATCCGGAGCCGGTGCCGACATCGGCTACTCGCAATTTGTCGCGTGGCGCGCCGGTATGCATGTGAATTTTGAGCCCGCGTTCGCCAAGGCGCGCGAGCGCGACTTCCATCACGTGCTCGGTTTCGGGGCGCGGGATCAGCACCGCTGGCGTCACTTCGAATTCCAGGCCCCAGAATTCCTGCTTGCCGGTCAGGTATTGGGTTGGCTCACCGGCGGCGCGGCGCGCGATCAACGCGAAGAACTTTTCGGATTCAGCATCGGCGAGAGGCTCTTCCACATGGGCATACATCCACGCGCGATCGCGGCCGAGCGCGTGCATCAAAAGCAATTCGGTGGCGAGTGTGTGCGAGGGAGTGTCTGCCGCCCGCAAACGCGACATGCCTTCCTTCAAAGCGGTTCGAATGTCTATTTGATTTGGCACGATGGTCGCCGTATCGCGGGTCTTCGCGGCAGCAGGATAAACGTTGAGACGAGATTACATGTCTGTCGCAGCTGCAAAATCGGAACTTCAGCGGCTGAAGCCGGATCGCAATTTAATTGTTATTGTCGTGGCTAAAGCCACGACCCACAAATCTTCCTCGCTCCTTACGCCTCGACCAATTCCTGTTTCAGGCGCTCGGACTCGAAATGCGTCGACAGCGCGTCCACGATCGGACCGAGTTTGCCTTCCATCACTTGGTCCAGCTGGTGCAGCGTCAAGCCGATGCGATGATCCGACACGCGATTCTGCGGAAAATTGTAGGTGCGGATTTTTTCCGAGCGGTCGCCGGTCTTGATCTGGTCGCGGCGCTCGGCGGCGATGGCTTCGTGCTGCTTGGCCTGCTCCATTTCGTAAAGGCGCGCGCGCAAGACGCGCATGGCCTTGGCGCGATTCTTGATCTGCGATTTTTCGTCCTGCTGCGAGACCACCAGCCCGCTGGGGATGTGCGTGATGCGCACCGCGGAATACGTGGTGTTCACCGATTGTCCGCCTGGGCCGGACGAGCAGAAAGTGTCAATGCGCAGGTCCTTGGCTTCGATCTTGATGTCAATTTCATCGGCTTCGGGCAGCACGGCAACCGTGGCGGCGGAAGTATGGATGCGTCCCTGCTGCTCGGTGGCCGGGACGCGCTGCACGCGATGCACACCGCTTTCGTATTTCAGCTTGGAATAAACTTTGTTGCCCTGGATCGCCGCGACGACTTCTTTCATTCCACCAATCGAAGACGGCGAGCTTTCCAGAACTTCCACTTTCCAGCCTTGCGTTTCCGCGTAGCGCGAGTACATGCGGAAAAGTTCGCCGGCGAAGAGCGAAGCTTCATCGCCGCCGGTGCCCGCACGAATTTCGACGATCACGTTCTTATCGTCGTTGGGATCTTTCGGCAGCATCAGATACTTCAGCTCGCGCTCGACGGTTTCGCGCCGCGCTGTTAGTTCGCGCTCCTCATCGTGCGCCATTTGCTTCATGTCCGCGTCTTCCGCTTCCATCAAGAGCTGCTGCGTGCCTTGCAGACCCTTTTCGATTTCCTTCCACTCGCGATACTTGGCAACCATCTGGGCCATGTCCGCGTGCGTCTTCGCGAGCTTCTGAAAACGCGCCGAATCGTTGTGGACTTCGGGCGAGGAAAGTTGCTGCGTCAATTCTTCATACTTCGACTCGATATTTTCGAGCTTTTCAAACAGCGTCATGTTCGCCATGGCGATACCTCGCAAAAGCAGAAAATGGAAATCGGAAATTCGGATGCAGCTACGCGGAAGCGCGGCCCCGGATGGGGTCGAGAGGTATCGCTAATAGAACGAGGCGAACATTGCCGTGGTCACTGGCATAAGAATAGCGGCAAAACCGCGACTAGTCAAACGGGGCTTGGACGGGATCTACTTCTCAGTAATGGGTTAGACGTCCAAAATGTCATTTTCCGGGCACGGTAGCCGAGAACTTAAGGAAGACCAGCAGCGCAGGTTCCACGAAGGCGATTGGGAACAGCGCGAATAACAGTGCAGCGCTTCTCGTTCGAGTGCGCCAAAAATGGAGGCACGTCATGCCAAGCCAGAGGAGCGCAGAAAGGTCGACCGGATTCAGCAAACTGGAGAATGCAATATCCGCTTGGATGTAAATTGCGGATATTATGCAGGGTACGAACGCTAGGACGACGCACAGCGTAACCATTCGGGTTTGCTTATCCTTCAGTTCGCTGACGGACACAACGGTCCCGACATGCTGGGCGTCAGTTAATGACGATGTGCTTCCAGAGTTCATCCGATGGCCACTTCGTTTTTCCAAGAAGCCGAGACAGACACATGCGAGGAACACTCCGAGACTCGGCACGAGACTGTTTTCTGCCAGATTCTTCCAGAAATAGGAATACTCGACGGACTCAGCAAGCACCTGCGTGCGCGTCATGCGCACCTCCCTGGCCTTCAGGAGTACTTCCACGTCCGCCAGCGGGAGTCCGCTCAGCCGCTTGGATTCGGCTTCAGTGATTGGAGGCTGGTATTTGACTCCCGAACGCAGCCACAGAATTGAATTCACAAATGCTATCAATGGACCGGCTAGCGCGGCGATTATCAGTATTCTAAGCAGCAGCCGTCTTGTCATTTTCGTCGCCAGCGCCATATCTTAAATCTTAGTTGAGGAGGCCCTGCTGTGGCGTAACGACTTGCGGTAGTGTTGCGAAAGCACAAGACAGTGGAACCACAAGTGTTCGCAACACACATCGAGTCGGGTTATCCTGAGCGCCCTTGTTCCGGCTACCAAAAATCAGCCCTCTCAAAGTCTTGGTGCTTCTGCTGCTCGTCTTTTCGGCGGCGCGGGCGTACGGGCAGGAGACCGTCTTCGACGTGCCTAGCGCCGATATCCTGGACAAGGGCAAAGTGTACGGCGAGTTGGATGGCACTGTGCGGCCCGTCGATCCATTCGCGACGTTCACTCCGCGCGTCGTTGTGGGCATTGGGCACCAAATCGAGGTTGGATTCAATTTCGACGGGCTGAGTTCGCCGAGTCTGGGCCAACTCGATATGTCTCCCACGGTGAAATGGCGGCCGTGGAAGAGCGATAGTTCGGGCTGGTCATTTTTCGTCGGCGACGATTTATTTTTTCCGGTGCGCGAGCGCAGCTACAGCGCCGGAAATTATTTCTATGCGTCGTTCGCCAAAGAGTGGAAACACGGCACGCGCATCGGCTTCGGCGGATACGACTTTACGCGCAACGTGGTCGCCAACGCCAACCGGGCCGGCGGCCAATTCACGTTTGAGCAGCGCATCACCGATCGCGTGACGCTCGCAGCCGAGTGGTACACCGGAAGACAAGCCACCGGCTACGTGAACCCAGGTGCGGTGTTCAAAATCACTGGAAAACTCACGCTGTACACCGCCTACCAGATTGGAAACTCCGGCGTAACGAACGGCAATCACCAGTTTCTCTGGGAATTTGGCTACAACTTCAACTAGCCGCCGCCACAGGCTCGTCCCGGCGTGTGCTTCCAAGACCTTTGCGTTAGGAATGGTGTGTACTACGATGGGCGACGATAATGAGTGACTCCGGAGATTCGCGCGCAGGAGCGCGCTCGAGCGACATGCTGTGGGGCTTCTGGTATCCCGCATTACGCTCGGAACAAGTGCGGCGGGACAAGCTAGTGCGCGCGATGCTGCTCGATGTGCCGCTGGTGCTCGGCCGCGACGTCGCCGGCAAGCCCTTCGCGCTGCGCGACGTTTGCCCGCATCGCGCCTTCCCGCTTTCCTTCGGCCAATTCGACGGCAAAAACGTGGAGTGCGCCTACCACGGCTGGCAATTCGATGCGCACAGCGGCCAATGCCAGGCGATTCCTTCGCTCACCGAAGATTCGAAACTCAAATGCGACCGCATTTACGCGGGCAGCTTTCCCTGCGAGGAGCGCGACGGCTACGTATGGGCGTACATGACCAATCCAGAAGGGCGCGGGCTTGCCGAATTGCCGCCAGCGCCGCCGGAATTGCCGACGTTCAGCGCGGGCTACAAAATCGCGCATCTCTATGCCGACCTGCCCTGCGGTGTGGATCAAGCCATCATCGGCCTGATGGATCCCGCGCACGGGCCGTTCGTCCACCAAGCCTGGTGGTGGCGCAGCCGCCGGAGCATTCGCGAAAAAGAAAAAAAGTTTGAGCCGATTCCCAACGGTTTTCGCATGAGCCCACACGCGCCCTCGGCGAATAGCGCGCCGTACAAAATTTTGAAGTTTCTAACCGGCGAGCCGGCCACCACGATGATTGACTTCGTGCTGCCGAATCAGCGCTTCGAACAAATTCGCGCCGGGCGTTACTGGCTTTCCAGCCGCACGACGGTGACGCCCATCCGCCGCGACCTCTGCCGCTTGGATTTTTGCGCGGCGTGGAATATTCTGCCGTGGTTTCCGATTGTCTCGTTCATCATCAATGTGTTCGGCCCGCGCTTCATCCGACAGGATACCGAGGTGATTGAAAAACAAGCGCTGGGATTGCAGTATGAGGACCGCATGATGTTGATTGACGACGCCGACCGGCAAGCGCGCTGGTATTTCGAACTCAAAGCCGCCTATCAAGAATCACAGCGCACCGGCGCGCCGATGCGCCATCCGATGTCCGGCCCTGTCACGCTCCGTTGGCGGTCTTAAGACGCAGAGTCGCTAGATTATTTTGACCTCCCCACGCGCCGTTTGAGGACGGTACGCCAAAAAATAGTAGACGATCTGGCCAAACGGCGCCGTACAAAGCATCGAAAATGCAACAAGTACCCTCACGAACGAACGCGAAGTGTCCAGTTCAAGGCAATACCACGCCATCCCGAAGAACATGCAGAGGCCGCCGATAATCGCCGGAATCGCTACGACAACCTCAACGATCCGCACAGTGACCGGCTGTTGCTTCGCGTCAAACAAGTTCGGGTGATGCGCCATCATGGTGCCCATAACACCGAGCACGAGAGAGCAGATAGAAAGAAGCAAGAATCGGCGTCGCGCAACGCGCGAAACCATCCAAAGGCGTTCGAGTCGGACGATACCAAACATTTTAATTGGTCAGTCTCAAGCAACCGAAGCCACACACGAACTTGCAGTGGCTCCTACTTAAGGTGGCCCAAATCGAAAGTGGATTCGACGTCCTGATCATCAGGGGTATGAACCCTCACCGTCGCTTCATCATCAGGATCGATCTTGTCCGCATCAAATCGCAATTCGATGATCGCGCCAGAAATTTGGTAGATGTTCGAGACCGCATCAGAGGTCAGCAGATAGACCTGCGTCGATTCGGATTCGATCACCTTGTCATGCTGTAGGAGTTGGATTTCGAAGTCGCGCTCGAAATTAGGCAAAGGCAGACCAGGTGCCGTAGGATCCCACGGCGGCGGCCCAGGATACGTGTCAGTCAGGTCAACGCCGACGCGCAAAAAGAACGGAAACCGTTTCTCGGCAAAATCCTGTTCAGCCTGCTGCACATCGGGGTTCAGAGCGAGCTCGCCCAACGCCACGACTTGCGTGTAGGGCGTCTCCACACTGATCGTGGCTACGTGCGGGCCACTTTCAGGCATGGGCAGTTCGCGCCTGTACTGCGCGAGAAAATCGGTCGTAACATCGTCATTGCGATTACCGAGCATGTAGGCGCTGCGAATGTCGGTGGTCGAGAGCGGGTACTGATACGCAAGAGCCGGCACGGCAATCAGCAAAGCGGCGGCTAGGGCGCTGATCGTTGCAGCGCCGAGCGTGATGCGTGACGTGGGAGGGACAGACCGGGAGCGTGAGTTCATGGCGGTCTCCAGTGTGCTGCTAGTAAGGACGCGTCACGCTAACGAATGGGTACATTGCACGTTCATCGGCAACATTACCGGCCAACGCTGCTCAAGAAAGGATAGTGCTCCGCCGCGCCCATGAAGAAGAGCATGGGGAAGGAAAGCCAGAAGCCGACGCGCGAGGCGAGGAATCCCCAACGCGCCAGTCGTTCTGCTTCGGGCGGCATCGGGGTGCCCTGCTCGACGCTCGCGCGCGTCCAGGCAATCAGGCGCTTCTGCACGCGCCACACCACGCCCCAGGTATTCATCAGCATCAGAAAACCGATTCCGCCGCCGACGGCGATGCACAAGTGCGCGTTGGAAACCTGCTCGCCGCTATTCAGATCGAGCACGAGCCAGGATGCCGCGATCACGATCACAGCGATCGCAACGGTGCGTAAGACTGGGTTGTTGAGGATGCCCTTGCTTGGCAACTGGAATGGATAAATCAGCGCAGACGCCACCAGCCACACCAGCAGCCACCAACCGAACCAGCGCAGCGCGAGCGATGGACTTCCGGAATTGTGCGCGTCAGCGGAAAGAATCGTGAAGTAGTAGCGCAACCCCACCAGCACCGTGATCAGCGCCGACCAACGAAACCAGCCCATCGCCCGCTTCATCATCACCGGATAGGCCTTGGCACGCACAGGAGCTTCGAGCTGTTTCATCGTGGAAAAGCCGACCAGGTTAAAAAAGTAAAGCAGCCCAATCCAAATTATTCCAAAGATGAAGTGCAGCCAACGCAGCATGATCAATTCGGTGGACGAACCTTGCGGAAAGCTGAATCGCGGCTCCAGCGCGTGGCCGGCCACTGCAAGGAGTGCGATGGTCATATCATTGCCTCCGCGAAACCCTGGGAAGGGCTTTGCTCCGCTACGCTAGCGGAATCGGAAACCACAAGTCAACGAATAGCGTCCAAAAAGAAAAACCGCCAGGAAGGCGGCTTGTCTTTTCGTGTTTCGCGAATCGCGCGCGGGACACTACACGACACCGCCGGCGCGGCGCGGGTCAATTACTTATGACTCGCGTTAAACAAGGTAGAGCTGGAGGAATCAACAACCTTCGTGATTGAAAGCGGTTTTTGCTCTTCCATTTTCCTGCCTTTGCGAAGTCGCTTTGCGGCTTTTCCTTTCTTGATCGCGCCCATCGTAACCTCCCTCGTCATTGGATTTCAATCCGCTGGCCCATCTTGCTTATGCAGAGATTATGCAAAGTCGCTGCCGATGTCCACGAGACCGCTTTTCGTATACTGGACTAGCGGCGCGAGCCAGAAAATCCCAATTTCGCGCGCTTTGTCTCAGTGTTTCAAAACGGCTTGGTGCTGGACGCGTCAATGTGCTTGGTGATGGAGATGTCGCTGACCGTAAGAGGTCTTTGCGCTTCCATCTTCTTGCCCGTGCGAAGCTGCTTTACGGCCTTCGTTTTCTTGGTTGCGCCCATGGTGCCCTCCCTCACTATCGGATTTCAACTTGGCCGGTCCGTCCTGCTAACCCGGAGATTATGCACATGAGCTGCCAATGTTCAAGCATGACTCGCCAAGCCGCATACCATTCATTTTGAGAGACATGCATGTTGCAGGCCTTCGTCGCTGGCAGTGAAGCGATGTTGAGTTTTTCAACTCTCGTTGAAATTTCGAACAATGCGGCGGGCCCGGAAGCCGCGATCCAGCACGGAACGTAAAATGGGCGCGTTTCCGGTCATTCCTTACGCGTTGCGGCGACGCCCGCGTTTCGAATTCTCCCGAGCGCCCATCGTGCGTGTTCCGAGATGATATCGTCCGGCGACGCCGCCAGGCGTTCAAGCAACGCCACGACTCGCGCACGCGATTTCAAATGCTGCTCCGCGCGCGAATTCCCGAGCGCGATGCAGGCGTTGCGCACCAGGCCTCGCCATTTCGCGCGCTTGATTGCGCTGCCGCGAAAAATCCTGCTGAATTCTTCCTGCGAAAGCGCGGCCAGCCACTGCAGCTCCGGAGCAAACAGCGTCGCCCCATTTTCAGTTTTCTCTTTTCCATTGTCGCTTTTCTCCTCGACGCTGCGCGGCTGAAATGCCGCAAGCCGCGTCACGGGCGACTTGCGATTCCACGGGCAAACGTCCTGGCAAATGTCGCAGCCGATCACGGCGTTCCCCATCTGCGGCCGCAGCTCCTCCGGAATCGGTCCGCGCAGCTCGATTGTCAGGTAGGAAATGCATTTGCGCGCATCCAGGACGTACGGCGCGGCGAATGCTTGCGTGGGACAGGCATCCAGGCACAACCTGCAATTCCCGCACAAATCGGGAGCGGGCGGTTCGTTCAGCGCCACCGAAGCAGCGAGCTCGAGCGTAGTGACAATCACGCCAAGAAAAAGCCATGAGCCAAGCTCTTCGTTGATCAGGCAGGTATTCTTTGCGAGCCAGCCAAGCCCTGCATATTTCGCAGCGACGCGTTCGACGATCGGTCCCGTATCCACGTACGCGCGCGCTTCGAACGCCTCAGGCCACTCGTCATGCATCCGCGCCACCAGCAGATTCAGCTTTTCGCGCAGCACTTCATGGTAATCGTCCCCCCACGCATAACGCGAAATCCATCCGCGCGGCAAATCCTCACTGGGCACCGCAGCCTGTTCGGTGGAATACGGCTGGGCGGTATTGTAGTTCAGCGCGACGACGATCACGCTGCGTGCGCCGTCGAGCACCTGGCGCGGGTCCGCGCGGCGAGCATCACGCAGGTAGTCCATTTCGCCAGCGTACCCGCGTGCGAGCCACTCTGAGTAATTCGCCAGCTCCGCGAAAGCGTCGGCGGGCGCGACGCCGCACAAATCGAAGCCCAGTTCGCGGGCCATCTCGCAAACCCATCGCGTTCGCGCAGCTGAGTCCACGGTGTCATCATGCCATCAACCGCGCAGCAAACGCGCACCGGCGCGCAAATTTGCTGACTGGGGAATTTGCGGTGGATCCGTTGTAGAGAAAGTGCTGGCGGTTGAGCCTGTTTTCGATCTGCACGTCGATCAAGCAGATTGCCCCAAATGCCCATGCACAGTAGACCTTTACTGCGGTATGCTGCCGGAATGGTTCGGCAGCAACCATTTTGCCGCGCTCTTTGCGTATCTCTTGCATTCTACTTCCTAGCTGCGGTAACTCCGGCGTTTTCCCAAGAGTCCTCTGACTCGGGGTCCTCCACCTCGTCCGTGCAGCAACCGGGTCCTGCTCCATCGGCGGCTGCATCTGATCGCCAAGTCTCTCTCCGCACTTTCCCAGGGAATTTCGCCGCAGATCAGAAGGAGATTTGGCTCTTTCCAGGACGTTTGGCGAAAGCCCAGCACTGGCTTCCTGCCGTCGCTATCGTGGGTGTAACGTCGGCATTCGTCGCTTCCGACCCGTACAGCGCTCCATACTTCCGGACTACGAACAGCTTCAGTGGCTTTAATCGCGTCTTTAGCGGAACGAATGCCGGAGCATTTATCGCCGCCGTTCCAGCGGCGATCTATGCGGTCGGTCTCGTCAAAAAGGATTCCTACGCGCAGTCCACTGCGCTTCTTGCGGCGGAAGCTTTCGCGGATGGTTTCGCGCTCGATCTGGCTTTCAAAGGTATTACGGGCCGGGAGCAGCCTCTGAAATACGCGGGCAACGGCCCTTATGCGGACAGCTTCTTTACTGGAACTCACAACCCGTTTCACTCCGGCGGCTTTTACTCCGTTCACGCGATGTCTGCTTTTTCGATCGCAACGGTCATCGCCCACCGCTACCGCGCGCGTCGCTGGGTCCCGTGGGTCGCATACGGCATGGCCGGCGCAATCAGCTTCTCCCGGATTACAAGCAGCAACCATTTCCCTTCCGACGTATTCTTCGGCGGAGCCATCGGCTTCGTGATCGCGCGGTTCGTAGTCTTACCTGCCCGATGAAACGTCTGTAAATGGAGGACTGAGCCTAGTGAGCCGGTGGCTCACCGGCATCGGGCTGCGGGCGCGCTGGTTCGTTTACCGTAGCCAAAAATGCGTCAGGGTTTCGACGCTCGCGGCGCGGGCTCGGTTAGTGGAATGTCCACGGTGATAGGAAAATGATCGGACAATGAATCGTCCGGCGCCTCATTTACTTCCTGAAGCGTCCGCCCAAAATTGGGAGAGAATTTATAGCTTCCGCCTGTCTTGGAAGAGTCAGTGGCGTAACCCTTCACGAAAAACCAGTCGAGTTTGTATTCACCGACGAGCCCGCCATAGGTGCGCGCCAGAGCGAATGTGTAACGAAAGCCCTTGGTGGCGCGCTGATTCGAATCGCTGAGCGTTCCACCCCTGCCATCCGCACTGCGCACGTCTTCGCCGCGGAAATCGAACGTATTCCCGTCATCGAACCGGAAGTCGTTAAGATCGCCGAAAAGTTTTGCTTCTTTTTTGCGCGAGAGCAACGGCAAGTCAAAACCCGTAGGATCATTCCTGTTCCGCATCAGGTTCACAGGCATGAGCAGAATGGTGGGCGCGCCGGTGGACCACTTGATTGCAGTGACCGCCCATTTGTCGGGATCTTTCAGCCGGTCGCTCACTACTTTGGAGACTGAAGTGGGCGATGTATCGCTGCCGGACGTATTCAAGTCGCCAGCGAGAATCACCGGATTTTTCTCGGCTTTTATCCAACCGAGGATCGCTGCCATTTGTTTTCTGCGGCACTCCGGTTTGCATTTTGTTTCCAGGTGCGGCGCGACCACGGTCACCGCTCCCGTTGGGGATTCCGGCACTGCGAGTTCCACGAAGAGCGCGGTGCGACCGCCGCGGCGAACCTCGCGCGTGATTCTCTCCATAAAGACCAAATTCGCGCCCGAGCGCTTGCCCGCTTCCAGTTTGGAGATGGCTTTCTTTTCACCGAGGAACCAGTCGTAGCAAACGGGCAGGGAACGGATCGTCGCTTTGCGGATCGGATAGCGGCTCAAAACCGCCGTTCCATGCAAGCCCAGATATCGGGTTTTATCAGGCTCGAAGGACTTCTGGATGTCCGCCTGCGCGACCTTGTCATCCATTTTTACTCTTTCGAGGCCCAGGTTGAGCGGGTCTAGCTCCAGGAATTCGACGGCATAGGCGTAATTCATGTGAAGTGCTTGCGCAAGTTCGCGGGCAACGTTGCGATAATCCGTGCGAGTGACTCCGTAGTCCACCTCGTCGAATACGAACAGGTCGGTAGGTTGCAGGATGTCCAGCTGCTTCTTGACGATTGTCAGCGCGTCGGCTGCGAGAGGCTTTGATTTAGGGTCCTTCTTCTCCTCGATATAAGCTCCGAATTTATCCGGCTCGGTGAGACTGGTCTGGATTCCGTCAAACTGAATCCCTCGTTCGATATTCCACATCGTTGCGCGCAGGAACGGACCGAGGGCATCGGAAGAAGGGCGATGCGGCTTGGCACCCGCGTAAAACGCTTCATTACTGAGAAACGGAGTGTGCAGTAGTTGATCCAGCCGCGCGGCTAGCTGTGGATCGGGATCATCCGTCTTTTCCAGCTGCACCAACTCGTCGAAGGTCAGCAGTTCCGGCGCGGATTGGCGGACGTACTTTTCCGGCTTCGCGGGCGTCTGACCGAAGGCGCCGATGCACCCGATGAGAAGCACAAAACCCGTTGTGCATCCAAGAATGTATGCAAATCTGCCGCGTGAAGGCTTGCGGAGCGATTGCGCGCTTTCCATTTTCAAGGCGTGTGGCAGGTAACGGAGATTCATTGGCGTTCCGTCTTCCGGCAGAATTTGGGTGATCGCACCCTAACGCAGGCGACCTTAGCGGCACGAGCATACAGCAAGTTTTTCGAAACGGTTGAATTTTCACTCGAACTCAGGTTGACGATCAGTTCCGCCGCGCGGATGCGGCCCCCCGCGCTACATTCCTTTCCTTGGCCTATCGCATAATCGGCTGCTACAATGCCCGCCATGGCTGATTGGCGGCAAATTCAGGCGCGTATTCGCAAAGCGAAGAACAGCGCCGACGCAAAAGCAAAGCTTTCCGAGCTGTATCAACGCACCCGCGACGCGATGGTCGCCTGGGAGCTCGGTGTCGTCGAAGAGAAAGCCGAACGAAATGAGGACGCCGTGAAGTGGTTCACGATCGCCGCGGAACGATTCCGCCGCGCGGACTGGAAGAAAAAAGCAGAAGAAGCATTGACGCGCTTGGGCGCTCCATTGCCAATACCCGGAGCGAAGCCGACCGCGGAACCGATTTTCGTCCCGCAGAATGCCGCGGAGTCCGCAGCGAGCCGCGCCACCGAACACTCGGACGACCCCGCTGAAGCGCAAGCGCAGTTGGCGCTCGGCGAGATTCCCGAAGATTCCGTGGACTATGCCGGAGACGCGATCGAAGTGGAGACCGTGCATCTTTCCGATGCGACGCCTCCGACCGGCGCCGGAGTAATTGATAGCGACGCGGCCGGCAAGAAGAAGCGCCGTCGCGGTCGTCGCGGCGGCCGTGGACGCCGCCGCAAAGGCCCAGCCGCTCCGGGATTGCCGTCGCAAGCTTTCGCGAATCCTTCGTCTGCGACTGCGCCGGGCATGCAAGCCGCGCAACCGCGGCCGCAATCGCCGCGAATGCAAACTCCAAGCCCAGCAGCGCGTGCAGAATCGTTTGAACCCGCGCCAGCCGCTTCCACCGTGGCGCAACCGGAAATGGATCGCAGCGCTCGGAGCGAACCTGCCACGCCGATGCTGCCTTCTGAGCGGACCGCGCACGGCCGCGCCGGCGATCCCGCGCTCGCTTCGCGCATGTCCAAGCTTGAGTCCATGCTGCGCAGGCTCGTTGCCAGCCCGCTCCATCGTCTTGACGAACTGGAAGCTGCACCCGCCGGACCGGGCGTATTCCTGCTCTCGGATTCAGATCAGATCACTTCTTATTATGTGGAAGCGTGCCAGACGCTCCGTGTTGGCCTGGGAAATCTTGCGCGCGGCAGCGGACGAAGCACCACGAAAGTCGCCCGCGGCGGGCGTCCGGCCTTCGATAGCGGCCTGAAGACGAAACTCGCCGAGCATCTGGGCATCGGCGAAGCGAAAGTCTCGCAATACCTGAAAGACCACTGCGTGGTCCGCTGGATTCAACTAGACGACGACGCCCCGCACCTCGCCCACTTCGCCATCGGAGTCCTGCGGACGCCGTTGAACTTGGATTGAACGCCGGCGTCGCGAGGGCGTCCAAAGCGGCACGGGCGAAGAATCGGCGGCCGCGAAAGTCCGGCTAAAGCTCCCGTTTTGGGCCAGTACTTTCGCCCCCGGGCCTCCCATTGCCTGCGCCGGAATACCGTTTAACCCCTAAATTGTACCTTTGGACGCACCCCTGTAGACGCCCCCTCGGAGACCATGCAAACTCTGGTACTGTAACCGTTTGCGGGCGTCGGTACGCTCGCGGGGTCAGGGCTCTCGGGGGATTCATCAGTATATTCTGAGGCGAAGCTCGAAAGGGAAAGGTGCACTTATGGCGAGTTCGTTAAATACAAAAGTTTGGAAGTCGTTTGACTGGGCGCTGTGCAAGACGGCGACCGTCACCTTTAACACCGTTCAGTTCTTCAACAAGTACAAGCCAAATCCTTCCTTCACTCCGAAATGGTCCGATAAGCCGCTGCTGAAATCTTGGGAGAAATCGAAACCAACGCTCGGCTGGCCGCGCACTACGGATTCTCTGTGTCCCGATTGCGTGCGGGAAGCGCGCGATCTGATTATCAACGGAAAGAAAGACTGGACCGATCTGGTGCACGAGAAGGTCGGCGAAATCAAGGCGCAGATCATCGAGCGCGACGGCCAGGTCTGGATGGTGAAGGAATGCCCGATCCATGGAAAATTCGAAGACTTGATGGCCGTGGATGCCAAGTTCCTCGAATGGATTGAAAAGAATTTCCCCGGCCGCGATATTCCGGCGCACAACGACGAAGGCCTGCATCGGCATGGGTCGAGCACGGTTCGCCACGGCCGTGGTTCGGTCCTTACCGTTGACCTCACCAATCGCTGCAACATGATGTGCGATCCCTGCTTCATGGACGCGAACCAGGTGGGCTACGTCCACGAACTGAGCTGGGAAGAAATTCAGGAAATTCTCGAGAACGCCACCAAGATCAAGCCGCGCCGGCAGATGTCCGTGCAGTTTTCCGGCGGCGAGCCCACCATGCATCCGCGGTTTGTTGACGCGGTGCGTTACGCGCGCAAAGTCGGATACAACAGCGTGCAGGCCGCGACCAACGGTATTGAATTCGCCAAGAGCAAGGAATTCTGCAAACAAGCCTTCGAAGCCGGCATGCGTTACGCGTATCTGCAATTCGACGGCATCGGCAACGACGCCAACAGCCACCGGCAGGTGGGCAACCTCTTTGACGTGAAGCTGCGCGCCATCGAGAACATGCACGAAGCCGGCATCGAAATCGTGCTGGTCACTACCATCGTCAACAACGTGAACAACGATCAGGTAGGCCCGATCGTGAAATTCGCGATGGAAAACCCCAAGAAAATTTCCTTCGTGTCTTTCCAGCCAGTTTCTTTCACTGGGCGCGACGAGGAAATCACTCCCGAGCGCCGCATCCGCCAGCGTTACACGCTGTCGCACCTCGCTCAGGACGTCAGCGCGCAAGTCGGCAAAGTCGAGCCAACGCGCGACTGGTTCCCGATTTCATTTATCAGCACGTTTGCGGGCTTCTCCGATCTCGTCCATGGCCCCGATTCCCAGTGGGGTTCGCTTTCCTGCGGCTGCCACCCGAATTGCGGTGTGGGCACTGCGCTGATGATCAACAAGGAAACCAAAGAGTGGGCGCCGGTTCCGCGCTTCCTGGATGCGCAGGGTTTGACCAGGGACGTCGCCGCAATTACCGACGCGGCGCGCGGCAAAGGCTTCTCCAACTTCATGATGGCGATGGCCCTGCTCAAGAATTACAGTCCCTTCCAGGCGCCTCCCAGCTTGCGGCTCAAGGACCTCTGGAGGAAGTTCGATAAGACCTGGGCGCTTTCCAAGAACTCCGACAAGAAATACGGCAAAGTGGCTCCCGACCGCACCTACGAAGACGCCATGAAGCGCCGCTCCGAAGACCCCTGGAATTTCCTCTTCATCGCCGGCATGTGGTTCCAGGATCTTTTCAATTACGATTTCCGCCGCACCGAAATGTGCATCATTCCCTACGCCACCCAGCAGGGCGAAATTTCCTTCTGTGCGTACAACACCGGCGTGGGCTGGCGCAAGATCATCGAGAACATGCACAAGAACGCGACCGTCGCGCAGTGGTACAAGGAACACGGCAAGCATGACGTATTTGCCAAAGGTAAGAAGGTCAATCTGGAGAGCTACGAGCACTCGCTCCGCATTGACGCCGAAGACGCTTCACGCGTTCGCGAACTCGAGCACGATATTCCGCAGACCGCTGCTGAAGAAGACCGCATTCGGCGTAAGAAGGCGTTCGAAGAGGCCGCGAAGGTTCGCAAGATTTACGAAGAGCTGGTGCTGAAGAAGTCCACCGAACCCGTGGTGCAGATCGGTTCCATGCAGCAGATTCTGAGCGCGGTGCCGGGCGCGAACGTGAAGCCCGTGCAGATCGCTCCGGCCAATGGCAATGGAAACGGCAACGGCCACGCAAACGGCAACGGCACTGCCAAGGTTGAAAAGACCGAAGCAGAAGCCGCCGTAGCCGGCGACTAAATCATCCACCTCCGCAGGGTTCATATGTTCAACAGCCCCGGCCAAAACCGGGGCTGTTTTATTTTGCCCCGGAAGTTTTGCAACTTATAATCCTGCGGAATGCCAGTTGATTCCAATTTCGGCAAAGTCGCCTTCGTCTCTATTCTTCTGCTGCCCGCCGTAATTTTGCTCGCCTTCGCCTGGTCGGTATGGATTGCCAATAAGCGTCCAATGATTCGGGAGTGGCGTCTTAAAGCGTTTGGGTCGGGAATGCTTGCGGCATCAGGATCGACGGCATGGTTCGTCGTTGCCTGTTTGCATTTGCTCAGCGCGGGCGAACCGGCGCAGGGCGCTTGGCTCTTCTTTAACTGGATGGGCACCTTGCTGTGGCTGTTCGGCCTTGGAGCTGCGTTCTCAGGTAAGGGCGCGGGAAGAATACTTTTGGTTTCCTCGGGTATAATGCTTGTTCTCGGAGTTTTCGGGATTACCTCAGCCACAATCCCCTGACGGCTGGGCAGAGGACCCAAGATGCCGATCTACGAATACGTTTGCGATGATTGTAACGAGCGCTACGAGCGCATCGTGATGAACGAGAGCACGCCGATCACTTGCCCGAAATGCGCGAGCGCGAAACACACCATCCAGCTTTCGGTCTTTGCCGCGCCCGCCAATGGCGCGAAGTCCACGCCGTCGGGATTTACCGGCGGCGGAGGCGGCGGCTGTTGCGGCGGCGGTGGCTGCGGCTGCCACTAAATACCCGGCCGCGCGCCGTTTGACCCGTTTCGCACCTGCGCGAACAACCACGCCGCCAAATCCGGCTCTTTAAACGCCACGTCCCACGCGTTGTGGCCGATACCCGGATATTCCGTATACTTCGGCGCGCCGCCGGCCTTGCGCAATTCCGCCACCCACATTCGCGCGCGGCTGACCGGCACCACTGGATCCTCTTCGCCCTGAAATATCCATACCGGCACCTTGGTGACGCGCGGAATCATGTAGGCGTCGCCGTATCCGCACAGGGCGATGGCCGCGGCGAAGCGCGTCGGCGAAATCGAAAGCGCCGCCCACACTCCTTCGCCGCCCATGGATTGGCCCACCACGAATTCGCGCGCGCCGTCAACGCTGTACTTTTTTTCGACGCTGTCCAGAATTTCCAGCGCCAGCCGTATCGCCACCGGCGGCGTGTTGGTGTGCGGACGCGCCCAGCCCTTGGTCACGTCCACCTGCGGCGCCAGCACGAACGCATGATATTTCGCCTGATTCTCCGGAGTCGTCCACAGATGCGACCCCGCGTAATTCCCGCCGGCAAGCTGCGAATAATTATCCGACCCGCGGCCGGCTGCGCCGTGCAACCACAAGACGATCGGGTATTTCCGGCCCGGGTCGTACCCCGTTGGAACATACAGGCGGTATTGCATTGCTTCGCCGCTCCGGCTGCGATACGAGCCGGCAACGAATCCCGGGACCGCGGCATTTGGCGTTTCTTGCTGTGCGGCTGCACAGGTTGCCAGCAATGAAAGAAGCAAAACGGGAAGAACGAGGCGAGCAAATGCAGCGGATTGCCAGGACCTCGTCCCTATGAATTCAAATCGCGAGCACAGCTTACTTCGCGTGTGGTCTGCCATTGCGCGAATAACTTCGGAGATATGCCGGCGGTTCCAGGCCGGCAATCAAGCGCGGGTCTGAAATCGGCGCGCCCGCAACCACCGGAAGCGGCAACACGCCCGCCCAGATTGGCAACGCGTAATCCTCTTCATCATCCTTCGGCGGCCCAACGCGCACCTTCGCCGAAACTTCCTCGAGCGGCAGCGCCAGCACCGAAGTCGCCTTCAGCTCCGATTCCGTCGGATGCCGAATATCTTTCCAGCGGCCGGGAACCACGTGATCCGTGAATGCTTCGAGCGCGCGCATCTTCTCTTCCGCGCTTTCCACGGCCAGCGCGCGGCCCAGCATCACCACCGACCGGTAATTCACCGAATGATGAAACGCGGCTCGCGCCAGCACCAGTCCATCCACCAGCGTCACCGTCACGCACACCTGTACGCCCTCTGAAATCGTGCGCAGCATGCGGCTGGCCGAAGAGCCATGCAGATACAGCGTGTCGTCCACGCGTCCATAATTCGTCGGGATCACGAACGGCTGGCCATCCACGACGAATCCCACGTGGCACACGAATCCTTCGTCCAATATCGCCAAGACGGTTTCGCGATCGTATTTGCCGCGATCAGGCAGGCGCTGCACTTTCGTGCGCTTGGTGGGAGTGAATTCGCTCATGCGTCGAGCGTATGTCCCGCAGGCCGTCGCCGCAAGGGCCAATCTGGCCCAGCCGGCGGCTACTGCGCGGGCGGTGCGGGAGCGGGTGCCGGAGCAGTCACCAGCGCGGGCGGCGCGATGTGCACAACTCGAAAGCCCGTGTAAGCCGCATCCGCCGCGCGGTAGGTGGCTTTGCTATCCGTGGGGCGATCCGCGCTGCCACCTTCGGCTTTGCCTGCGCCATCCGCCGCGACGACCCATTCCGCGACGTTGCCGCCAAGATCGAAAACGAGTTCCTCGCCCTCGTCACCTTCCGCCGCAAAACTTCCCACCTCGCGCAGCAGTGGCGCATCCCCGGGCAATTCCTTGATTTTTTCCGCTAGCTTTTGCGCATCGTCAGGATTGAGTGAATAGCCGGCCCAATAATCCAGCGTATTCTCTCCGCTGCGGGGCTTATACAAATCCGCAGCTTCGCTTTCCTTCGGCAGCCGGTAGGTTTCGCCCGTTAATTCCGTGAGCCATTTGCAATATGCCTGCGCTTGCTCGAACGTAATGCCGTTCGCCGGATAATTTTCCGTGCCGCCGGCGAACTTATAATCCTTATCGAACGCCGCATATTGCGCGCGCGTCACTTCGAATCGGCCGATCTCGATGCTCCCGCGCTTCACCGCCTCGGGAATCAGCACATCTGGCGCGGGATTCTCCGGAACGGAAGGCGGACGAAACGTAGCGCCGAAGAGCGCACCCGATTTCTGCACATCGCGCCGCTTCAGCGCCACGTCCAGCGGCGAACCCTTTTTCAGCGCCTCATTTTCCGGCGCGCTGGTCTTGAACAAGTACCGGTCGAACCAGCCATCCTCTTCATTCATCTTGCGCAATTGGTGCGTAAGCTTCCGGGGTCCGTGCGCTTCGCCTGGAAACAAAATTAATTTCACCGGCGCTTTTCCGATCGAATACAGCGCGCGATAGTGCGACCAGCCTTCTTCCGTGGGTACCTGCCGGTCTATCGTGCCGAAGAAAATCAGCGTCGGCGTTTTCACCTTGTCCATCTTGAAGAGCGGGGACTTCTCGAGGTAAAGCTGCGGGTCCTCGAGCGGCGACTTTCCGAAATAGTAGTTGTCAAACGATTCGCCGAAATCCACGTTGGCCCAATCGCTCAGCCATTCCACGTCTCCCGCGCCCACCGACGCGGCTTTATAACGATCCGGATCCGTCACCGTCAATTGAATCGATAAAATCGACCCGTTCGACCAACCCTGCGCGCCAATTTTGTCCGGATCCACCAATCCCTTCGAAATCAAATTATCCACGCCGCGTTCGATATCCGGAATCTCCAGCTCGTAATACTTCCCGCAGCAGATGGATTCCACCCATTTCAAACCGTATCCGGTGCTGCCGTGATAATTCGTCTTCAGCACGAAGGCGCCGCGCTGCGTCATCAGATTCGGCGCGTAGGCCCAGCGCTCGCTCCATTGATCGTGGTCCGCGCCGGCCGGGCCGCCGTGCGTTGCCACGATCAGCGGATAGGTTTTGCCCTCTTCGTAATTGTCCGGGTAATAGAGCAGTCCTTCGACGTCATCTTCGTTCGCGCCTTTCCAGTGCAGCACTTCGGTTTTCGCGATCGTCTTGTCCTTGAAGCCGGGATTCAGATCGGTAATTTGCAGCGGCGCGGAAATTTTCGTGCCATCCAGCCGCGCGCGGAAAAATTGTGTCGGTATGCTCGCGGTGGAGTACTCATAGATCAGGGTTTTGCCATCGTCGCCCAGCTCAAAACTGAAATAGTGGCGGTCGTCGTCGCTCGAGATTGATTTCCGCGACCAGGTCGCGCCGTGTCGCGTGAAGCGCGTAGGCTTCGTGTAGACCCCATCCGCCAGCAGCGCAATGAAACCGTCGTTCGTAGCCTGCAGCGAACGCGCAAACCCGCGATCCCAGTCCAAATTCACTTCCACGGATTTCGCGGCCGCCAAATCGTAGAAATAAACTTTGTCGACGGTGGCGACCAGGAAGCGCGAATCATCGGAAAATGGCGCGACTACGTAAAAACCGGAATTATCCCGCGCCCACTCGATCGAGTCCGGATAGACTCGCTCATTTGTGAAGATTTGAGTGCGCTCGCCGGTCACTAGATTCACGATGTACGTGGCCGGCGGAATTTTTTGGTCCCACGCATAACTCAGTTCCCGGCGAGCCACCGCCACGGCTTTGGTCTTGTCGCGCGACACCGCAAAGTCCAGTATCCAATCGTCGTTGTCCGTCAGCCGCGTAATTTTCCTGTCTTTCACTGACAGCTTGAAGAGACGCACCGGCGCGGTGTGCGTGGTATCGTCGACGACATTCGAATCGTCCTTGCGCTCCTTCGTCTGGCGCTCGTAAAGCGAAGGATCTTCTTCCGCGCTGAAAAGAATCGTGTCGTCGTTCAGCCATTCGAATCGCTGAATGCCGCGCTCGGATTCCGTCACCGGCCAGGGTTCCCCGCCGGCGCTATTCATCAGCCAGATTTGCGTCGAGCCGGTATCCGGCTTGGGCTGCGGCCGCGCGTGGCTGCCGAGATAGGCGATCATGGCTCCCGAAGGCGACCAGCGCGGATTGGAAATCTCGTCCGGTCCGCGCGTGAGCTGTACGGCTTTTCCATCGCTCAAATTCGAAAGGTACAAATTGCCGACGCGTAAATCTTTGTCTTTGTCCGCCGTCCCTTTCACCCATAGCGCAGATTTCCCGTCCGGAGAAATGCGGAATTGCCCGGCATCCTCCTGGTAAACGACGTCCTCCGGCGTCCACTGATTTTTCTTGGCGGTCCCAGCGGTCCTTTCATCATCAGCGCCGGCACTCACACCCACCGCAAACGCGAATAAGAGCATCATCCACGCGATCTTTTTCATATGTTCCTTTGAACGCCAAATTCCCGTGCCGGCAGGCGAAAAATTAGCACAGACTTGTGGGTCAGCGATAGCCGACGAGCGCAGTACACGGTCGGGACCTCGCACGCTCAAACTGTGCCGAGAACGGCCTCAACGCGCCAACCCATCGTTCACCCCAAAGTGCGTCTCCCGCAAGCTGCTTATAATCTGATAGTTAGCGTGGTCCCGAGGCGTACCCTATATCTTCAATGCAGCGTCCAATTTATTGGGGGGAGCGATGTTTGTGGATGCTCTCGGATACCGAGAGAAGGGATGAAGCGAATGCAAAACGGAAAGATGGGAGAAACCTTGGTAACGAAACACGCGGTACGCTTGGCAGCGATCTTCAGCTTGGTTCTCGGGACGCTCTTCGCAACGACGCCGGCCTCGGCTCAGCAAGCCAACTCGTCGAGCGATGTGCCCGTGCACCTGGTGGTAACGGCGAAGCCGCACCGCGGCACGCAAGCTCCAGCGCTCGCGGCAGATGACGTGAAGGTGTATCAGAAGGGCAAGCTGGATACGGTGACGAGTTGGATCCCGCTGCAGGGAGATCGCGCCGGACTGCAGCTCTTCATCTTGATTGACGACACTTCGCGCGACAGCCTCAGCTTGCAATTCAGCAGCATCAGGAACTTCATTGACGAGCAGCCGGCTTCGACGGCCATCGGCGTCGGTTACATGCGGAACGGCGCAGTTTACACGGCGCAAAATTTGACGACCGACCGTACCCTCGTCGAAAAGTCGCTGCGCTTGCCGTTCGGGGATTCGGTGGGATACACGAGCCCGTACCTGGCGCTCTCGGACCTGATGAAGAAATGGCCGGCGACCAAGGATCGTCGCGAGATTTTGATGATCACCAGCGGAACCGATCCCCTCGGCGGAGGATTTTTCAACGATCCATTCAATAATCCCTACCTCGATGCCGCTTCCAACCAAGCGCAACGAGGTGGATTTATCGTCTATTCGATTTACTCGCCCGGGTCCGGACGCCTCGGCCGCGGTCTGCTTCGCACGGATCTCGCGCAAACCGGCTTGGACGTGCTTGCTCAAAGAACCGGCGGAGCAACTTATTACCTTCAGTACGGCTCACCGGTAGACATCACTCCGTATTTGCAGGATGTAACCTACAACCTCAAGCACCAATACGAGCTGATATTCCTTGCCAAGAGTGTAAGAAAACCAGCTCTTGAACCAGTGAAAGTGAAGACCGAAATGCCGAAGATGGGCCTGATCACTGCGCAGAACGGCTACATCGGCAGCGGCATGTAATACGATCCTGCTCACCGGCGCGGCGGAGCAAGCGGGCACTCCGCGCCGGATCGTGCAGGCGCCAAAATAGTCAGGCTGTGCGCGACGTTGGACCTTACCGCCAGCGCAGTGTTCGCGTCGCCACCCAATTCCAGCTAGAATGCTTGCGTCAGCGAATCGGAGCCGAAGCCGACGCCATGGCCATAAGCCGCGAACAAGCGCGCACAGCACATACCGCCAGCACGACCCACGATCAGTTCAGCGAAACGATCTATGGCGTGGTCTGCTCCACCTGCCACAATTACATCCTCATAGACAAAACGAATTGCCCGCCATCCTGCCGCGAACACGAAACCTGCCGCGCGGCCTATGGCTGAAGTGGTCGTCGAACTCTCACTCTCATGAAATTTTTGTGGGTCGTGGCTTTAGCCACGACACTAGCCGCAGTCGACGAGCGCGGCTTTAGCCGCTGAAGTTCCCTAGGCCTGTCCGTCACAGCAACGGTGGCCCCTCGCACAAGATAGCCGCGCGAGAAGACAACTCTCGATTGACGCCTCCATCGCCCTTGCGTACGATTCGCCGCATGTCGCTCGCATTGACCAAGGGAGTTCCCGCCGCATCATGAAACCAATCTTAAAAACAATTATGTGGATTGCCATCGCACTAGCCGGCGCTGGTGCGCTTGCCGCGATCGCATTCGAACGCCGCGAGCCGCTGAACGCTGTCTGGTTCGTAGTAGCCGCCGTATGTACATATCTCGTCGCGTATCGCTTTTATTCGAATTTCATCGCCGCGAAAGTCCTCGCTCTCGACGATAGCCGCGCCACTCCCGCCGAGCGCCTGGAAGACGGCCGCGACTTCGTGCCCACCAATAAATGGGTTTTGATCGGCCATCATTTCGCCGCGATCGCCGGACCGGGGCCGCTCGTCGGCCCCACTCTCGCCGCGCAATTCGGCTACTTACCCGGCACGCTCTGGCTGATTGTGGGAGCCGCGCTGGGCGGCTGCGTTCAGGACTTCGTGATTCTCTTCTGCTCGATTCGCCGCAACGGAAAATCGCTAGGACAGATGGCCCGCGAGGAAGTTTCGAAGCGCGGCGGAATGATCGCGCTGCTTGCAGTGCTCGCAATCATGATCATTCTTCTCGCCGTGGTCGCGCTGGTAATCGTGAAAGCGCTGAAGGAATCGCCGTGGGGCACGTTCACGCTGGCGATGACGATTCCGATCGCGCTGCTGATGGGCGTTTACCTGCGCTATCTGCGTCCGGGCCGCGTGCTCGAAGCTTCGCTCGGCGGCGTAGCCCTCGTAATGTTCGCGGTTGTCGCGGGCCAGTGGGTGAATGTGTCGCCGGCATGGTCGCGCGCTTTCACATTCACCGGCCCGGCGCTGGCGATTGCGATCATCGCCTACGGTTATGCCGCGTCCACGTTGCCGGTGTGGCTGCTTCTTGCTCCCCGTGATTATCTAAGCGCGTTCATCAAAGTCGGCGCCATCGCCGCGCTGGCTTTCGGCGTCGTCCTCGTGCGGCCCACGCTGGAAATGCCCGCGCTCACGCGCTTCGTGGACGGCAACGGCCCTGTCTTCGCCGGAAAAATATTCCCCTTCTGCTTCATCACCATCGCCTGCGGCGCCATCAGTGGATTTCATGCGCTGATTTCCTCTGGCACCACGCCGAAAATGATCCTGCGCGAAGGCCACGCGCGCATGATCGGCTACGGTGCGATGCTGATGGAATCTTTCGTCGGCGTAATGGCCATGGTCGCCGCCTGCGCGCTGCAGCCCGGAGTCTATTTCGCGATCAATAGCCCCGCCGGAATCGTCGGCAAGACGGCCGACGCCGCCGCAGCAACAATTCGCTCGTGGGGCTTCGCGCTCGACCCGCAAACCATGTCGGCGCTTGCGCAGCGGGTCGGCGAACACACCCTGCTCGACCGCACTGGCGGTGCACCGTCGCTCGCCGTCGGCATGGCGCAGATTTTCAGCGGCACCATCGGCGGCGAACGCCTGCTCAGCATCTGGTATCACTTCGCCATCATGTTCGAAGCGCTTTTCATCCTCACGGTTCTCGACGCCGGCACGCGCGTCGGCCGCTTCATGGTCCAGGAACTCGGCGGGCACATCTGGAAGCCGCTGGGCAAATCCGGCTCGACGTTCGGAATTCTCACCAGCAGCGCGCTGATGGTCGGCGCCTGGGGATATTTTCTGTGGCAAGGCGTGCAGGACCCGCTCGGCGGAATCAATTCGCTGTGGCCACTCTTCGGCATCGCCAATCAACTGCTCGCAGCAGTGGCGCTGGTGGTCGCGACCACGATCCTTCTGAAAATGGGCCGCACGCGCTGGATCTGGATAACTCTCGCGCCGATGGTCTGGCTCGTGGCGATCACCATGACCGCGAGCTACCAGAAAATTTTCGACGCGAGCCCGCGCATCGGCTTTCTCGCGCAAGCCCGCGCGCTGGCCGGGCAGATCGCCTCCGGCGCAATCCCCGCGGAAAAAATCGCCGCGACGCAGCGCCTCATTTTCAATAATCGCCTGGACGCGGTCGTCACCGCCGTCCTCGCCGCGATGATTCTCGTCTTACTCATCGAAGCCATCGGCGAATGGATCGTCATTCTCAGCGGCCGCAAAAAAGCCGTGCTCCATGAATCGCCCTATATCGCGACACGCTGGGCCGAAGGGGACTAAAATCACAAGACAGCCCTCACGGAGCCGAACCGTGCAACTGCCTCACCGGCGCGCGCATCCCTCTTTTCATGCGCGAAGATATCGCCGTGCCATGAACGGAAGGCGCATCCTGCTGTACACGCTGGAATCGCTGCTCCTTGCGAGCGCCTTCTGCGGTGCTGCGTATGCACAAGCGCAGAATGCCGCTCCCGCACCCACCGCGAACGAAACACAAAGCGCGCCCACGACTCAGCCGGACGCCTCGTCGCCAGCGCCGGTAATTCAATTGAACGTAGCGAAAGATACGCCGCTGCAAATCGCGCTGGACAAAGAAGTCCGGCTGAAAACGGCAGGGCAAGCGCTGCACGGCCGCATCGTTGAGCCGGTGTACGCTTTCGATAAGCTGGTGATTCCAGTGGGCACGGAAGTGAATGGCCAAGTCACCACGATCGAGCCAGTCTCGGCCGGCAAACGCACCGCCGCCGCGCTCGATGCCAATTTCTCTCCCGCGCGCAAATTTCGAGTAACCTTCAACGAACTAATTCTGCCCGACGGCAAGCACATTCCATTTGAAGCCAGCATCACGCCCGGCTCCGGCCAGGTCCTCGATTTCGTTTCCGGCGCCGACGAGCATCCAAAAAACTCCAACGGGGCAAAAGACGTCGCCGCGGAAAAAGCCAAGCAGGCCAAACAAGCCGCGAAGCAGGAGTGGCAAGCCGCGATGCAGCAAGTGAAGCAGCCCGGCAAATTCCATCGCTTCGAACACTATGCCGTGGCGCAGTTGCCCGTGCACCCGCAATACATCGACGCCGGCACGGTTTATTCCGCGGAACTCCAGCAGCCCCTGGATTTCGGCAGCGAGCCATTGACGCCCGAACTCGCGTCCTCCATCGGCGCGGTACCCCCGCCGGGCAGCTTCGTGCGCGCGCGCCTGCTCACACCGCTAAGCTCAGCTACGTCTCACGATGGCGATGACGTCGAAGCCATCGTCACACAGCCGCTCTTCGCCAGTAATCACCTCATCTACCCGCAGGGGACTCGGCTGAAAGGTTCGGTTCTGCAAGTTCGCCCTGCTTCGCGCTTGGCTCGCAGCGGCCAGCTCCGCATCGCCTTCCACGATATGGTTCTGCGAGATGGCGTTCAGGAAAAAATCGAGGCCAGCCTCGAGAGCGTGCAAGCCGGCCGCTCGCAGAACGTAACGCTCGACGCGGAAGGCGGCGCGCAAGCGGCTCCGCCGAAAACGCGCTTCCTGACTACCACAGTTGCTGTTGGATTGGGCGCCATCTCGTTCTTGGGCGACACGTTTGGCGATACCGGGCCTCGCGCGGCCGGTGGCGCCGGCGGATACAAACTAATCGGCATCGCCGTGGGCGTCGCGGTGCATTCGCAAGCGCTGGGTATGGCGATGGGCTCGTTCGGCGCCGTCCGTTCCATTTACACAAACTTTGTAGCGCGAGGGCCTGAGTTGGTCTTTCCGAAAAATACCGCGATGCAGATTGGCATCGCGCCGCCCCGCCCCGGCCCCGGCGAAAAAACTCCGCAGAACGAGGCGCCGAAACTATGAACGTTATTCGTCTCTATGCCACTGGATTCGCGCGCGGAGCTTGGGCGTGGCTTCGCCAGGTAACCGGCGACGCCGCCTACGATAATTATTTGCGCTCGATGCGACGCGCGGCGGAGTGCGATTCGCTGGCGTCAATGCCAGCGCGCAACGAACCGCTCTCGCGCGCAGACTTCTACCTGGACGCGCTTCGCCGCCGTTATTCCAGCGTCTCGCGCTGCTGTTGATCTAGCTTCTGAGGAACTTCGAGTTCGTTAGCTATTGCCGAGAAATTCCACGTGAACGTAAGTCCCGAGCCGCACGTTGTAAGCCAGATACCAGCCGACGTGGTCCGGGTCCTCGTAGATCACAATGTCATCCCCGCCCCAGTTCCAATCGCCGCAGTATCCGATGTCATAGGGCGCGACGCTGAAATAAAACCCGCCGAACCAGAAGCGCGAAGGACCGCCGCCGGCAAGATGCCATACGTGGCCGCGGCCGAACCCGCCCGAAAAGCGGCCATGCTCCCAGGGATGATCGAGATGATAGTGCGGGTCGTCCCGGCCCGTGTCGTGCCCGATCCACTTGCCATTCGAGTGAACGTGCGGAGCTTCAGGATGCCCGGGCGCGTCGCTGAACGTGCGATGTTCCGCAGGAGGAGTTGCCGGAGACTTGTGAACGGGAGCCGGACCGTGCGCGGGCGGTTTGCCGCCGCCGAAATGTTCGCCGCCGCCGTGTTCGCCACTGGGTTTGGCTTGCGCAAAAGCAGTAACGGAAAATAGCAACAACACTGCCAGAAGACCAATGCCGTTCTTCATGTTCACCTCCGCGCAGTAATCTAGCACGAGTTTTTCAATTTGGAATAGCGCCGGCCGGGACCTCCGCGCTCGGCTTCCCCATCGCCACGATCCGTGCGAATGCGATCAGGCCCACGGACTTTCGTTGACCAACTCCCTTTTTCACCCGTATAATAGGGGTTTGTCACTCGCCTCAGGAGGCAGCATGTACGCCGTAATTCGCAGTGGGGGAAAGCAGTACCGCGTCGAACCGGGCAAGACGATTCGCATCGAGCGGCTCGAGGGCAAAGTCGGCGGCAAGGTCACGTTTGACGAAGTTCTCGCCGTACGCAACGACGACAAGAAATTCGCTTCCGGTGAAGCCATCGCGAAAGCCAAAGTCATTGGCAAGATTGTGGCGCAGGATCGCGGTCCCAAGATGCTCACTTTGAAGTACAAGACGGGCGGTCAGTACAATATCAAGCGCGGCCACCGGCAGAATTACACCTCTGTCGAAGTCAGCGACATCCAAATTTCCTAGGGGTCTGCAATGGCACATAAAAAGGGCGGCGGGTCCTCCACAAACGGACGCGATTCGCACGGACAGCGGCTGGGCATCAAGCGTTTTGGTGGGCAACTCGTAACCGGCGGCAGCATTCTGATTCGCCAGCGCGGCACGCGCTATAAGGCGGGCAAGAACGTCAGCCGCGCCAAGGACGACAGCCTCTTCGCCACTATCACCGGCGTAGTGCGCTTTGAAGACAAGGGCGCGCTGGGCAAGTTCATCAGCGTGTTCCCGGCGGAAGAATCCGCGGTCGGCGGCGCGGACCGTGCGGCGTCCGCCACCGAACCTGCGGCAGCCAACTAACGCCACAAATTTCGATACGCGCTTCTTTACCCGGGCGCGTATTTTTATTTTTACTCCCAGCCCTGGCGTATGATTTCTAGCTAATTTTCCGAGCAGCAGGTGACCCGTGTTTGCGGATGAAGCAAAAATTTCGATTAAAGCCGGCGACGGCGGCAACGGCTGCGTCGCGTTTCGCAGGGAGAAGTACGTCCCGCGCGGCGGCCCTTCCGGCGGCGACGGCGGCAACGGCGGCGACGTCTACATCGAAGCCAATCCCCACGACAACACGCTGCTGCGCTACCGCTATAATCGCGAATTCAAAGCCGGCCGTGGCGGACATGGCGAAGGCTCGAACTGCCACGGCAAATCCGCCGAAGATCTGGTGCTGAAAGTTCCGGTCGGCACCGTCGTCTTTGACGCCAACAGCGGCGAACAGCTTTTCGATCTCACGCAGTCCGGCCAGCGCGTCCTCGCGGCGCGCGGCGGCCACGGCGGACGCGGCAACGGCAATCCGCACTTCGTGCGACCGTGGCACCAGGCCCCGCGCGAACATGAAGACGGCAAGCCCGGCGAAGAATTCAATCTGCGCCTCGAATTGAAATTACTGGCGGATGTCGGCCTGGTCGGCTTTCCCAACGCCGGAAAATCCACGCTGATTTCGCGCATCTCAGCGGCGCGTCCGAAAATCGCCGCATATCCTTTCACGACGCTCGAGCCGCACCTGGGCGTGGTTTCCGCCGATCCCGATGCCACACCAGGGCAAGGGCGCACGTTCGTCGTCGCGGACGTTCCCGGGCTGATCGAAGGCGCCCATGAAGGCGCGGGCCTCGGCACGCGTTTCCTGAAACATTTGGAGCGGACCCGCCTGATCGCGCATCTAGTGGATACCAGCGATGCCAACGACCGCGACCCCATCCGCGATTTTGAAGTCATCATGCACGAACTCGCTTCCTTTAGTCCGGAACTGGCGGAAAAGCCTATGATCGTCGTTGCGACCAAGCTCGACGCCACCACCAACCGCGACCATCTCGATGAACTGCGCGATTTCGCCGCCAAGCGCGGTCTGGAATTTCATGCCGTGTCTTCAGCCACCGGCGAAGGCATCGTCGAACTGGTGCGCGCCATGGCCGACGCGCTCGACCGCATCCCCAAGCCCGCAGTCCCGGTTGAAGCGGGAGAGACGCAGCTTGCACCCGATATGCCGTCGCATTCGGCAGCGGCGATCGCGCCGCATGATTCCGAGAATCACACAAATGAAACGAAAGCCGCACACGCCGCGCCCCGCCCGGAGGATTGTTGACTCCCCACACCGTGACTAGAACCCACGGACACGCGCATCGCCGCACGGTTGCGCTTTTTGGCGGCACGTTCGATCCCATCCATTCCGGCCACGTTGCCGTCGCGCAAGCCGCGCAAAAGCGTTTTCACATTGACGCCATTTATTTCGTGCCGTCCTCGCGCCCGCCGCACAAAAGCAAGCCCGCGCTGACGCCCTTCCTGCACCGCTACACGATGGTCGCGCTCGGCTGCGCCAATCATGCGTATCTCCATCCATCGCTCGCGGAAGCGCCCGACGGCGCCGCGCCGCACGTTTTCTACACGATTGATACGGTCCGCCGCTTCAAGCGCGAACATCCCGACGATCATCTCTACTTCATTGTCGGCGCCGATCAATTCCTGGAAATTCCCACGTGGAAAAATTACGAAGCTCTGCTCGATTCCTGTGATTTCATCATCGCCAGCCGTCCCGGCTTTCGCCTGGACGCTTTGCGCCTCATCATCCCGCCGGAAAAGCTGGGCCGCACGAAAGTGGAAGATCCGCAGAAGATCGTCCTGCGCAAATCCGTGATTCATCTGCTCACCACCGTCTCCAGCCACATCTCGTCCACGGAAATCCGCCAGCGGCTCGATCGCCATCAAACCATCCACGGGCTTGTGCCCGCGCCCGTGGAGGAATACATTCTGGGACAGGCCCTTTATCGGTGATAGCTAACTCTCTCGATCCCGAAATCCGGTTGGCCGTTGAAGCGGCCCAGGACAAGCAGGCTCTGGATATTTCCGTGTTGAATCTGCGCGGCTCGGGCGCGTTCGCTGATTATTTTCTGCTGTGCTCGGGTTCCAGCCAGCCGCAGATACAAGCCATAGGTGAAAGCATCGAAGAAAAGCTCGGACGTCAGGGGCGCCACGTGGCCCATCGCGAAGGCAAATCGAGCGCCGAATGGGTGCTGCTCGATTACGGCTATTTCGTCGTGCACATTTTCAGCGAACGCGCGCGCCAGTATTACGATCTCGAACGCCTCTGGCGCAACGCCGAGCGCGTGGATTTCCACGAGCCGGTAAATCCGGGCGCGGCCTCAGCGCAGGGTGGCGCCGCAAAATCCCACAGCGGCTCGCACAACGAGCCCCGCAGCGAGTCCGAAGGCAACGTCACGCAGCAATGACCGTGTCATTCAGTTCGCACCACAGCCGAACCCGGCTGTGCGATTTGTCTTTGTGGCACAGCCACTCTTGGCTGTGCTCTTCGCTCTTGCCTTCGAAGATCTCCAGCAACTCCTGTGGCAGCGCGAGCGTTAAATCATGAGTGCCGCCGCATCCATTCCCTGGATTGCCGCGGATCCCGCGTCCCAGCACGTCCTCGAACTTGCCGACAAAGTAGCGAGCGCCGCCACCACCGTACTGATCACCGGCGAAAGCGGCACCGGCAAAGATCAACTCGCGCGATGGATTCACCAGCACGGCCCTCGTCATGACGCTCCGCTGCTGAAAATTGATTGCGCCAGCTTGCCTGCCGAACTGGTCGAATCCGAACTCTTCGGCCACGAACGCGGCGCTTTCACCGGCGCCGTCGCACGCAAACTCGGCCGCCTCGAAATGGCGCAGACCGGAACGATCGTGTTAGACGAAGTGGCGGCGCTAGCTCCGGGGATGCAAGCCAAACTCCTCCGCGTGCTCGAAGAACGCACCTTCGAAAGGCTCGGCGGCACGGAAACTCTGCGCATGGAAGCGCGCCTGATGGCTCTGACCAATACCGATTTGGCAAAGGCCGCGGCCGATGGACGCTTTCGCGAGGACCTTTTCTTTCGCCTCAATGTACTCGCGATCGTGATTCCGCCGCTGCGCGAACGCCGCTCGGACATTCCCGAACTCGCGGCACATTTTCTGGCGCGCCTCGGCCCAGTGCACGGCCGCGCCGATGCCGCATTCGAACCTTCGGCGGCATCGCTGCTCGAATCCTACGACTGGCCGGGAAACGCGCGGGAGTTGAAGAATGCCGTCGAGCACGCGCTCGTCTTCGCCAAACAGCCGCAACTGCGCGCCGAAGATTTCCCTGAAATTATGCGCGCGGGAACCAAAACTCACGGCAGCAATGCTCAGTTGCGCTCGCTCGAAGATTTTGAACGCGAAATAATCAAAGCAACGCTCGAAGCCACGCACTACAAAATCGGCCGCTGCGCTGAAATTCTCGGCATCAGCCGCAAAACGCTACTCGAGAAGCGCAAAAAATACGACCTGCTGTAGCATTTCGTAGCGCCGGCGTCTCGCCGGCTCTTTTGCATTGGACCACAATGAAAATCCGCCTGATCATGCTCGGCAAGACCCGCCGCGAAGAAGCCCGCTCCCTGATTGACGACTACGTGGACCGCATCCAGAACTACGCAGACACCGAAATTGTCGAACTCCGCGACACCGGGCCAGCCGCGCTGCGCAAACTGAAAACCGATCCCGCGGCGACGGTCGTCCTGCTCGACGCAGCCGGAAAGCAATTTACCTCGCAGCAATTTGCCAGCTGGCTGGGCGACCTGCGCGACCGCGGCACGCGCGAACTGGTTTTCCTCTGCGGCGACGCCGAAGGCTTCCCCGAAGAAATCCGGGCCAGCGCCAAACAGAAAATCTCGCTCTCTACGCTGACCATGCCCCACGAATTCGCGCGCGTACTCCTGGCCGAGCAAATCTATCGCGCCTTCGCCATCCTCGCGGGTCACCCGTACCCCAAATGAGCAACTAGGTTCTCCCAAGCAAGGCGTCCGCGGCGCCAAGCGATCGTAGTGGCACGGCATGCCGTGCCCGCCGCTTCGGCTTGGTGGCACTCCAACGGAGATCCCGCGATCCGTTCAGGATGACCGGCTCAGGTTTGGAATGGACCGCGCGCCAGACTGTGGGAGAATAAAGCCATGGGGATAAAAATCACGCAAGACGCGGGCACGCCGACCGCTTCCATCGAACTGATGATCATGCAGCCGCTGCCGGATTACGATCTGGACCAGGTCGAAGCGCCCATCCCGCGCGATGTGGACCCCATCCTTGCCTCGCAGGGCTTCAAAGACCTTCTCGATGAAGTCCGCGCCACTCTCGACCGCGAGCTATCCGGCAGCAATCTCGAGCTCACCCAGCTGACCGGCGCGATCAGCCACGACCAAGCCGTCTACCATCCCGGCATCTGGGTGGTCCTCCGCGAGCGCGACGCCGCCAAAGACGCCAAGGAAATGTCCGCGCCCGCCCGCCAACGCATCACCGCCATAGCCGAAACACTGCGAACCACATTCAACCTTTCCTGAACGAAGGTTTTCTCTGCGGCCTCTGCGTTCCTGCGGTAATGATTTCCGGCCTCGCGTCCTTTACTTCTTTTGCGAAATTTCCACCGACGCCCGCGTAGTCTCCCAATCCATCCGCAGCACGCATCCGTTCCCCGCCTTGTCGAGCGCGATCGTAAAATCTTCCACCGCCGCCGGGAGTTTCGACACTTTCATCTCTACGCGCGCCAGATCATCGCCTTCGCCCGGGTACGGAATGCCCCACAAAGGTCCGCCCTTGGCGTTTTTCGTTTTCTTGCTGATGATCAAAGTCCACTTGCCCTCTTCCGGAATCGTGAAGAGCGTGTAGTCGCCGGCCGGCACGGTCTTGCCGCCCACGGTGACTTCCGTATTTGTCACGAATGTAGTCGCTTCGTTCGCGCCGGCCCGCCACACCTCACCGTACGGCACGAGTCCCCCAAAAATCTTGCGCCCCTTCGCGCGCGGACTCGAATAGTCCACAACAATTGTCTTACCGTCGGTGAATTGAAATTCCGCGTGCGCCGCGGGGCTAGGACGCTTGCTCTTATCCGGCTCCTGCGCGCGTCCCGTCGCCGCCATCGCTGCTATCAGCAGCGCCATCGCGCTACATATTATGAAAACTCGCCGCATGTTTCCTCCTCAAGATGAGAAATTCGACCTGTCCTTCCGTACTAGTGTTCCAGCCACATCATAGCCGACTTTGGCTTCGAGCAACCCAAGCGTTGAACTTATCCACAGCTGGCATGAACCATTTTGAGACGCCGCCCGGTTCTCAAAATAAGACCCGATTATTCACAGCCTTGCCCTGCGCTCCCAGGACAGCTAACTGATAATCCGCGTCGTTTTTCGGTATTACAGAACTATTACAAACACCTCGCTCCGGTACTGCTAGTCTAATCTCGATGAGCAGCGCAAATGTACCGACAGAGGCCCAGATGACCCAGCCATCGCTTCAGACAATCACACCACGACTCGAAGTCTTGAAAAAAACTCAAAAAAATGACGGCGAAGTGAATTGGGTCACCGCCATTTTTATGGGCCTTTTTCATGTCGGCGCGATCGCCGCGCTGTTTTTCTTTTCGTGGAAAGCGTTTGCGGTCGCCGTGGTGCTCTGGTGGGTAGCCACCAGTCTCGGCATCGGGATGGGCTATCATCGCCTGCTTACGCATCGCGGCTACAAGACTCCCCGCTGGTTTGAATATTTTCTGACGGTTTGCGCCACGCTGGCTCTCGAAGGCGGCCCGATTTTCTGGGTGGCCACGCACCGCATTCACCACAAATTTTCCGACCAGGAGGGCGACCCGCATTCTCCGGTGGACGGCACCTGGTGGTCGCACATGGGCTGGATTCTTACCGGCAAGTCCATGCACCATGACACGACGACGCTCGCGCGTTATGTCCCGGATCTCGCCAAAGACAAATTCTACGTCTGGATTACCAAATATCATTACGTCCCGATGGTCGTCCTCGGATTCATTCTTCTCGCCGTCGGCGGCATTCCGTTCGTCCTGTGGGGAATTTTTCTACGCACTGTCGTAGGCCTGCACTTTACCTGGCTGGTCAATTCCGCCACGCATTCCATCGGCACGCGCCGCTTCAAGACTCGCGACCTTTCGACGAATAGCTGGTGGGTCGCGCTAGTCACCTGGGGCGAAGGCTGGCACAACAACCACCACGCGCATCCGGTTTCCGCGCGCCACGGCCTCGCCTGGTATGAAGTTGATTTCAACTGGTACGCCATCTGGCTGCTGGAAAAAATCGGCGTCGCCAAAAAAGTCCACACCGCCAAAGTCACCGAAGGCCGGCGCACCAATGAATCCATCGTAGGTCGAACTCTAACGCCGGACGTTCAGCGCGAACTAGCTTCCGTCGAACTGTAGATTTTTTTCAGACCCCAAAGTAACGCAAGTGTCATCCCGAGCGCAGCGAGGGATCTGCCTTTTCGCTTAAGCCTACTTGTGAGGCGCCGTCCGCAAATCCGAGACCTTGCCTCGCAAGGGTCCACATCCGCGCCACAGCCAAGCTCTAACCACCCCCTCTTCGCGGTACAATCCCCCTAGACACCGTGCAAATCGCGAGCCGCAGAAAGACCATTGCCTTCTTTGTCGTGCTGGGCAGCTCACTGGTGGCCCTGGCCATCGCCCTGAACGTCGGCTGGATCATCCTCAACCGGCGCGAAGTCGTCCTGCTCTTCTTCGGCGTTATATTTTTCTTCGCTATCATCGCCGGCATGATCCTCAACACCATTTTCCTGGTGCGCGAAATCCGCCGCAACGAACAACACGGCAGCTTCATCAACGCCGTCACCCACGAACTGAAAACCCCCATCACCTCTATCCGCCTCTACCTCGAAACCATGCAGCGCCGCGAAGTGGACGAAGCGCAGCGCCAGCAATTTTATAGTTTGATGCTGTCGGACACCGACCGCCTGTTGGGGACCGTCGAGCAGGTTTTAAAGGCCGGCGAAGTCGGCTACAAACGCGGTAAACGCCATCACATCGAAGTGGATTTCACCGAGCTCGTCCGCGAATCCATCGAACTCGCCCGCGTGCGCCATCACCTGGCGCCCGGCGTGTTGCATCTGGATTCGGGAAAGTCCGGCGTCGGCCACTCGCGCAAGAATGGCGAACCTATCCTGCTGCACGGCGATCCAGCTGAACTGCGCACCGCGGTGTCCAACCTGCTCGATAACGCAGTGAAATATTCCGGCGACCATGTGGACGTTTCCGTGCGCATCGAGACTCCGGACGACCATGTGGTATTGAGCGTCACCGATCACGGCATCGGCATCGCCACGCCGGAATTGAAGCGCATCTTCAAGCGCTTTTATCGCGTGCCGGGGCGCGCTAGTTTCCAATTGAAGGGCACGGGCCTCGGCCTCTTCATCGTCCGAGCCATCGCGCGCGCGCACGGCGGCAAAGTCTACGCCGCCAGCGAAGGTGAAGGCCACGGCACCACCATCACCATGGAATTGCCGAGGAAACTCGCATGAGCCGCGTGCTGGTGGTCGAAGACGAAGCGCACCTCGCCAAGGGTTTGCGTTTCAATATCGAAGCCGAAGGACATTCCGTCGAAGTCTCCGGAGACGGCGAGACGGCGCTCGAACGCCTGCTTGCCAAGAAAGAGAATTTCGACGCGGTCGTGCTGGACGTCATGCTCCCCGGCAAAGACGGTTTCACTGTCGTCAGCGCGTTGCGTAAAGCCCGGAATTATATTCCGGTGCTGATTCTCACCGCGCGCGGCCGCCCCGAAGACGTGCTCGAAGGATTCGCCTCCGGCGCGGATGACTACCTGCCCAAACCGTTCCAGCTGCCGATTTTTCTCGCGCGATTGCAGGGTTTGCTGCGACGCAATCAGTGGCTGCGCGCCGAAAAAAAGGAGCCGAAAAGCCGCGGCGGCAACGGCGCTGAAAAAGAAATAAGCGCGCGCGTAGCGAACGGGGCGGCGTCAACCGCCGCAGCAGACGCCGCAACCGACGCGGAAGTATTTTCGTTCGACGGCAAGACCATTGACTTCGGCACGCTCGAATTGCGCGTGGACGACACCGTCATTCAACTCACGCTAATGGAAGCGAAGCTTCTGCGCCATTTGATCCGCAGCAAAGGCCGCACCGTCTCGCGCAAATCCATCCTCGAAGACGTCTGGGGCCTGCACGAAGACACCGACACCCGCGCCATAGACAATTTCATAGTCCGCCTCCGCCGCTACATCGAGAAAAACCCGAGCAAGCCGCAACACCTGCTAACAGTCCGCGGCATCGGCTACCGCTTCCTGGCTTGACGTTTCCACAAGCTACGCTCACTATTCCCAACTGCATTCGTAGCGCCGGCGTGTCGCCGGCTCTTTGGAATTTTTCGTTTCACAAACGCGGTAACGAAACCACAAGGATTCATCGTATGCCCGAAGGTAAAGGTCTTCTGATCGTCTACACCGGGCCGGGCAAGGGCAAGACGACCTGCGCGCTGGGCACCGCCTTCCGCGCCGTGGGCCAGGGAATGCGCGTGATGATGGTCCAATTCATCAAAGGTTCGTGGCACTACGGTGAGCTGGACGCCGCTAAAATGCTCGGCGAAGATAAATTCGAAATCCGCCCCATGGGCCGGGGCTTCGTAAAAGTCGGCGGCGCGGATACCGATCCCGAAGACGTGAAAATGTGCGAGCAAGCCTGGGAGTTCGGCCGCGAACAGATTTACAGCGAGAAATACGATCTGGTCGTGCTCGATGAAATCAATTACGTGATCAGCTATAAAATGCTCGATGCCGAGCGCGTGGTAGAATCCCTACAGCAGCGTCCCGAGCGTATCCACGTGATTTGCACGGGTCGCAACGCGCATCCGAAGCTGGTGGAAGCCGCCGACCTGGTCACCGAAATGCGCGAGCTGAAGCATCCCTATACCAAAGGCATTCTGGCGCAACGCGGCATCGATTATTAGCGGCCGAAGGTTTTGCAGCGGCAGTCTTCAGGCCGCCAGCATTTGAATCTGTAGCGCCGGCGTCTCGCCGGCTCTTAGCTTTCGACCTCCGCGAGAGAAAGTGTTGAATGAAGCTATCTGAATCCACGGCGAGCACGTTATGGAGTGCGGCGGCGAGCCGCCGCTTTTCTTCGCCGAGGCGTGCCTCGGCGCGCCTCAACTCTCAACTCTCAACTGGCAACTCTAAGCTGTTAACTCGTCCGCGAGCCTCGAGCACAAAAAATGGCCTGGTTTAAGCGCGAAAAAAAACCGATCGAAAATCCCACGCCGGTGGAAGAGCGCCGCGTCCGCACCGAAGGCATGTGGACCAAATGCCACTCCTGCCGCGCCATTATCTGGAAAAAAGACCTCGAAGCGAATTGGGAAGTCTGCCCGAAGTGCGACCATCACTTCCGCCTCGGCGCTCGCCGCCGCCTGGAAATGCTCCTCGACGACGAGGTCTACACCGAATTTGACGCCGACCTCGCCTCCAGCGATCCGCTCCATTTCACCGACACGCGGCCCTACGCGCAGCGCCTGAAAGAAGCGCAGCACAAGCTCGGCATGAAAGACGCCATCCTCACCGCCGAAGGCCGCCTGAATGGACGCCCGGTAATCTGCTGCTCAATGGAATTCGGATTCATCGGCGGCTCGATGGGCGCGGTCGTAGGCGAAAAAGTCGCGCGCGCGGTCGAGCGCGCCCTCGCGCAGCGCCAGCCGCTGATCGTCGTCTCCTCCTCCGGCGGCGCCCGCATGATGGAAGGCGTCGTCAGCCTGATGCAGCTCGCGAAAGTTTCCGCCGCGCTCGGCCGCTTGGACGAAGCCAAGCTCCCATTCATCTCGATTCTTACCGATCCCACCACCGGCGGCGTCACCGCCAGCTATGCCATGCTGGGAGACCTAAATATCGCCGAACCCGGCGCACTCATCGGTTTTGCTGGGCCGCGCGTGATCGAACAAACCATCCGCCAGAAATTGCCCGAAGGATTCCAGACCGCCGAATTTCTCCTCGAACACGGCTTCCTCGACGCTGTCGTCCCGCGCAAAGAACTAAAGCCCTACATCAGCAACGCCCTCGATTTTTTTATCGGCTAGCTTCATGACGTACGACGAGGCCGTTCGCGCGCTCTTTTCGCTCGGCAGAGAGTTGGCCGCCCCGCAACAGGCGCGCGTACAAAAATTCGGGCTGGAAAATATTTCCATTCTCGCCGAAGCGCTCGGCCAACCGCAGCGCGCCGCACCCTGTGCCCATATTGCCGGCACCAACGGCAAAGGCTCCACAGCCGCGATGCTCGAATCCATTTTGCGGACCGCAGGCCTGCGCACCGGGCTGTACACCTCGCCGCACCTCGAACGTATTAACGAACGCATTCGCATCAACGGTGAGAATATTTTCGACGACGACTTCGCCGCTGCCTGGGCTAGCGTTCATGCGGCGATCGAATCGTTGATGGCCTCCACCAAGCTACCTGCACATCCCACTTTCTTCGAATGCGTCACGGCGATCGCCTTCCTCGCCTTTGCGCAACACACCGTGGATTTCTCCGTGTACGAGGTTGGCCTCGGTGGCCGCCTGGACGCGACAAATATCGTCGTACCCGAAATCGCGATCATTACACCCGTTGACTTCGACCACGAAAATTTTCTCGGCCACTCCATCGCAGAAATCGCCGCCGAGAAAGCCGGCATCATCAAACCCGGCGCATGGGTCGTCAGCGCCAGCGAAAGGCCGGAAGCTCGCGCCGTGGTCGCCAAGCGCTGCGCCGAAATGGACGCCCGGCTGGTGGAGCTGGATTCGGCCGCGCAGCTAGAAGAAATCCAAAAACGCGACGCCCACTACCGCGCAACCGCCATCTTTGCGCACTCGCGCAAGAATTTAACACTGGCTCCTGCGCTGCCGGGACGGTTCCAACTGCGCAACGCGCTCACCGCCGCCATCGCCGCCCGACTGCTCGCTGAACGCGGATTCCCAATCGGTGACGAAGCCATCGAACGTGGCATCGAATCGGCGCAATGGCCGGGCCGCCTCGAACGCCTCGGCACCAATCCAGACACGTACCTCGACGGTGCGCACAACCCCTCTGGTGCGCGCGAACTGCTGAAATTCTGGGACGAGAATTTTGCGGACCGCCGCATTTTTCTCGTCTACGGCGCCATGCGCGATAAAGCCGTGGACGAGATTGCCGGGCTGCTTTTTCCTCGCGCGGACACCGTGATCCTGACGGAACCTCGCCAGCCGCGCGCAGTTTCCGCACCGCTGCTGGCAGAGATGACCGGCCATCACGCGAAGCATTTCCAGGTGATTCCCGATCCGGTAAAAGCGCTGGAAACCGCGATCGAATTGGCCACTACCGCGAATGCCGTATTCGCAACAGGCTCGCTCTATCTCGTAGGCGACCTGCGCGCCTATTGGCACAAGAAGCTGGCCGGTTCGCTTGCAAGCGGCGAAGCCCGTTCGCCCTCCAAAACCTCGTAGATTTCTCCTGCAATCCGTAGGGATCGCCTTCCATTCGAAAAAACCGCAGTAAATTGCTACGAATACTCGATTTTGCGCCGGTATCGCTCACCTAAATCGATTGCGGACACCAACTTTATCCCACCCGCGGACAGCTTTCCCACGCCCGCACGCATCGAACTATCTTTCGTAAGAAGTTGCTCGATGGCTGAACAAGTGCACCATTTTCTGCGTTTATTGATGTAGCAGATGGAACAAATTCGAATGTCATACGTCTAAGCAATGTAATCGGGAGACCCCATATGAAGCGCGATGATAGAAGACAAAAAGTGGAATCGTTCGGCCGAGCGCCCGCGTTGTTATCCGGCGCGCTTCGCCAGTTTCCTAAAAAAATGTGGCTGTATAAGCCCTCCGCCGATCGCTGGAGCATTCACGAAATTATTTTGCACCTCGCCGATAGCGAAGCCAGCGCCTACCTGCACTGCCGCCGTTTTATCGCCGAGCCAGGCAGTCAAGTGCCGGAATTCGACGCCGCTCGCTGGGCCAGCTCGCTCGGATACTTTCATCAAAGCACGCGCGAGGCGCTCGAAATAATCCGCCGCCTCCGGAAAATGACCTATCAATTGCTGGCCGCGCTACCCGACCACGTGTGGGATCGTACCGTGGCACACCCGCGCGATGGGCAAGTCACCCTCGAGCGTTGGGTCGAAATTCAGGAGCGCCACATCCCGCATCACATTGATCAAATGCGGGAAAATTATGACGGCTGGCTGAAGACGCATCCGCCCCGCCGGCGGCCTTCACCTACGCGTGTTGCCGGCATGCCGGGACGCTTCGTCTCGATGTCCGCCGAAGGCATTTAGAGCCGCTGCAGCGGGCATCAAAAGGGCCGATCCCTCCCCTCCGCGCGTCGGCCCAATACGCCAGCGGACCGCAAGCGGCGGTACCTTTCTGCCGGCGCGGTTGACCAGGCACCACCTGCGTTCCACGCTCTCTCGCCAGTAGTCCATCGTACGTCTTCATCGTGCCGCCCGCGTGTGGCTGGGTTAAACTGTGCCGGCCATGAGCCAAATTGACGAAGTTCTCGCCGCCAACGAAATCTACTCGCGCACGCACGAATTCCGGAAACTGACGCCGCGTCCCGAGCGCAAGCTCGCCGTCCTAACCTGCATGGACACCCGCCTCTCGATTCGCACGATGGGCCTCAGAGAAGGCGACGCGCACATCATCCGCAATGCCGGAGGTATCGTCACCGACGACGCTTTGCGTTCGCTGATCGTCTCGCACTACCTGCTCGGCACCGAGGAATTCATGGTCATCAACCATACCGACTGTGGCCTCATGCACACCAGCGAAGAGGATCTGCGCGCCAGGATCCAGAACCGCACCGGAACGGCCGCAGTCGCGCCCGCTTTTTTCTACGCATTTCAGAACATCGACGAAAACGTGCGCCACCAACTGCAAAAGCTTCTCACCCATCCCTGGATTCCCAAGACCGTCGTCGTCCGCGGATTCGTCTATGACGTCGCGAATGGACGCCTGCGCGAAATTGTGCAAGCCTGACGGGTCCAGCGGCCAAATCCGGCGATATTGCCGCGCCAGCCGCGCAAATGGTAGGATGTGGACTTCATGAGCGCTGAAACAACCCCCAAGCCCCGCGTAGGCATCCCCTATCGCACACGAAAAGAAGAACTTAACAACAAACGCGAAGCCTACGACAAATACGTCAAGGCGGTGCAGGCGGCCGGTGGCGAACCCGTTGAAATCTCGCTTGCGCTGTCCAAGCCGGAGCTATTGGCGATCGCCGAAGACCTTGACGCCATCGTTCTGCCGGGAAGCCCCGCGGACGTGGAGCCTGCGCGTTTCCATGCCGCGCGGCATCCCAAATCCGCTGAAGCCGACACCCATCGCGAAGAAACGGACTTCGCCCTTCTCGACCACGCCATCGCCGAGCACAAACCCATCCTGGCGATCTGCTACGGTGTCCAGAGCCTGAACGTCCACCAGGGCGGCTCTCTCGTGCAGGATATTCCCAGCGAGTTGCACACTAAAATCCCGCATTCCTGGCCCGCTCACGAAGGGCCGGAGCCGCATCACGCCGCCACGCTGGAACGTGGTTCGCACTTGGCGCAGCTGGCCGGCGGGCGTGAAGCACAGGTGAATAGTTCGCACCATCAGTCCGTGCTCGAACCCGGCAAGAACCTGAAAATCGTCTCGCGCTCCCCCGATGGCGTAGTCGAAGCCGTCGAATGGACGGGCGATGCCAACTGGATCATAGGCGTGCAATGGCATCCGGAGCGTATGGTCGCCTCCGACGAATTAGCACGAGGGCTGTTCCGCGAACTGGTCGCGGCAGCGCGCAAGGCGCCAGTACATTCCTAAGGTAAGCAAGACGGCCATTATCGGCACGACTGCTCAAGTTTTCCGGCATTGCTTTCAACTTTAAACTTTCAACTGTTAAGTTCGCAGTGATTCTCGGGGGTCACATGATTTCGTTGGCAGGCAAGGCGGCACTCATCACCGGAGGCTCGCGGGGCATCGGCGCCGCCACCGTAAAGCTTTTCGCCCAGGCGGGTGCGGACGTCGTCTTCAGCTTTAATCGCAATAAAGAAGCCGCCGCGCAAGTCGCTCAGGAAGCCCGCAAGCACGGTACCCGCATCGAATCATGGAAGGCCGATCTGGGTAAAATGGTCGATGCCAAGAAACTCATAGATTTTACTCGCGAGCGCCTGGGTCGCATTGACATCCTGGTGGCCAACGCCGGCATCTGGAACGAACACGATGCGCCGATCGAAAAACTGACCGAGCGCGAATGGGACGACATGATCCGCATCAACCTGAAGAGCGTCTATTCCGTGATTCACTACACTGCGCCGCACATGATCGCGCAGAAGAGCGGCAAAATCGTCGCCATCAGCTCCACCGCCGGCCAGCGCGGCGAGGCGTTCCACACCCACTATGGCGCCACCAAAGGCGGCGTCATCAGCTTCGTAAAGGGGCTCGCCAGCGAACTCGGCCCGCACAACATTCTCGTAAATTGCGTCGCGCCCGGGTGGGTGGATACGGACATGTCGGCTTCCGTGCTGCGCACCAAGAACGGTTTGAAGTCCGCCATCGTACCTATCGCGCTCAAGCGCGTCGGCACCGCCGAAGAGATCGCCGGGCCCATTCTCTTCGCCGCTTCCGACCTGGCAACCTTTATCACCGGTGAAGTGATCAACGTTAATGGAGGCTCCGTACTCTGCGGATGATTAATAAAAAAATGTTCGCTCCCAGCGCGGCCATCCGCCGCTCAATTATTTTTTCCCTGCTGTTCGCAGGCGCCCTCTTTGCCGCGCCGTCGGCCACGCTCGCGCAGGATGAAGTGATGCTCCCCGCGCAAAGCGCCGCCAAAGCCAAAGAATTGCTCCAGCAGGCGATTGACGGGCTTGGCGGCCCAGCCTATCTGAATGTCCACGACGTCACCTGCAAAGGCCGACTCAGCCAGTTCGGCCATTCCGGCGATCTGAACGGCTTCGAAACCTTCATTGATTATGCTGAGCCGCCTTTCAAAGACCGCACCGAAAATCTTCCCAAGCGCAACATCATTTCCGTGAACAATGGCGACAAGGGCTGGTCGCTTGACCGCGGCGGCGTCTCCGAAGCCACCATCACCGACATCGCAACCTTTCAGGAAGACGTCAAGAAAGATATAGACAACATTCTGCGCCATCGCATCCACGAGCCCGGAATGATTTTCCGCTATGGCGGCCCAGACGTGGTGGATTACCAGGAAGCCGACTGGGTGGAACTGGTAGACAGCGACAATCGCACCATCCGCATCGCCATCGCTCGCAACACGCACCTGCCCATCCGCAAAACGGTCGACACGCGCGACGCCAACACCCGCATGCGCACCCAGGAAGTGGAATTCTATTCCAATTACCATCCGATCGACGGCGTCCAAACGCCCTTCCAGATAACCCGCGAACGCAACGGCATGAAAATGTATCAAGTCTTCTTCGATAAGTGCGAGTACAACACCAACCTCTCCGACGCCCTCTTCACCAAGGAATCGCTCGATGAACGCTGGGAAAAAGTCGGCAAGAAAGATAAAAAGTCCAAAGACAAACCCAGCAAAACCGACAACGACAAGAACTGATCCTGCGTGGTCGTTCCGTCAACTCGGATCTCGCTTTTGATGTCATCCCGAACGAAGCGAGGGATCTCTCTTCGATCTGAACTCCAGTCGCTCCAGCAAGGGTTCGTAGGGGCGCTGCTTGCTGCGCCCGCCACTGCGGAACCGGCAGGATGTCCCCAGCACACTACGGATGCTCTATCGCCTCTCTCTCTGCGCCTCTGTGCCTCCGTGGCGTTTTTCCGATTTCCCGCGTCACCGGAGTATAATCGTCGGATGTCAATGACGTACAAAAGCGAACAGATGCACGGCACCACGGTCCTGTGCGTCCGCAAAGATAATAAAGTCGTCCTCACCGCCGACGGCCAGGTGACCATGGGCGACGGCGTGATCAAGCACAGCGCCAAAAAAACGCGCCGCCTGTACAACGACAAGATCGTCGCGGGCTTCGCCGGCAGTACCGCGGACGCTCTCTCCCTCTTCGGACGCTTCGAAGGAAAATTGCAGGAATTTCACGGTAATCTCGCACGTGCTGCCGTCGAACTCGCCAAGGAATGGCGCACCGACCGCTCGCTGCGCCACCTGGATGCTCTACTGCTCGTCGCTGACGCCAAAGCCACTTTCCTGATTTCCGGCAATGGCGACGTGATCGAGCCCGACGACGGCATTTGCGCCATCGGCTCCGGCGGCTCGTACGCCGTAGCCGCCGCGCGCGCCATGGCCAAGTTCACCAAGCTCAGCGCGAAAGACATCGCCGCCGAAGCCATGCGTATCGCCAGCGAAATCTGCATCTACACCAACGCCAATTTCAGCGTCGAAGAGCTATGACCGAAAAATCGGAGAAAGACATGGTTATCTATCTGTCCGGCAGTGAGTCGCAGACGCCCGAGCCGGAGCCGCTGCCCTCGTTCGATGAACTCACGCCGCGCGAAATCGTCGTTGAACTCGATAAATACATCGTCGGCCAGAACCTCGCCAAAAAAGCCGTCGCTATCGCACTGCGCAATCGCGTCCGCCGCCAGAAACTCACGCCCGAACTCGCCGAAGACATTCTGCCGAAAAACATTTTGATGATCGGCCCCACAGGCGTCGGCAAGACGGAAATCGCGCGCCGCCTCGCTCGTCTGGCCGGCTGCCCGTTCGTGAAAGTCGAAGCCTCGAAATATACCGAAGTCGGCTACGTCGGCCGCGACGTGGAATCCATGGTCCGCGACCTGGTGGAAACCGCGATTGACATGGTCCGCGAGGAAAAGCTCGACGAAGTCGCCGAGCGCGCCGAGCAATCCGCTGAAGACCGCTTGCTCGATCTGCTGCTGCCTCCTTCGCCGCTGCCTGCGGAAATAAATCCCGCCACCGAAGCGCAACGACGCGAGCAAGTGGCGCGCACCCGCGACAAGCTCCGCGCCCAACTGCGCGAAGGCAAGCTCGATCAGCGCATGGTGGAAGTAGAAGTTCGCGAACGCCAGATGCCTTCCTTTGAAATCATCACCAATCAAGGCGTCGAGGAAATGGACATCAACGTCAAGGACATGCTCTCCGGCATGTTCGGCCAGCAAAAGAAAAAGCGCAAAATGACGGTCGCCGAGGCCTTCGATTATCTAATCCAGGAAGAAGAAAATCGCCTCATAGACATGGACCAGGTCACCCGCATCGCCGTGGACCGCGTCGAGCAGATGGGCATTCTCTTCATCGACGAAATTGACAAAATCGCCGGCCGCGAATCCGGCCACGGCCCCGACGTTTCCCGCGAAGGCGTGCAGCGCGACATTCTGCCGATCGTCGAGGGCACCACGGTGAATACGCGCTACGGCATGGTGCGCACCGACCACATTTTGTTTATCGCAGCCGGCGCGTTTCACACCACCAAGCCTTCGGACCTGATCCCCGAGTTACAGGGCCGCTTCCCGATTCGCGTGGAGCTAGCTTCGCTCTCCGAAGCGGACTTCATCCGCATCCTCACCGAGCCCAAAAACGCGCTCATCAAGCAATACATCGCGCTGCTCGATACCGAACCCTTCAAGCTAAGTTTCACGGAAGACGCCATCGCCACAATCGCGAAATTCGCAGCCAAGGTAAACGAGCACACCGAAAACATCGGCGCGCGCCGCTTGCACACGATTTTGGAAAAGGTTCTCGAGGAAATATCCTTCGAAGCTCCCGAAATGAAGAAGAAATCCTTTAAAGTGGACGCCGCCTACGTGCAAAAACAACTGGCCAACATCGTGAAGGACCAGGACCTCAGCCGCTACATACTGTAGGAACCGGACTTTGTAGCGGCGGCCTTCAGGCCGCCAGCTTTTGGAACAGCGGGATTCATCACTTAGCCTTTGAAGTTGTTACCGCGGCTGCCAGTTCTTGGAAGGGCGAGATTTCATAATTTGCAGGAATGTGAAGCGACTGTCATCCCGAGCGCAGCGAGGGATCTGCTTTTTCTTTCCGTTACTTTGGGAAGTGGGTTTCGAGATTGTTGGCAACCAACTAGCAAATGGAAAATCGAAAAGGGAGACCGTCCTCTCACCCTGCGCAAGCCTCCACTCTGCCGGCCCCCATTTTCCATTTTCTAATTTCCATTTTCGCCGTCGCTTTTCTAGCCGCAGGATGCGCCGCCCCGGGCGAGCCCGTCGAACGCAAGCCACGCGCTCCCACAGCCGTCGCTGATCTTGCCGCAGCGCAGCGCGGCGACGAGGTAATCCTCAGCTTTACCCTTCCGAAAGAATCGGTGGACCGTCGTCCGTTGAAGCAACCGCCCAGTGTCGAAATTTATCGTGATTTCGCTCTCGCGCCCGCCTCGTCCGGTGCCCCAAACGCCGGCGCCTTGCCGAGCGCTCCCGCGAATCCCACCCTGCTCGTCACAATCCCCTCCGCCATGGCGGACCAATACGACGACCGCGGCCACATTCGCTACGTGGACTCGCTCAAGCCCGACGACTTCACGCAGCATCGAGGAGCACAGGCGCTCTACATCGTGCGCACCCGCACCTCCCCGAAAAAAGCCTCGGCGGACTCGAACGTCGCCGCGCTCCGCATCGAACCCGCGGCTGACGCCATCACAGATTTGCAGGCTCAAGTCACGCACCAGGGCGTGATCCTCAATTGGACGCCTCCGCAAAAAGATCTGCTCGGAGCATTGCCCCCCATCGCTTCGTACGGTGTCTACCGCTCGGAGCCGTCGTCCCAGTCGCAATCCGCCACGCTGAAGCCGCAAAAGGAAAATTCCAAAGCGAATTCGCCGTTCGTGCGCATCGGCGAAGCATCCGCACCGCCCTTCCGCGACGCCCAGATCACCTTCGGAAACACGTACACCTACTCCGTTCGCAGCGTCGTGCACTATCAGGACGTCCAATTGGAATCGGCCGATTCGAATCTCGTCACCGTCACTCCACGCGACACCTTCCCTCCGGCGCCGCCGCAGGGCCTGGAAGTCGTATTCGTCCCCGCGCGCGATTCGGCGCCCGCCTATTTCGACCTCTCCTGGTCCATCAGCCCGGATAACGATATCGCCGGGTACAACATCTATAGAACTGAACAGGATGGCACTGGTGGGAACAAGCTGAATCCCCAGTTGTTGCTTACTCCCTCGTTTCGCGATATGAATGTAGTGTCCGGCCACCGCTATTTCTACACTGTCACTGCAGTGGATCGCGCCGGCAACGAGAGCTCTGCAAGCGCGGCAGCATCGGGCGAGATGCCCGCCGCGGTTCCTGACTGACGACCTGCGATAGTGCCTGTGGAAGTTCCGCCCAATTTTATGACCGAACCCGTCGCCAATCCGGCAACGCCGATTGCTCACGCGCAAGAGGTGCTGAAAGTCGCCAGCCCGGCGCTGCGCACCGGACTGTACACCGGCGCGCTCCTCATCATCGTGATGACCGGCTCGCTCGTCGCCGCCAATCGCCTTTCCTGGCTGGATAACCGCGCCCTCGAACGCAATGCCGCCTCTTACGGCTTGTTCGTTATCTTCATGCTGATTCCGCTTTGCCGGTTCCTCAACCGCCCCGCCAAAATGTTCGTTTCTGCCATGATTGCTTGGTCCATGTTCGTGATTGCCTACGATATCGCCGGATTATTCTTTCACAATCTTTTCGACGCGGTGCGCGCGCCGTTCATACTGTTCATTGAAGGAACGATCGTATACGGCGTCTGCGCCGTTGGCTCCTGGGTGGGCGGCATGGCCCTGCAGGCGCGCCAGCAGCCGATCGCTCCGCGCCGCCGCCGCTCGGATTTCTTTACTACCCATCAGCGATGAAGCTCTGCCGTTTTCAGCCCCTGGAATTTGAGGCGCAAACTGTAACCCGCTCGGCGCAGGAAACTCACCCCGTTCCGCGCGCTGGAATCCTCGAGCGCGATACCATCGCAGAAATTCACGGCGAGCTCTGGGGCCCGCGCGAGCGCACCGGGAAATCCTGGCGGCTCGACGCCGTGAAGCTCTTGCCTCCCTCTACTCCCAGCAAAATCGTCTGCGTCGGCCGCAATTACGCAGAACATGCCAAGGAACTAGGCAACGAGCCTCCCAAACAGCCGCTGATTTTCCTGAAGCCGCCGTCCTCGGTGATCGCTCCGGAAGAACCCATCGTCATGCCGGCAATTTCGCAGCGCGTGGATTTCGAAGGCGAACTCGCCGTCATCATCCGTCGTCGTTGCTATCAACCAGCCGCCGAAGAAAACTCTGCCGATTACATCCTCGGCTACACCGGCCTGAACGACGTCACCGCGCGCGACCTGCAAAAGCTCGACGTCCAATTCACGCGCGCGAAAGGCTTCGACACCTTCTGTCCCTTCGGCCCCATCCTCGAAACCGAACTCCCTCCCTCCGGCTTTTCGCTCGAAACTTTCGTGAATGGAATCAGGAAACAGTCTGGACACGCGTCGGAAATGATCTTTTCCGTTGATGCTATAATTCGCTTCATTGCGCAGGTGATGACGCTCGAACCGGGCGACGTGATCGCCACCGGCACGCCTTCCGGTGTGGGCCCGCTGGCAGCCAGTGACGTCGTCGAAGTCAGCATCAGCGGCATCGGCACGCTAAGAAATCCAGTCGTCGCGCAACAGTAGCGCCGGCGTCTCGCCGGCTCTTCGGTCTTTTTTGTTGGTGACGCGGCGAGTTCGCTAACGAGAGCGTGTAGGGGCACGGCATGCCGTGCCCGTCCCGGGAATTCCGTGCCGCATGATTTGTAGGGGCGGGTCTCAGACCCGCCCGCGGTTGGCTCACGGCGCGACGATCAGCACGCAGAAGGGCTACGGTTGAAAGAACTTCTCAGCGATTGGCACGAATGGCTTCCGCTAGCAGGAATTGCAGTGCTGGCCATTGTCGGCATCGTCCTATGGCTGCGCCGCACGCCCGAAACCGAAACTGACATCGAACGCCAGCGCCGCGCATACCTCAACCGCGTCGGCCGCATCGTCGAAGGCCAGGTCCTCGAAGTGGTTGACCACCACCCCGGCGACACGCAGGTCCCCGGCGCAAAACCGTCCGGCATCTTGCCCAAGCGCTCACCTGCCTCCGCCATTTCCAACGGCACGCAGAAACTCCTCTACTACACCTATTCGATTTCCGGCGTCACCTACGAAACCGCCCAGGACATCACCGGCCTCGAAGAACTGGCCCACCTGGGACGCGTCGCCGCAGGCCAAACCGCCAGCGTAAAATACGACCCCTCCAATCCCAGCAATTCGATCCTCCTAGCCGACGACTGGTCCGGCCTGCACTGACTGATTCCTGGCGAGCGCTGAAGCTCGCCATATCGCGTTTCGCCATTCACTGATCCGCCGAAACCATCGAGCCAACTGACGGCCTCCTGCGTCCAACTCTTACGCAACAACTCACAAGCAGTGATACACTTTTTTGTTTTACGGAGGACCAAATTGGTTCGAATCGAGCGCCTACCAGCCGTCGCCATTCTTACCCTCGCAGCAATCGCAATAGCAATCGCAACAGCAGTCGCCGTCGCGCCGCTCTCCGCGCACCCGACAACTCAGCCGTCAGGACAACCGCCGGCGCAGCCCACAGCCCAACAAAATTCAGCAGCACCCGCGCCCACGATTGATCCCAGCCTCTACTCCGCCATGCGCTGGCGCCTCATCGGCCCCTACCGCGCCGGACGCGTCGCCGCCGTCGCCGGCATCCCCGGCGATCCCACCACGTATTACATGGGCACACCAGGTGGCGGCATCTGGAAGACCACCAGCGGCGGCACAGTCTGGAAACCCATCTTCGACGACGAACACGTCGCCTCCATCGGCGATATCGCCGTCGCTCCCTCCAATCCCAAAATCATCATCGTCGGCACCGGCGAACAAACCGACGGCGACGGCGTTTACCGCTCCACCGACGCCGGCGCCACCTGGACCAACATCGGCCTGAAAGATTCGCGCTACATCAGCACCGTCATCATTGACCCGCGCAATCCCGACGTCATCCTCGTCGGCGTACTCGGCCATCCCATCCTCGGCGTCTCCAAGCCTAGCGAAAATCGCGGCGTCTATAAAACCACCGACGGCGGCAAAACCTGGACGAAAACTCTCTACAAAGACGACATGGCCGGCGTTTCCAACATGACTGCCGATCCCAATAATCCGCGCATCCTCTACGCCGCTCTTTGGAAGCCGTTCGATTTCCGCATGGGCCCGCCAGACTCGAAAACCCAGGACTCCTGGATTTACAAATCCACCGACGAAGGCAGCACCTGGAAGCCCGTCTCCGATTCAGGCCTCCCCACCGAGCCGCGCGGCCGCGTGGGACTGGCCGTTGCGCCCGGCACGAAAGGCCAGCGCGTTTTCGCGATCATGGATCCCGGCCTCTATCGCTCGGACGACGGCGGCGCCAACTGGCGGCAAATCACAAAGGACCCGCGCATAACAGGCAATCTTTATATCTGCCGCGTCTATGTAGATCCCAAAAATCCCGACGTCGTTTACGTGATGCAGACCACCACGTATCGCTCAACCGATGGCGGCCAAAATTTCATCGCCTATAAAGGCGCGCCCGGCGGCGACGATTACCACGTCCTATGGATCGATCCGCAAAATTCCGAGCGCATGATTCTTGGCGTTGATCAAGGCGCCACCATCAGCCTCGACGGCGGCCACACCTGGAGCAGTTGGTACAATCAACCAACCGGCCAGTTCTATCACGTCATCACCGACAACCAGTTCCCCTACGTCTCTTACGCCCCGCAGCAGGATAGCGGCACCGTCGCCGTTCCCAATCGCAGCGATTACGGAGAAATAAGTTTCCGCGACTGGTTTTCCATCGGCGGCTTCGAATTCTGTTACATCGCGCCCGATCCCACGAATCCCAATATCGTCTATTCCGGCGGCTGGTACGGCGCCGTCGTTCGCTTCGATAAAACCACCGGGCAAATCGTGCATGTTTTCGTGCGCGGGGCAAACGACCGCATGTCGCAGATGCCTCCGCTGGTTTTTTCGCCGCAGGATCCGCACACGCTCTATCTTGGCGCGCAATACGTGCTGAAGACCACTGACGCCGGCAACACTTGGACGCAGATCAGCCCGGATCTCACCACATCCGCGAACGAGCAGCCCGCCGCTCAACCTCATTCGCAGAACGCGACGCCAGCCCCCGCCAGTGGCGCGCCGCGCTCCGCAAACGGCCATGCTGCTCTCGCCGACTATGAAAATGCCGCCGAACTCGAAGACCGCGACGCCGGCGGCAAGGACGATTTCGAGGAAAACGCCCAACGCCCGCGCCGCACGTCGCTCACAGTGCTCACTCCGTCGTCCATCAGCGCCGAAGTAATGTGGGCCGGCACCAGCAATGGCTTGATCCAAACGACGAGCGACGCTTCACACACGTGGAGCAATGTCACGCCGCCCGATCTGCCGCAAAATAGCGAAATCGAAGCCATCGAAGCTTCCCACTACGACGCAAGCACCGCCTACGCCGTGCTCTCCGCCCGCCAGGATCCGCATCCCTACATCTATCGCACCCACGACGCCGGAAAATCCTGGCAACTCATCACTGCGGGACTCGATCCCGGCTGGATCGCGCGCGTCCTTCGCGAAGATCCAGTGCGCAAAGGCTTGCTCTACGCTGGCACGGAAGACGCGCTCTACGTTTCATTCGACGATGGCGACCACTGGCAATCCCTGCAGCTCAATTTCCCGGCGTCGGACGTTCGCGATCTCGCAGTACATGGCAATGACCTCGTCGCTGCCACTTACGGTCGCGGTTTGTGGATCCTCGATGATCTTTCGCCGCTGCGTCAGGCGGGCCCGCAAGTCCTGAGCGCCGGCGCCTACCTTCTCAAGCCTGCGCCAACCGTCCGCGTCCGTGACGATAACGATCAGGAAACTCCTCTGCCGCCCGAAGAACCCACGGCGAAGAATCCTCCCGATGGCGCCGTCTTTTACTACTACCTGAAATCGGCGCCTACTACGCCGCTCTCGCTCGAAATCCACGACGCGCAGGGAAAAGTCGTTCGCCGCTTTACCAGCCTTCCACCTAAGTCCGATACCACACCCAAAAACGTTCCGAATTACTGGTTCGGTCCGGAGCCGCAGCTCTCCACGAACGTCGGCCTCAATCGTTTCGTCTGGGATTTGCGCTACGCTCCGCCGCGCGCCCTGAATTTCAGCTACTACGGCGGGATTCTCGATTACATCGAATACACGCTCTCCGACCACGCGCTCCCCGGCGATACTCCGCGCGAACAAACGCTCGGCCCCATCGCCGTCCCTGGCCAGTACGAAGCCTTTCTCATCGGCAACGGCTCGCTGATGAAGCAGCCATTCACCATCACACTCGATCCGCGCGTGCACGTTTCACAATCCGATTTGGACGCCCAACTCCTCGCCACCAAGCGCGTAGACGCCGGCCTCGCCGCCAGCGCCAAAAGCTATGACTCAATCACCTCGCTCCGCAACGCCATCGCCGATCGCCTGAAAACGCTCGGACCCATGCCGGAAGAAAAACCGGCCACCGATGGCGCTGCCGGCGCAAAACCCGACGCCAAGGAAAAAACCGCCGAAGAAAAAGCTCAAGACGCGGAAGGCGCAAAGCGAGCAGGCGCCGCTGCCGCGCAAGGCAATTCCGCGGCAAAGAATGGCGCCAATTCCAGCGCGCAGACGCCCGCCGTCAACCCGCAAGCCTTGGCTTCCGCAAACGCGCTGAAAGAACTGGACAAGAAAGCCGAGGAAATTCAAGAAGGAACATTCACGTCGCCGGGAGTAGGCCCCGTCAATCGCGACCTGGCCCGCACCTCCTTCTTCATTCAGTCAGGCGACGCAGCCCCCAGCGACACCGCCAAATCCGCTCTCGATGAATCCTGCTCCGCGCTGAACAAAAACCTGGCCGCCTGGCGCGATCTGGAGGCAAATGCAGTGCCGGCCACAAACACGATAATCGCCAAATCCAGCCTGGCCGCGCTCCCCACAGCCACAGTAATGTCCATAACCGCCGCCCCGCAAGGCGCCGCAACCGCAGACGCCTGCCAACCGTAACGTCGTTGCGGTCTCGTAGGGGCGGGTCTCAGACCCGCCCTACCGCGAAGCCGAGCGCTAGCCGACTCACTGCCCGTTGCCGTTGATTTTGCATTTGTAGGGGCGCTGTTTGCCGCGCCCGGTTTCGACTTGCCGTTCGTAGGGGCACGGCATGCCGTGCCCGCTTTTTGCCCTCCGGCGCTTTGATCACCGCCAAATCTTGCTTTTGGCAACCTATTAGTGTATATACAATAATGTGCTCTCGTGGGACGCGCAAAAAGCCGTCACCAATCTCGCGAAGCACGATGTCTCATTTGAGGAAGCGGTAACAGTCTTCAGCGATCCCGACGCACTCGATTGGTCCGACCTCGAGCATTCCGACCGTGAAGCGCGCCACAAGAGGTTGGGAGCCTCTTCTGAGGCCCGGGTCCTGTTAGTTGTCTATACGGTGAGGAAACGGAGTCATGCCAAGGAAACCATTCGCATCATCAGCGCGCGGCAGGCAAGCCGCAAAGAACGCCAAGCATATTTTGGACAGCCGCATTGATTTCTCGGATATCCCGGAATCCACCGACGCGGAACTTAAGGGCGCGCGCCGTGTCGGCCGTCCCAAAACGGGAAATGCCAAGCAGCTCATCGCCATTCGTATCGCTCCGCCGCTGCTCGCACGGCTCCGCCTCCTCGCTGCAAAGCAGTCCAAACCCTACCAAACCCTCATCCACGAGCTTCTCGAGCGCGCCGCCCGCAGCTGACGCAGGAATCCGGAACGTGTGCACACACTCGATTCGCAATTTTTTTGCGGACATGCTACCGTGCCGTGTGATTCACAACGAAAACTCGCGACCGGCACAACGAATGAACCAGTCGAATTCCTCAGCTCCCGGCTTTTCCGCGCTTTCTAACCGCAACAACATCGCATTCAAAATCCCGCCTAACTTCATGAAAATAAAAGCCGAACCAAATTCTAATCGCAACAGGAATCGCACCGCGCGGCGTTTCACAGGCCACTGGTCGCAGATCACAATTCGAGGCTTTGCATTTCGCCAGTCACCACTCACCGCTCATCAATCACACCCTTCTCCGAAAGAGCCTCGCCCGTGAGCACCCCCGCCCACCGCAAGCACCACGACCGCCTCGATGAACTTCGCAAGCTCAATCGCGAAGCCGAAGCCGGCGGCGGCGCCGAGCGCCGCGAGCGCGAACACAAGCAAGGCAAGCTCAGCGCCCGCGAACGCGTAGACCTATTGCTCGATGAAGGCTCTTTCGAAGAGCTCGACAAATTCGTCCGCCACCACTCCCACGATTTCGGCATGGAAACGCAGCGTCCGCCCGGCGACGGCTTCATCACCGGCTACGGCCGCATCGGCGGACGCTTGGTCTACGTCTTCGCGCAGGATTTCACCGTCTTCGGCGGCTCGCTCTCCGAAGCCAACGCCGCGAAAATCACCAAAATCATGGATCTCGCCCTGCGCCAGGGCGCGCCCGTCATCGGCCTGAACGATTCCGGCGGCGCGCGCATTCAAGAGGGAGTGATGTCCCTCGCGGGCTACGCCGAAATTTTCCTGCGCAATACTCTTTCCAGCGGTGTGATCCCGCAGATCAGCGCGATTATGGGCCCGTGCGCCGGCGGCGCGGTCTATTCTCCGGCCATCACCGATTTCATTTTCATGACGCGCGACACGTCCTACATGTTCGTCACGGGCCCGGACGTCATAAAAACCGTCACTCACGAGGAAGTCACCAAGCAGGAACTCGGCGGCGCGATGACCCACAACGCCACCAGCGGCGTCGCCCATTTCGTCTCCCGCGACGACGCCGAATGTCTGGCCATGATCCGCGAACTTTTCAGCTATCTCCCGTCGAACAACCTGGACGATCCGCCCCGCAAACCCACAAACGATCCCTGGGACCGCGCGACGCCCGCGCTCAACGCGCTCGTCCCGGAAAATCCACAGCAACCCTACGACATCAAGGACGTAATCCACGCGCTCGCCGACGATTCCGAATTTTTCGAAGTCCACGAGCACTACGCGAAAAATATCGTCGTCGGCTTCGCGCGCCTCGATGGCCGCTCCGTCGGCATCGTCGCTAACCAGCCGGCTTTCCTCGCCGGCGTCCTCGATATCAACGCCTCCGTGAAAGGCGCGCGCTTCGTGCGCTTCTGCGACGCGTTCAATATTCCCCTGATCACTTTTGAAGACGTTCCCGGCTTCCTCCCCGGCACCCAGCAGGAATTCGGCGGCATTATCCGGCACGGCGCGAAATTGCTCTTCGCCTTCGCCGAAGCCACCGTCCCCAAAATCACGGTCATCACTCGCAAAGCCTATGGCGGTGCCTACTGCGTCATGTCTTCCAAGCACATTCGCACCGACATCAATTTCGCCTGGCCCACCGCCGAAATCGCCGTAATGGGCCCCGAAGGCGCGGTAAATATCGTCTACAAACGCGAAATCGACCGCGCCCCGGAAGCCGAACGCGAAAATCTGCGCCGCGAAAAAATCGAAGACTTCCGCGAACGCTTCGCCAACCCCTACGTCGCCGCCGAGCGCGGCTACATTGACGCGGTTATCGAACCCGCCGAAACCCGCGCCAAACTGATCACCGCCCTCCGCTCCCTGGAAAACAAGCGCGACACCAATCCCCGCAAAAAGCACGGCAACATCCCGCTATGACCTTCTCGTTGGACGGCGTCTGTATCGGCATCCTGCTGATTTTCTACGTAGGCACCGTGGCCGCGCTTCGCTGGACACCGAAAGCAACTACCGTGACGCAATACGATCCGCCGGACGGCATTTCTCCAGCCCTGGCAGCCTATCTTCGCGACAATGGGCGATACGAGCGAGCCTTTGCAGCCGCGCTGGTTTCGCTCGCATCCAAAGGCTACCTGCGCATCCGGCAGCATGACGATTGGTTTACCCTGGAACGATTGCGCGAGACCAATTCTTCGCTGCCTCCCGAGGAATCCGAGATTATCGCGACGCTTTTCTACCCACCGAGCATTCACACCTATAAGTTCAACGTACGTGAATGTAACTGGCTGTCGCAGAGCTACCAAAAATTCAACGAGACGATGGATGGCATCGCCAAGCCGGCGCTGATGTCGGCGCACTCATTCGTATGGTTCAGTGGCATCGCTTATTCCGCCATTGCGCTCGTATATCTCGTTTACGGCACGCCGGTCTTCAGCGAAAATGCCTCCGTCGCGGGCGTTGTATTCCTCAGCGCGTTTGTTTTTTTCGGGGGCTCGGCCTTCATCGCCGCCGTACGTGCATGGCCTCCGACTCTCTGGAAGATCGCGTCATACTTCCGCCGGGACGGACGTCCCGCTCGCGCGATCGATGCTGCCGATCTCCCTCCGATCGTTCTCACCGCGTCGTCGATCTTAGGTTTTGGTTTCCTTGGCGCCCTGACTTCCCTGCGAATCGCGCTGCTGGTCACCATGCTATTCTGCGTGAACGTTATTTTTAAGGGACTTCTGGAGGCGCCGACGAACGCTGGACGCGCAGTGTTGTCCAAGTTGGCAGGATTTCGAGAATTTCTCGCGCGCGCGGACGCCGACCGTCTGAATCACGAGAATCGGCCCGGAGAGACGCCCGAGACACTTGAGAAATACATTGCTTACGCGGTGGCCCTTGACGTCGAACACTCTTGGGGAGAGGAATTCACGCAAAATTTGCTCGAAATGCTTCAGTTCGATCTTGCATACAGCCGCGGCGAGGGTGTGTTGAAAGGCCTCCCAGAACTCTTGCCGGAAAACCACGACGAATTTGGCGACAATATCCTCCAGCTGAATATTCCCAAGCCCAAGAAGCGTGCGAAGGCATCGTTATGAAATCGAACGATAATCTGACCGTACCTAAACAGCGCCGGCTTCTTTGCTCACCGTCGCAACTTGAAGGAAGCTGTTCAACGAATTGGAAACAAGCCCGCGTGAAACTAGTGACAGCACATTCAAGCAAGCGCACACTGGATTTTTGCGAGCGATTCCGGTAGGATGCCGTGGTTTTGTTTCACTTCCATCATTCAGGGAAAGGTTAGGAAAACGGGATGAATAAGAAGCCCAACGGCCCCAAGACTCTGCTCGAATCGCTCGATGCTCTCGTCGAGAAGCACCACCTGCTCAAGCACCCTTTCTACCAGGCGTGGTCCGAAGGCCGGCTCTCGAAGCAGCAACTGGGCTTGTACGCCGAGCAGTACTACCAGCACGTCCGCTCGTTCCCCGAAAACCTGAAACAGCTTGCCGCGCGCACCAATGGCGATGCCGCCCTGAAAACCATCGTGAAGGAAAATCTCGCCGAAGAACTGGACGCGTCGGCGCCGCACCCGCAGCTTTGGCGCCAGTTCGCGGAGTCGCTCGGCGTCAGTGACGCGTCGCTCGAAGCCGCGCAGCCGAAGCCCGGCGTTGCCGCACTGCTGGACACCTACGACGAAGTCGCCTCGCAAGGCTCGATGACGCAGGCCGTCGCCGCTTTCTACGTGTACGAAGCCCAAGTTCCTGAAATCGCTACGCAGAAAATTTCCGGCCTGCGCCGCTTCTATGGAATCACCGAACCGCGCGCGTTAGCTTACTTTGCGGTCCACGAAGAAGCAGACGTCCGCCACCGCGCCGCCTGGCGCGAATGGCTCGCGAACCAGAATAATGTGGATACGGTAGGTGTCCTCTGTGCCGCCGAACGGAGCCTGAAAGCGCTATGGGGCGCGCTAGACGCAGTCTATCCGCAAGGCTGCATGTCGAGAAATTAACGAATCGCAACCGCCGCGGATTCTCCGCGAATTGAAAAAATCTTACGAGGTAGTACGGCGAGAATTCCGCGAAGAAGTTGTACCTTCAACTCTGAACTACTGACTTTCAACCGCCTTTCTTCAGCACTTTCACTCCGTCGCGTCCCGCAATCACCGCTTCCGAAGCGTATTTCAGAAACAAGCCGTGTTCAACCAATCCGACCACGTGATCCAAATGATGCGCAATCTCCTTCGGATCTTCCATCGGCCCGAAGGCGCAATTGAGAATGTAGTGTCCCCCATCAGTAATGAAAGGCTTCTGATCCGCTCCAATGCGCATCGAAGGATTTCCGCCCAGCTCGCGCAATCTCCCCGCGGTCACCTCCCATCCGAACGGCACCACTTCCACCGGAACGGTGACGAGTTGCCCCAGGCGCTCCACGATCTTGGAGTCGTCCGCCACCACGACCATGCGCTTGCTCGCGGCCGCCACAATCTTCTCTCGCAGCAGCGCGCCGCCGTGGCCTTTGATCAGGTACAGCAAGCCGGGGAGCAATTCGTCCGCGCCGTCAATCGTCAAATCAATCTGCATATGCTCGGCAAAAGTGGTCAGCGGGATGCCTAGCGAATTTGCTTGCTCGGTAGTGCGCTCCGAAGTGGGTATCCCGACGATGCGCAAGCCATCTTCTTTGACTCTGCGGCCGAGCGCCGCCACGGCAAACGCCGCAGTGGACCCGGTGCCTAAGCCGACGACCATGCCGTCCTGCACCAACTGCGCGGCTGCCTCACCCGCTTCTTTCTTCCGCTGATCCTGCTGCGATAATTGCGTCTGCGCGCTCATCTGGATGTCTCCGGAGCGCTCATCATAGCCGGAGACGCAGGCGATGCCAACTCTGGGGCTTCGCGTGTGCGCTTTGTGGTTGCGGGAATACGACGGCTACGGGCTGGCTGCAACGCTGGACCGAATCAGCGGCTACTTTCGATCTGGGCCTTGCGCGCGGGCGCGCGCAAGGTTCGAAAGTAGCCGCCACATCCGGCGCTCAAGACTGAAGATCGAGGTTCGCAGCGTATGAACGTGGAGTTCGTCTGCCCTTGACATCTGCGAACCTCGATCGCTTATAAACGATTACTCGATTTCCAGCGGTACGTCTTCCGGGGTGGTCACGCGAATATCACCGAACAACCCGTGGGACTCGGCGCCGATTCCAGCGGTGAACAAGAGTCTGTTGGCGTGGCCGGAAAGGCTGGCTCCGGTGCCGAAGGCGAGTCCCCACAGGCTGTTGATCGTCAACGGCACCCCAAAATCGTCCTTCATGTAACCCTGATAGAACCCGGTCTTGGCATCGAATACGTTGATGCGCCCGTCTCCGAAGTTTCCCACCAGCACGTCGCCGCTAAACTCGCCGAAATTTGCGGGAGCCTGCACCAAACCCCACGGCGAGTTCAGCGAGCCTTCGGAAGCGAAGCGCTTCTGCAAGTTCCCGTGCGTGTCGAAGATGTCTACAAATCCGTTTTTCGGTCCGGCAACATCATCGTGCTTCGCCGCGTCCTGTCTGGCAAAAGTCACGAAAAGATTGCCCTGCATCGTCTGAATGCCGAACGGCGCGAAGCCTTCGGGAAGATTCGGGTCCGTGAATTTCTTGACGAACTTGAAATTCGAATCGTATTGCTCGACGAAACCGTCGCGGAAATTCGTGGCATAGATAAAGGTGCCGGCTGCATTTTCCGCGATGGCCAGTCCCTTGTAGACCGCGCCCAAAGTGGAGTTGTCCACACCGCCCGGTTTCGAATTGTCCACCACCAGGATCGCCTGTTTGAAATTCGCGGCGGGGCTCCATCCGCTGATCGTTCCATCCTCGGTATCAAAAATGAAAGCGCTCGCGCCGGATCCGCTGCTGCCGGAAACGACGAAGCCCGTCGTGCCGTTAACGACGATGCCGGTTGGAGCAGCTGGGCTGCTGCCGCCTGCTGGAGGCGGAATCGTAACGACGAGAGGCGACGCCACCGGAAAGGCTTCGCCATCCGCCTGGTAGAGCGTCGAAAAGCCCGAACCGTTGTCAGCGATCCAGATAGGACCGCCGGCGGAAAACGCCATTCCCCAGGGATTGACCAGATTTGGATCGCTTCGCAACGCAACGCCGGGAATATCGGATACAAGATTGGTGCGGTGATACCTGGTCGCCTGGGCAAAAGCCGGGGCGGCCGCCGCGGCGAAAATCGAAAGGCTGATGGTCAGCGCTCGACTAACGCTTTTCAGACTGTTTGAAGATCGGTGCAGCATGAGGGCTTCTCCTTTTCTTCTTGTCAAGATCCGCGCGCCTGGCTTCGTTCGTGGCGACCGGAGCTTTCGGGGAGCAAGGATGCGAGTGTGGCGGTGCGGAAATGTCTCCGTTACGTCGAGCGGATGTCAAAAAAATGTAAATTCCGGCGCAGCCCGGATACACGCAGGACGAGCGCGCCCTGCGAAAAAGCGCGCAGGATCGCCTGTCACATTTCTGTAATACTCGCGCGCAAAACGGGCGCGCAGGTCTTCGCAGTCTCCGGGAAAACGTAGTAGGCTCTTGCGTGCCGCGATGAATAGTCAAGAGACGCAAAAACTGCGCAATCTGCTGATGCGACGCCAGTGGGCGCCGCTCATCGAACAATTGCAGAAGCTCGGGCCCACGGCCGCTGCCGACTTTTTCATGACCGTGTCGTATGACGAGCAGCGCGCGTTGTTCCACGAAATGCCGATCGAGCTCGCGGCCTCGTTGATCGTTCACTTGCCGTACTACCACGCTTACGTGTTGCTGCATTCGCGGCCCTCCCAGGACATGCGCAACATCATTGATGCGATGACTCCGGGTGAACGCAATCACTTTCTAGACGCGCTGCCAGAAGAAGCGTGGCAATGTTTGATGGATGAGCTCGCCGCGGCAGGATCCGGCGCCCCGTACTGTGCAGTGCCAGGAGAGCCGACGGGTGAAGTCACCACGGAATTCGTGCCGGTTCCCGTCGAAGTCGAGCCCATCATCCAGGCCAAGCAAATCGAGAAAAGCTATCAGCAACCGGACGGGCGGCAGATCCAGGTAATCGCTCCCGTGGATTTCTCAGTCGAGCCGAATACGATCATCGCGTTGCTGGGACCCTCCGGCTCCGGAAAATCAACCCTGCTGCGAATTCTTTCGGGCCTCGCGGCTCCCTCGGCAGGAGAAGTCTTGTGGCACGGCAAACCGATGAGCGAATCGAGCCCGAATGTCGCCATCGTATTTCAAAGCTTCGCGCTTTTTCCGTGGCTCACCGTGCTGGACAACGTGGAAGCTCCTCTGCTCGCGCGCGGCAGCACGCATTTCGAGCGTCATCGCCGGGCGTTGCGAGCGCTCGCTTCGGTCGGCTTGCACGGATTCGAGTCCGCTTACCCAAAGGAACTCTCGGGCGGAATGAAGCAACGCGTGGGCTTTGCGCGGGCGCTGGCCGTGGAACCGGAAATCCTGTTCATGGACGAGCCGTTCTCCGCTCTCGACGTGCTGACTGCGGAAAACCTGCGCGGCGAACTATTGGAGTTGTGGCTGGCCAAGAAAATTCCGACGCGCAGCATTTTTATCGTCACCCACAATATCGAAGAAGCCGTGCTGCTCGCGGACCGGATTATTGTTCTAGGGCGTAATCCAGCAAAAATCCGCGCGGATTTTCGCGTGCCATTGCAGCACCCGCGCGATCGCAAGTCGGCGGCTTTTGTTCTGTACGTGGACTACATCTACAAAGTAATGACGCAGCCGCAACTCGAGCTCGCGCCGCCCTCGAAGTCCGAGCGCAAGGAAAGGGCCTCGACTCAGATGCTGCCGCATTCGCGCCCCGGAGGCGTCGCGGGATTGGTGGAACTTTTGAACGATCGTGGCGGCGAAGAAGATCTCTACCACGTAGCGGAAGAATTGCTCTTGGAAGTAGACGACCTGCTGCCGATTCTGGACGCGGCGACGATGCTCGGCTTTGCCACCGCGCATGAAGGCGATGTGCGCATCACACCCGCCGGCCGCGCGTTTGCGGAAGCCGATATTCCTACCCGCAAAGAGCTGTTTCGCAAAGCGGTGCTGGAGAACGTCTCACTGCTGCAGCAAATGTACACGGCGCTCCAGAAGAAATCCGACCACACCATGCCCATGGAATTCTTTCGCGATCTTCTCGACGAACGCTTTGCTGAAACGGAAGTGAACCAGCAAGTCGAAACCGCGCTCAACTGGGGCCGCTACGCCGAACTCTTCACCTACGATCCCGAGGAAGACACCGTTCATCTTCATCAGCTCGACCACCACGACGAAAATTCCGCCGAAAGCGCTTCCTTGCACTAATGCCCGCGCAATCACAGAAATCGTCGTCTGGCGTGCTCACCTGGGGAACCATTCCAACCAGCGTGCCTTCGCTTTTGCGCGATTTGCCGATCCTGCTCGCGGCGCTGGCGCTCTTTTACGCCGTTCTGTCCATGACACACTACTGGCTTTCGCCCGCTGGCGCGCCAACCGAAATCCATCTGGAGCCCAGCGCGCTGCCGAAGTACGCGATGTTCTCCGTGCTGCGCATCGCCGCCGCTTATTTCATCAGCCTGGCATTCACGCTGGTATACGGATACATCGCCGCGTACAACGCACGTGCCGAAAAATTCATGGTGCCGCTGCTCGATACTTTGCAGTCCATCCCGGTGCTGAGTTTTCTGCCCGGCGTGATGCTGGCAATGGTCGCGCTATTTCCCACCCGGCAAATGGGAGTCGAGTTGGGGTCCATCCTGCTGATTTTTACTGGGCAGGTGTGGAACATGACTTTCAGTTTTTATTCCTCTCTGAAAAGCATTCCGCGCGAAATGCGCGAAGTCGCCGAAGTGTACCGCTGGAGTTGGTGGCAGCGGTTCACGCAAATGGAGCTGCCTTATTCGATCATCGGGCTGGTGTGGAATTCGATGATGTCCGTGGCGGGCGGCTGGTTCTTCCTGATGGCATGCGAAATGTTCACGCTGGGGGATCGCGATTTGCGCCTGCCGGGTCTGGGCTCGTATTTGCAAACCGCGGCGAATGCGGGAAACACGCGCGCGATTTTCTGGGGACTCGGCGTGATGATCGGAATCATCATTTTGATAGACCAGATCATCTGGAGGCCGGTGATTGCCTGGGCGGAGAAATTCAAATTCGAACAAGTCGAGTCGGTGGATGCGCCCAGCTCTGCGGTGCTGGATTTGCTCCGCAGCTCCAGAATTTTGCCGTTCGTCGCGCGATTCACCGTCCGGCCCGCGAGCGAGGCGCTCAGTCTGCATTTCGCCAAAAAACATGCCGCGCCTGTGCCCGTGACGGCGACGCGCACGATTTTGAAATGGCTTATGCGCTTGCTGCTCTTGGCTCTGTCCGTCGGCGTCGTATATGCATTCGGCAAAATGGTCCTCCTGCTCATGCATCTCACGCGCCAGGAGATGAAAAGCATTTTTCTTGGCGCGGGGGCTACTTTCCTGCGCGTAGCGTTCACTTTGTTCCTTGCGGCGCTTTGGACGATTCCGGTGGGGGTGCTGATCGGATTGAAGCCCAAACTTTCGGCCATTGCGCAGCCGATCGCCCAGGTGGCGGCATCCGTGCCGGCCACCGCGCTTTTTCCGATTATTCTGCTGTTATTGATTCGCGCCGGCGGTGGATTGGGAATTGGCTCCATCGTGTTGCTGTTGCTCGGCACGCAGTGGTACATACTCTTCAACGTAATCGCTGGGGCGACTGCCATTCCGAGCGATCTGAAAGAGGTATGCTCGATTTTTCGTTTTGGCAGGATGGAACGCTGGAAGGAACTGCTGCTGCCCGGAATCTTTCCGTTTTTAATTACGGGTTTTGTGACGGCGTCCGGCGGAGCCTGGAATGCCAGCATCATCGCGGAATATTTCAGGTTTCAGGGACACACGTATTTGACGACGGGGCTGGGCGCGGTGATCAGCAGCGCGACGGACACCGGAAACTTCCGCGTGCTGTTGGCGGCGACGATTCTGATGGCCGCGATGGTAGTAACGATCAACCGGTTGGTCTGGCGGCGGCTTTACAATTTGGCTTCGACGCGCTTCCGGCTGGAGAACTAGCCGCGTGTCACTGCGTCACAGCCGCTCCCGCGCAGAAGCTATCGCTTCACGGCCCAATGCAATCCAATGCCGCCGAAAATAAATTCGCGCGCGTCCAGCCGTTCGTAACCCATGCTTTGCACCAGCACGGAGAAATCTGCGACGGAGACGAAACTGCGAATCGAAGCGGGAATGTACGTGTAGGTGCGCGGCCTGCCGTGCAGCAAAGTGCCCCAAAATGCGCCCTGCGCGTACAGAAAGCCCAGATAGAGCTGGCGGAAGATTTTATTGCGCGGAAGGAAGAAGTCCAGAGCCACCATCAAGCCGCCGGGTTTCGTGACGCGCTCAATCTCGCGCACTGCTGTTCCGAGGCACGGAAAATTGCGCAGGCCGTAGCCGATGAAAACGCAATCGAACGACGCATCGGCAAAAGGCAGCAGCGTAGCGTCGGCGCACGCCGCTTCCTTCAACCCGTGCGCCCGCGCCAGCCGCAGCATGCCTTCCGTGATATCCACGGCGACCGAACGCGCCCCAGGCAAATTTTCCAGAACCAGACGCGAAAAATCGCCGGTGCCCGAGGCCAGATCCAAAACCATGGCGTTTTCCGGCAGCGCGGCGCGCTTCACGCCAAGCCGTTTCCACCGGCCGTCCATGCCGTAAGAGATGACGCGCGTGATGAAATCGTACTTCGGCGCGATGGCGCTGAACATTTCGCGCATCAGGCGGGTATCTTGACGTTCTACTGGGGTGCCCATAGTTCGCTGCGAATCTTACACGGATTGCGGCTGCTAAACGCGAGCTTATTTCGGCTTAGTGCGACGCGATCGTGAGTCCACTCGCGCGCTCGAGAAACTCCGGCAGCTGCTTTTGGACGCTCTCCGCCTTATTTCCCAGGCGGCTTGCCATTTGATGCCGGGCGGCTTGCACTGTCTGGAGATCGGTACCGCCCGCGCCCGCGAGAACATTTTCGGCGCGAACAAAGCAAGCGTAGGCGAGTTCGTCGGGCTGCTGATGCTGGCGCAGGAATTGGCCGTAGTTGAACCAATCGAACGCCTCGCTGCGCGGGTCTCCACTCTTCGCATCCGCGGCGAGGGCGCGCTGATAGGATTGGGCGGCGGCCGTGACGTCGCCAGACTTGTCCTGCAAATCCGCGCGGTGGGCCAGAGCCAGGGCCTCCAACTTTTTGTCCTGATTTATCTCCGCCAGAGCAATCGCGGCGCTATATTCCGCCAGTGCTGCCGGCGCGTGATTCGTGCGCGCTTCGTCGTCCGCCAGTTGAATTGTGGCCGACGTAACTTGCTGCCGTCCCGCCGCCGGATCCTGCGAGGCGGCAAAGGCCTCGGTGCCTGCGAGTTGCAGGAAGGTATTCCAATGGCGCGAAGAAGCGGCAAATTCCCCGCGCTGATCAAAAGCTTCCGCAAGATAGAGGTGAACGTTTGGCTGGTTGGGGTTTACGTCCACGGATTTTTCCCAGGCATCCATGGCCTCGTCCGGATGCCCCAGGCGTGCGGCGAGCAATCCGTAATTGACGAGAAAATCGGCGTCGCGCGGGAATTGCTCCAGCATTTTCTGGTAGTGCGCGTAGGCGTCCGCGTAGCGGCCATCTTCGATCATGGCGCGCGCACACGCTTGTTGCAACGCGATGCTGTTCGGATTTATTTCGATGGCGCGACTCAGCGCGGCGACGGCTTCATCACGCCTGCCCGACTGAGATTCGGCGCGCGCGATGCGCGCCTGCACGGCACTGTCGTAGGGGTTGATTTTAGCCGCGCGCAGCAAGGCCGAAAGATTGCCGTCGTCCGTGCGCAACGAGAAATGTAATTGATCGAGCCCGCCCCAGAGAAAAAGAATTCCGGCGAGCGAGACGCGAAATGCCGGCGCGGAGAAGACGCGCGTTCCCCAGCTTGGACGAGAGCCGGAAGCGCGCGAGGATACGGAGACCGAAACCGCGGCCGAAGCTGGCGGCGAAGCCTTTCCGCCGCTGCGATCCACGAGCAGCGACGAAACCCGCGTATCGCGCAGTTTCCACAGTGCACCGTCGAGAATAAAGTGATGAATATTCACGAGCGCCATGAAAATCAGGAAGCTCGTGGTGAAATCGTAGTGAAATAAATAGCTCACCAGCCAGGGACCGGGAATGAAAAGCGCGATTCCGCCGGCGATGAGCGTCGCGAAGTAAGCGGCCATGTGCCAAGTTTGCTGTCCCGCGGCGCGCGCTTCGCGGCGCTGATAGTAACTGGTGATCCAGATGTACTGTGCAGAGTGCAGCACGGCGAGAATGCCGCTGCTGTAGCGCGTCTGCGGCACCTGCGAGACGAAATTCAACTCGAGAAGGGTAGGCAGTACGAACCACAGGAACTGCGTGAATGCCAGCGTGAGCGGCGCCACCAAAGTGCGCACGCCCTTTTCGCGAATCAATCGGCGAAAGCCCAGCATCGTAAACGCCAGGAACGCCGCACCGAGCGCGAGCCTCATCGGCAAAGTGAATTTCGCCGGCAGCCCCAGCGAAAGAATTAGTGGATCGTTCGAGCCGCCCGTTTCGAAACTTGCAAGCAACATCAGGTATGACGCAACAAACGCACCGCGCAGCCAGCGCTTTTCGCTGTCCATGATTTCCGCGCCGCTGCGCCGCACAAACATCATCAGCAGGCCATAGTTCTGCCCGGAGTAGTGCCAGGGACTCCAGCAAATATAAAGGGTGAAGACCCAGGGAAACAGGCGCGGCGACGCGTGCAGCACGATTCCGGTAAGCACCACCAGAAGCGTGACGTGCAGCGTGACGAATTTGTATTTCTCGAAGTCTGCGCGCGTGTGATACGCGCGGTAAATCGTGGCCATGAAATGCGGATAATTGAAAACGATTGCCAGCAGATAAAATGCCACGGCCCAACCGTGCGCATGCGTGGGATTCATCCACATCGCCACGCCCAGCAGCGGCGCGGACCACGCTCCGCAACCCACCAGGAGGTCGAGCCAGGGGCGGTAGATCCACGCGCTCGCGGCCGCCGGTGGCGCGGCCTGTGCCGGCGAGGAAGGCGCGGATGGGGTCGTAGGAACCGTTTCGGCCTGGATACTCAAATCAAGAACCTCGAATTGTTCGTCACGCCACCCATCCAAACCCGTGCCGGCGCGCGTAATTCCTCTGAAGAAAGTGCGAAGAGAAAGTGTACTTCGATTGAAACCTCCTTCCGCGCTACACGCGCGGCGGTATGTTGAAAGCGTAACTTCCATGTGATACAGGGATGGAGGCCCAGCGGCGGGCCGCGGAGATTCGGATTATGCGGGAACGAGGAATTGTGGCCTAATATTGTGGAGGGTTCGCCGCAGCTCAGTCGAAACGTTAGCGAATCTTCCTCAACGCGATCTCGTCCATTCTTGTCACCTAACGCCACCCTTTGAATTCATAATCTTCTGAGAGGAGCATCAAAATGCAATTGGGAATGATTGGTCTTGGCAGGATGGGCGCCAACATGGTTCGGCGCCTGATGAAAGCAGGGCACGAATGCGTGGTGTTTGACATGTCGCAGGCCAGCGTGCAGGCACTCGCGAAAGAAGGAGCGACGGGCGGAAGCTCGCTCGATGATTTTGTCGCGAAGCTGAAGCAACCTCGAGCGATTTGGCTGATGGTGCCCGCCGCTGTGGTGGATGGCACCCTTGCACAACTGGCGCCCAAGCTGCACAAAGACGACATCCTGATTGACGGCGGCAATTCCTATTACATTGACGATATTCGCCGCGCGAAAGAATTGACGCAGAAGGGCCTGCACTACGTGGACGTCGGCACCAGCGGCGGCGTATGGGGCTTGGAGCGCGGATATTGCATGATGATCGGCGGAGAACAAGCAACGGTGCAGCGCCTCGATCCTATTTTTAAGGCGCTGGCACCCGGACGAGGTGACATTGCCCGCACGCCGGGGCGCGAAAAGATGGGCGGCACTTCGGAAGACGGGTATCTGCACTGCGGTCCTTCCGGCGCGGGCCATTTCGTAAAAATGGTTCACAACGGCATCGAATACGGAATTATGGCCGCCTACGCGGAGGGTCTGAATATTCTGCGCCACGCGAACGTGGGGAAAAACAAGCAGACCGATGATGCGGAGACCACGCCGCTGCGCAACCCCGAACACTATCTTTATGACTTGAATCTTCCGGACGTGGCCGAAGTGTGGCGGCGCGGCAGCGTGATTGCTTCATGGCTGCTGGACCTCACCGCGATCGCCCTGGTGAAATCGCCGGCGCTCGATAATTTCTCGGGACGCGTATCCGATTCAGGCGAGGGCCGCTGGACCATACAGGCGGCGATCGAAGAGGGCGCGCCGGCTCCGGTGCTCACCGAAGCTCTCTACGAACGATTCACTTCGCGTCGAGAATCCGACTTTGCCGACAAGCTGCTTTCCGCGATGCGTTTCGAATTTGGCGGACATCAAGAGAAGAAATCCTAACCTTTATACTGAATGTAATTTTCTGAGGGAGAAATCAGCTATGGCACAAACAACTGTTGCACACCCGGCCGCAGCCGATACAAGTACCGTAAACCCGGCCGGAGTCCCTGTTCCGACCGGGAAAATCCCTTCCGATGCCTTGGTGTTCTTCGGCGCGACGGGAGATCTGGCTCACAAAAAAATCTTTCCGGCGCTGCAAGCCATGGTCAAGCGCGGAAACCTCAATGTTCCGGTAATCGGCGTCGCCAAGGCTGGTTGGACAATCGAGCAATTGCGCCAGCGCGCCCGCGATGGTATCGCCACGTTCGGCGGTGGCGTGGACGAAGCGGCGTTTGCGAAATTAGTGCAGCTGCTGAAATACATCGACGGCGATTACGAGGACCCTGAGACGTTTAAGCAATTGCGCTCGGTGCTCGGCAAGGCCGAGCATCCCACGCACTATCTGGCGATTCCTCCGAGCCTCTTTGCCACCGTGGTAGAGGCTCTGGGAAAATCGGGCAGCGGAGATGGCGCGCGCGTCATCATCGAGAAGCCCTTCGGCCATGACCTTGCTTCGGCGCAGAAGTTGAATGCAATTTTGCAATCCGTTTTTCCCGAGTCTGGAATCTTTCGCATTGATCATTATCTTGGCAAGGAAGCGGTCGAAAATTTGCTGTTATTCCGGTTCGCGAATGCCTTTCTCGAGCCCATTTGGAACCGCAATTACGTTCATAGCGTGCAGATCACCATGGCGGAATCGTTTGGCGTCGCGGGACGCGGCAAGTTCTACGACGAAACTGGCGCAATCCGCGACGTCATTCAGAACCACCTGCTGCAAGTGGTTGGCTTCCTGGCGATGGAACCGCCGACCAGCATGTATCCGGAATCCTTGCGCGACGAACAAGTAAAGATTTTTAGGATGATTCCGCCGATCTCGCCGTCGCACCTCGTCCGCGGACAATTTGTCGGCTATCACAATGAGCCCGGCGTAGCGCCCGATTCGCAAGTGGAAACCTTCGCGGCGCTTCGCTTGGAGGTTGATTCATGGCGCTGGGCCGGTGTCCCATTTATGATTCGTGCGGGAAAACGGCTCGCGGTGACCGCGACAGAAGTGTTCGTGAAGCTACGCCAGCCGCCATTGACGAAATTGCCGCCGGGTTCGAATTACTTTCGATTCCGATTAGGTCCCGATCTGTCGTTGAGTCTTGGCGCGCGCGTCAAGAAACCCGGACCCACTCTACAAACCATGAGCACGGAACTCTCCGCCGTATCTTCGAATGAAAAAGACGAGATGGAAGCGTACGAGCGGCTGCTGACGGACGCGATGAAGGGCGATTCACTGCTCTTCGTGCGGCAAGACGCCGTGGAAGCGGCTTGGGCGATCGTGGATCCGATCCTCGGAAATGTGGTGCCCGCGCTCCCCTATCAACCCGGATCGTGGGGACCGCCGGAAGCAGCGCAGCTCGCCGCATGCATCGGAGGCTGGCACAATCCGGATGGCAAGCCTGCCGATAGCTAAGTGAATCCGCGGCGCGCTTGGTGCCACACGGCGGGATTTTCACTCAAGAGGTTTCGCAGCGCGCTTTTTTCCGAACGCATATAGCAGCGCGCCAACACCTAGCAGCACACCGGATAAACCTACTATTTTCGCCACTGCCTCGAATTTGTGCGGCTCGTCGGCGGCTGGAATCACTGAAAACACGATTGTAATCAGTGTGGTCATGAATCCCAGCGCGCCGAGCGCGGTGGCCACCGGCCGCCCGCCCGGAATTCGGATCGTTCCTGCAACGACAGGCTTTCGCTGCAATCGTATCAGCGACGCGAATACAAAAAGATACGGAACGAAATAAGTGATGATGCCCATGCTCACGAGAATCTCGTAAGCTCCGTAAACACTGGTCCCCGCCTGACTCAACCCGATAAATATTGCGCCGCAAATAGCTTGGACCAAAAGCGCCACGTGCGGCGTGCCCCACTTCGGATGTACGCGCGCGAACGCTTCAGGCAAATAGCGATCGATGCCCGCGACGAAAGGCAGCCGCGCCGAAACGGCGAGCCATGCACCGAGCGCGCCGAGATTGCTGATCGTGATCAACAACGCAGCGAGCGGCACAATTCCCAGGAAACCCACGCGCTCCGCGGATTTTGAAATTGCCTGCATGATGCCTTCCAATCCGCTCACTTGGCGGGCAGGCAACGCAATCAGCACAGCAACTGTACCGAGAATGTAACCGGTGGTGACGAATGCACCCCCCGCGAGCAAGCCGCGCGGCAAATTCCTGCGCGCGTCTTTCACCTCGTCCCCGAGAAATGACGCCGATTCTGATCCGCCCAGCGCGTAGACGATCGTGGCCATGAATAGCACGTCGCGGAAATGCATGTGCGGTGTGATCGTGGCGGGAGTGAAGCTCGTCGCGGAGCCGAACCGATGCCACGCCGCGGCGGCGATGCCGAAAAGAATCGCGATCGGCAGCCACGTTCCGATTGCGCCTAGGTTGTGCAGCCACTTGCCAACGGAAAGACCAATCACATTGAGAAACGTCGCGAGTGCAAGGCCCAGCACCGCGAACAGGAAGAAATACGTTCTGTTGTCGGATAGTGCGAGCCAACGGGCCGGTCCGGCGTAAAGCGCATTACTCGCGGCAAAATAAAGTACGGCAGGAAAGTAAGGTAGATTGCTGGCCCAGTAGGTCCAGCCCGTCATGAAGCCGGGGAATTCGCCGAAGGCGCGCTTGCTCCAGACGTACATTCCGCCTTCTTGCGGATATCGCGCGGAAAGCTCCATCACCGAAAGCGCAAGAGGCAGGTAAAACGCGCACCAGGCGAGCAGCCATATCACGACGGCACTCGCGCCGACGGTCGCGGCCGTGGCAATCCAGCGCAGGCTGATGCCGGTGACGATGTAGAACATCACCAGATCCCGAAAGCCCATCGCGCGACGAGGGCGATTCGGGACTGGAGTGTCGCTCATCGTTGAAAATCCCCGCGCAACGTCGGCATGAGGCCGACATCATGCTCCGAAGCCGCGCCGAAAAGCGAGTGCGTTTCTCTGCACAGCACGCGATGAAGCGCTCATGCGAGGAACCACCCTCCGGCAAGTTCTAGTG
>CAVUFU010000011.1:0-191105 GCA_963740695.1 uncultured Acidobacteriota bacterium
TTATTTGGTTTCACCAGGATTTTTACCGGGATGCGCTGAACGACCTTGATGAAATTACCGGTGGCGTTTTGCGGCGGGAGTAGAGCTTGGCGCGAACCGGCTGCGCCGGCTATGGAATCCACCACGCCATCGAAATCATCGCTGTAGGTGTCCACGTGAATGCGAACTTTTTGGCCTTTGGCGACGTCGGCGAGCTGCGTTTCCTTGAAATTTGCGGTGACGTAGATCTGATCGAGCGGAACGATGGTGAAAAGCAATTGGCCGGGGGAGACGTACTGGCCGAGGTCGACGGATTTCTGAGTGACTTGTCCGGTGATGGGAGCGGTGATGTGAGTGTAGGCGAGATTCAATTCGGCCTGCTGGAGCGCGGCTTTGGCGCGTTCGGCCGCGGCTACCGCTGATTTATAGGTGGCTTCGGCGATGGGCACGCGCTGCTCTTGGGCTTTGGTTTCGAGCAATTGCGATTGCGAGCGCAAGAAACGGGCTTGGGAAGATTGCGCATTGGCGCGCGCGATTTCGACGGCTTGCTGCGCGGCGGTGAGTTGCTGTTGGGCGGCTTCCAGTTCGCTTTTGGCTACGCGCGCGGCGGCGTCCACGGCGTCGTATTGATATTTGGAGACGTCGTCGGAGGCGAGTAACGGCGTGTAACGCTTGAGATCGCTTTGGGCGCGCTCGTTGGTGGCTTGTTTGGCGGCGACGTTGGCTTCGGCGACTTGCAGGTTCGCGGTGGCGGATTGCTCGAGTTGCGCCTGGGACATGGTGTAATCGGCGGCGTCGGATTGTTTTTGTGCAGACGCGCCGTTGGTGCCGTTGGTGGTGGTTGCGCGCGTCAAACTGATTTGCATTTTTGCGGAATTTGCTTGGGCCTCGGCGAAATCGAGGTTGGCTTTGGCTTGTTCGACTTCGGCCTGATATTCGCGGGGATCGATTTGGACCAGGAGGTCGCCCTCTTTGACGGGCGTGTTGTCGTTGATGAGAAGTTGAACGACGTAGCCGGGGACCTGCGGGGCGACGGCGGTGATGTGGCAGTCCACTTGCGCGTCGTCGGTGGTGACGCGGCCAGAGAGCACGTACCACGCCACGGCGATTAGGACGAGGACTCCGATGATTACGCCCTTGGCGAGTGGACTCAGATCGCGAATCCGTTCGCGCCAGGGGTGGGGCGGCGGCGGAGCGGCCGGCGGTGCGGCGGCGGCGACCGGAACGCTATTGGGTTGCGGCGGCGGTGGCGGTGTAGACGATGAGCTCATGATTCAGTTTGCCTTTCACTTGGTGTACATCGTTTCGATCGTGCCGGTGGCGCGGGCTAGAGCCGCGCGAGACATGTTGAACTGATAGAGCGCGCCGATTTGATTATCGCTGGCGCGGGCTAGTTCGTCTTGCGCTGTGATGACTTCGATATTTGTGGTGACTCCGGCTTGAAAGCGGCGTTGGGCCTGGGCGACTTCTTCCTGGGCTAACTGCAAGCCGAGATTGGCAACGTCCACGGAATTTCGCGCGGCAGTGAGTTGGTCGAGAGCGGATTTTACTTCGTTCGTGATCTGGTCTTCCACTTGGCGGCGAACTTCCGCCACATGCTGCTCTTCCAGCTTGGCGCGCGCTTCCTCGGCGCGGATGCGTCCACCGGTGAAAATCGGAAACTGCAGCGCGATTTCATAGGTGTAGGCCGGAATGCCATTATTGAAGCGCGAGCCCTGGTAGAACCAAAAGCCGGAAAAATCCAGTTGGGGAAGGCGCTGCTCGCCGGCCGAATCCGTGGAGAGATGCGCGATGCGTTGCTGGGAATCGAGGGAGCGAAGTTCGGGGCGTGTGGCGAAGGCCTGATTGAGCAGCGCTTGCCTTTCGAGCGCGGGAAGATCGTAGAAATCGAGATGGTCGGCGACGTTGAGATCTTGATCGCGCGGGAGATCGAGAAGCTCGGCGAGGCCGTATTTGGTGGTGTGGGTCAGCGTTTCCGCGTCGATCAAATTCTGGCGTTCGTTTTGCAGTTCGACGTTGGCGCGCACCGTATCAATATTCAGACCGACGCCCGTTTTTTGGAGCTGGGTGGCTTGCTCGTAGAGGCGTTGGGCGAGAGCGACGCGGGCATTGGCAGCGTCGCGGGTGGCCAGGGCGCGGAGGATGAGGAGGTATTGGTCAACGACGGCAGTGACCACATTTTCGCGAGCGGTGAGTTCATCGGCGCGCGACTGGCGAGCGCCTTCCCGTCCGATCTGGTAGCTGCGGATCAGGGGGAGATCGAAAATGGATTGCGAAAACGTGGGGCCGGCCTGGATGACTTGAAAAGGGCCGACTCCGCCGCGCATGGGGGCGCGCTCGATGCTTTGGACGTTGTACTGATTGAGCGCTGCGCCGGCTGCAACCGCCGCGTGAGGGAGGAGGGCGGAGCGGGCGATCTGGCTATTGCGGTCGCTTTCGGAAATTAGGATTTGAGCGATGACGCGCTGAGGGTTTTGTTTCAGCGCGAGTTGCACGGCTTGCTTCAGGGTGAGCTGGAGAGTTCCGGAGGAGACCGGCGGTGGATGTTGGGCGAAGGAGGCGAGCGGAAACGGCGTCTGGAGAAATGCCAAGAGCAAGATGCACGTTCGCCGAAAACCCGCAGCCATGAGGACCTCCGAATCGTAAAAATATAAGTGCCGGAGAAGAGGCATTATACGGGGAAACCAGAGGAGGCAGGCAGTATTCAGGGCGAGCGCGGGAGATCGCGCTGAGGCGCGACAACGCCGTGAGTTGTGGACTGCTAGCGCGACGGCATCGGGGTGAAGTTTCTGGATGGCGCCGGGTCTATCGCGGTGGTGAGCGTGGCGAAAAACAGATTGCCGGATTCCACCGTGCCGGTGGAACCTGAGAGCTTCAGGATTCCGACTGTGGCTCCGGTGAAAGTGTTGGCGGAGACCGTATTGCTGTTGCCCTGGATGAAGACGGCGGCATCGTCGCTGTTGCTGACGTTGTTGCCCGAGGCGGTGTTGCCGTTGCCGACCAAGGCGATACCGTCGAGGGCGACGGAATGGAAAATCGTGCTGGAGCCGACGATGGTGTTATTGGCGGCGACGAAAATGCCGACCTGATTCACACCGAGAACGTTGTGCTGCAATTGGACTCCGTCGGACTGGTAAATTAAAATTCCGGAGGCATTAGCGGAGCAATTCGACGCTGATACGCAAGGGGAATAGATATTGTTGGCGACTTCGTTGCCGACGATTTGGCCTTGCGCGCCGAACCCGATCTGAATGCCGTTTTGCGCGGCACCGATGGTGGGCCCAACACCCGACACCGTATTTTGCGAGATGGAAACGCGAGTGCCCGGCTCGTTGGCGGTGATCCCGTTCTTCTGATAGGTATCAATCGCGTTGCTGACAATGGTTACGCTGGCGTGGCCGCTGCCGCTGCTTTCGACTTCGATGGCGTTGCCGCTCTGGCAGCCCGCGAAACTGGTTCCCAGGCGCATGTGACGAACGGAATTGTGCGCAATGATGCCGGAAGCGTCCTGGTAGAGAATGCCGATGAGCCGCGGAGAGCAATCCACAATTTTGTTGGCGGTACCATCCACGATGAAGCCTTCCAGCTGAATATTGGTGGAATTTTGGGCGAGGATGATGGCGGCGATGGGATCGCCGGTGGGACCGGTGGCGTTGGCGACCACCGTATTGGGTTCAACGATGACGCCGTTGTCCGCTTCGAGAATTACTTCGGTGTTGATCACCACCTGCTCGTGATAGGTGCCGGCGCAGACGCGGATGATGTCTCCGGGGCTAGCGGCATTGACGGCGGCTTGAATCGTTGTGAAGGTGGCCGTGGGGCAGACTGCCTTGATGTTGGCGACGATGATGTTGGGAGTTGTGTTGGGGGCGGCGGCTTGTGCGAATGCCGGGCGGGTGTAGGAAGACATTATTAGAAATGCGAGTATCAGAATCGGGAAAAACTTTTTCATGGGGATCTCCTTCCTCAAGCGTCCGCTTCGGAGGACGGGCATCTTGAGTGCGACACACGAAAGTGGGCGGATTATACGGCTGATCGCTCTGGAATTGAATAGTACCGAGGCGAAGAAACGGGCGAAGGGGCCGTCGCGCTGTGGAACGGCAGAACTCTGAATAATCGTCAGAAAAATCGCGCTCGCTAATTCAAGCCGAGGGCTTTTCGGGGACTGGGGCAGTGGCGAGGAAATCTTCGCGGAAGCGGGCGACGTAGGAATCGAGGAGTTCGGCTACGCGTTCGGGTTTGGAGGCTTTGAGGACGAAACCGGCGTGATGTTTTTTGGTGATGCGCTGGGCGATTTCGGGATCGGTGTAGGCGCTGGTGTCCGGAGTTTCCTGACGCGCTAGGGACAGGACGATGCCGGCGTAATCGCGGCGGCGCTTGGGCAGGGCGTATGGGGTTGTGCCGGAACCTACTTCGATGCGGGCCCATTCGCGCCAGAGATTGATGCCGGTGGCGGCTTCGACGGCGTCGGAGATATAGGCGCCGCCTACGCGGGCGGCGATTTCGATGAAATAGAATTTTCCGTCTTCGTGGGCGCGGAGGAATTCGGCGTGCGTTACGCCGCGGACGAGGCCCAGGGCGGCGATCAGTTCGCGATTCATTTTCTGGAGAGCTTTGGATTCTGGGCTGGTGCGCGACAGCGTGCGGGTGGTGAAGACGCCGCCTTCGTGGGAGACGTTGAGCGGAGGCGCGCCGTAGGAATGGACTTCGGCAAAGACAACTTTGCGTTCGGAGACGATGCTGTCCACATGGAAGACGTCGCCGGGAACGAACTGCTCGAGAAGGTAATTGGATTGCGCGTCGCCGAGCTGATCGAGGAGGGGCCAGAGATCGGCGGGGGCTTGGATTTTTTTCATGCCGATGCCGGAGGCTTGCGAGCGGGGTTTGAGGAGCCAGGGCGGTTTTACGCGGGACATGAAATCGTTGAGGGCGGCGTGATTGAGGACGTGGATAAATTCGGGGACGTTGATGCCTGCCTCCTTGGCGCGGCCGCGCATGGCTAGTTTGTCGCGGAAATAGCGGACGGTGGTTAGGCCCATGCCGGGAATGCGGAGATGTTCGCGGAGCGCGGCGGCGTTTTCCATGTCGAATTCATCGAGGGCTACGATGCGGTCGATTGGCTGCCAGCGGGCCAGGTAGCTGACGGTATTGATGATGGCTTGCACGGGGAGGTCTTCGGGCATGTAGAAAAACTCGTCCACGGATTCGCGGGGCCAGTTGGCGTCGCGGAGTTTTTCGACCGTGAGGAGGAGGACGCGGCAGCCTTCGCGTTTGCAGGTGCGGAGGAATTCCTGACCTTTTTCGTAGGACGTGATGCAGAGGATGGTTAGCGGGCGTTGGTTGGGTTCGGGTTTGGGATTCGGATTGGATTTGGGTGCGGGCAATTAAGGCCTCCGGAGATTTTGCCGAGCGGAGCGGCGGGCACGGCATGCCGTGCCCCTACCGACGATGCTGAGAACCCGCTAGCGGCGCGATTGACAAGTGTGAGAAAAACCTAAGAGCCGGCGAGACGCCGGCGCTACAGAGTCAAATTCTCCTTGATCCTATACTGCGGAGTCTGTGGCGGGAAAGAGGAATTGCAGGAATGGGGAGACGCGCTGGGCCCAGGCGGACTCGTTGTGTTGAGCGCCGGGAAAGATTTCGAAATGGAGGTCGCGATTTTCCTGCCAGCCTTTTTGGACCAGGGCATCGCGGAGAGAGGTGACGTTTTCGACGGTGCGCGTGCCGCCTTCGTTGGTGCCGACGTCGAGCCAGATGCGCGGGCGTCGTTGCGGCAATTTGGCGCGGGCTACGGATTTGAGAATGGCGCGTTGATTCCACCAGACAGAGGGCGAGAGGACGGCGAGTTTGCCGAAGACTTGGGGATATTGCATGCCGAGATAGATGGTGAGCAGGCCGCCGAGAGAGGAGCCGCCGAGACCTTTGTTGGTCGAGCCTTGCGCGATGCGATAGCGCGATTCGATGAAGGGCTGGAGCGTTTCGACTAGCAGGCGGCCGTATTTATCGGCTTTGCCGCCGCCGAGTTTGCGGTCGCGGGTGGGAGTGTATTCGGCGAGGCGCTGCTTGCCGGTGTTGTAGATGCCGACGATGACGAGGGGTTGGATGGCGCCTTGGGCGATGAGGGCGTCGGCGGTTTCGCCGACGCGCCAGTATTGGCCGGGGATGAAGGAAGTGGCGGGGTCGAAAAGATTTTGGCCGTCTTCGAGATAGAGAACTGGAAATTGGAGGTCGGGGCGCTTTTCGTAGATGCCGGGGGTGTAGACGATCAAGTCGCGTTTTTTGGTGAGGAAGCGCGAGGAGAATTTTTCGTGTTTGTGGAGTTGGCCGGGACCGGCGGCGGCTAGTTCGGCGGTTAATTCTGGGGAAAAAGGCAAAAGCTAGTCCTCCATTCCGGGTTCAGAGCCACAGAAAAAGCAGATCCCTGCCTGCGGCAGGCAGGCCTCGCCGCTGCGCGGCTTCGGGATGACATGTGAATTGTAATTTTGCGACTAAAAGCGGGCGGGTCTTAGACCCGCCCCTACCAAACAATCTATGTAATTGAAGCGGACGCGAGCGCTTAGAATAGCAGAGTTGAAATTCTTCACGGGATACTTTCGAATTTGCCATCACGCAAAGGACTTATAATATCGCGCGCTCGCGGCGGGCGACGGAGAGCTGGGCGCGTTCCGCGGCGCAGGAGCAATATGAAACGGGAATATCATCGCTGGTATTCGCACCGGCTGGGGCTGGATATGGGTGTGGTGGTTTACGGGCACTGGGGTCCGCCGTTGGTGGGATTTCCGACTAGCGCGGGGGATGAGTGGGAGCTTGAGGGACAGGGGATGATTGGGGCGCTCGAGCCGCTGATTGACGCGGGGCGGGTGAAATTTTATAGCGTGAATTCGGTGAACTGGGCGGGATTTTACAATAAGGGGGCGCATCCATTTCATCGGAGTTATATGCAGGCGCAGTTTGACGCTTACATGCGCGAGGAGGTGGTGCCATTTATTTGGGATAACTGCCAATCGCGGGTTGCGATTTCGACGATGGGGGCTTCGTTCGGAGCTTATCATGCGGCGAATACTTTATTTAAGCATCCGGATGTGGTGCGTCGGTGTTTTGCGCTTTCGGGAGTGTATGACATTCGGGGATTCATGAATGGAATGTATGACGACAACACTTATTTCAATAACCCGGTGGATTATCTGGCGAATTTGTCGGATGGGAATGTATTGGGGCAGTTGGCTGGGTGCGACATACATATTGCAACCGGCAGCGGGCCTTGGGAGCACAGCGGGCCGTCTTTTCGGCTTTCGGGGATTTTGAATTCTAAGGGGATACGGCATTCTTTGGATGATTGGGGGACGCAGGGCGGACATGATTGGCCATTTTGGAAGCATCAGATGTGGGAGTACGTGACGCGGTTATTTTGAGGGATCGCGGTCGCGCCGCAGAAAGATTTAACACAGAGGGCACAGAGGACTGCGGAGGGCACGGAGACACCGAGATAAAGGCAAAATACATTTACCGCAGAGACGCAGAGTGCGCAGAGAAAGTCAAAAGGCGCAAGAGAGGTCCCTCGCTTCGCTCCCTTCGCGACGGCCGTCAGGGCAAGCGGGATGACGGCAACATCTGGGAGGCAGTTTTAAGCTAGGCCTAGGGTGGCTAGTTTGTAGCGCCCTTCTTCGATCACCTGCTGTTCGTCTATCCAGACGTTGCAGTGGCGAGCCAGGACGTCTACGTGGGTGCGGCTGCTCCAGGCTGCGTGGGTTTGGCTGCCGTAGGGGTCGCCGAAGGCTAGATGGACGCCTGGTAACTTTTCATCTTGCAGCAGGACGCCGATCATGTCTGAGAGGCTTAGGTTGGTGCCGAAGGCCAGCTCGCCTACGCGATCGCTATTTTCGTCTGTGTGACAATAATTCCAAAATTCAGCTTCTAGATCTTTGCGATCGCAGGTGGCTTTCTGCAGGCGTCCGGCTTTGATTTCGAGGACTAGCGGAGTTTTTTGCAGGTCGCCGTATTTTCCGCAGAAGTGGTCGCCGGCGGTGCCGTCGCAGACGAAGGTGCCGTCAACTTTTGCTGGCGTGGTGAAAACTTCTCCGGCGGGAAGATTCGACCAGTAGCGGCGGCTGATCAGGCCGCTGGTCTTAACCCAATCGAGATTCGCGTCGAAGGTGGCGACGAGTGACGTGCCGGCTTCGGTGCGCACGGTGAGCGAGCGGGCGCTGTGCATGCGTTGCAGGAGCTTTTCGCTGAGGCGGTCAACCATGGCGTAATCCGCGCGCATGCCTTGCTGCATGATTTCGGGAGTTACGCCGACCATGTGGGCGTAGCGGATGTGGCGGCGCTCGACGACTGCGACGATATCTTTGCGCGCGCCGAGTTCGCCTTCTTGTGGCTGCATGCAGAGGATGCCGGCGTCGGCGCGGCCTAGCGCGTCGAGGATTGGTTGTGGCGCGCGAGTGATGGGGCGCGGGGCGAAATCTTCGAGGAGGAAACCTTCGCAGATTGCTTGGCGTTGATCGAGGGCGGCGGCGAGGCTGGCGGCAACCGTTTGGCTCGGGCGATCGGCGATTAGAGCTACGCGCTCACCGGGCTGAATGGCTAGGCAGGTTTCGATGGCGTTGCGAGCGCCGGGGAGTAGTTCTGGTTGAGCTGGGCCAAAATTCATCCAGATATTGTAAAGAGGGTTGGGGAGTTTTGCTATGGGATTGAGGCAGGGTAACTGCTAGCTTTTCAGACTGGGCCGGTTGCCACCAGTCAGCCCAGTGCCGACGGTCATAGCGTTCTCCGTGAATTCCCTAGCTACAAGAAACGCTCAATTCCACTGCTTCCCTAACGGCCGCCGGTTTTCCATCAGGCCCTAACGCAGGTTTCAATCTCCATTCTTTGAGGGCTTCAATCGCCTTCTGCGTCAATCCGAAAGGCAGACCCACCTTGACTGTGATGTCCCGCGGGTGTCCTTCTGGATCGACGGTCAGTTCTAGGACAACGGTGCCGCTAAACTTCTGCCTCAAGGCTTCCGCTGTGTACTGTACGGACGGACAATATAAGCAGCTTGGATAGGAATAACCGTTCTCGCCAGGCCTAGGCATCGATGAAGATTCGTCCTTCTCTCGCTCTCTAACAAGCGCCTTAAGTTCGTCAGTAAGAGGTATGGATGTATCGAACTCGATATATCGCTCGGCGGCCTTCACGGGATACGCATCCACGGTGAGCTTCAGACCGCCAATACCGTTCGAGAGGGTGCCGTAGGCCCAAGCGTCCACGTCGGTTTGTCCGACAATCCATCGCGCGGTGGCTATATTGTGAAGGTTGGCGAGTACGAGTCCGTTTCTCTTTAGCAATCCGAGCAGTTCCGAATAGTCTTCGACTTGAATTTCTTGTCCCGATTTAGCGAGAGACGTGCGGAAATCAGCAGCAAGCTTTTGGCCTACAGCGTCCATTCCCTCTGGACCGACGAAATCAAAAACTAAAACGGACTTCAGCTTTGCGCGGGCGAGCGAAGTCGCCACCTTTCCAGCGAGCGAGTCAATTTGAGGAGCCTGCGCCAAGAGGGTCGGAGATATGAATAGCAAAAGCAACGCTCCGAACGAACCTCGGAGGCAATTGGAAAAAGCCGAACGCATAACACATTCCTTGGCCGACATTATAACGCCCACGACGAAACTAGCCGCAAATGTTGATCCGGTTCTGGCACCTCTAACTCGTGATTAGGGAAATTCCGCCCGCCTAAAGGCGGCCGCTACAAATTCAAAACCTAAGAGCAGGCTAAGGTTTTGGTTCTACTACGAAGCTTGGGACTTGGCCGCCGCCTGATGTGACATTGGCTAGGCCTGTGCTGCTCAGGCGGGTCAGGCAGCCGGCCATTTTGCCGCGGAAGAGGTAGGGGGCGAAGTCTACCAGCATGTCGCGCATCTGCACGCCGTTTTCGGTTTGCATGGGGAAAATTTCGCGGCGGATGGCGATGCGTTCCTGGACGACCCAGGCGCTTGTGCGATCCGCTAGGGCACGCTCTAGCGCGGCGTCCCACTGAGCTTCGTTATTTTCCCAGCCTAGTTGGACACCGGTGCCGCCGTATTCGTCATTGGGCTTGAGGACGAAATTTTCGCGATTTCTGCGGACGTATTCGAGGAGGCCGAAGGATTCGCCGTTCCGGGTGGTTTTCATGTCGGCCAGGAGGCGCGTCCAGGGGATGTGGCGGCGAATGAGTTCGCGTTCGGATGGATTGAACAGCGCGGAATTTTGCTCGTCGGTGAGGACGGCGAAGAAGGACTTTTTGTGCGGGATTTTGCAGGTTAGGGCGTTGGCGACACAGACGGCGCCGGATTTGTAGGCTTCGATGAGCGCGGCACATTCTTGGGGACGCGCGACGATGTCGTTGATCAGGACGCGGCGATAGACGAGGTCCACGCGCTGGCCGTTGGCTGTGAGCTTGCCGCTTTTCCAAACCAGATCGCGGGGATCGGCCAGGACGGTGGCGACGCCGTGTTTCTGGAAATGGGATTGAATGATTTCGAATTCGCTCCAGGTGGGAACTTCGCGCCAATCCACTATGGCGATTACGGGAGGCGCGGCGGAGCCGCCCCATTCGCGGTAACTGGCGAGGAGAGCGGCTAGGAGCTGCTTCATCAACGGATATTTGCGGACGGTGTAGCGTTGCGAGAAACGCTCCATGACCGGGAGCGTGAGGAAGACGTCGGCGAGAGTTTCGGCGTAGCCGGGGCCGGCGGGAGATTCGGCGTTGTATTCGGCGAATTGCAGGGAGCTGGGGAGGAGGAAGGCGTCGAGGCGCGAGGCGGTGCTGGAGGTTGCGTAGCGCGGATTGATGCGGGCGAGGCGTTCTTCTTCAGGGCTGAGAGCGGATTGGGCTAGAAGGCGCGGGTCGGCGAGAGATTGTTTTACTACGCGTTCGCCGAGGACGGCGATGGATTCGGCGACGGCGCGGACGCGCTGTTCATCTTCGGCGGTGAGGAAAAACGGGCGGAGGAACGGACAGTGGATGCGATCGCCAAAAACGAGACGCTGGGCGCGCATGCGCGCGTTCAATTCATCGCAGAAGGCGGGAGCGAGCTCGACATCGGGGCGCAGGAGGCTGTGCCAGACTTCGGCGGGCGTCGGCGCGGGTTGCGCTTGCGGAGATGGCGAGGCGGTGGCGGGGCCATTCATGCAATTGTCGCTCCGGCGATTTTCTTTGCGGGGCCTCCGGTGAAGCCCGCGGCGGCGCCGATGCCCAGCATTTCTTCCCAGCGCGGCCAGGGATAGGAAGGATCGCCGCGGAAAGCACGGTCAATTACGAGGTGGGCCATGCGATCCACTACGTGCGTGAAATAAAATTCGGTGATGCGGTCGCGTTCGAAATCGGGCGCGGGGTTGAGGAAGTCAATGGCGTAGGGGATGCCGTCTTTGATGGCGAATTCGATGGTGTTCATTTCGTAGCCGAGAGCTTGGTTGATGGTTTGCGCGTCGAGAACTACGCGGGCGCCTAGTTCGGCGGAGAGATAATTGTGTTCGACTAGATAGCGGCGCTCTTTGGGATCGTACACGACGGGGAGAATATCCATTTTGCCGAAAGTGAAGCAGCGGACGTATTGCGTGAAATCAATATTTTCCTGGAGGGTCATGCAGTAGGGGCCGGTGCCGTCGTAGGCGGCTAGAAGCTCTTCGCGATTGTGGACTTTGTAGACGTGTTTCCAGCCGCCACCGGAGTAGGGCTTGAGAAAGGCGGGGCGGCCTACGTAATCGAGCAGCGCGTCCCAATCTATTGGGTAGGTGAGATTGCGGAGGGATTCGGAATTGATGTCCACGTCGGGGGGATAGGATTTTTGCGGGAGGAGGATGGTTTTGGGGATGGCGACGCCTAGTTTCGCGGCGACCGAGTAGTTGAAGAATTTGTCGTCGGCGGTCCACCAGAAGGGGTTGTTGATTACGTAGGTGCCTTGTAGGACGGCGTGTTTTAGGTAGGCACGGTAGTAGTCGACTTCGTGGGAGATGCGGTCGACTATTACTTTGTATTCGGCGGGTTCGTTCATTTTGGTGCCGGCTAGTTTTACGAAGTCGGCGGTGATGTTGTGTTTTTTGCCGAGTTCGTTGACTTTGGCGATGAAGGCCGGGGGGAAGCTGAATTCGCGGCCGCAGAGGATGCCGATTTTCATGGTGTTAGTTCCCTTTCGAAAGTGGGTAGCATGCGCCGACGAAATCTACGGCAAAGGCGGATGCTGCCCCTCGATTCGGCCCTGCCCGTGCGAAGAGTGAATCGCGCCGCAGCGCGATTCACAAGAGAGATTCCTCGCTCCGCTCGGAATGACATCACCTTGCGTTGGGCGTAGAGGCGGCGGAATTGGCTTGCAGCGGGATGCCGCTGCGGGTTTCGTTTACTATGTGCTTTACGACCGCTTGCAGGTCGCCGGTTTGTTTGTAGACGTTTAATTGGCGCTCGGCGCTGGTGCCTTCTTTGAAAATTGTGTGGATGGGGGCCAGGGCTGCGCGGCTGCCTAGTTCGTCCAAGACGTCGTCAATAAATTCTAGGAGCTCTTCGGCCAGGACGTTCATGGGGACTTCGGCTTGCTTGCCGAAGTCGATTAGTTTGCCTTCGATGCCCCAGCGGGCGGCGCGCCATTTATTTTCTTCGATTAGGGCGCGGTGATACATGCGGAAACCCATATTGGCGGTGTAGAGGCGATGGAGTTTCACGACGATGGCCTGGGTGAGCGCGGCGATGGCGATAGCTTCGTCCACGCGGGTGACTACGTCGAAGATGCGGAATTCGAGAGTGCCGAAGGTGGGGTGCGGGCGAACGTCCCACCAGATTTTTTTGGCGTTGTCTATGCAGTGCAGGCGGACCAGGAGTTCGACGTAATCTTCGTATTGATTCCAGGAATTCAGGTGGTCGGGGATGCCGGTGCGCGGGAAGCGGCGAAACACCGTGGTGCGGAAAGATTTCAGGCCGGTGTCGCGGCCCATCCAGAAGGGCGAGCTGGTGGAAAGCGCGAGAAGATGCGGGAGGAAATAGCGCGCCATGTTCATCAGGTCGATCATGGTGGTGCGATCGGGGACGGCTACGTGCACGTGCATGCCGAAGATCAGGAGGCTGCGCGCGAGCTGGCCCATTTCTTCGACGATGTTTTGATAGCGCTCGCCGGGGGAGATGACTTGATCAATCCAGGAGGAAAAAGGGTGCGTGCCGGCGGCGGCGACTTGCAGGCCGCGGCTTTCGGCGGCGCGGACTAGTTCACCGCGGGTGCGGCGCATGTCGGCGTCTAGTTCGGCGACGTTCGCGCAGATTTTCGTGCCGATTTCGATGATGGATTGGTGCATCTCGGCTTTGACTTGTTCGCCGAGGCCCGGGGAGCTGGCTTCCATTAGTTCGCTGACGTGAGAGCGGAGTTCTCCCGAGGCGGGATCAACGATCTGGAATTCTTCTTCGACACCTATGGTGAACCGGTGACTCATCGAGGCCCTTTCCGGTCCGGAGCGCGGGGGCGCCGAGGGGTATTCTACATCGGGATGGCGGAAACGCGGCAAGGGGTGGTGAAAGATATTGCCGGCGAAGGCAGAGGGATTCAGCGCAGAGGCGCAGAGGACGCAGAGAAAGGCAAAGGACAGGCGAAAGATTTAACACAGAGTGCACAGGTGAGTGCGGAGGGCACGGAGACGTTTGGGCGCGGCTAATTTTGCGCTCTCGCGCGTTCACATGCGAAGAGAGATCCCTCGCTGCGCTCGGGATGAAGGCGTTCTTTGAGAGCGGTTGGGTGTGGGGGCTACTGGGGGCAGGAGGCGCCGTTTTTTACCCATTCGCGGACTGAGTTGGCGAATTCTGGGCGCGTTAGCGGGGGCCGGGCGCGGCCGTCGCCTGGATTCCAGGCCCAGCCTACCAGGTCGTCGGAGGAGACGTGGGTTATGATTTGAGCTAGGGTGCGGCCGCCGTTTTGGGATGGGTCTTTTAGCTGGCGGCAGAATTGGCCGGGAGTTTCGCCTACGATTACCATTTTCATGTTCGGGGGAGGCAGGCCCCATTTCGGATTGCCGGGAGGCATGTTGTCGCCGGGAGTGTTGGTTAGCTGATGGCAGGTGTTGCAGCGCATGCCGTAGAAACCGTGGCCGTCGGGGCCGCGCTTTACGTTTTGAATGTGGACGTGGCTGTCGTCGCCTTGCAGGGGGGCGTCGCCGGAGGGATGGCAATTGCGGCAGCGTGGAGAATTGAAGACGGTCCAGGAGCGGAGGAAGGCAGCTTGCGCGGCTTCCTCGTTTGCCGCGGCGGGTGCGTCCGCGGCAGCAGACGGTTTTGCGGCGTCATTTTTGGCGGCGGATGCAGCGACGGGCGCGGACGACGTCGTGGATGCGAAGGCGCGCGCGATTGGCGGCGTGCTGGTGAGCGCGGATTGTTGCGCTTTGACGGCGGCGCAAGCGAAGGCGACCGCTAGAATTGCGAGCGCTGCAGCGACGACGCGGCGTTTATTTTCGGTGCGAATCTTCGCGGGATGTTTGGTGGTGGTCATGTGGTCGGCTTCCTCGCGCTCGATCATGCGGAACGCACATCTTCCGGTTTGATGGGCAGGCGGCGAACTCGTTTGCCCGTGGCGGCGAAAATGGCATTGGCGACGGCGGGGGCGACGGGCGGAACTCCCGGCTCGCCGACGCCGGTTGGTTTTTCCGTGCTGGGGACGATATAGACTTCGATGGCGGGCGATTCGAACATGCGGACCATCGGGTAATCGTGGAAATTGCGCTGCTGGACGCGACCTTTGTCGAGAGTGATTTCCGTTTTCAGGGCGGCGGTGAGGCCGAAGACGATGCCGCCTTCGATTTGAGCTTTCACCGTGTCGGGATTGACGACGCGGCCACAATCTACCGCGGCGACTACACGATGTACGTGAACGGTGCCGTCGCTATCGACGGAAACTTCGGCGACTTGCGCGACGTAACTATCAAAAGAAAAGTGAGTGGCGATGCCGCGGGCGTGCCCGGCGGGATAAGGGCTGCCCCAATTGGCTTTCTGCGCGACTAGATCGAGGACGGCTAACATGCGCGGCTGATTCGCTAGAAGGGCGCGGCGAAGTTCGTAGGGATCTTTGCCGCCGGCGTGCGCGACTTCATCGAGAAATGCTTCGACGGAAAATCCCGTGTGGGAGTGGCCGACCGAGCGCCACCACTGGACCGGGACTTCGTTCTTGGGGCTGTGCAGATCCACTTGCAGATTGGGGATGCCGTAAATCATATCGGCGGCGCCCTCGACGGAAGTGGAGTCCACGCCATCCTTGATCGCGAAGCTCGCAAACGCGGTGCCGTCCATGATGGATTGGCCGACGATGGTGTGAGTCCAGGCGACGGGATTGCCATTCGCATCGAGGCCGGCCGCGAAATGGTCGTACCACATGGGGCGATACCAGCCGCCGCGGATGTCGTCTTCGCGGGTCCAGACGACTTTTACGGGAGCGTTGGCGGCTTTGGCGACGTGAGCTGCTTCGGTGACGAAATCGCTGGCGGGATTGGCGCGGCGTCCGAAGCCTCCGCCGAGGAGAGTGGTGTGCAGCGTGACTTGTTCGGGCTTGAGGCCGGCGACTTGCGCGGCGGCGGCGCGGTCGCCGGTTTGAAATTGCGTGCCACTCCAGACTTCGGCGTGGTCTTCGTGCAGATCAACGACGGTGTTGAGCGGCTCCATCATGCAGTGGGCGAGATAAGGAACTTCGTATTCGGCGGTGATGGTCTTCGCGGCGCCGGCTAGGGCGGCGGCGGGATCGCCAACTTTTCGGGCGACTGCGCCGGGAGTGTGCGAGAGCGCGGCAAATTGTTCGCGCATAGCTACGGTGGAAATATTCGCGCCGGGGCCTTCGTCCCATTGGATTTCTAGTTTTTCGCGGCCGAGTTTCGCGGGCCAGAAGCCTTTGGCGAGGACGGCGATGCCGGAGGGAACCTGCACGACGTTGACGACGCCGGGGATGGCTTTCGCTTTCGTGGCATCGAAGCTGACGACTTTGCCGCCGAAGACCGGAGCGCGCTGGACGACGGCGGTGAGCATGCCGGGGATGTAAATGTCCAAGCCGAATTGCGCGGTGCCGTTGGTTTTCGAGGGCGTGTCGAGACGATGCGTTGATTTGCCAATGAGCGTGAAATCTTTCGGATCTTTGAGCGGGATATCGGTGGGCGGAGTGATTTTGGAAGCGGCTTCGGCGAGGCTGCCGTAGGACGCGCGGTGGTTTGAGGCAGCGTGGACGACGAAACCTTTTTCGGCGTCGCAGGCTTGCGGATCCACATTCCAGGATTGCGCGGCGGCGGCGATCAACATGATGCGCGCCATCGCGCCCATTTTGCGGAAGCGATCGTATTCGGAGGCGGTGGTGGTGCTGCCGCCGGTCATCATGATGCCGTAGACGGTGTGGTTATAGACGGCTGCTACGGGTGCTGGGGCGACGCGGACGTTGCTCCAATCGGCTTCCAGCTCCTCGTTGATTAGCATGGGGAGCGAGGTGTAGATGCCCTGGCCCATTTCGGAGTGATTGGAGATTACGGTGACGATGTCGTCGGGGGCGATATGGACGAAGGCGTTCAGGGCGATGGGCTTGGCGGATTCGGCGGCTGTGCCGGCCCGAACGAAATTTGGGACGTAAAGGCTGATGATGAGGCCGCCGCTGAGCGCGGCGCCTGCTTTCAGAAATTCGCGGCGTTTTATTGCGGAGGCGACGGTCATTTGCCACCTCGTTGGGCTTGAATATCGGCGGCGCGGTGGATTGCGCGGCGGATACGCGGGTAGGTGCCGCAGCGGCAGATGTTGCCGGACATGGCTTCGTCGATGTCAGTGTCGGTGGGGGCGGGATTTTCGCGGAGCAGGACGGCGGCGCTCATGATCTGGCCGGACTGGCAGTAGCCGCACTGCGGGACGTCAATTTCGATCCAGGCTTGCTGGAGGGGGTGCGTAAGATCTGGGGAGATGCCTTCGATGGTGGTGACTTTTTTTCCTTGGGCGCGGGAGACGGGGGCGACGCAGGAGCGGACTGCTTCGCCGTCAATGTGGACGGTGCACGCGCCGCAGAGAGCCATGCCGCAGCCGAATTTGGTGCCGGTGAGGTGGAGCGAATCGCGGATGACCCAGAGGAGCGGAGTGGTGGGAGGATCCTCGACGGTAACGGGCTTGCCATTCACGGTGAACGAGATCACGTGGTCTCCTTCCAATTGAATGCGCGGTGACGGTTTGGATGTGTGAGGGCTGGGGGGCGATGCAAAATTTCGATTACGGGCTGGGGATTCATGCGTGCGGGACGATTATGTGACGGAATTTGGTTTTGGGCAACCGGGGCGCGGCTTGAAGGATGAGTCCACCGCAGGGACGCAGAGGACGCAGAGAAAGGCAACGGCGAAAAATTTAACACAGAGGGCACGGAGGACTGCGGAGGGCACGGAGAGGGATGGGCGCGGCGGATTTTGCGCCATTAGCTGGGCTCACACCTCAGAGAGATCCCTGCCTGCGGCAGGCGGGCCTCGCTGCGCGCGGGATGACAAGCAACCCGTCGGAACGACAACCAAGACCGTGGAGAAGTTAGAGTTTATTCAGGCCGTCGAGGGCGGCTACTTTGTAGGCTTCGGCTAGGGTGGGGTAATTGAAGACTGTGTCGCGGAAATATTCGATGGTGCCGCCGTAGTAGAGGACGGCTTGGCCGATGTGAATGATTTCTGTGGCGCGCTGGCCGATGACGTGGACGCCGAGAAGTTTGCGGGTATTGCGATCGAAGAGCAGTTTGAGCATGCCGCTTTCATCGCCGAGCATCATGCTCTTGGCGAGTTCTTTGTACTTGGCGAGGCCGACCTCGTACGGAACTTTATTGGCGGTGAGAGTCTCTTCGGTTTGGCCAACCATGGAAATTTCGGGGATGGTGTAAATACCGAAGGGAAAGAGTTCGGGCATGTGTTCGGAAGGCGCGTCGAACATACGGCAAGCGGCGAGACGGCCCTGTTCCATGGAAGTGCTGGCGAGGGCGGGGAAACCGATGATGTCTCCGGCGGCGTAGATGTGCGGGACATCGGTCTGGTATTGGCCATTGACCTTGATTTTGCCGCGCGGGTCGGGCTGCAAACCGGCGGATTCGAGATGAAGCTGATCGCCATTGGCCTGGCGGCCGACGGCGTAGAGGAGCGCGTCCGCCTGAATTTTCTTTCCGCTTTCGAGTTCGGCGAAGACGCGGTCGCGCTGGGGGTCAATGCCGACGCGGGTGACTTTTTCGCCGAGGCGGAACATGGTGCCCATCTGGCGCAGGTGGTAAGCGAGCGCTTCCATGATTTCGCGGTCGACAAAATCGAGAAGCGCGGGGCGCTGGTCAATGAGCGTGACTTCGGTGCCGAGGGCGGCGAAGAAGAAGCGTACTCGAGGCCGACGACGCCGGCGCCGACCACGATAAGTTCGCGCGGAACGCGGTCCATACCGGCGATGCGGTCAGTATCCACGATGCGCTGATCGTCGAAAGGGATTTCGGCATTGCGGGCAGGGCGCGTGCCGCAGGCGACGAGAATGTGTTCGCCGTGGAGTACGACCTTATCGGATTCGCCTTGCACTTCGACGGCATGGGGGTCGGCGAAGTGCGCGGTGCCCTGGAAAACCTGGACGTTATTGCGGCGGAGCTGCGCGCGAATGACTTCCGTTTCGCGGGCAACGATGCTGCGAACGCGGAAGGAAAGATCCTGGACGGAGAAGTCGTCTTTGCCGCGGAGATTGTCGCCGTAGAAAGTGCGGACGGCGTTGCCGGTGAGCTGAAAGATGGCTTCGCGCACGCTTTTGCTGGGGATGGTGCCGGTGTGCACGCAGACGCCGCCCATCATGAGAGTACGGTCCACGATGGCGACGCGCTTGCGGAGTTTCGCGGCGCAAATCGCGCCTTTCTGTCCGGCGGGACCGCTGCCGATTACGATGAGGTCGAAATTTAGGTCAGTCATGCGTTCACCCGACAGTTTGACGGATTTAATTTGAAATTGAAACTGCGCGCCGGTGGAGCTGCTACGACGTGGTGCCAATACCGGCTGCGCGTGCAGAAGTCGATCGCGAGTCCAGTTGCCGCACGGAAGGGGGAAAGCAGTGCGCGTTCAGGACAATTGAGTTTGTTTCGCGTTCGGAATGGCGGGCTTCAGGGGCTAAAGCCCCTCAAGCACTAAGACGCTTACGGCGGGACTGAAGTCCCGCCCTTCCCGATCGCGGTTGCGAGACAAACTCGGTGATGCTTTTCAGGAACAGGACCTATTTCAGGGTACGGTAAAAAAGGATTGCGCGATATGGCGAAGGGGAAAGGTGGTATTCAAGTCGGCACGGTGGCGCGCGTCGCTGGTGCGTGGACTTCTGCGCGATTCGAGAGAGGAAAAACGTGGCGGCCTGAAGCAGTTTGCGGAAAAAATAAAAGCGCGCCTCAGGCGCTAAAGAGTCTGGGTGAGAACTCGAAATTCGCTCCCTCGGCGGCTAAAGCCGCTCGTTTTATTTGCCGGGGGCTTTCGCGCGGGCTGAAGCCCGCGCTCCCCCGCATAAATGCGGGGGCTCCCACGGCGGAGCTGAACATTTCCTCGGAAAGTTTCGATCGCTTCTAACGAGGGCGAGGGCAAAAAGCTGCTGAAGGCCGCCGCTACAAAGGCGCTGGGCGTTACGCGAGGGCGATCATGTCAATTTCTACGCGGAAGTCGCGCGGGAGGCGGGCTACCTCGACCGTGGTGCGAGCCGGCGGGTTGCTGGGGAAATAGCGCGCGTAGACTTCGTTCATGGCGGCGAAATCGTTCATGTCTTTGAGGAAGACGCCGAGGCGGACGGCGCGGTCTAGGGAGGAGCCGGCGGCTTCGACGATGGCTTCGAGATTCTGGAAGATGCGCTCGGTTTGCTCAGCGGCGTCGCCATCGAGAGCCTTGCCGGTGGCGGGATCGAAAGCGGTCTGGCCGGAGATGAAGATGAAGCCGTTGGCTTTGATGGCTTGGGAATAGGGGCCGATGGCTTTGGGACCTTTATCGGTGGTGATTACTTCTCGCACAGTGCCTCCGTGAAGCGAAAATTGGAAAATTGAAAAGAGAAAATGGAAAAGCGGATTTGGATTGTTGTTGGGCGCTTGGCCTTCGTCAACATATCACTTTCGTTTGGGGGTGCGGAAGACGTCGCTGACTTGCTGGAGTGGGCCGCTGGCGCCAATTTGTCCCTGGAGTGGAAAATGGAAAAGAGAAAATAGAAAGGCGAGTACGAATTCGCGTTGAGAGCTGAGTTTGCGATTTTCCATTTTCTTTTTTCTATTTTCCATTTTCATATTGGTTGCGGAAATCCTGGGGCAGGCCATTTTTGTAGAGCCAAGTGCGGAAGGGGACGGCGAGATCTTTGCCGGTGGATTGCTCCAGAGCTGAGCGGATGTCGTCGTAGCCGACGTCTTTTCCGCCGAGTAGGGCGACGACTTGAGTCAGGGCGTGGCGCACGTTTGTTGCGCCGTAAGCGTCTTCGAGGGAGATGAAGAAGAGGGCGGTTTTGGCGCGGGCGATGCGGCGCTGCAGGATGGGATCGTAGGGCGTGACGTCTATGATTGATTTTTCGGGATTGGGAGTGGCGGCGGCTGCTTTGACGGCCTCGTCGTAGTGATTTAGAAGTTCGAGAATGCGCTTGCGGCGGGCGGATTCGCCGCCCTGGGCTTCGTCGGCGACTACTGTGGCGTAATCCGGAAGACCTTCGCCCAGGCCGACTTCGGCGTTTGCGGCGGGATACATTTGGTCGCCGAACCAGCTGTGGGCTAGAGCGTGCGTGATTTTTTCTATGAGCTCGTCATTTTGCCAGCCGAGTGCCAAGGCGCTGGGACTGACGAGCGCGCCACCCGGAAAAGCGGCGACGGCTGCGGCGTCTTCGTCATCGCCGTGGGCGCGGAGTTCTGGGGATTCGACTACGTGCGGCTGGACGATATTTTTATCGAGCGGGCCGAAAGCGGATTGGAGTGTGGTCCATACGGCGTTGATGCGTGGCGCGGCAGCGGAATCGTCGTTGAGAGGCTGGAGAGTCCAAAAAGAAACGTTGGAGGACTTGCTGGCACGAGAAGAATCCTGGTAGCGGCCGGCGACTACGTAGGGAGAGAGATCGTTCTTACCCAGATCGAAACGATAGACAATTTCGTTGCCGTCTTTTTTGCGTGCGGCGAGTTTGCCACGGGCTAGAACCAGAAAATTTTCGGGGACGCGGATGCTATACGACATTTTCGGCGGGCGCGCGGGATAGGGGGCGAGAACGCGCTTGGGCGGCTGCGGCAGCGGGATCCAGCCGCGATGGCCGAGATGGAAATCGTCGGGGCCGAGGGTGATGCGCGCGCCGAGGCCGGCGGGCGAGCTGAAGCTGTAATCAATGATAAGGTCGCGTTTTTGTTTGCGTTCCCACGGGGGATCGAGGGCGATGCGGAGGGCTTCGGGCGATTCCTGGCGGTACTCCTCGGGGAGTTGCGCGGGAGTCACGTCGCGGCCGTCGAGCTGGACGCGCAGATTTTTGCGGCCGTAGAGTTTTTCGTCGGGGAAGATTACATCAATGAAGGAGAGGGCGGTGGTGCCGGAATTCAGCAGCGTGTAGGTGGAGTGGATTTGGAGTTCGGGCGTGGCGCCGGGGATGAAGCGGACTTCGCGGGATTCTTTGAGGATTTGGTAGCCGGGGGCCAGTGGGGCGATGCAGCTGGTTGCGCAAATCATGAGAAGGAAGGTCAGGACGGCTGCGGCGAGCGGGCGCGGCGCGATGCGAGTCAAGGTGGGGAGATTTTAGCTGGCGGGGACGGAAAATGGAAAAGAGAAAAGAGAAAATGGGCAAGGCAAATCGCAAACGAGGAGCCGGCGGAATGCCGGCGCTACTGGGCTGGGAACTTGCGGAGGATTTCGGCGTCGGTGGCGCCGTGGCGGCGTTGGGCGATTATTTCTGGGGCGGAGGAATTGGGGATGCCGCGGTGGACTAGTTCCAGGAGTGTGGCGTTATTTATGCGGAGATTGCGCATATTGCCTAGGGAGGCGCCGGAGAGGACGGGTTGGTTGGCGGCGTGGCGGCGAGCTACTTCCATGATGATGGCGTCGGAGAGGCCTGCGAGGTACATGGCTTGGAGTTCGCCGTAGCCTAGGCCTAGTTGATCGAGATTGGCCAGGCCGAGGATCATGGGTTCGGGAATGCCGGAGCCGAGCATGGTGGAGATGGCGTCGCCCGAGGTGAATTGTTCGTGATGATTGCGGGAGATTTGCAGGAGCTGGATGCAGTCGGAGTCGGAGAAGCCGGCGTCGCGGACTTTGGCGATTTCGGTGACTTCGGGGGCGGTGATGTGGAGAGCTTTTAGTTCTTTGATGGAGTCGTAGCGCATGCCGGCGTTGTCCAGGGGCTTGGTGTCCAGCGGCATCAGGGATTGGCAGGAGGCGGCGAACATTGCGAGGACGATCACGCACGCGCGGGTGGCGTTGTGATGGAAATTGCGGGATGGATGTCGCGCGAACATGTTTTTGGAGGATGTTCCCCTGGATTTATTGTACTGGGTGATGCGGCGCGGCGGGCGGCGTGACGCGGAAGGATTAACGGTTGCGGTTGCGGCGAGGTTGCAGAGTGCGAAATGCTTTTACCGCAGAGACGTCTATGAAAGCGTCGGCGGTGTCAAGGGACACGTGTGCGGAGACGAGTTTGTGACTCGTGATTTCTTCCACAGGATCTTTGCGCTGGCCGACCAAGGCTCGCTGCCTTCGAATCCTGCGGTGGTTTTGCTCCACCAGCCATCTATTCGGTCCCAACCGTGACCATGATTCACTGCGAACTCCCTCCACGACTGCGGAGGGAGGCGGGGTGCCCAATCACAGAGTCGATGAGTGCACCAGCCTCTGCCCGAGCTGCCCCGCATGGGAGCCGGCGGCTGGGGAAGCATTTTTCGCTTCGAATTCCCGCAACCGCCAGTACAACTTCACCGCCAACTTCCTGGCTACCGCCACGGCGGCGATCTTATTGCCGCGACGGAAGGCCAGCCGCTGATAGACCCGCTGCAGTTCCGGATCTTTGCGCACGGCGATCCACGCCGCTTCCACCAGCAACCAACGCATCATACGGTTGCCCTGTTTGCTGATGTGACCGAAACGCTGCGTGCCACCGCTGCTGCGCTCGCGGGGATTCAGGCCCAGGTAACTGGCCACCTGTTTCCCGCGAGGAAAACGCTGGGCCGTTCCCAGCGTCAGCACGAACGCCAGGCTCACGATCGGACCGACACCGTCCTGCTTCATCAACTCGACGACATCGTTGCGTGCACTCGCTTGCTGCTCGACCTGCCGGGTGAGCTCGGCGATCTGTGCATCCAGACCGTCGAGCAGTTGCAGCAGATCTTGCCGGCGCTGCCCGGCCCAGCGGTCCAGTGGCACCGATTGCAACTTCTGTCTTCCGGCCTGCGTCCAGAAGCGCGTGCGGGGAAAAATCCCCTGGCTGCGGGCCAGCGCCGAGAGCTGGTTGCGCACCTGCGTGCGCCAACTCACCAGCTTGTGGCGATGCACCAGCAGTTGACGCGCGTCCCGCTCGGCGGGCGTAGGAATCCAGATGCTCGGAAAACGATTCGTGAGCAGCAATTCCAGCAACTGCCGCGCATCCCGCGCGTCGGTCTTCTGCTTGCGCACCACCGTCGCGCGGATGGTGGCCGGATCGCCCACCTGCAAGTGGTGCCCGCAGCGGTCCAGCAATCGCTCGAACCACTGCGCCGTGCAGCTGGCCTCCATTCCGATGCACGCTCCACGCGGCAACGACTGGTAAAAGCCCTCGGCTTCCTTGGTCTCGTGGCTCAAGCGCCGCTCGATCACCTCACCCGTCTCCTGGTTCATCGCTGCGACCTGCTGATAGCGCCCGTGAAAATCACAACCTATAATCCACATGTGTCGGCTCCTTTCTTGCGGGCCTTGGTCGGTTAGCGCTGCCAAGTGTACTCGCTCGCAAGGAGCCGACGCTTTCATGGCATCACAGAGGTCGCAGAGAAAGGCTAAGGATAAAGATTTAACACAGCGGGCACAGAGAAAAGAGGAGGGCACGGAGACGCCGAGTCACCCAAAAAGCAGACTCGTTTTTTTGGTGAGCGATATTGTGAGATCGATTTTGCTGGATGACTTCTGTTGGATCAATTCTGCGGGGTTAGACGTTGTAGACGCGTTCGATGTCGAAGACGCCTGGGATGCGTTTTATGGCGCTTAGTATGCGTTCTAGTTGTTTGCGGTCCTGGACGTCGAGGGCTACGTCAATGCGGGCGCGGAGGTCCTGGCCGCCGCTTTCGAAGGTGCGGATGTTGGCGCCGTTGTCGCTGATCACGGCGGTGATGTTGGCTAACATGCCGGGGCGATCTTCGGTGAGGATGCGCAGGCGGACTGGGAAGGTGGCCTGGGTTTGGCCGGCCCATTCCACGGCGATGCGGCGTTCGGCGTCGTAGAGGAGATTTTGCACGTTGGGACAATTTTTGCCGTGGACGGCGATGCCGCGGCCGCGGGTGACGTAGCCGACGACGTCGTCACCGGGGATGGGATTGCAGCATTTCGAGCGGTAGACCATCAGGTCGTCGTGGCCGCGGACCAGGATGGAGCCGTCGTTCATGCCGAGCATGCGCTTTACGGTGTCGGTGATTTTCGGCTTTTCATCGGTGGGCTCGGCGAGCGGTTGGCCGGACGCTTTGGCTAGAACTTGGCGCGCGGACCATTTGCCGTAGCCGAGGTCGGCGTGGAGATCGTCGATGCGGCCGCAGCCGTATTCGGAAGCGACGCGCTGCCAATCTTCGTTCGAAATTTTCTTCAGCGTGATTCCGGCCTGGCGCGCTTCTTTTTCGAGGAGGCGCTTGCCGACGTCCTTGGCCTGTTCGCGTTCGTGGAGATTGATCCACTGGCGGATTTTGCTGCGAGCGCGGGAAGTGTGGACGAAGGAGAGCCAGTCGCGGGAAGGCTCGTGGCCTTTCTGCGTGATGATTTCGATGACGTCGCCATTGGCGACGGCGTGGCGCAGCGGAACGATTGCGCCATTTACTTTCGCGCCGGTGCATTGATGGCCGACTTCGGTGTGGACAGCGTAGGCGAAATCAATGGCGGTGGCGCCGCGCGGAAGGACGACGACACGGCCTTTGGGCGTGAAGGTGTAAACCTCTTCGGGATATAGATCGACGCGCAGGGTGGAAAGAAATTCGCTGGGCTCCTGCATTTCCTGCACCCACTCGATTAGCTGGCGCATCCAGACAATGCGTTGATCGTCGGCGGAGCTGGCGAGTTCGGTGCGGCCGTCTTTATATTTCCAGTGGGCGGCGACGCCTTGTTCGGCGATGCGATGCATATCCTGCGTGCGGATCTGGACTTCGAAGGCCTGGCCCGCGTGAATCACGGTGGTGTGCAGGGATTGGTAGAGGTTGGGGCGCGGCATGGCGATGTAATCTTTGAAACGGCCGGGGACCGGCGGCCAGATCTGATGGATTACGCCGAGAGTGGCGTAGCAATTTTTTACGGTGTCGGTGATGACGCGGACGGCGAGCAGGTCGTAGACCTGATCAATGGTGCGCTGGGCTTTCTGACTTTTCAGGTGCAGGGAGTAGAGGCGCTTGACGCGGGCCTGGACTTCGGCGGGAATGCCGGTTTCGACCATTTTGTCGCGGATGGAATCCTGGACTTCGTTGAGAAATTTATCGAAGACTTTTTGTTTGTTGGCGAGCTTTTTCTGCAACTCGAGAAAAGAGCTGGATTCGAGATAGCGGAAGGAAAGGTCTTCGAGCTCGCCGCGGATCAAGCCCATGCCTAGGCGATTGGCGACAGGTGCGTAAATGTCCAGAGTTTCGCGGGCGATGCGTTGCTGGCGGTCGTGATCGAGAAAATTCAGCGTGCGCATATTGTGCAAGCGGTCGGCAAGTTTGACGACGACGACGCGGACGTCATTGACCATGGCGAGGAGCATCTTGCGGACGTTTTCGGCTTGGCGGGTTTCGGGGGCTAGCAGGTCGAGGCGGCTGATTTTTGTGGCGCCTTCGACGAGGCGGGCGACGTCGGCGCCGAATTGTTCGGTGATGGTGGCGAGAGGAATTTTGGTGTCTTCGACTACGTCGTGAAGGAGTGCGGCGCAGAGAGAAGTTACATCGAGCTTCATGTCCGCGAGGATGTGCGCTACTTCGACGGGATGCGAGAGGAACGGTTCGCCGGAGAGACGCGTTTGGGTTTTGTGCTGTTCGGCGGCGAAATCGTAGGCGCGGCGGAGGAGTTCGAGATCGTCGCCGGGACGGCTGCGGCGGACTTTGTCGATCAGTTCGACAAAGCGCAAATCTACTGCGCGACGCGCTGCCTGGGTGATGGCGGGCTTACCCGCGGATTCCATGAATAATTCTATCTCAAATCGGGCGGAGGAGGCAGAGGCACAACTGCAAAGGCTGGCGCACTGAAGTGCGCCGCTGCTAATTCAATTGCCAAGGCTGCCTGGTTTGGCTGCGCCAGACCGGCCGCTACAAAATCTTGCTGCTGGCGTTTGGGGGGTGGTGACGGCTGGAGCGGCGAGGCAAGCCTCGCCTTGCAACAACCGGGAGCCCTTCGTTCCTCAGGATAAACAAGCTCCCGCACTCCCAGATGCGTGTTTGCCTTTGCTGAAGGCTCGACTGACGTTGTGGTCGCGCCGCTATTTGGCTTTTTCGATTGGATAGCCTTTGGCGATCCAGTCGGTGTTGAGGTCGTTGGGGAGGATCAGGACTCGGAGGTGGGTGAAGCCCATATCGCGCAGGGCTTGGAAGGCCGGGCGGATATTGGGGCAGTGGGCTAATGGGCAGCAGCCGCAGTACAGCACGATATTGGCATTGCGCGGGATTGGCTTGGCCCAGTCTTTGAGATTGTCGAGGCCTTGCGCGGTGGAGGCGGGGCCGTGGAAAGTTGCGCCGGGAATGTGCGCGCCTTCGTAGAGAGCGTGGAAGCCGACGCAGACAGTTGTGGGCTTGGCGGCGGTTGTTGCGGCGGAGAGTTCTTTTGCGAAGTCGGCGGGTTGGACGGTTTGCGCGGCGGTCCAGGGGTCGGCGGAATTATCGGCTCTGGCGCGATTCAGATGGAGCGACCAGGCGGAGAAGAGAGCTGCGAGTGCGACGGCGCAGCAGAGCAAAAAAAGCAATTTGCGAATTGGCGACATTTCGTTTGAGGCCATTGGTGGATTTTAGTTCATATGAGAGTGCGGCGCGGGTGAATTTTTCTGGCGCGGAGAATTTCTTTTCGCCAAGCGCGAGGAGGGTTTCGCGACGTCATCCGGGACACAAAAAAAGGGCGGGTCTTAGACCCGCCCCTACGAAAACCTCTGATTACGTTTCGATTCTGATGCGTTCGGCGATGCGCCGCTACGACGACGGTTGCGGATTTTGCAGCTTTTGCTGCTTGATGGCTTTGACCTTTTCCACCAGATCGTCGGCCAGCTTGGTGTCCGCATCGCGGGCGGCCGGATCGGTTTCCATGTCAGCTTTCTGGCGATAGAGGAGGTTCAGGTAGGCCATGGCGTCGTCGTAATCGGGACGCAATTGGATCGCTTTGTTCAGATCGTCTATGCCCTCCTGAACGATAGGGCCGTATTTGTCCTTGAATTGAGTGGCCAGCGGGGGCGGCATGGGATCCGCATCGCGAATGGATTTCTTGGCGGTCTTGTTGTAGTCCTCGCGCATATCGCGATTGCCGCGGAAGGAGAGGGACCAATCTATGACGCCGATCCAGTAGTAGGGCTCGGGGTCCTGCGGGCGCAATTTGATGTGCTGTTCGTGATAAGTCTTCGATTCCTCGAATTTCTTGGGATCGAAGGGAGTGCCGCCCATGTTGTAAAGAATGGAGCCGAGACCGTCAATCGCGGAAAGATTATCGGGATCGGAGGTGAGAATGTCCTTGAACTCCTGTTCGGCCTGATTTCCATTGCGAACGTTTTCGTCGGACGGGGCGCCCGGAATGTACTGGGCGGAATAGGCAGTGGCGAGATAGAGGCGGGCGTTGGTGAGCTTAGGGTCAAGCTCCTTGGCCGTCTTGAAGTCTTCGATCGCAAGATCGGTCTGGCCGCCTTTGTAGGCCTGCACGCCTTTATTGAGCTTGTCGCGGGCGCGAAGTTTGTCGCAGCCGACTCCCGCGGCGAGTGAAGCGACCACCACAGCCAGAAGAATACGTGTGTGAGGCTTCCGCTGCATCCCTTGCTCTCCTTGATGTAAGCGCATCGCGGGCCGAAAAAATCGGGCTACTGGCCGGCTTCGATCTTTGCGGTGATGAGGCCGACGTTATCGATGCCGGCGCCGCGCATGATGTCAATGGCGCGGGCGACGTTGGCGAATTCGACGTTGTCATCGCCTTTGACGAAGGCCACTTTTTCGGCGCGCTGCTTGAAGATGTCTTCCAGGCGAGGACCGAGGTCGTCCCAGGAGATCTGGTCCTGGTTGATCATCACTTTGCCGTCGGCGGTGACTTGCACGACGATGGTTTTGTCCAACAGCTCTTTATTTTCCTGCTGATTGGGCGGAGTGGGCTGCGGCACGAGCGCGTCAAGCCCCTGCGGAGTGGTGGGCGTGATGACCATGAAGATGATGATCAGCACGAGCAACACGTCAATCAGAGGGACGATGTTCGGCTCGGACATCGAACCTTTATTGCCACCAACTGCCATTCCCATGGGAAGACTCCTTTGCTAAATACTGCAAGCGCCGCGCGAAATGCCAAAGCCCGCGAAGTTAATCGGCGGGAGGAGGCGGAGGCGCCGTTGGATTACCCTTGGTGCGAATTTTTTCCGTGAGCAGGCCGAGCTTATCGACGCCGGCGGAGCGGACTTCGTCAACGGCCTTGACGACATCGCCGTATTTCGCGCGCGCATCGGAGCGCACGAAAACGGTTTTGTCGAGGCGATTGGCGATGAGGTCTTTGACCTTGGTGGTGATGTCGTCCAGCCCCACCTGCGTGCTGCCCAGGTACATTTTGCCGTCGCGGGTGACGGCCAGAATGATGGCGTCATCTTTGTCGGCGTCCTGCATGTCCTGAGCGTTATTGACCTTGGCCATATCCACGGAGACGCCCTTCTGCAACATGGGCGTGACCACCATGAAGATGATGAGCAACACCAGCATGATGTCCGCCATGGGGATGACGTTAGGGGCGGCCATTACCGGTGGTGCCTTCGGTTTGTATGACATGACTTACTTCTTTCCGCCGCGACGGGTGATGAAATAGTTGATCAGCTCCATCGAGGAGTTGTCCATCTCGACGTCGAAGGCTTCGACTTTGTTGGTGAAATAGTTGAAGGTCCACACGGCCGGAACGGCGACGAGCAAGCCGAGCGCGGTGGTGACCAAGGCTTCCGCGATACCGCCAGCGACGGCCGACAGACCGGTGGCTTTCGAAGCGGAAATACCTTTGAACGCGTTGATGATGCCCATGACGGTGCCGAACAGACCGACGAACGGCGCGGTGGAGCCGATGGTAGCGAGACCGGAAAGGCCGCGCTTCATTTCGGCGTGGACGATAGCGACGGAGCGTTCGAGACCGCGCTTGGCGGCTTCGATGACTTCCTCATCGCCGACCTGCGCCGAGGCCGCCTGGAATTCGGAGAGGCCCGTAGCGACTACCTTGGCGATGTGGCTCTTCTTATTGCGCTCGGCGATGGAGATGGCTTCGTCGAGTTTGTTGTCCTTGAGGGCGCCCGCGACTTGCTGCACGAAAATGCGGGACTGCTTGCGGGCCGCGCTGTACATGAGGGCGCGGTCAATCATGATGCCCACCGACCAGGCGGACATCGTGAAAAGAATGAGGACCACGACCTTAGCGGGCACGCCCATGTTGTGCCACATGCTGACTAAGTCCCAACCGACCTCGCCGCCACCCGCCTGCTGCTGAAACATCACCACACCGGCCAAAAGTAAATTCGAAAACATTAGTTTGCTCCTCCGTTCCTGCGAAACGATCACGGCAGCGATATTCTGCCGGTCGGATTTTATTTCGAATCAGCCCGGGCCCCGCGAGAGACCTGAACCATGCCCTGCATTAACCGCCCAAAGTAAAGACAACCGAAATTGTGGTATCCACTTCCACCGGTTCGCCGTTGAGCAAGGTGGGGTTGTAGCGCCACTGCCGCACAGCGTCCATGGCATTCCTCATCAGCAAGGGCGGGCCAGAAACGTAGGTGAGTTCCTGGATGGTGCCGTCCTTGGCGATAATCGCGTGAAGTATGACGGTGCCGGAAATATGGGCCGTCTTGGCGATGGTCGGATAAACCGGAGTAACCTGGCGAATCAGCTTCGCGGCCGCCACGTTGCCGCCAACGCGAATACGCGAGGGAGCCGCTTTCGGCGGAGGAGGCAGAGCCGAGCCGGTGCCACCGATGATGCCGCCAAGTACGCCGCCCGCCTGACCGCCGGGAATGCCACCCGGGACGCCACCGACGACGCCGACCGCACCGACGTCTGGCGGCATTTCCTCTTCCTTAATCATTTCAACTTTCTTGGGAATGACGGTGGGCGCCATCATCTGTCCATTGTGAATCAGGCGCGCCACAGGCTTCACGATTTTGGGCGCAGCCGCGGCCGGCGGCGGAGGAGGGGGGGGCGGCGGCGGAGGCACCAGGAAAGTCGTCAGCATTCCTTTGGGCAGAGCTTCCGTATAGATGAGCGGAATCAAAATCAAGATGCCTAGAAGACCGGCCTGAATCAAGGCCGAGAGCACCACGGTCCACGGCTTATTGGTCCTCTTCGGATTCGCGCTGGAGACAACGAGATCGTCAAACATGGCGCCTACCTCCTTGCAGCTGCCGGGACGCGCTTATCGGCTGCGGATCCGACGCGAACGGCAGTTCCCTGACCCCGATATTTATTCCACAACACAACGATGGGCGCTGCAATACCGAAACTGGAGTATGTACCTACCACAACTCCCACCACCATAGCAAAAGAGAACGCACGGAGGACTTCCCCACCCATGAGGAAGAGTACCAGAACCGTGAGGAAAGTCAGCCCGCTGGTAAGAATGGTACGGGAGAGGGTTTGGTTAATGGCTTTGTTCACGACGTCGGGAAACGATTCGCGGCGCATGATGCGCAGATCTTCGCGGACGCGATCGAAGATGACGATGGTGTCGTTCATGGAATAGCCGACGAGCGTGAGCAAAGCGGCGATCACCGTGAGTGAAATTTCGAAATGAAACAACGAGAAAAAGCCCAGGGTAATGAGCACGTCGTGGAAAACGGCGATGACGGCGGCGGCTCCGTACACCCACTCAAATCGGAAGGCAATATATACCAGCATGCCCGCCAAAGCATAGAGGGTGGCGAGGATCGCCTGGCGGCGCAATTGCGCGCCCACGGTGGGGCCGACGATTTCGACGTTGCGGATGGTGAACTGGCCGAGGACGAAACCGTTTTTAAGCGAAGAGAGCACCGCGGGAGTGGCGCCGTCCACATTTTTCAGATCGTCAAAATTGGTGAGGATGCCGCCGTGATCGCGGTCGCGGGCATCGAGGAGGCGCTGGGCCAACTCATTGTAGCGATCACCCGCGTTGGCGCCGAGGACGAGCGGATCCTTTTGCGTGAGGTAGGCGGCGAGCGCGTCTTTGGTGACAGAATTGAAATCAATTTTTCCGGCGGAGTCCGCGGTGCCGAACGTCTTGTGCAGCACGTCGAGGATCGCCTGCTTGTTGGAATCGAGCGAGGATTCATCCTGGCCTTTGCGCGCGAGGCCGATAACGACGTCATTCTGCGAGCCGGAATTCAGCACGGTGTCGCTGATGGTCTGGATAGAGCTATCGGCGAGGCCGGCAGAGGCGAGGCCTTTGCGGATTTGATTGACGGGAGCGGGACCGGCGAAGCGAACATAAACCAAAGTGCCGCCGCGGAAATCGATGCCGTAGTCGAGGCCGCCGTGCTTGAGAATGGAGGCCCAGCCGACGGCTAAGAGGATGAGGGAGAGCGTGACGAAGTATTTCGCCTTCCCCATCCAGTCAACGTTAACGCTCTTGAAAAATTCCATTCAGATACCTATCCGCCTTTATTTGACACCGCTTTGTTAACGTTTGTTCCCTATGGCGCGAGTGCGGGCACGGCATGCCGTGCCCCCACGACTGCTATAACCTTTTGCCGCCTAATGCCTTTACTGTTGCGTCCTTACGAAAACCAACTACAAAAGCTAAGAGCCGGCGAGACGCCGGCGCTACTCGGCCTAAATGCTTAGTTCGGCCGTGCGATCCATGCGCGACAGGTGCCAATCGAAAATGGCGCGCGATACGTAGATGGACGTGAAAATGTTGGCTAGTAAGCCAATCACCAAGGTGACGGCGAAACCGCGCACGGGACCAGTGCCGAAAAGAAACAGGAAAATGGCCGACACGATGGTGGTGACGTGCGTGTCAATGATGGTGAGAAATGCATGACCGAAGCCCGCATCCACGGCGGAGGCCGGAGCTTTGCCGTTGCGCAATTCTTCGCGAATGCGTTCAAAGACGAGAACGTTGGAGTCCACGCCCATGCCGATGGTTAAGATGACGCCGGCGATACCGGGCAGCGTGAGCACGGCGCCGGCGTAAGCCATGAAGGCGATGAGGATGACCAAGTTCAGGAAAAGGGCCACAACTGCATTGACACCGCTGAGGCGATAATAGATCACGAGAAAAATCATGACGACGACGATGCTGCCGATGGAAGCGCGCACGCCTTCGCGGATGGAATCGGCGCCGAGCGAGGGGCCGACGGTGCGTTCCTCGAGATACTTGATGGAAGCGGGCAGAGCGCCGGCGCGCAGCACGAGCGCGAGGTCTTGCGCGGAATCCTGGCTGAAATTTCCGGTGATTTCGCCGGTGTCGTCAATGCGGCCCTGAATGGTGGGCGCGGAATAGACTTTGTGGTCGAGGACAATGGCCATGCGATGGCCGATATTGGCTTCCGTGAACGGGCCGAAACGCGCGGCCGCGGCACTGGAGAGATGAAATTGAACTTCGTACTGCCCGGGATTCTGCGTGCTGGGAGCCGGGCTGGCGCCGCGGAGATCGGTGCCGCTGACGATTGGGGCGCGATCGAGAATGTAAAAGACCTGCTGGGCGTCGGCACCGGTTTGCGCATCCGATTTGCCCGGAACGATGGTGGTGCCTTCGGGAAGCACGCCACCTTTGGCGGCGAGCGCGGCAGCTTCGGAGGGATACGTTTGATCGTCGGCGACGCGGTTCAGAGTTAGCTGGCCGCCGGCTTGAATGACAGCCTTGGCGCGGGTGGGATCGCCTTCGCCGGGAAGCTGCACGAGAATTTCGTTGTCACCACGGCCGGTGAAGGCGATGGTGGGTTCGGTGAGGCCGAGGGCGTTGATGCGGCGCGTGATGGTTTCAAGAGCCTGGTCCATGGTGTCGCGGCGAACATCGGCGACGACGGAAGGCTTCAGAGTGAGCAAGTAACCGTTGGTGACGCCGGCGGCGGGAGTCATCGCCCATTCGGAAAATTGATTATTGACGAGGTCGCTGAACGAACTGGAAGTGGAGGGATCGACGTTGTCCACTTCGATGTGGGTGTCGTCAACGCGGCGGATATTACCGACGATTATATTTTTTTCGTGAACCTGGCGGGTGAGTTCATCCACGGCCTGATCGCAACGCTGGCCGATGGCTTCTTCGACCTGCACTTGCAGAACCAGGTGGCTGCCGCCTTTGAGGTCGAGGCCGAGCTTGATGCGGTCCACGATATTTTGCCTCACCTGCGCAAAAGACGTGGGGAATTGCGGCAGGCCAATCAGACCGTATATGCAAATCAATATGACGATCAGGATGAGTATGAATTTCCATCTGAGCTGGGGATTCATGCGGTCTGCCTAACTCTCCTTCGGCGGTTCGGACTGCAGGCCAGCAATGGCGCTGCGGGATATTTTCATTTTCACTTGATCGGCAATGCGCAATTGGACGGTGTCGTCTTCCAGGCCGACGATGGTGCCGTAGATTCCGCCGTTGGTGATGACCTTGTCGCCATTTTTCAGGGTCTTGAGCATTTCGGTGACTTTTTTCTGGCGGCGCTGCGCGGGCAGGATCATCAGAAAATAAAAGATTACCATGATCAAAATCAGCGGAAGAAATAGCGCGATGCCGCCGGGCTGCGATTGCAGCGCGAACGCTATGCTTGAAAAAGTCAGACAGCCAATTGTCACGATGTTTGCGCCTTTATCGTCTTCGCGTGCCTGAAACCACGACGACGGTGAAACCCACCAGGACGGGCAACCTGCCGGGGACGGCAGGCCGAAAGCTCGTGCGCCGAAGATGCTGCTCCGCCCGCGACCGCGCCCAACACCTGCTTGGGTTGTCTTATTTCAGACGAGCCTGAAGGTCAGAGCGGAACTTTTCGAGCTTCCCAAAACGGATAGCCTCGCGAATTTCGCGCATTATGTCAAGGTAAAAGTAAATGTTGTGGTGGGTGTTCAGGATCGTCGCGAGGAATTCTCCGGATGCATATAGATGACGGAGATAGGCGCGCGAGTAACGGCGGCAGACGGCGCAGCCGCAGGATTCGTCAATGGGGCGCTGATCGTTCGCGTACTGTGCGTTTTTTATGAGCAGGCGACCTTGCGAAGTGTAGAGGCAGCCGTGGCGGGCGCTGCGCGTGGGGAGGACGCAATCCATCATGTCGATGCCGAGCGCGACGTAGTCGGGAATTTGTTCGGGTTTGCCGACGCCCATTAAATAGCGTGGGCGATCGGGGGGAAGGCGCGAGGCGGCGGCTTCGGTCATTTCGCAGGTGGTGGAGTGCGGCTCGCCGACGGCCAGGCCGCCAATGGCATAACCCGGAAAATTCAGGGCGACTAGAGCGTCGGCATTTTCGCGGCGAAGCGCGGCATGCGTGCCGCCTTGGACGATGCCGAAAAGCGCTTGGCGCACGGGATCGCCGTGCTGCGCGAAATAATCTCGGGAACGGCGGGCCCAATCGAGGGTGCGCGCGGCGGCTTCGCGGGCGCGGGATTCCGTGGAAGGCGCTTCGAGACATTCATCGAGGACCATGATGATGTCCGCGCCGAGGGCGATTTCGATTTCCAGCGCTTTTTCGGGTGAAAGAAAATGTTCGGAGCCGTCGAGGTGCGAGCGGAACGTGACTCCTTCGTCCGTGACTTTGCGCAATTCACTGAGGCTGAAGACCTGGAAGCCACCGGAATCGGTGAGGATGGCGCGCGGCCAGGACATGAATTTGTGCAAACCGCCCATCTGGCGGATGAGTTCGTGGCCGGGACGCAGGAAGAGATGGTAGGTGTTGGAGAGCAGGATTTGCACGCCGAGATCTTCGAGGTCGTGTTGGGTTTGGCCTTTTACGGTGGCAGCGGTGCCTACGGGCATGAAGGCGGGCGTGTCAATGATGCCGTGCGGCGTGGTGAGGCGGCCTAAGCGCGCGCCGGTGGGATCGGTGGCGAGGACTTCAAACTTGAATCCTTCTTGGGGCGACTCCATTCGAACGAGTGTATCAGGAGAAAGCGGCGGTGATGCCGACCTTGATGGCGATGAAAAAAATCCACGGGATGATGGCGAGGATGAAAGCTTTGCCGAACGAGAGTTTCTTGGGATTGGTGGCGCTGTAGCCGATGGCGAGCAGGATCAGGGTCCAAATGGCGAAGATATCAATCGAGCCGAGGAGCGAGACGAGCCACTTGGCCGCGTCGTCGGAAAGTAACGCGCCGGGATTGGACGCGACGATATTTTGTAAATCAACCGTGGAGGCATCTTTCAGAAATAAGATCAGGATGCTGAGGACTCCGTGGACGAGCCAGGGGACCCAGGCGTAGGAAACGATTCCGAGTGAGGTTTTGAAGTCAACTTTCGTTGCGCCGCTGAGGTTGAAAACCAACATGAGCACCCCGGCAACGAGGAGCGCCGCAATCGGTGGAATGACTAGGCCTTCCGCGTAGCCAAACTTAGGCGCAATTTTTGTCTGGGTCTCAATGGTGCGCTCGCGTTCTTCCGCGGACATGCTTTGCATGCGGGAGCTGTTGGCGTCTTGTTTTTCAAAAAAGCTGGGCCATCCGCCGCGTTGGGTGAAAATTGCCACCACCGATATGAAGAAAATGCAGCCGAGAATTACTGGGACGATCCAGGTGGGGCGGCGAACGATGGAGTCGAACGTCGGCTTCGGAGAAAACAGAACGCCGAAGATGCGGCTGAAGGAATTGTCCGAGGTTTGAGGTGCGGCGGGTGCGGGGGTAGCTGAGTCGGCCATTTGGGGTTTCTCCTCTTCGCGGCGATGGTGATGCGGCGTCTCTTTGCTGGTACGGATTGCTTCTTTTGAAAGTTTCAGCCGGGGGGATTCTATCAAGATTTTTTCGAGGGTCGAGCAGATATCCTGCAGCGGCTTGGGCTCTCGGATCGTTCGCAATGGTGTTTACGTTTTAGGCGAGGCAAGCCTCGCCCTGAACCATGGCGGCGGCCCTTCGTTCCTCAGGATAAACAAGCCGTCGCACTCCACGAAATTGCGGATGGCCGATCGTTTGTGGTGCTTTTGACTTTGGACGCGAGGCGCGCCTCGCGCGAGAGAAAGCGGCGGCACGCCGCCGCACTCCATATTGGTTGGCGAACCATTTGCGGCTAGTGGCGGGCGACTTAGCTTTTTTTATTCGGGGATTTGGGGGACGGCGGCCAGGAGCGCTTGCGTGTAGGGGTGATTGGGGGATTGCAGGATTTGGGCGGCTTGGCCTTGTTCCACGATCTGGCCGGCTTGCATTACGGCTACGGTGGTGGCCAATTGCGCTACTACTGGGAGGCTGTGCGAGATCAGGATTAGCGTTAGCGAGAATTCGCTTTGGAGCCGGGCTAGCAGTTCGAGGATTTGAGCGCCTACGGAAACGTCGAGCGCCGAGACCGGCTCATCGGCGATGAGCAGATCCGGGCGCAGGATCAGCGCGCGGGCTATGCCGATGCGTTGGCGCTGGCCGCCGGAAAATTCGTGGGGGTAGCGCGTGAGGGATTCCGGGCCGAGGCCGACGGCGGCGAGGATTTCGGCGGCGCGGTTGCGGCGCTCGTTGCGTGAGAGTTGCGGTTCGTGGATGGCGAGCGGCTCGCTGACGATCGAGCCGACGCGCATGCGCGGATTCAGCGACGCGATGGGATCCTGAAAGACCATTTGCATGCCGCGGCGCAGCTGGCGCAGTTCCCCGCCGCTTGCGCTGAGCCAGTTCTTACCGCGAAAGATAATTTCGCCGGAGTCCGGCTCGATCAGGCGGAGCAGCATGCGGGCTAGAGTGGTCTTGCCGCAGCCGGATTCGCCGACGATGCCAAGAGTTTCGCCGCGAGCGAGGGAGAAGCTGACGCCGTCCACGGCGAGCGCGCGGCGAGTGGATTGCGTGAAGGGACCGGCGGCGACTGAATAGGATTTGCGCAGGTTTCGTGCTTCGAGCAGGGTTTCCGCGGGCATTCCTACAATTTCTCGGCGGCGATGTTTATGGAAGTGTTGACCATGTAGAGATCGGGCTCCGCGCCGGGTTGCGTGACGTCCGTGGGCTGGAAGCGCGGATGAAAATTGGAGCTGTCGTCCGGGATGGAATCAACCAGCAGGCGGCGCGCTTCGATGAATTCGCGATCGGTGGGCTTCCAGCCGGCGACGTGCATCCAGTGGGCGAAGACGCGCGGATGTTCGCGATATTCGGTGGCGGTGATGCGCAGGCCGGCAGCGTTGAACATCTCGGCGAATTCAGGCTGGGTGAGCGAGCGCGAGTGGGAATGATCGCGAATATATTCGATGCGGTGATTGAGTGCGCGAATTTTGGAATCCGCGGGGACGACGATATCAATCACGCCGACGCGGCCATCGCGTTTGACGACGCGAGCCATTTCGCGAATGACGCGGGCGGGATCGGAAATATGGTGGAGGCTGTAGCTGGTGACGGCGAGGTCGAGCGAGGCATCGGCGAAGGGCAAGGACTGCGCGTCGCCGAGCGCGAAACCGAATTTCGTGAGCAAACCTTCCTGGGAGGCTTTGTGGCGCGCGCGCGAGAGAATCGCGGGAGTGAGATCGAGCGCGCAAATCCAGCGGACGTGTTTTGCGAAGCGCAGAGCGAGCGTGCCGGGGCCGGCCGCGAGGTCCACGGCGAGGTCTTCGGGGCCGGCATGGACGAGACGCGCGAGCAGTTCGGCTTCCGCGACGCGTTCGGTGACGGCGTAATCGCCGAAGACTTCGGCGGTTTGGGTGAAGCGGTCGCGGACGCGCGCTTTCAATTGCTCGTCGCTGATTTGTTCAGGCTGCGCGGGGTTGTGAGCCGAGTTCATGGGACGAGAATACACCTGGCGTGATGATTTGTGTTTACGGCGCACAATGCTGGAACGGCGGCGTCGCACTGGAGTACGCGGTGCGGGCAGCGCGGCGCGAAAGCGCAGCCGGAGGGCAACGCGTCGAGCGCCGGAACCGTGCCGGGGATCGGGACTAACTTTTCGCGGGCGAGGCGGGGGGCGGCCCGCAGCAGCGCTAAAGTATAGGGGTGAGCGGGCGCTTGCAGGACTTCGGAGACTGGACCTTCTTCGACGATGCGTCCTGCGTACATGACGGCGACGCGATCGGCGACTTGCGCGACGACTCCGAGATCGTGGGTGATGAAAAGCATGGAGAGCTGGAGGTCGCGGCGCAGCTTTGCGAGAAGCTCGAGGATTTGTTTTTGTACGGTGACGTCGAGGGCCGTCGTGGGTTCGTCGGCGATTAGGACGCCGGGGCCTGCCGCCAGCGCCATGGCGATCATTACGCGTTGGCGCAGGCCGCCGGAGAGTTGGTGGGGATATTGGCGCGCGCGGCGCTCGGGGTCGGAGAGCGCGGCGCGTTCGATGGCGGCTAGGGCGCGGCGGCGAACGTCGTTTGTGGCGGCGCGCGGCTCGTGTACGCGGATGGCTTCTTCGATTTGCGCTCCTATGCGCAGGACGGGATTGAGCGCGGTCATCGGCTCCTGAAAAATCATGGCGATTTCGCGGCCGCGGACTTCGCGCATTTTTTCTTGGGAGAGCGCGAGGAGGTTTTCGCGCAGCGGGTCGGGATCGGCTGCGTTGGGTTCGCGCCTGGTTACGCTGCTGTTGCTGCTACTGTTTCCGTTGCCGTTTTTGCGGGCATTGCGCGGATGCAGCCATGCTTCGCCTTCGCGGCGTCCGCCGTGAGGCTCGAGTCCCATGAGGGCGAGTGAGAGCATGGTCTTGCCGGAGCCGGATTCGCCGACGATGCCGAGAGTTTCGCCGCGCGCGAGCGTGAAGGAGACGTCGTTCACCGGGCGGACCCAGCCGGACGGGGTGGGAAGCTCGACGGTGAGGCCGCGCACATCGAGGCTTGTCGGCATGGAAACATCATAGCCGCGGGGGGATGGCGCGGCGAAAAAATACGCTACCATTTCCCATGCCTACACCGCCCTGCCCCCGCTGCCATGGCGCCACGATGCTGGCGATCAATACACCGTATTGCCCCAATTGCGGTTGGAACCGCGACGTGGCGCTCACGGGTGCGCGATCGAGCCTTTTTATGTTGCCCGTCGGCGCGGTGATGATGTGCGGGTTCTTTTTCTTCGTGGTTCATTTCTTTCACCTGCGGAATCCAAATCAGATTGCGATATTTGGCGGAGTCTTCGCGATCGGAATTTCTGTGAACTTTATTGTGGCGATGCGAGCGCGGAGGAGGTTGCAGGCTCTTCCCTCGCCGGCGATGCGGACGGCGGCGGCCGTTGGTACGGCGGGGGCTGACGCGTTTGCGAGCCGCGGCATGACTGCCGGGGGCGGGTCGGATGCCGCGATCGAGCCGAGTGCGCAGGACAAGGCTTTGCTGCGGACTTCGCGGCCACGCGAAATACAAATGGCGACGCGCGGAAAATTCAGCTTGGGGGTAGCGGCGCTGGTGGTGGTGACATTCGGGGCGGTACTGGGTGTGCACCTTTACGGAGAGTGGGCGCGCACGCTTTCGTTTGCGACATTTCAGAACAAGGATTGGGGGATGGCTGCGGGGTTGATTGTGCTGTTGCTATTGCCGGTGGGCATGTGGCGTTCGCAGGTGCGGGAATGCGATTTGCTGGAGAACGGCGAGGTGGCGCTGGGGAAAATCGTGCGCCAGTGGAAGGACGACAAGAATAACTCGTCGGTGGAGTATGAATTCAGCGACTACCAGGGGCAGACGCACAAGGGGATAGGATTCGATTATTCGGGAAAGCTTTATGAGGGGATGAGCGTGCCGGTTTTCTACGACCGCGAGAATTCCAAGCGGCAGATTGCGTACTGCGCGACGATGCATGAAATCGTGACTTAAGCGGTATTCCTTCCCACGGCCAATTTACGCAACGAGACATTTAACGAAAAAGTTTACTGATGTTATGCTTGCCGCATGGCAGAACTAAACTGCCCGCGTTGTGGATCCGTATTCACCTCTCAGGTTGATTCGCCGCCGTGTCCGCACTGCGGCCTGGAGTGCGGAACCGTCACGACGAAGCTGCGTATTAAGTCTCCAAGATATGGGCGGCTCGCGTTCGTCGTCGGCTGGTTCGCCTTGAGCGTACCGCCGTTTCTATTTCAAGTAGATTGGAAATACTGGGGCATCGCAGCCCTGCTGCTGGTGCTCGGGCTCGGTTGGGCTTATTTGTTGCAAAGAACGCGAGTGGAATATCACGACTCGGTGCTAGCGCTCAGCGCCGACACTCGAAAGATTGACGCCGCTGTGCCGGCGCCACCGATGCTGCGGGCGCCGGAAACTCCGCGTCAATGGAAGGCGCTGACCGAGTTGCCACCGCCGCGCCAGGTGTACTGGCCTTCCTCTGCCAAGCTCAGCTTGTTGCTTTTGGTGATTGCGTGCCTCTTCATCGGCGAATCGCTTTTAGGTTTCGCGCGGGACCATCAGTCGCTCATTCACACCATTTATTCGCGCCCCGCGATTGGGCTTCAGCTGGTATACCTAGTTGTCTCGATGATCGCGATACTTGTATCGCTCCGGCGTGAATTGGCCGCTGTGACGATTCTTCGCGACGGCGAGGTGACGATCGGATATTGGAACGAAGGCGCATATCAGTTTTCGACGCGCGGAGGGGAACGTTTCCGCCACGTTGCCGGTATTGCCGCCGCTGAAGACGCTCTCACGGATTCGGGGCTGGTGCCAGTGTTCTACCTTCCAGAGGATCCCGTTCAGAGCATCGCTTTGTGCAGCGTCTATGCGAGGGTGCGGATTCCGGCTGGAGTTAGTTCCGCGGATATCGCGCGGGTTTCCGCACGGTCTTAGCGCTTCGAGCGAGGGATGCAGAAGCGCAGGGCTGTGTGAGTTTCGGAGAAGCTGCAGACTTTGTTGTCGGTGAGGCCTGCGGCTTTGCCCGCTGTGATTACGTCAATTTCGCGGATGTGGGTTTGACCTTTGGGGTAGACGACCCAGATCGCGCCGTTTTTGGAGATGGAGCGCGCGAGGGATTTCAGGTTCGTTAGATCTGTTCCCGCTTTCGCTGAAAAGAAGATGAGGTCGGCATTGGCGATGCGTTTTCCGCGCGAGTAATTGGGAGCGCGGGCGGCGAGGCCTTCGAGAAATTCCGCGCTTTCCACTCCTAGGACCGCGATCTGCTGTCCTTGCTTCACACCCAACTTATCTATCAGCAAACGGTGCGAGTAGTCGCGTTCGGGTGGCCGACGTTTCGAAGTTTTATTCATTGGCACGGCCGCCCGTCGCGTCCGGAATTGGCGTGAGCTTGGCATTCGCCGCTTGACTGATGGCGGACCAAAGACCGCTGGTGCAAAAGCTGCCCCGCGATTGGCGCGCATTATACTGCGGTGTACGATGCGTTGAGGTTGGCACATAATGCGCGGGGCTGAGTTGCCGTTGTTGCTATTCGAGCGAGGAGGCGAAACGCGATGCTTCCGGGGATGAAAGCTGCTTTGAATTTGCATCCGATGTTTGTGCACTTCCCTATTGTGCTGTGGCTGGCGGCGCTGCTTTTTGAAATGCTGGCGGTGTGGCGCGCGAGCGACGAATTGCAGCGAACCGCAACGCGACTGCTCTATCTGGGCACGCTGGCCGCGATCATTACGGTGATGACCGGGCTTGCCGCGCAAAATTCGGTGGCGCCAGGCGCAGCGCAGCGTGCGGTGGGAATTCACGAGACGCTGATGTTGACAGCGACGAGCCTGGCGATTGGGTTGTGCATGTTCGCGTTTTTCATGCGGAAGGATTTCACGGCGAAATTGCGGAAGGTACTGTTGCTGGGACTGGTGTTGCTCGCGGTACTGCTGACGATCGGTACCGATCGCGGAGCGCAACTGGTCTACGGCTACGGTTCGGCAGTGAACTGGGCAACGGCACAGCAACAAAAATAGGAGCGATGCCGATGAAAAAGCCGCGGGAAGCGAAGAGGATGAGCGACGAGGCGGTTAAAGGGCGCACGGGGAAAACTTGGCCGGAGTGGTTCAAGATTCTGGACAAGGCGGGCGCGAAGAAGTGGCGGCATCAGGATATTTCGGCTTATTTGGCCAAGACGCACAAGGTCGGGCCGTGGTGGGCGCAGATGATTGCCGTGCCCTACGAGCAGGCGCGGGGGCTTCGCGAAAAATTTCAGAAGTGCGATGGGGAGTTTGCGGCGTCGGGAAGCCGGACTTTGAATGTGCCGATGACGAAATTGTACGAATCATGGACGGATGAAAAATTGCGGCGGCGCTGGCTGCCTGACGCTGAGCTGAAAATCACCACCGCGACGCCGAACAAATCTTTGCGCGCGAAGTGGGATGGAGGCGCGAGCCGGTTGAGCGTGAATTTTTATGCCAAGGGCGCGGGAAAGAGCCAGGCGGCCGTGGACCACATGAAACTTTCGAGTTCGAAAGAATGCGCGAAGATGAAGGCGTATTGGTTTGAAGCGTTGAACCGGCTGCAGGAAGCCCTGGAGAATTGATCGCTGCGGCTGCAATTGCAGGGGCGGGTCTCAGACCCGCCCCTACGCCTGCAAAACCCGTCGCGATTCACGCTTGATTGCGAGCGCTGCGGTTAGTAATCGTTAGCGGAGCCTTCGAGGAAGGCGCGCAGTTTGCGCGAGCGCGACGGGTGGCGCAGCTTGCGCAGGGCTTTGGCTTCGATCTGGCGGATACGCTCGCGAGTGACGGCGAAGGACTGGCCTACTTCTTCGAGAGTGTGTTCGCTGCCATCGTCGAGGCCGAAACGCATCTTGATGACTTTTTCCTCGCGCGGAGTCAGCGTCTTCAGCACGGAAGAAGTTTGTTCTTTCAGGCTGAGATTGATGACCGCGTCGGAAGGCGAGACGACGGCCTTATCCTCGATGAAATCGCCGAGATGCGAATCTTCTTCTTCGCCGATGGGAGTTTCGAGAGAAATCGGTTCCTGCGCGATTTTCAGAATCTTGCGCACTTTCGCGACAGGAATGTCCATGCGCTTGGCGATTTCTTCGGAAGTAGGCTCGCGGCCGAGTTCCTGAACCAATTGGCGCTGCGTGCGCACGAGCTTATTGATCGTTTCGATCATGTGCACCGGAATGCGGATGGTGCGGGCCTGGTCGGCGATGGCGCGGGTGATGGCCTGGCGAATCCACCAAGTGGCGTACGTCGAAAACTTGTAACCGCGGCGCCATTCGAATTTGTCCACGGCTTTCATCAGGCCAATGTTGCCTTCCTGAATCAAGTCGAGGAACTGCAGGCCGCGATTGGTATATTTCTTCGCGATGGAAACGACGAGGCGAAGGTTGGCTTCGATTAATTCTTTCTTGGCCTGTTCGGCTTCGGCTTCGCCGCGAAGAATCACCTGAAGGCCGCGCTTCAGCTCGGTGGGACTGACTTCGCTGGCCAATTCGATTTCGGCGAGTTCCTGGCGGCGGGCTTTGAGGTCCTTGCGGGCTTCGGCCTGGACGTCGGCCTTCGAGGCTTCCACGCGGCGCTCGAGCTTTACGATTTCGCGCTCGAGGAAATGCACGCGCTCGACGGTCTGGCGGATCTTTTCGATCAAGCGCTTTTTCTCGAGCGGATTGAAATCGAGATCGCGCATGCGATTCGACATCTCGACGCGCGTGCGAGCCAGGGCATAGCGCGCGCGGAGATACGGGCGCTTCTTGGACTTCGCCATCTTGCTGAGCTTCGCGGCCTGCTTCAGCGCGAGAAGATAGAGCTTAGCGACCTTGTCAATCTGCTTGAGCGTGTCTTTGGTCTTCGCTTCAATCTTCTCTTCGGTGAGTTCTTCGTCGTCAAACTGGACGATTTCCTTGATGGAGCGCGAGCCGTTGCGCAGATCTTCGCCGACCTGCAGAAGTTCCTTCAGGATCAGCGGAGCACGCGTGATGGTTTTCAGGACGAGCAACTGTCCGCGCTCGATGCGCTTGGCGATGGCCACTTCGCCTTCGCGCGTGAGCAGCGGGACGGTGCCCATTTCGCGCAAGTACATGCGCACGGGGTCGTTGGTTTTTTCGAGCGAACCAGGGGTTAGATCGAGTTCGCCATCTTCCGAGGCGCTCGATTCCGATTCCTTGACTGGCTCCGCGGAATCGGTGGCATCCGCGGCGGCAAGCGCAGCTTTGGCGCTGGCCAAATCTTCGTACACATCAATGCCGTAACGCTCGAAGGTGGAGAGTAGATCGTCAATTTCTTCCGAGGAATGCACCTCGGGCGGCAGGATATCGTTCACCTCATCGTAGAGCAGGTAGCCGCGCTCCTTGCCCATAGCGATGAGTTGACGAACCTGATCGTACTTTTCCTCAAGAGCAACCGTCACACTTCCTCCCTTGCAGAGGTCAGGCGATGCGCCGCGAGCAAAACGGGTCCGCAAAATGCAAAGCGGCCGTGGTGAGACACCACGGCGCATATTGCGTTAACAGCATTTAAACGGATATTTTAGGACGAACTTTCCGAACCCGTCGCCGATTCCGCGCCCGTGCCAGCACCGCCGCGCCTGCCCTCACACACGTATATGATGCGCGAAGAGTGCCGCCCGTTTCCTCCAAAACCCTACGAATATATAACATACGGGCTAGGCGCGTCAACGAGGGGCCGTAAGTTACTGTGCCAGCGACAGTTTTTGCAATCTAGAGCGCGACGGAGCCTAGCTCTTTCCTCCTAGTGGCTTGCCAGCAATTTCTGCAATTCCAGGCGGCGCGTGACGATTCTGCGGAGTTCGTCGGGTGCGGGCTTCGCTTCGAGCTGCTTTTGGAGGTCGGCCAGCTCTTCTTCCACGTGGCGGCTGCGCAGGAAGTCCAGACAGCTGGAGGCATCGTCCCAGGTGGCTTCGGGGAGCGATTCGAAGAGGATTTCGAAGAGCAGGCGGCGGTCTTTTTCCTCGAGCGTGGCGCCGAGCGCGGCGGCATCCGGCCTTTCGTTGTTTTTAATGGTGACGAATATGGATTCGAAGATCTTGGCGGTTTCGAGGCCGCGATGGAGATCGTCGCTGGCGATTTCGTGAGCCAACTTTTCGCGGAATTCTTCGGCTTCGAATAGCATGCGGATCAACTGGCGTTCGGCGCGCTTTACTGGGGGCGAAAGTAATTCCGCCTTAGGCTGCACTTTGCTGCGGCGCTCGTCCGCAGCTCGGCGAAGAGCAGCACGAAGGACGGGCTCATCCACGCGCAGTTCCGACGCAATACGCGTGGCCCATTCGGAGCGCAACAGGCGATTGGGAAGACGCTGTACATAAGGCATCAGGAAATCCAACGCAGCGAGCTTGCCATTGGCGGTGGTGCGATCCATTTGGCGCGCGCGGGAGATCAGGTAATCGAGATAGGGCGGGGCTTGCGTGAGGAGCTTCCTGTAGGCTTCGACGCCTTGTTCCTTGATGAATTTATCGGGATCGGCGCCGCCGGGGAGCGCGAGTACGCGGACGTCGAATTCTTTTTCGAGGAGCAGCGTGAGCGAGCGCTCGGTAGCGGCTTGGCCGGCGGTGTCTGGATCGTAATTCACTACGATGCGGCGAGTGAAGCGTGCGAGCAGCTTTGTTTGCGGCTCGGCGAGGCTGGTGCCGCAACTGGCGACTACGTTGCCGACTCCGGCGCGGGCTACGGCGATCGCGTCCATATAGCCTTCGACGAGAACGGCGAAATCGCTTTGGCGCAGAGCCTCTTTGGCGCGGTCGAGGTGGTAGAGGACGTTGCTTTTGGAATAAATCGGCGTTTCGGGGGAATTCATGTATTTCGGCATGTCGTCGCCCATGGCGCGGCCACCGAAGGCGATCACTTTGCCGGATTCGTTCGAGATGGGGAACATGATGCGGCGGCGGAAACGATCGTAGAAGCGGTTGCCGTTCTGGTCGCGCGAGACAATGCCGGAAACTTCCAGAAGTTTTTCGGGATATTTCTGCTTCAGGAAACGGAACAGCGCGTCGCCGGCCGAGGGCGCGAATCCCAGGCCGAAGCGGGTGATGGCTTCCTTATTCAAGCCGCGATCTTCGAGATAGGCGTAAGCGACTTTGCCTTCCGGGCTGTCGTGCAACTGGCGCGCGAAGAACGCGGCGGCCTCGCGGTGCATTTCCACGAGCGCGCTGCGCTGCTGATTTTCTTTGCGCTCTTCGGGCGAGCGTTCACGCGGCCGAGGGATGGCGATGCCACATTTTTCCGCGACCGTGCGCACGGCTTCGGGGAACGTGGACTTTTCCAGCTCCATCACGAATTGGAAGACGTCGCCGCCTTTGCCGCAGCCGAAGCAGTGGTAGATCTGTTTCGTCGGATGGACCGCGAAAGACGGAGTCTTCTCCTGATGGAAGGGGCAGAGGCCGGTGAAGTTTTGGCCCGTCTTTTTGAGGCGCACATATTCGCCGATGACGCGGACGATGTCCGCCTGCTGCTTTACACGATCCGCGAATGAACCGGCTTCAGCCATGGATAGAATTCGAAAATGGAAAGGAGAAACTGGAAAATGAAAACCACGCCGCGCCATGGGCAGTCGCCAGAGTTCGCAAGGAAAATGAAAAAAAGAAAATGGAAAATAAAACGCGTTGGCGTTGCCTATCGCTCGTTCTTGCCACTGGAGAACTCATTTTTCAGACGCCGCCTTCAGAATTCTGGTCGCTCTAATGTAGCCGTTCACCAGCTTAATGGCGCTTATGGCCATCGCGTCGAGCTCGTCGTATTTTTCCCGCTCAATGTAGCCAGCGTCCAGTGCTGTCGTCAAATGGTCCCTTAACTCGTACAACGAGCCGCGGCTTTGGCGGCAGAATTGAACATTTTCCTGGTAGGAGTAACGACCATAGCCCTCGGCTAGATTCGCGGTGACGGAAATTGCCGCGCGTTTGATTTGGCTGGTCAGGCCGTATTTTTCATCGGCGGGAAAATTCGCTGCCACGCGATATATCTCTTGACGCATTTTGCGAGCCTGCTTCCAGGTAATGAGATCGGTGAAATCGGATATTTTCTTGTCCGATGGCCGCGAAGCCTCGGCGGGGTGATTTTCCATTTTCACTTTTCCATTTTCCATCATGCCTTCAACTCGGCGATGGTGATGGCTGCGCCGCCGCGGTCTTCGGCTTCGTGGTGGATGCTTTCCACCAGGGGGTGCGCGGAGAGGAATTCGCCGAGGCCGCGGCGGAGGGCGCCCATGCCGTGGCCGTGGATTATGCGGACACTTGGTTTGGCGGCTAGTGCGGCTTCGTCAATGAATTTGTCCACTCGGCGGGTAGCTTCTTCCACCGTGCAGCCGATCACGTTGATTTCGTCGGCGACGGGCTCGTCGCTCGATTGCGCGTGGACCGTGATGCCGTGGCGTCGGGCACCGGCGGCTGCCGCGTCTGACTTCGCGGTGTGCGATTTGTCGGCTTCGATGGCGATCACGTCGCTGAGCGGGATGCGCATGCGCAGCGGGCCGGCTTCGATTTCGGCCATGCGTCCGTCGTGGCGGCGGAAGACGACCGGTTGCTTGAAATTTTTCACGGTGATGCGCTGGCCGGCGGAAAGCTGCTCGGGAGCGACGGGCTTGCCGGCAACATTTGGCGATACGCCTAGATCCTCTTGGGAGGCGGCGAGCGTTTCGACCACCGCGGCATTGGCGTCCGCGCGGGCTTCCGCGCCGATTTTTGCAATGCGCTTGCCGGATTGTTTTTCGATTTGGGCGCGCAGGGTGCGGTCGCGAATCTCTCCGGCGAGACGTGCAATTTCCGCTTCCAAGCGCTTCTGCGTTTCCTGAAAATTGCGTTCGAGGTCGGCGATGCGTTTTTTCTGGCGGTCGACCCATTCGGTCTGCAACGTCCGGCGTTCGGTTTCGAGCTGCGCGAGTTCGTCGCGCGCTTGCTGCTTGATCTGTTCCATTTCGTCGCGGCTGCGATGGAGGTAGGCGATCAGGTCGCGGGCTTCGCGCGATTCGGGGGAGAGGCTGGCGCGGGCGCGTTCGACTACGCGCGCGGGGAGGCCTAGGCGACGGGCGATTTCGATCCCACTGGAAGTACCCGGAACGCCGACTAGAAGGCGATAGGTGGGCTGGAGATTTTCTTCGTCGAATTCCATGGCGGCGTTGACGATGCCGGGAGTGGTGGAGGCGTAGGATTTCAGGCGGTCGTGATGGGTGGTGGCGATAGTGAGCGCGCGGCGGGCGCGAAATTCTTCGAGCAGTGCTACGGCGAGGGCCGCGCCTTCTTCCGGGGCTGTGCCGGTGCCCATTTCGTCCACGAGGATCAGGGAGCGAGCGGTGGCGACGTCCAGCATGGATTTCAGGTTGATGATGTGCGCGGAAAATGTGGAGAGGTCCGCGGCGATGGATTGTTCGTCGCCGATGTCCGCGAGCACGCGATCGAAGACGGGCAACTCGGCGCGTTCGGCGGCGACGGGAATGCCGGACTGCGCGGAAAGCGCGGCTAGGCCGACGGATTTCAGCGCGACTGTCTTGCCGCCGGTGTTGGGGCCGCTGATGACCATGACGGTCTCGTCGCCGCCGAGCGCGAGCGAAAGCGGGACGGCCTGGCGGCCGAGGGGACGGAGCTTGGCTTCGAGCACCGGGTTGCGCGCGGAATCCAGTCGCAGGAAATTGCCATCTTGAAACGTGGGCATGACGCAGTCAATTTCACGCGCAAAGCGCGCGCGGGCGAAGACGGAATCGAAGTGCGCAACTTGCGTCGCTGACGCGCTGAGCGCGGCGCGGTCTGCACGGAGGCGCTCGGTGAGTTCCGTGAGAATTCGCGAAATTTCGACTAGCTCTTCCTCGGAAAGCTGGACCAGCCGGTTGTTCAGATCAATCGCTTCGAGCGGCTCGACGAAAACGGTTTGACCGGTGGAGCTGGCTGCATGGACTACGCCCGGAACGTTGCGGCGTTCGGAGGCGCGCACGGGGATCACGAAGCGATCGTTGCGCAGGGTGACGTAATCTTCGCCGGTGGTTTCGCCGCGCGCGCGCAGAATGCTTTCTAGCGAGCGGCGGATTTTGTCGCGGCCTTGGGCGATGCCGGTGCGGATGCGGCGGAGTTGCGGCGAGGCGTCGTCGCTGATTTCACCATTGGGAAGAATCGCGCGGCGGATCGCTGTGGTGAGGTGGCGCAAATCGGCGAGCGCGGCGGCGCGGGCGGAGAGTTGTGGATGCTTTCCGGCGTCTTCTTTGAAAGTCTGGCGGACGACATTTACCAGTTCCATCAGCGAGGTGGCATCGAGCAATGCGCCAACGGCGAGCACCGAGGCTGGGACTGCGAGCCTCGCAAGCCACGTTTCGGGATCGGCTAGCGAGCCGAAGCCGAGTTCGGAGCCTGCGCGTAGGTAAGCGACGGCTTCATTGATCAGCGCGAATTCGGCGCTTAGCGCGGCGACGTCTTGTTGAGGCGCTAGCGCTTCGATGGCGCGGCGTCCGGGCGCGCAGGTGGTGTAGCCGCCGACGATTTCTTTCAAGCGATCGAACTCGAGGACTTCTTGTGCTGAACGCGACACGAATACCTCGTAACGATGGTTCGTTGATCGGAATATTGTAGCTTGGTTGGCTGTGGGAAAGCAGGGCGCCCGACACCACGCCACAGTTACCGACGATGATGAGTTCGAGCGAAAAGCAGATCCCCGCTACGCTCGGGATGACACGCGCATTACTTTTTGTGCACGCCATAAGACCCCGTCCTAACGAAAAACGGAGTCCTTGCGCGCTCGCCACTCGGCGCGAAGAGCGCTTCTGGTTTCGCGAAATACTCAGCGAGGAATGTGGCGGCGTTCGCGGGAGACGCGACGCGAGGTCATTTCTTCTTGGCGGCTTTCTTGGCGGGGCGGTGTGGGGGAGGAGGGCCTAGAGTTTCGACCATGGCGACGGCGATGGCGTCCATGGCGACGACGGAATCGCGGCCGCGCTGCGGATTGTTGTTGCCGAAAATTGTGAAGATCAGATGCTCGCCGTGCAGCGTGGTGGCGAAACCGGACATGGCGCGAACGTGATCGAGCGCACCGGTTTTTGCCTGGATTAGGCCCGAAGCGGGAGTGTCCTTGAAACGGTTTTCCAGAGTGCCATCCACGCCAGCGATCGGAAAAGTGGAAATGTAGTCCGCGGCCCAGGGTTGTTGCGCGTCGTAACGGAGCAATTGCAGCATCGCACGGGGTGTTACCAGGTCGTCGCGTGCGAGACCTGAGCCGTCGGAGAAAACCACGTCGCCATCGGCGACGCCGATGCTTTTCAGAAAATCCTGCTCGACCCAGAGGCCAGCGTCGGTGACGCCGAAGCCTTTCTTTTCCTCGGCGACGGCACGCAGGAGCAATTCGGCGTGCAAGTTCTGGCTTACTTTGTTGGTGACGCGCACGATTTCAGAAAGAGGGGGCGAAAGATGTTCGGCGAAAACGATGGCGGTGGGGGAGGGCGGAACGGGCGCGGGGCCCATAACGATGGGCGCATCGGGATAAATTTCCGGCGGCGGAGCGTGGTGGACGCGGGCAGTACCCGTGACCGTGATCCCACGGGATTGAAAAAGCTGCTTGAGCGCGACGGCGGCGGCTTGCGCGGGATCTGGCATCGCGAGATCGAGCACCATCGGTGAATGACCGACAGGAATTCGCCCTCGCAACAGCAGAAACTGCTCACCGGGCTGGCGGACGACGCCGAATTCTGGTTTGCCGTCCGGGGAGATTGTTTTCAGATCGTAGCCGAAAGTGTTCAGCGCGGCGGAGGGGTCCACGGAGAGCGTGGCGGGGTCGCCAACTTGCGCGCCCGCGGTGATTTCGACGGACATACAATTGTCATTGAATGTGATGGCGCTTACCGGCGCGCCAAACGTGAAGAAGAGATCGCCGACGGTCCAGCCGGGAGGATAGGGATCGTAGGGGTAGTAGCTATCGTCGGCGACGATGTCGCCGTCAATTTGTTTCAGTCCTTTGGCAATGGTTTCGTCCACCATCTGCGCGAGAACTTTTTCGGTGGGGCCGTCGTGTTCGACTTTTCCGGCGTAGGGGAATTTGCGATTGGAAATATCGGGATCGCCGCGGCCGACGAATACCAAATCGCCGTTGAGATGGCCGTCAGGGCCCAGTTGCGCTCTGGATTCGAGCGTGGTGCGAAATTGAAAGGCGGCGCCGAGGGTGGCGAAGGCGAGAGAGGAAGTGAAAATTTTCGCGTTGGACGCGGGAGTGAAAAAACGGTCTGGGTTCAGCTCGTATAAAGTTTCGCCGGTATCGCGATCCGCGATCAAGATTCCCCAGAAGGCTTTGGCGGCGTGAGCTTCGGCGAGAGCGGAGTCCACGCGGGCGCGGAAGAGGGCAACATCTGGCCGTGGGATATTGTGCCGCGCCGCTACGGTTGACGGGCTTACGGGCGCGGATGTGGAACGCGGGGCGGAAAGCAAGTGCTGCGCCAAGGCCGCGGATGCGAGCGCGACGAAAATCAAAATTGCGCTGCGCCGCACGGCGACGGTGCAGCGCGCAGGACAGGCGCGCGGAGATAAAAGCGATCGATGCACTTTCGTAAGACCCTTGTGAAAAATAAATGATCGAGAGAGCGTTCGATTATATGCCAACTTCCGGCGGAGGCTGGGCCTGCGCGCCGCAAGGTTGCGGATTGAGCACGAAATCCATATGATGACGGTCCACCCATAGGAGGGTACATCCGATGAAAAAGATTCTAGCGGCCCTGCTGGTCGCGGCGCTGATTGGCCTGCCAACGATGGTCAACCCGACAACCGTCCGTGCGGACGACAAGTCGAACGATGAAGACCGAATCCAAAGCGCCGGACAAGTCCTTAAGGAAATCATGGACATTCCGGACGACATTCCGCAGAGCCTGATTGATAAAGCGGATTGCGTGATCGTGTACCCGACCGTGCTGAAGGCCGCGTTCATCGTGGGCGCGAGTTACGGGCGCGGCGTGATGACTTGCCGCAAAGGCGCAAACTTCCGCGGCCGCTGGGGCGCGCCGAGCATGATGGCCCTGGAGGGCGCGAGCGTGGGATTCCAGATCGGCGGACAAGCCACCGATTTCGTGATCCTGGTGATGAACGAGCGGGGCGCGAGTTCGATTCTGAGCAGCAAGGTGAAGCTGGGAGGCGATGCGTCAGTGGCAGCGGGCCCGGTGGGCCGCAATGCCACGGCGGAAACCGACGTGACGATGCGCGCGGAAATGCTCACTTATTCGCGGGCACGCGGACTATTCGCGGGAATTTCGCTGGCAGGTTCGACGGTGCGTCCAGACAACGATGCCAACGAGCGGATTTACGGCAAGCAGATCCCGGCGAAAGATATTGTGCTAAGGGCAGCGGTGCCGCCTCCGCCGTCCGCGAAACTGATGCTCGAAGTTCTCGAGAAGCACAGCCCGAAGCACAGCTAGACTACCGCTCCCCGTTTACAATGGCGCGCCGGAGGCGAACCCTCCGGCGCCGTTCCCTCTTGTCTGGCAGGAAACCGCCGCGCTGGTGACTTCAGTCCATACTTGACCAAAAGTCGGAATTGGACTATGGTCATGATCAGAGCAATTTCGCCGATGCCTCGCCCTTCCGCAATTTCCGGCCACTCGAATGCTACCCGCTTGAGCGGGCGCCGCGAACGGCACCGCGCGCAGACCCGTGACCGCCTGTATCGCGCTGCTTTGGATCTATTCGCGCAGCGTGGCTTTCTGGAAACCACGGTCGAGGACATCACGGAAGCCGCGGACGTGGGCAAAGGGACGTTTTTCAATTATTTCCCGACCAAGGAACACATTCTGGCCGAATTTGGGGGCGAGCGCGTGGCCGCAGTGGAACGCGCGCTGGAAAAGGCGCGGACCACCGATGGTCCGGTGATGGATGTGATCCGAGAACTTGCGGGGGACGCGGCGGGCCAATCCGACAAGAGCGCGGCACTTTTGCGGGCTATTTTCGCGGCACATGCTTCCTGCAAACCGGTGCGCGACGAATTGGTGAAGCGGTCGCAGATCGCCAAGCGGATTCTGACGGACATTTTTTTGCTGGGGCAAGAGCGCGGGGAGATACGCCGCAATATTCCCGCCGCAGATTTGGCGCACCTGACGCAGATCGTGTTCATGGGTGTGACGATCAGCTGGTCCTTAAAGGAGCCGCACTCATCGCTGCGGAAGACCTGCGAAGAAATATGGGATTTGATTTGTCCCAATTTGGAAACCAACAGCGGGCGAGGCAGCCGGAGCAATCGCAAAATGCGACGCAAAGCTTAGAAATCGACCGTGGTTTGAGCGCAAGTCCCGATTTACTACGAATTTGCTGAGTCGTATGAGGTCCTGGATTCATCCATATTTGGAACGCCGCAAGCAGGAGGCAATCGTGAGCGCGCGATGTTCGAGTTGCATAATTCTGGCAATGTTTCTGCTCGGCACAACGGCAACGGCGCAAGCACAAATCGCGGCCGGCCCCGTTACTCCGCAAAACGGAACTTCTTCGTCGAGTACAAGCGGCAGTGGAAGCAGCGGCCCGGCGGCTCCCGCGACGCAGAGTTCGTATCAAGGAAGCGTGCCGGGAAAGCTGGAGCCGGGAGTGGCGCAGATATCGCTGCAGAACGCGATCGATCGGGGATTGAAAGCCAACCTGGGGTTGCTGCTTTCGGGCCAGGACGTAGTGACCTCGCGAGGCGAGCGTTGGAAAAAGTTAAGCGCGCTGCTACCGAATGTGACGACGACAAGCTACGCGCAGGGTTCGCAAGTGGATCTGGCGGAATTTGGATTTAATTTCAAGACCCCGCCCGGAAGCGGCTTCACCATACCGTCAATTGTCGGGCCGTTCGGATATTTCGATGCTCGCGGGTACGTGACGCAATCCGTTCTGGATTTGAAAGCGATCAACGACACGCACGCCGCTACAGAAAATATCAAGGCCGCGCAATACACGGCGAAGGACGCGCGCGACCTGGTGGTGCTGGCGGTGGGGTACAACTATTTGCAGGCGATTGCGGACGCGTCACGAATCGAAACCGTGGCTGCGCAAGTGAACACGGCGCAAGCGCTTTACGATCAAGCTTCAGACCAAGTGAAGGCGGGAACTTCTCCTGCGATCGACGGCTTGCGCGCACAAGTGGAATTGAAAACGCGCTTGCAGGAGTTAATTCAGGCCAAGAACGACTTTGCGATTCAAAAGCTGACGCTGGCGCGCGTCATCGGCTTGGCGCCCGGGCAGGAATATGAGCTGACAGATAAGTCGCCCTATGAGCCGTTTACAGGACTGACGCTGGATGAAGCGCTGCAACGCGCCTACGCTTCGCGCTCCGATTTTCAGGCCGCCACTGCCACGTTGCGCGCGGCGGAATATACCAAGAAGTCGGCGCGGGCGGAAAATTACCCGAGTTTTTCTTTGAACGGAGATTACGGGATCGCTAGCACTACCACTTTGAGCACGCATGGAGTTTTCGACGTTCGTGGAACGCTCAGTATTCCTATTTTTCAAGGCGGCAAGGTGCAAGGCGACGAGATGGAAGCGGATGCGCAGGCGGAGCAAAGCCGCGAGAAACTGGAAAATTTGAAAGCGCAGATTGACGCGGACGTACGCACGGCATTTTTGAATCTGCAATCATCGGCCGAGCAGGTGGAAGTGGCGAAAAGCAATATTAACCTGGCGCAGCAGACGCTCGATCAATCGCGCGACCGGTTTGCCGCGGGCGTGACGGACACGGTGGAAGTGGTGCAATCGCAGGAGCAAGTAGCGAGCGCCAACGACAGCTACATCAACAGCCTCTATAGCTTCAACTACGCGAAGATTTCCCTGGCTCGGGCGATGGGCCTGGGAGAACAAAGCGTTAAGGAATATTTCAAAGGAAAATAAATCATGGCGCAAAAAACAGAACTCGATCTTCCGATCAGCCCCGAGGCATCCGAAAAGCCCGCTCCGGCAGAGACGCACGCTAGCGCGGCACCGGCTCCCCCCGCGCGCTCGCAGGGATTCTTTCGCTTGCATCCGCGCGCGCCGATGATTCTGGCGATCGCGTTCGTGGTGCTGCTGGTGGGGGGATATTTTGCGTACCAATATTTTTCGAGCTATGAGTCCACGGACGACGCGGAAGTTGACGGGCACTTGATGCCGCTGAGCGCGCGAATTTCGGGATACATCCAGAAAGTGAATGTGGACGACAACCAATACGTAAAGGCGGGGACGGTGCTGGCGGAGATTGATCCGCGCGATTACCAAGTGGCTGTGGATCAGGCCAAGGCGCAGCTCGACGATGCGCAGGCTTCCGCGCGTGCTTTGAATCTGAACGTGCCGATCACCTCGGTGAACACAAGCAGCCAGGTATCTTCGTCGGAAGCCGACGTGGAAAATGCGCGCGCCGGAATCATCGCGGCACAGCAGCAATTCGACGCGGCGAAAGCGCAACTCGATCAGGCGCTGGCGAATGACGTGAAGGCGCAGAACGATTTGCAGCGGTACAAGCAGCTGGTGGAGAAACAGGAAATTTCAAGACAGTTGTATGATTCGGCGGTGGCGGCGGCGAGCGCCAGTACGGCCACCGTCGCAGCGATGCGCGCTTCGGCTGCGGCCGCCTCGCAGCAAGTAACGCAGGCGAAGAGCAAGCTGATAACGGCCGATGCAAATTTGCGTTATGCGCAAACGGGGCCACGGCAGGTGGCGTCCACGCAAGCGCGCGCACTTTCCGCTGATGCCACCGTGCAGCAGAGGGAGGCGGCGCTGGAACAGGCGCAGCTGAATCTGCAGTACACGAAAATCATTGCGCCGGTTGACGGCGTGGTCTCAAAAAACGCGGAAGTGGGGATGAACGTCCAGCCGGGGCAGCAGCTTTTTTCGATCGTGCCGCTTGCCGACGTGTGGGTGACGGCCAATTTCAAGGAAACGCAGCTGAAGTACATGAAACCCGGCCAGCCGGTGGAAATAAAAGTGGACGCGAACGGGCGCACTTACAAAGGAAAAGTGGAAAGCATCGCGGGCTCCAGCGGCGCGCGAACCAGTTTGCTGCCGCCGGAAAACGCGACGGGCAATTACGTGAAGGTGGTGCAGCGGATTCCGGTGAAGATCGTTCTGGATCCCGGCGAGGACCGCGACCAATATTTGAAACTGGGAATGTCCGTGGAACCGAAGGTGACGGTGAAATAAGTGAGTTCCACGGCCCTGACAGCGGACACGACCTGGCAACGCCCGATAGTAAACCCCTGGATTATCGCGTTGACGGTGACGCTGGCGACGTTCATGGAAGTGTTGGACACCAGCGTCGCGAACGTCGCGCTGCCGCACATCGCCGGAAGCCTTTCGGCGGGCCAGGATGAAAGCACGTGGATTCTGACGTCCTACCTGGTATCAAACGCGATCATCCTGCCTATGAGCGGATGGTTTTCGCAATTGATTGGACGCAAGCGTTTTTATATGTCTTGCGTTGCGCTCTTCACGATCAGTTCGTTTCTCTGCGGGCTGGCTCCGAACCTCTCGATGCTAATCGTTTTTCGGGTGTTGCAAGGCGTAGGAGGCGGCGGCTTGCAGCCCAGCGAGCAGGCGATTCTGGCGGATACGTTTGAGCCTAGAAAACGTGGAATGGCCTTCGCGGTGTATGGCATGGCGGTGGTGCTGGCGCCGGCGATCGGTCCTACGCTGGGCGGTTGGATTACCGACAATTTCAATTGGCGCTGGATTTTCTTCATCAACATTCCCGTCGGCATAATTTCCCTGCTGCTCACGAACTTGCTGATCAGCGATCCGCCGTACATGAAGCAGGGGAACCGCAAAGGTTTCAGGGTTGATTTCATCGGACTGGGATTGCTGGCGCTGGGCCTGGGGACGTTGCAGGTGGTGCTCGATAAGGGGCAGCGCGACGATTGGTTCGGATCGAACTTCATCGTGACGATGACGATCATCAGCATAGTGGCGCTGGTGGCGGTGTGTTTCTGGGAGTGGCATCACAAGGATCCCATCATTGATCTGCATTTATTCAGGGACCGGTCATTTGCGGCCGGCAACTTGATGATGTTCATGGTCGGCTTTGCATTGCTCTCGAGCACCGTGCTGATTCCGCAGTACGTGCAGCAATTGATGGGATACACGGCGGAGCAGGCGGGACTGGCGCTGATGCCCGGCGGATTCGCGATCATATTATGCATGCCGCTGGTGGGCTATTTGCTGGGGCACACGGACGCGCGCCGATTGCTGTTCTTTGGCTTCACGGTTTTATGCATCGCACTCATTCATATGACCAGCTTCGACACGTCCGTGGACTTCCGCACGATCGCGACGGCGAGGGTGTACCAGGCGCTGGCGCTTGCCTTTCTTTTTGTTCCGATTAATACGGCGGCATACGCATTTTTGCCGCCGGGGAAAAATAACGCGGCCTCGGGTTTGATCAACCTGGCGCGAAACGTGGGCGGCAGCGTGGGAATTTCGTTTGTGATCACGATGCTGGCGCGGCGAACGCAAGTGCATCAATCGGATCTTACGCACAACATCAATGCGGGCAACAGCCAGTACCAGATCTTGCTGAACAATGCGACGCACATGCTGGAATCCCACGGATCGGGCGCATTCGAGGCGTCGCGCCAGGCGCATGGCCTCGTTGCGAACTTGCTGAACCAGCAGGCGACGATGCTGGCTTACATTGATAATTTCTGGATATTGGGAATTTTGGTGGCGTTTATGATTCCGTTGGTGTTCTTGATGAAGAAAGTGAAACCCGGTGGTCCGATGGCGGTGCATTAATTCGGAGGGCGGTTGCGGGCACTGATCGCGATCATGGCGATTCGTGCAGCTCGGGTCCCTCGTTTCGTTGACTTGCATCGGCGCGGCAACTAGAATCGCGGTTCGATGACTGATAATCCTTCCCTGATTGGCCAGACCATATCCCATTACAAAATCTTAGAAAGCCTGGGCGGCGGAGGCATGGGCGTCGTTTATAAAGCCGAGGACACGCGGCTGCGGCGCTATGTGGCCCTGAAATTCCTGCCTGAAGAAGTGGCACGCGACCCGCAGGCTTTGGGAAGATTTCAGCGGGAGGCGCAGGCTGCGTCCGCGCTGAATCATCCGAGCATTTGCACGATCCACGATATCGGCGAAGAGAACGGCAAGGCATTTATCGCGATGGAGTTTCTGGACGGCGCGACGTTGAAGCACTTGATCAATGGCCGCCCGCTGGAGCTGGATCGCTTGCTGGACATCGCCATTGAGATCGCGGACGCGCTGGACGCGGCCCATTCGCAAGGAATCATTCATCGCGACATCAAGCCGGCGAATCTTTTTGTGACGCGGCGCGGGCACGCGAAGATCCTGGATTTCGGCCTGGCGAAATTGGTGCCGGCGCGCAGCGGTAGCGCGCGAGTGGGCGAGACGGTGGGCGCGATGGCGCACGACACGCTCGATTCCGCGGAGATGTTCACGAGTCCGGGAACCGCGGTGGGCACGGTCGCGTATATGTCGCCGGAGCAGGTGCGGGGCAAGGAGCTGGACGCGCGCAGCGATCTTTTTTCGTTTGGCACGGTGTTGTATGAAATGACGACCGGCGCATTGCCGTTCCGCGGCGAGACCACCGGCGTAATTTTTGAGGCGATTCTGAATCGCGTGCCGCCGCCGGCGATGCGTTTGAATCCGGACATTCCCCCGAAGCTCGACGAAATTTTGCAGAAGGCGCTGGAGAAAGACCGCGAGATGCGTTACCAGGTGGCGGCGGAAATTCGCGCGGACCTGAAACGATTGCGGCGGGAAACGGATTCTTCGGGGCGGGTGACGACGAGCAGCGGCTCGCAATTGTCCGCGAGCGTGGCGGTGCCGATTTCGGGTTCGGCGGCTGCGGTGGCGCCGCCTGTTTCGTCGGCGGCCGCGCCGAGCGGGTCCAGTTCGGCGGTGTTGCAAGCGGCGGGGCAGCACAAAATCGGCGCCATTTTGACGGGCGTGGTGTTGCTGGCCCTGGTGGCTGCGGCGGCGTTCGGAATTTACTCGTTCTTGTCGCGTAATAAGTCCGTCGCGTTCGATCATTTTGCGGTGACGCCGGTGACGGAGACGGGCAAGGCGTCGCTCGCGGCGATATCGCCCGATGGGAATTACATACTGAACGTGCAGCGCGATGGCGGGCAGGAAAGTCTGTGGCTGCGCAACGTTCCGACGAACAGCAACACGCAGATCGTGCCGCCCTCGGACGATATTTATCGCGGGCTGAAATTTTCGCCGGACGGCAATTTCATTTATTTCGTGCGCGCGGAAAAAACCGAGAAAAACGTAAACAGCTTATACCGCGCGCCGGTGCTGGGCGGGAGCCCGGAACGCATTATCCACGACATCGCCAGCAACATCAGCTTTTCGCCTGACCGGTCGCGCGTCACGTTCCTGCGGTTTAAGTACAATCAGGGCGAGGGCGATTTGATGATCGCCAACGCAGACGGCTCGAACGAAAAATTGTTGTCCAAGCAAGGTACCCGCATACGCGCGCCAGCGTGGTCGCCGGACGGGAAATCCATCGTGGTATCGGAATTCCTCGCGGAGAAGTCCGCGGTGTCCGGGTTGTATATGTTCGACGCTGCATCCGGCGAGAAGAAGACGTTCGCGACTTCCGAGATGTTCCTGAACTCTCCGCTGTGGTTACCGGACCAGAGCGGTATTCTCGTATTGGGCAGCGGGCGCGATTCCAATTTCAATCGGTCTCAAGTGGGCATTTTTTCATATCCGGATGCAGTCTACCGGCCGATTACAAACGACACCAACGACTATCCAGGCATCAGCCTATCCGCCGACGGTAAGACGATCGCCACCGTGCAAGCGCAGTACGTGGGAACGCTGCAGACAGCGGAGTGGGAAGCCAAAGGTGCTGGAAAACCGGTCACCGTGAGCAGCCGTCCGCCCACGAACTGGTTTGCGTGGACTCCCGATGGCAAGCTGCTGCTGGAACAGGAAAACGGAATATTTCAGATGAACGCCGATGGCAGCGGGCGTGCGCCGCTGCTGCACGATGATTTCCCTTCGTTCGGGCCAATCTCCTGCGATCACGGGCGCTACATCATTTTTGCGTCGGCGTTTCGCGGCGGGAACAGCACGATGAATATCTGGAGGATGGATGCGACGGGCGGAAACTTGAAGCAGCTTACGACGGGTTCCGACGACGCGCCGGCAATGTGTTCGCCGGATGGAAAATGGCTGGTGTATGCGAGTTTTGATTCCGGGAAATTCGTGGCGAAAAAAGTTTCAGTGGATGGCGGGGCGACGACGCAGCTATCCGAGGCTTTGCTCACTTGCGGTTGCGTGAACGTATCGCCGGACGGAAAGTATCTGGCTTTTCAGACGCAGCCGACCACCGGCGGCGCGGTGGTAATCCGGATTCTGGATTTCGACACTCTGAAGCCGGTGACGGAAATTCCGCGGGATCCGCGAGCTACCGGCGAAATTCGGTACACGGCGGATGGCAAGACGATCGGCTATCCGATTCGCGAAAACGGATTGTACGCGTTGTGGGTCTCGCCGGTGGATGGATCGCCGGGACACCGCGTGACGGAATTCGAAGCGGACCGGATCGAGGACTTCCACTGGAGTGCCGACGGCAAGACTCTGGGCATACTCCGCTCGCATAGCGATAGCGACGTGGTGCTGCTGCGGCAAAACGCAGCGGCGCGCTGAGATTTTCTTTTGCGCGCGCGGCGGTGCGCCGCCGCGCGTCCGGCCGTCACGGCACTGCGCGCGAGGATATTGAATGAGTTGCCCGTTATGCGAGAAGCGGCCGCCGAAGCGATTTTGTCCTGCGAAGGGCGAGAAAATTTGCGCGGTGTGCTGCGGACGCGAGCGCGAAGTCACTATTGATTGCCCGCAGGATTGCTCTTACTTGATCACCGCGCATCGTTATGAGGCGGAGCACCGCCAGCCGATTTCGCGGGACGAACTTCCCTACCCCAAGATCGAATTCCGGGTGGAATTTATATATGAGCGGTGGCCGGTGGTCAGCGGGCTGGCTGCGACGATTCTGAGTTTTCAGGCACAGAACACGGATTTGAACGACGTTGCGGCGCTTGCAGCGTTGGAAGCTTTGGCGGAAACCTATCGCACGCTGGGGACGGGGATTTACTACGAGAGGCCGCCGGATTTGCCGGCGGCGCATGCTTTGTACGGCGCGATCGCGGAATTCCTGCAGAAAGTGGCGAAGGAGCAAGCAGAGCGCGGCGGAGTACCGTCGCTGCGGGAGCCGGATATTTTGAATTTGCTGGTGTTTTTGTTGCGCGTGGGCAAGCAAGAGACGAACGGGAGGCCGCGTTCGCGGGATTTTCTTGGTTTCTTGCGTGCGCGATTCCCTCTTCCCGCGGAAGCCGCCAAAGAAACGCCGCGGATTATTGTGCCGTGACGCCGGAACGGCGGCGAAATCCCTCTATGCACGACCGCGGCACGATGTGAGGCGGGCACGGCCTGCCGTGCCCCTACCCTCAGCGTATCGATTTGCGTCCTATTTGGCTTCGCCGCGTTTGAATTGTGGGTTGTAGATGATGCCGATTACGTTGCCGAAGGGGTCGCGCACTTCGCCCGCCAGCATGCCACCACCTACGTCCTGAATTTCTTCTACTGGAGTGGCGCCTAGATCGAGCAGGCGCTTGTATGCGGCGCGGGCATCTTCGACTCCCCAGTACGCGACACCGGCAGCGGCGCGTTTTGTCGCCGCGTCTTTTGCCGGAACCAGGCCCAGATCATATCCGCCGACGTTGTATCCCACGTAATAGGCAGGTTCGTCGAAATACGGCGGAATGCCCAACGCTTTGCTGTACCACTCCTTGGCCTTGGCCACATCGGACACTTCGTATTTCACGGTGCGCAAACCAAGAAACATAGAGTGCTCCTTTGCGTCGTTCATCGCGGCAGTGGCGTTGGGCGGCGCCGTCGCGGCGGAAGTATCCACGCGTCCTGCCAGATACGCAAGCAAGCATAGTGTGGCGAGAATCATGGTGAGCACGGAGACGTGCTTCATCTTCATGCCGCGCGCGGGCTTTGTTTCTAGAATTACGGGCATCGATTCCACGGCGTGCGATGTGGTCCGCTTGTGGCGTCGGCGTTTCGAACCTGCGTTCCTCATGCGGGGCATGGCTATTCTCCATTCGCGAGCGAAAGTTGCAATTGCGGCGAACGCCACGAGCGATTGACCGAGCGGTCGGGACGGGAACCGAGGCCGTACTTGGCGCGGAGCTGCTCGACCCGCGCCTTCAGTTCTTGCTTGTAGGCATCCGGCGCGTTGCCGTGGCGGCCGTACCATTCGCGGTATTGGCGCGAGAGTTTTGGAAATTTCGCGTCGAGAAATGGCAGAAAGTGCTTCAGCGACGTCGGTGTGAGAAAGAGCACGTTGCCGGCGAACCATTGCGCGCGAGCGTCGCGTGCCGCGCGTGCCAGGGCGTCGAGGTCCTCATGCCGATCCGTGATGCCGGGAATCACAGGCATCGCCAGCACTCCGGCGGGAATTCCTGCTTCGTTCAGAGCGCGCACTGCTTCCAGCCGCAGATCCGGCCGCGGCGCGCGCGGCTCGAGCAGGCGCGCGAGGCGGACGCGGACGGTGGTGACGCTGAGGTTCACTACCAGCGCGGAACGCTCGGCAACGCGCTTCAGCAGGTCAATATCGCGCAGGACTTGATTCGATTTCGTGGTGATTGAAAGATTCAGCCCTTCGCGCTCGGCCATTTTCTCGAGGATGGCGCGCGTGGCGCCGAATTCGCGCTCGGCCGGTTGATACGGGTCGGTGGCAGTGCCGATGGCGATGTGTTCGCCCCAGATCTTTTCGGTACCGAGATCGCGCTGCGCGAGCGGGCCGGCGTCCTTTTTCACATAAATCTTCGATTCGAAGTCGTTGCCGTCGAGCTCCATGAATTCGTGGGTGTAGCGGGCGTAGCAGTAGTGGCAGCCGAACTCGCAGCCGCGATAGGGGTTGACGGTCCAGCGGAACGGGACGCGTTCGGAATCGCAGTGGTTCAGGATGGATCGAACGGGCAGAAGAAAATACTCCGTCCCGCGCTTGGCTTCGGCGCGAGGGGAGGAAGCGGCGAGGCGTGCAATGCCGACCAGTTCCGTAGCGGGCTTCGTACTCCGGCTTGGCGCCGGAGGGGGCGCGGAAGCTTCGCACGGGGACTCACAGGTGCCGTGGCGAGCGGCTGTGGGGAAAAAGGTGAGACTGGTCTGCTTCGCACGGTTCCGGGGACGCTCAAGCGTCGCTGGTGTCGCACGAAGAATGGGGAAAGTGGCCATTGATTGCCTCGCCGCACGGGAAGACTATATTCGCCTTTTGTTCGCTATGTCAACCATTATTTTTCGCTTTTATTTCGCCTGTACGGGTGAGCAGCTAGCGCCTTGGAAACAGGGCGGATGGGCAGATGGCGAGGCTTAGTGCAGCCGATATACTCGCTGGGAACGCCCTGGCGACCTCTGACCTCTGGCGGGAGCGGCATTGGCCCAAATTGGAATTTTGATTGTTGACGACGACATCGTCAGTCAGCGCGCGCTGAAAAACGTCCTTGATTCAGAGGGTTGGCGCGTGCGCATTGTTCCGCTGGCGTCGGCGGCGATGCTGGAATTGGCGAGCGGCGAGTGGAATCTGGTGATCGTGAACGTCGCGATGACCGACGTGCGCGGGCCGCTGTTCTACACATTGAAAGACCTGGCGCAGGGGGCTGCGGACGCGCCGGAAGGCGCAGAGATTGACACCGCGCGTCCTAAGGGCATCCGCGTGCTATTCCTCGTGCCGATGCTGGCGGCGAAACAGGCGCAGCCGGTTCTGGAGCGTGAGGGGCTTCCCTACCTGCTGAAGCCCTACCATCTGCACGACTTCCTCGAAAAAGTAGGTGAGCTTCTGGTGGAAGCGGGGGCGCTCGCCGATCCGATCCGTAGCATGCGCGACTTTGCTGGCGGAGCAAAAAAGAGGCGAGGCGCGCGCACGGCGCGCAGCACACGGCGCAATTCGATGTTCGCTTCGCGAGACGATTACCAGATGTCCGAGGAAGAGTTGCTGGAGTGGGAGCGCACCGAAGAAGAGGAAAAGAAGAAGCGCGAGAAGCAGATTAAGGATCGCGAACACCTTTGATGTCAGCTCCTATCCCCCTGAAAATCCGTTTCCGATTTGCATTGACGCGACGGCCGTAAACCCAAGAAGCCGGCGGGACGCCGGCGCTACCAAGAAATGCCGCAAGGAATTGGTGTGTGCGCGTTCTCAGGATGAAGCCGCGCGGAAAATGTGTTGCCGGCGCGAGCGAACGAGGAGAACGCCATGCACGCGAGTCAGAAGTTGATGTGGATTGTGGGATTCGGCTCTACGATTGCGTTGATCGCGATTTTGTTTTGGGTTTACGCCACTCCGAAGGCTGTTGTCGAAGCCGGTGGTTCCTCCATAGCCGGGCCTGGCAAATTGATCGCGCCTGACTGGCGCGTCGGTCAGCCGGTGACATACGAGACGCTTACCGTGTTTCCCGTGCTTTCGTCGCAGGATGTTGATACGGGTTCGTTCGAAACGCTGGACGCGGCGCTGGCTTCCGGTGACGCCGTGGTGACCGAACAGGGCGAGGGCATGCGCCGGTCGCGCGATGGCGTTGCGCAGGTGGTCCCGAATTATTCCTCCAGCGGAGCGCAGGTAAATCAGCTGGTGCTGATCAATCGCGGCAAGCGGCCGCTGCTGCTGCTGGCGGGCGAGGTGGTTTCCGGGGGGAAGCAGGATCGCATAATCGGCAAGGATCGGATTATCCCGATTGGAGCGAAACCGCTGCCGCTGAATGTGTTTTGTGTGGAGCATAGCCGCTGGACCAACGGCAGCGCGAAGTTTTCCGCCGCGAGGACCATGGTTCATCCCACGGTTCGCGAAGAAGCGGCCGTTGACCAGGATCAGGGCAAGGTGTGGGCGGCTGTTCGCGGCGATAAGGCAGCGGCGATGGCGCAGCAGAGCATGTCGTCCAACCTTGAAATGCGCGCGCCGGTGATTTCGGCGCAACGACTTTCCGGCGTGATGGCTTCGGCTGCGCCGACCGAGGGTTACCGGAACATTTATCAATCGGCGGAGGTGGGACCGTCGGTCGAGAACTTCGCGCAGGAAGTGCAGAAGCGGTTCGAGCGCGCGACGTCGGGTTTGAAGGGCGAACATGTGGTGGGCGTGATTGTGGCGTATGGCGGCGAGGTGGCTTGGAGCGACATTTTTGCGTCGTCGGAGCTTTTCGATGCGTACTGGCCGAAATTGCTGCGCAGCTACGCGGTGGAAGCGTTGACGCGGCCTGCGACGCAGGAGAAGGTTTCGGTCACGGACGCGCAGGATTTTCTGCGTCCGGCGGTTGGGCACATTCGGGAGGAGACCGAGCCGGGCGTATATCGCTGGCGTGAACGGAGCGAGGGCCGCGTGGCGGAAATCGAAATAGAAGCGCTTTCGCCGGAGGCGCTGACTTTGCACTGGTTGAAAGTTTTGCGCACCAGTTGATGTGGCGGTGGCCCGCCCGCGGGCCGCAACTTTTTTTGGCGATATTGGCAAGAAGTCAAAACCGCCGGCGAGACGCCGGCGCTACAGAAACAGGCGCACTTCGCTGCGGTCGGTTGTTTCGTCGAGCAGTTGGGCGATCGTTTTCTTGAGAACTGGATGCATTGCGCCGGCGGCGATCTCGGCGAATGGGACTAGCACGAAACGACGCTCGGCCATGCGGGTATGGGGGATCTCGAGGCCTGGTTCATGCAGGATCGTCGAGCCGAAAAGCAAGATGTCCATATCAATGATGCGCGGGCCTTTGGGCGTGAGGCGGAGACGGCCCATGGAGCGCTCGATTTCGAGGAGAGCTTGCATCAGCCGCTGCGGGGTCAGCTTCGTTTCGACCTCCACCACGCCATTCAAAAACCATTCCTGGTCGCGCAATTCCACTGGCTCGGTTTCGTAGGGCGATGATTGTTGCACGACGTGCACGCCGTGCACGGGAAGGGATTCGATCGCGCGCGAGATGTTCAAGGCGCGGTCGCCGATGTTCGACCCGAGCGAGAGGTAGATCTCTGTCATTGGCGCCCCGAGGGTTTCTAACTGAAAAGGCCGGGTTGGCGGCGGGGTTCGTCCATGCCGAAGTGTTTGTAGGCTAGGGCTGTGGCTACGCGGCCGCGTTGGGTGCGGTCCAGCAGGCCTAGTTGCATCAGGTAGGGCTCGTAGATTTCCTCGATGGCGTCTTCTTCTTCGCTCAGCGATGCGGCTAGCGTATTCAGGCCTACCGGGCCGCCGGAATATTTCTGGATGATGGTGAGGAGCAGGTTACGGTCTACTTCGTCGAGGCCGTGCTCGTCCACGCCTAGCATGGCGAGGGCGTCGCGGGCGACGGCGAGGTCAATGTGGCCGTTGGCGCGCACTTCGGCGAAATCACGGACGCGGCGCAGCAGGCGATTGGCTACGCGCGGGGTGCCGCGGCTGCGGCGGGCGATTTCGGCGGCGCCGGATTCGTCCGTAGTGATGCCGAGAATTTTCGCGGAGCGCTGCACGATGCGCAGCAAATCCTCGGGCGAATAAAAATCCAGGCGATGCACGATGCCGAAGCGCGAGCGCAGCGGGGCCATGATCAGGCCGGCGCGGGTGGTGGCGCCAATGAGCGTGAAACGATTCAATTGATAAGGATGCACGCGCGCGCCGGGACCCTGGCCGATGATCAAGTCCACGCGAAAATCCTCCATCGCGGGATAGAGAATTTCCTCCATGGAGGGCTGCAGGCGGTGGATTTCATCGAGAAAGAAAAAATCGCTCTTTTCGAGAGAGGTAAGGACCGCGGTGAGGTCGCCCTTCTTTTCCAGCAGCGGACCGGAACTGACTTTGATCGCGGAGCCCATCTCATGCGCCAGGATTTGGGCGAGGGTGGTCTTGCCGAGTCCCGGCGGGCCGTAGAGCAGGACGTGATCGAGAGCTTCTCCGCGGGTGCGCGCGGCTTCGACGGCGATCTGCAGATTTTCCTTCACGCGATTCTGGCCGATGTAATCGGATAATTTCGTTGGACGGATGCTGGCTTCGATGCGCGCGTCGTCATCGAGCGCTTTGCCTGAAATGATGCGGTTGTGTGGGTCGGTCATTTTCCCCGGCACCTGATTTTCCTTTTCGGCGGCTGCGCGGCTGTCTTCACGGGCGGCCGCAGCTGCGGCAGCTGAGCTATCGCGCGAGCCTGGAGCGGGCGTCATTCGCCGTGCGCCGCCCGCGACGATTTTTGCATGGCCGCGCCACCGAGTACCTGCAGCGAAGCCTTCAGCAGCGATTCAAAATCGTTGCCCACTGTGCCGCGCGATTTGGCCATGGCGTTTTCCACCGCGCGTTCATCGTAGCCCAGATTCACGAGCGCGGACGCAACATCCGCTTCGAGCTGCGAACGCGTGGTGGGCTTCCCCGCTTCGGGCACGTCCACGACAGCCAGTTTATCGCGCAATTCGAGGACGATGCGCTCGGCGGTCTTGCGGCCTACGCCGGGAATGCGCACGAGCTGCGCGAGATCGCCTTTGCGGATCGCGGGTATTAGCTCATCGAGGCCCATGCCCGAAAGAATTTTCAGCGCGAGCGAAGGGCCGACGCCGGAAGCGGAAATCAATAGCTCGAAGCACTGTTTTTCGCGCGCGGTGAGAAAACCAAAGAGAGCCAATTGATCTTCACGCACATGGGTGTGAATCAGGAGCGTGGCTTCGGAGTGCAGCGCGCCGAGGCTGGTGTAAGTGGAAAGCGGAATGACGACCTGATAGCCCACTCCGCCGACTTCCAGCAGCACCAGGTTTGGGCGCTTTTCGATCAGCTTGCCGCGGAGCGATCCAATCATGTCTTGCGATTATTGAATAGGGCAGCAAGGGTGTCAACGCGACGCGCCGGTTATCAGTTGTCGCGTCGCACAATGAAACATTTCGGGGCACGAGTGCGTACCAATATTCGGAGCCGGGGATATTTCCGCGCATTTTCATTGCGCGCACAGTGTTCGGTTTCGCGCGGACACTGTTCACTTTCGCGTTGTTTCCACAATTTATTTCTCACAGATATTTTTTCGTTAAATCATTCGCGATCTTGCTGTCGCCGCGCAAACCTCCGCGTCTAAGCGTGTGCGAGGGGCAATCACAATCCGAGGAGGAAGTACAAATGTCGCGTCACACAATGAACCAGCTTTTTACAATTCTCGCAGCGCTGGCGCTTTTGGTTTCAATCACCGCGCGGACTGCTCCAGCAAAAGACGCCAAGGCCGGCGTGAACACCACAATGACGCTGCTGAATCCGACAACACTCGCGGGAAAGGACCTGAAGCCCGGCGACTATGCGGTGTCCGTTGACGAATCGCACGTGAAGCTTTCGATGAACGGCAAAGTGGTAGCAGAAGCGCCGGTGCAGTGGAAGGATGAAACGAGCAAGGCGCGCTACTCCGCGTTCGTGGTGAACGACAACAAAATCACGGAAATTCACTTCGGAGGCAAGACGCGATTCGTCACCATCGCGGAGTGAACTTTCGCAACCGTTTGCAGACCCTCGACAATCGGACACTAAAGCGGCGGGCGGCGTTCGCGGGAGCGAGCGTTTCCCGCCTTTCGTTTTGTAGCGTGCCGAAAACCGTTGGCGACTATCGAGGCCAGCGTGATTGTGATGATTCATTGAAGCAGCTCGAGAAGTTTTTGTTTGCCACGGCCGCGATGGCCGTGATATCTGTTGTTCTGGCAATGCACTTTCAACCGCAAATTCGAACTGCGCATCTGCGCCATCCGCGGCGACGTCGTTCACTCGCCGCGCGCCGAGTTGTGCGTCGCTCCTCTGCCCGCCGCTACGCGACTTTCATCTGCGCCGCGATGATTGCGCGAATTATTCCCATTATTAGGAGCGGATAACGGCCGGCGGCGAAATTCCAGATTGAAACGCCACAGGCCGTTACCCAAAAGGGGCAACGGCCTTTATTTTTTACAGGGGCACTCATGAAATCGATCACCGAACCGGTCAGGAAATCAACGGCAGGCGTGACGCTGAAAACGATTCAAGAGGCGTCCGCGCGAATTCGGAGTTCGATATTCGTCTCGCCATTTATGCGCTCGGAGACGTTTTCGCAGCTGACGGGCAATTCTATTTTCTTGAAGCTGGAAAATTTGCAGATGACTGGCTCGTTCAAGGAGCGTGGCGCGCTGAACAGGATTTTGCTGCTGACTGAGGAGGAGCGGAGGCGTGGGGTGATTGCTGCTTCGGCAGGCAATCACGCGCAGGCCGTTGCGTACCATGCGACGAAACGCGGGATTGCGTCACAAATTTGCATGCCGCTGACCACTCCCTTGGTGAAAGTCTCCGCGACGCGCGGGCATGGCGCCGAGGTGATTCTCTTCGGTGCGAACTACGATGAAGCTTGCCAGGAAGCGCTGCGGCGATGCGAAGAGCAAGGGCTGACCTTCATTCACCCTTTTGACGACGACGCGGTGATCGCGGGGCAAGGCACGTTGGGGATAGAAATGCTCGAGCAGGTGAAGGATCTGGATGCGCTGGTGATTCCTATCGGCGGAGGCGGATTGATTGCCGGCGTGGCTTGCGCGGCGAAGGAGATGAATCCGAAAATCAGGGTCGTCGGGGTGCAGACGTCGAAATTGCCTTCGATGAAAGCGGCAGTTGAAAAGAAAAAGGTGGTCACTCTGCGCGCGGAGAAAACGATCGCTGATGGGATTGCGGTGCGTTCGGCGGGAGTGCGCACGTTTCCGTTGGTGCAGAAATATGTGGATAAGATTGTGACGGTGGACGAAGAGGAGATCGCCAACGCAATTTTGCTGCTACTGGAGAAAGAAAAAACGCTGACGGAAGGAGCGGGCGCTGTGGCTGCAGCGGCCGTGCTCAACAAGAAAACCAAGCACGCAGGCAAGAAATTGGGCGTGCTGATTTCCGCGGGGAATATTGACGTGACGTTGCTTGCGCGCATCATCGAGCGCGGCCTGGTGAAGGATGGACGAATGGTGCGGCTGCGTATTCATTTGCCGGACCATCCGGGCGCGCTGGTCCGGCTTTCCACCGTAATTGCCGAGCAGAAAGTGAATATCGTGGAAACGCAGTTCAACCGGTCGTATTACGGGGTCGTGTTAGGCGATACCGCCATCGACATCACGATGGAAACGCGCGGGCCGGAGCATATTGCGGAATTAAAAGCGGCGCTGGATGCGGCGGGATACGCGCACGAGCAGGTGCAGTAGGCCGGACTCTCTCGAGATTTCGGACTGTGCCGAGGCGGACCGTAGCGGGGCGGGTCTGAGACCCGCCCCTACTAAGTGGAACTCACGCAAACAATTGTGCTGGCGCGGCAAAACCTGCAGGGAGCGGCTCGAATCCTGCGGAAGCCACGTATTTCTTAGTGCAGGGCGCGGTCTTTCTTTATGGCTTCATCCACCAATGCTTCCAGTTCGCGGCGGGTTAGGGTGATGCGCTCTTTTTCGGCGGCGGTTTCCGAGGTCACGGGAAATTCCGGGCCGAAATTGGGAGCAGTTTGCAGGCCGTAGCGCGCGCGGGCGGCGACCAGTTTCTGAACTTCGCAACTGGACAGCAGCACCTGCTTGCCGAGCATTTCGGTGACCAGCGCGACGCGCGCGAAATGTTCGGTGGTCTCCATGCGGAAGAACGCGGTCATTAGATCGTGGCCGTAGGTGACCACGCCATGGTTCGCGAGCAGAATCGCGTCGTAACCATCCACAAACGGCTCAATCGAATCCGCCAGCTCCGGAGTGCCGGGCGTGCCGTACGGCGCGACTGGAACGCATCCGAGCGAGAGAATCAATTCGCACAGCAGGGCTTTATTCAGCGGGATGCCTGCGGCGGCATAGCCCGTCGCGACCGGCGGATGCGCGTGGCAGACGGCGTTTACGTCCGGACGATGGCGGTAAATCGTAAGATGCATAAGGAGTTCGGACGAGGGATTGCGGCGCCCGGAGACTTTCTTGCCGTTGAGGTCGGTGATGACCATGTCTTCTTCGGTCATCATGCCTTTGCAGATTCCGGTGGGCGAGGTGAGGATGTGGTCCGGCCCGAGGCGCACTGAAATATTTCCGTCGGTGGACGCCGCGTAACCGCGCTCGTAGGTCCAACGTCCCACGGCGCACATGTCCCGCCGGTGTTCTGCTTCGCTCTTCAATGCTCCGGGCAAAATCGATTCAGGAAACACGGTTCCTCCTCGACCAATTCCGGGCCCTCATCCCGTTTAAGCGTAAATCCCGCGAAGCTTCAAGGCGCGAGCCACGCGATCAATCGCCACGATGTAAGCCGCGATGCGGTTGTTTACACCGTGCGTTTCCGCGTACCTTACCACCTGTTCGAAGCTGTGGTCCATTACATCTTGCAATCGTTCATTCACTTCGCTTTCACGCCAGAAGAAGCCCTGGCGGTCCTGCACCCATTCAAAATAGCTGACGGTGACGCCGCCGGCGTTGCCGAGAATATCCGGAATGATGAAGATGCCTTTTTGCTCGATCACTTTGTCGGCGTGCCAGGTGGTGGGACCGTTCGCTCCCTCACAGAGGATCTTGCAATCAACCAGATGGACATTTTCGGAGGTGATTTGATTTTCGGTGGCGGCGGGAACCAGGATATCGGTGGGATGGAAGAGGATCTGCTGGGCCGTCTGTTTATCGCCGCCGCCTGGAAATTCCGGGAGGGGCTTACGCTGGCCGTAGACCCAGTCAACGAGCTTGGGAATGTCGAAACCTTTATCGTTATAGAGGCCGCCGTGAATATCCGCGACGCCGATTATTTTGTAGCCGGCCTCGTGCATGAGTATCGCGGCCTGCGAGCCGACGTTGCCGAAGCCTTGAATGATGACGCGGCAACCTTCGCGCTTCATCTTGAGTTTCGTCAACGCGTTGTTGCAGCACATCATGAGGCCGCGGCCGGTGGCTTCCTTGCGGCCTTGGGAGCCGCCCAATTCGAGCGGTTTGCCGGTGACGACGGCGGTGGTGGCCTGACGAACGTGCATCGAATAGGTGTCCATCACCCAGGCCATGGTTTGATCGTTGGTGCCGATGTCCGGGGCCGGGACGTCGCGCTCGGGGCCGAACCATTCGCTTAATTCGGCGGTGTAGCGCCGGGTGATGCGCTCGAGTTCCGTCTTGGAAAGTTTGCTGGGGTCGCAGATCACGCCGCCCTTGGCGCCGCCGAAGGGAATATTCACCACGGCGCATTTCCAGGTCATCCAGGCGGCGAGGGCGCGCACTTCGTCAATCGAAACGTCCGGGGAGAAACGAATACCGCCTTTGCCCGGACCGCGCACGGAGGAGTGGAGTACGCGATAGCCGATAAAGACTTCCAATTTGCCGCTATCGAGCGCGACGGGGACGTAGACCGTGATTTCCTTGCTGGGATATTTCAGATAACGGTAGATTCCCTCTTCCAAACCCAATTTCTGCGCGGCGACTTCGAAACGCGCTTCGGCCGATTTGTAAACGTTCAGCTCATCTGGCGTAACCGCAGGCATGACAACCTCCCAAAATTGCAGAAAAGTTCGCGACTATTTTCGCGATGGAAATGTAATGTTGATGATGGTTGGCGAAAACGCGCGTCGAATTCAACTGTCTTCGCACCGGGCTGCCGTCCGGACAGCGTCGGCAAGTATACGAACCTGGGCATGGCGGTGCAAGAAAAGCATTATTGGAATTCACCATCAGAGGCCGACAAGAAGTGGCGTTTGGGCGCGACCCTTCGTTGCACATGCGAACAGCTTTTAACTGCGTCCATGCTTAATTGCGAACGCGGCGCTTTACAAATTCCTCGAGCAAAAGATGCGTCAGGCGCGCCTGGTCGTGCCGGACGACGTGATCGTGGCGAAGCAGGTCGCCGGTGACGTAGCGCAGGCCCATGCGTTTGAGTTCCGCGACAGAGCTCTGTACCGGCTCAGCGCCTTGCTTGCGGTAGCGTTTGAGCAAGGCTTTCGGGATTGGGCGGCGATTGATTACCGCGAAATCGAAGAGGCCTTTGCGAGTGTGATCGTAGATGGCGCAGACGTGATCGGCGACGGAGTAGTGCTGCGTTTCGCCGGGCTGCGTCATCAGGTTGGCGATGTAAACGCGCGTGGCGCGGGAGTGCATGATTGTTTCAGTGACCTGCTCGACCAGCAGATTGGGAATGATGCTGGTGTAAAGCGAGCCGGGGCCGACCAGAATCAAATCGGCTTCGCGAATCGCCTGCAGCACTTCGGGAAGCGGACGCACGCGATTGGGAACGAGGCGCACGCGACGGATGCGTTGCCGCGAACGGGAGATATTGGTTTCGCCGGCGACGATGGTGCCGTCTTCCAGTTCGGCTTCAAGCGTCACATTTTGCGCTGTGGACGGAAAAATCCGGCCGCGGATTGCGAGGACTTGGGCGGAAACTTGCACGGCCCTGGGAAAATCGCCGGTGACGTTGGTGAGCGCGGTGAGAAAAAGATTGCCGAAGCTGTGACCGGCCAGCGCGCGGCCTACCGGAAAGCGGTATTGAAAAAGCTGGCCGAGAAGATGCTCGTCCTTGGAGAGCGCCACCATGCAATTGCGGATGTCACCGGGGGGGAGTACGCGATATTCGCGGCGCAAGCGGCCGGAGCTGCCGCCGTCGTCGGTGACGGTGACGACCGCGGCTAGATCGGCGATGGGCTGATGCGTTAGATCTTTCGGAGTGGCTACGTATTCTTTCAGCCCGCGCAGGACGGCGGACAAACCCGTGCCGCCGCCCAGGGCCACGATGCGCACGGGGTGGGTTCGAAGCTGCGAGCCCTTCATCACTGAAAAAATTTCACCGGAGCATTTTGCGCAGGAACTTCACGGAGAAATACGCTGAAAAGTTTCACGGTAAAACGCGGCGGTCAGTTCGGTGAACCATCCCGCTCGGGATAGAGCAATTCGGTGAAGCGCGGATCTTCCTGCAAGAAAGCGAAATCCTCGTCGTTGCGCGCGTGATAGCGGTTTTCGGGGCGGAGCTGAATCGCGATTTTCAGATTTTGCATGGCGGATTCGGCTTCGCCGGTTAGGCAATCGAGCGCCGCCATCGCGTAAACGATGTGGTCGGCTTTGGGCGCGGATTTGCGCGCGCGGTCCAGGTGCTCGCGAGCTTCGTCCCAGCGGCCGAGGTTCATCAGCGCCACGCCCTGGGTGTAGTGCTCCTCAGCGGACTTCAGCGCCGGAATGGGAGGCCGCGAGATACGCTGCTCGCAAATGCGGATGTGCATCTTGGCGCGGTCACCCAGCTCTTTGCTGGGGCCTTCGATGACGCGTTCGAGGGTTTGCTTGGCGCGCTGGAACTTCTGCTGTTGAAAGTACTTAAGCGCTTCCTCGTAGAATTTCAGTTGCGCTTCCTTGGCGGGAGCGTCCGGATCGGGCGGGGCGGCCTTGGGTTTTGTGCTCGCCTTTATCGCCTTCTGTTTCATCAGCTTATGGGTCTTGCTGGCAGCTTGTGTGGCTCGGATCGCGCGACGCTTCACGTGGTACTCTCCGCAGGAAACTACAGTGGAACATAGCAAAGTAGCGAAGGCGCGTCAATGCAGCGAATTATGGGGGTTTCCGGGGCTACCCCAGGTCCCTCGTAGGGCATGGGCGCCGAATACAGGCTCTAGGTGATGGACAGCCGGGCGGGCCCGGGCAATTATCGTACGCACTTTTACTCACCTCAAGCTCCACGGGATGACCGAAGAAAAATGAAACGCGAAAAACAGCACGCTTCCACTGCTCTGGAAGAATCCCCGGCAATTAATACACGAGCCGAAGAAAAGAAAGTGGAAGAGCGTCTGGCGATCGGGCCGCACATTGTGTATGAAACGATCCGGCGCGAAGGAGAGGAAGAATTCAAGCGGTCTTCCGCGGCACTTGGGTGGTCCGGCCTGGCTGCCGGACTTTCCATGGGATTTTCCTTGGTGGCGGAAGCGCTGCTGGCCGCGCATTTGCCGCACGCATCTTGGACGCCGTTGATTTCAAAATTCGGATATAGCGTGGGGTTTCTGATTGTCATATTGGGCCGGCAGCAGCTTTTTACGGAGACGACGCTGACGGTGATCCTGCCGCTGCTTTCGAAACAGACTCTGGAGCGAATCGTCGGAGTCTTGCGGATGTGGGGCGTAATTCTGGGCGCGAATCTGGTGGGTACATTTATTTTTGCGGTGTGCATCGGGAAGATCGCGCTGTTCAGTCCCGAGGTCCGGCAAGTATTTCTGACGGTGAGCCAAGAGGGCTTGGGCAGCAGTTTCGGAATCGTGCTGGTGCGTGCGATTTTTGCGGGATGGCTGATCGCTTTGACGGTATGGCTGCTGCCGGGCGCGGAATCGGCGCGCGTGAGCATCATTATCATACTGACGTATTTGATTGGCCTCGGCGGGTTCAATCACATTATCGCCGGTTCGACCAAGCAGTTCTATCTGGTGGTTACCGGCGTCGAGAGTTGGGGCGCGTATTTTCTGCACTTTTTTGCGCCCACTTTACTGGGGAATATTATCGGCGGTGTGTCATTGGTTGCGTTTCTGGGCCACGCGCAGGTGGTGGCGGGCAAAGAAACACTGGTGCAGGCGAAGTGACCGCGCGTTCCAGGCGTCGCGCTGTTATGGCTTCGCGGGATAGACTTTCAGCTCATCCCAGCCGCTGCCTTCGCGATCGGTTTCGCGCGTGAAGCGCACGCCTTCGATTTCCGCGAGAGTAATTTCACCTGTTGTATAGATCTTGCAGCCGGTCATCAGGTGCCCGCCGATCATGTTGCCTTGTCCCGTGGCTATGGATAGGTGAATGTGTTCGCCGCCTTCTTCCACCGTTCCGGTGATGGAGACAATCTCGAAGTGTCCCGTGTGTATGTGAGCTTCAGGCTGGTTGGCGTAGCGTATCGAAGCCTGTGTGAGGCTGCCAACAGCGCTCAACAGCACAGCCGCCTGGATGTGGTTCGCGTTGACGTAGGCGCGAATTCCACCGAGCAGATCGTCTCCCGGGCGCAGGCGAAACACATGGATGCGCAAGTGGTCGCTGACGATTGCTTCGTGGCGTGCGGCGAGCTGCGTGGTCCAGTCGCCCGGAAGCGGCGAAGCCGGAGGAGCGTCCTCGAGCGTGCGGCTTTCAGGCAGCGGTTCTGGTGCCGGCTTGGAAGATTGCGGTGGCGGGGCCGGGGTTTGGCTCTGGGCGGCGGCGCTGAATGCCGCGGCGGCTAGAAGCAGGGTTATGACGATCGCTTTCACTGTGGGTCCTCCCGTTGAACTTAATTTGCAGCGATAAGAGACGACAGATTCCGGCAGAAGATTGTGCTTCATTTTGCGGCGGGTGGAAACCTGGACACCGAGTTGAAACAGGTTCCAAACGTGGTCCCAAACCTGCTGGCACTGCCTGTCGCACGCAGGTGCCAGGGCGGCCGGGTCCGGACGCGCGACGGCGATGCGCTCGGGCGGGGCCAACTCGTCGCGGGGTGTCTATTGCGAAGCATGGCTCGCGGGGGCGCGTTGGCCGCGGGTGGGGGCGTATGCTATAAGTACGAGGCTGCCTAATCTGAGGAAATTGTGCCGTTTATAAATTTTCCCGCGAGAGAGATTAACTGCAAGCTTGTCTACTACGGCCCCGGCCTCGGGGGGAAGACCGCGAATTTGCAGTGGGTCTACGAACACACGGGAGCGAATCAAAAGGGAAAGATGGTTTCGCTGGCGACGGAAACCGACCGCACGCTTTTCTTCGATTTTCTTCCGCTGGATTTAGGAACGGTGCGCGGATTTCGCACGCGCTTTCATCTGTACACGGTGCCGGGGCAGGTTTTTTACGAAGCCAGCCGGCGGTTGATTTTGAAAGGCGCCGATGGTGTGGTGTTCGTCGCCGATTCGCAGGAGGAACGGCTGGACGCGAACCTGGAAACGCTGGACAACTTGCGCGAACACCTGAAGGATCACAATCTGGATTTCACGACAATTCCGTACGTGTTGCAACTTAACAAGCGAGATTTGCCGAATGTGCTGCCTGTGGCGGAATTGCAGAAACATCTGCTGGTGAAGGGCGAGCCGACGGTGGAGGGCGTGGCGGTGACGGGGCAAGGCGTGTTCGATACGTTGAAAGAAGTGGCGAAATTGGTACTGGCGGATCTGAAGAAGAACGCGTAGAGCTTTGTTATCTGAGGCGTCGGGACGTAACAGGCATGTTGCGAAACTTTTCCTCCCCTCAGTATAAATGGAACGTGACTTCGATCGGCTCTTCTACTACTACAGGTACTCCGTGAGGCGCCATCCCCGGTTTGAACCTCCACTTCGATAACACTTCCACTGCCTTCGCGGTTAAATCGCACGGTGCGCCGCGGACCAGGGTGATTTTTGTCGGGAAGCCATTCGTATCTATCTGAGTCATAAGCACAACTGTCGCGTTAAACCCTACAGTGTGGGTCTGCGCAGAAAGTGTTGCCGAGGAACAACTTGCGCAGCGCGGATACGAATAGCCCCGTTTTGCCAGCTCCTTGTACGAAACGGCTTGCCCATCCGAGACGGGAGGGTGATCGGGGTTTACCCAAAGAACCCGATCGGGCACGGGCATTTTCAAAGTCGCGGCGGGAGATGTGGACGGCAGGGCTTGCATCTCGGGAGTCAGCGGCAGCTGCGTGCCTCCTTTGAAGAAACGCTTCGATCCATCGGGCCGCGCGACCTCGACTTTGAGACTGAGTTTATTGGAGTTTTGTTCGAAGGTGCCGCGGACTATTAAATCAGCTTTCAATTTGAAGCCGACACAACGCGATTCGTCGGGGCCAGCCACCTCGTCGGGCGTGATTCCCTCCGCGGTGATCTCGTCCCGATAAGCTTTCCGGTCAACCACCGTGAAACCGCTGGCGGAGGTTCGCAATGAATCCGCGAACTCATCGGCAAGTTTCACACCCAGCTCAGTGGGTTGACGACCTTGTCGAGCAAAATCGACGACCAGAACAACTGTATCGTTGTTCTTCTTCTTCGCGAATTTTTCAATCTGTGTCGCGGCCTTGCCGGCGAGTGGATCGATTTGGGTCGCATCCTGTGCACAAGCGACCGGCACAAGCGCGACGGACAAAAATAGGAACAGCGAAGCGCACAGAACTACGATGAGGCGGCGATAGCTCATCGACACAAGTTACGCGTGGGCGACGCCGCCGCGGAAGGCGGCTATGGCTTTGGCTTCGTCGGTGAAGGCGGGGATGGCTTGAATCAGGCGCGTCAGCTCGAGGACTTCTTTTACGTGGCCTGTGGGATTCAGTATCTTCAGGCCGCCGCCCTGGCGTTCGAGCGTGACGAAGGAGCGCACCAGCGTGCTGATCCCGGAGCTGTCAATCTGAGTGACTCCCGCGAGGTTCACCACGATTTCAGAAGGGCCGGCCTCCGCGTATTTGCGCAATTCGGCGCCGAGGGAATCGTTGCTGGTGCCGATGACGATGCGGCCCACCAGATCAACGATGGTGACATTGCCGGACTTTCGCGTCGAGATTTGCAGGCCCATGCTCGCCTCCCAGGCCGCGCGCGCGACCGTGCTAAGTGGCCGCATTATAACCCTTTCGCGCGTATGCCATACAAATTCTGAAGGACGGGTTGCCCCTCAATTAAAACGGGAGGCAGATGCCAGGTAGCATCCACCTCCCGGGGTGGGTGGGGTGTTGCCAGAGCGTCGTGAAGATGGCCTGCGTGTGGTGGGCCTGACGCCCGGGCAATCCAGCGTTTCCGCCGGAATCCACGAGTGCTCCGTTCATTACCACGCGAAGAGAAACGGTGTCAACTGCAATTGGTGGAGATGCGGTGAGAAGGGGCGAGAAGCGGGGGGCGAGACGCATCGAACGCGCGGACCTGTGCTGGACTGAAACACGAACCCGAGAAAGGTGAACTCGCGCAAGGAGCTACACGATTCCCACGCTGTTGCGGTGACAAAATATGTCTGCAGCGCGTAGTTGCGCCGCTCGCGCGTCTAGCCGTGCGGGACTTTCGCCGGATGGCGGTCCAGAGTTTCACGAACGCGGCGCGCGAGGTCTCGCGGGACGTAGGGTTTCTGCATGACCGTCAAGCCCTGCTCCTGCACTTTGTGCAGCAACGCTATATCTGCGCTGTAACCCGTCGCAAAAATCACCGGGACGTCGGGGCGCTCGACGCTCATGCGCGCGTAAGCCTCCGGGCCATTCATCTTGGGCATCACGACGTCGAGCAGGAGCAAGTCAATGCGGTCCCCTTGCTGGTGAAATTCGCGGACGGCTTGCTCGCCGTCGCACGCCAAAACCACGTCATAGCCGAGATTGGAAAGCGTCTCGCGCGCCAGTTCGCGCAGCCCTTCGTGATCTTCGGCGACAAGAATCGTTTCCGAACCGCCGCGAACCGGACCAGTCTCTTCAACAACGGGTGCTGCTTTTACGGATGAAGGGGCGACCGGCAGATACACGCGGAAGGTGGTGCCCACATTCAGCTCGCTGTAAACGTGCAGGAAGCCGCCGTGCTGGCGGACGATGCCGTAGACAGTCGCCAAACCCAGTCCAGTACCCTTGCCCATTTCCTTGGTGGTGAAGAAGGGCTCGAAAATGCGGTCGAGCGTGGCGGCATCCATTCCGGTGCCGGTGTCGCGTGACGGCCAGCATGGCGTAATTGCCGGGGCGAGCAAAGGGCTGCGCGGCGCAGTAACGTTCATCGAAGATGGCCGCGGACGTTTCGATGATCAAGCGGCCGCCTTCGTTCATGGCATCGCGCGCATTGATGCACAGATTCATGAGCACTTGCTCGACCTGTGTGGGATCGGCGCGCACCAGTGCAAGTTCGGCGACGAGATTGAGCTTGATTTCGATGTTGCTGCCGATGACCTTCTCCAGCAGGCTGAGGGTTTCGGTGATGCTCTGGTTCAAGTCGAGATTACGCGGCTCGAGAATCTGGCGGCGCGCGAAGGCGAGCAACTGTTTGGTGAGGGCAGCGGCGCGAATAGCCTGCTGGCGGACTTTGTCGAAGTGGCGGTGCAGGCGCGCTTCCGGCTCGGTTTCGTCCAGGCCGAGTTCGGCCCAGCCGAGGATGGCGCCGATCATGTTATTGAAGTCGTGCGCGATTCCTCCGGCGAGTTGTCCGATGGCCTCGAACTTCTGCGCTTGCAGGAGCTGCTTTTGGAGCGCGAGGCGCTCGGTAACGTCTTCGACGATGACCTCGATACAGTCGGCCTTGCGTCGAAGATCCCGCGAGCGCCGGGCGATCAGCCGCACATTGATGATTTTCCCGTCGCGGCGTTTCCAAGCCGCGGTGGCGTCGCTGCGATCGTTCTCGCGAAAGCCGTTCCGAATGGTTTCTCGCTCGGAAGGGTCGCAAAAAAGTTGGGCGGTATCGCGCAGTAGCAAGAGCGCGTCAATGGATTCATAACCCAGCATCTGCACGAGCGCGGGGTTGGCGTCCAGAAAGAATCCGTCCAGAGTGACCCAGTAGATTCCGTAGGTGGCGTTATTCACTAGGCCGCGATAGCGGACTTCGCTTTCGCGCAACGCTTCCTCGGCACGCTTGCGTTCCGTGATGTTCAGGATGCTGCCGCGAATCAATTGGCGCGTGGGCGAAGGGAGGCGCACAAGATGGACTTCGCAGGGGATTTCATCGCCGAGCGAGTTCCGGTGGGTCCATTCAAAATATGGCATCGCGTTACCGGACGCTCCGTCCATCCATTCGGTGGAGGCGATGGCGGAGTGGCGGCCGTCGGGCTGAAAGGGCGGACTGAGGTCGCCGGGACCGTGCACGAGCAGTTCATCGCGGGTCAAGCGGAAGAGCCGCAGGGCATTGTCGTTGCAGTCCACGAACAAGCCCTTTTCGACATCGAGCACGACGATGGCTTCGGGGGCATTCTCAACCAAAGTGCGGAAGCGCGCTTCGCTTTCGCGAACGGCTTCGACGGCTCTTTTTTCGGCGTCACGAAGAGTTTTCTCTTCATGCGCGCGGAGGATGGCCATGGGCAAGCGCGCGAGTTGATCTTTGAGAACGTAATCGGTGATACCCAGCTTGATGCATTCCACGGCTTTGCCGTCGCCGAGCGTGCCCGTGACCAGAATCAAGGGAATGTCCTGACCGAGCTTCACGATTTCGGTCAGCGCATCGACGCCGGTCCATCCCGGCATGCGATAGTCGGAGAGGACTATATCGAACGGTTTGCTATGCAATTTCTCGACGAAGGCATCGCGCTCCGAGACGGTTTCGATTTCGAGTTCCAACTCGGACTTTTTGAGCGCGCGGACGGTGAGATCCAGATCGGCGGGGTTATCCTCCGCGATCAGAAGGCGCAGGGGCTTGTTTGCTGGCGTGCTGCCGGTAGCTGGATTGTCCGCCATCGAGCGATCGCTCCTAGACGTTCAAGAACGCCGCAGCAGGCGGCTGGCTATTGACGATCAGCCAATACATTCCGAGCTTCTGCACAACTTCCTGGAAATCCGCGAAATTGACGGGTTTCTGTATGTAGCTATTGACGCCCAACTGATATCCGGTAGCGCGGTCCTTGTCTTCGTTGGACGAAGTGAGCAGAACGACGGGAATGGCCTTGGTGCGGGGGTTGCTTTTGACTTCCGCGAGGACTTGGAGCCCATCGACTTTCGGAAGTTTCAGGTCGAGCAGGATGAGCAGGGGCCGCATTTCGGGAGTGCGATCGGCGTAACCGCCGCGGCAAAAAAGAAAATCGAGCGCTTCCGCACCGTCTTGCACGTGGAGAATGTGATTGACCAGCTTGCTTTTCCGCAGCGCGTGCAGCGTGAGTTCAGCATCCGAAGGATTATCTTCCACGAGCAGGATCTGCACCGACTCTGATTCAGGCATGCTTGACCTCCAAGTTCGAACTCTTTACTAGAAGCCGCGACTCTGGACCGAGCGTGAAAGAGAACTCGGCTCCGCAACCCGGTTTGGACTGCGCCCAGATTTCTCCGCCGTGGCGGCGCACGATGCGCTGCACCGTGGCCAGCCCGACTCCGGTTCCCTCAAAATCTTCCTGGCGATGGAGGCGCTGGAACACTCCGAAGAGCTTATCGGCATAGCGCGGATCGAAGCCCACTCCATTGTCGCGAACAAAAATGGTGGGTAGATTGTTGATGGAGCCAGAACCGACTTCGATAATGGCTACCGGCTGCTTGCGCGTGAATTTGGCGGCATTCGAGAGAAGATTGGTGAGCACCAACCGGATCAGTCCGGGATCGCAATAGAGTTCCGGCAATGGCTCGATGCGCCATTCGATGTCGCGCTCGACGGGCTCCGGCGGGATGCCGGCAATCGCCTGCTTTACGAGCTCTCCCATATCTGCCTTTTCCCGTTTCATTTCCTGACGGCCAATGCGCGCCAGACTCAAGAGATCGTCCACCAGGTGGCCCATGTGATTGGCGGCCGCAAGGATGCGATCGAGATATTTCACGCCGTCCGCCGGAATGCCCTGGGAGTATTCTTCTTTGAGGATGCGCGTGAAGCCATCCACGTGCCGCAACGGAGCACGCAGGTCATGCGAAACGGAGTAGCTGAAGGATTCCAGTTCCTTGTTGGCCGTGCCCAGTTCGAAGACGCGCTGATTGAGTTCCGTATTCAGCTTTTGGATTTGTTCTTCGGTCTCGCGCCGCGCCGTGATGTCCTTGTCGATTTTTACGTATCCCACCAACTTGCCGCCCGGATCGCGCAGGGCCGTGGTGACTGCCTCGGCCCAGAAGCGAGAGCCGTCTTTCCGCACGCGCCAGCCTTGGTCTTCGACATGGCCGGAGACCTCGGCTTCCCGCAATTCTTCCTCGAGCTTACCGTCCGCCAGGTTTTCTGGAGGATACAGAAGCGAGACGTGCTGGCCGACGATTTCCTCCGCCGCATAGCCTTTAAGGCGCTCAGCGCCGGAATTCCAGGTGGTGATCACGCCCATGTGGTCGAGGCTGACGATTGCGTAATCCTTCACTGCGTCAATCAGCAGCCGAAAACGAAGTTCCTGTTGCCGAATATTTTCCGCCAGTTCCTTACGCTGGGTGACGTCGCGGATCGCGCTGCAAATCAAAACATCGTCGGGCGTTTCAAGCGGGCTGAGGCTGATTTCCACCGGGAATTCCGAACCGTCCTTGCGGCGGCCATATAGGTCGAGCCCCGCACCCATGGCTCGCGGACGGGGCGAGTGAAAGAACCCGTTGCGGTGCGCCGGATGGTTTCCGCGGAAGCGTTCGGGCACCAGGAGTTCGATAGGCTGGCCCAAAAGCTCCGCGCGGGGATATCCGAAAAGCTTTTCGGTCTGGGCGTTGGTGAGAACGATGTGGCCCGAGTGATCCACAATGACCATAGCGTCCGGTGCGGACTCGAGAAGGTTGCGGAACATGGACTCGGCGTGCTTGCGCTCGGTGATGTCGCGAATGGCGCTGGAAATCAGAATGCCGCCGGCTGTTTCCAGAGGGCTGAGGCTGATCTCGACCGGAAATTCGCTGCCATCTTTGCGGTGCCCGTAGAGCTCCAGACCTGCGCCCATCGAGCGCGGCTTGGGAGAGTGTGCGTAGACCTGGCGATGGCCGGCGTGCTGGCCGTGAAAACGCTGCGGTACCAGCACCTCCACCGGCATGCCGACGAGTTCCTCGCGCGAATAACCGAATAGCTTTTCCGTTTGCGCGTTGATGAGTTGAATCTTCCCGCTGGAGTCCACGATGACGATAGCATCCGGCGCGGACTCCAGGAGCTTGCGGAACTTGTCTTCTTCTTGCTTGCGTTGCGTAACGTCGCGATTGCTCTCCAGGATGGAGAGGGGTTTACCATCGGCATCGGTGCGGAGCGCCTGCCGGCTGGAGACGATGGCCTTGGAGCCGTCGCGTCGCGTATGCGTCAGCTCGCCTTCCCAAAAGCCTTTTTCAAGAATCTCCGCGTCCAAATTGAACGCCGACTGTGGAAAAACAGTTTGCAGGAGGTCGTGGCTGATTTTTCCGCGGGTCTCTTCCGCGGTCCAGCCGTACAGCAACTCAGCCGCGCGGTTCCAATATATGATTTCGCTTTTGAGATTGCGGACGAAGATCGCATCATGCGTAAGATCCAGAAGCTCGGCATGCTCGCGATACCGCGCTTCGCTAATGCGCAGGTCAATTTCCAGTTCGCGCCGCTCGTGGACTTCGCTCTCAAGCGCGGCATTCGCCTGAATCCACTGGTTGACGTCCGGCAGCTTCGCCGCCCTGGGGACAAGCTGCGCCAAAAGAATTGCCGTGCCCACAGAGGCCGCCGCGGTTATGGCTTTCACCACGCCGGCAAGCCAATATTCCGCGTGCCACAGATTCCAGATTTCCATTATGTGTGTGGCGCCGCAGGCCACGATAAACACGCCGAACATCACGATCATCCAGTTGAAGGGAAGATCGCGGCGTTTCCGGACGAGCCAGAGCAGCATGAAGGGAATGGTGAAATAGGCGACGGCGATCAGCGAGTCCGAAATAACGTGCAGCCACACCAAGCCCGGATTCCACAGGTAGCAGTAGCCGTGCGGCATGAAATCGCCGGAGCTGAATAATTGGCGTAGAAAATCCATCGAAGCCCCTCGCTGGCTTGACCCGCTACATTCCTGGCCGCGCTCGATTTTCCGCCCGACTCATGCGCGAACGCGCGAGCGGAGACCCCTGGCACCCGCGCAAATGGACGCAGCGCTTCTAATGTGTAATCGGACGAATCAGGAAAGACTTCTACGCTGAACCGAAATGAAACAGTTCAACGCGAAGTATAGAAGAAGCTGGACGACGGCTAACCGTTGCAACGCCTAGTTGCCGGTTTGAGCTGGCGCGGGCGGATGGCTTTGAAAATACTGCGAAATTCCGGATGAAAGTTGCTCGAGACCGGCCCGGACGTTGCGGTCCATGGCCTCGACGACGCTCGCCACCGTCTTGGCTTGCACCGGCTCGTCATGAGTATAGGTTTGCGTCCAAACGATGGCGCGGGTGGCAGGGTCGAAAAGCTCGAGCTCGAGAGTAAAGCGCGCGACCAGATCGGGCTTATCCACGCCGTACATCGCGATCAGATGGCCGCGGACGACGTAATCGCCGCGTACATTGGTGGAAACGCGCGAGACGGAGCGAAATTGGCCGGAATTGCGCAGGTCAGCGATCAGCAAATTTTGCACCATGTCCACGGGCGGTTCGGCCCAGCGATCGTACTCGTATGTGCCAAGCTCCACCGGCCCGGAGCCATAAACCAGCCGGTCATCGCGATAGAGAGTGGAAGAGGCGAACCGGCCGACCAGCAACGCGACGGGAAATTGTCCGCTGGAGGCGGGAGTGGTTGCGGGAGCGAAGTTCGGGTCTATGACGTAGTACTTCACGGGACGCGGGGCGCCGCATCCGGCTACTGCGATCGCCAGCATCACGAGTGAGATAAGTTGCAAGCGGCGGCTCAACACTCTTCGCTCCTTCCCGCGTTGTCTCTAGCGCACTGCTTCCATGCGCTACTTCGGCAAACTCGATCCGGGCTGATGCTCTTTAGGCGCGGACGCGCGGATCAAGGTGTAAGGCCGCGTCTTGATCGTTTCAGTGAACTCATTCAAGTTGTCGGTGACGTGGCGCAGGTTATCAATAATTTCGTCGAGATTCTCCTGGTTGGCGTTCACCGTATCGTTCAGCGATGCCAGGACGGAGTTCGCGTTGTTAAGCGCCGTGTGCAAATCGAGCACCGCTTGGCGGATATCCGGGCGGTTTTCCGTCAACATGCCGTCCAGATGGAGCAGCGTGTCGTTGGCCTGATCCGAGGTCTTCTGGAAGCTGGCGATCAGCGGCTTCAAGTTTTCGGTGGCGTCGTTGACGTGGCCCAGGGTGGAATGCACCAGCGGGCGATCTTCCTTGAGCATGCCGTGGACGTCGCTCAAGCTCGCCGAAATATTCGCGCGATTCTCGTCGTTCAGCAGGTCATTCACGCGGCTCAGCGTTACTTTCAGTTCCACGACGCGCTCGTTCAAATTCGAAATCAATTGTTTGGCGTTGGGCGCCAGGTCGTTGAGCTCGTCGGCGATATCTGAAAAACCGGTGTACTCGAGGGTCTTCAGAGTGTAATCGCGCGGAGCGCGCGGCGCGGCGTTCGTGCCCGGCCTGATTCCCAGAAAATTCTCGCTGAGCGGGCTGGTGCTGGTGATGAGCGCGGTGCTGTCGGTTTTTACCGGCACGTTGGGGTTTGCGGAAAAGTCCACTTCCATGCGGGTGGCGTCATGGGGATCCACTTGCACTTTGCTGACGCGTCCGACCGGAGGGCCGCCGGCGTAGCGAACTTCGGTGCCCGGTCCCAATCCGCCCGCATTCTTGAAGTAAGCGTGGTAGGGAATATCGCCTTTATTGAAGCTGCCGTTCAGAATGAAAAGAGTGGTAATCAGCAGGGCCGCCACAACCAAAACAAAAAGACCGACGAGTGCCTGTTCGCGCTTCGCTTCCATCCGTACCCTCGATGATTCCCGCGTGGTGGCTCGCGGGGGGACGCCACCTAAGTGCCGGGGAGTATATCACGGCAAACTAAATCCGCTAGAGATACCGGGCTAAATTTGCCGATTTTTCGGCACTATTGGCGCGCCGGTGGAACATCCCCCGTCAACATCTGCAGGTAGTCAATTTCCCCCGTCAATTCCGGTTCTGGGACACGATCCAGAAATTGGCGCACGCGCGGCTGCTGGCTGGCTTGCAATTCTTTGGTGGTGGCGTTGGCCACGATCACGCCCTTATCCAGCACGATCATGCGGTCGGCGATCAGAAATGCGCTGGCCAGTTCGTGGGTTACTACCACGATGGTGATGCGAAACGCTTTCTTCAATTTCAGAATGAGTTCGTCGATGCCGGCGGCGATGATGGGATCCAAACCCGCAGAGGGCTCATCGAAAAATAAAATTTCGGGATCCATGGCGAGCGCGCGAGCGATGGCGGCGCGCTTTTTCATTCCGCCGCTCAATTGCGCGGGCATGTAATTCTCGAAACCGGAGAGGCCCACCTGATCGAGTTTCAGGCGGACCATGATTTCGATGGTGGATTCGTCCAGGCGCGTATGCTCGTGCAGCGGCAGCGCTACATTCTCGCCGACGGTCATCGAGCCGAAGAGCGCGCCGCCCTGAAACGACATACCCATCTTCTTGCGCAATTCGTCGCGCTCGTCTTCGGAGATCGAAGCGAAATCTTTTCCCTGGATCCAGATTTCACCGGAGCTGGGGATTTCGAGGCCGACCAGAGTGCGCAGCAGCGTGCTTTTGCCCGAGCCTGACCCGCCGAGGATCACCATGGTTTCGCCGGAGGGTACTTCGAAATTGATGCCGTGAAGAATCTCACGCTCGCCGTATTTCACGCGCAGGTTGCGCACCGAAATCGCGGCACCGCTGGTGGCTGCCGGCGGAGTCGGTTTGGGAGTTAGCGATGAGGCCATGAAAATTTACCGTGGCGCAGTGATGTAAAAAATCGTGGTGAAGATCAAATCCACCATCACCACCAAGAAAATGGACTTCACTACCGCCGAAGTGGTGGAGCGGCCCACTTGCTCGGAGCCGAGGCCAGTGGAAAACCCCTCCTGGCAGCCCACCGCCGTGATCACCAGCCCGAACATGAGGGCTTTGATGAGGCCGTTGATGATGTCAGTCTTGGTGAGCGCGTCCAGCGTGGCTTGAATGTAGCTGCCCCAAGTGAAGCCTGCGGTGGCGACGCCGAACAAGCCTCCGCCCAGCACACCCATAAAATCGGCCCAACACGTAAGGCAAGGGACCATCAGGATCATCGCGAGAAATTTCGGAGCCACGAGAAAATGGATGGGCTCGAGCGCCATTGTCTCCATGGCGTCAATTTCTTCGTTCACCTTCATCGTGCCGATTTCGGCGGCGAACGCCGAGCCCGAACGGCCAATCACCACCACGGCGGTCATCAGCGGGCCCAGCTCGCGCGTCATGGAAACGGCGACGGCGCTGGCGACGAGGTGCATCGCGCCGAATTTGCGCAACTCGTACGCGGCATTCAGCGCGAGGATCGTGCCGATAAAGAAGGAAATCAGGGAAGTAATCGGGAGGGCTTCCACGCCGACGGACATGGCCTGATGGATGGCGCGGGAAAGATGGAATTTCTTTCCTTGAAAAGGCGCTATGAAGACGGCTCGCGCGGCGCCGCCGGACAAACGCGCCAAGCCGCCCAAATATGCAAGTCCATCGATGGTGGCCGCGCCAATGCTGTCTGTGAATGGCATCTGTGATTCCGGACGGGTGAAATCTTCAGATGGAACTCGAGATGAAACCGCCCGGAAATTTGGCTTTCATGTTAACGGGCGGGAGCTACGTTCGTGCTGCCGCCGCGCAACGCTTCTTCCTCGGTGTTATATACCTCAAAAACCTTAATCAGCCGAGTTAATTCGAGAACTTCGCGGGCGGTGCGGCTGAGCCCGAAGAGCGCGAAGGTGCTCTTCAGGTCTCGCGAGACTTTGAGCCCCTCAACGAGCGACGCCACCCCGGCGCTGTCTATGTACCGTACTTTCTCCAAGTTCACGATCACCCGCGGCGCTTTCTTGGTCTTCAAAAGGTCCAGGAGCACTTTGCGGACTTGCGGCGAATTGTAAAGAGTGATGTCGCCGATGACGTCCACAATCGTGGCTACACCGGACTGGCGCGTGGAAATGTCCATCAGGGTTGACCCCCCGCAGGGATTAGAGTGTTTTGCCAGAGAATCACCCTGGATGCAATCACTTTTCCGCTGTAGGCGGGCCGCATCAGCTACTTGCGGTTATCCAAGGAGACGTAGTTGCGAAGGTTATAGCCAAGATATACCTGGCGGGGACGGGAAATTTTTTGCTCGGGATCGAGCAGCATTTCTTCCCATTGCGCGATCCATCCGGAAGTGCGCGGAATTGCAAAAAGCACCGGGAACATGGTCACCGGGAAGCCCATGGATTGGTAGATCAGGCCGGTATAGAAGTCCACGTTCGGATAGAGCTTGCGCTTTACGAAGTACTCGTCTTCCAGCGCGATGCGCTCGCATTCCAGAGCGATTTCGATCAGCGGATTTTTCCCCATCACGTCGAACACTTCGTAGGCGATGTGCTTCACGATGCGGGCGCGCGGGTCGTAATTCTTGTAAACGCGATGCCCGAAGCCCATCAGCAATTTTTCGCCGGCTTTCACGCTCTTGATGTACGCCGGAATGTTATTCACCGAGCCGATTTCCAGCAGCATGCGGAGGACGGCTTCATTGGCGCCGCCATGCAGCGGGCCATAGAGCGCGGCGGTGGCGGCGGCCGTGGCGGAATACGGATCCACATGCGAGCTGCCCACCGTGCGCATCGCGGTGGAAGAGCAATTCTGTTCGTGATCCGCATGCAGAATAAAAAGAACATCGAGCGCGCGCTCGAGCGTCGGGTTCGGACGGTATTTCAATTCCGTGGTGCGGAACAGCATGTTCAGGAAATTGCCGCAGTAAGTGAGATCGTTATCCGGATACACGAAGGGCATCCCCAACGTGTGCCGGTACGCGAACGCCGCGAGCGTGGGCATCTTGCCGATCAAGCGATAGGTCTGCTTGCGGCGTGAATCGGGATTGAAGATGTCTTTCGCGTCGGGATAAAAGGTGGAAAGGGCGGCGACGGTGGAAATCAGCATACCCATCGGATGGGCGTCGTAATGAAATCCATCGATGAATTTCTTGATGCTCTCGTGGATGAAGGTGTGATGCGTGATGTGGTAGGTCCAATCCGCGAGTTGCGACTTCGTGGGCAGTTCGCCGTAGAGAATCAGGTAGGCCGTTTCGACGAAGGTGCTTTTTTCAGCCAACTCTTCGATTGAGTAGCCGCGGTAGCGCAGAATCCCTTTGTCGCCGTCAATATAAGTGATCTTGCTGGAGCACGAAGCGGTGTTGGTGAAGGCGGGGTCGTAACCCATCATGCCGAAATCGTCGTCGTGGACTTTGATGGGCCGCAGGTCGAGAGCACGAATCGTGTCGTTCTTGATAGGGAGTTCAAACTGGCGGCCGGTGCGATTGTCAATCACAGTTAAGGTGTCGCGTTGCGTGCTCGCGGAAGGTGCGTCATTGCTAACCAGCGATCCTGGCTTGGTCGGATTCATTACCGGACCTCTCGAAGCGTCTGCATAGTCTCGGCGCGGTTCGCTTCTCTCTAGAATGTACACCAAATTTGCGCAAGCGCGGAATGGGATTGCGAATTCGCGCGTGAAACGTAACACGCTTCCACCATACGGTGTCGTATGGATTGCCGGCGCGACGCTACTAATTGCCTTCTGCTCAATATCAAGGGCGTTGCTCGTACGATAGGCGATGGGTACCACCCGCGCTGTGTGCGATGGCTCGCAGTTCGAGCCGGAAGTCTAACTTTCATCGTCTCCGCGATCTTTGCCACTGCGCATTTCTTGGCCGCTTGCACACAGCGCCTCGGCGGTGACGCGGTGCCGATATTCGAAGGTCCGCTGCAGCTTCCCGCGAACCATCCGGCCGCCTAACAAATTTCCCAACCAGCCAAACGGGAGCTGGTAGACGATACGGTCTTCGAGGCGGCACGCGGCGGAGCCATCCGGAATAAATAGGTGCGTGTGCTGCCACCGGCGGAATGGTCCAGCCGTCTGCACGTCGCGGAACTGCCGCCCTTCCTGGTAATCGCTGTGCTCGAATTTCCAAAGCACGGGAATCGGACCGAGATGCACGCGCAATACGCCACCGTCGCCATTGCGAATTCCCGGCGCCGGCTCTACAACTTCCATTTTCTCCCACGGCGGCGTGAGCCGTGCGAGCGCGCCAGGCTCAGCATGCCAGCGGAACACTCGCTCGGCGGAGGCTGCAATCCTCGATGTGTAGACGAAGAGGTTCTCGCGGTCCATGTACCGAACATCATGAGCCTGCGCCAGGCCGTTCGTCCACACGCGCAATTCCCTCGGCAATTTCGGCCTCTTTGGGCCGCGCCGCGCAAGAGATTTCTCTACCGTGGCACGATCTTGCGCACTGCCGCTTCTGCCGGCACGGGCGAGGTGGTTGTCAGGTCCTGCGGGGCGGCCAACTCGCAACGATTTCGCCCATGGTCCTTGGCGCGATACAGCGCGTTATCCGCCAGCCGCAGCATTTCCTGCGGATCGAGCGGGCGTCCCGGAGTGCTGGCGGCGATGCCGAAGCTCGCCGTGATCGCGATGGGAACGGAATCCGCGGCAACGGGCTCCGCCGAGATGGCGCGGCGGATTCGTTCGGAAAGTCCGAGAGCGCCCATGGCGTCCGAGGAAGGCACGACAATCAGAAATTCCTCGCCGCCATAGCGGCCGACGGTATCGTAGGGCCGCACGGATACCATCATACGCCGCGTGGCTTCGCGCAGGACGGAATCGCCCGCCTGGTGACCGTAGGTATCGTTCACGTACTTGAAGTGGTCGAGATCGGCCATGACGATGGCGAACGAGCCTCCCTCGCGAACCTGCCGAGCGCGCTCGCGGCGCAAGGTATCGAGTATCACGCCACGGTTGGCAACACCCGTCAGGCTGTCGTGCGTCGCGCGAAAGAGCAATTCTTCCCCGGCAGCGATCAGTTTGTCCTGCAAATCCAGGATGCGCTGGCCGACGTGCAGGCGGGCGCGCAACTCTTGCGCGTCGAACGGCTTGGTCAAATAATCGTCCGCGCCGGACTCCAGGCCTGCGAGCAAATCTTCTTTCTGCGACCGCCCGGTGAGCAACAGCACATAGACGTACGGCCGCTCCTTCGATTCGCGCAGCTTCTGGCAGACCTGCGTGCCCTCCATGCCGGGCATCATCCAATCGAGAATGGCCAGGCGCGGCGCGTCCATGCGATCGAGCAATTGGAGCGCCTCGGTGCCGGTGGTGGCGATCGCTACGTCGAAGCCCCATTTGACCAGAAAAACTTCCAGCAGGCGGCGGGAAACGGGGTCGTCCTCCGCGATCAAAATTCTTTTTTTGGTGTTGAGCGTTTCAGTCATCGTGCGCCCTCGCTGTTTTAGTGGCGCGTGAGCAGGGCGGATTCGCGCTGCACCACGCCGAACGTTGCCGTGAAATGAAATGTGCTGCCGTGTCCCCATTCGCTTTCGAGCCAAAGTTTCCCGTGCATCAAGCCGACCAGGCGCGTGGTGATTGCCAGACCCAGTCCCGTTCCGCCGTACTGGCGGGTGGTGGAGCTATCCGCTTGCGTGAAGGCGTCGAAAATCATGGCCTGCTTCTCTTTGGGAATGCCGATCCCGGTGTCCTGCACGCGAAAATGAAGCACCGCGCTGCCAGCGGCTTGTTCGCGGGCATCCACATGCACGGATATTTCTCCGCGCTCGGTGAACTTGACGGCGTTGCCGACGAGATTCACGAGGATCTGCCGCAAGCGCAACGGGTCGCCAATAATTTTTTCCGGAACGCCGGAATCCACTTCCCAGCTGAGCGCAACGCCCTTCTGCAGCGCGCGAAAACGCATCAGTTGCAGAGTCTCGGCAAGGCTGAGGGCTAGAGCAAATTCTTCCTGAACGATTTCCAGTTTTCCGGCCTCGACTTTCGAGAAATCCAGAATGTCGCTCAGCAAGCCCAGCAGGGAGTCCGCGGAGGTTTTCACCATCCCGAGGTATTCGCGTTGTTCGGCGTTCACTTCCGTGTCCAAGACCAGGTCCGTCATGCCGATGATGCCGTTCATGGGAGTGCGGAATTCGTGGCTGATGTTCGCGAGGAATTCGCTCTTGGCCTGGCTGGCGGCTTCGGCGGCCTCTTTGGCGCGGCGCAGATCGTCTTCAGCCTGTTTTCGCGCGGTGATGTCGCGCGAAGTCATGCATACGGTGCGTGAAACGCCGTCGCGTGAACGCACCGGGCTGACGCGCGCGAGGAACCAATGCAACTGAGAGTGAATCGCGATGGAATATTCCACGCTTTCGCCGTGCCCGGTGGACATGACTCGCCGGAAGGTTTCCGTAAACGGCTGGCCGACTTCCGCGCCCAGGAATTCTCCGATGCTCGTGCCTAGCAGCCTCTCCTTGGGCTGTGCCAAGGCAGCCTCGCTCGAGGCCCACACATTGCGAAAAATTCCGTAGCCGTCGAACTCGAATACGATCTCGTCAATCGCGCCCACCATGGCTTGCAGACGCGCCTCGCTCACGCGCAGTTCTTGCTCGCTTTGTTCCCGCTCGGTGATCAGCGTTCCCAGGCACAATCCGGTCAGCGAAACGATCAGCATCAGAAATTGCAGCATGCCCAAGCGGTGCAGATCCTCCGGATAAATCCTCAGCATGAGCATCGAACCGAGATTGAGCGCGAGAACGGCGCCGGTGGCGCCCTCCATGCCGCGACGGACTGCAATCCAGATAATCGGCAGAAAAAACAAATAGAACAGTTCGTAGCTCTGCGCGAGGTTCGAGCCGAAGACGATGAAGAGGGCCAACCCGACACTGCCAGCCTGCGCGAGCGTCTCCGCCACGCCGCGCGCCCGCTTGGAGCCCGTCGGGGTCGTGGAAGGCGAGGGATTGGCACGATGCGATGGGTGTGCGTAGAGCTCCGCGCGTTCATGCAGCCATGGCATTAGGTGGAACAAAAGAAACGGAGTGAGGCACACCAGCGCCACGCAATCGCCGATACACCAGTTCAGCGCCGCTCTTGGATAGTCGACGGGACGAATGGAGCCATCCCACGTCAAGGTAGAGGCGCCTACCGCAGCCACGCAGACCGCCCCGCCCATGGCCACGCATAAGTACCGGAAAACGTCACTCAATCGCTGGAACGGTGATTCGGATCTCAGAATCCGCCGTAAGATCGCGGCGGTCGCTGAATATCCGCAGACAACCGCGAGATTGACCGCCCAAAACGCCAAAGTGTGCGGCGATTGGTGGTAGTTCAGCATTGTTGCCACAACGCCCGCGACGAACATGAGCGGAGCATAGGAAAGCCCGAAGCCAACGAGCAGGGCAAGCTCCAGACCAACGGGCGGATACCACGCGCTGACTCCTGCCCACATCTGAAAAAACACCGTCACACGATCGAGCAGGAGATAAAGGGCCGCAAAAAGTATCGCCGGCCCAACGCGCCAGGGATTCCATATTAGCGGGATGCGCGCGAGGAAGCTCGGTGCGCCTGGAAGTGCCGAGGGCTGTGGAATTCGTGCACTGTGCGGCGCGTGCGCCTCGTCCTTCACGCGAGCACCTGTTGCGAGGGAACTGGATTAGAGGATTCTGTGATCGCGCCTTCGCACGCAGGGGAGCGCCGCACACAATTCCACGCGGCAGCGAACAAAGTGCTGCGTTCGATCCATGCAATCCTGGCGCGAATTGCAAACAAGAGAATCCTCTTGTACGAAACCGTTTCGAGCAATCTCCCAATCAAGAAGATGGCTTCGGCCGAGGAACTGCTCAGCGAGTAGGCCGCACGGGAAAGCGCTCGGTAAGCGCATGCGCCGAATGCGTATGAATCGCGCGACCATCGGAACTCGCCGCGGCCGCAGCGTCGGCGAGCCTTTCGGCCGGCGGTTGCACCATCGGTACCAGCGCGCCTTCGGCTTCTTTCAAGAACGTTAAGCCCATCTCGCCGCTGTGCCAGTCAATCGAGATCACGTCGCCGAGCGACACTTGCTCGGTCGCCAGCAAACTCGCCAGCGGATACACCACGTGCCGTTCGATCGCGCGCTTCAAATGACGCGCCCCGTACTTCATGTCCGTGCCTTCGCGCAACAGAAAATCGCGCGCCGGCTGCGTCACACGAAATAGGAAGCGGCCTTTCGCGGTTTCCAGTACGCGCTGCTGCACCATCCCGAGCTCAATCTCCAGAATCTGTTCCAGTTGTTCGCTGCGCAACGGATGAAACACCACCGTCTTGTCGATCCGGTTCATGAATTCCGGCGCGAACTTCCGCTTGGCTGCTTCCGCCGCCGTCTTCTCCACCTTCTCGTCCAGACGCACCACCGTGTCCGCACGCTGCACCGGAGCAAAACCCATTCCGCCCGTCATCAGTTCGGTGATTTCCACGCCGCCCAGGTTCGACGTCATGAAAATCATCGTCTGCGACAGGTCTACCCTGCGGTTGTCGCCTAGTGTGAGCGTGGCCTTGTCCAAAATCCCCAGCAGCAATTGCCACAACGCGTCGCTGGCTTTTTCGATTTCGTCAAAGAGCAAAAACTGAAATCTTCAATTTCTCGGTGTGATACTGCGCGAGCGCCTCCTGCGTGATCAGAGGATGCGTCTCGCGGTGCCCCAAATATCCCGGAGGCGAGCCAATCAATTTCGCAATCTCGTGCGAGTGCTGAAATTCCGCGCAATCCACCTTGATCACCGCGCGCGGATCGCCAAACAGCACTTCCGCCGTCGCTTCCACTACCCGCGTCTTCCCCGCTCCGGTCGGCCCGAGGAACAACAAATTCCCCACCGGCCGTCCGGGCGAATTCAAGCCGGCTCGAAATACCTGGTATAGATCCACCACCGCCTGCACCGCTTCGTCCTGCCCCACAATCTTCCGCCGCAGCCCCGCCTCAAAATCGCGTGATTCCACGCTGCGGCGCCCTGGGTCCAATTGGCGAGCCTCAGACGCGTCCATGTTTGCCTCCGGCCGGTCTTCCGGCGCCACCCAAGTCCGCGAACACTGAGCGAATCCTTTGCGGGATGAGTAACGGAGGACCGTGCAGAATGGGGGCCAAATCCGCGTGGCGAAAATTCAGGCAACCGATTTGTAATCAATAGGCTGCCGCGTTGCTTTCGGTGGCCAAATCGGACCGAAAGCGGAATCATGTTTCAACTGGAACGCAGCGTACCGCTGTGACACGGTATTAACGGGGTGTTAAAAAATCTGCACGGACGCCCAACGCCTTGCTTCCTAGGCCCTGTTTCCCGTATGTTGTGTGCGATTCCCCGAGAAGAAAATAGATGAAACGTGTCCTGGTAATTGAAGACGATAAAGACATTGTCGAGCTGGTGCGCTATAACCTGGAAAAGGACGGCTATCAGGTAGCGTCCAGCGGCGACGGCGCCACGGGCCTCGCGCAAATCCGCAAAGCGGCGCCTGATCTTTTGGTGCTCGATCTCATGCTGCCCAAGCTTTCGGGTCTCGAAATTTGCAAGGAAGTGCGCAAGGATGTGAGCCTGAACCGCATCCCGATCCTGATCCTTACCGCCAAAGGTGAAGAAGCGGACCGCGTGGTGGGCCTCGAGCTCGGCGCCGATGATTACGTCACCAAACCCTTCAGCCCGCGGGAACTTGCGGCGCGGGTGAAGGCTTTGCTGCGCCGCGCGGAACCCGGGACGCCCAGTGAAAAACCGATCGAAGTCGGCGCGCTGCGAATTGATCCAGCGGCGTATCGAGTGACGCGCACCGGCAAGCCGGTGCCCATGAGCACTCTCGAATTCCGCTTGCTGTATTTTCTGGCGGCGCGGCCCAATCGCGTTTTCACCCGCGACCAATTGCTCGACGCGGTTTGGGGCACTGAACGCTTTGTCACGCCGCGGAGCGTGGATGTGTACGTCCGGCGGCTGCGCGAAAAAATCGAAACCGATCCGCAACACCCTGCCTTCATGAAAACCATACGCGGCGCGGGATACCTTTTCGAAACCCGTGCAAGCTAGACTGTTCTGGAAGCTCGGGCTTACCTACGCCGCCCTGCTCCTGGTAGTTCTGCTCGTTGTGGATCTCTATTCCGTCCGCGTAGTTCGGGCGCAGGCCATTCGCTCCGCGAACGACGCGCTCGGTTCGCTGCTGAAACTCGCCCTCGCAGATCCTCCGAGTTCTGCCGACGATGCAACTCTGCGCAATTGGACTGCGCGCGTGGCGCAAAGCGGCGCGCGCGTCACGATTATTGACAGCGGCGGCCGCGTGCTCACCGATTCCGTCGCGGATTCGGAAAAAATGGAAAACCACGCGAATCGTCCCGAGTTTCAGGACGCTTTGGCGACTGGCTCGGGGCATTCCGTGCATCGCAGCGTGACGCTGAATCGCGAATTGGTGTACCGCGCGGAGCGCTATCAACTACCCGGAAATCCTCCGATCGTAATTCGCCTCGCGCTGCCGCTATCGGTGGTGGATCTCTCGGTAGTTGAGCTTCAGCAACGGCTGCTCACCTCCACCCTCTTGATGTTGATCGCCGGCGTGATCGTTTCCCTGGCTTTTGCGCGGATGTTTGCGGCGCGCGTAGACCGGCTGAAGCTTTTTTCGCAGCGCATCGCGGAAGGCGACTTCCGTCCCGTTTTGCGCGAAGGGCCGCGCGACGAGCTTTCGGACCTGGCGGACAGCATGAATCAAACGGCGGAGCGCCTCGATCGCGAAATTCGCCTGCTCAGCGGCGAGCGCAATCGCTCCGGCGCGATCTTGCGCAGCATGGTGGAAGGTGTAGCCGTGATTGACGCTCAAGAGCGGCTGGTTTTTTACAATCGCGCGTTCTCGGAAATTTTCAACGTGAGCGGCGCAAGCGCCGAAGGCCGCGCGCTTATCGAAATCGTCCGCAATTCCGAATTGCTGGCGCTGATTCGCAAAGCGCTGCGCGGCGAGGAAGGACTACAGAGCAATATCGTCATGGGGATCACCCAAACGCAAAGTTTTTCCGCGACGGCCGCTCCCGTGAAAGCGCTGGAAGCTTCGGCGACGGAGCGGGGGCCGACGGAAAAGCCTTCCGGCGCGGTCGTGGTGCTGCATGACGTCACTGAGCTGCGGCGCCTGGAGCGCGTGCGGCAGGATTTCGTCGCGAACGTCTCTCATGAATTCAAAACGCCGCTCACCGCGATTCAGGGATTCGCGGAAACTCTATTGGCCGGCGCGCTCGACGACCCCACCAACAACCGGCGCTTCCTGGAAATCATCCGCAACCATGCGATCCGCCTGGCAAGGCTCACGAATGATCTGCTTAAACTCGCACGCATCGAGGCCGGAAAGCTGGAAGTGGAATATTTCACCGTGGGGCTGATGGAATTGATTGAGGCCTGCGCCGAAACCACTCTGCTGAAAGCCAGCCGCAAAGACATCACTCTCGAGATCGAAGTGCCGCCGAAGCTTCCCGCGGTGCGCGGTGATGCGACTTTGCTGCGCGACGTGCTGCAAAATCTGCTCGATAATGCCATTCAGTACACGCCGCAAGGAGGGCACATTCGCGTGACCGCCGACGCCGGCGACCGCGACGCGGTGATCTCGGTAGCCGACACCGGCATAGGTGTCCCCCTGGCCGACCAAGAACGCATTTTCGAGCGCTTCTACCGCGTGGACGCCGCGCGTTCGCGTGAAGCGGGCGGCACCGGCCTGGGGCTTTCCATCGCCAAGCATATCGTCGAAGCCCATGGGGGCAAGCTCTGGGTCGAAAGTTCCGTGGGGCGGGGCTCGCGGTTTTCGTTCTCGATCCCTCTCGATCTGTAAGCCCCGCATATCCCTTTGTCTTCAAATATTTACGTGCCGTTTATGCTCTTGAAACCCTCAGCGCCAATCCTGTAAACGGCAATGTTTAAGCAGCCGGGGCCTGCAGGGGAGGATGTACACAGTGGCGAATGCCAAATCAAACGGCGAAGGAATCTTTCAAAGCGTGCTGGTGAATTACCTGATGTCGCAGGCCCGCACGGTGGAAGCGTCGGTGAACCGCGCGCTGTGGGCGCTGCTGGAGCGCAACGAGCGCCTGGCCAGTGAAGTGTTTCTCACCGAGCCGCGCATCAACGAAATGGAAATTTTGATAGACGAGCACGCCATTCGCATGCTGCGCCAAGGAAATTTGCTCGATACCGACGTCCGGCTGATCGTCGCAACGCTGAAGATCAATAACGACCTCGAACGCATGGGCGACCTGGCCGTTAACCTCAGTGAACGCGCCATTTCGCTTTCGGCGATGGACGACGTGGACATTCCTACCGATCTGGAACCGATGACCACTGCGGTCCGCGCCATGGTGTCCAAGTGCCTGGGAGCGCTGATTTATCAAAACGTTGACTTGGCGACGCAAGTCCTGGAAAGCGACGATGTGGTGGATCAATATCGCGACCAAGTGTTCGAATCGTTGCTCGCCGGCATGACCCAGAATCCGGCATTGGCTGCACCCAACCTGCACTACGTGCTGGCGTCGCGCCATCTGGAGAGGATTGCCGACCACGCGACCAACATCGCCGAGGATATTTTGTTCTGGGTGCGCGGCCTGGAAGTCCGTCACGGGCGCGCCAAGCAAATGGAGATTAACGCCGAGAGCGCCAGCGCGGCGGGTACGTTGTAATAGTTATTTCATGTTCTGCTCATCGGGGATTCAATTCCCGAGCCTAAAGTGAACTCGCTTTAGTGTGATTCAGGGGCGGAAGTAGAAGGCCAAATTTACGGAGCTCCCGCGCCGGGGTCAGCGCGGTAACGAGCCCTGACAAGTTCCTGCGCTGCAGCATTTGCGCGGGAAGCAACGCACCAAGTACCTCCCACTCGCGAGGCGCAGCTCGTCCACACCCCCGGGGCTGCGCCTCCACCCCTCTTTTTCGCGAGCGGTTATTTCACTCCCAATTCGCGCCGATGTAACACGTCAGTAACATTGCAGTCAAAAAATGATATGGAGGAGAATCCGATAAAATGAAAAAAATCATGCTGGTTGTGTCGCTCTTGCTCGGCGCTGCCGCGCTGGTGGCAGCAGATGCGGGAACTGTGCTGCTGAACGCCGCTGGTGCTACGTTCCCCTATCCGATCTATTCGAAATGGTTTGACGTTTATCACACGGCACATCCTAATATTCAGATCAATTATCAGTCCATCGGATCTGGCGGCGGGATTCGCCAATTGCAGGCCGGCACGGTTGATTTTGGCGCGTCGGACGGCCCCATGAGCGATGAACAACTGGCGCAATCCAAGTTCAAGATCCTGCACTTCCCCACCGTTTTGGGCGCGGACGTGCCGAGTTACAACATTCCGGGTGTCAGCACGGAACTGAACTTCACGCAGAAAGCTCTCGCGGACATTTTCCTAGGCAAGATTACGAAGTGGAACGATCCGGAGCTCACCAAGGTCAATCCGGGCGTGAACCTGCCCAGCGCCGATATCGTCGTTGTACACCGCTCTGACGGCAGCGGCACCACTTATATCTGGACCGATTTTCTCTCTAAGGTGAGCGAAGAGTGGAAGAACAAAGTTGGCAAAGGCACCTCCGTGAACTGGCCTGTGGGCTTGGGCGGCAAGGGCAACGAAGGCGTCTCTGGTTTGGTGAAGCAAACGCCCGACGCGATCGGCTACATCGAGCTGGTTTATGCGGCGCAAAACAACATCAGCTTCGGCAAGGTGCAAAATGCCGACGGTAAATTCGTCAAGGCCGATCTCGCCGGCGTCACTGCGGCTGCCGCTGGCGCTGCCAAGGATATGCCGGCAGACTTTCGCGTTTCGATCACCAATGCACCGGGTGCAACCTCGTATCCCGTTTCCAGCTTCACTTGGCTATTGATTCCCGAGCACATTTCGGATACCACCAAGCGGGATGCAATCAAGGGCTTTCTGAAGTGGATGCTCGTGGATGGCCAGAAGTACAACGAGGGTTTGACCTACGCGCAGCTTCCAAAAGCCGTTGTCGCAAAGGAAATGAAAGCCATTTCGCTGATCCAATAGTCTCTAATGTCGGCCACTTCCACTACCATCGCGCACGAAGTCCCGCCCAAATCGGGACTTCGTGCGTTTGTTCATAAGTTGCGGGGAGGCGACGAAATCGCCCACCTGATCACGCTCGTTTTTGCCGCAAGCATTCTGCTTATCACCTCGTTGCTCGTAATTGAGTTATGGAGGACGTCGCAACTTTCGCGCGCCAAGTTCGGCTGGATGTTTTTCTGGACGCGCACCTGGGATCCCATTTTTGACAACTTCGGCGCGGCTCCGTTCATATACGGCACCCTGGTAACTTCGGCGATCGCGCTGGTGATTGCCGTGCCTTTGGGCCTGGCCGCCGCGATTTTCCTTTCCGAGCTCGCCCCGCGAAAGATCAGCGACGCCATCTCGTTTCTGATTGATTTGCTGGCCGCCGTGCCCAGCGTCATTTACGGATTGCTGGGAATCTTCATTGTTGTGCCGCTCATGCGCACGACGCTCGGGCCCGCGATTAAGAGCGTGCTGGGGTTTACGCCGCTATTTTCAGGCCCGAATTACGGGGTCGGTTTTCTCACCGCTGGAATCGTTCTGGCCATCATGGTCGTTCCATTCATCATTTCAGTGTCGCGCGAAGTGTTGCTCACTGTGCCGCGCGAACAGCGCGAGGCCGCCATGGCGTTGGGCGCGACGCGCTGGGAGTCCACCTGGCAGGCGGTGGTGCCGTGGGCCCGGACCGGAATTATGGGCTCCGTGTTTCTGGCGCTGGCGCGCGCTCTGGGCGAAACGATGGCGGTGACGATGGTGATCGGCAACGACCCGAAAATTTCGGCGTCCTTGTTTGCTCCGGGCTATACCATCGCCTCGGTAATCGCCAACGAATTCACCGAAGCCACCGGGGATTTGTACCTCAGCTCGTTGATTGAATTGGGGCTGGTGCTCTTCTTGATGACGTTTATCCTCAACGGCCTGGCGCGCATCCTGATCGTCGCCACCGAACGCGGGGGAGGCCGCCCGGCATGAGCGGCGCTCGCTTGCTCTGGCGCAAAGCGGTCAATAACGTCATGCTGACTCTCACGGGAGTCGCCGCCTTCGGTGTGGTTTCTGTCCTATTTCTCATTCTTGGCTACCTGATTTGGAATGGCGGCGCGTCGCTCAACCTCAACTTCTTTACTCAACTTCCCAAACCGGTGGGCGAGACGGGCGGCGGCATGGCCAACGCCATTGTGGGCAGCCTGAAGCTGCTTTTTTTGGCGGCGATCATGGGATTGCCGGTCGGTCTTATGGCCGGAGTCTATCTCGCGGAATTTGGGGGCAAGACTTTCTCGTTCGTCATTCGCTACACCACGGACTTGCTCAACGGCGTGCCTTCGATCGTGATCGGCATCTTCGCGTACTCGCTGGTGGTCCTGCCGGTGAAGCACTTCTCGACGCTGGCTGGCGGCGTGGCCCTGGCCGTCATGGTAATTCCCATCACGGTTCGCAGCACCGAGGAGTTTCTCCGCGCTGTGCCGGGAAACATGCGCGAGGCGGCGATGGCGTTGGGCGCCAGCAAATGGAAGACGATTGCTACCGTGGTGCTTCCAGCGGCTAGCGGAGGCATTCTCACGGGCATGCTGTTGTCTCTGGCGCGCGTAGCGGGCGAGACGGCCCCTTTGCTGTTCACTGCATTCAGCAATCGATTTTGGAGCCAGGGGTGGGGCCAACCTATCGCCTCATTGCCGGTGATGATTTATACCTACGCGATTGCGCCGTACGACGACTGGCACCGCCAAGCCTGGGCCGCGGGGCTGGTTCTTTTGGGGCTAGTTCTTGTATCTAATTTGGGCGCGCGGTTTATACTGGCGCGCACCAAAGCGGTCTAACAAAAGGCAGGGATGCAATCGTGAGTGGTGCACCTCAATCCGCGCTATCAGCAAGAGCACTGAGAGATCCAGCGCCTATGGAAAAAACGACGTCACCAACGACCGAGCAGTCGCTGCGCCTGAAAATTTCGGACCTGAATTTTTTCTATGGCCCGAAGCAGGCTGTCTTTGGCTTAAATCTGAGCATTCCAACAAATCGCATTACCGCGCTTATCGGACCTTCGGGTTGCGGTAAGTCCACATTCTTACGCACACTGAATCGTATGAACGAGACGATCCGCAATACGCGGGTCGAAGGGTCCGTGCTGCTCGACGGTCAGGACATTCTGAAAATGGATGTGGTGGGCTTGCGGCGCCGCGTCGGGATGGTTTTCCAGCGGCCCAATCCTTTTCCGAAATCCATTTACGACAACGTGGCCTACGGTTTGCGGATCAATGGATTCAAAGGTCGGCTCGACGATCTCGTGGAAAAGAGTTTGCGTCGCGCGGCGTTGTGGGAAGAAGTGAAAGACTACCTCAAGAAATCGGCGTTTGCTCTTTCCGGCGGCCAGCAGCAGCGTCTGTGCATCGCTCGCGCGTTGGCCGTGGATCCGGAGGTGCTCCTGCTCGATGAGCCTTGCTCGGCGCTCGATCCGGTGACTACCGCGAAGATTGAAGAGCTGATGTTCCAGTTAAAAGATAGCTGCACCATGGCGATTGTGACGCACAATATGCAGCAAGCGGCCCGCGCCAGCGATTTCACGGCGTTTATGCTCGATGGCAAGCTGATCGAGCACAGCGAGACTTCCAAGCTATTTACTACGCCGAAGGACCCCCGTACAGAAGCGTACATCACCGGCCGCTTCGGATGAGACGCGGGACGATTAGGCGCGACGGCGCTGCAGTGGCGCGGAGAACTGAGGAGCCATGGAACGACATTTTGTACACGACCTGGAAGAGCTGAAGCAGCGGCTGCTGTGGATGGGGAGCCTCGCCGAGCGCGCGGTCCATCAAGCGGTGCACGCCGTGCTGGACGCCGAAGAACACCTCGCGGAAACTGTGCTCTCCGAGGAAGACGCCATCAATGAGATGCAGATCGAGATTGACGAGCGCGTACAGCGCCTGCTCGCCCTGCAGCAGCCGATGGCTGCCGACTTGCGGTTTCTACTCGCCGTCTCGCGGATTAATGGCGACCTGGAGCGGATCGGCGATCAGGCCGTGAACATCGCGCAATCCGCGACGCGCATTTTGCGCCACCCGCAGGTGAAGCCTTACGTGGACCTCCCGCGCATGAGCGAGCTGGCCGAAGCCATGGTGCGCGATAGCCTGAACGCGCTGGTACGCGGCGATCAGGATCTGGCGCAAAGCGTGCTGCGCCGCGATGACCAAGTGGACCGCTTGCGCGATCAACTTTTCCGCGAGCTGCTTACCTACATGATGGAAGATTCCGCGCAGGTCTTTGCGGCGTTCGAGCTGATCCTGGTGGCCAAGAACCTCGAGCGCATCGGCGACCACGCCACCAACATCGCCGAAGACGTGATCTACTTCGTCGCCGGACGCGATGTTCGCCATCCAGCCCTGGACCGCCGCTAAGATTTCGGGGAAACAGACCACTGGGGGGTGCGCCGCTCTAGATTCGCGCGAGCGCGGCGGCTTCATCTTCCGCCAAATCCAAAATCGAATCCAAACGCACCATTTTCAGCAGCATCATCACGCGCTTATTCGCCGCGAAATATGTGGCCTTGCCGCCGGCTCGCTTCAACGTGGTAAATGCCCGCACCAGCGCGCCAATTCCCGAACTGTCCAATTCAGTAACTCCCGCCAGGTTTACGGCGATGTGCGTGGTACCGTTGTCCAGCAACTGCTGCACCTGATTGCGGAATGCCTCTTCGGCGTCACCGAGCTTGAGCGGCCCGTCCAGGTCCAAGATCGTCGCGTTGCCCGCTTTGCGGATCCCGATATTCACATGTCCCTCGCTGCGCTGTGCAAAGCTAACCGAATTGCGCCCGTCAATCAAGAGGATGCGCGAAAGTCTTTTCCGCGCGGATTAGAACTCGATGCGTGATTGAAATGCGATCATCCTTGGAGTGCTGTCGCCGCCCAGGCCCACGCCCAGCAGGCCGGTTGGCGGAGAAGTGGTGTAAGTGAGCGCGCCGAAACCGGTTTGCGTGGCGGGCTTTCCGGGAATGCCGGCCAGCACCATGCTGGGAAGTCCAAAATTCGGATGGTTAAAGAGGTTGAAGAATTGCGCGTCGAACCGCAGCGTCACATGCTCGGTCAATGCGAATGTTTTCGTCAGATAGAAATCGCTCCACGCAAAATCCGGCCCTCGCAAGGCATTGCGTCCGAGACTCCCGAATTGGCAGTTCGGCACGCTATCGCCTCCCGCGCATGCACTGGTGCTCGGGTCAACGGTCGAGAGAAACGCATTTGGATTCAGCCACTGCACGGTGCCGGGTTGCGTAACTCCTGAAATCGCGCTGTGCGCGTAAAGCGGCGCGCCCGGAACCGCGCTTGCGAATTGCGGACCGCTGCCGTTCACGATGCCGTCTCCATTCGCGGAATACGGCGTGCTCAGCACCGAGAAAGGAATCCCGCTGTGCCAGAACACCGTGCCGGAGATCTGCCATCCGTTCAGCGCGTAGCCGAGTGTGCGGTTGCGCACCTTCACCGGCAATTGATACACGTACTGCGCGTTCAGGTTGTTGCGGATGTCGTAGTCGCACGGGCCGTAATCCCGCGCTAAATCTCCCGGCAGCGGCGAGAGAATTCCTCCTGCCGAAAATTGCAGGAATCCGCCATTCGAGACGGTATCCATGCAACGGCTCCAGGTGTAATTGATCTGTCCCATCAGGCCGTGTCCCACTCGTTTCATCGCCGTCATCTGCAATCCGTGGTAGTGGCTGTTCGCTCCCGTCGAAAATTGGGTCACGGCGCCGAATCGCGGGTCCGTGGATTGGCCGTACGGGAATGGCGCGAAGCATCCGTCGCAGACCGTCTGATAGCCGTTCACCTGCGTAAGATAAGGTTGATTCACCGCGCGCGTGCCGACGTACTGCGCGCGAATGCTTCCGTTGCTTCTCAGTTCATGCTCGAGGCCCAGGCTCCACTCCATGAAATACGGCGCATGAAGCTTTCCATCGGGCACCGCTGCGATGGCTACGGGCGGGAGACAAGTGGCGGGATTTGCTCCCGCCGCTGCGCACGAGAGCTGTCCCTGCGGGAACCCCGCAGTAAAAGTTTGATTCGCCGCGACCGTGGCATCCACCGCGCTACCCGGAACTCCCGGCGCGATTGCCGTGCCGCCGACGGTACCTAGCAGACCGCCCTCAAATGTTTTCACGTAAGGCGGATTGACTCCGACGAAATCCGCAACGCTACCTGGCAAAATATCGCTGAAAATTCCAAACCCCGCACGCAGCACGGACTTCGGCTCGAATTGCCAGGCGATCGCCGTCCTCGGCTGCAAAATCGCAAGCGGCGTGGACGAAAATACATTGCCGAGTCCGGTCTGAATCGCGGAATTGAGCGGCTGGTTCACGTCGTGCGAAATAGAAGCAAACGAGCCGCGCAGGCGCGCGATCTGGTCGTGCGGATTCAGCGGGTTCGAATTGAGCGTGTCGCGGACGCCGAAAGTCCAGGTAAACGTCCGGGTGACCTTCCAGGTGTCCTGCGCGTAGAGGTCCAGATTCAGAAAATTGAATGCCTCGTTTGGCGACTGCGGAAAAGTTTTTGTCGCCGTGGACGCCACTCCGTAAATGTACTGCGGCAAAGTGGCGTAGATCACCGTCGGGACGCTGCCTTCGCGGAAATCGTAATCATTCAGCCGCAGAATGCGCGTGTTGGTTCCGAACCGCAGTTCATGCGCCCCGCGGCTCCACGCCAGATTGTCATTAATAAAGAACCGCGAAGCGCTCCGCCCCTGCACCCAGGTGTTATCGAGCCCGCCCACCGTGGTAAACGGCGCGTTCGCGCCGCTGCCTTGCAGCACAATCGGAAACGCAGCCAGCGTCTGCTGAAAATTGGCCGGCGCGAACAAACTCTGATACCAGGAAAACGCCGGATTGAAATAATTCACCAGGTTCTGCGAGAAGACGTGCGTGTAGCCCGCCGCAAACGAATACAGCGGCTGTGGCGACACCGAGTCGAACAACGAATTGATCGGATCGGTGTAAGCGGCCTGCACTCCTGTATCGGCCTGAAAACGAAACCATGCCATATTGTTCTGATTGATGTTGTAATCCACGCGCGCGGTCTGCACCTGCTCGTGGTCGTCGCTCGAATGCGAAATGCTCTGGCGATTCGCGCAGCCCGCGCCGTCCAGTGGATCGCCGGCCGCCGCGCTGCCGTCCACGTTCAAAGGACAACCCAGCACCGCCAGCGGCGTCCCACCGGTATTTCCATACAACGAAAACATCTGCCGGTAAAACGGTACCGATTGCGGCGAAGGCTGATAAACCGCGCCGGTAACCGCGTCCGTGCCGCCCAGCGGCAGTCGCTGCAACACATAATCTTGAAACGCCGTGCTCGGCACCGTCGTGGCCGTCACGATCGGCAGCGCGATGCGCACCCATTCGCTGTCAAAAAAGAAAAACAGTTTGTCGTGGAGGATCGGTCCACCAAGGCTGCCTCCAAAATGGTTCACGGTCGAGCGCGGCTTGTGGTTCCCCGCCGTCGCGTTCGTAAAATAGTTGGCGGCGTTGAACCGCGAACCGTTCCACAACTCGTACAGGTTTCCGTGAAATTGATTCGAGCCGGATTTCGTGACGTAATTTACCTGTGAAGCCCCGTAACGGCCCTCGTCCACCGCATACGACAGCGTATTCACCGTCACTTCTGAAATCGAATTCAGCCCCAGCACCAGATTCGTCGAAAGCCCGCTGTTCAGATTCGTCAGCGGATCGTTCGTTTCCAGGCCGTCCACGATGTATCCGTTCGAAAGCGCCGGCAGCCCGTTGAATTCCACGTTCCCGTACCCGTTCGTTCCGCCCACAAAATCATTTCCGCTGCCCGCGGTATTCACCAGCGCGCCGGCCGCGAATTGCAGCGGGTAAGTCAAATCGCCGCCCGGGTTCGGCAGATTCTCCAGCGCCGGCGCGTCCAGATTTGTGGAGGTGTTCGCATTCCCGGGATTGAGCAAGGGAGGCGTGCCGGTCACCTCCACGGTTTGTTTCGTCTGCGCCACCTGCAGCACGAAATCCACAGTCTGCTTCTGGCCCAGTCCCGCAAACACCGCATCGTTCCGCTGCAGCTCGAATCCCGCCGCCTCCGCTTGCACCGCGTACGTGCCCGGCTTCAACTGCGGAAAATCAAAACGCCCCGAATCATCCGTCGTCGCGCTGCGTTTCAGCCCCGTATCCCGATTCGTCACCGTCACCGCCGCGCCCGGCACCGCGGCCCCACTCGCATCGTTCACCTGCCCGATGATCGCGCTGGTGGTTTCACCCTGGGCGAAAGTGGCTTGTGGCAATAGCGAGCCGCAGGCTGCCGCGAGCACAGCCGCGATCAGCGCGGCAGAAAGTCTGGCAGCAAGGTTGTCCCGGTAGGCGCTGGCCGAATCCACGACGTTAACTATAGTTAAGTACTATGATTAATGCAAGTAAAGCGATAGGAGATACGAGCGTTACGTAAGAATGCCAATGCCGATGAAGGAAGAAACAAAGCTTTGGAATTCATGCGCAAAGCTTGCGGAGTAGCGGACGGCTCTGCGGTTTGCGGTTTACTGCTTCCCTGCCCCACCACCTCCCTGCCTTAAATCCCTGCCAGCGCAATGGCCAGTTCTTCCACGCCGCGCCGGATTTCCCGCGCGTCCACGGCGGCGAAACCTAATTGCAACCCTTCGCGCGCCACTCGCCCTCTGCTGTACCAACTCAGCGGTATGACCTCCACATCGCGCTTCGCGGCCGCCGCCGTGGCGGATTCACCAGTGATGCCGCGCGGCAGCCAGCCTACTGTCTGCAATCCCGCTTCGATGCTGGAAATTTCCAGTAATCCCGCGAGCCTCTGCCGGGCACTTTCCAGGAGTATGGATAATCGCTCCGCGTACACTTCGCGCATGCGCCGCAGATGCCGCCCGAAATGTCCTTCGGTGATGAAATCGCAGAGTACGGCCTGCTCCGGAAGCGGCGCGTGACGACTGCTCACCGAGATCGCCGCCGCAAATTTATCCAACAGGTCCGCGGGAATCACGAGATATCCCAAGCGCAAGGACGGGAAAAGAACCTTACTGAAGCTTCCCGCAAAGAGCACCGAACCATTGCGGTCGAGCCCTTGCATCGCGGGCACCGGCCGCCCTGAGTAGCGATACTCGCTATCGTAATCATCCTCGAGAATCAGCGCGCCAGATTTCCGCGCCCACTCGAGCAATTCCAGGCGCCGCGGGAGGCTCATGGTGATTCCCAGCGGAAATTGGTGACCTGGCGTGACGTACACCAAGCGCGCTCCCCGCAGAACGCCGTCCCGCAGTTCCATACCTTCGTCATCCACCCGCGCTGCGGAAACCTTCGCGCCCACCGCCTCGAACGCGATGGCCGCGCCGGGATACCCCGGGTCCTCCATGCACACGCGATCTCCCGGATTCAAAAACAGCCGCGCCGCGAGATCCAGCGCTTCCTGCACGCCGGAAACTATTGCCACCTGCTCCGGTACACACTTCACGCCACGCGACGCGCCGAGATAATCCGCCACTGCTTCGCGTAGCGGACGATATCCGAGCGGATCGCACCCGAGCAAAAGGTTTGCGGAAGCGCGCCGCCAACGACGTGCAGTGAGCTGGGCCCATAAAGATGTAGGAAACAGGTCCAAGGCCGGCAGGTTCGCACGAAAGGCGCGGCTGCGCCGAATTTCAAAGCCCGTGAAAAGATCCACGCGCCGGCCGTACTCGGCCATTCGTCGCGGTTGTTTCCGTTGGGCTCGTGGCTCCGCGTTCGCATGGCGCGCCACTTGCAGCAATTCATCCGGCAGCACCTTGCTGACATAGGTGCCGGAACCCATGCTGCCTTCGACGTAGCCTTCGGACTGCAACTGCTCAAAGGCGCTAACGATGGTGCCGCGCGAAAGCCTGTATTGGCGGGCAAGATCACGAGTGGCGGGCAAGCGCGCTCCGGCGCGCAAACGGCCGTCTAGAATTTCCGCTCGCAGAGTGGCATACAGCCAGCGATACGCGGGAGTTGCCGCATCTCGCGGGGAAAGCGTCAGCGCAAAACCACTTGCTCGTTTGGCCATGTGTAGATTCGCCTTCTAGAAAGTGGTACAGCCGAAATACTGTAAGTGGTTCTTTGCTGCTGGTCCACTATTGTTTAACTTAGGGTTCGGAGGAATTGACCATGACCAAGCTTACGCAGAGAGCGGCCCTGCTAACCGCGATGTCGCTCGCTGCCACCGCTGGAAGTTATGCGGCCCGCGCACAGGCGTCGGGCGCGCAAGCGCAAACGCAGGCGAACGGCGCGAAACAAGTGCGCGTCGCGTTCACCCAAGCTCTGCCGCAACTCGACGGCAGCCACCTGAAGGCCACGTTGGTGGAAGTCACCTACGGCCCCGGGGCATCTTCTGCTCCACACAGCCATCCGTGCCCCGTGATCGTCTACGTCGTGAAAGGAACCCTGCGGGCAAAAGTGAAGGGCGAACCGGAAGCGGTTTACCACGCGGGCGAAAGCTTCTTCGAAGCGCCCAACGGCGTGCACGAAATTTCCGCCAACGCCAGCAAAACGGAAGCGGTGAAATTCGTCGCTTACTTCGTTTGCGACCATGACACCGAACTGAGCGTGCCCCCGCCGAGCACCCAACCCGCAGGAGGCAAATAACCATGAGCAGCAATGCGCCACTAACTTCGACGGAAAATAAACCGCAGTCCGCGGCAAAATCCGTTCGCACGCTAAAGCTTGAGCGGTTGGGGATTCTCTACGCGCGCTTCGCACTCGGCGCAGCGTTTCTCTCCGGCATCGCAGACCGCTTCGGGTTGTACACCGGTCGCAATGTAGGTTACGGCGATTTCACGGGATTCGAAGCGTACACCGCCAAGGTGAACTCGTTCATGCCGGCTTCGACGATACCGTTTCTAGCGTGGGCCGCGACCGCCGCCGAATTTTCCCTGGGCGTCGCGTTGATTCTGGGAATTTGGCCGCGCTGGGTGGCGCTGGCGAGCGCGCTGCTGCTCGTGCTCTTCGGCACGGCCATGGCAATTTCCTTCGGTATCAAATCGCCGCTGGATTACTCGGTGTTTTCGGCGTCCGCTGCGGCAGTGTTGCTCGCGTTGTACGGATCAGGACCCATGAAGTGATTTTTTCGCACCGGACTTTTCACCGTAAGCCACGAAGGATCGGCAGCGGTCTTTGAAGATGCATTTGAATCGCGGTCAATAGGTCCCGCACCACCACATCGAGTTAAAAAGGAGCTTCACCATGAAACGAAATCTGCTGCTCACCGTCGTACTTGCAATTGCCGCCTTGGCCGCGCTCCGCTCCGCGGCCGCGCCATCACCAGATTCCGGGAAAGACCAGCTTCTCGCCGCCCGCGAAGCGGTGTGGCGCGACTGGTTCGCGGGCGATCAAGCCGCCCTGGAAAGCGAAGTCCCGCCGGAAACAATCGCCATCAGCGCCAGCGAGACGACTTGGCATAACCAGAAGGAAATACTGCAATCCGCCGCCGATTTTCACGCGGGCGGTGGAAAGCTGCTGCGCCTGGAATTTCCGCGCACGGAGATCCAGCGATTCGGCGATGTCGCCATGCTCTACAGCCAATATGTGCTGGAAACCGAAACGAACGGCAAGCGCTCCGAGGAATCGGGGCGCGTTACGGAGATATTCGTGTGGCGCGACGGCCACTGGGTCAATCCCGGCTGGCACACCGACGCCGTCAAGTAACACCGCCTGATCGGCTCATCTGGGGGTCGGACCGAATCTCGGTTCGGCCCTCTTTCCCAGTCCTTATTCTTGGCTCCCCTCCTCTTGCTTCCTTGACGCGCGCTCGCTCGATTTGTTAGGCTGCGCGCATTCCCTTCGGCGGCCTGTTGGGGGTGTCGCTGTCAGCGGCGGCCGGAGACTGAAATTTCGCCCCTTCCCCTGGGAGAATCATGGAAACGTCTTCCGCGCTCTTTGAGCTTGCGAGCGTGGCTTTAGCCTGTCGCGACCAGGACACTTTGCTAAAAACGTTCGCCGCGCGCGTGGGCGCCAGCCTCGGCGCGCGCGCCGTTTTTGTGTGGACGCACGCTCCGGCTTCGAACGGCTCGCAGCACAGCAACGGCGACGAATCCGAAGGTCTGATCTGCCGCATGCGCTGGAACGAACCCGGGGAGCGGCTCGCGCCACTGGGCGAATCCGTCAGCGAAGGACTCCTCGCCGAAATCTACGAATCCGCTGAAACGCGGCGGCTGGGCGGCAAAGAAGTGGCCGACGACGGCTTCGAGCATCTCGATGACGCCAGCCGCGCGCGGGTGAAATCCGCGCTGTTTGCTTCGCTGCCGGGCGCGCAAAGCGCCGAAGGCGTCGTGGAAGTGCTCAACAAGCGCAGCGGCGAATTCACCGACGAAGACGCGCATTTCCTGGAGGAAGCCAGCCGGCTGGCCGGGACCGCACTCACGAACCTCGACGCTATCGAAAGCGAGCGCCACGCCCAGCTTTCGACGCTGGAACGCCTGACAGCGCTCTACGATCTCGGCCGCACGTTCACCTCTACGCTCGAACTCGGGGAATTGCTTCCAATTGTCGCTGGCAAAATTCGCGACATCCTCGGCGCCGGGTCCTGCAATCTGTGGCTCGCAGACGCGGGCTCGCAGGAAATGTATCTCGCGCAAAAAACCGGCGAAGATCCCACTATCGAGGATGATGCGCGCGTCTCGCTCACGGAAGGCTTGCTGGCGGAAGTCGCCCAGCAAGCGAGCCCGAAACTGGTGGAAGATCCCGCTGCGGAAGCCGGCTTCGCCGAGCGCTTGAAAGCCGGCGGCGAATTCGAAATTAGCTCGTGGATCGGCGCACCGTTGCGCAAATCCAATGAAGTGCTGGGCGTCGTCGAACTGGTCAACAAACAAGACGGTTCGTCGTTCGACGAAGACGATTTGTTTTTTCTCGAGACCATCAGCGAACAAGCTGCGGTGGCGCTGCACAATGCCAACCTGCTGGAATCCGAGCGCAAGGTTCACGCCCTCGACGCGCTGCTGAAAATTTCGCGGGAAATCACTTCCACACTCGATCTCGATCACGTCCTCTCCACCGTGGTGCACCAAGCCTCTTCAGTGGTTCCGTTCGATCGCTGCGTGATCGGCTTCTTCGACCGCGGCCGTTTCGTCCTTGGAGCGCTGTCCGGCGAGCCTGAAGTTCCCAAGACGCGTGAGATGAGCGACTTGCGTTCACGGCTGGAGTGGGTCGCCGGGCAGGAACAAGCCGTCTCCGCGGATCTCTACGAAGACGGTTGGCGCACGAACCCGGAAGATGCTCGCGCGCAAATTGTTCCTTTCCTCGAAGAGCACGAAGAAAACGGTTTCTACGCGCTGCCCCTGCGTGATGATCAAGGCACGCTGGGCGTGATGGCGCTGCTTAGCAGCGACGCCGATTTTCTCAGCGAAAATAATCGCGAGACGGTGGCGATTCTCGCGAACCAGACCACCGTCGCGATACGCAACGCGCAGCTCTACCAGCAAGTCCCGCTTGCGAATTTGCTGCAGCCCTGGACGCAGCGCAAAAAGAAACTGATGTCGGCGGTACCGCGCGGGCGCTGGGTGGAATATGCGCAGCGCGTTGGACTCGGCCTGATATTTCTCGCAGTCGTCCCCTGGCCGATGCGCGTAGGGACGGATGCGACCGTGGTTCCCGCCGAGCGCCGTTTGGTCAGCGCGATTGATGGCGGCGTGGTGCAGCGGGTCTTCGTTCACGAAGGCGACAAAGTGCAAGCCGGTCAGGCACTCGCGCAGCTCGATGACGGCGACGATCGCGTGAAGCTGGCGCAAGCGGAATCCGCTCTCGCGCAAGCGCGCCGCGATCTGGCCGACGCGGAGTTCCGCAACGATCCTTCCGCGGCGGGGCAGGCCAAAATCCGCGCGGACCTGCACGAATCCGAGGTGCAGCTCGAACAGCAGCGCGTCGCCGAGGCGCAACTGCGTTCGCCCATCGCGGGAATGGTGATCACGCCGAAAGTGGAAGAGAAGGCCGGCACGCTGGTAAAGCCGGGCGATGCTTTTGCCGAAATTGTGGGAGAAGACCGCATGGCGGCCGAAATGAGCGTGCCGGAAGAGGATTTGGAGCTGGTGCACCCGGGAAAAAATGTCGCGCTGAAATTGAACGCGTATCCCACCACCACGTTTCAAGGCACCGTCGAACGCATCGGCGCGCAGACGAAATCCGCGGCGGGAGAACAATATTTTATCGTGCGCGCGGTTTTTGATAATCCGGGCGGGCTTGCGCGCGACGGCATGGTGGGACGCGCGCGAATTCACGCCGGTGGCGGATGGTTTAAGAGCGGATGGTATCCGGTGGGATACACTCTTTTGCGTTCACCCTTCCGTTGGCTGTGGCAAGAAGCGTGGAGTTGGCTGCCCTAGCGAGCTCGAAACAGGCGCAACGAGGAATGAGGATCGGTCATGAAGAAATTTGCACTGGCGTTGTTGATCGTCGCAACGGCCATCTGTTGCATTGGCTGCGATAATTCGACTGGGGCGTCCAGCCCGACGCCCGCGCCGCCTCCAGCGGCCGTTGCCCCTCCTCCCGCTGCCGTTACCGCGACGGCGAAGCCCGGTGACATCCTCAGCGTCCTGACGGTAGAGCATCAGGTGGATATCACCGCGCAGCGCGATGGAGTCGTCACCTCGCTCACGAGAGACGAAGGCAGCTCCGTAAAAGCAAACGAGGTGTTAGGCCAGCTCGACGACCGCTCCTTGCAAATGGAACTCATCAAGGCCCGCGACGATCTGCAAGTGGAGGATAACAACCGCAAATACAAGGAAGCCGAGCTCAAAGCCAAGACCGCAGCTTTCCATCGCCAGCAGCAACTTCGCGCGCTAGGGCTTTCCAGCGACGCCGATCTGGAAGCCGCCGATTTTGAAGCCAAAGCCGCGGAATACGATTTGCACGGATACGAAGCGCTGGTGGAAAGCGGCCACGCAGAAATCAATCGCCTGGATCTGGAACTTGACCAGACTCGCATTCATGCGCCCTTCGCCGGCGTCGTCGTACGGCGCTACATCCGCGAGGGGCAAGCCATTTCCAAAGGCGACAAATGTTTTCGCGTCAGCCAGCTCGCTCCGTTGCAAGTGCAATTCCAGGTGCCGGAATCTTCCGGGCGTCGTCCCACCGCCGGCGGCACCGTGGAGCTCTCGCTCGTAGACGACTCGAATCGCGCGCTCAATGCGCGGATTATGAAAGTCAGTCCCACGGTGGACGCCGCGAGCGACAGCTATGACGTTCTGGCGCAGCTTATTGGGCCTGGCCTCACGGATTTGCGGCCGGGCATGGCCGTGCGCGTAAGTTGGCCCGGCACGGCGCAGCCCAATTCACGCCCGAAACCCTGACGGGAACATTCAATGCGTTTTGGACCCACCAGCCTGCAAGTCTCCAGCGTCGCAGCCAAGGGCTTGCGCCGCCCGAAACTGCGCGAGGATCTACGGATCAGCGAGCAGACAGTGGCGGGCGAGACTAGCTACGTCATCAAGAACTACGAGACCAATTCCTACAATCGCTACGGCAGCACGGAGTATGAGCTGCTCAAATTGTGCGACGGCGCGCACACCGCTGCCGAAATTTCAGATGAATTGACCACGCTCCATCCGGATTCGCCGCTCAGCGAAGCCGAGGTGCTCGATTTCCTCGACAGCATCGAGCCCGCGATGTGGGAACGTTCGGTGGGCGAGAAGAATCTGGCAGTGCTCGAACGCATTCGCGACGAGCGCAAGGGCCGCGTCGATCAATCCAGCGTGCTGTATATCAGTTTCAAGGCTTGGGACCCCGACAAGACGCTCGCGAAAATTGATCCCTACTTGAGCTGGATGTTCACATCCGGGTTTGTCGTTTTCTCGCTTTTCATATTCGTCATCGCCTGCTACCTGTTGGCCGGCGATTGGGCGCGCGTGCAACAGGATACTTCCGCGCTCTACAACTTTTCGGATAAGAGCGCCTACGACATCTGGATGTTCTGGATCCTGCTGATGATTCTTGGAGGGATCCACGAATTCGGGCACGGGCTCACCTGCAAGCACTTCGGTGGCGACGTGCACCAGATGGGATTTCTGCTGATTTATTTCACGCCCGCCTTCTACACGGACACCACGGACATCCTTCTCTTCAAACGCGGCTCACAGCGCCAGTGGGTGATCTTCGCCGGCATCTGGATCGAATTGGTGCTGTGCGGGCTTTCGGGAGTGGTGTGGCACTTCTCGGCCGCCGGTTCGGTGCTGAACGACCTGGCCTATAAAATGATGCTGCTCAGCGGCATTCAAGGCGCGTTATTAAACTTGAATCCGCTGATCAAAGCGGACGGCTACTACGCGCTTTCGCAATTCCTGCAGGTGGACAACCTGCGCGAGGATTCTTTCGCATTTCTCCGCGCGTGGGCAGAGAAATATCTGCTGCGCCATGACATCGACTTGCCCGCGGCCAGCAAACGCCAGCGCCGCATCTTCTTTCTCTTCGGCGTCGCCGCCATCATTTACAGCACGTCGCTGTTGATCCTGGTTCTGACCTTTGCGAACAACGTTCTGGTGTCCAAGCTCGGAGATTGGTGGGGCGCACTGGCGACTCTGGGCGTGGTCTATTTCTTCACGCGGAAAGGAATCCGGCAGGTTTGGCCGCCCACGCTGGCCTGGCTGCGCCAGAAACGGGAGGACTACATGGCTTGGAAAATGACGCGCACGCAACAAGCGGGAGCGTTGGGCGTCGCGCTGCTGCTCCTTCTGCCGCCCGTAGGTTCCAGTGTCTCCACTCCTCTGGTGCTCGAACCGGGGCGAACCGCGCACGTTCACGCTGAAGTGCCCGGTCAAATCGCAAATGTCTACATTCAACAGGGTCAAACCGTTCAAGCCGGACAGGTGCTCGCCATCCTGCGCAACCCTGAAATCGAAGCGGACGCCGCCATTCTTCGCGAGCAACTTGCCCTGGCCAGTAGCGACCTGCGCAACGGGCAGGATCGCTCGGACTATGAAAAGGCCGCCGGCGCGGTGCGCGATCGCAAGCGTCTTCAAGAGGAATTCTCGGTTGCCGAAAATCGCGTCGCGGCGCTGCAGATTCGCGCACCGATGGATGGCGTTATTGCCACCGCCGGTGTGAGCCAACGCGCCGGCGCGTTTCTTGACGCCGGCGATGAACTAACCACCGTAGTGGACCGCAGCACGATGAAAGCCCGCATCCTGGTTCGCGATTGGGACCTGGAGGACGTTCATCCCGGCGCCGCAGCGAAAGCGAAAGTGATTCCGTTTCCGTACCGCACGTATAGCGGCAAAGTGGATCAAATCCTCCCGGCAGCAGCAGCCGATCGCCCCGTCTCCGAGACGCAAGACCTGCAGCGCCTCGGCCAGCAGCTCACCAATTACTTTGCCGTGGACATGGAATTCGCCAATCCGGACGGCTCGTTGCGCGAGGGAATGACTGGGACGGCGAAAATCGCCGGCAAGAGGTCCTCGATAGCCCACCAGGTAGCCAGGGCCACCTCGCGCTGGATTCACGCACAGTTCTGGTAGCGCGCCACGAACCCCTGGGGATTGGTGCAGAAAAAAGGGAAAGAGCCGCCGTTCCTGGGACGGCGGCCCTTTGGGGGTGCTGCTACTGCAATCCTCGGCAGGCTGGACCTAACCGGAGGAACTTGTTAAATCTTACTGGAACCTGATCAAGGGCTTAATGCCCGGCAGGTCGGCGCGCTTCATCAACGGCTTTACGTTACCGGTCTTCTTGCCCTTCACTGGCTTGGCATTCTTGGCCATGATCCAATCTCCCTTGATCTTGTGTTTGTAACGCCGGCTCTGCAAACTCTTGAAAAGGGCCGCCCCTCGACGGCATCAGCCCTTTTCCAGGCTGAAACTTTGCAACGCCCTCACACCGCGTTCCTGAAACAACGCCGGTTGCCGAGCGTCGCAGTGGGAACTTACCTCTTGCCGACCGGAACCATCAACGGCTTCGTCGCTTCGATCTTCTTTGCCTTCTTCAAGGTCTTCTTTGCCATTTTTGTTCCCCCTCGTTTGATTCGCCCATTGGGCGTCGCCGCAGTAGTATGCAACGCTATCACCAAACTCGGCGGCCTCCCGCAATCCTGCAAGGCCCTATTTTTGTTGCAGATGGCGTCCCAGCATTCATGCGCGTTCTCGATCAGGGCCTTTCTCGCGTTGAAATAATCACCGCCTGTTGAAAATTTCAACGGAGCCGCCCCCCGCGGCACCACATCGCGCGCGCTGCTGCCCGCCAGTCGAAGATCTCGAATTGCCAGACCCACGGGAGGAATCGAGAAGGGGAAGCAAAAAACAAAAGGGCCGCCAGCCTCGCGGCGGCAGCCCTTTCATCATCTAATTCTGGCCGGCTGGCGCGCCCTACCTCGCGACAGGCGCGCGCAAGCCCCCGATAGGGTCACTACTTATACGCGATTGCTTTCAGCAACGGCTTGGTCGGGTTGATCTTCTTCGATTTCTTCAAGGTTTTCTTGGCCATGTTGTTCTCCCACACTTGATTTGCCCGGCTGGGCATGACGACTTATATGCAAAGTCGTCGCCAAAGTCCAGGCGCATCGCGCCGCGCTCCAACTGCCGCCTTTTGCTGCACATGGCATTCGCACCCGGTCGCGGCGCTGTCGGCCAGCCGCGCGGCCGCATTGAATTACTCATCAACCGTTGATATTTTCAACGGCGCCTTCGGCTGCGCCGGCCATTGATCGTGCCGCGGCAGCTAGCCGCACCACAACGGCACGGAATCTGTTCCGCGTCGGGATGAAACCGATAGTCCAGAGTCAATTCTTCCCCTTTCGTTATCGTCCGGCGGCTGAACAACAGCATGCGGCCTCGCGCCCGGCGGTACGCAAGATTGGGGTCGCAACAGTGATTGATCAGTTGAGCTCCGTTTCCACCTACGGCTCCATTGATGACCCAGCGCTTGTTGAGACTCGCCAGATAAACCGGCGTGTGCAGTGAAGACTTCCAGTGCCGGTTGTGGGCTTGCAGTACTCGGCTGTACGGCACAAGCTCACCGGTGTACTCGATCACCTTGTGCCGCGCAGGAATCGCTTCTTCGGCGAATACGCCCCAGCGATGTATGGGCGACCGCCGGACCTTCAGCCGGTAGCGGGACGCTCCCGGAGCGATGGACCTGCGCACCGGTGATTGCTTACGAGCTGGCATCGTTAATTCAAAATGACCCGGAGCGTGCCGCGGCACCGGCGCTCTCCGCAACGACAGGGGATCCGTCGGATTTTGACCGCGTAGCGGTAACTCACGGTCAGTTCTTCGCCAGAACGAATTTTCCGGAGGCTACATAAGTAAAGCCGGCTGCGGACGCATCGCCACATCAAATTGGGCCGGCATGAATGGTTGATGAACTGAGCGCCGCTTCCGCCCGATCTGCCGTCCACGCACCAGGTGGAATTCATCGCGGCGATGTAGATATCGTTCGGGGGGTTGATCCTCGCGGCGTCTCCGTAAGTGAGGCGTTTTCCGGTGTATTCGATCACGCGGCGGTGGCGCGGAATCTCCTCAAGCGCAAAGACGCCGTAGCGATGCAGCGTGGAATGCGCGACCCGCAGCCGGTAGCGAGCCGCCTTCGGATTGATCTGGCGCGACTTGGGGCTGGATGCTTTCATTTCATATCAGGACGAACGATTGATGCGAGCGCGCGGCAGGAGGCTTCGAATTTTCTGTTTCCGTTCCTTGCGGCGAGCCCGTCAAAGCGTCTTCACAAATTATATTTGCGGCAGAGGTAATTCAGCCGGTTGCGGTCCACACCCAACAGGTTCGCCGCGTCCGCCTTCACGTGCTTGGCCTGCTCCAGCGCCTCCTCAATCCAGCGCCGTTCGAAGGCCTCGATTTCTCGGTCCAATTTGATGCCTGTGGACGGCAGCCGGAACCGCCCACGCGCGTCACGGCCGACGGACTGCACGATTTCCGCCGGCAGATCCTTCAGGGTGATGGCGTCGCCGTCGGTCATGATCACCAGGCGCTGAATCGCGTTCTCCAGTTCGCGAACGTTCCCCGGCCACGGATAGCGTTTCAGTGCCAGCATGGCGTCGTCGGCGATCTGCTTCGCGGGAAACCCGTTCGCCGCGGAATACACGCTCACGAAATAATCTGCCAGCACCGGAATATCTTCCACCCGTTCGCGCAGCGCCGGAACGAATATAGGCACCACGTGAATCCGGTAATAAAGGTCCTCGCGGAATCGGTCCTGCCGCACCATCTCTTCCAAGTCTTCGTTCGTCGCGCTCACGAGCCGAAAATCCACGCGGATGGATTTTTTCCCGCCGAGGCGCGTCAGCGAACGGTCCTCCAGCACCCGCAGCAATTTGCTCTGCAGCGCCGGCGTGAGCGTCGCAATTTCATCCAAAAATAGTGTCCCTTGGTGCGCCAGCTCGATGCGGCCTTCTTTCATCGCGACGGCGCCGGTAAACGCGCCGCGCTCGTAGCCGAAAAGCTCCGCCTCCATCAATCCTTCCGGCAGCGCGGCGCAATTCACGCCGATGAACGCCCGGCTGCGCCGCGGACTCTGCTCATGCAGCGCGCGCGCCACCAATTCTTTCCCGACGCCGCTTTCCCCGCGGATGATCACGTTAGTCGTCGCGCGGGCCATCCGCTTGATCGAATCGAAGACGTGGCGCATGGCGTCCGTAGCGCCGATCAAATCTCCCAGCGTATTTTTGCGGCTGATTTCGTCGCGCAGGATGCGATTCTCTCGCTGGATGTGGAGTTTTTCGATGGCGCGCTCGAGCAACAGCCGCAGCACGTCCGTATCAATCGGCTGAATGAAATAATCGTAGCAGCCCGCGTCAATCACTTTCAGCGCCGTGGATTTCGTCTGATCGGTGCTCAGAACGATCACCAGCGTGTCGATGTCTCCGCACGCGAGGCGGCTCAGCATCTCCGTGCATTCGCGCAGTCCGCCGGATTCCATCGGCAGCGCAAGGAGCAGCACGTCCAGGCTCGCTTCCTGCAAGAGCCGGTAAGCAGTCTCGTAGTCCTCGCCCTCGATTACCTCAAAATCCGAACGCAGCTTCGCCACGATGCTCGCGCGCATGGCCGCGTCATCATCCACTATGGCAATTTTTGCTCTGGGAGCCCCGGGTGCGATGAGCCATCTCCAGTGCGAACACGGCCGTTTCGCACAAAGCGTGAAGTTAAATCCGATCCCGCGTTGCCGAGATTTTAGGTGCCCACCGTCCGCATGTCAACGCCGCAAGCGCGTCTTTCGCCGCAAAGTCGCTGTGAAGCAGTACAATTTCGCAGGCCCGTAACCGCCTTGGAGTAGCGCGGCAATATGACGTCTGAACCCGGATCGCAGCCGTCTGCGATGCACACCAGGCGCGTCCTGGCTCTCGTCGGGACGGGAGTCTTTCTCGTTCTGGCACCTGGTTTCTTGGTTGTCCTCGTCCCTTTTTGGATCTCCCGCTGGGGGATTCAACCGCCGCTTCTGGGATTCATGGCGTTTCGCATACTTGGCGTCGTGTTGATGGCCGCGGCCTTGCCTGTATTGCTCGAATCATTCGCGCGCTTTGCGCTGCAGGGGCTTGGCACGCCGGCGCCCATATTCCCGACGCAACATTTGATCGTGAAAGGCTTCTATCGGTACGTGCGCAATCCCATGTATGTCGCGGTCGTATCGATGGTGCTCGGACAAGGCCTTTTCTTCGGCAACCCGCAGGTGCTCGTCTACGGCTTTATTGCGTGGCTGGGCACATTCTTGTTTGTGCTCAGCTATGAGGAGCCCACACTCCGCAGAACCTTCGGCGCTGAATATGAGACGTATCGCGCGAACGTGCCACGGTGGATTCCGCGCCTTACGCCTTGGCGCAGCAGCACGAATTGAGATTGTATCTACAGACCTAACGCCCGATCGTCTCATTCATGCCCGTTCTGACGCCAGGCGGCCCACGCAACTTTCGACCCGGATGAGTGTTTAATAGGGTGGAAGAAGACGGACGATGACAGTAGAAATCGTCTGAATGCAGTGAGTTACAGAGAGGCTTCATCGGCTCGGAAGGGGCCCAATTATGAGATACACCAAGTACTTCATGATTTTCGCTTTATTCGGACTTTGCTTAGCGATCGCGCCGAACGCGCATGCGCAACGCGTTGTCGTCGGCGTGGGAGTCGGACCTGGGTACGTGGATCCAGCTCCCGTCTGCGCTTACGGATACTATGGATATTACCCGTACGCTTGCGCACCCTACGGCTACTATGGCCCTAGCTGGTTCTCCGGCGGCCTATTCATTGGCGCCGGCCCGTGGTATCGCGGCGGCTATTGGGGTCGCTCCGGATACTGGGGACGTCCTGGATGGGGCGGGTACGGCGGCCACGGTTACTACGGCGGTCATGGCTACTACGGCGGCCGCGGATATGTAGGACACGGTGAGGTTGGCGGCGGTTACCGCGGCGGCAGCGCCTATCGCGGTGGCAACAGCTTCCACGGCGGCGGTAGCTTTCACGGAAGCGCCTCTCACGGTGGGGAGGGTTTCCACGGAGGTGGCGGCGGCCACGGCGGCGGCCACGGTGGCGGCCACAGGTAAGTTCGACCTCGCGGTAAAAATTAAGCGGCCGGCAGCGAAAACTGTCGGCCGTTTCGTTTTTTGAACCCCACAAGTTTTACTGACTTCGCATCATTTGTGCCCCTAGCAATTTGCCTGAGCTTCCGTGAAACGAACTGCGCGTAAGTTGCACTATCCATCAAGCGAACATACCGAGCAGTCGGCCCTACCTCCCCGGCGAAAGACGAGATTGGAGAAGACCATGAAAAGCGCAATCAGCCGCCGTGATTTTTTGGGTGCCACAGCAGGAGCAGCAGCTTCGGCAACTCTTCTCGGGATTTCATTTTTGGATGCGCTTCCCGCACAAGCCGCGTCTTCCTTCGTGCGGCGTGACGTGGGAGGCATGAGCGCGACGGACCCGGTGCTCGTATCGTACGGGAAGGCCGTCCAGGCGATGCAAGCGCTGCCCGATGCGAATCCGCTGAGCTGGGCCTACCAGGCAGCGATTCACGGCACGACACTATCGGGCAGCAACACGGCTTGGGATACCTGCCAACACGGGAACTATTTCTTCTGGTCGTGGCACCGCATGTACCTCTATTGGTTCGAACGGATCATCCGCAAGATGGCCGACGACCCGTGTTGGACCTTGCCCTACTGGAATTATACTTCGGCGGCCGAGCGGACCCTCCCGCCGCCGTTTCGCGACGCTACAAGCCCGCTCTTTACGTCTAACCGCGGCGCCGGGTGGAATACGGGTGCGGCTTCCTTTCCATCAGGGGACGTGCAATATTCGGCGGCCTTGTCGCTCTCGAATTTCACGAACGGCAGCAGCTCCATCGAGCAATCCCCACATAACAACGTTCACGTGGACATCGGAGGATGGATGGGCGTGGTGGACATGGCGGCGCAGGACCCGATTTTCTTCGTTCACCACAGCAATATCGATCGCTTGTGGGATATTTGGCTGGCACAGACTCCCGGAGCCGGCGACCCAGTGGGCGACGCGACATGGAAGAGCAAGCAATTTACATTCTTCGATGAGAACGGAAACCAGGTGCAGATGACCGGCTGCGAGGTATTGCGCGCTCAACAGCAGCTGGGCTACAGCTACGAGGGTGAGCCTGCCCAAGTGAGCCCGAAGTGCCTGCTAATCGTCCTGCCGCCCTGGCTGTTCACCGAAGAAGTCTTCGCGCAGCTGCCAGGCCCGCCTGTGGAGTTGACCGGCGAGACGGTGTCCTTCCCTATCAATCTCGCCGAACTCAGGAAACGTATTGCTCCCGTACTCGAAGACAAGAACAAGACAATCTTTCTACAGCTGGATGACGTGGAGACGGAGAATCCGCCGGGCGTGGTGTGGGATGTATTCGTTGGATTGCCCGAGAAGGGCGCGCCCGATACCGAAAGCCCTTACTTTGTGGGTAGCTTGGCGATGTTTGGTCCCGGGATTCGGACTTCAAAACATCATAACGCGCCCGCACACTTCCGTTTCGCGATCAACCGCGCTCTTTCGGCGGCGATGAGGAACGAATCGGAACGCACTGCGGTGACGTTCATTCCCCACGGCGTGTTGATCGAGGGGAAACCTTCACGGCCCGAAGTGAAGTCGCCGGTTCGCATCGGAAAAGCCTCGCTGATCGTGGAGACGAAAGAAGAAAACAAGAAGCAATAGCGGGCGAATCATTCGCAAGGGCGCGCGAGCGTCTGCCCGAGGATTGCCTCGACGTTCGGCGACGGCCTCTGCCGGAAGCAACGCGATCGCTTCGTCTCTACGAGCTTCCAATCCAAATTCCAACCGCGAATACCAATCCGCCTCCCACGATTACTTGCAGCGCTGACGAAAAGATCGGCGTCTCCATGTAGCGGTGCCGCACCCAGCTGATGATTCCCAGTTCGACCACCACCACGACCACTGCGACAGTGAATGCCAGATGAAAACTCGGAATCAGGAACGGCAGCGTGTGTCCGAGCCCTCCCGTCGTGGTCATCGCGCCGGTGACTATCCCCCGCAGCACTGGCTTCCCTCTCCCGGTAAGCGAGCCGTCGTCCGAAAGAGCTTCGGTAAACGCCATGGAAATCCCTGCTCCCACCGACGCCGCCAGTCCCACCAGAAAAGCGTCTTTGGTCTTATGGGTAGCCAGCGCCGCAGCAAAAATCGGCGCGAGTGTCGAAACGGACCCATCTATCAGCCCCGCGAGCCCCGGCTGCACGATTTGCAGCATGAAAAGGCGTTTGCGGGACTTGTCTTCTTCCTTGCGTTCGCCCGATACGGCCTGCTTTTCTTCGATCGTGGTGGCGGTGGCGTAATGCTGGCGCTCCACTTCCGCTAGATCGCCGATAAGTTTCCGCGTGGATGCGTCGGAGACGACGCCCAGCGCTTTTTGGTAAAAGCGCTCGGTCTCCAGCTCCATGATTTCGGCCTGCTTGCGTACCGTGGTGATGCCTAACGGACGCACCAGCCACTCCGGGCGGCGCTCGACGAATCCTTTCACGTCCTGCCGGCGGATCAGGGGAATGTGGTCGCCGAAACGGAGCTTGTACATGTCAATCAAGCTCTGGCGATGCCGGTTTTCTTCCGCCTGCATGTCCTCGAACATTTTCGCCGTGGCGGGATAGCTCTCGCGCAACCCCTCGGCGAAATCGCCGTATACACGGCCGTCTTCTTCTTCCAACTGGATCGCCAGCGCCAGAATTTGCTTCTCGCTGAGATCCCTGAACCGCTTCTTGGCCATGATCATCGCCCCCTGAGCGTGCTGGGTGAACCAGCGATTATATCCGGGCGGCGGCAAGTTTCGTGGCGCGGTGGCGCAACCGCCGCTCGCACCACCCAAACCGAGAAGCCCAAGGGTGACGCCGCGCATCAAACCAGCGAGCGACTAGTGAGAAGATCCGATATGGTGCCGCGATGAAAGCTTGCCTCCTAAAATCCCCCGCCCCGGTGACCTCGAATCCCCTGGTGTTTACCGACGTGCCGGTTCCGCAACCGCAGAAGGGCGAAGTTCTGGTGCGCGTGAAAGCGTGCGGAGTGTGCCGCACCGATTTGCACGTGATCGAAGGAGAATTGCCGCCGCGGAAATCGCCGGTGATTCCGGGGCACCAAATCGTGGGCACCATCGAAAAATTGGGCGAAGGTTCGCGCCGCTTTCCGCTCGGCGCGCGGGTGGGAATTCCCTGGCTGCACAGCGCGGACCAGACTTGCGAATTCTGCCGCGCGGGGATGGAAAATCTTTGCGACCATCCTACATTTACGGGTTACACGGTTGACGGCGGTTACGCGGAATATGCCGTTGCGCCGGAGGACTTCGTCTACTCCATTCCCGAGGGTTTTCCTGACGAGCAAGCAGCGCCTTTGTTTTGCGCCGGAATCATCGGGTTTCGCTGCTTGCGCGTTTCCGGGATCAAGGCCGGTGGACCCATCGCTTTTTACGGCTTCGGCTCGGCCGCCAGCGTGGCAATCCAGGTGGCGCGCCACTGGGGCGTGGAGGTTTACGCGCCCACGCGCGGCAAGAAACATCAACAACTGGCGCTCGAGCTGGGAGCGGTATGGGCCGGCGAATCCGATGCGGCGCCGCCGGTGAAGTTGGATGCCGCGATTATTTTCGCGCCTGCCGGAGAGCTGGTGCCCGTCGCCTTGAAAGCGCTGAAAAAAGCCGGCGTGCTGGTCTTGGGCGGAATTCACATGAGCCCCATCCCGTCTTTCGATTACGATTTACTGTACGAGGAACGCGTGATACGCAGCGTGGCCAATAACACGCGGAACGACGGTGAAGACTTCTTGAAAATCGCGGCGGAAATTCCGGTGCGCACGCAGATCAATGTCTTCCCGCTGCAAGAGGCTAATCGCGCGCTCAACGATTTGAAGGCGGACCGCATCAACGGCTCCGCGGTGCTGGACTGCCGGATATGATGCCGCCAATTTCGCATTTCGAGCCAAACGGAAATACCGCATGAAAATACGGTCGCTCAACGTGGCGCTGCCGCGCCTGGTAGCCTGGAAGGGCCAGACATTTACCACCGGCATATTCAAGGAACCAGTCCAAGGCCCGGTGATGATGCGGACCCTGGATTTGGACGGCGACCGGCAGGCGGATTTATCGGTGCATGGCGGGCCCTACAAAGCCGTCTACGCCTATCCGGCGGAACACTATCCTTTCTGGCGCTCGGAATTGCCGGAATTGGAATTGAAATGGGGCGCGTTCGGCGAAAATCTGACGACGGAAGGCCTGGACGAATCCAGCACGCATATCGGCGACCGTTTCCGCATCGGCGCGGCTACCGTGATGGTTACTCAGCCGCGCGTTCCATGCTTTAAACTGGCCGCAAAATTCCGGCGCGATGATATCTTGAAACGATTTCTCGCGAGCGGGCGCTCCGGCTTTTATTTTTCCGTGGTGGAAGAAGGCCTGGTGGCCGCCGGAGACACGATCGAACGAATCCACGAAGACGAAAGCGGAATTTCCGTGAGCGATATCAATAAACTCTTCCGGGACGGACAAGATCTGGCGTTGCTGCGGCGCGCGACGCAGCTGAAGCCGCTTCCAGTAGACTGGCGCGAGCACTTCATGGAGAAACTCTCCGTGCTGGAGCGCGAATCGTCGTGATCGCCGGATGAAAGTGGCTCCCAAGTTCATCCTGCACGAATCCTTTCGTGTGGGAATTTCGCTGAAGGGCGTCGGAGGCTTGTTCGAGGTCTTTGCCGGCGTGGTGCTGTGGCTGGTGAAGCCGCAGGCCATGAACGAAATCGTGCGGAAGATCTGCGCGGCGCTGCTGGTGGATGCGCCACACAGCACGATCGTCTTGCACGTGCTGAACGCCTCACAAAAACTGGCCGACAACGGTAGCACCCAATTCGCGGCCATGTACCTCGTTTCGCATGGCGTGGTGAAAACGCTGCTGGTAATCGCTCTATGGCTCGATAAACTTTGGGCCTATCCGCTCACCATCGTCGTTTTTAGCGCGTTCATGGGCTACCAGCTGCATCGCTTTACGCGCACACATTCCTGGGCGCTCATTTGGCTGACGGTATTCGACGCTGTGATTATTTATCTGACGTGGAAGGAATATCAGCAACTGCAGACGAAGCAGCAGCAAAAAGCAGCGGGAGCCGGCGGAAATATCGAGGTTTGATTAATCGTCGAGCGGTTCGGCATCAATGCCGATGTTCTTTTCGCCCGCGGCTTTTTTCTCGTTGTACTTCTTCACCCAGGCCGCGAAGCTCTTGCCCGCCGCGGTATCGCGCCCGGTGAAGGCGAGGCCGGCGATTTCGCTGTAGGCGATGGAAAGTTTTCCCGGCTTGTCCTTCGGCATCACGCGGATAAAGCAATCGCCGAGCGCCGGGCCTTTGATCTTGCGATCGAATATGTATCCTTCAATCTTCTGCCCATCTTTCAGCGTGATGGTCAAATCGCCGCGGTAGTCGAAAGCCTTTTCCAGCGCCTCGTGTATTTCGGAAACGGAAGCGAGCGCCGGAACCCAGCCTTCGAGATTTTCGTGGACGACGCCGAGGTGCTCCTCGACAGGGGATTCATGCGAAACGGAAGTGTTGGAATCAAGCATGGTGGCTATGGAACTTCAGGCCTTCGGCGACATGGCGATCTGCACCAACTGGCCGGAGTCTTTTCCGGTATTCGGTGAAGCGCCGCCCATCGCGTCGGGATCTTTGTACTTGTTGAACAGCGTGCCGCGCACCGCACTGAGAAAGCCGCCGAGCGAGCCGAACATGTCGTCCACGGCGCTGGCTTCGTAGCCGCTGTGCACCATGCAGTTCGCGCATTTGGGATTGCCGCTCTCGGTGCCGTAGCGGTCCCAATCGGTTTCGCGGATTAATTCTTCGAAAGTATCGGCGTAGCCGTCCTGCAAAAGATAGCAAGGCTTCTGCCAGCCAAAAATGTTGTATGTGGGCATGCCCCAGGGGGTGCACTTGTAATTCCGCTTGCCCATCAGGAATTCCATGAAGAGCGGGCTGAGATTGAAGCGCCATTTTTCGTGACGATTGCTCAGAATCTGGCGGAAAAGATCGCGCGTCTTGCGTTTGCTGAGAAAATGATCCTGATCGGGAGCTTTGTCGTAGGTGTAGCCGGGGGAGAGCATCATGCCCTCGACGCCCAGCTCCATCATATCGTCGAAGAAACGGCGGACGCTCTGCGGATCGGCGCCGTCGAAAAGAGTGGTGTTGGTAGTGACGCGGAAGCCGCGCGCTAACGCTAACTTGATGGCTTCGACGGCTTTGTCGTAGGTGCCTTCACGGCATACCGCGAAGTCATGCTCTTCGCGCTCGCCATCCATGTGCACTGAAAACGATAAATATTTGCTGGGCTTGAACTGATCGAGCTTCTCTTTCAGCAGCAGCGCGTTGGTGCAAAGGTAGATGTATTTCTTGCGCGCGACTAGGCCTTCAACGATCTCCGCAATCTGCGGATGCATCAGCGGCTCGCCACCTGGGATGCTCACCATCGGCGCGCCACATTCATCCACGGCACGGAAACATTCTTCCGGGGTGAGCTGCTTCTTCAGAACGTGCGCGGGATACTGAATCTTGCCGCAGCCGGCGCAGGCCAGATTGCAGCGCAGCAACGGCTCCAGCATCAGGACGAAGGGATACTGTTTGCGTCCCTTCAGCCGCTGGCCGATGACGTAGGACGCCGTCGTCCACATTTGTGATACTGGTACGCCCATTCAGTCCTTCCCCTCGGTGGCCCGCCGTAGCACGATTCCAAGCGCCCTTATGCTTGGACTCTAATGGTACCGGATTCGATGCTTCCTGTGAACCTAAGACTCAACAGGGGTTATCTATACGCAAGGGGTGTTCGGGCGCGCTCAACCCGCTGATACGGAGGTCTTTTGCGCGGGTATCGCTCTACGCTCCGGGGCCCGCGAGAAGCTTTGACGCGCTCCTCGGCATCTATATTCGCACGGCAATCAGGAATTCGGGGAGGCGCCGCATGCCAGTGATTCGCACCTGCAGTAAATGTGGACAACAGAATCGCGTCCCGGCGAAGTTTCTCGCCAGCACCGGACGCTGTGGGGCTTGCAAGTCGGCCTTGCCTCCGCTCGCGGAGCCGCTCGCGGTGGATGAACAATTATTCGACGAAATCGTGCAGAATTCACCGGTTCCCGTCCTGGTGGACTTCTGGGCCGCGTGGTGCCAGCCGTGCATCATGGCCGCGCCTGAAGTAGCGCGCACCGCCGCCAACATGGCCGGGAAAGCGATCGTGCTAAAAGTGGATACGGAAAAACATCCGAAACTCGCCGCACGATTTAAAGTGAATGGCATTCCCAACTTCGTGGTGCTCATGGGCGGCCGGGTGGTGCTGCAACAGCCCGGACTGGTGGACCACGAGCAGATGGAGCGCTGGCTGCGGTCGGCCGCGCCGGTTTCGGCGTGAGCGAGGTGGCCTGGCACGAGCTGGGCTGATTCATTTTTAACTTCAAAGGTGGATTCATGGATCTGCAACTAGCGGGCAAGAAAGTGTTGGTCACCGGCTCGACGGCGGGAATCGGCTTCGCGACGGCGCTGGAATTTGCGGCGGAAGGCGCGTCGGTGGTGATTAACGGCAGGACCCAGGAACGCGTGGACCGGGCGATCGCGGAAATATGGAAGTCGCATCCGGACGCGCAAGTGTCGGGAGTCGCGAGCGACGTTTCGAACGCGGCTGGCTGCGTGAAGCTCGTGCAGGCGGTGCCGCAAGTGGATGTGCTGGTCAACAACATGGGAATTTTCGAGCCGAAGCCATTCGAGCAGATTCCGGATGCGGATTGGCTGCGGCTTTTTGAGGCCAACGTGATGAGCGGAGTGCGGCTTTCACGCCATTATCTATCCGGCATGCGCGAGAAAAACTGGGGCCGCATGATATTCGTCTCCAGCGAATCAGCCGTGCAGATTCCCGCTGAAATGATTCATTACGGCATGACCAAGACGGCGCAGGTGGCAGTCGCACGAGGAATTGCTGAGAGCGTCGCGGGAACGGGGATCGCCGTGAATAGCGTGCTCGCGGGCCCTACCCGTTCCGAGGGCGTCGAAACCTTCATCGCGCAAATGGGAGCTGGCGGAGATTCGGCGGCGTTTGAGGCAGAATTCTTCAAGAACATTCGCCCCACTTCCCTCCTGAAAAGATTCGAGACGACGGATGAAGTCGCGCACATGATCGTCTACCTATCTAGTCCCCTGGCTGCGGGAACCACCGGCGCGGCCGTGCGTGTAGATGGCGGGGTCGTGCGCGCGATCCTGTAGTCGTCAGTTTAGAATCGATCATCTGCGGAATCGTCCTCTGTGCGAGAACCCACAAAAAATGCCGCGGCCGCCCCAAGGTCGCAGCGTCAGCTTGACAAGTCATGACGGATGAATATGCTTTAGCGAATCCCGCACAAGCCTCGGCGGGAACTGTGTCTTCAGGGGAGTGTCGTCATGATTGAATACTTCGCAGTACGCCGCTGGGCCGTTATTTTAGCGGCCGTGATTAGCTTGACCATCGTTCCGTCCGTCGTCGCGCAGCAGAATTCGGCAGCCGATCAACCGGTGATCGGCTCATCGAATACGGTGACGGCTGATCCTCCGTTGTCCCATCCCAATACCAAGCCGTGCCTGGTAAACCTCTTCACGAATCAGGAGTTCGCGGACTTCAACATCAAGGCCTTCGATTACACGCCACCGGCGAGGTGCGCCGGGCCGTGGGCGAAAGTGATTTTCGTCGCGGACTTCAATGAGACTCCGGGCGTGCAGTACGACCGCACGGCGGAAGTCACCATCGGAAATGTGAACGTATATTTCGGAACGACGCCGGAGCCTTCCAGCACGCTTGGTCCGACGTGGCACGCGGAGCGCGACTTGACCGACTACAGCGCGCTGCTGAAGACTGCGCAAGCAGGGCAAGCAATTCTGGGAAACCTGGTGAATTCAACTTACACCGGGATCATTTACGGCAACGCGGAGATCGAGTTCTATCCGGCGGACTGGGCGAATCCCGCGCCCAGAACCCCGGACGTTGTGCTGCCGCTGCCAGGCGCGCCGGGTGGCGCAGTAGGGCTCTCTTCGACCACCAGTTTGCTCTCGCAGACGTTTACGTTGCCGCAGAATATCGAGGGCGCCTATTTGGATCTGTTCACGCAAGGCCAATCCACCGACGAATTCTGGTACACCTGCTCGCCGAATAATTTAGTGGCGGAAACGGAGAACACCTGCGGCAATACCGGATTCCGCGAGGCGGAAATCTCGATTGACGGCGCGCCCGCCGGCGTTGCTCCCGTCTATCCGTGGATTTTCACCGGTGGCCTTGATCCGTTTTTGTGGTTCCCGTTGCCGGGAGTGCAAACGTTGAATTTTGTGCCGTACCGCGTGGACTTGACGCCGTTCGCGGGCGTGCTAAGCAACGGGCAAGAGCACACGGTCGCGATCAGCGTGTTCAATGCGGAAAGCTATTTCAACGTGACCGGCACACTGTTGCTGTACCTCGATCACGGCTCGAGTCAAGTGACCGGCGCAGTCACCGAAAATACGATTGGCGCTGGGCCGAATCCGCAAGTCAGCAATGATTTGAATAGCAGCGGAGGAAACGTGACCGGGACGGTGACGGTAACGTCCGCGCGCCAGTTCACTGTGGCAGGCTATGTGAAAACGTCGCACGGGCGCGTGGACACCACTGTGCAGCAAGACATCAAGTTTTCGAACGCGCAGCAGTTCGACATCACTTCCACCGTTTACCGCCAGAGCATCACGCAAATGACGACGGTGGCTTCGAAAACCACCACCAAGGAAGGATTCCTCGTCTCCGAGGTGGACAAGAATTTCTCTTACCCTTTGACCGTGGATTATACGGAAACGGTCAATGCGGACGGCACCATCGCTATTCCCACTACGATTAAGCAACAGTATCTCGTCGATGAAACGGACAGGCTCAACGGCTTCCCGATTTACGTGAGCTCGGTTTCGAATGCCGTTGCGCCCACCGATACGCTGGAATTCGACGCGTCGTTTAATTTTCTGGGAAATTCGGGGCAGGCAAGCTCGCAGGATTACATCTCGTTTGATTCGCGCGGCGGGTGCTACAGCAAGAAGCTGATTGCGGAGAACAACGTGCTCACTGGGGTTTCTCGTGGCGACGGATGTGGTCGCGGAGACGCAGACCGCCGCTAACAAACTTCAGCTGGGCCGCGATCCGCGGCTCAGTCGCTTTGTTTGCCGCACACGCGATCGCGTGCTCCTTTAGCAACAATCGCTCACGCGAGCGCACGGAGGTGTGCGCGCGAAAAGCCGCCGCCGCGAATCTTTTGCGGGTAGCCGCGCATCTTACTTTCGTGTAGATTTTCTTACCGTGACGACACCAGCAAAATTCAACGTCGGCCTGATACAGATGGCCGTCAGTCCGCAGCCGAAGGAAAACCTCGCGCGGGCCAGCGCGAAGATCGAAGAAGCGGGTCGCGGCGGCGCGCAGGTCGTCTGCCTCCCGGAATTATTTCAATCGCAATATTTCTGCCAGCGGGAAGACACCGCGAATTTTGATCTCGCGGAAGCGATTCCTGGTCCCACAACCGAAGCCCTGGGGCGCATCGCACAGAAAGCAAAAGTGGTACTGATCGCGCCTCTCTTCGAACGCCGCGCAGCCGGCGTCTATCACAATACGGCGGCGATCATTGACGCCGACGGCAAGATTGCGGGCGTCTATCGCAAGATGCATATCCCGGACGATCCCGCGTACTACGAAAAATTTTATTTTACGCCGGGGGATTTGGGCTTTCGTGCTTTTGACACGCAGGCGGGAAAAATCAGCACTCTGATTTGCTGGGACCAGTGGTATCCGGAAGGCGCACGCCTTGCCGCGTTGAACGGCGCCTGCATTCTGTTTTATCCCACGGCGATTGGCTGGCATCCCAGCGAGAAAGAATCGAATGGCGCGGCGCAGCGCGATTCGTGGCGCACTGTGCAGCGCGGTCATGCCATCGCGAATGGACTTTACGTCGCGGCGGTAAATCGCGTGGGCCACGAAACTCCCGCCGGCGGCGGCGACGGCCTGGAATTCTGGGGCGGCTCTTTCCTGTGTGATCCGCAGGGAGTGATTCTCGCGGAGGCGTCCACCGATCGCGAGGAAATCCTTTACGGTACGGTGGATCTGGCGCATCTGGAAGATGTTCGGCGCAATTGGCCGTTTCTGCGCGATCGGCGGATTGATGCCTACAAAGGCATCGAACAGCGTTTCCTCGACGAGAAACCTTGAGGCTGAATCCCAGAATAGATCTTGTGAATGTGGAGCCGACTCCCGCGGGGTTGGGCTTTGCCATGCCCGCCGAGTGGGAGAAACACAAAGCTACCTGGTTGAGCTGGCCGCACAATCCCACCGATTGGCCCGGAAAGCTTGAACCCATCCAATGGGTCTACGGCGAAATCGTGCGCCAAATTGCGCCTGGAGAAATCGTGCGCATCCTGGTGAATTCGCGTGCGCACGAAACGCACGTTCGCAAGATTCTGAAACAAGTAGGTGTACGCGCGAGCCGCGTGCAATTTTTTCGCTTTGCGACCAATCGCGGGTGGACGCGCGATTTCGGGCCGATTTTCGTGCGGCGCGCGAAACCTCGGCGCCAAGTGGCCATCGCGCGCTTCCGGTTCAATGCGTGGGCGCGTTATCCCGATTGGCAGAAAGACGATGCTATTGCGCCGCAGGTCGCGCGTCGGCTGAAGTGTGAGATTTTTCCCGCGCGTTATTTAGGCCACGAAGTCGTCCTGGAGGGCGGCAGCATTGACGTAAACGGGCGCGGAACGCTGCTGACCACGGAAGAATGCCTGCTCGACCAGAAACGCCAGGTGCGCAATCCGCATTTCAGCCGCTCCAACACGGAAACGGCGCTGCGCGAAAACCTGGGCGTGAAAAATATAATCTGGCTCGGCAAAGGCATCGCCGGCGACGATACGCACGGACACGTGGACGATCTTTGCCGGTTCGTGGATCGCCGAACCGTGGTGCTGGTGCGCGAGAAAAACCGCTGCGACGCGAATTACAAGCCGCTCGAAGAAAACTGGGAGCGCCTGCGCGGAGCGCGTTTGGAAGATGGCGCTAAACTCAATGTCGTCGCCCTCCCGATGCCTGCCCCGCTTTATTTTGACGGCGTGCGGCTGCCCGCGAGCTATGCGAATTTTTACATCTGCAATTCGGCGGTGCTGGTGCCGACGTTTAACGATCCGCAGGATCGCGTGGCGCTGGGGATTCTGGGCGAACTTTTCGCTGGGCGCCCGGTGATCGGAATCCACGCCGTGGATTTAGTGTGGGGCTTTGGGACTCTGCACTGTTTGACACAACAGCAGCCCGCGCGTTGAAGTCGCGCTCGTTTCCGCGAGCGGGGTGACCGGGGCGCCGAATTAAGAATTGTTAATCACGTGGCAGCTTTTTCGAATGGTTGCCGCAAACATCGCGCTATCGCCTCCTTACAGCTTCGCAACGCATCGCAATTCACCGCCAGCCGATACGAAATAGCGGCCTTTCCCCAGTGCGCGTAGCTCCCGGCACCGAGATTGCATGTCGCAAATAGAACGAGCGTTGCCGTTGGGGCAGCCTCGTCTCAATCGGCGCCGTCAATCGGACTCGGCAATTCTTGCCGATCTTGCGCCAAACCGCCGGTCGGTCGGAATTGAGACTTTCAGCAGCAGGTGCGCGTGAACGTCACTGAACCAATAAACGTCAAAAAAGACCCGGACGCACCGCTGCGCATTCTGGTGGTGCATGAAATGCTGCCGCACCCCGATCGTCACGGCGCGGACGTGCAATGGATGCAAATGCTGCGCGAATTGCGCGCGCAAGGCCATGAAGTGGTTCACGTGGCTCGCAGCGGGATCAACCGAGAGCGATACACCGCTGGAGTGGAAGCGCTCGGCATCAAGGTTTTTGCTCCCGATGCCGAACGCATGCGGTTTCTGGGCTTCGATTTTCCCGTGGAATGGACTTTCGACCAACTGATGCAGGAGAACAAATTCGATCTGGCCATTCTCTTTCATTGGTTCTGGAACGGCATTTCCATTCCCGAACACTACATGGAGGAGATCCGGCGAATATCGCCACGCACATTCATCGCGGTGCTGACCGACGACCAGCAGGGCGTGCGCGAAATGCAGATGGCTTCGCTAACAGGCTACTGGGCGGATTATGAGCGGTCCTACGATTTTACAAGCCGGGAGTTCGCCGTTTACCGTCGCGCGGACTTGGTTCTGACCATTTCAGAAGATGACAGCCGTGCATTCTCGCGAGTAGTTCCCGAACTGCGCACCGGCCGGATGCCTATGATCGCGGCGGCGGGATCTCAGGGCGACCCGCTCGAGTCACGCAGCGGCATGCTTTTTCTCGCGAACTTCGACAACCCGGCGAATCGCGACGCCGTGGACTGGATGCTCGCCGATATCTGGCCACGCATCCGCGCACAACTTCCTTCCGCGGAGCTTGCATTGGTAGGCAACAATCTTCCTGGTGGTTTGGGCGTCGGCCAAAAGGGAGTGCTGCGCGTCGGCTTCGTTGCCGATCTTGATCCGGTCTTTGCGCGCTCGCGCGTGGCTCTTTCCCCCGTCCGCTTCGGCACAGGGATCAAGACCAAAAATCTATCCGCGCTTTCGCACGGAGTGCCCCTGGTAACCACCACGGTCGGCGCCGACGGAATGAATCTCCGTGACAATGACACCGCGCTGATCGTTGATACGCCGCAAGGGTTCGCGGACGCCGCCGTACGCGCCTACATCGACCACAATCTTTGGCGTCGCCTCGCGCAGCTGGGGCGCGCCCACATAACGGAATATTTCAGCGAAGCTCGGATGCAAGACTCCGTTCGGTCAATGGTTCGGCAAGCGCGCACCGTGGCGCCGAAAGCATACGAGCCGGAATTCGTGTGGCCGTACATGCTCGTCGAAAAGCGATTCCCTGAGGTTGTAACGAGTGCAGCTGCTTCTCAGCGGCTCTTTCTGCGCATGAGCCGCTACGTCACTCTCGCTGAGGAATTCCTCGTGGCTCAGCGGCCGGCTGGAGCCCTCGAACAATTGCGTTACATCTTCAGCCACGTCCGCGGCCGCGTGTCGGCGACCGGCGTGTACTTGCGCGCCGTCGAATTGATGGCGCGCTGTTATCGCGAATTGGGTGACGTGGAGAAGGCCGCACAGTACTCCCGGCGAGTCGACAAGCTTATATCGAATGGCAACGGTGCCGTCCGCACGGCCGCAAAAACGAAAAACGGACGAGAAGCACACTCGCGGCCGAACACGCCGATGTTTTCCGTGATCATCCCAACCTATAACCGCAAGGGCGTGCTGACGCAGTGTCTCGAGGCCCTCGCGCGGCAGTCGGTCGCACCGGAAACGTTCGAGGTGATCGTGGTGGACGACGGCTCGACCGACGACACTGAGCAATTCTGCCGCGATTTTCAGGCTGCGTTCCCGTTTCAATATTTGCGCCAGCTCAATGCAGGTGCCGGCGCAGCGCGCCGCCGCGGCGTGCAGCACGCCCGCGGCGAGTACCTGGTGCTAATTAATGACGACACAATTTCCGCGCCTGACCTGCTGGCCGAACACCGAAAGGCTCATCAAGGCTGCGCCAACGACCGGCAAGCCGTCCTCGGAGATTTTTGCTTTCCGCCGGCAGCGCAGGATCGCGCGCTGACGCGATTCTTAATCGCCAGCCCGTTCTTTTTTCCCCAAGCAACTCTGCGGCCCGGCACGTATTGGGAATACACGTACGTGGTCACTTGCAACTTGAGCATCAAGCGCGAGGCGGTGCTGGCTGTCGGGTCGTTCGACCCGCATTTTCGCGTCGCGGAAGACTCCGATCTCGGATTGCGCTTGAGCCGCAGAGGATTTTGCGTACGCTACATGCCCGAGGCGCAGGCCATCCATCAGCACCTTCCGTTTACGGTTCCTGATCTCATCCGGCGCGCCGGTGTTTACGGCGAGACGCAATTGCCTTTCTTGCGCAAACATCCGGCGCTGCTCGGCGACGGCGCAACATTCTTCGGGATGCTGGACGAGCCGGCTGCGGACAAATGGCGCGCCCTGATTGTCCAGCGCAAACAAGAGATCGAAGATTTGACAGCCACGCTGACTCGCATCGACTCCGTGGATTTCGCGCCCTTCTTCACGATGAAAAAGGGTGACGGCACGGTGGCGGATGAAATCACCAGGCTGTTCCGGCGCGCCGGACCCGATGTCTACTGGTATTACTATTTTTCAGGAATGTTGCGCGCCTGGGATAAAGAAGCGGTCCATCCGTCGATCGCAGCGATACGCGCGGCGCACCCAAGCGACGAAGCTTATATTTGACGGCTGGCGATTTGCAGCCAACCGCGCGCCGCGCGCACGCTAGTCTGATTCGTGAGGCTGCGGATAATCCACGTGGACCGACTGAATTTCGTACGGGTGGATCGGCACGGTGATTTGTCCGCTGGCCGTGACGTTGAGTGGTGAGCCCTCCGGCTGCTCCATCAGATTTGTGAGCGTGGCGGCCGAAGCGCCGGCGGGAACGTTGATTCGGACCTCGCTGCTTTTTCCGGCCCACTCGTAGAAGCGCAGAATCAGCGCGTCGCTATCTTCCGCCTTCTTCACGGCCGTAAGGACTACATTTTCCGGTTCTATCGTTACCAGAGACTGACGCGTCGGCCACTTTCCATCGTGCGCCTGCACCTGCATCGCTTGCAGCTTGTAATTGAAATCGTAACCGTGCCGAACGGTCAGCGCTTGCTTCCAATCGCCGGCGTGCGGATACAGCGCATAACTGAAATGATGATGCCCGCGGTCGGCATCGGGATCCGGCCATACCGGCGAGCGCAATAAGGAAATGCGCAGCACGTTGCCTTTGGCGTCGTAACCGTATTTCGATTCGTTGATCAGACTGAAACCGTGCTGGGCGTCTCCCAAATCCGCCCAGCGCAATGCCGGAACCTCGAATTTCGCTGCTTCCCAGCTGTTGTTACGCGTGGTGGGCCGCTGGATCGACCCATAAGGGATTTCGAATGTGGCGTCGCCGCTGGATGCCGCAAGCGGAAATGCCGCTTTCAGTAGTACATGTGTTTCATGCCAATCAATGTCATTGACCACGTCGACGCGATCCAAACCCGCGTAGAGTGTGATGTCCTGCACGAATTCCGATTGCTGCCACCTGCGCTTCACGCGAATCACGGCGCGCAACGGGCCGTGCTCGATCAGTTGCACCGAGTCGGCCTGATCGAGGTTTGTGAAATGTTGCTCGAAATCCGAGTCAATATTCCATGCGTCGTAATCTTTCGGTGTGTCCTTGAATGCCACCAGTTCGTTTCCGCACCCGTGCGCGGGGATCGCTTCGAATTTCGATTTTTTGTCGTAAAGGCTGGTGATGCAGCCGCTGTGCGAATCAACCGACACGCGAAGCAGCGAGTTTTCCAGCGTTAGGCCATCGGCAAGCAGATCGCTTCTCGCGTCGTTGCTGCCGGGAATCACTTGGAGCACTTCGTATCCAAGAGATGGCATATCTTCCGCTTTAATCAGCAGCTGATAGGTGTGCGTCGCAGAATCGGACGAAAGCACTTGATACAGGAGCGGTTTCCCGCGCGGGTCCAGCACGGATATTCCATTTTTCTCAGTCTCAGGCAATTGCACGTCGGCAGTGACCAGATCAGTTCGCTCCCATGCGAGAGGATTGAACACGAGGACGGAGACTCCGCCGGCACCAGCCGCAGCCGTGTTCACGTGGCTCGCAAGGGAGCGCAGCGCGTTGGACGTTGCCTCAGTGGTAGCCCAGCGCACCGCGTCGTAATCCTTCTGAGCATCCTGATAGATGACTCCGATGCCCGAACCCGCAGCAAGATCGTGAAATTGGTTGAAGAGAACTTTTTTCCAGGCCTCGGCAAGCTCCGTAGCAGGGTAGGCCGCACCCAAGAGCCACGCCAGCGACGAATATTTCTCGGCGTTGAGCATTTCTTCTTCGCTCTCGCGCATATTGCGCTTGTGATTAGCTTGCGTGGTGAAAACGCCGCGGTGATATTCGAAGTATAGCTCGTCATTCCAGACCGGCAGGCTGATCTTGCCATCGGCGGCCGGCGCCAGCTTCGTATCCGCTGTAGCGATGGACTTGTAATTCCACACCGGCGAATTCGCCGTATCCAATTTCGTTTCGACGTCGGAGAAAAAGCCTTGCGCGATGCCGAAAAAGGCTTTGGGAAACACCATTTGCGGCTCGGTCCATTTTTCGCCACTGTCGAGCATCGCGCGAGTGGGACCGCCGCCGTGATCGCCAACGCCAAACAGGTGCATCATTTCGGTGACGCCGGGATTACGGCCGCGTGACGTATTGACATCCGCCGCGATTCGCACCGGATCAATTTCGTTGGCATAGTCGTGCGGAAAATAGGTGAGCACGCGGCTGCCGTCCGGCGATTGCCACCAGAAGAGCTTCATGGGCAGTTTGTTGGTGTCGTTCCAGGCCATTTTTTGCGTTACGAAAAAATCAATTCCGGACTTCTTATAAATCTGCGGCAATTGCCAGTTGTAGCCAAACGAATCCGGGTTCCAGCCGATGCGCACATCCACACCGAATTTATCCTTGAAGTAGCGCTTGCCGACGAGCAGTTGGCGCACCAGCGATTCGCCATCGGGCATGTTCAAATCCGGCTCGACCCACATGCCGCCGACCAATTCCCAGCGGCCTTGCTTCACGCGGCTGAGAATTTCCTGGTAAACGGAGGGATATTTTTCCACCATCCATTCGCTGTAAGCCGCGGCAGATTGCGTGAAAGTGTATTGCGGATACTCGTCCATGAGCTGCAGAGCGGTGGAAAACGTCCGACGGACCACGTCTACCGTTTCCGTCCATGGCCAGAGCCACGCTGCGTCAATGTGCGAGTTCCCCGTCAGGCGCACGGAAGTTCCTTGCAGGCTGGGCTTAAGCAACATCAGCGAGGTCTGCGCTTTTTCGAGCGACGCATCGAAATCCTTTTGATTTGCCTGGTGCAGCGCGTTCAAGTCCACGACAGCCGAAGCGGTTTCCAATTGCCGCTGGGTGGTTTGAGCGGCTGCGCCGAGCGATGGAATCAGCTCTGCGACCGACTGAATCTCTTCGAGTAGTTGCGCCGGATTGGGACGCGATGGAGTGAACTCGACGCGCAGATTGGCGCCGGCAAAATATTTCTGGTCAACCGTGTGCAGCAGCTTTATGGCTACCAGGACTTTGTCGCCGGGCTTCGCCTGATCGAATAAGACGATCGGTTCGAGGTCCTCGCCCATTGCGACGCGACGTCCATTAAAATAAATAATTTCAGGCATGGGCCCGTTCGCGTAGGCCACAAATTGCAGCCACACTCTCGAGCCGGTAAGGTCATAGCCGTTCAGAGTGTTGGGAATTTCGATCCAATGGCGGTACCAGACCGCTTCGGTCGGCGCGCGCGTATCTTTTCTAACGATTTGCCAACTTGCATCATCGAGATCGGCGGCTTCGCCGTGGGCGACATCGCCAGCATGAAAGCGCCAGTCATCCGCCGGCAAACTGACCAGCGAGGACAGTTCTCTCACGGTGGCCTGCGTCGGTGCAGACAGCGACTTCACTGCTTTGTCGGCGTCCGACTGTGAGCGAGCCGTAGCGCTGGTCAAGACGCAAAGCAACAACAACTGAATTGCAACGACCGGAATTCTACGCGCGACGCGCGAACGTCTTGCACCGCGAGAAAAGTTCATTGAGCGTCCTTCCTTCACATCAGGTGGCTTGAATCACAGAGGCATCCCCGGGTCGTACGATCCACGCAGACGTGGAACCCGGTTCTCGATTCGCGGCCGGATTATAAAGCAACGCTATCCTCTTGTAGTATGGTTTCCGACGAACCGGACTGGCTGAACAACACTTCAATGACGCAAGACGAATCGAACTGGCGCGACTGGCCGCTGGCGGAGCGCGAGCGGCAATACTCGCCGAGCAGTTGCGTTCCGGTGCTCGCTCCTTACCTTGCGGCATATGCCGCGCGCAGTCGCGAAGCGGAGCGGAGCCGCCGATGCCTGAAGAATTTGCGCTGGGGCGAGCAGCCGGACGAAACATTTGATTATTTTCCCGCTGACGCCGCGGATGCACCGTTGCTGGTTTTCTTTCACGGGGGCTATTGGCAGGAGCTATCGAAAAACGAATCGCTGTTTGCTGCTCCGGATTCCGTCGAGAATGGCATAGCATTCGCGGCGATTGGCTACACCCTGGCGCCAAAAGCGACTCTCGCGGCTATTGTGGACCAGTCGCGCCGCGCAATCGCTTCACTGCATCGCCAGGCTGGCACGCTGGGCTTCGATGCGCACCGGATCTACGCGGCGGGCAGTTCGGCTGGAGCGCATCTCGCTGCCATGATGTTAGTGGCTGGCTGGCAGGCCGACTACGGATTGCCCGGCACTGCCGTTGCAGGCGCGATTCTGATGAGCGGGATCTATGACCTCGAGCCTCTCGTCGGAACTTACATTGACGCGGCACTGCACTTGACCGCCGCCGATGCGGCAACGCTCAGCCCGTCTCGCCTGGCACTCGGAGCGCCGGTGAAAACGATTGTCGCGTGGGGTGAAAACGAGACGTCCGAATTCAAGCGGCAGAGCCGCACGTTTGCGTCGAAGCTGCAGATGAGTGGCTTTCCTGTTTCGGCGTTTGAGGTGGCCGGCGCCAATCACTTCGATATTGTGTTCGGGCTGGCCGACACAACCACACAGTTAGGAGGCGCTACGATAGATCTCATTCGAGCGGGCAACGACGCACCGGTTTGACGGCGCTCACCGCAATTCAGAGCGCGTGCCGTGCCGCGAAATCTTACGGTTGGATTTCCGCCAAGAACTTTTCCGCAAAAGTGTGAACGTCGACGAAGGTATTGTAGAGCGGGACCGGCGCGGCGCGCAGGATATCCGGTTCGCGCCAGTCGCAGATAATTCCCTGCCGCGCCAAGCGGCCGCACAAAGCGCGGCCATTCGAATTAGTCTGCAACGATAGCTGCGCGCCCCGTTGCGCGGAGTCGCGCGGAGTGTTGATCGCGAAATTCTCGCCGGGTTGATCGGTCAATAGATACTCCAAATAACCGGTTAGTTCCTCGCTTTTTGCACGTATGCGATCGAGTCCGACTTCGTCGAAAAGTTCCATTGAAGCGCGCAGCGCGGCCATCGACAGAATGGACGGATTGCTCAATTGCCAACCCTCGGCTCCGGCAATGGCTTGGAATTCCGGTTCCATGCGGAAACGCTCATCCTTGTTGTTTCCCCACCAGCCCGCAAATCGCGGCAAATCCGGATTTCGCGCGTGGCGCCGATGCACGAAGCATCCGGCGATACAGCCAGGCCCACCGTTCAAATATTTATAGCTGCACCAGACGGCAAAGTCCGCGTTCCAATCGTGAAGCCGCAGCGGAATATTTCCTGCGGCGTGCGCCATGTCGAACCCGACGACGCAGCCTTTGGCTTGGCCGGCGGCGATAATTCGCGCGCAGTCGAAGGCTTGCCCACTGTAGTAGTTCACGCCACCGAGCATGATGAGTGCGATCCGCTCGCCCTGTTCGTCAATTAATCGTTCGACGTCCTGCGTGCGAATCGTCTTTTCTCCCGGGCGCGGTGCGATTTCGATCAGCGCACTTGCTGGATCGTTGCCGTGAAAGCGGATCTGCGATTGCACCACGTATTGATCCGAGGGAAACGCATTCGCTTCGATGAGGATTTTATTTCGCGCGGCTGTAGGCCGGTAAAAAGACACCAACATGAGGTGCAGGTTCACGGTAAGCGAGTTCATCACCACTACTTCTTCCGGTAGCGCGCCGACGAGCCGCGCAGTCGAACCCGCGAGCAGCTCGTGATATGGCATCCAGGGATTTCGCGCGTGAAAATGGCCTTCCACGCCAAGCTTGGCCCAATCTTCGAGTTCCGTTTCGACGTAACCGCGCACTGACTTCGGCTGCAATCCCAGAGAGTGGCCGCAGAGATACACGCAGTCCGCGCCGCCCGGGCTTTTTGGGATGTGAAAGCGGTTGCGATAGGCCGCAAGCGGATCGCGAGCGTCCATTGCGACGGCAAAGGCGCGGCCGCTTTCGAATTTCGCGGCGGCCACTTAGAGATTCTCCAATGGCGTGAGGTCGCGATGAATCAACAAGTCGGCCTTTTGCCAATCCAGGTCTTCGACCCGCGTGGTGGAATCACACAACTCCGCGAGCAAGCGATCCTGAATTTTTCCGCGCGAAAGCGCCACGGAATACGGCACCCGGTGAAACGTCACCATCGCGTACTTGGGAACAAAGAGACGCGGATATTTGGCTTCGAGCGCCAATTCGACCTTTTTGTTGAACAGAAATCGGGGATCCGCCACGCGGTCGCGCATTTCGATGAAGTTTTCGAGAGCGAGGCCGGCGATAGCATCCGTATTGGCTTTCCGCGCGTGCTCGAATTCCGTATACAGTTTCGCCCAATCGGGACCGTGGCGATCCAGAAGTTCCAGGAACACCGTGCAATCCTCGAAAGCGCAATTCATTCCTTGCCCGAAGAAAGGAACGATCGCGTGGGCCGCGTCTCCCAGCAACAGCGCCTTTCCGCTTACGTGCCACGGCGAACATTTGATCGTGACCATCGCCCCGGTCGGATTGGCAGCGTAGTTTTCCTGCAGCAGCGGCATCAACGGAACTGCGTCAGAAAATCTTTCCCTCAAGAATGCTGCCGCTTTTTCCGCAGTATCGAGCATTGCAAAGCTTTCGTCGCCTTCGAAAGGCAAAAAGAGAATGCACGCAAAAGTGCCGTCAATATTCGGCAACGCGATCAGCATATAAGCTCCTCTCGGCCAAATGTGCAACGCGTTGGGCTCGAGCAGGTGTTTGCCGCCCGGACCGGCGGGAATCGTCAACTCCTTGTAGCCATAGTCGAGATATTCCTGCGAGAGATTGAAACGTCCCAGCTTTTGCATTTCCATTCGTATCGCAGAAGCCGATCCGTCCGTGCCGATCAAGGTGTTGGCCTCGACACGGTTTTCGCGTCCCGTTTCTTCGTTGCGAAACCGCGCGGCCCCTGTGGCCGCGTCGAACCCCATACAGCGCTCGCCGAAATGAATCGTGACGCCGCGCGCTTCCGCGGCGTTCATCAACGCGACGTTAAGATCGGCGCGCGAAATCGAATTGATCACCTCGGAATCGTTTTTGCCATAAGGCTGGAACGTGAGCTCGCCCGCGAGCGAATGCATCATGCGTCCCTTCATCGGCACGATGATGCGGCGCAGTTCGTCCCACAGACCCGCCTCGTGCAACGCGTGAATCCCGCGTGTGGAAATCGCGAGATTGATCGAGCGGCCCGCGCTTCCGCGCACGCGACGCATGTCTGGCCGACGCTCGTAAATCTCGACGCGAAACCCGCGCTGCACCAGCGAAATCGCCAGCAGCGGGCCGGTAAGTCCCGCGCCAATCAACGTAATGGATTGGGAACGATTGTTCATATTCAGGAAAGGCGCGCACAGCACGACAGAATCGCGAGGACGCTGATCATCCTTCCAGATACGTTCGCGCTTCCCACAGTTCCGGGAAGAATTTCTTATCCAGCGTGAGCTTCAGATAGGAAGATCCGGCGCTGCCGCCGGTGCCCATGCGAATGCCAATGGTGCGCTCGACCATTTGAATGTGGCGAAGGCGCCAACCGACGACCAACTCGTCGAATTCGGTCAGGCGCTCGCAAACGTCAATCCAGTCGCGGTGATTGCGCTCGTCGCGGTAAAGCGCGTGGATCGCCTGCGCGCGCGCCTGAAATTTCTCGGCTTCGCTGGCATTCGGCGCGCTGGCAGGCAGCGTTCCCAAAGCTTCCAAAGCCTCGAAGAAAACGTCGCGCAGAGAATCTTCGCGCAGCCGCCGGTCCAGAATGGCATGCGTTTCCGGAGTCAATTCGTGGTAACGCAACATTTTTTCGTCCTTCAGGCCACAAAGAAATTCGAGTTCGCGGAACTGCTCCGACTGGAAGCCGCTGGCGGGCGCCAACTTTTCGCGAAAAGCGAGGAAATGCGTGGGCAGCATGGTTTCGAGAATCGTGAACTGCTCGACCAGCACGCGCATGATTTCCGTGCAGCGACGAAGCAGGCGCGCGGCTTCGTATACTCCATCGCGCGAAGTAGGATCGGCCGCGGCATCACCCAGATTAGCAACCACCGCGTCCAGATCGTGCAGCAGCTCCTTGAACCACAATTCGTAGGTCTGATGAACGATGATGAACAGCAATTCGTCATGATGAGGAGGCGATGATTCCGGATGCTGCAGCTTCAATAACTCGGGAACTTCAAGATACGAGCTGTAAGTGAGTTTCTCGGTAGTTGTGTTGCCGCTGGGCGCCGCAGCCGCGGAATCATGTTCGGCGGAGACGCGCGCCGGACAACCAACGCCCGCCGTTCGGTCTTCGCGCTTCAACGAGGTCGCCGCGGCACCTCTCTCCACTTGTTCGCTTTTGCCAAGCCATTTTTCGGCATTGCCGCCAAGCAGTTTCGCTTTTACTGCCGACGGTAGCCGGCTCCCGTGAATCAGCGCACCAACGCGCTCCTCGCCCAGCGGAAATGGATAATCCGAGCCAAGCAACACGCGATCCTGCCCCATGATTTCAACCAGGAATTGCAACGTGCGTTCATCGAAAACCGCGGAATCAACGTAAAACCGGTTCACATAGCGGCTGGGCGGAAATTGTGAAACGCCGCGCGCCACAGGATGATGGTGCCAGGCATTTTCGAGGCGTCCGAGAAGGAACGCGAAGCTGCCGCCGCCGTGCGCGAAGCAAATCCGGAGCTTCGCCGGCAAGCGATCAAAGGCACCACTCACAATTAATGACACCAGCGAAAGTTGCGTTTCGGCGGGCATGCCCACCGTCCACGGCATCATGTATTTCGGCATGCGCTGCGTGGCCATCATGTCCCACGGATGGACCAACACAGCAGCGCCTTGCTCGGCGCAATGATGCAAGAAAGTGACGATGCCGGGATCATCGAGATTCTTTTCCCCGACGTGATTACCGATTTCGACTCCCACGTGCCCGGCGCGCAAACAGCGCGTCAATTCCGCGCAGGACGCGTCAATATCCTGCAGCGGCACCTGGCACAGCGCCTGCAATCGTCCGTTGCCCCGCCGGCACATTTCCAAAGCTGCATCATTGAAAAAGCGCGCGCATTCCAGCGCGTGCTGCGGTTCGCGGTTGTAAGCGAAAAGCACCGGAGTGGCGGAAATAATCTGCTGGTCGATTCCGTCGCGATCCATTTGCTCCAGACGCACACTTACATCCCAGCATGCCGAATCTATCCGGCGAAATTCTCGGTCGCCCAGCATGATTACGGCCTTGCCGGGTTCGGTGTGCTTGATCCATGGCCAATCGGGCGTGCCGAAGCGCGCCGCCAAGTCCGGCCAGGACTCTGGAAAAAAATGCGTGTGAATGTCGGTGACTGGCATCTGCATTTGCGATTCGCGAAGCAACTCTACCTGGGTGCCGGCTTGCCCGGATGAACCGTGCCGCATTTGGGGCACACGCGCAATTTTTCATTTTGATAGAAGCGCTCGAAAAGCGGCGGCAAGTCCGTGACGATGCTCTTCAAAAGCACTTCGGCGCGATGCACCAGATGATGGCACTTGTCGCAATACCATTCGAAGCCGTCTTTCACTCCGTCGGGACGCGGAATTTCAATCACCAGTCCGATCGTTCCCGGCGCGTGGCGTTGCGGCGAATGACGCGTATGCTTTGGCAGCAGAAAAATCTCGCCTTCCTTGATGGGGATTTCGAGCGGCGGCTTACCCGGCTCTTCCATCACGCGAATGAAAATATCTCCCTTCAACTGATAGAAAAATTCCTCGGTGGGATCGTCGTGATAATCCACGCGCTGGTTGGGTCCACCCACGACGGTCACGATAATGTCGCCGTCCTCCCAAACTTGCGCGTTCCCTACCGGCGGTTTCAGTTTGTCGCGATTTGCGTCGATCCAGTTTTGAAAATTAAACGCTTTCAGCGTCTTGATGGATGGCATTATTTCTTCCTCTCCGCCGCGCCGAGCGGCTTATAAGCGATCGCTTTCATTTCGATTAAAAGATGCGGATGAGGCAGCTGATGAACGGCGACCGTGGTGCGCGCCGGGCCGCTTTCGTCGAAATATTCGGCATAGACTTCGTTGTAGCCGGCAAAATCGTTCATGTTCACGAGAAAGGTGGAAATTTCTACCAAGTCTGTGAGCTGAGCATTCATGCTCGCCAGAACGTCGCGGATATTTTCGATTAGAGCGCGCGTCTGCGCGCGAATATCGAGCCGCGTCGCACCTGACGGATCGGCTTCCGCCCCAGCAATGGTATTGTCCGCGCGGCGCGAACTTGTGCCGGAAATGAAAAGATAGTCCCCGGCGCGTTTGACGTGCGGGAAACGCCCGCGCGGCTTCGCCTTTCCCTGAACGACTTTGCTTTCGGTCGCCATCATTCACTCAACTTAACGCAGATATTGTTCAGTTCCGAATAAAAGTTCAGCGAATGCATTCCGCCTTCTCGGCCAATACCGGAAAGGCCGGCGCCCCCAAAAGGAGTCCGCAAATCGCGCAGAAACCAGCAATTCACCCAAGTGATTCCTACGCGCAGCTTTTCCGCCACGCGATGTCCCCGCTTCAGATTCGAAGTCCACACGGAAGCCGCCAAGCCGTATTTCGTGTCATTTGCTTTTGCGATAGCTTCTTCTTCGGTATCGAACGGCGCGACATGGCACACGGGGCCAAAAATTTCTTCCTTCACGCAACGGGCAGATTCCGATAGTCCGGTAAAGACTGTCGGCTGAATGTAAAAACCATTATCGCGAGCATCGCCGAAGGCAGGAATGCCGCCGCCCGTGACAACGGTCGCGCCTTCTTCGCGCGCCAATTGATAATAGGAGAGCACTTTCGCGCGATGTTCCTTTGAAATCAAGGGGCCCGTAGTCGTGCTTTCTTCCGTCGGCCAGCCGAGACGCAAGGTCTCTGCTTTTTGTTTGAGGGCGGCGACGAACCGTTCAAAGATCCTGCGCTCGACGTACACGCGCTCCGCGCAAAGACACACCTGACCCGTGTTCATGAACACGGCATCCGCAAGGCCGTTGAGCGTGCGCTCGAAATCGCAATCGGCAAAGACAATGGCTGCGTTCTTTCCGCCCAACTCAAATGAAAGCGGTTTCACGGTTGGAGCGGCGGCGCGCATGATCGCAGCACCCGTTCGCGATTCGCCCGTGAAAGTGAGAGCATCCACGCCATCGTGCGTGGTCAAAAATTCGCCGGCAGATTCCGGTCCAAAGCCGTGCACCAGATTGAAGACTCCTGGCGGCACGCCTGCCGCTTGCATCACCTCGGCCAGCAAAGTCGCAGTGGCGGGCGTCTCTTCGGAAGGTTTGACGATCACGCAGTTTCCACAAGCGAGCGCGGGAGCGACTTTCCACGTCAGCAGCAAGAGCGGCAAATTCCAAGGCGTGATGATGCCGACGACTCCGAGCGGCTTGCGCACCGCATAGTTCAGCGCGATGACACCGTCGAGAGTTTCCGTACGAAATGATTCGAGGCCGGCGGTCTTGATGATGTCGGCGAAGGCGCGAAAATTTGTGGCTCCGCGTGGAATGTCAATTTCCGCCGCGAGCGAGATGGGCTTGCCGGTGTCCGCGACTTCCGCGAGCAGAAAATCCTGGAAGCGCGCTTCGATTCCATCCGCGAGCTTGTGGAGCATGGCCGCGCGTTTCGTAACCGGCCAACAAGCCCATTGTCCGGCAGCGGCGTTGCAAGCAGCTGCGACCGCTTCATCCACCATGGCGGCGTCCGCTTCCGACACGTGCGCGATGACGGAACCATCCGCCGGGTTAACGTCGGCAAATTCGCTTGCACCGCTCACAAAGCGGCCGTTAATGTAGTTTTGCAGGAGCTTCACGAAGAATCCGCGCTCGCGTGGCTTCAGCCATGACTACGATCCCGCGCCGAAGCCTTTAGCACGATACCAAAAACGCCTGAGGATGGGGCGGCGAATCGGCCGCAGCCGCTTCGCTCACGATTCGCGGCGGACCGCACGAAGATACTACTTGTTTGATGGCTGCGGCGGCGCATCTTGCGACAGCACCTGCTGCGGCGTGGGAATTTGCGACGCGTCCCATCCTCCACCAAGAGCTTCGACCAATTGCACGCTGGCGGTCATTTGCTGGATGCGCAGGTTGACGGCGGTCTGGCGATTGCTCAGGAGCGTGGTCTGCGCGGTGATCACGTTCAGGTAGGGATCAATTCCGAGTTTGTAGCGGTCTGTGGCGATTTTCAAATTGCGTTCCGCGGAGGCTACAGCAGTATCTTGCTGCTGTATTTCCACCGAAAGAATCCGTAAGGAGGAGAGATTGTCTTCCACTTGCTGGAATGCGGTCAGAACCGTCTGGCGGTAGTTCGCCACGGTTTCATCGTATTGGGCGCGATATTGCATCACGGTGGCGCGGCGTAATCCCCCGTCGTAAATCGTTTCAGAAACACTGGGTCCCGCCGAAAAGAAGCGGCTCGGCCAGGTGAACCAGCTGGTGAATGAGTGGGATTCAAAGCCAAGGGAGGCGCCGAGAGTGAGCGTCGGATAATAGGCCGCATACGCCACGCCAACCTGCGCGTTGGCTTGTTCCATCAGCCGTTCGTTCGCTGCGATATCGGGGCGCCGCTCGAGCAATTGCGACGGGACACCGAATGGAATCGCGGGTGGACTCGACTTTAGCGGCTCGGCCGGAATCGAAAAAGCGGAAGCGGGCTCGCCGACAAGCATCGCGACGGCGTGCTCGTACTGAGAGCGCAGAATTCCCAGGTTGGTATCGGCTGCTTGCGTTGTTTCCAACTGCGTTTCGGCCTGCGCCACGGCTTCGTCGGAGTCAATTCCCGTCTCGTACAAAACTTTGGTGAGGTTCAGCGATTCCTGGTAGGCAATCACGGTGGAATCGAGCAATTGTTTCAGATCGTCTTGGCCGCGAAGTTGATAATAATCCACGGCGACTTCCGCTTGCGCCGTCAAACGCGCATTTTCGAGATCCGCCGCGCTGGCTTGCGCCGAAGCCGTGTTCGCGCGCACTTCATTGCGCACGCGGCCCCACAAATCGGGCACCCAGGTTGCGTCAAACGGCAAACTGAAAAACGTCGAAGTCCCGGGTGTTACGGCCAGCGACGCCGCGGCGCCTTGCCGCGAGGACGTGATCGCCGGCCCGACCGATACTGTTGGATAATACTGGGCTCGCGCTTCCTTCACCAAAGCTCGCGCCGCCATATAGCTGGCCATCGCGGATTGCACGTTTTGGTTCGAAATATTCACTTTCGCTTCGAGCGCGTTCAATTGCGGGTCGTTGAATATCTCCCACCACTTGCCGTGAAGGACGTTGTCGCTGGGCTGCGCCACTTTCCAGCCGTCCGTTTTGCTGAAATCGGCAGGCGTGAGTTCCTTGTACGCGGTGGGAGCTTGCGCATCCGGCTTGTGATACTTGGGCCCGACGGTGCAGCCGGCAAACAGAAGCGCCGCGCTGACGGACGCTATGAGCACACGAAAATGAAGTTTTTCAATCATGCGAAGTTTATTAGTCCCGTTTCCCGCTTGCTGGTTGGCGGTTAGAGTAAGTTTTGAAATGCGATGCATCAATCGGCCGGCTCCTCAGTTGCAGGTCCCAAGGCGTGGTGGTGCGTGCGAGCCCAGCGAACGCGCAAACGATCCAGGGAGAGATAGACCACCGGAGTGGTGTAAAGCGTCAGAACCTGGCTGACGATCAACCCGCCGATGATAGTAATGCCGAGCGGTCGGCGCAATTCCCAGCCCGTACCGGTTCCCAGAGCGAGCGGCAAGGCCCCGAACATGGCAGCCATGGTGGTCATCAAGATCGGCCGGAAACGCAGCAGGCACGCCTGATAAATCGCTTCTTCGGAACTTTTATTTTCCAGGCGCTCGGCCGCCAGCGCAAAATCGATCATCATAATGGCGTTTTTCTTCACGATGCCGATCAGCAGGATCACGCCGATCAGCGCAATGACACTGAGATCCACATGGAACAATAAGAGCGCGAGCACCGCGCCGACTCCAGCGGAAGGAAGCGTGGACAAAATCGTGATCGGATGAATGTAGCTTTCATAAAGTACGCCGAGAACGATGTAAACCGCCATCAGCGCGGTGATGATCAAAAACGGCTGAGTCGCGAGAGAGTCCTGAAAGGCCTGCAATGTTCCCGAGAACATTCCGTGAATCGTCGACGGCACGCCCATTTGCTGTTCCATGCGGCTGATGGCTGCAGCAGCATCGCTCAGCGCGATATTGGGCGCCAGATTGAAGGACACCGTGACCGAGGGAAACTGACCTTGGTGATTGATCGCAAGCGCCGCAATTTTGGGCGCGTAGTGCGCGACGGCGCTTAGCGGGACTTCCTTTCCAACCGACGGGCGGATGTAAATATCGTCCAAGGAAGTGGGGTCCTGCCAGAACTGCGGCGCGACCTCCATCACCACGTGATACTGGTTCAAAGTCGTGTACATCGTGGATACCTGCGCCTGGCCAAACGCTTCGTACAACGTGTTATCAATCATTTTCGGCGTAATGCCCAGGCGTGCCGCGGTGTCGCGATCGTAAACAAGCTCGGCTTGCAGGCCGCTATTCTGCTGATCGGTATTGACGTCGGTCAGAATGCGCTCTTTTTTCATCGCGCTCAGCAGGCGCGGGCCCCAGGTCACCAGGTCATCGATGCTGTCGCTCTGAATCGTGTACTGGTACTGCGCGTTGGTGTGGTGGCCTCCAATGCGCAAGTCCTGTCCGGCTTGGAGGAAAACCGTCGCGCCGGGAATGGAAATCAGTTTGGGCCGCAAGCGATCAATCACCTGGCTGGAACTGATCTTGCGTTCTTCGAGAGGCTTCAGTGCCAGATAGATGAATGCGGTATTGACCGCGCCGCCGCCGCCGGTGAAGGCTCCAACGTTTTCTACGGCAGGGTCGGCCTTGATGATGTCAACGAAGCGCAGAGTAAGCGTCTGCATGGCCTGGAAGGAAAGGTCCTGGGCGCCTTGTACGCCGCCGAAAGCAGTGCCGTTGTCCTGCAGCGGGAAAAATCCCTTGGGGACGATCCAGAAAAGAAAAACATTCAATATGATGGTTACCAGCAGGACGAAGAGCGTCACGGTGGAATGTTCCAGCACCCATTTCAGAGTACGCTCGTAAAAACCCAGCATGCTGGAAAAAACCTTTTCACTGGCGCGAAACACCGGGCCGTGTTTTTCCTCATGAGGGTTCTTAAGCAGCCGCGAGCACATCATGGGCGTGGTGGTCAAAGAGATGGCCAGCGAAACTACGATCGCCACCGACAAGGTGACAGCGAATTCGCGGAACAAGCGGCCGATGATCCCACCCATCAAGAGAATGGGAATGAATACCGCAATGAGCGACAAGCTGATCGAGAGGACCGTGAATCCGATTTCCTCCGCGCCTTTCAAGGCGGACTCCATCGGGCTCATGCCCTGCTCCAAATACCGCGAAATGTTTTCGATTACCACGATGGCGTCGTCCACCACGAAACCGGTGGCAATCGTGAGCGCCATCAAAGATAGATTGTCGATGCTGTAGTTGCACAGGTACATCACGCCAAAGGTGCCGATTAGGGAGACGGGAACGGCCACGCTGGGAATCAAAGTAGCGCGCGCATTGCGGAGAAAGAGAAAAACAACCAGAATCACCAGCCCGACGGAGACGGCGAGAGTTCTTTCGACTTCGTCCACGGAGGCCCGGATCGTCAAGGTGCGATCCAACACAATCGTCCAGTCCATGGCGGCCGGGATGGAGGCCTTCAGCGCCGGAATCGCCGCCCGGATGCGGTCTACCGTGTCAATGATGTTGGCCCCGGGTTGCCGGAAGATGATCAGCAGCACGCAGGGCTTACCATTGAGGTATCCAGCGGCGCGAATATTTTCTACCGCATCTTCGACGTCGGCGACGTCCGAAAGTTTAATCGCCGCGCCTTTGTGGTAGCCGATGATCAAGTCCTTGTAGTATTTGGCTTTCAGAAGCTGGTCGTTGGCGACGATATCGGCCGTCGTGTTTCCGTCGGTGATTTGCCCCTTCGCCAGATTCGCGTTTTGAGTGCTCAGCATGGCGTTAACGTCTTGCAAGCCGAGCCCATAGCCATTCAATTGAGTCGGATTCAGTTCCACGCGCACGGCTGGCAGTGAGCTTCCGCCGACGGTTACCTGCCCAACCCCCTCGATCTGCGAGAGCCGCTGCTCAACGACCGTGGATGCTGAGTCGTACATTGCGCCGCGGTCGTAAACTTTCGAGGTCAATCCCAAAATCATGATCGGGGCGTCCGCGGGATTCACCTTGCGGTAGGTAGGATTAGAAGGCAGGTTTGCCGGCAGATAGCTCCGCGCGGCGTTGATCGCGGCTTCCACATCGCGGGCGGCGCCGTCAATATTCCGATTCAAATCGAACTGCAGCGTGATGCTGGTAGTACCGAGAAAGCTGGAAGACGTCATTTCGTTGACGCCAGCGATGCGCCCGAATTGCCGCTCCAGCGGCGTCGCCACCGACGAAGCCATGATTTCCGGGCTGGCTCCGGGCAGGCTGGCGCCCACGGAAATCGTCGGAAAATCAATTTGCGGCAGCGGAGAAACAGGAAGTACCTGGAACGCCACGGCTCCCGCGAGCGCAATTGCCACGGTGAGAAGCGTAGTCGCGACCGGCCGGTGAATGAATGGGGCGGAAATATTCATGGCTAATCCGCGGGTACTGACTCCGCGCTTCCGTGGCCCGCGCGATATGCCGACAATCGCTTGGCCAGGTCATCAAAGAAAATGTAGATCACCGGCGTGGTGTAGAGCGTAAGCACCTGGCTCAGGAGCAGGCCGCCCACCATCGCGATGCCCAATGGCCGGCGCAATTCCGAACCGATCCCCGTACCGAGGGCCAAAGGTAAACCGCCCAGCAGCGCGGCCATGGTGGTCATCATGATGGGACGAAAGCGCAGCAGGCAGGCCTCGTAGATAGCATCCTCGGAATTCATGCCGTGTTTGCGCTCGGCTTCCAGAGCGAAGTCAATCATCATGATTCCGTTTTTCTTTACGATGCCGATCAACAAAATGATTCCAATGAGCGCCACCACGCTCAATTCCTGGCCGAAGATCAGCAGCGCCAGAATCGCTCCCACGCCTGCGGACGGCAGCGTAGAGAGAATCGTGATGGGATGGATGTAACTCTCATAAAGAACGCCGAGCACGATGTAAACGGTGATCAGCGCCGCCAAAATCAAAAGCGGCTCGTTGCTCAGCGAAGCCTGAAACGAGGCCGCCGTGCCCTGAAACGCAGCTTGTACGCCCAGGGGCATCCCGATTTCCTGCTGCGCCTTGTCAATTGCCTTCGTGGCTTGGCCCAGCGACGCGTCCGGAGCGAGATTAAAAGAAATAGTGACCACCGGGAATTGCCCCTGGTGATTCACCGAAAGTGGCGCGGTTTTTGTTTCGAAATGAGTGAACGCACTGAGCGGCACCGCTGCTCCATTCGGCGTAGAGACAGCCGAAGGCGTCGCCGAACCGCTACCCGCAGTGGAGCTCGATGAACTTGCTCTGGGAGAACTGCTGGAGGAAGAGCCGCCGGAAGCGGTATTCGCTGTGACGATGGTACTGGTGGGAGAGGTGGTGAGCGACGAGGAAGCCAGCGCCGACCGCACATAAATATCGTGCAACTTCGTAGGACTCTTCTGGAATTCCGGCATCGTTTCCAGAATCAGGTGATACTGATTCAACTGGGTATAAAGCGTGGAAACTTGCCGTTGGCCAAAACCGTCATAAAGTGTTTGATCAATCGCGGAAGGCGTGATCCCCATGCGGGAAGCCGTCACGCGGTCAATCACCAACGATTCCGCGAGCCCGCCATTCTGTTGGTCCGTCGCCACATCGCGCAGCTCGGGAATTGCTTTCAACTTGGCGATCAACTTGGCGGTCCATTCGTTCAGCTCGTTCAAATCGGGATCTTCCAGCGTGTATTGATATTGCGTGCGGCTGACGCGATCCTCCACCGTCAAATCCTGCACCGGCTGCATATACAATGTAATGCTGTCCACTTTCTCGAGTTCCGGCTGCAGCCGGCGAATCACATCGGAAGCGTTGATACCCCGGTCGGCGAGCGGCTTCAGGTTGATTAGAATCCTTCCGCTATTGAGCGTCGTATTCGTGCCGTCAACTCCGATAAAGGATGAGAGGCTCTCGACCGCGGGGTCTTTCAGGATGATCGCGCTGAGTTCCTGCTGCTTCTGAGCCATCAATGGAAACGAAATTGTCTCCCCGGCTTCCGAAATGCCCTGGATGATGCCGGTATCCTGGACGGGGAAGAACCCCTTGGGCACGATGATGTAGAGGATGATCGTCAAGACCAACGTCGCCACTGCCACGATTAGCGTTGCTACCTGATGCTTTAGAACCCACTTCAGCGTGCGCGCGTAATAATCAATGATCCATTGAAAGCCGCGTTCCGATAACTGATAGAAACGGCCTTGCTGGGCGGCTGGGTCGTGTTTCAGCAGGCGCGCGCACATCATCGGCGTCAGCGTAAGAGAGACAACAGCGGAAACCAGAATCGTCACGCTGAGGGTGATCGCAAATTCGCGGAAGAGCCGTCCGACGATATCGCCCATGAACAGCAAAGGAATCAAGACCGCGATCAACGAAATCGTCAGCGAGACGATCGTAAATCCGATCTGTTCCGAGCCCAGCAGGGCCGCGCGCAGCGGTTGATCGCCTTCCTCGATATAGCGGGCGATGTTCTCGATCATCACGATGGCGTCGTCCACCACGAAGCCCGTGGAAATTGTCAGCGCCATCAAAGTTAAATTGTTGAGGCTGTATCCCGCCAGATACATCACTCCGAAAGTGCCGACCAGTGACAGGGGAACCGCAACGCTGGGAATGATCGTGGCACGAATATTCCGCAGGAATAAGAAGATCACCATCACCACCAGCGCCACGGTCAGCATCAATTCGAATTCCACATCTTTCACCGAAGCGCGAATCGTGACAGTCCGGTCCGTAAGAACGGTCACCTGTACCGCAGCGGGCAAACTGGTTTGCAGCAAGGGCAAAAGAGCCTTGACGCGGTCCACCACCTGAATGATGTTCGCGCCCGGTTGCCGCTGGATATTGACGATCACCGCGGGGGTCATATTCATCCACGCGGCTTGCTTCACGTTCTCCACGTCGTCCACCACGTTCGCCACATCCGAGAGCTTCACGGGCGAGCCGTTGTGATAGGCGATCACCACATTGGAGAATTCCTTGCTGGTCAGCAATTGATCGTTGGCATCAATCTGGTAATCCTGGTGCGGCCCGTCAAAATTTCCCAGCGCGGAATTCAGGCTGGTGGATTGCAATGCCGTCCGCACGTCTTCCAAGTTGATTCCGTAAGAAGAAAGAGCAGTGGGATTCACCTGCACGCGCACGGCGGGCTTTTGTCCGCCGCTGATGCTCACCAGTCCCACGCCCGGCAACTGGGAAATCTTTTGAGCCAGGCGCGTGTCCGCCAGGTCTTCCACTTGCGGCAGGGGAATCGTCTTGGACGTTAGCGCCAGCGTCAAAATCGGCGTGTCCGCGGGATTCGTCTTGCTGTAAATCGGCGGCGTCGGAAGGTCGGCGGGCAGATACGATTGAGAGGCGTTGATGGCCGCCTGCACTTCCTGTTCTGCAACGTCAATATTCAGTTCCAGGGAAAACTGCAGGACGATCACCGAGCTTCCATCCGAACTCGTAGAAGTCATCTGGCTCAAGCCGGGCACTTGCCCGAACTGCCGTTCGAGCGGCGCCGTGACCGCGGAAGCCACCACATCCGGATTCGCTCCGGGATAGAACGTGACTACCTGGATCGTGGGATAGTCCACCTCGGGAAGAGCCGAGACCGGCAGTTGCGTGAATCCCACGAAGCCGGCCAGCAGAATCGCCGCCATCAAGAGCGACGTCGCAACCGGCCGGATAATAAATGGACGAGACGGATTCACGGACGATTTCCTCCGCTGCCGCGGCTCGCTCCCGAAGATTCCGTCCCGCTGCCCGGCGCCTTGTTTGCGGAACTTGCGCCCGAGCCGGACCGCGCCCCGGTATTCGCAGTCGAATTTGCGGGCCCCGCTCCGTTGCTCACTTTCACCTTCGCGCCGTCTTCCAGTTTGTCGAATCCGCTGGTGGCGATCACGTCGCCGGGCTGCACGCCCTGCACCGCGGCCACGTTCCCGTCGGTTGTGCCAACGGTCACCGTCTGCATAGCGGCGATTTGATCGGACTTAATGACGTACACAAACGCGCCTTGCGCGTTTCGTTGAATCGACGCCGTGGGGACAAGCGCGGCATTCTGCTGCGTATCCACCAGCAATCGGGCGTTCACGAATTGGTTGGGGAAAAGCGTGAGATCTTGGTTCGGAAAAATCGCCTTCAATTTCACCGTGCCGGTGGTCGTGTCCACCTGATTATCCAGCGTCAAGAGCGAGCCTTTAGCCAGCTCATGCTGTTGCGCTCGATCGAACGCATCCACCGACATTTTGTTTCCCGCGTGCATCTGTTTCTGAATCTGCGGCAGGTAATCTTCGGCGACGCTGAAAATCACGGTGATGGGTTGCAGTTGCGTGATCACCACCAGCGGCGTAGTGCTTCCCGCGGTGACAATGTTGCCGGGATCCAAAAGGCGCAGGCCCACCCGGCCGTCAATCGGCGCCTTGATGGTGGCATAGTCCAGATTTGTCGTTGCGCTCGCGACGGTGCCCTGATCGTTCTTCACTGACCCTTCGTACTGCTTCACCGTCTGGTTTTGATCGTCGAGCTGCTGCTTGGCAATTGCATTGCGATTGAACGCCAGTTGATAACGGTCCAAGTCAATGCGGGCTTCGCTCAGCAATGCTTCATCGTGCGCCAGCGTCCCTTGAGCCTGCAGCAACGCGGCTTGGTAGGGCCGCGGATCGATTTCGATCAGCACGTCGCCCTTGCGGACCGCCTGGCCTTCGCGGTAATTGACGCTTATGATTTGCCCGTCCACGCGGCTGGTGATTGTCGCTGTGTAAACGGGCGTCACCGTTCCCAGTGCGTTGATATAGACCCCAATCGGACCCTGCGTCACCGTTCCCGTGGTGATCGGAACGCTGCGATTTGCCAACGCTGCTTTGGCTTTCGCAGCTTGCGCCGCAGACTGCTGCTTCCGGTAATAAATCAGGCCGCCGACGGCGAGCACTAGAATTGCAACAATCCATATCCAGAGATGGCCTCGGTGCTCATGCGTACTCTCGTCCGTGCTTTGCGGCCTCAAGGGCGCTGCCGTTCCGGTGGACGGAGCCGCCGTCGTGGTGGTAGTGGGGCTGTTCGTAGCTGCAATCTTGGGATGATTATCAGGCACTGTGTTTCCTCATTGAGAGAGTGAAGCTGGGTGGTACGGGTTCGTCCCAATCCTGTTCATGTGCTGGCTGATCGGACTACACTTTGCCGGCCAGAGATGGAACTCGTCGTGATCTGGTGGCCTTTCGCGGTCCCCATCGAGTGCAAAAAGGATGCATTACGTTCCGACGAGGCGGGGTGGCATTTGGTTTCATCCCACTCCGTTTTAGTTCAAGCAGCGGCCGGCTCGAACCTCCCCGGTTGTTTGCTGCGCCGAATATCCGCGGGGTAGGACACTCCAGAGGGCGCCAACCCGGGTGACTTCAGTCACTTATGCTGCCATGAGTTGCTTTGCGAAGCTAGCTTTCGCGCGATGCAAGCCACTGTGCAGCGGAGCCCACCAGCGCCGATTCCGGCCCAAACTGCGCGCCCACCATCCGGACCTTTCGCCATTGCGGATTGATCGCCCAAACGTCCAGCGTTTCTTGGATGTGCCTGCGAAAGGTCAGCATCACAGCGCCCAGGCCGCCGCCAAAAATAATTACTTCCGGCTCCAGCAGATCAATCATTCCGCCGAGCCAAATCGCCAGATACGCCGCCGCCTCATCCATGATTTTCTTTGCCAGCCGATCGCCGCCCGCCGAGGCTTTGCTCACAATCTCCGTGCTGACGCTGGAAACGTCCCCAACTGCCATTTTCATCATACGCGAGCGTTGGCCGCCGGCGCCGGCCAGTAGACTGCGCGCACGTTTCGCGATAGCAGTGCCCGATGCATACAATTCAACGCAACCTCGCTTGCCGCATCCGCAGAGGGGCCCGCGAAAATTGATCGTCATATGGCCGCCTTCACCGGCTCCGCCCGTGCGTCCTTCGTGAATCCTCCCCTGCAGGACGAGCGCCGTCCCGATGCCAGTTCCCAAGCTCACGTAGAAAACACTCTCACGGCCCTGGCCCGCGCCCCAGCGAGCTTCCGCAAGGGCCGCCGCATTTGCGTCATTGATCAATCGAGTCGGCAGGTCATAGTGCTTCTCGATTCGCCGCGCCAGCGGAAAATTTCGCCAGCAAGGCAGATTCGCCGTGCGCAACACGGTTCCGGTTTTCGAATCCACCGATCCTGGCGAGCACAACCCGATCGCTCGAACTTTTTTCGCGGCGGCGTGACCCATCACCGCGTCTATCGCGTCGCACACCGCGCGCAATCCTTGCTCCGCACTTCCGTGGACAAACATCGGAGCGCGTGATGCGTGCAACGCTTCGCCTCGCGCGTTGACCAATCCAACGGCCACCTTCGTGCCGCCAATATCAACTCCGAGGACCAAATTTTCAGAAGTCCGTACGGCGCCACGTTTGCGCAAAGATTGAGTCCTCGCTTCGGTCGTCAATCGTGTAGCAACGGCCAACACACGGATAAAGCCGTGCGTCATGCCGGCCCGATTTTATGGCATATTTCCTCGACCAGTAGCAATGCAATCCGTCGGGCGCCTTCGGACGGCAAGTCTCCCAGCGGCGTTTCTTGAAGCCGCGGTGGTATGGGCTGAGAGGGCGCTCGACTTGCGGTATCTAACTGAAATTAAATGAATTCGATGTTAATCTCGATGCGCAGTTCTTCGCGAAATCTCCGGCAGGAAGTGACGTGACTCGAACGAATCTCGTGCTTCAAGAAGCCCGGCTCCTCGAGAACCAATTCAGTGAACTGTACGGGCAGAATCCGCGGGTTTATTGCGCTCCAGGCCGCGTAAATCTGATCGGCGAGCACACCGACTATAATGACGGCTTTGTGATGCCCGTGGCGATGGATATGTACACCTGGGTTGCCGCCGCCCCGCGCGACGACAACCGGGTACACGTTTACTCCAACAATCTTTCCCAGCACGCCGAAATGGATTTGCAGGACGTCTATCCTCGTGGGCAAGGACATTGGAGCGCCTACGTCCTGGGAGTCGCAGCCAGCCTGCGGCTCGCGGGACAAGAAATTCGTGGCGCCAACCTATTGGTGGAAGGCAAAGTTCCGATGGGTGCCGGCCTTTCTTCCTCCGCGTCACTGGAAGTGGCGGCGGGCTACGCGTTACTTGCAGCGTCGGGGCTGTCACTCGATCCCGTGGAGCTCGCCAAAATTTGCCAGCGCGCGGAAAACGAATTCGCGGGGGCGCGTTGCGGCATCATGGACCAGATGATCGCCTGCTGCGGACGGGCGAACTACGCGCTCATGCTGGACTGCCGCTCCCTGGAATTTCAGCTGCTTCCGCTTTTCCACGACGCGCAGTTTGTCGTCTGCAATAGCATGGTGAAACACGATCACGCTGCCGGGGAGTACAATGCCCGTCGCGCCGATTGCGAGACGGCGCTGAAAATTCTCTCCGTCGAAATTCCCGGTGTGCGCGCCTTGCGAGATGTCACGCTGCTGGACCTCGAGCATTTTGCGCAATCCCTGCCCGAGTTGGTCTACCGCCGCAGCCGCCACGTCGTGAGTGAAAATGCGCGGGTGGTCGCCGCGCGCAGCGCATTGGAACGCGGCGATCCGGAACTTTTTGGGCGCCTGATGCGCGAATCGCATCGCAGCTTGCGCGATGATTTTGAAGTAAGCTGCCCCGAAGTGGATACGCTAGTTGAACTCGCGTGCGCTTTGGACGGCGTCTACGGCTCGCGCATGACCGGCGGCGGTTTTGGCGGCTGCACCATCAGCCTGGTGCGGCGAAGCAAGGTCGGCGAATTTGGCGCCGTGCTGGCCCAGCGCTACGAACAGTCCACCGGAAAGAAGCCGGACGTCTATATTTTCCAAGCCTCCGACGGCGCGCGCGAAGCGCTGCCATGAGCACTGGGCTTCGGAGCCTGTGTGAGAGAACGCGAATCCTTGTAGGCTGCAGCTTTAGCTGCGGCGTGAACATAGAAGCTCAAAGCGGCTTTAGCCGCTGAAGTACAGATTTTACGGTTCTCGCACCGCGGAGTATGTTGTGGCGTCCTTTGATTTCGAAAAGCAATCCCATCGCCGACTGAATCCGTTGACCGGAGATTGGATCCTGGTTTCCCCCGGACGCACGAAACGGCCCTGGAAAGGCCAGACCGAGGCTCCGCCGCCTGAAAACGTTCCGTCATACGATCCACTGTGTTACATGTGTCCCGGCAACACGCGCGCAGGCGGAGAACACAATCCGAAATACACTGGCACGTTTGTTTTTGAAAATGATTACGCGGCGCTGCGCCCTACCGGCGAAGCCGACGAGCAGAATGTGGCAGACTTGCTGGTTGCCAGCGCTGAAAAGGGAATTTGCCGCGTCGTTTGTTTCTCTCCGCGGCACGATCTGACGCTCGCGAAGATGAGCGTCACTGAACTTCGCACTGTTGTGGACGTCTGGGTCGAGCAATACCGTTCGCTGGGCGGAGAACGCTTCATCAATTCCGTTGTGATTTTCGAAAATCGCGGCGCGATGATGGGTGCGAGCAATCCGCACCCGCACGGCCAGATTTGGGCTAATGCCACTATGCCCAATGAGCCTGCCAAGGAACAAGCGTCACTGCTGGCCTATCGCCGACAACACAATTCGTGCCTACTGTGCGAATACTGGCAGATTGAACAGAACCGATCCGAGCGTTTGGTCATTGAGAACGATCAATTCGCCGCCATCGTCCCGTTCTGGGCAGTGTGGCCGTTCGAAACGCTCGTAATCAGCAAGCGTCACTTCGGCGGCATGGACGAATTTTCGGAGCCCGAGCGCGATGCTCTGGCGGATATTCTCCGGCGCGTGACCTCGGGTTATGACAACGTATTCGAAACCTCGTTTCCGTACTCGATGGGCTTTCACCAACGCCCCACTGATGGCGAGCCACATCTTGAATGGCATTTCCACGCGCATTTCTATCCGCCGCTGCTCCGCTCCGCCACCGTGCGCAAATTCATGGTCGGCTACGAATTGCTGGGTTCGCCGCAGCGAGACATCACACCGGAAGAAGCAGCGGCACGTTTGCGCGAGGCCGGCACAAAAAGCTAGCCCGCATTAGCTACGCTAGGCGGACTGTCTTCTCGCCGCACACTTTCTATTAAACGTTATTAAAATTGATCCTCCTTCTGCTGCGCTTCGCCCCAATTTGAGACAAAATCCTGCCACATGTTACTCCGAGGTCACTACCCCTCGCGCGCCGAATCTTCTCGACATTTTGGCCATTTTTGGGCGTACAATATCTCCCGTAAGCCACTGCAATTAAAGGGATTTGAATGGCTAAGAGGGCAACCGTTTACGACATCGCCGACGCGCTGGGAATCTCGGCCGGAACGGTGCATCGCGCCCTGCATGACTACGTTGGTATCAATCCCGCCACCAAGAAAAGAGTTCTCCAGATGGCCAAGACTCTGGGCTATCGCCCGAATCTGGCCGCGCGTTACTTGTCGCAGAAACGCAAACTCAAAGTTTCCATCATCACGCTCAAAGGCACCACCTCATTCTGGGACGAAGTCCGCGCCGGAGTCGAAGAAGAAGCAAAGTCGCTGGACATGGAAGGCGTCGAGGTGGAATTTCGCACCTATCCAAGCTTGGGCGAAGGCGACGAAGACGCGTTCGAAGCGGCGCTCGAAGCCAAAGCCGACGGCGTCATCACTTTCCCCAGCCGCCCGGGCAACATGCGCAAATGGATTCGCCGCGCCGCGCGCTCGAAAGTTCCGGTGATCTGCGTCGTTACCGACGCTCCAAAAACTGGACGCCTCGCCGTCGTCTCAATTGACACTCTGGCGAGCGGCTCCCTCGCCGCCGATTTGCTCGGAAAATTTCTGCGGGGCCAAGGACGAGTCGCCGTCACCATGAGCGCTCTGGTGATCACCGAACACGCCGAGAAGTTCAACGCCTTCAAAGACACGCTGCAGAAGTTTTACCCCGCGATGCAAATCGAAGACGCGATCGAAGATCACGACATCGAAGCCGAAGCCTACGATAAGAGCAAGAAACTATTTGCCGCGCATCCGGACCTCGGCGGTCTGTACATCACCACGGAAGCTTCCATCCCGGTCATCCAAGCGGCTCGCGATGCCAACGTTCTGGACAAATTAACCATCATCACCACCGATCTGTTCCCCGCGCTCGTAGACGAAATTCGCAAGGGCTCGGTTGCTGCGACGATTTACCAGCGCCCGCGAACGCAGGGCCGCATGGCTTACCGCGTCCTGCACGAATATTTGACCGAGGGAGAATGTTCCGCCTACCAGGTCACTTTTTCGCCGCACCTGGTGATGCGCGGAAATTTGGAGTTCTTCCTGCAAGGACAATCGTTCGAAGCCGCCTCGCGAAAAAACGGCCACCCGGTCTCTTCCGACTCTCAATCGAACGGTGCGAAGCAATTGCGCGATCACTAGCCGAACAAACATCACTCAAGCGTCGTTCCTGACTTCTAATTTGGTTTAGGAGCGGTCTCCGCGCCGGAGTGTTCTGTTTGCGCGGCTTCACACGCGTTCAATTCGCGTTCCGCATCTTTATCATCGGGCTTCAGTTGCAGAGCGGCTCTCAGTTCTACCATCGCCTGCGCGCAATCACGATGAACCGCGTACGCTTCGCCCAGCGCTTTGTGAATATCCGCAACTCCAGGATTAGCGCTCTCAATGGATTTCAGCCGCTCCACGCCGTCTGAATAATTGCCGGCCTTCGTGAGAGAGACGGCGTACGCGTATGCCACGGCGGGAACCGCGTCAATCTGCGCCGGCTGTGCTGATTCGAACTCCTCCAGCGCGTCCCGATAATTCGCCAGCAGAAAATAGCTAAGTCCCAGCGTTAACCGCGCACCCGTATCCTGCGGATGTTTCTGCGCGTAACGGCTTAGCGGACCGATGGCCTGCGCATATTCGTGCGCGGAAAAGGCCGCCCGTCCCCAATTGTAATCGAGTCCCTCGAGCGAAGGATTCCACCCTGCGGCGTTGTGAAAATATTCAAGCGCCGCCGCGAAATCATTATTGCCCGCCGAGATCGCCCCCAGATTGTTGTAACTATCCGCGATGGCTGGTCCGATCTTCTTTTCAATTGCTTCGGCCTGCTTCAATGCATCGGGATCAAACGTTTCGGGGTGCTTGGTCGCACTGGCCGGCGCGCCGCTCGCCGCGTCCTTTTCGGCCGCGGTCGCGGAGCCGCCCTGCTGCGCCAACACACTCAACTTCAGCAACTGATTGGAAATTTCCATTTCCTTCTTCGCTTCATCTTGCCGATTCGTTTGCAGCAGGACGCGCGCGAGCAAGTAGTGCGCTCGCTCCACTTGATAGTGGTTCCGCGCAACATCGCTGGTCAAGGCGATCGCCTTGCGGTACGCCGCTTCGGCTTCCGGCAACTTGCCAGTCTGATCGTACAATTGCCCCAACGAAATGAAAGGATCGGGGTTCTGCGGATCCAATGATGCCGCGCGCGTCAGTTCCTTCTCCGCTTCCGGCAGTTTGTTCTGGCTCAAATAGATCACGCCGAGCTCCAGATGACTGTTGTAGTCGTTCGGGCTGATTTTGAGTTCCTTTTCGAATTCCGTCGCCGCATCCGCGTAAGCAGGCACGCCCAGTCCCAGCATGTAAGCCGCGCCCAACGCATAATGAGCGCCCGGCAACGTATCGTTTTCTGCGATCGCCTTCTTGAATTCCGGAATGGCCTTCTCCGGATAACCCGCATTGGCATACGCGCTGCCAAATTCCAGGTGAATGCCCGGCTTGTCGCCGAACGACGTCTGCATCTCGGCAAATATCTTGGCCGCGCTGTCTTCGTCCTTCATTTTTAGATACGCGGACGCCAACGCATAGCCATTCGTGAAATCCGGCTGTACGGCGACGGCAATTTCCAGCTGCTGCATGCCCGCTTCGTTCTCGTTCATCTGCGAAAGAATCCGCCCCAGCACCAGATGCGCCGTCGCATTTTTCGGATCCGCATCCACCGCCTGCTGCGCCAGCGATTTCGCTTTGTGCAATTCGTCCGCCGCGCGGCACGTCTCGGCATACTCCAGCTTCAGAGATGAATCATCGGGGGCCAAAACGAGCGCCTGGTCGAAAAGGGAAGTCGCTCGAGTGAAATCGCCTGCTTTTCGGCGGTGATCGGCGAGCGCCCCCAGAGCATCCGCGAGAAACTTCTTGTATTCCAGGGCCGCTTGGCTCAAGTTTCCGGCCGCCTGAAAACTCTGCGCGGCATCGTAATGTTCCTGCAGCGGCGTGTCAGCGGAAGATTTATCGTCCTGGGCAAATGCTGGAATGCTCGCGCCAGAGCAAAACGAAGCTAACGCACAACGCGAAATTCGAACCGGGCGGCGCCACCGGCTAAAGCGACTTAGCCGCGTCTGCTTGTCGAATCGCTGCGATGCTCGAACGCCCGGGTTGTGAGCTTCCATCACACTCGAATTATATACGGCGCTCGCGGCCATCCGGTCAGCCGGGAAACGCTTCGCCCTTATGCACGATGCGGATGCGGTGATCGGTAAAAGTGGAATGCAAATCCGGAATCTCGGTCTTAGGCATGTGGCAGGTAACACAATTCTTGTCGCTCACGGGGCAAGCCGCGCCCGGATGGTCCGGCAGCTTCGCCTGCTTGCTCAAGTTATGGCATTTCAGGCAGCGGTCGTCGTACGACGCCGCATCGCGCACCAATGGTTTGTGCGGATCGTGGCAGGAAAAGCAAGTCAATCGCGCATCGCCCGAATCTCCCCAGCACTTGCTCGTTTCCAAACGATACGGCTGAAAGCGCACGGTAAGCGTTCCAGTGATCCCGGACATCGCCACATCCCATTTCGTGCGGTGGCACGCGCCGCAAAATTCGACGTATGCGACAGGACTCAAACCATGCGGCGTGAAAATCAGCTTGTCGCCTCGATCGGAATCTTCCGCTTGCATCGCCGCAACGTGCTTTGCGCCCGGCCCGTGGCATGACTCGCAAGTAACGCCGGGAATCATGCCGCTCAGGTCCATCCGCTCGTTCGTGGTTGACGCCGTGGAATGACAACCAAAACAATGCTGCGTTTCGTCCGCGTCCATCAACCGGCCGGCGGCATCCTCGAACTTGCTCGGCACCGCACGGACATGACCGGGAGTAATGTCCATGCCCTGCAAGTCGCGATAGTAGCTCACGCGGCCCTCGTAAAATTTCCCGTCCAATTGGTAAACGTAAGTTTGCCCCACTTGATCGAATCCCAGCGCCCAACCCAACGGCACCGTCACGGATTTCGCGCCGTCCGTGACCGAGTAGATGGACTCGCCGCCGCGCGACGCGATTTCGTAACGATAGGGCCCCTGCCGAAAAGTCAGGTGCTCGTGCGCGCGCAGAACTTCCGAGTGCGCTGCGTCCGATGAAGCATTGCCCATCGGTGTGGTCTTCTGCGCCGCCGCTTTACCCGGATGGCAAACGGCGCACGCGGACGGTCCGACGTACTCATCGCGCGAAGCCGCGCCTTTCGTCGGCCACCAACTCGAGAATTGCACGCGGTCCTTCGTCGCCATCGGCAGGTTACTAATCCCTGCGCCCATCTGTTGCGCGGACACTCCGAACGCCGCGGCCACGCAAGCTCCGCCAAACAGCGCAACCACGCATAATCCACCCCACGATTTGTTCGCAAACCGCATCAGAGCTGTGGCTCGGACCCTCAAGCTTTCCCGCGCTTCGTGTACGCCGCGATCAGAGGCTCGCTATTTCGCGGCCGCGCCCTTTTCGTACGGCGTTCTCTGCTGGACGCCGGATCCTTCCACAATGGTGTAAATGAAACCTGCGGGCAGGTTCGCAACGCTTTCCGTCTCGCCATTCGGCCAGCGGATTGCAACTTTATCCATCGTCGTGTGCGCGCCCAAGCCGAACTGCAAACGCAAATCGTTCTGCGAGAGATAGCTCGAGCCGCCTTGAATTTCGCTCATCTGCACCAAATCGCCCGCCGTCACCGTCACTCGCGCGCCGATAGCGGCTTTGTTGCTCTTCCTACCGATCAAATGAAATGTCGCGGCATGGCCGTCAGTTTCGGTGCGATTAATCAAAAGCACTGGCGGCCCATCCACGTCCATCGCCAGAATGTCCATCTTGCCGTCGTTGTTCACGTCGCCCACCGCCGCTCCGCGCCACGAAGCGGCGCGCAATTTATCGAGTCCCGCAATCTTGCTCACATCTTCAAATGTGCGGTCGCCTTTGTTTCGAAAAAGCATCAGTGGCTGGCGGTATCCCGTGATGCCTTTGATGAGATCCGCCTGCGGATAGACTTGCCCATTCGCCACGAGCAGATCCACCCAGCCATCGTTGTCAAAATCAAGAAACGCCGTTCCCCACGCCACGTACGGCATGCTCGCCGGGCCCAGTCCCGAACTGAGCGCGATATCGGTGAATCCTTTGTCTCCCTGATTCCAATACAGCGTGTTCGACATCGAATTGAAATTCGTAATGTAGATTCCGAGGCGCCCGCTGTGATCGTAATCCGCGGTGCTGACGCCCATGGTGCTTTGCGCTTTGCCGCTGCGATCCACAGCCGCCCCGGAAATCAGGCTGACGTCTTCGAAAGTTCCGTCGTGTTTGTTGTGATAGAGATATTTCGGAACGATGTCGTTTGCCACATACAGGTCCGGCCAGCCGTCATTGTCGTAGTCGAACCAGATTCCTTGCATGCCATAGGCGTGAACTGGATCGTCCACTCCCGCTTTCTTCGATACATCCTCAAACGTCCCGTCCCCGCGATTGCGAAATAAATAATCGGGTTCGCCAGGCAAGCCGATCGGCCCGCATTGCACTTTGACAGACATCACCTTGCAGGAATCTTCCTTGCTGCCAAACTCCGGAAGGTTGCTCATATCCACATGCACGTATCCCGGAACAAATAAATCCACGTTGCCGTCGCGATCGTAATCGCCCCAGGCCGCTCCCGTGCTGAAGCCGCCCCCGCGCAAACCGGCTTTTTCCGTTACATCTTCAAATTTGCAGTTCCCCAAATTGTGATACAGAGCATTCCCACCGTAGCCGCTTACAAAAAGGTCTTGCCACCCGTCGTTGTCGTAATCCGCCACCGCCACGCCCATGCCCCAGCCCTTGCGCAATAAACCGGCGGAACGCGTGATGTCCGTGAATTTCAAATTTCCATCATTGTGGTACAGCGTCACCAGCGGGTCGCCGCCCTGCCGATAACGGTCCACCGTGGAACCATTCGCGATCACGATGTCCAGCTTTCCGTCGTTGTCGCAATCAATAAATCCCACTCCTCCGCTCATCGTCTCCATAATGTATTTTTTTTCGGGAGTCGAAACATGCACGACGGTGAGGCCCGCTTGCTTGGCGACATCTTCAAATCGCGGAAGCGGTGTGCCGGACGAAGAAATCCCGACGAGCCCTGCCGAAGCTAAAATGACGTACATGTATTGCCGCAACATCACCGCCTCACACCAATCCGCCCGACGAATGCAATTGAAAATCGCGGACGCCCCGCATTAGTATCGCGCAATGGATGGCAGGCGGACAACGAGTGCATGCTAAAACTGCGAGGGGTGGATGCGCCGAATTCATTCGAATCCAGCGCGAGGACTGCCAGCGGTTGTTTCTCTGCGACAAAAAACCAGGGTGGCGTCTCGGCCACCCCTCGAGTACCCGTTCCGCTAGCTTTCCGTTGCCGCGCTGCTGCCGGCACGGCCGCGAAGAGCCGAATTTCGCTCCCGCCAGAAGAGGCGCGCCGGCGAGAGAGCTGGGGGTGGTGAGCCCCCTCGCCGCGCCTTCCACCTAGAACGAGTACTTCGCCTCCAACTGCAAAATTCTCTGGTTCGGCGATCCCACCTTGGTGTTGAAAGATCCCCAACTCGTCGTTGGCGAAGACGACGGCGCAGCCGTGACTTCCCCGGTGAGGAAGTTCACCAGATAGTTCAGCTGGAATTGGTTCGTGCCGCTGAACGACAGCAGCGGATGGTTGAGCCAATTATTCGCGGAAGCGCGAATCAGCAAATTCTGTTTTTCGCCGATGCGGAAATTCTTGGCGATCGCAAGATCACTGCCCCAAAATGCTCCGAGCTTGATGTACGGCAAATCGCGAGGTCCGTTGGTTCCAACCGGCAGTGCGAAACAATTGAGATTGGCGATCTGCCTCGATGCCAAGCCGGAAGTAGGATTGCATGTGAGGTGCGGCTGGATGTACATCTGTGCCGTGGTCCCGAAGTACGTCGGAGCACCGATGGACGTATTGCCGTAACCAGTGAGGCAGGTGTTCTTGAGATCCGAGGTCCCGCACCAGTAACTGGCATTCAGCCCGAGATTGGCGCTGTAGTTTGCTGCTAAATTGCCGCCGGATTGCCACGTCGTAGTTCCCGAGATCAGCCAACCTCTGCTCGCAACCTGCACGAACTTCGAGTCGCCGTGGTAGAGATCCGGCACGTTGTAAACGTACGAGGTGTTGATGACGTGCGACCGGTCAGTCGCCAAGACTCCATAATTCCCCGCGACTGAATACGGATTGCTGGAGAGAGAAGTCCCCAAAGCTTTCGACCAGGTGTAATTCAGGTTGAAATTCAGGTTTCCCGCCGACTTCGCCCACATCAGCTGCATCGCATTGTAGTTCGCATAGCCCTTATGCTCCGGCACGATGACCGCACTGGTTCCATACTCTTTCCCGTACGGAACGTAGTCAACGTACTGATTGCATACCCCTGCTCCGTTGCACGTCTTGCCTGGATTCTGGGGGTCGGCGGCCACCAAGCCGGTCACCGGATCTGGCAGGAACAACGCGCCCAGCGGCATTTTGTTGCGGTCAATGTAGCTTCCGGCGGCCGTGGTTATGTTGCCGCTCCCGCTTTGCCCGCCGATCAGAATGTCTTGGGTATCGCTGCCGACATATGCAATCTCGAAAAGTGATCGCCACGGCAGTTCGCGTGAGATTGTCATGTTGTAGCTATACGTCACCGGAACGTTGTAATCGTTAGGATCGGTCGCGTAAATCTGCCCATTGATTGCTCCGGGCGTCGCTAGACCCGACACCGGCGCCGGCAAGTTTCCGATCTCGCTGAGAAGAACGTTCTTGCCTGTGGGCAGACCGTAGGTTAGGAGATTTTGTGAAGTTTCAAGCGTGCCTTGGTAGTCGTTGACCTGATCATTCCAGCGGTAAGCTCCCCAACCGCCGCGAACAACCGTCTTGCCATCGCCAAAGACGTCGTAGGCGACGCCAAAGCGCGGAGACACAAAAGCGAAGCGGCTGGGAGAACCGCTAATCGGTACGCCGGGATCTATGCCGTGGTACCGTACGCCCGGATTTGGCCGGTCGTTGGCTTGGTCCACCAAAACGAGATTCGGGAAGAATGCCGCCATGCCAGTACCCGACCGATCGTACCAATGGCCTAGATGGTCAAGCCGAACGCCGAATTCCAGCGTGAGGCGCCTCGTCACCTTGTATGAGTCATCGAAGTATCCCGAGATGATCCGGTAGGCCATATCCTGGTACGGCTCGCCGCTGGCTTCCGTGTATCCGGAAGCTATACCGGTCACAAAGTCAGCCAACGGATTGATCGAAGATCCGATCGCCGGGCAAGTACCCGTGCAGAAAACATCGGGATTTTGTCCACCAAAATTTAAGACGCCGTTCGGATAATTGAATCCGCCTTGGAGATTGCCCACGTTTTGATAATAAAAACCAACCTTGATCGTTTGCGACCCCCAAACCTTGGTTACATTGTCCGCGAACGAAGGCGATTGCTTCTTAGCGAGCCACGACCCGCCCAGGCCGGGGTCAAAGAAGTCCGGCTGGGAAAACTCAGGATATGTAAAGTTTCCGGCACTCGTGTACGACGGAATCATGGTGATGGCGGGGTTCTTGAAAACGGTGCCGTAGGAAGCGGGGTAGTTCAATGTCTCCCTGCTGACCGGAGTTACGTTCGCGGTGTTCGGATTGTTGTCCCAGCTCCATGTGGCGATAAACTCGTTCGTGGTCGAAGAATTGAAAACGTGGATGAAGTGTCCGGTGGCAAGCTTGGTCGTCTGCAGCGTCTGGACTCCTCCGCCGGGGAAGGCTATCGAGTTCGCAGGTGTATACCAGATGTGCGCCCCAGTGCCGCCCGCGGGAGTGGAGTTTCGTCCATACTGGAAAGACACGAAGAACTTATTGTAGTCGTTTAGATCGTAGTCCACACGGGGACGGAACCAGTACAAATTGTTGTTGGCCGGAAACGTCTCGCTGTAGTTTCCGCCGAGTTTCGCGATCTCCGTAGGATCGGTGATGTTCGGCGTGGGCCAGATGGACGCGAGCGCAGTCGCGCCTGGGTCCAAGAAACCCATAGGAATCATTCCGTTCGTAACGGTGGTGCCGTTGGGCAACACCATCCCGTTGATGCTTGCACATGCCACACCTTTGCTCGGCTTCGCACCCGTATCGTTTCCGCTCGCATCCAAGTTGGGACAAAGGGCAGAAACGCCTGCCCCCGACGATGTGAAGTTTCCTTGCAACATTCCGGCAGGTGGAATGTAAGACGTAAGAAACGTAGAGCTTCCGGTATTCTGGTACGCATGCTCGTAGCCAAACCAGAAGAACACTTTCTTCTTCGTAAAGGGCACGGGCCCTCCGAAGCTTGCTCCCGGGTAATAATAGTAAGCACTGCCGCGCGGCTGTCCCTTACTGTTGTCCACCCAGTCGTTGGCGTTCAACACGTCGTTTCGCGCGTACAAATAAGCTTGCCCGTGGTACTCCCTTGTGCCGGACTTGCCAATCGCGTTGACCACTTCCGGCCCTTGCGGGACGTCGGCACCGAAGTTCGATGTCTGCACCTGAACTTCCTGCGTCATGTCCGGGTCCACCAATGCAGTCGACCAGCAGTTGCAACCGGGATCCAGAATGTCCGCACCATCTAGCGTGTAGCCCGTTCCGCCGCGATACGCCGAACCGTTGATGTTTAATCCCACTCCGATAGTGCTCCCGGTGAGGCCCAAGCTGAGGAAGTTGCCTACGAACCCGCTGCCTCCTGAAATACCATTCGGCGTCGTGATGACTCCTGGCAAAATCTTCAAAACCTCTGAAAGATTCCGGCTCACCAGCGGGATGTCATTAATCTCTGTCTGCGTCAGCACGGACTCGCGCGCGCCCGTATCCACCGGTGCAACCGCGACGGAGGAGGCGACAACTTCCACGGTTTGCGACGCCGTTCCGACTTCCAGGTGAATGCCACTCACGCTCCGCGTGTCGCCAGGATGCATGATGATGTCGGTTTGCTGCCAGGCTTTGAAACTGGGCGCTTCCACCTTGACCGTGTACGTCCCAGGAAGCACAGCGGCAAACGCGAAATAACCGTCCTTGTTGGACGTCACGGTGCGCTCTTCATGGGAGGCTTGGTCTGTCAACGTGACCTGCGCGTTCGGGACCACCGATCCGCTGGGATCGGTCACCGTGCCGCCGAGCGATCCGGAAAGTTGCGCCTGCGCTTGCGGCAGGAAAATCAAGAGCGCGGCAAGCAAGAGAGCTGCGCGAGCGGCTAGTTTCGGCAGAAACGAGCGGCTGTTCGTGAAAACGTTTCCCCGCAGACCACTTCGATCCATCATATTGCCTCCCAAGCCCGCACAGGGGCCTACAGAAACGGCGTCCAATCCTCGAATGGGGAAAGCGCTAGCGGGCCACACGCACTGTCCTGGCAGACCACGATCTTCAAAGACCTGCTCACCCCAAGCACCATCGGTACCGGCCTACTGTATCGTTACCGTAACCGATTACAATGTCTGTGCGCTCTTTTACTCCCACCCCCAATACCCTGTCAAGATATTTTTATCCGCAGCATCTATTTTTTGAATCCGACTTCGCTTGTTCGTTACGGTGTGGGCTTTTTCAGAAGATCGGTATCCCTGGACGAGTGGCGGTACGTTCCGTACGGCCTGCGATCTGACTCGATTTTCGCTAGCCTGGCTCGCGGCTAGCTTCTCAGTTCGGGTAGCCGGTGCGTTGAATCCCGGGGCACGATTTTCGGCTCGAGCAGAATCGTCTTCGGAGGCAAGCTACGATCGGACGTAATCAGCTTGATCGCCAGTTTCGCTGCGCGCTGGCCGATGGCGACGCTCTGCTGGTCCACGCTAGTCAATGGCACGCGCAGAAACGGATCGTAATGCAGATTCGCGCAGCCAACCAACGCTACATCTTCCGGGATCCGCAACCCGGCATCCAATATCGCGCCCATCGCTCCGATGGAAATAGGATCGTTAAAACAAAAGATCCCGTCAGGCCGCGGATTCAGCGCCAGCAGTTTCCGGGCCGCGTCATAACCCTCCACGTGCGTGGATTCGTCGAGCCGGTCATCCATAACAATATAGTCGGGATTGCATACGAGGCCATGCGCGGCCAGCGCCTGCTTATAACCGGTCAGCCGCCCAGACGCCGTGCTGATGCGCCGGCCGCCGATGTGCGCAATGTTGCGGCATCCGATTTCGATCAGGTGTTCGGTCGCCATGGTCCCGACGCGCACATCATCCACACCGACAAAGTTTGCAGGCAGCCCCGCGAAGCTGCGATCCAGAAGAATGTAGGGAACTCTCGCTTCCTCGACGCGGCGGAACGCCTCGACCGTCCATTGTGTGGATGCGATCAGCAGCGCGTCCACCTGCCGCGCTAAGAGCTGATCGATCGCGGACTTCTCGACATCCGGATCCCCTTCCGAAGAAGAAATCAATAAACTGAATCCACTCTTTCGCAGCACGCCGGCTAGTCCCTTCGCGACTTCCGAAAAGAAGGAATTGACCAGTTCCGGTACCACCAGCCCGATCGTATGCGAGCGCCCGGTCACCAGCGCGCGCGCCGCGTAGTTGGGCCGGTAATTCAACTCCTCCACTCTCTTCAGCACACGGGCGCGCGTCGCCGTGCTGATATCCGAATGGTTCCGCAGCGCCTTGGAGACGGTAATTACCGATACGCCAAGGTCGCGCGCGATATCTTTCATGCGAACGGTCATCTGCCGGTGTTCCTTCGGTGAGCCGAAGCTGCGCTGAACTTTTTCCAGGTTGTAAGCTTTACTCCAGCCGAGGGCGAAATTGCAAGGGCTCTATCAGGGGTATCAGACGATTTTTTCGCTGAGGGGGACCGCTGCGGGCTATTCCGGCTTGGAATTTGCGAGGCTGCGGTAATAATTCTGCAGGACGTAAAACGCTTGTTTGCGCTGTCCGCGGTCTGAAATCAGTCCCTTGCGGTTGTAAAAATCCTGCACTCCCGCCAAAGGGCGGCGCGGCGAGCGAAAATCCATCAGGACCCATGGCGACATCCCGGCCAGCGCCGGAATTCTCTTCAACATGTTGATCTGATGCCGGTACACGCTGGCTTGATATTCCTCAGTCCAGCGCGCGTCCGCCTCGCCATGATCGCCGTACGGTGCGCCTGCGCCGAATTCGCTGAAGATCACCGGCTTATCGTAAGCGGGTTTCAATAACATGGTATCGGTGGTTTCGATGGGCGCCTCATACCAGCCGATGTACTCGTTTTGGCCCAAAACATCAAGGAATTCGCCTAGCGGATCGTCCAGCAGATGAGTATTATTGCCGATATTTTTGTGGTGATTCATTGCTGAAGTGAGCAGGCGCGTGGAATCGAGCGAGCGCGCGTAGGCCGCCAATTTTTTCAGAAACTCCAGTCGGTCCGCGCCCAGCGGAGTCTCGTTCCCGACGGACCAGAGAATCGCGGCGGCGCGATTGTGGTCGCGGTCAATCAAGTCTCGCATTTGCGCTTCCGCGACCTCGAGCGTCGCCGGATTCGTCCAATCAATGTCCCAGTAAACCGGAACCTCTTCCCAGAGCAAAATTCCCATGCGATCGGCCATGCGAATCATGGATTCGTTGTACGGATAATGCGCCAAGCGCACGAAGTTGCACCCGAGTTCCTTGGCCCAGCCAAGTAGGATCGCGTCGTCTTCCGGAGAAAAAGCACGTCCGCCGCGAAAAGGAGCTTCTTCGTGCATGGAGATGCCACGCAGGAAAATGGGTTTGCCGTTCAACAGGATCTTCGTGCCGCTGGTTTCGATGCTGCGAAATCCAATTTCATCTTCCACGCGATCGCCCGCGGCGGAAATCAGCACGCGATAAAGCTTCGGAGTTTCCGGCGACCACAGGTCGAGCTTCGCCGCAAATCGAAACTCCGCATAGCCGTTGCGATCGGTGGTGACGTCCTTGGAGATACTCGCTTCGGGGATTTCGAGCGTCACTTTTTGCGACTCGCTCGCACCACTGAGCTTCACCCATCCGGCGATTTCGCCAGTGGAACCCTTGGCGAGCTGCACGGAATAATCCCGAATAAAAGTCTCGGGCACTTCGACTAAGGTAACGTCGCGGGTGAGTCCGCCGTAATTCCACCAGTCGGTGTTGAGCGCGGGAACGCCATCGGCGCGCCGCGCGTTGTTCACTTCCACCACGACGAAGTTATCCCCTTCGCGAACCGTATCCGTGATCTCAAAATTGAACGGCGTGAATCCGCCCTCATGTTCACCCAGGCTTTTGCCATTCAGATAGACGCGCGCGCGGTAATTGGCCGCGCCGAAATAAATGAATGTTCGAGTGTGCGGGTGCTTCTGGCAAGAAAATGATCGCTCGTACCACACAGGTCCTTCATAGAAGAGGAGGTTGTCCCGTTGCGAATTCCAGTCTCCCGGAACCTTCAACGTACCAGAGGCGTCGAAATTGTATTCAACGAGATCTTGCTTGTCCTTCGGCTTGCGATTTTCGTAGAACCGATCGGAGAGTCCCGTCTCGTACGGGTCCACGATCGCATGCCAGACTCCGCTCAGACTGATCGTCGTGCGCCCCGCAACGTTCGCAATGACGTTTTCCGGCCCCGGCGCAGCTGCTGCGACCGAAGAAAAAAGCAGAAGAGCCGCCGTCAAAATCGCGAGGGCTAAACCGGCGATCCGCCGCGTCTCGCGAATAGCCGGCGGCACAAATTCGCGAGCGGAAGATGATCCGAAGGTTGGCACGGAATGAGCTGCAGGAGACTCCGATTTAAATGCGTAGAAAAATCGCAAGTGTTGTGAAATGGACGAATGCCGGTCGGAAAGGAGCAGTGGTTCGAGGCGCTGCATTCAGTTCCCGGTGGTCCCGTGACCTTCGTATTCGCAGTTGCTTGTCACGATCGCCAGCGATTGTAGCACCGCGGTCAACGTGCGTCCGCGCGAGTGGCGTTGCCTCCCCACGCCAAGGCGAGATTCTTTTGGATGAAGGGGAGAGAAATACGCGTTGACAAGCGGTGCGGGGGAGTGCCAGAGTTTGCGGCGTAGAGTTAACGCTACCGTATCCGATTCCGCGCTTGGCGATGGATCGGACGTCTCTGCGCGACATGCCGCGCGCCCGTCGAGATGTCGTGCGAATTCTTGCTGTCGCCCCGCGACGCATTCGAATTTCCGAATCCGAAGGAGCACTCTCGTGCAGCGTTCAGCAAGTAAGCGCATACAGTAACCGACGCAAATGCATCTCGCATCGCAGCTCGTGCATTCATCACTACGACGCGCAATCGCGACATCAACAAAGGATCAATCATGCTGAAACCCCGCGGCACGATTTTATTCTTCGCACTCTTTCTGACGCTGGCATTGGATCCCGGTGCGGCGGCGCAGTGGAATCCGTTGAATCCCGTCACTGGCTTCCAGAAACAGGCGGACAGCGTGGATTTCGCGATGCAATCCGGCACGTTGCGGATACAAGTCTGCTCCGATTCGATAGTCCGCGTCCTGTACTCCGCTACTTCGTCATTCCCTGATACGCCGCAATACGTCGTCACCAAGACATCCTGGCCCGCAACGCAATGGACCGTGCAATCCTCGGATAAGGACATAACGATCGCGACTTCGCTGATGAAAGTAACCGTCGCTCGCGCCGATGGCTCGATCCTGTACAGCGACGCCGCAGGCAAGAAGCTTTTCGAAGATTTCGACCGCACGCTGACGCCAGTGGAAGTGAACGGCGAGAAAACCTATCACGCTGAAATGTTCTCGAACTTGTGGGATTCCACCGAGGCTTTCTACGGGCTGGGACAGCACCAGGCAGGCGTGTGGAATTATCACGGGGAAGACGTGGAACTCTCGCAGGACAACACCAACATCTCCGTCCCCATGTTTCTGTCAAGCAAAGGCTACGGGATATTTTGGAACAATCCCTCGCGCAGCCGCTTCGACAATCGCTTCCTGCACGCTCTCTATCTGAGCTCGGAAGTCGCCGATACCGTGGACTACTATTTCCTTTATGGTCCGGATTTCGACAAGATCATCGCTTCCTACCGCGAACTCACCGGTGCCGCGCCCCTCTTCGGCAAATGGGCTTACGGTTTCTGGCAATGCAAAAACAAGTACAGCTCGCAGGAAGAGATTCTGAGCGTCGCGCACAAATATCGCGACCTGCACATCCCCGTGGACAACATCGTGCAGGACTGGTTCTGGTGGAACAAGATGGGCGAGCCGGTCTTCAACAAGAATTATCCCGATCCGCAGGGGATGATTAGCGACCTGCACGAGCATCATTTCCACATCATGTTTTCGTTCTGGCCATTTGTTGAACCGGGAACTTCCGTGTACGACGATATGGACAAGCGCGGCTACTTCATCGCCCGCACGCAAGTAGCAGGATTTCATCCCAAGGGCATGGCGCTTTACGACGCATTCAACCCGGAGGCGCGCAAATATTATTGGAACTTGATGGACAATGGCCTTTTCAAAATCGGCGCAGACGCGTGGTGGCTGGATACGGACGAGCCCGAAACGGAAGGCCGCGAAACAAATATTCTGGTGAGCAATAAGGTCGCGATCGGCAGTGGTGCGCGCTACGCGAATCTCTATCCGCTGATGACCACCACCGCGGTTTACGACGGCCAGCGCGCCGCTTCGAACCAAAAACGCGTGTTCATCCTATCGCGCTCCGCCTTTGCGGGCATCCAACGCAACGCCGTAACCGCCTGGTCCGGCGATGTCGAATCCGATTGGCTCAGCTTCAAACGCCAAATCCCCGCAGGGCTGAATTTCGAGCTGTCCGGCATCCCCTATTGGACCACCGATATCGGCGGCTTCATCATCGGCAATCCCGACGACCCGGCCTATCGCGAACTTTTCGTCCGCTGGTTCGAGTACGGAACCTTCTGCCCCATCTTCCGTCTTCACGGCACACGCACGACCAACACGAACGAACTCTGGTCTTACGGCCCTGAAGCGCAAACCATCCTCACCAGCTTCGACAGCCTGCGCTACCGCCTGATGCCCTACATTTATTCGCTCGCGTGGAAGGTAACCAACGAGAGCTACACTCCGATGCGGCCGCTCGCGATGGATTATCGGACAGACGTGCGCGCGCAAAATATCGGCGATCAATTCATGTTCGGCCCGGCAATCCTGGTCAATCCGGTCACCGAGCCGGATTCCACTAGTCGCGAAATCTATTTGCCACGAGACAAATGGTACGATTTCTGGACAGGGAATGCCCAAGAAGGCGGCAAGAGTATCCAAGCCGCCGCTCCCCTAAATCGCATTCCGCTCTATGTTCGCGCCGGCTCCATCGTTCCGATGGGACCGGAAATCGAACATGCCGCGGAAAAGCCCGCTGATCCGATCGAACTCCGCGTTTATACCGGCGCCGATGGCAGCTTCACGATCTATGAAGACGAGAACGACACGTACGATTACGAAAAGGGCGTGTACGCTACGATTCCAATTCATTGGGACGATGCCAAGCACACCCTGACGGTCGGCGAACGCCAAGGCCATTTTCCGGGGATGCTCGAGACGCGCAAATTTCACGTCGTGTTCGTGGGAGAAAATCACGGGGTCGGAATCGAGCCGACCGCGCAACCGGATAGAATTGTGGAATACTCCGGCAACCGCGTCAGCGTCGAGCGCTAATCCTTTCTTTTCTCGGCGGACTTGGGGAGAGGATGCCTCGGCGAAATTCCTCCGGAGGTTAAAAGTGCCGCGTTTTTCTTTGCACCGAAGTTTCTTGCCGTTGCTGCTTGCCGGAACCCTCGTCGCGTTCCCCGTTCTTTCGGCGGCTAACGCTCCCGCGCGAAAAGATCCCGCGGCTCCCGCGCCGCCTCGCAATGCCCTGCTTCTGGGCACTGCCTGGTATCCCGAGCAGTGGCCGGAAACGCGCTGGGAAACGGATTTGCAATTGATGGAAGCGGCGCACATCAGGTTCGTGCGCGTGGGTGAATTTGCCTGGAGCCGCATGGAGCCCTCGGAAGGGAAATTCGAGTTCGACTGGCTGGAGCGCGCCATCAGCGCCGCCGCCCGGCATCATATCGCGGTGGTGCTGGGCACTCCCACGGCCACGCCGCCCGCGTGGCTCACGCAAAAATACCCGGATACGCTGCGCGTCGAGCCTGACGGCCAGCGCGTCACCCACGGCAATCGCGCGCAAGCTTCGGTCACCTCGCCGCGTTACCGCGAATTCTGCCGGCAAATCTCCGAGCAACTGGCGATTCATTTCGGCCACAACCCGAACGTAATCGGCTGGCAGATTGACAACGAATACGGCTACGCGCTGATGTCCTACGATGACCAAACGCGAAAGCAATTCGACGATTGGCTCGCAGCGAAATACAAAACTCTCGACAGCCTCAATGAACACTGGACCACGTCGTATTGGAGCCAAACGTACGACACCTGGTCGGAAATCCCGATCCCGGTGGGCCCGCACAATCCCGGATTGATGCTCGATTGGAAGCATTTCGTCACCGCTTCCTGGACGAGCTACCAGCAAAACGAGATTGACGCCCTGCGCGCCCACAGCGACCCGCGCCAATTCATCACCGGAAATCTGATGGGCTTCTGGGATGGACTCGATAATTACGCCATCACCAAACCTCTGACATTCGCTTCCTGGGACGATTACGTCGGCACTGGCCACGTGGACCCCTCATGGAACGGCATGACCCACGATTTGACGCGCGGATTCCTCGAAAGAAATTTCTGGGTGATGGAAACACAACCGGGCGCGGTGAATTGGTCGAAAGTCAATAATTTTTTGAATCGCGGTGAAGTGCGCGCCATGGCCTGGCAAGCGATCGGCCACGGCGCGGACGCCGTCGGCTACTGGCAATGGCGCAGCGCGCTGAACGGGCAGGAGCAGTATCACGGCACGCTGCTCGGTCCCGACGGAACTCCGGTGCCGTTGTACGAAGAAGCCAGCCAGATCGGCGCAGAGTTCGCAAAGGTCCAGGAAAATTTCAGGGATACGGAGCCCGTTTCGCAAGTGGCGCTGCTGCAATCCTACGACAGCCGCTGGGCCATCGAATTTCAGAAGCACACAGATAAATACGATCAACTGGCAATTTTGAAGAGTTACTACCACGCCTTGCATCAGCTCGCGCAATCCGTTGACGTAATCAATCCGTACGCGAAACTCGACCAATATCGTTTGGTCGTCGCTCCCGATCTGAATGTGCTGCCCGAAGACCTGGCGCAGCACTTGCGCGATTACGTGCAAAACGGCGGAAACCTCGTTCTCGGTCCGCGCTCTGGAATGAAAGATCAATTCAATGCGTTGTTGCCGCAGCGGCAACCGGGATGCTTGGTGGACACGCTCGGCGGCCGCGTCGAACAATATTACGCGCTGGAAAAAGACGTCCCGATTTCCGGCGATTGGGGCAGCGGCGAAGCTACCATGTGGGCGGAGCAAATGAAAGCTTCTGCGCCCGACACCAAAACGCTGATGAGCTATGGAAAATCCAACGGTTGGCTCGATGGACAGCCCGCCGTCCTCACGCGTCCGTACGGCAAAGGGAGCATCACCTATATCGGCGCGGTGCTTGACGACAAATTAATGGCTGCAGCGGCCCAGTGGATGGTGCAGAAAAGCGGCATCATACCCGCGCTCGGTCCGGTACCCGACGGAATCGAAGTCTGCCGCCGTGAAGGCGCAAACGGAACGGTCTTCGTGCTGATTAATTTTGATCCCGCGCCGCAGCACGTCGCACTGCCACACGCGATGAAATCCTTACTCACCGACGGCGCTAGCATCAGCTCGGTAGATCTTCCCGAGTACGGAGTTGCAGTTCTCCTCGAAACCAAATAGTTCCTTCGGCAGCCGGTTCTCGCATCGTCACGCTGCGCCAAAGCAAAAATCCGCTGCCGTCGGCGCGATGCAGGCGGCAGCGGCTGTGCTCTAGGCTATCGCGCCGGGCTAATGCGCCCAAATTTTCGCCGGATCGGTTTCATACGGGTAGACGTGAACCATCCAGCCGAAAATTTGCGGGAACCAGTGCCCGCCCACCTGTTCGCAGGCGTCTTGCGTGACGATATCGCTTCGGAATCCGAACCCTTTCTGGTTCACGTTCTGAACACCGCCACCTTTCGCGCCAAAACAGAAGTTCACGTGCTTGTGCCAGCGCGCGACGCTGAGCGGAACGCGCGCATTCAAGTCCTCTTCCGTCGCGTTGCGGCGAGCGGTGTACATCGCGCCCACCAGTTCGTAGCCATCGCTTGTTTTCTTATAGAGCAGCGACGTGGGATGCGCCGGATTGAATTGAAACGCGGCTTCCATCGCGTAGGCGCTATTCGTGAAGTGATAGATCTTCTGCGGAACGTTGGGCAAGAAAATCCTCAAGCCATCGGCCAGCGCGACGCGGTAGTCTTTGTACTTTTCGATCGCGGGACGCAATTCCGCAACAATTTCGGCGGCGCGTTTTTCATCCGCGGCATTTGCCGGGCGCAAGTCGGTCATAAACATGTGCGCGCCCATATCCATATCCTGGTCGGACATGCCGTCGTTCGCGGCTTTCGCGGCGTCGGGGTTTTTGTCCGAATCATGCTGCGCGCCGCCCATATCCATTCCAGCCATCCCATCGTGATTTTGCGCCGCGGGCTGCTGCGCTTGCTGGGCAAGAGTGGGCAGCAGCAGCAGACTCACCGCCGCCAGCAGCGCCACTGTTATTGTTTTGTTGCCAATCTTCGTTGTCATGATGGGCTCCTACTAATTAAAACGACGCCGCCCGCGGGAAGTTTCACCTGAATCGCCGGAACGACATTTACGTGCAAACAGGCAAACCGGCAGGAAACATCCAAGCAGAATGAGAGAAGGCTCGGGGGCCCGAGCCTTCTCGTGGGGGTGCAGCGTTAAGACATATCTGGCCCGAAAGCCGGCGTGTGTCCCAAGGAGCACGTCCAGCGACTGGCCACATCAATGAAACACGCACTCCCGTCAAAAGTTGCAGCCCGGCCGGAGGCTCTGCTACTGCCTGAAGCCAAATCTTAATCTCGCAGCAACTTTGGTTCCACATCCGGCGTCCAATGTGTTCCACCGCAGCGCAGCGCTTATTTGCACTTTCGCGCCGTGTACTCTTGACGGCGGCTTTTAAATCTGTAAACTGCGGTTTTCCGTTATGGCGACACTGGCCAACCCGATCGAAGAGACGCTGCCGGAATTTGAGCTCCCGCAGCGCGAAGCCGCATTTTTCTACGGCCTATTCCTGCGCGGACATTCGGCGGAAGAATTGCGGAAGGATATCCAGGTCCCCCCGACGGTCCTGGCGAAATGGGACCGCGAAACCGTTCGCGAACCTCAATTGCGACCGGTTCTGGAAAGGATCGTGCAGTATCGCCAGCACGTGCTCGCTATCTTCGAAAACCTGATCTGCCACGACGCCGCCACTCAGAAACTGCAGTAGCTTTGGGCAACCCGCGCCACCCTCGCTATGATTTCTCGATTCCCAGCGCCTTCACGTAGAACTGGTTCACGTATTCTTTCAGCATTCGCCGTGAACTGAATTGCGGCGCTACACTTTTGAGCGCCGCCTTCATCACGTGCACGAATTCATGCGGCACTTCGTCGTCGGGACGGTGATAGTAAAGAGGAATGATTTTGTCCTCGAGCAATCCATAAAGCGCCTCGGCGTCCGCGGTGGTCCGGTCGCCTTCGATCGGCTCGCCCCCAAACGCCCAGCCGTTCGCGCCGTTGTATCCTTCCAGCCACCAGCCATCGAGCACCGAAACGCTCGGAACTCCATTGGCTCCCGCCTTCATCCCGCTGGTACCGCTGGCTTCCAGCGGAGGCAAAGGATTGTTCAGCCACACGTCCACGCCGCGTACCATCCGCGCCGCCAGATGCTGGTCGTAGTTTTCAACGAACGCGATGCGCGCGCCGAAGCTGGGATCTTGCGCCAAATGAAACACTCGTTGAATGAGCTGCGTCCCAGCGACGTCCGAAGGATGCGCCTTGCCTGCGAAAATAATCTGCACCGGGCGCAGCGGGTGCGTCAAAAGCCGCTTGAGCCGGTCGAGATCGTGCAGGATCAAATCCGGGCGTTTGTAACTCGTGAACCGCCGCGCGAACCCAATCGTAAATATTTCCGGGTCGAGCAAAGCACCGAACGCTATGACGCTTTCCGCGCGTACTCTCTTTTTTTGCCATTCCTCGCGGGCGCGCTCGTTGATTTCATCCATCAATAGAGCTTTCAACCGCATGCGCAGCCACCACAACTCGGAGTCCGGAATCTTGTCCACCGCCTCCCAAATCTTCGGCTGATCCTGGTCGCGTATCCAACCGGGCCCTACATACTTCTCGAGCACCGGCTGCAGCCAAATCGGATCCATCCACGTCAGCAAATGGACGCCGTTCGTAATCGCCGTGATCGGCACGTCTTCCACTTTTTTGTCCGGCCAGATCGCTTTCCACATGTCTTTAGCCACATCGCCGTGCTTCTTGCTCACCGCGTTGCAATATTTCGACATACGCAGCGCGAACACGGTCATGTTAAATCCGGCATCGGGATTCGAAGGATTCGTTCCCAGCTGCAGCAGCCCGTTGCGATCCGTTCCGAATTTATCGTAGTGGCTGCTGAAATATTTCTCGAACAGCGGGAACGGAAACACGTCGGTCCCCGCGGACAACGGCGTGTGCGTCGTGAAAACAGACGTCTGCCGGATTTTATCGATAGCGTCCTGAAAATTCGCGCCTTGCTCCACTAATCCTCGCGCGCGCTCCAGGAATGCAAAAGCTGGATGCCCTTCATTGATGTGCACGGCCGCCGGCACAATCCCCAGCCGTCTCAACACACGCATGCCGCCGATGCCCAGCACAATCTCCTGCCGCAAACGCTGCTCCGGGTCGTTGGTGTAAAGCCGATGCGCGATCGCGCGATCCCACGGCTGGTTGCTCTCTACTTCCGTATCCAGCAAATACACCGGGACGCGCCCAATATCCGCGCGCCACACCAGCACGTGCACCGGCGGGTCGAAAAATGGCACCAGCACTTTGAGCGGTTCGCCATCTCCGTCGCGCACCAGCCGCGCCGGATCGTAGGTGCGATCCAGAGTTTTTTCGTCGTCCTCCTGCCAGCCATCGTCGCGGATTTTTTGCGAAAGGTAGCCGCGCGAATAAATCAGGCCCACACCCACCATTGGGAGCGCCAAATCGCTGCATTCCTTGATGTAGTCCCCAGCCAGCACTCCCAATCCGCCCGCATAAAGCGGAAGCGAATGATGAAACGCGTACTCCGCGGAAAAATAGGCAAGCGTAGACCGCGGCGCTCCGTACTCGACCGTGAACCATCCCGTCTGCGAAGCGATGTTCGCGTCAAACTCCGCCATCACCGCGTCAAACCGCTCGAGGAATTCAGGATCGCGCGCTGCTTCATCAAGTGTTTGTTGGGGCAACATAGCCAGCATGCGCAAGGGATTGTGGTCGCTCTCGCGCCAAGCTTGCAGGTCCAGCGAAGGAAACATATCACGCGCCTGGCGATGCCAGCTCCACCACAGATTGTAGGAAAGCCGCTCAAGCCCGCGAATGCGTTCAGGTAAGTTAGGAAATTGCGAAGCAGGATTTGTGCCGTCAGCCATTAATCTTTGTACCTCACAAGAGTCTCCGGGTCACCGCTGATTTTCCTATCAAGACGTTGGCTGAGTGGATGGGGCGCTCCGCCAGCGACCGTCAACCGCTTACTGGATCGCCGCGCACAAGCGAGATCTTCAAGTCGCCGGCCCCGAGAAATTACCCAACGCTGAGAGCAAACGTTTCACGCGTCGATGCCAAATCATTATCACCCACGAGGCCGAATTTGAAGAGCGTGTTTGTATGCCGGCGAAACGAATCGGCTAAGGAAGTTCACCAAAGAACACCGGGAGCAAGCCGCGCGACAGAATCGCTGCGCCGGGCAAACATGAATAGCGGCAGCAGGCAACGAATAGGAACGAGTGGCAGTCGGCGCGAAAAACGGCCGTTCCGACCGCATCAGAACAGCAATTCCCGCGGGAGCGAACTCACGGATTGCGGAACCAGCGTCCCTATCGTAAAATCGTCCGGATTCACCAGCCGCGAACCTATTCCCCGGTAGCTCAATGGTAGAGCATTCGGCTGTTAACCGAAGGGTTGCTAGTTCGAATCTAGCCCGGGGAGCCACTTCCTCTTTTTAGTCAGTACATTACACGAACGTTGACAACAACACGCTTTGGGTGCAAATGGGTGCAACTTCGGGTTTTTCGGCCGGAAGCTCGAAGCCAATCCCGACCTGTTCCGCAACTTTCTTTCGGAATGCCACGTCCTCCTTCAACTTGCTGTATACGTCCGTGACACTCTTGTTTGCATGGCCGAGCCAGAAACGAATCAGATCTTCTGGTGCGTTTTGTTTTCTCAGCCACGTCGTGCGGAACCGCCGAAATGCGTGTGCTCCCGATTTCGGTTGACCCAATCTTTTGAGCAAGTGGATGCAAGGAAAGCCTCAAGACGTTCGATTGCAATAGCGGGAGTCCGTTCTTCGAGCTGAACAGGAAACCCGAAGTCCGATTCCCGACGAACCTCTTGAGCATTGCCGCTACGTCCGGATGTAGATCGATATCACGAACCCCATTCTCGGTCTTCAGAAATGGTTGAACGCGTCCGTTCCAGACTTTCTGCCGAATCAGCAACGTAGAGACAGTCGTCCGAGACGTGTTTATCGATCTCAAGCCCGAGTGCTTCACCGAATCGCAGATCCGGATGCACCAAGAAGGACGAAAGAGCATTTGCTCTCGTCCCTCGAGCCAGCTGCAATTGCGGTCATCGTTTCGCTGGAATGAGACAGGTTGCCGTTGATTCTTTACCTCGGGCAGGTCCATGAATTCATGGTTCCACGTCCGTGGATGGATTTCTTCTCCATTCTCATTGACGGCGGATGCCACGACCATCTTCATGACCTGAATCACGTTGTTGCACATCTTCGGCGACAAACCCGCCTCCGTCATCTTTGTCACCAATCCTCTGGCAACGAGATTGTTGACCGAAGAAAGCGGAAAATCGCCGATATTCGGATTGAGCCACTTGTTTAGGTAGCTCGTGAACCCGAGCGCGGTAGCTGCTTTGATAGGTTTGCGCTTGCGATTTTGCACGTGATCCAACCACCACTCAGCTTGCTTGCGAAACGTCACACCGTGATTGAACACTTCCACTTGATTGAAGTGTTCCTCGGTGTCCGCTCCGCTTGCGGCAATGATTTCTCTTCCTTTTCCTGAGACGTTCCGGCTTCGTCAGAGAACCAGGACCTGAGATAGGGCAAATCGGTTTGCTCATATATGCCCTTTTCTCCTGCCCCGGAACATCAATCCGAAACCTAACGTGATACCAACCACCTTTCACTTCTTCATAGCCAACTTGACCAGAACGACGAGCCATAGACTTTCTCCTTGGCCGTCTATCTGGTGTCGCGGGAGCGAAAGTATCCGGTGTCGCGCCCAATTGCAAGGCGTGGAGCAAATCCCCGGCTTGGAGTCTCTTTATCCACTAGTTCGATCAGCCTGCTATGCCGCTGCCCCGGTTTTGGCCGAGGAATTCCCTGGCTCTTTTCGCGGAGAAGTTTGTCCCCCGCGGTTCTGACCTCTGGGAATCCAGTTGAATTCAGCGACGAGGTTTCGGTCGAGGACTGCATCGTTCACAGAAATTCGAAGGTCGCACAAATCTGGATCGTTGACGCGATATCTTCCGACTATTTGGTAGATTGCGAGCTGGGAGTCTGAAAGAATCCTGACCATGGACCCATGTGGGACAGATTGAAGGGCAGAGACGATTGCCCTGTATTCCGCTTGATTGTTCGTGAGCCCATCGACCCCTTCGACACATTCTTCGCCAGTGTCCTCACGAAACCACGCGATAGCTGATCCCTTCCCATCAGGACGAGCTCCCGAACCATCGGTATGGAAAATGATCGGCGGCCGCATCCCCCGCTTGCCGATCAACTTCGATTTCATCCTCTTCATCTGTGTCGCCTCCTCAGAATATTGCGGTACTCCTTGGATGGAAGATCAGGTGATGGTGAGATGACAATGCGGCCAATGGATGCGGCAGCGCGAGGATAGGGCAAGTGTTCGTCCCCGACTTTCCAATCCCAATTACACCGGTCTGCGTCCTGCCCCACGTACCGTCCGATGTAGTAGGCTGCGTCACTCTTCCACGGCAAAATTCGATTGAACCCGGCCTTGTCCCAGAGAAGTGCCTGCATTGGTTTCAGCGATTCTGGCAGTCCATGTTTTTCCGCTGCTAGAATCTGCGCCAGATCGCGGGCAGGTTTTTCAAATGCTCTAGCACTCAACCCCATGTGCTGATGAATTCGCCCACCGATGCTTCCGGATTGCTCCGCTTGAAAGTATTCAACCCGTTCACAAAGCTCCTTCTCCAGATGACGAATCGCGTGTTTGAAGAAATTGCGAATGAAATCCGTGTGAGGTTGCGATTGCGCCATCGGAAACCTCGGGCCCAGGGAAAATTCGGAGTTCTATAGGTGAGCGTAACAAACAACATCCACTGTCCCGCCTTCGTGTTCTTTCCCAAGCCGTCGATAAATGTTCCCATACGATCAGCGAAACACAGCCAGCATCGACATGAAGCGAGATGATTGCGGCGTCGGAGCGTGCGGCATGGGCCGCAGCAACAGAAATTCCGCTTGATCCCTGTTCGCTCACAGACTCGCGGAGCGATGCGTCTGTCAGGGTAAAAAACCTCGATTTGATTGCATGGCACAATACGTACACCGCCCGAGGGATAAGCGACGAATTTTCTGCGGCTTGGGATGGTTATGATTTCGGGTTGGCGTATTTTGTTCGTCATCGTCCGGCACACTTAGTGGAATCAAGGATGAAAACCGGCGCTGCCTTCGGCAGCGCCTAGGAGGTTCGGCGGCTTCGCCGCCGAACCTGACAGACTCTCTTGAACCTTGCCGGCATCTTCAAGAAGGCGTTGGAGCGGGGCCACAGTGCCGTATAAGTCGCGGGGCGAATGGTCTGTCAGTCCTTCGTTGCCCGCTCTGGTTTTTTCCGTGACCCCGCAGGGGTGCAAATTCAACTTTTCGGCCTCACAAACGTCCATTTTCCTTCGCCCACTTGAGCCGCGCGTTTCCACGCGCGGAAAGTCGCCAACGATAAACTCCGATCCGTGGGGAATGGGCGGTGCGTGAGAACTTGTCCAGACCGCGATTGACCAAACCCGAAGATTGGAGCCTCCGAAGGCGGGTCGCGAGGCTTGCACGGAATGAACGGGTATCGTTGCCTCTCTGTCCAGACCGTTTTGCCAACTGAGTGCAGGTAAATCCAAATAATCCCTCCGATAAGAGGTCAAGAATTCGGAATCGAGATAATCTGGCTCGACTGCTGTCAGCTAAGCGCATTGCTGCCCTTTTTCAGCGTTGTAAAAAGCGGATTTCTCATCGCTTTTTGATTTTGTAATTTGTAATCTCCACCCCTCGTTGTGCTGGACAAATTCAATCTCTTTCGTAACGAGCACCGCGTATAGCCATCGGCGAATAATGGTTGAATTCGTGAGACCGCTGTTTCGCGTTGCGACGGTCAGGGCATCGATGACGGGCCAGCCGACATACAGCGAGACCCTCGGCGTATCACTTTCCCGAGGCGGCTCGCTTAACGCTTTGAGCTCGTCCGGAGAAAACGATGAGAGGTAAAGATACATCGACTCGCTGCTTCATGGATGCTGATACCGTGCTCCTGCGCGGTCGCACGCAACCCGCCAAACAAAGACAGGGGCAGGCGCACGCTAACTACTCCGTCTCCGCTCATGGCGACGACCGCCTATTACCAGGCCGGTTCCGGTCTCGAACTCGTTCTTGCAGCCATTCGGCGCGCCGCTTCAAACCCTGACGAAGTTGGGGTGGGGTTTTCGTACTTCGGAGCGCTGCCCGGACTCCCTTTAGCTGCTCTTTTGTCGTCAGCTTGCGACGTGCCATCTTTTTCTCATTCTCCTTTTTTCCCGGAGGCGCGGCCTAAATCTGCGGGGCGGCGTGATGGCCTGGCCGAACAGTCCACAAGGGACGCAGCGAAAGATCCTTGCTCCTGCCGTTGAAACCGAGACCTGCAGGAGGTCGCCACAAAAGCTACAGCGTCCACCTCCCTTTGATTTCTTCGATCCGTTCACGCTACCTTTCACAAATTCCCCTCGGTCGCGCTATAGTTGCAGTTCCCAGTTTTGTGTGAAAGTACTTACGCGTTCACTTTCGTTTCTTCTCTAAACGCTTGGACGGTCGAGGGTTACTGTTGAAACGTGGACACTTCGACAGAACTGAGTGGCATGAGGTTGTAAACCACACGTTTTCGCAGTACTGGTGTGCGATGAAGAAGTTGCGCCAGGTCGGTGCAAGTGATCCAGCGAAATGGAAACCGGCGTTCGATGAAGCAGCTGCTGAGAGCCGCCTCTTAGCAGTAGAAATCTCGAAACTTCAGAATCCCAAAATGCAAACGTGTGGCGGGAAATAATCAGGCCGCTTGATGGAGAAGTCTGGCCGGGAGGCGGAGAAGCGGGAAGGGGATACGCTGAAAATCCTAAGAGTACCGGCATTTTTCGGACTCTCGTATACCTCTTGCTAGGAATTGCCTCGCGAGAACTAATCACGGAATTCGAAAAGGACGTACATGTTTATCCGAAACTCCTAGGGTTCATAACGCTTACTATCGCCTCCGCTCAGGAAAACATCGTTTAACGATCTTAAGTTGAAATTCCAACATGATCATTTCTCGATCATGGCACAGGGACTTGATTTCGGGTTGGACCGGTTGAACGAATGGCAACTGGCGGAGTGCTTTGACGAGATTGTCCCTGCGGAAGACATAGGCACTCGGTCGGGTCTCTGAGCAAATTTCGTACTAGTGTGAAACAAGCGTGCGAACGTCTTCGAGTGTCAGTTGAAGAGCCACGAGCTTTGCGATGCCCGGAGGCCGACGTGTTCCCGAGTAACCTCGTACAGATTATGTCGAGGAGTAAATGTTTGATACTCTTGTGACTCTCTGCTATCGGCGACGCCCGCGAAAGGCGAGCGGAAACGTTGGACCGCCAATGTCGTTTCGGGAATCTCTTAACTTATCTTTAAGTCCAGTGCTGGATATTTTCTGGGGAATAGAGTAAGCTCACAGACGATAATCGGTAAGCATCAAGAAAAATCCAACGGACGGGACTCACAGGAAAGGGAACGGCGAACTGTCGCAATTATCGAACAAAGTTCGCAAATATCTCGCGAGCCATATGCTCTGTTCCACGGGTCGTGCGAAGATTTCCTTCGGTCGCTGCCGAGGCCCATATTCGATTTTGATCGTCACGTCGCCTCCTTACAATATTGGAAAACCCTATGAGCAAATAACCGAACTCGAAGCATATCGACTGAAACAAAAAACGATCATCGCAGAGCTCGCAAAAGAGTTAAAGCGACCGGGAGTCTTTGTTGGCAGGTAGGGTAATTACGTTCTGCCCACGCGAGGCAATCGCGGAGGCAGCTATCCTCTGGATTATTTGTTTCATCCCCTGTTTCAAGAATTGAAGTTTGTTCTCCGTAATCGCATAATTTGGCGCTTCGGACATGGACTCCACTGTAAGCACCGTTTCAGCGGCCGGTATGAAGTAATTCTTTGGTACACGCGCGACAATGAATACTATTTCGATCTAGATCGTGTCCGGGTGGCGCCCAAGTATCCGGGTAAACGCCACTATAAAGGGCCAAACGCAGGAAGTCTTAGGGCAATCCCCGGGGTAAAAATCCTGAGGACGACGAATACTGCTTTGGATGAAAAGTGGGATGAAGTTTGGGATATCCCGAACGTTAAGAGAGCAATCACGTGGAGAAACAGGCGCATCCCTG
>CAVUFU010000012.1:0-392168 GCA_963740695.1 uncultured Acidobacteriota bacterium
GAATAGGTAGATAGAGGGAAGTTCACGCGACAAACTCCTTTGCTGCTGCGTGGCGTCAAGACGCAACGGGCGAGATTCTTCCGGGGTAAGCCTAGCGTGTCTTCGGACCAGTGCGTTCCGACTGCGACCCGCAGTGCGTATCGGACGCGTGGACTTCCCTCGCATCGCAACCTGCGATGCAAAATTTCGCCGAGGTGTGCCCATGAACAGATGTTGAAGAACTTTGCTCGCCGGCTTCGCACGACTCGCGCGGTCCTCGTCTCTCTTGTGGCTGCTGTTTCTTGCCGCGCCGGCGTTCGCCAAGGGGCGGCTCTCCCTGGGAGAACGCCGTCAGCGTTCTGCAGACGGCATTCACCAGCACCATCGCGCGCGGCCTCTCGCTCGTTGCCATCGTCGTCGCTGGTCTTACCTTCGCCTTTGGCGAAGGCGGCTCGAAGCGCGTGCTTGCCGGCGTGCTTTTCGGCGTCGGCATGGCCATCGCCGCCGTGAATTTTCTCGCTTGGCTGTTTCCCGGCAACTGAATCGCGCACGTTCACGAAGGAGAAGCACATGGCGGAAGCAAGACGAATCAACAGAGTCCATCGGTCGCTTTCCCGGCCACTGACGATCCTCGGGGCCGAGCGAAAGCTTTTCTTCTTCGCCATGTGCCTGGGCGCGGCCACCTTCAACCTGCTCAACAGCTTGTTCGGCGGGCTGCTGATGTTCTTGCTGCTTTATTTCATGGCCCGCTGGGCCACCCAAACCGATCCGCAAATTCTGCGGTTTCTGCTGACGGCCGCAAGGCTTCGCGCGCAATACGACCCGATGAAATTCACTCCGATTACGAATCCGAAGGGATGGCCATGCTCAGGCTTAGCCGAATCTTCAAAAACTACAACGAGACCGGCTCTCTCAGCGAGCAGATCAATCTCTACGGCTTCATCGGTCCGCACATGTTTCTCACCAAGAGCGGGGAAGTGGGCGTCATCCTCGAAGTGCGCGGCGTGGACTACGAATGCCTCGACGACGCATCGATTGACGGCTTCACCAAGCGCCTTGAGTCGGCGCTGAAGCTGTTCGACGAAAACTATCGCCTCTACCAATACCTCTTCAAACGCAACAACGAAACCATCCCGTACAAGCTCTACGACAATCCGATCGTTGACACCGCAATCAAGAATCGCATCGCCTACCTCGGCAGCAAGGCCGATACGCTCTTCTCCCTGTCGGTCTATTACGTCGTGCTGTACCAGGGATTTCAGACTTCCGCAAAGCTCGGAAGCGCGCTCGCCGAGTTTCCCAAGAATCCGAAAAAAGCCGTTGCCGATCTGCGTGCGCATTTTTCGACTCAGAAGCAGGTCGTCGTTCTTGGGCGGCATGTCAGCAAAGCCCAGGCGGCGCTGCTGCAAAAAGCCCGCAGCTTCATCCTCCAAGTCAGCGACTTCCTCCCCGTTCGGATGCTCGACAAACAGGAAGCCTTTCGCGTTCTCAAGCGAACGCTCAACTTCCATCCCGACAAACTCGAACTCGCCAAACTCAAGTACGACACCTTCCTCGATTACTACCTGCCCGAATCGCCCATCGAATGCCATCGCGGGCATCTGCGCGTGGACGATTACTACGTCAAGGTTCTGACCCTCAAGGAACCTTCCGCCCAGAGCTTTCCGCTCATCTTCAAGCGCCTGCTCGAAGTCGAAGCGAACTACTACGTCGTCACGGAATGGAAAAAGGAAGATTCCGGCAAGATGCGCCGCGTCATCCAGACCAAGCGCCGCCATTTTCACAACACCAAGCGTTCGTTCGCGAGCCAAGTCAGTCTCAACGACGCTCCCACCCAAGACGTGCTCCTCGACGATTCCAAGGAATCCCAGGTCCGGGAACTCGGCGAAGGCATCAAGGAGATCGAGCTGCACGGGAATTACTTTGGCCAGTTTTCACTGACCGTCGTGATTTACGACCTGGACATGGCCAAGGTGGACCGCGCGTGCGCCGACTTCTACAAAGTGTTCAGCGTCCATGACGCCCAGCTCTACGAGGAAAAATACAATCTGCTGAACGCCTTTCTCGCGGCGGTTCCCGGCAACCACGTCTTCAACCTGCGTTCGCTCTATCTGCTCAACACCAACTACGCGGATTTCTCGTTTCTCTTCACCCTTCACTGTGGCGAGCCTCGCAACGCCCATCTCCGGCAGGAATATCTCGCGGTCCTGGAGACCAACCACCACACGCCCTACTACCTGAATCTCCATTACCGCGATGTTGCGCACACCATGATTCTTGGGCGAACCGGCGCCGGAAAAAGTTTCTTGCTGAATTTCCTCATCACCAATCTTCAGAAATACGACCCGCACACCTTCATCTTCGATTTGGGCGGAAGCTTTGAAAGCCTCACGCAGCTTTTTGGCGGCTCGTACGTTCGCGTGGGCCTGGAATCCGAAGACTTCAAGATCAATCCGTTTTCGCTGCCGCCAACCAAGGAGAATCTCGATTTCCTCGCCCTCTTCCTGAAGGTGCTGATCCAAGGGCAGAGGGCGGGTGAGCTCGACCCGGCCACCGAGCGCGAGCTCTTCCACCAGGTCGAAAACCTCTACGCGGTGGACCCGGCGCTCCGCACGCTCGGCGTTCTGGCGAATACGCTGGGGCATGACATTGCGAGCCGCCTTTCCAAGTGGACTCGCGGAGGCCAGTTCGGATTCCTCTTCGACAACGCCGAGGACACGATTTCGTTCTCCCGCTTTCAGTGCTTCGACTTCCAGCGCATGAGCCAGTACCCGGAACTCCTGGAACCGCTGCTTTTCTACATCCTGCATCGCGCCAATGCCGTCATCGCCGATCGGCAGATCAGTTCCGTCTTCAAGGCCTTCTTCATCGACGAAGCGTGGGTGTTTTTGAAGAACCCCAGCATTCAGCGGTACGTCGTCGAGGCCCTCAAGACCTGGCGGAAGCACAACGCCGCCATGGTCCTCTCGACCCAATCTCTCGACGAACTCAAGCGCTCCGACATCCTCGACGTCATCATCGAAAGCTGCGCCACCAAAATCTTCCTCGCGAACCCCGATATGGACCGCGATCTCTACCGGCGGCAGTTTCACTTGAACGAAAACGAAGTCGAGCTGATCTCGGGCCTTATTCCCAAGCAGCAATTCCTGATTAAGACGCCGGAACTCGCCAAGGTCGCCAATCTCAATGTCGATCCCAAGAGCTATTGGCTCTACACAAACGACCCTTACGACAACAAGAAACGGAAAGAAGCATTCGAGACCTACGGTTTTGAACGCGGGCTCGAAGTTCTCGCGGGAGGCAAGCCGTGATCCTCATCAGGTATCTCCATGCGTGGTTGAGTGACAGTAATCCGTTTCTGGCCTTCGTGCCTCTGGCCGTTAAAGCGTTCGTCCTCGCAATCGTCTTTGCCGTCCCTTGGCTCGTCTGGGTCTTGTTCGATCGTCGACAAAGTTCACAGCAGCACAAATCTTCCTCAAAAGGAGCAACTCCATGAAGCAGGTGTTTCCGAGTCAGTGGCAAAGCTTTTTTCTTCGCCTGTTCACCATCGTTCTACTGGGCGCGGTTGCCTTTCCGCTTTCGCCCGCGCACGCCGCGACGGATGCTGCGGCGCGCGTCGTGAAGTATTCAAAGGAAGACATCGTTCCCGTTCGCGCCAAACTCCGATTCTCAACGCTCATCGTCCTGCCTGAGGACGAGGAGATTCTCGATTTCACTACCGGCGACAAGGAATTCTGGATCATCAATGGAGCCCACAACCTCTGTTACGTCCATCCGGCCCAGGCTGGCATTCGCAGCAATCTAAATCTCATCACCGCAAGCGGTCACGTCTATTCATTCTTGCTGACTGAAATCAGCAACCAGCCGAATCTCGAACCCGATCTGAAAATATTCGTTGAGCCCAAGGAAGGCTCGGGCATCTCAACGAACACCGGGCTGCGCGGATATGTGAGCGCTGGCGAAGCGGAAGCTTACAAGAAAGAAGTCGAAACACTTCGCACCCAGGCTGCGGATCAAGTGCATGCGGCACAAGCCCAGTCCGCCGAGCAGGTGAACCGCTTCCGCTCCAGTTACGCGACCAAACTTCAATTCGATTACTCAATCGACGCGAAAGCGGCGCGCGAGCCCTTTCTCGTGTCCGCGATCTACCACGACGATACCTTTACCTACATCAAGTGCGGGGCGCGCGAAAAGCCCGCTCTTTATGAAATCAAGGACGGCCAGCCCAACTTGATTCCGTTCCAGCTCGAGAACGGTGTGTACATCGCACCCAAGATCATTGACTCGGGCTACCTCGCCGTCGGCAAGAAGAAAATGCCGTTCGCGCGCCGCATTGCCGCGAACTGAGGGATGAGCGATGAGCCAACCTGCCGAGATACAGGAAAAAGCTCCCAAGCCGCAAGGCCTTCTGCCGAAGAACGTCCAATCCTGGCTCCTCATCGGACTGGCGTTCCTGATGGTCGCCATCATGTGGCTCACGGGAGGCAAGAAGCCGCCGACGCCAGTTAAAGCCGCGTCGTCCGCCGCGCCAGTAGAGGCACCCCTCGAAGTTAACGAAACCAAAATTGCCGAAATGCAGAACCGCATTCAGGATCTGCAGCGAGAACAACTGGTGGCGCAGAGCGCTCTCGCCCAGCAGACCCACTTGCTCGGTGCTACCCCGCAAGATTCGCAACAATTTCAGCAGCAGAATGTGTCAGGTAATCCGTCCGACCAGCGGCCGGAAGACCCGATTCAAGCGGAACGGCAGCGACGCGCCTACGTGTCATTGTTTTCCTCGAACGTGGCGCTGACCTACCGCAAAGCTTCTCCTGCGGCGCCCGTACCTGAATCCGAGGTAACTCCGGCCGTACAAAATCTCGTTCCTGTGGGACCCGACTCCCCGCAGGTCGCGCAACTCTTGAAAGAGATGCAACCGAATCCCATTTCACCAGCGCCGGGCACTCCATCGCCCGCGCAGGCGCGCAATGATTCCGCGGAATCAACCCACGATCGAAAGGAGGAAGACCGAAATCCTGCCGCCGTGCCGGCTGGCTCCGCCAATGCGGCGGCAGGAAAACCCTATCTGCTCTTTGAGGGAACCATTCTCGAAACCGTGCTCATCAACCGCCTCGATGGAAGCTTCACCGGCCCCGTCGAGTGCCTGCTCTCAACCGACGTCTATTCGAGCGACCGCCAGCACCTGCTGATTCCGGCAGGTTCGAAGTTGCTCGGCGAAACCAAAAAGGTGGACACCTTCGGCCAGACCCGCCTGGCCGTCGTGTTCCATCGCGTGCTCATGCCGGACGGGTATTCCGTCAGCCTCGATCAATTCAAGGGGCTCAATCAAATCGGCGATACCGGCTTGCGGGACCAGGTCAACAACCACTATCTCCGCATTTTCGGAGTGTCGCTCGCCATCGGCGCGCTCGGAGCCATTGGGGAGGCCGGTACATCGGGCTCTCTCAACGCCTCGAACGCCGATCTCATGCGTCAGGGATTCGCGCAATGGACCGCGCAGTCTTCGGCGCAGATTCTCGAAAAGTTCTTGAACATCATGCCCACGGTGACCATCCGGGAAGGCCACCGGGTCAAAGTCTATCTCTCGGGCGATCTCGCGTTGCCCGATTACAACAACCACAAAATGCCTTCCGATCTGTGAAGGCCAAAGGAGAGCAGTCCAATGAAAAGAAAGATTCTGATTTGCTTCCTCGTGTTGGGATTGGGAGTGGGTACCGCCACCGCGCAATTCGGGAGCGGCATCGTTTACGACCCCACCAACTACCAGAACGCTTTGCTTCGCTACTACCAGCTCCAGCAACACCTGCTTGAACTCCAGAAGAGCTACGCAAAAATCACCGGACAACTCAATCTCGCTCTGCAGATGGCGCAGTTCGTGAAAAATATGCCCGCGCGATACAAGGCGCTGTTTTCCCAGTGGCGAAACGTGACGTCGCTCAACACCTTCGGGAATACCGTCTCGTGGATTAACGGCATTAACACCGGCGTCCTTCCCAACATCAACACGGGCTACCACAACTCCACGACCCAACTCTCCCAGTACAGTCCGTATGAACTATCGGGAATGGACCCCTTAGAACTCGGACGCGTGCAATCCCAATATGCGTCCATCGAACTTGCCGATGGCGCAAACATGAACGCGATGGCCACCATCGGTGCGATCCGCGGAACCGCCGACAACGTTCAGACGCAAATCGGAAACCTCGAACAAGATTCTTTTTCGGGCGACTCCGGTCTCAATAGCGAAGTGTCTGTCCTGAACAAGATCAATGCGGCGGGCGTTTTGACTCTCCGCACGGTCCAGGACTCGAACAAACTCTTGGCGTCGCTTCTAGAGCAACAGACCATCCTCGCCAAACAACAGCGCGATGTTGCGGCGAATGCCATCAATACCGACATCGGTCGCCAAGCCGCCGTCGCCGACAACATGGCGCAAGTCACCGGCACGATCACGAATTCACTTCAAAACTTCCGCATGCCGTAAGCGTGTGGAGACGGACGCCCAGGCGTCGAGGGAGCTGACGGCAGTGCAAACCGATTTCCTCCAGTACATCTTTCAGGCGATCAACAATTTGCTCACCCAGAACCTCGGCTTCTTCGACACCATGGGCCAGAATCTTTTCCGCTCGTTCGCCACCATCCTCGTGGCTTGGTTTGGAATCAAGTCCGCGCTCGCCTCCGCCAGCGGCAGGCCTTCGTTCCAGTTCGATCATTTTGCGAGCCTGCTTCTGACCATCAGCTTTGGATTTGCGATGGTCAATTACTACAGCACGCCGATTCCCGGCGTCGGAACCAGCTTTCACAACCTCGTCACCAACGAAGCGCAGTTTCTCTCGACGCAGATCGATCAGGCCCAGCTCCAAACCGTGGTCTCGCAGGTTGCCGACTTCGAATCGCGCATGGACTCTCCCAGTTGGGGAGATATTCTCGGGACCGCCATCTACGTCGTCGTGACCATCCTGCTTGCCGCGGCTCAGGCGATCGCGATTGTGGTTATCGCCTACGGTTTTATCGCTACTGCCGTTTGCGTGCTCGTGGGACCCGTTTTCATTCCGTTCTTTATCGTCCCGAAGATGGAGTGGCTCTTCTGGGGCTGGTTTCGGTGCTTCATTCAATATGCCTTCTACCAAGTCATCGCCGCAGCGGTGGTCTATATCATCGGAAATCTCATGCTTGGCGCCTTGCGCCTCCCGCCTGCGGGAACGCTTTCGACCGTGCAATTGATTGCCTGGTTTCCTGTCCTCTTTATTACGTTTCTCGCGTCGATCTACGTCCTGCTGAAAATCCCTTCCCTGACGAACCACATCTTCAGTGGCACCGCCGGAGGATCTTCCGCTGGCCTGCTCGACGCGCCCGCTGCCGTTCTCAACAGGGTGATGTGATGGATCGCGATGCCACATTCCACGACGCCAAACGGCTCTACCTCGAACAGTACGGGGATCCCATGGTGACAAATACCTATCTCAAGATTGCCCTCGCGCTGCTTTCGGTCGTTTGTCGTGGCGCTCGCGCTCATCGACCTCAGGACCATCCGCACCTTCCAGAACTTTCGCCCGCTCGTCATCCGCATCGACGATCTGGGCCGCGCGGAGGCTATCAACTACCACAACCTGGAATACAAACCGCAGGATGCCGAGGCAAAATATTTTCTGTCCCAGTTTTGCGCCCTCTACTACCGCCGCAACCGCTACACGATTCAGGACGATTTCTCGAAGTCCTTGTACTTCCTCGACGGCAAGCTTGCGGACGGCATTCTCGACGCCTACCGCAAGGATGACATCATCAAGAAATTCATCACCAATACAGCGGCGCCCGAGATCGATGTGGACGTGAAGAAGGTCGCGCTCGAACAGATGCAAACGCCGCCCTTCCGCGCGCGGGTGGATTTCTACATGGTCTATTACTCGCCCGCCGACCATAGCGAACTGAAGCGCGATCTTTACACCGCGAACTTTGTCTTCCTTTTCAAATCCCAGGTACCCAACGAACTCATTCCGATCAACCCGCTCGGCATCACCGTTACCTACTTCCGCGAAGACCAGGCATTCAAATGAGAATCCCGGTCCTCACGCACACCGAAGAGGTCGCGGGTGGACGCAGGGCAACGTCGGCCCAACCTCAACGCGCCAGCGCCGCTCTGCTGCCCAGGCTTTCGTCCTCACAAACGCCACGTCCCAACTCACGGGTTTTCGCCACTCGAACAAACGGCGCGTCTCAGGAGGGCCTCCTTTTTGCCCCGCTTTCCACCCGCTCCCAGAAACGCAAATCGCTTATTGGAAAACCTTCACTCGAACCGCGGATTTCACGATGATCGCGAACGCGCTGCTGTTCACCATCGTCATCCTGTTGGCGTACGGATTCTGGCTCCTCGATCAGTTGAAGTTCATGGCTCCTTACAAAGCGGTCCTGTACCACGCCTACGGAACTACGATTCTGATTTTTCTCGCGGTTCTTTTTCTGAATCTGTTTGGCGCCGCACTCACCTTCGGCCGCCGCTTCTTCCTCAAGAATACCGGGCGCAAACTCTCGCACCTCGACAAGCAATTCAACGTCAGCCATGCGGACCTGCCCGCTCCCGTGAACGAGGAGGATTTCAACTAGTGTCGCGCGACGCCATTTCCCACGATCCGCAAGATCCCGGCGACCTGCGCGAAACCTCCTCGCGCCGCTCCGTCCGCGCGCACAGATCGACAACTCCCGACGCGCGAAAGAGCAGGAATCCGGTGCCGCGAGGACCCTGGCCGTGGCGATGGCTCCGAGACTCGCGACCAGCATCACACCCGCGACGAACGCGGTGATTCTCCCCGCGCCTATTACGTCCGCGACCGCGCCTATCTCCTCCGCGAATCCGAGATGCACTGCATTGAAGGAAATCGGCAAATTCCGCGTGATTGCCGTCGACGGACCTCGCGAAGTATGCCTACGGCGGAAATCGCGAACGAGATGGACAAAGACATTCGGCGGCTTGCCCGACAGTCTCTCCTTACCGACAAGACCATGGAAATCTCGCAGAAGAAGACCCTGCGTGTGGTGACCCTTACCAAAGCCGGGCATCGCCTTCTCAAGAAACTCGAACCAACTTCCCGACGGTCAGCCCATTTACCACGGCTTGCGGAAACCCCGCGAAGTCAAACACGACGCCGATCTCTACCGGCTCTATCAGAAAGAGGCTGCCCGCATCGAGCGCGGCGGAGGCAGGCCCGTCCGCGTGCTTCTCGACTATGAACTCAAGCGGACTCTCAATCGCGATCTGGCGCTTCTTGGACCGGAAAAAGACGATGCCAGATGCAAAGCAGAGAATCGCGGAGAGGCACGCCTTGCAAGTGGTAAATGGAAAGATTCCCGTGCCCGATCTGCGCGTCGAGTACGAGACCCCGGAACTCGAATTGCGCCATGTGGATTTGGAACTAGCGACGCGCGACTACAGACCGCGCGCCATGGCCGAAAAAGCCGCCGCGGGCTTCTCGCTCTATGCGCGTTCGGAAGACGCATCGCGTTTGCGCCGCGTTCTCGACGAACGCGAAATCACCGCAGGAATCCTCACGCTATGAACATCGCGCCTGCCCATCTCGATGCTCTCGAAGCCCTCGGTTACACCGAAGCGGAAGCTCGCTTTCTCTACATCGTAGCGACGCATTCGGGCTACTTCGTAGCGCGTCAATTCCTCGCCTTCACCGCTGCCCATTGGGGCTAGCGCACCAACACCTTCTGGAACAAGCTTCACACCAAGAAGCACGCTCGGACCGAATGCTTTCCAAAGAGCGGAACGGTCTATCACCTGTTCTCGCGCCGTCTCTATCGCCAGATCGACCGCGAGAACATTCGCAATCGTCGCGAGCACGAAATCGAATTCATCCAGCGGCGCATCGGAATGCTCGATTTCGTTCTCCTGAATCAGGGGCATCAGTACCTTGAAACCGAGCCCGAAAAAGTCAGCTTCTTCTGCGATCAACTGAAGGTCCCGAGTCACTTCCTGCCCTCGAAGATCTATCACGGCCAGAAAACTTCGCAGCCGACCCTCCGCTACTTCGTCGATAAGTTTCCAATGTTCTTCGGCTCTCACGCTTCTTCGACTGTGGTGACGTTCACCTACCTCCAAGGGCAGGAGGCGCGCCTCACGGAATTTGTGCGCCATCTCGAAGTTTACCTTCCGCTTTTCCGGCAGCTTTCTGAGTTCCGATTTCTCTATCTGGCGCGACTCGATTCCCACTTCGAAAAGGCCAAGGAGCTATTCGATTCCCTCGTGGCGATTCCGCTCGGGTCGGACGTCGTCGGCAGACCTGTGCCGGTACTTCCAAATTCGCAAGGCCTGGGACCTCGCGCGCTACACGTCTCTGACCGAGACTGATCTGATTTTTCGCAATCAGGCCAAAGCCCGATTTAGCGGTCAACGCTTCGAGCATCTTTATCGCGGATGGAAAGCCGGACGAGTGACCGAGTCCGACATCTGCCAGGACTTTGGCGGTCGCAATCGCCACACGCATCGTCCATTTTGCAGCTGAGGTGCTCTGCCGGTTGGCAGTTTCTGAAGAGGAACCTGAGGGAAAAATCTGAAGAGTGTAAGGACTACACCCTTCAGGTTCGTCTTCTGCAAGTTCTTCAGCCTGTGGTGCAAGCAATTTCTTTGAAGCGCAGGAGATAGCGGAGACGATGCAAACAAAAGTCACCGTGGAAAAAACACCAAAACGGGCGGGAGCGACCCCACTTTTTCGGCTTTCAGCCGCCCAAAAAGTTCGTGGGGTCGCTCCCGCCCTGCGGCACGCTGAATCGTGCCGGGTGTTTTTTCCGCGGTGACCGGGAGTTCGGAAGAAACACGCATCACCAGAGGAGGAACACCATGCCGATCATTAAGAAAGCACCAGAAATCACAACCCGGGAAATCAGATTGGAAGAGCCGGTCAACGAACTCCTGGAAGACTACGCACGGTTCATCGAGAGCAATGCCGACCACGTCATCAATGCCGTCCTGAAGAAAGTGCTCTGGAGGGACCATGACTACCGCAAGTGGCGCGAAACACATCGCGCGGCACAGACCGGCGCCGACAAAGCTCAACCTACCGAAGCGCGAGGAAAGGCCTGATGCACCGAGCACTCGAATCGCGCGCATTCATCGCGGCCATTCTCGCTATGACCGGGGGAGCGTTCCTTGTTCACACCCACCCCTTTCCCGATCAGCAGATCTTCCTTCGTGTCATTGCCGAGCGCGCTCCGCAAGCTTTCTTGAGTTTCAAATACATCTACTACGCGCTCCTGTTCACCACCCCCTATCTCATGTGCTCGACCGTGCTTTCCGGTGTCTACATCTTCACGCTCAAAGCGCGCCGCGCCATCTCGCCGGAACGCCTTCCGGAGTATCCCAATCCGAGCATGAGAACCGAGCTGTTTCTCGTCGTAGGCGAAGTGCATAACCCGCGCAAGCCGGTGCCCGCGAAGGCGCCCACTTGGCTCACCATTCCCGAGCGCGGTCTGTTTACGGGAATCGCCATCTTGGGCGCGATTGGAAGCGGCAAGACTTCGTGCTGCATGCTTCCTTTTGCGGAACAGATCCTCTCGTACAAGGCAGCCGACAAAGAAAAGAGGATCGGCGGTCTTGTTTTGGAGGTGAAGGGCGACTTTTGCCGCAAGGTAAGAGACATCCTGGATCGTCACCAGCGAGCCGAGGATTACATCGAAATCAGTCTCGATTCCGAATACTGCTACAACCCTCTCCACAATGACCTCGATGCGTACGCCCTCGCCTACAATATCGCCTCGCTCCTGAACAATCTCTTCGGCCGCGGCAAGGAACCTTTCTGGCAGCAGGCTTACACCAATCTCGTGAAGTTCATCATCCTTCTCCACAAGGTCGCCTACGACTACGTCACGTTCTTCGATGTCTACCAGTGCGCGATCTCCCCACCGCTCCTCGAAGAACGGATCGCCGAGGCCGAGGACATCATTCTCGGACGCCACTATGTCGCCGTCGCCCCAAAGGTTTATGGAGAACGCACCGCCGACCTCGCGGGGCTCGGTTTTGTCCATGACGAGAAGGAAGACCGCTTTCTTGCGCCCGCTGCCTCTGAACTGCGGGACATATTAAGGATACGAGGCATTCCATTCGAGGCTCGCACGGTCCTCGACCCGTCCCAGGCCGATCCCGAAAAATTAGCACAGCTCGAGGCCGTGAAGAGATGGTTCAACGATGACTGGAGACGCATTGAGACGAAGCTACGAACCTCCATCGTCGAGGGCGTTTCCGTCTTCCTTTCACTCTTCGATGACAACCCGAAAGTGAAGAGAGTCTTCTGCCCGAAGAAGGAGTGTTACGACTCCCAGAAAAATGCCAACAACCGGTTCGGCAAGCCCCTGCCTTCGTTTGGCTGGCTGATCGAGCACGGAGCTGTTTGCGCCCTCAATTTCCCGATCGGCATGAACGCCGGACTTGCCAAGGCGCTGGGCGTCATGATGAAGCTCGATTTCGAGCGCGCCGTGCTTAATCGCGTTCCGAAAATCGAAGCGCATCCCGAACAATACTTCCGCCAGGTTTTATTCCTTTGCGACGAATACCAGCACTTCGCAACCGTTGGCGAAAGCGATCCGACCGGCGACGAGAAATTCTTCAGCCTCTCGCGCCAGCCGAAGTGCATCCCGATCATCGCCACGCAGAGCATTAGCTCGCTGCGCTCCGCGTTGCCCGGCGAAAGCTGGCGCACGCTCCTCCAAACCTTCCGCACCAAGATTTTCCTGTCGCTGGCGGACGATTTCTCCGCGAAGACAGCGAGCGACCTCTGCGGACGCGAGGACCAGCTCAAAGTCAGCTATAGCCTGTCGGAAAGCGGGCACGACACCAAGATCAGTTGGCTCACCGGCAAGGCGCTCTCCCACAAGGCCAATATCGTCGCCTCGAAGAGCTACAGCACGCACAGCGACTATCGCTTCGACATGAAAACCTTCATGGAGTTGCGCAACGCGCAGTCGGTAATCCTTGCCTACGACGGAATCAACCCAGCGCCACCGATGTTTTGCTATCTGAAGCCCCATTACAACGATCCCAACGATTCGTACTTCGTTCAGCTCGCACAAGGAAAACTCTAATGAACGGATTTGAAATGATCCTGCCGTTTCTGAAGCCCATCGAGCACCTCATTCTGGACGACTCGATTAGCGAAGTCATGGTGAACGGTCCCGACCGCGTATTCATCGAGAAGGCCGGTTTCCTTCAACAGGTCCCGGGCGTTTCGATCGGCGAGCGATCCCTCATGGTGGCTGTGAAGAATATCGCCCGGCGCCTCGGTGACGACATCTCGGAATCAAAGCCAATTCTCGACTCGCGATTACCCGATGGCAGCCGCGTAGCAGCGGTGATCCCTCCGTGCAGTCTCGCCGGCGTCACGCTCACAATTCGCAAGTTCAACACCCGCCACTTCGAAATGGAAGATCTAATTCGGGCTGGCACGCTCGACCATGCGCTCGCGAACCACCTCGAAGACTACGTGCTGGCTCGCAAGAATATTCTGATCGCTGGCGGTACTGGCACCGGAAAAACCACACTTTTGTCGATCCTCGGCAAATTCATTCCGCAGGAAGAACGGGTTCTCGTCATCGAGGACACGGCTGAGATCCAATTGGCACAGGAGAACCTGGTCCGGTTTGAAGCGCGCCGCGAGCAAAACGGTCTACCGGCAGTGGCCATTCGCGATCTGTTGAAAGCCGCACTCCGCCATCGCCCGGACCGTATCGTGCTCGGAGAGATCCGCGGCGGTGAAGCATTTGATCTTGCTGCAACTTCTGAATACGGGACACTCTGGCACGCTATCGACCATTCATGCGAACTCCGCGCAACAGGGCCTCGCACGTTTCACAAGCTGCGTTCTGCAAAGCGGCATCGACTTACCTTACCGCGCCGTTAAGACAAACATCGCTGATTCGCTGAATGTCGTCGTCCATGTTGAGCGGCGGCCAGGTCGCAGATACATCTCGGAAGTTCTCTTCATCAATGGGTACGACCCGGACGCGGACTTATTCGACTACGGCTCAGTGTTCCTGGCCAAACAGGAGCAACCATGAGCACCGACACCGCTTTCACACCGCGCTCTCTCACCGCTTCGGAATATGTCCGGGAGCTCTTCGAGCCTGGCGACAACGCTGCGATCCTCGTGCGCAATCGCTCGACCGGCCACACGGTTCAACGAATCGCCAAAGCTGAGACGATAGCGAGCCCCGACTTTCAAACCTGGCTCGCGAGTCAGAATGCCAGCGGATCCGACGTGTTCATGGGAATGAATCCAATCAAGGACGGCGCGTACAACCGGACCAAGGAAAATATTAAAAACATTCGTCACATCTATCTCGACCTCGACAGGAATGGCGACGCATCCCTCGAAGCGATTCGAAATTCGCCTGCAGTGCCAGCGCCAAACTTTGTCCTCGATACGTCGCCCGGCAAGCACCAGGTCGTGTGGAAAGTAAGCGGATTCAGTCAGGACGAAGCGGAATCTTTGCTGCACAACCTCGCCAATCAATTCGGCGGCGATCTCGCGGCAACGGACTCGACGCGTGTGCTTCGCTTGCCGGGATTCGCCAACCGGAAGCTTCCAGAGGAATTCATCGTCCAAGCGCGACAGGAAAGCGATGCGGTCTACACGCTCCGCGATTTCACGACTCATGAAGATTCGCTCGAAACACCCCGGCATTTGAGCGACGGACAGGAACGTCCACGGACCGTGCCCAATCAGCACAAAAGCCAATCCGAGCACGATTGGGCCTACGCGAAGCGTGCGCTCGCTCGCGGCGACGATCCCGAAGTCGTGATTCAGCGCATCGCCGACTACCGCTCGGAAGATAAAGACGATCCGAATTACTACGCACGGCACACTGTCACGAAGGCTCAAGCTGACCTGCACCGAGGAACCGCTACCGGGAGAACAAATGGTTCACAACGAATCGAGGACCATCAACTCACCGAAGATCAGAGGGAAATGCCATGACTCCTACTGCTCTCGTTAACACCGACCAGCAGATTTGGAAACCCAAAGACGAATATCCGTTAACCGTCCGAGAAGCAGCCAAATATCTTGGCGTGAGCCAACAAACTGTATATCTTTGGGTTGAGCGAAAGCAGATTCCCCATCTCCGCGTAATGGGTCGGAACATCCGATTCCTCAAATCGGATCTCGAGACATTCCGCGCGTCCTTCAAACAGGAGATGGAGAATGCCTAGAACACGAAAGTACGACGGTGTGGTTTACCGGCGGGCTGGCACAGAAATCTGGTGGATTCGCTATCGGGATCGCAAGGGAATTGCCCGGAGAGAATCCAGCCAGACCGCCGATTGGGAAGAAGCAAATAAGAAACTCAGGGAAAGACTTCTAGCGAGGGACGCCAATCTCCTGGAAGTCGTACGAAAGGGCGAAACCTTGACTTACGGGCAATGGTCGGATTCCTTCTTGGAGAACTATTCCAAGCCGCCCATGCGCGCCGAAGGCACGCACCAAGCGAACGAAAGGTGCATTAAACACCTGAAGGCTGCGTTTGGCGCAACCCGACTGGTGGACGTCACCGCGGATTCGGTTGACATGTACCTTCGCGAACGCCTTCGAGCACCCGTCGTCGTCAAGATGAAGCTCGGTTACAAGGAACTGCGAATCGTCAAATCCACAACCGTACACCAGGAGTTCAGAGTTCTCCGGCGTATGCTCAACGTGGCGGTTCGCAAGAAGCTCCTAGCTGTAAATCCCTGTTCTGGTGTTGAGTTTCCGGTTGCCGTGAAAGGTTTGTTCAGACCGCATTATGTCGCGTGGTCCGAGCAACAAAAGATCGAATCCCACGCTCCGCAATACTTGCGGAACGTGGTTCGAATCATTACGGAGACCGGGTTGCGGATCTACAAGGAACTGATTCCGATGCGAAAGGACCAAGTGGATCTGCAAAATGCGGTGGTCTGGATACCGGATTCGAAGACTCCAAACGGCACGGCCGAAGTTCCCCTCACCTCGCTCGCCATCGAGGCTTTCAAGAATCAGATGGCGATTTCGGGTGAAGGACCGTATCTGTTTCCGAGCGATCTGAATCCGACCGGACATCTCAAAAAACTCAAGACCGTTTGGACGAAAACTCTGCGACGGGCAAAGATTCCCTATTTTCGGATTTACGACCTGCGCTCTGCCTATGCCACAAGGCTGAGCGCCGGAGGCGTAGCCGACGAATGGGTAACGCAGCTGCTCCGCCAGAGCGACGCGCAAGTCTTCAAGAAGTATTCGCAGATGAAGTTGCGGATGAAGCGCGAAGCACTGGAGAAGCTCAACCGTCGAGCGAACGAAATGGCACCGGTGGGGGAGGCCGATGCTTTTTCGACCGCGCCATTGTGCACAGAGGTGCTCCAATGACGCATTCGTGCACAGTTCGTGCACAGTGTGCACGAATAACGGAGCGTTCGGGCCGAGGTGATTTTTCTAAGTCTTTTGCAATCAGGAAGAAGTTGGTGGACGTGACCGGGATCGAACCGGTGACCCCCTGCTTGCAAAGCAGGTGCTCTCCCAGCTGAGCTACACGCCCACAGTCGGAGTAACCTTCATTCTAAAGTATTTCCGCGCGCTCCGAAATCCATTCCTTCGCTTTTCGGTCATTTGGAGTGAACCCGTATTTTGAGACAGTTTTTGGTGGCCGCACTTGTCCCAGAAGCCCGTTTCTGAATAACTTCCAAGTTGCCGACAAGCTGGGAGCCATCGCATGGCTGCTCACAAGTCAAGTTGCCAAGCGCGGCCAATGATACGGCGGTCGTGGGTCCTGAGGGTCCGCCACTAGGGGGTTGATGTGGCTTCAGCGTTCCACAAACTTCCACCATTTGAATCCGGAACGCTTCTCGGGGACATTCTGGATCGTAGTGACAACGCCCAAGCCCCCGGCGTGGAGCAAAATGACGGGTATGTACTCGCCTCCCGTGTCTCTACGCATCGGATCACTCGGATTCTTCTGCCGGTGCCAAGCGTCAATTTGAAATGGTTGCGATTCGATGACTCGCGGCAACGATTTTCCGTCGCCAACGTCGATGCGCGCCACGTGCGCCTGCAAGGTGCCGTCTTGCCCGGAGAACCATGTGGCCGCCAATTCGCCACGGCCGCGAGCGATCAAGTATGGATAGTAAGAAATTTCATCTCTTTCGATGATATGCCAGTTTCTCCAGGTCTCACCGTGGTCCAGCGATCGCGCCAACCAAACGCCCCTTTGGGAGCCCCACAGAGAGTAGAGGGCGCCGTCCGCATCCCAGGCAACCGGCTCCACCCAGCGGGGCGTTCCCTTGTCCTCGTCAGGACTCCAATCCCGCTCGCCAGGGGCGGGATGCTTCTGCCAGGTCGTCCCTCCATCGGTGCTCACGGCGATCAGATCGACACCGGGTGTGAATTTATTTCCGGATGCGGATAGTGGGGTAACGCGAACGGCGATTTCACCGTGCGGCCCTACGGCAAGATGGCTCGAGCCTCCCTGTGCGTTGATCCGAGGCCGTTCCTTCCAACTGGAGCCGCGATCCTGGCTGACCTCATAACGGACGCCGTTTCCGTCGTTCCAGATCACCTGAGCGGTTCCATCGGGCGTCACTCCGATCCAAGGTCGATCATCAAAACGAGTTTCCGAAAGAACTTTCCACGACCACGTCGCACCTGCGTCCCTGCTGGTGCCGACCGCGATGCGCGCGCCTTCGTCCGCTTTGAGGTCGTAAGTCATTTGCACGAAGTAAACAGTGTTGTCGGGGCCGACAGCCAGATCAACGTCAGAGTTGCCGATGGCGCCATCCGCCTTGCTGCCGACGTTCACTCGCTCCCAGGTAGCGCCGCGGTCGCGACTTCGATATAGATTAGGACTCTTTTCCACGTCCCCGTCGTATCCGGCCACAAAGAGCGTGCCGTCACTCAGTTCGACGACCATCGGTTCTCGGGTGAGCCGGTCAAGATGTTCTACGCCCTCGATTGCGACGAGTGTTTTCGACGTTGTCGGCTTTTCCATGGGGCCCTGCGGTCTTGATCCCAGTGCTTGGCCCCCGAACATCTCTACAACGCAGGCGACCACGACAATTAGCGGCAGCCTCGCAACAGCCGCCGCTAACAGTGGCGTTGCATGGCGAGCGTCCCGTTTCAGAGATGTGTTGTTAATGACCATTCGCAAGACCCTCTATCCTGGGACCCGGCCTCACCGTACGTGCGTGTCAATCTCCGCGCTCAAAGCATCCAGTTTGTTCTTCTGATACGCTTCCGCGTCCGGACGCGAAAACGCCGGCCGCGCTGCCTCGATTAATTTGTGCGCCTGCGCGTAATTCCGCTGCCGCAACGCGATTTCCGCCTGCGCTAGGTTCACGCTCGCTTCCCAGTAAGGATCTCCTGTCAACTGCGCCACCACTTTCGAGTCAATTTCATCCAGCAGTTTGGTCGCTTCCTGAAATTTGCCTTCCGCGATCAAGCAGTTTGCCAGTGGCAAAGCCGTTCCACCTGTCAAACCCGCATGCGGACCGAAAGCTTTGATCGAATCTTCGTGCGCGGTCCGCGCATTTTTCTCGCCTTCCGCCAGATGATTTGTCCGGCACTGCCCCACCGACGCATCCGAAAGCGTCGCGATCGCATAAAACGAAGCCGGCCCTTGCTTCTGCAAAGCGATTTTGTAAATCGCCAGATCATCGCGCGTCGAATCCTCGAATAATCCCAGGCTTCCTTCCGATTGCGCGCGGGTCGCCAGCAATTGCATCGTCAACTCATGATCCGGCCCGAACTTCTCCAGAAAATCCGGATAAACCCCGTTCGCTTCCTGCACCGCCTCATGATATTTCCCTTCGATCATGAAAGCCTGCGCCAGATTGAGCCGCACGCGCAGCACGTAAGGGCTGTCCGACCCGTTCGCTCCCGCATACGCAACGATCAATTCGCGCGCCAGGCGCTCGGCCGTCGCTCCATCACCAAGCCGTATGTAAGTGAACGCCAGCCGCTGCCGCAGATTGAAGCGCGCGGTTTCGTCAAAATCCGGAATCAACATCGCCGCATCCGATGCCGCTTTGAAATTCTGGTTGGCAGCCTTCGCATCGTTCTCAATCAGCGCAATCATGCCCTTCGCTGAATACAGCCAGACGGGCAAATCCCTGCGCGGATTTTTGACTTTGGGGATCAACGCTTCCTGCTCCGCCAGCAACGACTTGGCCACCGGCAAGCCGCCGGACTGGTAACTCCGCGCTTCCATCGCCGCCCGCTGCAATTGCACCACAATCGCGTCCTGCGAAAGCGGCCCTTCGGTCTGCAAAAATAATTGGTGCGCGCGCTCGTATTCCCCCCGCGCCTCGGGATAATTCGTCCTGTTGTCGAGCGCCTGCGCGATCGTCAGGTGCAAACGCGCCGCCACCTGCGGCTCGTCCTTGAATTTGCGGTCAATGCTGGGCGAAGCCACCTTGATTGCATCCAGCAACGTCTCCGTCGCCTTGCCGCTCTGAAATGGATTCCCGCGCCCCAGTAAATCGTCCGAAAGAAATTGATTGATCGTCGTGGCAATCGCGGTCTGCCTGTTCGCGTTGTCGCGCTCGCGCGCCAGGCGCAAAGTAAAAAACACCACCAACCCCACAACCACGGCGATCACGGCCGCCACGGCGCTAACCGCGCGCCAATTCCGCGTCACGAATTTTCGCGCGCGATAACGCAGCGTATCCGGCCGCGCCTCCAGCGGCTCGCCCTTTAAATAATGATCAATGTCGCGTGTGACTGCCTCAACCGATTGATAACGCTGCTGCACATCCTTGTGCATCGCGGTGAGGCACAACACATCCAAATCAGCCCAAGCGGCCTTACTCACCTGTAACGAGCCACCTGCTCTGCTCGCAGCGTCACCCGCTTTCGCGGCCGCGTCCGAAGGCCTTTCCGCCACTTGCTCGGTCAAAATCTTTTCGGCTTGCGCGGGTGTGCGGTTGGATAAATCAAAAGGCAGCCGCCCCGCGAGCAGTTCGTACAGCACCACGCCCAAAGAATAAACGTCGCTCTGAATCCCCACCTGTTCGCCGCGAATCTGCTCCGGCGCGGCATAAGCCGGCGTCATCAACCGCAAACCGGTCATAGTCTGGTCTACGGCCTCGCCCAAGCTTTGTAAGTGTTTCGCAATGCCGAAATCAAGCAGCCGCACCGTGCCGTCGTCTTTCACCAAAATATTCGAAGGTTTCAAGTCGCGATGAATCACGGCGTGCTGATGCGCGTACAGCACCGCTTCGCACACCTCGCGGAATAATCGCAATCGCTCCGCAATCGAACAATTGTGCTGCCGGCAATATTCCGTCAGCGGAACGCCTTCCACGAACTCCATCGCAAAAAATGGCGTCCCGTCCGGCGAAGTGTCCGCATCATAAAGCCGCGCAATCGAAGGATGATTCAGTTGCGCCAGCGTCCGCTGCTCGATAGCGAACCGTTCGCGCCGCGCCGGTGAAAGCCAAGCATCGCGCAGCACCTTGATCGCCACGCGGCTGCCTAAATCTTCGCGCTCGGCCAGATACACCATGCCCATGCCGCCTTCGCCCAGCGCTCGAATGATTCGATACGGTCCGAATTCCTTGAAGGGTGCCGCTTCTGAAGACGAATCGCCGAGAACCTGCTCCGCCACATGCGCCACGTCGCGCTCCAGCAGCGAACCGCCGCGCGAATCTTCCTGCAGCAGAATCAAAACTTCGCTCACCAGTGTTTCGTCGTCACCACATTTCTTTTCCAGAAACTCCAGCTGTTCCGCGGCAGGCAAATCTGCAGCTTCGTGAAAAAGCGTCTGTACCCTCTGCCAGCGCGAACTATCCACGATCATTCTCCGGCCAGAAAGCCCACGATGAATCCGCGTCGCGCGTTAGGAGGAAGCCTCGCGCAGCTCGTGCGCGAGCCACGCCTTCGCCGCGCGCCAATCGCGCAGCACCGTCGCCTCGGACACGTTCAGCAACGCCGCCGTTTCCGGCACATCCAACCCGCCGAAAAATCGGCTTTCCACCATCACCGCCTGCCGCGGATTCATCCGCTCCAGCGAATCAAGCGCCGTATTCAGCGCCAGCAATTCCTCGCCGCCGGTCGGTTTCTTGTGCACCGCGTCATCAAACTCGACCGTAATCCCCGCCCCGCCGCCGCGTTTCCCCGAATTCCTCCGCCGCGCCGCCTCCACCAAAAGTTGCCGCATCGCCCGCGCCGCGATCCGTTTGAAATGCAAGCGCGATGTCGCCGCAATATCCGGCGATTTCGCCAGCTTGATCCAAGCTTCATTCACCAACGCAGTCGGGCTGAGCGTCGCGCTCGGATCTCCCCGCCGCACGCTCGAAGCCAGCCGTCGCAATTCCTCATAAGTGACGCTGAAAAGGTGATCCAGCACCTTTCGCTCGGCCGCAGGCGAGCCAACGCCTCCAGGTTCAAATCCGTGCGTAGGTTGAGAATCTTTTCCCGCCATGACGGTTTTTCTTCCGTGTTCACGCAATGCGTAGTGAAGAGTCGCTGCGGGAGGACCCGTTTCCAGCTGGTTCCACGCCCCGTCTTGGCCCGAGACTTTAGCACCGCCAGCACGCCCGCAGCAACGGGCGCCGCGAACGACACGCGAACGTAAACCTTGCTGGCGGCGCAGCGGGTGACACCCGCATCGCGGCCGTAGGGATTTTGTAGCGGCGCACTTCAGTGCGCCAGCATTACTCGCCCCCGAATCGCGGGCGCAAAAGCCATCACCAAAATCGCTAAAAGGAGAACGCCTTCATGCATCGCTCATGGATCCGCAAAATAATTTTCGCCGTGGTTCTCTCCGGAGCCGCTCTAGCAATCGCCTGCGGCAGCAGCACCGAAGGCAAATATCGCGACCCCTCCGGCACCATCAACGCCGAATTCAAAGATGGCAAGGCCTATATCGGGCTGGGCGCCTACGCCGTTGACGGCACCTACAAAATCGAAGGCAACAAAATAATCGCCCGCGGCGATTTCGGCCTCATGCTCCCCAGCCCGCTGGTCTTCACCGTCAACAAAGACGGCTCAATCGACGGCCCCCGCGACACCATGATCCCCCGTCTCGAAAAAGTGAAGTAACCGACGCATGGGAGCTCGAAACGATTTCGTAAATGATGTCCGACGAAGGGCCAGCTCTAGGGTCGCTGTGAAACGTGGTTTTTCGTCAGGGCACGGCTTTAGCCGTGCCGTAGCTGGCGCAAAATCACAGCGGCTTCAGCCGCTGAGGGCACGGATCGCCGAGTTCTCGCACGAATGTTGTTGTCCTCGGAGACTGCGCCGGAGAATCTTTGTGGGTCGTGGCTTTAGCCACGACATAAACGATGGAGTCGCATGACGGCTTTAGCCGCTGATGTTCCTCCTGCGCAATTTCAAACGAAGGCTGGGAACTTTGCGTCGAAAGGAAACACCCAATGAAAAGTTTTATTCACAGAGCCCGATTTCTCTCACTGGCACTCGCCTTAGCCATCGTCGTCATCACCATCGGCTGCGGCCATTCCACCCCCGACGCCTCCGACGGCGCCGAAGACAACGCCACCGGCCTCTCCACCGCCGACCGCGAAGCCCAAACCGCCGTGATGGCCGAACTCCAGCGCCACTGGGCCAAAGGCCCCGACGGCTGGACCACCGCCATCGTCTCCGGCAGCCCCTACGCCCCCGACCATTTTCTCCGCCAATGCCGCGCGCTCGCGGTGCAGGAATTGAAGCCGCAAGATCTCAGCGAAGCGGACAAACAGAACGGCTTCGATTGGGTCGGCCGCGCCGTTTTCAAATCCACGATCTGCCGCGAAGGCGGCGGCCAAGCCGGCCTCGTCCTCGACGGCATGAGCAACGTAGTCGTCAATAAACAAAGCGGCCGCTGGAGCCAATGGGTGGACTTCACTCCCGGCCCGCTGCCATTCGAAAAAGACAAAGGCCGCTGGCAATTCCACTGGGACGCCACCTATCTCCGCGGCACTCTACCCGGTCCGCAAGATTTCGCCAACGCCGGCGTGCGCTAAAGAAGCGTATGCGTCACGCCGCGCGCCGTTTCCGCTCCACCAACTGCAAAATCAGCGGCGTCAAAATAATCTGCATCGCCAAATCCAATTTCCCGCCCGGAATCACGATCGAATTCGCGCGCGACATAAAACTGTGCTGGATCATCGAAAGCAAATAGCAAAAATCAAACCCGCGCGTATTCCGGAACCGGATCACCACCATGGATTCATCCGGCGTCGGAATCCACCGCGCGATAAACGGATTCGACGTGTCCACCGTCGGTATCCGCTGAAAATTGATATCCGTCTCCGTGAATTGCGGGCACATGTACCGCACGTAATCCGGCATCCGCCGCAAAATCGTGTCCGTCACCGCTTCGGTGGAATACCCCCGCGACGCCGCGTCGCGATGAATCTTCTGAATCCACTCCAGATTGATCACCGGCACCACGCCGATTTTCAGATCCGCGTGACGCGCCACGTTCACGTTGTCGGTCACCACCGTTCCATGCAGCCCCTCGTAAAAAAGCAGATCGCTCCCGTCTGGAATCGGCTCCCACTTGGTAAATGTCCCCGGCGGCGCGCCGAATCTCTCCGATTCCACCGCGTCGTGTACGTAATGCCGCGTCTGCCCCTGCCCATGCTCCCCGTATTCGCGAAATAAAGTCTCCAACTCTTCAAAAAGATTCGCCTGCGGCCCAAAGTGGCTGAAATGGTGATCGCCCTTCGCCGCTTCTTCCGCCATCACCCTGCGCATTTCCAGCCGGTCGTAGCGGTGAAACGCATCACCCTCGATGTAAACCGCCTTCACCTTCTCGCGCCGGAAAATCTGCTCGAACGTATTCCGCACGGACGTAGTCCCCGCCCCGGACGAGCCGGTCACCGAAATAATGGGATGCTTAGCGGACATCGCGGCGCGCTCCGTTCATCGCCGGAACAAGCCACGCTCGAAAAAAAGCGGTGAGCGCTCCGCGGAAAACTGCGGATCGGTATGATATTGACTGATGCGTTGCACCGCTGCCGTCGAGCCGAAAACGATCGGCGTTCGCGCGTGCAATTCTCGCGGCTTGATGTCCAGGACGCGCTGCACCGTGTCCGTGCAGCTGCCCCCCGCCTGCTCGGCCAGAAACGCGATCGGGCTCGCTTCGTAAATCAGCCGCAGCCGCCCCCTCGTGTAGCCTTTGCGCTGATCGCCGGGATAAAGAAACACTCCGCCGCGCACCAGAATGCGATACGCATCCGCCACCAGCGACGCGATCCACCGCATATTGTAATCCTGCGCCAGCGGCCCGTCCGCCCCGCGAATGCAATCGTCCAAATACGCGCGAATGGATTCATCCCAATGGCGATAATTCGAAGCGTTCACCGCATATTCGTGCGAATCGTGCGGAATCGCAAGTCTCGGAATCGTCATTTGAAACGCGCCGGCCCGCCGGTCGAGCGTAAACACGTGCACGCCGTCGCCCAGTGTAAAGACCAGCGAAGTCTGCGGGCCGTAGATGACGAATCCCGCGGCAATCTGCTCGCGCCCTGGCCGCAGAAAGTGATTCGCCGGCTCCGTCGCGCGCTCGAGCGCCGGGAACACCGCGAAAATCGTCCCGATCGAAACGTTCGCATCAATATTAGAAGACCCATCCAGCGGATCAATCGCTACCGCCAACGTCGCGTCCGGATCCAGGCACAACGGAGAATTCAATTCCTCCGAAAGCACCGCCGCCACCGGCGCATTCCGCAGCGCATTCACAAAAATCTCATTCGCGGTAATATCCAGCCGCTTTTGCGCGTCCCCGTCGCTATTCGTCGCCCCCACGGTGGCGTCAGGCGCCCCGGCGATGTAACCCAAAGACACGACCTCCGCCACTTGAATCGCGGCCTTAGCCAATTCGCGCAGCAAGTCCGTCGCCGCTCCCATTTCCGGGCGCGCGTTCGCAACGCGCTCCAGAAAATTATCCAGCGGCATGTTTCGCGCGATGCTGGTCGCGGACTTAACTTCTCCGGCCCGGGTCACCATCTGCCCTTCGACACTTCGGCTCGTCGTTGGCTGAGAAAACGGCATAGCAGAACGCTAACAGGGGAGCTTGCCAAAGAAAACTGAATATAATTGCATCAAGACTTAGAAAAATTAAGCTTCGCGCCGCGTCCCTGCGCCAGCTCTTCCGCCCGCTTGCGCAATTCCGCCACGCTCACGAAACCGCTCGGCCATATCCAACCCGCCAGATGCTGATGCGGTTCGCCAGGCTCGCCCAGCGACGAAACCACCGAGACCGCCCCCGCGAAATCGTCTTCCTCCGTATACGCGCTCGGTGTCGCCACCACCGCCAACCCCGCCCGCCTCGCCGATAAAACGCCGTTCGCGGAATCCTCAAACGCAATGCACGCGGAAGCGCGCAATCCCAGCCGCCGCACCGCCACGTCAAACACGTCCGGCGCCGGTTTTTTCGCCGCGACTTCGTCCCCGGCAACGATCACGCGGAAAAGCGATTCACCCGAGGGCGCAAACGCGCTCTGCAGCAGCGCGTCCACATTCGCGGGATTCGTCGTAGTCGCAATAGCCAGCCGGATTCCCGCCACGCGCGCTTCCTCGATCAATCGCCCCACTCCCGGCCGCAGCTCGAGCGTCCCCTCGCGCACCATCGCTGAATAAAGTTTCGTCTTCAGCACATAAATATTTGGGATTTCGCGTTCGTGCGCCGCCACATCTTCCGGCCGGTGGGCCATCAAGTAATGAAGAATCCGCTCTTTGCCGCCGGCAATCCGCAGCAATTCCTTGTAAAGCGGCGGCGGCCAATTCCACTCGAGTCCCAGCGACGCGAACGCTTCGTTGAACGCCCGGCGATGCATCTCTTCCGTTTCGGCGAGCGTGCCGTCCACATCAAAAATCAGCGCCTGCAAAGTCATGGCCGGGCATCCTCACAAAGAATTCGCCGCGCCGCAAAATATCAGGCCCGTGACCGCAAAAATCCCGGAAGCAAGTTTCCCGGGAAAGGTATAACCGACGAAGAGACTATCACGCCGCCAGTTGGCCGGCGGCAGTTTGTGCGGCAGCCCGCATCGCGGCAATATTCGCCGCGCGAGCCGTCGCGCAGCCCTTGAAAGCCGCCAAGCCTACGACCAGCGCGAGCACCGATGGTGCGATAAGAATCGAATCAATCAAAGGTGCTCTCCGTTTCATCGCTCAGCGGCGAATCGTTCGATGCCGCCTTCCCGAAGACGCGGCTCGCCAGCAAATCCGGCGCGTCAATCGTCATCAAATCTTCCGCCGTCACCTTGGAATTTGCGGCCCCGTGTACGATGCGGTTCGCCTGCCGCAATCGCGCGCGGTCCAGCGCGTTGCGAATCGAACGCGCATTCGAAAAATGCGGCTGCTGTTTCCGCGCCACGATATAACGCCCCAGCGCCTCCCGCCCGCGCTCGCTCAATTTGTAATTCTGCTTCGCCAGAATCAATTCGCCGATCGCCAGCAACTCCCCGTCCGCATAATCCGGAAAATCAATGTGGTGCGCGATCCGCGAACGAAATCCCGGGTTGCTCGCGAAAAATTTCTCCATGCGGTCCGCATAACCCGCCAGAATCACCACCAAATCCTCGCGCTGGTTCTCCATCACCTGCAGCAAAATCTCGATGGCCTCTTGCCCGTAGTCCCGCTCGTTCTCCGCGCGGTACAAATAATAAGCCTCATCAATAAATAAAACGCCGCCCATCGCCTTCTTCAAAATTTCCTTGGTCTTCGGTGCCGTGTGCCCGATGTATTGCCCCACCAAATCATCCCGCGTCACAGAAACCAGATGCCCCTTGCGCACAAATCCCAGCCGGTGCAGCAAATCCGCCATGCGCAACGCCACCGTCGTCTTCCCGGTGCCAGGATTGCCCGTAAAAGACATGTGCAAAGTCGGCGGCTCGCTCGCCAGCCCCACTTTGCGCCGCACGCGTTCCACCAAAAGCAGCGCCGCAATCTCGCGTATCCGCGTCTTCACCGGAGCCAGTCCCACCAGCCCGTCGTCCAGCTCCGTCAACACATCTTCAACGCCCGCCCCCGTCAATTCCTTCGCCAGATCAATCGTCTCGTCAGCCGCGCCACGGCCGCCAGGCGCGACCACCGGCGCGAGTGACGCAAACGCACCCGATCCGCGCGGCCGCTCTTCAGCCACAGGATCAGTAATCCCCGGATGCTCGTATGATCGCGTTGTTTCGGTCATAAATATTCAGCCGCGCGCAGACCTCACCGATACCGCTCCCCCGACGGCCTCTCCGTCACATAAGCCTGCGTCGTATAACGCATATTCCGCCCGCGCCCTTCCTGCCGCACCAGCTTGAACCCCGGCTCCTCCGCAGGACGATTCACAATGAACGAAATCCGCACCGACTCCCACCCATGCTTCGCATCAAATCCCGAAAGCCGGATGTAACGATCGCCATACGCCTTGCGGCACTCCTGCAATTCCATCATCACCGCCGCGGCATCCTTGATATCGAACATCGGCAAACCCCACATCTCCCAATACGTATTGCGCGGATGCGGATCATCGGTGAACTCGATGTTCACCGCCCATCCGTTGTCAATGCAGTACTGCGCCTGCGCGCGCACCTGCGCATCCGTCAAATCCGGCAAAAACGAAAAGCAACCTTGCGTCAATCGCATGATGAAATTTTCTCCTTTTTACACCGACACCGACGCTGTCGGCACGAAGTCCGGCGTGTCCGTCGAAGCGTAATCGAATGTCACGTCTTTCCATATTTCCAAAGCCTGCCGCAAAGGCAGACAGTGCTTCGCCGCCGTCTCGAGAATTTCCGGACCCTCGCGCATAATGTCGCGTCCTTCATTCCGCGCCAGCACCATCGCCTCCAACGCCACGCGATTCGCCGTCGCCCCGGCCACAATCCCGGTCGGATGCCCGATCGTTCCGCCGCCAAATTGCAGCACCGTATCCTCGCCGAGCAGATCCAGCAGCTGGTGCATCTGCCCCGCGTGAATCCCGCCCGAAGCGACCGGCATCAATTTCCGCAAAGAAGCCCACTGCTGCTCGAAAAATACTCCGTTCTCGAGTTTCTGCGGCACCACGTCCTCGCGGCAAATATCGTAATAACCGCGAATCGTCCGCGGATCGCCTTCCAGTTTCCCCACCACCGTTCCCGCATGAATGTGATCCACTCCGGCCAGACGCATCCACTTCGCAATCACGCGAAACGAAACGCCGTGAATCTTCTGCCGCGTGTAAGTCCCGTGCCCCGCCCGGTGCAAATGCAAAATCATGTTGTTGCGCCGCGCCCACTTGGACATGGACTGAATCGCCGTGTACCCGATCACCAGGTCAATCATCACGATCACCGAACCCAGTTCGCTCGCAAACTCCGCCCGCTCGTACATATCCTCCATCGTCGCCGCGGTCACGTTCAGGTACGACCCTTTCACTTCGCCCGTCTCCGCCTGCGCGCGATTCACCGCCTCCATCGAATAAAGATACCGGTCGCGCCAGTGCATGAACGGCTGCGAATTAATGTTTTCGTCGTCCTTCGTGAAATCCAATCCGCCCTTCAACGCCTCATAAACCACGCGCCCATAATTGCGCCCCGAAAGCCCCAGCTTCGGCTTCACCGTAGCGCCCAGCAACGGCCGCCCGAATTTATCCAGACGCTCGCGCTCCACCACGATCCCCGTCGCCGGCCCGTCGAAAGTCTTTACATACGCAACCGGCAGACGCATATCCTCCAGCCGCAAAGCCTTCAGCGGCTTAAAACCAAAAACATTTCCAATGATCGAAGCCGCCAGATTCGCAATCGACCCCGGCTCAAAAAGGTCCAGGTCGTAAGCTATCCACGCGAAATAAGACCCCGGCGCGTTCGGCACCGCCTCCACGCGATAGCACTTGCCGCGATATTTTTCGCAAGCCGTCAGCCGATCGGTCCACACCACGGTCCAAGTAGCCGTCGAAGATTCCCCCGCCACCGCCGCCGATGCTTCGATCGGATCCACGCCGTCCTGCGGCGTCACCCGGAAAAGCGCGATGATATCTGTATCTTTCGGCTCATAATCCGGCTCCCAATAACCCATCTTCTTGTATTCCATCACGCCGGACTTGTAGCGATCCTTGCCGCGTACCGTCGCCGCCTTTGCGTCCAGCGTCGTTCCATCCTTGCTCATAACCGGGTCTCCTTATGAAGAAGCCAAAACCTAACAGCTTGCCAGGCACAATAAAAGTGAATATAATTACCGCCTTACTAAGAAAAATTGAAAGTCGATCATGGCCAACCTCACCTTTAAACAGCTCGAAGCCGTCCACCAGGTCGCCCGCAGCGGCACCGTAGTCAAAGCCGCGCAAACGCTGCATGTCACCCCCGCGGCGCTCACCTCCCGCATCAAACTCCTCGAAGAAGACCTCGGCCTCGCGCTCTTCGATCGCACCGGCAACCGCCTCCGCGCCACCGACGCCGGCCGTGAAGCCGTCGCCGCCGCCGCGCGCATTGATCGCGTCATCACCGACCTCGGCGACACGCTCGAAGCCATGAAAGGCCTGCACGGTGGACGCGTCCGCTTCGGCGCAGTTTCCACCGCGAAATATTTCGCCGCCGAACTCATCGCCGCTTTCCTGCGCCAGCACGCCGGAATTGACCTGCAACTCGTCGTCGGCAATCGCGTGGAAACCATCGAATCCCTGCGCAATTACGATATAGATATGGCCGTCATGGGCCGCCCGCCCGGCGATTTCGGCGCCGATAGCGAACCCTTCGGCCCGCACCCCTACGTGATGATCGCCGCCGCCGGCCACCGCCTCGCCCGCGCCAAGCGCATCTCCAAAACCGAATTGTCCAACCAGAAATTCATCGTGCGCGAAGAAGGTTCCGGCACCCGCAATATTTTCGAGTTCTTTCTGAACGCGCAAATGATCCAGCCGCCAAAATTAACCATCGAAATGGGCTCGAACGAAACCATCAAACAAGCCGTGATGGCCGGCCTGGGCCTCTCGCTCATTTCCGCGCACACCATCGCCTCCGAAGTCGCCGCCCGTCGTCTCGTCATCCTGAAAGTCCCCGGCCTCCCCATCGTCCGCCAATGGTTCGTAGTCCGCCGCACCGACCGCGACCTCCCTCCCGCAGGCAGCGCCCTCTGGACCTTCATAGTAAAAAAGGGCAGCGCCTTCCTCCCCAAGCGCGTCGCCGCGTAATCTCGTTCTGGAGCCGCTATGAACCTAAGAGCTTTTGTAGGTCATGGCTTCAGCGCTTGCGTAGCAACACGAGAATCTTTGTAGGCCGTAGCTTTAGCTACGGCATTAACGCGGCAAAATCATTGCGGCTTCAGCCGCTGAAGTACAGTCTTGCGGTGCTGACACATATTCGGAACGGCGGGGCTTCAGCGCGCACGTGAGAATCGTGATTTTCGTCAGGGCACGGTTTTGCAGCTTGCGGAAAATGTAAAGCGAGTGTCATCCCGAGCGCAGCGAGGGATCTGCTTTTCTCCGAAGCACAGGGAAGAAAAGCAACCTCCTCGGGCAAATTCGCCCCCACAATGACAATCTGTGCGTTTTTCCGCAGCCTGTTTAGCCGCTGAGGGAACGAATTTTGAGTTCTCACACAGACTCTTCAGCCCCGCCGCATGCCATGCCTCTTCTTACGGGCTCCGGCTCCTGAAGCCACGATTTTGACTTGGTCCCCGAACGATTCGCATCTCTCCCCGCTAATATTCTTTTTCAGCCAGCCCGATAAATGAGAGGATGCGCGAAGGCATTTCGCACCCGAAAGGCGGCCACAAGAGCAGCATGAAACTAAACTCGTATCTGCTGCGCAGTACAGTCGTAGCCTCGCTCGGCGGCCTTCTCTTCGGCTTCGACACCGCCGTCATCTCCGGCACCACTCACGCGCTAACGCAAACTTTCCATCTCTCGCCCGAAGATTTAGGCATCACCGTTTCTGTCGCGGTCGTAGGAGCCATCTTCGGCTCCATGCTCGCCGGCATCCCCGGCGACCGCTTCGGACGCCGCGACAGCCTGCGCGCCCTCGCGGTCTTGTACCTGGTCTCTGCGCTCGGCTGCGCCATCTCCTGGAATTGGACCTCGCTCGTAGTCTTCCGCTTCATCGGTGGCCTGGGCATCGGCGGCTCATCCGTCCTCGGCCCGATGTACATCGCCGAAGTAGCTCCCGCAAAATGGCGCGGCCGCCTCGTGGGCCTGTTTCAATTCAATATCGTGCTCGGCATCCTCCTCGCCTATTTCTCGAACTATCTTGTCGGCGAACTGCACCTCGCCGGCGCCGAATGGCGCTGGAAACTCGGCGTTCCCGCCGCGCCAGCCCTGCTTTTCTTCCTGCTTCTTTTCGTGATTCCGCGCAGCCCCCGCTGGCTGGTTAAAAAGGGAAAAATCGACGAAGCCCGCGACGTTCTCCGCGTCACCGGCGAAGAAAATTACGAGCAAGAGCTGCAGGAAATCGAAACGTCCATTCACGCCGAACACGGCGCGAGCGACGCGCTCTTCAATTGGAAGTACCGCCTGCCGATTTTTCTAGCCGTCACCATCGGCATGTTCAACCAACTCTCCGGCATCAACGCCATCCTCTATTACCTCAACGATATTTTCGCCTTCGCCGGTTTCAATAAAGTCTCCTCCGACCTGCAAGCCGTCGCCATCGGCGCCACCAACCTGGTCTTCACCATGCTGGCCATGTCCCTGATAGACCGCATCGGCCGCAAAACTCTGCTCCTGATTGGCGCCGTCGGCACCGCCGTGTGCCTGGGCGGCGTCGCCGCGATTTTTCTTTCCGGCCACCACCAGGATCTTCTCGTCTGGCTGCTGGTCGGCTACATCGCCTTCTTCGCTTTCTCGCAAGGCGCCGTCATCTGGGTCTACCTGAGTGAAGTTTTCCCCAATCGCGTCCGCGCCAAAGGTCAAAGCCTAGGCAGCTTCTCGCACTGGGCCATGAACGCGCTCATCTCTTTCATCTTCCCCACCATGGCTGCGGCCTCCGGCGGCTACCCCTTCGTCTTTTTCGCCGCCATGATGGTCCTGCAATTCTTCGTAGTCCTCTTCTTCTACCCCGAAACCAAAGGCATCTCCCTCGAAGACATGCAAAAAAAACTCGGCATCGCCTGAACCTACCGTCCGCTTTTCGCCGTCGCGGGTTTGCCCTTCTCTGCGAACTCTGCGTCTCTGCGGTAATATTTGCATTGCCCACTTCAGCGCTTTTCCCGGCCCGTGCCTTCTCAGCAAACGCACACCGCGCCGCGATTGACTTCCACAAAACTAAAAGTATTATTGTTCACTGAGGGCATGGAGTTCGCCCCTTAACCGCTGTCCCCATCTAAGCCGGGACAGATGATGACTCCTGACAAGGGTTTCTTGTCGCGGAGCCATGTCCCCGGCAACGATTCCCGCCAAACTCGACGCACCTGAAATTGGCTCGCCATCCATCAACGCCGCGCGAGCCGCAAGGAGAGGATGCATCTCGCTTCTATGACGAAATACCTGATGGTGGGTCTCGGCGGATGTCTCGGTTCAATGCTGCGCTATTGGATGGGAAGCTATGTCGGCAATCGCTTCGGCACGCGCTTTCCCTACGGCACCTTCATCGTCAACTGCACGGCATGCTTTCTAATCGGCTTGATCGTCACGCTGCTCGCGGAAAAAACCAACTGGAGCGCGAACTGGCGCTATCTGATTCCCATCGGTTTCATCGGCGGCTACAGCACGTTTTCCACGTTCGAATACGAAACCTTTCGCGTTTTTCAGGACGGCGACTTCCTAATCGCCGGCCTCAACGTGGTCCTCAGCGTCGTCGTCGGTTTCGTCTCCGTCTGGCTCGGCGTGATCACCGGCCGTTCCATCGCCTGAAGCCGCCGCTCGCCGCGAGCGTACGAGCGTTAGAATAGTTCCGTCTCGCGTGGTGGCGTTGAGAGTCTATGTGAGAACACGAGAATCTTTGTAGGCCGTAGCTTTAGCTACGGCATAAACACAGCAAGAGCAGTACGGGGTTCAGCCGCTGAAGTACAGGTTTTGCAATTCTCACAGAGACTCGTTGAGACCCGGGAGGTAACATGCTGAAATCCGGACCCGCTAAAAAAGTCACCATCTACGTCGGCCAGGACCACCAATACCACGGCGAAGCCGTCTATGCCGCGATTCTGCAATTTCTTTTCTATCACCAGGTTTCCGGAGCCAGCGTCGCCCGCGGCATCGCCGGGTTCGGCGCCGATCACCGTATGCACACCGATCGCGCTCTCGCGCTCACCGAAAATCTTCCCGTGAAAATCGAATTCACGGAAACTCCAGAAAAGATCGAAGAACTTCTTCCCAAGCTCCACGAAATGGCCGGCACGGGCCTCATCGAAATTCAAGACACCATCGTCGTGAAATCTTCCGAAGCGTCCTCCAAGGCCGCCGCTCAGCCCGATGTCCCCGCCCTTAAGCGCCAGGGCAAAGCCAAACTGATGCGCATCTTCATCGGCGAAAACGATAAATGGAATGGCAAACCTCTGCACAAAGCATTACTCGAAAGCATGCGCGCCAACGACATCGCCGGCGCCACCGTCTACCAGGGCATCCTCGGATACGGAGCCAATCGCCGCATTCACAAAGATTCCGCGCTGCATCTCTCGCATGACCGTCCCATCATGCTCTCCGTCGTGGATACCGAAGAACGCCTCCGCTCTTTTCTCCCGCTGCTCGACGGCATGATCCAGCAAGGCTTGGTGGTTTTCTCCGACGTGGACGTCATCAAATACACCCGCGACTACCAGGAAATGGAACGCCGCAAAGAGGCCCGCAAATGAAACTCGCAGGCACCGCAAAAATGTTGCGCATTCATTTCGGTGAAGACGATAAATGGAAGGATAAACCGCTCTACCGCGCCATCGTCGAAAAATGCCGCGAACTGGATATCGCCGGCGCCACCGTTTTTCGCGGCATCGAAGGCTATGGCGCCAGCACCCTGATCCGCCGCCCGCGCCACATGTCCTTCTCCCACGACGCCCCGGTAATGGTCAGCGTAATTGACTCCGAAGAAAAAATTCAGAAGCTGCTCCCCTTCCTGGACGAAATGGTAGAAGAAGGCCTGATCGCGACTTCCGAAGTAGAAGTAATCAAATACGTCCACCAAGACGGCCTCCGCTCCTAACGTCCGCGTCGCAGGCTCTCAAGCCCACCGCGCTTTTTCTGGGAGTGCGGCGGCTTGCCGCCGCTTGTTGCAAGGCGAGGCTTGCCTCGCCGCCCCTGCCTTCACCGCGGACACTCCGTCGACGACGTTGTACCGGCGCACTTTCACCCCGCGCGACGCTACGAAAGGGTCAGTGCGCCATCGATGTTGCCGCAACGCTCCATGGCGGTCTGAACACCGCCGCGACACCCTCCTCACTCCACGCCACACAACAATCGTCGCTCCGCCCCATGGTTTACGTTGTCATCCCGACAGAGGCGCGCCGCTTTTTGCGCGCCGACGAGGGATCTCTCTTCGACTTTCGTGCGGCACGACGCATGCCCCGCGTCCTATCCCCGCCCTACCCCCACCACGGCATTCCGCAAAACCCCCAACCCCTCGATCTCCACCTCCGCCACATCCCCCGCCTTCATAAAAATCGGCGGATTGCGAAACACCCCCACACCCGAAGGCGTTCCCGTCGCGATAATGTCCCCCGGCTCCAACGTAATCGCCTCGGAAATAAACGAAATCAATTCCGGCACCCGAAAAATCATTTTGGATGTATTCGAATCCTGAAACACCTCGCCATTCAAACGCCCCATCACCCGCAAATTATGCGGATCCGCAATCTCGTCCCGCGTCGTCAACCACGGCCCGATCGGACAAAACGTGTCGCACGATTTCCCCCGCGTCCACTGCTTGTCTGCGAATTGCCACTTCCGCCCCGATACATCGTTCAAAGCCATGTAACCGGCAACGTAATCGAACGCCGCCTCCGCTCGAATCGCTTTCCCGCGTCGACCGATCACCACCGCCAATTCCGCCTCCGAATCCACTTGCATGTCCGCCGAGGGAATCACGATCGCATCGTGCGGTCCCGCGATGGAATTCGGAAATTTCGCGAAGATAAGCGGATATTCCGGCACCTTGAAATTCGCTTCCCCCGCATGATCGCGATAATTTAATCCCACCGCGATAATCTTGCTAGGCTTCGGCACCGGCGGTCCAAGCTGCACTGACTTCAATAGAAGCGGCACAAAACCGGCAGGAATTTCCTGCACCAATTTTCGCGCCAATTCCAGCGCCTCCAGCCCCGCATTCAAAAAATCCGAGGCGCTCGGAAAAAATGTAGCCGCTTTCCCCGCGGCGGCGCTCAATTCTTGCAGGTCAAAAATACTCTCGCCACGCAACACCCCGAGCCGAAATCCCGTTTCGCGGCGAAAATTCACGATGCGCAAGAAAATCCTCCATAACCAGCGCGCAGCGATTCTATGCGCGCGTATCCATTCGCACATTCTAGCAGGGTCCTACGGGGAGAAAGTTACCGCCGAGGAGCAGCACTGATGCTCGCGCTCGCATCCACAAGCTTCTGCACCGCGGGCGCCACCGCAAGAATCAAATCCGCCGTCGGTTTTTCGGCCTGCTGAATCAACGCCGTTTGATCCCCGTGCCAGGCATCAGTCGCCGGCCGCCCCTTGTCAATGAAATCCAGCGCCGCCAGCCCCGTCGCCGCAAGCCTAGTCAGATTTTGCGAAACAGGCGTCAGCTGTTTCAGCAAAAATGAATTCTGCAGCAAAGGCTGCAATTCAGCGTCATTGTCACGCCACAAAACCAGCTGCGCGCGAATGCGCGCCTCCGCCGCAACATCCTGAAATTTGCTCGCGGCAAATTGGTCCACGTTGCCGGAAAACCGCCGCGCCATTTCGCTCTCCGGAGCCACCGCATCCACCATCCGATCCAAAGGAATATCGCTCGTTTGAATCCCACCAGCGGCCTCCGCCTCTTTCTCGCGAATCGTAATGCTCGCCGGCTGCACCGCATCCGCCAATACACGCAGCGCGCCGATATCATCCGACCCTGCCATCCGCGCGAGCATCACGCTCCGTGCTCGAACGGTGCTTCAATCCGAGTTCCTCAAGTTCCACGCTCACCGCATTCAATCGCCGGTACATCGACTCCGGATCCCGCACGTCCTGCGCCGACCACAACCGCTCCGCCACCGCCGCCGCCCGCGGCCAAATCCGTGAATCCACGTTTTCATCCGAAATAAATTCCGCCCACATGCACGCCTCGCCGCCCAGAATCAGTTTCTGCTGCTCCGGAGTAAGCGTTGCATCCGCATTCGCCATCGGATCCACCGCATAATGCTGGCTCGCCGGAGCCATCCCATCCAGGTAATATCCGCTCGAAAGCAGTCCGCGATAACCCTGCCGCGCCGCTTCCGCCAAGGATTCCTGCCCGCGCCACGATTGAATCACGATGTCTTTCGGCATCCCCGGCGCCAGAATTTCATCCCACCCCACCATTTCCTTGTGGTGCTTGCTCACGATTTTCTGCACTTCCAAAGTGAAATACTGTTGCAGTTCCTGATCGTTCTTCAATTTGTGCGCGCGCATGAATTTCTGGATCTCGGGATTCGCGTCCCATTGCTTTCCGTTCACCTCGTCGCCGCCAATATGAAAATAATGATCCGGGAAAAGCTCCGCCATCTCGCCGATCAACTTATCCAGAAATTTGAAAGTAGATTCCCGCGAAGGATCCATCGCCGGATCGAAAATCCCCCATCGCCGCTCGATCGCATAAGGCCCCGGCCCGCTCGCCAAATCCGGATAACCCACAAACCACGACGTGGCGTGCCCCGGCATATCGAATTCCGGCAAAACGCGTATCCCGCGGTCCCGCGCGTACTCGATCAAATCGCGCATTTGCGCTTGCGTGTAATACAAACCGTCCGACCCCAATTCCTGCAACTTCGGAAATTCCTTGCTCTCCACGCGAAATCCCTGATCGTCCGAAAGATGCAAATGCAGCACGTTCATTTTCACCGCGGCCATCCCGTCAAGATTCCGCTTCAGCGTATCCAGATAGATAAAATGCCGGCTAACGTCAATCGTCAATCCGCGCCAAGGAAATCGCGGCGAGTCTTCGACGTGCACAAAGGGCGCAACGAAACCCGCAGGCGTAATCGCCACCAACTGCAGAAAAGTTTCCAGCCCGTGCATCACACCCAAAGGGTTCGGCGCCGTAATCTTCGCTCCCGCGCCACTCACGTCCAGCACATAACTCTCATCCTCGCCTAATTCCTGCACAGCTTTGCTCGCGCGCTCCGCATGAATCACCAAAGTCGCCTTGCTCGGCTCCGCGATCTCAGCGGAGATAAAAAATCCAGTTCGCCGTGAAAGCTCGCGGCAAAATCTTTCCACCGCGCGCTCGAGCCGCGCTTCGTGGTAACCCTCAATCCCCACCGAAAACGTCGGCGTAATCGCCAGCGCCCCGTTTCCCACCCGCACGCTCGCCGGCATCGGCATCAAATTCAATTCCGGCGCGCCCTGCTCCGCAACTCCCAATCCGCTCAAGAATCCAATCATCGCCATCACCAAAAAAATTCGCATTTGCCCTTCTTTGAGCAGTTTATGACGCAAAAAACTTTTTAAACGACGCGCAGAATAGTACAGTTCCGCAACCCACGCCCAACTTTTTTGCCGTTCGCCACAAGTCCCAGCGCGCAAAATCGCAAATTTACTGCGATTTCACGTTGCTTCCCGCCGCGCATCTGTGCAATAAAGTCGGGCCGATGCCATTCACACTTCTCGATTGGTCAGCCATTATCGGTTACCTCGTAATAACTCTTCTGCTCGGCCTCTATTTCCGCCGCAGCGCCGGACAAAGCTCCGAAGATTATTTCGTCTCCGGACGCACCACTTCCTGGTGGCTCGCCGGCACTTCCATGGTCGCCACCACCTTCGCCGCCGATACGCCTCTGCTCGTCGCCGGCCTCGTCTACACCCAGGGAATCGCCGGCAACTGGATCTGGTGGGCCTTCCTTCCCTCCGGAATGATGACCGTCTTTCTCTTCGCGCGCCTCTGGCGCCGCTCCGGCCTGATGACCGACGTCCAATTCGCCGAAATGCGCTACTCCGGAAATCCCGCCGCCTTCCTCCGCGGTTTCCGCGCCATCTACCTCGGCCTGCTGATGAACTGCATGATCCTCGGCTGGGTCACCAAAGCGATGATCAATATCGTCGGCACCACTCTCGACTCCACCATGCAAACCTGGGGTTTCCTCAACACTTTTTCTCGCGCCTGCTCAGCGATATCTTCGGCCCGGTATTTTCCGGCACCGACGGCCGCGCGCTCATCGTCTGCATCTTCTTCCTCATCCCCTTCACCGGAATTTACGTTTCTCTCGGCGGCCTTTCCGGCGTCCTCTGGACCGACCTCTTCCAATTCGTCCTGAAAATGGGCATCGTCATCGGCATCGCTTGGTACGCCGTAAAAGCCGCCGGCGGCATGGACACGATGATCGCGCACATCGGCGCTCTGCGCGCGACCAACGGCGCCTCCAATCCGCTAGCGTTTCTCCCCGATTTTTCCAAAGGCTTCGCCAGCGATACGCTCTGGACTCTCCCCGTAATCACTTTCACCGTTTATCTCGGCGTGCAGTGGTGGGCTTTCTGGTATCCCGGCGCGGAACCCGGCGGCGGCGGCTACATCGCGCAAAGAATTTTCAGCGCGCGCGACGAGCGCCAGGGCCTCTTCTCCGTCCTCTGGTTCAACATCGCCCACTACGCGCTGCGCCCCTGGCCCTGGATTCTCACCGCGCTAGCCGCCATCGTCCTCTATCCCGGCCTGCAGCATCCCGAAACCAGCTACATGATGATCGTCAACGATTACGTCCCGCACTATTGGCGCGGCATCATCGTCGCCGGCTTCCTCGCCGCCTTCATGTCCACCATCGCCACGCAACTCAACTGGGGCACGTCCTACATCGTCGAAGATTTCTACCGCCGCTTCCTGGTGCGCCACGCTTCCGAACGCCACTACGTCCACATTTCGCAGCTAGTCACCATTCTGCTAGTGATCCTCACCGGCTACGTTTCCGCGCAACTCGCTTCCATCCGCTCCGGCTGGGAAGTGGTGCTGCAAGTCGGCGCCGGAACCGGCAGCGTGTACATGCTTCGCTGGTATTGGTGGCGCATCAACGCCTGGAGCGAAATTTCCGCAATGATCACCGCTCTAGTCGCAACTCTCGCGTTGCACTGGAAAGGTCTCGCTACTTCACTCCTCGGCCGACCCTCCCTTTTCACTGGCTCCGACACGGTAGTTTTCGCCAAAGACATTCTCACCACCACGCTGCTAACCACGATCGTCTGGATCGCCGTAACGTTACTTACCGCAAAAGAGCCGGACAGCATCCTGCTCTCCTTCTACAGAAAAGTCCGCCCCGACGCGACAGGCTGGCAACCCATCGCCGCCATGGCCAAAGAAATTCCCCAGACGCACGATCTAGCCCGCAATCTCTGGTGCTGGATCCTAGGCTGCGTAATGGTCTACAGCGCCCTATTCGGCGTAGGCAAACTCCTACTCCACCACTGGCCGCTAGGAATATTCCTGGTAGCACTAGCAACAGTAAGCGCCTGGCAAATGGCCCGCGAACTAAGCCGCGGTCACGGAAGCGTAGAAGCAGCACAGACAACCAACAAAGTATAGTCGGTGATGCCATGACCTTCGAGGAGTTCGATAGCAAATACGCAAATGGTTTCGACGATGCGGAGATAACCGGCCTTACCGTGGATTACAAAAACCGCACCGTCACGATTCATTTGAACCTTCGGCGCAATTCACCTGGGAGTCCAACTGCGCATGAATACACGAAGGCGACATTACATCTCGTTAGATTTTATTACCTCTCAGTCGAGCCGCCTGACGCGGACCATTTGCATTACCCAAGCCAATCGAAAATCACGGTGGATGGACTATCCGAAGATCCGACTGTGTTCCCGCCCTTCGCTAAATTGAAAGAGAAGTTGCCAGTCGGCGCCTTTTGCTGTCGCTTTTACGTCCACGATTGGAACTCGTTTATCCATGTCGCGGCGCAAAATGCCGAGTTCTTCTGGTCCGGGGACAAGTTCTTGTCGGAAGATTCCGTCAAAAAATAGAGTGCGCCATTCGACCCCCGCTCACCGAAACCGCCGAATCAAAAGCGTATGCCGCCCCGACCGGTACAACCCCACCACATACATGCAAGGTTTCCCCTTCGTAGTAAAAATCAACTGCCGCATCCGCAACAAAGGCGCCCCCCGCGGCACCGACAATAATTCCGCCGTCTTCAAATCCGCCGCAGTAGAATCAATCTCCTCATCCGCATAAGCCAACTCCACTCCATACTCATGCTCCAAGGTCACAAATAACGACCCGCGCTCCAAAGTCCCGCCAGCCAAAGCCGGAAATTCATCCACCGACAAATAACAAGTCTCCAAAGCAAACGGCTCATCCGAAGCCTGCCGCACCCGTTCCAGCATGAATAAATGGCTAGTGGACGGCAACGAAAGCCGCGCCGCAATCTCCGGCTCATTTTCCAAAACGCCCGAAGAAACCACGCGCGAACGCACTGCCAATCCGCGGCTGGCCATCTGCTCCGTATAACTCATCAATTTGTTGAAATGAATTTTCGGCGGCGCCACAAACGTCCCCGAACCGTGCCGCCTCTCCACCATCCCTTCGCGCGCCAGGTCCGCCAACGCATGCCGCGCCGTCATCAGGCTCACTTTGTGCGCTCTGGCCAGCTCCCGTTCGGAAGCCACCATATCTCCTGGCTTGAGTTGCCCGCCTTCAATCCGTCTCCGGATCACATTCTGTATTCGCTTGTACGTCGGTTCTCCGTTTCGGCCGATCGGTGTCATGAACGCTCCGGAAATTCCCGTGAGTCTACCAGCATAGTGCTACGGCACAACGAATTAGCGCCGTAAGCCGCCCGCAAAGTGCCATCGCACTGCTATAGAGCGCGATTAACAGCTATAGAGCGTATCGGAAAAATCTATCAGAAGCCTTATACATTTTCATTTTTCTCTTGACAACACAAATAATGAGCTATATAGCTCTTTCCCATGCATGGGGTATTTCGGGTGCGTGGGAGGCATGACAGCCTCGATTCTCCGAATTTCCGCCAGGAGGCTTCTGTGAACAAGATTCGCAACATCACCGCAACAGCGCTATTCCTGTCCTTGACGTTCCTCGCCATCGTCGCGCTGACCGTAGCCGTAGCGCCTGCCAGGGCGCAAGAAACCACGGCAGCCATCACCGGTTTCGTCACGGATCCGTCGGGCGCGGCCGTAGTGGGCGCCACGGTCACCGCCACCGATACCCTGCGGGGCACGGTCTGGACCACGACGACCAATGAAGCCGGTTCCTACAATCTCCCGCGTGTTCCCATCGGAAGTTATGGATTGCAGGTCAAATCCAACGGCTTTCAAACCGCAGTTCATCCGCCGTTCACTTTGATACTCAACCAGATCGCGCGCGTGGACGTGCAGATGACCGTCGGACAGATCGCGCAGACCGTCGAGGTTTCCGGCGAAACCCCGATCCTGCAGACCCAGACCGCCGAAGTGAGTTCTCTCATTGACGCCAATACCGCGTCTTCACTGCCGCTGGGGTCCCGCAATTACCTGCAGCTCGTTTTGCTCACGCCCGGCGTCACCAACCCAAATCCACAGACTCTCTACACGCCCGAGACCATGCCCGGCGCCGGTCGCCCCATCATCAACGGCAATCGCGAGCAGGCCGATGAAGTCCTTCTCGACGGGCTCGTCAACACCGAAGACAACAACAACGAAGTCGGCTTCACTCCCAGTCCCGACGCGATTCAGGACCTCAACATCATTACGCAAAACGCTTCGGCCGAATTCGGCAACTACGAGGGCGGCGTCATCAGTGCCAGCATTAAATCGGGAACGAACCATTTCCACGGCGATGCTTTCGAGTTCCTGCGCAACGACGCGCTCAACGCCAATTCCTGGTCCGCGGGCCTCACCACCGGCGGTCCCTATCTTCCCGGCACAACCGAGCCCAATGGCGTCCAAGATAAAACCAAGGTCCGTTACAACCAGTTCGGCGGCACCTTCGGCGGCCCCATCTTCAAAGACAAACTTTTCTTCTTCGCCGACTACGAGGGCCTGCGCGACGACACTCCGCCCTCGCCGAATCGCTACCAAATTTTCACTTCCAGAGAAGTTTCCGGCGATTTCGGACAGCTCTGCACGGACAATGGTGGTGCTTTTAGTGGGGCAGGACTCTGCAGCAACCCAGCCAACCAAGTCTATTATCCCAGCGGCGCTAACGCGGGTCAGCCCATTCCAAATAACAATCTCGCGGTCGCCGGCCTCACCATCAATCCCGTCGCGCAGCATTTCTTCGCGCTCCCGGCCTACACTGCTGCTTTAGCAAACTCGTCGGACGTCACCAACACGACGAACTACAGCGCCAACGGCAACAGCCAGTTCAATGGCGACCAGGGCGATCTCAAAATCGACTACAACGCCACCAACAACGACCACATTTTCGGCCGTTACTCGCAAATGCATATCAACAATCCCAGCATCAACGCCTTCACCCTGGGCAATCCCGGCACTCTCAACACCGAGCCGATTCAGAATGCCGTCATCAATTGGACCCACACTTTCAACCCGGCTCTGCTGAACGAATTTCGCATCGGTTACAGCCACGTGGTCTTCGAGCAGGTTGCCAATAACGGTTCTCTCGGCAACATCGCCGATCAAATCGGCATCTCCGGTGGCAACATGTACGCCCCCGGATTGCCAGCGCTAAATGTCGCGGGGCTGGGCGGCACCGGGCTTGGAACGAACGACAACATCCAGAACTTCCACACCGGCACCGGACAGCTGGAAGATAACCTGATCATTTCTCACGGCCGTCACACCATCAAAGTCGGCTTCCAGTACTGGCGCGAACGCTTGAATTACAGCTATCCCGGCAACCTCGGCGCTCTGGGAACTTTCAATTTTGGCGGCACCGTAGGCGGTCCCACGCCCAGCACAGGTTCGGGGCAGGCTGATTTTTGGCTTGGCCTCGTTGCCGGCGGCGGACGCGATGCTGGCGTCGCCGAATTTGGCCGCCGCGGAAATATCTTCGGCGCCTATGCTCAGGACGATTGGCGCGTGACCTCTACGCTCACCGTCAACATCGGTCTGCGCTTCGAGGATCACACTCCCTTCTACGAAATTGGTAACCGCATGGTGAATTTCGGTCTCTTCACCGGCGATCTCGAAGTCGCGGGACAAAACGGTGCCAGCCGGGCGCTTTATAATAACTACCTCGGCATCGGCGATTGGCTGCCCCGAATTGGTTTGGCGTGGTCTCCCACATTTCTCGGCGGCAAGACTGTCATCCGCGCTGGCTATGGCATCTCCAGTTACATGGAGGGCGGTGGCGCGAACCAGCTCATGACCTACGATTGGCCCGCCACTCAGGCCAGTTCCAATACGGAACCCACCATTGACCAGGGCTTTACCCCCGGCACCGCTCCTTGCGCCACTCCCTACATTCTGTCCTGCTTCACGGGCAAGAACATCAAAGTGTTCGATCCGAACCTGCGGCCTGCCCGCGTCCAGCAGTGGAACCTCACCGTGCAGCACCAGTTCACCAACTCCTTGACCGCCCAACTTGGCTATGTCGGCCAGCACGGCACCGGCCTCTACAATTTCATCGCGCTCCAACAAAAGCAGTTGCTCCTTCCCGATGGCAGCATTGCCAAACCTGGCGAGGTTGGCACTGTCGGCCCCGATCTGTTTCTGGGCAATAACATCGTAAACAGCGCCTACATCGGCGGCACTTTCTCCAACGCCATCCAAAGCTACAACTCCCTGCAAGCCGTCCTGCAAAAACGCATGAGCAATGGTTTGGACGGCCAGGTTGCCTACACCTACTCGAAGTGCATGAGCGATTCACCGGGCTTCTTCGGCACCGGGGCGTGGGGTGGTAATGGTTCGCAAACCTCGATGGGCTTGCCCGGCTGGCAGAACATCTACGACGGCAAGTCGGATTACGGCCCGTGCTATTTCGACGAGACCCACATCCTCTCCGCGTATGCCACCTACCAGGTTCCGGTGGGTCGCGGTCAGAAATACGCCAACAATCTGAATCCCGTCGTCAACGCCATCGTCGGCAATTGGTCGTTGAGTGGCCTCGTCAACTGGCATACCGGAAATGCTCTAACCACTTCCATCGGTTTCAGCGATCCTTCTGGCACCGACGGCAGCGGCGGCTTGTTCGCCAACGAACGCCCGGATTGCTCCGGTCCCGCCACTTACCCGAAACAGATGGCGGGCACGCCCGGCGCTTATTACCTCCAGTGGTTCAGCCCCAGCACATTCTCCGTGCCGGCAGCCAATACCTTCGGCACATGCGGAGTGGGCGATTTGCGCGGCCCGCGCTTCTCGGAGACGGACATCAGCATCCAGAAAAACTGGCTCTTTGGCGAAGCCAGAAGTCTCCAGTTCCGGACCGATTTCATCAACGCCTTCAACCACCCGATTCTGAACTTTGCGGGCGGCATAAGCGCATTCACCGTTGGCCAGAGTTTGGGGCAGATCAGCGCCTCGCAGGGCCAACGCAACATTCAGTTCGCATTGAAGTTCTACTTTTAGGCCCCACCCACCCGTTACAATGGGGCGGGCGGATGTTTCGCTCGCCCCATTTAACTTTATGAACAAACTTTCCCGCTCGCTTCCGGCCTCGCTTCTCCTCGTCGCTTCTGCAATTGTTCCCGCCACTGCTCAACAAGCCCAGCCGACGCAACAGAAAACCCCTGCTGTGGACTCGTCCGCTCGGCACGCCGTCGAACTTGCCGAGAAGGGTCATTGCCGGGAAGCGCTGCCCCTTTTGAAGAAACAGCTATCCGCTCCCATCGACAAGGACCTCAAGCGCAGCGCAGGCCTGGCGGCCGTCCATTGCGCGATGACCCTTGCGGAGCCGGACGCCGCCGTCAGCGCACTTCAAATGTTGAACCGCGAATTCCCGCACGATCCCGAAGTCCTGTACGTCACCACTCACGCGTATTCCGATCTCGCCACCCGCGCCTCCCAGGAACTCGCCACCTCTGCTCCCAATTCCTATCAAGCTCACGAACTCGACGCCGAAGCGCTTGAAACGCAGGGCAAATGGGACGAAGCCCTCGCGGAATATCGCAAGATCCTCGAGCTGAACCCCCAATTGCCCGGAATTCACTACCGTATCGGCCGAATCATTCTTTCCCAGCCCGCCACCGCTACCACCGGCGACGACGCCAAAAAAGAATTCGAAGCCGAACTGCAAATCGACCCCAACAATGCCGGAGCGGAATACGTCCTGGGTGAGTTATCGCGCCAAGCTCAGCAATGGGACGAAGCCGTTGCGCACCTCTCTAAGGCGACGCAGATGGACTCCGGATTCACCGAGGCTTTTCTCGGTCTCGGAATGTCGCTAAATTCCGCGCAGAAATATTCCGACGCCATACCGCCCTTGGAAAAATACGTGAAAATGCGCCCGCGGGATCCGGCAGGCCACTACCAGCTTGCGATTGCCTACGCTCGATTGGGACGTAAGGAAGAAGCCTCGCGAGAAATGGCCATTCAGCGAGACCTGGACGAGAAGGCGCGCGCAGCGCAGCGAGCACAGACTCCCGCTACGCCCCAATGATGCGGCCGCTCTCTCACCGAAGTTCAGTCGCCGGATTTGCTGTACACCTTGATCCAATGATTGCGTACCCGCGCCCGCACGCTGGTGCCGTTCACGTCCGAAACAATCAAGTTCGAGGCTTGCACCGGCATATGGCAATCAATGCAGTTCTCCGCGATCTGCGGGCCCAGCTTCGCGTACATGCCGCATTTTTCTGGCTGGTGGCACGCCAGGCAGTGGCTTGAATAGCTCGCTGCCGGCTGTTCGGGCGCGTGCTCGTCGTGGCAAGTCGTGCATGCCAGCGTGCCGGACGATTGATAGCACCGGCTTCTTTCCAGCAGAGCCGCCTGGTTGCCGTGCACGTCCACAATGGCATTCACAGGGAGCTGCTGAAGCTTGATGAACTCTGCGAGCGGCTGGCCAGGCCGGAAAGAAAATGCGGGCGCGATTTCTTCGCCTAACCCGCCATGGCACTGCGCGCACACATCTACCCGCCGGTCGCGCGAAAGCTTGGCGGGATTTGTAATGGCTTCTCCCGCGGCAGCCGCGCTCTGGCCCCGCTGGCGCGCCACATGCTCCTCCCCGGGGCCGTGGCAGCGTTCGCAGGAAATTCCTAGGATAAAATCAGCCTTGTCGTAGCGGTTCATCAGGGGCGATGGAGCGAGCGTTTGAAAATATGTAGCGTGGCATTCGACGCACCGCGGTATCACCGGCCGGTCAAAATTCGCGGTTCCGTCCAGGTATCCGGGACTATTGACCCATTGGCCCAACTCCGTCCAATAGGAAACTGGCAGTTCGAAAAGTTCATCGCCTTTCCAATAAAGATATGTCTGCCCTTTATGCCCGGAACCCACCACGATGCCAAATTCTTCCGAATGTTCCTGCGCGTGAGGCGGCTGGCCGGTGATCGCCCTTTGGAAAAAATGCCCATCGCGCTCATCCATTCTGAAAATCAGTGCGGGGTCCAGCGTCTGCAGAATGTTCTTGGGAGGCGTGAAACTTCCCGCAATAGACTGGACGCTAGGCAGTGCGGAAGTGCGATGATGAACCGTTAATTGAAATGTTCCGAACAGGTCATGATGGCACGAGCCGCAGACGGCATCTCCGACGTACCCTGCATGTTCCGTTTTTGGATCGGCTGGGACGTCAGACTGCTGCCCCGTCGCGGGAGTTGCCGGCTTTCGATGTGTCCGAGCGTCAGCTGGATAGTATGCCGTGGCCAGAATCAGAATTAGCACCAGGCTTGTTCTCGGCATCGGCTTGCTCGTCAGAAGCGCTAAGGCTAACTGATATTGATGCGCCTCTCAAACGAAAATCACACGCTCGAAGAGAAATTTGGGCAGTTTTCGTTGCGCGGTGCGTTTCAGAATGTGTGTTCGCCGCGCCGTTCTTCTGAAGCGCGCAATCGCAAATCCAGGCAGTCCCAGAGCAGGTGAATGCGCGATCGGCCACAAAATCGCCAACGACGATATCCTCGCCGCAGCTTTCTTCAGGAGCTTGCTGGCGCTGGATGCGGCAGCGTCCTTGCCCGCACAGCCCTTCTTCGCCCGGACCTCGCCGGCCTGCTGGCGGCGGGCACTTTGCCAGCATTCGAGGAAATCACTCCCTCCGCGAGCGGCATCTCCTGGGTCCACTCCAACGGCCGTTCCCCGGAAATGTATTTGCCCGAAACGGTCGGCGCCGGCTGCGCCTTCCTCGATTACGACAACGACGGCTGGATGGACATCTATCTCGTAAATAGCGGCCCGTGCGATTTCTTTACGCCCTCGACGCCCTTGCGTAACGCTCTCTACCGCAATAATCGCGACGGCACCTTCACCGATGTCACCGCAAAGGCCGGTGTGCCGGGAAACGCCTACGGCATGGGCGTCGCCGTCGGCGACTACGACGCCGACGGTTTCCCCGACATCTACGTCACGCAGTATTCGCGCAGCATCCTCTATCACAACAACGGCAATGGCACCTTCACCGACGTCACCGCCCACGCCGGCGTCGCGGCCCCCGGCTGGGGCACCAGCGCCGTTTGGTTTGATTACGATAACGATGGAAAACTTGATCTCTTCGTTTGCCGCTTCGTCGATTTCGACAAGTCGAAAAATAAATGGTGCGGCGATCGCTCCACCGGGATGCGCTTTTACTGCATTCCCAGCGTCTACGATCCCATGCCCTGCTGGCTCTTCCACAATAATGGCGATGGCACCTTCACCGACGTCAGCAAGGAATCCGGCATCGCCCGCTCTCTCGCCAAAGCCTGGGGCGTCGTCGCCGCGGACATTAATAATGACGGTCGCATGGACCTGTTCGTCGCCAACGATACCGTCGCGAATTTTCTCTTCATCAACCGCGGTAAGGGCAAATTTGAGGAAGATGGCTTGCTCGCAGGTGTCGGTTACAGCTCCTACGGCCGCGCCCGCTCCGGCATGGGCGTGGATGCCGCCGATTACGATAATGATGGTTGGACAGACCTTTTTGTCGCCAACGTCGACCAGGAAATGTTTTCTCTCTACCACAACCACAAGGACGAAAGCTTCGTGGACGTCGCCCTGCCCACCGGAATTGGTTCCACCACCCGCCTTCTCAGCGGCTGGGGCTTGAAATTTTTCGATTATGACAACGACGGCAATCTCGACTTGCTCCTCTGCAATGGCCACCCCGACGATACGGTGGACCGCCGCACCGAACAGGTTAAGTACCTCGAGCCCCCCTTGCTGTTTCACAACACCGGCAAGGGATTTGAAAACGTAAGCGCCAAAAGCGGACCGATTTTCTCCACGCGTATGGCCGCTCGCGGTATGGCCATCGGTGATTTCAATAACGACGGCGCCGTGGACGTCCTGATCGCCGTCAATAATGGTGCCCCGGTTCTCTTGCGCAACAACGCCGCCTCCGCCAATCACTGGCTCGGTTTGCGCCTTATCGGAAAGAAAGCCAACATAGACGCCGTCGCCGCGCTCGTTACTTATCAGGCCGGCGATTTGAAACGCAGTCGCCAGAAAGTCGGCGGCGGCAGCTACCTTTCCTCTCACGACCCGCGCATGGTCCTCGGCCTCGGCTCCCAAACCAAAATTGACTGGCTCGAAATCAAATGGCCGCAGCCCAGCGGTTTAGTCCAGCGTCTCACCGATTTACCGGTGGATCATTACATCACCATCGTGGAAGGAGAAGACTCTCGAAAATAGCGGTCGGCAAACGTTCTGGTCTCAGTGGCTGTCCGCCGAATCCGCATCTTCGTCGCCTCCGGCGCCCATTGGAACTTGCCGACGACGCGTTATATCCTCATCCCTGTGTTTCGCCGCGCTTTGCGCTCCCCAGCGATGGGTTTGGTCCTCGGCCTGATCATCACGCTCGCGGCCGTGGTCACCTACTCCGCCTACATCACCCACCAGATCGCCGGCCTCCGCGCCCTGCAAAATAATCTCGTCGAACGCAATCGCAAAGCCTCCCTGCAGCTCCTCCGCGTGCAAAACGACCTGAATTCTCTAGCCCTTGCCATGCGCGATATGCTCGACAACGACGAGCCCTACCCCCTAACCGCCTGGAAATCCCAATTCGCCCGCATCCACGAAGATCTCGACGACGCGCTGCAATCCGAAGAAAATCTCACCGGCTCCACGCGTACCGCCGACCAAAAGCAATATCTAGCCGCCTCCCTGGCCCAATTCTGGAACGCCGCGGACCGCACCTTCGCCCTAGCGCAAGACGGCAAAGACAAAGAAGCCCGCGACCAAATCCGCCTAACCCTGCAAGCCCGCCAGGAAGGCCTAAGCACGGCCGTCTCGCGCCTCCTCGTGCAAAATAACGAAAGCGACGAGCAAATCGCCCTGCAAGTCCGCGAAATTTACGCTCGCGTCCAACGCCAGGTCTATTTATTTCTCACCGCCACTCTCGCCGCCATCATCCTCACCAGCCTCTACGTAATCCGCTCGAACCGCCGCCTCTTCGAACAAGTCGCCGCCCTATCCCGCCAGCGCAGCGACCTCGCGCAAAAATTAATTTCCACGCAGGAATCCACGCTGCGTCACATTTCCCGCGAGCTGCACGATGAGTTCGGCCAAATCCTCACAGCCATCGGCGCCATGCTAGGCCGCGTCGAACGCCACACCCCCGCCGATTCGCAGCTGCGCTCCGAACTCCACGAAGTTCGCGACATCACCCAAACCACGCTCGAAAATATTCGCAGCCTCTCGCAAGCCCTCCACCCCGTGATGCTCGATGAAGCCGGCCTGGAAAGCACGATTGACTGGTACATCCCCACAATCGAAAAACAAACCGGCATTGACATCGCCTACGAAAAATCCGGCGCGCCTTATCCAGTTGACGCCAGCGCTGCCATCCACATCTATCGCGTCCTCCAGGAAGCTCTCAACAACGTCGCGCGCCATTCCGGAGCACGCGCAGCCTGGGTCCGTCTGCGTTTTCAGCCCGATTCGCTGCAGCTCGAAATCGAAGACCACGGCAAAGGCCTCGACGCCTCCGCCGCCACCGCGGCCAAGCCCGGCATGGGACTCGTCGCCATGCGCGAACGCGCCGAACTTCTCTCCGCCACCATCGAGTTGCTGCGCCTCCCGCAAAATGGGACTCTAGTTCGCCTGAAAGTTCCGAAAGAAAGGCTCGAGCCGCATGGCCCATAAAATTTCCGTGCTCCTCGTCGACGACCACGCCCTGGTCCGCCGCGGTTTCCGCCGCATGCTAGAAGACGAGCCGGACCTCAATGTAGTCGGCGAAGCCGGCGATGGCGACGAAGCCATCAAACTCGCCCGCACCCTGCATCCCAAAGTAATCGTGATGGATTGCGCGCTCCCCGGCTCCAGCGGCCTCGCAGCCACGCGCAAAATCCTCGAGCACTCCCCCGACACCGCCATATTAATGTTGAGCATGCACTCCGAAGACACGCTCGTCCGCCAAGCCCTCGACGCCGGCGCCCGCGGCTACGTCCTAAAAAACGCCGTGGACCTCGAACTCGCCACCGCCATCCGCCGCGTAGCCGCCGGCGAAATCGTCATGGCCTCCGAACTCTCCCGCTCCGCCACGCTAAAAGGCGAACGCAACGCCGGCCTAACCGCCCGCGAACTGGAAATCCTTCAGCTAATCGTGGACGGCAAATCCAACAAAGAAATCGCCGATCACCTTTCGCTCAGCGTCAATACCGTCAGCGTCCATCGCGCCAATATCATGGACGCTCTCGGCATCCACAAAACCGCCGAGCTGGTCGTCTACGCCATCCGCAACGGCCTGGTGAACATCTCGTGAATCGCCGCGCCTTCCTGAAAAATTTAGGCGAACTTGGCGCGCTCGGCGGCTACGCGCAACTCGCCGGCCTCGCGCCGGCGCATCTCTCGCGCTTCGCAGCAAAACTCGCAGCGGTCAGCGCGCAGCCGCCACCGCAACAATCCGCGCAACCCACCTTCCGCCTGGTAGACGTCACGAACTCCGCCGGCATCCACTTCCACCACAATTCCGGCGCCTACGGCGGCAAACTCCTCCCCGAAACTCTAGGCTCCGGCTGCGCCTTCCTCGATTACGATAACGACGGCTGGCAAGACATCCTGCTAATCAACGGCACCGACTGGCCCGGCCACAAGCGCTCTCCGGCGACGCTCCGCCTCTACCAAAATAATCGCAACGGCACATTCACCGATGTCACTCGCCGCGCCGGCCTGGAAATCGAAATGTACGGCATGGGCGTAGCCGTCGGCGATTTCAATAACGACGGCTTCCCAGACATTTTCATCACCTGCGTCGGCCAAAGCCGCCTGTTCCGCAACAACAAAAACGGCGCATTCACAGAAGTCACCAAAGCCGCAGGCCTGGCCGGCCGCCAGGCCCTCAGCACCTCCGCGCTCTGGTTCGATTACGATCGCGACGGCCTGCTCGATCTCTTCGTCTGCAATTACGTCAAATGGTCTCCCGACCACGACGTTTTCTGCAGCCTCGACGGCACCCACAAATCCTATTGCACTCCCGAAGCGTATCGCGGCGAAACCTGCTGGCTCTTCCGCAATCGCGGCGACGGCACTTTCGAAGACGTCACCGCAAAATCCGGCATCTTTGACACCAGCTCGAAATCTCTAGGCGTCGCCATGCTCGATTACAATCTCGATGGCTGGCCCGATCTCTTCGTCGCCAACGACACCCAGCCCAACAAGCTCTACCGCAATCAGCAAAATGGCACGTTCAAGGAAGTGGGAGTAGAAGCGGGAATAGCTTTCAGCGCCGAAGGAAAAGCCCGCGCGGGAATGGGCGTCGCCATCGGCGATTTCGAAAATTCCGGACGCGCCGGAATCGCCATCACCAATTTCGATAACGAAATGATCGGCCTCTATCAACCGATCGCGAATGGCGCTTACCAGGACATCGCCATCCAAGCCGGCATTGGCCTTCCGTCCGTCAACACTCTCGGCTTCGGCTGCGTTTTTCTAGACGCCGATCTCGATGGCCTCCTCGATCTAGCCGTCGCTAATGGACACATTGACGACACGGTCCGCAACATTCGCGGCAATGTCGGCTACGCGCAGCCTCCACAATTGTTTCTCAATCGCGGCCAAGGACATTTTCGCGACGTAGCCCCCAACATGAGCAAGGAATTCGCCGCGCCAAAAGTTGGCCGCGGCTTAGCCTACGCCGATTTCGATCGCGACGGCGACCTAGACATATTAATGACCACCAACAACGGCCCCGCCTACCTCTATCGCAACGACAACCAAGCCAAAAACAAAAGCATCCGCTTCCGCCTAATCGGCACAAAATCCAATCGCGACGCCATAGGCGCCCGCGTCCAAATCGTATCCAACGGCATGACGCAAGAGCGAGTAGTCCACACCGGCTCCAGCTACCTCTCGCAATCCGAATTACCAGTAACCTTCGGCGTAGCCCACCAGGACAAAATCGACCGCGCCATAATCCAATGGCCCAGCGGCCGCACCGAAGACTTCAAAAACCTACCCACCGCCCAATCCTACGACTGCACCGAATCCCAAGGCATCAAGCGACAGGTTTTGTGAATCGCGCCACACCGCGATTCACCCTGAGAACCGGCGGTGCCGGCTCGAAGGGTAGCGGCGCACTTCAGCGCGCCATCTTCGTTAGGGCGCGATCATTTCTCCTCTTCTCTCCAAAAGACATCGAGGAGTCATCCCGAACGCAGTGAGGGATCTGCTTTTGCCTTCCTCCGTGCCCTCCGCCTTTGCTTTTCTCTGTGTCCTCTGCGTTAAATCTTTTGCCGTTGCCGTTCCTTCCGCTCTAACCGCGCCAAACAAAAAAGAAACACCTAATGCTTTTACATTATTGCGCCCACCAGCCCCTTCCGTTACATTCCCCTCGTCAGCCGCCTCCCCCGCGTCCTGGCAGGCGCGCAGGCGGCCCACCCAAGCACGAAACCCGACCCCGGCCGGTACCCCCATACCGCCGGGGTTTCCTCTTTCCGGCCACTTCCGAGAGCGAGCCGACAACGACACTTTGTATCGAGAAGCGAAGCAGTTCGCATCGAGAAGCTTTCGGAGTCGCCTTTTGTTTTCAGTGAGAGTTGTGCGAATTGACTGCATAGGTACGCAGGGACGCCGCGGCATCCAAGCGATATGATTGAGGGAAAGAAAATACTCGTAGCAAAATGAATCATCCACAGTGCTAGAATCGGCTCCCGCTATTTTGATGACGAGGCGATTGTCCAATCATGGGAAGCTCCGGGTGACGATGGGGTCACCGAACGCCCGACCCTACCTATATGCCTAATGTTCACAAGATCGCCTTACTTGTTCGGCAAGTTCGCTTCTGCATTAAACGGTGTTCAAAAGTAAGGAATGTTGTGCTAAAGTAAGGAATGGCAAAATCCACTCTAAAAAAGCAAGCGCGCATCACCAGCAAGGGCCAAGTCACGGTGCCCCACGCGATTCGCCGCGCCATGGGCGTTCGTCCCGGCGATAAACTCCTCTTTGAACAGGACGGCTCCGAATTCCGCGTCAAACCCGTCCAAACCGAAAGCCCCTTCGAAAAATATCGCGGCATCGGCAATCCCGGAATCCCGTCCGGCCGCAAAGCGATCAACCGCTACATCCGCCATCTTCGTGGCCGATGAGCACAGCCATAGACAGCAATGTGCTTGTCGCCTTCTGGGACTCCGACGACGCTCTCAATTCTTTAGCCCGCTCCGCGCTGAACGCCGCCTGGAGCCGTGGCACCCTGGTGGTGGCGGCACCTGTCTACGCCGAACTGCTTGCCTTCCCCGGACGCACCGAAGCCTTTCTCGATTCCTTTTTCAGCGAAACCAACATCTCCGTCGATTGGGAAATAGACCAGACGATCTGGCGAACGGCGGGGCGCGTATTTCAGAGCTATGCCGCACGCCGCCGGAAGCAGCGCGACTCTGGCCCGCGCCGCATCCTCGCCGACTTCCTAATCGGCGCTCACGCCCTCCGCAGGAGCCATCGCCTATTGACTTTGGATAGCGGTCTGTACAAAGCCGCCTTCCCCCGCCTCACCGTAATCACGATCTGATGGTTGGTATTCACTGCAAAGGCGACTGATCGCGATTTCCGGGTGTTTTTATCTCTCGTAATCTAACGGTAAATATGATAGGCTAAGTCGGGGCACGTTTCCAACCCCGATGAGGACGCAGCATGGCAGCCTTGGCGTCGACGACGAGGCAGGCGAACCAACGATCCCGGAGGAGTGTCGCCAAAACCGGCCCCCGCCCCACTGCCGGCCCGGGCTGCACCTCGCGCTCCGCGCTCTCGCCCTCCACCGCGCACCAGCTCCAACTCGCCCACCGGACCGCAATGCCCGCCGTCACCAAATCGCGCTCTAGCGCACGAACCTCAGCAGCAAGCGCCTCTTACAACTCGATGTTACATTGTTACAAGCCCGCCTCGCTCTTCTCTAGCCACTCGTCGCTAATCACTGGCCACTGCTTTTTCAATCGCCAACTCTGCCGATTAGAAATCACCGTAACTCAAACAAAACAAACACCCGCGACCCCAATCAATCGCCAACTTTCAAGCACTTTGCGCCCCACGAATCACGAGTCACAAATCACGAATTACGTCAGTCCTAATCGTCACACCCCGCGATTAGAAATCGCCAAAAAGCCAACAAAATCGCAGTTTTTAGCCGTTCTAATCGTCACTTTTTCACGTTTCCTACGCGCACAATTCGCGGAGCGCGGCCCTACCGGAAGTAAGGGTCAAAAACTCCCTTCTCGATACAAATGGACGGTTGCGCTCGAACAAGAAATCGCACAACTCATTGAAAACAAAGAATCGAGCCAATTCTTATTCGATACAAATGAACAAGCCTCGCCGCGAAGAATGTCGCTCTGTATAGCGGGGTTCACGAATCACCAGTTACGAATCACGAATCACGGCTCTCCCTCACCAATCGCGCCTTTCCTCCGCACCAAATTTCATGCAGGATTGAGCCGGAGAATCTCATGACGCGACTACCCTTATTACTGGTGATTATCTGTGGCTTCGCGATGACCTTGGCAGGTGCAGCGCCGGTTCTTGCCCAGAAACCCGCCGCAAGCGCTTCCTCTTCCAGCCATTTATCCACGCACTGGGAAGAACTGACCGCAGCGGATTTTCATTCGGCCATCGTCCTTTCCGGCGGGACTTGCATCCTGCCCTTCGGCATCCTGGAAAAGCACGGGCCGCAGCTGCCGCTGGGGACGGATTTGATCAACGTGCGTTTCGCCTCGCTCGCGGCGGCAGCCGATGAATACGCCGTAGTGTTCCCCGAATATTATTTCGGCCAAATTTTCGAAGCGAAGCACGAGCCGGGAACGATCGCCTACAGCGCGGACCTGCAGATGCGTTTGCTGCAGGAAACCACCGACGAAATGGCGCGCAACGGCTGCAAGAAAATCCTGATCGTCAACGGGCACGGCGGCAACGAACACCTGCTGCCTTTTTTCGCGCAGGCGCAACTCGATAAGCCGCACGACTACGTGGTGTACGTCCAGTGGGGACACGAAATTCCGGCGGGCGGCCCGGCCAAGAAAACCACGCTGGATATGCACGCGGGCGAAACAGAAACGGCGCGGACGATGGTGTCGCGCCCGGACCTGGTGCACCAGGACCGCGCGGCCAGCGAATCGGGCGCGGACCAGAATCGCGTGCATCTCCCGGATGACGTCTATACCGGCATCTGGTGGTACGCGCGCTTTCCGAATCATTACGCCGGAGACGGTTCCGCGGCCACGCTCGCCTACGGCCAAGCGGACATGAAAGCATGGGTGGCCGCGATCATCGAAGCGCTTCGCGCGGTGAAAGCCGACGACGAGAGCCTGAAATTGCAAAAGGAATTTTACGAGAAGAGCGCGCATCCGTTGGATACACCGCAATGAGTCAAGCCGCGATGGCCGCGCGACCGCCGCATAAGTGTATGAGCGTCGCGCTCGCTTCGACGGGGTTGCGTCGCAGGATTTTACGAGGGTGACCTTAAGAAAGTTGCGCGGCGCAGGCCAGCAAGCGGGCGTCATCGCCGCGCGCCGCGATCAGTTGCACGCCGGCGCCGCCCGCGGCCGGCAGCGTGACGATCGGAACGCCCGCCAGACTCAGCGGCGAGGTGTAACGCAAGATCGTGCGCCGCGCCTGGCTGTGGTCGGCGCCCGCGACGAGTTGCGCGACGGGCGAACAAGGCGCGCTCAGAAAATCATGGTCGCGCAAGAGACCATCGACGCGCTCGCGAAACACCGCGTGCAGCCCGCGCAACCGATGAATTTCTTCGGCGGGGATGGAGAGTCCCCACGCCAGGCGCTCGGCGATGGATTTTTCAAAATGCGAAAAATCCCCGCCGCTATTCGCCGCGTGATAAGCCCCCGCTTCGCTAGCCTGAATCGGCGCGAAGATGGACATCGCGTCTTCCCAGAACGCCGTATCCACTGGCGTGATTCGCGCGCCGGAATCTTTCAGCTTTTCCCGCCAGTGTCCGAGGCCCGCCAGCACCACCGGTTCGCAGTCACGCAAAAACTCATCAGCCACGCAGCCAATGCGGACATTCATATCCACCGCAGGCGGCACGCTGAGATCGAAAAGCGCGGACGCGAGCAACGGCCCATCGCGCAAATCGCGGAACAACCATCCCAGCGTGTCAAACGAAGGCGCCAGCGGCATCCCGCCGCGCCACAGTCCGAGTTGATGCGCCAGCTCAATCGAAGCGCGATAGCCCGCGAGTCCGCACAACGCCGCGGGCGCGCGCACCGAGCCGCCAGTGTCCGTGCCGATCGCCGCGACCACAGAACCCTCCTGGACGCTCGCCGCCGATCCGCTCGAAGAGCCGCCGGTCAGCAGCCGCGCGTTTGCGGGCTGCACGCAATCGCCGTAGTCAGGATTCTCCCCCGTGATCCCGTACGCGAGTTGATGCAGATGCGTCTTGCCGATGATGATCGCCCCCAGCGCGCGCAGGCGTCCGGCGACGCCGGAATCTTCGCGCGCGACGCCGCTGTGTGCGGCATAGAAACGCGAGCCGGCGCTGGTGGGGTAGCCGGCCAGATCGAAACAATCTTTGAGCGCGACCGGCAAGCCGTAGAGCGGCGGCTTCGCGCCGGATCCAAATTTGCGCGGCAGCGCTTCGGCTTCGCGCAGCACGGCATCTGCGTCCAGCGAGAGATAGACGTTGCGGCTGGCGTTGCGATTGGCGCGCGCGAGCGCCTGCTCGGCCGCCCCACGAGGCGTGATTTCTCCGCGCGCGATGGCGTCGCGAAGAGTTTGCACCGGACCGAGTGCGGTGGCTGGCATCGCCAGCATTCTAACTGCGTTTATCTCTGCCCGCTGAGCGTATCGCCGGAATTTTACGTCGAGAAGTCAGAAGCCGGATTCAAACGCGGTGAAGCGGCGCTCGAGTTCCCATTGCTGCTGGGCCTTTTCGCTGGACTTCAGAAAGGTGGTGCAGGTCGTGAGTGCTGGCGCGGAAAATGCGAGCAAAAAGGCCAAAAGCGCTCGCCAATTGATGGGTCGCGTCGCGCGGAGTAAATTCATTCTGATTCCTTGCGTCGCGATCTTGAGTCTGGAACTTCACCACAAATGAGACGCAAGAACAAGCGAGGTCCGCTATGAAATATGACGAGAACAAAGTAGATGAGACGATTCTGGCACTGTTGTACTTGACGATGTTCAAGGACAAGTCTGGCTGGCGAGCATGGAAAGGCCAAGATTGGGAGGCGATGGATCGTCTGCACGAAAAAGGGTACATCTCGGACCCGAAGAGCAAGGCAAAGTCAGTAATCATGACCGAGGAGGGAGAAAGACGCGCCAAGAAGCTTTTCCAAAAGCATTTCGTAATCAATGCTGGAAACGCAGCCTGACGGAAGTAGCCGTCCCTTGCGACAGCGCGCTTGGCGCGGGTGTCTGTCGCGCGCGTTTCTTGCGTTGACTGCCCAGTATGGGCGGCCTATAGTGGCGCATTTTTAGCGGAGGCGGCGGTTGCTGGAGCGCGTGTTTCACCTTGCCGAAAATCAGACTACGGTGCGGCGCGAGCTGCTCGCGGGGCTCACCACGTTTATGACTATGGCGTACGTGGTGGTGGTGAACCCGCGGATTCTTTCCGAGGCGGGGATGCCGGTGGAAGGAGTTTTGTTCGCGACTTGCATTTCGGCGGCGTTGGCGACGTTGGTGATGGGGCTGTGGGCGAATTATCCGATCGCGCTGGCGCCGGGAATGTCGCTGAATGCTTATTTCACGTATTCGATCGTGTTGGGGCGGGGAGTGCCGTGGCAGACGGCTCTGGGCGTGGTGTTCCTGTCCGGCGTGCTGTTTTTGCTGCTGACGCTGACGAATGTGCGCGAGCACATCGTGAACGGCATTCCGGATTGCCTGAAGCACGGAACTGCGGGCGGCATCGGACTTTTCATCGCGTTTGTGGGTTTGCGCAACGCCAAGATTATCGTGGGGAATCCGGCGACGTTTGTCGCGTTTGGAAAGACTTCCGACCCGCAGGTGCTGCTGGCTGCGGCAGGATTGCTCCTGATTGCGATTTTGATGGTGCGGCGAGTGGGCAGCGCCATTTTGCTGGGAATTGTGGCAATCACGATTGCAGGAATCCCGGTGGGCGTGAGCCACTGGCCAGCGCATTTTTTTTCGTGGCCGCATCCAGCGGGAACGCTTTTCAAGCTGGATTTGCGTTCGGCTGCGAAGTTGGGACTAGGCGAGTTGGTGTTCGTGTTTTTCTTTGTGGATCTTTTCGACAACGTCGGGACGCTGGTGGGCGTGTGCGAGCAAGGTGGGTTCATGCGCGACGGGAAATTGCCGCGCGCGAGCCGGGCTTTGCTGGCGGACGCGTTTGGGACGATTGTCGGCGCGCTCGCCGGGACGTCCACGGTGACGAGCTATATCGAAAGCGCGGCGGGAGTTGCGGCGGGGGCGCGCACGGGACTCGGCAATCTTGTGATTGCGGGATTATTTGTTATGGCGATGTTTTGCGCGCCTTTGGTGGCGGCGATTCCGTCTTATGCGACGGCGCCAGCGTTGATCCTGGTTGGAGCGCTGATGTGCGGGTCGCTGGCTAAGATCCAGTGGGACGATTTTAGCGAGGCGTTTCCGGCGTTTCTTACTTTGGTGGCGACGCCGCTGACGTTCAGCATCGCAACCGGGTTGAGTTTGGGCTTGCTGTCCTTCACGTGCATCAAGGTGGGAACTGGGAAGTATCGCGACATCAGCCCTTTGATTTGGGTTTTGAGCGTGATTTTTTTGTTGCGATTCGCGTTCCTTGGGACGGAGTAGGAACCGACGTCAACAGATTTAACACAGAGGGCACAGAGAAAAGCGTTGAGGGCACGGAGATATCTTGGAGATGCATTAGTTTCTTGCAAAGAGATTTGAGCGCTCCACAATCCCTGCTTTCGTTAAACCTTCCGGGCAAGTTAAGCTCAGGTGCTTGCAGCCTGGAGGTTTGCACTTCCGAATATGACGCAATTGAGTTCAACGCTCGCGCAGAATCATTGGATTCCCACCGCGATTTTTCTCGCTACTTACATTTTGATTGCGGTGGAAAGCGGGCGGGGCAGCCACCTGGACCGCACGGCCGCGGCGTTTTGCGGCGCGGTGGCAATGGTGCTGGTGGGAGCTGTGCCGCTGGCCGAGGCGTACCAGGCCATCAACTGGGACACACTGATCTTCTTGCTGGGGATCATGATTCTGGTGGCGCATTTTCAGATTTCGGGATTTTTCGATTGGATTGCGGTGCATGTGGCGTCCGTTGCGCGGACGCGCTGGCAATTGCTGGTGCTGGTGATATTCACATCAGGCGTGCTGGCGGCATTTTTCGTGAACGATACAATTTGCCTGGTTTTCACGCCGATTGTGCTGGTGGTGACGGAGCGGCTGGAGGTTCCGCCGGTTCCTTACCTGATTGCGGTGGCGACTTCGGCGAATATCGGGTCGGTGATGTCGGTTACGGGCAATCCTCAAAATGCCGTGATTGGAGTGTCGGCGCACTTTTCATTTTTGGGATTTCTGGGGCACCTGGCGCCGGTATCCATCGTGGGGATGATTATTAATGTTGCGGTGCTTTCGCTTTTTTTCCGGCGCGCGCTGCTGCACCACGCACTGAAGCGCCAGGCGCGAGCCGTGCCGGTGAAGGTGGAACGCACGCTGCTGGTGAAATGTTGTTTGGCAGCGGCGCTGGTGATCGTGTTGTGGATTTTGGGTTACTCGTTTCCACTGGTGGCGATTTCGGTGGGCGCGTTCATCCTGATTATCGGGCGAGTGAGATCTCAGAATATCTACCATCGTCTGGATTGGGAGTTGCTGCTGTTTTTTGCGTCGCTCTTCGTGGTGATCAAGGGATTCGAAGCATCGGGGGCGATCGAGCACGTGATCGGGTTTTTCCGAACGGGCTTGCAAGGCAGCATGGTTTCTCAGTTGTTCGCGGTGAGCGGCGTAATGCTGGTGCTTTCGAATCTGGTGAGCAACTTGCCGGCAGTGATTCTGTTCCGGTCGGTGGTGCCGTCCTTTCCCAACACGCATTACATTTGGCTAGCTGTGGCCTGCACGAGCACTCTGGCGGGGAACGCGACGCCGTTCAGTTCGGTGGCGAATTTGATTGTGCTGCAGCAGGCTGGGAAGAAAGTGAAGATTACGTTCTGGGAATTCGCGCGCGTGGGTTTGATCGTTACATTTATTACGACGCTGGCGGCGATTGCGATTCTGGCGCTGGAGCACCGGTTGTGGCCGGGGGGCTAACGGGGAACTCTCTCTGATGAAGGCGCGCCGACACGAAAAGGGGCGGGTCTGAGGCCCGCCCCTACAAAACCACGGTCTTCGTGATGTTCTAGTTCGGCCTACTTCTTGGCGTGGGCGAAATTCTCTTCCACCTGAGGCCAATTGATTGTGTTCCACCAGGCGGCTAGATAGTCCGGGCGGCGGTTTTGATACTTCAAGTAGTAGGCGTGTTCCCAAACGTCCACACCGAAGAACGCTTTGCCGCCGTCGATGATGGGATTGTCCTGATTCGCTGTGGATTCAATGGCGAGCTTTCCATCGCGGAACAGGAGCCAGGCCCAGCCGGAACCGAAGCGCTTGGTGGCGGCGTCATTGATCTTGGTTTTGAAGTCGGCAAAGCTGCCGAATGAAGCAGCAATCGCTTTTCCGAGTTCGCCGCCGGGTTCGCCGCCTCCGCCCTTTTTCATGATCTTCCAGAACATGGAATGGTTCATGTGCCCGCCGCCGTTATTGCGCACGGCCGTGCGGATGTCTTCGGGAACTTTGTTGATCTGCGCCAAAAGTTCCTCGACGGAAAGTTTCTGAAGATCGGCGTGGCCTTCGAGGGCTTTATTGAGATTGGTTACGTAGGCGCCGTGATGCTTGTCGTGATGGATTTCCATCGTTTTCGCGTCAATGTGAGGTTCGAGAGCGTCGAACGAATAAGGCAAAGGTGGCAATGTGAAAGTCATCTGCGGTGCGGCTCCTTGTCCAGAAGTTGCGGTCATTATAAGCCTCCTGATTTTCCTTTCCTGCCCCATAATTATACGCGCCTGCCGGGGAAGAGGCGCAAGGGCAGCGAAAATTTAGCGCCGGCGCATTGGATGAGCGGAGGGACGCGAGGATGCCAGCTACCGAACATGTGGAGAAACACTTCACCGCGACGGCGGCGGTGCGCGACATCGTGATTGGAATGTCGGATGGGTTGACGGTTCCTTTCGCGCTGGCTGCGGGGCTTACTGGAGCGGTGGCTTCGACGGCGATCGTGGTTACGGCGGGTTTGGCGGAAATTGCGGCGGGTTCGATTGCGATGGGACTGGGCGGCTATCTGGCGGCGAAGACGGATACGGAGCATTACGCGTCCGAGCTAGACAGGGAATATCGCGAGACGCTGGAATTGCCGGAGATTGAGACTGAAGAAGTGGCGAAAGTTTTCCGCGACTACGGGCTTTCGGAACCGCAGATGGCGCCGATTGTGAAGACGATCACGGCAGATCAGAAGAAGTGGGTGGATTTCATGATGCGGTTTGAGCTGGGACTGGAGCAGCCGGACCCGGCTCGCGCGGGGCGCAGCGCTGGGACGATTGCGGCGTCTTACATCGCCGGAGGATTGATACCGCTCGCGCCGTACATTTTGATTCATCGCGATATACACACGGCGCTGATTTGGTCGGTGGTTGTGACGCTGCTCGCGCTTTTTATTTTTGGCGGAATCAAGGGACACTTCACCGGCGTGAAGCCTTTGCGCGGCGGGATGCAGACGGTGCTAGTGGGCGGATTAGCCGCGGCTGCGGCGTTTTTTATTGCGCGATTGATTAGTTGAGGGCACGGCGCAGCTCACGGCCACGCAAACGCAACGGCAGGCGAGGCAAGCCTCGCCCTAAACCAAGGCGGCGGCAAGCCGCCGCACGCCCTGAACTGTCGTGACGATCTCGCCGACGGGGCATGCCGCGCCCCTACGTCCCGCTTTGCGATTAACGTGCTGCTTCGCTACTGCTTTTCTGGTTCTGTGCCCATATTACCGAAGGGCCAGAGGCCGAAGGCTTTCAGTACTGCATCCTCGTGGTGATCAATTAGCATTTTCGCGGTTTTTTCTTGCGGCCATGGACTGGCCAGGCGCTCGGGGCGATCGGCGATCCAGAAGGCGGCGAGAGCCATCACGGTGGCGTTGCGATCGAGGATGTCCGGCTGCACTTTATCGAGCGTATCCACGGGAGAGTGATGCGTGTATTTGTAATCCGGTGAATCCTGATTGAGATTGATCGCCGGGAGGCCAGCGAGAGTGAACGGGCCGGTATCGGTGCCGAATTCAACTTCGTTGTCTACTTTTAGATCGCCGAAGGCTTGCAGAGAAGCGGCGAATTTCTGTACTACGGGAATCAGATCGTCGTGGCCGCCCATCTGGAAGCCGGTGACTGGGCCTTGGCCGAAATCGAGGATCAGAGCCGCGACGTAGTTGGACATGTCGCTCTGATGAGCTTGCACATAAGCGAGCGAACCGAGGAGGCCTTGTTCTTCACCGGTGAAAAGGATGAAGCGGATGGTGCGGCGGGGCTTGAATCCGGATTTGATGATGGCTTCGGCGGCGCCTAGAGTCACGGTGGCTCCGCAACCGTTGTCGGTTGAACCGGACGCGAGATCCCAGGAATCGAGGTGGCCGCCCACGACGATGACTTGGTCCGGATTTTCCGTGCCGCGGATTTCGCCGACCACGTTGGCGCTATCCACGGGGCCGTCGGTGACGCGGTTCTGGACATTCATTTTCAGGCGTACGCTTTTGCCGCGATCGAGATAGCGCTCGAGCTGTTCCTGATCTTCCGCGGCCATGCTGACGACGGGGATGTCGTAGTAGGCGTCGAAGCCGAGCGCGCCGGTGTGGGTGAGGTGCATGCCCGCGGCTTTGCGGCCGCCCTGGCCGCCGATGATGGCGACCGCGCCGGCTTGGTGCGCGGCTTTCAGGAATCCGCCGAACTTTGCGAAGGCGGCCATGCGATCTTTTGGCGGATCTCCCTTCTGGACGATTAGAAGGATTTTGCCGCGCCAGTTCGCGGAATTATTTTTCAGTTCGTCGTCCAGTTGATAGTTGTTCACCGGGACGACTTCGGCCTCGACTCCGCCTGCGGGCGTGGAACCGACCCAGCCCATGGCATCAACCATCAGCCTGCGGTGAATAGGAGCGACGAGTTCGGCGTCGGCGGAGATGCGGGTCCAGCCGTGCGAGATTTTCCAGGGCTCGGTGTGGACATTATCAAGGCCGATGGATTTCATTTTGTCCACGCCCCAAGCGATGGCTTGGGCGGCTTCGGGCGAGCCGGTAACACGGGCGCCGATGTCGTCACTGAGTTCTTCGAGGTATTCGTAAGTGTGCGTCTCGATGGTGCCGGCGCCGGCAACGGCGGTGAGCGCTTTTAAGGTGCCATCGTCGGTGGTGGCGGCAGCTTGATTTGCGGCGCCGGGTGATGAGCTGGCTGGTAGCGCGAAGATAAAGAGACACATCGCGGCACACAAGAACGCTAATGGTTTGCGAGTCATGCGGAAGACCCCTTTCGATTTATTGCGATTTGCAAATGCAAGAGAGTAAGGATAGGACGGTATTGCGTTCTTCCCAAGTTTTTCTTTATGGTGGAAGCGGCGAATCGCGGAATACCGCGTGATGCAGAAGATCGAGAAAGGGAGCAAGGTTATAATAAATTTAGGCGTAAACCCCAACTGCATTTGTTGCATCTATATACAGGGAAGCACGAACGCGACTCCGCAAGAGCTGCGAAACACTAATTGCCTCAAGGTACGTCCAATATCATAATCGCCGCAGCGCCAACGTAGCGCGCCCCAGCGATACAAACGAACTTAAAGTGGATTAAGGAGAGATAGCCATGGAAAGCAGTAGCATCAAGATTCGCCGCTGGATCGCCACAGTGGTGGTGCTGGCGGCATTTGCGGGAGGCGCCCTCCTCTCGCAGGGATTCAGGAATTGGGCGGACCACACGGTGTTTGGTTCTCCGCGCGAACCCATCGCCATCGCGCAAAATGCGCTGCCGGTGAGTTTGGGAAATTTCGCGAACGGATTTTCGGCGGTGATCAAGCCGGCGCTTCCGGCAGTGGTGAACATCCGCACGTCGAAATTGGTGAAGCCGCAGGCCAACCAGATGTCGCCATTTTTCAACGATCCATTTTTCCGCCAGTTTTTCGGCAATCAATTCGGCGGAGGCACGCCGCACGCGGAGCGGGAACAAGCTTTGGGTTCGGGAGTGATCATCACGCAGGATGGAACGATTCTGACGAACAATCACGTGATTGACGGAGCGACGGATATCAAGGTGCAGCTCAGCGACAAGCGTGAATTTCAGGCGAAGCTGGTGGGCGCGGATCCCAAGTCCGATATCGCCGTGCTGAAGATTCAGGCGAAGGATTTGCCGACTCTGCCGCTGGGCGATTCCCGGCAGCTGCAGGTGGGTGATTTGATTTTCGCCATTGGCGATCCGTTTGGGATCGGCGAGACGGCCACGATGGGTATTGTGAGCGCGACGGGCCGCGGGCAATTGGGCATTGAGGATTACGAAAACTTCATTCAGACCGACGCGGCGATTAATCCCGGTAATTCGGGCGGGGCGATGATTGATATCCACGGCAACCTGGTGGGCATCAACACCGCGATCCTGTCGCACGGTTCGGGCGGCAATGAAGGCGTGGGCTTCGCGATTCCGATGAGCATGGTGAAGCCGGTGATGGACCAGATTCTGGAACACGGCAAGGTTGTGCGCGGCTATCTGGGCGTGTACATCCAGGACGTGACGCCGGAAATCGCCAAGGCCTTCAACTTCAACCAGAGCGGTGGCGTGCTGATTGGTGATGTAACCGCGAATACACCGGGAGGGCGGGCAGGATTAAAGAAAGGCGATGTGATCATCAAACTCGACGGCGAAGCGGTGGATAGCGCCAACGATTTGAGGCTCAACATTTCGCAGATGGCTCCGGGCACCAACGTGAAGTTGGCGGTCTGGCGCGATGGCAAAGTGCAAGACTTCAACGTAACGCTTGGCGAACTGCCGGAGAAGGCCACGGCCGAGAACAACAGCGATCAGGGCGAGGGTGGCGGACTCCAGGGAGTGGAAGTTCAGGATCTCACGCCGGACATTGCCCAGCAAATCAACGTACCGGAGGGAACCCACGGAGTGGTGGTCACTTCGGTGGATCCATCGAGCCCGGCTGCCTCGGCGCTCACCAACGGCGACGTGATACAGGAAATCAATCACAAGCCGATAAGCAACGTGAACGACTACCGGCAGGCGATGGCCGGTATCGGGAAGCAACAGTCTGTCCTGTTGCTGGTGAACCATGGCGGCGTGACGCGCTATTCGGTGGTGGAACCGTAATAAAAGCAGTCAGGAGTAGTAGTTCAGCACGCACGGAGCCCGTGAACGGGGACACGGCCGACACCGAGGCCGTGCCCCCGTTTACGTCACATCGAAGGATTAAAATCCGCAACTGACCCAGCCCAGTCGGGTTAAAATCCAAGAATAGGAGCAGGCGCGGTGTTCGGCACTTGGGTCGCAACGGACCGAAGGGCTAACTTCCCACCAAGCCCCACGGCTTGGGTTATCGCTTTCAGCACGACTGGGGGTAGAATGGTACTCGAGTCCTATTCTCCCCAGCCCTTCGTTCTAGTACTAAATTACAGTCAGCCGTATTTCTGTCTAAACGCATCCTAATTTCGGAACAAGGAATCTGGTGATCGTCATGGCGCGGATTACAAATCGAGCTGTCTTCAACGCATCGCTGCTCCCGGAGGCGCAACCCCGTTGGGATCTCTTCAGCGCTGGATTTGGGTTGCAAGTGGTTGCGGTGGCGGCCTTGGTGATAATTCCGCTGCTGATGCCGCAAAAGCTCAATATTGTGCAGCGATATTGGACCACTCCGATTGAGGCGCCGCCGATCGTAGCCTGGAAGCCGCAGCCGGTGCAGCCTGTGAAGGCTGCGCCGATCAAGCGCGAAGTGGTGAAAGTAGCACCCAAACCGACGCCGACGCCAACGCCGGTGGTGGAATTGCCCAAGCCGAAGATTTACGCGCCTGTGGCTACGGCGCCTGTGGTGAGGACCGCGCGGAAGAACGTTCCGGCGCCGGATATGGCCGAAGTGGCGAAGGCGTTCCCTGATCCCACGCCGCCGATGTCCATGGGCAGCTCCGCGATTCCTACCCTAAAGAAGCCTCGAGAGGCAGTGCAGACGGGCGGGTTCGGTGACCCGAACGGTTTGCCGGCCAACTCCCGCACCGGCCACGCCGCGAACGTGAACGTGCTTGGCGGGTACGACATGCCGACGGGACCGGGAAATGGAAATGGCACGGGCGGAGCGAAAGGCGCGAAGGGCGTAATCGCGAGCACCGGCTTTGGTAACGGCGTTGCAGTAGGCAGCACCGGCGGCGCACCGCATGGCACCGTGCAGCAAGGCGGTTTCGGCGATGAGAGTGCGGTGGTTGCGGCACCGAAGGTGAGGCAGACCTCGGCACAGCCGAGCCTGAAGAAACTGGATATCCTCGTGATTCCGACGCCGACGTATTCGGAAGAGGGACGCGCCAAAAAGATCGAAGGCGAAGTGCTGTTGCAAGTGGTGTTTACCGCCTCGGGAGACGTAAAGGTATTGCGGGTAGTACAAGGGCTAGGGCACGGTCTGGATGAAGCTGCCCAAAACGCAGCCCGGCAAATTCGCTTTAGACCAGCACAACAGGACGGCCAACCAGTGGATTCGACCGCCATCGTCCACATCGTATTCAGCTTGGCGGACTGAAAGGGGAATGGAGATGCGCACGTGCAAGAGTATTTGCTTTGCGTTTATTCTGGCCGCCACATTGGCTGGGACGGTTTCCGCACAAACCACCCAGACCGCGGATCAGACGCAGCCGCAAGCTGGGACATCTACTGCCGCGCCGGTAGTAACGGTTGATCAAGCGATCGATCGCCTAATCGCCCGCGAACACGATGAAGTGGCGACGATCCGGCGATTCAGTCCGCTTATCGAGACGTACATTCAGGATATGAAAGCGGACAAGGAAATGGGCGCGATCCCGGTGAAGGATCATTATTTCCTGGGTCAGGCCGACCTTTCGAAGGGAATCGTGGACAACTCGATGCTGCATCCGCGAAAGGGCAAGTTCGATCAATTCAACCCCCTCTCGCACATGAGCGGCTTCTTCACTTCGTCGTACGTGCCCGAAGGTTTTCTGCAGATGATTTACATTGACACCAACGGATTCGACCGCCAGCACTACCAATTCGATTACGTGCGGCGCGAATTCCTGGGCGAAGTGCGCTGCGCCGTATTCGACGTGACGCCGCTTCCCAAATCGGGCAAGGGACGATTCAAGGGCCGCATCTGGGCCGAGGACCAGGGTTTCACAATTGTGCGATTCAATGGTGTTTATACGCCGATTGCGGGTATCAACGGATTCAACCTGCACTTCGACAGCTGGCGCTTGAACGTACAACCTGGCTTGTGGCTGCCCGCGTACATTTATAGCCAGGAATCGGATTTGAAGGATTTTCTGGGTGGAGATATTCGCTTCAAGTCGCAAACACGCCTGTGGGGATACAACCTGAAGAACGTGGGCCGCCAGGAAGAATTCACCGAGATGAGCATCGAGGCTCAGAATTTCCAGGATGACACGGCGGTGAAGCAAACCGACAAGTCGCCCATCGAAGCCGAGCGCGAATGGCAACACGCGGCTGAAATAAACGTGCTGGACCGCCTGCAGCGCATCGGCTTGCTAGCGCCTCCGGGAGCCGTGGATAAAGTGATGGAAACGGTGGTGAATAACCTGGAGGTTACCAACAACCTCGATGTCGAACCCGAAGTTCACTGCCGGGTGCTTTTGACCGGCACGCTGGAAATGTTCTCGATCGGCCATACCATCGTGCTGAGCCGCGGTTTGCTCGATGTGCTGCCAGACGAAGCGAGCCTGGCGACGATGCTGGCGCAGGAATTGGCAGACATTATCGTGACCAAGCCGTCCACGGATCAGTGGGGATTCAACGACACGACGAACGTGACGACGACCGAAGCGCTATCGCACTTTTCGTTCAAGGACAGCCCCGCACAAGTGCAGATGGCGAACGAAAAAGCGTTGCAGCTGCTGAAAAATTCGCCGTACAAAGACAAGCTGGGCACCGCCGGCCTTTTCCTAAAGCAGCTTGACGCTGAGTCGAAGAACCTGCCGGCTCTGATCAATCCGCACTTGGGGAATCGCGTGTATTTGAGCTCGGGACTTTTGGGTTCGGCTCCGACCCTGGATCCCAACAAAATCGACCAGATCTCGGCACTTCCCGTGGGCGCTCGCATCAAGCTCGACCCCTGGAATGATCATGTCGAGCTGGTGAAGGCCAAGCCCGTGCCGTTGCTTTCGGCGCGCGAGAAAATGCCTTTTGAAGTCACACCATTCATGCCGTTCCTCACGCGCTATGAGAAGCCTGGTTCGGGCGTCTCGGCGGACCCGGCGAAAGCGGATTTAGCGAAGAAGGATCCGCAGCAGCCGCAACAGCAACAACAGCAGTAACTCCCAGTTTCCCCCGAATTATCCGGCGGTTGGAGGCCATCCAACCGCCGTTTTTTTTTGCGAGAACACCCTCACCACGACAACGGGCTTCTAGAGCTCGGGCTTCGCCCGCCGCGCTGTCGCGCACTTCGGCGAAGATGCAAGCGCTCAGCAAAGAACTCTGGAGTCTCAGTAGCGCATCGGCGAACTGGAAGCACTCGCTTAAGCGCGGCTAGTTATTGAGCGGCAGGCGTAGGCGGGCTTCCGAACCTCTCTCCGTTTTGCGATTTTCAAGTGTGAGCGAACCGCCGTGCGCTTCGGCAATTTGCCGGCTGAGGACCAAGCCGATCCCCGAGCCTCCCTGCTTGGTGGTGAAAAAGGGGACGAAAAGGTTCGCGGCGCTGGGAATGCCCGGGCCGTCGTCCTGCACCCAAACTTCGATGCTCCCGTTCTCGCGTTCCCATCCGACGCGGACGCCACCGCCCGTTTCCAGCGCGGCATCCACTGCGTTATGCAGAAGATTGATCAAAAGCTGCTCGAGCTGATCGGGATCGGCTTGAATTTGGGTCTCGGGGCCCGCCTCGAGCTTCACCGGAAGACGAGGTTCAAGACCGACAACGCGCCGAATCCACACTCCCACATCCACAGTGCGAAAGGCCGGCGGTGGCAGCTTGGCGAGGCGCGCGTAGGCGTTCATGAAACGCGCGAGGCCATCGGTGCGGGCGGCGATCACGTTGAGGCCGCTGCGCATGTCTTCCTGCCAATCGTCGGCGCGATCCTTGCGTCCAAGAACGCTGCCCAGATTTTCGGCGACCGATTTGATGGGCGCGAGAGAATTATTGAGCTCGTGACCGAGAACGCGGATGAGCCGCTGCCATGCCTGGCGTTCTTCATCGCGCAGTGCGCGGCTTAAATCGGTGATGACGAGAAGCTGATGTGGCAAGCCGCCTTCGCGAAAACTACCGCGGTGGATTTCCCAGCGTCCGGATTTCCCGGGGAAGGCGATCTGCGCGATGCGCGGTGTTTCGCCTTCGAGACATTCCGAGAGAGCCAAGTCTCGGGCAGTGCGGCCGAGAAGGCGCTCTTCCGGTTGGCTGAGGATGCGTTCGCCGGCCCGATTCACCAGGCGCAGGCGGCCAGCGCCATCGAACGCGAAGACCGCGACGTCAATTTCCTCCATTACTTTGCGAAGCAGCGCGGTGGCTTCGAGAGCGCCCAGCCTTTGTTTGCGCAGCGTCTCGCCGAGCGCGTTCACTTCCCAGAGAACTTCGCCGAGGACGTCTTCACGATTGGCGCCGCGGGCGCGGATGGAAAAATCTCCTTCGCGCAAAGCGGCGAGAAGATTCGAGAGGGTGCGAAGAGGGAACATGACGCGGCTTTGCGCGGAGAACGCAAAACTGAGCCAGGCGATCACCATCACGACCGTGAGCGTCCACTGCAGCTTCGGAGAGAAATTGCCGGTCCACAAAAGTATCAGCGCAACGGCCGTGCCGCCCAGCCCCGCGGCCAGGGCCAGAAGTAGAATCCGGCGCTCGTAGAGAAGAGGGCTCAAAGGCTATATTTTTGCAGGCGGCGATAGAGCGCGCTGCGGCTGAGGCCGAGAGCTTTGCTGGCATGGCTGACGTTGCCGCCGAAGCGCGCGAGTGCTTTCTGAATCAAGACGCGCTCGACGTCTTCGATGCTCATTTCATCGAGCCGCAAAGAAGCCTCGCGCGCGGGACGCAGTCCCAGGTCGCTGGCGCGCACGGCGGATCCCTCCGCCATAAGCACGGCGCGCTCGACGGAGTGATCGAGCTCGCGAATATTTCCGGGCCAGGGATGATCGAGCAGGACCTGCAGCGCCACCGGCTCGAATCCTTCAAGATGCTTGCGATAGCGCTGCGCCGACTGGCGCAGAAAATGATGAGCTAGCAGGGGGATATCTTCCTTGCGTTCGCGCAACGCGGGCAGATGGATTTCAATCGTGTTCAGCCGGAAAAGCAAATCTTCGCGGAAGCGGCCCGCGGTTACTTCGGTCTGCACTTCCGCGTTGGTGGCGGAGATGATGCGGACATCCACGCGGCGCGTGGTTGAAGAGCCCACACGTTCCAGTTCGCCGGTTTCCAGCGCGCGGAGCAGTTTGGCTTGCAAGTTCATCGGCACGTTGGCGATTTCGTCGAGGAAGAGCGTGCCGCCATCGGCGAGCTCGAAGCGGCCCACGCGATCGGACTTGGCGTCGGTGAACGCGCCCTTCACGTGGCCGAACAATTCGCTTTCGAAGACGCCTTCGGGCAGGCCTCCTGCATTTACGGTGACCAGCGGCCGTCCCGAGCGCGGGGAAAGCGCGTAAAGAGTGCGCGCGACGACTTCTTTGCCGGTGCCGTGCTCGCCGGTGATCAAGACGTTGGCATCGGACGGGCCGACGCGGGCGATCAAGTCCATCACCGGACGCATCGCAGCTGATTCCGCAATCATTACCGGGCGGCCATCGGCGCGCAGTAGACGATTTTCAGCTTCGAGGCGTTGGCTCTTGCGGAGGGCTTGCGACAATTCGATCTGCGTTTTGAGGATCGCGAGCAGGCGTGCATTCTCCCAGGGCTTCTGCACGAAATCTTTGGCGCCGCGGCGCATGGCTTCGACGGCGAGTTCGAGGCTGCCCCACGCGGTCATGACGATGATGGTGAGCGTACTGTCTTTCGCGCGAATATTGGAAAGGAGGTCGAGGCCTTCCTGGCCGGAGGTGGTGTCGCGCGCGTAATTCAGGTCCATCAGCAGCGCGTCAAATTCGCGCGCTTCGAGCGCGGACATCACGGCGGCAGGCGAGGCGACCGTTTCGGTCTCAAAGCCCTCGCCTTTCAGCAGCAGACGCAGGGCTTCGCGGATGTCCGGCTGGTCGTCGGCGACAAGAATGCGAGTGCGTGGTTGATTGGTTGGAGTCATGGCGCGAAAAGTATCTCCCTGAATTTTACTTCTGATCTCGTTCGGAAATGTATCGGACGCGTAATTCATTTTTTCCCTCACTCATAGCGTAGTGCTACCAACGGATCCACTTTGGTGGCGCGGCGCGCTGGAAAGTAACAAGCGGCCAGCGCGACGATCGCCAGGCCAACCGCAACGCCGACGAAAGTGAGAGGATCGCGGGCTTTAATGCCATAGAGCTGACTTTCGAGATATTTCATGACCAATAGAGATCCAAGAAGTCCGATCGACAAGCCCATCACGGTCAGCTTCATCCCGTCGCCAACGATCATGCGCAAGACGTCGCCAGGTTCCGCGCCCAGGGCCATGCGGATGCCGATTTCGTGCGAGCGTTGCGTGACGGCATAGCCCATCACACCGTAAATTCCAATCGCAGCTAACAGCGCGGCGACGACGGCGAAAAACGCGAGAAGCGTCATATTCACGCGGCGTTGCGCCATCACCGCTGCCAAATAATCTTCCATCGTCTTGACGTCGGTGACCGGCTGATTGGGGTCTACGCTTTCCACTGCGTGCCGAACGGCGGAAGTAAGCTGAGTGGGATCACCGCTCGAACGCACAGCGAGGTGCATGATGCGTGACGGATTTTGCGTATCGGGTAGATAGAGCTGCGCTATTTTCGGTTCGGACCAAGCCCAATCGCGCGTGTCGCCCACAACTCCGACGATCGTCACGGGCCCCTGATGCGGGATCGCGTCCCAGGGACGGAGCTGGGCCGGAAAGACTAAGCGAATCTGCTGGCCGACGGGGTCTTCGTTCGGCCAGTAACGATGCGCGAGCGCTTCATTGATCAGCGCGACGCCTTGCGAATCTGGGCCGTCCGAAGATGCGAAATCGCGGCCTTCTTTGACCGGGATCTCCATGGTGCGCAAGTAACGCCAATCGGCGGTGCGATACTGGGCCGTGAAATGTTCGCCGGAAGGCGGCTTAGCCCTGCCGGCGATATCAAAATCGCAGAAGCCGGTCCAGCCCGTGAGCGGCAGATAATTCACGGCACTGGCTGATTTCACTCCGGGGAGTGCGGCAGCTCGGTCGACAACCGACTGGAAGAAATTTTGAAGGTTAGCCGGCTGCGAATAATGCGCTTCGGGAAGAAAGATCTGCACCGTCAAGACGTTTTCGGGGTTGAAGCCGAGCGGCTCAGCCATCATAAGAACAAAGCTGCGGACGAGCAGGCCCGCGCCGACGAGCAACATAAGCGAGAAAGCCACTTCGGAAACCACGAGCACCGAGCGCGCGGTCTGGCTGCGGCGACCGCTGGTGGAGCCCCGGCTGCCTTCTTTCAGCGATTCGTATAGGTGTGAGCGCGAAATCTGAAGCGCGGGCGCGAGGCCGAAAAGAATGCCCGCCAGCAAGGCAATCGCGACCGTGAATACGAGAACCGTGCCGTCAATTGCGATCCATTCCGGGTGCGGCACTTGTCCCCGTCCGCCCGAGGGAACGGCCGCGCGTAGCACGTGCAGCCCACCATACGCGAGCAAAACTCCAAAGACGGCGCCGATGAGAGAGAGGAACGCGCTCTCGGTGAGGAGTTGCCGGAGAATGCGCCGGCGCCCTGCGCCCATCGAGGTGCGGATGGCGATTTCGCGCTCGCGAACGGCGGCACGCGCGAGCATGAGGTTTGCGACGTTGGCACAGGCGATGAGCAACACGAAGGCAACAGCGGCAAGCAGGAGAAGCAAGCCAGGACGGAGGGTGCTGACGAGTTCGGCGTGGAAGCCCACTACACGGACGCCATTTTTCTGGTCAATACCCGGATACTGCCTTTTCAGCTGTTCGAGAATGGTGACCATCTCGGCGTTGGCTTGAGGAATGGTGACGCCGTGGCGCAAGCGTCCGAACACGACGAGCTCGTGATTTTCGCGGTCCAGTTGCGTGCGAGTGAAGGCGAACGGCTTCCACATTTCGAACTCCGGAATTGTGCCGTAGAGAGAAAACGTGCGCGGCAGGATTCCGATCACGGTGAAAGGTTTTTCATCTACGAGAATGCTCTTGCCAATGATGGACGGATCTCCGCCATAGTGGCGCTGCCACAGTCCGTGACTCAAAATGACCACCTGCTCATGGCCGGGTTGCTCGTCTTCCGCGCTGAAGTCGCGTCCCAGGATCGGACTTACGCGTAACATGCGAAAAAAATTCGCCGACACTTGCGAGCCCCACACCTGTTCGGGCTCCCCATTGCCAGTAATCGTGAAGTACAGCGCGCGCCAGGCAGAGAGATCCTGAAAGACGTGATTCATGTCGCGCCAATCTAGAAATTCGGCCGCCGACGCGGTGCCGCGCGTTACGTTGCGGTTCGCGTCTGTCTCCCAAATCGTGACGACGCGATCGGAATCGGGAAACGGCAGCGGCTTCAACAGCACCCCGTTCACGATGCTGAAAATCACTACATTCGCGCCAATGCCGATCGCCAGCGTCAAAATCGCAACAGTGGCGAAGCCCGGATTTCTGCGCAGCATGCGCGCGCCATAGCGAAGATCTTGCCAAAGGGTCCCCATAACATTTCGCTCCCAAGAAGCGCCGAGTGACGGGCTATTTTACTGCTTCGTCACTGCGTGTCCAGTCTAGAGAGGTGATACATCCTGGCCGCTCGAGCTCGAATAAAAAGCAAACGGAAGCGGACACCGTCATACGGTCCATGCCGGGGCGCGATCAGCGGCTGACGGCGGCTGCTCCGCCCGTTACGGGTTGACCGTCTACAATCCAACCGTCCGCGAGTTGGATGATGCGGTTGCCGTATGCGGCCCAAGCGTCGTTGTGCGTTACCTGGATGATCGTGGTGCCGTCGTCGTTCAGTTTTTTCAGCAGGTCCATGATCATTTTTCCCTGGCTGGAGTGAAGGCTGCCGGTGGGCTCGTCGGCGAGAATCAATTTGGGCTTGCCGATCACGGCGCGCGCGACGGCTACTAGTTGCTGCTGGCCCCCGGAGAGCTGATTGGGGAACAGGGATTTTTTGCCGACGATCTGGAAGCGATCGAGGACGTCCGCGACCATGCCTTCGCGTTCGGTTTTCTTGATGTCGCGGTAGGAAAGCGGCAGGTCGAGATTTTCCGCTACGGTAAGATTATCGAGCAGATGATATTGCTGGAAGACGAAGCCGATGTATTTCTTGTGGAGTTCGACGCGGCGGCGATTATCGAGCTTGTGCACCGCGTTATCGAGCAGGTGATATTCGCCCTTCCAGGCGCCATCGAGCATGCCGATAATGCCCATGAGCGTGGACTTTCCTGCGCCCGAAGGGCCCATCACGGTGATGAAATCGCCTTCGCGGATCTCAAGGTTGATGCGGCGGAGCACCCACGTCTTGCCCGCGCCGGATTCGTAGAATTTTTCGACGTCAATCAGCTTGATCACTATTTGTCTCCCTGTGGCGCGCGATGCGCGACTAGTTGCTTCGATAGCTCATTCGAAATTTGCTGTACGTGTCATTCGTACCTCAGCGCAACCATGGGATCCACGCGCATCGCGCGGCGCGCTGGAACGTAGCAGGCCAGCAGCGTCACTGCCATGAGCAACGCGGTTACCGCAGCGTATGTTCCGAGGTCGAGCGGGCTGACGGCAAAAAGCATGGACTTCATGAAGCGCGTGACGAAGTATGACGCAACCAGCCCCACGAGAGCGCCGTAGCCGGCGAGGCGCACGCCTTGCCACAAAATCTGAGCCAGCACGTGACGCGGTTGCGCTCCCAGGGCCATGCGAATGCCGATCTCGTTGGTACGTTGCGCGACGGTGTACGACATCACCCCGTAGATGCCGATGACGGCGAGCGTGAGCGCCAGGCCGCCAAAGAGCGCGAGCAAAATCATTTGAAAGCGCGGCTGGGAAACCGACGCCGCCAGGATTTCGTCGAAGCGCCGCAGATCGAAGACCGGCAGATTGTGATCCACACTTTGCACGGCGTTGACCAAGGCCGGCGCCAATTGCGCGGGGTTGGCGGGCGTGCGAACGGCAATCGTGAAAAACGTCCAGGGATCCTGCGCGTACGGGGCATAAAACATCGGCTTCGGCGGCTGGCCCAATTTGTGCTGATGAATGTCTCCTACGATTCCGACAATCTGGAGCCATTGGTTCGTACCGTCAATCTGAAAGCGTTTGCCGATGGGGTCTTCGCCGGGCCAATAAACGCGGGCCATCGCGCGGTTGATGATCGCCACGCCGGGCATGTCCGCGCTATCCGTCTGGTGGAAATCACGGCCCTCCAAAAACGGAATGTTGAGAGTGTGGAAATAGCCGGGAGTGACTACGCTGTAGTCGGGGCTTTCCTGCTGCGCGGGAGAATCCGGCGGATAAGTGTGACCTTCGACCGTGACGCTGCGCGAACTCGACCCGGGATTTAGCGGTAAGCGCGTGACGATCGCCGCTGACTGCACGCCGGGAACCGCTTGAATGTTTTGTAAAATCTGATCGACAAATTGTGTGCGCTTGGCGGGCTGTTCGTATCCGGTTTGAATCAACGATAGCTGCATGGCCATAACGCCGCTGGGATTGAATCCAGTTGGGACGTTGTTGAGACGGACAAAACTTCGCATTAGCAGGCCGGCGCCGCACAAAAGTATCAGCGCCATCGCGATTTCGGTTAGCACGAGAGCTTTCTGCACGCGCTGGCGGCCGGCGGACATGGTCCCGCGCGCGCTGGCCGCTTTAAGCGTTTCGTTAAGGTCTCCTTGGCCGCTTTGCAGCGCGGGCACCAATCCGAAAAACACTCCAGCGAATATCGAGAGCACAATGGCGAACATCAGCAGCGGCGCGTTCAAATGTAGATGGACCATACTGCGCAGTTCGGCCGGGACGAGAGCCACCAAGGGACGGAAACACCAGCTCGCGACGACGACTCCCGCGAGTCCGCCGGTGACCGAAAGCAGAATACTTTCAGTGAGCAATTGCCTCGCGACGCGCGTGGCACTGGCTCCCATGGCGCGGCGAATCGCCAGTTCGCGATGCCGCGCGCTGCCGCGGGCCAAAAGCAAGTTAGCGATATTGGCGCAAGCGATCAAGAGCACGAGGGCGACGGCGCCGAGCAGAAGCAAGAGCGCGGGGCGTACGTCTCCGACTTCCGACTCCTGCAATGACTGAACACGTGCCGTAGCGCTTTGATCGGCGTCGGGATTTTGTTTGGCGATCTGGCGGAGAAGTGCCGATATTGGCCCTTCCGCTTGAGCGGGCGTGACACCGGGTTTGAGGCGCCCATAGGTGTCAAAGTAATGAGTATCGAACCGCGCCGAGGGATCCACGTTCGGCTCCGTGGGATGCGCGGGAACAGCGAAACGCGGCGGAACCCATAATTGGGCGTTCTCCGGAAAGTCGAATTCAGGCGGCATGACGCCAATGACCGTGCGGGGCTCGCCATTCAATAGCAAGGTGCGGCCTAGAATTTCACGGTCGCCGCCGAACTGCGCGGCCCAAACAGCATTGCCCAGTACGACGACAGCGTGTTCTTCACCGGCCCTATCTCCCGGAGCAAACCCGCGACCGATCATCGGGCTAATGCCGACCAAGCGAAAAAAGTTCAGGGACGCCTCGGCTCCGTATACCCGCTCGGGTCGTTCCGCGACGGTCAGATTGAAATTCCCGCCGCGGATTGCGGTGACTTCATCGAATACTTTTTGCTCGCGCTGTACAGCCACAAATTCGGCGGGCGCGAAGGATCCCACGTCGCCATCTTCATTTGGCCCCAGAATCACGAGCCGATCGGGATTCGGGAAAGGCAGCGGACGCAACAACACGGCGTGCACCACGCTGAAGATGGCGATGTTCGCGCCGATGCCGAGCGCGAGAGTGAGAATCGCGATTATGGTGAAGCCCGGGTTCTTCAAGAGCGTTCGGACGCCGAAGCGCAGATCCTGAAGCAACGATTCCATTTTCTTTCCGTTCCTTCGCCGAGCGCCTTGGCTACGCGACGGCGATGGCGATCAGAGTCGCGTCGTCGTGCCAATGACCGCGGCAGAATTCAGCGACTACACTTAGAACCTTGATTTGCAGATCTTCCGCGGATAAATCGCGGTTTTCCACGAGCAGCTGAAGCAAACGCGCTTCGCCGAATTCTTCGCCTTCGGCATTCGGCGCTTCCGTGACTCCGTCAGTGAATAGCAGCACGCGATCACCGGGGCCCAGATCGTAAGTGCCCATGTCAAAAACCTGCACCGGAAAGACGCCGAGAATTCCGCCGCCTTCGCGGAGGCGATCATGGGTGCCATCTTTACGCACGACGATCGGGGCGTTGTGGCCGGCATTGGTGTAACGCAACTGGCGCGTGGCGGCATCGAGTTGCGCGTAAAAAAAAGTGATGAAACGATCGTTTGCGATGTTGTGGCAAATAAGTGAATTCAGTTTGTCGCAGAGATTGTCGGGAGAGATTGCCGGTGACGCAAATCCGCGGAAAGCGGCTTGCAGATTCGACATTAGAAGCGCTGCGGGTAGCCCTTTGCCGGCCACGTCCGCGATGCAAACACCGAGCGTCTCTCTGCCGAACGGAAGCACGTCGTAGTAGTCACCGCCGACGCTCCGCGCCGGTTGCCAGGCTCCGGCGATTTCGTATCCCTGCATTTGGGGAATTTCCTTCGGCAAAAATCCCTGCTGAATGGAACGAGCCTCGGCGATCTCGCGATCTTGAGCGCGAGTGTTTGCGGCCGCTTGCTGCTTGGCTGCGCGACGGTCGCGGCCGATCTGAAGCTGCTTCTGCAGAATTTCCAGCAGGCGGGCATTTACCCACGGCTTCTCGACGAAGTCGCCGATGCCCTGCTGCATGGCTTCGACGGCAAGACCGACCGACGCCCAGCCGGTCATGACAACGATCGGAGGAGCGTTGTCGGCTGCTTTTAATCGTGCGAGCAGGTCGAGGCCCTCGCGCCCTGAGGTGGTGTCGCGAGCGTAGTTCAGGTCCATCAGGATCACGTCGAATTCTTTTTGGGTGATCGCTTCGAAAAGCGCGGCAGGCGACGTCACCGCTTCCGTCAGATAGCCGTGGCCCTTCAGGAGCAGGCGCAGGGCTTCCAGGACGTCCGGTTGGTCGTCGGCGATGAGAACGCGGGGTTGCGTTACGGCAATTTCGCTTGTGGATTCTAGAGCCATGGTCGGCATTGATCGAGCCCCTTGAGACTTTGAAAGCGTGCGAGCTGTTCAGGAGCCTCCCGAATATGGGCAGGTGGGATTCCAGCACCATACCAATCTAAGGTGTGTGGTTACAATATGTTAGCCAAGCCGAGATACTTTCCTTTGGGCTGGCATGACCAGTTGCGGGAAAGATTGTTGCGATTTCGGACAGTAATAAAAATTGCGCGGTTTGCGCTGTCTCGGCGCGCCAGCACCTGGGCACCGCATGCCGTGCCCCTACCTTGTCGGGTGCGACGAACTGCTCGAACGTCGGCCTATTCGTAGCGAAGCGCTACCATCGGATCGACTCGGGAAGCACGACGCGCTGGAATATAGCACGCCGCCAGCGCCACGAAAGCCAGGAGCAACGCGACTCCCGCAAAGGTAAGCGGATCGGTGGCGCTAACGCCGAATAACAGCTTGCGCATTAATTGTGTGAGTGCCAGTGCCGCTGCCATGCCAATCGCGACGCCGATCACCGTGAGCTTCGAGCCCTGACCCAGAACGAGCCGCAACACGTCGTTTTGTTGCGCTCCGAGCGCCATGCGCACGCCGATTTCGTGGGTGCGTTGCGTAACAACGTATGCCATTACGCCGTAAATTCCCACCGCGGCGAGCAGCAAAGCAAGTGCTGCGAAAACGCCGAGAAGAACCGTCTGCGCGCTGATGTCTTGCATAGCGTCAGCGACCACTTCATCCATGGTGCGGGGGGCGAAACACCGCGAGGCCATTATCAAGGGATTGCAGATCCGAGCGAATCGTGCCCAGCTCGCTGCGCGGTGCGACGGTGGTCTTGACGGTCAGACGCCCGCCAAATCCTTCGCTGTCGAGAGCTGCGGTGAGCGGGAAATACGCTTGCGGGACGACGTTCTCACGGATGTCCCACGCCTTGGCGTCGCCAACGATACCGATGACGGTGACCGGAACACCGCTGGCCTTGAAGACCTTGCCGACCGCGTCAGAATTGCGCCAATACATTTGCGCCATTTTGCGATTGATGACGGCTACAAAGCCGAGATCGGGCGGCATTGATTTCATCGTGGGATCCGATTTCATCAGCTCATCGAGCTTCAGGTTCACGACGGCGGTGCGATCCATATCTTCCGGCGTGAAAATGCGGCCTTGAATTACAGGGATGCCATACGCGCGAAAATAATCGGGAGTAATGTTGTCCCATTCGACGAGCTGCTGCGCTAGGGCAGGATCGTTTTGGCCGTCCAGCGTGATGTAGCCGTTGTTGCCGCCTTCCAAAGGAATCTCGGTGGAGATTGTGGCGGATTGGATGCCGGGCTCGTGCTCAAGGCGGTCGACGAGTTGATCGCAGAATTGGCGGCGCGCGGCCAGTGTGGTGTATTTCGCGGCGGGCAGGACGATGCCCATGGTGATCACATTGTGCGTCTGCACTCCAATTTCCGAATTGCGCAGTCGCGAAAAACTGCGCAGCAGCAGACCTGCGCCGACGAGAAGCGCGAGCGAGGCGGCAATTTCGCTGATGACCAGCACGTCGCGCAGCACGCGGCGCGCACCCGAGGGACTGACGACGGCTTGGGCGCTCGATTTCAATTCTTCACTTAGATCGAGGCGGAGAGATTGAAGTGCTGGCGCGAGTCCGAACAGCGCACCGATCAAGATGCTGACGCCAATCGTAAATAAGAGGACACGGAAGTCCAGCTGAACTGGATTCGCCCGTGGAATTGGCAGAGTTTCGGCGGTTTGCAAGTAGGCTACCGCCCAGGCCGCTCCGAGGAGCCCAAGCGCTGCGCCGGCAACCGAAAGCATGATGCTTTCGGTGAGTAACTGGCGTACGAGGCGCCACCGTCCAGCACCCATCGCAGCGCGCACGGCGATTTCACGTTGCCGGTCCGTGGCACGGGCAAGCATCAGATTCGCCACATTGGCGCAAGCTACCAACAGAACTAACGCCACAGCACCAAGCAGTAGCAGAAGGCTGGACCGTGAATCTCCGGTCAGCTGCTCTTTAAGCGACACAACAACGGCGCCTATATCATCGTTCGAGTCGGGATATTGCTTCCCCAATTGTTTGGCAATGGTAGAGAGTTCCGCTTGGGCTTGTCCGACGCTAACGCCTGGTTTGAGCCTGCCGATCGCGCGAAAGGAGTGCGTTCCGCGAGTGCCGAGTTCTTTCGGGGCCATGTCCATCGGCACCCAAATTTCAGTGGCGCTCGGAAAATTGAACCACGCAGGCATCACAGCAATGACAGTGTAGGGCTCTTCGTTGAGTTCGATGGTCTTGCCGATGATGTCCGCACGGCCCCCAAAATGGCGCGTCCAGAAGGCGTTGCTTAGGATCGCAACATGATTCTTGCCTGCGCGATCTTCGCCGGAATCGAAGGCGCGGCCGATTCTCGGCTCCACACCGAGCACGGAGAAAAAATTGGCCTGCGCACTGATTACCGCGGCGGGCTCTGCTTGGCCCGTGCCACTGGCGCTAAACGAGCGTCCCCAGGAATAAAGTGCGGTAGATTCCAAAGTGCGACTTTGGGATTGCCAGTCCAAATAATCGCGGCCGCTCAGGGGGAAATTGCCCGGCGCGCGTTCAGTTTCCCAGAGGGAGACTAGGCGTTGGGGCCGGTGAAACGGCAGTGGACGCAGCAACGCGGAATTGATTACGGAAAAGATCGCGGTGTTCGCGCCAATCCCCAGCGCGAGGGTGATGACAGCGACAGCCGTGAAGCCTGGGCTTTTCGCCAACATGCGGAAGCCGTAACGCAGGTCTTGTAGCAATGCTCCCATTTAGGCCTCCGTGCGGCGGTTCTCTCCGCGGCGCGTGCAATACTCCGAGAGCTTCAGGCCGCCACTGGCTACTCGTAGCGGAGTGCCACCATTGGATCCACGCGCATGGCGCGACGAGCCGGAATGAAGCACGCGGCAAGAGCTACGAATGCAAGCACTCCGGTGACGAGTACGTAAGTGACGGGATCGTGAGCGCTGACCGTAAGAAAACTGCCTACCACGCGGCCCGCCGCGAGCGCGCCGGCGATTCCCACAACCAAACCAACCGCGACGATCAAAAATCCTTCGCGGAATATCATTCCCAGAATGTCCAGCGGCTGCGCGCCGAGCGCCATGCGCACTCCAATTTCGTGAGTTTTCTGGCTGGCGACGTACGAGACAACTCCGTAGACACCGACAATTGCCAGAACCAGGCCGAGGAAACCGAGGACGGCCGCCAGCACAGCGCCGATTTTGTAAAACAGCATTCCGTTGAGCGTATCGAGCGCCCGACTCATCGTTTGTACGTCGAACAGCGGAAGCTGCGGCGCAAGGGACTCAATCACCCGCTCGACTTCCGGGATCATCGCTTCGGCGGCTCCAGCGGTGCGAAGTTGGAGAATCTGGAGCGAGTTTCCGAGCTGATGCTGGACGAAAGGAACGTAGAACATCGGATTGATCGGGCCGGTCACTCCCTGGAAGCGAGCGTCCCCGGTGACTCCGACCACTTCGATGGCGTGTTTGTCGTCGGTGGCCATTTTGAAGTGATGGCCGATAGGATCCGTGTTGGGCCAAAACTTCTTGGCCATTTCGTTGCTGACGATCGCTACGTATTGGGCATTCTCACCGTCGGCTTCCGTGAAGGTTCGTCCGTGAAGCAGAGAAATTCCCATGGTCCGAAAATAATCACCGGAAATCGTGGCGTACAAGGAGGACGGGGCCGGCTGACCCGGAGGCGGCTGATACCCGTCGATCAAGAGGCTGTCGGCATTGTTGTAATAGCCCATCGGGGTGCTATTGGCGGCAGAAGCCGAGACGACGCCTGGAAGCGTCCCCACCCGAGCCAAAAGGCTCTTATAAAAATCGCGAGTCTGCGCCTGGTTGTAACCGATTTCGTTGGGATCCATCACCAAGTTCACTACGTGGTTCGGATCAAATCCCAGGTCGGTGCGCTGTGCTTTGCTGAGGCTGCGGGTAAAAAGTCCGGCGATCACCAGGAGCATCAGTGAGCCAGCGACTTGCGCGACCACCAGAGTCGTGCGCAGCCGGTTCTTTCCGCCGACTACACCACGGCCGCCTTCGTGCAGAATCGCACTGAGATTTCCACGCGAGGCGCGGACGGCGGGAACAATTCCGACCACGATGCCGGTCAGCAACGCAGCAGCGGTGGCGTAAGCAAAAACGCGCCAGTCGAATCCGAAATCAAAATTGATCGGTAGATCGGTCTGAATGTTGATGGAACCCAGCGCCGAGCTTCCCCAAAACCCAAGAAGCATTCCGGCCACACCGCCGAGCAAGGCCAGCACGACGCTTTCCGTGAGCAATTGCCGAATGAGGCGTATGCGCGCGGCGCCCAAGGCAGCGCGGATCGCCATTTCGCGTTCGCGCACGGTGGCGCGCACGAGCAGAATATTTGCAACGTTCACGCAAGCAAGCAGCAACACCATTCCCGCGAGTCCGAGGAACAGACCGCCGACGGTGAGCACGGTATTATTCGGATCGGGGTTCGGTCTCGCGCGCAGCTCCGGGTACGCCAGCACGGTCATATCCTTGTCTGAGTCGGGGTGATCCTGGGACAAACGCTGCGAAACGACTGCCAGCGCGGCTTGCGCCTGCGCGAGCGTGGTGCCAGGCCGGAGCCGGGCCAGGACTGGCATTCCGCGAAGCTCACGGTTGGTCATGAAGTCGCTGGGTTGGCCTTCGATTGCGATCATTCCAAGCGGCAAATAGCCCTGTACCTTGAGGATCGGATACACGCCTTCAAAGCCCTTCGGCGCAACGCCGACGATCGTGACTGGGTGGCCGTCCACGGAAACCTTGCGACCGACAATTTGGGGATCGGCGCCGAAGTGCGTTTGCCAGTAGGCATAAGACAGAACCATCACCGGATCGGCGTTCAGAACGTCGCCCTCGGAAGGCAAGATGAAGCGCCCTAGCGCCGGCTTGATTCCAAGAGCTGCGAAATAATTGCCGCTCACGTAGTTGGTCATGATCCGGTCGGCTTTGCCGTCCACTCCCAACCCATCCATACCGAAAACGTAGCCGAACACGTCGGAAAAGACGCCGGTAGTCTGCTGCTGGATGTCGCGATAGTCCGCCGTGGAGAATTGCGTCTGCTGGCGCTGGTGCTGCTGTTGAAACGCGAGAACCGTGATTTGCGAGGGGTTATTTACAGGCAACGGCCTCACGAGGAACGCATCCACCATGCTGAATATAGCGGTGTTCACGCCGATACCGAGCGCGAGCGTGACGATCGCGACGATCATAAATCCCGGATTTTTCGCCAGCGTGCGCACGCCGTAGCGGATGTCTTGCAGCAGAGTTTCCATGGTTAACTCCGTAATTCGTGATTAGTGAATCGCAACTTGTGACACCGACGCCGGCACTGCGGGGCCGTCGTCACTGCTGAGCCGCTCGTACCGATCAATCGTCTTTAGCCAATCACTTCCGGGAACTCGGGGTATTACTCGTAGCGCAGGGCCACGATCGGGTCCACGCGCATGGCGCGCCGCGCCGGGATGAAACAGGCTGCGAGCGCGACGAGCGTCAACAGAAACGCGACGCCGAGAAAAGTGAGCGGGTCGGTGGCGCTGATGTTATAGAGCAGTTTCGCCATCAGACGGGTCAGCACCAGCGCTCCAGCGAGCCCGATAGCCACACCGACTAGTGCCATGCGCGCGCCTTCGCCGAGCACCCAGCGCAGCACGTCGCTCTGCCGCGCGCCCAGCGCGATGCGAATGCCGATTTCGTGCGTCCGCTGGACGACGATGTAGGAAACCACGCCGTAAATGCCCACACTGGCGAGCAACAACGCCACGGCCGCGAACGCGCCCAGCAGAATCATCGAGAAGCGCTGCGCCAGGACTGACTGGTTGTAAACGATATCGTCCATCGTCCGGGGGCTGAACATCACCTCTTCACTGTTCATCTGCTGGATATCGCGGCGGATGGCAGGAGCGAGCGCGAGCGGTGCGCCGGCCGTGCGCACGACCACCGTCGTACTGCGGCTGGCGCGCGACATGTATTTATCCGGGATCTGCCGGAAGGGAACATAGAACTCGGCGTGCATTGCCTCTTTGTCGTCCAAGCCCCATTGCTTTACGTGAGGCACCACTCCGACAATGGTGGCGGGACCGCCCACATAATCGTCCACAATCATTTTCCCGATGGGATCTTCGCCCGGGAAATATTTAGCGACGAAATCTTCGTCTACCACAATGACGCGCGGCTCGCTTTCTGTGTCACTGGATGTAAAGAATCGCCCGCGGACGAGCGGGATTCCCATCACGCTGAGATAATCGGGCTCAACTTCGGACCAGATCGACCAGTCCTTGTCATTGTCACCTTGCGGTTTGGGGCGACCGGGGATCCAGAAGGGATCTTCGGAGTCGTCCCACATCGGCACTGAACCGCGCAGCAATGAGACAGACTGAACGCCAGGCAGCGCGGCGAGACTCTCGTGCAATTGAAGCAGCGAAGCCCGGACGGACGGCGCAGAGGCGTTATCCATCGCCGGAGGCAGTGCGACATAGAATATAAGCACGTTGTGGGGATCGAATCCTGGATTGACGCTCCAGAGTCGCGCGAGGCTGCGCAGCATCAACCCCGCGCCGATCAGCAGCACGACGGCCAGGGCCATTTCCGTCACCACAAATATTCCCTGCGCGCGATGCCGCGAGCCGCTCGAGCCTCGGCCGCCTTCTTTCAAAGTGTTTTGCAGATCGGGTTGCGACGCCTTTAATGCGGGCGCGAGCCCAAAGAGAATTCCCGAGAGCAGCGAAATTGCCAGGGTGAAGAAAAGCACACGGCCATCGAGCCGCACGTCTTGCGCGCGGGGCAGCGTATCCGAAACCAGACTGAGAACTCCCTGCAAGGTCCACGACGCGAGTAACAACCCGAGCGCGCCACCGGCCAGCGCAAGAAGCGTGCTTTCGGTGAGGAGTTGGCGCAGGACACGTCGGGCGCTCGCGCCCAGCGCGGAACGAATGGCGAACTCGCGGGCGCGGCCCGTGGAACGGGCGAGAACCAGATTTGCGACGTTGACGCACGCAATCAACAACACGAAACCCACCGCCGCGAGCAGCACAAAAAGAAAAGGTTTGATTTCGCCGATCATGCTTTCCTTCAGCGACATCACCGTGATGCCCGAATCCTTGTCCTCTTTCGGATAGGCTTCGGCGAGCTGGTTCGCGATGGATTCCATGTCCGCGCGAGCCTGCTCGATGGTTACGCCGGGTTTCAGCCTGCCGATGGCCTTCATTCCCAGGCCGGCAGAGCGATCGTGGAATACGGGGTCTGTCCACTGGCCAACGGGAACATATACGTCATTATTTTCGGAGAGGTTCTGCAGCTGCAGATGAAAGGTCGCCGGAAGAACGCCGATGATGGTGAAATCCGTGCCGTCTAAGAATATGCTCTTGCCGATTACGTCCGTCGCAGCGGCGAATTTACGATTCCATAATCCCGCGCTGATCACGGCGACTGGCGCGGCGCCGATGTGGTCATCGTTCGCGGTGAAGAAACGGCCCGCCGCCGGGTTGACGCCCAGCACCCGGAAGAAATCAGCCGACACCATTTCACCGCGAATATGTTCGGCTTCACCGGCGCCGGTGAGATTGAAATCGTCCTGCCGGAAAGCCGCGAGCGAGCTGAAAGTGTGGTTCTCCCTCTGCCAGTCGAGGAAATTGGGATAGGAAATCGAAGCGCGTACAAACTGCACCCTGCTTTCGTAGAGGGCGACGAGTTGCTGCGGCGCAGGAAAAGGCAGCGGCTCCAGGAGCACGGCGTTCGCTACTGAGAAAAGCGCGGTGTTCGCGCCAATGCCGAGCGCCAGAGTGAGAACGGCGACAATTGTGAAGCCGCGATTTCTCGCGAGCATTCGCACCGCGTATTTCAAATCCTGCATGAGCGTTGCCACGCCAACTCCTTAACGACTAATCCGTTTCTTGAGCGGCACAAGTTCCCGCCTCTTTCATCTGGCTACCCCGAGGACCTCAACTCATTCGTAACGCAGCGCGACCATCGGGTCCACGCTGGCTGCTTTGCGTGACGGCAGCCAGCCTGCCAGCAGCGCAACGGCAACGAGCAGTGCGGCGGCGATGGCGTACACGAAGGGGTCACTGGCTTTCACGCCGAATAAAAGCGATTCGATGACTCTGCCAATTCCGTACGCGGCGATAAGCCCCACGACCAATCCCGCGGCCAACATCCCGAGGATTTCACGCACTACCATCCATGCCACGCTTTGTCGCGTCGCTCCCAGCGCCATGCGAATGCCGATCTCGCGCGTGCGGCGGGCGACGACGTAGGCCATCACGCCGTAAAGTCCCACGGCCGCGAGAAGCGATGCGAGCAAGCCGAGCGCGAGCGAAAAAACGGTCACCAGTCGGTCGGTGAACATGATGTCGTCCACCTGCGCGGTCAAAGTTCGTACGTCATAAATCGGAAGATTGCCGTCCAATCCTTCAACCAGGTTCCGCACGCTTACGGTGAGCGCCGCGGGATCCTGATTCGTGCGAACGTAGAATGTTGCGTTTCCGGCCAGCTTGCTCTGTGAATATGGCAAGAACGCAAATGGCGGGACGGTCTGGCGGACGTCGGTGTTTTTACTGTCTTTCACGACACCGACGATTTCGATGTCGACCTTCGATTCCTTGCCGTTGCCGAAACCGAAGTGCAGCCCGACGGGATTACGTCCCGCAAAGAAGCGGCGAGCCATGGCTTCGTTGATGATCGCAACTTGGGGCGACGTGCTGGTATCCGCTTCGGAGAATTCACGGCCTTGCAGCAGCGGAATCCCCATGGTGGCGAGGAAGTCCGGACCCACTGCGTTGTGATCCACATTCGTGTCTTCGTCGTCCTGAGCGTGATACCCCTCTACCGTGATGTTGGATGACGAATTGCTATCCGCCAGCATCGGGATTTCCGATTCGCTTACGGAACGAACTCCCGGCAATGCTTCGATACTTTTTCGGAGGCGCTCGACGAGTGAGATCGTTTGCGGCGGCGTGTAGCGGTTCAGTTCGGGCGAGATCGAGAATTCGAGCACGTGATCAGGGCGGACGCCGAGATCTTGCGACTTCAGATTCAGCAAGCTGTGCGCGAAGAGTCCCGCCGCCGCCAGCAGCACTGCGGTAAGTGCAATTTGCGAAATCAGCAGGGACTTGCGCACCCGGACGTTGGCTTTTCCGCCGGAGACGTTCGTTCCTTGATCTTTCAGCACAGTCTGCAAGTCGGCGCGCGTGGCGCGAATTGCGGGTGCCAGGCCGAAGAGAGCGACCGTGAGCAACGAAACTGCACATGCAAACAGCACGACGCGAAAATCAAGGTGAGACGTAAGCCCGGAGGCGCCGATGTCTGTCGGAATCGAATTCACAATTGCGCCGAGCGTCCACGAAGCCAGCGCCAATCCCGCCACACCACCGGCTACCGCGAGCAAGAAACTCTCGGTCATGAGCTGCCGGACCAGCCGCCAGCGGCCTGCGCCAAGCGCGAGACGCAAGGCGATTTCGCGCTGACGTCCTTCGCCCCGCGCAATCAGCAAGCTGGCAAGATTCGCGCAAGCAATCAGTAGCACCAACCCGACCATGGCCATGAGCACGAGCAACGGCTGCTTGGCATCGTGCTGCAAGACTGGACGGCCGTGTTCGCCGGCATCCAGCACAAGCTGACGATTGACGTATTCCGCTTGGTCTCTCGCCGAGAGCTTTAGTGCAGGCGCTTCGCCCTCCATGAGCGCGCGGTACAGCGGAGCGAGCCCGGCCTCCGCTTTGGCGGCGGTCATTCCCGGCTGCAGGCGGCCCAACATCGTTACCCAGTGGTCGTTGCGATCGGCGAGCCCATCCCAATTCGGAGTCATCTGCGCTTTCATCGTAATCGGGATGAAAAGATCGGGAACCTGGCCGACTTGCACGCCGGTAAAACCGGAACGAGCGACGCCCACCACGGTGAGCGAATTACCGTTCACGCTGAGTTGTTTATTCAGAATGTTTGGATCGCTTCCGAAATGGCGTGACCAGTAGCCGTAGCTGAGCACTGTGACGGGATTCGCGCCGGGCGCGGTTTCGTCCTGCGTGCTCAGGACTCGCCCCAGCGAGGGCCGCACGCCCAGCACCTCGAAATAATTCCCGCTGACGAGTTCGCCTTCGGCGAGCTGGGACTGGCCTTGTCCGGCAACGCTCACTTGCACGTGGAAGCGAGCCAGCAGGCCGGTGAATACTGCGTTGCGGTCGCGCAGATCCTTGTACATCGGATAGGAGAAAGATTGTCCGCCCTCAATATCGTTCCAAGTGCGGCCATGAGCTTTTCCTGGCGAGTGCAGGACCACGAGCTCTTGCGGGCGTTCGACGGGAAGCAGGCGGAGCAGAACTTGATCGGTGAGCGAAAAGATAGCAGCGTTGGCGCCAATGCCAAGCGCCAGCGTGAGAACGGCGACGATGGTGAAGCCTGGATTTTTCGCCAGCGTACGCAATCCGAATCGAATGTCTTGCAGCAGGTTTCCCATCCGCAGACTCCTATCTATTCGTATCGAAGTGCCACTATGGGATCCACGCGCATGGCGCGGCGCGCCGGGATGTAGCACGCTGCCAGAGCCACCGCGCTTAAGACGATCGCTACGGAGGCGAACGTAACAGGATCGGTAGCGCTAACGCCGAAGAGCATCTGAACCATGATGTGCGTCAGCCCAAGTGCTACCGCCGAGCCAATCGCTACACCGATAAGCGCCATCTTCATCCCTTCGCCGAGCATCAAACGCAAAACGTCGCCGCGCTGGGCGCCGAGCGCCATGCGAATGCCGATCTCGTGAGTGCGCTGGCCTACCACGTATGAAATCACACCGTAGATGCCGATACTCGATAGCAGCAACGCGAGCGCCGCGAAAACGCTGAGGAGGATCATCGAGAATTGACGCGCCGCCAGCGACTCCGCGACGATTTCTTCCATCGGCTTCACTTCGAAGATCACATTTTCGCTGTTTAATTTCTCGACGGCCTGGCGAATCGCCGGTACCAGAGCTGCCGGAGACCCTTTCGTCCGCACGACCACTTCTGTCTGGGGAGGCCCCGCCCAAAACATATCGGGGATCTGCATGAAGGGCATATACGCCTGTGCGAAGATGGGATGTTTCGAGTCGCCATCCGTGTCGAGGCCCCAATGCTTCACGTGGCCGACAATACCGATAATTTCCGGCGCGGTGTCGATGATGCCGATATGAATATGTTTGCCGATGGGATCCTGGTTTGGGAAATACTGCCGCGCGAAGCCTTCATCGATCACCATGACCGCGGGCGAATGTTCGTTGTCATCGGCAGTGAAATAACGTCCGCGGCGCAGAGGAATTCCCATCGCGCTCAAATATTGCGGGCCCGAGAGATAAAAAAGTGACACATCCATTTCGCTCTCATTGGCCGGCTTCGGCTGGCCGTCCAGCCAAAAAGGAAATTCGTTGTCGCCAGTCATGGGCAATGACCCACCGGTGGAGGAAATCGCTTCGACGCCTGGCAAGTCCCGCAGTGTGTCATCCAGCTGGCGAATCGCAGAACGGCTGGTCGCCGCAGTTGCGCCAAGCGAAGGAGACATGGAAACAGCGAAGGTCAAAACTCCGCGAGGATTGAACCCGGGATTAACGCTCCAGAGGTCAACCAGGCTGCGAATCATCAGCCCGGCGCCAATCAAGAGCACAAGCGCCATGGCCATTTCGATCACAACGAATACGCCTTGCGCGCGGTGCTTGGCGCCGCTGGCTCCACGGCCGCTCTCTTTCAATGTTTCCTGTAAATTCGGGCGAGCTGTCTTCAGTGCAGGAGCCAAACCAAAAATCACGCCGGCCACAATCGAAGCGAACAACGTGAAAATAAGCACGCGCCCGTCCAGTCCCACGTCTTGCGCCCGCGGCAAAGTCTCGGGCAGCGTGCGCAGCGCCGCGTGCGTGCCCCAAGCTGCCAACCACAGACCGAGCGCGCCGCCGGCGAGCCCAAGCAGAATGCTTTCGGTGAGCAATTGCCGAATGACGCGGAACTGGCTCGCGCCCAAAGCAGCTCGAATCGCAAATTCGCGCGCGCGCGTGGTCGAGCGAGCCAGTTGGAGATTCGCGACGTTCACGCAGGCGATGAGCAAGACGAAACCCACGGCGCCCAGCAGGACAAGCAAGAACGGCTGGACATCGCCAACGATATCCTTTTTGAGCGGAACGATGGCGATACCTGCGCCTTTGTCGGCATCGGGATACGTTTGCGCCAAATTATTGGCGATCTGCGCCATGTCCGCCTGCGCCGCCCGGAGCGTCACGCCCGGCTTCAGGCGGCCGAGCGCGCGCATCCCTTCGTGCACGTCGCGGTGGTAGAACAGGGGGTCCTTGTCCTGGCCTACGGGAACGAAGACATCCTTGATGCCAAAATTCGTGGACTCCAGCTGGAAGCTCGCCGGCACAATGCCGATCACGGTGTAACCGTCGCCGTTCATGGTAATCGTCTTCCCGATGATGTCCGGCGCGGAACCGAACTTGCGCTGCCACAGGCCTGCGCTAACGAGCGCAACGGGAGCACCGCCGAGGCGATCTTCTTGAGCGGTAAAAAGGCGCCCGCGAACTGGAGCGACGCCGAGAAGTTCGAAAAAGCCAGCGGAAATCATGCCGACACGCACGCGCTCAGCCTCTCCGCTGCCGGTGATGCTGTAATCGTCGCTACGATAAGCGGCGATCGAAGCAAAAGCGGAATTGCTGCGCTGCCAATCCAGAAAATTTGGATAGGAGATTGAAGAGCTTTCGAAATTAGCCGTCTTTTCGGAAAGCACGACGAGCCGATCCGGTTGCGCGTAGGGCAGCGGCCTGAGCAGCACGCCATTGACGACGGAAAAAAGCGCGGTGTTTGCGCCAATGCCCAGGGCCAGCGTAAGTATCGCGATCGCGGTGAAGCCGGGGCTTTTGACCAGCATGCGCACCGCGTATTTGAGGTCTTGGATCAGGCTTTCCATTTTTCGGAACTCCTCCACGCACACCCGTCCTGCTGCGCCGAATTCCTGATTTCGGAAGCTGGACGATTTAGGTTTTCAGAATCCGTCTAGACGGTCGCCGTGCGCGTGCCCAGGGTTTCCTCGACGATGCGGCCGTCGAAGAGGTGAATGGTTCGGTCCGCGATGCTGGCGTAACGCGGGTCGTGCGTGACCATGCAGATCGTGGCGCCCTCGCGGTGAAGCTGTTGCAGCAAATCCACCACAGCTTCGCTGTTTTTCGAGTCCAAGTTTCCAGTCGGCTCGTCCGCGAGCAGGATGGAGGGAGAACCAACCAGAGCGCGCGCCACAGCGACGCGCTGTTGCTGACCGCCGGAGAGCTGCGACGGGTAATGCTTCATGCGATGAGCCATGCCCACGCGCTCGAGAACTTCCTGTACGCGCTTCTTGCGCTCGGCCGCCGCCATGCTGCGGTAGGTGAGCGGCAACTCGACGTTTTCAAAGACGGTGAGGTCCCCGATCAGATTGAACGCCTGGAAAATGAAACCGATTTCTCGGTTGCGAATGCGCGTGCGATCCGAGAGCGAAAGATTCGCGACCGCGTTCGTGTTGATCCAGTAATTGCCTTCGGTGGGCGAATCGAGCAAGCCCAGGATCGAAAGCAGTGTGGATTTGCCGCAGCCGGATGGACCGGCGATGGAGAGAAACTCTCCATTCTTGATCTCCAGATGCACGCCGCTGAGGGCATGAGTTTCGACTTCATCGGTGTAGAAGACTTTGGTTACGCCCTCGAGGCGAATCAGTCCTTGTTCCGTCGCGTTCATTCTTCTCTCCTTCGAATCTTTCCGCCGAATATAGATACGAGTGCCACGCCCTGAAAAGTTCCCTTGTCTACTTCAATTCCACACGGTCGTAATTGTCCCAGGCGGACATGTCGGAGAGGATGACTTTGTCCCCGACCTGCAGCCCTTTCAGAATTTCCACGGTGTTAACCGATGACCGGCCCAACGCTACTTGCACGCGGGTGGCTTCCTTGCCGTCGTCGGTCAATTTAAAGAGGCCGACAGTGCTATTGGCCTCGCCGTGAACGGGGCGTTCCACGAACAGCACGTCTGCCAGCCGCTCAATCTCCACGGTGCCTTCGACGCTGAGATCCGGCCGTGCGCCAGGCGGTAATGGACCATCGAGCCCGACGTCCACGGTGACCGTGCCATTTACGACGGCGGGATCAATGCGCGTGACGTGTCCTGGAATAATCCCGTTATGCGTGTCCACGGAAGCTTGTTGGCCGATCAAAACGTCCTTGGCCTGCGTCTCGGCGATCTTGAGCTGCGCTTTCAGGTGACTCGGCTGCGCCACGCGCGCGAGCACCGTGCCCATGGTCACCTTCTGGCCGACTTCCACATCCAGTTCCTGCAACATGCCGTCAATTCCCGGCCGGATGTGCAGTTCATCCATTTGCGTTTTCTTGAGCTGATACATCGCGCGCTTTTCGTCCACAGTGGCTTGCTGAACCGCAAGTTGCGCTGCAATGGAATTTTGAAATGTTTCCACTTCTTTCTGGGCCAGATCGTTTTCCTTGGCCAGTTCTTCGGCTTGCACTTGCGCGGTCTTCACGTCCAGCTCGGGTGCCAGGCCGTTCGCGCCCAATTGTTCCTTGGTCTGCTTCACCATTTCCGCGGTGCGATATTGCGAGGAAACGCTGGCAGCGAGGGTGCGCTTGTCCATCAGCTGGTTTTGCAACTGCGCCTTGGTCTGGTCGTAAGCAGCTTCGGCGCCCTTCAACTGATATTCGGCGTCGAGTTCTTCTTGCTGCAACTGCGGATTCACAAGGTCGAAAATGACGGTGTTCGCCTGCACCGGAGTGCCCGGAAGAAGATACCGTCGCTGCACTTGGCCGTCGGTAGCGGCGGGAATCAGCCGGATGGTTTCCGGCACCAGGGTTCCCAAGCCGCGAACTTCGCGGAGCATTGGCCCGCGCTTTACCGTGCCGGTCCAGATGGTGCCGCTATCAACGCTGGGCGCAGCGGGTTTAAGCCGCGAAAGCGCATAGGTGACGAGCGGAATCAGAACCACGGCCACGGCAATGTACATGATGCGCCGCATCTTTTTCTTTCGTTTGACTTCTGGACGAACGATATCCACGGACGAACCTCAGCGATATATATCGCAAATCAGATTCCGGTGTGCCACGACCGATAAGCTGCTTATAATGTGCCGGTTGGAGCGATATCGCAAGGGCGCAAAGGGTTCATTTTGCCCGGTCGTGGGAATCGTCCGTCCCGCTATCGGACATTTTTTTCGGGCCAGATTTCGCGCGAATTTTGATCGCAGCAATAGACGTTGAGGCGCGAGACCGGCCGGCTCTGGCCACCAGGAGCTGCGCGGAGCCGCTTATTTATTAGACGAGAATAATTCGCTGCAGTAAGCGCGGCGGTGAGCGCGCTTAAGAAGCCGATTCGGCGCTGGCGCGGATTTCCTGCCAGCGTTTCGGGCGCTTCTTCGCGTCCAGAACTTTCTTGCGCAGGCGAATGGACTTCGGGGTGACCTCGACGAATTCATCGTCGGCGATAAATTCGATGGCTTTCTCGAGCGTCATATCGCGCGGGGGAATCAGGCGGATCGCTTCATCAGCGGACGAAGAGCGCATGTTCGTCTGCTTCTTTTCGCGCGTGATGTTGACGTTCATATCGTCTTCGCGCGAATTTTCGCCGACGATCATTCCCTCGTAAACTTCAATCGCCGGACCCACGAACATCTCGCCGCGCTCCTGGATGCCCCAGATGGCGTAGGCGGTGGAAACGCCGGCGCGGTCGCAAACCAGTGCACCGGTAAGACGCATGGCCATGTCGCCCGCATATTCCGTCCAGCCTTCCAGCAGGGAATGAATCAACGCGGTGCCTCGCGTGTCGGTCATCAGTTGGCTGCGCAATCCGATCAGCCCACGCGAAGGGATGCTGAACTCCATGCGCACGCGGCCGGAATTGTGATTGATCATCTTTTTCATTTCGCCGCGGCGCGTTCCGAGCAATTCCATCACGATGCCGATGAAGGTTTCCGGACAATCTACTACCAGCAGCTCAAGCGGCTCGGTGCGGCGGCCGTTTTCAGTGCGCACCACGATTTCGGGCTTGCCGACCATGAGTTCGTAACCTTCGCGGCGCATGGTTTCAATCAGAATCGCGAGTTGCAGTTCGCCGCGGCCCAGCACCCGAAATGCATCCGTGGTTCCGGTATCTTCCACTCGCAGAGAAACGTTGGTGAGCAATTCCTTTTCGAGGCGCGCGCGAATGTCGCGGGAGGTGACGAACTGACCCTCGCGGCCGGCAAAGGGAGACGTATTGATCGTGAAAACCATCGTGAGCGTCGGCTCATCAATGGTGAGTGGTTCGAGGGGCGCCGGATTGGCGAGATCCGTGATGCTCTCGCCGATTTGTATGCCTTCCACGCCGGCAATGGCGACGATGTCTCCGGCGCTAACCTGCTCGGCTTCGTCACGCTCGAGCCCGCGAAAGGTGAAAAGCTTGGTAATTTTTGTGGGCTGCACGGTGCCATTCAGCTTCACGATGCCCACTTCCGTGCCGCGCTGGAGTGTTCCTTGAAATACGCGCGCGATGGCGATGCGTCCCAGAAAATCGCTGTAATCGAGATTAGTCACTTGGATCTGCAGCGTTGCCGCGGGATCGCCCGACGGCGCAGGAATGGATTTGACGATTTGCTCGAATAATGGTTGCAACGTGGTCGAGTCGTCGCCGACTTTCAGGTGAGCGACTCCGGTTTTCGCATTGGTGTAGATCACCGGGAAATCGAGCTGGTCTTCGGTGGCGTCCAGATCAATGAAGAGGTCGTAGATTTCGTCGAGCACGGCCGCGGCACGCGCATCCGGCCGGTCAATTTTATTCAGCACCATGATCGGGGGCAATTTCGCGGCGAGAGCTTTCTGCAGCACGTAACGAGTTTGCGGCAGCGGGCCTTCGCTGGCGTCCACTAGAACGAGCACGCCATCCACCATGCGCAGCGCGCGTTCCACTTCTCCGCCAAAATCACTGTGGCCGGGAGTGTCTACGATATTGATTTTCGTGCCGCGATATTCGATTTCTGTGTTTTTCGCGAGAATGGTGATGCCGCGTTCGCGCTCGAGGTCGTTCGAATCCATCACGCGCTCCACCAATTCCTGATTGGCGCGGAAAATTCCGCTCTGGCGCAGCATCGCGTCCACCAGCGTCGTCTTGCCGTGGTCGACGTGTGCAATGATGGCTATATTGCGAATGTCTTTCGTCATTGGGTAGCTACCAAAAACAAGGTTAGAAACGCGGTCTTGCTTCCCTGATCGTTTCCCGAGTAGACCGCATCAGAAGGGGTGTCCAGGAGCAACAAACGCATGTCTATATTAACACGCGCAGCCCCAAGTCGCTATGACAGGCTGCCGATCGCGTTGCGGCGACGGCCATTCCCTGCTGTGATATTCTCCGGCGTGCTGATGAACGAAAATGCGTAGCGGGGGAAGCCGATGAACGTAGCCGTGAATCCAATCATGGTGACTACGGCGTTCGATCTGCCGGGGTATCGGGTGGTGCGAAATTTTGGGCTGGTGCGCGGCGTGACGGTTCGCTCGCGCAGCGTGCTGGGAAATCTGGGCGCGTCGCTGCAGACCATCGTCGGCGGCAATATCACGATCTTCGAAGAGATGTGCGAAAAAACGCGGGAAGAGGCGCTGGAGTTGATGCTGCAACATGCCAGCGAACACGGAGCGAATGCCGTGATCGGTATGCGGTACGACGCTACCGAGGTCATGCAAGGCGTCACCGAAGTTTTGGCCTACGGCACCGCCGTTCAGGTGGAGCGCGTGGCCCCTTGATTCATCGTGTGCCGTCTGGACGCCCTGCGCGCCGCAGTGTTTCTGCCGTTCTCAATTTGAAGATGGCGCGAGTCCGGTCACGGGCTTACAATTGCCGCTTGCTCGCAGGGGGGCACCTCATAATGAATCGTTCGCTCAAGCTTCTCTTGGCGTTTATGGCCGTCAGCTTGATTTCGGCCGCTCTGGTGGTGCGCGCCGATGCGCCTAAGACGCAAACTGTGGAGTTCCCTAGCGGTAAAGAAACCATCTCTGGCTTTCTTGCGGTGCCAGAGAAGCCGGGCCAGTATCCCGCGCTCGTAGTGATTCATGAATGGTGGGGGCTGAATGATTGGGTGAAGGAGCAAACCGAAAAGCTCGCGGATCAGGGTTACGTGGCGTTGGCGGTGGATCTGTATCGCGGCAAGACCGCAACGGACAGTTCTGAGGCACATGAATTGATGCGGGGACTTCCGCAGGACCGTGCGATTCGTGACATGCTGGCGGCGTACGCATATTTGGGCACGCGGAAAGACGTCAAGGCCGACAAAATCGGCTCGATCGGTTGGTGCATGGGCGGCGGCCTTTCCTTGCAACTCGCGATTCACCAGCCGCGCCTTGCTGCCTGCGTCGTGAATTACGGATCACTGCCGACCGACCCGAACGATATTCAGCAAATCAATGCGCCGGTACTCGGGAATTTTGGCGCGGACGACCGGGGCATTACTCCCGCGGACGTGGAAGCGTTCGATAAGACCATGAAAGGCATGAACCGCCGGATTGACGTGAAAATCTATCCCGGCGCCGGCCACGCTTTCGAGAATCCCAATAACACGGACGGCTATCGCCCGGAAGCCGCCGCTGATGCCTGGGCGCGCACGATTGCCTTTCTGCGTAAGGCGCTGTCGTAACTTAGGCGGTAGGACCTCTCTCGCCGCGTCCACTCAAAACCGCTGTTTCTCATTTCGATACACGTACTCGCAATTCCTGCTGCAACTTTCCTCCATTTGAAGGACTTTACAGGGTCGTCATCCCACTCTCAGATGGCGACAAGCTGAAAAAAATCGAAAAACGGCGAGCGCGTCGCCTTTTGGCTTGCGCGCGGCCCGGTGAAATAGAGGAAAACGAATGGAGATAGGTTCGGGCGTCCGCATTGGCCCTTTTGAGATTTTCGCACCCCTGCAACCCGCCGCTTCGATGATTCGCCAGTACGGCGAACATCACTTTCCCGGAAGATTGATCGTGGTAGAAGGCATCGACGGATCCGGCAAATCCACGCAACTCAGTTTGCTTCACAAATGGCTGGAGTCGAAGGGTTACGGCGTGGTCTTCAGCGAATGGAATTCCTCGCCGCTGGTAAAGGACACCACCAAGCACGGCAAGAAGAAGAAAATGCTGACGCCGGCGACTTTTTCGCTGATCCATTCCACCGATTTCGCCGACCGCACTGAGCGCAGCATCCTTCCTTTGCTAAAAGCCGGGGCTGTGGTCCTGTGCGACCGTTACGTCTACACGGCCTTCGCGCGCGACGTCGCTCGCGGAATGGATGCCAAGTGGGTGCGCGAACTTTACGGATTCGCCGTGAAACCGGCTATCGCGTTCTATTTTCGCGTTCCACTCGAAACGGCCATTCATCGGCTGCTCGATGCGCGCGACGGATTCAAATTCTACGAAGCAGGGATGGATCTGGACCTGAGCGACGATTCGGTGGAGAGTTTCCGGATGTTTCAGGGCCGCATCCTGGCGGAATACGAAAAAATGATTCCGGAATTCGGCTTGACGGTCATTGATGCGACGCTTCCGATCGAAGTACAGCAAGCGCAAGTGCGTCATATTGTGAAAACTCATCTGGATCACGCGCAAGAATTGAGGGTACGACCATGAGAGCGACTTACGGAAAACCATTGCCCGAGATGCGGTTGGATGGCTTGGGCGGCAAGCTGGTGGTGATCGAAGGGACGGACGGCGCGGGCCGTTCCACGCAAATCAACCTGCTGAAGCCGTGGCTCGAAGAGCTCGGGCACGCGGTGGTGGACACAGGGATGACCCGCTCGCCGCTCGCCGGCGACGGCATTCGCCGCGCCAAGGAAGGCAACAACCTCGGTCGCGTGACGCAAAGCTTGTTCTACGCCACAGACTTTGTAGATCGCCTGGAAAACGAAATTGTTCCGGCGCTGCGTGCGGGCTTTATCGTGCTCACGGACCGCTACATCTATTCGTTGATGGCGCGCGCCATCGTGCGAGGCATGAACCCACACTGGATTCGCAGCATTTACAGCGTGGCGTTGAAGCCCGACGCCATTTTTTATCTGCGCCTGGGCCTTGACCAACTGCTGCCGCGCGTCGTCTTTACGCGTGGCTTCGATTACTGGGAATCGGGCATGGATTTGTATCCTGGGCACGATATGTACGACAGCTTTTGCAGTTATCAAGCCGCGCTGCTGACTGAATTCGACCGCATGAGCTCGGAATTCAATTTCGAGATGGTGGATGCGTCGCCCGATGCGAAGACCGTCTGCGAACATCTGAAGAAGAATATTCTGCAGCTGTTGGAGAGAGATTCGCGGAAGTCGTTCGTCACACGGCTGTACGCCGATTCAGCGCGGGAGTTGGCTGGCGGCGTGGATAAAATGGCAAGCGTTCCAGTTCGCAGCAGCATCTTGTCGACTTCATTTCCGGTGGCCGCTCCGGTCGCCGCTCCTGCCTCGAACGGCAACGGGCACCACGCGTTCAACCAGAAATAGCGGCTGAATACGAAGCGAGGCCATCGGTAGATGCGATAGCCTCGTGCGGCCCCACCGCGCCATTGCGTGGAGCGGGCCGTGAAGTTGCGCCCAGGTCTGCGCTCCCCCGCCTGCTATGATAAACTCCCGTACAGCATCAGGCCCGTAGCTCAGTTGGCTAGAGCGCCACCTTGACACGGTGGAGGTCTGCGGTTCGAGCCCGCACGGGCCTACCATTTCCCGCCTAGCTTGGCGTTACATCCTGCGAGTAAACCGCGCGTGGCATGCACGAAACGCTTACCTTATTGATTCTTGATTACCTCTCCGCCTTTCATCACGAAATGAACGTTCTCCAACACATGGACGTCGGCCAAGGGATCTCCTTGCACCGCGATGATATCCGCAAATTTCCCGGGCTCGATTGTCCCTACGCGGTCGGTCCAGCCAAGCAGATCTGCCGCATTCACCGTCGCCGCCTGAATGGATTGCAGCGGCGTCATACCCATCGAAACCATTTTGCCGAATTCGTGAGCGTTCAGGCCGTGCGGGTAGACAGCAGCGTCCGTGCCGAACGCGATTTTCACGCCCGATTTGAATGCATGGGAAAGATGTTCCTGCGCGATGGGCAGCACCATCTTGGCTTTTTCAATCATGTTTGGAGTCAACCCCAGGCTCTGCACATTCTCCATCAGCCAATCTTCCAGGTAGACGGTGGGCACGAGATAGGTCCCGTGCTGCTTCATCAATTCAATGTCTTCGTCAGTGATATAGCTGCCGTGCTCGATCGAGTCCACGCCGGCCAGCACCGCGTACTTGATTCCCGTCGCTCCATGCGCATGCGCCGCGACTTTGCGGCCGAGGCCGTGAGCAGTGTCCACTATCGCCTTCATTTCTTCCGGGCTGTATTGCGCGAGCGCGGGATTATCGCCTTCCGAGAGCACGCCGCCGGTGGCCATGAACTTGATCACGTCCGCGCCGTACTTGATGTCCTCGCGCACTTTCAACGTTACGCCATCCACTCCGTCGGCGACGCCGTCGTCCGACCAATTGTATTGCGGCGCGAGAAAATTGTTGTCCGCGTGGCCGCCCGTGATGCTCAGCGGCGGTCCCGAAGCCAGCATGCGCGGCCCGGGGACGTCACCGGCATTAATGGCATCGCGCAGGGCGATGTCCGAATATCCATTGGCACCCACATTACGTACGGTGGTGAATCCCGCCTCCAGAGTCACGCGCGCATTGCGCGCGCCCGTCAGCGCTTGCCGCGGATACGACATCCGCATCCCGGCCGGACCGGAATCGTAAGGCGTCATCGTCAGGTGCGTGTGGCAGTCGATCAAACCGGGCAGGACGGTGGCATTCGAAAGATCGATTGTCTTTACACTAGCGGGCAAGCGAGGCGAGACTTCAGACGCCTTGCCAATCGCTTTAATCCTGCCGCCCTCAACCCAAATGATCTGATCGCTCAGAAAATTTCCCGTGCGCACATCCAGAACTCTTCCGGCATGAATCGCCACATCCAGCGGCGGCGCGCTCTTCGCCATCTGCGCATTGCAAAAGGACGCGCTAGCCGCGATCAGCAAAAGCACAGTTGCGAGACGCTTCATCGAAATCCTCCTGTGGGTACAAACCGGAAACTTGAGCGAGCGTACCGTGATCCATTTTCACGCTGGATAAGAGATCGTGCGCTGGTTTTGCGTCATGTCCAAACGCGACGCATTGTATCTCTGTGGCACGAAGTTTTCCGTTTGAATCTTCGTGCTGGATCAAAAAATTCGGCGCTTCTCCTCCAAAACACATTTTTTACAATTTTATGAATCGGTCCTTGACCCCCTGCATCTCATGCTGTATGATTATGCAGTCTTATGCATAAAACTGCATAAACTTACAATGGGCGCACACAAACGATTTCGGCAAGGTCAGATCCTGAAGCTCCTCGCGGGCGAATCCGTCGGCAGCCAGGACGATCTGCGCCGCCAGCTCATTCATTTGGGCGTGCGCGTGACGCAGGCCACTCTCTCGCGCGATTTGCGCGAGTTGCGATTGGTGAAGACCGCCGCTGGCTACAAACCACTCGCGACCGCCGCTGCCGCAGATTCTTCGGCGGTGCGCGGCCTGGCTCGCGCTCTGAAGGAGTTTTTGCTGGATATACGGCCCGCGCAAAACATGCTGGTGCTCAAGACTCCTCCTGGCGGAGCACAGCCGCTCGCGGCGGCGGTGGATTCCGAGCGTTGGAAGGAAGTCGCCGGTACCTTGGCGGGCGACGACACGGTTTTGATCATCACACCTTCGCGCACGGCGCGAGCTGCGATTCAGAAACGCGTGGAGGAGATGCTTCGATGAACGGCCCTGTGAGGGTCGCCGTCGTCGGGGCCACGGGCTATGCGGGATTCGAGCTAGCCCGGCTCCTGCTGCGGCACCCACAAATCGAAAAGCCGACTTTTTATCTGCGCGACGCGCACGCGAATGTGCGCTGCTTGACAGAGCTCTATCCGCAGCTTCGCGGTTGGGGCGAAGCTCCGTGCAAGCCGCTTTCGGTCGAGGCGATCGCGCAAAGCGGCGCTCAAGCCGTGTTTCTCTCCACGCCTCACGAGGCCTCGCTGGAACTGGTGCCCGCGCTCTTGGCTGCAAATCCATCGCTGCGCATCGTGGATCTGAGCGGCGCGTTTCGTTTCGGCAAGCCCGAAACTTTTGTGGAGTGGTACAAGCTTGCGGCGCCGGACGCCGCAGTACTTTCCGAAGCTGTCTACGGCTTGCCGGAACTCTACGCCGACAAGCTGCCCAACGCGCGCTTGGTCGCGAATCCCGGCTGCTATCCGACTTCGGTGATTCTGGGGCTGCGGCCTCTGGTGGAAGCCGGCTGGATCAATATGGCGCGCGGAATTGTGTGCGACTGCAAATCCGGCGTCAGCGGCGCGGGCAAAGAACCCAAGCGCGAAACGCATTTTGTAGAAGTGAATGAAAATTTCCGCGCCTACGGGCTTTTTTCGCATCGCCACACGCCCGAAGTTGAGGAACACACGGGCTTGGCGCCGAAGGACTTCGTCTTCAGCACGCACCTGCTGCCGGTGGAACGCGGGATTCTTTCCACCATTTATATGTGGCTGGATCCGGCGCGCAAAGCGGACGAAGTCGAATCTCTTTATCGCAAGTTCTCTGCAGGAAAACCGATGGTTCGAGTTCTTCCGGCCGGACGTTTGCCGGAATTGCAGCACGTGACGCACACGAATTTTTGCGACCTCGGATTTGCGCTCGATGCTTCAGGCGAGCGGCTGGTGGTGGTGTCCTGCCTCGATAATCTGGGCAAAGGCGCGGCAGGGCAGGCTGTACAAAATCTCAACGGGATGTGGGGCTACCCCGAAACGGCAGGTTTGCTATGAGACTGGTAATCAAAATTGCAGGCGCGCTCCTGGAGCGCGAAGAAACCGTACAGAAAATCGCCCGGCAGATCGCCGAACTGGCGCGCGCCGGCCACGAGTTACTCGTGATTCACGGCGGCGGAAAGATTTTCACGGCCACGCTCACGCGCATGGGCATTGCGAGCCAATTCGTCAACGGCCTGCGCGTGACCGACCGCGAAACGCGCGATGCAGCCGTGATGGTATTTGGCGGCCTGCTGAATAAGCGCGTGGCCGGAGCGATCTCGCTGGCGGGCCAGCCGGCAGTCGGCATCAGCGCTTCCGACGCGGCGTGCTTCCTCGCGGAACCGATGCAGGTGGATGAGCGCGAGGGCGCCCTCGGATTTGTCGGCTACCTCACCGAGGTCAATCTTGATTTCCTCCGCTCGCTGTGGCGTTCCGGGGTCGTTCCGGTGGCTTCGTGCCTCGGGCTGGGCGCCGATGGCGAGCTTTACAACATCAACGCGGACCACATGGCCGCAGCCGCGGCGGAATTCATCCGCGCGGACCGCCTGATATTTCTTACGGACGTTGCCGGTGTGCTGGACGGCGAGAAGGTTTTGCGCGCACTGCGCGGCGGCGAAATCGAGGAGCTCATCCGCCACAATAAAGTTTCCGGCGGCATGATTTTGAAACTCGAGGCCGCCAAACGCGCCCTCTCCGGCGGCGTCTCCGAAGTGCGGATCGTCGGCGGTACGCTGCCGCGCTCGCTGCTGACTTCCGTTAACGGCGCTCGTTGCCCCGGTACCCGCGTTTTGCCTATCGTTCATACCGCCGCGAAGGCTGCGCATGGAGTTGCGTGCTAACAATGTCGCAGCGAAAGACCACAACGAATAAGAAGCCGCTTTCTCCGGCGCAGATTCGTGGCACCGAAGCGCGCTACTTGATGAATACCTACCGGCGGCCCCCGGTGGTGTTCACGCGTGGGCGCGGCTGCCGGCTCTATGACTCTGCGGGCCGCGAGTATCTTGATTTCCTCGGCGGGATTGCCGTCAACGCGCTGGGCCACGCGCATCCGCGCCTGGTGCGAGTAATCCGTCGCGAGGCGGACCGCGCCATTCACGTTTCCAACCTTTTTCACAATCCATATCAGGCGGCGCTCGCGCGCAAACTAGCCGAGTGGTCCGCCCTCGACCGGGTGTTTTTCACCAATAGCGGCACCGAAGCGATGGACGGGGCGCTGAAGCTCGCCCGCGCCTATGCGCACGCTAAATCGCAAACTGGCCCTACGAAGAAAACTCGCATCCTGGCACTCGAAAATTCTTTTCACGGCCGTACCTTCGGCGCTCTTTCGATCACCCACCCCGCCAAGTACCGCGAACCTTTTGCGCCGCTTGTTCCGGGCGTTGAATTCGTGCGTTTGAACGACGTCGCGGATCTCGAGGCCAAATTCGACGATAGCGTGTGCGCGCTTGTGGTGGAAACGATTCAGGGCGAGGGCGGTATATTCCCCGTCAGCGAAGCGTTCTGGCAACGCGCCCGCGCACTTGCCACCCAGCACGGCGCTGCATTGATCGCCGACGAAATTCAATGCGGACTCGGCCGCACCGGCCGCTATTTCGCGTATCAGAAATTCGGGGCCACGGCAAAGCCGGACATCGTAACGGTCGCAAAGCCGCTCGCGGGAGGACTTCCGCTCGGCGCCATCATTGGCAACGAAAAATTTGCTTCGGCATTCGTCCCGGGGATGCATGGGACTACTTTCGGCGGCGGTCCGTTGATTTGCGCTACGGCGCTGGAATTTCTGACGGTCGTCGAAGAAGCCAAGCTTCTCACCAATATTCGCGAGCGCAGCGCGGAATTGCGCGCCGGGCTGGAAAACATCGCCAAGCGCTTCGATTTTATCCGCGAAGTGCGCGGCGAGGGCCTGATCCTGGGCATTGACCTGGCGATTGATGGCGCGCCGATCGTTGCGCAAGCCCTGCGCAACGGGCTCGTCATCAACTGCACGCACGAACACATCCTGCGGCTCTTGCCGCCCTTCATCATCCGTAGCAAGGACGTCACAGAATTTCTTGCCAAGTTCGAGAAAACGCTGAAGCAAACCTCAAAACTTGGCGCGGCCAAACAACACAAAACCGAAACGCCAGCGCAGCCGATGGTTTTGGCTGCATCGAGGTGAATATGAACGCCGCCGTTGCCACACCGATTACCCGAACCAACGATCTCCTCACCGGGATGGAGTGGAGCCCCGCGCAAGTGCGCGAACTCCTACATCTCACCGCCGATGTGAAGGCGCATCCCGACCGTTACCGCGGCGCGCTAGCCGGCCGATTTCTCGCAATGATCTTCGAAAAACCATCGCTGCGCACGCGCGTCACGTTTGAGGTTGGCATCGCCAGCCTGGGGGGCTCTTCCGTGTTTCTGGACCACACCGTCACGCCTCTCGGCGAGCGCGAATCCATTCCCGACGTCGCGAAGAGCCTGGAGCGCTGGGTTCACGGCATCGTGGCGCGCGTCTTCAAGCAGGAATCGCTCGAACAACTCGCGGCCAATGCGCATATTCCCGTGATCAACGCGCTGTCCGACCTCTATCACCCGTGCCAGGCGTTTTGCGATTTCTTCACACTGGAGGAACGTTTCGGCAATCTGCGCGGCCTTAAGCTCGCGTATGTAGGCGATGGCAATAACACTTGCCATTCGTTGCTTAGCGTTGGCGCGCGGGTGGGTGCTCACCTGCGCATCGCAACACCCGCAGGTTATGAGCCTGATCCGAGCATCGTTGCCGAAGCTAAGCGCGTGGCCCGCGAGACGCGCGGCAAAATCGAAATCCTGCGCTCGCCGGAGGAAGCCGTGGCGGGTGTGCAGGCAATCTATACGGATGTATGGACCAGCATGGGTCAGGAAGCAGAATCCGCCGTGCGCGACGCTGCCTTCGCCGGCTATCAGGTCAACGACGAACTTTTCTCGCACGCCGCGTCCGACGCGATCTTCATGCACTGTCTGCCCGCGCACCGCGGCTCGGAAGTCAGTGAAGGCGTGATGGATGCGCCGCGTTCGATCGTTTTCGAGCAAGCGGAAAACCGACTGCACGTGCAGAAAGCCATTCTGCTGACGCTGCTCAATTAATCTTGCCTAGAATCAAGGAGAACGAATTGCCGAAGAAAGTTGTGCTTGCATATTCCGGAGGTCTGGACACCTCCATTATTATTCCGTGGCTCAAGGAGACTTACGGCGGCTGCGAAGTGATCGCGATGATCGGCGACCTGGGCCAGCAGGAGGATCTGGAAGCGGCGCGCAAAAAAGCTCTCGCCACGGGCGCGAGTTCCGCGTACGTCGAGGATCTCCGCGAGGAATTTATCACCGGCTACATTTGGCCCACTTTGCGCGCGGGCGCTGTTTACGAGCACAAATATTTGCTGGGGACTTCGTTCGCGCGTCCTTTGCTCGCGCAGCGTCAGGTACAACTCGCCCAAAAACTCGGCGCGGACGCCGTCGCGCACGGCTGTACCGGCAAAGGTAATGACCAGGTCCGCTTCGAACTCGCTGCCAAGGCTCTGGCGCCCGAACTGAAAATCATCGCGCCGTGGCGCGAATGGAACATCGTCTCGCGTGAGGAAGCGATCGAATACGCCCGCGCGCACAATATTCCTGTCGAGCAGACCACCAAAAACATCTACAGCCGCGACCGCAACATCTGGCACTTGAGCCACGAAGGCGGCGTGCTGGAAGATCCCGCGAACGCGCCCGACGAAGCCATGTGGCAGTGGGTCGTCTCCCCCGCGAGGGCGTCCGAGCAGCCCACCACCGTCGAAATCGGATTCGAAGGCGGCACGCCCGTTTCGGTCAACGGCAAAAATCTTGCGCCGATCGCACTGCTCGATAAATTGAATGAAATCGCGGCGGCGAATGGCGTCGGGCGCATGGACATCGTCGAAAATCGCCTGGTGGGCATCAAATCGCGCGGCGCGTACGAAACTCCAGGCGGCACTTTGCTCGTCGCCGCGCACCGCGAACTCGAATCGCTCGCGCTCGATCGCGAAACCGCGCACTACCAGCAGATGCTTTCGCTGCGCTACGCCGAAATGGTTTATTACGGCATGTGGTTCACGCCGCTGCGCGAAGCTCTCGACGCGTTTTTCACCAGCGCACAGCGCCGCGTCACCGGCTCAGTCTCTCTGACGCTCTGCCGAGGCAACGTCACCGTGGCTTCGCGCCGCTCGCCGTATTCGCTCTATCGCACGAACCTCGCGAGTTTCACCATGACCGGCTACAACCCCAAGGACGCCGAAGGGTTCATCAATCTCTTCGCGCTGCCCATCACCGTGCCGCAGGAAGCCGCAGTGCCAGAACCGAAGAAAGCGCCGCAGAAGGCCAATGCCTGATGACTGCTCCCCGCGAACAAAAAATGTGGGGCGGCCTTTTCGAACGTGGCCCGGACGCATCGTTCTATGAATTCGAGCGTTCGTGGAGCTTCGACCAGCGCATGCTGCCCCAAGAATTGGCGCTCGATCGCGCGTGGGCGCGAGCAATCGTCACTGCGGGAATTCTGACGGAGGACGAGGGCCGCAAAATCGCCGCGGCCCTGGACGAGCTTGCTGCGCGCGCGAAATCCGATCCCGCCTGGCTCGCCAATTCGAAAGCCGAAGACGTCCATCACTTCGTGGAATCCGCGCTGATTGAAAAACTCGGCCCGCTGGGCGCCAAACTTCACACCGGCCGCAGCCGGAACGAAATGGTCGCCACCGAATTTCGCATGTACGTGAAGGATGCCGCGCGAAACCTGCGCCGCGCACTCGTCGCACTGGAAAGCGCGATAGCAACCCAAGCCGAAACGAATTTGCGGGTTCCGATGCCCGGCGCCACGCACATGCAACACGCCCAGCCGCTTCTGCTGGCGCACTGGCTGCTCGCCCACGGTGAGGCTTTTTATCGCGATTCCGAGCGCATTGCCGCGGCTGCGGCGCGAGCCGATGCCTGCCCCTTGGGTTCGGGCGCGCTCGCGGGCTGCGCTTTTCCACTGGACCGCAAGGCGCTTGCGCGCGATTTGGGATTTTCGCAGATCACCGCCAATAGCCTGGACGCCGTCAGCGATCGCGATTTTGCTCTGGAATATCTGTTCGCGCTTTCGACTCTCGCGATGCACCTCTCGCGTCTCTCGGAAGATTGCGTGCTGTTTGCGTCGCCCGAATTCGGCTTCATCGAATTGCCCGACGAATTTTCCACGGGCAGCAGCTTGATGCCGCAAAAGAAAAATCCCGACGCTTGGGAACTGATTCGCGGCAAGACCGGCCGAATCTACGGCTCACTGGTGGCGCTGTTCACCATCTGCAAGGGCCTCCCTTCGAGTTACCAACGCGATTTGCAGGAGGACAAAGAAGCGCTCTTCGGCGCGCACGATCAAGCGCTGGCCATGACGCAAATCGCAGCCGCCACTCTCGCCGCGACGCGCTTTCGCGAAGATCGTCTCCGTGCCGCGGCGCAGGATCCTGCGCTAGTAGCGACCGAGGTCGCGGATTACCTGGTGACTTTTGGCGTGCCGTTCCGTGAGGCCCATGAAATCGTGGGAAAAGTGTTGCGCGCAGCAGAGCAAGAAGGAAAGTCCATTCGCGAAATGCCGATGGAGCGTCTCAAACAATTCTCGCCGGCGTTCGGGCCAAGTCTGGACACCGCGCTGACGCTGGAATCCGCGTTGGCGCGCCGGGGAATTCACGGCGGCACTGCTCCCGGCGCGGTCAGTTTCGCGCTGCAAGATTTTAAAGCGCGAATCGCGAATCTTGCGGAGCATCCGTGAGAAGGCGCTGCGCAAGAACGACGGACGCACCAGCGATTCATCGGCTGGTCGCGCATTATGCCGCGGAGGGCGTGCTACTGCCTCGCACGGAGGAAGAAATCCGCGGGAATATAAGCCATTTCCTGGTTCTGGAAGAAAATCACCATGTCGTCGGCAGCCTTTCGCTGGAAGGTTATGGCTCCGATCTCGCCGAAATTCGCTCGGTCGCAGTCAGTGCGGAACGGCGCGGCGAAGGCCTGGGCGCTCGGCTCGTTGAATTCGCGCTGCTCGAAGCGCGACGCCGGGGCATCGCGCGCGTATTCGCCGTCACGCACGCACCACAATTTTTCGAACGCCAGGGATTTGCGGCGGCTTCGCGGAACACTCTCGCGGAAAAGGTCGAGCGCGATTGCCGCACCTGTCCGAAACAGAGAACATGCAAACTCGTGGCCGTCATCGCCACGGTCCTTCCCGAGCGCGTCGTTTTGCCCGTGCTGGGCGAAATCTCTGCGGTCCCGGCCTGCTGAATAGCCCATGCCCTTGCGCCTTACCAATTCGCTCCTTCCACGAGGTTTCACTTTCGCGGCCGCGCATTGCGGGCTGAAAAAGTCGAAACTTGATCTCGCGATACTTGTGAGCGAAACCCCCGCGTCCGCTGCTGCGGTCTTCACCACCAACCGCGTAAAGGCTGCGCCCGTGATTGCCTCGCAGCTGAATCTGCGAAAGTCCAAACACCGAATGCGTGGAGTGATCGTCAATTCCGGCAACGCCAATTGCTGCACAGGTTCCGAAGGCTTGGGCGCGGCGGCCGCGACCACTCTGAAAGTCGCGCGCGAACTCGGACGCCTCGACCCATCGCAAATTCTGGTCTGCTCCACCGGCGTCATCGGCGTGCCGCTGCGCTGGCAAAAGATCGTAAACGCGGTGCGGCCGCTGGTGCGCGCGCGAAAATCCTCCGCCAGCGCATTCGCTCAATTCACGCGCGCGATCATGACCACCGACACGCGTCCGAAATGGGCGGCGGCAAAATGCCGGGTCGGCGGGAAAGAAGTCCGCATCCTCGGGTGCACTAAAGGTGCGGGCATGATTCATCCCAATATGGCGACCATGCTGGCGTTTCTCGCAACGGACGCTGCGATCTCGCCCGCGATGCTTGACCGCGCGCTGCGCTCGGCAGTCGCCGGCACATTTAACGCCATCACCGTGGATGGTGACACTTCCACCAACGACACCGTAACCCTGTTAGCCAATGGCGAATCCGGCGCGCCGGCTATCACTCACGAAAATGACGGCTGGAAAAAGTTCTGCGCCGCGCTGGAAACCGTCTGCAAATCCCTCGCGCTGCAAATCGTCGCCGATGGCGAAGGAGCGCAGCGCGTGATCGAAGTGGAAGTGCGCGGCGCGCCCTCCGACCAAGCCGCCAAAGAGATCGCGTTCACGATCGCGAATTCACCGCTAGTAAAAACCGCTCTCGCAGGCGCCGATCCCAACTGGGGACGCATCCTGGCTGCTGCGGGACGCGCCGGCGTGCCCTTCGATTTCGAACGCGTGGACATAATTCTCGCGGGACTGAAGGTGTGCCGCCGCGGGCAAGAAAATCCCTTCAACGAGCGCATCGCGCACCGCAAAATGCTCGCCAAATGCGTTCCCATCGTGGTTGAAATGCGTTCTGGACGCGGTCGCGCAAGCGTCTGGACGTGCGATTTCACTACCGAATACGTTCACATTAATGCAAGCTATCGCACCTGACGCAGCCAACTGGCGCGCTAGGCTTATTCCCGGCCGGCGTGGTTGACTGCCGAAGGCACTTGCAGCAAGATGCTCCTGAGCAGCTGGAGCGCTCGCTTCAGCCGGGTGTGGCCAACCTGTGCAAGGCCACCTGCGCCGAGATCCTGTCTCTTCAGCTTCGTGTGTTGCGCCTCGGCGCTGGACCGGGGGGCATAAGGAGAACGGCCGTGAAGAAATTGTACGTTGGAAATCTGTCGTTCAAGGCCACAGAAGAGCAGGTAGCGGCGCTGTTTTCGGAAATTGGCGTGCAGCCTGATTCGCTTTCACTCTTGCGGGATCGTTTTACGGGGCAACCTCGTGGATTCGGTTTCGCGGAAATTGGAAATGACGCGGAGGCGGAAAAGGCGATTCAGGCGCTGAACGGCAAGGATTTTCTTGGCCGCGCGCTGGTCGTGAATGAAGCGCGTCCGCAACGCGAAGGCGGAGGCGGAGGTGCTGGCGGCGGACGCGGAGGCCACGGCGGTGGTCATGGTGGCGGAGGCGGCGGTGGCCGCGGAGGTCACGGCGGAGGCGGGGGTGGTGGCGGGCGCGGAGGACGTGGAGGCGGTGGTTATGGCGGCGGAGGCGGCGGTGGTCGCGATCGCTAATTCAAGTCAATAAATTCTGCGGGACCAGCGGGCGCGATTTTTTTTCGCGCCCTTCTTTTTTTGGCATCAGCTTTCTCAGCCGTCCAGTCTATGCGGCGCCCATCCGTTGCTTCGCTAGCGCTCTTCTCATGGGAGTTTCTGCTTCTTCGACTTTTCCGTCCTTGTATTCAAATCGCATGAGCGTCGTGCCGCGCAATCCTTGCGTCACCAGCGCAGCGATGTCGAGTTTCGCTTCCGCATCTGCCAATTCATCCGCCGAGGCGTAGAGCGCGGGCCGGCGAGGCAAGAAGACCGGGCAGCAATCATGAAACGGCTCGGAGGAAGTTTCGTACGTTCCGATTCGCCGTGCGGTCGCCAAGATGTCCTGTTTGTCGGTGCCGGCCAGCGGACGAAAAACCACCATGCGCGAAGCCGCATCCACTGCCACCAGGTTGCGCAGCGTCTGCGAAGCGACCTGGCCGAGGCTATCGCCGGTGATCAGCGCGAGCCCGCGGTCGCGTTTTGCAAGTCCCTCGGCGATTCGCAACATCATCCGCCGGTACAGCAGCACACGAAAATCTTCCGGTGCATAACGCACAATTTCGCGCTGAATCGCTTCGAACGGCACGCGATACAGCTTGGCGTGAAATTGATACGGCACGAGCCGCCGCACCAAGCCGCTGGCAACGTGCAACGAAGATTCACCGGGCCGCGCTCCGGTACCATAAAAATGCACGAAGCTCAGATGCGCGCCGCGCTTCATCATGTGATACGCGGCCACCGCCGAATCGTATCCACCGGAGAGCAGGCACATCATTCGCCCGGCAGTATTTGCCGGCAAGCCGCCCGCACCCGAAATTTTTCGGGCATAGACGAGCGCCATTCTCTTGGCGATCTCCACGTAGCAAGTCATCGCCGGATCATTCAAACGGACGCGCACGGTGCGTCCCTGCGCGCGCAAACGGTCCAGCAGATAACGGCCGACCGCGGCTTCCGTCTCAATGCTGGTTTGCGGAAACGATTTGTCGCTGCGCTTCGCGCGCACGGCAAAATCCGCAAATTGCAGCGGCTCGACTTCTTCCCACGCCGCCTGGCAAATCGCTTCGATGCTGCGCTCCACCGGGCGAGCGATCGCGTAAAAAGCGATGCCCAAAACGCGCTCCACGCGAGCTGTGGCGTCTTCGAGCGACGCCCCATCCCCCAACCACACCACGATGCGATCGCCCGGCTGCTCAACGCGGTCCACGGGAATTCCCTGCAGCGACACACGCAAGGCCGTGCAAAGCTTGCGCAGAAAAAATCGCCGGTTGCGGCCCTTCAGCCACAATTCGTGATAGTGAACGACGATGATCGGGTTGCTCATGCAGATTTCACGCGGCACAAATGGAACATTAACTTCACGAAAGTATAACACCGGGTCCGGCCAGCCGCAGTTTCTTCAGTCATAGTGCGGGCAGTACCGGCACGCTCCGCGCAGCCAATAACTCAAAGGATACACAAAATGTTCCCACGCGACTTTCCACTACTTCTGGGGTTATTATCGGCACCGCTCCTGTCCCCGGAGCGGCCCGGCGTGGGGGTAGTAACGCCGGAGCCGGACAGCAGGTTGGCGAGAAAGCTTTTGCTACCGAATTCGCCCGCCGTGCATCCAAACGCTTGAAACCGGGGAGCGCGGGAGAAGGGCATGTGGAATAGACGAGATTGGGACGATTTCTTCGTTATTGTAAGGAAGCGGTGGAGCGCGCATCGCCCGCCGCGTCCTGTGGATCTTTCGCGCCGCAACCGCTTGGTTCCGACCGAAGGTTACAGCCTTGCCGAGTTGGATGAAGCCGGCCTGAGCATTGAGCAAGCGGAATATCTCGGTTTGCCGGTGGATGCCGGCCGCGTCGGTTCCTACGGCCCCAATGTCACCACGCTGCGTGAATTTTTCCGCGCCAGCCGTTCGCGTTTCTAGCTCCTCGCGCGCTTGCAGCTTGTGGTAATCCCCGTCTGGCAAATTTTCAACCGCGTGCGATTTCAGAACAGTTAAAATCCTTGATTCCAAAACGCTGCGCGCGAGTCTAAGCCACTCATGAAACCTCCGTGCTCGCGACTGCGTATCATGCGGTAGCGATTCCAGCCATTTCAAGGAGACTTCTCGATGAAGAAGTTCGTGCTCGCCTTCGCCATACTATTGGTCTCTCTCGCTTACACCTCCGCTGCGCAAGACGTTAAGCCGCTGCTCCTGCGTCAGCCTACGCTGAGCCGCACAGACATCGCGTTCATGTACGGCGACGACCTCTGGAAAGTGAGCCGCGAAGGAGGCGACGCCATCCGCCTGACCGCGGGGCCCGGAATCAAGCGCGGCCCGCACTTTTCGCCCGATGGCCGGTGGATCGCGTTTACCGGCGAATACGACGGCAAACTGAATGTCTACGTGATTTCCGCAAATGGTGGCACGCCGCGTCGCGTCACTTTTCACGCCGGTCCTGACGTCGCCGCCGGCTGGACTCCCGACGGAAAAAATATTCTCTTTGCTTCGCCGCGCGATAGCTTCGCCAACAACACCCAGGCGCTTTTCACCGTGCCCGCCGAAGGCGGCTTTCCCACGAAAGTTCCTCTGCCGCTCGGATGGGAAGGATCCTATTCAGCCGACGGAAAATATCTCGCCTATCGTCCGACGCCGCAGCCCTTTGGAAATTGGAGCCATTATCGCGGCGGCACATCACCGCGAATTTGGATCGCAGATCTGGCCGACTCCAGCGTGGTGAAGCTCCCGCATGAAGATTGGAACGATTTCGACCCCATGTGGGTCAGCGACACGATTTATTTTCTGTCGGATCGCAACGGCCCCTACACACTCTTCGCGTACGACGTAAAAACGAAGGCGGAATCGCAACTCGTCGATAACACCGGATTCCCGATCAAATCGGCCGACGCGGGCCCCGGAGCCATCGTCTACGAACAATTCGGCTCGCTGCATCTCTTCGACCTTTCGAGCCATCACGATCAGCTTGTGAAAGTTCACATTGCGGCGGATCTCGTCCAGGTCCGTCCACACTTTGAAAAAGTCGCCAAGCAGATCAATAACGCGGGCATCTCGCCCACGGGCGTCCGCGCCGTATTCGAGGCGCACGGCGAAATTCTTACGGTTCCCGCCGAAAAGGGCGACATTCGCGACATCACCAATTCCCCTGGCGTGGCTGACCGCGATCCGTCATGGTCTCCGGACGGAAAGTGGATCGCTTATTTTTCAGATGAGTCGGGCGAATACGCGCTGCACTTGCGCGCGCAAAACGGAATGGGCGACGTTCGCAAAATCGGTCTCGGCGATCCTCCTTCATTTTTCTACGGACCGACCTGGTCGCCCGACAGCAAGAAGATTGCTTATACCGACAAGCGCCTGAATCTCTGGTACGTGGATTTGGACAAAGGCACGCCGGTCAAAATTGATACCGATTATTACCAGAGCCGAGGGCTCAATCCGGATTGGTCTTCCGACAATCGCTGGATCGTTTATACGAAGATTCTGCCAAATCACTTCCGCGCGGTTTTTGTCTACTCGCTGGATTCCGGAAAATCCGCTCAGATCACCGACGGCATGAGCGACGCGCAATATGCCGTCTTCGACAAAAGTGGCAAGTACATCTACTTCACCGCCAGCACGAATGTCGGCCCCACGGTCGCCGGTCTGGATATGTCGAGCGATGGCAAGCAAGTGACGCGCAACGCCTATGTCATCGTTTTGCGCAAGGATTTGCCCTCACCTCTGGCGCCGGAAAGCGATGAGGAGAAAACCGACAGCGATAAGAAAGACACGGACAATTCGAAAGATGCATCCAAAGACGAAAACGACAAGGACAACAAGAAAGACGCGGAGAAAGACAAAGAGAAAGATAAAAGCAAGGACAAGGAGAAGAGCAAAGAACCCGTCAAGGTTGCGATAGATTTCGACAATATCAGCCAACGCATTCTAGCGCTTCCGCTTCCGGCCAAAGATTACGTAGGCCTTTTTGCCGGCAAGGCCGGCGAGTTTCTAATTCTCGAGCTTCCTCCTGCTCCCGATTCCGAAGGTCCGCCCAGCCTGGTGCTTTCCAAATTCGATCTCGCTAAGCGCAAAGCGGACCAGCTCATCGCGGGCATCCAGAACGCAGCGGTTTCCTTCAACGGCGAAAAATACCTCTATCAGCAGGGTGAAAAGTGGTTCATCGCGGCCACTGCTCAACCAGCCAAGCCCGGCGAAGGCGAACTGAAAATAGATGCGATGGAAGTCTGGGTTGAACCGCGCGCCGAATGGAGCCAGATGTACCACGAAATCTGGCGCATCGAACGCGACTTCCTCTACGACCCGCACTCTCATGGCGTGAACCTGCAAGCGCTTTCGCGCGAGTACGAGCCGTATCTCGCGGGCATCGCTACCCGCGATGATTTGAACTATCTCTTCGCGCAAATGCTCAGCGAAATAAACGTGGGCCACATGTTCGTCGGTGGCGGCGACATCCCCGAAGTTCAACCTCTGCAAGTTGGCTTCCTCGGCGCCGACTACACGATCGAACATGGCCGCTACCGCTTCTCGCGCGTCTACAACGGCGAGAATTGGAATCCGCAACTGCACGCGCCGCTGACGCAGCCCGGCGTCAACGTCGTCGCCAGCGAGTATTTGCTCGCCGTTAACGGGCGCGACGTGCGTCCCGATACGGACGTCTACAGCTATTTTCAGGAAACCGCCGGAAAGCAAACCGTCTTGAAAGTTGGATCCAATCCGGACGGCGCAGGTTCGCGCGAAGTGACGGTCGTCCCCGTGCCGGACGAAACGGGTTTACGCAATCGCGCGTGGATGGAGGACAACCTGCGAAAAGTGGACGAGATGAGCGGCGGAAAACTCGCTTACGTCTATCTTCCAAACACCGGGTCGGGCGGCTTCCACAATTTCAATCGCTACTATTTCGCGCAGATCAATAAGCAGGGCGCGGTGATTGACGAACGCTTCAACAGCGGAGGCCAGGCCGCCGACTACATCATCGAATACATGCAACGCAAAATCTGGAACTACTGGACTTCGCGTGAGGGCGCGGACAACACGACGCCGCTCAGCGGAATCTACGGGCCGAAGATCATGCTCATCAATGAATTTTCCGGTTCGGGCGGCGATGCGCTGCCGTGGTATTTCCGGAATGTCGGCCTCGGTTCGCTTGTGGGACGCCGCACTTGGGGCGGTCTGGTGGGCATCGGCGGCTATCCGGCGCTCATAGACAACGGGTTTGTCACCGCGCCGCGCTTCGCATTTTTCACTACCGAAGGAACGTGGGAAGTGGAAAATCATGGCGTGTCGCCGGATTACGATATCGAGTTGGACCCTGCCGCGTGGAGAAAAGGTCACGACGCGCAACTCGAAAAGGCTATCGAAGTCGTGATGCAAGATCTCGAGAAAAATCCGCCGCAGCCAATCAAGCGCCCGGCATATCCCGACTACTCAAAATATTCGAGCGTGCACTAGGCGAGTTGCGCTGGTTCTCGGATCGCGGCACGGTACGTGGGAGACTACTGCGTTCGCTGAATTCGGCGCGTCACGCAGCGCTTTGGCGCCACAAACTTCCGGTAACCAGCGCGAAAATTCCGCCGGCAATAGCGCCGCCGACTACAACCGCATCCCACGCAAGGCCCGCTGCCACGGCTAACACGGCCGGCGCCCCAAACGGCAGCAACAGCGCCGCCAGCGCGGCTTCTCGCACGCCGATGCCCGCCTGCGTCACTGGCACGACCGCTGACAATTTCGCCAACGGCCACGCGAAGAGCCACACCCGGTACGGCAAATGTAATCCACAAACCTCCGCGAGCAGCACATTCAAAAAAATAAAAGTGATTTGTACGGTCAGGCTCATGCCGAGAGCGCGCGCCATCGCGCTCGGCCGTCGCAGGATTGACCGCCAGGCCCTCCGCAGCCGCACTAATTTTCGCCGCAAGCGAACTGAAAATCGGCGCGCGGGAAACATCGCAACTGCAATTGCAACAATCAACACGCTAACGGCACCTGCCGCGGCCACCGCGAAGAAAATCTTCCGATTCACCTCGTTCAGCGCACCCGGCGCCAGGATCGAACCAAACGCAGCCAGCAGTGCCAGCGAAGTGAAATCCGTGATCCGGTCCACTAAGCTGCCCAGAACCACTCCCGCCTTACTCCGGCTCATTCGCAGCGCCATCGCTACGCGCAAAATATCTCCGCCGATCAGCGATGGCAAAAAAAGCGAGCCAAAAAGTCCAGCGAAGTAGCATCGCGCCGCCTGCCGCCAGCGAATTCCCGCACCGCCCAGGTTCAGTACAAGTTCGTATTTCATCGCGCCGACGATGTGCGCTGCCAGATATCCCACGAGCACCAGGACCCAGAGCCGCGCGGGCAGCAATCCGAGCGCCTTCCAAACTTGCTTGCCGGGAAGCAGCCGGAAAAGAAGATAAAGGATGAGAGCGCTTCCGCCGTATTGCAGAGTCGTGCGCAGCGCGGTGCGCGGCCAGCTTTTTTGGGAGGAATTCGTGTCGGGTTGGCCAGTCACGTTTGCGTCGTCGGCACATTATGCGGCTCGGCGCGCCGTGTCACAAGCGCGGCAAGACCGTGGGACGCAAATTCGGTTGCAGTCCGCTGGCCAACACCTTAAGGTTATGACTCCTAAAATCACTCGGGATATCGCCATTGCAAAAGAAAATTCGCGTCGTCCAATATGGAGTCGGCCCCATCGGCGCTTCGATCGTGCGCCTGATGCGCCAAAAGAACTTGCTCGAAATTATCGGCGCTATCGATAAAGACCCCGCAAAGGCCGGGCGCGATCTCGGCGAGGTGGTTAGCGCGCCAGACGCGCCTTGGGGTGTTCCAGTTCTTTCCGACGCTCAATTGGTGCTCGAAAAATCGCCCGATGTCGTGGTTCATTCGACCTCGTCCTATCTGCCGAGCGTGATGGATCAACTGCTTGAATGCATCGCTGCCGGTTGTTGTGTCGTTTCCACCTGCGAAGAACTTGCGTACCCGTTTCGCAAACATCCCGAGCTATCGAAGAAGCTGGAAGCCGCGGCAATCGAAGAAGGCGTCGCGCTCGTGGGCACCGGCGTGAATCCTGGATTCGTGATGGACAAACTGGCGTTAACTCTGAGCGCAGTATCACAGCGCATTGACTGGGTTAGCGCCGTGCGCATCGTCGATGCATCCAAGCGCCGTCTGCCGCTGCAGAAAAAAATCGGTGCGGGAATGACTTCGGATGAATTTCGCAAGCAGGTCGCCGCGGGAGTAATCAAGCATCACGGTCTACCGGAATCTATCGCCATGGTGGCAGACGGCTTGGGCTTCGCGCTCGACGATATTTCCGAAACCATCGAACCGGTAATCGCCGAAGAAGCAGTTCAAACGGAATTTCTTGAAGTCGCGGCGGGCCAAGTCGCCGGGGTGCATCAGATCGCGCGCGGCAGCGCCCACGGCAAGGAAAAAATTTTTATGGAGTTGAAGATGTACGTGGGAGCCAGACATCCCGCGGACACAGTCGTGCTGAAAGGCGAGCCGCATCTCACGCTTACAATTCCAGGCGGCACGCACGGCGACGTGGCTACAGCTGCGGTAGTCGTCAACGCCATTCCTGCAATTCTCGCAGCGAACGCCGGCCTCCGGACGTCGCGAGATCTCCCCCTGTCATTTTTCCCGGCTACGCTCCCGCTTTAGCCTGTGAGCCTAGCGACCAAAACCGCGCCACCGCGGAATAGTCGGCATCATCCTTCGACGCGTCCTTCACCGCGCTATATGTCTTGAAAGACGCCGCAGCGGCCGGCAACTCCACGCCCTGCTGGCGCGCCAGCTCCAGCGCGAGGCGCATATCTTTGTGCATCAGGCGCAGCGGAAAACTCGGGGGATACTCATTCTTCAGCATGTTCGGCGCCTTCACGTCCATCACGCCGGCGCGCGCCATGCTCGATTGCAGCACTTCGATCAACTTTTCGCCCGCAACGCCCGACGCGCCGACAAGCGCCAGCGCCTCTGCCAGCGCTTCAACCTCCAGCGCCAAAATCAAATTCATCGCCAGTTTTACAGTCTGACCGGCGCCGTTCGGCCCCAGCAAAAAGAGTTTCTTGCCCAGAACTTCGAGCACCGGCTTCATACGATCCAGGACTTCAGCCTTTCCCCCGATCATGAAAACCAGCTCGCCCTTTTTCGCGCCCCAATCGCCTCCCGTCACCGGAGCATCCAGAAAATCCACGCCTCGTTCGGCGCATGCGGCGGCGGCGCGCCGCGCCAGATCCGGCGAAATTGTGCTGGAATCAATGTAAGCGCTGCCGCGCCGCAAGCCTTCCATGGCGCCATTCGCGCCCCACAACACCTCTTCCAGCGCCGGCGGATCGCTCACAATCGTAATCAGTACATCCGCGACTTTCGCCGTCTCGCGCGGATTCTCTCCCAGCTTCGCGCCCTCACTCACGAGCTCCTGCGCCCGCGCCCTCGTGCGATTCCACACAACGACAGAAAATCCTGCCTTTAGCAGGTTTTGCGCCATCGGCTTCCCCATAAGTCCCAATCCGATAAATCCAACTGTCGGTTTCATACTCGCCTCCACGCTATAGGGCAAATATACATGCGCATGCTTGCGAATGGCAAAGCTCGCCCACTTCGTTGATCTGGGATCCCGGGGAGAAGAACGCAGGAAGGTGATTGACGCGATCAGCGCCGCTTTGCGCGACCGCGGGGCGATGAAGGCATCACATGAAGAGGTTCCGGCGAAGTTTCCGTCACGCGTACAATATACGAATAGGGAATCTCCACTCGCATCGTTTTCGGCCTGCCCCCGGACGAAAACTGCTCGTGGACAATGATCGATTCACCCTCATCCGACGTCAACGTTCCCACACACGAAAGGTAGAAGTCGCCGGACCGGTAGTGAACCTCGACGCGCTTCCCCACCAGATAGCGGTACCGCTCCATGCCTGATAGTTTGGGACCCTCGACGGTAACCGTCAACGGTACTCTGGTTAAATAGACGAATCAGTAAACTAACGTGTTTTACTTGGCGGCCGCCGGGACGGGAGCAAATTCCACGCGATGCCGGAAAGGATCAATGCGCTCGGCGCGAACCCGTATGCGATCCCCGAGTCGAAATGCCCGCTGCGATCTTCCGCCGCGCGAGCCGCGATGTGGTTCAGCGACGATTGAATGATCGCGGTCACGGTACATGCACTTCTGTCCCGTGAATTCTTCCAGCCGGTCTATGCTCACCAGCCCTTCCACAAAAATCTCCACCAGCTCCACAAAAAAGCCGAACTTCTGCACGGAAATAATCAGCGCGTCGTATTCCTCGCCCAGGTGGCTTTCCATGAATTGCGCCGTTTTCCATTCCATCAACTCGCGCTCGGCCATGTCGGCGCGGCGTTCCGCTTCCGAACTTTCCGAAGAAATTTCTTGCAGCTCCACGCGCCGATACGGTCCCAGCGCGGCCACCGATTCCTCTTTCCCGGCGCGTGTCGTCGGTGCTGCAACGCGCAATGGAGGCACATCCGGATTTTCCAGCGCCCATTTCAGAGCGCGGTGCACGATCAAATCCGGGTAGCGCCGTATGGGCGACGTGAAATGTGTGTACTCCTTCGTCGCTAGCGCAAAATGGCCCAACGGGTCCGCGGCATAGCGTGCCTGTTTCAGGGAACGCAACATCAGGTACGAAAGAATGCGCTCTTCAGGCTTCCCCGCGATTTTCTGCGTCAGTCGTTGGTAGTGCTGTGGCCGGATATCCACTTCCTCCGCTGCAGGCAATGTCACGCTCATGGGCCGTGCTCGGCCACGGCCACCGCCCCGCCCCGCTCGAGCTCGCTGGCGACTTTCCCCGTGACGCACAGTAATGCGCCGTTCCGCCAGATCGTCCACACCCAGCGAATATCCGAAAGCCTGCGCCAGTTCCTCGAACTCAAGCACTTTCTTAGGATCGGGTTTTTCGTGCACACGATGCAAAGATGCCACGCCGCGCCTTTCCAGATACTCGGCCACAGCTTCGTTCGCCGCCAGCATGAATTCTTCGATCAGCCGGTGCGCGATGTTCCTTTCGCTGCGCACGATGCTCAACATTCGCCCTTCGGGATCAAATTCAATCACCGGCTCGGGTAAATCAAAATCTATGGACCCTCGCGTATGGCGCCGCTTGTTCAGCAAAAGCGCCAGCTCCTTCATCTTCTGGAACTCGCTCACCAGCGGCGTGTAGCGCTCGCTCATTTCCGGATCGCCTTCGATCACTTTGTTGACGTTGGTGTACGTCATGCGCTCCGCCGAACGGATTACGCCCTGGAAAAAATCGGCGTGGAGCAGTTTTGCCTCCCCATCCAGTTCCAGCACCGCGCTCATCACCAGGCGATCCACTTTCGGATTCAGCGAGCAGATCCCGTTGGATAGTTCCTCCGGCAGCATCGGCACGGCGCGATTTGGGAAGTAAACCGAAGTACCGCGCAAGCGCGCCTCACGATCGAGCGGTGATCCGCGCTTCACGTAGTGCGCCACGTCCGCGATGTGCACTTGCAATTCATAGTGCCCGCTGGGAAGCGTCGCCACATACACCGCGTCGTCAAAATCACGCGCCGTCTCGCCGTCAATCGTAACGATCGGCAGATCGCGGAAGTCGCGCCGGCCCGCAATATCCACGTCCGTCACCTGCTGCTGGGTCGCGCGAGCTTCGGCCTGCACTTCGTCCGGAAAAATATGCGGCAGGTGATGCTTGCGGATGATGATTTCCACGTCCACGCCGATTTCGCCGGCCCGGCCGAGGATTTCGATCACGCGGCCGGAGGGAGCCAGGCCACCCTTCGGAAACCGCGTGATTTCCACGTTCACTACCGCGCCATCCAGTTCTGGGAGGCGCGTCCTGCTGATTGCAGGCGCCGCAGCGCCCGGAAGAATGCCAAGTTTTTCGCGCAAAGCAGGCGTCAATTCAGCTCCGGACGGAATATTTACCTCATGCAAAATGCGCGTATCGTAAGGCAGCACGACATTTCCATGCGGCCCATAGCGGAAAAGTCCGACCAGAGTCGGGTGCTGCCGTTCGGCAATTTGCACCACGCGCCCTTCGGCGCGGCCATCGGCGCGCCGCCGGACGATGCGCGCCAGGACGTGATCGCCGTGCATCGCGTCGCCCAAACCGTCGCGACCAATGAACAAATCGCCTTCTACGCGCGGTATCGGCGCATCCGGCACCAGAAAAGCGTAACCGTCGCGATGCGCCACGATTCGTCCCGCCACCAGATTTGGATCCCGCCCGCGCGTAGAAGCAGCGCTCGATGCACCCGTTTGCACTGCACTGGCTGCACCACCGTCCTTGCCCGCAGCCGCGTCGGCCGCAGCAGCACTCGCTGCGCTTACGCGCTTCGCTGCCGCCGCACGCCCCGACGCCTCATTCCTCGCGTGTTTGGTTCCAGCAAGGCGAAAGCGGCCCCCTTGAGTCTCTTCCACCTCGCCGCGCTTTCTCAATTTCTGCAACACTCGCGGTAAATAACGCCGGCCGCGGTGCCGCAATTCCAAACCATGCGCAATCTGGCGAATGCTCGCAGGCTGCGAAAGCGTCGCGAGATGCGCCAACACCATCTCCGGCGTGACTTCCGCCGACACGGTTTCTTCGCGTGGCTCGTCTGAATGTCGTTTACTGGGTGACATAATGTCCCGGACAGGCTAACGGATTTGGCCGCGCGTGGCAAAACTTGCTTTGTGCGAAAGCGATTGAACCTGCCTCATCCCGCGCCAACATGAACAGCTATTGCTGTTCCTCATCGTGCGTCGGCCAATCGAGAATCGCGATCTTGCCGTCCGCTTCGCGCTCGAGCGCTGGAGCGTATTGCCCGACCTCTTCGCGCCTCCACCAATTTCCGTTCGCCCGTTTTGTGCGCAAATCCGTAAACCAATATTGATAAAGCACGGTACGGACTTCGCGCGGCGGCGCGTTCGGAAATGGATTGAACGCGAAGAGCTGCAGGACGTCCGGATCGTTTTTCAGCAGCCGTTCCTCGGTCCAGACGACGAAGCGTGAATCGCGCCACGATCCGAGCGAAGCGAACCATAAATTCCATTCGAACCTCGGCTGATAAGGAGCATAAATTCCCGGAGCCTTGTCAATCGCCTGCGGCTTGTAGCGGAAAGGATACGCCGTCCAGGTTTTTCCGTCGTTGCTGCCCTGGAATTCAATTTCATAGCGTCCGTGAGTCATCACCGCAAATAGTCCATAACGATTTGCGATGCGAAGCGGCTCCAGCGCGCGCACGGGCGTATCCGGCAGCGGCAGTCCCGGTGCAAACATCCACACAAGCTGCAGCGTCGTCGAGTAGAAGACCAGCCCCAGGCACAATCCTGCAAACGCTCGTCGCAGTGGAGTCAGTGCGCGTCGCCACATCGCGCGCGTGCTATCCGGCGTCACGGCATCGGCCGCAACCTGGCCCGCCGTGGTGCCCGTAGTGCCCGCCGCGTTTTTCCCGGCAATCAACTCGCGGAATCGCCTCGGCAAAAGCCATTCCAGCAGCCGGTCGTCGAGCAAGAATACGCCAAGCAGCAACACCAGGTAATTGAGGAACGTATAGTTCGCCGTCGCAATGATGGAAATTTCAAACGGGGTGACGATACAAAAACAAGCGATGCGAAACCGCCGTGGCAAAAACAGCATCCAGACGATGATCAGTTCAGTTAGCAAGGTATAAAACGTCGCCGAAGCATGAAACCAGTGCGGCAACTGCTGGACGTACCAACCGATCCACGTCGGCAGCGGCCCATTCTGATAATAATCGTCCATCGCGGTGAAGTGCCGCCACGCCGGATCGCCGCTGGCCAGTTTCGCTACTCCCGATTCGAAATAGATGCGGAACCATTCCCACTGCAATAGAAACAGGCTCGCCCGCGAAGGCGGATTCTCCCAACCGAGGCCCGGCCGAAACCCCGGCGGCGCGAAAAATAGCGCGATAAATCCCGCTTCGAGCAACATGCCATCCGACTGATATCCAGAAAAATCCTGCGCCGCGGCGACAAACGAGAGAAAGCACACGAAGCAAATCAGGAGCGACGCACGCGGCCATAAATTCACGATCCCCAAGATAGACGCAACTATTCCCACCCACACCAAAACCGCCAACGCGTGGTCGCTCGCGCCAATCCAAAGCAAAGTCGGCGCAAACCAAAAACGCTGTGCGTGGTAAGACGAAGCGCCAACCGCTTGCAGATAATCCTGCGCAGGAAGGATCCCGTTGGGACCAATCAGCCCCTTGATCTGGAACAGCAACGAATAGAACGCCGAAAAATAAATCAAACCCAGAGCGCGCAGAAATATCCAGCGTGGCCACAAATGGCCGGGGCGCTTATCGGTGATTGACTCTGGCCCCAGCAGCCAGCTCGCGACCGCCTGGAATTTTTCCAGCATTGCTGCAATCTACCACTTTTTCTCGCGCGGATACTTGATTGAGGTGGACCTATCGCAGGCGCTGGACACGAAAGGACCAGCGGGCACACAATTATTGACCGAGATTCGACGAACCCGGGGAAATCACGTTGTTCTTCAGGAGGTCAAGAAGCGGTAGGTATCGGCTGTGGCAGCTGCTTCGCGAAGCCGGTTGTCCTCGGCACTTCGGAGAGTTTTTCGCGCCCTTCGGCAAGACCAATCAGAAATTCCTGCGCATTAAAATGAAAGCCGTTCCGCGAAGTCGCCGCCGCGCCCGCCTGATGGCTTCGCACGTACCTTCCATCGGGGAGCAAGATGCGCGTCTTCTCCGTGTCCGCGAGATACGGCTCGATCACTTCCGAGAACACCTGGTTGCGCAATTCCGGATTCCGCAGATGGAACATGACTTCCACTCGCTCATAGATATTCCGATGCATCCAGTCCGCGCTTCCCAGATACAGCTCGGTCTTCCCGCCATTTCCGAAAACAAAAATCCGGCTGTGCTCCAGAAATCGCCCGATCACGCTGCGCACACGAATCCGGCTGCTGAGGCCACGCACTCCCGGCCGAAGCGCGCACGCTCCGCGCACCAGCAATTCGATTTGCACTCCGGCCTGCGACGCGCGATAAAGCGCTTGAATCGTTTGTTCATCCAGCAAGGCGTTCACTTTCGCGAAAATGGATGCCGGCCGTCCCGCGCGCGCATGTTTCGTTTCGCGCTCGATCAAACTCAAGCAGCTCTTCCCCAGATTCAGCGGCGCAACGAACAATGGTTGATAAGTGGGTCGCTCGGAATAAGCCGTCAAATAATTGAACACGTGATGCACGGCGTGAGTTATGTGAACATCGCTGGTAAGCAAGCTGAGGTCAGTATAAAAGCGCGCCGTCGAAGGATTGTAGTTGCCAGTTCCCAAGTGCGCGTAGCGCCGAATCTGGCCGTCCTTCTCGCGCCTCGCCACCAGTGCCAGTTTGCAATGCGTCTTCAGCCCCACCACGCCGTGAAATACCTGCACGCCCGCTTCCTGCAGATTGCGCGCCCAGCGAATGTTGGAAGCTTCATCGAATCGCGCCTTCAATTCGACGACTACCGCCACTTCCTTCTTCGCCGCTGCTTCGATCAACGCCCTCACGATGGGCGAATTTTCACTGGTGCGGTACAGAGTCTGCTTGATCGAAAGTACATCCGGATCTTTCGCGGCGCTCTCGATAAAGCGTACCACCGAAGAATACGAATCGTAGGGATGATGCAGCAGCAAATCGCGCTTGCGTATGGACTCGAACATCGATGCCGCGCCCGGCTTCAACGCCAGTTCGCGGGGAACAAACGGCCGGAACTTCAAGTCTGGCCGCGGCACTTGGTCGTAAAGATACGAAATACGCGTCAGGTTCGGCGGCCCATCCACGCGGAAAATCTGCCAGGGCGCGAGACCGAAATTCACCACCAACCGGTCAATAATCTCCTGGTTCGCGCTGGCCTCGATTTCCAGCCGCACCGCCGCGCCCTTGCGCCGGCGGTGCAGTTGCGCGTCCACACTATCCATCAGGCTGCGCGATTCTTCTTCTTCCAGGTACAAATTGCTGTTGCGAGTCACGCGAAAGGCGGCGGCGGAAAGCACTTCGTAACCGTGATAAAGCCGGTCGGCAAATTTCTGGATCACATCCGACAGAAAAACATACTCCACAGCGCCATTTTTCGCAGGCAACAGCACCAGCCGTGGCAGCGCTCGCGGCACCGTCACCACTCCAAGAAATGTCTGCGTGCCGCGGCGTTTTCGCTTCATCAGAAACGCCAGGCACAAGGCTTTGTTCAAAACGTGGGGAAACGGATGCGCGGGATCCACCGTCACCGGCGTCAAAAGCGGTTCAACCGCTTTCACATAGTAATCTTCAATGTACTCGAGCGCCGCCGGCCCCAACCCCTTCAGGCCCACCACGCGAATCGATTCCGCAGCCAGCGCCGGCAGCAGCTCTTCCCGCCAGCAGTCGTACTGCGATTTCACGAACGAATGAATCCTGGTCGCCAGCTCCTCCAGAACCTCCGCCGGCACGCGCCCGTCGGGACCCAGCTCCATGTTGCCGTGCTCCACTTGCTGCAACATGCCGGCCACGCGCACTTCCACGAACTCATCCAGGTTACTGGCTGTGATTGCCAGAAACTTCACGCGCTCCAGCAACGGATTGTGTTCGTCGCGCGCCTCTTCCAGCACCCGCTCGTTGAACTGCATCCACGAGAAGTGGCGGTTGATGAAATATTGTGGGTCGGCTACCAGGTTCCGGGCCATGCGTGCCTCAAACTGGAGAACGTTACCGCAGTCGTGTTACAGCTATGTTACCAGACAAGAGTTCTCGGTTCCGCGCCATCACCCCGCGTGATGGAACGGGCCACCGGGGTCTTCCGTCGTATCCCGGTTGATTCATGCTAAGATTTTTCCAGCAGATTCACATCGCGCAGCTCGGGGATTGCACTTGGGGGAACCGGAACGCGCCCCGCTGCCCCAGAATTGAGAAGATTTTGACGTTCGAGCACCTTTTACTAGCCGTTGCCGCGATCCCGTCCATTTACTACCTGCTCAGCTTGTACAGCACGCTGCACTACTTTCGGTCGACCGCGCGCGAACGCCAGCCCAACATTGATTTTGCTCCGCCCGTGAGCTGCTTGAAGCCCGTCAAGGGCCTCGACGAAGACGCTTACGAAAACTACGCCAGTTTCTGTCGCCAGGATTATCCCGACTACGAAATTCTCTTCTGCGTGGACAAAGGCGATCCCACGGTCCCGGTTCTGGAACAATTGGTGCGTGATTTTCCCGAACGCCGCATCCGCTTGCTGTTTGGTTCCGGCCGCGATGCCGTCAACGACAAAGTCGCGCGCCTCACGCGCTTGGTCAGCGAAGCGCAGCACGACATATTCGTGATCACCGATAGCGATGTGCGCGTCCAGCCCGACTATCTGCGCACCATCGTGGCCCCTTTCCGCGATCCCAAAGTCGGCGCGGCTACCTGCCTTTATGCTTCGACCGAAGAAAAAAATCTCACCCAGGAATTGCAATCTATTGGAATGATCTGCGATTTTTTCCCGGGCGTCTTGGTGGCCTGGCAACTCGATGGAGTGAAATTTACCTTCGGCCAAACCATTGTCACCACGCGCAAAGCGGTCGCAGGTTACGGAGGCTACCAAACGATCGAAGACCGGCCCGCCGACGATGTGTGGGCGGGGCGCTTAGTAGCGGAGCAGGGCTACGAAGTGAAGCTCCTGCCGTACGTCGTGCACTCCGTCGCGGATTTTCGTTCCTTATCCGAATTCCTCTATAAACGTTTGCGCTGGATGACGGTGATGCGCCTGATGCGGCCCTGGGGACATCTGGGATTGATTTTCACTTGGGGATTAGCCTGGTCGCTGCTGGCGATTGCGATTCATCCATCCCTGACGATTGCCTGCGCGTACTTTGGCGCCTACTTGGCATTTCGCATTGCGATGACGTGGATGGTCGGCGTCTGGGGAATGAAGCAGTCCGGCGTATGGAAGAAAATGCCGCTGATTCCGCTGTGGGATGCGATGGCCTTCGCGATCTGGCTGGCAAGTTTCGCACGCCGAACCATACGCTGGCGCGGCATTGACTATTACATTCGTCACGGAAAACTCGTGAGCGTCACCGCGAATGGCGCTCGGTTGCCCAATCACGTTAAAATCAAGACTGCAAAATAACCATGATCCCCCATCAATTATTTATCGGTGTGTCTTTCGGTCGTGTCCTGCTTTGCGGCCGCTTGGTGGCCGCCGGTGCCACCCGAGGGTCGCGCGCCGCATGACGTCCTCGCAAGGCCTACATCTCAAAACGTACGTACTCATCCTTTTCATAATCCTTTTTGCTCCGCTCGGAAATGTGCTGCTGAGCAAAGGCATGAAAAACGTGGGTGCTGTTGCCTGGCAAAACCCCGAGAGCTTCGGCCATATATTTGTCCAGATCTTCACGTCGCCGTACGTTTGGCTCGGAATCGGATCCTTGCTTCTTTTTTTTATCGCATACTTGCTGGTGCTTTCTTGGGCCGATTACAGCTTCGTGCAACCGGCTTCCGCCACTTCCTATGCGGTGGTGGCCCTCCTCGGTCATTTCGCGCTAAAAGAAACCATTTCACCGACGCGCTGGATCGGCGTGCTAGTAATATGTTCGGGAGTCTTGGTGGTCGGCAACACCCACCCGCGCACGACGGAGCACAAGTGATCATCTGGGAGACGATCTTCCTTTGCTTGATTGTAATCGCCGGCACCTTCGGCGAGCTCTGCGTCACGCGCGCGATGAAGACCATCGGCGAAGTGAAGGATTTCCGCCCCAGCGCGTTGCTGCGCGTGATGTTGCGCGCGATTCAAGTCCCGTGGATGTGGCTCGGCGTTTCGTTGATGGCTATCGCGTTCTTCGCGTTGCTCGGTGCGTTGTCCCTGGAAAATGTCAGCTTCGTTGTGCCGGTCACTGCGCTGAGCTATGCCGCGGGAACTCTCGGCGGCGAAATCTTCCTTGGCGAGAAAGTTTCACGAAGACGCTGGGCCGGCGTCTTGCTCGTATGTGTAGGAGTTACCCTCGTTTTTGTCGGCAGGAAATGAACCTTGAGGGATTTTCAGCCTGCGCCTTTAGCAGGCCACCTATTTGCCAGTTTAAGAATCCATACATCTGTACCGTTATTTGCGCGTATTGTTGGCGGGTCAATATGGCTAAGGGGTGCCGGTTCGTTTCCTGGACTTGCCGGCATCCGGTCGGATGTTTCTTAAGCACCATGCTTGCTCCTGAGAGGGTTCGCGCGCAACCCGTCTTGCAAGCAGAACATGTCAAGTTGGTTTCACGCGACGGAAGGGGTGCGGAGTTTGTGCGGGATTGCCGGTTTTACCCATAAGAATTGGAAACCTGAGCCTAGCCGGATTCACAGTGCTGCGGCTACGCTGGTTCACCGAGGCCCGGATCAACAGGGCGTCTATCAGTCGAATTTGTGCTCGCTTGCCGCCGCTCGCCTGAAGGTCATTGACCTTGATTCCGGCGACCAACCGATTCTCTCGCCGGATCGCAATACGGCAATTGTGTTTAATGGTGAGATTTACAATCACTTGGAATTGAGGGCGGAGCTTGAAAGTCTAGGACATCGCTTTACTTCGCAGTGCGACACCGAGACCGTCCTTCACGCATTCCTCGAATGGGACACGCACTGCTTCGCGCGCCTTCGCGGCATGTTTGCCATTGCAGTGTGGACTGAATCGTCGCGCCGCTTGGTCCTCGCGCGCGACCGCATCGGCATTAAGCCGCTATATCTTGCCCGTTTCGGAGGCGATCTCTTGTTTGGCTCGGAGTTGAAGTCGATCCTGATCAATCCCGAGTTCCCCCGCGAGCTGAGTTTAGCGGGTCTTGATTGCTACTTGAGTCTGAATTACGTGCCGGGTCCGTGGACGCTCATCGAAGGAATCGAAAAGCTCTCCCCAGGGCATTGGCTGGAATGGAACGACGGAAGCCTTCGCACTGATTGTTACTGGCAGGTGCCTTCCACGCACCGGCCGGGTCACACTCTTGAATCCGCAAAAGAAGAGCTCGATTTTTTGCTGCAGCAATCCACTCGCGAGCATCTTCTTTCCGACGTTCCTCTCGGCGTGTGGCTCAGCGGCGGCATTGATTCTTCAACGGTCTTGCACTATGCCGCGCAAGCATCCTCCTCGCGTCTGAAGACGTTTTCCATTTCCTTTCAAGGCCGTAGCTTCGACGAGACCTCCTATATCCGCCAGGTCGTGGACCGTTACGGTACTGAGCATGAGGAAATGGACTTGAATTCGGAGAGCGGGCTCGAAGCCGCGATACAAGAGTTCGCCTATTATTCCGACGAACCCACCGCCGACGCGGGAGCTCTCCCGGTTTGGTTTCTCTCCAAAATGTGCAAGCGGAAGACGACGGTGGCGCTCAGCGGCGAAGGCGCTGATGAGCTATTCGGCGGGTATCTCACTTATAGGGCAAACAACCTCGCTCGCCGCTTCCGTTATCTGCCAAAGCAAAGCCGCAAGTTCGCGCTGAACCAAATCGGCCGCTGGCCGGTTTCTGATGACAAAATCAGCCTCGAATACAAGGTGAAGCGCTTCGTCGCAGGCACTCTGATGGCGCCGGACCGCGCTCACGTGCATTGGAACGGGACGTTTTCCGATACGGAGAAGAAATCACTGCTACAAATTCCGCTACCGCCCGCGCTCGATGCAGTACTCGGAGGTTTGCGCGGAAGGCTCGCGACCGGGGATTCGCTTACTCCGTTTCTTTGGTTCGATCAAAAGTACTTTCTCCCCGATGACATTCTGGCCAAGGTCGATCGCATGAGTATGGCCCACTCGGTAGAAGTTCGCCCGCCGTTTTTGGATCACCGCATCGTGGAGTTTGCCGCCTCCTTGCCGGCATCATTCAAGATCCGCGGCGCGCGCCAGAAATTTTTGCTTAGGGAATTGATGAAAGATAAGCTGCCGCAATCGATCTTGCGCCGCAAAAAAGTCGGATTCGATATTCCAGCGCACGAGTGGCTGCGCGCTCCTCTTCGGAATCTGCTGGTCGAAACATTGAATGCTGGACTCGCGGAGCACGCCGGACTTTTTGAACCCAGCGTCATTCAATCCTATGTGCGTTTTCACATGGACAGACGCGCCAATCTCGGATATCACCTTTGGGGCTTGCTGATTCTTTTTCTGTGGATGAGGGAATGGCAGATCAAATCGACTTCAGTTCCCGCGGTGCAATTCTCGGCCTTCGAACGGGCTGGTATCCCTATCTAGCGGTACTTCTTTTTGCCGGCGCCATTTATCTCGGCTGCATCATTTCTCCTCCGTCCCTGATGGACGATGTGGACGCGGTGCAAGCACAGATCGCCCGGAACATGCTCACTTCTGGCGACTGGGTTACTGCTCGAGTAGATGGTGTCCCTTATCTCGAGAAAGCCCCCCTCGTTTATTGGGCCATGGCGACCTCCTACAGGATATTCGGAGTTCATGACTGGTCCGCGCGCATCCCTATCGCGCTTTCGGCCATCGCGCTTTGCTTGCTCACTGCCGCTTTCGGTGTCTGGGCGTTCGACAGGCGCGCTGGTTTTTACGCGGGCTTATGCTTGGCCACGTGCGTGGGACTTTTTCTCTTCACGCGGATTCTGATTCCGGACGTGATCCTGACATGTTCTACGGCATTGTCCATGTGGGCTTTCCTGCGCGCTGTTGACGATGACGAGGCGCGTCCGCGCTTTTGGGCGTTCCTCCTCGCGGTCAGCCTGGGCGTCGGGCTACTTCTGAAGAGTTTGATCGCCGTCGTCTTTCCCGTCGGTGCCGCCGTCGTCTATTTGCTCGTTACTCGCCAGCTTTTCTCCGGCAGTATCTGGAAACGACTCCATCCTTTCACCGGAGCGCTGGTCGTGCTGCTGATCGCCGCGCCCTGGTACGTGCTCGCGACGGTCCGGAACCCTCCCTATTTTGCTTTCACGCTGCAAAGCGGTCCCGGCCAATATCATGGGTTTTTGTGGTTCTTTTTCATCAACGAACAATTACTGCGCTTTCTGAACCGAAGATTTCCGCATGACTACAATACAGTCCCGCGCGCACTTTTTTGGCTGTTTCACCTGATCTGGCTATTCCCCTGGAGCGTCTATTTTCCGGCAGTGGCGAAGCTTTCGTTCAAGCCGGTTGATCGTGCAGGCCGCACGCGCTTATTGGCGCTTTGCTGGGCTGGATTTGTTCTGGTATTTTTCACCTTCTCCACCACACAGGAATATTATTCAATGCCATGTTACCCTGCGCTGGCTTTGCTGCTAGGTTCCGCGATGGCGGCCAACGGGGAATGGGTGCGGCGCGGCACCCGCGCGTTGGCCGTGATTTCAGCCTGCGCAGCGGTGGCAGCGTTCGCCATTTATTGGGACGTACGCAATCTGCCCGCGCCGGGCGATATTTCCGAAGCGTTGTCGCGTCATCCCAGCGCTTACACGCTGTCGCTTGGCCACATGCTGGATCTCACGCTTCCATCTTTCGCATATTTGCGGACACCGCTTCTGATGGCTGCGTTCGCAGCGCTGATTGGAGCGGTTGGCAATTTTCGAGCGAAGGGCTTGCGTGCTTTTCTCGCCTCAGCGTGCATGATGGTTCTCTTTTTGCACGCCGCTCGTCTCGCTATGGTGGTTTTCGACCCGTACCTGTCTTCGCGGCCTCTGGCCGACGCGCTTTTGCGGTCGCCGAACGGGTCTTTAATTACGGACCGTCACTATTACCCGTTTTCTTCCATCTTTTTCTACACCAACCGAACAGGCTTGCTTCTAAATGGAAGAGTCCAGAACCTTGAGTATGGTGCCAACGCGCCGGGCGCGCCTGACGTGTTTATTGACGACTCGCAATTCGCGACGCTTTGGATGAAACCCGATAGATACTACCTAGTTGTCGCCGAACCCCGCGCTCCGCACCTCGAGAACTTGATGGGCGCAGCGAACTTTCATATCGTCATGCGCAGTGGCGGCAAATTTCTCCTAACCAATCATCCGTTGCCTCAGGATACTCCAGCGCAGCCCGCGAGCGGTGCGCGCCCATAACGCAGCCGGCTGCATGTGGAATCGGATTTCAGTTGAGATCGCGGCGATAGTCTGCGGCTGCAAACGCATGTAGAATGAATATTCCTGCCTCCATATGCGTGGAGTTCCCGGGCATCGAAAATAGTTGCAATGCTCGCAGGATATGAATGACGATTGTAGGACACTGGAATTCATAGACTTTGGCGGATTATCGCCTGCGATGAGGCACGTTAGCGGTCTTGCGGGGTTGACATTTTCAGAACGCGAATCAGGAAAAGCGTGGAGGGAACATGAAGATTGCAGTGCTTGGGGGGGATGGATACTGCGGCTGGGCGACGGCTCTGTATCTTTCCAAGCAGGGGCATACGGTTGCGATCGTGGACAATTTCGTGCGGCGGCTGTGGGATCACGAGTTGGGCGCGCAGACTTTGACGCCGATTCAGCCGTTGGCAGAGCGGCTAAACGTCTGGAAACACCTGACGGGCAAGACGATTGAATCGTATGTAGGTGACGTGACGGACTACGAATTTCTCACGTCCATGATCCGGGAATTCGAGCCGGAGGCCGTAATCCATTTTGCGGAGCAGCGTTCCGCGCCGTATTCGATGATTGACCGGCAGCACGCGGTGTTCACGCAGGTGAATAACGTGGTGGGCACGCTGAATCTTCTGTTTGCGCTGCGCGAGAATCGGCCGGAATGCCACCTGATCAAGCTGGGGACGATGGGCGAATACGGCACGCCTAACATTGACATCGAAGAAGGCTACATCACCATCGAGCACAACGGGCGCAAGGACGTGCTGCCTTTCCCGAAGCAGCCGGGGTCTTTCTACCACCTCTCGAAAGTCCACGACAGCCACAACATCATGTTTACGTGCAAGGCGTGGGGATTGCGGGCTACGGATTTGAATCAGGGCGTGGTGTACGGAACTACTACCGACGAAGTGGCGTTGCACGAGTCGTTGATCAATCGTTTTGACTATGACGAAGTGTTTGGCACGGTTTTGAATAGGTTCTGCGTGGAAGCTGTGGTGGGGCATCCCTTGACGGTGTATGGCAAGGGCGGGCAGCAGCGCGGGTTTTTGGATATACGCGACACGGTGCGGTGCATTGAGTTGGCTTGCTTGCAGCCGGCGGGGCCCGGGGAGTGCCGGGTGTTCAACCAGTTTACGGAGCGGTTTTCGGTGTTGGAGCTGGCGCGGCTGGTGCAGAGCGCGGCGGCGAAGATTGGTTTAAAGGTGGAGATCAGTCACCTGCCGGATCCGCGCGTGGAGGCCGAGGAGCATTATTACAACGCGAAACACTCGAAGTTGATTGATTTGGGGCTCGAGCCGCATTTCCTTTCGGATAATTTGCTGGATTCGCTTTTGAAGATTGCGGTGAAGTATCGCGACCGGATTGATACTTCGCTGATCATGCCGCACGTGAACTGGCGGAATACGCGGAATGACCGTCGCGAGAAGGGCAAGGCGGCGGGCGCTGCGGCTGGGTCGGAAGCTCGGCTCGAAAAGGTGGCCGTGGCTGTGGGACAGGCGGGGCGTGCTCCGGTGGCGTCGGCTGCGGCTGCGCGGAAGGCGGCGCCGAAGCGCGGGAACGGCAAGAACGGTGGCCGGAACGGCGGGTAGTGGCGCGGTGGTGATGCGAGATTTTGGGCTGCTGAATATCGCGTTTTTGTGTCGATTAGAACGGGGTGCGATCGTTTGTTTTGAGAGGTTTACGTTGATTTCTAATATCTGCCATTGTCGATTAGAAACCATGTGCCTCGCGACGTGCAGCGGGTGATCTGCGCCTGCGATTCGGCGTTGGTGGCTTGCGGAAACCTGTAAAAAATGACGATTAGAAGGTGTGCCGAGTGTTTGTTTTCTATGAGATATAGCGTTTTCTAATCGCGGGGTGTGACGATTAGAACGGCAGTGATGAGTGATCCGTGCGACCCTGCGCAGAACGCGTTGTGGGTAAATGAGTGACCGTTGGCAAAATGCGCTCTGGGTAAACGAGTGAACGCGGGAGCGGGGATGTAACATTGTAGTTGGGATGTTACATGAGGTTTTGGGGCGGCCAGTTGGCGAGCGGCGCGACAACTGAGGGGCGCTGGGTGGTTTTTGGGTAGAGATTTCCCTGGGGGTGGGAGTGGTCTGCCTGTCGCCGTTCTGGCGGAGTGCATGTGGCGTCCTCAGTGGGCTGGAAAAGTGGCCCGATTCTATTTTATCACATTTACTGTATGATTACCAGTCCCAAAATGGGAAAGGTGTGGGTGACGAGCGGGACGGCAAAGTGAAGGCTCGCGCGGCGTGGGCGCGAACGGGATCGTTGTGCGGCGAACCGGGGGCCGGAACCGTAGGGCTGACGTATTGCCACGCACCCTCGCCTGCGGCCTTCGCGCGAACCCGCGAGAGTGCGCACCCCAGCCTAGAGGCGGTCGGTTACCTGCGCTAGAAGGGCCGGCCCCCGCCAGCCAAGCTTCGGTAGAAAGCCTAGCGCGAATTCGCCATTCTGGTGCTCCAACCGCCGCTCGGTTAGTTCCCCAGTAGCCTCGTCCAACATCGCAATCTGTTGGTAGCGCGTGTGAAAATCACATCGCTATAATCAGCACTCGCATCGGCTCCTTTCTTCCGAGCCTTGGTCGTTCGTGCTACCAAGTTTACTCGGAGGGAAGGAGCCGACAGACGGTCATCCAATCAGCCCGGCGCTCCATGTTAACTGGCGGCTATCGGTGGAGAAAATGGGCTATGAGAACGAGCGCTGCAAACAGCGCGACAACGCCTCCGTCCCACTTCAGGAAGGCGAGCCACCCTGCCGAAATCGTTGGCATCTCGCGAGACCGCCAAGGGGCCCAGCCCCCCAGCCGGAAGAGGAGGCGAAGCATCCCCCTCGTGTCGAGGAAGACCCAGGCACCTGCCAACAGAGCCACAATGAACATCACCAAATCAGCGCGTCCAGATATTACGTCCAGCGTCATGTGTAGCCTCCGGTTAGCACCCGCCGGGCGTCGAGCAAGTTTCGGTTGTGACCCTGGACACAGACGCACCTATCGAGGCACCGCCGTACGGCGGACTGACTGAGAGTTCCCAGATACCGTTACCGGTCGAGAGCTGAATGGTGGCCTGGATTGGGCCGAAGCCGACGTTAAGCGTGGTCGTTTGAAAATGGCCCGACAATTGGTTGGCAGAGGTGGCGTTCGTCACAAACACGAACGCGCCTGCTCCTGCGGAAGCACCGAGATTTCGTGCGGGCCGGTCCTGCTTGGGTGCGCCAGCGTCTTTCTTCCCAGCGTAGGCAACCGCCCCTCCGGTTGCCGTAGCTCCGGTGGACAGTCCCTTTCCTGGCTTGTAGAACACGCCTCCGGCGATTGAGCCTGTCGCTGCAGCGCCTGTAACTACGACTCCCGCGTCGGCGGTTCCTCCAACACCCACACCTCCACCATGTGGCCATTTGCTCGGCTTCTGATCGTTCTGCTGTTGCGCCGGCTGGTCCTGGGTCGCTCCTTGGTTTGGTGGCGGGGGCGGCGGTTGCTGATTCTGGTCGTTCGGCCCCGGATCACCTACCAGTGCCGCGAAAAGTTCTATACTCGGCAAGACATGCCCGTCAAGGTCGGCGAAGGTTTCCGGATTGTCTCTGGCCATGGCGTAGAGATTCAGAGTTTGCGGGTTGGTGAGATTGGCGTAGGGGACTGGAGCGGGGATGGCGGACCAATCGGGCGAGGTCCAGCGGCCGAAGGCGGAGGCGTAGTATCTGGCGCCGAAATCGTCATTGTTGGTTTCTGTGTCGCGTTCTTTGCCTTCGAATTTGTAGTTCTGCGTGCAGGTGTTGGTGTAGGCGCGCTCGCCGCCGAAGGGGTAGAAGTCGGCGTCGTAGCAGAGGACTCCGGCGCTGAAGATGGCGCGGGAGGTGCCGAGCATGTCTTCGGTGTAGTAAGAGATGGTATTGCCGCTGACCACGCGATGGGCGACGCGCTTGCCGCCGAAGAAGACGTACTCGTCGGTGATGTTGCCTGAAGAATCCGATTCATCGAGAATTTCACTGCCCGCGCCATACCAATATATTTTGCCATTTGATTTCTGGACGCGGTCGCCATCGCCATCGTAGGTGTAGTTTACTCCGGCAGCAGTCTTGATTTCGCTTTCGGCATTCCAGGCGTAGGAGTTGTGGGTATCGTTCAGAGTGTTGCCGGAGGGGTCGTAACTGAAGCCCGTGATCTGGTTCGTGGCGCTGACAGCGACGCTCAGGCTTTCCTGGGTGCAGCCGTTGTAGGAGGTGGAAGCCACGTTGATGTTGGTTAGATTGCCGAATTCGCCGGACGTGGCGTTGTCGTAGACGTAGGATTCGCCCCAGCAGTGAGCGGGACTGGTGGCGTAAGTCGAAGCGGTTTCGGCGGTCACGAGGCGGTTCACCTGGTCATAGGTGAAGGATTGCGATCGCGTCGTGTCGCGATTGTTAGTGATCCCGATCACGTTGCCGTTGTCGGCACCCAAGTTGTAGGTGTATTTCAGGTCCAGAATGTTTCCGTTGGTTGGAACGGTTTGCGTACAACTGTAGCTCCAAGGAAGCGTCGAGATGGAAGACTGATAGATCCAGCAGGGCTGGAGCCGCTGGTTGTAAATCGTGGTCAGGTTGCTGCCAATCGTGAGAGTCATCAACCCGCCGGAAGGCGTGTAATAGCCGTTGGACGCAAAATTAGGATTGCCCAAGGTAGAGAGATTGATGGCCTGCGCGGCTGCATTGTAAGTGTAAGTGGCGACGGTACCACTCGGGTAAGTGAGGGTGGCTGGTGAACCATCAAGATTGTACGTGTAGCTAGTACTCTTGGTGATGGAATTGGTAGTGCGCTGCTCGGCATTTTCGCGGCCCATGGAGTCGTAGCTCCAGAACTCGGAGCCTGCTGCTGCCGCGGCGTCACACATACCAGTGCGACGGCCAATGGGATTTGTATAGGTGAAGCTTCCCCCGAACATGCGGTGGGCGCGTTGCCGTCGTAATAGTACGTTACGGTGGGCGTGCCATCGCTGTAGGTCTTCGACGTCACACGATTCAGCGCATCAATTGGACTGTTGGTGGGACTGTAGTTGATGATGATGCCGCGAGCGTCGGTTTTAGTGATGACATTGCTATCCGCGTCGTAGGCGTATGCCACGGCCGTGGTCCCCGTCTCGGGATTTAACGAGCTGGTCAGCCGCTTCAACGAATCATAGACAAAGGTGCGATTGTGGGAGCCGCCTTGGACAACGGAAACGAGGTCGTCGAGCGTGTCATAGGTATAGGCAGTGATCCAGATGGGATCGCCGCCACTGGGGCAACCATCTGAATTTACAGACGCCGTCAACGAATTTGGCTCATCAACTTCAACCAGACGACCAAGGCCGTCAGTTGTGCTGCGCCGCCAATGGCCGGATTCATCGGTGACTAGCGTCGTGCTGCCACAGTAAGCCGTTTTGACTGTCGAACCGTCAGCTTTGGTAACCAGGGTCGGCCTGCTCAGGACGTCATACTGATAGCCCGTGGTTCCTTCAGTGGAAGTGACGATGTCGCCCGAGGTGCGGTACGGATTTGAAAGGGTGGCTTTGCGGCCGAGAGCGTCGTAGGTGGTGTCTGTCAGGTCTGTGCCGGACGGATCGGAGGTGATCTGGTTTTCGGATCCGCGCCCAAGTCCATCGAAAACGTTGGTCGTCACGTAGTTGAGCGACGAGGTGATTTTCTTGGTGAGGGTGGCGGTGAAGGGGAACGTCGTCTCCTGGTGGGTGATCGAGGACAAGCCTCCGTCGGGGTAGGTCGCGGTGGCGAGCCGCCACATGTTATCGTAGGTGTAACTTGTGGTCTTGCTGTTGGGATCCTCTGCTGAAGTTAACAGACCTGTGTTGAAATCATATCCGTAGTTACTTGTCTGGTTAAGAGCGTTTGTGAGCGCGGTAGGCAGCGAGCCAGCGTATGTGGACGAATAGGCATACGTTGTGGAATTGCCTTTCGGATCGGTTGCCGTCTGAATTTCCCCTGTGTCGAAGTAGTGCGTCGTGCTCGTAAGATATCCGCCCGTGGTATTCAGCCATTTTGCAACGGAAGTCAGATTACCCCTGTAAGTGCCAGCCGGCGGATTCGAATCATGCTGCGTGGTGATGCCTGACGGGGCAAGCGAGTAGGCGTCATAGCCGTAGGTCGTATAGGCGCGCTGCGTTCCTCCTCCATCGGTTATCTGCACCGAGGACTTCAGGTTTAGCAAGTTGTTGGCTAGATAGTTTGAGTTGCTTAAAGCCAAATAATTTATGGTGGTGGTCCGGAGGAGTGCACCTGGCGCTCCGGTTCCGTATGCGTATTCACGCTTGGCGATAAGGTTCCCGTAACTCCAGAAGCCACCGCTCCCCTGAGAATCGTAGTCGGTTTGAACTTGGGTTACCTGGTTGTTCGGCCAAGTTGTGGTCACGCTTTTTGGCAGTGCCGTAATGTTCGGGTAGTAGGCGCTGCCGCCGTTGAGCAAGGCGTACGCAGTTTGAACGGTCTTCTGAAGCGTTTGAACGCCGCCAATGAGCTGATAAATTTGCGTCTCGGTTTCCCGGTATCCGTCAACCTGCGAAAAAGTATGCACGGTGTTATTTCCGAGGGGGTCGGTGACAGTCGTCGTTGGAGCAGTCTGCCCGACGTTCGCATAAGCATACGTCCAGGTGTGGGGACCTGTTCCGTCGTTGGCGTTCACCGTCCGTGAGGCGACCCACCTACTCCAAGAGGCGACCCCAGACGGATCGAATTTGATCGTCGTGTAGGTGTAGTTGATCGTGCCTCCGGTCGGCAGAGTAATCGTCGTGGGAATTCCAAAATTGACAGACGACGGGTCACCCGGATTGCGGTCGTTATACTCAAATATCCATGTAGTTCCGTTCGGAAGGACGATGGACTGCGTTACAAGTCTCGTATTGTTAAGACTCGTATAACCGTCTACTCCTGGAGTTTCGGTGCTGGGGATGTTCACCGGCACATTGGCGTCACAAAACTTGTACGTGACGGAACCATTATTCGGACCTGGGAAAGTCAGGTTGTAAGCTGTTGCCGTTGGCAGGGGACCCGCGGCGGGTGGCGCACCCTTCTGCGCGGTGAGACTCGCTGTTCCTGTTCGTTCTTCTTGACGTGTCACTGGAGTGGATGATACCACTGCGGCAGTTGACGGTGAAGTTGATTGGTTTTTGGGTTTGCCGTTGGGGTGGAAGTTGGGGGTGCCGCACTCTCGCCGGTTGGCGGCCAGAGGCCGCCGGCGAGGGTGCGCAACTGTGGCGCGTCCGATGCGTAACAGATTGGAGCGGTTTTTGTGGACTTCGTGCGGAGTCGTTGCGCACGGTCGGCCGGGAGGGTAGGGTTTGACATCTTGCCACGCACCCTTTGCGAACTGCGCAAAGGGATGCGGCACCCACTGAACCTTGAGGCGGTTGGTTGCTCGCGCTCGAAGCGGCGGGCTTGAAGTTTTGCCACGCACCCTTTGCAGACCGCGCAAAGGGATGCGGCACCCCCAAAACCTAGAGGCGGTTGGTTGCTGACTGCACGGGCTGGACGTCTGTCTACTGAGGCCCATACGATGCGCAAAAAACTGGAGCGGATTTATGGGCATCGGCATTTGCATTTCATTACTTGCAGTTGCTACCGGCGGCGTCCGTTGCTGCGGACAGCGCGGAAACGGGACGTGTTTTTGAAAATTCTGGAGGAGACTCGCGCGCGTAATCAGTTTTTGTTGATTGGGTATGTGGTGATGCCGGAACACATTCATCTTTTGATTTCGGAGCCGAAGCGAGGGACGCCTTCGACGGTGATGCAGGTTTTGAAGCAACGCGTCGCGCGAGCTCTGTTGGCGCGGAGGCGGAAGCGGATTTCGAACCAATTAAAGCTTTGGGTGGAAGGGACCGGGGTCGGGACGCGGAGTTTCTGGCAGCGACGATTTTATGATTTCAACGTGTGGAGTAAGAAGAAGCGGATCGAGAAGCTGAACTATATGCATAAGAATCCTGTGAAACGGAGCTTGGTGGCGGATCCGAAATTGTGGGAGTGGAGTAGTTACCGGTTTTATCAGTATGGAGAGCGGAATCTTTGTACGCCAAACCTCGGGCCGGAGCGGTAGCGTCTGACGTACCGCCACGCACCCTCGCACGCGGTCTTCGACCGCGAATTCGCGAGAGTGCGGCACCCCTAAAAACTTAAAACCGAACTGCCTGCCTGTTTTACATCGTGCCCCGGGCTCGAACACTTGGGTTTGGCGCTTTGCCACGCACCCTCGCCTGCGGCCTTCGGCCGCGAATTCGCGAGAGTGCGGCACCCCTAAAACCTGACGGCACCCCCCCAGGGCTGAAACGGGCGCGGGGTAGTTTCAGGTGGTGGTTAGGAGGGGGATGGCGCCTAGTAGGCCGGCGTTATTGCCTAGGGTGGCTGGGCGGATTTGGGCTTTGCCCCAGGGGGACCAGGTGTGTTGGTTCACGTGGGATTGGATGAAGGGGATGATGAGGTTGGCGCTTTTGAGGACGCCGCCGCCGAAAATTACTACGTCGGGATCGAAAGCGTGAATGACGCCTACGGCGGTGGCGGCCCAGACTTTGAGGCAGCGTTCCTGAACTTGCTTGGCGACGGGATCGCCGGCGGCGGCTACGCGGAAGAGAGCTTCGAAATTTACGGCGGGTTCTTTGGCTAGCGCGCTTTCTTTGAAACCCGGCCAATCGTTGGCTATTCCTGGCAGGGCCCAGCCGGCGCCTTCGGCCTCGGCGCATCCGATGCCGCCGCAGGTGCAGGTGCGGCCGTTGACGTCGAGAGGCTGATGGCCGCCTTGATTGCCGGCCTGGAAATGTTTTCCGTGGAGCAGCGCGCCGCCGATCATTACGGCGGTGCCGATGCCGGTGCCGAGAGTGATCATGGCGAGATCGTTGCAGGCGCGGCCGGCGCCGGCGTAGCGTTCGCCCATGAGGGCCATGCGGGCGTCGTTTTCCAATTTAATGGGCAGGGAAAATTCGCGGCGGGACCAGGCGATGAAGTCGACGGTGGGAGCGTCGTCCCATTTTTTCGGGCTGGAGAGAATTTTCTGGTTCACAGAATCGACGAGGCCGCAACTGCTGATGGCGAGGCCGGCGCAGTCGCGTGCGGCTAGGCTGGCTTCGCCTAGCAGTTCGTGGAGCGTGGTGGTGAAGAGGGGCAGGACGGTGGCGAGTCCTTGCGCGCTATCGAGATCGAGGTGGCGGGAGTAGAGGATGTTGCTGTCTTCGACGATGGCGCAGGTGGCGTGAGTGCCGCCGAGGTCTATGGCGAGAGCTTTCATTGCGCCTCCGGAAAAGGATTTGGCGTGCTGGCGCTTTCAAGGCGCAGTCGCGCGCACGGACGCTAAATATAGCGGCTCGACGGCTCCAGCACAAACGAAGGCGTGGCGCGGTAGCGGAGTTTTACTCGCATATGGAAATGATGCTTCGCGGGTATCATCCGGTATCGCGGCGACGGGACACCGCTCGAGGGAACAGATGCGGGACGAGAAACCTAGCGGGGAGCGCGGGAGTGGCGATGGCGCCGGTGCTGGTGCGGGTGCTGGTGCGTCCGAGGCGACGCTGGCGGGAGCGCGGAAAGTTGGAATGTTCGCAGGGAATTTCCGGTGGGTGATTTGCGCGCTTTTATTTTTCGGCGTCACTAAGAATTACATGGACCGGCAGGTGCTGGGGGTGCTGAAAGGCACGCTGCAGCACGATCTTGGATGGAGCGAGATCGATTACGGGAATCTGGTGTTTGCGTTTCAGGCGGCGTATGCAGCGGGGATGATTTTTGTGGGGCGCTTGATTGACCGGCTGGGGACGCGCGTTGGTTATGCAGTGGCGATGATTTTTTGGAGCCTCGCGTCCATGGGACACGCGCTGGCGAATTCGCTGGCAGGATTCATGATCGCGCGATGCGCGCTGGGTTTCGGCGAAGCGGGAGTTTTTCCGGCGAGCATCAAGTGCGTGGCGGAATGGTTCCCGAAAAAAGAGCGGGCGCTGGCGACGGGAATATTCAACGCGGGAACGAACGTGGGGGCGATGGTGACGCCGCTGGTGGTGCCGTGGATCGTGGTGCATTGGGGATGGCGATGGGCGTTCATTGGCACGGGAGCGCTGGGCTTTGCGTGGCTGATCTTGTGGCTGCTGCTTTACCGCAAACCGCGAGAGCATCCGCTGTGCAGCGAGAGCGAGCGCGAATATATCGAGAGCGACGCGGAAATTTCGCAGGGGAAAATTCAGTGGGCGCAGCTTCTGGAGCACCGGCAAATGTGGGCGATTGCCACGGGGAAATTCCTGACGGACCCGATCTGGTGGTTTTATCTTTTCTGGATTCCTGATTATTTGCAGCGCGAACACGGTTTGCATCTGACGCAAATCGGGCTGCCCATTTTGGTGATTTACGCGATTTCGGACGCGGGAAGCGTGGGGGGCGGGTGGCTTTCTTCTTTTTTGATGCGGCGCGGGTTTTCGGTGAACGCGGCGCGGAAGAGCGCGATGCTCGTGTGCGCTTTGAGTGTGGTGCCGATTGCGATTGTTTACCGGATTTCGGGATTGTGGCCGGCTACGCTGGTGATTGGATTGGCTGCCGCGGGACACCAGGGATTTTCGGCGAATATGTACACTTTGGCGTCGGATTTATTTCCGTCGCGGGCGGTGGCGTCGGTGGTGGGGATTGGCGGGATGGCTGGAGCCGTCGGCGGGATGCTGATCGCGGAGATTGTGGGGCATGTGCTGCAGTGGACCGGAAGCTATGTGGTTCCTTTCTTCATCGCGGCGTCGGCTTACTTGGTCGCCTTGATGTTTATTCAGATTTTGAGTCCTGCGCTGGAGCCGGCGCGGGTGGGAACACTTCCGATTTAGCGGGGATCATTTGCGCGGCTACTGCGGCGCTGGCAGCGGCCAGTGCTGCGCAGATCAGCGTTACGGCGCGGAAGCCGGAGATGAAGGCGCGGGAGATGGACGTTTGGATGAGCGTGGTCGTCGCGGCGTCGAGGCCTTCGGGTAGGTCGAGACCGGCGAGCTTGATTTCGTTGGAGTGAAGATATTGGAGTATGCCGGGCGGAAGTTGCGCGCTTGCGAGAGCGTGTTGCAGGCTCGCACTGAATAATTTCACCATTACGATGCCGAGGATGGCTACGGCGAGCACGCCGGCTACGCGAGCTACAGCGTTGTTGATGCCGGAGGCGGCGCCGGCGCGATTTTGGTCTACCGCATTCATTACTACCGTCGTGAGCGGTGCGACGCTGATTGCGAATCCAAAACCCAGAACAACGAACGCGGGGAAAAATGATTTCCAGTAATTGGCTCCGGCGCCGGGGATGGCGAAAAGAAGGAAGCCTGCCCCGGTAATGAGCGGGCCGACGATCAGCGGGGCTCTGGGGCCATAGCGTGCGACGAGTCCGCCGGACCAGCGCGAGAGGAAAAAAACGAGCAGGATCAGGGGAAGCGCGGCGGCGCCGGCGGCGGTTGTCGAGTATCGCTGCACCTGGATCATGTTCATCGGGAACAGAAAGAAGAAAATGCCAATCGCGGAATAGAGGAACAGGGTGAGCAGGTTTGCGCCGCTGAAACTGCGCGAGTGAAAGAGGGTGAGCGGGACCATCGGGGAGCTCACGCGGGATTCGACGAACGCGAAGGCTATCAGAGATGCGAAGCCCACGATCAGGCTGCCGAAAACGAGCGGCTGCCTCCAACCTAGATTGCTGGACTCGATGAAGCCGTAGACCACGCCCGCCAATCCGATGGTGGCTACGAACGCGCCTAGCTTATCTACACGCCCGGCAGTGGCGTTGCGGCTTTCCGGAATATGCCAGAGCGAAATCGCGATCACCGCGGCGGCTAGCGGCACGTTGATGAAGAATACCCAGCGCCAGGAAGCGTGTTCGATGAGCCAGCCGCCGAGGACCGGCCCGGCGGCCGTGGTGACGGCGGTGAAGCCGGACCAGATGCCGATGGCCTGGCCGCGAGTTTTTTCGTCGAACGATGCGCTGATGATGGAGAGGCTGCCGGGCACTAGGAACGCGGCGCCGATGCCCTGGATGCTGCGCGCGAGCACGAGCTGCTGAATGTTGGCAGCGAGGCCGCAGGCGATGGAAGCGACGGCGAAGACTACTACGCCGGCGACGAACATCAAGCGGCGACCATAGAGATCGCCGAGAGAGCCGCCGACGAGAATTAAAGCTGCGAGGAGCAAGCCGTAGGATTCGACGACCCATTGAACGCCGACGACCGTGGCGTGAAGGCTGGACTCGAGCGCGGGCAGAGCGACGTTTACGACGGTGCTGTCTATAAACGCCATGCTGGAACCGAGGATGGTTGCGGCGAGGACCCAACGTCGCGCTTGCGCCGTGCAAGGAACGTCAGGGTTCCCTGCGCGGATGAGCGCTTCGTCGCATGGAGGTTTCACGACGCTAGGATAAGGCAACGAAGGCGATCCGCGCAGGGGTTCGTGGTTTTTTGCGCGGCGTTTGCGCGATGCTCAACGATGTTTGATGAAGTCGCCGGTTTGCAGTTCGTTGACTGCCTGGCGCAGCTGCTCCTGCGTGTTCATGACGATGGGGCCGTACCAGGCGACGGGTTCTTCGATCGGCTTGCCGGAGACCAAGAGGAAGCGAATGCCTTCGGCGCCGGCGTGGACGGTGATTGCGTCGCCGCGATCGAAGAGCACGAGCGAGTGATTGCCGACTTCATACTTGGCAGGCGCGTCGGGTGCGTCTACTCGTTCTGTGAGGACCGCGCGAGGCGCCGACGAATCGCGAAACTCGCCGGAGCCTGCGAAGACGTAGGCGAAGGCGTTGCGTTTGGTTTCAATTTTGATGCGCTTCGTTTGATCCGGCGGGACTGAGATATCGAGATAGCTCGGATCGGCGGCTACGCCTTCGACCGGTCCACGCTTGCCCCAGAATTCGCCACAGATGATGCGCGCGCGGGTGCCGTCGTCGTCAGTGACTTCCGGGATCGCGGTGGCAGGAATGTCCTGATATCGGGGATCCGTCATCTTCAGCGCGGCGGGCAGATTGGCCCAGAGCTGGAAACCGTGCATACGGCCGCGCGAATCGCCTTTGGGCATTTCCTGATGAAGGATGCCGCTGCCGGCGGTCATCCATTGCACGTCACCAGCGGTCATTTTGCCTTTGTTGCCGAGACTATCGCCGTGTTCGACGGAACCGGCGAGGACGTAGGTGATGGTTTCGATGCCGCGATGCGGATGCCAGGGAAAGCCAGCCATGTAATCTTCCGGATTTTCGTTGCGGAAATCGTCGAGCAGCAGAAATGGATCGAAGTCTTTGGTTTTGCCGAAACCGAAGGCGCGCTGGAGTTTTACGCCGGCGCCTTCGATTGTCGGAGTGGTTTGAATGATTTGTTTTACTGGACGTAGAGACATCTTATTTCCTTTTTGCCGCCGGGATGCGGGCGGCTTGGACGCTTTATTTCTTTATGCGCCCGGGGCCTAAATATTTCAAGCCTTCACGAATTGCACGTCGAGCGTGAGGGTGACTTCTTCCCCGACGAGAATGCCGCCGGTTTCTAGCGGAGCGTTCCAGGTCAAGCCGAAGTCTTTGCGACTGATTTTGGTGGTGGCGGAAAGCCCGATGCGGGTGTTGCCCCACGGATCCTTTCCGGGAGCCGTCGGACCTTCGACATTGAAGACGACATTGCGCGTGATGCCGTGGATCGTGAGGTCGCCTGCGACCGTGTGCTCGCCGTCTCCTGAGCGGGTTATCCGAGTGGATTTGAAGGTGAGTTCTGGAAACTTTGCGACGTCGAAGAACTCGGCGCTTTTGAGGTGCTCGTCACGCTGCGGATCGCGGGTGGTGATGGAAGCGGCGTCTATGGTGGCTTCGATGTGAGACTTGGTGGAATCGGATTCGTTGTGGGTGAGGACGCCCTTGACGCCAGTGAATTGGCCCTTCACGTGAGAGATCATCATGTGCTTGACCTTAAACTCGGCGACGGAGTGGACCGGGTCGATGTTCCAGGTGCTGACGGCGGATTGCGGTGTGGCTGTTGCGCTCATTTTCTTCTCCTTTGTGATGCTGTTACTGCGTTATGGTCAATTAGATGCGTTACACCGATATTCGTTGCAACGATTATATGGCCTAAAAAATCAGGTTGCCTGGCTGCGGGCTGCCTGCAGCAGTTCGCTTAAGGTCTTTAGTTGCCGCGCCCCTAGGTGGCCCAGCTGTTTGCGATGTCCGGCCTGGACTGGTTTATCGAGCCGGGCGAGCAATTTCAGGCCCGCGGGGGTGATGCGGGCCATTACGGTGCGGCGGTCCTTGATTTCACGGGATCGCGAGATCAGGTTGCGTTTTTCGAGGCGGTCGAGAAGGCGAGTGACGTCCGGATCGCGAGTGATCATGCGATTGGCGATTTCGCCGCAGGGAAGGCCTTCGGGCGCGCCGCGCAGGATGCGCAGCACATTGTATTGGGTCGCGGAGAGGTCTTCCGCTTTGAGGACGTGGATAAGGCCACGGGAGAGCATGTCCGTGGTGCGCAACAGGTCAAGGAAGGCGGCTTCTTCGGGCGAACTCTTGCGCGCCCGGGATTCGGAGTGATCCGTCGGCTTCATCCCGCCTACAATACTCGTTATAACGACTATTGTCAAGACGCCTGAAATAGCGCCGACATGGCGTTGACGACCTGGGGGGCTCAGGGGCAGGGCTGCGCCCGCAGCCGTGCGGAACGCGCGGCGCCCGCAATTTCAGAAGCGGGGCTGCCAATCGGTGGGATACTCGTGGCCGCATGATCGGAATCGTGGCGATCCTCGCGATTTGCTACCTGCTTTCGTCCAACCGCAGGGCGATTCAGTGGCGGGTGGTGGTGTGGGGACTGGGACTGCAGGTGCTCGTGGCGGCATTCGTGCTGCGGACGGAGACCGGTTACCGGCTACTGGACAGAATTTCGAGAGGAATCGTCTGGCTACTGCATTTTTCCGCGGATGGCGCGCAATTTGTGTTTGGGCAGCTGGCGGACCCGCACGGCAGCCTGGGAACCGTTTTTGCGTTTCAAGTGCTGCCGCTGATCATCTTCGTGGCCGCATTTTTTTCGATGCTCTATTATTTTCGGCTGATTCCGCTGCTGGTGGAGCTGGGCGGCAAGCTGATGTTTCGCTTGATGCGCACGAGCGGAGCGGAATCGCTGGAGGTGGTGGCGAGCATCGTAATGGACCAGACGTCCGCGCCACTGGTGATCCGGCCGTACCTCGCCGGGCTTACTGAATCGGAATTGCTGACGGTGATGACGGCGGGAATGGCGCATATTTCCGCGGCGATGCTGGGCGCGTACGTCTTGCTAGGCGCTGAGGCGCGGGATTTGCTGACGGCGGTGGTGATGACGGCGCCGGGAGCGATTCTGATTTCCAAGATGCTGATTCCGGAAGTGGCGACGCCTGCTACCGCGGGGCAGGCGCGCATTGATACGGGCGAAAAGCCCGCGAACGTGCTGGAAGCAATTTCGCGCGGGGTGACGGATGGATTGTTTCTGGCGCTCACGGTGGGCGCGATGCTGATCGCGTTTGTCGCGTTGATCGCGGTGGCGAATGGGGTGCTTGGCGCAGCGCACACTTCGCTGCAATCCATTTTTGGATATATTCTCGGACCCGTAGCGTGGACGCTGGGAGTGCCGTGGGCGGATGCGAAAACGGTGGGAAGCCTGATGGCGACGAAGCTGGTGCTGAACGAATTTCTGGCGTTTAGCATGCTGGGGCCGCTGAAGGGACATTTGGCGGCGCGTTCTTTTACGATAGCGAGTTTCGCGCTTTGCGGATTTTCCAATTTCGGATCGATCGGGATACAGATCGGGGCGCTAGGTTCGCTGGCTCCAGGACGCAAAGCGGATATTGCGAAGCTGGGATTTCGCGCATTGCTTGCGGGGACTTTCGCAAATTATCTTTCGGCGGCGATTGTGGGCCTTTTGATGCGATAAGGCTTTTGTGGGAGCGGGCGCGCATCGGGATCGATTGACAGTTCCGGATGGGCGGCCTATTGTTTTTTTCTCGAGGACGAAATGAGAGAGTTTCCGGTTGTGGATCTTACGGAGTTTCAGGCCGCATCGGCGAGCGCGCGGCGGGATATCGGCAAGCGTGTGGATGAAATCTGCCGGCGCACGGGGTTTCTGGGCATCGCCGGGCATGGAATCCCGGATGCGGTGATCGCGGAAGCGTGGGGCGCGGCGCGCGCGTTCTTTGACCTGCCCGTGGAGCGCAAATTTGAAGTGAAGATGCCGTACGTGGGGTATCCGTACGGTTATTCGCCGCTGCAAGCCGAGACGCTGGCGAAGTCGCTAGGAGAGGAAACGCCTCCGGACCTGAAAGAGAGCTTCAGCATCGGGCCGCTGGAGCAGGCAGGGCCGAAAGAAAATGAGCCGGACGCGAATTTTCGTTATGCGAAGAATTTGTGGCCGAAGGAGCCGGAGAATTTTCGCGCGGCGTGGTGCGCGTATTATCGGGCGATGGGAGAGCTGGCGGCGCGGATCATGCGGGTATTCGCGGTGGCTCTGGAGTTGCGGGAAAATTTCTTTGGCGGTGTGATTGACGACCCGATCAGCGCGATGCGCGCGTTGAATTATCCCAACCAAACTGCGCCGCCGCGCCCCGGACAATTGCGCGCGGGGGCGCACAGCGATTACGGCAGCCTGACGATATTGCGGGCGGATGCGGCGCCGGGGGGACTGGAAATTTTTACGCCCGACGGAGAGTGGCAGGCGGTGCCGATGATGCCGAACGCCTTCATCATCAACATCGGCGATTTGATGGCGCGGTGGACGAACGACCATTGGGTTTCGACTTTGCATCGCGTGGTGAATCCGCCGCCGGATGCGAGCGGGTCCACGCGAAGGCAATCCATCGCGTTTTTCCACCAGCCGAATTGGGAGGGGGAGATTTCGTGCATTCCGACTTGCCTGAGCGCGGGGGAAACGGCGAAATATTCGCCGGTACGATCGGGCGAGTACCTGATGGGAAAATTTCACCGGACGGTGAAAGCGGGAACGGCGGCGGGCGCGCAGTAGGATCAGCGCGCGCTTGGTGTGAGTTTGGCGTAAGCCACGGCGACTTGCGCGGCGACGCGCGCGTTGTGCACCAGGAGCGCGATATTCGTCTGGAGCGTCTGTCCGCGGCTCTCTCGGGTTAAATAGTCGAGCAGAAATGGCGTGACCTGCTTGCCGCGAATGCCGGCTTGCGCGGCTGCGTGCAGAGCTTTTGCAATCCACGCTTCGACTTCCTTCGCGTTTAATCCGGCGCCCGCCGGAGGGGGATTGCCAAAGACAACTCCTGAAGATAAACCCGCCTGCCAATGGAGTTGCAAGAGGTGTGCAGCTTCCTGTGGAGTGTCCACGCGAGAGTGCAGGGGCAGGCCGCTTTGCGCGACGTAGAAGGCCGGGAACTGATTGGTGCGATAGCCGACGACCGGAACGCCGAGAGTTTCGAGCACCTCGAGGGTGCGGGCGAGATCGAGAATTGCTTTGGCGCCGGCGCAGACGACGGCGACGGGAGTCCGCGCGAGTTCCGCGAGATCGGCGGAAATGTCGAAGGTGGATTCGGCTCCGCGGTGGACGCCGCCAATTCCGCCGGTGGCGAAGATGCGGATTCCGGCGCGGGCGGCAATCAGCATGGTTCCGGCGACGGTTGTGGCTCCGGTTTGGCGCTTGGCGAGCACGGTAGCGAGGTCCGCGCGGCTCACTTTGAGTACGTTTTCGGCCTCGGCGAAGGACGAAAGTTCTTCGGAGGAAAGACCGACGACGAGGCGTCCTTCGATGATCGCGATGGTGGCCGGGACGGCGCCTTCTTCGCGGACTACGGATTCCATTTTGCGAGCCGTTTGCAGATTTTGGGGACGAGGAAGACCGTGGGCGATGACGGTGGATTCCAGCGCGACGACCGCGGCGCCGGATTGCAGAGCGGCAGCGACGTCCTCACGAATGGAAAGCGTGGTGTTCAAGAAAGCCTCCCGGAGCCTTTCGGTCTTATCACAGAATGCGGTTGGGAGCGAAGTTCGCGGAAGGCGGTTTTCCGGGGCGTGTTAGGATTTCGACGCGATGAGCAAGCGAGCAGCGAAGGGGCCGGCGATTGTCGTCCTCGGCGATATGAACGTGGACATCATGGGCCGCGTGAGGAGTTGGCCGAAACCGGGGGACGATTGCCTTGCCCGCAAGCTGGAAATGCACGTGGGCGGAGTGGGTGCGAACTGTGCGCTGGGACTGGCCGGGTGGGGCGTTCCGGTGCGCATGGTGGGACGCGTGGGGCGGGACGTTTTTGGCGAACACGTGCTGGAGGTGCTGGATGAACGCGCAGTGGATGTGCGGTGGGCGCAGCGGACCGGGGACGCGCTTACTGGAATGTTTTATATCAACGTGACGCCGGACGGTGAGCGGACATTTTTTGGGAGTCGCGGCGCGAATGAATTGATTGGAATGCCGCGGCGGTTGCCGGCGTTGCTGCGAAATGCTCCGGCCGCGCATCTGGCGGGCCACAGCTTTCTGAATTCCGGACCGACGCGAGCCGCGAAGCAAATTTTGGAGTTGATCCACGGGCGTGGAGGCTGGGTTTCTCTGGACGTGGGCATGGAGCCCAGCCGAGCGATTCCGCGCAAAATTTTGCAAATGGCCGGGAGAGTGGATATTCTCCTTCTGAGTTTGGACGAGGCCGCCGCGTTGACCGGGACGCGTGAGCCACTGAAAGCGTTTGCGCGGCTACGCGGGCGGGGAGCTCGCGAAGTAGTGCTGAAATTGGGGAAGAGGGGCTGCCTGGTTTCGGACGGCGGCGAGCCAGTGGTGGTGCCGTCGTTCGCGGTGCGCGCTGTGGATTCAACCGGCGCGGGAGATGCGTTCGTCGCGGCTTTTCTGCAAGCGCGACTGCGAGGATGGCCGACGATTGAGGGAGCGCTGGTGGGGAACGCTGCGGGAGCGCTGGCCGCGACGGTGGTGGGCGCGGGAGAAAATTTGCCGCGTGCGGGCGATTTGACGGCTCTGCTACAGACGCAGCGGCTGAATGCCAGGTGGGATGCGGTGAGATTACGAGTGCTGGCGCGGCTGCGGCGCGGCCGGTGAATCCGAGGAACTTCAGATGACACGGAAACTCGAGCACGACGAAATGCCTTCGTGGAAACGCGAAATGGACGGGCCGCGAATGCGTTCGCTCACGGATCTTTTTCCGGCGCCCAAGCCGGTGATCGGGATGGTCCATCTGTGGCCGCTTCCCGGAGCGCCGGGTTACAGCGGTTATGGAATGAAAGCGATCGTGGAGCATGCGTTGCGCGATGCGCAGGCACTGGTGGAGGGCGGAGTTGACGGGCTGGTAGTGGAAAACATGTGGGACCTGCCGTACTTCGTGGGAAATGACGTGAAACCCGAAGCCACGGCGGCGCAAGCGGTGGCGGCTGCGGAAGTGGTGAAGAGTTTTTCGATTCCCGTGGGAATTAACGTGATTCACAACGGCGGGCTGGTGTGCCTGGCGATCGCGGTGGCGGCGCGGGCGCGATTCATACGCGTCTGCATCCTGACGGGGGCGCGGGTGTGGGATACCGGAGAATTCGATCACGGATGCGCAGCGGAGCTTTTGCGAAAACGGAAGGAACTGGCGGCGGACGGAATTCATATTTTTGCGGACGTGGATAAAAAACATTCCGTGCCGTTTCCGGGGATTGATCTGCAAACACATATTCAATGGACGGAGTTCTACGGCGCGGATGCCTTGATCGTCACCGGGAGATTTACGGGCAATGCGCCGGACGTGGAGAAAGTGCGCGAAGCGAAGCAGCTGGCAACGCGGCCTATTTTGATCGGGAGCGGCGCCAACGCAGAAAACGCCGCGGCGTTCTTGCGATATGCAGACGGGATCATCGTGGGAACGGGCTTGAAAGTGGATGGCGTGATGGAAAATCCCGTGGACGTGAATCGGGTTCGCGCGCTGATGGAGCAGGTGCGCGGCGTGCGCGAGGCGGCCGCGGCGCACGCGTCTTGAGAAATTCGACAGTGTTTGACAGTGAGCGAAGGTTTGTCTGCTGCGATTTCTTGCCTGTGTAAACCCCGCGTTTGTCGTGCTCGCCGGTTGACTGACTCTCAACTCGTTGCTTACTCCGGAGTTCCGCTTCGTTAAGCGCCTGCGATGGTTTGGCTGTGTGGGCCAAAGATAGTGTCGCTGCTGGATGAAGCGTTTCAAGGTCGATGGTCACTATATATAAGGATGGATCCCGGCTGGACGCGAACCGCTGCCGTGCCGCGCGGGTGATCGTGTGCGGGCGCGGAAGACTTGCCGGAGGAGAGCATGTCGCGACGGCTTTTACGTCTCTGGATAACTCTGCTGCTGAGCGTCGCTGCGTGGCCGGTTGCGGTGCAGGCGGCGCCCGCGCCGGATGACACGTGCACGCCGGGAGCGGCCTCCGATCCCAAACTGCTGACCGGTGAAAAGGGATTAAATTACGACCTGGTGGGCCGAGCTATCGTGAAGGTGTACAACCGGGATTCGGGAGCCGGCTACCACCTCGTCGCGTGCAATGATGAAGGTTCGATAGACAGCGTCGAAGAGCTTTCGAACGATCAAGCTGTGTTTGCGATCGTGCAAAGCGACGTGGCACACGCCGCATGGTTCAGCCATCCACTATTTACACCGATTCCGGGGAAGCAGGCTTGCGAGGTGACCAGCACGTTTCCGCCGGGACGCTACAATCTGCTCTTGATCACGCCGCTGTATTCAGAGGCCGTGCATGTGCTGCTGCGGCCGCACCTGAACATTTCGAATCTCGCTGACCTGAGGAAGCGCAACGTGTGGCTGGGAGCGCCGAAGAGCGGCGGGGTGCTGACCGCGGAACGGGTGTTTGGCGCGGCAGGTGTGGACGTGTGCGAATTGCCGACGCTGGCCGCCGAGCATCTGGAAACCGCGCTTGACGACCTGGCCAAACTGAAAATCGACGCTCTCGTTTACACCGGAGCGGTACCCACGCAGGAAATACAAGAGGCGATCGGCCCCACGAAGGAGTTGCGTCTGCTGCCGCTGGATTTCAACATGATCAGCCAGTTGAGCAGCGACGCGAGCTACGTGGAGACTATGATCCGGAAAGATGATTATGGATTTGGCTCCACGGGACCGCAGGGAAGCGCGACGGTGGGAGTGCAAGCACTGCTGGTGGCAAATAATAATCCGGAACACGCGCTTGTGGTGCAAAGTCTGGTGGGATTCCTCGCGAATAACATGGACAGCGTGCGGCGCGAACTGCAGCCAGACGGAGAGAAGATCTCGCGTCTTCCACTGGCTGGGGCGCCAACGCCGGCTCCGCTGGAAAAGCATTTCTATCCCGCCGCGACGGTGTACTTCGATAAAGATCCGTGGGAATTCTGGATGCGGGCCGCGTATTGGACTGCCGGGATCCTGCTGGCGGTGTTTTTACTTTTCTGCTGGAAGAGAAGAAAAATCGGGCCGCACGTAGTGAAAAAGCCGGCGCTGGTATTTGGAGGACTGGGGATCATCGCTACGTGGGTTGCGGGTGCGTTCCTTTTGTGGGCATTCGAAAGGCATGTGAACGATGACTTTACTTCCGTGGCGCGGTCTCTCGCACTTATTTTTGACTACCTCGTACCTTTCGTGGGAAGGACTGCGCTGACGCACAACGGACAGTTGACGTTGACGGCGGTGAAGTGGGTGTCGCTCGCGCTGCTTGGCGGATCGGTGTGGCCGTACTTGAAGAAAAGCCTGCGGGTGTGGATCTGGGAGCCCGTTGCTGATTGGATCGGCGGCGGGCGGTTGGCGCGGCGGAGAACTGCGGCGAACCACCACCGCCGGGCTGCGTAGCGGGTGGCGCGACTGGCGTAGAGCAGCGCGCTCAAAGACTTGTGCGCGGTTTGATCGAGCCCCGGTAGGAGAATAACGGAACGCCCACTCCGGCGTCCGTCCCGCACTTCCGGTTTCACATTCGGAAATTTGGCTGCGATCGTTTGTGATCTCGAAGTCGATCGCTGCCTGCGATATGATTTGGAAGGGCGAGATTGGTAGCGACGCAATTGAAATTTCGGCCGCGGCGGGCCAGTGGGTCACTTGGTGGGTCAGAGATGCGGGCTGACGCAATGACGGCGGCGTTCTGCCGGACGGAGAGCCGGCGAGCCACTGATCGAGCACTGGTCTAGCGCTAATTGGGCGCTAATCGGGCGCTGATTGGGCACAAGGAGCACACGAATATGAAGCCGAAAAACACGATCTGCATTTGGTACGACAAAGACGCGCATGAGGCGGCGCGCTTCTACGCCGCCACCTTTCCGGACAGTAAAGTAACCGGGGTTCACCGAGCTCCCGGCGACTTTCCCGGGGGCAAGAAGGGCGATGAGTTGACTGTGGAATTCACGGTGCTGGGCATTCCGTGTCTCGGTCTGAACGGCGGACCGATGTTCAAGCACACTGAGGCGTTTTCGTTTCAGGTGGCGACGGACAATCAGGAAGAGACGGACCGTTACTGGAACGCGATCATCGGTAATGGTGGAACGGAAAGCCAGTGTGGTTGGTGCAAGGACCGCTGGGGCCTCTCCTGGCAGATCACCCCGCGTGCGTTAATCGATGCGCTTGCGGCGGGCGGCGCCGAGTCCAAGCGTGCCTTCGAGGCGATGATGAAGATGAAGAAGATCGACATCGCAGGCATTGAGGCGGCGAGGCGAGGCTGACGCGAACACGCGGAGACTTCTTTATTCGTCCTGAATTATGCGCAAGCCGGAAGTGATCGGTTCGTGCGTCGGATTTGTGCGGACGAAAGTACCAGGCTTTGCATTCACACCCCGCGCTTCACGTAATTGCATGAGGCGGCACTGCGAAGCTTTCTGATCGCGCGATGCATCTGCCCAGCATCTCGATCGCTCCGAGAGCTACTGCAAGCGATAATCCTGAATCGTCACCGCGCTATCGGCATAACCGCTGGCCACGCCAATCGCCTGAATGACTTCCGTCTTCGGCACGGTAACCGGCATGGTATACAAAGTGGACTTGGACGTCGGCGTCGTTCCATCCGTCGTGTAATAAATCGCGGCGCCCGGCGTCGCATCGGTCATCATCACCATCGGCGGCGAACTAAACACATTCCCATTCGGCGTGAACTCGGGCTTCGCCACCGTGCCCGCCGAAGTGATCGTCAACGTTCCCTTCACCAGCTTGAACTTGTAGTTGGACGCCGCCAAAGTGCCCATCGCCAGCGTGATCGGATAGGTCCCCACCGCCGTGCCCTCGGGCACCGTGGACAAAACCGGCGCTCCACTCACCACCGTCGCCTTATCTCCATTCAAAAATCCGGTGATCGAATAAGTAAGTGCGGGAATCGGCTTCCCTTGCGGCACGCTCACATTCTTAGCCGTCACCGTCAGCACACCGGGGTTCGCCGCCTCCGCAATCGTAATCGGGAAAATGACTTCTCCCGGTATCGTCGCCGAGGCTTTCAAATTGCCGACGGCCAAAGGCGTCGCGTTAATCGTGACCTCGCCGTTTGCCCCGCTCACTACCCTGAGCGACGAAAGGCGCATGTCGGGACTGCTGAACGTCACCGGGATTCCGGCGCGAGGCAGGCCTCCCTCGGTCACCTCGAAAACTAGGGGATTGGCGAACGTCATCCCATATCCGGTCCTCTGATTTTCGCCGGAAACAAAGTTCAAGTTCACGTTCGTACTCAGCACCGTTTCTGAATAGCCGGCGCTGCTGGGCGCAAACGTCCCATCGCCGATGTAAACCGCCGACACCCCGTACGTGCCGGAGGACGGGAAAGGCATCGAAAAACTCACGCGACCCGTGCTATCCAAATCCTTCGAATGGACGCCGCCACCAAACTCAAAATTCACAATTCCAGTCGGCTCGCCACCGCCAGCCAGCGGCGTCACCTGCGCGGTGAACGTAACGCTCTGGCCCTGGAACTGAGGATCGATGTTCGCGCCGAGAATCATCGCCGTGGGCACTTCCGTCGAACTCAGGGCGAACTTCGCGACAAACGCGTCCGTTTGATACAGTTCCGGATTCGGGGCAATTGACTTTTGAAAAGCATCGCGAATCGTCGGGAATCCCGGACCTGCGGTTCCGGTCAGGTATGCATTTCCCGCAGGATCGCGCGCCACGCCCGCCGCCGTGCCCGCGCCGAGATAGGTCGAATAGAGAAGATGTGTGGCTCCCTGCGGAACCTCCGCGAAGAATGGCCCGCCGCCAGAGTTCTGGAACGCATTGCTCGTCACTGGGAAATCCGTCGAGTTGGCGTATCCCGCCACAAATGCGTCTCCGGCTGTATCTACGGCAATCCCAGTCGCCCCGTCACCTCCGTAACTGCCTCCCAGCAAGGTGCTGGAAACCAACCCCGAGCCGCTCGAGTTGAGTTCGCTGACAAAAGCATTCGAGAAACCTGCCGCGGCGCCGAAGTTGGAACCTTGGAAAGCGTCAAACGAAATCGGAAAGTTGTAAGAGGAATTCGATGCGCCGGCGATGTAGGCATTCCCTTCCGGATCAATCGCAATCGCGTTCGCTTCGTCGCCAAACGGAAGCGGTCCCTGCGCGTAATTCCCGCTGCCGCCGAAGTAGGTCGAATAGACCAGAGCACTGCCTTTGGGATTCAGCTTGGTGACAAAGGCGTTGCTTTCAGCAATCGAAGCTGCACCATTGGTAGCCTGGAACGCACCTTGCGTGACTGGAAAATCCGTTGAGAATGCCAGTCCCGCCACATAGGCATTGCCGGCGGTGTCCACTGCAATCGCCAACCCGCTGTCGCCGTCAGGATTCGTGTTAGTTAGGAAGGTCGGACCCGTCGCGGTGCCGCCCAGGTACGTCGAGTAAATCAGCGCCGAGCCGGTCGCATTGATCTTGCTGACAAATGCGTTATCCGAAGACTGTCCAATTGCATTGTTCGCTTTTTGAAAAGCGCCGCTGGTCACCGGAAAATCGGCTGAGTAAGTGGCGCCCGTCACATAAGCATTGCCGGCGCCGTCCACCGCAATGGCCGACCCGCTATCTCCTGCAGCTGACGTCACGCTGGTCGGTTCTGCCCCGCTGCCGCCCAGGTAAGTGGAATAAATCAGCGCGGAACCCGTAGCATTCAGCTTGCTCACAAAAGCATTCGTGACTCCCAGCGTCACACCGTTGTTCGTCTTCTGTAGCGCGCCGCTACTGACTGGAAAGTCCGACGAGTACGTTGTGCCTACAATGTAAGCGTGCCCCTGCGCATCAATCGCAATCCCGGCTGCATTGTCGCCTCCGAAACTGCCAGACGGAGAGGCGGCTTGGAGTAGCCCTCTGCCGCCGAGATACGTTGCGTAAACCAACCCCGAACCTACGGGATTCATTTTCGTCACGAAAATATTGGTCAGGCCGTTGGCTGCTCCCTTGTTGGTCGCCTGATAAGGACTTCCCTTCAACGGAAAATCCGTGGAAACGGTCGTGCCCACGATATAAGCGTTCCCTTCGGCGTCCACCGCGATTCCCGCCGCGGAATCGTTAAGCGTTCCGCCGACATAAGTCGAATATGCCAGCACCGGATCAATCACCAACTCGCGCGCCGTGTCGTAATTGCCCAGTGCGAACCCAACCTCGTTCTTGCTTTGCAATACAAATCGACCATCGACCAGCTCGCGGCGCCCATCGCGCGTCTGGTAAACCACCGGCTTCTGAAACGCAATCTGGCCATTGCGTGCCAGAATCCGCAAATTTCCATCGGCTCCGATCCGCAGCTGTCGGGCTCCAGCAAATCGCACGCGTACCTTTGCTGCGCTCGCGCCCGGCGCAACCACAAAGTCATATTCCAACTGCCGCTGATTGCCGTAATACAGAAGGTCCACGCCCGGATAAATTCCCGCGTACTTCAGTTGCGCAAAAGTAGGTACGTGGGAGTGCCACGCGCGCGGATCGTTCCCGATCAAATAATTAGCTGTCCCCGCGAGCGGCTCCGCGCCACGGGCTTTTGCGTTCTCAGACGCGCCGACCAACTCCATGCGAATGACATCGGTCGTAGACGCAGCAGACGTCCCGATCTTGCTTCCACGCGCACCAACATTATTCTTCGTCAGTGACAAAACGGCGGCGCGATCCGTCAAGAAGATCGCGTATCCGGCACCCCGCGCCAGAAATTTCACTTCCGGCGCAAGCTGCCCGTCGTTCGCCTCGAAACTCAAAGGCAGCCGTCCATAATCCGCGACTGCCGCGGCAGTCCTCGGCGCAACCTGCTGCTGCCGCGACTGGCCAGCCGCCGCAAGCGGGAACACCATCAGCGCAACCGCCAGCGAAACCAGGAGAGGACACCGCCGCATCATTCGAGGAACGAGGCCAGACCAACCAAGGAGCTTTGCCGGTGAAACTTGCGGTGTGCTGCCAGAATTAAGCGGACGATGAATCGAGGCGAGAGAATTCAGACTGCGGGGACGAAACGTGCGCATGGGTCCTCCCGGGAAAGATCCGTAAATCCGAATGCTTTTCGGAATGCCTTCTGAGGAAAGACGCTGGGCGAACACGACTATACCACGGGCGACATATGTACTTCGTGTTAGCTTTGAAAGTGGCTTAGTTGCTCTGCTGGTTCCGGATGTCCAGATCTCGGATTCGCCCGTTAACCGGACAGTAGACGCTGCCGATGAATTCCAATCAATCGGGTATCTGACACACGGGAGATGATGGACGATACGCTACGTCGTTCCGCAAGAGGTAGCTCCTCGCTCGATGGCTCGCTGCGAACGAAACGCTGGTGCGGCCTCTTCGACACACCAGCGATCGAGTCATCCAATCTTGAAAGAAGCGGGTGGTGTGGTGATGCAGGCCGTGCACTTGCGAAGAATCAATGGTGCCCGAGAGAGGACTCGAACCTCCACTCCCTTGCGAGAACTAGCTCCTGAAGCTAGCGCGTCTGCCAATTCCGCCACTCGGGCAATTTGCTGGCAAAGTTACGAGGCGGAACTATATTGACTTGTGGATAGGGGTTTGTCAACGAAGCCGGATTCGGGCGCAGGCAGCTTCCGTTTGACGCTCCAACCGGCGACTCTAGGGTTAGCAGTCTCATGTGTCTTACACTCACCATGAATCGGCTCTTGCTCGTAATACGAGTTTTTGCGGCTGTGGTCTTGCTGTCCGGCTCGGCAATTAAGACTCCGGCTCAAACAGCCGCACCTCGAGGCGAAGCCGTCCTGAGGAAGCTTGCTGACCCGGTCTATCCTCAAGTCGCGCGAACGGCACACATTACCGGCGACATTGAGCTGGAAATTGAGGTTAGACGGGATGGGACGGCGCAGTCTGCCAGCGTGATCAGCGGTCCGCCTCTACTTAGACAGGCAGCCTTAGATAGCGCGGAACAATCACAGTTCGAATGCCTAAAATGCGTCGACACGGTTACCCCGGTTCGAATGTTGTACACGTTTCAGCTTGCTCAAAGTGAAAACCCTTGTGCCGCTATGGAAAGTGGTTCCGAAAACATGCGGCCACTGGAACCAATTCACAAAGTGCTTCAGTCGGGGAACCATATAACTTTGGTGGACGAGGTCCTATATATCTGCGACCCGATCGATCGCAGAATTCGATCCGTGAAATGTCTCTACCTTTGGAGATGCGGTTCTCGCTAAACCGCTCGAGGGGCACTGGAGAGCGGGTGGGCCGGTGAGACCTGCGGGTGGGCGCGGTTTGTCAACTTAGCACAGGGGTGGCATGATGCCTTGACCGGGTTGCTGGATGGAACTACAGTGAGGCGCTGGGGCCGCGGAGAATAGGGGGCGAAACAATGGCGACAACCCGCGCGATGCTGGAGCGGCGACGGTTTGCGCGCGTATTTATACGCATCCCCGTGCAGCTTTTCAGTAATAGTGTGGATGGCGAACCGCTGGTGACCCTGGCGGAAGCGATCGCGGTGAGCCGCTGTGGGGCTTTGGTGCGGGCTCCGCTGGAGCCGGCGCTGGGCTCGCGGCTGGAAGTGCTGAATGGAGTGTCGCAGGAAGTGCAGGAATTTCGCGTGATTCGGATTACTGACTCGAAGGATCAGGGCGTATTCGAATTGGGCCTGGAAATGCTTTACCCTACTCGTAACTTCTGGGGGATTCAATTCCCGGACGACCGCCTTACCGCTTGAAATCGCGGGCTGCGGCGGTGCTATAATCCCCCGAAACCCAGCTTAAGCTACGGGCCCGCGCGGGCCATATTTCGTTCGGGAAGTCTTCGCGGCCGGCGGGCGGGAGGCACCCATGGAAACCATCGAAGGACCACTGCTAGGCGTATTGGTTGTTTGGGGAGTGGTGACAGCCGCGCTGATTGCGCTGCTGGCCTACCGCGGGACGCTGGAAATCCACGAGGATGATCAGATATTTCTGGATAAGGCCGGGGACTCGATGGCCAGCGAGCAGCGGGAGATTGTGGCGCGGATCGAGAAGCTTTCGAAGCCGATCAAGCTGCTGATGATTTCTTCCATTGTGTTGCTGGTGGCTGCGGCGGGAGTTTGGTTGTTTAACGGATTCAAGAATTTCTAGGTTCGAGCGCGACGCTGCGAACTTGGTCGTGGAATCCGCTTTTTCTTACGGTCAGGCGAAAAGCAGATCGTTTTACTTTTTTCGCAAATTATCGAGCCCTGCCCCGACGTAAATCTTCTTACCTAGCAATACCACGAGCGATTCTGAAGCCGTAGTCTGCGTATTGAAACTCCGGGGGGATGCTGGAGCGGGCGGCGCAGCGCGAGACTTTGGTGTAATGGCGCCAGGAGCCGCCACGGGAGCTGCGGCGGGTTCCTTCGGTTGGGCCTTGCGGATTGCGTTCCGTTGAAACTTGGTAGTAATCGGCGTTGAACCAGTCAGCGCACCATTCGTGGACGTTGGCGCCGATGTCGCAGAGGCCGCAGGCGTTGCGTTCGGCTTGGCCGACTGGTTCGGGCCCTGTTTTCCACCTCATTGAGTAATTGCGCAGGGTTTCCGGAGCTTCGTCACCCCAGGGGAATTGTTTTTGTTCCAGGCCTCCACGCGCGGCGCGTTCCCATTCGGCTTCTGTTGGCAGACGGAAACGTGCGCTGGCGCTTGGGGCTTGTTCGGAGGCTCGTTCGCTTGCGTTCCCGCACATTTGATTCAGCCATTCGCAGTAGGCCGCGGCGTCGAACCAGTTGGGTGCGACTACCGGTTGTTGCGGATCGGAAAAGTTTGGGTCGTTCCAGTGGAGAGGCTGGCGGTGGTTCGTGGCTTTGAGGAATTTTGCGTATTCGGCGTTGGTGACCTGGCATTCGGCTAGTTCGAAGGCGTCAATCCAGACGCGATGGACCGGTTGCTCGTTGTCTTGGCCGTTGGGGCTGCCCATTAGGAACCAGCCTTCGGGAATTGGCCGCATGCGCGGGGCGATTACGTCCTCGCCGGTGGCGGAAGCGAGATGGGAGGTTTCGGTCACGTTCTGATCCGGTTGAGATTCGTTGCGGGCGCAAACGCAAATGCCGCCGGCCAGACGAGGCTTGCTTCTCTTGCGGTGTGCGCGATTCCGGCGAAAAGGCGGGCGAGGCGCGCCTCGCCCAAGAGAAAGCGGGGGCTCGCCCCCGCACTCCATATCGTTTTGCGCCGGCCTTCGCGTTGCGGTGTCGCGATCGCGTTGTGGCAGGTCACGGATGGCGCACTGAAGTGCGCCGCTACAAAGTGAAAATCAATTTTGCGAGGCGGCATGTTTCGTTTGGCTCAGCAGGTTGACGAAGAGGCGGTAGGCGCCTGGGACGCCTGCTGGTAGCTCGCGGAAAAAGGATAGACCTGTATAGATGTAGAGGCCTTGACCATCCTTGGCGTACACCAGCGAGCCTTTAGTTTCTGGTTCGCCGGGATCTTTCAGGCCTAGCACCGGCGTGTATTTCGGATCGAAGGTGCCCCAGAAATAGAGGCCGCGTTCCTGGACCCAGCCTTGAAAATCGGCCATGGTGATTTTGTTGGGCGCATTCAGCAGCGGACTATCGGGCGCGAGAAACGTTACCGGAGAATTCGCGTCGGTGACGCGCGAGGTTTGTTCCGGCATGGTGGCTTTGAATGGCGCGGGGAGCTCTGAATTCCAGGCGAAATCGCGCTGATACTGCACGAGCAGGGTGCCGCCGCGCTTCACGTAATTCAGCAGGCGCGAATTGGCGCGCAGGAGATCGGGGCGTAACTCGTAGGCGCGAATGCCGACGGTGATGGCATCGTACTGGCTGAGATCGCCGAAGGCTAGTGCGACGTCGTCGAGCATATCCACGCGGATGCCGAGCTGGCGGAGAATTTCTGGGAGCGGATCGTTATCGGCGGCGATGTAGCCGACGCGCAGGCCGGCGGGGACTATGAGATTGAGGATGTGAACTTTGGCGTCAGCGGGTTCGCTCCAATTGCGCGTGGGTAGAGTCGGAATCGGCGCGAGCGAGGTGCTGAAGACTTCGTCGCCGAGGCGCGCGGTGGGATGCAGAGTGTAGGCGCCGGCGGTAACTCCTGCCGGCGGCGTGACGATGATTTGGAGGAGTTGATCGCCGGCGCCGGAAAATTCCAGCGGTCCTGTGGATTTTGGCAGCTGCACCTTCCAGCCCTGGGGGGCCTCGAGCGCGACGGAGACTTGCGCGCTCTTCGTGCCGTGATAACGGACGCGGGCGAAGAGTTTTACGGGCATCGCGGCGCGCTTTTCCGGGACCATGATTTGTTTTGGTTCGACCGTGATCGTCACGGCCGGAACTAATTCGAGCGGGTACGTGAGAATGCCGGTGGTGGTGGCTTCGACCGAATTCACCGGGCGATCTATCGCGAATTCATAGCCTGCGACGTTTACCGGGAGCGCGAGGCGCACGAGCGGCGGAGGGAATGGCAGGATTACGTCGCCGGGGCGTGCAGGCGGCTTGGCGTCGGCCGGAATCGCGATGTTGAAGCGCGATGCCTCTGATTCTTTGGCGTCGGCGGGGGTGACGGTCCATCCTGTGGGAACGACGAAGCTCGATGCGCTCAGGGTCCACTTTGCCGGGACGGCCGGCTCGCCGGACACCACTACATCTACTGCAAATTTCTCGCCGGCTACCACTTCGTGGCGGTTGGCGCGGGCTTCGAAGGGAATTGCAATGTCGTCCGCGAGGGCCAGATCAATGCGGCTCTTTACGCCGTCGAGCTCCCATAGCGCGGATTTTTCGTCGTCGCCTGATTCTTTTGCTATTTGCTCGCGGAGCGCGGCGATTTCTTTTCCGGCAGCGGCTAACGAGTTGGCCGCGGAGGCGCGATCGAGGTCGAGAGCGGACTTGGCGGCCGCGGCGAGATTTTGGTCGGCAGAGGTTAGCGCGGGAGCCAGAGTCTGTTGCAAATCAGGGAAGCGGCGCCCTAGAGACGGAAGCGGCTCGGCGAGCAAATTTTTGTCGAATGAACCAGCGGGGCCCTTTTCGTCTTCCTTGACCAGATAGATGGGGCGGCGAAAGAAGGCGTTGCCGAAAAACGCCGGCGTTCCCTGCGAGCGGTGCTGGGCGTGGCCTTCCATGCCGATTTCGACGTAGCTTTTTCCCCACAGCGGCGAGACGTCGTTCACCGGAAGTTGCACGGCGCCGGCAGTGCTGCCATCGCGCGCGAGGCGCGTTTCCAGAGTTACTTTCCAGGGCGTGAGGCCTTCGGCGATTTGTTCCGGATACATTTTAGGATCGGCTGCGGCGGCGACGGCTTGCGGAGTGAGGATGCCACTCTCTTGATGATGGCCGTGGCCGGAATGTACGCCGCCCCAGCCGTTGATGACCACGTCCGGGCGATAGGTGCGGATCACGCGGACCATATCTTCGAGCGCGAAGCCGTCCCAAACTTTCAGGGCCTGCTCGGGAGTTTTGATGTAGCCGGTATCGAGCGCGCGCGTGAAGTATTGATGCACGCCGTAATATTTTCCGGCGGCGAGAAGTTCTTCGGTGCGGATGACGCCGAGTTCGCCGTCCTGTTCGGGGCCGATGGCATTCTGGCCGCCTTGTCCGCGGGTGATGGTGAGGAGGGCGACGTCGGCGTCGAGTCCATGGGAGAGATACGCGAGAAGGCTGGACCATTCGTCATCCGGGTGGGCGGTGATGAAAAGGATGCGGGTATTGACGCGCGATTTATTGATGGCTTCGACGGTTTCCTGGAGCGATTGGGCGCGGACGGGACGGGCTGCGCCGGCGAAAGTAAAAACCGTGGAGAGCATGGCGAGAAAACTTCGCATGGCCTTTTTTGAGATGCACGACTTCGTGGTGCGGTGCTGCGGTCGGTGCGACTGCGCGAGCTGGGGTTTCACGACGATCTGATTCAAGAGCCGGCCTCCTCGAAGGGCCACTGGCGCAGGATGCGCGCGCGTCCCAAGTACACCAGAATACCCGCGACCATGGCCGCAAGCGAGGCCAACATCGGCCGGCGTCCCGTGGAGATGAAAATTGCAATCCAGCCGCCGATCGCGAGCAACACGGGCACGGGATAAAGCCACATGCGGAACGGCCAGCGGTCGGCTTTCCAGCGGCGATGCAGCATCATGAGGCCGACGGCCTGGCCCACGAATTGGATGAGGCAACGCATGGCCAGGATGGCGCGAATCACGGAGAAAAGACTGAAGAAAAGGCAAATCACGACGGAGACTGCGCCCAGGGCGAGCAGCGAAATATGGGGGAAGCGCTTGGTGGGATGCACGCGGGCGAAGGCGGAGAAGAAATTGCCGTCGAGGGCGGCGGCGTAGGGCACGCGGGAGTAGCCCAGCGTGGCGGAAAAGATGGAGCCGAACGCGAGAACGAGGATCAGCGCGGTGGCGAGGGTGGCCCAGTTCGTGCCGAAGGCGCGTTCGACGAACAGGCTCACTACGAAGGGGGAATTTTGCGCTTCGCGCCAGGGGATGACGCTGAGGATGCTGGTCTGCATGAGGAAATAGAGGATGGCTATGCCGAAAATCGAGAGGAAAATTGCGCGGGGGATATTTTTGCCGGGGTTTTTCATCTCGCCGCCGAGATTGCAGACGTTGTAATAGCCGAGGTAGCTGTAAACGGTCTGCACGGAGGCGTGGCCCAGGCCGGCGAAAAAAATCCAGGAGAAGCTCCAAGCTCCTGCGGGAAAGGTGAGGAGGTTGGCGGCATTGAAGTGCGTGGCGCCGCCGTAGATTAGCCACAGGATTGTGCCGAGAACGATTACCCAAAGGACTGTGGAGATTTTGCCGATGGCGGTGATGCGGCGATACAGGAGGGCTACGGCTACGACGATCAGCAGGACTGCAATCGTGCGATCGTAGGCGGCGAATATTTGGGCGGCATATTTGGCGTGGGCGTTGAACCAACTTGTGACGCCGGGAATTTTTGCGGTGAGATACACGGAGTAATCGGCGAAGCCGAGAGCGCCGGAGGAGATGCTGAGCGGGGCTTGGAACAGCGTTTGCCAGATATAGAGGAAGGACATCAGGCGGCCGAGACGATTGGCGCCGTAGGCTTCGCGGAGAAAAACGTAGCTGCCGCCGGCTTGGGGCATGGCGGCGCCGAGTTCGGCCCAGACGCAGCCATCGAGCGCGGCGAGGATGGCTCCGACGACCCACGCCAGGATGCATTGCGGGCCACCCATTGCGCGGATGATGAATGGAATTACGATGAACGGGCCGATGCCGACCATGAACGTCATGTTCAGGGAGGTGGCTTCGACGAGGCCTAGGCCGCGCTCGAGTTTTTCGGGTTCGGGCATTTTTTATGCGCGTGAAGGGAACGCCAGCATAGCAAGAAAGGCGCGCGGGGCTGGCCGAAAACTGGAGGGGGCTGGGATAACATGGTTCAGTGAGGGGCCTGCTTGAGGTTGAGAGAGGGGGAACTTCAGCGGCTTAAGCCGCTGATCATTCGCGACTTTTATGTCGTGGCTGAAGCCACGACCCACAAAGATTCTTGAATTTTTTTGAGCAAACGCCACACATTCACGACAACATCTAGATGCCTACTACCCGCTCATACGTGACGTTTGTCGGTGCGCCTCTTAGCACGGTTCTTGGGGTGGCGATCACCGCGGCGACAGTTCTGGTGCTGGTGATCGGATATTTTCTGGCGCGGCGGCGGCGCGCGTTTCCGGCCTATGGCTGGCTTGGTTGGGTGGCGCTGGTGAGCGCCGAGGTGCTGATGTTCGCGCACGTTGAGCCGGTGGCTACTTATTTCACGCCGATTGCTTGGAGCGCTTACATTTTGATCGCGGATGCGGCGGTTTTGGCGGTGACGAATCGTTCGCGATTGAATGATGCACCCTTGGTGGTGGCGCGGATGGCTTTGCTTTCGATTCCGCTGTGGCTGATTTTCGAAGCGTACAATTTGCGGCTGCAAAATTGGACTTATGTGGGCGTGCCGCTGCCTTGGCTTGCGGGGTATCTCGGCTATGGATGGTCGTTTGCGACGATCACGCCGGCGATTTTCGAGACTTCCGATTTGGTGCAGGCGCTTTTGCCGCCTTTGCCTGGCGAGCCTTGGAAGATTTCGCGCGCGACGGAAAACATTCTGATTATTTGCGGCGTGGCGTGCTTGATTTTGCCGGTGGCGGTCCCGCAGGGTGTGGGCGCTCGCTTATTTGCATTGGTGTGGGTCGGGTTTCTGCTGCTGCTCGACCCGATCAACCGGCGGCTCGGTTTGCCTTCGTTTCTTGGCGATCTTTCCGAAGGGTTTCGGCGGCGGGTTTACGGATTTCTGCTGGCTGGGTGGATTTGCGGGTGGTTGTGGGAATTCTGGAATTATTGGGCGGCGGCCAAGTGGCACTACATATTTCCGATGTTCCGGCAGTGGAAAGTATTTGAAATGCCGGCGCCGGGATTTCTGGGATTTCTGCCCTTTGCGCTGGAATGTTTCGCGATGTACGTTACCGCGGCATGGCTGGTCGGTTGGGTGAAGAGGGTGAAATGACTTCGAGCGGACAATTCCCGGATGGTCTTCGGCGGCAGATTTTTTGCGCGTTGATCTTATGCGCGTTGCACGCCTTACCGGCGCACGCTGGACGAAAGCTCGAACTGCCGCCCGAAGCCAAGCAGGCGATGGATACGATGTACGCGGGGGATTTTGACGGCGCAATCACGATACTTCACGGCCTGGAGCAAGCGCAGCCGGAAAATCCGCTGGGGTACTTGCTGGAAGGCGAAGCGCAGTGGTGGAAGATATTTTGCGCCAACTCACAGGTGAAGTATGGAATGGTAGACGCCTGGAAGCGCGGCAAGCGTCCGGAGGACGAAGCGTACATCGCGCTCACCGACAAAATCACGCAGCTGGCGCAGGAGCAACTGGCAAAATCGGACACGGCGGAAATGCACCTCTACGCCGGGTTGGGGCTGGCGCTCAGAGCGCGCATGGACGCGCTGCGTGGAGAAAATCATGCGGTGGCGCATGCGGGCGTTGCGGCGCGGGCGGAATTTCTGCGCGCGCTGGAACTCGATCCGCAGATGGCGGACGCAACGGGCGGCATAGGCCTCTACAACGACTACGTGGATTCGCTGCCTGGCATCGTGAGATTTCTGCGCTTTTTCATGGGCATTCCCGGTGGGAACAAAAAAGAAGGCATCCAGCAGATGCAAACCGCGATCGAGCATGGGGTGCTGATGCCGGTGGAAATGCGCATCTATCTGGCGAAAAATTTACGCACGTATGACCAGGAATACGAACGGGCGATCACGGTTGCCGAGCCGCTGGTGGAGCGCTACCCCAAGAATCCAATTTTTCAATTGCTGCTGGGAAATTTGAACCTGGAAATGGGCCGGAGCGAGAAAGCCGCGGAATATTTTCACGCGGTGAAGGCAATTGCCGCGGAGGATCCGGCGTGCAGCAATTGCGGCGCATGCGCTGGCTGCTCGGGTTGCGCGGCGCATGCGCGGGAGCTGGCGAATTCTTTGGCAGGCGGCTCAGTCCACTAACGCAGGTTGGCTCGCTTTCGTGTTTTTATTTGGGCTTGTTCCGATGCGGCTCATCAGCAGCGCTGAAATGCAGCCGGAAACGAATGCTGCTCCCCACGCGACGCTCGGTCCCCATTGGCCGAGAAGGCTTGCGCCGAGCAACGGTCCGATCGAAAAGCCGACGTTGAACGACATCGTATAGAGGCCCATGTATTCGCCGCGGCGCTCGGGCGGCGCGATTTCGGCGGCGTAGGCGGAGCTGCCGGGCATCATGATCATCTCGCCGAACGTCCAGATCACTACTGCCGCAAAGACCCCCGCTGTCTTACCGAACGGCGCGACGCCGACTAGCGCGTACGATCCGAATCCGACAGCGTAGAGCAACGCGCCGAGCGTGAGGGTGCGGCGGTGGCTCCAGTGAGCCATCGCCGAATTCAGAGGAACTTCCAGGGCGACGATCAGCAGAGTATTGACGGTGAAGATCGTGCCGTAAATGGATTCCGGGAAGCGGAGATTGTGCACCAGGAACAACGGCAGCGTAGAGGTGAACTGAAAAAAGACGAGCTGCACGGGAATGAGCGCGGCAATGAAATAGAGCATGCGGCGATTTCGGAAGGCGCGCAAATCCGCGGCGGGATGCAGCGCAGCCATCGGCGTGGTGCTGTCGGCTTCGATTTCGCGGCCGAGGTCTTCGGCGTCTTCCCATTGAGGTTCCTGGGATTTTATTTGGCTCATGCCTCGCCACGGGGCGAGCAGCAGGACCAGACCCGCGAGAATCGAAGTTGCGCCATCCACGAGGAAGAGCCAGCGGAAAGAATAGACGGCGAGGATTCCACCGATAGCGGGGCCGACGCTCATGCCCAGATTGGCAGCGAGGCGGTTCAGAGCGAAGGCGGATTTGCGCTGAGCCGGCGCGACGAGAGAGGAAATCATGGAGAGGCTGGCGGGACGGATGGATTCGTTGAGGACGGAGAAGCCAAACGTCATCATCAGGATTCCGGGGTAGCTTTTGGCGAGAGGAAAGATCAGGAGGAGCACGCCGGTGAGGAACAGCGACGCTTTCATGATCGGCAAGGGGCCGATGCGGTCGGCGAGGCGTCCGGCGAGCGGCATCACGAGGAGGGCCGCGAGGCCGTAAACGGTCAGAGCAAGGGCGGCGCGCGCGGGGGAAACGCCTTGGCTAGCGGTGATATACAGAACCAGGAAGGACAGCACCATCGTTCCAGAGCGATTGACTAGCGTGGCGCCGCAGAGGATCCACATTTCGCGAGGAAGATTTTTTAGGCCGCGCCAGGGGTTCATGGGAACGTCACGCCGAAAATTTTAATTGAAGCGGAATTCGATGGGAAATGCCGCGGGCGGCGTGGCGGCACGGGTTGGAGCGGCGCGAATGCTAGCGCGCGGCTTCTTGTTGTTCAAAGGCGTGGTAGGACGAGCGAACCAGCGGCCCGGACTCGACGTGTTTGATGCCCATGGCTTCGCCGAGATGCTTGAATTCGGCGAACTCGTCGGGATGAACGTAGCGTTCGATGGGCAAGTGCTCGGGCGTGGGCTGCATGTATTGGCCGAGTGTGAGGATGTGCGTGCCCTGCGCGGCGATGTCTTGCATGGCTGCGAGAACTTCGTCGCGAGATTCGCCTAGGCCGAGCATCATTCCCGTTTTTGTGGGGACGCCGGGCGCCATTTCTCCCGCGCGACGGAGCAATTCAAGGGAGCGCTCGTACACGGCGCCTTTGCGAACCTGGCGATAGAGGCGCGGAACAGTTTCCATGTTGTGATTCAGGACGTCGGGCTTGGCGGCCATCACCGTTTCGAGTGCATTCCAATCGCCGCGAAAATCGGGAATCAGGACTTCCACTTTGCACCCTGGAACGCGTGCGCGAATTTCGGAGATGGTGCGGGCGAAGATGGCGGCACCGCCGTCGGGTTGATCGTCGCGATTCACTGACGTCACCACGGCGTAGCGCAGGCCCATTCTGGCGACGGCTTCGGCGACGCGGTCGGGCTCGTCTTCGGCGGGAGGGCCGAGCGGTTTGCCGCTGGGGACGGCGCAGAATCCGCAAGCGCGCGTGCAAATGTCGCCCAGGATCATGAAGGTCGCGGTGCCGTGTTCCCAGCATTCGCCCATGTTGGGGCAGCGCGCGCTTTCGCAGACGGTGTGCAGATCGAGCGCGCGCATGGTGCGCTTCAATTCCTGATATTTGGGTCCGCCGAAGAAGCGCACGCGTAGCCAGGACGGGCGAGGGTGCGCCATGGGAGGCGGAGTGGAATTGGGAAGAATGGTGAACGGGGTCGCCATGTGAATGATTTCGATTGTCTATTGTACGCGGAAGAGGCGCGGACAGACAACGGCGGGCGGCAAGGAAGAATCGGCTATAAAGGTATACGCCGGGCAGCCGATACGCTAGACAGGAATCACGAGGTTCGAGCAGCTGCATCGTTCCGAAACGGCACTTCTTGCCGAGATGCTGGTCAGCTGATCCTCCGGGACTTAGTAGCCCCGGGAAGGAGGTACAAATGGCACCGATCGGTTTGACGCTAACGAGCGTGATTTCAGGCGAATCCACGGCTCTGGACGCGACAGATGCGGGCGGAGTGGTGCCGACGCAGGTCGTCTACCACGTACCTCCGGCCAGCCAAGCTCCCGCTGCGCCGTCGGACGCGACGCAACAAGATACTGTGACGCTTTCGGGTACGGCGCCGACGACTCGAAGCCAGCCGGCAGCGCAGAATTTCGTGACCACCGCGGCTTTCACGTTGTTGGCTCACGAATACACGTTTCCGCCGAACGATTCGGAGAATGGCGCGAGTACGGCCGGCGCTGTGAGCTCCACCTATGCGACCGGCGCGACCGCCGACCAAACGACGGTGGCGCAGGAGCCGCCGCCGGCGGCAATTCTGACGCAAGCATCCGTGAATGCGACGGCAGTAGCCGTCGCTGCGGCGACACCTCAACCTGCGACAGCAGGGAATCCTGCAAACGCAGCGACTACCGCGGCAAACAGCGCGGCAGCCGGCGGTGCGAGCGCCACCACGCCGCAAGAAACAATTCAACAGCTTGACCAGGAGCTGCAGCGGCTCGGCATCAATCCGCAAGATATCAGCTTGATGAACCGCATGTCGCTGCTGCTGTGGGTGAACGATCCGGTCGCGCTGCGAGAATTCGTGCAGGGGATGCAGCCCTCGGCCGTCAGCGCAGAGACGAAGTCGGCTGCGAATGCGGTGGATTCACAAGCGAACGCGGCGCAGATTGGCGCCGGTGGCGGCGGAAACGCGAATGCCGGCGCTGGAGGCCTCGCGATTCAGCCGGCGGCGCTACAGAACCAAGATCAGAATCAGAGTGCGATTACGACGCAAGTTCAGCCGGAAACTTCTACGCAACAGGCGAATCAGAATTCCGGCGGCGCGCCATCCGCGAGCGTGGGCACGGGCGCGGCGGCGGTTTCGGCGAATACGCCGCAACAGCAAACTGTGGCTGCGGTGCGGCAGCTTCGGCAATTGCACGCGTCGCTCACAGCCGCAGGGCAAGACACGCAAAGCGGCTTCTACGGCAGCTCCATTTCTCAAACCCCGGGCCAACTCCTAAACATTTCAGCGTAAGACCCTCGACTCGAGCTTGACCGGAAGCTGTTCATTCTGAACCACACGCGCAGGCGTCAGTCTGTTGTATCTTTGCCACATCGGAAATAATTTTCCTTTACAGGAGGCCGTAATACTATGATTCTAAAGCAGCATAAATCCAACCAAGCGGTTACAGAGGTGCATCTAAGCAAGCCGGCCCTGGGGCATGTCTTACCAACTCACCATACAACGTCCGGTAGAGGCTCGCGGCGTGGGACTCCACACTGCGGTGCAGTGCCGTCTGCGTTTGCTTCCCGCGCCCGCTGACACGGGGATCGTCTTCCGTCGAGTGGATCTGGACAATTTCGAAATTGAAGCGCACGTGCGGAATGTAGCGCGCGTCAGCTATGCGACGAGCCTGATGAAACAGGGCGTGCTGCTTTCGACCGTGGAGCACCTGCTGGCAGCGCTTTATTCCTGCGGCGTGGACAATGTGTACGTGGAGATCGATGCGCTGGAGCTGCCGATTTTAGATGGGTCGTCGAAGCCGTTTATTGAGCTGCTGGCGAAGGCCGGCACGCGCAAATTGCGCAGGCAGCGGCGTTACATCCATGTGATCAAACCGCTGGAATTTTCCGATGGAGACCGGCGCATCGGAATTTATCCCGCCGACGAATTTCGTGTGCACTGCTTTGTGGATTACAAGCATCCGGATGTAGGCCCGCAGGAAGTGGAAATGACCGTGGACCGGGAATCGTTCAGCCGCGAACTGGCGCCGGCGCGCACTTTTGGATTCATGAAGGATTTTGCCGGCTTGCAGGCGATGGGTTTGATTCGCGGCGGGTCGGTGGATAACGCGATTGTTTTGGACGAGGACAGTATCTTGAACGGGCCGCTGCGTTTTGCCGACGAATTTGGGCGCCACAAGGCGCTCGATCTGATTGGGGATCTGGCGCTGGTAGGACGTCCTTTGAAGGCGCGGATCGTGGCGCACAAAGCGGGGCACGCGTTGCACACCCAACTCGTCACGCGCTTGCTGGCCGATCGCACTTTGTGGACCGAAACCACCGCGACGCGTGAGGTTTCGGTGTCCCCTGCGGATTTTTCTGACTCAGTTCCCGCGAGTTCCTAAGGTTTTCTGCGGTCTTGGACGTTTCTGCTCGGTCTCTCCATTCAACGCTGAGTTACTGAAGCGGCGCGCTATCGGCGGTGGCGGATTCGCCGCCATTCGCGTAGCGGATCACTCCGGTTTGATCGGTGTAGAAACTTCTTCGTCCCGTGGAACCGCGCTGAAGCGGATTGGCCGTCAGGGTGAATCCAGAAGCGCCACCTGACGTACAGCCATTTGCAGCCGCCTTCGGAGAAATGACCGGCTCGGTGGAACCATCCGGATACTTCGGGGTATAGGTGAAGCCGTAGCCGAATTTCCGACCTTCCGCGAGCGAGCGATCGAGCAAGTTGGCGTGGTTGCAGGTCGCGGCGGCTCGGCGATCGCCTCCCAACACGCCGAGGCTCGAAGGAAATCCATTTTCGTATTCGCTTTGGTAGGTCACCGCGGCAACGTTGATGACCCGCAGCGCGCCCACCGCCGAGGCTTCGTTCTGCGCGACATTCCCGCGAAACAGATTCGGAATGGCGAAGGCGGCGATTATCAGAATCAGGGCAATCAGCGCGATGCCGGCGTAACCGAGAACGAGGCCGGCAATCGCGAATCCCCGGCCGCCGAGCCGTCCCGCGGATTTGCGGATGTCCGATAGAGAGAGGTGGCCCAGAATTATCGCGGCGATCCCGACGGGGAAGAACATGGTGAAGATCCCACAGATCAGGCTGGCGATCGCTTTGCCGCTGGTGGGGACGTGTGTTGGAGCGATAGGTGCTGGTCCCGGCGCGGGCGCGGCGCTCGCGGCATGAGTTGCGGCGAACATTGTTCCGCACTTCGAACAGTATTGCGCTGCGTCGGGATTCGTCGTGCCGCATTGCGTACAGAACATGGATTACCCCCTACTTTTGCCGCCAATATATCCCTTCGGTTAACAATTTTGGCAATTTTATGTGGTGGGCGAGGCCGTTTCGATTGCCAAAGCCTTGGATGGAAGCGACAATAGGCTGCGGATGAGCGCACCTGACACAGTAGTCTTGATCCTTGCGGCCGGCAAAGGAACGCGGATGCGTTCGGAATTGGCGAAGGTGCTGCATCGCGCGGGCGGGCGGCCTTTGCTTGAGCACGTGATTCGCGCGTGCCAGCCGCTCAGAGCCGCGCAGGTGCTGACGGTTGTCGGTCATCAGGCGGAAGAAGTTGGCGCGGTAGCCGAAGAGTTGGGCGCGGAGACCGTGTTGCAACATCCGCAGCGCGGCACCGGGCACGCCGTGCAAACGGCGCGGCGCAAAATGCGGAAGAGCGCGAAGTTCGTGATCGTGGTGGCGGGCGACGCGGCGCTACTGCGTACCGCAACTCTTGCGGCGCTGCTCGATACCCACCGCCGCGGCGAGGCTGCTGCGACGATACTGAGCGCCGAGCTGGACGATCCGACGAATTACGGGCGCGTGGTGCGCGATTCCGAAGGGCGCGTGCAGTGCGTGGTGGAAGAAAAGGCTGCGACGCCGGAACAGCGCGCGATCCGCGAAGTGAATTCCAGCATTTACTGCTTTACGCTGGAAAAACTTTGGCCTTGCCTGAATGCTTTGCGGCCGGACAATGCGCATCGCGAGCTGTATTTGACCGATACGATTGGCTTGCTGCGCCAGCGCAACGAGCGCGTGCTGGCTTACGTCGCGGCCGACGCCAATGAAGTGTTGGGCTGTAACACGCGGGGCGAGCTTGCGAATATTGACCGAATTTTCCGCGCGCGCAAGGCTGCCGAAGTGATGGATGCGGGCGTGACAATTTATCTGCCGGAGACGGTGGTGATTGATCCGGAAGTCACGGCGGGCCCTGACTCGGTGATTGAGCCGGGCGTGCAACTGCTGGGGAAGACGCGCGTGGGGGCGCGTTGCAAGATTCAAACGGGATGCGTGTTGCGGGATATGCGCCTGGATGACGACGTTTTTATCGGCGCGCATACGGTGATGGATGCGAGCCGCGTGGGGAGCAAGGCGCAGGTGGGGCCTTTTTCGCGGTTGCGTCCTGGGGCGGATATACGCGCGGGCGCGCACATCGGGAATTTTGTGGAAGTGAAAAATTCGGTGGTGCGCGAAGGAGCGAAAGCGAACCACCTTACTTACCTTGGGGATGCGTCTGTCGGTCGCGGCTCGAATATCGGCGCGGGAACGATCACTTGCAATTACGACGGCGTGGCCAAGTATCAAACCACGATCGGCGATCGCGTGTTTATCGGGAGTGATACGGCGTTGGTGGCACCGGTGCGCGTTGGAGACGGTGCTTACGTGGCGGCAGGCTCGACCATCACCGAGAATGTTCCGGCAGACGCGTTGGCGATTGCGCGAGGCCGACAAAGCAATAAGCCAGGATGGGCCGCGGCGAAGCGACGCGAATTGGCGCGAGCGAGCAGCGGGAAGGCGCGCGCTAAGCCAAAACGCCGCAAGAAGATTGCACGTCGAGCGAAGTCGAAGCCACGGCACACGAAACGTAAGTCTGCGAAGCGGCCACGGCGGTAAGAAGAACGTCCGCGAAACCAAAATCATCGGCTGAGGAGTTTGCCGGCGCGCGCCGGCGCGCTACAAGATTTTTGCGAGATTCTGCAGACCTTGAAGATAATCTTCTTTCTCAATTCTGCTTTCGACGCCGAATTCCGTGAGGATCGTCATCATCTGGCCAACGGGGACTCCCGCGAGTTCCGCTGCTTTTCCCAGGGAGGCTTCGCCGCTCTTATATCTCTCGACGGCCAGAAGGACCCTGCCGCGCGAAACGAGATCTCGCACCGTCTTCGACAGATCGCTGCGTTCTTCCTTTCTGATTTCTCGGAGGAATTCATAGTTATCGCGGTCCATACGGATACTCATGGTTTTACTCATTGCCGGCCTCCAATTTCATACGCGCTTCCGAAAGGATCGAGTTGCTGTAGCGCCCGTGTTTGGCAAGAAGCGCGAGCCGCGCTAGCGCCGCGTGCCGGTCCATCAAACCGCTCTCGAACTCGCGCAGCAAGATGTTCAGCGCGGTAGTGAACGGGATTCCCGAGAGCTTGCACGCGTTAATGCCGTTTTTGTCCTCAATTCCCAGAAGCTCTGACCTTTCCTTAAGCGCTAGAGCGATTGCTTCGGCTTCTCCCATGCCCAGGCCGAAATCAACTTGCAATTTCGCGACGAGTTTCCTGTCTCGCACCCGAATCGTGCTGATTCCTGACTGATCCAATGCCTTTTGAATCACGAGTGAATCCAACGTCTTCTTGACGCTGCAGCATTCCCTGGCCACCTGCGCTGGAATGCCGACCTGCAACTTGATACCGGCCAAGAAGGAATCGAGGAGTTCGATCTTGGCAATAAGTATCAGTGTTGAAGCGTCGAGAACTATCATTATGACAGTTTATTACAACCGTAATTCTACCACAGGCGAGTCCGACGAAGAAAGGTCGCCGGGCAGAATCCAGCCGGCACCACACGACCCGAAGCCACGGGCGATGACTCGGCCGTCAGATGGGATGGCTCCATTTAGAGAATCACCGTTCTGATAGCCTTAGAAAAGGCGCTCTGGGTAGCCTAGCATGTAGGTCACCGGAGCAAACCGGCCGGTCACTTCTCCTATTTCCCATTTGTAATCGTTCGCTTCGAGACCTGAAATCAGCTGCTCTAGCTCGGCCGGAGAATAGGCGCGCAAGCACGAGAGGATTCCATCGAACCAAAGCACGAACGGGATCACCGGAATCAGGTACGTCCAGAACAGGCGCGAGATGCGGAATGGGCGAATAAAGGGAACGCTGAAGAGGGCGCCAAGCGGCACCAGAAAAGTGAGGAGGATGCTGAGAGGACGGCGCCTGGCAGCTTCGAAGACCGCAATTCCCTGGCGGTTATTGACTGCGTTTTGCAGAATGGCAGCGGCTTGATCGGGAGCGAAGTGGTGAAATGAAGTAAACAGGACGCGAAAGCCTTCGAGGCCCGGCGGAATATCGGTGGCGTCCACCGGCTCGGGGCAATAGCTGATGGCGCCACCGGAAGCTTCTCGGGCGCTCTGGAAGGCGCCGATGTTGGGATATTTGTCGGTGAGGCAGATATTCAAGGGTTGGCCGGAATTCTGCGCGGCCAGGGCGCGATGCATCGAGACCCAAGGTCCGCCGCCGCCGGAGCAGAGATCAACAAGGCGATGGGCGCCGGAGGCTTTTACGGCGGCGGCGAGACGGGACGCAACTGGGTCGTAAATTTTGCCGAGGCGAAATACCGATTGCAGGCCGTCCAATACATCATCGCGAAGGAATTTGGGAAACCAGGCTTGTTCGTGAATCTCAGAAACCGTGATTCGAGCCATGGACGATTCGATCGGCGCGTTTTTCGAGGCGCGCCGCCGGAAGCAACGAGATGATAGCACTGCGGGACGTGCGGCGCTTATGCCTGCCGGCGTCCATAAGTGTGCTGTCGCGTTCGCGAGACTTGCCGCGCGGTGGAGCGATTTTTGCGTTGTGCTGCTGCTTTTTTGCGGCGACGGTTTTGGGGATAACGGCAGTGGCTAGTGATTAGTGGCTGTGAGGAAATACAATCTGCTTGACAGCGGCGGGGGCTTGCGATGTTGTAGCGGCTTCGAGGCGGATCAATATTTCGTGCGCGCCACGCATGAAGCGCCTTGCGCAGGAGGATCAAATCATGAGCAGCGGCACGCATCCGATTCACAAGGCTTTGGCGAGCCACACGGATCCCAAGGGTTTGCCGTGGGTGCCGTGGGCTCCCGGGCATTTCATCAAGCTGATCAAGCTGAATCCGATCACGGGCCAGATTATTTTGTTTATTCGCTCGGTGCCGGGAGCGGCGCTGCAGATGCACTTCCATCCGGGTACCGTCGTGGTTTACACGGTACAGGGTGCGTGGACCTACGACGAGGGGTGGGTTTCGGAGGCGGGCGACGTGGTTTTTGAAGTGGCGGGCTCGACGCATTCGCCGCGCATGGTGGGCAAGGAAGATACGATCGTATTTGCCGTCATCGAAGGAGCGCTGGATTTTGTGGATGCCGCGGGCAATACCATCGCTACCGAAAACTGGCAGACTTTTCTGAAGCGCTATCACAATTACTGCGATGAGAAGGGTTTGACGCCCGTGGACATCACCAAATTCTGAAGGCGCAACAACTAGTTTGAATTTGAGTTTGAGGTATCTTCACTGCTGGTCGCAGGCTGCTTCCCAAGTTCGGCTTCCAGATCGTCGATCTTCTTTTGCTGGTCGTCCATTTCCTGTTGCTTGGCGGCGATCGCATCCTGTTCGGCTTTCAGTTTAGCTGCGCCATCGGTATCGCTTTGGTAGTCCGGCTTTCCGTAATACATCTGGGAGTCCAGCGTATTGGTGCGTTCGAGCAGGTCGAGATCGGTCTTAATGGTGGCCAACTTGTCTTTGGCGTCGGAGATTTGCGATTTCAGCGCGCTGCTGCCTTCTGTTTTCGCCGGAGCGGCATTCGCCGAGTTGTCCGCAGGCGCGGCTGCGACGGGGGCCGAATTATCGGCATCGGCGCTTGCCGGCGTTTCGCCCACTACGCTGATCTGACCGCTGGCCTTGGGAACGGTGTCGTTGTCCCAGACGTGCGCGGGCTGCGCCTGGTCCTTCTTGGCCTCGCGAGCACGCTTGGCGGCTTCGGCCAAAGTCGTGGATGCGGTTGAAGACTGCGCGTCCTGCTGGGGAGGAGGCGGTGGCGTTTGGGACTGACCCGCGGCAAAACCCACCGGCAAAATCAGCAGAATTCCGAGGCTCCAAGGCGCGATTTTCATATGCTTCTCCGGGCAGCAGTTTCCTAGTCTCAATTCTAGCCGCGCGGCTGGGCGCGGGGCAATCGCCATAGCGGCCCGCGACCAAAGAGGCACCCTGTACTAAGCGGCAGGTCGCCGGGATCAGGCTCGCAGTAGGCTGCTTGCGCGCGTTGGGCTGGCCAAGTCATACTCGACCGTTATTTCTGTGGCATGTCCGCGACTACTAAAATTCTGGGAGCACTTATGCCGCCTCGCGCCGTCGTGGTTGTGTTTTTGTTGTCGGTACAGTTGACGGTGTTTGGTCCCGGCGCGAAGGGCGCTGCGCGCACGCCTGTACTGGCGGGGGACGTCGCCACTGCGCAAGCGGGCCAAGCGGCTTCGAGTTCTCTTCAAACCTCTGCGCCCTCGGCTGCCGCCGTGCCGGCGGAAACGTCACAAAAAACGGTTACGGCGTACACACTGCCTACCGAACTTTATCGCAAGGCGCGGGACCTGGGACGCTTTCGGTTCCGGTTCGCGCTGATTGATTTTTTTTACGGCGTGTTTGTCCTTTGGGTGATTCTTTACTGGAGGTTTGGGCCGAAATTCCGGGATTGGGCGGAGAGCGCCTCGCGGAACCGCGTGGTGCAGGCAGCGATATTTGCGCCTTTGCTGATTTTGACGATGGATATTCTCGGCTTGCCGTCGGACATTTACCAGAATTCGGTGGACCGGAAGTACGGGCTGAGCGTGCAGAACTGGGGCTCGTGGTTCTGGGACTGGACGAAGGGGCAATTTCTGGCGGTGATGCTGGGGATCGTGCTGGTGGCTATTTTGTATGCAGTGATTCGCAGCAACCCGCGACGGTGGTGGTTTTATTTTTGGCTGGTGTCGTTGCCGATCGCCGTGATTCTGGTGTTTCTGCAGCCGCTGATCGTGGACCCGATGTTCCACAAATTCGAGCCGTTGCAGCAGAAGGATCCGGGGCTAACGGTCAGCCTGGAGAAAATGGTGCAGCGCGCGGGGGAAGACATTCCGCCGGAGCGGATGTTCTGGATGGGCGCGGGCGAAAAAACCACGGAGTTGAACGCGTATGTGACGGGGATTGGCGCGTCGAAGCGGATCGTGGTGTGGGACAACACCATCGCCAAAATGAATACGCCACAAATTGTATATGTGGCTGGGCACGAAATGGGGCACTACGTTTTGGGGCATATCTGGAAAGGATTAATCTTCGCGGCGGCGTTTCTTTTTGTGCTGTTTTATCTGGGATTTCGGACGATCGGATGGTTCCTGCAGCGCTGGGGCAAGGATTGGGGGATTCGCGGCGTGGACGATTTGGCATCGCTGCCGGCTTTGCTTTTGCTGCTGTCCGTTTTTTCGTTCGTGGCCAGCCCGATCAGTAGCGCGATGAGCCGGCACTTCGAGCACCAGGCCGATCAGTATGGGTTGGAAGTGACGCATGGGTTGACGCCGGATTCCGCGCAGGTGGCGGCGCAATCGTTTCAGATTCTTGGCGAGGTGGATTTATCGGATCCGGAGCCGAACCCGGTGGATGTGTTTATGTTTTATTCGCATCCGACGATTCCGGATCGGATTCGGTTTGCCTTGAGGTATGACCCTTGGGCGAAGGGCGAGCAGGGAGAGTTTGTGAAGTAGGTGCGACGATGGCGGAATGGAATGGCGAATCACTTCGCTGTGGCGCGGCTCGCGAGGCAAGCCTCGCTTCAAAAAGAGGCGGCGGCAAGCCGCCGCACTCCCAGATGGAGCTTTATTGGCGATTGTGGAAGGTCATGCGGATACCGTGTTTGGCGCGCAGGGTTACTAGCGGCTCTGGAACGACCGGATGGCCGGGGACCAGCTTGAAACTGTATTTTTGCGCGATGGTGGCTAGCACCAGCGCGGATTCCAGCAGCGCGAAACCTTGTCCGATGCAGCGGCGCGGGCCGTCGCCGAACGGAAAATAGGCGCCGGCGGGCAGGCGATTCTCGAGGCCGTCGAGCCAGCGCTCGGGGCGGAAGGCCTCGGGATCGTCGAAATAGCGCGCGTCGCGGTGCATCACCCATTGCGCCATGATCATCGTGGTATCGGCGGGGAAATCGTAGCCGGCGATGGTGCAGGGGGCGATCGAAGTGCGCGCGACGATGTAGGCGGCGGGGTAGAGCCGCAGCGTTTCATTGATCACCGCGCGCAGATAGGGCAAGCGCTCGAGGTCGGCGATCCGCGGAGCGCGGCCCGCCAAAACGCCGTGCAATTCTTCATGCAGCCGCGCTTCGGCGGCAGGATTCTCACTCAACATATACCAGGCCCACGAGAGCGTCAGGGCCGTGGTTTCGTGTCCCGCCAAAAACAGCGTCATGGATTCGTCGCGCAGCTGTTTGGGAGTCATCTGCGTGCCGTCTTCATCCATCGCGCTCATCAGCATGGCCAAAAGATCGTGGTGCTGGTGCGAATTCCCTTCTGCCTGGCGCGCTTTGATGATTCCGTAGACCAGTGAATCGAGGAATTGCGTTTCGCGATCGGCGCGGCGATTCGCGGGAGTCGGCCAGCTTTCGGGTATTTTGATGGGCGAGCGGGCCTTGCGGAGCGAATAGCGCATGAGAAAGCCGAGCGAGTCGCCGACTTCTTCGGCTTCTGACTGCAACGTGGAACCGAAGAGCGTGCGCACGGCGATGTCGAGCGTCATGGCCATCATTTCCTGGGTAATGTCGCGCACGTCTTTATCGCGCCACTGGCGCATGCGCAACTCGGCGCACTCAATCATCGTGGCGCCGTACTCATTCACGCGGATGCGATGAAACGCCGGCTGCGCCAGGCGCCGCTGCCGTCGCCAGAAATCACCTTCGCTGATCAGCAAGCCTTGGCCGAGCAGGCGCTGGGTGACGTCCTTGGTGAGTTTGCTTTTGTGAAATTTAGCGTGCTGTACGATGCACACCTGCTCAACGTAATCGGGATGATTCAGGAAAATGCGGTGCTGGTTTAACACGGGGACGCACACGATATCGCCATACTCACGCGCCAGCCGGCGCAGTGTTCCCAGGGAATCGCGCAGAAACTGAAATGCCAAGCCGAATAGCGGCAGACCTTTGGGGCCCGGGGGAAGTTTCTGGCCGTTTGCAGACATGACGACATACGCCGGCTTTCGCCACACGTAGGCGAAAGGGCTGAGCGCGAGTTCTCCTGATTTCTATTACGCTCCACCACCTTACTTTAGTTCGCAAACGTTTGCAGCTTTGGAAGGCCTTGGCGAATCAAATTGCGCAGGTGGCGGACAGGCTTCTTGTGAGAGGGGTGGTTATGGTTCAATATGACCCCGGATTTAGAGGCAAGCGCAAAGGGGATTCCGTGGAAGTCGAGCAGCCAGATTGGCTCCAGCAAATTGAGGGCATTCTTGAGAGCTTGAACGAAGGGGTGCTCATCTCCGATGATTGCGGGAACGTAATTTTCACGAATTCAAATTTTCAAGAGATGACCGGAATACCGCGCAGCGAGCTCTTCGGGATGGATTCATACAAGTTCTACACCAAGGAAGAAGCGGATTTCATCGAAGAGCAAAAAGAACGAAGCCGGATCCAGGGCCGCCACCGGTTTGAGTTCGTCCTGCCGCGGAGCGACGGCGGGCGGTTGCCGGTAATTATCAGCGCGAAAATAATCGAGGACCCCGATGGCCGGCAATACACGATTGTTTCGTTTACCGATGTTTCCGACCTCAAGAACGCCGAATACGAGCTGCGCGACCTCAACAGGCGGCTAGAAGAGCGCCACCGAGAGATTCAAGAAGACCTGACACTCGCCGCGCGTGTGCAGCAGAGCCTGGCGCCGAAATCGCTGGTGTGGGGCAAGGTGCACGTGGAAACTTTTTATCATCCGGTGCGGACGATCGGCGGGGACTTCGGCCTGGTGAATTCGCTCGATGAGGATCATCTCAATTTGCTGGTCTGCGACGTTTCCGGGCATGGCATCGGGTCAGCGCTGGTGGCCAACCGGATCTACACTGAAATGATGACCCAATTGCGGGCCGGCGCGAACCTGGGAAACATGTTTCGCGGGCTGAACCAGTTCGTGATGCAGAATATCGGCAGCTCGGTTTTCTTTTTTACCGTGGCGGCAGCGCGCATAGATCGGGCGGCGCGGCGCATGATTTTTGCGGGGGCCGGACATCCTCCGGGAATGGTGGCGCGCGCCGGCGAGGAGCCGCGTTTGCTGGAATCGCGTAGCATGGTTCTGGGGGCGCTTCCGGATGCGGTGGACGAGGAGGCCAGTTTGGATGTGGACCTCGATCGGGGCGATCGGGTGGTGCTCTACACTGATGGGATTACCGACGTTTTCAACGCCCAGGGCCAGATGCTGGGCGTGGAGGGCGTGCAGAGATTTGTGCGCGAAACTTCGTCGCTGCCTTTCGGCGAGATGAAGCAGGGGATACTGGATCGCGTGGCGGAGTGGCGCGAAGGGCCGCCGACTGACGATGTTTCGCTGGTGCTGGTGGAAGTGAATTAAGCGCTGGCCCGCTTGGAATTGCTGCCTTCTCTGCGATTTGTGAGATAACCTTCCTTTCGCGATGTCCGACATTCAGCTGATTTCAGAAATAGCCACGACTGCTAACGAGATTTTTGTATTTTTTGTGCCGCAGCGCATGGCGCTTTGGTATGGGATCGAGATGGATGCACATTTTGAGGTCCAGGGCGGAGCTGCGGATTTTGCGGTGGCGCAGAAAGTGCGGGTCACAGGCAAATTGCAGCGTTATGACATGGCTTTGACGGCGGTGATTACGGCTTACGAGTGGGAACGCTTGTTGGAATGGCAATTTCAGGATTCTTATGGCGTGCGCGGGATGCAGCGGTGGGAATTGCAGGGCGCGGGTGGTACTTCGCGGGTGGTGATGCGCGATAAATACGAGATGCCGGGGATGTTCGGAAAGATTTTCGATCGGGTGATCACGCGGCGGGCTGTGCGGATGCGGGATCAATCTTGGTTGGAGAAATTGAAACATCTGGCGGAACGATCGAAGTAGCGTCGATGAGGCGCCGTTTGGGTTATTCCCAGCGCGTGAGCAGGTGAGCAAAGAGCCGGCGGGACGTCCTTCCATCCTGCCGCTGGCAGGCTGTCAGGGCAAGCCGGCGCTACAAAACCTTCAGACCCCGACTACGCGCAGGAATTTCTTTTTGCCTACGCGGAGCGAAAGCAGATCGCCGGGATTCAGCGTGATGGCATGCTTTACATCTTTGGCGATTTCGCCGTTTATTTCAACCGCTCCCTGTTTGATCAGCCGCTCGGCTTCGCTGCGGGAACTTGCCAGCCCTGATTCCGTTAGCAAAAGGTGCAGCGGGCGTTTTCCCCAAGCCAGCTTCAATTCGGGCATATCGGTGGGAGCTTTGCGGTCGCGGTAAACGAGGCGAAATTCATCGGCGGCTTCTCTCGCGGCTTCTTCACCATGAAAACCGGCGACGATGGTGTGTGCCATTTGCATTTTGGCGTCCATGGGATGGAGGACGCCCATTTTGACTTCCTCGCGCAGCCGGATGACCACCGGCGAGCCGAAATCGGTGAGCAGCTCGTAGTACGACCACATCAGCTCATCGGAGATGGACATCAGTTTGCCGAACATTTGCGCGGGCGGGTCGGTGATGCCGACGTAATTGCCGAGGCTCTTGGACATTTTGCGTTCGCCGTCGAGGCCGACGAGGATGGGCATGGTCATGATCGCTTGTGGCGGCAGGCCGTATTCGCGCTGGATTTCGCGATGCACGAGCAGATTGAATTTTTGTTCGGTGGCGCCGAGTTCGACGTCTGATTTCAGAGCGACGGCGTCGTAGGCGGTCAGCAGCGGGTAGAGCAGCTCGTGGACGGAGATGGGCTGATTGGAATCGAGGCGCGAGCGAAAATCCTCGCGCTCGAGCATGCGCGCTAGGCGGTAGTGCGCGCAGAGCTGCACGACTTCCGTGCTGGTGAGTTTGCCTAGCCACTCGTTGTTGTAGCGGACTTCTGTTTTAGTCTTATCCAGAATCTTGAAAACCTGCTGAAGGTAGGTTTCCGCGTTTTTTTCCACCTGCTCGCGCTTGAGCGGCGGGCGGGTTTCGGATTGTCCGGTGGGATCGCCGATCATCGCCGAAAAATCGCCGATCAGGAAAATCGCGGTGTGGCCCATATCTTGAAATTGCTTGAGTTTTCGCAGCACGACGGTGTGGCCGAGGTGGATGTCGGGCGCCGTGGGGTCCACACCGAGATAGACGCGGAGCGGTTTGCCGGTCTTGGCGGATTGCTCGAGCTTGGACTTGAGCTCGTCTTCACGGATGATTTCCGCGGCGCCTTTGCGCAGGTACTCGAGTTGTTCTTCGACCGGCTTGAATTTCGCGGAAGCCACTATTTTTTCTCCGGAACTTTTGGAGGATCGAGCAGGACGCGGCGGCCTTCGATGCGGTACCGCCCTTCCAGCACAATTCTAACCGCTTCGGTGTAAATGCGGTGCTCTTCGCGAAGGATACGTTCGGCCAACGTTTCCGGCGTGTCCTGGTCCGCGATTGGCACGCAGGCTTGCAGGATGATTGGGCCGGCATCCAGATTTTCGTCCACGAAATGCACCGTGCAGCCGGAGAATTTCGCGCCGTGTTCGAGGGCTTGGCGCTGCGATTCGAGGCCTGGAAATGCTGGCAGCAGCGAGGGATGAATATTCAGGATGCGATTCGGAAAGGCCGCGACAAAATGCGGCGAAAGCAGGCGCATGTAGCCCGCGAGGCAGACCAAGTCCACACTTTTTTCGCGCAATGCGGCGACGACCAGCTTGTCATAGGCTTCGCGTTCTAGACCTTTCGATGGGATCACCTGGGCGGGGATGCCGCGGGCGCGGGCTTTTTCGATTCCTGGCGCGCCTTCGCGATTGCTCAGGACGATCGCGATTTCAGAATTGGGAATGCGGCCGGAGGCGATGCTATCGGCCAGCGCCTCGAAATTGGAGCCGCGGCCTGAAAGCAGGACGCCGATGCGTTTGTTCATGGCTGCCCGAAATTAGCATAGTTCCTTGGAGCGGCAAAACGGCAGGACCGTATACGAATAAGTTGCCAGCGCAGGCGGTGTTGCAACGACGAAGGCACGTCGGTTTGAATCGCGTGCAAGGAAATCAAAATCCCGGCTTCAGGGGCTAAAGCCCTCCAAATCGCGATGACTTACGGCGGGGCTGAAGCCCCGCCCTTCCGTTTTTCAGCGAGCCGCAACGACCGCGGCTAGAGAAGCACTAGAGCGCGAGTTTGCCGGTGTAAATGATGCGGGGCTTGCCGCGGACGGCGCGTTCGATGCGGCCGATCAGGTAGAATTTTTCGCGTTTGCGCTTCAGTTCGGTTTCGACGCGGGAGACGTGCTTCGCCGGGACGACCAGGATCATGCCCACGCCGAGATTGAAGGTGTGCAGAAGTTCGTCGCGATCAATTTCGCCGAGCTGCGCGAGATATTTGAAGATGGGAAGCACCGGCCAGGAACCCAGATCAACCACCGCCTGGACATTGCTAGGCAGCGCGCGCGGCAGATTGCCGGTGATGCCGCCGCCGGTAATGTGCGCCATGGAAGTGACCCACTGGCGGGCAAGGATATTTTTGAGCAGCGGCCAGTAGGCGCGGTGGGGTTTCAACAATTCGGCGCCGATCTTGTTGCTGACTTCCGCGACGTACGCATTGGGATTGATTTTCGCGACTCCGAAAACCAATTTGCGCGCGAGGGAATAGCCGTTGGTGTGCAAGCCGCTGGAAGGCAGCGCGAGTAGCGCGTCGCCGGGACGCACGCGGCTGGGGTCGAGCCGCATTTTCTGTTCGACGGCGCCGACGACGAAACCGGCGAGATCGTAATCACCTGGAGGGTAAAAATCGGGCATCTCCGCGGTTTCGCCGCCGATCAGCGCGCAGCCGGCGTGGCGCGCGGCTCGGCTCATGCCTTCGATCACTTGTTCGACGATGCGACCGTCAATTTTTCCCATGGCCAGGTAATCGAGGAAAAAGAGGGGTTGCGCGCCCTGGGTGAGAATGTCGTTGATGCAATGATTCAAAATATCCGCCCCCACGGTGGAATGGATCCCGGTGGCGAAGGCGATCTTCAGTTTGGTGCCGACTCCATCGGCGCTGGAAACCAGGATGGGATCGCGCCAGCGCTTGCGGTCAAGCTGGAAGAGCGCGCCGAAGCCGCCGATGGGGGCGAGCACGCCGTGCGTGAACGTGCGGCGGGCCATGGCGGCGATGCGCCGCTTGGTTTCGTCGGAAGCCGCGATATTTACTCCAGCATCGGCGTAGCGCATGAATGGAATCTGCTTTCTGAAGAAAACGAAAAGCTTCCTGAAGCCCCGAGTATCCTGAAATTTAGAACACGTGGAACAACCGCTTCCAGCGAATCTCTCCCGGATGAATGATGCAACTCAAGTAGGTCTCAAAGCGCTCGCCGACGTGCCCGGGCTCCCAGACCTCTTCCGGGGCGTCAATGGACATATAGATGAGCACGGGCGTACCGATGATATTTTCGCGCGGAACGAAGCCCCAGTAGCGGCTGTCGTAGGAATTTTCGCGGTTATCGCCCATCATGAAAAATTGATTCGCCGGAACATGATAGGGGCCGCGATTTTCCAACGGATTGGGCGGATCGAGGCGGTAAGGCTCGTTGAGCTTGGTGCCGTCGATATAGACGACGCCCTGCTTGATGTCAATCGTGTCGCCGGGCAGGCCGATGCAGCGCTTGATGAAATCGGGATAGCCTTGCTCGGGGAGCGGCGCGCGAAAGACGGTGATCTGCTGGCGTTTGGGTTCGCGCCAGAGCGGGACGTGCCAGGAGGTGAAGGGAATCCCCGCGTCGTAGCCAAAGCGGCTGACGATCAAATGATCGCCGATGAGCACGGTGTCTTCCATCGAGCCACTGGGAATTACGCGAGCCTGGACCAGAGTGCCTTCGATGAAAAGGAAAGCGACAATCACCCAAAACCAGGAGACAACTTCGCGCCAGACTTTGTCGCTGGTGGTCGCGGGTTGGGCGTGATGTACTTTTTCCAGCCGTTCGCGGTCGGCGGCTACGGCTTCGTCGACGTCAGCTTTCACGATGAGCCTCCACTTCCAGTTGCACCAGCTCGGTCGGATAGCTGCCGGTGTAGCACGAGGTGCAGAATTTGTGGCCGGTGTCGTCGTTATCTTCGACGGCCAGGCGCAGACCTTCCAACGAGACGAAGCCTAGCGAGTCCGCAGCAAGATATTTGCGAATTTCCTCCACCGAATGATTGGCGGCGATCAATTCCTCGCGGCGCGGAGTGTCCACTCCGTAGTAGCACGGCGAAATCGTGGGCGGGCAACTGATGCGCACGTGAACTTCGGTGGCGCCTGCGTCGCGGACCAGTCGCACGATTTTGCGGCTGGTGGTGCCACGGACAATCGAATCGTCTACGAGCACCACGCGCTGGCCCTCCAACATTCGACGGACGGGATTGAGTTTCAGCTTCACTCCGAAATCGCGAATGGCCTGGCTGGGCTCGATGAAGGTGCGTCCGATGTAATGATTGCGGATCAGCGCCATGCGGAAAGGAATGCCGGAATCCGCAGAATAACCGATCGCTGCCGGAACGCCGGAATCCGGGACGGGCGTGACGATGTCGGCTTCGACCGGATGCTCTTTCGCGAGCAGGCGACCGAGGCGTTCGCGCGTGCGATTTACGGGCATGCCAAAAACCAGGCTATCGGGCCGCGAAAAATAGACGTGCTCGAAGACGCATTGTTGCAGCGGCTTTTCCGGAGCGAAATGGAAAGATTCGACGCCGCTGCGCGAGATGCGGACCATTTCGCCGGGTTCGACATCGCGCACGTATTCGGCATCAATCAAATCGAACGCGCAGGTTTCGGAGGCGGCGACCCAGGAGCCATCGAGGCGGCCGATGCAGAGCGGGCGAAAGCCGCGGGGATCGCGGATCGCGTAGATTTCATCGCGCGTTAGCAGCAGCAGGGAATAGGCGCCTTCCACTTGGTTGAGCGCGTCGGCGATGGCGCCGGTCAGGTTGCGCGCGCTGCTGCGTGCGATCAGGTGGACGATCACTTCGGTGTCGCTGGTGGTTTGGAAGATCGAGCCGCGGTGTTCCAGCCTTTTGCGCACCTCGATGGCGTTGGTCAGGTTGCCGTTGTGGCCGAGGGCTATTTTGCCTTTATTGCAATCAATCACCACGGGCTGCGCGTTCATCAGCGAAGTGTCGCCGGCGGTCGAATAGCGCGTGTGGCCGATGGCGGCGTCGCCGGGAAGGCGCGAGATCACGTCGGGCGTGAAAATTTCCTGCACCAGGCCCATGGATTTGTGGACGTGGACCTGCGAGCCGTCGGTCGAAGCGATGCCGGCGGATTCCTGGCCGCGATGCTGCAGCGCGTAGAGGCCTAGATAGGCCATTTTCGCGGCTTCGGAATGGCCGAAGACGCCGAACACGCCGCAATGATCGTGGAAGTGCTCGTCGCTGATGGTATGGATTCGTGAGCTCATGCAGTCGTCTCGATAGCCTTTTGCAGCGATCCGCTCCAGATATTTTGGAATGAAGCGATAGAGCCTTGTATCACAGGCGAGCCGTTATATTGGATGCGAAAATCGCCGCGCGCGACTGTGCCGATATGCTGCACTTCCACTTTACATTGTGCCGCAACCTGATTCACGCGAGCAAGCGAAGAGGGCGACAGGGAGATGACGGCGCGCGCGCCGCGTTCACCGAAAACGACAGATTCGGCGGGGTAACCGTGTGCGGGAGGCGCGAGAGTGACCTGCGCCGCGAGACCATTTGCGGCGAAGCAGGATTCGGCGAGCGTGACGGCCAGGCCGCCATCGCTGATATCGTGGGCGGAATGAATCAATTTTTCGGCGGCTAGCTGGACCAGGCAATCAATCAGGCGCTTTTCCGCGGCGAGATCAATTTCGGGAGGAGCGCCGGCGACGATTCCGTGCATCGTCTTGGCATATTCGCTGGAGGAAAATTCCTGGGACGCTTCCTTCGTTGCGCTCCGGCCGCCTCCTTCTCTGATTCCATCTAGCAGCAGGATTGCGTCGCCTTCGTTCCGAAAGCCGGAGCCTAGCGCGCATTCGGCATCTTCGATCAAACCGAGCACGCCCAGAATCGGCGTGGGATAGATCGGCTTGCCCAGCGTTTCGTTGTAGAAGCTTACGTTGCCGCCGGTGATCGGAGCTTCGAGCACGCGGCAGGCTTCGGCGATGCCGTCAATGGTTTCGCTGAATTGCCACATGACTTCCGGCTTTTCCGGATTGCCGAAATTCAGGCAATTGGTCGCGGCGACTGGGCGCGCGCCGGTGCAAGCGACGTTCCTCGCGGCTTCGGCGACGGCGTGTATCGCGCCGGCGCGCGGCCAGAGATGACACCAGCGGCTATTGCCGTCGGTCGAGAGAGCCAGCGCCCGCTTGGTTTCTTTCAGGCGCAGCACGGCGGCATCGCCCGAGCCGGGGCCGAAGCGCGTGTTGGTTTGCACCATGGAGTCGTACTGCTCCGTGATCCAATATTTCGAAGCGATCGTCGGTGAGGCGAGGACGCGACGGAAGTTTTCGGTGAGGTCCGCGCCGTCTTTCGCGAATGTGACCAGTGGCGACTCCGGCGGCGCAACCGCGCTGCCAGGCTTGGGCGCGGCGATCGGGCGTTCGTAGCGCGGGCCTTCCTCGGCAATGGCGTGCGCGGGAATTTCGGCGGCTACCTGGCCGTGATTCAGGACGCGCAGTTTTCCATCTTCGGTGACTTTGCCGATTTCGACGGCGTCGAGGCCCCATTTATGGAACACGGCGAAAACCTCACGCTCGCGACCGCGCTCGGCGACCAGGAGCATGCGTTCCTGCGATTCACTGAGCATGATTTCGTAGGGAGTCATGCCGGTTTCGCGCTGCGGCACGCGCGCCAGATCAATTTCAATTCCCAGACCGCCGCGCGAAGCCATTTCGGAGCTGGAACTGGTGAGGCCGGCCGCGCCCATATCCTGGATCGCGACCACGGCGCCAGTGCGCATCGCTTCGAGGCAGGCTTCGAGCAGCAACTTTTCCATGAAGGGGTCGCCGACCTGGACGTTGGGACGCTTTTGCTGCGATTCCTCGCTGAATTCGGCGGAAGCTAGAAGCGAGGCGCCGTGAATTCCGTCGCGGCCGGTCTTTGCGCCAACGTAAATCACGGGATTGCCGGTGCCGCGGGCTTTAGCAAAAAACAGTTCCTCACGGCGGCAGATGCCGAGAGCCAGCGCATTCACCAGCGGATTATTCGAGTAGCACGGCTCGAAGGCGACTTCGCCGCCGACCGTGGGAACGCCGAAACAATTTCCGTAGAAGCCGATGCCGCGGATCACTCCATCAAGGATGTGGCGATTGCGCGCGATTTCTTCGGCGGTGGCCTTGCCCGCACCCGGGCCCGGCGTGATGGGGCCGAAGCGCAGCGAATCGAGCACGGCAATCGGGCGCGCGCCCATGGTGAAAATGTCGCGCAGGATGCCGCCGACGCCGGTGGCCGCGCCCTGAAACGGTTCGACGAAGCTGGGGTGATTGTGCGATTCGATTTTGAAGACGGCGACGAGGTCGTCGCCGATGTCCACCACCCCGGCATTTTCGCCGGGGCCCTGGACCACGTGCGTGCCGCGCGTGGGCAGGCGTTTCAGGTGCACGCGCGAGGATTTGTAGGAGCAGTGCTCGCTCCACATCACACTGAAAATGCCGAGCTCGGTGAAATTGGGATCGCGGCCCAATATTTTTTGCGTGCGCGCGTATTCTTCGGGAGTGAGACCGTGCTCGGCGGCGAGTTGGGGCGTTACCTTGATTTCCGTGTCAATCATTTGGCGTCGCTTCGTCCGCTGTCGTCATTCTGAGCGAAGCGAAGAATCTCTCTTCGTTGTGAGTCTTAAGCAGGGACAGCCGTTTGCCGGCTGAGGCTCGTAACCACGGAACGGAAAATCACCAGGCCGTCGGCTGAGCCGAGCGGCGATTCCACGGCGCGCTCGGGATGCGGCATCAACCCCAAAACGTTGCGCTCGCGATTGCAGATGCCGGCGATGGAGTGGAGCGAGCCGTTGGGATTCGCTTCACTGTCGACTTCGGCTGCGTCCCCGCCGTCGGGCTTTACGTAATGGAAAACAATCTGGCCGTTTTTCTCGAGTTCGGCAAGCGCGGCTGGTTCGCAGAAGTAATTTCCTTCGTTGTGGGCGATGGGAATTTTAAGCACTTGGCCCTGGCGTGCGGCACAGGTGAAAGGAGTATCTGTGGATTCGACGCGGATGTGGACGTGGCGGCAGAGATAGCGCAGGCCCTTATTGCGCATCATGGCGCCGGGAAGAAGGCCAGCCTCGAGGAGAATCTGAAAACCGTTGCAGATGCCGAGGACCAGGCCGCCGGAACGCGCGAAGCGGTCCACGGATTTCATGACCGGAGAAAAGCGCGCGATCGCGCCGGTGCGCAGGTAATCGCCATAGGCGAACCCGCCGGGAAGAATGACGACATCGCAGCCTGCGAGATTTTCGGATTGGTGCCAGATGAATTCGACGGGTTGGTGGATGATGGCGGCGACTGCGTGGTAAGCGTCTTCGTCGCAATTCGAGCCGGGAAACTGCACCACTCCGAATTTCATCGGGGCACGCTCCTTCGTTTGATTTTAGCATAGGGAACAGCGTGGCGCGCGGACGCACGATGCGGCGGAGGATGGCGGTCACGTTGGGGCGCGCGCTGCATGGGAATGCGATAGCGAAGCGGGGCAGCAGGATGGGGAGGGAGCGGAGTAGAACCTGGGAAGCGTACTACTACTAATAGTGGATATTTCTGTTGACACACTAGAGGCTTCGGCGCAGAATTCCGCACATTAACGGCGTGTTACGGGCTCTTTACGATTTTTCTCAGCGCAGCATGCGCGGCACCGGCATTTCTGCGCGACGGCACAGCATTCAGAGCAAGGAGGAGCCATGCACGATTTTGCCGGTGGCACGGTGCAGTGTTTGAATCCGGAATGCATGGCGCGCGGGAGGTGGCTGCGTCTGAATGATGCGCCGCAGGAGCGCTGCGGCAGCTGCGGAGCGCCGCTGCATACCGTGCGACCGCCGCTAGCGCCGCATTTTCGGGCGCGGACGCGTCCTCCGCTGAGGAATTACCGGCCGACGGGGCGCGGGAGGTAGAGCGGACTAACGGAATTGAATCTGTGTCAGGGGTGCCGTGAAAGAAAAGGCCCTAGGCGATCCAGCCGCCTCGGGCCTTTTTCGTTTTGAGATTGCGCCGCGCTCAGAAGTAAAGTTTCAGGCCGAATTGGATAATACGCGCATCCACGCGGGTGAGCGTAACCTGCCCGAATGTGCCGCTGAAGCCTTGATTATCGGGATTGGAAAACTGCGTGTGATTGAAGGCGTTGAAGAATTCCGCGCGGAACTGCAACGACCGGGTTTCACCTCCCAGCGGCGTGTTCTTCACGATGGAGATGTCCCAGTTGTTGATTCCGGGCCCGCGAAGGACGTTGCGCGACAGCGTGCCGAAGGTAAACATCGGGACATTCACGCAATCGAAGGACGTGGGATTAAACCAGAACTTGCCACCGGTAACGTCATTGCCCAAACAGTCCGCAGCGCTGGCGCTGAAGTCCTGCGCGTGGCGAGGGTTGTAGTACTGAATCGGCCCCGCCAGATCCGGACGGTCCAGATAATTGTCTTGGTAGCTGGAATTATCGTTCGAATAAAGCGTGAAGGGATTGCCCTTCTGGAAGGTCGCAATGCCGTTGGCCTGCCAACCCGCCGCTACCTTCTTTAGAAAACCGTCGCTGTGGATGCCGCGATCGAAGGGCAACTCCCAGATGCCGCTGAGCACCAACCTTTGCGGCGTATCAAAGTCCGCTAATCCTCTGTCAAGATTTGGATCCAAAGGGTCAGTGTATTCATACGAACGTGACCGGTAACCCGAAGTGATGTCCGTGGTTTTCGCCACAGTGTAGGCGGCACGGAGTGCGAAGTGTCTGCTGAAGCGCTTGTCCACGGTCAGCTGGAACTGATTGCTATTCGAATACCCGTTGCTGACGTTGGAGTAGAGCTGCAAGGCTCCGGTGGGAGTGCCGTTGGGATCGTAGGGAGTGGAGCCGCCGACGCAGGCGGCGAGAGGGCGCGCGCAATCCGGATAGACGAATCCGAACTGGTCGTACTGTTCTTGCATGACGGTGGGATCAGGGAAATTCGTTTCAATGTTGCTGATCAGGCTGCGGCCGAAGCTTCCGACATAAACCGCCTCGACCATGGTGTCGCGCGTGGCCTGCCATTGGAAGCCGTAATTGAGATTGTAGGAATAGGGCGTGCGGAAATGCGGGTCGGTGAGATAGGCGTAGGGAATCTTGGGAGTGAGGAAAGTGCCGACCAGACCGCGCGAGGCGAAGGGAAAGGGATTGGCGCTGCTATCGCCGAAGTAGGTGAGAAACGGGTCCGCCATGGTATCGCCCGAAAAGCCGGCAAAGCTATTCGGGTACATATTGGCGACTCCGCCGAAAGGCGGCTCGCCGCCGAATTGCAGGTTGGTAGCGCCATCCTGAAGATCGTAGAAGATTCCAAAGCCGCCGCGCATGACGAGCTTTGCATTTCCAAACATGTCCCAGGCAAAGCCGAGACGAGGGGCAAAGTTGTTGCGGTCGGGATACATAAGAGCTTTGTTGGGCGTGCCCGGATCTCCCGGATAGAGAATGTCCGGGGGCGAATCCGGAAAAACAGTAGACTGCTGGCCCGGGAAGTATCCCAGCAGGTTGTTATGGTTGTCGCTTTGCGGCGAATAATACTCGTAACGCAAGCCCAGAGTTAGCGTGAGCCGCGAAAGAACTTTCCAGGTGTCTTGCCCGTAGAGCGAGTAGGAATTGGTGCGAATGCCGTAAACGGCGTTCGAAAATTGATAGTAATTATCCCAGAAGCCGCCGATGAAATCGGCGAGCTCGTTGCCGGTAAAATCTCCGTACGTAAAATCGAAGCTGCCATTATTGAAATAGTCGTAATTGAAATTGTCGCGCACGTGAGAAAAGTCTCCGCCGAATTTCCACTCGTGCGTCCCATGCGTCCAGGTCATGCCATCGACCCAGCGATAGACCATGTCCGCGCTCTTCGTCGGGCCCTGCGGAGACGGCCCCAGATTGAAAGAGTTCGTGAAGATGACCGGAGGCGCTGCGCCCTTCGGGTCATCTGGATTAATGTTCGTGAATCCGAGGTCGCTCGGCGAGGTCTTGTCTGTGGGATCCGAAGACAGAGAAGCGACCCGGTTAACGCTGAAGCGGAATTCGTTGACTAAAGTAGGCCCGAAAGTGTGCACCCAGGAAAGAGTTCCGACTTGCGATCGGGTGGTGTCCGTGAATCCGGAGCCAACCGGCACATCACCGCCGGAGGTCGCACCTTTATTCAGATAAAATGGCAGATTGTCACGCTCGTCGTTAATTATGTAGAGGAATGACAGCGTGTCATGCGCCGTCAGGTTGTGGTCAATATGGACGACGCCCTGATCGTTATCCGTCATGCTCGGAGGCGCTCCCACAAAAAGTCCTCCCGAAGCGCCGGGAAGCGGAAGTGGAACGTATTTTGCTAGGTAGTTTGCAATCTCCGGGTTGACAGGAACTTGATTGTTGGCATAAACGGTTGTTGGAATCACAGTGCCGTCCGCACAAGTGTAGGTCGCCGTCGAACGCGGATTAATCAGCGCGCCGGTGTCGAACAGTGGATCTCCCGGTTGTTGAGCGTCGGATGGACAGCGGTCGGCGAATTGTCCCGTTAGCAATCCGGAGAAGTTCCCTGCGCGCTGGTCGGCATCGGGAACACTTAAACTTGGCGTCACCTGCGCTTCGCGTCTGCGCTCACCTTGATACGCCAAGAAAAAAAATGTCTTGTCCTTTTTGATCGGGCCGCCCAGGGTGCCGCCGAATTCATTGCGCTTGAAGGGCGGCGCATCAGGAATCTGCGGCGGAAGAAAATAATTGCGTGAGTTCAGAACATTGTTGCGAAGGAATTCGAAGCCGTCGCCGTGGTACGCGTTGGTTCCCGACTTCGTAATCTGGTTGACGATCCCACCGGAGGTCCTGCCGTATTGGGCATCGTAATTGTTCGTCAGAATCTTGAATTCCTGAACGGCATCGGGATTAGGGCTCACGACGATGTTATTGCCAAGGAAATCCGTATTGTCGGCGCCGTCCAGCATGAAAGTTAAGGATTCAGAGCGCTGGCCGCTGACCGAGAAAGGGTTGCCAGAGCCGTCATCAGGATCCGGGCTAAAGACTCCGGCCTGGAGTAAACCGAGTTGCAGCGTGTCGCGGTCAACCAACGGCAGATCGTTAATCATGCGCTGGTCTTCGACTTTGCCGAGCACGGCGCTGGTGGTGTCTACCTGGGCCACGTTACCGGTGACTTCCACGGTTTGGGCGGATTGGCCGACTTTCAGACTGACGTCGAGACGGCCATTCTGGTTTAGTTCCAGAACGATTCCGGCTTGCTCGAATGTCGTGAATCCCGACCTTTCCACCGCGACCTTGTATTTGCCTACCTGGAGGAGGTCGAATAGGTAGCTGCCGTCATTGCCAGTGTTTGTTCGGCGGGCGGTGCCAGTGCCCACATTCGTGAGCGTGACTTTGGCGCCTACGACGATTCCGCCGGACTGATCCGTGACTGTGCCGCGGAGAGAGGCGTTGGTTTGGCCCCACGCAGTGCTACCGAGAGCTGCAAACGTCGCGAGAAGAAATATTGCCAAGAAAAATCCGCGAAGCACGTGATGAAGCTTCACACCCCACCTCCCTGTGACGCGCGCATGCCCGGAACATGCTGGCCGTGAGATGGCTGGCACCGCAGAGGTAGAAAAATACACGGGCGGCGGTTCGCCCCGGACCACGACTGTGTTGTTGCCCCAGCCAACACGACCCCGTGGGCGACTCTATAGAACCGCGCGAAAGGGAAGTCAAGAAAGAATCGTTTATGGAATGTATCAAACCTATTGGAGTGAATGACTTGGAGTCAAATTAAGGGATGGAAAAAACAGGCCGTAAAAAAGGGGAGCGGCCGGTGGGGGTGCCGGCCGCTCGTGGGCATGGGGGTGATGGAGGTGCAGACATTCGGAGCGGCTTGCGCGGCCCCGAACACATTGTAAGTGTGCCGTTAGGCGGCGGGGGCGTCGATAGACCGCTCGGTTCATTTAGCGCCAGTACGAAGGGCCTACAAAACCATTTCGCGGCATTTTCGCTGAAAGGCCTGCGGAGGCCAAGATCACACGCGAGCGCAATGGTGCGGGTGGCTCGCCTTGCGCAAACGTCCGGCTTTTATTGAATGGGGCGGCGGGCAGTGGTAGGCTCGCGGTAGCAGGACCTTCAGCGCGCGCAGTGATGCGCGACGAACTGCCCGGCGACGTCATGGGCGCAATCGGAACAAAACTCGATCGCAAGGCGGCTGTGCAAACGCAAGCCATGGCCTCGGTGCGCCAGCTTCTGGCGCAGTTGGGAAGCGCGCGCGGTATGGAAGAGTTCACGGCGCGCGGCGCGCAAGCGCATCTCGAACGCGAATTGGGCCTGGGCAGCCTGGAGCGCGTGGAATTGATGCTGCGGCTGGGTGATGCTTGCGGCGTGCGGTTGCCGGATAGCGTGGTGGCCGAAGCGAACACCGTGCAGGATCTGATTGATGCGATTCTGCGGGAAGAAAATCGCGCCACGGGCAACGGCGCGAGCGCATCTGCCGCGATTGCTGCGGGCCCTTTGCCGACTTCTCCTGCGATTCGCCCGGATATCGAGCAACAGATTCGCGCTGCCGAAACGTTGACGGAAGTGCTGCGCCTGCGCGGAGTAGCCGAACCGGATCGAACGCACATTCAGATTTACGAAGAAGACGAACAGCTGCGGACGATCACTTTCGGCGAACTCTACGAGCGCGCGTCGGCCGTCGCGGTGGATTTGCGCGAGCGGGGGCTGGAACCCGGCCAGACGGTGGCCATCATGCTGCCGACGTGCGCGGATTTTTTCTTCACGTTTGCGGGCGTATTGTTCGCCGGCGGAATTCCGGTGCCGATTTATCCGCCGTTCCGCGCGGACCGCATCGCGGAATACGCCACGCGCCAGTCGAATATCCTGCGTAATGCGGAGGCGCGCTTTTTGATGACTTGGCGGCAGGCCGAAAATCTGGCGAAGCTGCTGCAGCCGCGCGTGCCGACTTTGCGCGAGGTGCTGAACGTGCAGAAGCTGCATACGGCCGCAGTTGCGACCGAGACTGGCTCTGCGACGATAGGTGCGAACGCGCCGGGGGAAACCGCGAAGCAGTGGCGCGCGGTGGAACATTTGTCGCATCACGCGCGTGCCGACGAAATCGCGTTCTTGCAATACACGTCAGGTTCGACAGGCGATCCCAAGGGCGTGGTGCTGACGCACGCGAACCTGCTGGCGAATATCCGATCGATCATTTCCGGCGTGCACGTGCAAGCCAGCGACGTGTGCGTCTCGTGGCTGCCGCTCTATCACGACATGGGGTTGATCGGGGCGTGGTTCGTGCCGATTTTCACGGGCGTGCGGCTGGTGGTGATGTCGCCACTAGCATTCCTGAGCCGACCGGAACGGTGGCTGCGCGCGATCCAGCGGCACCGCGCGACGATCAGTCCGGCGCCCAACTTTGCTTATGAATTGTGCGTGCGAAAAATCGCGGACAGGGATTTGCAGGGTTTGGATTTGAGTTCCTGGCGGTCGGCAATTAATGGCGCGGAACCGGTGCGCGCGGAGACACTGGAACGATTTGCGACGCGCTTTGCGCCATACGGATTTCGAAGGGACGCGCTGTCGCCGGTGTATGGGCTTGCGGAAGGCTCGCTGGCTGTTTCCGTGCCGCAGGTAGCTGCAGGTTACAAAGTGGATCGCATCGATCGCGGGCAATTCGAATCCGAAGGGCGCGCTGTGCCGGTGATTGCCGCTGCCGGCGACGCAACGGCCTTGGAATTCGTGAACGCGGGCAGGCCATTGCCGTCGGTGGAAGTGCGGATCGTTGATGCGGACGGACGCGACGCAGGTGAGCGGCGGCAAGGACGGTTGTGGTTCCGCGGTCCCGCGGCGACGAGCGGCTATTATCACAACGAAACGGCTACGCGCGAATTGTTGCGCGACGGGGACTGGCGGGATTCCGGCGATCTGGCGTATTGGGCCGACGGAGACCTTTACATTACCGGCCGCGCGAAAGACATGATCATCAAGGCCGGCCGGAATATCTATCCGCACGAAGTGGAGGAAATTGCCGGACGCGTGAAGGGCGTCCGCACCGGTTGCGTCGTCGCGTTTGGCGCGCCAGACGAGCGCACGGGAACCGAGCGGCTGGTGGTCGCGGCGGAAATTCGTGATGCCGGGAGCGCGAAACAAATCGAGACTGAGATTTCGAGCGCCGTGACCGACGCGATGGGAATGCCGCCGGACGTGATCGCGCTGCTGCCTCCGCAATCCATTCCGAAAACTTCCAGCGGGAAATTGCGGCGCAGCGAAACGCGCCGGCTGTTTCTCGACGGCAAGCTGGGCAAAAAGCAGCAGGCTGCGTGGGTGCAGATTTCGAAGCTCGCGGCGCGCGGCGCGCTGCCACGCGCTTGGCATTGGCTGCAGGCTGTCGCGAAAAGTTCGCTCGAATTCGTGTATGGCGTGTACGCGCTCACGGCTTTCTCAGCGGTTTTGATTCCGCTCTGGGCGGTGGTGGGTTGCACGCGCGATCGCAAGCGGGCCGCGCGATTCGCACGGACCGGGGCGCGCATGATGCTGGCCGCGGCCCGCGTGCCTGTGGAAGTGGAGGGCGGCGAAATTCTCACCGAACGAGCGCAGACCGGACCATGGATTTTCGCGCCGAATCATTCCAGCTATCTGGATATTCTGGTGATCCTGGGATTTCTTCCGCCCGAGGTTCGGTTTGTTTCCAAGGGCGAAATCCGCGAAATGCCCTTCATCAGCACGATTGCGAAGCGAAGCGGCCAGTTTGCGTTCAACCGCGCCGATCCACACGCGCGGATACGGCAGGCAGAAGAAGTAAACGACGCGCTGAGGAACGGCGAATCGGTGGTGATTTTCCCGGAAGGAACATTTACGCAAATGGCCGGGATACGTCCATTTCAATTGGGCGCTTTCAAGGCAGCGGTGGACACGCAGCGGCCGATCTGTCCCGTCTCGGTGCGTGGTGCGCGGCAAGTCCTGCGCGATAAGACGATTCTGCCGCGGCCGGGGCGCGTGATCGTTACGTTCAGCGCGCCAATTGTGCCGGACCCAGCGGCGGGGAGCGATTGGCATGAAATCGTCCGCTTGCGGGACGCCACCCGCGAAGCTATTGCGCGCAATTCCGGAGAATCGCTGATTTAGCCGGAATTTTCGGTAACCCATGCGCCGCGCACGGCATCCAAACTAGCTCCAGCCCATCGTCGTGCTTCGTGCGCCGCCCAGGCTCACGAGACGTCGTAAAAAATACGAGGCGGAAACAGTCCGGGCTACCCCGGACAAATCCCATACAACATTTTAAGGAGAATTTTAATGATACGAAGGTTCGTCTTATTACTCAGCCTGGTATTTTTGGTCTCATTAGCGGCGGGAACGCGGGCCAATGCGCAAGATACGGGCGATAAGGTAGAAATTTATGGCGGCTATTCCTACTTCCATCTTGAAAACGCTCCCGGAACGAGCAGCCTGAACGGATGGATTCTCTCGGGCCAATACAAATTCAATTCGTGGCTGGGCGGAGTGGGTGAATTCACCGGAGATTACGGCGACAGCCAATCCGTGCATTCGTTTCTGTTTGGTCCGCAGGTTTCATTCCCGGCGCGCATCTCGCCCTTCGCGCACGTGCTGATCGGCGGAGCGCACTACAGCGCGCCAGGTTATGGTGATACGTCGTTTGCGGCTGAACTCGGCGGCGGATTCGACGCGAAAATCGCTCCAGCATTTTCCTGGCGCATTTTTGAAGGCGACTATGAAATAACTCGCTTCGGAGGAGCCACGCAGAACAACGCAAAATTCTCGACTGGAATCATATTTCGATTCTAGGAATTTGCACGGGTCGCGCAAGTGGGGCGGAGTCTTTTCCGCCCCTTTTTTATTGCTGGTCCAGAACGAAGTTTATCGTGATGAGAGTTTCTACTTCGACGGCCTCGCCGTTCAAGCGAGTTGGACGATACCGCCACTCGCGCACGGCCGCGACGGCGGGCTGCACGAGAAGCGGATTGCCGCTGATCACGTCTACCTGGCGGATGCTGCCATCAGCCGCGATGATCGCGCGCAAGCGAACTGTGCCGGCGACATGAATCGCTCTCGCAATGGCAGGATACGACGGCTGGACCTTGTGGATGAGCGACGCTTCCATCACGCCTTCGCTCATGCGCAGCGGCGCTGGACGCTGCGGTGGACTAGGCTTGGGAATATCGATCATCGGCTTTCCATCGCCAGAACCGCCAAGGACTACTGGGCCGAATCCAGGTGGCCCGTCGATCCCGCTCACACCGATGCCGGGCGCGTTATCGAGGCTGGCGCCGTCGGCAGCGTCATGCACGGCGCGCACGCCGACCGGTATCGCCGGCGGTGCACACATCAAACAAATGGCCGGTGTGTGAGTAGCGCTCGCCGGCGGATGCGCGTTCGAGAGCGGGCGTGTTACGACCGCGTCACCTCCTCCGCGATAGGGCGGCGCAGGCGTGACGATGAAGCGGCCGGTTAAAACTCCCGGCGTGATGAGCGGCCACAAAAGCATCGCGCCGATCAGCGCGGCTTCGAAGACGATGGATGCGACGAGCGCTTTCTGCCGCAATTTTCTGGCGCGGTTGCGAGCTTCCACGTCATTTTCCAACATGCAACTCGACAAGCTTCCCAGATCGCTCACGGACACACCTCCGCAGCAAGATTTGAACACGCAGAAATTTCGCTAGCGGCGCGCCGGGGGAGGGATGGCCGACTTCATTCAGCCGTCGCGGGAGCAGCGGCTGGGCGGCGTCGCGTCGTGCTATGGAGTTCGCGCGATCTCTGAGGTGATAGACACCGACGCCATCGAGTTGTTCCCGCAGGCTCGATTTCACGAGTACGAGGAGCCTTACGGCCGGCGCAACATATTGAAAGCGCGGTAAATAAAATGTTTACAATATTTAGGCACCAAAAATGCATCATTTTGAACCAGTCATGCGTCTAACGTTCCATAACCTCGATAATAGTTGGCGCGTTTTTCGGGGAATGGAAGGTGGCGATTATGAGCCGAGACTCTTTAGAAACTGTAGGCGTACGTTACACCGGGTGGGCTGCGCTGAACCGCGATCCGCTTGAGGACCGCGTGGAGTTCACGTGTCCGCAGTGCGGAACGAAGGGAACGAAAGCGGCGCGGCGGCCGCGCGCGGCGTATCATTTCACAGATGGTTTCGTGCAGGATCTCGAGGGCGAAGGAACGACGTGCCGCGGATGCAAGCACTCACTGAAGGTGGTGCCGGTGGTGATGCTGCACGACCAGGACGAGAAGCGGCGTTTTCAAGCTGTGTTTGCGCTCGAGCCTTTTTCGAATAACTAAATTCGGGCGGTTGGACGAGCGGCGAGTTACTTTCGGTGAGTGCCCCGAGCGACGTTTGCGCCTGCCGCTGACCGCCTGAAAACAATGAACGGGGGAAGAGCTCTTGAGCCTCTTCCCCCGTTTTTCTTTTTGTTGCGCACACTTCGAGCGTCGCTCTGACGCTCACGCGTCCTCGAACATTTCTTCCCGTTACGGCTTCATGACGTTTGGAATTATCTGGTGCGGATGCGCGGGCTGTTCGCCTTCGGGGTCCAGATGCAGATGGTGAGCTTCGAGATCGTGCCGCACGTGCTCGAAGGCCTCGTCCACGGAGTCGGCAAATTGCAGCATTTTGTAATCGCGCTCGCTGACGGTGCCGGTGCGCACCATGTGACGCCAATTGAGGACTTTGTCCCAATACTTGCGGCCGTAGATCAAGATCAGGTGATGCGATGACAGCTTATTGGTTTGGAGCAACGTGAGCATTTCCCACAGCTCGTCCATGGTGCCAAAGCCGCCGGGAAAAACGATCAGCGCTTTGGCCATTTGCGCGAACCAGAGCTTGCGCATGAAAAAATAGTGGAAGTAGAAATTCAAATGCGGCGTGATGTAAGGATTCGAAAATTGTTCGTGAGGAAGCTGGATGCTGAGCCCGACCGACTGCCCGCCTGCTTCCGCTGCGCCGCGGTTGGCGGCTTCCATGATGCCCGGGCCTCCGCCGGAGCAGATGACAAAGCGCCGCGGCTGATTACCCAGCGTCATGGCCCAGGATGTGATGCGGTGCGAAAGTTCGCGGGCTTCTTCGTAGTAGCGGGACATTCCCACCAGCGAACGGCTCGCGGCGATCTTGGCGCGCCATTCAGGCGTGTGTTTGCCGCGCGCGCGGGCTTGCACCTGTTTCAGGTGCGCCAACGAGCGTTCGCGTGATTGTATGCGGGCCGAGCCGAATAACACGATGGTATCGCCGACGTTCGCGTGGCGTAGCCGATTGAGCGGGTCGAGATATTCCGCCAGGATGCGCAGCGGGCGCGCCGGCAGGCTCTCCATGAACTCCGGATCTTTATAAGCCAGCTTCGGCACGGGCAGGTGCCGAGGTTTCTTGCCGGAACGCTTCATCTTTCCACCTCAGTTTTCTTTCGCTTCATTTACGCTCCATCTATTTTAGGAGAAGAGGCGCGAAATGCCAGCCGCGCTGTGTGGCGGCAGTACACTGCAAGCAACGCCGGTGTGCAGGCGCGAATCAGATAGACTGAATTACACGGAAACGTGAAAGAGAGTGTGAAGCGCTTGTCATTGCACCGTTTATTTCGCGATGTGTCCTTGGCAGTCCTGGCGCTTGCGCTGGGCATCGTGGCGCTCTGTTCCGCTTCGCCCGCGCGTGGCCAGGAAGCCCCTGCCGGGCCTTTGCATCCGAATCCGAATGCGAAGCCCGAGCCTATGCCTCCCGCCGAGCAGCTCAAGCACGCCATACGTTCGCGCGTAAACGAGGTGACGGCGCCGGTGACCGTGCGCGATCCCAAGGGCGAGATGGTTTTCGATCTAACGCAGCAGAATTTCCGCGTGTACGACAACGGCGCGGAGCAGAAGATTGACCACTTCGACGTCGGCGGCGATCCGCTTTCGATCGTGCTGGTGATCGAAACGAGTTCGCACATTCTGCCGATGTTTCCATCGGTGAAGCACGCTGGGATTGTGTTCACCGAGACGGTGATGGCGCTGACTTCGGAAGCTGCGGTGATCAGCTACGACTCCACCGTGGACCTGCAACAGAAGTTCACCACCGATCCCGATAGCGTGCAGTACGCGATCGAGCATTTGCCTTTGGGTGTAGACGATGAGCATCTGTACGACGCCATGTCCAAGGGCATCGCGATGCTCGACGAACGGCCGGCGGTGCGGCGGCGCATCATGGTGGTGGTGGGCGAATCTCAGGATACGGGCAGCGAAAACAGGCTAGGTGAAGTGCTGCGGCAGGCGCAGCTCGCGAACGTGACGATCTATTCGATCGGGTTGAGCACGGCGATGGCTGATCTACGCGCGAAGCCGGATCACGTGAACGAGTATCCGGATTTGATGGCGCTGGCGGTGTGGCTGGTGAAGACCGGCAAGAATGCGCTGGGCACTAATTCGCTGGCGGTGGCGAGCGAGGCTACCGGCGGATTGCATCTGGCCACGATGAAAGATCGTTCGATCGAGAAGGCGGTGGATGAAATCGGCGGCGAGCTGCACGCGCAATATACGATCGGGTATCGTCCGCATGACGCGGATCCCGAGGGCTACCACGAAATCAAGGTCGTGGTGGATCGCCCGAATGTTTCGGTGCGCACGCGGCCGGGATATTACGTTGCGCCGCCGTCATGATCGGCAAGATGCGTCGATGTTTTTGTTTTGGCGCCTAACATTCGATAGCTGCGATAGCATTGGAAACACGTCCACGCGAAGAGAAATGCACCGAGGAAATAACAGACGCGCGGCACGAATGTTGGTATGGCAATCGCACGAACCACACACGCTGCCGTAAAGAAAAAAGATAGAAAGCCCTTAGCGCTTACGGCGCTTTTCTGCTCAGCGAGCTTTCTTTCCGCCTCTGGAACGTGGCGTAGATCTCGAAACCGGTCCCTCAACCACAACACTAGACCCGCAAGCATCGCGGCTCCAGCTAATATTAGCCAAACGACCGTCTGATCGCTCATCGTAACTGGGTCGCTGCTATTCGGCGCCAGCGCTGGGATGAGCGCCTTCGGTATCGAGAAACTGAGCGAGGCTGCCGCCGAAATCTTGTTTCGTGGGCGGCATTGGGAATTTGACGCCCTTCGCCTGCATGTGCTCGTAGAATTCCTGCAAATCCTTCACCGTGAATCCCACATCGTAGGTTCCGGCGCGACTTTTTTCGCTCGCCGGATGCAACGCAAAGGCCGTCTCACCCGTTGCGAACTCACTCCATCCAGGGGATTCAAACTTCAGCGTCAGGCCCAAAACGTCTCGATAGAATTTAACGGCGCGATCCATGTCCTCGACGAATTCAATGACGTATTTCAGCTTTGGCGGCGTCATCGCTTCCTCCTGTTTATTTCTTATCTGGTTCGGGAGGCGTAACTGCTGCGGCGGCGTCTTCCTCCTCGAGGATGGCCGCGGCGGCTGCGATACGGTCGCCTTCTTCCAGGCGCAGCAGGCGGACGCCTTGCGTGGAGCGGCCGGCTTCGCGGATTTCGCCGGAGTGCACGCGGATCACTTTGCCCTGGCCGGTGATAATCATGACGTCGGAATCCTCGCGGACTTGCAGCGCCGCGACTACCGGGCCATTGCGATCCGTGGACTTCAAATTGATGACGCCTTTGCCGCCCCGCGAGGTGACGCGGTATTCGGCGAGCGGCGTGCGCTTGCCGTAACCCTTCTCGGCGACGGTGAGCATCAGCGAAGTGAGCGAGTCGCGGATCTGATCGCTTTCCAGCTCGTCGAGATTGCGCGTTTCCTTTTTGTATTCCTTCTCGATGATCCCGAAATCGGGCTGTACCGCGTCCATGCTGACGACGAAGTCGCCCTTGGCGAGGTCCATCCCGTTGACGCCGCCGGCCGCGCGCCCCATGGAGCGCACTTCGGTCTCACGGAAGAGAATGGCTTGGCCGTCGTGGCTGGCGAGGAAAATCATCTGCATGCCGTCGGTGAGTTTCGCGCCGATGAGTTCGTCCGAGCCATCGAGATTAATGGCGATGATGCCGGACGGACGCGGATTGGAAAATTCCGCGAGCTCGGTTTTCTTTACCGTGCCGCTCTTGGTTGCGAGGAAGACGTAACGGCCGGTCTCTTCGAGATTGCGCGCCGGGACGACGGCGGTGAGTTTTTCATTTTCCTGGAAGCGCACGAGATTGTTGATGGCTTTTCCGCGCGTGGCCGCGGCGGCTTCGGGAATTTCGTAAACCTTGAGCCAGTAAATGCGGCCCTTGGAAGTGAAAAGTAAAATGTAGCTGTGCGCGGAGGCTACGAAGAAATGCTCGACGAAATCGTCGTCGCGCGTCTTCGCGCCGATGCGGCCTTTGCCGCCGCGCGATTGGTGACGATAAGTTTCCACCGAAGTGCGCTTGACGTAGCCGGCATGGCTGACGGTGATGGCCATTTCCTCGTCTTTGATGAGGTCTTCGAGCTTGATCTCTTCGACGCGGTCAACAATCTGCGTGCGGCGCTCGTCTCCATAAGTTTTCAGGATTTCGCGCAGCTCGGCGACGATCACGGCTTTGAGCTTCTTCTCGCTGTGCAGGATTTCTTCGAGTTCTTCAATGCGTTCGCGCAGCTGCGCGAGTTCCTTCAGAATTTCGTCGACCGACAGTTGCGTCAGGCGGTGCAACTGCAGTTCGAGGATCGCGTCAATTTGCGCGTAGGTAAGCCCTTCACCCTCGGCCGGACCGATCAAATCCCCGGTCGCGGCGATGATGCCGTATTTCTTCCGATCGATTTTGATGCCTTCGACGGTGCGTTCCTTGCCGCCGACCAGCACGCGAATATCTTTATTCGAAAAGAAATCGTGCAAATTCTCGCGGGCATTCGCGCGGCTGGCGGACCCGCGGATGATCTTGATCACGTCGTCGACGTTGTCCAGCGCGATGCGGTAGCCGATCAGGATGTGCTCGCGCTCGCGGGCTTTGCGCAGCTCGTAGGCGGTGCGCCGGCGCACGACATCCACGCGGTGCTCGATGAATAGGCGCAGCAATTCGAGCAGGCCGAGCTCGCGCGGCTGGCCCGCGACGATCGCGAGCAGAATCATGCTGAACGATTCCTGCATCTGGGTCATCTTGAACAATTTGTTCAGGATGATTTGCGGCTCTTCGTCGCGCTTTATTTCGATGACGACGCGCATGCCGTCGCGGTCGCTTTCGTCGCGAATGTCGGCGATGCCGTCAATCTTTTTGTTCTGGATCAGGCCCGCGATATTTTCGATCAGGCGCGCTTTATTGACCTGGTAGGGCAGCTCGGTGATGACGATGTCCTGGCGGTCCTTGCCGCGCTGTTCGATGGCGGCTTTGGCGCGCACCTGGAAAGAGCCGCGGCCGGTTTTGTAGGCTTGCTCGATGCCTTCGCGGCCGTAGATGTATCCGGCAGTAGGAAAATCGGGGCCGGGAACGAGCTTCATCACCTTTTTCAGGTTCGCATCGGGTTCTTCGACCAGCAGGATCGCGGCTTCGACGACTTCTTTCAAATTGTGCGGCGGAATGTTGGTGGCCATGCCCACGGCGATGCCAGAGGAACCGTTGACGAGCAGGTTGGGAATGCGCGTGGGAAGAACGACGGGCTCGTGTTCGCTTTCATCGAAGTTCGGGACGAAATCAACGGTTTCCTTCTCGATGTCCGCGAGCATTTCTTCCGCGATTTTCGAGAGGCGCGCTTCGGTGTACCGCATCGCGGCGGGAGGATCGCCGTCGACCGAGCCGAAATTGCCCTGGCCGTCCACGAGCGGGTAGCGCATATTAAATTCCTGCGCGAGGCGCACGAGCGCGTCGTACACAGGCGTGTCACCGTGCGGATGGAACTTGCCGAGAACTTCGCCGACGATCTTGGCGCACTTGCGATAAGCCTTCGTGGAAGTGAGGCCGAGTTCGTACATGCCGAAGAGAATGCGGCGATGCACGGGCTTGAGGCCGTCGCGCACGTCCGGCAGCGCGCGCCCGATGATTACGCTCATCGAGTAGTCGAGATACGACTTCTTCATCTCCGATTCGATATCTACCGGAGTGGTGATTGACTTATCGAGTTCTTCGGCCACTTAGAATTCTCCGTGTGTTGCTGAGTGGTGATTCGTGATTGGTGAATCGTAACCCGTCATTCGTCGTTGCGCCTTGCTGCATGTGTCGCAAAGATGGCGGCCTGAAGGCCGCCGCGACAAAACCCTAGCTCAGACTCTTGATCCCGCTCTTTCGAGCATGTAGGCCTTCACCGTTTCAAAGGCTGTGGCGTTATTGGAAAAGCGCTGCGGGCCGAAGTGCGCTTCGAGTTCGCGCATCAATGCCTCGCACTTCGCGGCCGTGGCGCATTCGAAGGCCACGCCCTGCTCGTTGTTTGGCGCATCCGTGGGCGTAGCACGGAAGTCCGAACAGCTCATGCCGCGCAGCCCCGGCAAAATTTTCCAAACCAGTTGGTAGACCATACTCCGCTCATCAGGGAACTTCAGGGGCTAAAGCCCTTTACCCAAGCTCGCTTCGTAATGTCGCGGCTAAAGCCGCGACCCACAAAGATTCCTGTCGGTTGTGTCGTGATACCGGTTACGCGCTACTCTTTTGCTCGCTAATTGCAGTGTCGCCCGAAAAAAGAAATCAAATGTCCAGGTTGACGACATCGAGCGCGTTTTCTTCTATGAATTTGCGGCGCTCTTCCACGTTTTCGCCCATGAGCGTCGAGAAAATTGTTTCGGCGGCTACCGCGTCTTCCAGGCGGACTTTCAGCAGGGTGCGAACTTCCGCGTTCATGGTAGTGTTCCACAACTGCTCAGGATTCATTTCGCCCAAGCCCTTGAAACGCGTGATGGTGAATTCTTTCTTGGCGTCTTCAAGGACGTAATTCAACACGCCGAGCGAATCTTCCTTCACCACCTTGTCGCCATTGTGCGCGATGGTGAAAGGCCCGCGATTATTTTCGGCGATGGCGGCAGCCAGAGTGCGCAGGCGCTTATATTCCGGCGTGGCCGCGAGAGCCCAATTGATGCGGCGCTCGCCGCCATTTTTCAGCAGCAGCTCGTGCAGGCTGTGTTCTTCGTCAAAGATAAATTTGGCTTCGAGTTCGAGCTTGGCTTTCTCGATGGCTTTCACTAGCTCCTGCAATTTCTTCTTGTCGGCGAAATCGGTTTTCTTGTCGAGTTCGGCGTCGGCGAGCAGTGCGACGAGCTTGGGCTCGCGCAGGCGCCGTCCGAGCTTCGCGGCCACCTGATCGTATTCCTGAATATTCAGCAGGAAGGTCGTGAGGTCGCCGCCTTCGAGCGATTTGCCATTTTTGCCCTTCACGGAATGCTCTTCGGTGGCGCGCTTCATCAGCTCACGCGCGAATTCGCGCTCGTCGCGGATGTAGCGGTCCATTTTGCCGCGCTTCACGCGGTAGAGCGGCGGCTGGGCGATGTAAATGTGGCCTTTCTCGATCAGTTCGCGCATATGGCGGAAGAAAAACGTGAGCAGCAGCGTGCGAATGTGGCTGCCGTCCACGTCTGCGTCGGTCATCAGAATCACTTTGTGGTAGCGCAGCTTGCTGGCATCGAAATCGTCTTTGCCGATGCCGGTACCGAGCGCCGTGATGATGCAGCGGATTTCCTCGTGGCCGAGCATCTTGTCGTAGCGGGCCTTTTCGACGTTCAGGATTTTGCCCTTGAGCGGCAGGATGGCCTGGTAGCGGCGGTCGCGGCCGCCCTTGGCCGAGCCTCCGGCCGACTCACCCTCGACAAGAAACAGTTCGCAGCGGGCCGGATCGCGTTCCTGGCAATCGGCGAGCTTGCCCGGCAATCCGCTGGAATCGAGCGCCGATTTGCGGCGGGTAAGCTCGCGAGCCTTGCGCGCGGCTTCGCGGGCGCGCGCCGCGTCAATGCACTTGCCGATAATTTTTCGCGCGATCGAGGAATGCTTGTCGAAATATTCTCCGAGCTTTTCATTGACCATCTGCTCGACGACGCCTTTGATATCGCTATTGAGCTTGCCCTTGGTCTGCCCTTCGAATTGCGGCTGCGGCAGCTTCACGGAAACGACGGCGACCAGGCCTTCGCGAACGTCATCACCATTGATGGTCACTTCGTCCTTCTGCTCTTTGAGCATGCCGAAGGAATTGGCGTAGTAATTGATAGTGCGGGTGAGCGAGGAGCGAAAGCCGGAGAGGTGCGTGCCGCCGTCCACGGTGTTGATGGTGTTGGCGAAGGCAAAAACGTTTTCCGCGTAGCTGTCGTTATATTGCAGCGCGATTTCCACTTCCACCTGATCGCGCTTCCCCTCGATGTAGATGGGCGAATCATGCAGCACGCCCTTGCCTTTATTGAGGTGCTTGACGAACTCGGCGATGCCGCCGGTGAAGCGAAATTCGGTTTTCTTGCCGCTGCGCTCGTCGTCGAGCGTGATCTTCAGGCCCTTGTTGAGGAACGCGAGTTCGCGCAGTCGCTGGGCGAGCGTGTCGTAGCTGTAGGTAGCCTTCGCGAAGATTTCCGGGTCGGCATGAAATGTGATTTTTGTTCCGGTCTTGCGCGTCTTGCCGGAGGGCTTGAGCTTCGAAGTGGGAATACCTTTCTCGTAGGACTGTTCCCAAACTTCTCCATCGCGCCAGATTTCGAGATCGAGCCAATCGGAGAGCGCATTGACCACGGATACGCCGACGCCGTGCAAGCCGCCAGAAACTTTGTAGGTGTCGCTATCGAATTTTCCGCCGGCGTGCAGCACAGTCATTACGACTTCGGCGGCGGGCTTTTTTTCCGTCGCGTGCATGTCCACGGGAATGCCGCGGCCGTTGTCTACGACGGTGACGCTATCGTCTTCATGCACGGAAACATTTATTTCATCGCAGAAGCCCGCCATGGCTTCGTCCACGGAGTTGTCCACCACTTCCCAGACCAAATGATGCAGGCCCATTTCGCCGGTGGAACCGATGTACATCGCGGGGCGTTTGCGGACCGCTTCGAGACCGCCGAGAACTTTGATGGAAGTGGCGTCGTACTTGTGCCCGCCGGCTTTTCCAGCCGCAGCATCTTTTTCAGCCATGGGTCGTGCGTCTCCTCAGTGCGATGCGATGCGTAATGCGTTATTGAAACAGTTTTCGAGCTACGGGAAGGCGGTCGCGCGGAAGTGCCCGACACTGGCCCACCGCGGTGCGGCAGGCTGGCCTTGCCCATTGGTTTCGCTTACCCGCGTATGCGGGCTCGAATATTTCGAGGGCGCTCGGGCGCGCTTGCGAAACTCGAAGGGTTGCAACTCCATCCCGTCTCGTTCCGAAAAATTCGGGGAGACGCGGCGGAGCTTGTTGTTTTTCCCCTGCGGAAAGGGGATATCCGGCTGCGATTCTGGCCTCATTTGCCCTGGCGCAGGCAAGCAAAACCGAGGCAATTTCGGGCCGGATATAGTGCCGTTCAGGAGGATCCTTGAACACTGAAATTCTACGCTTGCGAGGCAGTTTTCACAAGGCGAAACTGGCAGGAGGGGATGAATTTATCGTGTTTTTATTCAACGGTTTACGGGAGGACGGAAGACTGGAAATCGCGCTAGTTCGAGGGCTGGCGAGAAGGTAACTAAACGGCACACTTTCGGCTGATTTTTCACGCGTTGTTGCATAGCTGCGCAGCGATCGCGCGATTCGCTCCCGATCAAATGCGCATGGGCATTACTACGTAGCGGTAGCGCGAGGTTTCGTCGCCTGTGGGGCGGAGTTGGCCTGCGGATTGTTCGTCTTTCAGTTCGAAACTGATGGGGCCTTCGGCGGCGGCGCCGAGAAAATCCAGGAGATATTGGGCGTTGAAACCGATGGCGATGGTGTCGCCTTTGAATTCTTTTTCGATGATTTCTTTGGCTTCGCCGTATTCGGGGCTGGAGGATGAAACTTCCAGGCCTTCCGTTGAGAGCATGAATTTCACCGCGTGCGAGCGCTGGTCGGCGAGTTGCGCGACGCGGCGGAGGGCTTCCTGCAATTCGCCGCGCTCGATGACGAGCGTTTTATTGGCGTCGCGCGGCAGCACGGCTTCGTAATTTGGGAACTGGCCGGTAAGTTTGCGCGAAGTGAGCAGGCGGCGGCCGATCTGGAAAAACAAGTGGCTTTCGTCCTGGCCGAATTCGATCTCGCCGTCGTCGCCTGATTTGCCTACGAGCCGCTGTACTTCGGTCATCGCTTTCTTGGGAATCAGGACGCGCGTTTCGTTGTTGAAGCCTTCGAACTTGTGATCTTTTTCTACCATCGCGAGGCGGTGGCCGTCGGTGGCAACCATCGCGAGCGAGCCCGGCTTCAGGACCAGCAGCGCGCCATTCAGCGTGTAACGCGATTCTTCGAGCGAGATGGCGAAGGTGGTCTTGGCGATCGCGTCGGCCAACAGGGCTGCGGGAATTTTGATGAGCGCGTGCGGAAAGGGCGGCAGTGCGGGGAAATTGTCCTTGGACATGCCGACCAGCTTGTAATTGCGCCGGTCGCTGGTGATGTGCACCCAGTGGTTTTCCTGCAGCTTGAATTTGATTTCGCCTTCGGGCAGCAAGCGGAGCAGCTCGAAGAGTTTTTTCGCGGGGATGGTGCCGGCGCCTTCTTTTTTTACTTTGGCGTCGCAGGAAGTGCGGATGCTCAGTTCCAGATCGGTGGCGGTGATGGTGAGGCGGCTGCCCTTGGCCTCCACCAGCAGATTCGAGAGGATGGGAATGGTGGTCTTGCGCTCGACGACGCCTTGCGTCAATTCCAGCTCGTCCAGCAGGTCCGATCGTTTTACACTGAATTCCATCTCGGGCGATCCTCGTGTTGTGTGCGCTGATTTTTGCTGCGGTTACTGTACTGCTTTTCTTTATCTATATAAATATATAAGAAAACCGCCGTCGCCGCCGCATCTGTGGAATCTGCGGAAAACGTTCCAAGTTGAATCATCTGCAAGCGTTGCGATGTTTGGTGTGCTGTGCAAACCCACGCGACGCGGTTGATAAGATTGCCGGACCACCGAGCTGGAAGCGTATTTTGAAAACATCCACAAAGCGTGCACACCTTGTTCACAGGTAATGCGCAGGGCTGGGAGGCTACCCGATTCTGTGTCTAGCCGAAAGAATCGAGTAGCCTGTTGATCGTTTTGTTCAAATCTTTATCGGTGTGGCGCAGGGTTTCGATCTTGTTGATCGAGTGCAGCACGGTGGTGTGATGTTTGCCGCCGAATTGCCTGCCGATTTCGGGAAGCGACGCCGAGGTGAGTTGCTTCACGATGAACATGGCCACCTGGCGCGGGTAGGCAATCACTTTGGAATTGCTGCGCACTTTCAAATCCTGGGCGCGCAGACCAAAAACTTCACCCACGCGCTTCTGAATCTGCTCGATGGTTACCTTTTTCTCCTGCGTCTCGATGATGTTCTTGAGCACTTGCTGGGCGGTGGCGAGATTCAGGTCGGCGCCGGTGAGCGAGGCGTAGGCCATGAGGCGAATGAGCGCGCCCTCGAGCTCGCGAATGTTGGACTTGATGGCGCGGGCGATATATTCCGCTACGTCGTCAGGCACTTGGACGCGTTCGCTCTCCGCTTTCTTCTGCAAAATCGCGATTTTCGTTTCGAGATCAGGGGGCTGAATATCGGCGATCAAGCCCCACTCGAACCGGGAGCGCAGCCGCTCCTCGATGGAGGAGATTTCCTTGGGCGGGCAATCGGAAGAAATTACAATCTGCTTCTGCTGGTCGTAGAGAGCGTTGAACGTGTGGAAGAATTCTTCCTGGGTGCGCTCACGGGTGGCGATGAACTGGATGTCGTCGACCATCAGAACGTCCATGTTGCGGAAGCGGTCGCGGAAGGCGGCCATGCGCTCGAAGCGGATGGAGGAGATAACCTCGTTCGTAAATTTTTCCGCGCTGATGTAAGTCAGGCGCATCGCGGGATTGCGCCGCTTAAGCGAATGGCCGATGGCCTGCATCAAGTGAGTTTTGCCAAGTCCCACACCGCCGTACAGGAAGAGTGGGTTGTAGGATTTGGAAGGCTGCTCGGCGACAGCGACGGCCGCGGCGTGCGCGAACTGGTTGGAAGCGCCGACGATGAACGAGTCGAAAGTGTAACGCGGATTCAGTTGATGCGCGACCGCGTCAAAATCCAGTTTGGTTTGCGAAGACGCTGCCACATTCGGACTTGCAGTGGGAAACGGTTCCGCTTCTGCGCAGACAAAATCAAATTGGACTTGCGGTTTGCCGATCTCGGTGAGCACGGCTTGCAAGAGTTGGCCGTAAGTTTCCGTCAGGCGCTTGCAGAAGAGCCGGCTAGGTACACGGACGGTCAGGCGGTCTTCGTCCAGACGCTCGAAGCGTGTGGGACGAAACCAGGTGGCGAAACTATGAGGATTTACGCGACGTTCCGTGTGCTGAAGAATCTTGTCCCAAAGGTTCATCGAGCAAATCAACCTTGCCGCAATTTCCACTGATGTGGAAATGCTGTGGAAACCCCGCCGATCCCGGCAGGTGTATGTTTGTCTGGCGCTTCAGGTACGAAGTTGTGGCAACGCGCCCCCGCGTCGCAATACCTATTGAGTCGTCGCGTCTTACGCGCAGCAGAGACGCGAGGCGGGATTCTGCCTAAACGCGACGCAGGTAGCAAGAGAAAACTGAAGGTGTACCGTCCACACACTCCACAAATAATTCACAGGTTTTCCACAAGCGAAAAATTCAAATATTTCTCTTGCATTACAAATTTTTTCGCGAAACGCAGCGAGGAAATTCCAAAGCATGTGCGGAGACCAGCTCGAAGATTTTACGCGCGCGCGGCTGGGCGGCGGAGCCGAGGCTCTACGAAAGCTACCGCGGAGCAGCGTTTTGCGGCGATGCCTGCTGCGGAGCAACCGCTGCGCGCACGGAAGCACGCGACGACTTGCGATCGAACCGGGTAAATTCGTATACGCCTCGCGAATCGGATGCGACGAGCAGACGATCCGGCTCGACGATAATGGCGCTCACACGCAGTGGCGCGCCTTCCGGAGTGGCGATGAAATATTCGCCGAGGTAATTGCCGCTCTTGTCGAAGTGCACCAGAACTTTTCCGATGGCCGCCCAGATATCCTGCGTGACGGGATCCACGCCGACGGCGGTGATGATGGGTTTGTCGTCCGCGGAGGCCACGGTGTGATCGAGATTCACTTTCACGGTGCCCGTTAAATTGTACAAGCCCTCGCCATAGCGGCCGTGAGCTCCGCCAAAATGATTTTCGATGGAACGTCCTGCGGGTCCCTCGTGAGGCGCGCTGCCGGTGATGGGAGCAGCGCCAGGCGCGGGGGTGGTGACAGAGGGCGTGAAAAGTGCATCGAATCCCTGAGGAGTGTTGCGCGACCCGAAACCGCCTGCACCGAACGCTGCTGCTTGTCCCAAACCTCCGAAGCCAAATACTCCCGGTCCGAAGCCTGCGCCAGAAGACCCGCCGCCCCCGAAGCCGTGGCCACCGAACCCGCCAGTACCGCGGCCCGTACTTTGCCCCGGAGCCTGCGCGAGCGAAACGTTCGTTTGGTCCGCGTCATCGGAATCGCTCCCATCAAGCGCGTCCCCGGAAGTCGAGTCCTGGGAATTGAACTGAAGCAAGGAGCCATTGAGCGAATTTTTTGTCGCGCTATCGTCGCTGGATGAATTGGAATCCTGCGAATTGCTGGAGCCCTGGTGCGGCCTGCGGTTTCCTACATGAAGCTGCAACGAATTCTGTGCGAACGATCCCTGTGCGGACATCATTCCACCGCCGGCCGCGCCGCCGGGACCTCCGCCGCCGACACCCGTCGCCGTCCCCGTGGCGAGGATGTTTTCGCTAGCGGACTGCGCGGTTTGTGGTCCGTTGCCCAAGTGCGCGCCCAGGCCGGGTGATAATCCGCCGCCGAAAAAGATGTCGCCGTGATTGCCGACGGCAACCCAGGTGTTGTAGGAATCCGCAAAACTGGTTTCACTGTAGTTCAATCCAACCTGAACACGATCGTCGGGGGCTGGCGCGGGCGATGGGTTGTACATTTCCGCGCTGAAGGTGGCTTCGCTGGAGACGTAGCCATAGCGGTCGTATCTGCGAACGGTGGGATCCGGAATTGAAGTGAACGCAAAAAAGATGTCGCCGGTGCCATCGCCGGAGATTTTGCCGAGGTTCTGCAATTGCTTCGGGTCCGGGGTCACGCCCGCGTCCGCGGGATCGCCGAAGCTGCGAATCAAACTACCGTCATCGCCGCGAACTTCGACCAAACGCTTGGAACGCAGAGTCGAGACCGCGAACTCGTCATTGGGAAGCGCCACGACGCTGGTAGGAGCGAAGACCGAAATTTTTGCGAGCTGCGCGCCCGACGGCGAAAAAATTTCAACCGCGTTCGCGGCGCGGTCGGCGACAAGAATGCGGCCATCTGGCGCCAAATCAAAATCAACCGCGTATTGAATCTTCGCAGTAGCGGAGCCGGAAGCTGGAATTTGGCCGATGCGCTTGCCATCGGCGCCAAGTATCCAGATCACGTTGGGCGGCGTGGCCAGGACGTAGTAATGGCCCGCGGTGTCGCGCTTCATGGCGACTACGCCTGAATTGAATTCCGGAAACACACGCGCGCGGGAAAGTACGGCGCTCTCAAAACCCTGAGCGCGAGCAGGAACTGGAACGGAAAGAGCGGCGAGAACAAGAATCAGCGCAGAAGTTCCCCACGACATAATTGCAAGTCGGCGAAACATGCGACACTCCCACACCCGAAATGGCCTGCCTCTGCATAGTTGTATTGACGGCGAAGAGGTCAAAAAGTTCCAAAAATATAGATGAGTTAAGGGACGAAACGGTTGTTTGAAGCGACGGAATCGGAAAGCGCACGGAACCACCCCGGCACGGGAAGAACCTTCGCTTGTCAGGAGGCGTTATCTAGTCAAGACGGAAATTGACGCGTTCGATGGCGGAGGCGTGGCCGGTGGTTTCGTCCACCGTAATTTGTACGGTGTTCATTTGTACGTCGCCTTCCGCGACGGTGAATTTTGCGGGCATGGAATCGAGAAAGCGCTGCACGATGGGTTTTTTCTCCATGCCGATTACGGAATCGTGCGGTCCGGTCATGCCGACGTCCGTGATATAGGCCGTACCGCCGGGCAGAACGCGATTGTCGGCAGTCGCGACGTGCGTGTGAGTGCCGAGCACCGCGGAAACTTTGCCGTCGAGAAACCAGCCCATCGCCTGCTTTTCGGAGGTGGCCTCCGCGTGCATGTCCACGATGATTACGGCTACATCCGGAGGAATCGCGGCGAGTTCGCGCTCGGCCGCACGAAAGGGATCCTCAAGCGGAGTCATAAAAGTGCGGCCCTGCAAATTCAGCACGGCGTAGGGAACGCCATTGTGCGCCTGTCCGACGTAATGCCCTTTCCCCGGCGAGCCGTTGGGGAAATTTGCGGGGCGAATCAGGCGCGGTTCGTGCGGGAAAAAATCGAAAATCTCCTTGCGGTCCCAGATGTGATTGCCGCCGGTGATCACTTCGACGCCCGAACCGAAAAGTTCTTCGGCGAGGCGGGGGGTAATTCCGAAGCCGGATGCGGAATTTTCGCCGTTGGCGATGCATAGATCCACGCCGCGCTGCGTCAGGATGTCCGCGAGGCGGTCATGCACAATTTTGCGGCCCGGCGAGCCGACAATGTCGCCGATAAAAAGAATTTTCACTTGTGTTCTGAACCTTTCGGCAGCGAGAGATCGAAATTTACGGAGCGGTCCACTTCGCCGTGCGTTGCTAGGTCCTGAACCCCACGAATAGGTGGGTGCCCTGCGCCTGCTTTCAGGCTATCCACCGACCGAAGCCAATGGACGTGCACAAGGGCAGGACGACGCGGACTCCCTGGGATCCAGTGTTGGTTCAAAAGACCATCGCGACGTCACCTGCGTCGCAGGCCGGTTCCGCAGTCAATTGTAACAGGAATCAGCGGCGCAACGATTTGAGGTAGGCGACGATTTGCCAGCGGCGCTGCTCCGGCAGGCCCGACCACGAGGGCATGCCGCGCCAGAGATTGCCGTTGCGCAGGAACCATTCAAGTTCGCCCGGTGTGGCATTTTGCACGGCGGAAAGATGCAAGTTCATGGCGTGGCCCTGCCCACGGGCGTTCGAGCCATGACATTCGGCGCAGTGCTGCTCGAAAAGTTTCTTGCCGGCGAGTACGGCGTCGGGCTGGCCCTCATACGGATTCGGCCAGCCGCGCGTTTTTTGCGGCGCCCGCGCGATGGCCAGCAGCACACCGCGATCGTCGGTCGGCCGAGCGTGGTAGCGCTCGTCCGCGGAGCCCACGACGGCAAATGCCAGAGCCAGCAGCAGGAAAATGGGTGCGATGAAGCGCGTCATCGGAACAAGCTCCTTACTTTGTGGCCGAAGCCGTCAATTTCGTAGGAAAGGCCCCAGCGCAGGATGAAACGGTGGCTGTCATCGTTGAGTCCGAAGCCTGGCGAAATTCGAAGCGAAGCGCCACTGGGAAGTTGCCAGCCGACCATCGGTGCGACGTAATGGGACGTGCCGGAGAGCGTGGCATTCCACGAAGTCCCCAGCCCGCCATAAATTTCCGCGCCCACCAGGAAATTTTCGCGGCAGAAATTGCAGGGGTCCGGTGTGACGGCAAGGCGTAGCGGGCGGCTGGCGCCGACGGCATAGCCGAACTCCCATGGATCGTGACCCAGATTCTTCTCGCCTATGAAATTCTCCGAGATATTCCAGCCTTTGTAGTCACTTGAGAGAATCAGCTTCGTTTCGAGCTCGTGCTGATGCTCTTGCTGGGCGATGGAGTTTGGAACGGCGTGATCGGCCTGGTTGTCGAAGCCGACCACTTCGATCATCGTCTTATCGGCGCCATCGGTGTTTTCGTACTCGACGTAGAGCACCGGGTTGATCCAATGTTCGCTCATCAGCGGGCGAAACCGATTTTCCCAGCGAAAGCCGGTAAAGAGCGCGGTGTCGTGAAAAGTTCCCTGCCAATCGAGATAGAACTCGGTGGTCCACCATGCTTTCGCGCCGTATTCGAATTCGACCCACGGAGCGATGAAGTCGTTGCCCTGCTTCTGGGTTCCATAAATCGAACTCAATTCGATCTCCAGGTTGCCGGGCTCTTCCAGATGATGCGAGTAGGTGACGAAGTAAGGAGTTTCTTGAGCCGCCGCAGCGCGAGCGCCGCCAAGTAGCGCACAGCTCGCAACCAGAAGCGGTAGAGCAGCAACGACAGCAGCGCGCGTGGAAATACGGCGGAGAAGCAGCTTAGAACGACCGAATGCAGCAAAAACCATTTGGGTGCAGCCTCGTTTCAGTTGATAGTAGCTGTCAACTGGCAGCACGTTATTTTAGTTGAAACTGATTGTCAACTGGACTGGTGTGAAACTTCTGTAACAGCTCGGCCGACCGGATCGGGCGTTTTCCAGCAGGAATGAAATGGAGCGGAGGCGGCCTCTAAGAGCCACCTCCGCCCGTTTGCGGGTCCGCTTAGAAGTGGAAGCCGACTTCCGCAGTGAACGCGCGCGGCGTCACGTAGTGCGTGCCGCTGAACGTTGACAGGAAGTTGTATACGGCGTCTTTGTTCGTGATGTTGATTGCGGTAAGGCGGAGACTCCATTTGTAACGGTCGCCGCGGAAAATGTTGTCGTCACCGAGTGCCAGATCGAACAAATTGCGGGCAGCGACGCGCGGCGGATTGTGGTCGTCATCCTCGGTCCCGGGAGCGGGAATCTTCAGGAACTTGGAAGTGTATTGCGATGACGGGCACAAGCCCGATGCAATGATCGGCGTGCCGGTTGGATTCGACGGACTCGGTGGAGTGGCGAACACGCCCCCGCAGGAAAGTCCGGCTTGGAATTGTTGATCCGGCGAGAGGCCGGACACGTCTACGAAGCCGGGCATCTGCGTACCGGCGCAGTTTCCGCCATCGCAGGGAACCGGACCGGCGACCAGACCGCTGTCGTAGCGCCAGTTGAAACCAATCCACGGCCACAATTTCTTCGGCTGGTATTGCAGGTGCGTGGTTTGGTTGAAATGTTCGTCGTGATCAATGCGAAACGGACTGAAGCTTCCCGGCGTGATGGGCACCGCGCCTACGCCGCCAATTTGCGGGGTGAAGAATCGAGCAGCAACTCCGGACATGACTACAAACGCGGTGAGACCGTGGTAATCCGGAACGCTGGCGCGAATGGCAAAGCCGGGAATCTTCGAATTGTTCCACTCGATCGGAAAAGTGATCGGCGTGGCGCCCAGAATGCTGAAGTCGTAAGCGTTGTGGGTGTACTTCCAGATGTATTCACCGTCAATGACCAGGTATTTTCCGAAGGCCTGTTGCAGGCCGGCGTGAAACTCATTGCGAAAGCCGGGTGCGAGGGGGGTGGAAGTGCTGGAGCTGCAACCTTCGCCCTCGGCTAAGAACAGCGCACCGACGATAGGGTTCAGACATCCGACGCTGGAGAGCACCAGATTTTCGTTGAAGGGAGTCTCCAGCGTTCGCGCGTACGAAACTCGCAGGACCGTGTTGGTGGGCTTGATGTTGTAGGCGATTCCCAGGCGAGGCTCCGCCTGAGTCGCTTTCGAGATACCATTATAAATGTCGCCGCGAATTCCCAGGTTAAACGCCCAATTTTTCCAAGTGATCGAATCTTCGACGTAGAGCGCGAGCTGTTTCACGTCCGTATGGCCCGGATATAGGTATTGAGCACTCGTGGTTTGGCCCGCCGGACAGCCGTCGCTCGTCGGCAGGGCGGCGGTCCTGGTCAAGTCAATGCAACCAAGAATTGGTACGAACGCTCCGACGGATCCCTGCCCGAGGTTTGGCTGCAGGGTTCCGGTGCATTGCGCCTGATCCGTCACGGCCGGATTCGTGTACGGGGAGCCATCGGCATTGAGGCACACGGCATTCAATGTGGGGTCCACAATTCCGAAGGTGTCATGCTCGGTGAGAAATGTCTGCTCGTACGTGACTCCAGCCTTGATGTTGTGGATGCCTTTCACGTAGGAAAGTTCGGAGTGAATGCCGGCGTTAGTGAGCGTCCGGTATTGACTGGCGGACTCCTGTTGAAGATTCGAGGGACCAAGATCGGCGAACGGGTTGTCGCTGCCGTAGTAGTTGAACTGATCGCGGCGGACGAAGGCACCGAAGGTGAGCACCGTCGAGGAATTAATCAAATGCGTCCAGGTCGGTGCCACGTTGTAGGTTCCAATTTTAGAGCGCTGGTCGGTGGGGCCCACGGGATTGCCGTCAGGGCCCAGGCCGCCATTGTCAACCACCACGCCAAACCACGGCGAAGCGTATTGTGCGTCGAACGAATTGGGCGTTTGGAACCAGGAACGCGTGTATTGGAAGTTGAAGTGGATCGAGTCCGCGGTGGTGAGCTGGTAATCCACGCGATCGAATACATTTTCTTCGTTGCCTTTATCGTGCATCACGGTGAATTCCGGTCCGTCGAGAAACCGGCCGCTGTTCAAACCACTGGCGGCGATGAAATTTCCCCACTTTTCGCCGCCATAGGCTAGGTCAAAACCCGCGTTCGCGGTACCGAACGCGCCGTAAGAAGCGAAGATGCTGCCGTGAGGCGTGGTAACGCCTTGGCCGGAGCGCGTGGTGACCTTGATGACCAAGCTCGTCTTGTCGCCAAATTCCGCCGGCGGTGCGCCGGAAATGACTTCCAGCGATTGGACCGAATCAATGGGGATCTGATTCGAGAAGACCTTGCTTTGTTGATCGGTGATCGGCTGGCCGTCTACAGAGAAGGAGTTCTCGGCGTGATCTCCGAGACCGTGGAACAGCCCGTTGGAATCGGCGGCTACTCCGGGGGTGGAGAGGGTGACCAACGAGCTGACCGACGAAGAGGCGCTTTCCAAAGGCAGTTTATCGAACAGGGCGCGGTCCACGTCGGTGTGGTAGGTCGGCTCATTCTCGAGCAAGTCGCCGCCACCTTCGACGGTCACGGTGCTGGAGCTGCCGGCGACGGTCAGGCTGATTTTCACCGAGAGAGGCACCGAGGAGCGAACGTCAATGTCCTGAGCGTAAGGGCCGAACCCCTGGGCCGTTACGGACAGGTGATAGGGATTGAACGGCACGTTCGGGAAATTGAAATTGCCAGAACTATCGGTTGTGGCCGAGCGCTCGTATTCGCTGACCGGGTTGTGGATGGTGACGGTGGCGCCTGCGACGACAGCTCCGGAAGGGTCCGTTACGCTTCCGGTAACATTGCCTGAGTTTCCGACCTGCGCGAAGTCAGCGGGCGCGGCTAAGAACGTTGCGACGAGTAAGAATAACATCCCAAGAAAAGCTCTCGCGAATCGCATGAAATAGATCTCCCCTTATAAATTGCGGCCCCCGGCGCCGAATGGGCCGGTAGCTCGGATGAACGTGGAAAAATGGCATCCGCCGCGACGATCGCGGTGAGTGCATGGGAAATAACTATTGAGGGAGGTTCAGGTTAAACAGGGGGAGCACGGGGAATTCGATGGCTACAAACCGGATCGAGAGCTAACTTCTGATTATCGGCGACGGCAAATCTCGCCACGGCAACGGGCGATTGCATCCCCATCTGCGCCGTGGGCTGTGGTACTGCGGCATGGCCAACATGGCAAATCTGGCAATGCTGTTCATCGGAAGAGTGCCCATGCCAGTGTCCGGCCGCCTGGACGGAAAAGGCGCCCACGGCGAGAATCAGGGCCACCGCCAACAGTCGAAGGGCTATTTGCTTCCGCATAGCAGACTCGAATTCACTCCTAGCAACAACGATATTCAGATGCCGGCCGGCTCGTAAACGTGGCACGCGACGTTGCGCGCTCGATTGAAACTAGCCGGCTGCCAATACCTATCCGTGCCTCTGAATTACACCTGCAACACATCGCCTTCCCGCGCGACCATTTCGTAGAGCACCGGGTTCACGAAGAATCCTAAGACCAGACGCGAAATGAGACCGGCGACGATCACAATCGCAAAGGGCTTTTGCGTATCGGAGCCAATGCCGGTGGAAAGCGCGGCGGGCAGCAACCCGAGGCAGGCGACCAGAGCCGTCATCATGATCGGGCGGAGGCGCAGCAGAGACGCTTCACGCGTGGCGGTGCGGATATCTTTGTTTTCCAGCCGCAGCTTATTGATGTACGAGACGAGAATTACGGCGGTCTCCACGGAAACCCCCATCAGGGCGAGAAGACCGAGCACGGAAGAGACGCTGAACGGGGTGTGCGTGAGCTTCAGAGCGATGAGCGCGCCGACCGGTTCCGTCATCACCACGCCGAGAGCGATCGTGACTGGGAATTTAAAATTGCCGTAAAGCGCGAAAAGAATCATGAAAATCAGCAGCACGGCCATCGGGCCGATGATCATCATCTGTTGCTTCGCTTCAACGAACTCGCTGTACTCGCCGCCCCAGCTCAAGCGGTAACCGGCCGGCAGCGACCTTTCGACGTCGGCAATGGCTTTCTGTCCGTCGTGCACCGCGCCCGCGAGATCACGTCCCTCGATGCTGTACTGCACGCCGATGTAGCGCGAATTATTTTCGCGATAAATGAAGGAGGCGCCATTCGCCTCGCGGATGTCCGAAAGCTCGCTGAGGGGAATCTGCTGCCCGGTCGGCGTCCCCACCAGCAGATTACCGATCTCTTGGGCGTTCTCGCGGAATTCGGGCTTCATGCGCACGACCAGGTCGAACAATTTCTCGCCCTGGATCACCTGGGTCGCGGCTTGGCCGCCAATCGCCGCTTGCACCACGGCCTCCACGTCGGCCACGTTCACGCCGTAGCGCGCGATCTTGTCGCGATCCACTTGCACGATAAGGCTGGGCTGGCCCAGCTCGCGCACCACGGTGAGTTCCGTGAAGCCCGGCACTTGCGCCAGCCGCCGCTTGATGTCCAGCGCTTTTTCCTGCAGGACGTTCAGGTCCGGCCCGTAAATCTTCACCGCCAGCGCGCTCTTCAGGCCGGTGAGCGCTTCGTCCACGGCGTCTTCCGCCGGCTGCGTATAGTTAAAAATAATTCCGGGATAGGCGTCCAGATGTTTCTGAATGTCTGCGATGAGTTCGGGTTTGGTGTGGAATTTCCCAGTTTTCCAGGTGGCATTCTTGTACGGCTTCAGACCCACGTAGAATTCGCAATTGAAGAAGCCGGTGGGATCGGTGCCGTCATCGGGGCGGCCGAGTTCCGAGCCAACTTCGGTGACTTGAGGATAGTTGCTGAGGATGTCCCGGATCTGCGGCGCGATCTTGCTGGCCTCTTCGTAGGAGATGGTGTACGGCATGGTGGCGCGGACCCACAGCGCGCCTTCGTCCAGATGCGGCATGAATTCACCGCCGATGAAGGGAATCAGCAAAAGGGCGGCGCCGAAAATGAGCGTCGCCACGGCCATGGTGATCTTGGGATTGTCGAGGCACCAGGTGAGATATCCGGCGTAGCGCGTTCGCACCCATTCGAATGGCTTATTCACCCGCTCGCGCACGCCCTGCTTGAACCAGTACGAGCACATGACCGGAACAAAAGTGAGAGTGAGGATCAAGGCTCCGATCAGCGCGATGGACATGGTGTCTGCCATCGGATGAAACAATTTTCCTGACGGCCCGCTGAGCACGTAAATGGGAATGTATCCGGCGATGATTACGGCGACGGAATAAAAGATAGGGCGGTCCACGTCCCTGGCGGCCGCAAGAATCACCTCGTTCAGATCGTATTGCTGGCCTTCGCGCAGTCCCAGCTCGCGGTAGATGTTTTCAACCATCACCAGCGTGCCGTCAATAATGATGCCGAAATCTATGGCGCCGATGGAGAGGAGATTCGCGGCCACGCCACGCGCGTGCAGAAAAATAAACGAAAAGAGCAGAGCCAGCGGAATCGTGAGCGCGACGATCACCGCGGCGCGCACGCTGACCAAAAAGAAAATCAGCACGATCAGGACCAGGGTCATCCCGAGGAGCATATTGTCTTCCACGGTCTTGATGGTCAGCGCCACCAGATCGCTGCGATCGTAGAATGGCAGGACTTTCACATCCGGCGGCAGGATGTGCTCGTTAAGCTCCTTGGTTTTTTCTTCCACTCCTTTCAAGACATTTTGCGTCTGGTCGCCGCGCAGCATCATGATGACGCCTTCCACAGCATCATCATTTTTGTTGAAGCCAAATTCACCGAGGCGCGGCGCGTGACCGATCTCTACGTTTGCTACATCGCGAACGCGGACCGGCACGCCATTCTGTGAGCCGATGATGACGCTGCCGATGTCCTGCTCGTCTTTGATCAAGCCCAGACCACGGACGTAATAAAATTGGCCGCCTTGGGAATAAAATCCGCCGCCGGTATTGGCGTTGTTCACCGAGAGTTGCTGAATCACCTGCGGGACAGTGATGTGATATCCGTAAAGCCGCGCGGGATCGAGCAGCACCTGATACTGCATTACGGTGCCGCCGAATCCGGAATCGTCGGCGACGCCGCGCACTTGTTTATAGGCGCGCTCGATCACCCAATCTTCGAAAGTTTTCAGTTCCTGCGGTGTGCGATCGGGACTTATCAGGACGTAGCGGTAGACGAGCCCGGACGGGCTGGAAAGCGGCGCGAGCGAGGGGGTCACTCCAGTGGGATAAGTCACCTCGCTCAATCGCTGAAATACTATTTGGCGGGCGAAATAGTCATCGGTGTCTTCGTCGAACGTCAGAATCACATCCGAAAGGCCGTACAGCGAAATCGAACGCTGTATCAGCATTTTCGGCACGCCATTCATTTCCACTTCGGTCGGCAGCGTGACCAGGCGTTCCACTTCTTCCGCGGCGTGCCCGGGCCACTGCGTGATCACCTCCACCATGGGAGGCGAAAGATCGGGGTAGGCGTCCACGGGCATACGCTGGAAAGAAATAGACCCCGCGATGATCAGGAAAACCGCCAGCATCAGGACCAGGAACCGCTGGCGCAGCGCGAATTGGACGATGTTGTGAATCATCTAAACGTGTCGCGTTAGTGCTGAAACGAATTGGCGAACTGCAAGAACAAGCTGCCGTCGCCGACGACTCGGTCGCCCGGCGAAAGTCCCTTCAGAATCTGCGTTTTTCCAGCTTCGCTCTGGCCGATTTCGACCGACCTGCGCGCAAATTGGTTCGAGCCAGTGGCCACGTAGACGAACGGCTGGTTCTCGTCATTGCGCAGCACGGAAGCATCGGGTACGGCAATCGCGTTCTGTTCAATCCCCGCGTTCACAGTAGCGACGACGTACATATTGTTCTTCAATTTTTCGCCGGGATTGTCCACGACGATGCGCGCTTGCAGCGTTCTGGTATTGGGATCCACGGCGGGCGAGATAAACGAAATTGTTCCGTGGAATTTATCGGGGTAGGAATCCGTTTGGACCGTCACTTCGTCGCCGATTTTCACCTGCGCCATATCGCCCTGATAGATATTCGCGAGCACCCACACCGTGCTCATATTCGAAATGATGAAAGCTTGCGTGGTGCCGGCTTGCAGCAGTTGCCCTGGCGCGACGTCGCGCTCCACAATTTCTCCGCCGATGGGAGCAAGCAGCGGAATCTCGGCCGACGAAGGAGCCTTCTCCAAGTCTTCCGGCTTCGGAATGCCGAGGATTTTCAGACCCAGAAGCGAGGCATTCAAATCCGCTTGGGCCTGATTGCGATCGGATTCCGCTTGCAGCAAATCGCGCTCCGCGATGGCGTGATGGGCGTAAAGGTCCTGCGCGCGGGCGTAATTCTTATCCGCGACTCGAAACGAATCTCGCGCTTTCAAATACGCCGCGAAGAGCAGCGAGTAGTCGGGACTGCTCACGTCGAGCAAAGGCTGGCCCAGTTTTACGCGCTCGCCCGGCACGACCAGGATTCGGCTGACCGGTCCGCCGACTTGCGTGATCACAGGCGTGGTGTTGAAGGCGTTGTAGGCGACCGCGCCGGTGAGGCGCAGCACGCGCGCCAGTTTCGTCGGTTCGACGGTCACGACTTGCACGTGGGACATCTGCTCTTGCGGAATCGTGAAAAGCTCGGCTTCAGCGCTTTTGGCTTCCTTGCCGCTGAACGATGTCATCTGCCCGGCGCTTTCTCCCGAGTTGCAGCCGGCGACGCACAGCGCGGCCGCTGCGAGAAAAAAAGCGCAGCTTGCCCGTCGGGCCAAAACATGCGTGATGCAACGTGAGCTCATGGCAGACTCCTGGTTCCCACAGCTTCGCGGAGTTGCTCGACTGCGGTGAGGTACGATGCGAGCGACTGGCGGTACGCCAATTGCGTGGCGCGATAACTGCGCTCGGCATCCAGAAAATCGAGCAGGCTAGCGGCGCCGCGCTTGTAGGAATATTCCGTGATATCGCGCGATTGCTGCGCGACGTTGAGATAGCCGCCGACGTACAGCGAAACCACCTGGTCGTTATCGCGCACGCCTTCGTAAGCCGTGAGCACATCGCTCAGGACCTGATCGCTTGCGGCAAGCTCCAGTTCCTGCGCCTGGTTGATCGCGTAATTGGTGCGCGCTATTTCGCCCTGATTGCGATTGAATATCGGAATCTGGAAGCTGCCGAAGAAAGAGCCGGTATTGGCATCGCTGACGTGGTCGTAATTGAATGTGCCGGTGACGTCCACCTTGCCGTTCGCTTTGGCCAGGTCGTACTGGCTCTTGGCGGCGGTGACGCCCTGCTGCGCGGCGCGAAAATCCGGCCGGCTCTGCAACGCGAGCTGCTGCAAATCTTCCAGCTTGAGCGTCACGGGCTTGTACTCGAAATCGCCGGCGACGTCAAAATCTTCTGGAACGCTCTGGTACCCCAGAAATTGCCGGAGGCCGACGAGGGCTTGCGTCTTCGCGAGTTGCGCCTGGGCGACGTCGCTTTGAAACTGCAGCAACTGCAGCTTGATCTTCAGGTAGTCACCTTCGCTGATATCCCCCGCGTTATAACGCGCTTGGCTGATGTCCACCGTGTTCTGAAAACTCTTCATATCCTGCAAGGCGAGGTCGAGAGTGGATTCCGCGAGCTGCACCGAAAAAAATTGAGACGCCACGTTGAACGTCAGTGTTCGTTCGTTGTCTGCGACGGTGGATTTTGTCTGCGCGGTGGCGTCTTGCGCAGCCTGCAGGCGGTGCTGGCGCTTCTTGCCGCGCTCGAAAAGATACGAAATGCCCAAATCAAATTGCGCGACGGTGTTGATGTAGTCGGCGTTGAATTCATTGGGCTGGAAAATCGGGATGAATTGCGCATCCGCAGTCAGCACGGGATTCGGCCGCAGATTGGCGGTGATTTCTTGCGCTTCGTTCTGTTGGATGGTAGTGCGCGCAGCTTTCAGGGTGTGATTGTTCTGCAGCGCCATCTGAATGGCTTGATCGAGCGAAATGCGCACGGCACCGTGGGCCTGCCCCGATGGCACGTTTTGCGGCGAGCTCTGCGGTGAAGAAGTTTGTGCGGGCTGTGATTGCTGTGGCGCCTGCGCCGGGCCGGCCGCGTTTTGCGCGGAGGCGGCCGTGGAAAGGGCGAGGATCACAGCAAATGCCGCAAATGGAACAATTCGTGTGCACATAGTCTTCAACCTCAACGGAAAAAAGAGTGGGCCGGTGTGTGCCGCGACCGGCACAGGATAAATTGAAGGTTAGACCGAAGGCGGTGCGCGTGCGGGAAGACGTGGAGTAACCAGGCCGAGCGTGAACGCAGGTTCCTCAGGCTCTGGTTGGGTGTCTACCTGGGCCAGACAAGGCTCGCGATAGCTTACGACCGGATGGTCAACCGGCTGGTGGCTGATGTGGCAGATCGAACAGTTTGCTTCGGATGAGCCCGCATGGTTGTGCCACAGAGTCCCCATGGTCATCGCCACCACCAACGCAGCGAGAACCACGATCGGAATCAGCAGACGGCGGATTGGCTTTTTGTTTGGCACTCGAGCAAGGCTAGTTACAGCACCACATCAGCATCATATAAGAGATGTCGCTCAGCGCCAACGGGTTGTGCTGAATGGCACGCCGCACTGATACACGCTTGGCGGCGCGGCTGCGCTCGCCTTCAGCGGGCGAAATCCGAGTCCGGGCGGGCGGCTAGTTCGTCTGCTCGAGCGCCTTTTCCACCATGGAGACGCATTTTTCCACGCGCTTGCGCAGCGGACCTTCGATTTCCTGCTGGCGTTTGCGCATGGCGAAGCTTTCGTCGGCGATATTGAGCGCAGCCAGGACGGCCACTTTCAGCGAATCCACCATGTGCGTCGCGTCGGCCACTGAGCGCATCTTGCCGTCCACGTAAGCCGCTAGCTCTCGCAGATAATCCTCGTTGCCGTCCGCGTTGACGTTGTAAATCTGATCGTAAATCTCGATTTTCACGGTCCACTCCCGCTGAGCCACGGCTATTGTGGGCGATTGTTCGTTTGCGTGCAACGGGCTTGTGGCAGGAGGTAATGCGTAGTGGCGGCTTGTGCTGAGTCCGCAGTTCTCGACGACAGGACGCCTCGCCGGCTCTTGGAATTTTGACTTTTCCGCAACGGGCTGAACGCGCGATGTCAGCTCGCGCGAAGAGTTGCGCCCAACTTCTCCTGGAGCGCGTTGACGATGCGCGCGGAGAAGTCGTTGAGCTGTGCGTCGGTGAAGGTGGCCTCCGCGCTTTGAAACTTCACGCGGATCATGAGCGAGAACTTGCCTGCTGGAATTTGGCCGCCACGGAAGAGATCGGCCGCTTCGATCGTCTCGACTTCAGGGATATTGAGCAAGCGGATCGTGTGCTCGACCTGCGCGAACGTGACGCCGTCGGCAAGCACGAGCGAAAAATCGCGCTCGACTGCGGGAAAACGCGGTAGCGGCCGAAATCGTAACGATGACTGCCAGTTTTCAGTTTTATCTAGAACGGGATCGAGCTTCAATTCCGCGAGAAACACGTCCTGCCGAAGCTTCAGTTGATCCGCAACGCGGTGCGCCAGTTGCCCCATTATACCGATCGTGCGATTCGTGTAACGCCGCAACCCGCCAGAAATTGAACCGTCAAGGATGCAGACGTCCGCTGATCGTGCAGCGGTGAGCCAGCCTGTAGTGCCCGGTTGCCACACGAAATGGCCGGCGAGCGCGCCGAGGTTTTCGAGATCGCCCTTTAGATCCGCAAAGTCGTACTCACGCGCCGGTTCATGGATTGTTTTTTCGCGCGCAAGACCGGTTGCACCGATCGTCAGAACCGGCGTCTCGACTGGTTCGCCGTCGCGCAGTTCGTACGTCTTGCCGATTTCGAATAGGCGCAAATTGCGCTGGCCGTGATTCAGGTTCCATTCGATCGCACGCACCATGCTGACGATTCCCGTCGAACGCATCACCGATGCATCTTCGGCGAGGGGATTGCCGATCACCGCGGGCGCGAGATTTTCCGGCCGGAAAAGCTCGTTGCGCTGTGTATCCACGATCGGAATCTCCACGATTTCCTGATAGCCGAGCGCGATGATTCGTTCGCGCAGCCGGTCTTGCGCTTCGGCGTGCGGCAAACGGTGCGCCGGGAGTTTCGCAGGCGGTAATCGCGGCGGAAACTTGTCATAGCCGTACTGCCGCGCGACTTCCTCGATCAGGTCAATTCCGCGCGTCACATCCTGCCGCCAGGAAACTTGCCGGCATTCCCAAATCGCCGCGAGCGAACCATCGCTGCCGCGATTGACGTCCACGCGCACGGGGTGAAATCCGAGCGCGCTCAAAATCGCCTCGATGTCGCGGTCCGGTACGTCCGCGCCCATCACGCGCAGCAATTCCTTGCGCGAAAGTTCGATGTTCTTTTCCGGTTCGCGATGGGGATAAATATCCACAACGCCCGCTAGAATCTCGCCGCCGGCCAGTTGTTGAATCAATTCCGCGGCGCGGCGCGAGGCCAGTTCGGCCATCTCGGGATCAGCGCCGCGTTCGAAGCGATAAGAAGCTTCCGAACGCAAGCCGAGCGCCTTCGACGCGCGGCGCACGGCGATGGGATCGAACCAGGCGCACTCGAGCAGAATATTCCGCGTGCTGAAAGAAATTTCCGTCTCCGCGCCGCCCATCACGCCGCCGATTCCGATCGCGCGAGCGGCGTCCGCGATCACGCACATGTCTTTTGTGAACGTGCGCTCGGCGCCATCGAGCGTGCGGATTTTTTCGCCGGGCTTGGCGCGGCGCACGACGATCCGTTTTTCGGCCAGCGTATCGAAATCGTAGGCGTGTAGCGGATGGCCCAGCTCGAACATCACGTAGTTCGTCACATCCACCACATTGTTGATGGATTTCTCGCCGATGGCCTCCAGGCCCTGGCGCAGCCAGTCGGGAGAAGGCTGCACTTTCACGCCGCGCAGTACGCGCGCGGTGAAGCGGCCGCAAAGTTCGGGCGCTTGGATTTCGACGCGAGCCGCGTCAACGGCTTTTTCCGCAGACTCTTTGAGCTTCGGATGCAATGGCTTCAGCGGCAGCCGGTAAATCGCGGCTACTTCACGCGCGATTCCCAGGTGACCGAGACAGTCAGGGCGATTCGCGGTGACTTCCGCATCGAGCACCGGTCCGGCGGCGGTCTCCTCGATCGAATCCACGGCGATCCCGGCGAGCGAAAGCCGCGCGCGTAGATCGGCGGGCGATGCGGTGACGTCCACGAATTGTTTCAGCCAGTTGTAGACGACCTTCATATTGTTCTCGTGTTCGGACGTTCAAACAGCGGGTACGGTCCTCCTACGGCGGATCTTCGACATGCCGTGCCCCTACGGACCTCATGGAAATTGTTTCAGAAAGCGCACGTCGTTCTGGAACAGCAGCGGCACTTCCGTTACGCCGTACTTCATCATGGCCAAGCGGTCCACGCCCATTCCGAAAGCAAAACCCGAAAGCTTTTCGGGATCGTATTTCACGAAACCATACACCGCCGGGTTCACCATCCCGGCGCCAAACAACTCGATCCAGCCGGATTGTTTGCAGACCCGGCACCCCGAGCCGCCGCAGACATGGCAGGTCGCGTCCACTTCCGCGGAAGGCTCGGTGAACGGGAAATAACTCGGGCGCAGGCGCGTTTTTGTCTTTGGACCGAGAAATTCGCGCGCGAAATAATCCACGGTACCTTTGAAATCGCAGAAAGTGATGTCCGTATCCACCGCGAGGCCTTCGATCTGATGGAACATGTAGCCGTGCGTCGCATCGGGATTGTCGCGGCGATAGACTTTGCCGGGCACCAAGATGCGCACCGGCGGCGGTTGCTTTTCCATCGTGCGAATCTGCATCGGGGAAGTGTGCGTGCGCAGCAGATGCGACGCGCGCGCGCCTTCGATATAGAACGTGTCCATATTGTCGCGCGCGGGATGATGCTCGGGAATATTCAGGGCTTCGAAATTGTAATAAGGCGTTTCGATTTCCGGGCCTTCCACCACGCTGAATCCGATCGCGGCGAAAATGCGCAGAAGTTCTTCGTAGGTTTGCCGAATCAAGTGGCGCGTGCCGATGGCGCGCTCGATGCCGGGCAGCGACAGATCAATTTTTTCGCGTGCGGATGCTGCTGCTTCAGCACTTCGTTCGATGATCTTTTGTCGCTCGGCCAGCACCGATTCAACGTGACTCTTGAGCTGGTTCAATTCCTGTCCCACAACGCGCTTCAATTCCGGCGTCGCAGGTTTGAGCCAATTGTCCGTGATCTGCGAAAGGACACCCGATTTCCGGCCGGTCCACATAACCACGAATGTCCGCCAGCTCTCCGGATCAGAAGAGTGAACGGCGGCCTGTTCGTCGAATCTTCGGCGGATTTCTGCAAACTGCGAGGATACGGCTTCGGCGCTTGTCGCACCAATCTGCGCCAGCGTTTGCGTCGTGGGATCGCTCGTCGTCATGGTGAGAAAGTTTTCAACCGTAGGGGCGGGTCTCAGACCCGCCCCTACAAAACCACCGCCAAATTATCCGCGAAGGAAAACGTTATCGTTCGAAGTGCGAAGAGCCGGCAGGACGCCGGCTCTGCGCGTTACCGCCATCGCACCAGTCGTCGCCGAGCCGCGATGCCTGTCCCGCGCGAATTATCCTTCCAGATGATGCCGCACTGGCTGATGCTTCGCCGCGTGCTCTTGCGCCGGCGAAGGCTTCGGCATGTGCTGCTTCACCGAGCCGACCAGCGCGGTAAATCCTTCGGCGTCGTGCACGGCCATGTCCGCCAGAATTTTGCGGTCCAGATCAATGCCGCCGGCCTTCAGCGCATGAATTAACTGGCTGTAAGTGGTGCCGTTGTTGCGCGCGGCCGCGCCGATGCGCTGAATCCACAGCGTGCGGTAATCGCGTTTGCGCACGCGGCGGTCGCGATAGGTATAGCGCAGCGAACGGTTCACTGCTTCTTTCGCCGAGCGGTAGAGCTTTCCCTTGGTAAGGAAAAATCCCTTGGCGTGCTTCAGCAGTTTTTTGCGGCGGGCGCGGCGTTTGGTTCCACGTTTAACTCGAGGCATGGTTCTCTTCTCCTGTGGCGCAACAAAGGCAAATCACAACCGGACACGGCGTGCCGTACCCCTACGTCGCAATCGGCTTCGGTGGCGCTTCGAAAATCAAATGAGGAGACAAACGCGGCCAGCCGCCCGCAGAAATGCGCGAGCAGCAGGACGGGTTTGTCTCGTAGAACTGCAATTTTGCCCCACCCTAGCTCGCCATCACTGGCGGCGGGCGGAACATCCGGCCGGCAGGCACCCGTTACGCTCTGCCCGGCGCGAAAAAAATCTAAATCGTGCTACAGGCCGTACGGCAACGCCAGACGCACGTTCTTCACGTCGGCGGGATTCACCTGAACTTTATTGAGAAGCCTTCGCATGCGGCGAGGCTTCTTCGTTCCGAGCAAGTGCCGCTTACCCGACCGCCAGCGCATCACTTTGCCGGTGGAGGTGATCTTGAAGCGCTTGGCGGCGCCGCGGTGCGTCTTGGCTTTCATTTTCTTGTTCTTCTTCACGATTCCCTCTTCGCTTCCAATGGCACGGCCAATTTTGGCGGTGCGTTTTTTCTATGCCGGACTTTCCGCGCTCTTCTGCGCGGAGGGCGCCGCGCCGGCACCTTTTTTCGGCGCCAGCAGAGCGAGCAGGATGTTTGCTTCCATCCTGGGCCCGAATTCCACTTGCGCGTGGTCCACAATATCCTTCATCAAACGGTCCATCTTTTTGCGGCCCACGTCCTGGTGCGCCATTTCGCGGCCGCGATGAAAAATCATGGCCTTCACTTTGTAGCCTTCGCCTAGGAACCGGATGATCTGATTCTTACGCACCTGGTAATCGTGCTCGGCGGTGGACGGCCGGAACTTCACTTCCTTAATATGCGAACTCTTCTGGTTTTTCTTTGCTTCGTGAGCCTTTTTGCTTTGCTCGTAGAGGAACTTTCCGTAATCCACAAGCTTGCAGACCGGCGGGACCGCGTTCGGGGAAATCTCCACCACGTCCAAGCCCGCTTCACGCGCCTGTTTCATCGCGTCGAAAAGCGTCATCACGCCAAGCTGGTTACCGGCATCGTCAATTACGCGAACTTCACGAGCACGAATTCTTTCATTGACCCGAAGGCCAGGAGCTCCACCACGTTCTGCGATAAACCCACCTCCCGGGCCCGAAAAGCTGCGCTGGCAGCCCGTTGGCCGTACCTCCCAAGGTAAATATGCCCGCAGGGAGGGACGGGCCAAAAAGTATAGCACGGGTTTGCCGCCCAGCGGCAATAGCGGATTCCAACGGATTTAGGCGCACGGGACAGGCTGCACCTATGCGGGGAGCCTAGATAATCGCCCGCGTGGTAACTTCCTGCTGCAGATCCGCGCTGAACTGATCCACGGGTCGCGGGCCCAAGTCGCCCTTCGAGCGGTGGCGCACCGAGACGGAGCCGGCTTCCGCTTCCTTGCCGCCGATGACCAGCATGTAAGGAATTTTCTGAAGCTGCGCGTCGCGGATTTTCGCTTGCAGCTTTTCGTTGCGGTCGTCGAGTTCCACGCGAAACCCGGCATCGAAAAGCTTCTGGTAGACCCCTCGCGCGTAATCGTTCTGACGCTCCGTAATCGGCAGCACAATCGCCTGCACCGGCGCGAGCCACGCCGGGAATGCCCCGGCATACAGCTCGATTAGATACGAGACCATCCGCTCCATCGTGCTGATCACGCCGCGGTGGATCATTACCGGCCGATGCTCCTGGCCGTCCGCGCCGACGTAGCCCAATTCGAATTGATGCGGCAGATGGAAATCGATCTGAATCGTGGAGTAGGTTTCCTGGTGACCCATCACGTCCGCCAGTTGAATGTCGAGTTTCGGCCCATAGAAAGCTGCTTCACCGGGCGCTTCGGTGTACGGAAGGCCGAGTGAATTCATCGCTTCTCGCAGAACGCGCTCGGCTAAATCCCACATCTCGTCATTCGCGACGTATTTCTCGGTGTTGGTCTTGTCGCGCAAAGATAGACGGTAGCTATATTGCGTGATGCCCAGATCGCGGTAGGCCTGCTCGACGAGCTTCATCACACCGGCGAATTCGTCCTTGATTTGTTCCGGAGTGCAGAAAATGTGCGCGTCGTTGAGCGTCATGACGCGGACGCGACTAAGACCGCTGAGCACGCCCGACCGTTCGTAGCGGTACATCGTGCCGAGTTCCGCAATGCGCACCGGCAGTTCGCGATAGCTATGTTTTTTGGATTCGTAAACGAGAATGTGATGCGGACAATTCATCGGCCGCAGCACGAGCTGCTCGGTTTCGAGATCCATCGGCGGGAACATGTCTTCGTGATAGTGAGCCCAATGTCCTGAACGAACGTAGAGGTCCACCTTCGCCAGATCTGGCGTGTAAACGTGTTGATAACCGGCGCGGCGTTCCTGCTCGAGAATGTAGTCTTCCAGCAAACGCCGAATCGTCGCGCCCTTTGGCAGCCACAGCGGCAGGCCCGAGCCTACCTGGTCGCTCACCGTGAAAAGCCCGAGCTCTTTACCGACGCGGCGATGGTCGCGGCGCTTGGCTTCTTCGAGCTTGTGCAGATACTCGTCGAGTTCTTTTTGATCTATGAAGCACGCGCCGTAAATCCGCTGCATCTGCGGATTGCCTTCTTTGCCCTTCCAGTAGGCCCCCGAGACATTCATCAATTTGAAGGCCTTGATACGGCCAGTGGAAGGAATGTGCGGGCCGCGGCAGAAATCAATAAACTTCCCGGTGGTGTAGAACGACACCATCGGCTCCGTCGCTTTTTCGTCTACAAGTTCACACTTAAATTCCTGGTTGCTTTTGCGATAGAGCTCCAGAGCTTCCGGTTTCGGAATCAGCTTGCGCTCGTTGGGAACGTCCTTCGCGGCCAGTTCGCGCATCTTCACTTCGATTTTTTCCAGATCGTCTTGAGTGAAAGGCTCTTCGCGCACGAACTCGTAGAAAAACCCATTTTCGATCGGCGGGCCGATGCCGAGCTTTACGTTGGGGTAGAGCTCGAGGACTGCTGCGGCAAGCAGATGCGCCGCGGAATGGCGAAACACTTGCACCGCGTCGGGATCTTTCGCCGTGAGGATGGCGATCTTTGTGTCGCTCTCGAGCGGACGCGCCAGGTCAACCAATTCGCCGTCCGCGCGCGCCACCAGAGCTTCCTTCGCCAGGCGCGGCGATATTTGCTGCGCGATCTGCGCTGAAGTGGTTCCGCGCGGAACTTCGCGCGTCGCGCCATCGGGCAGTGTGATTTGAATAGTTTCAGCGCTCATGCAGAGTCGTTGTCCTCTTTGGAAACAACTAGCTTACTGGTGTGCGAAAGACCGGTCAAGGCAAGAGGGTGCACGCGACAGGCACTTCAATTTATTCGATGGGATCATTCGCTTGGGCGCGTCAAGGAATGATGACGCCAGGGAGCCCGCGAAACGCACCATCACCCGTCACAACTTGCGCGTGATGCGCTTGAGCTGTCGCGTAAATAATCGCGTCCGCCATCGCCAATTTCGTCGTGTTGCTGACGTCGGCCGCGGCCAATGCGACGTCTTCATCGAGGGGCACAACCATACGGCGAAGCGCTGCGGAGATGAAGCGTTCGGCCTCCGTTTTCCCACGCTCGCGAAGCAAGATTTTCACTACTTCGTATAAGACGATCGTCGGAACCAGCGTTGGAGCGTCACTTTCGATGAAGGGAGCGAACTTCGCAGCGTCCGTGTCTTGCGTCAAGTACTCCAACCAAGCCGAAGAATCGATGAGCCAGAGCTCAGAAACGGTCATTGCGGTCACGATAATCGTCTTTCCATTTCATGCCCTTTACGATTCCGCGGAGTTCCGTGATCGGGCGGGGAAGATCCATATGTAGTTTGCCCTCATAGACATACATGAATAGTTCTTGCCCCGGCTCGATTTTCAACTCTTCTCGAAGCGCCTTCGGAATCACGATTTGAAACTTCGGTGACACCTTGACCGTGGCTTTGAGTATCTTAGTATGTGCGAGCATACAGAAATTATATCGACCGTGTCCTGGTATGTCAATATTTGGTCGATACGATAACCACAAAATTGCGTGCCGGCGCTTGCCGCAGTCGTGCGTAATCAAATTCAAACGAAAGCGCCTCCAGCACTTTTTCGCGCCTTCAGGACCAGTTTGTTGCAAAATGTGGGTCATAGCGGTCTGGGAATCAGCAGGTTTCAACCCTGCCGTCGGCTGCAACGCAGTCTTGAGTTTTGAGGTCCTGAGATTGACCGCCGGGCCGCCAGATTGGCGTTCACCGCGATGACGGAAACCTACATTTCGTCGAAAGAGCAGCGCATTGGCCGCTTGCGGACAGTCGAACAAGTCTGCTCGGATCAGTTGTGGGCCGCGGCGACTTGCGCTCACGCCGGGAGACAGCAATGACTGTCGCCGCCACTCAGTGGGTCGGGCAAGTTGTGGATGACAAGTACCGGCTCGCTGAGCTCATCGGTGCAACGGACCATAGCGCCGTGTTCGTAACGGAAGCGCCTCAGCCGGAAGTCCGCAAAGCCGCGATCAAACTGATTTCGGCGGAAGCTGTGGAAGCGAAAGGCCAACTGGGCCGCTGGCGACAGGCGGCGAGCGTCTTACATCCGAATCTACTGCAAATTTTTGACATGGGACGTTGCGAGCTGGAAAACACGTCCATGCTCTACCTGGTGATGGAGTGCGCCGACGAAAATCTTGGTTCGGTGATCGCCAAACGTCCGATCGCAGCAGACGAAGCGCGCGACATTGTAGGTCCCTTGGTGGAGGCGCTCGGATTCATTCATGGGAAAGGATTCGTGCACGGCCACATCAAGCCCGCAAATATCTTGGCGTTGGATGAGCAACTGAAAATTTCCAGTGATGGCCTGTGCCGAATTGGCGATTCGAAAGGCAGCCTGGGGAAGCCGAGTCCCTACGATTCTCCTGAAGCTGCCGGCGGCCGAATTTCTCCTGCTGGAGATGTATGGTCGCTGGGAATGACGTTGTCCGAAGCTTTAACGCAGCGCCTGCCGGTTTGGGAGCGAACCAATCAGGGAGATCCGGCGCCTCCTTCGACAATGCCCGCGGAGTTTCTGGAAATCGCGCGGCATTGCTTGCGCCGAGATCCACAGTTGCGCTGGAGCATCGCAGACATCGCCGCGCGCATGCCGGGTAGCGCCGCCGCCCCCGCAAAACAATCAGACGCGGCGCAGAAGCCGCAGAACTCCTTCGTCATCCCGCAGTACGCTGTTCCGCTGGTGGCGGGCGGAGTGGCGCTGTTAGTGGTATTGGCGGGAGCGGTTTTGCTGAGCCACCGCACCAAGGTAAAGCAACCATCCGCCGCTGTGACCGAACAACCGGCGATTCCGTCCGCGCCAGAAACCAAACCGTCGAAATCGGAACCAACGACTGCGACGCCAGCGCCAGCGGCGACGCCCGTGCCGAAACCTGCACAAACTCCCGCGCAAACGGTGAAGGATAAACCCACGGCTCCGAGTGTGCCCGCGCGACCGGCTCCCCCAGCACTTGCGAGTCATGCCGACACGGAAGTCACCTCGCCTGCAGGTCTTGTTCGCGGAGCCGTCTTACATCAAGTCTTGCCCGACGCGCCGCAGAAAGCGCGAGACACAATTCAAGGCAAAGTGCGCGTCAGCGTCAAGGTCCATGTGGATGAATCCGGGAATGTGACGGCAGCGACTTTCGATTCGCCGGGGCCCAGCAAATATTTTGCCGATCGCGTGCTGCAAGCCGCGCAACAGTGGAAATTCCGGCCCCCGCAGATGAATGGACGAAACGTTCCCAGCGATTGGACTTTGCGATTTGAGATTGATTCCGCTGCAATCAACATCTATCCCACGGAAGTTGCGCCAGCGGCGACGTCGCACTGAACACGAATTCGCTTTTGGGGCATCGCCCCGCGTCATTTCCTGCGCGCAGATTCCAGCGTCTCCCACGCCGCGTCCGGCAGATCGAGAAAGTCGTTGAATTCGCCGGCGCCGCGAAGCCACAACCCGCCGTCAATCACCACGCATTCGCCGTTCACGTAATCCGCTTGCTCGCTGAGCAAGTACACAGCAAGGTTGGCGAGCTCTTCATGGCGGCCGAAGCGGCCCATCGGGTGATGTTTCTTGGCGCGCTCTTCCAATTCCTTCGAAGGAAGCAAGCGCGACCACGCACCTTCGGTGGGAAATGGTCCCGGCGCAATGGCGTTGAGCCGGATATGATGCCGCGCCCATTCGACGGCGAGCGAGCGAGTCAGCGCCAGCACTCCCGCTTTCGCGCACGCCGAGGGAACCACAAATCCCGAACCCGAATTTGCCGCCGCGTAGGTGGTCACGATATTCAGCACGTGCCCCGGCTGCTTCGCCGCAATCCACTTTTTTCCCAGAGCGAGCGTGCAAAAAAATGTGCCTTGCAAAACGATCCCCACCACCGCGTTGAACGCATTGGGTGAAAGCTTCTCGGTGCGCGCGATAAAATTTCCCGCCGCGTTGTTCACCAACGTGTCCACGCGCCCGAATTCTTTTTCGGCGGCGGCCACGGCCAGCTCGACGGCGCCGAAATCCCGGATGTCCGCGGAAACGTATGCCGCCCGCGCGCCTTTCGCGCGAATGGCTTCTGCCGTTTCCTTCAGCGGCTCCTCTCGCCGCGCAACTAGAAAAATATTCGCGCCCAGTTCAGCGAAACGCAGCGCCATGGAACGTCCCAGGCCCGTCCCGCCGCCGGTAATAAAAATCGTCCGGCCCTTGAACAAATCGGCTTGATACATCGCAGCCCTCCCGAAATTGCCCGGTATTCATCTCCTATCGGCGGCGCGGCTGCAAGGGCGATTTTGGTCGCACCCGAAAGCGGTAGCCACGCGCTGGCCGATATGCTATTTAATCGTCTGCCTTTTTCGCATCCATCGAAGGAATGAAAAGGATCCGCAATGAAAGGTTTTTTAATAGGTTTGATTCTGGGACTGCTGATTGTTCCGACTGCAATTTTTTTCTACATCGAGAATGGGCAAGCGCCGGCAGCCGCGACCGACGCTCCCATGCCATTCGAAAAATTCCTGGCGCGTGGCGCTCTCCACGCGCGCATTAAGAAGGAAGCTCCGGAACGCGACATTTCGACGTTCACTACCAACGATCTAATGGCCGGGGCCGACGTGTACCAGAAGAATTGCTCATTCTGCCACGGCCTGCCGTTGCAGGCGCCGTCGGCCGCGTCGCAAGGCATGTTCCCGCACGCGCCGCAGCTTTTCACGCAGAAGGAAACCGTTACTGACGATCCGGTGGGCGTGACCTACTGGAAAGTGAAAAACGGCATTCGCCTTACCGGCATGCCGAGTTTTCAGAAGGCACTCACCGATCAGCAACTGTGGCAAGTGAGCGCGCTGATGGCGCGCGCGGACAAGCTTCCGCCCGATGTGCTCAGGATATTGCTGCCGGCGCCCGCCGCGCCCGCGTCATCTGCGCCGCCAGCCGCCGCCGCTCCGCTGCCTCCCGCTGCTTCCGTGCAGCCGAAATAAGGCAAACCCTATTTTGCCGCCGGCAAGAATTCCTTCGGCAGAGGGGCATCCGGCGTCTCTTCCTGCCAGAAAATCGTGACCACCCACCAGCGCGTGCCGTCGTAGAACAATTGAAAGCTATTGATTCCGCGCGCGAATGGCTGAGGATCGCCGGCGGCGTGCCGCGATTCGTAGGTGCTGAAAATCTGCATGATGTTGCCGTAGCGTTCGGCCTTCCGCGCGATTTCCCGCTCGGAAAAACCATTCTTCTGGAAATAGGCATCCGCAAGCGTCACATACTGTTCAGGCGTGATCATGCGCACGCCGTATCCGCCCCCGGTTTTCTTTGGACTGGCGGCACCAAGCCGCGCGTCCGGAATAAAGAGCGACCGAAAACGATCCCAATCACGTTTCTGCGCTGCCGGCCCTGAAATAACGTCGTACGTAGCGGCAAGGATCGCGTCGGGCGACGCCACATCCGCGGGCTTCGCCGCGGGTGGTGGTGCAGGGGCGGCCTGAGCAGCAGCATCGGGCTGCTTGCTCTGCGTCTTCGAATCGTCTTGCGCACGCAGAGGCACGGCGGCAATCCAAACAACGAGAGCTGGAACCAGAACGAGTTTCCAAAGTGACATGCAAAATCCTCCGAGCGGCTCGCCCGATCGAGATCCTTGCCCCACGCCGCAGGGGCGCAGGTTAGTCTGGCCCGAGACTGTAATCCAGAATTAATTTTCACGGGAACCGCGCCGCCGGTCCAATCCTAGAAATCAACGTGGAAACGCACCCCCGGCACAAACGCCGGACCGCGCGCTTTGTTGTAGCCGGGATTATTGACGTGCTGCAGATCGACCGACGCGAAAAATCCGCGCCACAAATGCGCGGTATAAAATCCTTCCACGATTTTTTCCGGACCGTAGGTGAGCCCGCCGTCACCGAGCAGAAACCCCAGGCCGCCGAGCGCCAGATACTGCTGGTGCGCCGCCACGATTCCGTTGGCGACGAACGCCACGCCGGCGCGGTCGTTGCGGCGGCGCCACCAAGCGCCTTTGGCAAAGGCGCCCAGCTCAAGCGTGCGATCCACTTCCGTGTAAGCGAACGATTCGTTGCGTCCATCGCTCCATCCCAGGCGTCCGAAGGCGCTCAAATGCGGCGTCAGCTCCTGCTCAAAATTGAGGCCGAACCCGTACTCGCGGCGTCCCTGCTGACGCGTGCTGATGATATTCGGTGGCGCCACGGGATCACTGAAATAATCGCGGATCGCTTCTTCGTAATTTCCCATGTCGGCGTGATTTAAGTAGCTGAGCAAGCGCACGATGCCCGCGCGATGCCACAGCAAATTTCCGCGCGCCTCGAGCTCCAGGTTTTCCGCGCGCGCTCGCGCGATGTCCGCGTCGAGGTGAATGCCGTTGGCCACTTTCGGCATCAGCGTTTCGGCGAACCGCACCGTCCACCAGTGGTCGTCATACTCCAAAATCAGGCCGTCGGTGTAGCCTCGCGTATTCGCGGCATAGTCGTATGCGCCGTTGTTGTCCACAGTCCAGTTCAGAAATTGCAGATGACTGTCGTCGCCGTAGGTGTTCACATCAAGAAAATCAGGCATGGTGAATTTGCCCAGGCGCATTTCCAGGCGGCGCGCAGGAAGCGAAGTAGCCAGAGACAGCGGTCCGCGCTCCGCCGTGACGCGCTCATCGCTCAACGGAATAATCTGCCGGATCATGATGCGCGCCACATAGGGCACGTCTCCCAGGCTAGGGTTGCGCACCACGTCGAGATTGGTGAACCCCGCCAAACCCAGCGCGTTGCTCAGCCCGCGCCCACCGGCGCTTTCCATGTCCAGATACACTTCGGTGGTGTGCGTCAGCTCGTAGCCCAAATAGAGCGTATACACCTTTGACGTCGCGTTTTCCGGCACATGCTTGAAGCTATTCGTCCCGCTGTAGGCGGCGGGGAACGATCCATGCCATTGCAAAATTATGTTGGCCTGTCCGGAGATCCAATAGCGGCTCGTTTCCGAGTGGGGAAAAAGCGTGACCATGCCGCTGTCGTCGGCTTGGTCCGTCGGCGCGCTCGCGGGAGGGCTGGCGCCAGGTTGTTGCGTCGCAGCGTCGGGATCCGTCGAAGTTCCTGCCCGCCCGTGGACCGACGAATCGTCCGGCTGCTGATCCTGAGCCTCCGTGCGCGAGGCGCCGATCAAACACACAAATAATCCACACAAAACAATCAATCTAGTTTGGGCGATGAATCGGGGCATTGAACCGGAGAACGGGAGCTTGGCGAGATCGGTTCTCCAGGACGGAAAGTAAAACACAATCTCGCGCTACTTCCTCATTAACGGACTGTTACAAGCGCCCCGGCCTATGGCGTCTCATCGGGCTGCGGCGTCGTGACAACTCATCGCCCCGAGGACCGTCGGGCTCGGTCGCCAGATAACCGCCGGCCCGCTGGACAATCCGCCCAGCCGCAGGCATCCTGATTGCCCGCTGGAGCCATCTTTAGTAGTCTCTAGGATTGCGCCGACGTCTCGGGGATCGACACATACAAGCATAGGGGTGAGGACTTTGCGGGAACAATCTCGGCTCGCGTTTTGGTGCTTGTTGATCGTAATGCTGGTGTTGCCTTCGTGCGAGCAGGTCATCAACTATCCTGCTCCGACGATTACCTCGCTCTCGCCGAGCAGCATTACCGCCGGTAGCCCGCAGTCCTACCTGAAAGTTAATGGCAAGAACCTGATCCAGCAGACTCAAGTGGGGTACGCGCTGCAGCCCAATACTAGTCCGAACCTGCTCGCCACTTTTCAATATGTGGGCACTAATCAAATCATCGTCACGCTACCGGCGACCCTGCTGCAAAATCCCAATACGCTCTATATCAGCGTTTCCACTCCCCAACCGGGAGGCGGCACTTTTCCCTCGCCGAATCAACCCGCCCCGTCTTTCACTGTGTTTACGATTTCACCGGCCACCAGCGGCGTGCCACAGGTCACTGCTATCAACCCATCCGCGGTGCTCGTCGGCACCTCCAACGGCTTAACGCTGCATCTCACCGGCTCGAACTTCGTCACGCAATCCGAAGTTTTTGTGAACGGAGCAAACCGCAGCTCGATATATGACAGCTCAACTTCGCTCACCGTACAGCTCAGTTCGACCGACGTGGTCAACCCAGGCACGCTGCAGATCACGGTGGTCAATCCGGCGCCCGGTGGAGGAAATTCGACGCCGTTCCCATTGAACGTTGACACGGCTGTCCCGACGATCTCCGCGGTCGCTCCGACGACCGAACAGGCGGGCGGAACAACGGCCGTAACCCTGACCGTCACCGGCACCGGTTTCCTGAACCAATATTCCAGCATCAATTTTAACGGCGTTCCATTGGCGACCACCGTATCCGGCGGCACGAGCGCGGCCACCAGCCTCACTCCCGACTACCTTTTGCAGGGCGGCGTCAACCAGGTTACCGTCGTGAACGCCGGGCCTGGCGGTGGCATTTCCAACATTCTTACGTTTGCCGTCAATCCGACTCACTTGCTGGGTTTGCCGATACTCGCGGATCTCGCTGCGGATGGATCGCAGGCGGCCAACGGGCTCTGCGGAGGCTTGGCCTCGTGCACGAGCGGTGCGCTGGGCCTGACCACGTCGACCGTTGGGCCGTCCACCAGCAACACCGGACAATACGTCGGGTTTGCATCCGCGTCGCGCAATCTTGTGCTTACGGATTTGAATACGGCGGCCGACGTTTTTGTTCGCAATACGTGCCTTGGAGTGGCTTCGTGCTCTCCGGTCACCGCTGTGGTCAGCTCGGATCCCAACGGCAACGCGGCGAACGGCGTGAGCTCCGAGCCGACCATCAGCTCGGATGGAACTCACACGGCGTTTACGTCGCTGGCGACCAATCTTGTCAACACTGTCCCGGTGCCGCAGGGCACCACTCAGGTATATTGGCGGCCGGTTTGCTATCCCACGGCGACCACCCCTTGCACGATTAATCCGAGTTCGAGTTTCGATACTCAACTGGTGTCGGTGTCACCGGACGGGACGACAGCGGGCAATGGACCAAGCTACGACCCGGTGATCAGCCCGGATGGACAATATGTGGCGTTCGTTTCGTTGGCTACGAACCTGGTGACGAACATTGCCGCGAACGGAATCACCCCGCAGGTCTACATTCGCAACACGTGCGATATTGCGACGATCCAGACGTCACCGACTTCCGGATCGTGCGTCCCAACGACGTACCTGGTCTCGACCCCGGATGGCATGACCTTCGGAGATAAACCCAGCTCCCATCCATCCATCTCCGAGGATGGGCTATTCGTTTCCTTTACATCGCTATCCGACAATCTGGGCTCGACGGCGCCAAATCCCAGCGGAAATTCCGAAATTTTCGAACGCAGCACCTGCGTTACCACCATCGCCAGCGTCGACAATACATGCACCCCGGTCACCACGCTTGTCTCGACGCCTGACGGCACGAATCCCGCCGATGGCGTTAGCGATCAATCGTCGGTCTCCTCGTGCGGCAGCGAAACTGTAACCACGGGGACCACCGCCTGCACCGGCGGCTTCGTGTTCAACGGCCGATTTATAGCCTTCGCCTCCACGGCCACGACTCTCGTTCCCGGCATCGGCCCGGCACAGCAAATCTACGTCCGCGACACCTGCCTAGGAGTCACCTCGACGACCGTCAACTGCTCGCCTTCGACAAGCCTGATTTCAACGACCGATGGCGTCACACCCGCCAACGGCTTGAGCGAGCACCCCAGCATCAGCCTATCCGGCCAATTCATCGCCTTCTCGTCACTTGCATCGAATCTGGGAAATACCAGCAACGGCGTCGAGAACATTTTCGTGCGCAATAGCTGCCTGGGAGTGACGGTTTCCTGCGTGAGCGGGTTGGCGCTCTCGAGCATTTCTGCGGGCAACCATGCTTCTCCCGTCAGCGGCGCGAGTCTGGTTCCTTCGATCAGCGGCGATGGTCACACGGTGAGCTTCTTGTCGTTTGCGCCGCTCGCCGCCGCCGATAAAAACACCCTCGACGACATTTACCTCGGCAGCACCACATACTAATTCGCAACAATCGGCGCGCAGTTTGAGTTATCCGCTTGCGGCATACCGGCAATCGGCGGTGGCGCGTGCTCGCGGTTACGCTTTATTTTTTTAGATCTGCCGACGACTGATGAGCCAACGCCGCGCGGGCCGCTGACAAGGTAAACGTGAGGGATTCCTTCGGCACGCTCGTGACGAATGGGCCGACGGCCCAGCCCAGCCCGGTGGGTATATCGCGCGTGAGCGAAATAGCCTGGCATTCGATGTACGTCCCGCCGTCTTTTTCTTCGAATCGCCAGAAGGTATTCATGCGCCACAGAAATCCCCGGTCGTGGCCTTCCGGCTCGAGTTTTTCGTCGGGCTGGCCGGGATTTTCGACTTCCTGGACGCGCGTGGTGTGCGAACGGCTCCAGGCGTGGGTGCGATCTACCACGTGGTAGTGCACCTCCTGATCCGTATCAATTACCGTGGTGATGATTTTCTTCTTGTAGAAGCGCAGCAGCACGAAATAATCGTCGCCTTCGTGCCGTAATATTTTCGAGCGCGTGATATCCGGCTTGAAGTAATCCACTTTGTGGTCGTAATCCTGCATGAACGAGATCGTTTGCGTCAGCGTCGCTCCCGGCACAAACACTGTGCCGACCCAGTGATGAATGATTCCGCCCGGCGTGGAAATCGTCTTCCCGTTGTCGAGGGTGTATAGCCGCTCGATCACGATTTGCCCGTTGTGTAATTGCGCTTCAGCCGCAGCGCGCCGCGCTTCGGGCAGCCGCTCGACCCACAGGTAAGGCCAGCTCTGCGCGAGTTCGGAATTTACTTGCGCTTCAGTGAGTTGGATGTATCGGTCGTAGGCCTGCGCGGCTTGCGGCTGCAGGTCCGCGGCGTTCACGGAAAGAGAAAACACAAATAGACCCGCGAGCAATCCCGCGGTTGATCTGCGCACCGATCTGGCTAGTTTTGCCATCACCTGTCCGACGTCTCTGACGCATTTCCGCATAACCGCGCCGCGGCAGAGCTCTCTGTAATAAGAAGCACGCCGGCGGCCACCAGTTGCAGCTATTCTTACGGGACTTGTCGCGAGAAAATTTTCGATCGGCCACGACGGAGCAACTGGCTGCGAGGGAGTGAGGCGATGCGGCAGAATCGTTCGTGAACCGATGTTCAGCCCTGCCCGCCAACGGAATTGTGTAGAAGGGGCGCCGGCAGCAGGGCTTGGACGGGTTGGATAGCGTGCCCCGGCTCCTTTTTTTGTGGAACCGTCGTCCCCGCAATCGCAGCTTCCAACCCGCACATCAATTTTGGCGTTACCGCCAAGAAGAACCAATGGCGCTCGCGGCTCAAAAATTTCGGTACGCGGGTATTAGTACTTGCCCATCCCAATTACGAATGTCTGTCCATAACTACTTATTTTTCTGCTTGTTAGCCCGCGGAGCAAGGTCTACGAGAATCTCGCGCGGTTTGGAGTCGCCAAGCGATTTCGCCCGTCCAACCTGGATTTGGACGATCCGCTGACATCTTACGAAATCGCCTTGAGGGTGCCATCCGAGGTTTCGAACTCGATGCGCAGGAGCCAATCGAAGTGGAATTTCTCCGCGGCCATCCATTTTTCCAGTTCCTCACGCGTGGCAGCGTCGAATTCCGCGAGCATTTTTCCTTCTTGCATGTTTACAACAACTCGCCGCCCGGTAACCGGCTGCGCGGTCATGATGCGCTTGGCGAGCTCCTCGGCGCCCTGGCGCGTCAGGCACGCAAGTGTGTGTTGCGAGAGGTAACGAGGCATTCCGGCTCCTGTTTCGATAGAATAAGCAGCACGCAAATCGACACATCCCAATATAACGTGAGTGGAGCGAAATCACATGCCTGAGGCGCGCAAGGCCCACCCTTACTACATGTATCAGGCGATTCAAGACCAGCCCGCGCTGATCGAAAGCGTGCTGGCGCAGCGGGTAGGAATCGACCGCATGGCGGATGGGGTGGCCGGCAAGGAGCGCATCACCTTCGTGGGAATCGGAACTTCTCTGCATGCGGCGCGAGTGGCGCAAAGCTGGATGCGCGAGTTCACTGCCGGCGTTTTTTGGGCTTACGCCGAGCAATCATTCGAAATGGTGCATCATCCGGTTGCTCTCGGCCGCAATGACGCCGTGGTCGTCATCACCCACACCGGCACAACCACCGCCTCTCTCGAGGCTCTGCGTATGGCGCAAGCCTCGGGAGCATTCACCGTGGCGATCACCGGGCAAACGACCAACGACGAAATTCGCGGCGCTAATTTTCACATCGAAACTTGCGAGCAGGAAGTCGCTTTTGCTTACAGCAAGAGCTACACCACGGCACTGACGGTGCTGGCGCTGATGAACGCGCGTATCGCCAGCCAAAAATACTTGCTGCCGACGCCGTCTCTTGTGGAGCCTCTCGATCGGCTGCCTGAGCTGTTGCGGCAGGCGCTGGCGCTGGAGTCGAAAGTGCGCGAATGGGCCAAGCGAGTGGCGCCACTTTCGCGCATCGAGGTTTTCGGTTCGGGCACCGCTTGGCCCACCGCCAGCGAAGCAGCCTTGAAGATCAAGGAAGCCAGCTACATCGCGGCGGAAGGATTCGAGACGGAAGAAATTCTGCACGGACCATTTTCGGAGACCGATTCGCGCGGCTCGCTCATTGGTTTATTCACCGGCGGTTCCGCGGACGAGCGCGGCCGGCAAATTCTGCGCGCCGCGAGCGAGCTGAAAATGCCGCGCCTTGCGATTACGGTTCCTTCGGCGAACCATGATCTATCCGCCGACGAAATTCTGGTGGTCCCCGAAGCTCCCGAGTGGCTCTCGGCGTTCGTCCATTTGATTCCCTTGCAGCTTCTGACCTACTACCTGGCGCTCGAACGCGGCGTCAGTCCAGACAGCGGCCGCATGGAGCAACCTGCGCACGCCGCCGCAAGCAAACACTACAAATATTAACCTCCGCGAGCGCTTCATCCCGCAGTCCCGGTGACGGACAGTCGACCGAAAGTTGCGAAGGCACGCCTGTCCGTGCGAACAGGAGTTCCTTTTCAACTACACCTGTGCCGCGCCTGCGCTAAGAGCAAGCGCGCAAGCCCTAAAATTAGATGAAAAGCACTCCAGGAGTCGTCTATGAAACGATTCGCTCTTGTTCTGATTTGCGCCGCGTCGTTCGCCTTGGGCACAGCCGCTGGCGACGACGGTGGAATGGGCACGCTGGCTGGAACAGTCGTCGGAAGAAACGGCAAGCCCGTGGCCGGTGCGCGAGTCACTTCACAAAATGCGGGCGGCGATCATCCAGAATTGACCACTACGAACCAGCAGGGACGATTTTTCTTTCCGGACCTCGCCCACGGCTATTACGACGCGCGCGCTTACCACGACGGCGAGTGGAGCCAGTGGAAACACAACATCGAAGTGACCACCGGCAAGCAAACCGAACTCACTCTTCGCTTGATTGCAAAGCCGAAATAACTGCAGTGGCTCAGCGCGCCGATTGAGAGTTCCATCGTGTTGTTCGCCTGTCCCCGCGAACAGGAGTTCCTTTTCGAGAACATTTTGCGGCAACAGAGCGAAGTGCGTGTGAAGCGGCGCGTAAAATTGGCTCAGAAGTATCCCGGGGTGCAGAATGAAACGAACTGTCCTAACTCTTGCGGTCGCGACGGCGCTCGCATTCTCCGTCGCAGCGAACGCTCAATTTGCCAGGGGACTGGGAACTCTGCAAGGAACGGTCGTGGATGCTCACGGCAAGAAGATCGTGGACGCTAGCGTAACAATCCAGACGTCGGACGGCCTGAGCCCCCACGCGACTCACACCGACGCCAGCGGCCATTTTGAATTCGCGCGTTTCGACGCCGGCCAATACGACGTACGGGCCTATGCCGACGGCCAATTTTCCGATTGGGACAAGCGGGTAGTGATTCGCCCGAAAAAAACCACCGATATCACGCTGCGGATGCCGCCCAAGAGCGATGTAAAGGTCAACGTAAGCGGCGAATAGCGGCAACTGGCGTCGCGCCAGCGGTTCAAAAGATATCCGGGTGCCACTAATCTGCGTGCGGCGTCCTCACTCGTAACGCAGCGCCACCATCGGATCCACGCACATCGCGCGCCTCGCCGGAATGTAGCAGGCCAAGACCGCCGTCGCAGTCAGAACGGCCGAGACCGCGATAAACGTCAGTGGATCGCTCGTGCCAACTCCGTAAAGCAGATGCGAGAAAGCGGAGACCAGCCGCGTGAGAATCAAAGCGGCTGCTGCCCCGACCGCCAGGCCAGCGAGAGCCAGCCGAAGACCCTGACCGATTATCATCTGAAAAATGTCCCGCTTTTCTGCGCCGACTGCCACGCGAATTCCAATTTCATGGACACGTTGGGTCACCGAATAGGAGATCACAGCGTAGATGCCCACGGCCGCCAGCAGCAACGCCAAGCCGGCGAATGCCCCGAGCAAAATCATTGGGAAGCGCTGCGAGGACATCGAGTCCGAAGCGATCTTTTGCATTGTCTTGACGCGATACACCGGCTGATCCCCGCCGGAGGCGTACAGTACGGATTTGATCGCGGGCATCGCCGTCGCGAGATCGAGCCGAGTGCGAACAATCACGGTCAGGTCGCTGTATAGAAATCGGGCCCAATTGTCCTGAAGCTGATAAAGCGAAGCGTAAATCTGGTTGTCGGTGTAGCTGTCGTGTTCGTCCAAGGCCCACTGTCTGACATGGCCAACAACGCCGACAACTCGAACGGATCCCCAGTGCGGGATGGTCATCACTTGCTCTAGTGGGTCACGGCCAGGAAAATACGCGCTGGCCAAGACGCTGTCGATTACCACGACGCGGTCTGATTTGGTGGTGTCTTCCGCAGTGAAGTAGCGGCCTCGAAGCAAAGGTATTTGCATCGTTCGGAGGTAATCCGGGCCGGTCCAATAGAAAAGCGCGCGAGGAGCCTCCGCCATGGATGCCGGTTCTTGCGTGCCAACAAAGAAAGGGCCGATGTTTTGGTCCTGATTCAGGGGGACCATCACACTAAGGTCCGCCGCCTGAATGCCAGGCAGCTCGCGAATACGCTCAACAAGCTGCTGATAGGCGCTGCGCACGCCGGCGGGAGTTTTAGCCGCCGAGGCTGAAAGGCCCACTTTGAAAGTAATTACGTGTTGGGTGTCAAACCCAGGATTAACGTGCCACAGGTTGTGGATAGTGCGGAACAACAGGCCTGCGCCCACCAGTATCACGAGCGCAAGGGCCATCTGAACGATCACCAGGGTGCCTTGCGCGTGACGATGGCTCGAAGTAGAACCGCGGCCACCTTCTTTCAGCGAAGTTTGCAGATCGGATTTGGAGCTTCGCACCGCGGGCGCCAGGCCGAACAAAATCCCGACGGCGATCGAAATTCCGAAGGTGAATAAGAGGACGAAAACGTTAACGCCGATATTTTCACTGCGCGGCAAACTTCCCCCCGCAACCGTAAGTACGACGCTGAGCGTCCATTTTGCAACCACCAAACCGAGTATGCCGCCTAGCAGCGAGAGGATCACGCTTTCGGTCAGCAATTGACGAACGATACGACTGCGGTTTGCTCCTAGCGCCGAGCGGATGGCAAATTCGCGTGCGCGGCCCGCCGATCGCGCAAGGAAGAGGCTGGCGACGTTGGCGCAGGCAATCAACAATACCAGCTCGACAAAGCCCATTAGCAACAGCAGTGTTGAGCTTACGTCACCCACGAATTCCTGCTTGAGGGGAGTGACGTCGATTCCCAAGCCTCGATCCGCGGCAGGATAAAGCTGGTTCAAATGATTCTGAACCACGCTCATCTCCGACTCAGACTGAGCCATGCTGACGCCCGATTTTAGACGGGCAACGCACACGACCGGATGGATTGTTCGGTCGTTGAAGATGAGAGGATTGCCCTGTCCGAGAGGTGTAATAACTGCTGTGTCCTCGGTGTCGAAACGAAACCGCGATGGGAGGACTCCGACAATCGTGTAATCGGTGCCTTCCAAAGTTACAGACTTACCGAGTGCGTTAGGGCTTCCAGCGAAGCGAGTTTCCCAGAGATGGTGACTGATGAGTACAACCGGCGCCCCGCCGTGTAGATCTTCCTGCGGGGAGAACTCGCGGCCGAGGGTTGGTTCCACGCCGAGGGTACTTAAGAAGCCCGAGGAGACTTGCATGCCTGCAACGTGCTCGGGTTTACCAGGATTTGTCAGATCATAATCCTGCCAGTTGACGGCTGCCATTTCCTGGAAAGAGCGAGCGCTGCGTTGCCAATCCTGGAAGTCAGGGTACGAGACACTAATGTCCTTCTTAAGTGTCAGATTTTTCTGCCAGACTATCACCAGGCGGTTCGGCTGGCTAAAAGGCAACGGGGTCAATAAAACTCCCTCCACCACGCTGAAGATGGCAGTGTTCGCCCCGAACCCGAGGGCAAGGGTGAGCACCGCGATGGTAGTGAAGCCCGGGGCTTTGCGCAGCATGCGCAGGCCGTAGCGGATGTCGGCCCAAAGAGTCTCCAACCAGAAACCGCGGCGCTGCTCGCGGCAATCTTCCTTCACGCCTTCGGCGGCACCCAGTTGCAGCACGGCCTGGCGGCGCGCTTCTTCGGGCGCGATGCCCGCCGCGATGTTCTCGGCCGTTTGCCGCTCGATGTGGAAGCGCAACTCGTCGTTGAGCTCCCGCTCCCATTTCTTGCGCGAGAGCCAGAGACGCCTTGATCTCACGACTCATGTCTCCTAACGATTCGCAAATGGCCGCCGTTGCAAGCGCGAACCCGGGCGCTACGTGCGCTGCAAGATCAGCGCCACGGCCGTGGACATCCGCTCCCAGTCGGCCATTTCTTTCTCGAGTTGCTGCCGGCCCGCTTTCGTCAGCGCATAGTACCTGGCGCGGCGATTATTTTCCGAGGCGTCCCACTCGGCGCGGATCCATTTCTTCCGCTCCAGGCGGTACAGCGCTGGGTAGAGCGAGCCTTGCTGAATTTGCAGGATGTCGCGCGAGACCTGCTGGATGCGCTTGGCGATTCCCCAGCCGTGCATCCGCTCGACCGCCAAGGTTTTCAGGATCAGCAGGTCCAAAGTGCCTTGCAAAATTTCCGCGGGTGCGCTCATGCCTTCTCCCTTAGACGAACTGCAAGAGTGTGCTGCCGCTCCTGTAGATTGTCAACAGGGAAGCTGAGCGCCGGCGTCTGATTCAGGTCTTGCGGCTTTTGCGTGCCTGCCTTCATTATGAATGCCATGCCACCCGAGCGTAGCGCGCCTCTCTGGGGCGCGGACGACCAGAACCAGCGGCTGCAGGAACTCACAGCCAGCACGGCCGACGCGGCGAAGGAAATTCCTTTGCGCCGTGACGTGCGCTCGCTCGGCATGTTGCTCGGCAAGGTGCTGGCGGAACAGGCGGGCGACTCGTTACTGGAAGCCGTGGAAGGGCTCCGCCGACTTTTAATCCAGCAGCGCGAGAAGCTCTCCGCCGCCGGAAAACAATCGAATGCGCAAAACGCGTTGATGGCGCAAGCGCGTGAAATCATCGCGCGACTGGAAGTGGAAGACGCCTACCGCGTCACCAAAGCATTCGCGATTTATTTCGAGCTGACCAACCTCGCGGAAACCAATCATCGCAAACGCCGCCGCCGCGCGGGGAAATTGCACGCCGAACAGCCGCCGCTCGCAGGTTCCTTTCGCGGCACTCTCTCGCGCATGCGCGCCGCGGGAATTTCCGCGGACGACGCGCTGGCTGCGCTGCGCAAATTGCAAATTACTCCGGTCTTCACCGCGCACCCGACGGAAGTGGCACGGCGCACGGTGCTCCTAAAACGGAGGCGCATTGCGCAATATTTGGAAAGTCTGGACCGGTTGCCGCTTTCCGCGAGCGACGCCGCTGAGTACGAATCGTTGATTCTCGCCGAGATCACTTCGCTGTGGCAGACCGACGAAGTGCGCCTGAAAAAACCTGGCGTCATTGACGAAGTCCGCATGGGCCTGGACTTTTACCCGATGACGCTTTTCGATACTCTGCCGCGACTGTACGCCGAGATGCAGGAATCCTTTTTGGAAGTCTATGGCCGCGCGCTGAGCGGTGAAGAGTTTCCCGAATTGCTGCATTTCGGTTCGTGGATTGGCGGAGATCGCGACGGCCATCCCCTGATCACTCCACAATCCACGGCGGATGCGCTGGAGCTTGCGCGCACGACGATTCTGGAGCACTACCAGCTGGAAGTGCAGCGGCTGATTGATGAACTGAGCTCGTCGCAGCACCAGGTCGGGTGCTCCACGAAATTGAAGGCGGCGCTCGCGGCATACGAAACGAAGTTCGGCGATGAACCGTCCCGCGGTAAGTGGATTTCCGAGCCGGAGCTAAGCCGCCACTTCCTGGATTTCGTGCGCATCCGATTGCGCCACACCCGCGATGACCCGCGCAGTCCATATGCTTATGCTGCGGCGAATGAATTGCACCGCGACCTTTGGCTGCTGCGCGCCAGTCTGGTGGAAAACCACGGGCAACGCCTGGCCGAACTGCTCGTGGATCCGCTGCTGCGCAAGGTGCGCACTTTCGGTTTTCACCTCCACACGCTCGACATCCGCCAGCATGCGGCGGTGCATGCCAAAGCTCTGGCCGAACTCGCGTCCGCGGCGACTCCGGCGCTGGCAAAATCCATCGGCAACCGCGACGAGCTTTCGGCGGGTGTTGCCTCGGAAGCGACGGAACTGCTCGATACCTTGCGCATGATCGCGCAATTGAAAAAGACGCAAGCACCGGAGGCCATCAGAGCGTACGTCATCAGCGGAACGGAATCCGAAAATGACGTTTTCGCAGCGCTGCGCCTGGCAAGTATTTGCGGCGTGCAAGTCGCGGCCACCGCGAACGATCCGGGACTCATGCCCGTGCCTCTATTCGAATCCATCGCTTCGTTGCGAGCGGCCGGTGAAACGATGCGGCGCGTTTGGACTGCCCCCGAATATAAACGCCTGCTCGATTCCTGGGACCGCCGCCAGGAAGTGATGCTCGGCTATTCGGACTCGAACAAAGACGGTGGGATGCTGACGAGCACGTGGGAACTGCATAAAGCGCATCGCGCGCTGCATGAAGTCGCACGTGAGTGTGGCGTAAAGCTGCGGCTCTTCCACGGGCGCGGCGGAACAGTGGGCCGCGGCGGCGGTCCCACGCATCGCGCGATTCTCGCGCAGCCAGCCGGTGATTTCTCCGGCGAGATTCGCATCACCGAACAAGGCGAAGTCCTCAACTGGAAATATTCCGATCCGGTGCTCGCCGAGTGGAATCTGGAATTGATGATTGCCGCATCCCTGGAAGCGCTGACGCGTCCCGAAGGCCGCGCACCCGGCAGCGACCGCCAATGGGACAGCAGCATGGAGGAAATGTCGCAGGACGCATATGACTACTACCGGCGACATATCGTCGAAAACCCGGACGTGCTCGAATATTTCGAGCAAGCCACGCCGGTAAATGAACTCGAGAACGCCCGCATGGGATCGCGGCCTGCGCGCCGCTCAGAAAGCCGCCGGCTGCAAGACCTGCGTGCAATCCCCTGGGTATTCGGCTGGATGCAAAGCCGCCACGCGGTGCCGGCGTGGTTCGGAGTGGGCTACGCGTTCGAACGATTTGCAGCGAAAGGGCCGGAACAAGCGAAGCAACTCAAAGAAATGATGCGTTCCTTCGTTCTGTTTTCGGATCTGGCGCGCAACGTCGAAATCGCTATGGCGAAAGCAGACCTCACCATTGCGCGGCTCTACGCCAACATGCTGGTACACGATGCCGGTCTGCGCGAGCGAGTTTTCACGATGCTGGCCGAGGAATTCGAACGCACCAAGCGAATGCTCCTGCAAATCACCGGCCAGCAGGAACTTCTGGAAGGAAACTCAGTGCTGTCGCAGTCCATCAAGCTGAGGAATCCATATGTTGATCCCATGAGTTTGATCCAAGTGGAATTGTTGCGGCGCAAGCGCACCGGTACAAACACGGAAGCATCGAATTACGCGCTCGGCGCGACCATCAACGGCATTGCCGCCGGCCTGCACAATACCGGCTAGGGCTCAGCGAGTCGACCCGACCTTTCCCCGAGCTAAGCACGTCGAATCCGCAAGCCATTGCCACCAGGCTGGTTCGGGTGTAGGCTCACTTCATGAGATTCTGCGCTCAGAACTGCTGCGCGTGCTGCTGTTGTCCGTGTTGCGCGCAAGTGTCTTCTGGCGCGGGGAGGCTAGGCATCTAGAAACTGAAATCTAGCCCGAGATTTTCCGACCCACCGCCAGAAGTCAGCCGGCCGGTGGGTTTTTTATTTGTCCGCGGGTTTCGCAACGCATCCAATTTCGAGGAGGAAAGTGAAATGAGCGATTACAAGCATCCGGAAGTTCTGGTTTCCACGCAGTGGGCGGCCGACCATCTGAACGACCCGAAAGTCCGTCTCGTGGAAGTGGACGTGGACACCACCGCGTACGATCAAGGCCATGTACCCGGCGCGGTGGGCTGGAATTGGCAATCGCAGCTGCAGGACAATGTTCGCCGCGATTTAATTGACAAGCCAGCGCTCGAGAAATTGCTCGGCCAGTCCGGCATTTCCAACGACACCACGGTTCTGCTTTATGGCGACAACAACAACTGGTTCGCGGCTTACGCGCTTTGGCAGTTGAAGTATTACGGCCACAAAGATGTGCGCCTCATCAACGGCGGCCGCAAGAAGTGGGTCGAAGAAAAGCGTCCGCTGACAACCGAAGCGGCGAAGATCCCGCCAGCGACATACCATGCCACCGGACCGGACGAATCCATTCGCGCGCGCAAAGAATCCATCTTCGCGTTCGTGGATAAGAAAAAGCCCGCGCAACTGGTGGACGTACGCTCCGTTGACGAATTCACCGGGAAAATCATCGCGCCGCCGGGGATGAGCGAAACCGCGCAGCGCGCCGGCCACATTCCAGGCGCGGCAAATATTCCGTGGGCGCAGGCCGCCAACGAAGACGGCACGTTCAAGTCCGCGGATGCGCTAAAGGAACTCTACGGCAAGAAGGGCATCAACGGCGCCGAAGAAGTGATCGCCTATTGCCGCATCGGCGAACGCAGCTCGCACACCTGGTTCGTGCTGAAATATTTGCTCGGCTTTGAAAACGTGAAGAATTACGACGGTTCGTGGACCGAGTGGGGCAACCTGGTGGGCGCGCCAATCGAAAAAGAAGTCGCCGCTGCTGCGCACTAAATGCCCGACCAGCAACCCGAAGGACCGGGCGCTAAGGGCGGGGTTGCAGGCCCGCCCTGGCGTGCCTACGGAATTTGATTGTCGGGCACGCCGTTGTGCCGCGCCTCATCTTGCAGCACGCTGATCCGTGCGGCGATGTCGTCCCGTTGCCTTTGCAGTCGCGCAAGCTGATCGCGCCAATCGTCGAGCTTCACTCCGTTATAGTGCCGGGTGGAATTCACCGTCTCGCCGTTCAACCCCGCTTGCAGTTCTGCGATCTGCTGGTCCAGCGGCGGCAACTTCGCCTGCAAATTCGCGATCTGTGCCTCATATTGCCCGGGGCTTTTTGAGTTGGACTTGGCCGCGACGGGCTTGCCATTCGCCGGTTTATTCGGCTTGCTTGAAAACGTCGAAATCGCGGGATCCCTGTGCACGGCTCCCATGTCTTCATTCGTCCACACTTTTTTAGCCGGCGTTGCGGGCGTCGCTGGAGTTGTCGTTGTCGCGTTCTGCGCCGTTGCGGGCGTCGCAGGTGCCATCGTTGACTGCGCAGGCGCTGATCCCGTCGCGCTCGCAGGCTCTGCCGGAGCGTTCTGCGCGCGTGCCGCGCCTCCGAAGACGCTTGCGCTCACGAAAGCCATTCCTGCGACGAACAAGCGGGTGTGGCGACTCATAGGACCTCCTTTGGAATTGCAGCGCTCACGGGTGCTACGTCTGGTGACGAATGGGAGGCTGGGGCCTCAATACCACTATTGTGCGCCCAATTAAGCCCCGCTGAACGGTGAGTGGTCGGAAGAGTTACGGGTCCCCGTAAGTGGACTTGCCGCTGGCAAGCTCGTTCTGCACCAGCGCCAGCGCTTGTTTCGGAGAGCCATCGCGGTGGTAGTCGCTGACTTCGATGTACTGGTGTTCTTCAAACGTGAAAAGGAATTTCCGCGCCGTGAAGTCATATTGATACCGAGTCGGCAGCCAGACTCCGGGCTCCACTTCCGCCTGGTCGAGCGAGAAAACGCCGCCGCGATAAAGCTTGCCAAGGATTCCACCGCCGAAAGAAAGGTCGCGGATTATGTGCGCTTCGCCTCGCACCAATTGATCGGTGGCGTGGTCCACCCAGATTTTTGCGCCAACGCGCGTCAGCACGTCCTGCGCGATCGAGTGCGGATGAAAATTTGGATTCGGGTCCACCTGAAATACGTCGCAAAGGCGTCCGTTTCGCATTTCTGGCCCAAGCCACTTCGTCAAAAACGCATCACGCGCGGCGTCCACCAATTCCTTGCGCTCCTGTTTCTTTTTCTGCCACTTCTCATAGGCCGATTTGCTTCTCGGATCCTCGGGCTTCAGCATGATTTCGAGCAAATCCCGCCAGGCAATCAGTTGTTTGTGATAATCCGCGGGGTCCACGGGCTTACCATTGTCTTTCAGGAGCAGCTTCATTGTGCCAGTCCCGGTAGGGACTACGCGGTAGAGCCTGTCTTCGAGGACGCGAGGCGTGTCGCTTGCGGTTTGATCAACGTGCCGCTCAGTCCGCTCGTATTGCTCCAAAGCGTCGTCGTTGCGGTGCTGGTTATCAATCAGGTTTTGAGCACGCGCCTGAACCTCGGCGTCCGAAGGCGCTTGCCCAGCCGGTGCTGGCGGGCGGTTTTGTTCGTTCAGACCCAACCCAGGGGCAACGTTGAAGGTGTCCGTCGCTGGCGGGTCGGTGAGTGCGAGGGGACGGGGTGTGATATGCTGCGGCGCAGCCGCAAGCCCTGCCACTGCCAGAGCAGCAGCGATGCCCGAAACGGTAAGTCCTTTCAGCATATCGAGGAGGGCCCTTGGCCGATCTATCCATTACTACTAATACGTTGTCCGTGCCGCAGCTTCAATTCTACCTGATTCTCGTACCTAAACCTTTGATGTGGGTACAGGCAGGCACGGGGATCTTTTCTATGTTCTGGACGCGGCTTCGTTAACGAGTGCGCGAGTATCGAGTCAGTGAGATAATGTTCGAACCGGAGCATTGGAATGAATTCCCCCAACGATAGCGTCATCGTTCAGGACCCCGAAATCCTCAGCGGAGAGCCCGTGTTCCGCGGGACTCGCGTCCCTTTTCAAACTCTGCTGGACTACCTGCAGAGTGGTGACACCCTCGACGATTTTCTGGAACAATTCCCTGGGGTTAGTCGTGCGGCCGCCATCGCCGCGCTCGAAGAAGCCAAGGCGCTCGTATTCGCTCGCTTCGGAAGATGAAAGTCCTGATCGACGAGTGCCTTCCGATTGGCGTAAAAGACGCGGTTTCCAGACTCGGTCATGAATGCGACACCGTGCGGGACGCCGGTCTTGGAAGTAAGAAAAATGGCGAGCTGCTCGCGATTGCGGATGGAAAATGGGACGTGATGCTCACGAGCGACCGAAACATCAAGTATCAGCAGAACATGACTGGGCGTAAGATTTCCGTGTTGATGCTGATGGGCAAATCCAATCGATTGCCGGACTTACTGCCCCTTCTCCCCGCATTGGCGGCGTGCTTTCTCTCGCTCGAACCCGGAACAGTGCGTGAAGTCACGATCGACTAAGTGTCCTGTTCGATCGGTTCGCGACGGTCCAACCCTGCGCCGCCATCGCCCCAATTCGTGCAAAAAATCTCGGTGATTCTGAACTTTTCTACGCGCCCATCCGTCTTATGATAGTAGGACCTATGAAGCCCGCCCTAGCCCGTTCGGAAGCCCGGCAGACTCTCGCCGCCCTGCGCGAGACGATCTGGATTGCTTTGGACACGCTGCGGGCGCACAAACTGCGGACCTTTTTGACCCTTCTTGGCGTAATTCTGGCGGTAACCACCCTGGTCGCCGTCATCTCCGTCCTCAACGGCCTCAATGTTTACGTCGCCGATAAAGTCGCCAACCTGGGCGCCAATGCCTTCGTGGTGGACCGCATCGGCATCGTCACCAACTTTGAGGAATGGAACAAAGCGCGCAAGCGCCCGCCGCTCGGGATGGAGGCGCTGGAAAGCCTTCGCCAAGGAATGAAATTGGCGAATACCATCGCGGGCGAGCAGGACACGGTCGCCGATGTTCGCTACGGAAGTGCTCTGAGCGAGGACGTCACCATCCTTGGCGCCACTCCCACCTTCGCGCCCATCCGGGATATTGACGTTTCGAATGGCAGGCTGCTCACCGACGTGGACGAAGTTCACCGCACTGCGGTTTGCGTGATTGGCGCGGACGTCGCCAACAAATTATTCCCCGGCATAGACCCGGTGGGGAAAGAGATTCACGCCGGGCAAGGGCAGTACCTTATCGTCGGCGTAGCCACGCCGAAGGGCAACGTACTGGGCCAATCGCAAGACAATTTCGTAATGATTCCGCTCGGCACGTATCGCAACGAATTTCTCGCGCCGCAGGACTCGGTCTCGTTCTTCGTGCAAGCACGCGCGCCGGAGCTGATGGACGCCGCCGAAGACGAAGCGCGGGTGATTTTGCGCGCGCGCCGCCACGTCCCGTATTCCGCGGATGACAACTTCGCAATCATCGCCCCGACCTCCATCATGGGCTTGTGGAACCGCATTACCGGGAACGCTTTTGGAATCGCGATCTGGATCACGTCCGTGTTTCTGGTGGTTGGCGGCGTCGTTATCATGAACATCATGCTGGCGAGCGTCACCGAACGCACCCGCGAAATTGGCCTGCGTAAATCGCTGGGCGCGCGCAAGCGGCATATCATCCTGCAATTCATGGTGGAATCGTCCGTGCTGGCGGCGTTAGGAGGGCTTCTTGGTGTCACTGCAGCCGTGGTGATCGGCCAGTTGGTGCGCGTCGCGACTCCAATTCCAATCTCGACGCCCATTTTTGCCATTGCCACAGCCCTGGTTCTTTCCACCGCAGTCGGTTTGTTTTTCGGCATTTATCCCGCGGTACGCGCCGCCAGGCTCGATCCAATTGAAGCCCTGCGGGCGGAAAACTAGGACCACTCCATGCAAAGCGACTTTCGCGAAAATCTCCAGCTCGCGCTCGATACGGTTCGCGCGCACAAGCTCCGCAGCTTCCTCGCGATTCTTGGCGTGATGATCGGCGTCGCGCTGATTATTCTTGTCGTGGGATTGGTGCAAGGGTTCCGCCAGACCATCCAGGATGAAATCGTCTCGGAAGGCATAGACACCGCCTTCGTTTCCCGCTTCGACCAGGGTCCGCAGAACGGCCGCCATCCCAAAGAAGAAAAGCTCCGCAAACCGCTCACGCTGGAAGATGCCATGGCGATTCGGCAGCTATCTCCGGCGATCAAGGAAATCGCGGTGTCCGCATTCCAGTGGCAGCTCGCGCATACCGCGCGTTACCAGGGCAACATCATCGAGGGTACGGATTTCCGCGGCACCTTTCCCGCGTATCTCACGGTCTATTCCAACGCCACGATGAAGGCGGGACGTTTTTTCACCGAAGCCGAGAATGAACACCGCGACAACGTCGTCGTCATCGGCGAAAACGTAGCCAAGGCATTTTTCCCCAGTATTGACGACGCGCTTGGAAAAGAAATTCTGGTGGACGGCTCGACCTACACCGTTGTGGGCGTGTTCGAGAAGCCGCCCAACGGCTTCGGCACCAACGATGAAGACCGCCGCACCGTAATTCCTTACTGGACGTTCATGAAGCTGTATCCGGGCAGCTACGAAATCGGCTATCGCTTTCTGGCCTATTCCGGAAAGCTCGATGCGGCCGTGGATCAGGTCCGTGAAGTTTTGCGTCGCCGCCGCGACGTTCCCTACGACAAGCCGGACAATTTTTCCATTCAGACCCAAGTGGAAGTGGTGCAGCAATTCAACGACATCATCGGCGGCGTTGTTTTGGCCGTCGTAGTCCTTAGTTCGATTGGCCTGTTAATCGGCGGAATGGGCGTAATGAACATCATGCTGGTCTCGGTCACCGAGCGCACCCGCGAAATCGGAGTGCGCAAGGCGATCGGTGCCCGCAGCAAGGACATTACCTGGCAATTTCTTTTCGAAGCTATGACCCTCACCGGGACAGGCGGCATCATCGGGATTATTGTGGGGAGCGGGATCGTTTTACTGATTCCCGTGGTGAGCTCGCTGAAGGCCATCGTTCCGCCATGGGCCATCATCATCGGCTTCAGCGTTTCCGTTGGCATCGGCCTCGTCTTCGGTGTCTGGCCGGCGACAAAAGCGGCACGCCTCAATCCGGTGGAAGCCCTCCGCTACGAATAATCAGCTTTTTGGCTAAGGTTTTTGCTGATTCGATTCGACGGGCACCGGACTGTGCGGATCCAGTTGCGGCACTCCATTGGGACCGATCACGTAGGGATAGCCAGCCGGGTCTTTCAACTCGCCTTGTACAAGACCCGCATCACGCAGTTCCTGAATAGACGTGGGAAAGCGTCCGAATTTCTTCCAATATTCTTCCGAGCTATCATTCAACTTCTTGAGCGCAATCTGGGCATCCAGCGCCTGCACGTGGAATAGCGCCCTCTGGCGCACCGATTCATCCTTGGTTGAATTATAAAGTTCGGCCCAGACCAGGCGGGAAGTTTCCAGAGACTCGCCGTTTTCGGCGACGCGGGCCGCCATTATTTTCATTAGCTCCGCGGGGGCGGCTGGATTCTTGCTGCCCTCCAGAAACGCCTGGGCTGCTTTTGGGTAGTCCTTCAATTTCAGGTAATACAACAACCCTAGATCATAGTTGAGCTGCCATACCTCCGGATTGCTGGCGATTCCCTTTTTCACCAGGTCTACCGCGAGATCCGGACGTCCAGCTCCTCCGGGCGGTCGTTCCGCCAGAAAAACGGCGCCAAACCTGTACGCGATTATCAACTTTGGATCCAGCGTGGTGGCAATATCCAGAAGCGGCGCAAGCAATTCGAACGAATGGCTGCGCCTTTGCATGTGGCCACCGAAATACTGCACCGCGCGCGTCCAATAAATGTCAGCCAGCAGCGGGCCGTAACCCAAGCTTGCTTTTTGCAGCATCGGGCCGGAGCGCAACAGCAATTCCTCTTTTTGTTCGGTCACCGAACTGCTCAGGACGTCGATGCGCGATTGAACCGCAGCGATCGCCACGAAGAGGATGGGAATCGCGACCACCGCGAGAACCACCGCTCGCACCTGCGAAGTGATTTTCAGCGTGTGCGTGCTCATTTCAGATTGCGTCCGGAGAACACCGCGGAAGCTGCGAGCAGAATCACGGTTACGTAGAGCGCGGCATACAAAGTGTTGTGCCAAACCAGCGCGAATGGAATCGTTTCGCCGTGCGCGGCCGCCGCAATCACATTGAAATTGTGAAAATTCGGCAGCAAGTAATACACGAATCGCGCGATCGCAGCCATGGCCGGGCTTTGCGAGTATTCGCTCACGCCTTTAATATCCGGCGCGAACACCCCCGCCACGTAAATTCCCAGCGTGTACAGCGTCGAAAGCATCGGGCTCGAAAAACAGGAGAAGAACAGGGCCAGCGCAGTGATCAACGCCAGCTCCAGCAGGATGAAATATACCGCCGTCAGAATCCCCACGTCCGCGCGCTCAAAGCCCCGGCTCACAAAAAATAGAGCAGCCGCCAGCCCCAGCGTCATCAGTGCGGTATTGACCACCAACGTCAGCAGCAAACCCGCGAACTTTCCGACCAGGAATTCCCATCGGCGAATCGGTTTCGCCAGCAGGCTGTACAAGGTCCGCTTTTCCATCTCCTTGTACACCAGTCCCACGCCGATAAAAATCGCCATGATGATTCCAAAAATCGAAATCGCCGATAACCCGAGATTGACGATCACCAGCCGTTCGACCCCGATCGAGATCTGCCCAACCAAAATCGCGGCTCCAATCATCATCAACGCAAAGAAAATCAAGTTGTAGAGCACGCGGTCTCGCACCGCTTCGCGAAACGTGTTCACAGCCACCGCGGCGGGCATTGTGCTCATGCGATCCTCGCTACAGTCGGCTCAAGCGCGGCTCTTTGACGGCCCACCAGCCTGAAGAAATAATCTTCCAGTGACGGCCGCAGCGGGGTCACGGAAATAACTCGCGCTTCGGAGCTCCGTAGCTCTTCCAGCGCCGTGTACAAATCCGCTTCCGGCACTTCCACCCGATATCGGTTGCCGGTTTGCGTGGCCCGCTCCGCCAGGTTGTGCGGCGGCACCGCGCCCGGGTGCATTTCGAAAAGTATCTCCATGCCCAGCACTTCCATTGAGACGAGCTCTTCCGGCGCGCCTACTCCCTGCAGTTTGCCGCCCACCAGCACTCCCACGCGGTCGCACAAAATTTCCGCGTCCGAAAGAATATGGGTCGAAAAGAATACGGTCCGGCCCTGGCGCTTTAGGTCCAGAATGATGTCCCGCACTTCCCGCCGTCCCACCGGATCCAGACCTGACATCGGCTCATCCAGAAACACAACTTGCGGATCGTGAAGGATCGCTTGTGCAATCCCCACGCGTTGCAGCATGCCCTTCGAGAATTTCCGGAGCTGCACGTCAGCCGAAGCCGTCAGCCCCACCAGCTCCAGGAATCGTGCCACCCGCTCGCGCCGCTCGGTCGCGCTATAGCCGAAAAAGCGCGCGAAATAATCCAACAACTCGCGGGCGGTCAGATAATCGTAGAAGTAAGGCTGCTCCGGCATGTAGCCGATCTCGCGGTGCATCCGCACATCCGCGATCGAGCGCCCGCGTATCCGCGCCGTGCCGGCCGTCGGAAAAATCAGTCCCATCAATAGCTTCATCGTGGTGGTTTTTCCCGCGCCGTTCGGGCCCAGAAATCCGAACGTCTCTCCCTCTTCCACGCCGAGCGTCAGATAATCCAGCGAACGGCGCATGCGCTTGCGCCAAAAACCAACCGGGTAGTCCTTGGTCAGGCCCTTAATCTCGATTGCGAGGTTCTTCATGGCTGTTCGATTATCATTTTTTTTCGCGGAAGCCGTTCATGTCAATCCTGAGTTGTTGCCTGTTTTGAAACACGCAGTAAGATTTACGACAAAGCGGCCTCATGACCCGCCGAAACCAAAATCACCATCGCTCACGAGTCTCGCGCAGCGAGAAATCGAAAACCAAAACAGGAATACCGCGAAGTTGCGTGCAATGAGCGGCCTGCCACCAAACTGAAAATTCCCAGCAGCCTCTTCCGGCGCGCCCACCACTACAAATAGACACTTTCGACACCGCTTGCCAAACATTTTGTAGTTACTTTATGAATTTTCCTTGACAACTTTTCCACAACCTTCGATACTGCGCTTCCAGACTCGGGGGAAGCGCCAGCCGGTCTCAGCGTATTTTGCTGTGCCGGTCGGCCTGTAAGTCGGACCGGGCTCTACCGAAAACTCAGAGGGGTACCACCCCACTTCGCACCGCGCCACGGTTCTATCTGCGCGGCTTAGCTGGGCTTTTCTCTTTTTTCGGAATGGATGGCAATCGCAATGGGATATTGCCGTCCAAAAATTCCGGCTAATTTCGAAATGCTCTGTGTACTTCGGTACACACAACCTCACCATCGGGACCGCGGTTGGGAGTAAAATAGTACTTGCCACTCCCGCTCGGCTTCCGGCTCACATTTCGACGGCACGACTGCCGGCGCGGAGGCAGAGATGGCGGAAACTAGGACAGCTTTGAACGGTATGACTGAAACAAATCAAATTACGCGTCGCGCGACCGGGCTGGAATTCCAGCGCCGGTTCACCGACGGCAAAGTCTCTCCCTTCGACAAAGTCGAGTGGGAGCGGCGCACGGCTCTGATCGGCAATGACAAGGGCCAGGTAATTTTTCGCCAGGAAAACGTGGAAGTTCCGAAGACCTGGTCCATGACGGCCACCAATATCGTGGCGTCCAAATATTTTCACGGCAAGCCCAATACTCCCGAGCGCGAAACTTCCGTGCGCCAGTTGATCGGACGCGTCGTTGATACGATCGTCCGCTGGGGCGACGAAGGCGGCTATTTCGCCTCCACCGAATCCAAGAACATTTTCCGCGACGAACTCACGCACTTGCTCGTCGAGCAGAAAGTCGCCTTCAACTCGCCCGTCTGGTTCAACGTCGGCGTGCAGGCCAAGCCGCAATGCTCAGCCTGCTTTATCAATTCGGTCCAGGACAACATGGACTCGATCATGAACCTGGCCAAGACCGAGGGCATGCTCTTCAAGTGGGGCTCCGGCACGGGCACGAACTTCTCTTCCCTGCGTGGCAGCAAGGAATCGCTTTCGGGCGGCGGCATCGCTTCCGGCCCCGTGAGCTTCATGAAGGGCTTCGACGCATTCGCTGGCGTGATCAAGAGCGGCGGCAAGACGCGCCGCGCGGCCAAGATGGTGATCCTCAACGTGGATCATCCGGACATCATGGAATTCGTCGAGTCCAAGATGAAGGAAGAGCGCAAAGCTCACGTCCTGATCGAGCAGGGCTACGATTCCTCGATTGACGGCGATGCTTACGCTTCCGTTTTCTTTCAGAACGCCAACCACTCCGTGCGCGTCACCGACGATTTCATGCGTGCGGTGGAAGAAGATCGCGACTGGTGGACCCGCAACATCAACGACGGCAAGCCCTGCGATAAGTTTCGCGCGCGCGACCTGCTCCGTGAAATGGCGGACTCCGCATGGCACTGCGGCGACCCCGGCATGCAGTACGACACCACTATCAATCGCTGGCACACTTGCAAGTCCACCGACCGCATTTACGCCTCGAATCCCTGCTCGGAATACATGTTCCTGGACGATACGGCTTGCAATCTCGCATCGCTCAACCTGCTGAAGTTTCTCGGCTCGAACGGCCAGTTCGATACCGAAGGTTTCACGCATTCCGTGGACGTCACCATCACCGCCCAGGAAATTCTGGTGGATAACGCCAGCTACCCGACGGAAAGAATCGCGCGCAATTCGCACGACTACCGTCCGCTGGGCATTGGCTACGCCAACCTCGGCGCGCTGCTGATGTCCATGGCGCTTCCCTATGACTCCGACGGCGGCCGAGATTTCTGCGGCGCCATCACCGCGCTGATGACCGGCGAATCCTACGCTCAATCCGCGCGCATTGCCGAGCGCATGGGGCCATTCGGCGGCTACCTGCGCAATCGCGAAGCCATGATTGACGTGATGCGCATGCACCGCGATTCTCTGCGGCCGATCAAGGAAGAGCACGTGCAACCGACGCTTCTCCGCGCCGCCAAGAAATCGTGGGACGATGCGCTCGAGCTTGGCGAAAAGTTCGGCTACAAGAATTCGCAGGTATCCGTGCTCGCTCCCACCGGCACCATCGGCTTCATGATGGATTGCGACACCACAGGCATCGAGCCTGATCTCGCGCTGGTGAAACAAAAGAGGCTGGTCGGCGGAGGCGTCATCAAGATCGTCAATAACACCGTCCCGCAAGCCTTGATGAAGCTCGGCTATTCGCCCGAACAAGTCTCGGAAATCGTTGACTACATTGATGCCAACGCCAAGATCGAAGGCGCGCCGCACCTGAAAGACGAGCATCTGCCCGTTTTCGATTGCTCGCTTGCTCCCATGGGCGGCGGCCGTTCGATTTCCTGGCGCGGACATCTCCGCATGATGGCAGCGGCTCAACCGTTTCTTTCCGGAGCGATCAGCAAGACCATCAATATGCCGGAAGAGTCCACCGTCGAAGACATCATGCAGGCCTACATCGAGTCCTGGAAATATGGCCTGAAAGCCGTGGCCATCTACCGTGACAATTCCAAGCGCTCGCAGCCGCTATCCGCCGCGGGCAAAAAAGTGGACGAAAAGGCTGCCGTCGCACCCGCGAGGCGCTCCTGAAGTTGCCGCTCCCGCCAAGGTCGAGGCAGTTCCTCCCGCTCAGCAGGAGCTTTTCGACCGCACCAAGCGCCGCAAGCTGCCCAATGAACGCGATTCCATCACGCATAAATTCTCGATCGGCGGGCACGAGGGCTATCTCACCGTCGGCAAATACGAAGACGGCGCACCCGGCGAAATCTTCATCAAGATGGCGAAAGAAGGCTCCACGCTTTCCGGCATCATGGACGCCTTCGCTCTCTCCGTCTCCATCGCGCTGCAGTATGGCGTTCCGCTCCGCGCCCTCGTGGACAAATTCGTCAATTCGCGCTTCGAGCCTTCCGGCTATACGGGCAATCCGAATATCCGCTACGCAAAATCGGTGGTGGATTACATCGGCCGCTGGCTCGGCGGGAAATTCATCTCGCCGGACTACCTCGATGGCGAAGCCACGGTGACTACGGAGCAAGTTGCTCCAGCATCGCCGGCGGACCCCGCGATGAAGCCACTCGCGAACGCGCCGGTGATGGCGGCAAGGTACGCGGAACCGGAAATGTCCACGCGCCAGCGCGCCACAATTGACGACGCGCCATCCTGCTCCGAATGCGGCATGCTAATGACGCCCAACGGCAGCTGCTACAAATGCTCCAACTGCGGCGGCACTTCGGGCTGCAGTTAAACGCGAAACGTAAAACTGAAAAAAGGTTGGTAGGGGCGGCTCCAAGAGCCGCCCTTTTTTATTTTCAACGACGCAGATCAGGCCCTTCGTGAGGTTTTGCTGGGGGCGCTGCTTGCTGCGCCCGGGCTTGCCACGCAGTCAGCAGCATGAGTATTGCAGTTCCGCGCTGCGAATTGCTAAACGTCATGCCTCCGGCACTTGCGCCGATTTCCGCAACGATCGCACCGCCGCATATCCGATCAAAATCACCGCCGCCAATATCACCACCCACAAAAACATGTCGTGCGTCTCCGTCCACGCTCGCGGATCCACCCAATCCGTATTCACTTCTTCTGGGCCAATTTGACCCGGTAGGGCCGCGGCCATCTGTCTCGCGTCCAGACGCTTACCCAGATCGTACTGCGCGGCGCCCGCCCGTTCCTGCCCGTAAATCAGCGAATAGCTTCGCCCCGGCTGTTGCTCGAAGATAATGTGTCGCGGAGTCGTGTACAGAGCGGGCGTCACACCGCTCAAAGGCGCGTCATTTCCATTCAATACTTCCACGCGCAAATATCGTGCCCGCCTGTCGCCAATGTACGGAACGTGGACGGACAATTCTTTCAACTCCGCATCGCCGCGCCGGTAACGGTAGATTTCCGCGTTGCTGAACGTGTCCCAATCCTTGTCATCCGCACTAGCGGAAATATTCACCGACCGAATGAACTCCGGCGGCGACGCCACATCGAAACGTACTTCGTCTGCCAGCGTGGCCGCCGCGCCCGCATCCACAATCCAAACGCTGCGGCCCTCCGGCTGGTTCGCGTCCAGCGACAAGGTGATCGTCATCGGGACGCGCTCTGCGGGTTCCACTACTTCGTGCAGCTCGTTCACGCCGCTCACTGGAAATTTCGCGTCGCCATCCAGAATTCGCACGCGCAGATATTGCGCGTTATTTTCCGAGTAATGCACCACCTGTGTGCCTTGGTGATTGTTTTTGAGGAAACGGAAAATCGGCGCGCGTTCCTGCACCATCCGCCAGACGTGCCCGTCGTCGCTCGCTTCCACCTGCACCCACTCGATATAGTCCTGCGAGCTTGTTTCGACGCGTAAGGCGTTGTGGAACGGCGCGTGCGCGCCCAAATCCACCACCAATTGCGTGAATTGCCCCGCGGTAAAACTGTTTTCGCGCAGAGTCGCCGGCAGCGATGCCGTGCTCGATGACCCCGTCTGCCGGAAAGTCACGTACGGAGCTTCCGCGCCCTGATCGTCAATTACGCGGACGTCGGCTAGCCAGGGTTTGGCGCGAGAATACATCTCGAGCGGCGCGACAACGCTGACCAGTCGCGGCGCATCGGTCGGCGTAAGCTCGATCGCGCGCGAATAGCGCCAGTGCTTCCACGCCGAAGGCAAAGGCCTTGCGGCGAGCATCGCAAATGCCGCGAGCAAGGTGACGCAAAGCATCGCAAAGCGCGACCCATCTCGCCGCGCTCCGGCACTCACGATCTTTTCTCCGCTTTTCGCGACAGCAATTGCCGCTGGTAATAAAACGAAATCACCAGCAGCGCCAGCCCCAGCAGGAAGAACGAGACGATGCGGTAGAAAGCCTCGAGGAACGACAAATCAAAGAAAAATGCCTTCACGATCACCACGCCCAGCAACACCAGCGCCTGCCAGCGCAGCATTTCGGATTTCTTCCACAGTCCCGCGACCAGCAGTCCCAGCGCGTACACCAACCACAACATCGAAAGCGCCAATTCCTGCGCATGCCCGCGATCAATTCCCAGCGATGGCATGCGGCCAAACACGTCCCAGAATTCGAGCGAAAGCGCCACCAGCGCCAAAATATTCGCTCCAACAGCCGAGATGAGATAGGCCGTTTTCTCCGCGTCACTCAACTCCGCCCACATATCTCCGGCGAAATAGCACGCCGCCAGAATGCAGGCCACCGCAATCGCAAACGTCGCGAACCGCGCGTTGAACAGGAAATCCCCCGCCGGAATGGAAATCGCCGCCAAGCGCCCCGCCACAATCGCAAACATCACGAAGCCCACCCAGCGCATCGCCGGGAATTTCACGCGCAGGCCGCTCCAGATCAGCACCGCGCCTTCCACCGCCCAGGCGATCGTGATCCAGCGGCCGTCGAGCCGTATCGGGATCGCGAGCGTCACGAACGTCAGCGCCAGCCCCGCATACAAAATCCGCGCTACGCGCATTTCGCCGCCGCGCTTTTCCGGCAGCAAGCGCTCCGCGCCCAAATGGGCCGCCGCGAGCACTAGCACGGCGATCGTCAAAGCCCAGCGGTCCTGCGGCCACAGCATTTCCCGCAACGCCACCAGGTAAGCCAGCGAGTTCACCAAGACGATCCCGGCTTCCAGGCCGGACAGGTCGCCTTCGCGCCAGCTGCGCACCAACGGCAGCGCCGCAAACAAAACAAAAAACACCGTCGCGAACACGATAGTCGTCGTTAGCTCATCGTTGCGATAAAACTCGCTGTACCATCCCCAGAAATAAATCAAGGTCGCAGCAAACTGCGCCGGCGGCAACGACTTCCAATTCCGCACCCACGCAATCGCCAGCACGCCGACGCCAAGTATCGTGAGGTACGTAAACAGCGCGACTTCGTGGTTCTCGCCCGTGCTGACCAGCATGGGCGTAATCAGCCCGCCCAGCAGCGCCAGGAACGCGATCCGCTCGGAGTTGCGGCCGACGGCCACAATCATCGTAGCCGCGGTGACCACGATCATCAGCGTAAACGCGGTGGACTGCGAGAAGATCGCGTAATAGTGCCAGCCCGCCCACAACGAGAGGTACAGCACCGCCGCGCCCAGCCCCGCAATACCCTCCGAAAAATATTTGTATCCGCGGTTGAGCAGCCGTTGGCTCCAGGGATACAGCGCGCTGCCCATCAGTAGTCCAATCCCCACTCGCCCGCGCGGCCCCACCCAGTTATTGTCGAACGCGTATTTCAAAAAGAACGTGACCGCAAAGAGCAGCGCCAGAATGCCTACATAGTTCAGCCAGCGCCCCGCAACCATCGCTTCGAAGTTTCCGCCGTCGTCTCCACGCGGCATAATCGCCGCGGATGGAGGCATCGAGAGCGCTGGAGATTGGGGAACAGGCACGGCTTTTTGCGGTGCTGACGCGGGCGGCATAGCTTGCGCGGATGGCGTTCGAGGAACTTGCATCTGCGAAAGCACCCGTGGGCTGGCTGGAGCTGGAATTTCGCTGCCGACTGCGACTCCAGGCAGTGGCGTGGAGGTCGCTTGTGTCCCGGGGCCCGCTGGCGTGGCCACGGCTGAACCGCTGACGGCCGCAAGCGCCTTCTCAAATTGCGCAAGCTGGCGCTCCAGCGTGTAAATTCGGCTGATCAACTGCGGTGTTTCCGCCTCCACCCGTTTTCGCAAGTCCCCGGCGCGCACGAATGCCGCGATCGCGAGCACAGGTACACCGATGAGCACGAACGCGCCGACCAGAATGAAGAATGCCGCGTCGGATTCCATATTTGAGAGGGTGAGCGAAAACCGAGGGTATTACAGCACAGCCACGTAGCGCAGGCAAACCCATTGCCTGGACGTTCCGCTAATCCGCCAATGAAGCGCCCGCACACAAAAAAAGAGGGGCCCCGTCGGGCCCCTCATATGCTCTACCCCTAGTTCCGGCTTCGGCGCGGCGAAACCGGCCCACCCCGGGATAAGAGACAGCCGCCGGATGAGTTGCACGCCGAGTGCCAGCTCACGTCAGTGTACTAGCCCCCATCCCTCCCATGTGCTTAAAGGACTTAGCCTATGTTACTTGGATGTTATCTACGCTTTTCGGGTAACGCCCTCCAGTTTATGAGAGCTTGCCGCGGTTTTTCTACGTTCTTTGGAAGGTGACTGGCTTTCACGCCTGCCTGCGGCGCTGGAATCGCCGCCACAGCAGCCACGCGGGAACCAGCAGAATAGCCAGCCAGAAAAGTATGGACGGACCGAATGCCAGCGCGAACAGCAACAGCGAAACCGCTCCGTCCTCCACGTTGCTCAGCCCTTCGACCAGCGCGTTCCGGATCTTCGTGCCCTTGGAATCCGTCGTCAGCCGCTCGCGATATACCTCGCTCAGCTCCACCTGCACCGTCGCATAGCTCACCCGGTGTACCAGTACCGCGTTCTCGCCCTGCATGCTCTCGATTTCACCGCGAACCCGCGCCAACTCGCGTTCGGCCTCCAGCACATCCGAAAGCTTCCCGGTCCGCGTGCCCAGCAATTGGATCAGCCGCTCCTCGGTGGCGCGGGCGGCCTTCAACCGCGCCTGCAAATCCACGTACTGCGCGCTCACTTCTTCGTTTCCGAGGGATTCCTCCTCCACGTGGCCCAGCTTTCGCAAATCCGAGAGGAATCCATCGAGTTGCTTGGCTGGAATCCGCAGCGTGGCCGAAAGTTCGCGCGCGCTCCCCGTCTGCGCCTTAGCATCCAACTTTTCCACGTAACCGCCATGCGCCGCGGCCAGCCGATCGACCGCCGCGCTCGCCTCATCGTAATTCGTCGCCACGATGCTGAGCGAAGCCGTTTGCGCGATCATCGGCCCCACAATCTCTGGAGCCTGGAGTTCACCGGTAGGCGGAGCAGGCAGCGGGGGCGCCGGCAACCCACCGACGGTCCCGGCTGGCTCCTCAGATTCGCTCAGTTCCGCTTTGTCGGTATAGCTTTCCTGGAGAGTTTGAGAGGCGTGGAAGGCTGGCTCCGACCTCGAAAGGGCCAACGTACGCGTGAAATCTTCGCCGGATCGATGCAACGCCGGGATGCCGACCGATAAAATCGTTAGCGCAACCAAGGCCCCGGCAAACGCCCAAGCGTAGCGCGGTGAACGGAGGCGGTCCCAAACATTGATCTTCCTTCTGTAGCCGCCTTGCTGGACGGAGGTTCGCGAAGAATCGCCGGATTCCAGAGTTGCGAGAACGGCTCTACTCATCTCTGCGGCTGCCGGCTCAACTTCGAGATTCAACATCCGTTCAGAAACCGCGCGAAAACTTTTCGCGATTTCCTGGCATTCCCCGCAGCCCACCAGATGCACGGCCAGCGCGGCTGCTCGCTGCGCGTCCAGCTCGCCGTCGAGATACGCCATGATCTCTTCGGCGTCAAACGCGTGTTGTACGGAACGGTCCATAAATTACCTCGGCCTCAATCCTTCACCGGCACCAATTGCTCTTTCAGCGCCATGCGCGCGCGGAACAATCGCGAACGCACGGTATTCACCGGCATGCGCAACAGCGCGCCGATTTCTTCGTAGCTAAGCTGTTCGTATTCCCGAAGCATCAGAATCTCGCGCTCGTTTGTACCCAAATGTTCGAGCGCCTTGCGCACCCAAATGCCCGCGTCGCGGCCCTCCGCTGCGTTTCCTTCCAGGGTGCGGTCATCCAGTTTTTCGTTCTCCGCCACTTCGCGTCCGGCCTTCCGCCGCTCCGCCGCCACCAGATGCAGCGCAATGCCGTACAAATAACTGCGGAAACTCGCGCGCGGCTCGTACCGCTTCACATTCTGCAAAAGCGCAAGAAAACACTCCTGCGCCAGTTCCTCCGCGCGCCCGGGATTCGCAAGCCGCCGCCGAAAAAAGCCGTACACCGGCTCACGGTAACGTTCGAAAAGCTCCACGAACGCCTCCGGCGATCCTCGCTGAAACTCAAGTACGAGTTGCTCGTCGCTGTTCATGCTCAGATGGCCTTCCGCTCCCCATCTTTGTATATCCGCCGCAAAGCCGCGGCTGGCCTCTCACTCTTAGAATGTCGCCAGCCCCAAAAAAGTTCCCATAAATGCGGACACAATCTGGAAGCAACGAAGCCAGCCGGCAAAGCCAGTAGCGCCGGCATCCCGCCGGCTCTTAGCCTTTCAGTTGTGTCGGTGTTAGAACGACGTTCGTGTGGTTTCTTGCAGGTGTGACAACTTCAAGCGGCTGACCCGTTCTATGCCCCGATGGCCGAACGCAACGCCTCAGCCAGCGCCTCGGTCCAGCGGCTAACGTCGTTTTCGTGCTCGGCTTCGACCATCACGCGCGCGAGCGGCTCGGTGCCCGAGTAGCGCAGCACCACGCGCCCGGACTTGCCCAGCGCACGCCCGGCTTCCTCCAGCGCTTGCGTGACCTCGGCCAACGAATCGAGCGGCGGCTTCGCTTTCACCCGTACGTTCACGATCTTCTGCGGGAAAATCTTCAGGTCAGCGACAAGCGCGTCGAGCGGCCCGTGCAGCGAAACGATCGAAGCGATTTTCAGTGCCGTCAGCATTCCGTCGCCGGTCGTCGCGTCGTCCAAAAACAAAATATGCCCGGACTGCTCGCCCCCCAGGTTCGCCCCGATGCGCTGCATCTCCTCCAGCACGTAGCGGTCGCCGACATCCGTGCGCACCAGCCTCAATCCCGAATTTTCCAGCGCGCGCTCGAGCCCCAGGTTCGCCATCGTCGTCCCGACAATCACGCCGCCCTTCAGTTTTCCGGCGGCTTTCAGATAACGTCCCGTGACCAGCAGCACCCCATCGCCATCCACCAGCCTGCCCGAAGCGCTCGAAAAGATCGCGCGGTCGGCATCGCCATCAAACGCCACGCCCAGCGCCGCGCCCGCTTCCACCACGCGTTTCTGCATCGCCGCGGGATGCAGCGAACCGCAGCCCGCATTGATATTCCGGCCGTCGGGCTGGTCGTTCATCGCCAGCACTTCCGCGCCGAGCGAGCGAAACAAGCGTGGCGCGAGCTTGCTGGCCGCGCCGTTTGCGCAGTCCAGCACGATTTTCATGCCGGCGAATTTTGCGCCGGGTAGCATGCTCTCGCGCAATCCGTCCAGATAGTCGTCGTCAATCTGTTCGTTGTCATGCAACTGCATCCCGCTGGACGCATCGAGCGCCTCGCGCGCCGCGAGTATCGTATCCTCCAGGATCGCCTCGACGACGTCCGGAAATTTCATGCCTGACGCGGAAATAAGCTTCACGCCGTTATCGTGATAGGGATTGTGCGACGCGGAAATCACTACTCCCGCGGCGAATCCCTCGCGGTTCACCAGCCACGCCACTCCGGGAGTGGTGAGAACTCCGGCGGAAACGGGTTCCGCTCCGGCGCCGGCCAGCCCGCGCGCGATGCGTTCGGCAATGTGCGGCCCGGACTCGCGCGTATCGCGGCCAATCAGCACACGCGGCTTGGCGCCGCGCGGAGCATTGGCGGCAGTCCCATTCGAATTCAAGTACTCGCCGAGCGCCAGCCCCACGCGGTCCAGAGTCGCGTCATCGAGCGGGTATTCACCCGGCACGCCGCGAATCCCGTCCGTTCCGAAGAGTTGTTTGGCCATAACCGCTGAGTTTCGCGCCGAAAAAATCCGGCACGCGATTCTATCATCCTCGCAAGATTCAACCGCGCCGGCGCGATCTGAATGGCAACGATCGCGCTTGTCCTGCAGGACAGTACACGCGCGGGCACAGCGTTATTCGCGAAGCTGCGGCTGTGTTATCGTACCGCCATGCCACTCGAAGATACCAAGGTCGTTTCCGGCAGTTCCGCCAGCGGAAAAATTATTGCGGCCGGAATTGTGATCGCGTTTTGCTATTGGGCGTCTTCGGTATTGGTCACGCTGCTGGTGGCCGTGCTGCTGGCTTATTTTCTCGATCCCGTCGTCAACTGGATGGAAGAGTGGCATATCCCGCGCGCGCTGGGATCGCTGCTCGTGGTACTGCTGACCATAGCCGCCGTGCTCGTGCTGGCCTGGAGCCTGATCGAGCGCGTGGATCAATTCGGCCGCGATTGGCCCACTTACCGCAAGCCGCTCCACGCCGTCGCCAACTTCGTGGGCGAGAAAATGGAAACGTTTGAGAAGCACGTTTCCGAAATCGAACCCGGCACATCCGCCGGCACGCACATCGTCGAAGTCGCCGAATCCCATCCGGTTCGCCAGGCACTGCTCGCTAAGTTGAGTTCGCTTTACGAAGTGCTGCTGGCTGCGACCTTCGTGCCGTTCCTTCTTTTCTTCATGCTCGCCGCGAAGCGCCAGGTCTGGCACGCCACCATGCAGTTATTTCCCGCGACGCAGCGCACGGAAGTGAAAGAGACACTCTCTGACGTCACGCAGGTTTTGCGTAGCTACGTGGTTGGCACCGCGCTGGTCGGCTTGATCCTGGTTCTGGCGAGTTGGCTCTTCTTCTGGTTCATGGGTCTGGATTTTCCGTTTCTACTCGCTCTCGTTTCCGGTCTCGCCAATTTGATTCCGTACCTCGGCGTGGTTCTTTCCTGGCTGCCTCCGCTGCTGATCGGCTTGAAGAAATTCAATACGCCCGGCCCATTTATCGGCATGTTCGCCATGCTCACGTTCCTGCACTTCGTCGCGAACAATTTGCTGGTTCCGGCACTGGTCGGTTGGCGCGTTCGATTGAACGCACTGGCGTTGACGGTTTCCTTGCTCTTCTTCGGATTCCTGTGGGGCGGCATCGGGCTGCTTCTTGCGATCCCCATCACCGCGGTCATCAAAGTGATCTGCGACCACAACGAACAACTGCAACCCGTTGGCCGCTGGCTCAGCGCCTAGCGAGCGCTGCAGTCTTTCAGGGTACGGTCCGCTGGATTCTTTCTATCGTGCGCCTCAGTGCGTCCGCATCGCCCGCTTGCTGAAACATCCGGATGGCTGCGATCCCCGCAGCACCCGCGCCAAGACACTCCGCCGCGTTGTCTTCATCCGCTCCGCCGATCGCGATTACCGGAATGCGCACCCTGCGGCAAATGTCAGCCAAACGCGCCGCTCCCTGCGGCGCACCGAACCCACGCTTCGAAGGTGTGTCAAATATCGGACCGAAAAAAATGTAGCTCGCTCCCGCGTTCTCCGCTTCGCGCGCTTCCTCCAGGCTGTGGCACGAAACTCCTATTAGAAATTCCGCCGGAGCATTCCCGTGCCTGCAACACGGCACCACGTCGCGGGCATTCAGCGATTCACGTCCGAGATGGACGCCCGCGGCTCCCGCCGCAAGCGCCACGTCCAATCGGTCGTTCACGATCACCCGCGAAATCGCGCGCTCGCGCCCTGCCGCAACGGCGCAGCGCACCAGATCCGCCAGTTTGCGACCCGGCAGATCTTTCTCACGGATTTGCACCCAGTCCGCGCCCGCTTCGATTGCCATTTGGATTTTTTCGCGGACGGCCGCGCGGTCCGGACCGTCGCCCAGCGACTTCCGGTCGGTGACGTAACAAATGATGGGTGCTTTAGGTGCGCGTAACAACGGTGGAAGTCCGCCGGCGAAATGCTTCGAGCGCGAAGAGCACATTCATCAGGCCCAGACCCGAAACCGCGCCGCGCACGTAGGGATTCTGCACGATCAGACCCAGCGTGGGATATTGATACAAAAAGTAGTTGATGTCCCACATGTCCGACCAGGGCATCAGGATCAGCATCAGTCCCAGCTCGAGCCAGAGCAGCAGCAGAACCACTCGCAACAGTCGAGTCATCATCGAAGCTAAGATTATGGGAGATTATCGCGGGAGTGGCAACTGTGTCGCGCAGTGTAATCAGTGGGAGCGAGTCGCAAGAAAACGACGCCCTCGGCCAATGCCGGATTTTCCGGGAGTTTGAAGCAAGCGCGAGGGAGATTTCAGTTAGTGCTTTTGCAGGGTTGCAATCCGGTCCGCCACGTCGCGGTAGTCAATATTTGCCGCGTAGACTTGCCGGAAACTATCGAGAGCCGCGCCGGACTCTCCCGCTGATTCGAGCGCCATAGCCAGATCGTAGCGCAACGCCAGAATGGATTCCTCTTCGAGGCCCGGCACCTGCAGCGCGCGCTGATACCACAGCGAAGCCACTTTCGGCTCGCCCTTATCCATGAAGGAAAGCCCCAGCATCGTCGAACAGTTCATCTCATACTGGAACGGTTTGCCCTTCTGCACGGCCTTCGCCACTTTCTGGAACTCGCCGATTGCTTCGTCGAGTAGCCCCATCTCGCGGTAGGCAATTCCCAGATTGTAATGCGTCTCCAGGTCTTCATCTTCCTCGCCCATTTCGCCAAGCTCGGCGCGGAATTCCTGGAAAACTTCCGCTAGTTCGTTCAAATTTCCCGCGGCAGACGCGCCCGCGCCATTCGCTGAACCGTTCGACGCCGCGGCATGTGCCACAGGCGCCACCGGTGCGATGGGCTCCATCGGCGGCAGGTTCGTTTGCGCGAATACTTCCTGCAAATGCACCTGAGTCTCGTCTGGGCTCGCCGCGACAACCGGCTCCGGCACCCGCTGCGGCGCCGGCGGCTCCAAATCGTCAAGCTCCGCCACCAGCTCGCTGATGAAATCGTCCGTAGTGGCCGGCGCTGCGCTGTCGCGCTTGGAAACCGGCTCCGGCGTAAGTTCGAGCTCGATATCGTGTTGGCTGGCGGCGGCCTCCGCGACCGCTTCGGGCACCGGCTCGTTGAGAAAATCCAGCAGCGCCTCCGGCAGCGCTTCGGTGCCAACCGGTTGTAGCGGTTGCGGCGTTGCTTCCGCCGTTTCTTCGGTGATTTCGAATACAGGTTCCGGCTCGGGCTCCGCGTCCGGCGCTGCGGCGGAAACTTCCGCTGTCAAATCTTCCTGCGCCGTATTTGCGCCGACCTCGAAGTGCGGCACCGGCAAGTCGTATTCCGGTTCCGCGTCCACCTGGGCCACAATTTCCTGAGCCGGCTCGGACGGCGCTGGGGCTTCGACGGTTTCCGGTTCGCTGGCTTGCGCCTCGGGCACGACGACGGGATCAAGCTCCGGAACGGCGGCAGGCGCCTCTGGCGCGGCTGCGGGTGCTTCCTGCGCTTCCGTGGCGATTGCTTCCCATTCGTCGGAAAGGTCCAATTCCTGGCTGTCAACTGCCGCTGCAGCTACCGGTTCAGCGGTTTGTTCAACTACCGATGCCGTCTCGGCCGCGGCCGTGACTGGCGCTTCTTCGACTGAGATCGGCGCGGCTGCTGCGTCTTCCGCCGCGGCTGCGGCTTCCATTTCAGCCAGCGGGATTTCAAATTCGATGGGTGCTGAAGCTGCTGCTTCGACCGCGGCTGGCTCCGCTGGCGCGATTTCAAATGGGGGCGGCTCGGCAGGAGGCGCAACCGATGCCTGAACCTGCGGGGCCGGTTTCTCCGCTGCAACAGGCGCGCTGGCCACAGCCGATGGAACTTCGGGCGCCGCGGCAGGCGGTGCGGTGGCCGCTGGCGCCGCCGGCATATCCGCCGCCGAAAGCCCAGCCACCTTCGAGAATCTTTGGCGCAGCTCCGAGAACCGGTCCGCGTTGACGTGATCGTTGCGCTCGCGATGAATCTGTTCCAGCTGGGAAGACAATTCGGCGGTCCGCCGGTCGTTGCCCGCTCCCAGGTGCAGATCGAGCAATCGTTCGAGCGTCGGAGTATGGCGCGGAGCGCGCTGCAGCACGTTTTCCAGCAGATGCGTGGCTTTTTGCGTCAGGCCATAGCTGGAGAAGAGGTCCACATCCGTCAGCGCCTGCGCGATGTATTTCTGCGTTTCTTCGTCAATCGCCTCTTCCAGGATCGTCGGCTGCACCGCCGGGGTCAGCTTGCGTTCCGGCTCTTCTTCCAAGAGCGTGGCGGCCGGCGCCGGCTCGCTCGGTGCGTTGATGTGTATCGCTTCCGTGGACGCCGCAGGGACCGGCGCGCCTCCCGACTTGGCGCGGAGTTGATTCAGCCGCTCCACCATGCGCTCGTCGTTCTTGTTGCGGTCAACCAACTCCACCAACAACTCTTCCGCACGCGCAAAATTCCCTTTCGCGGCATAAGCGTCAGAAAGTTGCCCCAGCGCGGCATTCAGCCGGAAGGGATCGCTCGTGGTCCTGCAGAAGTCCACCAGGGTTTCGAGCGGCTCGGTGCGGCCGGGCAGCCTTTCGCACGCGCTCGAAAGCGCCTTCAGGTAATTATCCTGTGCGCCGGCCTCAATCATCGGCGCGCGCAGTTCATGGAGCAGAGGCAGAGCTTGATCCGCCTCCCCGCTCTCGATCATGGTTTCGGCCACTTTATGCAGCAGCGTGCAATGGCTGTGGCCACGCGCCAGCTGCCTGCGCGCCCGCTCCGCGGCTTGGTCCGGATGCCCCGCGCGAAGCTCGTAGTCCACCAGGAGATTGGTGACGTCACCGCCGGTTTCCGCCTCCGGATGTTTCCCCAAAACCGCGACGGCTTGATCGAGCTTGTTCCCCGCGTTCAGGATTTTAGCTTTCAGCAGGATTGCAGACGCGTTGGTGGGATCCACTTCCAGCGCGCGTTCCACCAATTTTTCGGCTTCGTCGCCTTCGCCGCGTTCGAAAAGCCGCAGCGCGTACGCCTGATACGTCAGCGCGGCTTCTTTCTTCTGTCCCATCACGCCGTACAATTCAGCCAACCGCATCTGCACGCGCTGATTTTCCGGCTCCACTTCCAGCAAACGATGCAGCACTTCCACAGCTTTTTGCGCGTGATTCGCTTTCAGGTGCGCTTCGGCAATCTGCAGGAAAAGCGGGCGGGCCTCGCTCAGCACTCCTTGCTGCACGTACAAATCCGCAAGCCGCTCGAGCGGCGCAAGCTCGTTCGGCGCGAGCTTGGCGATCTTCTTATATATGGCGATGGCTTTGCTGTTGAATCCATCATTCAAGTAGACCTGCGCCAGCCGCTCGAAATATTCGACGGCCTGCGACATGTCTCCCTGGCGAGCGAAGAGATCGCCCACCGTCATCAAGGTAGCTTGATCTTTCGGGTCCGCGCGGAGAATTAGCTGGTATTCGCCGATGGCCTGGGCGACCTTGCCCTGGTTGAGGAATTTCAGCGCGTTTTCCAGCGCTTTGCTTTTGTTGAAGGCCATGGATGCTTTCGTTCTGCCCGCCCCATACACCCGGGCAGCGCTTCTTTGCCGGACAGACGGCTTAGGCATGAAGGTTAGCATGCGCCAAAAACAAGGGGCAACGCGCCACAAGGGGGTAGGTGCCAAAGGCGATAACAGTGCCTTTCCCGCGCCAGCTTCCCCCCAACCGGGTCGGATTCCGGTCCCTCGCCGGTCCGGGCGCCGGCTTCGGTGGCCCTGCCCCTTCCCCCGTTTCGGCGTTCGGCAGCGTCTGCGTCACGCGGAGTAACCTCGATTCACCGGAACGCGCCTTCCCGCAATGTCCGCAGATTGGAGCTTTGGAACTACAGGGTTCGGTGTATTGCTGGACCTACCTGAAGCACTTAGGCTGCACCCAGCTTTGGCCTTCCGCAAACTGGTGTGCCTTGCGGCACGCCGAGTGACCGACGCGAACTTGCTGAGGAGAAAAGGATGGGAGCGGTAAAGGCTTCTCGTTTGGACTCGGCGTCGTTCGGCGATGCCGCGCGGCTGTCCGAATCCGTTCAGCAGCCCGCCAATCATCACCACTCTGCGCACGTCGTTCAGTTCTATTCGGAAGACTCATTCCTTCTCGACGAGCTAGCCCTCTTCATCGGTTCTGCCCTGGAAGCAGGCGATGCCGCCGTCGTCATAGCCACTGCCGCCCACCGCGACGGGCTGGCCCAGCGCCTCGGCGCTCGCGGACTCGCCGCCAAGCAAGCTGCTGAGCAAGGGCGCTATGTCGTTCTCGATGCCGCCGATACTCTCTCCCAATTCATGATCGAGGGCTATCCCAACGCCGCGCATTTCGCGGAACTCATGGGCGCCCATATCAGCCGGGCCAAGCAATCTGCGCGAAGCGAACACTTCGCCGTCGCCGCGTTTGGAGAAATGGTCGCGCTGCTCTGGAACGAAGGAAAAGCTGACGCCGCCATCCGGCTGGAGCAATTGTGGAACGACCTGGCGAAGACGCACGCTTTTAACCTTCGCTGCGCCTATTCCATGAAGGATTTTTCTCGCGGCGATCACCGCGAGTCGTTCCTGAAGATCTGTGAATGCCATTCCGACGTGATTCCCGCCGAAGGCTACAGCGCGCTGCACACGAAGGGCGACCAGCATCGCAAGATTGCTCAACTGCAGCAGAAGGAAGAGTCTCACGCGGCATTGCAGCGGCTGAAAGACAAACTGGACCGTGAAATCGCCGAGCGCGTCGCCGCGGAGCACAAGTTGCGCGCGTCAGAAAGATCGCTTCGCGAACTCTCCGGCCACCTCCTTCGCATGCAAGATGAAGAGCGTCGCCGCCTGGGTAGGGAACTTCACGATAGCTTCGGCCAATACCTCGCCGCGCTAAAAATGGGCCTCGATTTGCTCGATATGAGCATCCCTTCGAACGACGGCGCCCCCAAGACGCACGTGGCTGATTGCGCTCGCCTGGTCAACCTATCGCTGACCGAAGTTCGCACCATGTCATACCTTTTGTATCCGCCGATGCTGGAGGAAATCGGCCTGCGAGCCGCCGTACCCTGGTACCTGGAAGGGTTCACTAAACGCAGCGGGATTCAGACCTCGCTGGATATCTCGCGGGCGTGCGAACGCATGCCGCGCGATGTGGAGCTGGCGATCTTCCGCATTCTGCAAGAGAGCTTAACCAACGTGCACCGGCATTCCGGAAGCAAGCAAGCCGATATTCGCATCCATTGCGATGCTGCGATGGTAACGCTGGAAGTCAAAGACAACGGTGTGGGAATTCCTGCGGACCTATTGGAGCCTTCCAAGGATTCGCTTGGCACGCTGGGCGTAGGCCTGCGCGGGATGAACGAGCGCGTCAATCAATTGGGCGGAACGCTTGAACTCCGATCCACACCCGCCGGCACGCACGTCGTAGCCACGATTCCTATTTGACGCCCGCAGTGCAGCGGCGAGGTTCTGCCGCAGATTCCGCTATTCCGTGTACATCATCAGCAGTATGCCCAGCACAATCAGCAGCGTCGGCCAAATTTTCTCAAATACCTGCTGCCAGTTCGTGTGCACTTCCGCTAGACCCTTCGTCAGTGCGATGCCCCCGCCTGCCGCGGCAAACGCGCGATGCTGGTTCTGGATGTGCTCCATTGTCTCCATGTGGTGCGCGCCGTGCATTCCCGCGGTGTGATGATGAAATAGCAGCATCACTGCTCCGATCATGCCAACCACCGGGAACGCCCACTTGCTCCACAGGCTGTGCAGGCGCCCGCGAGCGCGCAACAGTTCAATGGTTCCCAACGCGAGGAGTATTACCGCGAACGTCTTGTGCTCCAGATCCTCGGGATTATGCGTAATTGCAAACCAGAGACTTTGGTTCCCGAACGGCCATATTTCGGTGTCGCTGAAGACTGCCAGAAAAATTCCCGCCGCCAAAAAACAGCAGGGCCACACGTAACGCACCGCCGGCCATCGCTTGGCGAGCTTGTCTTGTGCCAACAGGAACACTCCGGCCAGTCCCACCAGGAATCCCGCCAGATGATGATTGAACTCGCTCTCCTTCTTGTCGCTCTCGTGCTTCGCCTGTATCTCCGGTGACTCCGGCGCGGCACTCTGCTGCATGTCCATTCCGGGCATATTCTGCATATCAGGGGCGCTCTGCGGTTGGCTCTGTTGCGCGAACGTAGAGGGATTCCATACCAAGAACAATCCCAAGACGACCGCGACGATGGACGCGAACATGATTTCCCGCTCGAACTTGTTGCGGTTAAGATGCATGAATCTCCCTTTCAAATCTGCAATATGTCAGAGGATTGGATCGCGTAAATTCAGAAACGTTGCGACGAAATGACGGTCGTATGTCGATTTTTGCGCGAAAATCCCGCCCGGCTTATCCGGCTCGCGCCACATTCGAAGCATGCGCTGGCTCAGGCTTGTGGATGTAAAGAAGCGTCTGATCCACGCGGCCCGCAGGCGCTGCTGACGGCAGCGTGATCGGGTATTTGATCTCGCGATGATGATCTGCAAATTGTTGTTTCGCGTTGTATACACTCGAGAATTTCCACAGCATCTTAACGAAGTTCGTTTGGCCTTTGGCTAGAAATCCCGCGGCCATCACGAACGTATCCTTGAGCGCTGCAAATCCCAGATGCTTCTGGTTTAAGACCTGCTGCGTCTTCACTAATTCCTCATAAAATCGCGCCAGCGGCAGCTTCGTGGGGAGAACGGCATGCTGCACGTCAAAAAGCCGGTAATCGCGCGTGGTGAAATTACGCGATTCAGTCATCCAGGTTTCCGTGCCGGGGTAAGGCGTGTTCACCGTCACGTGCACGATCTCCGGAACCGAGAGCGCCCATTCGCGCACTGCCTGGAAGTGCCGCTCGTCCCAGTTCGGATCCGCAATGATATTTACAGCCGCGTGGATGCGCAACTCCCGCGCACATTCCAGCGCTTCGATATTTTTCTTGATCGTGATGCGTTTCCGGTGCGCTTTCAGCCCTTCGTCGTCAATTGCTTCAATTCCCAGGAACATATACTTCAGTCCCATGCGTTTCCAAGTGCGGAAAACTTCCTTATTGCGGAGTAGCACGTCGCCGCGCGTCTCCAGGTAATACTGCTTCTTGATGTTGCGGCGGCCGATCTCCTCCGCGAGCGCGTTGCCATGCTCCGGGTGGATGAATGCGACATCGTCCACGATGAACACGCCGGGTTCTTGGATTCGCGCGAGAGTGTCTGCCGCTACTTCCGGTTTCAGCTGCCGGTAATTGCGCCCGTAAAATGTCCACGCACTGCAAAACGAACAATCCCACGGACAGCCGCGCGTGAACTCGATCGAAGCGCAGGGATCGAGCACGCCGATAAAATATTTCCGTCGCTTGGCGACCAAATCTTGCGCGGGGCGAAGGGCATTCAAATCGTGAACTAACCGCGGCGCGCTGCCGTCGCCATAAATGCTCGTGACGCCGGGCAGCGTACGCAACTTTTCCGGGTCATGCGCCGCGGCCAGCACCTGCGGCGTGATTTCTTCACCCTCGCCACGCACGACGCACGTAATCGCTCCGTCCGCGTGCGCTAGTATCTGCTTGGCGGTGAACGACGCACTGTGACCGCCGGCAAAGACAAAGCAATCCGGCGCAAGCGTTTTGGTTTCTTTGGCTAGGTCCACTACCTCCGGAATGTTCGCGAGGTAGTTCAGCGAAAAGCCGACGGCTTCCGGCTTCCATTCGCGGATGATGCGGTAATAATCGCGCTGCCGGAAGACTTGCAGATCGAGCAGCCGCACATCGTGTCCAGCCTGCCGCGCCGACTCCGTCACCAACTCCAGCCCGAGCGGCTCCAGACGCAGATATATTTTTGAGTACATCAACGGGCTGGGGTGAACGAACAGGACTTTCATATTGCACTCCCGCGGGGGCTGGAAACCGCGCAGGCCGAAGGCTTCCGCCGGACTGTGAGCCGGCCCCGAGAAGCCTGGCGAAAGCGTATCACGATCCTGGCCGTTCATCTATTCATCGGTTGGATACGAAGCATCTCGGATCATCGCGCGAGGTTGCGCAGCGTGTGCGCGGCTAGTCGCTGAGTGAGTCCGTCGGAACGCCGAGCGGCAACGGATCTTGCGTTGCACCGGACGCCCAGCAGCCTGACTCGCGAACGGGAGCGTACGAAAAGCGGTGCAGCGGAGTGGGCCCGTGGCGGCGCAGCGCGTCCAGATGTTCCGGCGTTCCGTAACCCTTGTGCTGCGCCAAACCATACTGCGGGTACAGCTGATCGAATTCCTGCATGCGCCGGTCGCGTTCCGTCTTCGCAAGAATCGAAGCAGCCGCGATTGATACCGAGCGCGCGTCGCCGTGGATCAGTGCTTTCTGTTCGATGGGAAGGTCGATCTCGATCGCATCGAGCAGCAGATAATCTGGCAACGGATTGAGCTGCGATACCGCGGCCATCATCGCTTGGCGGCTGGCTTGATAAATATTCCAGGCGTCAATGCGGCTCGCGTCTATTTCCGCGGTGGCCCAGGCTATCGCGTATTCGCGAATGCGGGGAGCCAATTCGTTGCGTCGATCGGGGGTGAGTTTCTTGGAGTCGTCCAGGCCGACAATGCGGCGTCGCGGATTCAGAATGACGGCGGCGGCGACAACCGGACCAAATAGAGAGCCGCGCCCTGCTTCATCGAGTCCTGCGACGCGCAGCCAACCGCATTGCCGCGCTTCGCGCTCGTACCGCGAGCAACAAAGTCTTCCCATCGGCCACGAATTTTAGCACAGCGTTCAGCGCGGTGGCACACTGTTCGGTCCGTGCTTTTTCGCGCACACGAAAAAGCCCGTCGCGATTTCTCGGGACGGGCCAAATTCAATTCGAATTGTTTGCGGAGTTTTACTTTGCAGCGGCAGCTGCAGTTGCTTCCGCGGGAGCATCCGGCCTTTCGGCGCGCTTGATTCTGGCGGCCTTGCCTTTGCGTTGACGCAGGTAGTTCAGCTTCGCGCGGCGTACACGGCCGGCTTGCACGATTTCGATCGAGCTGATCATCGGCGAATGCACCGGGAAAATGCGCTCGACGCCAATGCCAAAACTTACGCGGCGGACCGTGAACGACTCGCCCAGCAGCTCTCCCCGGCGGCTCATCACTACGCCCTCGAATGGCTGGATGCGCTCTTTATCGCCCTCGCCTTCCTTCAAGCGCACGTTGATTCGCACGGTGTCGCCCGGACGGAAATTCGGCAAATCCTTGCGAATTTGGGACTGCTGCGCCTTATGAACTATCGGATTCATGACATTATTTCCCTGCAGACCCGCTCAGGTGGGGCCAGCATACAACGCACAATCACCGATTCTATCGTACTTCAGGACGTTTAAGCCACAGCAAATTGCGGGAGATGACCCTATTACCTCCGCGCGAGGCGTCTACGCCTGATGCGAAGATCGCACCTCGACTAAGTGCTCTTCGGGAGTAAATCGGGGCGATTGCGCAGGGTCTTCGCCAGCGCGCGTTTCTGCCGCCATTTGCGGATCTCTTCGTGGTTTCCGCCGAGCAGGACTTCGGGCACATCCCATCCTCGGAACGAAGGCGGACGCGTGTAATGAGGATAATCCAGGATGCCCAGGTTTTGGCTCGGGCTGATCGCGTCTGGTTCGTTCACGCCTGTCGAACTCTCGTTATGCGGCTTGAGTGTTGAACGCGGCGGCCGCGGCGAGCTCTGCGTGTCGGCCGGTCGTTCGCTGAAGGACTCATTTACGGCAGAGTCTTCGTTGCCGAGCGCGCCTGGGATCAGTCTTGTTACTGCGTCCAGCATCATCGCTGCGGCGAGTTCACCGCCAGACAATACGAAGTCCCCAATGGAGAGCTCGTCGGTCGCCAAGTGTTCCGCAACACGCTCGTCCACACCTTCGTAACGCCCGCAAATCAGCACAATGCGTTCGAGCTTGGCGAACTTCCGCGCGGTTTCCTGCCGGAACATCTTTCCTGCGGCCGAAAGCAGCACGATCGCGGCGCCTTCGGGCTGCGTCTTTTGTGTCGCGGAATCGCCCCGCGCGCCCACGAGTGATTCGACTGCATCGAATAGCGGCTCAGGCTTCATTACCATGCCTTCGCCGCCACCGAAGGGCCGGTCGTCCACGGTGCGATGGCGATCGTGCGTGAAAGCGCGCAAGTCATGTACGTTCGTTTCGATCAGCTTGGCTTCGCGCGCGCGGCGCACGATGCCGTAGTCGAGCGGGCCGGCGAAGAACTCTGGAAATATCGTGATGATGTCGAAGCGCATCGCGCTAATCGTACCGCAAACGTGGGCATGACGCTGCGCAGGGAACTACTTCGTGTTTAAGTCGAGAAGGCCTTCGGGGAGCACGACGTCAATGCGGTGCGCGGCGGTGTCGACGTTAACGCAGATTTCCTGGGCCAGCGGAATCAGGATTTCGCCCTGGTTGGCGTCGACGACGAGGAGCGGTGTGCCGGAAACGTCTTCGCCGTTGATTTCGACGTCGCGCACGCGGCCAATTTCCGCGCCGCCTTTGTCGCGAACTTCGCAGCCAACGAGGTCGCTGATGTAATAGCTGCCTTCCGGGAGCTGCACGCGATCGGAGAATGGGACTTGCACTTCGAGACCTACGAGCTTTTTGGCGGCGTCGACGGAGTCACAAGCGGCGAAATGGAATATTGCTTGGCCGCCGCGGCTGTGCGAGAGCCAGCATTTGCGCACGGCGATGCGACGAGGCGCGCTGCGGCCGTCCCATAATTCCACGGAGGTTAAGCGGGTGAGGCGTTCAGGAAAGTCGGTGAGGATTTCAGCGGCCACTTCGCCGCGCACGCCGTGCGGGCGCACAATTCGCGCCACAGTCACGTGCTGCGCTTTCGGCGGATGTTGGGTGTTCAATGCTGCGGATCACTACTCGAGTATTTCCAGCGTAAAACGCTTCTTCAGCTTCATGCCCGCGGCGCCCAAGAGAGTGCGAATGGATTTGGCGGTGCGTCCCTGGCGGCCGATTACTTTTCCCAAGTCGTCCGGAGCAACGCGCAATTCCAGCACGGTTACTTGTTCGCCTTCTACGGCTCTAACTTGGACTTGATCGGGATGGTCCACCAGAGCTTTCGCGATATCTTCGACCAGTACCTTCATGAGACCCCCTCAGCATGAAAAAGAGCCCAGCGTTAGTAATTCGCTAGAGCATCAACCCGAGTTCCATTAAATAGTTGCCGGGCTGGGCTGAGGGGTAGGATGCGTCAGGCAGATTTACGGTTACGCAAAAAGCTGCGGACGGTGTCGCTGGGCTGTGCGCCCTTGCCGAGCCAATAATCCACGCGGTCTTGCTTGAGTTCGATGAGGGCGGGCGTCTTCAGCGGGTCGTAAGTACCCACAATCTCGACGAAGCGGCCGTTCCGCGGGCGCGTCTTTTCAGTGACGATTACGCGGTAAAACGGGCGCTTCTTCTTGCCAATCCTGGACAGCCGAATCGTTAACAAAGCTTCATTCCTCCTGATTCAAATCCTTGCGTTCGGGACAATGATTATAGCGGACGACGCGTCTTTCACCAAAGCATTTGCAATACCGGGCGCAGTCATCCGGGTGTGTAATGGCACTATGAACCGCCCTTGAGGCCGGCGAATTTGCCTAGGCCGCGCATTTTGGTTTTGGCGTAGCTGCCGTATTGCTTCATCATTTTGCGCATGTCGGCATATTGCTTTAGGACTTGATTTACTTCCTGGACGGAAGTGCCGCTGCCGATGGCGATGCGTTTGCGACGCTTGCCGTCTATCAGATTGGAATTGGCGCGCTCTTTTGCCGTCATGGAATTGATGATGGCTTCGACCGAACCTAGGCGCTTTTCGTCAATTTCGGTGTTTTTCGGGAGATTGGCGAAGGGGCCGACTTTCGGGAGCATGCCCATTAGCTGTTCTAGCGAGCCCATCTTGCGGATTTGTTTCAGTTGATCGCGAAAATCTTCGAGGGTGAAATCGTCTTCGCGGAGTTTGCGTTCGAGCTCGCGGGCTTGCTTGGCGTCAACGGTTTTTTCGACGCGTTCGATCAGACCTAGCACGTCGCCCATGCCGAGGATGCGCGAGACGACGCGATCGGGGAGAAACGGCTCGAGTGCGTCGTATTTTTCGCCGACGCCGACGAACTTTACGGGCGCGCCAGTTACTTTGCGAATCGAAAGGGCGGCGCCGCCGCGGGCGTCGCCATCCATTTTTGTGAGTACGACGCCGGTGATACCGAGACGTTTGTGAAATTCTCCGGCGGAGCGGACGGCGTCCTGGCCGATCATCGCGTCGGCGACGAAGAGCAGCTCCGAAGGATTCAATTCGCGCTTGAGTTCGGAGAGTTCTTTCATCAATTCGTCGTCAATGTGCAGGCGGCCGGCGGTGTCCACGAGGACGACGTCGCAGGCGGACATTTTTGCTTCGCGCAGCGCGCCGCGGACGATTTCGAGAGGTTTGTCAGTGCCGGTGCCGGGCCACACGGGGATGTGGGTGGCTTTGGCAACCTGCGCGAGTTGTTCGCGGGCGGCCGGGCGGTATACGTCCGTGGAGACGACAAGCGGACGATGGCCGTGCTCGGCGAGCCATTTGCCCATTTTGCCGGTGGACGTAGTTTTGCCGGAGCCCTGCAGACCGACGATCAGCCAGACGGACGGCGGCTTCGAGCCGTACTGCGGCTTGGCTTCGCGGCCTAGCAATTCGCCGAGTTCATCGCGGACGATCTTTACGACTTGCTGCTCCGGGGAGAGTTGTAGGAGGACTTCGGAGCCGAGGGCTTTCGCGCGGACGTTGGCGATGAATTCGTCGGCAACGCCGACGTTGACGTCGCCATCGAGAAGGGCTTCGCGGATCTCGGCTAAGCCGGCGTCGAGGTGCTCTTCGGAGAGCTTACCTTGGCCGCGGAGATTTTTGAAGGCGCGTTGGAGTTTGTCAGTTAGAGTTTCGAACATTTTGAGAACCCGTGATTAGTGAGTGGTGATTGGCGACCCGCGACCCGTGTTTCGCGTCCCGTGAAAGAAACTGGCTGCGGTTTCGCTTTGCTCGCGTCGTTGCATTTTCATTGTAGGTGACGTGTGCTGGGTGGTCAACGCGGCAGGTGCCTTACGGAACGGAGTGTGTTCATTTGTATCGAATAAGAATTGGGCCGGTTGTTTGTTTTCAAGGAGTTGCGTGATTTTCTGTTCGAGCAAAACCGTCCATTTGTATCGAGCAGTTGGGAGTATTTTTTCGGGGTTTGAGGTCATTTGGGATCCGGGTTGGTGCGATAGGCGTCGAAGTAGATTTTTTCGGTTGAGTTGGGATCGCGCTTGGGTCGCGGGACTTTGCCGAAAAATCTATTGGCAATGGCACGCCAATCTTCTTTGGCGTTGGGGTCGGGCGGGTCGGGAGCGGCGACCTGAACATAGGCCGCAGCGGCATCGGGACTCGGCTTCAGCTCCGGCTGTTGCTCGGAAACGGCTGGCGCAGGAGGCGAGGGAGCGCGGCGCCTGCGCCTGGTTGGTTTTGCGGGCAAGCGGGCGGGCGTGAAAACCGGTTGGCCGGGCAAGGGCGACGCGGGGTCGCTGGATTCATTTCGGGAAACGACGACTTCGGAGCGGGATTCGGGCTGGACCCACAGGCCGTGGTCGTTCACGTGGGAGTAGGTGTAGACAGCTTGGATGACGTCGCGGGCGGTGACGCTGACGCAGTCGGCTTGTTCGATGATATGGCCGAGGGCGTAGCGAAGGGTGCTGTCACGAAGCTCAAAGAGATTGAAGGCATGGGCGTGGTGGTAGATGGTGGCGCGAGATTTCAGATCGTACTTCTTCATGATGGTCGCGGGGCTGACCCACTGAAGAAAAGCTTCCTGAATGAAGGAACAGGCAGGGTGATTGCAGATTTCGCAGTGGCCCCTGTGGCGGGCGAGATGTTCTTGCTGGTCTTGGGTATAGGTGGAGGCGATTTTGGAGAGGGTGTGACGCTGGGCGCGGGATAGGTTCTTCATGTGTTGTCCTTTCGTTTTCGTAAGGGGCCAAAATAGTGCCCCGACTCACGCTAACACATTTTAGGTACGTTTACCATCTGTATAACTACCTACGGCGGTAACTGGCAGAAAAGAAGAGAGTTTAGGGCGTGTGTATCGAGACTTTCGGGTGCGTCGCGCATCCAATTGAGCGGACGTTGAGGCGGTAAGCTGGGAGGCGATATGGCAAAAGTGCTGGTTACCGGGGGGTCGGGATTTGTTGGAAGCCATTGCATTTTGCAGTTGCTGGCGGCGGGGCACCAGGTGCGGACGACTGTGCGGAGCCTGAAGCGCGAGGGGGATGTGCGGGGGATGTTGCGGGTGGGCGGCGCGGAGCCGGGCGAGCGGTTGTCGTTTATAGCTGCGGATTTGGAGAACGATGAGGGTTGGCCGCAAGCGGTGGCCGGTTGCGAGTACGTGTTGCATGTGGCGTCGCCTTTGCCGCCTAGCGTGCCGAAGAATGAGGATGAATTGATTGTGCCGGCGCGCGAAGGGACTTTGCGGGTTTTGCGCGCGGCTCGAGATGCCGGGGTGAAACGGGTGGTGGTTACTTCGTCCTTTGCGGCGATTGGTTATGGATTCAAGGTGCGGAAAACGCCGTTTACGGAGGCGGATTGGGCGGATCCTGGCGGCGACGACGTGCTGCCCTACACGAAATCGAAGATTTTTGCGGAGCGCGCGGCTTGGGATTTCATGGCAAAGGAGGGTGGGGCGCTCGAGCTTTCGGTGGTCAATCCGGTGGGAGTTTTCGGGCCGGTTTTGGGGGCGGATTATTCTTCGTCTATTCTGTTGGTGCAACGTTTGATGGATGGCGCGATTCCGGGCTGTCCGCGGTTGTATTTTGGGGTGGTGGATGTGCGCGATGTGGCGGATTTGCATTTGCGCGCGATGAGCGATCCGGCGGCGAAAGGCGAGCGTTTTCTGGCGGTAGCGGGCGATTTTATGACCATGCTGGGTATCGCGAAAACCTTGCGGGAGCGCATGGGGGCGGCGGCGAAGCGGGTGCCGACGAGGGAGTTGCCGAATTGGCTGGTGCGGTTGGCGGCGCTGCGCGATCCGGCGATCAAGTTGATTCTTCCCGAGTTGGGGAAGTTTAAGAATGGGACGAGTGAGAAGGCGCAGCGGATTTTGGGTTGGAAGCCGCGATCGAGGGAGGATGCGGTGGTGGCGACGGCGGAGAGTTTGGTGAGGTTGGGGCTTTTGAAGGGTGGGGCGAAGAAGGCGGCGTGAGGAAGGGGCCGGGCTTGGGATTTTCCGGCGCCGGATGCGGACCGGGGACATGCCTGACACGTGGCCGCGCGGGTCGATGCGAGGCTTGTGTCGCACCTCCGGTGCTCGTTTTTTTTCTTGTGAGCTTTCCCGGCCCTTCCGGGCCGGGCTAAATTATGCCGCGCCTGCGGCGCTGGTTTGGCGAGACGCGGAAAGCGCTGAGCGCGGGTCGGTCGCTGGTTCAGTGGCAGCGTTGCGCAACCCAAACCGAGTAGCGGGTGAGAACCCGACGCTGCTGGGCTGCGACTAAAACCGAAGAGTGCGGCCGAGAGCGGCTGTGCCACGCGATTCCTTGACCGTTGTGGCTTGGTCGTCTAGACTAATCGTTTCGATTGGACGCGGGATTTGTGGTGGGGCGGCGAGTGCGCGGGAATTGCGCTGCGGGCTGCGTTGCGGGCGCGAGGCACGCCTCGCGCGGGAAAAGCGGCGGCGCGCCGCCGCACTCCATAGGGATTTTCGTGTCGATCGATTGTCTCTACGGGATGGAATCGTGCCAGGCCCAAAAGAGAGATCCCTCGCTGCGCTCGGGATGACAAAAAATTAGTTAGGGAGCTTATCGTTGCCGAAGAGGACATTTCAGCCGCATGTGCGGCGCAGGCATAAGAAGCACGGATTTCGCAAACGCATGAAATCACAGGGTGGACGGAAAGTCCTTGCAGGACGCCGCAAGAAGGGACGCCACAGTCTCACGCGCGTCTGACCCGCCACGGCTTGAAATTCCCCGCGAAGCTCGTCTGGTGCGCCGAAGTGAGTACGATGCGGTGTATCGAGAGGGGCGGCGGCGAACGAGCCGCGAGTTCACGGTATTTCTACGTCCCAATGGCCTCGCACACAGCCGGTTCGGCTGGAGCATAAAAAAGGCGCTGGGGAATGCGGTCCGGCGCAACCGAATCCGGCGACGCCTACGCGAAATATTGAGATTGCACCGACAGGAGATCGCCCCAGGATGGGATCTTGTGATTCATCCGCGCAGTTCGGCAGCGACGGCGGAATTTACGGCGTTGGGGCTGGAATTATTGAAAGCGATGCCGCGGCGCGAAGAGGCGCCGGCGGCGCGCTGAACGCGGCCGCGGGCGTGACTGGAAACTCCTTTGGCGCGCGAAACGTATTAACAATTGATGACCATCGGAAGATGAATTCTCCCACTACAAGAAAGCGATCGCCAGGAATGTGGTTGCTGCTGTTGCTCGTGCGTCTCTACCAGACTTTCCTCTCTCCATTTTTGGGCGGAGCTTGCAAATTTTATCCGTCGTGTTCGCATTACGCACAGGAAGCGATTGAGGTGCACGGAGCGCGGCGCGGGGCGTGGTTGGCCATGAAGAGGTTGGGGCGATGTCGGCCGTTTACGAAAGGCGGGTTTGATCCGGTGCCGGAGTTGGGCGATGCAGTGCGCTACTGGTCTGAATACCGCGATGCGGATTGGCTGCGGACGGTGGGCAAGGAGCGGGCGCAGTGAAGGAAATGTCTGACCAGGTCCGCGGAATTTTGTTTGTGGTTGCTTCGTTATTGATTCTTTTTGCTTGGGGACATTTTTACAAGCCGCCGGTTACTCCTCCCGAGACACATCCCAATCAAGCACAAACGGCCGCGCCGGTGAAACCGTCCGAAACGGAGCAGCAGGCTTCGGCGCCGGCGGGCGGTGCCGAGAAGGTCTCGCGCGGCAAAACCAAGGGCGGGAAGGAAGCAGAGGCTGCGGCCGCGGGTGCGGCGAACGCTGCCGTGGTGGAGGCGAGCGAAGAGAAAACCGTCGTCGTGCAAAGCCCGTTATATCGCGTGGAACTATCGAATCGCGGCGGCGTGGTGAAGACTTGGGAACTTTTGAAGTATATGAACGACCAGAAGCCGCCGCGTCCGCTGGATTTGGTGAACGACACTGTGGCGAAGGAATTGGGTTGGCCGTTTTCGTTAGTGATGGCGGATGCGCAGCTGGAGGCGAAGGCGAATTCGGGACTTTACGAGATTGAGACGCATCCTTTTTCTACTGCGGTGCCCCACACTGCAGAGTTGAAAGTGACCAACAACGCTCCTGTTCCGCAGCCCGTATCCGATGCGGGCCTGGTTGCGCCCATTGAAGTGGATATGCATTGGAGCGATGGGCACCTGGACGTCACGAAAAAACTGAAATTCGATTTGAATTACGAAATGACCGTGGAAGTGGCGGCGACTTTGGATGGAAAGCCGGAGCCGGTGGCTGTGGCGTGGCGTGGAGGATTCGGCGACAAGGCTGTTTATAACGCGGCGCAACTGGTTACCGTTTTTTACAAGACTGGCGGCAAGCTGAATTTGCTGCAGTACAAGAAATTGGGAGTTTCGGGAAATCAGAGCCAGCCGTCGCTGCAATACGGGCCGCTGGAATTTACGGGGATCGAGGACCAATTTTTTACGGCGGCGTTTTTGCCGGATGGGACCGACGTTTCGTTGTGGCACTGGATGCAGAATCACAGTACGACTGGCGCCGACGGCAAACAGACGACCGTGCCGGAAGCGGAGATGGCGGCGGGGACTACGGCGGCTGCGCCTTTGCGCGTGCGTCTGTATGTGGGGCCGAAGGAACTGCGACAGCTGGAGGAGCTGCGGCCTTCGTTGGGCGAATTGGTGAATTTTGGATGGACGGGAATCATCGCGAAGCCGCTTTTGTGGATTTTGCAGACGTTGCATACGAAAGTGCCGAACTGGGGATGGTGCATCGTCCTGATGACGCTGGTGATTAACCTGGCGATGTTTCCATTGAAGATGAAAAGCTGGCGCTCGATGCAGAAGATGCAGAAAGTGGCGCCCGAAATACGGCAGATTCAGGATCGCTACAAGAAATATTCGATGAGCGATCCGCGCAAGAAGAAGATGAATGAAGAAGTGATGGCGGTGTACAGTCGCGAAGGAATTAATCCGATGGGCAGCTGCCTGCCGATGGTATTTCAGATGCCGATCTGGTGGGCGCTGTGGCGGGTGCTGGGCGGGGCGATCGAATTGCGGCACGCGCCGTTTCTGGGCTGGATTCACGACCTTTCGGCGATGGATCCTTATTATATTTTGCCGATTGGCATGACCATCATGATGTATCTGATGACGAAAATGACGCCGCAGACGACGGTGGATCCGGCGCAGCAGAAAATGATGACGTTGATGCCGCTGATGATGGGATTTATTTTCTTCCGGCTGTCGAGCGGATTGAATTTGTATATGTTCACGAGCAATCTGGTGGGGGTCGGGCAGCAATATTATTTGAATAAAACGGATCCGCTGCCTTCGAAGAGCAAGTTCAAGAAAAAAGAGAAAGTGATTGATGCCTGACGAACGGCACGCGGCGGGGAAAAAACCATTTCAGCGAGAGCACGGGCGCGGGGAGGCGCGGTTGGACCGCGAGCGCGCGACGGCGGAATTGACGCGTTACCTGGACGTGGCGATACCGGAGATGGGATTGGCGCTGGAATATGCGATTTCCGAGCCGGCGACGGTGGATGGCGGGCCGGACGACAAAGATATTGTAGTGGCGTTCAGCGGAGCGGATCAGGAATTTTTGCTGGAGCAGAATGCGGAATTGCTTTTGGCGCTGGAGCATATCGGGCATCGTTGGCTGCGGCTGGATCCGCGGTTGCACGACCGGGTGCGGTTCGATTGCGGGGACTATCGGACTTCGCGGCTGGACGAATTGAAATTATCGGCGCGGGTGGCGGCGCAGCGCGTGCGCGAGACGGGGCAGGCGTTTCGATTTAATCCGATGTCGCCGCGGGAGCGACGATTGATTCATCTGGAGCTGACTGGGGCGCAGGGAGTGCGGACTGTTAGCGAGGGCGTGGGAGATCGGAGGCAGTTGGTGGTGTATCCGGTGGTGAAGAAGTGATTGGTGAGAGGTGATTGGTGATAGCTGGAGTGGCTCCGCGTTTAATTCCTGCCTGAATCTTTAATTCCTTAAACTTCGATTGTGTAGCCTTCTTTTCCTACGTTGACGCATTGCGTTGCGCCGAGGCGGTCGGACATTCCGGCGGTTTCGTGGATGTGTCCGCAGAAAAGGTAGAGCGGTTTTTCGTGTTCGATCCAGGCGCGAAGGGTGGGGCTACCGGCGTGCTGGCCTTCGGCGAACTCATCGAGTTTGGTGTCGCGCGGCGGGAAGTGCACGACGAGATAGAGTTGATCCATTCCTACGAAGTGCGAAAGGGCTTCTGCGATTTCGGGTTCGGTATATTCGCCCGGCGTTTTGAATGGAGTGACGTTGCTGTAGCCGAGGCCCGCCCAGTTTGTACCGCCGAGTTTTTTCACCTGACGATGAAAGTCCACGAAGCCAAACTTTCCGCAAAACTTTTTGGTTTGCTCGTGGGTTTCGTGATTTCCGGGCAGGACGAGCAGGCGTTCGCCGAGCGGCTTTAGAATTTCGCCGCAGCGCTCGAGGCCTTTCGCGAAATTGGAGAGGTCGCCGGCCGCGATGTAGATATCGGCGGGTTGCGCGACGACGCGTTCGAGAGCGCGCATGTCACCGTGAATGTCACTGAAGACTAGAATTTTCATGGAGCGCTTCCTGCGTGGACCGGCGCGATTTTAATCATGCGTTGCACGTCCAAACCACTTGCTTGCCAACCCTCTTCGATGGGATCGCCCGCATCATTGAATACTATACGATAAGAAAAGGGAGCGGGGCCCGGGTGCTTGCGAGTCATGAAGCGATTTTCGTTGAAGTCCACGTAGTGCAGGCCATTTTGGGTATAGGTGCGAATCACCGGGAAGCGCGCGAAATTCCAGTAGAGCTGGACTTCGGGACGCTGCATGGCACGCGCGACGTAGATATTCGGCGGCGAATCCGCGGTGAAGGAGAACAACGGGGCGGTGGAATCACGCAGATCGAAGCGCGACTGGTAAACGCCGTCACCGGAGCGAATCACGCCGCCCCAATCGAGGAGCGAAGGCGGGAGAGGTAAGGCGGCGATGCGGTCAATTGCGACATGATTGGCGGTGGCGAAATTTTTGACGCGGAGCAACGCGCGGTGATGCGCCACGCTGCACGCGAAAAGATAGGCGAGCATTACGACGGCACCGGTCTGACACCAATGCGCGGCGGTGACGCGAAATCCGGCGTCACGGATTGCCGGAAGAAAAAAGAGCGCGGCGATGATAACGCTGCAGAAAAACGCGATCCAGAGATGGAAAGGAAATCCGACGGCTTCGGCGATTTTCCAGACGACGAATGCGGCGACGGTGAATAACATCCACATCGAAATGGCGCGGACGGGGGCTTTCGCGCGGCCGGCATAAATCCAAGCGACTACTTGCGGCAGCAGGGTGATCGCGGTGAAAGAGAAATCAATGATGAAGAGCAGATCCCAGGCGACGCGGTCCTGCGAGAGCGGATCCCATATGCGGGTGCCGAAGGACGTCATCGCGTCGAGAATAATGTGGCTGGCAATGGCCATGGCGTAGATGACGAAAAGAATTGGCCACGAGGGCGAGTCGATATCGCGGAGGCTTTTGAATTTCTTTTTTAGGAGGGCGAAGCCGGTGCGGGTGAGCCACGCGAGAAGCGCTGCAAAAAACGGCAGCGCCAGGAACGAGTGAGTGATCCCGCGGTGATAGCGGACGATCGCGAGCGGGTCGCGCGAAAGGAATTGCTCAACGACATCGATATCTGGAAACATGGCGCCGGCGACAGCCGCGAAGGTGGCAACGCGTCCGCTGCGTTCCGAGAAGAAGCCTTTTCCGAGCAGGCCGCCAACGATGCCGTGGGTTATGGTGTCCATGAAGCGGTTGAAGAAAAGAAATTGTACACGATTGCCGGCGAATTAGATGATTTCGAGGAGCGGTGAGTGCTTTGCAAGAACTTCTCCGATGATGCGGGCGGAGATATTTCGGCGTGCGAGCGCGGCGAGCGCTTGATCTGCGAATTCGGGAGCGATGGATGCGAGGAGGCCTCCGGAGGTTTGCGGATCGAAGAGGAGCTCACGACATTCGTCAAGCACTATGGGTGCGAAGGTGACGCAGCCTTCGACAAAATCGCGATTGTTCTTCAGGCCGGCAGAAAAAAAGCCGGCGCGCGCTGCGCCAATGGCGCCGGGAAGATAATCAATGCGTGCGTGATCAATTTTTAGAGACACGCCGCTGCCGATGGCCATTTCGCGCGCGTGTCCGAGAAGTCCGAAGCCGGTGGCGTCTGTGACCGCGTGGATCGGAGTGGTTTGGCGTGCGGCGTCGTTTTCAAGCTCGCGCAGGGCTTCCGCGGCGGCTCGATTCAGGCGCGTCATGGACGCGATGGCGGCGGCGATCCAGGATTCTTCGGCACGGCCCTGCTTCAGGGCTGTGGAGATTACGCCTGTGCCGATTGGTTTCGTGAGGAGTAGTGCGTCACCTGGGTGCGCGCCGACATTTTTCCAGATTTTTTGCGGATGGATTGTGCCGGTTACTGCGTAGCCGAATTTAAGTTCGTCGTCGCGAATGGAATGGCCGCCGACTACGGTGCAAGTCGCCTCGGTCATTTTGGCGAGGCCGCCGCGGAGAATTTGTTCCAGAATTTCTGGCGGGCCGGCGGCGGGAAAGGCGACGATTGCGAGCGCGGAAATCGGGCGACCGCCCATGGCGTAGATGTCGCTGAGCGCGTTGGCTGCCGCGATTTGGCCGAAGAGTTGCGGGTCGTCTACGATCGGCGTGAAAAAATCCACGGTTTGCACGATAGCGACGTCGTCGGTGAGGCGGTAAACGGCGGCGTCGTCGCTGGTTTCAAAACCGACGATCACATTAGGATCGGCTTGATGCGGAAGGCGTTTCAACACTGCGTCCAGCACGCTGGGGCTTAATTTCGCGGCACAGCCTGCGGCTTTCACGTTGGCGGTTAGGCGGATTTGATCTACGAATGACATTTTTCTGTGGAAAACATTGGATGATGCCGGCGCATGGGAGTTGCTAGAGCTAATGCTGCAATGCGCTTGGTGCTTTTGCGCCGTGGCTGTTGGAGCGGCCGACGAAGATTTTCAAGCTTGTGCTTGGGTTGCAGCGGGCACGGCATGCCGTGCCGTGCCCCTACGCTTTGGTTGTGCGCTGCCTGCCTTATCATTTGTCGGGCGTACCCATGACGCTAGGCCTCAGCTCCAAAACGCGGCTTCGGCTGGCGAGCTTACGCGTGAGCGGCGGCGGAGCGAATCGGGATGGTGATTGGCTTTGCTGTTTGAGTGGCGTTTGCGGAGAGCATGTGGCAGCGGCCGTCGAATATCGCGCCCGGCTCCATGACCAGACAGGGGGTGTGAATTTCGCCGGTGACGATGGCTTTGGTTTGGATTTCGACTTTGCCAGAGGCTTTTATGATTCCGTCGAAATGGCCGCCGATGATTACGTAATTGCCGTCGATCTGGCCTTCGACTTTCGAATGCTCGCCGAGGATTAGAGTTTCGTGGGACACGAGGTTGCCCTTCATCGCGGAATCAATGCGAAAGGTTCCGGTGGATTCCAGGCGGCCTTCGAGTTTCACGCCCTGCTCGAGAAAGCCAGTCCATTCACCGGAGTCGTGTCGCTTGCGGTCAAACCAGCCCAAACCCATTCCCAATCCCCCATGCGCGGCCAGCTATTTTAGCATTATTTTCGCATGAGCTGATCGTAGAGGCGGGACAAATCACTATCGTCGTAGTACTCAAAGACTAACTGTCCCGGTTTGGGACCCTGGCGCGGATGGAGCAGAACTCGGGTGCCGTACTCGCGTTGGAGCTCTTCGAGCGCTGCCTTGGTGTTGGGGTCGGGCGAAAAGGTCGGAGCGCCGACATGGGACTTTGGGCCGCGCGAGGCGAGCCGCTCAACTTGTCGAACGGTCATTCCGCCACGAGCGACACGTCTGGCCAAGGTAAGACGCTCTTGCGAATCGGCGACTGCCAGGAGCGCGCGACCATGCCCGGCTGTAAGCCGGCCTTCCTCGAGGAGGTCTTGGATCGGGTCTTCGAGCTTGAGCAAGCGGACGGCGTTTGCGATCGTGGCTCGATCCTTGCCGGTGCGGTCGGCGACCTGTTCCTGGGTGAGATGGAATTCGTCAATTAGGCGCTGAAAGGCGTGGGCTTGCTCGATGGGGTTGAGATCCTCGCGCTGGAGGTTCTCGACGAGGGTCATTTCGAGTGCCATTTCCTCAGGCACATCGCGGACGACGACCGGCACACGGCTCAGGCTGGCTCTTTGGGCGGCACGCCAACGGCGCTCGCCAGCGATCAGCTGATAGCGGCTACCGATCCTGCGGACGACGAGGGGCTGGACGATACCGCTCGAGCGAATCGAGCGGGCGAGTTCGTCTAGAGCTTCCTCGCGGAAGCGGGTGCGGGGCTGGTAGGGACTTGGGTCGATCAGGTCGATATCAGCCTGGAATAGGCCTTCACTGAGAGCTGGCGCTACCGCTGCCGCTGTCGCTGCGGCCGTCATTGGCGGCGCCATCGGTCTCTGTGGTGGCGCTGCCGGTGGCTGAACCGGCTCCTGCGCCAGCGGCTGCTGCGGCTGAGTTGGGAGCGGGCTCGGTTCCGGCTCCCGAATTAGCGCGCTCAATCCCCTGCCCAACGCGTTTCTGGGCATTAGCGATAACCTCCTTGGCGAGTTGGATGTAGCTCTCTGCGCCTTTACTATGTATGTCGTAGAACATTACTGGCATGCCGTGGCTTGGCGCTTCGGCGAGGCGGACATTCCGCGGGATGACTGTTTCGAAGACCTGAGAGCCGAAGAAGCTTCGAAGGTCGGCGGCGACTTGTTTCGAGAGCGTCGTCCGGTCGTCGTACATGGTAAGCAAAATGCCTTCAACCGCTAGCGATGGATTGATCGTGCGACGGAGGCGCATTAGCGTGTCAAGCAATTCGGACACGCCTTCGAGGGCGAAATACTCGCATTGGATCGGCACCAGGACCGAGTCGCTGGCGGCTAGCGCGTTGACAGTGAGGAGATCGAGGGACGGAGGGCAGTCTATCAGGACGTAGTTGTACTTTGCGAGAACGGGGGCGATGACCGTCTTGAGCTTGTACTCTCGATTTTCGGCGGAAACCAGCTCGATGGACGCTCCGACGAGGTTCTTATCGGATGGAATTAGGTCGAGGCCTTCAACTTGGGCGTCGAGGGTGACGCGCTCGATGGGCTCGTCGAGAATAATGGATTGGTAGAGCGTGCGACGGGAAGGATCCTTTGGGAAACCGAGAGCGCTGGTCGAGTTGCCCTGGGGGTCGCAGTCAATGATGAGAGTGCGCTGCTCGGAGGCTGCGAGAGAAGCGCCTAGATTCACTGCTGTGGTAGTTTTTCCTACGCCGCCTTTTTGATTTGTGATTGCGATGACGCGAGCCACTCGAAAATCCCCCGAACGCGAGAGGAATGTAGCAGATATTTTCTTGCGGATACAAGCTGTTTCACGTGGAACAAATACGGAGTGGAGGATGTAGAGTTACGAGGAGGCGTGGTGGAACGTTTCACGTGGAACATCATGCGCTTGCTGGCGTGTTTGTCCCAACGAGAACGACACGCCTTTCGGTTTCCGGAATTTTCGCTTCAGGATGCCAACGGAATCGGCCTGACAGCGAAATTTTAGTGGAATCGTCTTGGCCGAGCCACAGGATGACCTTGCCGTCTCGGTTCAGAACGCTCGAGGCCCAGGCGAGAACTGATTCGTCTATTGAGACCGCACGGGCAGTGACGAAATCGAACGCTGATTCGCGATTTGTGAGGTCCTCCATACGGCATGAATTCACTTGCACATTCGCTAGTTTCAGCTCTCGCACGACCTCAGACAAAAATGCGGCCTTCTTGCGATTGGATTCGATTAGCGTGACTTGCAGGCCTTCGAGAGCCATACGGATGGGTACGGCTGGGAAGCCGGCTCCCGAACCAACGTCGGCGAGCCGACCGTGCCGTATGGGAATCCGGTCTATTGCGAACAGGCTTTCGCCGAAGTGGAAGCGCAATATCTGCGACGGGTCGGTGACCGTGGTGAGCGAGATCCGCCGGTTCCAACGCAAGAGAAGATCGATATACGCGCGGACTTGGCGGCAGAAGTGTGGGGTCACAGGGGCGGGGTAGTAAGGTTTTAGGGTCTCGGCGATCTGGGCGTCGTTCGGTTGCACTGTCATATAACTATGTGTGTAGTTTATTTGTGGTGAGCTGAATCCTCTTAATTTTATTGACCTTGCAGCGGCGAATTGCCTATTGCAGACCGAATACGGCCGGGAGCGAGCATGCCAACCGTTATGTCCGCCGCGAAATGCGCTGCTATCGGCGGCAATAGACTGCCGGTCCAAGCGCGGGTGCCAGCAAAAATCAAACCAACCACGAATGTGGACGCCAGGCCTCTACGGCCCTGGTACAGGTGGGCGATCGCGAAGTAGATTGCAGAGCCGCAAACGCCTGCGAGGACCTCTCCGTTGGACCAGTCTTGAAATACCCGCTGCACAAACCCGCGATAGATAAGTTCTTCGCAGATAGCTACCGTGACGACCAACGCGAAAAACGCGAGGCGCTCGACGTCATCTTGCGGAAATAATTTGAGCGCGAGCTGAGGGAGCAGTCCATGAGCTTCGGAGGGGCGCGCGACGATGCGGCGAAGGCTGACCAACTGATTCGTGAGTACGAGTGCGGCTAGAACAACGGTGACAGTTATCGTGAGAGACGGATTTCCGATCGAAAAACCGAGTTGCGCGGCACGCAAGCCGTGCGCGGCGGCGCGCCAGAGAATCACGCCTGCGGCGAGCCACTGAAAAGCGAGCGTGGAAGCGTAAAGGGAGAGGCGATCGAGTTTTGTGGTGCTTGGAGATTGCATCAACTGACGAACGCGGCGGCGGCCGAGCAGCGGCAGCGCGATTCCGAGAAACAAGAGGATCAGGGCGAAGTCCCAGTGCATCGCGCTAAATGAAAACACTATTCACGCGGCGTAGCAAGTTGAACGCGCGCCGGGGCGCGGCTAAAGGTTGACACCGCCGGAGGCGGAGCCGTATCGTTCTTGTTTCTGCGAACGACATGAAAATTTTGATTATCGGCGGCGGCGGGCGCGAACACGCGATGGCGTGGAAGCTGCGGCAGAGCGCGTCGGTAGATAAGATTTGGTGCGCGCCGGGAAACGGCGGGATCGCGCGCGACGCGGAATGCTTGCCCTTGGACGCGGGGAATGTGGTTGCGGCGGCGGATCTGGCTGAGCGGCTGGGCGTGGATTTGACGATTGTGGGTCCGGAATTGCCGCTGGTTAATGGGATCGCGGATGAATTCGCGCGACGCGGGCTGGCGATTTTGGGCCCAGGTGCAGCAGCGGCGCAATTGGAAGGCAGCAAGATTTTCGCGAAACGATTTATGGAGCGGCGTGGAATTCCGACGGCGGCGGTGCGAGGAATTTTCGAAAGTGCCGCGGACGCTGACGCGGTTATTGAATCAGGCCCTTGGCCATTGGTGATCAAGGCGGACGGGCTTTGTGCGGGTAAGGGTGTGCTGGTCGCGTCCAGCGCACAGGAAGCGGCGGAATTTATTGAGCGGCTTATCGTGAAGCGAGAATTTGGAGATGCGGGCGCGCGCGTTTTGCTCGAAGAGGGATTGGCCGGGCGGGAACTTTCGTACATTGTGCTGACGGACGGAACGAATTTTATTTCGCTGGCGCCGACCCGCGATCACAAACGCGCGTTTGATAATGACGAGGGCCCGAACACGGGTGGAATGGGGACTTATTCTGGTGACGACATGCTGACGGCGGAGGTCGAGGAAGAAATTCTGGCGACGATTGTGCGGCCGACGCTCGCGGGATTGCGAAAAGAAAACATGGAATATCGCGGATTTATATTTTTCGGATTGATGCTTACTGAGAGTGGGCCGAAAGTCCTTGAATATAATTGCCGGCTCGGGGATCCGGAGACGCAATCTATTTTGTTGCGCGCGGATTTTGATTTTGCGCGTGCGTGCGCGGAAGCTGCGACCGGGAAGTTGGATGTGTCGCAGGCAAAGTGGCTGCCTGGGGCGAGCGTTTGCGTCGTGATGGCGTCGGAGGGATACCCGGCGCATCCGGTTCTGGGGGCGGAGATTACCGGGCTGGAAGAGGCCTCAAAAGTTCGCGGAGCGATGGTGTTCCACGCCGGTACGAAAATGGAACGCTGCCGCTACTACACGAGTGGTGGACGAATTCTTGGAGTTGGAGCTGTCGGAGGGTCGCTGCGATATGCGAGTGAGGCCGCGTACGACGCAGCTAGTAGGATCAGGATTCCCGGGGCTCATTATCGACGCGATATCGGGACATCCACGGCCAAAGGCAAGGCAGTTGCGAAGGCGGAGGCTTTGAATGGATGAAGTGGCGCATCTTTTCAGGTGCTTGGTGCACCGCTTTCCCATGGAAGAGCTTTCGGAGGCGGAGGCTGTGGTCAACAAGGGATTCCGGGGTTGCATTCACGGTCGGCCGGGGAGCAAGCGGCAGATATCGTTGATGGACCTTGAGACTTTGGAAAAGCTGGGCATCGCGCCCGGGCTGGTGAAGGAGAACATCACTACTCGCGGCATGGATTTTCAAGCGATGAGCGCGGGACAGATTTTGCGAATTGGCGAGGAATGCGTTTTGGAGATTACCGGTCCGTGCCATCCTTGTCCGCGGATGGACGAAATTCGGATGGGTTTGCAGGAGGAATTGCGCGGGCAGCGCGGCTGGCTGTGCAACGTGATGGTCGGCGGACGAGTTCGTCGTGGGGATCGGATTGAAGTGATGGCGATGGCCGAGCAGACTGCCGCGGCGACGACGCCCACGGCAGCAGCAGACTAATTCAAATAGGAGAATTCCTAGTGACGTCAAATGAGAAGAGGACGGATGTGCGCGTGGGGATTTTGATGGGTTCGGATACGGATTTGCCGGTGATGAGCGAAGCGGCAAAGGTGCTGGAGAAATTCGGGATTGGGTATGAGATGGAAGTGGTGTCTGCGCATCGCACGCCGGCACGCGCGCATGAATACGCGACGACGGCGCTGCAGCGCGGCGTGAAAGTGCTGATTGCTGCGGCTGGCGCGGCGGCGCATTTGGCGGGGGTGATTGCGGCGAACACTACGTTGCCGGTGATCGGCGTGCCGATGGGGACTAGTTCGCTGAATGGTTTGGATGCTTTGCTGGCGACGGTGCAGATGCCTGGCGGGATTCCCGTTGCTACGATGGCGATTGATAAGGCGGGGGCCGTGAATGCAGCAATTTTTGCGGCGGAGATTTTGGGGCTGTCGGATGCGGCGATCGCGCGGAAGCTTGTGGAACATAAAGAGGACTTGGTGAAATCGGTGGAGGAGAAGAACGCGCGTTTGCAGGCAGCGCTGGCCGAGAAAAAAAAGTAGTTGTTTTTGCTGAATTCCGGTAGCGCGTGCGGCTGCTGCTGCAAAGCAAAGTTGTGCAGCTGACTTACGCTGGCGTGAAAATTCGACGGCAAAGAGCCGGCGGGACGCCGGCGCTACAAAACCGGCGCGTTTCGGCAGTTGTTAGTCGGGAGACGACGGTTTCAGTAGTGACGGGGCTTCTTCTTGCTGTTGCTGCTGCTCCGGCGCTTTTTTCGCTGTTGTCGGCCGTTTTGGTTCCGCAGGCGGCTTCAGAATCCAGTTGAAACCATCTTCGACGGTGATGGAAGCCATGGTTTGGCGGGCATTTGGCGGCGACATAACCGCTAGTGCGGCGCGAAGAAATTGGGTGGCGTCCACAGAGAGGATTTTGTTGCTGTCGCCTTCGAGAAAGTGATCGGCGACCTCACGCATTTTTGCATCGGAGTCGCAGATTTTTTGGATGCGCGGATCTTTCTGGCGCAGCAGGTCGAGGAGAGTGGGAAGCGTCTTATCGGGCGGATATTGAAATTCGACGAGCGTGTGCGGCTGGCCTTTTTCCGGGGGCCAAAACTGTAAATAGGTCGGATGAGAAACGTGCGTGTCGTAAAAATCGATGCGCTGCATTTCCTGCTGCAGCAAGTAAGTGAGCTGCCAGACTTCCGGGCCGTAGTTCTGGATGTAGTCGGCGACGATGAGTTCGGCGACGGGTTCGTCGGGGGGCCAATCGAGCTTGGCGTGAAGATCGCCGGCGACGACGTTGAGGCGTTCGAATAAACCCTGGCCGACGGATTCGATGTCGGTGGCCTCGACGTTCGGTCCCGCTTGTTCGAGATGCGGACCGGCGGCTTGACTGGCGAAATGGCCACGCAGGCGCGGCAATTCTCTATCGAGGCGGGCCAGCTCGAGGTCGGAGGAAGGCGAGAACCAATCGACAGCGCCGAGCATGACGCCGGCGCGCCGGATGTTCAATTCCACTGGGATCGGGGGATGAGTTTGCGGCTCGATGGGATTTTCGATCGTGGCGATGAGGATGGCATCTTTGACTACGGCGATGATGACGCGTCCGGTGGCGAGGTTGACGACGATTTCTTCGCCGGGAGTTTCGGAAACGTCCTGCGCGGCTGCGGGTTGAGCCAAGATTAATGGGCCGAGGAAGAGTGCTGACAGTGCCGCGGGTCGTAGCCATTTGCGCGAAAAGTTACCGTGGTGAGGAAACCGCAGCATGAGTCGACGGTATCACAAGTTCGGCGACGGTGAGAAACGTTCCCACTTTTGGCCGTGGTATACTTGGCAAACGCTGGAGCGACTGTGAAACTCGAGGATTACAAGACGGTCTTGTACAGCCAGGAGGACGGCGCCTGGGTGGCGGAAATTCCCGCGATCGCAGGGTGTTACGCGTTGATGGAGACGCGCGAAGACGCGCTGGCCGAGCTTGCGAAAGTGTTTGAGATGATTGCCGCCGAATACCGCGAAAAGGGCCTGACACTGCCCGCCGATACCACTGAAATTCTGCATGCCTAGCGCGAGCGCGCGCGATTCTAGTAAAATTCCGAAGTACCAAGCCGAACCTATTGGAAATTGGCAATAGGAACTCTGAGCGGATTAAAAGGAGGGGGTCTGAGATCCCCGAAGAGCGTCAAGCATAAGGGCAAAACCGTGGCGGGAATTATCGAGGCGCACCAGCGGTTCGTGCGCGGCGACGAGAGCGGCGCGCGCGCGGATCTGGCGGGCGCGGATTTGTCGCGGGTGAATTTCGAGGGGATGAATCTGGACCTCATCAATTTTCAGGGAGCGAATTTGGAGGGCGCGAAGCTTTACAATGTGCGGCTTTCGTCGGCGGACTTGAGCAAGGCTAATCTGCGGAAGGCGGACTTGCGCAAAGCGGATTTGACGGAAGCCAACCTGAGCGGAGCGGATTTGACGGAAGCGCAGGTGGGAGGCGCGGAGCTTTTTCGTACGGACTTGCGGCAGGCGATTTTGCGGCGCGCGAATTTCGGGGCGGCAAATTTCAGGAGCGCGGAAATTCGCGGGGCAGATTTTACTGGCGCGGACTTGCAGACAACGATTTTGCGAGAGACGAATCTGGAGGGCGTGGATCTTTCGGGGCTTGATTTGAGCACTACCCTATTGCCGCCTGGCTACCAGGTGGCGGCCGCCAAAAAGTAGCGGTGCGATTCGCATTGCTGCACACGCGGCAGTGGTCCTACGAAATCTGCTTCCATTCCGATGGCTGCTGTATTCTGTCCCCACCTAACATTCAAAGATTTAACACAGAGGACACAGAGGAAATCAGAGGGCACGGAGACGTGTAAGGGAATTATTACCGCAGAGAGGCAGAGTGCGCAGAGAAAGAAAGATGCCACTCCCACGTCGTTGATGCGCGCCGACACTGCCTTGAGATAAAGCGAAAAGCGATGGCGAATCAGCCTTTTATATTTGTGGAAGATTATAGGATGCCCGGCGGGTGGATCGGAGCCGAGCAGCATGAAGCGCGGGCGCGGGCTTATTGCGAGATGGCGGAGCGCGGGCAGATTCTTTTTTTTCGAGAGCTTCCCTTCGATTTGCCCGTGGAGGATCAGAAATTTCTGCGCGAGCAGGAATGGACTGAATTGCGGATGCACAAGAACGTTTCGTACCGGCCGAGCGAGGATATTTTGCGGGGCGTTTCGGGAAACGCTGCGACCGTGGAGCGTTTACATTCGATCATGCGGAATTACAGCGCGCGGATCATCGAGTTTGTGGGGAATTTTCTTGCTCCGTACAACGGGAAATGGAATCTGGATTTCGCCAGTTTTCGGCCGTTGGAGGAAGAGAATCGCGATTTGCCGCTGCACAAGCGCAACGATTTGCTGCACGTGGATGCTTTTCCTAGCCGTCCGACGCGCGGCGGACGGATTTTGCGGGTGTTCACGAATTTGAATACGTCGCGGCCGCGGGTGTGGAATACGACTGAAGATTTTGCTGCGCTGGCGCGGCAGTTTGCGAAGGCCGCGGGCTTGCAGGAGATCGCGGAAGACGATTCGTTTCTCGGGCGCACGGTGCAGAACCTGGGCGCTAAGCTGGGATTCGGAGTGGCTGGGCGGACGCCGTACGATATGTTTATGCTGCGTTTTCATGATTTTTTGAAGGAGAATGCGGCGTTTCAGGAGAATTGCCTGAAGACGCGGTTGGAGTTTCCTCCTTTGGCTACGTGGATTGTGTTTACGGATGGCGTGGCGCATGCGGCGATGTCTGGACAGTATGCGATCGAGCAGACGTTTTTGATTCCGCCGGGGGCGCTGGTGGCGCCGGAAGCGGCGCCGTTTCGGATTCTTGAGGAAATTGCTGGTAGGCCCCTGGTTTCGTAAGACAACTGACGCGGCGGCGTTCGCAGGGGTGTCTTTGTGGCGGCGGATTTTGGTGTTGCAACGATGGCGGTCTGAAGATTGCCGCTACAACGTCAAATGCGAACGGGCGAGTAGTTTTCGCGGTCGTGGTTGCGGCGTGGATTGTGCCGCGACGCCGCGAAGCTTGCTTCGCGGGGTGAAAGCGGGGGCGCGCCCCCCGCACTCCATATTGAGCGGGGCTACCCATCGACCGCCTTTGTGGCGATGCACGTGTTCGATAGACAATCAACAGCGAAGAGCCGGCGGGACGCCGGCGCTACTCACCCCGCTCGCGGTCAGGGCGTCATCCTTCCTTTGGTTAGGTAATCCATTGATGGGACGCCGAAGGCGTCGGCTACGCGATTGAAGAACGCGAAGAGGGCTGTGATGTAGACGGCTTCGGCGATTTGATCTTCTTTCCATCCGGTGTCTCGTAATTTCTGGACGTCTGCGTGCGTGGAGCGGGCCGCGTCTTTGGTGATCAATTCTACGTAGACCATTAGAGCGCGCTCGGCTGGCGTTAAGCCTGCTTCATCGAGTTTGCCCTCGAGAATTGCTGCTACGCATTGATCGGTGGCTCCCTGAACACGCAGGAAGTAAGCGTGGCTGTCGAGTCAATAGGGGCAGCGATTCAGGAAGGAGACGTAGCTGGCGATCATTTCTTTGTGGCGGCGGGTGAGATGGCCTTCGGAGAAGTGAACTTTATTGGAGAATTCGACGACCTGGCGCAGGAAATCGGGACGGGCACCGAAACATTTGATGATGCCGGGGACTTGTTGGCGGCCGGAGCCGGCACGCCAGAAATCGTGAGCGGCGGCCAGGTCGCCGGTGGCGTCGGCGTCTTCGGTGATGCGGATTTTGGTTTGGGGCTTTTGTGAAGCGTCGCCTGCATCCACAGCTGAAGGTTTCTCTTTGTCGTCCATCATCGTGTGTAAGACCTCTTGCGCATTTTGTTCAGACTTCATTAACGTTTAAGCGAAAAGCAGATCCCTCGCTGCGCTCCCTTCCTGCCTCAGGGCAAGCGGGATGACACCCACTTCACAGGTTCGCGAAAGTTGATCCGAATTGTTGAGGCTAGCGTTTTCTGATCCAACTGTACACGGGCCAGCCTGCCGCTACTACCAGGCAACCTAGAATTGCTTCGCGCGGGCTGCGGACCGCGAGGAGGACCAGCATAACCGCCACGAGAATGAGGAAAGCTACGGGTGTGGCGGGATAGCCGGGAGTGAGTATCGTGGATGCGGATTGTGCGGGGCGGCGGCGAATTACGAAGAGGCCTGCGACTGTGATTCCCAGGAAGAGTACGACGACGAAAAAGAAGTAGGCGATGATCTGTTCGAACGAGCCGAGCGCAACCAGAATTGTGGCGACGATGCCCTGCACCGCGACGGCGCGGGCGGGTGTGCCAAAGCGCGGGTGAATGCGTGCGACGGATTTGAGGAAGAGGCCGTCGGCAGCCATCGCGAAATAAACGCGCGGGGCAGAAATCATGAATGCCATGAGGCTGCCGCCTACGCAGACGACTACGATGGCCGCGAATACGATTCCGCCGGCGGGGCCGAAGAGGACTTCGCCGGCTTGCGCGACGAAGGTGGCGCTGGAGCCGACTTTTTCGATGGGGACGAGGTAGATGAAAACCGCGCTGATGGCGACGTAGACGATGGTGACGGCGATGACGCCGAAAGCGAGGGCGCGAGGGAGATTGCGTCCGGGATCGCGGACTTCGCCGGAGATTTTGGTGGCGTCCCACCAGCCGCTGAAGCAGAAGAAGGCGCCGACGGTGGCGGCGCCGAGCGCGGGGAGCAGAGGGAGCGCGCCGGGATGCGCGGCGACGAAAGGCACGAAATTTTTCCAGGAGCCTAGGCGGAAGGCGAGCGCCCAGACGGTGAGAGTGATGAGGACTGCGAATTTCAGCCAGGTGATCCAGCGAAGAAAGCCCGCGCTGATGCGCGTGCTGAGAATATTCAGGAGGCAGACAATCCAGAGGGCAGCGATCGCGGCTAATTTTACGGCTGTGGGCGACCAGTGGAAAATGTAGGCGGCATAGGCGGCGAGGCCGGTGGCGAAGGCGGCGGTGAGGCCGGGGTCGAGGACGAGGAGGCTCATCCAGCCGTAGAGGAATGCGGGGCGCGGGCCGAAACCTTCGCGCAAATATACGTAGGCGCCGCCGGCGCTGGGGAAACGTCCGGCGAGTTCGCCGAAGCAGAGCGCGCCGCTGAGCGACATGGCGCCGACGGCTAGCCAGACGACTAGGAGCCAGACGGGAGAGCCTAGGGATTTGGCCATGTCGGCGGGAGTTAGGAAGATTCCTACGGCGATGGCTTCGCCGGCTACCGCGGCGGCGGCGGAGCCTAGGCCGAGTTGGCGGCGGAGTTCGTGGCCGGGTGGCGGCGCGATTTCTTGGTTGGATGAGACGGCGTGGGGCAGCGGCGGTTCTCCGTTTTTTGCGAGTGCTAGATTTGGCGTGCGTTTGTGCCGAGTGATGGGTGGTTCGGCGGCGTTTATATCACACGCGCGGCGATAATATGCCGAACGAATGGAGGGCGCGTTGGCGCAACGCGACGGCGAGCCGGCGATGGATTGGCGCCGTTGCACCGATGGCGCACTGAAGTGCGCCGCTACAGAGGCGATTGCGCGAACTGGTTGAAACGGGCACGGAATGCCGTGCCCCTACCCCTCGTTCGCGGACGTTGACGGGGCGGAAGAGTTATTTGCCGGCGGCGAATTCGGCGGAGTCTTCGCCGTAGGCGTTTGCGCCGCGGGGGCTTAGGGCGCGGCGGCGCGTTTCTATGCCCAGGCGTTTTATTTTTTGATTTAGCGTGGAGAGCGGGACCTGGAAACGTTCGGAGGCTTCGGTTTGGTTCCAATTGGTGCGCTCGAGCATGTCCACTATGATGCGGCGTTCGACTTCTTCGAGGATTTCGAAGAGCGAGGGGGCGGCGCCGGAACCGCCGATCTGTCCGGGAAGCGGGGGCAAAAATTCCGCGAGCTGGAGGCGAACGCCGCGCACGATTTCGCGGGTGCGGACGGGTTCGGGGAGCAAGTCCGCGTCCATGGATTCCTGCGTGGAGAGGACCACGGCGCGCTCGACTACGTTTTCGAGCTCGCGGACGTTGCCGGGCCAATCGTAGTCCATCATAAGCTTCATGGCGGCGTGAGTGAAGGCGCGCGGGGGCTTGCCGTTGTCGCGGCAGAATTGATCGAGGAAGCGGCCGATCAAAAGCGGGACGTCTTCCTTGCGTTCGCGCAGCGGAGGGAGATGCAGCGAGATCACGTTCAAGCGATGGAAAAGATCTTCGCGGAAGCGGCCTTCGCGCACGAGCTTGGTGAGATCTTCGTTGGAGGCGGCGAGGATGCGGACGTCCACTTTTATGGTTTCGGTGCCGCCGAGACGCATGAATTCCCGTTCCTGGATGACGCGCAGGAGCTTGGCCTGGGTTTCCGGACTGACCGTGGAAATTTCGTCGAAGAAAATCGTGCCTTGATCGGCGACTTCGAAGAGGCCTTTTTTGGAGGCGATGGCGCTGGTGAAGGCGCCTTTCACGTGGCCGAAGAGCTGGGATTCAAGCAGGTCCACGGGGATAGAGCCGGTGTTGATGGGGATGAAAGCTTTATCGGCGCGCGCGGAGGCGGAGTGAATGGCTTTGGCGATGACTTCTTTTCCGGTGCCGCTTTCGCCGGAGATCAGCACGGTGGAGCGCGACGGGGCCACTTGAGTGACCAGGTCGAAGACGGCTTGCATTTTGTCGCTCTTGCCGATGATGTTGGGGAAATTGTAGCGCTGCTTGAGGGCGCGCTTGAGCTGGACATTTTCATCGCGCAGGCGGCGGCCTTCGATGGCGAGAGAAATTTGCGCGATGAGTTCGTCGTTGGACCAGGGCTTGGTGATGTAATCCTGCGCGCCGCCTTTGAAGGCCGCGCGGGCCATATCGATGGAGCCGAAGGCGGTGATCAGGATGATGGAGAGCTGCGGATCGCGGCGGCGAATTTCGCGAAGAAGTTCGAGGCCATTGCGATCGGGCAGGCTGACGTCGAGAAGCATCAGATCGAAAGGATGATCTTCGAGCTGGCGCAGGCCGGCCTCTCCGGTTTCGGCGAGAGTGACTTCAAAGCTTTCGGAAGTTAGGAGGGCTTCGAGCCCTTCCCTGATTTCGATTTCGTCGTCAACAACGAGAATAGAACCTCTAGGCATGAACTGGCTTCCTGGCTACGGGAAATTCCAGGCGGAAAGACGTTCCCTTACCCGGTGTTGAGCGCACGTCTACTTTCCCCGCGTGCTCTTTTATGATGCCGTAGCTCACCGAAAGACCTAACCCGGTGCCCCGGCCGGTGGCCTTGGTTGTGAAGAATGGATCGAAAATGCGGTGGAGATGCTCGGGCGGAATGCCTGAGCCTGTGTCGGTGACTTCAATTTCAACGGAACCATTTTCGGCGGCGGTGCGGACTTCCAGCATGCCGCCTTGCGGCATGGCGTCGCGCGCGTTCATGAAAAGATTCAGGAATACCTGCTGCAGGCGGGTGATGGAGCCCAGGACGGGCGGCAACTGCTCGCGATAATTTTTGACGACGTTGACCTGGGCGGTCTTGAAGGGATGTTGGACGAGCGTCAGCGTTTCTTCGAGGATGTGGTTAATGTCCACTTCGATGAATTCGGCGGCGCCGGTGCGCGAGAAATTCAGGAGGTTGTTGACGATTTCGCTGGCGCGGAAGGTTTGTTTGACGATGCGCTCGATGGTTTTCTGGCGCGGATCGTCGGCGGGAATCTGCTTGGCGAGCATCTGGATGTAATTCGAGATTACGGCTAGCGGCGTATTCACTTCGTGGGCGACGCCGGCGGCGAGGAGGCCGAGAGAAGTGAGCTTCTCGGTCTGGACCATTTGTTCTTCGAGGCGAACGCGCTGGGTGATGTCGTCGAGAAGGATCAAGCGGCCGAGGCGGGCGCCGCTTTTGCCGACGAGAGGAGCGATGGAGGCGTTGACGACGAGATGATTGCCGGCGCGGGTATGCAGATGGAATTTGTAGATGCCGGAAACGTGATCGCTCGAGGCGCGCGAGGTGATTTCCGCAACTAGGTCCTGCGGGAGAACGTCCTCTAGTTTGCGGCGCAGGGCTTCGGAGCGGGAGATGGCCAGCAAGTCTTCGAGCTGCGGATTCCAGGACTCGATGCAATCTTCGAGATCGACCGTGACGACGCCGATTTTCAGAGACTCGACGATATTTTCGCTGAAATCTTTCAGGCGCTCGATCTGCATGGCTTTCTGCTCGAGCGATTGGTAGAGGCGGGCGTTTTCGATGGCGATGGCGACGTATCCGGCGATGGTGAAAAGCAGTTCAAGGTCGTCACTCGAGAGATAGTCGCCGTCCACGGTCTTGCCCAGTCCGAGGATTGCGACGGAGCGTTCGCGGAAGCGGCAGGGGATGAAATAGTTGAGGTCGAGTTCTTCGAGAGTGCGGCGGACGGGCTCGGATTCCTCGGTGGCGGCGCGCGCGGATTCAAAGAACAGGCAACCACGGGCAAAGGCTGGGCGGGCTGGGTCCAAAAACGAAAGATCGAGAGGGCCTTCGGGACGCAGGCCCATGGAACGGGAAAGTACAAAGCTGCCCGGAGTAGCCGGGTCTTCCAAGAAAATGGCGAGGCGATCAACCAGCAAGGTTTGCGAAACGCGATCGAGCACGGAACCGACGAGAGGTTCGAGGCGGACTTCGTTGGTGAGCGCGCGGCCGAATTCGATCAGGGTGCGGCGGTAATCGAGGCGATCGCGATAGAAGAAGCGGTCGAGGCGAGTTTGCACCCATTCGCGCAAGGGTTCGATGAGGAAAGCGGCTACGACGATGGCGATGATGCCGCCGACGGGTCCGGTGGAAAGGCCGGGGCGATGAAAGAGTTCGCCGATCAGAGCGATGATGGCGAAATAGATGCCGACGACAGCGGCGGTGGCAAACGTGTAGGAGAGGCCGCGCTTGAAGATGATGTCCACGTCCATCAAGCGGTAGCGGATGATGGCGTAGCCGAAGCAGAGCGGTATGAGCGCGAGCGAGTAGACCGACAATTTCATCCACGGCGGGGGAACAAGGCCGAAGACGTACGGCACGATGTAGAACAGGGCGAAAGGCAGGCTGCCGGCAAAGGCGCCGGCGGTGACCCATTTCAATTGCTGGCGCAGCACACCGCTGGGCGCACGGCGGAAACTGAAAAGGAAAATGAAAGCGGCGATGACGAAATAGATTCCGAGGTTGGCCTGTTCGATTTTATCGAGCCAGTAGCGCGTGCCGATGGCGGGCAGGAAATCCAGCGTACCGGTCGCAATGAAAATATGAAGAAGGAAAAGCGCGAACGGGAAAGCGTACACGGCCAAAAGCTTGGGCCAGAGCTTGCCGCGGCGCTCTGGAAATACGAGCGCAAAATGAACGAGTAGCGCCGGCTGTACCAGCAGGGCGACGACGTTGCCCCAGTAAATGATCCAGTCGAACGAGTTCAGCTTGCCGCTGTAATGAAAACTGTAAAGGACAAAGGAGACCAGGCAGAAGATGTAGAAATGGATGGCGCGCGGCGCATTCCAGCGGCGGACGAAGATGAAGAGGCCGATGAACAGATACAGCAGCGCGGTGATGCGCAGATAATTTTCGATGGAGGAGGGATTTTCCTGCGGCGCGGTGACCAGCGGAGTTTCAAAGGTGCGGCCTTCACGGCGCAGTTCGTAGCGGATTTCAGTCCAGGGGCCGACGTGGAAGAGGACGCGAGTGACGTCCGTGGCGCGATGGACGGACATGCCGCGGACGGATTCGACGATATCGCCCTCTTTAATGCCGGCTTTGGCGCCGGGCGAATCGGCGACGACGTGCCAGGCGGTTACGCCCTGGGCGGAATCCATCCAAGTGACGCCGTCATCGGGGAGAACGAAGCTGGAGCGCTGCTGGAAGTTGAGGACCGCGAAAACGACGGCCGCCAATGTGAGGAGCGCCAGAATTACCGCTCCAAGCCGCATTCGCAAGCTATCGTTCATGCAAGTACACCGGTATCCTTCGTGCAAGATATGTTAGCACGTCAGGTTCCAGCGAATCACAGATTCCAAATTGCGTAAGATGTTTATTTGCCATCGGTTAAAGCCAGACACCAATCCCAAATCCGCACGAATCCTATTTGTGGAAGATGGCGTCCCGAATACCGTATGCGGCGAATTTGCTAAAACTGGAAGCTCAAACCGCCCCGGAAGAAGCGATACGTGGGTACAAGGACGACTTGGCCGTCTGTGGTGGCGAGGGCGACGTAACCTTGGGCCAGTAAATTGCCGCAATCGGCGAGGATCTCGGCGTGCCCTGGGATGAAGCCGGGGAGCTTCTGACGAATCTGGATGCTCAGGTAAGGATCGAGGTGGTAGATGGACTCGCCGTAGGAATCCTGCTGGGAAACCGCCGGGCCACTAATCCATTTGTAGCCTGAGATAATTTTGGTACCGGTGCGTGGGATCTTGGCCGTGAAGCGGGCTGCGGCGCTGGCGCGATATTGGGTACTCAACTCATTGCGTAGCGCGGCTTCGACAGGGCTCTCGTTGGGCGCCAGAACTCCGCCATAGGCGTAGATCATGGTCATGTCGAGATTGCCCGAGAGTTTTTGTTGATAGACGAGACGGGCGCCTACGGAGCTCAGTTCGCCGGCGTCGTAGGCAAAAACATCGGAAAAGTAGTCCGGGAGGAAGTCGGGCCCCGAAACATTGCCGCGTCCGAAGACAGCGGTGTGAGCGGAGCGATCATGGAACACGGCGGCGGTGATGCTAGCTTTCTTGTTGAGGTCATGCTCGACAGCGAGTTCCTCGTGCATATTATCTTCGAGGACCGGGCGGTTCCCGCGGAGCAGGAGAGTCGGAAAAGCGTCGAGCTGGTTCAGGGTGGACTGCAAATCCCCGGGGGCGCCTGAGGAATCCTGCCAGTTGTAGGTGCTAATCAACATCGAAGCTTGCCAGGTGGGGCCGAAGCGGATCGCGACTTCGCTGCGAGGGCGGAAACTGGTGGTGGTTCCCTGTAGACCGGCAGCGATGAAATCGGCGCCGTAGCGGATGCTGACATTATCGCCAAGCTGGAAGGACGAATCGTGGGACATGCGCAGGCCGCGGAAACTTGGGCCTGCCGCACCGAGACGCGATTCACGCAGCAAAAGAGTGGTGACTGAGCCCTTGCCGGAATCGCCGGCAGGAAGCCATTGGGTGACGAAGCCGCCTGCCTCGGACGTGCCGGAGTAGCTAAATTGCCCGGCCATCAAGAGGCTACCCATATCGCCGAGACCGTAGTCATAGGCGAAAGCCGTGCCGGGAGAATCGGCGACGTTGGAGATAGAGCCTGGATGGTCGCCGCCAGCGGAAAATTCCACGCGAGTGCGGTCCTGCTGGTTCTGCGGATTATCGAAATGGTCGGAGCGGACGCCGAGAGTTACATCGCCATCCTGCCAGCGCAGAACCGGCCGGGTGGCGGCCGAGGCGCGGAGGACCCAGCTCCATTCATCGGAAGAGACCTGCTGGTCCGGTTGGCGGCGCAATTTTTCGAAAGAAGTGAAGACCGAGCCGAGGACAATTTCAAGCAGCGTGGTGTGCTGGCTGCTGACTTGAATATCCGGTTCGATCACCGGGAGGAAGCCTGCCAGGGTCACTTTTACCGAGTAAAGGCCAGGGGCCAGGGTGACGGTGGAGAATCTGCCGCGGTCGTTGGTGAGAAGCTCAAAAGAAATGTTACTGACCAGCTGGTCGGCGGTGACCACCACCGTGGCGCCCATCTGCGGTGTGCCGGCGGAATCAACCACCACGCCCGTGATTTTGCCCAAGTTCGGCGCGGCAGTTAATTGCGCCGGAATCGCGCACAGGCCCAGGCAGAACATGATCCCGAGGCCCAAAGCGCGAATCATCGAGCGATTCACGGAGTTTTACCTCCCTTGCGGTTGCGGCGAGGAGCCGGCGGCGCGAACGGTGAATTCGGACACCGGGGTGATGGTTTTCTTTGCCAAATTATCAGTGACGGCTACTTCGAGTTTGTACTTCCCCGGCGAGAGCGAGCCGAGGGTGATTACATTTTCCAGCGTGAGTTCCTGGCCGTGCTGGGGCAGTTTGTCGTCGGCCAGGTCAAACTTGAGGACGGGGTTGGTGTCTTTATCTTTCGTGACACGGTATTGCACGGTGGCGTCCGGCTTGTGGGTCTTGTCGTCTACTTTCAGGTTGTAGACCTGGAGGAAGACGCCCATGCGATCGTTGGCGGTGAAGATGGCGTCAATGCGCGGGCGGACTTTCACGTCGCCGAGGACGAATTGGCCGAGGCCGATGTCCTTCGAGGAAACGCGGAGAATTTCGTCGGCAAGAATCAGAGTGCTGGAGGAGAGGCTGTCATCTTCGAAGCGCGGGACAGCCAAGCGCGTATTGACGACGCCGACGTTGCCGTTGTTGATGTCTTTCAGCACGATATCCAGGCGATAGAGACCAGGCGTGAGCGGAATGGCCTTTTGATAGATGGAAGCGCTTCCGAGAGATTGCTGCAGGAGAGCGGCGGGAACGTCGCGACGAACAGTGTCCTCGAAAGTATTCACAATGCGGCCGCTCAGGCTGGTGACTCGACCGAAGAGATTGACGGAGGCGGAGTCCACGCCATTTTTTTCCTGGAAGCTCAACTGACGCGTCGGAATTTGAATGGTGATGGGTACAAGGACAGTGTCCGAAGTGATGCGCAGAAAATCGGTGCGATATTGAAATTTAATCTGGTCGCGGACGAGGCGCGAGGTGACGACGGCTTCGAGGTCCTTGAATTTTACCGGAGGCGCTTGCTGAATTTTCGCGTAGAGGTCGAGGCGAGAGAATTCCTGCATGGTTTCGGGAGTCATGCCCAGGGGCGCGGCCATGTGGGTGCCGTCGGTGTTGTTGAAGCGCGCAGTCTTGCTGGAGAGGCCCATGGATTCCATTTCGGTGAGGCCGGCGCCGGGGACGTAGGTCAGGGCGTCCTTTTCGCTGGGGTCCATGGTGAGGTGGTACTCACCGCTCATGGTGGGGTCGACGAATTCGAGCTCGACGTTTTCGCCGATCCCTTCTAAATAGCGGTAGCGCCAATCCTCGAAAGGATACGTGGATGTTTCTCCGCCGCCTTCTTCCGCCGGACGGTCGTAACTTCCACCCGATGGGTGCGACTGAATTTCGTCGGGAGGGCCCCACATGATATAGATCCGGCCGCGATCGGTTTTCCAGCCGGGAATGCCGGAAGAATAGTGTTCGTTGGTGTAAGCGATGCGGCGGTAGTGCTCTTCTTTAAAAGTGTTTTCGGCGGAATCAGGGTCGGGATTGCGGCGCTGCCAGAAGGCTTCGATGAATTGTTCGCGCTCTTCGTTAGTTTGCAGATGGAGGAAGGCGCTGCGCTCTTCGGGGGAGATGATGTAAACGACGTCTTCGTTCAGCCATTTCTTATATTGGGAATCGAGTTCGTTGAAGAGATCTTTGTCGCGCTTGGAACGTTGCTTGGCCGCTTGCTTCGCGGACTTTTTATCGTTTTGGTCGGGTTGAGGAGTTTGTTGAGATTCGCCCTGCGCGAATGCACCGGGCACGCACACCAAGCCGCACGCTAACGCGGCGAAAAGAAACACCTTGACCCCAAAACGCATAGTTTATGCCTTTTCCCCGAGGGCCAAAATTCTAACCTGTCCGCCAGTACAGGTCAACGAAACTTTACCCTGGTGGCCACTTGGTCGATTGGAATCCTGTACTTAGCGGCGGGTTGCCTTAGTGTTTCGAATAAGTGCGGTAACGGTACGAGGTCTGAAAGGACAGGGCTGGGGGAAACGGCTTGGGCCGATTTCCCCGGGCGCGGAGGCTCTGGCGAGTTTTGCAGTGCAGCATGGTGCGCAACGTAGGTGCGATTCTGCTAAAATCGAGATAGTCTAGAATAGACTGAGATTCCTGTGTTGCGACGTTGGCGTCGCTGGCGTGTGAGTCTCACGAGCAATCGCGGAAACGCCAGCAGCTGAGGACTCGCACCTCCGAATTATCATATCGACGCCTGCCATTCTGAGCGTGCACGCGTCTAACCGGGAAACATTTGGGGCCAATGGGACGTATTCACTAACGAAGATGGGGTCGGTTTGTCACCCCGCGAAGCGCAGGTCTAAGGGCTAAAGCAATGAAAACATGGCAGAAAGTCGGGATAGGTGCGGGTGTCGTCCTGGTGCTTGGGGGAATTTCGTGGTTTAGCGTGTACCAGGTGAACAAGGGCGTGGTGACGGTCCAGACGGGCAAGGTGGTGAAGGAAGACCTGACGTCCATCGTGACCGCATCAGGGGAGATCCGGCCGAAGAATTATACGAACGTCGAGGGCGAAGGCATCGGTAAAATTACGCAGATTGTGGTGAAAGAAGGCGATCAGGTGAAGAAGGGCGACGTGCTGCTGAAGCTGGAGAATATCCAACCGGGCGCGGACGTGGCAGCCCAGGAAGCGGCGATTGACGCGACGGAAGCGGGGATGCGCGCGGCGGCCGCGAATTACGATTCGGCGATCGCTACTCTGGCGCAGCGGCAAGCGGACCTGGAGAAGGCAAGGTTTGATTGGCAGCGCAGCCAGCAGCTTTACAAGGAACAGCTGATTGCGAAGTCGGATTACGACGGGACGAAGGCGACGTACGACGGTGCGGTGGCAGCGCTGAATGCGAGCAAGGCGCAAGTGGATCAGACGCGCGCGGCGCGAGAGGAATCGCGATTCAATCTGCAGCAAGCGACGGCGGTGCTGAAGCATACGAAGGACGTGCTCCGTAAAACCACGTACGTGGCGCCGATTGATGGAATTGTGAGTTACATCGCGGTGCGCGTGGGAGAGAACGTGGTGCCGGGCATTCAGAACACCGAAGGAAGCATGTTGATGACGATTTCGGATATGAGCGTGGTGGGCGCGGAAGTGAAAGTGGATGAGACGGACATCACCAACGTGAGAGACGGCGACGTGGCGGACGTCTCGATAGACGCGCTTCCAGGGAAAATTTTCAAGGGGCACGTGACGCAGGTGGGTGACGAGGCGATCTTGCGTTCTTCAGGTTTGGCGGCTACGACGCAGACCACTGCCAATACGCAAGAAGCGCGGGATTTCAAAGTTGTGGTGACGCTGGATAGTCCGCCGGACGGGCTGCGGCCGGGACTTTCGGCGAGCGCCAAGATCCAAACAGAACACAAGAACGGCGTGTTGACGATTCCGATTCAGGCGCTGGCGGTGCGCACGAAGGCGGACATTGAAGAGGCGGAGAAAGGGCATGGAAGCGACGTGACTTTGGCGGCGTCCAAGCCGCTGGCTACCGGAAACCCGGAGCAAAAGGTTGATGTACAGGGCGTTTTCGTGGTGCGCGGGAAGAAGGCAGAATTTGTGCCGGTGCAGACCGGAATTACGGGCGTGACCGACCTGGAAATCACGAGTGGATTGAAAGATGGAGACGAGATCGTGATCGGGAGTTACAAGGCGTTGCGCACCTTGCGGCCGGGCGCGAGCGTAAAAGTAGATAATTCGGCGCCGAAACACGAAGATTCGGTAACCTAGTCGAGAAGCGCAGCGAGGAGAACGAGGAGCACATGCCAATGGCCGTGGAAGACGCGAGCGCCCCGCAAGGTTACCGGCAGGACCTCGTTGACACGGGCATCGTAATTCAGACTCAGGAACTGTGGAAGACGTACGAGATGGGCGCGGAGCAGTTGCACGCGTTGCGCGGCGTGAATATTGAGATTCACAAGGGCGAGTATGTCGCGATCATGGGGCCTTCGGGTTCCGGAAAATCCACGCTGATGAATTTGATTGGGTGCCTGGATACTCCCACGAAGGGGAGTTACTGGCTGGCGGGGCGGTTGGTGAGCCAGTTGGACGACGACGAACTGGCGTACATACGGAACAAAGAGATCGGGTTCGTTTTTCAGACGTTTAATTTATTGCCCCGCGCGACTGCTCTGCACAACGTGGAATTGCCGATGATTTACAACGGGACTGCGTCCGAAGAGCGGCTGGAACGCGCGAAGAAGGCGCTGAGCCAGGTGGACCTGGCGGAGCGCATGATGCACAAGCCTAACGAACTTTCCGGCGGGCAGCGGCAGCGCGTGGCGATCGCGCGGGCGCTGGTGAATAATCCCTCGATCTTGCTGGCGGACGAGCCGACGGGAAACCTGGATTCGCAAACGGGCGAAGAGATCATGGCGCTTTTTGCGCGTTTGCACGAACAGGGTAATACAATCATTTTGGTGACGCACGAATCGGACATTGCGGCTCACGCGCATCGCGTGATCCGGTTGCGCGACGGCAAAGTGGAACGAGACGAACGAACCCGCTAAACCGCTTCCAGAAACCCACGCAACTCAAGTCCCTCGTTTCGGAATATTTACCGCGAAAATATACTGCAGAGAGCCGGCGGGACGCTCTTCCTCCGTCAGGACAAGCCGGCGCTACTGGCGGACTTCGCTCATTAGGGCTAGGAGATTTTTGTCGGGGTCGCGGAAGAAGGCCATCCAGAGGTCGTGGTCTGGCATTTTGGCTATCAGGTGAGGCTTTTCGACTAGGTCGGCGCCGTGTGTGAAGAGCGAGCTGTAGGCGCGGTGGATGTCTTCCACTTTGAAGTAGATCACGGAACTTCGGACGGCTCCGGCGGGGTCGCTGGAACCGACTTCGGGTACGTCCAGCATCAGCCGCACGCCTGCACAATCAAAGAACGCGAGATTGGGCACCTGGAACAGGAATTTCATTCCCAGCGTATCGCGGTAAAACGGCACGGCGCGCTCGAGATTCGTTACTGGGACGGCAATCTGACCAATGACACCGAGATGTAATGGAGTTTGGGGCATGGAGTGTATTCCTGGCGAAGCTGGCTGGGAGGACTATTCTAGCGTTTAATTCGAGAAAAAGTTACGGGCGAGGAATAAAACATTGGCGGGGCGCTCGGCGAGGCGGCGCATGAACCAGGGGTACCAGAAGGAGCCGTAGGCGATCAGCACCGCGGAGCGATAGCCGGCCTGCGCCAGCCGGAGTTGCTCGGCCCGCTGGATGCCATAGAGCATCTGGAATTCGAGTTGGGCTTTCGGGACGCCTTGGGATTCTGCCCATTCAGTGATTTTCGCGATCAGCGCGCGATCATGAGTGGCAATGGCTGCGCGCACGCGCGCGCGGCGTGCTTCGGGACTTAGCAAGCGCTGCGCGAGATGCAGGTAATTTTCGTCCACGTCCTTCTTCACCGGGTAGGCGATCTCCGCGGGTTCGTTGTAAGCGCCCTTCACCAGGCGAATGGCGGCGCCCATCGGGATTAATGCGTCCAAATCTTTTTCGGTGCGGTAAAGATAGGCTTGCAGGCAAATGCCGACGTTGGCGTGAGCCATGCGCGCGCGGCGGTAAAGCTCGATGGTGGCGTCCACGTAGGGGCTTTGCTCCATGTCTATCCAGAGCACTTTTTCGGGTGGGGTGTTGGCGATGAGCGCGGAGAGATTTTCGTAGCAAAACTTGGCGTCGAGATCGAGGCCGAGCTGCGTGAGCTTCACGGAAATTTCAGTGGGAAGTTTCGCGGTGAGGATGCGGTTGGTGACGTCGAGATAGTGTTGGGTGACGTTGGCGGCCTCGTCGCGGTCGGTGATATTTTCGCCGAGATGTGTGAGCACGGATTGAATGCCGGTGGCGGCGAGGGTGTGCGCGGCGGAGAGCGCATCGTGAACGTCTTCGCCCGGCATAAAACGCGAGACGGTGCGGCGCATGAAGCCGAAGCGTGGCGCGTGTTCGCGCATCCACGGGCTTTGCGAAGCCATCAGAATTCCACGACGCAGCAAACCCATTGCCGTGTGCCTCTTCTCGGGTACTGATTATTGTGGCGATGAAAGCGCTTTGATCAGCCGGTAGTAAAAATCCACGCCATCGTAGAACGACGTGACGCGGATGCGTTCGTCGCGGCCGTGCGAGCGGTCGTCATCCACGTCCATGAACAAGCCGGGAAGGCCGTAGGTGGGCAGCCCGGCGGCGCGGGAAATTGCGCCGTCGCTTGCGCCGGCGTCCATCACTGGCACGATCGGAACGCCGGGCCACATTTCGTTTGAGACTTTTTGCAGCGCGGCCATCAAGTCCGGGCGCAGCGGCGAGGGCGGATTGGCAATGCCGCCGGAGGCCAGGCCCGTGGCATGCGTGACGACGATTTTGGGATTGTCGAGAACTTTTACGAGCGTCGCCTGAATTTCGTCGGGCGAATGGCCGGGCATGATGCGGCAATTCACGTTGGCGCGGGCCATGCCGGGCAAGGCGTTATTGGCGTGGCCGGCTTCCAGGCGAGTGGCGACGCAGGTGGTGCGCATGCGGGCGTTGTAGAACGGAACTTCGGAGAGTCGCGCGATCGCCGCCTGATCGGGCGGATCCTTGAGGATGGCTTTCATGTCCGCGCCGGTTTGTCCGCCGAGGATTTCCGCCTCGCGGGCGAAATAAGTGCGCGTGACTTCATTCAGCTCGAACGGAAATTGATGGTGCTCGAGGCGGGCGAGGCCGTCGGCGAGTTCGTAGATGGCATTTTCGGCGGTGGGCAGCGAACTGTGGCCGCCGGGATTGGTGACTTTGAGATCGAAGTCCTGATAGAGCTTTTCGCTGGCCTGGATGCCGATGAGGATGCGCTTGCCATTATCGAGCTCGAAATCGCCGGCGTCGGGATTGATGACGTATTCGGCTTCGATCATGTCGCGATGATTTTTGATGAGCCAGTCAACACCGTTGGAGGTGCCGCCTTCTTCATCGGCGGTGAGTGCGAGGATCAGATCGCGATCGGGTTTGTAATTTTCCTGCTTCAGGCGAATGAAGGTGGTGACGAGAAATGCGTCGCCGTCTTTTATGTCGCCGGAGCCGCGGCCGTAGAAGTAGCCGTCTTTCTCGATGAATTGGAAGGGGTCCATGGACCAGTCTTCGCGGCGGGCTTCGACTACGTCGAGATGGCAGATGAAAAGAATCGGCTTTTTCGCGCCGGTGCCATGGATGCGGGCGACCAGGTTGCCTTTGCGGGGGTTCGGGCCGAAGACGTGAACGTCTTCCGCGGGCAAGCCAGCGTCGAGGAGGCGTTTGGCCATGGCGTCGGCGGCGACTGTGGTGCTGCCGACCGAATCGGTGGTATTGATTTCGACGAGCTGCTTGAAAATGTCGTGCGCGAGTTGCTTGGTTGCGTCATTGATCTGCGCAGGCAAGGTTCGGGCGCAGGAAACGCACACCAACGCCGCGAGTGCGAAGGAGGTTCTAAATCTCATTTGTTCTCCCAGGAAAAGAACGTTTGAGACTAGCAGACCCGGGTGCGACGGTCAAAACGGGGGCGGCGAGAACGGTGTGTCTTTGGGCGACTCTAGAAGGAAGATGGCGTAGCGATAGACTTCGAGTTTGGTGACGTCGTTGACCGCGCCGGTGACGAAGATTTCGCTGAAGGCGGCGTGGACGATGTGGGCTTGATCCTCGGGGAGCAGGCCGAGGAGTTCGCCGAAGCGATTTTTGGCTTTGGAGAATTCGTCGGACTCCTCGGGGGTCAGCGGGCGCTTGGCCTGGCTCTTCAGCGTGTAGTTTTGGTAGAACTCGTAGCGGAAGCTTTTTTCGTAGAGGGCGGCGTAGGCGGCTTCCGGCGTGCCGGGTTTTTTGTCCGACGCGACGAGCGCTTTGGCGGTGAGATCGTCCAGCGCCTTTTGGAAATCGCCGAAATTTCCGCGCGCGCCCATCAGGGGGCCTTTGCCGCTCCTGCCGAGCATGGCGGCGAGATGGGCGGTGCGCGCGTCGTAACATTTTCCGTAGGCTACGGCGGCGCGCAGCGTGCTGGAGGCGTTGTCGCCGGCTGCGTGCGAGGATTTCTCGTTGAAATATGTGACCCATTCCTGCGAGGTTTTCTGAAGAATTTGCGGGCAGGTGAGGCCGAGGCGGTCAGTTTCGGCAGGGTTGGTCCGGGTAGCCTTGGTCTGCGCGGCGGCGAAGGGCGCGAGAAGCTGCGCGATCAGGACGAGAGAAAATATCTTCATCGAGGAATGCTACCGCATTCTGGCACGCCTGGCTTGTGTGTTCGACTGACGCGAAGCTTGTGCGAGCAACTGTTTCGGGGGGTTAATTGTTGAGCGAAGCACGGAGAGGGCCAGCGGCTAGAGAGTCTGTGTCCGGGTTCGAAATTATTTTTTCTCAGCGGCTAAATAGCTTGCAGAAAAAGTCAAAATCGAGGCTTCCGGGGCTACAGAGACTGTGTGAGAACTATAAAGTTCGTACTTCAGCGGCTGAAGCCGGTCCGATTTTGCTGCGGTTATGCCGTAGCTAAAGCTACGGCCTACAAAGATTGTCGTGTTCTCACACAGACTCTGAAGCGGTGCTGTGGCGAACATCATCGATCTTACATAGGCTTTAGAGGGCGGGTTCTGACATGACGGTCTTCACGAGGAGCGTGGAGACGTCGGTTTTAGCGCCGTAGACGATGGCGATTTCGACGAGCTTCGTGCCGCGGGCGAACTTGAAGACGAAGAGCAATTTGGTGTGGCCGTTCTTGCCGGTCGCGCGCAACGCTTGAAATTTTCCTTCGAACTCGCGCACGGCGGTGCATGGGGCGACGTCGCGAAAGAAATTCTTGCCGATCACGGCTTCGGGAGCGAGTCCGGATAGCGTGGATTCGCCGCGATTGTAACTGACGATGACGCCGTCGCCGGAGAGTTGAATCGCGCCGAACGGGAGGGCGTCGAGCACGTCCGGAGAGACGTGCGAGAGATCTTCGACGGGATTGCCAGAAGAGGCGGCCATGCAGGCGAGGCATATGCCGTGGGAGAGCGGTGACTGCAGGTTCCCGCCTTTCAATTCCTTGGCGCACCAGGCACAGACGACAGGGCCGGAGAGTGAGAGGCTTGCCACAGCTTCGAATTATAGCGCTTTCCGCTTGATGAATCGGCGACGGAGACGCGGGATATTTCGCAGTGGATCGCTGGCCCGCGGCGCGTCTGGAGCTCGAGGCCGCCGACTACGGAGATTCTGCGTAGCGGAGTTCAAACAGATCGAGTTCCTGTTCGAGGCGGCGCAAGACCTGATCGTTGATCTTGTTGTGATTGCGCAGATTGAGGAGCGCGGCGCGCTGCAGTGCTCGGATTTGCGCGGAGGCTTCACGGAAGCGCTTGTAATCCTCGGGACGATAGCCGGTATCGAACGCGCGGCTGCCGGGCATGAGGTTTGATTGATGATGTTGAATGCGGATCAGTTCGTCGTAAACCGCCTTGAATTCAGGACGCTCGGTATCGCGGGCTTGTTCGAGATACGCAAGCGCCGCGTCAATCATCGCCTGGCGCGCTTGCTGTTCTTCGGGGTTTGCGGCGCCGGATCCGGCGAGGCCGAGGCGGCGAATGATAACCGGAAGCGTAAGGCCCTGCAAAACGAGCGTCACGAAAATGACGCAAAAGGTGAGGAAGATGATGACGTTGCGTTCGGGAAACGGCGTGCCGTCGTTGAGAAACTTCGGGAGCGAAATCGCGGCCGCCAGGGCGACGACGCCGCGCATGCCGGTCCAGCCAATTACGAAAAGGTAGCGCGGTTCGGGCAATGCTTCGGGTTGGTGCAGCAGACGCCGGCGAATCCAATTGGAGGTCCATCCGCCGGGATAAACCCAGACGAGGCGAAGCAGGATGACGACGGCGCTGAAGAGCACGCCGATGAAGAGCAATCGGCTGAAGCTTATGGTGCGGATTTCGGCGAGGATGTAGGGCAACTGCAGTCCGATGAGGATGAAGACGATTCCGTTGAGGACGAAGCTGAGAGTTTCCCAGACGGCCGCGCCCTGAAGGCGCGCTCGCGTGGAGAAAAAAAGCGAGCTGCGGTGGCCGAGATAAATGCCGCAGGCGACTGTGGCTAGTACGCCGGAAGAGTGCAGGCTTTCGGCGGTGAGGTAGACGACGTACGGAGCGATCACGGTGATGGTGATTTCGATGGGTGCGTCGTCGATGCGACTTACCACCCAAGCTACGAACACCGCCAGCGCCAGGCCGATGAGAATGCTGCTGCCGATCAGATAAAAGAGGCGCAGCATGCGTTCGGAGAACGGGGGCGCATGGCCGGTGACCACGATCGCGATGGTGATTTGCAGCGCGAGGAGGCCGCTGGCGTCGTTGACCAGGCTTTCACCTTCGATGATGTCCGTGATCCTTTGCGGGAGGCCGAGGCGGCGGCCGATGGAGGTGGCGGCGATGGCGTCGGTGGTGCAGACGACGGCGCCGAGAACGAGGCCGAGCTGCCAGGTGAAGTGCGGGAGAATCCAACGTGAGGCGATCGCTACGCCGTAGACCGTGAAACTGACGAGGCCCAGCGCAAGCATGGAGATGCTGACGAGGTTGTAGCGAAAATCGCGCCAGGAGGTTTGCGCGGACGCCGAGAATAGAAGCGGCGGTAGGAAGAGCAGGAATACTACGTTGGGATTCAGCTCGATGTGCGGCATGCGCGGCAGGAGGCTGAGCACCAGGCCGGCGATTACCAGGACGATCGGATAAGGCGTCTTGAAGCGCTTCGCGAGTACCGCCAGCGTGACGACGCACACGAGCAGCAACAGAATGATTGGTTCAACGCGTTGGATATTTTGGCCGTACATGGCGCTGCCGGACGATTACGATATCGCAGATGGGGAGTTCGGGCACGCACTTCTGGGTCGTCGTTTTTGGCACGGGCCGGTTGGAGACGTTTTGTGTTGATTATTTGGGGGGCGCGCGCCGCGATTTTGGCGGGCGGAGGAGGGCGCGTTCGAGGAGGAAATCGATGGCGCGGCCGAGACGGCGGATGCGCGTGTCGGTCCCTTTGGCGGAGTCGAACCAGGCGATGAAATGGCGGCGGTGGCCGGCTGGGAGTGCTTCAAATGCTTGGCGCGCTTTGGGATGTTCTTTTAGCGCGGCGCGCAGATCGGCGGGAATGGGTAACTCGCGCGAGGCGAGATCGAGGCGGAGCTCGACGCTCACGAGTTCGCCTAGATCGGCGCGTGCGGCTTTACGCAGAGCCGTGTTGATCTGAATGCGATAACGGCCTCCGCCGGCGGGTGTTAGCGTGACGCGCGCGGTGCGCCCATTCACGATGGCTACCACGGGGATGTATTTTGGCTTGGTGGGCCTGGCTGATTTTGAGGATTTCGGCTTCGCGTTTGCACGTGCGTGCTTGCTGGGGTAGAGCTGTTTGGTCAACGCGTCCGCGATTTCTGGCGGCACATCCACGTGGCGCATCATCCAGATTTTGTAAATCGTGGCGAGAAACTTGTGCGTTCGGTGACTCACGGTTCGCCGGCAGATTAGAAGCGAGCAATCAGCTCTTCGACAGTGATTTGGGCGTCCCGGAGGATTTTCTTCAAGGTGCCGAACGCGATTGTACGATGAAGCGGGATGGTCAGTGGCTTGCGGCGCGGCTCGGAAGGATGCCGAAGTCTTACGTGACTCCCCTTTTGGCGGACCCGAGCGTAACCGAATTTTTCCAACACGCGAATGAGCTCTTCACCGGAAATGATCGGAAGCTTCGGCGTCATCGCGTGACGACGACGCTGCCAATCAACGTGTTGGAGGGATCGGGGACACTTTCGCCGTTTTCCTGCATGTCCTCGAGGACCAACTCAATGGCCTCTCGAATGTTTGCAAGAGCTTCCTCGACGGTATGGCCCTGGGAATAACAGCCGGGAAGAGACGGGCAAGTCACGACGTAGCCGTCGTATTCGTCGTCTCGTTCCAAGAGAACCTTGAAATCGATCGTGGCCATTCGTAGATGCTATCTCACTACGACAGCGTGCGCAACGCAGCGCCGTCCGCGATTTCGGCGAACATACTGCCGGTATCGTAGCAAGCGGAGGCCGCGTGCGTCGCGTGAATGATCATTTACGCTGCGAAGATGGTTGTAAGCAGAAACAAAAAAGGCCGCGAACGCTTTGAGCGTTGCGGCCTTTTGAATTTAATCCTGGCGGTGACCTACGTTCCCGCGTCGTTTCCAGCGCAGTATCATCGGCCCGGCAAGGCTTAACTTCCGTGTTCGGGATGGGAACGGGTGTGACCCTTGCGGTAAGACCACCAGGAAACTTGTAATCGAAACTCGAGATCGGGATTTGCAGCGGGACGCAAAGGCCTAGCTGCGAAGCGATACTCAAAGTTTCGATGAGCAACTGAAGGAAGTTGGTAAACCGCAATTTCGCATGAGAATAGACAATGCGAAAAGTGCGACTTTCCTCCGCGCCTGATTTAGGGGCAACGGTTTAGGAAAGTTTTATGGTTAAGCCGAACGGCCGATTAGTACGGGTTAGCTACACGCATTACTGCGCTTCCACCTCCCGCCTATCAAAGTCGTAGTCTTCGACTGGCCTTCTTACCCCCCCGCAGGAGGGTTGGGAAACCTTATCTCGAGGCGAGCTTCTCGCTTAGATGCTTTCAGCGATTATCTCTTCCGGACTTCGCTACCGAGCTATGCCACGGGCGTGACAACTCGATCACAAGAGGTCCGTCCATCCCGGTCCTCTCGTACTAGGGACAGCTCCTCTCAAGTTTCCTGCGCCCACACCAGATAGGGACCGAACTGTCTCGCGACGTTCTGAACCCAGCTCACGTACCGCTTTAATAGGCGAACAGCCTAACCCTTGGGACCTTCTACAGCCCCAGGATGCGATGAGCCGACATCGAGGTGCCAAACCTAAGCGTCGATGTGAACTCTTGGCTTAGATCAGCCTGTTATCCCCGGCGTACCTTTTATCCGTTGAGCGATGGCCCTTCCACGCAGGACCACCGGATCACTAGATCCCACTTTCGTGCCTGCTCGACCTGTGTGTCTTGCAGTCAACCCGGCTTATGCTCTTGCACTCCACGGCGGGTTTCCAATCCGCCTGAGCCGAGCTTTGAGCGCCTCCGTTACCATTTAGGAGGCGACCGCCCCAGTCAAACTACCCGTCTGGCCGTGTCCTCCACCCCGTCTAGGGGTGCAAGTTAGAGCGACAGAACTATCAGGGTGGTATTTCACCGTTGCCTCCCTCCCAGCCGAAACCAGGAGATCCCAGGCTCCCACCTATCCTACGCAGGCAGTACCGTTAATCATGACCAGAGTGCAGTTAAGGTGCACGGGGTCTTTCCGTCTAGATGCGGGCATCCGGCGTCTTCACCGGAACCACAAATTCGCCGAGCCGTTGGCCAAGACAGTCGTTCGATCGGTACGCCATTCGTGCAGGTCGGAACTTACCCGACAAGGAATTTCGCTACCTTAGGACCGTTATAGTTACGGCCGCCGTTCACCGGGGCTTCAGATCAGGCCTTCGCTGCCTTGCGGCAGCTGAGCCCTCCCTTTAACCTTCCGGCACCGGGCAGGCGTCACCCCCTATACGTCGTATTCGACTTAGCAGAGAGCTGTGTTTTTGTTAAACAGTCGCCGAACGCATTTCACTGCGGCCCCCTCGGGCTATAAACCCTAGCGGGGCACCCCTTCTCCCGAAGTTACGGGGCTAATGTGCCTAGTTCCTGAGCCAGCGTTCTCTCGAGCGCCTGTGGATATTCACCTTGTCTACCTGTGTCGGTTTGAGGTACGGGCACCATCTGAACTCCTTAGAGGTTTTTCCTGGCAGCGTGAAATCAGAGACTTTGCGGCCGTGTGGCCTCGGACCCGGTCTGACTGTTGAATGACCCCGTGGATTTTCCTGCGGGATCCAGCTTGCACCGAGACATCGGGACATCCATCACCCGACTCCCCTATCCTTCTGCGTCACCCCATCGTATAACGTTCAAATGGCGGGACAGGAATGTTGACCTGTTGTCCATCAGTTACGCCTCTCGGCCTCACCTTAGGACCCGCCTAACCCTGAGCGGATTAACCTTCCTCAGGAAACCTTAGACTTTCGGCGACACGAGTTCTCATCGTGTTTATCGCTACTTATGCCGGCAGAGTCTCTTCCGTTGCGTCAAGTAGTTCTCTCGATCTACCGTCGAACACAACAGAATGCTCCCCTACCAAATAACGGCACCCGGAGGTGTCGTTAATTTCGCAATTTCGGTCGCAGACTTAGCCCCGTTGGATTGTCGGTGCGTGAACACTTGACCAGTGAGCTGTTACGCTTTCTTTAAAGGATGGCTGCTTCTAAGCCAACCTCCTGGCTGTCTGTGCGCTCACACGTCCTTTCCCACTTAGTCTGCAGTTGGGGACCTTAATTGGCGATCTGGGTTCTTTCCCTCTCGACCACGGAGCTTATCCCCCGTAGTCTCACTCCCGTACTGTTGTACACGGCATTCGGAGTTTGATTGGATTCGGTATCCTGGATGGGACCCTAGTCCATTCAGTGCTCTACCACCGTGGCAAATCATACGAGGCTGCCCCTAAAGGCATTTCGGGGAGAACGAGCTATCACGGAATTTGATTAGCCTTTCACCCCTACCCTCAGCTCATCCGAGCGATTTTCAACTCACACCGGTTCGGTCCTCCAGTCGCGGTTAAGCGACCTTCAACCTGGCCAAGGGTAGATCATCCCGCTTCGCGTCTATTCCCACACACTGAGCGCCCTATTCGGACTCGCTTTCGCTACGGCTCGCTTTCGCTTAACCTTGCGTGTGAGAATAACTAGCCGGCTCATTAAGCAAGAGGCACGCCATCAGGCATTTCCGGATCCGAAGACCCGGCATAGCCCTCTGACTGCTTGTAAGCATACGGTTTCAGGTTCTATTTCACTCCCCTCGCAGGGGTGCTTTTCGCCTTTCCCTCACGGTACTAGTTCACTATCGGTCGCCAACGAGTATTTAGCCTTGGAGAGTGGTCTCCCCGGATTCCCACTGGGTTTCTCGTGCCCCGTGGTACTCAGGATACCGCTTCGAGTCCGGTAAGCTTTCGGCTACGGGGTTTTCACCCTCTTTGACCCTGCTTTCCAGCAGGTTCACCTAGCCTCCGGATTGGTAACTCTACTCACGCGGTCCTACAACCCCGGGGTATAAATACCCCGGTTTGGGCTGTTCCGATTTCGCTCGCCGCTACTTTCGGAATCTCGTTTGATTTATTTTCCTCCAGGTACTGAGATGGTTCACTTCCCTGGGTTGACTCGCACCGACCTATGTATTCAGTCGGCCGTAACCTGGTTTTACCAGGATGGGTTTCCCCATTCGGAAATCCCCGGATCAAAGCCTGCTTGCGGCTCCCCGAGGCTTATCGCAGCTTGCCACGTCCTTCTTCGTCTGTTGGCGCCAAGGCATCCACCGTACGCCCTTAGTAGCTTAACCATAAAACTTACCCAACACGTCGCCATCGCCAGCCGCTGGATGATCACTCATGCAGCAGACCGACACCGCGCGTGGAGTAAATTCGCCTTTCCACATTGCGCTACTCTCGAGCAAAAAATTTGCGGTTTACTACGCCATGCGAGACTTGAAACTCGCATAACGTAGTGCCAGCTTCCTTCAGTTGTCAAAGAACTTCAATCCTATCAGCAACTTACGATGGGATTGTCTCCCCGCCCGGGGGAGCGCTGTGCCGGTTTGGAGCCGACCCAGCGAGAATGCTGTACAGACAATAAAAAACCCGGCAACGAGCGCCGGGCGGATCCGCCGAACCTGCGGGCCATGATGCTGGCCTCTAGGGCGGACGTGCTCGAAGCTCGATTTATTTCTACCCGGTGTTTGTAACCAAACTCACCTCTGGATGAGAAGGCAGAAACCGGTCCGTCAGCACACAAACCGCCTTTGCAGGCTTGTGCCGACATCAGGAGAGTATAGCAACTTTCCAAATTTCGTCAAGTATTTATGATTTATTTTTTCGGCGTTCTTCTGTGGATTTCACTGCATTCTGTGGAAAATCAAACCGGCGCGGGAGCAAGCTAGGCACGAGTCCACTGGGCGCCAGTTTTTTACTTGTGGTGTTTGAAGAACTCGACTTGGCGCAGGCGCTTTTCCGCTTCTTCACGCGTTTTGTAGGGGCCGCCGAGATTCTTCCCTTTTTTCTCCGACACCACTTTGTATCCGCCTTTCACTTTTTTGATCATTCGCTACCCTCCTGCGCCGATTCTGCGCCAACCTGCGACGGGGTCAATACACTCGCTGCTGTATGCCTGCTCGCCAAGGGCGCGTTTCTGAGTTAATTTGCACGCGACAAGGGGGCTCGCTATGAGCACAGGAACGCGGCGGCAAGGCCACGGCCGAGTTACTTTGATCACCGGCGGGACGGACGGCTTGGGCCGCGCGGCGGCGGTGATGCTGGCGGAACGCGGCTGTCGCGTCTTCGCCGGCGGACGCAACGCCGAACGCATCGCGGCGCTGCAGAAATTCGCGGCTGAGCGCAAATTGCAGCTCGAGGCGATCGCGATGGACGTCTGCGACGATTCGTCCGTGGATGCCGCGATCGGGAACATCGAGCGCACCGCGGGACCGGTGGAGGTGCTGGTGAACAATGCGGGAATCGCCATCGCCGCTGTGATGGAAGAAATCACGCTGGCCGATTTGCGGAAACAGTTCGAGACTAACTATTTCGGGTTGGTGCGTGTGACGCAGCGCGTGCTTCCCGGAATGCGCAGCGCGTTGCGGGGACGCATCGTGAACATGAGTTCGATCGCCGGAAAAATGACGATGCCGCTCTTCGGGCCGTACAGTTCGAGCAAACATGCGGTGGAAGCGACCAGCAATGCGTTGCGATTGGAGCTTTATCCCTTCGGGATTCACGTCGCATTGATCGAGCCTGGTTACATTCCCACGAGCATCAATCGCAACGCCGCCGAGTTGTCGTCCACGTACGCGAAAAATGCGGAAGGCAGTCCATATGCGCCGCTTTACCGGAGATTTTTTGGCGCCTGGGAAAAGACCACGACCACATCCCGGTACACCCCGGACGATTGCGCGCGTGTGATCGTGCGCGCGATCGAAGATACGCCGCCGCGAGCGCGCTATCCGGTCACGCGCGGCGCGAAACTTGGGATCATCCTGAGCCGCGTGCTATCCGATGGCATCTTGGACCGGCAATCCCGGAAGATGTTCGGGCTGAATGAATTTCGCGCGAGGCTTTTGCGGGAGCCGAAGAAATGAGAAAGCGCAAATTGTGCATTGGGAGAAGGATGCAGTACGTCCGCGTCATTTGCGCGGCGTTGGCCCCGGGGGCAACGGCGGTGCAAACGCAAACCGCCGTTCCCGCCAAGCCTGATGCGAATTAGCGCGCGCGAACCGCGCGGCGTCAGGCGGTTTGCTCCGTGCAGATGCCGGCGACGACCAGGCCGAGAATGACCAGCTGGATTGCTCCCGCAACCATCCATTTGATCGCGAGCTGGTATGGCACGATGTAGACCACGTATTCAGTGAGCGAGTAGGGAACCACAGCCATGAAAGTCATGACGATGCCGTAACGGATTCCCTGCATCAGCCAGGGTTTGCGCTCGCGTCCGCGCGTGTAGATGTAGGCGAACATCGCCGCGAAAAAGAACTGGCCGATGGCCATGATCCAGAAGTGGCGCATGATGCCGGAGATGCTGCGATGACTCTCCGGAATTGCCGCGTAGTCGCTCGCCAGCCAAACGCCGTTGATCAGATAATTCGTGAGCATCAGCACGACATAAGCCGCCACAATTGCCAGTACGAGTTTCTTCATGGCCGTGTTCGCCTCCTGCCACCAAATTTTAGGCCTGGGAATAAACCGAGATGGGCAACGAGCCGTGCGCGATGAGCTGCGCTCCAGCGAGCGCAGCCTAGCACTTCCGCGCGTGAATCAATAGGGGTTCTTGCGAATGGGCGGGCTTTAGGGGTTGGTGACTTGTATCGAGACGCTGGCCTCGCGCAGCGGGACGTACTTCACTTCCCAGGCGGCGTGGACCGGGCTTTCGGCGTAAGCGTCGGCGGCGGCGCGGTCGCGAAATTCGATGGCGTAGGCGGCGTTGAAGTCGCGCGGCTGCATGCGCTCGCCTTTGATCCAAATGTTTTTGATGCCGGGAATTTTTGTGGCCATTTCCTTCACGCCTTCGATGGCGGCTTGCTTATCGGCATCGGTGGCCGCGGGATTCCATTTCAATTCCACTACATGGAGGATCGTTTTCGGCTGGCCGAAGCGGTTTTGCCCCGCGACGTAGCCGCTGGCGAACAAGGCCAGCGCGAAAAGCGCGCCGCCGAGAATTTTTGCCGGAGTCGAAAGATGAATTTGCATTTGGCCTCTCCCGCTTGCTTGGACGAACGAACTCTCCGAGTGTAAGCGACGCCGCGAGAAGTGCGCAACACCCTGCCGACAGAATGAACGCCGCAACCAGCGGGCGATTTGCATGTTGACCCGCTGGTTTGGGCTTGGTTACGATGCGCAGCAACATAGTGGTGTTCGCGGTCCGGGCGCGGCCGCGAGGAGGCGCGATGTACTGTTCAAAGTGCGGGGCGAACGTAGCGGATGGCGCGGTCTTTTGCAGTGCGTGTGGGCAGCCGACTGCGGGAAGCGCGGCGGGGGCAGCCGCTCCTGCACCGCCACCTGCGGCAACTCCGGCTTATCCTCTGCCGGCGCAGGCGAGCTGGCAAGCGCCGACCGCGCGACCCGCTGCGGTGGCATATGCCGGTTTTTGGCTGCGCTTCGTCGCGATCATTATTGATGCCATCGTGCTGGGGTTCGTGCGCTGGATCGTCTTGCTGCCATTTGCCGCCTCGATGGGCTTCGGGATGCACGGCATTTTCATGGGGCGCCATCCGGCCAGACCCGAAGATTTTTTTCCGATGATTGGAATGTTTTTCCGGATCTGGGTGATCCTCACGGTTTTGAACTGGCTGTATTTTTCGCTGTTTGAAAGTTCAGGCTGGCAAGCCACTCTCGGCAAGAAGGCGTTGGGGCTGGAGGTGACGGATCTCGCGGGCCGGCGCATCGGCTTCGGCCGGGCGACGGGCCGGTTTTTCGGGAAGTACATTTCCGCAATCATTTTATTCATTGGTTTCATCATGGCGGGATTTACGGAGAAGAAGCAGGCGCTGCACGATATGCTGGCCGGAACGCTGGTAATTCGGAAGATGTAGGGCGAAATTTTCGGCGGCTTGCGGCGCCAACAGGAGCGACATGTTCTGCTCGAAATGCGGGGCACAACTGGCGGAGGGAACGAAATTCTGCGGAGCGTGCGGACAGCCTACGGGCGGCGTGCCGCACGTGGCGGCTACGCCGACGGTTGCAGTGGGCGGCGCCGGCGGAAACACCGTCGCGGTGTATGGCAACCCCGGTTCCGTGAGTCCCTACGCGCCCGCTGCGGTACCCGTGGCGCTACCTTCGCCGTACGCGGGATTCTGGCTGCGGTTTCTCGCATACATCATTGATGGCGTGGTGATTGGGGTTGTATTCGGAGTATTCGCCTTGATCGTGGTGGCAATTGTGGGGGTCGGCTATTTTCGGACAATGCTGGAAGGAATGAATGGCGAAGACGCCACATTTCCCGCGGCGTTCGTGTCCATAATGATTCTCGTTGCGGCGGTCTCGTTGGTCGCCAACTGGCTCTACTTCGCTTGGATGGAAAGTTCGCAATATCAGGGCACGCTGGGAAAGATGGCGCTGGGGTTGACCGTGACTGATTTGCAGGGCCGACGGGTCACGTTTGCGCGGGCCAGCGGAAGATTTTTTTCGAAGCTTATTACCGGCTTGATTCCGCTTGCTATCGGCTACATCATGGCGGGATTCACGGAGAAGAAGCAGGCGCTGCACGACATGATTGCGAGCTGCCTGGTCCTCAGAAAGACCTGAAGCAGCGCCCGACTACACACCCCAGCCGTAACGCTCCGAGTGCACCAGCGCGTCGTGCAATTCCGCGCGAATGTGTTCGACGAATTCGGAGCTGCGCAGCACGCGCGCGCCAGTTTCGGTGATGTCAATCGTGCGATAGCCGTGATCGAGCACACGGTCAATCGCACCTTCGATCCACTGCGCTTCGAGGTCGAGTCCGAAGGACTCGCGCAGCAGCAGCACCGCGGAGAATATCGCGCCTAACGGACAGGCAACATCCTTGCCCGCGAGCGACGGCGCGGAGCCGTGGATCGGTTCGTAGAGCGCGGGCTGACCTTCGGCGCCGCGGCTCATCGAAGGAATCAGGCCGATCGAGCCGGCTAAGGCCGCGGCTTCGTCGCTGAGAATGTCGCCGAAAAGATTTCCGGTGAGGATCACGTCAAATTGCATGGGGCGGAGCAACAGCTGCATCGCAGCGTTGTCCACGTAGAGATGTTCGAGCGTTACGTCCGGGTAATTGCGCGAGACGCGTTCAACGGTTTGGCGCCACAGCGCGGAGGTGGCCAACACGTTGGCTTTATCCACGCTGGTGACGCGGCGGCTGCGCGTGGTGGCGCGCTCGAAGGCGTATCTGGCAATGCGCTCAATTTCCGCGGCCGAGTATTCGGCCACATCGCGCGCGCGGGCGTCGCCGCCCTGTCCCTCTATCTCGTGCTCGCCGAAATATATGTCGCCGGCAAGTTCGCGGACGATTTCAAAATCACAATCGTTGATGCGTTCGCGGCGCAGCGGAGACATGCCGCGCAGCGCGGGGCGCAGATGAATCGGGCGCAGATTGATGTAGAGGCCCAGCGCTTTGCGCAAACCGAGCAAACCAGCTTCCGGGCGCTTTTCGAGCGGGAGTGCGTCCCATTGCGGTCCGCCGATCGCACCGAGCAAAATCGCGTCAGCCGCTCGGCATCCGGCGAGCGTCTCCGCGGGAAGCGGCGTGCCATAACGGTCAATCGCCACGCCGCCGAAAGCGAATTCGCGGAATTCAAATTTGTGTTCGAATGATTTCGCGCAGTCTCCCAGAACTTGCACCGCGGCTCGCGTGACTTCCGGGCCGATCCCGTCACCCGGCAGCACCGCGATCGTCTTCCTGACCCCACCCATGGCTCTTCTCCCGTTGGATTTTCAGTTCCCGTTGTCAGCGAGTCGCAGCGGCACTCGCAGCCGGTCCCGCAGGCGCGTGCCCCTGGCCGCGCCGGACCTTGTGAATAATGGAAAGCAGATCGCGATCGGTTACTTGTTTGGCGGCGTCCGCGCGCGCCGTCGCCATCGCATAACATTCGGCGAGTTCCGTGTCCGTCGTAGTGTAGCCAAGCTCTTCGAGCCGAGCGCGCAGTGCGTTGCGTCCTGAGTGCTTGCCGAGGACCAGACGGCGAGAGGGCACACCGACTTTTTCCGGCAAAATAATTTCGTAGGTCAGCGGATTCTTCAAAATGCCGTCCTGATGGATTCCGGCTTCGTGCGCGAAGGCGTTCGCCCCAACGACTGCCTTATTTGGCGGTACGTTGATGCTGGTGATCGAAGAAAGCATGCGGCTGGTGGCATAAATCTTTTCCAGTGAGATGCGCGTGCCCACCGAATAGTGGCCCTTGCGCACGTGCAGCGCTACGGCCACTTCCTCGAGCGAAGCATTTCCGGCGCGCTCGCCGATGCCGTTGATGGTGCATTCCACTTGCCGCGCACCGGCGGCGATTGCAGCGAGCGAATTCGCTACAGCCAGGCCCAGATCGTTGTGGCAATGGGCGCTATAAACGATTTTGGGGTAGGCCGCGAGGTGCTTGCGCGCGCGACGGAACATGTCGCCGTATTCTTCGGGCGTGGTGTAGCCGACCGTGTCGGGCATATTAATGATAGTGGCTCCGTTCGCGGCGGCGGCTTCGATTACTTCGAGGAGGAAAACAAGATCGGTGCGGCTGGCGTCTTCCGCCGAGAATTCCACCTCTTCGCAGTTCTGCACGCCGTAGCGGACCATCGTCGCGATCTGTTGCAGCGCTTCACTGCGTGAAATGCGCAGTTTGTGCTTCAGATGCAGGTCGGAACTTGCGAGAAAAATGTGCAGGCGAGGTTTGGCGGCGGGTTCGATGGCGCGCAGGGCCGCGTCTACATCTTCCTGACGCGCACGCGCCAGAGCTGCTACCCGGCAGCTCTTTGATTTCGGCGGCTACGGCGCGAACAGCTTCCAAGTCCCCGGGCGAGGCTATCGGGAACCCTGCTTCGATCACGTCCACGCCGAGATCTTCTAGCTGGTGCGCCAATTGGAGCTTTTCTTCCCGGTTCATCGAGAATCCGGGGGATTGCTCCCCGTCGCGCAGCGTGGTGTCGAATATGTGGACGTGCTCCATGAAGGCTCCTTTGAGCAATACCAGTGTTTCGCGGTGAGGGGAAGGAGTCCAATTTATAATTGTTGCATGTACGATAAATCTCTCTTATACAATTATATACAGGCAGTTTGGGCCTGGAGGTGAGGACCGTGGACTTGGCGGCTTTGCAGGTGTTTCAGATGGTGGCGAACGAGCGGAGTTATTCGCGGGCGGCGGAGAAGCTGTTTCGCACGCAGCCGGCGGTGAGCATCGCTATGCGCAAGCTGGAGGATTGGGTCGGGCAGCCGTTGTTCGTGCGCGGCTCGGGAGCGCGGACCTTGACCGACGCGGGCGTCCTGCTGCTGGAATACGCCGAGCGGATGTTGGGCATGCGCGAGGAGATTCGCAAGGGGCTGCGCGAGCTGAAGGGCCTGGAGCGCGGGCAAGTGTCGCTGGGGGTGAATGAAAGCTCGATTCACGCGTTGCTTCCGGCGCTGGACCATTACCGCCGGCTGCATCCGGGCGTGCAGATTCGGGTGCATCGCGTGTTTTCGCGCGACGTCCCGCGGGAGCTTTTGAATCACCAGCTTGATATTGGTGTGATTTCCTATGTGCCGGAGGAGCGCGAGCTGACGACTGCGGAATTCTATCGCGACGCTTTGGTGCTGGTGGTGTGGCCGGGGCACCGGCTAGCCAAGCGCCGCGACGTGGACGTGACCGCTCTGGGCGAGGAGACTTTTGTGGCGCACATCGTGGAATCGCCGTACCGCCAGCGCGTGGTGCAAATGTTTGCGAAGCATAAGACGCCGCTGCGGATGGACGTGGAACTGCCCACGATCGAAAGCATCAAGCGATTTGTGGAAATGAGGAAGGGTGTGGCGATTGTGCCGCGGATGTGCGTGGAAGGCGAACTGGCGCGGGGCGATTTGCGCGAATTGACGATCCGGCAGATGCGCATCGAACGGAAACTCTACCTTGTATACAGGCAGGACCGGCCGCTGACGGGAGCGGCGCAGGCTTTGGTGGACGTTATCCTGTCGCGCAAGAAAGCACCCGCGCGCAAGAAGAGCGTTCCAGCGGAAAACTAGCGTTTGGCGGCGAGCTCATCGAGCGCCGCGCCTACGCGCGAGAGGCCTTCACGCACCAGTTCTGTTTGACCGCCAACGCCGATGCGGAAATGCTCCGGCGCCCCGAAGAAACGCCCCGGAACCACGCTGGTGTCGTATTTCTCGCGGAGCAATTGGCAGAATGCGTCGGCGTGGCCGCTGATGAGCTGGGGAAAAGCGATCGTGCCGGCGTCGGGCCAGATGGCGAGAAGGTCTTTGCGCGAATTGAAGAATTCCTTCAGCAAGGCGCGATTGGTATCGAGCAATTTTTTGGCGCGCGCGGCAATCTGCGGCAAATGCTCGAACGCCAGCACGCTGAGCAATTCCGTGGGATGCGGCGGCATCACGCCGAAAAGGTCATTGAGGCGCCACATGCGTTCCGCAAGCGGTTTCGCGGCGAAAATCCAGCCGCAGCGCAATCCCGAGAGACCGTAGGCTTTCGTCAAGCTGCTGGTCACGACGAAATTCGGACCCAACAGGAAGGCGGTTTGCCACGGCGTATCGAAACTTGCTTCCAGATAGACTTCATCCACCAGGACGTGCGCGCCCATGCTGCGCGCAATTTCTGCCACGATGCGCAGTTTCGCGTCGGGCGACCGAATTCCAGTGGGATTGTTCAGATTGGTGATCACGATGAGGCGCGTGCGCGGAGAAATGTTGCGTTCGACTTCGCGGGGATCGAGTTGGAACCCCGCTTCGAATTTTCGCGGGAAGCGCCGGATTTTAGCGCCAAGATATTCGGCGGCGGAGACGATGGCTTCGTAGGAAGGCTCTTCGATCAGAACTTCGTCGCCCGGCTCGAGCAGCGCGGCCATGGCCAGGTGATTGGCCATGGAAGTTCCTTGCGCTTGCACGATGCTTTCCACCGGAACGCCGGATTTTTCGGAGAGCTTCTGCAGGAGAGGTGCGTAGCCATAACCGTCTGCCCCAGATATTTCGAAATTCTCGATGTGCGGATGAAGATCGGCGAGCGGCAATGGCGACACGTCACTGGACGCGAGACTGTAACGCGCTTTGGAGCGCAGCTTGGCCCATTCAATATAACCGGAACGAATTTCGCGCCGTTGCGGACTCATTGCCTTTTTATTTTAGAACGGAGCCGGGCGGGCGCTTGACGCGCCAGCGGAAAAGGAAATAGACGGGGATCCCGGTGAAAAGGATACACACGGCGGCGCCTGCGTTGCGAGGATATTTGTAAATTGTGTTCAGAACGACCAACGCGGCGACGGTGACGAACGCGCCTGTTGTCCAGGGATGGCCTGGGGCGCGATATCCGCCGCGGGTTTCGGGTTCGAGGCCGCGCTGGTTTGTGGCGACTCCGTGAGCGTCGCGCCAGCGAAAGACGAAAAGGCAGCTGGCGGAAAGGCCGAAGAAGAGCCAGTCCATCACCACTACGTAGCTGAGAATTTGTTCGAAGGTGCCGAGGAGCACGGCGGCGGTGGTGATGGCGCCTTGCAGCGCGATGGCGGCGATCGGAGCGCGGCTGCGGGGATCGAGGCGCGCGAAAATCCTGGGAAGCACGCCGTCTTGGGCCATGGCAAACGCCACGCGCGGGTTCACCAGCATCGCCTGGCTCAAAAAGCCGAGTGTGGAGATGGCGATAGTGACGGCGATGAGCAAACCGCCCAGCGAACCGAGCGCGCGGTGCATCACTTCGGACGCTGGCGTGGAAGTTGCGGCGAGGCCGGCGGGAGATAGCGCTTCCACGTAAATGAAATTGGCGGCGAGGTACAGCGCGATCACGCCGGCTACGCCCAGTAGCAGGGCGCGCGGCAAATTCTTGCGCGGCTCGCGGATTTCGCTGGCGATGTAATTCGACGTCTGGAATCCACCGTATGCAAAAAGCACCGGAATCATCGCGGCGCCGAAGACGGTGAGCAGACCGAACGAAGCCGGACGGTCGAGCAGCGGCCGCCACGCGGGATGCGCCGCAGCGGCAGGATCCCAGAAGATCAGCCACGCGCCGCAGGCGACGATCATGGCGATCGCCAGAATTCGCAGCACCATGAAGAGGCTTTGCACGCCGCTCCCGGCGCGCACGCCGAGGCAATTGATTACCGTCAGGAACACCACCACCGTGACTGCGGCGAATTTTTCCGGAATTACGCCGTGCGAGAACGCTCGCGTGTACTCCGCGAACGTCACGGCTACGGCGGCCGTGCCGCCCGCGTTGATCACCAGCAGGCTGACCCAGCCGTAAAGAAAGCCGAGCAGTGGATGAAAGGCTTCGCGAAGGTAGGCGTACTGGCCGCCGACTTGCGGCATGCGCGCGGCGAGTTCGGCGTAGATGAAGGCGCCCAAGAGGGCGATGACTCCTCCCGCGACCCACGCCCCCAGAATCAACGCGGGGGTGTGGAGCAGGTCCGCGACGACGTAGGGATTGATGAAAATTCCGGAGCCGACGATGCCGCCCATCACGACCATGGTGGCGTCGAAGAGGCCGAGATGCGCGGCGAGAGCGGGGCGGGCTGCGGGTGGCGGGGGCACTGTTTCGTTTTCGCGGGGATGAGTTTTGTTCGGCACGGGTGGTGCGGGCGCATGGCGCCGGGGGCCACGCCGAATCTTGCTTCCAGCGGGTCGCGGGCGGCGCGAATCTATCATTCTTGCGCGGACTCGCCAAGCGCGCGGCGAAAACGCTTGCGAGCTAGAGCGCAAGAGCGCATATCTTAATTGGGGGTGCGTGTGGGCTTGGGAGATTTTTTCGCCGAACTTTTCGGGCTGCGCGGCGGCCGCTTGGCGCGCGACGGGCACAGGAACATTTCCGGGTCGTGGCACGATCAGCGGCGCGCGCAGCGCCTGCCGATCACGATGCCGGTGCTGGTGTATGGCCGGGTAGGAGAAGAACCCTTTTTCGAGCCGACTGAGACCATTAACGTGAGCGCGCGTGGAGGATTGGTGCCGATTTCGGCGGGCGTGGCGCGCCAGCAGGAATTGATTCTCACCAACATGCAAACGGAAGAGGATCTGCTTTGCCGCGTGGCGCGACTGATTCGGTCCGAGCGCGGGCAGATGCTGGCGGGATTGGAATTCGTGCAGGCCACTCCGAGCTTTTGGCGCGCGGCGCCTTCGACGAACGATTGAATTTTCGACCTTGCGGCCGGGCTAAGTGAGAGCGGCCCGGCTGATTTCACCGCCGGTGGATTGTTTCGGTTGTAGACTTGTGTCCGCAAAAATTCCATCGGCACGAGTCAGTGAGTGGAAATCGAGGTGCATTCATGACCGAGTACCCCCGAGACGGTAATAATGCGAGGCGCACTTCGCGACCCTTGCGCTTCGCTTTCGGCGCGCTTCTTTGCATCGCCCTCGCTCCGCGGGCAATCTCTGAGCCCAAGCCACAGTCCGCGGCCGCGCCTTCGGCACCGACGCAGGATTACCTGGTTTATGTGGTGTGCGAATCGGCGGACAAGGTGGTGCTGCTGCGTTTCGGGCCGCATGGTTTGCAGGAAGTGCATGAAACGCACATTGGGATTATGCCGGTGGACATCAACGGGCCGCACGGCATCGCGATTTCTCCGGACAAGCAGTTTGTTTACGTTTCCGTGGGGCACGGGCGACCGGACGGCTCGGTGTGGAAAATGAAGACCGGGACCGAGGAAGTGGTGAAGTATGCGCCGCTGGGTTTATTCCCTGCGACGGCGGATATTTCCAAAGACGGCGACTTCCTCTACGTGGCGAATGCAAATTTTCACGGCGATATGGTTCCCTCTTCGGTTTCCGTGGTTGCTACCGACCCGATGATCGAGGTGAAGCGCATCACCACCTGCACGATGCCGCACGGCTCGCGGCTCAGCCCGGACGGGACGAAGCAATATTCGGCGTGCATGATGGATGACATGGTCACGGAAATTGACACGGAAAAATTCGACGTTGCGCGCACGTTCATGCTTACCTCCGGAAAAGAGATGGGCATGGACGGGCCGCCGCACATGCAGATGAACATGAAGGAGCTGACGTGCGTGCCCACGTGGGCGCAACCTTCGAACGACGGTTCGGAGATTTATGTGGCTTGTAACAAATCGAATGACATTGCGGTGATTGACACCGCCGCCTGGAAACTTTCGCGGAGATTTGCGGCTGGGAATGGAGTTTACAACCTGGCGATGACGAAGGATGGCCGGCTCGTTGCGACAAACAAGCGCGGGCAATCCGTTTCGATCTTCGATCCGAAGACGGGTAAGGAACTCGCGCGGTTGCCGACGAAGCGCAAAGTTGTGCACGGCGCGGTGGTTACTCCCGATAATCGCTATGCGTTTATTTCCGTGGAAGGAGTCGGCGATGATCCCGGCACGGTGGAAGTGATTGACCTGGACGCGCTGAAAACCGTCGCCACCGTGGATGTGCCTACGCAAGCGGCGGGCATCGATTTCTGGAAAACAGAGCCGAGCAAGCCTTAGAAACGATTGAGCCGACGCCCTATTGCGCGTCCTATTGAGGACCAATCCGGGCACGGAATGGGTGTCCGTTTTCGCAACGATGGGTCTCGGAACCGCTCAGGCGGCTCGATAAGCTGTGGGTTTCTCCCGTTGTAAGTTACTGATTGGTATGTAGATGCATCGAGTCTGCTTGTGGGTCTGCGGGTGCTTATCTATATTACCTGCTGGTCCGAGGAGACACCCTCATGGGCACGCTCTGGCAAGACGTTCGATATGCCCTCAGAATGCTGGCGAAATCGCCTTCGCTGACGTTAATAGTGGTCCTCACTCTGTCTCTGGGCATCGGCGCGAACACCGCGATCTTCGGAATGGTGAATGGATTTTTCCTGCGTCCGCTGCCGGTGAAATCTCCTGAACAGATCATGATGCTGGCCGGGCGGATGCAAGGCGACACGCTCGGAATTTTCACGCTTTCGTATCCACAGTTGGTGGATTTCCGGAAACAGGCAAATGTATTTTCCGACGTTTTGGCCTCGCAGATAGATATCGGCGGGCTGAGCGTGGACGGCAAACCCAATCAGTTTGTGTACTGCTACGTTACTGGAAATTATTTCTCAGGGCTCGGTGTGCAGCCCGCGCTGGGCCGCTTGTTACTTCCGTCGGAGGGAGAAGCCGGGAGGCGGGATCCTTCTGTTGTGCTGGGCTATGCCTACTGGCAGAAGACCTTCGGCGGCGATGCGAGCGTGGTGGGCAAGCAAGCGCTGATTGACGGGCAAGAGGCGACGATTATCGGAGTGACGCCGAAAGAATTCCACGGCGCAGACTTCGGGATGAATATGGATGGCTACGTCCCGCTGAACATGATGGCGCCGTCCGACGCAGCGAAGTTCTGGGACAACCGCAACGCGCGGACATTGAATGTGCTGGCCAGATTGAGCCCGAATGTCACGTTGGGCCAGGCCCAGAGCGCCGTGAATGTGGTGGCGAAGCGTCTGGAGGAAACTTATCCGGCGACGGACAAAGGCGTGACGGTGCGCGTGATTCCAGAAAGATTGTCGCGGCCGGAGCCGTTTTCGAGCAACGTCGTTCCGTTGGTCGCGGGGATCTTTTTGGCGCTGGCCGCGCTGGTGCTGCTGCTGGCGTGCATGAATGTGGCGAATATCCTGCTGGTGCGGGCGACAATGCGGCAACGCGAGATGGCGATTCGCGCGGCGCTGGGTGCTGGCCGCGGGCGGCTGATGCGGCAACTTCTGACCGAAAGTCTGGTGCTCGCGCTGGTCGGCGGAGCCGGGGGACTGCTTATCGGCGAGTGGGCCAACGGGGCAATAGCCGCGCTTATGCCGGATCTGAAACTTCCAGTGCAGTTGAGTTTCGGTTTTGACTGGCGTGTTTTTGTCTACGCGCTGGGCGCCGCGCTTTTAACCGGCATTGTGGTGGGTTTGTGGCCGGCATGGCGCGCGGGACGCGCGGACCTGAATAGCGTGCTGCATGGCGCCGGAAGAAGCGACGCGGCGGGAGTGGGCCGCCATCGCGTTCGCAGCGCTTTGGTGGTGGCGCAAGTGGCCGGTTCGCTGGTGCTCTTGATCGTGGCAGGATTATTTGTGCGGAGCCTACTGCGCGTGCAGCAGACTTACATGGGATTTGATCCCAATCACGTGCTGAATGTGGTGCTGGACCCGAAAGAAGTGGGCTACGACGAAGTCCGGACCAATACTTTCTATCGGGCCGTGGAAGAAGAGGTCCGGGCACTTCCCGGCGTGGACAACGTGAGTCTCGCGTACTGCGTTCCGATGGGGATCGTGAACGACGCGACGCCGATTTATATCGAAGGGCATCCTCTGCCCATCGGGCAGCAACCGCCGGTGGTGGCGAACAACCGCGTGGACGAGAACTATTTCGATACGATGCGAGTGCCGCTGCTGCGCGGTCGCGCATTCCAACGGAACGACGATGAAAAGGCGCCGCTCGTCGCGGTCGTGAATGAGTCAATGGCGCAGGCGTTTTGGCCGAACGAAGATCCGCTCGGCAAACGCTTCAGCCTGAAGAGCGCGAACGGGCCGTTCATCCAAATCGTGGGGTTGGCAAAGGACGGGAAGTACTTGTTTATGGGCTTTAGCCACGAAAAGTATTTCTATGTTCCGATGGCGCAGCATTTCACTTCGTACCGGACATTGCAGCTGCGCTCATCGGTGCCGCCGGAAAGCCTGATGACCGAAGTGCAGAACACCGTGCGGTCAGTGGATCCGAACATGCCGATTATGGTGGTGCAGACGATGAACGAGTCGCTGGCCGGGCCGCAAGGATCGTGGATGTTTCGCGTGGGCGCGACGCTCGCGCTGGCCATGGGGATCTTGGGGCTGACGCTCGCGGTGGTTGGAGTGTACGGAGTGGTTTCGTTTGCGGCGAGCCAGCGGACGCACGAGATTGGAATCCGCATGGCGCTCGGGGCGGGGCGACGGGACATCCTGCGGCTGGTTTTAGGGCAGGGATTGATCTTGGTAATCGTCGGCGTGCTATCAGGGATGCTGGTGGCATGGGCGCTGACGCGTTCGATGGCTACGCTGCTGATCGGAGTGAGCCCCACCGACGCGCTAACGTTTGTGACGGCGACGGTGGTGCTGGGCGGAATTGGATTGTGGGCGTGCTACGCGCCGGCGCGGCGGGCGATGCAGTTGGACCCGATGGTCGCGTTGCGCTACGAGTGACGCATCAACGAAGGGTTCGTTGTCTCGCTTGCACCATCTTCACAATGTCCACCGTGGAGATGCGATTCCAGCGCAGCTGCACAAGCTCCCGCGGTTCTGACAAAGGGGAGATAATCGTCCGTGCGTTGCTGACGAAGCTCGTATCCTGGATCAAATAGAGCATACCCGGAGAGCCATTGCCCTGATTGAGCGTCAATACGGCGAGGCCCGACGTTCCCCAACGCACGAACTGAATGGGACTCCCAAGCAGATTGTCGATGGTGATCGAAGATACGAGCGTATACGCCTTCTCATCGAATGACTGGATGGTGAAGCTGTTTGTGTTGGCTTGCGCTGCGGTTTGCCCGAGGATGAAAACGCGATTCAGAGAAGAATCGGGCGCGACCAGCCCGGAGGCGTTGTAGGTGCCGACAATCGCTTGCGTGCTGGGCTCCGCAACATTGCCGTCATCGCTGTAAATCAGTCCCGTTCCGAAGTCCGAGTGAATTTCTCCAACGTTAAATGGAGCAGTCCCCGTGGCAAGTAGTGCCGCGCCCGATGGGCTTACCTGAAATTCGTACAAAAGACCCAGTGGCGCGTTGGAAATACAGCCACCAGAGCAGGTAGCCGTCAGGACCTGGTCTGACGCGCCCCAGGCGATTGCGTCATAGGTGGATTGTGACATTCCCCACCCCGGAACAAAGTCGGGTCTCTCGACGTTGTCGTCATAAACCACCACGCCGCCCGTCTCGTCCGGATCGCTTTCAAAGTTAAAAAGGGTCACAGCAGTGGTGTGAGGGCTGACAGGCGCAGCTCTCAGGTCGCCCGCCCAGTACACCGCCGACGAGGTGGGATTGTTCAATGACCACGTAAGCGGCGATCCCAGACTCGGAAGCCGCAGTTGAGTCATGGTGGTTGCTGAGGCGAAGGCCGCATAAAGGTATTGTCCGTTTGCGCTGACGCTCAGTAAGTCGGGATCGGAGGAAACATTGAGAGTTGTAACAATCGAGCCGTTTTCCCCGCTGATTGCGACGATCGAGTTTGGATAGGTGGCATCGTAATCCGCAGTCCCCACGTAGAGCAGCCCACTGCTAACATCCGAGGCCATGGCAAACCCGACTAAATTAATGGCTGTCAATTGCGTAGTGCTGCCGGCAGCGGGAGCAGAAGTTACGGTGAAAGTGAGAGAGTTAGAGGAAAACAGGTTCGAGTTAGCATCGAATACATTGATCGGAAGCGGCCCAGGATTCGTCATCAGACTGGCCGGAATCGTAACGTTTAATTGCTGGGAGTTCACATAGAAGGTGGGCAAATACTGAAATTGAAGATAGTTGCAATTCCAACAGGCCGTGCTGTCGGACGTGAAATTACTCCCATTGATCGCCACGGTCACGTCACCGCTGCCGGCAGTGGCCTGTTGCGGCATCATAGAGGCCATCGACGCATAGGGCTTCGCCGCGGTGCCGGACGAACTATCGGGAGCAGCGTTAGGGTTTACAGCCGCTCCATCAATCAAAAATAATCCGCCATTTCCAACATCAGGGTAGGTACTGGTGGTCAGCGCCAGCCCAGCGTTGCCCCAGCGCACCAGATGCGTCGGTGTGCCCGTAATCGGCGAGACCAGCAAGCCTGCGGAGGCGCCAAAGTAAACGCGATTGAGAAGTGCAGAGGTGTTTAAGTCGAAGACCCACAGCTCAAAGAGAGTCACGTCCGTGCCGTCAAGATTGTAGGTCACAAAACAATAGTAGCGGCCAAGCGAAGGGTCTGCGGTGCAAGCCACAGTGCCAAGAGGATAATTGAAGGACGCAACCAGAGTGCCGTTTAACGGATTGAAAGCTTCCCCTAGAGAGTAGAGCAGCCCGTTATTAACGTCATACTGAGAGTTGAAGGGAGGTCCCACCTGCCCTCCGTTGTAGCTTTTCAGTGAAACTCCGGCGGTCGTGACGTTCAGTGTAGCCACTCCGCCCGCATCGATCGTTGTGTACTGGCTTCCGTAAATCGTCGAATCATTCGCGGCCCATTGGATCCAGTCAATCATCCTTCCGCCAGCCGCGGGGCCGGACACAGAATTGGGCCTTTGGGTCGCGTCATCGTAAACATAAACTCCTTCGCCTTCTCCAAAGGCAGGGTAGCCTGGCGAACCTTGCCACTGCCCCGGAATCACTGCAACAGTATGCGGACTGACGGCGGCAGCTTCGAGACTAACGGGCTGTTGAAGATGGCCGTTCGGATCGAGAGGCAATGAAAACGAAACATCCTTGGTAAGTCCGGGCAGCAGCAGGCGCTGGACGGCGCTTCCTCCGTCCAAGCCGACCCACAAGTACGAAGAATCCGATGAAATCGAAAGGAGATCGGGGTTGCTGCCGGCTGCGACTGGCGTGCCTGCGACGCCGGTCACCGGATTGACGGCGACCACCGTATTGGGAGCAACTGCGTCGGTGGAAGCAAGCGAGGCGTAGAGTTTCGAATGGGCAGCGTCCCAGATGACGTCTTGCGGCGTGGCTACTCCCGCCACGGCTCTCACCCAATTTATGGCGGCGGCTGGCGGCGTAATCGTGAACTTTTCGGCGCTCGAAGCCCCTCCTCCGGGGCTCGGGTTGACCACGGTGACGTTCGCGCTCCCGGCGGCGGCTAGATCACTGGTGGGAATGGTCGCCGTCAGCTCAGTTGCGCTTACCCACGAAGACGAAAGCGCGGTTCCGTTCCATTCTGCGGTCGCGCCATTCTCGAAATTCGAGCCATACAGCACTAGACTGACGTCCGTCGCGCCTGCTATTGCCGTGGAAGGAGCGATAGCCCCCAGCGTCGGAATCTCTTGGGGCGTTCCGCCTCCGCCTCCTCCGCCTCCTCCGCCGCCGGAGCCTGATCCACCGCACGCGGCCAGTAGCGAGCTCAGAAGAACGCAGGGAAGCACTGATGTGCGACGTATCATAATCAGTATTGCCACGCCTAAATTGCCAAGGCCGGGGAGTATAACAGGTGTCCCAAATTTCTGCCATTCTAACTGACCTCCGTGCTTAACCGCCAAGATAACTAGCCGATTGGTGACGGCCGCCGAGGATACGCTCTAGTCGAGCACCTGGCCGGAACGTCGCAACTGGAGGCGCCAGAGTGTATTCTGTCGGTGGGCCAGATCTTTCGATCCGAAGTTTTCCAAATGTCAGCGAATGCGTGAACCAAGTAGGCAGACACAGAATTCGATGAGCGACAACGTACATTCCTGTGGCGCAGCTCGGCCCAAGGCGTGGCTTGCTTGGAGTAGTGGCAAGGATAGCGCTTGGGCGCTGCACAGGGTGCGCCAGAATTGTGGCCAGGCCGGCGGCGGGGAATTTGCGTTTGACGTGGTGGCTTTGCTCACCACTGTGAATCGGACGTACCAACGCGTCGCCATGCATGCTGTGCGCGAAAGCTTGCTTGATATGCAAGCCGCGGCGGCTGGTTTGCCGCAGGTGAAGGTGCCAATCCCTTCGCCGTGTCCGAATGAAGTTTACGAACGAGCGATGAGCGAGGCGATGGAGCGCGCGAGGGCCGAGGGCGTGCGTCATGTGATTTTCGGCGATCTTTTTCTCGAGGACATTCGGGCGTATCGCGAGAGACAACTGGCGCAGTGCAAGATGACTCCGGTATTCCCGCTGTGGGGCCGCGATACGCGCGAGCTTGCCGAAGACATGCTTGCGGGCGGCTTGTCCGCGTATTTGACGTGCGTGGACCCGCGTCATCTGGATCGCGCGTTCGCAGGATGGCGGTTCGACCGGGAGCTAATTGCGGCTCTGCCTCATGGGGTTGATCCGTGCGGTGAAAACGGGGAGTTCCACACGTTCGCATGCGCGGGCCCGATGTTCCGTGAAGAAATAGCGGTCACCCCGGGCGAAATCGTGGAGCGAGATGGATTTGTTTTTGCTGATCTCTTGCCGAGGACTGCCGCGGTGGCGGCAAGGTGAGTCCCGGTGGCGCCGGATTACGGCTTTGAGTTGACGGCTTTGAACAACCTGCCGCGAACGCTGACGGGCAACGTCCGATCACGCGACGCTGATTCCCAGAAACGCGCAATCGATCCGCGGGAGAGGCTGTTCTTCCCTCCTAAGTCATTGGTGCGCCAAGCGATCCGCGCACATGCGCTTGGTACCCGCCGTGCTTCGTTGCCGCTATCCGTTCCAGAGAGATGAACATATGAGATCGTTCTGGCAGGACCTGCGCTACGGAATTAGGCAGCTCCGTTTGAGTCCCGGTTTTGCGCTGGTGGGCATATTGTCGTTGGCGCTCGGAATCGGCGCGAACGCCGCGATTTTCCAACTGATTGACGCGATCCGGCTACGCACGATTCCCGCGAAAGATCCGGGCCAGCTTGCGACCGTCCGAATTGCCGACCGCACTTGGGCTTCGGGCAGTTTCTACAGCGACTATTCAGACCTCACCTACCCGATGTGGGAGCAGATCCGCGAGCGGCAGCAAGCTTTCTCCCCAATCGCGGTGTGGGGTCCTCGGGATTTCAATCTGGCCACCGGTGGCGAGGTGCACTACGCAAGTGGACTTTGGGTGAGTGGCGATTTTTTCAACGTCCTCGGCATCCAGCCGTACATGGGCCGCCTGATTTCGCGGGCGGACGACGCCCCCGGCTGCGGCGCGGCGGGCGTGAACATCAGCTATTCCTTTTGGCAGCGCCAGTACGGCGGGGAGGCTTCGGCGCTCGGGAAACAAATCACGCTCGACGGGACTCCATTCGTAATTATCGGTGTAACGCCTCCCGGATTCCGCGGCGTCACAGTAGGTGATTCGTACGACATCGCTGCGCCGGTTTGCGCGGAGCCGGTGGTGGACGGCGAAGATGCGCGGCTGACGGTGCGCCGGGACTGGTGGCTGGCGTCGATCGGGCGCCTGAAACCGGGCTGGACCGTGGCGCAAGCGACCGCGCAGCTAAAGGTGATTTCGCACGCGGTGATGCAGGAAACGATTCCGCCGCAGTACGTTGCCGAGGGTGTGAAACATTATCTCGCGTACCAACTCGCGGCGTACCCTGCTGCAACCGGATTTTCGGATTTGCGGAAACAATCGGAGACGCCACTTTGGTTGCTGCTGGGGATTTCGGCGCTCGTGCTGTTGATTGCTTGCGCCAATATCGCCAACTTGATGCTGGCCCGGGCCAGCGCGCGCGACCGCGAAATCGCCGTGCGCCTGGCATTGGGCGCTTCGCGCGGCAGATTGATACGACAATTGCTATCTGAAAGCCTGCTGCTGGCAATGGCCGGAACAGTTTGCGGAGCATTTCTGGCTTGGACGCTCAGCCAGTCGCTCATATCTTTCCTCAGCACTGCCAACAATCCGCTGTTCGTGGACCTCGGACTGAATTGGCGCGTACTGAGCTTCATGGCCGGGCTCGCATTTCTTACGACGATTCTATTTGGATTGATGCCGGCGTTGCGCGCCACGCGCGCCGCGCCGGTGGAAGCGCTGAAATCCGGCGGCCGCGGGATGACCGCTTCGCGCGAGAAATTCGGTTTGCGCCGAGCGCTCGTCGTTTCGCAAGTGGCGCTTTCGCTGGTGCTGCTGGTGGGTGCGCTACTCTTTGTGCGGAGTTTGCGCAATCTGCTGGCGTTGGACCCTGGATTTCAGCAGAACGGAATTCTTATCGCCAACCTGGACTTCACGCGTCTGAAAATCCCCGAGGACCAGCGCTCGCAGTTCGACCGCAATGTGCTGGATCGTCTTCGCGCAGTTCCCGGAATCGAATCGGTGTCTGGGGCGATGACCACTCCTTTGAGCGGCTGGATGTCGAATGCCACGGTGCTGGGGGATACGCCGGCCAAGAAGCTCTCGGCAGCCATGGTTAATTTTGTCAGCTCCGATTATTTTAAGACGTTGCAGACGCCGCTGCTTGCAGGGCGTGATTTCGGCGACAACGACAGTGCGACGTCGCCGAAGGTGGCTATCGTGAACCAGGCGTTCGTCGCCAAATTCCTCGGCGGAAAAGAAGCGCTCGGGAAAACGTTTCGCCTGGAGCAGCCGCAGGGCGAGGAAATTCCCGTGTTTGAGGTGGTGGGAGTCGTGAAGAACGCGGTGTATCGGGACATGCACGAGGAATTTCAGCCCACGGCGTACTTTCCGATCGCGCAGGAGAAGAAGTCGCGTCCAGACGTCGCGGTAGTGGTGCGTTCGACGGAGCAATTGCCGGCGGTGATCAATTCGGTGAAGAGCGTGGTGGCGGAAATAAACCCGGAAATTGACATTGATTTTCGCGTGTTCAAGGCGCAAGTGCAGGACACGCTGCTGCAAGACGAGTTGATGGCCACGCTTTCCGGCTTCTTCGGATTTCTCGCGGCGCTGCTGGCGGTGATCGGCCTGTACGGGGTGATTTCCTACATGGTGGCGCAGCGCCGCAACGAGATCGGCATCCGCATGGCGCTGGGCGCGCAGCAACAGGACGTGATCCGCATGGTGATGCGCGAGGCGGGGCTGCTCGTGGTGATTGGCCTCGCCGCGGGGACCGTGCTTGGCCTGCTGGCCGCGAAGGGAGCGGCATCGCTGCTCTTCGGACTGAAGGCGCGCGACCCGCTTACGTTTGTGATGTCGATCGCGGCGCTCGCTGCGGTGGCGTCGCTTGCCGGTTTCGTGCCGGCGCGTCGCGCCGCGGCGCTCGATCCCTGGACCGCGTTACGCGACGAATAGCTAACTTCCTGTTGTTCGCGAATCCCAATAAGACCTGGCACAATTCTCCTGTAATATTCCTGCTTTCTGTTCTGGAGCTACCGTGCCTCGACCGATGACAATTCTATTTATTCTGTCCTGCTCTTTACTTCTGGCGGGCGCGACGGCGGTTGCGCAGCCCGGTTCAGCCACGGAGCGCGCTGCGCGGTACCTGGAATCCGTTCGCGAGAATCCCGCGGCGTTGATGGATTTTCTGGACCGGGTGCCGAAGGGCGGCGATTTGCATAATCATTTGACCGGCGCGGTTTATGCGGAAAGCTATATTGATTACGCGGTTGAGGATGGGCTTTGCATTGACCGCGTCGCGGCTACGCTCTCGCAACCGCCATGCGATCCTGCGCAGGGCCGGGTGCCGGCGGCGCAGGCTTTGACGGATTTTCCGCTGCGCAACCACGTGATTGATGCCTGGTCCATCCGAAATTTTGTGCCTGCCCCGGACGATCGCGATGTACGGCACCATTTTTTTGCGGCGTTCGGGAAATTCGATCCGGTGACGAACGGGCATTGGGGCGAGATGTTCGCGGAAGTCGTTCATCGAGCGGGTGCGCAACAGGAGATCTATCTGGAAACGATGCTCACACCGGATCAAGGCGAAGCGATGAAGCTGGGGCGCGAGCTTGGCTGGAACGACGATTTTGCGGTGATGCGCGAGCGGCTGCTGACGGGCGGGATGGCCCAGGTGGTCGCCGACGCCCACAAGAATCTTGATGTGGGCGAAAACAAGATGCGGGAGATTCTGAAATGCGGAACGGCGACGCCCGACGTGGGCTGCGGCGTGACTTTGCGTTTTCAGAATCAGGTGCTGCGCGCATTTCCGAAGGAAGAAGTTTTTGCGCAATTGGTGGCGGGATTCGAGATCGCGAGCGTGGATCCGCGCGTGGTCGCTGTGAACCTGGTGCAATCGCAGGACGAGTATCGGGCGCTGCACGATTTCGATTTGCACATGCGCATGCTCGATTACCTGCATGGCGTTTATCCCCATGTGCACATTTCCTTGCACGCCGGAGAGCTCACGCCCGGCGAAGTGAAGCCCGAAGAGCTGTGGGCGTCGCACATTCGCGAGTCCATTGAAGTGGGGCACGCGGAGCGCATCGGGCACGGGCTGGACGTGGTGTACGAGAAAGATGTTCCTGGCTTGCTGGCGGAGATGAAGGCGCGGCACATTTTGGTGGAAGATTGCATTTACAGCCACGAACTGGTGCGCGGGATGACTGGCGCGGATAACGTGCTGCCGATTTACCTCCGCGCGGGAGTGCCAGTGGCGATTGCCACGGATGATGAGGGGATTGTGCGTTCCGAGCTGACCTGGTACTTCAAACGCGCGGTGGTGGGCTACCACGTGGATTATCCGACGCTGAAGCGCATGGTGCGCGATAGCTTGGATCATGCGTTCGTGCCAGGCGCGAGTTTGTGGACCGCGCCGGAGAATTTCACGATGGTAGGAGCTTGCGCGAAAGAGCGGCTGGAGAGCGAGCCGGCATCGGCGGGCTGTCGCGAGTTATTGGCCGGAAGCGAACGCGCGCGGCTGGAGTGGAGAGAGGAAGTGGAGTTCGCGCGCTTCGAATCGGGATTCTAACGACGGCCGCGATTATTGGTAGCGGATGGCGACCATCGGGTCCACGCGCATGGCGCGGCGCGCGGGAATGTAGCAGGCAACGAGCGTGACGACCAACAGCAACGACGCGACTGCGGCGAAAATCAGCGGATCGTTGGGCTTCACCTCGAAAAGCATGGAGGCCAGCAGGCGCGTCAAGGCGAAGGACGCAGCCAGGCCCAGCACGATGCCGATGAGCGCCATGCGGCCGCCCTGGCCGACGATCAGGCGCAAGATATTTTGTGGTTGCGCGCCGAGGGCCATGCGAATGCCGATTTCGTGGGTGCGCCGCGCGGTGGTATAGGCGATCACGCTATAAACGCCTATGGTGACAAGAATCAATCCGATTCCGGCAAAAATTGCCATCAACAAAAATCCGAAGCGCGGCTGCGAATACGAAAACGAATTGATGTAGCTTTCCATCGTGCCGGTCATGGTGAGCGCAACCCCGCGGTCGGTGGCCCAGATTTCATCACGCACCGCTTTCATCATCATCATCGGATCGCGGGCGGTACGTACCAGGATGCCGCGGCGCGCGGCGCCGGTGACCGTGTAGGGGATCCACACCTCGGGAAGCACCGGCTGTTGCAGGCCTCGATTTTTCACGTCAGCGACCACGCCGACAATTTCAAACCACGCATCGTGCACGGGGTCGGCGAAGGTTTCCAGGCCGAGGAGATGGACGCGCTGCCCGAGCGGATTGTCGCTGCCTAGATATTTCCTCGCGAATTCCTGATTGACGACTGCGAGCTTGCGCGCGCCGTTCACTTCCGATTCGGTGAATGGGCGGCCTTGCAGGAACGCAATCCGTAGCGTGGGGAAATATCCTTCGCTGCAAAGTTGAAAGAGCGCGGACCATTTATCCTGGTGCACTTTGCCGGGGACTTCGACGTCGCTGGGAATCCCGCCGTAAGGAGGCAGCGTGCTGGTTTCGGTGGCGTCCACGACGCCCGGCAGCGATTTCAGGCGCAGCAGAAGCGGACGGAAGAAAGCAGTGACCTGCTCGGCAGTCTTGTAACGGTCTTCGGGCAACGGAAGACGGATGACGAGCACGTGATCGGGCTGCAAACCGAGATGAACCTGACGGAGCGCGAGGAAACTCTTCATCAGCAAGCCTGCACTGATGAGCAGGGTGAGGGAAAGCGCAACTTCCAGTGCGACGACGGCGTTGCGTACGCCTCCATGGCGAAAACCGCCGCTGACGCCCTTGCCGGTGTCGCGCAGCGGGTCGTTGAGGTCGCGGCGAGAAATCTGCAAGGCCGGAGCCAATCCGAAAATGATGGCGGTGGCCACGGCGACGGCCAGCGCAAACAACAGCACCGGCGCGTTCATGCGGATCACTGCCTCATCCGGGATGATGTTCTGAGGGATCGCGGCGATCAGCGCTCGCAAGCCCGCCCAGGCCATCAGGCAGCCCAATACCGCGCCACCCATGGCCAGCAAAAAGCTTTCGATCAAGAGCTGGCGCACGATTCTCCAGCGGCTGGCACCCAGAGCCGCGCGGATGGCGAATTCCTTTTCGCGGGTGGTGGCGCGCGCGAGCAACAGGCTGGCGACATTGCCGCAGCCAATCAGCAGGAGCAGTCCGACCGCCGCCAGTACAATGAAGAGAGTGGAGCGAAATTCTCCGACGACGCTGTCCGCAAGCGAAACCACGTGAACGTTGAAATGCTTGGGGTAGTCTTTCGGATAGATCTTCGACAATTGCTGCGCAACTACGGTGAAATCCGCCTCCGCTTGTTGAATTGTTACGCCGGGTTTCAGACTTCCCAGCAGCCACCAATAGATCGGAAACTGGTCCCGAGTAGGAGTGGAGGACCGCTCGAGCGGATCTGGGATCCATAAATCGGCGCCACCCAGCGCAAACCGGGGCGGCATGACGCCGATGAGGGTGCGAGGGGTCCCGTTCAACACGAACGTTGTGTTGAGGATTTTTGGATCGCCGCTGAAGCGCGACATCCAGGTCTTATAGCGCAGCACGAAGACCGGAGTTGCACCGGGCTTGTAGTCGTCAGGCTCCATGGCGCGTCCGAGCGAGGCGTGGCCGCCGAGAAATTCGAAGGTGTTCGGCGTAACCAGAACGCCGTCAAAGCGCTCGGTGCCTTCCGCGGTGGTGTACAACACATCTGTGTTGGTATTGCCGATGACCCCGTCGAATGAATGGTTCCGTTGGCCGTAATCTAAAAACTCCGGAGTGGTGAAACCGTCGCGGCCGCCGGGGTCGCTGCGGTCGGTATCATGAATTTCGATGGTCATCAAGCGATTCGCGTTTTTGTAGGGGAAAGGTTCGAGGAGGACGTGATCGATCACGCTGAAGATGGCGGCAGAGGCGCCGATGCCGAGAGCCAAGGTGAAAATGGCGACCGCGGTAAAGCCGGGGCTCTTCCGGAGCATGCGTCTCGCGTAAGAGAAATCCTGCCAGAGTGTTCCCATCGATACACCTCCAGCCCCGGCTGAATCTACGCAAATGCGATGCAGTAAGTTCCGCGCGTGTGGCCTAGACGTGACACGACCTCAGGGGCTGAAGCTCCTGAGCTATTGTGGCTCTTTGCCACGGCTAAAGAGACTGTGTGAGAACTATAAAGTTCGTACTTCAGCGGCTGAAGCCGGTCCGATTTTGCTGCGGTTATGCCGTAGCTAAAGCTACGGCCTACAAAGATTGTCGTGTTCTCACACAGACTCTAAAGCCGTGCCCTGACGGAGGGCGCGTACGGTGACGCAGCCCGGCTAATCGCGCTCGTGCCAGAGCATGCCGCTGGGTGCGCCGGCGGAATCGGAGTCGTTGCTGGTCTTGTCCCACTGCTCGCGTGAGAGGGGCTGAATCGGTTCGAGCTTTTTCTTTTTCAGCGTTGTGTTCGCGGCGCTGAGGTCTTTGGCGATGAAGGCGTCGAATTCTTTGGAGACATCGTCTAGATCGTGCGTCAGGGAATCTATTCGAGCTAACTGGTACGCGGCGGGGCGCCCTTCATAGTTGTTCAGATCGCCGTAGAGCTCGGTGGTGTGTTCGCGGATGCGTTCTTCGCCGGTGATTGCGCCGCCTTCGGTGGTGGCTACGATTTTCTTGCGCATTTCTTCGCATTTGGCGACGAGCGATTCGAGCTGCTTGCGGAGAGGATCGCTAGCCGAGAGCTTGGCGGCGCGTGCGGCGAGTTCGTCGCGCACGCCGTTGATACGTTCCACGTCGAAGGTCATGTCACCGAGGAGATTATAGACGCGCATGATAGCGTCGAAGTTTTCCTTGCGGTCCGCGGTGGAGAATTTGGCGCGCGCGTCGAGGTTGACGACGAGCGGGGTGGTGTAGGTTTCGGTGCCGCGCGTCATTTTTACGGTGTAGGTGCCTGGCAAAACACGCGGGCCCGTGGCGGCCTCGAATGCCGCAGTGGCCGCCGGCGGGACGTGCGGAGCTTTCAGGCGCATGGACCATTCCACACGGCTGAGGCCGCGCCGGCTGTTCGCTGGAACGTTGTCGACGAGTTTTCCTTGCGCATCGAGGATTTCGATTTTCATTTTGCCGTAGATGTGGCGCTTTTTCTGGAAGTAATAGATCAAGGCACCGTCGGGCGGATTTGGTCCGCTGAAGGCGGCGCTGCCGTCTGGCCAGCCGCCGTTGGCATTCAAGCGTTGCTGAACCGGTTTGCCGGGAACGAAGGCGGCATCTTGCGCCATGACCTCGGGAGTGAGTTTGCGCAGCGGTGTGATGTCGTCAACGATCCAGATGCCGCGACCGTGTGTAGCGACGACGAGCGACGATTCGCGGGGTTGAATGGCGATGTCGCGGACGGGAACGTCTGGAAATTCGTTGCCCTTATATTGCGCCCACTGCTGGCCGCCATCGGGCGAAACCCACAAGCCAAACTCGGTTCCGAGAAACAGCAGGTTTGGCGATTCGGTGTCTTCTTTGATTACGTGCGCGAAGCCGCGCACGCCGCTGTCTTTGGAGACGATCGAAGTCCACGTCTTGCCGTAATCAGTGGTCTTGTAAGCGTGAGGATCCATATCGCCAAAGGTGTGGCGATCAAAGGTGACGTAAGCGGTGGCGGGATCGAAGCGGCTGGCCTCCACCCACGATACCCAAGAGGCCTTGGGCAAGTCCGGCACGTTGGCGACGACGTTCGTCCAGGTTTTGCCGCCATCGCGAGTGAGTTGCACGTTGCCATCGTCGGTGCCGACCCAGATGGTTTGGCCATCACGTGGAGATTCGCTGATGGAATAAATCGTGGTGTGCATTTCGGCGTAAGAATTGTCCACGGTGACGCCGCCGGATTCTTCCTGCTTCTGTTTTTCCGGATCGTTGGTGGTGAGGTCGGGAGAAATACGGTCCCAGGTCTGTCCGTGATCGCGCGAACGGAAGAGGAATTGCGCGCCGATGTAGATGGTGCCCTTTTCGTTGGGGCTCATGTGAATCGGCGTGTTCCAGTTGAAACGCAGCTTCCCTTCACCGTAGTTGGGTTGCGGCTTGATGCTACGAGAAGACAGCGTGACGCGATTCACGCGGGAGACGTCACCGCCCTGCGCTTCGGCATAGACGTAATTGGGGTCGGCGGGATCGGAAAAGACGAAGAAGCCATCGCCGCCATATAAATTTTCCCAGCGGTGATTGGTGATTCCACCGGGATACGCGGAATCGCCGATCCAATCGCTATTGTCTTGCAGGCCGCCGAAGACGTGGAACGGGTCGGCGTCGTCGAGGCTGACGTGATAGAACTGCGAAATCGGGAGGTTCCCCGCTTTCCACCAAGTGTTGCCACTGTCGTAGGAATACCAGACGCCGCCGTCGTCGCCGGCGATCAGATGATTGGTGTTGTCCGGGTTCACCCACACGTCATGGAAGTCTCCGTGGGCGCTGCCGCCGATGGAGCTGAAACTTTTGCCGCCGTCGTCGCTCATGATCAGAGTGAGGTCGGGTTTGTAGACTTTGTTTTCGTTTTTGGGGTCCACGATCAGGTTCGCGAAATAGAAGGGACGCCACACCATCCACTGGCTGCGGTCACGTTCTTGCCAGGTTTTGCCACCATCATCGGAGCGGAAAAGCGCGCTGCGCGTGGATTCGATGAGCGCGTAAACGACGTTCGGCTTGGACGGCGCGATGGTGACGGCGATGCGGCCCCAGGGCTTGGCGGGCAGGCCTTTCGCGGTTTTTTCATCGAGGTCGGTCCAGGTGGCGCCGCCGTCGGTGGTCATAAACAGGCCGCTACCGCTGGGCGCGGTGGGACCGTCGCCGCCGGAGCGGAACGTCCAGCCTTTGCGCCGGAAATCCCACATGCCGGCGAAAATCACTTTGGGATCGGCGGAGCTCATGGACATCATCGAGCAGCCCGTGGAAAGATTGGAGCCCTTCAAGATCTTGTTCCAGGTCTTGCCGCCGTCGGTAGTTTTGTAGACGCCGCGGTCATCGCTGTCGCTCCAGAGCTTTCCCGGCACGCAGGCGTAGACCGTGTTGCCGTCCTTGGGATCAATCAGGATTTTGGAAATGCGCTCGGAGTCTTTCAGACCCATGTTGGTCCAGTTTTCACCGCCGTCGGTGGATTTGTAGATACCGTCGCCGATAGAGACGCTGTTGCGCGTCCAGGATTCACCGGTGCCCGCCCAAATGGTCTTTGGCGCTTGCGGGTCTATGGCGATGGCGCCGATGGATTGCGAGGTTTCTTTATCGAAGACGGGTTTGAAGGTGGTTCCGCCGTTGACCGACTTCCAGACGCCACCGCTGGCCGCGCCGATGTAGACGGTGAGACGGCCGTCTTCCTTCACCGCGGAAAGGGCGGCAACTCGGCCGCTCATCTCAGCGGAGCCGATATTGCGGGCGCCGAGACCGGAGATGGTATCGGAGTCAAATTTCTGCGCGGATTTTGCGTCCTGCGCGCTGGAACGCTGAGGCATCGCCAGGAGCACGACCAGGAGTAAGAGACCAAAAAAGCGCGGCATGGATTTGGGCATCGTCTTCGAGAGATCCTTGTGAGCGGTTTGGCGAAACGCAAAGGGCGCTGCGAACTGTTCGGTAACTTTTGCGATAGCGCGGGAGATCATTGCGCACCCCCGGGAGCCTGGGCTGCAGGTTTGGCGGCGGGCGCCGTCGGCATGGTGAATAGCGAATCCGCGAGAGGAATATTGATTTCGATCTTGCCCACGGTGAATTTCACGCGATCGGCAGAGCCTTTTTGGCCCTGCTCGAACTCGAAGGGATAGTAGATCCCGTTCACCTGCTCATAATCGCCGTAAAACATTTCGGTGTACTGCACGGTGCCGCGGATGTTGGACTGGGTTTCAATTTTCAGTTCTAGGAACGAGTCGGCGTCGAGGTAATAAATGCGCACGTCGCCGTTTTTCAGGGTTAGTTTCACCTTGAAGCAGTCGGTGCCCTCCACTGAATCGTGGCCCAATAATTCTGCGGTGTGCCCTTTTTGTTTGTAATCCACGAGCGGGCCGTCAATGTCCGCGTCTTCCTGAAGACTCTTGAGATCATCCGCGGAGAGAAGCTCTGCGTCGCGGCGTCCCTGAAAGGGATTCACTTGCCAGCCGATTTTGCCGTCATATCCCTGCACTTGCGCGAGCCCCTGGATGATCGTTTCCTCGCGGACTTTGTCCGGGCGCTTATTTTCCTGAAGGAAGCCGGCGCGGAAGCCTCCGGCCACGAATTTTCCGGTGGTGCGGATGGTATCCACGGACTTGAGTTTTTCCATTCCGCCGTGGGCCTGAACGTTCTTGGCGATCACTTCATCCACGGTCTGGGCCGAGCTGCGCGCAGGAAAAAACGAAGCCAGCGCCAGCAGAGCGAGGATGGACAGAATGGGTCGCGGCACGTGCTTCCGATGGAGGTTTCGAGATGGCTTACGACGGTTCATGGTTGCCCCCGCAGGCGTATTGGGATCATTCGCACAAATTCATTAATTTCGGGATGGCAGAAGGCGGTTCGCGTTCCTTCAGACGAATTTTAAGGGCCTTTGTTAGCACATTTCGGCGCGCGATTCGACGGGAATCCAAAGCGCGCGGGCAGTTTCCCGCGACTTGATTGCGACGGATCGATGTAGCCAGCGGCTGCGACAGTTCGAGGCTAGGACAATCTGGCGATGAGTCCCTTACGTCGGGATGCGAAGCGAGTTCGGGCGCGCCGACGCGGTGGTTTGGGGTTCCTTGCGGCGGAGCGTTCCGGCGTGGCAAGGGTATTAAAGATGATGAAAGGCCTGTGGAATTTTGGTGAGTTTTTCTTGGAAACTGGCTGCGCGGCGGGCTTCCTGTGGACGTTTAAGTTATTGAAGCAGCTAGCCTTAAGCGGCTAACAGGCCTGTTAGTGGCAAGGCTGGAAGATATTCACAGGCGCGATTTTCGACTCGCCAAGATTGAGCTATCCGCGGGGCTTCGCGCCGCTGTAGAATACGCTTTCCTGGTTCAACCTGAGGTTAATTCATCCCGAGGTGCATTGATGACGGAAGCTACTGCCGAGCGGCGTTACGCGGGGGTACGTTGCTACTCCTGCGGCGAAGCGATTCCGGTGCCGAAGAGAATAGCCAAGATGGCTACGGAAGTCGACGCTGAAGGCTCGGAAACCGCCCGTGAAATTAATCCGGCGGTGTTCAATCTGCGCTGCAAGGTTTGCGAAAAAGAGAACTTCTACGGCGCCAAAGATGTGCTGGAAATGGAAGGCGAGCCGCGCCTGACGAGGCCTCGAGCGCGTGCGGCAGGGTCGCTCTTGCGACCGTCCATCAAGCTGGCACGGACCGCGAACGCGTAGGACTGGTGGTTTGGTTTATTTGTTGAATGTTTGAACCGCCGGTCTGGCGGCCCCGCTAATTCCCTATTTGGAACTGCACGGGGCGCGAAGTGTGTCTGGCGGACAACACGGTTAGACGTGAACCACGAGAGAAATCCAAACTGGGTCGCCATCGTAGGCGAGCGCAAAGATGCATCCCACACTCGGTTCGGGCGTCTGCATTTCGTAATCTTCACCGGAAATGACGGTGGGCACTGATAGCACACAGTGATCGGCCAGCGACTGAACCTTGGCCTTGAAATTTCCGGCTACCATGTTGCAAAGCTCGCCCATGGCGTCGGCCACCATCGAGGGATTCGAGGTCGCGTCGTCGCCGAGCATGCGGGCGGCGAGCTTGGCGGCTGTGGCGCTGGTGCAGCGGACGGTGGCCATTCCGCAAAGTGCTCCGGCCAAGCCGACCATGGCGGTCTGCTCACCGCGCGGTTCTTCATCGGGCGCGGGTGGAGGGGTGAGTCGGACCCCGGCCATCATGTCGAAGACTTCGATCGTGGCGGTTTCCAGAATGTTTCGCCAAGCCGTGTCGTAGGGAACCTGAGTGCGCGACGCGTGATCCATCATTGGTGTCACAGTATTCCTCCGAGGAGTGGTTGCACTCCCTGTCTTTTGTTCGGCCCTCGCACGCCAGCCACGCGAAAGGTCATTTGACGGCGTCCGCTACGAGAAATTCCGGTCATTTGGGACGCCCCGCGAGAATGGCGTCCACCATCGCATGCACCTCGACGCAATAGGCATCCAACTCGAAAGTAAAACGCGCCATATCCATTTGTGCCGCAGCGGGGTAACGTTGCGCGAGTGCTCGCCAGGCCGGCTCGGAACCCAGGTCGAATTCGCGGGCCTCGTAGTAGCCGTAGCCGAGACCGCGCAGGCGGCAAAGCAGGTCGGCCAAATAGACGATTGCGGCAAGTTCGACATCATCGCCTTCGGACGGGGGCGTGTGGTGAAATTCGACGACCGTGGAGATGGAGACTGGCAATTTCCAGATGTCGGCAAGGATGCGGCCACTTTCACAATGGCTGAAACCGAGCACTTGCTGCTCGACCTCGCAGAGAGGAACTTCAGTGGTTTCGGCGGTGAGCAAGATCCCGGCAAACTCGCGGGGAAAAAGCAGGGCGTTGACCAGGATGCCGATGTCGTGAAGCAAGCCGGCCAAGTAGAGCTTGTCCTGACAAGCGACGGCGAGGCGCTGACCCAGATGCTGGCTGACGAGCGCGACGCCGAGCGCGTGGCGCCAGAAAGTCGCAGGCGCCATACCCTGCTTGGCGCCGACGAACAGCTGCGGAAGGCTGCAGGAGTATACGATGTCGCGCACGCGGCCGAGGCCCAGCGCGAGGACGGCGTCATTCACCGATTGAATCTCCGAGTAACGATGGAACAGCGCGGAATTGGCCATGCGCAGGCATTGCGCGGCGAGCGATTTATCGTAGGAAATCAACTCGACAACCTTGTGGATGTTTATCCTGGAGGGGTCCTGAGAGAAGTGCTCGGTGAGCGAATTGAGGACGGAAGGCATCGCGGGCAAATTGCCAAGTTCGCTGACTTTTTTCGACAGGATTTCGCTGGTGGCAGAGTTCATTGCGCGCCTCCCGCGGGTTCGCCGGGAACGGGTTTCCAGTAGGCCGTGGCATTCGGGAAGTGCACCAGCCGGAACTGTTCGTTGATGCCGTAGAGAGACTCGGAGTGTCCCAGGAAGAAATGTCCGCCGGGGTTCAGGCCGCTGTGGAAGTGCTCGACGGTTCTTTTCTTGGAAGCGGCGTCGAAATAGATGAGGACGTTGCAGCAGAAAATAATGTCAAAGCCTTTCATGAAAAGAATCTTGGAGTGGTCCTGTAGATTCAAGCGGTCGAATTTGATGTTCGCGCGAATTTCGTCGCGGACCCGGAAGAGATCGCCCTGCGGCGTGAAGTATTTGTCGCGTTGTTGCGGAGTGGTGTTGCGGAGCGCGTAGTCCGAGTACAGACCTTCGCGGCATTTCACCAGAGAGTTGTCGTTCAAGTCCGTGGCCATGATTTCGAAGGTCCAGCCCTTGAGTTTTTGCGCGACCTGTTCGGACATGAGCAGCGCCAGGGTGTAGGGTTCCTCTCCCGTGGAGCAGCCCGCGCTCCACATGCGAATTTTCTTGTAAGCCAGTTTGGATTTTGTGGTCACCAGCTTGGGAAGAATAATTTTGGTGACGGCGTCAATTTGGGGTTGATTGCGGAAGAAGCAGGTTTCTCCGATGGTGATTTCATTGAGCAGGCTGCGCATTTCGGCATCACGGGTCGTGCGGGAATTCAGTTGATCGAGATAATCCGCATAGGAGCCGGAAGCCAGCACTTTCATGCGGCGCTGGCAGCGATTGGCCAGCAGATAGAATTTATTTTCTGGCTGAAAGATCCCCGAGGTGCGGTAGATGAGGTCGCGGATTTTGGCGAGCGCGGGATCGCGCAGCTCCTCAGCATTGGCGGTTTGTTCGCGAGCCGAAACGCTTTCGATGGGCACCGGGCTCAACTCCCTTGATTCATGCTTTGCTCGATCAATTGAATAATTCCAGCGGGGTCCAGAATGAGGCGCACTTCGCCGTCACCGCTGATGGTGGCGCCGGAAAGTCCCTGGATGTGCCGCAAGTGGCTGCTGATGGGCTTGATGACGGTTTCTTCCTGACCAACTAATTGATCAACAACGAGGCCGACACGTTTCTCGCCGGCGGCCAAGACGACAACGCGCAGCAGCTGTTGTTCGGCGCGCGATTTGGGAGGAAGCCCCACGGCTTGTTGCAGCCAACAAACGGGAAGGACACGATCGCGCAGCCGCAGCATGTCCACGTGGTTGGCGCGATGGAGATCGCTGGCATTCACGCGAATGGTTTCGACCACGGCGCGTAGAGGCAGGGCGTAGGTTTCACGGTCCACCGCCACCAGGAGCACGGGAAGAATCGCGAGAGTGAGCGGGAGGCGCAGCCGGACACAAGAACCGTGGCCCAGTTCACTTTCCAGGTCCACAGTGCCGTTGAGCTTCTTCATGTTGGAGCGCACGACGTCCATGCCCACGCCTCGGCCGGAAACGTCGCTCACTTGTTCGGCAGTGCTGAAGCCCGGAAGAAAGATGAGGTCCAGGATTTCCCGCGGAGTCATGGCGGCAAGCTGGTCCTGGGTGACAAGGCCTTTTTCGAGCGCTTTTTTGGCCAGACGCGCGCGATCCATGCCGGCGCCGTCGTCGGCGATCTCGATGATGACGTTGTCGCCTTCCTGGCGGGCCTCGACGCGAACCGTGCCTTTGGGCGGCTTGCCATGCTCGATGCGGGTCTGCGGCCGTTCGATTCCATGATCGAGCGAGTTGCGCAGCAAGTGGATCAGCGGGTCGGCAATTTCTTCGGCGACGGTCTTGTCGAGTTCCGTGTCTTCGCCGCGGATGACCAGTTCGACCTGTTTGCCGAGACTACCGGCGAGGTCGCGCACCATGCGAGGAAAACGGCGGAAGATGGCTTCCACGGAAACCATGCGGGTGCTCAGGCCGGCCGTTTGCAGTTCGTCGGTGATGAAGCTGAGGCGCCCCGTGGATTGCAGGAGTGCGGATTCGAAATCTTCCAAGGAGGCCTGGCGTTCAGAAAAACTCCGGCTGAGATGCTGCAGGCGGTTGCGCTCGAGCACCAACTCGCCGACGAGGTTGATCAGTTCGTCGAGCTTGGCAACATCCACCCGGATGGTGCGAGCCATCTCGACGGCACCAGTCGAACGCCGCGCGGCAATTTCGCCAGCGGGCGCGGAAGCAGCAGGAGCGGACGCGGCAGGGGCGGACGGCGCCGGATCTTTTTTGCGGACCAAACCGGCGTCGGCGGGTTTGGCGGCGAGGTTTGCGGTAGCAGGCGGAGCAACCGGAGTGACCGCCGGCGTTGCGGGCTCCTCGGAGATCGCGCTGGTCAGGTCGTGCAAGAGATGCTCGATTTCGTAGGTGTGCGGCTCGCCGCCGCGCACATCGCCGATCATTTCGCGCAGCTGGTCCAGAGCGCCGAGCAGCGCGTCCATGGTCGGGCGCGTGACGTTACGCTCGCCCTTGCGCAGAACGTTCAAAACGTCTTCGGCGTGGTGGGTTAGTTCGACAATGCGCGTGAAGCCCAGGAAGCCGGAAGTGCCTTTGACGGTGTGAAAGGCGCGAAAGATGCTGTTCAGCAGCTCCTTGTCTTCCGGGGCGGATTCCAGGGCGACCAGGTCGCGGTCAAGGTTCTGCAGCAACTCATCGCACTCGGTGAGGTAATCCTGGAGCAGTGAAGCGTCTTGTTCGAGTTCTTGGGCCATTTGATTCCCGGTACAGACTTCGCTTTGCGCGTGAATGCACTAGGTGCTGGAACACGGTCCTGCTTTCGGGAAGGGTCGCGTCACAATCTCAACTCAGCGCCGGGTGACGGCTAGAGATTCGTCCCGCTCGCCGGGAAATTCCGCGGATTCCGGGCTCACGAGCTGAGCCGTTTCGGTGTCCGTCATAACTCGCTCAACATCGAGAAGAATGAGCAGCCCCACATCGAGCTTCACGACCCCGGCGACGAATTCCTGATGGGAGTTCCCAAGACGCGGGGCTGGCTCAATGGAAGTGGGGGAAATGCGCAGGACCTCGGAGACGGAGTCCACTACCAATCCTATGATGGCGCCGCTCACCTCCACGACTACGATGCGCGACTGCCGGCCATGAGGTTGTGGATCAAGGCCGAACCTTTTGCGAAGAGTGATAACCGGAATCACTTTGCCCCGCAGATTGATTACTCCTTCAACGAAGGGCGGTGAATTGGGCACGCGGGTGAAGCCTTGCATGCGAATGATTTCCTGGACCTTCAAAATCGGTAGGCCGTACTCTTCCTCGGCCACATTGAAGCTGACCAGTTGAAGGAATTCCTCGCGACGCTCCAGCTGCCTGGCGCTCTTTCCTAAGGCGGCTTCGAATGCGTACATACTTTTCAGGCTCCTAGTTCGGACGTCGGCATCTGCTAAACCTCTGCCATTTCATGAACGTACGGTTCCTGCTCGAGCTCCTGCACAGACGGATTGTGTTCCCCAGAACGGGACTGGGTGCCGCGCTTTCCCGCACCATGCGCATCTACGCGAAACTTATTCACGATTGACTGGAGATTCGTGGCCAGTTTTGAAAGTTCATGAACAGCCTTGGCGGATTCTTGGCTTCCGGCCGCAGTCTCCCGCGCAATTTTAGCGATTTGCTCGATGTTGACGTTGATCTCTTCGCTGGCGCTAGACTGCTCAGTGGACGCCGAGGCAATCAGCAGGATCATGTCCCCAACTAATTCGGACGTCTTGATGATGTCGTGAAGAGAGGTGCCGGCCTGAGTGGTGGATTCGACGCCGAGCTCGACCTGCTTGGTGCCGGCTTGCATGGCCTCGACCGCACTGTGTGTTTCTGTCTGGATATTCTGAATCATCTGGGTGATTTCTTTGGTGGCTTTGCTGGTACGTTCGGCAAGTTTGCGGACTTCGTCGGCGACGACGGCAAAGCCGCGCCCCTGCTCTCCGGCGCGAGCGGCCTCGATGGCGGCATTTAAAGCGAGGAGATTGGTCTGGTCGGCGATGTCGTCAATGACGCCGATGATTTCGCCGATCTGGTTGCTACTCTTGCCCAATTCCTGGACTCGCTTGGCGGTGTGGCCGACGGAATCGGCGATGGCGCGCATTTTCGCCAGAGTGTCCTCGACGATTTGGCCGCCGAGCCGGGCGGTGTCCGCGGCTTTGCGAGAAGCTTCCGAAGCCTTAGTGGAGTTTTCGGCGACTTGCGCGACGGTGGATGACATTTGCAGCATGGCAGCGGCGACCTGCTGAGTCTGGTCCTTCTGATTTTCGGCGCCTTGGGCTTGCTCGGCGGCCGTGGCCGAAAACTCTTCGCTGGCCGTCGCGATCCGCTCCGCGCTCGTCGATACCGAGTCAATCATGGTGCGCAGACTTTTCTGCATCTCGTTGGTAGCGCGGCCCAGATCGCCCAACTCGTCGGTGGAAGTGATCGACAATCCTTCTCCGGTGAGATCGCCATGAAGAATTCTCTGCATCGCGTGAACTACTAGTTCGATGGGCTTGGTGATACGCCGGGTAATGGTGACGCTGACCAGCCCGCCCACTATGACGCCGGCCATGACAGCGACCAGCAGAGTCCAGAGAGTACGCCTATTGGTCGCTTCAGCGAGTTGCTTGCGATCCGCCATTCGTGAAACGTGTTCGGCGTCTTCTATCTGTAGCGTATCCTCCATTCTTGCGACTGCGTTCTTGTAAGAATCCATCGCCGCGTTCGCGTCGCTGACTTGCTTGATGTCGCCGGAATGAAGCTTGGCGACTACATCTGCGAACCCGTCTTCGTAAACCTTAAGAGTGCCTTTAATGACCACCAGAGCATCCGTGTCTTCCGAATCAACCGCTATTTTGTCCAGCGCGGCGATGCGCTCGTGGATTCTGTCGTCAGTAGACTTCCATTTGTCCAGCGCGTCGCCTTGATCGCTTTGGTTTCCAATATTCAAGACGACGTCTTTCTCGTAACGTCGCATGTCCAACGCATTGATTCGGGCGCCGGCAAAGTGCTCCTCGAGTTCCGCGTCCGTTTGCAGCATCGAGATCATCGCGCTGGAAATCTTGTGCGTCCCCCAATATCCGGCCCCGGCTACGGCAATCATGAGCAGAAGAACCAAGCCGAAACCTGCACCAATCTTTTTGCCCAAAGTCAATTTCATAGCGTTCTCCCGAGTGCGAGCAGCTGCACGCGACGGTTTTTCGAGATGTTTCAAAATGGATTGCGACGTACCTGCCATCTTGAAATACCTTCGTGCGAGTTCCTTCCAACGCGATCTATGTAAGCGGACGGAAGCACTCTGTGGTGCAAGGTCTGAAGCGCCGAGACGACGCCTCTCTCCGCTTTTAATGCATCGGCACGGCACACCAAATCTTGAACGAGCGACTTCTCTCATCTTGTTGCACACAGTGAGTTGCGGAAAGGCAAGTTCGAGGGGTCGCGGATGACGGGTAGCGACAGAGGGCAGCGCACGTCAAATCGGGACGCGAATGCCAAATCGGCCGTGGCCCTGGCAGAGTCGGTGGCGAGCGACCGCAGAAACTAATGAATTTCGAGGACGACGAGTGCTTTCGGGGCTAAATGCAATGTGAGGCGGCCGTTGCGAATGGTCATTGGCACAGGTGCCGGCAATTGGGCGGCTGTTTTGAGCGATTTAATTTGGGCCGGCGTGGGGAAATCCGGACTACCCATGGCGGCGTAGGCATTCGTGAGCGAGCCGTGGTTTGCATCCAGGCGATACAGAGTGGCGGTGTGATTCCCGGCGAGGGAATCGAATTGCAGAGTGACGTTTTTGGGCTCTCCGCCGACCTCCGGCGGCGATAAATTCCAGACTGCAATCACGAGACCGCCATTCTTGCGGCGGGTGACTAAAATATCGTCCGCGCTTTCGGGGAGCCGCACGTCGCCGAGATGATGAAGCATTTTGAAAGCGTTGAAGGCAGGTTTGGGGAGGCCGTCTTCGGCGATGAGTCCGTAGCCTCCGTAGAATGGGCGCTTCACGACGCCTTGTTCCTCGAAGACGTCGGAGAAGGTCCAGTAGCTCATCATGTCCGTGAGACCGTCGCATTGCCGAATGGTGTCCGCCATCCAGGGGCCCATATAAATCGAGTCGGTCACGTCGGTTTCGTTCATGTAGCTAGCGTTGTATTCGGTCCAGATGAGGGGCAGGCGAGGAAGGGGTGAAGCTTGGATTTGATCGTGAACTTTTTTGACGGCGCGGCACACCATTTGCGAGCGAGGAATTTGTTCGTCGGTGCCGAAGACGTCTTTGGACTTGTCGTTGCCATAGACATGGCTGGAAACGAAGTCCGCCGGAACATGGTTTTCGGCGACGTGCTGGATGAAAGAATCGGCCCAGGCGGCTTGCGCGGTGGCCGGGCCTCCGACGCGGAGGCGCGGGCTGACGTCTTTCAGAGCGCGCGCGGCGGCGTCATATAATTGATAGTAAGTTTGTTGCCTGGGATCGCCGGCCCAAAAATCCAGGTTGGGCTCGTTCCAAACTTCGAAATACCATTGCGAGACTTCGTCAATTCCGTAGCGAGCGATCAGGTGCTTGGCAAATTGCCGGATCAATTCGCTCCAGAGGTTGTAATCCTTGGGTGGCGATACGTTCGGATGGTACCAAAACGCCTGCAGGTCGTTCGCGGCGGCGAGTTTTTTGGGCATGAAACTGAGTTCGACGAAGGGACGCACGCCATTTTTCAGCAAGGCGTCGTAGATTTGATCCACGTAGGAAAAATTGTAGATTGGTTTGCCCGCAGCATCTTCATCGTAGACGCCGACTTCGTCATGGAGGATGGCGTGAAAGCGGACATACTTGAAATCCGTTGCACTTTTCACAGTGCGCAAGTCGGCTTGGTAATTCTCGCGGAGGGCGAGGATGGCGCGGCCGGAGCCGAACATCTGTTCCCAGAAATGCGGGAATGGCTCGCCTTTGGCGTGCAGGTCAACTTTTATGGTTTCAACGGAGGCGGATTGTTGAGGAGCCGCGTGGGCGTGAAGCACCGAGAGAAGGAGCACCAGAACGCAAGATAAAGCTCTGAGCCGAGGGCGCTGCGTCATTGGGTTTACCTCTCTGAACGATACGGGTCGCGAGCAAGTTACTTAACACGTAGCGGTTGGCCGCGCGAGCGGATTCTTCATCCATTTTGGCAGCTTCTATAGCGCATACTAAATCGATTAAATTAAGAAAATTCCTTTTATCATCGCTGTCTGACGCTGTCAATATACACGCCCGGCCGGGTGCCAGGAAGAAGGGCCACGCTCGACACCAGCGTGGCAGTGTGCCCGCGCCCGACGAGGATCGGCAGTTTTGCCGTGCTACCGCTGGCTATGAATGGTTTCGCGCCCGTCATATACTCTCGCCTCCGAACGGGACTGGCCCGGCAATTCAGCGAGCACTCTGAAGGATCTCCGTGAAACGTTGGTCGAAAATTCTGCTGGCGGTTGCTGCTCTGGCGGTTTTGGTCGCCGCGGCCATCCCGCTTTTCGTCAAAGCCAATACGTTTCGTCCAGCGATCGAAAAACAGCTGAGCGCGACGCTCGGTCGTGAAGTGAAATTGGGCGAGCTGCGCTTCTCGGTGTTCTCCGGCCGCTTGATCGCGCAAGACCTCAGCGTCGCCGATGATCCTGCGTTCAGCTCCACGCCGTTTGTCACGGCCAAGGAGCTGCGGATCGGCGTCTCATTGAAGCCGTTGATTTTTGCGCACGAGGTGAATTTGCGTGGTTTTCAGATCGAGTCGCCGCAGATCAACTTGATCCGCGCGGCGAATGGCACGTGGAATTTTTCGAGCATCGGGCACGGCGCCGCCAGCAGTGAATCATCTAATGGGCTTGCCTCGGCTGCGGCGTCGGGCGGCGCAAAAAGCGCCGCACAGCGGTTCACTGATCTCTCCATCGGGCTTATCGTTGTCGAAAACGGGCGAGTCACGATCACGAGCCAGCCCGCGCTGGGCCAGCCAACCGTGTACGAGCACGTGAATCTTGCCGCTCGCGATTTTTCGTTCGAAGCGCGATTTCCGTTCGAGTTGGGCGCCGACTTGCCGGCCGGCGGCACCATCGGCGTCACCGGCCATCTTGGGCCAATTAATCGCAACGATGCGGCGATCAGTCCAGCCGAAGCGCAAATCTCGGTGAAGAGTTTCGACCCCGTCGCTGCGGGATTCTTGGATCCCGACGCTGGAGTCGCGCTGCTCGCAGATGTTGACGCGCACGTTTCGTCCGACGGGCAAACCGTGACAGCCAGCGGCACCGCGCACATCGAGAATTTGAAACTTCGCAAAGGCGCTGCCGCTGCTCCCAAACCGCTGGACATTAGTTATAGCGTTGTGCACCGCCTGCAAGAAGTTTCCGGCCAGATCAATGATGTCGCGGTGCAAATTGGCGACACCGCGCTCCGCGTGAGCGGCACATATCAACCTGCAAGGCCCGGCACGCTGGATCCGCTGCTGAATTTGAAACTCTCGGGGCAGAGGCTGCCGATCGACGGCCTGCAGTCGTTGATGACGGCTGCCGCGGTCCGGCTGCCGAACGGTTCGGTGTTGAAGGGTGGGACGCTCTCGCTGAACCTGGCGATCGCTGGACCGGTCAAGGCGCTCGTCATCACGGGACCAATCGCGCTCGACAACACGCGCTTGGTGGGTTTTGACGTCGGCACAAAAATCCACGGTATCGCGGCGCTGAGTGGCGTGAAAACCGGAGACAGCACGGAGTTCCAGAAGCTACGGGCGTACCTGCGCGTGACAAACGCCGGCGTTGTGGCCGACCGCATTGAGGCTGTGATTCCTGCGATGGGCGAGCTCACCGGCAGCGGGACAGTCTCCGCCGACAACCAGCTGGATTTCAATCTTATCGTGAAAGTTGCGTCGGCAAACGGCGTGGGCAAATTCGGCATGGGACTGCTGACCGCGCTGCACGGCTCCGGCGATTCAGGAAAAGGATCGGGTGTGCCGATGCGTGTCACCGGCACGCCCGACGAACCTTACATCACCGCTGATGTGGGCGGGATCGTCACCAAAAGAGCGAAATCGATCGCTTCCATCTTCGGCGGCAAGAAGAAATGATTCGCGCGCTACGGCGGAAACGCTTGCCCACGCCGCACTGCTCTAGCGCTGTGGTGGATCTGCGGCGAGCGCGTGAACGATCCACGGGATGATTACTTCCTTAAACATCACCGGATCAGGCCAGATTCCTTTTTGGCGTCCCAGATGGCCGCCGTGCGGATTGATCCAGGCAGTTTTGGGAACGTCTCCATTGCTCAGCAGGCGATAGATATCGGAAATCGGCACTTGCGTATCAAGGACGCCGGCCATCACCAGCATGGGCGCAGTGGGTTTGCCGATCAGACCCTGCGTGACCAGCGACATCTTGGGAAAAATCTCGAGCAGCTCGTCGAGGTTATTCACGTTGTCGAAGATGGACATCATCGCGGGTAACTGATCGAATAGATACTCGCGGTTTCCTTGCAGGCTGTTGAGCACAAATTCCTTCTGAAACATGTCGTGAATCGGCGGCGATTGCACGCTGACGGCCTTCAGGCGGTCTTTTTCGAGGATGGCCATCTTGGTGCCCCAGTAGGCGCCCCAACTGACGCCGTGAAATTCAACTTTGGATTTATCCACTTCGGGAAGACTGTCCACGTAATCAATCACACGCGAGAGCATACGGTCCGCGGTAGGGCTAGCTTTAATCGGCGCTTGTCCGGTACCGGGGCCGTCCACTGCGATATAGCCGATGCCGAAAGGCAGGACGGCGGAAAAGCGATCAGCAAGATCTTCCTTGCGGCTATCGAGGCCATTGATGGCGATCACGATCGGGACAGGGCCGGTCGTGTTTTTCGGGAAGCGCAGATAACCGATGATTTCCTTGCCCTCGAAGGGGATGTGCACGATTTTCATCGGAGGATCCCAGAACTTCGTGTGAGCGCGAAAAGCCACAAGGGCTTTTTCGTAGGCGCGCTGTTTGCCGGGGGACGAGGGAACCGGCCAGCGGCCGAAAGAATAAATGTGCCAGGCACGGACGTAGTCCGCGTCGGCTTTGGTGGGATCGGTTTTTTCCAGCGACTCGCCTTCAGCCATGTAGCGGTCGCCGACGGCGATGAAGGCGGCGGCCCATTCGTCGCGGTCGCGCGTCTTGATGTGCGCAAACGCTTCCCGGAGATCCTCGGGATGCAGGCCGATGCAAGGATATTGGCCGTTTTCCGCGCGGGAGATTGCTTCGGTCTTGATTTCTTCGATGGTGCGTTCGGGACGTATTTGTTGTGCGCTCATTGTGGGTACGAGAAAGCAAAACGAAAATAACAACGTTACCGCGAAAATTGCTGCAACGATGAAACTCTTCGAACGTGGCATGCGACCGGGCCCCTTTGTGGATTCACAACTCTGCGTTTTTTGCAGTCGAACGAAAATCTCTGTCCTCGAAGATCGCTGCTGCGCGCGATCAGATCTGAGCGCACTGGCGACGCACAAGTTGAAGCGGCGCCAGCATCCGCGCTGGCTCCGCTTCGCCTACCGCCGCAAGATCATTCTAGAAGCTGAGCTTCAAACCCAACTGGATGGCGCGGCTGCCGCCGGAACCAATCACCGGGTTCGACGCGGCGACGTCGGGCGTGGCGCAACCGCAACCGAATTGCCCGGTGGACGGGTCGTTGTGGGCCCAGCCGTTCTGGCCGCCGAAACGGATTGGCGATATTGGGGTGATTAAGAATGTTGAAAAATTCGGCGCGGAATTGGACGCCGAAACGCTCCCGGAACTTCCAAAGCTTGGCGACAGAGAAATCCCAGTTGCGGAAGCCGGTATCCCGGAAAATATTGCGGCCCATGGTGCCGAATGTTCCCAAGGCAGGAGGCAGCATGATTGAATTGCCGTTGGCGTGACATCCGAAAGCGCCGAGCGCGGTGCTATTCAATCCGGTGGGATTGCCGCCGTCGAGACTGAGGGCCTGGGCAACACAGGCCGGGTTCGATTGGCCCGGATAAAACGGAACTCCCGTGGCGGACGAGGTGAAATCGGAGGGGTTGCCGAAGAAATTCCAACGGTCATTGAGAGCGCCGCTGCCGCTCACGTCCGTGGTGGCGTCCATCGCACCGTAGGGCTGCGGACTGTACAGGCTGACGATTGAGTTCAACTCCCAACCTTTCAGCATCTGGAAGTATCCATCGGGTCCCGGTATTGCGTAGGTGATCACCAACGTGCCGCGATGGCGAATATCGAAGTCGCTGCTGGCGTATTCGCGGTTCGGATGTGTGCTGTCGGAAGGCAAACCCAATCCAGCGCCGAAGTCCCAGTTCGCACCGACATCGTCGAGAGAATGCGAGTAGGTATACCCGGCGACGAATGTGAAATGGTGATAATCGCGGCCCGTCAGAGTTGCCTGCAAGCCGTTGTAATTCGATTTGTAGCCGTTGCTCATCTGGTAGATGTTCTGCAGAAAGGGAAACGCAGTGTTGAAGGGGCGGGCGGCCTGCTCGGCGACAGGATCGCTTGCGCAGTTGTTGAAGGCCGGTGCGGAAGCTTGGCATGCGGAAATAGCGGCGGGCGTCCAGCCGGAACCTCCGGCGGCCTGGTTGAGGTCAAGGATATTGATGAGGCTCTCTCCGTGATTGCCAACGTAGGCGACTTCAGCAGACAGATTGTTGGTAAAAGCATGCTGAACGTTGAGCGTCCAGTCGTAGACGTAGGGTGTTCTCAAATTTGGGTTGATACCCAAAATAGAGCACGGGCTGCCGGCGTTACACGTCAATGAGGTGGTCGGGAAAACCGTTCCCGGACCATTCCAGTTCAGGCCATTCGGACCACCTGGGCTGAGGTTGACGGTGCCCACGTCAATTGTTCCAGTTCCCTGCGAACCACCTGGGCCGACGCCGTTCGCTCCCGTGGGGATGGTGCTGATGCCCAAGGAATTATTGAGCGCGAGGAAAGATTCCCAGTTGATCGTTTCGTAGATCATGCCGAAGCCCGCGCGCAGCACGGTCTTGCCGTCCGCGAACGGATCCCAGGCGAGACCGAGACGGGGACCGAAGTTGTTGTGGTCGCCGTGATATGGCGCGCCGATCTGCTGGCCGACTTGCTCGAGGCCGAGTGTGGGGCTGAAGTTGCCGAGCAAATTGTGGTCTTCCTTCACAACGGTGTTGATTTCGTAACGCAGTCCCAAGTTCAGAGTCAGATGTTGGGTGACGCGCCAGTCATCTTGCACGAAACCCGCATATCCCCAGTTATGGATGTGGCGAGTGGGGTCTCCGACAAGCAAGCTGGCGGAATCGGGGAAACCCGCGAAGTAAGCTTCGAGAGACGTGGCGGTGGGAAATGGAAAGTCCGCGGAGTTAAAACCGAATTTGATTCTGCCCCGCGCTCCGCCGTACGCACCGCCCGAGAAGGCGTCGCGGTGAATTTCCCCTCCGAATTTGACCGCGTGCTTGCCGAAAACCCGCGAGATGTGGTCCACGAATTGGACTCGGGTGTCCGGCCCTTGCACTTTCGGCCAGTTAAACCCACCCAATTCTTGAGGGAAAATATAGAACGGAGCGATATTGATGCGCGGAAGTCCACCGTAGAGCGGATTCGTTACGCCCGTATCCAGGCCGTAATCGGTGGCGGGCGTGCCGTGATCGGCGGTAAACGTCGGCTGATAGAGGCGGTTGTAACCAAAGCGGGCTTCATTCACCCACTGCGAATTAGGAACGTAAGTCCAATTGACGCCGAACACCTGGGCGCGCGTATGAATTTGCGTGAGCCATTTGGTTTGCAATTGGCTGGCATCACTGACCGTGCCGTTGTTGTTTCCGTAGAAATAGCGTCCGCTGATGGTGTGGTGATCGTTGAGATGATAGTCCACTTTGCCGACCGCGTTGTCCGAACTGACGCTATTGGGGAGTCCGAAGTTGATCGTCGTGGTTCCAGCCGAATTCGTGCCCAGATTTGTGGGGAAGCCGGTGCCATTACAAGTAACCGGAGGCCCCAAGGTGCAGCCTCCGATCTGCAGGCTGGCGGGGCTGACGGGAATGCCGCCGGCTTGCAAGTCTTGAATCGCGTTGACCAAGCTATTGGCGCAATCTCCGGAGGACGTGTAGGTGCAGCCGGAACCGCTTGCGGGCGTCGGCAATCCGACCGTAGCCGGAGTTTGAATCGTCCCCACGTTGCCGACCGTGTAGCGCTGGCCTTCATAGCCGCCGAAGAAAAACAATTTGTCTTTGATTATCGGGCCACCGACGGTCCCACCGAACTGCTCTAGATTTCTAGGCTGTTTGGGCTGATCGCTGGTGTTGAAGAAGTTGCGCGCGTCGAGTGGCGTGTCGCGTCCGAAAGCGAAGCCCGTGCCATGCAATCCATTGGTGCCGGATTTCAATCCGACGTTCACGATGGCGCCTGGCTTCCAACCGTATTCGGCCGGAGGATTCTCGATCAGGTTGAATTCCTGGATCGCATCAATAGGAAGAATCGTCGCGGAGTCCCCTGCGATCCCGGCGCCGTTAATGATGCTCTGGCCGGAGAAAGGTTCGCTGTTGAAGAGCCCGTCCACGAGGTAAACATTGTCTTCCGCACGGAGGCCGTCAGTGCTGGTGGTGGAGAATCCGCCGCCCGGATAGCGCACGACGCCGGGCCGCAATTGCAGAAGGTTTTCATAATTGCGTCCATCGAGCGGCAAATCATTGATCTCTTGATTGCTTAAGGTTCCGCCCAAGGTGGCAGACGTGGTGTTTAGAAGTGGAACCTCTTCGTTCACAACCACAGTCTGAGTGGCTTCACCGGGCTGCAATATCACATCCACGCGAACGTCAGTGGCCACCTCAAGTTGGACGTTGGTCCGCTCGAAAGTCTTGAAGCCAGACCTCGTGACAGTGATCTTGTAGATGCCTGGCTCGAGGTTGGGGGCGAGATATTCGCCAGCGTCGTCCGTCACCAAGCTGCGCGTAACACCGCGCTGCACGTCCGTGATTACGACGTTGGCGCCGACGATGGCGGCATCGCTTTGGTCGCGCACGTCGCCTAGGATTCGGCCTGATGAAGATTGCGCTTGAACTGGGAGGGACAGCACCAGCATCCCTAGCACGAAGGCAAAGACCCGACCGAACCTGCGGCAAACCCGCTGCGCATACGAGCCTAGCAAGAGCGATTCAATTCCCATACACCCCCCCTCAGAGAGCAAGAAAGTCGCAAAGAGCGCGACTGTGGTATGACAGCCCTACCACCTTACGATTTGTGAAGTCAAGGTTTTTCTTATTGGAATGATTCACGAATCAATGGTATGATGGCTAGACCAAATGCCTGATGGCCTCCAGTTCGTCGTTGTAAGCCCCTATCCACGGGCTTTTCTCGATCTTTTGTGGGTCTCCGCACCTACCGTAGAATCTCTTACTTGTGATTTTCATCTGGCCCGGAGGAGCAAGTAATGGCGATTGCAACGATCAACCCGGCAACGGGAGAAGTGCTCAAAACTTTCGAGCCGATTTCTGATTCGCAGCTCGAGGAAAAACTACAGCTTGCGGTGAAGACGTTCGGCGAATTTCGCAAGACGAGCTTTGCCGACCGCGCGGCGAAGATGGTGAAAGCGGCGGAGATCTTGGAAACCGACAAGGAAAAGCTGGCGCGAGTGATGACGATGGAGATGGGCAAGACGTATCGCTCGGCCGTGGATGAGGCGGCGAAATGCGCGTGGGTTTGCCGGTATTACGCCGAGAACGCGGAAAAATTTCTCGCCGATGAGATAGCGGACGTGGCAGGAAGCAAGAGCTTCGTGCGGTACCAGCCCGTGGGACCGATTTTGGCGGTGATGCCCTGGAATTATCCGTTCTGGCAGGTGTTTCGTTTTATCGCGCCATCGGTGATGGCAGGAAACGTCGGGCTGCTGAAACATGCTTCGAACGTGCCGCAGTCGGCGCTGTTGATTGAGGACGTGCTTTTGCGCGCAGGATTCCCGGAGGGTGTGTTCCAGACGCTGCTGATCGGCGCAAGCAAGGTGGCTAGGATTCTGGCCGACCCGCGCGTGAAGGCTGCAACGTTGACTGGCAGCGAAGGAGCGGGCGTCCAAGTCGGCATTGCCGCCGCGACGGACATTAAGAAAGTGGTGCTCGAACTGGGAGGGAGCGATCCCTTCATCGTGATGAAGAGCGCGAATCTGGAGCAGGCGGTAACGGTCGGCGTGAAGGCGCGAGTGCTGAACAATGGCCAATCCTGCATCGCCGCAAAACGTTTTATCGTTGCGGAAGAAATCGCCGATGAATTCGAAAAACTCTTCGTGAAAAAGATGGAAGCGCTCAAGGTGGGAGATCCTTTTGACGCGAGCACAGACGTAGGCCCGCTCGCCACAGCGGACGGATTGCAGGAACTCGATGCCGACGTACAGAAGACAATTCAGGGTGGCGCGAGGTTGCTGACCGGTGGGAAGCGTCTGAACCAACCCGGAAATTATTATCTGCCGACGGTGCTCACGAATATCCCGGAAGGTTCGCCGGCCGCTTGCGGAGAATTGTTCGGCCCGGTGGCCTCCTTGTTCCGCGCGAAGAATGCGGAAGATGCGATCCGCATTGCAAATGCCAGCCCGTTTGGGTTGGGAGCCAGCGCGTGGACCAACGACATTGTGGAGCGCGAGAAGTTCATAAATGGATTGGAATCAGGAATGGTGTTCATCAACCGCATGGTGGCTTCGGACCCGCGGTTGCCGTTTGGCGGCGTCAAGCGGTCGGGGCACGGACGCGAACTTGCGATTTTTGGAATTCGCGAGTTTATGAATATCAAGACTGTGTCTATCGAAAGCGCGTAAGGAAGTGATATGCGGTGCCGGACCGACGACCGGAAGTTTCGGCGTCGGAAGGTAGGGGGCGTATGTACAAAGTGGTTCGCAGTTCGCGGCTGTACGAGCAGATCGTGCAGCAAATTGAAGATTCCATTCTAAAGGGTACGCTCAAATCCGGCGACCAGCTGCCTTCGGAACGCGAACTGGCTTTGAAATTTGGAGTGAGCCGCACCGCTGTCCGTGAAGCCGTGAAAGCGCTGCATGAGAAAGGGCTGGTGGAGGCGTATTCGGGACGCGGGACGTTTATCACCAATGGCACGTCGGAGGCGGTGCGGCAGTCCATTAATTTAATGCTGCGCATCGACCAAAGCGACGGTTCGGAGAGTCTGGCTGAAGTCCGGCAGATATTGGAACCCGAAATCGCGGCGATCGCGGCGACGCGCATCCAGGCGCCGCAGATTGCGCTGATGCGCGAAGCGTTTTCGGTGATGAACAGCGCGTTGAAGGACCCGGATGCCTACATCGAGGCGGACCTGGATTTCCATCTCGCGCTGGCCGAAGCAGCGGAGAACCCGTTGATCCTGTCGTTGCTCGATTCAATCGTGGGATTGCTGCGCGAGCAGCGCATCAAAATATTTTTTGAAGAAGGCGGCCCGGAGCGCGGCCAGTATCACCACGCGCGAATTTTGGCGGCTATCGAAAAACGTGATGCCGAAGCCTCGCGCGCGGCGATGCGCGATCACTTGCAGCAGGTTCGCGAGGATTCCCGCGCGCACCGGGGGCGGGGCGCGATTTCAGAGTCAGATTTGCAATAACGGGCGAGGGAGCGAATGGCGAATCTAGGTTTTGTGGGTTTGGGCGTGATGGGCAGCGAGATGGTGAGCCGTCTGCTGAGCAAGGGCCACACCGTCACCGGCTACAACCGCACGCGCGCGAAAGCGGAACGCCTAATCCAAAAAGGAATGAAGTGGGGCGAGACGCCGCGCGCGGTATGCGCGGCTGCCGACGTAACGTTGTCGATGGTTACGAACGAAAAGGCCCTTGCGGCGGTAATGGAAGGGCCGGACGGGATTTTGAGTGCGGTCAGGCCCGGGAAATTTTTGGTGGACATGAGCACGGTAAGCCCGCATTTCAGCCGCTCGATCGCCGCGAAAGCGCGCGAAAAAGGCGCCGACATGATTGACGCGCCGGTTTCGGGCAGCGTCATCACGCTTCAAGAGGGAAGACTGTCTGTGATGGTGGGAGGGCGGCGCGAGACGTTCGATCGTCTGAAACCGATTTTGGACGACATCGGGCCGAAGGTGACGTACGTCGGGGACAACGGTCTGGCGCTGTCGATGAAAATCGCTATAAACCTGAACCTGGCGGTGCAAATGCTGGCTTTCAGCGAAGGGGTTTTGCTCGCGGAAAAGAGCGGAATCGCGCGTGAGGTGGCGGTGGATGTGCTGACGAATAGCGCCGTCGCTTCGCCGATGATCAAGTATCGTGGGCCATTTGTGTTGACCATGCCGGAAGAAGCGTGGTTCGACGTGAACATGATGCAGAAGGACATGCTTCTGGCGTTGGATATGGGCCGCGCGCTGGACGTTCCTTTGCCGACGACGGCAGTCTCGAATGAGTTTCTTACCGCGGCTCGCGGAATGGGATTCGCGAAAAAAGATTTCGCGGTGGTTTTCGATGTGTTGGCAAGAATGTCCGGAGTGGGGAAATGACAACGGTTTCTGATCCGACCAAAACGGGCGCCGCGGTGGGCGTTGAAAAGTGGCTGCACATGTACCGCCAGATGATGGCGATTCGCCTGTTCGAAGAAAGCGTGAATGAACTGTACACGCGCGCGCTGATGCCGGGCCTGGCGCATCTTTACATCGGCGAAGAAGCGATCGCGGTCGGCGTGTGCGAAGCGCTGCGCAAAGACGATTACATCACCAGCACGCATCGCGGGCACGGCCACTGCCTGGCGAAAGGCGCGTCGCCGGAATTGATGTTCGCGGAACTGCTGGGGAAGGAAGCTGGTTACTGCCGCGGGAAAGGCGGTTCGATGCACATCGCGGATCCCGCCACTGGCAACTTGGGCGCGAATGCAATCGTGGCGGGGAGCGTGGGAATCGCGACGGGCGCGGCGCTTTCGGCGAAGACGCTGAAAACCGGGCAAATCGCGGTTTGTTTTTTCGGCGAGGGCGCTCTGGGTCAGGGCGTTTTGTACGAATGCGAGAATCTCGCGCAGTTGTGGAAGCTGCCCGTGATTTACGTCTGCGAAAACAATATGTACACGGAATACACGCATTTTTCGGAAACCACCGCGGGCGAAATCCCGCTGCGTGGCGAGGCTTTTGGAGTCCGCGCGGAAACTGTGGACGGCCAGGATGTTCGCGCGGTATATGCGGCCGCATCGCGGCTGGCGGAGCGCGCGCGACGCGGCGAAGGGCCGGCGTTTTTGCTTTGCAATACCTACCGGTATCGCGGGCATCACGTCGGCGATATCAACCGTGAATATTACCGTTCGAAGAAGGAAGAGCAGCAATGGCTGGCCGAAAGCGATCCCATCAAGAATTTTGCTGCGTGGCTGAAAGCGGAGAAACACGGGGATGCCGCCGCGCTGAGCGTGATAGACGCAGAACTGAAAGTGGAAATGGAAAAGGCGATGAAATTCGCGATCGCCGCGCCATACCCGGGATTGGACGAGGTTGACCAGGACGTCTATGCCTGAGAGCGGAACTCGCGAAATTACGTTTGCGGAAGCGATTCGCGAAGCACTCGCCGAGGAAATGCGGCGCGACGCGCGAGTCTTCATCATGGGCGAGGATGTAGCCGAAGCCGGCACGCCATTCAAGGTGCTCTCGGGCCTGGTCGAGGAATTTGGAACTTCCCGAGTGGTGGACACGCCGATTTCGGAGGCAGGCTTCACTGGCGTCGGTGTGGGCGCTGCGATGACTGGCTTGCGTCCTGTGGTGGACATCATGTTCGGCGATTTCATTACGCTGACGATGGACCAGATGGCCAACCAGGCGGCCAAAGTGCATTACATGTCTGGGGGCAAATGGAAAGTTCCGATGGTAATGCGCACGACGCTCGGCGCGGCTCGGCGCTCCGCTGCGCAGCATTCCCAATCGCTGCATGCGTGGTTCAGTCACGTCCCTGGATTGAAGGTGGTGCTGCCATCCACGCCTTACGACGCGAAGGGCCTGCTGAAGACGGCGATTCGCGACGATAATCCCGTGATTTTTTTTGAAGACAAGATGAGCTACAAGTTGAAAGGCCCGGTGCCGGCGGAGGAATACACGATTCCGCTGGGCGTGGCGGACATCAAGCGCGCGGGGACGGACATCACTTTGGTTGGCACCAGTAGCATGGTGCAAGTGGCGCTGGAAGCCGCGGGACTACTTGCCGAAGCTGGGCTAAGCGCCGAAGTGGTGGATCCGCGCACGACGTGGCCGCTGGATGAAAAGACTTTGATCGAGTCGGTGAAGAAAACGTCACGCGCAATTGTGATAGATGAAGGTTACGGACGCTATGGTGTGGCTGCGGAACTTGCCGCGACCATCGCGGAGGGCGCGTTTCACTATCTCGACGGCCCGGTACGGCGCATGGGCGCGATGCACGTGCCGATTCCCTTCTCGCCACCGCTGGAAGATTTGACGGTGCCGACGGCGAAGACCGTTTTTGAAACTGCGATGAAATTGTGCAGCCGGAGTTGATTGGTTAGTTTCGGGAGGAAGCCATGGCGCTACCGACACATGGGACGATGGCAGTTGATTGGGAGCAGCGCATAAATTTTGACCGTCTGCGCACCGAACGGCTGCAGCGAGTGAAGGATCTTCTCGCGAAATCCGAGATGGGCGCGATTCTTTGCTTCGACATGAACAACGTGCGCTACATCACTTCGACGCACATCGGATCTTGGGCGCAGGACAAAATGAGCCGCTTCACCTTGCTCACGCGGAAGAGCGAGCCAATCCTGTGGGATTTCGGGTCAGCGGCCAAGCATCACCAACTGCATTGTCCGTGGCTTGGAGAACGCTCGCGCCCTGGCATTCCACTGCTGCGTGGCGCGATGTCTCCAGAAATGGGCCGTGCGGAAGACGTGGCACGAAAAATACGGATTGAGCTCGAAGAGCGCGGCTTGCTTCATGAACCTCTGGGAGTGGATATCATCGAGCCGCCGATCCTTTTTGCGCTGCAGCGCGAAGGAATCAAGATCGTTGACGGGCAGCAGTTGATGTCTGACGCGCGCGTGATCAAGACGCAGGACGAAATCGCGCTGCTGAATACTTCCGCGATGATGGTGGATGCGGCCTATGACGAACTGTATCGCGCGATGAAGCCAGGAATGCGGGAAAACGAAGCGGTCGGGCTGGTGAGCAAAGTTTTGTACGACCTGGGCTCGGAATACGTAGAAGCGGTGAATGCAATTTCCGGAGAGCGTTGCAATCCACATCCGCACGTATTTTCAGACCGCGTGTTACGGCCCGGCGATCCCGTGTATTACGACATTTTGCATTCTTATATGGGATACCGGACCTGTTACTACCGCTGCTTCACGATCGGTTATGCATCGCACGCGATGATCGACGCTTACAAGCGCTGTCGCGAATATTTGGATGCGGCTATTTCGCTGGTTCGTCCGGGACGCACCACTGGCGAAATCGCGGCGCTGTGGCCAAAGGCGCAGGAGTTTGGATTTCCGAACGAAGAGGCCGCGTTCGCGCTGCAATACGGACACGGCATTGGCCTGGCGATCTGGGAAAAGCCGGTGATCAGCCGGTTGGTTTCGCTCGATCATCCCTATGAGATCAAGCCGGGAATGGTGTTCGCTCTCGAAACTTTCTGGCCTTCGACGGATGGCTGGGCCGCAGCGCGAATTGAAGAAGAAATTGTGGTCACCGAAACGGGCCACGAAGTAATCACGCGTTTCCCTGCCGAAGAGTTGTTGGTGGCGGGCGCGCACTACTTCACCGTGAACGGCCCGCTTTCGACGACGCGGGAAACGGAGACGGCGCCGACCACGCGCGTGAAGGAAATGGTCGAAGCCAGCGCGAAAATCGAGCGAGTTGGCGTTTCGGATTAATAATTTATTTTTTCCTCTGAGGATCTATGGCCATCAGTGTCGTGATGCCGGCGCTCGAACTGACTCAGGAAACGGGCAAGCTGGTTTCCTGGCGCAAAAAAGAAGGCGAGCCTGTCTCTAAAGGTGACACGCTGCTCGAGGTCGAGACCGACAAAGCAGTGGTGGAAGTGGAAGCGCTCGCTGACGGATTTCTTGCGGGAGTGAAGGCCAAAGAGGGCGATGTGATTCCGGTGGGGCGAACGATTGCTTGGATCGTCGAGAAAGGCGAGACGGCTCCTGCTGAAGAAACGCCTGTTCTCGCTGCGGGTGGAATCGCTGCGGCAGCCGCCGCGCCGGCGCGCGAATCGACGACTGCTGCTGGACAAACTGCGCCTTCAGCTGCGAAGACGAAGGTTTCGCCGAAGGCGCGAAGGCTGGCTAGTGAACTGCACGTGAACCTCGACAACGTCCGCGGGACAGGTCCGGGCGGCGAAATTCTCGCGCTGGACGTTGAGGCTGCGGCAAAATCAGCGGTTTCTAGCTCGGGTGCGGCCGTCGCAGCTGTCAGCGGCGAGAAACTCGAATCGTTGACCGCCATCGGCCGGTTGATGGCGGAACGAACCACGCAAAGCTGGACCACCGTACCGCATTTCTTCCTGGTTCGCGATGTGGATGCGAGCGCGCTCAACGGCACACGCGAAAGACTCGCGTCTAGCGCGGGCGCGAGCGGCGCGATGAAAGTCACTCACACGGATTTTCTGATCGCGCTGGTCGCTCGCGTGTTGCTACAGCATCCGCGCTTAAATGCGAGCTGGACGCCTGACGGAATTCGACTCCACGCGCAAGTGAACATCGGCATCGCGATCGCCATGGATAATGGCGTTATTGCCGCGGTGATTCCGAACGCGCACAGCGCAAGCGTCGCAGAGATTGCCGCACAACGCCGCGAGCTTGTGGAACGCGCGAAAGCTGGGAAGTCACGCCCGCAAGATTTGCTGGGGGCCACATTCACGATCAGCAATCTTGGAATGTTCCAAATCGATTCGTTCACCGCGATCATTCCTCCGCCTCAAGCGGCGATTCTCGCAGTGGGCGCAATCGCAGACCGAGTGGTGGCGATCGACGGCAAGCCGGCGGTGCGCAGCACGATGACGCTTACGCTTTCCAGCGATCATCGCGTGGTAGACGGTGCGCGCGGCGCCGAATTCCTCAATGATTTGGCGAAAGCAATCGCCGAACCTCACAAGTATATCGGTTGAAGTGGTCTGATTGGCTCTCGTTGTCCGTCCCGCCCCTGAACTGATGTAACCTGCTCGTTGGCACTCCTGCGATATATGTGGTGCCGAGTGTCGAAACGGTGGAGTGGCAAGCGTGGTGGGATTCCGATGGACTCGCTGATCACAGTCGCGGCGAGCGCGCTCGCGGCGGGCGATCCGCTCGGCGCATTGAATCGAGTGGCATTGCGCAAAGACGCTCCGGCTCTTCAGGGTGGTGCAGCGGCTTCGGCGAAGTGCTCCGAGGCGCAGGAACCCGAAAAGATGAGTCGACTCCACGATGAAGAAATGAAGAGGGTATTCACGCGGGCGGCTCTTCGAGACTCGTCGGGTTACACGCACGGTGGACTCGCGTCGCTGACACTAGCACCACCGACGCGGATCGCCTGCGAAAGTACCTCAACCGCTTTGGAATCGCGCGCGACCAAATTATTCAGCTTGGCTTATAGCAGCGGCGTCGGAAATGACTTTGGCTTTGCGGCCGAATTCGGCTTGCCGGCTCCGTTCCGCCTCTCGCTTTCCTCCAATTCCGCCGCCACAGCAAACGTTCTTCGCGTTGCTTCTTAAGAGCCAGGGCAGCGATGAGGGCTCCGGTCACGAAGGTTCCGACGCAGTTTTCCACCCGTTGAACGAAACCGTCCGACGATGTATGCCGGAACTTGCTGTCGTACCGGAGATCGTCAATCGAGATTTTCAATTGCTATGTTGGTTTGGAATCCCATTGTGGGATGTGACAGACCATTGGAAAGTTCGTGCGAGGCTAAAAGCGGCCTGCTACGGCTGGCTCTGGCGAGCCGCGGATGCGATGCAGGGGGCCGTCGCGATGGCATTCGTGAACGTCATGCGGATTCCGTGTTTCGGACGCAGAATGACCATCGGACGAGCTTCGATTGTTTGGCCTGGAGCCAATTGAAAGTCGTATTTTCTGAGGAGATCGCTCAGAATCATTAGGATCTGTAGCATCGCGTAATTTCCACCGATACAGCCTCGCGGTCCGCCCCCGAAGGGAAGGAAGGTGAAGGGTGTGCGCAGCTTGTCGTTCGCTTTGGTGAAACGCTCGGTATCGAAATTTTCGGGATTTTCCCAGTAGCGCGGAGCATGGTGCGCGCCGTACACATACACAATGACCGTCGAGCCGGCGGGAATGGCGAGGTCGCCTACGCGGTCGTCCGCGACCGCCATGCGGTCGATCATCCAAAACGGCGGGTAGAGGCGAAGTCCCTCCATAATGACCTGAGTGGTAAATTCGAATTTAGGAACGTCGGCGTAGCCTAGCGGCGCTTCGCCCAGCACGGAATCGAATTCCTGCCTTACCCTTTCGAGACAATCCGGACGCGAACTCAGAAGATAAAAAAGCCACGATAGCGCATTTGAGGATGTTTCATGGCCGGCGACGAGAAGTTGCATGCTTTCGCTTAGGATGAGCTGGTCGCTCATGCCTTGGCCATCGCTGTAGCGCGCATCCATCAAAGTCTGCAGCAGATCGTTGCCGGGCGGTTCGTTGCGGCGCTTCTTGATGTATTCGAGCAGAACAGCGTCCGCGCGGGTGCGCATATCTTCGTGCCTGCGCAGTTCTCCCGAAACGGCGAACCAGGGATTCAGATAGGGCTGAAGGGTTTGCCGAACGATGAATTCCTGGACGGTGCAGATGGTGTGGCTGACGAGATCGATGTCTTCATCCTTCAACCGTGCGCCAAATAGAGATCGGGCGACCATCGCGAAGGTGATTTTCATCAGCCGGGGGTAGATATCGACTGGGCCCCGACGAGCCTGAGCGTCAAAATCCTGCAGCGAATCGGCGAGGGAGTCCCGCATGATTGAGGACAGCGCATCGAGTTGCGCTCGATCGAAACCTTTCTGGATGAGACGCCGCTGCGTGCGCCAGGCTTCTCCTTCCGTGGTGAGAAGGCCTTTGCCCAGAAAATGGCCCATCCGCTTTACTTGAATATCGGATTTTTGGTAGTTCTCCGAATTGGTTTTTAGCACGTGCTGAATCACAGCGGGATCGATCGTAACGATCGCTTCTTTGAGACCGCCCAAATAGATCCGGAATGTATCGCCGAAAGTTTCAGTGTAACTGGACAAAACCTGCACGGGATTGCGGAACATCGCGCGAGAATCCGCAAAGCAGCGAAATCGAGAAACAACGGGAATAGGAGCCGACGAGTTCATACCCTGCCGTCCTGATACTTGCTTCGAACCGCAGATGATTTCATGTTACTTGTGGGAAGTGTTAGCGGGACCATAGGTAAAGATAAAATGCTCAAAATCAGTTTTCGTTCCCCAGTTGCTTCAAGAGTATCAGATGATGGCGGATCGCCTGAGTCATGGTGGGGTGCTGCCGATAGGGAACGCCAAACTCTTCGGCGGTCTGCTTCACGATCCGGGTGAGCGGAGCATAGTGGGTATGGCACACGAAAGGGCAAAGATGGTGCACGATGTGATGATTGAGCCCGCCCGCGAGCCAAGCGACGAGAGGATTTTCTGTGGCGTAGTCGGCCGTCGTCGCGAAGATGTGATACACGCCGTTGTCGAACTCACCGCGGTCCGTGGGGAAGTAGGTGGTGTCAATGGTGTGCGTCGTCTGGAATACAAGCGTCACGGCTAAACCGACGAACAAATGGACCAGCAGGAAGGCCCCGGCGACGAGCAGCGGTGATTTCCCGAGCACCATCACCGGCAAGACAAGCATGTAAGTGAGGTAGAAGGCTTTGCCGGCGATGAGAGTGGCATATTCGCGCAGAGGATGATTGGCGCGTTTCAGATAATCGTGAGACGGGAAGAAAAAGCTCTCGAAGTCCCTGAAGAACACATAGTCGAGAGAGAACATGGCGTAAAAGAACAGCGCATAGATGTGCTGGAAGCGGTGCCATGGCGCGCGGGATTCATAGGGGGTGAAGCGAAAGATGCCGCGTCCGGAGAGCGCATCATCTTCGCCGTGGAGATTAATGCAGGAGTGATGGCCGCGATGATGGAGGATGCGCCACATGTACGAGCTGATTCCGCACAAATCGAAGACATAGTTCAGGGTTTTGTTGACGCGCGGCTGCGACGAGATGGCGTTGTGGTTGCTGTCATGGGCAATGTTCAGCAGAAGGAATGTCTGCGCGAGGCCGCCTAAAAGGTAGAGAGCGACAAATTTCCAGGAATCGGGCCTCAGAGCATACAGAGCAATCCAGGCGCCCACGAGCACCGCCAGACCCACAGCGATCTTGACCCACATCGCGCGGTCCGCTTTGTGAGTGACGTTCTGGTCGGCAAAAAACCTATCCAAGCGGCGACGTAAAACTTTCGGGAAGGAAGAGGCGCCGACGGGTTCGGTAGCGGACGCCGCAGAGGATTCCGATGGCACAAGATCCGGAGTCTCCGGATCTTGCGTGATCAATACTTCGGATTCGAACGTCACCCGCGCCTCCGCGCTTATGCTAATCGGGCCCGAGGCGTTCCATACGCCGGATCCGGGGTCCTGACACTAAGCGAAATCGGCACCGCGCCGCCGACAGCCTCGCAGCACGATTTTAATGCGGGCTCGCAAAGACATTCAAGGACATTCGGGACGGACGGTGCCTAGTTGCGTGGTGTGAACAATGAGAGCGATGACGCATGGAATTGTCCATAACGCTTTGTTAATATAAAACCTTCGATGAACCATAATGAACCGGGCTTCCTGCGAGGGACCACAGAAGGTCGGCGGAGCTCCGAAATTCCCGTTCGCGCCTTTGTGCGGCAAAAAGGAAAACATCCGTTCGCCAAAAGCGTCGAGCGACGCCTATGCTGAGAAAAAAATACGCTTCCCACCGTCCGCCTACATTTCCGGCCTGCACTTTCAAACTCAATCGCGGATCAACTCGCACTCTAGGGAAAGATGTTTCGTTCACCGGCTCGCGTTCTATTCAACATTGGAGGATCGCTGATTGATGGCGGCGTCAATTTTAGGCCACCTGGACAGGCTGGCAGATGAGCACCCAGACAAGCTT